>NZ_JARXUX010000001.1:0-4988477 GCF_029892305.1 Janthinobacterium sp. CG_23.4 | reverse complement strand
ACTACCCAGCCCTTGAAGGCTGTCCCTTTTGTGCAGCAAACTAGTGCGTCTCATTGGGGAGGCGAACTATAGCAAAGCTGCCCATAGGCGGCAAGCTTTATTTCAACAATGTTCCCAGCCAAGCGGAACCAAGGTCGAACAGGATGTCGATGGATGCGTTGATGGTACTGGCGCCACATCCGAATACAAGCAGGTAGTTCACAATTGCAGTATCCGCATTGGGTGATTAATCGATGAAAAATACACCGCCGCTGAAAGGTCTACGCCGATTTTCCTGGCCACCCATAAGACCCGTTTCGCCGCCACGGCGCGAGAACCAGGCAGTCAGCAAGCGCATCAGCATGCTGGAAGTGGCGCTGCAAGTGCGTTTGATGCATCGAAGCACGCCGGGTCAGCATAAGTGGTCACGGCAAGAGCGTGCATCAAAGGGGGCTGGACACCACGGCATCCTCTTGCGCTCGACACAGGCTGTGGAAAACAGCCTGTCGCTAGACTAGCTGTTGCGCATTTTGCCCGCCTATCAACGGACCACCTATATCTATGCGATGGCCATCTGGCGGCTGTCGAACTCGGCCAAGGTCAGGGCCTGCGCACAATTTCTGCCGCAGTCGCTGCAGGCCCGCGCCTGACTAGTTACACCAGGCGCGCCACATCTGGATACAGACGCGCCAGAGTATCGGAGCTAATGGTGGTAATCACGGCGTGGACGCGCTCGGTGGCTTGCTCGGGTGATTTGTCCCGGCGCACATCTTTCCACAACTCAAGCAAAGCAGCATCGTGGCACGCAACCGCTTGCTCCACCTCATCTTGCCAAAATGTCGGTGCCTCGCCTTCCACAAAGTTGCCGCGGCCACGGCCAAAGTGCGCCACCGCCAGGTAACGCAGCACGCCCGCCACCACCAGGGTACGCAAGAAAGCATCGGTAAATTGCATGCTGGGTTCATTACGCTCTGTACCGGAATTAAAACCCCAGGCTGCGCCGGCAAACGTCAATGCGCCGACCACACCGCCAAGCAAAGCCCCCGTGCCCAGGGTCAGGCCGCCAGAAATCAGGTCGGCCGACAAGCCCGTTGCCGCACCGGAAATCATAGCCCCCAATAGCCCCGCTTGCGCCTTGTCGATCGGCGCGCGCACGGTAAAATTGTCACGTACCCGCGCATTAATCTTGTGCGCATCGGTGGGGTCGAGTTTGTGCAAGATCAACAGCTCGCGTGTCGTTTCACTGCTGTGCGTATTGAGTCGCGCCACCAGGCTGGCCATCGCCTTTTCCTGACGTTGCTGCTCTGCATTCTTGCCTATACCCACTACCTGCAAAACCGATTTCAACAAGCCCTTGGAGACGGGCTCGATGGCGTCACGATCCTGGGCTGCGACGGCCAGCTGCACAGCCAGCAAGCGCATGGCCTGCTGGAAGCGCGCCATATTCTCCGCTTGCCAGGCAGCAAACAAACGCGCATAGCCAGCTTGCTGCGGCTGTGGCAACAATTTACCCACGGCTTCGTAAAACACGCGCTCATGTACCCAGCAGCGGGCAAAGGCATCGAGCGCCAGGACGTCGCGCACAATGCCATACTGCTGCAAATGTTCGCGCCAGCGCGCCTGCTCGCTGTGCTCCTCATTACCTGGACGTGGCGGCCCCATCTGATTGAGCAAAACCACCACGGGCTTGCCCAGCCATTCGAGGATTTTCATTTCTGCCGGCAAGTAACCCGCATCCTTAGGATGTTCCGAGGAATTCACCAGATACAGCACCACGTCGGCAGCATCCTTGGCCGTGCGCAACGCTTGCTGGCTGAGCCAGAACGGACGGTCGCGATAACGGTCCAATACTTCGCGCAAGAACCAGCCGATAGGGTTGCCAGCCTGCCCCAAGCGCTTGAGCAGGCGCACGGAATCGCCAAAGCCGGGCGTATCCCACAGTTGCAGGACATCGCCCTGCGGGGTCGCCAGCAAGGTATGCGACTCCGCAAACACGGTCACGTGGGCGGCGTCGCGCACTTCGCCGATATCGACACCCACCAGGGTGCGTGCCAGGGTGGTCTTACCATTATTCGTATGTGAAATCAGTGCAAACTGAATTTGCACCGCATCATCCTGTCCCTCTTTATTTACATTCACACTCATGCTACGGCCGATACTTTCAAGCCAACACCAGCATCAAGCGGGTGCAAGCCAGGATTGAGCAAATTGACCAAGGTGGCAGGGGCTTGATGGAAGAGGCAGAACTGTTGCCACAACGCGACTCTTTCCGCCAAGCGGGCGGCATTCTGCACCTGCTCGCCAGCGCGCTCCAGATAACTGGACTCATCAATCAGGACGGCGATGCCGCGTGTTGACGATTGCACCAGGTAATCGAGGAAGACGCCATGATTTTCCTTTTCCGGCGTCGCCGTCAGATTGAATAGCACGGCCGTAATATTGACTTGCGGATCGTCCAAGTTGGTGCCGCGCAGGACGTCCTGCGGCTCTTCGCCATACGACGTCGATGGACGCAACATCATGCGCCCCTGCTCGCCAAACAGCATGATGGATAGCTGGCCCAAGCCCTTGTGGCGTGCCTCATCGACAGTGAAGCTGTACGGCAAGACGCGCAGCATGCCACCCGTGGCCACGCCGATGCTTTCATTGAGCTTGCGGAAATATGGTTGATCCAGATCCATTGGAAAGTGCTTGGCCAAACGGGCGGCACGCCAATGATTGAGCAGGGCCAGGATCAGGCGGGGAACAACAACCAGCAAGAAAATCGTTGCCGCATACAAATGCACCCAGCGCGCGCCGCCCTCCACGGTCGTCGTTTGCGGGAAACGCAGCGCCTCGATTTCCGCCAGCGAAAAACCTTGCAAATGGAACAGGGCAATAGCTGGTGCAAACAGAGTCGAAAGCAGGCTATGCACTTGGCCGGCATTCAGAAAAGTACTTTCCCAGCCAGCCGCGTACTGTGACAGGAAACCGCGTGTGTACAGCGAGGCGACGGCGCCGATAGCAAACATGGCGGCGCTCAAGTGAATGGTACGGCTCAGACGCGCTTCCGTCAGCTTAGCGCTCAAGTGTGCCCATTCCCCCATGAAACTGAGCAAGCCCGAGGACAAGGCGTGCGGCAACTTGCGCGGCAGGGCTAGCCGGCCCACGCTCAGGTGGCGCACCAGCCCCGCCTTCGGCCAACTCAGGGAGCGCGAGGAAATACATAGCCAGATCAACAAACTCAGGAAGACCAGCACGTTCCAGGCGATGATCAGCAGCAAAGGCGCCGACAGCAGGTCGACGCGGTGGGGATCAGTGATGCGGTCAAGTCCGGCCCCCAACAGCAGGCCCAGTAACGGCAAGGTCAGCGCCAGAGTCTTCATACCTGGGCGACGCTTCGCAAAGGCAGCGAAGGCGGGGGTGCGCTCGGTGATACGCTTGATGATCAGCTCGGAGCGCTGCTGCAGGAAGTCGTCAGCCGTGACTTCGGCCTGCTTACCCGAAGCCTGCCACTGAGCAAGTTCGCGCGCGCTGCGGCTGGCGTACATGCGGTCATCCTCGCTAAGGACTTCTTTTTTCTGGTCGGCCGTTTCAATAGCACGGACCAAGACCACTTCTCTCGCAATCTGCTCGTTCATGGAACTCCTGTTTTTATATGAAACGACAACTCAACAGGGCGATTGTGACGTAATTTTGCGTTCCAAGCCAACGCGTACTGGCCCCAAAGCAAGTTCTACAACAGATACATCAAAAAAGAAGCAATCCAGGCAGACCATAAGGTGTTTATGAAAATTGCTTACTTTGAAACCATGGCTACCAGCGGGGGCTGCCGCTAAACCCCACTGACATCATCCGTAAAAAGTAAATCTAGTCGACAACTTCGGCTAACTTCGCCTTAATTACGAAAAAATATGCGCTAACACTTACAATTCAGCTGCGATTAGACAGCAGATAGGCAACGATGATGGGCCGCTGGGCGCAGAGCTGTTGATAATCCATCCGTATATGTGCTTATGGTCTATGCAACACTGTAGCGCTGAACAGCCGGGGTCGGCCCCCCAAGCCTTCGCTTGGGCTCACTAAAACCAGCAGACGAAAAAAAACCCCACCATTACTGGCGGGGTTTTTCTCTAGGTGCAACAGCCGGGAGCTGTTGCACCAAATAACAAGCCTGACGATAACCTACTTTCACACTGGTTGCAGCACTATCATCGGCGCAAAGTTGTTTCACGGTCCTGTTCGGGATGGGAAGGGGTGGGACCAACTTGCTATGGTCATCAGGCATAACTTGTACTGGCGCTTGTTCTCGGTAGAGCAACAAGGCCTGAATCTGGAAGAAGCAAAGATTTTTGGGTAATGAATGGTATCAACAAACTCACAACGTTGTACCGTCTTATCCTCTGTACCTGCTAAGGTTATAGGGACAAGCCGTACGGGCAATTAGTACTGGTTAGCTTAATGCATTACTGCACTTCCACACCCAGCCTATCAACGTCCTGGTCTCGAACGACCCTTCAAAGAGCTCAAGGCTCTGGGAAATCTCATCTCAAGGCAAGTTTCCCGCTTAGATGCTTTCAGCGGTTATCTCTTCCGAACTTAGCTACCCGGCAATGCCACTGGCGTGACAACCGGTACACCAGAGGTTCGTCCACTCCGGTCCTCTCGTACTAGGAGCAGCCCCCTTCAAATTTCCAACGCCCACGGCAGATAGGGACCAAACTGTCTCACGACGTTTTAAACCCAGCTCACGTACCACTTTAAATGGCGAACAGCCATACCCTTGGGACCGGCTACAGCCCCAGGATGTGATGAGCCGACATCGAGGTGCCAAACTCCCCCGTCGATATGAACTCTTGGGAGGAATCAGCCTGTTATCCCCAGAGTACCTTTTATCCGTTGAGCGATGGCCCTTCCATACAGAACCACCGGATCACTATGTCCTACTTTCGTACCTGCTCGACTTGTCAGTCTCGCAGTTAAGCACGCTTATGCCATTGCACTATCAACACGATGTCCGACCGTATCTAGCGTACCTTCGAACTCCTCCGTTACACTTTAGGAGGAGACCGCCCCAGTCAAACTGCCTACCATGCACTGTCCCCGATCCGGATAACGGACCAAGGTTAGAACCTCAAACAAACCAGGGTGGTATTTCAAGGTTGGCTCCACGAGAACTAGCGTCCCCGCTTCAAAGCCTCCCACCTATCCTACACAGATTGGTTCAAAGTCCAATGCAAAGCTACAGTAAAGGTTCATGGGGTCTTTCCGTCTAGCCGCGGGTAGATTGCATCATCACAAACATTTCAACTTCGCTGAGTCTCGGGAGGAGACAGTGTGGCCATCGTTACGCCATTCGTGCAGGTCGGAACTTACCCGACAAGGAATTTCGCTACCTTAGGACCGTTATAGTTACGGCCGCCGTTTACTGGGACTTCAATCAAGAGCTTGCACCCCATCATTTAATCTTCCAGCACCGGGCAGGCGTCACACCCTATACGTCCACTTTCGTGTTTGCAGAGTGCTGTGTTTTTATTAAACAGTCGCAGCCACCAGTTTATTGCAACCCTTTCACCCTCATGGAGTAAACCAATCAAGCTACCGGGGCGTACCTTTTCCCGAAGTTACGGTACCAATTTGCCGAGTTCCTTCTCCCGAGTTCTCTCAAGCGCCTTAGAATACTCATCTCGCCCACCTGTGTCGGTTTGCGGTACGGTCTCGTATGACTGAAGCTTAGAGGCTTTTCTTGGAACCACTTCCGATTGCTTCGTGAACAAGTTCACTCGTCTCAACCCCTTGAATTGCGCACCCGGATTTGCCTAAGTGCCTTCTATGAGCCAAAAACCAACTATTCCAACAGTTGGACAACCTTCCGCGATCCGTCCCCCCATCGCATCATACGACGGTGCAGGAATATTAACCTGCTTCCCATCAGCTACGCATCTCTGCCTCGCCTTAGGGGCCGACTCACCCTGCTCCGATGAACGTTGAACAGGAAACCTTGGGCTTACGGCGTGGAGGCTTTTCACCCCCATTATCGCTACTCATGTCAGCATTCGCACTTCTGATACCTCCAGCATCCTTTACAAGACACCTTCGCAGGCTTACAGAACGCTCTCCTACCATATATATCTGTGATAAATCACAGAACAATATCCGCAGCTTCGGTGACTGGCTTAGCCCCGTTACATCTTCCGCGCAGGACGACTCGATCAGTGAGCTATTACGCTTTCTTTAAATGATGGCTGCTTCTAAGCCAACATCCTGACTGTTTTAGCCTTCCCACTTCGTTTTCCACTTAGCCAATCTTTGGGACCTTAGCTGGCGGTCTGGGTTGTTTCCCTCTTGACGCCGGACGTTAGCACCCGACGTCTGTCTCCCAAGCTCGCACTCATCGGTATTCGGAGTTTGCAATGGTTTGGTAAGTCGCAATGACCCCCTAGCCATAACAGTGCTCTACCCCCGATGGTGATACTTGAGGCACTACCTAAATAGTTTTCGGAGAGAACCAGCTATTTCCAAGTTTGTTTAGCCTTTCACCCCTACCCACAGCTCATCCCCTAATTTTTCAACATTAGTGGGTTCGGACCTCCAGGGCGTGTTACCGCACCTTCATCCTGGCCATGAGTAGATCACTTGGTTTCGGGTCTACACCCAGCGACTGATCGCCCTATTCGGACTCGATTTCTCTACGGCTTCCCTATGCGGTTAACCTTGCCACTGAATGTAAGTCGCTGACCCATTATACAAAAGGTACGCAGTCACGGAACAAGTCCGCTCCTACTGTTTGTATGCACACGGTTTCAGGATCTATTTCACTCCCCTTCCGGGGTTCTTTTCGCCTTTCCCTCACGGTACTGGTTCACTATCGGTCGATTACGAGTATTTAGCCTTGGAGGATGGTCCCCCCATATTCAGACAGGATGTCACGTGTCCCGCCCTACTTGTCGTACGCTTAGTATCACCGGTCTGATTTCGAATACGGGACTATCACCCGCTACGGTTCCTATTTCCAGAGGATTCTTCTATCAGTCCGACTATCACGTACAGGCTCTTCCCATTTCGCTCGCCGCTACTTTGGGAATCTCGGTTGATTTCTTTTCCTGCAGCTACTTAGATGTTTCAGTTCGCCGCGTTCGCCTTGCATACCTATGTATTCAGTATGCAATACCCTAAAAGGGTGGGTTGCCCCATTCGGAAATCTGCGGATCAAAGTGTGTTTGCTCACTCCCCGCAGCTTATCGCAAGCTACTACGTCCTTCATCGCCTGTAATCGCCAAGGCATCCACCATGTGCACTTATTCGCTTGTCCCTATAACGTTAGCCTCTCATCATTTGCATGATGAAAGAGCGCTACAGGGATAAGAAAGTACAACGTTGTTGCTTGTTTGTTGATACATACAATCATTACCCATCAAGTCGCCTCATGCATTGCTGCACGCATAGACTTGATCAATAAATAATCTTTACTTCTTCCAGATTGTTAAAGAACGAAACAGCTTTGATCGCTAAAAGATCAAACCTAAACCACAGTCTTGTTGACTGGCTTACGTTTGCACTTTCGAGTAAAACTTGGTGGAGGATGACGGGATCGAACCGACGACCCCCTGCTTGCAAAGCAGGTGCTCTCCCAGCTGAGCTAATCCCCCGGGAATTATGTACTAATTAGCTGGTAGGGCTGGTTGGACTCGAACCAACGACCCCCGCGTTATCAACACGGTGCTCTAACCAGCTGAGCTACAGCCCCAACGCGGTGCTACTACGACTACTGTTTCTTCTTAATTAAACAGCCGATAAGTGTGAACATTTGATGCGTGAATCATTACTGATTCGTGCAAACTCTAGAAAGGAGGTGATCCAGCCGCACCTTCCGATACGGCTACCTTGTTACGACTTCACCCCAGTCACGAATCCTACCGTGGTAAGCGCCCTCCTTGCGGTTAAGCTACCTACTTCTGGTAAAACCCGCTCCCATGGTGTGACGGGCGGTGTGTACAAGACCCGGGAACGTATTCACCGCGACATGCTGATCCGCGATTACTAGCGATTCCAACTTCATGCAGTCGAGTTGCAGACTACAATCCGGACTACGATACACTTTCTGCGATTAGCTCCCCCTCGCGGGTTGGCGGCGCTCTGTATGTACCATTGTATGACGTGTGAAGCCCTACCCATAAGGGCCATGAGGACTTGACGTCATCCCCACCTTCCTCCGGTTTGTCACCGGCAGTCTCATTAGAGTGCCCTTTCGTAGCAACTAATGACAAGGGTTGCGCTCGTTGCGGGACTTAACCCAACATCTCACGACACGAGCTGACGACAGCCATGCAGCACCTGTGTACTGGTTCTCTTTCGAGCACTCCCAGATCTCTCCGGGATTCCAGCCATGTCAAGGGTAGGTAAGGTTTTTCGCGTTGCATCGAATTAATCCACATCATCCACCGCTTGTGCGGGTCCCCGTCAATTCCTTTGAGTTTTAATCTTGCGACCGTACTCCCCAGGCGGTCTACTTCACGCGTTAGCTGCGTTACCAAGTCAATTAAGACCCGACAACTAGTAGACATCGTTTAGGGCGTGGACTACCAGGGTATCTAATCCTGTTTGCTCCCCACGCTTTCGTGCATGAGCGTCAATCTTGACCCAGGGGGCTGCCTTCGCCATCGGTGTTCCTCCACATATCTACGCATTTCACTGCTACACGTGGAATTCTACCCCCCTCTGCCAGATTCTAGCCTTGCAGTCTCCAATGCAATTCCCAGGTTGAGCCCGGGGATTTCACATCAGACTTACAAAACCGCCTGCGCACGCTTTACGCCCAGTAATTCCGATTAACGCTTGCACCCTACGTATTACCGCGGCTGCTGGCACGTAGTTAGCCGGTGCTTATTCTTCAGGTACCGTCATTAGCAAAAGATATTAGCTCTCACCGTTTCTTCCCTGACAAAAGAGCTTTACAACCCGAAGGCCTTCTTCACTCACGCGGCATTGCTGGATCAGGCTTTCGCCCATTGTCCAAAATTCCCCACTGCTGCCTCCCGTAGGAGTCTGGACCGTGTCTCAGTTCCAGTGTGGCTGGTCGTCCTCTCAGACCAGCTACTGATCGATGCCTTGGTAGGCTTTTACCCTACCAACTAGCTAATCAGATATCGGCCGCTCCACGAGCATGAGGTCTTGCGATCCCCCACTTTCATCCTTAGATCGTATGCGGTATTAGCGTAACTTTCGCTACGTTATCCCCCACTCTAGGGTACGTTCCGATATATTACTCACCCGTTCGCCACTCGCCACCAGAGCAAGCTCCGTGCTGCCGTTCGACTTGCATGTGTAAGGCATGCCGCCAGCGTTCAATCTGAGCCAGGATCAAACTCTTCAGTTTAATCTCTGTTACTTTGCCGTTTTACCGGCACCATCATTGCTGATGGGTCGCTCACTCAAAAAACTGACAGGCCACTACTTTCGTAGCGCCTATTTCATTATTTCTTGTGAACATTTGATATTTTAAGTTTTACAGCGATCCGAAGATCGCTGCTGCACCTACATCAAATGCCCACACTTATCGACTGTTAATTGTTAAAGAACGTATTCGGTACTACTTATTTACCACTCTCGCGCTATCGACAAAGCGTTGTGTTTGTCAGCTGCGAAGAAGGAAGAGTATGAAGCATTTTACTAAATCCGTCAACTCCGTTTTTCAGCGCATTGCGCTAAAAAACTTTTTACTACCCAGCCCCTGAAGGCCGTCCCTTTGTGCCGCAAACTAGTGCGTCTCATTGGGGAGGCGAACTATAGCAAAGCCCCCCTGTAGAAGCAAGGGTTTTCCGGGACTTTTGCATTCAACTGCTACAATTTCACCCCCTTCGCGCCAAACGGCGCTTGCCTACATATAGAACCATAGAAGATTCACCATGAAACAACAAGCTCAAGGATCAGGCCTGACCCTGAAACGAGCTGGCTTTACCACTGGCTTCGGCGTACTCGCCGCCACCCTCGGCTCGGCAGTCGGTCTCGGCAACATCTGGAAGTTTCCCTATCTTACGGGCGCGAATGGCGGTGCCGGCTTTCTGCTCATCTATTTACTCGCCACCTTATTCGTAGGCCTGCCCGTGATGATCGCGGAAATCACTCTGGGGCGCCGGGCCAAGGTCAATCCCATCTCCACCATGGAACAGCTGGCACCGAAAGGCAAGCCCTGGTGGCTGCTTGGCGTGATCGGCATGGTGGCCGCCTTTCTGATCGTCGCGTTTTACTCAGAAGTCGTAGGCTGGGTGTTTGCGTATATCGCCAAGGCCATCGACGGCTCTATCCTCAGCAGCGATAAGCTGGTGACGGAAGCGGCCTTCGCCTCACTAATTAGCAATCCCCTGCAATCGCTATTCTGGCAATGGGGCGTGCTGCTGTTTATCGGTGGCATATTGATGCTGGGTGTGACCAAAGGTATCGAGGCGATCGCCAAGAAACTGATGCCCTTGCTATTCCTGTTACTACTGCTGCTATGCGCGGTCAGCCTGTCGCTCGATAAAGCAGGTGAGGGCCTGGCCTTTCTGTTCCGTCCTGATTTTTCCAAGCTGACGGCCCCCGTCGTACTGACGGCCATGGGCCTGGCCTTCTTCAAATTGTCCGTCGGCATGGGTACGATGATGACCTACGGCAGCTATTTCCGCGATGACCAGAATATCCCCGTCACAACCCTGCGCGTAATGGCCGCCGACCTAGGTGTATCGATGCTGGCCGGTATCGCTATCTTCCCCGCCGTGTTTACGTTTGGCTTCACACCCAGTGCGGGACCGTCGCTGGTGTTCATCACCATCCCAGCCGTGTTCTCGCAAATTCCAATGGGGCAAGCGCTGATGGTGGTGTTCTTCATCCTGGCCGCCGTAGCCGCTACGGGGGCGATGCTATCGCTGATGGAAGTGCCCGTGGTGATTTTCCATGAACGCTTCGGCTGGACGCGCAGCAAAGCCACGGTCGTGACCATGCTGTTGCTGGCCGCGCTAGGCTCCGTGTGCGCCCTGAGTAACAGCATCCTGGCAAACTTCAAGCTGTTTAACTTGACTATGTTTGATCTGTTCGACTTCGTCTCGTCGAATATTTTCCTGCCCGTTGGTGGCATCGGGATTGCCTTGTTTACAGGCTGGGCCTGGGGCCAACACCATTTTATCGATGCGATCAGCAATCACGGCCAGTTGCAGAACAAGGCCCTGGCACATGGACTGCTGTTCCTGCTGCGCTTTGTCTCGCCCGTGCTGATCCTGATCGTGATGCTGAAAGGCTTACAAGTGTTCTAACTACTTGAGTTACTACAGCACCCGGGTACAAGCGTTCATTTAAATCATCAATGCCCGTACCCGCCGCTGGAACAGCCGTGCTACTTTGCTACAACAGCTGGCGCCGGTGTCGTCAGCACTTCCAGCAGGGCCGCCGTTTCGGCATCGGGGCTGCCATCAAACAATGTGTTGCGGTATTTCATCTGGAAGGCGATCAGCACATTGCGCGTCGCTTCGTCGAAGATGCCCGTGTTCGGCGTCGCATAGCCGTGCTGGGCCAGCTTTTTCTGGAACCAGACGGCGTCCGGCAGTTGCTGCTCAAAAATAAGGCGCTGCGCGGCAACACGGTTAGCATCGGGCCAGACGATCAAGCCTGCATCGGCTAGCTGGCGCCATGGAAACAGCGGACCCGGGTCTTGCTTGCGCTGCGGGGCGATTTCATTGTGGCCCAGGATATTTTCCGGCGCGATGTTGTAACGCGCCTGTATATCTTTTAGCAACGGAATCAGTTCATCGATCTGTGCCTGCGGGAACGGGTACCAAACACGCCCTTCCGGCGTGTCCTTGTAGCCGGGGTTGACGATCTCGATGCCGATCGAGCTAACATTCAACTGTGTATAAGTCTTCCAGTTACTCACACCCGCGTGGTTTGCCTGGCGCGATTCGTCCACCAGCACGTAAAACTTTGGCTTGTCCGTGTCGGTCAGCAAATAATGGCTGCTGACCACTTGTTCCGTCAGGATCTTGATCGAACGCGGCAAGTTGCTGACCGTGTAATGGATGACAATGAATTTTACGCGCGGGCTCTGGCCACGCGCCGTCAGACTATGGTCGAGGTGCGGCGCCGGCGTGGTACAGGCGGAGAGCAGGGCCACCAGCAAGGCGAGGGCGATTTTTTTCATGCAAAATCCATGTCCGGGTTAGTAAAATAGTCAGTCTTTGTCGGCATACAAGCTGGCTGTCCTGACTGCCAGCCTGGCAGCAGCCTCATGAGAACGGGCAACTTTTTGCTCCAGCATCAACGCTACCGGCAAAGCGGCGCGCATGCCCGCCGCGATGGCTGGGTGCAATTGTGCCGCACGCCCCGCCAGCACCACAGGACGGGCGCCGTAGCGCGCCGTCAGGGCCAGGGCCAAGCGCGCCAACTCCTGCCCCGCACGCTGCAAGATGTCCAGCGCCAGCGGGTCGGTATCGGCACTGGCGGCCACGGCCAGCGCCAGCCGGCCAATGGCGCCGCGCTCCTGGCCATACATGAAGGCGCGCGACAGCGACCACTCACTGCCGCCCAGTTGCGCAAACACGGCTTCGGCCATGGGCGAACTTTGCCAGCTGCCGGGCGCCTCGTCTTCGCGGCGCCAGATATGGCGCAAGGCTTCACGCGCGATCCAGTAACCACCACCGCCATCGTCGAGCAACACGCCGCGCCCGCCCGCGCGGTGAAACGCGCCATCGGCATCGATCCAGGCAGCAATCGAACCGGTGCCCGCGTAGACCAGATAACCTTGGCCCGGTTCAAAACTGTCGCGGTAGGCAATCTCGATATCGTTGCCCACGCTGACGTTGTCGGCGTCCAGCGCCAGCAGAGTGGCCAGCATTTGCACCAGCACAACATCGTCGCCGCCAAAGCCCGTCAAACCCGCCACCACGGCACGCGGCTGGCCGACCGTCAGCACGGCTTGGCACAGCCGGGCAAACGTGGCGTACACGGCTGCACGGCCAGCATCGCTGTTCATTTTTAAGGCAGACAAGCCTTCCACGACACCGTCGGCCACGATGACGCCATCCACGCTAGCCAAAGCCCAGCGCGTCTGCGTACCGCCCGCGTCGATGCCCAGGCCCAGCACGGGCGCCGCATCATTGGCAGTAGGAAAGGAAATCATGGCATAAGTGTAAAGCCAAGTAGCGCTTGCAGGCATGAAAGCTTGCGCATTTTTCATGCCTGCAGCTTATGGACTAGGGCTGTACGGTCAAGAATGACTTGGCGGGGCCGGCAAACGGGCCGCGCACGGTAACGCGTGCGCTTTCATTGCCAAGCCGGTCCACGGCGCTCACCACCACCGCATTGACTTTACTGGTGGCATCATCAACCAGGGTCAACTCGCCCTGCACGCCGGTGACCACCGTGAAGCGCCAGTCTTCGCCATAGCGGGCCCAGACGGCATACTGGGCCACGGGTTTGCCGCCGCCCGCCGTCAGTTTGACGTTCAGACTGCTGGAATCGCGGCGCAAGGCCAGCACCGGCGTACCCGGTGCTTCCTTGCCCAGCCATGGCGTGGCGGGAATCAGGGCAGGGCTTTGATACACGGTCGCCTTGAGTTGCTCGCTGACACCCTTGCGGTTCTGCATCAGGGGCACCATGCTGAAATGCACTTGCCCATTCGCGCCGGGGCGCGTGCGCGTCACTTCGATCTGCTGGATGATCTCTTGCGGCGTAAAGGACTTGGCGGAATTGTCGATGCGGCTAGTATATAAACCGGGCCACACGTGGCGGCCGTACGGATTTTGCGCCAGCCAGTAGTCGAGCAGCACGCCAAACGCTTGTGGCGCCTGCGCCACGGGCCAATACAGCTGCGGCGACAGATAATCGAGCCAGCCCTTGGCCAGCCACAGTTCGGCATCCGCATACAATTTATCGTACTGGCTGAAGCCGACAATACCGGCCGGACGGCGATCCGGACGGCCGATGCCAAATGGGCTGATGCCGAAGCGCACCCAACTCTTCTCGCGATGGATACCGGTGTACAGGGCTTCGATCAGCTGGTTGACGTTCTGGCGGCGCCAGGAAGAGCGGTCCAGCTGGCCACCGGCCAGCAGATATCGCTGCCAGGAAGGCTCATCGGGAAACGGCAATTCGCGCTTGACGCCGCCATTGCCCGCATCCAGCACGGCCGCCTCGGCTCCCGCACCGGCGCCAGGCGCGTCGATCGGATACGGATAAAAATAATCGTCGATGTGCACGCCGTCGATATCGTAGCGGCGCACCACGTCCAGCACCACGTCCGTCGTGTGCTTGGAAGCGGCGGCATCACCGGGATCCATCCACAGGTAGCGCCCGTATTGCTTGACGGACGCCGGATTGGTGGAAGCGAAACTGTCGCGTGCCAGCGGCGACTTGGCTGTCGCGTGACGGGCGCGATAAGGGTTGAACCAGGCGTGCAATTCCAGGCCGCGTGCATGCGCCTGGGCCACCCAGAAAGCCAGCGGGTCATACATGGGCAGCGGCGGCTGGCCTTGCTTGCCGGTCAGGTATTCCGACCACGGCTCCAGTTGCGACGGGTAAATCGTGTCGGCGCTGGGCCGTACCTGCAACACAATCGCATTCAGATTCAAGGACTTGGCGCGATCGAGGATGGCGATCGCCTCGGCTTGCTGCTTGGCCACCGGCAAATTGCTGCGACTTGGCCAATCGATATTGGCGACCGTCGACACCCAGGCGGCGCGAAACTCGCGCGGCGCCGGCGGCGGCACTTCGCCCGTAATGTGCTGCACCGGCGGCACGGCCGGCAAACCCGCTTCGCCCGGCGTCACTGCGGAGGGCATCTTGGTGCTGGTACAGCTGCTGAGCAATGTGGCGGTGGCCAGCGCAGCGAGCACGCCAGCGGTGGCACTCAGGCGTTTTTTGAAAGTAGACAACAAAACAATTCCTTGCAATGGTGGAGCGCAGGTGTATCGGTGGCGCATTTTACTGTGCGCCCGTCATCCTTGCGGGCGCACCGTTCAAAAGAATCAGGCGGCAGCTTTCTTGCCGAATGCGGGATCGATCTTGACCAGCGCGGCCATGATGAAAGCAGGAATGGTGGCGATGCAGACCCAGATAAAGAAATGTTGGTAACCGAGCATTTGCTGAATCCAGCCGCTGGCCATGCCAGGCAGCATCATGCCCAGGGCCATGAAACCCGTGCAGATGGCGTAATGGGCCGTTTTATGCGCGCCATCGGAAACCATGATCATGTACAACATATACGAAGCAAAACCGAAGCCATAGCCAAATTGCTCAAGCGCAATGCCAGCGGCGATCACATAAATGCTGCTGGGCAAGGCGCTGGCCAGGTAGACGAAGACCAGGTCGGGCAAGTGGACGGACAGCACCATGATCCACAGGCAACGTTTCAAGCCAAAGCGGGAAATGATGAACCCTCCCAGCAATCCACCCAGGGTTAGCGCAATCACGCCGATGGTGCCGTAGACCAGGCCCACCTGTTCCGTGCTCAGGCCCAGGCCGCCCTTGGCAACGGGGTCGAGCAGGAAGGGGGCGGCCAGCTTCAACAGCTGCGCTTCACCGAGACGGAACAGCAGTAAAAATCCCAGAATGACGAAAATATCCTTCTTCTTGAAGAAGGCAGCAAAGGTGGCGAGGAACTCTTGCAAAGGAGAAATACCGGCGTCCAAGATGCTGGCATGGTCGTCCTTGGGCTTCGGCAAGACAAAATAGTGATACAGGAAGAGGGCGATGAAGAGGCCCGCCAAAATCGCAAAGACAACGGACCAGGCCAGCTGCACATTGCCTGTCGCATGCGTCAGGTAGCCGGCCAGAAACACCAGGCCGCCCTGGCCAGCGATCATGGCCAATCGATAAAACGTGCTGCGCACGCCGACGAAGGCCGCTTGCTGGTGTTCTTCCAGGCCCAGCATGTAAAAGCCGTCGGCGGCAATATCATGCGTGGCGGAACTAAAGGCCATCAGCCAGAAGATGGCTAGGCTGATCTGGAAAAAATGCGGCAGCGAGGTCGTCAGGGCCACCAGCGCCAGCGCGGCGCCGATCAGCAGCTGCAAGCCGACGATCCAAAAGCGTTTGCTACGGTACATGTCAATGAAGGGCGACCACAGGGGCTTGATCACCCACGGCAAGTACAGCCAGCTGGTATACAGCGCGATATCCGTATTGGAAAAACCATAATTCTTGTACATGATCACGGACAAGGTCATGACCACCACATAGGGGATGCCCTGGCCGAAATACAGGGAGGGGATCCATAGCCACGGCTTGTTTGCGCGCGCCGGAATGGTTTGTTGCACTAGCTCCATACATCCTTCTTTGTCTCCCAGACAGAAGAATGCTGCGCCCTCAGCTCAAGCCGCCAGTGCCGCCCGCACACTGCCGTCCGCGCCGGCCAACAATGCCTGTGCCTGGTCTGTATTGATTTTTTTGATCAAGGCAACAATCGCCACCTTGACGTGATAGTGGCATTGCTCCAGCACGCTCCTGGCCTGCGCCTCGCTAGCGCCGGTGGCATGCATGGTCAGACGCACCGCCCGCCAGATCAGCTTGGCGTTGGTCGGCTTCAAGTCTACCATCAAGTTTCCGTAAGTTTTATGCAAACCCACCATCAGGGCGCTGGAAATCGTGTTCAGGGTGATTTTTTGCGCCGTGCCCGCTTTCAAACGCGTACTGCCGGAAATGACTTCCGCGCCCGTGTCGAGCACGATGCCGCATTGCGCCTCGTGTGCCACTGGAGCGCCCTGATTGTTGGCAATGCCGATGCTCAAGGCGCCAGCCTTGCGCGCGGCCAGTAGCGCACCCAGCACGTAGGGCGTGGCGCCGGAGGCGGCCAGCAGGATCACGACATCGTTGGCTTGCGGCTGCAGGGCCAGCAAGTCCCGCTCGCCTTGTTGCAGATCATCTTCCGCTCCTTCGACGGCCGCAAACATGGCACCCGCGCCGCCGGCCAGGATGCCGACAGCGCGCTCGGGTGGCCAGGAAAACGTGGGATTGAGTTCAACGCTGTCGAGTACGCCAAGGCGGCCCGAGGTGCCCGCGCCCACATATAGCAGACGTCCGCCAGCGGCGATGCGGGGCAGGGCGGCTGTGATGGCTGCCGCGATTTGTGGTGACGCCAGCCGCACGGCTTCGACAGCCCAGAACTGGTCATCGACCAGCGCCGCCACCAGTTGCGCCACCGGGTACAGATCCAGATCCGGATGCCGCCGGCTCGGGGTTTCAGTTTTCAACATGATGTCAGAACATGCGTGAAGATGACACCAGTGTAGTACCGATGTGCAAGATCGGCCATGAAAGCTTGGCGTGCCGGCACAACGGGAGCTTATGGATGGCAAAAGAATCGTCGCAGGCAGCCTTGTTACGGCGCGCGACGCATTTCTACGACGAAATCGTAATGATCGCTGCGGCAATACGAATGCGTGAGTTCCACCGCTTCACCCGATTCCAGGTAGGCGATGCGCGTAATAAATAGCACGGCTTGGCCATCGGGGATGCCCAGTTGCATGGCCAACACGGCCGTCGCATTCATGGCGCGGATGTGCTGCAAGGCACGCACGGGGGCCTTCTTGATGCTGCTCAAGTACTCGTACAGCGAATCGCCCACGGCGGCGGGGTCCGACACCACGCTAAATGGCAGCACGCTCACCTCATACGCCATCACCACGTCGTCGGCCAGGCGCAGGCGCTCCAGGCGCGCCACTTTCGTGTTCTGCGCCAGGCCCAGGCTCAGCTGTTCATCGCTGCTGGCGATGACGACATCGCGCTTGAGCCAACGCGAACCGGGGCGGTAGCCACGCTGCTGCAGCTGCTCGGAAAAACTCGACAGGTTCGATAGCGGCTGCTCGATACGCGGGGCAATATAGTTGCCCGAACCACGGCGGCGCACGACGAGGCCTTGCTCGACGAGCTGGTCGATGGCCTTGCGGGCAGTCACGCGCGATACGTCAAGCAGTTCGGACAGGCTACGTTCAGAGGGCAGGGCTTGGTCTACCTGATAGCGGCCGTTGCGTACGTCATCGCTCAGCTTGCGGGCGATCTGCATATATAAAGGCGAATTGTCATTTAAATCGACCTTGAGTTCTACGCTGGTCTGGCTCATACAGTTCTCCTTGTCCTCCTAGTGTAATAGCGATGGCGCTTGCGCGTAGCCCGTCCACCCATGAATCGATGGAAAATAGCGATAAATAACGGATATACGCTTAAAAAAACAATGTTTTACCGTGGGTATAGCTTTGTACCATAGATAAACAAGCAATTTTCATTGGCGCAGCAAACCATCTCCTCCTATGCTGGCAAGGCCTCCATTGGCCCTAACACAGGGAAAGAGGATGAATAAAATGCGGGGATTTCGGGGTTTGCTATTACTCAACACAAGCTGGGCCACACTGGCCAGACCACAGTGGCCGCCCCGGCAACGGTGCCGATGCAATCGGCAGGACGAACAGCAGCGCCGCTGCCATATGACGGATAATTGCGGAACTTTCCCTCTTTTCCATTCCTTATTGCCAGCGCATGCCCACACCCTTGAACTCTGCCGCCTGCCCCTGTGGCGGTGCCTCCTACGCCAGTTGCTGCGGCCCGTATATCGCGGGCGATGCCTTGCCGCCCACGGCCGAAGCCCTGATGCGCTCACGCTACACGGCGTTTACCTTGCGCGACGAGGCATATCTGCGCGCCAGCTGGCATGCCAGCACCTGTCCTGGCGAAGCTTTATTTGCCGATGAAGAAAAAGTCCAGTGGCTGGGACTTGAGGTAAAATCTGCTTTACGTTTACGTCAACGTAAAGCAATATCAGCAGATCAAGCCGAAGAGATACACCGCGACAGCGTGGAATTCGTGGCCCGCTACAAGGTTAACGGCCGCGCGCACCGCCTGCATGAAGTGAGCCGCTTCGTGCGCGAAGCAGACAAGAGCGGCGGCGCCCTGCGCTGGTTTTATCTCGACGGCAGTTTTCCCGAATAGCGCGACCCGAGAGACCGGGCGATCATAAAAAGGAACCGCAATGCCGCACATCGAAAGCAAACTCAATCCGCGCAGTGAAGATTTCAAGGCCAATGCCGCGGCCATGCAAGCCATCGTCGACGATTTGCGCGACAAGGTCGAGAAAATCGCCGCCGGTGGCGGTGTAGCGGCAGCCGCCAAGCACCTGGCGCGCGGAAAACTGCTGCCGCGCGAGCGCGTGCAAATGCTGCTCGATCCCGGCACGCCCTTCCTCGAGTTTTCGCAGATGGCGGCCTACGCCATGTACCAGGATGCCAAGGGCGTCGATGCCGCGCCTAGCGCCGGCATCATCACCGGCATCGGCCGCGTCTCGGGCCAGGAATGCGTCATCGTCTGCAACGACGCCACCGTCAAGGGCGGCACCTATTACCCGATGACGGTAAAAAAACATTTGCGCGCCCAGGAAATCGCCGACCAGAACAATCTGCCCTGCATCTACCTGGTCGACTCGGGCGGCGCCAACCTGCCAAACCAGGACGACGTCTTCCCCGACCGCGACCATTTCGGCCGCATCTTTTACAACCAGGCAAATCTGTCGGCCAAGGGCATTCCACAAATCGCCGTGGTGATGGGCTCTTGCACGGCTGGCGGCGCGTATGTGCCGGCCATGAGCGATGAATCGATCATCGTCAAGGAGCAGGGCACGATTTTCCTCGGCGGCCCGCCGCTGGTGAAAGCGGCGACAGGCGAAGTGGTGACGGCCGAAGACCTGGGCGGCGGCGACGTGCACACGCGTTTGTCCGGCGTGGTCGACCACCTGGCGCAGAACGATTTACATGCACTGTCGCTGGCGCGCAGCATCGTCTCGAACTTGAACCGCACCAAGCCACAGCAGATGGCCTTGCGCGAATCCGTCGAGCCAAAATATCCGACGCAGGAACTGTACGGCGTGATCCCCGTCGACACGCGCAAACCGTTCGATGTGCGGGAAGTGATCGCGCGCATCGTCGACGGCAGCGATTTCGACGAATTCAAGGCCCGCTATGGCACCACCCTGATCTGCGGCTTCGCGCATATCTACGGCGTCAAGGTAGGCATCATCGCCAATAACGGCATCTTGTTTTCCGAATCGGCTCTGAAAGGCACGCATTTCATCGAATTGTGCTGCCAGCGCAAGATTCCCCTCGTCTTCCTGCAAAATATCACCGGCTTCATGGTGGGCCGCAAATATGAAAACGAGGGCATCGCCCGCAATGGCGCCAAGATGGTCACGGCCGTGGCCACGGCCGGTGTGCCGAAATTCACGGTCATCATCGGCGGCAGCTTCGGCGCCGGCAATTACGGTATGTGCGGCCGCGCCTTTTCTCCCCGCTTCATGTGGATGTGGCCGAATGCGCGCATTTCCGTCATGGGCGGCGACCAGGCCGCTTCCGTGCTGGCAACCGTCAAGCGCGACGGCATCGAGGGCAAGGGTGGCGAGTGGAGCGCGCAAGAAGAAGCCGCCTTCAAGCAGCCAATCAAGGATCAATACGAACACCAGGGTCACCCGTATTACGCCACCGCACGCCTGTGGGACGATGGCGTGATCGACCCGGCAGACACCCGCATGGTGCTGGGCCTGGGCCTGTCGGCAGCCTTGAACGCGGAAATCCCGGACACCAAGTTCGGCGTGTTTCGCATGTAAGCGGCAATAAGGGAGAAAACCATGGAATTTGAAACCTTAACGCTGGTCATCGAGGGCAATGTCGCCAGCGTGACCCTGAACCGCCCCGACGTGCGCAACGCCTTCAACGAGACGACGATCGCCGAACTGACGCGCGCCTTCGAGGCGCTAGGACGCAACGAGATGGTGCGCGCCATCGTGCTGGCGGCCAATGGCACGGCCTTTTGCGCCGGTGCGGACTTGCACTGGATGAAGAAGATGGCAGGCTACACGCATGCCGAAAACCAGGCCGACGCGCTGCAGCTGGCGCAGATGCTGCGCACGATTTACCTGTGTCCCAAGCCCGTGGTGGCAAAGATCCAGGGCGACTGCTATGCCGGCGGCATGGGCCTGGTCGCCGCATGCGATATCATTCTGGTTGCGGAAGACGTGCATTTCTGCCTGAGCGAAGTGCGGCTGGGACTGATCCCGGCCACTATTTCACCGTATGTCATCAAGGCCATGGGCGAAAACGCGGCACGCCGCTATTTCCTGAGCGCCGAGCGATTCTCTGCACAGGAAGCGCTGCGCATCGGCTTTGCCCACGAGGTAGTCGCTGGCGACGCGCTGCAAGCAAAAACGGCCGAGGTGCTGAAAGCGCTGACTAGCAACAGCCCGCACGCGGTGGCGCAGGCGAAAACGCTGGTGCGCGAAATCGTTGGCCAGCCGGTCGATGACGCGCTGCTGTTGGACACCGCCGAACGCATCGCGCAGATCCGCGCCTCGGAGCAGGGGCGCGAAGGCGTGCAATCGTTCCTCGACAAGCGCAAGCCGAGTTGGCTCATGGGCTAGTTAATGGTCCAAAGCTCATGGACTAAGAATATCATTGGAGCAGTTTTGAAAGCAGAAAAACAATCGGGCTGGGTCGAACGCAGTCTGCGTAGTGTGTGGCATCCGTGCACGCAAATGCAGCATCACGCATCGGCTAACGACGCCGTACCGCTCATCCCCGTCAGCCACGGCCGCGGCGCCTGGCTGTATGACCACGAAGGACGACGCTACCTGGACGCCATCAGTTCCTGGTGGGTGAACTTGTTCGGCCACGCGAATCCGCGCATCAATGCCGCGCTGAAGGACCAGCTGGACCGCCTGGAACACGCGATGCTGGCCGGTTTCACGCATGAACCGGTGGTCGAACTGTCGGAAAAACTCTCCGCCTTGACCGGCGGCGTGCTCGGTCACAGTTTTTACGCATCCGACGGCGCCTCGGCCGTGGAAATCGCCCTGAAAATGAGCTTTCACGCATGGCGCAACAGCGGCAAAACGGACAAGCAGGAATTCGTCTGCTTGCAAGGCAGCTACCACGGCGAAACCATCGGTGCGCTGGCCGTCACGGACGTCGCCCTGTTCAAGGATGCCTACGGTCCTTTGTTACGCGCCTCGCAGACGGTGATGTCACCCGACTTCCGCCAGGCCGCCGAAGGCGAGTCAGCCGAGGATGTGGCACGCCGCGCCGCCGCCGATGTGGAACGATTATTCCAGGAAAAATCGGACAAAATCGCCGCTATCATCATTGAGCCGCTGGTGCAGTGCGCCACCGGCATGGCCATGCACGATCCGCTGTACCTGTCCCTGGTGCGCGCCCTGTGCGACCGCTACCAGGTACACCTGATCGTCGATGAAATCGCCGTCGGCTGCGGGCGCACGGGCACTTTCTTCGCCTGCGAACAGGCCGGCATCTGGCCCGATTTCGTCTGCCTGTCGAAAGGCATCAGCGGCGGCTACCTTCCTTTATCGCTGGTGATGACGCGCGAAGATATCTATCAAGCCTTCTACAGCACCGACGTGCGGCGCGGCTTCCTGCATTCGCACTCGTACACCGGCAACCCGCTGGCCTGCCGCGCGGCGCTGGCGACCCTGTCGATTTTCGAGCAAGACGATGTGCTGGTAAGCAACCGGGAACGCGCCGCCAAGATTACGCGCGCCCTGGCGCCGCTGGCGCAGCATGAAAAAGTAAAACACTTTCGCCAGCGGGGCATGATCTGGGCCTTCGATGCGGTGGACGCGGCACCCGACTTTTCGCGCCGCTTCTTCAGCACGGCGCTGGAGCACGAACTCTTGATGCGCCCCATAGGTTCCACCGTTTACCTGATGCCGCCGTACATCCTTGACGACGCAGAAATCGCGGGCCTGGGCCAGCAAACGCTGGCCGTCTTCAAGCATGTGATCGGAGCCTGAGATGGAACTGATCGCGCGACTGCAACAGCAACTGCACGGGCTGGAAGAGCGCAGCCTGATCCGTCGCCGGCGCACCGTCGAGACGCCATGCGCGCCGCGCCTGACGGTAGACGGGCGCGAGCTGCTGGCCTTTTGCAGCAACGACTACCTGGGCTTGGCAGCGCATCCGCGCATCGTGGCAGCGCTGAAAGAAGGTGCCGACCTGTACGGTGCCGGCAGCGGCGCGTCGCACCTGATCAGTGGCCACAGCCGCGCCCATGCCCAGCTGGAAGAGCAACTGGCCGCTTTCGTCGGCGCCAACCTGGAACAGCCACGCGCGCTGTATTTTTGCACCGGCTACATGGCTAATTTAGCTGTGCTGACGGCGCTGGCCGCCGGTGATGCCGAAGCCGAGATCTTCTCGGAAGCGCTGAACCACGCCTCGCTGATCGACGGCACGCGCCTGGCGCGTGTGAAAACGCACGTGTATCCGCATGCGGACCTCGATGCGCTGGCGGCCCTGCTGGCGGCAAGCACGGCGACAAGCAAAATCGTCGTCACCGACAGCGTCTTCAGCATGGATGGCGACCTGGCGCCGCTGCCGGCGTTGCTAGCCCTGTGCGAGCAGCACGGCGCCTGGCTGGTGGTCGACGATGCGCACGGCTTCGGCGCGCTGGGCGAGCATGGCCGCGGCGCGCTGGAACACTTCAAGCTGCATTCGCCGCACCTGGTGTATGTGGGCACGCTGGGCAAGTCGGCCGGCGTGGGCGGCGCTTTTGTTTGCGCGCATGAGGCCGTAATCGAAACGCTGATCCAGAAGGCGCGCCCCTACATCTTTACCACGGCCGCCGCGCCCGCGCTCGCGCATGCGCTGCTGGCCAGCCTGGAAATCATCGCCGGCGAGGAAGGCCGGCAGCGCCGCGCCCACCTGGCCGCGCTGGTAGAACAATGGAACGACGGCTTGCAACTGCAGCGCTGGCAAGCCTTGCCGTCATTTAGCGCCATCCAGCCCGTCATCATCGGCGACAACGCGGAAATGATGGGCATCGCCGCCACCCTGTACCAGCAAGGCCTGTGGGTCGGCGCGATCCGCCCGCCTACTGTCCCGCTCGGCACGGCGCGCTTGCGCGTGACCCTGTCGGCCGGCCACACGGCGCAGGAAGTGGCGCAATTGATCAACGCAGTCAACACCCTGGAAAGGACACGTCATGAGCCTTGATGACCCCATCGTGGCCGAAGTGCTGGCAGACCTGGCGCAGGCGGTGCAACCCGCACCCGCGAGTACCGGCCTGCCCTCGCGCTTCGCCTGTTTCGTCACCGGCACCGACACGGAAATCGGCAAGACCTTGACCTCGTCGGCCCTGCTGCACGCGCTGGTGGCGCGCGGCGTACGCGCCTGCGGCATGAAGCCCGTCGCCGCCGGCGCCGAGATGCGCGACGGCCAGCTGCATAATGAAGACGCCGACAGCCTGATCGCCGCCGGCAACGTCAGCATGCTGCGTAACCTGACCACACCCTACATGCTGAAGGAAGCGGCGGCGCCGCATATCGCCGCCGCTCTGGAAGGCGTCATTATCGAGTCGGTGCCCATCCTGGCCGCCTACCTGGAAATCGCCGCCGCTTCGGATGCCGTCGTGGTCGAAGGCGTAGGTGGTTTCCGCGTGCCGCTGTCGCCCGGTTTCGATTCGGCCGACCTGGCGCAGCAGCTCGACCTGCCGGTAATTTTGGTAGTCGGCATGCGCCTCGGCTGCATCAGCCAAGCCTTGCTGACGGTGGAAGCCATCGCAGCGCGCGGCCTGACGCTGATCGGCTGGGTCGCCAACACCCTGGAAGTGGAAATGCGCTTCCTCGACGAAAATATCGAAGCACTGACCGAGCGCATTCCGGCGCCGCTGCTGGGCAGGGTGCCGCGCCTGGCGCAACCCGGCGCAGAAGCGGCGGCGGCGTATCTCGATTTCAGCGGCTTGCCCAACTGGCCGGCGCAGCAGTCGAAACATTAAACCGAATAATTAAACGTCTCCAAAAATAGAAGCGAAGGAATCACATGTCTCACGTCCAAGAAGCAGCAAAAACCGTCGAACTGCACCGCCCTGCGGCGCGCATCACCGTGCCGGAAGCGGCCACCTGGCCCGTCGCCGATGTGCTGGCACTGTTCGACCTGCCATTCAATGACCTGATGTTCAAGGCCCAGCAAACCCACCGCATCAACTTCCCCGATGGCGACGTGGAACTGGCTACCTTGTTGTCGATCAAGACCGGTGGCTGCGAGGAAGATTGCGGCTACTGCCCGCAGGCAGCGCGCTACGACACGGGCGTGGAAGCGAAAAAAATCCTCGACATCGACACGGTGCTCGACGCGGCCCGCCAGGCCAAAGCCAATGGCGCCACGCGCTTCTGCATGGGTGCCGCCTGGCGCAGCCCGAAAGAGCGCGACATGGAAAAAGTCGAAGAGATGGTGACCAAGGTAAAGGCGCTGGGCTTGGAAACATGCGCTACTTTGGGCATGCTGGAAGAGGGACAAGCGCACCGCCTGAAAAACGCCGGCCTGGACTTCTACAACCATAACCTGGACACGGCGCCCGAGTTCTACGACAACGTCATCTCCACGCGTGAATATCAGGACCGTCTGGACACCCTGGGCCGCGTGCGCGAAGCGGGCTTGAAAGTGTGCTGCGGCGGCATCGTCGGCATGGGCGAGACGCGATTGCAGCGCGCCGGCCTGATCGCCCAGCTGGCCAATTTGAATCCGTATCCGGAATCGGTGCCCGTCAACCACCTGGTGCAGGTGGAAGGCACGCCTTTGTATGGCCTGGAAGCGCTCGATCCGTTCGAGTTCGTGCGCACGATTGCGGTTGCCCGCATCACCATGCCAAAAGCGCGCGTGCGTTTGTCGGCGGGCCGCCGCCAGATGGGCGAAGCCGTGCAAGCCATGTGCTTCCTGGCGGGCGCCAATTCCATCTTCTACGGCGACAAGCTGCTCACCACCGATAATCCGGAAGCGGAAGACGACCGCACCCTGTTGAACAAACTGGGCTTGCAGACGCGCGGCGCCATGCTCGACTCGGTACAGAAAGAGAAGTGCGGCTGCTGATCGAAGTCAACCGGGGTCAGACCCGCCGGGTCTGACCCCGGCTATTGCTTTTGGGTTAAGCAACAACCTGACCCAACGTCTGTACTGCAGGGGTCTGACCCAAAGGGTCTGACCCCACAATAAAAAAACTTCCAGCCACGAGCTGCAAAGAGAGAGACCATGTTCACTAAAATCCTGATCGCCAACCGCGGCGAAATCGCTTGCCGTGTCGCCGCTACCGCGCGCCGCATGGGCATCCAGACCGTTGCCGTATATTCGGAGGCAGACGCCAACGCCAAGCACGTCGCCGTCTGCGACGAAGCGGTGCTGATCGGCCCTGCGCCGGCCAAGGAAAGCTATCTGTGCGGTGACAAGATCATCGCCGTGGCGCTGGCCACTGGCGCGCAGGCGATCCACCCCGGCTACGGCTTTTTGTCCGAAAACGCCAACTTCGCCGACGCCTGCCA
Source organism: Janthinobacterium sp. CG_23.4 (assembly GCF_029892305.1). Taxonomy (NCBI): domain Bacteria; kingdom Pseudomonadati; phylum Pseudomonadota; class Betaproteobacteria; order Burkholderiales; family Oxalobacteraceae; genus Janthinobacterium; species Janthinobacterium sp. CG_23.4. Next base: position 4,962,199 of record NZ_JARXUX010000001.1, on the reverse strand, counting down.
CGCTGCAGGCCTGGTCTTCATCGGCCCGCCGGCGTCCGCCATGCGCGCCATGGGTTCCAAATCGGCCGCCAAGTCGCTGATGGAAAAGGCGAATGTGCCGCTGGTGCCTGGCTACCACGGCGACAACCAGGATGCGGACTTCCTGCACGGCCAGGCCGACAAGATCGGCTACCCCGTGCTGCTGAAGGCTTCGGCCGGCGGCGGCGGCAAGGGCATGCGCGTCATCGAGCACTGCGCCGACTTCAAGGCTGCGCTGGCCTCGTGCAAGCGCGAAGCGATCAGCTCTTTCGGCGACGACAAGGTGCTGGCCGAGAAATACCTGTCGCGTCCACGGCATATTGAAATCCAGGTGTTTGCCGATACCCTGGGCAACTGCATCTACCTGTTCGAGCGCGATTGCTCGGTGCAGCGCCGTCATCAAAAGGTGCTGGAAGAAGCGCCGGCGCCGGGCATGCCGTTCGACCGCCGCGCCGCCATGGGCGAGGCGGCCGTCGCCGCTGCCAAGGCTGTCGGCTATGTGGGCGCGGGCACGGTGGAATTCATCGCCAACCAGGATGGTTCGTTCTACTTCATGGAGATGAACACGCGCTTGCAGGTGGAACACCCGGTGACGGAAATGATCACCGGCACCGACCTGGTGGAATGGCAGTTGCGCGTCGCCTTTGGCGAGCCGCTGCCGAAAAAACAGCATGAGCTGACGATCCACGGCCACGCCATCGAAGCGCGCATCTATGCGGAAAACCCGGAAAAGGGCTTCCTGCCATCGATCGGCACCCTGCGCCACATGCAGTCGCCGTCGGCGGTGACGTTCGAGCTGGGCGGAACGGTGGTTCCGGCCGCCGTGCGCATCGATTCGGGCGTGCGCGAGGGCGACGCTATCTCCCCGTTCTACGACCCCATGATCGCCAAGCTGATCGTCTGGGGCGCAGACCGCCGCGAGGCACTGGCACGCATGGCGCAGGCGCTGGGTGAGTACCAGATCGTGGGCCTGGCCAGCAATATCGCTTTTTTGAAGCGCCTGGTCGAAGGCCAGGCATTTGCCAGCGCCGATCTCGACACGGGTTTAATCGAGCGCAATCAAGAATCGCTATTCCCCGCGCTGCAGGCAACGCCAGACACGGCGCTGGCACTGGCGTCGGTGGCCCTGCTGCTGGAAGAGAAAGCGGCCGCCGAAACGCAGTCGAGCCACCGCGCCGACCCGTGGGGCAATGCCCTGGGCTGGCGCTTGAACAGCACTCTGGGACGCAGCCTGGCGTTTGCCGATGAGTTCACGCTCGCTGGCGGCGCCGAGGCCGAGGCCTATGCCGCACGCATCACCTACCAGACCGATGGCTGGCTGTTCAACGGCCAGCCCCTCAGCTTGACGGCGCGCCAAGGCAATGAGCTGCACATCAAGCTCGGCGAGCGTGCCGTACACGGCACCGTGCTGCGCGACGGCGAGCAGTTCCACGTATTTAGCAGCGGCTTGCACTACACCTTGCATTACAGCGACCCGATGGCGCATGCGGGCGAAGTGGAAGCGGAAGGCGGCCGCCTGACGGCGCCCATGCCGGGCAAGGTCGTCGCCGTGCTTGTAAACAAAGGCCAGGACGTGAAAAAGGGCGAGCCTTTGGTCATCATGGAAGCGATGAAGATGGAGCACACCATCGCCGCGCCACACGATGGCTTGGTGGAAGACGTGCTGTACGGCGTCGGCGACCAGGTGAGCGATGGCGCGCCGCTACTGGCCTTCAAGGCTGCCGCATAAAGGCTGTGACGATGCGCATACTTTTACAACGTTCGGACGGCAAGGAAGCGGCGTGGATCAGCGACTTGCGTGACTTGCTGCCCGAGGCCGAAATCCATTTCTGGCGCGAAGGCGAAACGTTCGCGCCGTGCGACTACGCCGTCGTATGGCAGCCGCCAGCGGCCATGCTGCCAGCATTACGCCAAGTTAAAGCCATCTTCAACACGGGCGCAGGTGTCGACGCACTCTTGAAATTTGGCGAGGCGCTGCCCGCACACGTGCCGCTGATACGCCTGGACGACGCGGGCATGGGCGTGCAGATGGCCGAATATGTGAGCCACGCCGTGCTGCGCCACTTCCGCCAGTTCGACGCGTACGAGGCGCAGGGCCGCGCCGGCATCTGGCAAGCGCTACCCGCCTACGACAAGGCCGATTTCCCCATCGGCGTGCTGGGCATGGGCGTGCTGGGCAACCGCGTACTGCAAGCGCTGGCGCAGTTCGAGTTTCCCCTGCGGGGATGGAGCCGCAGCCACAAGTCAAGCGATGGCGTGCAATGTTTTGCGGGCGAAGAGGAGCTGGAAGCCTTTTTGCGCGGCACGCGCGTGCTGGTGTGCATGCTGCCGCTCACGCCCGAGACGCATAACCTGCTCGACCGCACGCGTCTGTCGATGCTGCTGCCAGGCGCCTACGTCATCAACGTGGCGCGCGGCGCGCATATTGCCGAACCGGATTTACTGACCCTGATTCGCAGCGGACATATCGCCGGGGCAACGCTCGACGTGTTCCGCAACGAGCCGCTGCCGCAACAGCACCCATTCTGGCAAGAACCGCGCATCACCATCACGCCGCATATTTCGGCGGCCACCCTGCGCCGCGAAAGCGTGGCGCAGATCGCCGCCAAGATGCGCCGCCTGCATGCCGGAGCAGTAGTCGCCGGCATCGTCAACCGTTTGCAAGGATATTGAGATGAGCAATCAAGTGAGTTTGCCAAAACAGGTGAAGATCGTCGAAGTGGGTCCGCGCGACGGCCTGCAAAACGAAAAGGAAACCATCAGCGCCGCCGTCAAGATCGAGCTGGTCGACCGCCTGACCTTGGCCGGCTTCAGCAACATCGAGGCGGCGTCCTTCGTCTCGCCAAAATGGGTGCCGCAAATGGCCACCAGCGCGGAAGTGATGGAAAAGATCACGCGCCGCGCCGGTACCCTGTATTCGGCGCTGACGCCGAACATGCAAGGTTTCGATGCCGCGCTGGCGGCGAAGGCCGATGAAGTGGTGATCTTCGGCTCCGCCTCCGAGGCGTTCTCGCAAAAGAATATCAACTGCTCGATAGCTGAATCGATCGCCCGCTTCGAAGGCGTGGCCAAGGCGGCCAAGGCACATGGCTTGCGCCTGCGCGGCAGCATCAGCTGCGCCTTCGGCTGCCCCTATCAGGGCGACGTGCCGCTGGACGCCGTGGCCGACGTGGTGGGGCGCATGCGCGACCTCGGTTGCGACGAGATCGACATCGCCGACACCATCGGCGTGGCCACGCCGCGAAAAACGCAGGCGGTCATGCAGCGCGCGATTCAAGCCTTCCACGTGGGCGGCCTGTCCGGCCACTTCCACGACACCTATGGCCAGGCGCTGGCAAATATCTACGCCAGCCTGGAAACGGGCATTGCGATTTATCATTCGTCCGTCTCGGGCCTGGGCGGCTGCCCCTACGCCAAGGGCGCTACCGGTAACGTGGCGACCGAGGACGTGCTCTACATGATGCAGGGACTGGGGATAGACACCGGCATCGACCTGGAACTGGTGGTCGATGCGGGCCAGTTCATCTCGCAGCAGCTGGGGCGCAAGGGTTCCAGCCGCGCCGGCAACGCCATCGCGGCAAAACGCGCCGTATAAAGAATGGGGCCCTGAAATCTGGGGTCAGACCCTCAATGCCGCTAACGTCAAGCTCAGCGCCAACACAGCCGGGGGTCTGACCCCGGCAGTACAGACGAAAAAAAACCCAAGAGCCGAAGCTCTTGGGTTTTTTTCTACAAATTTGGTCGGAGTACAAGGATTCGAACCTTGGACCCCCTGGTCCCAAACCAGGTGCGCTACCGGGCTGCGCCACACTCCGAAGACCAAGATAATACAGGCCGTATCGACTTCGGTCAAGGGTCAGGTGAAACTCTGTGTAAATTATTTACGCCGGGCACAAGAAGCCATGTATTTTTCAAAGCTATGGAAGTATGCGACACTGACTAGGCAAGTTTTCCCGCTCAGGCATGAAGGCGACGACGGCAATGGATTTCAGTATAGAAAGAAGAGACGGTGGCCGGCCCATGCCAAGCCGCCGCAGCATGGTGCTGGGCATTGCCGTGTCCGTGCTGCTGCATGGCGCATTGGTCTATCTATGGCGCCATGTGCCACCGCCTGTCGCGCCGGATGCGGGTCCGCGCGTGGAGTCGATTGCCGTGTGGATACGTCCGCTGGCCGCCAAGCCCCCAGCGCCGCCTGTCGAAGTCGTCCAGCCAAAGCGCGAAGCAAGACCCATCATTGAGCCAAGGCGCGCCGCGACCCGCGCAGTGCCGACGCCAGCGGCGGCCACCGCGCCAGCACCGAGCCCGCCAGCCATCGCGCTGGCACCGGCAACGCCGGCAGCCAACTCGGATACCTTGCCGCAAGAAACCGCAAAATTCGACATGGAAGCGGCCAGGAAGACGGCGCGCAAGATGGCCGGCGAACGCGATCCATCCAAGGTGGGCACGGCCGTCGGGCAAATCCCCGACCAGCCGCTGGCAACGCAAACCCGACTCGCGCGCGATATCGCGCAAGGCAAGCGCGGCGATTGCCGCACCGCCTATGCAGGCGCAGGCTTGCTGGCACCCGTGCTGATGTTGCTCGACAAAAAGGATAGCGGCTGCAAGTGGTAAGGCGAGTGGTGAGACAAATGATGAGACAAGTGCAGAGGCTTACAAGATACCGGGATTGGGTAGCTCAGCATGCCCTTATTCTTGGCCCTTCAACTGCAGCGCCCGTTCATACAGGGCGTTTTTCTTGCGCCCCGTGATTTGCGCCGTCAGGTTAGCCGCTTGCTTGACGCTGCATTCAGCCAGCAGGATGTTCAGGATGCGTTCCGCTTCCACGTCTTCCGCGTCTTGCGCCTCGGTTGCGCCTTCGAGCAGGACGACAAATTCGCCCTTTTCGCGATGCGCATCAGCGCGTATCCAGCTTTCCGCTTCGGACAGCGGGCAGCGGTGGATTTCCTCGAACATTTTCGTCAGTTCGCGCGCAAACACCACCTGACGCGTAGGCTCGAACGCTTCTACCAGGGCTGTGGCGCAATCGAGGATGCGGTGCGGCGCCTCGTAGAACACCATCGTGGCCGTGACGCCGCGCAAGCTGTGCAGCATGTTTTCGCGCTGCTTGGCCTTGGCCGGCAGGAAGCCGACAAAGTAAAACTGATCATTCAACAAACCGCTGGCGGAAATGGCCGTGATGGCCGCCGATGCGCCCGGCAGCGGCAGCACGCGCAAACCCGCTGCGCGCACGGCGTCGACGATGCGCGCGCCCGGGTCGGAAACGGCGGGCGTGCCCGCATCGGAGACGAGGGCGATGCGCTCGCCGGCGTGCAGGCGGGCGATCAGGGTCTGCGCCACTTCACGCTCATTATGTTGATGCGCCGCAATCAATGGCTTGTTCAGGCCAAAGCGCGTCAGCAGGTGCGCCGTATTGCGCGTATCTTCACAGGCAACGGCGTCGGCAAGGCTCAGCAAGTGCAGCGCGCGCAAGCTGATATCGGTCACATTGCCGATCGGCGTGGCCACTATATACAATGTTGCGATAGGATAGACCTGGTGCGCCGCCTCTGTCATGATGGGCAGGCTGGCGATGGAACTGATTTCTTGTACGGTCATTTTGGAGGTTGAATGCTTGCTAATAGTGTGAAGTTACTGCTTGTTTGTGCCGCGACCGGCATGCTGAGCGCTTGCAGCACGCCTTGCGACGCGCCCGGCCAATTGTGCGCGCCTATTGAATCTAACACAAGGGCGCTGCCGCCACCGAAGCCGTTGCCACCACCCGTGCCGCCCAAGCCGCCTGCGCCAGAACCGGTGACGTTTGCCGTGGCCGTACCCGATATTACCGCGTATGACGGCAACGCTGCGCCGCTGGCGCCGAGCAAAAACAAGCCGGCGACCGGCACGCCGCTCGACATGCCGACGGCCACGGCGCCGGCACCGGCCGATGGCAATGTCCACCACATCGGCTTGCTGCTGCCGCTGCGCTCGTCTTCCTTGGGTCCGGCCGCCGAATTGCTGCGCGCCGGCTTCATGGCCGCCTATGCGCACGACCGCAGCGGCTTCGAAGTGACGGTGATCGACACGGGCGATGGCAGCAGCGATGTCCTGAACAAGTTTGCACAAGCGCAAGAGGAACAGGACGTCATCGTCGGCCCCCTGTCACGCTCGGCCGTCACGGCGGTGGCGAATAGCGACCTGGTGCGCAAGCCGACGATCGCCCTGAACCACCCGGACCACCGCGGCGAGGCGCGCCTGCCGGAAAAAATGCTCATCATGGGCCTGTCGATCGAAGCGGAAGCGCGCCAGGTCGCCGCCTGGGCCGCCAGCGAACAGCCGGCTGCCAGCGCGCTGATCCTGTCGGCCGGTTCGCCCTCGCAACGCCGCACCAGCGCCGCCTTCAAGCAGGAATGGCTGCGCCAGGGCGGCAAGATCGAAACGATGGACTTGACGGCCACGAATGGCTACCTGAGCGATGCCGAGCTGGTGCAGCTGCGCGCGCGCCTGGCCGCGACACCGCCTGGCCTGCTGTTTGCCGCGCTCGACGCTGACCAGGCGCGCCAATTGCGCGTGGCCATCGGCAGCGATTTGCCCCTGTATGGCACGTCGTCATTGAATCCCGGCACCGGACGCGGCGCCAGCGGTACGGAACTCGACGGCGTGCGCCTGCTGGACCTGCCATGGCAAGTGCAGCGCAACCATCCGCAAGTGATGCAGTATCCGCAGCCGCCGCAGCCAGGCGACGCCCGCCTGACGGCGGACATGGAACGCCTGTACGCGCTGGGCATCGATGCCTTCCGCGTGGCGCGCGAAGTGGCGCTGCGTCCAAACGCGCCGTTCACGCTCGATGGCGTGACTGGCCGCCTGGCCGTACGCTTCGAGAATGCGCAAAGCGTCTTCGAACGCACGGAGCAAGCTGCCAGCTACCAGCAGGGCGTACTGGGCACCTGGCCACCGGCCGCAGCGGCAACGCCGGCCGCCTTGCCACCGGCACAATAAGGATACGCCATGCTGCCCTTGCCTTTCCAAAATACACAGGCACGGGGACAGCAGGGGGAAGACGCTGCGCTCGCCTATCTGCGGCGACAAGGCTTGTTGCTGCTTGCACGCAACTATCGGTGCAAAGGTGGCGAACTGGACCTGATCATGCGCGATGGCCCGTCGGTCGTCTTCGTGGAAGTGCGGCTACGCAGCAGTGCCGCCTTTGGCGGCGCGTTGGCCAGCATCACGTCAAGCAAGCAGCGGCGCATGGTGCTGGCGGCGCAAAGCTGGCTGCTGACGCAAAATATCGTGCCGCCATGCCGCTTCGACGCACTCGCCATCGATGGCGGGCGCATCAGCTGGCTGAAGAACATCCTCGATATGTAAGCATTTTTAACCGTGCTTGTCCGCCATGCCGCGCGCCTGCACTATAATCGCCAGACTATGAATAATCAACGCATCCTCTCGCACTTCCACGAAAGTGCCGAACTCAAGATCCGGGCTGCTACCGTATTGGCGCAACCCATTGCGCAGGCGATCGACCTGATGTTCTATGCATTGTCAAACGGCAACAAGATCCTGGCCTGCGGCAACGGCGGTTCCGCCGCCGACTGCCAGCATTTCGCGGCCGAGCTGGTGGGACGCTTCGAACGCGAGCGCTTTCCGCTGCCGGCCCTGGCGCTGACGACCGATACCTCGATCCTGACGGCCATCGCCAATGACTACAGCTACCGCGAGATTTTCTCGAAACAAGTGCAGGCCTTCGGCCAGGCCGGCGATATCTTGCTGGCCATCTCCACGTCGGGCAATTCGGCCAACGTGATGGCAGCAGTAGAAGCGGCGCTCGAGCGCGAAATGCGCGTCGTGGCGCTGACGGGCAAGGACGGCGGCGCCATCGGCAAGATGCTGACGGATGCCGACGTGCATATCTGCGTGCCGGCCGAGCGCACGGCGCGCATCCAGGAAGTCCACCTGACCACCATACACTGCATCTGCGACGGCATCGACGTCGCCCTATTCGGAGGAGACGTGAATGACTAAATTCGCTACTGGCCCAGGCTGGAAACGCGTACAACGCCCACTGGCTACCGCTTTGCTGTGCGGCGCCATGCTCACCTCGCTCACCGGCTGCATCGAACTGATGGTCGGCGGCGCAGTGATGAGTGGCGTTGCTGCGGCAGACCGCCGTACCCTTGGCGCCCAGACCGAAGACAAGTCGATCGCCCTGAAAGGCGAATCGCGCATCCCCTCCATCGTCGGCGATGCCGGCCATGTGAACGTCACCAGCTTCAACCGCCGCGTCCTGCTGACAGGCGAAGTGCGCGATGAGGCGATGAAAAATGCCGTCGAGCGCGAAGTGCGCAATATCGAAGGCGTGGAATCGGTGGCCAATGAACTGATCATCGCCGGCCCGGCCAGCTACACCTCGCGCTCGAACGACGCGCTGATCACCACCAAGGTCAAGGCCAGCCTGGTGGACATGAAAACCATCTCGGCAGCCTCGTTCAAGGTCGTCACCGAAAACGGCAGCGTCTTCCTGATGGGCCGAGTCACCCAGCGCGAAGGCATGGTCGCGGCCGACGTAACGCGCGGCGTAGGTGGCGTGCAGAAAGTGGTCAAGCTGTTCGACTACATTTCGGAAGCGGAGCTGAAGCAATTGCAGCCCGATCCGATACCGGGGCGCGTCAACAACGCCGTCGGACAGTAGGCCCGCCAGGCCGTACACAAAACGATGGGGCTATAATGGCCCCATCGTTACGTTATCTGGTGTGAAAACTATGTCGACATCGACTGCCAAATCCTGGAGCAAGCCCGCGCTATTTTGTATTGCATTGATGGCTGTCGCTGCGGTGGCGTTTCTGAACAACAAACAAAGCGCGCCGGACGTGACCTTCCACGGCATCCATGGCGAAAAAATTACGTCAAGCAGCCTGCGCGGCAAGGTCGTGATGGTCAATTTCTGGGCTACCTCCTGCACCACATGCGTGGCAGAAATGCCGGAAATGGTCGACACCTACAACAAGTACAAGGGGCAGGGACTGGAATTGGTGGCCGTGGCCATGAAATACGATCCGGCCAACTACGTCCTTAATTTCGCCGAAACGCGCCAGTTGCCCTTCAAGGTGGCGCTCGACGTGACAGGTGAGGCGGCCAAGGCTTACGGCGACGTGGCCCTCACACCCACCACCTTCGTGCTCGACAAGCAGGGCAAGATCCTCAAGCGCTACGTGGGCAAGCCAGAATTCGCCGAATTGCACAAATTAATCGAGAGCGCCATCGCCGGCTGATCCGACACTGGCGACACTGGCCGCAAAACCTTGTTGCCAGCTGTTGCACGTATGTTATAACCTTCCCTCGCGTGATCCCATTCACCTTATGAAGGCCAGCCGTGTCCCTAGCCGCTCAATCGCTCGACCCGCAACAACTGAAAACCTGGCTACTCGCCAGTGGCAACAAGGACGCCACGGCGTTCCGTCAACTATATCACGCCACATCATCGAAACTGTTCGGCTTCGCGCTGCGTATATTGCATAAGCAAGAGCTCGCCGAAGAAGCCTTGCAAGAGGGTTTCGTTGCCATCTGGAACAATGCCGCCACTTACCAGAGCCATCTGGCGGCGCCGATGACCTGGATGGCCACCATCGTGCGCAACAAGGCGTTCGATGTGCTGCGGCGCAGCGACGATACCGTGGAAATCGATGCCGAACAGTTTGATAGCGAAGTCATGAATGCACTCCAAGACCCCCAGGCCACGCCCATCGAAGCACTGCAGCTGAGCAGTGATGCCAAGGCGCTGGCGTTTTGCATGTCGGCCCTGGACGGGCTGCATCGGCAAGTAGTCGCCCTGGCGTTCTATCATGACCTGTCGCACAGCGAAGTGGCGCAGCAGATGTCGCTGCCGATCGGCACCGTCAAGACCTGGATACGGCGCAGCCTGGAACGGCTGCGCACGTGCCTGGCGAAACGGGAGGCAACATGAATATTCGCGGCAATGACAGCTTGCGCCAGAAACTGGCGTCCGAATACGTGCTGGGCACCCTGAAAGGCGGCGCGCGCCGGCGTTTCGAAGGCTGGCTGCACAACGACGCCGATTTGCGCAATATCACGGCCGAATGGCGCCAGCGCCTGGAACCGATGGCGGAGTTTGCCACGTCCGTGGCGCCGCCCAAGCGCGTCTGGCAACAGATCGAGCAGCGCTTGCACCTGGCGCCCCAGGGCGGCTGGTCATTGTTGCGCGATTCGCTGTCATTCTGGCGTTCGCTCGGCATGGCCTCAAGCGCCATCGCCGCGCTGCTGGTGATCGTCGTGGCCACGCGCGTCATGGACACACCACAGATCAGCTATGTGGCCAGCCTGACGGACGAGAAAGCGCAAACAGCCCTGCTGCTGACGGCCAACAGCCGCCAAGGCGGGCTCGAGGTGCGCATGCTGGGCAACGCGCCCGTACCTGCTGATCGCGACCTGGAACTGTGGGCCGTGCCGAAGAGCGGCAACCCGCGTTCGCTGGGTCTGCTGGCCGATAAGGGCAACATGAAACTGGCCTTGCCGCAGCGAGGCATCGGCAACGACGTAGCCACGATGGCCGTTACCCTGGAACCGAAAGGCGGGTCGCCCAATCCGAACGGACCGACGGGACCGGTTTTGTATAAAGGTAACTGGGTGAAAATCTAGCGAACCCAAGCAAGGGCTGGGGTCGTTCCCTTCGGGATCGGAATTTCCCCCATTGGGGAAAATTTCCCCTGCAGGGTACGACCCCGGATTTTGCCCTTCGGTTACTTGGGATACAGAATCATCTGCGTGCAACGGAACAGGGCGATGGTCTTGCCCATTTCCTTGCTTTTCACCACGGCATCCCACACTTGCGTGTTGCGGCCCTTGGGCTCGACTTTCGCCGTGCAGGTGAGCGTGCCTTCGCAGGCCGTGCCCAAGTGGTTCGATTTGAACTCGATGGTGGTGAAATTGTTCGCGCCCTCGGGCCGGTTGCCGATACAGCCATAGCCGGAAGCCGTATCGGCCAGCGCCACCACGCTACCAGCGTACAGCTAGCCATCCGGCACCAGCAGAGGTGACAGCACGGGTAATTGCGCCGCCAGCTGGCTGGAATAGCGGCATTTCCGCAGCATCCTGGAAGAGCTGCGTCCAGGGCTGGCCATCGTGCTTCGCGGCCGGCTTGCGCCAGCACTACGGCCTGCCCCAGCGCGACTTGCGCGTCATCCTGTCAGGTCGCTCTGGCGCAAATCACGCAACAAGCGCCAACAGCGCAGCAATTTTCTTGCTACTATATCCCCATGCCTTCCCGCCAGCCCACCCGCAAGCCTTATGGCAAGCCTGCCCATCACGGTGCCGCCGCCCTGGCGCGCGCACCATGGCAGCTATGCCTGGCCCTGTTCAGTGCGCTTGCCCTCGTGTTCATGCTGTCGACGGCAGCCTCGCACCTGCACAAGACGAGCCTCGACGCGGAAGAGTGCGCGCTGTGCGCCACGGCCATCGACAAAGTGGCCGATATCGCCGCGCCGCCGGCCATCACCGCGCCACCGGCCCAATTACTGCCCTACCGCTTGCTGGCCATCGCGCCAGCCACCCTGGCCCCCGCCGCCACACGCATCCTGCCGCCCGTGCGCGGTCCGCCTGCCGCCTCACTGTAGTTCGTACGCTTTTTTATCCTTTTCAGGCTGCAGCGCCGCGTCCCCATGCGCGCCGTGCCGCCTGGCGTTGACTATTTTCGAGGTATGCCATGCACCACACACCACGCCTGAGCGCACTGTCGCTCGCCCTTGCCAGCCTGTTTAACCTTTCCGCGCATGCCGCTGAGGCAAACGAAACCTCCAGCGCCGCAACGGATGGCGCACCACAAGAGATGCAAAAGGTGGAAGTCACCTCCGCCCACTTGAAAAATGCGCGCATCGCGCTGTCGCCGAAAGTCGGCACCACCATCTACAGCATCGACAGCCACATGATCGACATGCTGGGCCAGGGCGACAATACGCCATTCAATGAAGTGCTGCTGCGCCTGCCGGGCGTATCGCAAGATTCGAAGGGCTCGGGCGCCCTGCACGTGCGCGACGACCATGCCAACGTGCAATACCGCATCAACGGCGTACAGTTACCGGAAAGCATCAGCGGCTTTGGCCAGTCGATCGACACGCGCCTGATCGACAAGACCGATTTCATGACGGGCGCCTTGCCGGCCCAGTTCGGCCTGCGCACGGCGGGCATCGTCGATATTGAAACGAAGGAGGGCGGCCTGACGCCAGGCGGGCGCATCGGTATCATGCTCGGCAGCTACGACCATGTAGAACCGAGTGCTGAATTTTTCGGCAGCGTAGGCAAGTTTAATTACTACCTGTCCGGCAGCTATCTGGGCAATTCCCTGGGCGTGGAAAACCCGCAAGACACACGCAGCGCCCTGCACGACAAAACGCGGCAAAACAAATCGTTCGGTAGCCTCTCGTATTTCCTCGATGACAACACGCGCCTGGGCGCCATGTTCGGCACGTATAACGGCCGCTTCCAGATCCCGAATAACCCCAACCAGGCGCCCGCCTTCTCGTTGGATGGGCACAGCGATGCGCAGGCGGGCACGTCGAGCTTGCCATCATCGCAATTGCATGAAAACCAGCACGAAGTTAACCGCTTCCTCGTGCTGTCGCTGCAAAAGAGCCTGGGCGACGTCAATTACCAGGTCTCGGCTTTCCACCAGTATTCGGCACTGCACTTCACGCCCGATGCCATCGGCGACCTGATCTACAACGGCGTAGCCTCGGACTCGCGCCGCACGAACCGCGCCTCGGGTGCCCAGTTCGATATCAGCTACAAACTGCATCCCGAGCATACCGTGCGCGCGGGCCTGGCCTACACGCGGCAGAAGACGACGAGCGACAACACGGTGGCCGTGTTCCCCGCCATTGACGGCGCGCAAACCGCCACCACGCCCATCTCCATTGCCGACAACAGCGGCAAGACCGGCACCCTGGCGAGTTTTTATCTGCAGGATGAATGGCGTATCAGCAAGCCCTTGACCCTGAACTACGGCGCCCGTTACGACAAGGTAGCGGCCTACACCAGCGAGCAGCAATGGAGCCCGCGCGTCAACCTGGCTTACCAGATCGCGCCGGGCACGGCCCTGCACGCGGGCTATTCGCGCTACTTCACGCCACCGCCGCAGGAATTGGCGGCCCAGGGCAGCATCGACCTGTACGCGCACACGACGAATGCGCCGGAAATCGGCCAGTCGGACAACGTCAAGGCCGAGCGCACGCATTACTACGATGTGGGCATCAGCCACCAGGTCAATTCAAAACTGACCGTGACGGCCGACGTGTACTATAAAAAGATCCACAATCTGCTGGACGAAGGCCAGTTCGGCCAGGCGCTGATCTTGACGCCATTCAATTATGCGGATGGCTACGCCAAGGGCCTGGAGTTGTCCGCCATCTATAGCGAGAAAAACTGGGGCCTGTTCCTCAACGCCAGTACGCAAAAGGCGCAAGGGCGTAACATCAATTCGGGGCAAGCGCTGTTTGGTGCCGCTGAGTTGAACGCCATCAGCAAGCACTATGTCTACCTCGATCATGACCAGAAATACACGCTGTCCGGCGGTGGCCATTATCACTTCGGTGATTCGCAAGTGAGCGCTGACTTTCTCTACGGCAGCGGCCTGCGCATGACCCCAGACGGTGGCGCACCGAATTCCGGGCATTTGCCGAGTTACTTCACCGTCAACACGGCACTCACCCACACCTGGAAAAATACGCCGCTCGGCAAGGTGGAGGGACGCCTGGCCCTGGTCAACGTGTTCGATAAATCCTACCTGCTGCGCGACGGTTCCGGCGTGGGCGTGGGGGCGCCACAATACGGCGCCCGCCGCAGTCTGTACGCCGGCCTGTCGACGAGCTTTTAAGCGATAGGCGCGCAGTCAGGTTGAAGGCGCGAAAAGGGATTTGTCGGCAGGACAACGCGGTCGCGCCGCCTACGCATGCGGCGCCTGCGCCAAGAGCAGGCAAGAAAAAGCCGCCCGGCTTTGCAGCGGGCGGCTTTTTCTGGCGCAAGAGACTTAGAAATTGAGCGCCGACTCCACGCCGGCGCTATGCGCCTGTTCGTCCGCATGGTAGGAGCTGCGCACCATGGCGCCCACGGCAGCATGCGTGAAACCCATTTTATAGGCTTCTTCTTCGAACATTTTGAATACGTCCGGGTGCACGTAGCGGCGCACGGGCAGGTGGCTGTTCGATGGTGCCAGGTACTGGCCGATGGTCAGCATGTCGATATCGTGCTCGCGCATGTCGCGCATCACTTGCAAGATTTCCTCGTCCGTCTCGCCCAGGCCCACCATGATGCCGGACTTGGTTTTCACGTCCGGGTACATGGCCTTGAAATCCTTCAGCAGTTTCAGCGAGTGCATGTAGTCCGAACCGGGACGCGCTTCCTTGTACAGGCGCGGCGCCGTTTCCAGGTTGTGGTTCATGACGTCAGGCAAGCCATCCTTGAACAGGTTCAACGCTTTTTCCAGGCGGCCGCGGAAGTCGGGCACCAGCACTTCGATGCGGGTGTTTGGCGACAGGGCGCGCGTTTGCTGGATGCACTCGACGAAATGGCCAGCGCCGCCGTCGCGCAAGTCATCGCGGTCGACGGAAGTGATGACGACGTAGTTCAGGCGCAGCTTGGCGATGGTTTTCGACAGGTTGGCCGGCTCTTCCTTGTCCAGCGGGTCCGGGCGGCCATGGCCGACGTCGCAGAACGGGCAGCGGCGCGTGCACTTGTCGCCCATGATCATGAAGGTAGCCGTACCCTTGCCGAAGCATTCGCCGATGTTCGGGCAGCTGGCTTCTTCGCACACGGTCACCAGTTTGTTTTCACGCAGGATATCCTTGATTTCATAGAAGCGGGTCGATGCCGAGGCGGCCTTGACGCGGATCCAGTCCGGCTTTTTCAGGCGCTCGACTTGCTCGATTGGAATGATCTTGATCGGGATGCGCGACGTCTTGCTGGCGCCTTTTTGCTTTTCGCTCGGGTTGTACGCGGCAGCGGCGGTCGCGGCGGGGGCGGTGCTGGAAATGGTCTCAGAAGTCATGGCTGCAAGCCCTTGACGGGCGTGTTGGTTTGTTTGCTCAGGCATCCGCTGCCTGAGGCGCGCCTGCGGCGCTGTTTACTTCGCTTACATCGAGTAATACGGTCAATTCATGGGCCAGAGCCCGCTGCACCTCGGCCAGCGGCGCCAACACGCCCATGCTGCGCATGTCCACCGTCTTCAGGCCGGAATAGCCGCAGGGGTTAATCCAGGAAAACGGCGCCAGATCCATCGCCACGTTGAGCGATACGCCATGGTAGGTGCAGCCGTTGCCGCGCACTTTCAATCCCAGCGCGGCGATCTTCGCACCCTTGCTTGGTCCGCCGGCGATGTAGATGCCGGGCGCGCCATCGATGCGCTCGCCTGCGAGATTATACGCCGCCAGCACATTGATGATGGCTTGCTCGATTTTATGCACGAACTGGCGCGCATACAACTTGCCGCCCGGCTTGTTGCGGCGCAAGTCCATCAGCAGGTAAATCACCACCTGGCCGGGACCGTGGAAGGTCACTTCACCGCCCCGGTCCGTCTGCACCACGGGTATCGCATTTTCTTCAATCGCGGCGCCCGCCAGCAAATGGCCGCGGTCGGCAGCCAGGCCCAGGGTGAACACGGGCGGATGCTCGACGATCCACAGTTCATCGCGCGTGTCCGTCGTGCGGGCGTCGGTAAAGGCGCGCATGGCGGCAAAGGTCGGCTCGTATTCGACGCGGCCCAGCTCGCGGATCAGCGCCGCTTCGGTTCGGGTGGTGGTCATGACAGATTCTGTAATCAGCTGCCGGCGCCCTGCGGACGCTGCGGCGAAGCCGTGATTATAAGCGAGGCTACCGTTTCATTGAGCTGCGCACGCCGGCAAGCGCAGCAAGCTGCCGATTGCCTGCTGGGCGCGGCGGTGCTGCTCCATGTGGCGGGGGCTGCCAGCTTGTTGCTGGCCTGACGCAATGCCAGCGCGCCAGGGCAACCACTGGTCTTACATGACGATCTTGACCATCGGGTGGCCCGACAGCGCCATGTACAGGGCGTCGAGCTGCTCGCGACTGATGGCACGCACGGTGACGGTCAAGCCCGTGTAATTGCCCTTGCCCGATGGGCGTTCTTCCATGCGACCCGCGTGGAAGGTCGGGTCGTGGCTGATGACCAATTCCAGCATGGTCGGCGCGAAGTCGACATGCGTCGGGCCCATGATCTTGATGGGGAAGTCGCTCGGGTATTCGATCAGCGATTCGCTGGGAGGAATCGTAACTTCGGTGGGGGGAGTGGTTTGCATGGAAAATCCTATCAGTGCCGTTCAGAACAGGCGGCGCCACGCCTAGCACGCGGCGGCTGCATAAAGGCGTATTGTAGCCAACTTTGGGGGCGTATGCGCCCCTGGCCATGGCGGCACGGGTGCGGAAAAAAAAAGCCAGCTTTGTAAGCTGGCGAAAACTATTTCGTTTGGACAAAATAGTCGGAAAAATCGGTGCTGTCGGCCAGTCAGGCATGGCGCTATGCTGCAAGGACCTCACTGTAGACAAAACAGTGCCGCTTTTCCTCGGACATGTGACGAACTGCCGCTTTGTCGGCCTGAACGTCGCTACGGCGCGACAGGCAGTGCGGCAAGTTCTGTCAACGCTCCGCTTCCTGCATCCGGCCATTGCGGCCGGGACCGCCGTGCGCATTGCCCCTGTCATTACTGCGTTCACGTGGCGGTCCGCTGCGTTCGCCACCGCCCGCCTCCTGCACCGGACGCGCGGCGGGGGCCGGCATCGGCATCGGCGGCGGCGCGGGCCGCGGCTGGGCTAGCGGCGGCGGTGCAGGCATGGCCGGCGGTGGCGCTGTCTGCAGCATTTCGCGGCGCCCGCCGCGCTCGGCGCGTTCACCGCGTTCCCAACGGTTGCTGTCGGGACGCGGCTGTGGCCGCTCCTCGCCACGCCATCCGGGGCGACCCACCTGATCTTGCACGGGTGGCAAGACCGGCATCGCCGGCATCATGGGCTGAGCCGGCATGGGTGACTGTTGCGGCTGTTGTGGCTGGGTCGGCACGGGCGGCCGGTTCGGCTGCAGGGGATTCGGCGCCAGGTGCGTCTGGCCATCGTCCGTCTGCAAGCGGCCTGGACGGTTGACCAAGTCGCGCCGCAATCCGTTGTCGCCGCGCGGCGCATCGGCAGGACGCTGCCAGTTGCCCGCCGGCGCAGGCGCCGTGCCCAAGGGCAAACTTTGCATCACGGGTGGCGGCATGCTGGTGCGGTTGTGGCGCGGCACATCGAGCGTGCGTTGCGGGCCAAAACGGTCACCGGGCAACACGCTCACGCCTTCACGGCGTTCGCGTTCACCGGCCACGAAACGGCGCCCCTCGGCGTAGCGGTTGATGCGGCGTTCATAGTCCGCGCTGGCGCGGTAGCCGGGCACATAGCGCTCGTGCGGCGACAGGGGAAACCAGCCCACGTCAGGACGCCGGCCTTGCTGCGGTCCGTGGCCACCGCCGACCCAGCCCACCAGGGCCGGCGCCCAGGGTACGCGACCGCGCTCGCGCCCCGGCGCCCAGCCCCAGCGCTGGCCCAGCAGCACCCAGCGCCCGTAATGCGAGGGCGCGTAACCCCAGGGCGCGTTGTCGACCCAGGTCCAGCCCCATGGCGCGATCCAGGTCCAGCGCCCGTCGCTGTATGGCGCCCAGCCAGCCGGCAGCGCGCTGGGCAGCCACAGGGGGCCGTATTGCGCATCGTCCTGCCAGGCGCCGTAGCGGTCCAGCTCTTCATAGCCGGTGGTATCGTCCGTGACATAGCGCAAGGCCGGCACGGCGGCGGGCAAGGCTTCGGGCCAATTGTCGAAGGCTATCCTGTGCAAGGTGCCCGTGCGCAATTGCTCGTCCGTCAGCTCGGCGCGCTTGCCTGCACGCAAGGTCACGCTACCCGACGCGCCATCCACATCGGCAGCGCCCTCGAGCACGCTGACGACGCTGGTGCCGGGCTGGCGCCCCGCATCGATGCGCAACCAACCGGGCTGAGTGAGGATCACGCGCGCCTGGGCAGTGGTCAGCTCGAAGCCGCGCAGCGCATCGGGATTGCGCACGCGCACGCTGACTGTGCCATAGCTGAGGTGTAATGTGAAATGCTCGTCATCGAGTTCGCCCACCTCCAGCTCGGAATCGCCATCGATGCGCACGGCGGCCGCGCCCACGCGAAATTCCGCCAGCGCGCCGCGCATGGTGCTGAGCCGGTGATCCGTCGTGACAGGCCAGTTCAACAAGGCATTTTGCGCCTCGCCATCGCCGGCGCGCACCAGCACTTGTCCTTCGACAGTGGAAATGCGGCCGACGCGGGCAGGCGGGTCCTGCGCCAAGGCGCCGGCGCAGGCCGACGACAGCAGCATGGCGCACACGGTTTTCAAGACGGGGAGAGACAGGATAGGACGCATGGTAGCGCTCCAGGCAGGACTTACAAAGGGGACATGCTGCGATTACATCCGCATCAGGCGGGCATCGCAAGCGGGCTTACAAATGTTTGCATCTTGGTTTGCATGTTGCCTTGGCTCAGGATGCCGCCTGGCTACCCCGCTTGACGAAAAACAAGGCGGCGCCGACGGCCATCAGCAAGCCGCCAAAGAAGCGGTTCTGCTTTTTAACGGCGCTGGCATCGCGGAAAAAACGCTGCATCGACGCGGCCAGGAAGGCGTAGCTATGCATGACGATCAGGTCGATCGTGCACATGGTGACGGCCAGGATCAGCAGTTGCGGCAACAGCGGCGCCGTGGGGCTAATGAATTGCGGCAAGACCGCTACCATGAAGATAATGCCTTTCGGATTCGTCACGTTGGTCAGAAAACCCGTCAGTACACGATGGCGCATCGAAGGCACCACAGCATCGGCATGCAGCTCGCCCGTGACAGCCACCCGGGCGCGCCACTGCGACAGACCCAGGTAAATCAGGTACAGCGCGCCCACCGTCTTGACGATGTTGAAGGCCACTTCGGAGGCCAGCAGCAGAGAACCGACGCCGGCGCCGGCGATGCCCAGCACCACCAGCAGCCCCAGTTGCAGGCCAAGGATGGTGGCGCTGGCCTTTTTCACCCCGTACGACAAGCCATGCGACATCGACAGCACGGCGCCCGAGCCGGGCGAGACGGCGATGATGGAGGCGGCGATGACAAAGGTGATCCAGGTGGCGAAGTGCATGCGGTATCCAAAATGCTCAAGAAGGACGATTTTAACCCGGCCCGTGCGGCCCTGCCGGCCCGGCCTGAGTTAAGATCGCAGGCACGCTTTATCTATACCGTCGTTACGCCTTCCCTTACCGTACAACCAAGAATAACATCATGAAAAACAACACTTTCCTCGCTTCAACGCTTCCTTTCACCCCTGCGGGAGCGCGCTGAGATGGCCGGCGCCAGCCTGCTGGCCTTGCTCGACGATATCGCCAGCATCCTCGACGACGTTTCCCTGATGACCAAGGTGGCGGCCAAGAAGACGGCCGGCGTGCTCGGTGACGACCTGGCCCTGAACGCACAGCAGGTGGCCGGCGTGCGCGCCGAACGCGAGCTGCCCGTCGTCTGGGCCGTCGCCGTCGGTTCGCTGAAGAACAAGGCCATTCTCGTTCCCGCCGCGCTGGCCATCAGCGCGTTTGCGCCATGGGCCATCACGCCGCTGTTGATGCTGGGCGGCGCGTATCTGTGCTTCGAGGGTTTCGAAAAAATCGCCCACAAATACCTGCATCCGGACGACAGCCACCAGGCCGAGCTGGCACAGGCGCTGCGCGACCCGCAAGCCGACCTGGTGGCGCTGGAAAAGGACAAAATCAAGGGTGCCATCCGCACCGACTTCATTTTGTCGGCGGAAATCATCGTCATTGCCCTGGGCACGGTGGCTGCTGCTACCTTCGCCGAGCAGGTCGCCGTCGTCGTCGGCATCGCCATCATCATGACGGTGGGCGTGTATGGCCTGGTGGCTGGCATCGTCAAGCTCGACGACGCGGGCTTTTATCTGGCGGCGCGCAAGGGTAACGGCGTGCTGATGAACGGCGTGCGCGGCTTTGGCAGCATGCTCGTGTCGGCGGCGCCAAAACTGATGAAATTACTCTCCGTAGTCGGTACGCTGGCCATGTTTATGGTGGGCGGCGGCATTTTGACGCACGGCTGGCCGTGGGCCAGCAGCCTGCTGCACCACGCGGAAGAAGCGGTCGGTGCCATGGCCGGTATCGGCCCCGTGCTGGCCGCCATCACGCCTAGCCTGATCAACGCCGTCGCCGGCGTCATCGCCGGCGCCCTGGTGCTGGCCGGCGTCACGGCCGTGTCGGCTTGCTTGCGCAGGCTCAAACCAGGCAAATAAGCTTTCTGGTCTGATGGAACGGCAGGCGCATCCGTGCCTGCCGCCCCGGCCATGCCGGTGGCGCCTGCCTACCCAAGGAGACCCTATGCAGATTTCTCCCATCCAACGTCCCAGCAACGCCTTTATCGGCGCCTCCTGGGCAGCACTGCTGATCGGCGCCATCACCTACCTGTCCGGCCTGTGGAATGCCAGCATGGCCCTCAATGAAAAGGGCTATTACTTTACGCTCCTCATGTATGGCCTGTTCGCCGCCATCTCGCTGCAAAAATCCGTGCGCGACCGTAGCGAGGGCATCGCCGTGACGGGCCTGTATTTCGGCCTGTGCTGGATTTCCGTGCTACTGGCCTTGCTGCTGCTCACGCTCGGCTTGTGGAACGCCAGCCTGCAAAACAGCGAAAAGGGCTTTTATGCCATGGCATTCCTGCTCAGCCTATTTTCTGCCGTGGCCGTGCAAAAAAATGTGCGCGATGTGGCCCGCGCCTCGGCCGCCACGCCAGCTGACGCGCCGGGAACTTAAATTCCAGCGGTGCGTCTATCCCTCTATCCATAGCGGGAGCGGACGATGAACGACCAGCAGAAACATTGACAAATGGCGCTGGAAGCGGCGCACATGGCGATATGCGATACACGCATCGTCGCTGGCCAGGTCATCGACAGCACGGTCATCTGGTCGGCCAGGGCGGGCGGCCCTGCTGGGCCTGGAGGAGCGCGCCCTGACACACTCCTTCGCCGCTTCTCGCTCGACCACTTTGGCAGCGGTTTTTCCTCGTTCGACTACCTGAAAGCGCTGCCCGTCGATGACCTGAAAATCGACGCTATCTTCGTGCGCGGCATTGCCGGCAGTGCCATCAACCGCGCCATGGTCAAGGCCATCCATGAAGTAAGCCACGTGATGGGCTTGAAAACGGTGGCCCAATACGTGGAAAACGCGGCAACCCTGGCCCTCATCCGCGAACTGGGCATCGACTACGCACAAGGCTACGCCGTGGGCAGCCCACGGCCGCTGGCGGCCGGCGTCAATTAGTCGCCACTGGCAAGCAGTAACTTTAAAACAATGCCGCCTTGCCATCGCTAAATGCGTGCGAGCCCGACCAATCTGGAGGATTTTGATCTACATCAATAAATTTGCGCAGGCGACTCCTTACACTGATCTCCGTTCTTGCAATCGTGCAAGTCTTACTCACCAATTTGCTCTTTAACTGATCAGGAAGCCGCGACCATGCGCCAAAATTTGCCAGTGACTAACCGTGAAGTCCTCGTCATGGACGATCAGGCCATCGTGTCGAAAACGGATATGAACGGCAATATCGTGTATGTGAATCCCTACTTCACCCAGGTCAGTGGCTACACCGAGGCAGAGCTGATCGGTTCACCGCAAAATATCCTGCGTCATCCAGACATGCCGGCCGAAGCGTTTGCCGACATGTGGGCTTCGATACAAGCCGGTACGCCGTGGACGGGCCTGGTCAAGAACCGCTGCAAGAACGGCGATTTTTACTGGGTGCGCGCCAACGTCACACCGATCCGCGAAGCGGGCAAGACCATCGGCTATATGTCAGTACGCGTGAAAGCCGACAAGGATCAAGTCCAGGCGACGGAGCAAGCCTATGCGGCCATCCGCAACAAGGAAGGCGGCAAGATTGTCATCAAGAATGGGCTGATCGTGCGCCCGGGCCTGGCGCACTTGCTGCACAAGCTGACGCATATGTCGCTCAACCTGCGCATCTGGGCCGCCACATCCATCGTTAACTGTTTGCAACTACTGGTGTGCATCATCAGCCTGTTCGCCAGCGGCGGCAAGATCACCAATTACGCCATCTTCGGCGCCACCCTGTTCGGCTTCCTGATCAACGTTTTCCTCTGGTACACCTTGCGCACGTCCGTACTCAAGCCGCTGGGCAAGGCCCTGGACGGCGCGCGGGCGATTGCGGCCGGCGACCTGTCGGGCAGTTTTGAAACGGACAGCACTGATGAAGTAGGGCAATTGCTGCGCGCGCTGCAACAGATGAACAGCAACCTGATCGCCACCATCCGCGACGTGCGCATCAACGTGGAAACCATGGCCGTGGCCACCAAACAAATCGCCGCCGGCAATATGGACCTCTCGGGCCGCACCGAATCGCAGGCGGCCAGCCTGGAAGAAACTGCCTCGAGCATCGAGGAATTCTCGTCGACGGTAAAACAGAACGCGGACAACTCGGTGCAGGCCAACGAACTGGCCGTGGCGGCCTCGAAAGTGGCCGTGCAGGGTGGCGAAATCGTTGCCGATGTGATCACCACCATGGACGATATCAACACCTCGTCGAAGAAGATCGTTGACATTATCGGCCTGATCGAAGGCATCGCCTTCCAGACCAATATCCTGGCCTTGAACGCGGCCGTGGAAGCGGCCCGCGCCGGCGAGCAGGGCCGGGGCTTCGCGGTGGTGGCGGGCGAGGTGCGCAACCTGGCGCAACGCTCGTCCGGGGCGGCCAAGGACATCAAACAGCTGATTGAAATTTCCGTCGGCAAGGTGGGCGCCGGCATGCTGCAGGTGAACCGCGCCGGTGAGACCATGGAACAGGTGGTGAGTTCCGTCAAGCAAGTCACGGCCATCATGCAAGAAATTTCCGTCGCCTCGCGCGAACAGAGCATCGGGGTCGACCAGGTCAATCAGGCCATCGCCCACATGGACCAGGTGACGCAGCAGAACGCGGCCCTGGTGGAAGAAGCAGCAGCAGCAGCGACGCGCCTGGCGGAAGAAGCAGCCAGCCTGTCGCAAGCCGTGAGCCTGTTCAATTTCGGCAAGATCGCGCCACCGCGCCGCGTCGCCATTGCCGGCCGCAAGGGAGGTGCCGCGAACGCCGGCAAACCCGCCGCGCCGAAACGCCTGGCCGCCTAAAACCTTACAAGACTTTACACACATCATGCCTACATTACTCAGCAGTGCTTCCGCCGACCTGGACGCCGTCGTCGAATTCGATCCGGTCATCATCAGCAAGATGAGCCAGTCCGGCCCGCGCTACACATCGTATCCGACCGCCGACCGTTTCAATGCCGACTTCGGCTACGGCAACTTCCTCGAAGCGCTGGCCGCACTGCGCATGCGCGGCGGCCGGCGTCCACTGTCACTCTACGTGCACGTGCCATTTTGCGACACCCTGTGCTACTACTGCGCCTGCAACAAAATCGTCACCAAAGACCGCAGCAAGGCCGCCACCTACCTCAGCTATCTGAAACAGGAAATCGCCATGCAGGGCAAGCTGTTTGCCGGTATGAACCAGATCGAGCAGCTGCATTTCGGCGGCGGCACGCCGACCTACCTGAGCGAAAAGCAGATGGACGACCTGATGCTGCATTTGCGCCAGCATTTCGAGTTCGCTGCCGATGAAGACGGCGAGTATTCGATCGAAATCGATCCGCGCACGGTATCGCGCGAACGCGTGTTTTCGCTACGCGCGCAAGGTTTCAACCGCATCAGCCTGGGCGTGCAGGATTTCGACGCCGACGTGCAGAAGGCCGTCAACCGCATCCAGCCGGAAGCGGAAACGGTGGCCATCATGCAAGCGGCGCGCGACGCCGGTTTCCGCTCGATCAGCATCGACCTGATCTACGGATTGCCCAAGCAGAACCTGGAAACGATGACGGAAACCCTGCGCAAAGTCATTTCCGCCAGCCCGGACCGTATCGCTCTGTATCACTACGCGCACATGCCGCACCTGTTCAAGCCGCAGCGCCGCATACTCGACGCCGACATGCCCGACAGCGCCAGCAAGCTGGCCATGCTGGGCCTGTGCATCGCGCGCCTGACCGCCGCCGGCTATGTCTACATTGGCATGGACCATTTCGCCAAGCCAACGGACGACTTGGCCGTAGCGCAGCGCCAGGGCCGTTTGCACCGCAACTTCCAAGGCTACTCGACGCGCGCGGAAGCCGACCTGATCGCCTGTGGCGTGTCGGCCATCAGCTCCGTCGGCGCCGTCTATAGCCAGAATGAGAAAACGCTGGACGCGTATTACGAAAAACTCGACGAAGGCGTGCTGCCGATCGCGCGCGGCATCAAGCTCGATACCGATGACTTATTGCGCCGTATTATCATCCAAATGCTGATGTGCAACTTCGAATTGTCGATCGCCACCATCGAGCAAGCGCACCCCGTAAAGTTCCGCAACTATTTCGCCGTCGAGCTGGAAAAGCTGCGCGAACTGGCGCGCGACGGCTTGCTCGTCATCGAGGAAGACTGGCTGACAGTGACGCCGAAAGGGCGCTTGCTGATCCGCAATATCTGCATGGTCTTCGACCGCTACCTGACGCAGGCCCGCGCCAACGCGGCGCCGGACGCGGTGCAGCCGCTGCGCTACTCGAAAACAGTGTAATCGCGCCCGATGAATGCCCTCAGCCTCGTGCCCATGTTCATGCTCGGCCTGGCCGGCAGCGTGCACTGCATCGGCATGTGCGGCGGCATCGTCGGCGCCCTGTCGCTGGGCGGTGGTGCAACTCCCGCGCCCAGCCGTCCCGTGATCGCCATCGCCGTGGCGCGGCCCGCATTGCAGACAACCGTGCAATCGAATGTGCTGCGCGTGCTGGCCTACAACGGCGGGCGTATCGCCAGCTATATGCTGGCCGGTGCCATGGCCGGTAGCCTGGCCGGCGCGGGCATGCTGCGCATGGCGTCACTACAGGTGGCCGGCTACTGGCTGGCCAACCTGATGCTCGTCGCCCTGGGCCTGTACCTGATGGATGTCTGGCGCGGCCTGGCCCATCTGGAAGCGGCCGGCAATGTCGTCTGGCGCCGCGTGCGCCCCCTGCTGCATCCGTTGATGCCGATGGATACGCCGTTCAAGGCGCTGGCCGTGGGCGGCCTGTGGGGCTGGGTGCCATGTGGCATGGTCTACAGCGCCCTGCTGACGGCCATGCTGCAAGGTTCGGCCCTCGCTGGCGCGGCCAGCATGGCCGCGTTCGGCCTGGGCACCCTGCCCACCCTGCTGGGCATGGGTTTACTGGGCACGCGTTTGCGCACGCAAATGCAGCGCCGTCCCGTGCGCATCGCCAGCGGCTTGCTGGTACTGGGCTTTGGCCTGCTGGGCCTGCTGCGCGCCGCGAATGGCGTGTCACTGGGCTGGCTCGACGCCCTCTGCGTCACCGGCCATCCATGAAAAGACGCATGAAAACAAACCTATGAATGCTGTTTTAAAACCCTGCGCCTGCTTCCATTGCGGCTTGCCCGTCCCCGCTGCAAGCAAATGGCAGGTCACTATCGACGACGTGCCACGCGCCATGTGCTGCCCCGGCTGCGAAGCAGTGGCGCAAACCATCGTCGACATCGGCCAGAGCGCGTATTACCGCGACCGCGATGAATACGCCGTCAACGCAGCCGATGCGACCATGGTGCCGCCCGAATTGCGCCTGTACAGCAATGACGATGCACAATTTGCGCGCGACGCCAGCAGCTGCGAAGCGACCCTGTCCGTCGAAGGCATACGCTGCGCGGCCTGCGTCTGGCTGATCGAACGCCAGCTGACGCGCCTGCCCGGCGTGCAGGCAGCCAGCCTGAACGTCGCCACCGAGCGCCTGTACGTGCGCTGGAGTCGCGCGCAATGCGAGCCGGGCGATATCCTGCAAGCCGTGCGGCAAGTCGGCTACACGGCGTATCCCTACGACGCCGTGCGCCATGGCGAGCGCCTGCAAAAAGCCAGCAAGACGCTGGGCCGCCAGCTCTTCGTGGCGGGCCTGTCGATGATGCAGGTGATGATGTACGTGGCGCCCGCCTACCTGGCCGCCGAGGACGGCACACTGGACGACAGTATGGCCAGCCTGATGCGCTGGGCCAGCCTGCTGCTCACCTTGCCGGCCATCTGCTATTCGGCCATGCCGTTTTTCCAGGGCGCCTGGGCCAGCCTGCGCGCGCGCACCCTGGGCATGGATGTGCCCGTGGCGCTGGGCATCCTGGCGGCCTTCTTCGGCAGCGTGGTGGCGACCTTGACAGGCCGCGGCGAGGTATATTACGACTCGGCCACGATGTTCATTTTCCTGCTGCTGTGCAGCCGCTATTTCGAGCTGCAGGCGCGCCGCAAGGCTGCCTCGGCGCTGGAGCGGCTGCAACATGCCTTGCCTGCCTCTGCCTCGCTGATGGCGGGCTTTCCAGAGCACCGCGCCACCACCCTGGTGCCGGCCGGCACGCTGGACGTGGGCGATATCATCCTCGTGAAACCGGGCGAGGCGGTCGCCGCCGACAGCGTCATCATCGAAGGCACGAGCGCGCTCGATTTATCGCTGCTGACGGGCGAGAGCGCGGCGCAACGCAAAACAACGGGAGAACAGGTGCCGGGCGGGGCGATTAACGCCAGCGCCGCGCTGATCGTGCGCGTGCTCAAACCGGCGCGCGAAAGCACCCTGTCGGATTTATTGAAACTGATCGAGCGGGCCGGCAGCGGCAAGCCGCAGATCGCGCAATGGGCCGATAAAGTGGCGGCCTGGTTCGTGCTGGGCCTATTGCTGTTTGCCATCGCCGTGTTCGCCTTCTGGAGCTGGCACGATGCGTCGCGGGCCTGGCCCGTGGCCATCGCCGTGCTGGTCGTTTCGTGCCCGTGTGCCTTATCCCTGGCAACGCCGACGGCGCTGGCAGCGGCCACCGACAGCCTGCTGCGGCGCGGCGTGCTGATCGTCCAGCCGCATGTGCTGGAAACCCTGCACCGCGCTACCCACATCGTCTTCGACAAGACGGGAACATTGACCCTGGGCCGACCCGTGCTGCAGCAAATCGACAGCCTGGGCAGCATGCCGCAGGACGCTTGCCTGCAAGTGGCCGCCGCGCTGGAAGCGGGCAGCGCCCATCCGCTGGCACAGGCGATCCTGGCAGCCGCCGAAGGATTGCCAGGACAGCAGGCGCGCGCGCATGCGCAACAATTGCAGGAAGTGCAGGGCCAAGGTCTCGAAGGCGTGC
Source organism: Janthinobacterium sp. CG_23.4 (assembly GCF_029892305.1). Taxonomy (NCBI): domain Bacteria; kingdom Pseudomonadati; phylum Pseudomonadota; class Betaproteobacteria; order Burkholderiales; family Oxalobacteraceae; genus Janthinobacterium; species Janthinobacterium sp. CG_23.4. The sequence goes on along the minus strand of NZ_JARXUX010000001.1, from coordinate 4,934,935 downwards.
TCAATGGCGTGCGCTACCGTCTCGGCAATGCGGCCTTTGTGGCCGCCATCGCCGGGCCGCCACTAGGCGACACAGCCGTCGGCATGCACGGCATGACACCGCTGTACCTGGGCACGCAGGAGCAGTGGCTCACGCGCTTCTTGCTCAGCGATGCGCTGCGCCCGGAAGCGCGCGAAGTGGTCGACTATTTCCAGCAGCGCGGCAAGCAAGTCGTGCTGCTGAGCGGCGACCAGGAAGCGCTGACGCAAAGCGTGGCGGCGCAGCTTGGCATCGCCACGGCTTGCGGTGAATGCCTGCCCGATGAAAAGCTCGATTTCGTGCAGCAACTGCAGGCGACCGGTGCCGTGGTGGCAATGGTCGGCGACGGCATCAACGACGCCGCCGTGCTGAGCGCAGCCGATGTTTCCTTTGCCATGGGTTCCGGCGCCGCGCTGGCGCAGGCGCATGCGGACACGGTGCTGCTGTCGTCGCAGCTGCGCTGCGTACTCGACACGGCGCAAACGGCGGCGCGCAGCATGCGCATCATTCGCGAAAACCTGGGCTGGGCCACCCTGTACAATCTGACGGCCATCCCGGCCGCCGCGCTGGGTTTCCTGAACCCCTGGCTGTCCGGCGTCGGCATGGCTGCCAGCTCGGCGGTCGTCATCGCCAACGCCCTGCGCCTGCGGAAAGCCTGAACCATGGAAGCACTCTACCTGCTCATTCCCTTAAGCGTCGTGGTCGTCTTCATCGCGCTGTGGGTGTATTTCACCGCCTCCGATAGCGGCCAGTTCGACGATCTCGTCGGACCGGGCTTGCGCGTGCTGCAAGACGACGATACGCCGGTCAAGCCGCCGGCGCCCGGCGAACCGCATCCCTGACCGCCTCAGCCCGGCTGGCGTCCTGCACGCCATGGCCGGCGCGTCGCACCCCATATCGAGCCCCGCTTGCAGCCATCTTGCATGGCTTTTTTGAGCGAAATATCACTTTATTTCGATGTCAGTTAACTACGCTTGTTTCATCCGGGGAATTTTGATCCACATCAAAGTTTTTTCGCGGTCAAACACTTACTCTCTGCCCACCATTATAAATAGTAATTCCAGGGAGAGTCTTTGTGGATCAATCGCTGAACTATAACTACAAGATCGTGAAGCAATTCGCGGTCGCTACTGTGGTATGGGGCATCATCGGCATGCTGGTTGGCGTTATCATCGCCGCTCAGTTGGCCTGGCCTGCCCTGAACCTCGACATACCGTGGCTAACATACGGACGTTTGCGTCCGCTGCACACGAATGCGGTGATTTTCGCCTTCGGCATCTGCGGCCTGTTCGCCACCTCGTACTACGTCGTACAACGCACCTGCCAGGTGCGTCTGTTTTCCGACAAACTGGCTGCCTTCACGTTCTGGGGCTGGCAAGCGGTGATCCTGTGCGCCGTCGTCACCCTGCCCATGGGCCTGACGCGCGGCAAGGAATACGCCGAGCTGGAGTGGCCCATTTCCATCCTGATCGCCGTCGTCTGGATCGCCTACGCCATCGTGTTCTTTGGTACCTTGATCAAGCGCAAGGTCAAGCACATCTACGTGGCCAACTGGTTCTTCGGTGCCTACATCCTGGCCGTGACGATTTTGCACGTGGTCAATGGCGCCGTCATGCCAGCGTCGTTTACGAAGTCATATTCCGCCTATGCGGGCGTGCAGGACGCCATGATACAGTGGTGGTACGGCCATAACGCGGTGGGTTTCATCCTGACCGCCGGCTACCTGGGCATGGTCTACTACTTCATTCCAAAACAGGCCGAGCGCCCCGTGTACTCGTACCGCCTGTCCATCGTCCACTTCTGGGCGCTGATCTTCACCTACATGTGGGCCGGCCCGCATCACCTGCACTACACGGCATTGCCTGACTGGACGCAATCGATCGGCATGGTCTTCTCGCTGGTCCTGCTGGCACCAAGCTGGGGCGGCATGATCAACGGCATCATGACCCTGTCGGGCGCCTGGCACAAGCTGCGCACCGATCCGATCCTGAAATTCATGATCGTCTCGCTGTCGTTCTACGGCATCGCCACCTTCGAAGGTCCGATGATGTCGATCAAGACCATCAACTCGCTGTCGCACTATACCGACTGGACCGTTGCCCACGTGCATGGAGGTGCCCTGGGTTGGGTGGGCTTCATCACCATGGGTTCGATCTACTATCTGCTGCCACGCCTGGCGGGCCGCACGCAGATGTATAGCACGCGTCTGGTCGACGTGCATTTCTGGGTGGCTACCATCGGCATCGTGCTGTACATCGCGGCAATGTGGATCGCCGGCGTGATGCAGGGCCTGATGTGGCGTGCGGTCAATCCGGACGGCACCCTGACCTACACCTTTGTCGAGAGCGTGAAAGCAACGTATCCGTACTATGTGGTGCGCGTGGGCGGTGGCCTGCTGTACCTGTCGGGTATGTGCATCATGGGCTACAACACCTGGATGACCTTGCGCGGCAGCAAACTCCCCGTCGCCCGCATTCCAGAACTGAACGCGGCGCACGCCTGATAGGAGCGAAAGCAAATGAAATTTTCACATGCATGGATTGAGAAAAACCCCTGGCTGCTGATCGCCCTGGTCACGCTAGTGATCAGCGTCGGTGGCGCCGTCGAGATCGTTCCCCTGTTCTTCCAGAAGAGCACGACGGAACCGATCGCCGGCCTGAAGCCGTACTCGCCGCTACGCCTGGCGGGCCGCGACATTTACGTGCGCGAAGGCTGCTACAACTGCCACTCGCAGATGGTGCGTCCGCTGCGCGCGGAAACGGAACGCTATGGCCATTATTCGGTCGCTGGCGAGTTCGTGTATGACCGTCCGTTCCAGTGGGGTTCCAAGCGCACGGGGCCGGACCTGGCCCGCGTGGGTGCCCGCTACAGCGATGAATGGCACCGCACGCACTTGAACAACCCGCGCGACGTGGTGCCCGAGTCGAACATGCCAGCCTACCCATGGCTGGCGAAGACCAAACTGGTGCCTGACGACATCATGCCGAAGATGCGCGCCCTGAAACGCCTGGGCCAGCCATACAGCGATGAAGAAATCACGGCCGGTCCGGCACAGCTGCAGGACAAGACCGAAGAGGACGCCCTGGTCGCCTATCTGCAAGGCCTCGGCACATTAATTAAAACAAGGAATTAGCATGGCAATCGACAACCTGTTTGACAGCGCCAGCAGCGTCATGACGGTGGTTTCCTTTACGACGTTCGCAGGCATCCTGTGGTGGACTTTCAGCCGCAGCAATAGCGACTTTGACGCGGCGGCGAACCTGCCGTTCGACGACGAAGCGCTCGACTATCCGGCCGCGCCGGTATCTATGCCCGTGCCGGCACAAGGGGAGCGCAACCATGGCTGACTTTACCAATGGCTTCTGGAATATTTACATCATCGTATTGTCCTTGCTGGGCATCATCGGCTGCGGCGTGCTGCTGTACTCGCAGTCGAAGGTCAAAGTGGCTGCCGGTGCCCCTGCCGATGGCACCACGGGCCACGTCTGGGACGAGGACTTGAAGGAACTCAATACGCCGATGCCGCGCTGGTGGATGTGGTTGTTCTACATCACCATCGTCTTCGCCCTGGCATATCTGTTCCTGTATCCGGGCCTGGGCAACTATGCCGGTAGCCTGGGCTGGAAATCGACAGGCCAGTACGAGGAAGAGCTGAAGAAAGCGGAAGCCGACTACGGTCCCCTGTTCAACAAGTACCTGAGCCAGGACTTGAAGACGGTGGCCGCCGATCCGCAGGCGCAAGCCATCGGCCAGCGTTTGTTCCTGACCTACTGCGCGCAATGCCACGGTTCGGATGCACGCGGCAACAAGGGCTTCCCTAACCTGACTGACAAGGATTGGCTGTATGGCGGCGAACCTGACGTCATCAAGACGACCATCATGCACGGCCGCAATGGGCAGATGCCACCGATGGGTGCCGCCCTGGGCTCCGAAAAGGATGTCGAGAACGTGGCCCATTATGTGCTGAGCCTGTCCGGTTCGACCTCGGACCCGGTCAAGTCGGTATTGGGCAAGGCCAAGTTCGGCGCCTGCATGGCTTGCCATGGTGCCGATGCGAAGGGCAACCAGATGCTGGGTTCGCCTAACCTGACGGACAAGATCTGGCTGTACGGCGGCAGCGCCGATACCATCATGGAAACCATACGCAAGGGGCGCAATAACGCCATGCCGGCCTTCAACGATTTCCTTGGGGAATCGAAAGTGCACGTGCTGTCGGCGTACGTCTGGAGCCTGTCGAATCCACAGACACCCGTGAAATAATGTCAGACCCTCAAGTCATCAAGATGTATGCGGCCCGCGAGCAAATCTACCCTCGCGAGGCCAAAGGACGCTACGCTACCTGGCGCTGGGTATGTGTCTGGCTTACCCAGCTGGCGTTCTACGGCTTGCCATGGTTGACCTGGAGTGGCAGGCAAGCCCTGCTGTTCGATTTGACCACGCGCAAGTTCTACATTTTTGGCGTCGTGCTGTGGCCCCAGGATTTCATCTATCTGGCGGCTCTGCTGATCATCTGTGCGTATTCCTTGTTCCTTGTCACAGCCCTCGCCGGGCGGGTATGGTGCGGCTTCTCCTGCCCGCAAACGGTCTACACGGAAATCTTCTTGTGGGTCGAACGCAAAATCGAGGGCACGCGCAGCGCGCGCATGGCCCTCGACAAGCAAGGCCCCTCCGTGCGCAAGGTTGTCAAGAAGACGGCCAAGCACTTGGTGTGGGGCGCCATCGCCCTGTGGACGGGCTTTACTTTTGTCGGCTATTTCACGCCGATCAAGGAACTGGCGCACGAGGTGATCACCCTCGATTTCGGTCCCTGGGAATGGTTCTGGGTCTTGTTCTACAGCCTGGCAACCTACGGCAACGCGGGCTGGCTGCGCGAGCAGGTGTGCAAATACATGTGCCCCTACGCGCGCTTCCAGAGCGCCATGTTCGACCAGGATACCCTGATCATCACCTACGATGCCAAACGCGGCGAACCGCGTGGTGCCATGAGCAAGAAGGCCGGCAACAACGACAAGCTGGGCGACTGCATCGACTGCACCCTGTGCGTGCAAGTGTGTCCGACCGGTATCGATATTCGCAACGGCCTGCAGTATGAATGCATCGGCTGCGCCGCCTGCGTCGATGCCTGCAACAGCGTGATGGATAAGGTCGACCGGCCGCGCGGACTGGTACGCTACAGTACCGACCATGCGATGGAAAACAACTTCAGTTCGCAGCAAATCCGCCAGCGCGCCACGCGCCCGCGCGTACTGATCTACACCGCCATCCTGGGGCTGATCATCATCGCCGTGTGTACCTCACTGGCCCTGCGCACCCCCCTGAAAATGGACGTCATCCGCGACCGCGGTTCGATGGGTCGCGAAGTGGAAGACGGCATGGTCGAGAACGTTTACCGCTTGCAAATCATGAATACCTCGGAGCAAACTCAGCATTTTAAAATCAGCGTTTCCGGCTTGCCGGGCCTGACCTTGCTGACGCGCGAAGAGGTGACGTTACAGCCGACGGAAACGCTGGGCTGGCCCATCCGCCTGCGCGTGCCGCACGGTGTCGGCGAGAAGGGCTCGAACAAGATTGCCATCGAATTGCACTCGCTGGATAACCCAGCGTTGCATGTGCGTGAAGGCGCGGTATTCATCGTGCCGCGCTAAGGTTGATGTTGGGGTCAGATCCCTCGGGTCTGACCCCGGCATTTCGCCGTTGGGCCAGCATCAAACATGCGTTAGCTTTACTTTATTTTCAACCCAGAAGCAAAAGCTGGGGTCAGGCCCAAAGGGCCTGCCCTCAAGGAGAACAAAATGTCCGACAGCCTCAAGCTGCAAGCACCCGTTGCACCATGGTACAAGCATCGCTGGCCTTGGCTGCTGATGATCGGTCCCGGCCTGTCCATGGTCGTTGGCAGCTGCATGGCGTATATCGCGTTTACGCAGCCCGATGCGCTGGTGGTGGGCGATTATTACAAGCAGGGTAAGGCCATCAACCAGGACTTGCGACGCGACACGGTCGCCAGCAAGCTGGCGATGGCTACCAGCCTGTCCTATGACGTGGCGTCGGCGCGTCTCAGTGGTTCCGTGCGCAGCGTCGGCAAGGCTTACCAGGGTCCGTTGCAGCTGCACCTGGCGCATGCGACCCTGCCGGAAAAAGATATCAAGCTACTGGTGCAGCCCGATGCGGCCGGCAACTTCTCAGTAGCGCTACCGATGCTAGAGCGCAGCCGCTGGCAAGTGCTGGTGGAAAACGACAAACGCGAGTGGCGCCTGTCCGGCATCTGGACCTGGCCACTGCAGCGCAGCATCGCGCTGCAGGCGGATGCAGAACTATAACGTACAGCGCCGGGAAAAAACCGTAGCGAGCGGCAGTGATTTGTGGCTAAGAGCACAGCGAGCATCTCAGGCCGCAAAGCGCGACGCGCAGCAGGTTTTGACGGTGCTATTATTTGCAGGCGTCCGTGCCGGCCGTAATGGCCTTCAATATTGCCGGCTGCAAGATCTCGATCTCGCGGTTGGAAACGCGCAGCCAGCCTTCCTTCTTAAACTTCGACAATAAGCGGCTGACGCTCTCGATGGTCAACCCCAGGTAGTTACCAATTTCCTCGCGCGACATGCGCAGCTGAAATTTGCTGGCCGAATAGCCGCGCGCTTCATAACGCGAAGCCAAGTTGACGATAAAGGCGGCAAAACGCTGGGTCGCCTGCATATTGCCCAGTAACAGCATGACACTTTGCTCGCGCGTGATTTCCTGACTCATCATGCGATGGAAATGGCGCAGCAAGGTTGGCATATTACCCAGCAATTGTTCCAGGCTGGAAAATGGAATTTCACACACTTCACTATCTTCCAGCGCCACCGCATTACAGTGGTGGCGGTCGGCGCTGATGGCATCCATGCCCAGCAGTTCGCCGGCCATCTGAAAACCCGTCACTTGCTCTTCGCCGCCAGGATTGATCTGGTACGTCTTGAAATGCCCCAGACGAATCGCGTACAAGTTCTGGAACGAATCGCCGATGCGAAACAGCGAGGCACCACGCACAATCTTGCGACGACGGCCGATGATCTGGTCTAGCCTGTCCATGTCGCCCACATCGAGACCCATCGGCAGGCACAATTGATGCATGCTGCAAGTCGAACATCGCGCACGCAATGCTTCCACGTTCACTGCGGGCAAGGTGAGAGTGAGGAGCGCTTCAGTCATGTCGGTACCTTTTAGAAAATGCAATAACAAGTTTACTGCATACAGAGTTGCCGTGTGCCAATTTCAGCGTAATTTCGGTGAATAAACGACGTCCATCCTTTAATTATATGGCAACATCGTCAAAAGCCCATACGGGGAGGGCAATTTACTCAGCGCCGCTTGCAAAGTTAATGTATTGATAGGAGAATTCTTGAAGGCGTTATCTGCCGTCTGTGCCGCCCGGTACTCAAAAGGACATCATGAAGCCTCTCGGCATTAAAGCAAAAGTCGCCCTGGCCACCAGCCTGACCTCGATCGCCATGATCGCGCTGGTCACCATGATCCAGGTGCAGCACATGCGCGACGACTTCAGCCAAGTACTGCTGGGCCAGCAATACTCGCTGATCACGCGTACCGCTGCCGAGCTCGACGACAAGCTGGGCATGCTGCTGCAGATTGTCACCCTGACGGCCAGGCAGCAGCCGCCGGAATTGATCGCACAGCCCGCCCAATTGCGCCAATACTATACGCGGCGCTCGATGCTAGTCCTGTTCGACGATGTACTGGTACTCGACGCGCAAGGCGCCATCGTGGCCGACATGCCGCTCGTCAAGGGGCGCGCAGGCATCAACGTCACCGAGCGCGAGTATTTCCAGACCGTCCTGCGCACGCGCCTACCCATGATCACCGAGCCAATGCTGAGCAAGTCGAGCGGCATGCCCATCGTGCAAATGGTCGCACCCGTCATGGCCGCCGATGGCCAGGTGGCCGGCATGGTGGTCGGCGTGCTGCGTTTGTACAAGGACAACCTGCTGGGGCGCCTGCGCTCGGAAAAAATCGGCAAGAACGGCTATTACTCGATTCTCACGCGCGGCGCCGTGCCGCGCTACGTGCTGCACCCCGACCCCAGCCGTTTGCTGCAGCCGCGCCAGCCGGACACCAATCTGGCGACCACCGCGCTGCTGAAACAAGATGGCGAAGGCAGCATGATCAGCACCGACAGCCGCGGCATCACGGCCGTCAACAGCTTCAAGCGCCTGAAATCGGTGAACTGGCTGCTGGCTACCTCGCTGCCCGTCGATGATGCCTTCGAGCCGTTCGATGGTGTGCTGTACCGGCTGGTGCTGTGGGGCATCCTCGCTTCGCTGCTGGCCGCTTTTGTTCTGGGCTGGCTTACCGTGCGCCTGCTGTCGCCGCTGGTACGCCTGCGCGACACCCTGCAAGCGCTGCGCACCAGCGGTAGCCGTTTCAGCCCGGTACCGGTGCGGCAGCGCGACGAGATCGGCGAACTGACGGAAGCGTTCAACGACCTGATGAGCGAACGCGATCGCCTGCAGCAAGAGCTCGAAGCACGCGCGGAGGAGTTGGAACAGGAGCGCGACCGGGCCGAGGCGGCCAACCGCGCAAAGAGCGACTTCGTAGCCAATATGAGTCATGAAATCCGCACACCCCTCAATGCCGTGCTGGGCATGGTGTACCTGCTGGGAAATACCAAGCTCGACACGGAACAGCGCAAGTATCTGACCATGGTGCGCGTGGCGGGCCAATCACTGCTGGGCATCCTCAACGACGTGCTCGATTATTCGAAGATCGAAGCGCGCCGCATGGAATTGTCGCCCGTCGAGTTCGACCTCGATGAAGTCATGAATTCCCTGGCCACGACGATGACCATGAATGCGGGCAAAAAGGAGCTGGAACTGGCCATCGCCGTCGAGCCCGACGTGCCGCGGTGCCTGGTAGGCGACGCCCAGCGCCTGCTACAAATCCTCGTCAACCTCGCTGGCAACGCCATCAAGTTTACCGAGAACGGCGAAGTGGTGGTGGCCGTCAGCAAAGCCGAAAGCGGGAAAGGGCGCGCCTGGCTGCGCTTCGAAGTGCGCGACACGGGCATAGGCATGACGGAACTGCAGCAACAGCAGCTGTTTGCCGCGTTTTCACAGGGCGACCAGAGCATCACGCGGCGCTTCGGCGGCACGGGCCTGGGCCTGGCCATCAGCAAGCAGCTGATCCACATGATGGGCGGCGACATCGCCGTCGCCAGCAGCGAAGGCAAGGGCAGCCGCTTCTCTTTCAGCGTGCCATTCGAGATGCTGGCGCAAGCAGCCGAAACGCGGCGCACGCCAGCCTTGGGCCAGCTGCGCCTGCTGGTAGCCGACGATAACCGCACCGCGCGCGAACTGATCGTCAAGCTGATCGAAGCGTGGGGCTGGCAAGCCGACGAAGTCGATTCCGGCTTTGCCGCCATCGAACTGTACCGAGAACGCCTGGCACAGCAGCAGCCCTACGATGTGGTGCTGGCCGACTGGCACATGCCCGTGATGGATGGCCTGGCTACGGCCAAGGCCATCCGCCAGGCGGCCGGCGGCCAGCGCCAGCCCATCGTAGTGATGGTCAACGCCTTCGCCCGCAACCATCTGGAAGCGATCTCCAGCGCGGCCGAGGCCGATGTCGTGCTGATGAAGCCGATCACAGGATCGAGCCTGTTCGATGCCCTGCACCAGGCGTTGATCGCCAAGAACGACGGCGACGTGCAGCGCATCCTGCACCAGCCGCTCGGCACGCAACTGACCGGCGTGCATTTATTGCTGGTGGAAGACAACCATTTGAACCAGGCGGTGGCACGCGGCATCCTCGAACACATGGGCGCCACCCTGGACGTGGTGGGCGACGGCTTGCAAGCGGTGGAACGGCTGCGCACCGAAGCGCTGCGCTACGACATCGTGCTGATGGACATGCAAATGCCCGTCATGGACGGTTTTAGCGCCACCCACATCATCCGCACGGAACTACGCTTGAACTTGCCCGTGATCGCCATGACGGCAGGCGTGCTGGCGTCCGAGCGCGCGCGCTGCATGACAGCCGGCATCAGCGATTTCATCGCCAAACCCGTGGTGGTGGAAGAGATGATGGAAGTCATCCTGCGTCATCTGCATAAGCACCCGCCCATACAGACAGCCGAGCAGACAGCCGAGCCGGTAGCCGTTGCCGATGAGGAAGTATTTTCCATGGCACCGCTAATGCGCGTGATGGGACGCGATGCGAAAGGGCGCGGCGTGCTGCGGCGCATGGTGGAAGACGCATTGAGCAAAGGCATGAAGCCCGTGCGCGACGCCGAAACAGCGTTGCAGGCTGGCCACCACAGAGACGTGGCGCGCATCCTGCACAGCGTACGCGGCTCCGTTGGCACCCTCGGCACGAAGCGCCTGATAAGCGCCGCGTTTGCTACCGAGGAAGCCATCGACGCGGGCCGCGTGGACGAGGTGCCGGCGCTGCTGGCGCACACGGCGCAGGAACTGGAGCAGGCGCTGGCGGCAGCGTCCGCTTGGTTGTCCAGGCTGAACGATTAAAAGAGTAGGTCGGATTAGCGCATGCGCGTAATCCGACATGATACGCCAACAATATTGTCGGATTACGCGGCGTGCCGCCGCTAATCCGACCTACGCAATTTACGCCGGCACGCCCAGAATCACGCTCGATGCTTTGAACAGCGCCGTCACGCTGCTGCCGAGGGCGATGCCCAGCTCGATGCAGCTCTGCTGCGTGATAATGGCCGCCAGCGTGCCGCCGCGCGGCAAGTCCAGTACCACCTCCGTGTTGACGGCGCCCGTCTGCACCCGCGTGACTATGCCGCTCAGCTGGTTGCGCGCCGAATAGCGCGCCCCTGCGCCCTCAAGCACGAGGATAATCGACGAAGCCTTGATCAGCGCAAACGCTTCCGCGCCCGGCACCAGGCCCAGGCTCTCGCTGCTGCCCTGCGTGACGACGGCAACGATATGCTGGCCTCCCGGCAATTCCAGGGTCACTTCATCGTTGACGGCGCCGCGTTTTAGTTCGGCAACTTTGCCCAGGAATTGATTGCGTGCCGTGGTTTTCATGGCCATTCTGCGTATGAGTAAAAGATCGTCGGCCATGCCTTCCGCCTGGCTGCCCAGTTGGCGCAGGTAGCGCGCATGCTCACGCTCGATGATGCGGAAATTGTCGACCAGCTGACGCCCGCGTGGCGTCAGCCGCGTGCCGCCGCCGCCCTTGCCGCCAGTCAAACGCTCGACCAGTGGCTCGCCAGCCAGATTGTTCATCGCGTCAATGGCGTCCCAGGCCGCCTTGTAACTCATCTTGACGAGTTTGGCCGCCTGCGTGATGGAACCACACTCGGCGATGGCACCCAGCAATGCCACGCGACCGGCGCCGCCCAGGTGCTCGCCGCCCACCGTCATCCATACGGAGCCTTGCAGGCCGATTTCCATTGCCGCCGATTTATCCAATGTGTTCACCCCGTGCCCTATTTTCTTCCATGCTGTCAATTTTTCCGTCACGCATGTACAACACATGCTCCCCCAAGATGCGCGCATCTTCCGGATCATGTGAGATCAGGATCATGGGCACCTCCAGGCGCTGCTGCCACTGGCTCAGTTCCAGACGCATGCTGACGCGCAAGGCCGGATCGAGGGCGGCGAACGGTTCGTCGAGCAGCAGCGCGTTTGGTTCGGCCACGAGTGCTCTCGCCAGCGCCACTCTTTGGCGCTGGCCACCGGACAACTGATCGGGGAACTGCTGCGCCAGTTCCTGCAAATCAAACGCAGCCAGCCAATGCTCGACCTGGTCCAGTTTTTCGCGCGCGCGCGGGTTGAACCAGCCCCGGCTCAGGCCAAAGCCCACATTCTGGCGCACCGTCAGGTGCGGGAACAGCGCGTAATCCTGGAACAGGTAAGCCACGTTGCGCTGCTGCGGCGGCAGATTGATGCCGGCGGCGGAATCGAACAGCGTACGCCCATTTAAGCGGATATGGCCCGCCTCTGGCGTGAACAGTCCGGCAATGGCTTTCAGGGTCATGCTCTTGCCAGCGCCGGACGGACCATACACGGCGATGCGCTGGCTGCTTGAGGTGCATTGCACCTGCAAGTCAAAGTGACGTTTGCCGGAGCGCAAGGTGGCGCGAATGTCGAGATCGAGTTGCATGGGCATCGTCGTCAGCGTCATTTGTGCGCGATGCGCCCGGACGCCAGGCGACCAGCCGACAGCAGCACCACGATACACACGCCAGAGATAATCAGCACCAGGGTGTTGGCCACGTCGTCCTGGCCCGCCTGTACGGCTTCATACACGGCGACCGACAGGGTTTGCGTCTTGCCGGGAATGCTGCCGGCCACCATCAGGGTGGCGCCAAACTCGCCCAGCGCGCGCACAAAACCGAGCAACACGCCAGCTAAGATACCGCGCCAGGCGAGCGGCAAGGTGACGCGGACAAAGACGGCGATTTCAGAAATGCCCAGCACGCGGGCCGCCTGCTCCAGCTGGCCATCGACCGCCTCGAAGGCGGCGCGCGCCGGCTTGAAGACGAGGGGAAAAGCCACCACGGTCGAAGCGACGACGGCACCCTGCCAGGTAAAGATGAGGTTGATGCCGAAATTGTCCTGCAGCCAGATGCCCAAGCTGCCGCGCCGGCCCAGCAGCACCAGCAGGTAATAGCCGAGCACGGTGGGCGGCATCACCATCGGCAGGGTCAGGACGGCATCGAGCAATTCACGTCCGGGAAAACGCGTGCGCGCCAGCAGATAGCCGGTACCGATGCCAAGCAACAAATTAAGCGCCGTGGCCCAGGCCGCTACTTTGAGCGACAGGGCCAGCGCGGTCCAGGCGATATCCATGCAGGCGCGTGCTTACATTATGGTTTTTTGAATCCGTAGCGCGCCAGAATGGCTTGCGCCGGCGCCGTCTGCAGATAGTTGATGAAGCGCTTCGCATCAAGAGCATTGCTGCTGCCCTTGATGCTGGCAATCGGGTACAGCACGGGCGAGGCCAAAGGCACGTCCAGCACGACCTTGACCTTATCTTGCATGATGGCCGCGTCGGTGGCATAGACAAAGCCCGCATCAACTTCGCCACGCGCCACGTAGTCGAGCGACTGGCGCACGTTCTGCGTGCCGATGGCTTTCGGCTGCACGGCTTCCCACAGATGCGCCTTTTTCAGCGCACTTTCCGCATAGCGGCCGACAGGCACGCTGGCAGGATTGGCAATGGCCACGCGGGTCACGCCCTTGCGCGTCAAGTCGTTCAAGCTATTGATGCCCAACTTGCTATCGTGCGGCACGATCAGCACCAGGCTGTTGCTGACGAAATCCTGACGCTCGGCCGCCAGCACCAAGCCCTGCTTTTGCGCCGCATCCATGGTTTCCTGGTCGGCCGAGGCAAACACATCCACCGGCGCACCCTTGACGATTTGTTGCAGCAGCACGCCCGAGGCGGCAAAGTTCAAGGACACCTTGCTGCCCGGATACTGCGCCTCATAGCTGTGCGCCACATCCTTGAACGCATTCGTCAGGCTGGCCGCAGCCGATACCAGCACTTCGCCGGCACAGGCGGACGAAGCGGCAGTGGCGAGCACAGGGGCCAGCAAAGCAGTGCCAAGCAGGCGGGCGAAAGAGGTGAGGCGCATGATCGTATCCTGATAAAGTGACGCTGCACAAGAGGCGTAATATACACCTATATATAGCGCTATGTCATGCTGCAAGTCAGGACAGCACAAGCTCGATTCCCTGCTATACTGTATATAAACACAGTATATCGAGGCGCCCATGGAACTGACAGACAAGCTGGAAATCCTGGCCGATGCGGCCAAGTACGACGCGTCCTGCGCCAGCAGTGGTGCGCCCAAACGCGATTCCATCGGCAAAGACGGCTTTGGCGCCACCTCCGGCATGGGCATCTGCCACAGCTACACGCCGGACGGGCGCTGCGTCTCGCTGCTGAAAGTACTGCTGACCAATTACTGCCTGTACGATTGCCAGTACTGCATCAACCGGCGTAGCTCGAACGTGCCGCGGGCGCGGTTTACGGTGGCCGAAGTGGTCAAGTTGACGAGCGACTTTTACCTGCGCAACTACATCGATGGCCTCTTCCTCAGTTCCGGCATCATCCAGTCGGCTGACTACACGATGGAGCAACTGGTGCAGGTGGCGCGCGAGTTGCGCGAGGTACACCAGTTCCGCGGCTATATCCATCTGAAAACCATTCCCGACGCCGATCCGGCCCTGATCGCGCAGGCGGGCCGCTACGCCGACCGGCTCAGCGTGAATATCGAATTGCCGACGCAAGACAGCGTACAAAAGCTGGCGCCGGAAAAGAGCGTGCATACGATTAAACTGGCGATGGGCACCATCCGCCGCAAGCTCGATGAAAAGGCGGAGGAACCGCGTTCTCCGCGCTTCGCGCCCGCCGGGCAAAGCACGCAGATGATCGTCGGCGCCGATGCCAGCGACGACCAGCAAATTCTTTCCACAGCCGAGACGCTGTACGGCAGCTATAAACTCAAGCGCGTGTACTATTCAGCCTTCAGTCCGATTCCCGACAGCCCGAAAAGCGTGCCGCTGGCGCCGCCGCCCATGCTGCGCGAACACCGCTTATATCAGGCAGATTTTCTGCTGCGCAGCTACGGCTTTCAGGCCAGCGAACTGCTGCCCGCCACGGGCGGCAACCTGGCGCTAGACATCGATCCCAAGCTGGCCTGGGCGCTGGCGCACCGCGAACATTTTCCACTGGACTTGAACCGCGCGGCCCAGCACATGATCGCGCGCGTGCCCGGCATCGGCTTGCGCAATGCGCAACGCATCGTCGACCTGCGCCGCTTGCGGCAGGTACGCTATGCCGATTTGTCGCGCCTGCGATGCAGCATGAAAAAGATTGCGCCGTTCATCATTACGGCCGACTACTTTCCCACGCGCGACACCAGCACCTCGGAACAGCTGCGGCGCGCCATGACGGAGGTGCCGCAGCAAATGAATTTATGGCCCGAACTGCAGGCGGCATGAGCCCTGTCGTCCGCCTGGCGCAGTCATTCGACGCGTGGCGCGCGGCCGCCCGGGAATTGATCGCGCGCGGCGTGCCACCTGCCGACGTTACCTGGCAGTCGCAAGCGGGCGAGGGCGACCTGTTCTCGCTCATGCCAGACGATACGGATGCCAACGCGCCCCTGCTGCGCCTGCCGCGCCAACTGGTGGAATTGCTGGAAAGCGCCGCCTGTTTCAGCACCCCAGACCGCTGGGCCTTCCTGTACCAGGTGCTGTGGCGCTGGCAGCTGGGCCAGCAAGACGTGCTGTCGCACGCCGACACCGACGGTGCGCGCCTGCACGCCATGGTCAAGGCGGTACGCCGCGAGGAACATGACATGCACGCGTATGTGCGCTTCCGCGAGCGGGCCGAAACTGAAGGCGCGCCGCGTTTTGTCGCCTGGTTCGAACCGACGCACGAGGTGCTGCCACAAGTGGCGCGCCACTTCGCCCGCCGCATGGGCAGCATCAGCTGGATGATCGCCACGCCCACGGCCACCATGCTGTGGGACGGCGCGAGCATGCACGCCGGCCCCGCATTGCTGCGCGGCGCGGCCGATATCGACGATGCGGGCGAAGCCCTGTGGCTGACGTATTACCGCAGCATCTTCAACCCGGCGCGCCTGAACGCCGACCTGCTGCGCAGCCATATACCCTCGCGTTTCTGGAAGAACTTGCCGGAAGGCGCCATCGTACCGGCCATGGTCAGCGGCGCCGCGAATGGCGCACGGCGCACGGGCCAGAGCGCCAGCGTGGGCCAGCGCAACGGCGCCAACATGATCGCGATTTCCGCCGAGCGCGCCCAGCCCGCGCGCGACGCGCCCAAGACACTCGACCAGTGCCGCCGCTGCGAACTATGGGAATCGGCCACCCAGGCCGTGCCCGGCGTGGGGCCGCCACAGGCGCGCATCATGCTCGTCGGCGAGCAACCGGGCGACCAGGAAGACCTGGTGGGCCTGCCCTTTGTCGGCCCGGCCGGCGCGCTGCTGGAGCAAGCCATGCAGGAAGCGGGCATGGCGCGCGACAGCATCTATCTGACCAACGCCGTCAAGCATTTCAAGTGGGAAGCACGCGGCAAACGCCGCCTGCACAAGACACCCGCGCAGCGCGAAATCCTCGCCTGCCACGGCTGGCTGGAAGAAGAAATACAAGGCGTCCAAGCGCAAGTGATCGTGGTACTGGGCAGTACGGCGTTAAAGTCTGTGCTGCAAGATGGCTCTGCCAGCATAACGCCACGGCTTGGCACGCCCCTCCAGCACGACGGGCGCTGGGTGGTGAGCGTCTATCACCCGTCGTATGTACTGCGCGCGCCGGACGAGGCGAGCCGGCGGCAGGCGTATGCAGTGATTGTTGCCGGGCTGCAGCAGGCGCTGCGGCTACTACAAGTACAGGATCACAGCGTCGACGCCGGCACTTCCACGACCTCGTCGCGCCTTGCATAGCGCTGCGCAATCACGGCGCAGATCATCAGCTGAATCTGGTGGAACAGCATCAGCGGCAAGATCACCATGCCCAGCGAGTGCGTGGCAAACAATACCTTGGCCATCGGCACGCCGCTGGCCAGGCTTTTCTTCGAGCCGCAAAAGACGATGGCGATTTCATCTTCCTTGGAAAAACCCAGGCGGCGGCTGATGAAGGTCATCAGGCACAGGACCAGCGCCAGCAGCACGATGCTGAACAGGCACAGCGCGATCAGGGTTTCCACCGAGACAGTCTGCCACAGGCCTTCGCTGACGGCCTCGCTGAAAGCCGTGTAGACCACCAGCAAAATGGAACCCTGATCGAAGAATTTCAGCATGGCCTTGTGGCGGTCGACCCAGCGGCCTATCCAGCGGCGCAGGAACTGGCCAGCCAGGAAAGGCAGCAGTAGTTGCATGACGATGGACAGCACCGCATCGAGCGACGACTTGCTGTCTGCGCCTTTCGCCACCAGCAAGCCCACCAGGATGGGGGCAAGAAAGATGCCGATGAAGTTCGAGGCCGAGGCGCTGCAGATGGCCGCTGGCACATTGCCGCGCGCCATGGCCGTCAAGGCGATCGACGACTGCACGGTAGATGGCAGCGCGCACAGGAACAAGATGCCCACGTACAGCTCAGGCGTGAGAAAGGTCAGCGCCAGCGGGCGCAGGGCCAGGCCCAGCAAGGGGAACAAAATGAACGTGCTGGCCAGCACCAGCACGTGCAAGCGCCAGTGCATGACACCGGCCACCACGGCTTCGCGCGACAGCTTGGCGCCGTGCAAGAAAAACAGGGCGCCGATGGCGACGGTGGTGACGTGCCCGAAGACCAAGGCCGTCGTGCCCGTGCAAGGCAGGAAACTGGCCAGGGCCACGGTGACGAGCAGGGCGATGGTGAAATTATCGGGTTTCAGATTGCGCAACAGGGCAGCGGGGGAAAAAGAAGACATGCGGTAGCCTGGTAGCGGCCCAGCCTTGCAACACTGCGCCATGGATGACAAAAAGCGCCGGAAACGGCGCCAGTGCTGGCTATTCTACCGTTGATCTGGATTCCTCATCGGTAAAAATCATACAACGAGAATGACCGTAGATTTGCTACGAAGCCGATGTGTACTCCCAATGATTCATCAAAAAAGAAACAAAATTTCCACAATTAAAATATTTTCATAGATAAATAAACAATGCCAAATTACACTAGTTTGTTTTAAAAATTACAACGACACCTAGGGTAAAACATGTATAAATTATCTGTTGTTTTAGCATCACTGGCATTGACTGGCTGCGCATCCGTCGCGGGGGAAAAATTTCAGCCTGTATCTATCCAAACCATTCATGAGAGCAAAGAAGTGTCCGGCATTGGTTGCAATCTCAGCAACGATGCAGGCAACTGGTTCGTTGTCAGCCCTGGCAGCGTTATGGTGCATAAGAGCACCGGCGACATGATCGTCGACTGCAAAAAAGGCAATTTATCTGGAAGTTCGACTCTGGTATCGAAGTCGAATGGCGCCGTATGGGGCAATATTCTACTGGGTGGCGGCATCGGCTACATTGTCGACCGGAACACCGGCGCTGGCTTTGATTATCCCAATACGACGACAATCCAAATGCGGGACATCGCCATAGCCCCGGTGGCACTGCCGCCCCCGCAAGCGTCTGCCGAAACTGTCAAGACCAACTGAAATAGACAAAAAAATGCCCTGTCCGCAGACAGGGCAACCCGGAGTAAAGTACAGCGCGAGGGCGTTTAACCGGCGGCTTTGACTTTCAGCTCGTTCTTGATTTCTTTCACGCCGCTCACGGAAGCGACGATCTGCACGACGCGGTCACCCGCTTCGGCGCTCGGTACATCGCCCGACAGGACGACGACACCTTGCTGGGTTGCTACCTTGACTGGCAGGGCAGCGGCTTGCGCATCGGCGCTCAGGGCGGCCTTGGCCGAGGAAGTAATGGTTTCATCAGGGACGGCGGCGGCGGCGTTGGCGGCCACTACCGTGTCAACAGGAGCTTGTGCTTTTGACGCGGAGTCAGCTGCATGCGAAGCGGTGACCGAGGCGCCCGACAGTACGATAGCGGCGACCAGGGTGTTGAACAGTTTCGATGTTTGCATGGTAGTTCCTCTCAATGAAGTTAAAAGCTTTTATTTGGCGATAGCAATAAAAAGCAACAAAACAGCAACACTTTGTAGCGTCACATCTACCCATACAGCAAGCACCATGCCAGCTTTTAAATTGCATTAAAAATCAACGACTTACAGCCAAACTCGATTTTTCCAGGGCTTTTCCGCCGGATCTGGCCCGAAAAGCGGGACTTTTTGTCGCCTGACGACGACAGCTTGTGGCAAGTGAATCAATATTTATCCGTAAGCCTTTGATTATTCATGCTTTATTTTTGTCGCTATTCAGCGACAGGGTCGCCGTCAAGCCGGAACAGGGCCGGCGTCAGCGCATATTTCTGTAATAAACGGTAGAACTCCGTGCGGTTGCGGTCGGCCAGGCGGGCCGCGTCGGCCACGTTGCCGTCCGTCAGGCGCAGCAATTGAATCAGGTAGTCGCGCTCGAAGCGCTGCTTGGCTTCGTTGTAGCTGAGCGCTTCCAGCGATGGCACGCGCAAGGCCCGTTGCACCAGGGACAAGGGCACCAGCGGCGCCGTGGCCAGCGCGCACACTTGCTCGACCACATTGACCAGCTGGCGCACATTGCCGGGCCATGGCGCGCTGACCAGGGCCGTGAGCGCATCGGGGGCGAAGCCGTTCAAGGGCTTCTGGTACTTGGCTGCCAGTTTTTGCAAGAAATGGTTGGCCAGCAGGGAAATGTCTTCGCGGCGCTCGGCCAGCGCCGGCAGGGTCAAGGTCACCACGTTCAGGCGGTAATACAAGTCTTCGCGAAATTGCCCTTCCGCCATAGCCACATCGAGGTCGCGGTGCGTGGCCGACAAGAGCCGTACGTCGACCGGGCGCGTCTGGTCGGCACCGACAGGGCGCACAGCCCGCTCCTGCAGCACGCGCAGCAGTTTGACTTGCAGCGGCAGCGGCATGTCGCCGATCTCGTCTAAAAACAGGGTGCCGCCGTCGGCAGCCAGGAACAAGCCTTCGCGCTTGCCCACGGCACCCGTAAACGCGCCCTTCACGTGGCCGAACAGTTCCGATTCCAGCAACTGCTCGGGAATGGCGCCGCAGTTGACGGCAATGAACGGTGCCTTGGCTCGGCGGCTGGCGTTGTGCAGCGCACGCGCCAGCAATTCCTTGCCCGTACCGCTGGGGCCGCGGATCAAAATGCTGGCGTCCGATCCCGCCACCAGCTTGGCTTCGGCCAGCAGTTCGGCCATTTGCGAACTACGGCTGAGCAGCTCGGCGCGCCAGCTTTCGTCACCGGACGCCGGTGCCGGCATGACCGTAGACAAGTTAATCGCATGCGCCACCTTTTCCATCAGCAGCTTGCCGTCGAACGGCTTCGTCAGGTAGGCAAATGCGCCGCGTGCCGTCGCTTCGACGGCGTCGGGAATGGTGCCGTGCGCCGTCAGCAAGATGACGGGCAGGGCTGCGTGCTGGCGGCGAATTTCATCGAACAGCGCCAGGCCGTCGCGACCCGGTAACTGCACGTCGGTAATGACCAGGGCCGGCAATTCCACCGCCAGGCGCGCCAGCGCCGCTTCTGCGCTGCCCACGGCCGTCACCCGATAATTACCCGCCTGTAAGCGGATGGTCAACAGGCGCAGCAGGTCAGGGTCATCGTCGACCAATAAAATGTGGGCCTGCCCGCTCATTTTGGCGCTCCCGCAGCGGGGCGCACGGACAGGCTGCGCTCGATATTTTTCAGTGCCTCGAGTTTTTCATTGAGCAAGTCGTTGCGGCGCTGGGTGTCGCGCAGCTGCGTGTTGAGCTTGTCGATATTTTCCTCCTGGCGGCGCAGTTCCCCGTACTGGTTGCTGAGCAACTGCACCAGCGGCGCCAGCAACTGAGCATCCTTGCCCGTGGCCGTGGCCGTCAAAAGCGGTTCCAGCAGCGCCTGTGCGCGGGCCAGGTCACCGGCGCCGCGCAAGGCCGCCAGCAGCATGGCGCGGCGGATAGTGTTGTGCGGCGCGTGATCGGCCTTCGCCAAATCTTGCTGCGCCTTCAGCAGTTCCGACGACGGCATCAGGCGCACGGCGCTTTGATATGCGAGCAGTTCAGTGAGCTGGGGGTCCATCGGCACCACCACGCGTGGCGGCGTTGGCGCCAGCAAGGGCGTCTGGGTGGGAGGCTTGGCGGCGCAAGCGCCCAACAGCAGCGCGCAGACGGCCATGCCGGCCAGAGAAGTTCTCGTCATCATAAGGGCAGTTCTATCCGAAAATGTGCGCCGGCATGGCGCGGTAAAAGAGTGACGCTGCCAGCGTGGGCAGCAATATATTCACGGACGATGGACAGGCCGATGCCATTGCCATTGCGCGCGCCAGCGACCTGCCGCAGGCCTTGGTAAAACGGCTCAAAGATGCGCGCGCCATCCTCGGGTGCCACGCCAGCGCCATCGTCGATACAGTCGATGCACACGCGCCCGCCTTGCTTGGATAAGCTGAACCGCACGCTGCCGCCTGGCGGACTGAAGCGCACGGCATTCGACAGCAGGTTCGCCAGTACCGTTGCCAGCTTGTCGCGGTCGGCCTGCACGCTCAAGGACTCGCCCTGCACCTCGACCGTCAGGTGGCGCGCCAGCCATTGCAAGCGCTGTCCGGCCACGACCTCGTGCAGCAAGACCAGCAAGTCCACCTTGCTGCGCGCCAGATGCTGGGCGTCAAAGGCGGCGGCATTGTAGCGTAGCAAGTCTTCGATCTGGGTTTGCAGGCAAGCCGTGTTTTGCTGCAGGATGCCGGCAATTTCGCGCTGGCCATCGCTGAGTTTGCCTGCCACCTCGTCTTCCAGCAAGGCCACGCCTTCGCACAGGGCCGCCAGCGGCGTCTTCAATTCGTGCGAGATGTGCCGCAAAAAGCGTTCCTTGTCAGCATCGAGGTCCGCCAGGCGCTGGCGCAGCCAATCGAGCTGCTGGCCCAGGCGGCGCGTATCGGCCGGACCACCGACAACGATGGGCTGGTCATAGCGCTTCTCGCCCAGGCGCTCGATGGCCATCTCGATGCGGCGCAACGGACGCGACAATAAAAAGCCGAAGCAGGTGGCCAGCACGGCCGCCAGCAGCACGGCGCCGCCCACCAGCATGCCCAGCACGCGGCGCTGGCGTTCCAGCTCGGCCAGCAGGGCATCGTTGCGGCTGCCGATGTGCGTCTTGCTTTCACGCGCCAGGCTGTCATTGATCTGCGTCATGCGCGCAAACGCGCGGTACACGACGGCGTGGCCATCGCGCTTGCGGCGCTGGCCTGCTTGCAACACTTCCCAGGCCGCTTGCGCTTGCACCGTCCATTCCTCGGCCAACTGGGGCGCGAACCCGGGTGTGGCGCGGCTCAACACTTGCAGCGCCGCCGTGGCGTCGGCGCGGGCTGCCGCGTAGCGCTCACGAAATACGCGATCATCGAGCACCAGGAACTGGCGCGCGCTGCGCTCCATGGCCAGGGTGCGCTCGGATAAACGCTGCGACTGTTCCGTCAAGGTAATCGCCTGCGCCGCCGTCTCGCGCCCCAGCCGCGCCAAGTGTTCCAGGGTCAGCAGCGCTTGCACGGAGGTAGCCGTCAAAATGCCCGTCGTCAAAATGAAGGCAGCAAATAACAGTTGGCGAAAGGACAGTCTGGACAAAGTAAGCGCCTTCAGTGCGGTCAGCGAGAGGGAAAAGGCGCATGGTACGCTAAGCCTGCAGACTGGGGCGCCACCTGTCACGAACCGGCTTATTTGCCAACATTGCTGCTTTTGCGGCCGACTGGCAAGCCTCGTCGGCGGCGCGCAGATACTCCTAGTACAATAGGCAAAAGCTGCATACAGACATCAAGCGGGCATCCGTCCTGGCGGGCCGGCTCTGGCATTGCGCCACATTGCCCCCATCTGTCCTGCAGCTCGACCGACTATCCGCATCACCTACCGAAGAGATCCCATACCGCATGAGCACATTTGAAAAAGTCAGCAGCAACTTCATTCCAGTCTTGCAGGCAACCATCGAGCAGTATGTCGAGCCGGCAACGGGCATGCGCCATATCCACATGCATACCGAGCAGGCTGAGATGGTGTTCCTGGTGGCCTTTCCCACTGTGCCAGAAGCGAGCGACGGCCGCGCCCACATCCTCGAACACCTGGCGCTGTGCGGCTCGTCGCGCTACCCGGTGCGCGACCCGTTCTTCTCGATGCTGCGCCGCTCGACGGCCACGTTCATGAATGCGATGACCTATCCGGACCGCACCGTGTACCCGTTCGCCAGCACCGACCGCAAGGATTTCTTCAACCTGCTCGACGTGTACCTGGACGCGGCCTTCTTCCCGAACCTCGATTACCTGAACTTCCGCCAGGAAGGCTGGCGCCACGCGTTCGAAGGCGACAAGCTGGTGTACCAGGGCATCGTCTTCAATGAAATGAAGGGCGCTTTCAACAGCCCCATGCGCGCGCTCGACAGCGGCATCGCCAGCGCCTTGCTCAAGGGCACGACGTATGAAGTGGAATCGGGCGGCGATCCGCTGGTGATCCCGGAACTGACGCATGCAATGCTGAAACAATTCCACGCCAGCCACTACCATCCTTCACAAGCCGTCATCATGACCGCCGGCAATATCGAAGCGTCGGCCGTGCAAGAGCAGGTGGCCGAGCGCGTGCTGTCCAAACTCAGCGGCTTTAGCCCGCGCCGCCTGCCGCAACTGGCGCCAGCGTGGACCGCGCCGCAGGAAAATATCGTCAAGATTCCGTCGCAAGAAGCGCGCGACGACGAATTCGGCCTGCAATTGGCCTGGCTGATGGGCGAGTCGAGCGACCCCATCGCTTACTACCACGCGCATCTGCTGTCGCACGGCTTGCTGGGCGAATCGTCGGCACCGGTCATGCGCGCCATGGAATCGGCCGGCTATGGCCGCCCATCGGACATGAATGGCCGCGACGCGGGCATCCGCCAAATGGTGTTCCATATAGGTATGGAAGGTTTGACCCAGGAACAGATCGCCGATGCGCACCAGCGCATCTGGACGGCACTGGAAGAAACAGCGGAAGAGGGCATTCCAGCCGCAGTACTGCACGCGGCCTTGCGCGATATCAAATACAGCCAGCGCGAAATCAGCAGCGGGCGCATGCCTTACGGTCTGGGCCGCTTGCTGCACGCCTTGCCACTGGCCATGTATGGCGGCGATGTGATGGACGCCTTTGACAATGCGGCCATCCTGGAAACGCTGGAACAGCAAATCGAAGACCCGCAATTTTTCAAGCAACTGGTGCGCGAGCTGATCGCCAATCCGACCCGTTTGACCACCCACGTGGTGCCCGACAACGCCTACTTCACCGACCGCGCCGCGCAGGAAGACGCCAAGCTGGCAGCCCTGCAAGCGACACTGACGGATGCCGAGCGCGAACACATCGTGGCCGAATCCGCCGCGCTGGAAGCGCATCAGCAGTTGCCATCGAATTCCGAAGTCTTGCCGCGCATCCGCCCAGGCGACGTCAGCGCCGCGCCGCGTCCGGCCCTGCCTATCCCGCCCGCCGTCGACGGCGCCGTGGCGTTTTCCATCGCCTCGAACGGCATCAGCTATGCCAACGTGCTGTATGACGTGTCGAGCTTGCCGGAAGCGTCGTGGCCATGGTTGCGCCTGTACACGGACCTGGCACCGGAACTGGGCGTGGGCGACATGTCGTTCGACGACGCCAGCGCCTGGCGCCAGAGCATGGTGCCTTCGTTCCACATCGGCCTGGAAGCCATTCCTCGCCCGCAACAAGCGATGCGCGTGGAATTGTCGTTCTCGGCCAGCGGCTTGCGCGAAGAACACGCGGCGATTGCCGCCGTGCTGTCGGCCTGGATCGCCAAGCCACGCTTCGATGAAGAAGAGCGCCTGGCTTTCCTGATCGAAAGCCTGGTGCAAGACAAATTGAGCAGCCTGGCCGAATCGGGCAACCGCTACGCCATGCTGGCCTCGGCGGCGCCCCTGTCGCCCACGCGCCGCTTCGACGATATCGTCGGCGGCCCGGCAGCATTGCCGTTCTACCGCCGTTTGCAGCAACTGAGCAAAACCTCGGCAGGCTTGCAGGAAATCGCCCGCGAACTCGACACCCTGCACACGCACATCATCGCCCAGACATCCACCGTGCTGTGCGCGGGCCTGGAGCAAGATGGCATCACCCTGGCCCGTTTGCTGGAACTGCCAGCGGCCAGCGTCGACACGGCGGTCGCTACAGCAACGCCAGCGCCAGCAGCATTACCACTGGCCAACACGGCCCTGCATGCAACGAGCCAGATCAACCATTGCTTCGTGTCCTGGGCCGTGCCTGGCGTGCACAGTCCGGACGCCTCGGCCCTGGCCGTGGCCGCTGAACTGATGACTAACCAGGTGCTGCATACGGCCCTGCGCGAAAAAGGCGGCGCCTATGGCGGCAGCGCCAGCTATGCCGCTGGCGCCGGCACGTTTACCCTCAGTTCCTACCGCGATCCGCGCCTGGCCGGCACGTTTGCCGACTTCGCGACGACCTTGGATCAAATCCTCGACGGCGATTTCTCGCAAGAGCAAGTAGAGGAAGCCATCATCTGCGTCATCAAGGGCCTGGACAAGCCGCACTCGCCTTACGCGGAAGCGCTGACGGCATGGAATATGCAGCAACGTGGCACGACGGAAGCCGTGCGCCAGCAGTTCCGCAGCGGCGTATTGACCTGCACCTTAAGCCAGATCAAGGATGTCACACGCACCTGGCTAAAAAATGGCCAGCAGAGCCGCGCCGCGTTTGCCGGTAACACGACGCAAGACCTGGCAGGGCTGGAAGTGGTCGATTTATTGGCCTTGGCCAGCTAAAAGCGCTGTCACGGCTTCAATACCGCGCTATTGCGGTATTGAAGCCGCTGGGACATACATCAACGCCCATCGATATTCATCGATGGCCATCGCCATTCTGGAAACTGTGGCCCTGCATGGAGCAGAAATCGCGCGCCTCCTTGTCGCTGCTGCCACTCGCCTGGACGGCCTACACCACCATCTGATCGACTGCGCCCCGGCTCTCGGCCGACAAACAGCGCAGCACTTCCCCCACCCAAATGATTTAGCACAGCTGCCCGGGCGCAAATAGCCTGAATCTGTCGTGCATCCTCAAAGCCACGGCACCAGGCAATCAGCGCCTCGATCGACGGTGACAGTCTGGTGCACAAAAAAGTTAGCAACGATGCCACAAACACAGTTTTACTGCCATAATGGGCAGCCAAGCAGGCGCTGGCGGGAATGACGATGCTCAGGCCAAGGATGCAGACGGTGTTGATCCAGGCCAGCTGCGCCACCAAAGCCTGCCAGGCGTGGCCGATGTCCGGGCAGGCGACGCTGGTGGTGAACATGTTGATCAGGTCAACGAAAAAAACCAGCAGATAGATGGCCGCGACTTTTTTGCGATAGTCGATGGTGCTCCGAATGGCAAACAAGCAGCGGAAGCGCTGCAGAGCATTTGCGTAACGGGCCAGCCCCGATTACACTGTCAAATAATTTTTGACAAACCTCTACAACCCGCATGCCTCCTCATTCTTATTTATGATCAGTCTTGACCGCTTGGGTATTTTCATCGCTATCGTCGACGCCGGTTCGCTGACAGCCGCTGCCGCCGTGCTGGGCCAGAGCAAGGCCGTCGTCAGCTTCAACTTGAAACAGCTGGAGGCGGAACTGGGCGTATTGCTGCTCACGCGCAGCACGCGCAGCCTGGCGCTGACCGACGTGGGGCAGCGTTTTTACGAAGATTGCCAGCGCGTGCTGAGCGAAGCGTACGGCGCCATCGAAACGGCGCGCCAGGGCCACCAGAGCTTGCGCGGCACCCTGCGCCTGAGCACCACCGTCGAATACGCTAGCCGCACGGTGATCCCCGCGCTGATCGCCTTTGCCGCCGCCCATCCGCAGCTGCAAATCCAGCATGCGTCCTCGTCCTCGCATGAAGACCTGATCGCGGGCCGCTGCGACCTGGCCATTTGCATGGATACACTCAACGATGCGAGCGACCGCGCTTCGCTGGTCGAGCGCTACGCCGTCTGGCCCGTGGCCTCGCCCGCCTACCTGGCCAGCCTGCCCGCCAAGGACATCGCCACCTTGCCCGACTTGCAGCGCGCGCGCTGGCTGGCGCACAGCAGGCTCAGCACGCCCCTGCACTGGGACGTGCTGACCCCGGACGGCGCCGCCCACTTCATCGTGCAGGACGCCGCCGCCATCCATTCCGACTCCGCCTCGGCCCTGCTGGGCTTTGCCCTGGGCGGCTGCGGCGTCGCGCTAATGCCACAGTGGCTGGTGGAAGGGGAAGTGCGCGCGGGACGCCTGCGCCGCCTACTGCCCGATGTCGTCTTTCCAGAGCAGGGCGTGTATGCCGTGGTTACGGACACCCTGCCTGTTGCGCAAAAGGTGCGCGCCTTCATCGACTTCTTGCGCGCCTTCGTGGGCACACCCGCCTGAGGTTGCACGTGGTGCCACGCTGCCCGTATCACGTTGGCAGTACTTGTTCAATACAACGATTTCCAAGGGGCAAACGAGCGCCCCTTTCCTTGTACACGGCCTACACTAAACCTACTTTGTTCAACGGTTGGAGAGCATCATGGCACATACATTGGCAGCAGTTTTCGCCGTGCGCGACATGGCCGAACGCGCGCGGCACGACCTGATCACGGCGGGCTTCCCCGCTGGCCGCGTCCGCCTGCACGATGCGGGCAGTGACGATATTTACGCCACGGAAAACATGTACCGCGACAATAGCAACAACAGCGACAACAGCGACAACAGCGACAGCCTGCTCGTCAACATCAAGCACTTCTTTGCCGACCTGTTCGGCAGCCACGCCGACCGCCACATCTATGCCGAAGCCGTGCGGCGCGGACATGTCGTGCTGACCTTGGAAGGGGCGAGCGACGCCGATATCGGGCGCGCCACCGACCTCGTCGAGCGCTATGCGCCGCTCGACATCGATGCACACGCCGATCACTGGCGCGCTGGCGGCTGGCAAGGCGCGCCGCAACACGATAGCGCGATGCGCCACGGCGCCAGCATGCAATCGGGCGCGCCATCGCAGCAGGGCACAGCCACCGGCAAGCCGAACTCGACAACGGCAGCGTCGCAGCAATTTGCCGGCGGCACGGCGCCGCCACCACCGAGCGCGAGCGCCAACGCGCGCCGCTATCCGGGCGCCGACAACCTGCCCGGCACCAGCGACGACGACGAGCAGTATTACCGCAAGCACTGGAGTGGCCAATATGCTGCCGGCGGCGGACACTTCGACGACTACGATCCCGCCTACCGCTATGGCCATTCGATGGCGGGCAGTGACAGCTACCGGGGGCAAAGCTGGGAGCAGGTCGAAGTGGAACTGCGCAATACCTGGGAACACACGTACCCGCAATCGGCGTGGGACGACTTCAAGGCGGCCATCCAGCATGGCTGGGAACGCGTGACGTCCTGAGCACAGCGCGGCGCTGCGGCTGCCCCCGGTGCTTCAGTGCCCCTCGTGCGTCAGTTGCAGGAAATGGTTCAGGATATGAAAATGGTCTTCGAAGAATTGCTCTTCCATGGCCGGTAGCGACGCTACGGGCACCCACTGCGCCAGCGCCGCATCGTCGGCCGCCGTCACGGCCGGCAGTTGGCGCGTTTTCAGGTCAAAATAATGCGCATGCGTGATGGTGCGTCCGCGCTGGCTGCGGTCAGGGTGGTCGAACACGGCGACGTCGACCAGCGCCTCGACAAGGGTGGGCGCCAGCACCCCCAGCCGGGTCTCTTCCGCCAGCTCGCGCAGAGCCCCCTGCAGCAGGCGCTCGCGCGGTGCCAGGAAGCCCCCAGGCAACGCCCACAAGCCCTTGCCCGGATAGTCGCCGCGGCGCACCAGCAAGACGTGGCCACCCGTCTGCACCAGCGCATCCACGGTGCAAAAAATGGGTGCATACGGTGCCGTGCGCCAGCGCGCCTTGTACACTTCGATGGCCCGGTATTCCTGCACCAGTGGCGCGTACCACGGCAACAAGGTCCATGCTTTCAAGTACTGGCTAATAGCCGCCGGCAGCAGCTGCGCCACGGCACTCAGCGACACGTCCACGTCTTCGGCTTCGAACAGCACGCTGCGAATCGCCGTCGCGCCAATCGGTGCACCGGCATCGATCTGCGGGTTCAGCAACTGCCAGTGCGGGAAGTGGTGCAGATAGTAACTGCTGGCGTCCTTGAAGCAGGCCACCAGCGTGGCGCGCTGCGCCGTCGGCACGGCGCCCGCCACGGCGCGCCGCACGGCATCGGCCCACAGGCCGTCGTCATAGTAATCGCGCACGGCCACGTAGTGCACGCGCGCGCTGCGTCTCGGGCAGGGTGGCGGCGATCATGGCAGCGCGCTCCTGCCACGTAAACGGATTCTTCGCGCTGCGCGCATGGAAGGCGGAACCGAGCACCACCACCACCTGGGCGGCGCTGGCCAGCGCCGTTTGCAGCAAGCCGGCATGGCCATTGTGAAAAGGCTGGAAGCGGCCGATCAGGATGGCCGCGTCGGCGGAATAGGCAGGATGGGCAGGATAGGCGAGGGTCATGCATCGTCTCCAGTCGGGTAGTGGGCGGTGATCGGCAATTGGCGCCCACTGCAAAAAGCATGCGAACGCACGCGTACCAGAGTACTATCCTGCCTGAAAAATTTTCTGAGCGTACTGATGCAATCGTGCGCGGGTGGCGCTCGCGTGCTGCAGCGCCAGCAGCTGGTTTTTACCTGCGGCAGGCCTGGCAGCGAACTTCCATGTCCCGTGCAACATAGGCACACGGCGGCGCTGCGCCAATGTCCGCAGAGCGTTCCACGTGAAACCTTCGACGGCAAGGACGATGTCCTCGATGCCTTACTGCTTGCTGTTCGGGATCGCCGTCATGCAGCCTTGACGACTGGCAAGCCGGCCGCCTGCCAGTGCTCAAAGCCGCTACCAAGACGACGCGCAGGCAAGCCGTGTTGGCGCAGGGCCGCCACCGCCTGCACGGACAACACGCAATACGGGCCGCGGCAATACGCGGCGATTTCTGCGTTCGCTGGCAATTCGCCGAGGCGGCGCTGCAAGTCATCAACAGGAATATTGATCGCGCCAGGCAAGTGGCCAGCGGCAAATTCCTGTGCTGGCCGCACGTCGAGCACGGTGATGCTGGCCTCGCGGATACGTGCCAGCAACTCGTCGCCCGTGATCGCTTCCACATGGTCACCCCGGCTCAGCGCATGCACCTCGCTGCGCTGGTGCTGCGCGTACACGTCCAGCGCGGCCAGCAGTTGCACGATGGGACCGCTACCGAGCCGGTACAGCACGCGCTTGCCGTCACGCTGCGCCTGCACGAAACCGGCGCGCCGCAGTTGCTGCAAATGCTGGGAGGTATTCGCCACGGACAAGCCTGTCAACGCCACCAGTTGCTCCACTGCATATTCGCCCTGCGCGATTTGCTCAAGCAGGCGCAGACGCGGCGCGCTGCCTAAAATATGGGCAAATCCGGCAGAACCGGTGAGAAATTCGATATCAGCATTTTTCATTGACACGATGCTAGCACCCTTATAACATTCAATCAATCTATTGAATGTTATAAGGCGATAACGATGCAAATACTCTGGCTTGATGCCTTGGCCATCGGCGTGGGCGCAACGGCGGTGATGGATGTATGGGCGCTAGCCTTGAAACACTTCTGGTGTATCCCCTCGCTGAACTTGGCCATGCTGGGACGCTGGCTCGGCCATCTGCCGCGCGGTACCTTCACGCATGCCAACATCGTCCAGGCGGCAGCCGTACGCGATGAGGCGCTGCTGGGCTGGAGCGCCCATTATGTGATCGGCGTGCTGTTTGCGGCCATGCTGCTGGCGCTGATGGGACAGCAGTGGGTGCAACAGCCGACGTTCGCGCCGGCGCTGCTAGCGGGCCTCGTGAGCGTGGCCGCGCCGTTTTTCATCTTGCAACCGGGCATGGGTGCCGGTGTCGCCGCCAGCAAGACGGCGCATCCGACCGCCGCCCGCCTGCGCAGCCTGATGGCCCACATGGCATTCGGCATCGGTCTGTACCTGGCGGCGGCGCTGTGGTCGACGGTGCGCTGACTAACTCGTCATTGGCGGCACGGGTGCGGGTGCCGCCGTCGGTGCGGGTACAGCCGCCGAGATGGCCGGCGTCTGCGGCTGCGCCGGCACGGTGCTCAGCACCATCGTGCTGGGCTTGGCAATCGCAATGTGCGCCTCGTCGAGGCGCTTGAGCAGCTCGAACAGCAGGGCGCTGCGGATGCCCGACGTCAGGCGCGGCGACGAAGCATAGCCGGTGGCGTTGAACAGCAACAGGCCATTGTCGATACCGTCGAGCTGCACGCTGGGCGCCGGCGTGTCTAGCACGTCGGGATTGTCGACAAAGGTGGACAGGATCAGCGCGCGCGCCGCCTGCGCATCCGTACCCAGCGGCAACGGCAGCTTGACCTGCACCAGTCCCAGGGGATTGGCGTGCGTAACGTTGCGCACCGTCTTGGTGATGAATTCCGAGTTCGGCACGATCACCGTGGAACGATCGCCCAATTGAATTTCCGTGGCGCGCACATTGATGCGGCGAATGTCGCCTTCCACGCCGCCCAGCGAAACCCAGTCGCCGACTTTGACGGGGCGTTCGGCCAATAAAATCAGGCCGGACACGAAGTTCTGCACCACCGCCTGCAAGCCAAAACCGATACCCACCGACAAGGCCGACGCCACCCACGCGATGCGTTCCAGGCCGATGCCGGCCGCCGACAGGGCCAACGCCACAGCCAGCACGCCGCCGATGTAGCCGAACAAGGTGATGAACGACACTTGCATGCCGGAATCGAGATTGGTGGTCGGCAAATAACTATTTTGCAGCCAGCGCTTGAACAGGCCCAGCGCCACGAAACCGACGACCAGCACCAGCAGGGCCTGGATTAGCGCGGCAGGACGTATCGCCACCTCGCCGATGGCCAGGCCATCTTGCAGCTTGCCCATGCGCTGGAACAGCTCGCCCGGACCTTCGCCGAACGGCGCCAGCAACAGCATCAGGGCCAGCAGCACGACGATGGCGCGGCCGATGCCCGACAGTAGCACGGCCGCCTGGTCGCGCGCCTTGGGCGTGGCCAGCACGGGATTGACGGCATCCGGCGGCGGCGGGGTCGAGGCCAGCAGCATGCAGATATCATCGACCAGCACCGTCAGCAGATAGGTACTGCCCACCACCACGATAACCCAGGCGATTTGCTTGGCGATAAAACTGCCAAACGCCACATAGCCGATCAGCAAACTGATGACACTCGACGCCAGCGCCAGCCATAGCAGCACCGTAACGCAACGCAGCCACAAAGGCGTGACCAGGGTGGCCGGATCGGCCTCGCGCAACAGGCGCCAGCTGCGCTCGGCGCGCATCGAGCCATAGGCGATGGTCGTGCTCATCACCAGGGCGACGATGCAGTTGACAGCCACGGCCGTCGACAGGCCCGCATTGATGACGATGGTGACGCGTTCCGTGGCCCACACCAGCACCACGATAAAGGAAAATATCGAGGGAAAATGGCGCAAGCGGTGCGCCAGCGCATCGGGCAAGGGCAGCAAGCGCCACGACACGCGCCAGGGCGACAGCAGCGCATGGCCGAGACCGGCCGTAAAACCGGCAAAACAGATGATACCGATCAAGCTACCGAGAAAAGTCGCGGTTTTTTCGGACAGGCCGCCATCCCAGCGCAAGCCCATGGCCAGCAATTCCGCCACCAGCCCCGGCGTGGCCAGCGCCAGCACCAGCACGGCCAGCGCATGCAGCGAACGGCGCAAACGGCCGTGTGGCACGCGTGTGGCCGTGATCACCAGCAGATAGCGCGAAACCCAGACGCTGGCGGCGATCACGGCCACGATACCGGCCAGCAAGCCACCCCAGGCCGACCACGGCGTCGCGCTTGCCGCGTGGGCCAACTCCAGCCCCAGCACCCGCAGGCGTTGCAAATTCTGCGGCAATTCGGCATGCAGCTGTTGCCAGAACGAAGCGGCCAAAATCGACGCCGTGCGCTCACCCAGGCGCGCCTGCAATTGTGCGCGGCGCACCGTCGATACCTGCTCGGACGCCTGCGTCGCCTCCACCGCGAGCAATCGCGCCAGCTTCACTTGCGCATCGAGCGCGCTGCTGGTGCGGTCCAGCAAGCTGCGCTGCGCCGCCACGTCAGGGGCATCTTTCATGCCCGCCGCCGGCTTGCCCAGCTCGGCCAGCCGTGCCTGCACGCTCGACAGGGTGGGCGCGAGCGCATCGGCCACCTTGTCCGCCGATGCGCTCGCTGCCAGCGCATCAGCACGCATCTGCGACAGGGCTGCGTCATCGAGATCGGCCTCGCCATCGAGCGCCTTCTGGATGGTGGTGATCTGCTTGCGCAAGCCATCGAGGCGCTGGTCGGCCGTGGCGGCATCGTCGACAGGCTGCGACCAGGCCGGTGGTGCGGCCAGCGAGCATGCCAGCAACAGCGCCAGCAGGAAGGGGAAAAAACGGAGACGGAAAGAAGGCATGCTGACCTATGGCTGGAGAAATGAGTACTGTCAGAAAACAGGGGTGATGTCGTGCGCAGACGCGTCAAGCGCAACGGCAATGGTGTCGCCATCGCACATATGGCGCCAGCTGGGCGTATGGCTCGTCAATATAGCTGAAAATGGCGTCAGCACGCCAAAACGCTTATCCATCCGTGTCCCGCCACTGATCGGCAAGAGAATGGGTTTGGTGCACGGCGGCGCCAGTATCTTTACCGTCCATCTGCCACTGAGGTCAGGTGTGGCGCCTGACAAGGGCTAAGCCGGCGGGTCCATCGACGATGGCATCGCCCAGCCTTTGGCGTTGGCACAGATGCTGGCCAGCATGCAACGATGGCGCCAGCCTCGCCAGCCTGGGCGCGCGCTGCCGATGGGCGTCATTGCATGCCTGCCGATGTTGTCAATTCGCAACATCGGCGCCGTTGAAGGGAGCGCCTCGCCATGCAGACAGCCACCAGCGCTCGCCAGCACTTGGAAGCCGGCCAATTTGACGACATGGCACACGCATACGCGACGCTACGCGCAACGATGGGCACCCTGGACACAAAGCAGTTCGAGGGGGGAACGAAGCAGGCTGCCGGGCTTGCCCACCCTGGTCGCACACAGTCTACGCGAATGCGAAGCGCTCGCTCTTGCCTGGGGCGGCGCAGGCATGCGCCTGCCTTCACGATAGCGCTTGCGCCATGGAGGCGTCAGAGTTAGCATCATTGCACGATCACATCATCCATGGACTAGGCACCAGAATGTTCACCATGCAAGAAACTTCGCCCATGGCGATCCTGATCATCGACGATATGACCAGCAACATTACGGTGTTGCGCGATGCTGTCGATGGGCTGGCCGAAGTATTTTTTGCGACCAGCGGAGCGAGCGGCCTGGCGTTGGCCCGCCATTGTCGTCCCGACGTGGTCTTGCTCGATATTGCCATGCCGGGCATGGATGGTTACGCGGTCTGTGAAGCGTTGAAGGCCGATCCGCTCACGGCCGACTGCGCCGTGATTTTCGTCACCGGTTACACCTGCGCAGACCGTGAGTTGCTATCGCTGCAACAGGGTGGGGTGGATTACTTGCAAAAGCCGCTGGATCTGGCCGTAGTGCGGGCGCGGGTATTCAATCATTTAAGGATTAGAATGCAGACGCGTGCGTTGGCACAGGCACGCCAGGACTTGGCCGATGTGGTCGCGCACCTGCCCGCCTTTCTCAGTTATTGGGACGACCAGCATCTGAACCGTTTTTGTAACGATGTCGCCGGCAGGTGGTTTGGTGTGACTGCGGCGTCGATGGAGGGCATGGCCTTGCCCGAAGTGGTGGGTAGCGCGAACGCCTTGCTGATACGGCGCCGCTTGTATGTGGGCCCGCCGGACGCCGCGCCGGCGTTTGAAATGTCCCTCCACAACGCTGACGGCGGCACCGTGCATACCCAGGCATCAGTGGTGCGGCGCGAGCGCGGCAAACGGGACAGCAGCTTTCTATTGCTGATTACCGATGTCAGCGCCCGCAAGCAAGCCGAGCTCGCCCTGTACGATGAAAAAGAGCGCATGCGCATCATGCTCAATTCCATCGGCGATGCGGTCATCGCCACGGACCGCTACGGTTGCGTCACCTTTCTCAATCCCATCGCCGAAGAGATGACGGGATGGAGCAGCGAGGAGGCGGTAGGGCAACTGATCGAGCACGTGATGCCCTTGATCGACGGCGACAGCGGCGCGGTGACGCGCAACCCGGTGCGACTGGCCCTGAGCGAAGACCGCATCGTCGGCATGGCGCTAGACTGCGTGCTGGTGCGGCGCGATGGACGGCGCCTGATGGTCGAAGATTCAGCGGCGCCAGTGCGTGACCGCAACGGCGTCCAGAGCGGCGCCATCATCGTGTTCCACGACGTCAGCGAAGCGCGCGCGATGGCGTACAAGATGACCCATCTGGCCCAGCACGACGCATTGACCAATCTGCCCAACCGCACCTTGCTGCGGGACCGCACAACACAGGCGCTGGAGCAGGCCTCGCGCCAAGATCAGCATGTGGCGATGCTGCTGATTGACCTCGACAATTTCAAGGTGATCAACAGCACGGCCGGGCACGCCGTTGGCGATACGCTGTTGCAGCAAGTCTCTTTACGCCTGCAGCAGGCGCTGCGCGCCGGCGATACCATTTGTCGCCAGGGGGGCGACGAGTTCATCATCTTGCTGAGCGCTCTCGATGATGTGGAATACGCCGGGGTCGTCGCGCGCAAGCTGCTCGCGGTGCTGGTGGAGGCGTTTATGGTCGGCAACCAGCGCTTTGATCTGTCCGCCAGTATCGGCGTCAGCCTGTTTCCCGGCGATAGCAATGATCAGGATGGCCTGTACCGGCATGCCGATTCTGCGATGTACCGGGCCAAGCAAGAAGGAAAGAACCGGTTCTGCTTCTTCTCGGCCGAGTTGGAGGAAAAACTGCTGGCCCGGCATGCCTTGATCGGCGAGTTGCGCAAGGCAATCGAGGATGGCGGGCTGGAAATGCATTACCAGCCAAAAGTCGATGCCAGAGTGGGGCGCGTGGTCGGGCTCGAGGCACTGATACGCTGGCGTCATCACGGCGTACTGGTGCCGCCCGCCAGTTTCATTGCGCTGGCCGAAGAGTGTGGATTGATCGTCCCGCTGGGCCAGTTCGTGCTGCACCAGGTCTGCACCGACTTGGCCCGGCTGGTCGACGCGCAGGTGGCAGTGCCAATCAGCATCAATTTGGCGGGGCAGCAGTTCGACGATCTGGCGCTGGCCGCCGACATCGCCAGGACGCTGGCCAGCCATGATTTGCCCAGCCATCTGCTGGAGGTCGAGATCACAGAGGGCACGCTGATCGAAGATGTCATACACTCGTTGGAGAATCTGCGCACGCTGTCCGAGCTGGGAATACGGACTTCAATCGATGACTTCGGCACCGGCTATTCGAGCCTATCGTATCTTAAAAAGTTTCCCATCGATGTACTCAAGACTGACCAATCCTTCGTGCGCGACATGCTCACCGACAGCAGCGATGCGGCCATCATCTCAGCCATTATCAGTCTGGCCAGCAGCTTGCGCATGGATCTGGTGGCCGAGGGCGTGGAACAGCAGGCCCAGGCTGATCGGCTACTGGCGATGGGGTGCACGATCATGCAAGGCTATTTGTATAGTCGTCCTGTGCCGTTCGAAGAAATGTTGACCTTGCTTCGCCACGAAACGATCTTTGGCTTGCCGCCAGTGCCGGCGTGAACCAGTCAGCGGCGCCGCGCCGCTGGCACACAGGAGTGTGAACTTGATGAAAAATCTGCGGGTTGGGCGGCCTTGGTCCTCGCGGCAACGCATACTCGGCGTGATCGCAACTGGAGTGCTACTTGCGCTGCTCATCGCGCTGGCTTGGCGATATACGCGGCCAACTGCCGCGGTAGTGGCGCCGCTGCCATTGACGCTAGCCTTGCCGGTACAGGCGGCCAGCGGCGCTTTCTTCGTCGCCGAGCAGCGGCAACTGTTCCCGCAGCATGGTCTGGTTTTGCAGACCCAGCGTTATGCGCTCGGCAAGCAGGCACTGGCAGCGGTGATCGAGGGACGGGCCGACATGGCGGTCGTCGCCGATACCCCCTTTGTCTTGGCCATCGCCAAAGGAAACCAGGTCGCGGTGGTCAGCACGGTCTTTGGCTCGCGTAAGACGGCGGCGCTGCTGGTGCGCGCCGACCGTGGCATGCGTACCGCAGCCGACCTGCGTGGGCGCCGCATCGGCACGGTATTTGGCACCAATGCCCAGTATTTCCTCGATAAATTACTCGAACATCAGGGCATAGCCGCGCATGAGGTGAGCATCGTCGATTACGCCCCGGCAGCGTTGCTCACGGCCATGCGTGACGGCGAGGTCGATGCCATCACTACCTGGCAACCGGAGCTGGCAAGGCTGCAGCAAGCGCTAGGCAAGAAAGTCGCCGCCCTGTTTGAGCAAGACCTGTTCGTGTATCGTTTTTTGTTGGTCGGGAAGGTCGAATTTATCGACAGCCATCAGCAAGAAATACAACGGCTGCTGGCGGCATTGGCCGACACTCAGCAATATATGCTCGACCAACCGTTGGACGCCCGCCAGACCGTGGCTGCCGCCGTCGGGCTGCCGCCAGAACTGATGTCGAGTTTCTTCGAGCCTGTCGACTATGGACTGTCACTGGATCAATCCCTGTTGCTCGCCCTTGATGATCAGACGCGCTGGGCGCGCCAGCGGCAAATCATCACCAACCGTGCGGTGCCGAACTACCTGGACTACCTGCGTCCCCAGCCATTGCAGGCGGTGCTGCCCAGTGCGATTTCAATTATCCGGTAGGCGCGTATGACACTACAGCGACAATCGACATTGCTGGCCTGGCTCGCCGTTCTGGCACTGCTGCTGCTGGCCGGCGTGACCATGAGTGCGGCCAGCGAGGTGCGTAGGCAGACCGAGCAGAGCGAGATGGCGGAAAGCACCGCCAGAGCGGTGGGAAATTTCCGCTATCTCATCATGGAAACGGCGCTGTATCGCGAAGCGCGTTCGGGCCAGCAGTGGCGCCAACGTGTCGACAGTTTCCGCCGCCAACTGGCAGCGAACCGTTACAGCGAGGGCAGGCAGCGGGCGCTGCTCGACCGCGAACGCAGCAATCTGGCCGTGATCGAACGGCTGTTTGATAGTTTGACGGGGGCGACCGACAGTGCGCGCACGGCGTCGGCCGTCAGCGCGCTGTTCCTGACCACCGAGCAGATGGCAAGCGACGCGTTCGAATTGATACGCATGAACCGCGATGATTTGCAGCGCGCGCAAGCCCGGTATAACCAGGTGGTCCTGTTTGCCCTGGCCCTGCTGACTGGCCTGATCGCCTCGGCGTACCTGATACTGCGACGGCGGGTGTTGCTGCCAGTCACGCTGATCCGCCTGGTGGTGGAGCGGGTGGCGCGAGGCGATCTGACGCCACGCGTCGCGCTAAGCCTGGACAACGAGATCGGTTTTCTGGCACATCGGTTCGATGCGATGACTGAGCAATTGGCGCAGACGCACAACGCCATCAGTGCCGAGGTGCAAGAACGTCGACGCGCCGAGTCTGCATTACAGGAGACCGTGACCGAACTGGCGACGGCACGCGACCTGGCACAGGCAGCGAATGTCGCCAAGAGCCAGTTCCTGGCCAACATGAGCCATGAATTGCGCACACCGATGAACGGCATGCTGGGCATGCTGCAATTGCTGCGCTATACCCGGCTGACAAAGCAACAACAGGACTACGTGGCAAAGAGCAGCTTGGAGGCGCAGTCTTTGCTCGCCTTGCTGGACGACTTGCTCGATTTTTCCCGCATTGAAATGCATGCGTTGGAGATCGAGGCGGCGCCTTTCGAGATCGAGACCGTCCTCACCGATATGGCGATCCGGCTGCGCGTATTACACGGCTGCAAAGCATTAGAGTTGGTGATCCGCTGTGCCCCTGACGTACCGGCAATGCTGATAGGGGACGGCGCGCGCCTGCGCCAAGTCATGTTGATTTTAGCCAGCAACGGCTTGAAATTCACCGAGCACGGCGAGGTCGTCGTCGACGTCAACTGCTTGCACACCGACGGCAAGACCGCAGAGCTTGAGTTTAGCGTGCGCGACACCGGCATTGGCATCGCCGCAGAACACCTCGACGTGATCTTCGAACAGTTCAGGCAGTCCGAGAGCGCCACGACCCGACGCTACGGCGGCGCCGGCCTTGGACTGTCCATCAGCCGTCGCCTGGTGGCACTGATGGGCGGTGAGCTTGAAGTCGCCAGTGAGCCCGGCGTTGGCAGCGTGTTCCGTTTCCGCTTGCGCCTGGCGATGGGCGCATTGGCCATGACCGAAGCGCAGACAGCGCCCTACCGGGTGCTGGTAGTCGACGATCATGCGCTGGCGCGGGAGGCGATATTGGGCATGGTCGAGGTCGCCGGCTGGCGTGGCGAGGCGGTAGCCGGCGGCGCGCAAGCGCTGGCGTGCCTGGAGAAGCAGAAGCAGGACGGTGCTGGATTTGACGTGGTATTGCTCGACTGGCGCATGCCGGACATGAATGGATGGCAGCTCGCTGCGCACTTGCGGGCGATGCGACACGGACAGAGCCGCCCCGTCATCATCATGGTGACTGGCTGCAGCAGTATTGAACTGGCGGCCCGCAGCGATGCCGAACGCGCGTTGATCGATGGCTACCTGAGTAAACCAGTAACGTTATCGCTGCTACGGGAAGCGGTCACGGCTGCGTTCGAGGTCGAGCGCAGCGCTAGCGTCGCGGACTATGCACGTCTGGCGGGCCTGCGCATACTGGTGGTCGATGACAATCCGATGAACCTGCAGGTAGCCTGCGAATTACTGCAGCGGGAAGGCGCACATGCCGAGTGTGCCGAGGGCGGGCTGGCGGCCATCGCGCTGGCGCAGCGCGGTGATCGCAGCTACGACGCCGTCCTGATGGATATTCAAATGCCCGACATGGATGGTCTGGAGACCACGCGACGACTGCGCGCAGACCCGCGAACCGCCGAGCTGCCTATCATTGCGCTCACCTCCAATGTACTTGAGAGCGACCGCGCCGCCAGCCTGGCCGCAGGGATGGACGCACACCTGGGCAAGCCGGTTGCGCAAGACGAGTTGGTGCGCACTTTACTCAGCGTCTGCAAAGCTCGGCAGCTTGACTCTGCCTTTGTCGGCGACGTCGCTGGCGCTCTGTCAGCGGCACGGGAGCCGGTGATTGACAGCGCGCTGGCGCTCTCGCGTCTGGGAGGCGATATACAGCGTTATGCGAGCATGGTACAGTCGTTCCAAAAGGAATGCAGCAGCACGCTCAAGGCGCTGCGCCTGGCGCAGCGACACAATATGCTGGGCGCCGGCGTAGAGCGCCTGCAGGCATTCCAAAGCGCCGCTGGCGTGATCGGTGCGGTGTCGCTACAGGAATGTGCAGCAGAGCTTGAGACCTGTTGGCGAACGGGGCAGGATGGCGATGGGCCATCGTTGGCAGCCCTGACGCAGCTGACCGAGCGCAGCGTGTCCGAGCTGGAGCAGTTCGCTGGCATAGATGCGCCGACTTAGCGGGCGCTACAAGGGGGTACGTGGCGCACTGGCCAAGCCAGTAATGGGCGCCGCCGGACGACGATCTCACGGCTTAATTTGAAACACGACAGTCAAGGCGCGACGAGCGCGCGGAAGCGAGAGAGGCAATGAGCATCGATAGCGAACCGGAAGGGAGCGGCAACGCGAGGGAAGGGAGCCGACCGCTATTGCTGATCGTGGACGATCAGCCCAGCAACATCCAGGTCTTGTTCGATATCTTCAAGGACGATTGCGAAGTGTGCATGGCGCTTTCGGGCGAGGCTGCGTTTGCATTCATCGAGCAACGCCAGCCCGACTTGATCTTGCTTGACATTGTGATGCCCGATATTGGTGGCTTCGCCGTTTGCAAGCGCATCAAGGAATCGGCGCGCACCGCCGATATACCGGTGATTTTTGTCACGGCCAACAACGATCCCGAGGAGGAGGCGCGCGGGCTGGTGGCGGGCGCAGTGGACTTTATCATCAAGCCCTTTCACGCCACCGTGGTCAAGGCACGCGTCAAAACTCAGCTGACCGTCAAACGACAGGCCGATCAACTGCGCTCCATGGCGATGGTCGATGGCTTGACCGGCGTGGCCAACCGGCGTCGCTACGACGCGGTGCTGGAAATTGAATGGCGACGGGCGGCCAGAGAACGCAAGGAGCTGGCGGTCATCATGATCGACGTCGATTTTTTCAAACGGTATAACGATCGCTTTGGACATCTGGCGGGAGACAATTGCTTGCAACAGGTCGCTAAAGCGTTGCAACAGCGAATTATCCGTTCGTCCGACTTGCTGGCGCGTTATGGCGGCGAAGAGTTCGCCTGCGTGCTGCCTGCCACCGGGCTCGATGGTGCCTTGATTTTCAGCAAAATGCTGGAACAGTGGGTGCGTGCGCTGGCGTTGCCGCATCCAGACTCCGAAGCCGCGCCGGTCGTCACCGTCAGCATCGGCGTGGCGGTGGGAAGGCCAAGCGAGGGCGGCAGCGCCGCCGCACTGCTGGCGGCGGCCGATGCCCAGTTGTACTGCGCCAAACAAAGCGGGCGCGCGCGCGTCTGCGGCCAGCAATTTAGCGAACAGCGTCCGCACGGCGATGCCGATGATGCCGGGCAAACTGGACCGGTCTGAGTTGGTCGCAATTAAGCGGCCTCAGCCAGCGCGCCTTTCAGGGCCGTACAAAGCTCGAGGCCGGCGCTAAAGTCCAGTGCACGTATCGCCTGGCCCAGCGCATCGAGAGTGTGCTGATGAGCAGGTAAGTGCATACCTTCGAGTTCGTCAAAGACGGATAAGGCCAGCATATTGGAGGCGGCCAACAGTTGCGCCAGCCGATCAAGCTGCGCCGCCAGGAGCGGCTGGTCCGGTGCCCGTGGCGGAAGGGCGGCAGGACTGTAAAAGGCGGCGCGCTGGCCTGCGTGGTCGGCGGCACTGACACAGGCATCGAACAAGGGGTCCAGCGATGGCCAAGGCTGGCTGGTCGATGCCAACAGCGCGTGTTCCACCTCGGCGGCGAGTGTCGCCAAAGCCTCGGCGCCCACCAGCGCGGCGATGCCCTTGAGATTATGCAGGATTTGGGCCGCGCTGCTGCGCTGCCCCTCCAATGCGGCGGCGCGCAAGCGCTCGCTCAAGGTGCGTGATTCGCCCGGAAAGGCTTGCAAGGCGCGCGCATAGGTGGCCTGGTTTCCGCCCAAGCGTGCCAGCGCGGCCGCTTCGTTCCACGCCGATACCAGTGGCTCTGGCTGCGCTGCAGCCGCCACCGCCGCTGCGGGCTCGCGGGCGTAGGACAGATGCCGGCCGGACTGGCAGTGGTGGCGGATCACGCTGACCAGTTCTGCCAACTGGAAAGGCTTGCCCACATGATCGTTCATGCCAGCGGCCAGCGCCTCGGCACGATCGCTGGCCATGGCGTTGGCGGTAATGGCGATGATGGGCAAGTTCGCCAGATCGGCGCGCTGGCGTATGGCGCGGGTCGCGCTGTAGCCATCCATGCCGGGCATTTGCACATCCATCAGCACCGCATCATAGGCATCGTCTTTGCCAGTGACCATGGCCACCGCCGCCAGACCATCATTGGCGACCACCACCGTCGCCCCTTCCGAGCACAGCAGTTCACGCGCCACCTGCTGGTTGATGGCATTGTCTTCCACCAGCAGCAGGCGCAGGCCGGCAAGCTGGCCTGCGCCATGTGGCTCGGGCGCTGCCGTGAGCGAAGCCCCCAGGCGCAATTCTGCCACGACATCATAGAGGGCCGACGCCGTCAGCGGCTTGCTGACGGCACCATCAAACAACGCCGGTTGTGCTTCCTGCAGCAATGCGCATTCTTCACTGCCACTACCCGCCGTCAGCGCGATCAGGATCGGGGTTGGCGTGAGGTCCAGGCACCGCAGCCGTTCGGCAGTCTGGCGGCCGTCCAGATCGGGCATGCGCCAATCGAGCAGGATGACGTCGTAGGAAGCACGACTCGCCAACTCCAGCGCAGCGCGGCCACTGGCAGCTTGCCGCACCTGCCAGCCCAAGGACTGAAGCATGTTTGCGCACGTACTGCGGGCGCCATCATGATCATCCACGATCAAACAACGCAGGCCGGTCATTTTCTGCAGCACGTCGGTGGGGTGATACGCCGGATCGCGCTGGCAAACGATGGTGAAGCGGAATGTACTACCGCTGCCGCGCTGGCTGTCGGCCTCAAGCTGCCCACCCATCATCGACACCAGGCGTCGGCTAATGGCCAGACCCAGGCCGGATCCGCCGTAACGGCGCGCGGTGGAGGCGTCAGCCTGGGCGAAGCCGTCAAAAATGCGCTCCAGCTGCTCCGGCGCGATGCCGATGCCGGTATCGCGCACGGAAAATTCCAGAACGAGCTCGTCACCACGCGTTTCCAGCACCGCCACCCGCACATGGATTTCGCCCGCATCGGTAAACTTGACGGCGTTGCCCGCCAGGTTGATCAGGATCTGCTGTAGGCGCATGGCATCGCCGACGATACAGGCCGGTACGTCGGCGCACTGTTCAAAGATCAACTCTACCGGTTTTTCGCCCAGATTGGTCGACAAGATAACGCCGATCTCACGCAGCAGACGGTCGATATTGAATGGCTGTAGTTCGAGAGCCATCTTTCCAGCCTCGACCTTGGAAAAGTCCAGGATGTCATTCAGAATGCCCAACAATGCGCGCGCGGCCGCTTCGGCCTTGCTGGTATAGTCAGACTGGCGTGTAGCGAGGCCGCTACGCTGCAGCAGCTGCAGCATGCCCAGGATCGCATTCATCGGCGTGCGGATTTCATGGCTCATGTTGGCGAGGAATTCAGATTTGGCGCGGCTGGCCTGCTCGGCCTCGGCAGTGCGCTGGCCCAGCGTACGGTTAAGCAATTCCAGATCCAGCTGGGCTTGCTTGAGTTCCGTCACGTCGAACACCAGCACAATGAAGCCGCGCACGTCCTCGCCCTCGACATCGGGGATGTAATGGGCCCAGATATGGCGCTGGGCGCCATCGCTCATGGTCAGGCTGCGCTCGAATCGCTGCGGCTCGCCGCACAAGGCGGCCAGCACATAGTTTTCATTTCGTTGGAAGATTTCGTCGCCCAGCAAGGCGCGCAAGTGGATGCCCGACATCTCGGCCTTGCTGCGGCCGAACCACTTCAGGTATGCGCCGTTAGAGAAGCGGCACAGCAAGTCGGCGTCCCAGTACGCCACCATGCCGGGAATATTGTCGGCCAGGCTGTTGAGGAAACGATGATTGGCGACGAGCTGCTGCTCCACCGCGCGCTGGGCGCTCAGGTCTGCGGCCATGCCGAGGTAGCCCATGAGCGCACCGGTATCATCCTTCAGCGTCGTGACAGCCAGCAGCACCGGCACCGCACTGCCATCTCGCCGGAGGTACGTCCACTCGTGCTCGTTGGGCAGCCCGCGCAGCGCCTTGACGACAAACACCTCGAACCCCGGTTCAATCTCCTCACCCAGCTGCAAACTGAATTCCTTCGCCCGGGACGCCACTTCCGCCGGGTCGTGGAACAAGGCGGGCGTGTGTTGTGCGATAAGGTCAGCGGCCTGGTAGTCGAGCAGTCTTTCCGCTGCCGGATTGAATGTGATGATCTTGCCCTCGAGGTCGGTGGCGATGATGGCGTAGCCAGCATGCTGGAATATCGCCTGTTGCATGGCCGAGACCTGTCGTATTTGCGCAGTGCGTTCGGCCACCTGCATTTCGAGAGAACGGTTCAGTTCCAAGATGCGCGCCTGCGCTGCGGTTTGTTCGCTGATGTCGCGGGCGGTTTTGGCAGCACCGATCACGCGGCCGCTGGCGTCAAGAATGGGAGAGATCGTCACCGCAATATAAAGCAGCGTGCCGTCACGCCGGCGTCGCCGGGTATGCTGGTTAGTCACGACCTCGCCGTTTTTTACCCGCTCCAAGATGGCAGCGTCCTGGGCTAGCGCGAAGTCGGGAACGATCAATGCGGCCAGAGAGTGCCCGATTGCCTGCTCGGCGGTATAGCCGAACATGTGCTGGGCGCCCTCATTCCAGCTGCTTACGCGGCCGTCTAATGTCTGGCCGATGATGGCGTCGTGCGAGCTGCGCACGATGGCCGCCAGCTCTTCAATCTGTTTACTGGCGCGGCGGCGCATCGTGCGCAGCA
This sequence comes from Janthinobacterium sp. CG_23.4, assembly GCF_029892305.1. Classification (NCBI taxonomy): domain Bacteria; kingdom Pseudomonadati; phylum Pseudomonadota; class Betaproteobacteria; order Burkholderiales; family Oxalobacteraceae; genus Janthinobacterium; species Janthinobacterium sp. CG_23.4. The sequence continues at coordinate 4,890,212 of NZ_JARXUX010000001.1, read as the reverse complement.
AGTAAAGAACCAGCGCCGCCGCGATGCACAGGCCCGCTACGATGCGCAGCTGCGACCAGCGTGCCGCTTCTGCGGCCGTCTCGGCCACGCTGTCGGGCAAGGCCAGCGTCAAGGTCGGGTTGCGTGCCGGGGCGTCGAGGTCGAGTCGCACCGGCGCGCTGAAGGCGTGCAGGATGCCCTCCGGACCGGCGAGCCGATACAACACCTGGCCGCTATCGGCCTGATCCGGGACGATTTGGTAGTCGCGTTGCCAGCGCGTGCGCGGCAACGCGGCGCGAGGGGCTATCAAATAGCTGCCATCGGGGGCGGTAAGAAACAACTGGAACTCTCGGCCCAGGCTGCTGTGCAGGCTGGCCAGCATGGCATCCGCATCCGCGCTCATGACCACCATCCCGAAAACCGCACCGTTCGCACCGAACACCGGCGTGGCGGCGTGGATCACCCGCTGATCAGGGCCATACGAGCAGCCGCTCGGTGCTTCCAGGCGCAATTCCGACAGATAGACTTGTCCCGCCACGAGTTTGCTCGCAGCCAGGAAAAAATCTTCTGCGCCATGACGCGTCAACGCGTTGGCCGGCACGGTGCTGACCTGTTGGCCGAGGCGCTGCGTGCGTAAAATCTCCTTGCCGCCGTCTACCAGGCCGATGAAGCGGATACAGGTCAATTCCCGGTTGGCTTGCATGAAATTGCCAAAGATCTGCCCCAGGCGCCGTTCCCACAGGAAGCCACTGGATGCCTCCTGTGGGTCGTAACCATGATGGGCGATGGCGCGTGTGACACCGCCGACCGGCGGCACGTTAGCAAGGAAAACTACATCGCGGCGCATCGACGCCAGCGCGGTAGAGATGGTTTCGCTGCGCAGGTTGACGGAGGCGCTCATCCGCGCAGCGTAGCCGCTTAGTATCTGGCGCCGCTCGCGTTCGCCGGCTTGATAGGTCAGCATGGCCGCCACCGCCAGTACACCAATGAGCGCAATGAACAGGGCGACTTTTGCGCTCTGCGAACCAAGTCTCCGTTGCAGCATGGCTATCCTTATCGAAGGGGTACACGATGCTAACATGTCTTCCAAACAATTAACTCATAGTATCTTGTAATCGGTCGGTAGACCAGTCGCTGCGGCGCCAGAACCGTGCGGCCAGGCGGCGTGCAGCAATGGCCACAGATGCCGGCATGGTCGCGTTCGCGCTCTGAACTCGGCAGCAACGAAAAATGGCGCAGCCCATTACGGACTGCGCCATTCGCGACAAACATTTTTAGTTTGTGTCAAACTTTTTTATTGATTGACACTGCCTTGTAAGGCAGTGGCAGATCTTATTCCACCGTCACCGATTTGGCCAAATTGCGCGGCTTGTCCACATCCGTGCCGCGCGCCAGTGCCGTGTGATACGCCAGCAATTGCAGTGCCACCACGTGCAGGATCGGCGACAAATCGCCGTAGTGCTCGGGCAGGCGGATGACGTGCAAGCCTTCGCCGGAGCTGATGCGCGAATCGACGTCGGCAAAGACGTACAGCTGGCCGCCACGGGCGCGCACTTCCTGCATATTCGATTTCAGCTTTTCGATCAGGGCATCGTTCGGTGCGATGGTGACGACCGGCATTTCATTCGTCACCAGGGCCAGCGGGCCATGCTTCAATTCGCCGGCCGGATACGCTTCGGCGTGGATATAGGAAATTTCTTTCAGTTTTAGCGCGCCTTCCAAGGCAATCGGATAATGCATGCCGCGGCCCAGGAAGAGGGCGTTTTCCTTGCGCGCAAATTCTTCGGACCAGGCGATGATTTGCGGCTCCAGCGCCAGCACGGACGCGATGGCGACGGGCAGGTGACGCATGGCTTTCAGGTGCGCCGCTTCCTGTTCTTCGCTCAAGCGACCGTTGACTTGCGCCAAGCACAAGGTCAGCAGGAACAGGCCCGCCAGCTGCGTCGTGAAGGCTTTGGTCGACGCCACGCCCACTTCCACACCGGCGCGCGTGATGTAGGCCAGCGCGCATTCGCGCACCATGGCGCTGGTGGCCACGTTGCAGATGGTTAAGGTGTGCAGCATGCCCAGGCTGCGCGCATGCTTCAGGGCGGCCAGGGTATCGGCCGTTTCGCCGCTCTGCGAAATCGTCACCACCAGGGTGTTCGGGTGCGGCACGCTGTCGCGGTAGCGGTATTCGCTGGCCACTTCCACGCTGACGGGCACTTTGGCGATCGCTTCGATCCAGTACTTGGCGGTCATGCCCGCATACGAGCTGGTGCCGCAGGCCAGGATCAGCACGCGGTCGATCTGCTTGAAGATGGCATAGGCGTTGTCGCCGAACAGTTCCGGCATGATGCCGGTCACGCCTTCTAGCGTGTCGCCGATGGCGCGCGGCTGCTCAAAAATTTCCTTCTGCATGTAGTGGCGGTACGGACCCAGCTCGGCTGCCCCGGTGTGCGCATGCACGGTTTTCACTTCGCGTTCAACGGACTTGCCATCGACGTCGACGATCCAGCAGCGCGACAGTTGCAGGTCGACCACATCGCCTTCTTCCAGGTAGATGATCTGGTCCGTCGTGCCGGCCAGCGCCATGGCGTCGGAGGCGACAAAATTTTCACCATTACCCAGGCCGACGATCAGGGGCGAGCCCTGGCGCGCAGCCACCACGCGGTGCGGCTCGTCGCGGCAGAACACGGCAATCGCATACGCGCCATCGAGGCGTTTCACGGCTTGCTGCACAGTCTCGAACAAGTCGCCGTCGTACATGTGTTCGACCAGGTGGGCAATCACTTCCGTGTCCGTCTGGCTCTGGAAGACGTAACCCAAGGCCGTCAGCTCGGCGCGCAATTCATCATGATTTTCAATGATGCCGTTGTGCACCAGCGCTACGCGGGCGTTTTCTTCCGTTGGGGAAAAGTGCGGGTGGGCATTGAAGGAAACAGGGGCGCCATGCGTGGCCCAGCGCGTGTGGGCGATGCCCGTAAAACCGCTCAAGCCTTCTTCGCCGATCTGCTTTTCCAGCTCGGCGACGCGCGACGTGGAGCGCGAACGCTGCAAACGGCCATCGGCATGCAGGGCGATGCCACAGGAATCGTAGCCACGGTATTCCAGGCGCTTCAAGCCTTCGAGCAGGATGGGAGTGATATTACGTTGCGCTACCGCGCCGACAATGCCGCACATGGAAACCTCTATCTATGTTAATCAATGCAAACATGCTAATGCAGAGCACATGAAATATGCTTTCTAAATAGATATATTTTTGACTAAATATTTCACGACTATTTCACGATGAAATATTATTTCATTTATACTCGATATATTTTTCAATTCATCAAAATAATGAGCGAACACAACATCATCCTCGACGAGATTGATCGTCGCATCCTGAACGCCTTGCAAATTGATGCATCGCAGACCAACAGTGAGCTGGCGCGTTTGGTGCATGTTTCGGCGCCCACTTGTTTGCGGCGCGTCAAGCATTTGACGGAAAGCGGCGTCATCGAGCGGCAGGTGGCCATCGTCGCGCCGCAACTGGTGGGGGCGCGCCTGACGGCCATCGTGGAAATCACGCTCGACGTGCAAGCGGCTGAACGCATGGCCGAATTCGAACAACTTGTGGCGCTGGAAGCGGCCGTACTGCAGTGCTACCGCGTCTCGCCCGGCCCCGACTTCGTGCTGATGGTGCAGGTGGCCGACATGCCCGCCTACCATGCGCTGGCGCACCGTCTGTTTGCTGCGCACGCGAATGTGCGCAATGTGAAAAGCTATTTTTCCACATTGCGCAGCAAGTTCGAGACGCGCATCGCCGTCTGATGTAGCAACAGCCGATTATCCACCGCTTACCCACATGTTTGTACGCATCTTGCACACCGCTTATACGGCACTTTTGCACAGGCTTATGCACAAGCAGGCTACGCTGCATGAGCGATGGCATCGGCATTTTTCTGCCACCATCTCCAGACGCGACGACGCCGCACCCGGCAAGCCAGTGCTGCTCATGCATACCGGCAGAGCAAGGCATTGCTAGAGTGACTTTTACACCGCTTTCACACAGCTTGCCAACAGGCTTTTGCACCACTTGTCGACAGGTTTATCCACAGCTTTCACAGGCGAAAAACTCAGAGACACACTTGCGCGTCGGCATAAAACCGGTAGCCGGCATTGCGCGCGGTGTTGATGGGCAAGGTCATGCCGCAGGCCTGCTCGACCTTGCGCCGCAGGCGGCTGATCTGGGTATCCAGGCGGCGCTGGTCATAACTGAGAAAATCCTCGTCCATGGACTGGACGATCTGCTGGCGACTGACGATGTGCTCCGGTTCCGCCATCAGGACGTGCAACACCGTGGCATCCTGTTGCGACAACGCGATGGCCTCGCCACCGGGCGGCAGCAGACGGCGTGGCCCCAATTCCAGCACCCAGGCCGTAACGGGCGCGACGCTGACAGCAGCGGCCGACTCGCCCAGGCGCCGTACCAGCGCGCCCAGGGTGGCGGCCAGTTCGTCGAGGTCGGCGCTCTTGGGCAGATAATAGTCGGCGCCGCCACTGAGCCCGTTCACCTTGTCGCGCGTCGTGCCGCGCGCCGTAAACACGACGATGCCGATGGGCCGCCCCTGCTCCCGCAAGGCGCGCACCAGCAGCATGCCTTCGCCGTCGGGCAAGCCCAAGTCAATCACGGCGATGCGGTGCAGCGCCGGTGCGTAACAGGCATGAAACGCCGCCATATCGGCCACGGCGGTCACGCGATAGCCGCAGTCGCCGAGAAACTCGGCCAATTCCTGCCGCAGCACGGCTTCGTCTTCAAGCAAAATGAGGTTCAACATGGCGCAAGGATAATCGATCGTCATGCTGCCGAGAAGTAAGCCGCAAGGGCTTCATGCACCGCATGATAAGCTCCTGCGCCATGAAAATCCTGTTCGCCCTTGCCCTCTTGTTCGCCACCTTGCAACCCTTGGCCGGGCTGGCCGCGCCCATGTCGGCGCCACTCACGCTACCGGCCAGCGGTCAGCCCGTGTCGGCCAGCGGCCATATGCAGATGCTGCGCGACACTTCCGGACAGCTCGATCCGCAGGCCGCGCTGGCCGCGTCAGGCTGGCAGCCACTGCCTGGCGCCGTGAGTGCCGGCTATACGCAAGATGCCATCTGGTTGAGCCTAGAGGTAACACGCGCGGCGCAGTCAGCCGATGAATGGGTGTTGCGCTTTAGCAACGCAGGACTCGATGACGTACGCCTGTATCGCCAGGATAGGGCTGGACACTGGCTGCTGCAACAGGCGGGTGCCAACGTGATCCGCAACGCCTGGCCCATCGATGCGCGCCAGGTGGTGTTTCCCGTGCAGTTGCAGCCGGATCAGCCGCAGCGCTGGCTGGTAAGGCTGACCAGCAAGAAAGCCATGTCGACCGAGCTGACGTTGTTGCCCAGCGCCAGCTTCGACGCTTCCTCGCGCCGCGAATACCTGTATTACGGCTTGCAGTTCGGCAGTTATTTACTGCTGATCCTGTTTCATATCTTTTTCTGGCGCATGACACGCGAGGCCCACAGCGGCTGGTACCTGCTATATGTAACGACGAGTGCCATCACGGAGGCGCTGACCATCGCCATCCCCCAGCAAATCTTCACCATGCCAAATCAGCTGTCCGACCCCATGCTGGGCATATCGATGGCCATGTCGCTTGCCGCCGGCGCGCGTTTTTCCACCTTGCAACTGGAGCTGCCCGCTGTGTATCCGCGTTTCAGCCGCGCGGTGGTGGGCATCACGGCCGCCACCACCCTGTGTGGGGCGCTGCTGGTACTGCACGGCGACTATGCCGCAGGCGTGCTGATGGTGCAAATGACAGCCTTGCCGCTGATCGCACTACTGACCTGCCTGGCCAGCTGGCTGGCGCTGCGCGGCCATCGCCCGGCGCGTGCCTTTCTATTCATTTTTGGCATTTTCTACGCCGGTGTCATCATCAGCTTCTTGCGCAACATGGCCTTGGTGCCGCCGAATTTCTGGAGCAACCATGCAGCCACCCTGGGCGCCTTTGTCCACATGATGCTGATGAGCCTGCGCCTGAACCGACGTTACGCCGAATTGCGCCGCGCCAAAGACAGGGCACAGGCCGAGGCTGTGCATGCCGTGCGCGCACTCAATGAACGCCTGGAAGAGCAGGTGGCGCAGCGCACGCTGGCGCTGCAACAGGAAATCGGCCGGCGCGCCGTGCTCGAAGGAGAATTGCGGGCTGCCCTGGAAGTGGAAACCCGCACGCGCGAAGAACAGCAGGATTTCGTTGCCATGGTGTCGCATGAATTCCACACGCCGCTCGCCATCATCAACACCACGGCCCAGCAAATTGCCCGCAACACGGAAGCGCCACGGGAAAAAACCTTGCAGCGCTGCCAGAATTTACGCGCAGCAAGCAGCCGCATGGCGGCACTGGTGGATGAATACCTGAGCGCCGACCGCATGGAAACGAGCGCGGCGACGCTCTGTCAGCAGCCATGCGACTTGCGCGCCCTGCTGCAAGCCGTGCTGGCCGAATGGCCCGATGGCCGCATCGACGCCAGTGTGCAGGCGCTGCCCGACAGCATCATGGCCGATGCCAGCCTGCTGCGCGTGGCCCTGCGCAATCTGCTCAGCAATGCTGACCGGTATGCGCCGCAGGCCCAGGCAATTCGTGTGCAAGCTGTCACACTCGATGATGGCCGCGTACAGATCATCGTCAGCAATGCGGGCGAGCCCGTGCCTGCAGATGAAATCCCGCGCCTGTTCCAGAAATACTTCCGCGGCCGCATTGCCCAGCACAAGCCTGGCGCCGGCTTGGGCCTGTACCTGGTGCAACGCATCGCCAAATTGCACGGCGGCCAGGTCACCCTCGACAGCGCCGGCAACAACGGCACCATCAGCTTCGCCTTGCGCCTGCCCGCCTGATTTTCGCCCACGTTTGCGCCCGCGTTCCCGATTGCATTAATCGCAAATCGCTGAGTTTCGCTCAACGTCCAATTTCCACGACGCTATCCACTGGCGATGCACACACTTTTCCACAGGTTTATCCACGGCCATGCGTGGATAAACGGCACTGAAGTACAGTTATCCCTACTTATACACCGATATTACAGCGCTTATGCGCGCTCTTATGCACAGACTTGTCCACAATACAGGGATAAACACCGCTGCACCGCTGGCAGCGAGCGACAATCGAAGAAAAAGGCAGCACGAGGCGCGCGCCAAGCGGTAGAGAGAGACTTGGCTAAAGCTTATGCACGGGTTTGTACACAGGCTTGTGCGCCACTTGTACGACACTTTACCCACATAGTTATCCACAGGCGGGCTGCAAGGCCTGCCTGTGTGCAACAGTGGACGGCGCAGCTTACTTCTTGATTTTCTCGGGGCGCGTCCAACCCTCGATACTCACTTGCCGCGCGCGCGAGACCGTCAACTTGCCGGCCGGCGCATCTTTCGACAGCGTCGTGCCGGCGCCCAGGGTGGCCCCCTTGCCGACGGTAACAGGTGCGATCAGCTGGCTGTCGCTGCCAATGAAGGCGTCGTCTTCGATAACGGTGCGGAACTTGTTGACGCCATCGTAGTTGCAAGTAATCGTGCCGGCGCCGATGTTGACCCTCGAACCGATGCTGGCGTCGCCGATGTATGCCAGATGGTTGGCCTTGCTGTGCGCGGCGACCTGGCTATTTTTCACTTCGACAAAGTTGCCGATATGCACGTCTTCTGCCAATACCGTACCCGGGCGCAAACGCGCGTAAGGGCCGATGAGAGAGGCAGCACCGACGACGGCGTCCTCGATATGACAAAACGGCTTGATGTGCGCACCAGCGGCCACGGTGGCGTTGATGATGACATTGTTGGCACCGACGCGCACGCCATCGCCCAATTCCACGCGGCCTTCGAACACGCAGCCGACGTCGATGCTGACATCACGGCCGCAGATGAGTTCGCCGCGCACATCGATGCGGGCCGGATCAAACAGGGTCACGCCCCGCTCCAGCAACGCTTGCGCGATATTGTTTTGGTGGATGCGTTCCAGCTGCGCCAGCTGCACCTTGCTATTGACGCCCGCCACTTCCCACACGGCAGCCGGATGCGCCGAGGTGACGGCTACGCCATCGGCGACGGCCTGGGCGACGATATCGGTCAGATAATATTCCCCTTGGGCATTGTCATTCGACAAAGACGACAGCCACTTCTTCAGCGCCACAGTGGGCGCGACCATGATGCCGCTATTGATTTCGCGGATGGCCCGCTCGGACGACGTGGCATCTTTTTCCTCGACGATGCGCACGATGGCGCCGTGCTCGCGCACGATGCGGCCCAAGCCGAAGGGATCGTTCTGTTCCACGGTCAGGATGGCCAGCTGGTCCTTGCCGGCCGCTTGCACCAGTTGCTGCAGGGAGGCGGCGCTGGTCAGCGGCACATCGCCGTACAGGATCAGGGTCGGCACGGCGTCATCGAGCAAAGACAGCGCTTGCTGGACGGCGTGGCCGGTGCCCAGCTGCTGGGCCTGCTCTGCGGCGTCGATCTGTACGGCGTGGCTGGCGTTGTAGCTGTCAAGCAACTTCAGGACCGCTGCGCCCCCATGCCCATAAATCACGCATAATCGAGACGGCGCCAGGCTGCGCGCCGTGTCGATGACGTGCGACAACAGCGGCTTGCCAGCCAGCGGGTGCAATACCTTGGGCAGTGCCGACTGCATGCGTTTGCCCATACCAGCAGCGAGAATGACAACGTTCATAGTGCGTAATTTTTATAAGTTAATAATATGAAAAAGTTTAACACGCAGCCCCCGTCTTCCACGCCCTTCAAGCGCATTACTTATGCCGTACTGGCCATCGTGCTGGTTGTCATGGCCGGCTGCAGCGGCTTGCGCCTGGCCTACAACAATGGCGATACCGTGCTGTACTGGTGGCTGAACGCCTATGTCGACCTGGACCGCGACCAAAAAGGCTGGGTGCGCGAAGACATCGACAAGCTGTTTGATTGGCACCGCAAGACGCAATTGAAGGATTACGTGGAAATTTTGCGCACGGGCCAGAAGCAGCTGCAAGGCAATATCACGCAAGCGGACCTGATGGCAGACTACAGCGAGATCAAGCAACGCACCCAGGCGCTGCTGCTGAAAGCGGCGCCCGAGCTGGCCGAGCTGGCACGCTCACTCAAGCCCGAGCAGATCGCGCAGGTGGAGAAAAAGTTCAAGTCGAACAATGACGATTACCGCAAGAAATATCTGAGCGGTGACCAAGACAAGCGCCAGAAACTGCGCTACAAGAAAGCCATGGAGCAATTCGAATTGTGGTTCGGCAGCTTCAGCAGCGAGCAGGAAGCCATCATACGCAAAGCATCGGACGCGCGCCCGTTGAACAATGACATCTGGCTCGACGAACGCATGCGGCGTCAACAGAACGTATTGGGCCTGGTCAAGAAAGTCCAGCAAGAAAAACTCGGCAAGGAAGCCGCCACAGCCTTGCTCACGACGCTGATCAAGGACAGTTTCGAGCGCCAGGAACATTCCGAGCACAAGGCTTTTTTTGACAGCTACGAAGCGAGCACGGCGCAGATGGTCTTGACGCTGATCAAGATCACCACGCCGGCGCAAAAAGCCCACGCCATCAAGCGCATGCAGGGCTGGATCGACGATTTCAATTCCCTGGCGGCACAGCCCAAATAGACAGGCAGCGCCAGCAGGGGAGCTGGGGCATTATGCTATAGTGGCCGCCATCGAATTGAAGAAATCCCCATGCAAAAAAAGATAAAAAAACCCGCCAAAGTCCCTGTCCACCACGCGCCGCCACCGAACCAGGTACGCATCATCGGCGGCCAGTGGAAACGCTCCGTACTGCCTGTTTTACAGGCACTGGGTTTGCGCCCGACACCGGACCGCGTGCGTGAAACCGTATTTAACTGGATCAACCACTTGCGCGATGGCGACTGGGCCAACGCCCAGGTGCTGGACCTGTTCGCGGGCAGCGGCGCACTGGGCTTCGAAGCGGCCAGCCGCGGCGCCGCCGCCGTCACCATGGTCGACACGCACACACCCGTGATCCGCCAGCTGGAACAGAACAAGGTGAAATTACGCGCCGACAACGTGGAGCTGCTGCGCGGCGACGCCCTGTTGACGGCGCAAGGCATGGCCTCGCGCGGCCAGCGTTTCGACCTGATCTTCCTCGATCCGCCATACCAGCAAGATTTCCTGGCCAAGGTATTGCCTTTGTGCGCCAAGCTGCTCAAGGAAGGCGGCATGATTTACGCGGAATCGGGCTTGTCGCTGGTATTCGATGACAGCAGCACACTGGAAAAACCAGAGTGGATGGCAGGGTGGGAAGTCATCCGCGCCGACAAGGCGGGCACCGTTTATTATCATTTGCTAACTTACAACAAAGTGCCGGCAACTGCCTGAATCTGCCTATAAATGAGGCAAAATGGCTTCCTGGCCCCGGGCGCAGCACCAATTTCAGGCATAATGCGCGTCTATATTGGTGCATCGTTAGGGAGCCGCAATGGTTGTAGCCGTTTATCCAGGAACGTTCGATCCGCTCACGCGCGGTCATGAAGATTTGGTGCGCCGCGCATCGGGTCTGTTTGACAAGCTGATCGTCGGTGTGGCCGACAGCAAGAACAAGCAACCGTTTTTCTCGCTCGACGAACGCCTGGAAATCGCCAATGAAGTGCTGGGTCACTATCCGAATGTGCAGGTGGAAAGCTTTTCCGGCCTGCTCAAGGATTTCGTGCGCACGCACGAAGCTAGAGTCATCGTGCGCGGCTTGCGCGCCGTTTCCGACTTCGAATACGAATTCCAGATGGCAGGCATGAACCGCTACCTGCTGCCCGATGTCGAAACCATGTTCCTGACGCCGTCCGACCAGTACCAGTTCATTTCGGGCACCATCGTGCGCGAAATCGCGGCGCTGGGCGGGGACGTCTCCAAGTTTGTCTTCCCCTCGGTGAACCGCTGGCTGCAAAAAAAGATTGCTGCCAACGCTGCATCATCGCAATAAGTAAGAGTGAAATCATGGCATTACTGATCACCGACGAATGCATCAATTGCGACATTTGCGAGCCAGAGTGCCCGAATGATGCGATCTATATGGGCGCGGAAATCTACGAAATCGATCCCAACAAATGCACCGAATGCGTGGGACACTTTGACGAGCCGCAATGCCAGCAAGTGTGCCCCGTCAGCTGCATCCCCTTCAATCCCGCCTGGCGCGAAAGCCCGGAGCAATTGATGGCCAAGTACGAACGCCTGCAGGCGGAACTGCCTGCGACGAAGGCCTAAGCACTGCTCCAGCGCCTCAGCGCCGCCCGCGCAGCGCTGCCAACCGTTCTACACTGCGTGCTGACATCTCCACAGTCTATGCTTTCCACGGAGGTAGAAGATGCACATCAGCACATCCCGTTTGGGCCGCCCCCTGGCTTGTGCCTGTCTGTGCGCCGCCGTCGCACAAGCTGCACTGACCGCCGAGGTAGGCGGGGTCAAGCTAGGCGACACGGTGCCGGAGCTGGCCTTTTACACTGCGCTGCTGAAATCTGGATCGGTAGCCATCCGGCTGACGCCGTATTGCGCACGCATTTGCTGGGCGACATGGCCTGAACAAAAACGCGGGCGTAAAAAAGCCGGCTCACGCCGGCGTATCATTGTGCAACAGTTTATCGCTCAGGCGCGTGTCGACAGAGCGCGCAATTCGGCGGCATTGCTGGGCGACACGCCATCCATCTTGCCCAGAGTGCGCTGCAAGGCTCGTGCTTCGCGCATCTGTTGACGCGCCTGACGCTCTTCGCGGCTCAGTTTGGGACGCACCAGCAGTACCATGGCGCGGGCGATGCCCACCAGCAAAGGCTTGAACAGCAGGGAGAATGCGCCCACGGCGACGATCACCAGCACGAGTTGCAGGGTGTTCAGCAGGGAAATCTCCAGCACGGGTGCGGATACTGCGTACAAGGCGGAGGCGAAGGTGGACATACTGTTCCTGTGCATTATAGAATTTGTGAGTACTATAGTGCAGTGCAACATATAAATCTAATTCCATTTCCTGATACCAATTATATGAATCGTGAATGGAAAACTGTAATATTTTTTGTGAGTGAAAATTTTTGCGCCCGGCGCGGTTTACACTCCTAAGTAATCAATTCAACTTTTACCTTGGGCTTTCCATGAGTTTTCTGACGCTGGATCTGAACTTGCTGCGTGTTTTCGACGCCGTCATGACGGAACAAAACCTGACGCGCGCAGCCGGCCACCTGGCGATGACGCAGCCGGCGGTATCGAATGCCATCAAACGCCTGCGCGAGAGCCTCGGTGACGAATTGCTGATACGCACGGCGTATGGCGTGAAACCGACGCCCCGTGCCGAAGCGCTGTGGCCGTCCGTGCGCTCGGCCCTTGCCAGCCTGGAAGCGGCCGTCACGCCGGAAACCTTCGACGTGTCGAAAACACATGCCACCTTCCGCATGGCCATGGCCGACGCGACCGCCGCGTTCTGGCTGCCCTCCCTGATGCGCTCGATCGAAAGTGAGGCACCGGGCGTGAATGTGCGCATGATGCCACTGACTACGCGCGAACCGCGTCCCATGCTGCTGCGCGGCGATATCGACCTGGCCGTGGGCTTCTTCCCCGGCGTGGCGGCGCAATTGTCGAGCGAAACGGGTTCGCCCATCCGCCATGAGCGCCTGTATTCCGGTAAATATGTGTGTGTGATGCGGCGTGGCCATCCGCTGGCCGACAAAGAATTGACCTTGGATAACTATTGCGCAGCGAACCATTTATTGGTGAGTTTTTCCGGCCGCGCGCATGGCTTGATCGACGAGGCGCTGTCGCAAATCCATCGCGAGCGGCGCATCTTGCTGACGGTCAACCAGTTCTTCACGGCCGGACGCGTAGTGGCCAATTCCGACCTGATCACGGTCTTGCCGCGCCACTTGATCGCCTCGACGGGCATGACGGAATCGCTGCTGCACAAGGACCTGCCGCTGACCCTGCCAGCCGTCCACCTGGACATGCTATGGCACGAACGCGACGCTCGCAGCCCCGCCCACAAATGGCTGCGTAATCATCTGGAAAGCATGAACACGCCCACCCTGCGCACGGCCACGGCGGCCGGCGGCGGTGTGGCGGCCAAGCCGCATATGGAATAAAGCGTAGCCGGCTCAAGAAAAAACGCCTGATGAGGATGCATCAGGCGTTTTGCTATGCGTGGTTGCTGGAGCGATAGCCGATTCGGAAACCACCCCAATGCTTGCCATCGACGTGGATGGGCACAGATAAATCATGCATGACTTCGCCCGTGTCGCGCTTGTACGTCTGCAACAGGAACGGTTTGGTATTGCTGCCGCAGCGCGACCCAGTGCGGTCACTGAAGATGCGCTTGGTGCGGTTATTCACGATATCGATGGCGTAATCGCCCGTCAGCGGCTGCGAAAATTTCTTGTTGTGCGTTGGAAAATATCCATTGTTGTCGACAGCGCCCGCATACGCCAGGTAGGGCAGGGCGGCCAGCACGCTTTCCTGCAGGTCCGGCAATACCTTGTCCGTAAACGCGTCGAACTTCGTGTTGTGCTTGGGCGGATTGGTGTTCGGGATAGGGCGATAGTGGCGGTCGAACAGGGCTTCGCGCGTGATGCGCCCGGCAGCGATAGCTTGCTCGAACAGTTTGCCCACCTCGCGCGCGGCGCGCTGTGCCGCGATACGGATCTCATCGTGCGGCGTGCTCACACCCGATTCGCCCAGGGCGCCGGCGATCACTTCGGCGCGCTCGGCCAGGGCCATGGCCGACTGCGTGGCGCGCGGCAATTCGACATTCGTCGACAGCATGCTGTCGCGGATTTTCAGGATGGCGTCGGCGATCAGCTGCGTCGTATCGACGTGTTCGCGCGAGGCATGGGCGATTTGCCCGATCTCGTCTTCCGACACGCCCGAGGATTCCTCGATGTGGGTGAGCGAGGCATGCACGCTTTCCACATTGCGCGCCGCTTCCGTCACGCCCGTCGCCAATAAACTCATGCCGCGCGCCGCTTTTTCCGACTGCTCATTGATTTCGCGCACCATCACGCTGATTTCATCGGAAGCTTCCTTGGTGCGCTGCGCCAGTTGCCGCACTTCGCCGGCCACTACGGCAAAACCGCGCCCGTGTTCACCGGCGCGCGCAGCTTCGATGGCGGCGTTCAGCGCCAGCAAATTGGTGCGTGCAGAAATATCGGAAATGGCTTCCGTAAAACCGGTGATGCGCTTGGATTTTTCCTGCAAGCTCAGCATGGTGCCTGAGGCGCCTTGCGCTTCCTCGCGTGCCTTATTGATGCGGCGCAAGCCCTGGTCCACTTCGGCGCGCGCCGCCACGCTTTCCACGCGCACGCCGGCAGCTACCTTGGCGGCACGTTCCGCGTTGGCGGCGATCTTTTCCGTCGTCACGGCATTTTGTGCGGAGCTGTCGGCGATCTCACTGGCGGTGCGCACATCGAGTTCCACCTTTTGTTTGACGGAATCGACAAAGTACGAGGTTTCTGCGGCGCCTATCATGATAGCGTCGATGGCCTGGCCCACCGTGTCGGCAAACTGGTGCAAGCCATGCTCAGCACGCGTGCGGCCGTCGAACGCCAGCAGCGCAGCGCCAATGGCAGCGGCCAAGCAGGCAATCAGATACGGATGGTCGCCGCCGAAAAGCAGCAGAAGAAAGACCAGACAACAGGCCACGGCCATTGCCAGGATGGTCAACACAAGGATACGCACCAGCTGATGCTGCAACTGCTTCATTTGTCCCCCGCTGCACGAACCCGTCACGTCCCCAGGGGAACGTGCTATAGCCGTATGCGACTGGGCACGATTGCCCACCTTGCACCCTGAACGTGACGTCTGCGCGGCGTTTCAGGCGGCTACCGGATAGCAGAATTGTAGCTCTACCCTACAACATTTGCTCCGATAGCTCAATCATAAAAGTTGGCTAGCTGCAATACGCTCACTTAATCGGCAATTTGGTGGTATTTTTTACCTCTTCCATGACGGCATAAGTGTGGGTTTCGCGCACACCTTTCTGCAACAGCGTCTTGCCCAGGAATTCGCGGTAGGCGGCCATGTCCTTGACGCGTGCCTTGACCAAGTAATCGAAGCCGCCAGCGACCATATGACATTCGAGTACCTCTGGAATGATTTGTACGCTATGCTTGAAGGCGTCAAACACTTCCGGCGTCGTGCGATCGAGCACGACTTCGATGAACACCAACAGCGACACGTCGAGCAGCTGCGGGTTCAACTGTGCCGTATAGCCCATGATGTAACCGGATTCGTGCAACTTGCGCACGCGCTCCAGGCAAGCGGCCGGCGACAGGTTAACGCGCGCGGCCAGCTCCACATTGCTGATGCGTCCATCGCTTTGCAATTCCATCAAGATTTTCTTACTGATCTTGTCCAGCATTACCGTCACCCCCAAAATTAATATTATTTGGTTAAATTGTCGCATCAAAAACTATCTATTGCTAGTCCCCTGTATTACCAGAATTAATCCACAAGAATCCCCTTTACAATCAAATCATCTTAGCGTCCGACTTTGCGTATTTTTTTGCACAAAAAAAGAGCAAGAATTACCTTGGTTTTCGTCCCCATTTCCTTGTAAAGAGCACTTATGCACCCTGCAGGCCCCTCGGCTTTTACCCCGATTCCTTTTGCTGCGTTCCAGGCAGAAATCCTGCCCGAAGCGACCCTACAACGCGCCGCCATCACCGCCGCCTATAGGCGCGATGAGGTTTCCGCCGTGCAGTGGCTGTTGCAACAAGTGCGCCCCAGCAGCACCGAAACGACGGCCGAGGGACAAGCCCTGGCGCACCGCCTGGTCTCGAACGTGCGCCACAAACGCACACGCGCATCCGGCGTCGATGCGCTGATGCACGAGTTCTCGCTGTCGTCTGAAGAAGGGGTTGCATTGATGTGTCTGGCTGAAGCGCTGTTGCGTATACCCGACAGTCAAACGGCCGACCGTTTGATCGCCGACAAAATCAGCAAGGGCGACTGGCGCAAACATCTGGGCGAATCGCCGTCGCTGTTCGTGAATGCCGCCACCTGGGGCTTGCTGATCACGGGCAAACTGGTCAGTACCAGCAGCGAATCGGGCCTCGGCTCGGCCATGAGCAAGCTCATCGCCAAAGGCGGCGAACCGCTGATACGCAAAGGTGTCGACCTGGCCATGCGCATGCTGGGCAACCAGTTCGTCACGGGCCAGACGATCGAAGAAGCCTTGAAAAACAGCCGCGAGAATGAAACCCGCGGCTACCGCTACTCGTACGACATGCTGGGCGAAGCGGCCCTGACGCAACAGGATGCCGCCAACTACTACGCCTCGTACGAAACCGCGATCCACGCGATCGGCAAGGCGTCGAACGGTCGCGGCATCCGCAACGGCCCTGGCATTTCCGTGAAACTGTCGGCACTGCACGCGCGCTACAGCCGCGCCCAGCGGGCCCGCGTCATGGAAGAATTATTGCCAAAAGTCAAAGCGCTGCTGTTGCTGGCCAAACAGTACAACATCGGCTTCAACATCGATGCGGAAGAAACGGATCGTCTGGAGCTGTCGCTGGACCTGATGGAAGCACTTGCCTTCGATGCAGACCTGGCCGGCTTCGAAGGCATCGGTTATGTGGTGCAGGCGTATCAAAAACGCTGCCCCTACGCCATCGATTTCCTGATCGACCTGGCGCACCGCAGCGGCCGCAAGTTCATGGTGCGCCTGGTCAAGGGCGCGTATTGGGATGCGGAAGTCAAACGCGCGCAAGTCGATGGCCAGGACGGCTATCCCGTCTACACGCGCAAGGTCTACACGGACGTCTCTTACCTTGTGTGCGCACAAAAATTGCTCGACGCCAGCAGCCTGATCTATCCACAATTTGCCACGCATAACGCGCAAACCTTGTCGACCATCTACACCTGGGCACGGCGCGACGGTATTACCGACTACGAATTCCAGTGCCTGCATGGCATGGGAGAAACCCTGTATGACCAAGTCGTCGGTCCCGATAACCTGGACAAGCCGTGCCGCATTTACGCGCCCGTCGGTTCGCATGAAACCCTGCTGGCCTACCTGGTGCGCCGTTTGCTGGAAAACGGCGCCAACTCCTCGTTCGTCAACCAGATCGTCGACGAAAGCGTGGCCATCGATAGCCTGATCCGCGATCCTCTGGAGCAGGCACGTCTGCAGGGCGGCTTGCCGCATCCATCGATCCCCTTGCCGCTGGACATGTTTGGCAGCGAACGCAGGAACTCGGCCGGCCTGGACCTGTCGAATGAAGACACCTTGCGCACGCTGGCCACCGGCCTGGCGCAACAGCAGCAATGGCAGGCAGCGCCGTTGATCGATGGCGCCGTCAGCCTCAATAGCCCTACACAGCTGCTGCATAATCCGGCCCAGCACGACGATGTCGTGGGCAAAGTCATGCAAGCCGGTCCGGCCGACGTAGAAACGGCGCTGGCCAGCGCCAGCGCTTACGCCATGAACTGGCAAACGACAGAACCATCGGTCCGCGCACAAGCGTTACTACGCGCGGCCGACCTGTTTGAAGAGCACCACATCGAGCTGATGGCCCTGGCCGTACGCGAAGCGGGTAAATCCTTGCCGAACGCGATCGCGGAAATCCGCGAAGCCGTCGACTTCCTGCGCTACTACGCAGCGCAGGTAGAACATGCGCCGAACACCGTGGCACTCGGTCCCGTCACCTGCATCAGTCCGTGGAACTTCCCGCTGGCCATTTTTACGGGCCAGCTGGCCGCCGCCCTGGCAGCAGGCAACGTGGTGCTGGCCAAGCCGGCCGAGCAAACGCCATTGATCGCCTACCGCGCCGTGCAACTGTTGCATGCGGCAGGCGTGCCGCGCGGTGCACTGCAATTACTGCCTGGCAGTGGCGAAATCGTCGGCGCCGGCCTGTGCAATGACGCGCGCGTCAAAGGCGTGATTTTTACGGGCTCGACAGAAGTAGCGCAATTGATCAACCGCAACTTGGCTGCGCGTGCCGTGGCCGAAGGCATCGACATTCCTTTGATCGCCGAAACCGGTGGCCAGAACGCCTTGATCGTCGATTCGTCTGCCTTGCCGGAACAAGTGGTGCAAGACGTCATGTCGTCGGCCTTTGACAGCGCCGGCCAGCGCTGCTCGGCCTTGCGCGTGCTGTTCCTGCAGTCGGAAATCGCCGACAAGACTATCCATATGCTCAAGGGCGCCATGCAGGAATTGCGCGTAGGTAATCCTGACCGACTGGCGACCGATATCGGTCCTGTCATCGATGCAGAAGCGCAAAGCAATCTGCTGGCGCACATCAACAAGATGAAAAGCGTCGCCATCAACCATTTTTCGCTCGATTTGCCTACCGTGAAAGGCACGTTCGTCGCCCCGACCGTGCTGGAAATTAAGTCGCTGGCGCAATTGACGCAAGAAGTCTTTGGCCCCGTGCTGCACGTGATCCGCTATAAACGCTCCGAACTGCCGCAACTGGTGCAATCGATTAACGACAGCGGTTACGGCTTGACCCTGGGCATCCATACGCGCATCGATGAAACCATCGCCTTCATCACCAAGCGCGCGCATGTGGGCAATATTTATGTCAACCGCAACATCGTCGGCGCCGTCGTCGGCGTGCAACCGTTCGGTGGCGAAGGCAAATCGGGCACGGGCCCGAAGGCGGGCGGCCCGCTGTATCTGAAACGTCTGCAACACAATGCACCGACCGGCGCACAGCACCAGCGCCAGGCGCCGCCGGCATTGGATGCACTGACCGTATGGGCAAAGATGCATGGCCACGACCAGGTCGAGCAGTTGGCGCAAGACTATGCACGTATCACTTTGCTGGGCAGCACCATCGTCTTGCCAGGCCCGACCGGTGAACGCAATACCCTGAGCTTTGCCGCACGGGGCACGATTTTGTGCGCGGCGGCCACCTCCGGCACCCTGATGAACCAATTGGCAGCCGTACTGGCCACCGGTAACCAGGCTTTGGTGCTGGCGCAATCGCCGGATCTGATCCCTGGCGATTTACCTGCGGCGCTGAAGGACCGTATTCAGGTCATCAGCAGTCTGGCATCGATCAAGCATGATTTCCAGATCGCCATGATCGAGCCTAGCCTTGCTGGCCAGCTCAAACCGCTGCTGGCGTCCCTGGAAGGGGCTCTGGTGGGCACCATCGCCACTACCCAGGAGGGTGTCATCCCTCTGTGGCGCCTGGTCGCTGAGCGGGCGCTGTGCGTGAATACGACGGCAGCCGGCGGCAATGCGAGTTTGATGATGCTCAGCGTCTAAAATTTAAGCAGGCAGCTAACAAAAGAGGGCAGAACCATTGGTTCTGCCCTCTTTTTTACACTACGCCCAGGAGTTAGCCCGCCAGGCGCTGACACAGTCTTTGAATCACGGCAAACGCATACGGCGAGGCGACCGTTTGCACAAAACGCATGAAGTCGACGGCCGCCTCTTCGTTAGCGTTATCGGAAATGGTACGCATGACCGTAAACGGCACGCCCAGTTCAAAACACACTTGTGCCACGGCGGCGCCTTCCATTTCGACGGCCAGCAAATCGGGAATATCCGCTTTCAGCTGTTTCACGTGCATGGCGCTGCTGATGAACTGGTCGCCGCTGGCGATCAAGCCGCGGTGGACTTGCGCGTGCTGTAACGCAAACTCTTGCCTTTCCGACGCCTGTATTACTTTGGCAAGTTCATCGCGCAAAAAATCTTTTGCCGCACCGGCCAGTTGCGTACTCAACTCAAGATCCGTGGCGAAGCGTTGCAAGCCCGTTAGCGGCACTTCGAAGCGGGGAAACAAAGGCCGCGCGTCCATATCGTGCTGTAGCAGCGCTTCTGCCACCACGATATCGCCGACGTTGACGTGTGGATCGGCGCTGCCGGCGACGCCGGTGAAGACAATGTGGGTAACTGCGTACTTTTCCACAAGGATAGACGCTGTCATGGCAGCGGCAACCTTGCCCAGACGCGACAGGACGCACACAGCGTGGATATTCCAGAGGGTGCCTAGGGTGAAGTCACGCATGCCGTGCGAACGCTTCTGGGGGCCTTGCATGGCTTCTACCAGCCCCTGCTGTTCTTCGTGTAAGGCACTAATGATGCCTAAACGCATTTTTTTGCTTGAATTCATGCTGTCTTTACAGGTTTTTTGGATTGCAAGACTGTTTTTATGGTGAAAACACCTGTTTGGGCGACTTTTCCACCGTTTGCGTTTGTCTCTGTGTTTTAAATAAAGACGTATACATAAAAATAGTAGTGATAGTAAACGCTCGTTTTTTTGTGGATAAGTCGGTATATCGTTGAAGAATCATCGACTTAGCGCACAAAAAAGTAGGCGCACAAGCATTGTATCTACGTAGGACTTGTTTGGGATAAAAATTGAGCTGTGGACAAAGAACGACTTTTCCCACATCTCGTCCTGTGGATATGCAGACACTTATCCACAGTGCCTAGCGAAAATCAGGGCTTTTTTTGCCGTAGTGGCATGTTTGACCTGTTTCACATGCTCTGACGCTTGTTTGGCAATCAGACTTGAGCGACCACGAATGTCGTTCCTTCGCGAATGCTGGCATCGAGTGGATTCTTGGCAGACGGTTTGGTAGTGGGTCGTGATGTCGTCGTTGGCTTTGACGTTTTATGCATGTTTTTTGGAAATATCCGTGGACTTCCGCTTTTTTCATTGATTTACAATAAATCTATATATAAAAATAGTAGTAATAGTAAACGCAGTTTTTTCTGTGGATAAGTCGTTTTTTTTCAACAGGATCAACTGTTTACGCGAAAAATAAAACGTGCATAATCGTTGTATCACGCGAGGAGTAAAATTGTATAAAATGCCGGCCTGCGCATAACTTCGTGTTTACTCACAAGTCATCCTGTGGATATCAAGTGACTTATCCACAGTCGATGCAAATCCTCTCTTTTTTCTACATCGAACCGCATGCTGGCACTGTGCCTGTTCAGGCATGTTGACGTTGACATTTTGCATAACGGTTTTGCAGTGCTGTGTGCGTGATGCCGGTTGCGCTGGTTTTCGTCGCTCAGTTGTTGGCTGTTTTTTTTGACAGCACAAGCAGCTTGCCCGCATTTTTTTGAAGACAGGTTGGCTGATGCCGTTGACGGTGAACGGCAAGCAAAGTGTGTGTCGTCAGGTTTACCCTAACAAGTACGTATACAAGAATAGTAATAGTAGTTAACGCTGACATTTTCTGTGGATAAGTCTTGATTTATCCTTGTAAACAAGTGCTTGGCGTGCGGATAAGCGCTGAGTAAGCGGTGTATCTGCGTGGGATGGTTTCTGAACAAAAAAACGCCGCCGAAAAAATTTTTCGTTTACGCACATATCGTCCCTGTGGATATCCATACGCTTATCCACAGCCTGCGACCGCCGTTTTGCCCTGTTTTTTTGCTCGCTGCCATGTTTGTTCCTGTCGCTGGCGGCGATTAATGTCGCCCTGGTGCAGCACTGGTGGTAATCTTAATGTGGCGCAACAGCTATGCACGCATGAAGAAAGACAGACTCTGGTAAAGGCACGCGGTGGGGAGACACGCCGCGCGACAGCTTGATGGCATACCAAAAGGAGCTTCATTGGAATCAGCAGGCGAATACGACTACATCATTGTGGGCGGCGGTACGGCAGGCTGCGTGCTGGCCAACCGGCTCACACGCGACAAGGACGCCAACGTTTTACTCGTGGAAGCGGGTGGCAAGGACGATTATGTATGGATACACATCCCTGTAGGCTATCTGCATTGCATCGGCAATCCCCGCACAGACTGGTTGTATGCCACGCAGGCAGAGGCGGGACTCGGTGGGCGCAGCTTGATGTATCCGCGCGGCAAAGTGCTGGGCGGTTGTTCTTCCATCAATGGCATGATTTATATGCGCGGACAGGCCAATGATTACGACCACTGGGCCAACTTGACGGACGATGCATCCTGGCGCTGGGACAAAGTCTTGCCGCTATTCAAACAAAGCGAGGATCACTACGGCGGGGCCTCGGAAAACCATGGCGTGGGCGGCGAGTGGCGGGTGGAAAAACAGCGGCTATCGTGGGATATTTTGAACGCTTTTCGCGACGCGGCGCAGCAGGTTGGTATTCCAAAAACCAGTGATTTCAATGGCGGCGACAACAGCGGCAGCGCGTATTTCGACGTCAACCAGCGCCGCGGCATCCGCTGGAATACGTCGAAAGCATTTTTAAAACCGGCCGCCCGCCGTGCGAATCTGACCATCATGACGGGTTGTCACGTGGAACGTCTGCTGCTGGAAACGACGCCAACGGGAGCGCGCTGCACGGGTATCGTGTTTACCGGCGGTGGCACGCAGTGGCAGGCGACGGCCAAGCGGGAAACCTTGCTCACGGCGGGCGCCATCGGCTCACCCCAATTGTTGCAATTGTCCGGTATTGGCCCGGCCGCCTTGCTGCAGCAGCATGGCATTGTTCCCGTGCTCGATATCGCTGGCGTGGGCGGCAATTTGCAAGACCATCTTCAGCTGCGCATGGTATTTAAAGTGCAGGGCGTGAAAACCTTGAACGTAATGGCGGGCAATTTGCTGGGCAAGATGCAGATCGGTTTGCAATATGCCTTGTTTCAGAGCGGGCCCATGTCGATGGCGCCGTCGCAACTGGGTGCGTTTGCCAAGTCCGATCCGCAGCAAGCCACGCCGAATCTGCAATACCATGTGCAGCCCTTGTCGCTCGACAAATTCGGCGAGCCGCTGCACACGTTTCCCGCGTTTACCGCCAGCGTATGCAATTTGCGCCCCACCTCGCGCGGCCATGTGCAAATCGCCAGTGCCGACAGTTATGCAGCGCCAAACATCGTGCCTAATTACCTCAGTACGCAGCACGATCTTAGCGTGGCGGCCGACGCCTTGCGCCTGACGCGGGCCATTGCCGCCGCGCCCGCCTTGAAAAAATTTGCGCCGCAGGAATACAAGCCTGGCTTGCAATTCCAGAGCGAGGAAGAACTGGCGCAGGCGGCCAGCCAGATCGGCACCACCATCTTTCACCCGGTGGGCACTTGCCGCATGGGCCTTGCCAGCGATGCATCGAGCGTCGTCGACAGCCAATTGCGCGTGCTCGGCGTGGCAGGTTTACGCGTCGTCGATGCTTCCATCATGCCGTACATTACTTCTGGTAATACCAACTCACCGACCGTGATGATCGCGGAAAAAGCAGCGCAAATGATACATGCGGCCTGGAAATGAGCACGTGCCAGCATGGCTTTGCGCCATTCGGGCTGGCGAAAATTCCCCGTAGTTATACTGTATTGTGCGTTAAATTTAAGTTGTGTATTATAAAAATGACTAAATAGTACAAAAAGTACAACTAGGAGACATGATGTCAAACGTCATCTTGGAAACAAGAAATTTGACCAAGCAATTCAGGGGATTCACCGCAGTGAGCGAGGTGAACCTGCAGGTAGAGCGCGGTCATATTCATGCCTTGATCGGTCCCAACGGCGCCGGCAAGACCACGTGCTTCAACTTGCTCACCAAATTCCTGATCCCCACTTCCGGACAGATCCTGTTCAATGGGAAAGACATCACGGCTGCCAAACCGGCGCAAATCGCCCGCATGGGCGTGATTCGTTCCTTCCAGATTTCCGCCGTTTTCCCGCATTTGTCCGTGCTGCAAAATGTGCGCATCGGCTTGCAGCGCCAGCTGGGCACTTCCTTTCATTTCTGGAAAAGCGAACGTTCCCTGAGCCAGCTCAACGACCGTGCCATGGCCTTGCTGGCCGAAGTCGACCTGGCGGAGTTTGCCGACACCATCACGGTCGATATGCCGTATGGCCGCAAGCGGGCGCTGGAAATTGCCACCACCTTGGCAATGGCGCCGGAAATGATGTTGCTCGACGAGCCGACGCAGGGCATGGGTCATGAAGACGTGCATCGTGTGACGGAACTGATCAAAAAGGTGTCGGCTGGGCGCACCATCCTGATGGTGGAACACAATATGAGCGTGGTCTCCGGCATTTGCGACAAGATTTCTGTCCTGCAGCGCGGCGCCATGCTGGCCGAAGGCAGTTATGCGGAAGTGTCGCGTAATCCACAGGTGATGGAAGCGTACATGGGCACCACCCACGCCGAGCTGGAAGGGGCGCATTGATGACGACGCAATCGAAGACAGGCACGCCGGCGCTGGAAATTACACAACTGCACACCTGGTACGGTGAATCGCACATCTTGCACGACGTGAATCTGAAAGTAGGGCAGGGCGAAGTGGTGACTTTGCTGGGCCGCAATGGCGCCGGACGGACAACCACCTTGCGCGCCATCATGGGCTTGACGGGCGCACGCACGGGCTCCATCAAAGTCAATGGTGTTGAAGCAATAGGTTTGCCCACGCACAAAATCGCCCACCTGGGCATCGGCTATTGTCCCGAAGAGCGCGGTATTTTTTCATCGCTGTCGACCGAGGAAAACCTGATGTTGCCGCCGACTCTGGCTAGCGGCGAGAAGGGCATGTCGGTCGAGGAAATCTATGCCATGTTCCCAAATTTGCAGGAGCGCCGCCACAGCCAGGGCACGCGCCTGTCGGGCGGGGAACAACAGATGCTGGCCGTGGCGCGTATCTTGCGCACCGGTGCGCGCCTGCTGCTGCTCGATGAAATATCCGAAGGCTTGGCACCTGTCATCGTGCAAGGGCTGGCGCGCATGATCACCACCCTGAAAGCGAAAGGTTACACCATTGTCATGGTGGAACAGAATTTCCGGTTTGCCGCACCGCTGGCGGACCGGTTTTATGTGATGGAGCACGGTCAGATTGTCGAGACTTTTGCTGCATCCGAACTGGAAGCCAAGATGCCGGTATTGACCGAGCTGCTTGGCGTGTAATGCCCATGTAGTTCCGTATCGTCATCGAGCAATCGTTTAAATAGCCAACAATAATCCCAACGGAGACACTATGAAACGTAACGCTATCGCCATTGCCACTGCCACTCTGTGTACCTTGTCGGCACTGGGCTTGTCCAGCGCCGCGCACGCCCAGGTATCGGGTGACACCATCAAGATCGGCTTCATTTCCGACATGTCCGGCGTGTATTCCGACGTCGACGGCCTCGGTGGCGCCGAAGCCATCAAGATGGCGATCGCCGATGCCGGCGTGGTATTGGCCGGAAAAAAGGTGGAATTCATCTCTGCCGACCATCAAAACAAGGCCGACATCGCCGCCTCGAAGGCGCGCGAGTGGTTTGACCAGCAAGGCGTCGACATGCTGATCGGCGGTACCAACTCCGGTGCCAGCCTGGCCATGGCCAAGGTTGCGGCGGAAAAGAAAAAAATCTTCATCGCCATCGGCGCCGGTTCCTCGCGCCTGACGAATGAAGAATGCACGCCTTACACCGTGCATTACGCCTACGACACGGTAGCGCTGGCGCGCGGGACGGGCGGCACTATCGTCAAGCAGGGCGGCAAGAGCTGGTATTTCATGACGGCCGATTACGCGTTTGGCCACTCGCTGGAAAAAGACACGGCCGAGGTCGTCAAGGCGGCTGGCGGCAAGGTACTCGGTAGCGTCAAGCATCCGTTGGGCGCCTCGGATTTCTCCTCGTTCCTGTTGCAGGCGCAGGCTGCCAAGCCGCAGATTCTGGGCCTGGCCAATGCGGGCGGCGATGCCATCAACAGCATCAAGGCTGCCAATGAGTTTGGCTTGACGAAAACGATGAAGCTGGCCGGCTTGCTGATCTTCATCAATGACATCCATTCGCTGGGCTTGAACCTGACGCAAGGCATGTACTTGACGGACGGCTGGTACTGGGACTTGAATGCGGAAACGCGCGCCTGGTCGAAACGCTATTTCGCAAAGATGAAGAAGGAACCGTCGATGCTGCAGGCGGCCGACTATTCGGCTGCGGCGAACTACCTCAATGCCGTCAAGGCGCTGGGCACGGACGACACCGAAAAGGTCATGGCCCACCTGAAAAAGACCAAAATCAACGATATGTTTACCCACAATGGCGAAGTGCGCCCCGATGGCCGCATGGTGCACGATATGTATCTGATGGAAGTGAAGAAGCCATCCGAGTCGAAATACCCGTGGGATTACTACAAGGTGGTCGCCACCGTGCCTGGTGCGCAAGCGTTTGTGACCAAGGCCGAATCGAAGTGTTCCCTGTGGAAGTAAGGCTGTAGCAATATCTACAGCTTGCCCGCCACTGCGCGGGCGCTCTGTCCTGTACGCTCTTTGCGCGCAGGGTTCGCCTTGCGCCGCCGCGCCAGCCTGGTCTGCGGTGGCGTGTTTCCCTTGATATGACACCGTCCTGTGGCGGTGCTTTTTATACTGTGATGCCATGGAAATTTTCGGCGTTCCATTACAAGCGATGATGAGCCAGCTGCTGCTGGGTCTTGTCAACGGCTCGTTTTATGCCATGTTGTCCCTCGGTCTGGCCGTCATCTTCGGCTTGCTTAATGTCATTAATTTCTCGCATGGCGCCATGTACATGATGGGCGCCTTTCTGGCCTGGATGGGCCTCAGTTACTTCGACATCAATTACTGGGCCATGCTGGTCATTGCCCCGATCCTGGTCGGCCTGGTCGGCATCGTGATCGAAAAAACCATGCTGCGCTGGCTGTATAAGCTCGACCACCTGTATGGCTTGCTGCTGACTTTTGGCATCACCCTGATCATGGAAGGCGTGTTTCGCTCCTTCTATGGCGTTTCGGGCCAGCCGTACGCCGTGCCTGAAGCGCTCGCTGGCGCAACCGATCTGGGTTTCATGATATTGCCGAACTACCGCGCCTGGGTGGTGATCGCTTCGCTCTCCGTGTGCCTGGCCACCTGGTTCGTCATTGAAAAAACCAAATTGGGGGCCTACCTGCGGGCCGGCACGGAAAACCCGAAATTGGTGGAAGCGTTCGGCATCAATGTGCCGCTGATGGTGACACTGACGTATGGCTTTGGCGTGGCACTGGCCGGTTTCGCCGGCGTGCTGGCGGCGCCCATCATTCAGGTGTCGCCGCTGATGGGCTCGAACCTGATCATCGTCGTGTTTGCCGTGGTGGTGATCGGCGGCATGGGTTCCATCATGGGCTCCATCTTGACGGGCCTGGGCTTGGGTGTGATCGAGGGCCTGACTCGCGTGTTCTACCCGGAAGGCTCGGCCACCGTGGTGTTCGTGGTGATGGTCATCGTGCTCCTGCTGCGTCCCGCCGGCCTGTTCGGCAAAGAAAAGTAATCCTCATCAGTCATGTATTGGAGCTACCACGATGAATAAGAATGTAGGCTACGCCATTGCCTTGCTGCTGGCGTTGGCGGCGCCGTTTTACGGTTATCCCGTCTTCCTGATGAAGTTATTGTGCTTTGCCCTGTTTGCCTGCGCCTTTAACTTGCTGATCGGCTATACCGGCTTGCTGTCGTTCGGTCATGCCGCCTTCTTTGGCGGTGCCGGCTATGTGACCGGCTACGCGCTGCGCACCTGGGGTTGGCCAACGGAACTGGGCTTGCTGGCTGGCGTTGCCACGGGAGCCTTGCTAGGCCTGGTGATCGGCGGCCTGGCGATCCGCCGTCAAGGCATTTACTTTACGATGATCACCTTGGCGCTGGCGCAGATGGTGTACTTCCTTGCCTTGCGCCTGCCGTTCACCGGTGGCGAGGATGGCTTGCAGGGTGTTCCACGTGGAACCTTGTTGGGCATGATAGACCTGGCTAATGACACGGTGCTGTACTACGTGGTGCTGGCCATCTTCATCGCCGGCTTTGCCCTGATCGTGCGCACCATCCACTCGCCGTTCGGCCAAGTACTCAAGGCCATCAAGGAAAATGAACCGCGCGCCATCTCGCTCGGTTACGACGTCAACAAGTACAAGCTGATGGCCATCGTGCTGTCGGCCTCGCTGGCGGCACTGGCCGGCGCCACCAAGACGCTGGTGCTGGGCTTTGAAACCCTTACCGATGTCTACTGGGGCATGTCCGGCCTGGTCGTGCTGATGACCTTGGTCGGTGGCATGGGCACGCTGTCCGGTCCCATCCTTGGCGCAGTATTGATCATCGCGCTGGAAAACAAGTTGGGCGATGTTGGCACGTATCTGGCCACGCACACGGGTATCGAGTGGTTTGGCACTCTGGGCGAATCGGTGGGTATGGTCACTGGCGTGATCTTTGTCATTTGCGTCTTGCTGTTCCGGCGCGGCATCGTCGGCGAAGCCATTGCGCGCTTCGGCGGCAGGGCTGCCAAAGCCGCTGTCTGATTTTCAAGCAACGCCGGACCGATAGTGAACTGACCCCGTAAAGTTGGACGGTTAAGTTTGTTAGGCGGCCAAGGGCTGGGTTCTGTATTGCACGGGACTCAGCCCTTTTAGTTTCATCTTAATACGGTCGTGATTATAGTAGTGAATGTATTTCTTGATGCCGGTTTGTAGCTCTTCGACGCTGCTGAATTTGTTCAGGTAAAAGAACTCCGATTTCAGCACTGCGAAGAAGCTCTCCATTGCCGCGTTATCGAGGCAGTTGCCCTTACGCGACATGCTTTGCACAACGTGCTTGTTCCGCAACGCCCGCTGATACGCAGGCATTCGGCCTTGCCATCCCTGGTCCGAATGAAGAATGGGGTTCTCGCCCGCTTTAAGCTTCGCCAGCGCCTTCTTGAGCATGACACCCACCAGTTCGAACGCTGGCCGCCTGGCGGTCTCAAATGCAACGATTTCGCCGTTGTACAAGTCCATCACCGGAGATAGATACAGCTTCTCGCCAGAGACATTGAATTCCGTCACGTCGGTGACCCATTTCTGATTGGCGCATGGTGCATCAAATTGCCGCTTCAGAACGTTAGGGGCAGCGTGGCCTACTTCGCCTTTGTACGAACGGTATTTCTTTGGCCGCACCAGTGACTTGAGACCGAGCTTGCCCATCATGCTTTGAACGGTCTTGTGGTTGACCTTTTCGCCCAGCTGCCGAATCGCCGCTGTGACCCTCCGATAGCCGTAGCGCCCCTTATGGAGGGCAAAGATGATGCCAATCTGCTTTTTCAGTTCCTGATGCTTGTCGCAGACCTGCGCCGCCTTCTGTTGATAGTAAAAAGTGCTGCGCGCCAAGCCGGCCAGCTTGAGCAGGCCAGCCAGGGGAAAGTGCTGCCTTAGTTCAATAATTACTTGCGCTTTTTGCGTGCTGTCGCCTGCGGTAGCTGCTGTGATTGAACTAAGGCCCGCAACTTTTTTAGGTAGGCCACCTCCATGCGCAACTGATTCACCTCTGCGACCAACTCCTCGTGGGTACGCTCTGAATCATTAACGGGCAAAGATGGCTTTGTGTCTGGAGGGCTGGGCATTTTCGTGGGTCTGCCACGGCGACGTGGCATGAGGGCGTCTATACCGCCCGTATGATAGCAGCGCTCCCATACGCCCACGGCGGCATGATGCCGAATATTGAAAACTGCAGCAGTCTTGCCATAAGACAAGTCATTGGCCCACATATGTTGCAATACCGAAAGCTTGAAGTCTGCATCATAGTGGCTGAACTTCTTTCGCAAGCCGTCCTCACCATGCTGGCGAAATAGTCCCACCCACTTGCGAACCATGGAGTAAGGAACACCATGCTGGTTCGCCAAGAATTGGAAACCACTCGCGCCGGCAAGGTATTGCTTGACCACTGCCAGCTTGAACTGTTCTGCGTACTTCGACATGAAAAACCCCAATAGGTTGGTGTCCAACTTATTGGGGTCAGTTCAGATAGTCCGGCGTTTTTCATTCTGCACCCACTGTTACTAGAACGGAGAGAAGCTCCATGCAAACGATGATCACGATCACGCGGGCGGGCACTGGCATGGGTTTGTGCGCCATGCTGGCCTTGGCAGGCTGCGGCAGCGACCATGCAGCGGAAGAACTGAATCAATTGCCCAGCTACCTGGGCGTGATCACGCGCGCTGATTACGACGGCAAGACGAACGATTTACTCACGGCAGGTCTGGGCAAGACGGGGCTGGCGGGCGCCATGCCCGCGTATGCGAATGCGGAGCAGCCGACGCCGCTCGAACTGCGCCGCAATGCCATCTACGCCAATTATCGCGCCGTGCTCGATATTGCCGCCAACAGCGGCTATGGCACCCTGTATGGCCCGAACGTCGATGCGTCGGGAAACGTGGGCGCGGGCGAGGGCCTGGTAGCCGGCAGTGAATACATCGCCTATGCCGACGATGGCACGGGCAAGAAGAATGTCAGCTTGATGGTGCAGGTACCGGCCAGCTTCGATCCCGAGCGTGCCTGCATCGTCACGGGTACATCGAGCGGCTCGCGCGGCATCTATGGCGCCATCGGCAGTTCGGGCGAGTGGGGTTTGAAGAAGGGCTGCGCCGTGGCGTATGCGGACAAAGGTTCCGGCACAGGGCTGTATGTGTTTGAAGACGACAGCGTCAATTTGCAGAACGGCGCGCGCGCGGGCAGGGTGGCTGCCGGCAAGAATGCACTCTTCGTGCCCGACTTGAGCGATGCCGACCGGCTGGCCTGGTCTAGCGCCTATCCGAACCGTATCGCCTTCAAGCATGCGCACTCGCAGCAAAACCCGGAGAAGGATTGGGGCAAGGTGACCTTGCAGGCGGTCGAGATGGCGTATTACGTCTTGAACCAACGTTATGGCGTACTGGCGCGCGACGGCAGTTCGCGCATCGTGCGGTTGACGCCGAAGAACACCATCACGATAGCATCGAGCATTTCCAACGGTGCCGGCTCGGCCCTGCTGGCGGCGCAACACGATACGCAGGACTTGATCAGCGGCGTCGTCGCCAGTGAGCCGCAGATTCAGCCGGCGGCGTCTAGTGCTTACAGCGTGCGGCAAGGCGGAGTGCAGCTTGCCAATCCGGGCCGCGCGTTGTTCGACTACGCTACCTATGCAGCCTTGTATCAGCCTTGCGTGGCTTCCGTCGCCAGTAATGCGGGACGCTGCACGGCGCTGCTTACCAAGGGGCTGTTGAACGGCGCCGACCTGGCGGCGCAGCAAGCGGATGCGAAGCAACGCTTGCGCGCGTATGGCTGGCTGGTCGATTCCGATCCGCTGCAGGCCGCGCATGCGGGCACGAATATCCTGGTGGCCGTGACGTACGCCTATGCTTATGGAAAATTTTCCGTGACCGACAAGGTATGCGGTTTCACGTTTGCACAGACCGATGGCAGCGCTAATCCGATTCCTTTTACCTCGGTGCAAAAGGCGGCCAGTTTTGCGGCGCAAAACGGTATACCGGGCAGTGTCGTCTACGAGAACAGCGTGGGCGGCACCAAGGGCTACACGGCTGGCGTGTCGCCCTCAAGCAACATTGCGGACCAGTCGCTCGATGGATTTCTGTGCCTGCGCAGCTTGGCGATAGGCAAGGATGCCGTCAGCGGCGCCAACTTGCAGGGCACCTTGGAAGGGCAAAGCGTGCGCGTGCGGGCAGGCATGGCCGAAGTAGCTGCCAGCGGAAAATTGCATGGCAAGCCAGCCATCATCGTGCATGGCCGCAGCGATACCCTGATTCCCGTCAATCAAGCTTCGCGCGCCTATCTTGGCCTGAACGCGGCCGTGGAAGGGAGCAACAGCAAACTGCGCTATGTGGAGGTGACTAACGCCAACCACTTCGATTCCTTCAGCAGCGCCTTGCCGACCCTGATCGTGCCCTTGCATGTGTACCTGAACCGGGCACTCGACGCGATGTTTGCGCATTTGTCTGCCAAGCAAGCGTTGCCGCCCTCGCAGGTGGTGCGCGCGGTGACACGCGCTGACGCGTCGACCTTGATCACGAATGTCAACGTGCCAGCGATAGCGGCAACGCCATTGGCGGGTAATGCGATCAGCGTGACGGGCACGGTGGTGGATGTACCCAACTGAGTCTCATAGCGCTGCCGCATAGATGGCGCGGGCATCCTTGCGTGTGACAACGCGCGCATTGTTGCCCAGCAATCGCGTCTGCAGCATGGCGTCATCGGCGAGTCGGTCCAGGTCGCTGGTCATGACGCCCACTTCGCGCAGCGTACGCGCGATGCCGGTGGCAGCGCTAATGTCCTGCATGGCGTCGATCAAGGCCTCGGCCCGTGCTTTCTCGCTGCCCGTGATGCCCGGTTGCACGACGCTCGCCAGTTGCGCATACAGGGGCGCTGCGTGGGACAGATTGAAGCGCAGCACGTGTGGCAGCACCAGCGCATTCGACAGGCCGTGTGGCACGTGGAACAGGCTGCCAATGGGATAGGCAAGCGCATGCACGGCGGCCACGGGCGCATTGGCAAATGCCTGGCCGGCCAGCATGGCGCCTAGCAGCATGGCTTCGCGCGCCGGCAAGTTGCTGCCATCGCGGCAGGCCGTGAGCAGATTACCGGACAATAGCGACAAGGCTTCGATAGCCAGCATGTCGGACAAGGGATTTTTCAGCAGGCGGCTGGTGTACGCCTCGATCGCATGCACCATGGCGTCGATGCCGGTAGCGGCTGTCACGGCGGGCGGCAAGCTCAGGGTCAGCTTGGCATCGAGGATGGCCAAGTCCGCATATAGTTGCGGCGCGACTATGCCCATCTTGCTGCTGGCGCCTGTGGTGACGATGGCAATCTGCGTCACTTCGGAACCTGTGCCTGCCGTAGTGGGTAATTGCACCAGGGGCAGGCGTTGGCTGTGGACATTACCGATGCCATACAGTTGCGCCAGATCCTGGTGTCCTGCTACCAGCACGGCGACCAGTTTGGCCACGTCCAGCGAGCTGCCGCCACCGAGACCGATGATGAGTTCCACGTGAAACATTTGGGCTCGGCTCACGCCTGCAAGCACGACCGCTTCCGACGGATCCGCTTGCACATCGGAAAAGACATGCACGTCAATGCCTGCCGTTCGCAAGCTATGCAGCGGATCATCTGCAAGTCCCGTACCTAGAAAACCAGCGTCGGTGACGAGCAGCGCGCGGCGCACGGTGGGGAAGTGATGGGCGACGTGCGCGCCCAGTTGGGTGGCGGCGCCTGGCGCAACGATCAGATGCGGCACGGTGCGGAACTGGAAGGCGGGCATGCATACTCCTGGCAGTCGAGTCATGTGCCAAGCTTACTCCGCTTTTCCGTCCCGCGTGTGTTTCACGTGGAACGGGAACGGGGGCATCCATCAATGCCGTGTTGCCTATCGGATGACCGGCCGAAGGCCAATATCCTCCAAAAGTCCATGACGGCCAAGAGAACCGGCAAACCAAGTTCGCTGACGTTCGCATTCCTAGACTTCAGGAGGACGACCTCGCTATTTAGCAGGATGAGCAGGATGGGCAGGATGGAGAGAGTGGAAGGCCGCTGGCAGCGGATGGCGTACAGCAGGGGGATGACGGTGCACACGCGAGTCCGGTGCGTGTTCCACGTGAAACAGAAATGCCCTCTTCCGCTCTACTGCGGAGTAAAAATTAAGCAAAAATTGGCCCATGGAAGGTTACGCTCGCAAAAAGACTCTATAATCGGGCTCTCTTCCCGCATTTTTACTTGCACTGTTACCTATTAATTATGTTATTTCCTACAGAATTCGACGTTATCGTTGTCGGTGGTGGTCACGCCGGTACCGAGGCGGCCCTCGCTTCCGCCCGCATGGGGCAGAAGACGCTATTGCTTACGCATAATATTGAGACACTGGGCCAGATGTCGTGTAATCCCTCGATTGGCGGCATCGGCAAGGGCCATTTGGTTAAAGAGGTCGATGCCATGGGCGGTGCGATGGCAATTGCCACCGACGAGTCCGGTATCCAGTTCCGCATCCTGAACTCTTCGAAAGGTCCGGCAGTACGCGCCACGCGCGCCCAGGCTGACCGCATTTTATACAAAGCCGCCATCCGTACACGCCTGGAAAACCAGCCGAATTTATGGCTGTTCCAGCAAGCCGTGGACGACTTGATCGTCGAAGGCGACCGTGTCGTCGGCGCCGTGACGCAGATCGGCCTGAAGTTTTTGGCGCGCGCCGTGGTGCTGACGGCTGGTACTTTCCTTGACGGGAAGATTCACGTGGGCTTGAATAATTACTCGGCTGGTCGCGCCGGTGACCCGCCCGCCATTTCGCTGTCCGCCCGCCTGAAAGAGCTGAAACTGCCGCAAGGGCGTTTGAAAACGGGCACGCCGCCGCGCATCGATGGGCGCACGATCGATTTTTCCGTGATGCAAGAACAGGCCGGTGATCTCGATCCCGTGCCCGTCTTCTCGGTGATGGGCAACACGTCCATGCATCCGCGCCAGGTGCCCTGCTGGGTCACGCACACGAATACGCAGACGCATGACATTATCCGCGCCGGCCTCGATCGCAGCCCCATGTACACGGGCGTCATCGAAGGCGTGGGTCCCCGCTATTGCCCCTCGATCGAAGACAAGATCCACCGTTTCTCGGGCAAGGACTCGCACCAGATCTTCCTTGAGCCGGAAGGCTTGACGACGCATGAGTTCTATCCTAACGGCATCTCCACGAGCCTGCCATTCGATGTGCAGATCGCCCTGGTGCAATCGATGAAGGGCATGGAAAACGCTCACATCATGCGCCCCGGTTACGCCATTGAATATGATTATTTCGACCCGCGCGGCTTGAAGGCGTCGCTGGAAACGAAGGCCGTGGCTGGTCTGTTCTTCGCCGGTCAGATCAACGGTACTACCGGTTACGAAGAAGCGGCCGCGCAAGGCATGTTGGCCGGCCTGAACGCAGCCTTGCTGACGCAGGACAAAGAAGCCTGGGTACCGGGCCGCTCCGAGGCGTATCTTGGCGTGCTGGTTGACGATCTGATCACCCAGGGCGTGCAGGAACCGTACCGCATGTTCACCAGCCGCGCCGAGTACCGCTTGAGCCTGCGCGAAGACAATGCCGACATGCGCCTGACGGAAATCGGTCGCACCCTGGGCTGCGTCGGCGATGCCCAGTGGCAAGCCTTCGAAATCAAGCGCGAAGCGGTGGCGCTGGAACTGCAGCGCCTGCGTTCTACCTGGGTCAATCCGCGCATATTGGAGGCGGCCGAATCTGAACGCATCGTCGGCCAGGCCATCGAGCGCGAATATTCGCTGGCCGACCTGTTATGCCGTCCGAACGTGGCCTACGATACCCTGATGAGCATGACGGGCATGGAAGGCCAGGCCCTGGCCGGCCCCGGAGTAGAAGATCCCGCCGTGCGCGAGCAGGTGGAAATCCAGCTCAAATATGCGGGCTATATCGAGCGCCAGAGCAAGGAAATCGAGCGTCATGAACACTATGAAAACCTGGCCCTGCCAGTCGGTTTCAACTATCTCGATATCGGCGCGTTGTCGGTCGAAGTACGGCAAAAACTCGACAAGCAGCGCCCTGAAACCCTGGGCCAGGCATCGCGCATTTCCGGCGTGACCCCGGCGGCGATTTCGCTGCTGCTGGTGCATTTGAAAAAGCGTGGTTTCGGTGCCGCGCAGACTACCACTTTAAAGGACGAGGTTGTTGAATGAAGCAGTTTGACCGGGCCGCACTGGCCCCCATTTTGAATGAAGGCATCGCCGCGCTGGAGCTGGACCTGAGCGCGGATCAGACGGAACAACTGCTCGACTACCTGGCCTTGCTGGCCAAATGGAACAGCGTCTACAACCTCACGTCGGTGCGCGATCCCATGCAGATGCTGACCTTGCATGTACTCGATTCGCTGGCCGCCGTGCCAGCGTTCGCAGACGCGAAAAACGTGCTCGACGTGGGCGCCGGTGGCGGTTTGCCGGGCATGGTGCTGGCTATCGCGCGGCCCGATGTGAAAGTCTCGATGATCGACACGGTGCATAAGAAGACGGCTTTTTTGACGCAAGTGAAGGCCGAACTGGGTCTGGCCAACGTCACCGTCTACACCAAGCGCGTGGAACAGCTGGAAGTGCAGCAGAAATTCGATGTCATCACCTCGCGCGCTTTTGCCGACCTGTCCGATTTCGTCAACTGGTCGAACCATGTGCTGGCCGAGGGGGGGCAATTCATCGCCTTGAAAGGGGTGGCACCACCAGACGAGCGCGAGCGACTGCCGGCAGACTGGCAAATAACGCAATTACGGCCTATCCAGGTGCCAGGGCTAAATGCGGAGCGTCATCTGATCTTTATAGCAAGATTGTAAGGGCTGGTAAATTAAATGGTATAAATAGTATAAACAATTTATACGGTATAAATTATATAAACCGTATAAACCGTATAAACAATTTATACCATATAAATAGTATAAATAAAATAAACAATATAAATCGTTTCGGTCGGATGCCGGGGCGCACGATGAAGTTTGCATTTCTTTACGACTAGAAGATACATGGCCAAAATTTTTTGTGTAGCAAATCAAAAGGGTGGTGTTGGTAAAACCACAACAAGCGTCAATCTCTCCGCCGGTCTGGCCAAGCTGAACCAGC
Source organism: Janthinobacterium sp. CG_23.4 (assembly GCF_029892305.1). Lineage (NCBI taxonomy): Bacteria > Pseudomonadati > Pseudomonadota > Betaproteobacteria > Burkholderiales > Oxalobacteraceae > Janthinobacterium > Janthinobacterium sp. CG_23.4. The sequence continues at coordinate 4,853,983 of NZ_JARXUX010000001.1, read as the reverse complement.
GCGTGCTGCTGGTCGACCTCGACCCGCAGGGCAATGCGACCATGGGGGCCGGCATCAACAAGGCCGGCTTGAAGGCGTCCACCTATGAAGTCATGCTGGGCGAGTCCGATGTCAAGACGGCACGCCAACGTTCGGAAGCAGGGCGCTTCGATGTCTTGCCGTCGAACCGCGAACTGGCCGGTGCAGAAGTCGAGATGGTCGAACTGGATAACCGCGAACGCCGCCTGAAGGAAGCGCTGGCCGAAGTGGACAGCGAATACGACTTCATCCTGGTTGATTGCCCTCCGGCACTGTCGATGTTGACCTTGAATGGCCTGTGCGCCGCGCATGGTGTGATCATTCCAATGCAGTGCGAGTACTACGCGCTCGAAGGCTTGTCCGATCTGGTCAACACCATCAAGAAGGTGCACGCCAATCTGAACCCGGATTTGAAGATCATCGGCTTGCTGCGCGTGATGTTCGATCCGCGCATGACATTATCGCAACAAGTGTCTGCGCAACTGGAGCAGCACTTCGGCGACAAGGTTTTCAAAACCATCATTCCGCGCAATGTGCGACTGGCCGAAGCGCCATCGTACGGCTTGCCAGGCGTGACCTTCGACCCTAGTTCGAAAGGTGCCCAGGCGTATATCGCCTTTGGCGCCGAGATGGTCGAACGTATCAAACATATGTAAACAAGCCCGAGGTCAGACCCGGCGGGTCTGACCCCAGCACTTGCCGTTGGGTTAAAGGCAAATAGCAATATAGATAAGATTATTAGGACAGCATGGCTACGAAAAAATTAAAAGGACTGGGTCGCGGACTCGACGCCCTCCTGGGCGGCGGCGGCGATTTCGCCAGTCCGGACACGCATCAACCCTCCAGCTTACCCGTGTCACAAATGCAAGCTGGCAAGTACCAACCGCGCACGCGCATGGACGAGGGAGCCCTGAACGAATTGGCCGCTTCGATCAAGGCGCAAGGATTGATGCAGCCCATCCTGGTGCGCCCGATCGGGCAAGACACCCTGAGCGGTGTGATTAAATATGAAATTATCGCTGGTGAACGCCGTTTCCGCGCCTCGCAGTTGGCGGGCTTGACGGAAGTGCCGGTGCTGGTGCGCGATGTGGACGACTTGGCCGCCGCGGCCATGGCGCTGATTGAGAATATCCAGCGCGAAGACCTTAATCCACTGGAAGAGGCGCAAGGTATCCACCGCCTGATCGCTGACTTCAATTTTACGCATGAGCAAGCGGCCACTGCGCTGGGACGCTCGCGCAGTGCGGTGTCGAACCTGTTGCGCCTGATGAACCTGGCCAGTCCCGTGCAGACCATGTTGATGGCCGGTGATATCGACATGGGCCATGCGCGTGCCTTGCTGGCGGTCGATCCAGCCAGCCAGATCAACTTGGCTAACCAGGTCGTGGCCAAACGCTTGTCGGTGCGCGAAACGGAAAAGCTGGTGACGCGCACCGTCGAGGAAGCGACCAATCCCGTCGAACCGCGGCAAAAGGAAAAGTCCGGCGACATCGCGCGCCTGGAAGAAGAGTTGTCCGATACGCTAGCCACACCCGTGGTATTTAAAATGGGCAACAAAGGCCGTGGTCAACTGGTGATCGATTTTGCCGATCTTGACGTGCTCGATGGCGTGCTGACCCGCTTGCGTGGTTAAATAGCAAGTTGCAAAAATCTGGGGAGTATGCGTGCAGACAATCTGGCCATACTTCCCGGATCTACCACGGGATTGCTTGTTAACACGCCAGAAATCGGCCAGACAAGCAACTTTGCCATATGGTGGTGCAAGTGACAGGGAATAGTCGGTAAAGCGTCAGTTTCACGCCGCAATCGCCCTGCTGCGGCGCAGCAACGTTTGACTCTATAGATCAAAGCCAACTATAATCCCGTGTCTTTGCGTGTGTAGATTTTTCTGGGAACCTGGCAATTGAGTGATTCACAACAAAGTATTGCCAAACCCGTCTACAAAGTAGTTGCATTGCAGTTAGCAATCGCTATCAGTTTTGCCACAGTCACCCTGTTTTTCGGTGGCAGTGTCAGAGGCTGGTCCGCCGCATACGGCGGTGCTATCGCAGTCATCGGTAGCCTGGTATATGCCATGTTGGTGGTTCGCGGTTCTAGCGACGCTAAAATGGCATTCCGGGCGCATTTGCGCGCAGAAGTGATGAAAATATTTATCACAGCGGTGCTGTTTATATTGGCACTGGTGTTGTTTAAGTCGGCCGCCTGGTTATGGCTGATCTTGGGTTTCGCGGTGGCAACCTTAGCATACTGGTTTTCATTGCTCGCTGTTTAATCATTGGTTTTGGGGCCTGTTGTGCTCTGAAACGACAAATCTAAATTCATTATGACCACAGAACACGCTATTGAAGCGGGCCATGCTGCCCCGGCCAACGCCACAGAATACATCAGTCACCATTTGACCCACTTGAAAAGTGCCACTGGCACCTTCAATCTGGATACCTTCTGGATTTCTGCCATTCTGGGCTTTGTTTTCCTTGCCGTTTTCTACATGGCTTCGCGCCGCGCGACGGCCGGTGTTCCCGGCAAGCTGCAGAACTTCGTCGAAATGATCATGGAAATGGTCAATGAAACCATTAATGGGGCCTTTCACGCAAAAAGCAAGATCATCGCACCGCTGGCCATCACGATTTTCGTGTGGGTCTGGCTGATGAACGCGATGGACTTCTTGCCAGTTGACTTGCTGCCGATGATTTTGAGCTGGTTTGGCGTATATAACCTGCGCGTGGTGCCAACCGCCGACGTGAACCATACTTTTGGCATGTCGTTGTCGGTGGTTCTGTGTATTATCGCGTTTTCCGTCAAGGCCAAGGGCCTGGGCGGCTGGATCAAGGAATTGTTCACCGCGCCGTTCCACGCAAGCGGCATCATCGGCACGATCTTGTTGGCACCAATTAATTTCTTGCTGCAAATGGTTGAGTTGGTTGCGAAACTGATCTCCCTGTCGCTGCGACTGTTCGGCAATATGTATGCCGGCGAACTGATTTTCATCTTGATCGCGTTGTTGCCTTGGTGGGCACAGTGGGCGTTGGGTGGTCCATGGGCAATTTTCCATATCTTGATTGTAACTTTGCAAGCTTTTGTGTTTATGGCGTTGACGGTTGTGTATCTGAGCCTTGCGGTTGAGAAGCATTAATCAGCAACTTTATATTTTGTTTTTTTGTTAGTACCTTTCGTTTTTAAATTTAGGAGAATTTTATGCAAGCTCTGATCGCACAAGTACAAAGCATGACCGTTCTGGCAGCAGCAATCATCATCGGCCTGGCCGCAATCGGTACCGCTTTGGGCTTCGCTATCTTGGGTGGTAAATTCCTGGAAGCTTCGGCACGTCAACCAGAACTGATGCCACAACTGCAAACCAAACTGTTCGTTATCGCTGGTCTGCTGGATGCTATCTCGATGATCGGCGTTGGTATCGCTCTGCTGTACACGTTCGCTAACCCGTTCCTGGCTCCATTGATGGCTGCTGTTGCTCAGTAATTCGCTCCAATCCTAGGAGAAACTTTTAGTCAGGAGCAAAGGTATGGACATCAATATGTCGCTCATCGGCCAGATGATCACCTTCGCGGTGTTGGTCTGGGTCTCGATGAAGTTCGTATTTCCAGCGCTGAACAGTGCGCTGGATGAGCGTGCCAAACGAATCGCGGATGGATTGGCTGCGGCCGATCAAGGTCAAGCTTCGATGGCTGTCGCTGAAAAGCGTGCGCAAGAGGCATTGAACAGTGCACGTGAAGAAGCGTCGCAACGCGTTGCGGACGCTGAAAAGCGCGCGCAGCTGGTTGCTGAAGAGATCAAGCAAAATGCACAAGCTGAAGCTGCGCGTATCATTGCGCAAGCCCAGTCGGACGCCGAACAGCAACTGTCGAAAGCACGCGAACAATTGCGCGCTCAGGTGGCTGACCTGGCTGTCAAGGGTGCCGAGCAGATCTTGAAGCGTGAAGTCAACGCTACGGCTCACGCCGAAATGTTGCAGCGTCTTGCTGTCGAGCTGTAATCATGGCAGAACTCGCAACCGTCGCCCGTCCCTACGCGGAAGCTTTGTTCCGCGTAGCCCAAGCTGGTAAGGAGTCAAGCAACCTCGCGGCGTGGTCCGAACTGGTGTCCGAACTGGCACAGATCGGTAGCCACCCCGAGGTACAGGCGTACGCGCGCAATCCGAAAGTTTCGGAAAGCGACGTCGCCGCCACCATCCTGTCGTTGTTGAAATCGCCGCTCAATGAGGAAGTGAAAAACTTCGTCACGTTGTTGATCGAAAATGGCCGCATCAGCCTGCTGCCGGAAATCGGCGCGCAATTCCACACCTTGAAAAACGGTCTGGAAGGTGCGGCTGACGCCGAGATCACGAGCGCTTTCGATCTGAGCGAAGGCCAAACGGCCGAGCTGGTCGCAACGCTGGAAAAGAAATTCAGTCGTAAGCTCAACCCTGCCGTCACAGTGGATCCATCGCTGCTCGGCGGCGTGCGCGTGGTTGTTGGCGACCAAGTGCTCGACACCTCGGTGCGCGCCAAGCTGCAGCAACTGCATGCTGCATTGGTGTCGTAAGACACGCGCTTCGGCAGGCCAGCTTAGACAGACCCTTACCCCTCGCGCAAGCTGAGAGAAACACTTTTAGGAGTTAGTATGCAACTCAACCCATCTGAAATCAGCGAGTTGATCAAGAGCCGGATCCAAGGTCTTGACGGCGGCGCTGAAGTGCGTAATCAAGGCACGGTTATTTCCGTCGCCGACGGTATCTGCCGCATCCACGGTTTGTCGGACGTGATGCAAGGCGAGATGCTGGAATTCCCAGGCAACACGTTTGGCCTGGCAATGAATCTGGAACGCGACTCCGTCGGTTCCGTGATTCTGGGTGCCTATGAGCACATCTCCGAAGGCGACACGGTGAAATGCACCGGCCGCATTCTGGAAGTGCCAGTCGGTCCTGAACTGCTCGGCCGCGTTGTTAACGCGCTGGGTCAGCCAATCGACGGCAAAGGCGCCATCGAGACCAAATTGACGGCCGCGATTGAAAAAATCGCACCGGGCGTGATCGCTCGTGAGTCCGTGTCGCAACCTATGCAAACCGGCCTGAAGTCGATCGATGCGATGGTTCCAGTTGGCCGCGGCCAGCGCGAACTGATCATCGGCGACCGTCAAACCGGTAAGTCGGCTGTGGCGATTGATGCGATCATCAATCAAAAAGGCCAGGGCATGAAATGTATCTACGTCGCGATTGGCCAAAAAGCCTCGTCGATCAAGAACATCGTGCGCTCGCTGGAACAGCACGGCGCGATGGAATACACCATCGTTGTCGCCGCTTCCGCTTCGGAATCGGCCGCCATGCAATACATTTCGCCGTACTCCGGTTGCGCCATGGGCGAATACTTCCGTGACCGCGGCGAAGATGCACTGATCGTCTATGATGATCTGTCCAAACAAGCTGTTGCATACCGTCAAATCTCGCTGCTGCTGCGCCGTCCACCAGGTCGCGAAGCGTACCCAGGCGACGTGTTCTACCTGCACAGCCGCCTGCTGGAACGCGCAGCACGCGTGAACGCCGACTATGTCGAGAAGTTCACCAACGGCGCCGTTAAAGGCAAGACCGGTTCCCTGACGGCACTGCCGATCATTGAAACGCAAGCTGGCGACGTGTCCGCATTCGTTCCAACCAACGTCATTTCGATTACCGACGGTCAGATCTTCCTGGAAACGTCGCTGTTCAACGCCGGTATCCGTCCTGCAATTAACGCCGGTATTTCCGTATCGCGCGTCGGTGGCGCCGCCCAGACCAAGGTCATCAAAAACCTGTCCGGCGGTATCCGTACCGACTTGGCGCAGTACCGTGAACTGGCCGCGTTTGCGCAGTTCGCTTCGGACTTGGATGAATCGACCCGCAAGCAGCTGGACCGTGGTGCCCGCGTAACGGAATTGCTCAAGCAAGCCCAATACTCGCCACTGTCGATCTCGCTGATGGCCGTATCGCTGTTCTCGGTGAACAAAGGCTTCATGGACGACGTGCCAGTCAAGCAAGTGCTGTCGTTCGAAGCTGGTGTCCACGCTTACATGAAGACCAAGCAAGCTGCTCTGCTGGCCAAGATCGAAGAAACCAAGCAACTCGACAAAGACAGCGAAGCAACTCTGTCGGCGGCCATTGCTGATTTCAAGAAATCCGGCGCATATTAAGCGGCCAGGCGGCGCCCACCTCGAGTGAGGCGCCGCCCTACGCGCAGAAGGAGTAAGGACTCATGGCATCAAGCAAAGAGATACGAGGCAAGATCAAGAGCGTAGAGAATACGAAGAAGATCACCAAGGCGATGGAAATGGTCGCCGCGTCCAAAATGCGCAAGGCGCAAGACCGGATGCGGGCCGCCCGTCCCTATAGTGACAAGATTCGCAATATCGCCGCCAATCTGGCGACCGCCAATCCAGAATACACGCACCCGTTCCTGGCAGCTGCCCAGGCTACGCAAGCGAAGGCAGTAGGTTTCATCGTTGTCACGACCGACAAGGGTCTGTGCGGCGGCATGAACACCAACATCCTGCGTCAGGTGACGAGCAAGTCGCGCGAGCTGGAAGCAGCTGGCAATCGGATTGAAGCAGTCGCCATCGGTAACAAGGGTTTGGGTTTTTTGAATCGCATCGGCGTCAAGATTATCGCGCACGCCATTCAAACCGGTGATACGCCCCACCTGGACAAATTGATCGGACCCGTCAAGGTCATGCTCGAAGAGTTCCAGGCAGGCAAGATCGATGCAGTGTACCTGTGCTACACCAAATTCATCAATACGATGAAACAGGAACCAGTCGTGGAGCAATTGCTGCCCCTGACGGCCGACAAGATGGTCGCTGACAAGAGCGCCCACACGTGGGATTACATCTACGAGCCCGATGCGCAAAGCGTGATCGACGAATTGCTGGAGCGCTATGTAGAAGCGCTGGTGTACCAGGCAGTCGCGGAGAATCTGGCGTCCGAGCAATCGGCACGGATGGTCGCGATGAAGGCTGCAAGCGACAACGCGGGTAGTGTGATCGGCGAATTGAAGCTGATCTACAACAAGACCCGTCAAGCTGCGATTACCAAAGAACTCTCCGAAATCGTCGCCGGTGCGGCTGCGGTTTAAACGAATTTAACTATATTGAAGGAACGAACATGGCTGATGGCAAAATCGTTCAGTGTATCGGCGCTGTGGTGGACGTTGAGTTTCCCCGCAACGCGATGCCTAAGGTATTTGATGCCTTGAAGATGGCAGGCTCGGAACTGACCCTGGAAGTACAACAGCAGTTGGGCGACGGCATTGTCCGTACCATTGCACTCGGCTCGTCCGATGGCTTGCGTCGCGGCATGATGATTCAAAATACCGGCAAACCTATCATGGTGCCAGTCGGTAAAGCAACCCTGGGTCGCATCATGGACGTGCTGGGTAACCCGATCGACGAATGCGGCCCAGTGTCGCACGAACAAGTCGCGTCGATCCACCGCACCGCTCCTGCATACGACGAACTGTCGCCATCGCAAGAACTGCTGGAAACCGGCATCAAGGTGATCGACCTGGTTTGCCCGTTTGCAAAAGGCGGTAAAGTTGGTCTGTTCGGCGGCGCTGGTGTAGGCAAGACCGTCAACATGATGGAACTGATTAACAACATCGCTAAAGCGCACAGCGGCGTGTCCGTGTTCGCCGGTGTTGGTGAGCGTACGCGTGAAGGTAACGACTTCTACCACGAGATGGCTGACGCGAAAGTGGTCGATCTGGAAAATCCAGAGAACTCCAAAGTTGCGATGGTCTACGGTCAGATGAATGAACCGCCAGGTAACCGTCTGCGCGTTGCGCTGACCGGCCTGACGATCGCTGAATCGTTCCGTGATGAAGGCAAGGACGTTCTGTTCTTCGTCGACAACATCTACCGCTTCACGCTGGCCGGTACCGAAGTATCGGCACTGCTCGGTCGTATGCCATCGGCTGTGGGTTACCAACCAACCCTGGCTGAAGAAATGGGCCGTCTGCAAGAGCGTATTACGTCGACCAAGACCGGTTCGATCACCTCGATCCAGGCCGTCTACGTTCCTGCCGATGATTACACCGATCCATCGCCTGCTACCACGTTTGCTCACTTGGATTCGACCGTTGCGCTGTCGCGTGACATCGCTTCCCTGGGTATCTACCCAGCCGTGGACCCACTCGATTCGACCTCGCGTCAGCTCGATCCGTTGATCGTTGGTCAAGAGCACTATGACACCGCGCGTGCCGTGCAAACGACCCTGCAACGCTACAAGGAATTGCGCGATATTATCGCGATTCTGGGTATGGACGAGCTGGCACCGGAAGACAAACTGCTGGTCGCCCGTGCACGTAAGATGCAGCGTTTCCTGTCGCAGCCTTTCCACGTCGCTGAAGTCTTTACCGGCGCGCCTGGTAAATACGTTTCGCTCAAAGACACGATCAAGGGCTTCAAAATGATCGCTTCGGGCGAACTCGATCACCTGCCGGAACAAGCGTTCTACATGGTCGGCACGATCGAAGAAGCAATCGAAAAAGCCAAGAAACTTAACTAAGTTAAGTCTGGGCCTAACCCCGCCCCTTACAAGGCGGGGTTCTTCAACCCGATAGGACACACATGGCACACACAATTCACGTTGACGTGGTTTCCGCTGAAGAACTGATTTTTTCAGGCGAAGCAGAATTCGTCGCGTTGCCGGGTGAACAGGGCGAGCTGGGTATCTACCCACGCCACACGCCTTTGATTACCCGCATCCGTCCGGGCGCCGTGCGCATCAAGGTAGTCGGCCAGGCTGAAGAAGAATTCGTCTTCGTTGCTGGCGGTCTGCTGGAAGTGCAACCGGGCACCGTGACCGTCCTGGCCGATACCGCGATCCGCGGTCACGACCTGGATGAAGCGAAAGCGCTGGAAGCGAAGAAGTTGGCGGAAGAAAATATCCACAACAAGGATTCGGGCATCGACTACGCGCAAGCGCAAGCCGAACTGGCCAGCGCAATTGCGCAGCTGGCAGCGATCCAGAAGCTGCGCAAGCATTAATTCGCTAGCAAGCAGCAGAAAAAAAGGCAGCCTTTCGGGCTGCCTTTTTTTATGCAGTTCAGCTGCTGCACGATAAGGCGCAGTGGCGCAAAATCGAATGCGATGAAGAAAAACCTGGCCAGACTCAGGGCAGGGCAGGACAGTGACTGGGCAGCCGACAGCATGGCAGCGTTCGAATGGCGCATGTTGTCTGTTCCTGCTGAGTGATGGAAAACGTCAGTGCACCAGCGACATGCGCTGGCGTCAATAGACGGTGTGACTCAGCTGCACATGCCGTAGGCGCTGCGTTCGGGAAAATAGCGATACGTAAACGTGCGCACCGGATAGCGCTTGCCGGCGACGAGCATGTCGGGCATCGATAAATCAAAACGCTGCGGCAACTGGCGCGGCAGTTGCAGGCGCAGCCGCCACTGGGTTTCCTTGCTGTTGCCGACGGCGGCAAACATGATAGGCAGCTTTTCGATGACGTCGACTATCTCTGCCTTCCGGTTCATGCCGCGCTGGTAAATGGTCAGCACCTTGGCCTCGCCGAATGGTGGCTTGTGTGGTTCTTCCAGCAGGAAGGACAGGCGCGTGAAGCTCGCTTGCGTGCCGACGGGCAAGGTGAAGATCAGCGCCAGTTCCGTGCCGCCTTCCTTCAGCGTGACGGGCGGCGTGGCATACACGCTGATGCCGCGCGGCAGCTCGAAACGCGAACCTTCCGTCCATGTCTTGCACTCTGGCGTGGTGGCCTGGTACAGGCTGGGCGCCGTGTAGTCATCGCAGGCGGTGACGAGCAGTAGGAGTGGCAGCAGGGACAGGGTGGAGCGGCGCATGGCAGGCAGTGGTTGGGGAAATGAGCCGACAGTGTAAGCGATCGCCTTGTGATCCACCAGCGGCGCTACGCATGCTCGGGCGGGGCGCGCCGCACGGATTGCAACTGGCATTGCGTCGCCTGCAAGGCGTCCTTGATGAGGTCGAGCGCCAGTTGCGGCCGCGCCGCGCCGCACATAAAGATATCTACGGCGGCAAAGCTGCATTCCGGCCAAGTGTGGATGGAGATGTGCGACTCGGCCAGCAACACCACGCCAGTGATGCCCTGGCCCGCGCCAAAGCTGTGGAAATGGCTGTGCAGTACCTGCGCGCCGGCCGCAACGGCCGCCTCGCGCAGCAGGCGTTCGAGCGCTACGCTATCGCGCAGGCGTTTTGCTGCGATGCCCGATAAGTCGGCCAGCAAATGGGTGCCCAGGGGCAGATGCGGTGACTCTGCCATGCTTATTTGTGGCTGCCGCCGCTGGAACCGCCGCCGTAGCTGCCGCCGCCGCTACCCGTGCGCGAACTCCAGCTGCTGCCACCGTTGCCGCCACTGCCGGCCACCTTGAACATGCGCACCCAATTGGCGGCGGTGACGGAAAACGTCACCATCAAGGCATAGATCATGTATTTACTCATGGAGTATTCTTTGCATTTTTATCGAGAAAAAGGGCTGGCAGGAAGAGTGCCAGGCAGCCCAGCAAACTCCACATCAAGGTGCTGGAGAACGAGACGAACATCGGGATCGCATTCAATACCAGCACGATGACGATGAAGACCTTGGCGATGCCACAATGGCTCAGTTGAATATTTTGTTTCTTTGGAGCGCCATGGAAGGCGGCGCCGAACCAGGCGGCCATCTGGTCATAGGCGACGGGCACTGAGCGCGACCAGGTCATTTCCTCGCCGCTGATTTCGGCCGCCAGCTTGGTCTGTCCCTGTTCGAATTCAAATACGCGCGTGCTGTCGCCGACGGCCACCTGCCAGTTGAAGGCGCCCGCCGCATACACCACCTGTGAGCCGTAGTCATATAGCTTGGCATAGGTGGCACCATCGAGCGTGCAGCGCTCGGCATTCATGGATGGCCAAGTGGGCCAGTTCGGCAGCACGTTCGATCGCGACCAGCCATCGTTCGTTTCCACCAGCCAGAAGAAGCCGGCGCGCGCGTTGTACAGCAGGTATTCATTCCATTCGCTGCCTTCATCGTCGGCGCGGCGCATCATGCCGATGACCGTGAAATCGACATTGCTGATCTTCGCGCTGGCGCCCAGCTCCAGCGTGATGTCAGCGTTGTCGTGCACCTGCTTGCCGATGGCCAGCACCTGCGCTTCCGGACCGCTGGCATCAAGCTGCGCCTGGCAGGCAGGGCATACCAGCTGCGCCGCCGCACCGGGCACATATTGGATGCCGCTGCCGCAGGATGTGCAGTCGAGGGTATCGAGCTTGCCACGGTACTTGCCGGCGCTCCTGGCGATGGCGTCGTCGTCGCGCAGCAGCTGGCATTGCAAGCCATCCAAGGTGACAGCGACGCCCTGGTAGACGACTGCTTGCGGGCCATCCGTGTAGTCGAGCGTGACAAAGCTGGCGTAGTTGCGCAAGTCTGCCACCTGGATGCGCCAACCGGCACCCACCTTGAACGGCAATTCACCCTGGCCGGCAATGCATTCGGCATTGCGGATCTCGGCCGCCGTGTACGGCTCGCCGCAAATGGTGTAGCGCTTGCCTGGCGCCAGCTCGCCAAAGGCGGGCAGGGCATCTTGCGTCGGGCGCACACGCGTCAGGGTGTACAGGCCGGACGAGTCGCCCAGCCAGGCCGTGCTGGCATCGTCGAACAGCACATACCACTCGTTCCACGTGCCGGCGCTGTAGCGCTGCTGGATACGCCCGACGACCGTGAAGTGGACGCCATCGTGCACGCCGGCCGTGCCGATCTGGATCGGCGTATAGTCTTCCAGGATAGCCGACATCTTGCCTGCGTCCCTGACGGAGTCGGCGTCCTTGAGGATGCTGCTGTGGCAGTACTCGCACACGGCGAGCACGGAAGCGTGCGAGCGGAAACGAACGTCCGCGCCGCAGCTGGGACAGGAAACAGTTTGCATGCAGTCGTATTTCGCTAATATTTAGCCGATCAGTTTTTTCAGTAGTTCAGCCTTGGCGCCGTCGTAGTCGGCTGGCGAAATGAGGCCCTTGTCGAGCAAGCCCTTGAGCCTTTCCAGGCGCGCCTCGATCGGTTCTTCCGCGGGGGCGGGTGGTGCCGCCGGAGCTGGTGCCGGGGCGGGCTGCTGCAAAGCGCCACCCATGCTTTGCGCCATCACTTGGCCGATCGACAGCCCGGCACCGAGACCTGCGCCAATGCCGGCCATGCCGCCTTCGTTTTGCGCCGCCAGCGGGATCGCATTGGCCACCTGGAATTTGGTGTAGCCGCTCATCTTGTCGGCGCCCAGGCCGCCCTTCATGCCGGCGGAAATGCGCTCATCGAGTGCCGTCTGCAATTGCTCGGGCAGGCTGATACTGGCCACGTTGAATTCATCGAGGCCCACGCCATAGCGGGCGAACGCCTGCGCCAGGCCATGTTTGACCTCTTGCGCCATCAGCGCCTGGTTGGCCGCCATGTCGAGGAAGGGGACGTTCGCGCCGCCCAAGGAACTGGCCATGCTCGACATCAAAATGCCGCGCAACTGATCTTCCACCTCGTCGCGCGTATAGACTTCGCGCGTGCCACTGATCTCGGTGAAAAAGGTGCGGGCATCGGCGATGCGGTACGAGTACATGCCGAAGGCGCGCACGCGGATCATGTCGAAGTCCTTGTCGCGGATGGTGATTGGCTGCGGCGTGCCCCATTTGCGGCCCGTCTGTACGCGGGTGCTGAAGTAATACACGTCCGACTTGAAGGGCGAATCGAACAGCTTGTCCCAGTTTTTCAGGTTGGTCAGCAGCGGTAAAGTCTGCGTTGTCAGCTTGTGCGTGCCAGGACCGAAGACGTCGGCGATCTTGCCTTCATTGACGAAGACGGCGACCTGCGATTCGCGCACATTCAGGATGGCGTCATTCTGGATTTCGAAGTCCTGCATGGGAAAACGCCATGCCAGCACGCCTTCTGTCTCTTCGTTCCACTGCAGTACGTCGATAAACTGCTTCTTGATAAAGCTGCCCAGGCTCATGATGGATGTCCTTGAATAAAATAATGCGGTGTCAGGAAATGCAGGCGGCGTTGATGGCGCCGATCGACAGGGAAATGGCGCCCAGCAGGCCGCCGAAGGCGCTGTTGTTCGATTCGATCTGATCCTTCGACATGCGCAGCAAGCGCGTGGTGACCAGATAGGCGAGCAACTGCACGACCATGGCGCCGAAGGCCCAGGCGAAGAATTGCTGGTAGTCGGCCGTGTGCATCAGGGACGAGGCGATGGTGGCGGAAAAGCCCAGCAGGGCGCCACCCAGTGATAGCGCCGCCGCTTGATTGCCCTGGCGGATCAGCAGCACTTCCTTATACGGCGTGACGCGCGTATAGATGATAAAAAAGGCAATCAACAGTCCGGCAGCCAGTATAAGATGGATCAGATAGTTTAGGATGGCGGGCACGGCTTTCCTTGCAATGAGTATTTGATAACGTCAACGCATATTAGAACAAAAAAGTCCAATGAACAAAAAGATTCTGATCTTGTCCGTCTTCGTGGTCGCCTCTTGCGGCCTGGCGTATGAGCTGATCGCCGGCGCCATGTCCAGTTACCTGCTCGGCGATTCCATCCTGCAGTTTTCCACCATCATTGGCTGCTACCTGTTTGCCATGGGTGTTGGTGCTCACTTTTCAAAGTATGTGCAGGATGATGATGTGCTCTCGCGCTTCGTCGACATCGAACTGGCCGTGGGCCTGATCGGTGGCCTGTCGGCCGCCATCCTGTTCATGACGTTTTCGTGGATGGCCGCGCCATTTCGCACCTTATTGTATGTGATGGTGTTCCTGATCGGCGCACTGGTTGGCATGGAAGTGCCGCTGGTGATGCGCGCCCTGAATTCGCGCCAGACGGAATTTTCTGAACTGGTCAGCCGCGTGCTCACGTTTGATTACCTGGGCGCGCTGGCTGTCTCGCTGTTGTTCCCGCTGGTGCTGTCGCCGTATCTGGGCCTGGTGCGCACGGGCTTCCTGTTCGGCATGCTCAACGTGGGCGTGGGGCTGTGGACGATTTATGTATTTCGCGCGGAGCTGAAGAACCTCACGGGTCGCTTCCTGCGCGCCTGCGCCGTGATGCTGCTGCTGATCGTCGGCTTTGCCATGTCGGACCGTATGGTGGCTTGGGGTGAACACGGCCTGTTCGGCGACCAGATCGTGTATTCCACCACCACGCCCTACCAGCGCCTGGTGATCACGCGCTGGAAGGACGATACGCGGCTGTACATCAACGGCAACCTGCAGTTTTCCTCGCGCGACGAGTACCGCTACCACGAGGCGCTGGTGCACCCCGTGCTGGAAGCCTTGCCGTGGGCGCGCCGCGTGCTGGTGCTGGGCGGCGGCGATGGCCTGGCGCTGCGCGAAATCCTCCGTTATCCACAGATCGAACACGTCACCGTGGTCGACCTCGACCCGGCCATGACGGCCGCGTTTACCACGCGCCCGGAGCTGGCAAAGTTGAACAAGAGCGCGTTCTCGGACAAGCGCGTCAGCGTCGTCAATGCCGATGCCGCCGTCTGGCTGCGCAATAACGGCGCTATGTTTGACGCGGCCATCGTCGATTTCCCGGACCCATCGAGCTTCGTGCTCGGCAAGCTGTATTCCGTGCCGTTCTACGACCTGGTGAAAAAGCACTTGGCGGCCAAGGGCTTGATGGTGGTGCAATCGACGTCGCCGTTCTTTGCCCCGCACGCCTACTGGACCATCAATGCGACCCTGCGCGAAGTGGGCATGCGCACCTGGCCCTACCACGCTTACGTGCCCTCATTTGGCGAATGGGGTTTTATTCTCGCTTCGCCCCAGCTCGACTACAAGCCGCCCACCAGCTATCGCCTGCCCATGCGCTACCTGAATGCGGACACCACGCGCGAAATGTTCATCTTCCCGCCCGATATGCAGCCGCTGCCGATGGCGCCAAATCGCCTCAACACCCAGTCGCTTGTGCATGAATTCGAGCAGGACTGGAACCGGGTGATCCGCTGATGCAGCGCCGTTCCTTCATGTTGTGGGCTGCCGGCGGTACTGCGGCGGCCGCCGTCGGCATCGGCAGCATAGGCGCGTATCTGCGCTGGCAGGAAATCACGCCCAAGGTGCTGTATCCGGGCCGCAGCGAAGGACACTATATGCGCGACCTGCTGCGCGAGCGCAAGGCCTTGCCACCGCCCTCGGAAAGCGTCAGCACGGATGTTGCCATTCTTGGCTCCGGCATCGCGGGCCTGACGGCTGCATGGCGCCTGAACAAGCTTGGTAAGCAGGACTTCCTGATGATCGATGGGCCGCAGCCATACGGTAACGCGGCAGGCGGCCACTTCGGCGACCTGGCTTATCCGACAGGTGGTCATTATTTGCCGCTGCCCTCGCCCGAGTCCACGCATGTGCGCGAGATCCTGTTTGACCTCGGCATCATCGAGCGCAATCCGCAGGCGGAAAAGCCGACTTACGACGAGCGCTATATTTTGCACGCGCCCGAAGAGCGCTTGCTGTTCAACGGCCAGTGGCAAGACGGCTTCATTCCCACCGAAGGCGTCTCTGCCGAGGAACTGGCGCAGCACGCACGCTTCTTTGCCGAGGTACGGCGTTTGCGTCAGGCGCGCGGCAACGATGGCAAACGCGTCTTTGTCTTTCCCACCGTGGAATCGTCGCATGACCCGGCCTGGCAGGCGCTCGACGCCATCACCTTGAAGCAGTGGATGGAGCGCGAAGGCTATACATCGCCCACCTTGCACTGGTATCTGAATTACTGTTGCCGCGACGATTACGGTACGCGTTATGACCAGGTTTCGGCCTGGGCCGGCCTGCATTACTACTGCAGCCGCTGGGGACAGGCGGCCAATGCCGGCAATGGTGCCTGGCTGACTTGGCCGGGCGGCATGCAGCCCGTGGCCACAGCCATGGAGCAGGCGTCGGGCGTGCGACGCAAGGCGGGCACGGTGGTGTCCGTGCAGACGACGGACAAGGGCGTAGAAGCACTTTGCCTGCAACTGGTCGACGGCCAGCCGCGTACTTATCTGGTCAAGGCACGCAAGGCCATCTGCGCCATGCCTCTGTATGTGGCGGCGCGCGTGGTGAACAACATCGCCGACTATGGCTTCGACGTCAAACGCGATACGCCCGCGTATGCGCCGTGGCTGGTGGCCAATTTTCTGCTTAAGCGCTTTCCCGACGAACTACCGCATGCGCCGCTATGCTGGGACAACGTGGTGTACCAGGAACCGGGCCTCGGCTATGTCGTCTCCACGCATCAGGATATCCGCGTGCGCCCTCCCGAGAAAACCGTCTTCAGCGCCTACGTGGCGCTGTCCGACCGCACGCCGCAGGAAGCCCGCAAGTGGCTCGATACGGCCAGCCCCGAGCAATTGCTGGCGCTGGCCAGCGTCGACCTGAAAGCGGCGTATGGACGCGATTTTGCCCGCTGCGTCGAGCGCGTCGACATTACCGTGCGCGGCCACGCCATGGCTGCTCCCTTGCCGGGATTTCGCAGCAATGCGGGCTTGAAGGCGCTGCGCGAACACGATGGCGCCATCCTGTTCGCGCATGCCGATCTGTCGGGCTTTTCCGTGTTCGAGGAAGCGGCGTGGTGGGGGGACAGGGCGGCGCGCTTGGCCGCCGTCTGATAGTCAAGTGCGTCATTCGCTGATTTTTCGCAAGCACGACATATTATTTCCGAAACATACTAAATCCGCTTCGGCGGTGTCGCCTGCGGGCCGATGTCATGAAAATTTTCATAGCGGGAAATGATGAATCTAGGCTAGCGCAAGCGCAGTCCAGGGCCCCCGATTACTCGAACCGGCTTATTCGTGCTTGTGGAGCATATCGAAAAATCGGCCACCAGCAGCACCAGTGCCTTGATCACCTGCTGAAAATCGATGTCGAAGGCCGCCGATAAAGCAGGCTGCGATCACGTCCAGTTTGAAGTCGGCACCGGCTTTCGGCGTGGCTGTGCAGCCGACGGGCCCGCGTGTCAGGATCGCGCGTCTGAATTTGTGGCAAAGATGGCGTTGCTGCGCACGGCAGGATCTTCTTGCTAGCTCCCGCAGCGGGATAATTCTGCTACGCTAGGCGGGCAATGTCGCACGCCTAACCACGACCAGAATATGTCCAACATCGCCCGCATTTTGCAAGACAGCCGCATCATCGCCATCGTCGGCATGTCCGACAAGCCCGAACGCGCCAGCCACGAAGTAGCTGACTACTTGCTGCAGCATGGCTACCGCGTGCTACCCGTCAATCCTGCACTCGCTGGCAAGGAAGTGCTGGGCCAGCGTGTTCATGCCAGTCTGAGCGAAGCTGCTGCCTTTGTCGCTCCGGCGCGCATCGACATCGTCGATTGTTTCCGCAAGTCCGAGGATATCGTGCCCATCGCCGAGGAAGCCATCGCCGTCAAGGCAGGCTGTTTGTGGCTGCAGCTCGATATTATCAACGAGGCTGCGGCGCAACTGGCGCGTGCCGCTGGGCTGGCGGTGGTCATGGATCACTGCACGAAAATCGAGCACCGCAAGCTGGCGCTGGCAGCATGAAGGCGCGCAAGCAATTCCGTGCCGGCCAGGGCTTGCACCTGAACGAGGAATTCGCCGGCAAGCGCCTGCTGGGTGCTGCTTCCAAGGCGGCGAATAAAAAGCTGACAGCGGCCCAGTGCAAAGCCCTGGATATCGAGGAAACCATGGCGTTGACGGCGCAGATCGCCGAGTGCCAGAGCATGCTGTATGCACAGCACAAGAAAAAGGTGCTGCTGGTGTTGCAGGGCATGGATACGTCGGGCAAGGATGGTACCGTCAAGGCGATTTTCAGCAACATCAATCCGATGGGCATCCGTGCCGTGGCATTCAAAGGGCCCACCGATATCGAGCTGGCACACGATTACCTTTGGCGCGTACACCAGCATGTGCCCGTCAAGGGCGAGATCGCCATCTTCAACCGTAGCCACTACGAGGATGTGCTGATCACGCGCGTGCAGGACATGATCGACAAGGCAGAATGTCAGCGCCGTTATGCGCAGATCCGCGATTTCGAGCGCATGCTAAGCGAAACGGGCACCGTCATCCTGAAAGTGTTCTTGCATATCTCCAAGGAGGAACAGCGGGGACGGCTGCAGGAGCGGCTCGATGACCCCGACCGCCAGTGGAAGTTCGACCCTAATGATATTGCCCAGCGCAAGAAGTGGGATGGCTACCAGCGTGCCTACGAAACGGCGATCCGCGAGACCGACGCCGATCACGCGCCGTGGTACGTGGTGCCGTCCAATTCCAAGACCCAGCGCAACTTGGTGGTGGCTTCATTGCTGCTGGAAACGCTACAGGGCATGCAGCTGGGCTATCCGCCACCGGTGCCGAAACTGTCATCTTTCAAGGTCGAGTAGTTCCGTACTTTGCCTGCGGAATCGACCGTGCTGTGGCATAGTATCCTTCGTCGATAATTCAAACCAGACCGGAGATGCATATGCTGCAGTTGAAAGATCCTACCTTGTTGCGCCACCAGGCTTACGTGAATGGAGCCTGGACGGATGCCGACGCTGGCCAGACAATTAATGTGAGCAATCCCGCCACCGGCGAGCATATCGGCACGGTACCCCTGATGGGTGCTGCCGAAACGCGCCGCGCCATCGAGGCGGCCAATGTCGCCTGGCCTGCCTGGCGCAAGAAGACGGCCAAGGAGCGCGCGGCCGTGCTGCGCCGCTGGCATGACCTGATTCTGGAAAACGCCGACGACCTGGCGCTGATCATGACCACCGAACAGGGCAAGCCTTTGCCGGAAGCGAAAGGCGAAGTGCAGTTCGGCGCCTCGTTCATCGAGTGGTTTGCCGAAGAAGGCAAGCGCGTCGCGGGAGAGACCCTGCAATCGCCGTGGCCGGACCGTCGCCTGGTCGTCACTAAAGAGCCTATCGGCGTGTGTGCTGCCATCACGCCGTGGAATTTCCCCGCCGCCATGATCACCCGCAAAGTCGGTCCGGCCCTGGCCGCCGGCTGCCCGATGGTGTTGAAACCGGCCGAAGCGACACCATTTTCCGCGCTGGCGCTGGCCGTGCTGGCCGAGCGTGCTGGCGTGCCTGCGGGCGTATTTAGCATCGTCACCGGTGCGCCCAAAGACATCGGCGGCGAAATGACCTCGAACCCCATCGTGCGCAAGCTGACGTTTACGGGCTCGACCAAGGTGGGCCGTTTGCTGGCCGAGCAATGCGCTCCAACGATCAAGAAGCTGTCGCTGGAACTGGGCGGCAATGCGCCCTTCATCGTCTTCGATGACGCCGACTTGGACGCTGCCGTGGAAGGCGCCATCGCCTCCAAATACCGCAATGCTGGCCAGACCTGCGTTTGCGCCAACCGTCTGTACGTGCAAGACAGTGTCTATGACGCCTTCGCCGAGAAGCTGGTGGCCGCCGTCGCCAAGCTGAAGGTCGGCAATGGCATCGAGGCGGGCGTCACGCAAGGCCCGCTGATTGATGGCAAGGCTGTCGCCAAGGTGGAAGAGCACGTGGCCGATGCATTGGCCAAGGGCGGCCGCCTGCTGGCCGGTGGCAAGCGCCATGTGCTGGGCAACGGCTTCTTCGAGCCGACCATCATCGCCGACGTGACGAATGACATGCGCGTGGCCACGGAAGAAACCTTCGGCCCGCTGGCACCGCTGTTCCGCTTCAAGACCGATGATGAAGTCATCGCCTTGGCCAACAACACGGAATTCGGCCTGGCCGCCTACTTCTATTCGCGCGATATCGGTCGCATCTGGCGTGTGGCCGAAGGCCTGGAAACGGGCATGGTTGGCGTCAACACCGGCTTGATCTCGAACGAGATCGCACCGTTCGGCGGCGTCAAGCAATCGGGCCTGGGCCGTGAAGGCTCGACCTACGGTATCGATGACTACCTGGTCATCAAATACATCTGCATGGGCGGTATTTAAGGCAAGCTAGCGTGAGCCGCGGCGCGCAGCCAAACGATCGAGCATGCCCTTGACCGCTGCCATCTGCGTGCCGCTCTTGCGGTAAAAATTCGGGTCGATCGGATTGATGCTGGTGTAGCCCCAAAAATCCCAGCAGCCTTTCGGGTTGTAGGGGTAGACCGGGCTCGGTTCGACCTGCGGATACAGCACGATGATCTTGTTGGCATCGGCTACCTGGTTGTAGCCGGTGCTGGTATAGAAACGGTCGCCGATCGCTTGCGTCGTTTGCAGGCAGCCGTGGAACACCACGTGCACGCGGCAACTCTCGCTGTCGCAGGCTTTCGGGATGTAGGCGTACCCCGTATGGTGCATGCTGGAGTACGCGCTCTGGATGAAGCTGCGCTGGTTGAAGGCGATCAGCTTGCCCGTCAGTGCGCTCGACGCGGGCAGCAAATCGGGGTACAGGTGCTGCAAGATGTCGCCTGCCTGCACGTAGTCGCAGTCGTTGATGAACGGCGATTCCGTTGTGGCGCAGGGCTTGTCCTGATTGCTGTCGGTCAGGATGGCGTGGCCCGCGACTAGCGTGTCAATGAAGCGGATCTGCGCCGCTGGCGTGCCCGCCAGTTGATAGAACTTTTCCACCTGCTCCACCACCGGCCGCGTCACGGTCTGGTCTTTCGTGCCACTGAACAGATACACGCGCTGACGTTTCAGGTTGGCCGTATCGTCGATGAGACGGGCACGCGCAAAATCGTTCGCGGCGCGCAGCAATTCGCTCGCTACGGGCGGCGCCACCTGCGCGCTGCCAGGATTCATGCAGGTGGTCAGGGCATTGGTCAGGTAGGCAATGAAAGGGAAGCGACCCGGCTGGCCCGAGCAGAAGTACGGCCCGCCAGCGATGATGCCGGCGCCGGCCACAGTGGCCGAGTAGGCAACGGCAAATTGCGCCGCCATGAAGCCGCCCGAGGACAGGCCCGATACGCTGGTCTGGCTCAAGTCGGCCTGGTAGGCGGGCAGGGCGGGGGCGTTCTTGTGCGCGCTAGCCGCCTTGACGGCCGTGACAGCCTTGGCAGCGTGCGCGCCGTCTGGCGCCAGGACGAGCAGGCTGGCGGCCAGCACGGTGGTGGGTAATGCGTTCAGGTGCAGGAAGGACATGGCTACTCCACGGGGCAAGGGCAGGAAGGCCGAGCATAGGTAAAAAAACTGTGCCTTGGGCAAGTACTGCATCGTTCTTGATATCGCTCAAGTAATCGCTGTTGCGGTGGCCCTCATACGCGTGTGCGGCGTTTGGCATAGAATGGTTTTTTTACTTTTCGACCATGGTGCCCCTCATGTCCAAGACCCTTGCCCAGTTGTTTGCCTTCGCCACCCTTGCCGCCAGCGCCAGTCTGGTCGTGCCGGCCCATGCTGCCGAAACCGCGGCTGCCACGATTGCCGCAGCGCCCGCCTGTCCCGCCATTCTCAAGCAGACCTTCAACCGCTTGCAAGATGAAGCGCCGCAAAACTTGTGCCAGTACGCGGGCAAGGTCGTGCTGGTGGTGAACACGGCCAGTTACTGTGGTTTTACCAATCAATACCAAGGGCTGGAAGCGCTGTACGCCAAATATGGCAGCAAGGGTCTGGTGGTGCTGGGCTTCCCGTCGAACGATTTTGGCAAGCAGGAGCCTGGCAACAGCAAGGAAATCGCTGATCTTTGCTACAACACCTATGGCGTGAAGTTCCCCATGTTTGCCAAATCGGTGGTATCGGGGCCGGCACCGAATCCGCTGTACGCGGAGCTGATCAAGCAGACGGGCAAGACGCCGGGCTGGAATTTTCATAAATACCTGATCGACCGCAACGGTAAAGTGGTGGAAAGCTTCCCCAGCAAGGTGACGCCGGACGACAAGAAACTGCTGGGCGCCGTAGAAAAAGCGCTGGCGCTGTAAGTTGTCGCTATACCAGCAAGCCTGCGCGCCTGCATTTTTTTATGCTGTGCCTGTTGGTTTGCCACCATTGGCCGGCGCTGCTTGTCCGGCTTAGTCACAAGCAGCGGCAAGCAGAGCATCATGGCGTATGTCGATGGTCTTGGGGTGTCTTACCGCAAGCCCATCCTACGGTGGTGACACGATGCGGATAGACGCTTAATCGATGAGCTTGGCCGGCAGTGCGCCGCGCAGCGCATTGCACACGACGATCGCTTCGGCGCGCGCCAGCATGGCGCGCGTGATGATGGTTTCCTGCGCGTTCCAGGCGGGATCGGCCAGCATGGCTGCACGCTGCACGCCGGGCAGCACGCCGCAGGACAGCGGCGGCGTGTGCCAGCGCGTATCGAGCTGCACGAAGACATTGCTGCGTCCACCTTCCGTCAGCTCTCCCCGCTCGTTAAAGAACAGCATGTCGAAGCAGCCCTGCGCTTCGGCAGCGCGCCAGGCGGCGTCATAGCGCGTGCGCAGGCTGCTCTTGTGGCGCAGGAACAGGTCGTCTGCCGTGGTGGCCTCGGGGGCCAGCATGACTGTTACGCTCTCCGGCAAGGCGCTGAGAGCACCACTCTGCAGCGTGTATTTGCCGTCCTGGCGCAGCGCCAGGCGCAGGCGGAATGGCGCATCGTCGGATCGTTGCGCGCATGCCGCCTGCAGTGCTGAGCGGGCAGCATTGTCATCCCAGGTAAAACCGAAGTAGGCGCTGGAAGCGGCCAGGCGCGCCAAGTGGCGCTCTTGCTGGCGGCAGCCATCGGCGCGGCTGGCGTGCAGGGTCTCGAACAGTTCAAAGTCGTTGCTCAAGCCGGTCAGGAAGCGGGCCTTGAGCTGACACTCGGCAAATTCCTCTTGCGCATCGCTGTCGAGTACGATGCCGGCGCCCACGCCCATTTCGCCGCGCCGGATACTGCCAGCGCCAGCGCCAGCCGGCTGCAGCGCCAGGGTGCGGATCGGTACGGACATGCAGAAGTCGCCCACCGCGTGGACAGCGCCGATGGCTGGCGGATCGAACCAGCCGATGGCGCCCGTGTAGATGCCGCGTGGCGCCGCTTCCAGTTCGGCGATGATTTCCATGCTGCGCCGCTTGGGCGCGCCCGTGATCGAACCGCAAGGGTACAAGGCCTGGAAGATATCAGCCAGGCTGGCATCGTCGCGCAAACGCGCTTGCACGGTGGACGTCATTTGCAGCACGCTGCTGTAGCGTGTCACCTGGAACAGTGCCGGCACCTTGACCGAACCCGTGACGGCGATGCGGCCGATGTCGTTGCGCAGCAGGTCGACGATCATCAGGTTTTCCGCGCGGTTCTTCGGATCATTGGCCAGGGCGCTGGCACGATGCGCGTTTTCTTCCACCTGTTCGGCAGGGGCGGCCGGCGCCGTGCCTTTCATGGGACGCGCCGTCAGCTCGCCCTGCGCATGGCGCACGAACAGCTCCGGCGACAGCGACAGCAGGGCACCGCCATCGGGCAGCATTATCAGCGCGCCATACGGCACCGGCTGGCGCGCGCGCAGCCGTGCATACAGCGCCAAGGGCGAGCCGAAGGCGTCGAAGCGCAAACGGTATGTGTAGTTGATCTGGTAGGTGTCGCCAGCCACGATGTAGTCGTGGATGCGGTTCAGTGCGCGCGTGAATTGGCTGTGATCCACATTTGCGTGTATGCCGGCGATACCGGCCGGCGTGTCCGCCGCTGGCGTCCGTTCAGCCAGCCATTGCAGCACCGCATCCTGTGACAGCTGGCTGCAATGTTCAAAGACCAGCACCTGCGCCAGCGGCGCGGCGTCGATGCCTGCTGCACGTGGTGGCATGGCCAGCAAGTGCGCCCCCAGCTCATAGCTGCACACGCTGACGGCGTACTGGCCGCGTTGCAAGGCCCCTTGCAGCCCTTCGAGCAGGGCTGGCCAGCTATCGCCGTCGGTGCACTGCAAGACCTCTACCAGACCCGTGTACAGGCGCGAACTGGCGCCTGGCGTGCTGGCGTCATCGAGCAGGGCGAAACAGTCGGTGTGCATAGGGACAGCGGCGGCGATGATTTATCCCAGCAGCATGGCGATTTGCAGCGCCGCTTCCTGGGACGGATTGATCTTGAAGCCGCTCTTTGCATAGCGGTGCCAGCGCCCGATGACGAAGCTGATGATCAGGGTGGCGCGCGCCGCCACTTCGCTTTCCTTGCCATGGCCTTCGGCGGCGGCCACGCGCAAGGCCTGCTTGAGCGCCAGCTCCACGCGGTCGTAGAACTGGTTCATGCGTACTTGCAAGCGTTCGTCCTCATTCACCAGCGCATCGCCGATCAGCACGCGCGTCATGCCCGGATTGCTGATGGCAAAATTGAGCAGCATGCCGATGATGTCGCGCGTCTGCGTCATGCCGTCGCTGTGCTTGTCCGCGATCTGGTTGATCAGGCCGAAGACGCTCGACTCGATGAACTCGATCAGCCCTTCGAACATTTGCGCCTTGCTGGCGAAATGGCGGTACAGGGCCGCTTCCGACACGGCCAGTCTGGCGGCCAGTGCGGCAGTGGTGATTTTTTCGCCTTTCGGCTGCTCCAGCATTGCGGCGAGGGCCTGAAGAATTTGTAGCCTGCGTTGGCCCGGCGGTGTGCTTGCCATATTTTCTCTTGTCGTTAAAAAAATGCTGCCTTGATGAGGAGGTCCGTCACCGCCGCTAGCGGTGCGGCCCCCGGCGTCAACCGGAAGCCTAGGAGCCGCCTTCAGCGAAGACGGTGAAGGCGGCGTGCCAAATGCCGGACAGATTTTACTTTGACATCGACGTAAGCGGGGCGATTTAACGCCTTTGGCAACTTTGCCACGCCGATCGGATCAGCCATTTTCAGGTATTGCGTAATCCAGGCCGTGCGCAGCCCCAGTTTTTTTGCGCCCCGCAAGTTGGCCAGGGTGTCTTCCACCAAGATGCAGCGGCCAGGGCGGATGTGGTGCTTGCGCATCAGTTTGCGCAGCATCAGGGTCGATGGCTTGGGCCGCAACTGGCGGTGCACATGCATCGCCTCGATGGCGATATGCTGCGCAAAGTGTCGCTGCAAGCCCAGGTGGCGCATCACGTCGCTCGAATAGCGCAGCGGCGCGTTGGTGAGCAAAATTTTACGGCCAGGCAGGCGTTTGAGTAAAGCCCCCAGCCCCCGCTCGGCGCGTATCATGGCGCGCAAATCGTCGAAGGTATGCGTCTCGTGCAAAAAATGCGCTGCCTGCACCTGGTGGTGCTTGACCATGCCCAGCAAGGTGGCGCCATAGCGGCGCCAGTAGCCCGCGCGCGCCGCATTGACGATGGCGGCGTCGGCCGGCGTCACGCCGTCGCCCAGTACGCGGGCAATATACGTGTTCATATTGGCCGTGATGGTGGGGAAAATGGCATGCGATGCATTGTGCAGCGTGTTGTCGAGGTCAAACAGCCAGACCGGCGACGAGCGGTTAAGATGGGACACAGGCACAAGAGTCTTTGCTAGCGAGAGAAGATGAAAAATTCAACAATCAGGAAAACCATGCGACGCCAGATTATAGTGATGTTTTGCGGATTATTCTTGCTGCCGTTGCAGGCGGCCCTCGCCGACGCGTCGCCCTTGGTACAAAATCGGGGCGCCTTGTTCAAGGTGCAGGACGCCAGCCACACTCTGTATCTGTTCGGCACCATCCATGTCGGCGCGCCTGATTTCTATCCGCTCGAGCCGTTGGTGACGCAGGCATTGGAAGACGCCGGGGCGCTGGCGCTGGAGATCGATCCCGGCGCCGATCCGCGCGCCGCCGTGGGCGCCATACTGAAATATGGCATGGAGGCGCCGGGCAGCAAAGTACCGGCTGATTGCCGTCAGACCCTGGCACCGCGTCTGGCGCCGCTGTTGCAAAAATACGCGATTCCAGCCGAATCGGTGGCGCCGATGAAGCCGTGGATGCTAGCCAGCATGCTGGCCATCGGCGAATTTTCCAGCCTCGGCTACCGCTCCGACCTGGCGGTCGACAATTATCTGGCGCAGCAGGCCAAGGCGCGCAAGATTCCCGTGCTGGAACTCGAATCGATGGAAGGCCAGATGGCACTGTTTGGCGCCATGACACCGCTTGAGCAGTGTCGTTTCCTGGAAGACAGCGTAGTCTCGATCGAGGAGCAGGAACAAAGTCAGGAAGCGCGCGCGATCGCCGACGCTTGGCGCACGGCCGACGCGGCGGCCTTCGATACGCTGGCGGCAAAGGCGGCGCAAGACCCGTCGTTTGCCGCGCAGTTCGTGCAAAAGGTGTTGTTAGATGGCCGCAACCCGGCCCTCGCCGAGGGCATCGCGCAACTACTGGCGCGCGAAAAAAATAGCCTGGCCGCTATCGGCATACTGCATCTGGTGGGAACGAAAAGCGTGCCGGACTTGTTGCGTCAAAAGGGCTTGAAGGTCGAGCGGATTTATTGAACGGCAGAAGCGATGACGGCAGCTCAGCCGCGCAAAACACGCGGCAGAGTAGATGAAAAGTGTTCAGGGCAAGGCGTCGAGCCGAAGACAGTACGCATGGTCGGCGAGGCGAGGCAACGCAGCCATGGACATTTTTCAGATACGGGGATAAGTCGATGGTGCCCTTGACGTGGATCGAACACGTGGCCTCTCCCTTACCAAGGGAGTGCTCTACCACTGAGCTACAAGGGCATAAAAAATCGGCGCTGGGTGAATTGCGCCGAATTAATCTTTAGTGCGAACGGATCATAGTACCAAAAGCCTGCTCGGTCAACACTTCCAGCAATAATGAGTGTTCGATGCGGCCATCGATGATGTGCACCGTGTTGACGCCGGACTTGGCGGCGTCGAGCGCGGACGAGATCTTTGGCAGCATGCCGCCCGAGATCGTGCCGTCGGCAAACATCTCGTCGATTTCGCGCGCGGACAGGTCGGTCACCAGATTGCCCTGCTTGTCCTGGACGCCGGCGATGTTGGTCATCATGATCAGCTTTTCCGCTTTCAGGATTTCCGCGATCTTGCCCGCCACGACGTCGGCGTTGATGTTGTAGGCCTGGCCATCCTGGCCGAAACCGATAGGCGAGATGATGGGAATGAAGGCATCGTCCTGCAGCGCCTTGACGACGGCCGGATTGATCGCGTCGATCTCGCCCACAAAGCCGATGTCGAGGAATTCGCCCGGATGTTCGCGGTCTGGCATCTGCATCTTGCGTGCCCGGATCAAGCCGCCATCCTTGCCCGTCAAGCCAACTGCCTGGCCGCCGTAATGGTTGATCAGCATGACGATATCCTGTTGCACTTCGCCGCCCAGTACCCACTCCACCACTTCCATGGTTTCTTCATCAGTGATGCGCATGCCTTGCACAAAGGTGCCTTGCTTGCCGATTTTTTTCAGTGCGTTGTCGATCTGCGGTCCGCCGCCGTGCACCACGACCGGGTTCATGCCGACCAGCTTGAGCAAAATGACGTCGCGCGCGAAGCCGTGCTTCAGGCGTTCGTCCGTCATGGCATTGCCACCGTATTTGATGACGATGGTCTTGCCATGGAAATTGCGAATGTAGGGAAGGGCCTCGGCCAGAATCTGCGCCTTGATTTGTGGCGACACCGCCGTCAAGTCGTCATTCATGTCCAGGTTCAAGTTAGCTAGTTGATTCATGGCGAGTCCGGAAAATAGATTTGTGAGATTTTACAGTGAAGAAGAAAATCTTGGCGGCATTATAGGGCGATCTTGTTGTATTTTCCCTGATGATCCTATAGTCTGGTTCGATATGTCCGCCAGCCAGCCCTTTTACTGCCCGTTACATCTGCGTCACACCCCGGTGCAGCATGACACACACTTGTTAATTTAAACACAGCCATGAGCCAGTGCACTCTCTGCGGCGCCACCTTCCAGTGCGGCCAGACTGACCCGCAGGCCGGCGCAGCATGCTGGTGCATGGCCTTGCCGCCCGCCATACCCGTGCCCGGCAGTCGCGTCGTCGGTTGCTGGTGCCCAGCCTGCCTGCAAGCGCATATCGCCACCCTGCCCCGCTCGCAATAGCGGTCACGTTGGCTGATTAAGCGCTGCAGTATAAATTGCTTTGTAATAAACCTTGCTTTCCGTAGGGGAATACGTTTAGATTTCGATTTTTAAGAATTTCTGACAGGAAAGTCATGCGCTTCAGGGATATCCGCATCGGCGTGCGTATCAATGCCGGTTATGCCATTTTGATCGTGCTGATGCTGGTCGTCATTGCCCTTGCGAGCAGTTGTATCTATGCCATCCGCGCCGAGACCGACGATATTTTGCAGCGCGATTGGATCGCGGCCAAGGCCACCAGCAAGATCTATGGGCTAGCGCGCGAGGCTGCCGCGCGCATAGGCAGCTTGCCGAGCCAGCACGAGTTGGCACGCCGCCAGGCGAATCAGGCGCGCCTGGAAGCGATCAAGCAAGCCATCGACGAGCAGGTGCGCATTCTCGATGGTCTCGATACGCGGCCGGAACAACGGCGCCTGCTGGAACAGATGCGCCTTGCACGCGCCGACTACTACGTGACGCTCAAGACGACGTTCGAACTGGCCGAGCGCGGTGACGATGCTGGCGCAGAGCTGGCCGTGCAGACGCAAACCTTGCCGGTGCTGGAAAAAGTGCTGCTGCATGTGGGCCAGCTCGATGACTTGCAGCAGCACTTGATACGCGACAGCGCCGCCGGGATACGCAACGATATCGATACGTCGCTGATGCTGATGGGCGGCATCGGGCTGGTAGCCCTGCTGATAGGCCTGGCCTTTGCCTGGTCGGCGCGCTCGATTACGCGCCCGCTGGGCGAGGCGGTGGCGATCGCCACGCGCGTGGCCGATGGCGACTTCAGTTCCGTCACTGAAGTGACGTCGCGCGACGAGACGGGCGAATTGCTGCAGGCGCTGAAAAAAATGAGCACCAACCTGGCCGTTGAGCAGGACCTGCGCCATGCCGTCGAAGTGGCCGAAGATGCGACCAAGATGAAGTCGGACTTCCTGGCCAATATGTCGCACGAGATCCGCACGCCGATGAACGGCATCATCGGCATGACCCACCTGGCGCTGCAGACCGAGCTCACCTCGACCCAGCGCAACTACCTCGAGAAGGTCGAGTCGGCTTCGAAGAACCTGCTGGCCATCATCGACGATATCCTCGATTTCTCGAAGATCGAGGCGGGCAAGATGGCCTTTGAAAAAGTCGATTTTTTTCTCGAGGACGTGCTGGCGCAGATCGCCGACCTGTCCGTGATGCGTGCGCAGGACAAGGGGCTCGAGCTGCTGTTCGACATCGCCCCCGACGTACCAAATGCATTGCAGGGTGACCCGCTGCGCCTGGGCCAGGTACTGATCAACCTGACCAATAACGCTATCAAGTTTACGGACAAGGGTGAGATCGTCGTCAGCATCCGTCTGCAACAGCTTGAGGAACATGCGGCCGTCTTGCGCGTGGACGTGCGTGACACCGGCATCGGCCTGACTCCGCCCCAGCGCAGCAAATTGTTCCAGGCATTTACCCAGGCCGACACGTCGACTACGCGCCACCATGGCGGCACCGGCCTGGGGCTGACCATCAGCAAGCGCCTGGTGGAAATGATGGAAGGCGAGATTGACCTGGTCAGCGAAGCGGGTAGGGGCAGTACTTTTTTCTTTACGGCGCGTTTCGGCCTGGCCGCCGTGCCACGCGACAGCCTGCCAGTGGTGCCGCAGTTCCAGGGCCTGCGTGTGCTGGTGGTTGACGACAACCCCAGCGCACGGGAAATCTTCGTCAGCATGCTGACAGCGCTCGGTTTCGAGGCGCGTGCGGTGTTTAGCGGCGTGCTAGCCATCGGCGCCGTGGCGCAGGCGCGTGCCGAGGGGCGCCCGTACGGGCTGGTGCTGATGGACTGGAAAATGCCAGGCATGAATGGCCTCGATACGCTGGCTGGTATCCGCGCCGATGCCGCCGGCATCCATGCGACGCCGGCCTGCATCATGGTCACGGCCTTCCATCGCGAAGCGCTGCTGGAGGCGGCACGCCAGCGCGAATTGCCGCTCGATGGCGTATTGAACAAGCCGGTCAGCGCCTCGACCTTGCTTGACCAGATATCGTTCGTGTTTGGCGGCGTGACAGGGCAAAGCCGCAAGACGCAGCGCCAGAGCAGCTACCGCGATGACGAGCGCGCCCTGCGCGGCGCCTGGCTGCTGCTGGTTGAAGACAATGAGGTTAATCAGGAAGTGGCACAGAAAATTCTCAACGACGCCGGTATTCGTGTTGACATCGCGAGCAATGGCGCCATCGCGTTGGCGAAGATCGAGGAAAATGCCTATGACGGTGTGCTGATGGATTGCCAGATGCCGGTGATGGATGGTTACCAGGCTACCCGCAAGCTGCGCCAGGATCCCCGCCATTCGAATTTGCCCGTGATCGCCATGACGGCCAATGCCATGGTTGGCGATAAGGAAAAATGCCTGGACGCCGGCATGAACGATTTCATCGCCAAGCCGATCAACGTGGCGCAGCTGTTCGGTACGCTGGCGCGCTGGATCACGCCGGCTGCGCCTCAGGAGGCGACGGCGGCGCAGCCGCAGCCGCAGCCGCAGCCGCAGCCTGAAGCGGAGCTGCCTGTGATCGCCGGCCTGAAGATGGCGGAGACCATACGGCGCGTGGGCGGTAATATTCCTTTGATGCGAAAACTGCTGGAGCGTTTTGTGGAAACACAGTTCGATGCCATGCAGCGCATCGTCACCGCCATCGAGAACAACCAGCTCGAGACGGCAATCCGAGAAGCGCATACCCTCAAGGGCCTGGCTGGCAATATCGGTGCCGGTGGCCTGGCCGACAGCGCGGCGCGGGTCGAGCATTTACTTAGTCTGGGATCGCATGACGGTTTGCCGCAGGCGCTTGCGGCCTGCACCCTGGCGCTCGACGAACTGGTGCCGAAGATTGTGTTGGCCATGCAGTCGCGCAGCAAT
The DNA here is from genome assembly GCF_029892305.1 of Janthinobacterium sp. CG_23.4. Lineage (NCBI taxonomy): Bacteria > Pseudomonadati > Pseudomonadota > Betaproteobacteria > Burkholderiales > Oxalobacteraceae > Janthinobacterium > Janthinobacterium sp. CG_23.4. Next base: position 4,823,276 of record NZ_JARXUX010000001.1, on the reverse strand, counting down.
GTGGCCGAGCCAGGCAACGCTGTCGTGGCACCAGTGGAGCGGGCACACTTGGAGGCGGGCTTGCGCGAACTGTCACAGCTGCTGCAGCAGGACGATGCGCAGGCCGTCAGGCATCTTGACGGTATCGCTCCCGTGCTGGCCGCGGCCGGGCAGGCGGAACATGCGCGCCAGTTGAAGCGCATGCTCGGACAATACGATTTCGAAGGTGCGCTGGCGCAGCTCGGTGAGGTAGCCGAGGCGCTGGAGCTGACACTGTGACAGGTATAGATATGCAGAACGAAGGACAGATATGAAAGCGCCAGCAAGCAAGCCAACCATCCTGGTGGTCGACGACACGCCAGACAATATCGACCTGTTGCGTGCGGTGCTGGAAGACGATTACCGGACCAAGATTGCCGTCAATGGCGAGCGCGCACTGAAGATCGCCGCTGGCGGCGACCAGCCGGACCTGATTCTGCTCGACATCATGATGCCGGGCATGAGCGGCTACGATGTGTGCCGCGCGCTGAAGGCCGATCCCGTCACGGCTGGCATACCCGTCATGTTTGTGACTGCCATGAGCGAGGTAGCCGACGAGCAGCTGGGCCTGGCTTTGGGCGCCGTCGACTACATCACCAAGCCGATTTCGTCGCCCATCGTACTGGCGCGCATCAAGACGCAGTTGGCGATGAAGCAGATGCAGGATTTCTTGCGCGACCAGAACCAGTATCTGGAAACGGAAGTGGAGCGACGGGTGCAGGAAGTCAAGGCGCTGCAGGATGTCACCATCCACGCCATGGCTTCCCTGGCCGAGACGCGCGACAGCGAAACGGGTAACCATATCCGCCGCACCTCGCACTACCTGAAAGCGCTGGCAGAGAAGGTACGCGGCTTGCCACGTTTCCGGGCTTTTTTGACGGACAAGAATATCGAACTGCTGTTCAAGACTGCGCCGCTGCACGATATCGGCAAGGTGGGCATCCCCGACCATATTTTGCTCAAGCCGGGGCGTTTTGAACCGCATGAAATGGCCATCATGAAGACGCACACCACGCTGGGGCGCGACGCCATCCTGGCAGCCGAGCAAGAGCTGGGCATCGAAGTCGATTTCCTCAAGTACGCCAAGGAGATCGCCTATAGCCACCATGAAAAATGGGATGGCAGCGGCTACCCGCAAGGACTCGCAGGCGAAGAAATTCCGATTTCGGCACGCCTGATGGCGCTGGCCGACGTCTATGACGCCTTGATCAGCCGACGCATCTACAAGCAGGGCATGGAGCATGCGCAGGCCGTGCAGATCATCATCGAGGGTCGCGGTTCGCACTTTGACGCCGAGATCGTCGATGCTTTCCTGGAAATTCAGGACCAGTTCATCGCCATCTCCAGCCGCTATGCTGACGGTATCTGCGAGATCGCCGACAAGCAGCGGCAAATCGCGCCGTTCGTCGAAAACATCAGCTGACGGTCTTGAAGAAGCGCAGCATCTCTCTGCTGGCGTCCGGGCCTTTGCCGTCTGTATAACTACCGTTGCCGCTGCCGCCGGACCAGGCATGGCCGGCGCCGTGGATGACCCAGTGTTCCCCCAGCGGTGAGCCATCTGCCTGGCTATGCGTGGTGCGCGTGTAGCGGTGGCCATTTGGTACGCTGCCATCGATGGAAGCGGCCTTGGCAGCCTTGCCGCCAGCTTGGCTGCGTACGCCCTGGGCAATCAGTTCATCGCCATTGCGCGGGTTGACGGTGGTGTCGCGGTCGCCATGGAAAACGATGATGGGCACGCCGCCTGCCGGTGCCTTGCGCTGGGCATTGGGCATGGCGCCGCCTTTCATGGCGGCCAGCGCCGACGGCAAGTCCTGTGCCGAGGCGAACGGCAGGCCCGAATGCACGCCGACGGCGGCGAACAAATCCGGGTACAAGGTGCCGACAATGACGGCCATGGCGCCGCCCGCCGACAGGCCGGCGACGAACACTTCGCGTTCATTCACCGGGTAGTCGTCGATCACTTGCCGCGCGATACCGGCGATCAGCGACGGTTCGCCCTGGTCGCGCTGCTGGTCGATGGCATTGAACCAGTTCCAGCAGCGCGAACTGTTGGCTCCCTGTGTTTGCGCCGGGTAGACGACAAAACATTCATTTTCTTCGGCCAGCGCATTCATTTGGGTGCCTGCCGCGAAATCGTCGGGATTTTGCGTGCAGCCATGCAGCATCACGATCAGCGGCATGGCTTGGCCATGATAGCTGCTGGGAATGTACAGTTTGTAGGAGCGCGTACCCGCATGGTTGCGGTATACGCCGTCGATGAACTGCGCGCCAGCGGGCATCTGCGCCGGCGTGCTCGCTGGCGCATTGAAACCGGGCGGATGGAAATTCGGCAGCTCGAAGGTGGGCATGTCGAAGCTATGCTGTCTCAGGCCTGCCGGCACGCCCAGACGCGCCATGAAATCTTGTGCGAACTCCTGGGCCACCTGCGCGGGCGTGGGTGGCACGGCAGCCGTTTCCGGCGTAGCATCGGCTTGCGGCTGCGCGGCTCGGGCCTGCGCTGATGCTGGTGCCGGTGATGGCGCAGGTGGCTGATTAATATCGCGCATGGGCTGTGGTGACGGCTGCTGTTTGGGCGCTGCCTGCGGCACCAGGCCAGCCGCAGCCAGCGCCTGCTCGATGGCTGCGGCGGCGGCGGGACTTTGGCCCATCAGATTACGGCTTGCGGCGCGCATCTGCGCCAACATGTTGAGAGGGAGTTTCATGACTATCCTTAACGGTGCTGCGCATCGGTCGGGGCATCGCCACGAACCAATACGCTAGTGAATTCGCCCTGCGAGCGCGGTCTTGACGACGCTGCTGGCATGCAGGGCACCTAATACGAAAATCGACTCGATGGTGGCCAGTGCCAGTTCCACGGAGACGTCGCTGGCGATGCTGGCCAGTCCCAGAACCTGGATTTGCAGGCGCTGGCCGGCTGCCTGGATCGCTTCCAGGTCGGCGCGCGAATAATGCTGCATGCCCAGTACCAGGCTTTTACGGGCGACGGTTTGCTTGACCACGTCGGCGTGGGCGCCCAGCTGGTTGCGGATCGCCGTCCGGATCAGATCCGTGCGGTTGGAATAAAAACCCTCCTGGACCAGCAAATCGATCTGCCCCAGGTCGATCAAACCGAGGTTGATCGTGATTTTTTCGGATTCCCCAATTTTGGGTTTGCTGTCTTGCTTGGCCATAAGTCTCCAAAAACTCTCCGCGGCATCCATTTGCCATCTGTATGGATGGTAGTATAGTTATGAAATATCTTAAGTCAAGCAGGATTTGGCCTGATCGTGTTGTAGGACGGATACCCGTAGAGTGAGTATGGACTGTAAAAAATTTCCGGAGGATGATTTTTTGATATGATTTTTCTTGTCAATATATTTACAGAAACATTGCATGGCGATGCCATCGCCTCGCCAGGTTGGTTTCGCGGCATAATGAAAGCCTCGACGTTTACCGATGCCGCTCCATGATGGTCGCTACCCCACCTCCGCCAGCCGTTCCGCTCCCCCTGCCGTCACCGGTGCCTTCGCCCTGTGTCAGCCTGTGCAAGATCAATCCCAACAGCGCTTTGTGCGAAGGCTGTATGCGCACGCTCGACGAGATCATCGCCTGGAGCAAGGCAGATGACGACTTCAAGCGCGCCGTGTTGGCCCAGTTGCCGGGCCGTGTATCCCTGCTCGATTTCGAGCCCGATTACTGAGGAAACCCATGCCGCGATCGCCAGCGTTGTTCCCCGATGCTATTCAGGTGTTCGAACGCGGCTGGCTATCGTCGAACAACATCCTGTTCAAGGGCAAGGATGACACGGCCCTGATCGACAGCGGTTATGTCACGCATGCGCCGCAAACGCTGGCCTTGCTGCGCCATAGCTTGCATGGGCGCCCGCTGGAGCGCTTGTTCAACACCCATTTGCACTCCGACCATTGCGGCGGCAACGCACTGTTGCAAGCCCAATATGGCTGCCACACCGCCATTCCGGTAGCCGAAGCGGACAAGGTGCGAGTGTGGGATGTCGATGCGCTCAGCTTCCAGGCCACGGGCCAGCAATGCCCGCGCTTCGGCTTTGATGCCACCATTTCTCCCGGTGACACCTTGACCTTGGCCGATATGGCCTGGCAGGCGCTGGGTGCACCGGGTCACGACCCGCACTCGCTGATTTTTTACTGCGCCGACGAGGGCATCCTCATTTCCGCCGACGCCCTGTGGGAAAACGGTTTTGGCGTGATCTTCCCCGAACTCGACGGCCGCTCCGGTTTTAGCGAGGCGCGCGCCACGCTGGACCTGATCGCCAGCCTGGACGTGCGCGTCGTCATCCCCGGCCACGGGCGGCCGTTCCAGGATGCCGCCGGGGCCCTGCAGCGCGCCTATTCGCGCCTCGACTACCTGTCGTCGGACCCCGTGCGCAATGCGCAGAATGCGGTCAAGGTGCTGCTGAAATTTTTGCTGCTCGAGCGTCAGCGCATCGCCATCGCCACGATACCCGCGCTGTTGCGCGGCATGCCCATCTTCGAAGAGGCCAACCGGCGCTTCCTGCGCCAGGAGACGGTTGCGTTGGCCGAGTGGGCTGTCGCGCAGCTATGCAGAGCTTGCGCGGCACATGTCGAGGGTGAGTACTTGCTCAATGAGCCTAGACACGGATAGCTAACAAATTCAGCACGACCGTACTTTTTCTGCACTATAATTAACGTTCAGTGTGTCTTTCATCCCGATCAACTTTCCAGCGAGTCCGCCATGGCATTGCCTGTTGCGTTGCAAAACCTTTCCTTACCCGTTATCGCCTCGCCGATGTTTATCGCCAGCGGCCCGGCCCTCGTCGCGGCACAGTGCAAGGCCGGCATCGTCGGTTCCTTCCCGGCGCTGAACGCGCGTCCCGCTGAATTGCTCGACACCTGGCTCACGGATTTGCGAGTCGAGCTGGCAGCCTTCCAGGCCGCCAATCCCGACAAAAAAGTGGGGCCGATTGCTGTCAACCAGATCGTGCACCAGTCGAACGACCGCCTGGCACATGACGTGGAAGTGTGCGTGAAACACCAGATTCCCATCATCATTTCGTCGCTGCGTGCGCCGCCCAAAGAAATGCTCGACGCCATCCACAGCTATGGCGGCATCGTGCTGCATGATGTGATTTCGATCCGCCACGCAAAAAAGGCGCTGGAGGCCGGTGTCGACGGCTTGATACTGGTGGCCACCGGCGCTGGCGGCCATGCAGGCACCTTGTCGCCATTCGCGCTGGTGGGCGAAGTGCGCAAATTCTTTGACGGTCCGCTGGCGCTGTCCGGCTCCATCGCCACGGGCGACGCCGTGCTGGCAGCACAAGCCATGGGTGCCGACTTTGCCTACATAGGCTCGCGTTGGCTGGCGACCAAGGAATCGAACGTCAGCGACGGTTACCGCGACGCCATTGTGGATTCAAGCGCTGCGGACATCGTCTATACGAATTTGTTTACGGGCGTGCACGGCAACTACCTGAAAAAATCGATCGTCGCTGCAGGACTTGATCCGGAAGCCTTGCCCGAAGCGGACAAGAGTTCGATGAACTTTGGCTCGGGCAGCGCCAAGGCCTGGCGCGATATCTGGGGTGCTGGCCAGGGCGTGGGTTTGATGGACGACGTGCCAAGCGTAGAAGAGATGGTGGCGCGCCTGAAGGCCGAATACGATGCGGCGCGCGCGCGGCTGAAGCTGTAACGCGGGTGCTGCGGTGGTGGTGTCGGATTACGCTGCGCTAATCCGACCTACGTACGACCTGCCGCGTCAACCATGGGTAGGTCGGATTAGCGCGCAGCGCGTAATCCGACAACACCACAATCACTCCTGCTTCAAATCCTCAGGCTTGATGGCCCACAGGCCTGGCAGATTGCGCCAGTAGCCGTACGCATCCATGCCGAAGCCGACGACGAAGCGGTTCGGGATCACCAGGCCGACGATGTCCGCCTGCACGGGCTTTGTCTTGCCGATGGCCTTGTCGGCAAATACGGCCAGGATCACTTCCGAAGCGCCCATGTCGAGCAAGCGTTGTTTGACGTGCGCCAAGGTTTCGCCTTCGTCGAGAATATCGTCGAGCACGATGACGGTGCGGCCCGCCACGTTGGAACGAGGGATGACTTTCCACACCACTTCGCCGCCCTTGTCGTCGTCGCCGTAGCGGCTCACATGGATGTAGTCGAATTCGAGCGGAAAGCTCAGTTGCGGCAGCAGATTGCCCGTAAAGACGACGGCGCCGCCCATCACGCCCAGCACCAGCGGGAACTCTTTCGAGTCCTTGGCGTTGAAGCGCGTGTTCAGTACATCGGCCATGCGTGTGATCGACGCCTGCACGCTATCTTGGTCGAATAGCAGTTCCGCGTTCTTGATCAGGTCACGGGCACGGTTATGGTGAAATTCTTGCATGGACTCTTGCATGGCGATGAATAGGCTGATGGTCAATGCCAGTATTATCCCGCAAATCGGCCTTATTTGTAATCGCGCATGTCGTCAATCACCTTGCCATCTTGCGCCAGGCTGCCGACGGCCACCAGCACCACATCGCTACGCAATTTGGTCAGTTCGCGGATCGAGCCAATGATGGCCTCGATATTGCTGGCATCCTTCGGATCATCGACTTCGCAATGCAAGGCCATCTCGTCGTTGGCCATGCGTCCCGATACCACCAACCGCGCTTTCTTGATCTGCGGGTGGCGGCGCGTGATTTCATGCACTTGCGATGGATGCACGAACATGGCACGCACCTTTGTGGTCTGGTCTGCGCGTCCCATCCAGCCGCGGATGCGCGTATTCGTGCGCCCGCACGGCGAATTCGGCGCGTCCATCAGCACGGCCGATAAATCGCCCGTGGCGAAGCGGATCAGTGGGTAGTCTGCATTGAAGACAGTGACCACGACTTCACCCACTTCGCCTGCTGCGACGGGAATGCCGCTGCCCGGGTGGACGATTTCGAGCAGCACGTTTTCGTCGATGACCATGCCCGGATTGAGCTTGCCATTGCTGGCCGTTTCATAGGCGATGCTGCCAATATCGGCGGAGGCGTAGGTCTGGAACACATGCGGCACGCCGTTTTCGGCAAACCACCTGCGCAAGGATTCAGGCAAGGCTTCCGCGCCCATTAAGGCCCGGGTGACGCTGCTGATGTCGGCGCCCATCTCGCGCGCTTTTTCGATGATCAATTTCAGGAATGACGGCGTGCCGATATACGTATCGGGCTTCAGATCGACCATCGCCTGTACCTGCATTTCCGTCTGGCCGATGCCGGCCGGGATGACGCTGCAGCCGATGCGAGCGGCGCCGCCTTCGACCATGAAAGCGGCCGGTGTGAAGTGATACGAAAAGCAGTTTTGCAGCAAGCCGCCGGCACGTACGCCGGCGGCATACATGGGGCGCGCAAAGCGCCACCAGTCGGGGCCGCGGCCTTCTGGGTCGAAGATCGGGCCGGGCGAGACGAAGACGCGCGACAGGGCGTTTTTTGGCGTCGTATTCAAGCCGCCGAACGGCAGTTGTGCATGCTGCAATTGCTTGAGGTCGGACTTGCGCGTCACCGGCAGTTGCGCCAGCGCGGCGCGGCTGTTGATATCGCTTGCGTTGACGCCATCGAGAATGCGGGCCCAGCCCGGCGCCGTCTGCGCGTGCGCGATCAACTGCGGCAGGCCGGCCATCAATTCGCGTTCGCGTTCTTCGGGGGCGCGTGCTTCCAGACTGTCGAGCGTATCGGTCATGTTGCTGGTTCTCCAATGTCACGTTGCAGTTTTTTCGTCAGCCTGGCAAAAATCAGGCTGTATGAGCGGTGCAGCAGGGTCGCCATTTCCTTGTCGTCGAGCGCGTCGGGGCTGGCGATATGCACCCACTTGGCCCGCGCCAGGTAGGGCGCCGGGACGATGCCGGGACGGTCAGTCAATTCCAGGAAGCGTTCCGCATCGACTTTGAAGCTCATGCCGCGCGTGTTGTGCGCTTCGGCGCTGCACAGCGCGAACAGGCGGCCACCGACGGAAAACGCCAGTACGTTCGTCCACTTGATGTCTTCTGTCGCACCGGGAAAGGCACGGCACACCTGCTTCGCTCGCTCCATGTCCATCACGTCTGCTCCTGTGTCAGGCCAGCCAGCGTTTGCGGCGGCGGTAGAACTTCATGTCGCGGAAGCTCTTGCGCCCGGCGCTGGAGACGCCCAGATAAAACTCTTTGACGTCTTCATTGCTGGCCAGTTCCTGGGCTTGCCCTTCCATCACGACGCGGCCGTTTTCCAGGATGTAGCCGAAGTCGGCGTAGCGCAGTGCCACGTTGGTATTTTGCTCGGCCAGCAGGAAAGATACGTTTTCCTTGTGGTTCAGGTCTTTGACGATGCCGAAGATCTCTTCGACGATCTGCGGCGCGATCCCCATCGACGGTTCGTCCAATAAAATCATCGACGGCTTGGCCATCAGCGCGCGGCCGATGGCGCACATCTGCTGTTCGCCGCCGGAGGTATAGCCGGCCTGGCTGCTGCGTCGCGTTTTCAGGCGCGGAAAATAGTGATACACCTTCTCCAGCGCGTCTTTCAGTTCGCTGCGCGACAGGCTGCGCGTGTAGGCTCCGGTCAAGAGATTTTCCTCGATGGTGAGGTGGCCAAAACAGTGACGCCCTTCCATCACTTGTGACAGGCCCCGCTTGACCAGTTCATTTGGCGTCAATTGATCCACGCGTTCGCCCTTGAACTGGACTTCACCTTTGGTAACGTCACCGCGTTCGCCGCGCAGCAGGGTCGAAATGGTTTTCAAGGTGGTCGACTTGCCGGCGCCGTTGGCGCCCAAGAGCGCCACGATCTTTCCCTGCGGGACTTGCAGCGACACACCCTTCAGGACCAGGATCACATGGTCGTAAATGACTTCGATATTGTTGACCGATAGGTAGGGCGGCGGCGCCTCGGTCTTGATCGTGGATTGCGTGGCAGTGTGGCTCATGGCTGCTTCTTTAAAATGTTAAACACGGGACCGGCGCGCTGGCACCGGTCCGGTTCTAGTTGCTTACTTCATGCACGCCGGCGTGATCTTCTTCTCCTCGGCGTACTTGCCTGAGGATTCCTCGACCAGCTTGCGTACCAGGGCTCTGTCGCCGACGATCCACGTCGGCGTGATGGCGGTCCATTTCCTGCCATCCCACTGCTGGACTTTCACGGCGCCCGAGCCTTCATGGTCATCGCAACTGGTCTTCACGCTGGGGAACATACCCAGTGCGCCGATGGCCTTCTGGCGCGCATCGTCGACGTTCAGGTTTTCCAGGCCCCAGCGCATCTGCTCGCCCGTGACCGGCTTGCCCTTGCCGAATTTTTCCTGCGCCACGCGGATCGCTTCCACCCACAGGATGCCGGCCGTCACGCCGCGCATGTGGTAGACGGAGCCGATGCGCGACTGGTCTGACAGGTTGCCCTTGCCGGTGCTGTAGAGTTTTTTACGGATGTCGTCGAGTACGGGGTAGTTGCCCGGTGTATTGAAAGTCATCGCCGTGTAGCCCTTGGCTGCATCGCCCGATGGAATCGTGTCTTCCTCGGAGCCAGCCCACCAGACGCCCAGCATTTTGTCGCGTGGGAAGCCATTGCGCTGCGCCGTTTTAATGGCAACGGAGTTCATCACGCCCCAGCCCCACAGGATCACATGGTCCGGCTTGGCCTGGCGGATTTGCAGCCATTGCGATTGCTGCTCGCTACCGGGCGGTGCGACGGGAATTTTCACCAGTTCAAAGCCGTACTGTTTCGACAGGGCTTCGAGTACCGGCAGCGGCTCCTTGCCGAAGGCCGAGTCGTGGTACAGGTGGACGATCTTCTTGCCTTTCAGCTTGTCCATGCCGCCATCCTTGTCGCCCAGGTACTTGATCATGGCGGCGGCCTGGCTCCAGTAGCTGGAGATCAGCGGATAGACATACGGGAAGACCTTGCCGTTGGCGGCGTCCGAGCGGCCGTAGCCGATCATCGTCATCGGGATCTTGTCTTGTGCCACACGGTCCAGAATGCCGTAGGCGACGCCGGTGGACAGGGTTTCGACCAGGGTGGCGCCGCCCTGCTTGGTTTTCAGACGTTCATAGCATTCGACGCCGCGCGATGGGTTGTATTCGGTTTCGCATTCTTCCCAGCTGATTTTCACGCCATTCACGCCGCCAGCCTGGTTGACCAGGTTGAAGTAATCGATGATGCCGCCGTAGAAACCGGAGCCGCCGGCCGCGTAAGGACCTACGCGGTAGGACGGCAGGGCGATGTACTGTTCCTTGTCCTGGCTTTTTTCCTGACCCTGCGCGCTGCCGGCCATGGTGAGTGCGGCACTGGCGATAGCGGCGGCCAGCATGAGCGATTTGATGTGTTTCATTGTGTGTCTCCTCTTGTTTATTTGATTTCAAGTCAAGCGACATCAGACTGCAAGGTACAAATTCCTAGTGCGGGAAAGGCCACAGGCGTAATTTCTCTTTCGCGATCTGCCACAGCCTTGCCAGGCCGTGCGGTTCGACGATCAGGAAGAAGATGATCAGGGCGCCGAACACCATCAGTTCCAGGTTCGAGGCCACGCTGGTCGGCAATGCCAGGCCATGCGCAATCGTGTTCAGGAACACGGGCAGCAGTACGATGAAGGCCGCACCCAAGAAGGAACCCAAAATCGAACCGACGCCGCCGATGATGATCATGAACAGGATACGGAAGGACAGGTCCAGGTTGTATGCTTCCGGTTCCACCGTGCCCAGGTAGGCATAGGCATACAGCGCACCTGCCACGCCGCAGTAGAACGAGCTGACGGCGAACGCCAGCAGCTTGGTGCGCATCAGGCGAAAACCGATCACCTCGGCCGCCATGTCCATGTCGCGCACGGCCATCCACGAGCGACCGACGTTCGAGCGGATCATGTTCTTGGCCATTAATGCCATGCCGGCCACGATGGCCAGTACCAGCAGGTATTTGCTTTGCGGCGTATCGAACTGGTAGCCCAGGATGCTCATTTTCTGCACCGTGATCACGCCCGAGGAGCTGTAGTTGGTCAGGTACGGGATTTTGGTCAGGCACCAGACGACAAAAAACTGCGTCGCCAGCGTGGAGGCGGCCAGATAAAAGCCGCGGATACGCAAGGAGGGCAGGCCGAAGGCGATGCCCACCATGGCCGCGCACAGGCCGCCCAGGATGAACGACACCAGCAGTGGTAGTCCTGGCAGGCGAGCCATGAAGTTATACGAGGCAAACGCGCCCACGGCCATGAAGGCGGCCGTACCCAGCGACAGCTGGCCGGCGTAGCCGGTCAGGATGTTCAGGCCCAGTGCCGCCAGCGCGAAGATCAGGAAGGGGATCAGGATCGCTGACAACATGTAGGGCGAGGCAAAATATGGCAGGAGGAAGACGGCGACGAGGAGCGTGGCTGTCAGCGCCAGGCGGTCTTGGCGGATCGGAAAAATCTGGCTGTCAGCCTGATAGCTGGTCTTGAATTGTCCTGCTTCACGGTAAATCATGGCGTGTCCTTTGCTGGCTGTTGAGCGTCAACCCAACGGCTTCAATACTGGGGTCGGGGTCCGACCCCGGGGTTTGTTTTTGGGGTAAAAAAGTCATGCAATATCAAATACGCCGGATGATCTTTTCGCCGAACAGGCCTTCCGGGCGCACCAGCAGGAACAGCAGCGCCAGTACATACGGGAACCAGCCTTCGATGCCGCCGCCCACCATGGGGCCCAGGTAGACTTCGGCCAGCTTTTCCGAGGCGCCGATGATCAGGCCGCCGACGATGGCGCCGGGCACGGAAGTAAAGCCGCCCAGTATCAGCACTGGCAGCGCTTTCAAGGCGATGAAGGTGAGGGCGAACTGCACCCCGTTACGCGCCCCCCAGAGCAAGCCGGCCACCATCGCCACCAAGCCCGCCACGCCCCACACCACGGCCCAGATGCGCTGCAGCGGGATGCCAACCGCCAGTGCCGCCTGATGGTCGTCTGCGACCGCGCGCAGGGCGCGGCCCACCTTGGTTTTCGAGAACAGCAGGGCCAGGCAGATCACCAGCAGCGCGCAGATGCCGGCCGCCATCAGGTCGAACTGCGAGATGTTGATGTCAAAGCGGTCCATCAAGAACTGCATCGGCACGTCTTCGATGGGCAAGTCCAGCTTGTGTACTTGCGAGCCCCACATCAGCTGCGCCAGGCCTTCGATGAAAAAAGTCAGGCCGATGGTGGCCATGAAGAGCGTGATTTCCGGCTGGTTGACGAGGGGCCGCAAGACTACCCGTTCGATGGCGATACCCAAGACGATCATGGTGAGCATCGTCAGCGGGATGGCCAGCCACAGCGACAGGCCGAACTTGTCCATGATGCCGACGCAGGTGAGGGCGGCGAAAAACACCATCGCTCCCTGCGCAAAATTGAACACGCCCGAAGCCTTGTAGATCAGGACAAAACCGATCGCCACCAGCGCGTACATGACGCCCGACAGCAGACCGCCGATCAGCACTTCAAAGAAAAAATTGATATTCATTGCTATCCCTTGTCTGGTGCTAGTGCGCGACACCCAAATACGCGTTGATGACATCCTGGTTGCTGCGCACCTCGTCGGGCGTGCCGTCGCCGATCTTTTTGCCGTAGTCGAGCACCACCACCCTGTCGGAGATATCCATCACCACGCCCATGTCGTGCTCGATCAGCACGATGGTCGTGCCCAGTTGGTCGTTGACGTCGAGGATGAAGCGGCACATGTCCTGTTTTTCTTCCACGTTCATGCCGGCCATCGGTTCATCGAGCAGCAAAATTTCCGGTTCGGCCACCAGCGCGCGACCCAGTTCGACGCGCTTTTGCAAGCCGTAGGGCAGACGCCCCACAGGCGTCTTGCGGATGGCCTGGATTTCCAGGAAGTCGATGATTTCTTCGGCCTTTTTGCGGTGCTCGATTTCCTCGCGCCGGGCCGGGCCCCAATACAGCGCCTGCAGGAGAAAATTCGACTTCATCTTCAGGTTACGCCCGGTCATGATGTTATCTAACACCGTCATGCCCTTGAACAGGGCGATGTTCTGGAAGGTGCGCGCGATGCCGGACTTGGCGGCCGCATAGCAATCCATGCCGCGCCGGTGTTCGCCCCGATAAATGATCTCGCCTTGCTGCGGGCGGTACACGCCATTGATCACGTTCAGCATCGAGCTTTTACCCGCGCCGTTCGGGCCGATGATGGCGCGGATTTCATGCTGCTTGACGTCAAACGAGATGTCGGTCAGCGCTTTCACGCCGCCGAACGACAGCGAGATGTTCTTCAGGTCGAGGATCACGGGACCGGTCTTGCGGGCCGTGCCAAAATGGGCGTCGGGTTCGTTCATTTGCATCGTGCTGTGCTCCATCATGCGGCCAGGCCTTGGGGCCGATACGTTTTGCTGTCCCAGATCTGCAGGTCGGCGCTGGTCGAGCCAAGGCGGCCATCCTCGAATTTCACCTGGGTCTCGATGTATTGCGTTGTCTTGCCCTCGTACAGCGCGGAAATGAGCACCGCGTACTTTTCGGCGATGAATTTGCGGCGCACCTTGCGCGTGCGCGTCAGTTCGTCGTCGTCGGGGTCGAGTTCCTTGTGCAGCACCAAAAAGCGGTGTACCTGAGTGCGCTCCATCAGTGGGTCGGTCGCCAGTTCCGCGTTGACTTGCTCGATGCAGTCGCGGATCAGGCCATAGGTTTCGGCGCGTGCCGCCAGGTCGGTGTAGCCGGCATACGCGATGCCACGCCGCTCGGACCAGTTGCCCACCGCTTCGATATCGATGTTGATGAAGGCGCAGACCTGGTCGCGTGCATGGCCGAAGGCCACCACTTCCTTGATGAAGGGGAAGAATTTGAGCTTGTTTTCGATGTAGTTGGGCGCGAAGATGGCGCCGCACGTCAGCTTGCCGACGTCGGCCGCGCGGTCGATGATTTTCAAATGACCTTCGCTGTCGAATACGCCCGCGTCACCGGTATGGAAGTAGCCGTCGGCATCGATCACTTCGGCGGTGGCGTCGGGACGCTTGAAGTAAGCGCTCATGGTGGCCGGCGACTTGACCAGCACTTCGCCATTGGCCGCCAGTTTGACTTCCACGCCGGGTGCCGGCAAGCCCACGCTGTCGAACTTGATATTGCCGTCCGGCTGCAGGCACACATAGGCGCAAGTTTCGGTGGAACCATACAATTGCTTGAGGTTGACGCCGATGGAGCGGTAGAAGCGAAACAGGTCGGGGCCGATGGCGGCGCCGGCCGTATAGGCGACGCGCACGCGTGACAGGCCCAGCACGTTTTTCAGGGGAGCGTAGACCAGCAGCTCGCCCAGCTTGTAGCTGAGGCGATCCGCCAGCGACACGGGCTTGCCATCCAAAATCTGCGCGCCGCAGCGTTTGGCCACGTCCATGAAATGGCTGAACATGTGGCGCTTGATGCTGCTGGCGTCTTCCATGCGTATCATCACGCTGGTGAGCATGTTTTCGAACACGCGCGGCGGCGCAAAGTAGCAGGTGGGGCCGATTTCGCGCATGTCGATCATTACCGTGTCGCCCGATTCGGGACAATTCACGGTGAAGCCGGCCACCATGGCTTGCGCCAGCGAAAACAGGCAGTCGCCCACCCACGCCATGGGCAGGTAGGACAGGATGTCTTCGGCGTCGGTCAGCTTGTCGAAGGCCACGCCGCCAACGCCGGCGGCCAGCAGCGCCGTATGGCTTTGGCACACGCCCTTCGGCTTGCCCGTGGTGCCCGAGGTGTACAGGATGACGGCCGAGTCGCTGCCTTGGCCCGCTGCCACGGCGGCATCAAAAAAGCCCGGATGTTCGCGATCGTAGGCCCTGCCGAGTACCTGCAGGGCGGCAAAGGACATCAACTCCGGCTGGCGATAATGGCGCATGCCACGTTCATCGTCGTAAGCGATGTGGGTGAGGTGCGGATACACAGCTTTAAGTTCGAGCAGTTTGTCGACCTGTTCCTGGTCTTCGACGATGGCGTAGCGGATTTGCGCATCCTCCAGCACGTAGGCCATGTCAGCGGCTGGCGCGTCCTGGTACAGTGGCACGGGTACGCCGCCCAGACTTTGCGCGGCCAGCATGGCCCAGTACAGGCGGGGACGGTTGTCGCCGATGATGGCCAGGTTCATGCCGCGCTGGAAGCCGATGGCTGCCAAGCCGCAGGCCAGGGCGCGCACCTCGTCGTTGACCTGGGACCAGGTCCAGGTTTGCCAGATGCCCAGGTGCTTTTCGCGGAATGCGGGCTTGTCGGGTCGTACTGCCCCGTGTTGCAATAAGCGCCGTGGAAAAGTCGGCATCGTCGTTGCGGTAGTCGTTTGCACCAGTGTCTCCCTGTTGCTTGTCTCAGGTACCACCTCGTTGGATGGCGCTCTGTGTTTTTATGTGTGAGGCGTTTGTGCAATGATAGTAGCTTGCGTTAGTTTGCCGAGTTGTCTTTTCGGGGACATTTACCCACTTTTCGATGGTGCATCGCACAATGACCTACCCTGATATCAGTCTGAAGGATGCCGTGCGCGCGGCCAACTGGGCGCAGTTGCTCGATCCCGTGCAAATGGCCAGGGTCGAGGCGGATGTGTTTGAAACGTCGGTGCCGAAAGGCGGCTTTGTCTGCCGTAAGGGCGAGCCGGTGGATAACTGGATCGGCGTCATCAGCGGCATGGTCAAGATGAATAATTTTTCCGCCTCGGGCAAGGCCATGACCTTTATCGGCGTGCCGCCCGGCAGCTGGTTTGGCGAAGGCTCGCTGCTGAAAAACGAAATCCGTAAATACGACACCATGGCGCTGCGCGATACGCGCGTCGCGCGCCTGCCTGGTGCCACCTTCCATTGGCTGCTGGAAACGAGCTTGCCGTTCACGCGCTTTTTGCTGATGCAACTCAATGAGCGTCTGGGCCAGTTCATCGGCATGGTGGAAAACGAACGTCTGCTCGACCTCAATACGCGCGTGGCGCGCTGCCTGGCCTCGATGTTCAATTCGCATTTGTATCCTGGCGTCGATACGCTGGTGCAGCTGTCGCAGGAAGAAATCGGTCTGTTGTCAGGCTCTTCGCGCCAGCGCGCCAACCAGGCCTTGCAGGTGCTTGAAAAAAAGGGCTTGCTGCGCCTCGATTATGGCGGCATCCGCGTGCTGGACCTGGAAGGCTTGCGTCGCTACGAGGCTGATGATGGCGAATGATGTGGCGATGGACGACGTGCGGTACTGGACGCAGCAGCACCAGCAATTGTTTTTGCCGGCGTTGGCAAGCTCGCTGCACGGTAGCGTATCAGCTGCGCCACGCGGGCACCAGGAAAAAACGCTGACGCAAGCTGAAATCGGCGAAAACGTCCTGGCCAGGCGCGCATGGCCAGGGCACGACGGGATGGCAGCGCCGTCCGCAGGCTAATCGCGGTATCATAGGCGCTTCCCAGCACCGCTCTTTTCGGCCCCATGCAGACACCTGACCAATCCACTCCCGCCTCCCGTTTGTCGCAACTGCGCAGCGCCATGCGCGCGCAGCACATCGACGCCTGCATCGTGCCATCGGCCGACCCGCACCTGTCCGAATACCTGCCGGCGCGCTGGCAGGGACGCGAGTGGCTGTCCGGTTTTACGGGCTCGGTCGGCACCTTGGTCGTGACGCACGATTTCGCCGGCGTATGGACCGATGGCCGCTACTGGGAGCAGGCGGAAACGGAACTGGCCGGCAGCGGCATCGTCCTGAAAAAAATCCCGTCCGGCGCCAGCGTGCTGTTTATCGACTGGCTGGGCGAGACCATGCAGTCGGGGCAGACGGTGGCCGTCGATGGCGCCGTGCTGGGCCTGGCCAATGCACGCCTGCTGCAGCAGGCGCTGGGCGCGCAGGTGACCCTGCGCACCGATATCGATTTGCTGCAAGCCGTGTGGTCGCAGCGTCCTGCCATGCCTGCCGCCCCCGTGTTTGAACATGCGGCGGCGTATCCGGCCCTGTCGCGCATGGAAAAACTGGCGGCCCTGCGCGCCAGCATGGCTGCGCACGGCGCCAGCCATCACGTCATTTCCACCCTCGACGATATCGCCTGGCTGTTCAACCTGCGTGGCGCCGATGTGAGCTATAACCCCGTCTTCCTCGCGCATGCGCTGGTTGGCCCGCAGCGCGCCACCCTGTTCGTGGCCGATGGCAAGCTGTCCGCTTCCCTGCGCGCCACGCTCGAGAGCCAAGGCGTGGACGTGGCCGCGTATGACGGCGCCGGCAGCATGCTGGCCGCCCTGCCTGATAGCGCCACCTTGCTGCTGGACCCACGCCGCATCACGTTCGGCACGCGCCAGGCCGTGCCTGAATCGGTGCCGGTGGTGGAAGCGATCAATCCGACCACCCTGGCCAAGTCGCGCAAGACGGATAGCGAAGCGGCGCATGTGCGCGCCGCCATGGAGCACGATGGCGCCGCCCTGTGCGAGTTTTTCAGCTGGTTAGAGCGCACCCTGGCCGACCCGCAGCGCGCGCCACTGACGGAAATCGGCGTCGACGAACACCTGACTGCCGCGCGCGCGCGTCGCGCCGGTTTTGTTAGCCCCAGTTTTGGCACCATCGCCGGTTTCAACGCACATGGCGCCATCATGCATTACCACGCCCATGCGGATACGCAAGCGACCATTGAAGGCGATGGCTTGCTGTTGATCGATTCGGGCGGCCAGTACTTTGGCGGCACCACCGATATCACGCGTGTGGTCCCCGTCGGCACGATCACGGCTGAACACAGGCGCGATTTCACCCTGGTCTTGCGCAGCATGATCGCCCTGTCGCGCGCGCAGTTCCCGCGCGGCGTGAAGTCACCCATGTTGGACGCTATCGCCCGCGCACCGCTGTGGGCCGAGGGCATCGACTTTGGCCATGGCACGGGACACGGCGTAGGCTTTTTCCTGAATGTCCATGAAGGCCCGCAATCGATTTCGCAGTCCGCCATGCCGGAGCCGCAGACAGCGATGGAGGTCGGCATGATCACTTCCATCGAGCCGGGCATCTACCGTCCCGGCCAGTGGGGTATCCGCATCGAAAACCTGGTGCTGAATGTGCCAGCGGTTCCCGCAGGGACGACGCAGTTCGGTGATTTCTTGCGCTTCGAAACCTTGACCCTGTGCCCGATCGACACGCGCTGCGTGGAGCGCTCGCTGCTGCGCGACGACGAGGCGGCCTGGCTCAACGACTACCACGCCAGCGTGCGCGCGCGTCTGGCGCCGCACTTGGCGGGTGATGCGCTGGCGTGGCTGGAACAGCGCACGGGAGCCATCTGATGCGCTCGACCCGCGCCACCTCCGCCATCGAGCGGCTCAAGGAACGCACCGGCCATCGTCTCTACACGATGGCGCGCACCGGCGATGAACTGTTCTTCCTCACCGAAGGCCCGGGCTTGCCGCCCCTGTGCGCGCCACTGGAACTCGATGCCTTTGTCGCCTTCGTCAATGGGCTGGGACCGCAAAAGGCACGCCGCGTCAGCAAGCTCGATGTGGCGTTTGAAAAGCAGCTGACGAAAAAGCCCTAGATGCCGACCATAGACTTCCTGCGTGCCTATTGGTCGCCGGCCGAGCTGGCAACGAATGGCGTGATCCTGTTGAACCTGCTCGGCGCGCTGCTGCTGGGTCTATTGGTGGGCTACGAGCGTTCGTATCACGGGCGCGCGGCGGGCATGCGCACCTACAGCCTGGTCTGCATGGCTTCGGCCGCGCTGACGGTGCTGGGCGGCTATCCGGAGTTTTGGTACGGCGGCCATGGCGCCATCGTCGGCAGCGACCCCACGCGCGTTATCCAGGGTATTGTCACGGGCGTGGGCTTTCTGGGCGCCGGCGTCATCATGCGCGAGGGCTTCAATATCAGCGGTCTGACGACGGCTGCCTCGATCTGGGCTTCGTCCGTGATCGGCGTCATGGTCGGTATCGGCTTTTATCTGTCGGCCATGGGCCTGGCTTTCCTGTGCGCAATGGCGATGATTTTTCTGTCGAAATTGGAGAATTGGCTGCCGTCGCGCCACGCGGTGGCGATCACCATGCGCTTCAAGCCAGGATTTGTTCCGCGCGAAGAGGCACTGCGGCGCATGGCCGCCAAGCGCGGCTACGACATCGCCGGTGGCTCGCTTTCCATCGGCAGTACCGACGGCATGCAGGAGTGGCGCTTTGTCGCCATCGCGCATGGCAAGAACACGGGCGCCAGCCTGTCGACCATGTCGGCCGAACTGGCCGCCTTTGAAGGCATCGCCGGCTTCCAGCTGTCGCACGCACGCAACTGAAAAGGATGGACATGGATGCACAGGCCCAAGACGTACTCGATTTCTGGTTCCTGCCGCCCGATCACCGTGGCCATGCTCAATCGCGCATGGAATGGTTCCGCAAGGACGATGCCTTTGATGCGCGCATACGCGCGCGTTTCGGTGCGCTGATCGATACCGCCATCGACGGTGGCTTGCGCGCGTGGAACGCGACGCCGCACGGTGCGCTGGCGCACCTCATCGTGCTCGATCAGTTCACGCGCAATGTCTACCGCGGCACGCCGCGTGCTTTTGCCGGCGACGCCTTGGCACTGGCGCTGGCAGTGTCCTTGACGCAAGCAGGGCAGGACCAGCAGTTGCCGCCCATGCTGCGCGCCTTCGCCTACCTGCCATTCGAACATGCCGAAGAGCTGGCCATGCAGGCGCGCGCCGTCGAGCTATTCCAGCTGCTATCGCAGACGCAGCCCGGTTTTGAGAGCATGCTCGATTATGCCCAGCGGCACCAGGAAGTGATCGCCCGCTTCGGCCGCTTCCCCCACCGCAACGCCAATCTCGGCCGGCCCTCCACGCCGGAAGAGCTTGAATTCCTGCGCCAGCCAGGATCGAGTTTTTAGTTTGCCATGAACCTGACCTTCAATATTATCGGCGCCGGCCATGTCGGTCGCGTACTGGGCCGCCTGTTCGCCGGTGTCGATGGCATCGTGCTGCAAGATGTGCTGACGCGCTCGATGGCGTCGGCGCAGGCAGCGGTCGATTTTATGGGTGCCGGCACCGCCGTCGCCAGCTATGCGGCCTTGCGCGGCGCCGACGTCACCATGCTGGCCGTGGCGGACGACCAGATCGGCCCGGCCTGCGCGGCACTGGTGGCCGAAGGACGGCAGGCGGGCGCCATCGTGTTTCACTGTAGCGGCGCGCTGGCGTCGAACGTGCTGCTGGCCGCGACGCAAGCCGGCGCCTCGGTGGCCAGCGCGCATCCGATTCGCAGCTTTGCCGACCCGCAACAGGTGGCCGCCACCTTTGAGGGCACGTTTTGCGGCGTCGAAGGCGCTCCGCTGGCGCTGGCCTTCCTGATGCCCGCCTTGAGCGCCATCGGTGCGCGTCCGGTGCCCATCGATCCGGCTGCCAAGACCCTGTATCACGCCGCTGCCGTGTTTGCCAGCAATTATCTGGTGACCGTGCTCGATGCCGCCCTGCGCGCTTATCAGGCTGCTGGCATTCCCGAGGCGGTGGCGCGCGAATTGGCGCAGCCCCTGGTGACGGAAGCGGTGGCCAATGTATTCCGTCTGGGCGCCGCGCCCGCGCTTTCCGGCCCTATCGCACGCGGCGATGTGGCCACCGTGCAACGCCAGCAGCAGGCGGTGCAAAGCTGGGATGCCGCCACGGGCGAAATGTACCGGGCGCTGGTGGCGCCCACGCAAGATCTGGCCAGGCGCAAGCGCGGCGGATGAATCAGGCCGCATGCACGTCGTGACCAGGGCCTGCGAATCTTGGCCCAAGCCGCTTGGTTGAGGGCATTCTTCAAGCAAGCCGGAAGTCGGCAGCAGGCCAAGTATTGGCGCCATAATAACTTGCATTATTAATAATCTTCCATGGCGAACGCGACAAGATAACCACGACTCACCAAATAAAAGTGCCGATTTGTCGACAAAGATGCAAATTAGCAATAAGATTTAAACATGGGAATCATTGCGCATCGCCCCTGTCTTGTCGCTCGTTTTCGGCGCAGGACACTACGCGCAGGGAGTGTTGTATGTTATTTTTAAAGAGTACGTCTGTCAGCAAGGCCCCCGGCATTTATGAAGTTGATATCGCCGCCAAACCACCGGGCAAGACCTTTGGCATTTTCCTCGCCACTGATCCCGATCATCCGCCGCATGTGTTGCTGGAACAATTGAAGGCGCTCGGCTACGAGAACACCTATAGTTCACCCTACCTGCACAAGGATCAGGGCAAGGTGCTGGACCTGCATTTCCAGAAGGATGGCACGGATCTCTTCAAGGGCTGGAAAACCGAAGAGTGCACGCAGAACCTGGCGGCCATCACGGCCCTGTTCGAGCAATATGGGATCACGATCGCGCCGCGCGTGATGTCGATGGCCGAAGCCTACGCTTAATCTGTATCAAGCTGCTTTCACGCTGATGTGATGCAGTGCCCACGGGCAACTGGCGCAACGTTTGGCCAGGCCCAGTGCCGCCATGGCCGCGATGCGGCCTGCAGCATGGATGCCAATAGCGGCCCCAGGCCGCGCAGCGCCATCGCCTGTGCGTCGAGGCGGGGGCGACCGTAGAACGCCGTGCGCGCGCCTGCGCCACGGTCATTGCTGCCGCATCGCCATCGATGGCGCGCAGCAAAGTCTTGACACCGCCTTGCTCCGCAGGCTGCGTCGCCTGCAGGACATCGACCGGCTGCAGCCGGCGCAGGGCATGTGCCTTGCCCGCGTATTCCAGGGTGAGCCAATGGTACGTGCCGGCACATTCGCCAGCGCCGTAATGCTCTTAAGTCTAGCTTAAGTTCTTTCAACTACGTACATTTTGACGTTATTGGCACTTTGCAATTTCAGCTTACATCTTGTCACAGTTCTTACGCAATGAGGAAAGACGTGGCTTTTTTCGGCTGTTATTGTGTAGTCATCGCACTTCCCTGAACTGCGAATCCAGGCACGTCAACCAATTGAAAGAGAACATGATGAAAAAGAAAATCCTGTTTGCAATGATCGCTTCCGTCACCGCACTGACTGGCATGAGCGCCGCACACGCCGAGGGCGCGTATGTGGGCGCCGGCATCACGGGCAACCGCTACAATTTTGATATTCCCGGCGCCACCAGCGCCGATAATCACAGCGGCTACAAGGCCGGGGCCAAGGTCTTCGCCGGTTACGACTTCGATAAAACCTGGGCGGTCGAGGGCGGTTACGCCGATTTCGGCAGCAAGGATTACAGCTATGTCACGGGCGCTGGCAACGGTTCCGTAAAAAGCGATTCGCACGGCTACTACCTGGCCGGCAAGGTCAGCATGCCCGTCAGCGATAAAGTGGGCGTGTTCGGCAAGCTCGGCGTGGCCAAGGTCAACAATAGCTTGAGCGGCACCGGCCTGTCGACTGGCATCAGCGGCAATAACAAGACGGGCGTGTACGCTTCCGTCGGTGCCCAGTACGCGCTCAACGAGAAAGTCTCGCTGACGGCGGAAGTGGAACACTTCGGCAAGAGCGCCGACCAGGGCCGCAAGGCTACCGGCTTGGCCTTAGGCGCACGCTACAACTTCTAAAGGTTTAGAAGTGCTGAAAAAAAAGGCAGTCACCGCGAGGTCACTGCCTTTTTTGCATGGACAACCGTAAAACTTAGGTCGTCAATGGCTTGTAGCGGATACGTTTTGGTTTCGCGCCTTCGTCACCGAGGCGTTTCTTCTTGTCGGCTTCGTATTCCTGATAGTTGCCGTCAAAGAAGGTGACCTGCGAATCGCCTTCGAATGCCAGGATGTGCGTGGCGATACGGTCGAGGAACCAGCGATCATGCGAAATGACCATGACGCTGCCGGCAAATTCCAGCAAGGCGTCTTCCAGCGCGCGCAAGGTTTCCACGTCCAGATCGTTCGACGGTTCATCGAGCAGCAGGACGTTGCCGCCCATCAGCAGGGTTTTGGCCAGGTGCAGACGGCCACGTTCACCGCCGGACAGATTGCCGACGATTTTTTGCTGGTCGCCGCCCTTGAAGTTGAAGCGGCCCAGGTAGGCGCGCGACGGCATTTCGAAGCGGCCGACCGTCAACATGTCGGCGCCGCCACACACGTCCTGGAAGACAGTCTTGCTGTCCGACAGCGAGTCGCCGCGATTCTGGTCGACGATGGACACGCGCGCTGTCTGCCCGATGGCCACTTCACCGCTATCCGGCTGTTCCTTGCCGGTAATCATCTTGAACAAGGTCGACTTACCGGCGCCGTTGGGGCCGATGATGCCGACGATGGCGCCTGGTGGTACGGTAAAACTCAGGTTGTCGATCAGCAAACGGTCGCCGAACGCTTTCGACACGTTCTTGAACTCGATGACATCATTGCCCAGGCGTTCGGCCACGGGAATGAAGATTTCCTGCGTTTCGTTGCGCTTCTGGTATTCGTGCTCGGACAGTTCGTTGAAGCGGGCCAGGCGCGCTTTCGACTTGGCTTGGCGCGCTTTCGGATTCTGGCGCGACCATTCCAATTCCTTCTGCAGCGCTTTTTGGCGCGCCGATTCGGTCGATTCTTCCTGCTTCAGGCGGGCTTGCTTCTGTTCCAGCCACGTCGAGTAATTGCCCTTCCATGGAATGCCGCTGCCGCGGTCCAGCTCCAGGATCCATTCGGCCGCATTGTCGAGGAAGTAGCGGTCATGGGTGATGGCCACCACGGTGCCGGGGAAGCGCAGCAGGAATTGTTCCAGCCAGTCGACCGATTCCGCATCCAGATGGTTGGTCGGTTCGTCGAGCAGCAGCATGTCAGGCTTGGACAGCAGCAGCTTGCATAGCGCCACGCGGCGCTTTTCACCACCCGACAGCACGCCGACCTTGGCGTCCCATGGTGGCAGGCGCAGTGCGTCGGCGGCCATTTCCAGCTGCAAATTCAAATTGCCACCGTCGGAAGTCGAGATGATCGCTTCCAGGCGTGCCTGTTCCGTGGCCAGGGCGTCGAAATCGGCGTCTTCCTCGGCATACGCGGCGTACACGGCTTCGAGCTTGGCTTGTGCTTCGAATACTTCGCCCAGGCCTGATTCGACTTCCTGGCGCACGGTCTTTTCCGGATCCAGTTGTGGTTCCTGCGGCAGGTAGCCGATGTTCAAGCCCGGCATCGGCACCGCTTCGCCCTGAATGTCGGTGTCGATGCCTGCCATGATTTTCAGCAGGGTCGATTTGCCGGAGCCGTTCAAGCCCAGCACGCCGATCTTCGCGCCTGGGAAGAAGGAGAGGGAAATATCTTTCAGAATCTGGCGCTTGGGCGGAACGATTTTGCCCACGCGATTCATGGTGTAGACGTAATTTGCCATTAGAAATCTCGGGTGATATACAAAGATGCACAGGATACGGTAAACGCCCGCTTCCGGCCAGCGCTGCGCGCTGTGGAAACGGACGCCAGGGGCAAGACTAGGCGCTGGCGCGCGCCTTGCGGGCCGTCCACAGCCCTTCGGCAGCGTACAGAGCCAGTGCCGTCCAGATGACGAGGAAGCCCAGCATGCGCTCTGGGGTGAACGATTCGTGGAAGACCCATACGCCGATCAGCAGTTGGCCCGTGGGGGCGATGTATTGCAATAAGCCCAGCACGGCGAGCGGCAGGCGGCGCGCGCCGGCGGCGAACAGCAGCAGGGGAATGGCCGTGATGGGACCGGACGCCAGCAGCAGTGCACGGGTGGCGGACGCGTCAGTATTGACGAAGCCGCTCTGGCCGTGCCAGGCCAGCCACAGCATGTAGGCCAGGGCCAGAGGGAACAGGATCAGCGTTTCGAATGACAGGCCTTCCAGTGCACCGAGCGCGGCTGTCTTGCGCAGCAAGCCATAGCCGCCAAAGGTGGCCGCCAGCAGCAGGGCGATCCAGGGCACTTGCCCACCCTGCCAAGTGAGCCAGGCTACGCCGCAGGCGGCCAGGCTGATGGCCAGCCACTGCAGTCGGCGCAGGCGCTCGTGCAGCAGCAAAACCCCCAGCATGACATTGACCAGCGGTGTAATAAAATAGCCGAGGCTGGCGTCGACCACATGGCCGTTATTGACGGCCCAGATATAGATGAACCAGTTGGTCGATAGCAAAAACGCACTGGCGACGAAGCTGGCCACGACCCTGGGCCGTGCTTTCAGGCTGCCCAGCCAGCCCCATTGGCGGCGCACGGTCAGCACGATGCCAAGAAACAACAGTGACCAGACCATGCGGTGCGCCAGGATTTCTTGCGGTGCGATCTCATCAATAGCGTGGAAATACAGGGGGAACAGACCCCAGCACAGGAAGGCGAGGGAGGCGTAGAGCATGCCTGGATTCATGGTGGGGTTTGCTTGAGAGTAGACAGCCTGTCATTATGGCTGAAAACACCGGGGGCTGCCCGGCGCCGCCAGCGAAGCGTAGAATGGCAACAAATCGATGGCCGCAAGCCCGCGCAGCAAGGCGGAGCGGCACAAAACCATGACCTTGGGGCAGCTGCGGAACCATGCAAAAATACTCTTGCTATTTGCTAATACCTATCATATTGTGCGATGCAACAAAACAAAAACGGGTGCAATCTTGACGTCGGAACATAAAAAAAGCAGCCTGGTTGGCTTGACACTGGCTGCCGTCGGCATCGTCTACGGCGATATCGGCACTAGTCCGTTATATACCCTGAAAACGGTCTTCGACCCGGCCCACGGCTTGTCTGTCACGCATAACAACCTGCTGGGCATCGTCTCGCTGATCTTCTGGGGCCTGACCCTGATCGTCTCGCTCAAGTACGTGACCCTGGTGCTGCGTGCCGACAACCGCGGCGAGGGCGGCATCATGGCCCTGATGGCGCTGGTGCTGTCGTCCGTCAGCAAGTCCTCGCGCTGGCATGTGCCGCTGATGGTGATCGGCGTGTTTGGCGCCACCCTGTTCTATGGCGATAGCGTGATCACGCCTGCCATTTCCGTGCTTTCTGCCATCGAAGGTCTGGAAGTGGCCACGCCTGCCTTCAGCCCGTACGTGGTGTGGCTGACGATCGCCGTGCTGGTGGCGCTGTATTCGGTGCAGTCACACGGTACGGCCGGCATCGGCCGCTTCTTCGCGCCCATCATGCTGATATGGTTTGTCGCGCTCGCCTGCATGGGCGTGGTCAATATCATCAAGTCGCCAGCCATCCTGGCCGCCGTCAATCCCCTGCACGCGGTCGCTTTCCTGATGGACAACGGTCGTATCGCCTTCCTGTCGCTGGGCGCCGTGGTGCTGGCACTGACGGGCGCCGAGGCGCTGTACGCCGACATGGGCCACTTCGGCAAGAAGCCGATCCGCATGGCCTGGTTCCTGATCGCCTTTCCCGCGCTGGCGCTGAACTATCTTGGCCAGGGTGGCCTGCTGCTGGCGCACCCGGAAGCCATTTCCAATCCGTTCTACCAGCAGTTGGGCGCCTGGAGCGTGTATCCGCTGGTGATTTTGTCGACCATGGCTACCGTGATCGCTTCGCAGGCAACCATTTCCGGCACGTTCTCGATGACCAAGCAAGCCATCGCGCTGGGCTTTTTGCCGCGCATGCGCGTGCGCCACACATCGGAAAGTGAAATCGGGCAGATTTATATTCCTGCCGTGAACTGGCTGCAGCTGGCCGTGGTGCTGATGGCCGTCGTCGGTTTCGGTTCGTCGGAAAAGCTGGCCGCCGCCTACGGCATCGCCGTCACGGCCACCATGCTGGCCACCACGATCCTGACCTTCTTCGTCATCCGCTACCGCTGGAAGATGAATTTGCTGCTGTGCTGGGGTGCCACCGGGTTCTTCCTGATCATCGACGTCAACCTGTTCTCGGCCAGCGCCCTGAAACTGTTCCACGGCGGCTGGTTCCCGCTGCTGCTGGGCGCCATCCTGTTTACCATCATGCTGACCTGGAAGCGGGGGCGCCAGCTGGTGTTCCAGAACCTGGAGAAGCATGCGATCCCGCTCAAGGACTTCCTCTCGTCGCTATTCATCGCGCCGCCGCTGCGCGTGCCCGGCACGGCCATCTTCCTGCGCGGCGAGACCGATGGCGTGCCGCACGCGCTGCTGCATAACTTGTTGCACAACAAGGTGTTGCATGAACGCGTCATTTTCCTCACCGTCTTCATGCATGAGGAGCCGTGGGTGGTGCCGTCCGAGCAGGTGCGCGTGGTGGGTCTCGGTCACCAGTGCTACCAGGTGAACGTGCATTACGGCTTCAAGGATGAACCTGATATTCCGGCGGCGCTGGCCCGCTGCGCCGAGCAGGGACTCGATATCGAAATGATGGAAACGTCGTTCTTCATCGCGCGCCAGACCATCATCTCGACGCCGGGTGCCGGCATGATGCCGTGGCGCGAGCATCTGTTCGTCACCATGTCGCGCAATGCGCGCACGGCGGCCGACTACTATCAGATCCCGAGCAATCGGGTGATCGAACTGGGCACGCAGGTGGAAATTTAGATATTTTGGTTATAGTGGCAACGTTGTATTGTTGCCGCATTGAGCGCCGGGCTTACGTCTGCTTACAAATGCGCCCGGCGACACCTGTTAAACTGCAGCCCGCACCGGTCCGCACCGTACGGGCTTGAGTCATACACCAATATTTAAAGGGAAACCATGAAATCGGTATTTCAATTGATCGCCACGTTTGCTTGCGCCGTGGCCCTGACCGCTTGCGGTGCTGCTGCCAACACCGAGAAGCCGGTCGTGCTCGACCCGAATACACAGGTAAAAGAGCTCACCATTACCAATCCAGTCGATGGCACCGGCACGGTAGCGGCAGCGGGCGATACGCTGCTGGTGACTTACACGGGCTGGCTGTATGACGCCAGCAAGCCGGGCAACAAGGGCGCGCAGTTCGATGCGAGCCAGGCAGGAGCCGGTTTTGATTTCGTTCTGGGCATTGGCCGGGTCATCCTGGGCTGGGACCGCGGTCTGGTCGGCATGAAGGTCGGTGGTACGCGCACGCTGGCCATTCCGTATGACCTGGCCTATGGCAAGGCGGGCAGCCCGCCGAAAATTCCCGGCTATGCCGGCTTGTTGTTCGAAGTCAAGCTGATCGGCGTGACGAAAAAATAAGCACGCGCAAGGCGCAGCGACCAAGGGCGATTCCACGGAATCGCTGCTTTGGCGGCCGTTTACGCTTCGGGCGGGGCTAGTTCCTGGAAGTAATACGTGGCGCCGCCCAGCGTGGCTGGCGCGTCATATTGCAGTACCTGCGTGCGGCGTAGCGCCACCGGTGCGCTGAACGCGGGGCCGTCGTAGACGAAGGTGTGGAATTCGCCGTTTTCGCCGCAGGCATCGACGCCGGGTGGCAGGTCGGCCAGGAAGGATGCATCGAACTCGCGCCCGCAAAAATCGCGTGGCAGGTGCTGGCCATTGATGCAGACGACGATGGCCTTGAAGCCGGCGGCGAGAAACTCGTCGACCAACGCGCGCCGCGCTTCGCCCCACAGGGGCAGGTGGGCGGTCAGGCCGGCCGTAGCGCAGACTTTTTCTTCCCAGTCGCGGTGTGCTTGCAAATCGATGTCGCCAAAGATGGCGTGCGCGATACCCTCGGCTTTCGCCGCGCGCAGCATGGCGATGAATTTCTCTTCGTAGCTGGCCCAGCTGGCATGATAGCGCTGCAGGCGTGCACCCAGGCTGGCCGCCTGCGCTTCGAGCAATGCCGGCGGCACGCCGTGCGAGCGCGATTTGCGGCCATCTTCATCCATGGCCGTGATCAGCAGCGGCACGGCCATGCCGGCGTTGCGTGCGCGCCACAGAGCGAGGCAGGAATCCTTGCCACCGCTCCAGGAAATGAGGGCCGTCGTCATGCTGTTGTTTTCGCCGTGCGCAGCATGTCGATGTGCGCTATGCCGTCTTCGTCGTAGGGCGCGCTGACGGTGACAAAACCGAAGCACTGGTAGAAGCGCTCCAGGTAGTGCTGCGCACCGATGCGGATGGCGTGTCCAGGGTGCTGGCGTTCGGCGCGTGCGATGCCCTCCGCCAGCAGCAGCTTGCCGGCGCCCGTGGTGCGTGCTTCGGGCGCCGTCAGCACGCGGCCCAGCGACATTTCCACGTATTTGGCGGCCGGCGCCAACACGCGCAGATACGCGACCAACCGGCGCTGGCCATCGACTGTCTGCCAGCCCAGCAAGTGCATGGCTTGCTGGTCGTAGCCATCGAGGTCCGGATAAATACATTGCTGTTCGATGATGAACACGCGCTGGCGCAATTGCAGCACCTGGTACAAATCGCGGGGACCGAGTTCGTCGAAAGTGTTCCATTGCCAGGCGATCATGCGTGCTCCGAAAAATGAGTCAAAGAACGCTATTTTAACGCTGCACGCAAAAAACCGCATTGCCATAAAGACAGTGCGGTTTGGATGGCGAAGCGCGACGCGCTACAGCCTATGCCAGGTGCTCTTAGACGATCGTCAGGGTGACGTCGATGTTGCCGCGCGTGGCGTTCGAGTACGGACACACGATGTGGGCGGCGGCGACCAGCGCTTCGGCGGCGGCGCGTTCCATGCCTGGCAGCGCAATTTTCAGTTCCACTTCGATGCCGAAGCCCGTGTCGATGGCGCCGATGCCGACGTGACCTTCGACGGACAGGTCCGCCGGCAAGGCGATCTTGTCGCGGCCACCGACAAATTTCATGGCGCCGATGAAGCAGGCCGAGTAGCCGGCGGCGAACAGTTGTTCTGGATTGGTGCCCACGGCGCCATTGCCGCCCAGTTCTTTTGGCGTGGTCAGCTTGACGTCCAGCACATTGTCGGACGACACGGCACGGCCTTCGCGGCCTCCGGTGGCGGTAGCTTGCGCGCGGTACAGTACTTGTTTGATCGACATGATGGTTCCTTTAGATAGATAAATAGGTGACTACTAAATAGTGTGCTACTTGTTTCGTGGGCCGTGGCCCCAGGATGCCCGTCTGTAGAAGCAATTGCCGGCGTCCATGTACACAATATATATCGCGCACTATTTAATTGCAAGCTATTTTATTTTGAGGCGACGTATATTTGCGCTTTATTTTCTTGCCTTTGTCGCCAGTATTGCCCTTCCATCGCATAATGGCCAGCGTCGCCGGGGGCGATGGTTATGCTGGGCCCACTTCAAACCCCAAGGAAAAATCATGACTAGCCTCTTCTTTATCCTGCGCATCTGCCTAGTCACGATGCTCACCTACATCATCGCCACCGCCCTTCTGGTGGAGACCTTTCTGCGCCACATCTTCCAACACACGGAAGGCTTCTTTGTCATCGTCGGCGCGCTGCTGGCCGGCGCCGTCATCACGAATGCGTTTTCGCATGTACGCCGCGTGCGCCTGATCGCCGGCACCGTCAACGCCAGCACCTTGTCGAGCCGCCAGCGGCGCCAGATCGAGATCCCGTTCGAGGCGGGCGAGGTGTTCGACATGATCGACGCGGCCATCCGTGAATTGCCGGGCAGCGAAGTGGTCGAAAGCGCGCGCGACAGCTTGCAGGTGCAGGCCTGCGTGCGCCGCGCGGCGCCGTACACGCACACGGGCTTGCCGCGCATGCGCTTGCTGGGATTCATCGAGCCGCGGCCGAACCAGATCCTCGCCACCGTCACGCCGAATGGCGAGGCGGGCAGCGTGACCCTGATCTGCGAGCCGGCGCGCAGTGCGTGGACCGACTGGTTTCTCGTCGACCATGGCAGCAACCTGGAAAATGCGGAAGCGGTGACGCGGGCGATGACGCGCCGGGTGGCGCAGCGCCGGCGCGGCGAGCAGGCCGAGGCGCGCCAGACGGTGACGGAAAAGGAACTCACGGTGGCCAAGCTGAGCCTGCTGCACGCGCAGGTCGAACCGCACTTCCTGTACAACACCCTGGCCAGCGCGCAGTTGCTCACGCGCAGCGACCCGGTGCGCGCCGACGAGATGCTGGGCAACCTGATTTTGTACCTGCGCCACTCGCTGCCGCGCACCGAGCAAGCCATGTCGACCCTGGGCACGGAGCTGGAACGGGCGCGCGCCTACCTCGATATTTTGAAAATCCGCATGGGTGCGCGCCTGAACCTGCAAATTGAGGTACCGCCATACCTGCGCCAGGTGGAGCTGCCGCCAATGATGCTGCAAACCTTGGTGGAAAACGCCATCAAGCATGGCCTGGAGCCGAAGAGCGGCGGCGGCACTGTGTGGATCATGGCGCGCAGCGGCAACGGCACGGTGATTGTCACGGTGGCCGACGATGGCAAGGGTTTCAGTGACGACGGCGCTGGCACGGGCATCGGCCTGCGCAATGTGCGCGAACGCCTGCGCCTGATCTATGGCAATGCCGCCGCGTTTGCCATTGTTGCCAATTTCCCTGATGGCGTGACGGCGACCATCACGTTGCCGGACGGCACGGCGCAAGGAGGGGCGTATGCATCAGCCTGAGATGACTTGCGTCATTGCCGAAGACGAAACCCTGTTGCGCGATGCGCTGGTGGCTTTGCTGGCTGAAGCGTGGCCGTCGCTGCGCATCGTCGCCGCTTGCGACGATGGCGGCACGGCACTCGACGCCATCGCCACCTTGCAGCCCGATGTCGCCTTCCTCGATATTCGCATGCCGGGTCTGACGGGGCTGGAAGTGGCGGCCGGCGCGCTCGAGGCCAGTCCCGGCACGCAAGTGGTGTTCGTCACCGCCTACGACCAGTACGCGATCGATGCCTTTGACAAGGGTGCCGTCGATTACTTATTGAAACCTATCGGCCGCGAGCGCCTGCAAGCGACCTTGCAGCGCGTCCAGGCGCGTGCCGGCAAGGTGACGGCGGGCGATGGCGCGTTGGCCGGCCTGCTGCAGCAATTGCGCAGCGCCTTGCCGGCGGCGGCCAAGTCGCCGCCGCTGGTGTGGCTGACGGCCAGCAGCGGCAAGGATACGCGCCTGATCATGGTGGAAGATATTGCCTACTTTCAGTCCGACACCAAGTACACGGCCGTCATGACGGCGGACGGCGAGGCGCTGTTGCGCAAGCCGATACGCGAATTGCTCGACGTGCTAGATCCGGCCATTTTCAAGCAGATCCACCGCTCCACCATCGTCAACATGAAGATGGTGGCGTCGGTCACGCGCGACGAGGTGGGGCGCGGTGCCTTGCGCCTGAAAACACGCCGGGAGATCCTCGCCGTGAGCCAGCCGTTCATGAGTTTGTTTCGCAATATGTAGAGCTGCTAAAGCCGGGGTCAGCCCCCAATAAAGCCGGGGTCAGACCCTCGTTTGTGTTGGCACTGAGCTTGACGTTAGCGGTGTTGAGGGTCTGACCCCAGAATTCTGACCCCAGACTTACTCAGCCGTCTCAAAACCTTCGAGCACGTTTACCACATTGATGCCCAATTCCTTGACAGCATAGCCCCCTTCGAGGATGAAGGCGGTGGGTAGGCCCAGATGGGCCAGGCGTTCGCCCACGCGCAGGTAGTCGCCGCTTTGCAGGGCGAAGTGCGAGAGCGGATCACCGACGAAGGTATCGACGCCGAGCGACACCACCAGTGCGTCCGGCGCGTACATATTGATGCGCAGGCAGGCCGTTTCCAGCGCCGCGAACCAGTTGGCCGTGGAACTGCCGGCCGGTAGCGGCAGGTTGACGTTGTAGCCAAGACCGGCACCGCTGCCCGTTTCATCGGCGTGCCCGAGGTAAAACGGGTACTCGCTGCGCGGATCGGCATGGATCGAGGCGAACAGCACGTCGTCGCGCGCATAGAAAATGCTTTGCGTGCCGTTGCCGTGGTGATAATCGATATCAAGGATGGCGACCCTGCGGGCGCCGTCGTCGAGCAAATGCTGCGCCGCCAGGGCCGCGTTGTTCAGGAAGCAGTAGCCACCAAAGAAATCGCTGCCCGCATGGTGGCCCGGTGGGCGCGTCAGGGCAAACGTGGCCCGTTCACCCAGGCGCAGCGCATGCGCCGCGTTGACGGCGCAGTCGGCGCCCGTCTTGGCTGCCGTCCAGGTGCCGGCCGTCAGCGGCGTGCCATTGTCCATCGAATACAGCCCCAGCTTGGCCGTGAAGTTGTCCGGTTCGATGTCGTGGCGCAAGGTACGCACGGGCCACACGGACGGCAGCGCGTCCTTGCCCGCGTTGTCGGGGTCGAGCGCCAGCCAGTCGTGCCAGGCGTGGCGCAAAAAATGCAGGTAACGCGGCGTGTGGATGCGTTCGAGTGACGTCAGCGGCACGCCGTGCGGCGTGACGATGCGGCCCAGGTTGCGCCGTGCCAGCTCGGCCACCACCATGTCGGCCCGCTCGGGCGTCTCGAAGCAGGGCACGATGGCACCGCGAAACATTTCGTAGCGGCCCCGGTGCTGGCTGTGCAATTCGTTGTAGAAGGTCAGCATCGGGGCACTTTGCGCAAGGTCAGGTGTGCGGGCACAGGGTGCTGGCGCGGTAGGCAGCGACGAAATCGTCGAAGCTGCCGGCGGGCGCCGCTTCCATGGCATGCTGCTCGGCCAGCGAGCTGCTCGCCAACTGCTCGAAATACGCGCTTTGTTCCTGCGTCGGCGGCTGCGCGCGGAAGTAGGCGGCGTGGCGTTCACTCTGGCGCAGGCCGAAGGCGGCAAACGAGCCGCCGTTGGCGTGCAGCTCGGCCAATACCTTGGCCGATGGCGTGGCGTCCGGGTCGGCCAGTTTGACCGCTTGCGCCGCCAGGCTGTCCGCATGTGCGCTGCCTTGCTCGCGCGCGTCGAGCAAAGCCGCTACAGGTGCGATGCGCGCCAGCAATTGTTCGCCCCAGGCTTGCAGGGTGATGTCTTCGCCATTGTGGCGCAGGCGCAAGCCCGGCGTGCGGCCTTCCTTGACGGTGCGGGCGAAATTATTGGTGTAGCAGGCGCTTTCCTCGGCCGAGATGGGCGCGCTGTCGTCGAGCGCGCAAAACAGCAAAAAGGCGTCGAGGAAGCGGGCTGTTTCCAGGCTGATGCCGACCGGTTCGAATGGGTCGACATCCATGCAGCGTACTTCGATGTATTGCACGCCGCGCAGGCACAGCGCCTGGATGGGCCGCTCGCCCGTGCGGATCACGCGCTTCGGGCGGATGGTCGAATAGTATTCATTTTCGATCTGCAGCACGTTGCTCGATAGCTGTATCCACTCGCCATCTTTCTTTGTGCCCAGCGCCGCATACGGTGGGTATGGGTCGTTGACGGCGTGCGTGAGGGCGTTGACGTAGTCTTCCAGGCTATTTTCATGCGGGCGCAGACCGGACTGGGCATCGTTCTGGTAACCGAGGTCGCTCATGCGCAGGCTGGTGGCATAGGGTAGGAACAGGGTGTCGTCGGACAAGGTGTCGAGCTTGTGCGCGCGGCCACGCAGGAAGCCGGCGGACAGGGCCGGCGAGGCGCCGAACAGATACATCAGCAGCCAGCTGTAGCGGCGGAAATTGCGGATCGTCGCCAGGTAGCTTTCTGATTGCACATCCTTCGGCGTCGCCGTCCCATGTTGCGCGCTGGTAGCGGTATTGCTGTGCAATACCTGCCAGAGCTGCTCGTCGAGCGAATAGTTGTAGTGGATGCCGGCGATGCATTGCATGGCCTTGCCGTAACGCAAGGCCAGGCCGCGCCGATAGACGTGCTTGAGCATGCCCATGTTCGAGCTGCCATAGTTGGCGATGGCGATCTGCGCTTCGGGCGGCAGCTGGCAAGGCATCGACTGGCTCCACAGCAACTCGTCGCCGAGGCGGCTGTAGGCATGGCGGTGCACGGTATCGAGCTTGCTTAATGTCGTGGCGATGTCGCTTTCAGCCGGCGTGATGAATTCGAGCAGCGCTTCGGCGTAGTCGGTGGTGATTTCAGGGTGCGTCAGCGCCGAGCCCAGGGCGGCGGGATGGGGCGTGGAAGCCAGATGGCCGGCATGGTCGACGCGCAGGGTTTCACGCTCGATGCCGCGCAAGCCGCCCAGCAGCGCGCGGTTGGCATCTTTAGTCAGCAATGCCAGGCGGCGAGTCAACAGGTTGGGCAATTGGAGCTTCCTTTCTTGTGCAGCAGATAAATTATTTGTGCTGAGATTAACCGAATTTTGGCAAATGCGTCGGCACCGGCCAAAAAAACGCCGCGTTGCCAGCGTTCGCCCTGGTGAACGGGGACGGCGCTTCGGTCAGGAATTCGCTTGATATTTTAACAAACTGCGGGAGATCTGGCGCGTTGCTGGATCAAGCAACGCGCGCGTCGAGGGGGTCAGCCCAGGCGGGCGCCGCTGACTCTTTCGATGCCGGCCAAGTCGCGCCAGCTTTGTACTTTGCTGTAGCCGGCCTCGGCCAGCAAGCCGCGCACGGACACTGCCTGGTCATAGCCGTGTTCCAGCAGCAGCCAGGCGCCTGACGCCAGGTGGCGCGCGGCACCAGCGACGATGGTGCGCAAGGCCGACAGGCCGTCCGCGTGGTCGGTCAGCGCGCCGGTGGGTTCAAAACGCAGGTCGCCTTCGGCCAGGTGATGGTCGCCGCTGGCGATGTAGGGGGGATTGGAGACGATCAGGTCGAACTTTTCCGTGCCCAGCGCTTCGAACCAGTCGCTGGCCATGAAGGTCACGTTGACGCCGTTGGCGCTGGCGTTGCGGCGCGCTACGGCCAGGGCGGTGCTGCTGACGTCCAGGGCCGTGACGACGGCGTCGGGCCGCGTGTAGGCGAGCGCCACGGCGATGGCGCCGCTGCCCGTGCCCATGTCGAGTACCCGTCCGCCAGGGGGCAGGCGTTCAAGCGCCAGTTCCACCAGCACTTCGGTGTCGGGACGGGGAATCAGCACGGCATCGTTCACTTCGAATGGCAAGCCGAAAAATTCGCGCTGGCCGACGATGTAGGCGATCGGCTCGCCGCGCAGGCGGCGCGCCAGCAAGCCCGACAGGCATGCTGCTTCGTCGTTCGTCAGCACACGCTCCGATTGCGTGATCAGCGAGACGCGCGACAGGCCCAGCGCGTGGCCCAGCAGGATGCGATTGTCGAGCGGGTCGAGTAGCGGACGCATTTGCAGGGCGCCGACAGTGCTGCCGGCGGGGATCAATGTTTCTGGCATGAATAGTCTATTATTTTTTGCGGCGCAGCAGTGTCCACAGCAGGCCTACGGTAAAAAGGGCGAACCAGACGAACGCCCATTGCGGGATCGACAGGCCGAAAAACGGCGCGCCGGCGTCTTCGCAGGCGCCATACGCTTCAAACATGAAGGGCATGACTTGTGCCGTGAAAATCTTGTTGAGTGCCGTTTCCACCGGGTCGATGCCGCACGAGAAGCCGGGATGGGCCAGCACGTACAAATGCTTGGCGCCCACGCCCAGGCCGCCCAGGGCCGCGAGCAGGCCGATGCCGGCGCCGATTTTCGGCTGCTTGGCCACCGCGCCCGCCAGGCAGGCGATGCCGATGGCGAGGAACAGGTAGCGCTGGATCACGCACAGCGGGCATGGCGCCATGTTCATGGCATGCTGCAAATACATGGCCACACCGAGCATCAGGAAACACAGGGCGGCGATCAACAGGAGGACGGTACGTGAATTTTTCATGGGCGACACGGTGAGGTGGATGGAATCGGGCTACGCATTCTCGCACAAGGCCGGATATTTATTGCTTAGCCGCTACTTAAACCCAAAGGCAGAATCCGGGGTCGGACCCTTAGGGTCCGACCCCAGTCCTTGCTTTGGGTTACTTAATCGCCCAGCGCTGCAAGTAGCTCCGCCTGGTGTTCTGCCGCCAACGCATTCGTCAATTCCGTCAAATCCCCATCCATGATGAAATCAAGTTTGTATAACGTCAAATTGATGCGGTGATCCGTCAGTCGACCCTGCGGGAAGTTGTAAGTGCGGATACGTTCGCTGCGGTCGCCCGAGCCGATCAGGCTCTTGCGGGTGGCCGCTTCCTTCGACTGCTGTTCGCGCAATTGCACGTCCTTGATGCGCGCGGCCAGCACTTTCATCGCTTGCGCCTTGTTCTTGTGCTGGCTGCGGTCATCCTGGCATTCGACCACGATGCCGGTCGGCAAGTGGGTGATGCGCACGGCCGAATCGGTCTTGTTGATGTGCTGTCCGCCCGCGCCCGAGGCGCGGTAGGTGTCGATGCGCAAGTCGGCCGGATTGATGTTGACGTCTTCGACTTCATCGGCTTCCGGCATCACCGCCACCGTACAGGCCGAGGTGTGGATGCGGCCTTGCGTTTCCGTGGCCGGCACGCGCTGCACGCGGTGGCCGCCCGACTCGAATTTCAGTTTCGAATACGCGCCATTGCCAACCACGCGCACGATCACTTCGCGATAGCCGCCCAGGTCAGAGTCCGACGACGAGACCAGTTCGACCTGCCAGCGGTTGCGCTCGGCAAAGCGTGAGTACATGCGCAATAAATCGCCGGCGAACAGGGCCGATTCGTCGCCGCCCGTGCCGGCGCGAATTTCCAGGAAGATATTGCGTTCGTCATTGACATCCTTCGGCAGCAGCATGGTTTGCAATTCGCGTTCCAGGCGCGCCATGGTCGCTTTCGCCGCTTCGATTTCTTCTTGCGCGAATTGCTTCATGTCCGGATCGCCCAGCATCTCTTGCGCTGTCGTAATATCGTCGCCCGCTTCCTGGTAGCAACGGTAGAGTGCCACCAGCGGGCCCAGCTCGGCGTGCTCGCGCGTCATCTTGCGGTAGCTGTCCATGTTCGAGGTGGCGTCCGGGTGCATCAACAGTTCGTCGAGTTCGACCAGGCGGTTCGCCAGTTGATCGAGTTTGGCCAGCATGGATGGTTTCATAGCGATTCGCGGTAAAAGAGTGTAGGGATGGTAGGGCTACGGCAAGCCCGGCAGGCGGGCAGGGGGCGGCCGCGCGGGCGGCCAGCGGGGCTGCGCTAACGGCGGGGGCGGAACAGTTTCGGCAGCAGGCTAACGAGTTGCTTGCGCTCGTCGCCCTGCGCATGGTGCAGCGCCTGTTGCGGACCGTGCAGGAACTTGGCCGTCAAGCCTTTCGACAGCGCTTCCAGTACGGCATCGATGTCGGCGCCTTTGGCCAGCATCTTGCGCGCCCGTTCCACTTCCATCAGGCGTAGCGCTTCGCTGTTTTCATGCAAATGCTGGATGACGGGCACCATGGCGCGGTCATCGACCCAGCTCATGAACGATTGCACGCGCGTCTCGATGATGGCTTCGGCTTGCGCCACGGCCGCTTGCCGGCTTTCCAGGCCCGTCTGCACGACCTTGCCCAGATCGTCGACCGTGTACAGGAAAACGTCGTTCAGGCGGCCCACTTCCGATTCGATGTCGCGCGGCACGGCCAGGTCGACCATGAACATGGGCTTGTGGCGGCGCGCCTTGATGGCGCGCTCGACCAGGCCCAGGCCCAGTAGCGGCAACGATGACGCCGTGCATGAGATGACGATGTCGAACTGGTGCAGTTGCTCCGGCAGGTCCGCCAGGCGGATGGCCTTGCCATTGAAGCGGTGCGCCAGTTCCTCGCCGCGTTCCATGGTGCGGTTGGCAATGGTGATGCTTTTCGGGTTTTGCGCGGCAAAGTGCGTGGCGCATAATTCGATCATTTCGCCGGCACCGATGAATAGTACATTCTGCTCGGCAATCTTGTCGAAGATGCGCTGCGACAGGCGCACGGCGGCGGCCGCCATGGAAACGCTGTGGGCACCGATTTCCGTGCTGCTGCGTACTTCCTTGGCGACGGAAAAACTGCGCTGGAACAATTGGTGCAGATACGTGCCCAGGCCACCCGCTTCGTCGGCCGTGCGGATGGCATCCTTGATTTGTCCCAGGATCTGGGTTTCGCCCAGCACCATCGAGTCGAGCCCGGAGGCGACACGGAAGGTGTGGCGCACCGCATCGTGCTGCGGCAGCATATACAGATGGGGCCGCAGCTCACTGTAATTGAGCTTGTGATAATCGGCCAGGAAATGCGCGCCCGCGTCGAGCGGGTTAGGCACACGGCTGGCCGCATACAGCTCGGTACGGTTGCATGTCGAGAGGATGGCCGCTTCGTCGTTGTCGCGCAGGTCGATGCGCTGGAACCAGGAACGCGCCGCCATCACCGCCTGGCCCAGTTGCTCAGGCGCAAACGCCAGCTGTTCGCGGAGCGACACTGGAGCAGTGGTATGGTTGAGGCCGACGGCGAGCAGTTGCATTTCAGGGCTGTTGGGAATTCTTATGCCACATTATAACGCCTTGTGCCCGCTCTTTGAGCAGTCCGCCTGTTTTGCTGCGGCTCGGTGGGCTTCAGCCGCCCAGTTTTTCCAGGCGATAGCCGTAACTGTAGACGGGCACGAGGCGGTAACCGTGTTCCGGTTTCAGCTGCAACTTGTTGCGCACGCGCGAGACGTGAGTATCCATGGTGCGCGAGGGCAGGGCCGTGTCGCGCTGCCACACGGCTTCGTGGATGTAGGCGCGCGACAGGGGACGGCCCAGGTTGCGGAAAAACAGCAGCGCGAGGGCGAATTCCTTGTGCGTCACGTCCAGCACTGCGCCATCCTTGAGCAGGCGGGCGGGGCGAGTTTCAAACGTATAATGACCAAATTGCAAGTACTCGGCGCCATTTTGCGCCGGGTAGGCCACGCGCAGCAGCGCCTGGGTGCGCAAGGTCAGCTCACTGCGCCGCAAGGGCTTGATCATATAGTCGTCGGCCCCAGCCGTCATACCGGCCACGACATCGTCTTCGCCCGAGCTGTTGGTCATAAACAACACGGGTGCCTTCGGCGCCAGTTTTTCCCGGGCACGGCGCAATACTTCGGCACCGTCCAGATCGCTTACATGCCAGTCGAGGATGAGCATGTCGCAACTGTCCTTGCGCAGTTGCCCCAGCATTTCCTTGCCACTCTGAAACTCGTGGCAAGCGTGGCCGGCTGCGGTGAGCACCTGGCAGATCAGTTCTGCCTGGCTATGGTCGCTATCGAGTACGGCAATTCGCATAATGGGCTGGAATGTGTAGCAACAAACAGACGGTTCGATCTGCTTATCGTAATGTTAAGGAATGCTGAAGTGAAATATAACAGAGATTGCAACTGTGTCCAGTGAAATCGGAGGGCCGGCCCGTTACGTTACACTGCTTCACCTAGCCCTTACCGCGGAGAAATGGTCATGACAGACAAGAGCAGCACCGATTGGACCCTGATACCGGCCAGTCGCGCCGAAATCGAGCAAGTGCGCGAGCGTTGTCGGCACCTGGTGCAGCGGCGTGCCATGCTGTCGGCGGGCGCTTCGGCCATTCCCATTCCCGGCATCGACCTGATGTCCGATGTTGGGCTGTTTTCCATGCTGATCA
Source organism: Janthinobacterium sp. CG_23.4 (assembly GCF_029892305.1). NCBI lineage: Bacteria > Pseudomonadati > Pseudomonadota > Betaproteobacteria > Burkholderiales > Oxalobacteraceae > Janthinobacterium > Janthinobacterium sp. CG_23.4. The sequence continues at coordinate 4,783,309 of NZ_JARXUX010000001.1, read as the reverse complement.
ACGATATCAATCATGCATTCGGCCTGACGCCCGAGCAGATCGAGCGTCTCAATCCGCAGTTCAAGATGATGGCCTACCGCGCTGCGGTCGGCATGGGGGGCATGCTGGTGGGAAAACTGGTGTCGCGCGAACTGATACTCCAGCTGCTCAAGCACAGTGGCGTCAAGATCGCCAGCAAGCAGGTGGCGCGCTTCGTGCCGTTCGCCGGCCAGGCGGTGGCTGCCGTCATCGGCTACGCCGTGTTCCGCCAGATCGGCAACCAGCACGTGAATGCCTGCGCCGCAGTGGCGCAGGAATTGCTCACGGTCAGGCCGGAGTAGACCCGGAGTCTACCCCAGCAGGGGATGTATTGATCTACTGGAACAGGCTCTTATGCGTCCGGCAGCACCACGTTGACGTCGAGCACCTCCAGGTTACCCTGGCGGTCCAAGGAAATTTTGATGTCTTCGGCATTGACCTTGGTGTACTTGGAAATGACGGCGATCAATTCCTTGTGCAGGGCGGGCAGGAAGTCCGGACCGTCGCGTCCGCTACGTTCGCGGGCGATGATAATTTGCAGGCGTTCCTTGGCCGCGGTGGCCGTCTTAGGCTTGGGGGGAAACAGGAAAGAAAGCAAGGCCATATCACTTCGCCCCAAAAATGCGCTGAAGTAATCCAGGCTTTTCATAGTTGGTAAAGCGCAACTCGACCTCTTCGCCGAGGAAACGCGAGACCACGTCTTCATAGGCTTGCGCCACGTCCGTGCCTTTGAAATGAATGGCGGGATTGCCCTGGTTCGAGGCGGCCAGCACTTGTTCCGATTCGGGAATGATGCCCACCAACGGGATGCGCAGGATTTCCTGCACGTCCTGGTAAGACAGCATTTCATCCGATTCCACGCGTTTCGGCGAATAGCGGGTAATCAGCAAATGTTCCTTGACCGGCTCGCCGCCCGTCTGCGCGCGGCGCGACTTGGCTTGCAAGATGCCCAGGATGCGGTCTGAATCGCGCACCGACGACACTTCCGGGTTGGTGACGATGATGGCTTCGTCGGCAAACGTCAGTGCCATCAGCGCGCCATGCTCGATACCGGCCGGCGAATCGCAGATGATGAATTCGAAGCCCATGTTGATCAGGTCGTTCAACACGCGTTCCACGCCCTCTTCCGACAAGGCATCCTTGTCGCGCGTCTGCGAGGCAGGCAGAATGAACAGGTTGTCGCAGTGCTTGTCCTTGATCAAGGCCTGGTTCAGGGTCGCTTCTTTATTGATCACATTGATCAGGTCATACACGACGCGGCGCTCGCAACCCATGATCAGGTCGAGATTGCGCAGGCCCACGTCGAAGTCGAGCACGGCTGTCTTGTGGCCGCGCATGGCCAGGCCAGTGGAAAAACTGGCGCTAGAGGTCGTCTTGCCGACACCGCCCTTGCCGGACGTCACAACAATAATTCTTGCCACAAATAATCCTTTTCAGATATCTCTTGAATTGTGCAGCTTAAGAGCGGTTCACGGGAGTGACCGGATTGACAGAGTGTATATCGATTCTGTCTCCAGCCAAACGAATTTGCGATGGTCCGCGCGCCATTTCTACTGGAAAACCATCCTCGAACGTGCGGTATACGCCGGCGATCGAGACCAGCTCCGGTTCCATGGAAAGCGCGAAGATACGTGCCTGGGCGTTGCCCGAGGCGCCCGCCAGCGCGCGGCCGTACAGCGAGGAATATACGTGGATACTGCCATCGGCGATGATTTCGGCGCCATTGTTGACGACGGCCGTGATGATCAGGTCGCAGCCGCGCGCATAAATGCGCTGGCCGGCTCGCACTGGCGTGTCGATCACCATCACTTGCGCTTCGGCACCGGCCTGGGCGGCGGCCGTGGCGCTATCCTTCAGGCCATCCTTGGGCGGTGCATCGTCGCGCGTCTTGCCGCTGTCGAGGCTCAAGCCTTGCGCCAGGATGGCGGCATGCATTTCGGCCGACGCATTGCGCACGGCGACGACATTCAAACGGTATTTTTTCAGCAGGGCCACCAGGGCGGCCCAGTCGACCGGTACGCTGCCTGGAGGCAAGGCGGCCACGTCCAGCACGGCCAAGTCGTCCTCGAAAAAGTCTGCCACGCCTCCCGTCATGTCGCGCAAGGCGGCATCGAGTGCCTGCGTATCGGCACTATGCACAATGGCGGAGACAGCGACGACGGTGGAAATCTTGATTTCGATAGGCTTCTGCGACGGGCTTTTGGGCATAAAAATTTATCAAAGTGAAACTGCGGCAGGCCAACTGTTCCGTACGGCAACAATGGGGAGCAGTAAATTTCTTGCATTCTACTGCAAAAAAATCACCGTCAGGGGCCTGGCGTGTGCTGTTCCGCAGGGCAACAGTGACTTCTTCTCAAAAAACCAGGGCGGCGCCCCGGAAAACCGGTGCGCCGCCCTGAAAGCAGCCGGACATGCGCCCTGACGCTGTTGTCCTGGATTAAGCCGCGCGCATCTGCTGTGCCGCTGCCAGCGTATTTTTCAAGGCCGTTTCCGTTGCCACCCGAGCGCGCGCCTTCAGGGCGCAGTCGGGATAGCCCGATAACTTCGCTGGTGCCATCACGGCGCTGGCTTTTTGCCGTAATTTCAGCATGTCGACGGTTGAGGGCATGCGCGGCGAGTCGATGTGATAGACGCCGGGGCAAATTTCGTGCCGATACTGGAATGGGCCAAAGTCTGCCAGCAACGCCATCTCCGAGCGGCACGTTTTGAGCGTGACCACGTCGGCGTCCATGGCGGCGATCTGCGGCAAGATGTCGTGCCGCTGCGCATGGCAGATGTGCGTGTGGATCTGCGTCGTGTCGCTGACCACGCAGGCGGCGATGCGGAAGGCGCGCGTGGCCCAGTCCAGGTAGGCGTCGCACTTGCCGCGGCGCAGCGGCAAGCCTGCGCGGATGGCCGGCTCATCGATCTCGATGATGCCAATGCCGGCCGTTTCCAGGTCTTGCACCTCGTCGCGGATGGCCAGCGCCAGCTGCAGCGCCGTCGTGGCGCGCGGCTGGTCGTCGCGCACGAACGACCATTGCAAGATTGTGACGGGGCCCGTCAGCATGGCCTTCACGGGTTTTTGCGTCAGGCTTTGCGCGTGCACCGTCCAGGCTACCGTCATGGCGGCCGGGCGCTGTACGTCGCCGTAGACGATGGGCGGCTTGACGCAGTGCGCGCCGTACGTTTGCACCCAGCCCAGGCGCGTGAAGGCGAACCCGTCGAGTTGCTCGCCGAGGTAGTCGAGCATATCGTCGCGTTCCGCTTCGCCATGCACCAGCAGGTCCAGGCCCAGCGCTTCCTGGCGCTCTACGGCGTGGGCGATGTCGGCGTGCATCTGCTTTGTATACTCTGCGCTTGCCAGTTCGCCCCGCCGATAGCTGGCGCGGGCGGCGCGGGTGGCCGTCGTCTGTGGGAAGGCACCGATGCTCGTTGTCGGAAAGTCCGGTAGTTGCAGGCGCGCGCGCTGTACGGCCTGGCGCTGCGGGAAGCTCGAGTCGCGGCGGTCGACGGTGGGCGTGAGCGCTTGCAGGCGCTGCGTGACCGGGGAGCGGTGTACGCGTGGGCTGGCGCGCCGCCCTGCGATGGCCAGACGAGACATTGCCAGCGCGGCTAGCGCGGCGGCGTCGGACTGGCCTGCCAGTGCCCCCTTGAGCCCGGACAGTTCCACCAGCTTTTCCGTCGCAAACGCCAGCCAGCTGCGGATTTCTCCGTCGAGCGCCATTTCCGCTTCCAGGCTGAACGGTGTGTGCAGCAAGGAGCACGACGGCGCCAGCCACAGGTGGCCCTGGCGTTTCGCGGCCAGCGGCTGCAGCACGGCGAGGGCCGCGTCGAGGTCGGTGCGCCAGATGTTGCGCCCGTCGACGATGCCGATCGACAAGACTTTATGCGCGGGCAGCCAGTCCGTCACGCTGATCAATTCATGCGCCGCGCAGATGCCGTCCACGTGCAAGCCGGCCACGGGCAGGCGGCAGCTCAAGCTGAGGTTTTCTTCCAGCGGCGAGAAATACGTGGCCAGCAAGATGTTGACACCCACCTGGTTCAACTGCCAGTAGGCGCTCTCGAAGGCGCTACGCCAGGCGTTGGGCAAGTCCAGGCCCAGGATCGGTTCATCCACCTGCACCCACGTCACGCCTTGCTGCTTGAGGCGGTCGAGCAGGGCGCCGTAGACGGGCAGCAATTGTTCCAGCAAGTCCAGGCGGTCGAAGCCCGACTCGCCCGCTGTCTTTTCCTGGCCCAGCCAGAGGAAGGTGAGGGGGCCGATCAGGGCCGCCTTGACTTGGTGGCCGAGCGCCTGCGCCTCGGCCACTTCCGCCAGCAGGCGCTCGCAAGCGAGCGAAAACTGGGTCTGCGGCGACAATTCGGGCACCAGGTAATGGTAATTGCTGTCAAACCAGGGGCGCATTTCCAGCGCGGGCTTGCTGGCGCTGTCCGTATGCTGTGCATGATGGTGGCCGCGCGCCATCGTGAAATAGCGCGACAGCGGCGATTGCTCTGGCGCGAAATTGAAACGCGCCGGTTCGCAGCCCAGCAACTGGATATGGTTGGCCATCTGGTCGTAAAAAGCGAAGTCGCCCACGCTGACGTAGTCGAGCCCGGCGTCGCGTTGCTGCGCCCAGTGGCGCGCGCGTAATTGCTGGCCTGTCTCTTCCAGCGCAGCCTCGGATAGTTCGCCAGCCCAGTGACTTTCCAGCGCCAATGTCAGTTCGCGCGCGGCGCCGATACGGGGAAAGCCAAGGATGTGCGTACGAATGGTCATGATGTCATCGAGATTTAATGTGAATGCGCTAAAGTGTGCGGCTACTTGATCTATAATCAAAACGAAACATTTTGCCGAATAACATGAAAATATTTCACGTGCATACCCCTATTTCCCGATGCTAGAAATTCGCCACCTGCGCACCCTGAGTGCCTTGCGTTCCTCCGGCAGCCTGGTGCGCGCCGCGCAGCTGCTCAATTTGACCCAGTCGGCGCTATCGCACCAGATCCGTTTGCTCGAAGAGCGTTACCAGGCGCCCTTGTTCGAGCGCAAGTCGATGCCGATCGCCTTTACTGCCACGGGCAGCCGCCTGCTGGAGCTGGCCGATAAACTTTTGCCCGAGATCGAGCTGGCCGAGCGCGACGTGGCGCGCCTGTCGCAGGGCGACAAGGGGCAGTTGCGCGTGGCGCTCGAATGCCATACCTGCTTTGACTGGCTCATGCCGGTGATGGATGCGTTCCGCCAGCGCTGGCCGGAAGTGGAAATCGACCTGGTGTCAGGCTTTCACAGCGAACCGGCGGACTTGCTGCGCTCGGGCGAGGCCGATCTCGTGATCGGTTCGCCTTATGGCCCCGATTTCACCGTGTTTCCGCTGTTTCGCTTTGAAATGCTGGTGGTGATGGCGCAGAAGCACCGGCTGCAGGCACAGCGCCGGCTGGTGGCGGCCGACTTTACGGGCGAGACCCTGATCACCTATCCGGTGCCGGAAGAGCGCATCGACCTGATCCGTGAAGTGCTGAAGCCCGCCGGCATCGAGTTCGAGCGCCGCACGGCCGAATTGACGGTGGCCGTGCTGCAATTGGTGGCGAGCCGGCGCGGCATTGCCGCCTTGCCCAACTGGGCCATCAAGAATTACGTCGATTACGATTATGTGGTGGCGCGCCCGGTGGGCGAACACGGCTTGTGGAGCGATCTGTATGTGTCCGTGCCGAAGCCGTTGCAAGACAAGGCGTATGTGCGCGATTTCGTCAGCGTGATACGCGAGCAGTGCGCGGCCTCGCTGGACGGTATCAAGTTGTTGTCCTGATCAACGTTGAGTTGGAAACAAACCAATAGGAAAGCTTGATAAATATCAAGGTTCAGTAATGAACCACCGCTTACAGTCGAGTACTGTGCGGCGCAACATGGCGCCGTCTACTCTTGGGGAGGAAGGACATGTTTTCATTTTCCGAACAATGGGCACGCGCCGGCAAGGCCGTGCTGGAAGCACAGTTGATCAGTGTGCAAGCATATGCCGAGGCCACAGTCGACAGCGGTGCCAGCGTGCTCGATTGGCAGCTCGATGCCGCCCGCGCGGCGCTGGCCGCCGCTACGGTAGCGGGCAATCAGCTGTTGTCCGTGAAAGACCCACAAGCACTGCTGCACCTGTCGCGCACGCAGTCGCAACTGGCCATCGAACGCATCGGCGCATATGGCCGTCAGGCAAAGGATGTTGTCCAAGAAACCCAAGAGAAATTCGATACTGTGACAAAGGGTGAGTTTGCTGCGTCGCATCAAAAAATTGGCGAGCTACTGCAGGTGGTAAAGCAAACGCCCTTGCCTCTGATTATTCCCTTTAATAATTTTCTAAAAAGCACTTTCGGCGGCGCCGATGAAGGGTATGATAAAAATAAAAACACGTGTGCCGCTCGTCAAACACAGGTGCCTTGCGGCTAGTGAGCGCTTATCCGCCGCGCCAGGCCGGCTGTCTCGCCGCCTGCGGTGCGGCGCTGGAACTGCGGCGCATGCCACGCTAGAATGAATGACAGCTTGCTATGTCTTCACGGATTCATTGGATTGTATTAATACCTTGACCTTGACCTTGGCCTTCGTGGCCTGCTTATCGGAGAAATAAATGGATGATGTCGTAATCGTGGCCGCCGGCCGTACCGCAGTCGGCAAATTCGGTGGTAGTCTGGCCAAGATTGCTGCGTCCGACCTGGGCGCGCATGTAATCAAGGGCTTGCTGGCTCAAACCGGCATCGACCCGAACCTGATCGGCGAAGCGATCCTGGGCCAGGTGCTGACGGCCGGCGTTGGGCAGAACGCCGCGCGCCAGGCTGTCATCAAGGCTGGCTTGCCCAGTTCCATCCCGGCATTCACCATCAACAAGGTATGCGGCAGCGGCCTGAAGGCCACGCACCTGGCGGCGCAAGCGATCAAGTGCGGCGACGCCAACATCATCATTGCCGGCGGCCAGGAGAACATGAGTGCTTCGCCGCACGCCATGAACGGCTCGCGCGACGGTTTCCGCATGGGCGACTTCAAGATGATCGATACCATGATCGTCGACGGTCTGTGGGACGTGTACAACCAGTATCACATGGGCATCACGGCTGAAAACGTCGCCAAGAAATACGAAGTCACGCGTGCCGAGCAGGATGCATTCGCGCTGCAGTCGCAACTGAAGGCGGAAGCGGCGCAAAAGGCCGGCAAGTTCAAGGATGAAATCCTGCCGTTGGAAATCGCCAACAAAAAAGGCACGGTGGTCTTCGACAGCGACGAATACATCAAGCCCGGCTCGACTCTGGAATCGCTGACCGGTCTGCGTCCCGCGTTCGCCAAGGATGGCACCGTCACCGCCGGCAATGCTTCCGGCCTGAACGATGGCGCCGCCGCCGTCATCATGATGTCCGCTACGCAAGCGAAAGAACTGGGCTTGAAGCCGCTGGCACGCATCAAGGCTTACGCTTCGTCAGGCCTGGACCCGGCCCTGATGGGCATGGGCCCCGTCTCCGCTTCGCGCTTGTGCTTGAAAAAAGCCGGCTGGACGCATGAAGAACTGGACTTGATGGAAATTAACGAAGCGTTTGCCGCGCAAGCGATTGCCGTCAACAAGGAAATGGGCTGGGATACCAGCAAGATCAACGTGAATGGCGGCGCGATTGCCATCGGCCACCCTATCGGCGCCTCCGGCGCGCGCATCCTGGTCACCCTGATCCACGAAATGATACGCCGCGACGCCAAGAAAGGCTTGGCTGCGCTGTGCATCGGCGGCGGCATGGGCGTCGCTTTAGCCATCGAACGCGATTAATCGCTGACGCTGAACCCAGGTCGTTGCGTGCGCTACGTGACGCCGGGGTTCGCTGCGGTTTGCCGTTATCACGCGGCGATGCTGGACAACTGCAATTAAATTATTAACTTTTTAGAAATAGAACGATACTGAGGGGATAAAAATGGCAAGAGTTGCATTGGTAACTGGTGGCATGGGCGGTTTGGGCGAAGCGGTTTGTTTCAAGCTGGCGGCGCTCGGCTATCGCGTGGTCACGACCTATTCTCCAGGCAATCAGAAGGTCGCGGAGTGGCTGGCGACGACCAAGGACATGGGCTATGACTTCAAGGCGTATCCGTGCGACGTCGCCGACTACGATTCGGCCGCTGCCTGCGTGGCGGCGGTGCAAGCGGAAATCGGTCCTGTCGACGTGCTGGTGAATAACGCCGGCATCACGCGCGACATGACGTTCAAGAAGATGGACAAGCCGAACTGGGACGCCGTGATGGGCACCAACCTTGATTCCGTCTTCAATATGACCAAGCCCGTCTGTGACGGCATGGTGGAACGCGGCTGGGGCCGCATCATCAATATCTCGTCCGTCAATGGCCAGAAGGGCGCCTTCGGCCAGACCAACTATTCGGCTGCGAAAGCGGGCATGCACGGTTTCACCAAGTCGCTGGCGCTGGAAGTGGCGCGCAAGAACGTTACCGTCAACACCATTTCGCCAGGCTACATCGGCACCAAGATGGTCATGGCGATTCCACAGGAAGTGCTCGACAGCAAAATCATCCCGCAAATTCCGATGGCGCGCCTGGGCAAGCCGGAAGAAGTGGCCGGCCTGGTAGCCTACCTTGCCTCCGACGAGGCAGCGTTCGTCACGGGCGCGAATATCTCGATCAACGGCGGCCAGCACATGTCGTAATCGCTACCCAGGTACAACAAAGAGACAGCTGCGGCTGTCTTTTTTTATGGTGCAAGCAAAACGGGCGGGCCGGGTAGCAGGATCCGGGCGAGGCCTTGCGGGGGCAATTCGGTGTGTCGCATGCCTGGTGCCGCTGGCATGCGAGGTGGGCCATGGCGCCATCGCTGCGGCTGGAAGCTTAGCCCAGCACCAGCCGTCCGGCCAGCAGCACGAAGACGGAGGGCAGCACGAACTTGCCGTAAGGCGAAGGTTTGCCGCGCAGACGGCGTGCCAGGCGTGCGGCCAGCACGGCGTACACGGCGTCGAACAGCAGGCCCAACAGCACCAGGACGGCACCCAGGCGCAGGTACTGCATGCCGACACTGTCGCTGCCGGTGACGAATTGCGGCAGGAACATGCTGCAAAACAGCAGTGCCTTCGGATTGAGCAGATTTGTCAGGAAACCACGTACCAGGCTGGCGCGGGCGCTGTGCGCCGTGGCGGGAGCGGCATCTTCCTGCGCCGTTTTCTTCGACAGGGCCGACTGCAGCAGGCGCAGCGCCAGGTATAACAGATACGCGGCACCCGCCCATTTGACCCATTGCAAGGCTTGCGGATGCGTCACCATCAGCGCCGCCAGGCCGGCGCCTGACAGCGCCACATGCACCGCGCGGGCGCCGGCGATGCCCACTGCCGTCACCAGCGCCGTCGTCACGCCGCGCGCCGCGCCCGTCGCCAGCACCAGTGCCATGTCCGGGCCCGGCAATAAAAAGGCGCCAGCCAGTGCCAGCAGGTACATCAGGAAGGTAGAATCGGACATGGCTCAGTCGAAAAGGAAAGTGGGAGCACGCGCACCGTGCAGCTTGCTCGCCGGGCACCATTATGTTCTTGCTGTGATGAAATGTGCTTGCTTTTCCTGCCCTCCATGCCCTAGTATTTAGGTAGATTCCACTCCTATAAAAACAAAAAATAGATGAAAATTTCAGAAGTTAGCCTCGATGCCACCGATTTGCAGATACTCAGGCTGCTGCAGGATGAAGGACGGCTGTCGAATGCGCGCCTGGCCGAGCGTTTGAAGCTCAGTGAAACTCCCGTCTGGCGCCGCTTGCGTCGCCTGGAAGAGGAAGGTTTTATTACCGGCTACCAGGCTTTGCTCAACCGCAAGAAACTGGGCATCGGCCTGGTGGCGTTTGTACGCGTCGTGTTTGCCAACCATGGCGGCGAGCAGCCGTCGCAGTTCGAGCAAGCGATTGCGACGATACCCGAGATCTTGTCGTGCCACAATGTGGCAGGCGAAGCCGATTATTTCCTGCAAGTGGTGGCGCGCGATCTGGAAGCGTATGGCGAGTTCGTATCGACCGTACTGCGCCGCCTGCCTGGCGTGGCGGAAATCCAGTCCAGCCTGTCGATGCGCGAAATCAAGTCGTCAAACCGCTTGCCCTTGCCGCTGGCCTGAGGCGCCGGCGGCGCACTATAATTGGGTCTTTGCCAGGCAGCCGCTGCCTGGCCTCCAGACTGTCTACGAGGACCGCCATGCCTGACTCCCTGTCGCCCCTGTCGCCGCTGTTTCCCGCCCTGACGCCACGCCGGCACGGCATGCTGGCGGTCGATGACATCCACAGCATTTACTGGGAAGAGTGTGGCAATCCCGACGGCATTCCCGTGCTGTTTCTGCATGGTGGCCCCGGCGCGGGCCTGTCGCCGCAGCACCGCCGCTTTTTCGATCCGCAGCGCTATCGCGTGATCCTGTTCGACCAGCGCGGCGCGGGCAAGTCCACGCCGCTGGGCGAATGGCGCAACAATACGACGCAGTTGCTGATCGAGGATATCGAACGCTTGCGCACCCAGTTCGGCATCGATCAATGGCTGGTGTTTGGCGGTTCCTGGGGCTCGACCCTGGCGCTGGCGTATGGCCAGGCGCACCCCGAAGCCTGTCTCGGTTTCGTGCTGCGTGGCATTTTCCTCTGTACGCAGGCGGAAATCGACTGGTTCATCGAAGGCGTGCGCTGGTTCTATCCGGAACTGTACGACGCCTTTGCCGCCCCCATCCCGCTCGAAGAACGGGGCGATCTGCTGGCGGCCTACGTGAAACGCATCCTCAGCAGCGATCCTGCCGTGTACTGGCCGGCCGCGCGCGCCTGGAGCCGTTTCGAGGGCCGTCGCGTGTATCTGATGCCGCAGCCGGAAGAGGCGCCCAACGATGCGCTGGACCTGGGCGTGGGCCGGCTCGAATCGCATTACATGGCCAATCTCGGTTTCTTCGAGGAAGACCAGCTGATACGCAATATGGCGCGCATCGCGCATTTGCCGGCCGTCATCGTGCAGGGACGCTACGATGCCATCTGCCCGCCCCTGTCGGCTTACCGCCTGCAGCAAGCCTGGCCCGGCGCGCAGCTGGAAATGATCCCGGACGCGGGCCATGGCGCGCTCGAGCATGGCATCGCTTCGGCGCTGGTGCGCGCCACTCAGCGCTTCGTGCCCGGGCGTGGCTTCGCATGACGTCAAACCTTGCTGGTCGGCAAAGCGGCCAGCCGGCGTGCGCCACCTGCTACACTATGGCCTGTGCTGGCGCCAGGGTCGGGCGCCGGAGTGAACCCACGACTTTTTATCCATGAATATACAGATCGGCGACATCGGCCATATCATCCAGCTGGCGATTGCGCCGGTTTTCCTGCTGACCGGTATCGGCACCATGCTGGTGGTGCTGACCAACCGCCTGGGCCGCATCATCGACCGCACGCGCGTGCTGGAAGACCGGCTCGACATTGGCTACAACGATTTCTATATGGATGAGCTCGATACCTTGTATCGGCGTACCCATTTGATCAATTACTCGATTTCGCTCAGCACGGCCTGCGGTTTCTTTGTCTGCGTCATCATCGCCATGCTGTTTTTGGGTGACATTTTGAACCTGACCCTGGACAAATACATCGCCGTGTTCTTTGTGCTGGCCGTGATTTGCCTGATCGGCTGTTTTATTTACTTACTGCGCGAAATTTACCTGGCCGCGACGGCCCAGCGCATCCGGCGCCATATCCGCCCGCCACGTTAAGCGGCGCGCCGGTTTACCCTACCATTGAAGAACGAGTCCAGCATGCACGATTACAAACGTCCCCCCACCCTGCACCGCTACGGCCAGCGCAGCGAACTTGAACTGGCGCTGAGCCTGGGCCAGTTCCGTCTGGTGCCAGCGGGCAATTGCTTGACCCTCAGCTTTTCGCAAGTGTGGGATAAGCAACTGTTCGACCTATTCGCCCCGGCCGATGCCTGTTTGATCATCCACAATACGGAAGAATTCGGCGAACGTCTGCACCGCGCCGTGCAGCGCACCTTACCCAGTTGGGCCGGCATCGACGGCGTCGTCGAGTATGGCCAGCGGGCGGCCCTGGGCGCCGCCTTTACCAAGACGCGCGCCGAAGCGCCCGAGCAGGAATGGCTGTTCGCCTGGCGCTCGATGCAGCCGCAGGCCAGCCTGAACCCCGTCACGGTAAAACTGGGCAGCCTGGAAAACTTTGCGGAAATCCGCGACCGCGATACCTACTTAGCCTGATTTCCGCCCTGATGGCTGTCGATGCGGGCCAGCACGGCCGCCATCATGCGTTCGATATCGCCGCGTATCATGCTCGTGCCCAGCATGTCGGGCACATAGAAACCCGGCATCAGCCGGCTGGAAAAGACGATGCGCGTGCCGCCCGTCTCGGTGACGGGATACACATTCCAGCGTGCTTCGTAATGGCGCATGTCGCCGGAAATGAGGGCGATGTCGATGCTGGTGGATGGCGTTTCCGTGGCCCGCACCACCAGGTGGATGGCGTAGTTCATGAATAGGAAGCGCGCCATGCCCTGCTGCTCGATGATGACTTCATTGCCGTTGCGCGACAGCACGCGGCAAGAGCTGAGGTCGGGCACGAATTCATGCATGCGTTCATAGGTGGTCAGCGTCTTCCAGACGGAGGCCGGCGGCGCCTGCACGCTGCCGCTGGCATCGACTTCATACATGCGCTGCCCGTCGATCTCGATGCGCTTGACCTCGACCTTCAGCTTCTCCTGGCGTACCGTCTGTGCCAGCGCGCTGGCGGGGACGGCGCATAACATCAGTAGGCAGAGGAAGAGTCGCGTCATGCTACCTAGGCTACGGGAAACTGGCGCCCGGCACAAGCGGTACGCATCGCCGGCGAGCGCGACTGGCGATTTAGAACTCCCGGTCTAGAGAAATACACTGCGGTGGCCAGCAATGCTTGTTACCGTACGGCTTGCATACCATTACCTATCGGACCGACCATGACTGCCTATCCCCATTTGCTGGCCCCGCTCGACCTGGGCTTCACCACCTTGCGCAACCGCGTCATCATGGGGTCCATGCATACGGGCCTGGAAGACCGCTTCTATCATTATGGCAAGCTGGCCGCGTTTTACCGCGAGCGGGCACGCGGCGGCGTGGGCCTGATTGTCACAGGTGGCATCTCGCCAAACCGCCAGGGCTGGCTGCTGCCGTTCGGCGGCACCTTGAATTTCCTCGGCGACGTGCCGAATCACCGCAAGGTAACGCGCGCCGTGCACGAGGAGGGCGGCAAGATCGTCATGCAGATCCTGCATGCGGGTCGCTATGGCTATCAGCCGTTTGTCGTCTCGGCGTCGGCGAAAAAATCGCCAATTTCCCCGTTCCGCCCGCGTCCCTTGAGCGAACGGGGCATCGAGCGCACCATCTGCGACTATGTGCGCTGCGCGCGCCTGGCGCAAAAGGCCGGTTACGACGGCATCGAAGTGATGGGCAGCGAGGGCTATCTGCTGAACCAGTTCCTCTGTGCGCGCACGAATCTGCGCCAGGACCGCTGGGGCGGCACGATCGAGAACCGCATGCGCCTGCCGGTGGAGATCGTGCGCCGCATCCGCGCCGCCGTCGGCCCCAACTTCATCATCATGTACCGCCACTCGCTGCTCGACCTGGTCGAGGGCGGCAATACCTGGGACGACGTGGTGACGGTGGCCAAGGCGCTGGAGCACGCTGGCGTGAGCATCCTCAATACAGGCTTCGGCTGGCATGAGGCGCGCGTGCCCACCATCGTCACCTCCGTGCCGCGCGCCGCGTTTGCCTCCGTGGCGGGCCGTTTGCGCCGCGAAGTGAGCATTCCCGTGGTGGCGTCGAACCGCATCAACATGCCGCACGAGGCCAACGCCATCCTGGAACGCGGTGACTGCGACCTGGTGTCGATGGCGCGCCCCTTCCTGGCCGACCCTGACTTTGTCGCCAAGGCCGCCGCCGGACGCGCGGACGAGATCAACACTTGCATCGGCTGCAACCAGGCGTGCCTGGACCACACCTTTGCCAACAAGCGCGCCAGTTGCCTGGTCAACCCGCGCGCCTGTCATGAAACGGAACTGGTGTACGCGAAAAAGGCTGTGCCGCGCCGGGTGGCCGTCGTCGGCGCCGGGCCGGCCGGCCTGTCTGCCGCCACCGTGGCCGCCGAATGCGGGCATGAGGTAACCCTGTTCGATAGCAGCGACAGCGTGGGTGGCCAGTTCAAGGTGGCCATGCAGATACCTGGCAAGGAAGAATTTACGGAAACCATCCGTTATTTTTCCCGCCGCATCGCCTTGTCGAGTATCAAGCTGTGCCTGGGCCAGCGCGTGACGCGCGAGCAATTGCTGGCCGGCGGCTACGACGACGTTATCGTCGCCACGGGCATCAAGGTGCGCCTGCCGGCCATTCCCGGCATCGATCACCCGAAAGTGCTGTCGTATCTGGATGTGCTGCAAGCGAAGAAGCCGGTCGGCGCGCGCGTCGCCATCATCGGCGCCGGTGGCATCGGCTTTGACGTGAGCGAGTACCTGTTGCACGACCCGGCGCATACGCTGCCGCAAACCGTGGCGGCATGGGCAGGCGAGTGGGGCGTCGACCTGGACGCGGCGAGCGGCGGCGGTCTGGTGCCGCCCGCAGCGTCTGTACCCGTGCGGCAGATTTTCCTGTTGCAGCGCAAGACGTCGAAAGTGGGTGCGGGACTGGGCAAGACTTCGGGATGGGTACACCGCGCGGCCTTGGCGAGGAATGGCGTGGCCATGCTGGCCGGCGTCAGCTACGACAGGATCGACGGGCAGGGTTTGCACATCACAGTGGGCGGCGAGCAGCGTTTGCTGGCAGTCGACAACGTGGTCATCTGCGCCGGCCAGGACAGCCTGACGGAACTCATGCCACCGGTCGACCAGAATGGCAAGCCAGTACAGGCGGGCGGCCCGCGTTTCCACAAAATCGGCGGCGCCGCGCTGGCGTCGGAACTCGACGCCAAGCGGGCCATCCGGGAAGGCGCGCAACTGGCCGCGAGTTTGTAAATTGAGGGCCGGGGTCAGACCCGGCGGGTCTGACCCCGGATGTCGCTGCACGTGCCGTTATGAATGGCCATGCCATTTTTTCACCGCCTCAAAGCTCTGCAGCACGTGCGCGGCCATGCTATTGGCCAGTTCGTGCTCGCCAATAAAAACTTTGCCCGCGTTTTCTGCGCGTAGCAATTGCGCCTCTTCTTCGCTGTGGGTGCGCACCAGCGTCATGATGCCGGGGTTGAGTGCGCGCGCCGTCGCTATCATGGCGCGCACGTGAAAGGTATCGTGCGTGGCGATGACGAGCATGGTGGCGTGCGTGATGTGCGCCTGGATCAGTACGGCCGGTTCCGCCGCATTGCCGGCCACGGCCGGAATACCCTGCTTGCGCAACTGGTCGACGATGTCGCGGTTTTCCTCGGCCACGACAAAATGAATGCCCCGTTCCATCAGGGCGGCGGCGATGCGCCGGCCCACGCGCCCATAACCGACCAGCACGACTTGGCCTGACAGCTTTTCCTGCGGCACCGTTATCGGCAGCTCGGCCAGCGGGTCGGCGGTGCGTTCAAACTTGCGCGCAAAATCGCTGTTGCCGAGCACGCGCAGCAAGGGCTTGGCCATGCTGAACACAAGTGGATTGAGGCCGATGGACAGGATGGCACCGGCCAGTATCAGGCTTTGCCCTTCCTGCGGCATCAGACCCAGCGACAGGCCCAAGGCGGCCAGGATGAAGGAAAATTCACCGATCTGCGCCAGGCTGGCCGAGACGATGATGGCTGTTTTTGGCGGATAGCGCAGGGCGATCACCAGCAGGAAGGCGGCGATCGACTTGCCGAAGATAATCACGGCGCACACGGCCAGCACTTGCAGCGGCTTGTCGATGAGAATAGTCGGCTCGAACAGCATGCCGACGGAAACGAAGAACAGCACGGCGAAGGCGTCGCGCAGGGGCAACGATTCCTCTGCTGCGCGATGACTGAGTTCGGACTCGCGCAGCACCATGCCGGCGAAGAAGGCGCCCAGCGCAAACGACACGCCGAACAGCTTGGTGGAAGCGTAGGCGATGCCGACGGCAGCGGCGATCACGCACAGGGTGAACAGTTCACGCGAACCGGTGCGCGCCACTTGCCACAAAATCCATGGGAATAGCTTGCGGCCCACCACCAGCATGAAGACGACGAAGCCGCTCACTTGCCCCAAGGTCACGGCCAGGGTGTGCCACAGGCTGACGGCCTCGGCATCCGGCGCGACCTTGCCACCGAGCACACCGGCGAACGCCGGCAGCAGTACCAGCACCAATACAGTGACCAGGTCTTCCACCACCAGCCAGCCGACGGCGATGCGGCCATTGAGCGAGTCGAGGATGCCGCGCTCTTCCAGCGCACGCAGCAGCACCACGGTACTGGCCACGGAAAGTGCCAGGCCAAAGATCAAGCCGCCACCGAGTGTCCAGCCCCACCAGTGGGCCAGGCCCATGCCCATCGCCGTGGCGACGCCGATCTGCAAGATGGCGCCGGGCAGCGCGATCTTGCGTACGTCCCACAAATCTTTGATGGAAAAGTGCAGGCCGACACCGAACATCATCAGCATCACCCCGATTTCCGCCAATTGCCCGGCAAGTTCCGCATCGGCCACAAAACCGGGCGTGGCCGGTCCGATGATGATGCCGGCGGCCAGATAGCCGACCAGGGCCGGCAGTTTCAGGCGCGCGGCGATAAAGCCGAAGATGAGGCCGAACCCGAGGGCGGCGGCGATGGTGGTGATCAGACTGATGTCATGCGGCATGCGTGGTGGGTTCCTTGTGCGGACGTGTGGCTGGAAAAAGAGGATGTTGAGCGATTGAGTATAAACGCAACAAAGCTGCACGGGAATTTCCCGGCCGTTTTTTTGCGCAAAAATCGCACCATCTTCGTCCGTCAAGTCGCTAACGCATGCCATCGACCGTCATCTTCGCCTAATTGATGTAATCAGGCACCGCCACTGCGCCGCGCTTATACCTTGCGCACGACCACACAGCCAATCGAATAGCCGGCGCCAAACGAGCAGATCACGCCTGTGGCACCCGCCGCCATATCATCCTGGTATTTATGGAAGGCGATGATGGAACCGGCTGACGAGGTGTTGGCGTAGGTGTCGAGGATCACGGGCGCTTCGTTTTCTTGCGCGTCGCGGCCCAGGATCAGGCGCGCGATCAGCAGGTTCATGTTCAGGTTGGCCTGGTGCAGCCAGTAGCGGCTCACTTGCGCCACTTCCACGCCGGCCTTGGCCAGGGTCGCCTTGATCATCTCGGCTGCCATTGGACATACTTCCTTGAAGACTTTGCGGCCTTGCTGGCGGAACAGCTTATCGGCCTTGCCCATGCCGGATTCGTCAAAACGATTGAGGAAGCCAAAATTATTGCGGATGGCATTCGAAAAGCGCGTCTTGAGTTCCATGCCGATGATTTCGAACTGCTGCTGCGACACGGCCGTGTCTTTGGCTTCGACGATGATGGCGGTGCAGGCGTCGCCGAAAATGAAATGACTGTCGCGGTCGCGCCAGTTCAGGTGGCCGCTGGTGATTTCGGGATTCAAGACCAGCACGGCGCGCGCCTGGCCGCTTTGCACGGCAGCGGCAGCTTGCTGGATGCCGAAGGTGGCGGACGAGCACGCTACGTTCATGTCAAAACCATAGCCATCGATGCCCAGCGCATCCTGCACTTCCACCGCCATGGCTGGATAGGCGCGCTGCATATTGCTGCAGGCCACCAGCACCATGTCGATGTCGGCCGGTGTGCGGCCGGCGCGCGCCAAGGCGTCACGCGCGGCAGCCACGGCCATCTCGGCTTGTAAGGACAGTTCGTCATCGCCTCGCTCCGCAATGCGCGAAACCATGCGTGCCGGATCGAGAATGCCGGCCTTTTCCATCACGAAGCGCGACTTGATGCCAGACGCCTTTTCGATGAAGGCCACGCTCGACAGCTCGATCGCCGTCACCGTACCCACGGCGATCGCCTCGGCGTGATCGGCATTGAATTTTTCTGCGTAGGCATTGAAGCAGGTGACCAGTTCTTCGTTGGAGATCGAAAATGGCGGCGTATACAGTCCGGTACCGCTGATGACGACTTGTTTCATAGTTAAACTTTCAAATTTGGCAATCGACGCGCTGCCGATAAGTGGAGCAAATTTTACACAAACAGACTCGACTGTAGAGAGTTTCGTGTTGCGGCAGAGCAGGAAGTGTGGCGGAAGATGATTTTTTGTCGCGTGGACAGTGGCCGGGGGGGCGGCGTGTGATGGGGGCAGACAGGGACGCCGAGTCCCGGCGGGTCTGCCCCCAAACTGCCTATTTTTTCTGTTCTTTCTTGACGTTGGCTTGCACCACCACCGGTTCGGCCTTGGTCAGTTGCACCGGCAAACCCTTCAAGTGGTTCAGCGCCTGATGCAGCTGGAAATCGTCCTGGCTGCCAAATTCCAGCGGCTTGCGGGTTTTTTCCAGGGCGATGATGCGCAATTGCTCTTCCATCTCGTCGTTGACGGGGGCGGCCTTGGCGCCGTTGTTGGCACTGCCTTGGCCGCGGTCGTTGCTCAGGTGCTTGCTCAGGTCCGCTTCGCGGATGCGTAAGCCGTTCAAGCCGTCGCCGTCCGCATTCTCATCTACCAGCAAGTCGGGCACGATGCCCTTGGCCTGGATCGAGCGGCCGTTCGGCGTGTAGTAGCGGGCGGTCGTCAGCTTGACGGCGGTGTCGGCGGTCAACTGGCGGACGGTTTGCACCGAACCCTTGCCGAAGGTTGGCGTGCCGATAATGGTGGCGCGCTGGTAATCTTGCAGCGCACCGGCGACGATTTCCGAGGCCGAGGCCGAACCTGTGTTGACCAGCACCACCAGCGGCACTTTCTTGATAGCTGCCGGCAATTTTGCCAGCGCATCGCCTTCCGAGCGGAAGCTATAGTATTCGGCGCGGCCGTAAAACACCTGCTTTGAATCGGGCAGCTGGCCATGCGTCGAGACGATGGCGGCGTCCTTCGGCAGGAAGGCGGCCGAGACGCCGATGGCGCCCTGCAGCACGCCGCCCGGATCGTTGCGCAGGTCGAGCACCATGCCCTTGATCTGCGGATCTTGCTGGTACAGGGCGGTGATCTGCGCGGCCATGTCGTCGACGGTCGGTTCCTGGAATTGCGACACGCGCAGCCAGGCGTAGCCGGGCTCTATCATTTTCGACTTCACGCTTTTTTGATGGATTTCCTCGCGCGTGATGGTGAAGGCCAAAGGTTGCGGTGCATCCTTGCGGGCAATCGTCAGCGAGACCTTGGTACCCGGTTCGCCGCGCATGCGCTTGACGTTGTCGTCCAGGCTGACGCCTTTCACCGGCTGGCCATCTAGGCGGGTGATCAGGTCGCCGGCCTTGATGCCGGCGCGGTAGGCGGGGCTGTCCTCGATGGGCGAGACGATCTTGATATAGCCGTCTTCGCTCAGGCTAATTTCAATGCCCAGGCCGACAAACTTGCCTTCGGAACCTTCGCGCAGCTCGGCATAGGCTTTCTTGTCCAGGTAGGCGGAATGGGGGTCGAGCGAGGCGACCATGCCGGCAATGGCGTCTTCCAGCAGTTTCTTGTCTTCCACCGGCTCGACGTAGTCGGACTTGATCATGCCAAACACATCGGCCAGTTGGCGCAGCTCTGCCAGCGGCAGGGGCGGCTCGACGGTTTTTTGTGCCATGGCTGAAAATTGCAGCGACACGGCGACGCCGGCCACCACGCCCAGGCCGATCAAGCCGGTATTTTTGAGTTTGCCCATCATTGCACCTTTGCAGCTAGCGTGTCTTGCACAAGCGCCAGTCCCCGTGGAGCAGCGCTTCTTGGTGAAAGTATAGACCTGAATCTCTGGCGGCGTGGCTCGGCCGTGGAAAAAGCTCGGCTGACACCACTTTAGGCGTAAAAATGGGACTCAGCTCGCCATACATTGCACTTTTGTCGCCGATGTTTCAGGACGGCGTTGCAGTGCAAAGCGAATCAAACCGTCCTGTGGCAGCAAGTGAAGGGTAAAAGCCGGCAACTCTTTGGGGGCAGTGCGCGGGGCAAGGATGGTCAAATGTCCTGCTCGCGTGCTACATTCCTGCAGTGCCTGGCGCGGTGGGCTATCCGCCCGCAGCTATCTGCCCGGTCTTTTTGACATGCCCCATAAGGACAATCCGTGAATCGCTATCTCTTGAGCAGTCTGACCCTGAGCCTGTTGGCTGCGTTTGCCCATGCCGCCGAACCGGCATCGGCCGCATCGTCCGTGTCGGCACCGACCGTGGCGCCCAGTGTCGCACCTTCCTCGCCTGCCGCCGCTGGTGTCGTTTCCGGCATCGATGTGCAATACATCGACCCAGCCATCAGAGTGCAGGACGATTTCTTCACCCATTTGAATGGCAAGTGGCTGGCCACGGCCGAGATCCCTGCAGACAAGTCGAGCTGGGGTTCGTTCGCCAAGCTGCGCGATGACACTACGCCACAGTTGCGTGGCATCATCGAGTCGACGCAACAGGACAAGCACAAGAAGGCCGGTTCCGAAGCGCAGAAAATCGGCGACTTGTACGCCAGCTACATGGATGAAGCCCGCCTCGATGCGCTGGGCGCGAAGCCGCTGGCAGGCGAACTGAACCGTATTCGCTCGCTGCGCGACAAGAAGGGCGTGCCCGCCCTGATCGCGCACCTGAGCCAGGTGGGTGTGTCGACGCCCTACGCCGTGTATGTGGGCCAGGATGCCCGTGCCTCGACGAAATATGCAGCGTATGTGAGCCAAAGCGGCTTGGGCATGCCCGACCGCGACTATTATCTGGAAGCCAAGCAGGCTGGCGTCAAAGAGAAATACCAGGCGCACGTGGAAAAAATGCTGGCCATGGCCGGCGACAAGAACGCCGCCGCGCGCGCCAAGGCTGTGGTGGCCCTGGAAACATCGCTGGCGGCAGCGCAATGGACCAAGGTCGAGAACCGCGACCCCGTCAAACGCTACAACAAGACCGACATCAGCAAGCTGAACGACCTCACTCCCGGCTACGACTTGAAAGCAGGCCTGGCCGCCCAGGGCATCGCCAACAAGGTTGATTACGTCATCGTCAACCAGCCGAGCTACCTGGCCGGCTACAACAAGGTGCTGGCGTCAAGCGACCTGGATACCCTGAAAGCCTATTTCGAATGGCAATTGCTGCGCAGCTACGCCAGTTATCTGTCGAAAAACTTCGTCGATGAAAGCTTTGCCTTCTATGGCACGGTGCTCAGCGGCACGACGGAAAACCAGCCGCGCTGGAAGCGTGGCGTGGGCGCTGTTGAAGTCGTACTGGGCGAAGCCGTAGGCAAACTGTATGTGGCGCAATATTTCCCGGCAGAGCGCAAGGCGCGCATGCAGGAACTGGTGAAAAACGTGTTGGCGGCCTACAAAGACAGTATCGACACGCTGGACTGGATGAGCCCGGAGACCAAGAAAGAAGCGCAAGCCAAGCTGGCCAAGTTTACGCCGAAGATCGGCTATCCGAACCAATGGCGTGATTATTCGAGGCTGCAAATCGTGCACGGTGACTTGGTGGGTAACATGATGCGTGCAGCGAACTTCGCTTCGGCGCGCCAGGTAGCCAAGCTCGGCAAGCCGATCGACCGCGAAGAGTGGGGCATGACGCCGCAAACGGTGAACGCCTATTACAGCTCGACGATGAATGAAATCGTCTTCCCTGCATCCATCCTGCAGCCGCCGTTCTTTGACGCCAACGCGGACGATGCGGTCAACTATGGCGCCATCGGCGCCGTCATCGGCCATGAAATCAGCCACGGTTTCGACGACAAGGGTAGCCAGTCCGATGGCGATGGCAATCTGCGCGATTGGTGGACTGCGGCCGACCGCAAGAATTTTTCGGCCAAGGCCGATGCGCTCACCAAGCAATACGACGGCTATAGCCCATTGCCTGGCTACCACGTCAATGGCGCGCTGACCCTGGGCGAGAACATCGCCGACAACTCGGGTGTGGCGATCGCGTACAAAGCCTACAAGATTTCGCTGGGCGGCAAGCCGGCACCCGTGCTCGATGGCTTGACGGGCGATCAGCGTTTCTACATGGGCTTTGGCCAGGTATGGCGCAGCAAGATGCGCGAAGCGCAGCAAATCGTGCAGATCAAGACCGATCCCCATTCGCCGGGCCAGTACCGCGCCAATGGCACCATGGTCAACCAGCCAGGCTTCTATGAAGCGTTTGACGTGAAACCGGGCGACAAGATGTATGTCGCCCCGGAAAACCGCGTCATCATCTGGTAAGCCCTGCCGTGATGAAAACGTAATCTCGTAGCAACAGAAAAGACCACCTCGCGTGGTCTTTTTTGTATTTTGGACAAAGTTTTTTCTGGCGTTTCGGCTGGTATGCTACAGTCAAAAACCGGGCCAGAAGCCTCGGGCATTCTGACCCTAATATTTCCACACAATACAATATTGAGGATTACCGTGAATCGTTATTTGTTAAGTGCACTGACCCTGAGTTTGCTGGCCGGCGTGTCCGGCATGGCTGGCGCTGCCGATGCCGCCAAGAAAGCCGCTGCGGCGCCTGTCACCGCCAAGGCTGCCGCGCCGGCGGCGCTGACGTCCGGCATCGCCATCGAATATGTCGACCCTGCCGTGCGCGTGCAGGACGATCTGTTCCAGCATTTGAATGGGAAATGGCTGGCGGAAACCGTGATTCCTGCCGACAAGTCGAGCTGGGGCAGCTTTGCCAAGCTGGCCGACGATACGCAAACCCAGTTGCGCGGCATCGTCGAAGGCGCGGCCGCCGACAAGGCCCGCGCGGCCGGGTCGAATGCCCAGAAAATCGGTGATTTCTATACCAGCTTCATGGACGAAGCCAAGCTGGAAAGCCTGGGCTTGACGCCATTGAGCGCCGAGCTGGCGAAGATCGCCGCGCTGCAGAATAAGGCCGAATTGCCGGCCGTGATAGCCCACTTCAGCAAGCTGGGCGTGACCTCGCCGTACGACTTTGGCATCCACCAGGACGCCAAGGATTCCACCAAATACGTGGCTGACATCGTGCAAAGCGGCCTGGGCTTGCCTGACCGCGATTATTACCTGGAAGAGGGCAAGGCCGATACGCGCGCGAAATACCTGGCGCACGTGGAAAAAATGCTCAGCTTGTCCGGCGACGCGAACGCTGCCGCGAATGCGAAAGCCATTGTGGCGCTGGAAACGGACTTGGCCAAGGCGCAATGGAGCAATGTGCAGAACCGCGATCCCGTCAAGAACTACAACAAGGTCGAGCTGGCGAAACTGGCCGCCATGGCGCCAGGCTACGACTGGGCTCGCTACCTGAAGGAAACTGGCATCGCCGGCAAGGTCAAGTATGTGATCGTCAGCCAGCCCAGTTATCTGAAAGGCTTCGCCGAGATCGCCAACAAGACGCCGCTGCAGACGTGGAAAGCGTATTTCCAATGGCATTTGCTGCATGCCAACGCTGGCTACCTGCCGAAAGCCTATGTCGATGAAAACTTCGCGTTCTACGGCACTACCCTGACGGGGGTGACGGAAATGCGTCCGCGTTGGAAACGTGGCGTGGGCGCCGTCGAAGGTGCGTTGGGCGAAGCCGTGGGCCAGCTGTACGTGGAGCAATATTTCCCGGCCGAACGCAAAGTGCGCATGGAAGCGCTGGTGAAAAACCTGATGACGGCTTACAAGCAAAGCATTGATCAGCTCGACTGGATGAGCCCGGTCACCAAGAAACAGGCGCAGATCAAGCTGGCCAAGTTCACTACCAAGATCGGCTATCCGAACAAATGGCGCGATTACTCGGGCCTGACGGTGGCGCCGGATGATTTGATCGGCAATATCCAGCGTTCGCATCTGCTCAACTATAACCGCGAATTGAACAAGCTGGGCCAGCCTATCGACCGCGACGAGTGGGGCATGACGCCGCAAACCGTGAACGCCTATTACAACCCTGAGCTGAACGAAATCGTCTTCCCGGCCGCCATCCTGCAAGCGCCGTTTTTTGACGCCAACGCCGACGATGCCGTCAACTATGGCGCCATCGGCGGCGTGATCGGCCACGAAATCAGCCACGGCTTCGACGACCAGGGCGCTCAGTACGATGGCGATGGCAACCTGCGCGACTGGTGGACCAAGGCCGACCATAAAAACTTCGCCAAGAAAACCAAGCAGTTGGTGGCGCAGTACAACAGCTTCAGCCCCGTCAAGGGCCAATTCGTCAATGGCGAACTGACCCTGGGCGAAAACATCGCCGACAATTCCGGCGTGGCGATCGCCTATAAAGCGTACAAATTGTCGCTCAATGGCAAGAAAGCCCCCGTCATCGACGGTTTCACGGGCGAGCAGCGCTTCTATGCGGGCTTTGCTCAAGTATGGCGCATGAAGATGCGCGAAGCGCAGCAACTGGTCTTGCTGAAAACGGACCCGCACTCGCCAGGCCAGTTCCGCGCCAATGGCACCATGCGCAACCAGCCCGGCTTCTACCAAGCCTTCGACGTAAAACCGGGCGACAAGATGTATCTGCCACCGAAAGACCGCGTCATCATGTGGTAAGACGCTAATCCCAGGCATCAGTTGCCAGCCGCCCCGCGCAAGCCGGGCGGTTTTTTTACGTCGTGTGATCTGCCATAAACTGCGGGCGAAAAAAAACCGCCCAGATGGGCGGTTCCTGGTTCAGCGCACTGGCTCAATTATTTGGCAGGCTCGGCTGTAGGAGCGGCGCCATCGGCGGCTGCCGGTGCCGGCACTTCCGGTTCCTTGAACTTGCCGCCCGACGCGTTGGCCAGGTAGACCACTGCGCGCGCCACTTCCACATCGTCGAGGTCCGGATTGCCGCCCTTGGCAGGCATCGCGCGCAAGCCTTCGATCGCGTGTTTCACGAGCGTATCGTAGCCTTGGGCCAGGCGAACCGACCAGCCGCCCGCATCGCCAAATTTCGGTGCACCGGCCACGCCAGCGCCATGGCACGCCACGCAGGTCGCCGTGTAGACGGCTTCGCCGCCCTGCAGCACCTTCGGACCGCTGGCATCCTTGAAGGTAAAGCCCGCATTAGCCACTGGACTCAAACGCTCGGCAATGGCTTCCGGCGACTGGCTGTCCGTACCGGCGCCCGTCAGTTTTTGCGCCGTGACGAACTGCACCAGCAAGATGATGCCGATGACGGTGATGAGGAAGAAGCCTGCTACGGCGGCAAGCAACTGTTTAGGCGTTTTGATCGCTGATTGTTGTTCGTTATGTGCGTCGCTCATGATGTCCTTAGTCCAGATTTGAAACTGATGGCCGTGTAAGGTAGCATTTTTACATGCTTGTATGTAAACCTTTATGTATCCCATAATTATAGGCACAAAAATTGAGCAGTGACATGCAATTGCCGGCGATACGACAGTTTCCGTAGACGTAGGTAAAGAAAAACGGTGTCCTTCGCTTCACTTCAGAAATTCCCCCTACGCGGCTGTAGCTCAGTGGATAGAGTATTGGCCTCCGAAGCCAAGGGCGTTGCTCCCCGTAAATAATTTTCTGCTTTGAAATCAAGCGCTTAGCTTGGCCTGCAGAGTGTTTGGGGAGAACCTCCGGCGGTTTTGGGGAGAAAAGGCTAAAACCCGGGCGTAACACTGTGACTCCAACACTGAGGAGTCACACAATGAAGGTCAAGAACGGCACTGTTGAGCGCAACATCTATGTTGAAACCCGCGGTCGCTCGCTGAGGTTCCGTGTCGAAGTATCCCCGCTCCCAAAAGACGACATCACCGTAGACTTCGACCAGTACGAAGCTGGTCTTCAGTGGGCCCGACGGCGCCGCGTCGAGTTACTCGAGCAGAAAGCACAATCTAAGAAGCATGCCGCGCCAGCTGTTGCCATGGCTGCGCCTGTTGTCGCTGGCTGGAGTCCTGCCGAAATTCGCGTCAGTGAGGTCTTTGAAAGTTTCCGTGTACGTGAGTTGCCACACTTGTCCGGCGCCGCCGCTGACTCGTCGCGGTTAAAAGGCTTGGAGGAGTGGTTCGGCCAGTTGACACTGGGCGAACTGACTTATGACCTGCTCCAAAAGTGGATGGTCGACCGCGCATCAGGCGTACTCGGCCCTGGTCGTATCTCGTATCCGCACGGTTACTCGAAAAATCTCCGCGTGCAGATTCGGAAAGCCATTGCGGCTGGCAAGGAGTTTCTCAGCGATGGTAAAACGCTGGCTGTGATGCCGGACCCAATCATTGTGCCGCCATTGGCGCAAACCATTCGACACGAGATGACCTTGCTGCGACGAGCACTGCATGCTTACTTCAGCGCGCACGGACTGAACGAAAAGCATGGTACGTGGTTGGAGTGCCAGCAAGTCATGCAAATCGACCTGCCGGAAAAACCGGACCCCCGGCACACGCGAGTGGACGAAGATGGGTTGCAAGCGCTAGTCAAAGAGCTGAACGACTCGGCGCTTGCAGCGTTCACCCAGTTTGCTGTCATGACAACGCTCCGACGGAGCGAAGTATGCTCACTGCGCTGGGAGGAACTGTGCCTTTCCCTGCTTCTTAACCGCCGGGTCGTCATCTACGAGGCCGTTGGTGGTAAGCCTGTGAAGTCGCACAAGCGGGTTCGCGATGTCATCGCTCGCATCATGTCTTCAGATTTGGATGATGAGATGCGCCGTGCTCTCATGCGGCAGCTTGAGAAATTCGGACTGCGTCCACTTTGGAAAAGTACGACCAACCAGTGGAATCTTGTGGTGGCGGCGTCCGAAATGAACGGTGGGCTGCGTCGACTGATGCAAGGGACTCCGTGGTCCTCCGGCGGCTGGAAAGATGTTCTTTCGCGTGTGCCTGCGGCGGTAATGGGCCAGCAGCGAGTAGATGGGATGTCCCAGAAAGTGGTGGAGCTGTGCCTTACGGAAGACCTCATTTCGCCAGAATCAGGCGATGAGTATGAGCTGCCGGAAGCTGCATAGTGGAGGCTGTTGCAGGTTGGATAGCCTCTTGAAAAGTAAGAGCACTAAAGGCACCAGGACTTCGGTTTTGGTGCCTTTTTTTTCGCACTTTGCTGTTTGCTAGAGACAGGCTGGTTTCGGCTTGCAGTTTTAGAAAGCGCTTGTCTGAATTGAAGGGCTGAATATATTTAACGATATATACGGTATAAATAATATTGGCGATATGCCGGATGTGAGCGATATAATCGTTCACCTGCATCGGGAGTAGGGGAGGCATTTTGGGGAACCGCATTCCGCATTCCGAATGCGGAACGCTACACGCAAATCTCTCTTGCTTTTGCCGTTGCCTGGTAAGCGGGAGAAGCGGGAGACTTTATCTCCACTAGCAGCTCAAGGCATCCGCGTGCGACCAAACCGTTGATTGTTGATGTCTCTACGACGCAGTAGTCGTTGCTACTCCCGCCCTCGGATTTGTAACGTAAGCGCTTACCGTAGGGCGCCGGTTTGCTGCGCCAGTAGCAGCCACCATCTGTGTGCGCTTCGCCGCCATTGCGAATGATTTCCGCCAGCGCCTTTTGCATTGTTGGTGACAGCTTTCTGGTCATTCTAGATTTCGCTGGTTCGCCATTGTCGGCGCCGAGCGCGCGCTCATATTTGTCATGCACCGTCCGCCCGCGACAGCAGAATCGAGATGGTCTCGCTTGAGCCGCTGCCAACAGCGGGATACCTAAAATCTGCGACTAGGTACATGCCCACGTTCTTTCCGCTGATGCTGACTGAGACGCCTGCTTGAGCATCTTGCGGAAGGATACCTGTGCGGTATAGTTCAATTGCCAGCATGGGAGGTACCTTCAATTGAATCGTATCTTCTTCGGCCGTGAAGGCAATCCTGGTCGTTGGGTATCTGAGGTAGCTGATGCTACCTTTCTGATACGGCACGGTGAGCATTTGTACCTCGTGCAGCGGCGTGCCGTTTATAGCAATTTCCTGCATTAGTTCCTCGTCATCAACTCATATATGGTGTGTGTGGGGGGGCGTTGCGCAATGCTGGCCAGGCATCTTTAGCTTATTCGGCGGGTAGCATGGCGAATGGGAAAATTCTAGCGGCATCTATTCCTTCAAGCTGTGCGCCAGCACGCGTCCGACAAAGTTCCCGCTGACCTTGTTCTTTTCAATCAGCGCGCGCAGTGCCGCCTTCATCGTGGCCTCCGGAATGTCCGCCGCCATTGCCGCTTTCATGACCGCCGTGTATCCGTCCTGCACATCAACGCTCGTAATATCATAGCCATATCCAGCGGCCAGATAGTGCAGTCCGGCCATTCCGGCCGCGACAGCAAAAGTCGGGCGTTCGTCGGCAAAATCCCTCGCTGCGCGAATAAGTGTTTTTGGGTCCGCTGGACTGCGGTTCGCCAGCTCGATGGCCAGTTCGAATAGTTCGGCGTCCTTGGCCGCCGCAAACCATTTGCCTTCCTGGCCTGGCTGACGCGCAACCAGGTCGCGCAAAATAGTTTCCTTGGGCTTGCCAGGGTATTTCTTGGCGATGGCCTTAAACGTCGCTACGTTGGTCGTTGCATACGTGGCTTCAATCGCATAGCGGGTGTATGCCTCGTCGGCGAATCCCGATGCCAGGAGAACGCCTTCACAGAACTGCGCAATCGTCGCCAAGGGCTCGTTCTGACCCTTGGAGTCCTCGGCATACCGAATCGCTTCGGCGCGCTTCCCTTGGGCTGCCAAGGCCTTCGCGCCCCACACCCTGTAGTGCCAGGACTTGTGTCGAAACTCCGACTTCGCAATTAGTGCCAGCAACTCGTCGTGACGCCCGGCTGCATACATCGCGCTCAGGCAGGCGATGGTGCCTTTGAAATATCCATATTCCCCAGTGCGGGCGCAATGGTCCCACATTGTCGTCAAGGTCGGCGTCAGATAGTCAGCCCACTTTGCAGCAATCTCCGGCGTCGCGCACAGTTCGCCCCAGAATTCGCCGAGGTGTTCCAGGTACGGCATATCGTCTTCTTGGAGTGTCTCGAACAACCGGTCCAGCCACTTCTCTCGCACTGCGCGCGCCACGTCTGCCTTGGATATGATGGGCACGAGCGTTTCGATGGCGCGGTTGACGGCGCTGCCTATACCGCCGGAAGAACTGTCTACCTGCTCAATCGCTGGCGCTAGCTTTTCCAGGAACAGTACGGCCCCCACGGCGGCCAGTACTGGCTCTTTCTTTGCGACTGCCTTGATTTCAACTAGTGCCTCCTTGATGCGGAGGATGGGTGTGTCCGATTTCCAGCCGAAAGCGTTGCGGCGGAAGCGAGGGGCGAATTGCCATTTGTAGGTGGTCATACCCAGGATGTTAGCAGCGGACCGTAAAAATTACTAACTTCGGGTTCTCGGTAGACGGTCCAAACGCATTCGTGGTCGAGTTAGGCATAGCGCGAATCAACTTTCAGCGACTCCATCCTCACTTGCAAATTCACCTGTTCTATTTTCGATATCCCGTCTTGCATTTCTAACTAACCATTCGGCCATATCCTTGTCTCGTATAGCCGCCAATGCCACAGATTTAAAGTCTTCGAACGACGTAGATTTTTCAAGTGCAGATTCAATTGCACACAACCGACTACTTAGATTGCTTAGGTACTTTTGAGTCTGGTCCTCAAGCCTGTGCATCATCACAGGAAGGGTGTCGAAATTGGAGCTCCGCCATTCATTCAACCTTCGCACCTCGCCTAAAATCTCGTTCGTGGCGAAGTTAACGCAATGGCGATTATCAACCATCGCGGCTGACTCTTTCAGACATTTGCCGCCGCAGGAAAGGTCACAACCAATTGTGCTCTAAGGCAGGCAATTGCCACGGTGGATAGATGACTGTCACGGAGTTGGTGCTCACCAGGTGGAAAGTTCTTCCGGATGAAATTTTTCTTGGTAAGTCACTGATTTAAAAGAAACATGATTCCGGCACCAATGTCTCTCCTTCTCCGCAGTTCTTGTACGCAATTAAGCTAAGGGCACAAGAATTGTGTTTACACGACGTAAGCGTCAGCACAATTATTGTGACTTTACATCGTCAAACTAAACGGCTGGTCTCCACGTAACTCAAGCAATTTGCAGCGTGACAGGATAGGTCCCGGGAACTACCCCCGGGCTTTTTCTTTTAACGTTGAAACTTTTGAGGCAGACTAGGCATTCATCCAGACGAGTAGGCCGCTGCTTGTTACAGAGCGCAGAACCAGCTCGTCGTCAAACGCTGCAAGATACTCGACGTCTGCTTCGTCGAAAACGCTCAGCAGGTAAGCGCCGTGCTTCTCTCCGACGTAATCGAATCGGCAGGCGCCTACTCGGTGCAGAGGCTTTGCAGCGTCGAAGACCGCCTGCAGTGCCGTGCTAAGTGGAAAGACTCCCATCTCATACGACTTCAGTGCCATCATCTCGTGTTTGAAGTTCGGCACTTCAGCCGGGAATTGGTCAAATAGGAGGTGGCAGAACGTCACCGCAATGTTTGCCGGGTCCATTGTCCGCATCGAATTTGGCGGGGTGCCAGGCGCCCCTTTGGCACGGTACCGTCCCCAGCCTATCTCTTTGTTCGTCAACACGAACGGCCGGCGCAAGTATGTCGCCGAGTGCATCAGTTGCCCGGTTGACTTACCACCGCGCGCGGCGACAACACCGGCAGATTCATTAAACGTGGACATGCTCATCATGGGCTCCATGCTGTGTTTTTGTACAGTAATCGTACTATCCTGAAATGGCTCGAACAACAACTGTGCTGAGAAGCTACAGAACGTCTACCGGTGCTACGCTGGTCACCACTGCTAGTATCCAGCAAGGCCGCGCGTCATCTCCGACACCCTACCTTCACGTATGTCATGCTGGATGTCTGCGACCGTCCGCCTAGGGGTAACGCCACCTCGTTATACACAACTTTTGAGCGCCCCAATTTCACGTAGCGTGCGTATCGTTTCCACCGCCACGTGAACATCCTTCAATCCAAGCCAGATCGTCTTAACGCCGGGCTCGCCATCGCTCTTGCGAGCCAGAAATCCGCCGATACAGGCGACCTGGCGCAGAACGTCATTCAGGCGGGGTTTGTCTGGCGGTGTTTTTTTGCGTAGCAGGTAGGCCGCTTGAATCT
Source organism: Janthinobacterium sp. CG_23.4 (assembly GCF_029892305.1). Lineage (NCBI taxonomy): Bacteria > Pseudomonadati > Pseudomonadota > Betaproteobacteria > Burkholderiales > Oxalobacteraceae > Janthinobacterium > Janthinobacterium sp. CG_23.4. Next base: position 4,752,347 of record NZ_JARXUX010000001.1, on the reverse strand, counting down.
CATCGGGGTCGAAGAACAGTTCCGCGTCCAAGTCCGGACAGGTGCGGCCCAAGCGCATCAAACGCGCAATGCGCCAGGCCACCACCATGAACAGCGCCAAGGCCCGTTCAAGCTGTGTGATCGACCCCAGTTGCATCGCCTCAACGCGGCAGGCGTTTTTCAGAACGTCAAACAGCATCTCGATTTCCCACCGCGCGCGGTACCAGTCGATCAGCTCGACGACCGCCTCGGGCGTGGCGGCCTTGCGGTTGGTCAGCAAGCGCCATTCGATCGGATTGACGCCGTCCGGCGCATCGATCTCGCGCGCGATCACGCAGGTCGCGACGACGCTCTTGCCTTTGCCCGCAGGCAGACTCACTGTGCGTACCCACAACTGCTGGCGCACCGTGCGCGCCTTCACCCCGTGCCGTGCCGCCATCGCGAACGTCAACTCGCCGATCGGCGCGCCTGCGCCCGTATGCTCCCACAGCTTGTCGCCGTCGGGCAGGCAGCGGTTGTGTTTGGCGCGCACCAACCAGTCGGCCGGCGCGCCCAATTCCTGCGCGCGCAGCATCAGCGGTACCAGATCGGCCTCGCGGTCGGCCACATATACCAGCCGTGTGGCGGGCAACTGCACCGCCATCTCGGCGATCCGTTCGTAGCCTTCGATCCAGCGCAGGCTTTCCTTCGGGCCGCCGCGAGCGCCAGTCTTGTCCTTCTTTTCACGCGCCCACATCCACGCGTCGATGATACCCAACGGCTCGCGCGCGGGTGTGACCGCGTACGTCGGATGCAGGTACATGCCGCGCTGGGCTTCGTAGCTCAACGGACCGAGGCCGAACGCGCGTTGGCCATTGAAATCGAGCTCGGTCGTATCCTGCAGGCACAGCACCACCGGCAGCGCGGCCATGCGCTGTGCGGTTTGCTGCCAATGCGGCGCCATGATCGCCTGCCAGTCGACGCTGTTGTTGTCGAAGAAGCGATACGCCGCCATCGTTTCGCCCCAGCCTTGGCACGCCTTCGGCACGCTCGCCGTCGGGTCAGCCGCAAATCGTTCCATCAATATCCTCGCTCGTTTGTTCAGGCGTGCATCGCCCAGGTCGAGTTGTTCAAATTCCGTCTCGGTCCAAGGTATTGCTACTGGTGCTATCGCCAATTCGTCCACGCAAAAGGCGAGAGTAAACCTGAATCGTGGCCAGTTTACAAGGGGCGTGTTAAATCCTTGAATATTAACGTGTTTTTACGCCGACTGGGCAGAGGTACGGACTTGTGTATAACGAGGTGGGGTAACGCGCAGCTGCGATGCCGAGAACACTGGCAAGTCCTTCCAGTCCGCGGGAATGGTCTCTTTGTCGAATTCAGGTGGCTGGTTCATCGTTGCTCCCGGCTGATATGATGCCGTCAATGTAGCATGGTTAGCCGTAGTCCTAGGGTTTCTTGGGGTAGGAATCTGGGGAGAAGTTGGGGAGAAATTTGGGGAGAAAACGGGTTTAATTTCTTCTTGGTAATGCCTTCTGTTGCTGCCAATTGCCGAGTACAATAGCAGCATTATCAATGAGTTACAGTGCTACCACCTGTTTTCCATAGACGACAGCCGCTAAAGCGGGTATCCTACGCGCTCCCCTCTACATGCGGCTGTAGCTCAGTGGATAGAGTATTGGCCTCCGAAGCCAAGGGTCGTGGGTTCGATCCCCGCCAGCCGCACCAGCATTCATGCGCCTTTCAAGCAGATCAGCGTAATGGAACTTAGCTTCGAATCGTTTTTGGGAAAAGTTTTGGGAAAAATCCCGTGGAAACCTTCCTGATTTTGCGTACGCGGAGACAGCCAATTTTTCCTATACGTAACTCCTACAACTCTGGAGTTACGCTATGTCAAAAAAGCAAAACGGTCGCCTGGAAAAGCATATCTACGTTGAAGAGCGGAGCGGCTCGCTCCGCTTCAAGGTGGTTGTCCCTCCGTTCCAAGATTCTGCAACCTTCTCAACCATGGACGAGGGCGCGCGTTGGGCTCGTCGCCGACGAGTGGAATTTTTGGAGAGCAAAGCCTCCAACAAGGAACTGGCTTTGCCAGAACGGGTCCATGTTGTGTCGGCATCTTCCGGTTTCCCACATGTCCCCAAGGCCCCGCTTCCCATCAGGCTGTCGGATGTGTTCGACTCTTATCAACAGAATGACCTTCCAAAGCTCACAGGCAAGGACGCAGAGGCATCACGTCTGGAAAGGCTGCGAAAATGGTTTGGGGAGCGTACTGTCGATCAATTGGATGAGGCCCTCATCGACAAATGGAAGGCGAGCCGCCTTGCCGGCAAATTGGGCTCCGGACGCGATCCAAATCGTGCGGCTACCATGGCCACTTCCGACGGTGCAAAGCCGCTTACAAAGCATCAGCGTTACGCGCGCAAAAAGGCGGGGAAGGAAGTGCCAAGCCTGCCGATCTATCCTGTCAGCACCCAGACCGCCCGGCATGAGCTGAACCTGCTACGTCGGTCGGTGACGAAATACTTAAATAAAGAAAACCGTTGGCCTATCTATGGGGCTTGGTGGCAAGCCCATTCCTTGATGCGGATGCAGCTTCCAGACTCGGCAGAACCCCGCAATCGGCGCGTATCGGATGATGAATTGCTGAAAGTGTTTAACAGTATCCCCCTATGTCAGGATAGATGTCGCATCACTTGAATCACTTTAATCCATCCGGGGGCGGAGCAAAGACGTATAGTGAATCAGTATCCAGCAGAGCGCAAGGAAGCCATCCTTCGGCAAATGATGCCGCCGGAGAACAGGCCGGTATCGGCCTTGGCGGAGGAGAATGGTATCTCGGAACAGACACTTTATACTTGGCGACGAAATCTACAATCTCAGGGAGTGGCGGTGCCGGGAAATGGAAAGAATGCCGTGGTGTGGTCGTCGGCGGATAAATTTGGGGTGGTGCTGGAGACAGCACGCATGAACGAGGCCGAACTGGCTCAATACTGCAGGAGCAAAGGCTTGTTCGTCGAGCAGGTTGCCGATTGGCGCGAGGCCTGCCAGCAGGCCAATGAAGCGCCGGCCGAGCGTCACCGCGAACTGCGCGCGCAAGGCAAAAGCGACCGCAAGGAAATCAAGCAATTGAAGAAGGATTTGCAGCGTAAAGAGAAGGCACTGGCGGAGGCGGCGGCGCTGATCATTCTCAGAAAAAAAGCCCAGGCGATCTGGGGGGAGTCAGAGGACGATTGATCTGCGCCCCAGATCGCCAGCAAGTGATTACGCTAGTTGAAGAAGCTGTTGACGGCGGATGTCGCCGTGCGCAGGCGTGTGGTGCGCTGGAGATCAGCCTTCGAACCTACCAGCGCTGGATGCAGGGCAGTGATGGCAGTCAGGCGGACGGGCGCAAAGGCAGTCGGCGCGTGGCACCGGCCAACAAATTGAGCGAAGAGGAACGCCAGCAGATTGTGAAGGTTGCCAACAGCCCTGAATTTGCCAGTAGTCCACCTAGCCAGATCGTGCCGACCTTGGCTGATCGGGGCGAGTATCTAGCATCAGAATCGACCGTCTACCGGATATTGAAAGACGAGAAGCAGCAGCATCACCGCGGCCGAGCCAAGAAGCCCAGCACAAGGGTCGTCACAAGCCACTGCGCAACCGAGCCGAACCGCTTGTGGGCGTGGGACATCACTTGGCTGCCGACCAGCGTGCGAGGCTTGTATCTTTACTGGTACATGGTTCTTGACGTCTACAGCCGCAAGATCGTCGCGCACGAAGTGAACGTCGCCGAGTCTGCGGAAATGGCGTCGCTGCTGATGCGCAAGGCCAGCTTGGCCGAGGGGCTGGCCGGGCGTGAGGTGGTGCTCCACTCGGATAATGGCAGCTCAATGAAAGGCTCCACAATGTTGGCGACGCTGGAAAAGCTTGGGATCATGCCGTCGTTCAGCAGACCCCGTGTGAGCAACGATAACGCCTACGCCGAGTCGCTGTTCCGGACTTGCAAATACCGGCCAAACTATCCGAGCAAACCGTTTGAAAGTATCGAAAAGGCGCGACAATGGACGCTGTCATTTGTGCAGTGGTACAACCATCAGCACAAGCACAGCGGCCTGAAATTCGTGACGCCTGCGCAGCGCCATGATGGTCGGGACGGAGCGATCCTAAAATACCGCAAGCAAGTCTACGAGGCCGCCAAACAACGCCATCCTGAGCGCTGGGCCGGGACTACGCGGGATTGGGAATTGAACGATGAAGTCTGGCTGAATCCAGAACGGAAACCGCCAGAGGAATTAAGAAAAGCTGCATGACTTGACGCGACATCTTTGTTGACAACTACCGGATAAGCGCCTCGCTGAACTGACTGGTTCGCGTGTTTTCGTAATTGCACCGTTCGATATTCGAGCCGCAGTCGAGTGTGCTGGCATTGAGGATGCGGATTACGTAAGACTTCGCGCTGTGCCGGAAAGCGAAACCAAGGCAAAAGTGAAGTTCGACCGGCAGATCATTGCTACGGCTATCGCACGCAGTGCCACGGTCATTTACACCGGGGATATTGGGCTCGCTTCTCGCGCTAAGCGTAACAACATTGAAGTTGTGATGACATGGGAGCTCTCGTTGCCGCCTGTCGATCCTCAATTTGAGCTTGAGTACGGGGACGAGGGAATGGGACACGTCGCGGTTCTATCTGCGCAAAGCATGAGTGAGTAACCGTCCCAGTAGTAGTACGAATCGAACCGTTAGCTGCGCTCATTCAGCGGGAAAATATTAGGGCCGCAAGGAAGACAATGATCGTAACGTGCTGATCCAGAAGCACCTGAGAACTGGCGTGTCAAGCTGGAACGAGATCATGGAACTTGTCGTGTGCAGTCGTGGTACCGTCGTAAGCGGCCAGCCGCCCCACCTATGAATTTGTAATCGGCCTCGTCACACTGGCGCTTTCGGTTATTTCGAGAGGGCAGATTGTGGTCAATTCAGAACGAGTAAAGATCTGGCAAGAACGTCTGGCGCAATGGCGAGCGAGTGGCTTGTCGCAGCGCGCGTTCGCACTCAAACACGACATCCCGTTTCGGCAGGTCGGCTACTGGGCTCGGCGGCTATCAGGTGGGCAAATGGCGCTGGCGCCGGCACTGATGCCTGTGCGGGTTGTGCCGGCGCCGGCCCCCGCAGCCCCCCTCAGCCTGCGCAGCGAGCAAGGCTGGACATTGACGCTGCCACGCGATGTACCGGCCAGCTGGCTGGCCGAACTGATGCGGGCGCTGTGATACAGCTGTCCGCCGAGGCGATCTGGCTGGCAACGGCAGCGGTCGACATGCGCACCGGAATCGATGGCCTGTCGCTGCACGTGCAGCAGGCGCTGGGGCGCCCACCGTGCGACGGCACGGCCTACGTGTTCGCCAACCGCCGCCGCACCCGCCTCAAGTTGGTGTGCTGGGACGGCACCGGCGTGTGGATGTGCGTGCGCCGCCTGCATCGTGGACAGTTCATCTGGCCGCAGGCCGACGCAGCGAGCTGGCAGATCAGCGCCGAGCAATGGCGCTGGCTGGTCGCCGGGGTGGACTGGCAGCGTCTGTCGGCGCCAGCGCCGGCGCAGTGGCGACTGTGACGACGTCATCTGTTTTACTTGTAAACGCCCCCTCGGCCCGGTAAACTACCGTGCATGGACCTGCTCAACGAACTTGCCCGCACCGACATCGATCCAGCCTTGCTGGCGCAGGTGCAGGCGCTGTTCGCGCAACAGCAGGCCAAGCTGGCCGAGAAGGACTTCAAGATCACGGCACTGACGCACGAACTGGCCTACTACCGGCGAGTGCGTTTCGGCAAGGCCAGCGAGGCGCTGGTCGGCGAACAACGCCTGCTGTTCGAGGAAACGGTCGACATGGACCTGGCCGCCATCGAAGAGGAACTCGAAGGCCAGGCGCCGGCCAAGCCGCGTCGCAAGCGCGCCGGGCGCCAGCCGCTGCCGCCAGAATTGCCGCGTATCGAGCACCGCCATGAACCCGAGTCGTGCCAGTGCGGCCAATGCGGCGCCGAGCTGGTCAAGATCGGCGAGGACGTCAGCGAGCAACTGGATGTGGAGCCAGCGCGTTTCTTCGTGCATCGCCACATTCGCCCACAGTACGCGTGCCGTCCGTGCCAGACGGTGACGGCCGCGTTGATTCCGCCGGCCGTGATCGATGGCGGCATGGCCGCCGTTGGCCTGCTGGCGTGGATCGCGGCCTGCAAATACCTGGATCATCTGCCGCTGTACCGGATCGAACAGATCGCCGCCCGCCAGGGCGTGCCGCTGGCCCGCTCGACGCTGGCAGAGTGGATCGGGCGCATCGGCGTGGCCCTGCAGCCGCTGGCCGATCGGCTGGCCGAACTGTTGCGGCAACAGGCCTGCCTGCATGCCGACGAAACCCCGGTGCGCCAGCTCGACCCCGGCAGCGGCAAGACCCGTCACGCTTACCTGTGGGCTTACCGCTCCGGCGTGCATGACGGTGGTCCGCCCATCATCGTGTTTGACTACCAGACCAGCCGCGCTGGCGCCCATGCGCGCGCCTTCCTGCAGGGCTGGCGCGGCCATCTGATGGTGGACGACTACGCGGGTTACAAAGCCCTGTTCGCTGGCGGCCCCACCGAACTGGCTTGCCTGGCGCATATCCGGCGCAAGTTCTTCGACGTGCATGCCGCCAGCGGCAGCCCGGTCGCCGAAGAAGCACTGCGCCGCATCGCGGCGCTGTACGCGATCGAGCAACAAGGCGCGGGACTCGATCCGCCGCAACGTCTGGCGCTACGCCAGCAATTGGCGATGCCGGGGCTGGTCGAACTGCATGCCTGGCTGCTGGCGACGCAGCGTGCCGTCGCCGTCGGCAGCGGCACGGCCAAGGCCGTCGATCATGCACTCAAGCGCTGGCCGGCGCTGGAACGCTATGCCAATTCAGGCACGCTGCCGATCGACAACAATCCGGTCGAGAACGCCATTCGTCCGATCGCCATCGGCAAGAAGAACTGGCTGTTCACCGGCTCGGAGCGCGCCGGCCGCCGCGCCGCAGCGATCCAGAGCCTGTTCGCCACCGCCAAGCTCAACGGCCTTGACCCGGCACGCTGGCTGGCCAGCGTCCTGGAACGTCTCCCGACGTGCCCCAACAGCCAGATCGACTCGCTGTTGCCATTCCCGGACTCTACCCAACGCTGAACACGCTGTACAGGTGGGGCGGCTGGCCGCTTACGTACCGTCGCCAAACAGGCGGCTCTTTTGAAGGCTGACACTAACAGCTGAGGAAATAGTTCTCAGCACATTACAACGATGTGGCATGTTAGAAAAACAAATGTTAATGTGTTGCCACTTCTCAACATTGCTCAGGAATCGGGGATTGCATTCATGCAACTTATTCAAGGTATTGAAATCGCGTATTTCCGTTCTATCTACAAATTTCAGCTGAACGATTGTGCCGACGTGAATGTACTATTTGGTCGAAACGATGCCGGGAAAAGCAATGTCTTGAGGGCGCTTAACCTCTTCTTCGATGGGAAAACTAACCCACAGCAGGCATTTAACTTTATTCGAGATTTTTGTCACGCACGACTAGCCGAGGCCCAAGCTCAACGAGGGGGGGACATAAGAAAGTTTGTTTATGTGAAGATCTGGTTCCGCACTCCGATAAATTGGCGTCCGTCCTTGGGCGAAAGTTTTTGGGTAAAAAAACAATGGAGTGTGACGGCAGAAACTGCTCCGCAGATTACTTCCTCTCTCGGCTCGCAACCTAGAGATCAGATGCATTTGACCAGATTTCTCAATAAGGTTAGGTTCCATTACATTCCAGCAATTAAAGACAGAAAGATCTTCGAGCATCTCCAGGCTGAAATCTATCGTGTAATTTCGCGACAGGCTGAATTTCACGGCTCATTGACGGAATTCACTCGAACTCTAAGAGAATCGACAGATGATCTTACTGCTGGTTTGTTGGCAACGCTCGGCATTCAAAGTGCCGTCTCAACACCAGGTGACCTTACGGACCTATTCCGATCCCTTGACTTCATAACGACCTCGGAAGCAGGCGATTCATACAGTCTGACATTGCAACGCGGCGATGGCGTTCAGGTGAGGCATATTCCCCCAATTCTGGCATTCTTGTCAGATCATAGCGCGGCGGATTATCACATATGGGGCTTTGAAGAGCCTGAAAATTCCTTGGAGCTGGCGAACGCAATCGTTGAAGCTGAAACGTTTCGCAACTTGGCGCAGCAGCCAAACAAGCAGATTTTCCTGACCAGCCATAGTCCTGCGTTCTTCTCTTTGGAAGGAGATGATGTGCGGAGGTACTTCGTCTCAAGGTCGGAGGAACGCAATGGCCGACTGACATCAACCGCAAGTCCGATTCAAGTTGGCGGCGCATTCCCAAGTCAGTTGATGGGCGAAACACCGCATTTGCCGGTTATAAGTGCATATTTGACGGCGGCACACGAGGAGATTCAGCGTCAGACTACAGTAAGCGCCGAGTTGGCTCAGCAGATTGCAGACCAAGAGCGACCTATCGTATTCGTCGAAGGTGATAGTGATAAGTTGGTTTTTGAAAAAGCGTGGGCGATCCAAATTGGACTACCCCTGCCGGTGGTTTTCATGTCTGCAGGCGGAACTACCAAGATGGAGGGCCTCGGCAAAGATGGCCCTGTCCTTAACAGGTTAGCTCCTCAGCGGAAGGTCTTCGCATTGGTAGATAACGATGCTGAAGGACGCGATGTCTATAGTACGAGCAGGTTAGCGCCAGGCAGCCGTTGGTATCAAAATACTTCCAACAAGGTGTATTGGTGTAGGCTACCGTTCGAGCCTGGCTTGGAGGCTGTCATGCGTCATTTGCGAATTCCTGAAAACAGGTGGCCTGGGAGTTTGGAAAACCTATTTGCGCCAGTGCTAAGGGAACGTGCAGTGCAAGCAGGCGCGCTCGCGCTATCGGGGTCCCCTCACGCGGAGCTGTGCTCGCCGGAGATAATTCCCAAGGTCACACCTTACCTCACCCATCGTGACGACTTGGGGCACTACCACATCCTAACTCCAACTGCGGAAAGTAAGGTGACCTTCGCAGAATGGATAGTGGAATTGGCCGATGAACAGCCTGAAATATTAGAACCACTAAGGCCGTTGTTAGTGCATCTGCAAGGATTGGTCGGCGGCGCGGCCTGACTGCGTATTCCGGTCAACGGCCAAAATCGGTCACGATAGACCGGAATGGCTGGTCACGATGTGGTGGTCAAGTAATTTCGGACACAACGATAGGTTCATGTGCTGCCATTTTTCGTTCGTAGACGGTGGGCGGCAGCTTGGGAAAAATCTTGGGAAAAATTATCCCCGATTTTCTTCCCAACCTTTCTTTCGCTTGCCTAATTCTACATGTGGGAATATGATGTAGATTCAAGGAGTTACAGTAAAATAAGCCAGTTTTCGTAGTCGTCTAACGAGCCTCCGAAGCCAAGGGTCGTGGGTTCGATCCCCGCCAGCCGCACCAAAAATCTTCAATAAAATCAACGATTCGCATCGAAATTTCCGATGTTTACTTGGCGTTGAGTTGCTCATGGACTTTCCAAGCAAGCGATAAGTAAGCGATAAGTAAGCAGCTTCAAACGAGCATTTACTGCACCGTGTAGTGCAAATCCTCGTACCCTGCGCTGCGCAGCATTACTTGATCGCCCGATGCAAATTGAACACCTTCACGAAAGCCGATTTCAACCTTTGCGCCCGGAGCGACTTGCAACGATAGCTGCTTGACGGCTTGGGTGGTTGGGTTGCTGGTAGCCATGAGTAGCGACAGGTGGCGTGCTGATGTGATGAGCGGCAGTGAAGGGAGAAGACTTCGGCCTGTGAAGTGCAGCGTTCACACAGTGTCGGGTGAAGTCATTGATTGCGAAACTAAAACCGACTTTGAGACAAGGGGACGCGCGGTTTGCTGCGCAATGCCATGCTGACCGGCGGCGCCGTCGGTGTGGAAGCTTCGCTGGTGACGGTCTTGCTGCTCAGTACCGTTGCCGCGTACGTGCTGCGCCTGGCCTTTTCCAGCGCAGCACGTACGCCGCGAAACTAGGCCGCTGCGCCCGCTTATTGGCCCGTCACCACCGGCGTGGTGCCGCTACTGGCGACCCACTCGATCAACGCATCGACGGCTGCGCGGCCATTGCCGTTGCCCACTAGGTCGCTATTGATCATGGCGACCACCACGCACAGTTGATTGTTGGCATCGGGTACGTAGCCGGCGATGGCCACCACATTTTTTAATGTGCCCGTCTTGATGCGCGCGCGCGCGGCGGCCGGGCTGTTCAACAGGCGCTTGCGCATGGTGCCGTCCAGCGCGACGATGGGCAGGCTGGACTGGAATTCGGGCGCCCACGCACTTTGCTGCATCGCTTGCAGCACGCCGGCCAGTTGCGCTGGCGTAATGCGTCCCGTGCGTGACAAGCCGGAACCGTTGTCGACCAGCATGCCCTGGGTGTCGATATGGTGCCGCTGGAACCATTGCTCGATGACTAGCCGCGCCCGGTTGGCGGTGTCTTCCGGCGCCGCCAGGGCGACGGGACGGCTGCCCAGCCAGCCATCGCTTTGCAAGCTGCCTAGGCTCAGGAACAGGGTGCGGGCCAGGGTGTTGTCGGAGGTCTTGTTGATGTCGCGCAAGACCTCTGGCAAGGCGCGTGACACATGATCGGCCAGTATGCGCGTGCCGACCGGTTCGGCCGTCGGCGGCAAGCCCGTATACGGCGCTTCGCGCACCGTACCCGTGAGCGTGCCACCCAGGCGTTTCCAGGTGGCGCGAAATAGCCTGTCCGCATAATCGTTGCGGTCGAGCACATTGATGCTGGTGGCCTTGCTGCAGTTTTGCGGGAAGCTGCCGTGCAGTATCACTTGCAACTTGCCGCTTGTATCGCGCCGGTATTCGGGTGGGCGCCAGCCATCTTCCCACCGGGCGCAGCTGGCCTTGATCAGTTTCATGTCGCTGCTGATGCTGACATTCTCAAGCGGCGGCTGCATGAGGATGCTCAATTGCCGGTCCGTCGAGCTCATGCTGATATCGAGCAAATTGGTATTGAGTAACAAGGCATCGGGGATGACGTTGTAGCGTAACTCGGCCGACTCGTCGAACGGCTGCGCGCCAACATCGGGCCGGGCTGGCTGGAAGAGCTGGCGGTCGAGGATCAGATCGCCCTTGATTTTCACGATGCCCTGATTGCGCAGGGTTTGCAGCATGTGTGTCAGTGCGTCCGCATTGAAATCCGTGTCGGCGCCGCCGCGCAGGATCAGGTCGCCCTTCAGCACGCCATTGATGACGTCGGCGCTGGTGCGCAGCTCCGTGCGGCCGCGGAAGATGGGGCCCAGTTGCTCCAGGCCCACGGCCGTCGTCACCAGCTTCATGGTGGATGCGGGCTGCATGCTGCGTTCGGCCCCATGCGACAGCACGCTGGTGTTGCCACGCAAGACAATGGCGCCGATGGCGTCTTCGGGAATATTCGCGCTGCGCAGCAGCAGGCTGACGGATTCGGGCAATTGCGCCTGTGCATGGGACAGGCCGATACCCGTGAGCAAGGCGGCGATGAGGAGGGGACGAATCATGGCGCTCCTTAGTGGAAAAAGACGTAGGCGACAAAGACGGCCGTGACCACGCCAGCCAGATCCGCGATGAGGCCGGCCGTGATCGCATAGCGCGTCTTGCGGATGCCTACCGAGCCGAAGTACAGGGCCACGATGTAGAAGGTGGTGTCGGCCGAACCCTGGAAGACGCATGCCAGGCGACCGACGAAGGAGTCGACGCCGTAGGTATTCATGGCGTCGATCATCATGGCTTTCGAGCCGGAGCCGCTGAGCGGCTTCATCATGGCGGTCGGTAGGGCGGGCACGAAATCCGTGTTGATGCCCAGGTTGGCGAAGAACCAGTTCATGCCGCTCATCAGGAAATTGAACACGCCCGCGTTGCGGATCACGCTGATGGCCACCAGCATGCCGACCAGGTAGGGAATCACGGTAATCGAGGTCTGTATGCCGCCTTTCGCTCCCTCGATGAAGGCGTCATACACGTTCACCTTCTTGCGCAAGGCGCCGATGATGAAGATGGCGATGACGCTGATCAAGACCAGGTTGCTGACCACTTTCGACACCAGTTCGATTTCCTGTTTCGTCAGGTATTGCGTGAAGTACCAGATCATGGCGACGATGGCGCCCGTCATGCCGCCCATCCAGCCCAGCACGACGCGGTTGAGCAGGTTGATGCGTTGCTTGATGGATACCGTGATGATGCCGACCATGGTGGCCACATAGGTGGCGATCATGCAGGGGATAAAGATGTCGGACGGGTCGGCCGCGCCGAGGATGGAGCGCTGCGCCATGATGGCCAGCGGAATCAGCGTCAGGCCCGAGGTGTGCAGCACCAGGAACATGATTTGTGCATTCGTCGCCTCTTCCTTGTTCGTGTTCAAGGTTTGCAGGCTTTCCATGGCTTTCAAGCCGAAGGGCGTGGCCGCATTGTCCAGGCCCAGCAGGTTGGCCGAGAAATTCATCACCATGTGGCCGGTGGCCGGATGGTCTTTCGGAATTTCCGGGAAGATGCGCGAAAAGAAAGGCGCGATCACTTTCGCCAGCCAGCCGACGATGCCTGCCTTTTCACCGATGTTCATGATGCCCAGCCATAAGGTCATCACGCCCGCCAGCGGCAGGGCGATATCCATCACGCCCATGCGCGCCGTCTCGAACGTGCCATCGATGATGCGCTTGAAGATATCGGTATCGCCGAGAAACAGCCATTGCAGCACTGCGGCCAGGAAGCCAACGAGGAAAAAGCCGGACCAGATGTAATTAAGTGCCATATGCGATCAGTTTGGTGTGACGGAGAGGTGAAAGGAGCTGCAAGCAAAGTATAGAGGCAGCCCGACACGCGTTGATGAAAGAATGCAGCAATCACATGCCAAAAAGTTATAAGCTGGCAGCCTGTTTTGATTGGCGCCCCGTACTGTGCCCGAGTAGTGCCGGTGATGCCCGTTCTTCACGTTTGTTTGTTAGCCCTGTCTGCACTGGATCCTGATGATGTTTTTACGCAAAACCGCCTGCGCCGCCAGCCTGGCCCTGTTGACGCTCTTCACCGCGCCCGCGCATGCCGCCACCGATGCGCGCGCGCGCGCGAACAAGACCCTGCATTTGTTTTTGAGCACCAGCGAGACGGGCTTGGACCCGGCCGTGGCGTCCGACCTGGCCAGCTTGAACTTGATGGAAAATATCTTTGACCCGCTGCTGCGCTATGACTACCTGGCGCGCCCGGTGCAGCTGCAGGGCAATACGGCGCGTGGTTTGCCGAGTGTGGACGATGGCGGACGCAGCTATACCTTTCACTTGCAGCCCGGTATTTTCTTCACGCCCGACCCCGCCTTCAAGGGCCAGCCGCGCGAAGTGACGGCGCAAGATTATGTCTACAGCCTGACGCGCTTGTATGACCCCAGCCTGAAGTCGCCGTGGCTGTTCTTGCTGGAAGACAAGCTGGTCGGCGACGCGGCCTTGAAAACCAAATTCAGCTACGACACGCCGATCGCCGGCTTGCAGGCGCTGGACAAATATACCTTGCGCATCCGCTTGAACGGCGTCGACCCGAACTTCCTGTTTTACCTGGCCATGCCAGCGACCGCCGTGGTGGCGCGCGAAGTGGCCGAAGCGTATGCGGCGCCGGGGCAGATCGGTAACCATCCGGTCGGCACGGGGCCATTTCTGGTGAAGCAATGGCAGCACAGCGACAAGATCGTGCTGCAAGCCAATCCGACGTTCCGTCCTACCGTGTTGCATACGGATGCCAAGGCGCTGGCTGCCTTGCCGCCCGATGCGCGCGCCATCGCCGCCGCGCTGGAAGGCAAGCGCTTGCCCCTGGTCGAGCGCATCGAGGTGCGCATCGTGGAGGAGTATCAATCGCGCATGCTGGGTTTTCTGAAAGGCGAATTCGATTACCTGGAACAAGTGCCGGAATCGATGACGGACATGGTGCTGGAAAACGGTGCGCTCAAGCCGGCGCTGGCCGCCAAGGGCTTGCAGCTGACGCGCTTTCCCGTGCTGCAAACGTATTACATGTGGATGAACATGGACGACCCTGTGCTGGGCGGCAAGAGCAAGGATAAGCTGGCCCTGCGGCGCGCCATCGCCCTCAGCTACAACAGCCGTGAAGACATCGCGCTGCTCAAAAATGGCCTGGCCTTGCCGGCGCAATCGCCGCTGCCGCCCAATGTGCTCGGTTACGACCAGCACTACCGCAGCCCAGTCGGCTACGACCCGGTGCTGGCGCGCGCCCTGCTGGAACGCTTTGGCTACAAGGCGGGCGTCGACGGTTTTCGCACGCAGCCCGATGGCACGCCCTTGACTTTGACCATGCACACGGAGCCGAGCACGGTGGGACGGCTGCGCGATGAGCTGTGGCGCCGCAACTTGAACGCTATCGGCTTGCGCGTCGAATTTAAGAGCGATAAGAAGACGGAAATCATCAAGGCGTCGCGCCTGGGCAAGGTGCAAATGTTCGAGACCAACTGGATCGCCGACTTCCCCGATGGTGATAACTTTATGCAGCTGTTATATGGCGGCAACGTTGGCCGCGCCAACTATGCCCGCTTCAACTTGCCCGATTACAATAAGCGCTATGAGGAGGCGCGCCTGCTATCGGATACGCCGCGCCGACGCAGCCTGTACTTCGACCTGTTCCAGCTGATCCACGCGTACACGCCGTGGGTGTTGCTGACGCATCCCATCTCTGCCGACCTGCAGCAACCATGGCTAAAAAACTACAGGCGCCACCCCGTCGAATTCACCTCCTGGCGTTACCTGGATGTTGATCCCGCCAGGGGCCGCCCTTGAATGTGTCGGCCGTCTGCTAGCGTACGGTGGGGCAGGGCGATTGTCAGTATGCTCGTGTGATGACGGGCGCGGCACGAGGCTGCGCCGCCTTCTTTAGCGTACCCGACATGATCAAGCGCCACGCCAGTAGCTATATCCTCAGCCATCCGCTGGCCTTCGCGCTGCAGGTGTTGAAGGGTTTCCGCGCCAACCAGGGCTTGCTGCTGGCGGGCGCCGTCGCGTATTACTCGCTGCTGTCCATCGTGCCCCTGCTGATGCTGGTAGTGGTCGCCCTGTCGCATGTGATTGCACAGGATGAATTGCTGCAAACCATGGGCCATTACCTGGAGTGGCTGGTGCCGGGGCAATCGAAGGCCATCGTGGCCGAAGTCGCGCATTTCCTCCAGAATCGGGGCGTGATCGGCTGGCTGTTGCTGCTGACCATGCTGTTTTTCAGCTCGCTGGCGTTTACCGTGCTGGAAAACGCCATGAGCGTGATCTTTATTCACCGCGTGGCCATCCGCCGCCGCCATTTCCTCATTTCCGCCGTGCTGCCGTATTGCTTCATCCTGTGCCTGGGCGTGGGTATTTTGCTCATCACCGTGGTGGCGGGCAGTCTGCAAGTGATGAGCGAGGAAAGCGTGCGTTTTTTGCGCCATGACTGGGGCTTGCAAGGCGTGTCCGGCGTGCTGCTGTATTTGCTGGGGCTGGCCGGCGAAATCCTCGTGCTCAGCGCGATTTACCTGGTCATGCCCGTGGGGCGCTTGTCGATCACGCATGCGCTGATCGGCGGCGTGACGGCGGCCCTGCTGTGGGAAATCGCGCGCCATGTGCTGGTCTGGTATTTTTCTACCTTGTCGCAGGTCAATGTTGTGTATGGCTCGATGACGACGGCCATCGTCGTCATGTTCAGCCTGGAAATCGGCGCCACCTTGCTGCTGCTGGGCGCGCAAGTGATTTCCGAATACGAAAGAGTGGCCCGCGGTGGCGAAGAAGACAAGCCGCTGGCGCTAAGGACTTGATTTAAAAAGATTATTGCGCTGCACAAAAGGCCGTGCTATACTCCGTTCAGTGATTGAGATTTGGCAGCAAATTATCTCACTATCCAGTTCAGCGCGGCGAGCGGCAGGTGTAATGTCGATGGCGTGACAGTGCGAAGAATGGATTTTGTAATTCCGGATACGATGGTCGCTACACCTTGGAGTCACTATGCAGATAGCATGGGAGTCCGACAATCAAGATGCACTTTGCAGATAGCACTGGCATCCATGACACGATTAAAGCATTGGTAATACATTGGAACGAAGCCCGCGACCGCGGGCTTTTTTTTCGTCTATTGAAAACCCAGCGGCGTAACCCCGGGGTCGTACCCTGCAGGGTACGACCCCAGCATTTGCCGTTGGGTTTACAACGCCCTTGCAATCAAAATCTTCTGGATATCGCTGGTGCCCTCGTAAATCTGGCACACGCGCACGTCGCGGTAAATGCGCTCGACGGGGAAGTCGGACACATAACCATAGCCACCGTGTACCTGGATCGCATCCGAGCATACTTTTTCCGCCATCTCCGAGGCAAACAGCTTGGCCATGGCCGCTTCCTTCAGGCAGGGCAGGCCTGCATCCTTCATGGCCGCTGCGTGGTGTATCAGCTGGCGTGCCGCTTCGATTTGCGTGGCCATGTCGGCCAGGCGAAATTGCACGGCCTGGTGTTCATAGATGGGTTTGCCGAAGCTTTCCCGTTCGCGCGCGTAGTGCAGGGCCGCTTCATACGCGGCGCGCGCCATGCCTACCGCTTGCGAGGCGATGCCGATGCGCCCGCCTTCCAGGCCGGACAGGGCGATCTTGTAGCCTTGCCCTTCTTCACCGATCAGATTTTCCGCCGGGATGCGGCAGTTGTCGAACAGGATTTGCGCCGTGTCTGACGAGTGCTGGCCCATCTTCTGTTCCAGTCCCGCCACGATGTAGCCGGGCGTGTTCGTCGCTACCCAGAAGGCGCTGATGCCGCGCTTGCCGGCCGTTTTGTCGGTCACGGCCATGACGATGGCCACGTCCGCATACTTGCCGCTGGTAATGAACTGTTTCGTGCCGTTGAGGACGTATTCATTGCCTTCGCGGGTGGCCGTGGTGCGCAGGGCCGAGGCATCGCTGCCTGTATGCGGTTCCGTCAGGCAAAACGCGCCCAGCATGGCGCCTTGCGCCAGCGGCCGCAGCCATTGTTCCTTTTGCGCCTCGTTGGCGTACATCATGGCGATGCTGCACACGGGACAATTGTTGACGGAAATGATGGTCGAGGTGCCGCCATCGCCGGCGGCGATTTCTTCCAGCACCAGCGCCAGCGATACGTAGTCGAGGCCGGCGCCGCCCAACGCTTCCGGCACGGCTACGCCAAAAGCGCCCAGCGCGGCCAGTTCCTGCAATTGTTCTTTCGGGAAATGATGTTCCTTATCCCAGCGGGCCGCGTTGGGGACCAGGCGCTCGCGCGAAAAACTGCGCAGCGCTTCCTGGATCATTGTCTGTTCTTCATTGAGTATCATGGGACGTCGTCTCGTTGTTTTTATAGGGTGTGCGTACGTATTACCAGGCGATGGGTTTGCCATCGTAGTTGCAGAACACGGCCTTGTCCGTGGCCGGCAGGCTGGCCAGGGTGGCGCGCATGTCGGCAGCGCTTTCCTCTGGCGAAATATCGGCGTCGGCCCCGCCCATGTCGGTGCGTACCCAGCCCGGATGGAACGCCACGCAGCTGACGCCTTGCGGGCCATGCACGAGGGCCGTGTCGATCAGCACGGAATTTAAGGCAGCCTTGCTGGCGCGGTACAGCGAACCGTTGGGGTTGCTGCGCTCGCCCAAGGAGCCCATGTGCGAGGACAGCACGGCCAGTTTGCCTTTGGCATCGAGCATCAGTGGTGCCAATATCGGCAGCAGCCGCATGGCTGCCAGCACGTTGGTGTGCATGACGGCATCAAAATCTGCTTGCGCAGGACAAGCGTCCTGACGCGGGCCATACAGGCCTGCGTTGAGGATAGCCACGTCGAGCTTTTCACCGTCGAGCTTCCTGCCCAGGCCGGCACAGCCTTGCATATCCGTCACGTCAAGCTGGTGCGCTTCCACGCCCATTTGCCTGAGGGCATCGCAAGCGTCCGCTGTGCGCGCCGTGGCGATCACTCGCCAGCCATCGTGGCGGTATTGGCGGACGATTTCGTGGCCGATGCCGCGCGAGGCACCGATGATCAAGGCGGTAGGCATGTGTTCTCCCTGGAATGAATGAAAGGGCGCGCACCGGGCAATGATGGCCGTGCGCGCCCGTGCTTGCGTGCAGCTTATACCAGTTCGATCGCCATCGCCGTCGCTTCGCCACCGCCGATGCACAGGGCTGCTACGCCGCGCTTGCCGCCGGTTTTCTTCAAGGCGCCCAGCAGGGTGACGATGATGCGCGCGCCCGAGGCGCCGATCGGGTGGCCCAGCGCGCATGCGCCGCCGTGGATGTTGATCTTGCTGTGCGCAATGTCGAGGTCGTGCATGGCGGCCATCGGCACGGCGGCGAAGGCTTCATTGATCTCGAACAAGTCCACCTTGCTGCTGCTCCAGCCCGTTTTGGCGTACAGCTTCTTGATGGCGCCGATGGGTGCCGTGGTGAATTCGTTCGGTGCCTGCGCGTGCGTGGCGTGGCCGTGAATTCTTGCGATGACGGTGCAACCGAGCTTTTTCGCCGTCGATTCGCGCATCAGCACGAGGGCGGCTGCGCCATCGTTGATCGACGAAGACGAGGCGGCCGTGATGGTGCCATCTTTCTTGAAAGCGGCTTTCAAGGTCGGGATTTTTTCCAGGCGGGCTTTTTGCGGGCCTTCATCGATGCTGACGATGGTGTCGCCGCCGCGCCCGGAGACGGTCACGGGCACGATTTCCCATGCGAAACTGCCATCCTTGGTGGCCGCCTGCGCGCGTTTTACCGATTCGATGGCAAACGCATCCTGCGCTTCGCGCGTGAAGCTGTATTGGCTCGCGCATTCTTCGGCAAACGTGCCCATCGAGCGTGCATTGCCCTTTTCATCGCGGCTGTAGGCGTCTTCCAGGCCATCCATCATCATGTGGTCGTAGATCATGCCGTGGCCGATGCGGTAGCCGCCGCGCGCCTTCGGCACCAGGTAGGGGGCGTTGGTCATCGATTCCATGCCACCGGCCACCACCACGTCGGCGCTGCCGGCGAGCAAGGTGTCGTGCGCGAACATGGTCGTTTGCATGGCCGAGCCACACATTTTCGACAGCGTCACGGCGCCCGTGGAGTCCGGCAAGCCAGCCTTGCGCAAGGCTTGGCGCGCGGGCGCCTGGCCCTGGCCGGCCATCAGGCAATTGCCGAAATACACGTGTTCAATGGCTTCCGGCGCTACGCCGGCCCGTTCCACGGCGGCGCGGATGGCCACGGCGCCCAGATCGCTGGCGCTGAGGTTGGCAAAATCGCCCTGGAAGGCGCCCATGGGGGTGCGCGCGGCACCGACGATTACGACTGGATCATGCATATTGGATCTCCGGTTGGGGTTTGGGGTGGTGCTTGCATACAAAAACGCAGATGTTGCGGATACGGGAAGACGTCCTCGATATGGCCGTCCTCGATGCGTTGCTTGCGCGCCTGCCAATACTGCGCCGTCAGCAGGTCGGCATGGTGCTGCATGAAATAGCTGCGGATGCGGGGATTGCCCAGCAAGAAGGTGCCGAATTGCTCCGGAAACACATCATGCTTGCCGATCGGATACCACGCTTCGGCCGACATTTCCTCTTCTTCCGTACGCGCCTGGGGGATGACGCGGAACTGGCAATCGGTGATGTATTCGATTTCATCGTAATCGTAAAATACGACGCGTTGATGACGGGTCACGCCAAAGTTTTTATACAGCATGTCGCCCGGAAATATATTCGCCGCCACCAGCTCCTTGATGGCGTTGCCGTACTCCATGATGGCGTGCTCGACCAGGTCATCGCGGCCTTCCTTCTCGGCATTGCTCAGCCACATGTTCAGCGGCACCATGCGCCGCTCGATGTACAGGTGGCGGATGATGACCTGCTCCTGGTCTTCTTCGATCAGCGAGGGGGCGAACTGCTTGAGCTCGGCCAGCAGTTCTTCGGCAAAGCGGGCGCGGGGAAAGGCCACGTTGGAATACTCGAGCGTGTCGGCCATGCGGCCCACGCGGTCATGGTGTTTTACCAGCAGATATTTTTGCTGGACTTGTGCACGCGTGGTTTCCTTGGGCGGCGGGAAAAAATCCTTGATGACCTTGAAGACATAGGGAAACGACGGCAGGGCAAACACCAGCATCACCAGGCCGCGGATGCCGGGCGCGCTTTCGAAGTGGTCCGATGAGTGCTTCAGATGCTGCAGGTAGTCGCGGTAAAACAGCGTCTTGCCCTGTTTTTGCAGGCCCAGTATTGTATAAATTTCGCTGCGCGGCTTGCGTGGCAGCAAGCTGCGCAGGAATTGCACATAGGCCGACGGCACTTCCATATCGACCATGAAATAGGCACGCGTGAACGAAAACAGTAGGGCAATGTGCTGCTGCTCGAACAGTACCGTGTCGAGTGCCAGCTTGCCGTGGCGGTTGTGCAGGATAGGCACGACAAACGGGTATTCGCGGTTGCCGTTGATGCCCTTGCCGACCAGATAGGCGCCCTTGTTGCGGTAGAACAAACTGGTCAAGACCTGGAGTTGGTGGTTCGGCTCCAGTCTGTCCTCGCCGAACAGTTGCTGCAGGCGCGCTTCCACCTGGGCTACGTCACGCTCCAGGTTGGCAAATTCGCAGTCCAGCTGGAAGTTGCTGAGCATGCGCGTCAGGGTGTGGCGCAAGCCATCCTTGCCGGGGTAATACACGCGGTAGGTGGGCAGCGGATCGTGCGTTTCGATGTATTCCGTCGAAACCACGGGTCGCACGAAAATATAGTCGTTGTTGAAATACGTGCGGTGCAAAATGTTGCAGCAGACGGAATTGAAGAAAGTTTCCGCCAGTTCCGGCTGCTTGTGCTCGCTCAGCATGCCGATGTAGTGCAGCTTGAGTTCGCGCCACACTTCATCGCTCAGCTCCGACTCTTCGTACTCATCTTCGAGCATTTGCACGCATTCCTGCACGCGCTTGTCGTAAAAGTCGATGCGTTCGCGGGCCGCCGCCTGTGCCGCAGCCCAGTCGCCTTGCTCGAAATACCGCTTGGCGTGCTGGCTGCTTGCGCGGAACAGACGGTAATGCTTGTCAAAGCCGTCGCGGATGGTGCGCGCGATATCGAATGCAATCTGTGAAGAAAGCAATTTTGGGAAGGCAATTTGCGTCATAGTTGTGCTCGCATGAATGGCGCATCACCCAGTCGATTGCCGCGCGCCCAGGCTTACTTGGTTTCCGCAAACAATTCGCGGCCTATCAGCATGCGGCGGATTTCGCTGGTCCCGGCGCCGATTTCATACAGCTTGGCATCGCGCCACAGGCGGCCGGCCGGATACTCATTGATGTAGCCGTTACCGCCCAAGGCCTGGATCGCTTCGCCTGCCATCCAGGTCGCCTTCTCTGCACTATACAGAATGGCGCCGGCCGCATCCTTGCGCAACTGGCGCACGGCTTCCGGCGTGGTGGCGCGGTCGCATGCCTGGCCCACGGCATACACATAGGCCTTGCACGCCATCATGGTTGAATACATGTCGGCCAGTTTGCCTTGCATCAATTGGAATTCGCCGATGGCTTGGCCGAATTGCTTGCGGTCATGCACGTAGGGCACGACCAGGTCCATGCACGCCTGCATGATGCCCAGCGGACCGCCGGACAATACGGTGCGCTCGAAATCGAGGCCGGACATCAGCACGTTGACACCCTTGCCCAGGCCGCCGAGCACGTTTTCGGCGGGCACTTCGCAATCCTGGAATACCAGCTCGCCCGTGTGCGAGCCGCGCATGCCCAGCTTGTCGAGCTTTTGTGCGATGGAAAAGCCCTTGAAATTCTTTTCGATCAGGAAAGCCGTCATGCCGCGCGGGCCCGCTTCCAGGTCGTTTTTCGCGTACACCACCAGCACGTCCGCGTCGGGCCCGTTGGTGATCCACATCTTGGTACCGTTCAAGACCCAGCGGTCACCCTTGAAGTCGGCGCGCAGTTTCATGCTGACGACGTCCGAGCCCGCGTTCGGCTCCGACATGGCCAGGGCGCCGATGTGCTCGCCCGTGATCAGTTTCGGCAGGTATTTCGCCTTTTGCTCGGCCGTGCCATTGCGCTTGATCTGGTTGACGCACAGGTTCGAGTGGGCGCCGTAGGACAGGCCGACGGAAGCCGAGGCGCGCGAGATTTCTTCCATGGCGATGATGTGCGCCAGATAGCCCATGCCGGCGCCGCCGTATTCTTCGCTGACGGTGATGCCGAGCAAGCCCATCTCGCCCATCTTGCGCCACAGGTCCATGGGGAACTGGTCGGTACGGTCGATTTCGGCCGCACGCGGCGCGATTTCGGCGGCGGCAAATTGTTGGATTGCTTCTCTTAGGGAAGCGATGTCGTCGCCGTGGTCAAAGGTCAAGCCTGGGAGATGGAGCATGTCGTCCTCGTCGTTATAAGTGTGGCGTTCATGGACGCCGGGTCAGTGAAGCTATGATACTCAGTTGTGACGTTTACGTAAACGTAAAGTGAGGCGCGTAAAGTGAAGCGTATAAAGTGAGCCGCATAAAGTGAGACGCATAAAGTGAAGCGTGGCAGGCGCTGCACGTGCTGCCAGCGCCTGCCGCCCGGCCATTCAGTTTGTTGGCGCCGCTTCCATGTTCAAGTCTGCCAGCATGCGCGCGCAGGCGTCTTCATGCGCGCTGATTTCCGCCAGCGCCATTTCGATATCGATGCGCTGTTGCTCCAGGGTCTGCCGGTGCTGCGCCAGCACGCCCAGGAAACGGTCCATTTGCGCGCGCGTGTCCTTTGGCGATTCGTACATGTCGACCAGGCTCTTGATCTCCGACAGCGCCAGTCCCAGGCGCTTGCCGCGCAGGGTCAGTTTGAGGCGGGTGCGGTCGCGCGGCGTGTAGACGCGGCTGCGCCCGCCCGCGCCTTCGCGTTTCGGGCTGAGCAAGCCTTGGTCTTCATAGAAACGGATGGCGCGCGCCGTGATGTCGAATTCCCGCGCCAGTTCGGTGATGGTATAGGTCGTCATTGCTGCGGACGGTGTCAGTTGCATGGGTGATCTGTCGCTAAATGGGGTGCTGTGGGGCAGGCGGGTGGCAAAGTACCGTTGACGTTAACGTCAATACTATTGTAGCGCGCCCTGGCCGTGCTGCAATAAAGAAAGGTGAGGCGATGAACATAGAAATTTGGTTAATTGGATAACAGTTACTGAAAATAAATTGATTCCTCTTACGCAAACACGCTTAAGATCGAGAGTTGGTGGCCAAGATGACAGCAAAAAGAGCTTTCCTGGCACAACGGCGACATTCTTTTCGCTGTGATGGCAGTAAAATTTTTTGGCACAGATTCTTTCCATTAGGAACGATCAAAAAACAACGTTTACTATAAGCAACTTGTGCAAATTATTTCCATTTTGAAAATAACATGACCCTTCTGGAAATTTTGTCTACAAGAAATTGTATGGCATGGGCATCGCATGTATCGGCAGAGGAGGGCATCGTGCGATACCGTACGTTGTCATGCCAAACCGAATCTTTGAATCGTGCCTGTGTGCAAAAATCAAGGATAGCCGCGAATCTGACTGACGTGATGCAGAATCGCAAGAGAAAATTCGGACTATATTTGTATCCGAAAAGCCCGGCCGGAGTGTTAATTGTTAATTTTTTCTCTTTGATAATGTAACAATCTGTCTAGTCATTCAAGAAACTGACTTTCATGTTACAACATGAAATAGTACACCTATGAATTCTTCTAACGAACGCGAAAGCTTTAGCCAGCGACTTCAGTTGGCTCTCAAAAACGCCCATTACTCTCCAGACAGCCCGACCAGACTGGCTCGGGAATTCAACATCCGTTTCGACGGACGCCCGATTACCGTGCATGCAGCTAGGAAATGGTTAGTAGGTGAAGCAATTCCCACGCAAGAAAAATTGCGCATGATTGCCCAATGGCTGGGCGTTCCGGCGGAATGGTTGCGTTTTGGCGGCTCCGAAAGCGCTACGCCGAAGGGCGAAGCGGGCAGTGCTTTATCACGTTTTGAATCTGCCGACGTGAAATTAATTGCTGATTTGCAAAGACTAGATGAGCATCATCGTCAAATCGCGCGAGAATTTATTCGCATGCTGGTCAGAGTTAACTACCAAAAGTAAGTATACAGGCCCACTCCGGTCGGCGCCGTCGGCTTTTCGCTGGCGCTGCTCCCCCCCTGTCCTTTTATTTGTGCAGCGTCATACTGGAGACATGATTGTGCCAAATAATAAGACCTCGCATGTTGCGCTGCAGCGGAATTATTTGACGATAATCCCGTACGCAGCGGCGCAGCGGCTAATACCAGCGCATAATCAGCGCAGAAGTAGCCAGTTCATCCACGACGGAGCCGAGCATTTGAGCCATCCTATGAAAAGTAACTACAGCAATACCGCGCAGCTGAAGGACTTGATGACCGTGCCCCCCATGACTGCCGCACAACATGCGGAAGTGATGCGCAAACGGATCGCCCACCGCAGGATGGTTGAAGAAGCCAGGGATTTGAAGCGGGCGAGTGCGCACCAATTCGACCAACGGTGAAGGATGCCTGAGCAACACCGCTACGCGTCGGCAGAGGCGGTCAGCGGTGCTCACCGTGCTTGAGCACGGTTGCGCTTCTCAAGCACCTCTTCCTTGCGCTCGCTACGCGTTTATCAGGCATCGTGATGTGCGTAGTTTGTCACGTAGTTAGTCAGTTTGTGACGGCTGGTCTGGGGTTTTCAAACCATTCCAGCGTGGCGCCAGGCCGTGCTCGATGCCCAGCAAGTCGATGATGCGTGCCACCGTATGGTCAACCATCTCGGCGATGCTGCGCGGGTGGTGGTAGAAACTCGGGAGTGGCGGGAAGATGATGCCGCCCATTTCGGTCACGGCGGTCATATTGCGCAGGTGTGCCAAGTTGAATGGCGTTTCGCGCACCATCAAAATCAGGCGCCGGCGTTCCTTGAGCGCCACATCGGCTGCCCGCGTAATCAAATTATCCGACAAGCCATGCGCCACGGCTGCCAGGGTCTTCATCGAGCACGGCGCGATGACCATGCCGTCCGATTGAAACGAGCCGCTGGCGATACTCGCGCCGATATCGCGCTGTTTGTGCAACACGTGCGCCTGCGCTTCGATTTCCTTGCGTCCCAAGCCAGTTTCCTGGTGCAGGGTGAGTACAGCCGCATCCGACAAGACCAGATGCGTCTCGACGCCTGGAATGGCGCCGAGCAATTGCAGCAGCCGCAAGCCATATACGGCACCTGTGGCACCCGTGATGGCGATGACGATACGGCGCGGCCGCGCAACTGGAAGATCAGGCATCGAGCAGGGACTTCAGTTCGCCCGATTCAAACATTTCATTCATGATATCGGAACCACCGATAAACTCGCCTTTGACATACAGTTGCGGGATGGTAGGCCAGTTCGAGTAATCCTTGATGCCTTGGCGCACTTCCGGGTCATCGAGCACGTTGACGGTGGCGATGTTTTCCACGCCGCACGCCTTCAGGATCTGGATGGCGCGGCCGGAAAAGCCGCACTGCGGGAACTGGGCCGTGCCCTTCATGAACAGCACGACCGGCGTGCTTGTCACGGTTTCTTTGATCCAGGTTTGTACGTCGCTCATAGCTGCCTCTGATGGGTAAATAAATAGATGCCGTCATTTTATAAGAAAACGACGCTACGGGTATGGGCTCAAGTCATAAATCGGGTGAGTCAGCCACGTTGGCGTTGATGTTGGCAGTCTATAACTGCCGGCCCAGGCACACCGATTGTGCCGCGCCCACGTATTTGCCCCAGGCAAGCACGGGCACATAGCCGTGTTTGGCATAAAACGCCACCGCGCTGGCATTCGCCACGCGGGTGGACAGGTGCACGGCCTGGTAGCCATGTCTGCGCGCCTGCACTTCCACATGGGCTAGCAGGGCCGCGCCCACGCCGCTGGCGCCGGGGCGCGCATACATGCGCTTGAGTTCGCCTATGGCGCTGTCCGCTTCGCCCAGCGGCCTAAGGGCGGCGCAGCCGAGCAGGTTTCCAGCACCGTCGCAGGCCAGGTAAAAGCCGCCGCGCGGCGTTGCCGCTTCGATATCGAAGGAAGACCGGCCACTGTCGCCATTCAGGCGCAGCAGCACGTCCGACAATTCGTTGAGCAGCAACTGCGCCCCGGCACTGGCGGGGTCCACCGCCAGGATGACAAGGTCATGCCTGGCGGCCATGATGGGCTTAACCGCGCAGCTTGGCGAACGCGGCGGCCATGCTGCCGGCCGGTTCGGGCGCGTTGCGTGACTGCGACTGGTGCTGTGCCATGCTGCGACGGTCGTTGCGGTCGCCCTTTTGCTCGGGCTTGCTACCGGCTTGCGGCGCGCTGTCCGTCAAGCGCATGGTCAGCGCGATGCGCTTGCGCTTTTCATCGACTTCCAGCACTTTCACGCGCACGACCTGGCCAGCTTTCACCACCGTGTGCGGGTCCTTGACGAAGGTACTCGACAGGGCCGAGATATGCACCAGGCCATCCTGGTGCACGCCGATGTCGACAAAGGCGCCAAAGGCGGCCACGTTGGTGACCACGCCCTCTAAAATCATGTCCGGGCGCAAGTCGCGGATTTCTTCCACGCCTTCCTTGAAGGTGGCGGTGGTGAACTCCGGACGCGGGTCGCGGCCCGGCTTTTCCAGTTCCTTCAAAATATCGGAAATAGTTGGCACGCCAAACGTTTCATCCGCATATTTTGCGGGGTTGAGGGTTTTCAGCAGCGCCGTTTCGCCGATGACGGCTTGGATGTCCTTCTTGATGTCGGCCAAAATCTTTTCCACCAACGGGTACGATTCCGGGTGGACGGCCGAGGCGTCCAGCGGATTGTCGCCGCCCGTTACGCGCAAAAAGCCGGCCGCCTGCTCGAAGGTTTTATCGCCCAGGCGCGGCACGGCCTTTAACGCCGCGCGCGAGGTGAACGCGCCTTTCATGTCGCGGTAGCTGACGATGCTTTGCGCGACGCTGGCCGACAGGCCGGAGACGCGCGCCAGCAGCGGCGCCGAGGCCGTATTGACGTCCACGCCGACGGCGTTTACGCAATCTTCCACCACGGCATCGAGCGAGCGGGCCAGCTGGCTTTGACTCACGTCATGCTGGTACTGGCCCACGCCGATGGATTTCGGGTCGATCTTGACCAGCTCGGCCAGCGGATCTTGCAGGCGGCGCGCAATCGAGACGGCGCCGCGCAAGGACACATCCATGTCCGGCAATTCTTTCGAGGCGAACTCGGACGCCGAATACACCGACGCGCCCGCTTCCGAGACGACGATCTTCGTCATCTTCGCTTCCGGGTGCTGCTTGATCAAGTCTTGCGCCAGCCTATCCGTTTCGCGCGAAGCGGTGCCGTTGCCTATCGAGATCAAGGAAACATTGTGTTTGGCGGCCAGGCGGCCCAGCGTGTGCAAGGAGCCATCCCAGTCATTCTTCGGCTGGTGCGGGTAGATCACGGCCGTATCGACTACCTTGCCGGTGGCATCGACCACGGCCACTTTCACGCCCGTGCGCAAGCCCGGGTCCAGGCCCATGGTGGCGCGCTGGCCGGCCGGCGCTGCCAGCAGCAGCGCCTTCAAATTGGTGGCAAACACGTTGATGGCGTCGAGTTCCGAACGTTCGCGCAGCGCACCCATCAGTTCCGTTTCCAGGTGCATGAAGCTTTTCACGCGCCAGGTCCAGCGTGCCGTATCAAGCAGCCATTTGTCGGCCGGGCGGCCGAGGTTCTTGATGCCGAAGCGCACGGCGATGCGGCCTTCACACGGGTTGTGCGGCGCATCCCATTTCGGTTTTTCCGCTTCCGTATCGAGGCGCAGGGTAACGTCGAGGATGCCTTCGCGGCGGCCGCGCAGCAGGGCCAGCGCGCGGTGCGATGGCACGCTCGAAATGGTTTCCGAATAGTCGAAATAATCGGCGAACTTTTCGCCTTCGTCCTGCTTGCCTTGCACCACTTTCGATTCGACGATCCCGTGTTCTTGCACGTATTGGCGCAAGGTTTGCAGCAAGGTTGCGTCTTCGGCGAAACGTTCCATCAGGATCTGGCGCGCGCCGTCGAGAGCTGCCTTGGTGTCGGCCACGCCCGGGTTGTTGCCGTCGGCACTGGTAAATGCTTCGCGCAGGAACTTGCCCGCTTCCATTTCCGGCGTCAGTTCCGGGTTTTCCAGCAAACCGTCGGCCAGCGGCATCAAGCCCGCTTCGATGGCGATCTGCGCCTTCGTGCGGCGCTTTTGCTTGTAGGGCAAATACAAATCTTCGAGGCGCGTCTTATCTTCCGCGTGCATGACGGCATCGAGCAGCTCGGGCGTCATCTTGTTCTGTTCCGTGATCGACGCCACGATGGCGGCGCGCCGCTCTTCGAGTTCGCGCAGGTAGCGCAAGCGCTCTTCGAGCAGGCGCAGCTGGATATCGTCGAGGCCGCCGGTCGCTTCCTTGCGGTAACGGGCGATGAAGGGGACGGTCGCGCCTTCGTCGAGCAGTTCGATGGCGGCGGCAACCTGCACCGGTTTGGCGACAAGTTCAAGGGCAAGGCGTTGTTCGATAGTGGGCAGCATGGTTGTTTCCAGAGCGATCAAGCCTGGGATGATACGCAATCGGCGCGATTGCGCAATCTTGACAGCGCAAATGGACTGTGCGTTGCCAGCAGCATCGACGGAGCCACAGCTGTGGGCTGGTGGCCGGCGATGATCAATCGGCCGATGTGGATGCAGACGATGGGCCGATTCTTCTTGTTTCTGCGTAAATGGCCGTTGACGGACCTTTTTTGCCGCTTGTGGGCCGCAAGTGTCGTATTAAATACTTATTTTTTAGGCATCATGTATTAAAACTGCGCAAAGAGCGTGTGTGAATCAAGCCAGCAACGCCTGTATGGCGGATAATATTGCCTGTTGCCGATTTGGATACGACCTTTACACAAAAATGCGCCCCATGGATTTTACCCGCGACGAAACCAGTGAAACCCCAGTTGCCCCGGCCAGCGCGCCGGGAGCGCCTTTGCCGTATGCCGTCGCCACCTGGCTGCAGCGGGTAGAGGCGGCTGCCCATCCGAAGGCTGTGCTGAGCATTGCCGAGCCGGACCCCAAACTCAACCAGCACCGTTTGATCTACGTGCTGGCGCCCACCAGCGGTGGTCGCCACGTGGCCCTGTGCCTGTACAAGGCGCGGCTGCGGGCGAATGGCGATGTGGCGGCGGCGAGTCCCATCAGCGAAATCTTTTCCCTGCTGTCGGCGCCCCCCATCTTCTTGACGCCAGCCGACGAAGACCTCGTGCGTTTCTTCGTGGCCATGCGCAGCGGCCAAAGCTCGCAGACGGGCAGCGCCACGGAGCCGAAGGGCAAGGTGGGCGCGGCCCTGCTGAAAATGCTGGCCGAGCAAGACAAACTGTTGTGGGCCAATTCCTGGGCCGATGTGGGCAATGGTCTCGTGTATCCATTGAAGGAAGGTCCCGTGCGTCCCGCGCGCCTGTTCTGGCGCGATGAAGGCAAGACCATGCGCCTGGGCTGGCAAGTGGACCCGCCGGAAGGCGCGAAGCACCATGGTGCCGACCAGATCGATTACATGTTGCCCACCGATCCGCCGTGGTACATCGATAATCTGTCGTGCGGCGTGCTGGAACTGAACCAGGGTGGCTCCGATATTTCCCTGGCGGACTTGCAGGCGCTGGTGGCGCAGGCGCCGCCCCTGAACGCGAACGACAAGGTGCGCGTGTCGCAACTGCTGCTGGCGCAAGGCTTGCAGCATTTGATGCCGCTGCCGCAACCGTTGCCGCAGCGCCTGCGCAAGGACGTGCCGGCGCAACCGGTCTTGCTGCTCGATAGCGCCATGCTGGCCGATGGCAGCGCGCAGCGCTGGAGCGATTTCGCCGTGCTGTCGTATGACTACGATGGCGAGCGCGTCGCGTTCGACCCGTCGCAACGCGTGGTGCGGCAAGTGGGCGACGTGACAGAGATTATCCAGAGAAATACGGTCGATGAAGCGCGTGCCCTGGCCACCCTGGCGGAGCTGCAATTCAAGAAGCCCGGCTCCGCCCCCTTGAGCGGCTTGAAGGGCGCTTTGCAACTGCCTTCCCAGGCGCAGTGGCTGCGTTTTGCCGAGCACGGCATCGACGCCTTGCAGCAGCAGGGCTGGATCGTCGAAAAGACGGCCAAGTACCGCTACGATGTGAGCCAGGTCGGCGACTGGTATGCGCAGATTGACGACCAGGACCCGGACAGCGGCAACGCCTGGTTCGAGCTGGAACTGGGCATCTTCGTCGACCAGGAAAGAGTGCCGCTGCTGCCCGTGCTGGTGCAACTGATCCGCAGCGCGCCCAACGACTTCAACCCGAAAGTCATTGACGCGCATGCCGATGATGACCAGATGCTGGCAACCTTGTCCGACGGCAGGCGCGTGGCCCTGCCGTGGGGCCGCGTGCGTCCTATCCTCAACACGCTGGGGGAACTGTATTTCAGCGACAAGATCAAACATGCGGTGCGCATGTCGACCCTGGACGCGGCGCGCCTGGAAGAGCTGGCGCGGGGCCTGGACCTGCGCTGGACGGGTGGCGAGCAACTGCGCGCCATGGGCCGCAAGCTGAGCCAGTTTGGTTCCGTGCAAAAAGTGGCGGCGCCAGCCGGCCTGCAGGCGACCTTGCGCGATTACCAGGCCGATGGCCTGGCGTGGATGCAATTCCTGCGCGACCATGACCTGGCCGGCATCCTGGCCGATGACATGGGCTTGGGCAAAACCGTGCAAACCCTGGCGCATATCCTGGTGGAAAAGGAAGCGGGCCGCTTGACGCATCCGGCCCTGGTGATTGCACCGACGAGTTTGATGGGCAACTGGCAGGACGAGGCGGCCAAGTTCGCGCCCAGCCTGAAAGTGTTGCTGCTGCAGGGCAAGGACCGGGCCCAGCAATTCGACCAGATCGACCAATGCGATCTGGTGCTGACCACCTACGCCCTGTTGCCGCGCGACGAGGAAACCTTGCGCGAGCACGACTTCCACCTGGTCATCCTCGACGAATCGCATTACATCAAGAATACGCGCAGCAAGGCGGCGCAAAGCGCGGGCCTGCTGCGCGCACGCCACCGGCTGTGCTTGTCCGGCACGCCGCTGGAAAATCATCTTGGTGAATTGTGGTCGCAATTCCACTTCCTGCTGCCGGGCTTGCTGGGCGACGAGAAGACCTTCAACACGCAGTTCCGCCATCCGATCGAGCGCCAGGATGATCCGCTGCGCCGCATGCTCCTGAATCGCCGCATCAAGCCTTTCCTGTTGCGCCGCACGAAGGACAATGTGGCCAAGGAATTGCCGCCAAAAACGGAAATGGTGCGCAAGGTGGAATTGACGGGTCCGCAGCGCGACCTGTATGAAACCGTGCGTCTTGCGATGGATCAAAAAGTACGCGAAGAAATCGACAAGAAGGGCGTGGCGCGCAGCCAGATCGTCATCCTCGAAGCGCTGCTGAAACTGCGGCAAGTCTGCTGTGACCCGCGCCTGGTGAAATCCTTGCCGGCGAAGAAGCAGTCGGCCGGCTCGGCCAAGCTGCTCGACCTGATGCAGATGGTGGAAGACTTGCTTGACGAAGGGCGCAAGATTCTCGTCTTCTCGCAATTTACCAGCATGCTGGAATTGATCGAGCAAGAGCTCGAATCGCGCGACATCGCGTATGCCTTGCTGACGGGCGAAACGAAAGACCGGGGCGCGCAAGTGGCGGCCTTCCAGCAGGGGGCCGTGCCGATCTTCCTGATCAGCCTGAAAGCGGGCGGCGTGGGCTTGAACCTGACGGCGGCCGACACGGTGATCCACTACGATCCGTGGTGGAATCCGGCGGCGGAAAACCAGGCCACCGACCGCGCCTGGCGTATCGGCCAGGACAAGCCCGTGTTCGTGTACAAACTGATCGCGAAGGGCACCCTGGAAGAAAAAATCCAGTTGCTGCAGCAAAAGAAATCGGAACTGGCACAATCGATCCTGGCCGAGGGCGAAGCACAGAAGATGGCGCTGACGCAGGAAGACTTGCAACAGATTTTTGCTCCACTGGAAGATTAAGCACGCCGTACGCGTATACTTGGCGATTCATTCTTGCCAGGTATAAAGCATGCTGCCCTTTCTCCTCTTGCTGCTTGCCGGCGCCATCCTCATGGCGCTGCGTTTCGTCCAGTTGCGTCGCGCCCTGCTGCGCGCGCGGGCGGGCGAAATGCAGTTCCGCCTGCTGGCTGAACATGGCCGCGACGCAGTCTTCCTGCTCGATGCCGCCACCCTTGAATTGATCTATATCAGCCCCGCCGCGCAAGCCCTGACGGGGTACGACTTGCCCACCTTGCGCGAACACGCGGCGCGCCTGGCGCAAGATATGCCGGCCCGGCTGCAGCGCTGGCGCGAGGGCGATACTAGCCGCTTGACCCTGCTGCGCGAAGTGCAACTGCCGCATGCCGACGGGCATCCGCTGGCGCTGGAAATCAGCTCGACCATCGTGCCGGCCGCGGCGGCGACGGGGCGCGGCGTCACGCTGGCGGGCTCGCTGCGCGACGTCAGCGCGGCCCAGGCGCAGGAAGCCGAGCGCGAAAGGGAGCAAAAGCGCTTCGCCTCGATGCTGTCGCATGAATTTCGCACGCCGCTGGCCACCATCGACGGCGCTATCCAGCGCCTCGTCTCGACCGCGAAAGACGCCGACGATGCCACGCGCAAGCGCTACGTGAAAATCCAGGCAGCCGTCGACCGCTTGCTGGGCATGATAGACGAGTATTTGTCGCCTGAGCGCATGGCGGCCATCGGCCGCGAGCGGGCCGCCGACGGCATCGCGCCGCTGGCCTTGCTGCAGCAGGCAGCGGCCACCGTACCGGCCAGCCACTGCGTGCAACTGGAGCTCGACGAGGACTTGCCTGCCAAGCTGCGCTGCGACGTGCCCGGCATGGCCCTGTGCCTGAAAATCCTGCTCGATAATGCCGTCAAGTTCAGCGCGCCGGGCAGTGCCATCATGCTGTCGGGCAAGCTCGTGCCCGAGGGCGGTGTGGCGCTGTGCGTCAGCGATGCAGGGCCCGGCCTGCGGGAAGAAGAACTGCCGCAATTGTTTGAAAAAGGCAGCCGTGGAATCTATGCGACGCACCCAGGCGCGGGCCTTGGCTTGTACATGGCGCGCGCCGTTGTGGAGGTGCATGGCGGGAGTTTGCAGGGGCATAATCTGCCCGAAGGTGGGGCGATTTTCCGCATTTGCTTGCCGCTGCCTGTCTAGACAATGAAAAGCCTTGCTTCCTCTGAAGGCAACCGTGATAATTCCTTGACGCAAACCTATTGTGCCGTCCATCATGCTGTAAAAAGTGAATGGCATGGTTCCTCCACGGTAGCTCACTAACAGAAGAATGGCGTAGCAATGACGAAAATACTGATCGTCGAAGACAATCTGGACTACGCAGAAGATATGGCGGAGTTTCTCGTTGAGCTCGAACACGAAGTCGATATCACCAGCTCCGCTGGCGCGATGTGGACGGCGTTGAGCCATGGCAATATTGGCGTGGTCGTACTGGACCTGGGCTTGCCCGACGAAGATGGCTTTAACGTGATTCCCCGCATGCGCCAGCTGTATCCGCACATAGGCGTGCTGGTGCTGACGGGGCGTGTCGCTTTCGACAGCCGTATCCTGGGCTTGCGCCTGGGCGCCGACCATTACCTGACCAAACCGATCAAATTTCCCGAGCTGGCCGCGCATATCGAGGCGCTCGACCGTCGCGTCGGTCCGCAAGATCCTATGCCCGAACCTGGCAAATGGACCTTGAAAGTGAGCGCGCGCCAACTTGAGCTGATGGGCGCTGTCATCGCCTTGACGGAAAAGGAATTCAATTTCCTGCACTTGTTGACCATCAACACCCGCCCCGTGCCGCGCGATGTCATCGTGGCCGGCATGGGCGGCGAAGACCCCGATGCGGGCCGTCGCGTCGACATGCTCGTGTATCGCTTGCGCAAGAAGGCCAAGACCGGCCTGGGCCAGGACTTGCCGCTGCGTAGCGCGTATGGCGAGGGCTACAGCCTGTCGGCCAGCTTTAATTTGTCCTGATACCGGGACGCCAGCCACCCGCGAGCGTAGTGGTCAATAAAGGGGGCAGAGTCAAGCGCTTTTCCTCGTATTTTTAATAAAATAGGGTCAGAGTCGCGTCTTGCGCTGCGCAGTGTGTAAAATCAAGGTCTTAGCCTCTATTTAGCGACTCTGTCATGGCCCGTTTACCCCGCCTCATCATTCCAGCATTGCCCCATTACGTGATCCAGCGCGGCAGCAACCGCCAGCCCGTGTTCCTGGATGCGGCTGACTACGCACAATTGTTGTCCTGGCTGAAAACGGGCGCGAAAATGTTCAAGGTGGCCATCCATGCCTATGTTTTATTGCCAGATCAATTACATTTACTGGCCACCCCCGGCGATGCGACAGGTCTGGGACAGCTGATGCAGTGGCTGGGACGCTATTACGTGCCGTATTTCAATCAAAAATACGGCCGCGAAGGTGGCTTGTGGCAGGGACGCTACAAAACTTCGGTCATCGATCCAGACAACTTCTTCCTCCCGTGCTGCCGTTATCTGGAATGCGTGCCCGTACAAGCGGGCTTGGCGGGCCAGGCGCGCGACCATGCGTGGTCCAGTTATGCCCACCATGCGGGGATGCGCCCCGATCCCCTGATCACCGACCACGCCTTGTATTGGGCGCTGGGCAACACGCCGTTCGAGCGCGAGGCGGCCTATCTGCGCCTGGTCGAGCAAGGCCTGGGCAGCAGCCAGGTAAAGGTGCTGGAAGAGGCCGTACTCAAGGGCTGGCCCTTGGGTTCCGAGACATTCAAGCAGGCGCTGCAGCAAAAAATGCAGCGCCAAGTGCTGCCTGCCAAGCGGGGCCGACCCCGCAAAGTCGCAGCCGCAGCGGACGCCGACTGACACGCAGGCGCAGTGAAAACATCGTTGCTTGCCGATGTTTCAATGCGCTTTCTTTTACTATGTCCCTATTAAATTTTTCATGAGAATTGATCGGATTTAATCCGACTCCGACCCTAATTATTCTGGTTGAGTTTTTTGTTGCGTTGCACTACTCTAGTTTTTCGATAGTCATATGCAGCGGAGAAGCCCATGAAAGCGCAAGGCCTGTACGACCCAGCCAATGAACACGATGCCTGCGGCGTCGGTTTCGTCGCCCATATCAAGGGCAACAAGACCCACTCTATCGTCGAACAGGGTTTGCTGATTCTGAAAAACCTCGATCACCGGGGCGCCGTGGGCGCCGATGCGCTGATGGGCGATGGCGCCGGCATCCTGATCCAGATTCCCGACCAGTACTACCGCGAAGAAATGGCCAAGCAGGGCGTGGAATTGCCGCCGCCTGGCGAATACGGTGTGGGCATGGTTTTCCTGCCCAAGGAAAACGCCTCGCGCATCGCTTGCGAACAGGAAATCGAACGTGCCGTGCGCATCGAAGGCCAAGTCGTGCTGGGCTGGCGCAACGTGCCTATCGATACTGACATGCCGATGTCGCCTACCGTGCGCGCCAAGGAGCCGGTCATCCGCCAGATTTTCATCGGCCGCGGCCCGGACATCATGGTCACCGACGCGCTCGAGCGCAAACTGTATGTGATCCGCAAATCGTCGGGCCACGCCATCCAGGCCTTGAAGCTGTTGCACGGCAAGGAATTCTTCGTGCCGTCGATGTCGGCCCGCACCATCGTGTATAAAGGCTTGCTGCTGGCCGATCAGGTGGGCGTGTATTACAAGGACTTGCAGGATGCGCGCTGCATCTCGGCCCTGGCTCTGGTGCACCAGCGTTTCTCGACGAATACTTTCCCTGAATGGCCGCTGGCCCACCCTTACCGTTTGATCGCGCACAATGGCGAGATCAACACCGTCAAAGGCAACTTCAACTGGATGCGCGCGCGCGAAGGCGTGATGAAGTCGGCCGTGCTGGGCGATGACCTGCAAAAATTGTTCCCCCTGATCTATGAAGGCCAGTCCGATACGGCGTGCTTCGACAATGCGCTCGAATTGCTGTTGATGGCCGGCTACCCGATTGCCCAGGCGATGATGATGATGATTCCGGAAGCGTGGGAAAACCACACGACGATGGATGACAATCGCCGCGCTTTCTATGAATACCACGCGGCCATGATGGAACCGTGGGACGGCCCTGCCGCCATGGCGTTTACGGATGGCCGCCATATCGGCGGCACGCTCGACAGGAATGGCTTGCGCCCGGCGCGCTACATCGTCACCGATGATGATCTGGTGGTGATGGCGTCGGAATCGGGTGTGCTACCGATTCCCGAGTCGAAAATCATCCAGAAATGGCGCTTGCAGCCTGGCAAGATGTTCTTGATCGACCTGGAAGCGGGCCGCATCATCGATGACCAGGAGCTGAAAAACACCTACGCCAACGCCAAGCCGTACAAAGCGTGGATCAACTCGGTGCGCATCAAGCTCGACGAGATCAAGATGGCCGAAGGACAGGCGAAACAGGACCGCGCCCAGGGCGAAAAAGCCCAGCCATCGTTGCTCGACCGCCAGCAGGCGTTCGGTTACACGCAGGAAGACTTGAAATTCCTCATGGCACCGATGGCGGTGGCCGGCGAAGAAGCGACGGGCTCGATGGGCAATGACTCGCCGCTGGCCGTCATGTCGAACAAATTGAAGCCGCTGTATAACTACTTCAAGCAACTGTTCGCGCAAGTGACGAACCCGCCGATCGACCCGATCCGCGAAGCGATGGTGATGTCGCTGGTGTCGTTCATTGGCCCGAAACCGAACTTGCTAGATACCAACAACGTCAACCCGCCGATGCGTCTGGAAGTGGCGCAGCCGGTGCTGGGCTTTGACGACATGGCGCGTTTGCGCAATATCAGCGGCCACACGGGCGGCAAGTTCAAGTCGTATGAACTCGATATCTGCTACCCGCTGGCCTGGGGCAAGGAGGGCGTGGAAGCCTGTTTGGCCTCGCTGTGCGCGGAAGCCGTCGATGCCGTCAAATCGGGCCATAATATCCTGATCGTATCGGACCGCGCGATGTGCGCCGACCAGGTGGCGATCCCTGCGCTGCTGGCCACCTCCACCGTGCACCAGCACCTGGTCAGCAAGGGCTTGCGCGCGTCTACCGGCCTCGTCGTGGAAACGGGCTCGGCCCGCGAAACGCACCACTTCGCCTTGCTCGCAGGGTACGGCGCGGAAGCCGTTCATCCCTACCTGGCGATGGAAACCCTGGCCGAGATGGCGCACGGTTTGCCCGGCGATTTGTCGGCCGACAAGGCCATTTATAACTACACCAAGGCGGTCGGCAAAGGCTTGATGAAAGTCATGTCGAAGATGGGTATTTCGACGTACATGTCCTACTGCGGCGCGCAAATCTTCGAAGCCATCGGCTTGAACAAGTCGCTGGTCGACAAATACTTCAAGGGCACGGCCTCGAACGTGGAAGGCATCGGCGTGTTTGAAGTGGCGGAAGAAGCGCTGCGCTTGCACGCGCTGGCCTTCGGCAACGATCCCGTGCTGGCCGATAAGCTCGACGCGGGTGGCGAATATGCGTACCGCGTGCGTGGCGAAGAGCATATGTGGACGCCGGACGCGATTGCCAAACTGCAGCACTCCACGCGCAGCAACAATTTCTCCAGCTATAAAGAGTACGCGCAAATCATCAACGACCAGAGCCGTCGCCACCTGACCCTGCGTGGCTTGTTCGAGTTCAAGCTCGACCCGACCAAGGCGATACCGCTCGATGAAGTGGAGCCGGCCAAGG
This sequence comes from Janthinobacterium sp. CG_23.4, assembly GCF_029892305.1. Lineage (NCBI taxonomy): Bacteria > Pseudomonadati > Pseudomonadota > Betaproteobacteria > Burkholderiales > Oxalobacteraceae > Janthinobacterium > Janthinobacterium sp. CG_23.4. The sequence continues at coordinate 4,714,711 of NZ_JARXUX010000001.1, read as the reverse complement.
AAATCGTCAAGCGTTTCGCCACCGGCGCCATGTCGCTCGGCTCGATCAGCACGGAAGCGCACGCCACTCTGGCCGTCGCCATGAACCGTATCGGCGGCAAGTCGAACACGGGCGAGGGCGGCGAAGATCCGAACCGCTACACGCAGGAATTGAAGGGCATCCCGATTCGCCAGGGCGATACCATGGCTTCCATCGTGGGCGCCGAGCAGATCGTCGTCGATATTCCTCTGCAGGAAGGCGATTCCATGCGTTCGCGCATCAAGCAGGTAGCGTCGGGACGTTTCGGCGTGACGGCCGCTTACCTCAATTCCGCCGACCAGATCCAGATCAAGATGGCGCAGGGCGCGAAACCGGGCGAAGGCGGCCAGTTGCCGGGCCATAAAGTGTCGGAATACATCGCCAGCTTGCGCTTCTCCGTGCCGGGCGTGGGCTTGATTTCGCCGCCGCCGCACCACGATATTTACTCGATCGAAGATCTGGCGCAGCTGATCCATGACTTGAAGAATGCCAATCCGCGCGCCTCGATTTCCGTGAAACTGGTGTCGGAAGTGGGCATCGGCACGGTAGCAGCCGGCGTCACCAAGGCCAAGGCCGACCATGTGGTTGTTGCCGGCCACGATGGCGGCACGGGCGCCTCGCCGCTGTCGTCCGTGAAACATGCGGGCACGCCGTGGGAGCTGGGTCTGGCAGAAACGCAACAAACGCTGGTCTTGAATGGCTTGCGCAGCCGTATCCGTGTGCAAGCCGATGGCCAGATGAAGACGGGCCGCGACGTGGTCATCGCCGCCTTGCTGGGCGCCGACGAGATCGGTTTCGCCACGGCGCCGCTGGTGGTCGAAGGTTGCATCATGATGCGCAAATGCCATTTGAATACTTGCCCCGTGGGCGTAGCCACGCAAGACCCCATCCTGCGCGCCAAGTTCAGCGGCAAACCGGAATATGTCGTCAATTACTTTTTCTTCGTTGCCGAAGAAGCCCGTCAATTGATGGCGCAGCTGGGCATCCGCACGTACGACGAATTGATCGGCCGCGTGGACTTGCTGGACAAATCGAAGGCGATTTCGCACTGGAAGGCGCAAGGGCTCGATTTCTCGGCCATTTTCTACAAGCCGGAAACACCGGATGGCCAAGCGTGCCGCCATGTGGAATTCCAGGACCATGCGCTGGAGAAAGCACTCGACCATAAGCTGATCGCGCAAGCGCGCGCGGCGCTGGAAAAGGGCGAGCGTGTCTCCTTCATTTCGCCCGTGCGCAACCTGAACCGCACGGTGGGCACCATGCTGTCGGGCGAAGTGGCAAAGAAATATGGTCATGCCGGTTTGCCGGACGACACCATCCACATTCAATTGCAAGGCACGGCGGGCCAGTCGGCCTGCGCCTTCCTGGCGCATGGCATCACGATTGACCTGGTGGGCGAGGGCAACGATTACGTGGGCAAGGGCTTGTCGGGCGGGCGCATCATCGTGCGCCCGAATACGGAATTCCGTGGCTGGGCCGTGGACAACATCATCATCGGCAACACGGTGCTGTACGGTGCCATTGCCGGCGAAGCCTTTTTCAATGGCGTTGCCGGAGAACGCTTTGCCGTGCGCAACTCGGGCGCCACCACGGTGGTCGAGGGCCTGGGCGACCATGGCTGCGAATACATGACGGGCGGCACGGTGGTGGTGCTGGGCAGCACGGGACGCAATTTCGCGGCCGGCATGTCGGGCGGCATCGCCTATGTATACAATCCGGCCGGTGACTTTGCCAGCAAGTGCAACACGGCCATGGTCAGCCTGGACAAGGTCGTGCCCGCAGCGGAACAGCATATCGAGCGCGATGCCTGGCATACCCAGCACCGCGACGGCGTGCCGGAAGCCGACGAAGTCATTCTCAAGCGCCTGATCGAGCGCCATTTCAAGCACACGGGCAGCACGCGCGCCCGCGTCTTGCTGGACGACTGGGCCGCGGCGCGCGGCAAGTTCGTGAAAGTTTTCCCGAACGAATACAAGCGCGCGCTGATCGAGATGGCTGCCGATGCCGCCATGGAAGTACAAGCCGTCGCCGCCTGAGCCAGCTAAGCTCATTGCCTAATGCATGACCAGGGAGCGGCCCAGCCGCTCCCCGCCAGCCAAATACAAAGGAACTATCGTGGGTAAAATTACCGGCTTCATGGAATTCAAGCGCCAGGACGAGCATTATCTGGAGCCTGTCGCGCGCCTGAAGAACTACAAGGAATTCGTGCTGCACCTGTCGGATGCGCAAGCCACGGTGCAGGGGGCGCGCTGCATGGATTGCGGCATCCCCTTCTGCACCACGGGTTGTCCCGTGAATAACATTATCCCCGACTGGAATGACTTGGTGTACCGTGGCGCTTACCGCGAAGCGCTCGACACCTTGCATTCGACCAATAACTTCCCGGAATTTACGGGCCGCATCTGCCCGGCGCCGTGCGAATCGGCCTGTACCTTGGGTATTCATGAAGATCCGGTCGGCATCAAGTCCATCGAGCATAAAATCATCGACATGGGCTGGGAGCACGGCTGGGTCACGCCGCAGCCGGCGAGTTTTAGTACCGGCAAGAAAGTGGCCATCGTCGGTTCCGGTCCTGCCGGCCTGGCGGCAGCGCAGCAGCTGGCGCGCGCCGGCCATGCCGTTACCGTGTTTGAAAAGAGCGACCGGGTCGGTGGTTTGTTGCGCTATGGCATCCCCGACTTCAAGATGGCAAAGTCGCACATCGACCAGCGCGTGAAGCAGATGGAGGACGAAGGCGTGGTGTTCCGCACCAGCGTGCTCGTGGGCAAGGATTTCCCTGCCCATGTCAACAACTGGGCCAAGGAAACCATTTTCCCGGAAGACCTGGAAAAAGAATTCGACGCCGTCATCATGGCTGGTGGCGCCGAGCAGCCGCGCGACTTGCCCGTGCCGGGCCGCGATTTGAAAGGCGTGCATTTCGCCATGGATTTCCTGCCGCTGCAAAACAAGGTGAATGCAGGCGACAAGCTCAAGGACCAGATCAAGGCGACGGGCAAGCACGTGGTGGTGATCGGCGGCGGCGACACGGGGTCTGACTGTGTGGGTACCTCGAACCGCCATGGCGCGGCCTCGGTGGCGCAATTTGAACTGATGCCGCAGCCGCCGGAGCAGGAAAACAAGCCCTTGGTCTGGCCATACTGGCCGACCAAGCTGCGCACCTCGTCCTCGCACGAGGAAGGCTGCGAGCGCGACTGGGCCGTGGCCACCAAGCGTTTCGAAGGCAAGGGCGGCAAGCTGGAAAAGCTGATCGCCTGCCGCGTGGAGTGGAAAGACGGCAAAATGAGCGAAGTGCCGGACTCGGAATTCGAGATGAAGGCCGACCTGGTCTTCCTGGCCATGGGCTTTGTTTCCCCTGTACAACAAGTGCTGGAAGCGTTCGGCGTCGATACGGATGCGCGTGGCAACGTCAAGGCCAGCACGGACGGTGCCGCTTGCTACCAGACCTCGGTGGCCAAGGTGTTTACTGCCGGCGACATGCGCCGTGGCCAGTCGCTGGTGGTGTGGGCGATCCGCGAGGGGCGCCAGTGTGCGCGCGCCGTCGATGAGTTCCTGATGGGGACATCTTTGCTGCCGCGCTAATCAAGCAGCAATTGTTGTTTTTTCGACATGTCCACGGCGCGGCTTGCGACGTGGCTTTTCTTATTTTTACGTGTCCAGTCGCGCGCCTGAATGGCTTTGGGTGGGGGCGCAATGCAGATGTCAAATATCCACTACAATAGCTGACTTTTAGTTCATTAGTGTTGTATTCTTCGCCTTTGCGCGGCTGTCTCTAGTGGTGTCTCAGCAGAGGTTGGCGTTTCTGCACTACAATACGCCATTAAAATAGTGAGTTTCGTCGTGCCAAATCTTGTTGAAATCCGTGATTTACACTTTGCCTATGGAGAACGTTCGATTTTATCGGGCCTTCAAATGGATTTCCCACGTGGAAAAGTTGTGGCCGTCATGGGTGGCTCTGGCAGTGGCAAGACGACCGTATTGCGCCTGATCGGCGGGCAATTGCGCCCCAGTAGCGGCTCCGTCAATGTCGACGGCCAGATCGTGCATACGCTCGAGACTGACCAACTATATGAATTGCGCCGCAAGATGGGCATGCTGTTCCAGCACGGCGCCCTGTTTACGGACTTGACGGCGTTCGAGAACGTGGCGTTTCCCCTGCGCGAACACACGGACTTGAATGAAGAGCTGATCCGTACCCTGGTGCTGATGAAGCTGAACGCCGTGGGTTTGCGTAATGCGGCGCAATTGAAGCCGGCCGAGATTTCGGGCGGCATGGGCCGCCGCGTTGCGCTGGCGCGCGCCATCGCGCTCGACCCTGAGCTGATCATGTACGATGAACCATTTGCCGGCCTGGACCCGATTTCCATGGGCGTCACGGCCAATTTGATCCGCAATCTGAACGATGCGCTGGGTTCCACGTCTATTTTGGTATCGCACGACGTGAAGGAGTGTTTCGCCATCGCCGATTACGTCTATTTTCTGTCATCGGGCAAGATCGTGGCGCACGGCACGCCGGCCGAGATGGCCGTGTCGACGCATCCCTACGTCAAGCAGTTCGTCAACGCCGATGCCGATGGCCCCGTACCGTTCCATTATCCGGGCAAGTCGCTGGCCGACGACCTGGGGCTGCAAGCGGGAGCGGGTCGATGATCGCGCGTTTCCTGGCGGCAATCGGAGCATGGTTGCGGCGCTCGGTACAAGACCTGGGCTTTGCCGTGCGCTCGTTCTTTCTCATCATCGCCTCCTCGGGCGGCCTGTGGCGACGTCCACATTTGCTAATAGAGCAACTTTTTTACATCGGCAGCCGCTCGGTGCTGATCATCGCCGTATCCGGCCTGTTCGTCGGCATGGTGTTGGGTTTGCAAGGCTATTACACACTGAGTACCTTTGGCGCGACGCAGTCGCTGGGGCAGTTGGTGGCGCTATCGTTGATGCGTGAACTGGGTCCGGTCGTCACGGCGCTGCTGTTTGCGGGCCGCGCCGGCACCTCGCTGACGGCGGAAATCGGTCTGATGAAAGCGGGTGAGCAGTTGTCGGCCATGGAAATGATGGCCGTGAACCCGATCCAGCGCGTGCTGGCGCCCCGTTTCTGGGCCGGCGTGATCGCCATGCCTATCCTGGGTGGCATTTTCACGGCCGTCGGCGTCATCGGCAGCTACCTGGTAGGCGTGGTGCTGATCGGCGTCGATGAAGGCTCGTTCTGGTCGCAGATGCAGGGCGGTGTGAATATCTGGAAAGACATCGCCAATGGTACTTATGTGAAAAGCATGGTCTTCGGTATCGCGGTGACATTCATTGCGCTGTTCCAGGGTTATCAGGCACAGCCGACACCGGAAGATGTCTCCGGCGCGACCACGCGCACGGTGGTGATTTCATCGTTGATGGTGTGGTGGCTTGATTTCATGATGACGGCGTTGATGTTCAGCAAGTAATTGCCGATCAGCCCACAACAGCGGGCCTGGGCACGATTTTGCGCAGGCGGCAGCAAGTAAAAATTATTTAGGATTGTTTATGCAACGTAAATCTTTGGATGTCTGGGTTGGCTTGTTCGTCTTGCTGGGAGTGGCGGCATTGATGTTTCTGGCGCTCAAGGCAGGTAATATGAGCTCGCTGTCTTTCAGCAAGACGTATACCATTAGTGCCAAGTTCGACAATATTGGCGGGCTCAAGCCGCAGGCACCCGTCAAGGGTGCTGGCGTGGTGGTGGGACGCGTGGCGGAGATCCGCTTTGACGACAAAACGTACCAGGCGTTGGTGAAACTCGACATCGAAGATGGTTACAAATTTCCGAAAGACAGCTCGGCCAAGATTTTGACGGCCGGTTTGCTCGGTGAGCAATATATCGGCCTGGAAGCAGGCGGCGATTTGGCGAACCTGGCAGAGGGTGACAAGATCGCCCGTACTCAATCGGCCACAGTGCTGGAAGACCTGATCAATCAGTTCATCTACAGCAAGGCAGCGGAAGGAAAGGACAGCAAATGAGCGAGTCGACCAAGCAATCCCAAGGCAGCCTTGTGCGTATCGGCCTGGCCCTGGCCATCGCCGCAGGCGTGAGCGCTTGCGCCACCGGCACCAATCCGCGCGACCCGCTCGAAGGGTATAACCGCGCCATGTTCAAGTTCAACGACACCGTTGACCAGGTGGCCCTGAAGCCGGTCGCCACGGCCTACAAGACGGTTACGCCATCGTTCGTGCAAACGGGCGTGGGCAACTTTTTCGGCAACTTGTCCGATGTGTGGAGCGCCGTTAACAACTTGCTGCAAGGCAAGGGTGAAGCGGGCTTGCAAGACGTCGTGCGCGTCAGCATGAACTCGACTTTCGGACTCCTTGGCCTGATCGACATCGCCTCGCAGGCAGGTATTCCGAAGCATAACGAAGACTTTGGCCAGACCCTGGGCTGGTATGGCATCGAGCCTGGTCCGTACGTGATGCTGCCGCTGCTGGGTCCATCGACCGTGCGCGATACGGTGGCCCTGCCGCTCGATATCACGGGCGATCCATGGCGCTACAAGGACCCCGCGGCAGTGCGCACTATCGGCACGGTGACGCGGGTGGTCGACAAGCGCGCAGCGCTGCTCGACGCGACCAACCTGATGGAAGCGGCCGCGCTGGACCGCTATGAATTCATCCGCGACGGTTTCCTGCAGGCGCGCGAAAGCAAGGTGTTCGATGGCGACACGGACCGCCGCGACCGCAAAGTGCCAAAAAACGACAGCAGCGACTATGCGCCGCAGTACGAGGCAAAGCCGCCAGCGCAGAGTGACGCGCCGGCAGAGCTCGCCGTGTTGGCACCTGCGGAGCGCGTAACATCTGGTAGCAATACCGTTGCCTCCGAGGCCGGCTCCCAGCAGTAAACTGCGGTATAGAAACACCACGGCTGCGATCAACGCCAGCCGGTGTATAGCAACACCATGAAAGGTAGAACCATGAAATTGATGAAACAACTGCTGGCGATGGCGGCCATCGCCTTCGCCACCGCCGTCCAGGCTGCCCCTGCGGCAGAAGCGCCGGACGTATTGGTCAAACGCATCAGCCAGGACGTGATCGATACCGCCAAGAACGACAAGGCGATTCAGGCTGGCGATATCAAGCGCGTCACCGAATTGGTGGAAAGCAAGATCTTGCCGTACGTGGACTTTCAGCGCATGACGGCGCTGGCTGCCGGCCGCTTCTGGCGCGACGCTACGCCGGACCAGCAAAAGCAGCTGTCCGCAGAATTTCGCACCTTGCTGATCTACACGTATTCGGGCGCCCTGTCGCAGATCAAGAACGAAACCGTGGAATTCAAGCCGATGCGCGCCGACCCGGCCGATGTGGAAGTGGAAGTGCGCTCGCAGGTCAACGTGGCGCGCGGCGAACCCGTGCCTTTGAACTACCGCGTGGCGAAAACTCCGTCCGGCTGGAAGATCTATGACATCAACGTGCTGGGCGCGTGGCTGGTGGAAACGTATAAAAGCAGCTTCGCCAGCGAGATCAGCAAGGGCGGCGTCGATGGCCTGATCAAGACCTTGCAGGCAAAAAACAAGGCCCTGGCCAGCCGTCCCGCTGTCAAAGCCAAATAATCGGCTATCATATAGTTCCTGAACCAGATCCAGACCAGCACAGCCCGACGCCATGCCCGATTCTCTCGACACCTTGCAGTCCCTGACTTCCCTGACCGTGCACAATGCCACCTCGGCATTGGAGCAAGGCCTGGACGCCATCCGCTCGGGTCAGACCAAGTTCGACTTGCGCAACGTCAAGGCTGTCGACTCGGCCGCCGTTTCCGTCATGCTGACGTGGCAGCGCGCCGCGCAGGATGCCGGCGGCGTGCTGGAACTGAAAAACCTGCCGAATAACTTGAAAAACCTCACCAAGCTGTATGGCGTGTGCTCGCTCGTGTCGAGCACGTTGAGTGCCGACAGCGCCGACGATTGCGGCAGCGCCGGCGGCAGCGCCGAACGCAGCCCGTCCGACCTGCATCATCATTGATCCTGTCCCACTCCCCGCATCAGCAGTAGCTTTCAAGCCGGCAGGACAGTAGCGCCGCCGGATTGATCTCCAAGTGTTTCACGAATTTTCCAACTATAATTGACTGTTGCGTCACCCTCGTATGAAGGGGACGCCCTGCACTGGCCTGCCGGCCTCGATCTCTCCGGCAACTGGCGCATCACACCCGACGCATTACACTTGAAACAAGCACATGACCGCAATTCAAATCACGAATGTAGAAAAGAGCTATAAATCGCTCAAGGCGCTGGGCGGCGTGTCACTGGCCATCGAGGAAGGCGAATTTTTCGGCTTGCTCGGTCCGAATGGCGCCGGCAAGACCACCCTCATCTCCATCATCGCCGGCCTGATACGCCCCGATGCGGGCAGCGTGAAGATCCACGGCCACGATGTGGTCAGCGACTTTCGCAATGCGCGCCGCAACTTGGGCGTGGTGCCGCAGGAGTTGGTATTCGACCCGTTTTTCACCGTGCGCGAAACCTTGCGCCTGCAGTCCGGCTATTTCGGCTTGCCGAACAACGACAAGTGGATCGACGAGGTCATGGAAAACCTCGACCTGACCGGCAAGGCCGACACGAATATGCGCGCCCTGTCCGGTGGCATGAAGCGCCGCGTACTCGTCGCTCAGGCGCTGGTGCACAAGCCGCCCGTGATCGTGCTCGATGAGCCGACCGCAGGTGTCGACGTGGAACTGCGCCAGACCCTGTGGAAGTTCATCTCGCGCCTGAACCGCGAAGGCGGCCACACGGTCGTGCTGACCACCCATTACCTGGAAGAAGCGCAAGCGATGTGCCAGCGCGTGGCCATGCTCAAGGCGGGCAAGGTGGTGGCGCTCGACACCATGTCGGCCCTGATCCGGCGCATCGCCGGTTCGCAGTTGCAGCTGCACCTCAAACATGGCGGCCTGCCGGCCGACCTGCAGCACCTGCTGCTGCACCCGCAAGAACAGCAGGCGCCGAACAAGTTCAGCCTGCGCATCAACGAATACAGCGAAGTCGAGAAAATCCTCGCCCACTTGCGCGAAGCCGGCGTCGAGATCGACGAAATGCAATTGCAACAAGCCGACCTGGAAGATATCTTCTTGCAGATCATGGATAAAGGTACCGTATGATTTCGACAGGATTTCGCACCCTCGTCTACAAAGAGACGCTGCGCTTCTGGAAAGTGGCGACGCAAACCGTGGCTGCGCCCGTACTTACCTCGATGCTGTACTTGCTGGTGTTCGGCCATGTGCTCGACGGCCGCGTGGAGCCCAGCCCTGGCGTCAGCTACACGGCCTTTTTGATCCCCGGGCTGGTGATGATGAGCGTGTTGCAAAACGCATTCGCCAATTCCTCGTCCTCGCTGATCCAATCCAAGATCACGGGCAATCTGGTGTTCGTGCTGTTGACGCCCCTGTCGCACTGGGAAATCTTCTCGGCGTATGTACTCGCTTCCGTCGCGCGCGGCCTGGCCGTGGGCTTTGGCGTGTTTGTCATTACCTGCTGGTTCGCCGACCTGTCGTTTGTCGCGCCGCTGTGGATCGTCATCTTTGCGCTCCTGGGCGCCGCCATGCTGGGCACCATGGGCCTGATCGCCGGCATCTGGGCCGAAAAATTCGACCAGCTGGCCGCTTTCCAGAATTTCCTGATCATGCCGGCCACCTTTTTATCGGGCGTGTTCTATTCGATCCACTCGCTGCCGCCGTTCTGGCAGTCGGTATCGCATCTGAACCCCTTCTTTTACATGATCGACGGCTTCCGCTATGGCTTCTTCGGCGTGTCCGACGTCAGCCCCTGGCTCAGTCTTTCCATCGTCGCCGGCTTCCTCGTGATACTGGCGCTGGCATCGATCCGCCTACTGAAAAGTGGCTATCGTTTGCGTCACTAGTGACGACACTCATTGCGCCATTGATTGCGGCACATCACATCACTACATTATTCAATATCAAGGACTTATCGTGACCACCACTCCAGAACTGATCCACGGCTACCTGTCGGCCGGCCTCGAATGCACGCACCTCGAAGTGGAGGGCGACGGCCAGCACTTCCAGGCAGTGATCGTTTCGCCGGCGTTTGCTGGCAAGCGTTTGATCGCCCGTCACCAGATCGTCTATGCGGCGCTGGGTGACCGCATGCGCGAGGAAATCCACGCGCTGTCGATGAAAACCCTGACACCTGAAGAATTCCAAGGATAAGTACATGGACAAACTCCTCATCAACGGCGGCAACCGCCTGAACGGCGACATCGCCATCTCCGGCGCGAAGAACGCCGCCTTGCCGATCCTGTGCGCCGGCTTGCTGACCGCAGGCGACCTGGACCTGACGAACGTGCCGCACCTGCACGATGTCGCCACCATGTTGAAACTGCTGGGCCAGACGGGCCTGAAGGTGCAGCAGGATGGCGACCGCGTCGTTCTCAACGGCAGCGCCATCGACACCTTGGAAGCGCCGTATGAACTGGTCAAGACCATGCGCGCCTCGATCCTGGTGCTGGGCCCCATGCTGGCGCGCTTTGGCGAAGCCAAGGTCTCCTTGCCGGGCGGCTGCGCCATCGGCTCGCGCCCGGTCGACCAGCACATCAAGGGACTCGAAGCGCTGGGCGCCGAGATCCGTATCGAAGCAGGTTATATCTACGCCAAGTGCGCCAAGCTGAAAGGCGCGCGCATCGTCACCGACATGATCACCGTCACCGGCACCGAAAACCTGCTGATGGCCGCGACCCTGGCCGAAGGCGAGACCATCCTGGAAAACGCTGCCTGCGAACCGGAAGTGACCGACCTGGCGCACCTGCTGGTGGCGATGGGCGCGAAGATCGACGGCATCGGCACCAGCCGCCTGGTGATCCAGGGCGTCGACGCTTTGCACGGCGCGTCGCACGCGGTCATTGCCGACCGTATCGAGACGGGCACTTTCCTGTGCGCCGTGGCGGCCACCGGCGGCGATATCACGCTGCGCAATGTGCGCACCGACATCCTCGACGCTGCGCTCGACAAGCTGCGCGCCATGGGCCTGACGATGACCTTCGGCGCCGACTGGATCCGCGCCGAGATGTCGGCCCGTCCGAACCCCGTCAGCTTCCGCACCACGGAATACCCGGGCTTCCCGACCGACATGCAGGCGCAGTTCATGGCTGTCAACACGCTCGCCAACGGCGCCAGCCGCGTCACCGAGACGATTTTCGAGAACCGCTACATGCACGTGCAGGAAATGAACCGCCTGGGCGCTGACATCACCATCGAGGGCAATACGGCCATCATCGCCGGCGTCAAGCAGCTGCGCGGCGCGCCCGTGATGGCGACCGACCTGCGCGCCTCGGCGTCGCTGGTGATCGCCGCCTTGGCGGCCGACGGCGAAACCCTGATCGACCGCATCTATCACCTGGACCGTGGCTACGATCGCATGGAAGTCAAATTGTCTGCAGTCGGCGCCAACATCGTGCGCATCAAATAAAAATAGGAAAAGCAATGAGCATGAACGGATCGAATAACGGTGACAGCTCCCAGCTGATCCTGGCGCTCTCAAAAGGCCGTATTTTTGAGGACACCATGCCGCTGCTGGAAGCGGCCGGCATCAAGGTGCTGGAAAACCCAGAGACCTCGCGCAAGCTGATTTTGGCCACCAATGATCCGAACGTGCGCGTCATCATCGTGCGCGCCAGCGATGTGCCGACCTATGTACAGTACGGCGCGGCCGATTTCGGCGTGGCGGGCAAGGATGTCTTGCTCGAACACGGCGGCGAAGGCCTGTACCAGCCGATCGACCTGAATATCGCTTCCTGCCGCATGTCGGTGGCGGTGCAGGCTGGCTTTGACTACGAAAAGGCGGTGCAGCAGGGTGCGCGCCTGCGCGTGGCCACCAAGTTCGTGCACACGGCGCGCGAGCATTTCGCCGCCAAGGGCGTACACGTCGACCTGATCAAGCTGTATGGTTCGATGGAGCTGGCGCCTTTGGTGGGCCTGTCCGACGCCATCGTCGACCTGGTCAGCACGGGCAGTACTTTGCGTGCGAACAACCTCGTCGAGGTCGAGCACATCATGGAAATTTCGTCGCGCCTGGTGGTCAACCAGGCGGCGCTCAAGCTCAAGCGCGAGCGTTTGCAGCCTATCATCGAGGCGTTTGAACGCGCCTCGCAAACCGCTTCGCAAGCCTAGACAATCTCAGTAGCAGAAAGCCGATTATGTCCATACAGATACGCAAGCTCGATTCAAGCCAGGATGGTTTCCAACAATCGCTCGATACACTGCTGGCGTTCGAGGCAGGCACCGACGCCGCGATTGAAACGTCGGTCGCAAAAATCCTGGCCGATGTGAAAACGCGCGGCGACGCCGCAGTACTCGAATACACCAACCGTTTCGACCGTATCCCGCATGGCGGCGCGGCGGAAATGGCGGCGTTTGATATTTCGCAAGCCGAATTGCAGGCGGCCCTGAATGGCTTGCCGTCGGCGCAGCGTGAAGCGCTGCAGATCGCCGCGCAGCGCATCCGCGTCTTCCACGAACACCAGCGCGAGCAATTGCGCGGTTTTACCTACACCGAGCCCGATGGCACGCTGCTGGGCCAGAAGATCACGCCGCTGGACCGGGTCGGTATCTACGTCCCGGGCGGCAAGGCAGCGTATCCATCGTCCGTGCTGATGAACGCCATTCCCGCCCATGTGGCGGGCGTGGGCGAAATCATCATGGTGGTGCCAACGCCTGATGGCGTGAAAAACCAGCTGGTGCTGGCCGCCGCTGCAATCGCCGGCGTGACGCGCGTGATTACCATCGGCGGCGCGCAAGCGGTCGGCGCGCTGGCTTACGGCACGCAGACGATTGCCGCCGTCGACAAGATCGTCGGCCCGGGCAACGCCTATGTGGCCGCCGCCAAGCGCCGCGTGTTCGGCATCGTCGGCATCGACATGATCGCCGGACCGTCCGAAATCCTGGTGCTGTGCGACGGTACGACGGACCCGGACTGGGTCGCCATGGACCTGTTTTCGCAGGCCGAACACGACGAACTGGCGCAGGCGATCCTGCTGTGCCCCGATGCCGACTATATCGCCAAGGTCGAAGCGAGCATCGCCAAGCTGCTGCCGACGATGCCGCGCCAGGCCACCATCAGCACTTCGCTGCAGGACAGGGGTGCGCTGATCAAGGTGCGCAGCATGGAAGAAGCGTGTGAAATCGCTAATGCCATCGCGGCCGAACACCTGGAAATCTCGGCGGAAAACCCGCAGCAGTGGGCCGAGCAGATCCGCCATGCGGGTGCCATGTTCCTGGGGCGCTTTTCGTCCGAATCGCTGGGCGATTATTGCTGCGGTCCCAATCACGTGCTGCCGACTTCGCGCACCGCGCGTTTTTCGTCGCCGTTGGGGGTGTACGACTTCCAGAAGCGTTCGTCCATCATTTACGTCAGCGAAGCGGGCGCGCAAACCCTGGGCCGTGTCGCCGCCACTCTGGCGTATGGCGAAGGCTTGCAAGCCCACGCGCGCAGCGCTGAACTGCGTTTGACGCCGCAGCCATGACGCAGATGGCGGAGCGGCCGGACTGGGTCAACCGGGTCTATTGCGAAGACGCGCTGGCGGGGCTGGCGCGTATTCCCGATGCTTGCGTAGACCTGATCCTGACGGATCCGCCATACAACCTGGGCAAGGATTATGGCAACGCTTCGGACCAGCAGTCGGTGGCCGATTACCTGCGCTGGACGGAGGCGTGGATCGATGCGGCGCTGCCCAAGCTGAAAGCCAACGGCAGCCTGTACATCTTTCTCACCTGGCGTTATTCGCCAGAGATTTTTGTCATGCTGAAACAACGGATGGCGATGATGAATGAAATCATCTGGGATCGCCGCGTACCGTCCATGGGCGGCAGCGTGCGCAGCTTTTCATCGGTGCACGACACCATCGGTTTCTTCGTCAAGCGCAAGGATTATTACTTCGACCTTGACGCCGTGCGCATCGCCTACGACGCCGCTACCAAGAAAGCGCGTTCGCGCTCTATCTTCATCGGTGCGAAATGGCTCGAGGTGGGCTACAACCCGAAAGACTTGTGGAGCGTCTCGCGCCTGCACAAGGAACACCCGGAACGCGCCGACCATCCGACGCAAAAGCCGCTGGAAATTATCGAGCGCATGCTCAAGGCTTCGTGCCCGCCCGGCGGCGTGGTGCTCGACTTGTTCATGGGCAGCGGCACCACGGCGCTGGCGGCGAAGCGCTGCGGGCGCGATTTCGTCGGTTTTGAATTGAATCCCGCTTATTGCGCCATCATCGAACAGCGCTTGGCGGCACTGGCGCAGGAACTGGCCGAACCGGCCGCGCCGCAGCCAGAGAAAAAGGCGCAGGCCAAACGCCGCGCCGCTGTACCCAAGGCGGCCAAGGCGGCCGTGAAGAAGCCGTTGGCGGACAAGCCGCCAGCAAAGGCGAAAAAAACGCCGGCAGTAAAAAAAGCACCGGCCCGCCAGGCGCTCAGCGTCGACGCGCCGGAAGACGTCCTCATTTAGTCACCATTGAGTCTCCATTTAATTCCATCAGGAGTGTTTGCAGCATGTCTTTCCTCGATCAGTTAATCAGCAACACCGTGCGCTCCGATGTGCGGGCCGTCAAAAGCTATCAGGTAGTAGATGCCAGTGGCTACATCAAGCTCGATGCGATGGAAAACCCGTATCTGCTGCCGCAGCACTTGCGCGAGGAACTGGGCGCGCGCCTGACCGCCGTGGCACTGAACCGCTATCCGCCGTCCTACGCCAGCCTGCAGGCGGCCATCTGCGCCAAGCTGGGCGTGCCAGCCGCTTACGACGTCATGCTGGGTAACGGTTCCGATGAACTGATTTCCATCCTGGCCATGGCTTGCGCCCGCCAGGAAGCGGGCCAGCGCGCCGTGATGCTGGCACCCGTGCCGGCCTTCGTCATGTATGCGCGCTCGGCGCAGTTTGCCGGCATGGATTTCGTCGGCGTGCCCCTGCAGGCCGATTTCAGCCTGGACATGGAGGCCATGCTGGCGGCCATTGAAGAGCACCGCCCGTCGCTGGTCTTCCTCGCGTATCCGAATAACCCGACCGGCAATCTGTTTGCCAGCGTCGATATCGAACGCATCCTGGCCGCCCTGGGCGACACGGGCATCGCCGTCGTCGACGAAGCGTATGAGCCGTTCGCGCAGCACAGTTTCATGGGCCGCCTGCCCGAGTTCGAGAATCTGGTGGTGATGCGCACCGTGTCGAAACTGGGCCTGGCCGGGATTCGCCTCGGCTATATGTCGGCCGCGCCAGCCCTGCTGGCGCAGTTTGAAAAAGTGCGTCCGCCGTACAATGTCAATGTGCTGACGCAGGCAGCGGCCGAATTCGCGCTCGAGCACATCGAGGTGCTCAATGCCCAGGCGGACCTGCTCAACAGCGCGCGCGATGCACTGGCGCTGCGCCTGGCGGAATTGCCCGGCGTGACGGTCTTCCCCTCGAAGGCAAATTTTCTTTTGATTCGTGTGGCCGATTCCGACGATGTTTGCGCAAAACTGCTTGCCCGCAGAGTCTTAATTAAAAATATGAGTAAAATGCATGCTGCGCTGCTCAATTGTCTGCGTATCAGCGTTAGCACCCCGGAAGAGAATTCCCTTTTTTACGATGCCTTCAAGGCATCCCTCGTTTAGCCTATCGCCAGAGCCTCCCATGAACCGCACCGCAGAAATCACGCGCAATACCAATGAGACGCAAGTTCGCGTCGCCCTCAACCTCGATGGCACCGGCCAGCAAAAGCTCAATACGGGCGTGCCCTTCCTCGACCACATGCTGGACCAGATCGCCCGCCATGGCTTGATCGACCTCGATATCGAAGCGACCGGCGACGTGCATATCGATAACCACCACACGGTGGAAGACGTCGGCATTACCCTGGGCATGGCCGTGGCCAAGGCCATCGGCGACAAGAAGGGTATCCGCCGCTATGGCCACGCGTATGTGCCGCTGGACGAGGCGCTGTCGCGCGTGGTGCTCGATTTTTCGGGCCGTCCTGGCATCGAATATCACATCCCGTTTACGCGCGCCATGATCGCCGGCTTCGACGTCGACCTGACGCTGGAATTCTTCCGCGGCTTTGTCAATCATGCGGGCGTGACATTGCATATCGATAACTTGCGCGGCACGAATGCCCACCATCAGTGCGAAACCGTGTTCAAGGCCTTTGGTCGTGCGCTGCGCATGGCTGCCGAGCTCGACGAGCGCGCCGCTGGCATCATTCCATCGACCAAGGGCAGCCTGTAAGCGCTGGTCGATTACACTGTCAATTCTGAGATTAAATAAACACATGAATAAAATTGTGGTGGTGGATTACGGCATGGGCAACCTGCGCTCGGTGGCGCAGGCCCTGCGTGCCGTGGCGCCGGATGCCGATGTGTGCATTTCCGGCGTGCCGGCCGACATCGATAGCGCCGACCGCATCGTTTTGCCGGGCCAGGGCGCCATGCCCGACTGCATGCGCAGCCTGCGCGAATCAGGCGTGCTCGAAGCGCTGCTGCGCGCCGCCGATAGCAAGCCCGTGCTGGGCGTGTGCATAGGCGAGCAAATGTTGTTCGAGGCCAGCGAAGAGGGCGACGCCGCCGGTCTGGGCTTGTTGCCCGGCAAAGTCGTGCGCTTCCAGCTCGACGGCCAGGTGCAGCAGGACGGCTCGCGCTTCAAGGTGCCGCAAATGGGTTGGAACCAGGTGCGGCAAACGGCGTCGCATGCGATGTGGGATGGCATTGCCGACAATGCCTATTTTTACTTTGTGCACAGCTATTTTGCTCAGCCACAAGAGGCGGCGCACACGGTGGGCGAGACTGTCTACGGCGCGCCGTTCGCCTGCGCCGTCGCGCGTGATAATATTTTCGCGACACAGTTCCACCCTGAAAAAAGCGCTGCCGCTGGTTTGCAGTTGTACAAGAACTTCGTTCACTGGCAACCCTGACGTCGCGTATTGATGTATTTTTTGATGTATCTTCGTGGCCTTTCCGGCTTCGCTTCTCACTCACTCTGACACCACACTGACCATGCTGCTTATTCCCGCCATCGACCTGAAAGACGGTCACTGCGTACGCCTAAAACAAGGCGATATGGAACTTGCCACCGTATTTTCCGAAGACCCGGCCGAAATGGCCCGCCATTGGCTGATGCAAGGCGCGCGCCGGCTGCATCTGGTCGACTTGAATGGCGCCTTTGCCGGCAAGCCGAAGAACGAAGGCGCCGTGAAGGCCATCCTGAAAGCGGTGCAGGACTTCGCCGTGGAAAACGATATCGAGGAAATCCCCGTGCAACTGGGCGGCGGCATTCGCGACCTCGACACCATCGAGCGCTATCTCGACGCCGGTATCAGCTACGTCATCATCGGCACGGCGGCAGTGAAAAGCCCCGGCTTCCTGCATGACGCCTGCAGCGCCTTCCCCGGCCATATCATCGTCGGCCTCGATGCCAAAGATGGCAAAGTGGCAACGGACGGCTGGAGCAAGATGTCGGGCCACGAAGTCATCGACCTGGCGAAAAAATTTGAAGCCTATGGCGTCGAATCCATCATTTACACCGACATCGGCCGCGACGGCATGATGGGCGGCATTAATATCGAAGCCACCGTCAAGTTGGCGCAAGCGGTCAAGATTGCCGTCATCGCCTCGGGCGGCTTGCACAATATCGGCGACGTCGAAGCGCTGTGCGCGGTCCAGGCCGAAGGCATCGAAGGCGTGATCTGCGGCCGTTCCATCTATGAAGGCACGATCGACCTGGCGCAGGCGCAGGAACGCGCCGACGAACTGACCGACGCTGCCGTTTAAGCCTGCCCGGCCCTGGCATGCAGCCGCATGCGCGGGCCTGGCAACAATCTGGATACCATCATGCTTGCAAAACGTATCATTCCCTGCCTCGACGTGACCAATGGTCGCGTTGTCAAAGGCGTCAACTTCACGCAATTGCGCGATGCCGGCGACCCGGTGGAAATTGCCCGCCGTTATGACGAGCAGGGCGCCGATGAAATCACTTTCCTCGACATTACCGCGTCCAGCGACAACCGCGGTCTGATCTTCGACATCATCGAAGCGGTGGCCTCGCAAGTGTTCATTCCGCTGACCGTGGGCGGTGGCGTGCGCGTGGTGGAAGACGTGCGTCGCTTGCTCAATGCGGGCGCCGACAAGGTCAGCATCAACACCTCGGCCGTGACGAATCCCCAACTGGTGTTTGAGGCATCGCAAAAGCACGGTTCGCAATGCATCGTCGTGGCCATCGATGCCAAGCAGGTGTCGCCCGGCAAGTGGGAAGTATTTACCCATGGCGGACGCACTGCGACGGGCCTGGACGCCTTCGCATGGGCCAAAAAGATGGAAAGCCTGGGTGCTGGCGAAATCTTGCTCACCAGCATGGACCGCGATGGCACCAAGGTCGGCTTCGATCTGGGCCTGACGCGCGGCGTGTCGGACGCCGTCAACATCCCTGTCATTGCCTCGGGCGGCGTGGGCAGCTTGCAAGACCTGGCCGATGGCATCAAGGTGGGTCGCGCAGACGCCGTGCTGGCCGCCAGCATCTTTCACTATGGCCAGCACACGGTGCAGGAAGCCAAGCGTTTCATGGCGCAGCAGGGCATCCCCATGCGCCTGGCCTAAACAAAAATAGTCAGCAAGATACAGAAGCAGGATACAGAACATGCAAAACGGAAGCATCGTAGCAAGCAACGCCAAGTGGCTGAAAAAAGTCAAATGGGACGAGCACGGCCTGGTGCCGGTGATCGCGCAGGAAGCGGGCAGCAATGACGTGCTGATGTTCGCCTGGATGAACCGCGATGCATTGGCGCGCACGGTGGAGCTCGGTGAAGCGGTGTACTGGAGCCGTTCGCGCAAGAAACTTTGGCACAAGGGCGAAGAGTCGGGCCACACGCAAAAAGTGCTGGAAATTCGCCTCGATTGCGATGAAGACGTGGTCTTGCTGAAAATCGAGCAAGCTGGCGGCATCGCCTGCCATACGGGCCGCCATTCGTGTTTCTTCCAGAAATTTGAAGGCGACGAAAAAACCGGCGAATGGCATATCACCGCCCCCGTCCTGAAAGACCCTGAGACGATTTACGCGGAAACCAAGAACAAATGAGTGAAACTTTAAAGCGCCTGGCTGCCGTGATCGAATCGCGCAAGCTGGCCAACGGCGGCGACCCCGCCACTTCCTACGTCGCGCGCCTGTTTGCCAAGGGTGATGATGCCATTTTGAAAAAAATTGGCGAAGAAGCGACGGAAACGGTGATGGCCGCCAAGGATGCGCGCCGCGACAACGACCCATCGAAGGTCTTGTACGAATGCGCCGACCTGTGGTTTCACTCGCTGGTGATGCTGGCCCAGTTCGACCTGACGCCGCAGCAGGTGCTCGACGAGCTGGCGCGCCGCGAGGGCTTGTCCGGCCTCGAAGAAAAGGCGGCGCGCAAGGATGAGCTGCGCGACGCCGGCGACACCGACAAACACTGACCTACTGGAGCGTGCATGGATAACTGTATTTTTTGCAAGATTGTGGCAAAACAAATTCCTTCTTCCATCGTGTATGAAGACGAAGACTTGCTCGCCTTCAAAGACATCAATCCGGCCGCCCCCGTGCATTTGCTGCTCATTCCCAAGCACCATGTGGCCAGCCTGTCGGACTGCGACGATCGCCATACGGAAATGCTGGGCAAGCTGCTGCGCCTGGCGCCGAAGCTCGCAGCCGAGTTCGGTTGCGCCGTCAGCTATGACGTCGATGGCACGCCTGCCGGCGGCTTCAAGACCATGATCAACAGCGGCCCCGATGGCGGGCAAGAGGTGTATCACTTGCACATGCATGTGTATGGTGGTCCCCGCCCCTGGCGCGGCCAGCACTGATTTCGCCGTGCGCCGGGTTCGCGTGTATACTATCGGCATTGGTTGACGCTATTCGGGCACCGTCCCGCAAGGAGAATGTGATGGGTTCATTGAGTATTTGGCACTGGCTGATCGTTCTGGTCATTGTGATGCTGGTCTTCGGCACCAAGAAACTGGGCAATATGGGCGGTGATATCGGCAAGGCCGTCAAAGGCTTCAAGGATGGCGTCAAGGGTGGAGATGATGTCCCGGCTGCCAATACCCCTCCTGCTGCGCCATCGCAAGTGGCCGATAAAAGCACCGTCGACGTCGAGACGAAAGAGAAAAGCAAGTTCTGATAGCGTGGTGGGGCGCTTGCCTCATCCGGTAACAGCTCTTGTGCGCTTATGATCGATATCGGTCTCTCTAAAATCGCCATCATCGGCGTGGTAGCGTTGATAGTCATCGGCCCTGAAAAGCTGCCGAAAGTAGCGCGCATGGCCGGTACCCTGTACGGCCGCGCGCAACGCTACCTGAACCAGGTGAAATCCGAAGTCTCGCGCGAAATTGAAATGGAAGAGCTGAAAAACCTGCAGAAGGAAGTGCAGGATGCCGCCCATTCAGTCAAGCAAAGCGTGGAGAAATCCATCCATGGCGTGGAAAACTCGATCTCCGGCAACCTGGCCGAGGTGGAAAACGCCTGGCGCGGCGATGCCAGCGCGGACGATGGGCAGCACGATCCTCACGAAGCCATGCTGCGCGCCACCAACGATGACCTGGCCCGCAAGGCGCGCGAATTTCGCCGCAAGAAGCTGGTGCGCAATTCCGCCATTCCCGGCTGGTACAAGCAGCGCCATGGCGGCAAGCTGCATGTGCAGTCGGCAGCGGCCCGCGTGGCGCGTTTCCGTCCGCGCGCCAATTCCTCCTCCTTTTACTCATGAGTAGCAAATCCCCGGTGGAAGAAACCTTTATCTCGCATCTGGTCGAGCTGCGCAACCGCCTGGTCAAGGCCTCGATCGGCATCGCCGTGGTCTGCGCCGTGCTGTTCTACTGGCCCGGTCCCGCGCAGATCTACGACTTTATCGCCGAACCGATGATCGCCTCGCTGCCGGCCGGCTCGAAAATGATCGCCACCGGCGTCATCTCACCGTTCCTGGTGCCGATGAAAGTGACCCTGGTGATCGCCTTCATCGTCGCCTTGCCCTGGGTGCTATACCAGATGTGGGCGTTTATCGCGCCCGGCCTGTACACGCATGAAAAGCGCCTGATCGCGCCGCTCGTTATTTCTTCGTCGCTGCTGTTCATGGCCGGCGTGGCCTTTTGCTACTTCTTTGTCTTTGGCCGCGTGTTTCACTTCATCAGTGACTTTTCGCCATCCTCGATTGCCGTCACGCCCGATATCGAAAACTACCTCGACTTCGTCATGTCGATGTGCCTGGCCTTTGGCGCCACGTTCGAAGTGCCGGTGGTGGTGGTGATCCTGGTGCGCATGGGCCTGGTCAGCGTCGCGAAACTCAAGGAAGTACGCCCCTACGTCATCGTCGGCGCCTTCGTGATTGCCGCCATCGTCACACCGCCGGACGTGGTCAGTCAGTTTTCGCTGGCCATCCCGATGTGCCTATTGTTCGAGCTGGGCCTGCTGGTGGCGCCCATCTTCGTCAAGGTTACCCAGGCGCCCGAAGAAGCGTCCTAGACAGCAAGCTGACACGGGCACGATACCCAGGCAAAAGCCGCTGATCTCTTCCGGGAGCAGCGGCTTTT
Organism: Janthinobacterium sp. CG_23.4; assembly: GCF_029892305.1. Taxonomy (NCBI): domain Bacteria; kingdom Pseudomonadati; phylum Pseudomonadota; class Betaproteobacteria; order Burkholderiales; family Oxalobacteraceae; genus Janthinobacterium; species Janthinobacterium sp. CG_23.4. Next base: position 4,693,188 of record NZ_JARXUX010000001.1, on the reverse strand, counting down.
TCATAGACAGGGTAGCCGGTAGTTTGCGGTGATACAAACCAATGCAAAAAGGGCGCAGCAGCGCCCTTTGCCAGCAGACGATGCGTAGCGCTTAATTCATCAATTCCTTGATGACTTTCACGGGCGCGCTGCCGTAGCTGAGGAATTGCTCATGGAAATCCTTCAGCACGAATTTGCTGCCCAGTGCCTGCTTGCGCTGTTCGCGCAAGTCCATGATTTCGCTATAGCCACTGAAGTAGCTGGTCAGTTGCACCGAGCTCAACTGTACGCGGCGCCATTTTTCCGTCGCTTCACGCTTGGTCTGGAAGGCCTGGCGCGTCAGCAGGTCGAGCGCCTGTGCTTGCGTCATGCCCAGCACGTGCACGCTGTAGTCGAGGATGGTGTTGGTGACGCTGCGCAAATTCCACTTCGAGTACATCAGCCACATTTCCGGCGCGTTATCGCCATAGCCCGATTCGAGCATCATGCGTTCGCCATACACGGCCCAGCCTTCGATCATGGCGCCATTGCCAAAGATGGACTTGACCAGCGAGGGCGACTTGTTGGCGTACACGAGCTGCGTGTAATGGCCGGGAATGGCTTCGTGAATATTGAGGATCTGCAAGATCCAGTGGTTGTACTCGCGCAAGCTGCTTTCCGCCTGTTCCGGCGTTTCGCCGTCGAGCGGCGTCACGTTGTAATAGGTGCGGTCCTGCGGGCGATACGGGCCGGGCGCCTCGATGCTGGCGCCAGCCACGCCGCGCTGGTAAGCGGGCGTTTCACGTACGACCAGCGGCTTTTTCGGATCCATCGTCAGCAGATTGTGGCTGCTGACCCATTCCTGCAATTGTGGGATCTGGCGACGAATTTCCGGCACGAAATCGGCGGCCGCCACATGCTTGCTGGACAGCTTGTCGATGACCATGCCGATCTTCGCCGTGCGGTCCGTCGGCTTGGCCGTGGCGCCCATGGTTTTTAGCCACAGCTCGTCGGACAGGCTATCCATGTGCTCGAGCAGCTTTTCGCGCGCGGCCAGGGCTTTCTGGTACATCTGCTCGGCACTCACGCTGGCCTGGATATCGTAGGCGAATTTCTGTTCGTACAAGTCTTTGCCGATGCGGAAGGAGCGCGCGTTGCCGTTCTGCGCCAGCGCGCCATCTTGCTCCGTCAGCCAGGCCGCATAGCCTTGCACTGCCGTGCGGGCTGCGGCGATGTGGGCGTTGTACAGCTGTTTTTCCGTCGCTGTCAGGATGGAGCCCTGTGCCGTCTTGTTCAGGTCGTCGAGCACGCTGAGCACGCCGGCGCTCTGGGCGATGGCCAGCTGCGTGTGTTCGCGCGTGGGGTTGACGATGCTGGCGCGCGCGGCCGCATAGTATTGCGGCACGCTGGCGATGCGCTTGAGCAAGGTGCGCAGGCGCTGCGGCTGCGCCGCGTATTCCGTGTTCAGGATGAAGTCGATGGAACCGGCCACGTTGTATAGGGCGGGGTTCCATTCGAATTCGCGCAAGGTGGTCAGATTCCAGCGGTCCGATTGCAGTTTATTCGTCAGCAAGGCCAGGTCGGTGCGTTGCTTGTCCGACATTTTGCTGGCATTGAGCTTGCCGAACTTGCCCAGCCATTCTTCGATGAAGGCCAGTTGTTTCTGGCGGCTGGCCGCGTCGGGGATGCTCAGGTTGGCCGCGCCATCGTATTTACCGACCGAAATCGCGCTTTCCGGGTCGAGGCGCCACAGCGCCGTCAGGAATTGGCCGCTCAGGTTATTCATGGAGCGGTCGCTGCTGTTCTCGCTGGCGACGGCCGCGACCGTCGCTGCCGTGGCTGCCGTGACGACGGCCGCTTTCTTGACGCCGGTTTTTTTCTTGCTGCTGCTGGTGCTGGCCTTGCTGCTTTTCTGCGGCTTCTTGGCGGCGCTGGCCGGTGTCAGGGTAAAGGCCATCATCAATGCGGCGAGCACAACTTTATTTTTTATTTGCATAGTTTATCTCTTGAATATATCGTCGTTTGTTTTAATCATAAAATAATAAACTGATAATATAAGTAACAAACAACTATTGAAAGGTTGGCTTTGCTTGCCAGGGCGGCCAAAGATTAGCATTAATTGCCGCGCTTGCGCAGTTTTTTGCCTTTCTGCCAATCCCGCTAGACGACGATGGCGCTGCCTTGCAGCATTTCTTGGTGACGCGCATTCAGGGTCGCGACGGCATCCTTGCCGCGCGCCATGCCGGTGGCATGGATGCCGATGTCTTGCGTGTAGCGCTGGCTGACGCGCACGGTGTAGGACTGGAACAGCCAGCTCCAGAAATTGGTTTCATAGACGGCTTCGTCCATGTCGCGCCATTTGACGCCCATTAGTTTCTTTTTCCACGGCAAGATGCCGGACGCCAGCCAGACGCCTGCCTCATCAATGTAAAGCTGATAGCTGCGGATGGTCAGCAGGCGGTAGGTGACGATCAGGGCTGAGCCGATCAGCACCACCAAGGCGGCGCGCGTGTTGTACTTGAAAGCCAGTGGCAGGGCGGCAAAGAATAGCAGCACGGCAACGACGAAAGTGCTGACGTAGGCGGTCCAGGATTTGCCGCACAAAAAGGTGGCGCGCTGGCCGGCGCTGGTGGCGATAAAGTCGGTCATGGGGTCGGATAAAAACGGGGAAAAACGATCATCGCATGGAACGCGGTTCCCCCGTTCATTTTTTCAATCTCATTGCTTCAAGCCCTCCTGCAGCATGCCCAGCATGTCGCTGGCCGACATGCGCGCTGCCGCGTCGCTGCCTTCCAGCAAGCTGTCGGCCAGGTCGCGCTTATGCTGGTGCAATTCGACGATGCCTTCCTCGATCGTGTGTTTCGCCACCAGCCGGTAAATCGTCACGGGGCGCAATTGCCCCATGCGGTGGGCGCGGTCCGAGGCCTGGTCTTCCACGGCCGGATTCCACCATGGGTCCATGTGGATCACATAATCGGCCGCCGTCAGGTTGATGCCCATGCCGCCCGCTTTCAGGCTGATCAGGAAGACATCGCCTTCGCCTGCCTGGAAGGCGTCGACCCGGCGCTTGCGCTCCTGCATGGACGTGCTGCCGTCGAGATACTGGTAGCTGACGCCATGCTGTTCGAGGTGCTGGCGCAGCAGGGTCAAATGATCGACGAACTGGCTGAAGACGAGCACTTTGTGGCGGTTTTCCAGCAAGCCCGAGAGCAATTCGGCGAAGGCCGCCAGCTTGCTGCTGGCCAGGCCCAGTTCCGGCGCCACCAGTTGCGGATTGCAGCAGGCGCGGCGCAACTTCATGATTTCCGCCAGGATCTGGATGGCTTTCTTTGACGCCGGCCCTTCCAGCATGGCCAGCTTTTCCAGTGCTTCGCGGCGCAAGGATTCGTACAGCGCCGTTTCCTGCGGCGACAGTTCCACTTCCAGCACAATCTCCGTACGGGACGGTAATTCCGACAGTACTTGCGTCTTGGTGCGGCGCAAGATGAATGGCGCGATCAAGCGGCGCAGCCGCAAGCGCGCGCCGGCCGCCGCCCGCTTGTCCTGATCTTTTTCAATCGGACCGGCAAAGCGCAGGTTAAATTGATCGAGAGTGCCCAGCAAGCCTGGGTTGATGAAGCGGAACAGGTTCCACAATTCGCCCAAATGGTTTTCCAGCGGCGTGCCGCTGGCTACCATGCGGAAATCGCCTTGCAGGGCCATCACGGCTTGCGAGCGCTTGGTGGCGCCATTCTTGATCGCTTGTGCTTCGTCAAGCACGATGCTATGCCAGCGCACGCCGGCAAACATGCTCGCTTCCTGCTGCAGCAAGCCATAGCTGGCCACCACCACGTCGAATGGCTGCAAGGTATCGAGCATGTCGGCCCGGTCGCCGCTACCGAACAGTTTGATCTTCAAGGTCGGCGCGAAGCGCTGCGCTTCGCTGATCCAGTTCATGCACACGGACGTGGGTGCCACCACCAAAGTGGGGCCGTTGGGCGCGCGCGCCAGGATCAGCGCCAGCGCCTGCAAGGTCTTCCCCAAGCCCATGTCGTCGGCCAGGCAGGCGCCCACGCCCCAGTGCGCCAAGCGCGCCAGCCATTCGAAACCGGCCAGCTGATAGTCGCGCAAGTCGGCTTGCAGGGTGCTGGGCAGTTGTGCCTGATAGTCGTCGAGGGCGCGCAGGCGCAGCAAGTGCTCGCGCCACAGTTGGTCGGCCTTGACGCCGCCGGCATCGTTGGCCAGCTCTTCGAGCGCGAAGGCGGCCAGCGGGTGGACGCGGACACCATCGGCCTGCGTTTCGCCGTAGGCGGCCAATTCCGACAGGCGCCGGTGCAATTCGTCGCTGAGGGCCAGGAACTGGTTGTCACCGAGGGCCACGAAGCGGCCCTTATTGTTCTGCATCAAATCCAGCAAGGCGCGCAAATCCATCACCTTGTCTTCATCGATCTGCACCTCGCCGCTGGCGGCAAACCAGTCTTTTTCGCTCCTGATATTCAATCGCATCTGGCCGCTGTCGATGCGTTTCGACACGCGCATGGTTTCGCCTTCGGGCCAGGCCAGCACAATGCCGGAGCCGACAGCGGCGGGGTCCAGCGCCTGTAATTCCAGCAGCAATTGCAAGCCCAGGGCAGGCTGGCCCAACAGCCACTCGCCATGCTCTTCTTGCGCCTCTTCCAGCACCAGGCAACGCCCGATCAGCTGGCGCTGCGCTTCGCGTTCTGCGTTCAGGTCGCGCCGTGCTTGCACGGCGCGGCCCGCCACGTCGGCAAACACGCTTTCGGCGCCGCTGCCGGGCGCGTAATAGGCGCCGTTATCGAGCAGCGGGCGGACTAAAATCTGCATTTTCAAGCCCTGCTGGTAGGGCAGCAGGTGCACATGCAGACGCTGGTCGGCCGTGATCGTTTCCGCTTCGCCGCCGCCGATATCCGATTGCACCGTGACCATGGATGAGATGGCGCCGATTGCTTGCATGACCTGTTTTTCCGCATGCAGCGGCACGGACAGGCCCAGGCCCACGATGGCGCCGATGCGCCGGTGCTCGTCGAGGATGTGTACCACGCGCAAGCGCGTCGGCGTTTCGCGCTGCAGCACCACATTGCTGCCGTTGTCGGGCAAGGGGGGCTGCATGCCCAGCCAGAGCTGCCCCTCGTGCGACTTGATCAGCAGTTCGGGCGCGCCGGCGATCAGTTCCACGCGCGTCTCGGGCGCGTCGAGCCAGAAGACGAGCGGGTGGCCGACCAGCAAGAGGGCGGCCTTGTCCAGTTCGATTTCATAGCGCGCTGCCGACGAATAATACTGTTTGAAGGGCGCGATGCTGCCAGCCGCGCGAGCGTCCTGCGGCGTGAGGAAATCGATGTCGCCTGCCGCTTCGGCCAGGCGTTTCAAGCCCATGGCGCGGCCCTTGCTCCAGCCGCCGCGCGCGTCGCGTTTCTGCTCGCGCACTTCCACGGCCGTGAGGCCGAAGCGCGGGTCGAACGCCACCAGCCACACCAGGCGCGAGACGCTGCCGATGGCCTCGGCGGGAGCATCTTGCTGCAGGTTGATCAGTGCGCTCAGCTGGCGCTGCCACGCTTCCTGGCGCTCGAACCACGGCGCCATATCGGTCAAGCCGTGCTGCGCCCGCTTGGCCGTCGCATAGCGCTCCTGCTGCGGCTCGCCCATCAAGCCCAGCAAGCCGGCCGCCTGCGCCGCGATCAAATCGTAGCCGGCGGCATCGGCTTGCTGTACCAGCAAGTGCAGCTGGTCCTTGCGTTCGTTCAATTGCGGTAGCGCAAGCCAGTAGTACAGCAAGGCCTGGAACAACTGCGCCTGCAAGCCCGTTTCCCAGTTGCGCGTGGCGATGCTTTGCGCCAGCAGTACGCCGGCGCGCACCAGGCGCAAGGTGTTGAGCTGCTGGTAGACGATGCTGTCGTGGTTCGGCTGCGCATGCAGTGCGATATCGAGGTAAGCTTCCGCGCTTTTGAGCAGCTTGGCATCATTGCCGCGCAGCAGGGCCAGCACGTACAGGTGGCCGCCGATGCCGCTGAAGCACAGCTTGCGCTTGCCGGCCTCCTTGCGCAGCCCTTTCAGGGCGATTTCAAAGCCCGCTATGGCGTGCGCTTGTTCGCCGCGCAAGAGCACGATGCTGCTGTCGACAAACAGCGCTTGCGCGCCCTGCTGGCCCGCCAGGTAGCTGGCGGCCGCGTCGAGTTCGCCGCACAGCAGGGCGTCCTCGGCCAGGGCCAACGGCAGCGCGGCGCCGATATGGTCGCCGGCCGCCGCCTGGCGCGCATGGTGTGCGCGCGCATACGCGCGGATGGCGCGCGCCGTGGCCGGCTCGCGCGGGGCGTTGCCCAGCAGCACGGCGAGAATGTCGTCTTGCAGCTGCGGCATGACGAAAGACAGCATTTCCGGCTCGAACGGGCGGCCGAAGATCTCGATCAGCGGATGCAGTTGCTGCGCTTCATAGCAGGCCATGCAGGCGGTCAGGATGGCGCTCACATGACGCACTTCGTCATTGCGCAGCAGGGCGATGCGCAGGCGCGCCACGCCTTGCCGGTAGCTGCGCAGCTCCACATAGCCATCCCAGTTGCGGCGTACGGGGTTGATCAGCTCGATAGCCTGGCACAGGTCGCGAAACGCCAGGTGCTCGATGGCGGCGCGCATGGCGGGCCAGCGCAGCTTCGCCTCGCAGGCAAAGCCCCGTCCCACCACTTCCAACGCCAGCGCATGCCGCGCCAAATGTTGCAGCATGCCCGTGATGGTGAGCAGGGAAAATGGCGTGCCGTCCGGCTCGACGATATTGGCGCGCTGCAAGTGTTCATACACGGCATGCTTGCCCACCGGTTCGCCCGCGATGGCCAGCAAGGCCAGGATCATTTTTTCGTGCTGCTGCAGGGCGGCGAATTCGTCCAGCAGCAGCTGGTCTGGATGCGGCTCGGTCATGCGGGCAAATTGGCGATATGTACGGCAGGCTCGCCGGCCGCCACAGGCAGGCCGAACACGCGCTGGTAGAAATACAGTTCCGCGTCCAGGGTGCGCACGATGTTTTCCGCCTTGCGGAAGCCGTGTCCCTCGCCTTCGAGCGGCACATAGGCGACCGGCACGCCGCGCGCCTGCAAGGCGTCGACCATCAGCTGCGACTGCTGCGGCGGCACCACTTTGTCATCGAGGCCCTGGAAGAAAATCATCGGGCGCGACAGTTTATCCGTGTGGTGGATGGGCGAGCGTTCACGGTACAGCGCTTCGGCTTGCGGCTGCGAGGCGATCAGGTAGTCGGTGTAACGCGATTCGAACTTGTGCGAATCGTTGTCCAGGCCCTTCAGGTCGGATACGCCATAGTAACTGGCACCGGCCTTGAAGACGTCGTGGAAGGTCAGCGCGCACAGGGTCGTCAGGCCGCCCGCGCTGCCGCCGCGGATGATCAGGCGCTCGGGGTCGGCCAGGCCATTGCTCGCCAGGTAGCGCGCGCCGGCGATGCAGTCTTCCACGTCGACGATGCCCCATTGCCCGCGCAGCGCGTCGCGGTATTCGCGGCCGAAGCCGCTGCTGCCGCCATAGTTGACGTCGAGCACGCCGATGCCGCGGCTGGTCCAGTACTGCGTCGCCAGTTTCAAGGTATTGCTGGCCATGCTGGTGGGGCCGCCATGGCTGATGACGATGACGGGCGGCAAGGTGCCCGCCGGCGCCTGCACGTCGCCATTGGCGGGCGCATAAAAGAAGGCGTAAGCCGTGCGGCCATTGCTACTAGGAAAACTCAAGCTGCGCGGCACCGACAGGTAAGCGAGCGCGGGCAAGTGTGCGATCGACTGCGCCAGCACTTCCAGCTCATGGTTCGACAAGTCGATGCGCGCCAGTTCCAGCGCGATGGTGGGGCTACCGCCCAGCAGTACGACACAGCCGGGGCCCACGCGCAGTTCGCGGATTTCCTGGTAGGGGTGGGCAATCGGCTCGAGCTTGGCCGCCGCCACGTTCAATTGCGCCAGGTAGCTGATGCCGGCCTGGATATACGTGCAGACGATCTCGTCGTCGGAAAGAAAGCCGTACATGCTGGCGCCGAAGGTCCAGTGCGGCGTGGCAAATTCCGCGTCCATCGGGCATAGCGCCTCGATGTCGGCGCCGTGCAGGCGGTACAGATTCCACCAGCCGCTGCTGTCGGAAACGAAGTGCAGCAAGCCATTCGGCGACCATTCCGGCTGGCAGATCGATTCGCGCGCGCCGCCAGCGATCAGGCGTGGCGAACCCAGCGTGCCGTCCGCGTGCACGTCGGCCAGCCACAGTTCCGTGCCTTGCCAAGGCAGGCGCGGGTGGTCCCAGCTGATCCAGGCCAGCTGGCTGCCGTCCGGCGACAAGCGCGGCGCCGCATAAAAGTCGTGACCATGCGCCAGCACCGTTTCGCGGCCGTCGAAGCCGACTGCCGCCAGGCAATTTTCCGGGTGCGCATGGCCGGTGTCCGGATGCTGCTCGCGCACGCTGATCAGGCGGCAGCGGGCTGCATCGACGACGAAGTCTGCGTGGCGCGTGTTGCCGCCCTTGCTGAGCGCTTCCGGCGCGCCGTCGCCGGCGACGCGGTACAGGCAATTGTCTGCAAAATGCGAGAAATACACGGTATCGCCCGCGATCGCATACGCAGCGCCGCCGTATTCATGCACGCGGGTGCGCACATTGAAGGGCGCCGGCGTCAATTCATCGACTCTGGCGCCGCGCTGGCGCAGCAGGGTGTTACGGCCGGCCTCGCTGGCGCGCCCGGCCAGCCAGAACACGTCGCTGCCATCGGCACCGCCCAGGGCCAGCTGCGTCAGCGGCGAGGCGCCAGCGGCGACGATGGCCGCGCTGATCGGCGATGGCCAAATGCCATAAGGGGTGCTGGATGCGGTCGAGGTCATGCGGGCTCCGTGTCGTAATGGGAAGAAGGGCCGCCGGGCGGCGTCAGGCAGCGCGGCGGCGTGCATCATCATAATGGAAGGGCTGGCACAACGAAAGACATCGCTGTGCGTGGCAAATGCTGTAAAGCGGCACTGGAATCAATGAAATGGCAGCGATTGGATGCGATAATATCGCTTCTCCAAGCTCGATTGCCTGCCATGCCACAATTTGCTCCGCTCCAGAATGATACTTTCCTGCGCGCCTTGCTGCGCCAGCCGACCGAGCACACCCCAGTCTGGCTGATGCGCCAGGCGGGCCGCTACCTGCCCGAGTACCGCGCCACGCGCGAGCGGGCCGGCTCCTTCCTGGGCTTGGCAAAGAATCCCGATTACGCCACCGAAGTGACCTTGCAGCCGCTGGAGCGCTTCCCGCTCGACGCCGCCATCCTGTTTTCCGACATCCTGACGGTGCCTGACGCGATGGGCCTGGGCTTGTATTTTGCCGATGGCGAAGGGCCGAAGTTCGAGCGCCCGCTGCGCACGGAGCACGATGTGAAGGCGCTGCAGGTGCCGGACCTGGCGTCGCTCGACTACGTTTTCAAGGCGGTCACGCAGATCCGCACGGAACTCAATGGCCGCGTGCCGCTGATCGGTTTTTCCGGCAGCCCATGGACCCTGGCGTGCTATATGGTGGAAGGCAGCGGCTCGAAAGAGTTCCATACCATCAAGAAGATGCTGTACAACCGCCCTGACCTGATGCACCACATCCTGGCCATCAATGCCACTTCCGTGGCGCAGTACCTGAATGCGCAAATCGATGCCGGCGCGCAAGCCGTGATGATTTTCGACTCCTGGGGCGGCGCGCTGGCCGATGGTGCCTACCAGGAATTCTCGCTGGCCTACATGCAGCAGGTGGTGGCACAGCTGAAACGCGACAAGGATGGCGTCAAGATTCCCGCCATCGTGTTTACCAAGGGCGGCGGCCAGTGGATCGAGCAGATCGCCGACATAGGCGCCGATGCCGTGGGCCTGGACTGGACCGTCAACCTGACGCGCGCGCGCCAGTTGGTCGGGCATAAAGTGGGCTTGCAGGGCAATCTCGACCCCGCCATCCTGTTCGCCAGTCCCGAGCAGATCCGCGCCGAAGTGGCGAAAGTGCTCAACGCCTTTGGCGCGCCATCGGCCGGCACGGGCCACGTATTCAACCTGGGCCATGGCATTTCCCAGTTCACGCCGCCGGAATCGGTGCATGCCATGGTGGAAGCCGTGCACAGCATGAGCCGCGCCATGCGCAGCGGCCAGTAAGTTGCCGCGTCCCCTGGTGCAGGGGCAAAAAAGGCAGGCTTTCCCGCGGAAGCCTGCCTTTTTCTTTACTGCGCCCTGGCAGGAAATGCCGACTTATGCACAATTTTTTTTCTGCGGAAATATGAGGCAGTTGAAAATCCATGCCCAGGGATGCTCTGCAAGTGCTTGATTATTAAGAAATAAAAATTCAGCACCAGGCGCACTTTGTGGCAATTGCTCAGGTTGTTCTTCCGCTTGGCAGCCTTGTTCCTTCATTGTCCACAAAGTTATCAACAGATGCTGTGGATAAAATTGAAAAATAGTTGTCCATCGGTATGGAGCGTCGAGATTCAGGTTTTAACTGGAGTGCATGCTGCAGAGCATAATCATTGAACAATGTTTCATCACTCGGCAGGCCAAGACAAAGGCTTGCCCCGGAATTGTCAACTTTGCTGTATGCCGCCCCCGTTTGCGTCGATCGGATGCCTCTAAATGGTGCTTATTTCTGTACAAAAAAATGACAAATGCTGCAGTTATGCACAGCGGCGGAAATGCCTCACGGATTTATCACCTCCCAGAGGTAAATTTTTAAGTCATTGATTTTAAATAGTTAATTTTTCTTTCCTCCCCCTCTTGACGGCGATCAAAATTTTCTATCCACATTTTTATGAAAGTTAATTTTGCTTTGTCCACAAAGTTATCCACAGAATTTCTTTTTGGCAGCATGGCACGCGCTCGTGTCTGCCGTTAGGCGTTTGACGGACGAAACAAGTATCATGGCCCGCTGGCTTGATGCCTGACATTGCGCCGCGCCATCGACCCTGCGGCGCGCTTTTTTATTGAGATAGGCCACCCCTCCCATGCCGCAGCGCATTTTGACGTCGTGCATCCTGAAAATCGCGCTCGACACGCCCTTGAACGCCCTGTTCGATTACCGCTGGAGTGCGCCGCCGGGCGCCGGCGCTGATGCTGATGCTGGCGTGCCTGTACCGGTAGTGGGGCAGTTGCCGCGAGTGGGGCAGCTGGCGCTGGTGCCGTTCGGCCGGCGCGAAGTGATGGGCTTGATCGTCGGCATCTCAAGCAGCACCGACGTACCCGTCGAGAAATTGAAGGATGTGCTGGCCGTGCGCAGCCAACTGGCGCCGTTGTCGGAACAGTGGCTGGCGCTGGCCGCCTTCGCCGCCGATTATTACCAGCGCCCGCTGGGCGAAGTGGCCTTGCCGGGCTTGCCGAAGAACTTGCGCGTGCTGACCACCGTGGCGCTGGATCGCGCCATCAAGAAGTTGGCCAAGCTGGCCGACGCGCACGATGGCACGCCGCTCAACATGCCGCTCCTGAATGCCGCCCAGCAAGAGGCGGCGGACGCCATCGGCGGCGCGCGCGGTTTCAAGCCGACGCTGCTGTACGGCGTGACGGGCAGCGGCAAGACGGAAGTGTATCTGCAAGCCTGCGCCCAGGTTTTGGCGCGCGACGATGATGCGCAAATCCTGATCCTGGTGCCGGAAATTAATCTGACGCCCCAGTTGGAAGGCAATATTCGCGCGCGCTTTCCCGGCGTCATGCTCGCTACCTTGCACAGCAGCTTGTCGGAAGGCGAGCGCATGCTGCACTGGCTGGCCGCCCACCGGGGCCAGGCGCGCATCATTCTTGGCACGCGATTGGCCATCCTGGCGTCGCTGCCGGCATTGAAACTGATCGTCATCGACGAAGAGCACGACCCATCCTACAAGCAGCAGGAAGGCTTGCGCTATTCGGCGCGCGACCTGGCCGTGTGGCGCGCCTGGCAATTGCAGATTCCCATCGTGCTGGGCTCGGCCACGCCCTCGCTGGAAAGCTGGCATCACGCGCAGACGGGGCGCTACCGCAAGCTGGAATTGCGCGAGCGGGCAGTGAAAAATGCGGTCTTGCCGCGCGTCAAAATACTCGACATGGAGCGCGACCGGCCGAAAGATGGCCTGACCTCGCATCTGATCGCCGCCTTGAAGCTGCGCATGGAGCGGGGCGAACAGTCGCTGCTGTTCTTGAATCGGCGCGGCTATTCTCCCGTGATTTGCTGCGAATCGTGCGGCTGGATCAGCAATTGCACGCGCTGCACGTCGTTCATGGTGCTGCACAAGCCCGAGCACCGCCTGCGCTGCCACCATTGCAGCCTGGAATTGCGCATTCCCCGCCATTGCCCCACCTGCGGCAATGTCGACTTGCAGCCGCTGGGACGCGGTACGCAGAGGGTGGAAGAGGGTCTACAGCAATTGTTTCCAGAGGCGCGTATTTTGCGCATCGACGCCGATTCCACGCGCAAGAAGGGCAGCGCCCAGGCAGCGTTCGATACCGTGCACCGGGGTGAAGTGGATATTTTGATCGGCACGCAGATGGTGGCCAAGGGCCACGATTTCAAAAAGCTGACGCTGGTGGGGATTTTGAACCCGGACACGGCCCTGTTTTCGCAGGATTACCGGGCCAGCGAACGGCTGTTTGCCCAGCTGATGCAAGTGGCGGGCCGCGCCGGGCGCGCCGCGCAGACGCAAGGGGGCAGCGTCAGTGAGGTGCTTATCCAGACGCGCTATGCGCGCCATCCACTGTACGACGCCGTCGTCAACCACGATTACGAGCATTTCGCCACCAGCTTGCTCGAAGAGCGGGCACAGGCGGCGCTGCCGCCGTATCTGTTCCAGGCACTGCTGCGCGCCGAAGCGCCCGAGCTGGCCACGGCCATCGAGTTCTTGCAGGCGGCCAAGGAATGCATGGCCCACCCGCAGGTGAACATCAATGATCCGATTCCCATGAGCATGACGCGCGTGTACAACGTGGACCGTGCCCAGCTGCTGCTCGAATCGCCCTCGCGGCCCGCGCTGCAGGCGTTTTTAAAGGAATGGTTGGCGCAATTGCGCGCCATGAAGACGCGCGTGAAATGGTCGCTGGAAGTGGACCCGCTGGATATCTGAATTACGCCAGGTAGTCGCGCGCCGACTTGACGATCTGCTCGGATAGCAGCTTGGTAAATGGCGTGTCCAGGGTCCAGGCATGCCAGCTCAACGGTACGTCCAGAGTGCTGCCCGGCAGCAGATCGACGAGACGATCTGTCGCCAGCGCCGGCGCGGCCAGGCGCTGCGGCACCAGGCCATAGGCCAGGCCATCCTGGACGCAGCTGCGGCGCGCCGTTTCCACCGGTAAGGTGTGGTGCGGAAACGGCTCACGCATGCCCAATTGTTCAGCAAGAAAACGCGCCAGCAAGCCGTGCTGGCCCACCACGGCGGGTGCCAGTTGCACCGCCTCGTCACTGAAACCATCGCCGAACCAGTGGCCCGCAAACACCGGCGTGGCCACGCAGACATAGCGCAGCACGCCCAGCGGCGTGACGCTGGTGGCCGCCGCCGCATCGGGCGCTGTGGCGGTTTCGGCCGCCACGCAGCCAAACACGGAGCCATCGCGCACCATTTGCAAGGCGCTGTCGCTGTCGGCCAGGCGCACGTCGAGCTGGCAGCGCGGTGGCGTCAGCAAGGCCGACAGGGTAGCGGGGAACCAGGTGGCCAGGCTGTCGGCATCGATGGCGATGGCGATTTCCGGCATGCTGACACTATTGCCCAGGTCGATGTCGAGCGACGCTTCCATCAGCTTGACGTTGCGGTGATGCACGATCAGGCGCTGGCCCAGGCCCGTAGGCACGGCCGGCTGGCCACGGATGATCAGCAGGCGTCCGCTGGCGTCTTCCAGCGCCTTGATGCGCTGCGATACGGCCGACTGGGTGATGCCCAGCGCGAGAGCAGCCTTGTCAAAACTGCCGTGGCTGGCCACGGCGTCCAGCACGGCCAGCGCGCGATAATCGAGTGATAGCATTAGCTCAGCTTATAAATCAATACATTAATTAGTTATACTAATACATGTATTGCTGCAAAGTAAAACTTTATTTTTGCCAAACGGGTAGTATCGAAGCGCATGAGCAATCAGACGCGGAGATCAGTGACATGATGAAAACACGACAAGTCGATGTGGCAGTGATCGGCAGCGGTACGGCTGGCATGACGGCGCACAAGGCGGCGCGCCTGCAGGGCAAGCGCGTGCTGATGATCGAAAGCGGGCCGTACGGCACGACTTGCGCGCGCGTGGGCTGCATGCCCAGCAAACTCTTGATCGCGGCCGCCGAGGCGGCCCACGCGGTGGCTGCGGCGCCCGGCTTCGGCGTGCATCCGGGCTCCGTGCGCATCGACGGCAAGCAAGTCATGCACCGGGTGCGCGGCGAGCGCGACCGCTTTGTCGGTTTCGTGCTCGACGGCATCGACGCCATTGCCGACGAGGAAAAATTGCGCGGCCACGCACGCTTTATCGGTCCCGGCAAATTGCAGGTGGGCGAGCACAGCATCGTCGAGGCCACCAGCATCGTCATCGCCACCGGCTCCACGCCCATCGTGCCGCCCGAGTGGCAGGCGGCGGGTGAGCGCGTCATTACCAGCGACGCCGTGTTTGAGTGGACCGACTTGCCCAGCTCCGTGGCCGTGGTCGGCAGCGGCGTGATCGGCCTGGAACTGGGTCAGGCGCTGGCTCGCCTGGGCGTGCGCGTGACCCTGTTTGCGCGCGGTAATAATGTCGCGCAGCTGACGGACCCGCTGGTGCTGCAGGAGGCGGGCGCCGTGCTGGCGCGCGAACTCGATATCCGCTTCCAGACCAGCGTGGCGCACGTGGAAAAAACGCCGGATGGCAGCGCCATCGCGCTGACCAGCCGCGATGCTGCGGGCCAGGAAAAAACCGAGCAGTTCGAGTATTTGCTGGCCGCCATCGGTCGCCGTCCGAACGTGGATCAACTCGGCCTGGAAACGGCGCAAATTGCGCTCGACCGGCATGGTATCCCCCTGTATGACCCGCACACCATGCAGTGCGGCCAGAGTGCCATCTTCATCGCCGGCGATGCCGACAACGCATTAGCGCTGCTGCCCGAAGCAGCCGACGAGGGCCGCATCGCGGGCGACAACGCGGCGCGCTTTCCTGACGTCAAGCCGAGCTTGCGCCGCACGCCATTGACGATCGCCTTCACCGAGCCGCAGATCGCTACCCTGGGCGCCACCTACCGGCAATTGTGCGCAAGCCACGCGGGCCGTTTTGCCGTGGGCGCCGTATCCTTCGGCAACCAGGGCCGCAGCCGAGTGATGCTGCAAAACCAAGGCTTGCTGCGCGTGTATGCGCAGTTTGGCAGCCAGCGTTTGCTTGGCGCCGAGCTGATCGGCCCAAGGGCGGAACACTTGAGTCACTTGCTGGCCTGGGCTTGCCAAGCCCAGCTGACGGTACCGGCCCTGCTCGACATGCCGTTTTACCACCCCGTCATCGAGGAAGGCGTGCGCACGGCCTTGCGCGAGCTGGCGCTGCACCTGGCAAAAGACCCTGAACACGCACCCGGCTGCGCCGATTGCTCGCCCGGCGTCTGATGCGAGCGTATGCTTGAGCTACATTTTGTAGGCGAGCTCATCGCGCCAGACCTTGCTGCCAAACGTGGCCCAGCGCGCAACGTTGATGCCCGACACGGCCACCCTGGATGCGCCGCTGGCGTCGTTGCTGGAGCGCGCCAGAACTTGCACGCCATCGGTGAAGTGCCCAGCGCGGAGCAGGCGGGACTGCAGTGTCGCTCCGCCCAGCTGTGGGGCCGCAGCGCGCATCTAGCGCAAGCGTTTAATTGAGCAGGCCGATGTCCAGGCGTCCCTCGGCGGCCAGCTCGCGCATGATGCGCACGGTGTCGATGTCGGACTCCTTGTAGGCGGCGCGGCGCAAGTCGTCGTACATGGCGTTGGCTGCATCGGTGGCCGCGTCGTGGCCGTCGTCGTACTGGAAGCGCACCCACAGGCTCGCTTCATCGGGCATCTCGATGGTCATCACCAGCGAGGACGCGCTGATATCCTTTTGCGCCGGCACCGTATAGCGCACCTGCAGTTGCGGCAGCAGCTGCACCGTATCGTTGATGACCAGCTCGCCATAGCGCAGGCTGCGCGCGAAACCGTCATCGCTGCGTTCGCTGATCTGGCACTCGTCCAGGTGCGGCACGAACAATTTCGGCGACTCGGCGCGCAAGACCAGGCCACGCCAGACTTGTTCCAGGCTCAGGGTGTCGATCAGCGGGTTCAGCGGATCGTTGATTTCAATCAGATGTTCAAATTTCATGGGACTGCCATTCGGTAAGTGGGCGCGCACGGGCGGTATAGGCGGAATGGTACTCTAGCGCTGGCTTGGCCGCACGCCTTGCCTGGGCCGAGATGGCGGCAATTGGCGAGATATCAATGTCATTGCCTGTTTTTCGCGCAGATCTGGCCGTGCAAAAGGCGGACGCGACGCTGTTACAATGGGCTGCTGTTCCCTGCGGAAATACCCTGATGTCCAAAGCACCACAGTTCGGTCTGAATGCGCCGCAAAGCGAAGCGGTTACCTACCTCGACGGCCCTTGCCTGGTGCTGGCGGGCGCCGGCTCGGGCAAGACGCGCGTGATCACGCAAAAGATCGCTCACCTGATCGAAGACCGGGGCTATGACCCGCGCACCATCGCCGCCCTGACCTTCACCAACAAGGCGGCGCTGGAAATGCAGGAGCGCATCGCCAAGCTGTTGAAACAGCCACGCCAGGCGAAGCAGTTGACGGTATCGACCTTCCACTCGCTGGGCGTGAAAATCCTGCGCCAGGAAGCCAATGGCGTGGGCTTGAAAGACCGCTTTTCCATCATGGACAGCGATGATTGTTTTTCGCTGGTGCAAGACCTTGCCATTACCACCGATAAACAGGTGATCCGTGGCATCCAGAGCGCCATGTCGCTGTGGAAAAACGGCTTGATCGATCCGGACATGGCGCTGGCGCAAGCCAAGGACGAGGACGAAGCGAACGCGGCGCGCATCTACCGCAGCTATGTGGCAACGCTGTCTGCCTACCAGGCCGTCGATTTCGACGATTTGATCCGTTTGCCGGTGGAACTGTTCCGCAATAACGGCCCCGTGCGCGACAAGTGGCAGCGCCGCCTGCGCTACCTGCTCGTCGACGAATATCAGGATACGAATACCTGTCAGTACGAACTGGTCAAACTGATGGTGACGGGCATCGGCAAGAAGCCGATGTTTACGGCCGTGGGTGACGACGACCAGGCCATCTATGCCTGGCGCGGCGCCACCGTGGAAAATCTGAAAACGCTGGAAACGGATTTCCCCGATTTACGCGTGATCAAGCTTGAGCAGAATTACCGCTCCACCATGCGCGTGCTCAATGCTGCCAATGCCGTGATCGGCAATAACCCCAAGCTGTTTGAAAAGTCGCTGTGGTCGGAACATGGCCTGGGCGAGCCGATCAAGGTGCTGGGCATGCAGACGGACGAGCAAGAGGCGGAGCAAGTGGCCATCATGATCTCGGCCGACCATTTTGAACGCAAGAACAAGTTTTCCGATTACGCGATTCTGTACCGTGGCAACCACCAGGCGCGCATCATCGAGCAATGTTTGCGCAAGGAACGTATTCCATACACGATTTCGGGCGGCCAGAGCTTCTTCGACAAGGCGGAAATCAAGGACATCATCAGCTACCTGCGTTTGCTGGCTAACGAAGACGACGATCCAGCCTTCATCCGCGCCGTGACGACGCCGCGCCGTGGCGTGGGGCAGTCAACCTTGGAAGCGCTGGGCGCGTTTTCAGGCCAGTGGCAGTGCTCGCTATTCCAGGCCGTGTTCAAGGGCGGCATCGAGGCCAAGCTGACGGACCGCCAACTGGGGCCGTTGCGTGATTTTTGCAACTTCATCAACGACCTCGAATCGCGCGCCAGCCGCCCGGGTGCCGCTGGCAGCGGCGACAACGCGGCCGAAGTGCTGGACGACATGATGAAGGAAATCCACTACGAATCGTATCTGTACGATGCCTTCGAGGAACGGCAAGCGCAAAGCAAGTGGCAGAACGTGCTGGAATTCGTCAATTGGCTCAAGGAGCGCGGCAGGGGTGGCAAGGACCGCGACGGCGAAGAAAAGAACGTGCTGGAATTGACGCAGATGGTGGCCCTGATGACCATGCTGGAGGGCAAGGACGAGGAGCAGGATGCCGTGCGCATGTCCACCCTGCACGCGTCAAAGGGGCTGGAGTTCCCGCACGTGTTTCTGGTCGGCGTGGAAGAGGGGATTCTGCCGCACAAGGGCGACCCCGACGCGCCCGCCGAAAGCATCGCCGCGCGCATCGAAGAAGAGCGGCGGCTGATGTATGTGGGCATCACGCGGGCCCAGCGCACCTTGCACGTCAGTTGGTGCAAGAAGCGCAAGCGGGCTGGCGAACAAGTCCATTGCGACCCGTCACGTTTCATCAAAGAAATGGAGCTCGACGTGGGTGACGCCGTGCCGACGGAGTCGGAAATCATTTCGCCGAAAGAACGGCTGGCGCGCATGAAGGCCTTGCTGGCCACGCCGAAAGTGTAAGCAGCGTTCAGGCTTCCACGGCGCCGTCGGGCGTGGTTTTTGGCACGATGGCCAGCTGCATGCCCAGTGCATCGAGCATCTTTAAAATGGTTTCGAAGCGCGGTTTGCTGCCTTCGCGCAAGGCTTTATACGCGCCTTCGCGCGTGATGTCGGCCCTGGCCGCCACGTCATGCAGGCAGTCTTCGCAGCGCCGCTATTGTGCCGTCTTGCGCGCGTCGATCAACGGTGGTTCGTGAGCCGCAGGCGTGTCCATTGTTTGTTCTCATTCGTCAAGCGGTTTGATTCAGCCATCAGTGAAGAATAGGCAGAAATGGCCACCTGACCGATGGGGAATGGACGAGGTTTGTGCTGGCTCACGGCGCTGCGGCGGTAGAATGCCCCCTTTCAGTCAGGAATCACCGAGAGCACCATGGATAATGCAGAACAGATGGAAGTACGTTTCGTCGATATCGAAATCAAGCTGGCGCAGCAGGAAGACTTGGTCGAGTCGCTGAACCAGATGGTGTACCAGCAAGGCAAGCGCATCGACCAGCTCGAAGCGATGTTGCACAAGCTGGGCGAACATGTGCGCGACGGCGCGCAGCAGGCGAATGGCGGACTGGTCAACGAGCGCCCGCCGCACTATTGATACGGCATCCTGGCGCGGAGCGCATGAAAACCGTTCATTATCGGCTGGCGCGCCACCATTGTTTATTGCTGATGACGCAAGTGTGTCAGGCTGTTATTATTTCAGGCTGGCCCGCGACACAATCGCGGCTCTCTTGCGTTTCTTGAAAGAAGACATGACCCGTCCAACAATGCTCGTCATCGCCGCCAGCTTGATGCTGGCGCCAGCCGCTGCCGCTTTTGCCGCTACCGCCACCACAGCGCCTACCACGGCCGCTACTGCGGCTGCCGCCTTGCCCGCTTCGAACCCGTTTGCGCAGGCCAGCAGCCTGCCGTTCTACTATCCACCGTTCGACAAGGTGCAAGACGCCGACTACGCGCCCGCTTTTACGGCAGGCATGGCCGCCAACCTGGCGGAAATCAACGCGATTGCCGACAACAAGAAGCCAGCCACGTTCGACAACACCATTGTCGCCATGGAGCGCTCGGGCCAGTTGCTGAGCCGCGTGCGCACCGTTTTTTCCGTGATGTCCGGCTCGAATACGAATGAGACGATCCAGGGCCTGGAACGCGAGCTGGCGCCGAAAATGGCAGCCCACAGCGACGCGATCATGCTCAACGACAAATTGTTCAAGCGCATCGACAGTCTGTACGCCAAGCGCGACAAGCTGGGGCTCGATGCCGAATCGAAACGCTTGCTGGAACGCTACCACACCGACTTCGTGCGCGCGGGTGCCAAGCTGTCGGCGGCCGACAAGCAAAAGCTGCGCGCCTACAATGGCCAGCTGGCGGCCCTGTCGACCAAGTTCGCACAAAATGTACTGAAGGAATTGAACGCCTCGGCCGTCGTCGTCGACACGCGCGAAGAGCTCGACGGCCTGTCGCCGGCCGCTATCGACGTGGCCGCCGGCCTGGCCAAGAAGCGCGGCCTCGATGGCAAGTATGTGATTGCCCTCGTCAACACGACGGGCCAGGCACCGCTGTCGCTGCTGACCAACCGCGCCGTGCGCGAACGCATCATGGCCGCCGCGCAAGCGCGCGGCAGCCGTGGTGGCGAGTTCGACAATACCCAGGAAGTACTGGAATTGGCGAAATTGCGCGCCGAACGTGCTGCGCTGATGGGCTACCCGAACTATGCTGCCTATTCACTGGAAGACCAGACGGCGCACGACACCACCGCCGTGAATACCTTGCTGGGCGAGCTGGCGAAACCGGCCGTCGTCAATGCGCGCCGTGAAGCAGACGATATCCAGAAGGTTATCGATGCAGGAAAAGGCGGCTTCAAGGTGGGCGCCGCCGACTGGGCTTTCTACAGCGACAAGGTACGCGCCGAGCGCTACAACTTTGATGAGACGCAATTAAAACCGTACTTTGAAATGCACAGCGTATTGACCAAGGGCGTGTTCTTTGCCGCTGGAAAATTGTACGGCCTGAGCTTCAAGCAACGCACCGACTTGCCCGTCTACACATCCGACATGCTGGTGTACGACGTCTTCAATGAAGACGGCACGCAACTGGCCATCTTTACGCTCGACCCTTACGCGCGCAGCAACAAGCGCGGCGGCGCCTGGGCGAACGCCTACGTGGGCCAATCGAGCTTGCTGAACCGCAAGCCGGTCATCGCGAATAACTTGAACATTCCAAAGCCGGAAGCGGGCCAGCCGACCCTGATGACGTTTGACGAAGTCAACACCATGTTCCACGAATTCGGCCATGCACTGCACGGCATGTTTTCGAACGTGAAGTACCCGCGCTTCGCCGGCACCAGCGTGCCGCGCGACTTCGTCGAATACCCGTCGCAAGTCAATGAAATGTGGGCGCTGTGGCCCGAAGTGCTGCAAAACTATGCCAAACATTATCAGACGGGCGCGGCTATCCCGGCCGAGCTGCTGGCTAAAGTGACGGCAGCCGACAATTTCAACCAGGGCTATAAAACCACGGAATACCTGGCATCGGCCCTGCTGGACCAGCGCTGGCACCAGTTGACCCCGGCCCAGATCCCGACCGACGTGCTGGCGTTTGAGAAAGCCGCCTTGAAAGACGCGGGCGTCGATTTCGCCCCTGCGCCGCCGCGTTACCGCACCACGTATTTCTCGCACGCATTCGCGGGCGGCTATTCGGCTGGCTATTACGCGTATCTGTGGTCGGAAAAGCTCGATGCCGACACGGTCGAGTGGTTCAAGGAAAACGGCGGCCTGACGCGCAAGAACGGCGACTGGTTCCGCGCCAAGCTGTTGTCGCGCGGCGGCAGCGCCGATGCGCTCGACATCTACCGCAACTTCCGCGGCCGCGATGCGAAGATTGAGCCGCTGCTGCAACGCCGTGGCTTGAACGGTCAGTAAACAGGGGTATTGCCGGCCTCAAAGCCGGGTCAATGAAGTGGCTGCCAAGCGATTGGCAGCCATTTTTATTTGGGAATTTTGATGATAAACCGTGGTAAAGCGCGCATTTGCCGCTATGCACCACAGGAGTGCCCATGTTGGATGACGCCCGTGTGACAGGCTGCTATGATCTCCCACTGGCCCGCGATGCGATCGCGGTTCTCTCCCGCGCTTCCTGAAAGATGTCATGATCCGTCCACAACTGCTCGTCATCGCTGCCAGCGTCATGCTGGCTCACGCCGCTCCTGCCGCCCTGGCCGCCGCCGCTACACCGGCTGCCGCCATCAGTGCCCAGAATCCTTTGCTCAAAGCCAGTCCGCTGCCGTTCCAGATGCCGCAGTTCGGCCTGATCAAGGACGCTCACTACGCGCCGGCGTTCGCCGAAGGCATGAAACGCCAGCTGGCCGAAGTCAACGCGATTGCCAACAACCGCCAGGCCCCCACGTTTGAAAATACCATCGTCGCCCTCGAGCGCACGGGGCAGCTGCTGCACCGCGTGCAGAGCATCTTTAGCAACATGACCTCGACCAACACCAACAGCGTGATCGAAGCGGTGGAAGTGGATGTGTCGCCGAAACTGGCCGCGCATGGCGACGCGATTACCCTGAACCCGAAACTGTTTGCCCGCATCGACACCCTGTACGCCAAGCGCGACAAGTTGGGCCTCGATGCCGAATCCTTGCGCCTTTTGGCCCGCTATCACACGGATTTCGTGCGCGCCGGCGCCAAGCTGTCCGATGCGGACAAGGAAAAATTGAAAGCCTACAACGCCGAGCAGGCGGGCCTGGAAACGGCCTTTGCGCAAAACGTGCTGAAGGAAACAAATGCCAAGAGCATCGTCGTCGATACGCGCGCCGAGCTCGCTGGCATGACGGACAGTGATATCGACACGGCCGCCACGGCAGCCAAGGAACGGGGCTTGACGGGCAAGTTCGTCATCGCCCTGGTCAACACCAGCAGCCAGCCGCCGCTGGCTGTATTGACGGATCGCAAGACACGCCAGCGCCTGATGGACGCTTCGCTGAAGCGCGGCAGCGAAGGCGGCGAGTTCGACAATCGCGCCATCGTGCTGAAGCTGGCAAAACTGCGCGCCGAACGGGCCACCTTGCTCGGTTACGCCAATTACGCCGCCTACTCGCTGGAAGACCAGACAGCCAAGACCACCACGGCCGTCAACACCCTGTTGTCGGAACTGGCGAAACCGGCTGTCGCCAACGCGCGCCGCGAAGCGGCCGACCTGCAGCAACTGGTCGACGCGGAAAAAGGCGGTTTCCAGGTAGCGGCGGCCGACTGGGCCATCTACACGGACAAGCTGCGCAAGCAACGTTTTAATTTTGATGAAAACGAGCTGAAACCGTACCTGGAACTCGATAGCGTGTTGAATAACGGCGTCTTCTTTGCCGCCAATAAACTGTACGGCATCAGCTTCAAACAGCGTACCGATCTGCCGGTGTACAACCCGGACGTGCGCGTCTACGACGTACTCGATGCCAACGGCAAGCCGTTGGCGCTGTTCATCGCCGACTTTTATGCGCGCGGCAACAAGCATGGCGGCGCATGGATGAATGAATACGTGTCGCAATCGTCACTGATGGGCACGCATCCGGTGGTGGCCAATCAGTTGAATATTCCCAAGCCGCCTGCCGGCCAGCCGACGCTATTGACCTTCGATGAAGTGACGACCATATTCCACGAATTCGGCCATGCGCTGCACGGCATGTTTTCAAACGTGAAATACCCGCGCTTTGCCGGCACCAGCGTACCGAGCGACTTCGTCGAATATCCATCGCAAGTCAATGAAATGTGGGCTATCTGGCCGGAAGTGCTGCAAAATTATGCCAAGCACTACCAGAGCGGCGCGGCCATGCCGCAGGAGTTGCTCGACAAGGTCACGGCAGCGAAGAAATTCAACCAGGGCTTCATGACCACGGAATACCTGTCGGCGGCCCTGCTGGATCAACGCTGGCACCAGCTGGCGCCGAGCCAGATCCCGACCGACGTGCTGGCCTTTGAAAAAGCGGCCTTGAGCGATGCGGGCGTCGATTATGCGCCCGTGCCGCCGCGCTACCGCAGCAGCTACTTTTCGCATAGCTTCGCGGGCGGCTATTCGGCGGCCTATTACGCCTATTTGTGGTCGGAAAAGCTGGACGCGGAATCGGTCAACTGGTTCAAGGAAAACGGCGGCCTGACGCGCAAGAATGGCGACTGGTTCCGCAGCAAATTGCTGTCGCGCGGCGGCAGCGTCGATGCCCTGCAACTGTTCCGTGATTTCCGCGGCCGCGACGCCAGCGTGGAACCGCTGCTGGAACGCCGCGGCTTGAATACCAAGTAAGCCGTCCTTATCTGAAGCTTGCGCTGCGTCTTCATGACCCACGCAAGCTTTCTTTGCCGGCGGCGTAGAATTGCGTAAGATGTCAACAAGAAGGTAGTAGAAAGAGTATATGAGTCAGCAAGATTTGAATGGCATCACCCTGGAAGCTATCGTGACGCGCCTGCAGGCCCACTACGATTGGGACGGCTTGGCCAAGCACATCGATATCAATTGCTTCATCAGCGATCCCAGCATCAAGTCGAGCCTGAAGTTTTTGCGCAAGACCCCGTGGGCCAGGAGCAGGGTGGAACAGTTGTACCTGGACACGCAATTTACTGACTGACAGGAAAAAACATGGATAGCAAACTCAAGGAATCGCTGCAACAGCTGCATTCGACACTCCAAACCAGCGGCCCCGTTGATGAAGAACTGCATGCGTTGCTGCAAAAACTCGACGTCGACATCAAGTTGCTGATGGAAAAGCGCGCTGCCCAGGAACAGGACCAAGAGTCGACCACCTATGGACTGGCCGAGCGCAGCCAGGAATTGTCGGCCAAGTTTGCCGTCAAGCATCCGAAACTGGAGCCGGCCTTGCGCGAGTTGGGTGAGATTTTAGCTAATATGGGTATCTGATCGGGGTCAGTCGCTACGCGTTGATCGGGGGCCGACCCGTCGGGTCGTACCCCAGCAGTCAAGGTGTTGGGTCAAATGCCAACGTCTACCCCCAGACCTTAAATTCTAGGGTCAGACTCAAAGGGTGTGACCCCAAGTAATTGAAAAATAAACGTTTTTTATACGGAAATCCAACAGTAAAAAGCAGGCCGTCAGGTTGGAAATGGCCAATTCCGGTACAATCCGTACCCTATGAGCTCCCCTACCAATTTATTTGCGACCGTTCCCAAGCGGTCTGCCCGCGCTGCCGTAGCGCCTTTCCTGCCGATGTCGCGTGCCGAGATGGACGCGCTGGGCTGGGACCAGTGCGACGTCATCCTCGTCACGGGCGACGCCTACATCGACCATCCGAGTTTCGGCATGGCCCTGGTGGGTCGCCTGCTTGAAGCGCAGGGTTACCGCGTCGGCATCATCAGCCAGCCCGACTGGCTGTCGGCCGAGGCCTTCCGCATTCTCGGCAAGCCGCGTCTGTATTACGGCATTACCGCCGGCAATATGGATTCCATGGTCAACCAGTACACGGCTGACCGCAAGATCCGTTCCGACGACGCCTACACCGCGAATGCCGAGCCGAACAAGCGCCCGGACCGCGCCGTCACCGTGTACGCCCAGCGCGCGCGCGAAGCCTATCCCGACGTGCCCATCGTCATCGGCAGCATCGAAGCATCCTTGCGCCGCATCGCCCATTACGATTACTGGTCGGACAAGGTCCGCCGCTCCGTCTTGCCCGATTCCAAGGCTGATTTGTTGATTTTCGGCAATGCCGAGCGGGCGCTGGTCGACCTGACCCACCGCCTCGCTGCCGGTGAAGCGATCAAGGATATCCGCAACTTGCGCGGCACGGCCTTCATGGTGCCTTCCGGCTGGTTGCCCGGCGACGATTGGGGCGTGCACAATTCGACCCGCGTCGACGTGCCCGGCAAGATCGACCCGCACTACAGCCCGTACGAGATGGTGCAGGAAGACAAGACCGCCTGCGCCACCGAAAATGCATCGAAATCGGCTGAAGTCATCAAGCCTATCCGTATCATGAGTCGCGAAGAGCGCCTGGCCATGGCCAAGGAAAAGCACGACAAGACGGTCGTGCGCCTGCCAGCCTACGACGTCGTCAAGGATGACCCGGTCATGTATGCGCACGCGTCGCGCGTGTTCCACCTGGAATCGAATCCCGGCAATGCGCGCGCCATGGTGCAGGCGCACGGCGAACGCGATGTGTGGCTCAATCCACCGCCGCTGCCGCTGGCCATGGACGAGATGGATGGCGTGTACGACATGAATTATGCGCGCGCACCGCACCCGAGCTATGGCAAGGCGCACATTCCCGCCTGGGAAATGATCCGTTTTTCCGTCAACATCATGCGCGGCTGTTTTGGCGGCTGTACTTTCTGCTCGATCACCGAGCACGAAGGGCGCATCATCCAGAGCCGTTCGGAACCGTCGATCTTGCGCGAAATTGAGCATATCCGCGATAAAACCAAAGGTTTTACGGGCACTATTTCGGATATGGGCGGCCCTACGGCGAATATGTATCGCCTCGCATGCAAGGAAAAAGAGATCGAAGTGTCGTGCCGCCGCCTGTCTTGTGTCTACCCGTCCATCTGCGTGAATCTGGGCACGGATCACAGCAAGCTCATTTCCCTGTACCGCAAGGCGCGCGCAATTCCCGGCATCAAGAAAGTGCTGATCAGCTCGGGCTTGCGCTATGACCTGGCCGTGCGCTCGCCTGAGTATGTGAAGGAACTGGTGACGCACCACGTCGGTGGCTTGCTGAAGATCGCGCCCGAGCATACGGAAGAGGGCACCTTGTCGAAGATGATGAAGCCCGGCATAGGCGCGTATGACGAGTTCAAGGAAATGTTCGACCGTTTCTCGTTGGAAGCGGGCAAGAAGCAATACCTGATCCCGTATTTCATCGCCGCCCATCCGGGCACGACAGACCTGGACATGCTGAACCTGGCTCTGTGGCTGAAGAAAAACAATTTTAAATTGGACCAGGTGCAAACCTTTATGCCTACGCCGATGGCGATGGCCACGACGATGTATCACACGCGCAAGAATCCCTTGCGCAAGGTGACGGCTGACTCGGAAGTGGTGGAAACGGCGCGTAGCGGCAAGATCCGCCGCACGCATAAAGCTTTCCTGCGCTACCAGGACCCGGCCAACTGGCCTATCCTGCGCGAAGCGCTGGTCAACATGGGGCGTGGCGACCTGATCGGCAATGGCGACAAGCATCTGATTCCTGCCTGGACTTCGTCGGAGTCGGGTGGCCTGGCGGCAGGCGAGCGCAGCCGCCAGACGCATGGTGCCGGCACGCCGGACAAGTTCAAGGTCACGCCGGGCAAGAACCGTATCGCCCTGGGCGGCACGGCAGCGGCGCCAAAAGCTTCGGCTGCCGAGTCGAAAGTGCGTCCCTCGATCTTGTCGACCATCAAAACCCGTGCCAAACCAGCCGCCGCGCCGCTGGGGCGCGGCAGCAAGCCACCTGCTAAGGGCGGCCATGCCGCGCCGGCACGGGGCGGACGCAAGTAACTGTCATCTCCCTTGGGGCATGGATGGAAAACCCGGCAACGCGACCTGCGCTGCCGGGTTTTTTCTTTCTGCGCACCAAGATAGGGCGCGGCGCCCTTGCCGGCAGGTTTACTACCGGTAGTTGAAAACTGAAAAGCATAAAAGATAATTTTTCCATGTGCTAACTTGGTGCTGGGAAAACTATTGAATAGCTAGCCCTACGGCAACAAAGCTCCTGAGAGAAGGATCGCATGCGCTTGCCTGCTTCTGAACTTACTCTTTTTGCTGCACCGCACATACAGTTTTGCTTGCACTAATATGTGGCATTGAGGCACTATTCGCTTCGCGCAAACGTTTGCGCGCAATGAAATTCCATCAAAGCATACTCTACACATGCTTGACCAACAACTCTGGAGACGCTCATGACATCCCGTATTCGCCTGAAAATGATTGCCGCCGCTGTCCTGGTGTGTGCCTTGCCCGCCGTGCCGGCGATGGCGCAGACACCTGCCAAACCGAAGGTCGCGCTGGTGATGAAGTCGCTCGCCAATGAATTTTTCCTGACCATGGAAAATGGCGCCAAGGCGCATCAGAAGGCGAATGCCGCCAAGTACGACTTGCTGTCGAACGGCATCAAGGATGAGACGGATACGTCGAGCCAGATCAAGCTGGTCGAGCAAATGATCGTCGCGCGCGTCAACGCGCTGGTGATCGCCCCTGCCGACTCGAAAGCGCTGGTGCCGGTGCTGAAGAAAGCCATCGATGCAGGCATCATCGTCGTCAATATCGACAACAAGCTCGACGAGGGCGCCCTGAAAGAGAAGGGCATCAGCGTGCCATTCGTCGGTCCTGACAACCGCAAGGGCGCCAAGGTCGTCGGCGATTATCTGGCCCCGCAGCTCAAAAAGGGCGACCCCGTCGGCATCATCGAAGGCGTTTCCACCACTTACAATGCACAGCAGCGTACCCTGGGCTTCCAGGACGCCATGAATGCGGCCGGCGCCAAGGTTGTCAGCGTGCAGTCGGGCCAGTGGGAAATCGCCCCTGCCAACACGGTAGCGGCCGCCATGCTGAACG
Organism: Janthinobacterium sp. CG_23.4; assembly: GCF_029892305.1. Lineage (NCBI taxonomy): Bacteria > Pseudomonadati > Pseudomonadota > Betaproteobacteria > Burkholderiales > Oxalobacteraceae > Janthinobacterium > Janthinobacterium sp. CG_23.4. The sequence continues at coordinate 4,665,155 of NZ_JARXUX010000001.1, read as the reverse complement.
CCAATCCGAATATCAAGGCCTTGCTGTGCGGTAACGACAACATGGCCATCGGCGCCATTTCCGCCATCAAGGCCGCAGGCAAGACGGGCAAAGTGCTGGTCGTCGGCTACGACAACATCAACGCCATCAAGCCGATGCTGGCCGATGGCCGCGTGCTGGCCACCGCTGACCAGTTCGGTTCGCAGCAAGCCGTGTTCGGCATCGACACCGTGCTCAAAGCCCTGGCACAGAAGAAGAAACAGGCTGACCTGGGTGGCGTCATCGAAACCAAGGTCGAATTGGTCGCCAAGGGCGCCAAGTCCTGATCGCCTGATCGTTTGATCCCGCCGCGGCCGGCGCCTGCGTACTCATCATTAGGGAGTAGGCGGTGCCGGCCCCGCCGCCACTACTGCGGAGTTTTATCATGCCTAGCGACATCCCCCCGGCGCCAACAGCCGCCATCTCTTTATTGACTCTGGATAACATCGGCAAGTCCTATGTCGGCCCCGTGCTGGGCGGCGTGGGCCTGCGTTTTGCCCCTGGCCAGGTGCTGGCGCTGACGGGCGAGAACGGCGCGGGCAAGAGCACCCTGTCGAAGATCATCTGTGGCCTGGAGCAAGCCAGCACGGGCACGATGCTGCTCGACGGCAAGCCGTATCGGCCCGCCTCGCGTGGTGCAGCCGAGGCGCTGGGCATCCGCATGGTGATGCAGGAACTGAACTTGATTCCCACGCTGTCGATCGCGGAAAACCTGTACCTGAAGAATTTGCCGCAGCGCTTCGGCTTCATCGACCGCAGCCGTCTTGCGCGCGACGCGCGCGAACAGATGGAGAAAGTGGGCTTGGGTGGACTCGACCCGTGGACACTCGTCGGTGAACTGGGCATTGGCCACCAGCAAATGATCGAGATCGCGCGCAACCTGATCGGTGCCTGCCGCCTGCTGGTGCTCGATGAGCCGACGGCCATGCTGACGCACCGCGAAGTGGAATTGCTGTTCCTGCAAATCGAGCGCCTGAAGGCCGAAGGCGTGTGCATCATCTATATTTCCCACCGTCTGGAAGAACTCAAGCGCGTGGCTGACCGCATCGCCGTGCTGCGCGACGGCCAGCTCGTGTGCGACGACGACATCGCCGGCCATTCCGCTGCCGACCTGGTCAGCCTGATGGTCGGCCGTTCGGCCGATGACGCCGTCGACTTGAGCGGACGCAGCATCGGCGCGCCGCTGCTGCGCGTGCGCGGCTTGGCGCGCGGTACGGTGGTCAAACCGACTTCCTTCGACTTGCGCGCGGGCGAAATCCTCGGCGTCGCCGGCCTGATCGGCTCGGGCCGCACGGAATTGTTGCGCCTGATCTTCGGCGCCGACCGTGCCGACGCCGGGGCAGTGTATCTTGGCGACAGCGCAACACCGGCTGTACTGGGTTCACCGCAGGCCGCCGTCCAGGCCGGCATTGCCATGATCACGGAAGACCGCAAGGGCCAGGGTTTGTTGCTGCGCCAGTCCATCGCCGTCAACACGACCCTGGCGTCGCTCGATAGCGTCAGTGGCGCCGGTTGGCTTAACGCCGCCGCCGAAGCGACGGTGGCCGACGACTATATTCAACGCTTGGGCATCCGTTCGCGTAGCAGCGCGCAAACGGTGGCCGAATTGTCGGGCGGTAACCAGCAAAAAGTGGTGATCGCCCGCTGGCTGTACCGCGACTGCCCCGTGATGCTGTTCGACGAGCCCACGCGCGGCATCGATATCGGCGCCAAGTTTGATATTTACCAGGTGCTGGCGGAACAGGCGCGCCAGGGCAAGGGCCTGGTCATCGTATCGAGCGACTTGCGCGAACTGATGCTGATTTGTGACCGCATCGCCGTGATGAGCGCGGGCAGCATCGTCGAGACCTTCGAGCGCGGCGCCTGGAGCCAGGACGCGCTGCTGTCGGCCGCCTTCTCTGGCTATTTGACCCCTACTTCCACTCCAGCTGCGGCCTGATCCGCCGGAAAGATTCCCATGACTATCCACTCCTCTCCTTCGTATCTGCAGCGCAGCCTGGCCGACCTGAAAAACTATGCAGGCCTGATCGGCGCCCTGCTGGCCATGTGTGTGCTGTTCTCGTTTGCCAGCGAAAACTTCTTTACGCTCGCTACCCTCAGCACCCTGTCGAACAACATCCCGACGCTGGTGGTGATGGCGGTCGGCATGACCTTTGTCCTGATCATCGGCGGCATCGATCTGTCGGTGGGCTCGGTGATGGCACTGGCCGCTTCCGTACTGTCGCTGGCCGTCGTGCACTGGGGCTGGCCCGTGTGGAGCGCCGCCCTGCTGGGCATGTTCGTCGCCGCCGTGTGCGGCGCCACCACGGGCCTGATTTCCGTCGGCTGGCGCATTCCCTCGTTCATCGTCTCGCTGGGCGTGCTGGAAATGGCACGCGGCCTGGCCTATCAAGTGACCAACTCGCGCACGGAATATATCGGCAGCGCCGTTGACGGCATCAGTTCGCCGATCGCCTTCGGCCTGTCGCCTGCCTTCATCGCCGCCATCGCTATTGTTGTGATCGGCCACCTGGTGCTCACGCGCACGGTGCTGGGACGCCACTGGATCGGTATCGGCACGAATGAAGAAGCCGTGCGTTTGTCCGGCATCAATACCAAACCGTCCAAAGTGCTGGTGTTTGCCCTGATGGGTTTCCTCGCCGGCGTGGGTGCCCTGTTCCAGGTCTCGCGCCTGGAAGCGGCCGATCCGAACGGCGGCGTGGGCATGGAATTGCAAGTGATCGCCGCCGTGGTGATCGGCGGCACCAGCCTGATGGGCGGGCGCGGCTCCGTCATCAGTACCTTTATTGGCGTGCTGATTATTTCCGTGCTGGAAGCGGGCCTGGCGCAAGTGGGCGTATCTGAACCCGTCAAACGCATCGTCACGGGCCTGGTGATCGTCGCTGCCGTGGTGCTCGACACTTACCGCCGCCGCGGCGAGCGCGCATAAGCGCAAGAGAAAGCGCGGTCCATGGCAACCATCAAACAAGTGGCGCAGGCGGCGGGGGTGTCGTATACCACCGTGTCGCACGTCCTCAACAATACCCGTCCCGTCAGCGACGCCGCGCGCCGCGCCGTGCTGGCAGCGGCGCAGCAATTGCATTACGTGCCCAGCGCCTTGGCGCGTTCGCTGCGCAGCAGCAGCACGGGCACCATAGGCCTCATCATTCCGAATAATACGAACCCGTACTTTTCGGAAGTGGCGCGCGGCATCGAGGACAGTTGCTACGCGGCCGGCTACAGCGTCATTTTATGTAATTCCGATGACGACCCCGTCAAGCAGCGCGACTACCTGAACGTGCTCCTGACCAAGCGCTGCGACGGCCTGATTTTGTCCGCACTGGCCGACAGCGATGGCGAATTGCTGCGCAAGATGAAGGTGCCGGCCGTGCTGCTCGACCGCGCGCCCAACGACCTGTCCATCGATGTGGTGGCCGTCGATAACCGCGCCGGCGGCGTGCTGGCCGCGCGCCATCTGCTGGGGCTGGGACGCCGGCGTCTGGCATGTATCGCTGGCCCGCGCGAAGTGAGCATTTCCAATGACCGCATAGCCGGCGCACGCAGCGCCATGGCCGATGCGGGCTTGCTGCTGGCCGACGACCTGTGCCGGCATAGCGATTTTACGAGTGCGGGCGGCTATGCGGTCGCGCTGGACTTGCTGGCGCTGCCCGAGGGCCAGCGCCCCGACGCCTTGTTCTGCTGCAATGACTTGATGGCCTTTGGTGCCCTGTGCGCCGCCGCCGAGCTCGGCATTGCCGTGCCCGTGGACCTGGCCGTCGTCGGCTTCGACGATATCGACTTGGCCAGCTTCGTGCATCCGGCCTTGAGCAGCGTGGCGCAAAACACGCGCGAACTGGGCCATATCACGGCGGCCTGCCTGCTGGCGCGCATCGCCGCCCCCGCCTTGCCGCGCCAGCAGCGCAGCATCGCGCCTGCACTACATGTGCGCGGCTCCAGCGTGGCCGCTACTGTAGCTTCTTCCTCACTGACTTCTTCACCTGCAACTGAACTGATGGGAATGACATCATGATCGTGGTTATCGGCAGTATCAATATGGACCTGGTCTTGCGCGTGCCGCGCATGCCACTTCCCGGTGAAACCCTGACGGGTGGCGCTTTTAGAACCATTCCTGGCGGCAAGGGTGCCAACCAGGCCGTGGCTTGCGCGCGCCTGAGCGGCAAGGTTGAGGCCGGTGGCCAGCAAGTGGCCATGATAGGCTGCGTGGGCGATGACGCGTTCGGCACGACCCTGCGCGCGGCGCTGGTGGGCGATGGCATCATCGATAGCCATATCACCACCTTGCCCGGCATGGCGTCCGGCATCGCGTCCATTCTCGTCGACGACAATGGCCAGAACAGCATCGTGATTGCTGGCGGCGCCAACGATTTATTAAGCCCCGCGCATATCGACGCGGCCAAAGGGCTGATCGAACAGGCCGATATCGTCGTGCTGCAACTGGAAACGCCGATGGCCACCGTCGTGCACGCGATCAAACTGGCCCGTTCGCTGGGCAAGACCGTGGTGCTGAACCCTGCACCGGCCGCTAGCTTGCCGGAAAGTGTGCTGGCGCTGGTCGATTACCTGATTCCGAATGAAATCGAAGCGGCCATGCTGGCCGGTGTCAGCCCGGAAGGCGCGGATGCCAAGGCGCTGGCGGCCGCGCTGCAAAAGCTGGGCAGCGACAACGTCATCATCACGCTGGGCCACAAGGGCGTGCATGCGGCCCTGTATGGCGGCGATTATGATTTCCCGGCTGAAGTGGTGCAAGCGGTCGACACAACGGCCGCTGGCGACACTTTCATCGGCGGCTTTGTGGCGGGCCTGGCCTCTGGCATGGACGAGGCTGAAGCGATTCAACAAGGCCAGCGCGCGGCCGCCTGGAGCGTTACCAAGCACGGCGCGCAAACCTCGATTCCCCACCTGCACGAACTGTTCTGAGACCATGAAAAAAACACCACTGCTCAATATTGCGTTGTCGCAATTGATCGCTTCGCTCGGTCATGGCGACATGCTTGTTATCGGCGACGCGGGCTTGCCCTCGCAGCCGGGCGTGCCCCTGATCGACCTGGCCTTGACGCGCGGCATCCCCGGCTTCATCGACACCGTCAATACCGTGTTGAGCGAAATGCAGGTGGAATACCATGTGCTGGCTAGCGAGTTGCCACAGCACAATCCTGCCATGGCGGCGCAGGTGGCGGCCCTGGCCGTGCCCGATGCGCGCCAAGTCACGCATGAAGCGTTCAAGCAACTGTCCAAGGGCGCGCGCGCCATCGTGCGCACGGGGGAGTGCAGTCCGTATGCCAACATCATTTTGGTGGCCGGCGTGGTGTTCTAGCGCAAAACAAACGCCAGATTCTTTTTCAAAAAAACCAACATCTTCGCCTGCCCTGCCAGCAGATTCGATGGTCTCTGCCGGACGGGGCTTTCCGCTTGAACGGGCTTATACTCGATGCGCTGGCGCCTGCGCCCGGCTTTAGCTGTCACCGCTTCGCTGCATGTGAATCGGGCGCGCAGGCCAAGCTTTTCCATTCACTGAGCCGAGGTGACTGCATGGGCGATACCAATGATACGGCCAGCATGCCTATCCGGCCGCAGCGCCAGGTGATGCTCAAGCTGGCGGAAAACGCTGGAAAAGTTCACGCAGCACCTAAAAAATTGAGGACCAGACGGCGGGAAGAAGATATCTTCTTGTTGCTGTTCAATCCACCGGGAACTGCCTATGATGGTGTTCCCGTAGTGCAACGATAGTCAAAACCAATTGAAACTATTGTTACAATCAATTTTGAGTATGGATTAAAAACCCTTACACTATGGTCTTACTGATTCACCACCCGAGAGGAAATGATTATGTCGCTTATCAATACCCAAGTTAAACCATTCAAGGCAACCGCATTCCACAATGGCAAATTCGTCGACCTGACGGAAGCGTCGCTGAAGGGCAAGTGGTCGATATTCATGTTCTACCCAGCCGACTTCACCTTCGTTTGCCCAACAGAACTGGAAGACTTGGCCGATCACCACGCGCAATTCCAGCAAATGGGCGTCGAAGTCTACGGCATCTCGACCGACTCGCATTTCGCGCACAAAGCATGGCATGACACCTCGGACGCCATCAAGAAAGTGCAATACGCACTGATCGGCGACCCAACCGGCGCCCTGTCGCGCAATTTCGAAGTCATGATCGAAGAAGACGGCATGGCACTGCGCGGTACCTTCGTGATGAACCCGGACGGCTTCATCAAAGTGCTGGAAGTGCATGACAACGGCATCGGCCGTGACGCATCGGAACTGTTGCGCAAAGTCAAGGCAGCACAATACGTTGCCGCTCACCCAGGTGAAGTGTGCCCAGCCAAATGGACCGAAGGCGCAGCAACCCTGACCCCATCGCTGGACCTGGTTGGCAAGATCTAAGTCTTGAAGCCTTGCAACATCTAGCAGCAAACAAGTAGTTACCGCGATGCCGGACCGGGTGTCCGGCCCGGCATTTGCCTAAATATTTGTCAAAGGAAAAAATCATGTTGGACGTAAATCTCAAAGCGCAGTTGAAAACCTATTTGGAAAAAGTAGTACAGCCCATTGAGATCGTCGCCAATCTCGATGACAGCGCCAAGGCGCGTGAAATGGAAGAACTGCTCCAGGAAATCGTCCTGTTGAGCGACAAGATCACGCTGCTCAAGAGTCTGGACGATACCGAGCGCAAGCCATCGTTCAGCATCAACCGCCCAGGCACTGATATCGGCGTGCGTTTCGCCGGCATCCCGCTGGGCCACGAATTTACCTCGCTGGTGCTGGCCCTGCTGCAAGTGGGCGGCCATACCATCAAGTTCGACGAAGCGGTGATCGAGCAGATCCGCAACCTCGAAGGCGATTACGCGTTTGAGACGTTTATTTCGCTCAGCTGCCATAATTGCCCGGAAGTGGTGCAGGCCTTGAATGCCATGGCGGTGATCAATCCGCGCATCAAGGTCACCACCATCGACGGCGGCGTATTCCCGAAAGAAGTCGAAGAGCGCCAGATCATGTCCGTGCCGATGATGTTCCTGAATGGCCAGCATTTCGGCCAGGGACGCACGAATGTCGAGGAAATCCTCGCCAAGATCGATACCAACGCCGGTGCCCGCCAAGCGCAAGCGTTGTCGAAAAAAGGCGTGTTCGACGTGCTGATCGTCGGCGGTGGCCCTGCCGGTGCGGCAGCAGCTGTCTACGCAGCGCGTAAAGGCATCAAGACGGGCGTGCTGGCCGAGCGATTCGGCGGCCAAGTGCTCGATACGCTGGCCATCGAGAACTTTATTTCCGTCAGCGAAACGGATGGTCCGAAGTTCGCCATGGCGCTGGAACAGCACGTCAAGGAATACGAGGTCGACATCATGAATACCCAGCGCGCCATGAAGTTGACGCCGGGTAAGCTGATCGAGATTGAAACGGTGAATGGCGCCATCTTGAAAGCCAAGACCGTCATCCTGGCCACCGGCGCCCGCTGGCGCGAAATCAACGTACCGGGTGAGAAGGAATACCGCAACCACGGTGTCGCCTACTGCCCGCACTGCGATGGTCCTTTGTTCAAGGGCAAGCGCGTGGCCGTGATCGGCGGCGGAAACTCGGGCGTGGAAGCGGCGATCGACCTGGCCGGCCTGGTAAAACACGTGACCTTGATCGAGTACGGCGCGGAATTGCGCGCCGATGCGGTGCTGCAACGCAAGCTGCACAGCTTGCCTAACGTGAGCGTGGTTTCCTCGGCGCAAACCACCGAAATCAACGGCGACGGCAAGATCGTCAATGGCCTCAGCTACACCGACCGCGTCAGCGGCGCATCGCACAAGGTCGATCTGGAAGGCGTTTTCGTGCAAATCGGTCTGGTACCGAACACGGAATGGCTGAAAGGGACGGTTACGTTGTCGCGCCAAGGCGAAATCGAAGTCGACGCCCGCGGCCAGACCTCGATCCCCGGCGTGTTTGCGGCTGGCGACGTTACCACCGTGCCGTTCAAGCAAATCATCATCGCCACCGGCGAAGGTGCCAAGGCAGCCCTGTCCGCCTTTGACCACCTGATCCGCTCGGACGACGATGAAGTGGTCGAAGAGTCTGCCGCCAAGGAAGCACTGACGGCCTAAGCTGTCCAGCCGTAAAAAACCGGAACGCCGCAAGGTGCTTCCGGTTTTTTTTGCGCGCAACTTTTTTAGCTGTCCGTGTCGTGGGCATTCGCGCTTACCTATACTTGCACGCCATCGACGCGCGGTGTTGGCGTCGTGGCTGCAGCGGGATTGTCGGTTTTTTGCAATACGCTATCCCAAGCGTTTTTCTGTCTATATTTCTAGCGTCGCCGTCAGCGGCACGCCAGGCACCAGATGGCTGGACAGCACGATGCACTGGCGCGCCAGGCGGGCCGGCTCCGACAGGCGCGCGCGCAGATGCGCCATGGCCGCTGCATCGAGGCCATTGAACGGTTCATCAATCAGCAGCAGGCGTACGGGCAAGGCCAGCGCCAAGGCCAGTTGCAGCTTTTTGTGCTGGCCCAGCGAGAGGGCGGTGATGCTTTGCCGCAAGGTCGGCGTCATGCCAAACGCGCTCAGCTCGTCGTTCAACAGGGACTGGTCGCTGTCCGGGTACAGGGCCAGGTACAGGTCGAGAAATTCATGCACTTGCAGCCAGGGCAGGGAAGGGGCGTCGCCGCCACAATAGAAGGCCAGTGCGCGGTACGCCAGCGGCGTGCAAGCGCTGTCGATGTCATCGAGGCGGATGGCGCCGCGCGCGGGCAGCAGGGCGCCGCCCGCCAGTTTCAGCAAGGTTGTCTTGCCGGCCCCGTTCGCGCCGCGCAGCCAGGTGACGCCGGGGCCGAATTGCAGATTGCAGCCTTGGAACACGGTGTGCGTGGGGAAGTGAAAATCGAGGTGCTCGATTTGCAGGGTGGGAGAACAGGCATTCAATTCCATAATTCGCTTCCGATGGCGCTCAAGGCAAGGATGGATAGCACGACGAGGACGACGCGGCCGCGCGCCGTGAGGCGGGGCAGGCCGACGATGGCCAGCAGGGCCGCGCTGGCGGTGAGGCCATACACGCTGGTCACGCGCTGCTGCAAGGCGGCGGGGTGTATGTTGTAGAGCAAGATACCGCCTGCCAGCAGCACGGCAAATGGCGGCAGCAGGCTGGCGGCGCAGGCCAGGCGCGTCAAGGTGGCGCTGGCCAGGGGCCAGGCGTTCAGCGATGGATGCAGCAAGTCGATCTGCTCGCGCACGGCCTTGTCGCCGCGGTCCGTCAGAATCACCAGACTGGCGCTGGCCAGCAAACCCAACAGCGGCGCGGGCACCAGGGGCGCGCGCAGCAGCCAGGCCAGCATGCTGGCGCCAGCGGTGGCCAGCAACACGCTTTGCTCGATGCCAACCATATTGTCGTGGCGCCAGAACGGCAGCCAGAACAACTGGCGCCACAGCAATACGCTGCGCCAGCGGGGCCGCTGCGGCACATAGGCGCTCATCGTGGTCGGGCGCGCCCTTGGTGCCGGGCGGGGCGCGCGCAGGCGCTGCGCCACGATGCATGTTGTCAGTAGCCAGGCCAGCAGCCACGCGGCGATGATGGTGGCAATGCCGGGCGCGACAAGCGGGCGCAACCAGGGTGGCGACTGCAGCAGCCAGATGGTGGTCGAGACGGCATAGGCGAGGCCCAGCGGCAGCATCAGCAAAGCGGCCACGGCCACGTCTGCTTGCCAGCGCAAGCGCCTAGTCAAGGGCAACTGGCGCAGCCAGGCGGCGATGGGCGCTGGCAACAGCCGTTGGCGCAGCAGCCAGGCGGGCAGGCAGGTCAGCAGGATTTGCGCGCTCAAGAGACCCAAGGCGGCGGGCCAGGGCAGGCTCACGGCGAGAAAGCCGGGCAGGGCGATGACGCTGAGTAAGCCCAGCAAGACGGGGCCGGCCAGGAAGACAAGAATTTCCATGGAACTGGCCAGGCTGGCGACAAATTGCAGTAGAGCATGGTGGGCCAGGCGTAAGCGCAGGACGAGGTAGGGGGATAGACTGGGGGGCAGGCGCATCAGGCTGTATCTGCAGAGTCAGGATGAGCGCTGATTCTAACAGCCTGGGTCAGACCCCCGGATAAGTTAGCTTTGTGCTTGACGTTGGCAGTGTTGAGGGGCTGACCCCAAAATGGGAAAAGCCCTTCGGTTCAGAGAACCAAAGGGCTTTTCTTTTATTGGCGGAGCGGACGGGACTCGAACCCGCGACCCCCGACGTGACAGGCCGGTATTCTAACCAACTGAACTACCACTCCAAGCTCGTATGATCTGTGTTGCTGATCCATGAAGCACTGGATAATTTTCTGTTTTGGTGGTGGGTGCTGAGAGGCTCGAACTCCCGACCTACGCCTTGTAAGGGCGCCGCTCTACCAACTGAGCTAAGCACCCGCATACCCAGAAAACTATCCCGACGTTTGTCACCACGTCTGGAAGAGGCACTATTATAGGGGGCGTTTTCCCACTTGTGCAACTATTCTTGAGCACTAAAAGCAGTTTTTTTGCTGAAAAGCACAAAAATATGCAGGGGCAGGCGATGCTGGCGCTTTTTTCGGTGTATTTGTTGCTGCACAATGGGAAAAGCCCTTCGGTTCAGAGAACCAAAGGGCTTTTCTTTTATTGGCGGAGCGGACGGGACTCGAACCCGCGACCCCCGACGTGACAGGCCGGTATTCTAACCAACTGAACTACCACTCCAAGCTCGTATGATCTGTATTGCTGATCCATGAAGCACTGGACAGTTTTCTGATTTGGTGGGTGCTGAGAGGCTCGAACTCCCGACCTACGCCTTGTAAGGGCGCCGCTCTACCAACTGAGCTAAGCACCCAATGCTTGTCTCAGAAAACTATCCCGACGTTTGTCACCACGTCTGGAAGAGGCGCTATTATAGGACGACGAAAATCCTTGTGCAAGCGCTTTTTTCAAAAAAGCGCTTGGGAGCAGCTGAAAAAAGTTCAGGGCGAGGCAATGTAACGCTGCCGTGGGCTTTTTCTCAGGGCTGTTATTGCGTGATACCCCACTGCGACAGCATCCACGCCAGATTGAACGCATTCTCGGCGATGGCGTTGTAGCGGCCCGAAGCGCCGCCATGGCCGGCGCCCATATTCGTTTTCAGCAGCAGCGCATTGCTGTCCGTTTTATATGCGCGCAGCTTGGCCACATACTTGGCCGGTTCCCAGTACATGACCTGGCTGTCGTTCAGGCCCGTCGTCACCAGCATGGCTGGATAGTTCTTACGTGCAATGTTGTCGTAGGGCGAGTAGCTGAGCATGTAGTCGTAGGCCGCTTTCTGGTTCGGGTCGCCCCATTCCAGGTATTCGCCCGTCGTCAGCGGCAAGCTGGCGTCCATCATGGTGTTCATCACGTCGACGAACGGTACGGCCGCGTGCACGGCGTGGAACAGCTCGGGACGCATGTTGACGACGGCCCCCATCAAGAGGCCACCCGCGCTGCCGCCCTGGATGATCAGGCGGTTCGGGCTGGTCCATTTTTCGCGCACCAGGTAGTCGGCGCTGTCGATGAAGTCATTGAAGGTGTTCTTCTTCTTCATCAGCATGCCGTCTTCATGCCAGGCTTCGCCCATGTCCGTGCCGCCGCGGATGTGCGCTTGCGCATAGATGACGCCGCGCTCCAGCAGGCTGATGCGGCTGATAGCGAAGCTGGCTTCCGTCGAGATGCCGTAGGAGCCATACGAGTACAGCAGCAGTGGCGCGGTACCGTCGAGCTTGACGCCTTTCTTGTAGACGATCCACAGTGGCACTTGCACGCCATCGCGCGCTGTCACCCACAGACGCTGCGTGGTGTAGCGGCTGGCATCGTAGCCGCCGACGATTTCCTGCTGTTTCAGCAGCGTGCGCTTGCCATCTTTCATGTTGACGTCAATCACGGCGGGCGGCGTAATAGGCGATTGGTAAGACATGCGAAATTGTGTGGCGGAAAATTCTGGCGTGCCGGCCGCCGTGGCCAGGTAGACGGGGTCGTCGAACTGCACCGTCTTCCAATTCTTTTGCGCAAAATCATGGATGCGCGCGCGGTTCAGGGCGCGCGCCTTTTCCATGACCACCAGGTAATCCTGGAACACGTCGATGGACAGGATCACGGCATCCTTGTTATGCGGCACGACGAGTTTCCAGTTTTTCGGCTGCGGGGCCGCTACCGGTGCGCTGACGATGCGGAAATTCTTCGCGTCCTTGTTGGTGAGAATGTACAACTGGCCGTCGCGGTGCTCGACGCCGTAGCGGTGGCCTTTTTCACGCTTCAGCACGCTTTGGAAACTGCCTTCCGGCTTGCTCGTTGGCAACAGCAGCACTTCGCTGGTATCCGTGCTGGCCGAACTCAGCACAAAGTAGCGCTTGTCGCGCGTGCGGCCCACATTGATGGCGAACTGTTCCACCGGCTCGTGGTAGACCTGCTGCGGCGCGCCGCCCAGGGCCAGGCGGAACAAGCGGTCCGAACGCTTGGTGGTGGCGTCTTCCTGGGCCAGCATCAGGGTGGCGTTATCGGCCGCCCAGGCCAGCGATGTGACGCGCGGCATGGTATCACTCAGCAACTTGCCCGTCTTCAAATCCTTGACATGCAGCTCGTATTGGCGGAAACCCGTCGTGTCGGTGGTGTAGGCCAGCAACTGTTCATCGGGACTGATAGCAAACGCGCGCACGGCAAAAAATTTGTGGCCTTCAGCCAATTGATTCTGGTCCAGCAGGATTTCTTCAACCGCCTGCGCATCATAGGCGCTATTCGCGCCCACTGGGCGGCGGCAGTGAAGCGGATATTGCTGGCCCGCCTGGGTGCGCGTGTAATAGTAAAAGTTACCCTGACGCGCAGGCACGGACAGGTCCACTTCCTGCATGCGGCCCTTGATTTCTGCAGTCACCTTGTCGGCCAGCGGCTGGATCGGGGCCGTGATGGCCGCCGTGTAGGCGTTTTCCGCATTCAGATAATCGATCACGGCAGGATCGGTCTTCTTTTGCAGCCAGCGGTAGTCGTCCGTGACGACGCTGCCGTGGCGCTTTTCCTGCCACGCTGTCTTGGCGGCAACAGGTGCCGGGATAGTGGCACTGGCAGTAGTGGTGGGGGCATCAGCCGCCAGCGCGGCTGGCGCCAGGGTGGACAACAGCAGGGCTGGCAGGATGGATGACCAGACGGACCGGCGGCGCGTAGCGTGATAGGTGATAGACAAGGAGGCTCCTTTGCATGATTGTGTCAAGATTGTAATCTTGCTATTGAGAAAAGCAACCGCTGATCGCTGCCATCGCGCTGCCATCATTTCGTCTTGCATCCGTGCGCATTTGCGGTAATACTGTATGCATGCACAGTATCTTGCCGCAATCAAGGCAACCGACCCGCCGCGAGGTGTTTTTTTGACTCCATCTGTCCCACCACTTGCCGAACCGCGCAGCGCAGACGCGCGCCGCTGGATAGCCCACCTGGACATGGATGCCTTCTTTGCCTCCGTGGAGCTGTTGAAATATCCGCAATTGCGCGGTGAAGCCGTCGTCATCGGCGGCGGCCGGCTGCAGCAGCCCGTGCTGCAGGACGATGGCACGCTGCAATTTGCGCGCATGCGCGACTATGTCGGGCGCGGCGTTGTCACCACCTCCACCTATGCGGCGCGCAAGTTTGGCGTGTTTTCTGCCATGGGCATCATGAAGGCGGCCAAGCTGGCACCGGACAGCATCTTGCTGCCGGCCGACTTCGACGCTTACCGCGCGTATTCGGCCCGCTTCAAGCAAGCCGTGGCCGAGCTGTGCCCTATCATCCAGAACGTCGGCATCGATGAAATCTATATCGACCTCAGCGAATACGGCGAGCAGGCACCGGCCATGGCCGCACGCCTGAAGGCAGCCGTATTCGAGGCGACGGGCCTGTCGTGCTCGGTCGGCCTGGCGCCCAACAAATTGCTGGCAAAAATCTGTTCCGACCTGGAAAAACCCGATGGCCTGACCATCTTGCAGCCCGAAGATGTAGAAACACGTGTGTGGCCCTTGCCGGCAAAAAAGATCAACGGTATTGGTCCTAAGGCCACCGCCAAGCTCGAAGCGCTGGGCATCGTCAGCATCGGCGAACTGGCGCGGGCCGACCTCACCATGCTGCGCACGCAGTTCGGCGACCTGTACACGGGCTGGCTGCGCCAGGCGGCACTGGGCATTGATGATCGGCCCGTGCAGACGAGCCGGGAAACCAAGTCCGTCAGCCGCGAAACGACGTTCGAGCGCGACTTGCAGGTGGTGCGCGACCGCGCCACCCTGTCGGAAAAGCTGAAAAGCCTGTGCACGCGCGTGGCGGGCGACCTGGACAAGCAATCGCTGGCGGGGCGCACGGTGGGCGTCAAGTTGCGCTTCGAAGATTTCAGCACCGTCACGCGCGACATCACCCTGCCCAGCGCCACGGCGGACGCCGCCGCCATCCTGCGTGCCAGCCGCGATTGCTTGCGGCGCGTGCCATTTGAAAAGAAAATCCGACTGTTGGGCGTGCGCATCTCGACCTTGTGCGACCCGGCCGTGGTGACGCGGCTGGTGCCGGCCCAGGCGGAGCTGTTTCCCGCCCTGTAGCGGCATTTTCCATGGATTACAAGCATCGCGCCAGTCCGCGCTTTTGACGGCATTCTCGTGTCGAAAGTGTAGAATGGCATCTCTCTGGCACTACTGAAACAAACGGAAGAAAAAACTATGTGGTTCAAGAATCTTCAGATTTACCGTCTGCCCGCACCATGGGCTTATACGCCAGAACAACTGGAAGAGGCCTTGTCCTCGAACAAATTTACGCCGGCGACCAGCATGGATCTGATGCGCCAGGGTTGGGATACGCCGCGCCCGAACGGTGGCCTGGTCCACGTGGTCAACAAGCAAATGCTGATCTTGCTGGGCACCGAAAAGAAATTGCTGCCAGCGACCGTCATCAACCAGGTGGCCAAGGCCCGCGCGGCCGAGATGGAAGAAGCGCAAGGCTTTGCGCCTGGCAAGAAAGCCATGAAAGAATTGAAGGAACGCGTGGCCGACGAACTGCTGCCGCGCGCCTTCAGCATCCGCAGCAACATCTGGACCTGGATCGACCCGGTCAATGGCTGGCTGGTGGTCGATGCCGCCAGTCCGGCGAAAGCCGATGAAGTCATCAAGCTGCTGTTGAAAGCCGTCGACAAACTGCCGCTGGAAAGCCTGCGCGTGCAGCGCTCGCCCGTGGCGGTGATGACGGAATGGCTGCAGGCCGACGATGCGCCTGCCGGCTTCACGGTCGACATGGACACCGAATTGCGCGCCACGGGCGAGAGCAAGGCCACCGTGCGCTACGTGCGCCACACCCTGGAAGCGGACGACGTGCGCCGCCACATCGCCGCCGGCAAGCAATGCACGCGCCTGGCCATGACGTGGAACGATAAAATTTCGTTCGTGCTCACGGAGTCGCTGGCCATCAAGAGCGTCAAGCCGCTGGACGTGATCAAGGAAACGGAATCGAGCACCAAGAACGACGACGAGCGTTTCGATGGCGACCTGATGCTGATGACGGGTGAGCTCGCCAAGCTGATGGCCGACGTGGTCGAAGCCTTGGGCGGCGAAGCGACTGCATAAAAGCAGTTGTACAGTACGGAAAAGGAGCTGCGGCTCCTTTTTTTCGCCTGCGCGTCTGGCATGGCACTGTGGGATGTAAAAAGGGCCTTGCGTTTGCAAGGCCCTTTTGCCACTCAGTTTACATTGACGGAATCAACTTAGAACTTGATTTGGCCCGTGATGTAGAACGAACGCATCATTGGATCAGCATAGCGTGGGTCGAAGCCAACCTGGTGGCCCGACGAGGTACGCAGCGACAATGGTGGTGCGCGGTCAAACAGGTTCTTGATACCAGCGCGTATCGACTTCTTGCTGTCGAACACATAGCGACCTTGCCAGTCGATGGTGGTGTACGAAGGCACGGCCAGGCGGATCTTCTCCAGTTTCTTGGTCGCAATATCCATTACCTCGGCCGAAGCGTCGGTATAGCCGTTACGGTAGCTGATGATGACACTGTTGGTCAGCTTGCCCGATTCCAGGCTCAGGTTCAGCTTGGCCAGGTTACGGAACGTGACTGCATCGGTGATGCCGAAGTAGTTCATGTTGGTCGTCCACTGGTCCTTGGTGCCTGGCACGGTGTAGTCGGCCTTGAGCATGTAGGTGCCGCTCAGGTTCGCCGTGAAGTTACCGAAGTCAGACTTGTGACGACCAGTCATGTCCCAGTCGATACCACGGTTATGCGTTTGGCCGATGTTCAGCGACAGCGACTTGAATGCATAGTAGGTATTGCCGGTCGATGGTTCGGTGTAGGTGCCGAACAGGTCGCGGTACAGGCTTGGGTTGTTAAAGGCCTGGGATTCGCTCACTGCCGAAACCGCATCTGTGATCTTCACGTCCCACAGGTCGGCACCAAACGAGAATGCCGAGCTTGGCTCGATACGGAAACCCACGGTGTACTGCTTCGATTTTTCTGGTTTCAGGTTTTCGTTACCACCAGCCAATTGGTTGTACTGGGTTGCTGGCGGACGGCACAGGGCATCGCCGGGGAACGGGCAGTTCCATGGTTTTGCGGTGAAGCCGTTGTTGACCAGCGGCTGGCCGATGTCCAGCATGCTTGGTGCCTTGAAGCCCGTGCCGTACGAACCACGTACCAGCAATTGCTGTACTGGCTGCCAGCGTGCCGTCACTTTGTAGGTGCTGGCGCTTTGGTCGTTACCGATGGACTTGTTGACGACACCGTTGTCGATCTTCGTCACGGTATCGTAGCGACCGGCCAGGCTCACTTCGATCGTTTTGGTGACAGGTGCCAGCAATTCGGCAAACACACCATAGGTTTCGCGGGTCAGGTCGTAACGTGGCGACGTGTTGAAGTTGTAGATCGTGCTGGTGCTGGCGCCGGCGCTTGGCGATTGCTCGTAATTGTATTCACGATAGTCACCGCCGATACCGATATTGGCTTTGCCGCCTGGCAGGGAGAACAGTTCACGCGAACCGTGCGCGTCGATGCCGCGCATCGTGGTCGATGCCGTACGGATCGAACCGTTGAATTGCGAGCTGTCGATCAGCTTTCGCAGTTCTGGCGATGCGCTGCCTGCTGGCAGGAAGGGGTTGAACAGCGAATTGCTTTGCATCGCGACGAAGTCGGCGTTCTTGGCGTAACCGCCTACATAGCGCTCGTCGATCGCGTTTTGCGACCAGGTCAGAGCCGATTCCACGTTCCACTCGCCTACTTCGCCTTCTACGCCGACCACGAAGTGCTTGGTGTCGGTGATGGTGTTGCTGGCGCGAGTGCCCCAGTCGACCATGCGATAGTTGGCGGTGACGGTTTTGATATCCGCTTGCTGCGCTGGCGTCAGGTTAGGCTTGACGTAGGCGTTGTACAGAGCGCTGTCTTTGGCGATCGAGATAGGCACGGGGTTGGCGGCGATACGTGCCGTCAGGTCGTAGCGCGACAGAGCAACTTCGGCAAACGCATTCAGGTTTTCCGTCAGTTTATAGGTGCCGCGTGCGAACAGGCTATCGCGTTTCGATTCTGGAACGATTTCCACCGTCGAGCCACCGTCGAAGCCGCAAGCCTGGTTATTGTTGGCCATGACGTAGTTGCTTGGTGCGCAACCTTTGTTAGCCGCCAGGTACGGGTTGAACGTGATGGACTGGGTGTCCTTGTTTTTGAACGCGACCGTGGCATTGGCCGGTGCGGTCGAGGAGCTGGTACGGTCGTAGATATAGTTCTTGCCGCCGTAGCTGACAGGAATGTACGACGAACGGGCGAACGAGCGGTCCGTCGCCTTCAGTTTCGATTGTTCATCGTGGCGGTACGATACCAGCACGTTGAAGCGGTCTTCGTCCAGGTCGCCAAAACCGTAGGTGACGTTGGTGTTCCAGGCGTTGCCGCCCTTGTCTTCCGGACCACCGTAAGTGGCTTCCAGTGAGCCGCCTTGGACGTTTTTCTTCAGGATGAAGTTGATCACGCCGGCAATGGCGTCCGAGCCGTACAGTGCCGAAGCGCCGTCAGTCAGGATCTCGACGCGCTCAACGGCGCTCATCGGAATGGCGTTCAGATTGACGGAAGTGCCCGAGCCTTGTGGCGCGATGCGGCGGCCGTTCAGCAGAACCAGGGTGTAGCTTTCGCCGATGTCATGGATCGACGCGCTGGTGCGGCCACCCGAGTTGGAACCGGCGGCAACGGCGCCGATGGTGAAACCTTGCATTGCTGGCAGGCTCTGTACCAGATCAGCGACGGTGGTGGCGCCGGTACGGGCGATCGCTTCTTGCGACAGGCGTTGTACAGGCAGTGCGCCTTCTACAGCGATACGCTTGATACTCGAACCGGTAATTTCAACTTTTTGAATTGCCTCATCCGCCATGGATTGGCCGGAGAACAAAACGCTACCTGCCAGGACGGTCAGGGCCAGGCGTACGCTGCGTACGCCAATTTTTTCTTTAAATGCCATTGTAACAATTACTCCGTAGTAGTTTTAATAACGACAAGCGGCACCCGCGCACGGCTCAAGGCATCGGATAGATGATCAGTGGTGCTCGGGTACGGTAGGTGTAACCACGTCTATGGGAGGTGGAAGGCTACTTAGTGCAATATTGTTATAAATGCACTTATGGCTTGTCGAGGCGAACATTATGTGGTCTCAGCAAGAAAAAATGCACATCAACCGTGTCGGATTTGGCAATAAATTAGAGATACAGAAGAATGTTCACTTTAATTGTTAAATTGCAGTTCTATATTTAATAAGAAGACTACTTTTTAAAATTATCAATGGTGTTTTTTTACAACATAAAATTAATATATTGGCAATTCAATGTTTTGCCTGCAATAATTCATCGAAATTTAATATTTTGCAGAATTTGTGCAATGCAAAAGAACGCAAAAAAAGCCCGTAGAAACGGGCTTTGTCAAATTGTGACGCAGTGCTGGGCAGACCGTTTGCCGGTCTGCTGCTGGCATCCTGCCTGGCATCGGCTTACAAGGGCTGGAACACGCCGGCGGCGCGGTTCTTTTGCACATTGTCCCAGGCGAAGATCTGGCCGTTCATGGCAACGTACACGCCTGCTGGCAAGGTTTGCGCCACGCCGCAAGCAAAGCCGAGATTGAACAGGGCATCGGAGTTCTCGATTTCGTAGGGAATCATGGCGCCCGTCAAAATCACCGTTTGCTGCAGGTTCGCCGCGCCCAGCACTTGCGCCGTTTCGCGCATGGTGTCGGTACCGTGGATAATAACGATGGCTTTTTCCTGTGCCGCGCGGCACGAGGCTAGTACGCGCTGGCGGTCCGCATCTTGCATGTCGAGCGAGTCCAGCAGTGGCAGTTGCTCCAGTGCTACGGGTGCCGTCATGCGCGCGCGGGCAATTGCTGCTGGCAAATGACTGTCGGAAAAGCCCAGGGTACCGTTCAATTCGTTGTAGTGTTTGTCGAAAGTGCCGCCAGTGGCGAGTATGCGCAAGGTCATGATGTGGTCACGATGTCAGTGGAGAATGACGCGCATGATAGCGTGGATTGTGTGCCTTGCGTGAACGGCGGGTGCACTGTTGACCGTTGCAGATTGCAACTGGAAAATTTGACCATCTGTGAGTACACTGGTTTCTTTGTTTGTCTACCGCCACGACTCTGTATGAAAGCGCTCGCTCCCGGCACCGTCATTTTTCACCGCCACCGCGGTTACGGTGTGATCACGGCCGTCAATCTGCTGACGGGCTGGATCGCCGCCCGTTTCGGCAGCGAAGCGCGGACCCTGGACCTGAACCTGTCAACCGATGATGTGCAGTTTGCCGATGGCGAAGCGATCCTGTTTCGCCGCGCGCCACCCGACCGCATGCCGCACGCGCGCCTGATGGCCATGGTGCGCGAGTTGCACCAGGCCGGATATCAAAAACTGTATCTGTATTGCTGGCCGAAACCGTCGGGCCTGCATTGGCGCTGGCATATATTTACGGGTCCGCGCGACTGGATGCAGCGGCCCTGGCGCGAAGGCTGGTATGGCTCGGGCGCCGATTATAACGTCAACCCTGTGATGGGCTGGGGCGATACGCCCGGTGCCTCTACAGGCGAGCTGATCGACGCGCTGGCCCGTTTCGACCCGCAGGGGCTGGCGCAGGCGCTGGGGCGCGACGAGGACCATACCGACTGGTTTGGCCGCGTCTGCGACGCCTTGTTGCCCAGTTACATGTACAGCCTGGACATGCAGCGCACCCCAGGCGAGCCCTTGGCCGACATGCCGCCCGTGCCGGTGGTCGCCGTGCGCGCCGGCGTGGTGCCGTATGCTGGCGCGGACATCGCCTGGCCACCCGGCTGGTCCGGCCTGTGGCGCGGCAGGCACGTGTTGCCGGCACCCGCTATTCGCATCACCGGCGAGCCAGACCTCATCAAGGGTTTTCAGCGCTCCTGACACCCCTGTCGCGCGTGTTGCAACACCTCGGGATTGAGCAGGCGCGTGCATTGACCTTGCGTAAAATCGACGATGTTTTGCAAGGCGTAGCGGAAATACAGTTCATAACTGTCACGCTCGACGTAGCCCAGGTGTGGCGTGGCCAGCACGTTCGGCAGCCGCAGCAAGGGGGAGCTTGGCGGCAGCGGCTCGTCCGTGAACACGTCCAGCGCCGCAGCGCCCGGGCGACCCAGCGGCAACGCCGCTTCCAGCGCCCCTTCAGCCACCAGTTCGGCGCGGCTGGTGTTGACGAACAGGGAAGTCGGTTTCATGCGCGCCAGGTCTTCGGCCGTGACCAAGCCCCGCGTCGTGTCGGACAGCCGCAAGTGCAAGGTCAAGACGTCGGCTTGCTCAAAGAAGGCTGCACGTGAGGTCGCGGCCGTATCGCCAGCGGCCACGGCCGCCGCGCGGCTCGCTTCGCTGCCCCACACGAGGATGCTCATGCCAAAGGCGCGGCCATAGCCGGCGATCAATTGACCGATCTTGCCGTAGCCCCAGATTGCCAGGGTGCGCCCCTTGAGTACCGTCCCCAGCGTATTGCGCGCGGCTTCCAGCGACGACGTCTGCCACAGCCCTTCCTGTAAATGTTGCGCGTACGGCACGATCTTGCGCTGCGCCGCCATGATCAGCGCCCACGTCAGTTCGGCCGGCGCCGTGGGTGAGCCCATGCCTTCCGCGATGGCAATACCCAGTTCGCTGGCGGCCGCCACGTCGATGTGTCCGCTGACCTTGCCCGTTTGCGAAATCAGTTTCAGATTCGGCAGCTTCGACAGCAAGGCGCGGTTGACACTGCTGCGTTCGCGGATCAGTACCAGCGCGTCGAACGGCGCCAGGCGGATCGCCAGCTGGCCCAGGCCCCGCGCCGTATTGCTAAATACTTTGACCTCGTGGCCATCGAGCAATCGGAAACAATCGAGGCCGCGCACGGCATCCTGGTAATCATCGAGTATGGCAATTTTCATGGTGGATGGCCGATTTAGGTAAGGATTTGGTAGGGAAATAACAGGATACGGGAAATGCTGAATAGCCTACTACATTAGTCGGACTATTTTCCTACATTTTTGCGAAAATAGCTGTGACTCGGGTGTACAATCGCCGGCACTTTTGACGCTTCCTGAGTATAGTTATAGCGCAAACTATTCCCGCAGCCTGGATGCATGATCCAGGTAAACGACACCAGAGCCCTGCCTGCGTGAAGACACCGCCCGCAGTGAGCCGCAGCCACCTCTCAATGATGCTGCCTGTCTCGCCGGAATGACCAGAATTTCTTTTATTGGTATTGGAGGTAATATGAATCAGCCCGTCATGAGTGGCGTCGCCGCACTCAACGTCCCAGCTTATATTAAACAACAGAAACTGATCAACTGGGTGGCCGACATTGCCGCGCTGACCAAGCCCGAGCGCATCTATTGGTGCGATGGTTCTCAGGAAGAGTACGAGCGCCTGTGCTCTGATATGGTTGCCAGCGGCACCATGAAAAAACTGAATGCGGAAAAGCGCCCGAATTCCTACCTGGCCTGCTCCGACCCGAGCGACGTGGCCCGCGTCGAAGACCGCACGTATATCTGCTCGGCAACGAAAGAAGCGGCCGGCCCGACGAATAACTGGACCGAGCCTGGCGAGATGCGCCAGACCTTGAACGGCCTGTTCGATGGCTGCATGCGTGGCCGTACCATGTACGTCGTGCCATTCTCGATGGGCCCGCTGGGTTCGCCGATCGCGCACATCGGCGTGGAACTGTCCGATTCGCCGTATGTCGCCGTGAACATGAAGATCATGACCCGCATGGGCCGTGCCGTGTACGACGTGTTGGGCACCGATGGCGCATTCGTGCCGTGCGTGCACAGCGTGGGCGCGCCGCTCGCTGCCGGCCAGCAAGACGTGAAATGGCCGTGCAACAGCACCAAATACATCGTGCATTTCCCGGAAACGCGCGAAATCTGGTCCTTCGGTTCGGGCTACGGCGGCAACGCCTTGCTGGGCAAGAAATGTTTCGCTCTGCGCATCGCCTCGAACATGGGTTACCAGGAAGCGCAAGCGTCCGACGACAACCCGGGCTGGCTGGCCGAACATATGCTGATCCTCGGCGTGGAATCGCCGGAAGGCAAGAAGCATTACGTCGCGGCAGCATTCCCCTCGGCTTGCGGCAAGACCAACTTTGCCATGCTGATCCCGCCGGCAAGTTTTAACGGTTGGAAAGTGACCACCATCGGCGACGATATCGCCTGGATCAAGCCGGGCGCCGATGGCCGCCTATACGCGATCAACCCGGAAGCCGGTTATTTCGGCGTGGCGCCGGGCACCAACGAAAAAACCAATTACAACTGCATGGCTTCCATGCGCGACAACACCATCTTCACCAACGTAGCGCTGACGGACGATGGTGATGTCTGGTGGGAAGGTTTGACGAAAGAGGCACCAAGCCATTTGATCGACTGGCAGGGCAATGACTGGACGCCAGCGTCCGGCACCAAGGCGGCGCACCCGAACGCGCGCTTCACTGTTGCCGCTACGCAAAACCCGGTAATCGACGCTGCCTGGGACGATCCGGCCGGTGTGCCGATTTCGGCCTTCATCTTCGGCGGCCGCCGCTCCACCACCGTACCGCTGGTGACGGAAGCGCGCAACTGGGTCGAAGGCGTCTACATGGCCGCCACCATGGGTTCCGAAACGACGGCTGCCGCCGTGGGCCAGATGGGTGTCGTGCGCCGCGATCCATTTGCCATGTTGCCATTTATCGGCTATAACATGAGCGATTATTTCCAGCACTGGCTGGACATGGGCGTCAAAGTGGGTAAAGTTAACCCCGCTGCCCTGCCGAAGATTTACTGCGTCAACTGGTTCCGCACCGACGAGGCCGGCAAGTTCGTCTGGCCTGGCTTTGGCGATAATATGCGCGTGCTGAAATGGATGCTGGAACGCATCGAAGGCAAGGCAGGCGGTGTGGAAAACCTGTTCGGCACGACGCCGCAGTATGGCGACCTGAACTGGGATGGCTTGCCGTTCACGCAAGAACAGTTCGACACCATCACTTCGATCGACAAGGCTGCGTGGGTGGAAGAATTGACATTGCATACACAGTTGTTTGAAAAACTCGCGTATCATCTGCCGCAAGAATTGGCAGATAACAAGGCTGCGCTGGAAAAGCGGCTGAGTGCATAAAGTTTAGTAGTGGGGGAGAAACACGCCGGCAAAGACTGGCGTGCGACAAATGACACGCCGGCAATGACTGGGGTGCTAGCAAAAAGAGAAACGGCGCGGATTGCATCAGCAATCCGCGCCGTTTTTTATTGTGCTGCCGCCGTTACTGCTTCAGCAGCGGCCCCAGGTATTTACCCGTCACGCTGGCCGGGTTCAGGGCCACTTCTTCCGGCGTGCCCGTGGCGATGATCTGGCCGCCACCGGCACCGCCTTCAGGGCCCAGGTCGACGATCCAGTCGGCCGTCTTGATGACGTCCAGATTGTGCTCGATGATGACGAGGGTGTTGCCCTGGTCGCGCAGGCGGTGGATGACTTTCATCAGCAAGTCGATGTCGTGGAAGTGCAAGCCTGTCGTCGGTTCATCGAGAATGTACAGGGTGCGGCCCGTATCGCGCTTGGACAGTTCCAGCGACAGTTTCACGCGCTGCGCTTCGCCGCCCGACAAGGTGGTGGCGCTCTGCCCCAGCTTGATGTAACCGAGGCCCACGTCGAGCAGGGTTTGCAGCTTGCGCGCGATCAAGGGTACGGGCTTGAAGAATTCATGCGCTTCTTCCACCGTCATGCCCAGCACTTGTGTGATGTTCTTGCCCTTGTATTGCACTTCCAGCGTTTCGCGGTTGTAGCGCTTGCCGTGGCAGACGTCGCACGGCACGTAGACGTCGGGCAAGAAGTGCATCTCGACCTTGATCACGCCATCACCCTGGCATGCTTCGCAGCGGCCGCCCTTCACGTTGAACGAGAAGCGTCCAGCGCTGTAACCGCGTTCCTTGGCCGTCGGCACGGTAGAGAACAGATCGCGAATCGGCGTAAACAAGCCCGTGTAGGTTGCCGGATTGGAGCGTGGCGTGCGCCCGATCGGCGCTTGATCGACGGAAATGACCTTGTCGAAATGTTCCAGGCCGCTGATCGATTCGTGCGGTGCCGGCTCCGTCTGCGAACCGTACAAATGGCGCGACAGGGCCGGGTATAAAGTATCGTTGACCAGCGACGATTTGCCCGAGCCGGACACACCCGTGACGCAGGTCATCAAGCCTACCGGCAAGCTCAGCGACACCTTCTTCAGATTGTTGCCCGTCGCGCCAGTAATGAGCAGCTGCTTTTCCGGATTGCTGGCATGGCGCTTGGACGGTACAGCGATTTTCAGCTTGCCATTCAGGTATTGCGCCGTCAGCGATTTCTTGTTTTTGAGAATGTCTTGCAGCGTGCCTTCAGCGATGATTTCGCCGCCGTGCACGCCAGCGCCTATACCCATGTCGACGATGTAGTCGGCCGTGCGGATGGCGTCTTCATCATGCTCGACCACGAGCACGCTGTTGCCGATGTCGCGCAAATGTTTGAGCGTTTCGATCAGGCGGTCATTATCGCGCTGATGCAAGCCGATCGACGGTTCATCGAGCACATACATGACGCCCGTCAAACCGGAGCCGATTTGCGATGCCAGGCGGATGCGCTGCGCTTCGCCACCGGACAGCGTGTCGGCACTGCGGTCCAGCGACAGGTAATCGAGGCCCACATTGTTGAGAAATTTCAGGCGCGAAATGATTTCTTTTACCACGCGGTCGGCGATTTCTTTTTTTGCGCCCGTCAGTGTCAGTGTTTCAAAGAACTCCAGGGTTTCGCGCAGCGGTTTTCCCGCTACTTCATAAATGGCGCGCTGCTGCTTGCCAGTGCCGACCTTGACGAAGCGCGCTTCCACGCGCAAGCGCGCGCCATCGCATGAGGGGCAGCATTTTTCATTGATAAACTTGGCCAGTTCTTCCTTCACGGCCATCGAATCGGTCTCGCGGTAGCGGCGCTGCAGATTGTTGACCACGCCTTCGAACGTGTGTTCCTTGACGACGGTGCGGCCCCGTTCGTTGACATAGGTGAACGGAATCACTTGCTTGCCGGAACCGTACAACACGGCTTGCTGGGCATTCAATGCCAGTTGCTCGAACGGCATGTCCAGATCGAATTCGTAATACGCGGCCAGGTTCGACAGCATCTGGAAATAAAACTGGTTGCGGCGGTCCCAGCCCTTGACGGCGCCTGACGCCAGCGACAGGTTCGGGAACGCGACGATGCGTTTCGGGTCAAAGAATTCAATGTGCCCCAGGCCGTCGCACTCGGGGCAGGCACCCATCGGGTTGTTGAACGAGAACAAACGCGGTTCCAGTTCCTGCAGGGAATAGCCACACACATTGCAGGCGAATTTATTCGAATATACGTGTTCCTGCGCGGTATCCATTTCGTAGGCAATGGCGCGCCCGTCTGCCAGGCGCAGCGCTGTCTCGAAACTTTCCGCCAGGCGCTGCTTGATTTCCTGGTTCACCTTGACGCGGTCGATGACGACGTCGATCGTGTGTTTTTCCGTCTTCTTTAATTTCGGCAGGTCATCGACTTCATAGATCTTGGCCGCATGCGTGCCGCTCTGCACGCGAAAGCGCACGAAGCCTTGCGCCTGCATTTGCTCGAACAAGTCCACGTGTTCGCCCTTGCGGTTGGCGACCACGGGCGCGAGTATCATCAGCTTGGTGTCTTCCGGCATGGCCAGCACGGCATCGACCATTTGCGACACCGACTGGGCGGCCAGCGCGTTTTCCGGATGGTCGGGGCAGTAAGGCGTGCCCACGCGCGCGTACAGGAGGCGCAAGTAATCGTGGATTTCCGTCACCGTGCCCACCGTTGAGCGTGGGTTGTGCGATGTTGCCTTCTGTTCGATGGAGATGGCCGGCGATAGGCCCTCGATCAGGTCGACATCGGGCTTTTCCATCAATTGCAGGAACTGCCGCGCGTAGGCTGACAGCGACTCGACATAGCGGCGTTGGCCTTCCGCGTACAGGGTATCGAAGGCCAGCGAAGACTTGCCGGAGCCGGACAAGCCGGTAATCACGATCAGCTTATTGCGCGGCAAATCGAGATTGATATTCTTGAGGTTATGCGTGCGAGC
Organism: Janthinobacterium sp. CG_23.4; assembly: GCF_029892305.1. Taxonomy (NCBI): domain Bacteria; kingdom Pseudomonadati; phylum Pseudomonadota; class Betaproteobacteria; order Burkholderiales; family Oxalobacteraceae; genus Janthinobacterium; species Janthinobacterium sp. CG_23.4. Next base: position 4,638,605 of record NZ_JARXUX010000001.1, on the reverse strand, counting down.
GCCGCGAATGCGGATCTGTTCCATGTGATTGCCTTGCTTTCAGTAAGTGGTGCGGCCGGCGCATTGTGCCTGGGTGCGGATGAAGAGCCACAATGGGTCAACTTGTTACTATAGCCGGGTTTTGCTCTGCATGCCTGAGGCGTCCATAGGCGGATTGCGTGGCCAGGCGAACGTGCCCCGACAAAGTTTGATGCAGATACATACCGACGTTTAAACACTGTATATAATACCAGTATTCAAGTTCCTTGTTTTCCCTTGCCGTGAAAAAAACGTGCCGCCGCATGGTAGCTGGCGTCCATTAGAAAGCGGGTGCTTTGCACCGCGTGGTCGCTTATAATCCTCGTTTAGTACACTAAACTACCGCGCGGGACACCGGCTCCCGCTGCAGTTCATCAGGAGTTATTCATGGCATCAGTCAACAAAGTCATCATCGTCGGCAATCTGGGCCGTGACCCGGAAATCCGCTACATGCCTAGCGGCGACGCGATCGCCAACATCGCCGTGGCCACTTCGTACAAATCGAAGGACCGCAACACGGGCGAACAAAAAGAATTGACAGAGTGGCACCGTATCTCATTCTTTGGCCGCCTGGCGGAAATCGTCGGCCAATACCTGAAAAAAGGCTCGTCCGTCTACGTCGAAGGCCGTCTGCAAACCCGTAAATACACGGACAAGGATGGCGTCGAGAAGTACGCAACCGACATCATCGCGGAACAGATGCAAATGCTGGGCGGCCGCTCCGGCATGGGCGGCGACGCCGGTGGTGGCGATGAGAGCTATGGCGGTGGTGGCGGCTACGACGCGCCTGCCCCACGCCAGGCGCCTGCCCCACGTCCAGCCCCGGCACCGGCGCCACGCCCGGCACCGAAGCCAGCGCCGAACTTCTCGGACATGGATGACGATATTCCGTTCTAAGTACGCCGTCCTGATGCTTTCTGTCAGACACTGCTCATAAAAAGCCTGCTTCTTCAGTGAAGCAGGCTTTTTTTTGGCGACGTTCTCCTTACGCATAGAATAGGTGCTACATGCGGGTGTCATGAATACCAGGCCCATCAGCAGCAGTCTGGCGCGGATGGGCAGGTGACGAGGCAGCATATGCAATGTCGCGATCAACGTGGATAAAAACCAGGCGATGGCCGTGCCGTCGATCTTATGCCAACTGCTGCCATGCGTTTGTACGGCAGCGGGCATGACCAGTATGCCTCGGCTTGATTGCACAAAAAAAACGGTCGCGCACTCATCGAATGCGCGACCGGTTTGCGTTGGCTCAAGCTTGCATTAAAGCCTTAATTGAAACTGACTTCCTTGCGGTTATCGCGCGAGACGCGATCGATCATCTTGTTATACGGATCGACGCCCACTTCAAACGGTTTGTCCTTGACCGTGATGGTGATGAGCGGGTCGCGGCCCGACAACACGCGCTTGTCCGTGAACAGGACTTTTTCATCCTTTTCCTTGCCACCCGCAGGGCGCGCGAAGATGGCGATTTCCACCGGCTCGTCATAAGCGCGTGGGCTTTCCTTGCCCTTGCCGTCGGACTCCAGCTTGGCCAGATGCAGCTGCATGGTGACATCCCACTGGCCATCGGGGCGTTTCACGGCGCTCGCTTGCGTGACACGGTTATCGTAAAAGACGATTTTCTCGAACAGGTCCGTGATCAGCGCCTGCTTGTCCTGCGGTGCTTCGGCGCGGATGTAGGCCAGCAGTTCGCGCGCGGTGGTGAAGGGTGCCTGCTGGTAGCCCTTGTCTTGCAGATAGCGTTTCAGGGCACGGTTCAGCGCTTCTTCGCCGATGTCGTCACGCAGGCGGTAAAACACCAGGCTGCCCTTGTTGTAGTGGATGTATTGCTGTCCCTCCACGCGCGCCAGCGGCTGTTCCTCGATGGCTTCGCCGCCGCGCCCGCTAAGGTAGCGGTCCAGTTCATAGCGCAGGAAGCGGCGCATTTTATTGCGGCCGTATTCCTTTTCCATCACCATCAGCGCCGAGTACTGCGACAGCGATTCCATCAGCATGCTGGCGCCCTGCACGTTGGCGCCGATCACCTGGTGGCCCCACCACTGGTGCGCCATTTCATGCGCCGTGACGTAGAACACATAGTCGATATCGTCCTTGTCGCGCAGGTCGGCGATGAAACCGATGCCTTCCGAGTAGGGAATCGTGTTGGCGAACGATTGCGCGAAGCTCTGGTAGCCGGGGAACTCCAGGATGCGCACCTGCTTGTGCTGGTAGGGCGTGAACTGGGTGCTGTAGTAGTCGAGCGACTTTTGCACGGAGGTAATCATGCGATCCGTGTTGTAGCCATGCTTTTTATCGAAATAAATTTCGATCGGCAAGCCCTGCCACGCGCCTTTTTTGACTTCCCAGCGCGCCGACAGGTAGGCGAAGAAGGGCAGCATCGGCTGGTCCATCTTGTAGCGATAATAGCGGCGGCCATCTTTTTCCCAGCTTGCCTGCAGGTAGCCAGGCGCCAGCGCTATCTGCTCGCCGCTGGTCGAGACGGTGGTGTCGAAATGGACCCAGTCGGCATCGCCTCCCAATACCGTGTTGCCATACGCGGACGCATCTTCCAGCTTGGCCATGCGCTGCGGTTCGCCCAGGCCCCGCTTGCGCCGCTCATTGCGGTTCGTCAACTCCATGTCCTGCGCATAGCCGAAGTGGGGAAAGAAGGCATGGTTGTTGAAGAAGCTGCCGTTCAGGTTGACTTGGTCCGGCGCGCCGTCGTTGGTGAAACCCTGGTGCGTGAGCTCCACCGTGAAGTCCAGCGGCAGGGTGGCAGCCGGCGCCAGGGGCTGGGCCAGCTTGAGGATACTGAAACCGAGTTCCTTGTCGTCCAGCATCACCTTATGCTCAGGCAAGTTCAACCAGTGCGTTTCCAGATCCGGGTTGCGCTGGATGCGCAGGGTGTCGAGCGGCTGTGCTGTCTTGTTTTGTAGCACGTAGTGGCCCTTGATCAACACTTTACGTTGTTCAGGATATATATCCACATCGGCCTGGACATCGGTAATTTTTGGCTGCGGCAAGTCCTTGTATTGTTTGTACAATTTCTCGTAGCGCGCCTGCCTGTCCATGCTGATGTTCGATGGCACGTACTGGTTGAGCACATTCGTGTTGTAGAAGATCCAACCACCGGTGCCTGCCCAGCACAGCATGACTGTGGCCAGCGCAGCACCGGCGCGGCCGTTCAGGCGTTGCCGCGCAAGGCGTACGCGCGCGCGCCAGTCGGCGCACAGGCCGCGCACCCAGAACGCCTGCGCCAGCATCACCAGCGCGACGGTAAACAAGCTCCAGTACAGCGCGAACCAGGCCCAGCCCGTCAGGAAATGGCCGTAGCCATTCATGTCCGAATACTTGATGGCCGGCATGCCGCCGAAGGCGTACAGATTGTGTTCCAGGTGCAGCATGCTCAGTACGGCTTGCGCCACCATCAGCAAGATCACCAGCAAATAGCCGATGAACTTGTTATTCGACAACACTTGCAGGCTAAGCGCGCACAAGCCCATCAGCACAAAGAAGAGGGCAGCGAGCAAGGTGCCTTGCAGGTACAGGCCCAGTTCCACGGGGGCGCCGCCCTTGACGAGCTGGAAGCCAATGGCCGTGATGACGCCTGCCAGCAGGTAGCCGGCGATGACGCCGACCAAGGCCGTGCATTTGGCCAGCAGGGGCACCCAACTGGGCACGGGCATGGCATCGCTGACGTCGGCGATCTTCACTTGGCGCTCCTTGAAGATCAGTTCGCCCGCATAGAAGGTGACGATGATGATCAACAGGAAGCTGAAGCTGTCGCTAATACTTTGCAACATCAGGTGCGTCATCGGATACACGGCCGTGCCATACATGTTCTTGGCCATGCTGGAGCCGGCGACCAGGTTGAGGACGCCGAATAGCAGCATGACGAGGAAGGGCAGGCTCTTGAAGACCCCCGCTGCGTCGAAGCGCAGGATTTGCCACCACTGGCGCCAGGCTGTCGCCGCGGTAAACGTGGGGATGCTGCGCGGCAGGTGCAGCGGCGCGGCGACGGCTGGCGCGCCCGCCTGTGCCTTGTGCTTGCCGAACAGGCGCTTGCCAGTGCCCGTGCGCTGCGGCTTGAAGAGGAGCACGGTGGCGGCAAACAGCACGACTGTGATGCCCAGCCATAGGGCGCGGTTGGCCAGCAGGTAGCCAGATAGGGGCGGCAGGCTGGCATTCGACTCGGCGGCAGTGAAGTAGCGCGTCATGCGGCCGAAGGCGCGCACGCCGAACGGGTCGAGCAGGACGGCATACCATTCATTGTTGATGTCGCGCGTAAACACGCCGGCCATGGCCCACAGCACGAAAAAGCCCAGCACGCCCACATACACGAGCATCATCGAGCGCGTGGTAGCGGCCAGCAGCATCAGCAGGGCGCCGATGAAGAGCAGGTTCGGGATGACGATGACGGCAAAGCTCCAGGCGTAGGTGTGCAGCGAGAAGGCGCCCACGCGCTGCGCATCGACCCAGGGCATGATGGGACCGAGCATGGTGGCCAGGGCAATGGCGATGAAGATCACCAGGCAGGCGGCAAAGCCGGCGGCGAAGCGGCCGAACAGGTAGTCCCACTTGCGCATGGGCGTGGCGAACAGCATGTCGGCCATGCCGACTTCGCTATCGCGCAGCACGGCGCCGGCGATGAAGACGGTGACGAGCAGCATCGCCAGCAGGCTGAAGATGCCTAGCATCTGCGCCACCACGGTGGGGGCGTTGCGGTTGATGTTGCCGATGGCGCCGCCGATCTGCACCGAGTCGCTGGTGGTGGCGCCAAAGGCCATCAGGGCCAGGATGACGGCAAACACCCACAGCAGCGGCTGTTTCAGCTGATAGCCGAGGTCAAACTTGAAAAATTCCTTCCACATGGCGGCCCCTTATGCGGCGACTGCGACTGCGGCCGGCGCGGCGGCACCGGGGCGGGCAGCGTTGCGCACGTGCAGGAAGTACACGTCTTCCAGGTCGGCGGCGATCTGTACGAAGCCGCTGTCGGGCTGGCTGTCGGCAAACACATTGATTTGCGGCTTGCCGCCCACCAGGCGCGTCGACAGCACGTTCAAGGTTTGTTGGTAGTGCGCCAGTTCTTGCGTCGTGACGCTGCGGCGCCAGACCTTGCCGTGCAAGGTGGCTATGGCCGCCTGCGGCTCGCCCTGCACCAGCACCTGCCCCTTGACGATCATGGCCATGCGCGGGCACAGGTCTGTCACGTCGTCGACGATGTGCGTCGACAGGATCACTACCACTTGCTCGCCGATCTTCGCCAGCAGGTTCAGGAAGCGGTTGCGTTCGTCCGGGTCCAGGCCCGCCGTGGGCTCATCGACGATCACCAGGCGCGGCGCGCCCAGCAGGGCCTGGGCGATGCCGAAGCGCTGGCGCATGCCGCCCGAATACGTGCCCAGGTTGCGCTTGCGCGCTTCCCACAGATTGGTTTGTTGCAGCAAGGCTTCTACGGCTTCCTTGCGCGGGCCCTTTTCCGTCAGCCCTTTCAAGACGGCAAAGTGGTTGAGCAAGGTTTCCGCGCTGACCTTCGGATACACGCCGAAATCCTGTGGCAGATAGCCGAGTTGGCGGCGCAAGCCAGCCTTGTCCTTGAGCACGTCGAGGCCATCGAAATGGATGCTGCCGCTGTCGGGATCTTGCAATGTGGCAATGGTACGCATCAGCGAAGACTTTCCTGCGCCATTCGGTCCCAGCAAGCCGAACATTCCGTTGGGAATTTCCAGGCTGACATCATTGATGGCCTTGACGCCATTGGCATACGTTTTGTTCAACTGTTTGATCGATAGCATGTGCAGCACTCTCCAGAGCTTGGGTCTAAAAAAGCCGGCAGATATCCGTCTGCCGGTCTGTGGAAGGCGATCGCCCTTGTTTTCTGTCAACCGCGATGGCGGATGTTATTTAAAGGAAATAATATATAAGCAATTGGAAAAAAGTAATCTTTCTGCGACCGGTGGCGGAAAGACGGGCATGAAATGCCCCAGTTGGGGATGAGTGACGGTGATAAGATCGCCTACCGGCTCGACGTAACGCTGAAGAACGTTTTTTATGGATGCCATACACAAGATCATCGCCTTGCGCGCCATTGCCGCAGGCGAGGAGGCGGCATTGGCGCCGCTGTTTAACTCTACTGTTATGACACGCCTGAAGCGGTGAGGCGCGGCTGGCTGATGGTCGTTATGACGTGTGCGATGCGGGGCTGGCGTCGTCTGTGCATGCAGCGGGCCACACTGCCAGCTGGATCGAGGTCGATGGCGAACTGGCGGGCTTTTTCCTCACCGAGCCTGGCATGGCGGGCGGACTGGCCGTGCAGGAATTCAGCGAATTTTTTGTTCTGAAGAAACACCGACGCCGGGGCGTGGCGCTGGAAGTGGTGCGCAGGGTGCTGCTGGGCAGCGCGCAGACGTGGCTGGTGGCGATGTTTCGCGCCGATGCGCATGCGTGTGCCTTCTGGCAGCAGGCGTTTGCGCGCCTGCCGTTTGCCAGGATCGAGACCCACGATGAGCCTGCCTTGCCGCAGTTTCAGCGCTACCTGCTGAAACCGGCGGCCTGAGTTGGTTTAGAAGCGTACTTTCACATACGCCGACGGTCCCGCCAGGCGAATGTCCAGGTCGGCATCGCGTTCGCTGTCGCGGTGCAGCTTGATTTTCGAGATGCCGTAATCGGCCACGAAACCGATGTTCTTGAACGGAAACCATTCCACGCCGATATTGCCACCGAAGATGTGGCCGTTGATGCGCCCGCCATTTTTCTTGATGCCCGACACTTCCGCATACATGCGCAAGTCCGGCGTGAAGGCGTGGCGCCAGCCCACTTCCAGCAGCGGCGCGAACGCGTGCTCGCCGATGGAATCGCTCGCCGTGGCTGTTGCGCCATTGACGACGCCGGTGGCCGTGCCGTTCAGGCTGGCGTGGTAGTAGGCGGCGCCCAGGCCGATGCCGAAACTGTCGTTGCCGCTACCTAGCCACCATTGATAGGCCAGCTTGGCCAGGTCCAGCTGTAAATCGGTATGTGCCGTGGCCGTGCCTGTGACGGGCTGACCATTGATGATGCTCGCGCCCGTCAGGCTAGGCGTGTAGGATTTGTCGTAGCGGTAGTAGTCGAACGCCAGGCCATGGCGGTCGCCGATCAGCAAGTCTGCCTTGATGCGCGGGATGGTGGTAGGGCTGGACTTCGATTCGGGCGCGTCGATGCGGCCGAACTGTGTGTCGGCGCCGATATTGATGCGCGGATCGGCGTAAAACGCCCCCACCGAGAGACTGACACGGTCTAGTGCCGGCGAAGGCTCGGCCCGCGCCGTGGCGCTCGCCATGGCCATGCCCAGCACGCCCAGCAGCATGGTGCTGCGCAAGGCGAGATGCTGAAAACGGGGGCGTGACAGGCGGGCGGGGACGGACGCAACAAACATAGGACTACTCCTCGAAAAGATGATGGCTGGGCCGCGACGCTGGTGCGGCCTATGGATGTAATGCAATGAGGAAATGGTAGCAATGCTGACATGTGAATTACGTAGCCGCACGGCGCAAGTTGCCGTCGGATTTGTCCTACCACGCGTCACAGCTGCTACTTAAGCCTGGCCAGCTTGCGTCTGCGCCAGGCTGCGCTGCTCGTGCATGACACCCCAAAAAGTGACCTCGTGCATTTTCTCGACAGCGCCACGCCGCAAGGCAGCCGCGCGGCCACGCCGGATGCGGTGGCCGAACGCGGCATTGATCCTGTACGGCCACACGCACATGCCGCGCCGGCGACGCCTGGCCGATCGGCGCCTGATCGTCAACTCGGGCAGCGCGTGGGCTTGCAAGCCTACGACGATGAGCAAGGCTGTGCGCACGGGCCGTATCGGCGTGCTTACCTGAACTCTTCGGCCACCAAGTTGTACTTTTGCATCTTGTGATACAAGGTTTGTTTCGGCAAGCCGAGCACTGCGCTCACTTCGCTGACGTTGCCTGAATAAGTGCGCAGTTCCTGCTCGATCAGCGCGCGTTCGAAGCCGTTGACCTGTTCCGCCAGCGACAAGGGACTGGCCTGGCCGCCCGCCAACAGGCTCGAGGCGCCGCCGGCGATGCCCAGCACGAAGCGGTCGGCGATGTTGCGCAGTTCGCGCACATTGCCGGGCCAGGAATGGGCCATCAGGTTGCGCATTTGTGCGCTGGAGACCACGGGCGCGGCGCGGTTGTAGCGGGCCGCGGCGGCCAGCACGAAGTGCTCGAACAGGATCGGAATGTCTTCGCGCCGTTCGCGCAAAGGCGGCAGATGCAGCACGATCAGATTCAGGCGGTAGTACAGGTCGCTGCGGAATTTCTGCTGCTGCGACAAGTCTTCCAGGTCCAGCTTGGCCGCCGCGATGACGCGCACATCGACGGGTGTGGGCACGTTGGAACCGAGCCGTTCGATATAGCGTTCCTGCAGCACGCGCAGCAATTTCACTTGCAGCGACAGGGGTAGGCTTTCGATTTCGTCGAGGAAAAAAGTGCCCTGGTCCGCGTGCTCGATCTTGCCCACTTGGCGCTTGGCCGCGCCCGTGAACGCGCCCGGCTCGTGGCCGAAGACCTCGCTTTCAAAAATGCTCTCAGGAATCGCGCCGCAATTGACGGCGACGAAGTTGTGCTTGCGGCGGTGGCTGAAGTCGTGCAGGCAGCGGGCCACCATTTCCTTGCCCGTGCCCGTATCTCCATAGATCAGCACGTCGGCCGGTTCGTTTGCTACGTCGAGTATCAGGCGCCGTATGTCGCGCATCGCCATCGAATTACCCAGTAAGCGCGCCTCGATGCCACCGCCGTCTTCGAGCTGGCGGCGCAGCTTATGCACTTCCAGGGTCAATCGCCGCGTTTCCAGCGCGCGCAGGATGACGTCGACCAGTTGCTCGGATGAGTAGGGTTTTTCGATGAAATCGTAGGCGCCCGTGCGCATGGCGTGTACGGCCATGGTGATGTCGCCGTGGCCGGTAACGAGGATCACGGGTAGGTTGGCATCGAGCGTCTTGATCGCTTGCAGCAATTCGAGGCCGCTCATGCCGGGCAGGCGCACGTCGCTGACCACGATGCCGGGGAAATCCGGCGTCAGCAGTTTATACGCCAGCTCGGCCGAGTGGAATGCCAGCACGTCCAGGCCGGCCAGCTGCAGGGCCTGTTCGCTGCCTTCGCGTACGGTGGGGTCGTCTTCGACCAGCAATACCTTCAAGCCGTCAAACATGTTTTTCCTCCTGCGTTGCAATCTGTAGTTCGATGGTGAAGACGGCGCCGCCGCCGGGGGCGTTTTCGGCGCGCAGCAGGCCGCCGAACTGGCGCGTGATTTGGTCCGAAATGGCCAGACCCAGACCGAGTCCCAATCCTTGCGGTTTTGTCGTGAAGAACGGTTCGAACAGGTGCTCGTACACTTCCGTCGACAGGCCCGGCCCCGTATCGGCTACATGGATCAGGACGCGCTCCGGCGTGCATTCGACGCACACGCGCAGGCTGCGCACGTCGCTGCCGTTCATGGCGTCGAGCGCATTGGCGTACAGGTTCACCAGCACCTGTTCCAGGCGGTTGCTTTCGCACATGGCGAAAATGTCTTCCGGCGGCAGGTGCAGGGTGAAACGTACATTTTCAACCTGCAGCCGCCGTTCGACCAGAAACAGGGCGTTGCTGATCGCCGTGGGAATCGAGACGGACGTCAGGCTGGTGGTCGACTTGCGCGCAAAAATCTTCAATTGACCTGTAATGGTTCCCATCCTGGCTGCAATTTGCGAAATCTTCGCCAGATTGCGCCGCGCATCGTCGAGCCGACCCCGTTCCAGCAGGATGACGGCATTGTCAGACATGGTACGCAGCGCCGTCAGCGGCTGGTTCAATTCATGCGTGATGCTGGCTGACATCTGGCCCAGCACAGCCATCTTGCCAGCCTGAAACAGTTCATTTTGCGTGATGTGGAGTTTCTGCTCAGCCTTGCTGCGCACCTCGATTTCCTGGCTCAGGCTTTGCGTCATGGCATGCAGTTCTGCGGTGCGTTCTTCGACCATGGCTTCCAGGTTGTCATAGGCATGCTGCAGGTCTTCGCGGGCACGCAATTTTTGCGTCACGGCTGCGCGGCGCTGGCGCAGGTAAAAGAACAGCAGCATGAAAAAGCCCAGTAGCACGCAGGAGAAAGCCGCCGCCGCGCGCGCGCTGGCCTTGGCCTGCGCCAGGTCGGACAAATAGATGAAGGTCCAGCCTTGCGGGGACTTGAGCTTGATCTGCGTCATCACGCTCGAACTGGTCTTCGTTGGCCTATCGGCGTGTTCCTGTTCGCGCACGCTGATCACGCGCGCCCCATTGCCCAGCTGGCGGTCGGAAACGAAGGGGATGGCTGCCAGCTGCTTCGAGTAATACTGGCGCGTGCGCTTGAGCTCTTCGACGACGGCGGGTGACAGCGGCGCCAAGGTTTTGTACTTCCAGTCCGCCATGGAGCTGAGGAAGATCACGCCGTGCTCATCGGCCAGCATCACCTTGTCGGCACCCTGCACCCAGCGTTTTTCCAGGGTTTCCAGGTTTACCTTCACCGTTGCCAGGCCCAGCATGCGTCCATTCTGGTAGATGCCGTGGGCAAAGAAGTAGCCTGGCTCCAGCCGTGTCGTACCCACGCCGTAGAAGCGGCCGGGCGTGCCGCGCAGGGCATCCTGGGCGTAGGGCCGGAAGGAAATATTGTCGCCGATAAAGCTGTCGTCTTGCTGCCAGTTGCTGGCGGCCCGCGTGTTACCGTCGAGGTTGCTGATAAAAATCGTCGATGATTTCGCCTGGGCATTCATCTGCTCCAGATAATGGTTGACCGTATCGACCAGCGCCGGGTCTTCCGGGTGCTGCAGCAAGCGGATGACGTCGCGGTTCAGTTCCAGGGTCTTGGGCAGGAAGTCGTATTTTTCCAGCGCATTTTCCAGGCTGCTGACGTACACCTCGAGGCGCTGCGCGCCGCTCGCTTGCAGCTTGTCGATGGCGATGCGTTCGGTCCAGAAATACACGAGCCAGACGGTGGCCAGGCAGGCGGCCAGCACCACGCCCCAGGCCAGCGTTTCGCGGGCCGAGCGTTGCGACAGGCGCTGGCGCCAGGAAAGGGAGGGTTTATTACTGCTATGCATAAAATCAGTTGCCAACTTGCAAGAACCCACAGTATCGCATTTAAGTAATTGCGGAAATAAAAAAGCCGCCGGATATGCATCCGGCGGCCTGCGCTGTCACTAGCCGCGATTAGAAAGTATGACGCATGCCCAGGTTAAAGCCGCTGGTGCCGGTGCCATCGTCGGTGGCATTGCCGACGACGAAGGTGGCGCCGTTCTTGTTGCTGATGTGACCGTAACCGGTGTACAGGTCGCTGCGCTTGGACAGGGCGTAGAACGCGCCGATGGCCCACTGCTGGGCGTCACGGTTAGCCTTGCTCTTGTCGTTGTGACGGATGTACGACGCGACCAGCTTGGTGGCGCCGAACGGGGCGCTGAAGCCAACGAGGATGTCGTTGCTCTTGCTGCTGTCGATGGCGCGGTTGTCGGCATAGCCGAAGTTACCTTGCAGCACGCCAAAGTCATAGCGCGTGGCCAGCAGGGTGTTGCGCTTTTGCTTGGCCTGCAAATCTTCCGCGCGGTGGTGCGTCAGGGTCACGTTCAGCGGGCCGTCGATGTAGTGCATGGCACCGCCCATGCTGCGGTTTTTTGCATTGTCGCCGGGTACTTCGCCAAAGCCATACGCCAGTTCGCCCGACAGCTTGTTCCAGGTCGGCGTGCTGTATTGCAGCATGTTATCGACGCGGTAATTCGTCGCCATAATGTTCGACGCCGTGCCAGCGAGGCCGATGACAAACGGATCGGCCACGTCGCGCAGGGCCAGGTAGTACGGAGAATACTGGCGGCCCAGCGTGACGGCGCCGGCGCTGCCGGTCAGGCCGACGTAGGCTTGGCGGCCGAACAGCCGGCCGCCCTGGCCCGAGGTACCGGTATCGATATTGAAACCGCTTTCCAGCACGAAGGTGGCTGCCAGGCCGCCGCCCAGGTCTTCCTTGCCTTTGAAGCCGATGCGCGAACCGGAGGCCACGCCCGAGGCGACGCGGTTCACGCGATCGCCGGCCGCGTCTTTGTCGAACACCAGGCCCGCATCGGCCACGCCGTAGATGTTGACGCTCGATTGCGCCAGGGCACCGCCGGAAGCTGCGCCAAGGGCCAGCAGGGTAAACAGGATTTTTTTCATGAAAATCTCTCTCGTAAGTTGGAATGACTACTGATCGCACTACCTGACTGCTTGTTACTCAACATGGACAACAAATAAATGGCCCGCTTGTGACGGGCCATGGCGCTATCAGGCTTTGCTAGCGTGGTCAGCTTCGCCCCAATGGCTTTCCGTGTTCTGGTTGGCGGCGTTGGCCGCAGCTGCTTCTTCTTCGGTGGCCAGGCCACCTTCCCACTTGGCGACGACGGCCGTGGCGACGGCATTGCCGACCGCGTTGGTGGCCGAGCGACCCATGTCGAGGAATTGGTCGACACCCATCAGCAGCAGCAGGCCCGCTTCCGGAATATTGAACTGGTTCAGGGTAGCGGCAATCACCACCAGCGAGGCGCGCGGCACGCCTGCCATGCCTTTCGAGGTCAGCATCAGCAGCAGCAGCATGGTGATTTGCGTGCCGACCGACAGGTCGATACCGTAGGCTTGCGCAATGAACAGGACGGCAAAGGTGCAGTACATCATCGAGCCATCGAGATTGAAGGAGTAGCCCATAGGCAACACAAAACTGGAAATCTTACGGTCCACGCCGAACTGATCGAGCGCCGTCAGCAATTTTGGATAAGCCGCTTCCGAGCTGGCCGTCGAGAATGCCAGCAGGAATGGTTCGCGGATCAGGCCGACGAGCTTGAAGACGCGCGGGCCGATGACGATGAAGCCGGCACCGATCAGCAAGATCCACAGGCACAGCAAGCCCAGGTAGAAGCCGCCCATGAACTTGGCAAACGTGACCAGTACGCCCAGGCCGTGGGTGGTGATGACGGAGGCCATGGCGGCGAACACGGCCAGTGGGGCCAGGTTCATGATGGTGCCGGTGATGCGCAGCATGACTTGTGCCAGCTGATCGACAACGGCCGTCAGCGTCTTGCCCGATTCGCCCAGGCCGGCCAGTGCGCCGCCGAAGAAGATCGAGAACACCAGCACTTGCAAGATTTCATTGTTGGCCATGGCTTCGATCGGCGACTTCGGCACCAGGTGCGTGAAGAAATCTTTCAAAGTGAAGGCCGCCGTTTTCAAATTGGTCGAAGCGTGTACGTCAGGCAATGGCAAGCCCAGGTTGGTACCCAGCTGCATCAGGTTCGACAGCACCATGCCCAACGCCAGCGAAACGAGCGAGGCAACGACGAACCAGCACATGGCTTTCAAGCCGATGCGGCCCGCTGTCTTGCCGTCGCCCATGTGGGCGATACCGACTGTCAGGGTGGAAAATACCAGCAGCGCAATGATCATCTTGATCAGGCGCAAGAAGACATCGGTGACGATGGAAATATTGCCAGCGATCTGAGCGCTGAGCTTGGCGTCGGGGAAGGCAGTATTGCATCCATAACCGACGGCAATGCCGAGGATCATGGCAATCAGGATGTACAGGGTTAATGGCCGTTTCTTTTTCATGTGGACTCCTCCGGTGAAGCGCCGCTGTGAGCGGATTATTGATTGCGAGCAACTCAAGCTTGGAGTCAATATTTCTCAGAAACAAGCCCTTGCGTACTAGCGATTATTTGCAGCAAAACCTGTACATAGCAAAGGATATGCCTGAAATGCTTCTTTCGGATCTAACTTCTTAAGTTGTTGATTTAAGTGAGCTTTTTTGTTGTAAGGATGTTGCAGCTTAGGCTGCTTGCGCGAAATATTGGACGCGCTCAGGCATCGCCGTATGACTTTTCATACGTTAGTGGCGACAGGCTGTGCCTGCGCCAAAAAGACAAGATTATCAGGACAATAAAAAAGCCCCTCCGAAGAGGGGCTTGGTATGGCGCAATACGTGTTGTATCGATCTTAGAACTTCATATTCGCCGTCAGGCTGAACGAACGCGGCTGGCCTGGGGTGTAGCGGAAGCCAGACTTGTTGATGGCTGCCACATAGGTCTTGTCGGCCAGGTTGTAGGCGTTCAACTGCAAGTCGAGGTTCTTGTTGACGCTATAGGTTGCCATGGCGTCGAAGACCCAGTACCCATCCACGCGGGCCGGGGTGCCGACGGCGCCATCGATGCCGCGCAGCATTTCTCCCACGTAACGCGCGCCGCCGCCGATTTTCAGGCCAAACGGCATGGTGTACGAGGTCCAGCTGCTGAACGATTGTTTCGGCGTGTAGGTGAGGTTATTGATGCCGCTGGCAGTGACGCTGGCGACTCTGTTCGACTCGATCCGGGTGTTCATGCGCGCATAGCCGGCGCTGACCAGCCAGTTAGGCATGACTTCGCCGACCATGCCGATCTCGATACCCTGCACGCGCTTCTTGCCAGTCTGATAGTAGATTTTGTCGACGGGATCTTGTTCCACTTCATTCTTGACGGTGGTCTGGTAGACGGCGGCCGACAACGACAGTTTTTGTTTCAGGAAGTCCCACTTGGTGCCGATTTCCTTGGTGATGGTTTCCTGTGGGTCATATTTCGGGTTTTGTGCGCTGCTGGCGCCGGCGCTCAGGGTAAAGTTAGTGCCCGGTGGCGCTTTTGACGTGGCCAGCAAGGCATATACGCTGCTGTCCGGCGTCGGCTTGTACAGGGCCGAGATCTTGCCGTTGGCTAAGGTATCGCTGAGGGTCAAATGGGTGGGAATCGGCGTGCCCACTGGCAATGGCTGTACCGCAGGCGCGGTCACGGCTGTTTGCAAAGCGACGGCGTCATAGGTGGTGTTGAAATGGTCGAAGCGCGCGCCGCCGTTGAAGATCCACTTGTCGCCGAACTTGATGGTGTCGAAGAGATACACGCTTTGCGTGTTGAATTCGCCTTGGGTGAAGGCGCCGCTGCGCACGGGATTGCGGCCGGTGACGGTGTCATGCGGGTTTGGATTGTACAGATTGGCAGCCGGCAAGGTACCCAGGCTGGCGGCGACATAGCCGTAGTTGGTCTGCTTTTCGCTGGTGAACTCGGCGCCGGCCACCACGGAGTGCTTCAGCACGCCCGTGTCGAATTGTGCGCTGACCACGGTTTGGTTGGTCAAAATCGTATTTTCCTGGTCCTTCACGGTGGGCAGCGAGCGTGCCAGGGTCCAGCTCGACGGATCGTTGGCGACCGGCGTTTTCAGGTTGGCGGTGTTGCCCATGAAGGCTGTCAGCAGGTAGTCTTGCTTGGTCTTGCCGTAGCGCGTGGTGTTCTGGATTTGCACGTTGGGCAAGAAATCATGGTCGATGCGCAAGGTGCCCATGTCGGCCTTGATCTTGTCGTAATCGGCGACGGAACCGTAGAAATTCTTTGGATCGACGCGCGCTGCGCTGTTCAGGAAGGTACGTACGACCGGATTCGTCTTCGAGACGGTGTCTGGCGTCGAGTAGCCTGGCAAGCCGATGGTCGGCACGAGGCCGTCGGGTATATTGTCCTGGTCCACGTGCAGGTAGCTGGCCGTGACGCGCGTTGGCTTGCCGATGCCGAAGGTGACGGTCGGTGCGAAGGCCCAGCGTTTGTTGGTGACTTCATTGCGCGCCGGGCTGCCGCTGTCTTGCGTCATCAGGTTCAGGCGCATGGCCGTGCCCGTATCGCTGTCGAGGACGCGGTTCACATCAGCCGTGGCGCGCTTTTGCTTGCCGCTACCGGCTGTCAGCAGGGAGTTGAACGAGTTCTCCATGGTGGCGGTCTTGCTGACCAGGTTGATCGAGCCGGTAGGCGAACCGCGGCCGCTGTCCGTGCCCGCAGGGCCCTTGAGTACGTCGATCTGTTCGATGTTGAAGACGTCGCGCGAGATGGAACCCACGTCGCGCACGCCATCGACATAGATGCTGCTAGACGCATCGAAGCCGCGCATGTAGACGGCGTCGCCGGTGTTGGTGTTACCGTTTTCGCCGAGGAAGAAGGTGCCCACGCCCGGCGTGCTGCGCAGCGCATCCGTCAGGGTCAGCGCGCCTTGCTGCTCGATCAATTCTTTCTTGATGACGACGATGGTTTGCGCCGTATTGACCAGCTCTTCCGTGTATTTTGGCGACGAGGCTTTTTCAGCCTTGAAATCATTTTCCTTGGAACCCACGACCTTGATTTCGTTCAGGGTTTGCTGCGCTGCCGGGGCACTCTGGCCGGCCGGGTCGGCCGCCTGGGCGGCGACGGGCAGCAGCATCACGGCCAGGGCGGCGCCGAGGTGCTGGTTGAAGCGGGTAGGGGCGTTTTTGCGGCTCTTGATTGCCATATTGCTCTCTCGATAAGTTCAGGGTAGTGGTTCCTGGCTGGCTCTGCGACGCGGTGTTGGCACGCGGGCAAGTGGCTGGCGACGGAGACGGAATAGACATATTGTAATAAATGGGAGTCGTTTCGTAAATGAGAATCGTTATCAGTATCGTTTACGCAACGGATTGGCGATGCCGCCAAAAAAAATACCCGCATGGCGTATGAGTGCTTGCGTTGCTGGCCGGCCGCTGCTATATGCGCAAGCCTCCTGGCGCGGGAGTATCCTGGGAGTATCTTGGGAGTATCATAAGCAACCTTGACCAACCTCATCCCAGCATGCTGCATACTCCCGATGCCTTTGTCGCGCTGATCGATGCGCCCGAACCGGCTCCGGCCGCCACCGAGATACTCACGTTTGTCTTTCACCGCGGGCGCTTGCTGTTGCATACGCCGCAATTGCGCTTGCCCACTGCCGCCGAGGTGGCTGTACTGGGTATCGCCGTCGGCGTCGACCGCGCGCAGCCCGTGGGTCTGTGGCAGGGCCGCTATTGCCAGACCGTCTGGACCGATGAGGAGTCGCTGCCCGCCGATAGCCCCCTGGCCTGGCACGGCATGCGCGCGCTTTTCAATGCCGTCGATGATGCCTTGCTGGGCCTGGCCAGTCGCGCCGCGCAACTGGCCGAGTGGGCGCGCACGCACCGCCATTGCGGTGTCTGCGCCACGCCCATGCAGCGCACGCGCGGTGAACGCTGCTTCACGTGCGCCGCCTGCGGCATGCTGGCGTACCCGCGCATTTCGCCGGCCATGATGGTGCTCATACGCAAGGGCGAGCAAGTGTTGCTGGCCATGCACAAGCACTCGCCATCGCAGCGTTTCAGCCCACTTGCCGGTTTTTTGGAAGCGGGCGAATCGATCGAGGAAGCCGTGCACCGCGAAGTGATGGAAGAGGTGGGCTTGCGCGTGCATAACTTGCAATACTTCATGAGCCAGTCCTGGCCGTTCCCGCATTCGCTGATGATCGCGTTTACGGCCGATTACCTCGATGGCGAGATTCGCCTGGACGACAATGAGATCGCCGAGGCGCGCTGGTTCGGCCCCGGCGATGCCTGGCCGGAAGCGAGTTCCAGCGTGTCGATTTCTGCGCTGCTAGTGCGCGCGCACCGCCCGCCGGCAGCGTAGTCATGCAAGGGGCTGCCGGGGCAGCGCCTGCCGCATTTTCTCGCCTTTTCTTATACTCGACGCCGCCCTGACGGCGTCCGCCTGCAATGCGCTGTCACCGCTTTCCCCCCGTCTGGGGCCGCCGCGATCTTGCCGCACATCGCCGTGACTACCCTCAGGCAGCGAGGCTATGCATCAGTAGCGATAATCGTTGACAAAGTGCTTGGTGAAGTTGTACTTGCTGCCGCCGTCGAGCAAATCGACCAGGCGTTTTGGCGCTGCGGCCGACATGAAGGCGTCGGCTGCGCCGCCCGTGCTGCGAAACCGCATGCCCGGGCTGAGGATCTGGTTGGCGCCGATTTTCAGGTGCTGGAAGCTTTTCGTCTTTTCATTGTTGAGGATGAAGTGCAATTCCTGCTTGAAGGTCAGGAAGGGAATCTTCAGCCACCAGCCTTCGTCCGTGCCATAGCTGGCGACGCTGGCAAAATGCGTGTTCTTGTCCGTCAGGGTCGGCTTGCCCAGGCGGTCGTTGATGCGTTTCATGGCTTCATTCTTGGTCATGCTGTTCTTTCGTGATTCATCGTGTATCCGGTGCGCATTTTGACACAGGCGCGCTACCCTCGGCTGTTTTGCGGCAGCCTATCTGCATACGTTTTTATTGCAGCGCAATATTAATTATTGCAACATATTAACAACAATAAGGGAAAAACATTGCTTCCCGGCATTGTCAAAAATATTAGTTCGAGCGTATGCTGGGTCGTCTGAACGGTGCCGCAAGAGCACCGTCGCCGCCGCATACCTGGCCGCAGAGCCGAGTAAGCAACAAGCCCCTTTGCCGCACATACAGTTGGAGACAGCACATGAAGAAATTGACGTTTCGGCAGAAGTTATGGATTCCCCTGATTTGCAGCCTGATATGCATCAGCGTAATTTTTGTCTATAACGCGCTGGAAATTCGCAAGATTCGCATCGAAGAGCGCAGCGCCGACCTGAGCAATGCCGCCGACTTGGGCCTGGGCGCCGTCAAGATGTTCGGCGACCTCGCCGCCAGCGGCGCCTTGACGAAGGACGAGGCGCAAAAGCAGGCCAGTGCCGTCATCAAGAGCATGCGTTTTGGCGAGACCGGTTATTTGTCCATCATCAACCTCGACGCCATTGTCGTCATGAATCCCGCCGCGCCGCAAACTAACGGCAAGAATATGGCGGACTTCAAGGATGCCAACGGCACCTATCTGTATCGCGACATCGTTGCCGTCGGCAAGAGCGATGCCGGCAAGGGTTTCGTTCACTATTACTTCCCCCGTCCGGGCCAGAAAAATCCGGAACCGAAGATGAGCCGCGTGGTCGCTTACAAACCGTGGGCCTGGACCCTGGTGGTGGGCGTCTACATGGACGATATCGACGCAGCCTTTCGCCAGTCGCTGTTGACCTCGCTGGGCGTGCTGCTGCTGGTATGCGCGCTGCTCGCTGCCATCGTCGTGGCGATCAACCGCAGCCTGCGCCATGCCATGGGCGGCGACCCTGAATATGCGGCCGAGGTGGCGGAAAAGATCGCCAACAACGACTTGAGCGGCAATGTGCGCACGCATGCCAACGACCGCCACAGCGTGCTGTATGCGATGAAAACCATGCAAGCCAATCTGGTCGATGCGATCAGTGAAATCCGCCACAGCGCCGATACGATAGCCACGGCATCGAGCGAGATTGCCAGCGGCAATATGGACTTGTCGGCGCGCACGGAAATGCAAGCCAGTGCGCTGGAAGAAACGGCCGCTTCGATGGAGGAATTGACCTCGACCGTGACACAAAATGCGGGCAATGCCGAGCAGGCGAATGCGCTGGCGCAGTCCGCTTCGGCCGTGGCCCGCCAGGGCGGTGCCGTGGTGTCGCAAGTGATCGGCACCATGGACACCATCAATGCCTCGTCGCGCAAGATCGTCGATATCATCGGCGTCATCGACGGCATCGCCTTTCAGACCAATATCCTGGCCTTGAACGCAGCCGTGGAAGCGGCCCGCGCGGGCGAGCAGGGGCGCGGCTTTGCGGTGGTGGCGTCGGAAGTGCGTAATCTGGCCCAGAGGTCCGCTGGCGCAGCGAAGGAAATCAAGGAACTCATCGGCGCTTCCGTCGACAGTATCGCAGCCGGCAGCACCCTGGTCGCCCAGGCGGGCACGACGATGGATCAGGTAGTGGCCAGCGTCTCGCGCGTGACCGACATCATGGCCGACATCACGGCCGCCTCGCACGAGCAAAGCACGGGCATCGGCCACGTCAACCAGGCGATCACGGAAATGGATAGTGTGACGCAGCAAAATGCGGCACTGGTGGAAGAGGCGGCGGCCGCGGCGTCCAGCATGCAAGACCAGGCGGCCGTTCTGGCGCAACTGGTCGCGCGCTTCAAGCTGTCGGCGCAGGAGCCGGCGACGGCGTCGCGCCTGGCTGCCGCTGGCGCGCCACGCGCCGTGGCGAAAAAGCCGCTGCGCAGCCTGGCAGCGCGCTAATTTACTGAGCCGGCGCCGCAGCTGGCGGCGCCGCTTCGAACTCCAGCTTGTCATCGACGACGACGAATTGCCCGACCGGCTGGCCCAGGTCGGCTTGCGGGTCGTTTTCCATTTCCGTCAGATCATTGCAGGTAGTCGTTTGCGCCTGCCACAATTGCTCGCCCATGCGGATATTCCACAGGCCATCGCCAGCCGCAAACAGCTCGACCTTGATGTCGGCCGCTGCCTCGCTCGACAGAATATGCAGGCGCTGGCATTGCGGCAAATTGGTGGCCATCAGCTGTACTTCTACGCTATCTTGCCAAAAATAACGTTGCTGACGGCGTATAGTCAGGGAATGCTCCTGGCCGTCGAACATATAGATGGCGAAATCCTGGACACAGCCTGACAGCAGGATGGATAGCATGACGATCAGGAGTTTGCGCATGGTCGGCTTTCTTGGTATGTGCTCTGGAATGTTGGGCTGGCTGCGTGATGGCGGCAGTGGGTGCTTACCCTGCCTCGGGCGCCATCTTGTTTTTTGCTGACGTGGCATTATAGCCATGCACACCAGCTGCGGTGCGATAATCTCCAAGCGCGCCCCGCCGACAAGCTTAGCATTCTACCCACACTAAGAGAGCACGATGATCGACCTTTACTATTGGACCACGCCCAACGGGCACAAAGTCACGATGTTCCTGGAAGAAACGGGCATCGCCTGCAACATCATTCCCGTACACATTGGCAAGGGCGATCAATTCAAGCCTGAATTTCTTGCCATCGCACCCAACAACCGCATCCCCGCCATCGTCGACCACGCGCCGGAAGATGGCGGCGCACCCCTGTCGCTGTTCGAATCGGGCGCCATCTTGCAATACTTGGCCGAGAAAAGCGGGCAATTCTTGCCGGCGGGCGCACGCGCACGCGCCGAGGTGATGCAATGGCTGTTCTGGCAAATGGGCGGACTGGGGCCCATGGCCGGACAAAACCACCATTTCGTGCAATATGCGCCCGAACCCATCGACTATGCCATCACGCGTTATGTGAACGAAACGAACCGCTTGTATGGCGTGCTGAACAAGCGCCTGGCCGATCGCGTCTTCGTTGCCGGTGACACGTATTCGATCGCCGACATGGCGATTTACCCATGGATCGTGCCGCATGCGCGCCAGCGCCAGAAGCTGGAAGACTTCCCGCACTTGGCGCGCTGGTTCGCCGCCATTGCCGCCCGTCCTGCGACCGTGCGCGCGTATGCGCGGGCGGCCGAAATCAATGTGCAGCCCACCGTCAGCGACGATGCGAAAAGCGTGCTGTTCGGCCAGACGGCGAAAACGCTAGGCTAAGTTTCAGTTGCTCCTCAGTTACCCCGATACGTGGAAAAGCCGAAAGGGCTGAGCAGCAGCGGTATGTGGTAGTGCTGGTCCGTCTTCTCCACGTGGAATTGCACGGGGATTTCCGGAAAGAATGTTTCCTGTTTCAGGCGCGCATAGTGCTCGCCCGTCTTGAAGACGATGCGGTAGTCGCCCGCCTGCATGGCGCTGTTTTCCGGATACATGGCGGCGATGCGCCCTTGCGTATTCGTCACGCCGCTCGACAGTGGTTTCCAGCCGTCGCCCTGCTTTTGCTCCAGGGTCACCGTGACGCCCTGCGTTGGCTGGCCGCTCTGCAGGTCGAGGATGTGCACGCTCAAGGGATTGGCGGCGGCCATGGCCATGCCAGACAGGCTGGCGAAAGCCAGGGCGGCAGTGATTTTTTTCAGATAAGTCATCGTCGTTTCTTTCAGGGTGTGGGGAGATCGAGTTCAGGGACGGCGGCCAAGGCAGCTCGGGCGCAGGCACGGTCGGGCAGGGCGCCACCGCCGCCGGCGACGCCGATGGCGCCCACCACTTGCCCCTGGGCCATCAAGGGCAGGCCGCCGCCCAGCAGCAGCAACTCTGGCATGCTGCTCAAATTGTGCATGTCCGGGTTGCCGCGCGCGGCAACGGCCAGCGTGTAGGTGTCGCTTTTGGTGGACAAGGCCGTGTACGCCTTGCGCCGGCTCGCCTCTGTGTTGTGTGGCCCGACGCCATCGGCGCGTTGCACGACAACGATGTTGCCGCCACGGTCCACTACGGTGACGACGATGTGCCGCCCTTGCGCCTGGCACGCGGCCATGGCCGCATCGGCAAGCTTGCTTGCCGATGCCAGCGACACGTCATTGATGCTGCGCAATTGCGCGTGTGCGGGACTGGCCAGCAGGCAGAGCAGGGTACTGCCGAGTAAAAGTGTTTTCATCTGGCATCCTTGGGATAAAGTGACATCAGTATGGCCAGTGTTACCCTACGAGAAGATGATCGCCAGATGACATTTTTATCATCTGCAGCGCGTGGCGCGCGGCGTAAAATAGCGCGATATTCTCACTCGAAAGCCGCCATGCGCATCCTGGTCATAGAAGACGAACCAAAGACGGGCGACTATTTGCTGCGCGGCCTGGCCGAGTCCGGCTTTACGGTCAGCCTGGCGCGCAATGGGCGCGATGGCCTGCACATGGCAGGCACAGAAGCGCCCGATTTGATCGTGCTCGACGTCATGCTGCCCATCATGGATGGCTGGCAAGTCTTGCGCGCGTTGCGGCTGCAGGAGGGTGGCGCGGATGTACCCGTGATTTTTCTCACGGCGCGCGATGAAGTGCAGGACCGCGTCAAAGGATTGGAACTGGGCGCCGACGATTACCTGGTCAAACCATTCGCCTTTGCCGAACTGGTGGCGCGCATCCGCACTCTGCTGCGGCGCGGACCACCGCGTGAAGACGAGGTCATGCGCATCGGCGACATGGAAATCGACGTCATGAAACGCAAGGTCAGCCGGCAAGGACAGCGCATCACCTTGACGGCCAAGGAATTTGGTTTGCTGCATTTGCTGGCGCGGCGCCAGGGCGAGGTGTTGTCGCGTTCCATCATCGCCTCGCAAGTGTGGGATATCAATTTCGAGAGCGACACCAACGTCATCGATGCCGCCATCCGCCGCCTGCGCAGCAAGCTCGACGATCCGTTCGAACCCAAGCTGATCCACACCTTGCGCGGCATGGGCTATGTCTGCGAATTGCGCGCGCCGTCCGTGCCCGTGGCGCCTGACGCTGGTAGCGCCGCATGACGCTGGCGCAACTGCGTCGCTCGCTGACCCTGCGCGTCACGCTTGTCTTCGTGCTGATCGTGGCGCTCGTATCGGCCGGCCTGGGCATGCATCTGTACCGTTCATTCGTGGCGGAAATCGAGCGCCGCGACGACATTTTATTGCTGGGAAAACTGCGGCAAATCCAGCAGTTGCTGGGCAATGCGGGCACCCTCGATATCATCCGCGAACGGCCGCAGTATTTCCGCGACACCATGAGCGGGCAAGAGAATTCGCTGGTGCGCATCGTGCGTGCCGATGGCACGCGTTTGATCGATGTCAATCCGCATGGCGAGAACGTGGTGCGTCTTGTTCCCGTGCCTGTCGATGCAGCCGTCACGGCCAACGACATCGCCAGCTGGACCAGCCGCGACGGCTATCCGGCCAGGGTCGTGGCGGCCAGCGCGCGCATCGGCGATCCGGCGCAAATGGCCGACATTAGCGTTGCCCGCGTGTACGGCGACCGCACGTCCATGTTTGCCGCCTACCGCTGGCAGATCGTCGTCTCCGTCGCCGTCAGCGCGCTGGTGGCGGCGATACTGGCCAGCGTCATGTTGCTGCGGGGATTGCGCCCGCTGCGTAATATCGCTGCCCATGCGGCCCTGGTAAGGCCCGGCAAGCTGGAGCAGCAACTGGAGGCGCGCGGCGCGCCGACAGAACTGTTGCCGTTGATCCAGGCGCTCAATGCCATGCTGGCGCGCTTGCAGGAAGGTTACGCGCGGCTGTCGCAGTTTTCCGCCGACCTGGCGCATGAATTTCGCACGCCCGTTACCAATTTGCTGGGGCAAAGCCAGGTGATGCTGGCGCGTCCTCGCAGCGCGCTTGAGTATGAACAACTGGTGTCGTCGAATGTGGAAGAGCTGGAACGGCTGTCGCGCATGATCGACAGCATGCTGTTTCTGGCGCGCGCGCAGCAAGATGAAATGATACTCGTCAAGCAGGATTTGCCCGTGCAGGACGAGTTTTTAAGGCTGGCCGATTTCTTTGAGGGCCTGGCCGAAGAGCGCGGGCTGGCGCTGGCTTGCCACGGCAGCGGCAGAGTGACGGCCGAGCCGCAACTGCTGCGCCGCGCATTGGGCAATTTGCTGTCGAATGCGATACGCCACGCGGCGCCGGGCAGCACGGTCTTGCTGCGTTCGCATACGACACACGAGGGCGTGGAATTGAGCGTGAGCAACCTGGGAGCGGCCATCCCCGCGCGCCACTTGCCGCATCTGTTCGAGCGGTTTTACCGCGCCGATCCGGCCCGCAGCGATTCGGCCGCCTCCACCGGTCTGGGGCTGGCCATCGTCACGGCCATCATGCAGTTGCATGGCGGCAGCGCGACGGTCGCATCCGACGCGGCCGCCACGACATTTACCCTCGTTTTCCCGGCGTAATTGACTGGGGTGGTGTCGGATTACGCTACGCTAATCCGACCTACGCCGCATTCCAGCGCAGGGTAGGTCGGATTAGCGAGGCGAAGCCACGCGTAATCCGACAAGAGCCGCCAATAATATTGTCGGATTACGTGGTTCCGCATGGTCTCGGGGCCGTTATCCCATTTCCACCAAAAACTCATGCATGCCCGTATGCGGCAATTGCGCACACGCCGGCGCAAAGTGCGGCAACTGGCCCCACAGCAAAGGGTTGCCGACGATGTACACATGATGCTGGGCGCGTGTCAGGGCCACGTTGAGCAGGTTCGGCGTA
The DNA here is from genome assembly GCF_029892305.1 of Janthinobacterium sp. CG_23.4. Classification (NCBI taxonomy): domain Bacteria; kingdom Pseudomonadati; phylum Pseudomonadota; class Betaproteobacteria; order Burkholderiales; family Oxalobacteraceae; genus Janthinobacterium; species Janthinobacterium sp. CG_23.4. The sequence goes on along the minus strand of NZ_JARXUX010000001.1, from coordinate 4,613,816 downwards.
CTGGCCGCCCATTGCGCGGCACCGGCCGTACTGTCGTCGGCGCCGAGGACCAGCATCACCACGCTTTGCTCCTTGCCCTGGAAGGTGTGCACGGTGCCCACCATCTGGCTGCTCCACTGGCGCAATTCGTGCGCCGTCGGCGCCTTGCCATAGCCGAGGCGGCGGTCCCAGTCCAGGTCCATGATGCGCGAACGTAATTCGTTGCGCACCGCCTTGAATGGCGTAATCACATACATCTCGGGCAGCTTGCCGTCGCGGCGGTAGAGTTTCAATAACACTTCCAGCACGAAATCGAGTTGCACTGGCACTACCTGCTTGTAGCTGACGGGGCCGACGGCGTCGATCCAGCGGCTGGGGCCTCGCGTCAGGCCGCGCGCGCTGGCCGGCGGTGTGCGTTGGCTCAAACCGTAGACCATCTTGTCTTCATACGCGATGCTGTTGGCCAGCGAAAACATCGGCTCGACGCAGCGGCGATGCACGCGCAGGGGGCTGCCTATCCACAAGGGCTGGGCGCTGCCGGCGCCGACATGCGCGCCATAAGCGTTGGCTTTGTCGGCCAGCGTCTGCACGGAAACGGCAGTCGGCGCGTAACTGCCATCGCGTGTATGCGGCGACAGGGCCGACAGGCTTTGCACGAGGCCGGCCGGCACCGTAAACACGGGTTCAATCTGCAGTGGGTCGCCCACGACAACGGCGCGTTTGGCGCGCCACAGACTACCGAGCGCCGCTTGCGGCACGGCTTGGCCCGCTTCATCGATGAATAGCCAGCCCAGCGATTCGGCGCCCATGCCCTGGAATTGACGCGCGAACGAAGCGAACGTGGTCGATACGACAGGCACTACCATGAACAGGCTGTGCCAGACCATGGCGATATGCGACGGGTCGTAGGCACGTTTGTTTTTGAGCAATTTCGACACGGCCAGCAAGTTGCCGCCAAAGCCGGGGCCGCCCTTTTTCGCCACTTCAGCCAGCCACGCTTCGTGCAGGGCCAGGGCCTTGGCGAACAGGCGCGAGCGCAGGCGCGCCAGCGCCGGTTCATGCCACAGGCCGTCAATTTGCAGCGCGTCTCCGTCCAGCTCGTCCAGGCTCGCCGGCGCGATGATGGTGGGAAAGCGCATGCGCGCGCGGCGCAGCAATTCCGTGCTGTCATCCCATTCGCGCTGGCGCGATTGTGCCGTGCGCAGGGCGATGTGCAGGCTGTGGCGTGCGCGCTCGCAGCGCGGCTCCAGTTCGCCCTTCAGCAGCAGCTTGATAGCGGACACGTCGCGCGCGGCCTGGCGCTGCGCTTCGGCGTTGGCGATGACGGCGTCCTTGTAAGCGCGCGCTGCTGTGGTGCGCAACAGACGGGCAAAGAAACCGGGCTGTGTCAGCGCTACCAGGCGTTCTTCTTCCAGCAATTCCTTCTTGCTGGCGAGCAAGGTGTCCTGCTGCGCCAGCGCGGTGGCCAGGGCGCCATTCGCAGCATCCATCTCTTGTTCGGCAGCAATCAGCGCTTGCTGGCTGGCCTGGATGAAGTCAGCTTCCGTGCAGGTGCCCACGGCTTGCCACAGGGCCGCATATTGGGCTTGTTCGGCCAGCGTCTTTTCCACCACGTGTTGCGTTTCGCGAAACTCGCGCGCCGCCTGGGCGAAGCTGACGCCCTGGTAGCTGGCCAGCCATTGGCGGATATTCTGTGCGTTCGACGTCTTGCGCGCCGTACTCTTGTCCCAGTCGTCGTCATAAAAATTGCTGACGAAGCGGCGGCGGTTTGCGCTATTGCCCAGCGCACAAGACATCAAGCCCCACGGCGCTTCCGTCTCGCTCAAGGCGCGGTTGGCGCCATTGCCGTCGGCCATGACGCGGCGCGCGACGCTTTCAAAATAGCGCGTGCGCGCCCATTCCTTGCCCAGCTGTTTCGGTTTCGGCAGGTCGCCGGAAATGTTTTCCACTGCCGCATTATTCGACGAGGCGACGACCATTTCAAAGCCCGTCAGTTCCGGGCGCAAACGCGCGATGGTAATCGGATCGCGCACGCCTTCGAAGGCCACGGCCACCTTGCCGATGAAGGCGTCGCCAGCGCGGTCCAGGCAGGACAGCACGGCCGCTCGGCGCACGATGTTGTCGGCGAACAATTCGCGCAATAACGTTGTCTTGCCCGTGCCCGGTGGCCCGTTGACGGAAAAGATGCCGCGTTCTTGCAAGCCTGTGCGCGCGCCGTGGATGGCGAACTGCTGCATCAAGCTCATGGCATAGCTGGCGTCTTCCAGCCAGTGTCCCCGGTTCATATTGGCCGGATTGAGCATGGCGGCCAGTGCCTGGCGTCCGGCCGGGCTGTACAGGTCGATGCGTTCGTCGTGCGCCAGCGGCGTCAGATAGGCGGCCACGGTGGCTGGAAGCTTGCCGCCGCGCAAGGCGCGGATGATCTGTTCCAGGTCATCGAGGTAAAAGCTGTTGAGGATATCGATCGATGTTTCCACCGCGTCGCCAAAGTCCAGGCTGCGGCTCTGGCTCGACTCAAGCGTCGCGGCGTTCGCCACGGCGGCGCGTTTTTTGCGCGTGCGTAATTCGAGCACGGCCAGCGGTTGTCCGGCCGACGGGTGGAAACCGGCCCAGTCGCGCAGCAGGTCGGCCAGGGCCGCGATTTCCATGCCGGACAGCGGAGATGAGCTATTGCCCGCTTCGTCCGTCACTTGCTGCGGCGTGCGGCTGGCGGCGAAATTGCGCAAGCTGTCCTGCAGTACCAGCTGGCTATCGCTGAAGGCGTCCAGGCTCAGGCCCGACCAGTCCGGTGTACGCGCGCGGCCCAGCGCCCACGGCAAGGTCGATACGGACACGGGGTCGAACTGCGGCTCACCGAGTGCATTCAGGGATAAGCGGGCAAAGCAGGAGCGTCCCAGCAGTTCCGTTTTTTCTGTTTCGGCCAGCTTTTCCGGGCCGTTGGCCGGCGGGCATGCCTGCAAGATTTCCGCCTTGTCGAAGACGCCCAAAAAGAGTTGAAAGCCTTCAATTTCACGGTCGGACGGGACTTGCCATTGCGTGGCGAACTGCAGCGGCAGTTGCGCCAGCTGTTCGCGGTGCAGGAGACGCACGGTGGACTGGTCTTCAACGTCCGTGATTTGATTCAGGTCAAACGGGATAAAGAATTCGATCTTGTGCCAATACTCCAGGATAGCCAGGAGGCGTTGCTGTTCTGCCTGATTCATGATGACCAATAGTTTGTAAAGCGAGCGGGGATTGTAAAGCGTCTGCGCGCTGCACGTTTTGCACTTTCGCCTATTGCGCGGGCTTTGCCGCAAAAAAAGTGCTGTTTGCAGACGAAAAAAAAAGTCAGCCGGTAACTTCCTGCCGGGCCTGCACGTCTGCGGGGGCTTGCCATGACTTGGCACGTTTCCCATCGGCTCTCGGCAGCAGTATTGCTGCGCCGCGCCACTGCGCACTGAGTCGTGGGACGTGTGATGGCTGGCGCTGGTGGGGGCGCCCTGAAAGCGTGGCGCGAGTGCCTTTCCTCAGTGCCCGGGATGGTTCGGGATGATGAACAGTAGGTCCGTTTCGCCGATGTCCACGCCGGCCTGCGACAGCAGCGTGCTGGCTTGGCCCCGGTGGTGCGTCTGGTGGTTGAAGAAATGCATGAGCAGGCTGAAGAACTCGCGCCGGTTCTGCCCCTTGCTGTTGCGGTAGTCGAGCAAATGGTCGAGGTCTTCTTCCCTGATGGAAGCGCTCCAGTCGACGATGAGTTGGTCCAGCCACAAGCGGTGTGCGTGCATGGCGGAGAAATCCTCGGCCGCGAACAGCGGCTGCGTCAGCGACGTGGGCGGCGTGATGGCGCGGATGGGATCGAGCCGGGGAAAGCTGGCTGGATGCTTGGCATAGCGCTGCAGCCACAGGGTGTCGCCCACCATCACGTGGTTCAGCGTGGCGAGCAGGGAGCCGAAATACGCGCCCCGCTCGCGCTGCAGCTCGCCGGGCGGCAGGCTAGCCGCCGCCGCGTAGACCTTGGCATTCATCCACTGGTTGTAAGCGGCCATCAGGCCAAGGTGGGCACAGCGCTGCATGATGATTGCTCCAGTGTATGGCGGCTATGATGTCAGATTGATGTCAGACGGATTTCAAAAATGCGCGTATGCCGGCGAGCAACATTTCAATGGCCATCGCCGTCAGAATCAAGCCCATCAGGCGCTCGAACGCCGTCATGACCCTAGGACCGAGCGCGCGCTGCAAGCGTTCGGCGCACAGGAAGACTGCCAGCCAGACGATGGCCACGGCCGTTAGCCCGGCCACGTGGGCAATGACATCGTTCATTTCGTGCGAGGAAAATAGCAACACGGTAGCCAGTGCCGACGGGCCAGCTAGTGCGGGGATGGCCAGCGGCACGATGAACGGTTCGCCGCCCATCTCGTGGTCGCTATTGCCCGCGTTGGGCTGTGGAAACACCATACGCATTGCGATCAAGAACAGGATCACGCCGCCGCCGATGCGCAGCGCCACTTCAGACAATTGCAAGGCGTTCAGGAAATGGCGGCCGAAGAACATGAACAGCAGCAAGATGCCGAAGGCGATCATGCACTCGCGCACTACGACTTTCCAGCGCCGCTCGACCGGTACCCCCTTCAGGGCATTGACGAACAGGGAAACGTTGCCGAACGGATCGGTGACGAGCAAGAGCAGGATAAAAGTCTGGAAGAAATTCTGTGTCATGGTGGTGTGAGTGAAGTCAACGCCGCTGCCAGGACGGGCGCAGTGCGATAGGGCTTGCGATGATAACAAGAGCTGCGGCGATCTCCCATCATTATTGATGCATAGCAGCATTTTTTTTGCGCCGCGATGATTTCCGCCCAGTAAAACGCGGTAGGCGTGTGCCGACATGCTGATTGAGCCCGCCTGTTTCTGCAACAAGCGCTGCAGGCAGAGTCCGGTCGATGCCGGTTGATGCTTAGCGCATCAAAAAAATTGTTTTTAACATACTTGGCATTCCCGCGCGACTGCTCACGGCCGCAAAATCGTAGTTCTGCGCAAAAAACATCATCCGCTTGCTACACAGCATGAAAAGTCCGGCTGCGTATTGCTACTGCCAATCTTTCCATGTATCTTTCAATAAGGAAATAAAAAGTACAGGAAACCCTAACCCTGTTGCCCTGTATTTCACTCCTGACGATAACAAGCGGGCCGCCTTCCCCCTGCCGCCAGTAACGCCGTATCGACCGAATTTTGTCTTGAACCATTGAGAATTGCTCCGCCTATCTGGCGCCTGCTGCTATCCGTACGGCATGCGCAGGCATGGTTGCACCCTTACCAAGGAAAATCGCATGTTGTCGAATATAACAATAAAAATGCGCCTGATTGCCACGATGTGTGTGCTGGGCTTGCTGATCGCCGTACTGGGCTTGATGAGCATCATCAGCCTGAAATCGGCCAATAATAGTCTCAATGAGGTCTTCAGCAATCAGCTGGCGTCGACCCAAGCGATCGGCGAATCGCAAATCGCGCTGGGCCGCGCCCGTTTTACCTTGGACCGCGTGATGGTGCACCCGGATGCGCCCGATGCCAAGGATACCCTGGCGCGTGCAGATCAATTGCTGGAAGTGTCGAACAAGGCCTGGAAGGTGTACCTGGGCCTGCCGCAAGGCGCGGAAGAAAAGCGCCTGTCCGACGACATGGACAAGAATCGCAACGATTTCCTGAATAACGGTTTGCTGCTCCTGAGCAAGGCTTTGCGTGAAGGCAATATCGCGCAAGCCGATAGCTTGATGATGAAGGGCTTGTCGCCCCTCTATACGACTCTGGACCAGGCTTCCGATGCATTGACGCAGCACCAGGCTAGCTTGGCCGCCGCAAAGTATGCGCAAAGCCAGGCCAGCTTCCAAACGCAAGTGAGCATGGCCATCACCGGCATGGTAGTGGGTACCTTGCTGACCATTATTTCCAGCATTTTGCTGCTGCGCGCCATCTTTGGCCCGCTGGAGCAAGTCCTGCGCCATTTTGGTGCCATCGCGGACGGCAACCTGGCCAATGACATCGTCATCACGCGCCACGATGAAATGGGCGCCTTGCTGACGGGCTTGCAGCAAATGCAGGAACGCTTGTCGAGCACCGTACGCGGCGTGCGTGACGGCAGCAGCACCATCGCCACGGCCAGCAATGAAATTGCCTCGGGTAACCTGGACCTGTCCGGCCGCACGGAGCAGCAAGCGTCCAGTCTGGAAGAAACGGCATCGTCGCTCGAAGAGCTGACCTCGACCGTCAAGCAAAATTCCGACAATGCGCGCCAGGCGAACCAGCTGGCCGTGTCCGCATCGGATGTGGCCGTCAAGGGCGGCGCGCTGGTGGCGCAAGTGGTCGAGACCATGGGCACCATCAGCGAATCGTCGAAAAAGATTGCCGACATTATCGGCGTCATCGATGGCATCGCCTTCCAGACTAACATCCTGGCCCTGAACGCAGCCGTGGAAGCGGCACGCGCGGGCGAGCAGGGCCGTGGCTTTGCCGTCGTCGCCACGGAAGTGCGCAACCTGGCACACCGCTCGGCCAGCGCTGCCAAAGATATCAAAATACTGATCGAAGCGTCGGTGCACAACGTGAGTGCTGGCAGCACGCTGGTGAGCCAGACGGGCACGACGATGGACGAAATCGTGTCCAGCATCCGCCGCGTGACCGACATCATGGGTGAAATCAGTGCCGCCGGCCGCGAACAGGAACTGGGCATTGGCCAGATTAATCAAGCTGTGGCGGAAATGGATACCGTGACGCAACAAAATGCGGCCTTGGTGGAAGAAGCAGCGGCCGCCTCGCAATCGATGCAAGAGCAGGCAGCGGCGCTGGCCGAGATGGTCAGCATCTTTAAACTCGATGCCGCCCAGAGCGGCCCGGCCCTCGCCAAGCCTGTCGCGGCCGCCGCCAGCACAGGCTTGAAACGCCCGGCCTTGCGCATGGCGCCGGCCCGCACCGCGGCAGTATCTGCGGCGGCGGCACCTGCGGCAGCTGCAAAACCGCGTCCGGCCAAGCCTGCCGCAGATAACAGCGGTGAGTGGGAAGAGTTTTAAGCACCTGTATCAAGCTGTTGCCGGCCGCATTTTCGGCCGGTGATACTCACTGTTTCGGCAGCTTCGTGCTAGCGCCGTTGCGCCTCACGGCACAACGGCGGCGCCGAGTTCGCTGGTGCTGGTGATGGTTTTTAGGTGGTATTGATTCCGAATTATTGCTGCTCCAGGGCCACCTTGCTGCCCTGGTCCTGCAGCAGCGCAGCCTCGGCCAAGGCTTGCGCGCGTGCTTCTTCTGCCGCCTGTTCCGCTTTCTCCAACGCATCGTGGCGCGCCTGCAAGGCCGCCCGGGCGCGCACGAAGACAATCTTAATGGCAGCCATCACGGGTACGGACAGGAAGATGCCCACCACGCCACCGAGCTGGTCGCCGGCCAGCAAGCCGACGATCACCATCAGCGGGCTTACTTCCACGCCTTCGCTCATCAAGTACGGGTTGACCACGTAATCCTGGAATAAACGGTAGGCGGCGATAAAGCCGATCAGCCAGAACACGTGCTCGAAACCGCTGAAACCGGCCACCACGACGGCGATGACGGCGGCCGCCAGCGGGCCGGCAAACGGGATGAATTCGAGTAAGGCAGCAGCTCCCGCCAGTAGCAGGCTGTACGGCACGCCCATCAGGGAAAAAGCGATGCTGTAGGACATAAAAGTGGCGATTGACAACAGTAGTAGCGCGCGCACATAGCGCGACAGCAAGATGTCGAGGTCATCGATGATGGCGCCCCAGAGTTTCTTGTTCGGGCGGTTTAACAGGGACAGCAAGCCGTCGCGCATATCCGGCCCTTCCTTGATCAGCAAAAAGCTCAGCACGGGCACCAGCACCAGATAGATCAGGTTGCTGGCCGCATGCATGACGGTCAAGCCCAGTTCTTTCGCCAGCGGCATGGCTTGTCCCGTGCCGCTACTCAGCTGCGTCTGCATGAACGACAGCAGGCGCGCGCGCAAGGGTTCCATGAATTCCGGCAACGGGATGCGCTCGGCAAAGTTGTTGCCCTTGAGCAGGGTCGGCAACTGATCGCTGAGTTTGATCGCCTCTTCCTCGATCCGTGCCCCGAAAATGGAGCCCAGTATCGCCACCAGCAAGATCACCACCAGGAAGACGATGCCGATATTGGCCGTGCGCGGCAGGCGCTTCGGCCCATACCGCTCCAGCAGTTCGATCAGTGGATACACGAGATAGCTGAAGAAAACGGCAAACGTCACCACGATCAGGGTCGACGAGACCTTGTAGGTGAGAAAGAGCAGGAAGGTGATCAGGAAAGCCGTCCACACCATCTTGGCAACGCGCAAGTTAAAACCGAACATATGATTCCTTAGGGCAGGATGCGACGCAAGCGTGGCAGGCTTGAAGGACAGGGTGGGCAAGGCAGGGAGCGGACCGCGCCGCACGGCCGGAAATCATACCGTAAAATGTCAAAATGCCATGCTCTTGCGCGTCACGGCAATGCTTTTCCCTATCATCGCTCCCCGTGAACCTATTTTTCCCGCTAGCTGGCGCTGCCCGATGAAACGCCGTCAGCGGCGCACAATCAAGTGGCGTTGAACACGTAGCGGTTCTTGCCGCTTTTCTTGGCCTGGTACAGCGATGCATCGGCGCGCCGGTAGCTGTGCGACAAATCGGCTTCCTTGCTCAGTTCGGCTATGCCGATGCTGACGGACACCTTGCGTTCCGACGCGAAAGCCGTCTCGACACTGTCGACCAGCTGCGCGGCAAAGGTACAAGCCGCATTCGCATCGCCCTGGTAAATGATGGCAAATTCCTCACCGCCCAGGCGGCCGCACAGGTGCCCGCCCGACAGCCCTGCGATGATGTCCGCGACCTGTTTCAGCACCTCGTCGCCCACCTCATGGCCGTGCACGTCGTTGATTTGCTTGAAGTCGTCGATGTCGATCATCAAGAAATAGGCGGGCGTATGCGTCGTCCGTTGCAGGACGCGGGCGCTTTGCGTGAACATGCGCCGGTTGTTGAGCCCGGTCAAGCCATCCTTATAGGCCATCGCTTCCAGCTCGCGATGGGAACGATGGTTGTTAATGCGCAAGACGAGAAAATAGATATTCAGCGCCAAGCCGATGATCACGCTGATTGCGACGGCCAGCACGGGCCAATGCTGGTCCACGCGCCCGGCATGAACGGGAAACTGCCCTACTCCCAGGATGGCCCACACGCACAGCGATACACCCAAGTAATACGCGATGCCGCTGAAGATGGGGGCCGTCGTCAGCGTGATCATCACGCCTAGCGGCAACACCCAGAAAGCGGGTTCTTCCGTTCCCAGCATGAGTACGCGAAAACCGAAGCTGATGAACAGCACGCTGACGGTGCCGCAGGCGATGGTGGCGTGCAGCGACTTGGCATACTTGGTCAGCAGCAGCCCCACCAGCATGCCTGCCAGAGCCATCTCCGCTTGTGCAGGGTCGATCGGAGTGCGCGGTAGGGTCAGGCTGAACGTCACCAGCCAGCAAGTCATACCAAACGTCAGTATGGCTATTGAAATAAAATGCAGTTCCTTGAAAAAGCGCTGCTGCTGTTCCGGCTCTCCTAAAAAGAACAGGTAATACAAGGCAGGAGACAGGCTGCGCGTAGTGAACATTGTATTTTTCCAGGCAGACAATAAGCCTTACGGCAGGGACACCTGCCGGCACCGGCGGGAAGTATAACGCGCCTACAAAAGTAGTTGCGCTCAAGAACTAGTGTACTGGTTTCTGGGGTGAGAAGGGTGATACGGAAGAGGAAAGACGATGATCACTGTCCTGCTGCCGTGACATTGTGAAGGAAGGGCGCTTATTGCTCGATCAACACAGCTATATCGAGGCCATGCTGTACACCGTCTGGCGCAGCAAGATCAATCAGGATATCGCCGCCAGCATCGTCGGCGTCTTGAAGCGATGTTGGGCTGCTAGTCTGAACAAGTGTTGCAAATCTTTGGCGAAGTGCTGTGGCCGAAGGCGGCTCGATAGTGCCAACTTAAAATAAGAATTTCGCTATTTTGTTTTTTCCTTAAAATTAAAATAACGCCTCCATTCATGTTAACTCCAGCGAGGCATGTAGCGGCGGGGCTTAAGATCTGTGGGGATGTTCAAAACGACGGGCTGCGTTACCAGCGACGTCACCATACTCGCCACATTGAACACCCGCAGTGCGTCCGCTTCAATGAGGCTTTCAAATTTCAGTAACTGTCCTTTGTAGCTAGGAAAGTAACCCCGTGGGCTGCGACCGCTGACCGTAACGATCTCGCGTACTTTTCTATGGGAGAGATACGGTTCGACGTTGCGGGTATCGAGAGAGGTCTCTAATTTGCCAAATCGCCCCGGGCGCAGCTTGGCTCTGCGGTCGGCTGGGACGTTCATAGTCACAGCGTGGGACGTGCTCGTCCCTCCTTGATGCTTGGTCATGGTTATTCTCGTCAAAGTAATGGACGTGTTTTGTCCAGATCGCAATGAAAAAATTACGAATTTGTCGACAAGAGGGCTTGACTTAAGAAGGCGGGCAGTAGAAACTAGATTTGCGAGATCAGTTTTACTGCATTAGCCAAAAGCGCCAGCCCCTTGTGGGTTTCGGTGCTTTTTTGGTTTTTAGCTCATGGTTATCCCTCTTTCCGTCGCAGACATTGATTGGTCAGGGCAGCGAGTGCACACTCTAATGAGTCCCATTCCCCTTCGTTAAAATCAGCCACCTGGCGCAATAGTTTGTTCAGACGAGTAATGGTTAGATCGTCGGCGGCCTGGCCCTCTACTACATCTAGCATGCGATCGATGATGGCGAGACTGCGCAGCTTCTTGCGCAGAGGCTCGTCCACATTGAGCGTTGGCAATAGCTTGTCCACGACATCGCGATTGGGAGCCTTTCTACGACCGCATTCAATACTCGCTAAGTAACTCGCGTCGATTCCTGCGAGGCGTGCAATTTCCCCCTGACGCTTTTGCATGCGAATGCGCGTCACGTTGAATGCACTACCAAACAACATGCTTGCCATAATTTTCTTTTCAATCGGTGCTTAGATTTGGACGGTCAATGGAAGTTAACACGAGCAGGTGCCGGATGGCTACAAGATGTTATATTTGCAATAGTGAAAAACTGCTGAAAATCAAGTACTTAGGTGGATTTTGGGAGGGGTTCCCCTCTAGTGAGAGGGGGGCGGCGTCACGTTTTCGGGCCAGCGTATTCGTGACCGACGGGGAGATAATGCGGATGTTGTTTGTTGTTTTTAGGGGAATCCGTCGATCAGTTACACAGATCCCATTGCATCGGCGACGCCCATATCGTCGTGGGGACGAAGCCACCAGGGCGGAGGCTGGGGTTGCCTTTGAAATGCGCCTCGGCGATACGGATTTGCACCTTGTCATCGGTAAGCTTCGCCACGTACCCGCTGTAAATAATGCCGCGGCCCGCCTCTTGGCAGACGTGCGCGCCAACCTTGCGGATCGTTGGTTGATCTCGTTGGCGCTGCTCGCTGACCCGGAGGCCAGCGTCAACCGCGGCCGTGAGTTCAGCGTTTCGCATCATCGTCCATTCCTGTTGACTGACGAATGCATGCTGTGCGGCCGGGTAAAGTTCGCCCAGAGGAGATTTCTTGAATCGGTCCAGCATCACGATGGTTTGCCCCGGCCCGCGCAGGACGTAAGCCACACCAGGCTGTGCCTCAAATATGTATGTATCCGGCTTGCAGCTCTCAGTGCTGCCGGTACGGCAGACCCGCACCACGATGCTATGTCGTCCAGGCCGCACGTTGACGCCGGGTCGTGTGTCCGTGCCAGGCAGAATATGGAGGCCCTCCAGCGTCATCTGCAGTGCCACTCGGTTGGGGCCGCGATCGATCTCGGTGACCGCGGCACCGTTTCCGTACAAGTCCTGGGGGACAAGCAACGCATAACTGTGGAGCTGGTCTTGCGGTATGGTCGGCGTCGTACACCCGGAAATGGCCAGCCCTAGACCGATCATCACACACCGAAAGATAGCGGGGGAATAGGGCATCGACATCTCCATCCTGTAGGTTGATATGCAAAATTTGTGGTTTAACCACATATTTTGATGTTACCAGAATTTCTCCGCGGCACCACCATTCATGTGGTTACTCATCATGGAATGTAGAATATGGTCACGGCGCGGCAGGAGGGGCAATTTGCTAAGAGGATCGGCAAGGCATTGGCGAAGCAGCGCATCGCGCGCAACCTCACGCAGGAGCAAGTGGCAGCGCAACTGGGCGTCGAGCAGGAAACCATCTCACGTTTCGAGCGCGGTGCCACACTGCCGCCGTTGCTCCGGCTGATTGACCTAGCGGAGATTTTTGATGTGCCGCTCGATGCGCTGGTGCGCGCCGGTTCTGCTCGCTCGATTGACCAGGCCATTGATCTGGCCGGAGCCCTTAACACGTTGAGCGAAGAAGATCGCGTCTGGATGCTCGGTTGGGTCACGGAAATGTGCGCCAAACTTGCCACGCCTGCGGGCGGCAAGAGGTAAGGCGCCGCATGCCGTCTGCAATGGCGCCACTTAAGCCGACTTAAGACATAACTGAACAGTTACTTCGCCGCCATTACAAACGAGCGGCTCCAAACTCCCTTTCAACGGGGGGCATGTCCAGCCACGCGCGATCTTCGCTGTTGAAAAATAGGGAGACAACAGGCCAGCCTTGGCCTCCGCGAGACCCTGAACCGTGTCTCGATTAAATTGAGATCGGCGCCTTTGCATAAGTCGCTTTTTACGGGCTCGAATTTTCATACGGTATCTTCATCGCTCAAGCTTAAAGCAATCAAAATCTGCCTTCAAAGCGGTGATGCCCTGATACTTACGATTGCCCATCCAATCTTCTGACCTATGCCTGAGGTGTTGGAAGTTGACCCAGTGCGGTGTGCCGGATAGTGGCTGTGGGGCATGGTGATCTCCGCGGTGGTGCGCTGCAGGCAATACAGGGATGATACGTAAGGCGTACGATTCAATATTTCCTAATCCTGTGGCCCGCACCACTGTGCTACTACGATGAAGGTGCCGTCGAGATCGGCACCTTGACAATCGTACCTGCTAGACTTCGCAATTCAACAGGGCTCAGATGTTCGCCGGCGGCTTGAACAAGATCGGGAGAGGTGGCGTCGTGCTGAGCACTTTAGTCCCGGCGACATCGATCATCACCGCGCCCACCATGCACAGCGTCTACCTCCAAAAATTTGAATACACCGCTGATCGACACGACCTTGTGTATGTGACGGAGGTCGAATTCTTGCCAATCAACCAACACCAACCGTCGGACATAGTGGAGAAATTTGCTTTCTAGGTTTCCTGCAAACTAGCTGAACCGCCTACTTAGGCGCTAGAAAATAGGTTTTAATATGTTTTGTGCAAAATTTTTCGAATTCCTCGAAAGGTAATAAGAAAGAGCAATCGTAAAAAATGTGAAAATACTGTATATTTTCACAGTGCTTTCTCTAATGTGGAGAGTTGTTATTTAAGTATTTGATGTTTTTTGTTAACGTCCGCAAGAGGAACTAATTAGTGAAAATAAGTGTAGACGTCTGCACACTGCGGCAATATGCGTCCCCATTCCCGCTGGTGAAGGTATCCAGTTTCTGTAGTAGCTAGACGGGAAAGCGAGCCACTGGCGAAGGTCTCCAGTTATAATTGCAGGCATGAAGAAAAAAATAGCATCCAAAGGCGTTCAGGCGCACTTCTCAGGACACGAGACGTTTCCGCTTCGTCAAATGTGGCTCAAAAAAGCCTTCGACCAAGCGAAATCGCGCGGCATTATCCTGAAATCGACCTTCACCGACGACAATGCGATCGCCGAGTTCGGCGTTGGCAAGAACATGGTCGCTGCGATACGGCATTGGGCGTTGGCGTGCAATGTGATGACGGAGGAAGGCGCTCCAAGCGGCGCCTACAAAGTCACCGATGCCGCCAACGCAGTCTTGAAGGACGGCGGCTTGGACCCCTATTCGGAAAATCCCACCACTGCTTGGTATGCGCATTGGTGGCTCGCAGGAAAAGGCAATCGGGCGACCACATGGAAATGGCTCTTCAACCATGTAACCATTCCGACATTCGCGCGCGAGGACCTTGAAGCCCCATTGGCCGAATACGCGCGAAGCTTGGACCCCAATCGCAAGCTGTCTCCCGCAACTTTGTCGCGAGATATCGAAACGTGCCTTCGCGGCTATGCTCCACGGTCCACAGGCGGCTCACCCGAGGACTATGCCGAGCCAATGCTTGGCGAGTTGGGATTGATTTTTGAAGAGCGCAAAGGCTACTTCGCCTTCCGCCGCGGCCCGAAGGCCACGTTGCATGACGGGATGTTCGCCTACGCGCTTTTGGATTTTTGGGAGACGGCCGCGCCGGGACTCAGCTCTCTCCCTTTCGAAGCCATCGCGTTTGGCGAAGGATCGCCGGGACGGGTATTCAAGCTCGACGAGGATTCGATCGCCGAGCGCCTTCTTGCGCTTGAGGACCTCACACTCGGAGCGCTTTCTTGGACCGACACAGCAGGCCTGAGGCAAGTTCATCGCAACATCAACAAGGCTGAAAACCTCAGCGAACGCATGATCGAGCTGGCCTATGTCTAACACGCAAACTATCAAACTCTCGGACATCGTCCACGTCTCACGCCACTATCAGCGCTCGATACGCATCGATATCGATCTTGGCCGCCCCGACGCTTTGAACGGTTATATCTGCCATGGAACGGCTACCTCCGTTTTAAGCAGCATGACCAAGCAACTGTTGGAGAGCAATCAGCGGGCATTTAGTTGGACCGGCCCCTTCGGCGGCGGCAAATCGTCGCTGGCTGTTGCATTCGCGAGCGCCCTGGGCGCGGACAAGAATCTGCGCGCGAAAGCCCGAGAGATTCTAAGGCTGGAAGATGTTCCTTCATTTGATCAGGCTCTGCCCCATCGCAAGGGTTGGTTGACCGTCCCGATCGTCGGCAAACGAGCGAGTGTCGTATCCGAACTCGCCAAAGGTCTTCGCCAAGCGCAGGGGTTTAGCCATGATGGACGCAAGACTAACCCTTCGGCCCTCATCGCGGACATTTGCGAAGCCGCCGAGTCCAAGAAGAACGATGGCGTCCTGATCATCATCGATGAGATGGGCAAGTTTCTCGAAGCTTCCGCGCTGGGCGTGGGCGACGACGTCTATTTCTTCCAAGAGCTCGCGGAAGCGGCGGCGCGGACCGCTGGCAAGGTTGTCGTCATTGGCATCCTTCACCAATCGTTCAGCCAATATGCGGCTCGGCTTGGCATCGGGACGCGCGACGACTGGGTCAAAGTTCAAGGTCGATACTCCGACATACCTTTGGTCGCTGCAAGCGACGAGGTTGTGGAGTTGATCGGCCGCGCCATCCACGCTGAGGTAACGCCCGACTGGATGATGCCAGCATCCATTGAGATCGCGGACTCCATCCGTGCACGGCGCCCCGCTGTAGGCGAGAGCTTCTCCAAAAGCTTACATGCCTGCTGGCCATTGCATCCGACCATGGCGGCTCTGTTAGGTCCAATCTCAAAACGCCAATTTGGGCAAAACGAACGAAGCACATTTGGCTTCTTGGCTTCGGTCGAGCCCTCCGGATTCCGCTCCTACCTAGAGTCCACGCCACAACTGCAATCGTCCTGGTATCGCCCCAACGATTATTGGGACTACCTGCGCGCCAACTTGGAGCCGGCGATCCTGTCGTCGCCAGATGGACACCGTTGGGCTCAGGCCGTCGAGGCCGTCGAGCGCGCCGAAGCAAAAACCACCGATGCATTGCATGTCGAGCTCATCAAGAACATTGCTGTGATCGATCTCTTCCGCAATGGATCGGGGCTTGCGGCGGAGTCGACCGTTCTCAAATCGCTTTTCTACGGCCACACGCTTGAGCAGGTCGAAGCCGCTCTGGAGCAGCTTTCCAATTGGAGAGTGATCCTATTCAAAAAACACATAGGAGCCTGGTCGGTTTTCGAAGGCAGCGACTTCGATATTGACAATGCCATTTCGCAAGCCCGAGCAGGGATGTCTGGCGTCGATTTCTCCTTGATCGAAAGCTTAACGAATCTTTATCCGGTCATCGCAAAGCGGCACTATCACGAAACTGGCACGATGCGATGGATGAACATGGCGCTGTGCCGTTTGGACGACGTCCAACGCATCGCCATGAAGTTCAAACCCCACAATGGCGACTTCGGCCTATTTCTCCTGGCGCTACCTGGCTCGAACATCAACAGCAAAGCCGCGCTGCGCAAGTGCCACGAACACTCAAGGGTGGAGCCTTGGCCGGTGGTCATTGGCATTCCGCGCAACCACGCCAAAATCGAGGATCTCGGCTCCGAGCTTCTCGCGCTCCAAATTGTCCAGTCGCGCCATGAGCTCAACGGCGATCCGGTCGCGCGCCGCGAAGTGCAAGCGAGAATCTCGTCGGTGCGCGCCAATCTTGAAGAGCAACTTCGTGAAGCTGTGATCAACGCGCGATGGATCGCTGGCGAAGACGAGTTCGAAACAAACGGGCGTCTATCCCCTGTCACATCCAATTTGGCCGATGCGGTCTACCCTTCCGCCCCGGAACTGTGGAGCGAGCTTTTGAACCGCGACAGCCCTTCGAGCAACAGCGTCAAGGCTCGCCGCGACCTGCTCTACTGCATGCTCGACCATGAAGAAGAAGAGAATCTCGGCGTATCGGGCTTCCCTGCCGAGCGCGGCCTCTATGAGACATTGCTCCGAGCAACGGGGCTGCATCGACAGGATAGCAATGGCGCATGGCGCTTCTTACCGCCTGACGACCAACATGCCCCGACCTTTTGCAATCTTTGGAAAGAGACGCGCGAGCTCTTCACCGATGCGAACACGAGAGTGAAGATCTCTGATCTTTACGAGCTCTGGGCCCAGCCGCCGTATGGCGTCCGCAAAGGCATCATGCCCGTGCTGTTCACTGCGTTTTTGCTTGCCCATAAAGGCAATCTCGCTCTGTATAAGGAGGGCATGTTCATTCCCCGCGTCACCGATGCGGACATCGACGAGTACCTTCAAGACTCCTCGCGTTTTTCCATGCGTTGGATTTTGATCGACCAAGAGAAGGCCAGTATTCTTGCTGGGATCTCCGACATTCTTGCCGAGGTCGGCGCGTCCGCGAATACTCGTGATCCTCTGGAAGCGGCGCGCGGTCTTGTCGGGATGGTCTTCGGCTTGCCTGCATGGAGTCAACGCACTCATACCATCAGCGACATCGCTCGGGCTGTGCGCGACACGCTGCTAAAAGCCAGCGACCCTCACAAAGTTCTATTCATTGATCTAGCCGCGCTTCTTGAGAAGAACAGGGATCGATCCTACGTCGATGCGCTTCGCGGTCCTATTGCTGAGATCGCCCACGCTTATGACAATTTGCTTGCGTGCATTGAGACTTCGATGCTCGAAGCTCTCGACGCGCCTGCCGACAAATTAGACCGGCTACGCGCGCGAGCGGAAGTGTTGAATGGCGTGACGGGAGACCTGCGTCAGGACGCTTTTGCCGCGCGACTTGCTAAACATGATGGAAGCAAGGAAAGCATCGAAGGCATTTTGAGCTTGGCCGCCAACAAACCTCCACGTGATTGGAACGATCGCGATATCGATCATGCTCTTTTAGATATCGCGCAAGCTGCCCTTCGATTCCGGCAAGCAGAAGCCTTTGCATCTGTTAAAGGTCGCAAGCCGACTACCGAAGCCTTCGCCGTGGTCATTGGCGCTGGCGCTCAAACGCGCACTGTGTCGCGCTCATTCTCCATTCCCGATCGACATCGCGATGCGGTTGAATCAATGGCTGAAAAATTAGCGACCACTCTGCTGGCAAGTGGACACAGTACTGAAATTTTGCTCGCCGCGCTGGCGAAAGCTGGAATGCGCCTGACTCTTGAAGAGGACGCAAAAATGGAGAAGTCTCATGGCTGAAAAACATGTTCTTGGAATATCTGGCGGCAAGGACAGCGCCGCCCTGGCTGTTTTCGTCCGCCAGCACCACCCTGAGCTCGACGTCGAATACTTCTTCACCGACACCGGCAAAGAGCTGCCCGAAGTCTATGAATTCCTGGGCCGCCTCGAAGGTTTTCTGGGCAAGCCAATCGCCAGGTTAAATCCGCGTCGCGATTTCGATTTCTGGCTGCGCGAATACAAGCATTTCCTGCCGTCGGCTCAAACGCGCTGGTGCACCAGGCAGTTGAAGCTTGCGCCATTCGAACAATGGATTAGGCCAATGCTTGCCGCAGGGGACACGGTCACAAGTTACGTAGCGATCCGCGCCGACGAAGAATATCGCGAAGGCTATACGTCTAAACATGAAAACTTGAAAGTCCGTCTTCCTTTCCGCGAGAGCGGGATCGATAAAAAGGGCGTGATGGATATCTTAGAATCGTCAGGCGTCGGCGTCCCGAAATATTATGACTGGCGCTCGCGTAGCGGATGCACTTTTTGCTTCTTCCAGCAGAAAATTGAGTGGGTGCGGCTCAAAGAACGCCACCCTGATGCCTTCGAGGAGGCCAAACAATACGAGAAGAACGCATTGGAACATGGCTCGCCATTTACTTGGACCCAAGGCGAACCGCTCGACGAGTTGGAGAAGCCTACCCGCATCATCCAGATCGTCACCGACTTCGAACGCCGCAAGCAAAGAGATCTAGCGAACCGCCCGATTAATCCTCTGCGTCCGGTTGAAACGCTTGAGGACATCGATGACATCTATGGCGACGACGAGGGCAATGGCGCTTGTGTAGTCTGCCACAAATAACTATCACCATGTCCGTGTCGGCTCTAAGATCATATCGTTATACACAAGTATCCAAGAAAATCTCGGAATCACCGTCCATGTCAAAAATTGCCTAAAATTCGAGCAATTTACGGCTGAAAGCTAAGAAAAATAGCATTTTTCTGGCGCCACCACTGTGGGGTACGCGCTGAAGAAATTGCTGTAACCCTTTGATTTTAAAGTGGTAAAAAGTTGTGTATAACGAGGTGCACTAAGCCCTATCCCGGAAGACATTCGTAATGTCTCGTATTCACTAAAATTTTGATTGATACTAATTTTCCATAAACGAATATTATCGCAATGACGGATCAACGCAGCCACAGATCGATTTTATCAAAAACTCGGCCGCAAATGTGTTCGGATCGTCGATCGATAAAACTAGCTCCCCATTTAAACCCTTGTTCTCCCCTATACGCCAGAGGAGCAAGATGAGATAAATAATTGGAGGCAGCCGTTAGCGCACTCAAGCCTGGCGGAATGCTTGCCAATCCGAGCGCAGCCATCAATGCCGATCCCGATGGTCCAGTTGCAGTGCTGCTAGGCGTGGTGAGGCTCCAGTAATAATAGACCTTGTCGGGCCACTCCGAATAGACGGACGAATTTACCTGCACAGAAAGCAGCGTGAGGTTACCGATCTTGTCAACGACCGAAAAGTTACCGGGATAGATGGATGCATCAAAATGCGCAGGGAATTTAATGGTGGATGGCTGATCGCGCGTAGCGACGTGCTCTATTACTTCGTATTCGCTAGCGTGCCATGAGCGGCAGTTAAGCAGGTTGGTCGAGTTTGGCATGCCATTAGTGAAAAGCCCTTCATTACCAGCTGTCAAATCTGGGGCGGCATCATGAGAAGCGACAAAGAGAGCGAATCGGCAAACTGATTTCCGTGAATACCACGCTGTTTCTTTGGCCTGCCCCACCCACAACTGACGTGCCGCAACGGCGTTAGCAGCGTCGTAAATTCCGTGAGCCGCTAATGCATTCCTGAACGCATTCTTCACAAACGCTTCGTTTTGATTTCCCGCTCCGGATGCGACGGACATATTTGCCGTCGTGGACTGGAACAGTTGACGATAGTCTGAATCAGGGAAACGTCCTTGCAAAGCTCCCATCCAAAGTGTAAAGAAAGCTGCCGTAGCCTTGCACATCGATTGAAACTCGGCCGCAGCAAAGGCAACAGCTGCAGTATTTCCTTGAGCTCGAAGGAGCTTGGCATAGAAAACGCTTAGGACACTATGAGCGAATTGATGCCCCGCATCACGTAAGAAGAAAATGCACAGTGCGGACATATCGGCTTGTTGGGCATTCAGTCCAAGACCTTGCAAATAATTGACCAAACCAAAAGATTGAGCATTCTTCGGAGATTTCCTGGGAAGGATGAAATGCGAACAATATTCCGCTTGATCTGCGATACAAGCCACGAAATCCTTGGCAAGTGTGTTGGGCGGCTTGGGCAGGGTATCGAAGAGCCAATCGCGCTCATCACTAAATTTCTTGCTGATAACCTCACCGTTATAGATCAGCGCAGAGGAGACAATAACCCTGTCCGTCAATTCCTCTTTTCGGTAGTTGTCAACAAAGATGTCGCGTCAAGTCATGCAGCTTTTCTTAATTCCTCTGGTGGTTTCCGTTCTGGATTCAGCCAGACTTCATCGTTCAATTCCCAATCCCGCGTAGTCCCGGCCCAGCGCTCAGGATGGCGTTGTTTGGCGGCCTCGTAGACTTGCTTGCGGTATTTTAGGATCGCTCCGTCCCGACCATCATGGCGCTGCGCAGGCGTCACGAATTTCAGGCCGCTGTGCTTGTGCTGATGGTTGTACCACTGCACAAATGACAGCGTCCATTGTCGCGCCTTTTCGATACTTTCAAACGGTTTGCTCGGATAGTTTGGCCGGTATTTGCAAGTCCGGAACAGCGACTCGGCGTAGGCGTTATCGTTGCTCACACGGGGTCTGCTGAACGACGGCATGATCCCAAGCTTTTCCAGCGTCGCCAACATTGTGGAGCCTTTCATTGAGCTGCCATTATCCGAGTGGAGCACCACCTCACGCCCGGCCAGCCCCTCGGCCAAGCTGGCCTTGCGCATCAGCAGCGACGCCATTTCCGCAGACTCGGCGACGTTCACTTCGTGCGCGACGATCTTGCGGCTGTAGACGTCAAGAACCATGTACCAGTAAAGATACAAGCCTCGCACGCTGGTCGGCAGCCAAGTGATGTCCCACGCCCACAAGCGGTTCGGCTCGGTTGCGCAGTGGCTTGTGACGACCCTTGTGCTGGGCTTCTTGGCTCGGCCGCGGTGATGCTGCTGCTTCTCGTCTTTCAATATCCGGTAGACGGTCGATTCTGATGCTAGATACTCGCCCCGATCAGCCAAGGTCGGCACGATCTGGCTAGGTGGACTACTGGCAAATTCAGGGCTGTTGGCAACCTTCACAATCTGCTGGCGTTCCTCTTCGCTCAATTTGTTGGCCGGTGCCACGCGCCGACTGCCTTTGCGCCCGTCCGCCTGACTGCCATCACTGCCCTGCATCCAGCGCTGGTAGGTTCGAAGGCTGATCTCCAGCGCACCACACGCCTGCGCACGGCGACATCCGCCGTCAACAGCTTCTTCAACTAGCGTAATCACTTGCTGGCGATCTGGGGCGCAGATCAATCGTCCTCTGGCTCCCCCCAGATCGCCTGGGCTTTTTTTCTGAGAATGATCAGCGCCGCCGCCTCCGCCAGTGCCTTCTCTTTACGCTGCAAATCCTTCTTCAATTGCTTGATTTCCTTGCGGTCGCTTTTGCCTTGCGCGCGCAGTTCGCGGTGACGCTCGGCCGGCGCTTCATTGGCCTGCTGGCAGGCCTCGCGCCAATCGGCAACCTGCTCGACGAACAAGCCTTTGCTCCTGCAGTATTGAGCCAGTTCGGCCTCGTTCATGCGTGCTGTCTCCAGCACCACCCCAAATTTATCCGCCGACGACCACACCACGGCATTCTTTCCATTTCCCGGCACCGCCACTCCCTGAGATTGTAGATTTCGTCGCCAAGTATAAAGTGTCTGTTCCGAGATACCATTCTCCTTCGCCAAGGCCGATACCGGCCTGTTCTCCTGCGGCATCATTTGCCGAAGGATGGCTTCCTTGCGCTCTGCTGGATACTGATTCACTATACGTCTTTGCTCCGCCCCCGGATGGATTAAAGTGATTCAAGTGACGCGACATCTATCCTGACATAGGGGGTTTTCCACTCGCAGTGCTTTCAGTCTCAAACACACGTTCAATTCTATCCACTACTGGTTTGATGACTGTTGAGTAGTTCGCGGCCCAATCTCTGACGATCATGGGCTTGAAGACCTCAAAAGCTGTTAGTGGCGTCCCCGTCGCATTCAGAGACTGGAACATGTCAAACGCCAGCCCTAAATCCAGACATTCAATAACGACGAGATGACAAGAATTCTTCAAGAAAGAACAGGCCGCCAAAAGTAACATGCCGCCATAAAACGCCGATTGCGCATCGGACGACAGGGCTTGAATGTTCAAGAGGTTGGGAGGATATGCCATGAAGTTCAAAAGACTTCCATCCGTTACGCCGTTGGCAATAAATAAGCCATTGGCTAGTGTGAAATCGGCATCATTGACCTCACTCTCAATCTGGGACTGAAAAACTTCAAGGACACTTCTAACTCGCTCGTCGTTATGAATATTCTGCAATGGAATACCATCAATGAACTGAGACAAAAAACTGGAAGTATTGGAGCGATAAAAATTCATACCAACGCCGGCCAGAGTCCACTGATCCGACACCGGATTCGACGTCACGTCCCCCGCCCGAATAATCAAAGGTTTGAGGCGAGGCTGGGCTCCATTTTTCTTAATTTCAACAGAATAAAATTCGCGAATCTCGGGCTGCTCGTTGTCAAGCTCGCTAGCTAGCATCCCAAACTCAGCGGCTAACGGCGCAAAAGATCTAAGCTTTGTGACCGAATTCGAAATATTGTGACTCAACACACAAGCTAACATTGCGATTGATGTGATGCGCTGCTGTCCATCGACCACGTTGGAGACCTTGGTCAACAGATTAGGCGTGTCCGTGTGCGTCCCAACCATCACATTCTTCTCGTCATGCAAGATTACCGTGCCGAGGAAAATACTGTTATTCGGCTTCGTGAGCGTCCGCTTGATACCTGAGAAAATGTCTGTAACCAGCTTCTCCGCATTTTCCTCGTCCCACGAGTAATTCCGCTGATAGTAGGGGATATAAAACCCACGCCCAGGTTGCGAGAAAAAGCTTTGCAGACTATCTGCGCTATGCGTGAAAGATTGACTCATACAGCTCCTTTTTTGCTTATTTATTTTTGCAATCTGATCGAATGGCGCTGACTGCCAAAACAATGTCATCGTCCGAGAGAAACGGAGCTTGTGCGAATACAAGTCCTTGCTCACCATTGAGCTTGGCAGCCATGTGCCCTCTACCCAGCAGCAATTCAGCTCCGGGCCGATCAAGCGCGATCTTAGAGGTGGCCTCGCTGGCGACCTTGAGAATTAAACGGTTGCCCAAGTTCTCGCGTAACTGCATGGGCATCACGTCCTTGTCAGGCCGCTGCGCCGCAAAGATTAGGTGAATGCCAGCGGCGCGAGCCTTCACACCGAGCCTTTGCACGGCAGCTCCCACCGCGCCCTTATAGGCGTCATCCAGCATCCAATCGGCGAACTCGTCATGGATCAGGAAAACCATGGGCAGACGCGCATCTGGCGCAGCTTTGGCGTTAAACGTGGCCAAGTCGCGCGCCCGGGCCTGAGCGAATGCCCTATATCGGTTCTCCATTTCTTCGACAAGCGCCTCTAACACTTCTGTCGAACGCTCTTTGGTTGTGATGATCGCCTCACGCATGTGCGGCAAGTCTTCCAAGGCGGCATAGTCGACGCCCATTTTTGGATCGATCAGGACAATCTGAGCGAGCTCCTTCGGATTGGTCGCAGCGATGTCGAGAAGAATCGCCTGGATCAGAACCGACTTCCCGCTGCCAGTGGCTCCTGCTACAAGAGAATGCGGCTCGTGCGACGACAATCCGCCAAACTCTCCGCCAAGGTTTAAATAGAGCAATGAGCCATTGATCTCTTGAAGCCCCAAGACGAATGAAGTATTGATGCCGGCCACATTCCGATTGAGCTGCCGCTTGGCCCACAAGTCCCATAGCGACACAGCCTGACGTTTAATACCCGCAATTGTCACCACAATCTCGCCAGGCTTGGGCTGCACGGTCACCAAACTGATGGCGTGAGTGGTCAGCAGTTGCGTGCGTTTCGCCTCAACGTCTTCGACCCTTAGGCGATCCGAGCCAGCCAAGCGTACCAGGCAGCCATTGGGTGTCATGCGCGTGCCCAATACAGCAGCCTGCAAACCGTAGCCGTTCAAGGCCGTTTTGAGCTTCTTGGTGGTCTCCTGCGCCCATGCCTCGCGCTCATCATCCGCCACGGCCAACCCAGCCTGCTTGGCAACGATCAGAGCCGACAAATGTGGCCCTACTAAGGCCGCCGCATTAACCGAAGCAACCGCCTCGTCTTGCGCGAGTAGCGTTGCGGGTGTCGCGTCCACGGGAGCGGCCGTGGACGGGCTTGGCTGAGCCGGTTGAAGGGGCTCAACGATGACCTTCATTTCTTGCGCTGGATCCGTTTTCTGGCCAAGCTGCTCCATCATCGCATGCCAAGCGACGCGCGCTGCGGGCCGCTTGAACTCGACCGACTTCCACGGCTCGGCTCCCCCGAGCAAAGCCCTGGCATCATCAGTGGCGCCGACTCCGGCCGCGTAGGCTTCCACGAGCTTGCGCAACTCCGGCCGATCAAAGACCTCCTGCCAGGCTTGAACGTCGTCGGTGTCGTCGATCTCGATTTGCTCGGATACCGATTGAGACTGCTCCGCCTGCACGGAATGCATGAATACATGCGAGTAGCCACGTAACGCGATGTCCACGTCCCCTTCGCGCAGCTTCGCCCGAGCCCGTTCCAACAGTCCCGAGAGACCCGGCGGGATCTCCGCATCGATCAACAAGTCGGCCAAGCGCGACAGCCACACATCGCGGTCCAGCCGACCTGGGTCGCCAAACAATGCAGCGCGGAACGTGGTCAACGTCGCCATGAGCTGCGCTTTGGATGATCGTCTGGCCTCGGCAGCCCCATCAGCATTAACATATTTGGACTCGACTACTGTGATGCGCAGCCGAATCTTGTCATCGACTTCCTCAACACATAGAGCCAGGATGTCGGCGATCCGGCTTTCGCGCTGCGCGAGCCAGTCGGCATAGTCATCGAGCAAGAAAAACACGCTGAACGACTGGCCGACAGCGGCTTGAGCGGCGAATTCTTCGGAGACCAAATGGCGGCTGAGGACCAGGCCGAGCATTTCGCCAGCGGAGACGCCGCGCTTAGCAGCTCGCAGGACGATGTCGCCTGATACCGATAGGGCGTCCTTCTTCATCCGCGCAGCGACTGCATCAAGTTCGTCGCCGCCAAGCGAAAGACTGAGCTCGCCCAGGCGCCGACGAATTAGTACGCCAAGCAGGCGCAACTCGGAGGTTGAGCTCACGATCATGTTGCGACCGTTCGTGGAAGCTCGGCGGTATCGCACTACCGTGATGCCGTTGTGCTGCAACTGCCGCTTATCAAGCAACTCGTCATAAGTGGCAACCCACTCGGCCAACGCGTGGGCATCGTTCATAGTCGAGGCCAAAGCCTCATGCTGCAAAGAGATGCGACGCGCAGGCAGATAGCGGGCCCCCACCGGAGCGTCAGTCTGGCGATGCACTGCGGCGACAGCGCTGACATAAGCCCAACCCGAGGCGGTCTGCCAGGGGCAGGTCAGGAAAGTGGTCGATTTAAGCTCGTTCTCACCCGAAACGCTACGATATGACCAACGCGATGGAGCATGCTCCAAGCTAGGCCGATCATTGGTCCAGTCCATAGGGAGCCACTCTTCGACAGCTGTGCGCGACACCACATCATGCAAGAACGCCACATCGAACGGCTTGAAGCCGCCCTCGTTTTGACCTGGCGTCGCGGAGGCCGGGGTGACGGCAATGCGCAGCTTGGAAATGAAGTTATCCGATGTCTCGCTGACCACCGGCATGTCAGAATCATCCCCCGCCTTGTTGACCAGTTCCGCATAGACTCGGCGCAGCTTAGCCGGATCGCTGTGCCTGACAGATACGTTGCACTGGAATTCATCCTCCGTTTGCAGGCCGGCGAGCTCGCGCACGGTGGCCAATGGAAGCTCAGCCGCATCGGCGTTGTAAAGCAAGACGCTCAGATTGGCCGCCTCGTGAGGCTGGAGGCCAATGTAGCGCTCCAAAAGTTCACGCGCTTGCTTGGCCGCCGCCGTCGGGTCGACGTCCGTCATCGAATCCTCGTCGCCACGGACGGGCCGCTCAAAGAGACTATATCCATTGACGGTGCTGCACTCGGACATAAGCAACGGCTCGCTGCCACGCTGCAAAACCGCGACCTCGGGATAGAACGGATGAGATAGCTCTTCGGAAAACTCTCGGAAGAAAATGTCGCGGTGCCCAAACAACACGCTGTCACTGGTGAGCAAATGGGTCGCCAGGCCTGCCACGCGTCGGGTCTTCACCGCAAGCGCCTTCATGCGCTCCGGGTGCCAAGGTGGAATGATGAGCGACGGCTGTTCCCCTGACACGCGGGCTGTGCCGATCGAGAGCACCTCGGCCACCAGTTTCGCGCGACACACATCCCCTCGGGCATGGATCATCAACGCATTGAGCAACGCGGCAAACGACTCCGCTTGGCGCATGACAGCCTCGCCTTGCAGGCCGGTATCGACGAAATCCTTCATGGCCAAAAGGTAGTCAGCCTCGAATGCGTCCCAAGCCGCGCGCAACTCGTCACGCTGTTCTTTGGTCAACCGCCCCTCGGCCGCAAGATCCTTGATGCGATCTTTGATTTCGGCCCTGAAACTGCGCAGCTTATTGGCAGGCGGAACCAGCGAGCCGGCATCGCGCGAGAAAGTGGCTTCAAGCGTTCCAGTGTCGAGCAGCGAGACGCTCTGCACGCCGCCCTTCTTGCTGACCAGACGACGCGGAACTTCGGTGCAACCGACTGCGCCCTTTTCCAACAGGCGGCGCATGTCGGACACCATCGCCAGGCCGATGGATTCGGGGCGATAACTCCACACGAGTTGCGTCTTGTCGATGACCGTTTCGCGATCACCCACTCGCTGAACGAGCGCCACGTCGAATTTGATCTGGACTGCGTTCCGGGCCAGCGATGAAACAGCTTTGAGCGTCCCCCGAAGCTCCTTCTCCCTGGCGAAGAACTTCTCGTAATCAAAGAGCGGGTCAGGCAGGTTACCGGCGCCCATGCGCTCAACCCTCCAATCCACCTTCGAGCCCATCAGCTGGTTCAACCCGCGATACATCGCCGAGAAGTAGGAGCCCACGTCGTAGTTGAAGCGCTCACGCCACTCCTTGCGTCCCTTGTTAACGGTGAAGCGGAGGAATCGCTCCCCCGCCGTGTCGCCAGCTCCGGCTAAAAGATGGTGAGCTACGCTAATAAAGCCATCAAGAAAATCGGTGCATTCGATGGCCTTGCCAAAGATAGCTTTCTCCCAGCGCGCATGGAGCTGCCGGGACTGCTCGATGTGGCGCCGGTGCAGCTCGAAGAAAATCTTGTCGTCATCATTCCATTCGGAGCGCTTCTCGCGGGCCTTGAGATCTTCAAGGTGGCGTTTCCATTTTTCGTCGAGGGCCTCGGCATCCTCACAATCGTGCTCGAAAAACTTCAACGTATGCTCTGCCAACCCCTGCAGCTTCTCCTTGGGCTTGTCGAAAATATGGCAGACGCCATCAGTTTCCCATTCGAGTTCTGCTACTTCGGCGGCTACCTGGCTGTCACCTGCCGGAGCATTAATGAATGCTTCCAAGGCCACGCGTGCAGCATCGGAAATATCGGCCGCGTTGTCTTCCAAACGTTGGCGCATTTCATCCTGGTCAAGTGGCTGGCCATTTGGCCGCAGCCGCAACATAAGCGGTGCGCGATGCGTGAATAGCTTATCAAAAGCCTTCTTCCACGGTTTATCAGAAGTCCCATAGGTTCTCGCGTTAGCGAAGAACGACGTGTCTCTTGGCAGGCCCACCTTAGGCAAGGACCAGCCGATGGCGTCACGAATCGGCAAGCCACGAGCTGGAGACATCGCCTCAGTAATATGGGCGCAGAAATCGCCGAGCTGAACCAGCGAAAGATCGCTGGCAGAGATCAAACCTTTAAGGGCCGAGCGGAACACCTGACGGTCGTCTGGAACCGGCGCGATGCCTGCGACATGGCATGTTGCATCGACCCAGGCGCACACGTCAGCGCGCAGCTCTTTGGCGCCCAAGGCGGTAACGTGGCCAAGCGTATCGGCCAGGTTGTGTTCATTGCCGTTGGCGGTGAGGATCGCCTCTTTGTCCGTTTGCGCATTGTTGCGCACAAAGCCAGCGTTATGCTGAATCAGCGATTCGGGCGGCAGTCCTTGCCCTTCGACCAAGGACTCGGGAATCATGAGGTCAACACGCGCGGTAAGATCGTGGTTGGCCATCACCGCGCGAACGACTGAGGCGACTTGCGACGCCGACAGTTTGTCGAGACGGAACAGCGCCGCCGAATCCTGCGCCGAGCCATCGGCCTGGCGAGCGTCACTAATACGCTTCACCAGTATGTCAGCGCCGACGCGCCCAATGATCCGATCGGTCAGCAATTTTCTTCTCCCTTAAATCCAAATGGGTTTTCCACGAACGAGCATGAGTCGGATAGCCGACGCACCAACCCTAGCCCAACCAGCCGCGCTTCCAGATTGGCGCGGTTCTCGCTGAGCACTTCCTGGTCCACCTTCTTATCTGCTACAAGGCGCGAGCCTTCCGCATCGCCAATGACGATTCCGTAGCGCCTCTTGGCCTCGGATAAAAACTCGTCGAACTGCATGCGGTCATTGACGATTGCCACCACCAACGTCTTGATGAGTCGGTCGTTGGGTGCGTATCGCGTGCGCCGGGCAAGGCGCCGCGAGCTAAGCCCAATGGCCCTTGACCACGAAGCGTGAATTTTTCCAACATGCTGCTCATGACGGGAGAGCGCCATATCCACTAGGGTCTCAATAAGCTTGTCTCCGGACATGCGCGTGTAGTCTGCCTCGTCGTCCGAATCGCTCGACGGCCACTGGAAGAGCTCGCGCATGATGCTAGCCCGCTCCGCATCGGGGTAGTCCGAATTGGACGCAGCCTCCCACTCCGACAGCATGCGGGTTTGCTCAATGGACGCCCGGACAGCTTTGGGCGAAAGACCCTGGTTGAGTTGGTAGCTGTCGCCGGATAGAGCCCGAACCTTGGTTCGTTCCTTGGAGACGATTTCGCAAACAAATTCCACAGGCTCGGCATCGCCCGCTGGGACCTTGGCCTGTTCAAGGAAATAGAGCAGTAGGTTCAGTCCAGCCGAGGTGATCAAGTGCTCCAAAGCGTCGTAGATCGGCATGTCCTTGGCAAGAATCGCCAACCAGTCGTCACAGAGTTGATCAAAGCGTGGGTTGGATGCATGAGGTAGATACCCCACATCGCGCGAGTTGGATGCCAACTGCGGCTCGCCCTGCAATGCCCGGACAAGCCGGTTCATCGGGGCCGAGCGGTTGAAGAGCCGCTCAGAGAGTTGCGCTCCGAGCTCCGGCCCATGAGTCGCGCGACTAAGCATCAAATAGAGCAGTTCGCCGGTCCGCGCGAAAAACCGACGGTCATTGCTCGCCCCACTCGAGTCGATCCGCAAATCTTCGAACATCGCGTCGGGGCCAAAGGGAAAGACGAACTTCGAGCTCCAACGCTTGTTGCTGCGAGCTTCAAACGCCGACGACCGCAGCAATTCGATGGCCTTGGCAAAATCGTCAAAGCTGGAAAATGCTTTGCGTAGATAAGCCATATCCTCGTCGCCATGCTTGGTCGCATCTTGGGCAAACATGACACCCCACTCGCGCCACTTCTCCTCGTCAGTGATGGACCGTTCGCGGATCGCCTCGACGAAGGGATTGTTGAACAGCAGGCCACGAAGGCGAATTTGATGCTGGGGACGGTATCGCACCTTGTCATCCGGAGTGGCGATCAACGGGCTATCAAGATTCGATCCCAGCACGCCCAGGAATTCCAGCACCGTCAAATGCGGCAACTGCTCATCATAGAGACGATGGCCCCAAATATGCTCATCGACGGCGAAGTCGACCCGATCAATGTCAACGCGCTGTCTCATTCCGAAATCCTCACGGTTATAGGCCGAGAGAACCCATGGCCACCTTGTTCAATGTCGATAAAGTTGAGCGTCAGCGAGCCGTTGTCAGCGCCGACCTCTTCATCGTCGTCCAGATGGCTCCTGCCTCTAATGAGTTCTGCCTTGCGCAGCAACTTGGCTTTGAACGCCAGCATGTCCTCTAAGCATTCGTTGGAAAAACTTCCCGGCAATGCGCCTTCTGCAACGCGCGAAAGGAACTCAAACCGTGTAGGCGTGAGATCGAAGGCCACGGAATTGCCTGGGCCTTGGGCCAGCGATACGTCTAGCAAAGGCCGACCAGTCTTCGCATCGAGCTTGATAGCCATGCCCACTCCGTTGACGCGCCGCGATGGGGCCTCGGTATCGCAAAGGACGCTGACACGCGATTGGGTAAAGCCTCCTGAGCTAGCGACGAAAATTCGATCGACATTGTCGATCAACAGGCCTGTCATCACTCGATTAAGGCCGCGCACAAGTCGACCACGCACAACCTCGGCAACCGCCTTCTTTTCTTGGACTGCGGCGCGCATCTCTAAATACTCACCCGCGAAACGGAACACCGTCATCGCCCAGAAGGGATAGCTTTCCTCACCGGGCGGCAAGGTGAAAAAGAGCCTTCGGCGCTGCTCCTGCAGTAGCTCCATGAAGCCTGCGGCTCCTCCGTCAATCCGGGCGGCCTCTTCACCTTCGAGATATTTATTCTGGGCGCTTAATAGCCTAGGCGTGGCGCCGTAGACGGGATCGCTACCGACTAAGCGGGCGAACGTCGGTGCGAGCTTTACGTCGTCCTTGCCGTAGACCAGCAGGCCATCGGCACCATTCGTAGTCTCGTCGCCAACGCCAAAGGACGCCATCGCCTTAAATACAGGCCGGTCGGCAAGCCGCCGCTTGGGCAGGTTCGCTCCGAACGCATTGCCATAAACGCTCGCGCGATCCACCGCTCCTTGCTCTTGAATCCTTGCGACCTCGGCGCATGACATTAAGCCGTCTTTGGCGTCGCGGTGTCCCAAGATCATGTTGGCGCATAGCGCGAGTAGGTCGCGGACTGGCAAATGCTGACCATTGAGCCTGGCAATCTCCACCAAATCGCCCAAGCGGCGCCCCAGTTGAGCGGCATCGCTCCTGCCGAGCAGGCGCTCCCGATTCTCATAGATCGGACAGACTTTGCCGTCAGATTTCAATAAGCATCTAGCGCAGCTATCCCATTCGACGTGCTTAGCGACCGCCGCGACTACTTCCTCCAAGGCCATCCGGCCCACGCTACGGCTTAGATCGAACACGGCGAGACGCTCGGGCTCTTGGCCCGCCTGCAAAAAAAACTCCTGCAATGGTTTGCGCAAGGGATGTTTGCGCTCTTGTCTGCGTCCTAAGTCGCGAAGCCTGTCTAGCACTTGGCCGTGATTGGCGGCTAAGATAACGATCTCGGTGTTGTCGCCACCAAGCACCGACTTTTCAAGACGGGCTAACGGGGCATCGCTTTCTTCTCCGTTGAACTCGCTGAGGTCTTTGATGAATACAGCCAAACGGCCATCGGCTAGGCGGTGCTCCTTGATGTTTCCCTTTGCGGCCCACGCGCGCGGGTCGCCGCCCATTGATGCCCACAGCGCGCGGCAGTGGTAAGTTTTTCCATCGCCGGCCGTTCCGGCGATCAGCATGGAACCCGGCTTGCCCGAGGCGACATGAGCCTTCATGGGTTCGAGCATCGGCGTGCTGAGAGCTATAGGCTGCACCTTGGCCCGGCCCACGGCCCCGGCCACATATTCGTCGAACATTGTCAGATTGTTCGGGGTCGGTCCATAAGTACGCAGGAAACGCACCCACGCACTTGATGGAGGTGCGCCCGGCTCATTGGCAATCGTAGTTTGCTCTGTCAATTGCTAACTCCCGTATGAATGGTTGGCTGTCTTGTCATGGTTGGCCATCGTTGGCTGGGTTTCGATATTGCCGCGTCCCGTGAAGGCTCCAATGGCTCAATACCAGGCGCTAGCATCGCGCTTTCGATACCATATAGAATTGGCGTGTTGCGAAGCGAAAGGTGGTGGGAATCTGGATCGCGCCGATGGTCCGGACTGGCGTCGATGGAGCAACGCCGCAAGACGTAGCCAGCGAGGGCCGCTCGAGTCTTTATCTTCAACACGTCGGCAGTCATGGCGTAGCCGGCCTCAATCGCCTTGGGCTGCTTGATGCCTGGATGAGGAACGATTTTCAAATCCACCATCCGCGCCCATTGTTCATCGGTACTGAGAAGTTCGCGCGCCTCGGGTTCGCAATCTAGCTCTTGGACCTTGGTAATACGAGTCAACACAAAGTCTCCGAACCGCTGGCGCTCGCGGTCAAACGATCGAACGTGCCAACGCTGGCCATTGTCCGCCAAAGCGGCAGGGACGATATCGCGGAGCTTCGGCCCAGAGGAAAGAGACAAATAGTTGACGCGGATCGGACTTCTGGCGAACAAAGCTCGGGTGGTGGCAGCTCGGATATCCATGTCTGGACGCGGAAGCCGGCCTGGTTCCTCGCAAAGAGCTGACTGTTTTAGCCCCAACTCTAAGCCATCGCCGAAACCCAGCTGCAGCCAACTGAGCACGCGTTCGGAGCGGAACTCAAATATCGGCGTGAAACCATCGGCAGGGCGATAGCGCCTACTTACTTGGTCATAATCGAGATTGGCTGGTGCGATCTCGCGGTAGATGCTCAGGTCGCGCGAAGCCGCCGCAGGTTTGATGCCAAAGCGCGATTCTATGTCACCGCGTTGGAGTTCACCCGTGAAAAAGGCCTGCAACTCCAGGAAAGCCAACCGCTCTCGCTTAGTTTGCGACAACCCGATGTCCGCGACCTTCAATAATCTCCCCTATGCTTTTCGCCTCTAGCGTGAAAGCAAACATCGCGCCAAGAGTTGCAATAATAGCATACGGGTCATTTTGATACGGTCTAGACTATACTTTTCGAGCATGTTCACACCAAAAAAGAAGTTGAATAACAACTTGGCTTATTGGTATATGCGACGTGCTGCGCTAATACTAGGACGAGCGGCCGGAGCGTGGGTAAACAAACAACCCGAAGTCGCAGTGGTCAATGAGCAGCGGGATGACAAACCCCTCTAACGACCGCTCGACGGTCGCTGCCAACTCTTAGCGACTATTCCGGTAATTGAACGTAAGCGGCCAGCCGCCCCACCTATGAATTTGTAATCGGCCTCGTCACACTGGCGCTTTCGGTTATTTCGAGAGGGCAGATTGTGGTCAATTCAGAACGAGTAAAGATCTGGCAAGAACGTCTGGCGCAATGGCGAGCGAGTGGCTTGTCGCAGCGCGCGTTCGCACTCAAACACGACATCCCGTTTCGGCAGGTCGGTTACTGGGCTCGGCGGCTATCAGGTGGGCAAATGGCGCTGGCGCCGGCACTGATGCCTGTGCGGGTTGTGCCGGCGCCGGCCCCCGCAGCACCCCTCAGCCTGCGCAGCGAGCAAGGCTGGACATTGACGCTGCCACGCGATGTACCGGCCAGCTGGCTGGCCGAACTGATGCGGGCGCTGTGATGCAGCTGTCCGCCGAGGCGATCTGGCTGGCAACGGCAGCGGTCGACATGCGCACCGGAATCGATGGCCTGTCGCTGCACGTGCAGCAGGCGCTGGGGCGCCCACCGTGCGACGGCACGGCCTACGTGTTCGCCAACCGCCGCCGCACCCGCCTCAAGTTGGTGTGCTGGGACGGCACCGGCGTGTGGATGTGCCTGCGCCGCCTGCACCGTGGACAGTTCATCTGGCCGCAGGCCGACGCAGCGAGCTGGCAGATCAGCGCCGAGCAATGGCGCTGGCTGGTCGCCGGGGTGGACTGGCAGCGTCTGTCGGCGCCAGCGCAGGCGCAGTGGCGACTGTGACGACGTCATCTGTTTTACTTGTAAACGTCACGCCCGCCCTGTAAACTACAGGGCATGGACCTGCTCAACGAACTTGCCCGCACCGACATCGATCCAGCCTTGCTGGCGCAGGTGCAGGCGCTGTTCGCGCAACAGCAGGCCAAGCTGGCCGAGAAGGACTTCAAGATCACGGCACTGACGCACGAACTGGCCTACTACCGGCGAGTGCGTTTCGGCAAGGCCAGCGAGGCGCTGGTCGGCGAACAACGCCTGCTGTTCGAGGAAACGGTCGACATGGACCTGGCCGCCATCGAAGAGGAGCTCGAAGGCCAGGCGCCGGCCAAGCCGCGTCGCAAGCGCGCCGGGCGCCAGCCGCTGCCGCCAGAATTGCCGCGTATCGAGCACCGCCATGAACCCGAGTCGTGCCAGTGCGGCCAATGCGGTGCCGATCTGGTCAAGATCGGCGAAGACGTCAGCGAACAGCTGGACGTGGAGCCAGCGCGTTTCTTCGTGCATCGCCACATTCGCCCACAGTACGCGTGCCGTCCGTGCCAAACGGTGACGGCCGCGTTGATTCCGCCGGCCGTGATCGATGGCGGCATGGCCGCCGTTGGCCTGCTGGCGTGGATCGCGGCCTGCAAATACCTGGATCATCTGCCGCTGTACCGGATCGAACAGATCGCCGCCCGCCAGGGCGTGCCGCTGGCCCGCTCGACGCTGGCAGAGTGGATCGGGCGCATCGGCGTGGCCCTGCAGCCGCTGGCCGACCGGCTGGCTGAGCTGTTGCTGCAACAGGCCTGCCTGCATGCCGACGAAACCCCGGTGCGCCAGCTCGACCCCGGTAGCGGCAAGACCCGTCACGCTTACCTGTGGGCTTACCGCTCCGGCGTGCATGACGGTGGTCCGCCCATCATCGTGTTTGACTACCAGACCAGCCGCGCTGGCGCCCATGCGCGCGCCTTCCTGCAGGGCTGGCGCGGCTATCTGATGGTGGACGACTACGCGGGTTACAAAGCCCTGTTCGCTGGCGGCCCCACCGAACTGGCTTGCCTGGCGCATATCCGGCGCAAGTTCTTCGACGTGCATGCCGCCAGCGGCAGCCCGGTCGCCGAAGAAGCACTGCGCCGCATCGCGGCGCTGTACGCGATCGAGCAACAAGGCGCGGGACTCGATCCGCCACAACGCCTGGCGCTACGCCAGCAATTGGCGATGCCGGCGCTGGTCGAACTGCATGCCTGGCTGCTGGCGACGCAGCGTGCCGTCGCCGTCGGCAGCGGCACGGCCAAGGCCGTCGAACATGCGCTCAAACGCTGGCCGGCGCTAGAGCGCTATTCCAGCTCGGGTACGCTACCGATCGACAACAATCCGGTCGAGAACGCCATTCGTCCGATCGCCATCGGCAAGAAGAACTGGCTGTTCACCGGCTCGGAGCGCGCCGGCCGCCGCGCCGCAGCGATCCAGAGCCTGTTCGCCACCGCCAAGCTCAACGGCCTTGACCCGGCGCGCTGGCTGGCCAGCGTATTGGAACGTCTCCCGACGTGCCCCAACAGCCAGATCGACTCGCTGTTGCCATTCCCGGACTCTACCCAACGCTGAACACGCTGTACAGGTGGGGCGGCTGGCCGCTTACAATTGAACCACTACAGGTAGGCGCGTAGAAACGAGACGGCTTACGAACGTCCGCCACGCGCAAGCGGGACAATTGTGGCGTGTAGAGCCGCTCGGATGGAGGGTGATGACAAATAAAGCGGCAGCCAGGCAAAGGCCGGTGTGCGGTGAATACATCCCTCTGGAGGCGGCGACCCTCTGACATTGAGGCGCCTATGACTCTACTGATCCAGTGCTGGTAACATCGTGCGATCTAAAAGGATGGTGTGTTGTTTGAAATTTCGCTCGCAAATAAAGATGTCGTCTTTAGGGCCATTTTTGGGGCCCAGATTGCGGAGTTGCATTCTTGACGAACACCAGGGGCAAGTTGCTGTAAGTCGGTTGATGTGTAGGTTATCGCTATTGCTTAATTCAAGGTAGTACCTACGCAACAGTATGTGCTCGAATCTACGTGTCTTGAGCACAGAAGAAATGGCGAAGAAAGTCATACCCAGCCCGAAGAGCAACATCGCCGCAGGAGTCCAGTTTGAAGGTCTCCCAAAAAACGAAGGCAGCAGCGTGAACAGAAGGGCAATGACACCGGCAAATGTGACCCATCCGCCAACACGTGCAAGTGTAGTTCTCGGGATAGTTCTTCCCCCCAAAGCAGGGTGCCGTTCTATTCCCATGTCATCCGCGCTAAAAGTTGGTTGGCCATTAGCACTTTGCATGGGCGCGGCTGGCTGTATGTGCCTGAACTGAGGGTAATGCTTGAAGAATTCCTCCTCGTCTTTGGCTAGGTCAAAAACTACATCATTCCAGAATAGCAAATCCACTGAAAATTTGCCTGTTGCGGCTCGGTCTAAAGAAAGAATGCGTACCTTTTCTTGAAGCAGGCTATCGCGGCTAGATGTGGTAGCGATGTATAAAGCCGAGAGTGGAGGACTGAACGACTCTGCGTTCCTTATTTCAGCCAATACCGTATTTTCGGAAATTCCGCCGATGGTATTTTTACATTGGATACCAATTGTTGCCTTATTGACCTGCCCGAAAATGTCGACTCCGTCTTGCTTCTGACCCGCACGATCGTTACGGAAAAAATGTGCTCCCTGCCAGCGTAGCTTGGCAGCAGATAAAGAAATGTCTTCGAATTCATCCCACGACTTTGGCGGAGGAACATGAGAGCCAGCGATGGTAGGCATATGACCGATCATTCTTAGTAGGTGGATAACGGAGCAATCATGTTATTACAAGAATATCCGTGCGGCAATATCGTCGTGCTGGGGGACGGCCAGATTGGCCGTTGCTGCACTATGGCTGTCACGCATATCCCGCTCTTCAGGAAGGCTGGCGTTCCCCCTATGTCAGGATAGATGTCGCGTCACTTGAATCACTTTAATCCATCCGGGGGCGGAGCAAAGACGTATAGTGAATCAGTATCCAGCAGAGCGCAAGGAAGCCATCCTTCGGCAAATGATGCCGCCGGAGAACAGGCCGGTATCGGCCTTGGCAAAGGAGAATGGTATCTCGGAACAGACACTTTATACTTGGCGACGAAATCTACAATCTCAGGGAGTGGCGGTGCCGGGAAATGGAAAGAATGCCGTGGTGTGGTCGTCGGCGGATAAATTTGGGGTGGTGCTGGAGACAGCACGCATGAACGAGGCCGAACTGGCTCAATACTGCAGGAGCAAAGGCTTGTTCGTCGAGCAGGTTGCCGATTGGCGCGAGGCCTGCCAGCAGGCCAATGAAGCGCCGGCCGAGCGTCACCGCGAACTGCGCGCGCAAGGCAAAAGCGACCGCAAGGAAATCAAGCAATTGAAGAAGGATTTGCAGCGTAAAGAGAAGGCACTGGCGGAGGCGGCGGCGCTGATCATTCTCAGAAAAAAAGCCCAGGCGATCTGGGGGGAGCCAGAGGACGATTGATCTGCGCCCCAGATCGCCAGCAAGTGATTACGCTAGTTGAAGAAGCTGTTGACGGCGGATGTCGCCGTGCGCAGGCGTGTGGTGCGCTGGAGATCAGCCTTCGAACCTACCAGCGCTGGATGCAGGGCAGTGATGGCAGTCAGGCGGACGGGCGCAAAGGCAGTCGGCGCGTGGCACCGGCCAACAAATTGAGCGAAGAGGAACGCCAGCAGATTGTGAAGGTTGCCAACAGCCCTGAATTTGCCAGTAGTCCACCTAGCCAGATCGTGCCGACCTTGGCTGATCGGGGCGAGTATCTAGCATCAGAATCGACCGTCTACCGGATATTGAAAGACGAGAAGCAGCAGCATCACCGCGGCCGAGCCAAGAAGCCCAGCACAAGGGTCGTCACAAGCCACTGCGCAACCGAGCCGAACCGCTTGTGGGCGTGGGACATCACTTGGCTGCCGACCAGCGTGCGAGGCTTGTATCTTTACTGGTACATGGTTCTTGACGTCTACAGCCGCAAGATCGTCGCGCACGAAGTGAACGTCGCCGAGTCTGCGGAAATGGCGTCGCTGCTGATGCGCAAGGCCAGCTTGGCCGAGGGGCTGGCCGGGCGTGAGGTGGTGCTCCACTCGGATAATGGCAGCTCAATGAAAGGCTCCACAATGTTGGCGACGCTGGAAAAGCTTGGGATCATGCCGTCGTTCAGCAGACCCCGTGTGAGCAACGATAACGCCTACGCCGAGTCGCTGTTCCGGACTTGCAAATACCGGCCAAACTATCCGAGCAAACCGTTTGAAAGTATCGAAAAGGCGCGACAATGGACGCTGTCATTTGTGCAGTGGTACAACCATCAGCACAAGCACAGCGGCCTGAAATTCGTGACGCCTGCGCAGCGCCATGATGGTCGGGACGGAGCGATCCTAAAATACCGCAAGCAAGTCTACGAGGCCGCCAAACAACGCCATCCTGAGCGCTGGGCCGGGACTACGCGGGATTGGGAATTGAACGATGAAGTCTGGCTGAATCCAGAACGGAAACCACCAGAGGAATTAAGAAAAGCTGCATGACTTGACGCGACATCTTTGTTGACAACTACCGCGTTCGTGCGTCGTTAATAGAAAATTCGGAGATGGGTGTTGACGGGATTGGGTAGTGAGCGCTTCCTCTGGCCGTACTGGAAATGGACCGACACAAGGACTTTGCGCCGCACAAACAAAAACGCCAACCAGCATTGAACTGACTGAACTGACCCCGTAAAGTTGGACGGTTAAGTTTGTTAGGCGGCCAAGGGCTGGGTTCTGTATTGCACGGGACTCAGCCCTTTTAGTTTCATCTTAATACGGTCGTGATTATAGTAGTGAATGTATTTCTTGATGCCGGTTTGTAGCTCTTCGACGCTGCTGAATTTGTTCAGGTAAAAGAACTCCGATTTCAGCACTGCGAAGAAGCTCTCCATTGCCGCGTTATCGAGGCAGTTGCCCTTACGCGACATGCTTTGCACAACGTGCTTGTTCCGCAACGCCCGCTGATACGCAGGCATTCGGCCTTGCCATCCCTGGTCCGAATGAAGAATGGGGTTCTCGCCCGCTTTAAGCTTCGCCAGCGCCTTCTTGAGCATGACACCCACCAGTTCGAACGCTGGCCGCCTGGCGGTCTCAAATGCAACGATTTCGCCGTTGTACAAGTCCATCACCGGAGATAGATACAGCTTCTCGCCAGAGACATTGAATTCCGTCACGTCGGTGACCCATTTCTGATTGGCGCATGGTGCATCAAATTGCCGCTTCAGAACGTTAGGGGCAGCGTGGCCTACTTCGCCTTTGTACGAACGGTATTTCTTTGGCCGCACCAGTGACTTGAGACCGAGCTTGCCCATCATGCTTTGAACGGTCTTGTGGTTGACCTTTTCGCCCAGCTGCCGAATCGCCGCTGTGACCCTCCGATAGCCGTAGCGCCCCTTATGGAGGGCAAAGATGATGCCAATCTGCTTTTTCAGTTCCTGATGCTTGTCGCAGACCTGCGCCGCCTTCTGTTGATAGTAAAAAGTGCTGCGCGCCAAGCCGGCCAGCTTGAGCAGGCCAGCCAGGGGAAAGTGCTGCCTTAGTTCAATAATTACTTGCGCTTTTTGCGTGCTGTCGCCTGCGGTAGCTGCTGTGATTGAACTAAGGCCCGCAACTTTTTTAGGTAGGCCACCTCCATGCGCAACTGATTCACCTCTGCGACCAACTCCTCGTGGGTACGCTCTGAATCATTAACGGGCAAAGATGGCTTTGTGTCTGGAGGGCTGGGCATTTTCGTGGGTCTGCCACGGCGACGTGGCATGAGGGCGTCTATACCGCCCGTATGATAGCAGCGCTCCCATACGCCCACGGCGGCATGATGCCGAATATTGAAAACTGCAGCAGTCTTGCCATAAGACAAGTCATTGGCCCACATATGTTGCAATACCGAAAGCTTGAAGTCTGCATCATAGTGGCTGAACTTCTTTCGCAAGCCGTCCTCACCATGCTGGCGAAATAGTCCCACCCACTTGCGAACCATGGAGTAAGGAACACCATGCTGGTTCGCCAAGAATTGGAAACCACTCGCGCCGGCAAGGTATTGCTTGACCACTGCCAGCTTGAACTGTTCTGCGTACTTCGACATGAAAAACCCCAATAGGTTGGTGTCCAACTTATTGGGGTCAGTTCAGCATGAGTGGGCGTTGCGTGAAAGAATTCTTGGTGGCCCGGGGCGGAATCGAACCACCGACACAAGGATTTTCCATCCTCATGTCGTCAGTTGCTCACTAACTTGACACAATTTTCATGCCCCACGTCAGCGAAAATAATAGGTCAGTCGCACAAACTAGCGGTTTTTAGTCGCAGAATTGTGGCGCCAGTAGCAAATACTTTGGCGCCCTACGTATGCCACGATGAATTAAACGTCGATATTGCCCGCGCGCAGCGCATTGTTTTCGATGAAGGCGCGGCGTGGTTCCACGTCGTCGCCCATCAGCGTCGTGAAGATCTGGTCCGCCGCAATGGCGTCTTCGATCTGCACTTTCAATAAGCGGCGTACGGTCGGGTCCATCGTGGTTTCCCACAGCTGATCCGGGTTCATCTCGCCCAGACCTTTGTAGCGCTGTTTCGAGACGGTGCGTTCGGCTTCGTCGCGCAGCCATTGCATGGCTTGATGGAAGTCGACCACGGCGATTTCCTTGACGCGCTCGCCTTCGCCGCGGCGCACGAATGCACCTTCGCCCATCAAGCCTTCGAAGGTGGCGGCGCCGCTGCTCAGCACGGCGTAGTCCGGGCCTTGCACGAAGTCGGCGTCGATGGCTGTCACTTTGATGTTGCCGTGATGCATGCGCTCGATGTGCAGCTTGTGTTTTTCCGACAAATCATCGGAACGCACATGCACGCACACGGCGCTGTCGTTGATGGCCGTCTGCAGGGCCAGGGCGGAGGTTTGCGCCAGGTCCAGGGTCGACAGGTCCAGTTGCACGCCCGTCATGATGGCCGTCAGGGCGGCGCGGTCGATGACGCGCGTCAGACGCGTCATGATGCTGTTCGACAGGTTGAATTTGCGCACCAGTTCCGTCAGCGTCTCGCCCGAAATGCCTTCTGCGCCTGTGCGCGGCACCAGCACGGCCGTGTTCAGCGCCACCGTCATCATATAGCTCGCTTCTTCGGCATCGTCTTTCAGATAGCGCTCGTCGCGGCCCGACTTCACCTTGTACAGCGGCGGTTGCGCGATGTAGATGTGGCCGCGCTCGACCAGTTGCGGCATCTGGCGATAGAACAGGGTCAGCAGCAGGGTACGGATGTGGGCGCCGTCGACGTCCGCATCGGTCATGATGATGATGCGGTGGTAGCGCAGTTTTTCGACGTTGAATTCGTCCGGTCCG
Organism: Janthinobacterium sp. CG_23.4; assembly: GCF_029892305.1. NCBI lineage: Bacteria > Pseudomonadati > Pseudomonadota > Betaproteobacteria > Burkholderiales > Oxalobacteraceae > Janthinobacterium > Janthinobacterium sp. CG_23.4. Next base: position 4,572,555 of record NZ_JARXUX010000001.1, on the reverse strand, counting down.
ATCGAGGTGCCGAGGGTGGCGATCAGGGTAGTGATCTGCTCCGACGACAGCATTTTCTCGAAACGGGCTTTTTCCACGTTCAGTACTTTACCGCGCAGCGGCAAGATGGCCTGGAACTTGCGGTCGCGCCCTTGTTTTGCCGAGCCACCTGCCGAGTCACCCTCGACGATGTACAGTTCGCACAGGGCGGGGTCTTTTTCCTGGCAGTCGGCCAGCTTGGCCGACAGGCCCAGGCCATCCATGATACCTTTGCGGCGCGTCAAGTCGCGGGCCTTGCGGGCCGCTTCACGGGCGCGTGCCGCTTCGACGATCTTGCCGCAAATGATCTTGGCATCGTTCGGTCTTTCTTGCAGGTAATCGGCGAGGGTCTTGGCGACGATCTCTTCGACCGGGCCGCGCACTTCGCTCGATACCAGCTTGTCTTTCGTCTGCGACGAGAATTTCGGTTCCGGCACTTTCACGGACAGCACGCAGGTCAGGCCTTCGCGCATGTCGTCGCCGCTGATTTCCACTTTCGCCTTTTTGGCGAACTCGTGTTCATCGATGTATTTGTTGATCACGCGCGTCATGGCTGCGCGCAAGCCGGTCAGGTGGGTGCCGCCGTCGCGTTGCGGGATGTTATTCGTAAAGCACAGCACCTGTTCATTGTAGGCATCGTTCCACTGCATCGACACGTCGACCGAGATGTTCGTGCCCTGATCCGACAAACGCTCGCCCGTGGCCTGGAAAATGGTTGGGTGCAAGACCGACTTGGCTTTGTTGATGTATTCGACGAAACCGCGCGTACCGCCTTCGAAGGCAAAGATTTCTTCCTTGCCCGTGCGCTGGTCGGATAATTTGATCTTCACGCCATTGTTCAGGAAGGACAGTTCGCGGATGCGCTTGGCCAGGATTTCGTAGTGGAATTCGACGTGCGTGAAAATCTCTTCATCGGCCCAGAAATGCACGTCGGTACCACGCTTGTCGGTTTCGCCGATGACCTTGATCGGCGAGGTGGCGATGTCGCCGACCATGACGATCTGGCGGTCTTGCGGCACGCCGCGCACGAATTCCATGTGATGCACTTTGCCATCGCGGCGGATGGTCAATTTCAGCAATTTCGACAGGCCATTCACGCAAGACACACCCACGCCATGCAGGCCGCCCGAGACTTTATACGAGTTCTGGTCGAACTTGCCGCCCGCGTGCAGCTCGGTCATGACGATTTCCGCCGCCGAACGCTTCGGATCGTGCTTGTCGTCCATTTTCAGGCCGGTCGGCACGCCGCGGCCATTGTCGGTGATCGAGATCGAATTGTCGCTGTGGATGGTGACGTGGATGTCCGTGCAGTGGCCGGCCAGCGATTCATCGATCGAGTTGTCCAGCACTTCGAATACCAGATGGTGCAAGCCGGTGCCGTCCGAGGTGTCGCCAATGTACATGCCCGGGCGTTTGCGCACGGCTTCCAGGCCTTCCAGGATCTGGATGGAGGAGGCGCCGTATTCTTCCGTTTTGGCCTGGATCGGGGTGTCTTGTGGATTCTCGGACATGGACTGCTTTCTCAAATAACGATTGCTGATTGATTCGGGGCTGCTCGCTGATGACCGTAGGTCGGGTTAGCCGGAACGGCGTAACCCGACAGACGGCGATTCAGCATGTCGGATTACGCTGCGCTAATCCGACCTACGTCACGGCTGTGGTTTTTAGATCCGCATCGGCATGACGACGTACTTGAAGTCCGCGTTGTCCGGGATGGAGATGAGGGCGGACGAGTTCGAGTCGCCGAGTGCGATGTTGACGTATTCGCACTTCAGGTTGTTCAGCACGTCCAGCAGATACGTGACGTTGAAGCCGATGTCGACGGCGTCGCCGCCATAGTCGATTTCCAGCTCTTCGACGGCTTCTTCCTGGTCGGCATTGGTCGAGCTGATTTTCATGCTGCCCGGGGTGATGATGCAGCGCACGCCCTTGAACTTGTCGCTCGTCATGATGGCGGCGCGTTGCAGCGAGCGCAGCAGTTCATCGCGGCTGATGGTGAAGTCGTTTTTGTAGCCTTTTGGAATCACGCGCGTGTAGTCGGGGAACTTGCCTTCCACCAGCTTCGAGATCAGCTCGATGTCGGCAAAGGTCAGTTTCACCTGGTTGGCGGCGATGTCCAGTTGGACCGGCTCATCGTTCTCTTCCAGCAGGCGCTGCAGTTCGATGATGGTCTTGCGCGGGATAATCACTTCCTGGCGCGCAAACGTCTGCTCGGTGGCTACCTGGCAAAACGCCAGGCGGTGGCCGTCGGTGGCCACGGCGATGACATGATTGCCATCCAAAACCAGCAGCAAGCCGTTCAGGTAATAGCGGATGTCTTGCTGCGCCATCGAGAAATGCACCATGTTGAACAGGTGCTTCAGGGTTTTTTGCGGCAGGGTGACGGACGCGTTGTAGCTTTCTGCCTGTTGCACGGTCGGAAACTCTTCCGCCGCCAGGGTTTGCAGGGCGAAGCGCGACTTGCCCGTTTGCACGGTCAGGCGCTTGTTCAGCAGGGTCATCGTGACGTCGCCCGATTCGGGCAGGGCGCGCAAAATGTCCAGCAGCTTGCGTGCGGCCACGGTGGTGCCGGTGACGTCCGCGCCGGAACCGATTTGTGCGTGCGTGGTGATCTGCACTTCGGTGTCGGTCGACAGGAAGGAGACATTTTCACCGTCTTTGCGGATGAGGATATTGGCCAGAATCGGCATAGTGTGCCGACGCTCGACAATACCGCTCACGATCTGCAGTGGCCGGAGAAGGGTATCTCGGGTGGTTTTGACCAATTGCATATTTATCCTCAATGTATAGGTTGAACAGTACGACGTTTAACGTATTAATTTAATAATTTTTTCATGGGGAGCCCCGACAGACCGGCTGCGGTGCCCTCCCAGATGATAAGGGTAAAGCACGTTTTGAGCCAGTCTTGCCCAGTCGTGCTTCACGCCGAACAAAACCGTAGCGGGCGGCAGTGATTTTTGGCAAAGAAGCGCAATCGTGCTTGAGCACGGTGAGCATCGCAGGCCGCAAAGCGCGTCGCGCAGCAGGTTTTGTCAGGTGTTGTTAGCCCTTTAAGGTTTGCTCCAGCACATGCAATTCATGGTTGCATTCCGGGTTCTTGGTGCGGTCCAGCGCGATCTTGCGCACGGCATGCAGTACCGTGGTGTGGTCGCGGCCGCCGAATAGCTCGCCGATTTCCGGCAGGCTCTTCTGTGTCAATTCCTTGGCCAGGTACATGGCGATCTGGCGCGGCCGGGCGATATTCGCGGGGCGACGCTTGGAATACATGTCGGCCACCTTGATATTGAAGAAGTCGGCCACTGTTTTCTGGATGTTTTCCACGGAAATCTGGCGGTTCTGCACCGACAGCAAGTCCTTCAGGGCTTCCTTGACGATATCGATCGTGATGTCTTTGCCATGGAAACGCGAGTACGCCAGAATTTTGCGCAGCGCGCCCTCGAGCTCGCGCACATTCGAGCGCAAGTGCTTGGCGACAAAGAAAGCCACGTCGTCGGAGAAGGTCACGCCTTCCTGCTTGGCTTTTTTCAGCAAAATCGCCACGCGCATTTCCAGTTCCGGCGGTTCGATGGCCACTGTCAGGCCCGAGTCGAAGCGCGAGATCAGGCGGTCGTCCATGCCCGTGATTTCCTTCGGATACGTATCCGAGGTGATGATGATCTGTTTCTTTGCGGCAATCAATGCCTCGAATGCATAGAAAAACTCTTCCTGCGTGCGGCTCTTGCCGCCAAAGAATTGAATATCATCGATCAGCAGCATGTCGAGCGAGTGATAATAATGCTTGAAATCGTCGAAACCCTTGCGCTGGTAAGCGGTCACTACGTCGCGAACATACTGTTCTGCGTGGATGTAGCGTATCTTCGCGCCTGGATTGTCGGCCATCACCTGGTTGCCGATGGCGTGGATCAAGTGGGTCTTGCCCAGCCCGACGCCGCCATAGAAGAACAGCGGGTTATACGACACGCCAGGATTGTTCGCCACCTGGATGGCGGCAGCGCGCGCCAACTGGTTGGCCTTGCCGGTGACGAAGCTGTCGAAGGTCAGGTCGGTGTTGATGCGGCTCTGTTCACGGCGCGGTGCCGCGCCAATGCTCAGTTCCGGCACGCTGGGCTGCGGTTCCGCGGCGCGCGCGCTGGGCGCGCCGCCATTCGGATCGCTGGCCGGGGTGCTGGCGGTGACGGGCTTCTTCGGCAGGGCCAGGCGCGGATCGAGCACGAATTGCACTTCCGTGGGCGCTTCGAAGTACTGTATGGCCAGGGCAGTGATGCGGCTGGCGAACTGGGTCTTGACCCAATCGAGCTTGAAGCGATTGGGCGCAGCAATGCGCAGCTTGCCCTCTGCGTAATCGAGAGGGATAAGCGGTTTGATCCACGCACTGAATTGTTGCGGTGTCAGCTCCAGTTCCAACTGCGCGGAACAGGCCTGCCAGAAATTATCCATGTATGTCTATGTGAAAAGGTGTGGGAGGGCGTATCGATTCTGCCCTGCGGTCACCGTGTTGCAAGGCCGGCGTCGCGCGAGGGCTCGCCACACGTAACGCGCTATTCTACTCCCGACTGCCAAAGTTATCCACAGGCACGACGCTTATTTTTCTGTGGCGAGGTGGGGCGCCGTGTGTATAAGAGGCGACTTATCCCCCGGTTATCCCGTCGCCGGCAGTGCTGGCGCGGCTTGTGGCGTGGCCTTGACGGCAGACACAGCCTGGCGCAAAAATTTCCTGGCAATCGCGGCAATCCTTGACAAGAGGGGGGGATATGCTGAATAATTCAGGGTTCCCCGCCCGTATTCCGTGTTTATTCATTTGGAACGACAATATGGACTAAGCGTGGATTAACGACGCAGTACCAAATCGTAGCGAGCGGTGATGAGTTGTGGCTGAGGCGCGCAACTGTGCGAAGGCACAGTGAGCACCGGAGGCCGCAAATCGCTGCGCGTAGTAGATTTGGTGCGCGTTCCAGCGGGCGATGAGATTGGCCAGCTTGTGCCTTGGCATAAGTGCGCGATTGTCATTGGCACCAAAAACTGACGGGACGTCAGACCCGATTTTGCATTTTTTTTGTTTTTAGCGAGACCAACATGAAACGTACTTACCAACCTTCCGTCGTTCGTCGCAAGCGTACGCACGGCTTCCGCGCTCGTATGGCTACCCGTGGTGGCCGTGATGTGCTCAACGCACGTCGCGCAAAGGGCCGCAAACGTCTGGCCGTCTAGGCTTGTCGTTGACAGCTGATCGCGTGGCTAGCTGTACTCCAGTCGGCAATCAACGCGAAGGTTCACACGACTTCGCGCGCTTTCGGCGTATCGTTAAAACGGATGAATTTTCATCCGTTTTTCGTTTGCGCCCTTCGCAAAAAACAGCGCATTTTGTGCTGTACACCCGACATAATCAACTGCCGCATGCGCGGCTGGGCGTCGTTGTGGCAAAGCGTTTCGCGCCGCGCGCGGCGACCCGCAACACGATCAAGCGCGTCACGCGCGAGCTGTTTCGCATTAGCGCGATGCCGCCGGTCGACTGCGTGGTGCGTTTGTCGCGCGCTGTCAACAGCAAGGATGGTCCGGCCACCACGAGCCGGCTCAAAGCCGAGCTGCGTGAAGAATTGAGCCGCCTGTTCGCGGCGCAAATCGCCGCCCAAGCCCGTTCTGTTGCTGCGCCACCACCGTCCGCGCCATGAAAACCCTGCTGCTGTTCCTGCTGCGCGCTTATCAGTTGCTGATTAGCCCCATGCTGGGACAGAATTGCCGTTTCTATCCGAGTTGTTCGCATTACGCGATGGAAGCGCTGCGCGTGCATGGTACTGCCAAGGGCAGCCTGCTGGCTGCCAAGCGGCTGTGCCGTTGCCACCCCTGGAATGAAGGGGGCGTCGACCCGGTGCCGCCGGCCGATTGCAAACAATCTTCAACGACCGCTTGCGGTTGCAACCACTCCTGACAAATACCCTAATGGATATCAATAAACGTACCATCCTGTGGATCGTGTTTTCCGTCTCGCTGGTAATTCTCTGGAACGAATGGATGATCTCGAACGGCAAGCCGTCGATGTTCTCCGCGAACACGGAACAAACCGCCAAGGCGCCTGCGACCCCTGCCAAGACGGATGCCCTGGCTGCCTCGGCTGCAGCAGGCGTGCCTGCCCTGCCGGGTGAGGCTGTCGATCCCGCCGCGTTCAAGCGCGAAGTGATTACCATCACCACCGACGTCATCAAGGTCGATATCGACACCCTGGGTGGCCAGGTCAAGCGTCTGGAATTGCTGAAATTCAAAGGCGCAGGCAATCCGGGCTGGTTTGGCGGTTGCTTCGGCCTGTTCAAGGTATGCCAGCCTGACGACGGCAAGCAAAACGAAGTGCTGTTCGACGAAGGCGCGAACCATACTTACTTGGCGCAATCGGGCCTGGTCGGCGGTCCATTCCCCACCCATGCGAGCGGTTTTACCGTGCAGCCTGGCGTGCGCACCCTCGGTGACGGCAAGCAGGTGCAACTGGTGATGGAAGCGGTCGAAGGCGGCGTCAAGCTGAGCAAGACGTTCATCTTCAAACGTGGCGACTACGTCATCGACGTGCGCCACGACGTGGCCAACGTGGGCGCAGCGCCTGTCACGCCGCAGCTGTATCTGCAACTGACGCATGACGGCAACAAGCCGGTCGGCGACTCGTTCTTCAACAGCAGCTTCACGGGTCCGACCCTGTACACGCCGCAAGACAAATACCAGAAGCTGACGTTCGAGAAAATCGAGAAATCGGCCCTGGAAGACGAGAAGAAGGGCAACGACAACGCCATGAAGGGCCTGCATCCGGCCTCGGCGAATGGCGGCTGGTTCGCGATTTCGCAACACTTCTTCGTTTCCGCCTTTGTTCCGCCTGAGAACGCCAAGCGCGACATCTTCACCAAGAAGGTCGGCACCAACTTGTACGCCATCGGCAACGTGCTGCCATTGCCTACCCTGGCGCCAGGCGCCACGGCCAGCATGGACAGCAAGCTGTACTCGGGTCCGCAAATCGCGCATTTGCTGGAATCGGTATCGCCTGGCCTGGAACTGGTCAAGGATTACGGCTGGCTGACCATCATCGCCAAGCCCATGTTCTGGGTCATGGAACAGATTCACAGCGTGCTGGGTAACTGGGGCTGGACCATCATCGCCTTCACCATCTTGATCAAACTGGCGTTTTTCCCCTTGTCGGCTGCCGGCTACCGCAGCATGGCGAAGATGAAACTGGTCACGCCGAAGATGCAGGCGATCCGCGAGCGCTTCAAAGGCGATCCGCAAAAGATGAACCAGGCCACGATGGAGCTGTACAAGACCGAAAAGATCAATCCGCTGGGCGGCTGCCTGCCCATCCTGATCCAGATGCCGGTCTTTATCGCCCTGTACTGGGTGCTGAACGCGTCCGTGGAAATTCGCGGCGCGCCATGGATGGGCTGGATCACCGACCTGGCCCAGCATGACCCATGGTGCATCTTGCCCGTGCTGTACGCGATCTCGATGTACATCACGACCAAGCTGAACCCGGCCCCGGCCGATCCGATGCAAGCGAAGATGATGCTGTTCATGCCACTGGCATTCTCGGTGATGTTCTTCTTCTTTCCGTCGGGCTTGGTACTCTACTGGGTCGTCAACAACGTTCTGTCGATCGGCCAGCAATGGGTGATCACCAAGAAATACGCGGTCGCCGCCAAGTAATTCCGGCCCGCGAACAGAAAGCCCGCCTAGTGCGGGCTTTTTAATTCTTGTAGGTCGGTTTAGCGTGGCAAGGCCACGCGTAATCCGACACTATCGCCAGCGTGTGCTGCGTCGGCTTACGCGCTGCGCGCTAAGCCGACCTACGTTGCTGCACCTTCCCTTGCCGTAGCTATTACAATATCCCCATGAAACTCGACTCTTCCCCTATCGCCGCCATCGCCACCGCCCCCGGACGCGGCGGCATCGGCGTGGTACGCGCCTCCGGCAAAAACCTCGCTCCCTTAATGACGGCCCTGTTCGGCGCGCAGCAGTTGAAAGCGCGCCATGCCACCTATCTGCCATTTACGGAAACTGATGGCAGCATCATCGATCAGGGCATCGCCATCCACTTCAAAGGCCCGCATTCGTACACGGGCGAAGACGTGCTGGAATTGCAGGGCCATGGCGGCCCTATCGTGTTGCAACTGCTGCTGGCGCGCGTGCTGGAGGCGGGCAAGGACAGCGGCTTGCGCCTGGCCGAACCGGGCGAATTCACGCGCCGCGCCTTTTTGAATGACAAGCTTGATCTGGCGCAAGCCGAAGCCGTGGCCGACCTGATCGATGCTTCCACGGAGGCGGCCGCCAAGTCTGCCTCGCAATCGCTGTCGGGCGCGTTTTCCAACACTATCCACGCGCTGGTGGAGCAGGTGACGGGTTTGCGCATGCTGGTCGAGGCGACCCTGGACTTCCCGGAAGAAGAGATCGACTTCCTGGAAAAATCGAATGCGCGCGGTCAATTGAAAGCCGTCATCGAAGCGCTCAATAAAGTGTTTGCGCAGGCGGCGCAGGGCGCGCTGCTGCGTGAAGGTCTCAATGTCGTGCTGGCCGGCCAGCCCAACGTGGGCAAGTCGTCGCTGTTGAACGCGCTGGCCGGCGCCGACGTGGCGATCGTGACGCCGATTGCCGGCACCACGCGCGACAAGGTCAGCGAAACCATCCAGATCGAAGGTATTCCGCTCAACATCATCGACACGGCCGGTATCCGTAGCGCCGGCGACACCATCGACGCCGTCGAGCGCATCGGCATCGAACGCACCTGGGGCGAGATCGGCAAGGCCGATGTCATCTTGCACCTGCTGGACGCAGATCATGGTCCCACGCAGGCAGATGAAACCATCGTCGCCGCTTTCCCTGAAGGCGTGCCGGTGGTGCGCGTGTGGAACAAGATTGACTTGTCCGGCCACAAGCCCAGCGTGGACACCTTGGCCGATGCCACGCATGTGTATCTGTCTGCGCATGAACACATCGGCATCGACTTGCTGCGCGCCGAGCTGCTACGCATCGCTGGCTGGCAGCAGACGGGTGAATCGCTGTACCTGGCGCGCGAACGCCATTTGATCGCGCTCAAATCGGCTGGCAAACACTTGAACATCGCTGCCGCGCACGCGGCGCAGGATGACCAGTCGCTGGACCTGTTTGCCGAAGAATTGCGCCTGGCACAGGTGCAATTGTCGAGCATCACGGGCGAGTTTTCGCCTGACGATTTGCTGGGCGTGATCTTCAGCCGCTTTTGCATCGGCAAATAGAAGAAGCGTCATGTCGATGAACATCTCGCTCGCCGGCGTGCCAAGCTCTTTGCCCCAGGCACGGCGGCGATGGCAGTGCTTGTCGAGCAAGTATGCCCGATAGCCATGGCCGCAGAAAATCATCGATGAACAGGCTAAGGATGCGGTGCGCAGCTAGCGAAAGCCAGCTTAGCATCTACGCCTTTGAGAAATGTCATGGGCCTCAAACTGCGCTGACATAACCTTGCTGAGCGGCCTTAAAGTGCCGCCAGGAAAGGAAGCGCCATGGACAGCAAACAGCCGGACGTCGTGCAGGGCGAATATGGGGTGCTGGCGCGGCCATTGCCCGCCATGCCGGAATTGATCGCCAGCTTGCCGCCAAAAGGCGCGTGCTGGTATTGCGACAAGCCGCTCGACGCCGTGCGCCGCTTTTGCGGCAAGAGTTGCGGTCTGGCTTACGCGGAAGAGGCGCAATACCATCGTTGATTTTGCTATTTAGCGGCGCCGCAGCAGCGCCGCGAGAGCACCGTCGAAGTTGAACTCATATGCAGCGCTCGCCACCTCCTGGTACGCCTGCACGCCCAGGCTGGCGGCCAGCAGGCTGGCTGAGTTTTCCAGGATGTCGATAGCCGCGCCATCGCCTTCGCGCAGATGGCTGGCAAGGCGCGCCAGTAGCAGCTGGATGGCTGGCGCGGCAGGATCGGGCGCGACGTCTTGCGCCGCCGTATGGCTCGCTTCCGGCGTGCCCAACATGCTGCTCACCGCACCGAGCAATTGATCCTGCGCCAGTTCCAGTTGCAGCATCTGTCGGGCCAGGTCGGGCGCCTGAGCACGCAGCGCCGATTCCAGGGTTGCCGACAGGCTGTGCACGTGGTGCGCACCGATCATGCCGGCGGCGCCTTTCAGGGTATGCGCTTTCAGGCGCGCGCTGGCATAGTTGCCGGCGTCGAATTCGACGCGGATTTGGCACGGCGTGGTGCCGTGGTCATGCAGGAAGCGGCGCAGGATTTTCAGGTACAGGATGCGGTCGCCCATGATGCGCTCTAGTCCGTTCTCGACGTCGAGAATACGGACCATGTCGGATGCCGCTAAGGCGGCATCATCATCGCAAGTGGTGTGTGGTTTCAGCATGCCTGGTGTGCAGAGAGCCCAAAAACTTGTCAATGTCAGTAAAGCACGAAGCGCCATTTTACATCCTGGCGTCCTCAACAGCGCGCCCGCCAGCCATGCGATGCCAGGCTAGCGCGTGCTGAATGACCAGTTGGTCGCGATGTCCGCGCCATTGATCTTGCCGATGAAACGCACGTCATAGCTGGTGTTCGCGCTCAGCGGCGCCAGTGGAACGATGGCTGCGGCCGAGATCGGCGTGTGCGCATCGCTGCCGCTGGCGAGCAGGCGCACCGCCAGGTCCGTGCCGGCGCCGCGCTGGCGCACGCTGAACGCCGTCACGTCGACGCTGCTGCCGTAGTTGGCATGCACGCTGATCGGGTAGCCGACGACATCCTGGTTCGGCACGGGATCGGGCGCCTCGCTATCGCTGGAGAAGCTGACGGCTACCCTTTGCTGTCCGCCAAATGGATAGGTAACGATTTGCGCGGCTGCCAGCCCGGGGCCATAGCTGCGGTTGCTTGCCAGGTCGCTGGTGAAATACGCGTAGCCGGCGGCATTGACGGCCGCACCCGCGCCACCCTCTTTGAAGAGCGGCTCGAAAATGACGAAGCGGTGATAGATGGCGGTGACCAGCTCTTCGGCCAGGTAGAAGCCGGAGGTGTTGCTCGCGCCAGCGATGACTTCGCCCTGCAGCGACGCCAGGGCATAGCCGGCCTTGGCCAGGCGGTTGCCCAGTTTGACGCCAGTAAAGCCAGGTTTGTCCAGTAACTGTTCGTGCGCCACCGTGCTGTTGATATTGAGATAATTCGAATGGCCCAGGGCCGCGCTGTCGATCAAGCCATTGCGCACCAGTGGCGACAGGCCGATCTGGCTGCGCCGGAAGTTGAACCAGTTGAAGCCATCGGTGGCAATATTGTTGCTGGACACGGGAGCGCCCGGCTCCTGTAGCAGCTGTCCAGCCGGGGTCGCTGTGCTCGGCGAGGTATTCCCGCCGCTATCGCCGCCGCCGCAGGCACTCAACAGGGCCGCGCTCAGCAGGGCGGTCAGCCAGTATTTACAAGGTAGTGACGAGACAATCAAGTTGACTCCTGTATGGATCAGCGGACTGCAATGGGGACCAGCGTGCTACTCTGTGAAACGATTCTAAGGCATTTTGATCTGGCGTAGAGCATCCATGAAAAGATATGTCGTGTGCTCGTGCGCAGATATTGCTGCGTATGCGCAGGGTAGAATGCGCTCAGCGCAGCTTTTGCCGCTGCATTGCCTTATATCCGCTACTTAGATTGCCCATAATTTGAACACATTGCCCAAGTCGCGCCTGCAGCGCGCCAAATACGCCTTGCCCAGCCTGGTAACTTTGCTGTCGATAGCCTGCGGTTTTGCCAGCATCGTCATTTCCGTCGATAACGCCGCAGTGGGCGACGCGGATGCCTATCGCCTGGCCGCGGCGCTGCTGGTGCTCGCCGGGGTGTTCGATGCGCTCGACGGCTATGTGGCGCGCCTGACGAACACCAGTTCGCAGTTCGGCGTGCAGCTCGATTCCATCGCCGACGTGATGAATTTCGGCTGCGCCCCAGCCGTGTTGTTATACTGCTATGGCTTTGTGCAAATGGGGGTGCACGACCCGCTGCTGCTGCGTTTTGGCGGCATGGCCAGCTTCTTCTTTGTCGCCTGCGGCGCCATGCGCCTGGCGCGCTTCAATGTGAATGTCGGGCGTACCGATCCCCTGTATTTTGTCGGCATGCCGATCACTGCCGGTGCCGCCTGCGTGGCGGCCGTGGTAGTGGCCTGGCCGGCACCGATTGATTCCATGCTGCATAGCTACCTGCTGATGCTGCTGCTGGTGGGCGTGGGTAGCCTGATGGTGTCGACCTTGCGCTTCCCCAGCTCCAAGCAAAAGAAAAGCCTGGCAGCGCTGCTGCTGCTCATCGTGGCCATCGCGCTGCTGGTGTGGCTCAAGACCAGCTTCTTTGCGCTATTCTTTGCCGTCTATATCGCCGCCACCCTGGCGCTGAACCTGGCTTGGTATCTGGGCTGGCGCGGCATTGCGTTGCCGCAAGTCTTTAATGACGCTGATGAAATCGATTAATCTCAAGCCACCTCGTGCCCGCGCGCGGCGCGCAGGATGGCGAACCAGTCGCTGCGGCTGAGCGAAAATTGCGTGCCTTCCACGGCTACGCCCAAGGCCTCGATGCGGCCCGAGCCCGTCAACGGCAGGGGGCGGCATGGTAGTTGCATGATCCAGGCAAACACCACGCTGGCAAACGGGCGCTGCAGTTGGTCGGCGATCTGCTTGATGACATTGCGCAAGTTTTCCACATTCGCATCGCCACCCTGGAACAGCCGGCCACCGGCCAGCGGCGACCAGATCATCGGCGCCACCCCCACATCCTGCAGGCCGTCGAAAGTTTCGTCGAACAGGGGCGCCACGTGCAACGGCGAAAACTCTACCTGGTTCGTCACGAGCGGGAAACGTCGGTGCAGGCACTCGAACTGGTGGCGGCTAAAGTTCGACACGCCAAAGTGCAGGACCTTGCCCGCTTGTTGTAGCTGGGTAAACGTCGCGGCGATCGCGTCGAAATCCATCAACGGATCGGGGCGGTGGATCAGCAGCAAATCCAGACGGTCCGTGTGCAGTTGGCGCAAGGTGTGTTCCACGGAACTGGTGATGTGTGCCGCGCTCGTGTCGTAATGCTGGATGGCATGACCGGGACGGTGCGGTGAGAGCAGCTTGATGCCGCACTTGCTGACCAGTTCCATCTTGTCGCGCAAGCCTGGCTGCAGGGCCAGCGCTTCCCCAAACAAGCCTTCGGCGCTGTAGTCGCCATAGATATCGGCATGGTCGAAACTCGATACGCCCAACGCCAGGCATTGCTCGATGAAGGCCAGGCGCTGCTGCGCCGACATATTCCATTCGCCGATGCGCCACATGCCGGCGACGATGCGCGACAGTTCGGGACCGTTGTGGCTTAAACGGCTGCGCGGTGCTTGCAGGCTGGCGGGAAACACATGGCTCATGGGCTGGCTTTCTGATGGTGGCGTGGAGGGACTTGCCACGATTATAGCCAGCTAATCTATAGCATGCTGCGCTGAAGTCATTGGACGCGGCGCAAGACGAAAAAAATGCCCGCAGTGTCTGCGGGCATTTTTTAGGGGGATGCTCAGTGCTTCTCAGTGCTTATTTCATCCACAGGCGCATCGAATCCCAGGCGCGACCAAAAATGGTGGCCTGGTTGATGGTTTCCAACGCTACGACAGGCAGTTCCAGCAGAACCTTGTCGTCCACCATCATTTTCAGTTTGCCGACCGAGGCGTTTTCAGCCAGTGGCGCGACCAGCGGGTCCTTGCGTTCCAGCACCGGCTTCATTTTGGCAGCCATGCCTTTTGGCACGGTGACGAGCACATCGCGCGCAAAACCGATTTTCACGGTGCCTTTCGAGCCTTTCCATACTTCCGGCGTGGCCACTGCCTGGCCTTTCGAGTACAGCTTGACCGTATCGAAGTTCTGGAAGCCCCAGTTCAGCAGCTTCTGGCTCTCCTGCGTACGCGCCTGGTCCGACGAAGTGCCCAGCACGACGGAGATCAGACGGCGCTCGCCGGTGCCACCTGGACGGCGGGCCGAAGCGATCATGCAATAGCCCGCCGCTTCCGTGTGACCGGTTTTCATGCCGTCCACGGTCGGGTCCAGCCACAGCAGGCGGTTGCGGTTAGGCTGGGTGATCTTGTTATACGTGAAACTTTTAACCGAATCGATCTTGTAGAATTCCGGATAGTCGGCGATCACGCGCTGGGCCAGGACGGACAAGTCTTGCGCCGTGGAATAGTTATCGGGGCTAGGCAAGCCATGCGGATTGGCAAAACGCGTATTTTTCAGGCCCATGCGCTGGGCTTCGCGGTTCATCAGCACGACGAAGGTGCTTTCATCGCCGGCAACAGCTTCAGCCAGTGCCACGGCGGCATCGTTACCCGATTGAATCATCAGGCCATGCAGCAAGTCGTCGATCGACACAGGAGTGGCCGGGTCGATGAACATCTTTGAGCTGCTCGAGTCGACTTTCCAAGCGCGCACGGAAACATTCACTTTTTGGTCCAGCGCCAGTTTCTTTTCGCGGATGGCGGCGAAGGTCAGGTAAGCGGTCATGATCTTGGTCAACGATGCTGGCTCGATGCGCGCGCCCGGATCTTGCGAAGCAATGATCTGGCCACTGGTGGCGTCGAGCAGCAACCAGGACTTGGCGGCGATGGTCGGAGCTGGAACGCTCTGGGCGTAGGCGGCGGATAGGAAAAGTACACTGGAGGCCAGTGCCGCTAAAAGTTTTTTCATGGAGGCTGGTCTGCGAAAAAGATGAAGGCTGGGGGCCATGTTGTTATTAACATGGCCACGTGGAAAAAACGGATCAATTATAGCCGTGGAGACGGTAGTAAGCCCACACTTCAATGATCATCTGCTGCGATGGCGGGTTTGTCACCATGCCACAGGGCAATCACGAGGTTCTTGATGTGATTGAGCTTGCGGTGGAAAAAGTGGTCGGCGCCGGGGATCACGATCACGGGAATGTCCTGTGGACGGGCCCAGTCGAAGACGGCAGACAGGGGAATCGTGTCGTCCAGTTCGCCATGGATCAAAATCGTGTCGGCCGGAATCTCCGCCATGGCCCACTTGCCAGCCGCACTGCCGATCAGCGCCAGGCGCTCGACGGGCGTGCCGGCGGCGGCCAGGCGTTCCTGCAGTTTCGATTGCACGAAGGTGCCGAACGAGAAACCGGACAAGGCCACGGGCAAGCCTGGATACAGGCTGCGCATGTGTTCGTACAGCAATTGCATGTCGTCCGTTTCGCCCGCGCCATGGTCGTGTACGCCTTCGGAAGCACCGACACCGCGGAAATTGATGCGCGCCACGACGTAACCGAGGGCGACAAAGGCGCGCGCCAGGGTTTGCGTGACCTTGTTATCCATTGTGCCGCCATACAGCGGATGCGGGTGGGCAACGAGGGCGATGCCGCGCGGGGTGTCTGCAGGGAAATCAAGCAAACCTTGCATGCTGCCCGCATGGCCGGCCAGGGTAAATTTTTCCGAGTTTCTGTTCATGATGCTCATACTGGTGGCATTGTCTTAAATTGGCATTAAATCTTCAGGCGTTCGACGACCTTGCCACCCACCAGGTGCGTATCGATGATTTCATCGATATCGCTGGTGTCGACATAGGTGTACCAGGTTGCTTCCGGATAGATGACCAGCAGCGGGCCTTCTTCGCAGCGGTCCAGGCAGCCGGCCTGGTTGATGCGGATCTTGCCTGCGCCATTCATGTCGAGTTCCTTGATGCGGCGCTTGCAATGCTTTTGCGCCGCTTCCGCGCCATGGTCGCCGCAACTGTTGCGGCCGTCTTCACGTTTATTCATGCAGAAAAAAACGTGGCGTTCAAAATACGGTGCGTCGCTCATACTATGCTCCTGCTGATTCATGAATGCGCCATGATAGCGCTTATAGGGGGTCTTCGCGACGCTGGCGTTGCGCATCGTCCTGCCGGTTCAAGCGGTGCGAGGGCAGGCACAGGAACCACAGGGCCATGAAAGGCCATAGCAAGGCCAGGAATTGCGCCGCGCCATTGAAGTTGAGAAACTTACCTTGTACCCAGCCTTGCAAGGTAGACATGAAATACGGGTTGATCGGCGTTGTATTCACCATCACTAGGCTCAGCAGCAAGGTGGCGGCCGCAATACGGCGCTGTGCCACGTGGGGTGCGAATGCCAGGCCGCCGAGCATGATCAGGCCGATCAAAAAGCCGCCCTGGGCGCCCGGCGTGATCCAGACGAAAGCGTTTTCCGGCGAAAACAGCAGCGCGCTGGCCATCGAACGCACGATCAATGCGGCGACGATCAGGCTGAGCATCAGCACGGCGCGCGGCGCGGCGCGGCGTAGCAGGCACAGCAAGGTGAGCACGGCGCCCGTCATGCCGCAAGCCGTGATGATGGTTTCCGATAGCCAATATTGCTCTACAGTCAATATTGCATCGGGGCGCAGGTAGGACGCCAGGTCGATGTCCATGTCCATCAGGCTGGAAAGCCAGTCCGACAGGATGGGCAGCAGCTGGCCCAGGCCGAACAGATAGCCTTGCGGATAAATTTGCGCCAGCGGCCACAGAGCCACGAGTACCAGGCCCTGGCTGGCGTGCTGGGCAAACCAGCGCTGGCGCAAGCGGTACAGATGGCTATGGTCGAGCAGCTTGCGCGCCGTCAAGGCACCGACGATGGCGCCGATGAAGCAGCCAGCCGAATTGGTATAAAAGTCGAGATTCGATGAGACGCGGCTGGGCAGGTAGGTTTGTACCGCTTCCATGCCGCCGGAAATAAGGACGCCGCACAGGCTGGCGATCACGATGGCAAAGAAACCAGTCATTCTTGGAAACAGTGAATACACGATCAGCGCGCCCAGCGGGACGTAGCCGACGATGTTGATGCCCACGTCAAAGCCGGTCCAGTAGCGGGGCATGTGCGTGTTTTCCAGGAAAGTCAGCGGCGACAAGCCATTGCTGTGCCAGCCCGTGAACGGGAACCAACTGGCGTACACGATCAGAAAGACGTAGGCGAGCAGGGTCGCGCGCGATACGGGCGACGAGCGTGCGGGCGGCAGTGGCGCTGGCGAGCTGGCAGGGGCTGCGGATGCGCTCATTCTGTAGCGGTCATTCTTTCGCGATGGTCAGCGTGCCCAGCCAGGACAGCAGGTCGGCGGCGATGGCGTCCGAGGCCGCCGCCAGTGCCTGCGCGCCGCCTTGCGCATCGGCGCTGTTGGCCGGGCTGCTGCGGCTGAAGGTTTTCTGGTTGATCAGGCGGTGCCCGCGGAACAGCGAGATGCGCAGCGAGACGTGGCCGCTGCTGCGCGTTTGCGTATCGAAGTTTTGCGAAAAATCGTCGACGTCGATGCGCAGCAGGGGCATGCCGGCGGCCGCGTCCGTGGTCGACAGCACTTTCACGCCGCTCTGCGCTAAGCGGGTTTTCAGGCGCTGGCTTAATAGTTGCAGCGGCGGCGTGTTCCAGCGGTTGTAGGCGTACGGACGCGATTGCTGTGCATCGGCGTACAGCAATCGGTAATACATGCGCTGGCTGTCCAGCCAGGAAGGGCCGGTGGCGTCGGCCATGACCAGCACGGGCACGCCTGGTGCGGCCGCTTGTGCCGCCGCTGCTTGCGGCGCGGCAGGGCCGAAATCATAAAACGTGGGAACGGGGCCGCGGCTGGCGCAGCCGCCCAGCAGGAAAGTGCCGGCCAGGGCCAGCACGGTGACGTTGCGTGAAAGTTGCATGGTGCGTTCTCCTTATTTGCCCGGCGCCGAAAAACCGGGCTCGCCCGGGCCGGGCGGGATGTCTGGGGCGCCGAACAAGATGCTCTGCGGCTGTTCATTGAGCGTGCTCATGGTCGTTTTCAGTGCGCGCATCGAGGAGCGCGCCTCGCCACTCAGTTCGATGACCTGCGGCAGCACTTCCAGCGATACGCCATTGGCCACCGTTTCCACCGAATGGCCGACCCGTTCGACCGTGCCATTCACCTTCTCCAGCACGCCGCCTGGCGCTTGGATGTCGTTACCGAGTTTTTTCCAGGTGGCCGTCAAGTCCGATACGTTCTTGCTGGCCGTACTGACGGCTGTCAAGGTTTGTCGCGTTTGTTCCGTCAGTTGCGGCAATTGCGTCAAGGTTGGCGCCAGTTGCTGCGGAATGGCGCCAAAGGCCTTGGCCGCCTTACCCACTTCATTGAAGGCGCCCAGCATGGCCGCCTGGTTGTCGGAACTGAGCAGATTGTTGACCTTGTTGGTGATCTGCTCGGCCTGGTCGAGGATGCGCTTGCCGCGCTTTTCCAGCTGGTCGAGCAAGCCGGCACGCAGGGGAATCAGTGTCGGCTTGTCCTTGCTGGTGCCCAGCAGTGTCGAGCCCACATGTTCATCGTCGAGCTGGATATAGGCAATGCCCGTTACGCCCTGGTAGCCCAGGGTGGCAAAGGTGGTGTTGGTGATGGGCGTGTCGGGCGCGACGCTGATGTGCACGAGGATTTGCCCCGCTTTTTGCGCGTCGAAATCGATGCCGTCGACCTTGCCCACTTCCAGGCCCCGGTAGCGCACGGTGGCCTGTGGATTGAGGCCCGGTACGGACAGGGTGGTGGCCAGCAAGTACGGGACCCGTTCCACGCGGTCGCGGTTGAACCAGACGCCGAACAAAACGGCGGCCACCAGCAGGGTGAGGGTAAAAAATCCCGTCATCAGGGCATGTGATCTGTTTTCCATTACTCCTCCGCTTTCTTGTCTGTACCGGCGTCGTCGCCTGGCTGTGCGGCCTTGGCTGCCGCCTGTTTTTCGTCCAGGACGGCCAGCGCGCGCTTGCCGCGGTCGCCGAGGAAAAATTGCTTGATGAAGCGGTGGTCCACTTCGATCACTTCGCGCGTGGGGCCGAGGGCGATCACGTGTTTTTCAGCCAGCACGGCGATACGCGTGGACAGGGCGAACAAGGTGTCGAGGTCATGCGTGACCATCACCACCGTCAAGCCCAGTTCGCGGTGCAGCGACTGGATCAAAGAGACAAAGCTTTCCGACAAGTCCGGGTCCAGGCCGGCCGTCGGTTCGTCCAGGAACAGCAGTTTTGGCTCCAGCGCCAGGGCGCGCGCCAGCGCCACGCGCTTGATCATGCCGCCCGACAAGTCAGACGGCATTTTCAGCGCATGCTCCGGACCCAGTCCCACCATGTTCATCTTTAACAGCACCGCGTCGCGTATGAGTGCTTCAGGCAGCACGCGCAGTTCGCGCATCGGCTGTGCCACATTGTCGAACACGGTCAGGGCCGAATACAGCGCGCCTTGCTGGAACAGCATGCCCCAGTGGTTACGCAATTGCTGCAACTGGTCCGAGCTGGCCTTGTTAATATCTTCGCCAAATACTTTGACGCAGCCCCGCGCCGGATGTTCCAGGCCCAGCATCTGGCGCAGCAGTACCGTCTTGCCCGTGCCGGAGCCGCCCACGATGGAGAGGATTTCGCCCCGTTCGATTTCCAGGTTCAAGTCCTGGTGCACGACGGTGCGGCCGAACTTGGTCCACAAGTTGGTGATTTCCACCACGGGTGCGCTGCCATGCAGGTTGAAGCGGCCCTCGTTGCCCTCGCGCACCTTGCCAGCGATATCGTTGTGAGTCATCAATATCCTACTCCATTGAAGACGATGGCAAACACGGCATCGGCCAGGATCACCACGGTAATAGCCGTGACGACGGCGGTGGTGGTGCCGTGCCCCAGGCTTTCCGTATTGGCCTTGATGCGCAGGCCGAAGTGGCAAGAGACGAGAGCGATCAGCATGCCGAAGATAACGCCTTTGCCCAGGCCGATCATGTAGTTGGCCAGCGGTACGGCATCAGGCAGCTTCTGGATGAAGTAGCGCGCCGACAAGTTCAATTCCACCTTGGCCGCTACCATGCCGCCGATCAGCGCGGCCGTATCCGTCCAGATGACAAGCAGGGGCATGGAAATGGCCAGGGCCAGTACTTTCGGCATGATCAGGCGGAAACCGTGCGAAATGCCCATCACCAGCATGGCGTCGAGCTCTTCCGTGACGCGCATGACGCCCAGTTGCGCGGTGATCGACGAACCCGAGCGGCCAGCGACGAGAATGGCCGCCAATAACGGCCCCAGTTCGCGGATGACGCTCATGCCTAGCAGGTTGACCAGATAAATATCGCCGCCAAAGGCGCGCAGCTGCTGTGCCGATAGATAGGACAGCACCACGCCGATCAGAAAACCCACGAGCGCCGTGATGCCCAGCGCCTGGAAGCCCGCATGGAATATATTGGCGGAAATTTCACGCCATGGTCCGCGCATGGGATGGCGCGCAAAGCGGCCGATATCTTGCGTCACCTGGCCCACCAGGGCAATAAAACCCTTCAAATGTTCGAAAAACAGCAGCATGGTCATGCCCAGCTTCATCACGGGCGTGAGGCGGTTGGCGCGCGAGGACGGCGTTTCCAGGGGGCCCGTTTCTTCTATGCGCCGGAAAAACTCTTCCAGCGAAGGCGCCAGGGTCAGCTGCGCTGGGCGCTGCTTGCCCCAGGCGTTCCAGAACAGCTGGGCGCCGATATGGTCAATGCTGTCGATCTGCGACAGGTCCCATTGCACCTTGGCATCGCCCTGCAAGGGCTTGAGCTGGGCGTCGATGGTCTTGATGGCATTGTCATGCGCCAGCGCGTGCACTTGCCAAGTGCCGCTGGCAGTGACAAGGGATCCCTGTTGGGAGCTGGTCTGGGAGAGGGTCAGTTTCGGCGATTGTACAGTCGGCATCGCACCAGTTTAAGGGAGAATGGCGCAGACCGCCACCGCTGTTCAATCGCCATCATCTCAGGACGCCAGGTGGCGCGCCTGTCGCTGTGGCAGGGCGCTGTCCGGGCGCACCTTGGCACCGCTAGTGTTCACTTCGTTTGTTTTGGTCTGCGTGGCCGCTTGCGCGCCACCGGCATAGTCGCTTGCCACCAGGGCGTGGGCCTCAAGCGCGCTCATGCCGCGCGTTTGCAGCCATTGCGCTACCAGCTTGGCCAGGCGCTCCATGGCGATGCGGTGGGTGGCATCCGTGTGGGCGTACAGCCAGTTCGAAAAGTCCATGAAGTTTTCAAACGGTGCATCGCCGAGCATCCATTGCACCGTATTGGCGAAGCGGCCCGAATTGGCGACCAGGTCCCAGTAGCGCGAGAAGCGCACCAAGCGCTGCATGCTCATGAAATCGAGCTGTGTATTTGCCAGGATGGTGTAGGGCGGGTGCGGATCGAACACCATGCCAAAGTTTTCCGTATGGCGGATGATGGGCGTGCCGCGCAGCCGCTTCAATATACCGAACTGGATTTCATGTGGTTTCAAGGCGACCAGCTTGTTGAAGCCCGCCGCAAAGCTCGCTTCATCCTCGCCCGGCAAGCCGGCGATCAAGTCCACGTGCAAGTGGGCGTTTGATTCTTCGCAAAGCCAGCGAATGTTATCGGCGGCCTTTTGATTATCTTGCTTGCGGCTGACCAGCGATTGCACGTCGGGATTAAAACTCTGGATGCCAATTTCGAACTGCAGCGCACCGGGCGGGAACTTGCTGATGCCTTCTTTTAAGGCATCGGGCAAATGGTCGGGCACCAGTTCGAAGTGGGCGTAGATCGGGTCGTCCGGATTGGCCTCGATCTTGTCCAGAAAGAACTGCATGATCTTCAGGCTGGTCTTGATATTCAGGTTGAAGGTGCGGTCGACGAACTTAAACAGGCGGGCACCGCGCGCATGCAAGGACTCCATCTCGGCCAGGAAGTTCTCCAGGGCAAAGGGCCAGGCCGTCTTATCCAGCGCCGACAGACAGAATTCGCATTTGAACGGGCAGCCGCGTGACGCTTCCACGTAAATCGTGCGGTGCCGTATATCGTCGTCCGTATATAAAGAGTAGGGCAGTTGCAGTTCCGCCAGAGGGGCTTGTACGCCAGCATGGATCTTCATCAGCGGCTTGGGGCCATTGAGGATCTCGCCGCATAGCTTGGGGAAGGTGACGTCGCCCCAGCCCGTGATCAGGTAATCGGCCAGCTTGACGATTTCCTGCTCGCCCGCCTCGTGCGACACTTCTGGCCCACCCAGCACGATGATGAGCTCGGGCGCGACGCGCTTGAGCATGGCCACCAGTTTCGTCGTCTCCTCGACATTCCATATATATACGCCAAAACCGATGATGCGCGGCTTGTTCGTCAGGATGCGTTCGACCAGCTCCGTTGTCTTGCTGCCGATGACGAATTCCTGCAGCCGCGTTTGCGCCTGCAATGGCCCCATATTAGCCAGCAGATAGCGCAAGCCCAGCGAAGCGTGGGTGTAGCGGGCGTTCAAGGTGGAGAGCAGGATGGTCATGACGGGTGCGATTCGGGGAAAACAGCCATTTTACGCTGCAACGATGATTTATCCGGATAAAGCTTGCTTCCCGGCTTGGAGTTAGCTATAGTTCGCCTCCCCGATGAGACGCACTAGTTTGCGGCACAAAAGGGACGGCCTCCAGGGGCTGGGTAGTAAAAAAAGAAGGTTGACGAAATGGCCGAAACGCTTCATACTCTTTCTTCTTCGCAGCTGACAAACACAACGCTTTGTCGGTAGCGCGAGAGTGGTAAATAAGTAGTACCGAATACGTTCTTTAACAATTAACAGTCGATAAGTGTGGGCATTTGATGTAAGTGCAGCAGCGATCTTCGGATCGCTGTAAAACTTAAAATATCAAATGTTCACAAGAAATAATGAAATAGGCGCTACGAAAGTAGTGGCCTGTCAGTTTTTTGAGTGAGCGACCCATCAGCAATGATGGTGCCGGTAAAACGGCAAAGTAACAGAGATTAAACTGAAGAGTTTGATCCTGGCTCAGATTGAACGCTGGCGGCATGCCTTACACATGCAAGTCGAACGGCAGCACGGAGCTTGCTCTGGTGGCGAGTGGCGAACGGGTGAGTAATATATCGGAACGTACCCTAGAGTGGGGGATAACGTAGCGAAAGTTACGCTAATACCGCATACGATCTAAGGATGAAAGTGGGGGATCGCAAGACCTCATGCTCGTGGAGCGGCCGATATCTGATTAGCTAGTTGGTAGGGTAAAAGCCTACCAAGGCATCGATCAGTAGCTGGTCTGAGAGGACGACCAGCCACACTGGAACTGAGACACGGTCCAGACTCCTACGGGAGGCAGCAGTGGGGAATTTTGGACAATGGGCGAAAGCCTGATCCAGCAATGCCGCGTGAGTGAAGAAGGCCTTCGGGTTGTAAAGCTCTTTTGTCAGGGAAGAAACGGTGAGAGCTAATATCTTTTGCTAATGACGGTACCTGAAGAATAAGCACCGGCTAACTACGTGCCAGCAGCCGCGGTAATACGTAGGGTGCAAGCGTTAATCGGAATTACTGGGCGTAAAGCGTGCGCAGGCGGTTTTGTAAGTCTGATGTGAAATCCCCGGGCTCAACCTGGGAATTGCATTGGAGACTGCAAGGCTAGAATCTGGCAGAGGGGGGTAGAATTCCACGTGTAGCAGTGAAATGCGTAGATATGTGGAGGAACACCGATGGCGAAGGCAGCCCCCTGGGTCAAGATTGACGCTCATGCACGAAAGCGTGGGGAGCAAACAGGATTAGATACCCTGGTAGTCCACGCCCTAAACGATGTCTACTAGTTGTCGGGTCTTAATTGACTTGGTAACGCAGCTAACGCGTGAAGTAGACCGCCTGGGGAGTACGGTCGCAAGATTAAAACTCAAAGGAATTGACGGGGACCCGCACAAGCGGTGGATGATGTGGATTAATTCGATGCAACGCGAAAAACCTTACCTACCCTTGACATGGCTGGAATCCTGAAGAGATTTGGGAGTGCTCGAAAGAGAACCAGTACACAGGTGCTGCATGGCTGTCGTCAGCTCGTGTCGTGAGATGTTGGGTTAAGTCCCGCAACGAGCGCAACCCTTGTCATTAGTTGCTACGAAAGGGCACTCTAATGAGACTGCCGGTGACAAACCGGAGGAAGGTGGGGATGACGTCAAGTCCTCATGGCCCTTATGGGTAGGGCTTCACACGTCATACAATGGTACATACAGAGCGCCGCCAACCCGCGAGGGGGAGCTAATCGCAGAAAGTGTATCGTAGTCCGGATTGTAGTCTGCAACTCGACTGCATGAAGTTGGAATCGCTAGTAATCGCGGATCAGCATGTCGCGGTGAATACGTTCCCGGGTCTTGTACACACCGCCCGTCACACCATGGGAGCGGGTTTTACCAGAAGTAGGTAGCTTAACCGTAAGGAGGGCGCTTACCACGGTAGGATTCGTGACTGGGGTGAAGTCGTAACAAGGTAGCCGTATCGGAAGGTGCGGCTGGATCACCTCCTTTCTAGAGTTTGCACGAATCAGCAATGATTCACGCATCAAATGTTCACACTTATCGGCTGTTTAATTAAGAAGAAACAGTAGTCGTAGTAGCACCGCGTTGGGGCTGTAGCTCAGCTGGTTAGAGCACCGTGTTGATAACGCGGGGGTCGTTGGTTCGAGTCCAACCAGCCCTACCAGAAAAAACAAGCCTTACCAGCTAATTAGTACATAATTCCCGGGGGATTAGCTCAGCTGGGAGAGCACCTGCTTTGCAAGCAGGGGGTCGTCGGTTCGATCCCGTCATCCTCCACCAAGTTTTACTCGAAAGTACAAACGTAAGCCAGTCAACAAGACTGTGGTTTAGGTTTGATCTTTTAGCGATCAAAGCTGTTTCGTTCTTTAACAATCTGGAAGAAGTAAAGATTATTTATTGATCGGTTTGCTGTAAAAAGCAAATCGATGGGTAATGATTGTATGTATCAACAAACAAGCAACAACGTTGTACTTTCTTATCCCTGTAGCGCTCTTTCATTATGCAAATGATGAGAGGCTAACGTTATAGGGACAAGCGAATAAGTGCACATGGTGGATGCCTTGGCGATTACAGGCGATGAAGGACGTAGTAGCTTGCGATAAGCTGCGGGGAGTGAGCAAACACACTTTGATCCGCAGATTTCCGAATGGGGCAACCCACCCTTTTAGGGTATTGCATACTGAATACATAGGTATGCAAGGCGAACGCGGCGAACTGAAACATCTAAGTAGCTGCAGGAAAAGAAATCAACCGAGATTCCCAAAGTAGCGGCGAGCGAAATGGGAAGAGCCTGTACGTGATAGTCGGACTGATAGAAGAATCCTCTGGAAATAGGAACCGTAGCGGGTGATAGTCCCGTATTCGAAATCAGACCGGTGATACTAAGCGTACGACAAGTAGGGCGGGACACGTGACATCCTGTCTGAATATGGGGGGACCATCCTCCAAGGCTAAATACTCGTAATCGACCGATAGTGAACCAGTACCGTGAGGGAAAGGCGAAAAGAACCCCGGAAGGGGAGTGAAATAGATCCTGAAACCGTGTGCATACAAACAGTAGGAGCGGACTTGTTCCGTGACTGCGTACCTTTTGTATAATGGGTCAGCGACTTACATTCAGTGGCAAGGTTAACCGCATAGGGAAGCCGTAGAGAAATCGAGTCCGAATAGGGCGATCAGTCGCTGGGTGTAGACCCGAAACCAAGTGATCTACTCATGGCCAGGATGAAGGTGCGGTAACACGCCCTGGAGGTCCGAACCCACTAATGTTGAAAAATTAGGGGATGAGCTGTGGGTAGGGGTGAAAGGCTAAACAAACTTGGAAATAGCTGGTTCTCTCCGAAAACTATTTAGGTAGTGCCTCAAGTATCACCATCGGGGGTAGAGCACTGTTATGGCTAGGGGGTCATTGCGACTTACCAAACCATTGCAAACTCCGAATACCGATGAGTGCGAGCTTGGGAGACAGACGTCGGGTGCTAACGTCCGGCGTCAAGAGGGAAACAACCCAGACCGCCAGCTAAGGTCCCAAAGATTGGCTAAGTGGAAAACGAAGTGGGAAGGCTAAAACAGTCAGGATGTTGGCTTAGAAGCAGCCATCATTTAAAGAAAGCGTAATAGCTCACTGATCGAGTCGTCCTGCGCGGAAGATGTAACGGGGCTAAGCCAGTCACCGAAGCTGCGGATATGTGCGCTCCTTTAAGCGCATTGATAGAGCAGAGCTGGGCAATACTTACTTGCGAAGCAAGTTAGTAGAGACCAAAGCTCTTGCGAACATCGAGTGTATTTAAAGGAGCGCACATATGGTAGGAGAGCGTTCTGTAAGCCTGCGAAGGTGTCTTGTAAAGGATGCTGGAGGTATCAGAAGTGCGAATGCTGACATGAGTAGCGATAATGGGGGTGAAAAGCCTCCACGCCGTAAGCCCAAGGTTTCCTGTTCAACGTTCATCGGAGCAGGGTGAGTCGGCCCCTAAGGCGAGGCAGAGATGCGTAGCTGATGGGAAGCAGGTTAATATTCCTGCACCGTCGTATGATGCGATGGGGGGACGGATCGCGGAAGGTTGTCCAACTGTTGGAATAGTTGGTTTTTGGCTCATAGAAGGCGCTTAGGCAAATCCGGGCGCGCAATTCAAGGGGTTGAGACGAGTGAACTTGTTCACGAAGCAATCGGAAGTGGTTCCAAGAAAAGCCTCTAAGCTTCAGTCATACGAGACCGTACCGCAAACCGACACAGGTGGGCGAGATGAGTATTCTAAGGCGCTTGAGAGAACTCGGGAGAAGGAACTCGGCAAATTGGTACCGTAACTTCGGGAAAAGGTACGCCCCGGTAGCTTGATTGGTTTACTCCATGAGGGTGAAAGGGTTGCAATAAACTGGTGGCTGCGACTGTTTAATAAAAACACAGCACTCTGCAAACACGAAAGTGGACGTATAGGGTGTGACGCCTGCCCGGTGCTGGAAGATTAAATGATGGGGTGCAAGCTCTTGATTGAAGTCCCAGTAAACGGCGGCCGTAACTATAACGGTCCTAAGGTAGCGAAATTCCTTGTCGGGTAAGTTCCGACCTGCACGAATGGCGTAACGATGGCCACACTGTCTCCTCCCGAGACTCAGCGAAGTTGAAATGTTTGTGATGATGCAATCTACCCGCGGCTAGACGGAAAGACCCCATGAACCTTTACTGTAGCTTTGCATTGGACTTTGAACCAATCTGTGTAGGATAGGTGGGAGGCTTTGAAGCGGGGACGCTAGTTCTCGTGGAGCCAACCTTGAAATACCACCCTGGTTTGTTTGAGGTTCTAACCTTGGTCCGTTATCCGGATCGGGGACAGTGCATGGTAGGCAGTTTGACTGGGGCGGTCTCCTCCTAAAGTGTAACGGAGGAGTTCGAAGGTACGCTAGATACGGTCGGACATCGTGTTGATAGTGCAATGGCATAAGCGTGCTTAACTGCGAGACTGACAAGTCGAGCAGGTACGAAAGTAGGACATAGTGATCCGGTGGTTCTGTATGGAAGGGCCATCGCTCAACGGATAAAAGGTACTCTGGGGATAACAGGCTGATTCCTCCCAAGAGTTCATATCGACGGGGGAGTTTGGCACCTCGATGTCGGCTCATCACATCCTGGGGCTGTAGCCGGTCCCAAGGGTATGGCTGTTCGCCATTTAAAGTGGTACGTGAGCTGGGTTTAAAACGTCGTGAGACAGTTTGGTCCCTATCTGCCGTGGGCGTTGGAAATTTGAAGGGGGCTGCTCCTAGTACGAGAGGACCGGAGTGGACGAACCTCTGGTGTACCGGTTGTCACGCCAGTGGCATTGCCGGGTAGCTAAGTTCGGAAGAGATAACCGCTGAAAGCATCTAAGCGGGAAACTTGCCTTGAGATGAGATTTCCCAGAGCCTTGAGCTCTTTGAAGGGTCGTTCGAGACCAGGACGTTGATAGGCTGGGTGTGGAAGTGCAGTAATGCATTAAGCTAACCAGTACTAATTGCCCGTACGGCTTGTCCCTATAACCTTAGCAGGTACAGAGGATAAGACGGTACAACGTTGTGAGTTTGTTGATACCATTCATTACCCAAAAATCTTTGCTTCTTCCAGATTCAGGCCTTGTTGCTCTACCGAGAACAAGCGCCAGTACAAGTTATGCCTGATGACCATAGCAAGTTGGTCCCACCCCTTCCCATCCCGAACAGGACCGTGAAACAACTTTGCGCCGATGATAGTGCTGCAACCAGTGTGAAAGTAGGTTATCGTCAGGCTTGTTATTTGGTGCAACAGCTCTCGGCTGTTGCACCTAGAGAAAAACCCCGCCAGCAATGGTGGGGTTTTTTTTCGTCTGTTGGTTTTAGTGTTAGCCCCAGCTATTCAGCAGCAAGATAAAAAGCCCGCGCATCGCAAGAGGCGCGGGCTTTTTTTAGAAACTGTATTGGGCGCTGAAACCTAGCAAGCAATTACGGCCTGGTGCCGCTTCGTAGTAGCGCTTGTTGCTGTCGCCGATGATGAGGGAAGCTACGTAGGTCTTGTCGAAAAGATTGTTCAGGCGGACAAATTGCTTGAAGTGCCAGTTGCCCGTGCTTTGTTTGGCATTCATGCGTACGTTGAACACCGTGTAGCCGGGTGCCGGTTTTTCGCTGTTGCTGTCTTCCGCGTACACTTGCTTGCTGGCCACGCTTTCCAGCGCCGCGCCGAAGCGATCAAGCGTATCTTTCCACGCCAGTTCCGCAAACAGGTTGGCGCTGGGTACACCTGGCAAACGGCTGCCTTTGCGCGCGCTGCCGAAGGCCTGGTCATATACGGCGTATAGGCTGGTCAGCGCCACTTTTGTCGTGAAGCCATATCCTAGGCTGGCGTCCAGAGATACTTCCATGCCCTGGCGCAAGGTCTTGCTGGCGTTGATATAGCTGGTGCGACCATTGCCTGAATTCTTGTTGTCGACCACCAGTTCATCGCTGGTCTTGATCTGGAATACGGCCGCGTTTACATGCGTGTTGTTGTTGAGCCTGGTCTTGACGCCCGCTTCCAGGTTGCTGCTGGTGGCAGGTTTTAGCTGGTAATTGAAGCCGCCGCCCATGCCCGAGTAAAACAGTTCGTTCAGGGTCGGTGCTTCGAAGTCCCGCGCGGCGCTGGCGTACACGTTGACGTTCGGCGTCAGCTTATACAGCAGGCCCAGCACCGGTGTAGTGTGGCTGAACTCGAGCTTGCCGCTGTCGTCGCCATTGCTGAGAAAGTGGTCGTTGACTGCGACTTTCATCTTGCTGTAGCGCACACCTGCACTGAGCAGCCATGGCCCGCCTTGCCATTGCGCCTGAATATACGGAGCGAGGCTGGAGACGACATCGTGCTCGTCGCGGCGTAGCTTGCCTTTTACGCCCAAGCTATTGCCCATGTAATTTTCATGGCCGGTGCGCTTGTCGCTGGAGTGGCCGTAATCGATGCCGATGGTAGTGCTCAGCGTGCCGCCGGCCAACTGGTTCACGTGTAGCCAGTTGCTATCGATGCCATAGAAGTGGCGCTGAAAGTCGACCACGCCGCCCGAATGACTAGCTGGCGCCTGAAACACTCTACTAAAAGCTTGGTACTGGATCACATCGCGGTTGCCGCCATACATCGTCACATGCAGGCGGTCGTCGCCGAATGACTGTTCATAGGTAGCGCCGATTTGCTGGTGGTCAATGCTCTTGCGCGTGTTGTAGCGTTCGGCAAAGGTGCGCTTCGGGTTTTGCGTATCGGTGGTGTCGGTTTCGCCTGCGCGCGGGTTTGTGGCAAACGTGGCCCAGGTGACGCCCAGGGGATCTTGTGTATTGCCTTGGTGCAGGCTGTTGGCGACGATGGTCAGCTTGCTGTCCACATTCGGCTTGAGCGTGATCTTGCCGAACGCCTGTTCGCGCGTGGCAGCACTGTGGGCGCGGAAACCCTGCGTGCGGAAGCGCGAACCGTCCAGCACGTAGCCGATGCCGTCGGCCTGTCCCTGCGCCGAAAGGTCCAGCTTGCTGGTGCCGTAGCTGCCGCCCGTAACGTTCAGCTCCACGGACGGGGGATTTTTCCCAACCTTGGAAAACAGCTGGATCACGCCACCCGAGTGGTTGCCGTAGATGGCAGAGAAGGGGCCGCGCAGCACTTCGATGCGCTCGGCCGTATCGAGGTTGAAAGTGGCGATCTGGCCCTGGCCATCGGGCATGCTGGCGGGAATGCCATCGCTGATCAGTTTGATGCCGCGCACGCCGAAGGCCGAGCGGGCGCCGAAGCCGCGTGAGGAGATTTGCAAGTCTTGCGCGTAGTTCTGGCGGTTTTGCACCACCAGGCCCGGCACGCCAGCCAATGCTTCCGAAGCGTTGACGCGGATTTGGCCCTCCTGGATGCGGGCGCTGTCGACTACATCGATCGAGGCTGGCACTTCCTTGCTGGGGCGGGCGATGCGGCTACCGCTGACGACCACCGTATCCATGACTTGTCCGGCGGCCAGGTCAGCGGACTCGGCGGCGAAAACGTGGGGGGCGAGGGTGGCGCTGCCAGCGACAAACAGGCTGGCAATGGCGTTCAAGCGGAAACGATGCTGCATGCGGGTTCTCCAATCTGAATAAAAGCGTGCTTAGTCGCGTGTGCGTATTGCCGTGCGCAAATTGCCATGGGGCATGGTGATTCCTTCGTGGCACAGGAGCAGGTGTTGCAGTTTGGTACACCTGTTCCATTGTGCAGCAACAAAGGGGCGACGCAGCAGGGCTGGCGTGGATTGGCGCAGGATACACCTGCCTTGTTCAAGACGCGCGCACAGTCCCCCGGGAAGAATCACCGGCGTGCGGCGGTGAGCTGGCACGGCATTTGCACAAGACTTCTTGTACTCACCCCATCTGTACCAAGACGTTTGATATTTATTTCAGTAATTCCATTCTAATTAAGCCGATAGAGGATGACATGAATTTTGCAGACATCAGCAAACTGGGCGTCGCCAACCCTTTCAAGCAACGTTATGACAATTACATAGGCGGAAAATTCATTGCACCAGTAAAAGGTGAATATTTTCCCAATATTACGCCCATCACCGGCTTGCCATTTTGCGAGATCGCCCGTTCCACGGCGGAAGACGTGGAACTGGCGCTGGACGCCGCCCATGCCGCCAAAGATGCCTGGGGCAAGACTTCGCCTGCCGAACGCGCTAACATCTTGAACCGCATCGCCGATCGCATCGAACAGAATTTGAGCCTGATCGCCACGGCGGAAACCATCGATAACGGCAAGCCGATCCGTGAAACGATGAATGCCGACATTCCGCTGGCCATCGACCATTTCCGTTACTTCGCCGGATGTATCCGCGCGCAAGAAGGTTCCGTCGCACAAATCGATGCGGAGACCTATGCTTATCATTACCATGAGCCGCTGGGTGTCGTGGGCCAGATCATCCCTTGGAATTTCCCGATTCTGATGGCCGTGTGGAAACTGGCGCCAGCCCTGGCCGCCGGCAATTGCGTCGTCTTGAAGCCGGCCGAGCAAACTCCCGCCTCTATCATGGTATTGATCGAACTGATAGGCGACTTGCTGCCGCCTGGTGTGTTGAACATCATCAATGGTTTTGGCCTGGAAGCGGGCAAGCCGCTGGCGTCGAGCAAGCGCATCGCCAAAATCGCGTTTACGGGCGAAACGGGCACGGGCCGTTTGATCATGGGTTACGCGGCGCAAAACCTGATTCCCGTCACCCTGGAACTGGGCGGCAAGTCGCCGAACATCTTCTTTGAAGACGTGATGGATGCCGACGATGATTATTTCGATAAGTGCCTGGAAGGCTTCACCATGTTTGCGCTGAATCAGGGAGAAGTGTGTACCTGCCCATCGCGCGTGCTGATCCAGGAATCAATCTACGAAAAATTCATCGAACGTGCATTGAAACGCGTGGCTGCCATCAAGCAGGGCAATCCGCTCGATGCCAGCACCATGATCGGCGCCCAGGCTTCGCAGGAGCAGTTGGAAAAAATCCTGTCCTACCTCGATATCGGCCGCCAGGAAGGCGCCGAAGTGCTGGCTGGCGGCGAGCGCAATACACAGGCAGGCGACCTGGAGGGCGGTTATTACGTGCGTCCGACCGTCTTCAAGGGCAACAACAAGATGCGTATCTTCCAGGAAGAGATTTTCGGGCCTGTCGTCTCCGTGACCACCTTCAAGGATGAGGCCGAAGCGCTGGCTATCGCCAACGATACCTTGTATGGCCTGGGCGCCGGCTTGTGGACGCGTGACGGTTCGCGCGCCTTCCGCATGGGACGCGCCATCCAGGCCGGCCGCGTATGGACCAATTGCTACCACCTGTATCCAGCCCATGCCGCATTCGGTGGCTATAAGCAATCAGGTATAGGACGTGAAAACCATAAGATGATGCTCGATCACTACCAGCAAACGAAGAACTTGCTGGTGAGCTATAGCCCGAAAGCCCTGGGTTTCTTCTAAACTGGCACACGCGCCGCGCTCTTAGCCAGGCGCGGCGTGCAGAAAGGGATGCCATGAATGCAATAATTGCCCGGGTAGTCGCCACCGAAGCGGCGCTTGAAATGATGGACAAGTTGCGCGAGCGTCACGGCCCATTGATGTTTTTCCAGTCGGGCGGTTGTTGTGATGGCAGTGCGCCCATGTGCTATGCGCTGGGCGAGTTCGATGTCAGCGATACCGATATCTATCTCGGTCATTTGAATGGCACACCGTTTTACATGGGAATCGAGCAGTTCGCTTACTGGGAGCATACCCAGTTGATTATCGATGTGGTCGATGGCAATGGCGGCATGTTTTCACTCGATAACGGCACGGGCAAGCGCTTCTTGACGCGCTCACGCCTGTTCACCGATGAAGAGTGCGCGTTGTTGCATGCCCAGCCGCTAGAGCACAGCAAGACCTGATACACCTATGCTCATCAGTATGGGCAGCGCAAGACGTCGCACTTCTTTCCGCATCTGCTATAAACTATTTCAGATGTGGAAGCTTGCGATAGATCGTGTTGCGCGATACGCCCAGGGCCCTGGCCGTGGCCGAGACGTTGCCTCCATGCGCATCGAGCGACTTGCGGATCACATTTTGTTCCATCTCTTCCAGGTTGGCGCCGGCGGCGATCATGCAATCCGCGCCTGGGCTGGCGGCATGGGCTTGCGTCATCTCAATATCGTCGAGGAAATCATCTGGCATGTGGCGCAAACAGATTTCATGCTCGTCGCCAGCCATGACGATGGCCGTGCGCAACAGATTGGTCAACTGGCGGAAGTTGCCAGGCCACTTATGCAGGTGGAACATGCGCAGGATGTCCGGTGTCAGCGTATAGCGCGTGTCGGGCGCTACCGTTGCGAGTATCTTTTTTACGACCGTGTCCAGGTCTGTGCGCTCGCGTAGCGGCGGCAGTTTGACCACCAAGCCGTTCAGGCGGTAATACAAGTCTTCGCGAAACAAGCCCTTGGCCATGCGTTCTCGCAAGTTATGATTCGTAGCGCAAATGAGTTCCACATTCACGGTAATCGACTTGCTGCTACCTAGCGGCGTGACTATGCGTTCTTGCAGCACGCGCAACAGGCGCGCCTGTAAACCAAAGGGCATATCGCCGATTTCATCGAGAAATAGAGTGCCGCCATTGGCTTGTAAAATCTTGCCGATAGCACCTTTCTTGCGCGCCCCCGTAAACGCCCCGTCTTCATAGCCGAACAGCTCGGACTCGATCAGAGTTTCCGGTATCGATGCGCAATTGACAGCGATAAACGGTCCCAAGGCGCGTGGCGAGTCGTTGTGAATGGCTTGTGCCAGCAATTCCTTGCCGGTCCCCGTTTCACCCATGACGAGGATGGGAATATCGCGCCCCAATACCTTGCTGACCTTGTCGATCACCAACTCTAGTTGCGGATCGCCCGTGCGCAGGTAGCGCAAGCCGGACAGGCGGCGCGCCGCGTTGGCAGCATGGCTGGCCGGTGCGAGAACCTGGGCCGGCACGGCGCGAATATCGCCATGCTCGGTGCTGATATTGAAACCGCGTTGGAAGACAGTATTGGCCAGGCGCAATTGTGCGCGACCGTAGACGCGCACGCCGCTGTGCATGCACAGGTTCAATAGACCTGGTGCGGCCGTTCGGTAATGGTCGTACAGGGCAGACACGGGTAAGCCGAACAAGGAACTGAAGGTATGTGATTTCAGCGCGGCAAATGACAGGCCCAACTGAAACAAACCGTTCTTATTGGCGGATAAAAACCGTCCACCCGGCGTAAATGAGGCGATGCCTTCCATCAAGGTACCGATGAATTCGGGGCGGGCATGAAAGTGCACGGTGATGGCATCTTCAAAGGTGGCGGAAAACAGCTGATTTTCGATCATCAGCGCCGACATGCGCACGAGGGCCATCGTATGCTTGTGAAAGCTGCGCTGGTCGCTCGACACGTCCAGCACGCCGATGACCTTGCCGCGGTGATCGGTGATCGGCGCTGCAGAGCAGGTCAAGAAATGATTGGCGGCCAGATAATGCTGGTCCGCATGGACCAGGGTGGGGACTTTTTCCGTGATGGCCGTGCCGATGGCATTCGTACCGCGGCTTTGTTCAGACCACGCTACGCCGGGTTGCAGGGCCACCCGGTTGGCTTTCTCCAGAAAATCATCGTCGCCTAGCGAATGCACGATCACGCCATGGGCATCCGTCAAAATCACCATGTTGTGCGTGTTGACGATTTGCTGGTACAGGGTTTCCATCGCGGGCAACGCGTGCGTGTGCAGCATGCGATTTTGCTCGATCAACAACGACAGATCGGATTTGCCTGCCGGCGTAAAGTCGGGTGTGGCCGTGGGCGACAAGCCAAAGGCGACTGAGCGTTGATGGGAAGTTTCGATGATGACGGGGACCCTGTCCAGTCCTGCTGGCATGGCGTTCCCATCCGCTATGGATGAAAACGGCGCGCTACGGTAAGTAGTTGACGGTTGATACATGATCTCCTTGCCTCCGTTGGGCCCTGTACTGCGGCGCTCTTTTGAATATCGAGAGTGTTACACAATGTAGCACCGGTCACAGACGCGAGCAAAGCAAAGTGAACTGGGCTATATCCATTGTTGCTGTCAGTCCCATAACTGCTCCCCTTATTGGGCAGTGCATGGGCATGCCAAGCGAGTGCGGTATAAGGGCTCCTTTATGGAGTGGAAAAATACCCCTTGCAGGGCGAGCGGGCTAGGGCTATAATTCGCCCCCTCGCGGAACGACGCATGTAAATGCAGAGTAAAGCAGGGTAAAAAAGAAGATTGACGGATTTAGCGAAATGCTTCATACTCCTTCTTCTTCGCAGCTGACAAACACAACGCTTTGTCGATAGCGCGAAAGTAGTAACGGATACAGTTCTTTAACAATTAACAGTCGATAAGTGTGGGCATTTGATGTAAGTGCAGCAGCGATCTTCGGATCGTTGTAAAACTTAAAATATCAAATGTTCACAAGAAATAATGAAATAGGCGCTACGAAAGTAGTGGCCTGTCAGTTTTTTGAGTGAGCGACCCATCAGCAATGATGGTGCCGGTAAAACGGCAAAGTAACAGAGATTAAACTGAAGAGTTTGATCCTGGCTCAGATTGAACGCTGGCGGCATGCCTTACACATGCAAGTCGAACGGCAGCACGGAGCTTGCTCTGGTGGCGAGTGGCGAACGGGTGAGTAATATATCGGAACGTACCCTAGAGTGGGGGATAACGTAGCGAAAGTTACGCTAATACCGCATACGATCTAAGGATGAAAGTGGGGGATCGCAAGACCTCATGCTCGTGGAGCGGCCGATATCTGATTAGCTAGTTGGTAGGGTAAAAGCCTACCAAGGCATCGATCAGTAGCTGGTCTGAGAGGACGACCAGCCACACTGGAACTGAGACACGGTCCAGACTCCTACGGGAGGCAGCAGTGGGGAATTTTGGACAATGGGCGAAAGCCTGATCCAGCAATGCCGCGTGAGTGAAGAAGGCCTTCGGGTTGTAAAGCTCTTTTGTCAGGGAAGAAACGGTGAGAGCTAATATCTCTTGCTAATGACGGTACCTGAAGAATAAGCACCGGCTAACTACGTGCCAGCAGCCGCGGTAATACGTAGGGTGCAAGCGTTAATCGGAATTACTGGGCGTAAAGCGTGCGCAGGCGGTTTTGTAAGTCTGATGTGAAATCCCCGGGCTCAACCTGGGAATTGCATTGGAGACTGCAAGGCTAGAATCTGGCAGAGGGGGGTAGAATTCCACGTGTAGCAGTGAAATGCGTAGATATGTGGAGGAACACCGATGGCGAAGGCAGCCCCCTGGGTCAAGATTGACGCTCATGCACGAAAGCGTGGGGAGCAAACAGGATTAGATACCCTGGTAGTCCACGCCCTAAACGATGTCTACTAGTTGTCGGGTCTTAATTGACTTGGTAACGCAGCTAACGCGTGAAGTAGACCGCCTGGGGAGTACGGTCGCAAGATTAAAACTCAAAGGAATTGACGGGGACCCGCACAAGCGGTGGATGATGTGGATTAATTCGATGCAACGCGAAAAACCTTACCTACCCTTGACATGGCTGGAATCCTGAAGAGATTTGGGAGTGCTCGAAAGAGAACCAGTACACAGGTGCTGCATGGCTGTCGTCAGCTCGTGTCGTGAGATGTTGGGTTAAGTCCCGCAACGAGCGCAACCCTTGTCATTAGTTGCTACGAAAGGGCACTCTAATGAGACTGCCGGTGACAAACCGGAGGAAGGTGGGGATGACGTCAAGTCCTCATGGCCCTTATGGGTAGGGCTTCACACGTCATACAATGGTACATACAGAGCGCCGCCAACCCGCGAGGGGGAGCTAATCGCAGAAAGTGTATCGTAGTCCGGATTGTAGTCTGCAACTCGACTGCATGAAGTTGGAATCGCTAGTAATCGCGGATCAGCATGTCGCGGTGAATACGTTCCCGGGTCTTGTACACACCGCCCGTCACACCATGGGAGCGGGTTTTACCAGAAGTAGGTAGCTTAACCGTAAGGAGGGCGCTTACCACGGTAGGATTCGTGACTGGGGTGAAGTCGTAACAAGGTAGCCGTATCGGAAGGTGCGGCTGGATCACCTCCTTTCTAGAGTTTGCACGAATCAGTAATGATTCACGCATCAAATGTTCACACTTATCGGCTGTTTAATTAAGAAGAAACAGTAGTCGTAGTAGTTCCGCGTTGGGGCTGTAGCTCAGCTGGTTAGAGCACCGTGTTGATAACGCGGGGGTCGTTGGTTCGAGTCCAACCAGCCCTACCAGAAAAAACAAGCCTTACCAGCTAATTAGTACATAATTCCCGGGGGATTAGCTCAGCTGGGAGAGCACCTGCTTTGCAAGCAGGGGGTCGTCGGTTCGATCCCGTCATCCTCCACCAATACTTTGAAAGTGCAAACGTAAGCCAGTCAACAAGACTGTGGTTTAGGTTTGATCTTTTAGCGATCAAAGCTGTTTCGTTCTTTAACAATCTGGAAGAAGTAAAGATTATTTATTGATCAAGTCTATGCGTGCAGCAATGCATGAGGCGACTTGATGGGTAATGATTGTATGTATCAACAAACAAGCAACAACGTTGTACTTTCTTATCCCTGTAGCGCTCTTTCATCATGCAAATGATGAGAGGCTAACGTTATAGGGACAAGCGAATAAGTGCACATGGTGGATGCCTTGGCGATTACAGGCGATGAAGGACGTAGTAGCTTGCGATAAGCTGCGGGGAGTGAGCAAACACACTTTGATCCGCAGATTTCCGAATGGGGCAACCCACCCTTTTAGGGTATTGCATACTGAATACATAGGTATGCAAGGCGAACGCGGCGAACTGAAACATCTAAGTAGCTGCAGGAAAAGAAATCAACCGAGATTCCCAAAGTAGCGGCGAGCGAAATGGGAAGAGCCTGTACGTGATAGTCGGACTGATAGAAGAATCCTCTGGAAATAGGAACCGTAGCGGGTGATAGTCCCGTATTCGAAATCAGACTGGTGATACTAAGCGTACGACAAGTAGGGCGGGACACGTGACATCCTGTCTGAATATGGGGGGACCATCCTCCAAGGCTAAATACTCGTAATCGACCGATAGTGAACCAGTACCGTGAGGGAAAGGCGAAAAGAACCCCGGAAGGGGAGTGAAATAGATCCTGAAACCGTGTGCATACAAACAGTAGGAGCGGACTTGTTCCGTGACTGCGTACCTTTTGTATAATGGGTCAGCGACTTACATTCAGTGGCAAGGTTAACCGCATAGGGAAGCCGTAGAGAAATCGAGTCCGAATAGGGCGATCAGTCGCTGGGTGTAGACCCGAAACCAAGTGATCTACTCATGGCCAGGATGAAGGTGCGGTAACACGCCCTGGAGGTCCGAACCCACTAATGTTGAAAAATTAGGGGATGAGCTGTGGGTAGGGGTGAAAGGCTAAACAAACTTGGAAATAGCTGGTTCTCTCCGAAAACTATTTAGGTAGTGCCTCAAGTATCACCATCGGGGGTAGAGCACTGTTATGGCTAGGGGGTCATTGCGACTTACCAAACCATTGCAAACTCCGAATACCGATGAGTGCGAGCTTGGGAGACAGACGTCGGGTGCTAACGTCCGGCGTCAAGAGGGAAACAACCCAGACCGCCAGCTAAGGTCCCAAAGATTGGCTAAGTGGAAAACGAAGTGGGAAGGCTAAAACAGTCAGGATGTTGGCTTAGAAGCAGCCATCATTTAAAGAAAGCGTAATAGCTCACTGATCGAGTCGTCCTGCGCGGAAGATGTAACGGGGCTAAGCCAGTCACCGAAGCTGCGGATATGTGCGCTCCTTTAAGCGCATTGATAGAGCAGAGCTGGGCAATACTTACTTGCGAAGCAAGTTAGTAGAGACCAAAGCTCTTGCGAACATCGAGTGTATTTAAAGGAGC
Organism: Janthinobacterium sp. CG_23.4; assembly: GCF_029892305.1. Lineage (NCBI taxonomy): Bacteria > Pseudomonadati > Pseudomonadota > Betaproteobacteria > Burkholderiales > Oxalobacteraceae > Janthinobacterium > Janthinobacterium sp. CG_23.4. Next base: position 4,533,936 of record NZ_JARXUX010000001.1, on the reverse strand, counting down.
GCACATATGGTAGGAGAGCGTTCTGTAAGCCTGCGAAGGTGTCTTGTAAAGGATGCTGGAGGTATCAGAAGTGCGAATGCTGACATGAGTAGCGATAATGGGGGTGAAAAGCCTCCACGCCGTAAGCCCAAGGTTTCCTGTTCAACGTTCATCGGAGCAGGGTGAGTCGGCCCCTAAGGCGAGGCAGAGATGCGTAGCTGATGGGAAGCAGGTTAATATTCCTGCACCGTCGTATGATGCGATGGGGGGACGGATCGCGGAAGGTTGTCCAACTGTTGGAATAGTTGGTTTTTGGCTCATAGAAGGCGCTTAGGCAAATCCGGGCGCGCAATTCAAGGGGTTGAGACGAGTGAACTTGTTCACGAAGCAATCGGAAGTGGTTCCAAGAAAAGCCTCTAAGCTTCAGTCATACGAGACCGTACCGCAAACCGACACAGGTGGGCGAGATGAGTATTCTAAGGCGCTTGAGAGAACTCGGGAGAAGGAACTCGGCAAATTGGTACCGTAACTTCGGGAAAAGGTACGCCCCGGTAGCTTGATTGGTTTACTCCATGAGGGTGAAAGGGTTGCAATAAACTGGTGGCTGCGACTGTTTAATAAAAACACAGCACTCTGCAAACACGAAAGTGGACGTATAGGGTGTGACGCCTGCCCGGTGCTGGAAGATTAAATGATGGGGTGCAAGCTCTTGATTGAAGTCCCAGTAAACGGCGGCCGTAACTATAACGGTCCTAAGGTAGCGAAATTCCTTGTCGGGTAAGTTCCGACCTGCACGAATGGCGTAACGATGGCCACACTGTCTCCTCCCGAGACTCAGCGAAGTTGAAATGTTTGTGATGATGCAATCTACCCGCGGCTAGACGGAAAGACCCCATGAACCTTTACTGTAGCTTTGCATTGGACTTTGAACCAATCTGTGTAGGATAGGTGGGAGGCTTTGAAGCGGGGACGCTAGTTCTCGTGGAGCCAACCTTGAAATACCACCCTGGTTTGTTTGAGGTTCTAACCTTGGTCCGTTATCCGGATCGGGGACAGTGCATGGTAGGCAGTTTGACTGGGGCGGTCTCCTCCTAAAGTGTAACGGAGGAGTTCGAAGGTACGCTAGATACGGTCGGACATCGTGTTGATAGTGCAATGGCATAAGCGTGCTTAACTGCGAGACTGACAAGTCGAGCAGGTACGAAAGTAGGACATAGTGATCCGGTGGTTCTGTATGGAAGGGCCATCGCTCAACGGATAAAAGGTACTCTGGGGATAACAGGCTGATTCCTCCCAAGAGTTCATATCGACGGGGGAGTTTGGCACCTCGATGTCGGCTCATCACATCCTGGGGCTGTAGCCGGTCCCAAGGGTATGGCTGTTCGCCATTTAAAGTGGTACGTGAGCTGGGTTTAAAACGTCGTGAGACAGTTTGGTCCCTATCTGCCGTGGGCGTTGGAAATTTGAAGGGGGCTGCTCCTAGTACGAGAGGACCGGAGTGGACGAACCTCTGGTGTACCGGTTGTCACGCCAGTGGCATTGCCGGGTAGCTAAGTTCGGAAGAGATAACCGCTGAAAGCATCTAAGCGGGAAACTTGCCTTGAGATGAGATTTCCCAGAGCCTTGAGCTCTTTGAAGGGTCGTTCGAGACCAGGACGTTGATAGGCTGGGTGTGGAAGTGCAGTAATGCATTAAGCTAACCAGTACTAATTGCCCGTACGGCTTGTCCCTATAACCTTAGCAGGTACAGAGGATAAGACGGTACAACGTTGTGAGTTTGTTGATACCATTCATTACCCAAAAATCTTTGCTTCTTCCAGATTCAGGCCTTGTTGCTCTACCGAGAACAAGCGCCAGTACAAGTTATGCCTGATGACCATAGCAAGTTGGTCCCACCCCTTCCCATCCCGAACAGGACCGTGAAACAACTTTGCGCCGATGATAGTGCTGCAACCAGTGTGAAAGTAGGTTATCGTCAGGCTTGTTATTTGGTGCAACAGCCCCCGGCTGTTGCACCTAGAGAAAAACCCCGCCAGCAATGGTGGGGTTTTTTTTCGTCTGTTGGTTTTAATGTTAGCCTAGCTATTCAGCAGACGAAAAAAAGCAGCGCTATGCGCTGCCTTTGTCAGGTATCCAATCGATTAAAAGTGATACGCGACTTTGACGTTCATGTAATTAACGCCACTGTTAGGCTTTTTGTAGCCGCCATTCGAGAAATGCTGGATTTTCGCAGCGACTTCCCATTTGTTATTGAACACATAGCCGACGCCGATATGGTCGCCGAACTGAAAGTGGGTCGACAGGCGGTTATCGTCGTTGTTGTACAGCTTGGACAGCATGTGTACACCAATACCGCCTTCTGCATAAAATCCCAGCTTATTCGTGTTTTCGAAGCGGAACACCGGAGTGAAGCCCAGATCCCACAATTTTTGATGCTGCCCAGGGACGTTGCGATAGCTTTTGCCATCCCAGCCGCCAATGCTGGCATCCCAATAACCGCTCAGTTGTGTGCCATTCGATACAAACCAGGCCTTATCCCAGTTCGACGTTACGCCAGCGCGCAGCATCTGCACTTTGACTCCCTTGGCATATTCGCCGTAAACGGAGTCAATCAGTTTGTCGTCGGCGGCAAAGCCGGCGTTGGCGGCCATCAGCGCGGCAATGGCGGCAATGGATTTGAGGAGATTCTTTTTGAAGAACATAGAGGCTTTCATCGTAAAATTGGCCGATAGGCTATTGTTGTACAGGCACCTTGTTTTGCATACTGCTTTCGTCACTTTTTGATATCAGGATTTCAATTGACCTTCTCTACAAAAATCGCATTTCTTGGTATCGGTCTGATGGGTGATCCTATGGTCCGGTGCCTGCTATGCGCTGGATATAATGTCACAGTTTGGAATCGCACGCACAGCAAGGCCCAAGTCCTGTGTGCGGCGGGTGCGCAAGCCGTCATTTCGATTGCTGAAGCGGTCAGCGACGCGGATGTGGTTATCTCGATGCTGGAAGCCGGCCCCATCGTGGCGCAGGTGTTGCAAGAGGCGTTGCCGGCCTTGCCCGCTGGTACGATGTGGATCGATATGAGTTCCACCAAGCAATCCGAAGCCCAGCAATTTCATGCCAGTTTGCACGCTGCAGGCCATGCCTTCATGGATGCGCCCGTGTCGGGCGGCGTCGGCGGCGCGCAGGCTACCACCCTGGCCATCATGGCTGGTGCCAGCAGCGTCGATTATGCACGTGTCGAAACTATCCTGTCGGCCATGGGGCGCCCGACGCTGGTGGGGCCGGCCGGTAGCGGGCAAGTTGCCAAGCTGTGCAATCAGCTGATCGTCGGCGCCACCTTGACCATCGTGGCCGAAGCGCTGTTGCTGGCGCAGGCGGCCGGCGCCGATGCGGCGGCCGTGCGGGCAGCCATCCGTGGCGGTTTTGCCGAAAGCAAGATTTTGGACGTTCATGGCCAGCGCATGCTGGAGCGAAATTTTGTTGCTGGTGGGCAAGTGAAAAGCCAGGTCAAGGATATGCACAACATCCTTGCAGCGGCCGCAGCGGCCCGCATCACCTTGCCGGTGACGCAACTGGTGACGCAGCGTTATGAAACCATCGCCGAAAGGTATTCGACGGCGGACCATGCGGCTGCCTTGCTGGCCCTGGAAGCGTTGAATCCGGGCCAGCGCCTCGGTGACGGCCCGGATAAGCTGAGCTGAATCAGGCGACGGGCAAGCTCGCTTCGGCCAGCTTGACCCAAAAACTGGCACCGATGGGCAGTAGATGGTCGTTGAAGTCGTAGCTGCCATTGTGTAAGACGCACGGACCCAGGCCGTGGCCGCCATCGCGGTGCTCGCCATCGCCATTGCCGATGAAGATGTAGCAGCCGGCCTTTTCTTGCAGGAAAAAGGCGAAATCTTCCGCGCCCATGGTCGGTTCGACATTCGCATTAACCTTGTCGGCCCCCACCACGCTTTTCATCACTTCGACGGCAAACGCCGTTTCCTTGGCGTGGTTGACCAGTGGCGGATAGTTGCGCTTGAAGTGAAAATCGACCTCCGCGCCAAAGGCGGCGGCCGTGTGTACGGCAATCTCGCGCATGCGCTCTTCGATGAGGTCCAGTACGGGCGTGGTGAAGGTGCGCACGGTGCCGACCAGGCTGGCATCATCGGGGATCACATTCGTCGCGCTGCCCGCATGGATTTGCGTGATTGACAGTACAGCCGTGTCGAGCGGGCTCTTGTTGCGCGTGATGACGGTTTGCCAGCTTTGCGCGATTTGCACCGCCACCATCACGGGATCGATGCCCTTGTGCGGTTGGGCTGCGTGGGCGCCCTTGCCTTTGACGGTGACGTGGAATTCATTGCTGGAGGCCATCATCGGCCCTTCCACCACGCTCAGGGTGCCTGTTTCCGCGCCTGGCCAGTTGTGCATGCCGTAGATGGCGTCCATGGGAAAGTGGCTAAACAAGCCGTCTGCAATCATTGCGCGCGCGCCGGCGCCGCCTTCTTCTGCCGGCTGGAAGACCAGATATACGGTGCCGTCGAAATGCCGGCGCTGCGCCAGGTAATGGGCGGCACCCAGCAGCATGGCCGTGTGACCGTCATGACCGCAGGCGTGCATCTTGCCCGGGTGGCGTGAGGCATGCTCGAAGGTATTCATTTCTTGCATGGGCAAGGCATCCATATCGGCGCGCAGACCGATGGCACGCTTGGAGCTGCCATTCTGGATGATGCCGACCACGCCAGTGCGGCCCAGGCCGCGCACCACGGGGATGCCCCATTGCGTCAATTTGGCGGCGACCACGTCCGAGGTGCGCTGTTCTTCGTAGCATAGTTCAGGATGCGCGTGCAGATCGCGGCGGATACTTTGCAGCTCGGATTGAAACGCCAAGATGGGATCAACTAATTTCATCGGACTCTCCTGTGGATGCTGGCGCGCGGCATCTGTGGCGCACCGGGCCGCAGCTGCTTGATCAAAAACAGGCTCGGCTAATGATGCATTGTAGCCCTTGTTTGATGGGTAAATCCAGCGGACGGCTCAGCTTGCTAAAGCGCCAACAGCAAGTGTGCGCAATGGTTTACAGTAACGCCTTCCACCAACGTTTTTGGATTGCACCATGACCACCACCCAAGTGCGCGCCGCCTGCCCGCTCGACTGCCCTGATACCTGCGCCTTGCTCGTCACCGTGACCGATGGCGTGGCAACAAACGTCAAGGGCGATCCTGACCACCCGACCACGGCTGGGGTGCTGTGCACCAAGGTGTCGCGCTTCACGGAACGCACCTACCATGCGGACCGGCTGCTGCATCCGCTGCGCCGCGTGGGCAAGAAGGGGGAAGGCAAGTTCGAGCGCATCAGCTGGGACGAAGCATTGCAGGCCATCGTGGCGCGCTTGAAACCGATCGCCGCGCGCGATCCGCAGGCGATCTTGCCGTACAGCTATTGCGGCACCATGGGCCTGGTGCAGGGGGAGTCGATGTCGTCGCGCTTTTTCAACCAGCTCGGCGCATCCCTGCTCGACCGCACCATCTGCGCCTCGGCTGGCACCACGGGCTACCGCTATACGGTGGGCGCCAGCATCGGCACGGACCTGGAGCAATTTCAGAATGCAAAATTGATCATCATCTGGGGTGGTAACCCGATCGCCTCGAACTTGCACTTCTGGATGCGCGCGCAGGAGGCCAAGCGCAATGGCGCCACCCTGATCGCCATCGACCCGTATCGCTCGCTGACGGCCGAAAAGTGCCATCAGCACATCGCCTTGCTGCCGGGGACCGATGCGGCCCTGGCGCTGGGCTTGATGCATGTCTTGATAGCGGAAGATATGCTCGATCATGACTACATTGAACGCTATACCGTAGGCTACGCTGCCTTGCAACAGCGGGCGCTGGAATGGCCGCCCGAGCGCGTGGCCGAGGTGTGCGGCATCACGACGGCCGAGGTAGTGGAACTTGCGCGCCTGTACGGCCAGGCCTGCCGTTCTGGCGAGGGCGCCGCCATCCGTACCAATTACGGCGTGCAGCGCGTGCATGGCGGTGGCATGGCCGTGCGCAACATCGCCTGCCTGCCGGCCCTGACGGGTGCGTGGCGCCATCCGGCCGGCGGCATGCAACTGTCGAGCTCGGGTTCCTTCCCCGTCAATCGCAAGGCTCTGCAGCGCCCCGATTTGCTCAAAGGCACGCCGCGCACCATCAACATGAGCACCATCGGCGACGATTTATTGAAAGAAAGCTCGCCCGAGTTCGGCCCGCAAGTGGAAGCCGTGATCGTGTACAACTCGAATCCCCTGGCGGTAGCGCCCGATTCCTCCAAGGTGGCGCAGGGCTTTGCCCGCGAAGATTTGTTTACGGTCGTGCTTGAACACTTCCAGACCGATACCGTCGATTACGCCGACATCGTGCTGCCCGCCACCACGCAGCTGGAACACGTCGATGCGCACTCCACCTACGGCCATCTGTACATGATGGCGAACAACGCGGCCGTGGCGCCGCTGGGCGAAGCGAAGGCAAATACGGAAATTTTCCGCCTGCTGGCCCAAGCCATGGGCTTTGATGACCCGTGTTTCCAGGAAAGCGATGATGCGCTGGCGGCCAAGGCCTTCGATGCGACGGATGCGCGCGCCGTGCATTTCGACTGGGAATCGCTGAAACGCACGGGCTGGCAAAAGCTGGCCATGCCTGAGGCACCATTTGCCGAGGGTGGGTTCCCCACGCCATCGGGCAAGTGCGAGTTTTATTCCAGCGCCATGGCGCAGGCGGGACTCGACCCCTTGCCGACGTATATTGCGCCGCACGAATCGCTGGCCAGCAATCCTGCGCTGGCGGCGCGTTTCCCGCTGGCCATGATTTCGCCGCCGGCGCGCAATTTCCTCAATTCCACGTTCGTCAACGTCACCAGCCTGCGCTCGGCCGAAGGCGAGCCGCACCTCGATATGCATCCCGACGATGCTGCCGCGCGCGGCCTGGCGGCCGGCGACATGGCACGTATCTTCAATGACCGCGGCAGTTTTGTCGCCAAGGCCAGGATCACGGACAAGGCAAGGCGGGGCCTGGTGGTGGGCTTGTCCGTGTGGTGGAAGAAACTCGCCAGCGATGGCAAGAACGCCAATGAGGTGACGAGCCAGCGCCTGACGGACATGGGCCGCGCGCCGACCTTTTACGATACGCTGGTCGAAGTGGAAAAGGTTGCCTGACCATGGCCCTGGCGCGCTGGCCGGCCCGCTTGCTAGTCGCTACCTTATGCCTGCTGCTGGGTGGCTGCACGCAGTTGCGCTACTACACGCAGGCGGCGCAAGGGCAATATGCCGTGTGGTCCGGCGCGCGCCCCATCGGTGATTGGCTAGCCGATCCGGCCGCCGAGCCGAAGCTGAAAGCGCGCTTGGCCAGGGCGCAGCAGATCCGCCGCTTTGCCGTCAGCGAGCTGGACTTGCCCGACAATGGCAGTTACAAGAACTACGCCGCCCTGCCGCGCCCGTTTGTCCTGTGGAACGTGGTGGCCGCGCCGGAACTGTCGCTGCAGCCGCTGCAATGGTGTTTTCCCATCGCCGGCTGCGTGAATTATCGCGGCTATTACAGCCAGGAAGAGGCGCTTGCGTATGCCGACGAGTTGCGCGCCCAGCGTTACGACGTGCAGGTGGGCGGCGTGCCCGCCTATTCCACCTTGGGCTGGTTCGATGACCCATTGCTGTCGACTTTTATTAATTACAACGATGCGGAACTGGCGCGCCTGATTTTCCATGAACTGGCGCACCAAGTGGTGTACGTACCAGGCGATTCGGCCTTTAATGAGTCGTTTGCCAGCGCCGTGGAAGAGGCGGGCGTCCAGCGCTGGCTGGCACGCGAGGGCAATGACGCCATGCGCGCGTCATACGTCCAGTACGCGGCGCGGCGCCAGGATTTCCTGACCTTGCTACTGACATACCGGAGGAAATTGGAGGCCGTGTATGCGAGTAACGCCAGCGATGCAGACAAGCGCATGCACAAGGCGCAGGTGTTTGCTGCGCTGCAAGAGGCGTATCCATTACTCAAGCAACGTTGGGGTGGTTTTGCCGCTTACGACCGCTGGTTCGAGCAGCCATTGAGCAATGCACACCTGGCTTCCGTGTCGACCTACAATGAATTCTTGCCTGCCTTCAAAAAATTGCTGGAAGAAAAAAAGAACTTTCGTGCTTTTTATGCTGCAGTGCACACAATAGCCCAATTCAAGAAGCCTGAGCGCAGGCATGCGCTAGAACAATTGTCCAGCCCCTGACCCGTAAAGATTGTCTCGTTCATCAGGACGAACGATCTTGCAATGGTGTATTTGTTATGCTGCAATGCAGCACAAAAAGCTCCTAAAGTTGCCGCTCGAATACTGTTGAAAGCGCTTGCATGGAAGCGCTGCGCCCGATAGCATCGCAGTAGTAGCATAGAGCATCTGCTCGTCAGAATGCTCAAATAGACTGCAGGACGATAGAATCCGCAGCAATGATCCGCGTCGGCAAGCTGGGCCGGCTCCCCCACGATGATTCGAGACAAGAGGCACAAGATGGAAAAAATTTGGCTGAAGTCGTACCCTCCCGGCGTCCCTGCCGACATCGATCCAGATCAATATCGTTCGCTGGTGCACTTGCTGGAAGAAGCGTTTCAAAAATATGCAGACCGCAATGCCTATGTCTGCATGGACAAATTTCTCACCTATGCCGAACTCGATACCTATTCGCGCCAGCTGGGTGCCTGGCTGCAAAGCCGTGGCTTGAAAAAAGGCGCCAGAGTCGCCCTGATGATGCCGAACGTGCTGCAGTATCCGGTGGCGATCGCCGCCGTGCTGCGCGCTGGCTACACGGTGGTCAACGTCAATCCGCTATACACGCCACGCGAACTGGAACACCAGCTCAACGACTCGGGCAGCGAAGCCATCATCGTGCTGGAAAACTTTGCCCACACACTCGAACAAGTGCTGAGCAAGACGGCCGTCAAGCACATCATCGTCGCCAGCATGGGCGAAATGCTGGGCGGCTTGAAAGGCATGCTCGTCAATTTTGTCGTGCGCAACGTCAAGAAGATGGTGCCCGCGTATTCCTTGCCGAACGCCATGCGTTTCAAGCAGGCGCTGGTGCTGGGCAGCCGCATGAAACTTACGCCGGTCGAGCTCAGTATCAACGATGCCGCCTTCTTGCAATATACGGGCGGCACCACGGGCGTGTCGAAAGGCGCTACCTTGAGCCATCGCAATGTGATCGCCAACGTGCTGCAAAGCGAAGCGTGGTCGGGTGCGGCGCTTGATCAAAATAGCCAGGAGCCACTGATCATTGTCTGTGCCTTGCCGCTGTACCATATCTTTGCGCTGACGGCATGCGCGATGTGGGGCACGCGCGTGGGCGCCCTGAATATCCTGATCCCGAATCCGCGCGATATCCCGGGCTTGATCAAGGAACTGGGCAAGTACAAGTTCAACATGTTGCCAGCGGTCAATACGCTGTATAACGCGCTGGTCAACCACGCCGATTTTGCCAAGCTCGATTTCTCGGGCTTGAAGATCGCCAATGGCGGCGGCATGGCAGTGCAGCAAGCGGTGAATGACAAGTGGCTCAAAGCGACGGGCGTGTCCATCATCGAAGGCTATGGCCTGTCGGAAACGTCGCCCGTTGCGACCTGCAACCGCGCCGATAGTACGGCGTTTTCCGGCACTATCGGCTTGCCGATTCCGTCAACCGAGATCGCGATTCTCGACGATGACGGCAAGCAAGTACCGCTGGGGCAGACGGGCGAGATCGCCATCCGTGGTCCGCAAGTGATGAGCGGCTACTGGAACCGTCCCGATGAAACGGCGAAGGTCATGACGCCTGACGGCTACTTCAAGTCGGGCGACGTGGGCATCATGGACGAGCGTGGCTACGTGAAGATTGTGGACCGCAAGAAAGATATGATACTCGTCTCCGGCTTCAATGTGTATCCGAACGAAGTCGAGGCCGTTATTGCGGCGCATCCGGGCGTGCTTGAGTGCGCTTGCGTGGGCGTGCCCGATGAGCATTCGGGCGAGGCCGTGAAAGTGTTTGTGGTGCGCAAGGACCCGAACCTGACCCAGGCAGCGCTGTCCGCATATTGCAAGGAACAATTCACGGGCTACAAGCGGCCGAAATACATCGAGTTCCGCGATGAACTGCCGAAGACCAATGTCGGCAAGATTTTGCGTCGCGCCCTGCGTGACGAAACGAAGATAGCAGCATAAACAGTGTGAGATGCGCCAAGAGGCGCATCTCTTTTACAGATAAAGATGAGGCGAGATGGACAAGATTTGGTTGAAGTCGTACCCGGACAGCGTTCCCGCAGAGATTGATTGCACGCAATACCGTTCCGTAACCCATTTGCTGGAGGAGTCGTTCCAGAAATATGCGGACCGCAATGCCTTCGTGTGCATGGATAAATTTATTACCTACCGCGAACTCGATCAAATGTCGCAGCACATGGCCGCCTGGCTGCAAAGCAAAGGCTTGCAAGCCGGTGCGCGCGTGGCGATCATGTTGCCGAACGTGCTCCAATATCCGGTGGCCATGGCGGCGATTTTGCGCGCCGGTTATACGGTGGTGAACGTCAACCCGCTGTACACGCCGCGTGAATTGCAGCACCAGTTGATCGATTCGGGTAGCACAGCGATCATCGTGCTGGAAAACTTCGCCACCACGGTGGAACAGGTGCTGCCGCACACCGAGGTCAAGCATGTGATCGTGGCCAGCATGGGCGATTTGCTGGGGGGCTTGAAGGGCACCATCGTCAATTTCGTCGTGCGCAAGATCAAGAAAATGGTGCCTGCGTTTTCCTTGCCAGGCGCCATCAGTTTCAACAAGATGCTGGCCGAAGGCGCGCGCCTGACTTTGAAGCCGGTGCAGCAGGGGCATGACGATATCGTCTTCCTGCAATACACGGGTGGCACGACGGGCGTATCGAAAGGCGCGATGTTGTTGCACCGTAACGTGATCGCCAACGTGTTGCAAAACGAAGCGTGGATGTCGCCCGTGATGACGGCTGAAATGCGCGCCACCTCGATGGGTTTCATGTGTGCCTTGCCCCTGTATCACATCTATTCGCTGACGGTCAGCGCCCTGATGGGCATGCGCTTGGGCGGCTTGAATGTACTGATCCCGAATCCGCGCGACATCCCCGGCTTCGTCAAGGAATTGGCCAAGCACAAGATCGTCGTCTTCCCGGCCGTCAATACCTTGTATAACGCGCTGCTGAACAATGCTGAGTTTGCCAAGCTCGACTTCTCTAGCTACAAGGTGTGCAATGGCGGCGGCATGGCCTTGCAGCGCAATGTGGCAGAACGCTGGCTGAAACTGACGGGCTGTCCACTGATCGAAGGTTATGGCATGTCGGAAACGTCACCCGTGGTGACGGGCAATCGTGTCGATATCACGGAATTTACGGGCACGATCGGCTTGCCTTTCCCGTCGACGGAAGTGGCCATTTTGAACGACGATGGCGTGCAAGTGCCGCTGGGCGAGCCGGGCGAGATTGCCGTACGCGGCCCGCAAGTGATGGCCGGCTACTGGCAGCGTCCGGAAGAGACGGCCAAGTCGATGACGGCGGACGGCTACTTCAAGACGGGCGACGTGGGTGTCATGGACGAGCGCGGTTATGTGAAGATCGTGGATCGCAAGAAAGACATGATCATCGTGTCCGGCTTCAACGTGTATCCGAATGAAGTGGAAGACGTTGTTTCGTCGTGCCCGGGCGTGCTCGAATGCGCATGCATCGGCGTGCCGGACGCCAACGCGGGCGAAGCCGTGAAAGTGTTTGTGGTACGCAAGGATCCGAACCTGACGGTGGAACAGATCCGCGAGCATTGCAAGCATGAATTGACCGCCTACAAGAAACCAAAATACATCGAGTTCCGCGATGAATTGCCGAAGACCAATGTCGGCAAGATCTTGCGCCGTCAATTGCGCGACGAAAAAAAGTCCGCTTAGTTCGCCGCCAGGCTTGTGTCCGCCGCCACGGCTTGCCGTGGTCGGGCGGGCAGGCCGAAGCAGGGCCGCAGCCAGTTGACCTTGCTGATCAGCAGCGAAGTCCCCAGCCAGCAGATCGCCACCGTGCCGGTCAGGACCAGCAGCGGTTCCAGCACCGGTCCAAGCTGCAAGGGCACCAGCCAGTAGGCCAGCAGCACGATGGCACTCTGGTGCAGTATGTACCAGGGAAAGACCGCCTGGCGCGCCCATGACAGCCAGGCGAAGGGGCGGTTCAGCAGGGTGTGCGACCAGCCCAGGATGGCGCAGATGGCCAGCCACATGTACATATTACGCATGGGCCAGGAGCCGAACGAGGCCCAGGTCAGTAAATTTTCCGAGTGAATCTTGTCAAAATATTGATATAGAAAAAACGCGGACAAGGCCAGCCACAGCGAATGCCAGCGCAAGCGCGCCAGTTCCTGCCACAAGCCCTTGTCATTGCCTAGCCACCAGCCATACATGAACAGCGTGAAATAGATGGCGTGCGCATACCAGTCGCCCACCAGCGCGTGGTTTTCCGGGTAGCGCATCTTCAGCAGCGCCATGGCCGCCAGCGTCGGTAGCGCCGGCAAGACCAGCAGGCGCCAGCCGCGCAGGCGCCGGAAGTATGGCGTGATCCGCTGCAGCAGCGGCTGCAGCGTCACCAGCACGATGATATACAGCAGCAGGTACACCAGGTACCACAGATGATTCCACGTAAAACCATATTGCCAGCCGGCGAATGCGCCGGCGGGCCAGGCGTGGCCGCCAAAGTAATGCAGCAGGAAGCGGCCAAAGCCGGGCTCCACCAGACCATGGCTGACGCCTTCGCAATAGGGCTGAATGGGAATGATGATGGCCATGCCAAACAGCAGCGGCAGCAGCAGGCGCTTGATCCTGCGCCCCAGGAAGGCGCCGCGCGAGGTGGGCGTCATCATGGCGCAGGAAACGCCGGAAATGAGGAAGACGATTTCCATGCGCCAGCGGTTGATGAACACTAGCGGCATGTTCAGGGCATCGGTGGCATAGCTGCTGCGCAGATGAAAGCTCGACCCTTCCAGGTACATCAGGGCAGTGTGATAGAGAATCAGCAGGCTGAAGACGAGGCAGCGCAAGGCGTCGATATCGTGACGGCGGGAGTCGTGGTGCATGATCGGAGGGCGAGTGGTGAAGGAAGTCCCAGCATAGGCATCGGCGAGACCGCCAGCGAGCAAAATGGGACCAGCGGACAGCTCGCTGGGACGAATGGATCGCCAGGGACGGGGGTAGGACGTTACAATCGTGCAACTAATTTACCTGTCGAAGCCATGCGCGTCTCTTCCACCGACCTGTTGCAACGTTATCAACGCTGGCGCCGCGTGGCTGAGCCCGGATTTTGGATCGCGCTGACCCTGATGCAGGCTAGCGTGAACAGCTCGCTGGCTTGGCTCGACTTGCAGCGCGCCGGGATTGATACGGCCTTCTGGGAAGTGGCCGTGTGGGAATGGAGCAGCAATCTGGTGTTGCTGGCGCTGGTGCCGGTGCTTGTCCTGGCGGAGCGGTACCGGCCGCTACACCTGGTGTTCCAGCGCCAAAACTTGCGCTGGCACCTGGCCGCGTCGGTCGTCTACAGCCTGGTGCATGTGGCGGCCATGGTCGCCTTGCGCAAAATTGCTTATTGGAGCCAGGACAGCGACTACGATTTCGGCGTATGGTGGCGCGAGCTGCCATATGAATACATGAAAGATGTACGTGCTTACTTCCTGGTCTTGCTGGCGGTGGGGTTCTATCGCTTGCTGCTGATGCGCTGGCAGGGCGAGGCGACCCTGCTGGGCGAACCCGATGAAGGGCCACCCGTGGAACCGGTGCAGCAGCCGGAGCGCTTCCTGGTGCGCAAGCTGGGCAAGGATTTTTTGCTGCCCGCGCTGGAGATCGAATGGATACAGGCCTGGGGCAACTACGTGAACCTGCATGTGCGCGGGCACGATTATCCGCTGCGCTCGACCATGGCCGCCATCGAGCACCGCCTGGACGGCAAGCGCTTTGTGCGCGTGCACCGCAGCTACATCGTCAACCTCGATTTTGTACAGAGCATCGTGCCGCTGGAATCGGGCGATGCCCGCGCCAGTTTGAGCACAGGTGGCGAGGTGCCCGTCAGCCGGCGCTATCGCGATGCCTTGAAAAGTACCTGCTAAGTCGGCTGCAGGCCCGCTTTGCCATCCTGCACGGTGAAACTGGCCAATGTGGCGATGCCCGATGTGCTGTCGCGCACATTGTCCAAACCCTGGAACAGGGTCGTGGTTTTCTCAGGCGTGATTTCCAGCAGCATGTAGCCGCGCTTGTCGCTGCGGCCGTAGCGGATGTGTGGGTTCATCGCCACGTACTGCTCGGTGCGCGCCTGGGGGCGGGAACTCGAGGTGATGGACGTGCCGCAAAACTCGGTGGCCAGCACGCGATTATCGTTGCTCGCGGGGCGCATGACGTTGCGCCTCAGTTCGGTCGCATAAAAGGTGTGCACGTCGCCCGACAGTACCAGTGGGTTGCTGGCCTTGCTGCTGCGCAGGGCGTCGAGCAGGTGCTGGCGCGCCAGCGGGTAACCGTCCCAGCCATCGGTCCAGATGCGCTCGTCGCCGGGGCGCGCGATGGGCACCTGGCTCGCTTGCGCCATCAGCGTTTGCTGGACCAGTATGTTCCAGCGCGCCGGAGAGGTAGCCAGACCGTCCTGCAGCCAGCGCTGCTGCTCTTCGCCCAGCATGCTGCGCTGTGGTTTCAGCAAGTCGTGACAGTTGCGCGTGATGACGGAATTGGAACCGCCGCGGCCCGGCCTGGCGCACGCGTGATGAGCGCGGTATTGGCGGTCGTCGAGCACGTGGAAGCGCGCCAGGCGGCCCCAGTCATAGCGCTGGTAGATGCGCATGTCGACAAAGCCGCGTCGCCCCAGCGGCAGCAGGCGCAGCGGCATGTGTTCATAAAATGCCTGGTAGGCGGCCGCGCGGCGCTGTAAAAAGGTGGGCGTGAGTAATTCGTCGCGGTCATTGCCATAATCGTTGGCCACTTCATGATCATCCCAGGTGACGATCCATGGCGCGGCCAGATGCGCGCCCTGCAAATCCGGGTCGCTCTTGTATTGCGCGTAGCGGGCGCGGTAGTCGTCCAGAGTGAAACTTTCGTGCGTGCGCATGGCACGGCTCGGGTGCTGCAGCTGGTACGGTCCCCATTCATAGATGTAGTCACCGAGGAAGGCCACCAGGTCGGGCGCAGCTGCGGCGATGTGCCGGTGCGCCGCGTAGGCGCCGAATTCCCAATGCTGGCACGAGGCCACGGCCAGTTTCAGCGATGCGGGCAGGGCATCTGCGGCGGGTGCCGTGCGCGTGCGGCCCACGGGACTGACTGCGTCGCCAAACATAAAGCGGTACCAGTACCAGCGGCCGGGCGCCAGGCCATCCACGTCCACGTGCACGCTATGCGCGAGGGCGGGCGTAGCCGTGGCTTGCCCCTTGGCGGCGACGCGTCTGAAACCTTCATCGTCGGCCACTTCCCAGCGCACGTTCAGGGCGATGGCGGGCGTGGCGGCTGCTAGCAGCGGATCGTAGCAAATGCGCGTCCACAGCACGATGGCGTGCGGCAGGGGAGAGCCGGAAGCGACGCCGAGCGCAAACGGGTAGCCCGTGCTGTTGAGGCGCGTGGCGGCACGCGCGCTGGAGCCGGACAGCACGCCGCCGGCGGCAGCGACTGCGCCGATGCGCGCAGCCCTCTGCAGGAAGATGCGGCGCTGGCTATCCATATCGTCTGAAAATGAAACGTCGGAGTAAGGTGGCAACTAAGGTGGCAACTAAGGCGGCAACTAATGTGACAAGCAAGGCGACAATCAAGACGACAATAAGGTCTCGATCGGCGGCACCTTGCGCGGCTTGCGGTCGGAATCGGTCGCCACATAGATCAGGGTGGCTTCCGTGACTTTCACGATGCACGCCTGCAGGCGGTTGCGCTCGGCATACACCTCGACATTGACGGTGATCGAGGTATTGCCGACCTTGACGATTTCAGCGTAGAAGGACAGCAGATCGCCGACGAAAACGGGGTTTTTGAAGACGAAGGAATTGACGGCGATGGTCGCGACGCGACCGTTGGCGCGCCGCGTGGCCGGCAGCGAGCCGGCGATATCGACCTGCGCCATGATCCAGCCGCCGAACACGTCGCCATACACATTGGCATCGGAGGGCGCGGGCATCATGCGCAGTTCTGGCATTTTTCCGGCCGGCAGGCCGGAAGCGAGGCAGTTGTCGGGACGCTCGGGGGAAGTACTCATCTTTTATTCTCATGAAAGGCTACAATTGCCCTGATTGAACCATAAAAAGCCGACCTTCGCCATGCGCCCCTCCCAGACTTCCCCTCCGCCCCGCTCGCCAGCCTCCGCCAGCCACAGCGATTTCGCCACCATCAAGACCTTGCTGCCGTATTTATGGGTCTACAAATGGCGGGTCCTGCTGGCGCTGCTATGCCTGGTGGGCGCCAAGCTGGCCAACGTCGGCGTGCCCCTGATCCTGAAAAAACTCGTCGACGCCATGACGATTACGGCGGCGCATCCGCAAGCACTGCTGGTGTTGCCCGTCGGCTTGCTGGTAGCGTATGGCTTGCTGCGCCTGTCGACGACCTTGTTTACGGAGTTGCGCGAATTCCTGTTCGCCCGGGTCACGCAGCGGGCCGTGCGTACCATCGCCCTGCAAGTGTTCCGCCACCTGCATGCCTTGTCGTTGCGCTTTCACCTGAACCGGCAGACGGGCGGCATGACGCGCGATATCGAACGCGGCACGCGCAGTGTCGGCTCGCTCATTTCCTATACCTTGTTCAACATCTTGCCGACGCTGGTAGAAATTACCCTGGTGCTCGGCTATCTGGTCTTGCATTACGACATCTGGTTCACCGTGATCACGACAGTGGCCCTGGTGTCGTACATCACGTTTACCGTGCTGGTGACGAACTGGCGCACGCATTTCCGCCGCACCATGAATGAGCTGGACTCGAAGGCCAATACCAAGGCCATCGATTCGCTGATCAACTATGAAACCGTAAAATATTTTGGCAACGAAGATTACGAGGCGAAGCGCTACGATGAAGGCTTGCAGCGCTATGAATCGGCCGCCGTGAAATCGCAAACATCCCTGTCGCTGCTCAATACGGGCCAGTCGCTGATCATTGCCACGGCCGTCACCTTGATACTGTGGCGCGCCACGGTGGGCGTGATCAACGGCAGCATGACCCTGGGCGACCTGGTGCTGGTGAACGCCTTCATGATCCAGCTGTACATCCCCCTCAATTTCCTGGGCGTCATTTACCGCGAAATCAAGCAAAGCCTGGCTGACATGGAGCGGCTGTTTTCCCTGTTGAACGAAAACCGCGAAATCGCCGATACGCTGGATGCCAAAGCGCTCGTTACGCGGGGCGCGGCCGTGTGCTTCGCGCATGTGGACTTCAGCTATGAAGCCAAGCGGCAAATCTTGTTCGACGTGGATTTCCAGATCCCGGCCGGCACCACCACGGCGGTGGTCGGGCATAGCGGCTCGGGCAAGTCGACCCTGTCGCGCTTGCTGTTCCGTTTCTATGAAGTCGATGGCGGCAGCATCACCATCGATGGCCAGGATTTGCGCAGCATCAGGCAGGATAGCTTGCGCACCGCCATCGGCATCGTGCCGCAGGATACGGTGCTGTTCAACGACACCATCGAATACAACATCGCCTACGGCAAGCCGGGCGCCAGCAAGGACGCCATCGTGGCGGCGGCAAAAGCGGCGGCTATCCATGATTTTATTGAAAGCTTGCCAGATGGTTACAACTCCATGGTGGGCGAGCGGGGCTTGAAGCTGTCGGGCGGCGAAAAGCAGCGCGTGGCCATTGCCCGCACCTTGTTGAAAGACCCGGCCATTCTGATCTTCGACGAAGCGACGTCGGCGCTCGACTCCAAGGCCGAACAGGCGATCCAGGCGCAATTGAAGGATATTGCGAAAAACCGCACTACGCTGGTGATCGCGCATCGGCTGTCAACGGTGGCCGACGCCCAGCAAATCCTGGTGCTCGACCATGGTCGCATCGTCGAGCGAGGCACGCATCCGCAATTGCTGGCATTGCAGGGCTTGTACGCGCAGATGTGGCAACGCCAGCAGGCGAATACGGACGATGAGGCGCAAGTGGATGACGCGCTGGCGGGCTTGGTGCCGGAAAAATAAATCGGAGGGAAGAAATCAGTAGGAAAAATGCTACAGGCGCGCTGATTCAGGCGCGCGCGCAGCCCCTATTTGCGGACAATCGCAGAAAACGGCTGGTCCAGTGCTGAAAATGAAATAAAATTGGTCCCCTTGGTGGCGTTAGCACCACAGTTGTTTCGTCCGGCTTTTCGTCCGGTTTGTCCGTCCAGGAGAATTTATGAAATTGACCAACCTCTTCGCCACGCTGCTCAGCGTCGGTGTCATCAGCAGCATGTCGCCAGTCCAGGCTCAGGAATTGACCGGTACCTTGGCCAAGATCAAGAAGTCCGGTTCCGTCACCCTCGGTGTGCGCGACGGCTCCGTTCCCTTCTCCTACCTCGATGACAAGCAGCAATACCAAGGCTATTCGATCGACCTGTGCATGAAAGTCGTGACGGCCCTGCAAAAGCAGTTGGGCATGAGCGAACTGAAAGTGGTGATGAGCCCCGTCACGTCGGCCAACCGCATTCCGCTGATGGCCAACGGCACCATCGACCTCGAATGCGGCTCGACCACGAACAACCTGGAGCGCCAGCAGCAGGTGGCGTTCGCGCCGACCATGTTCGTCATCGGCAACCGCATCCTGTCGAAGAAAACCTCGAACATCAAGACCCTGGATGACTTGCGCGGCAAGACCCTGGTCGCCACGGCCGGCACCTCGACCATCAAGCAGATGACGATTTTGAACAAGGAAAAGAACCTGGGCATGACCATCGCCGTCGGCAAGGATCATCCTGAGTCGTTCCTGATGCTGGAAACGGGGCGCGCGGTGGCTGAAGCCAACGACGACATCCTGCTGGCGTCGCAAGTGGCCAATTCGAAGAACCCGAATGACTACGAAATCACCAAAGAAGCGCTGTCGGTCGAGCCGTACGGCATCATGCTGCGCAAGGGTGACCCGGCCTTCAAGAAAGTGGTCGACGATGCCCTGACCCGCTTGTACAAGAGCGACGACATCAATCGCATTTATGCGAAATGGTTCACCTCGCCGATCCCACCGAAAAACATCAACCTCAATTTCCCCATGCCGCCGCAATTGAAGGCCGTGTTCACGAATCCGACCGACTCGGGCGACCCGGCTGCGTATGCGGCTGTACCCGAAGCGCAAAAGACATCGGACAAACGGAAAAAGTAACAAGAGTGCGTAACAAACCGGGGGGCGCGAGCCTCCCGGTTTTATTTGCGGGACGGCGGCTGGTTGGCCGCTTTGCTTTAGCTGCATGGGAAGGGTGAACATGAATTACAACTGGAATTGGCGCATCTTCTGGGAGATCTCCCCCGATGGCGTGGGCACGTATATGGACACTTTGTGGTCCGGCCTGGTATGGACCTTGGCCACGGCTGGCGTGGCCTGGATCATGGCCTTGATCCTGGGCCTGGTGATCGGCACCGTGCGCACTTTGCCGAACAAATGGCTGGTGGGCGTGGCCAATGCCTACGTTGAATTATTCCGCAATGTGCCATTGCTGGTGCAGATGTTCCTCTGGTATTTCGTGATGCCGGAATTGCTGCCGCCGGACCTGGGCGCCTGGGTCAAGTCGCTGCCGAACGCGCCATTCGTTACGGCCGTTGTGTGCCTGGGCTTCTTTACCTCATCGCGCGTAGCGGTGCAGGTGACGACCGGCATCGAAGCGCTGCCGCGCGGGCAGAAACTGGCTGGCACCGCGCTCGGCCTGACCCTGCCGCAAACCTACCGTTTCATCTTGCTGCCGATGGCCGCGCGCGTCATCATGCCGCCGCTGACCAGCGAATTTTTGAACATCATCAAGAACAGCTCCGTGGCATTGACCATCGGCCTGATCGAACTGACGGCCAGCGCGCGCGCCATCCAGGAGTTTTCCTTCCAGGTGTTCGAGGCGTTTTCGGCCGCCACCATCATTTACGTCGTCGTCAATCTGCTGGTGGTGGTGCTGATGCACTTGATCGAGAAAAAAATCGCGATTCCCGGCTTCATCGTCGCTGGCGCCAAGACAGGAGGACACTGATATGTTCGGTAATTTCGACTTCGATGTCATCTCCCGCTCGTGGGTTTACCTGTTCCAGACCGGCATGGTCTTCACCTTGAAACTGACGGCGCTGGCCATGGTCGGCGGCATCGTGCTGGGCACAATGCTGGCGCTGATGCGCCTGTCCAGCAACCGCCTCATCTCGGGCGTGGCGTCGAGCTACGTCAATCTGATACGCTCGATCCCGTTGGTGCTGGTGATCTTCTGGTTCTATTTCCTGGTGCCGTACATTGCCGCCTGGGTCATCGGCGCCAACGAACCCGTGAAAGTGGGCGCATTTTCTTCCGCGCTGATCACCTTCATCCTGTTCGAGGCGGCCTACTATTGCGAGATCATGCGCAGTGGCATACAGTCGATTCCCCGCGGCCAGGTATGGGCCGGCCAGGCGCTGGGCATGAATTACGGGCAGACCATGGCCAGCATCGTGCTGCCGCAAGCCTTCCGCAACATGATCCCCGTGCTGCTGACGCAGACCATCGTGCTGTTCCAGGACGTGTCGCTCGTGTACGTGTTGTCGATCCCCGATTTTGTCGGCGCCGCCTCGAAAATCGCGCAGCGCGACGGCCGCCTGGTGGAAATGTATGTGTTTGTCGCCGTCGTGTATTTCGTGCTGTGCTATGCCTTGTCGTTCCTGGTAAAACGCCTGCAGAAACGCGTCGCCATCATTCGCTAACCGAAAAAGAAAGAACAAGATGATTGAACTCAATAACGTCAGCAAATGGTATGGCCAGTTCCAGGTACTGACCGACTGCAGCACCAAGGTCGCCAAGGGTGACGTGATGGTCATTTGTGGTCCGTCCGGCTCCGGCAAGTCGACCCTGATCAAGACCGTTAACGGCCTTGAACCGATACAGCAGGGACAGATCATCGTCGACGGCATCACCGTCAACGACCCGAAGACGAACTTGTCGAAACTGCGCGCGCGCATCGGCATGGTGTTCCAGAACTTCGAGCTGTTTCCGCACTTGTCGATCCGCGAAAACCTGACCATCGGCCAGATCAAGGTGCTCGGCCGCAGCGCCGATGAAGCCAATGCCAAGGGCTTGAAATACCTGGACCGCGTAGGCCTGCTGTCGCAGCAGGATAAATTCCCGGGCCAGCTGTCGGGCGGCCAGCAGCAGCGCGTGGCCATCGCCCGCGCGCTGTCGATGGACCCGATCGCCATGCTGTTCGACGAGCCCACTTCGGCGCTCGATCCTGAAATGATCAACGAGGTGCTCGACGTGATGGTGGGCCTGGCGCAGGAAGGCATGACGATGATGGTCGTCACGCATGAAATGGGCTTTGCCAAGCGTGTCGCCAACCGCATCGTGTTCATGGACCAGGGCAAGATCATCGAGGATTGCAGCAAGGATGACTTCTTCAACACCACACGTTCGGATCGCGCGCGCGATTTCCTTGCCAAGATCATTCATTAACTAGTGGCGCGCGAGCAGAAGCTGACGGCCAACTGGCTGCATCCTGATTCGCGCGTACTCCTGATAGTGAAAACGGCCAGTGCACACTGGCCGTTTTGTCGTCCGGCCGCAAGCGTGCACGCACCCGCACGACCGGCGCGACGCTCGTGCGGCTGGTAAAATGGTGTCATCCGCAACGACCGCCTGAGAGCTGCCGCCATGTCCACACTCGATCACACCCCGACTTCCATCACCATCACCCGTCCTGACGACTGGCATTTGCACCTGCGCGACGGCGCCGTCATGGCCAGCGTGCTGCCACACAGCGCGCGCCAGTTTGGCCGCGCCATCGTCATGCCGAACTTGAAACCGCCCGTCACTACCACGGCGGACGCTAGCGCCTACCGCGAGCGCATCCTGGCCGCCGTGCCTGAAGGCGTGAACTTCGATCCGCTGATGGTGCTGTACCTGACGAACAACACTTCGCCCGACGAAATCCGTCGCGCGCAAGATAGCGGCATCGTGCAAGCCGTCAAGTTGTATCCGGCCGGCGCCACCACCAATTCCGACCTGGGCGTGACGGATTTAAAGAATTGCTACAAGGTGCTTGAAGTGATGCAGGAAGTGGGCATGCCCTTCCTCGTACACGGCGAAGTGACGGACCCGGAGATCGACATTTTTGACCGCGAAGCCGTCTTTATCGAGCGCGTAATGCGCCCGCTGCGCAGCGCCTTCCCGGCCCTGTCCGTGGTGTTCGAACACATCACTACCAAGGATGCGGCGCAGTATGTGGCCGAAGCGGAAGGTCCGATCGCCGCCACCATTACGGCGCATCATTTGCTGTACAACCGCAACGAGATTTTCAAGGGCGGCATCCGTCCGCATTACTACTGCTTGCCCATCCTCAAGCGCGAAGAGCATCGCTTGGCGCTGATGACGGCCGCCGCCAGCGGCGACGAGCGCTTCTTTCTCGGCACCGACTCGGCGCCGCACGCGCAAGGCGCCAAGGAAATGGCCTGCGGCTGCGCCGGCTGCTATACAGCCCTGCATGCGATGGAAATGTATGCCGAGGCGTTCGAACGGGCCGGCGCACTGGATAAACTGGAAGCGTTCGCCAGCTTCCACGGCCCTGCCTTCTACGGCGTGCCGCGCAACACGGACAGCATCACCTTGAAGCGCGAAAGTTGGACTTTGCCAGACTCGCTGCCGCTCGGTGACAGCCACGTCATTCCGCTCAACGCGGGCGAGCAGATCAATTGGAAAATGGTCTAAGCGTTCATGTTGCCATCGATAGACTGGAGCCGCCCCTGGTTTGCCACGGTGCTGCCGGCGCGGCGGCAGCTGGACCTGCAACGCGACACGGTAATTGCCGCGCTGAACGGGCAGGCGCGGGTGCTGGACTTGCGCAATCCCTCCGGCCTGCCGCTGTGCTTCGTGCCGCAAGCCGACCTGCCCGAAGGCATGGCTTACGAGGAGTTCATCGGCGCGACGGGCGGCGTGCCCACGCGCGATAATCTGCACGATTTTTTCAATGCGCTCGTGTGGCTGACCTTCCCGCGCATCAAGCGACAGTTGAATGCGCTGCAGGCGGCGCAGATCGCCCTGTCCGGCGTCGGCAAATCGCGCGGGCCGGCACGCGACGGCGCCACCATCTTTGATGAAAATTGCGCCTTGCTGGTACTGCGCGACAGCGATGCCGGACGCGCGCTGGAAGCGGCCTTGCGCGGCCACGACTGGCGCAGCGCTTTCATTATGCAGCGCGACAAGTTTGGCGCCGGCGGCGACGCCGAAGTATGGCTGTTCGGCCACGCGCTGATGGAAAAACTGGTGGTGCCGCGCAAGGCCATCACGGCGCACACGCGCGTGATTTTTGCCGGCGACGCTTACTTTGCGCTTGATGCCGCGGCACGGCGCGCCTGGCTTGACGAACGCGTGGCGCAAGACCTGGCCAGTGATGGCTTGACGACAGCCGACTTCACGCCGCTGCCCGTGCTTGGCTTGCCCGGCTGGTGCGAGGGCCAGGACGACGATTTTTACAATGACGCGGCGGTGTTCCGCCCGAAGCGCAAGGCAGCTGACCCAGAAAGAGATCGATAGCATGGAAAACACCGTCCGCTGGGGCATCCTCGGCACCGGCAAGATCGCCCATGCGATGGCGCATGGCTTGCGCGATGCGCCCGGCGCGCAGCTGCTGGCAGCCGCTTCGCGCAGCGCTGCCGGGGCGCAGGCCTTCGGCGCGCAATTCGGCATCGAGCGTTGCCACGGGTCTTACCAGGCACTGGCCGATGATCCCGACGTGGGCGTGATCTACATCGCCACGCCGCACACCTTGCATGCGGAAAATGCCTTAATGTGCCTGGCTGCCGGCAAGCATGTCGTGTGCGAGAAACCGTTCACCATGAACGCGCGCCAAGCGCAGGCCGTGGTTGACCTGGCACGCGACAAGAAATTGTTTTTGATGGAAGCCATGTGGAGCCGTTTCCTGCCTGCCGTGCAGGAAGCGCAGCGCATCATTGCCAGTGGCGAAATCGGCGCCCTGCAGCAGGTGCAGGCCGATATCGGTTTTGTCGCCAACTTCCCGCCCGAGCACCGTATATTCAATCCTGAACTGGGAGGCGGTGCGCTGCTCGACGTGGGCATTTATCCGCTGTCGATGGCGGCGTTTTTCCTCGGCCCGGTATCGCAGGTTCAGGCACTCGCTGAAATGGGCTCCACTGGCGTCGATGAGCAGGTCGTGTTTTCATTGCGTCACGCGGACGGCGGCACTTCATCCTGCGCCTGCAGCCTGCGCGCGCAAACGCCGACAGAAATGCGCATTTCCGGCAGCCTGGGACGCATCCGCCTGCCTAACCGTTTTTACAAACCAGATCATCTGATCGTTGAAGCGATGGATGGCGGGTACCGCGTCGTCGCCGCGCCTTATCTTGGCAATGGCTACACGCATGAGGCGATCGAAGCGATGCGCTGCATCCGCGCCGGCTTGCTGGAGAGCCCCGTCATGCCGCACGCGGACAGCGTGGCGCTGATGCGCAACCTTGACACCATACGCGGCCAGATTGGGCTGATATACAGCGCCGATAAGGCCTAAGGAGTAGTATGACACTGCACTCATCGCGTCCCAGCCTGAAAACTGTCCTGATCGCCAGCGGCGTCGTCCTGACCCTGGCGATGGGCGTGCGCCACGGCCTGGGCTTCTGGATGCAGCCGATCTCGCAAGCCAATGGCTGGACGCGTGAAACGTATTCGCTGGCGCTGGCCATGCAAAACCTGATGTGGGGCGTCTTCGGTCCGTTCGCCGGCATGGCGGCCGACCGCTTCGGCACCATGCGCGTTGTCATCGTCGGTGCCATCAGCTATATGCTGGGCCTAGTGTGGATGGCCCTGATGACGCAACCCATCCTGTTTATCGCCGGTTCCGGCGTCTTCATCGGTCTGGCGCTGGCCTGCACGGCCTTTGGTGCCATCAGCGGCATCATCGGGCGCAGCGCGCCGCCCGAGCAGCGCTCGTGGGCCTTCGGCATCTCGTCGGCAGCAGGTTCCTTCGGCCAGTTCCTGATGATGCCGGTGGAGCAGCAACTGATTTCTGCCGTGGGCTGGCAAAACGCCTTTTATGTGCTGGCCGCGCTGGTGCTGCTGGCGATGATTCCGATGGCCTTCTATTTGCGCGAGCCCCCCGTCTCGCACGCCAGTGGTGCGCAGCAAAGCATCGGTGCAGCCTTCCATGAAGCCATCGCCAGCCGCTCGTTCTGGCTACTGTTGGCGGGTTATTTTGTCTGTGGCTTCCAGCTGGTCTTCATCGGCGTGCACCTGCCGGCCTACCTGAAGGATCAGGGCTTGATGAATCCGAACATCGCCGTCACGGCGCTGGCGCTGATCGGCCTGTTCAACATCGTCGGCTCTTACTACGCGGGCAAACTCGGTGGAAAAATCGCCAAGCGCTATCTGCTGTCGGCCATCTACGTGACGCGCGCCGTGGTCATCACGCTGTTCCTGCTGGCGCCCTTGTCGGCGTGGTCGGTGTACCTGTTTGCCGTCGGCATGGGCGTGCTGTGGCTGTCGACCGTGCCGCTGACGAATGGCATCATCGCCGGCATCTTCGGCGTCAAGCACCTGTCGATGCTGGCCGGGATGGTGTTCTTCTCGCACCAGGTCGGCAGCTTTCTCGGTGCGTGGCTGGGCGGCTATCTGTACGAGCACCAGGGCAGTTACCACGTCGTGTGGATGATTACCATCGGCCTTGGCTTGCTGGCCGCGCTGATCAACCTGCCTATCGACGAGCGCGCCGTCAAGCGTGTGGCGGTGGCGGCGTAATGGGCAGCTGGCGCAACTGGCTGTGGCGCCTGGCTGGCGCCGCGCTGCTGGCCATCGTCTTCATGGCGTATTTGCGCCCCGACTTCATGCTCGACCTGGCGAACCGCTTCTGGATGTGCATGTAGACTGCGCGGGCGCAAGGTAGTTTGCGAAAAGTCGGATTACGCTACGCTAATCCGACCTACCTGACCTGCCGTCAGCGTATTTGCGTAGGTCGGATTAGGCCGCAGGCCGTAATCCGACATCACCCGAAAACAAACAATACCGATAGCGTCTAGGCCGCAGGCCGTAATCCGACATCACCCTGAAACCATGCGATACCGACGCGCATTCCAGCCAGGTGGAAGCTTTTTCTTCACGGTGGTGACGGCTCATCGCCGACCCATTTTTTCGTCGGCAACAGCCGTGGACTTGCTGCGTGGCTCGTTCAGCGCCGTGCGCCATAAAAGGCCATTCGCTATCGACGCTATCGTCATCCTGCCTGACCATCTGCACTGCATCTGGACCTTGCCTGAAGGCGATGCCGATTTCATGTTGCGCTGGCGCTTGATCAAGACGTGGTTCAGCAAGCATAGCGATCTTGAAAATATCTGGCAGCAACGGTATTGGGAGCATGTCTTGCGCGACGAGCGCGACTTCGCCAACCATGTCGATTACATCCATTACAACCCTGTCAAACATGGTTTAGTGGGCAAAGTTATCGATTGGCCGTGTTCCAGTTTTCACCGGTATGTAAAGCACGGCTTGTATGCAGAGGATTGGGGCGGGGACGCTGTGGCGATTGAGTGTGTTGGGCGGGAGTGAGGAGTGCTAACAATGTTGTCGGATTACGGCCTGCAGCCTAATCCGACCTATGCGACGACGAAAACGCCAAGTCGGGTTGAACTGACCCCAATAAGTTGGACACCAACCTATTGGGGTTTTTCATGTCGAAGTACGCAGAACAGTTCAAGCTGGCAGTGGTCAAGCAATACCTTGCCGGCGCGAGTGGTTTCCAATTCTTGGCGAACCAGCATGGTGTTCCTTACTCCATGGTTCGCAAGTGGGTGGGACTATTTCGCCAGCATGGTGAGGACGGCTTGCGAAAGAAGTTCAGCCACTATGATGCAGACTTCAAGCTTTCGGTATTGCAACATATGTGGGCCAATGACTTGTCTTATGGCAAGACTGCTGCAGTTTTCAATATTCGGCATCATGCCGCCGTGGGCGTATGGGAGCGCTGCTATCATACGGGCGGTATAGACGCCCTCATGCCACGTCGCCGTGGCAGACCCACGAAAATGCCCAGCCCTCCAGACACAAAGCCATCTTTGCCCGTTAATGATTCAGAGCGTACCCACGAGGAGTTGGTCGCAGAGGTGAATCAGTTGCGCATGGAGGTGGCCTACCTAAAAAAGTTGCGGGCCTTAGTTCAATCACAGCAGCTACCGCAGGCGACAGCACGCAAAAAGCGCAAGTAATTATTGAACTAAGGCAGCACTTTCCCCTGGCTGGCCTGCTCAAGCTGGCCGGCTTGGCGCGCAGCACTTTTTACTATCAACAGAAGGCGGCGCAGGTCTGCGACAAGCATCAGGAACTGAAAAAGCAGATTGGCATCATCTTTGCCTTCCATAAGGGGCGCTACGGCTATCGGAGGGTCACAGCGGCGATTCGGCAGCTGGGCGAAAAGGTCAACCACAAGACCGTTCAAAGCATGATGGGCAAGCTCGGTCTCAAGTCACTGGTGCGGCCAAAGAAATACCGTTCGTACAAAGGCGAAGTAGGCCACGCTGCCCCTAACGTTCTGAAGCGGCAATTTGATGCACCATGCGCCAATCAGAAATGGGTCACCGACGTGACGGAATTCAATGTCTCTGGCGAGAAGCTGTATCTATCTCCGGTGATGGACTTGTACAACGGCGAAATCGTTGCATTTGAGACCGCCAGGCGGCCAGCGTTCGAACTGGTGGGTGTCATGCTCAAGAAGGCGCTGGCGAAGCTTAAAGCGGGCGAGAACCCCATTCTTCATTCGGACCAGGGATGGCAATACCGAATGCCTGCGTATCAGCGGGCGTTGCGGAACAAGCACGTTGTGCAAAGCATGTCGCGTAAGGGCAACTGCCTCGATAACGCGGCAATGGAGAGCTTCTTCGCAGTGCTGAAATCGGAGTTCTTTTACCTGAACAAATTCAGCAGCGTCGAAGAGCTACAAACCGGCATCAAGAAATACATTCACTACTATAATCACGACCGTATTAAGATGAAACTAAAAGGGCTGAGTCCCGTGCAATACAGAACCCAGCCCTTGGCCGCCTAACAAACTTAACCGTCCAACTTTACGGGGTCAGTTCAGGGTAAGTCGGATTAGCGCACAGCGCGTAATCCGACAACACCCTGAAGCATGCAATACCAGATTTACACTTTCAAAAACTCTTCTTTCCCACCCAGCCAGCGTGCCAAGTGTGCCTCGACGGTAGTCGCGGCGGCGGCCGTGGTGGCGTGCAGCAAATCGTGCGCCACGTCGCGCGCCTGATCTACCAGCCATTGATCCGTTTCCAGGTCGGCAAAGCGCAGCATGGCCTGACCGGACTGGCGCGCACCGAGGAATTCGCCGGGGCCGCGTATTTCCAGGTCGCGCCGCGCGATCTCGAAGCCATCGGTCGTCTCGCGCATGGTCATCAAACGCTGGCGCGCCACGCCGCCCAAGGGGCCCTGGTACAGCAGCAGGCACACGCTGGCCGCCGTGCCGCGCCCCACGCGGCCGCGTAGCTGGTGCAGCTGCGACAGGCCGAAACGCTCGGCGTGTTCGATCACCATCAGCGAAGCGTTCGGCACATCGACGCCCACC
Organism: Janthinobacterium sp. CG_23.4; assembly: GCF_029892305.1. Lineage (NCBI taxonomy): Bacteria > Pseudomonadati > Pseudomonadota > Betaproteobacteria > Burkholderiales > Oxalobacteraceae > Janthinobacterium > Janthinobacterium sp. CG_23.4. Next base: position 4,505,245 of record NZ_JARXUX010000001.1, on the reverse strand, counting down.
TCAATGACGGTAGTGGCCACCAGCACATGGATATGGCCGGCGATGAAGGCATCCATCACTTCCTGCTTTTCCGCCGCTTTCAAGCGGCCATGCACGAGGCCTACCTGCAGCTCGGGCAAGGCTTCGGCCAGCATCATGTAGGTATCGGTGGCCGTTTGCAGCTGCAGCGCTTCCGATTCCTCGATCAGCGGGCAGACCCAGTACACCTGCCGGCCTTCCAGCGCGGCCGCATACACGCGGGCGATGACCTCGTCGCGCCGGTTCTGGTCGATGGAGCGCGTGACGATGGGGCTGCGTCCGGGCGGCAGTTCGTCGATCACCGACACTTCCAGGTCGGCGTAGTAGGTCATGGCCAGGGTGCGCGGGATCGGCGTGGCCGACATCATCAACTGGTGCGGCACGGCCGCGCTGTCGCCCTTGTTGCGCAGGGTCAGGCGCTGGCCCACGCCGAAGCGGTGCTGCTCGTCGACGATCACCAGGCCCAGTTTGGCAAACAGCACATTGTCCTGGATCAGCGCATGCGTGCCGATCACCAGTTGCGCTTCGCCCGATTCGATCAAGGCCAGCGCCGCCGTCTTTTCCTTTTTCTTCAGACTACCCGTCAGCCAGGCGACCTTCACGCCCAGCGGCTCCATCCAGGCGGCGATCTTGCGGAAGTGCTGCTCTGCCAGAATCTCTGTGGGCGCCATCAGCGCGGCCTGGTAGCCGCTGTCGATAGCCTGCGTGGCGGACAACGCCGCCACCACCGTCTTGCCGCTGCCGACATCGCCTTGCAGCAGCCGCTGCATCGGATACGGCTGGTGCAAGTCGGCGCGGATTTCTTCCAGCACGCGGGCCTGCGCGCCCGTCAGCTTGAACGGCAGGGCTGCGCCAAAGGCATGCGACAGGGTGCCGACGATGGGTAGCTGTGCGGCGCCTTTCGAGCGGCGCGTGCGCTGGGCGCGTTTCAGCGACAGCTGCTGCGCCAGCAGTTCATCGAATTTCATGCGCACCCAGGCCGGGTGCGAGCGGTCCATCAGCGCGCTTTCATCGATGTTCTGCGGCGGGTAGTGCAGCAGGCGCACGGCAGCCTGGAAAGGCGACAGCTGCATCTGGCGCAACAAGTCGTCAGGCAGGGTATCGTGCCAGTCGATGCGGTGCATGGCGGCGGCGATCTCGCGCCGCAGGACGTTCTGCGACAGGCCTTCGCCGGACGGGTAGACGGGGGTCAGCGCCGTGGGCAGCGGCGCGCCCTGGTTGACCACCTTGTAGTTCGGGTGCACCATCTCGGCGCCGAAAAAACCGTGTTTGAGTTCGGCGCGCGCGCGCACCCGCGTGCCTTCGGCCAGTTGCTTGACCTGGCTGCCGTAGAAATTCATGAAGCGCAGCAGCAGGTTGCCCGTTTCGTCGGCGATCGTCACCAGCAACTGCTTGCGCGGCTTGAAATTGACTTCGCACTTGGTGACGACACCTTCCACTTGCCACGACTCGCCGCCGCGCAGGCAGGCATCGCGGATGGTGTAGATCTTGGTCTCGTCCTCGTAGCGCATCGGCAAGTGCAGCACCAGGTCCATGTCCGTGCGCAAGCCCAGTTTGGCCAGCCGGCTTTCCGTGCTGACCGCTTTTTTGGCAGCTTTCGGCTTCGCGGCGGGCTTGGCCGTGGGAGGAGGAGCGGGCTTTGGATCGGGCATATGCAAGGTTTTGGTGCCAATAGCGCAGGTTTTTATGCCGCTAGCGTAAAATAGAGGGTTGTCCGGCACACCCTGTGCGTACCGCAGTCGTCGTTGTTGCGGCGGATTATTGTAATGCCTGTATAGGCGCACAGTATAGTGCCAGATGTTCCATTGCGCACTCCTAATCATTTTTGACGTACTTTTGAAGCAAAACGCATGTATTCGCTATCCGATTTCGATTTTAATTTGCCGCAAGAAAACATTGCGCAAACTCCCTTGGCCGAGCGCAGCGCCTCGCGCCTGTTGCATCTGGATGGCGACGCCCTGATCGACCGCCAGTTCGCCGACATCGTCGGACAGCTAGCCGCGGGCGACCTGCTGGTGATGAACGATACGCGCGTACTCAAGGCGCGCTTCTTTGGCGTCAAGGAAAGCGGCGGCAAGATCGAGGCGCTGGTCGAGCGCGTACTCGATGAGCGCACCGTGCTGGCCCAGGTGCGCGCGTCGAAGTCGCCGCCGCCCGGTTGCCGCATCCGCCTGGCCGACGCCTTCGACGTGACGGTTGGCCAGCGCACCGGTGAATTCTTCACGCTGCATTTCGAGGCCGACGTGTTCGAGCTGATCGAGGCGCATGGCCGCTTGCCGCTGCCACCCTACATCGAGCACGATGCGGATGAATTTGACGAAACGCGCTACCAGACTGTCTTCAACAAGGTGCCCGGCGCTGTCGCCGCGCCGACGGCCGGCCTGCATTTCGATCAGGCCCTGCTCGATCAATTGAAGGCCAAGGGCGTCAACTTTGCCTATGTGACCCTGCACGTGGGCGCCGGCACCTTCCAGCCCGTGCGCACCGAAGTACTGGCCGAACACAAGATGCATACCGAGTGGTACACCCTGTCGCAGGACACCGTCGATGCCGTGCGCGCCGCGCAACGGGCCGGGCGCGACGTGGTGGCCGTCGGCACGACCAGCCTGCGGGCGCTGGAATCGGCTTCGCAAAGCGGCCAGCTGGTGGCGGGCAGTGCCGATACGGCCCTGTTCATCACGCCCGGCTATGCCTTCAAGACGGTGACGCGTTTGATTACCAATTTCCATTTGCCCAAGTCGACCCTGCTGATGCTGGTGTCGGCCTTTGCCGGCTATGCGCCGATCCGCAGTGCTTACGCGCATGCGATCGCGCAGAACTACCGATTCTTCAGCTATGGCGATGCGATGCTGCTCACTACGCAGTCGCGTGCTCCGCTTGCGCTGAACCTTGACACTCCCGTGAAAGACTGACCATGCTGGAATTTACACTACTCAAGACCGACACGAGCGGCCTGACCAAGGCACGCCGCGGCACCTTGAAACTCAACCATGGCGTCGTGCAGACGCCAATCTTCATGCCAGTGGGTACTTACGGCACCGTAAAAGCCATGTCGCCGCTGGAACTCAATGAGATCGATGCGCAAATCATCTTGGGTAACACTTTCCATTTGTGGTTGCGTCCGGGTAACACCGTCATGGAGAAATTCGGCGGCTTGCACGGTTTCATGGGCTGGAACAAGCCGATTTTGACCGATTCGGGCGGCTTCCAAGTGTTTTCGCTGGGCGCCATGCGCAAGATCACGGAAGAGGGAGTGCATTTCAATTCGCCCATCAATGGCGATAAATTGTTCCTCTCGCCGGAAGTGTCGATGCAAGTGCAGCGCGTCTTGAATTCCGATATCGTCATGCAGTTCGACGAGTGCACGCCATACGAAATCGCCGGCCGCCCGGCCACCATCGAGGAAGCGGCCAAGTCCATGCGCATGTCTTTGCGCTGGGCGCAGCGCTCGAAGGACGAGTTCCACCGTGGTGAAAACCCGAACGCGCTGTTCGGCATCGTGCAGGGCGGCATGTTCGAAATGCTGCGCGACGAGTCGCTGGCCAAGCTCGAAGAGATCGATTTCCCCGGCATCGCCATCGGTGGCCTGTCCGTCGGCGAGCCGAAGGAAGACATGATGCGCATGCTGGCCCACGTGGGCCCGCGCCTGCCTGCCAACAAGCCGCATTATCTGATGGGCGTGGGCACGCCCGAAGATCTGGTGGCCGGCGTGTCGAACGGCATCGATATGTTCGATTGCGTCATGCCGACGCGTAACGCTCGCAACGGCTGGCTGTTTACCCGTTTCGGCGACATCAAGATCAAGAATGCCAAGTATAAGGAAGACCAGGCGCCGCTCGACGACACCTGCAGCTGCTACGCCTGCCGCAACTTTTCGCGCGCCTACCTGCACCATTTGCACCGCTCCAAGGAAATTCTCGGCGCGCGTTTGAATACCATCCACAACCTGCATTACTACCTGGACTTGATGCGCCAGATGCGCGAGGCGCTCGACGAAGACCGTTTCCACGCGTTCACGCTGCAATTCCATGCCGAGCGCGCACGCGGAACTTAAGAAATGCTTAGGTTCAAGAGCCGCGAGGCCCTGAGCTGATGTTTTCGAGATTGGTGCTTGGACTGGGGCGATAAAGCATTGCATAATGCTTTTTTAGCCCCATTTGAAGTTGCCATGCCTGCAATTCGCGGGATGGTCTTTTGTCAATGCTAGAATACAGCGCTGTTTTTTCAAACTGATTAGAACTGGAGTCAACGTGTTTTTCATTTCCAACGCTTATGCGCAAGCCCCTGCCGACGCTCTCGGTTTCGGCGGCAACCTGACCAGCTTCCTGCCGCTGGTACTGATGTTCGTGGTGATGTATTTCCTGATGATACGTCCACAGCAAAAGCGTGCCAAAGAACAACGGGCGATGATGGACGCGCTGGCCAAGGGTGACGAAGTCGTCACCGCTGGCGGCATGCTGGGCCGTGTTGTCAAGGTAGTGGACGCCTACGTCACCATCGAAGTGGCGACCAGCACCGAAATCACGGTGCAAAAGAGCTCTATCACCACCCTGTTGCCTAAAGGCACCCTGAAGGCGCTGTAATTGCTCGCCGTCGCTACGCATGTAGCGACTGACCGGGCGGCTACCCGCCGCCTATCGCGACGCCTCCGACGCCTCCGACGCTCAACACTGAACGCTGAATCACTATGAATCGCTATCCTGCCTGGAAATACATCATCATCGTCGTCGCCTTATTGCTTGGCGCACTCTATACGGCGCCCAATTATTTCGGTGAGTCACCGGCGCTGCAAGTAACCAGCGGCAAGTCGACTGTCAAAGTGACGGGCGAGCTGATGACGCAAGTCGAGCAAATTTTGACGAAAGAAAACGTCAAGTCGGAAGGTGTCACCATGGATGGCGCCGGCAACCTCGCCTCCGTGCGCGCGCGCTTCGCCGATCCCGATACCCAGTTCAAGGCAAAACTGGTGCTGGAAAAAGACCTGAATCCCGATGCCACCGATCCGGCCTACATCGTGACGGTCAATCTGCAAGCCAATACGCCAATGTGGATGCAAAAATTGCACGCCTTGCCCATGTTCCTGGGCCTCGATTTGCGTGGTGGCGTGCACTTCCTGATGCAGGTTGATGCGAAAGCCGTACTGAACAAGAAAGTCCAGGGCGTCCAGTCCGCCGCGCGTAGCGTCTTGCGCGACAAAAATATCCGCCACGCCGGCATCGAGCGCGTGGGCGATAGCGTGCAGATCAACTTCCGCGATGCGGAAACGCGCGGGAAGGCAAAAAATGTCTTGTCCGACCAAATGTCGGAACTGGCATTCGCCGATGCCGGCGAAGGCAGCGACTTGAAACTGAACGTCAGTCTCAAGCCGGCGGCCCTGAAGGCGACCATCGACGAAGGCGTGAAACAAAATATCTCTACCTTGTCCAAGCGCGTCAATGAGCTGGGCGTGGCTGAGCCGCTGATCCAGCAACAAGGTCCGGACCGCATCGTGGTGCAACTGCCTGGCGTGCAGGACGTGGCCCGCGCGAAAGCCATCATCGGCCGCACAGCCACCCTGGAAGTGCGCCTGGTCGATGAAAGCATCGTGCCTGGCACGGAATTGTCGAGCGCAATTCCGTTCAACTCGGAATTGTTTACGGTTGGCAAGGGCGTGCCTGTCGTGCTGGCGAAAGACGTGATCCTGACAGGCGACTATATTTCCAGCGCCACGGCCAGCTTCGACCAGAACCAGCAGGCGGCCGTGTCGATCGACTTGAACGGCGACGGCGGGCGCAAGATGCGCGAAGCGACGCGCGAACGCGTGGGCAAGCGCATGGCTATCGTGCTGTTTGAAAAAGGCAAACCGGAAGTGCTGTCGGTGGCGACCATCCAGCAAGAACTCGGTTCGCGCTTCCAGATCACCGGCATGGGCGGTGCGGAAAACGCGAATGAACTGGCGCTGCTGCTGCGCTCGGGCGCTTTGTCGGCCCCGATGACCGTCATCGAAGAACGCACGATCGGACCGCAACTGGGCGCGGAAAACATCGCCAAGGGTTTCCACTCGACCTTGTATGGCTTCATCGCTATCGCCGTCTTCATGATCGCCTATTACATGCTGTTCGGCGCCTTCAGCGTGCTGGCCCTGGCCACCAACCTGCTGCTGCTGGTCGGCTTGCTGTCGATGATACAGATGACCTTGACCTTGCCAGGTATCGCCGCTATCGCGCTGGCGCTGGGCATGGCGATTGACGCCAACGTATTGATTAATGAGCGTATCCGCGAAGAGCTGCGCGCCGGCAATACGCCGCAAGCAGCGATCTCTGCCGGTTTCGATCGCGCCTGGGCCACGATTCTCGACTCCAACGTGACCACCCTGATCGTCGGCCTGGCGCTGCTGGCCTTCGGCAGCGGTCCAGTGCGCGGCTTCGCTGTCGTGCATTGCCTGGGTATTCTGACCTCGATGTTCTCCTCCGTCTTCGTTTCGCGCGGCGTGGTCAACCTCTGGTATGGCCGCAAGAAAAAACTGACGACCTTGTCGATCGGCACGGTGTGGGTGCCGGGCATCAGCAAATAAGCCACGGCCCAGACTCACCCAATAGCGTCAACAGCGATAGCGTCCGGTGGCATGGCCAGCCGGACGCACAGAATAGAACTCAGAGGATTTCATGGAATTTTTCCGGATTAAAAAAGATATTCCCTTCATGCGCCATGCGTTGATTTTCAACGTGATTTCGGCGGTGACCTTCCTTGCCGCCGTCTTCTTCCTGGTGCACAAGGGCTTGCACCTGTCCGTTGAATTCAAGGGCGGCACCCTGATGGAGGTGAAATACCCGAAGGCGGCCAATCTTGAAGGCATACGCGGTACCCTCATCGCCATGGGCTATGAAGAGCCTGGCGTGACCAGCTTCGATACGGCGCGTGACGTGATGATACGCCTGCCGGTGGAAAAGGGCGTCAGCGCCGCCAACACCTCGCAGCGCGTGTTTGACGCCCTGTGCAAGGCCGAGCAAGGCACGAGCAAGGCGATCGACACCGTCACGGCCAAGGGTGAGCATGTGCTCAAGAGCGCGTGCATGGACGCCGCTGGCAGTGAGGCAGTCGTGTTGCAGAAAGTCGAATTCGTTGGTCCGCAAGTGGGCGAGGAACTGGCGCAGAACGGCTTGAACGCGCTGGTGGTGGTGATTATCGGTGTGATGATCTATCTGGCCATCCGTTTCGAGTGGAAATACGCGGTCTCGGCCATTATCGCCAACTTGCATGACGTGGTGATCATCCTGGGCTTCTTCGCCTTCTTCGAGTGGGAATTCTCGCTGACGGTGCTGGCGGCGATCCTGGCGGTGCTCGGTTACTCGGTCAACGAATCGGTGGTGATCTTTGACCGTATCCGCGAAAACTTCCGCAAGCAGCGCAAGGCTTCCGTGCATGAAGTGATCGACAGCGCGATCACCAGCACCATTTCGCGTACCATCATCACCCACGGCTCGACCCAGCTGATGGTGCTGTCGATGCTGGTCTTCGGCGGCCAGACCCTGCACCACTTTGCACTGGCGCTGACCATCGGTATCTGCTTCGGTATTTACTCGTCCGTGTTCGTCGCCGCCTCGATCGCCATGTGGCTGGGCGTCAAGCGCGAAGACTTGATCAAGCCGATCAAGGAAAAGGACGAAACCGACGGCGCCGTGGTTTAAGCGCAGTCGATTGCATGACGAATTCAAAAACGATCACCGCGGTGGTCGTTTTTTTTAACCGATGGCGATGAAACGTTGGATAGTGATGGCCATCATGGCAGGCCTCAGTATGCTGGCCAGCGGCGCGCAGTTGCGCCGTGTGGCTAGCGATGCCATCACCCTGCGTGGTGCCATTGCCGAGGGCGACGTGGACAAGCTGCGCCAGCTGGTCACGCCAGGGATCAACGTATTGCGCGTCAATAGCGACGGTGGTGATCCGCAGGCAGCCATGCTGCTGGGGCGCTACCTGCGGCAACTGCAATGGGGTCTTGCCGTCCTCGGTGTTTCTGGACGCACGATTGAGCGCGAGTCAGGAAAATGTGCGCGCTAAGTGTGCCAGCGCACGGAAGCGGCGCAGCGCAGCGCATAAGATAGGACTGTCTCTTTCAGGACATCCCTAGCTTTGGACTTTACCCGCTTACGAGCGGGTTCTTTTTTTCCGCTTACGAGCGGTTTTTTTTCCGCTTACGAGCGGGGTTTTTTTCCGCTTTGGAGCGGATTTTTTGGTTTCGAGCGATTTTTGTGCAGCGTTTGAAAAGTGGCTTGATAAATTGATCATCGCTGCACATATGCGGCGTCTCCCACTTTCAGCAGGTACGCCATGTTTATGCCTCGCCATCCAAAGCCTCTGTTGAGCACCCGGGCGGTCGCCACGCAAGTTGTCCAGCAAAAGCAGGCGAGCAAGGCCATGGACAAGCATGTGTTGATCGTGGACGAGGTCAAGCCGGCGCCAGCGTCGCCAGCGCCGCCAGTGATCAAGAAGCCTGCAGTTTAGTGCACCAGCACCTGTAGCAGCGACTGCACTTCTTCGTCCGACTCTTCCATGATGCTCGACAGGGTCGCATTAGCGCCGATCACGCAGTCGATGCTGCCGGTGGTGCGGGCGGCCCGCACGGCGATGGCGGCAGGGCTTTCGTTGAGGGGCGAGGCCACCGGCGCCAGGTCATTGGCCAGCAGCAGCGTGTCGCCCAGCGATTCAGGCGGGATGGCGCGCAAGCCTTCCCACAGCGCACCGATGGCGCTCATCACCGCGTCCGGCACCTTCAGTTTGGTCAATACGCCATGACCGATGGCTTGTTCGCCATGTTCGATCCAGTCCTGCGGCTCGCCGTCGAGGATGCCGGGGAATTCGGCCGCGCGCGACAGCAGATAAAAGCCGCCCACCTCATGCATGATGCCGGCAAACAGGGCCGTATCCGGGTCTACCCTGGTGACGCGGCGCGCCAATACCTGCGACAGGGCCGCCACGTGGGCCGTATGTTCCCACAGTTGGTTGGCCTTCGCCTGCACGACGGGATCGGTGATGGTGCTGCCCAGTTGGCGCACGATCAGCGACGCCACCACCGATTGCAAGGTGCGCACGCCGAGCCGTTGCACGGCATTGCGCACACTGGTGATGTCGTTGCCGGAACGGTTGAATGCCGCCGAATTGGCGATGGCCACGGTGCGCGCGGCCAGCAGCGGGTCCGCTTGCACCAGCTTGGCAGCGGCCTCGATGTGGCAGTCGGGATCGGCCAGCGCCTGTTGCAGCTTGAGCGAAGCGTCCACATTGGCGGGAAAGGTCAGCTCGCCACGAGCGGCTTGTGCGGCGATGCTTTTAAAGGCGTCGAGTCTGTTCATTGAAAAAATTATACTCGCAATATTTCCGTACGGAACTTTTTAAGCGTGATCTTTTCGCAAACAAGCGAGTAAAAGGCAAGTAAAGCCTGGTCAACGGGGAAGGCCTGCCACTGTGTCAGCGGCAGGCTTTTTTTTGATGCTAGGCAGCGTTATCAGTCAGCTTCGCTGAAGATCGCATCGCAGCCTTCAACGAGCTCGTCGCTGTCTTCCAGCTCATCCGTCAGTCCCAGGTCGAACAATTCCTCGACGGCGTTCATGAAGCTGTTGTGCTTGGTGGCGCCGATCAGGCGGTAGATTTCGCCATCTTCGTTGCGCACGCCGATGATCAGTTTTTCCTGGCGTACCAGTTCCGGCGTGCTGGCGTTGAGCAGCAGATTGCCGATGATGTGTTTATCGAAATGCGCGGTTTTTTTGCCGTCGAGCAGTGTGGTTTTCAAGTTAGTTTCCTTTGTCTTGTTTGAATGTCTGTGCTTGGTGAATTGTCAATTGTGGCCATTGGCAATGGCGTGTTTCAGTTCCGCCAGGGTGGTTTCCAAACGCATGAAATCGTCTTCGGTATAGCCGTCAAACAAGTGCTGGCCGCGCTTTGTCAGCTCGGGGAACACATCATGGAACACCTGTTCACCCTCGCAGCTCAAGCGCACGGAGTAGGAGCGCATATCTTTATTGCAACGCTCGCGTACTACCAGCCCCTTTTGCTCCAAGCGCTCCACCACGCCCGTCAAGGTGCCCTTGGTAATCAGGGTTTTCTGGCCCAGCTCCTTGTAGGGCATGCCGCAGGTGTTGCCGAGCGTGGCAATGATGTCGAACTGCGCATGCGTCAAGCCATACTGGCGCACGAAGTCGCTAGCAAACTTATCGAAGCCTTGCATGCATTCGGCCAGCAGCCGGAGACTCTTTAAATATCGTTCAGCCATGGGGTGTGATTATATCCTTCCATCGCGCTTTTTTCCGCCGCGTCAGGCCCTGCAGTTGCGTATGGGGCTTGATGGGGCTGAACTCCGGTATCATGTATGCAACTCAGCCCTTGCTCCTAGCCCGCCCGCCGATGTCTTTCGCTAACCTCTCCCGTATCGGCCTCGACAAACCGCTGCGCCTGCTGCTGATCCATGCCGGCGATGCCGAGTCGATTACCTGGGCGGGTCTGGTGCAGCCGCTGCGTCTGTGTGCGCGGGCGCTGGGGCCGGATGCCCTGCAACTGGAGGTGCGCACGCCCGAGCAGGTGGCCCAGCAAGGCGGCAACTGGCATATCGCGCTGCTGGTGGCCGATGAAACGGAGGCGCCGCTGCGCGCCGAGCTGTGCCGTGCCGTGATCGAGCGCTGCCGTTCGGCGCCATTCTGGGGCGGCGTGGGCGCGGCCGTGCTGTGGCTGGCCGACGCGGGCGTCATGGATGGCGTGCGCATCGCCTTGCCATGGGCCCTGTACGCCGATGCGGAAGCCAAGGCCGAGCGGGCCATCCTGACGCCGCATCTGTTCGATATCGATGGCCCCCACCTCACTTGCTGCGGCGGCGCCGCCAGCATCGATTTTTCGCTGACCCTGATCGAGACCGTGTTTGGCGCCGATGTGCAGGCGCTCGTCAAGGAAGCGTTGTGCGTGGACAAGGTGCGCGGCAAGGAAGAACGCCAGCGCGTGGCCTTGCAGGCGCGCTTTGGCCTGTTGCAGCCAAAGCTGTCCGAAGCCGTCACCTTGATGGAAGCCAATATTGAAGAGCCGCTGTCGACCGACGACATCGCCAGCCTGGCGGGATTGTCGCGGCGCCAGCTGGAACGGCTGTTCAAACAATACCTGGGCAGCCTGCCGTCGCGCTACTACCTGGAGCTGCGCCTGCAGCGTTCACGGCAGTTATTGCTCGATACGCATTATTCCATCGTGCAAGTTGGCCTGATGTGCGGCTTTTCCTCCGGTTCGCACTTTTCCACGGCGTTTGGCACCCTGTTTGGCCATACCCCGCGCGAAGAGCGGCAAAGAAAGCTTATGCCGCCAGCCTAGCCAGCCTGGCCAGCTCAGCTAGCGTAAAGGCAGCTGTGATGAATTGTGAAAATCCTTGTCGCAGATTCAAAAGAGTTTTAGCATCCCGCTTTTTATAATGCAGTACACACGTAGCTGTCGTAGCTGCGGAGTACCTAACATATTGATGGGGAAATGCTATGAATGCCAAGCTTGATTCGACCGTAACGGCTCGTCCAGTCACACGGGAAACCTTTGACCAGGTTCTCGTTCCTACTTATGCCCCTGCAGCCATGGTGCCCGTGCGCGGTGCGGGACTGGACCTGTGGGACCAGTCGGGCAAGCATTACCTCGATTTCACCTCGGGCATCGCCGTCAACAGCCTGGGCCACTGTCATCCGGTACTGGTCGACGTGCTGACCAAGCAAATCAATAATTTGTGGCATTTGGGCAATGGCTATACCAATGAACCGGTGATGCGCCTGGCACTGGCCCTGACGGAAGCGACTTTCGCCGACCGCGCCTTCTTTTGCAACTCGGGCGCGGAAGCTAACGAAGCGGCCCTGAAACTGGCGCGCAGGTACGCCCACACCAAGTTTGGCGCGCATAAGTCGCGCATCATTTCGTGCTTCAGCTCTTTCCACGGCCGCACCTTGTTTACGGTGTCCGTCGGCGGCCAGGCCAAGTACACGGAAGGCTTCGAGCCGTTGCCGCCATCGATCGACCATATCGCCTTCAACGATATCGAAGCGGCGCGTGCCGCCATCGGCGATGACGTGTGCGCTGTGATCGTCGAGCCGGTACAAGGCGAAGGCGGCGTGGTGCCGGGTAATCCGGAGTTCCTCAAGGAACTGCGCGCCCTGTGCGACAAGACCGGCGCCCTGCTTATTTTCGACGAAGTCCAGTGCGGCATGGGCCGTACCGGCGCGTTGTTCGCCTACATGGGCTATGGCGTCACGCCGGACATTCTGACGTCGGCCAAGGCCTTGGGCAACGGCTATCCGATCGGCGCCATGCTGACGACTAATGAATTGGCGAAAACCCTGGCCGTAGGCACCCATGGCACCACTTACGGCGGCAATCCGCTGGCTGCCAGCGTTGCCTTGAGCGTGCTCGAGACCATCAATACGCCAGCCTTCCTGGCGCGCGTCAAGGAAGCGAGCGTCAACACCATCGCCATGCTGCAAGGCTTGATGACGGATTATCCGCAAGTATTCTCTATAGTGCGCGGCAGCGGTTTGCTGCTGGGCCTGGTAGTTAGCGATGCCTACAAAGGCCGCGCGAAAGACATCCAGAAAGCGGCCGAAGCACAAGGCTTGATGGTGCTGATCGCCGGCATGGACGTGCTGCGCCTGGCGCCGGCCCTGATCGTCTCGGACGAGCAGATTGCCGAAGCTGGCCGCATGCTGCGCGCCGCCGTCGACAGCCTGCTGCAAGCCTGAGGCTAGTCTTACCGCCCACTATCCCCGGCCTGCCGCTTTGCTGCGGGCCGGCTTGGATCTACCCTGGTATTGTCTGGATTGAAGGAGTACCCATGTATGTTGTCCGTCCGGTAGAAATTGCGGATATTGCCGCCCTCGAGGCGCTGGCCGCAGTCACCATGCCGGGTGTCCATACCCTGCCGAAGACGCGCGAAAAAATCGCCGCCTCCGTCGAGCGCTCCATCGCCTCGTTTGCCGCCCATGTCGACATCCCCAGCGAAGAGTCGTATCTCTTCGTGCTTGAATCCCTGCTCGATAAGAGCATCTACGGCACGGCCGCCATCTTTGCCTCGGCCGGCTCGAACGGGACGTATTTTTCCTTTCGCAACGACGTCATCCAGCAAGTCTCGCGTGACTTAAATATCAGCCACAGCGTGCATGCGCTGACGCTTTGCTCGGAGTTGACGGCATATTCGCAGTTGTCCGGCTTCTACGTGCACAATATAGAGCAGGCCGGCCTGGAAGCGGCCTTGCTGTCGCGCGCGCGGCTGTTGTTCGCCGTACTGGCGCCGCACCGTTTCGGCGACCGTTTCTTCGTGCCGCTGGCCGGCATCACTGACGCCAACGGCCAGTCGCCATTCTGGGATGCGCTGGGCCGCAAGTTCTTCCAGATGGATTTTCTCGATGCAGAAAAAGTCATCGGCGGTGCGCGCAATCGCACCCTGATCGTCGAACTGATGCCGCATTACCCGGTGTATGTGCCGCTCTTGCCAGGCGACGCGCAGGCGGCCATGGGCCAGATTCACCCGAGCGGCGAACTGACTTTCAATTTGCTGACGGAAGAAGGTTTCGAAGCGGACGACTACATCGATATCTTCGACGGTGGCCCCATTTTGCAGGCGCACAAGAATGCGCTGCGCTCGTTTACGGGCTCGCTCACACGCCGTGTCACCGCCGGCGTTACGCCGAGCCGCACCGGCCTGAAAGTGCATTACGCGGTCGCTTCGGGCGCGGAGCGCAACTTCCGCGCCGTTACCTTCACCTGTGATGCGCTCGAAGGGCAGGACAGCGTCGGCTTGCCGGCCGAGTTGCTTGAAACGCTGGCCGTGGCCGAAGGCGACAGCGTCATCTGCGTGCGCATCTAACCGAGAGAACACTATGCTAGTAGTACGCGCCATTAACGCTTCTGACCTGGACGCCCTTTACGGCTTGGCCAGTCAGGTCGGCACAGGCATGACCACCCTCAAGCCGGACATGAAAATGCTGGGCGACCGCCTGGCCATTGCCTGTGCCTCGTTCGCCGAAACCATCCCGCCCGAAAAACGCGACTACATGTTTGTCATGGAGGATACCGACACGGGCCGCCTGGCCGGCGTGTGCGCCATCAAGGGAGCCGTGGGACTGGAAGAGCCGTTCTATAACTACCGCATCGGCACCCTCGTGCATTCGAGCGCAGAGCTCGACGTGTTTACGCGCATGGAAACGCTGTACCTGTCGAATGACCTGACGGGCAGCACGGAACTGTGTTCGCTGTTTTTGCACCCTGATTACCGCAGTGGCAACAACGGCAAACTGCTGTCGAAAAGCCGCTTTCTTTTTATCGCGCAGTTCCCGCACCTGTTCACGGAAAAGCTGATCGCCGAAATGCGCGGCTACCAGGCGCCAGACGGCAGCTCGCCGTTCTACGAGGGACTCGGTCGCCACTTCTTCAAGATGGATTTCCATCACGTCGACGATTTGACCAGCCTGGGCAAGAAATCGTTCATCGCCGAGCTGATGCCGCGCCAGCCCATGTACGTGGCCTACCTGCCCGATGAGGCGCAGGAAGTGATCGGCAAGGTGCATCTGAGCACGGCGCCCGCGCGCCGCCTGCTGGAACAGGAAGGCTTGCACTTCGAAGGCTATGTCGATATTTTCGATGCCGGTCCCGTGCTGCAGGCGCGCGTCTCCGAGCTGCGCGCCATGCGTGACAGCATGTCGGCCGTGCTCGACGCTGAGCCTGCAACCGCCGCAGATAGCTGCGAGCTGGCGCAAGCTGAGCCTTATATGGTGTCGAACACCGACCTGAAAGATTTCCGCATGATCGTCGCCAACGTCAATCCGCACAGCGGCAAGATTGCGCTCGATGACGATGAATTGCACCTGCTGCGTTGCCATAACGGCGACACCGTGCGCACCTTATCACTCAACCCGAGGAAGCATCCCCATGTCTAAATCGTCCAGCCTTAACGTGTCTAATTCATCTATCGCAGCATCGAACTTCATCCATGGCGCCTGGCTGCCTGGCACCGGCAGGGAACTGTTGACCATCGATCCATCGAATGGCAAGCAGACCTGGGCCAGCCTGGAAGCGACGCCGAGCGAAGTCGAGCAAGCTTGCCAGGCCGCTCGCGCCGCCTTTGAGGCATGGGCCGCTACCCCCGTCGATGAACGCATCGCCATCTGCGTGCGCTTTCGCGAACTGTTGAAGGAGCATGCCGAAGCGCTGGCGCTGCTGATCTCGGAAGAAGTGGGCAAGCCCTTGTGGGAGTCGCGCACGGAAGTGGCCACCATGGCCAACAAGATCGATATCTCGGTGCAATCGTACAACGCGCGCACAGGCATCACGCAAAGCAAGATCGCCGACGGCGACGCCGTACTGCGGCACCGCCCGCATGGCGTGTTCGGCGTGTTCGGCCCGTATAACTTCCCCGGCCACCTGCCCAACGGCCACATCGTGCCAGCCCTGATTGCCGGTAACACCATCGTTTTCAAACCCAGCGAATACGCGCCGCGCACGGCCATCAAAACCGTGCAGCTGTGGCAGCAGGCCGGCTTGCCGAACGGCGTGCTTAACCTCGTCAATGGCGGACGCGACACGGGCGTGGCCCTGGGTGCCAATGCGCACCTCGATGGCGTGCTGTTCACCGGTTCGTGCCAGACCGGCATCAGCCTGCACCGCCAGTTTGGCGGCCAGCCGGGCAAGATGCTGGCGCTGGAAATGGGCGGCAACAATGCCCTGGTGGTGTGGGATGTGAAGGATGTCGACGCCGCCGTGCACCACGCGATCTTTTCCGCCTTTGTCTCGGCCGGCCAGCGCTGCACCTGCGCGCGCCGCCTGGTGGTGCAAGACAATGCTGCCGGTGCTGCTTTTGTCGCGCGCCTGGTGGAAGTGGCGGCCAAGCTGGGCATCGGCGCATCCGACGCCCAGCCGCAGCCCTTCATGGGCCCTGTGGTGTCGAGCGCCGTGGCCACTCGCCTGGTGCAGGCGCAAGCCGATATGCTGGCCAAGGGCGGCACCAGCCTGCTGCAGATGCGCCAGTTGAACCCCGAAGCGGGCTTTGTGACGGCCGGCATCGTCGATGTCAGCAACGCTGTTGGCATTGCCGACGAAGAATGGTTCGGTCCACTGCTGCAGGTGATCCGCGTGGCCGATTTCGACGCGGCCCTGAAGGTTGCCAACGCCACCGAATTTGGTTTGGCTGCGGCCTTGCTGTCCGACGATCCTGCCCTGTGGCAAAGCTTCCAGGCACGCGCGCGCGCCGGCATCATCAACTGGAACCGTCCCACCACGGGCGCGGCCAGCACGGCGCCGTTCGGCGGCGTAGGCAAGTCGGGCAATCACCGTCCGAGCGCCTATTACGCGGCCGATTACTGCGCCTATCCTGTCGCCTCGATCGAAAACAGCACACTCGAAATGCCGGCCAAACTGTCGCCCGGCCTGAACTTTTAAGGATTAGCCATGCACAGCACGCGTGAATACAATTTTGACGGCCTGGTTGGCCCATCGCATAACTATGCCGGACTCTCGTTTGGCAACGTAGCCTCGTTCAGCAATGTGAAAAGCGCTTCGAATCCGAAGCAGGCGGCCTTGCAAGGCCTGGCCAAAATGCGGGCGCTGGCCGCGCGCGGCTTTGCGCAAGCCTTGTTGCCGCCACAGGATCGGCCCAATTTCCGCCTGCTGCGCTCCATCGGTTTCACTGGCACGGACGCTGAAGTGCTGGCGCGCGCTTACAAGGAGTCGCCCGTCATCCTGGCTTGCGCGTATTCCGCCTCACCCATGTGGACGGCAAATGCCGCCACGGTCAGCCCGTCGGCGGACACCCAGGACGGCCGCGTGCATTTCACGGCCGCCAATTTGAATAACAAGCTGCATCGCGCCTTTGAGCATGCGCAGTCCGCACGCAGCCTGCGCGCCATTTTCAGCGACGACAAGCACTTCGCCGTGCATGAAGCGCTGCCATCGACGCCCGCCTTTGGCGATGAGGGCGCGGCCAACCACACGCGATTGGGCGCCAGCCACGGCGCGCCGTCGGTTGAGTTGTTCGTGTATGGTCGGATGGAGTTCGACTCTTCCGCACCGTCGCCGAAACGCTATCCGGCGCGCCAAACCCTGGAAGCGTCACAAGCCGTGGCGCGCCTGCATGGCCTTGATGCCAAGAGCACCGTCTACGTGCAGCAAAATCCAGACGTGATCGACCAGGGTGTGTTCCATAACGACGTCATCGCCGTCGGCAATGGTAATGTGCTGTTCTATCACGAGCAGGCGTTTGTCGATGAAGAGGAGAGCCTGTCGCAGTTGCGCCGTGCCGTCGCCGCCACGGGGGCCGATTTGCAGGCGCTGCGCGTGGGCACGGGACAGGTACCGATTGCGGACGCCGTCAGCAGCTATCTGTTCAACAGCCAGTTGCTGACGAAAGAGGATGGCAAGATGGCGTTGGTGATTCCGCAGGAATGCCAGGAAAACCGCGCTGTGTCGCGCTACCTGGAAGACCTGGTGGTCAGCGGTGGCCCGGTCGATGAGCTGATTCATTTCGATCTGCGCCAGAGCATGCGCAACGGTGGCGGGCCAGCCTGTCTGCGTTTGCGTGTCGCCCTGACGGAGATCGAAGCGCGCGCCATGCATCAGGGAGTGATCATGACGGAAGCGCTGTACCATCGGCTGGTGCAATGGGTGGAGAAGCACTACCGCGACCATCTGGAGCCGAGCGACTTGGCTGACCCGCAGCTGGCGCTGGAAGTGCATGCGGCGCTTGAAGAATTGACGATCATCCTCAACTTACCTGGGTTGTACGACTTGTAGGCGATAGAAAAACACAGAAAAAATTCGAGACAAACTATCCGCAACACAGAATTGGACGGGCGCGCCCCGTCCCTTGACACCGCTGCCGCGCAGCCACGAGCCCGAACGACAGCGTTGGACATTCACATTACCGTAATGGAGATGCAAGATGAATCACACGCCACAAGATTTGCGCACACAAACGCTGCAGCTGATTAACGCCGCTGGCAGTGCGAAAGAGGCGGCAGCACCTGTCGTACAACTGGTACAGGCATGGCTGGACTCGCTCGACGCCGAAGACCTGGCCGATATCGCGCCCGACAGCCTGGCACCAGTGCTGGTCGATGGTTTTACGCAAGCGGCGAAGCGCAGCGGCAGCGGCTGCCAAATCGCTACCCTGCGTTATGCGGATGGCCGTGGCGGCATGGCGAGCGCCTTGCTGATCCTGAACGAAGACATGCCTTACCTGGTCGACTCCATCGTCATGGCCATGCGCCGCCAGCACCTGGCTGTGCGCGGCGTGATGAATACCGTGCTGCCGGTGCGCCGCGCCGCTGACGGCAGCGTGGCAGCGGTGCGCCAGCCGGGCGACCCGCTCGAATCGTATGTGCTGGTGCTGCTCGACGAAGAACTGGCGCCGGAAGCGCTGGCCGCACTGGTCGGCGCATTGGAAATGGTCGCGCATGACGCCTTTGTTGTGCGTCGCGACGCCGCCGCCATGAGCGAGCGTCTGGCTACCGGTGCCACTGCCGCTGCCCAGCATGGCGAAGAAGGCGCGGAAGTCGCCGCCTTCCTGGAGTGGGCCCGCAGCGGTGGTTTTGAAGTGTTCGGCTACGCCTATTACCGCGTCAAGCCGGGCGTGCGTGAACTCGAACGCGACATTCCTAGCCGTGTCGGCGTACTGCAAGATACGGCGCACCCCGTCTACGGCACCTGCCTGGCGAATATTCCGGGCGACTTCGACACCTTGGCCAAGCGCGAATCGGCGCTCTCCATCGTCAAGGCCGACGTGGCGGGCACCCTGCACCGCGACCAGCAGCTGGACTTCATCGGCGTGCGCGACATGGATGCGCAAGGCGCCATCCTGGGCGAACATTGCTTCGTCGGCCTGTTTACCCGCGCCGGTAATTCCACCCCGCTGGCGGCACTGCCGTTTGCGCGCGGCCGCGTGGCCAAGGTACTGAGTCTGGCCGGCGTGCGCCAGCAAGGCTTCCGCGCCGAAAAATTCCGCGAAATCCTTGAGTCCTTGCCGCGCACCGAAGCACTGGAAGCAGAGCTCGACTGGCTGGCGCAAGTATGCGGTGCCGTCGTTTCGCTGTACAAGCAGCCGCGCACCAAAGTCTTCGCGCGCCGCGACGTGTATGCACGCCACCTGAACGTGCTGGTGTACCTGCCGCGCGAGCGCTACAGCGCCAGCGTGGCATCGAGCCTGGCAAAAGCCCTGCAAGCGAGTTCCGGCGCCACGCATGTGAGCACGCAAACCCTGGTCGCTGACGGTCCGCTGGCGCGCGTTTACCTGATCGCCCACGCTGCACGTTACCCGCTGGACCTGGAAATGGACATCGAACAGCCGCTCCTTAGCGTGCTCGATGGCTGGCATAACGGCTTTGCCGCCGTGGCCGATGCCGTGCCCGACGTGACCTTGCGCACCAGCCTGCGCAAACTCTGCGCTACCCTGCCGCTCGACTATGTCGCCGCTACCGCGCCGGCCGTCGCCTTCCGTGACCTCGACACCATCTTGCGCAACACCGATCCATCGCACGTGGCCGTGCGCATCGAGACGGGCGCCGTTACCACCATCCGCCTGTATTCGGCCAACAAGGTGCCGCCGCTGTCGGCCATCCTGCCGGCATTGCATAACGCCGGCGTGGCGATCGACCGCGAGCAGGCCTTTTCGATTTCGCCGCTCGATGGCACGCGCTATTTCGTTACCAGCCTGACGGTCGACGCCGACAGCGCAGCGAAATTGGCGCAGCCATCCGTTGTCGCCGTGGCGCAGGAATTGTTTGCCGCACTGTTCAACGATGAAGCGGAAGATGGTCGCCTCAATGGCCTGGTCATCGAAGGTGGCCTGTCGACGCGCGAAGTGCAGTTGGTGCGCGCCTATACCAGCTACTGGCGCCAGACGGGCAGCCGCTTCTCGGTGCGCTATATTGCCGAAAGCCTGCGCAAGCAGCCGGCCCATGTGAAGGCACTGGTCGATGCCTTCCTGCAGCGCTTCGATCCGTCGCTGTCTGATGCGCAGCACGCCGCCGCCCTGGAGGCGATTGCCACCATCAAGGCTGGCTTGCCATCGGTGAATCACGCAGACACGGAGGAAATCCTCGGCGCGCTGGCCAACCTGATGGCCGCCACGCTGCGCACCAGCTATTTCCAGAACAATCAAGCTGGCGACAAGATCATCTTCAAGTTCGATACCAGCAGCCTGGCGCTGGTACCGGAACCGCGTCCGTATCGCGAGATTTTCGTCTTCTCGCGCCGTTTTGAAGGCGTGCACCTGCGCGGCGGCCCGGTTGCCCGTGGCGGCTTGCGCTGGTCCGACCGCATGGAAGACTACCGCACCGAAGTCCTGGGCCTGGTCAAAGCCCAGATGGTGAAGAATGCCGTCATCGTGCCGGCCGGTGCAAAGGGCGGTTTTGTCTGCAAGATGATGCCGAAGGATGCGGTGCGTGAAACCATCGCGGCCGAGGGCGAAGCCGTGTACCGCCTGTTCATTTCCAGCCTGCTGGAAGTGACGGACAACCGTTCGTTGGGCAATATCGTGCCGCCAGTCGACACCGTGTGTTTTGACGATGCCGATCCATACCTGGTAGTGGCTGCCGACAAGGGCACGGCTACCTTCTCCGACATCGCCAACGGCATCGCCGTGCAGCGCGGTTTCTGGCTGGGCGACGCGTTCGCCTCGGGCGGCTCGAATGGCTACGATCACAAGAAGCTGGGCATCACCGCCAAGGGTGCATTCGAAGCCGTGAAGCGCCACTTCTATGAAATGGACCACGATCTGAATACCACCCCGATCACCATGGTCGGCGTGGGTGACATGTCGGGAGACGTGTTCGGCAATGGCGTGCTGCTGTCGCGTCAGCTGAAACTCGTGGCCGCGTTCGACCACCGCCACATCTTCCTCGATCCGACACCGGACGTCGGCGTCTCGTTCGACGAACGCGCTCGCCTGTTCGCCTTGCCGCGCTCCTCGTGGGACGACTACAACAAAGACTTGATATCGAATGGCGGTGGCGTGTATCCGCGCTCCGCACGCATGATCGAACTGTCGCCGCAGATCCGTGCTGTGCTCGATATCGCGGAAACCGCGTTGGCGCCGGAAGAATTGATGCATCGCATCCTGAAATCGCCGGTGGACCTGTTCTACAACGGCGGCATCGGTACCTACATCAAGGCTTCCAGCGAGACGCATGCCCAGGTGAAGGACCGTGCGAACGACCTTATCCGCGTCAACGGCAATGAGTTGCGCGTGAAGGTCGTCGCCGAAGGCGGCAACCTGGGTGCGACGCAGGCTGGCCGCATCGAGTTCGCGCTCGCTGGTGGACGTATCTTTACCGATGCGATCGACAATTCGGCCGGTGTGGATTGCTCTGACCATGAAGTGAACGTGAAAATCTGGCTGGACGTGGAAGTCAATGCCGGCAAGCTGACAGAAGAAGAACGTAATCGCGAGCTGTATGCGATGACGGACGACGTCGAGCGTCTGGTCTTGCGCGACAACACGCAGCAGACGCATTTGCTGGTGCGCGAGTTGCAGGCGCAAGGCGAGAGCGGTGTGCAGGATGGCTATGCCGCCCTGATCGCCAGTCTGGAAGAAGAGGGCGCCCTGTCGCGCGAACTTGAACAATTGCCGTCGGTAGCCGAACTGGCACGTCGCAAGGCCGACGGTCGCGGCCTGACCACGCCGGAACTTGCGGTGGTGATCGCCAACGTCAAGAACCGCTTCAAGCGCATCCTCTCAAGCCTGCCGTTGACGGACGAAACATGGGCCGAGCCAGTCCTGAAACCTTACTTCCCATCCTTGCTGGTGGAAACGCGTTCGGCGCTTGATCATCCGCTGGCCAACGCCATCCTGGCCACCGTGCTGGCCAATGAAGTGATCAACCGCTGCGGCCCGCTGATGATACGCAACCTGGCGGCGGAGCACGGCGTGGACGAGTCGAGCGTGATCCTGGCCTGGGCTCAGGCCTGGGTGGCGCTGAACCTGGCGCCCGTGTTTGATGCGCTCGATGCCGATGCGCTTACGGTCCCGCGTGAGGTTTCGATCAAGGTCGATGCGCAAACACGCGTGCTGCAGCAAACCATGATCGCTGGCGTGCTGTCCGTGCCGGCCGAGCAATTGCGTGGCGCCGGCCTGGTCGAACTCACGTGTTTGTTTGGTGCGGAATCGAAGCGCGAGCTGCTGCAAGGCGTTGGCATCAAGTCCGAGGCCGCGCTGGTGCCTGGCCTGAAACCTGCCTTCGTGCAGGCCTGGGATGCGGTCGAAGCGCTGGAAGTCGTCGCCGGCTTCCTGTTCCCGGCCTTGTCGGTGCCGCGTCCTGCCTCGATGGACCTGGCAGCGTTCCTGCAAGTGGGCCTGGCCTTGCGCAGCCAGGCAGGCATCGATACGCTGGAGCGTGGCCTGAAGCTGGCCGCGCAAGGCAAGTCGCAGGAACAGTTGCGCAACTACGCGCAGCAAGCCCTGCGCCGCACGCAACAGCGTTTGCTGACGCAGGTGCTGGCGCGTGCCGAGCAAGGCAATGCCGGCCAGGCGGTCGATGCGGTGTCGGGCGCGTTGGGCCTTTCGGCCTACGTGGCGGCGACGGAACTGGAGCAAGCCATACTGGACGTTTGGACGCTCTCCGAGGCCGTAAATAAAATCACGGCGAAAGCGGCGCTCTAATGACGCAAGCAGTCATACAGGCAGTGTCGGGTGCAGGCGGCTTGCCGCCTGCGGTGCAGGCGCTGGCGTCAGCCGATTTCAGCGCTGTGGCGCAGCTGTTCGCCCATGCCGGCTTCACGGTGGCCTTGCCGGCGCCGGGCATGCTGCAAGTGCTCAAGCCTGGCGCGGGCCGCGCCAGTGTGGCCATTTCCGTCGGTGTGCATGGCGATGAAACGGGGCCGATCGAAGTGCTGGCGCATTTGCTCGACGCGCTGTCGCGCGATGCGTCCCAGTTGGCCGTTGACTTGCTCGTTTGCGTGGGCAATGTCGATGCGATCCGGGCTGGCAAGCGTTTCATCGACGCCGACCTGAATCGCATGTTTCGCCCCGTGCGGGGGAGCTTGGCGCAAGCTGCGGAAAGCGCGCGCGCCGATGAAATGATCGCCGCCACGGCAGCGTTTTTTAGCGCAGCCGGTCCCGTACGCTGGCATCTGGATTTGCACACGGCCATCCGGCCTTCCGTGTACCCCACGTTTGCCATCGTGCCCGACCTGGCGCCCGACGACGCCAAGGCGAAACTGGTCGACTGGCTGGGGCAGGCGGCCATCGGCGCCATCATCATGAACCCGCAATCGGCCGGCACGTATAGTTATTATTCGGCCGAGCATTTCGGTGCGGCTGCCAGCACGGTGGAGCTGGGCCGTGTGGGCACTTTGGGGCAGAACGATTTGAGCCAGTTCGACCAGGCGTCGCGGGCGCTGGACGGCTTGCTGCGCGGTCTGCCGGCACAGCCCATCAAGGCGCAAGCGCACGTGTTCAAGGTGGCACAGGAAATTATCAAGCACAGTGATGAGTTCCGCATGGCTTTTGATCGCAGCACGCAAAATTTCACTTCCTTGCCGCAGCACGCCGTGATCGCCAGCGATGGCGAGCACGTCTATACGGTGCAGCATGCGCAAGAGCTGGTGGTGTTCCCGAACCCGGATGTGCGGGTGGGCTTGCGCGCCGGGTTGATGGTGGTGCGCGTGTCCTGATACGTCAGCCACGCACAGCGTCAGGCGCCAGCCGGGGCAACCCGCCTGGCGTTTTTTTTGGGAATAAGCCGTATGGAAATGGTTTTTTACTCGATGGGCTGAGCGGAAAAGCCCCGCCATGTCAAGGACGCGCACAAGCTGTACTGGGCCAAGACTTGATGCTCGATGGCGGCGAGCACTCGCTGAACTCCAATGTGCGCGTGCTAGCCATCGGCTCTGGCGAAAATTATCAGCTCAGCTCAGCTCAGCTCAGCTCAGCTCAGCTCAGCTATGCCGAACTTCTATTTCCACGTTTCCATGTGCCACGCCATTTGAAGAAACCATGGCATGGCCGTGGGTAAGCTCGACTATCGGGGGCCATACGACGGATATCGATTATCGCTGCGGCTGCTGCACCTGGTCTTGCACCGCATTGCCCAGCATGCCGCCGCCGATGACGCCGGCCACCGTCGCCAGTGCCTTGCCGCGGCCACCACCGACCTGATTGCCGATCAAGCCGCCGATGACGGCACCGGTGCCTATGCCCACGTAGTTGGGTTGTGCCGGGGCCGGCGCAGACACTGGCTGCGGCTGCGGCTGGCGCACGGGTTCGCGATACGCTGCCTCGCGGTAGCCATCGTCATTGTAGGCAGGGCGCGCTTGCGCCACTTGCGTGTGGTGCACGATGCGCTTGTGC
The DNA here is from genome assembly GCF_029892305.1 of Janthinobacterium sp. CG_23.4. Lineage (NCBI taxonomy): Bacteria > Pseudomonadati > Pseudomonadota > Betaproteobacteria > Burkholderiales > Oxalobacteraceae > Janthinobacterium > Janthinobacterium sp. CG_23.4. The sequence continues at coordinate 4,480,914 of NZ_JARXUX010000001.1, read as the reverse complement.
ACGACGGGTGCCGGCGTCGCAGCGGGGGCAGCTTGCGCGACGACGGGCGCGGCGACCGGTGCTGCCATGGGAGAGGCGACAGGAGCGGCCAGGGAAGCCGCGCTCGCTGGCGTCATGGCGGCCACCTCGGCTGCTACCGCAGGCGCATTCGCGCGTGAATTGGGCAGGATGCCGGCGATGGATGCCGCGCCCACCAGGCACAGTACCGTCACGGAAATGGCAGCGCCGGCCATCAAGGGGTGGATGCGGCTGGCGGTAGTGGTGGTGTTCATGTGTACTCCTGGTGGCGAGGTGTTGCGGTGTTGTTGATGGGTCCAGCGGATGTTTCCAACTGATGTTTCCAGCTGATATCTTCACCTGATGCATCCACCTTAACTGCCGCGCCTGCACAAGGCTAGACCTTGCGCTGTATCAAACGTAAGCAGGTGTAAGCCGCATTTTCCAAAGCGCAGTAGAATCGGTGCTTATCCTTTTCCGGAGTCCGTCATGAGCCAGCTATTCACGCCTTACGCACTGGGGCCGTTGCACCTGGCCAACCGTATCGCCATCGCACCCATGTGCCAGTACTCGGCCGACAACGGCAACGCCACCGACTGGCACATGATACATCTGGGGCACCTGGCCCTGTCTGGCGCGGGGCTGCTGATGACGGAAGCGACGGCCGTCTCGCCCGAGGGGCGCATCTCGGCCGCAGACCTGGGCCTGTGGTCGGATGCCAACCAGGCGGCGCTCGACAAGGTGGTGCAGGCGATCCGCCGCCACGCCACTATCCCCTTGGTGGTGCAGCTCGGCCATGCAGGACGCAAGGCGTCGAGCCGCGCGCCTTGGCAGGGCGGCGCCTGCGTGCATCTGGCCGATGGTGGCTGGCAAACGGTGGCGCCATCGGCTATCGCCCATGCGCCCGGCGAAACGGTGCCGATTGCCCTCGACGAGATGGGTTTGCTGCAAATCAAGGGCGCTTTTGTGGCCGCAGCGCAGCGCGTGCATGCGCTCGGCATCGAGGGTATCGAACTGCACGCCGCGCATGGCTATCTGCTGCACCAGTTCCTGTCGCCCCTGTCGAACCAGCGCACCGATGCGTATGGCGGCAGCCTGGACAACCGCATGCGTTTTCCGCTGGAAGTCTATGAAGCCGTGCGCGCCGCCGTGCCCGCCAGCGTCGCCGTGGGCGTGCGCATTTCTGCCACCGACTGGGTCGAGGGCGGCTGGGAAATCGAACAAAGCGTGCGCTTCGCGCAGGAACTCAAGCAACTGGGCGCCGACTTTATCCACGTCTCGAGCGGCGGTATGTCGCCGCAGCAGCAAATCCCCGTGGGCCCCGGTTACCAGGTGGCGTTTGCCGAGCGCATCAAGCGTGACAGCGGCTTGCCCACCATCAGCGTGGGCTTGATCACGGAGGCGCAGCAGGCGGAAGACATCATTGCCAATGGCCAGTCCGACATGGTGGCGCTGGCGCGCGCCATCCTGTTCGACCCGCGCTGGCCCTGGCATGCGGCGGCCCAGCTGGGCGCGCAGGTGCAGGCGCCACCCCAGTACTGGCGTTCGCAGCCGCGCGAGTACAAGAACCTGTTCGGCGACACAACCCTGGGCCAGCGTTAACGAACCTCGTCTGCTACACTGACGTCTCTTCCCCATCTTCCAGGACGCTTCGACATGCGCCATTGATACTGCCGTGCTGCGCACGGCCTCGCCCATCCCGCCACAGCGCCTTGCGCCGCGCGGGTTCGCCAGCCTTGCATCAGGAGTATCCATGCCCGCATTACTACAACTCGACCGTCTTTCCTTGCTGCTGCCCGATGGCCGCGCCCTGCTTTCCGATGTGCAATTTGTCTTTGCTGGTCAAAGTATCGGCCTCGTCGGCGATAACGGCGTGGGCAAGAGCGTGCTGGCGCGCCTTCTGGCGGGCCAGGCGCAGCCGTCTTCTGGCGCCGTGCGCTGCGACGGCAGCGTGCATTACGTGGCGCAGGAACTCGATCCGCAACACTATCCCAGCGTGGCGGCGCTCGCCGGCATGGAGGTCTTGCTGGCTGCACTGGCGCGCATCGCCGCCGGCAGCGTCGATGTGGCAGATTACGCTTTGGTGGGCGAGCGCTGGGATGCCCACGCCCGCCTGCGCCAGGCGCTCGATGCGCTCGATTTACGCCATGTCGATGCCGACACGCCGACGAGTAGCCTGAGCGGTGGCGAGCGCCAGCGCATCGCCTTGCAGGGGGCCTGGCTGTCGCAGGCAGATTGGCTGGTGCTCGATGAACCGAGCAACCATCTCGATGCGCGCCAGCGCGCCCGCCTGGTGGTGCAGATGGCGCGTTGGCCGGGCGGCTTGCTGCTGATTAGTCATGACCGCGCTCTGCTGGAGCACGTCGATGAAATCGTCGAGTTGTCGCCGCAGGGCTTGCGCAGCTATGGCGGTAATTATTCCTTGTATGCGCAGCAGCGCGCGCTGGAGCAGGCCGGCTACGCCGCTGCCCTGCAGGCGGAAAAAGCTGGCGCCAGACGCCAACAGCGCGCGGCGCAACAGCAAGCCGAGCGCCAGCAGCGCCGCGTTGGACGTGGTGAGCGCGAGGGCCGCGAAGGCAATCAAAGCAAGCTCCTGCTTGACGCAAAAAAGGAAAAAAGCCAGGCATACCAGGGCAAGCTGCACCTGCGCGCGCAAGAGGCGCAGCAGGCGCGCCAGCAAAGGGTGATGGATGCCAGCGCCCGCTGCGCGCCCGATACCGAACGGCTGCTGCTGGCGCCCGAGAGCCTGGTGCCGAATGGCAAGTTGCTGCTGGAATTGCACGACGTGGTCTTGCCACATGGTCAGGCACTCCCTATTCAGTTGTTACTCAGCGGGCCGCGCCGCCTGGCCGTGACCGGTGACAATGGCAGCGGCAAGTCGACCTTGCTGCGCGTGATCGCCGGGCAGCTGGCAGCGGCGCAAGGCCAGTTGCGTTGCCATGCACGGGTGGCTTGGCTGGACCAGCATGCGGGACTGCGCGATGGCGAGTGGAGTGCCGTACAGCGCTTGCAGGCACGCAATAGCAGCCTGGCGGAAGGGGCTTTGCGCACGCGGCTGGCGCTGCTCGGTATTGTCGGCGCGCGCGCCACCATGCCCAGTCGTTTGCTCAGCGGGGGCGAGCGTATGAAGGTGGCCTTGGCAGCCGAATTGTATGCGCAGGTGCCGCCGCAACTGTTGCTGCTCGATGAGCCAGACAATCACTTGGACCTGGCCAGCCTGCAGGCGCTCGAACAGATGCTGCTGCAATATCAGGGTGCATTACTTGTGGTGTCGCACGACCGCGCATTTCTGGATGGCCTGAAGCTGGACCCAGAGGGCTTGACTCTGCAGAAAAGATAATCAAGTGAAAATAGTCACGCGCGATGCCGGCCGCACACGCTACACGAACTGATGCTGAATTTTGTTTGATTATCGGTATAATCCACTGAATAACCGGGCCTATTTGTGAACTAAAACTGCTGGTTCACCAATATGATGATGTTTAATCTGGCGTTGTTGTAGCTCACTACCGCGCTGCCAGGACGCCATCATCGCGCCATCATCCTGTTTCTGCTGATGAATTTCGGTTTTGCTTATATTGTTTTCTTGGAGAAATAGCATGTCGTTTTACGAAAAACTCAAGGCCCTCGACATTGAATTGCCGGTCGTTGCCGCACCAGCTGCCGCTTACGTGATGCATGCCCGCACGGGCAACACCGTCTTCCTGTCTGGCCACCTGGCCAAGAAGGATGGCAAGATCTGGGTCGGTCAACTGGGCAAGGACGTGAGCACGGAAGAAGGCAAGATTGCTGCGCGCGGTATCGCCATCGAGCTGATTGCCACCCTGCAAGACGCGTGCGGCGGCGACTTGAACAAGGTCAAGCGCATCGTCAAGGTCATGAGCCTGGTCAACTCTACCGCCACATTTACGGAACAGCACCTGGTGACCAATGGCGCCTCGGAACTGTTTGTCGAAGTCTTCGGCGACAGCGGCAAGCATGCCCGCTCCGCCTTCGGCGTGGCGCAAATCCCGCTGGGCGCTTGCGTCGAGATCGAGCTGATCGCCGAACTGGCCTGACGCAGTGGTCTAAGTACATGAGCATGCCGGCGCTTGCCGCCGGCGCATCCTTTCCTCCTTTCCAGCAAGAGCGCAACCGCCATTGGGGTGGAGGGATCGGTGTATTCAAGAAAAAACGGAGACACGTAATGAAAACGAGTGAACAAGGCTTGCACCGCGGCCTGGGCGAGCGGCAGATACGCCTGATGGCGCTGGGCGCCGCAATAGGCGTGGGCCTGTTTTTGGGTTCCGGCAACGCTATCAAGATGGCCGGTCCCGGCATCATGTTGTCGTACATTATCGGCGGCGCGGTCATTTTCATGATCATGCGCGCGCTGGGCGAAATGGCGGTGCACAATCCGGTGGCCGGCTCTTTCAGCCGCTATGCCCAGGATTATCTGGGCCCCCTGCAAGGCTATCTGACGGGCTGGAACTACTGGTTCCTGTGGCTCGTCACGTGCGTGGCGGAAATTACCGCCGTCGCCATCTATATGGGCATCTGGTTCCCCGACGTGCCGCGCTGGATCTGGGCGCTGGCGGCTTTGGGCTCCATGGGTGCCATCAATTTGCTGGCTGTAAAAGCCTACGGCGAGTTTGAATTCTGGTTCGCCCTGATCAAGGTCGTTACCATCATTCTGATGATCGTCGGCGGCACGGGCATGATTATCTTTGGTCTCGGCAACGGCGGCGTGGCCATCGGTATTTCGAATTTGTGGACGCATGGCGGTTTCTTCCCGAATGGCGCGCAGGGCGTGCTGATGTCCTTGCAGATGGTGATGTTTGCCTATCTGGGCGTGGAAATGATCGGCCTGACGGCCGGCGAAGCGGCGAACCCGAAGAAATCGATTCCTGACGCCATCAATTCAGTGTTCTGGCGCATCCTGATTTTCTATGTCGGCGCACTGTTCGTCATTCTGTCGATCTACCCATGGAATGAAATCGGCACCACCGGCAGCCCCTTCGTGATGACATTTGAACGCCTGGGCATCAAGACGGCAGCCGGCATCATCAACTTCGTCGTGCTGACGGCAGCCTTGTCGTCGTGCAATGGCGGTATCTTCAGCACGGGCCGCATGCTGTACAACCTGGCGCTGCAAGGCCAGGCACCGAAGGCGTTTGCGCAAACCACGGCCAGCGGCGTGCCGCGCCGCGCCATCCTGGTGTCCGTTTTCGCGCTGCTGCTGGGTGTGTTGCTGAACTACCTGGTGCCGGAAAAAGTGTTTATCTGGGTTACCTCGATCTCTACCTTCGGTGCCGTCTGGACCTGGGGCGTGATCCTGGTCACGCAGCTTCAGTTCCGCAAGACCTTGAGCCCGCTGGAAATCAAGAATCTGGCCTTCCGCATGCCGTTCGCGCCATACGGTTCCTGGATTTCGCTGGCCTTCCTGGTGCTGGTGATTGGTCTGATGGCGTATTTCCCCGATACGCGCATCGCCTTGATGGTGGGACCGGCCTGGCTGATCTTGCTGACGCTGCTGTACTACGTGCTGGGCCTGGCGCCGAAAGAGCGGCGCGATGACGTGCCGCAAGGCTACGAGGCAGGCTGGCCGCCGACTGATGCGCCACATGTCAAGCGGTAAAGCAGCGTAGTTGTGCCGAGCTCAAAGCGCGCCTCTGATCCCAGCGGCGCGCTTTTTATTTCTTGAAAGCACTTTCCTTTATCGCCAGCACGCTGGCAGGTTTGCCGGTGCACGCTCAGCGTTGTTTCTTTGCATCAAAGCTCTGTTTAGCAGAGCCGATGAAAGCTCTATAATCATTTAGGCATTTAAAATGGACTACCTATTTTCGGTTTTTTCGCAGGCGAGTAATCACCAGAAAATTATTGCGAATTTATAGCCAACAGAAGTCGATGCGATGCAAGGTGCCTGGCGCCTCGTTTGCTCTCTTTTTCAGTCCTCATGACATTGCGCATGCCTCACAAAGGAAGTCTAGTGATTCAAACCCTGGTCCAGAAACTTTGCCGCACCAAGCCGATCGATGCCACGATCGAATATGGTGAAGGCCTCAGCAGTAGTGGCTTGAGCCGCTCCATCGGCTTGTTTTCCCTTACCATGATCGGCGTTGGTGCCACCATCGGCACAGGCATTTTCTTTACCATGGTCGAAGCCGTTCCCAAGGCCGGCCCAGCGGTCGTGCTATCTTTTCTGATCGCCGCCATCACTGCCGGCTTGACGGCCCTGTGCTACGCGGAATTGTCGTTCCGCATACCCGCCTCCGGCTCCTCGTATTCGTTTGCCTACGCCACCGTGGGCGAGTTCCTTGCCTTCATCATGGCCGCCTGTTTGCTGCTGGAATACGGTTTGGCGGGCAGTGCCGTGGCCATCGGCTGGTCGTCCTACCTGAATAACTTCCTGGAAAATGCCTTCGGCTGGCATATTCCCGCCATGCTGCGCACGCCGATGATCGTTTCCGGTCCGCATGGCATGGAGTTTCATGCCGGCCACATCAACTTGCCGCCTATCTTCCTGATCTGCATGTGCGGCCTTTTGCTGCTGCGTGGTGCCAAGGAATCGGCCCTGATGAACGCCATCATGGTCATTATCAAGCTGGCCATTCTGGTGTTTTTCATCATCATCGCGTTTTCCGGTTTTAATGCCGACAATTTCGTCCCCTTCTTCAATTCCGACAACAGCAAGGGCTTTGCCGGCATGACCGGTGTGACGGCCGCCGCCGGCACCGTTTTCTTCTCCTTCATCGGCCTCGATACGGTGGCCACGGCAGGTGACGAAGTGAAAAATCCCACGCGCAATGTGCCGCGTGGCATCCTCGGTGCCTTGATCATCGTTACCGTGTTTTACCTGCTGGTGGCCGTCGCTGCCCTGGGAGCGCAACAAGCCAAGCTGTTCGAAGGCCAGGAAGCGGGACTGTCGGTCATCCTGCAAAATGTGACAGGCAAGTCCTGGCCGGCGCTGGTGCTGTCGGCTGGCGCCGTCATTTCCGTCTTCAGCGTGACCCTGGTAACGATTTATGGCCAGACGCGCATCCTGTTCGCCGTCAGCCGCGATGGCCTGATCCCGAAGTCGTTCCAGAAGATACACCCGCGTACTTTGGTACCGGTCAGCAATACCATCATCGTCTGCATGGTGGTGGCCGCGATAGCCGGCGCCGTCGATGCAACTTACCTGTGGGACATGGTCAGCATCGGTACCCTGACCGCCTTCATGGTGGTCTCGCTGGCCGTGCCCGTACTGCGCTACAAGCAGGGTGCGAACCGCATCGAAGGCTTCAGCGTGCCGTTCGGGCCGTATGTGATTCCCGGCCTGAGCATATTGGCTTGCCTGTACATCATGCGTGATTTGCCACATACGACGTTTGTCGTGTTCAGTGTGTGGATGACGGTGACCGTGGCCATTTACTTCTTGTACAGCATGCGCCATTCGCACCTGGGCAAGAAGGCTCGCTAACACAGTCTGCTCGCTCCAAAACCGCCGCGCTTGTCGGCGGTTTTTTTATTCTTAACGGGAATTTACATGATGAAAATAACTGATCTTGCCGCCTGTGGCTTGCTGGCAAGCAGCCTTCTGGGCAGTGCGCTGCAGGCAGCTCCTGCCAGCAGCAAGGAGCTGCGCGATTATCGCGCCGTCGCCCTGTCGGCTGATGGCCAGCGCATTGCCGCCATTGAATCAAGCAAGGCCGATGAGCAGCCGCAGCGTCCGCATGCAGCCATCGTCGTGCGCGATGCCGCCACCGGTGCCATCGTGCAGCAATTCGATCCTTGCGCCGTGTGCTCCTACGATAAGCCCAGCTGGTCGCCCGACGGCAGGCAGCTGGCCTTTGTCGGCTACGACGCCAAGGCGGGCGTGGCGCAGCTGTACCTGGCCACGCTGACACAGGCGCAAGTGCGTGTGTTGACCAGTATTAGGGGCGTGGCCAGTGCGGCACGCTGGTCGCCCGATGGCAAGCAGCTGGCCCTGCTCGCGACGGTGGGGGCGCGCAAGCTGGCCGGTGCCGTGGAAGCGGGTGTGCGCCAGGTGGGTGAGGTGGGCAGCGAAGACGATGCCCAGCGCATTGCCGTCGTGCCTGCCAGTGGCGGCGCACCGCGTTTGCTGTCACCCAACGACACCTATGTGTATGAATACAGCTGGACGCCGGATGGCCGCGGCTTTGTCGCCACCAGCGCGCAGGGCAATGGCGACAGCAACTGGTGGGTTGCCAAGCTCAGCCATATTGATGCGCTCACCGGCGAGCTGCGCGTGATCGCCGCGCCAGCCATGCAGCTGAACCTGCCTTCTGTCTCGCCAGATGGCAAGACGGTGGTTTTCATCGGCGGCCTGATGAGTGATTTCGGCTCTATCGGCGGCGATATTTATACCGTAGCGCTGGCGGGCGGCACGCCGCGCAATCTCACGCAAGACTATCGCGGTACCTTCAATGGCGTCGTCTGGCGCGGTAGCGGCTTGCTGGCAACGGCACTGATCGATGCGCAACTGGCGCTGGTGCCTGTCGATGCGCAGACCGGTCCGGCCCAGCCGGTGATGCTCGGTGAGATCAGCAGCAGCGGCAGCGACGGCCGTTTGTCGTTCAGCGCCGATGGGCTGCGAGCCGCTGCTGCACAGGAAGACTTTACGCATGCCAGCTACCTGGTGGCCGGTCCGGTGGCCCAGCTGAAAAAAATCACGCGCGACAATGACGGCTTCGCACCGCAACTGACGGTGCAGAATGTGGGCTGGAATAACGAGCAATACAAGGTGCAGGGCTGGCTGTTGGGACCGTCGTCACTGGCGTCCGGCAAGCGCTACCCGTTGATCGTCAACGTGCATGGCGGCCCGGGCGCGGCCGCCTCGCCCCGCTATGTGGCCGCGAGCACCCTGATCCACGAATTGACGCAAAAAGGTTATTTCGTCTTCCTGCCCAATCCGCGCGGCAGCTTTGGCCAGGGCCAGGCCTTCACGCGTGCCAACATGGCCGACTTTGGCGGCGGCGACTGGCGCGACATCCTGGCCGGCATCGATGCGGTGCAAAAAGTGGCCCCCGTCGACGGCCAGCGCCTGGGCTTGATCGGCCATTCATATGGCGGCTTCATGACCATGTGGGGCGTCACGCACAGCGACCGCTTCAAGGCCGCCGTGGCGGGGGCGGGCGTGTCGAACTGGATCAGTTATTACGGCCAGAATGGCATCAATCAGTGGATGATGCCATTCTTTGGCGCTTCCGCGTATGACAATCCAGCTGTCTATCGCAAGGCTTCACCCATCGAATCGATCAAGGCGGCCAAGACGCCGACCCTGATCTACGTGGGCGAGCGCGACGTGGAAACGCCAGCTGCCCAGTCGCTGGAATTCTGGCACGGCTTGCGTGCCATGGGCGTGCCATCGAGCCTGGTCATCTATGAAGGCGAAGGTCACTCCTTACGCAAGATCGAACATCAGCGCGACTTGCAGCAGCGCACCGTCGGCTGGTTTGAGCAGTATCTGAAGTAGTGATTGGTAGCCTGCCGCAGGCAGGCCAGCCTGCATAAAGCGGCTGAAAAAATGTTCAGGGCTAGGCGTCGTGCCGAAGGCAGTACGAATGTACGACGAGGCGCGGCAACAACGCCATGGACTTTTTTTCAGGCGCGCGGTGAAACGATGTGCACGATCGCCGCGCTATGTACCACGATTTTGTCGGCATCGGCCTGCAACAAGCGGATGCGGCGCTGCACCAGTGGCCAACCCGACCAGACCACTTCGCTGACCTGTGGTGTGGCAGGCGCGGCCAGCGGGGCGCTGATGGCGGCCTTGTTATCGAGCTGCTCCAGCGCGCGCGAGAGGGTCAGACACACTTGCGCGTGGCTGTGGCTGAGCAAGGCATTGACGCGGACGACAGGCAACAAGCTGGCGTGGCGCCCCAGGATCGAGCGCAGCGCCGCCACGTGGGCCACCAATAAGTAATTTTGCACGATGAACAGATTGATGTCTTCCACCGCCCGTTGCTTGCTGGCCGGTTCATCGAGCATGCGCACCAGCGCCGAACTGAGCGCGGCCAGGCTGTCCATCAAACGCTTGCGCTCGATGCGATAAGCGAAGTCATCGCAACACTCCCCCTGCAACAGCGCGAAGCTGGCCCGCATATAGTTCAGGTTCACATTGAGTACCTGGCGCACCAGCCGTGGCAGGCTCTGGTATTCCCAATTGGCCAGCACGAAGCTGAAGATAGTCGCCACCGCAGCGCCGATCAGGGTATCGATCAGGCGCTCGCTGACCAGGTTCGGGTTGCTGGGCGCTACCAGGTGCATCTGCAGCAAGATCATCAGGCTCACGGCGATGGCCGTGTAGCGGTAGCGCAAGTAAATAAAGGTGGGCGTGGCGACGATGGATAAAAATAGAATGGCCATCAGCACGATATTGCTGTGGACGAAGCGGATCACGATGGCCGTGATGACACAGCCGATGATGGTACCGATGATGCGGTCGGCGCGGCGCTGGCGCGTCATGCTGAACGTGGGGCGCAAGATGATGACGATGGTGAGCACGATCCAGTAACTGTGCGCCGCATACGGCAGCCAGTGGCCTATCGCCAAGCCCACCGAGATGGCCATCGAGACGCGCAGGGCGAAGCGGAATATGGGCGAATCGAGGCGCAGGTTCGCCAGCAAGGTCTTCAGTTCGTATTTCTGCTGCGACAAAAATGGCGCCATGTCCGCACCGTTCCAGAACGGCACGTCGGCGTAGACTTTTTGCGTGGCCAGGTGCAGTTCGACGATCATCTTCAGAATGGCGCGGATCTTGTTGCGCTGCGCGCGCAGGGTGGCCAGCGCTTCCTGCGCCTTGTCTCCTTGCGCATGCAGGCTGGCGATCTTCGCTTCGATATCACACCATTGCTTGTCATAGCTGATCTGCGCATACGAGGCGCGCTTGCGCGTGACGGCGTAGGCGACCGATTCGATATCGCGCGCCGCCTTGTAAGCGAGGTCGTGCAAGGATTTGAGCACGTCGGAATCGGCCAGGTGCTGGCGCAGCAGCGCGTAATCGGTGTGCGTGGAGAGGATCAGCTCGTATAAATCGAGCATGCATACATGCACTTGCACCACGATGGCATCCTTGCTGTTTTTGTGGCTGCGCAGAATCAGGTCGCGCGATGCTTGCTGGCGGTCGGCCAATATGCTTTGGTGGCGCACCAGCTTGTTGAACTGCGCCGTCAAATTGAAACGCGTGTCGTAGAAGTCGGCCTTGATGTCGATGTAGGTGGCCAGTTCGAACAGGGCTTCGGCCAGCACTTGCTGTTTGATGCGGTGGCGCAAGACCCAGGCGATGGCCATGGCATAGGCCAGATAGATGAGGCCACCGAGCATGAACAGGCCTGCATGGTGAAACGATTGCTGCCACGTCATCTGATGCTCCATCGACATGGTCATGATGAACAGGGCGGCCAGTTGCAAGGGCATGGATTTCTTGCCATACACCACCATCATGCTGGCGAGGAAACTGACCAGCACGAGCACCGCCATCAAGAGCCACTGCACCGGCCCGCATAGGCTGATCAATAGAGTGACGGCGCTACACAACAGCACGGAGGCCAGCATTTCGTTCAATTTGTGGCGCAGCGGGCTGGGCATGTCCATCAGGGTCGTGCACAGGGCGCCGATGCATACCGTCATGGCGGTGGCGCTGTCGCTGATTTCCTGGACCAGCAAGGCCAGGCCGACCAGGCCGATGGCCACGCGCAAGCCCAGGTAAAAATAATGGCTGTAAATGAAGGTGCGCAGGTTCAGTGCGTAGTGCATGGGATTACCTTGTGGGCAGGGCACAGAAAGAGGCGCCGCACCGGGGTCTCCGCTGCGGCGCCAGGATGTTGCAGTTGCTACCGCTTCGATTTACATCAGGGCAATGACGGGGTAGCGCCGCCATTCAGGCTCGGCGAAGCGCTGGCAGTGCTCAAAAATGAAGTCGAGGACGGCTCCTTGATTGCTCAGCAAGGCCGGGTTCGCTGCTTTCCAGTCGGCAAACTTGGCCGCCAGCGCTGGCTCATCGCGCAGCAACTCGGATGCCATGTCTTCGAAGACGTAATCGGAAAATGCTTCTTTCTTCTCCAGCACGCTGTTGAAAAAGCCCCAGCGGAAGAAGCTGTCGTGCGCCTGCGGCTCCAGCGTTTCCACCGCATAGCGCGCCTTGTCCTGCTCCAGGCTGATCACATAATCGCCCGCCTGCACCGTGAATTCGCCCATGCGTGCCTCCAGTTCCACCGTCTCGTGGAACATGTGGCCTTCGTAGGGGGTGGTGCGCGTGCCGACGTTGGCGATATGGTAGTAGCGCGCCGTTAAGGTCTGTTCTTCGCTGATGCGCGACATTTCAACGCCGTTCCAGCGCAGGCGCTCGATGACTTCGCGCCAGGCTTGCGGCACTACATAGGCTTTCGGCGCGGCCACGGTGACGTCCGCATCGAAGCGGTTGTAGTAAGCGATATCGCGCTCCCACGGTTGCGAGCGGTCATACGACAGGCGCTGGTAGTTGCCCAAGATACTAGGCGTGTATTGCGCCGCATAGCCCTTGAAGGGGAAAGTCGACGGCTGCTCTTCGTTCATGACCCAGTGGATCGGCCATTGTGCTTGCGTGCGGCTAGCCGCCTTGGCTTGCGCGCGCAGTTGCTTGATCTGTTCACCATGCTCGATGGTGAACGCCAGGGTGATGTCGAGCAGGGCGCGCATGGAAGCGTAGCGGTCGGCAAATGGTTTCAACATATGCGTTTCCGGCATGAAACCGATGACATGGTGCAGGGCCGCAAAACCGGTCGAGAAACGCGGTACTTCGAGGAATTCGGCGATGCCGTGGTCGGGGCTGTCCTTGACGGGATTGACGTACGGGCAGGTGGGCCAGCCGGCGTTTTCCATTGCGGCAAAGATGTGCGGCAGCATGGTCTGTTGCAGGAACGGCCCCAGGCCATTGCCCAGTTTATCCGTCTGCGTGTGGATCAGGGTCATCGTGTACGGATAGTCGGCGCCGTTCGAGGTATGCGTGTCGACCATGACGTCCGGGTCCCAGCTGCTCAGCAGACGGTTGAATACTTGCGCGTTCAGGCTGTCGCACTTGATGAAGTCGCGGTTCAGGTCCAGGTGGCGGCTGTTGCCGCGGAAACCGAATTGCTCCGGGCCATCCTGGTTCACGCGCGAGGTATTGGCGCGATTCAGGCTGCCATCGACGTTGTAGATTGGAATGAACAGCAGCACGGTGCTACCCAGGGCCGCCAGGCGTTCCGGCTGCGTGCAGAGATCGCGCACGATGGCCATGCAAGCGTCGATGCCTTCCGGTTCACCCGGGTGGATGCCATTATTGTTGAAGAAAACGCTGCGCCCTGCGCGCTTGATTTGCTCGCGGTCAAACACGCCATCGGCGCTGACGACGCCAGCATGGATGGGCACGCCCGAATCGGACAGGCCGATTTGTTCGAAATGCAGCACCTGCGGGTAGCGTGCGGCGAGATCTTTGTAGAAAGTGATGCATTCCAGCCAGGTCGTGGTCTGGTTGTGGTTACCGAGTTCGTAGGTCGTGCGCAAGTCTGGTGGCATAGCGGTCTGAGTCTGGGAGGGGGAAGGCGCGCCGGGTAAGTACGCCCACAAGAGGGTAATTGTAGCACCGGCGCTGATGCCTTGAGGCGCAACAGCAGGCAACGACGGCGCCTGTGTTATGAATACGTTTCAGGTGCAAGGATGGAGGCGGCATGGACAAGATGATGCTGGCGGCGCTGGTGTGGTGGGCTTGCCTGGCAGCGCAGGCGGCGCCGCTGCGTTTGCAGGCGAGCAAGGACCCCGTGGCACCTGGCGGCTCCGTCACTGCCAGCGCGCAAGGCGCGCTGATACGCTACCGGGGCTGGTTGCTGGCCGTCGATATAGCAGCGCCGGCGGCGCGGCCCGATGTCCTGCTGCGTTCGGCGGATGGCAGGCAGGCGCCGCAGTTGCAGATCGGCGTCACCGAGCGCGCCTTGCCCGCCTGGTCAGCCATCGAGCTGGTCAAGGGACGCACGCACCTGCGCATCACGGCCTTGCCCGGGCCGGACGAGGTTCCCGCGCTGCTGCTGGACTTTGGCGATGCCGATTACCGCATCGTGATTCCCGCCGCTGCCATAGCACGGCCAGCCTATCGGCTGTTGGCGCAGCGTTTTCCCGGCGCCGACCTGGCCCTGCTGCTGCAGGATGGACGGCGCGTGATGCTGCCCTTGGGAAACCCTCGAGCGCAGGTGTTTGGCGCGCAGCAAGGCGTACCTTACCGGTTTTCAAAGATCAAACGCTAGACGAAAAAAAGCCACTCCCGCAGGAGTGGCTCAGCTGACAAGCGCGCGTGAGCGGCTGATCGTTTCTTGTTACTCAGCGCCCATTTCTTTGAGCAGGTTGTCTGCGCGGTCGATGTGTTTCATGTTCCACAGCATGTAGCGCAGGTCGACCTGGATCGAACGGGTGTTGGCCTTGTTGTAGTCCCAATCGGAAATGATCGAGTCCAAGGTGCCATCGAAGGCCAGACCGATGAATTCGCCTTTTGCATTCAGGGCAGCCGAACCGGAGTTGCCACCGGTGATGTCCAGAGTCGCCAGGTAGTCGACCGGCACGGTTTTCAGTTTCGGATCAACAAATTTGCCGAAGTCCTTGGCTTTGATTGCAGCCAGTTGATTCGCCGGTGCATTGAATTCACCTTCGCCCGTGGCTTTGGCAGTGATGCCCTTGACGGTGGTAAACGCGCTCCAGGTGGTGCCGTCGGCGCCGTGGTCACGGCCGGCAACTTTGCCGAACGTCACGCGCAAGGTGCTGTTGGCGTCAGGATAGACGGCCAGTCCCTTGCTCTTCATGAAGGCAATTTTTGCTTTCATGTAGTTGGCGTAGGCTTGCTGGATCTTGCCGGCCAGTTCTTCGTCTTCCGCTTCGTTTTTCAGCGAATCGGGATACATGGCAACGGCTGCCTGGATGAAGCTATCCTTGCTGGCCTGGAATTCGGCTGGCGTGCGTTTCAGCCATGCTGCGCGTTCTTCCTTGTCGCCCAGTTTGCTGCCGGCATACAGTTTGTCCAGCGCGGTGGACAGTTCGGCGGCCGACATGCCATCCTTGATGCCGATGGCGGCGTCGAAGCTGGCGCGGCGTTGTGCTGCCGGTTGCGCGGCGTACTTGCTCAGGCTGTTCAATACCAATGCCTTGTCGACTGCTTCATCGTAGGTGCGCTCGACCGACGTGATGCCCGAGGCCAGGCGCGGCAAATCGCGCGTCTGGTAGCCGGACTTGCGTTCCGTGTCGGCCTTGGTGCTCTCGTTGGACAGGCGGTACAAGCTGCGTGCTGTGCTCAGCAGGCGCGGCTGTGCGTAGCTGAGGAAGAAGTCGCGCTTGGTGTCGGCATCGCGCTCGGCGATCAGCTTTTCCACTTGCTCGATATCGCCGGCAAATTCAGCCTTGCGTGCAGGATTGGCGTTGACCCATGCTTTCATGTCATTGTGTTGCGTCGTCTTGCGCGCCAGGAAGTCGCTGCCAGCGTAGGAATCGAGCATGCCTTGGCGGTTCTTGTAGTAATTATTGACGCCAGCGACCTGACCCGCGTATTTCAGGGCAACATCCTTGTTGTCCTTGGTTTCGCGCGCGATGATGGCCAGGGTTTCGCCCGACGCTTTTACGAAGGCCGGATAGTTCCAGTCAAACGTGTAAGCCACTTCCGATGGCAGGCGGTGACGGTTGGTGCGGCCAGGGTAGCCGAGGACCATCACGAAATCGCCTTCTTTCAAGCCATCCTTGGCCAGTTTCAGCACGTGTTTAGGCTGGTAAGGCACGTTGTCCTTGCTGAAGTCGGCAGCTTTGCCGTCGCGGCTGACGTAGGCGCGGTAGAAACCGTAGTCGCCGGTGTGACGTGGCCACATCCAGTTGTCGACGTCGCCGCCAAACTTGCCCACGCCCGCTGGAGGCGCGTGCACCAGGCGCACGTCGCGGATTTCCAGTTGCTTGATCAGGTAGAACTCCAGGCCGCCGTAGTAGGCCGACACGGTGCAGCGGAAACCGGCTTCTTTTTCGCACTCTGCGACCAGTTTTTTCTGGTTTTTCTCGATCGCGTCGATGCGTGCCTTGCCTTGCAGCTTGGCTACGTCGGCGCTGATGATCTTGTCGCTGACATTGGTCACGGCCGAGGTGACGAAGATGCGGCTACCAGGAGCGGCCGGCAATTCTTCCGCGAACGTCTTGGCCAGGAAGCCGTTAGCCAGCAAATCGCGCTCTTTGGTCGAATTGACCGCCACGCTGTTGTAGACGCAATGGTGGTTGGTGGCAACCAGGCCTTGCGGCGAGACGAACGAGGCCGAGCAGCCGCCCAGGCTGACGATGGCACCCATCGGGAACTCGGTCAGTTTGGTCAGGGTGGTCGGATCGAGTTTCAGTCCGGCCGCTTTCAGTTCCTTGGCTACTTGTGGCAGCTGTTGGGGCATCCACATGCCTTCGTCGGCGTGTGCGAAGTTGCTCAGGATGGCGAGCGCGATTAAAGATTTTTTCATTCGAGTTCTAGTCTTTTTACATGGTGGGAAGGCGGAACCAACGTGTACCCAGTGTTTTTCTCAGCGGGCGAGGCATAGTATCCGTATCGAACTCGCACTAGTCAATCACATTTTCCGGGCGGCATGGTTGCATTTATTTGTTTTAATGGACACAACTTCCAGTGGTGCAGTGGCAGGAGCCGCTTGCCAGTGTCATTTTCCCGGTGCCAGCGCCGTGGTATTTGTGCGTACTTGCCTTGGCGCCAGGTGATATTGATGCCGCAGCATAAGCCGCAGCATAAAAAGTCCAGCGCCCTTGCGTCGCGCATGCAAAAGCCCGCCTGGCTGCGTGCAGCGAGGCGGGCTTGTCATGCTGCAAGGCCGTGCTTAATCAGCCTTAATCGGCCTTGATCGCTTCTACCTGGATGGCCAGCTTGACTTCCGGCGAGAACGCCGGCATGCCGTAGTTCAGGCCAAAGTCGCTGCGCTTGAATTGCGCACTGGCGTCAGCGCCGCACACTTCGCGCTTGTAGCGCGGGTGCATGATGCACTTGAATTTACTCACGTTCAATGTGACGGGCTTGGTCACGCCCAGCAGGGTCAGTTCGCCGTTCACTTCCACCAGCTGATCGCCGTTGAACTTGAACGACGTGCTCTTGTAAGTGATTGCCGGGAATTTTTCCACGTTGAACATGTCCGCTTTTTTTGCGTGCGTGTTCATGGCGTCGAAGCCGAAATCGATCGAATCGGCATCGATGACCAGGTCCAGGCTGCCTGTCTTGGCGGCACGGTCCAGTGTCACGCTGCCCTTGGTTTTGTTGAACTTGCCACGCCAGACGGACAGACCCATGTGATCGGCTTCAAAGCTGGGGAAGGTATGCGTCGGGTCGAGGTTGTAGGTGTCGGCGGCGGCCATGGCCGAACCAGCGCTGGCAGCGGCCAGCACGGCGATCATCAAGTGCGAAAATTTCATGCAGATCCTATAGTTGAACAGGTGGTGGGGTTGTTTTTGGTAACGACTGAAAAACGTTCAGGACAAGGCGCCTTGCCTGGTGCAGTACGAAAAGCACAAGGTGGAAAACCGGGCAAGAGCAACGCAGCCATGGACGTTTTCTCAGGTGTTACTGGGCGGCGACGTGGAATTTGATGGTGACTTCATCGGCAACCATGCTGGTGTCTTTCCACTCGCCTTCGCCGATGTTGTAGGTCAGGCGCTTGATCGGCAGGGCGCCGTCAAATGCGTATTTGCCGCCATCGGCTTTCACCGTCATGGGGAAGCTCACGTCGCTGGTCTTGCCCTTGATGCTCAGTTTGCCGCTCACGGTCAGCTTGCCGGCGCCGGCGGCCTTGATGCTGCTCGAGACAAACGTGGCTTTCGGGAACTGGGCCGAGTTGAACCATTCTTTCTTGGCCACTTCCTTGTTGTACTCCGGGTCGCCGATATCGATGCTGGCCGTGTCGATTTCAACTGACGCTTTCGAGGCATCCGGCGTGGCCGGGTTGTAATCGATGGCGATATTGAATTTCTTGAACTTCGCTTCCACGGGGACGTTCATTTGCTTGAACGCGGCCGACACGCTGGTCTTGGCGGGATCGACTTTCAGCACGGTGGCCGCGGTGGCGGCCACGGATAGGCCCAGCAGGGAAGCGAGGACGATGCGTTGGGTGGTGTTCATCTTGTTTTTTCCTGTGTTTCAGTGAGCAAAGGGAGGACGTTATGGCAGCATGCGTTTAAGTACGCCATCGCGGTTGATAAAATGGTGTTTCAGCGCTGCCAGCACATGGGCGGCCACGGCGGCGGCCATCGTCATGTTCAGAACATAATGAATCTCTTTTAGAAGTGGCTTAAGCTCGGGGTTCGGCGCCATGATGACCGGCAGCTGGAACAGGCCCAGATAGATGACCGGCACGCCGGCCGCCAGGGTGTACAGGTAGCCTGAAATGGGTACGGCGAAGATCAGCAGGTACAGCAGCACGTGCACGGCGTCGGCCGCCTTTTTTTGCCAGGCAAGCATGCTCGACGGGTGCGGCGGCGGCACGTTGGCCTTGCGCCACAGCAGGCGGATGGCGGCGACGGCGAGCACAGTTATGCCCAGCCATTTGTGCCAGGAGAAATATTTGAGTTTGGTGGGCGTCAAGCCGGGAATGTCTGTCATGACCAGGCCCATGACAAAGGCGCTGATGATCAGCAGGGCACTTAGCCAGTGCAGGAGGATGGCGGTGGTCGTGTAGCGTTGCATCGGCGGCTTTCTTGAAAGTAGTACGTGTCAGGACTAATTGGCCTTAATATACCAAAGAAAATCAAATTGCGCTGCGTGCTGCTAATTCTATAAGAAAGATGACTGGAAAAACCGCAGGGCGGGCGGTAATGCCGTTCAGTTAAGGATTTTGGCGTGATTTATGAGCGCCAGTAAATTCGCTAACCCCAGTCCTGGTTCTTGGGCTAAAAATAGCTTCACTAACACACTAACTGAACGCCATTACAGGGCGGGCGGCGTTTGTGCGCTGGCCGCCCTGCGGGAGTGGATCTGCCTGATGCGGATCGCGGTGCTCGCTTAGATCGCCTTGGCCAATTGCGCTGCGATGCCGATGTAGTTAGCTGGCGTCATGCTCAGCAGCACTTGCTTGGCGTCTTGCGGGATGGCCAGGCCATTGACGAAGGTTTGCAGCGCCTCTTTCGAGATGCCCTTACCGCGCGTCAATTCTTTCAGTTGCTCGTACGGATTTTCGATGCCATAGCGGCGCATCACGGTTTGCACGGGCTCGGCCAGCACTTCCCAGGTGGCGTCCAAGTCTTGCGCCAGACGCGCGTGGTTCACTTCCAGCTTGTTCAGGCCGCGCAGGCAACTGTCATACGCCAGCAGGGTGTAGCCCAGGCCCACGCCGATGTTGCGCAGCACGGTCGAATCGGTCAAGTCGCGCTGCATGCGCGAGACGGGCAGTTTTTCCGACAGGTGTTTCAGCACGGCGTTGGCCAGGCCCAGGTTGCCTTCGGAGTTTTCAAAGTCGATCGGGTTGACCTTGTGCGGCATGGTCGACGAACCGATTTCGCCGGCTTTCAGTTTTTGCTTGAAGTAGCCCAGCGACACGTAGGTCCAGATGTCGCGGTTCAGGTCCAGCAGGATCGTGTTGGCGCGCGCGAAGGCATCGAACAGTTCGGCCATGTAGTCGTGCGGCTCGATCTGGATGGTGTACGGGTTGAAGACCAGGCCCAGGCGCTGTTCGATGACGGCCTGCGAGAAGGCCGGCCAGTCGAAGCCGGGGTAGGCCGACAGGTGGGCGTTGTAGTTGCCGACGGCGCCATTCATCTTGCCGAGGATTTCCACCTGTTCGATGCGTTTCACCGCGCGCTGCAAACGTGCCACGACGTTGGCAAACTCCTTGCCCAGGGTGGTCGGGCTGGCCGTCTGGCCGTGCGTGCGCGACAGCATCGGCACGTCGGCATTGTCGTGCGCGATCTGCGTCAGCTTGGCCACCAGGCCCTGCAATGCGGGCAGCATCACTCCATCGCGTGCGGCTTTCAGCATCATGCCGTGCGAGGTGTTGTTGATGTCTTCCGAGGTGCAGGCGAAATGGATGAATTCCGATGCCGCCACCAGTTCCGGCACGTCCGCCACTTGTTCCTTCAGCCAGTACTCGACGGCCTTGACGTCATGGTTGGTGACCGCTTCGATGGCCTTGATGCGGGCCGCGTCGGCTTCCGAGAAATCCGCCGCCATCTTGTCGAGCAAGGCGCTCGCTTCTGCCGAGAAAGGCTTGATTTCGGCGAAGCCGGCTTGCGATAGTGCTTGCAGCCAGGAGATTTCCACTTTCACGCGGTGGTGCATGAAACCGGCTTCGGACAGGATCGGGCGCAGCAGATCGGTCTTGCTGGCATAGCGGCCATCGAGCGGAGACAGGGCCGACAGCGTGGAATACGGAGTGATAGAAGTCATGAGAGCGGACGCAAGTTAAAGAAACGGTTGGCGTGTGGCGCGCGGGGAGGGTAGGATTATTGCAATTAAGCAATTTTTCGGCGCCACAGATAAATGCCGATTTTACCACCGCTGGCCGTTCGCTAGCCGTCGGTCGGCTGCCGATGGCCGCCATTTCGGACGAATCCGGACTCGATGCGGCATGCCTGCCACACTATGCGGACCGCTGGGCGCGTGCGACCAAACGCCGCTGCCGCCGATGTTATACTGCTCGCTGCTCCTTTACCTTAAAGTACCTATGAAACTGATCGGCTCCCTCGCCAGCCCGTATGTCCGCAAAGCCCGTATTGTGCTGGCGGAAAAAAAGCTCGACTATGTTTTTGAGCTGGAAAACGTGTGGGTGCCAGAAACCCGCATCGCGCAGGCCAATCCCTTGGGCAAGGTGCCCTGCCTGGTGATGGAGGATGGCAGCACCTTGATCGATTCGAAAGTCATCGTCGAATACCTCGACACGCTGACGCCAGTGTGCAAGTTGCTGCCTGCCGGCGGCAATGGCCGCGAGCGCGCCGATATCAAGAACTGGGAAGCGCTGGCCGACGGCATCCTCGATGCAGGCGTGCTGGTGCGCCTGGAGCGCACGCAGCGTCCGCCCGAGCAGCAAAGCGCGGCCTGGATCGCGCGCCAGCTCGACAAGATCATCCTGGGTCTCGCAGCGCTGGAAACGCGTCTGGGCGAGAGTGCGTATTGCGCCGGCAAGAACTATACGCTGGCCGACGTGGCCGTGGGTTGCACCTTGGACTGGCTCAGCTTCCGCTTCCCGGAAATCGACTGGCGCGCCGCGCATCCGGCGCTGGCACGTCTGTTCGACAAACTGTCCGAGCGACAATCGTTCAAGGATACCGTGCCGCAGTGAGCGTGCGCTGAGCGGTCGCGCGTCGAAGGCCGGGCAATCGCCGACAGCGGGCGCCAAGGCGCCGGACAGCCCTGAGTACAGACGTAAAAAAACCGGCACGCATGCCGGTTTTTTTACGCTACTGCCGAAGCTTTACTCTTCCACAGCCATCTGGCTTTGCAGGTAGTTCTGGATGCCGACTTTGGCGATCAGGTCGATCTGCGTTTCGAGCCAGTCGATGTGCTCTTCCGTGTCTTCCAGGATCATCAGGAACAGGTCGCGCGAGACGTAGTCGCCGGCTTTTTCGCTGATGGCGATGCCTTCCTTGACGGTGGCGTGCGCGGCGCGTTCCAGTTTCAAGTCGCATTCCAGCATTTCCGGCGTGTTCTCGCCGATCAGCAACTTATGCAGCGCTTGCAGGTTCGGCAGGCCGTCGAGCATCAGGATGCGGTCGATCAGCTTGTCGGCGTGTTTCATTTCGCCGATCGATTCTTCGTATTCTTTCTTGCCCAGCTTTTCCAGGCCCCAGTGCTTGTACATGCGTGCATGCAGGAAGTACTGGTTGATGGCCGACAGTTCATTGGTGAGCTGTGCGTTGAGCATACGGATGACTTCTTTATCGCCCTTCATGGGATGTCCTTTGTTCTGTGTCGCGTTTGATGATGAAACCGGAGGCTGCTGGCGTTCACTGCCGGGTGGCACATGGCTGCCTGGTGGCGCGCAGTTTTTTGGTCTCGCTATGCCCGCATAATAGCGCAAAATATCGGCGATTTCGGGCGGGAAACGGTATTTTTCCGTCTTTTTAACGTAAATAACGTGCGAATAAAACCCATTCTCAAATGGATTGTCCGATCTTTCCGTTTTTTATTTGTGAAGGAAAATGAAGGCCATTCTCATTCGCGTTCCTGCTGCCACTTTGTTGCCGTTGGCGTGTGTGCTTGGCGGCCTTGAAACGGGCGAAAATATTTGCGCCGTTCTTGCTTTGACGTATTCTTGGCCGCCGTCGGCGATGCGATAATCGGGCAGCGATTTTACTGAAAAAAGGATAGCAAAATGATGCTGCATATACCCGGCGTGCTGACGCCGGAACAGGTCACGCAGTTTCGCCAGCGTCTGGCGCAGACGGACTGGGTCGATGGGCGCGCCAGCGTCGGGGCGCAAGGGGCGCAGGTCAAGCGCAACCGCCAACTGGCCGAGGGCTCGCCGCTGGCGCTGGAGCTGGGCGAGATCGTCAGCCGCGCATTGATGGCCAATCCACTGTTTTTTTCGGCCGTGCTGCCGCTGCGCATCCTGCCGCCATTCTTCAATAGCTACGCCGGTGGCGAGCACTATGGCCTGCATATTGACGGCGCTATCCGCACGCCGAAAAACGGCATGCAGTCGATGCGCGCCGACGTCTCGTCGACTGTGTTTCTGAGCGAGCCGGACGAGTATGAAGGCGGTGAACTGGTGGTGGTCGATTCCTACGGCACGCATGAAGTGAAACTGCCGGCCGGCGACGTGATCGTGTATCCGTCGAGCAGCGTGCATCAGGTGCTGCCCGTCACCAGCGGCGAGCGCATCTGCTCTTTTCTGTGGACGCAAAGCATGGTGCGCGAGGATTGGAAGCGCAGCATGTTGTTCGAGCTCGATCAGAACATCCAGAATGTGCGTGGCGAGCACGGCGACTCACCGGCGACGGTGGGCTTGACGGGCCATTATCACAACCTGCTCAGGATGTGGGCGGAGATCTAAAAAAGGGGGGCGTAGGGCTGGGGTCAGACCCCCGGCGACGTTGGCGCTGAACTTTGCGTTGGCGGTGTTGAGGGTCTGACCCCATAGTGGGCTGTGGCAAAAAAAAGTCTGCCTGGCCCGGGGATGTAGGCTGGCAGACTGAAACAAGCAGTTGCTTGATTGGTACAGAAAACACGCTGCAGAAAAGCCAGCAGGGCACACCCGCTGCGCTGCCTGCCGGAAGGTTAGCTCAGTTGGAAGGTCAGTGGCACCAGCACATACACGGACATGGGTTTGCCGTTCTCTATCATCGGCTTGAACAGCGCGCGCTGCGCAGCCTGGCGGCCCGCTTCATCGAGATTGCCGTAGCCGCTAGATTTATGCACCAGGATTTGCTCAGGCAAGCCCTTTTCATTGATCAGGATGCGCAATACCACGGTACCGCTCTCGCCCAGACGGCGCGACAAATTCGGGTAGATCAGTTGCGGTGCCTTGACGTATTCGACGCTGTTGACGGTGCGCGGTGCCGCTGGCGCCGGTGGTGAGGGCGCCGGTGTCGATGGTGCTGCCGGCGCGGCTGTGGCCACGGGGGCTGCTTCGGCACGCGTCGGTTGTGGCGGCGTGATCGTCGGTTCGCTCGGCGCCACGGCGATCAGCGGCAGTGGCGGGATCACGGCGCGCGGCACGGGAGCGCTCAGTTCGACGGTTTTTGGCACCGACGCTGCCGGCGGCTTGGGCGGCGCTGGCGGGGCGATGATGCTGATGGTGGTGATGGTCGGTATGGTTGCCGTGACGACGCGGCTCAGCAGGCCGCTCTGGATGGCGTAAAAGCCGGCGATATGCAGAACGACGATGGCCATCAGCGGCGCAAACTTGTTGCGCTTCTTGTCGAAGTCGGCAAATTGTTGCACGGCCTGCACCGTTACGGGCGGGGGCATCATCGTCATGGCGGTCGTCGCTTTCTTCAGTTTGTCAGTACAGCTCGCATCATTACGCTCGCATCAATACTGTTTCTTGCATCACTGCGGTGGCGCCCAGGTGATCGTTCAGCACGTCGCGCGCGCAGGTGTGGCATTTGCCGCAGCAGGTGGCCACGCCCAGGTCGCGGCGCAGTTCGGCCATGCTCGACAGGCCAAGATCGACGGCTTGACGGATTTCACGATCAGATATGTTGTTGCAGACACATACAATCATTGATGCACCTTCTGGCTGGATGATGAATGGACACTAGGTTCTCAAAGCATTGTTGCTAGTGTTTTAATGAGAATCATTATCATTAAGTTTCATTGTCGCGCAAAGCGCAGGACAATGCAAGCGATTTTGATCTGGCGTGCGGCGCTTAGCGGCCAGGTGTGGCATGTCGATATGTGCTTCTGGTCCATGGCCTAGCCCTTGACAGGGGCTACTCTCCGGGGCAAATAAAAACAATTCGCATTCATGTTTATAATGCTGGTATTGTTTCGGATGGTCGCCGTCTGGACAGTTTGAAAGGCCGCTTGTCGGTAAAGCGCAACAGTTGCGTTTACCTCACAACAGCCAAGTCAAACGCGATGCGCCGCGCGCCGCAGTATGTCCCCGGTGTGTTTAATTTGAACGGAATTTGCTCATGACTCTAGTTCCACCCTCGATGACGCTCGACGCGCTGGCAGTCGGCCAGAGCGGCACGGTGTTGCATATCACTCCCTACACGGCAGGACAGACGGACGACGGCGTCGACCTCGCCCGCCGCTTGATGGAGCTCGGTTTTGTTCCTGGCGAACGACTGCGCATGCTCAAGCGCGGCATTCCCGGCGGCGATCCGCTGGCCATCAAGGTCGGCAATGCCACGTTCGCACTGCGCCGCTTCGAAGCGGCGCTGGTGACGATTCAACCGCTGCTTCAACCGGAATGACCATGGGTGCTGTCGAAACTATTGTCGATGCGGGCTTGCATAAGCCGCTGCATCAGCCACAAATTGCCTTGCTGGGCAATCCGAACTGCGGCAAGACTGCCCTCTTCAACCGCCTGACGGGCGCGCGCCAGAAAGTGGCGAACTACGCTGGCGTGACCATCGAACGCAAGGAAGGGCATTTCACTTCGCCCGCTGGCAAGCCCGTGCGCCTGCTCGATTTGCCGGGTGCCTACAGCCTGTCCGCCACTACGCCCGACGAAGCCATCACGCGCGACGTGGTGGGAGGCGTGCGCAAGGGGGAAGCGCGTCCGGACGCCATCATCTGCGTGGTTGACGCCACCAATTTACGCCTGAACTTGCGTCTGGTGCTGGAAGTCAAACGCCTGGGCCTGCCCATGCTGCTGGCGCTGAACATGACGGACGTAGCGCGCAAGCGCGGCATGCGCATCGATACGGCCAAGCTGTCACGGGAACTGGACATGCCCGTGGTGGAAACCGTCGCGGTGCAGCATGATGGCGAAAAAGCTTTGTTGGGCGCGATTGACGCCATGCTGCCGCTGCCGGCCGTGCAAGCGAAACCGCTGGCCGCCATCGATGCCATCACCGTTGAAGAAACCCAGCGCGAAGTGCGCCGCATCCTGGCCGCCGTCAGCAACGACAGCGCCGACACGGGCAACCTGACAGAAAAAATTGATGACGTGGTGCTGCACCCCGTGTTCGGCCCCATCATCCTGGCCGTGCTGATGTTCCTGATCTTCCAGGCGGTGTTTGCCTGGGCCGCCACGCCGATGGAAATGATCACCGATGGCGTGGGCCACCTGGGCGCCTTGCTGACAGCGAACATGCCCGACGGCCATCTGAAAAGCTTGCTGGTGGAAGGCATCATCGGCGGCGTCGGCAGCGTGCTGGTATTCCTGCCGCAAATCCTGATTTTGTTCTTCTTTATTCTCAGCCTGGAAGACTGCGGCTACCTGCCGCGCGCGGCCTTCCTGCTGGACCGTCTGATGGGTGGCGTGGGCCTGTCGGGCCGCGCCTTCATCCCGCTGCTGTCGAGCTTTGCCTGCGCCATTCCCGGCGTGATGGCGGCGCGCACCATCCAGAACCCGCGCGACCGCCTGGTCACCATCATGATTGCGCCGCTGATGACATGCTCGGCGCGCCTGCCCGTGTATGCGCTGATCATCGCCGCCTTCATCCCGCAGCGCCAGGTGTGGGGCTATCTGAGCCTGCAAGGCCTGGTGCTGTTTGTCCTGTACTTCGCCGGCATCATCTCGGCCATGGCCGTGGCCTGGGTCATGAAGCGCAGCATGGGTGTGCGCAGCAAGCAGCCGCTGATGCTGGAACTGCCGGCCTACCACTGGCCGCATCTGCGGAACTTGTCCGTCAGCCTGTGGGAGCGCGCGAAGATATTCCTGACGCGCGTCGGTACCATCATCCTGAGCCTGATGATCATCCTGTGGTTCCTCAGCACCTTCCCCGGCGCGCCGGACAATGCGATTCATCCGCCTATCTATTACAGCCTGGCCGGCATTCTGGGCCGCAGCCTGGAAGTGATCTTCGCGCCCATCGGTTTCAACTGGCAGATCTGCATCGCGCTGGTGCCGGGCATGGCGGCGCGCGAAGTGGCCGTCGGCGCGCTGGGCACCGTGTATGCGCTGTCGCAAACGGGCGATGCGCTGGCCACCACTCTGGAGCCGCTGATTGCCCATTCGTGGTCGATGGCCACCGCACTGTCGCTGCTGGCCTGGTATGTGTTCGCGCCGCAGTGCCTGTCCACCCTCTCCGTGGTGAAACGCGAAACGGGTGGCTGGCGCTATTCGCTGCTGATGGCCGGCTATATGTTCGCCCTCGCTTACGCCGCCTCGTTCATCACGTATCGCCTCGCCCTGTTGCTGGGCGCTTAGGAGAAAAGCATGTGGCAAACCCTCATTGTCGCCCTGATCGTCGCCGCCGCGCTGCTGCACTTTTCGACCAGGTATCTGCCCGCTGGCGTGCGCCGCGCCATCGTGCGTGGCCTGGTGCGCTGCAGCTTCGATGAGGCGAAAATGTCGACCTTGTTCAAGGTGGCAGCCGGTTGCGCCAGCGGCTGCGGTTCCTGTGGCTCTTGCGACAGCCCGCCGCCGTCCGCCACGCCGCCGGCCGATGGCAGCAGCAAGCGCGTGATCCTGATGCAGGTGCGGCGCTAAGGCTGATATACGTGTAGCCACCGGTGCGCCCGTCGGCTACACTGGACTGTGCGCATAGCAAGGAGTGGCAATGGCGATACTCTTGATCTTCATGTTTTTGTTTGCGCTTGCTGCCTGCTTGCTGGCCAGCCGGCGTGGCCGCCACGCGCGATTCTGGTTCTGCATCGGCCTGGTCCTCGGGCCATTTGCCTTGCTGGCGGTGGCTGCCTTGCCGCCTGTCACGCGGCCCTGAACGAAAAAAACCCGCTGCTGCGGGTTTTTTTACGCCGCTACAGCGCTAGGTCTTGCCGGCCAGCTTGTCGACGACTGGTGCCAGCGCGGCCGGGCGACAGCCAAAGGCAGCCAGGCGGCCTTGCGCCTGTGGCGCCAGATCCAGGTCGTAGGGCAAACGGCCCGCTACCAGCCACAGTTTATCTTGCGCCAGGGCGTCGATGAGGCGGCGCTGGCCGTCGATGAACATGGCGTTATACGTTTGCAGCACGATTTGTTGCGCGCCTTGCGCAAAAGCAATGGCGGCAGCCACTTCCTCGTCCAGCGCTTCAGCCGACAGTGCATATTCGCGCACGTCCAGGCCCGCTGCGAGCAGCGCCGGCAGCATCGAGCTGCGCGCTTCCTTGTTGCGGCCCAGCGCCACTTCGTCGATTTCGCTGCGCGAGCGCACTTCTACCGTCAGCAGGGTCACGGGCAGGCCAGGGTCAAGCGGGCGGTACGCGCCTTGCACGCGCAAGGCCGCTGTTTGCAGTCGCTGCGACAGTGCCATGGCAGACGCTTGCATCAGTGCGGGCGGAACCACGGGGCGCGTGCGCCAGTCGCACACGGCGCGGTTGCGCTTGAGTTCAGCGACGCGCGCGAGCGCTGCGTCGATGCGCGCCATGGCGATGTCACCGCGTTCCACGGCGGCGATGACGGCCTCGATGGCAGCCGTTTGCTGCGCTTCGCGGTGCGAGATCAGGACGATGTCGGCGCCTGCCTGCAAGGTCGCGATGGCACCCTGGGCGATGCCGATGCCGTCGGCAATGGCTGCCATTTCCAGGCAATCGGTAATGACCACGCCCTGGTATTTCAATTCGCCGCGCAGCAAGTCCGTCAGCACGCCTTTGGACAGGGTGGCCGGCACGCTGGTATCGGCCTCAAAAGCGGGGAAGACCACGTGCGCCGTCATGATGGCGTCCACGCCGCCGGCGATGGCCGCGCGGAAGGGGGCCAGTTCCACGGCGTGCAGGCGTTCCTTGTCGTGCGGCACCAGCGCCATGGCGTAATGCGTGTCGATGGCCGTGTCGCCGTGGCCGGGGAAATGCTTGGCAGTGACGGCCACGCCGCTGGCGCGCTGGCCGCGCATGGCAGCCATGCCGTAGTCGATGACGGTAGCGGCATCTTCGCCATACGCGCGCACGCCGATGACGGGGTTGTTGCGGTTGTTGTTCACGTCCAGCACGGGGGCGAGCAGCATATTGATGCCGAGCTGGCGCATCTCATCGCCGCTGATCTGGTTCATGCGCTCGCAGTCTTCGATGGAGCCCGCTGCCTGGAAGGCCATGGCCGCAGGTATCGGCGTGACGCCCTGCTCGATGCGCATCACCATGCCGCCTTCCTGGTCGATGGCGATCAGCAGCGGCGTGTCGGATACCTCCGCGTTGATTTCTTGCAGCTCGCGGCACAGGGCCGATACCTGCGCGGGCGTGTGCACGTTGCGGCGGAACAGGATCACGCCGCCCACCTTCTTTTGCCGTATCAAGGTCTTGATATGCTCGTCCGCCTGCAGGGCGTCGAAGCCCACCATGAACAACTGTCCTGCTTTCTCGCGCAAACCCTGCTCCATGCTGCAACTCCTCCGGTATTTATTTTGACGACGGCATACGCATTTTGGCACCGTGGTGGCGCATCGTGGCGCTCACCGCAAAAGCTGCCTTGGTTTTGTATTTGTTTTGGTATTGTATTGGATTTGGGTTTTTGCGCAAGTGGTTATTAAGTGGTATTGCTTCGCTTATGCAGCGACCGTATCGACCCAGGCGCTGGAACGACGCTGGCTGGGCCTTGGGGCAGTAGCGGCCGAATACGGGCGGCAGTTGCGTGCGACAGCTTTGCGACTGCAGGCAGCGCACCGGCCAGCGGGGATCGTCATTAATATGCATAGTAAGCCCGGCACAGGGCAAAGATGGCGGCCGTGGCAATGAAGGTCAGCTAGCGAAAGGGTATTGGGCGCATGGGCACTGCGGTGAAGTCGGAATGATAAGGTCGAGGCTACCTTTGATTTGCGTAAGGTGATGGCGGAAAAAACGCGGCGCCCGCTGGACGCCGCGCGGCTTCAACGCTGTGCGGCGCGGATGCGTTCGATCCGTTCGGCGCTGGCCGGATGGCTCGACAGGTAAGGCGTGCCCTGTTCCAGCTTGCCCAAGGCGACAAAGACTTGCGCCAGGTGTTCCAGCGCTATGCCGTTCTGGCGCAGCATGGTAATGGCGTAGTCGTCCGCGTCGCGTTCGACGTCGCGTGAATACTTCAAGTCCAGCAGCAGCGGCGGCACGGTTGCCACCAGCGTCGACACGTCGCCAAACAGCAGTGCCGCACCGGCGCCCACGGCCGAGGTCTGGATGATGCGCCGCGTCAGGTGGCGCTGCTGCAAATGGCCCAGCTCATGCGCCAGCACGCCCATGATGGCGACATCGTCCGGCAGCAGTTCCACCATGTCATCGGTCAGCACGATATCGCCCGACGGCAGGGCAAACGCGTTCGGACCGATCTTGCTCTTGCGGAAAACGATGCGGTGCTCGGGCGTGCTGTCGCCGGGCGTGGACAGGCGCGCGAACTGGCTGCGCAAGGCTTGCTGGCGTGCCGTATCGAGCTTGCTCGCGGCAAACACGTGCTGGTCGAGGATATCGAGCACGCCCTGGCCCAGCTGGCGCTCGACGGACTGGGGAATCGCATAGGCGATGCCTTTCGCCACGACCGGCAGCAGGTACTGATAGCTGAGCCACAGCGCCAGCACGGTGGCCACCGTGGCCAGCAGGGCGCCGCGCCAGCTTTGCTGCAGCCGCACCACCCAGCCGTCGCGGTGGTGCGTGTCGTGCAGCAATGCGTTGAAGGCCGTCTGGTCGGCGATTTCCAGATAGGCGCCGTCGGGAAAGCTGACCTTGCGCACGGCGTGGCTGCTGCGTTCGGACACATGCAGCTCGCCTAGCGGGCAGCTGCGCTCGACGTCGCCCGCCAGCACGGCCACGCCATCGCGCACGGACAGTGTCACGTGGTACAGGCGCGAACTCTGGCCGTCGAAATAGCGGGCGGCCAGGGGCGCGTGGTTCGCTTGCGTGTTGGCGTCCATGCTTACAGCGACAGGTCGAAGTCCAGCAGGTCGACCATGCCTTCGCCAGTGGCAGATACCTGCTCTCCGGTGGCTGTGACAAAGGCATCGAGGCTGCCGTACACCAGCATGGAAGTCGCTTCCAGCCGGTATTTCAGCCAGCGTACATGGGCGAATGGCGAAAACAGGCCCAGGGTGACGACGATGCCCAGCAAGTTGGTCAGCATGATGAAGGTGGTGCGGCCCCATGTCAGCTGCGACTGGAACTGGTGCTGCTGCAAACGCGTGTGGTTCCAGATCAGGTTCTGGATCATGGTGAGGAACAGTGGCAGCACGATGAAGGCCCAGGCATACAGGGCGGCCACGGCGCCAAAGATGCTGCCAGCCTTGGTGACGTCATTGGCATTGGCGCTGAAGGCGGCGAAGACACTGGCGAAGACGACAAAGATCAGTACCAGGAAACCGGCCAGCAGCAGGGCGAAGAACAGCAGATAGGTCTTGTAGAAGCTGCCGACGCTGGCGTCAAAGCTGAAGTTGCGGGTGCCGAAGCGGCTATGCGTATGCTGGAAGCGCTTCAGGCGCTGGTGCAGGAAAGGCGTCATCAAGCCCAGGGTGAAGGTATTGAGGATGGGTAGCCACAGGAAGTATGTGTAAGCTTCCTTGGCGCTGCCGCCGAAACCGAAGCGTATGCCCCGGTAGCTGGTGTTGTAGAGCTTGAATTGCAGACTTTTCCAGACCAGCCATGGCATGACGGCCATCATCAGTACGAGCATGACCAAGCCCACGACGGGCGAGATCTGGAAGGCGAGGTTGTAGCCGCCGATCAGGACCAGGGCCGCGATACGGCCCTTCAGAATGGCGAGTGCATTGCCATGGTATTCGAAGCTGCTGCCGGCCAGGTGGGTGCTGGAATAGAAGTAGCGGTTGCGGCGCACCTTGGCCCAGGCCGAGTAAATGCCGAGGGTAACGATGCTCAGCAGCAGGTTGACGATCCAGATGCGGAAGTATTCGCTGCCGGTGGCGCTGAAGGTAATGGCTGCGCGTTGCGGCGTGTTGTTGTTTGTGTCGAAATCCACAGAGAGCTTCCTTGCTTATTGGAAACAAAACAAGATAAGGCAAGATTGAGAAGTTATCAATTAAAAATATTGTTTTTTGCAATTTAGTTTGCTCTGCCGCCCGCGCCACCGCGATTTTCCCGTCCCGGCTATACTAGAACTCAACCACCGCCTAACGGGAAAAACCATGATCGTCGTCCACCATTTGAACAATTCGCGCTCGCAGCGCGTACTCTGGCTGCTCGAGGAGCTGGGCCTCGACTACGAGGTCAAGCGCTATCAGCGTGATCCGAAAACCATGCTGGCGCCGGCTTCTTTAAAAGCCGTCCATCCCCTGGGCAAGTCGCCCGTGATCACCGATGGCGTCAACACGATCGCCGAATCGGGCGCCATCATCGAGTACCTGGTCGAACGCTACGGCAATGGCCGCTTGATACCGGCGGCGGGCACGCCGGAGAAGCTGCGCTGGACCTACTGGCTGCATTTCGCGGAAGGCTCGGCCATGCCGCCGCTGCTGATGAAACTGGTATTCGACAAGGTCGAATCGTCGCCCATGCCATTTTTCGTCAAGCCGATCGCGCGCGGCATCGCCAGCAAGGTCAAGAGTAGCTTCATCATGCCTAATCTCAACAGCCAACTGGCCTACATGGAAGCGCAGCTGGAAAGCGCCAAATGGTTTGCCGGCAATGAATTCACGGCGGCCGACATCCAGATGAGCTTTCCGCTGGAAGCGGCCGCCATGCGCGGCGGACTCGATGAGCGACTGCCAAAGTTGACGGCATTCCTGCAGCGCATCCACGCGCGCCCGGCCTACCAGCGGGCGCTCGAACGTGGCGGACCCTACGATTTTGCCAAATGAGAACGCCTAAGCAAACCTACTGCGCGTCGCCACTTGCGGCCTGCGATGCTCACCGTACTTGAGTACGGTTGCGCTCCTTAGCCGCAATTGACTTGCGCTCGCGACGGTTTTGTTAGGCGTTGTTACGCCGCGTAAAACCTGCCAAGCGGAATTGGCTGGCAATCGTGCTTGTGTCATACGGTAAAATGCCCGATTCAATCAGCATCTACTTATCGTATGGCCAGACTCCTCGCTATCGACGGCTTGAATATCGTACGCCGCGTCTACGAAGCCAGTCCTGAACCCGATTCCGACCTGAAGGCGGAAATCGCGCTGCGCCATGCGTTGTCGTCGTTGCGCACCCTCATCAATGATCATGAGCCGACGCATATCCTGCCGGCCTTCGATTTTGGCGGCAACACCTGGCGCCACGCTCTGTATGCCGGTTACCGCGAGGGGCGTCAGCCCATGCCACAGGTGCTGCGCGACGCCTTGCCCGGCTTCTATGCCACCCTGGCCAGCTTCGGCCTAAATGTCGTGAGTATTGCCGGAGTCGAGGCCGACGACGTGATCGGTACTGCCGTCATGCGCTGGCTGCAAGAAGGGCGCGGCGCGGCCGTCATCGCCACCACGGACAAGGATTTACATGGCTTGATCGCCCACGGCGCGCTGGTGTGGGATCATTTCAAGGGTATCTGGCACGACCGCGCCTGGGTCGAGAAAAAGTTCGGCGTGCCGCCGGAACTGCTGCCCGACCTGCTGGCGCTGATGGGCGACGTCACCGACAGCATCCCCGGCGTGTCGAAGATTGGCCTGAAAACGGGCGCGAAACTGTTGCGCGCCTACGGCAATATCGACGCCGTGATGGCCGGCGCGGGGATTTTGCCCGGTGCGCTGGGCGAAAGCCTGCGAAAAGAGCGGGAAATACTGTATCTTTCAAGAAAGTTAGTCGCGCTCAAGACGGACGTGACTTTAGGCGTGACCTGGAACAAGCTGGTGTGGGAAAAGTAAGGCACGGCGCAAGACAAGAACAATCAAGCAAGGGAAGTAAATCATGATGTTAAAAACAGTCCTGATCGATAGCAGCGCCGTGGCGCGCGGCCTGCTGAACACGGTCCTGACCGATGGCGGCTACGATGTCTGCGGGCAGACGCATACCAGTGCGCTGGGACTGGCGCTGTTGGTCAAGCACCACCCGCATTTCGTCTGCATCGCGCGCGAGCAGGTGGAAGACGGGAGCAATGTGGTGCAAACCATCCGCGCCCAGTATCCGAAGACGCTCATTTTCATGGTCTCGGGCGGCATTGACGCCGCCTCGCTGCAGGCGGCCCATGCGATGGGCGTGTCGGGTTTCATCGTCAAGCCCTTCATGGCCGACACCGTGTTGAAAACCGTGCGCAACACGGTCATTGCCATGGTGCGCAAGCAGCAGGCGCTGGCCGCCGCTGTAAAAGACACTTGATAAAATCTACTGCGCGTCGCGATTTGCGGCCGGCGATGCTCACTGGCTTGGCGCCCCCGTACTAAAGTACAGTTGCGCTTCTCGGCCACAACTCACTGCCGCTCGCTACGATTTTCTCAGGCGTTGTTATTGAGTTGGATTGGTAAAAATATACTAGCCAAACTAACTTCAGGTCAGGCCCGTCGCGCTGGCGATAATGCCACCACCGAGGCACACATCGCCGTCATACAGCACGGCCGACTGGCCCGGCGTGACGGCCCATTGCGCCTGGTCAAACGCCAGGCTGAAGTGTTCATTTCCATCCGGCAATAGCTGGCAAGCCACGTCGGCCTGGCGGTAGCGCGTCTTGGCGGACAGGGCGCCTGCCTGTGGCGCGGTGCCGGCGACCCAGCTGGCCTGGTCCGCCGTCAAGGCGGGCGACAGCAGCCACGGATGGTCATGGCCCTGCACCACCCACAGGGTGTTGTTGGCGATATCCTTGCGCGCCACATACCAGGCGTCGCTGCTGCCATCGGCATTCTGGTACGACTTCACGCCGCCGATGCCGATGCCCTTGCGCTGGCCCAGCGTATAAAAACTCAGGCCCACGTGCTCGCCCACTGTCTTGCCGTCGGCCGTTTTCATGGGGCCCGGCTGGTAGGACAGGTAGCGGTTCAAAAATTCGCGGAACGGGCGCTCGCCAATAAAACAGATGCCGGTCGAATCTTTCTTTTGCGCGTTCGGCAGTGCCAGTTGTTCGGCGATCTTGCGCACTTGCGTCTTCGGGATTTCACCGAGCGGAAACAGGGTCTTCGACAATTGCGCCTGGTTCAGCCGGTGCAGGAAGTAGCTTTGGTCCTTGCTGGCGTCGACTGCCTTGAGCAGCTCATAGCGGCCGGCATCCTGGGGCGCCTGGCGCACGCGCGCGTAATGGCCGGTGGCGATCAGGTCGGCGCCCAGGGTCATGGCGTGGTCAAGAAAAGCCTTGAATTTGATTTCGGCGTTGCACAGCACGTCCGGATTCGGCGTGCGGCCGGCCTGGTACTCGCGTAAGAAATCGGCGAACACGCGGTCCTTGTATTCGGAGGCGAAATTGACGGCTTCGATATCGACGCCGATGACATCGGCCACGCTGGCCGCATCGATCCAGTCCTGGCGCGTGGAGCAATACTCCGAATCGTCGTCATCTTCCCAGTTTTTCATGAACAGGCCGATGACTTCATAGCCTTGTTCCTTCAGCATCCATGCGGCAACCGAGGAATCGACCCCGCCGGACATGCCGATAACGACTTTCTTCTTGCTCATCTTGCTTTCCAGTGTACTTTAGATAATGTTGCTATGCGCTGTTAAAGACAGACGCATGCGTGTGCAGCAGGGCCAGCGGTGCGCGCCGGCCAGCCAGGTATTCGTCCACGCACTGCAGCACCAGAGGGCTGCGGTGGCGTTCCTGGCATGCCGCCAGTTCGTCGCGCGTCATCCACAGGGTGCGGATGATGCCTTCGTCCAGCGGGCGGTCATGCTCGGCGCCGGCCGTGCCGCAAAAGGTGAAGCGCAAATAGGTCACGTCTTCGCCCGTGCGCAGTGACTGATAGCGCGACATATACATGCCGACCAGTGCCGTGGGGATGAAATCGTAGGCCGCTTCTTCCAGCGTTTCGCGGATCACCGCCTGCTCCAGCGACTCGAACGGGTCGAGGTGACCGGCCGGCTGATTGAGCTTGATGCCTTCGCTGGTCTCTTCTTCAATCAATAAAAACAGGCCGTCGCGCTCGACGATGGCGGCAACGGTGACAGAGGGTTTCCAGATTCTCGGCATGATTCCATCCTTGAAAGAGCCGACATTTTATCTTGTTCTGCGCGCGCAGTTGGAACCGTGCCTTCTGTTGCGCGGAGATATTGATAAATGACAACGTTTTAGTCAACAGCGGTGGGAGGTACTTACGTCTTTCCCGGGGCGCGCACTAGCATGGGGGCTGAGTCGGCAAGATGGCAGGAAACGCCCGCTAATATAGGCTTTCCG
This sequence comes from Janthinobacterium sp. CG_23.4, assembly GCF_029892305.1. Taxonomy (NCBI): domain Bacteria; kingdom Pseudomonadati; phylum Pseudomonadota; class Betaproteobacteria; order Burkholderiales; family Oxalobacteraceae; genus Janthinobacterium; species Janthinobacterium sp. CG_23.4. The sequence continues at coordinate 4,445,230 of NZ_JARXUX010000001.1, read as the reverse complement.
CGTGGTCAAAACAAGCATGCACGCACGCCAGACTGTGGTGATATTGATACACTTTTCCCACAATATGGTCGCCGCGCCGCATGGTGAAACGAATTGGGGGATGCTGGTGAAATTAGTATCGTACAACTAAAAGTTGCTGCTTCATAAACGTTTAACGCGCTGCTTTCCGTGTTAGATTCTAGTCAGTTTATTAATTAGCGGAGGCATCATGAGGATAGGCATACCGGCCGAAACACGGCCTGGTGAAACGCGGGTGGCAGCGACGCCCGAGACAGTCAAGAAGTTGGCCGCCAAGCATCAGATCGTCGTGCAGGCCGGAGCGGGCTTGCAAGCGTCGATTCCCGACGATGCGTATGCCGCCGCCGGTGCGCAGATCGGCAGCGCCCAGGAAGCCTATGGCTGCGCCATCGTACTTAAGGTGCGCGCCCCCGATGCCGCTGAACGGGCCTTGATGGCCAGCGGCACCGTGCTGATCGGCATGCTCAACCCGTTTGACGCCGACAATATCGCCGCCATGGCCACGGCCGGCCTGTCCGCCTTTGCGCTTGAGGCCGTGCCGCGCATCACGCGCGCGCAGTCGATGGACGTGCTGTCCTCGCAGGCGAATATCGCCGGCTACAAGGCGGTGCTGGTGGCGGCCAATACCTATCAGCGCTTCATGCCCATGCTGATGACGGCGGCCGGCACCGTCAAGGCAGCGCGCGTACTGATCATGGGCGTGGGCGTGGCCGGCCTGCAGGCGATCGCCACGGCCAAGCGCCTCGGTGCCGTCATCGAAGCGTCCGATGTGCGCCCGCCCGTCAAGGAGCAGGTCGAGTCGCTGGGCGCGAAATTCCTCGACGTGCCCTTTCTGACCGATGAAGAAAAAGAAATTGCCAAGGGTTCGGGCGGCTATGCGCGCGCCATGCCGGCCGACTGGATGCGGCGCCAGGCCGAACTGGTGCATGAACGGGCGAAACTGGCTGACATCATTATCACCACGGCCCTGATCCCTGGCCGCGCCGCGCCCGTGCTGATCTCGGAAGAAACGGTGAAAGCCATGAAGCCGGGTTCCGTCATCGTCGACCTGGCCGTCGAGCAGGGCGGCAACTGCCCCCTGTCCGAACTGGGCAAGACGGTGCTCAAGCATGGCGTCTACATCGTGGGCGAGCCGAACCTGGCGACCCTGGTGGCGGCCGATGCCTCGGCCCTGTATGCGCGCAACGTGCTGGACTTTTTAAAGCTCATCATCGACAAGGGCGACCAGTTGCTGATCGACCGCGAGGATGAAATCATCAAGGCCAGCCTGGTGTGCGCGGGCAGCGAAATCTTACGTAAATAATGCAGCGCCGGAGAGAACAACATCATGGAAATCAGTCACACCATTATTAACCTGATCATTTTCGTGCTGGCCATCTATGTCGGCTACCACGTCGTCTGGACCGTCACGCCGGCCTTGCATACGCCGCTGATGGCTGTCACCAATGCCATTTCCGCCATCATCATCGTCGGCGCCATGCTGGCGGCCGGCCTGACGCAAGGTCCGCTGGCGCAGGTGGCAGGTACCCTGGCCGTGGCGCTGGCCGCCGTCAACGTGTTTGGCGGCTTCCTCGTCACGCAGCGCATGCTCGAGATGTTCCGCAAAAAAGAACCGAAGGCCAAGCAAGGAGCAAAAGAATGAGTCACGCCATGAGCTTCGTCACCATGAACCTGGTGACGATGATGTACCTGATCGCCTCGGTGTGCTTCATCCAGGCCTTGAAAGGCCTGTCGTCGCCCTCGACGGCGCGCCGTGGCAATGCCTTTGGCATGAGTGGCATGGCAATTGCCGCCGTCACCACCGTGGCGCTGATCCTCAAGCTGAAGGAACAGCAAACGGGCGGCATGGGGCTGACCCTCGTCATTATCGGCATCGTCACGGGCGGCGCCATCGGTGCCTACCTGGCAAAAACCGTGGAAATGACGAAGATGCCGGAACTGGTGGCGGCCATGCATTCGCTGATCGGCCTGGCGGCCGTGTGTATCGCCGTGGCGGCCGTGTCCGAGCCATGGGCCTTCAATATCGCCCAGCAGGGTCAGGCGTTGCCCATCGGCAACCGCTTCGAGCTGTTCATCGGCACCTTTGTCGGCGCCATCACGTTCTCCGGTTCGGTGATCGCTTTTGGCAAGCTGTCGGGCAAATACAAGTTCCGCCTGTTCCAGGGGGCGCCTGTCAGCTTCAAGGGCCAGCACATGCTCAATCTGGTGCTGGCGCTGGTGATGCTTGCGCTGGGCCTGGTGTTCTGCTTCGCCGACGCAGTGGAGCCGGCCTGGACGCCGTTCATCGTCATGGCCGTCATCGCCTTTGCGCTGGGTGTACTGATCATTATTCCCATCGGCGGCGCCGATATGCCGGTGGTGGTGTCGATGCTCAACAGTTACTCCGGCTGGGCCGCAGCCGGCATCGGTTTTTCGCTCAATAACTCGATGCTGATCATCGCCGGCTCGCTCGTGGGCTCCTCCGGTGCGATCCTGTCGTACATCATGTGCAAGGCCATGAACCGCTCGTTCTTCAATGTCATCCTCGGTGGCTTTGGCGGCGCTGCGCCGGTGGCAGGCGTGGCCGGCGCGCAGGAGCAGCGTCCCGTGAAATCGGGTTCGGCCGATGATGCCGCCTTCATCATGGGCAATGCGGAAACTGTCATCATCGTGCCCGGTTACGGCCTGGCCGTGGCGCGCGCACAGCATTCGCTCAAGGAGCTGGTGGAAAAGCTCACGCACAAGGGCGTCACCGTCAAGTATGCGATCCACCCCGTGGCGGGTCGCATGCCGGGCCATATGAACGTGCTGCTGGCTGAAGCGGAAGTGCCGTACGACCAGGTCTTCGAGATGGAAGACATCAACGGCGAATTCGGCCAGACGGACGTGGTGCTGGTGCTGGGCGCGAACGACGTGGTCAACCCGGCGGCGAAAGACCCGACATCGCCGATCGCCGGCATGCCGATTCTGGAAGCCTACAAGGCCAAGAGCATCATCGTCAACAAGCGTTCGATGGCTTCCGGCTATGCGGGCCTGGACAATGAACTGTTCTACCAGCCGAACACGATGATGGTATTTGGCGACGCCAAGAAGGTGATCGAGGATATGCTCAAGGCGGTTGAGTAGGAGGAAGTTGAGTCAGATAGCATCTTGCGCGACTGAAGATGGCCCGCCTGCGCGGGCCATCTTTATGCCTTGGCCGCTGCCGCGATGACCTGATTGCGCCCCTGATGCTTGGCGATATACAAGGCCTTGTCGGCATCCGACATGGCCGCGTCCAGGCTGGCGCCAGCCGACAAGGAGGCTACGCCGATGCTGATGGTTACCTGCAACTGGCTGCCATCTGGCAAGGGGGTGACAGCGGCAGCTACCGCTGTGCGGATGCGCTCGGCTACCTGCTGTGCCTGCTGTACGCTGGCATCGGGCAATAGCAGGCCGAATTCCTCGCCCCCGAGGCGCGCTACTACGTCGGTGATGCGGCCCGTGTCGCGCAGCGCTTGCGCTACCGTGCGCAGCACGGCATCGCCGACCGCATGGCCATAGCGGTCGTTGACCTTCTTGAAGTGATCGAGGTCGGCCACGCCCACGCTCAGGGCGGTGCCGCTGCGCGCTGCGCGCGCCATGGCTTGCTCGGCCTGGGCTTCAAAGGCGCGCCGGTTGGGCAGCAACGTCAGCACATCGTGCAGTGCCTGCTGTTCCAGTTGTGCCAGCAGACTGGCGTTTTTTGCCGCCATTTCGCGCCGTTCGCGCATATCGAGCAAGAGGGCGCCAAAATAGCGCATGCCGTCGGCTACGCCCAGGTCCAGCGCCTTCATTTCGATAGGGATTATCTGCGTGTCGCGGTGGCGGATGGCGAATTCGCGTATCTTGCCCAGCTTGCTGGAGGTACACGAGTTGCGGATGTAGTTCATTACGTGGTTGTCGTGCTGCGTGCTGAAGGCGTCAGGCAGCAGGCCGTTCAGCGGCTGGCCCAGCAATTCTCCGCTGGCATAGCCCGACAGCACCTGCATGGCGTCATTGATATAGCGGATGCGGCAATGTTCATCGATGATGATCACGGCGTCAAGGGAGTCTTCCAGCAGGCGGGAAAGAAGTACTTCGGGAAGCGTGGCAGGCGGTGCCGGGGGCAAAGCTTCTGTCATGGAACGGTCTCTGAAATCCAGGTGACAGCCATTGTCGCACCCGCAGGCGGTTTACTCCATGCCCGATAGGTTCCCTGTTTCTTTTTCGCCCGTTCCAGGGTGGCTGAGCGATGAATGAGGTTCAGCGCCGGCCGTACATCATCAGTTCTGCCAGACCTTTGCGCACCGGGCTGATGGCATCGAGCAAGCCCAGTGACAGGCCCAGCAAGCCTTGCGCGGGAGCGCTGCCCGTAAAAATGCGCGCCATGGTGTCGGTCACGCGCACGGTCAGCCCCCGGTCTGCCTGGCGCAGGCTGGCGTAGCGTTCCAGTGCGCCAGGCCTGCTGTCCTGTGCCAGCACGCGGGCCAGCGCGGCGGCGTCGCGCAAGCCCAGGTTCAGGCCTTGCCCTGCCACCGGGTGCAGGGTTTGCGCCGCATTACCGATGGCAACCGTGCGCGCCGTGCCGGCCGCCTGCGCGTTCAGCCCCAGCCGATATGCCAGGCGCGCCGTCGTGTGGGTAAAGCGTCCCAGTCGGCTACCGAAGGCGGCGCCCAGGCGCGCCAGGAAGGCCGCGTCGTCCAGGGCCAGTAATTGTTCTGCGCGCGTCGGCGCTACGCACCACACCAGCGCGTAGCCATCGTCCTGCGGCAGTAGCGCCAGCGGGCCTTCGTCGGTGAAGCGCTCATAGGCGCGATGGGCGATCGGAGCGCTGGCGCGCACATGGGCAATGATGGCGCTTTGGCCATAATCGCGGCTGACAGCGCGCTCCGCTTGCTGGCCGAACAGACCGCCCTCAGCCTGTACCAGCAGGCTGGCGCGCAAGCTCGATGTGGCGCCGGCCTGTTCTATTTGCACGCTGAGGCCATCGGCATCCTCTGCGCTACCCGTTACCTGGGCGGGGCGCAAGCTGGCCACGCCCAGGCGTTCGCATACATCGGCCAGCGCGCTGACGACGGCGCCGTAACGCGCCACATAGCCGAGCGCCTCAACCCCATGTTCGCCGCGGTCCATCAGGCTGCGTCCGAACTGGCCGCGGCGCGAGACGTGAATCTGGTGGATAGGCGTCGCTGCGACGGGCCAGGCGCCTGCGGCCTCGAGAATCTGGCGGCTGCCGTGCGACAGGGCGATGGTGCGCGGGTCGCGCCTGGCTTGCTCGATGGATTTGGCGTCGAGCAGGGCGATGCCGGCGGCGCGCGCGCCCCGCTGCACCAGCAGGGCGGCCAGTGCCATGCCGACAGGGCCGGCGCCACAGATGGCGAGATCGAAAGTGGACGGTGTATGCATGCGGCGGCTTTAATCCTGTGACATCAGTTGTTCGATTTCAGCGACGCTTTTGGGCGCCGTGCTGAAGACTTCATGGCCTTGCGGCGTGACCAGCACATCGTCCTCGATGCGGATGCCGGTATGCCAGAATTGCTCCGGTACGTCCGCGCCAGGGCGCACATAGATGCCCGGTTCCACCGTCAGCACCATGCCCGGTGCCAAAGCACGCCATGGCTTGCCGGGTGCTCCCGTGTCGCGGTAGGCGCCCACGTCGTGTACGTCCATGCCCAGCCAGTGGCTGGTGCCATGCATGTAGAAGGGCAGGTAGGCCTGGTCGGCGATGACGTCCTGTACGCTGCCGCACTTTTCCCGCTCCAGCAGTTTCAAATCCAGCATGCCCTGTGCCAGCACCTGTAGCGCCGCCTCGTGGATGGCGCTGTGCGGCAAGCCGGGGCGCACCATCTCCAGTGCTGCCTGCTGCGCCGCCAGTACCAGCTCATACAGCGCCTGCTGCGCACGACTGAATCGGCCGTTGACGGGCAAGGTGCGCGTGATGTCGGAAGCGTAGCCAGCGTATTCGCAGCCGGCGTCGATCAGCACCAGTTCGCCTTCTTTCAAGACGGCGTTGTTGGCGCTGTAATGCAGGGTGCAGGCATTGTCGCCGCTGGCCACGATGGATGAATACGCGGGAAATTGTGCACCGTTGCGGCGAAATTCGTACAGCAGTTCCGCTTCCAGCGCGTATTCGTGCAGGCCGGGCCGCGTGGCGCGCATGGCGCGCACGTGGGCCGCGCTGGAGATGGCGGCCGCGTGGCGCATCAGGCCTTGTTCTTGTGGGTCTTTCAGCAAGCGCATGGCGTCGAGCATGCCGTTGATGTCGTGCGCGATGGCAGGCGCCGTGACGCCGCTGCGCGCCTTCTTGCGTACATTGTGCAGCCAGACCTTGACCTGGGCATCGAGGCTGCCGCCCAGCGCATAGTAGATGGCGGTGGCGTCGGCCAGCACGCGCGTCATTTCCACGTCAAGTTCTTCGATGGGGAAGGCGCTGTCAAAACCGAAGCTGGCGCGCGCCGCATCGGGGCCATGGCGGAAGCCATCCCATATTTCGCGCTCTGTGTTTTTGGCGCGGCAAAACAGGATGGCGCGCGCGGGTGCCGTGGCACTGGCGGCCAGCAGCACCACGGCGCTGTCGGGTTCCGTAAAACCGCTGAGGTAGTAAAAATAGCTGTCGTGGCGATACGGATAATCGCAATCGCTGTTGCGCGCCACTTCGGGCGCCGTGGCGAGGATGGCCACGCTACCGGGCAGCATCTGCGCCATCAGCGCCGCGCGCCGTGCCGCGTAATTGGCCATCATGCGGCGTCCACCTTGGCCGCCAGGCCATTGAGTGCATCGAGTTGATTTGGGGTGCCCACATTGGTCCACTCGCCAGTATAGACTTCGCCACCCACGCGGCCCTGGTCCGCATACTGGCGCAGCAAATCGCCGAGCTTGGCGTGGCTGCCCGGCGCGATGCCATCGAACATTTCAGGACGGTAAACGCCGATATTGGCGAAGGTCCATTTGGTGTCGTCGGTATTGTTGATCGCAAACAAGGTCAGGCCGAAGTCGCCTTGCGGATGGAAGTCGGGATTGGGCACCAGATAAGTCCAGGCGATGTCGCGCTGGTCGGCCGGATATGGCACGCCCAGCACATCTTTGTCAGCCAGCACATCGAGTACTTGCTTGAAATCAAAGTAAGGGCAATAGATGTCGCCTGAAATGGCGAGAAACGCTTCCTCGCCCAGCAAGTGGCGCGCCTGGGCGATGCCACCCGCCGTTTCGAGCGGCGTGCTTTCTGGCGAATACGCGATGCGCGCGCCATACGCGCTGCCATCGCCCAGGGTTTCCTCGATCAGATGGCCCAGGTGGGAATGGTTGATGACGATGTCCGTGATGCCGGCGCGCACCAGGTTGAGCACATGCCAGACGATCAGCGGACGGCCGCGCACTTTCAGCAGCGGTTTGGGACAGGTATCGGTAAGCGGACGCATCCGTTCACCGCGGCCTGCGGCAAAGATCATGGCTTTCATGGGTATTCTTTTCTGATTTGTTCAGTAATTTTTTTGCAGTTACGACACCGGACAAAACCGTAGCGGGCGGCAGTGATTTTTGGCCGGTGTCCTCAGAAAGTGTAGCCGACTTGCGGCGTCTTGTTTTCCAGCGCGTCCAGCAGGCGCACCAGCGGCTTGAGTTCCGTGTAGCGGTTGGCCGTCTTGCGCACGTAGTCGAGCACGGTTGGCAGGTCGCCCATGTACAGATCCTTGCCATCGCGGTAATTGAGGCGCACAAACAGGCCGAGCATTTTCAGGTGGCGTTGCAGGGCCGTGAATTCGAAATCGCGGTAGAAGGCGTCGATGTCGGGATTGACTGGCAAACCCAGTTGCTTGGCGCGCTGCCAGTAGCGGATGACCCAGTCGAGCACCAGCTCTTCATCCCACTGAATGTAGGCGTCGCGCAGCAGCGAGGCGATGTCATAGGTGACAGGACCGAAGACGGCGTCCTGGAAATCGAGGATGCCGGGATTGGCGATCGAACCATCGTTGATGTGCATCAAGTTGCGCGAATGGTAGTCGCGGTGCATGAATACTTGTTGTTGCGACAAAATATTTGCCGTGATGGCCTCGAAGACTTTGTCCAGCTGGGTTTGTTGCACATCCGTTAAGGTTGCACCCAGATGCTTGCCGATGAACCATTCCGGGAACAAGTTCATTTCGCGCAGGATGAAGGCGCGGTCGAACTCGGGCAGCACGTCGGGTTGGCTGGCCAGCTGAATTTTCATCAGCGACTCGAGCGCTTCGGCATACAGCACGCTGGCGTTGTCGTGATTGAGTGCATCGAGATACGTGCTCGTGCCCAGGTCGGAAAGCAGCAGGAAGCCGTTGTCCAGGTCTTGCGCGATGATCTCGGGCACGGACACGCCGGCGCCTTTCAGCAAGCCGGCCACCTTGACGAAGGCCGCCACGTTTTCGCGCTCGGGCGGCGCATCCATGGCAATCAGTGTACTGCCTGGCAAGGTTGCATTGCCAGCCAGCTTATCAAAACGGTAGTAGCGGCGGAAACTGGCATCGCTGGAAGCGGGGCGGGCGGACTCGGGCGCGACGAGGTTAAGCGAGCTTAACCAGGCTTTCAACAGGGTCAGGCGAGCGTCGGCCTGGGCCGGCGCGGTGGAGGAATTGGAAGAGAATGACATTAAGCGGCCTGTGGAATCGGGTTGATGATGCAGATTCCCATATAATAAGGGATTCAAATTAAAAAATCGCCTCTCAATGGTGCTTGCCCCTTCCAATTCATGAGCTGGTTTTCGGCCTCCCCCCCTTCGCAGCGCTGGGCTTTCGCCATCAGCGCGCTCGTCGCCGCCACGACGGTGCCCGTTCACGCCCAGAAAGCACCGCGTACGGTTCATGTGGAAGATCCCGACGCGCCCACCGTCATGACGGCAAACAGCATGAATGGACGGCCCGAAAGGGAGATCAATCTCGATCAGAATGTCGTGATTGAGCGGGGAAAAACCACAAAAATGACGGCCGACACAGCTTGTTACAAACAAGTTGAAGATCAGTTCGACGCCGAGGGCCATATCAAGATGTGGCGTTTCGGCGATTACTACACCGGTGACGTCTTGAAGCTGAACATGGAGACCGGCAAGGGTTTCTTGCTCAACCCGACGTACCGCTTTGACGCCGGTGGCGGGCGGGGCAAGGCCGAGCGCATCGACTTCATCAATCCCGATGAAGCCAATGTCATCGACGGCACGTACAGCACGTGCGAAGGGCCGAATCCGGACTGGTACTTGAAATCGAGTACCTTGAACCTCGATACGGGCCGCGACGTGGGTACCGGCAGCAAGACCATCATCTATTTCAAGGACGTGCCGATCCTGGGCACGCCGGGCATCTCGTTTTCCTTGTCGGGCGCGCGCCGCTCGGGCTGGCTGGCGCCTACGCCGGGCTTTGCTTCGAAGAATGGTTTCGAGCTGCTGATGCCGTATTACCTGAACATCGCGCCGAACCGTGACCTGACGTTGTACCCGCGCTACATACAGCGGCGCGGCATACAGCTCGGTGCAACGGGCCGCTACATGGGCGAGACGGATGCAGGCCTGTATCAGGGCGTAACGTCGTTTGAGTTCTTGCCTAATGACAAGCAAACCAAGTCCAATCGCTACATGATCAAGTCCAAGCACGAGCAGGCGCTGGCCAAGGGCTGGACTTACAGCTGGGATCTGCGTGAGGCGTCCGACAATAATTACCCGAACGATTTTTCGAAAACCGTCGCCACCGCCACCGAGCGTCAGTTGCTGCGCGAATTGCGCACCGATTACCGCACCGAGGACTGGAGCTTGACGGCGCGCGTGCAAAATTATCAGGTGCTGCAAGATCCCGATGCCATCAATAATCCCAGCTTGAGCGTGACGCGGCCGTATGACCGTTTGCCCGCGCTGAACTTTCACGCTGGCAAATACGACGTCTGGGGCGGCTTCGACTGGACCTTCGATGCGGAAGCGACGCGCTTCGCGCACCCGACACAGGTGCAAGGGTCGCGTCTCGTGGCCGTGCCGCAGCTGAGTTTCCCCATCCTGCATCCTGGCTATTTCATCACGCCCAAGCTGATGCTCAATGCCAGCGCGTACCAACTCGACAACCATGCCGGGAGCAAGCCACTTTTCCCGGATACGTCGTTGACGCGCGCCGTGCCCACCTTTTCGGTCGACAGCGGCCTGGTGTTCGAACGCGATACGCATCTGTTTGGCGCCAAGGGCGGCACGCAAACCCTGGAGCCGCGCCTGTTCTATGTCTACACGCCGTACCGCGACCAGTCGCAGTTCCCGAGTTTCGATACGGCCGCCGGGACGTTCAACCTGACACAGATCTTCACGGAAAACCGTTTCGTCGGCAGCGACCGCATCGGCGATGCCAATCAAGTCACTGCCGCCTTGGTATCGCGCTTCCTGCAGACGGACGGCACGGAGCGCATGCGCCTGACCTTCGGCCAGCGTTTCTACTTTGCCGACCAGCGCGTGCAGCTCACATCGGCCACGCCGGTTAACCAGTCGCGTTCCGATATCTTGCTGGCCGCAACGGGCCGCGTGTCCGACACTTGGACCGTGGATAGCCTGGTGCAGTACAATCCCAGCGACCGCCGCCTGATGAGCTCTTCGTACACCTTGCAATATCAGCCCGGTGCAAAGAAAGTATTGAATTTTAGCAATCGTTTTCAGCGCGACGCCCTGCGTAATGTCGAGATCTCGACGCAATGGCCGTTGACGGACCGCCTGTATAGCGTGGGCCGCATCAGTTACTCCGTGAAGGACCGTAGCATGCTGGAAAGCCTGGTCGGTCTGGAATACAAGGGCGACTGCTGGGTGTTCCGCATGGGCGCGCAGCGTTTCGTGACGACGAACAAGACTGTCTCGACGCCGATCTTCTTCCAGCTGGAATTGACGGGCTTGTCGAATGGCCTGGGCCTGGGAGCGAATGGCCTGGAAACTTTTACCAAAACCATCCCTGGCTACCAGACACTGAGCCAGCCACTCCGTTAAGATAGGCACCGTTGCCGCCGCCGGTGTTCCCGGCGCTGGCACAAACCGGTTTTTTTATTCACCTGAACTCATGAGCGCTCTACACATTATGCGTAATGCCAGTATGCACCAATTCAAAATTGCAACGGTTTTGTTGTGCGCCATTTCCGGCGCCACGACTAGTAGTGTCTGGGCGCAACAGGCTGCGCCAGCTCCTGCGGCCAAGCCCGCTGCCGCTGCCGCAGCCGCAGTGGTCGCACCCGCACCCGCACCGGCCAAGGGCTTCACGCCCCCCGCCTCGAGCAGTGGCCAGAGCATCGACTCCATCGCCGTCGTCGTCAATGACGATGTGATTACGCGCAATGAAGTGGCGGCGCGTATCAAGAGCGTGCAGCAGCGCATGAAGGCGCAGAATGTGCCTTTGCCTGATCCTGCCGACCTGCGTCGTCAATTGCTGGAGCGCATGATTGTTGAACGCGCGCAGATGCAGCTGGCCAAGGAAATGGGCGTGCGCGTGGATGACCTGACCCTGGACCGCGCGATCGGTCGTATTGCGGAACAGCAAAAGATGACGGTGCAAGAGCTGCGCAACCAGATGGAAAAAGAAGGCACGCCGTTTGCAGCCTTCCGCGAAGAAATCCGTGATGAAATCATCATGCAGCGCTTGCGCGAGCATGAAGTCGACGCCAAGATCCAGATCTCCGATTCCGAAGTGGATAACTTCCTGGAAGCGGAAAAAGCGGCGGCCAGCGAACAGGTCGAGCTGAACCTGGCGCAGATTCTCGTGCGCATTCCGGAAAACTCCAGCCCCGAACAGATCGCCGCGCGCCGCGCGCGCGCCGAAGAAGTCAGCCGCCAGTTGCGCACGGGCGCCGATTTTTCCAAGATGGCAGCCACTTATTCGGACGCTAGCGATGCACTGAGCGGCGGCGATATCGGCTGGCGCCAGAGCGACCGCTTGCCGCCCCTGTTCACGGAACAGTTGATGAAATTGAAGCCGGGCCAGATCACGCCCATCATCAAGAGCAACAGCGGCTTCCACATCCTCAAACTGACGGATCGCCGTAGTGCAGCCGAGGCGCAAGCCGTCGCTGCCGTGCAGCAGACGCGTGCCCGTCATATTTTGCTGAAAATTACGCCGACCTTGTCGGCTGCCGAAGCCAAGCGCAAATTGTCGGAATTAAAAGAGCGTCTCGATAACAAGGCCGCCAAGTTCGAAGACCTGGCGCGTTTGTTCTCGAATGACGGTTCGGCGGCCAAGGGCGGCGACCTGGGCTGGCTGTATCCGGGCGACACCGTACCTGAATTTGAAACGGCGATGAATGCGCTGAAACCGGGGCAAGTGAGCGAGCCGATCGAATCGAGCTTTGGCTTGCATCTGATCGAAGTGCTGGAACGCAAGAGCGACGACGTCTCGAAAGAGAAGCAGCGCAGCGCCGCGCGCAACGCCTTGCGCGAACGCAAGCTGGAAGAAGCGACGGAAAACTGGGCGCGCGAAGTACGCGACCGTGCTTACGTCGAATTCCGCGCGGACGACCAGTAATGCTGCCCACTATTTGCACATGAGTAACTTGCCCCCAGCACGCCGCCCGGCCATCGCGATTACCTGTGGCGAACCGGCCGGTGTCGGCCCCGAAATCTCGATCCGCGCCGCCTGGGCCAGGCGGCACGAGGTCAACTGCATCTTGCTCGGTGACGCGGCCTACCTGGCGCTGACGGCCAGCCTGATCGACCCCGAGATCCGCCTGGCGGCGCTGTCGCTGCAAGCCGTGCGCAACAGCGGCCTGCCGCAGTTCGGCCCCGGCCGCCTGGCCGTGATCGACATTCCTACCGTCAATAACGTCACCCCTGGCGTGCTCGACAAGGAAAATGGGCGCTCCGTGCTCGCGACTCTGGACGCGGCCTTGGAAGGCATTGCCGCCGGCTGGTTTGGCGCCATGGTGACTGCGCCCTTGCAAAAGAGCACGATCAACGACGCCGGCGTGGCCTTTTCCGGTCATACGGAATACCTGGCAGAAAAAACCAACACAGCGCAAGTGGTGATGATGCTGGCCGGCGAACCCGGGCATGGCGAACCGACCCTGCGCGTGGCACTGGCTACCACGCACCTGCCATTGAAGGACGTGTCTGCTGCCATCACCATGGATAGCCTGGCCGCCACCCTCGATATCGTCCAGGCGGACTTGCAACAGAAATTCGGCATCGCCGCGCCGCGTATCTTGCTTACCGGCCTGAACCCGCATGCGGGCGAGGGCGGTTATCTGGGACGCGAGGAAATCGATGTCATCATCCCGGCGATCGCCGCGGCGCAAGCGCGCGGCATCGATGCGCGGGGGCCGTATCCGGCCGATACCTTGTTCCAACACAAATACCTGGCCGACGCCGACTGCGTGCTGGCCATGTACCATGACCAGGGCTTGCCCGTGCTGAAATACGCGACCTTCGGGCGCGGCATCAATATCACCCTGGGTTTGCCACTGATCCGCACCTCGGTCGACCACGGCACGGCGCTGGACCTGGCCGCGCAAGGGCTGGGGCTGGCCGATTGCCACAGCATGGAACAAGCGCTGCAAACGGCGCTCGACATGCTGCGCGCCAGCACCACGACCAGAGCATAGAGCTTAGGTCGGGTTAGCCGGCACGGCGTAACCCGACGCTGCTTGCTCAACCGATCCCGCCGGCCTGTGCCGGCTTTACCGCATTGATAGAAAACACATGATGAAACACGTTGCCCGCAAACGCTTTGGCCAGAACTTCCTGCATGACCGCTTCGTCCTCAACGACATCACGGCAGCCATCGCGCCGCAGGCGGACGATGCCATGGTCGAAATTGGCCCCGGCCTGGGCGCCATGACGGAGCAGTTGCTGCGCCACCTGACACAGATGCATGTAGTCGAGCTGGACCGCGACCTGATCGTGCGCCTGGAAAAAACCTTCAATCCGGCCAAGCTGACGATCCACTCGGGCGATGCGCTGAAGTTTGATTTTGCGCAGATTCCCGTGCCGGCCGGCCAGAAACTGCGCATCGTGGGTAATTTGCCGTATAACATTTCCAGCCCGCTACTGTTCCACCTGGCGGACTTCGCGCCGCTGGTGAAAGACCAGCACTTCATGCTGCAAAAGGAAGTCGTCGAACGCATGGTGGCAGAACCGGGCAGCAAGGCGTATGGCCGTTTGTCCGTGATGCTGCAATGGCGCTATACCATGTCGCTCCTGTTCATCGTGCCACCGACGGCGTTTGACCCGCCGCCGAAAGTGGAATCGGCCATCGTGCGCATGATCCCCGTGGTCGAACGTCTGGCTTGCGACCAGGCGACCCTGGAAGCGGTGGTCATGAAGGCCTTCTCGCAGCGCCGCAAGGTGATCCGCAACTGCCTGGCCGGCATGTTTACGGAAGAGCAGATCAAGGCGGCCGGGATCGACCCGACCAAGCGTCCGGAAACCGTGGGGCTGGAGCAGTATGTGGCGCTGGCCAATTTGCTCAAGGCACCGCAGTAATCGCCAAGGCTGGGGTCAGACCCTCTCCACCACTAGCGCCTGAGCAGGCGTCGACGTGAGTGGGGGGCTGACCCCGGCGGTGATAATCAAAACCACTGGTCGACCTGCTGCAAATCCTGCCGCAGGGCAGAAAAGCAGTCGTCGACATGGTGGTTGCGGCTGATTTCATTGCGCCGCATCAAGGCGATCTTGCGCTTGCAGGTGGGGTGGCGCAAAGGCGCCACATGCAGATCGTCGTCGTTGAGGAAAGTCGTGTACAGGCTGGGCATGATGCCTACGGCGATGCCGGCGCGCACCACGCCGTACAGCGACTCGCTGTGTATCATTTGGTATAGGCTCGACGGGCTCAAGCCGTGCTGGCGCAGCGCGCTCGAGGCGAACTCCCAGATGCTGCCCTTGGTAAAGACGACGATTTCCTGTCCCGCCAGTTGCTCCCAGCGCACTTCCTTGAGCGGCGCCAGTGCATGGCGTCGCGCCGTCACCAGCACCAGCTCGTCTTCGAACAAGCCCACGCTTTCCAGCGAGATGGAACCGGGCACCTCGATACCGACGCAAAAGTCCAGCTGGCCCGAATGCAGCGCCTGCAGCAAGCCGTCATTGGGCATGTCGGACAGAACGATTTCCACTTCATCGCCATGCTGCTCGTTGTAGTGCGCCACCACGACGGCCGTCATCGCCATGGCGGACGGAATCGCGCCGATACGGATGCGGTGCCGGCCACTGCCGATGGCGCGTTGGATATCGGCAAAAGTGTTGCTTGCCGTATTCAATAAATGCGTGGCGTAGTCGAGCGCCAGCTTGCCTTCGCGCGTCAATTCCAGCTGGTGGGTTGTGCGATTAAACAACCTTTTTCCCAACTGATTTTCCAGCAGCTTGATCGATGCGCTGAGCGCTGGTTGGGTCACGCACAATTCTTGTGCGGCCTTGCTGAAGCTGTTTACACGGGCTAGGGTGGAAAATGCTTGCAAATGTCGTAAGGAAATCTTCTTGCTCAGCGCATGCATGGCCGTGGCTTATTAAAAAAAGTAATGGATTTATAAAAATAAACAAATTTTCTTATCCCTCAATTTACCATATTCTGGACTGGTCTTACTTGTCTTGAATGCAATAATATTCAGGAGCAGAGCCTGGCATGCGGTAGTTGCATTCGCGACATTCGCGGCGGTGCGCCAGGCAAGGGACGCTGACACAAAATAATTCCAAAAACTCAGGGTGTATTCTTTTAGGGCTGCGACGATGAACAAATGGATGACGGGAACGGTGGTGCTCGGTGGCTTGCTGGCGGTACAGGGCGCGGCGCAAGCGCAAAGCAGCGTGCAAGTGTATGGCTTGCTGTCGGCCGGTATCGGCTATGTGTCGGATGAGGGGACTGGCAGCCGTACGCATGCGCTGAGCGGCACGAACCAAAATCCCCGCATCGGTTTCCGCGGCCAGGAAGACTTGGGCGACGGCAGCAAGGCCGTCTTCGTGCTGGAAAACGGTTTTAACGTCATGACGGGCACGGCCGCGCAAAGCGGCCGTTTGTTCGGCCGCCAGTCGTATGTGGGCCTGTCGAGCGATGACAAGGGAACGCTGACCCTGGGCCGCCAGTACGAAGCCGTCAAGGATCTGCTGGGCCCGGTGGTCATCGCCAGTAACGGCGTGCACATCGGCGATAATGATAATGGCTACAACAACTTGCGCGTGCAAAATGCCGTCAAGTATGTCAGCCCGAACATCAGCAACTTGTCGTTCACGGGCTTGTACGGTTTCAGCGAGAACCCGGAAGATTCCCACCGCAACCGCGTCTACAGCATGGGCGCCGGCTATAAGGTCGATGCCTTCAGCTGGGCCGTCGCCTATACCAAGATGTATCACCCGAATAGCCCCGATGCGCCGAATGGCGCCATCGGCAACGACTACGGCAGTTCCCTGTTGATCTTCAATAAAAGCGCCGTCAAGGGCGCCGGCGTGGACAGCCAGGCCATCGCCGGCACGGGAGGCTTTTATCATGTGGGCAGGACCAAGTTTGGCGCGCTGTACACCAACGTGCGCTACCACTACCTGGATCAAAGCAATCTGACTCTGCAAAACGTGGACCTGAACGTGAACCATAAGCTGACGCAGGCGCTGAACCTGGGCGCGTCGTATTTCTTTACCAGCGGAAAATACGACGTCATCAACAAGACGCCGAAATGGCATCAGCTCAACTTCCAGGCCGATTATTTCCTCTCCAAGCGCACCGACGTTGCCGTCACCTGGAGCTATCAGAAAGCGGCCGGCGATGCGACCTTTGCCCGCGTCTTCGGCTTCGGCGCGTCCGGCGGCAAGACGCAAAGTGTGCTGATCGTCGGCATGCGACATTATTTCTGAGTCTGATTCATCTTTACCGGTGCTGTCCCGCAGCGCCGTCCCCTGAAAGGAAGCATCTTGAAAAAGCACCTCATGTTGGCGTTGAGCCTAGGCTTGCTGGCCAACGCCGCCCACGCGGAAAAACGCGAGCTGGTCATTTCGGCCTATCCGATTGCCCAGCCCTTGTTCATGAAGTATGTGTACGAGCCGTTCAAGGCCAAATGCGCTTGCGATATCAAGGTGGAAACGGGGAATAATGCGGACCGCATCGCCAAGCTGGTGGTGCATAGCAAGAACCCGGTGATCGACCTGGTGCTGCTGTCCGATTCCGGCATGCTGGAAGCGGCGCAAAAGGGTGTGATCGAGCCCATGGATTACTCCAAGCTGAGCAATTACAAAGCCTTGTATGATGTGGCGAAAAACCCCATCGGCGGCAACTACGCCGTCGGCTACACCTTGTACTCGGTGGGCCTGGTGTACCGCAGCGACAAGATCGCCCCGCTGACGTCCTGGAAAGACCTGTGGCGCCCCGAGCTGAAGGGCCGCGTGGCTTTCCCTGACGTGAGCACCACGCAGGGTCCCTTGATGCTGCGCATGGCCGATGCGGCCTGGGGCGGCAAGACCGACGACTACGCGACCGGTTTTGCCAAGATCGTCGGCATGAAGGGCAACGTCGTCACGTTCTCGAAAAACAGCGCGCAGCTCGCTGCCCTGTTCGCCCAGGATGAAATCTGGGCCGCGCCCGTGGCGCGCTTTACCTGGTCGCAAATGCTCAAGACGGGCCTGCCCCTGAAATGGAGCATCCCGGCCGAAGGCCAGGCGGCCGGCATGAACGTCATGGGCATCGTGGCTGGCTCGAAGAATGCGGACCTGGCGTATCAGTTGATGGATTTCTGGCTCTCCAAGGAAGTGCAGACGCAGCTGGCGACCAACCTGGTCGATTCGCCCGTCAACAAGGACGTGCGCCTGTCGGTGGCGGCCGCCCAATTTAATACCTATGGCGCCGAGCAGATCAATTCGCTGAAGTTCGTCAAGCCGGAAACCGCCCTCAAGCAGCGCAGCAGCTGGATGACGCAGTGGAACAAGGCCATGAGCAAATAGTGGTGACGAGGAGAAAACACCATGTTTGCTGATCCAAAAAAGCGCCTGGGACTGCTGCTGGTCCTGCCGGCGCTGATCTTTATCGTCGTCTGCTTCCTGCTGCCCGTGCTGGCCTTGCTGGTCGACGCCTTTCGCGTCGGCGACGGCATGCAATGGGGCTTCGACCGTTTCATTGAATTTTTCTCGCAGGAATTCAACCGCACCATCTTTTGGCGCACGCTGCGCATCGCCGCGCTCGTCACGCTCGCCGCTATCGTCCTCGGCTATCCGGCCGCGCAAGCCGTGGCGCGCGTGTCGCCGAAGTGGCGCGGCCTGGTCGTCGGCATGATGATCTTGCCGCTGATGGTCTCGCCGATCGCGCGCACCTATGCCTGGATCGTACTGCTGGGGCGCAATGGCGCCCTCAACGCGGCGCTGGTCAACCTGGGCTTCACGGACGAGCCGCTGCGTTTGCTGTTCAGCGAGTTCGCCGTGTTTGTCGGCCTGCTGCAATTGCTGCTGCCGCTGATGCTGATGTCGCTGGCGGGCGCACTGGAAAACTTGCCGCGCGACGTAGAACCGGCAGCCGCCACCCTGGGCGCCAATCCATGGCAAGTGTTTTGCAAGGTCACCCTGCCACTGACGCAGGAAGGCCTGGTGGTCGGCGGCACCCTGGTGTTTACGGGCTGCGTGACGGCCTATGTCACACCGGCCCTGCTGGGCGGCACCAAGGTGCTGATGCTGGAAACCTTGCTGTACCAGAAGGTCAGTGTGGAAAGCGATTTCGGTGCCGCGAATGTGATCGCCGTCATCCTCGTCTGCATGACCCTGCTGGTCAATGCCGGCCTTAAACGTATTTCCTCGAGCCGGAGCTCCGTATGAAAGAAAGCCTGTTTTCGCGCGCCGTCCTGTGGCTGGTGTTTTTGTTCTTGCTGGGGCCTTTTGCCATCGTCGTGCTGGCCGGTTTTTCCAGCGGTGAAACGCTGGCGTTCCCGCCCGAGTCGTATTCGCTGCGCTGGATCGTCGAAGTATGGTCGGCGCCCGAATTTCGCCGCGCCTTCCAGACCAGCCTGGAGATCGGCCTGATCGCCACTGTCATCGCGCTGCTGCTGGGCATTCCCGTCGCCTATGCTTTTTCGCGCATGCCGCCGCCTGGCATCAGCGTCATCCGCCAGATACTGACGTCGCCGCTGATCATCCCCGCCATCCTGGTCGGCCTGGGCTTGCTGCACCACCTGGTCCTGAGCATCAACGCACCCGTGTATGTGGGCCTGCTGATCGGCCATATCGCGTTGTTGATTCCGTATTCGGTGCGCGTGGTGTACGCCAGCCTGGTCAACCTGCGCGTGGATATCGAGGATGCGGCCATCACCCTGGGCGCGTCGCGATTGCGGGCGTTCTTCATGATCGTGCTGCCCAATATCCGCAACGCCGTGATCGCCGCCTTCTTCCTCGCCTTCGTCACCTCGTTCAACCAGGTGCCCGTCTCGCTGTTCCTGACGGGACCGGGCATCAGCACCTTGCCCATCGAGATGCTGGGGCACATGGAAAACAGTTTCGATCCGTCGATCGCTGCCCTGTCGACCTTGCTGGTCTTGTTCACCATGGTTTTCGTGATGGTGACCGAGAAGGTGCTGGGCATTTCAAAATACATGTAAGAGGCAACACACGATGAGTTATCTGGAACTGCACAAGCTGAACCTCGGCTACGCCAAGAATACGACGTCCGTAAAAGACCTGGACTTGCACGTCGAGCAGGGCGAACTGATTTCCCTGCTGGGCCCCAGCGGTTGCGGCAAGACCACCACCATGCGCGCCATCGCCGGCCTGATGCCGCTGCAGTCGGGCCGCATCGTGCTCGATGGCCGCGACATCGGCAAGCTGGCGCCGAACAAGCGCAATATCGGCATGGTCTTCCAGTCCTACGCCTTGTTCCCGCATTTGAATGTGTACGACAACATCGCTTTTGGTTTGCGCCTGCGCAAGGTCGCGCCAGCCTTGTTGAAAAGCAAGGTGGAAGCGGTCATCGCCGCCGTGGGACTGACCGGTTTTGAAACCCGTTTGCCGGCACAGATGTCGGGTGGCCAGCAGCAGCGCGTGGCGCTGGCGCGCGCCATCGTCGTCGAACCGGCCCTGCTGCTGCTCGATGAACCGCTGTCGAACCTGGACGCCAAGCTGCGCGTGCAGATGCGCGCAGAATTGCGCCGCATCCAGCGCGAACTGGGCATCACCATGCTGTACGTGACGCATGATCAGGAAGAGGCGCTGGCCTTGTCCGACCGCATCGTTGTCATGCACGGCGGTCGCATCGAGCAATTGGCCGCGCCGGAAGCCGTCTTCAACACGCCATCGACGCGCTTCGTCGCCAACTTCATGGGTTTTGAAAACCTGTTCGATTACCGCGATGGCGCGCTGCACCACGCCGGTGCCAGCTTGCCATACACGGCGCCGGTGACTTCCGGCACGACGGTGCTGGGCTGGCGTCCGGACAAGGTGCGCGTCTGCGCGCCGGACGACGCGGCTGGCAAATATCCGGGCACCGTGCTGGCACGCGGCTTCCTGGGCGACACCGTCGAATACCTGCTGCAAACGCCGCTGGGCCAGGTCAAGGGCATTTGCGCGGCCGGCAGCGCCGCCTGGCGCGAAGGCACGGCGGTCTCGTTCGTGCTGCCGTCCGACAGCGCCCTGTGTTTGGCGGCTCAATGGCCGTCTGCGTTCCCCTACCACCCGACCGGAAACGATGATGACGCAAGCTTTGAAAAAGATCTGGCTCGATACCGATCCCGGATTTGACGACTGGCTGACGATGCTGCTACTGGGCAGCAATCCCGCTATCGAGTGGCTGGGCGTGAGCGTGGTGGCGGGCAATGCGCCGGTCTATATCACCTATGACAATGCCTTGCGCATCAAGGTCCATGACGCTTTGACGGTGCCCATTTATCGGGGCTGCGAAGAACCGCTGGCGGGCGTTATCGAGACGGCGCAGCGCATCCTCGGCGACAGCGGCATGCCCACCACGGGAGATATTTTGCCGCCCGGTGCAGCCACGGATGCGCCGGGCCACGCCGTCGACGCGCTGATCGCCGCCGTGCGCGCCCACCCTGGCCAGATCACCATCATGGCCATCGCGCCGATGACGAACCTGGCCACGGCGCTGGCCAAGGCGCCCGATATCGCGGAAAAAATCGTCGAAATCATCCTGATGGGCGGCTCCACCGACCAGGGTAACCATACGGCGGCGGCCGAATTCAATATCTATGCGGACCCGGAAGCTGCCAGCGCGGTGTTCAAGTCCGGCATTGCGCTGCGCATGTTCGGCTTGAACCTGTGCCGCCAGTTGCTGGTGACGAACGCTGAAGTGGAACGCCTGCGCGCCATCGGCACGCCGCGCGCACAGCTTCTGGCCGGCTACCTGGAAGCATATGTGCGCATCCGCAGCAGCGACGGTTGCGTGCCCATGCCCATGTATGACCCGGTGGTGGCCCTGTACCTGGAAGCGCCACAGCTATTCCAGTTCCAGAGCGCCCACGTGGCCATCGAATTGACGGGCGAACTGACGCGCGGCATGACGGTGTGCGAATTTCGCGTGCCGCGCCGCGCCGCCATCAACGTGCAAGTGGCGATGCTGGCCGATGGCCCAGCGGCGATCGAGCGCTTGATGCGCCGCCTGGCCGCCATATTGGCCTGACCTTTTTTCCACTAACGAAGCGAGCTTCATGCGACCCCTTGCCGACCCCTTGCCAGCCTTGAGCATCGAACAGTTTTTACGCGCCATGCCGAAGGTGGAGCTGCATTGCCACCTGTTTGGCACGGTGCGGCAAGCCACTTTCCGTGCGCTGGCCGCCAAGACGGGCAATGTCGTCAGCCCCGAGGAAATCGACGCGTTCTATACGCGTGGCGACAAACCGGTCGGCGTGCTGCGCGTGCTGCGCGCGCTGGACGCGCACCTGATCGTTACGCCGACCGACCTGTATTGCCTCGCCTACGAATACCTGGAAGACGTGCATGGCCACGGCGTGCGCTATGCGGAGTTCTTCTGGAATCCGACCGGTACCGTGCGCGTCTCGGGCATCCGCTATGACGCAGCGCAAGACGCCATCGTGGCCGCCATCCGCGACGCACAGCGCGACTTTGGCGTGATCGGCCGTTTGATCCCCAGTATCGACCGTGAAGCCGCTCCTGCGGAAGCGGTGCAGGTGGTGGCGTGGATGAAGGCGCACCGCGCGCCGGAAGTAATCGGTATCGGCATCGACTACCGCGAAAACGACCGCCCGCCAGAGCTCTTTATCGAAGCCTACCGGGCCGCGCGCGAGGCCGGTTTCAAGTGCACGGCGCATGCGGGCGAATTCGGCATGCCGTGGACAAACGTGGAAACGGCTATCGAGCAGTTGCAGGTGGACCGTGTCGACCATGGCTATACGATCGTTGATAATGCTCAACTGGCGCAGCGCTGCGTCGAACGCGGCCTGGTCTTCACGGTGGTGCCCACCAATTCGTATTATTTGCGCACTCTGGCGCCCGAGCGCTGGGCGCTCGACCACCCGATCCGCGCCATGGCCAAGCTGGGACTGAAACTGCATCCGAACACGGACGACCCGACCCTGCACCATGTGACGCCGACGGGCGCCTGGATGATGATGCGCGAGTTCGGTTTCGGCCTCGACGACATGCGCGGCTTCATGCTCAATGGCCTCGACGCAGCCTGGATAGACGAGTCCACACGGCGCGACTGGCGCGCGCAATTTACGCGCCAATTCGATGCGCTGCGCGCGCGCGTGGTCGACGCCTCCTAAGCCGAAGCGGGTGGCGGCAGCAGCAGCGAGGGAAACGCCCGCTGCGGACAGGCCTGGCGCTCGCACACCTTGCAGCCGGTGCCAATCGGCGTGGCGCTGGACGGGTCGTGCAAATCGAGTCCCTTCGAGTAAATCAGCCGGTGCGCCTGCGAGATGTCGCAGCCCAGCGCCACGGCGAACGTCTTGCCCGGTGCGCGAAAGCCCGGCGAGGCGGTGCTGACCTGGCGCGCGATCCACAGGTAGGTGCAACCGTCGGGCATGCTGGCCACTTGCGTGAGCACCTGGCCCGGATGGCTGAAGGCGTCGTACACGATCCACAGGGGGCAGGTGCCACCCACCCTTGAAAAGTGAAAGTCCGTGGCCGACTGGCGCTTCGAGACATTGCCCGCGCGGTCGACTCTGACAAAGAAAAACGGCAGTCCTGCCGCCTCCGGGCGTTGCATGGTGCTCAGGCGATGGCATACGGCCTCAAACCCCACGCCGAACTGGTGCGCCAGGCGCTCGATATCGTAGGCGCGCGTTTCCGCCGCCTGCAAGAAGCGTTGGTACGGCATCAGCAGGGCGCCCGCAAAATAATTGGAAAACGCCAAGCGTGCGCTCGTTTGCGCGGCCGCGCCCGAAAATCCTGCCGCCAGCACCAGGGCGTCGATCAGGTCGCTATGCTCGAGCAGGCTGATTTGCGCCGCCATCTGGAAGGCGCGCTGGCCGCCCGTCAGGGTGTCGGGCAGCCACAGTATGTGTTGTTGCGCATCGTAGCGATGCTTGCGCACCATGCCTGCGTCGCCATCGGACAGTCGGACCTCGATGCCGTGGCGCTCCAGCAAGCGGCTTTGCAACGCATCGAGCGTGCGCAACTGCGCATCAAGTTCGCCTGCCACCAGCTCCGCCGCGCGGTCCAGTTCATCGATATAGTTTTGTCGTCGGTTCAGGTATTCGCGCACTTCCTCGTCCGTGGAGGGCGCGGCCGAACTGGCGCCGCGGCTGCCGTCATCGAGGCGCGCTGCCAGCGTATCGGCCCGCTCCGCCATCACCCGGTAGCGCCGCTGCAGTAGCAGGATGGAACGGGCCAGTTCCGGCATGTTTTCCACCAGCATCTTGAGCTCGGCCATCGAGGTGGGTGGCGCGTCGGGCAATTCGCCCAATACGTCGCGCACGTCGGCTACCAGGCTGGCGCTGTCATGTTCGGAAAAGATTTGCGGATCGACCCCCAGCACGCTGCCGATACGCAACAGAATCGGCACCGTCAGCGGACGCTGGTTGCGCTCCATCTGGTTCAGATAGCTGGGCGAGATGCCCAGGGACTTGGCCAGCGCCACCTGCGTCATGCGCCGTTCCTCGCGCAGTCGCTGCAGGCGCACGCCCATGAAAACCTTCGCCATCGCGTTTCCTCTTCGCCGGTTTGTGGAATCTGCAAATTTACAATATTTGCAGATTAACAGATTCAGCTTTGCATTATCTCGCATTTTCACGCCTTGTTTGCGGCCCGTATTGTGCGAATAATGCAAACAGACCACTACCCCAATGAGGAGACACCGAGTGACCATGCAAAACGCTGCTGCTATGAATGTTCCGACCGTTCCACTGCTGATCAACGGCGAGTGGCTGGAATCGAAGACCACCGTCTGGCGCGATGTCGTCAACCCCGCCACGCAGGAAGTTCTGGCGCGTGTGCCGTTTGCCACGCCGGACGAAGTCGATGCCGCCATCGCCGCCGCCCAGCGCGCCTTCAAAACCTGGCGCAAGACGCCGATCGGCGCGCGCGCCCGCATCTTCCTCAAACTTCAACAGCTGATCCGCGAAAACATGGCCGACCTGGCCGCAACGCTCACCATGGAGCAGGGCAAGACCTTGCTCGACGCGGAAGGCGATATCTTCCGCGGCCTGGAAGTGGTCGAGCACGCAGCCAACATCGGCACCCTGCAAATGGGCGAATATGCGCAAAACGTGGCCGGTGGCGTCGACACTTACAGCGTGATGCAGCCGCTGGGCGTGTGCGCCGGCATTACCCCGTTCAACTTCCCCGCCATGATCCCCCTGTGGATGTTCCCGATGGCGATTGCCTGCGGCAATACGTTTGTACTGAAACCATCGGAGCAAGACCCGCTGGTGACGGAAAAACTCGTGCGCCTGGCGCTGCAAGCGGGCATCCCAGCCGGCGTGCTGAACGTGATACACGGCGGCGAAGACGTGGTCAACGCCCTGTGCGACCATCGGGACATCAAGGCGATCTCGTTTGTCGGATCGAGCAAAGTGGGCACGCATGTGTACCAGCGCGCCAGCCTGAACGGCAAGCGCGCGCAATGCATGATGGGAGCCAAGAATCACGCCGTCGTCTTGCCGGACGCAAATAAAGAGCAAACCCTGAACCAGTTGCTCGGTGCCGGTTTCGGTGCGGCTGGCCAGCGCTGCATGGCCGCCTCGGTCGCCGTGCTGGTGGGCGCCGCGCGTGAGTGGCTGCCGGAACTGGCCGCCAAGGCGCAAGGCTTGAGCGTGGGCGCGGGCAAGGATAATCCCGACCTGGGCCCCGTGATTTCCTGCGCGGCAAAAGAGCGCGTTTTCAGCCTGGTCGCCAAGGGCATTGAACAGGGCGCCGTGCTGACCCTCGATGGCCGTGACGTGAAGGTCGACGGCTATCCGAACGGCAATTTCATTGGTCCGACGATTTTGTCTGGCGTGGAACCGGGCATGGTCGTGTATGACCAGGAAATCTTTGGACCCGTCCTGATCGTCGTCGAAGTCGACACGCTCGATGAAGCCATTGCCCTGGTGAACGCGAATCCGAACGGCAACGGCACGGCGTTGTTTACGCAAAGCGGTGCGGCGGCGCGCCATTTCCAGGAAGAAATCGATGTGGGTCAGGTCGGCATCAACGTGCCCATTCCCGTGCCCGTCCCGCTGTTCAGCTTCACCGGTTCGCGCGGCTCCAAGCTCGGCGATCTGGGGCCGTTCGGCAAGCAAGTCGTGCTGTTTTATACGCAGACGCAAACGATTACCCAGCGCTGGTTTACGGATGCGGCCTCGGTCGGCAAGGTCAACACCACCATCAGCCTCAAGTAAGGAGCTGGCATGGACTTTGAATTGAGCGACGAGCAGCGCGAGTTCCAGCAGGCGGCGCGCGCGTTTGCCGAAGGCGAACTGGCGCCGCACGCGGCGCATTGGGATGCGGAATCGATCTTCCCCGTGGAAACGATTGCCAAGGCGGGCGAGATGGGCTTTTGCGGCCTGTACACGCCGCAGCGCTGGGGCGGCATGGGTCTGTCGCGCCAGGATGCGGCCATCGTCTTCGAGGAACTGGCCGCTGGATGCACCTCAACCACGGCCTACATTACGATCCACAACATGGCCACCTGGATGTTGGCGCGCTGGGGCCAGGAAGCCCTGTGCGAGGCGTGGGTGCCGGCCATGGCCGCCGGCCAGAAGCTGGCCAGCTATTGCCTGACGGAACCGCAGTCGGGATCCGACGCGGCATCCCTGCGCACGAAAGCTGTCAGGGATGGCGATTTTTACGTGCTGGACGGCACGAAAGCGTTTATCTCCGGCGCCGGCCAGACGGACATGCTGATCGTCATGGCGCGCACCGGCGGCGAGGGTGCTGGCGGGATTTCTGCCTTTGCCGTGCCGGCAAATTTGCCCGGCATCGTGTATGGCAAGAAAGAAGAAAAGATGGGCTGGAATAGCCAGCCCACGCGCATCATCAGTTTCGACCAGGTGAAAGTACCTGTTGGTAACTTGCTGGGCGCGGAAGGCGAAGGCTTTGCCATCGCCATGAAGGGCATCGACGGCGGGCGCATCAACATTGCCGTGTGCTCGGTGGGTACGGCGCAAGCGGCCCTGACGCGCGCGCAAGCCTACATGAAGGAGCGCACGCAGTTCGGCCGCGAGCTGGCCCAATTTCAGGCCTTGCAATTCAAGCTCGCCGATATGTTGACGGAATTGGTGGCGGCGCGCCAGATGGTGCGCCTGGCGGCCTGGAAGCTGGATCAGGAAAGTCCGGATGCCACCGCATATTGCGCCATGGCAAAGCGTTTTGCGACCGACGTGGGCTTCAATGTATCCAACGATGCGCTGCAGCTGCACGGCGGCTATGGCTACATCCGCGAGTACCCGCTCGAACGCCATGTGCGCGATACGCGGGTGCACCAGATCCTGGAAGGGACGAATGAAATCATGCGCCTGATCGTCGCGCGAGCGATTTTGAAAGATGGCGCGACGGAGACCTTACGATGAGCAAAGTGTATGCCAACCTGTTGCTGGAACGCCGTGGCCACACGGCCCTGGTGACCCTCGATAACCCGCCGGCCCATACGTGGACCTTGGCCAGCCTGAACGCGCTGACGCAGCTGGTGGCTGACCTCAATGCCGACCCGGGCGTGTACGCGTTGGTCATTACCGGTGGCGGCGCGAAGTTCTTCTCGGCCGGTGCCGATTTGAAAGTATTTGCCGACGGCAACAAGGACACGGCGTTCGCCATGGCCGCCGCGTTTGGCGAGGCCTTCGAAGCGCTGTCGGCGTTTCGCGGCGTCAGCATTGCCGCCATCAATGGCTATGCCATGGGCGGCGGGCTCGAATGTGCGCTCGCCTGCGACATCCGCATTGCCGAAGAACACGCGCAGATGGCCTTGCCCGAAGCGTCCGTCGGCTTGCTGCCGTGTGCGGGCGGCACGCAGCACTTGCCGTGGCTGGTGGGCGAAGGCTGGGCCAAGCGCATGATTTTATGCGGCGAGCGGGTCGATGCGGCCAAGGCCCTGGCCATCGGCCTGGTCGAGGAAGTTGTGCCAACTGGCAAGGCTGCCGCCACGGCGCTGGCCCTGGCTGCCAAAGTGGCGCGCCAGAGCCCCAGCAGCGTGTCGGCGTGCAAGACCCTGATCCAGGGCGCGCGCAGCCATCCGCTGGTCAATTCCTTGCCCGATGAGCGCACCCTGTTCCTGGGCCTGTTCGATACGCAAGACCAGAAAGAGGGTGTGCAAGCGTTCCTGGAAAAACGTCAGGCGGAGTGGAAGAATGGCTGAAACAATCAATGAAACAATGGCTGAAAAAATGCTTGAAACAACGCTTGAAACAGTGAAGATCGAGGAACGCGGCTGTCCCGGCGGCATGAAGCTGGGCGTCATCACCCTCGATGCGCCGAAGTCCTTGCACGCGCTGACGCTCGATATGATACGCGCCATCGATGGCGCCCTCGTGCGCTGGGCCGGTGACGACGCGATTGCCTGCGTGGTGCTGCAATCGTCGACCGACAAGGCCTTTTGCGCCGGCGGCGACGTGCGCAGCTTGCGTGCGGCCGTGACCGAGCAGCCCGGTGTCGTGCCGAACCCGCAGGCGCTGGCCTTTTTTGCCGAGGAATACCGGCTCGACCACCGCATCCATACCTACGTCAAACCGCTGCTGGTGTGGGGCGGCGGCATCGTCATGGGTGGTGGCCTGGGGCTGATGGCCGGTGCCAGCCATCGCGTTGTGACCGAAAGCACGCGCATCGCCATGCCGGAAATCAGCATAGGCCTGTTCCCCGACGTGGGCGGCAGCTGGTTCCTGGGCCGCATGCCGGGGCGCAGCGGCCTGTTCCTGGGTTTGACGGGGGCACCGATGAACGCGGCCGATGCGCTGTTTGCTGGCCTCGGCGATTACTTCCTGCGCCAGGAAGAGCGTGCCATGCTGCTCGACGCGCTGACGCTGGCGCCATGGCAGGCCAGCGCGCCGGCGAATCACCAGCAACTGAACCGCTTGCTGCGCGGTTTCTCGGCCCCGGTGTCGATGCTGCCCGTCTCCGAAGTGCGCGCCAACTTTGACGCCATCGCTGCCTTGACGCAAGCGCCCACATTACCCGAAGTGGTGGCCGCCATTGCCGCCTACGATGGCGATTCGGCCTGGTTGCAAAAGGCGGCGCACTCGCTGGCCAAGGGCGCGCCCAGCTCGGCCGCCCTGGTGTGGGAAATGCGTGTACGCACGCGTCATCTGAGCCTGGCGCAAGTGTTCCAGCAGGAATTGATTGTGGCCGTGCAATGTTGTGCCCATGCCGACTTCAGCGAAGGCGTGCGCGCCCTGCTAATAGACAAGGACAACGCGCCGCAATGGCAGCCGGCCAGCCTGGCCGAGGTCAGCGAGACGTATCTGAACGAGTATTTTGCCGCGCCGTGGAGACAGCATCCGCTGGCCGACCTATCCATTTAACCATTTAAGTAGTGCATAAAAATGCTCAGGGCTAGGCGCCTCGCCGAAGGCAGTACGACTAGGCAAGGCAACAACGCCATGGGCTTTTTTAGGCGCGACAGGAGACTATAAAAATGCAACATATCGCTTTTATCGGCCTAGGCAACATGGGCGCGCCGATGGCCCGCAACCTGGTGGCCGCCGGCTTCCACGTGTCCGTCTTCGACCTGGCGCCGGCCGCCGTGGCCTCGCTGGTCGAGGCAGGCGCCACGGCGGCCGCTTCGGCCAGCGCGGCCGTGCAGACGGCCGATGCCGTCATCACCATGCTGCCCGCGAACAAGCACGTGCAGGACTTGTATCTGGCGCCAGGCGGCGTGCTCGATTCGGCCAAGCCCGGCGCCCTGTTCATCGATTGCAGCACCATCGCCGCCGACGTGGCGCGCCAGGTGGCGCAGGCAGCCAGCGCGCGCGGCTTTGCCATGCTCGATGCGCCCGTCTCGGGCGGCACGGCGGGCGCGGCAGCGGGCACCCTGACCTTCATCGTCGGCGGTAGCGTAGCGGCCTTGCAGCAGGCGCGGCCCCTGCTGGAAAAGATGGGCAAGAATATTTTCCATGCGGGCGAGGCGGGTGCGGGCCAGGTGGCGAAGATTTGCAACAACATGCTACTGGGTATCTTGATGGCCGGTACGGCCGAGGCGCTGAACCTGGGCGTGGCGCATGGCCTCGACCCGAAAGTGTTGTCCGACATCATGGCCAAGAGTTCGGGCCGCAACTGGACCCTGGAAGTGTACAACCCGTGGCCCGGCGTCATGGACGGCACGCCCGCTTCGCGTCATTACACGGGCGGCTTCGGCACGGCGCTGATGCTGAAAGACCTGGGCCTGGCGCAGCAGTCGGCCTTGTCGGCAAACGCGCCCACGCCATTGGGCGCCCTGGTGCGCCAGTTGTACCAGATGCATGCGCAAGCCGGTTATGCGCAGCAGGATTTCTCCAGCATCGTGCAAATGTTGCAGCCTGCTTTGCAAACGCCTGTTGCCTGAGAAATTTTGGGCAAAAAAAAGCCCGCTGGTAAAAGCGGGCTAAATCCAATTCTTGGAAGATTTGGAGGAGACAGATGCATTATGCTGCATCGCCACATATAACTCCAATTTATCTTTCTAATATCAACTATACATTTCAGTGATATCTCTTCCCGGTAGCCGCGCAACCGCTACCGTTCCCGCACCTCAGGCCGGATTGCAGGCGATCTTCACCGTCGTCACATTCGCTTCGCCCATGGTGCCGCCGCCCGTGCCTGGCTGTACCACGCACAGCAAACCTTTCGGCTGAACGGAGACACTGATGCCATACGGATCGCCATAGTTGACAGAGCCGGCCATGGTAAAGGCCGTGGCGTCCTTGGTCACCGCAGTGATTGTGTTACCGTTAATCAGCACCAAGCCATCCACCGTCAGGCCGGAAA
Source organism: Janthinobacterium sp. CG_23.4 (assembly GCF_029892305.1). Taxonomy (NCBI): domain Bacteria; kingdom Pseudomonadati; phylum Pseudomonadota; class Betaproteobacteria; order Burkholderiales; family Oxalobacteraceae; genus Janthinobacterium; species Janthinobacterium sp. CG_23.4. The sequence goes on along the minus strand of NZ_JARXUX010000001.1, from coordinate 4,414,977 downwards.
CCGTGCCGCCCACGGTATAGCTGTTTTGCGAGCAAACCACCGCAGCGCTGATATTGATGTAGTGACCAGCCGACCCGGAACCACCGCGGATGCCGCAAGTCATGTGGGCCGGTTGTTGTTTGACGGTGATGTTGTAGTCGGTACCATAGTCGATGCGCTTGTCAAAGGTGAATGACGTTTTGCCAGCAGGAATCGGCAAGGTGTCGCTGCCATTGGCCAGTATCAGTCCTTCATTGTTCAAGCCTGAGATCGTGCCGCTGACGTCATACGAGGCCTTGCCGCCGCAAGCGGCCAGTCCCAGGGTCAACAGCAGTGCGGCGAGTGGGCGCAAGCAGGATAACTTCATGTATTTCTCCAAAAAATAGGTGACGAATCGCAAGGATTACTGCGGCGTGCAGTCGAGTGTGGCCGCGCTTGTGGCGCTCGAACCCATCGTACCGACCGTATCGCTGCCGTCGGCACTCTTTGAACCCTGGAAGCGGCACTTCAGGCCCGTTGGCTGAGTCAATATGGAAATGCCGTATGGGGCGCCGTCAGCTATCGCATCGAATTTATAGAAGTTGACACCAGCCAATGGACTGGTACCGTTGGCGCCCATGACCAGGCGCAAGCCGCCAGCACTCAGGCCCGTAATCGTACCGCTCAGGGCGTAGGTGTTGGTCGTGCAGCTGACAAAGGCCGTGCTGACGGAATAGCGCGATGCCTTGCCGCTGCCACTGCTAATACTGCAAACGGCGCCTTTGGGCTGCTGCGCGATGGTGATATCGTAGCGCTCATCTGTGTTGATCAGCTTGGTGAAAACAAAGCTGCTCTGGTTTGCGCTAACAGGCAAGCGTTCACCATTGTTCAGCAGAATCAGGCCATCTTTGGTCAGGCCGCTGACTGTGCCTTGCAGATACAGGTTGCCGCCGCTGCCGCCGCAGGCTGCCAGTGTGGCGGCGCAAGCCGCCGCCAGCATCGAGCGCAGGTACAAATTTTTCATACATTCTCCAAAACGAATTAGGTTGGGTAGCGCAACGCGGACGCTGGCGCCGCATTGGAATGGCGCCTATTTTAGTCTATCTGGCAAGCTGAATGACCTTGCCTTGTATCACCCTGTAACAATTTTTCGCCGCGAAGCGCTGGCCTGGCCCCATTACGTGAAAGCGCAGCCATGCCGGCGGCGCCGATCGGTGCGACAATACCGTCAGCCTGCGCACCGTGGCGCGGCATCTACTGTGAATCCCATGTCCCTTGCCCCTCTAAAATCGGCTGTGCCGCCCAAGGCCATCCTGTTCGATCTCGACGATACCCTGTGGCCTATCGCGCCCGTGATTGTCGCCGCCGAAACCCTGTTACACGACTGGCTGGCGACGCACGCGCCCAAGGTGGCGCAGCAGTTTTCCATCGAGGTGCTGCGCCAGCAGCGTCTGCTCATGCTCAAGGAGCAACCGCATTTCCATGGCAACTTGATCGAGTTGCGCCGCGCCGGCCTGCTGGCCGCCTTCGAGAGCGTCGGCGAGGACTGCGCCCTGGTCGAGCAAGCCCTCGTGCACTTTCTCGCCGCGCGCAACCGCGTCGAGCCGTATGACGACGTCCTGCCTGGCCTGGCCTGGATGCGCCAGCGCATGCTGGTCGGTTCGATTTCGAATGGCAATGCGGACCTTGAAGTTATCGGCCTGGCACAGCATTTCAAAGTGTCCATCGCCGCCAGCGACTTTGGCGTGGCCAAGCCCGATGCCAGCATCTTCCTGGCCGCCTGCGCCGCGCTGGACGTAGCGCCGCATGAAGCCGTGTATGTGGGCGATGACCTGTATTTCGATGTGACGGGAGCGCAAGGGGCGGGCATGCGTGCCGTCTGGATGAACCGCAAGGGCAGCGACGCCCACCTGGCTGCCGGCGTGCAGCCCGATGCCATCTGCGCCAACTTTGACGAGTTGCTGCTATGGCTGCAGCAGCAACTGGAAGATTGATCGCTGCCGGACGGGCGAACGTGCATAATACAAGCTGGCTGGCGCTGTCGGCGCAAATCTGCATGCGGCGCTTGCTACGGCGCTTACGACTTGTATTGCGACCTCTGCCACGGCCTGCATCACTCCTGGTATGACTACTTGTTTTATAGAAAATTGGCCTAATTAATTACACCATGCAACTCGATACACGCGCCCAAACACTGCTGAAAGCCCTGGTCGAGCGCTATATCGCCGACGGCTTGCCGGTCGGTTCGCGCGCCTTGTCGAAGATCTCCGGCCTGGACCTGTCGCCGGCCACGATCCGCAACATCATGGCTGATCTGGAAGAGCTCGGTTATGTTTCCAGCCCGCATACCTCGGCCGGCCGCATCCCCACGCCGCGCGGCTACCGCATCTTTGTCGACACCTTGCTGACCGTGCGGCATCTGGATGAGCACATGGTCGAGTCGCGCATGCTTCTGCAGACGCCGCAGCCGCAGAAAACCATCGCCAATGCGGCGCAGATGTTGTCGTCGCTATCGCAGTTTGCCGGCGTGGTGCTCAGCCCGCGCCGGGAATCGGTGTTCCAGCAAATTGAATTCTTGCGCCTGTCAGAAAAGCGCATCTTGCTCGTCATCGTTGCCCCGGGGGGCGACGTGCAGAACCGCCTGTTGCTGACGCAGGCCGACTACACGCCGGCGCAACTGGTGCAATCGGCCAATTACATCAACCAGAATTATGGCGGCCTGTCGTTCGATGCCGTGCGCTTGCGCTTGCAGGGCGAATTGCGCCAGTTGCGCGACGACATGGGCAGCCTGATGCAGGCGGCCGTGGAAGCGGGCAGCGAAGCGATGGCCGACCATAGCGATGACATGGTCATTTCCGGCGAGCGCAATTTGCTCAGCGTGAGCGATCTGTCATCGAATATGCATTCGCTGCGTCAGATGTTCGACATGTTCGAGCAAAAAACCGGTTTGATGCAGCTGCTCGACGTGTCGAGCAAGGCGACGGGCGTGCAGATTTTTATCGGCGGCGAATCGAACCTGGTGCCGATGGATGAGATGAGCGTGGTGACGGCGCCGTATGAAGTCAACGGCAAGATCGTGGGAACGTTGGGGGTGATCGGACCGACGCGCATGGCTTACGAGCGCGTCATTCCGATCGTCGATATTACGGCTAAATTACTGTCGAGCGCGCTCAGCCATCATTGAGCGTATTGCCTGCAGCGCCGCCCGCTCCCGCAGGAGCGCCAAGCTTGGCTCAGGCAGTTTTATGCGGGCAAGCCGTCTTGACGCAGTTGCCATAAATGGCCAAGGCGTGTTCGGCGATCTTGAAGCCGCGCTCTTCGGCCACTTTTTGCTGGCGAATTTCGATTTCTTCGTCGAAGAACTCTTCGACCCGGCCACAATCGAGGCAAACCAGGTGGTCGTGGTGGGAGCCCTCGTTGAGTTCGAAAATTGCCTTGCCGGTTTCAAAATGGTTGCGGTTGAGTAAGCCCGCCTGCTCAAATTGCGTCAGGACACGGTAGACAGTTGCTAATCCGACATCCATATTTTCGGCCAGCAGGATCTTGTAGACATCTTCTGCCGTCAGGTGACGTACCGGGCTACTCTGGAAGATATCGAGTATCTTCAGGCGTGGCAGGGTGGCTTTCAGGCCGCTTGCCTTGAGATCACTAGGATTGTTACTCATGTTTGTTGCTCGTATGTGGGTCAGGTGCTTTATCATATAGCGTTTTGTCGGGGAGTGCCAAAATATGCATTTTTTGGCAGGCCGGTCACTCCTGGCGTTTTGTTCATCCAATTGAGGTCATTTATGCGCGTAACACCGGCTGTATTGCCATCTCTCTGGCACCGTATTTCATTTCGAGCCCCAGTCGTGGCAGGCATGGTCTGTGTCGCGCTCGCCATGTCTGGCTGCGCCAGCCGCGGCATCCTTGGCGAAAAGCCGGCCGCCAGCCAAAAAGAAGGCAAGGAAGTGGTCCCTGAGCAGGGTGCACAAACGACTACCGTTACGCCGCTGCAAAAATTCATGTGGTTTTTCTCGCCGTATCGTCCCGACATTCAACAAGGTAACTTTGTCTCCGAAGAGATGCTGGCCCAGTTGAAAGTGGGCATGACGCGCGACCAAGTGCGTTTCGTCTTTGGCACCTCGCTGCTGACCGATATTTTCCATGCCGACCGCTGGGATTATCCATTCCGCCTGGCCCGGGGCAATGGCGAAACCACGAGCAGCCGCGTGGTTGTCTACTTCGGCAAAGATGGCAAAGTTGAACGTGTCGAAGGCGGCAATTTACCGACCGAGAAAGAATACATCAACCGTATCGCCGGTCCGTCGCCATTCGCCAAGGTTGCCAAGGCCGACGTGCCGGCCGCTGCCGTGCCATCGCCGGTGGCGCCAAGCGCCGTGCCAGCGCCGGCCGATGCCGCCCCCGCCATTCCTGTGAGCAAGCCTGACGCTGTACCGGCAGCCATCGCCGAGCCCACCAAATAAGTTGCTGTAAGAGAATAAAATGACTGAATTGAAAATCGCCATCGCTGGCGCCAGTGGCCGCATGGGCCATATCCTGATCGAAGCGGTCAGCAATGCTCCTGACGCCGTGCTCGTCGGCGCGCTCGACCGCGTTGGCTCGCCGTCCTTGGGCCAGGATGCGGCCGCCTTCCTCGGCAAGCCTGCCGGCGTGCTGATCGAGTCCAGCTTGGCTAGCGGCCTGGCGGGCGCCGATTACCTGATCGATTTCACGCGTCCCGAAGGCACTTTGCAGCATCTGGCGTATTGCGCCGAGCACGGCATCAAGATGATCATCGGCACCACCGGTTTCGATGACGCGGGCAAGGCGGCGATTGCCGCTGCCGCCGAAAAGACGGCCATCATGTTCGCGCCGAACATGAGCGTGGGCGTGAATGTCACCATGAAGTTGCTGGAGCTGGCGGCGAAAAGCCTGTCCGAAGGCTACGACATTGAAATCATCGAAGCGCATCACCGCTTCAAGGTCGATGCGCCATCGGGCACCGCCCTGCAAATGGGAGAAGTGGTCGCCGGCGCCCTGGGCCGCGACTTGAAGGACTGCGCCGTGTACGGTCGCGAAGGTGTGACGGGCGAACGCGACCCGTCGACCATCGGCTTTGCCACCATCCGCGGTGGCGATATCGTCGGCGACCATACGGTGCTGTTTGCCGGCATCGGCGAGCGCATCGAGATCAGCCACAAATCGAGCAGCCGCATCACTTACGCCCACGGCGCCCTGCGCGCCGCACGCTTCCTGGCCGACAAGTCGAGCGGCCTGTTCGACATGCAGGACGTGTTGTCGCTGAAGAACTGAGGAACATTATGGCCACTGCGATCCTGAATGGAAAAGACATCACCGACGAAGCGAGCTTTCACGCGCAATGCGCGCCAGCCTTCGGTTTCCCCGCGTTCTACGGCAACAGCATGGATGCCTGGGTCGATTGCCTCAGCTATCTGCGCGACGATGAAAACATGACCCAGTTCCGTTTGAAACCGAACGAAGTGCTGGAAATTGTCGTGCAAGACGCGCAGGCCATGAAGGCGCAGGTGCCCGACTTGCTGGAAGAGATCACGTTCTGTATCGCCGGCATCAATGAGCGCTACGAAGATTATGGTGAAAAGCCGGCGTTGAAGCTGGTACTCAAGTGAATAGAATCGTAGGTCGGATTAGGCCCTGCGGGCCGTAATCCGACAACATTGTTGGCTGTGAAAGTCGGATTACGCGCAAGCGCTAATCCGACCTACGTCTGACCCCAGACGGTTAGACGACCTTGCGTTCGCGCAAGCCGTCGATCTGGCCGCCATCGAGGCCCAGCCACTCGTGCAGCACTTCCTGCGTATGCTGCCCCAGCAACGGCGGCGGCAAGCGGTACTGCACCGGCGAGCCGGACAGGCGCACGGGATTGGCCACCAGCGCCACCGTGCCCGCCGTCGGATGCGGCATTTGCACTTTCAAGCCACGCGCGAGCACTTGCGGGTCGGCAAACACCTGGTCGATGCGGTTGACGGGGCCGCACGGCACGGCCTGTGCCTCGAAGGCGCTGATCCACTCGGCCGTCGTGCGCATGACGGTAGCTTGGCGCAGCAAGGGGATCAGGGTGGCCCGGTGCGCCACGCGCTGCGGATTGGTGGCGTAGCGTTCGTCCAGCGCCCACTCCGGATGGCCGACGATGGCGCAAAAGCGGGAAAACTGGCCATCGTTGCCGATCGCCAAAATCATGTCGCCATCGGCCGTAGGGAAGTCTTGATATGGAACAATGTTCGGATGCGCATTGCCCATGCGCTGAGGCACTTTGCCGCCGCACAAGTAATTCGCCGCCTGGTTGCCCAGGGCCGCCACTTGCACGTCGAGCAGGGCCAGGTCGATATGCTGGCCCAGGCCCGAGCGTTGCCGTTCGGCCAGCGCCGCCTGCACGGCGATGGTCGCATACAGGCCCGTCATGATATCCGTTTGCGCCACGCCCACTTTTTGCGGCCCGGCGCCTGGCTGGCCATCGGGCAAGCCCGTGATGCTCATCAGGCCGCCCATGCCCTGGATCAAAAAGTCATAGCCGGCGCGCGCCGCATACGGGCCATCCTGTCCAAAGCCCGTGATGGAGCAGTAGACCAGGCGAGGATTGAGCGCCATGAGGCTGGCCGCGTCTAAACCGTATTGCTTCAAACCGTCCAGCTTGAAGTTTTCCAGCAATACATCCGCTTCGCCAGCCAGCTTGCGCACCAGCGCCTGGCCTTCAGGGGCAGCCAGGTCGATGCACAGCGAGCGCTTGTTGCGGTTGGCGCACTGAAAATAAGCGGCCTCGGCCGTATCGCGGCCGTCTTCATCTTTCAGATACGGCGGCCCCCAGGAGCGCGTGTCATCGCCGCGTCCCGGCTGTTCCACCTTGACCACGTCGGCGCCCAGGTCGGCCAGCAATTGCCCGGCCCAGGGACCGGCCAGCACGCGCGACAGGTCCAGTACGCGCAAGCCGGTCAGCGGCGCGGGCCGCAGGGTGGAGGCCAAGGCGTCCATCAGTTGCTGAAGGCGGAGATGCCGGTGATGGCGCGGCCGATGATCAGCGCGTGCACATCGTGCGTGCCTTCATAGGTGTTGACCACTTCCAGGTTGACCAGGTGGCGGATCACGCCGTACTCGTCGGAAATGCCGTTGCCACCCATCATGTCGCGCGCCACGCGGGCAATATCGAGTGCCTTGCCGCAGCTGTTGCGTTTCATGATGGAAGTGATTTCCACGGCAGGCGAGCCTTCATCTTTCATGCGGCCCAGGCGCAAGCAGCCTTGCAAGCCCATGGTGATTTCCGTGAGCATGTCAGCCAGTTTCTTTTGCACCAATTGATTGGCAGCAAGAGGGCGGCCGAATTGCTTGCGGTCCATCGTGTACTGGCGTGCCTTCAGGTAGCAGTCTTCGGCTGCGCCCAGCGCGCCCCAGGCGATGCCGTAGCGGGCGCTGTTCAGGCATGTGAATGGGCCTTTCAAGCCGCGCACGTCCGGGAAGGCGTTTTCTTCCGGGCAAAATACTTCATCCATGACGATTTCACCGGTGATGCTGGTGCGCAAGCCCACCTTGCCGTGGATTTCCGGTGCCGACAGGCCTTTCCAGCCTTTTTCCAGCACGAAGCCGCGAATCGCGCCTTCATCGTCCTTGGCCCAGACGACGAACACGTCGGCGATGGGGCTGTTGGTGATCCACATCTTGGCACCGGACAGGCTATAGCCGCCCGGCACCTTGCGCGCGCGCGTGACCATGCTGCCAGGATCGGAGCCGTGGTCCGGTTCCGTCAGGCCGAAGCAGCCGATGAATTCGCCCGTCGCCAGTTTCGGCAGGTACTTTTGCTTGGTCTCTTCGTTGCCGAAGGCGTTGATCGGCACCATGACCAGCGACGATTGCACGCTCATCATCGAGCGGTAGCCCGAATCGACGCGCTCGACTTCGCGCGCCGCCAGGCCGTAGCAGACATAGTTCAGGCCGGCGCCGCCGTATTGTTCGGGTATCGTGCTGCCCAGCAAGCCCAGCTCGCCCATTTCGCGGAAGATGGCGGCGTCCGTGCGGCCATGGCGGAATGATTCGAGCACGCGTGGCACCAGGCTGCCCTGGCAATAGTCGCGGGCCGCTTCCAGCACGGCGCGTTCCTCGCCTGTCAGTTGATCTTCCAGCAGCAGGGGGGAATTCCAGTCGAATACGGTTTTGCTCATCACAGGCCTCGCAGGTGAGCGCCGGTGATCGGCGCAAGATTGAATATGCCTCATGGTAGGTTTTTGCCTAGCCTTGCGCAAACGATATTTTCGCACCCAGACATGCGTATTGCGCATATCTTGCGCCATACTAGGGTTCTTTTACTGGCCGGATATCCCCATGTCACGCAAAATCCCCATGCTGCAAGCCTTGAATTGCTTCGAGGCGGCGGCGCGCCACCAAAGCTACACGCATGCGGCGCGCGAACTGTCGCTGACGCAAAGCGCCGTGTCGCGGCAGATATCTTCCTTGGAAAGCTTTCTTGGCGTGCAACTATTCCAGCGCACGCGCCACGGTGTACTGCTGACCAGTGCCGGCGCCGCGTATGCGCGCCAGATCGCCGCCCGCCTCGATGGCCTGGAGCGCGATACGCTCGACACCATGGCGCGCCAGGGCGGCGGCGGGGCCTTGCAGCTCGCGTCCGTGCCCACGTTTGCCACGCGCTGGCTGATGCCGCGTCTGTCATCGCTGGCGCGCTTGCACCCCGAGATCGTCGTGCATATCGACGCCTATACGAAACCGTTCATGTTTGCCGATACGGAATACGACGGCGCCTTGTACGCGGGCACGCCCGAGCAATTGGCGCGCTGGCCCGGCACGCGCGCCACCTTGCTCATGCATGAAGAAATCGTGCCCGTCGCCAGCCCCCGCCTGCTGGCGGCGCGCAGCCATTGGCAGGCGCAGGATTTGCTGGAACTGACCTTGTTGCAACAAAGTACGCGACCGGGCGCATGGCGCCAGTGGTTTGACGCCATGCAGGTCGATGGGGAACTGGCACGCTATGGCGCCCGCTACGAACTGTTTTCCATGCTGGCCATGGCGGCCGTGCAGGGGCAGGGCGTGGTCTTGTTGCCGCGTATGCTGGTCGAGGCGGAACTGGCGCGCGGCGAACTATGCATTGCATGCGAGCGCCCACTGCGCGGCCAGCGCGCGTATTACCTGATCACGCCCGAGGCGGCGCATGAAAAACTGGCCTTGCAGCAGTTACGGCGATGGTTGCAGGACGAGGCAGCTTAAACGACCTTGGCGGCATCGAAATGGGGATTGTCGATGAAACCGATCTGGTTGCCGAACGGGTCGAGCAATTCCACCGTGCGGATGCCGTCGCCCACATCCGTGATCGGGTGGTGCAGGCTGCCGCCTAGCGCGATAATGCGCTCGACTTCCTGCTCGATGCCGTCCACGCCCCAGTAAGTGACGCTGCCCTGCGCGCCAGCTTGGCCGTCCGACAGCAAGCCCAGCTCGAAGCCGCCGATGTTAAAGCCGACATAGAAGGGCTGGTCGAAATACGGCTGCGTATTAAATACCTGGCTGTACCAGGCCTTGGCCTTGTCCAGGTCGGGGACGGGATAGGTGACAGTGCGTAAGCCTTTGATCATATTGCGCTCCTGTTGGTCGAAAAAGTCGGCGAAATACCTGCTGCCATCATGCCAGCGGAAAAACTGGCATCGCGCTGGTCCTGGCACAGGCGGTCGATGTAATTGTCCGGCACGTCCAGACGCAGTCCAGCCAGGTCCGAAGGGCGGGAATGGGTATGTATTCCTGGTAGACGAGCATGGCCGGCGTTGCTGCAAAGAACAAGATTGCCTTTATAGTACATCGATATTACACAGATATTGCACAGATATTACTCATACATCACACCGCATAATTGCGTGCCGGCCAAAATATGCCAGCCCGGGCCGCCAGCGCGCCGCGCTATCTGGCGGCGACAACCAGTATAATGCTCGGTTCATATCCACTATTGGCCGCACATCATGCAAGATAAATATAGTCCCGCCGACGTCGAACAAGCCGCCCAATCGCACTGGAAGGCGATCGACGCCTATAAAGCCGTCGAACACGACCCGCGTTTCCCAAAAGGCAAGTATTTTGCTTGCTCGATGCTACCTTACCCTTCGGGCAAGCTGCACATGGGTCACGTGCGCAACTATACGATCAATGACGTGATGTACCGCTACCTGCGCATGAACGGTTACAACGTGCTCATGCCGATGGGCTGGGATGCGTTCGGCATGCCGGCGGAAAACGCGGCCATGGCCAACAATGTGCCGCCTGCGCAATGGACGTACTCGAACATCGCCCACATGAAGCAGCAGATGGAATCGATGGGTCTGGCCATCGACTGGTCGCGCGAAATGACCGCCTGCAAGCCTGAATATTACAAATGGAACCAGTGGATGTTCCTGAAGATGCTGGAAAAAGGCATCATCTACAAAAAGACCGGTACCGTGAACTGGGACCCGATCGACCAGACCGTGCTGGCCAACGAGCAAGTCGTCGACGGCCGTGGCTGGCGCTCTGGCGCGCTGATCGAAAAGCGTGAAATCCCCATGTACTACGCGCGCATCACCGATTACGCGGAAGAATTGCTGGCCTATGTGGACGACAAGCTGCCCGGCTGGCCCGAGCGCGTGCGCACCATGCAGACCAACTGGATCGGCAAGTCGACGGGCGTGCGCTTCGCTTTCCCGCATGCAATCAAGGATGCGCATGGCGCCTTGATCGGCGACGGCAAGCTGTATGTGTTTACCACCCGCGCTGACACCGTCATGGGCGTGACCTTCTGCGCCGTGGCCGCCGAGCACCCGCTGGCCATCCACGCCGCGCAAAGCAATCCTGCACTGGCTGCCTTCAACGCCGAGTGCAAGCTGGGCTCCGTGATCGAAGCGGACATGGCGACAATGGAGAAGAAGGGCATGCCGACCGGCCTGTTCGTTACGCATCCGTTGACGGGCGAGCAAGTGGAAGTATGGGTCGGCAACTACGTCTTGATCACCTACGGCGACGGCGCCGTGATGGGCGTGCCGGCGCATGACGAACGCGATTTCGGCTTTGCCAAGAAATACAATTTGCCGATCAAGCAAGTCGTCGAAGTCAAGGGCCAGCAATTTTCGACCGACGCCTGGCAGGAATCGTATGGCAGCAAGGATGGCGTTTGTGTCGCCTCCGGCAAATACGACGGTCTGCATTTCGCGTCCGCCGTCGATGCGGTGGCCGCCGACCTGGCCGAACTGGGCCTGGGCGAAAAGAAAACCACGTTCCGCCTGCGCGACTGGGGCATTTCGCGCCAGCGCTACTGGGGCACGCCGATCCCGATGATCCATTGCGCCGACTGCGGCGTGGTGCCAGTGCCGGAAAAAGACTTGCCGGTGGTGCTGCCGGAAGACTGCGTGCCGGACGGCACGGGCAATCCCTTGAACAAGTACGAAGCGTTCCTGCAGTGCGACTGCCCGCAGTGCGGCAAACCGGCGCGCCGCGAGACGGACACCATGGACACCTTCGTCGATTCGTCGTGGTACTACATGCGCTATACCTCGCCAGGCTCGAACGACGCCATGGTCGACGCGCGCAACGATTACTGGATGCCGATGGACCAGTACATCGGTGGCATCGAACACGCCGTCATGCATTTGCTGTACGCGCGCTTCTGGACCAAGATCATGCGCGACTTCGGCCTGGTCAAGTTCGACGAACCTTTTGTGAACCTGCTGACGCAAGGCATGGTGCTCAACGAAACCTACTTCCGCAAGGATGCCGTGGGCAAGACCACCTGGTTCAATCCGGACGACGTGCGCCTGTCGCTCGATGACAAGGGCCGTCCGCAAAGCGCCATCCTGGTGGCCGATGGCCAGCCGGTGGAAATCGGCGGCACGGAAAAAATGTCGAAGTCGAAGAACAACGGCATCGACCCGCAAGCGCAGATCGAGCAGTACGGTGCTGACACGGCCCGTTTGTTTACCATGTTCGCCTCGCCGCCGGAACAGACCCTGGAATGGTCGGGCAGCGGCGTCGAAGGCGCGAACCGTTTCCTGCGCCGTGTGTGGACCTTCGGCTACGCCCAGTCGGCCACGATTCAAGCCGCATTGGCTGGCGGCGCCGCACCGGCCACCGGCGACGCGCAGAAACATCTGCGCCGCGAATTGCACAAGCTGCTGCAGCAAGCTGATTACGACTTGAAGCGCGTCCAGTACAACACCGTGGTGTCGGCCTGCATGAAGATGCTCAACACCCTCGAATCGGCCAAGTTAGACGATAGCGCGCAGTCGAAGGCATTGATCGCCGAAGGTTTTTCCATCTTCCTGCGCTTGCTCAATCCTGTCGCGCCGCACATCACCCACGTGCTGTGGCAAGAGTTGGGCTACGCCGGTGTGCAGGGCGACTTGCTCAACGCGCCGTGGCCGCAAGTCGATCCGCAAGCATTGGAGCAGTCCGAGATCGAGATGATGATCCAGGTGAACGGCAAGCTGCGCGGCTCGATCACCGTCTCCAAGGATGCCGACAAGGCCAGCATCGAAGCGGCTGCGCTGGCGTGCGAAAGTGTGCAAAAGTACGTCGAGACCACGCCGAAGAAGATCATCGTCGTGCCAGGAAAATTAATTAGCATCGTGGTGTAATCATGACGACTTCCTCTTCCGTTTCGCTGTTCGGCGGGCGCGCCTGGCGCGCCATGCTGGCCATCGCCCTGACCGTGCTGCTGTCGGCCTGCGGCTTTCATTTGCGCGGATCGAACGGAAGTTTCATGCTGCCGTTTGCGACGATGTACATCGGTTTGCCCGAGACATCGCCGCTGGCGATTGGCCTGAAGCGCTATATCCGCGCCATTGGCAGCACCCAGGTGGTCGACACCAAGGATGGCGCCGACGCTGTCCTTGAGGTGCTCAGCGATCCGGAGAGTAATCGTACTAAAAGCATATTGTCGTTGAATAGAAATGGCCGCGTGCAAGAGTACCAACTCGGCTATTCGATCAATTTCCGCGTCGTGGACAAGGCCGGCAACCAGCTGCTGGCACCGACGACCATCAACCTGGTGCGTCCGATCACCTTCGATGAATCGCAGGTACTGGCCAAGGAAACCGAGGAGGCGGCGCTGTACCGCGACATGCGCAACGATCTGGTGCAGCAGATCATGCGCCGCCTGGCGGCCATCAAACCGGTGCTGCCGGCCATGTCGGTGGCGCCAGTGACCCCGGTCGCGCCGGCAGCCCCGCAGCAGTAACGGGGACGCCATGCAATTGCGGATAGACGCGCTCGATGGGCATCTGGCCAAGCCGCTGGCGCAGCTGTATGTGATCACCAGCGACGAACACTTGCTGGCGCTGGAAGCGGCCGACAAGATCCGCCGCGCGGCGCGCGCGCAAGGGTTTTCCGAGCGTGACGTGCTGACGGTGGAACGCAGCTTCAAGTGGGGCGAACTGCTGGCGGCGAATCAGGAGTTGTCGCTGTTCGGCGATAAAAAACTGATCGAGCTGCGCATCCCTACCGGCAAGCCTGGCAAGGATGGTGGCGCCGCGCTGCAAAGCTATGCCAAAAACCTCAGCCCCGATAACCTGACACTGATCACCTTGCCCAAGCTGGACTGGGCCACGCAGAAGGCGGCGTGGGTGGCCAGCCTGCAGCAGGCGGCCGTGTATATCGAGATTGCGAATGTGGAGCGGGCACAGTTGCCGGCGTGGATATCCCAGCGTCTGGGCGCGCAGGGGCAGAGTGCCGAACGGGCCAGCATCGACTTCATTGCCGAGCGGGTGGAGGGCAATTTGCTGGCAGCGCACCAGGAAATTCAGAAACTGGGCTTGCTGCATGCAGCGGGCAAGCTGACGTATGAACAAGTGCAGGATGCGGTGCTGAACGTGGCCCGCTACGATGTCTTCAAGCTGTCCGAAGCCATGTTGGCCGGCGATCCGGCGCGCCTGGTGCGCATGCTCGAAGGCTTGAAAGGCGAAGGCGAGGCGCTGCCGCTGGTCTTGTGGGCCGTCTCCGAGGAAATCCGCACGCTGTTAAAATTGAAGGCCGGCATGGCGCAAGGTCGCCCATTGGGCGCGCTGCTGAAGGAATACCGCATCTGGGGACCGCGCGAGCGGATGATGGAACCGGCCCTGCGGCGCATTTCGCTGCCGGTGCTGGAAGCGGCGCTGCAGCAGGCGGCGCAGGTTGACAAGATGATCAAGGGCTTGCGCGCCAAGGGCTACGCGGGCGACGCCTGGGACGCCATGCTGCAGTTGGGCCTGAAGATCGCCCGAGGCTAGGTTTTTATAAATATGGATGGAAGCGGATACGAGCATGGATATCTCTGAATATATGCAGGACGTCGGTATGCGCGCGCGCGCGGCATCGCGCGCCATGGCGCGTGCTGACAGCGCCACGCGCAACCGCGCCTTGAGCCTGATCGCCGCCGCCATCGTGCGCGATGCCGATCTGCTGCGCGCGGCCAATCAGCGCGACCTCGATGCGGCGGCGGCCGCCGGTCTGGCGCCAGCCATGCTCGACCGTCTGACCTTATCCGACGCCGCCATCGCCAGCATGGTCGAAGGCTTGACGCAGATCGTTGCGCTGGCCGATCCGATCGGCGAAATATCGAACATGAAATATCGTCCGACGGGCATCCAGGTGGGGCAGATGCGCGTGCCGCTGGGCGTCATCGGCATCATCTATGAAGCGCGTCCGAACGTGACGATAGACGCCGCCGGCCTGTGCATCAAGAGCGGCAACGCGACGATTTTACGCGGCGGTTCGGAAGCGATTCATTGCAACCGTGCGCTGGCCAAGCTGGTGGCAGAGGGCTTGCTGGGAGCAGGTCTTCCGGCCGATGCCGTGCAAGTGATCGACACCATCGACCGCGCCGCCGTCGGCTGTCTGATCACCATGCCGCAATACGTGGACGTCATCGTGCCGCGCGGCGGCAAGGGACTGATCGCACGCCTGATGGAAGAGGCGACCGTGCCGATGATCAAGCACCTCGATGGCATCTGCCACGTGTATATCGACGCCAAGGCCGATATCAGGAAAGCGATTGATATCGGCTTCAACGCGAAGTGCCATCGCTACGGCACCTGCAACACCATGGAAACGCTGCTGGTGTCGCGCGCCATCGCCGCCAGCGTACTGCCACAGCTGGCCGAACTGTACCTGAGCAAGCAGGTGGAACTGCGTGCCGATCCTGAAAGCCATGCGATTCTGGCTGCCGCTTCCTATCCGCATCTGGTGCCGGCCACCGAGGAAGACTGGCGCACCGAATACCTGGCGGCGATCCTGTCGGTGAAGGTGGTCGACGGCATCGACGAAGCGATGGACCACATTAATCAGTATTCGTCCAAGCACACGGAGTCCATCATCACGGAAGACTACAGCGATGCGCTGCGCTTCTTGCGCGAAGTCGATTCCGCCTCGGTGATGGTGAATGCCTCGACGCGTTTCGCCGATGGTTTTGAATATGGCCTGGGCGCCGAGATCGGCATCTCGAACGACAAGCTGCACGCGCGCGGCCCGGTGGGACTGGAAGGCCTGACATCACTCAAGTACGTGGTCTTTGGCCACGGTGAAGTGCGCAAGTAAGAATGGTATGTAGTACGTCTTCGCGGGCGGCCCACAAGGTGGCCCGTGCTCTCATTTCTGTAGCTATCTGACACTGGGAACCCCATGCTCTATCTCTGGATCAAAGCCTTGCACATCGTCTTTGTCACATCCTGGTTTGCCGGCCTGTTTTATTTGCCGCGTATTTTCGTGAACCTGGCGATGGAGACGGAAACGGTAGCCACCGAGCGCCTGTTACTGATGGCGCGCAAACTGTACCGCTTCATGTCGGTGCTGGCGCTGCCGGCGATGGTGCTGGGGCTGGTGTTGATGTGGATGATGTTTGGTGGCGGGGAAGGCCGCGTGAAGATACCGGGCTGGATGCACGCCAAGCTGACCTTCGTGGTGCTGCTGCTCGGCTATCACCACGCCTGCGGCGCTATCTTGCGCAAGTTTGAAAAAGGTCTCAACAAGCGCAGCCATACCTGGTTCCGCTGGTTCAATGAAGTGCCGGTGGTAATGCTGTTGGTCGTTGTCGTGCTGGTCGTGGTCAAGCCTTTCTAGGGGAATCGAGATGAGTGCAAGCCAGAGCAAAGTCGTGCAGTATTTCTTCGCGCCCCACTCGCCATGGACCTACCTGGGTCACGCGCGCCTGATGGCCATCGCCGCGAAGACCGGCGCACAGATCGACATTCGTCCCTTTGACCTGGGCAAGGTCTTCAGCGTCTCGGGCGGCCTGCCGCTGGCCAAGCGCGCGCCGCAGCGCCAGGCGTATCGCCTGGCCGAACTGGCGCGCTGGTCGGCTTACCTGCAAGTGCCGCTGACCCTGCAGCCGAAGTTCTTCCCCGTGTCGCCGGAAGCGTCTGCCAAGCTCATCATCGCGACGCGATTGGCGCATGGCGTGGAAGCATCGCTGAAGCTGGCGCACGCTATCATGCGTGGCCTGTGGGCCGAAGAGCGCAACATCGGCGACGAGGAAACCCTGGTGCAGATCGCGCTCGATGCCGGTCTTGATGGCCGCCAGTTGCTGAAAACATCGGACACGGCCAGCGTGCAGGCCGAGTACGATGCCAACACGGAGGCCGCGACTGCCGCCAGCGTCTTCGGCTCGCCGTGGTACATCGTCGATGGCGAAGGATACTGGGGCCAGGACCGCCTCGATTTTGTCGAGCGCGCGCTGGCAGTAAAGTAGTTAGTACCGGGGTCAGACCCGTCGGGTCTGACCCCAGATTTCATTTGCTTTTAAGTAAA
Organism: Janthinobacterium sp. CG_23.4; assembly: GCF_029892305.1. Classification (NCBI taxonomy): domain Bacteria; kingdom Pseudomonadati; phylum Pseudomonadota; class Betaproteobacteria; order Burkholderiales; family Oxalobacteraceae; genus Janthinobacterium; species Janthinobacterium sp. CG_23.4. The sequence goes on along the minus strand of NZ_JARXUX010000001.1, from coordinate 4,398,267 downwards.
ATTGTTTTTAACGGATAAAAGGTATCCTAATTATGGCTTCATATTTTTGCCCATGCCCGCGTGGCATGGAAGCGGCACTGGCCGAGGAACTGGGCGAGATTGCCCAGGATAGTACGACCATGAAGGTGCATAACCAGGTGCCGGGCGGCGTACACTGCTCGGGCGACCTGCTCGATTCCTACCGCATCAACCTGCATTCGCGCATCGCTTCGCGCGTGCTGATGCGCATGGCCCATTCCGGCTACAAGACGGAAAACGATATTTATGACCTGACCCTGGCGCAATCCTGGGAAGACTGGTTCGGCGTGCACCACACCATCCGTGTCGACGTCACGGCCGTGAAGTCGCCGCTGCGCAGCCTGGAATTTACCACCCTGAAGATCAAGGATGCGATCTGCGACCGCTTCCGCGACCAGTTCAACGAACGGCCATCGGTCAACACCAAGACGCCGGACATGCGCATCGTCGGCTTCCTCGACGCGCACACGTTTACGGTCTACCTCGACACCTCGGGCGAAGCCCTGTTCAAGCGCGGCTGGCGTGAAGAGACGGGCGACGCACCGCTGCGCGAAAACCTGGCCGCTGGCCTGTTGCGCGTGTCGGGCTGGAAGCCGGGCATGGTGCTGTTTGACCCGATGTGCGGTTCCGGCACCATCCTGGCCGAAGCGGCGCAGATGCTGCAAGGCATTCCACCGGGCGCCTCGCGCCAGTTCGCCTTCGAAAACTTCCACGACTTCGACCCAGCGCCGTGGAATGCCATGAAAAACGCCATCAAGGTCAATCCGCTGCCTGCCGAACCGACCATTTTCGGCAGCGACATCTCGGGCGACATGGTGGCCATGACGCGCCATAACCTGCGTTGTGCCGGCGTGCGCTTCGACGTGCCCTTGAAACAGATCGAGGCGCAGGAAGTCAAGCCGCCAAGCGACGTGCCGGGCATCATGCTGACCAACCCGCCATACGGCGAGCGTATCGGCGTGCGCGGCGATAGCACCATTCCGGAAGATGAACTGTCGACGTCCTTCTATTCGGCCATGGGCACGACGCTCAAGCAGCGCTTCGCTGGCTGGACCGTATTCCTGTTTACGGCCGACCTGGGCCTGCCCAAGCTGCTGCGCCTGAAAGAAGCGCGCAAGACGCCATTCTTCAACGGTGCGCTGGAATGCCGTTTGTTCCGTTTCGATATGGTGGCAGGCTACAACCGCCGCGAAGAAGCAAAGCCTAAAAATATCTGATTAAACCTACTGCGCGTCGTGACTTGCGGCCTGTGGTGCTCACCGTACTGAAGTACGGTTGCGCTCTGGGCCACAATTGACTTGCGCTCGCTACGGCTTTCTCAGATATTTTGGCAGCTGAGAAAGCCGGATGTGTCACCCTGGACCCGCCATGTTTCCCATCCCTCCGGCCAACGTGCCGCCCGACCCGGTCACGCCCGTTCCGCCGCCCGCCCCTAGCCATATGGCGCCGCTGAGCCGTGGTGCGCTGGCCATGATGCTGGCCGGCATGTCGATGCTCGGCCCCCTGTCGATCGACACGTATCTGCCGGCCTTTGGCGCGATCCAGGATTCGCTGCAAGCGTCACCGCTGGAAGTGCAGCAGTCGCTGACGTTCTACATGCTCGCTTTTGCCGGCATGGTGCTGTGGCATGGTGCGATCTCGGACACGTTTGGCCGGCGCAATGTCATCCTGGTGTCGCTGCTGATGTTTGCCATCGGCTCGCTCGGCTGTGCCTCGGCGCACACGGTGCACTATCTGTGGTTCTTCCGCATGATGCAGGGCATGTCAGCCGGCGCTGGCGTAGTGATCAGCCGCGCCATCATCCGCGACCTGTATGCCGATGCTGCAGCGGCGCGGTTGCTGTCGCTGGTGACGATGATCTTTTCCATCGCCCCGGCCGTGGCGCCGATTCTGGGTGGCTGGATCGTCATCTGGTTCGACTGGCGCTCGATCTTCCTGTTCCTCGCCCTTTACACGGTGATCTTGCTGGCCTTTTGCTACTGGCGCCTGCCTGAAACTTTGCCTTTGGCCAAACGCCAGCCTTTCAATCCCCGTTTCCTGGCATCGAGCTATGGACAGATCCTGCGCTCGCCCCTGTTCCACATCAAGGCCGGCATCGTCGCGCTCAATTTCGCCGGTTTGTTCCTGTTCATCACGGCAGCGCCGGAAATGCTGCCCAAGCAGCTGCACCTGGGACCATCGCAGTTTGGCTGGCTGTTCATTCCGTGCGTGAGCGGGATTTTCATGGGCGCCCTGGCGGCCAACCGTATCGCCGGCAAGGTGACGTTCGCGCGCCAGATCGGCATCGGCTTCACCTTCTTGCTGTGCGCGGCCAGCGTCAATGTCGCTTACCATCTGTTCTTGCCACCATCGCTGCCCTGGTCAGTGCTGCCGTTGTTCTTCTACACTTTCGGCATGTCGCTGGTGGGGCCGGGCGCGACCCTGCTGGCGCTCGACCTGTTCCCGCATATCCGCGGCACTGTCGCCTCGTGCCAGTCGTTCGCCAGCACCTTGCTGGGCGCTGTGGTGGCTGGCGTGATCTCGCCGCTGCTGTCCGGTTCCGTGCTGTGGCTGGCGTCGGGCCAACTGGCGTTCACGGGCTTGGCGCTGGTCCTGTGGCTGATCTCGAGGCGCTTTCGCCAGCGTTTGCTGGGTGCATTCAAGGCATAAGTTTTCTTGATGGAACGCTGGATTTTTTTCAACTTAATTTTCTGTATTGCAAGTAATATCGAGCGCTTATGATAAGATGATTTTTTTTCCGGCATCCTCTCAGGCAGTCTATTTTTGGGTTACAGGAGTGGGGGATTGCTCTGAACGTGGCCGCGCTTTGCTGCTGAGCGCTCTTCCTTTTCGAACCGGTAATGCCTGATACGATGCATCAATCTGATCAAGATATTCGCAATCGCCTGCTGATTGCCCGCCTGCCGGCCATGCCGCAGATTCTCATTAAGCTGATCGCCCACCTGCAGGCCGACGATGTCGGCATGCCAGAGTTGGCCGCCCTCATCGCCAAGGATGCGGGCATGACCAGCAAGATCCTCGGCGTGGCCAACAGCTCGGCCTACCATCGTCATGGCAAGCTCGTCAGCCTGGAACAGTCGCTCGTGTCGCTGGGTACGGATATGATCAAGACCCTGGTCATCAGCGAATCGGTCTTCCAGACCTTCAACAGTTTCCCCCATTCCGGCAGCACGGATTTGCGTGCTTTCTGGAAAAGCTCGCTGTCGGCCGCCGTCATGACGCGCGCGATTGCCAAGGCCATGGCCTATCCGCACGTCGAAGAAGCGTACCTGGCGGGCTTGCTGCACAATGTCGGTCGACTGGCTTTGCTCGCTGCGGCGCCGAAGGAATACGCGTTCAATTTTACGGCGCGCGACGATGCCGCCCTGTGCGCTGTCGAGCAGCGCACCTTGCAGATCACGCATGCCGAAGCGGGTGCCTGGCTGATCGAGCGCTGGCATCTCGATTCCTTCCTGGCCGACAGCGTGCTGTATCACCATGAGCCGCTGGCGCGCCTGGAGGCCAGTCATCCATTGATACGCATCGTGCGCCTGGCGCACCTGTTGTGCTGCCACGCCGACGACGCGGAATCGATTGCGCAGGCGGCGCAGCTATGCGCGCTGGAAGTGGAGGTACTGGAAAATCTGTCCGGCAGCATCGCGCGTCAGGTGGAGCAGGCGGCGCAGCACCTGGGTATTGACCTGGCCGGCGCAGACGATATCGTCACCCCGCCGGCGTATGCTTCGCCATCCGTCGATCCGGTGCAGCAGCGCCTGTCCGACGAAGTGCGCAATATGGTGCTGGTATCCGAAGTGGGCCAGACCTTTGCCCGCCAGCAGAGCGAGAGCAGCCTGCTCGAAGCCATCACGCGCTCGGCGCGCATCCTGTTCGACTTTGAAACTGCCGTCATCCTGCTGCAAAACTCTACCGGCCATGCGCTGGTGGGTGTGGCGGCCGGCGAACATCAGCAGCGTCTGGCCGGCTTCTCTATCCCGCTGGCCAAGGGCGGTCCGCTGGCCGTTTCGGCACTCGAGTGCCAACTGGCGTTCTTGAAGCGCGACATGCCGGCGCTGGGCATCGTCGAGGAGCAGCTATTCCGCATCCTCGGCACCGACAGCCTGGTCTGCCTGCCCTTGGTGGCGGGCCAGCGCAGCCTTGGGGTGCTGATAGGCGGTGTGGCGGCGTGGCAGATTGGCGCTTGCCAGAAGCGCCAAGGTTTCTTGCGCGCGTATGCCAACCAGGCCGCCGTTGCGCTGGAAACGGCCGTCAATGCGCGCGGCCAGGCACGGCGCCAGCTCGACCACGTGGCCGAGGAATACCGTGCCGCGTCGCGCCGTGTCGTGCATGAAGTGAATAATCCGCTGTCCATCATCAAGAACTACCTGAGCGTACTCGATCACAAGCTGGAGAAACGCGAGCCGGTCAGCGGCGAGATGGCTATCCTGAACGAGGAAATCGACCGCGTCGGGCAGTTGATCGGCGGCCTGGCTGATTTGCAGCCCGTGGATGCGGGCAGCGTCACCGATTGTGCGCGCGTGGTCGACGATGTGCTGCGATTGTTCCGCGTCACCGACTTCCTGCCGCCGAAGATCGAGGTGGTCACGCGCATGCGCGACGCGCCATGCGAGGTAGAGGCCGATGCCGACATGCTCAAGCAAATCCTGCTCAACCTGCTGAAAAACGCCGTCGAAGCACTGCCCGATGGCGGGCGTATCGAAGTGGTGAACCGGGGCCACATCAACCGGGACCGTCGTCTGTATCTGGAATTGTGCGTCAGCGATAATGGTGCCGGCCTGGCGCCGGAGGTGCTGGCCAATCTGTTTTCTCCCGTGCGCAGCAACAAGGAGGGAGCGCATCATGGCCTGGGCTTGTCCATCGTGCATGACCTGGTCACGCGTCTGCATGGCGTGATTGGCTGCCGCAGCAGCAAGTCCGGCACGTCGTTTGAAATTTTACTTCCCATTCCCGTGCCGACGAGCGCTGCAGCCGCGCTGCCTGCGCCCGGCAAGGCCGCCTTGTCTGCGTAATGTCCATGAACTCCTTTGCCATTCCATTTGACCTGAAAAACAGCCCGCGCATCCTGCTGGTCGACGACGAGCCCCGCCTGCTCGCCTCCCTCCACGAATTGCTGAAAGACCGCGGCTACCAACTGTACACGGCCACCTGTGGCAGCGAGGCGCTGGCGCAGTTGTCGAAACTGCGCTTCGACCTGATCCTGCTCGATTTGCGCCTGCCCGACATGAGCGGCCATGAAATCATGGACCACATCAACCGGCGCGGCATCGAGGGTGACGTGATCGTCATGAGCGGCGACGTTGGCATCGAAGCCGCCATCGGCGCCCTGAAACGTGGCGCCTATGATTATTTGCGCAAGCCCTATAGCCGCGAGGAGCTGCTCAAGACGGTGGAGAACGCGCTGCAAAAGCGCAAGCTGGCGCTGGAGAACGAGCGCATCGCGCTGCAGCTGGAAAACTCGGAAAAGATGTACCGCTATCTGGTCGACAGCTCGCCCGACATCATCTACACCTTGAACCACGAAGGCCGCATTACCTTCATCAACGACAGGGTGCACCAGTTGCTGGGCTTTAGCCGCGAAGAGCTGATCGGCAGCCATTATTCGATCCTCGTGCACGATGAAGATCAGGAGCGGGCGCGCTATGCCTTCAATGAGCGCCGTCTCGACGAGCGCGCCTCGCGCAATGTGGAACTGCGCCTGAAGTGCCATAGCGGCAGCGGCAGCGACCGCACCTTCAACAATACCCTGATGACGATTCCGCTCAATTCGATCGGCATGCACAGCCTCGATCACGAGGCCCGGAAGCAGGAATACTTTGGCACCTACGGCGTGGCGCGCGACATCACCGACCGCAAGCGCGCCGAGGAAGTCATTTCTTATCAGGCTTATCACGATATCCTGACGGACCTGCCGAACCGCATGCTGTTCAATGATCGCCTGGGCCTGGCCGTGATCCAGGCGCGGCGCAAGCTGACGGAACTGGCCGTGATGTTCATCGATCTGGATCGCTTCAAGCTGGTCAACGATACCCTGGGCCACGTCAAGGGCGATGAGTTGCTGCAGCAGGTGGCGCTGCGCCTGAAGGATTGTTTGCGTCGCGGCGATACGCTGGCGCGCCAGGGTGGCGATGAGTTCACCATCGTTCTGCCGGAACTGCGCGACCGCCAGGATGCGCGCCTGATCGCCGACAAATTCCTTGAATGCCTGCACCAGCCTTTCGACCTCGATGGCAACCAGGTGCATATTTCGGCGTCCATCGGCATCGCCATCTATCCGGGCGACGGCGAGACCATCGACGAGCTGTTGCGCCATGCCGACATTGCCATGTATCAGGTCAAGGCGTTGGGCAAGAACGGCCATAGTTTTTATCATGAATCGATGCTCGATGTGTCGCACCAGAAGATCGCGCTCGAGCAGAGCTTGCGCAAGGCGCTGGAGCTGAACCAGCTGGAAATGTATTACCAGCCGCAGGTGGATGTGACGACGGGCCGCATCGTTGGCGCCGAAGGCCTGATGCGCTGGAACCATCCGCAGCGCGGCTTGCTGACGGCCGGCGAATTCCTGCCGTTTGCCGAGGAAAACGGCTTGATGCTGCCGATCTCGGACTGGATGCTGGGCGCCTTGTGCCGCGATCTGGTGCAGTGGAACGCGGCCGGTGGCGAAGCCGTGCGCCTGTCGCTCAATTTGTCGCCGCAATACCTGGACCGGGGCGACTTTTTCGAAAAGATGCGCGGCGCGCTGACGCGCTATGGCATCGCACCGGGAAAGATCGAAGTGGAAATCACGGAAAACATCTGCATCCGCAATCCGCAATATGCGATCGAGCAGTTGAACAAGCTATGCCAGCTGGGCGTGTCGGTCGCCATCGACGATTTCGGCACCGGCTATTCCTCGCTGTCGTATCTGCACCGCTTCCCCATCCACACCATCAAGATTGATCAGTCCTTCGTCAAGGAAGTCCAAGACGAGCACGGACACTATCCCGTCATCCTGGCCATCATCTCGATCGCGCGCGGACTGGGTCTGCACCTGATTGCCGAAGGCGTGGAAACGGAAAGCCAGGCGCGTTATCTGCAGGACAAGGGCTGCACCACGATGCAGGGCTATCTGTACCACCGGCCCATTTCCCTGGGCAGCTTCATCGGCGTGCTGCAAGAGCAGAACCGCCTGATCGCCGATGTTGGATCGGACACACTACAGCCGCTGGCTATCGAGGCCTGATCCATGCCGCCAGCCGATCCTCGCTACACTGCCGATTACCTGCGCCTGAAAGGACTGGCCGAGAAGGGCAATGCGAATGCCCAGCACAGCCTGGGCTTCATGTATTTCAACGGCCAGGGTATCGAACAAAGCTATGCGCAGGCATTGCATTGGTATCGCCTGGCTGCCGCGCAGGGGCTCGAGCATGCGCAATACAACCTGGGCGTCATGTGCCAGAAGGGGCAGGGCGTGGCACAGGATTTTGTGCAGGCTGCGCACTGGTACCAGAAGGCGGCCGAGCAGGGTTACGCGGCGGCGCAGTACAACCTGGGCTGGCTGTATGCCAAGGGCCAGGGTATGGCGCAAGATAGCGCGCTAGCCATGCTGTGGTTCAGCCGCGCGGCCGAGCAGGGCGACGCCGGCGCGCAAAATAATCTGGGCATGATGTATGACAATGGCAAGGGCGTGCCGCAGGATTTCGTGCAAGCCATCAATTGGTACCGCAAGGCGGCCGAGCAGGGTTATGCGCGCGCCCAGTTCAACTTTGGCCTGCGCTATGACAATGGTCAGGGCGTGCGACAGGACCGCCAGCAGGCGACTGCCTGGCTGCGCAAGGCGGCCGAGCAGGGCTATGCGCCGGCTCAGTTCAACCTGGCGCTGCGCTATGAAAACGGTGACGTGTTGGCGCAGGACAGTGGACAGGCGATCAGCTGGTACCGGCGCGCCGCCGAGCAAGGCCACGCCAGTTCACAGTTCAATCTGGGCCTGATTTACGACAATGGCCAGGGCGTGCCCTGTGATAAGCAGGCCGCACTCGACTGGTATAGCAAGGCGGCAGGGCAGGGGCACGCGGCGGCCCAGCACAACCTGGGCCTGCACCATGAACATGGCGCGCAAGACTATACCCAGGCGCAGGTGTTCTACCGCCAGGCGGCCGCGCAGGGCTTTCCCGCCGCGCAGTATCAGCTGGGACTGTTGCATGAGCATGGGCAGGGTACGCCAGTCGATGCGCAGGAAGCCATCTTCTGGTATCGCAAGGCAGCCGACCAGGGACACGTGCGAGCGCAGTTCGACCTCGGCCTGCGCTATGAACATGGCCAGGGTGTGCCGCAGGATTTGGCGCTGGCGCTGGAGTGGTACCGCCGCGCCGCCGAGCAAGATTACGCGCCGGCGCAATACATGCAGGGCGTCTTGCACGACCGCGACGATGGCCCGGCGCCCGATAGCCAGTTGGCCTGCGCCTGCTATTGCCGCGCCGCCGCGCAGGGCCACAGCCTGGCCCAGTTTGCGCTGGGCCTGCGGCATGATAATGGCCAGGATGTACCGCAGGATTATGCTGCCGCCTGGGATTGGTATGCGCTGGCCGCGCGCCAGGGGCATGCACGGGCGCAAATGAACCTGGGCCTGATGGCGGCCAGCGGCCAGGGCGGTCCGCTCGACTTGCAGCAGGCGTATATCTGGTTGTCGATGGCCGAGGCGGCCGGCGTAGCCGGTGCGGAAAAATCCTTGCGCCAGACAGCGGCGCGCATGCGTGAAACGGATCTGGCGCGCGTGCGCGAACATCTGGCGGTGATCGCCGGCTAAGCTTCGCCGCCGCCGTTAGCGTGCGCGGCTATAACAGCAGGTGCGGTAGTGTCCTGCCCCTGCGCCATCTGCAGCCCCCTTGTTTGTCCCGCTCACAAAAAGTGCCGCAGCATTTGCAGTGTTGATGTGCTAAGGTTCCACAAGAAGGTGGTCTGTACATTCTTTACAATAGGAAAACCATGCGCTTAATTCCTTTCCCTTTCCCTGGCCGTCCGGCCGTCATCCTGTGTGCGTTGGCGCTGCTGTCGTCTGGCGCCAGCGCCGCCAATGTCTTCGATGCCCTCAGCAACAAGGATGCCAGCAATGGCTTGAAAGCGGCACTGGAAACCGGTTCCGCTGCCGCCGTATTGAAACTGGGCGTCGAGAACGGCTTCCTGAACAACGACAAGGTCAAGATCAAGCTGCCCGGCATCCTGGAGCAAGCCCAGCCTTTACTGAAAATGACGGGCCGCGGCCAGCAATTGGACGATCTGGTGGTGGCGATGAACCGTGCCGCCGAATCGGCCGTGCCCATGGCCAAGCCTTTGCTGCTCGATGCGGTCAAGTCGATGAGCGTGAGCGATGCGAAAAATATCCTGTCCGGTGGCGATACATCGGTGACGGACTTTTTTCGCCAGAAAACATCGGCGCCGCTCGCTGTCAAATTCATGCCCATCGTGAAATCCGTCACCGACCGTTCCGGTCTGGCCAGCAAATACAACAGTACCATGAGCCAGATCGGCAAGACCGGACTGGTGCCACCGCAGCAATCGACAGTGGAAGCTTACGTGACCGACCGGGCGATTGACGGCCTGTACCTGATGATAGGCGAGGAAGAAAAAGCCATCCGCAGTAATCCGCTCGCTTACGGCAGCAAGATAATCGGCAAAGTGTTTGGCAGCTTGAAGTGAGTGTTACAGCGTGCTGTATGGCCGCAGGCTGCGTTTGCCCCGCACTGACAGGTGTAGGAAATAGGGGGGGCAAGTTAAGCATTTACTACAAGAAAACAATGTTGAAATTCGGTGAGCGATCTTTTAGATCGGCTACCGCTTCAGTCCTGGCACAGCTTCAACGCTTCCTGCCATTCAGGCAGACCGCAAAAAGTATCGATCAGGCGTTGCGACGACAGTAACGAATTGCCCGGGCGTTTCGCGGGAACCGGATAGTCTTTGGCCAGGATAGGCTTGAGCTTGGGCTTTTGATTGATCGATGCATGGGCCATGATTGCTTCAGTAAAACCGAACCAACTGGTCTTTCCCTGTGCCGTCAAATGATATAGCCCGGAGTGTGCTTGCCACCATGCTTGCAGGTCTCTTGCCGCCAGGCTTTGCGCCACGATTTGCGCCGTGGTATCGGCAATGGTACGGCTCCATGTCGGTGCACCAAACTGATCGGATACGATACTGAGTTCTTCGCGCTCCTTTGCCAGGCGCAGCATGGTCAACAGAAAGTTCTTGCCGTGCGTGCTATAGACCCAACTTGTGCGCAAAATAAGGTGCGCAATGCCGGTGGCCTGGATCGCCTGTTCGCCGGCCAGTTTGCTGCGGCCGTAGACATTGATCGGGCAGGTTGGATCCGTTTCGACGTAGGGACTATCTTTCGAGCCATCAAACACATAGTCGGTGCTGTAATGGATCATCGCGGCGCCCAGCTTTTTCGCTTCTTCCGCCATCACGCCCGGCGCCTCGCCATTGATGCGCAGTGCCAGTTCAGGCTCGCTTTCGGCCTTGTCGACGGCGGTGTAGGCGGCCGGGTTGACGATCAGCGTCGGCTTGATACGGCGGATCACATCGCGCACCTGGTCCAGGTCAGCCAGGTCCATCTGGCTGCGCTCTAGCGCGATGATCTCGCCCAGACCTTGCAGGCTGCATTCGAGTTCGTGGCCGACTTGGCCGGTTTTTCCTGTAATTAAGATACGGCTCATATGTGTTCCCGTGAAGGCGGCGCGGCTGTATTGCCGTACTCAGGCGAAGACGTCGGCATTGGCCAGCAATGTCGCAGCGCCATCCTTGCCCGACAATAGTGGTTCGCCGTCCAGCGGCCAGTCGATACCGATTGCCGGGTCATTCCACAGGATGCTGCGCTCGAATTGCGGCGCCCAATAGTCGGTGGTCTTGTACAGGTACTCTGCGCTGTCGCTGGTGACCAGGAAGCCGTGGGCGAAACCTTCAGGTATCCATAGCTGGCGTTTGTTGGCGGCCGACAGGACGACGCCAACCCAGTGGCCGAAGGTTGGCGAGCTTTTGCGCAGGTCAACGACGACGTCGAACACGGCGCCAGCGATGACGCGTACCAATTTTCCCTGCGGTTGCTGGATCTGATAATGCAGGCCGCGCAAGACGCCCCTGGTCGACTTGGAATGATTGTCCTGCACGAAAGGTCGTGTAACGCCGGTCAGTTCGGCAAAGCGCTTCTGGTTGAAGCTTTCATAGAAAAAGCCGCGGTCGTCGTCGAACACGGTCGGTTCGAGTATGAGCACGTCAGGAATGGTTGTGTTCTGGATTTGCATGGTATTTCGGCATGGTATGAACTAGGTAGAAAGCGCTGCGCACCTCAGAATATCTTGTCGTTGAGCAGCCGCAACAGATATTGACCATAGGCGTTCTTCTTCAATGGCAGGGCCAATTTCTCGAGTTGGGCGCTATTGATATAGCCTTTGCGATAGGCGATTTCCTCAGGACAAGCCACTTTCAAACCCTGGCGGTTTTCGATGGTGGCGATGAACTGACCCGCTTCCAGCAAGGATTCATGCGTGCCGGTATCGAGCCAGGCCATGCCGCGCCGCATCATTTGAACGTTCAACTGGCCGCGTTCCAGATAAACCCGATTGACGTCGGTAATTTCCAGTTCGCCGCGCACTGATGGTGCGATGCCGGCGGCAATATCGCACACCTGGCTGTCGTAGAAATACAGGCCGGTGACGGCATAGTTCGATTTTGGCTTGAGCGGCTTTTCCTCGATACTGACGGCGCGCCGTTGAGCGTCGAAGTCGACCACGCCATAGCGTTCCGGGTCGGTCACATGGTAGGCGAACACGGTCGCGCCGCTGGTGCGTGTCGATGCTTGCCGCAATTGCGCTTCGAAGTCGTTACCGTAAAAAATGTTGTCGCCTAAAATAAGCGCCGATAGTGCATCGCCGACGAATTTACGGCCAATGATGAACGCTTGCGCTAGGCCGTCGGGGTTGGGCTGTACGGCATAGGTCAGGCTGATGCCCCATTGGCTGCCGTCACCGAGCAACTCCTGGAAGCGTGGCGTATCTTGTGGCGTGGAGATGATCAGGATATCGCGTATGCCTGCCAGCATCAGGGTGGTCAGCGGATAGTAAATCATCGGCTTGTCATACACGGGCAGCAGTTGCTTCGATATGGCCATGGTCACGGGGTACAGGCGCGTGCCTGAGCCACCTGCCAGGATGATACCTTTGCGTTCGATATTTTTTTTCATTATTGCTGCTCCTGGGCCGTGTCACGTGCGGCGTAATTTTTCTCTACCCACTTCAGATAATCGCCCGACTGCACGTCGCGCACCCAGGCTTGGTTGTCCAGGTACCACTGTACGGTCTTGCGTATGCCCGTGGCAAAAGTTTCAGCCGGTTTCCAGCCCAGTTCGCGCTCGATCTTGCGCGCGTCGATGGCATAGCGGCGGTCATGGCCGGGGCGATCTTGTACATAGGTTATTTGTTCGCGATAGCTGCCGGATGCTTTCGGGTCTAGCGCATCGAGGATGTCGCACAGGGTGTGCACGACTTCCAGATTGGCCATTTCATTCCAGCCGCCCACGTTGTAGACCTCGCCCAGGCGTCCTGCTTGCAGCACGCGGCGAATTGCCGCGCAATGGTCGCCCACATACAGCCAGTCGCGTACTTGCATGCCATCGCCGTAGATAGGCAAGGGCTTGCCGGCACGGGCGTTGCTGATGATGAGGGGAATCAGTTTTTCCGGGAAATGGAAAGAGCCATAGTTGTTCGAGCAGTTCGTCGTCAGCATCGGCATGCCATACGTATGGAAATAGGCGCGTACCAGATGGTCGGACGCTGCTTTCGAGGCCGAATAGGGGCTGTTTGGCGCATAGGGGGTCGTTTCGGTGAATGGCGGGTCATTCGGTCCCAGGGTGCCATATACCTCGTCGGTCGATACGTGCAGGAAGCGGAAGTTGTCCTTGGCTTCGCCTGTCAGGCCAGACCAGTAAGCGCGCGCCGCTTCGAGCAAGCTGAAAGTGCCGTTGACGTTGGTCGCGATGAATTCACCGGGGCTATGGATCGACCGGTCGACATGGCTTTCCGCCGCAAAATGCACGACGGCGCGCGGCTGGTGTTCTGCCAGCAAGCGCGAGATAAGAACGGTATCGCAGATATCGCCACGTACAAAAATATGTCGTGGGTCTTGCTCAAGGCTGGCCAGATTGCTGAGGTTGCCAGCGTAGGTCAGTTTATCGAGGTTGATGATAGGCTCATCGTTGAGCGCCAGCCAGTCGCGTACAAAGTTGGAGCCGATGAAGCCGGCGCCGCCGGTCACTAAAATCATTTTACTTTCCTTTGCTCACTTGAACGAATTCACAGGCGTCCCCGAGTGTGCAAGCGTCGATGGACAACCTGACTGAACGGGCAGTTCTAAACTCCAAGCGCTACATTGGGTTAATTAACAGTATTGCTCGGGTGTTGCAGCGAGGCTATTTGCTGAGTATACACATAGGTCGTCGTGCATGGTCATGCCGACTGCGCGCTCTTGGGTGGTCAAATGTTGATCAATTTTTGCCATGGCGGCACCTTACAGGAAAAGGTGTGGGACTTGACCTTTGAGAACGTCCTGCAACGTTGCCAATAGCAGTGAAACCCGCGTAAAATACAGGCTTCGCGGGTGTAGCTCAATGGTAGAGCAGAAGCTTCCCAAGCTTACGACGAGGGTTCGATTCCCTTCACCCGCTCCAGTCAAAAACGGCGAAAAACCTGTTTTCGCCGCTCCACAAAGCAAAAATTGCTCCACAAAAGACGCTCAGGCGAGCTTTTCATGGCGATATTTTGTTTGCTTATTAAGCAACAAATTTACCTCATTTCAATTATCGTGTCGGAAATTTCTCCATCTGTTCGCACATGAGAAACTTGCATTAAAAGCTATAACTCTTCCCAAAATTTTAGATGGCTTGACTTGTGAGTTTGGATTATTAAATATGTGATATTCTGCGATGACGCGTAAGTATATGATTTTTAGGTGTATTATCTTGAAAATTCAACTTAGTCCTTGACGCCATTTAAGAAGAGCAGGATTGCTATGCCAGACTTCCACCACTTTGACCTGAAGCTTTTAAATCCCTCGTTCGACTCGCCGCTTGTCGATGTTCTAACGGAACTGGAACACTTGCGGCGCTTGCAACTTGGTGGCACAACGCCCGCGTCAACCTTCTTCCAGCTCAAGCATATTTTCCACATGCTGGAAAGCCTCGGGTCTGCGCGTATCGAGGGCAACCATACGACTCTTGCAGACTACGTCGAGACTTCGGTGGAAGGAGGCACGAACGACAGCGACCAGGTGCGTGAGATTTCCAACATCGAAAAGGCGATGCAATATATCGAGGATGTGGTGACGCCGAATTCTGCGGTCTCGGAACACTTCATCCGCGAGCTGCACGCGCTGGCAGTGCATGACCTGGAGAGAGAGGGCGACCGCACGCCTGGCGCATATCGAACGGGAGCGGTCCGCATTGCGAAGTCAGACCACCTTCCGCCAGATCCTGTCCTTGTACCTGGTTACATGGAAGAGCTGATGGGGTTCATCAATCGTGACGATGCTCCCAAGTATGCCTTGATCAAGGTTGCGTTGGCACATCATCGTTTTGGCTGGATACACCCGTTTAGTAACGGCAATGGGCGCGTCGTGCGTTTGATGACCTATGCCCTTCTGATCAAGTATGGTTTCAATGTCAAGACAGGCGGACGGGTGTTAAACCCGACCGCTGTTTTTTGCAATGATCGCGAGCGCTACTATGCGATGCTTTCATGCGCGGACAAGGGCACAGATGAAAGCCTGGATCGCTGGTGTACCTATGTTTTGCAAGGCATCCTGGATGAACTGCAAAAAGTAGACCGCCTGACCGACTACACTTTCTTGAAGGAAAAAATCCTGATCCCCGCGCTTGCTTACTCGGTCCAGCGGCAATTGATAACGCGCGAAGAGCAGGCGATTTTGCTTGAAGTGGTAAAGCTGGGCACCGCGAAATCTGGGGACCTGGCCAAGGTAATGCCTGGGCTAAATCCAGCTCAGCGCACCTACCAGATCAAGCGCCTGGTGGAAGGTAAGATGCTGCAGCCCATTAAGCCTGGCGCACGCCAGTACACGATGTGCTTTACGAATAACTACCTGCTTCGCGGGGCCATCAACGCGCTATCGAACGAGGGCTTCATCTCCGCGTCCTTGCTTGGCCCTGCGTAAGCAGGCATGCAAGGCGGCTTACCGCGTCGGCTCGACGATCTTCCCGCGTCGCAAGTAATGCCGTTGCGTGGTCTTCACGCTATCGTGCCCCAAAAGATCGCTGGCCGCCTGGTCTCCGTGTTGGTCCGAGGTGTCGTCGGCAGCTTTTTCCCGTAGGTCATAGAACCAGAATTTTTTGATCTCCGGCTGCAGATCGGGATTCTTTTCGGCGGAGAGCCTTTTCGCCGCCCCCCTGAGTAGCAGTTTATAAGCGCTGCTGATACGTACCTGTCGCGTGACGCCTTCAAGCGCATGGCTCTGGACTTCCTGACGTTCGGCAACGCCTACCCGGAAGACCGGCCCAGCCGCAGCGGCAAGGCGCTGGCGTACCAGCACGCCCCGGCCAAGTACATGCGGCGCGGCGTCGACCTCGATACGTATTTTTTCGTCAACGGCTACCAGGCCGTGCATGAATTCGACAAGGGCCGCGTGTTCCACCTGATGGAGCCGGACGTCAATCAGGAGCTGTACGGCGTGCCGCAGTACCTGAGCGCCCTGCAGTCGGCCTGGCTCAACGAGGCGGCCACCTTGTTCCGCCGCAAGTATTACAAGAACGGCTCACACGCCGGTTTTGTTTTCTACATGACCGACGCCGCCGCCAACACGCAGGACGTGGACAAGCTGCGCCAAGCCATGCGCGACAGCAAGGGGCCGGGCAATTTCCGCAACCCGTTCATGTACGCGCCGGCCGGCAAGAAGGACGGCATCCAGATTTTGCCCGTGTCGGACGTGGCCGCCAAGGACGAGTTTTTCAACATCAAGAGCGTCACGCGCGACGACCAACTGGCCGCGCACCGCGTGCCGCCCCAGCTCATGGGCATCCTGCCAAACAATGCCGGTGGCTTCGGCGCCGTCGAGCCAGCCGCGCGCGTCTTCGCGCGTAACGAGCTGGTGCCCCTGCAGGCGCAGTTCGGAGCGATCAACAAGTGGGCCGGCGTGGAAGTGGTGCGCTTCGCCCCGTATGACCTGGCCACGGGCGGGGAGGGGGCGGCATGAGCGACCACATCGACAACACCGACAAGATCATCTTCGCCGAGGTGGCGCGAGGCCTGGCCGCCGTGCGCGGCCGGCCCGCCCTGGTAGCGCACGGCTGCTGTCATTTTTGCGACGAGACGCTGGCGCCCGCGCTGCTGTTCTGCAATGCGGACTGCCGCGACGACTACGACAAGGAGCAAGCGGCCAAGGCCCGCGCCGGCCGCGCAGGATGACCGTCCCCTCGCGTCGCATTAACAATTTCTAATTGCGAGCCCCACTTGCATGTTACCATTTGGACAATTTATTTTCCGGGACGGAGCAAGCTATGCATCAAGATTTATTCGCAGTGTGTACTGCACTCGACCAGTTTGCTGATGCAATAGTGAGTTCATTCCCCCATAATACAGACCAGATTTTCACTGATTACTGGGGGTGGCCAGCCCCAGCCTTAAACAGGCAAGACTTCTCTTGGATCGCTCGCAGTATCGCCGATGATCTACGCTTCGTGAACGCTGAACAATACCCCGAAGAGATGAAGCCGTGGGTATTGCATTTGTCACATCGTATTTCTGTGATGCAGACCCAGACGCTACCAAATACCTACGGTGGGAACGTGCAGGGGTTTCCAGCCATGTTTGAGACCTTACAATTTATACGTAGTAAATTACTACCTTCAACAGGCTGGGTAGCCGTACCAAATGCTTCTTTGCCAGCCCAGCTTGCCCGACGCTCAGTTGCCGCACAACGCCGTATGGATGATATTGAGTCGGCTATTCCAGACCTTACCGGCAAAGTGACCGCAATCAATGCCGCGCATCATGTAGCAGAAAATCTTGAGTTGGATTTGCAAGCATTGAGGGAGGCTCGGGAGGCGGTCGAGCACACCGCTCAAGAGACCAACAGAAATGCCTCTAAAAGCGCTGAGTCAGCAACAAAGGCGGCGGAAGTACTTGATTCTATAGAGAACCGAGTCAGTACCGCCTGGGGCGAGGTTCAGGTGAAAACCGAGAATGCGTTGGATGACATGCAGAAGAAGATCCAGGCTACTTTGGATAGTATGAAAAAAAATGAAGACATAGCTGAAAAACTCATCGCAAAGTGTGAGGAGGCCTACCACATCACAACGACCAAAGGACTAGCAGGAGCATTCGACCAAAAAGCTGCCTCGCTGGGTAGTTCTATGCAGTTATGGGTCGGAGGCTTGGTCGCTGCCTTGATCGCCGGCTCTGCAATTGGAATCAACCGTTTGTCTTCATTGGCTGCGGAGTTGCGAGCAGACAATCCAAACTGGCCTGCCATAGTTGCTCAGATGCTTCTTGCATTCTTAGGAATAGGCGCGCCCCTATGGTTTTCTTGGTTAGCAACCAAACAGATTGGCCAGCGATTCCGCTTGTCGGAGGACTATGCCTTCAAAGCATCTGTTGCCAAAGCCTATGAAGGTTACCGGAAAGAGGCTGCTGTTCTTGATCCTGAGTTTCAGGCGACACTTTTCCGCTCCGCATTGACTCGTTTGGACGAAGCACCGTTGAGGTTGGTGGAGGCGCAGCAGCATGGTTCTCCTTGGTCGGAATTGCTCAACTCGGATACTGTAAAAGACGCTCTAAAAGCGGCGCCCGATCTACCAGCGAAAATAATGGCGATGGTCAGCGAAAGCCTTCAGCAAGCGAAGAGTGCGAAGGCTGAAGCTGTGAAGGTTGTCGAAGCAGCGAAGCTAATGGTGGCGTCGGATGAACCCAAGAAGGAAGATTGATCCGGCCAGCAATGCTTCTGGCTATACTGTTTCCGCTCGTGAGCACGAATAAGAGCGGTGTGATACCGTCGGATAGCGTGGCGTTGTAGACATTTTTGTAGGCATGAGATTGTGAATAAGCTCGCAATCCGCATCAATTCTCGATGTGTGCAACTCATCGCCGCGCCCACTCGGCGCACATCCGCGCGCCGAGTGGGCACGTTCCGCAGTATCAGTTAAATTAGCGATGCAGTCCGTGGATCGGTATCGTTTGTCTGAATCGCTCGAGCCACAAATACAAAATACACCGCATGGATGCAAGCTTTGACGGCTGCTATAATGTCACTTTTGCGGAGCAGAAACGGGCCGCAAGCCCGCATGGCTGTTGAGTTCCTTGTCGAGCTTCCCAAGCTTACGACGAGGGTTCGATTCCCTTCACCCGCTCCATTTTTCGCTGGCGCCTGGTTTTAAGCGGCGCGGCTACTTATTTCTCCATTCCCATGTCTTCTGATACCCCAGCAAACGGCCCGGCGCGGCCGATGATGTACGATCCGACCGAACACCGCATCCGCAGCTTCGTGACCCGCGCGGGACGGCTGTCTGTTGCGCAGGCGCGCGCGCTTGAGACCTTGGGGCCGCAGTTCCTGTTGCCCTTCGCCAAGGAGCCGACTGACTTCGAGCAAGTGTTCGGCCGCAAGGCGCCGGTTATCCTGGAAATCGGTTTTGGCATGGGGGCGACGACTGCGCATATCGCCAAGGCCATGCCGGAGAAGGATTTTATCGGCGTCGAAGTGCATACGCCGGGCGTCGGCAGTCTGTTGAAACTGATCGGCGAAGAGTCGCTGACGAATCTGCGCTTGCTGCAGCACGATGCCGTGGAAGTGCTGACGCACATGATTCCTGTCGATTCGCTGGCCGGTATCCATGTGTTTTTCCCCGATCCATGGCATAAGGCGCGTCACAACAAGCGTCGCCTGATACAGTCGCCGTTCGTCAAGCAATTGACTGATCGCCTGGCGCCGGGTGGCTATCTGCATTGCGCCACGGATTGGGAAGATTACGCGGTGCAAATGCTGGACGTGTTGAGCGCCGAGCCGCAGTTGCGCAATAGTGCCGAGGCTTATGCGCCGCAGCCGGCGTATCGTCCGCTGACCAAGTTTGAGAACCGTGGCTTGAAGCTGGGGCATGGCGTGTGGGATCTGCTGTTCATCAAGAAATAAACCTGGTGCTTTGACCACCTGTGCCGTTGGCACGAGAACAAGCCTGCCGCGGTGACGCTGCAGGCTTTTTTCATGGTGCGCTGGCGTGCGCTGGCTAGGCAAGGTGGGGGAATTGCGGTAGTCTGATCTTTTTTGCATTGATTGATATTATGACCAAGAAAATACTCGTCACCGGCGCATCCGGTTTCATCGGTTCGCATACGTGCGTCGAATTGCTGGCTGCCGGCTTTGATGTGGTCGCGGTGGATAATCTGTGCAATAGCGCACGCGAAGCAATGGCGCGCGTGGAGCGCATTTCCGGGAAAAGCATCCCTTTCTATGAAGCTGACGTGCGTGATCGCACGGCCATGGCCAGCATCTTGCGCGAGCATGCCATCGATGCGGTGATCCATTTCGCGGGCCTGAAGTCCGTGGGCGAATCCGTGGCCCAGCCGCTGATGTACATGGACAATAATGTGACGGGCACCGTGGCACTGCTGGAAGTGCTGGCGGCGGCGAACGTGAAGCGTTTTGTGTTTAGCTCGTCAGCCACCGTGTATGGCGATCCTGAAGCCTTGCCTATCCTGGAAACATCGCGCCTGTCCGTGACCAACCCCTACGGCCGCTCGAAGCTGATGGTCGAGCAAATTCTGGCCGATCTCGTGCATGCCGATGCTCAATGGCAAGTCGGAGTGTTGCGCTATTTCAACCCGGTCGGCGCGCATGCCAGCGGCTTGATCGGTGAAGATCCGGCCGGTATCCCGAACAACCTGATGCCCTTCATCGCCCAGGTGGCCGTCGGCCGCCGCGAGCGTCTGGCCGTCTTTGGCAACGACTACGACACGCCGGATGGCACGGGCGTGCGCGACTACATCCACGTGGTCGATCTGGCGCTGGGCCATGTGGCGGCGTTGAACCGCCTGTTTTCTACAGAAGGCGGCTTTACCGTCAACCTCGGCACGGGCCACGGCTACAGCGTGCTCGATACCGTGCGTGCGTTCGAGGCCGCCAGCGGCCGCACCGTGCCATACCACATCGTGCCGCGCCGCCCCGGCGACATCGCCAGCTGCTACGCCTCGGCCGACAAGGCGCAGCAATTGCTGGGCTGGCAAGCGCAGAAAAACATCGACGACATGTGCCGCGATCACTGGCGCTGGCAGCACCAGAATCCGCAAGGTTATTCAGCCTGACGCAAATTCGACGCGCATAAAAAATCCCGCTCACACGCAAGTGTGGCGGGATTTTTTTAGAGCGCCAGCAAACCAATGGCGCCTGAAAAATGTCTGGGGCTAGGCGCAAAGCCGAAGACAGTACGCTAGTACAGTGAGGAGTAGGGGCAGGCAACAACGGGCGAAGCAACAACGCCCCAGGCTCTTTTTCAGCCAACCTAATGGCGCCTGAAAAAAGCCCAGGGCTATGCGCAAAGCCGAAGACAGTACGCTAGTACGGCAAGGCGAAGCAACAACGCCCCAGGCTCTTTTTCAGCCAACCCAATGGCGCCTGAAAAATGTCTGGGGCTAGGCGCAAAGCCGAAGACAGTACGCTAGTACGGCGAGGCGAAGCAACAACGCCCCAGGCATTTTCTCAGGCAGCCATTAAGGGTAGAGGCCGCGTACTTCGCGAGCCTGCAGCACGCGCGTGCACGCCAGGATGAAGGTGGCGGTACGCATCGACACTTTCTTCTCTTGCGACACTTGCCATACGGCGTCGAATGCTTCACGCATGATGCGCGTCAGGCGGCTGTTGATTTCTTCTTCGGTCCAGAAGAAGCTCGAGAAGTTCTGCGCCCACTCGAAGTAGCTGACGGTCACGCCGCCGGCGTTGGCCAGCACGTCCGGCACGATCAATACGCCGCGGTCGGTCAGGATATCGTCCGCTGCCGGCAGGGTAGGGCCATTGGCGCCTTCCAGGATGATCTTGGCGCGGATGACTTGTGCGCGTTCGGCCGTGATCTGCTGTTCCAGCGCGGCTGGAATCAGGATGTCGCAATCGATGCCCCAGAAATCTTCGCGCGGCACGAATGCTTCGGCGCCCGGGAAGCCTTCGACGCTGCCCACTTCTGCCACGTGTGCCAGCAATTGCGGGATGTTCAAGCCGCCCGCATGCACCACGGTGGTCTTGTGGTCTTGTACGGCAACGACTTTCGAGCCGGCTTCCGCGAACATGCGGGCAGCGACGCCGCCCACGTTGCCGAAACCTTGCACGATAACTTTCGCGCCTTCGAGCGACATGCCGACCTTGGCGGCTGCATCGCAACCGACAACGAACACGCCACGGCCGGTCGCATCGCGGCGACCCAGGCTGCCGCCCAGCGAGATTGGCTTGCCCGTCACCACGCCGGTCGACATATTACCGCCGATCATGGCGTAGCTGTCCATCATCCACGCCATGACTTGTTCATTCGTGTTGACGTCCGGTGCCGGAATATCCTTGTTCGGTCCGATGATCATGCTGATTTCGCTCGTGTAGCGGCGGGTCAGGCGTTGCAGTTCGTTGCGCGACAGGGTCTTCGGATCGACACGGATACCGCCCTTGGCGCCGCCGTATGGCACGTTGACTGCGGCATTCTTGACCGTCATCCAGGCCGACAGGGCCATCACTTCCGACAGGGTCACGTCCTGGTGGAAGCGCACGCCGCCCTTGCCCGGGCCGCGCGACAGGTTGTGCTGCACGCGGTAGCCTTCGTAGTGGGCAATGGTGCCGTCATCGCGCTCGATAGGCACGTCGACCGTCAGGATGCGCTTTGGACGCTTCAGCGTTTCCACCCAGCGCGACAGGTTGCCCAGGTACGGCGTAACGCGCTCGATCTGCTCGAGGTAGACGCCCCATGGGCCCAGGTCTTCAGGATTGAGGTAGGAAGGAAGTGCGTGCTTGCTGGTCATGCTTGATAAGCTCCTGGACAATACGAATACGTTAGAGGCGCAGCCGAGATGCAGCTGCGCGCAGCGGAACCGCATCGTAGGCGATAGCCTCATGCCCGGGCCAATGCTTTGTGCGCATCCGGTTATGCATTTATTGCATAGATTGGAGCTTAGGATGGAAGTGTGATGAAGCTTGCACGACGGCGTTTTTTTCCGCCGCGTGCAGCGTTTTCCTGCGCCTGCACCAGGTATTGCCACAGGCTTTCGACGATGGGTTTGCCGGGGCGCTGGCTGGACGGGCGCTCGCGGTACAAACGGATTTCCAGCTCGATTTCCCAGCCTGGCGCACCGCCGTCGGCGCGCGCCAGATGCTTGTATTTGACGTCGCGCATGACGGCCGATTCGGGCAGGAAGGCGATGCCGCGCCCCTCCAGTGCCATCATCTTCAAGCCTTCGGCCATGTCCGTTTCGTAGCAGGTTTCGAGGAACAGGGGAGCCTTGGCGTCGGCCACCAGCAGTTCCACCATGCGTCCCAGGTAGGCATTGCTGGTGTAGGAGAGGAAGGGCAGCGGTTCTTTGGCGCTGCCGGGCAGGACGAAATCGGGCACCTTGTCCTGGCCGCAGCGCGCATAGGCGCGCAGGGTTTCGCGGCCCATCACCAGCATGTCGTAGCGGCCCGGATCGAGCTGCACCGGCTGGCGCGGGTGGTGGTAACACAGCAGCAGGTCACAGCCGCCATCGACCAATTGCAGCACGGCGTCATGCACGTTGAGCGCCATCAAACGGCTGTTGATCGGCGCAAAGCCCTGCTCCAGCACCGTCAGCCACTTCGGCATAAAGGTCAGCGACAAGGTGTGCGGCACGGCGAAATCGACGCTCGTTTGCGCCGCTGTGCGCTTGCCGCGCAACAGCGCGCGCACGCCGTTGATTTGTCCCAGCATTTCCAGCGCCTGCTCGTAAAACACGGCGCCGGCCGGCGTCAGGCGCGTGGGGTAGGACGTGCGGTCAACGAGGTCGATGCCGAGCCAGTTTTCCAGCGATTGGATGCGCCGCGAGAAGGCCGACTGGGTGACGTGGCGCAGGGCCGCAGAACGGCTGAAATTATGCGTTTCAGCGAGCGAAATGAAGTCTTCCAGCCATTTGGTTTCCATCGCGGCAGCGTTCCGTTATCAAGGGCAGGGGCAAGGTGCAGTGGTCAGTGCGTATCGGCTGATGCCGCCGGCTGGTACAGCGCGGCGGGCAGGTCGAAGAAGGACGGCGGAGCCAGCCTTGTGCCGTCGGGCGAGCCGTCCGCGTTCAGGGCCTGGCCGATGGCCGACAGCAAGGAATTGCGATCGGCCGCAGGTCTTCACGGCCTGATAGCTCAGGTCGGACGACAGCGCTTGCATCACATCATTTCCAGGATCATGGCGACGATTTCGTCGCCGTAGGAGGCGAGTTTTTTCTCGCCCACGCCGCTTACGCCGCGCATCTGCTCGAGCGAGGTAGGCTTGGCCTTGGCGATTTCGCGCAGGGTGGCGTCGACGAAAATCACGTAGGCCGGCACATTGTGCGTGCGCGCCGTCTCCACGCGCCACCAGCGCAGCTTGTCGAAAATCGCCTGCTCGCTGGTGGACAGGTCCATCTCGACATAGCCTTTCGCCACGCTGGTGCTGCGCTTGCTGGTTTTTACCGGTTTCTGGTACTGGCGCAGCTGCACTTTCTGGCCACCCTTGAGCACGGGGCGCGAGGCATCCGTCAGTTTTAGCGAGCTGTATTGTTCGTGGTCAACCGCCACCAGGCCCAGCGCGATGGCCTGGCGCAGTATCGATTTCCATTCCGCTTCGCCCAGGTCCGAGCCGATGCCGAACACGGACAGCGCATCGTGGTGCCAGGTCTTGATGCGTTCCGATTCCATGCCGCGCAGCACGTCGATCACATGGCCGCCAGCGAAGCGCTGGTCGACGCGATAGATGGCTGACAGCAGTTTTTGTACGGGCACCGTGCCGTCGAATGACACGGGCGGTACCAGGCAGGTGTCGCAATTGCCGCACGGCGAAGCCGGTTCGCCGAAGTATTCGAGCAAGCGCATGCGGCGGCAGCTCAGCGTTTCGCACAGACCCAGCATGGCGTCGAGTTTGACGCCCAGCACGCGCTTGAAAGTATCGTCCGCTTCCGATTCGTCGATCATGCGCCGCTGCAGCACCACGTCTTGCAAGCCATACGCCATCCAGGCATTGGCGGCCATGCCGTCGCGGCCTGCGCGGCCCGTTTCCTGGTAATAGCCCTCGATGCTTTTCGGCAGATCCAGATGCGCGACGAAGCGCACGTCGGGCTTGTCGATGCCCATGCCGAAGGCGATGGTGGCGACCATGACGATATTTTCCTCGCGCAGGAAGCGCGCCTGGTTGGCGCTGCGCTTGGCGTACTCCATGCCGGCGTGATAGGGCAGGGCGCGGATGCCGCTCTGGTTCAGGAATTCCGCCGTCTCTTCCACTTTTTTGCGCGACAGGCAGTAGACGATGCCGCAGTCGCCCGTGTGCTCGGTGTTGATGAAGTCGAGCAGCTGCTTGCGGCCATTCGCCTTTTCCACGATCTGGTAGCGGATGTTCGGACGGTCGAAGGACGAGACGAACTGGCGCGCGTCTTCCAGTTGCAAACGCAGGGCGATTTCGGCGCGCGTCTGCGGGTCGGCCGTGGCAGTGAGCGCGATGCGCGGCACGTCAGGGAATTGCTCGTGCAGCACCGATAGCTTGATATATTCGGGGCGGAAGTCGTGCCCCCACTGAGCCACGCAATGCGCCTCGTCGATAGCGAACAGGGAAATCTTCGAGGCCTGGAACAGGTCCAGGCAACGCTGCGTCATCAGGCGCTCGGGCGCCACGTAGACGACGTCGATCCCGCCCGTGCGCACCAGGCGCTCGATGCGGCTCGCTTCTTCGTACGTTTGCGTGGAATTGAGGAAGGCGGCGCGCACGCCCACTTCCTCCAGCGCGTCCACCTGGTCCTGCATCAGCGCGATCAGCGGCGAGACGACGACGCCCACGCCATCGCGCAGCAGTGCGGGAATTTGATAGCACAGCGACTTGCCGCCGCCCGTGGGCATCAGCACCAGCGCGTCGCCGCCATGGCTGACATGGTCGACGATGTCGGCCTGATGGCCGCGGAAGGCCGGGTAGCCAAAAACGGTTTGCAGCAGGTGTAGCGCGCGCTGGTTAAGATCTTGATTCATAGTGCCTTATGCTGCCCAAACAACCCAGCCGTAGTGGGCGCTGGCCAGGACCAGCAAGCCAAACACAATGCGGTACCAGGCAAAAAACGTGAAGTCGTGCGAGCTGATGTAACGCAGCAGCCAGCGCACGCACAGGAAGGCGGAAATGAAGGCGGCCACGGTGCCCAGGCCGAACAGGGGCACGTCGTTGGCCGACAGGATGTCGCGCGCTTTGTACAGAGAATAGGCGGTGGCGGCCAGCAGGGTGGGGATGGCCAGGAAGAACGAAAATTCGGTGGCCGTCTTGCGCGACAGACCCAGCAGCATGCCGCCGATGATGGTCGAGCCGGAACGGCTGGTGCCGGGAATCAGCGCAAACGCCTGCGCGCAGCCCACTTTCAAGGCGTCGAGCGGCGTCATTTCATCGACCGAATTGACGCGCACGGTGACGGGATTGGTGCGTGCGCGGCGCTCGACGAGCAAGATGATGATGCCGCCGATGATGAAGGCCATGGCCACGGGCACGGGCTTGAACAGCGCATGCTTGATCATCTTGCCTACGCCTAAGCCGATAACGGCCAGCGGGATGAAGGCGATGGCCACGTTCAATACGAACTTGCGCGATTTGACCTCGGTGCCGAAGGTGGACAGCACGCTGCCGATGCGCTGGCGGTATTCCCAGCAGACGGCCAGGATGGCGCCGGCCTGGATGGCGATCTCGAATACATCCATGACTTCTTTGGAGACATCTTGGGTAAAGTCGAGCAGGCTGCCGGCCAGGATCAAATGCCCCGTGGACGAAATTGGCAAAAATTCGGTGAAACCTTCAACCAGCCCCATGATGATGGCTTTTAACGCAAGAATGAGATCCATAGATGTATAAAAGGGTATAAGTACGGGTATAAGTGACAGGATGGCAGAAGCGCGTGGCGCCAGCAATGTGCGCGGGGTCGAAGCTTACCACGACACAGGCTTGCCGATCTTATTTGGGCGCTGGCGGGCGGCGCTTTTTTAGCGCCGCCCGCCAGGCAGAAGGCGCGATCAGGATCGCTGTTTTGCCGGTGCCACCAGACGCGCGCTGGCTGCCACCAGCAGCAGCGCGGCGCCCAGCATGGCGAAGGCGAGATTGAGGCTGGTGGCGTGCGCCACGAAGCCGATGACGGCCGGACCGGCCAGGATGCCGGCATAGCCGATGGTTGTGATGGCCGCCACCGCCAAGCTGGCCGGCATGGCGCGCTGCTTGCCGGCGGCCGTGAACAGGATGGGCACGATGTTCGCCGCGCCCAGGCCGATCAGGACGAAGCCGGCCATGGCCAGGCTGGCGTGCGGTGCCAGCACGGTGAGGAAGAAGCCGGCCGCCGCGCACAGCCCGCCAACAGTAAGCACCCGCTTTCCGCCAAAGCGGCTGACCACATTGTCACCGGTGAAGCGGCCCACCGTCATGGCGATGGCGAAGGCGGCGTAGCCGAGGCCGCCCTTGGCTTCCTCCACGCCGCGCGTGGTGGTGAGGAACAGGGCGCTCCAGTCGAGAATCGCGCCTTCGGCCAGGAAGACGATAAAACACAGCAGGCCGATGAAAATGACGGCGCCATGCGGCATGACGAACAGCGGCGTCTTTTCGCCCGAGGCGGACGCCGTCGGCAGCAGATGGCCTTGCGCCGCGCCCAGCACGGCGCATAGCAGCAGCATCACCACCACGCAGGACCAGGCCGGAGTCAGGCCCAGCCACAGCAGCAGGGCCATGCAGGCCGCACCGGCGAAGCCGCCCACGCTGAACAGCGCATGAAAGCCCGACATCATGGCGCCACCGTTGGCCTTTTCGATGATCACGGCCTGGATGTTGATGGCCACGTCGAAGGTGCCCATGGCCGCGCCGAACACCAGCAGCACCAGGCCCAGTTGCAGCGGCGTGGCGGCCAGCGCCAGGCCGGGCAGGATGGCGATCAACAACAGGCCGGCGCCAAGGATGACCTTGCGGCAGCCGAAGCGGCTTGACAGCATGCCCGTAAACGGCATCGCGCACAGCGAGCCGGTGCCCAGGCACAGCAGCAAGATGCCGAGCGTGGCCTCATCGAGGCCCAGGCGCGACTTGGCGTAGGGAACCAGCGGCGCCCAGGCCGCCATGCCAAGGCCGGCGGCGAAAAAGACCAGGCGCGTGGCGCGTTGCTGCAGGGTACCGGTGAGATGCATGGGAGAGCTTTTCCAGAGTCGGGGTGGATAACATCAGGCGCGGGCGCGCAGCACTTGCACACCCAGCCGTTGAAAGGCGGCCACATGGGCCGCGTCGGCATCGGCTTCGAGCACCAGGTGCTGCAGCAAGCCCGTGGCCAGCACGCCGAAGGGGGCGGCCGTGCCCAGCTTGTCGCTGGTGACGGCGATGACGACGGCCTTGCTGGCGCCGGCGATGCTGCGCTTGAATTCGGCCTCGTCATAGTTGAACGCTGTCACGCCTGCGTCCGCGTCGGCGCCGCAGGCACCGAGGAAGCACAGGTCGGGATGCATGCGCTCGACCGTGCGCAGCGCTTGCGGTCCCAGGCTGGCGCCGGCGCGGCGGTCGACCCTGCCGCCAGCCATGATCAGCTCGATTTCCGGGCGTTCCATCAGCGCCATGGCAATCGCTGGCGCGTTGGTGATGACAGTGAGCGCCAACTCTGGCAAGGCGCTGGCGATGGCCAGGTTGGTCGAGCCCGCATCGAGTAACAGCACCTGGCCGGCGCGCACGAGGGAGACGGCAGCCTGCGCCAGGCGCGCCTTGCGTTCCGGCGCTTCCTGCTTGCGCTGCGTCAAGGTGCCGCCGTCGGGCGCCAGCGGCAGGGCGCCGCCATACACGCGCTGGCACAGGCCGGCCGCCGCCATCTCGCGCAGGTCGCGCCGTATCGTATCTTCAGAGACATCGAGCTGGCGCGCCAGGTCCAGCGCCAGCACGCGGCCGTCGGCGTGCAATTGTTGCTGGATCAGCGCATGGCGTTGTTTGAGGAGCAGGGTGGGGGACATGGGTCTATTTCTAAAACGTGCAGGATTGCGCATGAATATACGAAAACGTGCAAAATTCGTCAACCTTTACCTGATGCAGGCGTCTTCCTCAGGATTGAAGCGGGCATGCACTGCCCACGGCATCGCGGTTGCAAATGAATTTGTAAAAAAGATAAATTTACGTTCATGCTCATCGCCGATATCTTGATGCACCTTGGTGTTTGCTTGCCGAGGAATAAGGGAAACAGACGGATGAGTGACATTAAACTTTTCAAGTTGGCCAATGGCCAAGCCCAGGAATTGCAAGGTAGCGCATCGGATCTGGAAAAACCATTACAGACCCTGATCGAGGCCAACCTCGAAACTTTGCTGAGTATTCGTTTCCTGGCGAGCGAGTATTCGACCGGCAAGACGCATGCTGGCCGCAACGATTCCCTTGGATTGGATGAGAACAATTGCCCGGTCATTCTTGAGTACAAACGGTCGGTTGGTGAAAATGTCATTAACCAAGGCTTGTACTACCTGGACTGGTTGATGGACCATCAGGCCGACTTTCAACTGCTGGTCCTCGATAAGCTGGGCAAGCTGGCATCGGAGGCCATCGACTGGAGCGCGCCGCGGGTGATTTGCATTGCGGCTGACTTTACCAAGTTTGATAGCCATGCCGTCCAGCAGATAGGCCGGACGATCGAACTTATCCGCTACCGCCGATTTGCAGAGGATCTGCTTCTGCTCGAGTCCGCAAGCGCAGGCATAGATCCAACAACAAAGAAAGGCACCGCCAAGCGGCAGACGTCGGTGCCAGCCAGGTTGGAAACAATGGCTGCTGGGTCCGCAGATGGGGGCACGAACAGGTCGACAGGACCAGACAAGGCATTTGTGGAAATACTGACAGGTCTGTCGGAGCCCATGCGTCAGTTGCTGACCTCGCTGGAGGATTACACGATGTCGTTGGGGGATGACGTTGAGCGTAAGGAACTGCGCTTGTACCTGGCGTTCAAACGGCTGAAGAACTTTGCGACCGTGGTGATACATAAGAAGAATTGCCTCGCGCTGTACTTGCACGTCGACCCGGCGCCCGTATTACAGGTCCTGCCAAAAGCGCGCGATGTGACCGCCATCGGGCATTGGGGTACGGGTAGCCTGGAGATCAACATCAGCACGATCGCCGAACTTGATGCGGCAAAGCCGTTCATTTTTGCCGCGTATGCAGGTCAGCGTGGTGTGAAAACGTAGCCGATGGTGGCCTGTGCGCGTATCAGTTGTGCGGTGTCGTTGCCTGTTCCAGCTCATCCAACCAGCGGATGGCGTGTTCGCGGCTGCTGCCGCACATGTCCTCGGACGGCTGCAAGCCGCCGCAAAAGGCGGGCCGCTGCGGCTGGCCAAAGATCTTGCAGCGGTTGTCGTCGGCCAGCTGTATGCAGCGCACGCCCGCAGGTTTTCCGTCCGGCATGCCGGGAATCGGGCTGGTGATGGACGGTGCGGTGCAGCAGGCGCCGCAGGATGGACGGCATGCCAGGGTGGCAGATGGTGACATGGGATTTCAGACGAGCGGGTGAGGAACCGACAGTATAGCAAGCCGGCCCCCATGCGTTGCCTGGGCCGCATTAGGGCACGATGCTGATGCGCTTGCCCGACAGGGTGCGGCGGGCAGGATCGCCGTGTATGGTCATGCTGCCGGAACCGCTGGCGCTGCTGCTGCCCGCATCGTTGTTGCGCACATCGAAGCGTCCACGTGCGCCAGATGCGCTGTGCATTGGCGCTTACTGCACCATGGTTTGCCTGCCCGCCATCGCCGGCGTGAGCCTTGCCGCTGGCAGCGTTGCGCCATTGAGATGGGATTGCGTCTCCCGGAGGCAGGCGACAGCCCCAGGCACTCCCGGCCGATGGGCGTGTGGCAACTGCGACGCGTTACAATGGCGCGTGTGCACGGCAGCCGGCAGGCGAGTTGCCACTTATATGTGACGTGCCGGTCCACTTCTGCGTTCTTCGCCTGGCAGCAGGATGCACCTGCCTTCCTGCTTGCTTGGCTGCCTAACTGGCTGCGCTTGACCTTGGCGGTAGACAGGCCTACTATTAATGACTCAAAAGTAAGTTACTTGGATAGATACATGCAAGCCCCGATTGATACCAAGCCCCGCTGGGAGCGGCGCAAGGATGCCCGCCCGCAGGAGTTGCTCGCCGCCGCGCTCGACCTGTTTGTCGAACGGGGGTTTGCATCGACGCGCCTGGAGGATGTGGCCAAGCGGGCTGGCGTGTCGAAAGGCACGCTGTATCTGTACTTTGAGAATAAACAAGAGCTGTTCAAGGCTGTGGTGCGCGACAATATCGTGCAGTCGATCGGCGAGGCGGAAGACAATATGGCCGCCTCGGATAGCAGCAGCGCCGAGTTGTTGCGCAAGGTGATGATGCAGTGGTGGGAAGAGTTCGGCGCCACCAAACTGGCGGGCTTGACCAAGCTGATGCTGGCCGAAGCAAATAATTTTCCGGAACTGGCGCAGTTTTACAACGAAGAAGTCGTTACGCGCGGCAATGGATTGATCGTCAGCCTGCTGGAACGGGGCATGCAGCGCGGCGAATTTCGCCAGGTCGATCCCGTGCTGGTCAGCACCATTCTCAGCGCGCCCGTCACGATGCTGATGATGTGGACGCATTCCTTCCTGCCATGCGAGGTCAAGAATATTGATCCGCTCGCCTACATGGATGCCTTTATCGACATGAGCTTGCGCAGCCTGCAGGTGGCAGCGCCCGGGAAAAGCTGATGTGCGTCGCCTGGGGACTACCGCTCAGTTGCCCTTTTTTCAAGGTTCGTCCCCTCAAATCTGCAGATCGTCGCAAATTCCCTCCATTCCCCATCTTTATGGTTAACATGTGCTTTCAGCCAGTTCAACGATAAAATGGCGGATTATTACTTCACTTACCGAGTCCAAAGATGAATATCGAACAAGCCCGCTTCAATATGATCGAACAGCAGATCCGTCCTTGGGACGTACTGGATATCGACGTGCTGGAGCTGTTGAATGTGGTCAAGCGTGAAGATTTCGTGCCGGTCGCTTATAAAAACTTGGCCTTTGTCGATACCGACATTCCACTGGGTGGCGGCGAATACATGCTCACACCAAAGTTGGAAGCGCGCATTTTGCAAGACGTAGCCGTCAAGAAGCATGAAAATGTGCTGGAAATTGGTACCGGCAGCGGCTACATGGCTGCTTTGCTGGCGCACAAGGCACGTCATGTGACGAGCGTGGAAATCGTTCCCCAATTGAAAACCTTGGCCGAGCAGAACCTGGCCGCCAACGGTGTGACGAACGTGACCGTGGAACTGGGCGACGGCGCCCAGGGCTGGAGCAAGGGTGCACCGTATGACGTGATCGTCGTTTCCGGCGCCCTGGCCGCGCTGCCGGAAGCGATGCGGCAACAAGTGAAAGTCGGCGGCCGCATCCTGGCCATCATCGGCGAAGCGCCGATCATGTCGGCGCATCTGATCACGCGCAGCTCGGACAAGGCATACGACACGCGCAAGCTGTTTGAAACCAATGTCACGCCGCTGCAAGCCGTGGCACCGTCGCATTTCCAGTTCTGAGGCGACCGATTCGATGGAGCATTTGAGTGCACCGCAGCTGGCCGCCTGGCTGGCTGACCCTTCCCGCCCGCGCCCGTTTTTACTCGACGTACGCGAACAGTCGGAGTTCGATCTGTGCCACCTCGATGGTGCCACCCTGATGCCGATGAACTCGATTCCTGCCCGCATCGATGACCTCGATGAAGACGCCGAGATCGTCTGCATCTGTCATCACGGTATGCGCAGCATGCAAGTGGCGGCCTTCCTGGAGCGCAATGGTTTTAGCAAGATCAGTAATTTGACGGGCGGCGTGCATGCCTGGGCGCTGCAAGTCGATAGCGCTATGGCCCAATACTAAGTTCTTTTGCAGTAGATGCACCCAGGCATGTTTTCCTGCATGCCTGCGGACGCCTGTACCCCGCTTATCCGGCGGGCGCAAGGCAGGCGGTAGCAGATTTTTGATTCCATCAACTTTTGACGACTCCAACGGAGAAATGCAATGCGGAAACCCCTTATCGCCGTGCTGATGACCAGCGCCTTTGTCTCGATGACATGCTCGCTGCAAGCGCAGGCGGCCGATCTTATCCAGGTATACCAGCAGGCGCTGGCCAATGACGCGCAATACGCCAGCGCGCGCGCTGCGCTGTCGGCCGGGATGGAGCGGGTGCCGCAGGCGATGGCAGGTTTGTTGCCGCAAATCTCCGCCTCGGGTAGCAATACGCGCGGCAATCAGGAGCAAATCATCCAGAACAATGGCGGTAACAAGATCACTTCGCCATCCGTGAACGTGCGCACGAACAGCTACAACCTGACCCTGGCGCAGCCGTTGTTCCGCTGGGATCGTTGGGAAACCTATCAGCAAAGCAAACTGGTGCAGGCGATTGCCGAAGCGCAATTTGCACAAATGCAGCAAGACCTGATCACCCGCGTGGCGCAGGCGTATTTTGACGTGCTGAGCGCGCAGGATAACCTGGGC
This sequence comes from Janthinobacterium sp. CG_23.4, assembly GCF_029892305.1. NCBI lineage: Bacteria > Pseudomonadati > Pseudomonadota > Betaproteobacteria > Burkholderiales > Oxalobacteraceae > Janthinobacterium > Janthinobacterium sp. CG_23.4. The sequence continues at coordinate 4,365,559 of NZ_JARXUX010000001.1, read as the reverse complement.
GCTACGCGGGCGCAAAAAGTCGCCACGACGGAGCAGCTGGCATCGGCCAAGCGCAATTTCGAGGTCGGCACGCAAACGATTACCGATACGCACGAGGCGCAAGCAGCCTACGACTTGGTGGTGGCGCAGGAGTTTGCCGCCATCAATGACCTGGCCAACAAACGCAGCGTCTTGCAAACCATCATCGGTGAAGCGCCAACGAATTTGGCGCCCATGCGCACGGGTGTGCTCATCAGCGCGCCGGAACCGGCCGCCATCGAGCCATGGGTGAGCTCGGCGGAAGAGCAGAACTATGGCGTCGTCACGGCCCAGTTCAACGTGGAGTCGGCCAAGCGCGACATCGGTCGCAACCGCGCCGGCCACTACCCGACCCTGGACTTGATCGCCAACACGGGCCATAGCTACACTTCCGGTGGTGGCAACGGCAATGGCAACAATAACAATGCCATCGGCGTGCAGTGGAGCATCCCCATCTTCAGCGGCTTTGCCGTCACCAGCAAGGTGCGCGAATCGATTGCGCTGGAAAACAAGGCCCGCAACGATCTGGAAACGGCGCGCCGCACGGCCTCGCAAGGCGCGCGCCAGGCTTTCCTGGGCGTCAACAGCGGCCTGGCCCAGGTAAAAGCGCTGGAAGCGGCGGAGGTGTCGAGCAAGTCGGCGTTGGAGTCGAACCAGCTCGGCTATCAAGTGGGCGTACGCATCAATATCGATGTTTTGAACGCGCAGAAACAATTGTTCTCGACGCAAAAAGACCTGTCGAAAGCACGTTACGACACCATCATGAATGGCTTGCGCCTGAAGGCCGCTGCCGGCACCTTGAAGGAAACGGATTTGATGCCCGTCAACGCCTTGCTCGACAAGTAAGCGCGGAATTGTTGCAAATGAAGACCAGCACCGGCAACGGCGCTGGTTTTTTTTCGGTGCGCCCGGCAGGGCGCACTCACTGTCGATTCTGGCGCTGTGCTCACACGGCGCCACTTGCACAGGGCCTGGGCTGATGTTTTACAGGCCGCCGCCCTGGCCGTCGAACTTGCGTTCGATCAATTCGATCTTGTAGCCATCGGGGTCGGTGATGAAGGCGATGACGGTATTGCCGCCCTTCACGGGGCCCGGTTCGCGCGTGACGTTGCCGCCATTGGCGCGCGCCGCGTCGCAGGCGGCGACGATGTCGTCGGCCGAGATGGCGATATGACCATACGCCGTACCCAGCTCGTAGCTGGTGGTGCCATAGTTATATGTCAGTTCCAGTTCCGCGTGGTCGGGATTCGATCCATAGCCGACGAAAGCGAGCGTGTACTGGTATTCCGGATTGTCGCTGGTGCGCAGCAGCTTCATGCCCAGGACCTTGGTATAGAAATCGATGGAGCGCTGCAGGTCGCCGACCCGTAACATGGTGTGCAAAATACGCATCTTAAATCCTTGAAAATGATGGGGGAATGGCAGGATTTTAGGCGTTTTATGGCTTTCTTGCCGAGACCGCCCCGGCTGCTCTCGTGCAGGACAGTCGCGGACGGTGAACTGGGTGCCTGTGGCTTTACTCCAGGCGGGCATCCAAGGTGATTTCCGTGGCCAGCAACTTCGACACGGGGCAGCCGAGCTTGGCGCGCAGGGCCGCATCCTGGAACGCTTGATCGGTGGCACCGGGAATGCTGGCCACCAGGCTCAGGTGCACAGCCGTGATGGCATAGTTGCCATCGATTTTTTCCAGGCTGACATCGGCCGTGGTTTTCAGCGCCGTGGCGCGCAGGCCCGCCTCGGCCAGTTGGCCGGACAGGGCCATGGTGAAGCAGGCGGCGTGGGCGGCACCGATCAGTTCTTCCGGGTTACTGCCGGGGCCGTCTTCGAAGCGCGTGTTGAAACCATATGCCACATTGTCGAGCGCACCGCTTTGGGTCGAAATAAACCCTTTGCCATCTTTAAGACCGCCACTCCAGACGGCTGATCCAGTTTTTTTCATGATGTACTCCTTGCGTGGGTTCGAGCATCCATCATGCGCGCCCCACCTTTGCGCTTCCGTCCGTTGCGTCACACAGGGGGCGCATGCAGGGCGCGTAAGCTTGGCGTCTATGCGCTCACCGCGCCGGTGTCACGCGCCAGATGACATTGCCCACGTCGTCCGCCACCAGCAGTGCACCGGCCTTGTCGATGGCCACGCCGACGGGGCGCCCCTGCGCCTTGCCTTTCTCGTCCAGGAAGCCGCTGACGACATCCTGTGGCGGGCCGCTGGGCACGCCATTGGCGAACGGAACATGGATGACTTTATAGCCGCTGAAGGGCTTGCGGTTCCATGAACCGTGCTGGCCGATGAAGGCGCCGCCCCGATAGCGGGCGGGCAGCAAGGTGGCGTCATAGAATGCCAGTCCCAGCGAGGCCGTGTGCGCTCCGAGCGCGTAGTCGGGCGCGATGGCGGTGGCCACCAGGTCGGGGCGTGGCGGCTCGACCCGTGCATCGACGTGCTGGCCGAAATAACTGTAGGGCCAGCCATAGAAGGCGCCTTCCTTGACCGAGGTCATGTAGTCCGGTACCAGGTCGTTGCCCAGCTCGTCGCGCTCATTGACGGCTGTCCACAGAGTCTGCGTCCCGGGTTGCCAGGCCATGCCATTCGGATTGCGCAAGCCCGTGGCGTAGACGCGCGCCTTGCCCGTTGCCCGCGTGAATTGCCAGATGGCGGCGCGGCCGTCTTCAGCCGCCATGCCGTTTTCGCCCACATTGCTGTTCGAGCCGACGGAAATATAGAGAAATTTTCCGTCGGTGCTGGCGATGACGTTCTTGGTCCAGTGGTGATTGATGCTGCCGGCAGGCAAATCCATCACCTTCACGCCCGGCGCCGTGATGGTAGTCTGTCCTGTTTCGTAGGGGAAGCGCAGCAGTGCGTCCGAGTTGGCGATGTACAGCGCGTTGCCGACCAGGGCCATGCCGAATGGCGAGTGCAAGCCTTGCAGGAAGACGCTGCGCGTTTGCGCCATGCCGTTCGCATCGACGCCGCGCAGCAGGGTGATGCGGTTGGCGCTGGGCGTAGCGGCGCCCGCTTTTTTCATCTGCATCTGCATGATGGCGCCCTTGATGCCCTTGCTGTCATCCGGTTTTGGCGGGGCATTCGTTTCCGCCACCAGCACGTCACCATTCGGCAAGACATACAGCCAACGCGGATGGTCGAACTCGCGCGCATACGCCTCGATGGTCAGGCCGGGTGCAACGACGGGGCGCTGCGTAGCCGTCCAGCGCTGTACCGGCGCCACGTTGACGGTGGGAATGAATTGCCTGTCTGGCGCAGGCAGGGCCGGTTGCGGGCCAAAGCCCACGGGCATGGCGGGCGCCTGGGCACGGGCGAGCGTGGTGCTGCAGGCAGCGGCTAGCAGGAAGGAACAGACGTAGCGGTACATGGCGTACTCCGGAACAATGGCAGTGCGTGATAATTCGATTCAGCGCGCCTTCTTTGGTTCCAGTTGCGCGTCGGGGTCAGCTTGCTGTGGCGCGGCCGGCTTGACCTTTTCTACGCCGGGCTGGGCATGGCAGTCCGTGTCGACCAGGCCGCGTTGCAGATCGCTGGCAGCCTGTCGCATGATTTTACGCGGGCGCACATCTTGTGCATCGGGCGATGCATCGCGCTCGTGCGGCAGACGCTCGACACCGTCATTGCTGACCTTGGCATCGGTATTGATCTTGCGTTCACTTGGTGGGGTAAGCATATGGCCTCCTGACAATAAGATAACGTGAGTTCAGTGTCTTGCCGAGCCAGGCCGTCTGCAAGCGAATTTTTCCATGTAGTGAGCGCTGGCGCACGCATGAGCGATTCTTTTTCTGCGCTACACTGCGTGCAACACCAAGAACGCCTCTTGCAGGCACACGGCGGCCGCACTATACTGTGCATATATACAGTATCATGCGATGGCGGTGTGCAACGCGACAGCCTGGGGCGGCTTGCCACTGAATTTACTTCCGAGACTCTTATGCCCGTCGATACACACGCCGAACAGCGCGCCGAACAGCCAGCCACGACCTTGCCAGCCCCGGGCGAGGGCTTCAATTTGGGTGCCAAGACCATCGCCCTGGTCGTGCGCCAAAATACGGATGGCATCGCTGAACCGGTGAAAAGCATCGTCGACTTCCTGCAGGTGCTGGGCCATACGGTGGTCTTCGAGGCAGAGACGGCCGTGCACCTGAATCTGGCGTTTCCTGGCGTGCGCGCCATGACGCCGGCCGAGATTGGCGCTGCCGCCGATTGCGCCATCGTCATGGGCGGCGACGGCACCATGCTGGGCATTGCGCGCCAGCTGGCGCCATTCGACGTCCCCTTGATCGGTATCAATCAAGGGCGGCTGGGCTTCATGACGGATATCCCCCTCGAGCGCATGTTGCCGGTATTGGCGCAAATCCTCGGCGGCCGCTTCAAGGCCGAGCGCCGCACCTTGCTCGAAGGCAGCGTGTTGCGCGACGGTGAGTCGATACACGTGGGCATGGCCGTCAACGATGTCGTCGTCTCGCGCGGCGGCGGCGCCGGCATGGCGGAATTGCGCGTTGAAGTCGATGGCCACTTCATGTACAACCAGCGCTCTGACGGCTTGATCATCGCCACGCCCACGGGGTCGACCGCGTATGCGCTGTCGGCCGGCGGTCCCTTGCTGCACCCGACCCTGGGCGGCATCGTGCTCGTGCCGATTGCCCCGCATGCGCTATCGAACCGCCCCATCGTGCTGCCCGATTCCAGCCAGATCGTGCTGGAAATCGTGCGCGGGCGCGATATCAGCGTCAATTTCGACATGCAAACCTTTGCCAGCCTGGCCCAGCAAGACCGCATCCTCATCCGTCGTTCGCCGCATACGATTACCTTCCTGCATCCTGAAGGGTGGAGTTATTACAACACCCTGCGTGAAAAATTGCACTGGAATGAGTACCCGTCGGGCGAGGGCAAGCTCAGCTAACAAGTTTTCTCCACGCTAACCCGCGGTGCGCCGCCTAACCACAGAAGCCATGCTCCATACACTGTCCATTCGCGATTTTGTCATTGTCGATACCATTGAACTGGAATTTTCCGCCGGCTTCAGCGTGCTGACGGGTGAGACGGGCGCCGGCAAGTCCATCCTTATCGATGCGCTGACCCTGGCGCTGGGCGGGCGCGGCGACGCCAGCGTGGTGCGCGAAGGCGCCGCCAAAGCTGACATCACGGCCGACTTCTCCGTCAGCGAGGTGGCGCAGGCCTGGCTGGTGGCGCATGAATTTGCCAACGACGATGGCGGCGCCCTGCTGCGTCGCGTGATCGACAATGCGGGCCGCTCGAAGGCGTATATCAATGGCATCCCCGCGACGGCCGCGCATTTGCGCGAACTGGGCGATATGCTGGTCGATATCCACGGTCAGCACGCGCACCAGTCGCTGCTGAAAAGTGAAGCGCAGCGCGCCTTGCTCGACGGCCAGGCGACGGCGCGTGAAGCGGGCGCGGAGCACGATGTGCGGCAAGTGGCGGCGCTGCACAAGCGCTGGCGCGCCCTCGTGCGCCAGCGTGAAGAATTTGAAACGAATGCCGCCAACGTACTGTACGAGCGCGAACGCCTGGAATGGCAAGTGGGCGAACTGGAAAAACTCTCTGCCAAGCCCGGCGAGTGGACCGATATCACGAACGAGCATAGCCGCCTGTCGCACGCCGCCAGCCTGCTGGAAGGGGCGCAGGAGGCGCTGTCGCTCATTTCCGAGTCAGAAGACCATCCCATCGTGTCACAGCTGTCGACCCTGAACCAGAAGCTGGGCAAGCTGGTGTCCGTCGATGCGCAATTGCAGCCGATTGTCGACTTGATCGAATCGTCGCGCATCCAGCTGCAGGAATCGGTGTACGCGCTGAACGATTACCTGGACCGGGTCGAACTGGACCCGGAGCGTCTGCACCAGCTCGACGCGCGGATGGAAGCCATGCACAGCACGGCGCGTAAATTTCGTGTTGCGCCTGAAGAGTTGCCAGAGGAACATGCCAAGCTGTCGGAGAAGCTGCAGCACCTGGCCGACGCTTCCGATATCGAGGGCTTGCTGCGCCAGGAAGTGAAGATCGAGGCCGAATACCGCAGCGTTGCCGAACGCTTGTCCGAGACGCGCCGCGCCGCCGCGCTGGAGCTGGGGCAAGCCGTCACGCGCGCCATGCAGGAACTGAGCATGACGGGCGGCAGCTTCGAGATCGCCCTGCACCCGTGTGCAGCGGCCGCTCATGGGCTCGAACAAGTGGAATTCCTCGTCGCCGGCCATGCGGGCTCGGCGCCCCGCTCGCTGGCCAAGGTGGCGTCCGGCGGCGAGCTGGCGCGTATCGCGCTGGCCATTTCTGTCATCACTTCGCATGCCACTACCACGCCGACCCTGATCTTCGACGAAGTCGACAGTGGTATCGGCGGCGCCGTCGCCGAAGTCGTGGGGCGCCTGCTGAAACGCCTGGGGCAGGGACGGCAAGTGCTGTGCGTGACGCACTTGCCGCAAGTGGCCAGTCAGGCGAATCAACATTTTCAGGTGGCAAAAAGCACCCTGGACAATGGCAAGACGGCTTCGCGCATCGACATGCTCGATGCCAAGGCCCGCGTGGAAGAAGTGGCGCGCATGCTGGGCGGCCTGGAAATCACGGCTACCACGCGCAAGCACGCGCGCGAACTGCTGGCGATTTAAGCGCAGGCTTAAATCCGGGGGGCAGACCCCCGGATGCGTTAGCGCTGAGCTTGTCGTTAGCGGCATTGAGGGTCTGACCCCAGCGCTTCGCCATTAACCTAATGCAACTATAATAACTAGCTAATCCATCCAACGCTATAAAAGGTCTTCATGTCATTTCAAACAGAACCGCCGTACACGCATGGCAGCATCGACCGCAGCGCCGTGGTGCTGGTCAATCTGGGCACGCCCGATGCACCGACTTCGTCGGCTGTACGGCGTTACCTAAGGCAATTCCTGTCCGACCCCCGCGTGGTGGAGATTCCCCGCGTGATCTGGTGGTTTATCCTGAACCTGATCATCTTGCCATTTCGCTCGGGCCAGTCGGCCAAGAAATATGCATCGATCTGGACGCGCGAGGGCTCGCCCCTGAAAGTGCATACGCAAAAGCAGGCCAAACTGCTGGCCGCCGCCCTGGCCGAGCGGGGCCATGACGGCCTCACGGTGGCCATGGCCATGCGCTACGGTTCGCCTTCCCTGCCCGAGGTGCTGGCCAAGCTGAAAAGCGAAGGCTGCGAGCGCATCGCCATCTTGCCCGCGTATCCGCAATACTCGGGCCCGACGACGGGTTCCATCTACGATGCCGTATTCGCCCATTACGCCACGGTGCGCAATGTGCCGGAATTACGCTTAATCAAGCAGTATCACGAACACGACACGTATATCGACGCCTTGCGCGATTCTGTTTTGAACCATTGGGAAGCGCATGGCCGTCCGGAAAAACTGGTGATGAGTTTTCATGGCGTCCCCAAGCGTACCTTGATGTCGGGCGATCCCTATCACTGCCAATGCCTGAAAACGGCGCGTCTGCTGGCGGAAAAGTTAAAATTATCTAAAGATCAATATGTAGTGACTTTCCAGTCGCGCTTTGGCAAGGCCGAGTGGCTGCAGCCTTACACGGCGCCCACCGTGGTGGCGCTGGCGCAACAGGGCGTCAAGCGCATCGACCTGCTGTGTCCCGGCTTTACCAGCGATTGCCTGGAAACGCTGGAAGAGATCGCCATGGAAGCCAAGCATGATTTCGAAACGGCCGGTGGCGAGCAGTTTCACTACATTGCTTGCCTGAACGAGACGCCGGCCTGGATCGCTGGCATGGCGGAAATTGCCGAGCAACACATGATAGGCTGGCCGACGATGAAGACGGCGGCGCAGCGCGAAGCGGACAAGAAAGCGTGCGAACACGCGCGCGCGGCGGCGCTGGCACTGGGCGCGGCGAATTAAGCTATCTGCATTTTCAACAGTTCAAAGCCGCGCTTGCGCGGCTTTGTCATGTCTGGTGCGAGCACAGTGCGATCCAGATCGCCACACTGCCAGTGGCGATGGCTGCGGCGGGGCTGGTAGAATGCCCGCTTTGCCGTGGGAAGCCTGGAAAATCAAGGGGGCGCGCACGGCTCGCGTCCAGAAATGGGAAGTGATTTGTAATAAGCTGTAACATGAAATGCGGTAATCGCTGGTTTTAGCATGAATACCCCTTGAAACAGTAGGATATAGCCCCATTTGCCGGTTAGTGTTGTGAAGATTTTAGACTAACTCATTTAAGTCATTGATTGTAGGAGCTTTCTAGATGCAAGATCAGGAAAACCAAGCTGTACCTAATCCGCAAGCGGACGCCGCGGCGGCTGCCCCATCGACTCCCGCAGAGCCTACTTTGGAAGAGCAGCTGGCGAGTACCGAAGCGCGTCTTGCAGAGATGCACGATGCCTTCATGCGCGCCAAGGCCGATGGTGAAAATATTCGCCGCCGTGCGCAGGAAGATGTTGCCAAAGCGCATAAATTTGCAGTGGAAAGCTTTGCCGAAGCCATGGTGCCGGTAAAAGACAGCCTGGAAATGGCGCTGACGGTGGAAGCACCGACCATCGAATCGCTGAAAGAAGGCGTCGAGATGACCCTGAAGCAGTTGAACGCGGCGTTCGAACGCAATCGCCTGGTGGAAGTATTGCCAGTGCAGGGTGAAAAGCTCGATCCGATGAAGCACCAGGCGGTTGCCGTGGTACCAGCGGAACAGGAAGCCAATACCATCGTGTCAGTCCTGCAAAAGGGCTATATGATTGCGGACCGCCTGCTGCGTCCAGCCATTGTCACGGCCGCGCAAGCAAAATAATCAGAGGGCGGCATCAAGCAAGCCTTGAAACCATGCCGCTTTGCCACATATAAGAACCATCTGAAATCTAGCAAATAAAAGGAAAAAAATCATGGGTAGAATTATCGGTATCGATCTGGGAACCACGAATTCCTGCGTTTCCATCATGGAAAACGGTCAACCAAAGGTAATCGAAAACGCTGAAGGCGCACGCACGACGCCGTCGATTATTGCTTATCAAGAAGATGGCGAAATTCTCGTTGGCGCGCCAGCAAAACGCCAGGCCGTGACCAATCCGAAAAACACGCTGTATGCAGTCAAGCGTTTGATCGGTCGCAAGTTCGACGAAAAAGAAGTACAAAAAGATATCGCGCTGATGCCGTATCAAATCATGAAAGCCGACAACGGCGATGCATGGATCGGCGTACGCGACAAAAAACTGGCGCCGCCACAAATTTCGGCTGAAGTATTGCGCAAGATGAAGAAAACGGCAGAAGACTACCTCGGTGAAGAAGTCACCGAAGCCGTCATCACCGTACCGGCCTACTTTAACGACTCGCAGCGTCAAGCGACCAAGGATGCCGGCCGTATCGCTGGTCTGGACGTCAAGCGCATCATCAACGAGCCAACCGCAGCAGCGCTGGCATTCGGCCTGGACAAGACCGAAAAAGGCGACCGTAAAATCGCCGTGTATGACTTGGGTGGTGGTACGTTCGACGTGTCGATCATCGAAATCGCAGATGTTGATGGCGAGAAACAATTTGAAGTGCTGTCGACCAACGGCGACACCTTCCTCGGTGGCGAAGACTTCGACCAGCGCATCATCGATTACATCATCGACGAGTTCAAGAAGATCAACGGCATCGACCTGAAAAAAGATCCGATCGCTCTGCAGCGCATCAAGGCCTCGGCCGAGCGCGCGAAGATCGAATTGTCGTCGTCGCAACAAACCGAGATCAACGAGCCGTACATCGCCATGGCGAACGGCGCACCGGTCCACCTGAATCTGAAGATGACCCGCGCCAAGCTGGAATCGTTGGTGGAAGAGCTGATCATCGCGACGATGGAACCATGCCGTATCGCTATCAAAGACGCTGGCGTAAAAGTATCCGACATCGATGACATCATCCTGGTCGGCGGTATGACGCGTATGCCGAAGGTGCAGGAAAAAGTGAAGGAATTCTTCGGCAAAGATCCACGCAAAGACGTGAATCCAGACGAAGCCGTCGCCGTGGGTGCAGCGATTCAAGGTTCGGTCCTGTCGGGCGAACGCAAAGACTTGCTGTTGCTGGACGTAACGCCTTTGTCCCTGGGTATCGAAACCCTGGGCGGCGTGATGACCAAGATGATCCACAAGAACACGACGATTCCGACCAAGTTCAGCCAAGTGTTCTCGACGGCCGACGACAATCAGCCTGCAGTGACCATCAAGGTCTTCCAGGGTGAGCGCGAAATTGCCGCCGGCAACAAAGGCCTCGGTGAATTCAATCTGGAAGGCATTCCACCATCGTCGCGTGGCACGCCACAGATCGAAGTGACTTTCGACATCGACGCCAACGGCATCTTGCATGTGGGCGCGAAAGACAAGGCTACCGGCAAGGAAAACAAGATCACGATCAAGGCCAATTCCGGCTTGACCGAGGCGGAAATCCAGAAGATGGTAAAAGACGCCGAATTGAATGCGGAAGAAGACAAAAAGGTCAAAGAATTGGCCGAGTCGCGCAATCAAGCCGATGCTCTGGTACACTCGACCCGGAAATCCTTGACCGAATACGGCGACAAGCTTGATGCGGGCGAGAAAGAGAAGATCGAAGCGGCTATCACCGACCTGGAAGCAAGCATCAAGGCGGGCGACAAGGCTGAGATCGACGCCAAGGTGGAAGCACTGTCGAGCGCATCGCAGAAACTGGGCGAAAAAATGTATGCCGACATGCAAGCGCAGCAAGCTGCCGGCGGCGCAGAAGGTGCACAGCAAGCTGCTGGCGCATCGGACGCAGGCGCCAAGCAAGACGACGTTGTTGACGCTGACTTCAAAGAAGTCAAAGACAGCAAGTAATGTCTTGCGCTCCCATAGAGTGGGGGCAGCCGGGCTGAACGCTACATCGCGGGATTAGCCGCGAAGACCGGCCGAGCCGAGTCGTTGCCCCGTGCAACACTCGACTCGGCTTTTTCGTGTAATTTTTACATCAGTAGATAGACTGCAAGGTGCCGACAACATGGCAAAGCGTGATTTTTACGAGACACTCGGTGTCGCAAAAAATGCTTCGGAAGAAGAGATCAAAAAGTCTTACCGTAAACTGGCGATGAAATACCATCCGGACCGCAATCCGGATAGCAAAGAATCGGAAGAAAAGTTTAAGGAAGTCAAAGAAGCCTACGAGATGCTGACCAATCCGGAAAAGCGCGAAGCGTATGACCGCTATGGTCACGCTGGCGTGGATCCGAACATGGGCGGCGGTGGCGGCTTCGGCGGCGGTGCGGGCGGCTTTGCCGACAGCTTCGGCGATATCTTCGGCGACATCTTTGGCGGTGGCGGTGGACGCAGCCGCAATGCGGGTCCACAGGTGTACCGTGGCGCCGACTTGCGCTACAACCTGGAAATTACACTGGAGCAAGCTGCGCATGGCTTCGACACGACCATCCGCGTGCCGAGCTGGGACAAGTGCGATACCTGCCACGGCAGCGGCGCCAAGCCGGGCACGTCGCCGACCACCTGCGGTACTTGCGGTGGCCATGGCCAGGTGCGCATGCAGCAAGGTTTCTTTAGCATCCAGCAAACTTGCCCTAAATGTCATGGTAGTGGCAAGGTCATCACCGACCCGTGCACGCCATGCGGCGGCGCCGGTCGTATCAAGCGCAACAAGACGCTGGAAGTCAAAATTCCTGTCGGTATCGACAATGGCATGCGCATCCGCTCGTCCGGCAACGGCGAACCGGGCACGAATGGCGGCCCGGCAGGCGACCTGTATGTGGAAATTCACATCAAGCCGCACGCCGTGTTCCAGCGTGAAGGCGACGACCTGCATTGCGAAATGCCGATCTCGTTCACCAAGGCGGCCTTGGGTGGCGAAATCGAAGTGCCCACCCTGAACGGCAAAGTGTCGTTTACGATCCCGGAAGGCACACAGTCGGGCAAGACCTTCCGCCTGAAAGGCAAGGGCATCAAGGGCGTGCGCTCCGGTTATGCGGGCGACCTGTTCTGCCACGTGGCGATCGAAACACCGGTGAAGCTGACTGAAAAACAGAAAGACCTGCTGCGCGACTTTGAAAAGTCGACCACCGAGGGCGGTGCCAAGCACAGTCCGCAAAGCAAGACCTGGAAAGACAAGGTCAAGGATTTTTTTGAGTAAGCACACATAACACCATGCGCCGGGATGCTTAAACATCCCGGCGTTTTTTTACCGCGACTGAAAATGCGGGCACATCGCCGGCCTACGGGCGCGATTTGCCGCCGATTCAGCCGTACTTATACAATGGGAACGAGATGACCGAACCGAAAAATGGCTTGGCCCTGGCGGAGCTGCTGCAGCGTAACCGCCGCTGGGCCGATACTATGGTGGCGAAAGACCCCAGCTATTTCAAGAACCTGGAAGCGCAAACGTCGCCCGAATACTTGTGGATCGGCTGCTCCGACAGCCGCGTGCCCGCCAACGAACTGCTGGGCATGGCGCCTGGCGACGTGTTTGTGCACCGCAATATTGCCAATGTGGTCGTGCATTCCGACCTCAATTGTCTGTCCGTCCTGCAATTTGCCGTGGACGTGCTGAAAGTCAAACATGTCATCATCGTCGGCCACTACGGCTGCAAGGGTGTGCATGCGGCCATGACGGGGACGCGCATCGGCCTGGTCGACAACTGGCTGCGCCACGTGCAGGATGTGGGCCAGAAGCACGAACGCTACCTCGGTGACGTGCTGACCAGCCGCCAGCGCGGCGACCGCTTGTGCGAGCTGAACGTGGTGGAACAGGTCTTGAACGTGTGCCAGACGACCATCGTCCAAGATGCGTGGGAGCGTGGCCAGGAACTGAGCGTCCATGGCTGGGTCTATGGCTTGAAGGATGGCTTGCTCAACGATCTGGAAGTGACAGTTCAGGCCGGCCACGAACTGGCGCCGCGCATGGCGACCCGCCTGGCCCGCTACGAAGCAACGGCGTAAGCGCCGTTGGTGCAGCGCGTCGCATCAGCGCGGTGGCCAGCGCTGGGGCGTGCAGCGCTAGTCAATTCAGCATGCTGCGCGCCGCCGCGATGATTTGCCGTGACAGCTGCTCCATGCGCGGCGACTGTACTTTCCACGTATGCCAGTATAGTGCCACGTCGGCCGGGGTTTTGGGCGTGAGCATTTCCACCAGTTCGCCATGCGTATTGGTTTTGAGCAGCAACTCCGGCACCATGCCGTAGCCCAGGCCGTAGCGGATGGCGTTGAAGTGCGAGGTGGCGCCCGGTACGTAATGGCAGGGGTAGGCGCCTTCGGGCAAGCCCAGCGCTTCTTGCAGGAACGATGACTGCAAGGTGTCCTTGCGCGTGTAGGCGACCACGGGCGCCGTGCGCGCGGCCTTGCGCGTGAGGCCGTGCGCAAACCATTGCCGGCGGAACGCGGGCGTGGCCACCAGCCAGTAGCGCATGACGCCCAGCGGCTCGGCCGTGCAACCGCGCATGGGCTTTGGCTCGGTGCTGATGCAGCCGATGGCCATGCCCGTCTCGAGCAAAGTGTAGGTGTGGTCCTGGTCTTCCACGGTCAAGTCCAGCAGCACGCGCTCGCGTATCAGCACTTCCGACAGGGCGGGGAAGAACCAGGTACCGATCGAGTCCGCATTCAGCGCCAGTACCAGGGTCAGCGGGGCATCTTGCTGCACCGCCAGTTCCGCCTGCAAGTCCGCTTCCAGCAGCTTGGCGCGCTTCAGATACTGCATCAGGCGCTGCCCCATGCGCGTGGCGCGCGCGGGACGGCTGCGCACGATCAAGGCATTGCCGAGCTGGCTTTCCAGTGCCCGCACGCGCTGCGAAATGGCCGGCGAGGTCAGGTGCAGCCGCAGCGCCGCCTGCTCGAAGCTGCCCGTTTCGACGACGGCGCGGAACGCTTCCGTGTGCTTGGGATTGAGATCCATGGCGCATACCTAACATAAGAAAATTTTATCAATACTAAATAATACTTACTTTTCATAAGGATGCGTGTGTTGCAGTGCACAATGCACAATCGCTGATGCATTCAATTGCTGAAGTGCAAGCTAGCCGTCTGCGGCCTCTTGGCAGCAAGGAAATACCAGCATGTCAGCACAGCCGAGCAAGCACAGCCGAGCGACATGACGGCCCGCAAGTCGCCATCAAAGCTGGTGTGCAAGCTGAAACGGCGCGCGCAGGTACTGGCCGCACCGACCGGCCTGGCGTTGTTCGACGGTGACGCTGGCAGTGGCGGCTCCAGTACGGCCACAAACGAGGCGCGCACCCTGAGCGAAGCGCGCGAACGCGAACAAATTCTCACATCATTTTCGGAAGAGCAAGACCATGCTGTTATATACGATTTACCTGGTGGCGATTGTCGCCGAAGCGATGTCCGGCGCCATCATGGGCATGCGGCGCGGCATGGATTTGTTCGGCATCTGCATGATCGGCACCGTCACGGCGCTGGGCGGCGGTACCGTGCGCGACGTGCTGCTGGGGCACTATCCGCTGGGCTGGATCGCGCATCCCGAGTACCTGCTGTTTACCATCGGCGCGGCCATCGTCACGGCGTTTGTCGCGCGCTACCTGCACCACCTGCGCGCCATTTTCTTGCTGGTGGACGGACTCGGCCTGGTGGCGTTTTGCGTGATCGGCTGCGATATCGCCATGTCGGCCAAGATGCATCCTGCCATCGTCGTGCTGGCCGGGATGATCACGGGTGTCTTCGGCGGCCTGCTGCGCGATATCCTGTGCAACCAGATTCCGCTCGTGCTGCAGCGCGAAGTGTATGCCACCGTGGCGCTGTTTACGGGCAGCCTGTATGTGGGCTTGCTGTACTTCCGGGTCGACAGCGCAGTGGCGCAGCTGGTGTCCATCGGCGCCGGTTTCCTGTTCCGTTTCCTGGCTTTGCATTTCGAGTGGCGCTTGCCCAATTTTAATGGCGACCGCATACGCGGCTTTGAATAGGGCGGCAACGCCGTCATTATTTTCAGGCGCAGCAGCAATGGGCTGCGTTCAGGCACGCGTGCCTAGCTTATCGTAGCTTAGCGTAGCTTGTCGCCTGGCCGGCGAGCTGCTGCAGCGGCTGCAGCGGCTGCAGAAAACGCGGCAGTAGTGCACCCTACACGATGCCCTTGCGGCGCTCCCACACGGCGCTGCCGACGAAAATGGCGGCGCATATCCACATCACGGCCGGCAGGGCGTTGACGCCCACCGATTGCATCAAGACTCCTGTCAGCAGGGGACCGCCGCCGCTGGTCACGCCCCAGGTGGCGTTGACGATGGCGCTGGCGCTGGTCAGCGACAAGCCCGTGAAGCGCTCGCCGCAGGCCACCAGCGCCAGCATGTAGATGCCGCCTGCCGCTGCGCCCAGCAACAACAGCAAAGTCCACCACAGCCACGGCGTGCCGACGGCCAATGGCAGCAGCGGCAGCAGCAGGCAGACAGCTACGCCGCAGGCCGCGTGGACTTTGGCACGGCCGTAGCGGTCGGCCATCCATCCCAGTGCGAATTGCAAGCCCGTGTCGCCCACCAGCACCACGGTGGCTGACAGCAGGGCCAGGTCCGTGCTGATGCCGTGCTCCATCGCGTACAGGGGCAGCAAGCTCAATGCCAGCGTGTCGAACAGGGCAAAGAAGGCGGCGCCCAGCACGATCATCGGCATGCGTGGCAGGATCAAGGTCCATTTCACACCCTGTTCTTCCGCTTCGCGTTCCGGCCCGCTGTTCGAGATCAGCATCAATCCCGGCACGGCGAGCAGGAATAGCAGGCCACAGGCGGCAAAGCTCCAGCTGATTTTGTCGTTGAAGAGTGCCACCAGCGCGGGGCCGATCAGCTGGAAGAAGGTAAAACTGGTGGTGTACATGGCCACCACGCGCCCGCGCGAATTATCGGGCGCAAGCCGGTTCACCCATGCTTCTCCGATGGTAAACAGTACGCCCATGGCGCCGCCGAACAGGAAGCGCAGCACGCTCCACGCCAGCAGGTGGTCGGTGAACTGCATGGAGATCGTCGCCAGCGATGCCACCCAGACGGCGCCCAGCATGGTGGCGCGCGCGCCGAAACGACCGACCCAGCGCGAGACGAACGGCGAGACTGCCAGGATGCCGAGCGCGCTGATGGCGGTGATCATGCCGATGATGTCCGTGCCGACGCCGCGCTGGTGCAGGGTCAGTGCGGTGAGCGGCATGGTGGCACCCAGGCCCAGGCCGACCACGCCGATGCTGATGACAAGAGCGAAGAAATCACGCCATGGCATGCTCTTCATGACTGGCCCCGCAGGGAGCAAATAGAGTTTCGGAAGGCCGGAAAACGCTGTGGATGCATGGGAAAGTAAGGGCACTTTGCCGGTGGCGCTGGTGTTTGGCGCCGGACGGGCATATGATGATTTTAGTAAACGCAAGCTTGCAAAGCCGTAGTGTAAGCCATGTGCGCCGCCGCTGGCCACGTGTGGCCATTGCTACGGGCTCTGCTGTACAGTGTAGCGAGCGGCGGCGCTGTCATGGCGCTGTCATTGGATCGTCCCGCCAGCGAGGTAGCACTCTATGCGCCGTCCCATCGTTCTCGTTCCCGCCTGCCAGCGCCCGCTGGGGAACCATGTTTGGCACATGGCGCAGGAAAAATACCTGCACGCGGTGCTGCGCGGCGCCGGCTGCATGCCGCTGCTGCTGCCCGCCCTGGGTGTTGAAGCCGACCTGGAGGCGGCGTTGCAGATCGCCGATGGCGTCATGCTGACCGGTTCCGCCTCGAACGTCGACGCACGCCTGTATGGCGAACAGATTCTCCACCCCGACCTGCCGCAAGACCCCGCGCGTGACGCCACCACTTTGCCTTTGATCCGCGCTGCGCTGGCGCGCCAGCTGCCCTTGCTCGCCATTTGCCGCGGCTTCCAGGAAGTCAACGTGGCCCTCGGCGGTAGCTTGCACCAGGCCGTACATGCGCTGCCGGGCATGCTGGAGCACCGGGAGAACGTACTCGATCCGCTGGCACGCCAGTACGCGTGCGCGCACCGTATCAAGTTGATGCCGGAGGGCCTGTTGTCGCGCCTGCTGGGCGGCGCCAGCGAAATGATGGTCAATTCCCTGCATGGCCAAGGCATTGCCCGGCTGGCCGAGGGCTTGCTGGTGGAAGCTTGGGCCGACGACGGCCTGGTGGAAGCCTATACCCTGGCCAGCGCCGCCGGTTTTACGCTGGCCGTGCAATGGCACCCGGAATGGCAGGTGGAAGACCATCCGCAGTCGATGCGCCTGTTCGGCGCCTTTGGCCAGGCGTGCCGCGATTACCAGCAACAGCAGCCCAGAAACAATCACAGGACAGCTTGACAGCATAGTAGAGGGGCGCGCCGCCCGCAGCACGCGGCGCTTATTCAAGAAAAGCGCAACAGCAACGAGAGGGAAACATGGCAATACGCGAAAATTTCACCTATACGGATATGGATGTGTGGCTCAATGAAAAGCGCGTCACGGAAATCGAATGCCTGGTGCCCGACTTGACGGGCGTGGCGCGCGGGAAGATCCTGCCGCGCGGAAAATTTACCCAAGAGCGCGGCATGCGCATTCCGGAGGCGGTGCTGGGCATGACCGTGACGGGCAATTACCCGCTTGACGATGGCGGCTATGACCGCGCCATTTCCAGCACCGACCGCGACATGATCTTGAAGGCCGATCCGACTACCATCACCATGGTGCCGTGGGCCACCGATCCCACCGCGCAAGTCATCCACGACTGTTATTTTTCCGATGGCATGCTGGTCGATTTCGCCCCGCGCTCGGTGCTGCGGCGCGTCTTGAAACTGTATGCGGACAAGGGCTGGAAGCCGGTGGTAGCGCCGGAGCTGGAGTTCTACCTGACGGCGAAAAACACCGACCCGGACTTGCCATTGAAGCCGCCTATCGGCCGCAGCGGCCGCGCCGAGACCAGCCGTCAGGTGTACAGCATCGACGCCGTCAACGAATTCGATCCCCTGTTCGAGGATATCTACGATTACTGCGAATTGATGAACCTCGACGTCGATACCTTGATCCACGAGATCGGTGCCGGGCAGATGGAAATCAACTTCCTGCATGGCGACCCGCTGGGCCTGGCCGACAAGGTTTTCTTCTTCAAGCGCACCTTGCGCGAAGCGGCCCTGAAACACGATATGTACGCTACCTTCATGGCCAAGCCCATGGCCGGCGAACCTGGGTCCGCCATGCATGTGCACCAGAGCGTCGTCGATGCGAAGACGGGCTTGAATATCTTCAGCAATGACGATGGTTCGGCTGCCCCCATCTTCAAGCATTACATCGCCGGCCTGCAGCGCTACATGCCCTCGGCCATGGCCATCGTCGCACCGTATGTGAATTCCTACCGCCGCATCGTGCGCCATACGGCGGCGCCCATCAACATCCAGTGGGGCCTGGATAACCGCACCGTGGGCTTTCGCGTGCCCGAGTCGGGCGTGCAGGACCGGCGCGTGGAAAACCGCATCATCGGCGCCGACGCCAATCCTTACCTGGCGCTGGCCGTGACGCTGGCCTGCGGCTATCTGGGCATGACAGAGCAGCTGGAGGCGACGCCGATGATGGAGGGCAGCGCCTACGACATGAAATTCGAGCTGCCGCAAGGCTTGCCCGAAGCGCTGCAACTGCTGCGCGCGGAAGACAAGCTGCGCACGGTGCTGGGCGAGCGCTTCATCGACGTGTATGCGGCCATCAAGGACCTCGAACACCAGGAGTTCATGACGGTCATCAGCCCGTGGGAGCGCGAACACTTGTTACTGCACGTATGAGTTTCCGTCAAAAAGTCGATGGCGCTGTTGCCTAGCCTCGTCGTACATTTGTACTGCCTCGGCAACGCGTCTAGCCCTCAACATTTTGTCAGGCACTCAGAGAAAGGATCGCAATGAGCACATCCAATAATCCGCTGGCGCCAAGCGCCGCGCTGGTCGCCTCGGTGGCGCAAAAAAATGCAGCGCCGCAGCTATACGACACGGCTGCCATCCAGCAGATGGACTCGGCCCACTATTTGCATCCGTTCACCGATTTCCAGGACCTGGCAAGCAAGGGCGCCCGCGTGATGGTGCGCGGCGATGGCGTCTACCTGTGGGATAGCCAGGGCAAGAAAATCGTCGACGGCATGTCAGGCCTGTGGTGCGTGAACGTGGGTTATGGCCGCACCTCGATTTCGCAAGCCGTGTACCGGCAGATGGAGACGCTGCCTTTTTATAATAGTTTCTTTGGCACGACGAACGTGCCGGCCGTGCAACTGGCGGCCAAGCTGGCGCAAATTTCGCCGCCGCAGTTCCAGCATGTGTTTTTCACCGGTTCCGGCTCCGAAGGCAATGACACCAACCTGCGCATGGTGCGCCGCTACTGGGATATCCTCGGTTATCCGGAGCGCCATACCGTCATCAGCCGCCACAACGCTTACCACGGCAGCACGGTGGCCGGCGCGTCTTTGGGTGGCATGGGCGGCATGCATGCGCAAGGCGGCTTGCCGATACCGGGCATCGTGCATATCGGCCAGCCGAACTACCTGGAGTCGGGCCATGGCTTGAGCCCCGAGGAATTCGGTATCAAGGCGGCCGGCTGGCTGGAAGATAAAATCCTGGAAATCGGCGCCGACAAGGTGGCCGCCTTCATAGGCGAGCCGGTGCAGGGTGCCGGCGGCGTGATCATCCCGCCTGGCACTTACTGGCCCGAAATACAGCGCATCTGCGACAAGTACGGCATCATCCTGATCGCCGATGAAGTCATCTGCGGCTTTGGCCGCCTGGGGCGCTGGTTTGGCTCCGAACTGTTCGGCATCAAGCCCGACCTGATCACCTTTGCCAAGGGCGTCACCTCGGGCTATGTGCCCTTGGGCGGCGTGTTGGTGGGTGACAGGGTGGCCAAGGTGCTGATCGAGCAGGGCGGCGAATTTACGCATGGCTTTACCTATTCTGGCCACCCCGTCGCTTGCGCGGCGGCGCTGGAAAACATCCGCATCATCGAAGAAGAGCAGTTGGTGGCGAAGGTCGCCGAGGACACGGGGCCGTATTTGAAACAGTGCTTCGCCAGCCTGGGCGAACATCCGCTGGTGGGCTATGCGGACAGCTGTGGCCTGGTCGCGGGATTGAACCTGGTGCGCAAGAAGGGCGCCAGCGTGCATGAAAATGTGTTGTTCGACGAGGACCAGGGCGTGGGCATGCTATGCCGCGCGCACATGTTCGACAACGGCGTCATCATGCGCGCCGTGGGCGAGCGCATGATCGTCGCGCCGCCCCTGGTCATGACGCGCGCGCAGATCGATGAAATGGTAGGCCTGATACGCGTGTGCCTGGACAAGACCTATGCGGATGTGAAAGCGAAGGGCTGGGTGTAGTGAACCCAAACGCAAGGGCTGGGGTCGTACCCCAATCCACCCAAGTTAAGGAGCAAGCCCGCGCAATTGCTGGCAATTCAATGAAATAGTGCTTGACGTGGCACTGGCTTTGCGCAGCCGCCGCCTTGCTGACCTCTCTTTTTTCGACAGCGGCAAGGCGGCGGCCAATGAAGGTCTTTTGATCTTCATTGGCCCTTCATGTCGCTCGCTTCCTTGCTGTCCGATTTCTCCGACCATCTTCAATCCGACCAGTTTCGGCTTAGCGCCCGCCATCCTGATCATCCGATGGCGTTTCAACGGCGCCGCAAACTGCCGCTGCCATCCTTGGTGGCGCTCATGCTCACCGGCATGCGCAAGAGCGTGCAAACCGAACTTGATGAATTCTTTGGCCATCTGCAACAGCAGGCGCAACTGACGCACCAGGTGAGCGCCCAGGCTTTCGCTCAGGCACGCTCAAAACTTGCTACCACGGCCATCCCAGAGCTTAACGACTGGCTCATTGCACAAGCACAGCAGCATGGCTACCTGCCGCGCTGGCACGGTTTCAGGCTGGTCGCCGCTGACGCCTCGACCATTCGCTTTGGCTTGCGCGCCAGCCATGTCAAACGCGCCGCCGTGGCCGATCAACTGGTGTTTGGCTTGTTTCTACCCGGTGCCGAATTGATGCTCTCGGCCTCGCTATACAGCACCGACGTCGGTGAACGCCAGATGCTGTTCGAACAGCTCGACCGGCTTGGCAAGGATGATCTGCTGTTACTCGACCGAGGCTACCCGTGCTATTGGATGCCTGCCGTATTGAACCAGCGCCACATTGCCTTCTGCATGCGTGTCGAACAGGCGCGCGGTGGCGGCTTTCCCTGCGTCAATCAGTTTCTGAAGTCGGGGCTGCAGGAGCAGATCGTCACGCTGCGGGCGCCGGATCGACGCGATGCGCTTGACTATGAATGTCCCATTGAGCTGCAGACCGTGCGCCTGATACGCCATGTTGCCTCGACCGGCAAGGTGCGTGTTCTGATGACTAACTTACTGGACGTTGAACAATTCCCTGCCGCATTGTTCGGATACCTCTACCACCAACGCTGGCGCATCGAGGAAGCCTTCAAGCGCATCAAACACCGCCTCCATCTGGAGCACGTGACGGGACTGTCACAGCAGGCCCTGATGCAGGATCTGGCCGCCAAGGTAATATGCGATAACCTGCAGGCGTTGGCGAGCTGTGCTGCCGGCCAGCAAGATGCATTGCCGACGGACAGACGCATCAACCGCGCCTATGTCCATTCGGTACTCAAGCCGCTCTTGCCATCGTTGCTGCTTGGGCTGGCGGCAGCCCACTTGCTTGCCGACGCGCTGGCTCTGATCGCCAAGCGAACGTTTCAACATCGCCCAGGACAATCAAGGTCACGGCAAACCAACGCCTACAAGCCCCATAAATACATGGCCTACAAGGCTGCTTGATGGCAGCCTGTTGCTTAACTTGGGTGGATTGGGTCGTACCCTCAGGGTACGACCCCAGGGTTTGCTCTTGGGTTGGTGTCAGTTTTTCACCCAAATAGGCGCTAACTCAAGTTTTTTTGGACCAGAATCGCGGCAGTTCCGCTAAACTTCCGTCTTGGCCGCTACTACAGCGGCCAGTTTTTCTTTTTGAGACACTCTGACACGCTCTTACCCAGAAGCCACCCATAGATGACGATAGCAACACCTGCCGCGTCGGCCACCGACGCCCAAGCGCCTTTCTTGCTGATTGATCAGCTGGTCAAGGAATTCGATGGCGTGCGCGCCGTCGATGCGATTTCCGTGACGATCAACAAGGGCGAGATTTTCGCCTTGCTGGGCAGTTCCGGTTGCGGCAAGTCGACCCTGCTGCGCATGCTGGCCGGTTTCGAGACGCCGACCTCGGGCCGCATTGCCCTGGCGGGCAATAGCATCGTCGATGTGCCGCCACACCAGCGGCCCATCAACATGATGTTCCAGTCGTACGCGCTATTTCCCCATCTGTCGGTGTGGGATAACATTGCCTTCGGCCTGCGCCGCGATGGCTTGCCGAAAGCGGAAGTGGCGGCGCGTGTCGAACAGATGCTGGCGCTGGTGCAACTGGGCCCATACGCCCGGCGCAAGCCGCACCAGCTGTCGGGCGGCCAGCAGCAGCGCGTGGCGCTGGCGCGCAGCCTGGCCAAGCGTCCGCAGTTGCTGCTGCTGGACGAACCGCTGGGCGCGCTCGACAAGAAACTGCGCGAGCGCACGCAGATGGAGCTGGTCAACATCATCGAACAGGTGGGCGTGACCTGCGTGATGGTCACGCACGACCAGGATGAAGCCATGAGCATGGCCACCCGCATCGCCGTCATGAGCGAAGGGCGCATCCTGCAGGTGGGCGCGCCCGGTGAAATCTATGAAACGCCGAACTGCCGTTTCGTCGCCGACTTCATCGGCAGCGTCAACCTGTTCGACGGCCACATCACGCAAGACGAACCCGATCACGTGGTCATCGACACGCCGGACGGCCGCCAGTATGTCTCGCACGGCATCACGGGCAACCTGGGCATGGATGTCTCGGTGGCCGTGCGCCCCGAGAAAATCGGCATCCAGATCGCGCCGCCTGCCTTGGAAGAACGCGCGTCGCCGGCCGAACACGGTTTTAACTGCGCCCAAGGCGTGATCGTCGCCATGGCGTATTTTGGCAACGAAACCAGCTACCATGTGCGCCTCGATAGCGGTACGGTGGTGAAAGTGTCGCGCACCAACGCCGCCCGCCACGATGTCTCGCGCCCGGAGCGCGAACAGCGCGTGTGGCTATGGTGGGATGGCGCCGACATCGTCGTGCTGACCAGCTGAGGCCATCATGACATCTCTCCTGCAATCGCTGTGCCACTTCTTTACCTTGCGCTGGATAACGGGGCGAAATGCGGGCCGCAACGCCGTCATCGCCGTGCCTGCGCTGTTCCTGACGGCGGCCTTTTTGCTACCCTTCCTGATCGTGCTGCGCATCAGCCTGTCCGACATGGACACGGCGGGCAGCCCGTTTGGCGGCCTGCTGTCATATGTCGACGGCATCGTTGTGCTGAAGGTGAAAATCGCCAACTACCTGTTCATCGCCGCCGATGAACTGTATCTGCTGACCTACCTCAGTTCCATCAAGTACGCGGCCATCACTACGGCCATCTGCCTGTTTATCGGCTACCCATTCGCCTACTTCATGGCGCGTGCCAAGCCATCGATCCGCCCTGTGCTGATGATGCTGGTGATGCTGCCGTTCTGGACCTCGTTCCTGCTGCGCGTGTATGCGTGGAAGGGCATCCTGGCCAACCACGGCTTGCTCAACGACCTCTTGATCTCGCTGGGCGTGGTGAGCGAACCGCTGCACATGATGAATACCTCGTTCTCCTTGGTAGTCGGCATGGTCTACGCCTATCTTCCGTTCATGATTTTGCCGCTGTATGCCAATCTGGTGAAGATGGACGTGCGTTATCTCGAAGCGGCGGCCGACCTGGGCGCGACGCCATTGCAGGCGTTCTGGCGCATCACGGTGCCGCTGTCGAAGTCGGGCATCATCGCCGGCGCCATGCTGGTGTTCATCCCGTCCGTGGGCGAGTACGTGATCCCCGAGCTGCTGGGCGGTCCGGAAACCCTGATGATCGGCAGAGTGCTATGGGATGAGTATTTCACCAATAACGACTGGGCCATGGCCTCGTCCGTGACGGTGTTGATGATATTGCTGATCCTCGTGCCGATGGCCATTTTCAACCGATACAAGACACACCAGGACGCGGAGCAGCGCACATGAATAAAGCTACCTTCCTGCAGCGCTGGTTCGGCCGCGGCTGGCTCTCGCTCGGCTATTTTTTCCTCTACCTCCCGATCATCGTGCTGATCGTCTTCTCGTTCAACAGCTCGCGCCAGGACATGGTGTGGAGCGGCTTTTCTCTGCGCTGGTACAGCGAGTTGATGAGCGATACGCAGATCATCTCGGGTTTCGGCCTGTCGCTGAAGATCGCCTTCATGTCGGCCACCTCGTCCGTCATCCTGGGCACTTTCGCCGCCTTTGTCTTGACCAGCTACCAGCGCTTCGGCGGGCGTACCTTGTTCTCGGCCATGGTCAGCGCGCCGCTGGTGATGCCGGAAGTGATCATCGGCCTATCGCTGTTGCTGATGTTGGTATCGATGCAAAAGGTCTTCGGTTTCCCCGAGCGCGGCGTACTCACCATGTGGCTGGGGCATACCCTGCTGGGCATGGCGTATGCGGCCGTGGTGGTGCAATCGCGCCTGCAGGAGATGAGTAAATCCTTGGCCGAGGCGGCGATGGACCTGGGTTGCCGCGCGCACCAGGTCTTCTTCCTGGTGACCCTGCCGAATATCACGCAGGCGCTGGCCTCGGCCTGGTTGCTGACGTTTACGCTGTCGCTGGACGATGTGGTGCTGTCGGCCTTCTTGTCCGGCCCCGGTTCGACGACCATGCCGCTGGTGATCTTTTCGCGCGCGCGCCTGGGGCTCGATCCGCGCGTCAATGCCATTGCCGCGCTGACCATCCTCGTCGTGACGATTGCCGTGATCGTGTATGCCGTGATGCTGGCGCGCGCCGACCGCAGACGGCGCAAGCAGATCTCTGCGGCCTATTTGGCCGACTAGGAGTAAGCTGGCGTTTTTACCTTGCGGGAGACGAGCATGACGGAAAACACCAGCTGGCACGCACGCGCAGCAGCGCTCACGATCGATGGACGCGCCTTCATCAATGGCGAACGGATGGCGGCCAGGTCTGGCCAGAGCTTCGATAATTTGTCGCCCATCGATGGCCGTCTCCTGGGCCAGGTGGCGCGCTGCGACAGCGCCGACGTGGATGCGGCCGTGCTGGCCGCCCGCGCCGCCTTTGACGACCGCCGCTGGGCCGGCAAATCCCCGGCGCAGCGCAAGCGCATACTGATCAAGTTCGCCGACCTGGTGCAGCAGAACGGCGCCGAACTGGCCCTGCTGGAAACCCTGGACATGGGTAAACCGATCAAGTACAGCCAGAGCGTGGATGTGGGTGCCACGGCCAATTGCCTGCGCTGGTATGGCGAGGCGATCGACAAGGTCTACGATGAAATCGCACCTACGCCGTCCAGCAGCCTGGCCTTGATCACGCGCGAACCGGTGGGCGTCGTCGCCGCCATCGTGCCGTGGAATTATCCGATGATCATGGCCGCCTGGAAGATCGCACCCGCGCTCGCGGCTGGCAACAGCGTTATCCTGAAACCATCGGAAAAATCGCCATTGACGGCCCTGCGCCTGGCCGACATCGCGCTGCAGGCAGGCGTGCCGGCGGGCGTCTTCAATGTGCTGCCTGGCTTTGGCAACGAGGCAGGTGCGGCGCTGGCGCTGCACATGGATGTCGATTGCATCGGTTTCACAGGTTCCACCCGCACGGGCAAGTTGATCGTGCAGATGGCGGGTCAGTCGAATCTGAAGCGGGCGTGGACGGAACTGGGCGGCAAGTCTGCCAACATCGTCTGCGCCGATTGCCCGGACCTGGACAAGGCCGTGGCCGCCGCCGTCGGTTCCATCTTTTTCAACCAGGGCGAAAGCTGCAACGCGCCCTCGCGCTTGTTCGTGGAAGAATCGATCAGGGAAGAATTCCTGGCCAAGGCGCTGGCCATGCTGCCCCGCTTCCAGCCTGGCGACCCGCTCGACGAAGCCACCGTCATGGGCGCCATCGTCGACGCCACGCAGATGAACACGGTCATGGGCTATATCGCGGCGGGCAAGAGCGAAGGCGCGCAACTGCTGGGCGGCGGCGAGGCCGTACGCACGCAGACGGGCGGCTACTATGTGCAGCCGACCGTGTTCGGTGGCGTGGACGCGGGCATGACGATTGCGCGCGAAGAGATTTTCGGCCCCGTGCTGTCAGTGCTGGGCTTTACGCATATCGCCGATGCCATCAAACAGGCCAATGCCACGCCCTATGGCTTGCAGGCGGCCGTGTGGACGTCGGACCTCAGCAAGGCCATCTTGACGGCGCGCGCGCTGCGTGCAGGTACCGTGCATGTCAACCAGTACGACGGCGACGACATCACCGTGCCGTTCGGCGGTTATAAACAGTCGGGCAACGGGCGCGACAAGTCGCTGCACGCGCTGGACAAGTACACGGAATTGAAGACGACCTGGATACAGATAGCTTAGGCGGCTTAATTGCTGCCAGCGTACTTGAAAGGGCGGATGAATACCCTGCGTCGATCAACACAGTTTTTATGACCAAGAAAAAAGGCAGGCGCTCTTGCGAGCGCCTGCCTTGGCCATTCAAGCTGCAGCTTAGATGACTATCGTTTGATGCTCGTCACCCACGCGTGCGCGGATGGTACCGATGCGCGAGACGCTTTCGCCGGCCGCTTGCAATTGTGCGATGGCGGCGTCTGCATTTTCCTGCGAGACGATGACGGTCATGCCGATGCCGCAGTTGAAGACGCGGTGCATTTCGGCGTCAGCCACGCCGCCGTGCTGTTGCAGCCACGTGAACAGCGGTGGCATGGTCCACGCCTTCGAGTCCAGTTCGGCCACCAGGCCAGGCTGCAGTACGCGCGGGATGTTTTCGACCAGGCCGCCACCGGTGATGTGCACCATGCCCTTCACTTCCATGGCATCCATCAGCGCCAGCAGCGGCTTGACGTAGATGCGCGTTGGCTGCATCAGCACGTCGGCCAGCTTGCGGCCGTGGAAGTCACCTTCCAGGTCAGGCTTCGCCACTTCAATGATCTTGCGCACCAGCGAGTAACCGTTCGAGTGCACGCCCGACGAAGCCAGGCCCAGCACCACGTCACCGGGGGCGATTTTGCTACCGTCGATGATTTTCGATTTTTCCACCGCGCCGACGGCAAAACCTGCCAGGTCGTATTCGCCGGCCGGGTACATGCTCGGCATTTCAGCCGTTTCGCCGCCGATCAGCGCGCAACCGGCTTGTTCGCAACCCTGGGCGATGCCCTTGATGACGTCGGTGGCAATGGCCACGTCGAGCTTGCCGCAAGCGAAATAGTCGAGGAAGAACAGGGGCTCGGCGCCTTGCACCAGGATGTCGTTTACGCTCATGGCGACCAGGTCGATGCCGACCGTGTCATGGCGGTTCAATTCAAACGCCAAGCGCAATTTCGTGCCCACGCCGTCGGTGCCCGAGACCAGCACCGGTTCCTTGTACTTCTTGCTGATTTCAAACATGGCGCCAAAACCGCCCAGGCCGCCCATCACGCCTTCGCGCAGGGTGCGCTTGGCAAACGGCTTGATTGCTTCGACTAAAGCGTCGCCTGCGTCGATATCGACGCCAGCGTCACGGTAGGAAAGGGAAACATTAGAAGTCTGGTTCATGGTGTGGTGGCAGCGGAGGCGGTAAAATAGAAGGCGGATACCCGCCGGCACGCGCGCGCAAGCATGTTTTTCAACATCATGCGGCAGGGTGCCAGCGGGTGAATTCGGTCGATCAAGACGCTATTTTATCAAACTGCCCCCGCTATTTCGTAATTAACTGCCTTTTTTTAACGCAAAAGTACAACGCCATGCCATTCCCGATCAGCGCAGAGCAGAAGCAAACAGCATTTTGGATCGCGGTCTGGCTGGCATTCTTGCTGCTGCTCGTCAGCCTGGGCCCCATCCTGACGCCTTTCCTGGCGGCTGCCATCCTCGCCTATGTGCTCAATCCGGGCGTGGACCGATTGCAACGCCTGCATTACAAGCGTTTTTACGTGCCCCGTCCGCTGGCCGTGCTGCTCGTCGTCGTGTTGTTTTTCCTCGCCATGACAGCGCTGGTACTGATCGTCGTGCCGGTATTGCAAAAGGAAATCCCCCTGCTGCAGGCGCAGATCCCGCAATTTCTCAGCAAGGCCAATGAGCTGCTGGCGCCGAAACTGCGTGACCTGGGCATTCGCGTGCGCCTCGACGGCACGGGCATCAAACGCATGCTGAGCCAGCAGATGGCGACCAGCGGCGATGAAATCTGGAGCACCGTGCTGGCCTCGGCGCGCATCGGCGGCACCGCCGTGCTGGGCTGGCTGGCCACCGTGGTACTGATTCCCGTGGTGCTGTTTTACTTGTTGCTGGACTGGCATCCGATGCTGGCGCGCATCGCCGGCGCCGTGCCGCGCCGCTGGGTCGGGCGCACGGTGGGCATGGCGCAGGAAGTCGATACGCTGCTGGCGCAATACCTGCGCGGCCAGTTGCTCGTCATGCTGGTGCTGGCCACGTATTACTCGGTGGCGCTGGCCATCGCCGGTTTTGAAGTGGCATTGCCTGTTGGTATCATCACCGGCTTGCTGGTCTTCATCCCCTATTTGGGCTTCGGCCTGGGGCTGATGCTGGCCCTGATCGCCGCCCTGCTGCAGTTTGCCGACTGGAGCGGCGTCATCGCCGTGGCCGTCATCTATGGCTGTGGCCAGGTCATCGAAGGCTTTTTCCTCACGCCGCGCCTGGTGGGCGAGCGCATCGGCCTGAACCCGCTGGCCGTCATCTTCGCCTTATTGGCCTTCGGACAATTATTCGGTTTCGTCGGTGTTTTGCTCGCTTTGCCCGCTTCGGCCGTCCTGATGGTCGCTTTTAAGCATCTAAGACGCCACTACCTGTCCAGCAGCTTCTATAATGCATGACAGGGTACCCGATACGGCTACAATGCGAAACTAACAACGAACTAACAACAGCGACGACGACGCTCAAGCAGTAATGAAAAACAGGACAAGGCGTACGCCATGAAACAACTGGTGCTCGATTTAGGCACAGACCAGGCGCACAGCCTCGATACCTTCGAGGTGGGACAGAATGCCGAAGTGGCGCAGTTGATGCGTCAGTTCGCCGCGCGCACTGCGCGCGAACATTTTGCTTACCTGTGGGGCGAACTGGCCGCCGGCAAGAGCCATCTGCTCAAGGCCCTGGCCAGCACCGAGCGCGCGCGCTACATTTCTCCATTCTCGATCGAGTCCGAATTCGTGTATTCGCCGGAGGTCGATTTGTATCTGCTCGACGACTGCGAAAAGCTCTCGCCGCTGGCGCAGATCGATGCCTTTGCACTGTTCAATGAAATCCGCGCCAACAAAGCCTATATGGTGTGCAGTGGCGCCGTGCCGCCGGCCGTGCTGCCCGTGCGCGAAGACTTGCGCACGCGCATGGGCTGGGGCTTGATTTACCAGATCCAGGGCTTGACCGACGATGAAAAAATCGCCGCCCTGACCCAGGCGGCCACCACCCGCGGCTTGACCTTATCGCCGGGCGTGTTACCCTATCTGCTGTCCCATTTCCGGCGCGACATGCGTTCGCTGTCGACGATGCTGGACTCTCTCGACCTCTACTCCCTGGAAACCCAACGCCCGATCACCTTGCCATTGTTGCGCGAGTTGCTGCAGGCGGAAGCGAAAGAATGATGAATCTGGCCCTGTTTGACCTCGACCACACCCTGCTGCCCATCGACTCGGATCACGAGTGGGGCGAATTCCTGGTACGCATCGGTGCCGTGGATGCCACCGAATTCACCCGCCGTAACGATGAATTCTTCGCCCAATACCAGGCCGGCACGCTCGACCCGGTGGAGTACCTGGAATTTTCCCTCGGCACCCTGGCGCAATTCCCGCGCGAACGCCTGGACGCGCTGCACCAGCAATTCATGGCCGAAGTGGTCTTGCCGGCGATCCGCCCCGCAGTGCTGGCGCTGCTGAAACAGCACCGGGACGCAGGCGATTTGCTGGCCATCGTCACGGCCACCAACTATTTCATCACCAAGCCCATCGCCGAGGCACTGGGTGTCGAACACCTGCTGGCCGCCATGCCCGAATATGACGCTGAAGGCAACGTCACGGGCAAGCTGCTGGGCACGCCGACCCTGGGCGCGGGCAAGCTGACCCACACCCATGCCTGGCTGGACAAGATGGGCAAGGCGCTGGGGCAGTTCGAGCGCAGCTACTTTTACAGCGATTCACACAACGACATTCCCTTGCTATCGGTCGTTACCCATCCGGTCGCGACCAATCCCAACACCGCTTTGAGCGCACATGCAACCGTCCACGGCTGGCCATCACTCCACTTATTCAATGATTAAAAAATTCATCCGCAAGATCCTCGGCGTTAAAAAAGAGGCAGCGCGCGACACCACGGCCGCCGTCGTGCTCGGTCCTGCGCAACACGGAATCGACCCGAAACTGGTATCGTCGAATGCCATCCGCGTCACCAGCAGCCTGCAGGAGGCGGGCTTCGAAGCCTTCGTCGTCGGCGGCGCCGTGCGCGACCTGCTGCTGGGCGTGAAGCCGAAAGACTTCGATATCGCCACCAACGCCACGCCGGAACAGGTCAAGCGCTTGTTCCGCCGCGCCTTCATCATCGGCAAGCGCTTCCAGATCGTGCATGTGATGTTCGGCCAGGATTTGCTGGAAGTGACGACCTTCCGCGGCGCCGGCGCCGATTCCGCGCCCAAGGATGAACATGGCCGCGTCCTGCGCGACAATACCTTCGGCTTGCAGCACGAAGATGCGCTGCGCCGCGACTTCACCATCAACGCCATGTACTACAACCCGGCCACGCAGGAAGTGCTCGATTACCACGGCGGCGTGGAAGATATCCGCGCCCAGACCCTGCGCATGATCGGCAAGCCGGAAGAACGCTACCGCGAAGATCCCGTGCGCATGCTGCGCGTGGTGCGCTTTGCGGCCAAGCTGAAATTCACCATCGAGCCGCATACGGCGGCACCGATTCCCATCATGGCGCCGCTGATCAACAATGTGCCCGCGCCGCGCGTGTTCGACGAAATGCTGAAGCTCCTGATGAGCGGCCACGCGCTGGCCTGCCTGCAGCAGCTGCGCAAGGAAGGCTTGCATCACGGCTTGCTGCCGCTGCTCGACGTGGTGCTGGAGCAGCCGCTGGGAGCGAAATTCGTCACCCTGGCGCTGGACGCCACGGACGCCCGCATCGCCGCCGGCAAGACCGTCTCGCCAGGCTTTCTGTTTGCCTCGCTCTTGTGGCACCAGGTGCTGGAAAAATGGACGGCTTACCGCGCCGCCGGCGAGTCGACGATCCCCGCGCTGCACCTGGCGGCCGACGACGTGCTCGACTCGCAAACGGAAAAGCTGGCCTTGCAACGCAAGATCGGCTCCGACATGCGCGACATCTGGTCGATGCAGCCACGCTTCGAGCGCCGCGTCGGCAAGGCGCCGCACAAATTGCTGGAACACCTGCGCTTCCGTGCTGGCTACGACTTCCTGCTGCTGCGCTGCGCTTCGGGCGAGATCGACATGGAGATCGGCGAATGGTGGACCGCGTTTTATGAAGGCGACGAGGAAACGCGCGAAGCCTTGCTGGTCAGCGCGAATGCCGCGCCGGGCGCCATCAAGAAGAAGCGTCCGCCACGCCGCAGCACGCGCAGCAAGAGTGGCACAGGCGGCACGGGCGGCAGCAGCACGGGCAGCACTGGCGACGAATGATGGACGCACTTGCCCCCGTCACCGCTTACATCGGTATCGGTGCCAACCTGGGCGAGGCGCAGGCCAATGTGCAGGATGCGATTGCGCGCCTGGCGCGCCTGCCCGGCACCAGCTTGCTCGACGCCTCGGCCAGCTACCGCACGGCGCCCATAGCTTCCAGCGGTGACGACTACATCAACGCCGTGGCGCGCATCTCGACCACAGTGCCGGCCGAAGAGCTGCTGCTGGCGCTGCATGCCATCGAGGCGGCGCACGGGCGCGAGCGGCCCTACCGCAACGCCCCGCGCACGCTGGACCTGGACTTGCTGCTGTACGGCGACGCGCAGATCGCCAGCGCCACGCTGACGGTGCCCCATCCGCGCATCACCGAGCGCGCCTTCGTGCTGGTGCCGCTGCTGGCCTTGGCGCCCGCCATCGTCGTGCCCGGCCTCGGGCCAGCACAGGATTACCTGGCAAGCGTCGCTGAGCAGGCCATCAGTCAGCTCTGAGCCGTTTCGCGCCCATCCTCTACAATGGCGCTGCTGCAGCACGCCGCATAAAGTACTACACTAGCGGCATCGTCGTCGCACCACCCCCTTTACACTCTAGAGAATACCTATGTCCGCTTATTTGCAAGGAACAGATCTGGCCGCAAAAGACAAGGCCGCCACCCCGGCGCCGGCGCCATCGAAGACTGTCGCCAACAAGGCTGTGACCATCCACACGCTGGCCACGCTGCGCGCCGCCGGCGAAAAGATTTCCATGCTGACCTGCTATGACGCCAGCTTCGCGTCCCTGATGGACCGTTGCGGCGTCGAGATCTTGCTGATCGGCGATTCGCTCGGCATGGTCTGCAATGGCCATAACTCGACCCTGCCCGTCACCGTGGCTGAACTGGCCTACCACACGGCTGCCGTGGCGCGCGGCGCCAAGTCGGCCTTGATCATGTCCGACTTGCCGTTCGGTGCGTATGGCACGCCCGAAACAGCCTATGCCAACGCCGTCATCCTGATGCAAGCCGGTGCGCACATGGTCAAGATCGAAGGCGGTGCCTGGCTGGCCGAGACTGTCCGTTTCCTTACCGAGCGCGGCATCCCCATCTGCGCCCACATCGGCCTGACGCCGCAATCGGTGCATCAGCTGGGCGGCTATAAGGTGCAGGGCAAGAGCACGGAAAGTGCCGCACAGCTCAAGAATGACGCGCTGGCGCTGCAAAGCGCGGGTGCCGCCATCGTGCTGATGGAAGCGATGCCGACGCAGCTGGGCAAGGAAGTGACCGACATGCTGACGATACCGACCATCGGCATCGGCGCCGGTCCCGACTGCTCGGGCCAGGTACTCGTCATGCACGACATGCTGGGCGTGTTCCCAGGGCGCAAGGCGCGTTTTGTGCGCAACTTCATGGAAGGCGCTGCCAGCATCGACGCCGCCGTCTCCGGCTATGTGCAAGCGGTCAAGGATGGCAGCTTCCCGGCACAGGAACACTGCTTCTGATGCACGGCTGCTGACGCCGGCCATGCAGGGCATCTCGCCTCGACAACTGTCGGGGCGATTTTCTTGGTGCGTAGCGTGCCCGTCCGCCAAAGCGCCATCGGCATGCCATCGAGCAGCATGATCAGTGGTCAGCAACTATTGCGGCCACTGTCATTACCATCGCTGGCGCAGAAGCATTTAGGGCTTCAGCACCTTGGCCACCTTGGCCGCCCGCAGGCGGAAGGCGTCCGGCATGCCCGAACCCAGTAGCGGGCGCAGATACAGCCGGAAGGCATCGGTGACGTCCGTGCCGCTGGCGCTGATGAATTCGTCTTCCATGGTGCGCGTCTTGCCCGCCACGTCCGCCAGCGGCAGCAACTCGTAGTCAACGGAATAAAAGCCCGTACGCTTGATGGCGACCGAGCCATCGCGCTCGCCCCACATGGCGAACTGCACCGCCTTCTCGCCCACTTCGCGCGCTTCGCGTTGATCTACATCAGAGACGCAACCGATGAAGGAACGCTGCAGATAGCCGAAGGTGTCGCCGCGCACGCGCTTGATGCCCAGCTTGGCCTTGATGGCATCGCATAGCAGGTCGGCCAGTGCGCCGGTGCCCGACAATTGCACATTGCCGTGCGCATCGCGCTCCACCGCATCGCCAGCCTGTTGGGCCAGCAGGCTGGCGATGGGTTCGCCCGAGGCATCGTGGATGCCCTCCGAGACGGCGATCACGCAGCGGCCGTATTTTTCATATGCAGCTTTCACGTCGGCGATAAATTGATCGAGCACGAAGACGCGTTCGGGCAGGTAGATCAGGTGTGGGCCATCGTCGGGGAACTTCTTGCCCAGCGCCGAGGCGGCCGTCAAAAAGCCCGCGTGGCGGCCCATCACCACGCCCACGTACACGCCAGGCAAGGCTGCATTGTCGAGGTTGGCGCCGGCGAAGGCCTGGGCGACGAAACGCGCGGCCGAGGGAAAGCCTGGCGTGTGGTCGCTGCCCACCAGGTCGTTGTCGATGGTTTTCGGGATGTGGATGCAGCGCAGCGGGTAGCCGGCCTTGTGCGCTTCCTCGCTGACGATGCGCACCGTGTCGGACGAGTCATTGCCGCCGATATAGAAGAAGTGTTCGATCTCGTGCGCGCGCAGCACTTCGAAGATTTGCTGGCAGTAGGCGATATCGGGCTTGTCGCGCGTGGAGCCGAGGGCCGATGAGGGCGTGGCGGCCACCAGTTCCAGGTTATGGCTGGTTTCCTGTGTCAGATCAACAAACTCTTCATTGACGATGCCACGCACGCCGTGCAGCGCGCCATACACGCGCGTGACATGGTGAAAGCGCCGCGATTCGAGCACCACGCCCACCAGCGACTGGTTGATGACGGCGGTGGGGCCGCCTCCCTGGGCAACAAGAATTTTTCCAGACGGCATGGGGTCTCCTCGCAAACGGTACGGCCTTCCAGCCTACTCCTTTTTTGCCACGGCGCTGTCTTTTCCGATCATTCTGTCGAGGAATTTTTCCACCCGGCCCCAGAAGTCGATGCGGTTCTTCGGCAGCGTCCAGCCATGGCCTTCCTCGTCATAGACCACCCATTCGACATCGCGGTTGTGTTGTTTGACGGCCGCATAAAACTGCTTGCCGTGGTAGAGCGGCACCCGCTGGTCGGCGGCGCCGTATGCCAGCAATAGGGGCTGGGTGATGCGCGCCGCCTGGGCGATGGGCGAGGTGGCCTGGAACTGGGCTGCGTTGGCCGTCCGGTCGCCAATGAGTTCGGGCATGCCGTATTGTTTCCAGTCATCGCCGAGATCGGACTTGAAGCTCCAATGGCCGCTATACAGCAGGTTAATGTCGGTCACGCCCACCCAGTCGACGGCGCAGCGGAACAGGTCGGGATCGTTGACCAGGCCCATCAGGGCAGCATAGCCGCCATAGCTGGCGCCGGCAATGCAGATACGGCGCGGATCGGCGATCCCTTCGGTGATGGCCCAGCGCGCGCCATCGGCAAGATCGTCCTGCATCTTCAAGCCCCATTGTTTCCAGCCGGCCCGAAAATGCTTGGCGCCAAAGCCTGTGCTGCCGCGAAATTCCGGTTGCAGCACGGCATAGCCACGCGAGGCAAGAAATTGGACTTCGGCATTCCATTGCCAGGAGTTGCCGCGGACATATGGGCCACCATGCACGAGCACGACCAGCGGCAACTGCTTGCCGGAAGTCGTGGCGGGCACGGTGAGCCAGGCTGGAATGGACAGGCCATCGCGCGTCTTGTAGCGCACCAACTGCTGCTCGCTCATCTGCGCCGGCTGAATCAGCGGCTGCGTTTCGCCGATGATGCTCAGCGTGCCCGTGTCGCTATTGAACAGCGAGAATTTGCCCGGTTGCCGATCTGAATACGAGGTTACCAGAATGAAGGGCGTGGTGGGGCGGGCCGCCAGCGAGACCAGGTTGATTGTCGCTGGCAGCAGGGCGTCGATGCGCGCCTGGGTCGCTGCCATGGCGGGGGCGAACCAGCGCGTGGCGCGCGCATCGCTGAGGTGGCGCACACCCAGCAACTTGCCTTGCCGGACGATCAGATTGCCGCTGAAATCATAGCCGTCGAGCGAGATGATGGGCGTGGGTGTGATGCGGCTGTTGGCCAGGTCGTAGGCATGCACGGACAGCGTATCGCTGCCCATGCGGGCGCTCACGTACAGGGCGCCATCCGGGCCAAAGGAGAGCGGGGTGAAGGCATCTGGGCCGCCGAGGTAGGCGTCGAACTGCGCCAGCGTGCGCCAGGCGCCGCCGTCCGGTTCCCGGTACATGATGCTTTCCATATTGCGCTCCCGGGTTACAGCCAGGCGTGGTTCGCCATGCTGGTCGAGCAGCCAGCGGCGCACCTTGCCCGGCGGCTTGACGCTCGTGCTGCGGCCCGTGAGCGTATCGAGTTGCCGCAAGCCCTCATAGTCGACTTCGCCCGTCGAGGTGTACACGGTGCTGCGCACATACACGGCCGGGGAATCCTGCGCCCCACGCTGTCCCATCAGGTAGGTATGCCATGGCAGCAATTTATAGACCGAGGTGGAGGCGTCGGGCGCGGCGCTGCGCGCGGCCAGTTGGCGAAAGTTGCTGCCGTCTCGGTTGACGGCAAACAGTCCCGGCCCGAAACGCAGGTCGCCGGGCGCCGTCTGGCGGTCGCGCGTGTTCAGGATCAGGCGCTCGTTGTTGACCCATTCGACGTCACCGACATCGACGTTGCTAAATTGCGCCACGATGTTGATGTTGTTATCGAGCAGGTTGACGATGGCCAGCCGGTCGCGCTTGTTCGCGCCGCTCACTTTTACGGCCAGGTGACGCGCATCGGGTGACAGCTGGGGTGCGCTAAATTCCGGGTTGGCGAAGAAAGCTGGCAGCGGCGGTACGATGGCGGTGTGCGCTTGTACGGAGATGGCAAATAGGCTGGCGCAGGCGGCCAAGGCATGTAGCAGACGCAAGAGAGACTGGGGCATAGTGTGTTTTAAGCTGGAATGAAAAATTTAAATATAGAGGTTCATTCCGGCGCCCGGATATGCTCCACCAGTCCCTTGCTGCGGCGCGCTGGTGCCGGTGTCAGCCAGCTGACCACGATGGCGGCGGCCAGGCCGGCCGGTACGCCGAAGATGCCGGCGGAAATGGGCGCGATATGAAACCATTGACCGCTGGCATTGCCACCGAGCATGGCGCTGGTGTGCAGCATGTAATACAGGCACACGCCAAAGCCGGCCAGCATGCCGGCCAGTGCGCCCTGGTAATTGGCGCGTTGCCAGAAGACACCCAGCACCAGCGGCGCGAACAGGGTCGAGGCGGCCAGCGAAAAAGCCACGCCCACCAGCGACAGGATGTCGGCCGGTTTTTGCGAGGCCGCGTAGGCGGCGATGAAGGCCACGGCCAGCAGCAGCAATTTTGAAATCGTCACGCGTTTTTGCGTCGAGGCGCTGGGATCGACCACCTTGTAATAGATGTCGTGCGAGAGGGCATTTGAAATAGCCAGCAGCAAGCCGTCCGCCGTCGACAGGGCGGCGGCCAGGCCGCCAGCCGCCACCAGGCCGGAAATCACATAGGGCAGGCCGGCGATCTCGGGCGTGGCCAGCACCAGTACGTCGGCGTCGATGGAAATTTCCGCCAATTGCACGATGCCGTCGCGGTTGACGTCGACGATGCTGATCAGCGGACTGAGCTTGTCCACATTGGCCCAGTACGACACCCAGGTGGGCAGCTTGGTGTACTGCGTGCCCACCAGTGCCGAGTAAATATCGTACTTGACCAGCACGGCCAGCGCAGGAATCGTAAGGTAGATCAACAAGATGAAAAACAGGGTCCAGAAGACCGATACGCGCGTTTCGTGCACGGATGGCGTGGTGTAGGAGCGCATCAGGATATGCGGCAGGGCAGCCGTGCCCAGCATCATGCAAAACACGAGAGCCAGAAAATTGTTGCGCTTGATGTCGGACTGCTCGTGGTCGGCGGCGGGAAACGGCTGCGCGTGCGGAATGATCGGTTCGGCGCGTTTCTGATTCTGCGCCTGCATCGCCTGCCACAGCACGCGTGCCTCCTCCGGGCTTTTCGGATAGGCAATCAGATAGCGCTCCGCGTTGCGGATATCGAATAGCGAGGTATTGCGCTGGCGTAAAGTATCGAGCTGGCGCTGGGCTGTCAGGCGGCCTTGCTCCCAGGAGCCGGGCAAGCCGGCGATGCGCGCCTGGTAGCTTTGTGCGCGCTGGCGGAAGATGGCGCGCACTTCGTTTTCTTTCGGGTCCGTTTCCAGCACGTGTTCGCGTGCGCTCAGTTGCGGCAACACTTTGCCGTAAGCGATCTGCGGCACGGGGTTATCCGCATGCTTGACCGACAGCCAGATGGCGGGAATCAGAAAGGCGACCAGGATGATGATGTACTGCGCCACCTGCGTCCAGGTGATGGCGCGCATGCCACCCAGAAAAGAGCAGACCAGGATGCTGGCCAGGCCCAGGAAGATGCCGACGGAAAAATCCACGCCCGTGAAGCGCGAGGCAATCAGGCCGACGGCGTAGATCTGCGCCACGACATAGGTAAACGACACGATGATGGTGGCGGCCACGGCCACGACGCGCACGCTGGCGCCGCGCTTGTCGGTGCCGCTGGCATAGCGGGCGGCGAGGAAATCGGGGATCGTGTACTGGCTGAACTTGCGCAGGTAGGGCGCGATCAAGAGTGCTACCAGGCAATAGCCGCCCGTCCAGCCCATGATGAAGGCCAGGCCGTCGAAGCCGTTCAGGTACAGGCCACCGGCCAGGCTGATGAAGCTGGCGGCCGAAATCCAGTCGGCGGCCGTGGCCATGCCGTTGAACATGGCGGGCACTCTGCGCCCTGCCACATAGTATTCGGTGACGTTCGAGGTGCGGCTGATGACGCCGATGGTGGCGTACAGGGTGATGGTGACCAACATGAACAGGTAGCCGATCCAGGCGCGCGGCATGCCTTCCTGTTCGAGTACCGACAGGGCCAGCAGGAAGGCGGCAAAACCGGCGGTAAACAGCAGGTAGTAGCGGCACAGCCGCGCAAAGAAGCTGCGCTGGCCGCTCATTTTTGCTCCTCGGCATGAAAAGCACGGTCCAGGCGCCGCATGCGCCAGGCATAGAAGGCAATGATGGCCAGGTAGACCAGCGAGGCGCCCTGGGCCGCCATATAGAAAGGCAGCGGCCAGCCGAACAGGTTCAGATGCAATAGTTCGCGCGCATAAAATACGGTCAGAAAGCCCGTCAGTAGCCAGATTAGCAACAGGATGGCTGTCAGGCGCCGCGTCTGTTGCCAATGCACATCGAGGCGCGCCTGCAGCTCGGGACTCGGTGTGCGTGCCGGCCGCAACGGCGTCGCGGGAATGCTGGGCTTATCCATACGTGATCTCATCGTCTTCGGGGGGATCGGGCAACAGCAGGGCGATGCTCAGGCGTAACAGGGTGCCCGGCAGCTTTGGTGCGTGGGCGCGCGGATTGTTAAAAATATCGACTTCGGCGCCATGCTGCTGAGCAATTTCGCGCACGATGGCCAAGCCCAGTCCGCTACCGTCGACATTGCTGCCGAGAATGCGGTAAAAGCGCTCGAACACGTGTTCCCGCTCGGCCTGCGGTATGCCGGGACCCGTATCTTCCACTTCCAGGATGGCCAGTTCCAGGGTGCTGCGCACGCGCACCGTGACGCTGCCGCCAGTGGGCGTGTAGCGCAGGGCATTGTCGATCAGATTACTCAGCAGTTCACGCAGCATCATGGCATTGCCGGAAATCATGATCGAATACGCGGGCTGTTCGAAGCCCAGGTCGATATGCTGGGCAAACGAGGCTTGCACCCAGTCCTGCACCACGCCGCGCGCCAGTTCGCTCAGCTCGATGGGAGCAAACGCCGTGCCGGCCTGCGGCTGGTTTTCCGCGCGTGCCAGGGCCAGCAGCTGATTCACCAGGCGCGTGGCCGCTTCCGAACTTTTCGCCAACTGCAGCAGTGAGCGGTGAATCTCGTCGTGGTCGGTTTGCCGCAGGGCCAGTTCGGATTGCATGCGCATGCCGGCCAGCGGTGTCTTCATCTGGTGCGCAGCGTCGGCGATGAAGCGTTTCTGCATGTCGATGGACAAAGATAAGCGCGCCAGCATCTCGTTGAGCGAAGCGACCAGTGGCGTGATTTCCTCGGGCACCTGGCCCGATTCGATGGGGGAGAGGTCATCCGGTGGTCGCGCGCGTATGCGTTCCTGCAATTGCGCCAGCGGTGACAGGCCGCGCGCCAGGGCAAACCAGACCAGGGCCAGGATCACGGGCAGGATGATGAACTGCGGCAAGATCACGCCCTTGATGATTTCATTCGCCAACTGGGCGCGTTTTTCCAGCGTTTCGGCCACTTGCACCAGCGTGCGGCGCGGTTCATCGTCGATGCTGGAGGGCATGTCGAGATAGGTGAACGCCACCCGCACGGGCGTGCCGTGGATGGTGTCGTTGCGAAACAGCACCATGCCACTGCGGTATTTATCGGGTTCTTGCGGCGGCGGCAAGTCACGGTCGCCGTCGAGGTATTCGCCTTGCCCGCCCATGACCAGGTAATACAAGGTATCGACATCGTCGCCGCGCAGGAAGTCGCGGCCCTTGCTGCTTTTGTCCTGCATGCGGCGCAGCATCGCGCCATCGGCTTGCTTGACCTGCTGCGTCAGCACCGTCACGCTGTCTTCCAGCGCATGGTCGAACGGTTGATTCGCGATGCCCTTGGCCACCAGGTAAGTGATGGCGATGCTCATCGGCCACAGCAGCAGCAAGGGCGCCAGCATCCAGTCGAGGATTTCGCCGAACAGCGAATGCTCGATGCTGTCATCTTGCTCCGTGGTGGGCGGCTCGAACCAGTCGTCGTCGTTCACTTCGTCCGCTGGCGCTTCGCGCGCCTTCACTTGCTGGCGGTTCCGCTGGCCGGGCTGGCCGACACGCCCGCTTCGGCGTTCAGGCGCGCCGCTTCCGAGTATTTTTCCAGGCAATAGCCGAGGCCACGCACCGTAGCGATGCGCACGCCACCGACCTCGATCTTCTTGCGCAAACGGTGCACATACACTTCGATGGCGTTGTTCGACACCTCTTCGCCCCATTCGCACAAATGGTCGACCAGCTGCTCTTTCGAGACGAGGCGGCCGGTACGGCCCAGCAGGATTTCCAGTAAGCCCAGTTCGCGCGCCGACAGGTCGAGCATCTGCTCGTTGATGTAGGCGCTGCGCCCCACCTGGTCGTAGCTGAGGGGGCCGTGCTTGATGATGGCCGCGCCGCCGCCGGCGCCACGGCGCGTCAGGGCGCGCACTCTTGCCTCCAGTTCTGACAGGGCGAACGGCTTGGCCATATAATCATCGGCACCCAGGTCGAGGCCATTCACGCGTTGCTCGATGGAATCGGCAGCCGTCAGGATCAGTACCGGCAGCAGCGAGGCGCGCGCGCGCAGGCGGCGCAGCACTTCCAGGCCGGACATCTTCGGCAGGCCCAGGTCGAGGATCAGCAGGTCGAATTCCTGGGTCGACAGGGCAGTATCGGCCTCCTGGCCGGTCTTGACGTAGTCGATTGCATAACCGGACTGGCGCAGCGAACGGGTCAGGCCATCGGCCAGCACGCTGTCATCTTCGGCAAGTAAAATACGCATGGTGAACTTCCTATGCTTGCAACTTCAGGACATCAGAAGTCTGTATTGTGTTTGATTTTCCGCAAGGTGGATAGTTTTTGTGAAAAACCAGGCTTGTATTGATCTGTTTCAAAACAAATCCACGTTCCGCTTGCATTGATCACTGTTTTTTTATACAGTACTGTCTGTATAAAGAATTTAACCCACTGGCGCTATCGCAGGCTGCACGATTCAACTGAATCTGCAACTGTAGAACGGCTGAAAGAACATATGGACGATAAAAAAGCTGTAGTACCCGCATCGGAAAAAGCCAAGGCGTTGGCCGCCGCACTGGCGCAGATCGAGAAGCAGTTTGGCAAAGGTTCGGTCATGCGCATGGATGCCAGCGCGGTGATCGAAGAAGTGCAAGTCGTGTCAACTGGTTCGCTCGGCCTCGATATCGCGCTGGGCGTGGGCGGCTTGCCGCGCGGCCGCGTAGTGGAAATCTACGGTCCAGAATCGTCGGGTAAAACCACGCTGACCCTGCAAACCATTGCTGAAATGCAAAAAATTGGCGGTACTTGCGCCTTTATCGATGCCGAGCACGCACTCGACGTCGGATACGCCCAAAAACTGGGCGTGAACCTGCATGAGTTGCTGATCTCGCAACCGGATACGGGCGAGCAGGCGCTGGAAATCTGCGACGCACTCGTGCGTTCGGGCAGCGTCGACCTTGTCGTCATCGATTCCGTGGCCGCACTGACGCCACGCGCCGAGATCGAAGGCGACATGGGCGATTCCCTGCCAGGCTTGCAAGCGCGCCTGATGTCGCAAGCCCTGCGCAAGCTGACCGGTTCCATCAACCGCACCAATACCCTGGTCATCTTCATCAACCAGATCCGCATGAAGATCGGCGTGATGTTCGGCAGCCCGGAAACGACTACCGGCGGCAACGCGCTGAAATTCTACGCCTCCGTGCGCCTCGATATCCGCCGCACCGGCTCGATCAAGTCCGGCGATGAAGTGATCGGCAACGAAACCAAGGTCAAGGTCGTCAAGAACAAGATCGCGCCACCGTTCAAGGAAGCGCACTTCGATATCCTGTACGGCGCCGGCACCTCGCGCGAAGGCGAAATCCTGGACCTGGGCTCGGATGCCAAGATCGTGGAAAAATCCGGTTCCTGGTACAGCTACAACGGCGAACGCATCGGCCAGGGCAAAGACAACGCCCGCGCCTTCTTGCAAGAGCGTCCGGCGCTGGCCCGCGAGATCGAAAACAAGGTCCGCGCTTCGCTGGGCGTGCGCGAACTGCCACCGCTGGCGGCTGAAAAGCCGGAAAAAGCGGATAAAGCCGCCGACAAGGCTGCCAAGGCGGAAGCCAAGTCAGAGTAGGTCGGATTAGCGCGGCAAAGCGGCGCGTAATCCGACAACACCACAGACGTCAACAATGTTGTCGGATCAGACGCCAACAATGTTGTCGGATTACGGCCCAGGTGGCCTAATCCGACCTACGCATGGCTTGCCGCAAGGTAGGACCCTGATCGCCGTCCCGCGCTGTTGCGCCGGGCGGCGATTGTATTTGGGTGCTGTGATCGTGGAATGAAAGACAAGGTGGGTGTATGGCTGCAGTACAACTAAGCCTGAAGGGCAGGGCGCTACGCTTTTTGTCGATGCGCGAACATAGCCGCATGGAATTGCGGCGTAAGTTGCAGCGCCATGCGCAGGAAGGCGATGATGTGGAGGCCTTGCTCGACAGCCTGGAACAAGCCAACTGGCTGTCGCAGGAGCGTTTTTCCGAGTCGCTGATACACCGCCGCTCGGCCCGTTTCGGCAATAGCCGCATCATGGCGGAATTGCAAAGCCATGGGATTGCTGGCGAGGCCTTGCAGGAACTCAAGGCGGGCCTGGCCGAAGGCGAGACCGCACGCGCCTGCGAAGTATGGCGTCGCAAATTCGGTACGGTGGCGCAGGATGCCGAACAGCGCAACAAGCAGATGCGCTTTTTGATGCAGCGCGGCTTTTCGCAGCGTGCCGTGCACGTGGCCTTGAAGGGCCTGGAGCCCGAAGACGACTAGGTACGCGCCGCTAGCGGTCCCGCTGGCCGCGACTCCTCGCCGGCACCGCTGTGTTCCTTCTGCAACAGTCGATGGCTGCCCTGAGCCTTGCCCGCGCGCTCGCATCGCGCCAGAGCATGGTTTTACTGGCAAGTCACTTTCCCTGGCATCAGCCAGTTCATTGGATGGCCTATTGTTGCGCTGCGTGGGGCCAGGCTTGCCCATGCTGCTGTTTGCAGGGCAAGCGCGGCACGTTGGCGTATTTCGCGGCGTGCATCGGACATATCAATCATCACCATCGGTGATAATGGCATCAATTTCCATGTGCATTATTTATGCTTTGAAATGTCTTTATCGAGGCAGTAAAAAATTATGTTGCGGCGCAACCGGCGTCCAGTGTGCTACACTTTTAGGGTTTTTGCGGCGCCGCAGGTGCGGTTGCTGTTCGTAGAAGCTGCGAACAGCGTGCTTTATGCACATTGCTGCTTACTAAATTACGGCCGCGCAAGCGGCATCGGTCTTATGCCCCTGTCAACTCCCGTATCCCGGCGCGCCTTACGGCACTCCCGCGTTATCGACGTCCAAGCGTATGTGCGCGACGACGGCCTGTGGGATATTGACGCCCGTATTACCGATATCAAAAGCTATGACGCGATGCTGGCCTCCGGCCCCCGTCCCGCCGGCACTCCCCTGCATGACCTCCACTTGCGCATTACC
Organism: Janthinobacterium sp. CG_23.4; assembly: GCF_029892305.1. NCBI lineage: Bacteria > Pseudomonadati > Pseudomonadota > Betaproteobacteria > Burkholderiales > Oxalobacteraceae > Janthinobacterium > Janthinobacterium sp. CG_23.4. The sequence goes on along the minus strand of NZ_JARXUX010000001.1, from coordinate 4,321,576 downwards.
GTCGATCACGCACTGACTATCGTCGAGGCCGCTGCCGCCTCCGATTCCGTGCCCTATCCTGGTTTTTGCGATACCATCGGCCCCGCATACAGGGCGCTGATCGGTTTGAATTTACTCAAGAATTTCCGCCGCGACTTGAAACAGCGCCTGGCGGGAATCGCTGGCTGTACCCATTTGACCGAACTGGCGCAAGTCTTGCCGACTGCGACGGTTCAGGCATTTGCCGGCGATGTCTGGTCGACCCGTGACGGTGAGAATGCTGACTTATCGCATGAAAAGCCGTTTCAACTCGACAAATGCCACGCCCTGCGCACCGATGGTGGGGCGGTTGCACAGTATTACCCGCGCTGGGTAGCCAAAGCGTGACCCCGGCGCTTTCCTGTTTTTTTTGCACCACTAACCGTATTTTTATACATCAGTATCAGAAGGGAAGCCAGCATGAAAATCCATGAGTATCAAGCCAAAGAAATCCTCCGGCAATATGGAGTGACGGTACCACGCGGTATTGCGTGCATGTCCGTCGACGAAGCCGTCAAGGCTGCGGAAACCCTGGGTGGTCCGGTATGGGTCGTCAAGGCCCAGATCCACGCAGGTGGTCGCGGCAAGGGCGGCGGCGTCAAAGTGGCGAAATCGATGGAGCAGGTCAAGCAATATGCTGACCAGATCATGGGCATGCAGCTGATCACGCATCAGACCAGCGCCGAAGGCCAGAAAGTCAACCGCCTGATGGTGGAAGAAGGCGCCGACATCAAACAAGAACTGTATGTTTCGCTGGTCACCGACCGCGTCACGCAGAAAATCGTCCTGATGGCGTCGTCTGAAGGCGGCATGGACATCGAAGAAGTGGCCGAGAGCCATCCAGAGAAGATCCATCACGTCACCATCGATCCAGGCGTTGGCCTGACCGATGCCCAGGCAGATGACATCGCGAGCAAAATCGGCGTGCCTGCCGGTTCCATCGTCGACGCCCGCGTCAACCTGCAAGGCCTGTACAAAGCGTATTGGGAAACCGATTGCTCGCTGGCCGAAATCAATCCGCTGATCGTCACCGGCAGCGGCAAGGTCATCGCCCTGGACGCCAAGTTCAACTTCGACCCGAACGCGCTGTTCCGTCATCCGGAAATCGTCGCCCTGCGCGACCTGGATGAAGAAGATCCAGCTGAAATCGAAGCGTCGAAATTCGACCTGGCCTACATTTCGCTCGACGGCAACATCGGTTGCCTGGTGAACGGTGCCGGTCTGGCCATGGCCACCATGGACACCATCAAGCTGTTCGGCGGCGAGCCAGCCAACTTCCTCGACGTAGGCGGCGGCGCCACGGCAGAAAAAGTGACCGAAGCGTTCAAGATCATGCTGAAAAACCCAGGCCTGAAAGCCATCCTGGTGAACATTTTCGGCGGCATCATGCGTTGCGACGTGATCGCCGAAGGCGTCATCGCCGCGGTCAAGGCCGTCTCGCTGAACGTCCCGCTGGTCGTGCGCATGAAGGGCACCAACGAAGATCTGGGCAAAAAGATGCTGGCCGATTCCGGTCTGCCTATCATCGCAGCCGACACCATGGAAGATGCAGCAAAGAGCGTCGTTGCCGCTGCTGCCGGTCAAGCTTAATTAAGGAATCAACATGTCCATTCTGATCAATAAAGATACCAAAGTCGTAACCCAAGGGATCACCGGCAAGACCGGCCAGTTCCACACCCGCGGTTGCCGCGACTACGCGAACGGCAAAGCTGCCTTCGTGGCAGGCGTGAACCCGAAGAAAGCCGGCGAAGATTTCGAAGGCATTCCCATTTTCGCTAGCGTCACCGAAGCGAAAAAAGAAACCGGCGCCAACGTTTCCGTGATCTACGTGCCGCCAGCAGGCGCAGCAGCGGCGATCTGGGAAGCGGTCGAAGCTGAAATGGATCTGGCCATTTGCATCACCGAAGGCATTCCTGTACGTGACATGATGGCTCTGAAAGACCGCATGGCTAAAGCCAACAGCAAAACATTGCTGCTGGGCCCTAACTGCCCAGGCTTGATCACGCCAGACGAAATCAAGATCGGCATCATGCCAGGCCACATTCATAAAAAAGGCCGCATCGGCGTGGTATCGCGTTCGGGCACATTGACCTATGAAGCAGTGGGTCAGTTGACCGCACTGGGCCTGGGCCAATCGTCGGCAGTCGGCATCGGCGGCGACCCGATCAACGGTCTGAAGCACATCGATATCATGAAGATGTTCAATGATGATCCAGATACCGACGCGGTCATCATGATCGGCGAAATCGGTGGTCCTGACGAAGCCAACGCGGCTTATTGGATCAAAGACAACATGAAAAAACCGGTCGTTGGCTTCATCGCCGGCGTTACCGCTCCTCCAGGCAAGCGCATGGGCCACGCCGGCGCGCTGATCTCGGGCGGTGCCGATACGGCACAAGCCAAGCTGGAAATCATGGAAGCTTGCGGTATCACCGTGACCAAAAACCCGTCGGAAATGGCGCGTCTGCTGAAAGCCATGCTGTAATTCCAGCCCGGTGCACGTAGTACAAAAAAGGAGCTTCGGCTCCTTTTTTTTTGTCCGCAAGACAGTCCGCTTGCGGGTCTGGACCGACGGCGTTGGTCCGAACCTGCCCAAATGTGTCGCTTTTCTTTCCACCGGTACTGCCGCTGCCCGGGCGCATGGCTGGCATGACGCTTGCTGTGTACCTGACGTGAGCAACGGCACCATGGGAGAATATGATGCGCGCGCAGAGCGGATTTACCCTGATAGAACTGATGATCGTGGTGGCCATCGCCGGCATCCTGGCGGCCGTGGCCATTCCCCAGTACGGTGACTATACGATGCGCGCCAAGGTCAGCAACGTGCTGATGGCCGCTGCACCGCTGAAGACGGCCGTGGCCCTGTGCGTGCAGGAAAATGGTGGACTGGCAGATGCCTGCAGCACACCTACCCCGGCCGTGCCCAGCGCCATCCCCACCTTTACCCCGACGCGCGAAGTGGCCGGCGCCAAGGTGCTCAAGGGTGATATCGAGTTGACCCTGGCAGCTGACCTGGGCAGTGGCCTGGGCGGCCAGACGGTGAGCATGGAGCTGCAGCTCAACAGCGGCAGCAGCCTGAACTGGTTCAACAGCACCAGCGTGACGAATGCGGCGGCCAGGGAAGCCATTATCAGGAACAATGCTCCCAAGGTGGTGGCGACGCAGTGAGCGGCGCCTGACGTGTCCGTGTCAGACGATTTTTTGCCGGTCTGCAATCAGCGCTTCATAGGTGAGGTTTTGCAGCAGGGTATAGTGGGTCGGTTCCAGGTCGATGAATTGCACGCCATACGTATAGATTTCGGCGTTGTCGGCGGCGTTGCCATGCGAGGGCTTGCCCACGCTGACGTTCTGGATGCGCGCGCGCGTATTGACGCGCATCTGATGCTTGTTCGGCTGCACCAGCAGGGTAAAGCTGAGCGCTACGCCATCGTCGTCCGGCGTGAGCATGCTGGCGGCCTCGATCAATGCCCCCGAGACGCTGAGGTTGACGATGAATACGGGCGCGGGCGCCACGTCGCGGTAACTGAGTTGCGCTGGAATGTCCACTTTCACGCGCATCGCCGTGCGCAGGCTGGTGCCCTGGATGGCGTCGGGAAAGCTCAGATGCACATAATTGAGGGGGCGCCCGAACATGCGCAGCACGCTGCACGCAAACGAACACACGGTGACGCCGGAAAACACGCGGATGGTCAGCTTGTCGCCCTCGTTGAGGGCGATGGAGGCGCCGTTTTCCATGGGTATCTTGACGATCAGGTACTCGTCTTTCACGTAGCCGATCAGGGTAGAGAAATGCTGGATGGGCTTGATGGTGCGGTGCGTGATGAACTGGATGCGTCCGCCCACCTGTAGATTCATCGCCTCGAATTCGTAGTCCTGGAGCTTGTTTTGCGCGGCGGGCTTGTTGCTTGTCATGCGATGCTCATCTCGATATTGGCGAACCGCAGTATGCATGATTTATTGATGAAAAAGCACTTATTTTACGGAAATTCATTCGGGCTTTCCTGGTGGCTAAGCGGGTAGCCAAGCGGCTAGCTAAGCTGGCAGTTATTGCCGTGTTACTGGCCGGCTCGGCATGGCCACGGCGCGCGCATCCCTGCATGCGGGCGTGTGCGCCGCGTCAAGTTGGCTTAGCCAGTGCCTGCCTGTAGCGGTGGCGCTGTCGCCTTACACCTCGGCGTGCCAATCACCCGACTTGCCGCCCTGCTTTTCCAGCACGCGCACATTCGTCATGACCATGCCCCGGTCGACGGCCTTGCACATGTCGTAGATCGTCAACAAGCCGATTTGCACGGCAGTGAGCGCTTCCATTTCCACGCCGGTCTTGCCCGTGGTATCGACCTGGGCGCGGCAGTGCACGCTGTTGGCCGCTTCATCGACTTCAAAATCGACGCTGACGCGGGTGAGGGCGAGCGGGTGGCATAGGGGAATCAGGTCGCTGGTGCGCTTGGCGCCCATGATGGCGGCGATGCGGGCGATGCCGAGTACGTCGCCTTTCTTGGCGTTGCCTGAAATAATCAAGGCCAGGGTGGCCGCTTGCATGCGGATGGTGCCGGCGGCCACGGCGCTGCGGCGCGTGTCTTCCTTGCTGCCTACGTCGACCATATGGGCCTGGCCCGTGGCATCGAAATGGCTCAGTTCCCCGGCGGGGGCTTGCTTGTCTGCTGTTGTCATGGCGTCAAAATAGGTGAGGAGTGGAGATGCGGCACGCCAGGCCAGCACGCCATGTCTTGGCATGGTGCATGTTTGTCGCGTGGGAATGGGCGCCGCTAACAAGGTATGATAGCACCCGTGAATTCAAAAACTACCCTTCCGAGCGTATTTGAAAACGCCGCTGCAGCATCGCTGTGCGGCTGCCGGCGCGCAACCATGCTCGCTGCATTGTGGCTGGCGGCGCCGTTTGCGCTGGCGCAATCCTACACGTCCGCACCGGCGTCGGCCGCCAGCGCGGTGGCCAAGCCGGCCGGCAACTGGACGCCGCTGGCCGTGCCGTCAGCGCCGAATCTGCCGAACCTGGGCGACACCTCGCGCGAAGACCTGTCGCCGGCGATGGAGCGCAAGATCGGCGAGGAAATCATGCGTGGCATCCGCGGCGACCGCGATTATCTCGACGACGCGCCCTTGCTGGAATACCTGAACACCTTCGGCAACGCCCTCGTGGCGGCGCGCCCCAGCGTGCGCGGCGAAACGAATTACGACTATTTTTTCTTTGCCGTGCGCGATCCGCAATTGAACGCGTTTGCCTTGCCCGGCGGTTTCATCGGCGTCCATTCGGCGCTGGTACTGGCAGCCCAAACGGAGGCCGAACTGGCGTCCGTGCTGTCGCACGAAATCGGCCACGTGGCGCAGCGCCATATCGCGCGCATGCTGGGCCAGCAGCGCCAGGATGCCCTGATGCCGCTGGCGGCCATGCTGCTCGCGGCGCTGGCATCACGCGCGGGCGGCGATGTGGCGCTGGGCGTGTTTGCCGCGGGCCAGGGCCTGGCCATCCAGCGCCAGCTCAATTTCGGCCGCGATGCCGAACGCGAGGCCGACCGCATCGGCTTCCAGATCATGGGCGAAGCCGGTTTCGATACCACCGGCATGGTCGCCTTCTTCGGCCGCATGCAGGCCGCCAGCCGCTCGTACAGTGACCTGATGCCCGCCTATCTGCAGACGCACCCGCTGACGACGGAGCGCATCGCCGACATCCAGGCACGCATCCGCGAGCAGCCCTACAAGCAGCGTCCGGATAGCTTGAGTTTCCACCTGGCCCGCGCCCGCGCGCGCGCGCTGCAAGATGAAAGCGTGCAAGGCTTGCTCAATGCTGCGGCCATCTTCAAGACGCAACTGGAGCAGCAAAGCCGCTTCCAGGTGACGGCCGCCCATTACGGCTTGTCCTTTGTCGCCGTCAAGCAGGGCAAGCCGGTCGAGGCGCAGAAGGAACTTGATGCGGCCAATACCGCGCTGCACCAGCCGGCCGGGCCGAATGTGTATACCTCGGGTGGCACGCAGGGCCCCAATTCGCTGCTGGCCGCGATGGGGCTGGAAGTGTTGCTGATGCCGGCGCAGAAAAAGGAAGTGGCGCAGCAAGCCCTGAAGGCGGCCGAGGCGGCGCGCCAGCAGTTTCCGCTCTCGCGCGGTATTGCCCACCAGTATGCGCAAGCGTTGATGGCGGCGGGCAAGCTGGAGCAATCGACCTTGTACTTGCGCGACCAGGTGCAGCTCTACAAGGAAGAGCCGGAACTGTATGATTTATTGGCGAAGTCTTATGCGGACCAGGGCAAGATGACCTTGCAGCACATGGCGCTGGCCGAATCCTACGTGCTGCAGGGCGCCACCATGGCCGCGCTGGACCAGTTGACGATCGCCCGCAAATCGACGGACGCGACTTTTTATGACCAGGCCGTGATCGATGCGCGCGAGCGCGAACTGCAGGAAAAGCGCCGCGAACAGATCAAGGACCAGAAGGGCTAGTTTTTATTCGGCTTGCGGCGCGCGCTGGAAGCCGAAGGTTTGCGCTACGCTGGCATAGGCCAGCGGCTGCACGGCAATCTCCTTGCCGTCATGCAATAACACCAAGTTCCCCTGGTTATTTTCCAGCCAGTCCAGCACCGCCTCGTCGCTGGCCACCTGTCCGTCGACGCGCAGCGCGGGCAGCACCTGCGCCATGTCGCGGTCATCGACCTGCGCCACGCAGTCGCCCTGGCGCAGGATGAGCGCCCCGTTGTCGCACAGCCAGGCGGCATCGATGGCCGCCAGCGGTGCGCCTGTCTGCAAGACAAAACCGTGCTGCGGATCGCTGCGGGCGATATACGGCGTCGCTTCCAGGTTCAGGTAGACGCGCTGCGGGCCATTCTGGAAAAACCAGCAACCGCGTTCGTCATGGTCGTAATTGCGGTTGATAAATCCCAGCAGGGCCACGTGGGCGATCTTGTCGCCTGGCAGTTGTTGCTGTTGCGCCTGCTGGTCGCGCATGCGCCAGTTGCCGCGCGCATCCAGACCCAGCCAGCCGTAGCAGTGGGGCACGTTGGGCCATTTGGCCAGCGCCTGTTTGACGAGTTCATCCATGTGTAGGGTTTTCCGTGTGCGTTTGCGAGCCACTAGCGTGACAGCTTTGTGGTGCCGCTGGCGCCGTGTTGCCGCCTTCAAAAAAATGTATCAGGCGCTGCGGCAGCCAGCGCGTACTGCCTGGCAAGCTGCCAGCGGCAAAGCCGACGTGGCCGCCGTGGCGCGGATACTCGAGCGTTACCTTGCTTGCGGCGCTGCGCGGCAAGTAGCGCCCGGGCAGGAAAGGATCGTTTTGCGCATTTAACACCAGGGTCGGCACAGTGATGTCTTGCAAGACATGCTTGGCGCTGGCGCGGTGCCAGTAATCGTCGGCATCGCGGTATCCATGCAGGGGGGCCGTGACGACATTGTCGAAGGCGTGCAAGTCGCGCGCAGCGAGCATGGCGTCGCGTGCAAACAGGCCCGGAAACTGTTCCAGCTTGGCCAGGCATTTGGGTTTGAGCGTGTTCAGGAACATGCGCGTATAGAGCCGGTTGGCGCCGGAAGACAAGGCCTTGCCTCCCTGCGCCAGGTCCAGCGGGGCAGACACGGCCGCAGCGGCATCGATGATCTCGGCCTGGTGCTGCGACTGGCCCAGCCAGCATAGCAGGGCATTGCCGCCCAGCGAGACGCCGGCTGCGTAAAACTTGCCCGTTGCGCGCGGGCGCAGGCGCTGCACGATCCAGTCCACTTCCTGTGCATCGCCCGAGTGGTAAAAGCGCGGCGCCAGGTTGGCTACGCCCGAGCAGCCGCGAAAATGCGGCACGGCGCCCGACCAGCCGCGCGCGGCTACCTCGGCCATCAGGGCGCGCGCGTAGTGGCTGTTCGATGAGCCTTCCAAACCGTGGAACAGCACCACGAAAGGCTGGCCCGGCTGGCCGTCGACCAGGTCGACGTCGACGAAATCGCCATCGGGTGCTTGCCAGCGTTCGCGGCGGAACAGCACGGCCGGCTTGGCCAGGCATACGGCCGGATAAATCGTCTGCGCGTGGCCGCCGGGCAGCCAGAGTGGCGCGCTGTAGGGCGCGCTGGTGGAAAAGGGTATGGGCATCAGTGCAAGATCTGCGCTCGCGTGACGTCAGGCGGCGCGCCGCCGGGGGCGACGGAGGCGTGGTGCAGGACGATGCGCCAGCCGCGCGGCGTTTTCACATACACATTCGTGGCCAGCAAGTGCGCCGCAGCGCCGGCTTCATTGGTGACGCCTTCGATGACGGTGTGCACCGAACTCATCAAATTGTGCGTTTCATGCAGCTGTGCCGGCACGATGTGCAGGCCACCGCCGGCGAGGATAGTTTCCCATGCGGCGCGGATGGCGGCATGGCCGATCAGGCGCGCGCCGCCCGGGTGGATGCAGACGATCTCTTCATCGTCGGCCCACAGCGCCATCAGCGCTTCGAGGTCGGCGCGGTGCAAGGCATCGTAGAACGCCGCTTCGACTTCGGCGGCGCTGCCATTGAGTTCTTTCAGACGTTTCATGACGACTCCGGCTTGAGCGCTATATATGACACTCAGAGTATGCACTCAGAGGTGCAAATGAAAACGGCGCGCTCGGTGCGCGCCGCTGGGCAGCTTAATGATGGCCGGCGCTGGCGCCTTCCTTCAGGGTGTACGCCGTGCCGCAATACGGGCACTTGGCGATACCGTCATGGTTAAACTCCAGAAACACGCGCGGATGCGACGACCACAGCGGCATGGCCGGGTTAGGGCAGTGGGCTGGCAAGTCTTTACTGTCGAGTTCGACCGCTGGCTGGGTGGTTTTTGTCATCTTGTCATGCTCCGTGAGGCTATATGGAAGGAAGTCGGCTGCTGCAAAAAGTACGATTTTAACGGATTCAGGCAGACAGCAAAAATCATGGCTAAAATGGCGGCTTGATTATTTGCGGCTGCGGCGCGTTTTTTGCGCAAATATAGCGGCTGCAGCGCCACACTGACTGGATTTGCCTTGCCGGTATTACCGTTGCCGCCCCTCTCGCCCTGCCTAAATGTTGTGCAGTTACCACACTCAGCCTACCGGAGCATCGCGTGAACGCCGTTGCCGCCGACAAGGACGAGGGCTTGCTGAAAGACGCTTGGCGCGCTGGCCTGAAACTGGGGGCGCCCAGCCTGCTGGGCATTGCCGCCTGGGGTATGGTGGTGGGCGTTGCCATGGTGAAAAGCGGCCTGACGCCGGTGCAGGCAGGGGCGATGACGCTGCTGGTCTTTGCCGGCTCGGCCCAGCTGGCGTCCTTGCCCCTGCTGGCCGCGCACGCGCCCGTGTGGGTGATTTTTGCCACGGCCCTCGTCGTCAATCTGCGTTTTGTCATCTTTTCCGTGCTGCTGGCCCCACATTTCTCCCATTTGCCGTGGCGCCAGCGCTTTGCGCTCGGCTATGTGGCCGGCGATATCACCGTGGGCCTGTTCTTGCAGCGCTACCCCCATGAAACGCCGGACCCGGCCAAGCTGCCCTTCCTCAAGGGCTTGATCTACCCTAACTGGCTGGCCTGGCAAACCGGTTCCCTCATCGGCATCGTGCTGGGCGCCGTCGTACCGGCTGAATGGGGGCTGGGGTTTGCCGGGACTCTGGCGATCCTGTGCGTCACCGTACCCCTGATTCTCAGCCGCGCCGCCCTGTGCGGCGTGCTGGTGGCGGGCACGGTAGCCGTGCTGGCCTACGGCCTGCCGTATAAGCTGGGCTTGCTGGTGGCCGTGCTGGTGGGTATGGTCAGTGCCATGGCCGTGGAAGAATTGACGGAAAAATGGAAAAAACGCCATGTTTGACGGTATAGACTGGGGTAGGGGCGACGTGTGGATCGCCATCGCCGTGCTGGTGGTGGCCACAGCTGCCACGCGCAGCACCTTCTGGCTGGTCGGCCATCACATCAGCATTCCGCGCAGGATCAATGAGATGCTGCGCTTTGCACCGGCCTGCGCGCTGGCGGCCATCATCGCGCCCGATATGCTGATGGACGGGCAGCAAGTATATTTCGAATTGTCGAATTTAAAACTTTTGTCGGGTATTGCTGCGACGCTCTTTTTTGTGCTCCGCCGCAATATGCTGCAAACCATTGTGTTTGGCATGCTGGTTTTCACGGGCTTGCGACTGTTGCATGTTTTTCAGTAAAGCCGGACAAATCGGCGATTTGCCTTGGGCATTGCGGTAAAATAGCGCACTTCCTTCCACTCGTCATCTGGATCGCCATGTCAGCTGTTCTCAACTTCATCCGTCTGCAAGATTTGATCGCCCAAAATGCACTGCAAGGCAAGCGCGTGTTTATCCGCGCCGACCTGAACGTCCCGCAAGATGAGAGTGGCAAGATCACCGAAGATACGCGCATCCGCGCCTCGGTGCCGGCCATCCGCGCTGCGCTCGACGCTGGCGCAGCCGTCATGGTGACGTCGCACCTGGGCCGTCCGACGGAAGGCGAGTTCAAGCCGGCCGACAGCCTGGCGCCGGTGGCGGCCCGCCTGTCCGAGCTGCTGGGTCAAGAAGTTGTACTGAAGCAAAACTGGACCGATGGCGCCGGCCTGGAAAACCTGTCCAATGGCCAAGTGGTCATGCTGGAAAACGTGCGCGTCAACCAGGGCGAAAAGAAAAACAGCGATGTGCTGGCGCAAAAAATGGCCAAGCTGTGCGATATTTATGTCAATGACGCGTTCGGCACGGCCCACCGCGCCGAAGCATCCACGCACGGCATCGCCAAGTTCGCGCCTGTCGCCTGCGCCGGTCCGCTGCTGGCCGCCGAACTCGATGCGCTGGGGAAAGCCTTGCACGCGCCGGCCCGCCCTTTGCTGGCCATTGTTGCCGGTTCGAAAGTATCGAGCAAGCTGACCATCCTGAAAGCCTTGTCCGACAAGGTCGATAATCTGATCGTCGGCGGCGGCATCGCCAACACCTTCATGAAGGCCGTTGGCTTGAATGTCGGCAAGTCGCTGGTGGAAGCGGAACTCGTGGAAGAAGCCAAAGCCATCATCGAGATCATGGCCAAGCGCGGCGCGCAAGTGCCGATTCCTGTCGACGTCGTGTGCGCCAAGGAATTTTCGCCAACCGCTGGCGCGACCGTCAAGGACGTGGCCGATGTGGCTGACGACGACATGATCCTCGATATCGGCCCGAAAACGGCGGCCCTGCTGGCACAGCAGATTGCCGCTGCCGGCACCATCGTGTGGAACGGCCCCGTGGGCGTGTTCGAATTTGACCAGTTCGGCAACGGCACCAAGACCTTGGCGCTGGCGATTGCCGAATCGAAAGCATTCTCGATCGCTGGCGGTGGCGACACCCTGGCGGCGATTGCCAAGTATGACATCACCGATAAAATCAGCTATATCTCGACGGGCGGCGGTGCTTTCCTGGAGTTCCTGGAAGGCAAGACTTTGCCCGCCGTGGACATTCTCCTGCAGCGCGCTGCTTAATTTTTAGCCGTCGTCAGCAGTTCAGTAGCAAGCGCAGCCTGATCGCTGCGCTTTTACCTTGCCGGGCGGCGTCGCTGCCAGGTCTTGCTCAGCTAGCGTCTTGTTGGCGCAAAAGGACTCCTATGCCACGTGGTACAAAAATCGTAGCAACCATCGGCCCTGCCTCCACCGACTTCGCTATTTTGGTGAAGATGATACGTGCGGGTGTCGACGTGGTGCGTTTGAATTTTTCCCACGGCAAGGCGCAAGACCATATCGACCGCGCCGCGCTGGTGCGTCAGGCGGCGCTTGAATGCGGCCGCGAAGTGGCCATCATGGCCGACACGCAAGGGCCGAAGATTCGCGTCGGCAAGTTTGAAAATACCCGCATCGAGCTCGAAGCGGGCCAGCGCTTCATCCTCGACGCCAAGTGGGGCGAGAATGGCGAACTAGGCAACCAGGAACGCGTGGGCCTCGATTACAAGGCCCTGCCGCGTGACCTGCACAAGGGCGATGTGCTGCTGCTCAACGATGGCCTCATCGTGCTGATCGTCGAGCGCATTCAGGGCAGTGAAATCCATACCACCGTCAAGATCGGTGGCGAATTGTCGAACAACAAGGGCATCAACCGCCAGGGTGGTGGCCTGTCCGCGCCCGCACTGACGGCGAAGGATATGGAAGACATCAAGACGGCCATGAGTTTCCAGGCCGACTACTTGGCCATTTCCTTCCCGAAATGCGCGACCGACATGGAAATGGCGCGCCAGCTGGCCAATATCGCGGGCGAAGCGTACCACCACAAGCCGATGATGATCGCCAAGATCGAGCGGGCGGAAGCCATTCCAGCCTTGCAGGAAATCCTCGATGCCTCGGACGGCATCATGGTGGCGCGTGGCGACCTGGCGGTCGAGGTGGGCAATGCGGCCGTGCCGGCCCTGCAAAAACGCATGATCAAGATGGCGCGCGCGTCGAACAAGCTGGCCATTACTGCCACGCAGATGATGGAATCGATGATCGTCAACGCCGTGCCCACGCGGGCCGAAGTGTCCGACGTGGCCAATGCCGTGCTCGACGGCACGGATGCCGTCATGACGTCGGCCGAGACGGCCTCGGGCAAGTACCCGATCGAAACGGTGGAAATGATGGCCGCCATCTGCGTCGAGGCGGAACAGTCCGAATACAACAAGCTCGATGCCGATTTCCTCAACGTCACGTTTACCCGCATCGACCAGTCGATCGCGTATGGCGCCCTGTTTACGGCGCATCACTTGCGCGTGAAAGCCATCGTGGCGCTGACGGAATCGGGTTCCACCGCCCTGTGGATGAGCCGTCACAGCATCGACACGCCGATCTATGCGCTGACGCCGAGTGTGACAACCCTGCGTAAAGCGGCGCTGTACCGCAATGTGCGCGCGTATCATCTGATGCAAAATGCCCCCAGCGCGCAAGTGCTGAAGCAAGCCGAAGAGCTGCTGGTAGCGCAGGGTATCGTCAAGAAGGGCGACATGATCGTCGTCACCTGGGGCGAGCCGATGGGGCAGGTGGGCGGTACGAATGCCCTGAAAATCGTCACAGTCGGCGAATTGGAATAAGGCCCCCGAATTCAGGCGCCGGCGCGGTCATGGACTGCGAAGCGCCGCAACAGTTTCTATTGTTCTCTGGAGTATTACCATGTCTCTCGTATCCATGCGTCAACTGCTGGACCATGCCGCCGAAAACGGTTATGGCATTCCTGCTTTCAACGTCAATAACCTGGAGCAAGTGCAAGCCATCATGGCTGCCGCCGATGCGCTCAACAGCCCGGTGATCATGCAAGCGTCTGCTGGCGCGCGCAAGTACGCCGGTGAAGCCTTCCTGCGTCACCTGATCGACGCCGCCGTCGAAGCGTATCCGCACATTCCTGTCGTCATGCACCAGGACCACGGCCAGTCGCCGGCCGTCTGCATGGCTGCCATCCGTTCGGGCTTCACCTCCGTGATGATGGACGGCTCGCTGGAAGCGGACGGCAAGTCGGTCGCCTCGTACGAGTACAACGTGGAAGTATCGCGTGAAGTGGTGAAATTCTCGCACGCCATCGGCGTGACGGTGGAAGCGGAACTGGGCGTGCTCGGTTCGCTGGAAACCATGAAGGGCGACAAGGAAGACGGTCACGGCGCCGACGGCACCATGACGCGCGAGCAATTGCTGACGGACGTGGCGCAAGCAGCCGATTTCGTGCAGCGCACCCAGTGCGACGCCTTGGCGATCGCCATCGGCACCTCGCACGGCGCGTATAAATTCACGCGCAAGCCGACTGGCGATATCCTGGCCATCGACCGCATCAAGGAAATCCACGCGCGTATCCCGAACACCCATCTGGTGATGCATGGCTCCTCGTCGGTACCGCAGGAATTGCTGGCCATCATCCGCGAATTCGGCGGCGACATGAAGGAAACCTACGGCGTGCCAGTCGAAGAAATCCAGGAAGGCATCCGTCACGGCGTGCGCAAGATCAACATCGACACCGATATCCGCCTGGCGATGACGGCCGCAATCCGCAAGTATTTGTTTGAAAATCCGTCGAAATTCGATCCGCGCGACTTCCTCAAGCCAGCCCGCACTGCTGCCGAGCAGATCGTGCGCGCGCGCATGCAGGCATTCGGCTGCGAAGGCCAGGCCTCGAAAATCAAGGTCATCACGATGGAAAAAATGGCCGAGCGCTACAAGGCCGGCGAGCTGTCGCAAATTGTGAAGTAAAATTCTGTCTGGAACGGGCAGCAGGCATGCGCATACAGCGCGTCCTGGTGCCCGATTTTCTCGACCGGCAGGCATCCCCTGCTTGCCGGTTTTGTATCATCCAACTATTCCCCCGCTATGAACAGCCTCTATCAGACTTCCATCCATTCCCTGCCATTGCTGGGCCACGGCAAGGTCCGCGACAACTACGCCGTTGGCGACGACAAGATCCTGATCGTCACCACGGACCGTCTGTCGGCCTTCGATGTCGTCATGAACGAGCCTATCCCCGGCAAGGGCAAGGTGCTCAACCAAATGAGCGACTTCTGGTTCGAAAAACTGGGCCACATCGTGCCGAACCACCTCACTGGCGTGGCGCCTGAATCCGTGGTGGCGCCCGAGGAAGTGGAGCAAGTCAGGGGCCGCGCCGTGGTGGCCAAGCGCTTGAAACCCATCATGGTCGAGGCCGTCGTGCGCGGCTACATCATCGGCTCGGGCTGGAAAGATTACCAGGACACGGGCAGCATTTGCGGTATCGCGCTGCCAGCGGGCCTGCAACAGGCGGAAAAACTGCCGCAGCCGATCTTCACCCCGGCGGCCAAGGCCGAACTGGGCGAGCATGACGAAAATATCAGCTTTGCGGACATGGAACAGCGCATCGGCGCTGACCTGGCCGCCAAGATGCGTGACGTGGCCATCGCCCTGTACCAGGCTGCCGCCGAGTACGCTGCCACGCGCGGCATCATCATCGCCGACACCAAATTCGAATTCGGCCTCGACGATAATGGCGTCATGCATTTGATGGATGAAGTGCTGACGGCCGATTCGTCGCGCTTCTGGCCCGCCGATTCTTATCAGCCTGGCATCTCGCCGCCGTCGTTCGACAAGCAGTTCGTGCGCGACTACCTGGAAACGTTGACATGGGGCAAGACCGCGCCGGCGCCTGCGCTGCCGGCCGACGTCATCGAAAAAACCCAGGCCAAGTATTTCGAAGCTATCGAACGCCTGACGGGCGAGAAGCTGAAGGCCTGAGATGAGTGAGCAAAAGTTGAACGCCAAGCCGCTGGTCGGCGTCATCATGGGCTCGTCCTCGGACTGGGACGTGATGCAAAATGCGGTTGCCATCCTGAAACAGTTTGGCGTGCCATACGAAGCGCAAGTCATTTCCGCGCACCGCATGCCCGACGAAATGTATGCGTACGCGAAAAGCGCGCGCGCACGCGGCTTGCGTGCCATCGTCGCCGGCGCCGGCGGCGCCGCCCACCTGCCTGGCATGGTGGCGGCGATGACCATCGTGCCCGTGCTGGGCGTGCCCGTGCCATCGAAATACTTGCGCGGCGAAGATTCCATGCTATCCATCCTGCAAATGCCCAAGGGCGTGCCGGTGGCCACTTTCGCCATCGGCGAAGCGGGCGCGGCAAATGCGGCACTGACAGCGGTGGCCATGCTTGCCGCCAATGACGACGCCCTGGCCGACCAGCTGGAAGCCTTCCGTGCCACGCAAACGGCCGCCGCCAAGGCCATGGTCTTGCCTGATTAATGTGTTTGAAAAATAATGAATAGTAAATCGACTTCCCCATTGTTGCCCGCCGCCAATCCACCGGCGTGGCTGGGCGTGATGGGCGGCGGCCAGCTCGGCCGCATGTTTGCCCAGGCCGCACAAGGCATGGGTTATCAGGTTGCCGTGCTGGAACCGTCTGAAGCTTGCCCTGCGGGGCAGGTGGCGCAGCGCCTGATCAATGCCGGTTACAGCGATGCGGCCGGTCTCGACGCCCTCGCTGCGCAATGCCTGGCCGTGACCACCGAATTCGAAAACGTGCCGGCCGACAGCCTGTCGCGCCTGGCTGGCCACGTCTTCGTGGCGCCGAATGCGCATGGCGTGTCGGTGGCGCAAGACCGTATCGCGGAAAAACGTTTCTTTGTCGACTGCGCAGCCAAATCGGGCGTGCTGCCAGCGCCGCACATGGTGATTGCCACGCAGCACGATATCGACCGCATAGTCGACGATTTGCTGCCGGGCATACTGAAAACCGTGCGCATGGGCTATGACGGCAAGGGCCAGTTCCGCGTGCGCACGCGCGACGAGGTGCGCGCCGCGTTTGCCGAAATGGGCGAGGTAACTTGCTTGTTGGAAAAGATGCTGCCGCTGGCCTATGAAGTGTCGGTACTCACGGCGCGCGGCGTGGACGGGCAGTCAGTCGTGTATCCGATCGCCGAAAACGTGCACCGCGACGGCGTGCTGTTTACTACCACCGTGCCGGGCCCGAACGTATCGGACGATTGCGCCGCCAAAGCGCAGCGGGCGGCGCAAGCCATGGTTGCCGAACTTGGCTACGTCGGCGTGCTGTGCATCGAATTTTTCGTGCTCGACGATGGCAGCCTGGTCGTCAATGAAATGGCGCCACGCCCGCATAACAGTGGCCATTACACGATGGATGCCTGTGCCACCAGCCAGTTCGCCCAGCAGGTGCGCGCCATGGCGCGCTTGCCGCTGGGCGACGTGCGCCAGCATTCGCCGGCCGTGATGCTCAATATTCTCGGTGACGCCTGGTTTGCTGCCGGCAGCGATGTCGCCTGCGAACCGGCGTGGGATCAGGTACTGGCGTTGCCGGGTGCCTGTTTGCACCTGTATGGCAAGGATGATCCGCGCCCTGGGCGCAAGATGGGGCACCTGACCTTCATCGCCGCCAGCTTGCCGCAGGCGCAGCAGCGCCTGCACGACGCTTGCCTGATCCTGGGAATCGTACCGTGAGCATGCCTGCACAAGACTTCGATATGACCGCCATCGCGACGGCCGCTGACGTGCTGGAAGCGGGCGGCCTTGTCGCGTTCCCGACGGAAACCGTGTACGGTCTGGGCGCCGATGCGCAAAACCCGGTCGCCGTGGCGCGCATTTACGAAGCCAAGGGCCGTCCATCGGACCACCCGGTGATCGTGCACGTGGCGCCTGGCGCCGACTTGGGGCACTGGTCCGATGACATCCCAGTCGAAGCAGAACAGCTGGTGGCCGCCTTCTGGCCCGGTCCGCTGACCCTGATTGTCAAGCGCGCCGCACATATTCCCGATGCCGTCTCTGGCGGCCAGGATACGGTAGGCCTGCGCTGCCCGTCGCATCCGGTGGCGATCGCCCTGCTACGCAGCTTCAAGGGCGGCAAGGGTGGCCTGGCGGCACCGTCGGCAAACAAATTTGGCAATGTCAGTCCCACCACGGCGCAGCACGTGCGCGATGAATTCCCGGCGGAACTGGGCAGCGGCTTGCTGGGCCTGGTCCTCGATGGTGGCCAGAGCGAGGTCGGCATTGAGTCGACCATCATCGACCTGTCGCGCCTGCGCACGCACGGTCCCGTGCTGTTGCGTCCCGGCCATATCAGCAGCGCGCAGATCGCCGCCGTCATAGGCCGCGCACCGGCCATCGCCGATGCGGCCGCACCGCGTGCCTCGGGTACCCTGGAATCGCACTACGCGCCACACACTCCTGTTGCGATGCAGCATAGCGACGCTGTGCGCGCCACCTTGAACCGCTTGCTCAATGATGGGCGCCGTGTAGCCCTGATTCATTACTCGGATCTGCCGCCGGCCAGCGCCAGCGTGCTGTTGGCCGCGACCCCGGAAAATTACGCACATGCGCTGTATGCCTCGTTGCGCACGATGGACCAGGTCGGCGCCGAGCTGATACTCGTCGAAGCACCGCCCACCGGCCCCGAGTGGTTGGGCGTGAATGACCGATTGCGGCGTGCCGCGTTCGGCTCAAGCGGTATCTTGCAGCAGTTTCTGTGCGCATAATGAAAAGCCCCGCAAGGGGCTTTTTCTTGATGCAGCGCAATAGAGATGCTTGCCACAAAACATCTTAAATCCTCCATAATTCAGGCGCGTGCCCTGTCGTGCCAGGGCGCTGGCAGTGTTGTTATTTCGTTGATTTTTATAACATATTTTCTATACAAGCCTGAAGAACGATGGCATATTAGCTGGGTAGCGAATAGCACGCCCGTTCGTTTAGAAACCAGAAAAAAGACCGAGGAGACAAAATGCATCAAACAAAATTCGCGTTGGCCGTGCTGGCTGCGGCTATCCTGGCAGGTTGCGGTGGCGCCACCGGCGGTGATCAAACCTTGAAAGTCAAATACACGGCGCAGGTGTCGTTCGGCGACAGCCTGTCCGACGTCGGTTCGTATGCCGTTGCAGGCGTGGCCGCCGCCGGTGGCGGCAAATTCACCATCAATGGTGACAATACCAAGATCAATCCTGAATTGACGGGCAAGAACTGGACCGAGCACCTGGCCGCGCAATTGGGCTTGCCTGCACCATGCGCTGCCGAAACGGGGCTGGAAAGCAGCATACCGACACTGGCTGCCCCGCGCGTCAAGCATGCCGGCTGCTTTGGCTATGCGATGGGCGGTTCGCGCGTGACGAACCCGGTTGGCCCGAACAATAAGTTGACAGGCAGCACGCTGGGTGCCCTGACCGTGCCCGTGGTGAAGCAGATCGAGAATCACCTGGCTATTTCCGGTGGCAAGTTCAGCGGCACGGAAGCCGTTTTCGTGATGGCCGGTGGTAACGACGTGCTGTACCAGCTCGGCGTATTGCAGGCAGGGGCGAAGGCCGCTGGTGCGGCTGCAGGCGCGGCTGCGGGCGCACAAGCCTTCGCCACCAACCTGGCACTGGCCCTGGCGGCCGGCGCCACCAATCCTGCCACGGCCGCTGTTGACATCGGTGCCGCCATCAAAGCGGCCAGCGCTGCGCCTGGTGCGACATCGACGACCATCGTCGGTGCCGCCGTGCAAGCGGCCGTTGTGGCCGGCAATACGAATGCCCCATCGCTGGCCGCCGCTGCCGCCGCCAAGGCACAAGCCGATGCGACGGTGACGGGCAATGCTGCCGGCGCCAAGGCCGGTGCCGATTACGCTGCCGCCCAGGGGCCGTTGCTGATTGCTGCATTGAAACAAGCGGGCAGCGATCTGGTGGTGCTGGTGAAAGAGCAGATCATCGCCAAGGGCGCCAACTATGTGGTGCTCAACAACCTGCCTGACGTGGCTGGCACGCCATCGGGCTTGAGCAAGGATGCCAATACCAAGGCGCTCATCAATGCCATGGTCAGCGCCTTCAATGGCGAACTTAGCACCGGTCTGGGCGGCAATGCGAAAGTCTTGCTGGTCGACGTGTTTAAAGTCAGCAATGACCAGGGCACCAATCCCGGCCCGTATGGCTTGACCAACGTCCGCGAGACGGCGTGCGACCTGACGCCGGCGAAGAATTTCCTGGAAAGCTCGCTGGCCTGCAATGGCACGAACCTGAAAGCGGGCGACGTCAGCCATTACTCGTATGCCGACGATGTGCACCCTACGCCGTTCAATAACCTGTTGCTGGCGCGTTATGTGGCCAAGGACATGGTCGTGCGGGGCTGGCTGTAAAGAATGGCGGCGTCGGCTGCGTCCGCGCGGCGTGGCTGGCGCTGCCAGTGACAAGACTGGATAGCTGAGATGCTCAGCTATCCGCACATAATGATCAGGAGACAAGATGAACAATCGTTTCAATACCGCTGTACGCGTGCTGGCCGCCGCCGCCGCGATGGCCATGGCGACGGGTGCTTCGGCGCAAAGTGCAGGCACCTGGATGGCCAAGGCTGGCATCAACAAGATCACGCCACATGTCGATAGTGGTGACATTTCTGCACCGGCACTGCCGGGCACCAAGGCCGACGTCAAGGCCGATACCAAGCCTATCCTGACCTTTGCCTACATGCTCACGGACAATATTTCCGCTGAAATGATCCTGGGCGTGCCCTACAAGCATGACCTGATGGGCGATGGTTCGATCAAAGGTACGGGCAAGCTGGGGACGTCGGAAGTGTTGCCGCCGACGGCCTTCATCCAGTACCGTTTCTTCCAGCCCAATGCGATGATCCGCCCCTACGTGGGCGCGGGCTTGACGTATGCATATTTCCAAAAAGAAACAGGCTCGGGCCAGATGACGGCCTTGCTCGATCCGGGTGGAAAACCAGTGACCTATCGCATGGACAACAAGTTGACTGGCAGCCTGGTGATCGGCAGCACGCTCGCTTTCAACGAGCGCTGGTTTGCCGACGTGGCCGTGGTCAAGACTTACCTCAAAACCAAGGCGAAATTCTCGACGGGGCAGACGCAGGACATCAAGCTTGACCCGGTTGCCGTGAGTATCAGCATCGGGTACAACTTTACCCTGTAAGACAAAAAATCCGCCTCGGCGGATTTTTTTTGTTCCGCTGCTCAGGCTGGCGGTGTATTGAACTTTCCATTGTGATAGATCAAGGGCGACTGCGCGGCAAATGCGCATTGTTCCACTTCGCCCACGAAAATGACGTGGTCGCCTTCCGGATAACGGCTGCGGTTGTGGCATTCGAACCAGGCCGACACACCTTTCAGGATGGGCAGGCCCGTGCGCGACAGTTCATATTCGACGTCGTCGAAGGGATTCGGCGTGCGCCGTGAAAAGCGCATAGCCAGTTCCGCCTGGTCGGCGCTCAGCACATTGATGACGTAATGCGAGTTGCCGCTGAAGATGGGCATGCTGTTCGCCTCGCAGCCCAGGCTCCACAGCACCAGGGGCGGCGACAGCGAGACGGAATTGAAGGAGCTGGCCGTCAAGCCGCGAAAACTGCCATCGGCCAGACGCGTCGTAATGACCGTCACGCCGGTGGCAAACTGTGACAGCGCCTGGCGGAAATGTGCCGTATCGAATTCTTGCGCTGGTGCGCGGGGAAAGCTAGTGTTCATGGTTGACCTGTCTGTTTGCTGACATTATGCCAAAGATCGGCGATGCCAGTGCAAGCGTGGCCAGTATGCCCTCATTTGCGGCGCAAGTGGTGCGCCTGTCAGGGCGTGAACACGCGTGCCAGCCTGGCATCCTGCGCATACATGTAGTGGCGCGACCAGGGCAGGCTGGAGGAATGCCGTCCCGCCTTCACGCAAACGATCTGGTACAGGCTGATCAAATCTTGCTCGAAGGCATAGGCGCAGCCAGCCAGGTAGACATGCCAGATGCGGAAGCGCCGCTCGCCCGCCAACAGGCGGATCTGTTCGGCGTTGGCTTCGAAATTCTCCGTCCACAGGGCGCAGGTACGCGCATAGTGGCGGCGCAGGTTTTCCACGTCCAGCACTTCCAGCCCTCCCTGCTGCATGGTGTTGAGCACATTGCCGATGTGCGCCAGCTCACCGTGTGGAAACACATACTTTTCGATGAATTCGCCACCGCCGTATGGCGTTTCCCCATTTTCCGGGTCGGTGGAAGTGATGCCGTGATTCATCGCCATGCCATCGGGCGCCAGCAGCTTGTTGATGATGGCAAAGTAGTCGGCTAAGTGTTTGAGGCCCACGTGCTCGAACATGCCCACGCTGCTGATGCGGTCGAACTGACCCGTGACGTCGCGGTAGTCTTGCAGGCGGATGTCTATCAGGTGCGCCAGGCCCGCCGCCGCCACGCGCTCGCGCGCCAGCGCGTACTGGTTTTCCGACAGCGTCACGCCCACGCAGCGGGCGCCATATTGCTGCGCAGCGCGAATCACCAGCGCGCCCCAGCCGCAGCCGATGTCGAGCAGGCTCTGGCCCGGCTGCAGCTGGATTTTCTTCAGGATATGCTCGATCTTCTTGACTTGCGCCTGCGCCAGGGTTTCATCGCCGTGTTCGAAATAGGCGCAGGAATACACGAGGGCGGGGTCGAGGAATTGCTGGTAGAAGCCATTCGATACATCGTAGTGGTAGCGGATGGCCTCGGCATCTTGGCGCTTGTCGTGCCTGAAGCTGCGCACAATGCGCGCCAGCTTGCCTTGCGCTTTCAGGGTATGGCGCGCCAGCGCATTGCAGATGGAAATCATGTCCTGCGCCTTGCCCATGACTTCGATATTGCCTTCCACATAGGCCGAGCCCAGATTGGCCAGCGACGGGTTCAGCAGATAGCGGGCCGAGGCGACGGTCGGCAGCCGAATCGTGACGCGCGGCGTTTCGCTGGACAGATCAACATGCTGGCCATTCCACAATTCTATGCGCAGCGGCAAGGCGGTCTTGCTGCCGATGCTGGCGATCCAGGACTTGAGTTGGTTTTGTATAAACAAGATCGCCTCCAATGAGGCGGCCCCAGTTGGGGCCGCAAATTGAGAAACTATGTTATTTAGTCACTTCCAGCCTCCTACCCTACACCGATAAGTAGTCGCTTGCTTTGCGCTGCCTAGATGCGCGCTTACGGTTGCAAACGCTGCATGCTCCATTGGCCGTAAGCACCACGCGTAAACACGATGCGGTCGTGGAAGCGCGAACGGCGTCCCTGCCAGAATTCGATGCGTTCCGGCTGCAAACGGTAGCCACCCCAGTGGGCCGGGCGTGGCGGCTGGGCGTCGCCGACAGCAGCGGCGACAGCCTCGTAATTGCTTTCCAGCGCGGCACGGTCGGCGATGGGGGCGCTTTGCTGCGAGGCAATGGCCGACAAGCGGCTTTGCAGGGGACGCACATTGAAATATTCGTCGCTCTCGGCCGCCGTGGTTTTCACCACCGTGCCTTCGATGCGTACTTGCCGCTCCAGCTCGCCCCAAAAGAACAGCAGCGCGGCATGCGGCTTGTGTGCCAGATGCTGGCCCTTGTCGCTGTCGTAATTCGTGTACCAGGTAAAGCCGCGTGCGTCGAACTGCTTGATCAGCACGATGCGCGAGCTGGGCTTGCCGTCAGCACTGACGGTTGCCAGGCTCATGGCGTTCGGTTCCATCACCTGGGCCTTGACGGCCTCGGCAAACCATTTCTGGAACATGGCGATGGGATCTGCCAGCACATCCGTCTCGTTCAGACTGGACTGGGCGTAATCGGTGCGCATGGCCGCCAGCACCGCTGCTGCGTCTGGCTCGACTGCTGCGGGCGCATCGGGCGCGATGCCGCGGCGGCGCTGCATCGCCGTGCCCAGCTGCGCCATCTGTTGCGCGCTGAACAGGCGCTTGGCCATGGGCGCCAGCTGGCTCTCTTCCTTGACCATGTGGGCCTGGTAGGCGGCATCGAAATCGCGTACTGCATCGGTGGACAGTTGCGTGCCCATGCCGGTCGCGATGGCGTCCAGTTCCGGGCGCAGGGTCAGCCAGGACTGGTCCATGCGCTGGTGGTCGGCGAGGATTTCCGGCACCAGGGTCGCCAGCAGCGCTGCGTCGTCGCCGCTAGCCGTCGCCTGCAGCATGGGCATCAAGTCTTGCTCTTCGTCGTCGTGGTGCACATGTGCGGCTTTATTGAAATATTGCAACACCGCCTTGGCAGCCTGCTGCGCCTCTGTCGTGTTGCCGTGCTGCGCCAGGTGGCCCAGCAGGTTTTGCAGGGTCGTCAACTGCTTGCGGATCTTGTCGTGGCAATGCTTGAGCACGGCGATGGGCTGGTCAAAGCCGGGAACGGAGTCGAACAGGGGAGAGGTCATGGCGTGTTCTCGTGGTGGGCGGTGTGGGGACGCGACGACAAATGCCTGGTCGCTGTATCTATTGGGCTATTTTAGAATATCTGCAGGCGCAGTGTCCGTTAAAATGGTGCCATGCATACTTCCACCAATGAACTAACTTCCATGGACTTGACCGAAATCGATTTTGAACGGCGTTTCGGCGGCATTGCCCGCCTGTATGGCGCCCCGGCGTTGGCACGCTTTCGCGCCGCCCATGTGTGTGTGATCGGCGTGGGCGGCGTCGGTTCCTGGATCGTCGAAGCGCTGGCGCGCAGCGCCATCGGCCGCCTGACCCTGATCGACCTCGATAATGTTGCCGAATCAAATATCAATCGCCAGATCCAGGCCATGAGCGACACCATCGGCAAGGCCAAGATCACGGCCCTGGCCGAACGCATCGAACTGATCAACCCATTTTGCCAAGTCACGCAGATCGAAGATTTTATTACCCCCGATAATTTGCAACAGTTGCTGGGCGGGCGCGATTTCGACTACCTGGTCGACGCCATCGACAATGCCAAGGCGAAGGCGGCCGTGATCGCCTATTGCCGCGCGCGCCAGTTGCCCATGCTGACCATCGGCAGCGCGGGCGGGCAGACGGACCCGACCCTGATCGCCGTGCGCGACCTGGCGAAAACTGAGCAGGAACCGCTACTCAAGCGTGTACGAAAACTGTTGCGCACCGAATATGGTTTTCCGCGTGGCCTGAAAAACAAATTCAATGTCGACGCCGTGTTTTCCATGGAACCGTTGAGCACGCCCGAGAGCGCCGAAGCGTGCGCCATCGATGGCACGCCCGTCGGCGTGACGGGCCTCAATTGCGCCGGCTTCGGCTCCAGCGTGGTGGTGACGGCCAGCTTCGGCATGGTGGCCGCTGCACATGCGCTGAAAAGCTTGCGCCAGGACAAGCCTGCCGCGCTGCCCATGCCAGTGTCAGTGCCAGAGGCTGCCTAAGTCAGTTCGGCGGGCCAGGATGGGCGAGTCGTCGCTGCTGTTCAGCGAGTCCACCCGCATCGGGCCAGAGCGCGCAACACAGGCGGGGACAGTGTGTAGCGGGCGACAAGTTTTTCCTATCGCTGCAACGGTTTGCTATGATTGGCTTTCCCTGCCGGTTGGCTGGCGCAGGGATACCACTGAAACTCACTGAAAGAAGACATCATGACGCGTAGCTCCGTTTTGTTTGCCCTGATCTGCTCCGTCGCCGCGTCGCTGGCGCAGGCACAGGCGCCAGCGCCTGTTCCCGCCGCCGCCGTATCGCTGAGCCCCGGCCCCGTCGCCGATAAATTGATTCTGATCGACAATAAAGTCGGCACGGGCAAGGAAGCCTCCGCTGGCAGTAACGTCACCGTGCACTATACGGGCTGGCTGTACCGTCCCCTGGCGAAAGATTCGCGCGGCAAGAAGTTCGACAGCTCCGTGGGCCGTGGCCCGTTTGATTTTCCGCTCGGCAAGGGCATGGTCATCAAGGGCTGGGACCAGGGCGTGGCTGGCATGAAAGTAGGCGGCAAGCGCACCTTGATCATTCCAGGCGACATGGCCTATGGTCCGCGTGGCGCCGGCAATGGCGACATTCCGCCGAACTCGGCACTGATCTTCGATGTGGAATTACTGGACGTTAAGTAATTATGCAGTTTGGCGGCGGCGCATGCACGCGCTGCCGCCATCAGCGCTTTGAAACGCGGTAGACTGCAGTATCTTGAAATAGCGGAGACTGCTTCCATGAACATCGCCAATGACGTCACTGAACTGATCGGCAACACCCCTCTGGTGCGCATCAATCGCATCGCCGCCGGCAGCGTTGCCACCATCCTGGCCAAACTCGAATTCTATAATCCCGCGCACAGCGTCAAGGACCGCATCGGCCTGGCCATGATCGTCGCGGCAGAAGCGGCCGGCAAGATCCATCCCGATACCATCATCGTCGAACCCACGAGCGGCAACACGGGCATTGCGCTGGCCATGGTCTGCGCCGCGCGCGGCTACCGCTGCACCCTCGTCATGCCCGATACCATGAGCCGCGAACGGCGCATCTTGCTGCGCGCCTATGGCGCCGAGCTGGTGCTCACACCCGGCAGCGAAGGCATGCTGGGCGCCATCCGTACGGCCGAAGAGATGGTGGCAGCCGATCCGCGCTACCTGATGCTGCAGCAATTTAACAATCCCGCCAATCCCGCCATCCACCGCGTCACGACAGCCGAGGAAATCTGGCGCGATACGGATGGACAAGTCGACATCGTTATCGCCGGCGTCGGCACGGGCGGCACGATTACCGGTATCGGCGAAGCGCTCAAGGAACGCAAGCCTGGCCTGCAAGTGATTGCCGTGGAACCGGAAGCGTCGCCGATGCTGTCGAAAGGCACGAAAGGGCCGCACCCGATCCAGGGCATCGGCGCCGGTTTCGTGCCGCATGTGTTGAACACCGCCATCTACGATGAAATCATTTGCGTCAAGAGCGACGACGCGTTCGCCACCGCGCGCCTGGCCGCCAGCGATGAAGGCTTGCTGGTCGGCATCTCGTCGGGCGCCGCCCTATGGGCCGCGCTGCAAGTGGCGCGCCGTCCGGAAAACGCGGGCAAGACCATCGTCACCATCATCGCGTCGTTTGGCGAGCGTTACCTGAGTACGGCGCTGTATGCGGGCTTGGGCGACTGAGTGTCGGCCTGTCGGGCGCGGCTGCGCAGGTGGTCGCGCCTCACCGGCGCTGCCGCAGGGGAGCGCTTGAATTTACCCCGGCGAAATATGCGCGAGGCAGACGCGGCAGGCGCAGTACAATACCGCCATACTGGGCCGTAATGGTTCGGCCTGTATTGTGCCTTTGAATGGAAATATGTTCCTGGTAAAACCTGAACGCCGCCGCCTGCTGCAGGTGGGCGCAACCGTGGCTGTCATTGCGCTGGGCCTGGCCTCGCGCGCCTATCCCCAATTGCTTCCTGCCGCCCTCGGCAAGTATCCGGGCGACGCCCTGTGGGCCATGATGATCGTCTTTGCGCTCGGCGCCATCGCCACGCGCATGCGCACGTGGCAGCTGGCGCTGTATTGTCTGCTGATCTGCTTTGGCGTCGAATTTGGCCAGTTGGTCCAGGCGCCTTGGATCGTCGAGCTGCGCGCGCATCCGCTGGGCCACCTGGTGCTGGGCTCCACCTTTGGCTGGGTCGACCTGATCGCCTACACGGCCGGTGTGGCGATTGCTGCACTGGTCGATAAAGCGGCGCTGTTCAAGCGCCGCTAAGCTTTGATATGTGGGGCCAGTTCCTTCGGAATCGGCATGCGTCCCATTGGGACACATTCCCCTGACAGGACTAGCCCCATAAATATCATTTGACGTTACCTTCAGCATCGCGCAATTGCACCGGCGCCAGTTTCAGCTTGGACAATTGCGGCGCGATCTTCGCCTTGTCGCCCACGCCGATGACGATCAGCTTTTCCGGCTGCAGGTATTTCTTCGCCACCTGCTGCACCTGCTTGCCCGTCACCCCCGCAAAGCGCTGCGGCAAGGTCGCATAGTAGTCGAGGCCGAGGCCGTAGATATACGCGTTGGCCAGGCTGGCGCTGATGCTGGCATTCGTCTCGAACTGGCCCGGCAGCGACAGCACCTGCGAATTGCGCGCATTCGACAATTCCTTGGCCGTCAGGGGCTGGGCGATCATGGCGCGGATTTCCTTGAAGGTTTCCGACACGGCCGGGCCCGTCACGTCGGTGCGTACGCCGGCGGCAATCGAGAACGGCCCCGGCTCGCTGCGGTACTCGAATTGCGAATGCACGCCATAGGTGTAGCCCTTCTCTTCGCGCAGCTTATTACTGAGCCGGCTGGTAAACAAGCCGCCCAGCGCCGCGTTCATCACTTGCAGCGGCGCATAGTCGGGCGTCGTGCGGGCCACGCCGATGCTCGATATGCGCATGGCCGTTTGCGGCGCGCCCGGCTTGTCGACCAGGATCAGGCGGGCTTTCGTCGTGACCGGCGCCGCCGTCACGGACGGCGCCACCGGGCCCGCCTTCCAGCTGCCGAACTTGGCTTCGGCCAGCGCCTTCAATTCGGCAGCGCCGATATCGCCCGAGACGATCAGGGCCGCATTATTGGGCACGTAATGCTGCTGCCAGAACGCTTGCAAGTCGGCGCCGCTGGTCGCTGTCAGGGCCGCTTCCGTGCCCAGCTCGGTGGTGCCGTACGGATGTTGCGGGCCATACAGGGCTGCCGCTTCCACGCGGGCCGCCACGGCCGCCGCGTTTTCGCGCTGCTGTGCCAGTTCGCCGATGCGGCTGGCGCGCTGGCGCTCCACTTCGGCTGAGGGGAATTGCGGGTGCAGTACCACGTCGGCCAGCACGTCTAGCGCTTGCGGGAAGGTGGTCTTCAGCGACGTCAGCTGGGCGAACGAGGCATCTGCGTCGGAACCGGTGCCCAGGAAAGCGCCCAGTTGCGCCACATCATCGGCGATCTGCGGCGCGCTGCGCGTGGCCGTGCCTTCCTGCAGCAATTGCGCTGTAAAGCCAGACAAGCCCGGCTGCGCCAGCGGGTTGGCACCCGAGCCGCTTTTGATGACCAACTGGCTCGCCACCAGCGGCACGGCCGGGTTGTAATGGTGGATCACCGTCAAGCCATTGCTCAGGGTGAAGGACGTCGCTTGCGGCAGCACAATCTTCGGCGCCGGACCCGCCTTCGGCACGGCTCGGCGCCATGCTTGGTCCGCATTGATGGCCGTGCCTGGCGCCGCCTTGACCTTGCCCGGTGCCGGCGTCGGCACTTCCGCGCCCAGGTCCGGCGTGCCGGGCACGCCATACACGACCACGCGCGACTGGTTTTTCAGATAGGTGTCGACGGCGCGCTGCACGCCGGCCGCCGTCACCTGGCGGTAGCGTTCGATATCCTTGGCCAAGTA
Organism: Janthinobacterium sp. CG_23.4; assembly: GCF_029892305.1. Lineage (NCBI taxonomy): Bacteria > Pseudomonadati > Pseudomonadota > Betaproteobacteria > Burkholderiales > Oxalobacteraceae > Janthinobacterium > Janthinobacterium sp. CG_23.4. The sequence goes on along the minus strand of NZ_JARXUX010000001.1, from coordinate 4,293,143 downwards.
GCCCGGGTCGCCCAGGTACTGGTTGTACTGATTCATCATGTTGGCGCGGCCGCCCACTTTTTCCACCTGGCTCAGCATGGCGGTCTCGATGCTGTTGCGGGCCCGCTCGATTTCCTTCTCGTCAGGCCCTTGGGTGCGCAATTGCTCCAGTTCCGTTTGCATGGCTTGCTCGATTTCCTCGGGCAGGTGGCCGGGGCGGGCCGTCACGTCGATGCTAAACACGGAGGTGAGGGCGTTCGAGCTTTGGTTGGCGCCCACGTCCTGCGCGATCTGCTTGTCGTACACCAAGGACTTGTACAGGCGGCTGGACTTGCCGCCGGCCAGGATGTGCGCCGCCATCGACAGTTCCGCATCATCCTTGGCGTAGGCGGACGGCGTCAGCCAGGCCATGAAGACGCGCGCTAGCTCGACCCGGTCTTGCACCACGAGGCGGCGTTCCTGCGTGATGGGCGGCGTCACCACAGCGGGCTTGGCCACGGCCGGGCCGCTCTTGAAGCTGCCAAAGTATTTGTTGACCAGTTCCTTGGTTTTCGCTTTGTCGATGTTGCCGGCGATCACCAGGCTGGCGTTGTTGGGGCCATAGTAGTTGCTAAAGAATTCCTTGATGTCGGCCAGTTTGGCGTTTTGGATGTCCGCATGCGTACCGATGACGCTGGCGTAATACGGGTGGGTCTTGGGGAACAGCTGGTGGTACAGGGCTTCCTGCACGATGCCGTAGGGCGCGTTTTCCACGCTCTGGCGGCGCTCGTTGCGCACCACGTCTTGCTGGTTGGTCAGCGCCGTCTGGTCGAGCACGTCCAGCAGATAGCCCATGCGGTCGGAATGGGCCCACAGGGCCAGTTCCAGCTGGTTCGACGGTACCGTGTCGAAATAATTGGTGCGGTCGAAATCGGTGCTGCCGTTCGAATCGGTGGCGCCTGCCCCTTCGAGCAACTGATCGGCCATGCCGCGTGGCACATGCTTGGTGGCGGCAAACATCATGTGTTCAAACAAATGCGCAAAGCCCGTCAGGCCGGGCGCTTCATTGGCCGGCCCCACGTGGTACCAGATATTGACAGCCGTGACGGGCAATTTATGCTCTTCCACGAGGATCACATCGAGGCCATTCGGCAGCGTGTATTTTTCGTAGGCAACATTTGGCACGGTCGTCGCTGGCGTCGCGACGGCCGCAGCGGCGGCCTGGGCGAGGCTGAGCGGGGTGCCGTACAGCGACAGCATCAGGGCGGGAATGGCCAACAGTTTGATCGGTTTCATGCATGTTTCCAGGCGAAGGTGAGGGGAGACGCTGCGGCATGCGCGTCGCTGGCGCAGTGATGGTGCTAGGGTTTATACAGCAGGGCCGCGCCGCCCAGTACCAGCAGCGCACAGGCGAGGGAGACGATGGCGGCCGCGCCCAGCAGGCGCCATTCGCGCGGCGTGAAGCCGGCCGGCCCGGCTGGCGATGGCGCAGACACGGGCGCGGACACGGGCAATTCCAATTCGGCTGTCGGCTGGGCCATGGCCGCCGCTGGCAAGGGCGGCAAGCCGCCCGCCGCGCGTGCCTGCGCCGCCAGCGCTTGCGTGGCAGCGTCCAGCAGGGCCAGCTGGCGCTCGACGGTTTCCGCCAGCACCGCTTCGTTCAGCGCCACCAGGGCGAATATCGGGTCGTCAACGTCGATCTTGATGCCCGTCTTGTCGAACACGTGGCTGCGCAGTTTATGCTGGTCCATCTACCATTGCACCTTGTCGAGTTGTTCGAAGATGTCGCGGTAGACCACCTTGATGCGCTGCTTTTCCATGATGTTGAACTTATCGTTTTGCAGCACTTCCTGCATCGTCAGGCGGGCCGTGTTCATTTTCTTGATATCCGCGCCAAAGGTGTCGGGATTGCGCTGGCTCAAGGTAATGCTGCCCCTGACGCGCGCGCGGTTGTCGGCATACGACTGCGATTCGACAAACTGCTTGCCGGATGCCGATTGCAGCAGGCCGAAGTGTTCGTTTTGCCACAGCACCAGTGGCACTTTCGTCGCTTGCGCCGTGGCAACAAAGCCCGTGGCCGTGTCGTGCAGGGTATCGCCACCACCGACGATGGTGTGGATGTAGACCTTGCGGCCCGATTCTTCGAGCAGCGAGAAGCAGTCGTTTTCCAGCAGATAGCCCATCAGCGGTGAAAAGGTATTTGCGCCATTGTCGATCACGCAGTTGCCGTCTGTTTCGAGGATGTCGATCATCAGCGCGTCAAAGCGTTTCGGGTCGATGTTGCGCGCATCCGTCATCACCGGCACATGCTTGACCTGCATCGCCTTGTAGCGCGAGAACGTGGCGTTTTCCTGATCGGTGTCATAGCAGCGCAAAGGCAGGTCGTCCTTGCCGTTTAGCCACTGGGCCAGCAGGGTCGATACCAGGGTCTTGCCAATGCCGCCCTTGCCCTGCAGGATGAAATGTACCGTGTTTTGCATTGCGACTACTCCAAGTTGTTGCGTCAGTGACTATCAAAGATCCGTGACAGCGGCGCGCGTCAGGCCACCACTGGCATGTTGCGCGCCATCGTTTGCAACGATGCCACGCGCAACAGCGATCTGCTGATGATGCCAGTCAGGATACCATTGATATAGAGCAAGTTTTGTGTGAAAAATCTCCCCCGATAGTATGAACCAGGATGCAGTGCCATTGTCCTGTCTCGAGAAAGCCTGCAGCGCCGAGCTCAGTCAAGAAAGCGTAGCAGTTCTTGCAGGGCGTGCGCTACCGCCTGCTCGCGCACGGCCTGGCGGTCGCCTGCAAACACCTTGCGCTGCGTCTGTACGCGCCCGTCCACGGCCCAGCCAAAGCAGACGGTGCCGACAGGCTTGCCCGGCACGCCGCCCGTGGGTCCAGCAATGCCCGTGGTCGAGATGGCGACCTGGGCATTGCTGTGGGCCAAGCTGCCTTGTGCCATGGCGGCGGCCACTTCCTCGCTGACGGCACCGTGTACGGCGATCAGCTCGGCGGGCACGCCCAGCATGCTGCTCTTGGCCGCATTGGAATAGGTGACGAAGCCCCGTTCGAACCAGGCGCTCGAACCGGCGATGTCGGTGACGGCCTGCGCCACGCCGCCGCCCGTGCACGATTCGGCCGTGGCCAGCAGCAGGCCCTTGGCCTGCAAGGCCAGGCCGACTGCGTTAGAGAGGGGAACGAGTGCGTTGCTCATGGAGGACTCCTGCATGCGATGTGGAAGGGTGGCAAGACTGTAGCATGACCGCCGGTAAAAGAAAGTTTCCCCTTTAACAGCGAAAATGCGTACACTCTTTTATACATTTGCTACCACTTCGGGATGACGGGCGCTCTGTCGCTGCGCCACCCTGGTGCGCATCGCCCGAATAGGTACGCGGCATGGTGCCGCGCCTTCGTACGCATTATCTTTACTCGGTTGTCATGGCAATTCTGAACTGTTCCTGGTGGCGTCATTCTGGCGCCCTGCGTCGCCCCTTGCGCGGCGCAGAGCGCCACCCTCTGCGCTGGGGCTGGCTATTGCTGCTCCTTAGCCTGCTATGCGCCGATGCGCTGGCGCAGATGCAGGGCGAACTGGAACGCCAAGTCAAGGCCGCGTACCTGTATAGGTTTGCCGGTTATGTCGAGTGGCCGGACGGCAGTTTTTTGCGGCCAGACTCTGCGTTGGTGATTGGCGTGGCGGGCGCCGATGCGCTGGCCGAGCAGCTCGAACAGAGCGTGGCCGGGCACAGCGTCAATGGTCGCGCCGTGCAGGTAAAAAAGGTACGCCGCGGCGAAACGCTGGCCGGGCTGCACGTGCTGTACCTGGGCGTGCTCGACAAGGCGATACTGCACGAGATGCTGGCCGCTAGCCGTGGCCTGGCGTTACTGACGGTCTCCGATTCGGAAGAGGTCTATGCGATGGGCAGCATGATCAATTTCGTGATGGCCGAAGACAAGGTGCGCTTCGACGTGGCCCTGAAACCGGTGGCGCAGGCGCATATCCGCATCAGTGCGCGCATGCTGCTCGCTGCGTACCGCGTGCAGACGGGGGGCGCATAAGCATGATCAGGCTGCGTTCCATTCGTCACAAACTGATGTCGGTAGTCTTGCTGACGACCCTGGTGGCGCTCGTCATTTCGCTGGCCACCATCGTCGTCTATGACTTGCGCGCCTACCACCGCAACCTGGTGACCGATATCAGTACCCAGGCCGAGTTGCTGGGGCACATGAGTTCGGCCGCGCTGACCTTCGATGACGAGCGCTTGGCGCTGGAAAACCTCAACCTGATGCGCATCCGTCCGCGCGTGACGGCCGGCGCCCTCTACAAGGCCGATGGCAGTCTGTTTGCCAGCTACCGCGCGAATGAGCGCGTGGGCGAGCTGCCAGACAAGGCGGGCAAGGAAGGCGAAACCATTCAGGGCAGCTCGCTGGAACTGTTCAGGGCCATCGTTGACAATGGCGAACTGCTGGGCACCGTCTATCTGCGTGCCGATTATGAGCTTGCCGGCCGCACGGCCGACTATCTGGCCATGGCGCTGGGCGTGACGGTGCTGGCGCTGCTGGTGGCCTTGTTGCTGCTGCGTCGCCTCGATTTTGTCATCACGCAGCCCATCCTCGATATCGCTGATGTGGCGCGTGTCGTGATCGAGACGGGCGACTACTCGCGCCGCGCGCGCAAGCTCAGCGTCGACGAAGTGGCGCAGCTGGTCGATTCCTTCAACAAGATGCTGGCCGAGATCGAGCTGCGCACGCATGCGCTGGAGCGCTCGAACGGCGAACTGGCGCGCGAAGGCGAGCAGCGCACCCAGGCGCAGCGGGAAGTCATGCGCCTGAATCAGGAGCTCGAAGTGCGCGTGCACGAGCGCACGATGCAGCTTGAAATGACGAATGCGGAACTGGCCATGGCGATGGAGGAGGCGCGCAGCGCCAACTATGCCAAGTCGGCGTTCCTGTCGTCGATGAGCCATGAATTGCGCACGCCGCTGAACGCTATCCTGGGCTTCGCGCAAATCCTCAGTTCCGACCGCCTGCCGTCGACCCTGCAGCAAAAGAAGGAGTTTGCCGGCCATATCCTTAAATCGGGACGCCATTTGTTGACATTGATCAATGAAATCCTCGACCTGGCGAAGGTGGAGTCGGGCACGCTCAGCCTGTCGCTCGAACCTGTGGGCCTGGACGCCATCTTGCAGGAATGCCACGACATGATCGCGCCGCTGGCCACCCAGCGCCGCATCGGCATGGTCTTCCCCGATGCCTGCACCTGCAACGTGCTGGCCGACCGCACCCGCCTCAAGCAGATTTTGTTGAACCTGCTGTCGAATGCGCTCAAGTACAACCGCGAGCAGGGGCAGGTGACCATCGATTGCGCGCCGCAGGTCGGCGGACGGGTACGCATCAGCGTGCGTGACACGGGCTTGGGCTTGAATGCAGAACAGGTGGCGCTGCTGTTCCAGCCCTTCAACCGGCTGGGGCAGGAGGGCGGCACCGAAGAAGGTAGTGGCATTGGCCTGGTAGTGACGAAGCGCCTGGTGGAATTGATGGATGGCAGCATCGGCGTGTCGAGCACGCTTGGCGATGGCAGCACTTTCTGGATCGAGCTGTGCATAGTCGATGCCGTGCCCATTCCCGTGGCCCCGGCCTTGTCGCGACCTGACCTGGCCGGCGCCTTGCTTGAGAACAGCGCGCCCGTCACCTTGCTGTATGTGGAAGACAACCCCGCCAACCTGACCCTGGTCGAGGAAATCGTGCGCTACTGCCCCCGATTGCAGTTGCTGACGGCCAGGGATGGCCGCCTGGGCGTGGAGATGGCACGCAGTCACTTGCCGCAGCTGATCTTAATGGACATCAACCTGCCGCATGTGAACGGCACGGATGCGTTGAAACTACTGCGCGCCGATCCGCGCACGGCGCATATTCCTGTCATCGCTTTGACGGCCAACGCCATGCCCGGCGATGTGGAGCGCAGCATGGCGCTGGGCTTTTACCGCTATCTTACCAAGCCGATCAACCTCGATGAATTTACCGAGGCGATTAACAGTACCCTGGCCTATGTGGCGCAGCAGCGCCAGCGGCAAGGCAAGTGGGCGCCATGATCAGCCAGGCCGATATTTACGCGGCTAAAATTCTCATCGTCGACGACCATGAAGTCAATGTACGCCTGCTCGAGCATCTACTCGGCAGCGGTGGTTATACGGCCATTACCAGCACCCTCGATGCGCGCACCGTAGTCGGCCTGCACCAGCGCCACCAGTTTGACCTGATCATTCTCGACCTGGTCATGCCTGCCATGAGCGGCTATGCCGTGATGGATGCGCTGCGCCCGCTGGAGCTGGAAGGCTATCTGCCCGTGCTGGTGATCGCCGCCGACCCTGAGGCCAAGCTGGCCGCGCTGGAAGCGGGCGCGCGTGACTTCATCAGCAAGCCGTTCGACGCGCTCGAAGTGCTCACGCGCATCCGCAACATGCTCGAAGTGCGGCTGCTGCACCGCGCCGCGCATCACTACAACACGCTGCTCGAACGTACGGTGGGCCAGCGCACTGCCGAGCTGCAGCGCTTTCGCGGCGCCATGGATGCCACCAGCGACGCCATCTTCCTGGTCGATGTGCTGTGCATGACCCTGGTCGACGTCAACGACGGCGCGTGCCGCCTGCTCGGCTATGCGCGCGGCGAGCTGCTGGCGCTGGCGCCCGGCACCTTGTTGCCGTCGCCGCCATCGGCGCCCCTGACCGCGCTGCCGGACGGCCCGGTCCAGCTGGCCATGGAAGTGACGGAGTGCGAATTGCTGCGGTGCGACCTGAGCCTGGTGCCCGTGGAACTGGGCTGGCACTGGTATGTACAAGCGCCCGTGGCAGGCGGACAGGGCCCCGGTGGCCTGCTGCTGATTGCCGTGGCGCGCGACATCAGCGAGCGGCGCCAGGCGCAGGAGCGATTGAAGCACCTGGCCCATTACGATGGCTTGACTGGGTTGCCTAACCGCAGCCTGTTTTACCAGGCGCTGGCCCAGGCCGTCGAACTGGCACAGGAAAAAAGATGGCGCATCGTGGTGCTGTGCATCGGACTCGACCGTTTCAAGAGCATCAACGATACCCTGGGCGCGGCGCTGGGCGACGAATTGCTGCGCCAGTTCAGCAACCGCCTGGTTCAATGCGTGCGCCTGCGCGACACGGTGGGGCGCCTGGGCAACGACGAATTCGCGTTGATCCTGAGCATGAGCCGTAACCAGCAGGACGCCGTGGTCGTGGCCAATCAGGTGCGTGTAGCCTTGCGCGCACCATTCGACTTGCGCGGCCATGCAGCCACCCTGACGGCCAGCATCGGCATCGCCATGTATCCGGCCGACGCCACCGACCCGGAAACGCTGATTAAATACGCGAATACGGCCATGGACGGCGCCAAGCAGGCGGGGCGCGACGGCTACCGCTTTTTCACGGCCGGCATGAACGTGCAGGTGCTGGTGCGCCTTGACCTGGAACTGGCGCTGCGCCATGCCATCGAACACGAACAATTCATCCTGTACTACCAGCCCAAGGTGGACTTGCGCACGGGCGGCATCAGCGGTGTCGAAGCGCTGCTGCGCTGGCGTCGCCCTGGCTACGGCTTGGTGGCGCCGGCCGAATTCGTGCCGGTGCTGGAAGATACGGGCTTGATCGTACGCGTGGGCGCCTGGGTGATCCAGGCCGCCTGCCGCCAGATCGCCGAGTGGCGCGACAGCGAAGTGGGGCCCGTGCACGTGGCCGTGAATGTGTCGAGCCGCCAGTTTGCCGAAGGCGACCTGGAAGGCGAGGTGACGTGCGCGTTGGCGCAGTATGGCGTGGCGCCTGAACTGCTGGAGCTGGAACTGACGGAAACGGCGCTGATGTCGAGTGCCGAACACACCATCGTCGTACTGGGGAAATTGAAGAAAATCGGCGTCAAGGTGGCGATCGACGATTTCGGCACCGGCTACTCGAGCCTGGCGTACTTGCAGCGCTTCCCCATCGACAAGCTGAAAATCGATATCGCCTTCGTACGCAACATCACCAGCAATCCGAACGACGCTGCCATCGCGCTGGCCATCGTCAGTATGGCGCATAGCCTGAAACTGAGGGTGGTGGCCGAGGGCGTTGAGTCGCGCCCGCAGCTCGAATATCTGCGGCGTAACCGCTGCGACGAGATCCAGGGCTTGTATTTCAGCCGCGCCTTGCCCGCGCTGGAACTGGGGCAGATGATTGTTGTCGGCGCCGGCCTGCCGCCCGGTCTTGATCCCACCGCGCAGCCGGCGCAAACTCTGCTCATCGTCGACGATGACGTCAACGTGCTGTCGTCGCTGCACCGCCTGCTCCGCCCTGAGGGATATCAGATCCTCACGGCCAGCACGCCAGGCGAGGGCTTCGAGATGCTGGCGCTGCACCGCGTGCACGTCATCGTCTGCGAGCAGCGCATGCCCAGCATGAGCGGCACGGAATTTTTGAGCAAGGTCAAGGAACTGTATCCGGAAACCATACGCATCATCTTGTCGAGCTACACGGGCTTCGAAGCGGTGCTCGACTCGATCAACCGTGGTGCGATTTACCGTTTTTATACCAAGCCCTGGGATGACACCGAGCTGCGCGACAACATCCGCCTGGCCTTCCAGCACTACTGGATGGTGAACCAGCCTGGGCTGGCGCGCGCGGCGCTGCGGTAGCCGGTTTAATTGTCGTCTGCATTGTCGTCTGCATTGCCGTCGTTAGTCGCTGAAATGGTCGAAGGACGATAGTTGCAGGTCGAGTGGCAAGCCGGCCGCATCGACCAGGCGCAAGCCGCTTTGCGCCTGAATGCAGCCGACCCGGGTGACGGGCGTGCCACAGCTGGTCGCCAGGGCGGCGATGGCCTCGCGCGACGCTGCCGGTGCCGTGAAACACAGCTCATAATCGTCGCCGCCGGCGGCCGTGTAGCGGCGGCGCAGGCCGGTTTCTTGCTGCGCCAGCACGGGGCCGGCTGGCAGCGCATCGACATCGATTGTGGCACCGACTTGCGACGCTTTCAGGATATGACCCAGATCTCCCACCAGGCCGTCGGAAATATCAATGGCCGCATGCGCCAGACCATGCTCGGCCAAAGCGCAGCCTAGTGTCACGCGCGGCGTGGGCGTGTGCATGCGCGCCGCTGCCGTCAGCAGCTCGTTTGGTGTCAGCGCCTGCTCCATGCGGTAGCCGGCCAGCGCCAGGCGCGCATCGCCGACAGTCCCGCTGACCCAGATATCGTCGCCCGCCACGGCCGCGCTGCGGCGCAGCGCCTGGCCCGGTGTCAGTTCGCCGAACACGGTGATGCAGATATTCAAGGCACCCTTGGTGGTGTCACCGCCGATGAGTTCGCAGCCGAATTCATCGGCCAGCGCAAACAGACCTTCGGCAAAGCCTGCCAGCCAGGCGCGCTCGGCTTGCGGCAGGGCCAGGGCCAGGGTAAATGCCACGGGACGCGCGCCCATGGCGGCCAGGTCAGACAGGTTCACGGCCAGGCTTTTGTGGCCCAGCATGCGGGCGTCGGCACCGGCAAAGAAGTGCCGGTCCTCGACCAGCATGTCCGAGGAGATGGCGATCTGCTTGCCGGCGCCGGGGGTGAGCAGGGCGCAATCGTCGCCGATGCCCAGAGTGGCCCGGCTGGGGCGCTGGCGTACAAAATATTGTTTGATCAGGTCGAATTCGGAAAGCGCGTCTTGTAGGGCCATGGCGTAGTCTGTTCGTTGAGTGATGGTGGGGCCTGGCTATTATAGGCTGGCCCGGAATACAGGTCTTTGTCACTGCAAGCAGCTGACCATGCCCATCCTCGATAGGGCAGTAAATTTGAAATACCTTATACATAACTAAATAAGCTACGCCCGACGACTTATTGGAAATATTGTTACTATGTCTTCAATATTTGGCAAATGAGAACGCGCTACGTCCAAATCCAATGTTGTAAATATAACGAGGCCAACATGATGTCGAGATCGTTGCAGACGCACTCGCAACCTGAACTTTCAGAGATCGGTAAAGTTGACAACTTGTTGATCCGGCGCTTTTGCAGTGGTGACTTGCGCGCATTCGAAGTGCTGGTAACAAAATACCAGCGCCGGGTTGCCGCGCTGATCAACGCTTCGGTGCGCAATAACGCAGTGGCAGAAGAACTGACACAGGAAGCGTTTCTGCGCGCATACCGCAGTTTGCCCGAGTTTCGTTTCGAAAGTGCGTTTTCGACCTGGCTGTATGCGATCGCCCGCAACCTGACAATGTCTTATTTCAGGGATGGCCAGGAGCAAGACGAAAATTCGATCCCGATGGATCTGCTGACAGAAACGATGGTGCTGCAGGATAATGCGAGCTGGAAAGGTCACGCACCCGGTCCCGACGAGCACTTGTGCGGCGCGCAACTGGCGGCCGGCATTGAACAGTCCATCGAAAACCTGACGCCGAGCATGCGCAGCGCCTTCCTTTTGCGCGAGCGCGATGACTTGAGCTATCAAGCAATTGCGACGCAACTATGCATGCCACTCAATACGGTGCGTTCACTTATTTTCCGCGCACGTGCAACTATTAGTTCGGATATACGTCCAATATTAAGCAAAGCCATTTCAGTGAGGTCTTTTTGAATTCGATAGCAAACAGCGACAGCATGGAATATGTACTGCAACTGCTCGAAGAAGACATTAGCGATACCGCATTTCAGGCTGCCATTGAGGAACTCGATGCATCACCGGCACTATTTGAGTCCCTGGTGGCAGTGCAGTTTGTGAAAGACGCGCTCCGGGGCAACTGTTGTCCCGACCGGCATTACACTGCGGGGATCATGCGTTTCATCGCCGCGGCCGAAGCCACGCGCACTGCCGAGTGTGGTACCGAAAGAGTTCCCGAATGATGGCTTTGATACAGGCAGGCGGATCGGCAACAGATCCGTTTTGCATCGGGAAGAAAGCAACCAACTAGCAACATCACCATCATCGGAGTAACCGTGGATCTAATCACAGTAGGACAATTCGAACTGGTATATAACGCGTTTTCATTCGCCATTGCCGTCATGGGAGCGGCAACGATCTTCTTTTTCCTCGGACGCTCACAGGTGGCGGCGCCCTACAAGACGGCCCTCACCATCACCGGTTTGGTGACACTGATCGCCGCCTACCACTACATCCGTATTTTCGCCTCGTGGGAAGAGTCGTACACCGTGGTGGCAGGACAGGTAACGGCGACGGGCATCAAATTTAACGATGCCTATCGTTACGTCGACTGGCTGCTGACGGTGCCGCTGCTGCTGATCGAACTGATCCTGGTAATGCGTTTATCGCCAACGGAAACCGTGGCAAAAAGCACCAAGCTGGGCTTGCTGGCCGCACTGATGGTTGTGCTCGGTTACCCCGGTGAAATTTCCGGTGTTCCTGGCACGCGCTGGCTCTGGTGGACGCTGGCCATGATCCCGTTCCTGATCATTGTCTATGACCTGTTCTTCGGCCTGAAAAAATCGATCGCATCGCAGCCGGAATCGGCACGCGGCCTGGTCAGTGCCGCACGCTGGGTGACCGTGTTGTCGTGGTGCTTTTATCCGGTCGTCTTCATTTTCCCGATGATAGGCTTTACTGGCGGCGCTGCCACCACCGCCGTTCAGGTGGGATACACGGTCGCTGATATCGTAGCCAAAGCGGCATTCGGCGTACTGATCTACATGATCGCGGTCCGCAAGTCGGCCGCCGACGAGCATGCCGTCGCCCCCGCCTCTGGACACAAGCAAGGCGGTAACGCGTAAGCTTCACAAGTAGGATGTTGATGCGCCGGGGCCGTCGGTCCCGGCGCAATTTTCCTCGTCGCTGGAGCGAAACCATGTACGCGCAAGCCATACCATCACCTCATCAGGTGCTCATTCCAAGGCCCGCCCCCGCCACTGCGGTGGCCACCTTCGGGAGTTTGCTCGATGCGGTCGAACTTGACTTATTCCATAGCGTCGCCTCGCACATGCCGCCATCGGACGCGGCCACTGCCGCTGCCTGCCATCTGCGCAGTGGCGGCCAGCGTGTGCGCGCCCGCCTGGCCATCCATGCCGGGCTGAGTCTGCAACTGGCGCCTGGCGATATCGTCGCCATCGCCACCACAGTAGAACTTCTGCACAACGCTTCGCTGATACACGACGACTTGCAAGACCGTGACCTGCTGCGCCACGGCGTAGCCACTGTCTGGTCGGCGTTTGGCGACAACACGGCCATTTGCGCCGGCGATTTGATGCTGGCAATGGCCTACGGCGCACTTGGTGCAGTCACCCAAACGAGCCTCCTGCCGGCGCTGCTGAACCTGACGCTGGCGCATACGAGCAAAGCGATCCACGGCCAATGCCTAGATCTGGCCGGCCCGCAGCATGACGACGTCGCCAGCTATGAATCGATGGCGAGGGCAAAATCGGGCGCCCTGCTGAGCTTGCCGACGGAACTCGCGCTGCTTGCTGCCGGGCGCGCCGAGGCCATGCCGAACGCCAGATACGCTGCCGAAAGCTTTGCCATCGGCTATCAGATCGTTGATGACATCGACGATATCGACATCGATTCGGACCCGCTGAAGATAGCGCGCTCATTCAACATCGTGCTGATGCTGCAAGCAGGCGGACAAGCGTCTGCCCGCGCCGCCGCAGTGAAGCTGGCACAGCACCATTTCGGGTGCGCCGCCGCTGCCGCCGCCGAACTGCCTGGTGGCACCGGCGATTTGCTCACGACGCTGATACAGCGTCTGGCGCAGCGCTTATGAGAGACACCGACATGCACGAACAAGCGCACGGCATCGTCATCGGGGCCGGCTTTGGCGGTATTGCGGCAGCGCTCAGGCTGCGCGCCAAGGGTTACCGGGTCACGCTGCTCGATCGCAGCGGTGCGCTCGGCGGACGCGCTCAGGTGTTCGAGCGCGACGGCTTCCGGCATGACGCCGGGCCGACCGTCATTACCGCCCCATTCCTGTTCGAAGAACTGTTCGAATTGTTCGGCGAACGCATGGCCGACCATCTGACGCTGGTGCCGCTCACGCCCTGGTATCGCTTCCGTTTCGCCGATGGCGACACCTTCGATTACGGCGGCACGCTCGAACAGACCATGGCCGAAATCGCCCGCATCGAGCCGCGCGACTGCGACGGTTACCTCGCCTTGCTGGCCCATTCAAAACGTATCTTTGCGGTCGGCTTCACCGAATTGTCTGCCCAGCCATTCGACCGGCTGGTCACGATGCTACGCCAGATCCCGCGCCTGATCGGGCTCGGTAGTTACCAGACCGTGTGGGGCCTGGTGTCGCGCTATCTGACGAGCCCGAAACTGCGCCAGGCGTTTTCAATCCAGCCGCTACTGGTGGGCGGCAATCCATTCAATACCACCAGCATTTATGGCCTGATCCATTTTCTGGAGCGCGCCTACGGCGTCCATTTTGCGATGGGCGGTACCGGCGCGATCACGGCTGCGCTGGGCCAACTGATGCAGCGCCATGGTATTTTGGTCCAGCTCAACACGACCGTCAGTTCGATCCGCGTCGAACAAGGCAAGGCTACCGGCGTACAACTGGAAAACGGCACACTGCTGAACGCCGATCTGGTGGTATCGAATGCCGATGCGGCGCATTTGTATGGTGCCATGCTTAAACCGCGTCAGCAGGCGCTGTCGGCGCGTCTGAAACTGGCCGCAGCGCATTATTCGATGGGATTGTTTGTGCTCTATTTTGGCACTACACGCACCTATCCCGATGTTGCACACCATACCATTTCGATGGGCGAACGCTACCGCGAGTTGCTGAAGGATATTTTTGAGCGCAAGGTGCTGGCCGATGACTTCTCGCTGTACCTGCACCGGCCTACCGCCACCGACCCCAGTTTTGCGCCGGCCGGCTGCGACAGTTTTTACGTGCTGTGCCCGGTACCGAATCTGCAAGGCGGCATCAACTGGCAAGAGCAAGGGCCGCTGCTGCGCGACCGCATCGTCGCCGCGCTCGATGCGACCTTGCTGCCAGGCTTACAGGAAAGCATTACCGCCGATTTCTTCAAGACGCCCGAAGACTTCCAGCACGATTACCTGAGCGTGCACGGTTCCGGCTTTTCAGTGGCGCCGCTGTTCCGGCAATCGGCCTGGTTTCGCTTCCACAACCGCGCCGAAGGCATCAAAAATTTGTATCTGACCGGCGCCGGCACCCATCCCGGCGCCGGCTTGCCGGGCGTGCTCTGCTCGGCCAAGGTCGTCGACGCGCTGATTCCAGCCGCGACCGCAGTGACGCGGGCAACATGACGCCGGCGCGCACGCCAGCACAACAGCGCGCGCTAGCGAACGCCGGCGCCGCGCTGCGCTCGAAAGGACGCAGCTTCTACTGGGCCGGCCACCTGCTGGGCAGGGTGCATGCCGCGCGCGCGACGCGCCTGTACGGTTTTTGCCGCCATGTCGACGATCTGGCCGATGAAGCAACGTCGGTCGAGGATGCGCAGCGTGCGCTGGCGCTGCTGAGCACCGAGATCGCTGCCGGCATCTCCGATGATCCGGCTACGCGCGACGTGCTGGGTCTGATGGCCGAATGCGCTATCGAACCGGTGCTGATGCTCGAATTGATACGCGGCGTGGCTTCGGATCTGGAGCCGGTGCGTGTCGAAGACGATGCTGCCTTGCTGCGCTACTGCTATCGGGTAGCCGGCACGGTCGGACTGATGATGTGCCAGGTACTGGGCGTACGCGACGAGGCGGCGCTGCGCCATGCGCTCGATCTGGGCATTGCCATGCAGCTGACCAATATTTGCCGCGATGTGAGCGAAGATGCAGGCGCCGGACGACGCTACCTGCCGGCGTCGCGCATCGGCGCGCTCGCGCCGCAGCAATTGATTGCGCCGGCCCTATCCTTGCAACCGTTGCTGCGCCGCTGCGTAGCTGACTTGCTCGATCAGGCCGACATCTATTACCAGAGTGGCCAACAGGGTTTGCCCTACTTGCCGCTGCGCGCGCGTGGCGCCATTCTCGTCGCAGCGCGCCTGTACCAGGCCATCGGTGTGCGTCTGCGGCGCAGTGACCATGCATTCTGGGAAGGACGCGCGGTGGTGCCAGGCAGGAGCAAGGCGGCGCTGACACTGCACGCCTTGCTGACGGCGGCGCTGACGCCGCGCTTCTGGCGCAGCAGCCGTGGGCACGATCATGCATTGCACAACGCTTTTGCCGACTTGCAGCATGCGCTGCCGCGCAGCGAACGGGCACATGAGCACTGAATTCGACCTGATCATATTGGGTGGCGGTTGCGCCGGCCTGAGCCTGGCGCTGCGCCTGGCCGCGCTTGGCGAGCGCTGTCCGCGCACGCTGATCATCGAAGCGCGCCATGCTTACACCAACGACCGGACCTGGTGTTTCTGGGGCGAGCCGGCAGCGCCGCTGCGCCATCTGGTGCAGCAACGCTGGAATGCGCTGACCGTGCATACGGACGCGGGCCAGGTCAGGGTCGACTGCTCTGCCACGCCTTACCAGCGCATCAGCGCCGATGCGTTTTACACCGAAGCGCTGGCCAAGGTCGCCAGCAATCAGGCCATCACGCTGCTGCTGGGCGAGTCTGTCGATGGTACGCCACGCAAGGCTGAGCAAGCCTGGCATGTCACTTGCCGCCAGAACGCTTATCGCGCTGCGATGCTCATCGACACCCGCGCTGGCGCCGGCATCGGTGAGCAGCCCAGCGCAGAGGCCACGCTCTGGCAGTCATTTTACGGTCAGGAAATTGTCTGCAGCGCGCCGATATTCGATCCCGCTTGCGTGACGCTGATGGATTTTCGCGGCACCGGCCTAGAGCGCATCTTGTTTACCTATGTGCTGCCTCTGTCAGCGCACCGCGCGCTGATCGAAGTGACGCAATTCGGGCCGACGCCGCTGAGGCCAAAACAATTATCGGACGAACTCGCACTGGCCGTTGCCGCCTGCACTGGTGCAACCAGGTTCGAGGTGCTGCGTTACGAGCATGGCATGCTGCCGATGGGCTTGCAGCTATCGGCGGCAAAGTCGGCGGCACAGTCGGCTGCACAGTGCGATCCGACCTATGTCAGGGCCGGCATACTGCAAGGGGCGGCGCGTCCGGCCACCGGTTACGCATTCCAGCGCATACAGCGCTGGGCCGAACTGTGCGCCAACCGGCTCGGCGAAGGTGCATTGCCGCTTGCTCATGTGGCTGACCCGCCGCTGCTGCGCGCGCTGGACGGCCTGTTCCTGTCACTGCTGCGGGCCCGGCCGGACATCGCGCCCGCGCTGTTTCTGCGCTTGTTCGACACGGTCGACAGCGGCTGCCTGACGCGCTTCCTGAGCGAGCAAGGCAGTCTGGCCGACTGCGCAAAGATCGTTGCCGCGTTGCCTGCGCGCCCATTCCTGCGCCATCTTCCGATCGCGCTCAAGCGATTGGCGACGCGCCGCAGTGCCGTGCTGCCGGCATGACGGCACTACGCATCCAGGGATTGCTGTTTTGCGCCATTGCCGCCGGCGTCGCGGCTGCGGGCGTCGTCGTTGCTGATGCGCTGGCGCTCGCATTGGGCGGCACGACAGGTCTGCTGGTGCTGGCCGCACTCATCTTGCTGCTTGGCGTGCCACACGGTGCGCTCGACATTGTGTTCGCCCAGGAACTGTACGGCGTGCACGGATTGCGCCACTGGTGCGGCTTCACGCTGGCGTATTTGAGTGCGGGGCTGCTGGTGGTACTGATATGGCACACGATGCCACAATTATTCCTGCTCGGTTTCCTGCTATTGTCGGCGCTGCATTTTTCGGGCGACCCGGCGCCAGGCACCAGCTTGGTCGCGCGCCTGCTCTACGGCGGCGCCATGATCGTGCTGCCCGCCCTGCTGCATGAAAACGAGATGGCGCGCCTGTTTGCCTTTCTGGTGTTACCGCAAGCGGCGATGCTACTGGCCGGCTTTTTACACGAGATCAGCTGGCCTTGGCTGCTGGCAACGGCGCTGGCAGCAGCCTGGCAAAGCCGCACGCATTGGCTGACCGGCCTCGAAATGGCGGCGGCGGCGGCGCTGGCGCTGCTGGCGCCGCCGCTGTTGGCATTTACCGTGTTTTTTTGTGCCATGCATGGCGCGCGCCACATCGTGCGCACCTGGCACTATGCTGGCGCTGGCGCTGAATCGACGACAAGGCTGGGCCGTGCCGCTCTGCTTCCCATGCTGGGCACGCTCATCCTGGGGGGGGGCGCCGCATACGGTTTGCGCGCCGCTCCACTGGAAGCGGGCCTGATGCAATTGGTGTTTGTCGGACTGGCGGCGCTGACAGTGCCGCATATGGCCCTGGTGGAGCAAGTGCGCTGGTCTGGCTGGGCCAGACGGGACGCGCCGTCCCCGCTCAATCGGTGAAGAGATGCGTATGGCCCTGCCGCTGTAGCGTGCTATTGGTCTTTCATTTAAAAAACAAATCGAAGTATAATAATTGATAGTTTTTATTGCTTATCCTATGTATGCCACCAGATGGCTTTACAATGGTAAGTTATACGTTTTCGTGATATCAGACTGTGGCTAGCGGAAAATACCTAGCTGATTGAAAGAATTGGTCTGATAAAATCCCGAATACCCGATCGACCAAACAGGAAGGCTGCACAGCATGGATTCGTCATCTGATAAAAAAGAAGAATTGCGTCAACAATTGCGCTTGGCTGCACTTGAATATCACGAGTGTCCGCGCCCCGGTAAAATCAGCGTGACGCCCACCAAACAACTGACCAACCAGCGCGACTTGGCGCTCGCTTACTCGCCAGGCGTGGCGGCACCGTGCGAAGAGATCGTCATCGATCCGGCGAATGTGTATAAATATACGGCGCGCGGCAACCTGGTGGCCGTGATCACCAACGGCACGGCCGTGCTGGGACTGGGCAATATCGGCCCGCTGGCCGCGAAGCCGGTGATGGAAGGCAAGGGCGTACTGTTCAAGAAATTCGCCGGCATCGACGTCTTCGACATCGAAATCAACGAGATGGACCCGGACAAGCTGGTCGACATCATCGCTTCGCTGGAACCGACCTTCGGTGGCGTGAACCTGGAAGATATCAAGGCGCCCGAGTGCTTTTACATCGAGCGCCAACTGCGCGACCGTATGAAGATTCCCGTCTTCCATGACGATCAGCACGGCACCGCCATCATCGTCGGCGCGGCCATCCTGAATGGCTTGAAAGCCGTCGGCAAGAAAATTGAGGAATGCAAGCTGGTCGTGTCGGGCGCAGGCGCCGCTGCGCTGGCCTGTCTGGACCTGATCGTCGACCTGGGCTTCCCGCTGAAAAATATCTACGTCACCGACCTGGCCGGCGTGGTCTACAAGGGCCGCACGGAACTGATGGACCCGGACAAGGAACGCTTCGCGCAAGACACGCCGCTGCGCACCCTGGCCGAGGTCATCCCGGACGCCGACATTTTCCTCGGCGTTTCCGCTGGCGGCGTGCTGAAACAAGACATGGTGCGCAATATGGCGCCGAATCCCTTGATCTTGGCGCTGGCCAACCCGAATCCGGAAATCCTGCCGGAAGAAGTCAAGGCCGTGCGCAGCGACGCCATCATCGCCACGGGCCGTTCGGACTATCCGAACCAGGTTAACAATGTGCTGTGCTTCCCGTACATCTTCCGCGGCGCCCTCGATTGCGGCGCGACGACGATTACGCGCGAGATGGAAATCGCCGTGGTGCACGCGATCGCCGACCTGGCGCATGCCGAGCAGTCGGACATCGTGGCCACTACCTACGGCATCAGCAACCTGTCGTTCGGCCCTGAATACCTGATCCCGATGCCGTTCGATCCGCGCTTGCTGATCAAGATCGCCCCGGCTGTCGCCAAGGCGGCCGAGGAATCGGGCGTCGCCACGCGTCCGATCAAGGACTTGCAAGCGTATGCGGATAGCCTGCAGCAATTCGTCTACCGCAGCGGCACCTTCATGAAGCCATTGTTCCTGAAAGCCAAATCGACGCCGGCCGAACTCAAACGCATCGTCTACGCTGAAGGCGAAGAAGAGCGCGTGCTGCGCGCCGTGCAAGTGGTGGTCGATGAAAAGCTGGCGCGGCCTATCTTGGTGGGCCGTCCACCGGTACTCGAAGCGCGCATCGAGAAATTCGGCCTGCGCCTCAAGCAAGGCGTCGACTTCGACGTCATCAACCCGGACTTCGACGAGCGCTATCGCGATTACTGGAATACGTATTACGCCATGACCAGCCGCAAGGGCGTCACCGAGGAATACGCGAAACTGGAAATGCGTCGCCGCCATACCCTGATCGGATCGATGATGATCCACAAGGGCGACGCCGACGGCATGATCTGCGGTACCTTCGGCACCACCCAGCTGCACCTGAAGTACATCGACCAGGTGCTGGGCAAGCGCGCCGGCAGCAATGTCTATGCGGCCATGAACGTGCTGATCATGCCGGAGCGTCAATTGGTGATGGTGGACACGCACGTCAACGAGAATCCGGACGCCGAGCAATTGGCAGAGATCACCATCATGGCGGCCGAAGAGATGACCCGTTTCGGCCTGTCGCCGCGCGCGGCTCTGCTGTCGCATTCGAACTTCGGTTCCAGCGACAGCGCCTCGGCGCAAAAAATGCGCGCCGCGCTGGCGATCATCAAGGAACGCGCCCCGGACCTGGAAATCGACGGCGAAATGCACGGCGATACGGCCCTCGACAGCAAGCTGCGTCAGAAAATCATGCCAAACTCGGCACTGAAGAACGATGCCAACCTGCTCGTCATGCCGAATATCGAGTCGGCCAACATCGCCTACAACCTGGTGAAGACGGCAGCCGGCAACGGCATCGCCGTGGGTCCGATCCTGCTCGGCTGCGCCAAGCCCGTGCACATTCTGACGCCATCGGCTACCGTGCGCCGCATCGTCAACATGACGGCCCTGTGCGTCGTCGACGCCGTGGCGCAACGCAAGGCCTAAGCGCCAGCTGCTCGACAAAAGCCGCGCCATCCGTCACGGTGGTGCGGCTTTTTTACATCTGTGCGGTATCAGCAAGGGGCGTCATCAGTACTGTGTGGGTCGCGCGCACATTGCCGTGCCGGGCGGCGACGTCCTTAAGCGCAGTGTGATACGCGTCAACAAAATACTGGCGATGGCTATCTGCAAGGCCATTTCCAGGAAATGGCGAGCTATTTGATCTGTATCAATATGCTCGCCCTGCAGCGACCGATAATGGTCTTGAACTCCTTGCCCTTCCAGTGGTCTGCATCGGCGTCGGCAGCATCGTGCCGGCGTCCCTTTGTGTGACGCAACAACGTTGGCCGTGGCGGGAGTTCACTTAATTATGGGGCTGCAGATCGAGCCACACGGCATACGACAGGCGCTTGCCGTGCCACAGTCCACCGCCGCGGATGACGGCGTCGCACGAGGTCAGCTGGCCGGCCAGCTCCTGGCGGCCCAGGTTGCGGTGCAGGCGCAGGGCGTCGTTCTGCGCCAGGTAGCCGACCAGCTCGCCATCGATGAAGACGGCGATGGCCTTGTCCTGGAACGGATGGGCATCGTCGCAGACGAGCAGGGCCAGGCATTTTTTTTCCGCATTGCCTGGGCCATGCTCACCTGCGAGCTTGGCGATAGCGGGCTGGTACATCGATTCGTTTTCCACTTCCGAAGCAAAGCGCCCCGCGTCGTTCCAGTGCTGCGCCGGGGCGCCAGGAGGAATCGCTGGCAGGTACTGGCGCATCGAGAGCAGCGGCTGGTGCAGCGGTTTGACGGACGTGCGACCGCTGAAGACGTAGTACAGCAGGGCGATGACGATCACGATGGCAAGCAGGTAAAGCATGGTATCTCTCTGATTTCTGAAGGGGGTGAGCCGGGGGCGCAAACGCGCAGCGCGTCGCTGCCGCTACTATAGCAAGTTCGTCGTGCCGCCCAGAATAATCCTCGCCATGATGCGCCGTCGCCGATGGCCATCAGCCATCAACCATCAACCATCAACCATCAACCATCAACCATCAACCATCATCCACAATCAGCGTCAGCGTCAGCGTCAGCGCCTAGCGTTTCAGCGCCATCCCCACCGAGGCGGGCACCGTGTGCTTGAAACCGAACTGCGCGTACAGCGCTTGCGCCTGGCCATCGCCGATGACCGTGCCCATGTCCACTACGGCGTCGCCGTAGAGTACTTGCACGGCAAACAGGGAGTTCGGCAAGCCCTTGGCCGCCGCTTCGGTAGTTTTCGCGCTCAGGCCGGCGGCAACGCGCAACTGCCGATAGGTGGCGAGCGCGGGAATGGCCAGGCGAATGGTGTAGGGAGATGCTGCGATCAAGGCGCTCTCCTGCAAAAATGGATTGGAGCGGCAATGATAGGCGGCCAAGCGGCTCCAGGGCAGCACGCTATATTCGTCGCACCCTATGTCGTCCGGGGCACTTTTGCGCTATGGTGGCGTGATTCTTCTATTTGTTGAAAGCACGCCATGTCCGCAGGATTTACCGCCACCGAGTTATCTGTTGTCAATCAAGACCGCGCCCTGATCACCACCCTTGCCGCGGCGCCCGGCAAAGGCGAGCCCGTCTACCTGATGCTGCAGCGCGCCGAAGAATACGACGCGCAGGACGTGGCCATGGGTATGGACGAGCCGTACATCGAATACTGCGGCCAGCAATTTGCCTGGTATGGCCACATGCATGCCGTGATCTTGCATCCGAATCGCTTGTCGGTGCAGATGGATGCCGAGGCGGCCATGCAGATGGATGACGATGGCCAGATCGACGTGCGTTTTAATTTGACGCCGGAGCGCTACGCGCAGCTGCAACAGGCGCTGCGCACCACGTTCGAGGGCTGCGATTACTATCGCGAGGAACGTTGATTTACGTCGCCATCGTGCGCCTGGGCGCCGTGCAGGCCGGCTGACATGAAGGCCGTTGGCAGCAGCGGGAAAAAGCTGATGCATCGGGCCATGTCATTTCCCTTTCGACATGGCATCGGTCCGTCGCCATGGGCGACGGACCGGGACGGTATTGCAGCAGCCAGTTAGGCTGAGAGTTCTCCGCGGATGATTGCTGCGCCTGCACTCAGCGCATTTAATTTGCCTCTTGCTACTTGGCGCGACAACGGTGCCATGCCACAGTTGGTGCTAGGGTAGAGCTTGTCGGCATCGACAAAGCGTAGCGCTTTGCGCAGGGTGTTGGCTACTTCCTCCGGTGTTTCTATGGTATTGCTTGCCACGTCAATCGCCCCTACCATCACTTTTTTTCCGCGAATGAGTTCAATCAGGTCAATGGGGACACGCGAGTTGTGGCATTCCAGCGAGATGATATCGATGTTCGATTTCTGCAGCTTGGGAAACGATTCTTCATATTGGCGCCATTCGGACCCCAGCGTATTTTTCCAATCAGTATTGGCTTTGATGCCGTAACCATAGCAAATATGTACGGCAGTTTCGCATTTGAGCCCTTCAATCGCCCTTTCCAAGGTAGCAATCCCCCAGTCATTGACTTCGTCAAAGAAGACATTGAATGCGGGTTCGTCAAACTGGATGATGTCGACGCCAGCAGCCTCTAATTCTTTGGCTTCTTGATTGAGGATTTTAGCAAATTCCCAGGCCAGTTTTTCGCGGCTCTTATAGTGGCTGTCATATAGCGTATCAATCATCGTCATCGGACCTGGCAGGGCCCATTTAATCGCTTGCTTGGTTTGCTGTCGTAAAAATTTGGCGTCTTCCACAAAAACCGGCTTCTGGCGACTCACTGCGCCAACGACTGTCGGCACAACCGCGTCATAGCGATCACGAATTCTGACAGTCTCGCGTTTTTCGAAATCAACGCCATTCAGGTGCTCAATAAACGTGGTGACAAAATGCTGGCGCGTCTGCTCGCCATCACTGACGATATCAATGCCTGCTTGCTGCTGTTCCTGCAGTGACAAACGTAAAGCATCTTGTTTGCCCTCAATTAATTCCTCGTCTTGTAATTTCCAAGGCGACCACAGTTTTTCAGGTTGTGCAAGCCAAGAAGGTTTGGGCAAGCTGCCGGCAGTTGAAGTAGGTAATAATTTTTTCATGATAAATTTTTCGTGTATTTTGCTTAATGCGAGAGCGTGCTGGCAGCCCATTGTTCGAGAATATTTTTGTAGGGCTTGATGAAGTGCTCCTCCGTATATTTTCCCTGCTTGACAGCGAGTTGGCTGCGCTCTTCTCTATCATAGACAATTTGCGTCAATGAATAATCCTGATTCTTTAAGCTAGGCTGGTAATGCTTTCCCGCCGCAGAATTGGCATTGTAAATTTCAGGCCGGTAAATCTTTTGAAACGTTTCCATCGTGCTGATGGTGCCGATAAGCTCAAGATTGGTGTAGTCAGCAAGCAGGTCGCCGATAAAATAGAAAGCCAAAGGGGCAGAACTATTAGGCGGCATAAAATAGCGAACTTGCATACCCATTTTTTCAAAATACTCATCCGTCGGGGAAAATTCATTTTGCTGATACTCAATGCCCAGTATCGGGTGCTGATTTTCAGTTCGATGATAAGTCTTGCTGCTCGATGCGCTGATACAGATAACAGGTGGCTTGTTGAAACGCTCCTGGTAAGCATTTGATTTGACGAAGTGTTTGAATAGCTTTCCATGAAAATCGCCGAAATTCTCCGGCGTGCCAAATGCTGATTTATTATTGTTATGCTCTGGCAGCAGCACACTGAAGTCGTAATCGCGCACGTAAGAGGAAAAATTATTCCCGGCGATGCCATCAATGCGTTCCTTGGTTTTTTTGTCTATGATGTTCGGTTTCAATATCTCAATCAATGGCAGTACGTCATTGCCGCCTTCAACATCAATATTCATCTCGACGGAAATTATTTCCAGTTCTACCGAGTAGCGATCTCCCTTCGGGTTATCCCAGTGCGCCAAGTTATTGAAGCGATTTTCAATCATCCTCAGGGTATTGCGCAAGTTTTCTTGGCGACTCTTTCCTCTGGCTAAATTGGCGAAGTTGGTCGTCAGGCGCGTATTTTCCGATGGATGATAGTTTTCATCGAAAGAAATGCTCTTGATGTTAAATGTGAAATCTTTGCTCATTGTGATCTGGTGTCCTAATTTCTGCGGAAAAATATGAATTTGAGTATTGAGATGTCTGTTTTTATTGATAGTTTTACAATCTTATTTGCAATTCTTCTCGCGTGCCATTCTTGCTCCTGTGCGTGCTAATCGAGACGTGCCGCTGTCTGCTGCGAGTGACCAGCGTTCTTTATCACCCGCCAGGCGGCAATCCGATGCTCCTTCGCTTCAGGCCGCAATCAACTCCTCGGCGGCGGCAGATCTTGCACGGCGCGTCAACTCGATCAATGGCAATGCCCGTTGGACTGCCAGTGCGGCCCGCCCGATCAGGGCCGCGTCCTGTAGACGGTAGTCGAGGAAATCCTTATCGGTCGCGTACACGCCCAGCGGCAAGGTGCGTGCCTGGAAGAAGCTGAACAGTGGTCGCAACTGGTGCTCGATCACCAGGGCATGGCGCTCGCTGCCGCCGGTGGCTGCCAACAGGACGGGTTTGTCGATCAAGGCATCTTGATGAATGAAGTCGAAGAAGTGCTTGAACAGTCCCGTGTAGGCGCCGCGGAAGACCGGTGTTGTCACCACCAGGATGTCAGCTTGCTCGACCGCTGCAAGTTCGCGCTCCACGTTGTCGGGCAGTTGGGAGCGCCAGAGCGCGCCCGCAAGCTGTGGTGCCAACTGACCCAGTTCAACCAGGCGTAGTTCGCAGGCGACTTCGTCGGCGATCAGGTCCAGCAGGTGCTCGGCCAGGGCGGTAGCCTTGGAAGGGCGTTGCATCCCGCCGGAAACGGCGACTAAGCGCAGTGGACGTGTCATGTTTGCTTTCATGTAGATGGATCTGTGCGGCGCCGGAAAATCCGCACGGCCTGGCCCTGGGTTTCTCCTGCTCCAGCGTGTCGGCCAGATCGACGCTGCGCATCACGGCCGCTCATCCGAGCTGATGCATGCTGGCCATGAGCGCTGCGCAAGATGCGAGCACCACGGGTTACATGATAGCGCTGAGTATCCATGAAGTATAATGGTCATATTTCATGTATACATGAAAATGATTCATCCAGATGCTTGAGCGCATCCACCTCAACATCGTCCAGCAGGTCGAGAAACTTGGCCCGACGCTGATGTGAGCGTCAAGCAGAAGTGCCAGTTTGGCGCGCTAGGCGCGCTCAACGCCTGGACATCGACAAGCATCCTGTTACCGCTCGGTGTCACGCCCAAGCGCCACAAAGCCATTGAAACCATCGAAACCATCGACATCATGCTGCAGTGGTGGCCAGTGGACGCGGCGTGTCGGCCCTGCCGCGTTGGCTGGTCGAGCAATATGCGAGCAAGATGGACGTGGTGCCGGCACCTGGCACGGCTGGGTGTGGGCGGCGTCGCCAAGCAGATCTTTTGTCGCGCTAGTAATTGCCGATGTCACGTTTTTCTCCAAAATGTTTGGAGGGTTGCATCCGAGGTGGCGCCAAGGTTACACAAAACTTGACCAAGAACGTCAGCAGTTTTTCGGGCTTGATCGGCAATGTGGGGATTGAACAGACAAGAAAAAAGCCACTAAATCCTTGATTTTATTGGATTTAGTGGCTTCATCGGTACTTCTTCGATTTGTCTGGTGGTGCCGGGAGCCGGAATCGAACCGGCACGCTGTTTCCAGCGCGGGATTTTGAGTCCCGTGCGTCTACCTATTCCGCCATCCCGGCAACGCGAGACGCATTATGGCTGATCTGTCACAATCTGGCAAGTTTTATGCTTGAAAAGTATTTTACTCAGGCATTGGTGCTCTTTGACGACGTCAATTCCAGCGCAACTGTTCGCGCGCCATGGCGCGTAACTGTGCTGGTGCACGGCGGCGCGCAAGCCGTGGCCTGTGTGGCGGGCTGGCAAGTATCGAAACGCCTGGCCATGCCGGACGAGATCGCTCGGCGCTGACCCTCGCTGCCGATGCCTGCAGTGTCTGCAGCGGCACGGCGCTGCTCGCCGATGGTGGCGTGTCCAGCGTGCGCGCGTAAGGCGTGCGTCACGCAAAGCCGCCATCAAAACGCCGACGGCCCGGGGATGAGCCGGGCCGTCGGTGTCTTGCCGCTTGCGTTACATCAAGTTCAGTTGTGAGCCGAGTTCAGCTGACGCGCGATGATGTCGTGGTTTAGCCAGACAACGGGCGCTTGCGGCTCCGACATGGCGTGGAACATCAGCGGGCCCGTGCCTTCCAGCACCAGCGAGCTCAGCTGATCGGTGATCAGTTCCTTGCGCTCTTTGTGCAGCTTGGTGATGTCGTCCGAGGTGCCGATCATGACCTCGGCCAGTTCCGGCGTGTTGTCCATCGGCCAGGCAGCGAAGTTACGGAACTGCACGCTGGTGGCGTCGCCATTGTAGGCGGCGATACGGTCGAGCAAGTCTTGCAGCGAGACGCCGTCTTCCAGCAAGCCCTGGCAGATTTTCCATTGCTCTTCGGCCCAGGCTGCGCCGCCTTCTTTTTTCAGCGCATCGAGCAGGGGGAACAGCGACAGTTCCACGCCCGCAAAAATGTCGGACGAATTGGTGCGGATTTCCGGGCAATTGAAGACGGTGGCCTTGATGCCTTTTTCCCACGCAGCCTTGGCCACGTTTTCCAGGCGCATCTTGGCCAGGCCTTGCGTGTAGTTGCTATATGTTTGCCACTGGTATGTACCGTCGATCAGGATTTCGGTGCCGTGGTAGCCGTAGGCGCTGTAGCGCACCTGGCCACCCGTTTGCTCGAGGCGTGCGCGGATGGCGGCACTGCCGTCGATCAGGTGCTGCAGGGTGTTGGCCGTGACTTCGTCGAAGTTCATCAGGATCAGCTTGCCCAGGTCGCTGTCGAGCAGGGCGCGCGAGGACATGAAGCGCTCGCCGCGGCCTTTGTAGATGCGGTTGGCAATGGCCAGGAAGACTTTGACTTTTGGAATGCCACCGGCCATGGTGTGGGCGAAATACGCATTGCTGCCATCGGGAATCAGGCTGTCCAGTTCGGCCATGGCTTTCGCCACGGAAGCGCTGAAGCGGGCGATGCCGGCTTCGCGGCAGCGTTCGATTTGCGCGCAGTCCAGCTTGTCTTCCTGCCAGCTCTTCAGGGTCATGCCGGCCAGCAGGGCCGTCGGCGTCGGTTCGCCGGCTGGCGCGTCGAGGTCGAAACCGGCCATCAGCGGCACATTGATGATGCGCCCGCCCAGGTTGGCTTCGGCTTCTGCCAGCTCTTCCGCGTTCAGTGGGCGCAGCGCCAGGTTTTCATCGCGGCGCCCGACCGTCATGCCGACGATATTCATGCCCGCCTTGCGCGCTTCGTCCAGCAAGCCATTCACATAGCCGCGGCCGAACAGCTCGCCGAACAGCACAAAGGTGTCGCCCTTGCGGAAGATATTTTTTTGCGGGATGTCTCTTAAGGACGTAATCTCGGTCATGGTGTCAATTCATTCAAAAATTAGCAGGACAGACGGTTACATGCGCTGCCTGCTGGTTCAACATAATGTCAAATGATGCGCCATTTCAGCGGCGAAAATCCTGTTGCAAACGATTCTCGTCTGGAATGGCATCGTCTTTTTCGTGCAGCTCTTATTCTTTCGCCATGGCGTATTTTACGCTGCTCCGGCGCACAGCACCCGCAGACTGGCCTGGCAGGCGCCGATATTACCTCAGCTTGGCCTTGCCGGTCAGCAAAATTGATCTAAAACAAATCCTGCTGCCCCGACACCAGGCGCGAAAAATCGTCGCCCAGGAAAGGCAGTATCGCGTCGGCCACCGGCTGCAACTGGCGCGTCAGGTAGTGCTGGTAATCGATGGGCGAGCGCTGCGTTTCCAGCGGTTCCGGCCCTGCCACCGTGATCACATAGCTGATCCAGCCGCCATTTTGGTACTGCAGTGGCCGGCCCTGCGCCAGATTGTAGGCGTCGGCCGTGCGCGCCGCGCGCACATGGGGCGGCACGTTGCGCTGGTAATCGTCGAGCGGACGGCGCAATCGCTTGCGGTAGACCAATAAGGCGTCGCATTCGCCGCGCAGCGTGCGCGCCACGTAGTGGCGCACATAGTCTTGGTAGGCGGCGCGCTGGAAGATGCGCCGGTACAACTCTTGCTGGAATTGCTGTGCCAGCGGCGTCCAGTCGCTGCGCACCGTTTCCAGTCCCTTGTAGACCATCGTCTCGCTGCCGTCGGGCTTGCCCACCAGGCCGGCGTAGCGCTTCTTGCTGCCTTCTTCCGAGCCACGGATGGTGGGCATCAGGAAACGCCGGTAATGCGTCTCGAATTCCAGTTCCAGCGCATTGTCCAGGCCGAACTCATCGCGTAAATGCCGCTCCCACCAGGCATTCACGTGCGTCACCAGGGCGCGCCCGATCTTGCCCGCTTCTGCATCGCTATGCGCCGTTTTCAGCCACACAAACGTCGAATCCGTGTCGCCATAGATGACCTGGTAGCCCTGTTCGGTGATCAGCTCGCGCGTGCGGTGCATGATGTCGTGGCCGCGCAGGGTGATCGACGAGGCCAGGCGCGGGTCGAAAAAGCGGCAGCCGCTCGAGCCCAGCACGCCATAGAACGCGTTCATGATGATCTTTAACGCTTGCGACAGCGGCGCGTTGCGCTAGCGCTTGGCCGCCTCGCGCCCCTGCCATACTTGTTGCACGATGGCGGGCAGGCAGTGTTTCAGGCGTGAAAATTGCGCGCCCCGGTAGCCGGGCACGGTTTGTGCCTCGTCGCCACGCGTACCCACCACCAGGCCCACGGGGTCGATCAGGAAAGTGCGGATGATGGATGGGTACAGGCTTTTATAGTCGAGCACCAGCACGGAATCGTACAAGCCCGACTGGGAATCCATGACGAAGCCGCCCGGACTGTTTTCGCCGGTGACATCGCCCAGGTTGGGCGCCACGTAACCTTGCCGGTGCATCAGCGGCAAGTACAGGTGCTCGAAGGCGGCTACGGAGCCGCCGCTGCGGTCGGCCGCCAGCCCTGTGACGCTGGCCCGCTCCAGCAAAAACGTCAGCAACTCGGTCTTGGCGAAGATGCGCGTGACCAGTTCGCAATCCTTGAGGTTGTAGCGCGCCAGTGCCGGTTTATCCTCACGGAAACGCCGGTCGATCTCGGCCATGCGCTGGTAGGGATTGTCGATGGACTTGCCTTCGCCCAACAGCGTTTGCGCCACGTTTTCCAGGCTGAACGAGGAAAAGTTCCACGTCGCCGACTTCAACGCTTCGATGCCGTCGATGATCAGCCGGCCTGCGGCGGCGGCAAAATAGTGTTCTTGCTTGTCGCCATGCTCGCGCCATTCCATGACGGCGCCACCGCGTCCCAGTCGCAAGGGCACACGGTAGCGCTCGGCGTGCTGGCGCAGCACGCGCAAGTCGAATTGCACCAGGTTCCAGCCGATGATGGCGTCTGGATCATGCTCTTCCATCCACGTGTTCAGGCGTTCAAGGATCTGGGCGCGGCTGTCGCAGTATTCGAGGTCGAAATCGAGTGCCTCGTCACCGCCGTTTGGCGGCCCCAACATATAGACCTGGCGGGGGTTTGAGGTGCAGTGGAACGGAAAACCGGGTTAAGGAGCGAATAGGGAAAACGGAAAAAATTGGGCGCTAAGCACTCTTAACGATCTTTGAAGTCCCGCAACGGCCGATATTTTCTCTCATCCACTTTCCTGCTCTGCGCCGGATCGCAGCGAATTCTTCGGCTCCGACAGCACGCAGATTTTGTAAAAGTGACGATCCACCCCTTCATCGGTGATAACGAGCGGCTTCCAGCGCGCCTTGCGAAGGAAACAGGCGCATCGTCGGGCACCTTGCGAGAACCCGTCATGTTCATCTCGCGCAGCACGTCGATCGGGTCCAGTGCCGCTTGCGCGGCCGGCGCCGCCTTCAGCTTGAGCACATCAAGGAATTCGGGCGTGTAGGGGGTCTAAGCCGGAACCCCAGATTTTTCCGGCCAGAGCGAATCCCAGTACCGTGCCTATCGGGCCGGGTGGTTGGGTGAAGCTACAACCAGATGACACTCAGCGGTGTTGCTGCGAACCTGAGAACGGCTTCATCGGGCATATTCACTCCTTTAGCCTAGAATTATGGCTCAGAAATGTCTACATAACTCGTGGCGGTTCAGTCGGCTGTCGAATACAAACGGCAAATCCAATCCCGCGACCTGATAATCCTTCAATAAATTGCAAAGTAGATCCTTCTGCCTTTACTATGCGCCGCACAATCGACAGGCCTAGTCCGCTGCCGCGTTCAACTTGACCGGGCAACCGCACAAAGCGTTCAAATACGCGTTCTCGATCTTCGGGGGCAATGCCAGGGCCATCATCCCTAACCTGTAGCTCGAGCTCACGTCCGTGCGAAATTAAGCAAACCTTTACATCGCCACCGGACGGTGTATAGCGAATCGCGTTATCGACCAAGTTTTCAAGAATAGAGATAAAGCCTGCGCGTTGGACTGAAGCAATCAAGTGCCCGGGTGAGTCCAGCGTCAGCTCTATGGCTCGCAAACGAGCCAACCGCGACAGTGGTGCCAACCGCTGACGGCAAAGCTCTGCCAAGTCCAGCGTTTCGCGTGGCGATGGAATTGTTGTAGCCTCGAGCCGGGCGACCGTCAACAGTTGCTCCAGCAGGTGGGACACACGGTCCATTCCCTGCTCCAGTTCATCAACAGCCACGGCGCGCGTAGCGGGGTCTGCGGTGTTCGCGAGCAGGTGTGCTTGCGCATTGATCGCTGCCAGCGGCGTACGCAACTCATGCGCGGCGTCGGAAAGGAAGCCGCGTTCACTTTCCAGTCGAAGTGCTTCGCGCGCTAACAGAGCATTGACCTCTTGCACTACAGGCGCGGTCTCCGAATAAAGCCGCTCGGCATGCAGAGGCGACAGATCACCGACGCTTCGATCGGCGAGTTGCTGAGCCAATGCCTTGATGGGCTTGAATCCACGCCAGCCTGCTAGGCTGGTTACCAACAGACACCAAAGTAAGATCAGCAATTGGCTTAGCCCAATGACTTTGACCACTTTAATCAGCGGGGCGCTGAAGCGGCGACCAGCCCTTTCGGTCATCGTTACCAAGGTACTTGCGTCGCTGCTCGTCACTTGTACCGCGCGATATCTATGTCCGGCGAATTCAATTTCAGAAAATTGTGCTCCCCGGGTCGGCATTGCGATCGCGGCGGCACCCGCACTTGCATGAAGCAACTTCATGTCGCTTGACCAGACCTGGTAGAGCGGCGCCGGGCCGTCCATTGCATTCATTCCGTTCATTAAACCTTCGATGAAGATGCGCTCAGCGGCTGCAAGGCGTCGGCGCAACTCGGCGTCATCCCCTGCCTTGGCACCGCCACTAGCACTAGCGGTTTCAGCTAAAATGCTTGCAAAAGTCTTCATACGTTGGTCAAGATCGCCCTTACCAAATGTCATCATTCCGGCAATTATCCAGATGCTTAGCACAAGCCATGCCACTACCATTGCACCGGCTTGCCACAACACCAGTCGACGTAAAAGGGAAGGATGCTTGATCACATTGTCTCCAGCGCGTAACCAACACCGCGCACAGTGGCAATACGGGCCGTACCCAGTTTCTTTCGCAAGTTGTAGATGTGAACATCGACGGCATTGCTCTCGATACCGTCAGAGAGCATCAATGATCGTTCAATTTGCGCGCGTGTCATTACTTTGCCAGGGTCGGCCGCCAAGATAACTAGGATGTTGTACTCGCGCGCCGATAGCGTTACCTCGTCACCCTCAATTCGCACCTGTCGCTTCGATGTGTCAATGCTAAGGGTGCCCACCCTCCAGGCGGCACTTAACTGTCCACGGCTGCGCCGCTGCAACACCCGAATTCGAGATAGCAACTCCTCCATTGCAAATGGCTTGGGCAGGTAGTCATCGGCACCGCCATCCAGGCCCATCACGCGGTCGGTGACGGCATCGCGCGCCGTCAACATCATCACGGGAACTGTGTCGCCCCGCGCGCGAATCAAGAACAGCAGGTCTAGGCCCGACCCATCCGGCAACACGATATCCAGAAGCACAATGTCAAAGGTTTCGATCTGCAAGTGATTCTTGGCCTCGGTAACCAAGCGCAGCCAGATGACCACGTGGCCTTGCTCGACCAGCACCCGACGCAGCGATCGGCCCAACGGCAAATCATCTTCAACAAGCAAAATTTTCATACGGGCTAATATCGTGGCTGAGTCGTTCGAAAGTTCGGACAAAGGGAGAATCACCGTTCCAATTCATATCCGAAGATGGATCGGCACGATGGAATAATAAACTTGCTTAGTCCGTTTAGGTATCACTATTTATTCATCTTCATCCAGGCTTCATCTTGCAAAAGCTAAGCTGAGCGTCTTTCAATTAAACCAACACCCTAGCCAACGAGTGGACTTCATGACTGCAAACACCAACTTTCACCCTTTGGTCGCACTTTTTTTCGCTTTTTCAACGGTGAATGCTCATGCGCAAACACAATCCGTTCCAACCACGACGACGAAGAGTGACTGGTCGGTCAGTGCCGGCGCAGCCATCGCTACGGGACCGAGATACGCAGGATCTTCCAAGAATAAAACGATGGCGATACCGACATTCGACCTCCGGTACCGCGACTGGTTCTTTATCAACCCGATTGCTGGAGTTGGTGTATCGGCGGATTTACTTGACGGCCTCAAGGGCACTGCATCGATCGGCGTTTCGTTCGACAAGCGCGAGGCCAAGGATGATGTTCGTCTGAGAGGCCTGGGGGACATCGGCTTTACGCCAGCGATTAATCTGGGCCTGGAATACAGACTTGGCAATGCTTTTGTTAAGAGCAAATTAATTTCGCGCCTCGGCAGTAGCAATAAGCAGGGCACGCTGTTGGAAACAGAGGTCGGTTATAACGTTCTAGCCTCCCGCGCTGGAGTGCTCGGGCTAGGCCTGCAAGTCAAGGCCATGGACAATACCTATGCAGGCAATTTCTTCGGCGTGTCCGCCAGTCAATCTAACGCTTCAGGGATGGCAGTTTTCAAGGCAAACAGTGGCGTTGCAAGCGCCGGTGCTTTCGTGCAGGCGATTGTGCCACTGACTGACCGTTGGACATTCTTTGGTCGCGCCGCGAACAACAAGCTGCGTAATGCTGCAGCCATCAGTCCAATCACGGTGGATCGCGACCAGTCTTCCTTGCTGGCGACAATGATCTACAAGTTTTGAGGGCAGTGCGTCCCTTCGAAAACGGCATGAAAGCAAAGCTAGGGTGGGTTGCGATCAGCATGCTCGTGGGAGACCGCGTCAAATTCTTTTCGTTGATTTTTGGCATGGCGTTCGCAACCCTGTTGATGGCACAACAAGTGTCATTCTGTATCGGGCTTATCTCGCTTTCAGGCAATCCCGTGCTTGACGTGCCCGAAGTCGACTTATGGGTCATGCGGCGCGGAACGCAAAGCGTCAACACACCTGTTCCCATACCCTTGTCTGAGGTGTCACGCGTCAAGAGTGTGTCCGGCGTCGCCTGGGCCGTGCCCCTGTTTCGCGGTGCGGGCGCGGTGCGGATCGCAAATGGATCAAGTCAACCAGTCGGACTAGTGGGTGTCGATGATGCGACCCTGCTTGGCGCGCCGCAGAAATTTTTCCTTGGCCGTTTCGCCGACCTTCGTGGGCCAGACGCCGTCTTTCTTAACCGCAGCGGCTACAAGCTGTTGTTTCCAGGCGAACCCGAAGTACTGGGCCGAAGCTTCGAATTGAATGATCGCCGCGCGGTGGTGGCCGGCATTGTGGACACTCTGCCAGTTTTCGGCGTCAGTCGTGCCATCGTCTTCACCCGTTACGCCAATGCCTTACGCTACGCCCCCAGCGGCCGCAACGCCCTGTCCTTCGTACTCGTGAAGGCAGCCGAGGGTCAGGATATGGCAGTGTTGGCGCAACGCATTGACGCCAGCACTGGTCTCAAAGCAACTTCCCGCTCCGTCTTTGTGCGCCAGAGCATCGACTACACGATTGCCACGAGCGGCATCGTGTACTCCTTTGCGGTGGTCGTAATTCTCGGCGCTATCGTGGGCGCGGTGATCGTGGCCCTGACGCTTAGCCTATTCGTACGCGACAACTTGCGCCAGCTAGGGGCCTTGAAGGCCATCGGCGTGCGCAGCAGCGTTTTGGTACGTATGGTCTTGCTGCAGGCGTTTCTGGCAGCACTGGTGGGTTTCGGCCTTGGCATCGGCGCTGCTGCTTGGGTACTGCAAGCATTAGCCGGTGCTTCAGCCGACTTTTCCACCTTTTACTTACCCTGGCAGGTGATGGTGGGCGTGGGCGCAGCCGTGATTGTGATGACGCTGGTTGCGTCGCTGGCATCGGTGCGCAAGGTGGTCTCGACTGATGCGGCGGTGGTGTTCCGTGGATAAACGCATACCGACTGGGTCGATCCCGCCGGCAGTCCGGTGCAACGGCGTGATTAAAGATTTTGGCGATGGTAACGAACGGAACCGCGTCTTGCAGGATATTGATCTAACCTTGGCGGCCGGTGAGTTGACACTGCTTGTTGGCCCTTCAGGCTGCGGAAAGACCACACTGGTGTCCATCATTGCGGGCATCTTGTCGCCCTCGGAGGGCAACGTTGAGCTCTTCGGCACGCGCCTGACATCCTTATCAAGAAATGCACTAGTGGACTTCCGCCTGCGTGAAGTCGGCTTCATTTTCCAACAGTTCAACCTGCTACCGACCCTAACAGCAGCCGAGAACGCGGGACTGGCAATTGCAGCTGCGGGGGCGTCTCGCAAAGCTGCCACGGCCGCCGGCGCTGCCATGTTGGCCCAGTTGGGAATGGCAACCAAGGTGAACCTGCTGCCAGCACAACTGTCGGGTGGCGAACAGCAGCGCGTCGCCATCGCTCGCGCACTGGCCCCCGGCCCGCGGCTCGTTGTCTGCGATGAGCCGACATCAGCGCTGGACGCCGCGTCAGGCCATGCGGTGATGAAACTGCTGCGCGCATTGGCAGTGCGGCCCGGGCGCGCCGTGATCGTGGTCACGCACGACAGCCGGGTACATGAATTCGCTGACCGGATTATTGAAATGGAGGATGGGCGCCTGGTGACAACGCTTGTAAATCAGCTGCCTACAGAGCATATGAGCACAAAGGACGATACAAAATGAGACGCAGCGAATGGGCATTGAAGTGGTTGCTGCCAGCGATCGCTGTGCTGCTGATCGGCTATGCCGCCTGGCAAGCGCTATCCAGGAGACCGAATGAAGTGGTTGTGGCTCCAGCCATCGCGCCAACGGCTGCGCCCAACGCGGGCCGGTTCGCCATGGCCAGTGCAGGTACGGTGGCCGGTACGGGCTTGATCGAGCCTTCGAGTGAAGCTGTTGAACTGGCACCTGCTTTAGGCGGCATCGTGCGCAGTGTTGCTGTGGTGCCCGGCTCGCAGGTGAGCGCCGGACAACTATTGGTACAGCTTGACGATCGTGATGCGGTAGCTGACCTTGCATTTCGCGAGGCTGCGTTGATCACGGCGACGCGTAACACGGAATTATCCGTATCCGACTTGAAGGACAAGCAAACTCTGCTGACACTCTACGAAGCAATAAGCGACCCGCGGGCCAGGTCCCGCGAAGAGCTACTGCGGCGTCAGGGCGCAGCGACGCAGGCTGAGGCGCGTGCACGCCTTGCTGAGGCACAGCAGGATGAGGCGGCGGCGTCGTTAAACGTAGCGCGAGTGCGTATCAGCCAGTTTGCATTGCGTTCCCCCAGCGACGCGACCGTCTTGCAGGTACGGGCCCGGCCCGGGCAGTATGCTGCAACTGGAGCGTTAGGTCAGACTAATCAATCCCTATTGACAATAGGAAGGATTGCCCAGCTGCATGTGCGGGTGGATATTGACGAGGCCGATATATCGCGTCTGGGTCCAATCGATGTCACGGCTGCAACGAGCGTATCTGGGCTGACGGTCATGGTTTCGCCTCGCGGCGCAGCGGGATCTTCAGTCAAGGGCGTCTTTGTGCGCGTCGAGCCGCTCGTCAAGCCAAAGCAATCGCTCAACAATGCCGCTGATGAGCGCGTCGATACGCGGGTACTACAGTTGATTTTCAAGCTGCCACAGGGCACTACCGGCTTGTTTGTGGGCCAGCAAGTCGACGCCTACGTGACTGGATCTGCCCCTGGGACTGCCCAATGAAGTCAACCAAGCACGATGTGAGCGGCGGAGCAACGCGCCCATTGCAACGGTTGTGTACCGTCAGTATCGGGCTGGTCTTGGCATTGGCGAACAGCGCTTGTACGTCCCTGCCATCGAACGTAGCGGCCAGAGCGATAGAACAAGCGCGCGCGAATCTGCCGCCTGTTTTCTCTATTGCAGCGCCGTCGAGTACATCGCAGCCTGTCAGTGCCGCTAATGATCCGCTTGACTGCTGGTGGTCGCGTTTTGCAGATCCCTTGATTGACCGTTGGGTTAATGATGCATTGCATAAAAACGGGGACATCCAGGTTGCACAAGCGCGCTTGATGGAGGCACGTGCCTTGGTTGAACGAGCTCGCGCCGCCACCGCACCAAGCCTACAGTTCGACACATCGGCCTCACGACGCAAATTGTCTCAGAATGAAGTATTTCCCCCAGCTTTACGCACAGTCAACGCGCTGGTTGCCCAGGTGAGCGTTGGTTGGGAGATCGACTTATTCGATCGCCTCGGTGCAAGCGGACGCGCAGCCGGGGAACGCGCCACCGCCTCCGAAGCGGATCAAGCGGGCGTTCGACTGCTCGTTAGCGCCGAGGTGGTTCGGCAAGCGTTGGATGCAAGGGCACGACAAGCCCGGTTGCAGATCGCACACGATACCGTCGCTGCAGCGCAGGCAATAACCAATGTCGCCCAAGCAAGGACCGATGCAGGATTGGCGATGCCGTTGGATGTCTTGCGTGCGCAAGCACAGCTGCAAGAGGCGCAGGCGGATGCGGCGGCTCTTAGCTCGACTCTGCATCAAACAATG
Organism: Janthinobacterium sp. CG_23.4; assembly: GCF_029892305.1. Taxonomy (NCBI): domain Bacteria; kingdom Pseudomonadati; phylum Pseudomonadota; class Betaproteobacteria; order Burkholderiales; family Oxalobacteraceae; genus Janthinobacterium; species Janthinobacterium sp. CG_23.4. The sequence goes on along the minus strand of NZ_JARXUX010000001.1, from coordinate 4,256,345 downwards.
GCTGCGCTTGCCTTGCTGTTACATGACACCCCAACAGCAATTGCCGATCAACTTGCAGCATCGCCCGACGTAAGATTACGGAACCTGACCTTGAACACCGTGCTACCTGGCGAGTTGCTGCGACGTCGACCCGATGTCCGACAGGCCGAGTCCTTACTGCGCGCGGCTGGGTTCGATATCGACGCGATCAATGCTTCACGTTGGCCAAGCCTTACATTTGATTCCTCAGCCGCTCTGGCGGGTGCAACCTTCAGCAGCTTGAGCGGCCCAGCGGCAGCGGCTCGTACTGTGGCTGGCGTTGTGGCGTGGAACCTCTTTGACGGTGGTCGCTTGGCGGCTGACCGAGAGCGCGCTACGGCAGCTCAGACAGGAGCGGCAGCCAGGTATCGACAGGTTGTACACCGTTCCTTTGTCGAAGCCGATACGGCTCTCGCCGATTTAGGGGATGCAATTAGGTATGCAACGACGATGGATTCCGCGGCAAAGTTGCAGACAGAGGCCACGACAGTAGTCGAAGCGCAGTACCGGGCAGGCCTTAGCGATGCGGGTGGTTGGCTGGAGGCCCAACGCACGCAACAACGCGCACTGGACCGCAGCGCGCAGGCTAAGCTTGCGCTAGCCATCGCATGGGTTACCGTTTTCGCATCGTTGGGTGGAGATACCTAATATCAGTGGATACTTGCCACGCCGTCGACATACCCCCTGCTGCCGTTCAACTATGCAGCCGCTAAGGTGTGGCAAAAACAGAAGTGCTTCCAGATGGGGCGATATTTGCGCTTATATCAAACCAAGGATCGCTTACCTACAATCTTAGGCTCCAAGTGTTTTGTGCCCGCAAAACTTAATTTTTTTGAGCGAAATGTCAACATTTCGACGCCAAGAGCATCCGGAAGAGGTTAAGGCTCGCTCACGCGCAACGTATTGCGAACATTTTTTGGTGCGCATATCGTACCGGAACAGGGGTCAGAGGCGCAGTGGAACGGAAACCGGATTAAGGTAAATCCTTGATCCGGACGCGACACGGCCACGCCGGCATTGCATAAAAAAACCGACCGTCACTACTTTCGTGTCTATGCATCATTTCCGCCCGTATCCCGGCTAGCCGCTCGCTCTACTCATCGCTGGCCGGGTTGCGCAACGGCCGCAACTCCCCCTTGGTCACTGCGTCCGGCACCGAGAACGAATACCGGCCCAGCATGTTGATGTGCTCATGCAGCAACGGCGACAGCCTGGCCACGTCTTCATCCTGGACCTCGAAGCCATCCGCACGCAACTGGTTTAATGCGGCCTCCATGTAGCTGGTGTTCCACAGCACGATCATGTTGAGCACCAAGCCAAGCGCACCGAGCTGGTCTTCCTGGCCCTCGCGGTAGTGCTGGCGCAGTTCGCCGCGCTTTCCGTGAAAGACAGCGCGTGCGACGCTATGCCGTCCCTCGCCCCGGTTAAGCTGGGTCAGCGTGCCACGGCGCTTGGCTTCGTCATCAATGTACGTCAGCGTATGCAAGGTTTTATCGATGCGCCCGAACTCGGCGATGGCCTGGGCTAGTCTGGTCGGGCGCTCGCCAGCCTGGAGCGTGCGCATGATTCCCGCAGCTGGTAACCGGCCGAGCTTGAGAGAGCCGGCCAGGCGCAGCATGTCGTCCCAATGCGGCTCGATCTTTTGTAGGCTAATATTGTGTCCGGATACAGAATTCAGCAACCCGTAGTCGGCTTTGGTATCGATCCGCCAGAAACGCGTGCCGCCGACATCCGCCAGGCGCGGACTGAATCGGTAGCCAAGCAGGCGGAATAGTCCGAAAACCACGTCGCTGTACGCGCCCGTGTCCGTCATGATTTGCGTCGGCTGAAGGTCGGTCTGCTGTTCCAGGACGACGGCCAGCAGGACCAAGCTGTCGCGCAGCGTGCCAGGCACAGTAATGTCGTTCAGACCGGAAAACTGGTTCGATATCAGGTTGTACCAGGTCATGCCGCGCCCGACGCCGAAGTATTTCGGGTTCGGCCCGGAATGCACTGACCGCACCGGCACCACGAACCGCATGCCGTCGGCCGACGCGACCTCGCCACCGCCCCACACACTGGCCAGCGCCGAACGGCCCTGCGCGGCGACCAGCATGGTGTTCGCCGCCGTGATAGTGTCGTCGCGCAGGTAGTTCTGGTCCACCCAGGACAATCTGTCACGCCTGAGAGCCGGCACGTCGCCGCGAATCAACGGCTCCGGTACCGTGTTGCAGGCCTCTGCCATCAACACGGCACAGATGCTCACATGCAGATCGGAAGCGCGCGCGGTGCGCTCCGATATGTGGGTGAAGGCGTCCGTAAAGCGGGTGCGTGCTGCAATCTCCAGGATCAGTTCCGGCAGATCGACGCGCGGCAGCATGCCCGTGACCTTGGCGCGCAGCGCGATCAGCGACGCCGGTTCATCCATTTTGTCCAGTGGGCTGAGCACCAGCTCTTGTTTGTCGCCCACCTTCTCGAACCGCACGGCAGGGTTGTCGGGCAACCTGGCGGCGACAGCGCGGTACGTGCGGTTCAGTTCATCGGCCAGGGCAGTCAATGTCGGCCCCGGCACCGCCGACAGCCCCAGCGTGCGGCAAATTATCGGGCGAGTGGATTCCCATTCGGCGCTATCGAGCAGGCCGGCGCGCGGATCGGCGTAACGCCAACTCGGGGCCACGAACACGTCACGCCGGCGCAGCGCGATACGCAATTCGGACAAAACGCAGAAAGTGTAAGCGTGGAAATCGATGGCGTCATCCTCACGCAGCACATGGCGTTGCCACGGCCTGGTGATGATGTCGCGCGGCGCGTCGTTGCCGGGACGCTTCATCGTCATGTTGGCGCGAAGCCAGGCGAATGCGGCGATGAAAGGCTCTCCTGCGGCATTCGCGCCAAACTGAATGTGTTCGGCCAGCGCGGGCAGGAAGCGCCGCACGGTCTTGTACTTGGCATCCAGCTCCTGGTAGTACACATTGTCGGTTGGCCGGATCAGCTTATTGACGCCGGAAAGGGCCAGCGCGAGTGCGTCCGGCGAAATCCGCGCGAACAACTGTTTGCGCAGTTCGGCATCCGGCACCGTTTCGTCCAGCAGCAATTGGCAGGCGCTGGCGAGCGTGGCCGCCGCTTCGTCTAGGGAAGCACTGATTTATTCATCTGGCACCGTTCCCTGCGGCTTTCCGACCTGAGACAATAACGGTATCGCCACCGTCCGCCATCGACCATGCAAAAGAGCTTCTCCGACCTCGAATACGCCGCCAAGAAGAAACTAACGCGGCGCGACCGCTTCCTGGCCGAAATCGACAGCGTGACGCCGTGGGGCAAGCTGCACAAGCTGATCGAGCCGTTCTATCCGAAGGTCGAGGGCGCCGGTCGCCCGCCGATCGGACTGGCGCGCATGCTGCGCATGTATGTGGCCCAGCAATGCTTTGGATTGTCTGACGAAGGCATCGAAGACGCAATCTACGACAGCCAATCGATTCGCGCCTTTGTCGGCATTGATCTGGGCCGCGAGTCGGCGCCGGACGCGACGACCTTGCTGAAGTTCCGCCACCTGCTGGAAGCCAACGCGCTGACGCGCCAGATTTTCGACACGATCAACGGGCACTTGGCCGAGAAGGGTCTGATGATGCGCGAAGGAACCATCGTCGACGCCACGCTGATCGCCGCGCCGCCGTCCACCAAAAACAAGGACGGCAAGCGTGATCCGGAGATGCACCAGTCGAAAAAGGGCAATGACTGGCACTTTGGCATGAAGGCCCACGTCGGCGTGGACGCCGCGTCTGGCCTGGTGCATACCGTCATCGGCACGGCCGGCAATGTTGCCGACGTGACGCAGGCGCACGCGCTGCTGCATGGTGACGAGAGCTCCGCGCTCGGCGACGCCGGCTACCAGGGCGTGGAAAAACGACCCGAAAACATCGGCAAGTAGGTGACATGGCACGTGGCCATGAAGCGCTCCAAACGCAAGGCGCTGCCCAACAATAAACTGGGGCGCCTGACGGAAAAGCTCGAGCATCTGAAGGCCAGCGTGCGGGCGAAAGTCGAGCATCCGTTTCATGTCATCAAGAACCTGTTCCGTCATCGTAAGACGCGCTATCGCGGCTTGACCAAGAACACTGCACAGCTTTTTACCTTGTTCGCCTTTGCCAATCTGGTGCTGGCTGGACGGCGCTTTACGATCACCGAATCCCGTAGTCCGTCTTGATTGCAGAAAGACGCGCAGCATCACGTTAAATTGAACGAAAAACGGGCTTGAACGGCTCGCCGGTCGGGCATTTGGCGCGCCAGCCTCGTCAGAAAACCGAATTGATCAGCGCTTCCCTAGAATCGTTTCACATTCAGAAACCGGTCCATCCAGCCCGGTTTTTTTCATCCGTTTCCGGCGATGTTGACACTTTTGTCATCTCGATAAGCTTGACGGTATTGGTGAGATCAAAAGCGTGATGACGAAATTTTCGGCGGTTCTTGCCTTGAACCACTTTCGCTTGCTCCTCAGGCCCCATAGTCGTCTGCTACCAAAGGCCATGCAGTCATTTCCCGTGCAGATTACTTCTGACAATCGTGCAGTTGTCTTCTGAAAATGACATGGCACGCAACTTGGACGATCTGCGCCGGCTAGTGCAGACGCTGACCAAGCGTGGGATACGAATCGAATTCGTCAAAGAATGCCTGAGCTTCACCGGCGAAGACTCGCCAATGGCGAACCTGCTGCTGTCGGTCATGGGGGCGTTCGCGGAGTTCGAGCGGGCCTTGATCGGCGAGCGACAGCGCGAAGGGATCGCATTGGCCAAGCAGCGCGGCGTCTACCGAGGTCGCAAGAAAACGCTGGTGAACGACCAGGTTGTCGAGCTGCGCCGCCGCGCTGGTGCCGGCGAGCCAAAAGCCACACTTGCGCGCGAGTTCGGCATCAGTCGCGAGACCCTTTATCAATACCTGAAAGTGGCGCCAGTGGCTTAACCCGGTTTTCCGTTCCACTGCACCTCAAACCCCTGGCGCTGGCCGCAGCCTTCCAGGGCCAGCGAATACAGTTCGCCGTACGCCGTTGTTTCGATGTCGAGCGACACCAGTTTCAAGTTCGGGCGGTAGCCGGGCGCCGGCTTCAGCTGTACTGCCTGAGGTGTTTCTTCACTGAACGACACCGGCGCCGTAATGAAGCGCTCCATCAGATAGCGCTCGGGCGGGCGGATATCGGCTTCATACACGTCGATGCCGTGGGCGCTCAGCTGCTTTTCCAGCTTCAGCAAATGTCGGTATTGCTTGCAGTACAAGCCCAGCACGGGCCGATGTTGGAAGTCGCACAGCGACAGCGCTCGCAGCTCGGCGTGGCGCTCGCCGCGCAGCAGCAGTTGCGCCTGCTCGCGCTGCGCCATGGGAAGAAAGGCGACCGCCGTCTGTACGGGCAGGCGCACGTGGCGGGGACCGGCATCTGTTGCCAGCCAGAAATCGACCTGCGTACCGGCGCTGGTGTCGTGCCAGTGGCGGGTCAGGATAAAGCCCTGTGTGGGAGGGAGTGCGGTGCTGTCCATGCCTTGGTGTCCGTGTCGTGCCCGATAGTGTGGCACCGGCCTGCACATTACAGCAAGCCGGTGCCGTGCGCGATGGGATGCGGCTATAATTTTTAGTATCGAAGACGATAACAAGAGCGCATCGCGCCATTACCCTGGAGACAGCATGCAAGCACTGAGTTATGTACATGGCGCCCACGAGACGCCGTTGATCGGCGCAACGATAGGCGCTTACCTGGACGGCGTCGCCGCCCGCTACGGCCAGCATGATGCGCTGATCGTGGCGCACCAGAACGTGCGCTGGACGTATCTGCAATTCCAGCAGCGCGTGCACCGCCTGGCTGCCGGCTTGCTCAAGCTGGGCTTGCAGCCGGGCGACAGAATCGGCATCTGGTCGCAAAACTGTGCCGAATGGGTGCTGACGCAGTTTGCTACGGCGAAAGCCGGCTTGATCATGGTCAATATCAATCCCGCCTACCGCCGCTCGGAACTCGAATATGTACTCGACAAGGTGCAGTGCAGCGCGCTGATCGTCTCGCCCAGCTTCAAGTCCAGCGATTACCTGGCCATCGTGCAGGACGTGGTGCCGGAAATCGCCGGTTCGCGTGCCGGTGCGCTGCGCTCGTCGCGCCTGCCCCAATTGCGCCATGTGATACGCCTGGGCGCGGCTGCCACGCCGGGCATGCACAACTTCGATGCCTTGATGGAGGGCATCTCCGACGCCGACCTGGCGCACCTGGAAGAAGTCAGCGCCACTTTGCAGTTTGACGACGCCGTCAATATTCAGTTCACTTCCGGCACCACGGGCGCGCCCAAGGGCGCGACCCTGACGCATCACAATATTATCAATAACGGTTTTTTCATCGGCGAGGCCATGCGCCTTACCGAACACGATCGCCTGTGCATCCCCGTCCCCCTATACCACTGCTTTGGCATGGTGCTGGGCAACCTGGCTTGCGTCACGCATGGCGCGGCCATGGTGTTCCCGGGCGAAGGTTTCGACCCGAAGAGTGTGTTGGGCACGGTGCAGGCCGAGCGTTGCACCGGCTTGCATGGCGTGCCCACCATGTTCATCGCCATCCTCGATCACCCTGATTTCAAGCAATATGACCTGTCGACCTTGCGTACCGGCATCATGGCTGGCTCGCCGTGTCCGATGGAAGTCATGACGCGCGTCATCGAGTTGATGCACATGGCGGAAATCACGATTGCGTATGGCATGACGGAAACCTCGCCCGTCAGTTTCCAGACCTCCATCGATGATCCGCGCGCCATGCGCGTCGCCTCCATTGGTCGCGTCCATCCGCATCTGGAAGTGAAAATCATCGATGCGCAAGGGCGCATCGTGCCACGCGGCGAGAAGGGCGAATTACTCACGCGTGGCTATTCCGTGATGCAGGGTTACTGGGGCGATCCTGAAAAAACCAGGGAAGCCATCGACACGGCGCGCTGGATGCACACGGGCGACCTGGCCGTCATCGATGACAAGGGCTTTTGCAGCATCGTCGGCCGCTCGAAAGATATGGTCATCCGTGGTGGCGAAAACATCTACCCGCGCGAGGTCGAGGAATTCCTGTACCGCCACCCGAGCGTGCTCGACGTGCAATGCGTGGGCGTGCCTGATGCCAAGTATGGCGAAGAGTTGTGTGCCTGCATCATCTTGCGTCCCGGCATGCAGGCCAGCAGCGAGGATATCCGTGCCTTTTGCGACGGCCAGATCGCCTATTACAAGATCCCCCGCTACGTGCGTTTCGTCGAGCAATTCCCCATGACGGTGACGGGCAAGATTCAGAAATACCTGCTGCGCCAGCAGGTGGCGACCGACCTGGGCCTGGGCGCCGCGTAAGCGTTCACTTTTCTGGCGTATATAAAAAAGCACCGGGACGCTCAGCGAGCGTCCCGGTGTATTGCTTCGGCGCGCAGCTTAAGCCAGTTGTGCGTGCGCTGTGCGCGCTGGCGTGCGGCGGCGCATGCATGCCAGCAAGCCCAGGCCGGCCAGCAGCATGGCGTAGTTGCCTGGCTCCGGTACGGCCGAGACGGTGACGGCATTGAAGCCTTTGGCGCCGATCTCTACCTGCGAACCCCATGCGCTCTTGGCGCTGACGGAATTGGCCACCAGCGTGCCTTCCAGGTGGCCGGTACCGAAGAAGTCGCTGTTCGGTGCCAGGATGCTGCCCCAGCTGTAGGTCGTCAGGCTGGTGCTGGTGGCGTTCGCGAAATTGAACAGCGTGCGGTCAGCGAAATTGCTGAAGCTGGCGTAGCCGCCCGACAGGTTGATCTTGCTGGCGCCATCATTGATGATGATGTGGGCTGTGCTTTTGATCGTGGACAGGTCCAGGGTCAGGTTTTTCAGTGCATCGGAATCGATGTTGAAGATATTCACATCCGCATGGATATCACCACGCAGGGTGTAGCCATCGTTTTCCATGATGACGGTGCCCGTCGGTTTCAGCTTGGCAACATCCTTCGACAGGGTGGTCAACTGCTGCTTGGCCGCTGCAAAGTTCAGCGTCGAGGCATTGCCTTTGCTGAAGGTGCCTTGTTCAAACCATTGCTGCGTCGATACCTTGGCGTTCTGCTGGCTAACGCCATACACAGCCTTGCCCAAGGCGCCGCCGTTGTAGATGGCGCCCGTGCCGATGTTGAGATTGCCGCCCGTGACGATGCTTGGGGCGCCGGCGCCGGCCGTGCTTTTTTGGCCGACCGAAAAATTGCTCAGGTAAGCGTCGCCGCCGACTGCCAGGCGGCCTTCGACGTCATGGAAACCGGTGATGCCGCTGCCGCCGACGTTGCCGAAAATGAATGCCGAATAACCGTTCGCTGCGCCCAGGTTGATGTTCGTGCTTGCCGCCTGCGCGAAGGCGCTGCAGGAAAGGGCAAGTACGGTGGCGCTGATGACGGGCAGGCTGCGAGCGGTAATCGACAAGGATTTCATGGGTTTCTCATGGTAAGGAGTGAACGGATGGGGCGGGAGAGCAGGATGGCCGCCGTCGCGCTGATACGAATTATACATAAAAAGCAAGTTTCATTCACTAAAAGCAATAAAATATTTTATTTTGCAACTTATAGTGTTTTATTGATAAGCTGCTTGTGGGCATAAAAAAACCGGGACTGGCCCGGTTATGTTGCTATCTGACGCGCTGGTACAGGCGGAAACGCTCCACATTATCGGTGGGGCGGCGTCCCTCCCATAGCTTGATCCAGTCCGCGCCGTGATGCTCGGGCAGCTGTTCCTTGTTGTCTGGAACCTTGAGACTATCTTGCAACAAGAATACATCGCACTGCTGCTGGCCCAGCTTGGCAAATGGCAAGTGGCCGTAATAGGCGAACGAGGCGCGCTGGGCGGCACCGACGTTGCTGTTGATGCACGTGCTGCCTGGCGGCAGGTGGATGGAAATCTGCTGCGCCACGCTGGCGTAGCTCTTGCTGTAGTTCAGCTCGGGCAAGAACAGCGTCATGATCAGCACCCAGATCAGGATCAGCCCGCCGGACGACAGCACCACGGCGCGCCACAGCACGGCGGGCTGGCGCGAGATACGCCAGTGCACCAGCGCCACCCAGCCTGCGCTGGCGCAGGCGGCGACGAAGAAGGCCACCAGTTCCAGTTCAGGCTTAAATCCTGGCAACAGCTTCAATGCGTTGTACGCCAGGCGCGGCGGCCAGCCTGTCAGGGTGGCGAACCAGAATAGCCACAGCATGAGGCCGCAGATGGTCAGCACCATCACAGAGAACCAGTCGATGGCGTTGATGGCACCGCGTTTCATGGTCAGCAGGCCGAATGCGGCCATCACTGCCAGCGGCGGCAGCAGCGGCAGCAGCTGGCTCGGTTCGGGATCGGGGTGGCATAGCCCCAGGATGGCCAGCATGGCGACAAATGTGAGCGGCACGACAATGTGCAGCACATGGCGCTGGCGGCGCCAGGCGTACACGGCCCAGGCTGCGAACGGCCACGCGGGCCAGAAGAACCAGATGCCGACGCGTAAGAAATATTGCAGGCTTTTCAGGCTGGGTGGACTGAACTGGCGGCAGTTCCACTCCATCCATGCCTGCAGCGGCGAATGGCCGTAGGGCATCAGCAGTTCGCTAGGCAACAGCCAGACCAGGACCAGTGCGATGGCCGCGAGCACGGCCAGCGCCAGGTGGCGCACGCTGCGCAGTAGCGGCAGGCGCAGGAAGACGCTGCACAGCAGCAGGGCGATGCTCAGCGCCGCCGGCGTGATCCAGCCGCGCGTGAGGGTCAGGCCGCCCAGCGCCAGGCCTAGCAGGGCAGCATTGCGCACGGACGGGCCTTCCACATAGCGCACGGCGCGGTACAGCAGGTAGGCCATCAGGGAGACATAGAGCGCTTCGGCCGTGATGTCGTGGCTGTGCTGCAGCAAGCCCAGGCAGCCCAGGTAGATGAGCACGGCGGCATCGGCCAGGGTGCGGCCAAAATCATCCGGCTCAGGCTGGCCGCCGAAGGCCAGGCGCAGGGGCTGGGCATCATTGCGACGTCCGAGGTTGAAGGCGGTGTACCAGACGGACACGGTACTGACGATGAAGATGCCGATGGTCGACATGCGCGCGCCAAAGACGTCGCCGTCGATCCAGCCGAACAGTTTGATGAAAATGGCACCCAGCCAGAAGGCCAGCGGGCCTTCCTCGGGCATCGATAGGCCGGCCACGTTGGGCCATAGCCAGTCGCTCAGGCCGCCATGCGCCATGGTCCACATGATGCCGAAACTGGCGGCATCATCGTTCTTCCACGGTTCGCGGCCGATCAGGCCAGGCAGAATGTACAGCAGGCCGAGCGCAAACAAGGCCCATCGTGGCAGCGCGAGTGTGGCAGCGGCAGGAAGGCGGACTGGCTTCATCGATAGTTGGTATCAGAATGGTGGCAAGATGCAACGAATGGCATCGGGTATGCGCGAGTATAAGGTAAAGCGGCCAAAGACAAAAAAGGCAGCCGTGGCTGCCTTTTTCCTGACAGCCGAAGCTGCCCTTTTTTGCCGCAAAGCGGCAAAAATCAGCCTGCTGCGACTGCGGTTTTCGAACCAACGGTACCGAACTTCTGACGGAACTTCTCGACGCGACCAGCGGTATCGACGATTTTGTGCTTGCCCGTGAAGAATGGGTGCGATTCAGCCGAAACCTCGATCTTCACCAGTGGGTATTCTTTACCGTCGTGGGTGATTTTTTCGCGGGTTTGGATGGTCGAGCGGGTAACGAATTTGAAATCGCACGACAGATCGTGGAAAACAACTTCGCGGTATTCTGGATGGGTATCGACTTTCATGGTCTTCTCTCTAGGTTGGTAGCCAAACAGCACTTCGTCGGTCGTCTTGCTTCTTGACCCGATTGCCGATCACTTGCCAGGGTTTAAAATAATGCAACCGCAGATTATATAGCGCTTTCTGGCGGCAGGCAATAAAAAAGCCGCTCAATGAGCGGCTTGCACCTACGTGAGAGGCGAGATAAAACCGTAGCGAGCAGGCCACAGTTGCGATTGAGTAGCGGAACTGTACTTTAGTACAGTGAGCAACGCAGATCGCAAATGTGGCCGCGCAGTAGGTTTTAGCCGCCTCTACGCATCATGTCGAAGAATTCGGCGTTGTTTTTGGTTGCCTTCATCTTGTCCAGAATGAACTCCATCGCCTCGATCTCGTCCATCGAGTACAGCAACTTGCGCAGGATCCAGATTTTTTGCAGCTCGTTTGGCTTGATCAGCAGTTCCTCGCGGCGGGTACCCGATTTGTTCAGGTTAATTGCCGGATAGACACGTTTCTCGGCCAGGCGGCGTTCCAGATGGACTTCCATGTTGCCGGTACCCTTGAATTCTTCAAAGATCACGTCATCCATGCGCGAACCCGTTTCGATCAGCGCCGTGGCGATGATGGTCAGCGAGCCGCCTTCTTCGATATTGCGCGCGGCGCCGAAGAAGCGTTTTGGACGTTGCAGCGCGTTCGCGTCGACACCACCGGTCAATACCTTGCCCGAGGCAGGGATGACGGTGTTGTAGGCGCGCGCCAGGCGGGTGATCGAGTCGAGCAGGATCACCACGTCTTTTTTCATTTCGACCAGGCGCTTGGCTTTTTCCAGCACCATCTCGGCCACTTGCACATGGCGCGTGGCTGGCTCGTCGAAGGTCGAGGCGACGACTTCGCCGCGCACCGAACGTTGCATTTCGGTAACTTCTTCCGGACGCTCGTCGATCAGCAGCACGATCAGCGTGATATCGGGATGATTTGCCGTGATCGCGTGGGCGATATGCTGCAGGATCACGGATTTACCGGATTTCGGCGATGCCACCAGCAAGCCGCGCTGGCCTTTGCCGATCGGGGCGATCAAGTCGATGATGCGGCCGGTGATGTTTTCCTGGCCATTCATTTCACGTTCCAGGCGCAGCGGCTCGTTCGGGTGCAGCGGCGTCAGGTTTTCAAACAGGATGCGGTGCTTCGACGCTTCCGGCGATTCGCCGTTAACCTTGTCTACTTTGACCAGTGCGAAATAGCGTTCGCCATCTTTCGGGGTCCTTACCTCGCCCTCGATCGAATCGCCGGTGTGCAGATTGAAGCGGCGGATTTGCGAAGGGGAGATGTAAATGTCGTCGGTGGACGCCATGTAGCTGGCGTCAGGCGAGCGCAGGAAGCCGAAGCCGTCTGGCAGCACTTCCAGGGCGCCGTCGCCAAAAATCTGTTCGCCGGACTTGGCGCGTTTTTTCAGGATGGCGAACATCAGCTCCTGTTTGCGCAAGCGGGCTGCGTTGTCAATGTCAAGACCGATCGCCATCTCAAGCAGGGCGGATACGTGTAGGGCCTTTAGTTCGGATAAATGCATATGTGTTGAGTGTCCCGAGACGGGATGTAAAGGTAGGGGAGGGGACTGCGTGGCGTTGATTAATTATTGGGGCAGGCTGTGCACGAATGATGGCAAAGCCGCTTCCCGGTCTATCCAGTCAGGCGGCGCTGCGGGCGCAGCGCTGCCTATCATACATTAAATGTTGCTGTCGACGAAAGCGGTCAACTGGCCCTTGGCCATGGCGCCCACTTTTTGGGCGGCTGCGACACCATCCTTGAACAGGATCAGGGTTGGGATGCCACGGATGCCGAACTTGGCAGGCACTGCCTGGTTGGCGTCCACGTCCATCTTGGCGATCACGATGCGGCCAGCATATTCCTTGGCTACTTCTTCCAGGATCGGACCGATGGCCTTGCAGGGACCGCACCATTCTGCCCAGAAGTCGACCAGTACTGGCAACTCGGATTTCAGGACGTCTGCTTCAAAAGATGCATCGCTAATGTGTTTGATATTTTCGCTCATATTTTCCTCAAATGAGGGTGGGATCAATAATGCCTGGAATTAACCATACGCTGGTTCGCCATCCATGCTTCCTGGAATGCAGCTAGCAGATGGGGACAATGGGCACAACTTCAATGTTCTTGGAGGGTGCGGCCAGAGGTATGCAGGCGGGGATGGCTGAAATAATAACCCATTTTTTCAAAGCGTGGCGATTATTGCAGAAAAACTTGCGCCATATTGCCGGCGCGCGTCCCGGCAATGCGGCAAAGCCGCATGCCTGCTCGCTTGCAGCGCCGTGCCCACCCTCCCGGCCAGCGTCCGCGCTCAGGCGTGTACGCTGGCCAGGCGGGCCGTGTGCTGCAGTTGCAAGTTCACCATAAGTTGCAATTCCGCACTTTCCATCGGCTTGCGGAAGGTGCCTAATATATGCAGGCCATTGGCCACGGCCAGGCGCTCGGCCGCCAGACGCACGGCCGAATGCAGGCCTGAGAGCAGGACCACGCCGCCGCGGAAGCCATTGTCGGCCGCCATGCGCAGGAATTCGATGCCGTCGACGTCGGGCATGGACAGGTCGCAGATCAGCAGGTCGGGCTGGTGCTGCTTGAGGGCCGCCAGCGCCCGTTCGCTGTGCGACTCGCAGCGGATGTCGAACGGCCCCATTTGTTCGAGCATGTCGCTGAGCACGTCAAGCATGAAGACATCGTCGTCCAGCAGCAGCACGCGCAACGGCGCCAGGCCTGCTTCGTCCTGTTCACGGCGTGCTTGGTTTGATACAGTATTCATCGTCCTGTCTTCCTATTGATATGTTGCATCGTTGTTGATGCCGATACCTCGCCTCAAAAAACTAGCGGTAACTAATCGTCATTGGCAAAGCTGGTGTTATGCATGATTTGCTCGGTAATCTGTTCCAGCAGGGGCCACATGTGCGCCACGATGCGCTGGGCCCGCTCAGCCTCGTCGTCCGGCTCACCGGGCGCCAGCGTTTCCAGGTTGTGGCACAGTTCGGCCAGCCCCATGGCTCCCACGGTGCGCGCCGACGACTTGATGCGGTGCCCCAGTTCACGTACCTGATGCACGTCGCCGCGCGCCAGGGCCGCGTCGATATCGTCAAAGCCATCCTGCGTCGTCTGCAGGAACTTGAAGGCGAATTTGCGCACTTTTTCCGGATTGTAGCCCAGTAACTTGGCCAGGATGGACAAGTCGATCACTTGCGGGTCGCCCGCCAGCGTGGTCTTGAAGGCGGGCGCGGCGCGGCTGCGGGCAGGCGGCGGTGTCTCGCGCGCCGGCAGCCAGCTGGCGATGGTCTGGTACATCATGGCTGGCTGGATCGGTTTGGAAATGAAATCGTCCATGCCCGCTTCCAGGCAGCGCACCCGGTCTTCGCTGGTGGCCGTGGCCGTCATGGCCAGCACGCGCAGATGCGCCAGCTGCGGGTCGGCGCGGATCTCGCGCGTCGCTTGCAAGCCATCCATCAACGGCATCTGCACGTCCATCAGCACGCAGTCGAACTGCGTCTGGCGCAGCAGGTCGAGCGCCTCTTCGCCATTGTTGGCCAGGCAGACGCAGGCGCCCGCTTCCTCCAGCAATTCCAGCGCCACTTGCTGGTTGAAAGTGTTGTCTTCCACCAGCAAGATACGCGCATGCTTGAGCGTGCGCATGACCAGGGCGGCGTCGGCGCTGGCGCGCATGGCCGCTGCCGTCTGCGCCATGCTGTCGAGCATGGCCGGCGCCGCCTGGTCGGAAATGCCGAGGTTGGCCGTGAACCAGAAGGTGCTGCCGGCGCCTGGGCTGCTGTCGACGCCCACGTCGCCACCCATCAGCTGTGCCAGCTGCTTGCAGATGGACAGGCCCAGGCCTGTGCCGCCATATTCGCGCGTGGTGGAAGTGTCGGCCTGCTGGAAGGACTGAAACAGCTTACTCATTTCATCGTGCGACAGGCCGATGCCGTGGTCGCACACTTCGAAGCGTACCAAACAGTTTTTTTCGTCCGCCACCACTTTGCGTACTTGCACGGTAATGCTACCCTTTTCGCTGAACTTAATGGCGTTATTGGCGTAGTTGATCAGTACTTGCCCCAGGCGCAGCGGGTCGCCCACCAGCACGGCCGGCAATTGCGGGTCGATCTCGAACAGCAGTTCCAGGTTCTTGCTGGCGGCGCGCGGCGCCACCACCGTCATCAGGGTTTGCACCACGTGGTCGAAACTGAAGTTGACGTGCTCGATTTCCAGCTTGCCCGCTTCGATTTTCGAGATGTCGAGGATATCGTCGATGATGCCCAGCAGGTGTTCGCCTGCAAAGCGGATTTTTTCCAGGTAATCGCGCTGGCGCGGTTCCAGGTCCGTCTTTAGTGCGAGATAGGCCATGCCGATCACGCCATTCATCGGCGTACGGATTTCATGGCTCATATTGGCCAGGAATTGTCCCTTCGCCAGGCTCGCTTCTTCGGCCATCTGCTTGGCCTGGTCGAGCTGCTCGGTACGCTGCGCCACGCGCTCTTCCAGATGTTCATTGAGTTCGCGCAAGGCGCTCTCGCTGCGCTTGTGATACGTGATGTCTGTCAGGCTGGCCACCACCATGCCTACCTTGCCGTATTCGTCGCGGATGGCCTCGGTATTCACGGATAGCCACGACAGGCTGCCGTCGTGCTGCTGGACGCCCATCAGCACGTCGCGCATGGCCTTGCCCGTCGACAGGGTGATGTGTACGGGATGGCTGTGCCGGTCGAAGGCGGAACCATCTTCGCGGATGGCTTGCCACAGGCTGCGGTTGGCCGGACTGGCCGCCAGCATGCGTTCGGCGGCTGCGTTGCTTTCCAATATGTGTCCATGGCTGTCTTGCACCACCAGGCCGTTGGTGACGGCGCCAAATACGGACGCCATGCGCTGGCTGGAATTGGACAGGGCGATCGACGCCTGTCGCCGTTCCGTAATGTCGGTAATCATCGCCAGCGTGCCGCCCGGCTCGCCATTCTCCGATTCGATACTGGTGCTTGACAGCAAGCCCCACAGGCTGGACAAGTCCTTGCGCAAGAAGTGCAAGTCGACCTGCTCGGGCTGGCTGGCGAAGCTGCCGTGGCTGGCCAGGCGGCGCTGCATCAGCAACTGGCTGTCGCGGTCCATGAAATCGAGCATGGTACGGTTCAGCATTTCCTGTACCGTGTAGCCCAGCATATGCGCCATCTTCGGGTTGACGAAAGTGGTTTTGCCGTCCGCATCCGTCATCCAGATGCCTTCGGCGGCCGTCTGTACGATCAGGCGGTAGCGCTCCGAACTGGCGTGCAAGGCTTCTTCGGCGCGCTGGCGCTGCGTCATGTCGCGCAGCGAGACGATGGAAAACGCTTGCCCGGCTATGCGCAGCGGCGACAGGCTGACCTTGGCGGGGAAGTGCGTACCGTCGCGGCGGCGCGCCAGCATCACCCGGCCTGGCAGGCTGTGCCGCGCTTGCGGGTCGCCCGAGGGATGGTTGACCGTACTTTCAGGCACAAGTTGCTCCAGCGATATGCCCGTCAATTCGGCCAGGGGATAGCCGAAACAGCGCGCGCCGATCTGGTTGGCGTAATGCACCTTGCCCTCGGTGTCGGCCACCAGCATGGCTTCGGGCGCCGCTTCCAGCAGTGAATGCATGCGCTCTTGCTCGTCTTGCTTGCGTGCGCTGATATCGCAGACGATACCGCTGGCCTGTGTGGCGGCGCCATCCGCAGCGCGCGACAGTACTGCGCCGCGCGCCAGCAGCCAGCGCCAGTGGCCGTCGCTATGGCGCAAACGGAATTCGCAATGAAAGGTGCCCTGCGCCTGGCCATCGAGATGCTGGCGAAATACAAGCATCAGGCGCGCGCGATCGTCGCGGTGCGCTTCGGCCAGCCAGTCGGATAGTGCATGCTCGAGCCTGGCGCTCTTGTCGCCCAGCATCTCTTGATATTGGGGCGCGAATTGCAGCAGGTTGGACTGCCGCCGCCAGGTCCAGCCAGCCAGGGCGGCGCCGCGCAAGGCTTGTCCGGCATCCTGCTCGACCAGTGCTTGCGCGGGCGGGAGCAGGCGCCGCAACTGTTGCCGCAGTCGCCAGGCTTGCCAGCAAGCCAGTCCCGCCAGGGCGGTGGCGCTGGCGGCAGCGTACGGCCACAGCAGTGTCGGCGTCATGCCGTGTACCGCCGCCTGCACCGGTAGCGCCAGTGCCATGCCTGCCGCCAGCAGCGTACGTGCAAGCCGATGCAGCGCAGGGCGCCGTCGGCGTGGTGCGCTGAAACTCGTATGACTGCAATACGGCAAATGCATCCCTTTCTGGGGCGTGATTGGACTCGATTGGCAGTGCATGATGCGCGCTCAAATAAGCGCCTGCGCCGCTTTCTGGCGGCAACTATAGCATCGAATATTTAGTCGCAGTATTTAAGTTCAGAAACGGCCAAAATGGCTTTTTTTTTTGCCCCGGGTTGCCTGTTTTTTTTGTGATTTGGTGGGAATTGGTGAGAAAGTTGGCGCGAAATCGTGCTAATCAATCGCGGCGATAGCCTTAGGTAAAGCTGCCGGCGAACTGATAGCGGTGTCCGGGATGCCACATGGTGGCGATCGAGGCGATCTTGCCGCCCGAGCGCGTCTGGCGGCGCAGCACCAGGCAAGCCTGTTTCGTGTCGATGGCCAGCATTTCGGCGATGTCGCGCGGCGCCGACAGTGCCTCGATGCTGTAGGTGGCGCCTTGCAGGGGAGCGGCAGCCATCAGGTATTCGTTCGGCGTGAGGCTGGAAAAATCCTGCGTCATGTAGTCGGGCGCGCACTCGGGATTGACCCAGCGGTCTTCCACCTGGATCGGCACGCCGTTTTCAAAATGCACGATCAGCGAATGAAACAAAGGATGTTCCGATGGCAAGTCGAATTGCTTTGCCAGCAAATCCGAGGCCTTGGTGCGTTCGAGCAATTGCAAGCTGCTGCGGTGGATATGCCCGCGTGCGCGTACTTCATCGGCGATACTCTTGATTTCCAACAAGGTTGCCTGGTATTTTTGCTGTGCTACATAGGTGCCGGAACCCTGGCGCCGCGTCAGCACCTGTTCGCTGGTCAGTTCGCGCACGGCGCGGTTGACGGTCATGCGCGAGACACCGAATTGTTTCACCAATGCTTGCTCGGAGGGAATTACGTCGCCTTCCTTCCAGCGTCCGGCGGCGATGCCGGCCAGCAGAAAATCCTTGATGCGCTGGAAAATAGGCGTATTTTCCTGGGTAGTATGGTCGTCCAATGCGGTTTCTCCGGGGCACGGGCAGCATGCGCCGCCGGCTGGGGGCGCGATGGCCGATTTTAGCACCGAGCACCAGGCCTGCCGCCAGCCTTTTTTTTGAATTCAAAAGCAAGCACCGGAGTGTGGCGCTGGCCGCCGCTGGCTATGCTGGCTACTGACTATTGACCTGCACGGAGTTCGCCATGGAACACTCTTACTCGACCGACGATGAACGCTGGGAGGCCCTGCAGCGGCGCGCGCCCGAGGCCGACGGCGTTTTTTATTACTCGGTACGCACGACGGGCGTGTATTGTCGCCCTTCCTGCGCGGCGCGCCCGGCCTTGCGCCGCAACGTGGCCTTCCACGCCAGTTGCGAGCAAGCCGAGGCGGCTGGCTTTCGTCCCTGTCTGCGCTGCAAGCCGAACCTGCCGCCGCTGGCCCAGCGCCAGGCGGCCATCGTGGCAGATATCTGCCGTCTGATCGATGCCAGCGAGGAGCTGCTGGAGTTGGACAGCCTGGCCAGGGCCGCCGGCATGAGCCGCTATCACTTTCACCGCGTCTTCAAGGCGCACACAGGCATCACGCCGAAAGCGTATGCGGCGGCGCGGCGCGGCGCGCGGCTGAAGACCGGTTTGCAGGGCGCGGCGAGTGTCACCGAGATCTTGTACGCTGCCGGCTTCAATTCCAGCGCCCGCCTGTATGCCGCGACGCCCGGCTTGCTGGGCATGACGCCGGGTGCGTTTCGCGCTGGCGGCAGCGGCGCCGTGATCCGTTTCGCCATCGGCGCCTGTACGCTGGGCGCCATCCTGGTGGCCAGCACGGACAAGGGCATCTGCGCGATTTTGATCGATGACGACCCGGAAGTGCTGCTGCGCGATTTGCAGGACCGTTTTCCGCAGGCCGAACTGCGCGGCGCCGAAGCCGCGTACGAGCAGACGGTGGCGCAGGTGGTGGGCCTGGTCGAGGCGCCCGCTATCGGCCTGGACTTGCCGCTCGACGTGCGCGGCACGGTGTTCCAGCAGCGCGTGTGGCAAGCCTTGCGCGAGATCCCTGCCGGCAGTACCGTCAGCTATGCCGAACTGGCGCAGCGCATCGGCGTCCCGCACGGCGCGCGCGCCGTGGCGGGCGCTTGCGCTGCCAATGCGCTGGCCGTCGCCATCCCCTGCCACAGGGTGGTGCGCAACGATGGTGCCTTGTCCGGCTACCGCTGGGGCGTGGAGCGCAAGCAGGCGCTGCTCGAGCGCGAGGGCGAACGGTGAGGGCGCTGGACTGGCGCCAGATCGAGGATGCGCTGAATCAATACGGTTGCGCCGTCGTGCCGGGCTTGCTGAGTGAGCATGCCTGCACGGCGCTGGCCGCGCAGTATGACGATGCCTCGCGTTTTCGCAGCAAGGTGGTGATGCAGCGCCATGGTTTTGGCCAGGGCGAGTACCAGTATTGGGCCTATCCGCTGCCCGACATCGTGGCCGCCTTGCGCGAACAACTGTACGGGCCGCTGGCGGCGATTGCCAACCGCTGGCACGCCAGCATGGGCGTCGATAGCCGCTTTCCTGTGGCGCACGGGGATTTCCTGGCGCGCTGCCATGCGGCCGGGCAGACGCGGCCCACGCCCCTGTTGCTGCGCTACCGCGAAGGCGATTACAACTGCCTGCACCAGGACCTGTATGGCGAGCACGTGTTACCGCTGCAACTGGCCGTGCTGTTGTCGCGCCCGCAAGACGATTTCACGGGTGGTCACTTCGTGCTGACGGAGCAGCGCCCGCGCATGCAGTCGCGCCTGGAGGTCGTGCCGTTGGCGCAGGGCGACGCTGTCATCTTTCCCGTCGCGCAGCGCCCGGTGAATGGCACGCGCGGCAGTTACCGCGTCAACATGCGCCACGGCGTGTCGCGCCTGCATTCTGGCTTGCGCCACACCCTGGGCATCATTTTTCACGATGCGAGCTGAACGGTAGCTGCGGCGCTTGAGTTTCCAGGATTACATGGCATGATGGCTTTACGTGCCACTCTTTCATTTCTGCCATGTCCGCGTTGCTCCGCCTGCTGTGCCTGTTGACCATTTTCCTGTTGCCCGCAGCCCATGCGGACGAGGGCGTGCCCGCGCTTGTTACGGAAGCCGCGTCCGTCATGGCGCCGTCGCAGCTTGCTGCGGCCAGGACGGCACCGCTGATGTTTGCCAACCGCAAGGTATTCGTCTTCCGCGCCGCGCTGGCCGGCTATCCTCCCGATGAACGCGCCATCGGCGCGCAGCGCCGCCTGGAAGGCGTGCTGGCGAAAAACGGACGCATGCAGACGAGCACGCGCATGATTGCTGAAGGCACGCAAGTGCTGCTCGATGGCGTGCAACTGTTCGTCGTCGTGCCTGGCGATGTCAACCAGCTGGCCGGCGATACGACGGAAAGCGTGGCCAAGGTGGCCGCCGAGCAATTGAGCAAGGCCCTCACCGACTATCGCGAACAGAGCAGCTGGCGCTATCTGTCGATCGCCGCCGCCATGTGCGCGGCCGCCACCCTCGTGTTCTGGCTGGTGTGGATGGGCTTGACGCGACTGTATCACTGGGCCAAGCGTCGCAGCGGCATCCTGCTGGCCTCGCGCTTGCGCGACGTGCGCCTGAAAAACGTGCGTGTGCTCGACGCCGAGCACTACATCGCCTTTGCCTACCAATTGCTCAGCGTCGTGCTGTGGGGCTTGCGCCTGATGGCCACGTATTTGTGGGCCGCGTTCGTGTTGGGCCGCCTGCCCTACACGCGTTCCTGGGGCGAAAGCCTGAGCGGCTACCTGTTCGCCGTGGCCGCCGACGTCTTGCACGCCATCCTCGGTGCCTTGCCGGGGCTGGTGCTGGTGTGCGTGATCTTCGCCATCGCGCGCCTGATCGCCGCCACGGCCGCCTCGCTGTTCAAGCGCGTGGAAAGCGGAGAACTGCAAATCGGCTGGCTCGACAAGGACACGGCCTTGCCCACGCGCCGCATCGCCAGCGTGGTGATCTGGCTGTTCGCGCTGGCCATGGCGTATCCGTATCTGCCCGGTTCGCACACGGCTGCCTTCCAGGGCCTGTCCGTGCTGGTGGGCCTGATGGTGTCGATCGGCGCGTCGAGCATCGTCGGCCAGGGCGCGAGCGGCCTGATCCTGATGTACACGCGCGCCCTGCGCAAGGGAGAATATGTGCGTGTGGGCGACAGTGAAGGCACGGTGGTCGACGTGGGCATGTTCGAGACGCGCTTGCGCACGGGCCTGGGCGAGGAAGTGGCCTTGCCGAACGCCTGGGTGATGTCGCAAACGACGAAAAACTATTCGCGCGCCCAGCCCGGCGGCGGCTTCGTGCTCGATTCCACCGTCACCATCGGCTATGCCACGCCATGGCGCCAGGTGCACGCCATGCTGGAGCTGGCCGCGTCGCGCACGACGGAACTGTCCACCACGCCGAAACCTTACGTGATGCAGTTGGCCTTGCAGGATTACTACGTGCAATATCGCCTGGTCGCCTATGCCAGTGCCGAAGTCCCCCGCCAGCGCGCCGAAGTGCCGAACCGCTTGCACCAGAATATCATCGACGTCTTCAACGAATTCGACGTGCAGATTACTTCGCCGCACTACATCGATGATCCGAAAGAGTCGCACGTGGTGCCGCCCGGTGAATGGTTCAGGGCGCCGGCGCAGCGGGGGGAAGAATCGGGTCAAGTGGTGCCGTCCAAGCCCGGAAGTTGCTAGCGAGGGGATGGACAGACTTCATCAATCCAGGCTTGCATGTCGCTGTTCGCTGTGAATGGGAATGACTTGCTAGGAATGACTTGCTGGCCGCCAACAGCCGTAGTTCTTACGCAGAATCTTCCTTGATAGCCATAGAGGCGGCTCCCCATGCACCTTGAGCTTGCCGTAGTCGATTGCATCCTGGAACAGCATCCACGCCATGTCGATCTCGCCCTTGGTCAGCGGGCGAACCGTGTCCTTCACTTTGACCTGCTTGACGGACGAATCGACGTCCTTGTCGGTCGTCTTGATGCCTTCCAGTTGGACGACCTTGATGGCTGTCGAAGCGCGCGCCCTGGCTTTTCTTTTAGTGGGCCACGCGCTTGAAGAACATGTCGCAAGCGGTGGTACTGATGACATGGTGCCTGGCCATGGAACCTGCGTGATAAAACGCCAGCGTAGGCCAGCGGCGGTGGGGAACTGTTGACGGGGCGCAAGGCATGCGCGCCTGTGTCTGCCTGATTGACCATTTTGCCAATTTCTATACACTCGTCTATTCATTCACGACCTGGAGATGGAAATGCCGACCCTGCCAATGCGCCGCACCCTGCTTGTTCTCGCTTGCCTGGGCACCCTCGGCCACGTGCATGCCGACACCGTCATCGACAATGCCAATGGCTATACGCTCGACGCGGCTGGCAGGGTGCTGCGTTTCACGGCGCTGGCCTTTGACGACGCAGGCAAGCTGCTCGCCGTCGGCAGTGCCGCGCAGGTGAAGCGCAAGGCGGCCAAGGGCGCCACCCATGTTGACGTGCAGGGCAAGACCGTGTTGCCGGGCCTGATCGACGCGCATGGCCACGTGTTTGGCCTGGGGACGATCGCCAGCGGCGTGATGTTGTACGGTTCCACCTCGCTGCCGGCCGCCGTGCAGGCCGTGGGCGACTTCGCCCGTGCGCACCCGGAGCGCAACTGGGTCGTCGGCAATGGCTGGAACCAGGAAATCTGGAAGCTGGGGCGCTTTCCCACGGCGTTGGAGCTCGATGCGGCCGAAAGCGCGCGCCCCGTCTGGCTACGCCGCGTCGATGGCCATGCTGGCTGGGCCAACAGCCGCGCGCTGGCGCTGGCCGGCATCACGCGCGCCACGCCTGATCCGGCGGGCGGCAAGATCGAACGCGATGCGGACGGCAATGCCACCGGTGTGCTGGTCGATAACGCCATGGACTTGATGGACGCCGTGCTGCCCAAGCCCGGCGACGTGGAAAACCGCGCCGCCCTCGATGGCGCGCTGGCGCAGCTGTCGCAAGTGGGCCTGACCAGCGTGCACGATGCGGGCATCGGCCAACTGCAGGACCGATTGTTCCGCGATTACGCCGACCACGGCAAGCTGACGGTGCGCGTGTACGGCATGATCGCCGACACCACGGAAGACTTCGACGCGCTGGCGAAAAACGGCCCCTTGAACAGCTACGCGCGCGACATGTACGCCTTGCGCGCCGTCAAACTGCTGTCCGACGGCGCCCTGGGCAGCCGCGGCGCGGCTCTGCTGGCGCCCTACAGCGACGATCCGTCTACCCGCGGCCTGCTGTTCTACCCGGACGCCGCCATGCGCGCGAAGATGGAAAAAGCCATGCGCGCCGGCTACCAGGTGAACGTGCACGCCATCGGCGACGCGGGCAACCATCAAATCCTCGACGCATACCAGGCCTTGACCGCGCAATACCGCAGCGCGGGCCTGCGCCATCGCATGGAGCATGCGCAGGTGGTGCAATTATCCGACATCCCCCGTTTCAAAACCCTGGGCATCGTGCCGTCGATGCAGCCCACGCACGCCACGTCCGACCAGAACATGGCGGAGCAGCGCGTGGGCCACGAGCGCATCAAGGGCGCGTATGCGTGGCGCACCTTCCTTGCGCAAGGTTCGCGCATCGCCTGCGGATCGGACTTCCCCATCGAGTCGCCGAATCCGTTCGAGGGCATCCACGCTGCCGTCACTCGGCAAAACAGCGCAGGATTCCCGGCTGGTGGCTGGTATCGGCAGCAAGCGATGACGGTGACGCAAGCGCTGCGCTGCTTCACGCTCGACGCGGCCTGGGCGGCGCACCAGGAAAAGGTCATCGGCACGCTGGAAGCGGGCAAATGGGCGGACTTCATCGTCGTCGACCAGGACCTGTTCAAGGTGGCGCCGACGGCGATTGGCAAGACGCAGGTGCTGCAGACGTGGGTGGCGGGCCAGCGCGTGTACGAGAAAAAATGAGGGCTGGGGGCAGACCCGTCGGGTGACCTCAAAGAAAATCTGTTGACTTGGTTGTATAGACAACCTATGCTGGGAGCACCAGAGCGGACCACGCATGTCCGCTCGCACCCTACGAGGAGACAGCATGAATAGCACAATGGACACCGATCCACGCTTTGATGCCAGCCGTACCATCCGCGCCCCGCGCGGCACGGTCATGGCTTGCAAGAGTTGGCAGGCCGAAGCGGCCTACCGCATGTTGCAAAACAACCTGGACCCGGACGTGGCGGAAAATCCGCAGCATCTGGTGGTCTACGGCGGCATCGGCCGCGCCGCCCGCAACTGGGCCTGTTTCGACCAGATCCTCGCCTCGCTGCGCGAACTGGAAGACGACCAGACCTTGCTGATCCAGTCCGGCAAGCCGGTGGGCGTGTTCCAGACCCACGCTGACGCGCCGCGCGTACTGATCGCCAACTCCAACCTGGTGCCGAAATGGGCTAACTGGGAACACTTCAACGAACTCGATCGGCAAGGCCTGTTCATGTACGGCCAGATGACGGCCGGCAGCTGGATCTATATCGGCACGCAGGGCATCGTGCAAGGCACGTATGAAACCTTCGCCGAGGCGGGGCGCCAGCATTTTGGCGGTGACTGGGGCGGGCGCTGGATTTTGACGGCGGGCCTGGGCGGCATGGGCGGCGCGCAGCCGCTGGCTGCCACCATGGCGGGCGCCGTGTCGCTCAATATCGAATGCCAGCAAAGCAGCATCGACTTCCGCTTGCGCACGCGCTACCTGGACAAGCAGGCGGCCAGCCTGGACGAAGCCCTGGAACTGGTCAAATATCACACTGAACGCAAGGAAGCCATTTCCATTGGCCTCTTGGGCAACGCGGCCGAAGTGTTGCCGGAACTGGTGCGCCGCGCGAAAGCGGGCAGCATGCTGCCGGATCTGGTGACGGACCAGACATCCGCGCATGACCTGGTCAACGGCTACCTGCCACGCGGCTGGAGCGTGTCGGACTGGAAGGCGGCGCAACAGGACCCGCAGCGCCACGCGCGCCTGACGGTGGCTGCGGCCGATTCCTGCGCCGCCCACGTGCAAGCCATGCTCGATTTCCACGCGATGGGCGTGCACACTGTCGATTACGGCAACAATATCCGCCAGGTGGCGTTCGACCAGGGCGTGCAGAATGCCTTCGACTTCCCCGGCTTCGTGCCCGCCTACATCCGCCCGCAGTTTTGCGAAGGACGCGGGCCGTTCCGCTGGGTGGCCTTGTCGGGCGACCCGGAAGATATCTACAAGACGGATGCGAAGATCAAGGCACTGTTCCCGCACCATAAGCAGGTGCACCATTGGCTGGACATGGCGCGCGAGCGCATCGCCTTTCAGGGTTTGCCGGCGCGCATCTGCTGGCTGGGACTGGGCGAGCGCCACATCGCCGGCCTGGCCTTCAACGAGATGGTGCGCACAGGCGAGCTGAAGGCACCGATTGTCATCGGCCGCGACCACCTGGACACGGGTTCCGTCGCCAGCCCGAACCGCGAGACCGAAAGCATGAAGGATGGCACCGACGCCGTTTCCGACTGGCCCTTGCTGAACGCCATGCTGAACACGGCCGGCGGCGCCACCTGGGTCTCGCTGCACCATGGCGGCGGTGTGGGCATGGGCTATTCTCAGCATGCGGGCATGGTGATCGTGGCTGACGGTACGCAAGGCGCGGCGAAACGCCTGGCGCGCGTGCTGGTCAACGACAGCGGTTCGGGCGTGATGCGCCATGCCGATGCCGGCTATGAAACAGCGGCCGCCTGCGCCAAGCGCAACGGCCTGATTCTTCCCATGCTTCCTTGAGACCTTGATGCGAATGACTATGACACAGCATGCCAAAAGTTGGACCCTGAAACCGGGCGCGATGACCTTGGGCGACCTGCGCGCCGTCTGGGCGGCGCCTGCCAAACTGATCCTCGCCGCCGAGGCGTATCGCGTCATCGAGGACTCGGCCGCAGCCGTGCAAGCCATCGTCGCCAAGGGCGACGCGGCTTACGGCATCAACACGGGCTTCGGCTTGCTCGCCAAGACGCGTATCCCCGATGAAAAGCTGGAGCAGTTGCAGCGCAACCTGATCCTGTCGCATTCCGTCGGCACGGGCGAACTGCTGTCGGACGCCGTCGTGCGCCTGGTCATGCTGATGAAGATTGGCAGCCTGGCGCGCGGCTTTTCCGGCGTGCGCCCGCTGATTATCGATACCCTGATCGCCCTGTACAACGCGGGTATCATGCCGGCCATTCCCGCCAAGGGTTCCGTGGGCGCCTCGGGCGACCTGGCGCCGCTGTCGCACATGACCCTGGCCATGTTGGGCGTGGGCGACGTGCGTGTCAACGGCGCATTGATGCCGGCCCCTGAAGCGCTGGCGCAGGCGGGCATCGCGCCCGTCGTGCTGGCGGCGAAAGAGGGCCTGGCACTGATCAATGGCACGCAAGTGTCGAATGCGCTGGCGCTGCATGGCTTGTTCATGGCCGAGCGTTTGCTGGAAGCGGCCATGGTCACGGGTGCGCTGTCGCTCGATGCGGCCAAGGGCAGCGACTCGCCATTCGACGCGCGCGTGCATGCCGTGCGGGGACAACCGGGGCAAATCCTGGCCGCGCAGATGTACCGCCAACTGGTGGCCAACAGCGCTATTCGCGCCTCGCACCTGGAGGGCGACGAGCGCGTGCAAGACCCATACAGCCTGCGCTGCCAGCCGCAAGTCATGGGCGCCTGTCTCGATTTGATTGGCAATGCGGGGCGCACCTTGCTGATCGAAGCCAATGCCGTTACGGATAACCCGCTGATCTTCCAGGATGGACCCAACGGACAGGTGCAAATCGTCTCGGGCGGGAACTTCCATGCCGAGCCGGTGGCGTTTGCCGCCGATACCCTGGCGCTGGCGATCGCCGAAATCGGCGCGTTGGCCGAGCGCCGCATCGCGCTGCTGATCGACGCCACGCTGTCCGGTTTGCCCCCCTTTCTGGTGCGTGATCCGGGCGTCAATTCCGGTTTCATGATCGCCCACGTGACGGCTGCCGCGCTGGCGTCGGAAAACAAGTCGCTCGCGCATCCGGCCAGCGTCGACAGCCTGCCCACTTCCGCCAACCAGGAAGACCACGTGAGCATGGCCACGTTCGCCGGGCGCCGCCTGGACGATATGGCGCACAACACGGCCGTGATTGTCGGCATCGAGCTGCTGGCCGCTGCGCAGGGCATCGATTTCCATCGCCCCCTGAAAACTTCGCCGCAGCTTGAACATGTACATCAGCAACTGCGCCAGAAGGTGCCGTTCTTCGACGCCGACCGCTTTTTTGCGCCCGATATCGAAGCGGCCAAGCAGATGGTCATACGCGGGGAATTGAGCAGCACGTGCAAGAATTTGTTCGCCCCGCTGTACGCTTGAACGGGTGCAAGGAGACAAGCATGGATTTCCGCTTCAATGAAGGCAGCATTGCACTGCTGGTGTCGATGCCCCACGTGGGCACCGACATACCGGACGATATCGCCGCGCGCATGACGCCGCAGGCCTTGATCAAGGCCGACACGGATTGGCATTTGCGCGAGCTGTATGGTTTTTTGCAGGAGATGGGTGCGTCCGTGCTGTCGGCACGCTGGTCGCGCTACACGATCGACTTGAACCGCCCGCAGGAAGACACGAATCTGTATCCGGGTCAGGATACGACGGGTTTGCTGCCCAACGATACGTTTCACCGCGAGCCGCTGTATCTGCCAGGGTGCGAACCCGATGCGGCCGAGGTGCAGCAGCGCTTGCAGCGTTACTGGGCACCGTACCACCGGCAACTGCGGGCGGAACTGGACCGGCTGCTGCGCGTGCACGCTGCCGTGGTGTTGTGGGATGCCCATTCCATCGCCTCGCACGTGCCGCGCTTCTTTGACGGCAAGCTGCCAGACCTCAATTTCGGCACGGCAGATGGCGCCAGCTGCGATGCCGGCCTGACGTCCTCCGTGGTCGATATCGCGCGTTCGCAGCAGCAGTTTACGGTGGCCTTGAACGGCCGCTTCAAGGGCGGCCACATCACGCGCCATTACGGCCAGCCGCAACGCCGCGTGCATGCGCTCCAGCTGGAGATGTGCCAGTGCCTGTACATGGATGAAGCGATGCCGTTCGGCTACCGTCCCGACTTGGCCGCACAGGTGCAGCCGCTGCTGCGCCAGATGATGCAAGCGGCCGTGGCATGGGTGGCGCCTTGAGCTCCCGTTTGTTTGCCCGCCACGCGCTGCTACCGCAGGGCTGGCGCCGCGACGTGCTGCTGGAATGGAATGAAAATGGGGATTTGACGCATATTCAGGAGGATGCAACTGCAACTGCAACTGTGCTTGGCGTGGAGGTGGTGGAATATGTCTTGCCCGGCATGGTCAACCTGCATTCGCATGCCTTTCAGCGCGCGCTGGGTGGCATGACCGAAATCGCCGGCGCAGGAGTCGGCAATGCGCCGGACAGCTTCTGGACGTGGCGCGGACTGATGTACCGCTTCGCGCGCCACATCACGCCCGAGCAAATGCAAACCATCGCCGCGCAGCTGTTTGCCGAATGCCTGCGCCATGGCTACACGTCCGTGTGCGAGTTTCACTATCTGCAGCGCGATGTTGCAGGCGCATTGTATGCACGTCCTGCGGAGACGGCCGAACGGGTGCTGGCCGCTGCGCGCATCAGCGGTATCGGCGTGACCATGCTGCCCGTGTTGTACAGCCATGCGGGCTTTGGCGAACAGCCGTTGAAAGCGGAGCAGGCACGCTTTCGCACGGATGCGGACGATGTCTTGTGCATCATCGAGGCGCTGGCGCCGCAGCGCTGCGGGCAGGTGGAAGTGGGCTTTGCACCGCATTCGCTGCGCGCCGCCAGCGTGGCGCAGATCCACGAAGTGCTGCAAGCGCTGCCGGCGCAGCGCCCGATTCATATGCACATCGCCGAGCAGCAGGGCGAAGTGCGCCAATGTTTTGACTACAGCGGCCGGCGCCCGGTGCAGTATCTGTACGATCAAGTCCATGTTGACGCGCGCTGGTGCCTGGTGCACGCCACGCATGTGCAGCCCGACGAGGTGGCGCTGATGGCCACCAGCGGCGCCGTGGCAGGTCTGTGCCTGACGACGGAGGCGAACCTCGGTGATGGCCTGTTTCCGCTGGCTCAATTCATCGCCGCCGGCGGGCGTTTCGGCGTCGGCAGCGACAGCCATGTATCGCAGTCGCCGGTGGAGGAATTGCGCTGGCTCGAATACGGCCAGCGCTTGCAGGGCCAGCAGCGCAATGTCGCTGCCACCTCCGATGAACGCCATGTGGGCGATTACCTGTGGCAGGCGGCCTTGCGCGGCGGCGCGCAGGCATCCGGGCGCAAGCTGGGCGCGCTGGCGCCGGGTTGCCGTGCCGATTTGCTGGTGCTCGACGAGGCGCACGTCAACCTGTGCGGCGTGGCCATAGCCGATGTGCTGGGCAGTTTTCTCTTTTGCGGCAACGACAACCTGGTGCGCGACGTGCTGTGTGGCGGCCAGTGGCAGGTGCGCGGCGGGCGCCATGTGGCGCACGATGCCATCGCGGCTGCCTACAAGCGCACCCTGGCGCAACTGAGGGCGCTCTGATGGCGACCTTCATCCCGCATGAATGCTTGCGCGCCACGCCGTGGAAAAACGGCGGCGGCAGCACGACGGAAATCGCCATCGCTCCCGAGGGTGCCGGCTTCGATCATTTCGATTGGCGTATCAGCCTGGCGACGATCACGGCCAGCGGGCCGTTTTCCAGCTTTCCCGGCATCGATCGCAGCCTGATGCTGGTCGATGGCGACAGCGTGCAGCTGACGCTCGATGGCACGCGCAAGGTGGTCTTGAACGCGGCGCAGCCCATGCTTTGGTTTCCTGGCGAAGCGGCCGTCGTTGCGCAAGTCAAGGGTATGACGACGGATTTCAACGTGATGACGCGGCGCGACCGTTGCCGCCACCAACTGGAGAAAATCAAGGCGCCGGGCAAGCTGTCGCGGCGCAGTACGACGACGCTGCTATTTGTCGCCGGCGCGGGCGCCGTGCTGGCGCGCGGTGGCGACCAGCAGTTCGCGCTGGCCCGTTACGACACGCTGCTGCTCGATGCCGACGATGCGCAGGAATGGCGGCTCGACGCCTTGCAGCGTTCGGCCGTGTTCCGCGTCGACCTGTTCATCTAGGAGAGAACAAGCATGCAAGATTGGGACCTGGTCATCCACAACGTTCACCTGGCCACCATGCAGCACGGCTATGGCGAACTGCTGGACGCGGCCATCGCCGTCAAGGATGGCCGCATTGCCTGGCTCGGCCCCGGCAAGGAGCTGCCGGCCAGCGCAGCCACCGTGTTGGACGGCCAGGGCTGCTGGCTGACGCCGGGCCTGATCGACTGCCATACGCACATTGTCCACGCAGGCAATCGCAGCGACGAATTCGAAGCGCGCCTCAATGGCGCCAGCTATGAAGATATCAGCCGTGCCGGCGGTGGCATCATGTCCACCGTGCGCGCCACGCGCGCGGCCAGCGACGACGAATTGCTGCGGCAAAGCTTGCCGCGCGTGTTGGCGCTGCTGGCCGAGGGCGTGACGACGCTGGAGATCAAGTCCGGCTACGGCCTGGAGATGGACAGCGAGGCGAAGATGTTGCGCGTGGCACGCAGGATCGCTGAAAAGCTGCCGCTCACCGTGCGCACCACTTTCCTCGGTGCGCACGCACTGCCGCCCGAGTATACGGGGCGCGCCGACGCGTATATCGATCTGCTGTGCGCGCAGATGCTGCCCAAGCTGGCTGGCGACGGCCTGGTCGACGCCGTCGATGCTTTTTGCGAGCGCATCGGCTTTACGCCAGCACAAACACAGCGGATGTTCGATGCCGCGCAGGCATTGAATTTGCCTGTAAAGCTGCATGCGGAGCAATTGTCGGACCAGGGCGGCGCGGCCCTGGTCGCCCGTTATGCTGGTTTGTCGGCCGACCATCTGGAATTTCTGTCGGAAGAGGGCATCGCCGCCATGGCAGAGCATGGCACGGTGGCCGTGCTGCTGCCGGGCGCGTATTACTTTTTGCGCGAAATGCAGCAACCGCCAGTGGCCGCTTTGCGCGCGGCGGGCGTGCCGATGGCCGTGTCCACCGATTGCAATCCGGGCACCTCGCCCATGACGTCATTGCTGCTGGCGATGAATATGGCGTGCACCCTGTGGCGCCTCACGCCGCAGGAAGCGTTGGCCGGCTGCACGCTCCACGCGGCGCGCGCACTGGGCTTGCAGCATGAGACCGGTAGCCTGGTGGTCGGCAAGCGCGCCGATTTCGCCCTGTGGCGCGTTGCGCGTCCGGCCGACCTGGCGTATGCGCTGGGCCTGAACCCGTGCGTGGGCGCGGTACACGGCGGTGTCTGGCGCGCGCCGGTGGTAAGCTTGACGGATTGATCAGCCATCCTGGAGCGCCGCGTGCGTGTTGTCTACCTGTTGTTAATGCTTGTTTTTACGGCCGCTCCCGCGCCCGCCATGGAGGGCGGCACCTTGAAGGTGGGCTCGAAGCGCTTTACGGAATCCTACATCCTCGGCGAAATTCTCAAGCAGAGCGCCGCGCCGCACGTCATGGTGGAGCACCGCCAGGGGCTGGGTAGCACGGCCATCGTGCTCGCCGCGCTGCAGGCGGGCAGCATTGACGTATATGCCGAATACATGGGTACGATCGGCAGCGAAATCCTCAAGCACGACAAAGCCATTGATCTGCAGCAGATGCGGCGCGAGCTGGCGCTGCTGGGCCTGGGCGTGGCCGTGCCGCTGGGTTTTAACAACACTTATGCGCTGGCCATGCGTGGTGATGAAACGGGCATCGCCAGCCTGGGGCAACTGGCGCAGCATCCCGCCTTGCAGTTTGGCCTGTCGCATGAATTCATCGGCCGCGTCGATGGCTGGCCAGGCTTGGCCGCGCGCTATGGCTTGCCGCAGCGCCCGCGCGGGCTCGATCACGGCATCGCCTATGAAGCGCTGGCGCAGCGCCAGGTGGACGTGATCGATATCTATTCGACGGACGCGAAGATCCGCCAGTACGGCTTGCGCGTGCTGGCCGACACGCAGCAGTATTTCCCTCGTTATGACGCCATGCTCTTGTTCCGGCTCGATTTGCCGCCGCGCTTTCCTGCCGCTTGGCAGGCACTGCAAGGACTGCAGGGGCGCATCAGCGAGGACGATATGATCGCCATGAATGCGGCCGTGGAAATTGATGGCAAGAGCTTTGCCGGCGTGGCGCGGCAGTGGCTGGCCAGCGCTGCGAAGGTATCACAGCCAGCCAGCGCTGCGCGCAGCAATCTGCTCGATAAAGTCATCGGCGACGATGTATGGACGCTGACGCGCCAGCACGTGACCCTGGTGCTGCTGTCGGTGGCGCTGGCCTGCCTGATCGGCATTCCGCTGGGTGTGCTGGCGGCGTTTTCGGCACCCCTGAGGCAAACGGTACTGGCCATGGTGGGCGTACTGCAGACGGTACCGTCGCTGGCTCTGCTGGCGATATTGATTCCGCTGCTGGGCATGATCGGTACGGTGCCTGCGCTGGTAGCCCTCTTCGTATATGCCTTGCTGCCCATCGTGCGCAATACTTGCACCGGCATTATGCAAGTGCCGCAAGGCTTGCGCATGGCGGCGCTGGCACTGGGCTTGAACTGGCGCGACCGCCTGCTACACGTGGAATTGCCGCTGGCCTTGCCCGTCATGC
The DNA here is from genome assembly GCF_029892305.1 of Janthinobacterium sp. CG_23.4. Lineage (NCBI taxonomy): Bacteria > Pseudomonadati > Pseudomonadota > Betaproteobacteria > Burkholderiales > Oxalobacteraceae > Janthinobacterium > Janthinobacterium sp. CG_23.4. Next base: position 4,223,720 of record NZ_JARXUX010000001.1, on the reverse strand, counting down.
TGGCCGGCGTGAAAACGGCGGCCGTGATGAGCGTGGGCACGGCCACCATCGCCGCTTTCATCGGCGCGGGCGGCTATGGCGAACGCATTACCATCGGCCTGGCGCTGAACGACAATGACATGTTGCTGGCCGGTGCGATCCCCGCAGCCGTGTTGGCTCTGTTGACGCAAGGCCTGTTCGAGCTGCTGGAGCGCTGGGCCGTGGCCGGCCGGCAGCATTGACGTCCGCCTGCTTACAGCGAGTGTAGTTTCGAACGCACAGAGACGACCGCCTGGTGCAGGATGCGTTCAGCCTGGAAGTCGTTCTCGCGCTGTTCAGCGATGGCTTGCAGGTCGCGTGTGTAGCGTTCCAGGCGAAAACGCAGGTAGGTGCGGTAGATTTTCATGACCAGTGGTTTGGCAAAGACATTCATGATGCGGCTCCCGTATGCACGACGGTGCATTCATTAATGCGTTTATTGTGTGTGAGCACATGGCTGCCATTTTGCGCCGCATCAAACGCCAGCGTGTCCTCACGTTGGCGCATTTGATCTTGCGCAAGGCCCTACCAGCAGAAGATGTCACACTGATTCTTCCCTGCCTGGCCATCAGCGGCCGCAGGCTCTGATATCGCTGATATTGCTGATGCCGACAAGCATACTCAAGGAGCGTCGTATGGTCATTTTTGCCGTGTTTGCTGTTGGCATCGCCTGCCTGACAGTGTACCAACTTTATACGAATGCGCACGCTGATAGTCGCGTTGCGCAACAACAGATAGGCTTGCATGGGATATTGATTGAACCACGGAAATAAACTGTGGCAAGCGATGGGCAGTGACGTGAGTGCTTTAAGGAAAATGTAAGGCCCGGTAAGCAAATGTAAAGGTCGGCGCGGTGACAAGTTGTAGCGTTTATAGTGATCACCGTTGATTGCATTCTCCCCTCCCACTTGACAATGGGTTCACCCCGCGGTGCCGCTAGCCCGCGGGGATTTTTTTGGGCAATCGCTTATGCGGGTTTGGGCGTGCCAGCCGACAATTGCGTCAAGGCATCGCCAGCCACGCGGCAGATGCGCCAGTCCGGCATCACGTCCGCGCCCATGCCCTTGTAGAAGTTGATCGCGTTTTCATTCCAGTCCAGCACCGACCATTCGAAGCGGCCGCAATCGCGTTCGACGGCCAGTTGCGCCAGCGCCACCAGCATCTGTTTGCCATAGCCCTTGCCGCGCACCGACTGCTTCACGTACAGGTCTTCCAGGTACAGCCCTTTGCGGCAGAGGAAGGTGGAAAAGTTGTGGAAGAACAGGGCGAACGTCACCACTTCGCCATTTTCCACGCCGACCAGTGCTTCGCAGGCGGGATGGCGGCCAAACAGGCTGTCGTGCAGCATGGATTCCTTGGCGATCATCAGGTGTTCAAGTTTTTCAAACACGGCCAGTTCATGGATCATGCCGAAGATGGCGGCCACGTCGCTTGCCAGGGCGGGACGGATGGCGAGGGTGGCGTTGGAAGTGTTCATGTTGCCTTTACTGATGAAGTGGTGGAAATGGCGGAAACGCCAGCCGTCTTGCGCGCGCCTGACGTCAGGGCCCAAGCCACGCTCGATAGGCACAGCAGCATGCCCACCCATTCGATGGCGGCGGGCCGGTAGTGTTCGAATTGCACCGACAGCAGCACCGAGATGACGGGCGTGACTACGCCGATATAGACGGTCTTTTGCGTGCCGATGCGCGCGATTAAAGTGAAATAGGCACTGAAGGCGATCACCGAGCCGAAGATGGCCAGATACAGCAAGCCTATCCAGTAACTGGGGCGTGTGGGTACTTGCCAGGACTGGCCCGTGGCGAGGGCCCAGACGGCCACCATGAGCGTGCCCCACAGCATGCTCCAGGCCATGCTCAGCATCACGTTGCTGGAATGCTCGCGCACCTTCATGACCAGGGCATTGCCGAGCGTGCTCGAAACGGTGGCCACCAGGGCTAGCATGAAACCGAGCAGGAAATGTGCATTGCGGCCATTGCCGCCGCCGACAATATCGTGCAGCGCCGCGCCGATGGATTGGTAAAACAGCAGCACGATGCCGCAGATGGCGACAAACGCCGCGCAGCAAGTGCTCCAGGTGAGGCGTGTGCCGAAGGCGATGCGGTTGAGTAATGGTGTCCAGAACACCATCAACGCAAATAGTACGCTGACGAGGGCAGAGACGAGGTATTGCTCCGAGCTATAGGTGCAGACATAGCTGAGGGCAAACGAGGCCAGGCCTTGCAGCAGCATCCATTTTTGTGCGCGCCAGGGAAGGCGCAAGGTGTCGCCGCGCAATGCGCACCAGGCAAACAGGGTGGCGCAGGCGAGGCCGAAGCGGTAGACCACGGAAACGGCGGGGGCGACATCGCCCAGCTGCAAGGTGATGGCCCAGAAGGTGGAGCCCCAGATTAAGCAGGCAATGATGAACAGGAGAGGAGAGGACATCGCCCGAGTATAAGGGCATTGCGCGTCCCGGTCGAGCTTGGCAAATGGATGGGCCATATGCGCGGCCAGATACCCTCAGGCATTGAGCCAGCGCAGTGCTGCTGGAAAATATTAAATTTATAAAAATATTTACATTATTATCAATTAAATATGTTCTGAATTGCATCTTGAAAGGAGGGGCGCCATGCCAACGTCACTGCATGTCAAAGTCTGGAGCTTGCTTGTCTACGTTATCGTGGCAACCTCGGTTGCCGTCTGGCTGCACCCCTCGGTTTTGTTGCTGGCGACCTGCGCCTTCGCCTGATGCCTGCGCGCCGGCCGTGCTATCAGTGCGTGACGCGGGTCTTGCGGCCGTCCGACAGCAGGCGCACGCGCTCGCCCGGACGGAACAGTTCGTCCGCCTCTTGCACGATGGCGCGCATGTCGCCATTGTCCAGGCGCACGGTGATTTCCAGACCGCGCTTGTTGGAAGCGTTCGCTTCAATGCTTTGGCCGGCGATGCCGCCGGCGACCGCGCCGAGGATGCTGGCCGCAATGGCGCCCTTGCCACCACCGACTGCCGAGCCGGCCACGCCGCCTAGTGCCGCGCCAGCAAGTACGCCCGTGCCTGTTTCGCCTTTGGCGATGGTCACTTCACGCACGGATTCAACCGTGCCCATGCGAACCGACTGTTCATTTTGCGCCTGGCGCGCAGGGTAGACGTTTGCCGAGTTCGGTTGTACGGCGCAGCCGGCCAGGGTGGCGAGCAATGCCACTGCAATAATTGGTGCTTTCATGTGGGACTCCCTTGGACAAAAGTTAGTTGCCGATTGCGTCGACCAGCAGTAAAGGTGCTGACTTATCATAAGGAAACTTAGCGCAGATAGCTCGTTACGAAGAGTAAAAATCTGTTACCGGCCCAGCATGAGCACATGCGCGCTTGCAGCTCAATACGCCAGCCGCAGGCGCCGGTACAAAAATCCCAGCACGAACAGCGGCCCCACCAGCAAGAAGCGTACATCGTCCAGGAACGACGGTTTCTTGCCTTCGATCTGGTGACCGATGAATTGGCCGATCCAGGCCAGCACGAATAGCGCCACCGACACGGGCACGATGGTCAGTGCCGGCATCAGCAGCAGCAGGCCCAGCATGACGGCCAGCATCGCCAGCATGCCCGCCGCGAACGGGCGCGACAACTTGAAATAATAGGATAAGGCCAGAACACTGGCGAGCAGCGCCACGCTGGGGTGCACGCTCCACAGCAGCCCCAGCAGGCTGAAAACGATCAAGGGCACGCACACGATATGTACCCATTCATTGACGTCGTTGCGGTGGCTTTCGCCATACTGGGCCAGCAGGGTGTCGATGGTGCGCATGGGTGGTCTCTTGTGTGGGCTAGCTTGTCAAGCAATTCTACACCGTCGCGTGGCCGGGTAAAATGGTGCTTCGTTTCCCCTTCCGGAGCTCTCGTTTGAATAGCCCAGCCTTCTTGCCAGACGTTGCCGTCGACACGCGCAAGCGCTGCTTCGCTCCCGTCGTCGACGCCGGCACGCGCCTGCTGATACTGGGCAGCCTGCCAGGCGAAAAATCGCTGGCGCACAGTCAGTACTATGCGCACCCGCAAAACAAATTCTGGATGTTGCTGGGCGAGGTGCTGGGCGTGGCATTGAGCAGCCTGCCTTACGCAGCGCGTTTGAGCACCTTGCTGGCGCACGGCGTAGGCTTATGGGATGTGGTGGCGCAGGCGCAGCGCACGGGCAGCCTGGATAGCAATATCCGCGCCCGCGACGACAACGACCTGGTGGCCCTGGCCGCCAGCTTGCCGCAGTTGCACACGATCGCCTTTAACGGTGGCACGGCCGCGAAGCTGGGCCTCAAGGTGCTGGGCCAGCACGCGCAGCGTTACCGCATCGTCAGCTTGCCATCGAGCAGCCCTGCCTATACGCTCGGCTATGGCGCCAAGTTGGCGCAATGGAGAACATTACAGCCGTTTTAATCCAGAATATAGATCGCGCCAGCGCCTCAGGCCGGTGCGTACGGTTGCGCTTCCAGCGGCTGTCCCTTGGCATCGAATTTCAAGGCCACTGACAATTGCGTCACACCGATGGTGGCCAGTGCATCGCAGATATCGTCGACTTCGTCCTGCAGGTCGGCGGCCAGATCCAGCGGCTTGTCGGCGCTGTGCAGCAGCGCACCGCCCGCCGTGCTGACGTTGACGCGCAACAGCATTTCGCCGTGTTCATCGGCCGGACCGACGACGACCGAGACATCTGCGGCATCGACGCTGTTTTCCGCCAGCGCGTGGTTGATGCCCGACATCATTTGCAGCATCGCATATTCGCTCATGCCTTGTTCCTTGCCACCGTGGAACAGATCCTGGTATAAAAAACTGACTTCCAGGGCACTGCTGGCGGGCGCCAGGCAGCGCTTGACCAGCTCGCCCACTTCCGTCGTCCACTGCTGGTAGCGGGCCATGCGCGCGTCGAACCAGGCGTCGAGCGCCGCTTCATCCTTCGGTTCCGCATAGAAAGGATCGTCCACGCGCTTGAGGGCAAAGCCCAGTAGAAAGCGCAGTTCGACGGCTGTGTCTTGCGGGCCGAAGGCTGTCTCGCTCCAGCCCACGATGCTGTTTTCCAGGCCCGGCGTGGCGATGATCTTCTTGTCTGTCATCGACGAGTACGCATCGCGCACCATCTCATGCAAGTGGCTGTAAGTGATGCGGTCGATTTCATCGAGGTCGTAGGCATGGCTCATCAAGACCACCTTGGCCTTGGCGCTTTCCAACTGCGCCTGCTGGAAACTTTTCACCAGCGCTTCGAACGCGTCCTGGTCCTGGAAGCTATCGGCTTCCTGCAGGCCGCCCGTGCTTTGCACCAGCAGGGGCACGACGAAGGCGTTGATTTCCATGGCCGGGGCATTGTCGCGGCGGATCACGGAAATCGAGGCCGCTTCTTCGATATGGCTGCGCAGGTACTGGTAGGCACCCACGTCTTCGTATTTGGCGCGCTCGATAGCGTCATACAGGATTTCATCCTTCTTTTGATTCAAGGCCTTGCGGATCAGGCGGCCGAATTCGACGGCTTGCTCGGCCAGTACCGTGCCTTGCGATTCGCTGTCTTCCTGCTCCGCCAGGTTCAGGGCCATCGTGCACAGCATGCGCGTGACGGACTCATCCTTGTCTTCAGGCGTGTTGGCGGATTTACGGGGGACAGGGCGCTTATTTTTGGGCATGGCGATCAACAGGTTAAGAAAGACGGGTCAGGCGAACGGGCGCCAAGGCTCAGGCCAGGCGCCGGGACAGATCATACAGGTGGATATGGCCGCCCGATACCTTAATGGTCGGTATCGAACATCTCGTGCAATTCGTCGAGCAGGTCGGCGGCTTCTTCCTGCGACAGGCCGAGATGCTGGCAGGCAAGTTCACCGCCCTTGTCCCATTCCAGCGAGGTACTGTTGCCATGGTAGCGTTGAATACCTTTTTCGGCCAGCAGCGACAGGGCGACGAGCGAGCGGATGGCTTCGTCCGTGGACGTGTCCGTTAATACCGAGTAGTCGTGATGGTGCAAAATCGCCCAGGAGACATCGGAGGACAGGCCCCAGTTGCGTGCCAGCAAGCAGCCGATGGCGGCGTGGTTGGTCTGGTGGCGCGCGTCTTCCAGGCTGGTAAAGCAATTGTGCGCATCGTTGGCCGCCGCCGCGTACGTGTTGACGTAGTCGGGGAAGCGGTTCATCAGCAGGGGCACGCCGATATCGCAGAACAGGCCGAAGGTATGGGCGATGTCGGGCGGGGCGATGCGCAGCTTGCGCGAGGTAAATACCACGGCGCGCGCGCGCTTGGCCGACACATCCCAGAAGTTGTTCAGTTCCACGCCTTCCGCTTCCAGCGCCTGACGCGCCAGCAAGCCCGTCATCATGGCGCTGCACTGGTTGACGCCGAGAAAGTTGATGCCTTGCTCGACAGATTTGGCCTTGCGTGCCGCGCCATAGAAGGGCGAGTTGGCCAGTTTCAGCAGGGCGCCGGACATGCCGACATCGTTGGCGATGATGCGCGCGATGCGGCGTGGCGACGGGTCGTCTTCGGCCAGTTCGCGCTGCAAGTCGACCAGCAGGCTGGGGCGCGGCGGGATACGGATGGAACGCATCAAGGCGTCAACCGGATCTTCCTGCACTGCCTGCTTTTGCGCTGCCGCTTTCATCATCACGCTTTCATCATTATTTTCGTGCCCGGTGCTTATTCTGTCGTGCGCTGGCGCTGTCTGCTTCATGAGCGTTTGGCGCAATGCCCGACGATTATCGCTGTTTATGCGTGGCAATAGTTCAACTCGACAATATATTCTGTAAAAAATCGCCGTTTTGACCTTGTTCATCGGATATTTTCGTCATTTTACGACGATGTTCATCGCCGCCGCCATGGCAAGAAGATTAATTTTTATTTATTTTTAAGGTGCGGCGAAGGGGGCGGAGGGAAGCGCGGCAGGACAATTCTGGCATGAAAAACGCCTTGCCGGTATCAATTTTTCGGACGATTCCATTAGCGTGGCGCGTCCACTGAGCGGTCTGACCGTAATGCTCGACGGCGTGGGTGGGCGTAGCATGGAAACGCCAGCGTATGAGGGGCGCCATCGCGCCGCCGGCAAGTCTTGGTGCCATGCGCGAAGGGCGCGGCGTCTAGCGTCTAGCATGTGCAGCAACTGTTTTCGGGGCCGGACACAGGCATCGCCAGGGCGCCGTGGCGCCGCATGCCGGACGCTGCGCCCCACCTGCCGCATCCTCGCCAGCCGATGCGCGCGCCGGTCTTGGTCGCTTAATTGCGCATCTGGCCACGCCGGCGCGGCGGCGTATCCTTGCTTGCGCGCAGGTCGGGCAGGCTGCGCAGCGCGCTGTGCTGCGCGCGCCTGTCCTTGCCTTCTTCCTTGACGCGACTGGCCGGATGCTGGAAGAGCGCGTCGTTGCTGTCGCCGAGCGGCGTAGCGGGTTGCTCGTCCAGGGTGAATACGGCTACGGCTGCCGACAATTTGACGGCCTGGTTCTGCAAACTGGCCGCCGCCGCTGCCGCCTGCTCCACCAGGGCTGCATTTTGCTGGGTGACGTCATCCATTTGCGTGACAGCCTGGTTCACTTCCGTGATGCCCGACGCTTGCTCGGCGCTGGCCTGTTTCACGCGCTCGATGATCTCGTTGACTTGCTGCACCGAGGCGACGATAGCGCCCATGCTGGCTCCGGCTTGCTGCACTGCAACACTGCCGCCATCGATGGTAGTGACCGAGGTGGCGATCAGGGTCTTGATTTCCCTGGCGGCCTGCGCCGAGCGTTGTGCCAGGGTGCGCACTTCGGACGCGACCACGGCAAAGCCGCGCCCTTGCTCGCCCGCGCGCGCCGCTTCCACCGCCGCATTTAGCGCCAGGATATTGGTCTGTAAGGAAATGCCATCGATCACGCCGATAATATCCACGATCTGGCGCGAATTGGCCCGTATCGTCGCCATCGTCGCCACCGCCTGCTGCATCGAAGCGCCCCCTTGCGTCGCCAGGGTCGACGCTTGCCCCGCCAAGTCGCAGGCCAGCTGGGCGTTGTCGGCGTTGTCATTGACGGCCTGCGTCAGTGCTTCCATGGCACTCGACGTTTCTTCCAGCGAGCTCGCTTGCATTTCCGTGCGCGCCGACAGATCCTGATTGCCAGTGGCAATTTCGCGCGACGCCGTATCGATCGATTGCACGGCGCCCATGATGGTGCGCAAGGTCTGGTTCAGGTGGGCGATGGTTTGGTCCAGCACGCGCGACGTGGCGGCGATCTCGTCCTTGCCGTGTTTGGGGGCGCCAGCCATCAGCTTGCCTGCCGCCAGGTCTTGCACGGCCTCAGTAATGCCGCAGATTTCCAGCAGCATGGCGCGGCGCACCAGCATGGTCACCACGATGGAAAGTACGATGGAGAGCAGGACGGCCAGCAGCAGGCTCCAGCCCAGGCGGCGAAACTCGGCGCTGGCCGTCGCATGGGCCTCGCTGCTGAGCTTCGTCTCGAGGGCCGACAGTTGTGCCAGTTGGGTATTGAATTGGCCGAATTGCGTTTCCGCCTTGAGCATGGAATTGGTGGCGATCGACTGGTCCATTTGCGCCATTTCCATGGTTTCCAGCACCGCCTTGCGGTAGCCGGCCAGGGCCGTGATGGCGGCATCGACCAAGCTGCGCTCGGCGCCCGTGGCCGTGGCGCGCAGCGTGGCCAGTTGGCTGCCGATGGCCGCATGGCGCGCCTTGATCTGTTGCTCCAGTGCATCGATGCGGGCCTTGGCGAAGCTGCCATTGGTCCACGACAGCAACTGGTACATATTGCCGTGTACGTGCTTGGCGTCGCCTGCCACGTCGCAGGCCGCCTTCAGATGCGTGATGCGCACGCGCACCATGTTTTCCAGCGAGGTATTTTGCCGCACCATGCCATACCAGGCGCCGGTCGAGCTGAGTATCAGCAGCAGCAAGACCAGCGCTGGCGCCAGCAATAATTTTGGTCCGATGCGTAATGTATTGAGCATGCTTGACTCCTGGCTATGGCTGTTCCAAGCGCTGGTGGCGCACGCTGTTGGTGTGCGCCATCGCGGCCTTATTTTTTGTAGATGCCCGCTTCCAGCACCACATCGTTGACGCGCAGGATATACGTGGTCTTGGGTTCGATCTTGCCGCTGGTGGGGTTTTTGTACTGGTAGTCGACCCAGCCCTTGCCCTGTTTTTGCGCCAGTTCAATGATTTCACGGCGATATTTTTTGCCGCTCGCGTCAGGCACGTCCGTCAAGTCCTTGCCCACAATGGAGGGATTGATGGGGTGAGCCAGCACAATGCCCGTCTTGAGGTCGCGCATGTCCACGTATAGCGAGCCCTGCACGAAGTCGGGATCTTTCGCCGTGATTTTCTTCATCATCTCTTCCTTGCCATGCGCCTTCATGAAGGCGGCGCCCCGCTCGGTCATGGCGATGGCGTCTTTTTCCGTTGCTTCGACTGCGGCACTGACGCTGCCGCCAGCAAAGGCTAGGCACAGCAGGCTACGCGTAATTAAGTATTGCATGACAGCTCCTTGTGAGAATCGAGGGATGATTTGCCAAGTCGTAATTTACGTCGTCGAAGGTTGCCTCAAATTGCGCAAGAACAAACTAAGGTGTTGCTTGTAGGCAGCGAACAAGGTATCGGAATGCCTGTTGATGTGAAGCAATTTGGTTCTCTGCGGCAAGAATTATGCTGACTTCTGCCGCCATGCCAAGCTGGCATGGCAGTGGGAGAAAAGGTTGGAATTGAGCGATGTAGGTTCAATTTCATGCAAGTTATCGCTATTTATTCGCAAGGAGCTCATCGTGTCCGCACTTATTACCGAGCCGTTTTCACCCAAGTTCAAGCCGTATACGCGGCACACCATTCATCAGGCGCGGCAGTGGGAATGGTTGCCGGAAGAGCAGCGCGAGGCTGTGCAAGTGGTCTCGCACGTCTTGCCGTTTCGCACCAATGTCTATGTGCTCGACCAGTTGATCGACTGGAATAATATCCCTGACGATCCCATCTATCGCCTCGTTTTCCCCCACCGCGACATGCTGGCGCCCGAGCAGTACGCGCACTTGCGCGACCTCGTGCTGGTGCAGCGCGACAAGGCCGCCATCGACGCCTATGTGCGCACTATCCGCCTGGGCATGAATCCCCATCCGGCCGGGCAGATGACGCATAACGTGCCTCGGATCAACGCTGAGCCGGTGCGCGGCCTGCAGCATAAATATGCGCAAACGGTGCTGTTTTTCCCCAGCGCCGGGCAGACGTGCCACGCGTATTGCACCTTCTGCTTCCGCTGGCCCCAGTTCGTCGGCATGGACGACATGAAGTTCGACGCGCGCGAGTCGCATGAGCTGGTTACCTACCTGAAACTGCATCCGGAAGTGACGGATGTGCTGATCACGGGGGGAGACCCGATGATCATGAATACGCGGCAACTTGCCGCCTACCTGGAGCCGCTGCTGGCGCCGGGCCTGGAACACCTGCAGAACATCCGCATCGGCACCAAGGCGGTGGCCTATTGGCCGCAGCGCTTTGTCTCCGAGCATGACGCGGACGATTTGCTGCGCCTGTTCGAGCGCATCGTCAAGGCCGGCAAGAACCTGGCCGTGATGGGCCATTACAGTCATGCCGTGGAGTTGCGCCAGGACATCGCGCAGCACGCCGTCAAGCGCATCGTGTCGACCGGCGCCACCTTGCGCATGCAGGGGCCGCTGATCCGCCACATCAATGAAGACCCGGCTAGCTGGGCCGAGTTGTGGCAGACCGGTACGCGCCTGGGAGCGATTCCGTATTACATGTTTGTCGAACGCGATACGGGCCCTCGCGGCTATTTCGAGTTGCCGCTGGCGAAGGCGCACGAGATTTTCCAGGCCGCCTACCAGAAGGTGTCCGGCTTGTCGCGCACGGTGCGCGGGCCCTCCATGAGCGCCTTTTCCGGCAAGATCGTCATCGATGGCATCGTTACCATCAATGGCGAAAAACTGTTTGCGCTGCAATTTCTACAGGCGCGCAACCCGGACTGGGTGCGCCGGCCGTTTTACGCAAAGTTCGACGCGCAAGCGACGTGGATAGACGATTTACAGCCCGCGTTTGGCCACGAGAAGTTTTTCTTTGAAACCGATGAGCCTATGCCGCAGTTGCCGCAGAAAATCATCCGCCTGGCACAGGCCGCTTGAGCATGCACGGCGCCGACGCCTCCTCCCGTTCCAGCGTGGCCGTGTTTTACCTGGTGTTTCTGCCGTTTGCGCTCGGTCACTACCTGTCGTGTCTGCTGCGCGGCGTGAATGCCGTGCTGACGACGCAATTGCTGGCTTCCATCGCCCTGACGCCGGCCCAACTGGGCTTGCTGACCAGCGTCTTTTTTCTCGCCTTTGCGCTGCTGCAACTGCCGATCGGCATGGCGCTCGACCGTTACGCCCCCCGCACGCTGCAACTGTGGCTGCTGGCGCTGGCGGCCATCGGTGCGTGGCTGTTCAGCCGGGGTCACAGCTTTGCCGAGTTGATGTGGGCGCGGGCACTCATGGGGGCAGGCTTGGGCGGTTGTTTCATGGCCGCCGTGAAAGCGATCTCGTGCACCATCGCACCCGCGCGCCTGCCATCCGTGCACGGCTACCTGATCGCCGTGGGTGGACTCGGCGCGGCCACGGCCACCATGCCCGTCAAGCTGGCCCTGCACTATACGGACTGGCGTGGCGTGTTCCTGGGACTGGCGCTGGCGGCGCTGGCCATCGGCCTGCTGATCCGCCTGCTGTCGCCGGCCCTGCCCGTGCCCGTTGTCGCCCACACGGTGAGCCAGGCCAGTGTCTGGCGCGTGTATCGCGACAGGGCCTTTCTGCGCACCATCGCGCTGATCCTGCTGCCGCATACGGTGTTCTTTGGCGTGCAGGGTTTGTGGCTTGGGCGCTGGCTGTCCGACGTCGGTGGCTTGTCCGATGACAGCGTGGCGTATTTGTTGTACCTGGGCATGGCAGCCGTCATCTTTGGCGCCATCGGCATGGGCATGCTGACGCAGTGGGCCGGGCGGCGGGCGATCGAACCCATGCAAGTGGCGGGCGTCGGCCTGCTCCTGTTCATTGCCGTGCAAGTGGCGATGGCATGCAATGTGCTGCCCAGCCTGCCTTTGCTGTCGGTGTTGTTTACCTTGCTGGGCACGGTGACGGGCCTCGACTATGCGATCCTCGCGCAAAGCATGCCGCCCAGCTTGACTGGCAGGGCGTCGACCTGCTTGAATCTGCTCATTTTTACGGGCGCCTTCCTGGTGCAGGCAGGCTTTGGCTTGATCCTCGGATGCTGGCCGCTAAATAGTCTGCAGCAGTATCCGCCGCAAGCGTACCAGGTCGCGTTTGGCGTGCTGGTGGCCTTGCAACTGCCGGGACTTGCGATGTTTTTCATCTACCGCTACAGGCGTGCCGGGCCATCCGGTAAAATGGCAGCTTGCACAGCGGCAATGATCAACTCCAAGGAAGACTATGAAACTCGTTCGTTATGGACGTCCAGGCAAGGAAAAACCGGGCCTGATCGATGAAGAAGGCAAATTGCGCGGCCTGTCCGGCGTGATCGCGGATATTGAAGGAGCGCAACTGTCCGACAAGGCCCTGCGCAAGCTGGCCAAGCTCGACGAAAAGACGCTGCCCCTGGTGCGCGGCAATCCCCGCTTCGGCGTGCCGCTGGCGAAAGTCGGCAAGTTCATCGGCATCGGCCTCAATTACGCGGATCACGCGGCCGAGTCCGGCATGCCGATTCCTGCCGAACCGATTGTGTTCATGAAGGCAATTTCCTGCCTGAATGGCCCGGACGACAATATCGTGCTGCCGAAAGGCTCGAAAAAGACCGACTGGGAAGTGGAACTGGGCGTGGTCATCGGCACGCGCGCACAGTACGTGAGCGAAGAAGATGCGCTGAAATACGTGGCCGGCTACTGCGTCGTCAACGATATTTCCGAGCGCTCATTCCAGCTGGAGCGGGGCGGCCAATGGGATAAAGGCAAGGGCTGCGACACCTTCGGCCCCGTCGGCCCGTGGCTGGTGACGCGCGATGAAGTCATCGACGAGCAAGACCTGGACCTGTACCTGGAAGTGAACGGCAAGCGCATGCAGACGGGTAATACGCGAACCATGATTTTCACGGTGGCGCAGATCGTCAGCTACCTGTCGCAATTCATGACTCTGGAACCGGGCGATGTCATCGCCACGGGCACGCCGCCGGGCGTGGGCCAGAGCCGCAAGCCGCAGCGTTTCCTGAAAAAGGGTGACAGCCTGCGTCTGGGTATCGCCGGCCTCGGCGAACAGCAGCAGGACGTGCTCGCCTGGACGGCTTGATGGCGCGGTCAAGTATCGACCGTCTGCCAGCGCTGCCCTTGGCGCAGCTCGACCCGCAGCAGCGCGCTGCCGCGCAAGCCATCATCGATGGCCCGCGCGGTGCCCTGTACGGTCCCTTCGTGCCGCTGATCCGCAGCCCCGAGCTGATGGAAACAGCGCAGCGCATGGGCGAGTACCTGCGCTACCGCAGCGCCATCGGCACGCGCCTGTCGGAACTGGCAATTGTGCTGACGGCGCGCCAGTGGGATCAGCAAGTCGAATGGGCCATCCACGCACCGCTGGCCGTGCAAAACGGCATCGCGCAAGCGGCCGTGGACGCCATTGCCGCGCGCCGCGCGCCGCCGGCCCTGAAAGAAGACGAGCAAGCCGTGCATGACTTTTGCATCGAGCTGCAGCAAAACAAGCGCGTCAGCGATGCCACCTATGCACGCGCGCTGGCCCTGTTTGGCGAACATGGCGTGGTTGACTTGATGGGCATCAATGGCTATTACACTTTCCTGGCCATGGTGATGAATGGGGCGCAGACGGCGGTGCCGGCATTGGGCGTGCCGCCCTTGCCCATTTAATTAGAGCAGTTCTTCGGGTAAAGATGGATAAAGTGTAATGCAGTTGAAATTATTCTATATATAATAATTTTCTCTTCCATTGCCAAAAAGTTCAATGAAAACTCGTTCTTGCTTCACCCTGATGTGCCGCGCCTTGCTGGTGTTGGTCCTTTGCCCCTTGATGACGCTGGACGCGCTTGCCGCCGAGACCAGCACCAGCGCATCCATCCTGGAAAATTCCGTCGTCAAGGTGTTTTCCACCCTGCGCGGCCCCGATCCGTACAAGCCCTGGAGCAAGGCCGCACCGCAAGAGGTGACGGGCTCAGGCGTCGTCATCGAAGGGCGCCGCATCCTCACCAATGCGCACGTGGTCGGCTATGCCAGCCAGGTGCAGATCCAGGCCAATGGCGCGGGCGACAAGATACCGGCCACCGTGCTGGCCATCTCGCGCGGTATGGACCTGGCCTTGCTGAAAATCGACGATGACAGTTTTTTCGCCAGCCACAAAGCGGTGCCGCGCGCCAATGTCTTGCCGGACGTGCGTGATGCCGTGCTGGCGTATGGCTATCCGACGGGTGGCACCTCGCTGTCGATCACCAAGGGCATCGTCTCGCGCATCGAATTTGTGCGCTATAACTTCCCCGTCTCCGGTTTGCGCATCCAGATCGATGCGGCCATCAATCCGGGCAATAGCGGCGGCCCCGTGATTGCCGGCGACAAGATGATCGGCCTGGCCTTTGCCGGCATGCTCAATGCGCAAAACATCGGCTATATCATTCCCAACGAGGAAATCGAACTCTTCCTGCGCGACCAGGAAAGTGGCGCGCCCAAGGGCAAGCCGGCCCTGCGTGACGTGACGCAAACGCTGGAAAATCCCGCCCTGCGCACATATCTGAAGCTGGCCAAGGGTGTCGAGGGCGCCGTCGTGATGACGCCGGCCAGCAAGGATGCGGCCTATCCGCTCAAGGAGTGGGACGTCATCACGCATATCGGTGAATTTCCTATCGACAACCAGGGCATGGTCAAGCTGAATGCCAACAGCCGCGTACGCTTTCAGTACCGGGTGCAGCAACTGGCGAAGGACGAGCAGTTGCCGCTGACGGTGGTACGCCAGGGCGTGTCCCTGAAAATCAAGGTGCCCGTCTCGGCTGCGCACCCGATGCTGATTAGCAGCCTGCAGGGCAATTACCCATCCTATTTCATTTTCGGGCCGATGGTGTTTTCGCGCGCCAGCACGGAATTCATGGCCGCGCCGAATGGCAACCCGGCGATGTTGGGCGGCATGGCGTTTGCTGGCAATCCCCTTGCCACGCGGCGCGGCGATGCGCCCGACGGCGAGCGCGAAGAACTGGTGGTGATCGCCGCACCGTTCTTTCCGCACAAGCTGATGAATGGCTACAGCACGCGTTTCTTTTCGGTTGTCGACTCCGTCAATGGCGTGCGCGTGCGCAGCCTGGCACACCTGGTGGCCCTGCTGCGCGACCAGACGGATGAATTGTTGACGTTCCGCTTCCAGCAGCGTGATGCGGAAATGCTTGTCGTGCCCCGCAAGGAAATGCTGGCAGCGACGGAATCGGTGCTGACGGATAACGGCATCCGCTCGGAAGCATCGCCCGATATGTTGACGATATGAAATGAAAAAACGCCGGCGAGCAACTAGGCTCCCGGCGTTCCGAACAACAACAGGCGCAGCGCACACTGCGCCTGTTATTGTTTAAGCCAATACTTTTTTCAGCCAGGCGCCGATGGCGTCGATTTCTTCCTGGCACAGCGAGTGTTGCATCATGTACTCGTGCCATTCCACTTTGTATCCCATGCCGGTGAGCATGTCGCGCGACTGCTGGGCGCGGGCCATCGGCACCACGGGGTCGGCCGTGCCGTGCGCCATGAAGACCGGTGTTTCCAGGCTTGCTGGCGTGCGTTCAAACGCGGTCTTGTCGGCCAGCGGCAGATAGCCGGATAAACACATCAGGCCAGCGAGTGGCTCGGCATGGCGCAAGCCCGTTTGCAAGGTCATGGCGCAGCCTTGCGAAAAGCCGGCCAGGATGATGCGGCTGGCGGGAATGCCGCGCGCCTTTTCGCGCGCAATCAGCGCTTCGATCTGTGCCTGCGAGGCGCGCAAGCCGCCTTCATCTTCGCGGCGCACGAGGTCGCTCACGAGGATGTCGTACCAGGCGCGCATCACATAGCCGTTGTTGATGGTGACAGGCATGGTGCCGGCGCTGGGGAAGATGAAGCGGATGGCGGGGCAGCCGCGCAAATCGAGTTCCTTGACCAGCGGCACGAAGTCATTGCCGTCGGCGCCCAGGCCATGCATCCAGATGATGGAAACGGTGGGGTTGGCGGCGCTGTCGAGTTCTATGGTTTCCAACAAGGTGCTCATGTATTTTCCTCAGGTAAAGGTTGCGCCGGACGCAGCGCCGATTTGGGGCGGAAGGCCTTGCAGATGGCCGGGTCGGTTTCCATGTAAGGCCCTTTGATCAGGTCGATGCAATACGGCACGGCGGCAAAGATGCCGTCCACCAATTGATTTCCGTCCACGTCTTTCAGACCTTCCAATGTTTCCTTGATGGCTTTCGGCTGGCCTGGCAAGTTCAGGATCAGGGCGGCGCGCTCGGGCGTTTCGCGGATCACGGCTACCTGGCGCGACAAAATCGCCGTCGGCACGAATTGCAGGCTGATCTGGCGCATCTGTTCGCCGAAACCGGGCATTTCCTTGGTCCCGACGCTGAGCGTGGCGTCCGGCGTCACATCGCGCCGTGCCGGGCCCGTGCCGCCCGTCGTCAGGATCAGGTGGCAATGGCTCAGGTCGACCAGGTCGATCAGGGTGTTTTCTATCTGCGAGCGCTCGTCCGGGATCAGCCGTTTTTCCAGGCGAAACGGCGTGCGGATGGCGGCGGTGAGCCAGCTTTCCAGGGCCGGGATGCCCTGGTCTTCATACACGCCGCCGCTGGCGCGGTCCGAGATCGACACGAGGCCGATAATCAATTCGTCTTCTATCGTGGTCATGGGGCACCTGTCTATGTCGTAAAAACCAAAAAAAACCGGGTTGGCTCCCGGTTTTTTCCCAACCCTAAGCAAAGACTGGGGTCGGACCCTGAGGGTCCGACCCCGGCTTTTGCATGTGGGGTTTATTCGTCTTCGTCGCCTTCAACGTCATCTTCGTCGGCATCTTTCTTGCCGCCGTTTTTCTTCTTGGCGATCTCTTTCAAGATCTGGAAGATTTCACGGTAGGCTTTTGGCGGCTTGTTCTCGGCTTGCTCCTTGCGGGCATTGCGGATCAGGGTGCGCAGGTGCTGCACGTCCAGTTCCGGGTTTTCCGACAGCAAGACGGTCAGCGCCTTGTCATCCGTCAACAGCTTGTCGCGGCGGCGTTCCATCGCGTGCATATTGGCCGTGTCGGCTTTCGACAAGCCTTTCCAGCTATCGATGGTACGTTGGATGGCGGCAACTTCTTCCTCATCCAGGGTGCGCATCTTCTTGCCCACGAATTGCAGCTGGCGGCGGCGGCCTTCGTGATCCCGGATTTGCTGGCATTCGAGAATGGCGTCGCGCACGTCTTCCGGCATCGGGACGCGCTTGACGCGGTCACGTGCCTCGTTGACGAGTTCTTCGCCCAGCTTTTGCAGGACGGTCATTTGACGTTTGAGTTCCGACTTCGATGGACGTTCATATTCCTGTTCGAATTCGGTGGATTGGAAGCCGCAAGCTCCCCGGTTTGGATTTGGCATGATAAGGCGGGATTGGCCGCGTAGGCCGCACCTGTAAACTGTAAACGACTGCTATGATAACCTTTTTAGCGGCTTTCCGAAGAAAACAGCGCATGAACGACTCCGTATTTACCCATAGTCAAGAGCAATTGCAGCAACTAGCCCGTGATGTGTTGTCTTTTGCGCGGGAAGCGGGCGGCACCGATGCAGCCGTCGAAGTCAGTGAAGGCGGCGGCTTGTCCGTTTCTGTACGAAAAGGCAAGATCGAGACGATAGAAAAAAACCAGGACAAGGGCATGGGCGTAACCGTGTTTGTCGGCAAGAAGCGCGGCAATGCCAGCACTGCCGATTTCTCGCCTTCCGCCCTGCGCGCCACGGTGGATGCCGCCTATAACATCGCCCGCTTCACGGCCGAGGACGATTGCGCGGGCTTGGCCGATGCCGACATGCTGGAAATGTCTCCACGCGACTTGCAATTGTTCTATCCGTGGATGATTTCCGCCGAGGAAGCTGTCGTGCTGGCAAAGCGCGCCGAGGCGGCCGCGTTTGCCGTCGATCCGCGCATCACGAACAGCGAAGGCGCCGGCGTGTACGTGCAGCAATCGCACTTTGTTGCCGCCAATTCGCGCGGCTTCATGGGCGGCTACCCGTTTTCGCGCCATACCCTGTCCGTGGCGCCAATTGCCGGCAAGGGTGCCAAGATGCAGCGCGATGACTGGTATTCATCCGTGCGCGATGCCGCCAAAATGGCCAGTCCGGAAGCCATCGGCCGCTATGCCGCCGAGCGCGCCCTGTCGCGCCTGAATGCGCGCAAGCTGGGCACGCGCACTTGTCCCGTGCTGTTCGAGGCGCCGCTGGCAGCCGGTTTGCTGGGTACTTATGTGCAAGCGACCTCGGGCGGCGCGCTGTACCGAAAATCCACTTTTCTGATGGATGCCCTGGGCACGCAAGTGCTGCCGTCGCACGTGCAGATCTTTGAAGATCCGCACGTCATCGGCGGTGTCGGTTCGGCCCCGTTCGACGAGGAGGGCGTGAAAACCGTCAGCCGCGACGTCGTCAAGGATGGCGTGGTGCAAGGCTATTTCCTGTCGACCTACACGGCCCGCAAACTGGGCATGCAGACGACGGGCAATGCGGGTGGCTCGCACAATCTGTATTTGACCTCGACCCAGACGCATGCGAGCGACGACTTTAATGCCATGCTGAAAAAGCTGGGCACGGGCTTGCTGGTGACGGAACTGATGGGACAAGGAACCAACTATGTGACGGGCGACTATTCGCGCGGCGCGTCTGGTTTCTGGGTGGAAAATGGCGTGATCCAGTATCCGGTGGAAGAAATCACCATCGCCGGCAACATGAAGGATATGTTGCGCAACATCGTCGCCGTGGGCGCCGACGCCTTGCGCCGTGGCACCAAAGAGACCGGTTCCATCCTCATCGAGAGCATGGTGGTAGCGGGCGGCTGAGCGATGCATGCCTGTTGGTCAAAAGGCGCCGTTGGCGCCTTTTTTCTAGTCTTGCGTGTTCAGCGTGGCATGCATCTCACGCGGGCCGGTTTGGCCCTGCTACTCAGGCGCGCAAGGTGGACAGGATAGCTTGCAGTACGGCCGCGCCCAGGGCAGCGCTGCGGGCGCCGCTCCAGCCCGTTTGTGGGTCAGGATCGTTGGCATTATCCTTGAATGGCAGTTCCAGGGTCAGCGCCAGGCAGCCGAAGGCGTGCGTGATATGCGGCGAACCCATGGTCAGCACTTCCGGCGTGAACGGGCCATCTTCATAGCCGTGCTCATCCTGGAAGTCGGGGCTGGCCACCTTGAAGTCGGCGATGAAGCGGTCTTGCTCGGCCTTTTGTGCAGGCGTGAAATTTTCCAGCGCATCGCTGCCGGCGACGAATACGTATGGCAGACCTTCGTCGCCATGCACGTCGAGGAACAGGTCGCAGCCAATTTCATGCATTTTCTGTTTCACCAGGAATACTTCCGGGCTGCGCTCCATCGTCGGCGTCATCCATTCACGGTTCAGGTTGGCGCCGGCCGCGTTGGTGCGCAGGTTGCCATGCACGGAACCGTCCGGGTTCATGTTCGGCACCACGTAGAAGACGGCGTCTTGCAGGCACTGGCGGGCGAATGGATTGGCCTGGTCCAGCAATGCTTCGAGCATGCCTTCGACAAACCATTCCGCCATTGTTTCGCCCGGATGCTGGCGTGCGATGACCCAGACCTTCTTCTCGGCATCGGCGTCGCCGACCACCAGCAGATTCATGTCGCGCCCTTCCACGGTGCTGCCCAGGTCGATCAAGCGTACCAGCGGCGACGCTTGCGCGCTGTCGATCAGGGCCAGGTGGCGATCCCACGGATACGGTTCGAAGTAGGCGTAATACACGCTCTCTTCTTCCGGCGTGTGTTCGATGGTCATCACGCTGCCATCGAAGCTGGTTGGCACGCGGAACCAGGTTTCGCGGTCATAGCTGGCCACGGCTTGATAGTCTTTCCAGCCGTCCGGATAGGCCGACTTGCCTGCATTCATGAAGCGGATCGTGCACGCTTCGCCTTGCGCGCCTTGCAGGCGGAAATAAAACCACTGCGTGATGTCGGCGTGGGAATCCTTGCGGATGTTCAGCTCGATGGAGTGGGCATCGTCGGCGCGCAGCACCTCGATCGCGCCGGCGTCGAATTGCTGGCTGATTTTAATGGTCATGAGTGTTCCTGATAAAAACGTATGGGTTTTGCATCGTGTGCAATGGCGCGATGATACCTGTTTTGCGAATGTCTTTGTGCTGGCGCAAACGATGGCGAATGTACTTTGCTAACGTGGAAGTTCCAACAACGGGAGATCATCATGGATGACAACGGCAAACACATACGCGAACTGGAAAAGAAAGTCAGCGCCCTCAGCGACGCCCTGGCGCACCTGGGCAAGGGCACCACCTTGCAGGAATTGTTGCGCATCCTGCGTTTCCCCGGCTACACCACACCGGCCGAATTCACCTTCAATGCCGCCATCCTCGATACCATGCTGGTGCAAGCGAATGCGCTGGAAAAGCTGGGGCAGGATTTGTTGGCTGGGGCGAAGCAGGTGGTGGCAAAGCAGTGAACACCTGAGAAAATGCCCATGGCGGCGTTGCGTTGCCTTGGCGTACTAGTCGTACTGCCTGCGGCTACGCGCCTGGCCCTGAACATTTTTCAGGCGTTCACGTCGTCAGTCCCCCAAAACGTTCAAAAAACCACGGTGCAACGTCCGGCGCCTGCTCATCCTCGCGCCGCAAAGTGGCCAGGATATGTTCTTCGGCTGGCGCATGGGTGATGCGGTACAGGTCGCGCGCCAGTGCATATGCTTGCGTGCCTGGCCACGGTTCTGGTAGCAGTTCGACGGGCAGTTGCGGATCGTGCAATTGCACGCGACGGTAGGCGTGCGTCAGCAGTGAGCGGATGACAAAGGCTTGCTCGGTATCGAACACGGGCTCTTCTTGCAGCAGGGCCAGCAGCGGTTGGAAGCGGGCGATGAATTTTTCATAGCCGGCGATGACTTCCGACAAGTCCCAGCATTCTCCCAGCATGTCGCGCAAGGGCCGGGTGCTGACATCGGGCAACTCCGTGGTGTGGCACACATACAGTTTGCCCTGTACTTCATTGCGCACGAGGATATCTTCCAGCGCCTCCGCGTTGCTAGCCGGATGGCCAAAGATGCCAGGGGATATCAAGCCATAGCCAGCCCATAATAATTCCTTGCGCAGCGCGCCCCGTTCAGCGGCGCCGATGCTGCCGGCCGGCCCGATCACCAGGGTCCAGCTGCCATCCCAGTGCACCACCAGCGGCGCATAGATGCGGCGATAGGCGCGCTCGAAGCGGGCCAGCGCCTCCGGGCGTATCGTATAGGCGCTGCGGCGGCCATCGCGCTGCGAGCTGAGCCAGCCCTCCTGCGCCAGGCGGAATACGCTGGTACGCAGCAGGCGATCATTGACGCCAAGCGGTGCCAGCAGTTCGATCAGGCTACCGAGCCAGATGGCGCCGCCGCGCGGCACGATGGCGTCGCCAAAGATGGTCATCACCAGGGACTTCGAGCGCGGTGGGTCGCTTTCCAGGAAATCGGCTATCCATGCCGTGCAGCGGGTGTTCTTCATGTGGTTCCGGTCTGGCCGTGTTGCGGTCGATTCAATAAAGGCAGCAGTTTACTTGGCTGCGCGGGTAGCGCGTCAATAATTTGCCGCAAGCGCTGATGGCGCTACACAGTGTTTTCTCATAAGCAAGATCATACGCACAAAAAATCCCAACAAGATACGAATTTTTAAAATGACTCACATCAAGTGTATGCAAATAGTTTTTTGTATCGTATTATTCATCCAAGGCACCGCGTTGCTGTGCAAAATCAAAGACATGGGAGACATATCATGTACGCACAAATGGTTGAAACTGGCCTCAAGAACGTCCGTTCCATCGACGACATGGGCCAGGAAGAGCGCGCTTTTCAGGCGCGCATCGACGAAGGCATCAAGATCGAGGCCAAGGACTGGATGCCGGACGCTTACCGCAAGACCTTGATCCGCCAGATTTCGCAGCATGCCCATTCGGAAATCGTCGGTCAATTGCCCGAAGGTAACTGGGTCACGCGCGCGCCGACCTTGAAACGCAAGTCCATCCTGCTGGCGAAGATCCAGGACGAAGCCGGTCACGGGCTGTACCTGTACAGCGCCGCGGAAACCCTGGGCGTGTCGCGCGATGATCTGCTCGCCGCCTTGCATTCTGGCAAAGCCAAGTATTCGAGCATCTTTAACTATCCTACGCTGTCGTGGGCCGACATGGGCGCCATCGGCTGGCTGGTCGACGGCTCCGCCATCATCAATCAAATCCCGCTGTGCCGCTGCTCATATGGCCCATATGCGCGCGCCATGATCCGCGTCTGCAAGGAAGAATCATTTCATGCGCGCCAGGGCTACGACATCATGATGTCGTTGTGCAAGGGCACGCCGGAACAGAAAGCCATGGCGCAAGATGCGCTGAACCGCTGGTGGTGGCCATCGTTGATGATGTTCGGCCCCTCCGACGCCGCCTCCGTCAACAGCGCCCAATCGGCGCAATGGCGCATCAAGCTGTTTTCGAATGACGAATTGCGCCAGCGCATGGTCGACCAGACCGTGCCGCAAATCGAGTACCTGGGCCTGACCGTGCCCGATCCCGACCTGAAATTGAATGCCGAAACAGGCCACTATGAGTTCGGTGAAATCGACTGGTCCGAATTTAACAATGTATTGAAGGGCAATGGCCCGTGCAACCGCGAGCGCCTGCAAACGCGGGTCAAGGCGTATGAAGACGGCGCGTGGTTCCGCGATGCCTTGCTCGCCTACGCCGACAAGCAAGCCGCTAACAAAGCGGCAGCCTGAATAGAAATAAGACAGATAGGGGAGAACAATATGAGCAAAGAATGGCCATTGTGGGAAGTTTTCATCCGCAGCCAGCACGGCCTGGCGCACAAACATGTAGGCAGCCTGCATGCTTCCGACGCCAGCATGGCGGTCAACCATGCGCGTGATGTCTATACACGCCGCAATGAAGGCGTGAGCATCTGGGTGGTGCGCGCGGCCGATATCGTCGCCAGCAGCCCTGGCGACAAGGGCGCCCTGTTCGAGCCGTCGAACAGCAAGGTGTATCGCCATCCCACCTTCTTCCCGATGCCGGAAGAAGTCAAGAACCTGTGATGGGAGCGCCTGTAATGGATGACAAGCTCACGCAACAAAAGTTCGATTACCTGCTGCGCCTGGGTGACAATGCCCTGATCCTCAGCCAGCAGCTGTCGCAGCTGTGCGGCAAGGGGCCGGCGCTGGAAGAGGACATGGCGCTGACCAATGTGGCACTCGACCTCCTGGGCCAAACGCGGTTGTGGTTCAGCTATGCGGCCGAACTGGAAAACGCGGGCCGTGACGAGGACGACATCGCCTTTTTGCGCGACGCCCACGACTTCAAGAATTGTCTGCTGCTGGAACAGCCGAACGGCAATTACGCCGACACCATGATGCGCCAGTTCTTTTTCGATACCTGGCACTACTTCCAGCTGCTGGAACTGGCCAAGGCCAGCGACGTACGCATCGTCGAAGTGGCGCAAAAATCGCTCAAGGAAGTGACGTATCACCTGCGCCGCAGCAGTGACCTGATCGTGCGCCTCGGTGACGGCACTGCGGACAGTCACGCGAAAACACAGGCCGCTGCCGACAAGTTGTGGATGTACACGGGCGAGATGTTCAAGTACGACGCCGTCGACCAAGCCATGCTCGCCGCCGGCATCGCGCCGCCATCGGAGGTGTTGCGCCAGGTCTTCCTCGAACACGTGGCCGAGATTTTCGCCGAAGCCACCTTGAGCATGCCGGCGCCCGACGCCTGGATGCAAAAGGGCGGCAAGCAGGGCACGCACACGGAACACCTGGGATTCATCCTGGCCGAGATGCAGTTCCTGCAGCGCGCCTATCCCGGGGTGCAGTGGTAATGGACACGCCCACGGCGGCGCTGGACGCGGCCCAGGTCTGGGCCTGGCTGGGCGACGTGCCGGACCCGGAAATTCCCGTCATTTCGGTGGTGGACCTGGGCATCGTGCGCGCCGTCGATGTGGTCAGCAGCAAGGAGTGCATCGTGACGATCACGCCCACGTATTCAGGTTGCCCCGCCATGCAGGTGATCGCCGATGCCGTCACGGATGCCTTGCGCAGCCATGGCGTGGCCAAGGTGACGCTGGTGAACCAGTTGGCGCCCGCCTGGACCACAGACTGGATGAGCGAGGCCGGCAAGGCCAAGCTGAAAGGCTATGGCATCGCCCCGCCGCAGCAGCAGGTGATCGATATCAGCGGCCTGCATAGAGGCACAGCGGGTGGCGTCAAGCGCCTGCCCTTGCCGCAGCTGGAGGTGATTTGCCCTAACTGCGCTTCCACGCATACGCAACTGACCAGCCAGTTCGGCTCCACGCCATGCAAGGCGCTGTACAAATGCATCGATTGCCGCGAACCGTTTGACTACTTCAAGTGCCACTAAAAAAATCAGGCACACGTTCCGAAGAAACTGGAGATGAAGCATGAGTAAATTTTATCCGCTGTGCGTGGCGAAGGTGCGCAATGAAACGCGTGACACCATCGCCGTGACGTTCGACGTGCCATTGGAGTTGCAGCAGCAGTTCCGCTTCCAGCAGGGCCAGCACCTGACCTTGCGCGCCAATATCAACGCCGAAGACGTGCGCCGCTCGTATTCGATCTGTTCGGCGGTGCAAGACGGCACCTTGCGCGTGGCCATCAAGCGCACGCCCGGTGGCGCGTTTTCCACCTGGGCCAACGATACCTTGAAAGCCGGCACCATCATCGAAGTGATGCCGCCCATGGGCCACTTCAACGTGCCGCTCGACTGCGTCAACCGCAAGCACTACCTGGCGTTCGCGGCCGGCAGCGGCATCACGCCCATCCTGTCCATCATCAAGACGACCCTGCTGGCCGAGCCATTGAGCCGATTTACCCTGTTCTACGGTAACCGCGCTTCCTCGTCCGTGATCTTCAAGGAAGAATTGACGGACTTGAAGGACGTGTACCTGGAACGATTGAACCTGATCTACGTGATGAGTCGCGAGCAGCAGGATATCGAATTGTTCAACGGCCGCATCACGCAGGAAAAATGCGAGCAGTTCCTGCAGCACTGGATCAAGGTCGAAGACTACGACAACGCCTTCATCTGCGGCCCGGAAGACATGATGCTCGGCGTTTCCGCAGCCCTGCAGGCGGCCGGCATGCCCAAGCAGCATATCAAGATCGAACTGTTCGCCGCCAGCATCCCTAAAAACTTTCATAAGCCGCGCGCGCCGTTAGCCACCGGCGCGGTGCAGGAAGCCGAAGTGACCGTCATCCTCGATGGCAACCACACCACCTTCACGATGGACAAGGATAAGGAATCCATCCTCGACGCGGGTCTGCGTCAAGGCATCGACATGCGCTATTCGTGCAAGGGCGGCGTATGCTCGACCTGCCGCTGCAAGATCCTCGATGGCAAGGTTGAAATGGACGTCAACTACGCGTTGGAAGACTATGAAGTGGCGCGTGGCTTCGTCCTCAGTTGCCAGAGTTTTCCGCTCACCGACAAGGTCGTGGTCGACTTCGATCAGGCAGAATAACCCAACTG
This sequence comes from Janthinobacterium sp. CG_23.4, assembly GCF_029892305.1. Taxonomy (NCBI): domain Bacteria; kingdom Pseudomonadati; phylum Pseudomonadota; class Betaproteobacteria; order Burkholderiales; family Oxalobacteraceae; genus Janthinobacterium; species Janthinobacterium sp. CG_23.4. The sequence continues at coordinate 4,198,063 of NZ_JARXUX010000001.1, read as the reverse complement.
CGACTGCCGGGGTCAGACCCGTCGGGGTCATTCGCCCCAGTGGGGCGAATGACGATTCCGAAGGAACTGACCCCAGATTTCCGCTGCGGGTTGAAAACTAAAAAAGCGAGACGCCATGAGCTACCAAAACATCCTCTTCACCATCGAGCAGGGCATCGCCACGCTCACCCTGAACCGTCCCGACAAGCTCAATAGTTTTACCCAGGCCATGCACGAGGAAGTGCGTGACGCGATCGCGCAAGTGAACGCCGACAGCTGCGTGCGCGTGTTCGTGTTGACGGGTGCTGGCCGCGGCTTTTGCGCGGGCCAGGATTTGTCCGACCGCGCCGTTGAACCTGGCGCTAAGGGCGTGGACCTGGGCGAGTCGGTGGAAAAAAACTATGCGCCGCTGGTGCTGGCCCTGAAAGCCTTGCCGATGCCCGTCATTTGCGCCGTCAATGGCGTGGCCGCTGGCGCAGGCGCCAACCTGGCGCTGGCATGCGACATCGTCATCGCCGGCAAGTCGGCCAGTTTCGTCGAAGTGTTTTGCAAGCTGGGCCTGATTCCGGATACGGGCGGCACTTTCTTCTTGCCGCGCCTGATCGGATCGGCGCGCGCCATGGGCCTGGCCATGCTCGGTGAAAAGCTGACGGCTGAAAAGGCCGAGGATTGGGGCCTGATCTGGAAATGCGTGGACGATGCGCAGCTGGCGCAAGAAACGCGCAAGCTGGCCGTGCACTTTTCCGCGGCGCCGACCAAGGGCCTGGCCTACACCAAGCAGGCGTTGGCTCTAAGTGGCGCCAATACTCTGCCGCAGCAACTGGCGCTGGAGGCACGCATGATGCGCGAACTCGGTAACAGCGACGATTACCGCGAAGGCGTGGCCGCCTTCATGGAAAAGCGCGCACCGCAATTCAAGGGGCACTGATATGAGCGCATTGGCAAACAACAGTATCATCGCCGTCATCGGCAGCGGCGCCATGGGCGCCGGTATCGCACAAGTCGCTGCCGCTGCCGGTTACCGTGTCAAGTTGTACGACACGCGCGCGCAAGCGGTGAGCAAGGCCTTGGCCGATATCGGCAAGATGTACGCAAAGCTGGCCGAAAAGGGCCGCATGACGGCTGATGAAGCCGCGGCCGCCACGACACGCCTGCAGGCTGTCGACAGCCTGGCCGACGTGGCAGATGCCGCGCTGGTGGTGGAAGCCATCGTGGAAAACCTTGATGTCAAGCGCGGCCTGTTCGCCGAACTGGAGGCTGTTGTCAGCGACGACTGCATCCTGGCGACGAACACGTCGTCGATTTCCGTCACGGCCATCGCGGCCAAGCTGCGCCGCCCTGAACGCCTGGTCGGCATGCACTTCTTTAATCCCGTGCCCTTGATGGCGCTGGTTGAAGTAATCAGTGGCCTGGCCACCAGCGCGCAAGTGGCCGCCACCGTGTATGACACGTCGATTGTCTGGGGCAAGAACCCCGTGCATGCCAAATCGACGCCCGGCTTCATCGTCAACCGTGTTGCGCGTCCGTTTTACGCGGAAGCCTGGCGTTTGCTCAGCGAACAGGCGGGTGATCCCGCCACCATCGACGCGGTGCTGCGCGACGCCGGCGGTTTTCGCATGGGGCCATTCGAGTTGATGGACCTGATCGGCCATGATGTCAATTTCTCCGTCACGCAATCGGTGTTCGGTGCCTACTTTAATGATCCCCGTTTCACGCCGTCCGTGCTGCAGCAGGAAATGGTCAACGCCGGGTTCCTGGGCCGCAAGTCGGGGCGTGGCTTGTATGCCTATGGCGAAGGTGCCTCTGCACCGGTCGTGCAAGCGGAAGGCCCGCAGCCCAAGCCCGAATTTGTCGCCTTGTCAGCAGCCATAGGCGGTGATGGCCGTGGCCACAGCGGCGTCATTCGCAGCCTGGTACAGCGCCTGGAGCACACTGGCATCAGTGTTAGCCGCCGCGTCACACAGGAAGGCCAGGTGCACGACGAAGCGCCGGCCCTGCATTGCCATGGTGCCGCGATTTATCTCAGCGACGGCCGTAGCGCTACCCAGCGCGCGCACGACAATCAGCATCCGGACACGGTCTTATTCGATCTGGCGCTTGACTACGCGAGTGCCAAGCGCATCGCCGTGGCGCGCGCCGACCAGTGCAGCGATGCCGCCTACGCCGCTGTCGTGGGCCTGTTCCAGGCAGCCGGCTTTAGCGTCACGCGCCTGGACGACGTGCCTGGACTGGTCGTCATGCGCACGGTCGCCATGCTGGCCAACGAGGCCGCCGACGCCGTCAACCAGGGCGTGTGCACGGTCGCTGCCGTCGATATCGCCATGCAGAAAGGCGTCAACTATCCGCGCGGACCGCTGGCCTGGGCCGATGCGGTGGGCGTGCATCACATCGTGACCGTGCTGCAGCACCTGGCGCTGGGTTATGGCGAAGATCGCTACCGTGTCTCGCCCCTGCTGCGCCGCAAACTTGCCACTGGAGCCCGCTTTTATGCCGAATGAAGATCAGAATATGACTGCACAAGCGTTGGCGCAGGCAGCTGCTGCCTGCATGCTGTCGCGCGATAACGCCACCGCTGCCATGGGCATCGCGCTGGCCGAGGTCGGCCCTGGCCATGCGCGCATGACGATGACGGTGCGCCCGAACATGCTCAACGGCCACCAGAGCTGCCATGGCGGCTTTATCTTTGCCCTGGCCGACAGCGCTTTTGCATTTGCCTGCAACAGCTATAACTTCAATACCGTGGGCGCCGGCTGCAGCATCGATTACCTTGCACCGGGCCGCGAGGGCGACGTGCTCACGGCCGACGCCGTCGAGCAGGCGCTGGCCGGCAAGAGCGGCGTATACGACGTCAAGGTCAGCAACCAGGAAGGGCGCACCATCGCGCTCTTTCGCGGCAAGTCGATCCGCGTGGCGGGTGCAGTCATACAAGAGCAGGCTTGAACTGCCGGAATGGTTTGATATTTTTTTAAGATTGAAAATGCCTCGACAAAACCGTCGCAAATCACGACGCGCAGCAGGTTTGGTCAGGCCTTACTAAAGGAGACAATGATGGTGCAACGTACGCCTTCCCCAAATGACCTTGAGCCGATCGAGCGCGCCAGCAAGGATGAACTGCAGGCGCTGCAGCTCGAACGCATGAAATGGACGCTCAAGCACGCGTACGATAACGTGCCCCATTACCGCGCCGCTTTTGACGCAGCGGGCGTACATCCGGACGACCTGAAGGCGTTGTCTGATCTGTCGAAATTTCCATTCACCGATAAAAAAGTCTTGCGCGACAATTACCCGTTTGGCCTGTTTGCCGTGCCGCGCGAGCAAGTGGTGCGCATCCACGCATCGAGCGGCACCACCGGCAAGGCGACGGTGGTCGGCTACACGCAGAACGATATCGATACCTGGGCCAATGTGGTGGCGCGCTCGATCCGCGCCGGTGGTGGCCGCGCGGGCGACATGGTGCATATCTCCTACGGCTACGGCTTGTTTACGGGCGGCCTGGGCGCGCACTATGGCGCCGAACGCCTGGGCTGCACGGTCATTCCGATGTCGGGCGGCCAGACGGAAAAGCAGGTGCAGTTGATCCAGGATTTCAAGCCTGCCATCATCATGGTCACGCCCTCGTACATGCTCAACATCATCGAGGAATTCACGCGCCAGGGCCTCGATCCTGCCGAATCGTCGCTGAAGGTGGGTATCTTCGGTGCCGAGCCGTGGACGGATGCCATGCGTTTGGAAATCGAAGCGCGCGCCGGCATAGACGCCGTCGACATCTACGGCCTGTCCGAAGTAATGGGGCCTGGCGTGGCTTCCGAATGCATCGAAAGCAAGGACGGTCCCGTCATCTGGGAAGATCATTTCTACCCCGAGATCATCGATCCGGAAACGGGCGAAGTGCTGCCGGACGGCGAAGAGGGCGAACTGGTCTTCACCTCGCTGTCCAAGGAAGCGCTGCCTGTCATCCGCTACCGCACGCGTGACCTGACCCGCTTGCTGCCGCCAACCTCGCGCTCCATGCGCCGCATCGGCAAGATCACTGGCCGCTCGGACGACATGCTGATCATCCGCGGCGTGAACGTCTTCCCTACGCAGATCGAAGAGCTGATTTTGAAGATGCCAAAGCTGGCGCCGCAATACCAGCTGGTGCTCACGCGCGACGGCCACCTCGACAAGCTCGAAGTGATCGCCGAGCTGCGTCTCGACCTCACTGCCAGCATCTCGGTGAGCGAAACGGACGCCTTGGCGCGCGAGCTGGAGCATCGCATCAAGACGCACGTGGGTGTAAGTACGCGCGTGCGCCTGGTAGCTGCTGCCGGCATCGAACGCACCTTGACGGGCAAGGCCCGCCGCGTGCTCGACCAGCGCCAAAAGATGTTCTCCTAATTTTCTCTACATCGATCAAGCAGGATAGACCATGAACGAAGCCTTTATCTGTGACGCAGTACGCACTCCCTTTGGCCGCTATGGCGGGGCACTTTCCAGCGTGCGCGCGGACGACCTGGGCGCGCTGCCGATTGCCGCGCTGATCGCCCGCAATCCATCCGTCGACTGGTCCGCCATCGACGACGTGTTCTACGGCTGCGCCAACCAGGCGGGTGAAGACAACCGCAACGTGGGCCGCATGGCCGCGCTGCTGGCCGGCTTGCCCGCCGAGGTGCCCGCCAATACCATCAACCGTCTGTGCGGCTCCAGCCTGGACGCCGTGGGTCTCGCTGCGCGCTCCATCAAGGCCGGTGAGGCGCAACTGATCATCGCCGGCGGCGTGGAAAGCATGACGCGCGCGCCTTTCGTGATGGGCAAGGCTGACAGCGCCTTCTCGCGCGCGGCGAAAATCGAAGACACGACCCTTGGCTGGCGTTTCGTCAACGGCAAGATGAAGGCGCAGTACGGCATCGACACCATGCCGGAAACGGCGGAAAACGTGGCCATGGAATTTGGCATCAGCCGCGCCGATCAGGATGCCCTGGCGCAGCGCAGCCAGCAGCGCTGGGCTGCAGCGAACGCCGCTGGCGTCTTCGATCGCGAAATCGTGCCTGTCGCCGTGCCGCAGAAAAAAGGCGAGCCGAAGATGGTGACGATGGATGAACATCCGCGTCCCGATACTTCGCTGGACATGCTGGCGAAACTCAAGGGCGTGGTCAAGGTGGATGGCACGGTCACCGCTGGCAATGCCTCGGGCTTGAACGATGGCGCTTGCGCAATTTTGCTGGCCTCGGCCGCCGCCGTGGATAAATACAAATTGACGCCACGCGCAAAAGTGCTGGGCATGGCCACCGCTGGCCTGGCGCCGCGCATCATGGGCTTTGGTCCTTCTCCAGCCTCGCGCAAGGTGCTGGCACAGACGGGTCTCAGCATCGAGCAGATGGATGTGATCGAATTGAATGAAGCGTTTGCGGCGCAGGCGCTGGCCGTCACGCGCGACTTGGGCCTGGCTGACGACGCGGCCCACGTGAACCCGAATGGCGGCGCGATTGCCATCGGCCATCCGCTGGGCGCATCCGGTGCGCGCCTGGTGATGGCGGCCCTGAACCAGCTGGAACGAACGGGCGGGCGCTATGCGCTGTGCACCATGTGCATCGGCGTGGGGCAGGGTATTGCTGTCGTCATTGAACGCGTATAAACGAGTAAAAACAAAGTAAAAATACAAAAGGCGCAGGCTCATAAAAAAGCGCCAACCCTACATTGACCGTAGTGCCAACCTGGTGGAGACCACAATGATTGCCAATATTTTCAAGAAAACCCTGATCGCCGGCGTGCTGGCCATGTCCGCCGCAGGCGCGTATGCGGCCGATAATATCAAGATCGGTTCCGTGCTGTCGGTCACGGGACCAGCCGCTTTTTTGGGCGATCCGGAGCTGAAAACCCTGCAACTGTATATTGAGAAAATCAATGCCGCTGGCGGCGTGCTGGGGCGCAAGCTGGAACTGGTGCACTACGATGATGGCAGCGACGCCGCCAAGGCCAACGGTTTTACCAAGCGCCTGATCGAGTCCGACAAGGTCGATGTGCTGATCGGCGGCACCACCACCGGCGCGACGATGGCGATGGCACCGCTGGTGGAGCGCGCCAGCATACCGTTCATTTCGCTGGCGGGCGCTGTGGTCATCATCGATCCGGTAAAAAAATGGGTCTTCAAGACGCCGCATACGGACCGTATGGCGGCCGAGAAGGTGTTCGAGGACATGAAGAAGCGCGGCATCAGCAAGGTCGGCCTGCTGTCGGAAACGAGTGGCTTCGGCGCCTCGGGCCGCAAGGAATCGCAGATCGTCGCCTCGAAATATGGCATTACCCTGGTGGCCGATGAAACCTACGGGCCGAAAGACACGGACATCACGGCGCAGCTCACGCGCATCAAAAATACCGCCGGCGTGCAAGCCGTATTCGTCTTCGGCCTGGGCCAGGGGCCGGCGGTGGTGACCAAGAACTACGGCCAACTGGGCATGTCCGCGCTGCCGCTGTACCAGTCGCATGGCGTGGCGTCAGACGAGTATCTGAAATTGTCGGGCAAGGCCGCCGAAGGCGTGCGCCTGCCGACGCCAGCGCTGCTGATCGGTGCCATGCTGCCCGATAGCGACGCGCAAAAGGCCATCGTGGTCGGCTACGACAAGACGTATAAAGAGCGCTACAAGATCGATCCGTCGACCTTCGGCGGCTATGCGCTCGATGCCCTGAACCTGTCTGTGGATGCGATCAAGCGCGCCGGGGGAACGGAGCGCGAAAAAGTGCGCACGGCACTGGAGCAGACCAAGGGTTTTGTCGGCACGACCGGTGTCTTCAACATGTCGGCCAAGGACCACATGGGCCTGGACCTGTCGGCGTTCCGCATGGTGGAAGTGAAGAACGGCGAATGGCAATTGTCGAAGTGATGTTCGAAATAATGTAAGCCAGAAGTACCCGCGCGGGCTGCCCTCGAAGGCCGTCCGCGCACAGCCGAACATAATGGAGACACCATGGAAGTCGCTCAATTTCTGCAATTTTTGTATTCGGGGATGACGGTCGGTTCCGCCTACGCGCTGGCGGCGCTGGGCTTTACCATCATCTACAACACCAGCGGCGTGATCAACTTCGCCCAGGGCGAATTCATCATGCTGGGCGGGATGCTGGCCGCCGTGATGTCGGCCGCCGGCGTGCCGCTGCCGCTGGCCATCATCCTGGCCGTCATCGCTACGGGCTTGGTAGGCCTGTTGATGGAAAAAACCGTGATCGAACCGGCGCAAAATGCGCAGGTCATCACCCTGTTGATCATCACCATCGGCGCCTCGCTGGTGCTGCGAGGCCTGGTGCAAATCTGGCTGGGCAAGGATACGCATACGCTGCTTGCCTTTTCCGGCGATGCGCCGATCGAATTTTTGGGCGCCAGCCTGCTGCCGCAAAGCCTGTGGGTGCTGGGCGTGACGGTCGTCATCGTGCTGGTGCTGGGCTGGTTCTTCGGCCGTACCTTGATGGGCAAGGCCATGCTGGCCACCTCGCACAACAAGCTCGCTGCGCAACTGGTGGGCATCAACACGCGCAAGGTGCTGCTATTTTCCTTCGGCTTGTCAGCCTTGCTGGGCGCGGCGGGCGGCATCCTGGTCGCACCGATCACCTACACCTCGTATGACGCCGGCATCATGCTGGGCCTGAAAGGCTTTGTCGCCGCCGTACTCGGTGGCCTCGGCGGCGGTGCCGGTGCGATTGCCGGTGGCCTCATTCTCGGCATTGCCGAAGCCATGACGGCCGGCTACATCTCCTCGGCCTACAAGGACGCCGTGCCTTTCGTGCTGATCCTGCTGATCCTGTTCTTCCTGCCGCAAGGCTTGTTTGGCGCCAAAAACTCGGAGCGTGTATGAAGACGCAGTTGCGCACATTCTTTACCCGCTCGCGCCACGGCGGCTTGCTGTTGCTGGCGCTGGTGCTGGCCATCCTGCCGCTGTTCTTCACGAATGCGTTCTACTATGACGTTGCGATCCGCATTGCGCTTAACGCCATCGTCGTTATCGGCCTGAATCTCCTGATGGGCTATACGGGCCAGATCAGCCTGGGTCACGCGGGTTTCTACGGTCTGGGCGCGTATGCCTCGGCCGTGCTGACCACGCACTACAGCTGGCCACCGCTAGCTGCCCTGGCGGCAGGTGCCGTCGCCACAGGCTTGCTGGCGCTGCTGCTGGCGCGCCCCGTATTGAAGCTCAAGGGCCACACCCTGGCCATGGCGACTCTGGGCCTGGGCATCATCATTTCCATCGTCATCAACAACGAGACGCAATGGACGGGCGGCCCCGATGGGATAGGTGTGTCCGCCTTCACGCTGGTCGGCCTGGAAATCGCCGGTGAGAAAGCGTGGTACCTGGTCTGCGCCGTACTGCTGTTACTGGTCACTTGGCTGGCCCTGAACCTGATCGATTCGCCCGTCGGGCGCGCACTGCAGGCCATCCACGGCTCGGAAGTGGCGGCCCGCGTGGTGGGCGTCGATACTACGCGCTTCAAGGTGCGCGTGTTCGTGCTGTCGGCCGTCATTGCCAGCATCGCAGGCAGCATCAGCGCTCATTACATCGGTTTTATCACCCCCAACCTGTCCGGCTTCTTCCACTCGATCGAGCTGGTGACGATGGTGGTGGTCGGTGGCATGGCGTCGATCTTCGGCTCCATCATCGGGGCGGCCCTGCTGACGATTTTGCCGCAGCTGCTGTCCAGTTTTGAAGGCTGGGAAACGGTGGTCTTCGGCGTGATCCTGATGGCCACCATGATCTTCATGCCCAAGGGGCTCGTACCTAGCCTGGCCAACCGTTCGCGCAAACGGGCAGGAGTGCCGCAGGCACCCAAAGCCCCCGACGGCGCGGAAAAACTACCGGTGCAGGAGGCATGAAATGCTGACGATTAATAATCTGAGCAAGAGTTTTGGCGGTGTGCACGCGGTGCAGGATGTGAGCTTCACCGTCAAGCAGGGCAATATCCACTCCGTGATCGGTCCCAATGGCGCCGGCAAGACGACCTTGTTCAATTTGATCACGGGTGTGTATACGCCGAGCAAAGGCGAGATCTTGCTCAATGGAGAGAACGTGGCCGCCATGTCGCCCGATGCGCTGGCGCGGCGCGGCATGAGCCGCACCTTCCAGAATCTGCAGGTATGCATGAATATGACGGCCATCGACAATGTGATGGTGGGCGCGCATTTGCGCCTGAACCAGAACCTGTTCGCCTGCATGCTGCGTTTGCCGTCCGTGCGTCGCGCCGACGCAGTTTGCCGCGACGAGGCGGCGGGCCTGATGGAGTTTGTCGGCGTAGGTCGGCATATCGATGACGAGGCGGGCCAGATGTCGTATGGTGCGCTGAAACGTCTGGAAATCGCCCGCGCGCTGGCGGCCAAGCCGAAGGTGCTGCTGCTCGATGAACCGGCCGCTGGCCTGAACCACACGGAGACGGGCGAGATCGAAGCCTTGATACGCAAGGTGGCGCAATCGGGCGTGACGGTGGTGCTGGTCGAGCATGACATGAAACTGGTGATGAACCTGTCGGACCATATCCTGGTGCTCGACTATGGCAAGAAGCTGGCCGAAGGGACCGCCGCCGAAGTGCGCGCCAATCCCGACGTGGTGGCGGCGTATTTGGGAGTGGCTGCATGAAGCACGAAAAAAATCAGGAAAAACCTCAAACACCGCTGCTACTCGATATCAAAGGGCTGACCAGTCATTATGGCCGTATCCAGGCCCTGCACGGCATCGACCTGCAGGTGCGCCAGGGGCAACTCGTGGCGCTGGTGGGTGCCAATGGTGCCGGCAAGACGACCTTGCTGCGTGCCATCTCTGGCGTGCAGCCGATCAGCGCCGGCAGTATTGTCTTTTCCGGCGAGGACGTCAGCCGCATGAGCGCCGACAGGCGCGTGCGCGCCGGCATTTGCCAGGTGCCGGAAGGGCGGCAAGTGTTCGGCCCCATGACGGTGGAAGACAATCTGCGCCTGGGTGCCTTTACACGCCCTGCGCAGGACGTGGCGGGCGACATGGAGCGCATGTATGGCCTGTTCCCGATTTTGAAGGAAAAGCGGCTGCTGCTGGCCGGGACCTTATCGGGCGGGCAGCAGCAGATGCTGGCCATGGCGCGCGCACTGATGGGCCGTCCACAACTGCTGCTGCTCGATGAACCGAGCATGGGCCTGGCGCCGCTCCTGATCGCGGAAATCTTCCGCATCGTGGCCGAACTGCGCGACCAGGGCATCACCATCTTCCTCGTCGAGCAGAACGCGCACGCCGCCCTGTCGATCGCCGACGTGGGCTATGTGATCGAGACGGGCGCCATCACCTTGTCCGGTCCCGGTCCCGAGTTGCTGCACAACGAGCAAGTACAAAGCGCCTACCTGGGTATGTGAAGACGTAGGTCGGATTAGCGCTTGCGCGTAATCCGACATCAGCCGCTACGGCTGGCAATAATGTTTTGGAGAGCAACATGGTCAAAGTCTACGAAATCAATGGCGTCACCCCCGTCGTCCACCCCAGCGCTTATGTGCACCCGTCGGCCGTGCTGATCGGCGACGTCATCGTTGGCCCGCGCTGCTATATCGGCCCGCTGGCCTCGATCCGTGGCGACTTCGGTCGATTGATCCTGGAAGAGGGCGCGAACTTGCAGGATACCTGCGTCATGCACGGCTTCCCTGGCTGCGACACGGTGGTCGAAGTCGATGGCCATATCGGCCATGGCGCCGTACTGCACGGCTGCCGCATCGGCCGCAATGCGCTGGTGGGCATGAACGCCGTCGTCATGGACAACGCCATCATCGGCGCGGAATCCATCGTCGCGGCCATGAGTTTCGTCCGCGCGGGCATGATCGTTGCGCCGCGCAGCATGGTGGTGGGCACGCCGGCCAAGATCATCCGCGCGCTGACAGACGATGAAATCAAATGGAAAAGTTCGGGCACGGGCCAGTACCACGAACTTGCCGTACGCTCGATGCAGACGATGCGCGAGGTGGACGCCCTGACGCAAGTCGAGGCGAACCGCCAACGCCTCAATTTTGAATCCGCACTGCCGCTACACCTGCACAAGAACGCCGCAGCGCAATAAACAATATGGGCGTAGGTCGGATTAGCGGGGCAGCGCCCCGCGTAATCCGACACCACACCAACGTCACCAACACCCTCGTTTTACGGAGAAACCACATGGCTCAAATATCCACCTTGCAAAGCCTGATCGCCGGCCGCTGGCTGGGCGAAAGTGCGGCGGTGCCGCTGCACAACGCTTTGAATAACCGCGTCATTTATCACACGCATGCCGAGAAGATCGACTTCGACGAAGCCGTCACCTATGCCCGCAAGACGGGTGTGCCGGGGCTCATGGCGCTGGACTTCCAGCAGCGCGCCGCGCGCCTGAAGGCCTTGGCCTTATATCTGGTCGAGCGCAAGGAAGAGCTGTATGCGATTTCGCATCTGTCAGGCGCCACGCGCGCCGATAGCTGGGTCGATATCGAAGGCGGCACGGGCACCCTGTTTGCCTACGCCAGCATGGGCAGCAACGAGCTGCCGTCGTCGAATGTGCTGCATGAAGGCCCGGCCATTGCGCTGGGTAAAAAAGGCGGCTTTGCCGGCACGCACATTCTGGTGCCGCGCGGCGGCCTGGCCGTGCATATCAACGCCTTCAATTTTCCCATATGGGGTTTGCTGGAAAAATTCGCGCCGAGTTTTCTCGCTGCCATGCCCTGTATCGCCAAGCCGGCCACGGCGACCAGTTACCTGACGCAGGCCGTCGTGCGCATGATGCATGAATCAGGCCTGCTACCGGCCGGCAGTATTCAACTGGTGATCGGCTCCACAGGCGACCTGCTGGACCGCTTGAATGGCCAGGACTTCGTCACGTTTACAGGATCGGCCGCTACGGCCGCCAAGCTGCGCACCAATCCGAACCTGATCGCCCAGTCCGTACCCTTTAACGGCGAAGCCGATTCGCTCAATTGTGCCATCTTGGCGCCGGACGTCACGCCCGAGGACATGGAATTTGACCTGTTCGTCAAGGAAGTCGTGCGAGAAATGACGGGCAAGTCGGGCCAAAAATGCACGGCCATCCGCCGCATCATCGTGCCTGAGCACCTGCTGGACGCCGTCGGCACGCGCTTGCGCGAACGCCTGGCCAAGGTGGTGGTGGGCGACCCGTCCATCGAAGGCGTACGCATGGGCGCGCTGGCCTCGAAGGAACAGCAAAGCGATGTGGCGGAGCGTGTCGCCACGCTGTCGCAGGATAATGAGGTGGTGTTCGGCGCGGCCGACGGCTTCAATCCGCTTGGCGATGATGCCCTTGACGGCAGCTTCTTCTCGCCGACCTTGCTGCTGTGCCGCGATGCCTTCGCTAACGACGCCGTACATGACGTGGAAGCGTTTGGTCCCGTCAGCACCATGATGGGCTACCACGATATCGACGCAGCGCTGGCTCTCGCCGCGCGCGGCAAGGGTAGCCTGGTGAGCACCCTGGTGACGCGCGATCCGAGGATCGCTGCGCGTGTGGTGCCGCAAGTGGCGGCCACGCATGGCCGCGTGCACGTGCTCGAGCGCGTGGCTTGCGTCGATTCGACCGGCCATGGTTCGCCATTGCCGCAATTGAAGCACGGTGGCCCTGGCCGCGCAGGCGGCGGTGAAGAGTTGGGCGGCGTGCGCGCCGTGCGCCACTATCTGCAGCGGGCTGCGGTACAAGGTTCGCCGACCATGCTGGCGGCGATCACGGGCGAATACGTGCGCGGCGCGGATGTCAATGAAAGCCCGATACATCCGTTCCGCAAGCACTTCGAAGACTTGAAGACGGGCGACTCGCTGCTCACGCACCGGCGCACCGTCAGCGAAGCGGACATCGTCGCCTTCGGCGGTATCTCGGGCGATTTCTTCTATATGCATTTCGACGAAATCGCGGCCAAGCAATCGCAGTTCGGCAAGCGCATCGCCCACGGCTACTTCGTGCTGTCGGCCGCTGCCGGCCTGTTCGTCTCGCCCGGTGTCGGCCCGGTGCTGGCCAACTATGGCCTCGATAACCTGCGCTTCGTCGCGCCCGTCGCCATTGGCGACACCATTCGCGCCCGCCTGACCTGCAAACGCAAGGTTGACCGCAACCGCAAGGACGTGTTTGGCGTGGGCCAGGGCGTGGTGGCCTGGGACGTGCAGGTGAGCAACCAGAATGAGGAACTGGTCGCCAGCTACGACATTTTGACCCTGGTATCGAAGCGTGAGTAAACGTTAGCAAGCCCGAACCTGCGCCGTCCGAGTTTTTCACCTTGAGCCAGTATACGGATTCGGCCGGCAAGGCGCTCTTCAGGCATGCTTGCTGCCGGCAGGGACGAGCACTGGCAGCCTGTCGCGTTAGATGCGTTATGGACGTTATGCGCGCTGGGCAAATGTGCCCGCGCCGCTGACATGACGAGGCAAATGGCTGTCGAACAGGTCGATGTCGGGCATACAGCTAATTGTTTATTTAGTTATTAAAATATATATTGAAAAATGGGAAATTACAATGAAAGTGTGGTTTTTCCGGCCTGCTCTTTAGACAAAATCCTCTAGAAAGCATGTTTTTTCGGTAAAAAATGGCAAAATCGGTAATTGCCTTAGGAAAACTTTTCAAAGTAGCGATTTTCTCTGTAGCATGGGCTGGCTAAAAGGTCACATCGCCAGTCACGCCATGCTCAGCGACGGTGGTGCAAAAAAGGACCCGGTCCGTGATGGCCGGCAAGCCATCGGCCACGAGCCTAATTCCACGATTAACATTCTTTGCTACGGGTATTTAATTACTATGAATAAACACGTCCTGATTTTTCTGCTGGCCATGCCTCTGGCCATCAGCCATGCCTATGCCGAAGATGCTGCCAGCGGCCCGACCGTCAAGATCAGCGGTTTTGGTACCGCCGCGCTGACCGTGGCCGATACTGACAACGCACAGTTCGCGCGTCCGAATCAGGCTGCTGGCGCGGGCCGCACTGCCCGCACCGGCGTCGATTCCAATCTGGGCTTGCAGGCCAACGTCACAGTCAATCCATGGCTGTCGGCCACCGTGCAAGGCTTGGTGCGCAAGGATGGCGAGGATGATTTCGGCGCCGAACTGGCATGGGCTTTCGCCAAGGCCAAGGTGTCGGACAGCTTCAGTGTGCGCGTCGGCCGCATGGGCCTGCCCGTGTTCATGATTTCCGATTACCGTAACGTGGGCTATGCCAACACCATGCTGCGTCCACCGGGCGAAATGTATTCGCAGGTGCCGCTCAACAGCATCGACGGCATCGACGGCACTTACCAGTTCAGCCTCGGTGACACCAACATCAGCAGCCAACTGGCGCTGGGCCGTACCAAGGCTACCCTGGCCACCGGCCCCAACTCCACCGTGCATGTGGAAGGAAAGTCCATCGTCGCACTCAATCTGGTGGCAGAACATGGCCCCGTGACCCTGCGTTTCGGTCGCGCCGAAACCAAGCTGACCATCAATGATTCCGCCAGCCAGAATGCGCTGATGGAGGGCTTGCGCGCCGCCGGTGCCGGCTACAAGTTTGCCCAGTTGGGCGTACTGGCCGATGTGCTGGAGGTGAAGAATAAGAAAGCTTCGTTTACTTCCATCGGCCTGGGCCTGGACTGGAACGATATCCTGGTGCAGTCCGAGTACGCCAAGCGCAAGACGGATAGTTACGTCAACGACAGCACCTCGTGGTATGTGATGGCGGCTTACCGGATCGGCGCCTTTTTGCCGTATTACAGCCATGCCAGCCTGAAGGCTGATGATCGCGTGAACAACACCGTACCGGCAGCTTGCCCGCCCGGCTATCCTGCCGCTTGCACGCCGACCTTGCGCGCGCTGTCGGCCGGCGTCAACACCATGGCTTACACACGCAATCAGCTGGAGCAATCGACGGACAGCATTGGCGTGCGCTGGGACTTCCACCGCTCGGCGGCGTTGAAGGTACAGATCGACCGCATCAAACCTAAGAATGGCCAGGGCTTGTTTGTACAAGCCAAGCCAGGTTTCAGCGGCCCCGTGACGGTGGTTGCCGCCGCCATCGATTTCGTTTTTTAAGGAGCGCAGCATGAAACCATTTATCTTGCATGTAGCTACCTTGCTGGCCTTGTCGATTACCGTTCCCGCCATGGCCGAAGTGGTCGTGGTGGTCAATGCCAAGAGCGCCGCTGGCGCCATGACGAATGATCAGATAGCCCAATTCTTTCTCGGCAAATCGACGGCCATGACGCCGATCGACCAGCCGGAAGGCGCTCCCGTGCGCGCAGAGTTCTACAAGAAGGTGACGGACAAGGAACCGTCGCAAGCGAAAGCCCTGTGGTCCAAGTTGGTTTTCACGGGCAAGGCGACCTTGCCGAAGGAAGTGGCCAATAGCGCAGAGGTGAAAAAGGCCGTGGCTGCCGATCCGAAAGCCATCGGCTACATCGAGAAGAGCGCACTCGATGGCACGGTGAAAGCGGTGCTGACCACGCCATAAAGCAGTAGCGACGGCATGCCCTGGCGCATGTCGTCTTTTGCACCAGATAACATCAGGAGACAGCAATGAGCATCAAACGCAAGATATGGGCGCTGCCTGTCGTCTCGGCGGTAATTTTTGGGCTGGGTCTGGCCGTCAGCGCTTATCTGTCGACGGCCGCGCTCAATTCCATCCACGCCACCGAAAGCGCCGACTATCCCGTGCTTGACATGGCCAAGTCTCTGACCCTGGATGTGGTCGCCGTCGGTGACGCCCTGCGCGATGCTGTCAGTGAAGGCGACAAAGAGCGTATCGGCCAAGTCGGCGGCCAGGCAGTCAAGCTGCGCGCCAAGCTGGGTGACTTTGCGGCGATTGCCGGCCAGCGCGAGCATGGCCAGCGCCTTGCCAAGGAATTCGATGCCTACTATGCGCCAGCGCTGAGCGCAGCGCGCATCATGCTGGAAATGGAAGAGGGCGATCCGCAGGCGACCGTGGCGCGCATGCAAGTCGCGCTGGCGGTGCTCAATAAAGATCTGGCGAAGACTAACGAAGAGGCGCAATTGCAGTTCAAAGAGGGCATAGAACGCAGCGCGGCCAATGTGCGCCATGCGCTCAATACCAGCATCGCCGTGGCGCTGGCCGTGATCGTCTGTCTGGTGGCTGTGTCGCATTTCGTCGTGCGCGCCATCTGGCAGCAACTGGGTGGTGAACCCGAATATGCGCGCCAGATCGCGCGCGCTGTTGCCGACGGCGACTTGTCCATGCAGATCGTCACCGAAGCGGGTGACCATGGCAGCCTGCTGGCGGCACTCAAGGACATGCGCGCCAAATTGGGTGGCATGGTGTCCGACATCAAGGCGTCGGCCGAAACCATCCAGGTGGCCAGCGCCGAAATCGCACAGGGCAATGCAGACCTGGCCGCGCGCACGGAATCGCAGGCGGGTAGCCTGGACCAGACGGCGCGCAGCATGGACAGTCTGACGACGACCGTGCGCGACAACGCCGCCAACGCAGGACAGGCGCATGAATTGGTGGTGTCGGCATCCGCAGTGGCGGTCAAAGGTGGGCAAGTGGTCAGCCAGGTAGTGAGCACCATGGGCGAGATCAACGATTCATCCAGACGCATCGTCGACATCATCGGCGTCATCGATGGCATCGCCTTCCAGACCAATATCCTGGCTCTGAATGCGGCCGTGGAAGCGGCGCGCGCTGGCGAGCAGGGGCGCGGCTTTGCCGTGGTGGCCTCCGAAGTGCGCAACCTGGCGCAGCGCAGCGCGGCCGCGGCGCGCGAGATCAAACAATTGATCGGCGATTCGGTGGCGAAAGTAAATGTGGGCTCGAAGCTGGTCGACGAGGCGGGGCTGACCATGGGCCAGATCGTCGATTCCGTGAAAAAAGTGGCCGACATCATGGCCGAGATCAGCGCAGCGAGCCAGGCGCAAAGTGCAGGCATTGGCGATATCGGCGTGGCCATCGGCAATATGGATCAAATGACGCAGCAAAATTCCGCACTGGTGGAAGAGGCGTCGGCAGCGGCCGAATCACTGCAGGATCAGGCCGTGCAACTGGGCACGGCGCTGGCCGTGTTCAAGCTGGCGCAAGGTAGCCTGGAACCGATCGCCAGCGTGCCGGTGGCACGGCGGCTTGGGTTGTCTAGGGCGGCTTAGGCCTGCAGCCCGAACGGATCGTCGATGCTGCGCGCCGGTTCGGTGAACCAGCGTGGACCGTTTTGCGTCATGTAGAAATGGTCTTCGTGACGTATGCCGAATTGCCCAGGGATGCAGATCATCGGTTCGTTCGAGAAACACATGCCGACGTCGAGCGGCGTGGTGTCATTTCCCACCAGGTAAGGCCATTCGTGGATATCGAGGCCGATGCCGTGGCCCGTGCGGTGCGGCAGTCCCGGCAGCTTGTAGCCCGGGCCAAAGCCGTCCGCTTCCAGCGACGCGCGCGCGGCGCGGTCCACGTCGCCGCAGGGCACGCCCAGCTGGGCAGCGGCGAAGGCGGCTGCCTGCGCGGCCTTTTCGCTATTCCATACGCTGCGCTGGCGCTCGCTGATGGCGCCAAACACATAGGTGCGCGTGATGTCGGAGATGTAGTTCATCACCTGGCAACCCGTGTCGATCAACACCGTGTCGCCCGCTTTCAACGTTTGCACATAGTTCACGCCATGCGGGTAGGCGGTCGCTTCGCCGAACAGCACGATGCAAAAATACGAGCGCGGCGCTCCCACTTTGCGGTGCGCTCGCTGGATGAATTCTTCCACTTCCAGCGTCGTGATGCCTTCATGCAGCATGCTGGCCGTAGCTACGTGCACGGCCAGGGTCATGTCCATCACGCGCTGCATCAGGGCGATTTCCGCCTGTGACTTGCGGCTGCGGCAGTACGCGGTGACGGCGCGTGCATTTTCCAGCGCGTAGCCGGCGGCCAGTGGCGCGATGCCATCGTAGATGAAGAAGGCGGCGCTTTCGCAGATGCCCACGCGTGGCCGCTGGTGCGCGTCCTGCGCCACTCCCATGCGCGCCAGCACATCGACGAACAGCTGGTAGGGACTTTCATGCTCTTCCCAGCAGTTGACACGGCCTTCGACCAGCATGAAGCCTTGCAAGGTAGTTTCCTCGAAGGCGGGGGCAATGTATTCGATCTCTCCGCTGGCCGGCACGATGGCACCGACCATGCGTTCGCTGGCATACCATTTGGTGCCCGTGAAATAGGTGAGGTTGGCGCCCGCGTTCAGGTAGATCGCGGCGATGCCCTTTTCGCGCATGAAGGCTTGCGCCTTGGCGATGCGCTGCGCATGTTCGTCCTTGCCGATGGCAAGCATACCGCCCGTCATGTCTGACAGCGATGCCAATGCCTGTTCTATGGAAGTGCCACCTATGCTCATGCAAGCTCCTTTGCTCGATGCTGAATTTGGAATGCGGGCATGATATCAGCTCGCAGTTCGCAGTTCGCGCCTTTCGGCTTGAAGCTGGCTGACGGCCGTGAGCTTGCGCCTGGCACCTTGCATCCGAGCCTTGCTCTAGCCCTGGCGTGGGATCGCATCAAGCTGATCAACATTATCTGTACTTACACGGAGCTGACCCTGCTGCTGGAAGCGTCGCAGACGGGTGCCGCTTATTCCGTATTGTCGAAAATCGTCGCGCAATGAAAAACGCCCCGCTTGCGCGATGCAGCGGGGCGCTTGCGCGTGCAAGCGCGGATTATTTTTCCAGCTGGGTGCGCACGCGGGCGATCGCGGCGCGCACCTGGCGCGGCGCGGTGCCGCCCACGTGGTCGCGCGCGGCGACGGAGCCTTCCAGGGTCAGCACTTCGAATACGTCTTCACCGGTCAGCGGGGAAAACGCGCGCAGCTGCTCCAAGGTCAGGTCGGCCAGGTCGCAACCGGCATCGACGCAGGCGCGCACGGCCAGGGCCACCGCTTCATGCGCGTCGCGGAACGGCAAGCCCTTCTTGACCAGGTAGTCGGCCAGGTCGGTCGCCGTGGCGTAGCCTTGCAGGGCCGCCGCGCGCATCGCTTCCGGTTTCACCGTGATGCCACCGGCCATGTCGGCGAAGATGCGCAGCGTGTCGATGACGGTGTCGACGGTATCGAACAGCGGTTCCTTGTCTTCCTGGTTATCCTTATTGTAGGCCAGTGGCTGGCCTTTCATCAGAGTCAGCAGGCCGATCAGGTGGCCATACACGCGGCCCGTCTTGCCACGCGCCAGTTCCGGCACGTCCGGGTTTTTCTTTTGCGGCATGATCGACGAGCCGGTGCAGAAGCGGTCGGCGATGTCGATGAAGCCGATGCGCGGGCTCATCCAGATCACCAGTTCTTCTGCCATGCGCGACACGTGCATCATCAGCACGGCGGCAGCGGCGCAAAATTCGATGGCGAAATCACGGTCCGAAACGGCATCGAGCGAGTTGTGGCAGACATCGTCGAAGCCCAGCGTCTTGGCCACGCGCAGGCGGTCGATAGGGAAGGTGGTGCCGGCCAGGGCTGCGGCGCCCAGCGGCAAGCGATTGACGCGCTTGCGGCAATCGGCCATGCGTTCGGCATCGCGGCCGAACATTTCCACGTAGGCCAGCATGTGATGACCGAAGGTGATCGGCTGGGCCACCTGCATGTGGGTAAAGCCCGGCATGATGGTGTCGGCATGTTGCTCGGCCAGATCCGTCAGCGCGCTGCGCAACGTCGCCAGCAGAGCGGTGATGTCGTCGATGGCGGAACGCACGTACAGGCGGATGTCGGTGGCCACCTGGTCGTTGCGCGAACGGCCCGTGTGCAATCGCTTGCCCGCATCGCCTACCAGTTCGGTCAGGCGCTTTTCGATATTGAGGTGGACATCTTCCAGATCGAGCAGCCATTCGAACTGGCCGGTGGCGATTTCCTGCGAGATTTGCGCCATGCCGCGCTCGATTTCCGCGTAGTCGACCGGGCTGATGATGGCTTGCGCATGCAGCATTTCCGCATGGGCCAGCGAACCTTCGATGTCAAACAGCGCCAGGCGCTTGTCAAAAAATACAGAAGCTGTGTAACGCTTGACGAGGTCCGAGACCGGTTCGGAAAACCGGGCCGACCAGGCTTCGCCCTTTTTGGAGAATTGATCAGTCATGAAAGAAGTCCTTTAGTGTGGGGCGATTATAAACAAGGTTGGCCGGCGGTAGGGCTTTTAGGGGCTTGCAGGGCGCTGAAATGGTCAGCAATGGGGCTGGCAAGCCTCAAATGTCACGCTGCGGGCGCTATTGCGCGTTTCATCCCTTCTTTTTGTATTCTGTCCCGCGAAGTGCGCGTTTTGTCGCAAGCCGATGGTGATTCCAGGAGCATCGGCCTACAGTTCAATCATTGCAGGACAAACGGCAACGCCCCTTAATCTGAAGGAAAATAACATGAACATCATGAAAAACATGGAAGCCATCTTCGTTGCCATCATCGCCATCGCCGCTGCCACCAGCCTGGCCACTGCCGCCGTGCCGAAGTTCCGTGCTGCGCCGTCACCGATCGCTGCCAGCGCCGATCAAGCTACCATGCACACCGTCCATGTCAGCGCCAAGCGACTGACTGCGCAAGAAAAAGCCGCACTGTAAGCACGGCCAGGAAATGCAGGTAGTACGGGCAGGGCGGCAGCAGTAGTGCTACACAGCAACGCCTGGTCGGGCGTAAAAAGGCCATGCGCACTGGGTGTCGTCATGGCCGGGATTTTTACTGCCAGTGCATCAGGCAGGGGGGAATCAGGAGTAGCAGTGCGAGCGCCAGGTAAATCAGTTGCAGCGGAATCATCCACTTGGCCCAGGTAATCCACGGCACGCGCGCCAGCGCCAGCACGCCGACAGTGATGCCGGAGGTCGGGATCATCGGTGTGGTGAATTCGCCGAACTGGAAAGCCAGAATGGCGGTCTGGCGCGTCACGCCCACCAGGTCCGCCAGCGGCGCCATGATGGGCATGGTCAGCGCAGCCTGGCCGCTGCCGGAATGGATGAAGAAGTTGATCACCGACTGCATGAAGAACATCTTTTGCGCGGCAAAGACAGGGCTCGACGAGGCCACCAGGGGCGTGAGCGCATGCAGCATGGTGTCGATGATCTGCGCGTCGCGCGCCAGTATCATGGTGCCGCGCGCCAGCGCAATGACCAGCGCCACGCTGACCATGTCGCGCGCGCCCTGCACGAAAGAGGCCACCAGGCTGTCCATGTCGAGCCGCCCCACCAGGCCGACGACGATGGCCATGACCAGAAACAGCGCGGCGATTTCATCGATGAACCAGTCGTACTTGACGACGCCGACGACCATCGTCAGCAAGGTCGCCATGAAAATCCACAGCACTGCGCGGTGCGTGCGGGTCATGCCGGCAAAGCTGTCCAGGTCCATCGAGTGTTCGCTGCGTTTTTCGATATCGAGCAGATAGGTCGGGCTTTTTTCCGGATGGCGCTTGATGCGCGCCGCGTACCACATCAGGAACACGATGCTGACAGCGGTGGCGATGGCCCACACGATCAAGCGGTAGCCGATACCGGAAAAGATAGGCACGCCGGCGATACCCTGCGCGATACCGACGTTGAACGGGTTCAGGAAGGCGGCTGAAAACCCCACCTGCGAGCCGATGAAGGGGATCGACACGCCCGTGATGGTGTCATAGCCCAGCGCCAGCGCCAGCGGCACGAAGATCAGGATGAAGGGGATCGCTTCTTCGTTCATGCCGAAGGTAGCGCCGCCGAGGGAAAACATGGTGAAGAAGACGGGAATGATGGCGGCCCGCACGAAGCGCGAACTGGTATGCGCCTTGGCGATGGCCTTGATCAGCGAATCGAACGCTTCCGTCTTTTGCAGCACGGCGAAGGCGCCGCCGACGATCAGCACGAAGCCGATAATCAGGCTGGCGTCGACGAAGCCCTTGATGGGCGCCATCATCAGCGCGGCCAGACCTTGCGGCTTGTTATCCACATAGTGAAACGTGCCGGGAATGATCAGCTGCTTGCCGTTGACCAGTTGCGTGTCGAATTTCCCGCCTGGCACCAGCCATGTCGCTACGGCGATCATGGCCAGGATGGCGCATAGCAGGACGAAGGTGTTGGGGAGCTTGAATTTTTTCATGGGTGTCATTTATTGGCTCAGCAGGCTACCGCCACGGAAGGCGACGGCGCCGGCGACCTTGCCGACGTTCATGCCACGCAAGACGTGGCGGTGGGCACTGCGCGCAAAGAAGACACCGGCGACGCTGCAGCGCAAGGTCGTCGTCGTGCCGCTGACGGGATCGATCAGGTCGGCCAGCGCATCGCCGGCGGCCAGCACTTCGCCCATTTCGCGCAGATACACCAGTACGCCGTGATGTGGCGCGAGGATAGGCTCCACCCCGGCCAGCGGCGTCGGCTGGCATTGCGGCGCGGGCAGGTCGTCGCCGGCGCCGGCTAGCTCCAGCACGCCCTCGATGGCGAGGAAGCGCAGCAGGGCGGTGGCATCGCGTTCTGCCAGCGCATAGCTCACTTCCACTTCGCCGCGCAATTCAATGGTACTCGACAGGCAGGCGGCGGGAATCGGATAGCGTCCCTTGAAATGTGCGTCGAGGTCCCACCACAGGCGGCTGCAGGCTTCGTCGAACGGTTCTTCGCCGGCTGCCAGTTCGAGCAGCACGGCGCGCGCGCCTAGCAGTGCGGACAGGGGCGCGATCTGCGCCGCCAGCGGCGTGCCTGTATAGATATGCAGCGCCGCTTCGTTGTCGCAATGCAGGTCAAGCACAATGTCGGCATCGATAGCCATGCCCAGCAAGGTCTTTTTCAGCGTCTCCGCATCCGTGCCCGGCCGCCAGGCAGCGACAGCGCCGCGTGCGTGCTGGCGTATCAGCGCCACGTTGGCCTTTGCATCCTGCCCCAGCTGGCCATCGAGCCTGGTTTTCAGTTCATCTGCCACGTGGCGGTAGGCGCGGTTGAAGTTGATGCCAGTGGTCAGGTCGAAGCGACCGAACGGCGCGCCATGGATGGCTTGCGCCAGGCCGATGGGATTGGCAGCCGGTACCAGTATCACTTCGCCGTGGATCTTGCCCGCCGCCTCCAGCGCCAGCAGTTCGCGGCGCAAAAATTGCGCTACCAGCATGCCCGGCACTTCGTCCGCGTGCAGCGCCGCCTGAATATAGACCTTTTTGCCGCTGCGGCTGTCAGCCGCCGCCGTGCCAAAGTGAAAGCTGCTCAACTGGCAGGATACGCTGGCGTGCGCGGTGGAGATGGGGTGCTGTCGTACTTGCATGGTGAATTCGCCCCAAAACGGAGCGCGGTTGATGGATTTCGGTCGATTATGTAGCATTATTTTCACGAAGTAAATCAATGAAAATCCTGTTACAAATAATTGTTGAGTTTTCTTTTTGATATGCGTAGAGTGAGTCGCAGCGACGCGTTTTCGCCTTTTCATCCCTTTTTCTCGATGCACAAGAACACAGGCCGCCAGTGACATGAAATCATCCGCCAGTGCTGCCCGTAACAGCTCCCGCATGCCAGTGGCCTCCACCCTGTCGTCGCCCGATGCTGCCTTCGCGCAATCGTCGCTGGGGCAAACGCTGATGCACGTGCTGACCAGCGGCTCGACTTCGCAGCGCCAGATCGCCGATTACCTGCTGCGCAACCAGATGCGCGTGACGGCGCTGGGCATCGAGGAACTGGCCGATAGTTGCCAGGTATCGACGGCCACCATCAGCCGCTTCGCGCGTGACATCGGCCAGAAGAATTATTCGGCCATGCGTGGCGCCATGGCTGAAACGCTGCAATCGCTATTGCAGCCAGTCGACAAATTGCGCCGCACGATAGAACGGCGCGTGCGCGCCACATCACCCATCACGGAAAGTCTGGAGTATGCGGCTGCGAACATCGCCGCCACATCCGATGCCCTGTCGCCGCTCGCCATGCAGGCCGTGGTGCGGCGCCTGACGCGCGCCAGGGTAGTGTACGTGATGGGTTTTGGCCTGTCGGCCAACCTGGCGGGCATGCTGGTGCAGCATCTGCAGCCGTTTTGCCCGCATGTGGTCGAAGTGGTGGGCACAGGTGGTTCGGAAGTGGCGGCCGGGCATCTGCTCAACCTGACGTCACAAGACGTGCTGGCGGTGATCTCCTTTCCCCGTTACACGCTCGACTGCATCGGCCTGGCCAGCTTCGCGCGCGACCGCGGCGCCTGCATCGTCGCGCTGACCGACTCTCCCGCGTCGCCGCTGGCCGAACTGGCCGATCACGCGCTGTATGCGCAAAGCACGCACCCTGTCCTGCCCAGCAGTGCCAGCACGGCGCTGGCCATGATCGAGGCGCTGGCCGTGGCGCTGATGGTGTCGAACAAGAAGAACGTTGAAAAAGCGGCC
This sequence comes from Janthinobacterium sp. CG_23.4, assembly GCF_029892305.1. NCBI lineage: Bacteria > Pseudomonadati > Pseudomonadota > Betaproteobacteria > Burkholderiales > Oxalobacteraceae > Janthinobacterium > Janthinobacterium sp. CG_23.4. The sequence continues at coordinate 4,173,877 of NZ_JARXUX010000001.1, read as the reverse complement.
CGCCTGAGCGAAGTCATCGCCGCCTATCTATACGGCGGCGAGCATGGCGTGCCGGGGCCCCGGAAAGCAGTATCGAGGCAACGCAAGGCAGTACAAAAATTATGACAAAAATTAAATATAGACGATTGGGGAGAGTTTCCATGCACATTAAAAGACAAGATGGCGCTTGCGTATTGCCACGCGAATCTGCGCTGGCGCAAGGCGTGCGCCTGGCGCTGGGCGCCTTGAGCGTATCGGCGGCGCTGGGCATGCTGGCCAGCGGCGCACAGGCTCAGGAGCAGGAGCAGGCTGGGGAGCCGGCGCAGAAAAAGATGCAGCGCGTGGAGATCACGGGCTCAGCCATCAAGCGGCTGGAATCGGAGACGGCGCTGCCGGTGCAAGTCATCACGCGCGCCGATATCGAAAAGGCGGGCGTGACGACGGCAGCCGAACTGATGGCGCGCGTCTCGGCCAACGTTGGGGGCTTGACCGATGGCGCCAGCATCAACGTGGGCGGCGACCAGCGCGGCTTCAACAGCGCCAATCTGCGCGGCGTGGGCACCTCGTCCACGCTGGTGCTGCTCAATGGCCGGCGCATGGCGAACTTCGCCTCGCCCGGCGACGATGCGGGCGTGGACTTGAATAACATCCCGGCCGCTGCCCTGCAGCGCGTGGAAGTGCTGCTCGACGGCGCTTCGGCCCTGTATGGCACGGACGCCATCGGCGGCGTCATCAATTTTATAACGCGCAAGGATTACCAGGGCGTGGAACTGAACGCTTACGGCAGCGGCACGCAGGAGGGCGGTGCCGGCAAGCGCACGGCCAGCATCACGGCCGGCACGGGCGACCTGGCTGTGGATGGCTACAATATATTTGCCGTGCTCGACCTGCAAAAAACCGACCGCCTGAACACCTCGCAGCGCAAGTTCATTCCGAACCTGCATGTGCCGGAACGCCTGGGGCATTTGCTGTCCGGCTATACAAGCCCTGCGAACATCATGTTGACGGATGAACAGTTTGACGCGCTCAAGGGATTTCCGCTAAACGGTCGGCCAATTTCAAAGGGAACGATAAATACTGGCACTCCCGGCTGTCATCCACCGGCCAACCTGAACTTGCCGAATGGTACAGGCGGCGTTGACGGCTGTACCTATGATTACATGGGAGATACGGAGCTTTATCCGAAATCCGACAAGCAGAATTTCCTTACGCGTGGAGTGCTGAAACTGAACTCCGACCATCAGCTATATGCGGAGGTCGCCTTGAGTCGTGCGCGTACCCACTATGTAGGTTCCTCCGCGCGCGTGAGAGCCTATGTCGATGCGAGCCGGATTCCGCAATTAGCAGGTTCTGGCCTCTTCACTACTATCGGTAAAGATGGTGAGCCGATCGACACCGAACTGGAATTGCGTATTCGATTGAGCGAAGGTGGAATGCGTACCAGCGAGCTGACCAGCGACAGCCAGCGCATCGTGGTGGGAGCGACAGGTACGGCGGCGGGATGGGATTACGATATAGGTGTCAATCATAGCGTGAATACAGTTCGCGACAGAGATACGCATGGATACCTGCTGTACAAAGAGCTCAAGAAGGGTATTGCCGATGGCCTTATTAATCCTTTTGGTCCCTCGGGAGCCGAAGGCAAGGCGCTGATCGACAGTCTTCAGGTCAATGATGAAGTGCGTCATGCTCGTGGCACTATGGATGCCCTGGATTTCAAGGTGTCGCGCTCCTTGATGGCCATGGGTGGTGGCGATATGGCGGTGGCTATGGGTGGCGAAGTGCGCCGCGAGCGTACGGACTTCCGTCCTTCCGAACTGCTGATGAGTGATAACATCAACAACGATGATGCCCCGGAAGGAGGCAAGCCCACCAGCGACAGCCGCAACGTGCAAGCCCTCTACGGCGAATTGCTGCTGCCGTTTACCAAGCAATGGCAGGCGCAGTTGTCTGGTCGCTATGACCATTACCAGCAGGTCGGTGGCGCCCTCAGCCCCAAGGTGGGCCTGACCTATCTGCCCAGCAAGCAAGTGCTGCTGCGCGCGTCGGCCGGCAAGGGTTTCCGTGCGCCTTCAATGTCCGAGTTGCACCGTCCCACCGTTTACAGCAGCACGGGAACCCTGCCTGATCCGGTGTATTGTGCGTCTATCGATTACGATTACACGCGATGCGCGCAAAACTGGGACACGCGCCGCTACAGCAACGATAAGCTGAAACCGGAGCGCAGCCGCCAGTTCTCGGCCGGCATGGTGCTGGAGCCGAGCCAGCACTGGACCTTCAGCTTTGATTACTGGAACATCAAGCGCACGGACCTGATCAGCGAAATCGGCGACGATATCATTCTGGGCAAGCTGGCCAAATACGGCGACCTTGTCCACCGCAACGCTGACAATGAAATCGACTATATCGAGCTGCGCAAGGAAAACCGCGGCGCGCAAAAGGCTGCGGGCCTCGATATTACGGCCGATCTGCATGGCGTGAAAACGGCATGGGGACGTTTCGGCGGACACCTGAGCGGCACCTATGTGCTCGACTCGAAAATCCAGACCAGCCCGGGAGACGATTTCATCAGCAATCTGAATGCCTTCGTCACGGATGGCGTGGTACAGCGCTGGCGCCATACGATCACGCTGGACTGGGATAACGGCGCGTATTCGGCCAGCCTGTCGAACACCTATTCGAGCGCTTATCGTGATCAGAATTCGGCCATCAACACCGATGACGGCAGCGTGGTCAAGCCGAACCGGGTGAAGGCCTACACGCTGTGGGATATGTCGGGCGCGTATGCACTCAGCCAGCAGTTCAAGCTGCGCGCGGGCATACAGAACTTGTTCAATACCAGCCCTCCCTACTCGAACCAGGCGTACTTTTTCCTGTCTGGCTATGACCCCAGCTATTCTGACCCGCGTGGCCGGCGTTTCTATGCCAGTGCCAATTACAGCTTCAAATAGGGCCGAAGAGCAGGAGATACCGCAATACCGCTGTCACATGCAGACGGTAATATCGTTTTCGATGGAGTTGGGTTGCAAGCAGCATAGGCAGCAAGGGCGCGCGCCCGTATCAACAAGCGTGCGCCACTTTTCTTGTATTCGAGAGGCATCATGAAATCATCTTTAAGCCTGTATCAGACCTTCCTCGCCGCGCTGCTGTTTGCGCTGGCATTGTGCAGCATCCATGCCGTGGCGGCGCCTGGCGCCAGTGCCATCGGCAGCGCTCCGCAGGGCACCCTCGTCATCATCGGCGGCGGCCTGCGCGCCGACAATGCCGAAGTCTGGCAGCGCATCGTCAAGTTGTCGGGCGGGCCAGGCGCGCGCATCGCCGTGCTGGCCTCGGCCGCGATGAACCCGGAAAAATCGGGTGAAAGCATCATTAAAAAACTCAATCAATATGGTGCCGATGCCTTTTTCGTACCGCTTGCCGTCAAGCTGCCCAATCGCGATTACCGCAAGGCAGCCGAAGATCCGGCCATCGTCACGCAGATCAAGTCGGCCACCGGCATCTATTTTGCGGGCGGCGACCAGGGGCGCATCACGCAAGCGCTGCTGCGCGCGGACGGCAGCCGGACGGCCGCGCTGGAAGCCATTTGGTCGGTCTATCGCAACGGCGGCGTGATCGCCGGTTCCAGCGCCGGCGCCGCCATCATGAGCACCACCATGTTTTATGACGCCAAGCCCGTGCTGGACATGCTCAAGATGGGCGTGACAGATGGCCGCGAGATCGCACCTGGACTGGGCTTCATCGGCAGCGATGTTTTTGTGGACCAGCATCTGCTGGTGCGCGGACGCTTTGCGCGCATGATTCCCGTGATGCTGAAAAAAGGCTATCACCTGGGACTGGGCATCGATGAAAACAGCGCCATGGTGGTTGACGCCATGCGCGACGTGGAAGTCATCGGCTATAGCGGTGCCTTGCTGATCGACCTGTCGGGCGCCATCAGCGACCGTGGCGTGAAAAACTTCAATATCAGCAACGCTGCCATCAGTTATCTGGACCGGGGCGACAAATTCAATCTCGTTACGCGTGCGTTCACGCCCTCGCCGGACAAGGCTGACAACAAGCTCGATCCGAACCAGCCCGACATGCGCGAGCCGGTGTTTACCAACGATATTCTCGGCAATAACGCCGTGCTCGACCTGATGGGCAACCTGATTGACAACGCGCAGCAGGAAGCCATCGGCATCGCTTTCGGCAACCCGCGCGATCCATATCCGGACCTGGGCTTCGAGTTCCGCTTCAGTAAAACGGTCAACAGCGTCGGTTACAGCTCGACCGAGGCGGAAGCGTATTCGGTGTTGAAACTGCGCCTCGATATCCGGCCGATCCAGCTGCGCCAGCCGCTGTACCGCTACAAATAGCCAGTGCTGGCGCTGGCGCGGCGCCAGCGTGGCCACGCGGCGTTCGTCAAGGCCCGGAGCAGCCACTCGACAGGGCCATACGCATGGCCGCGCAGCCACCAGTGGCTCAGTGGCAGTTGCAGGCTGAAGATGATGACAGCCAGCGCCAGGGCGCCTAGCGGTGAGACACTGCCCATCAGCCGCAGGCCATACGCGAGAAATAGCCAGGCGCAGACGGCTGACTGCAGCAGGTAGTTCGACAGTGCCATGCGGCCCGCCTCGGCTAGCAGGGCGAACAGCGTGCCATTACGCAGGCGCCCGAACAGGGCCAGCGCCAGCGCCAGGTAGGCGCCCGCCAGCAGCGGTGCGCTCGCCAGTCCCACGGCCAGTCCCGCCACTTGCCATGCCTGGCTGTCTGCATACACCGAGGTCCATGCATAGAATGCGGCGCAGGGCAATCCTGCCAGCGCGCCGGCCCATAGCAGGCGGCGGCGCAGCGGCAGATAATCGCTGGCGTGCAGCAGCATCTCGCGCTTGCCGGCGGCCATGCCGCACAGGAACATGGCCAGCGCACAGGGCGCCTGCACCAGCAGCAAGACGATCCAGATGTCATTCAGTTCGCGCACATGCTGGGCGATGACGGTGGCCGGCGTGGCACGGTAGGCGGCTAGCGCGCTCGCCGCCTTCTGCGCCATGGACACGGCCTGCTGGGCGGCGGCGTGCGCTGGCTGCAGGCTTTGCAGCCAGGCCATGGCCCCCCAGAACCCGACGCAGACGGTGACGAGCATCAAGGCCAGCGATAGTGCCTGGCGTTCGCCGCAGCGGTGCAGTACCAGCAGCACCATGCCCAGCACGGCATAGGTGGTGAGTATGTCGCCATGAAACAGAAACACCGCATGCAGGGCACCGATCAGCCACAGGCCCGCTTGCCGGCGCAGCATGCGCGGCACGAACGGCGCATTGGCGCGCGCGGCAGCCTGCATCTGCAAGGTGATGCTGTAGCCGAACAGGAAGGAAAACAAGAGATAGAACTTGGTCTCGAACAGCAGTGCGACGAGGAAGTGCGTGGCGCGGTCCACGCTGCCGTGAAATGCCGGATCGCTCAAGCCAAGGCCAAACCAGGGCGTGGCAAAGGCGCCGATATTGACCACCAGGATGCCGAACAGGGCGCAGCCGCGCAGGGCGTCGATGTCGGCGATGCGTGGGCATGGCGTGCTGGGTACATTGCTCATGGCGTCACGGCGGGCCGTGTGTTTCTCGGGATCGATGGTGCGCATGGCGGCTTGCGGTCCTTTTAAATATACAATGAATTGACTAGTCGATTTAATATGCAGCGATTGGATGGCATGGTCAAGTGCAGCGGGTGAAATGGGCGCTTTGCGCGCTCGCTTCCTGTCGCTACAATGTGCCGCAGCGCTTGTTCCCGTGCCTGCCGGCAGGCATGCGGATTGTTTGGGAAACCGTACCCTTCACCTGTTTTTCTATCGTTTTAGGAATCACATGCAGCAGACCCCGATTCGCTCCCTCCTCTGCGCTCTGACGCTGGCCACCGGCCTGCTGCCTATCGCGCAGGCCGACACTGCGCCGCTGCCAGCGACCATGCGCCTCGATTACCAGCACAGCGGCAATGCGCTGGGCGAACATTATGCGATCGAGCGCGTGCTGGTCGAGCCCCTGCCATGGCCGGGCAATCCGGCGCGTCCCATCGACGATAGCAATCGCGGCAACAACCTGCTGGAAGTGGTCGATATCAAGTCGGGCAAGCTACTGTACTCGCGCGGTTTTTCCACCATCTTTGGCGAATGGGCCAGCACCGATGAAGCGAAAACCACCACACGCGCCTTCCAGGAATCGGTGCGCTTCCCGCAGCCGGAGCAGCCCGTGCGCGTGCGCATCTTGAAGCGCGACGAGCGCGGCCTGTTTTCCATTGTATGGAGCACCGACGTCGACCCGGCCGCGCAGGACGTGATTCGCAAGCAGCCACCGGCACCCGTCAAGCCGATCCCGATCCGCATCAGTGGCCCATCGTCCGAAAAGGTCGACCTGCTGATCATGGGCGACGGCTACACGGCCGCCGACATGGGCAAGTTCGAAGCGACGGCGCGCAAATTGGCCGAGCACCTGTTTACGGTGTCGCCATTTCGCGAACGGGCCAATGATTTCAATGTATGGGCCATGGCCGTGCCGACGCAGGAATCGGGCGTATCGCGCCCATCGACCGGCGTGCACCACGCGTCGCCGCTGGGCACGCGCTACGATATCTTTGGCAGCGATCGCTATGTGCTGACGACGGATAACCGCGCCCTGCGCGACCTGGCGCAGTATGCGCCGTATGAATTCATTGAAATCCTGGTCAACAACGACACCTACGGTGGCGGCGGTATCTTCGGCCAGTTCAGCACTGCGGCAGCGAACAGCGATTGGGCAAAATATCTGTTTGTGCATGAATTTGGCCACCATTTCGCCGGCCTGGCCGACGAGTACTACACCTCGCCCGTGGCCTATCAGTCGAATGGCGAGCGGCAGGAACCGTGGGAGCCGAACGCCACGGCGCTACGCGATCCGGCCAGGCTGAAATGGAAGCACCACGTCAAGGCCGGCACGCCGCTGCCTACCCCGTGGCCGAAGCAAGCGTACGACAGTCATGCGCGCGAGTATCAGAAGCAGCGCGCCGCGCTGCGCGCAGCCAACCGCCCGGAAAGCGAGATGAGCGACTTGTTCAAGGCCGACCTGGCATACACGCAGCAACTGTTTTCCAAGGCGCCGCAGCGCCATGCCGTTGGCGCCTTCGAAGGTGCCAACTACGAGTCGTCCGGCTACTACCGGCCCGAACTGCAGTGCATCATGTTCGACCGTAGCGAGGCGTTCTGCTCCGTATGCCAGGATGGTATCAGCAGCAGCATCGACCTGTATTCGCGTCCCGCTGCGACGCCTCGCAAATAAGGCCGGTCAGCTCAATTGTGCAAGGGATGGTGGGGCATGTTGCAATGCAATAGCATGGCCCCCATTTTGTCTCTACCGCGCCGTCTGCCGTCCGCCATCGCCCAGCGCTGTTTGTTTTTCATGCAAGCTGGAAAACGTTCTTTTCTTTCCCTCAGCCCGGCAGAGTTGTCTGATAGGCACGTCCGCGCGATTGCATAAAAAATAATTCATTTAAATAATATTGGGGTAGAATTTGATCTATATCAATGTTGCATTGCCGCAATCGCGCTTATAGTTGACCTAACTCAAAGCGTCATCGAATGCGGATTGGACTCATTATGAGGCACGCGTCTAAATGCTGTAGAGTAATTTTGCCCCGTACCAGTTCCCCGAGAATGCGCTGGTGCCGGCCTCGAATTTCAGTGACGGAAGCCCGATACATGAAGATGCAGATCCCCGCGCCTGACGCGTGCAGTAGCTTACCTCCCCCCACTTGCATCGCCTTGCCATGCGCGCTCACCGCTGCGCTGCAATGCCTGGACGCGGCCACGCCCTGGCCTGTCCTGCGGCCGAATAAAGCATGACGACGTCCATGCCGCCGTTCCTGACATTGCAGGGAAAGCGCGGGCTGGTGGTGGGTATCGCCAACGCGCAAAGCATCGCCTGGGGCTGCGCCAGCGCGCTGCGCGCGGCCGGCGCCGAATTGGCCGTGACCTGGCTCAATGACAAGGCCCGCCCGCATGTGGAGCCATTGGCGCTGCAATTACAGGCGGCCATCATGGCGCCCCTCGATGTGGCCGTGGCAGGCCAGCTTGAAACGTTGTTTGCGCAGATCGAGCAGCAGTGGGGGCGGCTCGATTTCGTTGTGCATTCCATTGCCTACGCGCCCAGACAGGACTTGCATGGCCGCGTCACGGACAGTTCCGCCGATGGTTTCGCGCAAGCGATGGATGTTTCGTGCCACTCCTTCATGCGCATGGCGAAGCTGGCCGAACCCCTGATGCCGGACGGCGGCAGCCTGATGACCATGACGTATCTGGGGGCCGAGGAAGTCATCGCCGACTATGGCCTGATGGGGCCCGTGAAGGCCGCACTGGAAGCATCGGTGCGCTACCTGGCAGCAGAGCTTGGCCCGCAAGGCATCCGCGTCAATGCCATCTCGCCCGGGCCCCTGGAGACGCGGGCCGCTTCCGGCATTGCCCATTTCGACCGCTTGATGGCTGACGCCATCGCACGCTCGCCCATGCGGCGCTTGGCCACCATCGAAGACGTGGGCGCGCTGTGCGCCTTCCTCGCCGGCGACGGCGCGCGCGCCATCACGGGCGGCACCTTGTATGTCGACGGTGGCTACAACATTCTGAATTGACTGGAAGAAGATGATCATGCCTGTTCCCGCTTTACCAGCGTGCGCCAGGGGCGCTGCGCTGGCCACCGCTCTGGCCACCACGCTGGCCCTGGCCGGTTGCGCCTCGATGGCGCCGCCGTATGCGCCACCGCCGCTACCGGTGGCGGCGCAGTATCCGGAAGCCGATCCTGCCGGCGCGCATGCTGCCGATATTGGCTGGCAAGCCTACTTTACCGATGCGCGCTTGCAGGCGCTCATTGCGCAGGCCTTGGCCAGCAACCGCGATATTCGCATCGCCGCCCTGCGGGTGAAAGAGGCGCGCGCCGCATACGGCATGCAACGCGCCGAGCAATTCCCCACCATTGCGCTGGGAGCCTCCGGCAGTCGCGCGCACGTGCCTGCTGATCTTAGCCTGACGCGGCGCCCCATGACGAGCACGCAGTACCAAACGGGTTTGAACGTGAGTGCATGGGAGCTCGATTTCTGGGGCCGCGTGCGCAGTCTGAACGATAGCGCGCTGCAAACCCTGCTGGCCAGCGACGAGGCGCGCCGCGCCGTCGGTGTTGCCCTGGTGGCCCAGGTGGCCAATGGCTACCTGGGCTTGCGCGAACTCGATGAACGGGTGGCGCTGGCGCGCGCCACGGTCGATAGCCGCGCCGAGTCGCTGCGCATCTTTACGCGCCGCTTCGAGGTCGGTTCGATTTCCAAGCTGGACCTGACGCAGGTGGAAACCCTGCTTAGCCAGGCCTTGTCGCTATCGGCGCAGTTGGAGCAGGCGCGCGCCGTGCAGGCGCATGCGCTGGCCCAATTGGTCGGTGGCGTGCTCGACCTGACGCCGGTGGCTGGTGAGGTGCCCCGCTTCGACGATGCCAGCGTGCTGCAGCCGCTGCATGCGGGCTTGCCGTCGGCCTTGCTGGCGCAGCGCCCCGACCTGGTGGCGGCCGAGCATCAGCTGCGCGCAGCGCAAGCCAATATTGGCGCGGCGCGCGCTGCCTTCTTCCCGAGTATTTCGCTGACGGCTGGCTACGGCACTGCCAGCGCGCAATTAAGTGGCCTGTTCGACTCGGGCAGTGGCGCGTGGAATTTCGCGCCGCGCCTGGTGCTGCCGATCTTTGACGCCGGCCGCATCCGCGCCAATATGGATCTGGCCGAGGTGCGCCGCGATGTGGCCGTGGCCAATTATGAAAAGAGCGTGCAGGGCGCGTTTCGCGAAGTGGCCGACGCGTTGTCGAACCGGCGCTGGCTGGCGCTGCAGGTCGACATCGGCAAGACCACTTTGGCCGCGCAGAGCGAGCGGGCGCGCCTGGCCAAGCTGCGCTACGACAATGGCGCCGCGCCCTACCTGGAAGTACTCGATGCGCAGCGCGATTTGCTGACGGTCGAGCAGCAACTGGTGCAGACGCGCCGCGCGCTGCTCGCCAGCCAGGTCAGCCTGTACGCCGCCCTGGGTGGCGGCGCACCCGCTGCCGCCACGTTCACCTATTGACGTTCCCCGATTGATTGCGATTGCCGACACCATGACTCCACAACTGAAGAAAAAACTTATTCCTGCTGCGCTCGTCGCGGCAATGCTCGTGCTGGGCTTTGTGGCCTGGCAAAAAATGCGCCCCACCGGCCCCGGTGAAGGTTTCGTCAGTGGTAATGGCCGCATCGAAGCGACCGAGATCGATGTCGCCACCAAGCTCGCTGGCCGCGTCAAGGATATCCTCGTGCGCGAGGGTGACTTTGTCAAGGCTGGCCAGCCGCTGGCGAGCATGCAGGTGGACTCGCTGACGGCGCAGCGCGACGAGGCGCGCGCGCGCCAGCAGCAGGCGTCCGACGCGGTGGTCGGGGCGCAGGCACAGGTGGCCGTGCGCATGAGCGACAAGGCGGCCACGCAGGCCCTGGTGGCGCAGCGTGAAAGCGAACTCGATGCGGCCAGGCGCCGTCTGGCGCGTTCCGAAACTCTGTCGAAAGAAGGCGCTTCCTCGGTGCAGGAACTCGACGATGACCGCGCTCGCGTGCGCAGCGTGGCTGCCGCCCTGAATGCGGCCAAGGCGCAGGTCACGGCGGCGCAGGCGGCCATCGACGCGGCCAAGGCGCAAGTGGTCGGTTCGCGTTCCGCCGTGACGGCCGCCGAAGCAACTACTGCGCGCATAGCCGCCGACCTGGCCGATGGCCAACTGGCGGCGCCGCGCGATGGTCGCGTGCAGTACCTGGTGGCGCAGCAGGGCGAAGTGCTGGCCGGTGGCGGCAAGGTGCTCAACCTGGTCGACCTGTCGGATGTCTACATGACCTTCTTCCTGCCCGAAACGGCGGCCGGCAAGGTGGCGATGGGCAGCGAAGTGCGCATCATCCTCGACGCCGCGCCCAATTATGTGATTCCGGCGAAGATTTCCTTTGTCGCTGCCAGTGCGCAGTTCACGCCGAAGACGGTAGAGACGGCCAGCGAGCGCCAGAAGTTGATGTTCCGCGTCAAGGCGCAGATCAGCCGCGAGCTGCTGCAAAAGCACCTGGCGCTGGTGAAAGTGGGCTTGCCCGGCGTGGCGTGGGTGCGTCTCGATGCAAAGCAGCCATGGCCGGCTGAACTGACTGCCAAGGTAGCGCAGTGAGCATGGACGTGAACCCGTTTGTCGTCAGCATCCAGGGCGTCAGCCAGCATTACGGCAAGACGGTGGCGCTCGACGGCATTGACCTCGACGTGCCGGCCGGCCGCATGGTGGGCTTGATCGGGCCCGATGGCGTGGGCAAATCGAGCCTGCTGTCGCTGGTGGCCGGTGCGCGCGTCGTGCAGCAAGGCAGCGTCATGGCGCTGGGCGGCGACATGCGCGATGCGCGCCATCGCGACGATGTCTGTCCGCGCATCGCCTACATGCCGCAAGGCTTGGGAAAAAACCTGTATCCAACCCTGTCGGTCGAGGAAAACCTGCAGTTTTTTGCGCGCCTGTTCGGCCATGATGCCGCCGAGCGCCGCCGCCGCATCGACCAGCTCACTCGCAGCACGGGCTTGCATACCTTCCTGGCGCGCCCGGCGGGCAAGCTGTCGGGCGGCATGAAGCAGAAACTGGGCCTGTGCTGCGCGCTGATCCACGATCCCGACCTGCTCATTCTCGACGAGCCGACCACCGGCGTCGATCCGCTGGCGCGGGCCCAGTTCTGGGACCTCATCGCCAGTATCCGCGTGCAGCGCCCGCAGATGAGCGTGATGGTGGCCACCGCCTACATGGACGAGGCGCAGCGCTTCGACTGGTTAGTGGCCATGGATGACGGCAAGGTGCGCGGTACCGGTACGCCGGCCGAACTGCTGGAGCGCACGCAAAGCGATACCCTGGAAGCGGCTTTCATCAAGCTGCTGCCGGAAGCCAAGCGCGCCGGGCACCAGCCCGTGGTCATCACGCCGCTCGATGCCGCCAGCGCGCAGGATGTAGCCATCGAGGCGCAAGACCTGACCATGCGCTTCGGCGATTTCACTGCCGTCGACCATGTGAATTTCCGCATCGGTCGCGGTGAGATTTTCGGCTTTCTCGGTTCAAACGGCTGCGGCAAGTCGACCACCATGAAGATGCTCACTGGCCTGCTGCCGGCCACCGAGGGCAAGGCCTGGCTATTCGGCAAGGAAGTCGATTCCAACGATATCGACACGCGCCGCAGGGTTGGCTATATGTCGCAGGCATTTTCCCTGTATAGCGAACTGACGGTGCGCCAGAATTTGGTGCTCCATGCGCGCCTGTTCCACGTGCCGGAAGCGCAAATCGCTGCCCGCATCGATGAAATGGCGCAGCGCTTCGACTTGCACGCCGTAATGGACGACTTGCCCGATAGCCTGCCACTGGGCATACGCCAGCGTTTGTCGCTGGCCGTCGCCATGGTGCATAAGCCGGAGATGTTGATCCTCGACGAGCCGACGTCCGGCGTCGATCCGATCGCGCGCGACAACTTCTGGCGCCTGATGATCGAGCTGGCGCGGCGTGACCGCGTGACCATCTTCATCTCGACCCATTTCATGAACGAGGCCGAGCGCTGCGACCGCATTTCGTTGATGCATGCGGGTAAAGTGCTGGTCAGCGATGCGCCGGCCGAACTGGTACGCAAGAAGGGCGCAGTATCGCTGGAAGCGGCCTTCATCGCCTACCTGGAAGAAGCCGGTGGCGGCACGGCAGCGGCGACCGTGGAGGAAACGCAGGAAGCGGCGGCACCCGTGCAGGCAGCACCAGCGCAGGCGCCACTACCGCAGCAGCAGCGGCGCAGTCGCTTCAGCCTGGGGCGCATGCTCAGCTACATGTGGCGCGAAACGCTGGAATTGCGCCGCGACCCCGTGCGCCTGACGCTGGCGCTGGGTGGCTCCGTGCTGCTGTTGTTCGTCATTGGTTTTGGCATCAGCCTGGACGTCGAAGACCTCAGTTACGCAGTGCTCGACCATGACCAGACTAGCCTGAGCCAGAATTACACGAACAATCTGGCGGGCTCGCGCTACTTCGTCGAGCGAGCGCCGCTACGCGACTATGCCGATATCGACAAGCGCATGCGCAGCGGCGAGTTGTCGCTGGCCATCGAGATTCCGCCCGGCTTTGCGCGCGACGTGCAGCGCGGCGCACCAGCGCAAGTGGGGGCGTGGATCGACGGCGCCATGCCGATGCGCGCCGAAACCGTACAGGGATACGTGCAGGGCATGCATCAGTTGTGGCTGGCCGACCAGGCCCTGCACCGCTATGGCATCAAGATGGCTAACCCCGTCGCCATCCAGACGCGCTATCGCTACAACCCTGACGTGAAAAGCTTGCCAGCCATGGTGCCGGCCGTGATTCCCTTGTTGCTGCTGATGCTGCCGGCCATGCTGGCAGCGCTTTCTGTGGTGCGCGAAAAGGAACTCGGTTCCATCATCAATCTGTACGTGACGCCTGTCACACGCCTGGAATTTTTGCTCGGCAAGCAGGTGCCGTACGTGCTGCTGGCCATGCTCAACTTCGTGCTCATGGCGCTGCTGGCGGTCACCGCCTTTGGCGTGCCGATCAAGGGCAGCTTGCCGACCCTGATCGGCGCCACCTTCATCTTCAACATCTGCGCCACCGGTATCGGCTTGTTCGCCTCGACATTTACCCGCAGCCAGATCGCGGCCCTGTTCGTGACCATGATCGGCACCATGATCCCGGCCATCCAGTTTTCCGGCTTGCTCAATCCCGTCTCGTCGATGGAAGGCGTGGGCAAGGCGATTGGCCTGATGTACCCGGCCACGCACATGCTCAATATCAGCCGCGGCGTATTTAACAAGGCACTGGGATTGGGCGACTTGCAGGCCTCGTTCTGGCCTTTGATCGTCGCCATTCCCGTGATCCTCGGCGTGACGGTGGCGCTGCTGAAGAAACAGGAGTCATAAGCGTATGCGTCACCTTGAAAATATCTACCGCCTGGGCGTGAAGGAAATCTGGAGCCTGATTCGCGATCCGATGATGCTGATCCTGATTCTTTATACCTTCACCTTAGCCATTTACGTGGCTGCCACGGCCAAGCCGGAAACCCTGCACATGGCCTCGATCGCCATCGTCGACGAGGATGGCTCGCCCCTGTCCGCGCGCATCGCCTCTGCGTTCTTCCCGCCGCAGTTCACGCCGCCGGCCATGATCAGCCAGAGTCAGATCGATGCAGGCCTCGATGCGGGCCAGTACACCTTCGTGCTGACGATCCCGCCCAAGCTGCAGTCCGACGTGCTGGGCGGGCGCCATGCGGAACTGCAGATGAACGTGGACGCCACGCGCATGAGCCAGGCTTTCAGCGGCAGCGGCTACATTCAGCAGATCGTCGCCGGCGAAGTGGCAGAATTCGTCAAACGCTATCGTGGCGCGACGATCTCGCCGGTGGAGCTGGTGATGCGCGCGCGCTTCAATCCTTCGCTGAGCCAGGCCTGGTTTGGCTCGCTGATGGAACTCATCAACCAGGTGACGATGCTGTCGATCATCCTCACGGGCGCGGCCCTGATACGCGAGCGTGAACACGGCACCATCGAGCATCTGCTGGTGATGCCCGTGACACCGGCCGAGATCATGCTGGGCAAAGTCTGGTCGATGGGCCTGGTGGTGCTGCTGGCCGCCGCCCTGTCGCTGAACCTGGTGGTGCGTGGCATGCTGCACGTGCCCATCGAAGGCTCCATCGCACTGTTCCTGTGCGGCGCTGCCCTGCACCTGTTCGCCACCACCTCGATGGGTATTTTCCTGGCCACCGTGGCGCGCAGCATGCCGCAGTTCGGCATGCTGCTGATCCTCGTGCTGCTGCCGCTGCAGATGCTCTCGGGCGGCAGCACGCCGCGCGAAAGCATGCCCGAGCTGGTACAGAACATCATGCTGATTGCACCGACCACGCATTTCGTCGAGTTAAGCCAGGCGATTCTGTACCGTGGTGCGGGCATCGACGTGGTGTGGAAGCCGTTCCTGGCCCTGCTGGCAATCGGCACGGCCTTGTTTACCTTTGCGCTGGCGCGCTTTCGCAAGACCATCAGCCAAATGGCGTAGGCCCTGCGCCGGAATGTTCCGTCGCCTGTTTGCATGAAAAGGATAGCCATGAAGATCGAATCTGCTCCATTTTTCTCCACCGGCGGCTTGCCATCCATGGGCATGCTGGGCGACTATGCGCGCGACTCTTGGCAGCGCATCGTGCTGTACGCGGACGTGATGCGCCGGCGCGGCAATCAGTACCAGGAGCATCTGGCCGAGGAAGTGCCGAACGTACTGGACTTCCCCGCCGAACTGGTGCTGTCCGGGCTGGACCTGGCGCGCCCCGTCAATTACGGCCTGGCGCGCATATTGACGCCAGATGCGCCGCCGCCCGATCCGGGCAAGCGTCCTTTTGTAGTCGTCGACCCGCGCGCTGGCCATGGTCCCGGCATTGGCGGCTTCAAGGCCGAGAGTGAAATCGGCGTGGCCTTGCGCGCCGGCCATCCGTGCTACTTCATCGGTTTCCTGCCCGATCCCGTGCCGGGACAGACGGTGGAAGACGTGATGCACGCCGAGGCTGCCTTCCTGGAGCAAGTCATCGCCCTGCATCCGCTCAGCGAGGGCAAGCCCGTCGTCATCGGCAATTGCCAGGCAGGCTGGCAAATCCTCATGACGGCGGCCATGCGTCCGGAACTATTCGGTCCCATTATCGTGGCCGGCGCGCCCGTGTCGTACTGGGCCGGCTGGCACGGACGCAATCCGATGCGCTACGCGGGCGGACTGATGGGCGGTAGCTGGGCTACGGCGCTGGCGGGCGACCTGGGCAATGGGCGCTTCGACGGCGCCAGCCTGGTGCAAAATTTCGAGAAGCTCAATCCGGCCAACACGCTGTGGAGCAAGCAGTACAACTTGTACGCAAATATCGATACGGAAGCGCCGCGTTACCTGGAATTTGAAAAATACTGGGGCGGCCACGTGTTCCTCAATGACGTCGAGATGCAGTACATCGTCGACAATCTGTTCATCGGCAACCGCCTGGCCACGGCGGAACTGATCACTTCCGACGGCGTGCGCCTGGACTTGCGCAATATCCGTTCGCCCATCGTCGTGTTTTGCTCGAACGGCGACAACATTACGCCGCCGCCGCAGGCGCTGGGCTGGATCACGGACCTGTACCGCGACGATAACGATGTGCTGATGCACGACCAGACCATCGTCTATGCGGTGCATGACAGTATCGGTCACCTGGGTATTTTCGTATCGGCCAAGGTGGGGCACAAGGAGCACCAGAAATTCGCCAGTAATATCGATTTGATCAACCTGCTGCCGGCCGGCATTTACGAAGCCAGGATCGTCGACAAGACGCCCGAGACGCCGAACGCCGACCTGGCCAGCGGCGACTATGTGCTGCAGGTCGAGCATCGCGGCATCGAGGATGTGCGCGCCATCGTCCAGCCGGATGTGGAAAACGACCGCAAGTTCGCCGCCGCTGCGCGCGTATCCGAGGTGAATCTGGCTTTGTACCGCAGCTTCGCGCAACCGTGGGTGCGTGCCATGGTTACGCCGCAGTCGGCACGCTTGCTGCAGCTCACGCACCCGCTGCGCGTCTCGTACGAGCGCTGGACGGACCACAATCCGCTGGCCAAGCTGGTGGCCAGAGAGGCGGAAAAAGTGCGTTCCCATCGCCACCCCGTGGCACCGGATAACCCGCTGCTGGCCATGCAGGAAGCCTTCTCCGGCGCCATGAACGCTGGCTTGAACAGTTGGAGCAACTGGCGCGACACGCTGCAGGAAACGACTTTCGACATGATCTATGGCTCGCCCCTGGTGCAAGCGCTGACGGGACAAACCATGGGCGCCGCCGCGCCGCCGCGCCCCCATCCTGGCATCTCGCCCGAGCATTGCGAATACGTGCGCTGCGAAACGCGCAAGATGGATGAGGACATGCAGTGCGGGGGGCTGGTGGAAGCAGCCGTGCGCGCGCTGTTCTACATTTACCGCTTCCGCATGATCGCCGACGAGCGCCGTTTCAACCTGGCCTTGAAGCTGATTGAGCCGCAATACCGGCAGGAATTTAGCATGGAGCAATTCCGCGGCATCGTGCGCCAGCAGGCGCGTTTGATGCTGCACGATTTCGATGCCGCCATCGCCGCCTTGCCGGTCTTGCTATCGCGCGCTGACCCGGACGACATCGGCGCGCTGGCCGACTGGCTGCAGCAAGTGCTGCAAGTGCCCGTAGCGCCGACGCCGGACGAGGAAGCGAGCCTGCAGCAGATGCTGGCGCGCTTCGAGCGCGCGACCAAGGCGCAGGCGAAGGCCTTGCCGCAGGCCAGGCCCGCAAGCAAACCTGCCAAAAACACTACCCCTGCCTAAAAGACCAAGATGACTACTCCCCCAGACGATGATTTGCATATCGTGCGTAACCGCACCTTCGACCAGATCGCCATCGGCGACACTGCCAGCATCACGCGCACCCTGAGCATGGACGATATCTCCCTGTTCGCGGTGATGTCGGGCGATGACAACCCGCAGCATCTGGATGCCGAATTTGCCGCCTCCAGCCGCTATCAGGGCGTCATCGCCCACGGCATGTGGGGCGCAGCCCTCATTTCTGCCGTGCTGGGCACGCGCCTGCCCGGCGCCGGCACGGTCTACACGGGCCAGACCCTGCGATTCCTGCAGCCCGTGCGCGTAGGCGATACGCTGGCCATCAGCGTTACCGTCACCACGCTCGATCCGCGCAACCGCCACGTGACCCTGGCCTGCCGCTGCGTCAACCAGCATGGTGCCGTAGTGCTCGACGGCGAAGCGCAGGTGATCGCGCCCGCCGAGCAGATCGAAAGAGTGCGCGCCACTTTGCCGGAAGTGCGCCTGCATAACGGCGACGGCACGCGGCGCCTGCTCGAGCATGCGCGCACGCTGGGTCCGATCAAGGTGGCCGTGATCCACCCTTGCGACGAATTGAGCTTGTCGGGCGCGCTGGACGCCTATGCGGCCGGTCTGATCACGCCCGTGCTGGTGGCGCCGCGCGCGCGCCTGGAAGCGGTAGCGCTGGAGGCTGGCCTGAGCCTGGCCGGCATCGCCATCGAGGACGTCGAACATAGCCATGCGGCAGCGGCGCGCGGTGCCGAACTGGCGGGCAAGGGAGAAGTGGAGGCGCTGATGAAGGGCAGCCTGCACACGGATGAATTGATGTCGGCGGTGCTCGCTGCCAGCGCCGGCCTGCGCACCAAGCGCCGCATCAGCCACTGCTTTCTGATGCAGACGCCTGCGTATCCGCGTCCTTTCATCATCACGGACGCGGCCATCAATATCGCGCCGAACCTGGCCATGAAGGCCGACATCGTGCGCAACGCCATCGACCTGGCGCACGTGATCGGCGTGGCCAGACCACGCGTGGCCATCCTGGCCGCCGTGGAAACGGTCAATGCGGACATGCCGGCCACCCTGGACGCGGCCGCCCTGTGCAAGATGGCTGATCGTGGCCAGATCACCGGGGCCATCCTCGACGGTCCGCTGGCCTTCGATAATGCCGTGTCGATTGCCGCCGCCACCGTCAAGGGCATCGTCTCGGAGGTGGCGGGCCGCGCCGATATCTTGCTGGTGCCCGACCTGGAAAGCGGCAATATGCTGGCCAAGCAGCTTGAATACATGGGTGACGCGGACAGCGCCGGCATCGTGCTGGGCGCGAAGGTTCCCGTGATACTCACCAGCCGCGCCGACTCGCGCGCCAGCCGTATCGCCTCGTGTGCCATCGCCGTGATGCTGGCTAATCATTACCGCAGTACGCCGCCATGAACGCGCCAGTCCTGCACGTAGAAGAACAGACCGATGGCCCCCTGATCCTGGTGCTCAATTGCGGCTCATCGAGCATCAAGTTCGCCCTGTTCGAGCAAGCCGGCGGTGTACTGCCGCAGCAGGCGCAATGGAGCGGCAAGGTCGAAGGTATCGGCCGCGAAAATGCCACTTACCGCGCCGCTGGCCTGCCCCCAGTCGCCTTGCAGCTCGATGCAGAGCAGCCGCACCACGCGGCCCTCGAAACCATCCGCGCGCAAGTCGTGGCGCAACTGGCGGGACGCCCGCTGCGCGCCGTGGCGCACCGCGTGGTGCATGGCGGCAGCAAGTATTTCGCCCCTGTGCGCATCGATTTGAGCGTGCTGGCGGACCTGAAAAGTTTTGTTCCGCTGGCGCCGCTGCACCAGCCTTTTGCATTGGAGGCGATCGAGGTGTTGCTCGAATCGCATCCCGATATTGCCCAGGTGGCGTGCTTCGACACCGCTTTCCACCACACGGTGCCGCAGGTCGAGCAGATGCTGGCCCTGCCTTATGATGCGTGGGAGCGGGGCTTGCGCCGCTATGGCTTCCACGGCCTGTCGTACGAATATCAGTCGCTGGTGCTGGAGCAGCGCTACGGCCCCGTCGCGCGCGGCAAGGTCATCGTTGCCCATCTGGGCAGCGGCGCCAGCCTGTGCGCCATGGATAATTTACACAGCGTGGCCACGACCATGGGCTTTTCCGCGCTCGACGGCCTGATGATGGGCACGCGCTGCGGTTCGCTCGATCCGGGTGCCGTGATCTATCTGATGGAAATCGAGAAGCTGTCGCTGGAAAAGGTGGCGCATGTGCTGTACCACGAGTCGGGCTTGCTGGGCGTGTCGGGCGTGTCGGCCGATCCGCCGGTGTTGTTGGCGCAGCAGGACCGGCAGGATGCTACGGGCGAGCGCATCCGCGCCGCGCTGGCGCTGTATATCCGTCGCATCGTGCGCGAAATCGGCGCCCTGACGGCCGTATTGGGTGGGCTCGATATGCTGGTGTTTACGGCCGGTATCGGCGAACACAGCGCTGAACTGCGCCAACGCATCTGCGCCGAACTCGGTTTCATCGGCCCCGTGCTTGAGGCGCAGGCCAATGCGCGCAACGCCAGCCGTATTTCCACCGATGCCAGCCGCATCGTGGTGGGCGTGGAACCGGCTAACGAGGAATGGGTGGCCGCCCGCCATGCGATATTGGCCGTCAGCGCATGAGGATCTGACGATGCCATCGCACCCCATGGGAATTTGCCGAATTGCACCTATTTCGTATTGAGTGCGATAGCGTACAGTCTGGTTTTAGTTTTTTCTTTAGGATGAAGTCATGCCATCGGGTTGCTGACAGCAACAGCCCGATGCCTGGCAAATTTGGCACATCTTGCCCGCCTTTAGTAAAAATAACTCGAATCCATATTGAAAGGTCTCATCATGAACAAATTACTCGCCGCCCTGATCGCCACCCTGTTTGCTACCGCAGCCTTCGCTCAAACCGCACCGGCTACGGAAGCCGTCGTGAAAGCCCAGGCTGGCGCACAAAAAGACGTCAACAAGGCTGCCGCTGCGCAAGCCAAAGTCGACGCCAAGGCTGATGCCAACGTCGCCAAGGCAGAAATGAAAGCCGACGAAAAGAAAGCCGACGCCCATCATAAGGCGAATAAAACCAAGGCCAAGGCCCACGATAAAGTCGTCAATGCCGATGCGGAAGATAAACTGAAAATGGAAGCCAAGGCAGATAAAACCGACGCCAAGGCTGATGCGAAAGCCACCAAGACTGCCGTGAAAGCCGACGTCAAGGTCGCCAAGGAAAAAGTCGAAGCGAACGCCGACAAGGCCCTCGCCGCCACCAAGACGGCAGAAGCCAAAGCCAAGGCCGACGCTGAAGTCAAGGCCGCCGCGGCCAAGTAATTCCCTGTTTGCGGGTGACGTCCCGCAAACCGCAAAGACAGCTTCGGCTGTCTTTTTTTTCGTCCTCGTTTTTTCTCTGGCGTGGCTTGCCAGCCTTGATCTGGCGCAAATGCTCGTCCTTCTGCCGTGCCATAGTGAACTGGCAAATAGACGAAGGGGGACATCATGAGTACCGCTAAAACGAAAAATTCACCAACTCCCGGCATGGCTGTCGGCAGCGCCGCCGCGCCTCTCATGCAGGCCATGCCGGTCGAAGGTGATATTCAGGCCGACGCTGATGCGGCCGGCGACGATGTCATGCCGGGACCGCGCCTTGGCGTCTCGTATGCGGACCAGGCCGCTGTCCATGCTGGCGCCACGGCCACCGACGCCAGCATGCCCGGCGGCGGCATGCAGCAGGCATCACAGAGCATGGCCGGCGCCAGTTGCATGCACGTGAGCGATGGCGGCGGCATGGGGGGCGGCGGCGATGGCGCGGGCGGTGCAGGTGGCATGGAAGGTATGGGAGGCGGGGGAGGTGGTCGAGGTGGGGGAGGTGAACAGGGCGAGGGCGGCGGCACGCCGCAAGTGCGTACCTGCGCCACCATGGATGTGCACCGGCGCCTGCTGAGCGAAGATCCGTCCTATGCGCATGTCCGCGCCGACATTGAAAATCAGGCCGGACTCTATGCGGGCGACAGCAGCATTGCCGGTCGTGCCGGCGTGACGCAGATACCGGTAGTCGTGCACGTGGTGTGGCATACCGCAGCGCAGAATATTTCGGATGCGCAGATCGCCAGCCAGATCGACGTGCTCAATCGTGACTTCCGGCGCGTCAACCCGGATGTCAACGGTACGCCGGCGCCATTCCTGCCGCTGACGTCCGACGCGCGCGTGGAGTTTGCGCTGGCCACGACCGATCCGCAGGGCGCAGCTACCAGCGGCATCGAGCGGCGCCAGACGACGCTGCCATCGTTTGGCGCGGACGATGGCGTCAAATCGCAGGCGGCGGGCGGCATGGATGCCTGGCCGGCCGATACCTACCTCAATATCTGGGTGTGCCAGCTGGGTGGCGGCTTGCTGGGCTACGCGCAGTTCCCCGGTGGCCCGGCCGCCACCGACGGCGTGGTGATACTGCAATCGGCTTTCGGCACGACCGGGACGGCAGCGCCACCGTTCCACCTGGGACGCACGGCCACGCATGAAATTGGACACTGGCTGAACCTGAACCATATCTGGGGTGATGACGGCACGGGGTGCTCGGGCACGGACAATGTGGCCGACACGCCTAACCAGGGCGGGCCGAACACCGGCCAGCCTTCGTTCCCGCATGTTTCTTGTAGCAATGGACCAAATGGCGACATGTTCATGAATTACATGGATTATGTCGACGATACGGCCATGTTGATGTTCACGGCGGGCCAGGTGGCGCGCATGCAGGCTTGTCTCGACGGTCCGCGTGCCAGCATCGGCAGCGGGACGGGCGGCACTGGCGCGCTGCCGCGCCAGAGTTCCTCCCCTGTCGTGGCCTGGGGGGCGAACCGCCTCGACGTCTTCGTGCTAGGCACGGACCGTGCACTGTGCCACAAGGCCTGGAATGGCACGGCCTGGGTGCCACCGCTGACTGATTACGAAGGGCAGGGCGGCATCTGTGCCAGTGCGCCGCAGGTGGTATCGTGGGCGCCGAACCGGCTCGATGTGTTTGTCACGGGCACTGACAGCGGCCTGTTCCACAAGTGGTGGAATGGCACTGCCTGGGCACCGTCTCTGACAGGCTATGAAGCCATGGGCGGCATGTGCGTGGGCGACCCGCGTGTCGTCGCCTGGGGGCCGAACCGCCTCGACGTGTTTGTCGTCGGTACGGACCGCGGCCTGTATCACAAGTGGTGGAATGGCGCCGCCTGGGGACCATCTTTGACGGGCTACGAAGCCATGGGCGGCATCTGCCTGGGACAGCCGGAAGCGGTTGCCTGGGGACCGAACCGCCTCGACGTTTTCCTCATCGGTTCCGACCATGCGCTGTACCACAAGTGGTGGAACGGCACGTCTTGGGGACCGTCGCTGACGGGCTATGAGCGCCTGGGGGGCGTCTGCACCTCGTCGCCGAAGGCGGTGGCGTGGGGATCGAACCGGCTCGACGTGTTTGTCACGGGCACCGATGGCGCGCTGTACCATAAATGGTGGGACGGCGCGAAATGGGGACCTTCCATCGACGGCTACGAGCGTCTGGGCGGCATCTGCGTGGGCGAGGTGGAAGCCGTATCGTGGGCGGCCAACCGGCTCGACCTGTTTGTCATCGGCACCGATAGCGCCCTGTACCACAAGGCTTGGAATGGCTCTGCCTGGACACCATCCTTGACGGGTTTTGAAAACCTGGGCGGCGTGTGCACCTCGCGGCCGCGCGCCACGGCCTGGGGCGCAAATCGGCTCGACGTGTTTGTCACAGGCACGAATGGCGCTCTGTTGCACAAGGCATGGCATGGTACGACCTGGTCGCCCTCCGTGAGCGGCTACGAAAACCTGGGCGGCGTAGTATCGTGCTTTTGATGCGATTATTTAAACAGGGGGCATCATGCACGGCATGACGATGGCTTCGCCCAGCGGCAGCTGGACGCATTCCTTCGAGGAGGATGCAGGCGGCATCGAGGTGTACCGGCCCTCGGCGACGTTCGTCTTTCCTCCCAGCCGCAAGGGACGCAAGGTGCTGGAATTCGGCGGTGCAACCGGGGCCATGGCAGGCGGTGAGGCGAGCATGACCAGCATGTCGCCCGGCCCCGATGACCGCCCCCGCGCCAGTCCGGCTACCCGGCTGCGGCCCCTGGGCATGGGGCGTTATATCTTGGGCGATGGCGTCGGGACACAGGACGTGATCGACATCGTCGAAGCAACGCCTGAGGTGCTGCGTCTGTCGCGGCGTTAAGCTTAGGCGCGCAGCGTGTACGCGAGCGCGCTGCGCTTGCCCACGCCGAGTTTCTCGTCAATCGCATGCAAGCGCTTGCGTCCGTTGGCCGGCGACTTGTCCAGTTCCCTGGCGATGCCTTATGCGGCAAGCCGCGGGCCGCCATACTCGCTACCAGCCGCTCGGCCGGGATCAAGCGCTGCATGGCAGCTCGCCTGTATTGTTCATGCCTGCTTTCTTGTCTAAGGCGGCATGCCGATGGCA
Source organism: Janthinobacterium sp. CG_23.4 (assembly GCF_029892305.1). NCBI lineage: Bacteria > Pseudomonadati > Pseudomonadota > Betaproteobacteria > Burkholderiales > Oxalobacteraceae > Janthinobacterium > Janthinobacterium sp. CG_23.4. The sequence goes on along the minus strand of NZ_JARXUX010000001.1, from coordinate 4,150,037 downwards.
TGCCTGCAGGGATAACGAAAGTGCGGCAGCGTCTATAAAATATCCATAAAACTATCTGCAAATTACTTTTACCTGTTGCCGCTACGCGCCGATGGACGAAAGACAGGCGAACCTGTAATGCCGTTCAGTTAGTGTGTTAGTGATGCTATTTTTAGCCCAAGAACTAGGACAGGGGTCGGTCACTTCGTGATCGGAATGTGCTCCATTGAAGCACATTCCCCCGGCGGGTCCGACCCCAGCTCCTTGCCTCTGGGGTTAGCGAATTTACTGACGCTCATAAATCACGCCAAAACCCTTAACTGAACGGCATTGCAGGCGAACCTGTCTTTTTGACCGGGCGTATGGCGCTTAGCCGATGGCTGCCATCGAGACCGGTTTCAGCTTGGCCGCCAGCGACTTTCCCTTCTTTGCGCGCTTGCCGAAATGCTCGGCCAGGGCGGTCGCACCGAGCGACGCATCCTGCGGTTTCGATGCCCGGCCGATGCCCGACACTACCACGCCGCGCTGGGTGATAGGCTGCACGGCCAGCAGTTTGTCCTTGGCGTCCAGGTCGATCAGCTTGACGCCGGTACCGCCCTTGGTCAGGATTTTCATTTCATCGAGGCCGAACACCAGCAGGCGCGCGCCTTCCGTCAGACAGGCCAGGGCGCTGGCCGCTTCAGCGATGACTTTCGGCGCCAATGGCAGGTCACCCTCATCGAGGGTGATGAAGGCCTTGCCGGTTTTCAGGCGGCTGCTCATGTCGCCTGCCTTGGCGATGAAGCCATAGCCGGCGCTCGAGGCCAGCAGCAAATTAGTGGCGCCATTGCCCGCAAAGTAATGCAGGATGCGCACGGCATTGCCGGGCGTGCCGCCGCTCAGGTCGCACAGTGTCGTGATCGGCACACCATCGCCGCGCGCGTTGGGTAGCGCCGAGACGGGAACCGAGTAAATCTTGCCGTTGTTGCCAAAGCCCAGCAAGGTATCGACCGTGCGGCATTCGAAGGCGCCATGCAGTGTGTCGCCCGCCTTGAAGGTGAACTGCGCCGCATCGTGGCCGATGCCGGTGCGTGCGCGCACCCAGCCTTTTTCCGAAATGATGACGGTGACCGGTTCATCGACTACTTTTTGTTCCGCTACTGCTTTTTGCGCTTCCTCGATCAGGGTACGGCGCGCGTCGCCGAACTGTTTGGCGTCCGCTTCGATTTCGCGGATGACGGCGCGTTTCATCGAGCCCGGGTTGTCGAGCAGGTCTTGCAAGGATTTTTCTTCCTTGCGCAGTTCGGCCAGCTCTTGCTGAATTTTGATCGTTTCCAGGCGCGCCAGTTGGCGCAAGCGGATTTCCAGGATGTCGTCGGCCTGGCGCTCGGACAGTTTGAAGGCGTCGATCAGGGCCGCTTTCGGTTCATCCGAATTGCGGATGATCTGGATCACCTTGTCGATATTGAGCAGGATCGCTTCGCGTCCTTCCAGGATATGGATGCGGTCCTTGACCTTGCCCAGTTTGTAGCCGGTGCGGCGCGTGACGGTTTCGAAGCGGAAATCGATCCACTCGCGCAGGATGTCGCCCAGGCCTTTCTGGCGCGGACGGCCATCGCCGCCTATCATCACCAGGTTGATCGAAGTCGACGATTCCAGCGAGGTGTGTGCCAGCAGCATCAGCATGAATTCTGTCTGGTCCTGGTTCTTCGACTTCGGCTCGAACACCAGGCGCACGGGGGCGGCGCGGCCCGATTCGTCGCGGATGGTGTCGAGCGAATTGAGGATCAGCGCCTTCAGGGCCACCTGGTCCGGCGACAGCGCCTTCTTGCCCAGCTTGATCTTTGGATTGGTCAGTTCTTCGATTTCTTCGAGCACCTTTTGCGACGAAGTACCGGGCGGCAGTTCCGTCACGACGGCTTGCCACTGGCCGCGCGCCAGCTCTTCGATCTTCCAGCGCGCGCGTACTTTCATGCTGCCACGCCCGCTCGCATACATGTCGGCGATCTGCGATGGCGGCGTGATGATTTGGCCGCCGCCGGGGAAGTCGGGGCCGGGAATGATGGCCATCAGCTCGGCGTGCGTCATCTTCGGATCGCGAATCATGGCGACAGCCGCTTTTGCCACTTCCGCCAGGTTGTGCGACGGGATTTCCGTCGCCAGGCCTACGGCGATGCCGGAGGCGCCGTTCAGCAGCACCATCGGCAGGCGCGCTGGCAGCAGCTTCGGTTCTTCCGTCGAGCCGTCGTAGTTGGGCTGGAAGTCCACCGTGCCCATGCCGATTTCATCCATCAGCAGCTTGGCGATCGGCGTCAAACGCGCTTCCGTGTAGCGCATCGCCGCCGCGCCATCGCCATCGCGCGAGCCGAAGTTGCCTTGGCCATCAATCAGCGGGTAGCGCAGCGAGAAATCCTGCGCCATGCGCACCAGCGCGTCATATACGGACTGGTCGCCGTGTGGATGCAATTTACCCAGCACGTCGCCGACCACGGCCGCCGATTTGCGCGGTTTGGCCGTGGAATTCAAGCCCAGCTCATTCATCGCATACAGGATGCGGCGCTGCACCGGTTTCTGGCCGTCGCACACGTCGGGCAGGGCGCGGCCCTTGACCACCGAGATGGCGTAATCGAGATAGGCGCGCTCGGCGAAGGTAGAGAGAGTCAGCGCTTCGCCGTCGAATACCGGTTCATCCGGCAGGGTCGGCTCTGGCTTGGTATCGTCAAATAAATTGGTTTGTGTGGACATGGCGCTTGTTTCGGTGTTAGGTTGTTGCGGTTAAATTCATTGAGCTGATTATGACAGCCCGGACGCTTGTGCGGACCTGCGCTGCCGCAGACACAGATGGCGCACGGTGAAATACAGGACGGACAGCGCCAGTACGACACTCAGCTTGACGATGGCCAGCTGCGGCGGACCATCGGGCTTACTGGCGAGCAGGAAGGTGGTGGCCGCGGGCGTGATCACCAGTGGCCAGGTGGCGGGTGCGTCTGCAGGCGCCCGCGCGCGGCGCGGCCCACCAGCACGCTGCCGTCAGCGTCGATGCTGACGCACGATGGCGTCAGGTGTTCGCCCAGCGCATTCGGGATGATGCTAGCCTTGCCGTCGCGCCAGATGGCGACCAGGCCGTTGGTGGTGCCCAGGTCGATACCGATGATCATCAGATATCGGCCTCCGCCTCATTGCCGTGTTCCTCGATCCAGGCACGGCGCCCAGCCGCTTCGCCTTTGCCCATCAACATATTGAAGCGGGCGGCGCAAGCCATATGATCGATTTCGCCCAGCGTCACGGGCAGCAAACGGCGCGTGTCCGGGTTCATCGTCGTTTCCCACAGCTGTTCTGCGTTCATTTCGCCCAGGCCCTTGAAGCGCGAGATCGACCAGGCGCCCTGCTTTACGCCTTCCTTGCGCAGCTTGTCCTCGATGGCGACCAGTTCGCCGTCGTCGAGCGCATAGATTTTCTGCATTGGCTTCTTGCCGCGCGCCGGTGCATCGACCCGGTACAGGGGCGGGCGGGCGATGCAGATATGGCCTTTGTTGATCAGGGCCGGGAAGTGCTTGAAGAACAGGGTCAGCAGCAGTACCTGGATGTGCGAGCCATCCACGTCCGCATCCGAGAGGATGCAGATCTTGCCATAGCGCAGGCCGGACAGGTCGGGCGAGCTGCCCACGCTATGCGGATCGACGCCGATGGCGACTGCAATATCGTGGATCTCGTTATTGGCAAACAGGCGGTCGCGGTCTGTCTCCCACGAGTTCAAGACCTTGCCGCGCAGCGGCAGGATGGCCTGGAATTCCTTGTCGCGCCCCATCTTGGCCGAGCCGCCCGCCGAATCACCCTCGACGAGGAACAGTTCATTGCGCGTGATGTCCGACGATTCGCAGTCGGTCAGCTTGCCGGGAAGGACGGCGACGCCCGAGGATTTTTTCTTTTCTACCTTTTGCAGCGAACGCTGGCGCGACTGCGCCTGCTTGATCACGAGATCGGCCAGCTTCTTGCCGTAATCGACGTGCTGGTTCAGCCACAGTTCCAGCGGCGGCTTGGTGAAGGTCGAGACCAGGCGTACGGCGTCGCGCGAATTCAGGCGTTCCTTGATCTGGCCCTGGAATTGCGGGTCCAGCACCTTGGCCGACAGCACGAAGGAAGCGCGCGCAAACACGTCTTCCGGCAGCAGCTTCACGCCTTTTGGCAGCAGCGAGTGCATTTCGACGAAGTTTTTCACGGCGCCGAACAGGCCGTCGCGCAAGCCCGATTCGTGCGTGCCGCCATTCGAGGTGGGAATCAGGTTGACATACGATTCGCGCACGATGGCGCCTTCTTCTGTCCACGCCACGACCCAGGCCGCGCCTTCGCCTTCGGCAAAGCCTTCCGAATCCGGGCCTGCGTACTGCGCGCCTTCAAACAGGGGAATCAGGGTTTCGCCATTCGATACCTGCGCCAGCGATTCGGTCAGGTAGCCGCGCAAGCCTTCCGCGTAAAGCCAGGTTTGCGTATCGCCCGTCTTGGCGTTGGTGAGCGTGACGGTCACGCCGGGCAGCAGCACGGCTTTCGAACGCAGCAGGCGCTGCAGCTCGGTTTGCGAGATATTGGGGGAATCAAAATATTTCGCGTCGGGCCAGGCGGTGACGCGCGTGCCCGACTTCTTGCCGTCGCGCGGGGCGGGGCGGGAACTCAGGGGTTCGATCACGTCGCCATTCGCAAACACCATGTGATGCAGGCCGTTGCCGTCGCTTTCCTTGCGCCAGACGGTGATTTCCAGGCGCGTCGACAGCGCATTGGTAACGGACACGCCGACGCCGTGCAAGCCGCCCGAGAACGCATAGGCGCCGCCCGAACCCTTGTCGAACTTGCCGCCCGCGTGCAGCCGTGTAAACACGATTTCCACCGTCGGCACGCCTTCTTCCGGGTGGATGCCGACGGGAATGCCGCGGCCATTGTCTTCAACGGTGATGCTGCCATCCGTGTTTTGCGTCACGGCGATATGTGTGCAATGACCGCCCAGCGCCTCGTCGGAGGCATTGTCGATCACTTCCTGAATGATGTGCAGCGGATTCTCAGTGCGGGTGTACATCCCCGGGCGCTGCTTGACGGGTTCCAGTCCTTTCAGGACACGGATGGATGATTCGCTGTAGTCGGATGCTGATTTTTTAGTGGCCATACGTGTTCAAGCTAAGTAAAGACAGTGGTTGGAACGCCAGGCCAGTGCACTGCGGGGCGCAATGACAGCGGCGATGATAACTGTATGAATATACAGTATATCCCGTCCAGCGTCACTGGCACAGGGCAGTGCGGCAGGCATGGCGTCCTTGTGCGGACGCTCGCGCATTCTATCTTGTCCAGCGAGCAATAGCGCTACTCCAGGGCAACAAGAGTGCGCCGTACGCGTGGTTTGACGCCCATTGTGGAGGATTTTATGCGGCAAAGCCGTCGTTTTTACATCTTGTTTACAAGCACCTCTCCAGTCTTTACAAATTTTTTAGACCCTTTTGGCTAATCTGCACAGCATCAAAACAAACCTGAATGAGGGTGGGAATGGATATCGTGTATCTCGGCTTGATTGCCGTTTTTTTCGTCGTAGCGGCCGGCTTTGCCGTCGCCTGCGAAAAATTAGGGAGCGTCAAATGAACGCGTTTTATGTGCTGGGCGCCGTGGTCTCGGCTGGCCTGTTGGTGTACCTGCTGGTGGCGCTGCTGAAGGCGGAGGAACTGTGATGACGACGCAATCGATATTGCTGCTGGTGGCCTTCCTGGCCGTATTGCTGGCCGCCGGCTATCCGCTCGGCTTGTACATGGCCAGGGTGGCCGGCGATGGCCCCGTGCGCGGCCTGGGCTGGTTGCAAAAGCTGGAAAACCTGCTGTACCGCTGGTCCGGCCTGCCCGCCGACAAGGGCATGGGCTGGAAAAGCTATGCCATCGCCCTGATCGTCTTCAACACCGTGGGCGCCGTCTTCGTCTACGGCCTGCAGCGCCTGCAGGGCTTCTTGCCCCTCAATCCACAGGGCCTGGGCGCCGTCAGCCCCGATTCCTCGTTCAATACCACCGTCAGCTTCGTCGCCAATACCAACTGGCAGGGCTACGGCGGCGAACAGACCATGAGCTACCTGACCCAGATGCTGGGCATGGCATGCCAGAACTTCTTTTCGGCAGCGACCGGCATCGCCGTGATCTTCGCGCTGGTGCGCGGCTTTGCCTCGCGCTCGGGTAAATCGATCGGCAATTTCTGGGTCGACCTGGTGCGCTCCACGCTGTACATCCTGCTGCCGCTGTCGCTGGCCCTGTCTGTCGTCTTCATGGGCGAAGGCATGATCCAGAATTTTTCCGCCTACAAGGAAGTGACCCTGCTCGACCAAGTGGCGTATGAAACGCCGAAAATGACTGCCGATGGCCAGCCGGTGCTGGACGCTGCCGGCAAACCCGTCATGGAAGCCCAAGTAGCGAGCATGCAGACGATCGCCATGGGCCCCGTCGCGTCGCAGGAATCGATCAAGTTGCTGGGCACGAATGGCGGTGGCTTCTTCAACGCCAATTCCTCGCATCCGTACGAGAATCCCACCGTGCTGTCGAATTTCCTGCAGATGCTGGCCATTTTCATCATTCCCGCCGGTCTGTGCTTTACATTCGGCAGCATGGTGGGTGACCTGCGGCAGGGCTGGGCCGTGCTGGCCGCGATGACCTTGATCTTCGTCGTCATGACGGCTGGCGTGATGAGCGCCGAGCAGCAAGCCAATCCCGCCTTGCAAGCGCTGGGCGTGGACCAGCAAGTGAGCAGCCTGCAATCGGGCGGCAATATGGAAGGCAAGGAAACGCGCTTCGGCATCAGCTCCTCGACCCTGTTCGCTGCGGTGACGACAGCGGCATCCTGCGGCGCCGTCAATTCCATGCACGACTCTTACATGCCGCTGGGCGGCATGGTGCCACTGCTGCTGATGCAATTTGGCGAAGTGATTTTCGGTGGCGTGGGCACGGGCCTGTACGGCATGCTGATGTTCGCCATCCTGGCCGTCTTCATCGCCGGTCTGATGATAGGGCGCACGCCTGAATACCTGGGCAAGAAAATCCAGGCCTATGAAATGAAGATGGTCTCGCTGGCCATTCTGATTACGCCAGCCCTGGTATTGACGGGTACGGCGATCGCCGTGATGGTCGAACCTGGCAAGATCGGCGTCGCCAATCCAGGCGCGCATGGCTTCTCGGAAATCCTGTACGCCTTCACCTCGGCGGCCAATAACAACGGCAGCGCGTTTGCCGGCCTGTCCGCCAACACACCGTTCTACAACGTGATGCTGGCCATTGCCATGTGGTTCGGCCGTTTCGGCGTGATCGTGCCCGTGCTGGCAGTGGCCGGTTCGCTGGCAGCCAAGCAGCGCTTGTCGGCCAACGCCGGCACCATGCCCACCCACGGCCCCATGTTCATCGGCTTGCTGATCGGCGTGGTCGTGCTCGTTGGCGTGCTCAATTACGTTCCCGCGCTGGCCCTCGGCCCGATCGTCGAACACCTGCAACTTTTTACACAATAAGAGGCTACCATGTCACGCACAAGCCTGACCTTGTTCGATTCCGCATTGATCGGCCCCGCCATCGTCGATGCGTTCAAAAAACTCGACCCCCGCACGCAGTGGCGCAGCCCCGTGATGTTTGTCGTCTACGTGGGCAGCATCATCACGACCCTGCTGGCTATCCAGGCCATCAACGGCCAGGGTGAAGCGCCGTTCGGTTTCATCGCCGCCGTCGCCGTGTGGCTGTGGTTTACGGTGCTGTTCGCAAACTTTGCCGAAGCGCTGGCCGAAGGGCGCAGCAAGGCCCAGGCGGCCTCCTTGCGCGCCCTGAAGCAGACGGTGATGGCAAAGAAAATGCAAACACCGAAGTACGGCACCTCCTGGCTGCCTACGCCGGCAACCGATCTGCGCAAGGGCATGACGGTGCTGGTCGAGGCGGGTGACGTGATTCCCGCCGACGGCGAAGTCACGGCCGGCGTGGCCTCGGTCGACGAGAGTGCCATCACGGGCGAATCGGCGCCCGTGATCCGCGAATCGGGCGGCGACTTTTCCGCCGTGACGGGCGGCACCCGCGTGCTGTCGGACTGGCTGCTGGTACGCGTCTCGGTCAATCCGGGTGAAGCCTTCATCGACCGCATGATCGCCATGGTGGAAGGCGCCAAGCGCCAGAAGACACCGAATGAAATCGCCCTGACGATTTTGCTCGTCGCCCTGTCGATTGTCTTCCTGATCGTCACCGTGACCTTGCTGCCGTACTCGCTGTTTTCCGTAGCGGCAGCCGGCAGCGGCACGCCCGTCAGCATTACCGTGCTGATCGCGCTGCTGGTGTGCCTGATCCCGACTACCATCGGCGGCCTGCTGTCGGCCATCGGCGTGGCCGGCATGAGCCGCATGATGCAAGCCAATGTGATCGCCACCTCGGGCCGCGCGGTGGAAGCGGCGGGTGACGTGGACGTGCTGCTGCTCGATAAAACGGGCACCATCACCCTGGGCAACCGCCAGGCGTCGAGTTTTGTGCCCGCTCCCGGCGTGACAGAGCAGCAGTTGGCCGATGCGGCGCAACTCGCTTCCTTGGCCGATGAAACACCGGAAGGACGCAGCATCGTCGTGCTGGCCAAGCAGAAATTCAACATCCGCGAACGCGAGATGGCCAGCTTGAACGCCACCTTCGTGCCCTTCACGGCGCAAACGCGCATGAGTGGCGTGGATATTCCTGGCGAACAGCAAGTGCGCCAGCTGCGCAAGGGTGCAGCCGACTCCATGAAAAAGTATGTGGAAGCGCTGGGCCAGCCGTATCCGGCCGAGGTATCGCGCGCTGTCGATGATATTGCGCGCCGTGGCAGCACGCCGCTGGTGGTGGTCGACGATGGCCGCGTGATGGGTGTCGTGGAACTGAAGGATATCGTCAAGGGCGGCATCAAGGAGCGTTTTGCGGAATTGCGCCGCATGGGCATCAAGACCGTCATGATCACGGGCGACAACAAGCTGACGGCAGCGGCCATTGCAGCCGAGGCGGGCGTCGATGACTTCCTGGCCGAAGCGACGCCGGAAGACAAGCTCAAGCTGATTCGCAGCTACCAGTCCGAAGGCCGCCTGGTGGCAATGACGGGCGACGGTACCAACGATGCTCCTGCGCTGGCGCAGGCCGATGTCGCCGTGGCCATGAATTCCGGTACGCAGGCGGCGAAAGAGGCGGGCAATATGGTCGACCTGGATTCGAATCCGACCAAGCTGCTGGAAATCGTTGAAATCGGCAAGCAGATGCTGATGACGCGCGGTTCGCTGACGACGTTCTCGATTTCGAACGACATCGCCAAGTACTTCGCCATCATCCCGGCTGCCTTCGTGGGCACTTATCCGCAGTTGAAGGCGCTCGACATCATGCACCTGTCCAGCCCCGCCTCGGCCATCATGTCGGCGGTGATCTTCAATGCCCTGATCATCGTCGTGCTGATTCCGCTGGCCCTGAAGGGCGTGCAATACCGGGCCATCGGCGCGGCCAGCCTGTTGCGTCGCAATCTGCTGATCTACGGCCTGGGCGGCATCATCTTGCCGTTTATCGGGATCAAGCTGATCGACATGCTGCTGTCCGCTCTCAATTTAGTTTAAAGGAACCATCATGAGCACTATCGTACGTCCCGCCCTGGTCCTGTTTGCCGCGCTGACCGTGATCTGCGGCGTCGTCTATCCGTTTGCCACGGCCGGCATCGGGCAGCTGGCCTTCAACGATGAAGTCAACGGCAGCATCGTCGAGCGCGCTGGCCGCCCCGTCGGCTCGATGCTGATCGGCCAGTCCTTCACCTCGCCCAAGTATTTTTGGGGCCGGCCATCGGCCACCGCGCCGATGGCAAATAACGGTGCCGGTTCGGGCGGCTCGAATCTGGGACCGAGCAATCCGGCCCTGGTGGACGCCGTGAAGGCGCGCATCGCCGCCCTGAAGGAAGCAGATCCCGGCAATACGCGCGCCATTCCGGTCGACCTGGTAACGGCGTCGAGCAGCGGCCTGGACCCGGAAATCAGTCTGGCAGCAGCGTTGTACCAGGCGCCGCGCGTGGCCCGCGTCCGCGCCGTGCCGCTGGCGCAGGTGGAAAACGCCATCGCCAAGGTGCAGAAAACCGCGTATATCGGCTTTTTCGGCGAGCCACGGGTGAATGTGCTGGAACTCAATCTGGCGCTTGATGCCCTGGCAAAGTAAGCTGGCAACGGTACGCAGGCCAGCAAACGTTGGCCTGGATCGGCGTAGGTCGGCGTAGCTCGGCTTAGCGCAGCGTAAGCCGACACCACCACCAGCCAAGCCAACGATGTTGTCGGATTACGCGCTTGCGCGCTAATCCGACCTACGTGGTGACGTCGCCGCTTGACGCAACGGCAAAATAACAAGATAGCATTACGCAAGAAGATTAAAATACAACATGCTCCCCAACGACAGCCAACGCCCCGACCCTGATGCCCTGCTGGCGCAAGTGCAGGCGCAGGAAAAGAAAGCCGCGCGCGGCCGCCTGCGCATTTACTTCGGCGCCTCGGCAGGCGTCGGCAAGACCTATGCGATGCTGGCCGCCGCCCGCAAGATGCTGGCCGATGGCCAGGATCTGCTGGTGGGCGTGGTGGAGACGCATGGGCGCCAGGATACGATGGCCCAGCTGGACGGTTTGCCGCTGCTGCCCCTGAAGGCCATCGAATACCGTGGCAAGACCCTGTTCGAGTTCGACCTGGACGCGGCCTTGTTGCGCGCGCCGCCGCTGATACTGATGGATGAACTGGCCCATTCGAACGTGGCCGGTTCGCGCCATCCGAAGCGCTGGCAGGACGTCGAGGAATTGCTGGCGGCCGGTATCGACGTGCTGTCGACCGTCAATGTGCAGCATCTGGAAAGCCTGAACGATGTGGTGGGTGGCATCACCGGCGTGCGCGTGGCTGAAACCCTGCCCGACACGGTGTTCGACCGCGCCGATGAAGTGGTGCTGGTCGATATCCCCGCCGATGAACTGTTGCGCCGCCTGAATCAGGGCAAGGTATACCAGCCGCAGCAGGCCGAGCGGGCATCCCAGCATTTTTTCCGCAAGGGTAATCTGATCGCCCTGCGTGAACTGGCTTTGCGCCGCACGGCGGACCGGGTGCAGGACGACGTGCAGGCTTACCGCGTCGAGAAATCCATCAATCCAGTGTGGAAGACGGGCGCCGCGCTGCTCGCATGCGTGGGCCCGTACGTGGGTGGCGAACACGTGATCCGCAGCACGGCGCGCCTGGCCAGCCAGCTCAATGCCGAATGGCACGCGCTGTACGTGGAAACGCCGCGCCTGCAGCGCCTGCCGGCGCGTGAGCGCGAACGCATCCTGAAAACGCTGAAACTGGCGCAGGACCTGGGGGCGCGCACGGCTATTGTGCCGTCCGCTGACATTGCCGGTGCCGTGGTCGAGTATGCGCGCAGCGCGAATATCTCGAAAGTCATCGTCGGCCGTGCCAACTGCGGTGCGCTGCTGCGCCTGTGGCATACGCCTCCGTCCGTGCGCATGGCCAGTCTGGCGCCCGATATTGACTTGATCGAGGTCGGCTTGCCACCTGCCGATACGGCGCTGCGGCGCGCGGCGGGCGACGATGCGCAGGTGCCGCGCAGGTCATCGCGCCATTGGCGTTACCTATTGGCCGCCGGCGTCAGCTTGGGCACGGCCCTCGCCTCGGTCCCCCTGCAACCCTATCTGGACCTGGCCAATATCGCCATGCTGTCGCTGCTGACGGTGGTGCTGGTGGCTGTGCGCCTGGGGCGCGGACCGGCGGCGCTGGCCAGCCTGGTGGGCGTGGCTTGCTTCGATTTTATCTTCGTGCCACCGCGCTTCTCGTTTGCCGTGGGCGATTTTCAGTACATAATTACTTTTGGCGTGATGCTGGCCGTGGGCCTGATCACGGGCCACCTGACGGCCGGCCTGCGCTTCCAGGCGCGCGTGGCATCGCACCGCGAAGCACGCGCCCGTGCCCTGTACGAGTTTTCGCGGGAGCTGTCCGGCGTGCTGCAGACAGAGCAGATTTTCGATATCACGAAAAGCGCCATCGAACGCGCTTTCCGTGCGCGCGCTACCTTGCTCCTGCCCAATGACGAGGGCAGCTTGCTGCCGCCGAACGGCGGCGAGCCGCTCGATATGGGTATCGCGCAGTGGGCCTTCGACCATGCGCAGGCAGCCGGTACGGGCACCGATACCTTGCCCGCTTCGCCCATTTTCTACCTGCCGCTGATCGCGCCGATGCGTACGCGGGGCGTGCTGGCGCTGTTGCCGCTGGAGGCTGCCCAGCACGGGCGCTGGCTGCTGGTGCCGGAACAGCGGCAGCACCTCGATACCTTTGCCGCACTGGCCGCTATCGCGCTCGAGCGCGTGCACTATATCGACGTCGCCCAGGGCGCGCTGCTGCAGATGGAGTCCGAGCGGCTGCGTAATTCGCTGCTGGCGGCCCTTTCGCACGACTTGCGTACGCCATTGACGTCGCTGGTGGGGCTGGCCGAATCGCTGGCGCTGTCCAGGCCAGCGTTGTCGCCTGCGCAGCTGGACATGGCGCGCTCGCTGCAGTTTGAAACCGTGCGCATGAGCGCCCTGGTGGCGAACTTGCTGGACATGGCGCGCATCGAAAGCGGGCAGGTACGCCTGAACTTGCAATGGCAGGCGTTGGAAGAGGTGGTGGGCAGCGCGCTGCGCGCCAGCGGCCCGCAATTACAGCAGCATGCCGTGCAGACGCAGTTGGCGCCAGATTTGCCGCTGGTACGCTACGACGCAGTGCTGATCGAGCGCGTGCTGTGCAACCTGCTGGAAAACGCGGCCAAGTACACGCCGCCCGGCAGCACCATTACTGTCGCGGCCGGGTTGCACGGCCAGTTCTTGCAGGTGAGGGTGTTTGACGATGGTCCGGGCCTGCCGCCCGGTCGCGAAGAGGCCATCTTTGAAAAATTCACGCGCGGCGAGCGCGAATCGAACAAGCCGGGCGTGGGGCTGGGACTGGCCATTTGCCGTGCCATCGTCGAAGCCCACGGCGGCAGCATACACGCGCAGCCGCATGTGCCGGGACAGGGCGCTGCCATTGCCTTTAGCCTGCCATTGGGCACGCCCCCTGCGCCGCCGGAGATCGAACTCGATGACGCCAACGATTATGAAACAGGAAAACCATCATGAACGAACCTTCCGCCACCGCCTTGCTGGTCGAGGATGAACCGCAAATCCGCCGCTTCGTGCGCGCCGCGCTGGAAGACGAGGGCTGGCAGATTTTCGAGTCCGCCACCATGCAGCGCGGTCTGATCGATGCCGGCACGCGCCGGCCCGACATGATCGTGCTGGACCTGGGCCTGCCTGACGGCGACGGCATCGACTTCATCGCCGACATCCGTAAATGGTCGGCCGTGCCCATCATCGTGCTGTCGGCACGCGTCGATGAAGAGGACAAGATACGCGCGCTGGACGCCGGTGCCGACGATTACCTGACCAAGCCGTTCGGCGTTGGCGAGTTGCTGGCCCGCGTGCGCGCCACCTTGCGCCGCCAGCGTCAACCTGCCGCCAGCGATGATGGCGTGGTGCAGTTCGGCGACGTGCGCGTTGACCTGAAGGACCGCCTGGTGACGCGCAACAAGCAACTGGTGCACATGACGCCGACTGAATTTCGCTTGCTGTCGGTGCTTGTGAAGAACGCTGGCAGGGTGGTCACCAATCCGCAACTGCTGCGCGAAGTATGGGGGCCGTCGAACAGTGAAAACGGCCACTATCTGCGCATCTACATGGGCCATCTGCGCCAGAAGTTGGAAGCCGATCCGGCCCAGCCGCAGTACCTGCTGACGGAAACGGCGGTCGGCTACCGCTTGCTGCTGCCTCTCTAAACAGCTTTATTCCCCTGTTGGAAAACGGGCGCTGCGCGCGCCGGGGGGACGCTTTACCTACAATTTTGCAGCGGCGGGCCAGCTGCGCCATATTGGCAAAGGCCCATACTACCCATGAAGAAGAAGAAACCATGAATAAATTATTCCTTGCACTCGCCCTAGCCACCCCCTTCAGCGCCTTTACGGCCAGCCTGGCTCACGCAGAAGAAGCCAAGCCTGACAATGAAATCAGCTTCAACGTGGCCGGCGTGTCCGACTACCGTTTTCGTGGCATTTCGCAGACGCGCTTGAAGCCGGCGCTGCAGGGTGGCGTCGACTACGTCAACAATCCTACCGGCCTGTACGCGGGCGCCTGGGCCTCCACCATCAAATGGACCAAGGATGCGGGCGGCAGCGGCGACGTTGAAGTGGATCTGTATGCGGGCAAGCGCGGCCAGTTGACGGCCGATGTCACTTATGACGTAGGCGTGCTGGCGTATGTCTATGCGGACAATGGCTTGAAGTACATCGCCGGCCTGGCCGACGCCGATACGCAGGAAGTCTACGGCCAGTTGTCGTATGGCCCCGCCTATATCAAGTATTCGCACACCGTTTCCAATCTGTTCGGCCTCGTCAACAGCAAAAACAGTGGCTATCTGGACATCGGCGCGAATATCGACCTGAGCAACGGCTGGACCGCTAACCTGCACGCGGGCCACCAGAAGGTCAAAAACAATGATGCGGCCAGCTACACGGACTGGAAAGTGGGCATCACGCGCGATTTCGGCGTGGTGACGGGCGCGCTGGCCGTGATCGGCACGAACGCTGACAAGTCGGCCTATGCTTCGCCGGTGAATGGTAAATTCATGGGCAAGACGGCGCTGCAACTGACAGTTGGCAAAACGTTCTAATTGACGGAGATAAAAGGAGAGGCGGCGCATGCGCCGCCTTTTTTTTCGAGCCGTGCTAGCGGGGCAGGTTGAAAACGGCGCAATACAATTGTCCCAGGCTGACCACGCGGGCCAGTGGAATCTGTGCGGCCAGGGCGTGGGCGGGTGCCGCTTGCGTATCCGTTGCCAGCAAGACGCGCAGGTCCGGATTGACGCTGCGCGCGTGCGCGATGCGGCGCGCCAGGCCAGCCTGCGCGGCACCATCCACGACGCCGTTCGGCGGCACCACCAGCACGCGCGCGGCGATCAGGGCTGAACGGCTACCCATGGAGTCGCGCCCTTCGCTGTCGATGACGATGTCGTGGTAGCAGATCACCAGGTGCTCCAGCTCCGGCTGCAAGCCCTTGGCGCTGATGGCGCGCGCCATCAGGCGTGGCCGCGTCGGGCTGCCGTGCATGGCCATGTCGTGCATATTTTTCGCCTGCGCCATGGCTCCCTGGCGCGGATCGGCATCGAGCAGCAATACCTTGCGTCCGGCCAGCGCGCGCGAGGCGGCTAGTCGCCCGGCCAGGATGGATTTCTCGATGCCCCCGCTTTCATCCGTGATGGCGATGATCATCTTGGCGCACGGCTGGCATGAGGTTGGCGGCGCAGACCAGTTGCAGCACACAGCCTTCGCGTGGCGCGTCCCTGTCGCTGGCTGTCCATGTGGGCAGTTCCATCAATGCATCGAGTGCTTCGGCCAGACTGTCCTGGCCGGCGCGGGACATCGGCGTCATCGGCAGGCGCAGCTCGTCGCGCACCTTGCCTTGCATGGCCAGCGCCGCCTTCAATGGCCCAGGATTGGGTTCGGAAAACAGCAGGCGGATAAGGGGCAGCATGGTCTTGAACAGGGCGCCTGCGGCGCCGTGGCGGCCCTGCTTGACCAGGTGGTACAGCTGCGCATACAGATCCGGCCTTATCTGGGCGGCGGCCGACATGGCGCCGTGGCCGCCCATGGAAAGGCTGGCCAGCAGCACAGTGTCGTCGCCGCACAGCACGTCCAGGCGTGTCTCAAGCAGCAGTTCCGCCAATTGCTGCAGCTTGCCGCCCGCTTCCTTGATGGCGACGAAGTGCGAGTCGCGCGCCAGCAGTGCCGCCGTCTGCGCTTCGATATTGACCCCCGTGCGGGCCGGCACGTTGTATAGCACGATGGAATGGTCGGTGGCGTCGGCGATGGCCTGGAAGTGGCGCACGATGCCGTCCTGCGAAGGGCGTACATACGACGGTGCCGAGATCAGCAGAGCGGCCAGCGGATGGTCGTGATAGCGCTGCACCGCGGCGACGACGCTGCGCGTATCGCTGCCGCCGATACCCATCACGACGGGGAAGCGGGGGCCGACGGCTTCGAGTACGCTATCGAGCAGCATGCTCTGCTCGGCGGCGCTCAGCATGGCCGCTTCGCCCGTGGTGCCGCACACCACCAGGCCATCGACGCCGCTGCTAGCGAGCTCGCTGGCCAACTGCTGTGCTGCGGCTAGATCGAGTTCGCCTTCGCAAAACGGCGTGACCATCGGTACCCAGATGCCCTGGAAGTGCGCGGTGATGCGCGATGAAGACATCGCCTGCTCGCAGCAATACTGGTTCATAGCGATTTCCCCTGGCTGATACGGCCAAATTCCGCCGCCGGCAGCAGGCGCATGACGGCATCCATGGTCAGGCGCAGGGCCGGCTCCGTCACGCACAGCCAAACCTTCATGCGTTCGGCATGCTCGATCGCCTCGATGCGCATGAATGACAGCATGCCGCCGCACGTCTTGACGACCAGTTGGCGCAGCTCGGCCAGGCAAGACTTGTCGACCGTGATATGCATGAGGAATGTGGGCAGGCGCGGATGGCGGTGGGGCAGTGCTTGATGGGTTTGATGGGCTTGATGGACTTGATGCGTAGGCAGGCGTGAATGGGGTTCCATGGTAGCTTTGCAGCGGTGGTTGAGGTACGTTCAAGATTAGCAGCGGGGGCGTAAAGATTCTCTAAAAAGCGGGGCCGCGCGCGTAAACGCGCCGTATGCAGCGCTGGCCGCATTTTTCTGCCCGCGTGTTGCGTGGATGCGGCGCGTCTGTGCTTTTGTTACAAATTTGAATCGTGCTTTGGCAGGCAGGGGTTTATATTGAAAACGTCTCCGCTTTCAGTCAGCCTTGCCATGTCAGACGAAAAAGATCTCCAGCACCCTCCGGCCACCGATCCTGCAACGCCGGCCCGGCCCGAGCGGGTCGGCAGGGTGCCCGATGATGAGCAGCGTGCGCACGATGCTGTGCCCCGTTATCTGAAGGATAACGACACGCCGCTGGCGCTGGCGTGGAGGGTGATCTCGTCGCGCTACCGTTCCATGCGCGACAAGGCCAGCCGCGATTTCATGCGGCGCACCCTGCGCATTGGCATCTCGGCGCGCATTTTCCATCCCGAGCCGGGCGCCACCGGACTGCGCAGCAAGAACCTCCAATACCTGGAGGAGTCGATTGCGCAGTGGGTCATGTCGCGTGACGTGCTGGTGTTCATGATCCCGACGGTCAATACCAGCGGCTTGCTACACCCGAGCAATATCACCTTGCGCCACTACGCGCGCCACCTGGACGGCCTGGTGCTGCAGGGGGGCGCCGACGTTTCCCCGCAGACGTATTCCGAGGCGGCTACGCGCCCCGAATGGAGCGGCGACCGCGCGCGCGACCTGTACGAACTGGAATTGCTGCATGAATTTGTCGACGCGGGCAAACCCGTGCTGGGCATATGCCGCGGCTGCCAACTCATCAACGTGGGCTTTGGCGGCACTTTGTACCAGGACATCGCTTCGGACGTGGAAGGCGCCACCTCGCACGTCAACGACCTGTACGACCGCCATCGCCACAGCATCGTCTTCCCGAAAGGCTCGTCGCTGGCGGGCATGTTCCCGAAGGCGGGCGAGGCGCTCGTCAATTCCATCCACCACCAGTCGGTCAAGGACCTGGGGCGCGACATCAGCGTGGAAGCGTATTCGCAAGGCGATAATATCGTCGAAGCCATCCGCTACCAGCGGGCGCGCTTCGTCATGGGCTTGCAGTGGCACCCGGAATTTCATTCGGCAGGCGGGGTCGAACTGCTCGATTGCACGCCCATCCTCGATAACTTTTTGCGCGCGGCGCGCGAGACGCGGTTTTGAGCCGACCGATGTTTCCAGGCTGGGCAGCGTCAGTAATTCATGGGCTCACCGCGAAAACATCGAATGGCGGCATCGACCATGCCCTCGGCGCTGCCCTGCAGGCTGTGCTGCTTGCGCAGGTATTGTGCGTCGCTCCATTGCTTGGCCACCTCAGACAGGTGTTTCAGAGCTGGCGTACTGCCCAGTGCCTCGGCGTGCGGTTCCATTTTGCGCAGGGTGGTCATGATGTCTTCGCGTAGTGACATCGTCTCGTAGGTTTTCGGATGCGTGATGGCACCATCGAGGCCAAAGCGGCAAGCCTGGAAGCGGTTGTAGTTATACACGAGGTAATCGTCTTCCACCGGCTGGGTTTCGCGGCGTTCGAGCAGGTAGCGGCACAGGGCTTGCAGGTAGGCGGCCAGCGCGGCGGCCCGCTCCACCGTCAGGGGCGTGTCGCACACGCGCAGTTCGATAGTGCCAAATTCCGGCTTGGGACGGATATCCCAGTAAAAGTCCTTCATGCTCTTGATGATGCCCGTGTTCTCCATCTTGGCGAAATATTCGTTGGAGAATTGTTCCCAGCTGAGGGTGAACGGTGCGCGCCCGCTCATGGGAAAGGCGAATACGGAGTTCAGGCGGGCCGAGTCGAACAGCGTATCGCGTCCTTGCACGTAGGGCGAGGAAGCCGACAGGGCGATGAAGTGGGGGATGTAGCGGTTCAGTGAATGCAGCAGGAACATGGCGTCGTCGCCCGAGGCGCAGCCGATGTGCACGTGCTGGCCGAAGATGGTGAACTGCTTGGCCAGGTAGCCGTACAGTTCCGAGATTTCCTGGAAACGCGGCTTGGAGAAGATCTTTTGTGACGACCATTGCTGGAACGGGTGCGTGCCGCCGCCCGCGATGCCGATATTGAGCTTGTCGCCGGCCGTGACCAGCGTGTCGCGGATTTCCTGCAACTGCGCCAGCAGGGGGCCGTGATGCGTGTGCACGCTAGAGTTAATCTCGATCATGCTCTCGGTGATTTCCGGCGTAACGTTGCCGGGAAACGGTTTTTTGTTCAGCAGATGCAGCAGATCGGGGCTCGCTGCCGTCAAATCATAGTCTGACAGATTCACCAGTTGCAGTTCGAGTTCGACGCCGAAGGTCAGCGCGGCCGATTGGCCAAAGGGTTCCAGTGGCATTTAGCGCTCCTTGATTTCGTGGGTTTCTTTGGCCAGCATCAGCACGCGCTGCACCAGCACCGGGCCGACCAGTTCCAGGCCCAGCGTGACGGCGGCCAGGGCGTTCAATTCGTCGCCGAAGTTCACGCCTTGCTGGCGCGCGTGTTCGAGCAGCAGGATGATGAAGACGGAGACGGGCGTGAGTGCCATTCCCGTCAGCACGCCCTTGCGCCAGGAAATGCCGCTGACGTGCGAAAACGCAGCCACGCCGACGACTTTCGTCAGCAAGCGACCGCCGACGACGGCCAGGGCCAGGGCCGCGCCGGCCGTCACGCTGGCCCATTCCAGGGTCGAGGCGGCATACACGAATAGCAGCACCGTCAGCAGTTCGCCCAGCGCGCCGAAATTGCGCTGCGCCTGGCTGAAGGCGACGCGACGGTGGCGCGCTACCAGGCCGAATGTGAGGGTGGCCAGTAGCGGCGACAGGCTGGTGGAATAGGTCAGGGCGACGAGCAGCATCACCGACAGTGCAAAGGCGACGGTGGCGTCCTGCGCCATATTGCCCAGACGGCGCAGCATGGCCGGTACGACGATGCCAAAGACGGTGCCGGCGGCGACCGAGGCGGCCAGCACGGCGGCGCTGCTGCTAGTGGCTTGGACCAGGTCGGTGGCGCTCTGGAACATCCAGAAGCCGACGATGATGTTGAACGTGAAGACGGCCAACACGCAGTTCAGCGCCGTCAGGTGGACGATGCGTTCCGTCACCTGGCCCGAGCTGCGTTCTTCGTTGATGACGCGCATGATGGTGGCTGGCGAGGTGGACATGGCCAAGGACGCCAGCAGCAGCGCTGTCATCGAGGTGCTGCCAAATTCAATACCGATGAAGTAGACGACGGCAAAGGTCAGCAAGGATTCTGCCAGGCCCGTGACGGCAATCCACGGGTTGTTCTTTAGCCAGCGCAGGTTGATGCGGTAGCCGACTTCGAACAGGATCAGGCCGAAGGCCACGTCGGCCAGCACCAGCATGGGACCGGCGTCCGTTTGCGGCAAGATGCCGACCTGCGTTTGCGCCAGGACGAAGCCGATGACGCCATAAAAACTGATGCGCGGCAGGCCAGTCCAGCGGTGGCCGAATTCGCCCACCACCCAGGCCACGGTGATGGCGAATGGCCAGGACAGGTCGGCGGCGATCGAGATCAGACTTTGCATGCTCATTCCTTTGAAATAGCGCTGGCACCGAGCGCCAGCATGGAGGCTGGCGCGATCATGTCGTGGTGCAGCGATGGTGCATAGTTTGCGCACAGCGATGCGCCGATTCTACCGGAGCAGAAGGCGTGCACGATGTGCGCAATCGAACAGTGTCGCGGCCATGGCGGCCGCGCACAGGATGCAGCAGGTTAGGGTATGGCAGGGCTGGTATCAGCGTATAGTACTCGAGCGCGGCGCACAGGCCCTGCACGGTAGGTCAGTGTTGCAGTGTGCGCCATGGCGGCCCGTCCGCCGCCATGGATTTTTTGGCGTATTTCTTTATTTGCTGAGCAGGCGCATGCCCCGTTCCAGCCCGTCGATCGAGAGCGGAAACATGCGGTTGTTCATTAATTGGCGTATCACGCCTATCGACTGGCGGTACTGCCACAAGCCCTCCGACTCGGGATTGAGCCAGATGAATTTGGGGAATGCCTGGGTAAAGCGCGCCAGCCATGTCGATCCCGCTTCCTCGTTGTTGTATTCGACCGAACCACCCGGCTGCAGGATTTCATAGGGACTCATGGTGGCGTCGCCGAC
Organism: Janthinobacterium sp. CG_23.4; assembly: GCF_029892305.1. Taxonomy (NCBI): domain Bacteria; kingdom Pseudomonadati; phylum Pseudomonadota; class Betaproteobacteria; order Burkholderiales; family Oxalobacteraceae; genus Janthinobacterium; species Janthinobacterium sp. CG_23.4. The sequence goes on along the minus strand of NZ_JARXUX010000001.1, from coordinate 4,129,270 downwards.
AAAAATCAGCTTGGTATCTGGCGCATACTTGCGCAGTACGTCCCAGGTGGAAAAACGCTCGGCGTTGCGGCGCCGGTTGTTCTTCCACAGGGTGTCGTAGACGCAGTTATGGAAGTAAAAGAACTCCATGTTCTTAAATTCCGTCTTCGCCGCCGAAAACAGTTCTTCGGTGCGCTCGATATGGTCGTCCATGCTGCCGCCCACATCGAACAGCATCAGTACCTTGATGCGGTTCTTGCGCTCTGGCCGCATCTTGATGTCCAGATAGCCCGCGTTGTTGGCCGTGGCGGCAATGGTGGCATCGAGCGCCAGTTCGTCTTGCGCACCTTCGCGCGCGAATTTGCGCAGGCGGCGCAGGGCCACCTTGATGTTGCGCGTGCCTAGTTCGCGCTCGCTGTCGTAATCCTTGTAGCTGCGCGCTTCCCATACTTTCACTGCCGTGCGGTTACCGCCCTTGCCACCGATGCGGATGCCTTCCGGATTCGTGCCGCCATTGCCGAACGGCGACGTGCCGCCCGTGCCTATCCACTTGCTGCCGCCCTCGTGGCGCTCCTTCTGTTCCTTCAGCAGTTCGTTCAGGCGGTCCATCAGCTTGTCGTAGCCGAATTTTTCCAGCTGCGCCTTCTGCTCTTCGGACAGTTCGCGCTGCATGCGCTTGAGCAGCCAGTCGAGGGGAATCGCCGCGTTGGTCTCGAAGCTTGCGTTGACGCCCTTGAAGTATTGGGCAAATGCGCGGTCGAACTTGTCGAAATGCGCTTCGTCCTTGACCAGCGTCAGGCGCGACAGATAGTAGAAATCGTCCATCGAGGCGTCGATGATATTCTTTTGCAATGCTTCGAGCAGGGTCAGAAATTCCTTGATCGAGACAGGAATCTTCGCGTCCTTGAGCGTGAAGAAGAAATCGATCAGCATGGCGTCTGCCCTTGCGCGCGGGGTAGTGCGGCGATGCGGCGCTGCGCCAGCTTGTCGCGCAGATGGGCGGCTATTTCCGGCCAATCGCCGCGCGTGATGCTGTACATGACGGTATCGCGCACGGTGCCGTCGCGGCGCAGCGCATGGTGGCGCAGCACGCCATCTTTTTTTGCGCCCAGGCGCTCGATGGCCGCCTGCGAGGCATGGTTGAAATTATCGGTGCGAAAACCCACCAGAGCGCAGCCGAGCGTGTCGAAGGCGTGCGCCAGCAGCAGCAATTTGCAGGTGGTGTTGACGTGGCTGCGCTGGCAGCGTTTCGCGTACCAGGTGTAGCCGATTTCCAGGCGGCCTATGGCGGGTACTACGTCGTGGTAGCTGGTGCTGCCGAGCACTTCGCCGCTGGCCACGTCGATGACGGCAAAGGCGAAGCGCGCCGGGCGCATTTCGATGCTCTTGAAAATGTACTGGTCGACCTGTTCCGGTTCCGGCACCGAGGTGACGCGCAGATTCCACAGTTCGCCATCCATGGCCGCCGCGCGCAAGCCGGGCGCGTGGTGCGGCGCCAGCGCTTCGAGGGCGATGCCGTGCAGTTCCAGCGGTACGAAGACCTTGTCCGGGCTGATGTCGTTCACCGGCGCTCCTTAGCGGTTGGTGCGCGACATGAACATCAGGCGCTCGAACAGGTGCACGTCCTGTTCGTTTTTCAGCAGCGCACCGTGCAGCGGTGGCACGACAGCCTTGTTATCGTTGCTGCGCAGCGCGTCAAAGGGGATGTCTTCGGCCAGCAGCAGTTTGAGCCAGTCGAGAAATTCCGAGGTCGACGGTTTTTTCTTCAGGCCCGGCACGTCGCGCACTGCATAGAAGGTGTCGAGCGCCTGCGCCAGCAATTGCTGTTTCAGGTGCGGGTAGTGGACGGCGACGATCTGCTCCATCGTGTCCTTGTCCGGGAATTTGATGTAATGGAAGAAGCAGCGGCGCAAAAACGCATCCGGCAATTCCTTCTCGTTGTTCGAGGTGATGATGACCAGCGGGCGATGGCGCGCCGTGACCATTTCGCGCGTTTCATAGACATAGAATTCCATGCGGTCCAGTTCACGCAGCAGGTCGTTCGGGAATTCGATGTCGGCCTTGTCGATTTCATCGATCAGCAGCACCACCGGCTCGGGCGCTGTGAATGCCTGCCATAGCACGCCCTTGACGATATAGTTCTGGATGTCGCGCACGCGCTCGTCGCCCAGCTGCGAATCGCGCAGGCGCGACACGGCATCGTATTCGTACAAGCCCTGCTGCGCCTTGGTGGTCGATTTGATATGCCATTGCATCAGCGGCATGTTCAGCGCGGCGGCCACTTCTTCGGCCAGCATGGTCTTGCCGGTGCCCGGCTCGCCCTTGATCAGCAGCGGACGCTGCAGGGTCAGCGCCGCATTCACGGCCAGTTTCAGGTCGGCGGTGGCGACATAGCTGTCGGAACCTTCGAAGCGTTGGCCTTGCTGGGGGTGCTTTGCTTGCATGAGCGGTCTGCCAAAATAGGGAAATGCTGAGTATAAACAGAACTGTGGCGCACCGCCACGCGGATGGCCTGTGCTTGCCGGCCGACAATGCGGGTTTTATAGGTGGACTTGCAAGAATATCTTGGCTAGAATCGGCAAGCAGCAGATTAATTGTTAACCTTAATTGTCAATCTTAATTGTCAATACAATAGAGAAGATCAATAAAAACCAGCTCTGGCGTTTCTCCGATTAGCTTTGTTCACATTGCCACTATGAAAAAAATATTTGCACTTCTCGTGCTTGCCGGCACAGCAAATGCCGTCACAGCGGCTGACATTGTAGGAAACGCCAAGGCAGCCACTGCCAAGGTGGAGATGTGTATTGGTTGCCACGGCATTCCCGGTTACAAGGCGACCTTTCCCGAGGTGTTCCAGGTACCGATGATCGGCGGCCAGACGGCAAAATATATCGAAAATGCCCTGTTAGCCTACAAGAAGGGCGAGCGCAAGCATCCCAGCATGAAGGGTATCGCCAGCAGCCTGTCCGAGCAGGATATCGCCGATGTCGCCGCATATTATGCGCAACAAGCCAAGCCGAACTGAGGACTAGCCCGATGAAAACATTACTCGCCGCCCTCGTTTGCGCCACGGTGTCGTTCGGCGCCGGCGCCGCCGGCAATATCAACACTGGCAAGGCCCTGGCTGAAAAATACAGCTGCGCGACCTGCCACGGCAAGGATTACGGCTCGCCCATCGATCCATCGTATCCAAAACTGGCGGGCCAGCACAAGGATTACCTGGAACATGCTTTGACGGCGTATAAACGCGGCGACAAGGCCAATGGCCGCAACAACGCCATCATGACGGGCCAGGTGAAACCGTTGAGCAACCAAGACATCAAGGACCTGGCCGCCTACCTGCACAGCCTGCCGACCACCCTGGTGGTGCGCCGCTGAGCTGTAGCGCCGCGCCAGGTTTTTAGCCAGCCGGCGTCGCGCGCGCCGAGATCGAACATAGCCGTGTTCAAGCGCATGCTGTCCTTGCGCTTGGCGCGCGGCCGAGCCGCTTGCTCTCGGCCAGCGATACCGGCAAGGGTGTCAACGCTGGCCTGGTTTAGCGGCGGCGCACGCAGTCGATGTAGGCGTCGGTATCGGGCGGCAAGCCCGAGCGCTGTGATGCCCAGATCATCTGACCCAGGCATTCCATCACTTCGTGCTGCGCTGCATGGGCTGAATCGAGGCGTTGCGTGAGTTGCTGCACGGCCGGGCGAATGCCGCGCGGCTGGTCGACCTGGACTTGCTCCGTGATCGACAGATGCATGGACAGGTGCAGGAAAGGATTAGCCTGTCCGCCTTCGACGGAGTAATCGCGCGCCAGTGCCGCCTCGACGTCGCTCAAGGCGTCTTCATATTCGGGGTGTTCGAGGATCCAGTCGAGCGCGATGGCTTCCATCGGCGTGAGGATTTCATGGGCGCGGTGCTTGCGCAATGTTTCGCAAAAGAAGCGTCGCACATCGTCGGAAGAGGGGTTGAACATGGCTCAAGGAGTCTGGCTAAGGGGTAGCCGGCATTGTACCGCGTACATAAACAAAGGGCATCGGGGATGCTTGCCGTCTGGCGCCTGCTTGCATGCCCCGATAGTTGGGGCAATTTATTACCCTGCAGTAAGTGTTATCCACTATCGTGTGGGCCTGGCGGCGCCAAATAACGGTGATAAAATCGCCACTCTTGATATTCGCACTGGACATGACGGCGATTTCATTGCCGGCTTTTCAGCCGGCAACGCAGTCCGCGCTATCCATTGCCCGCACCTTTGCCACCAGATATTGCTCTTGGGATATTCCGGAGCGCGGCAGCATGCCTATCACCATCGACATTGAGCTGTTCGGCCGCCATGGCGCGCCGCAGGCCAGACTGTTTTTCGTCAGATCAGCCGGTAGCTGCGATGGTGTCGCCACGGTGGCGCGCAAGAATCATCCTTCAGTATTCATAAACGGAGTTACGTATGCGTAAATCGCTATTACTTTTGATGTCGTGCCTGATCCTGGCGGCATGTAACAAGACCCCTCCTGCCTCGTCCGAAAAACCGGTCGACGTGCTGCTGATCGGCGCCGGCACCATGAGCGCCACCCTGGGCAGCATGCTCAAGGAACTCGATCCATCGCTGACGATGGAAATGGTCGAGCGCCTCGATTCCGTGGCCGCCGAAAGCTCGGACGCGATGAACAACGCGGGCACTGGCCACTCGGCATTTGCCGAACTCAATTACACGCCAGAAGCGGCCGACGGCAGCATCGAGACGAAAAAAGCCGTTGCCATCAACGAGCAATTTGAAATTTCCAAGCAATTCTGGGCCTATCAGGTAGCCAACAAGCACCTGGGCGCACCGCAGACCTTCATCAACAATGTGCCGCACATGGCCTTTGTCTGGGGCGATGACAATATCGCCTTTTTGAAGAAGCGCTACGCCGCGCTGCAAAAGGAAAACCTGTTCAAGGGCATGCTGTACTCGGAAGACCAGGCACAGATCGAGCAATGGGCGCCGTTGATCATGCAAGGGCGCGACAAGGGCCAGAAAGTGGCGGCGACGCGCATGGAAATCGGTACCGACGTCAATTTCGGCAACCTCACGCGCGGCTTGGTGAAATACCTGACGGACAGTCATGGCATGGCCCTGCATCTGCGCCACCAGGTGGAAGACATCGAGCGCGGCGCCGATGGCGTGTGGAACGTGACGGTGAAAGACCTCGCTGCCGGCAAGGAAAAGACCATGCGCGCCAAATTCGTCTTCATCGGCGCCGGTGGCGGTTCGCTGCCGCTGCTGGAAAAATCGGGCATTGCTGAAGCCAAGGGCTACGGTGGCGTGCCGGTGGGTGGCCAATGGCTGGTCACGACCAACCCGGAACTGGTGGCGGCGCATGCGGCCAAGGTCTACGGCAAGGCATCCGTCGGTTCGCCACCGATGTCCGTGCCGCATCTCGATACGCGCATTATCGATGGCAAGAAAGCGCTGTTGTTTGGCCCGTTTGCCACTTTCTCGACCAAGTTCCTGAAGAACGGCTCGTGGATCGACTTGCCTGCCTCTATCGGCGCGGGCAATGTGAAACCCATGCTGCAAGCCGGCTATGACAATATTCCGTTGACGAAATATCTGGTCGAGCAAGTCATGAACACGCCGGAAGACCGTTTGAAGACCCTGCGTGAATATCTGCCGAATGCCAAGATGGAAGACTGGACCTTGCAAAACGCGGGCCAGCGCGTGCAGATCGTCAAAGATGATCCTGTCAAAGGCGGTTTGCTGCAGTTCGGCACGGAAGTCGTCGGCGCTGCCGATGGCAGCATCGTCGCCTTGCTGGGTGCCTCGCCCGGTGCCTCGACCGCGCCGCCTATCATGATCAAGGTGCTGCAAACGGCATTCAAGAGCCGCCTGGCGACACCGGAATGGCAAGCCAAGATGGTGGAAATGGTGCCGTCGTATGGCCAAAAGTTGAATAGTGACCCGGCTCTGGCCAACAAGATCCGCCACTACAGCAGCGACATCCTGGGCTTGAAAGCGATTACGCTCGATGTTCCCGCTGCTGCGCCAGCGCCGGCGGCAAACTAAGTCAGTCTGACCGGCAAAAAAAGTTCTTTGCCGGAATGTAAAAAGGGGCAGCCTGTTCAGGCTGCCCCTTTTGCGTGGGAAAGTGCGTTCATCGCGCTGGGCTAGGCCTTGCCCGGCAAGAGCAGCTCCGGCATGCACCCGTCGGCGGCAATGCCGTCGCAAGGCTTGACCAGTGCCACAGCATCCTGCGCCCGTGGTGCATGGGGCTGGCGCAGGTAGCGCGAGGTGTGGCGCTGCGCTTGCTGTGCGTTGCCATGCGCGGGCCAGGTCAGGAAGCGCGACAGCTCCTGCAAGGCGCGCTGGTACACATCGCGTTTAAATTCAATGACGACATCGAGCGGGACCCAGTATTCATGCCAGCGCCAGGCGTCGAACTCGGGATGGTCGGTCAGGCGCAGATTGACGTCGTTATCGCGCGCGCACATTCTCAGCAGAAACCAAATCTGCTTTTGGCCACGGTAGTGGCCGCGAATCTCGCGCTTGATGAAGTGGTCTGGCACTTCATAGCGCAGCCAGTCGCGGGTGCGGCCGACAATTTTGACGTGTTCCTGTCTGAGTCCGATTTCCTCTTCAAGTTCGCGAAACATGGCTTGTTCCGGTGTTTCGCCATATTTGATACCGCCTTGCGGAAACTGCCATGAGTGCTCGCGCACCCGCTTGCCCCACCACACCTCGTTCTGGGCGTTTAGCAGGATGATGCCGACGTTGGGCCGAAACCCTTCACGGTCGAGCATAATGCACCTCAAACTTTCTGCGACAGAGCGTCCTTATTTACGTAATTACCCACAACTTCGCAAGCCGGTGACCTTTTCGGGGTGAGAAAAGCGCCGGAATCGCACCAATTGAGCGCATTTGTGTAAAGTATGGACGCATCAGCCAGCTAATCCTTTAAAATTAGGTTGATTATAACCCTCTCTTTTTAAAAAGAATTCACCGTTATGCGCGCCTCCCGTTTTTTTATTTCCACACTTAAAGATGCACCTTCCGACGCGGAAATCGTCAGCCACCAATTGATGATGCGTGCAGGCATGATCAAACGCCTCGGTTCCGGCATCTACACTTACATGCCGATGGGCTTGCGCGTGATTCGCAAGGTGGAAGCCATCATCCGTGACGAGATGAACAAAGCCGCCGGCATCGAATTGCTGATGCCGCTGGTACAGCCAGCCGAACTGTGGCAGGAGACGGGCCGCTGGACCAAGATGGGCGATGAACTGATGCGCGTGAAAGACCGCCACGGCCGCGAATACGCGATCCAGCCGACATCAGAAGAAGTCATCACCGACGTCGTGCGCACGGAAATCAAGTCCTACCGCCAGTTGCCGCTGAACTTTTATCATATCCAGACCAAGTTCCGCGACGAGCGTCGTCCACGTTTTGGCCTGATGCGTGGCCGCGAATTCACCATGAAGGACGCCTATTCCTTCGACCGCGACCTGGCCGGCATGCAAGCGTCATACAAGGTCATGTTTGATGCCTACACGCGCATCTTCACCCGTTTCGGCCTGAAATTTCGCGCCGTGGCGGCCGACAATGGCGCCATCGGCGGTTCCGGTTCGCACGAATTCCACGTTATTGCCCACACGGGTGAAGACGCGCTCGTGTATTGCCCGACCTCCGATTTCGCCGCCAATATGGAAGCGGCTGAAGCGCTGGCGCCAGCGGGCGAGCGTCCTGCCGCTACCCAGGCACTGAGCAAAACGGCCACGCCCGATACCGTCAAGTGCGAAAGCGTAGCGGCCCTGCTGGGCATGGCTTTGTCGCAGACCGTGAAAACCATCGCTCTGACGGTGGAAACCACGGGCAAGGACGAGAAAGTGACGAAACAGCATTTCATGCTGCTGCTGCGCGGCGACCATGAATTGAACGAGATCAAGGTGAGCAAGGTTGCCGGCCTGGCCGGTCACCGTTTCTCGACGGAAGCGGAAATCCTGGAAGTGTACGGCACCATTCCTGGCTACCTGGGCCCGATCGGCACCAAAGCACCGGTCACCGTGGTGGCGGACCGCACGGTCGCCCACATGAGCGACTTCGTTTGCGGTGCGAATGACGCCGGTTTCCATTACACGGGTGCCAATTGGGGTCGCGATGTAGCCGAGCCAGCCATCGTGGCCGACTTGCGCAATGTCGTCGCCGGCGACGCCTCTCCGGACGGCCAGGGTGTGCTGGCCATTGAGCGCGGCATCGAAGTGGGTCACGTGTTCCAGCTGGGCACGGCGTACTCGGAAAGCATGAAAGCCACTTTCCTCGACGAGAATGGCAAGCCTGCGCCACTGCAGATGGGTTGCTACGGCATCGGCGTGACGCGCATCCTGGGCGCTGCCATCGAACAGAACTTCGATGACAAGGGCATCATTTGGCCGGCATCGATCGCCCCATTCGAGGTGGTGCTGTGCCCGATGGGCATGGACCGCAGCGAGATGGTCAAGGAAGAGACAGAGAAGCTGTACGCGGCCCTGCAAGACGCTGGCGTGGACGTTATCGTTGATGATCGCGGCTTGCGTCCTGGCGCCATGTTTGCAGACTGGGAATTGATCGGCGTGCCACACCGCATCGTCATCGGCGAACGTGGCTTGAAAGAAGGCAAGCTGGAATACCAGGGCCGCCGCGACACCGAAGCATCGGGCGTGGCACCGGACGAGATCGTCGCCTTCATCCAGGGCAAAATGGCGCAGTGAAGCGTCCATCAGTAAGCAAGGTGGCTGGCGCGCTCGCGCTGGCCGCCGGCCTGGCCTGCGCTTTCCCGGCGCAGGCCGGCAAGCAGAAAGAGGAGGCGCTGGCCGACTCTGTCCGCCTGGCCTTGTCGCACGCGATCCGCGACGAACGCCCGCCGCAACCCAAATTTGCCACACCCATCGAACTGCAGCGCTACCAGCAATGGCTGGCGCAGATGTCGCAACGCCTGCAACGCAAGCTGCCGGACGCGCAGCTGCGCACGGAATTTTTGGAAACGGTATGGTATGAAGCGCGCCGCGCGGGCCTGGAACCGGCCCTGGTGCTGGGCCTGATCCAGGTGGAATCGGCCTACCGCAAATATGCTGTCTCGCTGGCTGGCGCACGCGGCTACATGCAGGTCATGCCATTCTGGACGGGCGTCATCGGCGACAGTGACCGCAGCAAGCTATTCCACATGCAAACGAATTTGCGCTATGGCTGCGCGATCTTGCGCATGTACCTGGATATGGAACGCGGGGATTTGTACCTGGCGCTGGGGCGGTATAACGGCAGCCGGGGGCGGGCAGAGTATCCGAATGCCGTGCTGGCGGCGTGGAAACAGTGGGAGTTCAGATGAAGGCTGGGGTCAGACCGCCCGCAGCGTTGGCGCAAAGCTCGGTGTTATCGGTGTTGAGGGTCTGACCCCAGCAAACGGTGTTGAGAGTCTGACCCCAAAAAAATGCCCCGCTCGCTGAATCAGCTACGGGGCACTCGCTCGGGATAGGGCCGGCGGGTATCTGATTATTTCAAATGATCGGAAATCAGTTTCGTCATTTCAAACATGGAGACTTGGGCTTTGCCGCTGAAAACAGCTTTCAGCTTGTCGTCCGCATTGATCATGCGGCGGTTGGCCGGATCTTGCAGATCGAGTTTTTTGATGTAATCCCATACCTTTTTGGTCACTTCCGTGCGCGGCAGTGGTGCTGCGCCAACAACGGCGGCCAGCTCTTTCGATGGCGTCATTGCTTTCATGAATGCTGCGTTTGGCTTGCGTGGTGTTGCCGGTGCTGCCGCTTTCTTTGCCGCTGCTGGTTTAGCTGCTGCTTTGGCTGCGGGTGCTGCTTTTTTGGCGGCGGCAGGCTTGGCTGCTGCGGCCGCTTTGGCTGGCGCTGCTACTGGGGTTTTTTTGGCTGTTGCCATCTTCGAGCCTCCTTAACAAACACATGGGAAATTGCGCAATTAATCGCACGGCTAATATTGGTGTGGATTGACCTTGTACGCAAGTGTTTTTCACGTTTTTACGAGGAAAAAGCAGCTAAATGGCGATGCTGTCGCCCGGGCGCACCGCGCAGGAGCACAGAAGCGTGTTTTTGCCCGTAAACGGCATGCTTGCTGACTCTACAGCGAGGGGTATTGAGGGGGAGGGAAGAACGGATGCCGGTCGCAGGAGAATGCAAACCGGCATTATTTGAAACGGTGTTTTTTGAGTCTCAAGCGATGCTGGTGCGGCGTCGCGAAGGCCATCAACATCCGCGCGAACGCGGGTGTTGATGCCTTACCTCATGCCGGGCATCATGCCCTTCATGGAACGCATCATCTTCATCATGCCGCCGCCGGACAATTTCTTCATCATCGTCTGCATTTGCTCGAATTGCGTCAGCATGCGGTTCACTTCCTGCACTTGCACGCCGGCGCCGGCGGCGATGCGGCGCTTGCGCGTAGCCTTGATCAGTTCAGGCTTGGCGCGCTCCTGCGGCGTCATCGAATCGATGATGCCGCACATGCGGCGCACCTGTTTATCGGCTTGATCCATGTTCTTGCCGCCTGCCGCCTGCTGGAACTGCGCTGGCAGCTTATCCATCAGGTTGGCCATGCCGCCCATTTTCTTCATTTGCCCCAGTTGCGCCTTGAAGTCGTTCATGTCGAACTTGCCGCCGACCTTGATCTTTTGCGCCAGGTCGGCCGCAGCCTTGCTGTCGACGCCCTTGCGCGCTTCTTCCACCAGGGCGAGGATGTCGCCCATGCCCAGGATGCGGTTGGCCATGCGGGTCGGGTCAAATGCTTCCAGGCCGTCGAGTTTTTCCGAGACACCGGCAAACTTGATCGGCTTACCCGTAATGTGGCGTACCGACAGGGCGGCACCGCCGCGTGCATCGCCATCGAGCTTGGTCAGCACGATGCCGGTCAGCGGCAGTGCATCGTTGAACGCTTTCGCCGTATTGATCGCGTCCTGGCCCAGCATGGCGTCGACGACAAACAGGGTTTCGATCGGTTTCACGGCGCTGTGGACGGCAGCGATTTCGCGCATCATTTCTTCGTCGATACCCAGACGGCCTGCCGTATCGATGATCAGGACGTCGTGGTAATGCTTTTTCGCCCAGTCCAGCGCAGCGAGCGCGATATCGACCGGCTTGTCGGTGCTGGAAGAGGGGAAGAAGTCGGCGCCCACCTGGGCGGTGACCGATTGCAGCTGGGCGATCGCGGCAGGACGATACACGTCGGCAGAAACGGTCAGCACTTTCTTCTTCTTTTCTTCCTTCAGATATTTTGCCAGCTTGCCGACGGTGGTGGTTTTACCCACACCTTGCAGACCGGCCATCAGGATGATGGCGGGCGGTTGCTGCGCAAAGCTGATCTGCGACGCTTCCGGTCCCAGGTCGGCGCCCATCAGGGCGGCCAGCTCGCGCTGCACCACGCCGACCAGGGCCTGGCCTGGCGTGAGCGAGGAAATAACATCCTCGCCCATGGCTTTTTCTTTGACTTTGGCGATGAATTCGCGCACGGCGGGCAGGGCGACGTCGGCTTCGAGCAGCGCCAGGCGCACTTCGCGCAGCATGTCGGCGGTGTTCGCTTCGGTCAGGCGCGCCTCGCCGCGCATGGTCTTGACGACTTTGGCAAGCCGTTGGGTGAGATTATCTAGCATCATGAACCTGCAATGAAAAGCTTGGGAGTGGGCGGTGCTAAGAGCCTGACCCGGCAGGAGATGGATGCATCTGCTGGGGGAGGTTCTGAACCGGACGATGGGCGCCATTTTACTCCATCGCGGGGCCCTGGCGGTCCTGCGCTGCACTGCCTGGCGCCTGGTCTGCTTTTGAATTAGTTGGTATTTCTGTCAATGTCACGATTGCACGAAAGCCAAAGACGCGGTTAGAATAGTAATAATTCTCATTTGCATTTAAATGTATGCCGCGCTTGACCGGAAAGCGATGCCATGTCGGCCGCCGATACCGATGTGTCGCCGCACGCTGTCGCGCGACAGCGGTCCTTCCAATCTCGGCAAGGAGTTCAACAGCGGCGCCGCACTGCGCCTGAACGTCAGCAATGCGCTCGACAAGCATGATGGCCAGAGCATTTGCTCGACTGTCTTCGGCAATCTGCTGGCACGCCGCGCAACCTGATGCTGAGCTTGAACTACCAACTGTCAATATTGACTGTTGAATGACCTATCTTGATGAAGGATGCATGGTTTATGGATGTGCAGTTCAATCTGGCCGGCGATGGCGGCAGCGGGCGTATGGCACCGGTCGCACCGCGATGATGAAAGCGGCCCACATATTGTTGTTCTCGCGCGTGCTTGCCGCCGTCTTTGGCGGCTATGCGCTCACGTCCGGCGTGGCTGTGCTGCTGTCGGCCGTGCTGCCGCTGTCGCGCGCCGAAGCTGTGCTGACAGCGACTCTGAGCGCCTTCGTCGTCTACACCTGCGCCGTGATCTGGGTCTTTGCCGTGCCGGACCTGCGCCGCGCCTGGCTCGGCATGCTGCTGCCGGCCATCGTCTGCGGCGGCATTGGCCTGCTGCTGTCGCGAGGTGCCGCTTGAGCGCCGTCAAGGTCGATAAGGTGGTCAAAACGCCACAGCAGGGCGGTTTGCGCCAGGCCATGGCCTGGCTGCATAGCTGGAGCGGCCTGTGGATTTCCTGGCTGTTGTTCGCCATTTTTCTGACCGGCACCCTGGCCGTTTTCGACGACCCGATCGGCCACTGGATGACGCCTGAACACGCATTGGAAGAGGCATCGCACGCGCACGACCCAGCGCTGCCCAAGGTCACGGACCGCGCGCACCGCCTGGAACTGGCGCTCGATTTCATGGCGAAGCAGCACCCGAAGGCGGATATGTGGGAAATCTGGCCCGTGCAGCGCCCGGGCCACGGCCTGTCCGCCTACTGGTTCCAGCCCAGCGGCGGCTATGGCTCGGCCGACCTCGATCCCTTGACGGGCGCCATCGTCAAACAGGCGCGCACGGCAACGCAGCGCGATACCATCGGCGGCCACCATTTCGTCGATTTCCACTACGCGCTGCACGCGGGACGCATCGGCGTGTGGATCGTCGGCATCACCAGCATGATCATGCTGGTGGCGCTGGTAAGCGGCGTCATCACGCACAAGCGCATCTTCAAGGATTTCTTCACCTTTCGCCCGGCCAAGGGCCAGCGTTCCTGGCTCGACGCACACAATGCGGTGGCGGTGCTGACGTTACCGTTCCAGTGCATGATCGCCTATACGGGCCTGGCATTTTTCAGCGATGACCATGTGCCGGCCCCCGTGGTGGTGCAATATGGCATGGACAATGCCAAGAAAGCCTTCCTGGCCGACTGGAACGATGCGGGAAAACCCGTCAAGACAGGGCAGCCGCTGGCCATTCCCGCGCTGGAATCGTTCGCGCTGCGCGCCGAGCAAGCCATCGGCCAGGAAATCCGCGCCGTGGTGCTGGACAATCCAAATGACGCCTCCATGCGCGTATGCATGTATGGCTGGAATGAAGACGTTGAACTGCTGACGCGCCTGAGCGCCAATACGGGCCGTGCCTGCTATGCGCTGGCTACGGGCGAGCAAGTTGCCGTGCGCTTGCCGGGCGAGTCGGACACGGGCGGCGCGGGCTTGACGCGCTCCGTCATGTCTAACCTGCATATGGTCGGTTTCGGCGGTACGCCGATGCGCTGGCTGTATTTTTTCTGCGGCTTGGCCGGCACGGCCATGATGGGCACGGGTGCCATCCTGTTCCTGGTCAAGCGGCGCCAGAAGGCAGGCGCCGAGTTCGGCGCCTGCACGCAGCGCGTGTACCGCGTGATTGAGTGCCTCAACGTGGCGGCGATTGCCGGCCTGGCCATTGCCTGTGTGGGCTTCCTGTGGGCCAACCGTTTGATCCCCATCGGCCTCGAACAGCGCGCCGGCTGGGAGGTGCGCGCCTTCTTCGGCGTGTGGCTCCTGATGTTGGTGCACGCCTGTCTGCGCGCCGAAAAGCGCGCCTGGATCGAGCAGTTGTGCTTGCTGGCGGTGCTATGCCTGCTGCTGCCGGTGCTGAATGTACTGAGCACGGGCGACAATCTGACGGCGCAGGTGGCGCGCGGCGACTGGGAAAGCGCCGGCGTGGAACTGGGCAGCATGGCCTTCGGCCTGCTGGCCGCCTGGGGCGCGTGGAAAGTCCACAAGCGCAAGGCGGTCAGCAAGAGCGCAGCCAAGGAAAGCGCTGCGCCATCGTCCAGCCTGCAAGTGACTACGCAAGGGCAGTCATGAACAACACTATCCTGTGTGCACTGGGCCTGTCGTATGCGGGCATGGCCAGCCTTGCGCTGGCGATGGATCGCCATCACGGTCAGGTATGGGGCCGCGACGCGGCGCCCAAGGTGCGGCGCGTGCTGCAATTGACCGGCGCACTGTTGCTGGCACTGGCCATCTGGCCATGCGTGGCCGGCTGGAGCGCCACCGTCGGCCTGGTCGCCTGGCTCGGATGCATCGGTGCCGGGGCGCTGCTGGTGGCCCTGCTGCTGCCATATGCGCCCCGCTTGCTGTTACGTAGTTCCTTGCTGGCAGCCGTCGCCGCGCTGGCAGCTCTGGTGACGTTGCTACCGTGATGTTCAGCGCCACCGCATGCGCGACGATGGCCTGGGTCTTGCCTGGCGCCGGGTTGGCCAGCGTAAAAAATATTATCCTGTCTCTAACACACGGTACTATCTAGGCAGAATAAAAATGCAGTGTTACGCGCTAATGCCGTTCAGTTAAGGATTTTGGCGTGATTGATGAGCGCCAGTAAATTCGCTAACCCCAGAGGCAAAGAGCAGGGGTCGGTCACTTCGTGATCGGAATGTGCTCCATTGAAGCACATTCCCCCGCCGGGTCCGACCCCTGTGCTGGTTCTTGGGCTAAAAATAGCATCACTAACACACTAACTGAACGGCATTAAGTGTTACGCGCTGGTTTGTCCATGCGGGCACACACCAACCACCACAGGAGAATTCGATGCAAAAGAAATTGACCTTGAAGACCGGTATCGCCGCCGCCCTCATGCTGGCGTTCAGCGCAGTTGCTACCCAGGCCCAGGCGCAGGAAGTCGTGCGCCTGGGTAATTTGAAATTCGCCCATTACGGTGCCGTGTCGTATATCAAGGAAATCGCACCCAAGTGCGGCATCAAGGTCGAAGAGCATATCTTTGCCAAGGGACTCGATGTGATGCAGGCCATCATTGCGGGCGAGCTGGACGTGGGGGCGACGGCGTCCGAGGCGGCCATCTCCGGGCGCGCCAGCGGTGCGCCCATCTATGTGGTGGCCGGTTTTGCCAAGGGCGGCGCGCGCCTGGTCGGGGGCACGGGGCAAAAGATCGCCAGCGTGAAGGATCTGAAGGGTAAGCGCGTCGGCGTGACGCGCGGCGGCATTCAGGAAGTGCTGCTGTTGGCCGAGCTGTCGCAAGCGGGCCTGACGTATTCCGAAACCAAGGGCAAGGATGTGCAACTGGTGTTCCTCGCCTACGCTGATTTGAACCAGGCGCTGATGGGCAGCAATATCGATGCCATGATGCAGTCGGAGCCGCAATCGTCGCAGGCGATCAACAAGGGCTTTGGCAGCGAAGTCATCAAACCGTACGACACGCCGATCGGCGAACCCGTGCGTACCATGGTGATGACGGAAAAGTTTTACAAGGAACGCCGTCCCGTGGCGGAAAAATTCATGCGCTGCTTCGTCGAAGCCACCAAGACCTTTATTGACAATAAGGCGACGGCGGAAAAGTATGTGCGCGAAGTCGTGTTCCGCGGTCAAATCACGAAAGATGATTTCGACGATGCGATCAGCAATTCGCCGTATTCGTATGATATTTCGCCCGAACATATCCAGGTGACCACCGATGTGATGGTAAAAACGGGCGTGGGCCGCATGACGAAGCCGCCCGTGGCCAAGGACTGGGTCAAGACGGACTTGCTGGAGCAAGCGAAAAAGAGCCTGAATGTCAAGTAAATCAGGAAGCCATCCAAACACCGCCGTGCCAGCCATGTTGCGGCGGTGTTTTGATCGGCCAGCGCCCTTGGCGCGTGAAAGCCCATCGAGCTTTTTTGGGACTGCCTGAAGCTCAGCGTATCGATACGCGTCAGTGCATCGCCGTTCTTGTGCCGATGCGTGATGATGCGCCGTCATTGTCTTGCACGATCTGCTTGTGCATAGAGGATAGGCTGATCATCATGGCAACGTTGCTGCACTGTGGAAAAGTGTATCAGAAGAAAGATTGCCGAAATCTTGAGGGGTGTTACCCCGTTGCGCCTCAGGCGCGATATCATGGCAGGCTTGCAGCATGGGCTGGCGGCGCAATGCCTGTCATCCGGGCTGTCGCTTGAATCGCGCTTGTCGGCTATGGTGTAAACTTAAACTATGCAGATCTATTTCTTTTTCATCGCCGCCCTGTTGTACGCGGCGTGCGCGGTGCTTCCCTCATCCCGTGCCCGGCTCATTGCCGGTCTGACCGGGCTCGCCTGGCTGGCGCACGCCATCACTCTGTGGTTCGACCTGATGGCGCCCGGCACCTTGCGTTTTGGCTTTTCGGCCATGCTGTCGGCCGCTCTATGGGTTTCGGTGGGCACCTACTGGTTAGAGAACCGTAATTTCAGCCTGGACGGACTGCGCCGCATGGTCATGCCCAGCGCCGTCATCGCCCTCGGCCTGGCCTGGGTCTTTCCTGGCAGCCAGGTCAGCATGGAAGGCAAGTCCGCCGTCTTCGGTTGGCATATTGCCGTGGCGGTGCTGGCCTATAGCACCTTGACGATAGCGGCCTTTCACGCCGTGCTCATGGCGCTGCAGGAATCGCGCCTGCATACGCGCAGCGAAAGCCGTGGCTTCATCGGCAGCGCGCTGGATCAGCTGCCAGCGCTGCTGACGATGGAAAAGTTGCTGTTCCGCATGATCGGCCTGGGCTTCATCCTGCTCAGCCTGACCGTGCTGTCGGGCATCGTGTTTTCCGAACAATTATTTGGCAAGGCGCTCAACTGGGATCACAAGTCCGTGTTTACCATGCTGTCGTGGCTGCTGTTTGCCGCCCTGCTGGCAGGGCGCCGCTTTCGCGGCTGGCGCGGCAAGACGGCCTTGAGCTTCACTTTGGCCGGTTTCGCCACCTTGCTGCTGGCCTATGTCGGTAGCCGTTTTGTACTGGAAGTGGTTTTACACCGAGGATACGCATGACACGAGTTTTATTCTGGCTGGCGCTGGTGTTTCTGGTGCTGTTTGCTATCCGCAGCAAGCTGCGCGGCATGCAGCAGCGCGCCCGCGCGCAGCAACCGCAACCGCAACCGCAATCGAATCCATTTACGCCGCCGGGTCGGCCACAGCAATTGCCGGATGCCGAGCTGATGCTGTGTTGCGCCCATTGCGGCGTGTACTATCCAGCATCCGAAAATGTGCAGGCCAAGGGCCACGATTACTGCAGCCACGCGCACGCCACGCTGTAAGGGCAAGCGCGCTGCATTGCGCATGGGTATCGTGACGTCCTCCGGCAGCTGTCCGGCGTAGCATCTGCAGCAAGCGGTTCCCCATCGCCATTGCAGAAAGGTGCGCTCTTCCATGCCCAGCCCCAGCCCCAGTGCGCAGTCCGCGACCGCCGCCGGCAAGGTGGCCGCTGGCGCCTTGCCATCGGTGCCGCAACTATGTGGCAATTCGCTGCCCATGCAGGCGCTGCGCGCGCAGATCGGGCGTATCGCACGCTGCGGCGCGCCGGTGGCCATCCGCGGTGAATCGGGCACGGGCAAGGAACTGGCGGCACGCGCCATCCACGCGCAGGGAGCGCGCGCCAGCTTGCCGTTTATCGCCGTCAACTGTGGTGCCATTCCCGAAGCGCTGATGGAAGCTGAATTCTTCGGCTGCCGGCCGGGTGCCTATACGGGCGCGCTGCACGAGCGTGAAGGATTGTTCCAGGCTGCCAACGGCGGCAGTTTGCTGCTCGATGAAGTCGATGACTTGCCGCTGGCCATGCAAGTGAAGCTGTTGCGCGTGCTGCAGGAGCGCCGCGTGCGCAAGCTCGGCGGCAGTAGCGACGAAGCCATTGATGTGCGTATCCTGTGCGCCAGCCAGCACGGCCTGGCGCGCGGCGTGGCCGCCGGCACGTTCCGCCAGGATCTGTTTTACCGCCTGAATGTCATCGAACTGGCGCTGCCATCGCTGCGTGAGCGGCGCGGCGATCTGCAGGTATTATGTGAAGCCATTCTGGCGCGTCTGGCACCAGGCCAGGGTGTGAGCCTGACGCCGCCGGTACTGGCGGCCCTGGCCGCGTATGCGTTTCCCGGCAATGTGCGCGAACTGGAAAATATGCTGGAACGGGCGCCGGCCTTTGCCGATGGCGGCGTGATCGCGCTCGACGGGTTGGACTTGCCGTCCTCGGCGGGCATCACCGCGCTGCGGACGGCATTGCCGCCGGTAGTGTCTGAGCGGCAACTGTGCTTGCCCGGCATGGCGCTCTCCAGCGTTGTCCCGGTCTTGCCGCTTGACATGTATTTGCGCCAGGCCGAGCGCGACATGATCTTGCAGGCGCTGGTACAGGCGCGCTACCACCGCGAACAGGCGGCGCGCCAGCTGGGGCTAAGCGTGCGCCAACTGCGTTACCGGATGCAGAAATTGACGATACAGGAATTGCTAGCTTGATGACAGCATGGACGATAGATGAAAACGGCTGGTGCGACGGCGCACTGCGCTATGACTCGCCGCACCAGGATGCGCGCCCGGACGGCGTGCAAGTCGACTTGCTGGTGATCCATAACATCAGCTTGCCGGGCGGCCAGTTTGGCGGACCGCATGTGTCCGACTTGTTTACCGGCCGGCTAGATTATAATGCCCATCCTTCTTTCGCCGACCTGCGTGGCTTGCAGGTCTCGGCGCACTTTTTTGTGCGGCGTGATGGTGCGCTGTTGCAATATGTTTCTGCTGATCAACGTGCCTGGCATGCTGGCGCGTCCACATTCGAAGGACGCGCGCAGTGCAATGGCTATTCCATCGGTATCGAAATGGAAGGTGCGGACGATGTACCTTTCCAGCGGCGGCAATACCATGTCCTGGCAGCGCTGACGGCGGCGCTGGTGGCGCGCTACGGCTTGTCCCAGGTGCGTGGCCACGAGCATATTGCAGCGGGGAGGAAGACGGACCCGGGACCATTTTTCGACTGGCATTTTTATCAAGAATGCTGGCTGGAAACTGCGCGCGGCGAGCCTGCGTTAGCGCTTACTACGCGGGGATTGGGCTTTCCATCCGTGCCCTGAAAAGTCAACCGAAATCGTGTTTGGAAATACAAAAAATTACGCCGACAGATGCCGGAAAACTATTGCATCGCCTGTCGATGGGTACTACAATTAGTGTATAAATTGGATTTAAAGACTATATCTAGTGCCATCACAGACGTTTCCGGAATTATTACCAAAGCTATCCTGCTTGTTGATACGGCAGCGGGAACTGGCGTTTCACCACCCTTGATCATGTTGAGCGCCAGCCGAGCTGTACAGGTTGGGCGCATGATTTCTGGCTGTGAATTATTTACTATTTAGCAACAATTATTTGAGGAAAGCCTGACCATCGGGCGTTCTACTCAACAACATACGCGGCAGCAAAACTGCAGGCTGACTTTAGCTGACAACGGGAGCTTTAATGCAATCACCACAAGATATTTCCATCCATCCAACGCCAGTATCGCCAGCGCCAGGCGCGGCCAATAGCGTGGCGAGTACGGGCGCGGCCTTGGGCGACTATCGCATCATCCGCCGCAACGGCGCGGTGGTGGCATTTGAGCCTTCGAAGATCGCCATCGCCATGACCAAGGCGTTTCTTGCCGTCAACGGTGGCCAGGGCGCCGCTTCGGCACGCATCCGCGAACTGGTGGAACAACTGACCGACAGCGTCGTCGCCGCGCTGGTGCGCCGCCATCCGGGTGGCGGCACCTTCCATATCGAAGACGTGCAAGACCAGGTAGAACTGTCGCTGATGCGTTCGGGCGAGCACGACGTGGCGCGTGCCTACGTGCTGTACCGTGCCAAGCACATGGAAGAGCGTCGTTTGCAGAAGGAGGCGCTGGGTGCTTCCGCGCAAGTTTCCGCACCGCAATTGAATGTCACAGACAATGGCGTGCGTCGCCTGCTGGACATGCAGGAAGTGCGCGACCTGATCAACGCCGCCTGCGTCGGCCTGGAAAAGCACGTCGATGCCGACGCCATCCTGGCTGAAACGGTGAAGAACTTGTATGACGGCGTACCTGTCGAAGAGCTGCACAAGTCGGCCATCCTGGCAGCGCGCGCGCTGATGGAAAAAGACCCGGCCTACAGCCAGGTCACGGCCCGCATCTTGCTCCATACGGTGCGCAAGGAAGTGTTTGGCAAGGAAGTGCCGCAAGCGGCCGCTGCTGCCGAGTACCTGACGTACTTCCCGCAATATATCGCCAAGGGCATCGCCAACGATCTGCTGAACCCGGTACTCGCCAGCTTCGACCTGGAACGCCTGGCCAAGGCCATCGTTGCCGACCGCGACTTGCAATTCGGCTACATCGGCCTGCAAACGCTGTATGACCGCTACTTCCTGCACATCCATGACGTGCGCATCGAAATGCCGCAAGCGTTCTACATGCGCGTGGCGATGGGCCTGGCGCTGAACGAAGCGGACCGCGAAGCGCGCGCCATCGAGTTCTACAGCCTGCTGTCCTCGTTCGACTTCATGAGCTCGACCCCGACCCTGTTCAACTCGGGCACCCTGCGTTCGCAGCTGTCGTCGTGTTACCTGAGCACCGTCTCGGATGACCTGGAAGGCATCTATGACGCCATCAAGGACAATGCGCTGCTGGCCAAGTATGCCGGCGGCCTGGGTAACGACTGGACGCCAGTGCGCGCCCTGGGTGCCCATATCAAGGGCACCAACGGCAAGTCGCAAGGCGTGGTGCCGTTCCTGAAAGTAGTCAACGACACGGCCGTGGCAGTCAACCAGGGCGGCAAGCGCAAGGGCGCAGTCTGCGCCTACCTGGAAACCTGGCACATGGACATCGAGGAATTCCTCGACCTGCGCAAGAACACGGGCGACGACCGCCGCCGCACGCACGACATGAACACGTCGAACTGGATTCCCGACATGTTCATGAAGCGCGTCATGGAAAAAGGCGAGTGGACCCTGTTCTCGCCAAGCGAAACGCCAGACTTGCACGACCTGGTCGGCAAAGCCTTTGAAAAGGCTTATCTCGGCTACGAAGCCAAGGCAGCCGCCGGCGAAATCCGCTCGTTCAAGAAGATTCAGGCGCTGGACCTGTGGCGCAAGATGCTGTCGATGCTGTTTGAAACGGGCCACCCATGGATCACGTTCAAGGATCCTTGCAACATCCGCAGCCCGCAGTCGCACGTCGGCGTCGTCCACAGCTCGAATCTGTGCACGGAAATCACGCTTAACACGGGTCCGGATGAAATCGCCGTTTGCAACCTCGGTTCCGTCAACATGCCGGCGCACATGAAGGAAGGCAAGCTCGATCACGTCAAGCTGGCCAAGACCATCCGCACCGCCATGCGCATGCTCGACAACGTCATCGACATCAATTACTACGCCGTCGAGAAGGCGCGCAATTCGAACATGCGCCATCGTCCGGTCGGCATGGGTGTCATGGGCTTCCAGGACTGCCTGCACATGATGCGCATCCCGTTTGCCTCCGACGCAGCCGTCAGCTTCGCCGACACCTCGATGGAGACAGTCTGCTACTACGCCTACCTGGCGTCGACAGAACTGGCCGAAGAACGCGGCCGCTATGAATCGTATGCCGGTTCGCTGTGGGACCGCGGCATCTTGCCGCAAGACTCGGTGAAACTGCTGGCCGAAGAGCGCGGCGGCTACCTGGAAGTCGATTCCTCGTCGGCCATGGACTGGACGCCGGTGCGTGAACGCATCGCCAAGTTCGGCATGCGCAACTCGAACTGCGTGGCGATCGCCCCGACGGCGACAATTTCGAACATCATTGGCGTGTCGGCCTGCATCGAGCCGACGTTCCAGAACCTGTATGTAAAATCGAACCTGTCCGGTGAATTCACCGAGATCAACGGCTACCTGGTGCGCGACCTGAAGGCGCGCGACCTGTGGGATGAAGTCATGATCTCCGACCTGAAGTACTTCGACGGTTCGCTGGTGAAGATCGACCGCATCCCGCAAGACCTGCGTGACATCTACGCCACTGCCTTTGAAGTGTCGCCAAGCTGGCTGGTGGAAGCGGCTTCGCGTCGCCAGAAGTGGATCGACCAGGCCCAGTCGCTGAATATTTACATGGCTGGCGCATCGGGCAAGAAACTCGATGAAACCTACAAGCTGGCATGGTTGCGTGGCCTGAAAACCACTTACTACCTGCGTACCATCGCCGCGACCCACATGGAGAAATCGACCTCCAAGACTGGTGCCCTGAATGCCGTGGCAGTCGATGGCGGCATGTCGGCCAGCGCACAGAGCGCCCAGGCTGCGGTTGTGGCGGCTGCCGCTGCTGCTGCCGCCGTGGCGGCGCCCGTGGCGGCAGCGGACGACGCCGATGGCGAAGCCTGCTACCTGCGCCCCGGTGATGACGGCTTTGAGGAATGCGAAGCTTGCCAGTAAAAACCTGCTGCGCTAGTCGACCCGATATTGTGCTCGCTAGCGACGGTTTTTAAAAAATGTAAAGTTGTCAGCCCAGCGCTGCTGGGCTGATTCAATGTTGTTAATGTCCGTATTGTCCGATTCAACGGACCTGTTGCGGAGCGCCGGCTCGCCGGCATCGAAAGGAATCATATTATGTCGTTGTCCTGGGATGATGAAACCACGTCGGTAGCTGTGCCGCGTCCGGCGCAGCAAGCGCCATTGGGAAATACCGAATTGAACCTGTCGGCCAGTGCCGAACCGTCCGAAGCGAACGCCGAGCAAGTGGCGCTTCGCGTGAATGCCGATGACAAGCGCATCATCAACGGCAAGACCGATGTCAACCAGTTGGTGCCGTTCAAGTATAAATGGGCATGGGACAAATATCTGGCCGGCTGCGCTAACCACTGGATGCCGCAGGAAGTGAACATGCAGCGCGATATCGAGCTGTGGAAAAACCCGAACGGCCTGACGGACGATGAGCGCCGCCTGGTCAAGCGCAACCTGGGCTTCTTCGTTACCGCCGACTCGCTGGCCGCCAACAACATCGTGCTGGGCACCTACCGCCACATCACGGCGCCGGAATGCCGCCAGTACCTGCTGCGCCAGGCGTTCGAGGAAGCGATCCATACGCACGCCTACCAGTACATCGTCGAATCGCTGGGCCTCGATGAAAGCGAGATCTTCAACGCCTACAACGAAGTCAAGTCGATTCGCGACAAGGATGAATTCCTGATCCCGTTTATCAATACGCTGACCGACCCTGCGTTTGTCACCGGCACGGTGGAAAACGACCAGAAGCTGTTGAAATCGCTGATCGTGTTTGCCTGCCTGATGGAAGGCCTGTTCTTCTACGTCGGCTTCACGCAAATCCTGGCGCTGGGTCGCCAAAACAAGATGATGGGTGCTGCCGAGCAGTACCAGTACATCTTGCGCGACGAATCGATGCATTGCAACTTCGGTATCGACTTGATCAACACGATCAAGATGGAAAACCCCTTGCTGTGGACGGCCGCCTTCCGCGAAGAGATCAAAGCGCTGTTCATGCAGGCTGTGGAACTGGAATACGCTTACGCGGAAGACACCATGCCGCGCGGTGTGCTGGGTCTGAATGCACCGATGTTCAAGGGCTATTTGCGCTTCATCGCCAACCGCCGCGCGCAACAGATCGGCCTCGAGCAGTTGTTCGCGCAGGAAGAAAATCCATTCCCGTGGATGAGCGAAATGATCGACATGAAGAAGGAACGCAACTTCTTCGAAACGCGCGTGACCGAGTACCAGACCGGTGGCGCGCTGAACTGGGAATAAGCGTCTTTCCGTCTATGCTCAAAGCGCCGTCTTCGTGACGGCGCTTTTTTTTTGTGCACCCAGCATGGGCGCACTCTTGTGGGTTGCCGATTCGGACCGGCAGGCGGCGAAAAATGCGTCCGCTGTGGCAGCTAAAAGCCCCTCCAACGGGATGCAAAAATGCGTGCTTGCCTCAGCGATGCGAAGAGGCTCGCGCCTGGTTTTCGGATGCCGCCAATGAGCGTAATATCGGCCCCGAAAAATCGTTTCCGCAGACGCTGGCGGCGGCATTTGCCGCGCGATTGTGCGATAGCACGCGTATCGTGCAAAAAAGCGGGCGAAAATGTGTCGTGCCGGTTGCGCATGGACAAGGTTTTCGTGTACTTTATGAGATTGCAAATGCGAGTGTTAAGAAGCGGGGTTTTTTAACCGGCGCGGTAACGAAAAAACCTCGCAAAACAGGGATACAGATTTACACGGATATGCACAAAACCACACCGTTTTCGTCTGCCGCCGTGCCCGAATTTTTTCAGGCATGGCGGTTTTTTATTTGACGCATGGGTGTTGTGGCGAGCGCGATGCGAGGAGCGAAAAAACGCACGGCATCGAAAACGAATGACCGAATTCAGACTTTGCCACCAGCTGCGAGATTAAGCAGGGTGGCACCGACGATGGCTGAAGTGCTGCAAACGTGAGGAGTTGCAGCAGTTCAGCTGGTGCCGAATTCATTAGCGCAAACGACCGTTTGTGCCGATGAATAATTCGCCTGGTCCATCCCTGTGGTGGGTCGGACGGGTTTAAATCTTGTAGCTTAAATTTCTCATCTCAGATGAAGGAGAGACAAATGGCAACAGCCGCTAAGAAATCAGAAGTAAAGAAACCAGCCGCCAAGGCTGCTCCTGCCGCGAAGAAGCCGGCAGCCGCAGCCAAGACGGTTGCCGCTAAACCGGCTGCCAAAGCCGCAGTCAAGCCAGCCGCCAAAGCTGCAGCCAAGCCTGCAGCAAAAGTGGCAGCCAAGCCAGTAGCAAAAGCTGCGGCGAAACCAGCGGCCAAGGCAACAGCAAAACCGGCCGCCAAGCCAGCAGCGAAACCTGTTGCCAAGGCAGCGGCCAAGCCAGCGGCGAAAAAAGCCGTTGCCAAGCCGGCAGCCAAGCCAGCAGCAAAAGCTGCAGCGAAACCTGCTGCCAAGCCAGCAGTGAAAAAAGCTGCAGCAAAACCGGCAGTCAAGGCAGCGGCCAAACCGGTCGCCAAGGCAGCAGCCAAGCCTGCAGTGAAAAAAGTCGTCGCCAAGGCGGTAGCCAAGGTGGTAGCCAAGGCAGCCGCCAAGCCGGCCGTCAAGGCAGCAGCGAAGCCAGTAGCGAAAGCGGCAGCCAAGCCAGCAGCGAAGGTCGCAGCCAAGCCAGCAGCAAAAGTGGCCGCCAAGCCTGCAGCGAAGAAAGCCGTCGCCAAGCCTGTAGCCAAAGCCAAGCCAGCGGCCAAGCCTGCAGCGAAGAAACCAGCTGCCAAACCGGCAGCCAAGGCAGCAGCGAAGCCAGCAGCTAAACCAGCAGCAAAGGCGGCAGCCAAGCCAGCGGCCAAGGTAGCAGCGAAGCCGGCAGCGAAAGTTGCCGCCAAGCCCGCCGCCAAGGTAGCCGCCAAGCCGGTCGCCAAAGCAGCAGCGAAGCCTGCCGTCAAGGTCGCAGCAGCAGCCAAGCCAGCGGCCAAGGTAGCGGCCAAGCCAGTAGCCAAAGCCGCCGCCAAGCCAGCGGTCAAGCCGGCCGCGAAAGCAGCAGCGCCAGTAGCGGCCGCAGCGGTACCAGCCGCCGTGCCCGCCAAGCCAGCAGCGAAGAAGGCCGCGCCTAAAAAGGCCGTGCCGAAGAAGGCAGTTGCTGTCGCCAAGCCATCGGCACCGATCGCACCTGTAGCAAAAACCGTATTGTCACCGGCTGCTGCCTGGCCATTCCCAACCAGCACTCGCCCATCGTAATTGCTACGATACGGGTGCCTGGATGAGGCAACACGCCGCTGTGTGACTCAATCACACAGCGGTTTTTTTTTGGAGAATTAGTCGTGCTGATCGTTATTCTTACCTTGATCGTTGATACCATTGCCACCTTGCTGGGCGGCGTGTTGCTGCTGCGCTTCTGGATGCAGGCGGTGCGCGTGCGGCCCCCTTCATCGGTGGCGCAATTCACGTTTCAATTGTCCGACTGGCTGGTGCGTCCCCTGCGCCGCGTGGTACCGGGCGTGGGCGGATATGACTGGGCCAGCCTGATCGGCGCCTTCCTGATCGTGCTGCTGGCCAGCTCGATCCTGTTTGTTTCCGGCGCTCCCGTCGACGTGGTACTGCTCAAGTCGCTGCAACGCTTCCTGCAATGGATACTCTACGGTTTCATGGCTTTGCTGATCGTCGAAGCCATCTTTAGCTGGGTCAACCCGCATGCGCCGCTGGCGCCGTTTGTACGCGCCCTGAACGAGCCGCTGCTGCGTCCTATCCGCAAGGTGGTGCCGCTCGTTGGCAGCCTGGATCTGTCACTGCTGGTGGCGCTGATCCTGCTGCAGATCGCGCAAGTGCTGGTGGGGATGATTATCGTGCTGCGATGATGGTGAGGGTGGAGTAGGTCGGGTTAGCGTAGCGTAACCCGACGTCAGCACTTTGGCACAAGCCGACGTGCATATGGGGTCAGACCCGGCGGGGCAATACGTCCCAATGGGACGTATTGCGATCGCGAAGCGACCGACCCCAGCCTTACTCGGGCTTCGCTGGATTAATAGCGGTAACCGAACGCCGCTTCAAACTGGTCGGCGATGCCGGCCGGTGTAAACACATGGTTTTGCGCGCCTTGCGTGGCGATCTTGATGGCGCCCAGCAGGCTGGCCAGGCGGCCGCTGGTTTCCCAGCCCAGGTCGTTAGTGATGCCGAACAGCAAGCCAGCGCGGTAGGCGTCGCCGCAGCCGGTCGGGTCCAGCACTTCCTTGGCGACCACGACAGGAATGTCGATGCGCTTGCCATCCGTATAAATCTCCGAACCTTTTTCGCCGCGCGTGACGATCAGCGCCTCCAGGCGGCTGGCGATGTCCGGCAGGGTCAAGCCCGTGCGTTCCATCAACATTTCCATTTCATAGTCGTTGGCCGACACATACGTGGCTTTGTTGATGAAGTCGATCAACTGTTCGCCATTGAAACGTGGCAACTGCTGGCCTGGGTCGAACATGAAGGGGATGCCCAGTTCGGCCAGATCGGCGGCGTGCTTGAGCATGCCAAGGTCGCCGTCGGGCGAAATGATGGCGACCTTGGCCGGGCCCGCATTGGCGATCGGGTTTTCATGTGCAAACGACATGGCACCGGGGTGGAAGGCATTGATCTGGTTATTGTCCGCATCGGCCGTGACGAAGCATTGCGCGTTGTAGCTGTCGGCCTTGATCAGGATGTTGGCGGTGGAAATGCCCAGCTTTTGCAGACGTTCCAGGTAGGCGGCGCTATCCTGGCCCATGACGCCGACGATGCGCGGGTCGCCGCCCAGCATTTTCAGGCTGTAGGCGATGTTGCCCGAGCAGCCGCCGAACTCCGTGCGCATGGTCGGTACGAGGAAGGACACGTTCACCTTGTGCAATTGGTCGGCCAGCAGCGATTCGCCGAAGCGGCCGTGGAATTGCATGATGGTGTCGGTGGCAAGCGAGCCGCAGATCAACGAGGTTTTTGTCATGATAGTGTCACTTAAGGGTAAAAGATGGCGATACGGTAACCAGACGCCGTGAGCTGGTCTAATGCAAAGTACAGTTTGATAGTTTGTTCCGAGCGCGCTGCAAAACCCAGGCTGATGTCGATCTCGGCCGGCAGATAGTCGCGCGGCGCGATCACGCGGCGCAACAGCGGCTTGTCGTTGGCGTCGTTGAGTATCAGCTCGATGTGGGGCCACGCTTGCACGCTGCGGCCCTGGTTGCGCAGCAGCGAGACGTAGGAAAAGGTTTGTTCCTTGATGGTTTGCAATTCACCTTGTTCGATGGCCAGCGCCTCGATCTGCGCTGGCAAGTCGACTTGGCAGCCATTGAGCTTGCACAGCGCGACCAGAGCTGGCTTGTACTGTGGGAATTGCGCCGCCAGTCGATTGCGGAAGGTGCTCATCATTTGTAGTAATAACAGCAACAGCAGCAGCACCGAAGCGATGGCCATGCTCACGCGCAAGGCCTTGCCGCTCTGTTCGCGGCGCCGTCCCTGGATCACAAAGGCTGGTTCGTCGCCGACTGCGGCCATGGTCGTTTCTGTGGCTGTGGCCTGTATCGCTGGCTCGGGCGCAACAGGGGCGGGCAATGGTTCAAAGGCGTGCTCGGCCAAGGTCGGTTCCAAACGCGTGGGCGCGGGCGCGACGCGCATAGGCCTGTGCAGGCTCACTTTGTCGGCCACCGGCAATGCTTGGGCCAGCGGGGCTGGCGCCGCTTCCAGATTCGGCTCGCGGCGGCTGTCGCGCAAATAGGTGGCGAAGGCGGGCGCGTCATCGACCTGGCGGCGCTTGAAGGGCGCCATCGGCTGGGGCAGCGGCGCTTCGGGTGGCTCGGCTGCTGCAACGACAGGGGCAGCGTCCATGACAGGGGCGGCAGCAGGGACAACGACAGGGGCGGCAGCCAAAGCGGCGTCTGGCGCAGCGATGTCAAAGTCCAGTTCGAGGTGTACGTCGTCGTCTTCGTCGTCCTTGCGCTGCGCCGCTTCCGGCAAGATGCCGAACGGGTCGAACGAGGTGTCGAAGTCGAGAGAATAAATGGGTTCGTCGTCCATGGTGGACGGCAAGCTGTTGTCGGTCGGGGCTATGCCCGATAACGTGGCGGCAGTGCCAGGGCCCGATGTCAAGAACGGCGATGCTGCAGCTGGATCGACCAGCGCGGCATTGCCGTCAAAGACTTCCCTGCACGTGCCACAGCGTACGATACCCCCACGCAACTTCAATTGGTCAGCGGCGACCCGAAATATCGTGTTGCAATGGGGGCATTTGGTGGCGAGGGCCATTGCTGTGCTTATGCACCTTCCGCGCGGGGCGCAGGCGCTTGCGTGCTACCCAGGCTGCCATGCAGGGCCACCCAGCCATCTTGCTCGGCCCAGACACCCAGCGCGATGAACGGTGCGTAGGCAGCCGTCACTTCTTCCACCTGGCGTGCCAGCACGCCGGACAGGATCAGAGCGCCACCGTCGGCAACTCTGCCAGAGAGCATCGGTGCCATCAGCTGCAATGGACTCGACAGAATATTGGCGACGACGATGTCAAATTTTGCCGTGGCGTGTGCCGACGTGGCAAACGTGTCTGGCAAGAAATATTCGATCTCGCACTGGTTGCGTTCGGCATTGTCGCGCGCCGATTCGATCGCTTGCGGGTCGATATCGACGCCCGCCACTGTTTGCGCGCCCAGCTTCTTGGCCACCATGGCCAGGATGCCGGAGCCGCAGCCGTAGTCAAGCACGCTCTTGCCCGGGGCAGGATGCGCTTCCAGCCACTCCATGCACAGGCGCGTGGTCGGATGGCTACCCGTGCCGAAGGCCAGGCCCGGGTCCAGTTCCAGGATCAGGCCGGCAGGATCCGGTGCCTCGTGCCAGCTGGGCACAACCCAGATATTCTTGCCGATGTGAATCGGCGCGAATTGCGACTGGGTCAGACGCACCCAGTCCTGCTCTTCCACGGGGCGCATGGTGAACGCTGGTGCCGTTGCCATGCCGATAGCTTCGGCTGCGGCAGCCACGATTGCGGCCTGGTCGGCGTCGACGTCGGTCAGCGCCACCACGCGGCTGCGTTCCCACGCCGCTTCCTTCGGTTCCATGCCGGGCTCGCCAAACAGGGGCTGCTCGGCATCCGTGCCTTCATCGGCGTCTTCCACCGAGACCGACAGGGCGCCGGCTTCCATCAACGCGTCAGACATGGCTTCGGCATTGTCACGCGCGATTTCTATGACGATTTCTGTCCAGCTCATGCGCCCGCCTTGATTTCAGATTTCTTGGCGATGCTGGGGCTGCCACCATTGAGGTTCTTGCCCAGGTCCGGCATGTCGGCCAGTTTCTGTTCCAGATAGTGAATGTTGGTGCCGCCTTCGATAAAGCGCGCATCGATCATCAGTTCGCGGTGCAGGGCAATATTCGTGCTGATGCCTTCGACCACCATTTCGGACAGGGCGATCTGCATGCGGCGGATTGCTTGCTCGCGCGTGGCGCCGTAAGCGATCACTTTGCCGATCATCGAGTCGTAGTGGGGTGGCACGTAGTAGCCGGCATAGGCGTGCGAGTCGACGCGGATGCCGGGGCCGCCCGGCGCGTGCCAAGAGACGATCTTGCCTGGCGATGGCGTGAACTTGAATGGATCTTCGGCATTGATGCGGCACTCGATGGCGTGGCCTGACAGCAAGACGTCACGCTGGCGGAAACGCAGTTTTTCGCCAGCGGCGATGCGGATCTGCTCTTGCACGATATCGATGCCGGTGATCATTTCGGTGACCGGATGCTCCACTTGCACACGGGTATTCATTTCAATGAAATAGAACTCGCCGTTTTCGTACAGGAATTCAAACGTGCCGGCGCCGCGATAGCCGATCTTGCGGCAAGCTTCGGCGCAACGGTCGCCAATTTTTTCGATCAGCTTGCGTGGGATGCCCGGTGCCGGCGCTTCTTCGATCACTTTCTGGTGGCGGCGCTGCATGGAGCAGTCGCGCTCGCCCAGCCAGACGGCGTTCTTGTGTTCGTCGGCAAGGATCTGGATTTCCACGTGGCGCGGATTTTCCAGGTACTTCTCCATATACACTTCAGGGTTGCCGAAAGCCGTGCCGGCTTCCGTCTTGGTCATCGCCACGGCGTTGATCAGGGCCGCTTCCGTGTGCACCACGCGCATGCCGCGTCCGCCACCGCCACCGGCAGCCTTGATGATGACCGGGTAGCCGACCTTGCGGGCAATTTGCACGATCGCTTTTGGATCATCCGGCAACGCGCCTTCCGAGCCGGGAACGCAGGGTACGCCAGCCTTGATCATGGTTTGCTTGGCCGACACTTTGTCGCCCATCAAACGGATCGATTCGGAGCGCGGGCCGATGAAGACGAAGCCCGATTTCTCGACGCGTTCGGCAAAGTCGGCATTTTCCGACAGGAAGCCATAGCCTGGGTGAATCGCTTGCGCATCCGTCACTTCAGCGGCGCTGATGATGGCGGGCATGTTCAGATAGCTCAGGGACGACTGTGCCGGGCCGATACAAACGGATTCGTCGGCCAGCTTGACGTATTTTGCGTCCTTGTCGGCTTCGGAGTGGACTACAACCGTTTTGATGCCCATTTCGCGGCAGGCGCGCTGAATACGGAGGGCAATTTCACCACGGTTGGCAATCAGGATTTTTTCAAACATGGTAGGTTCGCGTATGTCTGTGAGAGCCGGCGAGCCGGCGAAACAACAAGTGTGAGGGGCTAAAACTGCAAACGGCCGTTGCCGGCCGTGTGGACTGGGTTTTAGCCGATCACAAACAAGGGTTGACCGAATTCGACCGGTTGGCCGTTTTCGACCAGGATCTGGGTCACGACACCGGCTTTATCGGAGTCGATTTCATTGAGCAGCTTCATCGCTTCGATGATGCACAGGGTATCACCTTCCTTGACGGTAGCGCCCACTTCAACATAGGCGGCGCTGCCAGGAGCGGAGGAGCGGTAGAAGGTGCCGACCATGGGCGACTTGACCACATAGCCCGTTGGCTCGGCGGCCACCACGACGGCAGCGGGCGCGGCAGCTGGTGCGGCTGGCTGGTAGTGGGCTTGCATGCCTTGCGGCTGCATCATGACCATCTGGTTTTGCGGCATGGCCGACGATTTGACGATGCGAACCTTGCTTTCGCCTTCGGTCACTTCCAGCTCTGCGATATCCGATTCGGCGACCAGGTCGATCAAGGTCTTGAGTTTTCGTAGATCCATGTAAAACCCCTAGGAATGTAGTTTGTTTTATGAGTGATGCGGTGATGTCCAGAACCTATCGCCGCGCTAAATGCGTGCAGATCGCGTAGATTAACGTTTTTTAAGCGCAAAGTCGATGGCAAACCGATATCCATCGAATCCCAGGCCGCAGATCGTTCCCTGCGCGATCGCGCTGAGAAATGAGTGATGTCGAAACGTTTCGCGTTGATAAATATTCGAGATATGGACTTCCACGAACGGTATGGCGACCCCGGCCAGCGCATCGCGCAAGGCAACGCTGGTATGGGTCAGGCCGCCCGGATTGATGACGATGGCATCGATCCCTTCGGCTCGCGCAGCGTGGATGCGGTCGATCAGTGCGCCTTCATGGTTGCTTTGAAAGCAGACCAGGTCGGCACCAGCGGCCATGGCTTGCGCCATTGCTGCCTGCTCGATATCGGCCAAGGTGCTGGCGCCGTAGACCTCAGGCTCGCGCGTTCCCAGCAAATTGAGGTTGGGACCGTTGAGCAGAAGGAGGTTTTTTGCCATGTATGGAAGACCGTTTTAGCGAAAGTTCCGCATTTTGCCGCCAAAGATACGCATTGGCAAGAGAAAAAAGCACGCTCCGAATTTACAATTTATCCAGATCGGCACGTAACTGATCAAATTTCAAGCGGCCCAGATAGGTCTTTTTGACTTCGCCATCGGCGCCGATCAGCACCGTAAAGGGCAAACCGCCCGTGGCATTGCCGAAATGACGCGACAAGTCGGTACCGCTCAGGCCGGCAACATACACCGGATAGGCGATCTTGACTTTGTTGGAAAAAGTGGCAATGTTACTTGCTGAATCGACACCAATGCCGATGATTTGCAGGTTTTTCGCCGCATAGTGCCCTTGTACTTCGGATAACTCCGGCATTTCTTCCACGCAAGGAGGGCACCACGGCGCCCAAAAATTGACCAGCAAATTCTTGCCTTTCCATTGCGACAAGGCTTGCGTGGCGCCAGTCGCGTCCGGCAGTGACAGCGCATACAGTTCCTTGACGGGGCCCGTCGCGCCTGGCGCGATGGTTGTCGTCTGCGGTCCCGTGTCTTTCTTTTTTTCCTTGCTCAAGCCGACGTAGGCACCCATGCCGCCGAACATCAGCGCCACGATGGCGCAGGCGATCCAATTCTTTTTTGTCATAACTTTATCTATATCAATATTAGTCGGCAGCCGGCACGCCATCGGCGAGGCTGGCGGCCAGCAGGCTGCGCAGCCCGGTGATATCGGTGCGCAGCACTTTTCCATCGGCTTTCGCTTTCAGGGCGCCGCGCATGTCGTCGAGTTCATACATGGCTGCGTGCACGCCCTCATTTTTCCATAAGAAACTGGCCGTCTCGACCGCATCATAACGCGCTCCTTTGAAATGCGGGCTTTCCGACATGTCGAGCACGACATTTTTATTCAACAGGAAGATGTGGATTTCTTTGGCGCTCTCGGCAAACAGCTGCAAGTAGATCTCGTCGTGGGGGCCAGCCGTACCGTTCAGCACGGGCCCGCTGAGCAGGGGATGAAATTGTTGCAACGCTTGCATGACCTGCAGCGCGATCGTGCGCAACTGGAACAGGCGCGCCGGCTGGCTGTCGGCCAGGAACAGGGCATTGTATTGCCGCACCTGTGCCTCGATCATATCGTTGTCAGGTAGTACATTGGCCAAGTTCGGCGCATCGCCGAGTATCTGCCGCGCCGCCTTGCGCTTGGCACTGCCATAGTCGGCGCCATCGTGCGCCACGAGGCGCGCGGCAGCGGCAGCGATTTCCAGGCGCAACTGGGCGCTATCGTCAAATGCATCGTTCGTCATGCGCATGATGATACTCCGAAGCGGGAAAAGTCATGGCGTCAGGTAAAATCGCGTACTTGCTGTTTTTTATTTCACCGTCTTACTTACTAAGCGTGCACCTTCGCACTGATCACATGCATATTCATATTCTCGGCATTTGCGGTACCTTCATGGGCGGCCTGGCCGTGCTGGCCAAGGAGGCTGGTCACAAAGTTACCGGTTGCGATGCCAACGTCTATCCGCCGATGAGCACCCAGCTGGAATCGCAGGGAATCGAACTGATCCAGGGTTTTGATCCGCAACAAACCAAGCTCAATCCGGATTTGTATGTGATTGGCAATGTGGTTTCGCGCGGCAACGCGCTGGTGGAAGAAATCCTCAACCGCAGCTTGCCCTATGTCTCCGGCCCGCAGTGGATAGGCGAACATATCTTGCGCAATCGGTGGGTGCTGGCCGTGGCCGGCACGCATGGCAAGACGACCACGTCTGCCATGCTGGCCTGGATCCTCGAAGACGCCGGCTACGCGCCCGGTTTCCTGATCGGTGGCGTGCCGATGAACTTTGGCATTTCCGCCCGCCTCAGCGGCAAGATCGACGGCAAGAG
This sequence comes from Janthinobacterium sp. CG_23.4, assembly GCF_029892305.1. Classification (NCBI taxonomy): domain Bacteria; kingdom Pseudomonadati; phylum Pseudomonadota; class Betaproteobacteria; order Burkholderiales; family Oxalobacteraceae; genus Janthinobacterium; species Janthinobacterium sp. CG_23.4. The sequence continues at coordinate 4,095,162 of NZ_JARXUX010000001.1, read as the reverse complement.
CGTCGATTCGGACTTCTTCGTCATCGAAGCCGATGAATACGATACGGCCTTCTTCGACAAGCGCAGCAAGTTCGTGCATTACCACGCGAAGACGGCCATCATGAATAACCTGGAATATGATCACGCCGACATCTTCCCCGATCTGCACGCGATCGAGACGCAATTCCACCATCTGGCACGCACCGTGCCCGGCATCGGCCGCCTGGTCTTCAACGGCGACGAAGCGTCGCTGCAGCGTGTGCTGGCGCGTGGTTGCTGGAGTGAAACGGAAAGTTTTGGCCAGGATGCCAACTGGCAATTGCAAGAACAGAGCGATGGCAGTTTCGACGTCTATTTCAATGGCCAGCAGGCAGGCCATGTGGCGTGGGCGCTCACGGGCAAGCACAACCGCAGCAATGCGCTGGCGGCCATCGCCGCCGCGCGCCACGTGGGCGTGCCTATTGCCCAGGCGTGCGCCGCGCTGGCCAGGTTCGATAGCGTCAAGCGCCGCATGGAAGTGCGCGGCGTGGTCAACAACATTACCGTATATGACGATTTCGCCCATCATCCGACGGCCATCGCCACCACGGTGGGCGGGCTGCGTCAAAAAATACGCCAAATCGCCGGCAAAAGCGGCCGCATCCTGGCCGTGCTGGAGCCACGTTCGAACACCATGAAGCTGGGCGCCATGAAAGATGCGCTGCCGGGCAGCCTGAACGATGCCGACCTGGTCTTCGGTTTCGGCAGCCATGCTGCGCTGGGCTGGAGCCTGGGCGACGCGCTGGCGCCGCTGGGCAAGATTGCCAGCGTCTATGAAGATATCGATACCCTGGTCGCCGCCGTGGCAGCGAGCGCCCGTCCGGGCGACCAGATCGTCGTCATGAGCAACGGCGGCTTTGGCGGCGTGCACCAGAAATTGCTGGAAGCCCTGGGCCGATGATTCTGTACCTGCACGGATTTCGTTCGTCGCCCCTGTCGATGAAGTCGCGCCTGCTGGCCGCGCAGATGCAGGCGCTGGGCCGCGAGGCAGAGTGGCTATGTCCGCAATTGCCGGCCTCGCCCAAGCTGGCCATCGAGCTGGCCTTGATGCTGGTCAAGGACGTGGCGCCGGGCGAGTTGACGATCATCGGCTCCTCGCTGGGTGGCTATTACGCCACCTGGCTGGCCGAGCAACTCGGCTGCCGCGCCGTGCTGCTGAATCCTGCCATCGTGCCCCTGATCGACCTGGAGCAGCATGTGGGCGTGACGACCGAGTTCCATTCGGACCAGCCATTCGAGTTCAAGCGCGAGTATATCGACGAACTGCGTGCGTTTGCCGTAGCGGAAATTACTCAACCACAACGCTACTTCCTGATTGCCGCCAGCGGCGATGAAGTGCTCGACTACCGCGACATGGTGGCGCATTATCCGGGGGCGCAGCAGTGCGTCATCGATGGCAGCGACCATGGCATCAGCGAATTTTCTGATTACCTGGCACCCGTGCTGGCATTTTGCGGTATCACTGCGGACGCCGCCCGGTGAGGCCCGGTTCGCTGCGCCAGGCGCAATGGCATGCGCACGTCAACGCCGTCCATGCGCCGGCCGCCTTGCGCCACTGGCTCACGGCTGGCGGCTCGCTGACGGCCAAGTTGAAAGCGCACAGCCAGGCATTTCGCGTGCAATGTTTGCATCAGGAAACGGCGCGTTGCCTGAATGACGAGGCCGCCATCATCGGTCTACACCGCGCGGGCCGCGTATGGGAGCGCGAAGTGTTGTTGCGTTGTGATAACAGGCCGGCCGTGTTTGGCCATACCGTCGTGCCCATGCAGGCGACGGCCACGGACTGGCCTTTGTTTTCCGCGCTGGGCGAGCGCTCGCTGGGCACGACGCTGTTCGGTGACCGCATGGTGCGCCGTGGCAGGCTGGAATTTGCCCGCTTGCGCGCCAGCCACCCGCTGGTGCAGCGGGTGCAGGCAGCGCTGGCACGGGACGGGCAGGGCGTCGACGAGAAGGCGCTGTTTTTTGCCCGCCGCTGCCTGTATCAGCGTCACCAGGGATTGCTGCTGGTAACTGAAGTATTTTTGCCGGCGGTGCTAGAGTTGACATCGTTCACTCGCACCGTTGCAACCGACACATTAATAAACAAAGCATAATAATGAATCTATTTTTTGAAGAATCCGGCGATTTCAAGGTCGGCACGGTCCTGTCACAAGCGGGTGAGGCGTATCAAGTGGAAATGGCCAGCGGCAAGCGCACCAAGGTCAAGATCAAGGATGTGTTGCTGCAGTATGAAAAGCCGGCCCCGGCCGAGCTGCTCGAGCAAGCCAAGGCCCTCGCTGTGGATATCGACCTCGATTTCCTGTGGGAAGTGGCGGGCGAAGACGAGTTCGGCTTTGTCGAGCTGGGCACCGAGTATTTCGGCCACGCTCCCTTGCCGCCGGAAGCGGCCGGCCTGATCCTGGCCCTGCATTCGGCACCCGTGTATTTTTACAAAAAGGGCCGTGGCCGCTACAAGGCGGCGCCGGAAGCGTCCTTGAAGGCGGCATTGGCCGGCATCGAAAAGAAAAAGCAGCAGGCGCTGGTGCAAGCGGCGTATGTGGAAGAACTGAAACAGAACCGCTTGCCCGCCTCGATGCAGCCCATGGTGCTGCAACTGTTGTTCAAGCCCGACAAGAACACCATCGAATACAAGGCGCTGGAAGCGGCCTGCACCGAGTTGCACACCACGCCGCCGCGCCTGATGCTGGCCGTCGGTGGCATGACGTCGCCGAAAGACTTGCACCTGTCGAAATTCCTCTTCGAAAATTTCCCCAAGGGTGCCGGCTTCCCGAGCGTGCCTGTGCCTGCCGTGACGGCCAAACTGCCGCTGGCCGACGTGGCCGCCTTCTCGATCGACGACGTGACCACTACCGAGATCGACGATGCCTTCTCCGTGCAGACGCTGCCCGATGGTACCGTGAAAGTGGGCATACATATCGCCGCGCCGGGCCTGGGCATACGCCCGGATGATGTGATCGACAAGATGGCGCGCCAGCGCATGTCGACCGTCTACATGCCGGGCGACAAGATCACCATGCTGCCCGACGAAATCGTGCAGGCTTTCACGCTCGCGGAAGGCACGACCTGCCCGGCCCTGTCGCTGTACGCGACGCTGGACCCGAAAGCCGACTGGGCCGTGGTCAGCACGCAGACGCGCGCCGAGCTGGTGCCGATTGCCAGCAATTTGCGGCATAACCAGCTCGACGACCTGGTCAACGAAGAAACCCTGGCCAGCGGCGAGGGCGAGTACCCGCACAAGGCTGATTTTGCCGTGCTGTGGCAATGGGCGCAGCAATTGGAGCAGGGCCGCATGAAGAAACGCGAAGCGTTTGGCCTGAAGCCGGAACAGAATAACCGCGTCGATTTCAACTTCTATGTGGAAAACGATGTCGTCACCGTGGCCCGCCGCAAGCGTGGTGCGCCGCTCGACAAGATCGTCGCTGAACTGATGATTTTTGCTAACAGCAGCTGGGGCAAGATGCTGCACGAGCACGGCGTGCCTGGCATCTATCGCAGCCAGGGTGGCGGCAGCGGCAATAGCTGGGCGGCAAAGATGCAGGTGCGCATGGTCACCCATGCGGCGCCGCACCAGGGCCTGGGCGTCGATCAATATGCGTGGAGCACCTCGCCCTTGCGCCGCTATACGGACTTGGTGAACCAATGGCAAATCATTGCCTGCGCCGAGCATGGCGTGACGGCACCCCTGGTGGCGCCGTTCAAGCCGCGTGACGCCAACCTGTTCGCCATCGTCTCGGCGTTTGACGCAGCGTATGCGGCGTATGGCGATTTCCAGTCGAACATGGAACGCTACTGGTGCTTGCGCTGGCTGCACCAGGAAAATGCGCGTCAGGTCGATGCTGTCGTGCTGAAAGATGAAATCCTGCGTCTGGTCGACATTCCGCTGGTCATCAAGCTGCCGGGCATGCCAGCGGTGGCGCGCGGCGCCCAGGTGAAGCTGGACTTGCTGCGCTGGGATGAGGTCGACCTGAGCATCGAAGCGCGCCTGCTGGAAATCGCCGCCGCGCCCGATGCGGCGACCGATGCCGCACTCGACTACGAGGAAGAGGCGGGTGATCAAGACGCCGAAGACGCCGAAGACGCTGACGTGGCGGCCGTAGCCTCGCCGGAAGCGGCGAACCAGGTCAGCGACGCCGATGCGCAAGTGGCGCAACTGCTCAGCGAAGACGTGGTCAGCGAGCCTGAGCTCAAGTAAAGCCGCCGTCAGGCCACAAGGCGGTGCTGAAAACTGTTGCCGGCACCGCCCTTTGACGTAGAATTGAGCACATTTTGTGCTTGTTGCGAACTGGGTTGCGCGTGAAGTCTTTCCGAGAGTATCGTTTCTTGATGATCGCCGTGGCGGTATCGCTGCTGGCGCACGGCGTCTTGCTGGCGATGCATTTTGTCGCGCCTGCCCCGCAGCGTGCGGTGGCCACGGATCCCGGCCTGGAAGTGATACTGGTCAATGCCAAGCATGCCAATAAACCGCTGCAGGCCGAGGCCCTGGCGCAAGCCAATCTCGATGGCGGTGGCCAGGCCGACAAGGGCCGCGCCAAGTCGCCCTTGCCCGACATGCGCAAGGTCGATGAGGGCGACAGCGTCAAGGCCAGCGCCCGGCGCATCGCCGAGTTGGAGCAGAAGCAGCAGGAACTGCTGACGCAGACGGCCAAGGCTACCCCTTACAGCGCCGCGCCCGTCACGGAAAAGGACAAGCCCAATCCCTTGGCCAGCGGTGCGGATTTGATGGAAAGCAGCAAGGCCATCGCGCGCATGGCTGCCGAGATCAGCCAGACCGTGGAAGACCAGAACAAGCGTCCCCGCAAGACCTTCATTACGCCCAGCACGCAGGAGGTTGGTTATGCCATGTATTACAAGACCTTGCAAAAGCGTATCGAGGAAATCGGTACCCTGAATTTCCCGCAAAAGAATGGCCGCAAGATGTATGGCGAACTGGTCGTATACATTCCCGTCTTCCAGGACGGCACGATTTACCAGGTGGAAGGTGGCGCCCGCGTGGAGAAAAGCTCGGGCAACCCCGCGCTGGACGCTGCCGCCCTGGCCATCGTGCGCCGCGCGGCGCCGTTCGGCCGTTTCCCCCCGAATATGTTGTCGAGTGATAAAGATGACCTGTGGGTTGTCATCACCCGTTTCAAATTTACCCGCGAAGAAAAAATGGAAGCTAACCTGACTGGCGGCAGCAATTGAACAAGCAAACGACTCATCCTGATCAGTATTGTGTATTTGGCAACCCTATCGCCCACAGCAAGTCCCCGCTGATTCACGCCGCCTTTGCCCTGCAGACAGGCCAGGCGATGGCCTATGAACGCCGGCTGGCGCCGCTCGATGGCTTTGCCCTGGCGGCCCGCAGCTTCGCAGAAGAAGGGGGCAAGGGCGCGAACGTGACGGTGCCATTCAAGCTCGATGCGTGTGCATTTGCAAGCGAACTGACGCCGCGCGCCAGGGCGGCAGGCGCTGTCAACACCCTGCGTTTCGATGGCGACACCATTCTTGGCGACAATACCGATGGCGCTGGCCTGGTGGCCGACATCGTGCGCAATGCGGGCGTGGCCATCGCCGGCAAGCGCGTACTGTTGCTCGGTGCGGGCGGTGCGGCGCGCGGCGTTGTGTTGCCGCTGCTGGAGCAGGCGCCGCTGGAACTGGTCATTGCCAACCGCAGCGTGGCCACGGCCGAGGCGCTGGTGGCGCAGTTTGCCGATGCGGCGAGTCATCCTGAGCAGCTGCGTGCCGGTGGCTTCGCGTTGCCCGAAGGTGTTTTCGATATCGTCATCAATGCCACCTCGGCCAGCCTGGCGGGCGATTTGCCGCCCGTGCCCGCGCACGTCTTCGGCAGCCACACGCTGGCGCTGGACATGATGTATGGCGCCCAGCCCACCGTCTTCATGGACTTTGCCGCACAGCATGGCGCGCACGTGCGCGATGGTTTGGGCATGCTGGTCGAGCAGGCGGCGGCAGCGTTTTACGTGTGGCGCGGCGTGCAGCCGCAGACGCAGCACTTGCTGGCGCAATTGCGGGGCAGCCTGTGAACGTCGGCAAGAAGGGCGCGCGCAAAGGTGGTAGCGGCAGCCGCTATGGCTGGATCAAGTGGCTGTTCATCGTGCCGGTGCTGGCCTTCATCGTCGTGCAACTGTATTTTTTCCTGCAAATCTGGTGGTGGGTCGACCACAATCCGTCCAGCACGGCCTTCATGCGCGAACAGTTGTCTGTCTTGCAGGACAAGAATCCGAATGCCGCGATCGAGCAGACGTGGGTGCCATACAAGCGCATCTCGAACAACTTGAAACGGGCCATCATCGCTTCGGAAGATGCGAATTTCTCCGAGCATGAAGGGGTAGACTGGGAGGCTTTGCAAAAGGCCTACGAAAAGAATAATAAAAAGCAAAAGGTTGTGGCGGGCGGCTCGACTATCACACAACAGTTGGCGAAGAATCTGTTCCTCTCCGGTTCGCGCAGCTATGTGCGCAAGGGCCAGGAGCTGATCATCACCTACATGCTGGAAAGCCTGATGGAGAAGCAGCGCATTTTCGAGATTTATTTGAACGTGGTGGAATTTGGCACCGGCATCTTCGGCGCCGAAGCGGCTGCGCGCCACTATTACCACGTCAGTGCCGCGGGTCTGAGTGCGGCGCAGGGAGCGAAGCTGGCCGTGATGCTGCCGAACCCCCGCTTTTATGACCGTCACCGTGATACGGGCTACCTGAACCGGCGCACGGGCGTGATCCTGCGCCGCATGGGGGCGGCCGAACTGCCTTGATGGCGGTCTGATTTGTGCTCATAAAATCAATGATGTATTTTTAGAACTATTGTGGCGCAGCATCTTAATCGGCACGCTTGCTGCAAGGCCGCACTTTTTCCGTGAAAAAGCGGTGCTGGGGGGTGGTCGTGAAAAGGCCTTTGCGGGTACACTTGCGCTGTTTTCATTTTTGGCGCCAGCGCCAGCACATCACGATAACCCAACATCCGGCTGAGAGCGCGCATGATCAATGTCTTTGTATTACAGAATGGCCGGCTCAACCAGGTGCCGATCGACAGCCGCGCAGACCTCGAAAATGCCGAACCGGTGTGGGTCGACCTGACCGACCCCACCGATGATGAACGGGCCTGGGTCAAGGCTATCTACAACGTCACCCTGCCGGGCGAAGACGAAGTCAAGGATATTGAAGCGTCGGCCCGCTATTACGAAGCGGAAAACGGCGACTTGCATCTGCGCACAGACTTCTTGCGTGAAGAAGACGACGGTCCGTCGCGCGTCATTACCGTGGCGTTCATTCTGGCCCGCAAGATTCTGTTTTCCATGCATACGGACGACTTGCCCGTGTTCCGCCTGGTGCGCATGCGCGCCCGTTCGCGGCCAGGCTCGATTGCCGACTATATGGATGTGCTGCTCGACCTGTACGCCACCGACGCCGAATATTCGGCTGACGTGCTCGAAGGCATCTACCAGAACCTGGAAGAAGTCAGCACGCGTGTGCTGCAAAAGGAATTTACCGATGCGCACGCCGCCGAAGCGTTGAACGCGATTGCGCACGAGGAAGACTTGAATGGGCGTATCCGCCGCAACATGATGGATACGCGCCGCGCCGTGAGTTTCCTGATGCGCGGCCGCTTGCTCAATTCCGAGCAGTTCGAGGAAGCGCGGCAGATTTTGCGCGACATCGAATCGCTGGACGGCCATACCTCGTTCCTGTTTGACAAGATCAACTTCCTGATGGATGCCACCGTCGGTTTCATCAACATCAACCAGAACAAGATCATCAAGATCTTCTCGGTGGCCAGCGTGGCTTTCTTGCCGCCTACCTTGATCGCCAGCGTGTACGGCATGAACTTCAAGCTGATGCCGGAACTGGAATGGTCGTTCGGCTATCCATGGGCCTGGAGTCTGATGATTACCAGCGCCATCGCGCCCTTCCTGTACTTCCGCCATCGCGGCTGGCTAAAATAAGTCTTCTGCGCCGCGACGCGTCTGCGTCCTGGCGTCGCCAGCTTGCGCCTCCGGTATGGCGCCAGGCCGATGCCTGGTGCTGCAAGATAGCGTCACGGGCGTGACGGCCGCGGTGCCGGACACCGCCGCCGTCTGATTGCGCTTACGCTAATTGAGCAAACACCTTGCGCGCGGCGGCGATGGTGGCGTCGATGACGGCATCGTCATGCTGCGCCGAGACGAAGCCGGCCTCGAAGGCGGCTGGCGCAAAGTACACGCCTTCGTCCAGCATGGCGTGGAAGAAGGCATTGAACTTGCTGCGGTCGCCTGCCATCATTTCTGCATAGCTGGTCGGTGGCGTGGCGCTGAAATAAATGCCGAACATGCCACCGATGTAGTCGGCGCAGAAGACTACGCCAGCGTCTTTTGCGGCGGCAGTCAAGCCTTCGGCCAGGCGCTTGGCGGTGGCGCCCAGCCGCTCGTAAAAGCCTGGCTGCTGGATCAGTTTCAAGGTCGTCATGCCGGCCGCCACGGCGACCGGGTTGCCCGACAGGGTACCTGCCTGGTAGACGGCGCCCAGAGGTGCCATATGCTGCATCAGCGCCGCGCTGCCACCGAAGGCCGCCACCGGCAGGCCGCCGCCTATCACCTTGCCCAGTGCGGTGAGATCAGGTTTGATGCCGTACAGTTCCTGCGCGCCGCCCAGGGCCACGCGCAAGCCGCACATGACCTCATCGAAAATGAGCAGGGCGCCGTGCTGCGTGCACAGATCGCGCATCGCCTGCAGAAATTGCGGCGTGGCTTTCACCAGGTTCATGTTGCCGGCCACGGGTTCGACGATGACGCAGGCGATTTGCGCGCCGTAGCTGTCGAAGGCGTCTTTCAGCTGCTCCACGTTGTTATAGTCGAGTACCAGCGTATGCTTGACGAAATCTTCCGGCACGCCGGCCGAGGTCGGGTTGCCGAAGGTGAGCAGGCCGCTGCCTGCCTTGACCAGCAGTGAATCGGCGTGGCCGTGGTAGCAGCCTTCGAATTTGACGATCTTGTCGCGTCCGGTGGCGCCGCGCGCCAGGCGCAGGGCGCTCATGGTCGCTTCCGTGCCCGACGATACCAGGCGCACTTGCTCGATGGAGGGCACCAGGCGCGTGATTTCCTCGGCCATCAGTACTTCGCCTTCGGTCGGTGCGCCGAACGACAGGCCCAGCGCGGCTGCATCTTGCACCGCCTTGACCACTTCCGGATGGGCGTGGCCGACGATGGCCGGGCCCCACGAACCGATGTAGTCGATATAGCGCTTGCCGTCTGCATCCCAGAAGTAGGGGCCTTCGGCGCGTGTGATGAAGCGCGGCGTGCCACCGACGGAGCGGAAGGCGCGCACGGGCGAGTTGACGCCGCCTGGCGTGGTTTTTTGTGCGCGGGCAAACAGGATGTCGTTCTGTGAAGTCGTCGTCATGATAATCGTGCCTTGAAAGTGGATCGTTGTCTGTGTCGTCTGATCTGTGCTGATTGCTGTATTTATTGGCTGGCGCGCTGGCGCTGCTGCTGGAACTGCCGGTTCGGCACCAGCTTGCCCATGCCGTGGCGCTGCGCGTGGGCCAGCGCGCCGGTAGTAAATTCCTGCGCCGCCACGATCACCTGCGGCACATCATCTTCGTTTTCAGCCAGCGCCAAGAGGGCGGTGGCCGCCGCCGACAGGGTGCTGCCGGCGCCGTTGAAGATGCCCGGCAGGTGTTGCCATTCATCGTGGCGCACCACGCCGTCCTCGCCGAACAGGGTATTGGCGCGCAACTTGCCTTCGGCCGTGCCGGACTTGCTGGCATTGGCCGGCATGCCGGTGACGAGCACGTATTCGCAGCCCAGGGCGACCAAGTAGTCGACATCGTTCTGTAAAGTATCGTCCGGGTCGGCATCGCGCCAGGTTTCGGCCAGGCGCTCCAGTTCTACCGGCGAGAGCACCAGCAAGGTCGTTTGCGGGATCAACAACTGGCGCACCGCAGTGAGGATGTCTTCGTCGTCCATGCCCTGTTCCGGCAAGGCTGAAATGAAGGGATCGAGGATCAGCGGCACGTTCGGATAGTCGGAGACGATTTCGGCGATGGCCGTGACGTTTTCCACGCTGCCCAGCGCGCCGATCTTGATGGCCGAGACGGACATGTCTTCCAGCAGCACGCGTGCCTGGTCGGAAACCCAGTCCGGGTCGACTGCCTGCACGTCTTCCACGCGCGCCGTATCGCTGATCAACAGGCCCGTGGTGACCGACAGGCCATGGCAGCCGAAGGCTGAAAACGTGGCCAGGTCGGCCTGTATGCCGATCGCGCCGACCGGATCGGACACGCCGAAGCTTAATATGAGGGGAGAAGTTTGGTTTTGCACGGCGGGTAGATTAAGATACCTAATTCAGCATTTTACTTGATTGAAGGGTGGCAGAACGTGAGTAGCAACGAAACAACGCAGCAATTCCAAACGTGGATGTGTCTTATTTGCGGCTGGGTTTATGACGAGGCGGCCGGCCTACCCGACGAAGACATCGCGCCCGGCACGCGTTGGGCCGATGTTCCGATGAACTGGACCTGTCCCGAATGCGGTGCGCGCAAGGATGATTTCGAGATGGTGGCGCTTTAATTAATCCAGACCCCGGGGATGGTGCTGCCGCATGCTGGTATCGCGGCCGCTTGTGCTATCGTATGAAAGATTGTCGAATAATCACATGACGCGTCCCTTCCTGCCCGAGGCGCCGTCCGATGCCGCGTGCGCCAGCGTCACAATACTGCTGATCGACGACAGCGCTACGAGCCGCAGCGCGGCCGAAAGGGTCTTGCGCGAGGCAGGATATCGCGTGGTGGTGGCGGAAGACGGCTTCGTGGCTCTGGCCAAGATCGCCGACTGCCAGCCGGCGTTGATCGTGTGCGACATCGTGATGCCGCGCCTGGACGGCTACCGCACGTGTGCGCTGATCAAGTCCAGTGCGGCTTTTCATGCCACGCCGGTGCTGATGCTGTCGTCCAAGCAGGGATTGTTCGACCGTGCGCGCGGCGCCATGGCAGGCGCCAGCGCTTGCCTGGTCAAGCCGCTGACGCGCGAGGCGCTGCTGGAAGCCGTGCGGCTGCACCTGGCCAGGCATTTTGAGTAAGTAGTTTATTGATTGACAACGCAGCAAGGAAGCAGATGGCCATACACACAATTCTGATCGTCGATGACTCGCCGACAGAACGCTATTACCTGAGCGAGATGCTGGTGCGTGCCGGTTATGCCGTCGTCACGGCGCAGGACGGTGCCGACGCGTTGGCGCAACTGAAACAGGCCAGGCCTGACCTGATCCTGATGGACGTGGTGATGCCCGGTGCGAATGGCTTCCAGATCACGCGCGCGATTGCCCGCGATCCCGAACTGCAGGACGTGCCGGTGTTTATCTGTTCCAGCAAGAGCCAGGAAACGGACCGCATCTGGGGCTTGCGCCAAGGCGCCCGCGATTACCTGGTCAAGCCGGTGGTCGAAGCCGAGCTGCTGGCCAAGATCGCTGCGATTTCCTGAGTATGCAAACGATGCCAGGTCATGGCGCTTCCATAACGGCCTTGCCGGCCGCCGCTATCGTCATGTCATCCTGCGAGACGGGTGCGCGGCAGGGGCGCTTGCGCCAGTATCAGCTGCAATTGATCGAGCGGATACAGGCCGCGCGCAGCGGTGCGCTGGCAGCGCGCAAGGAACTGGGCGTGATGCTCGGTGGCCGGCCGTGCCTGCTCGATTTGACGCAGCTCGGTGAAATCGTCATCGCTAGCGGCGTGCAGATTCAGGGCGTGCCGCTGGCGCAGGACTGGTACCTCGGCTTGGCGGCCATGCGCGGACGCCTGACGGGGGTCGTCGACCTGGCCCGCTACATGGGCGAACCAGCTTGCGCGCCAGGCAATCACTGCCGCATCATCACGTTTTCTCCCCGTCTTGGCCTGAACTGCGCACTGCTGGTCGAGCGCGTACTGGGCTTGCGCCAGTTGCGCACGATGCAATCGGTGCCCTTGCCCGCCACGCTGCCGCGCGCGGCGCCATCGTGGGCGGCGCAAGCACTGCGCGACAGCGAAGGGCAGCATTGGCTGCGCCTGGATCTGGTGCAACTGGCGCAAGCGGAACGCTTCCTCGATGCCGGCTTTGCTGGCCTTGCGGCCCACAAGGATGTTTGCTGATGGGCGCCAATTCTCCTATCCTGGCCGCTGGCATGCCCGAAGCCGGGCACGTGCCTGGGGCGCCGGCATCGGCCGCTGACCTGCCGCTGCGCCTGCGCGACGCGCTGGGACGGCGCAAGTCGCTGGCCACGGCACCGGTCAGCGACTTGAAGCTGCCGCTGATCGGCCGTTTGCCGCTGCAAAAGCAATTGCGCATCCTGTCGACGCTGATGGCCCTGAGCCTGGCCGCCAGCTTGCTGTTTGTCGGCCTCAATACGCGCAGCGGCAATATTGCCTCGGCGCAGACGCAGCTGGCCAGCGATGCGCTGATGCATTCGCAGCGCATCGGCAAGGCTGCGCCCAATGCCGTGCAAGGCAATCCTGAAGCCTTCCGCCAGCTCGAGGAAAGCCGCAATGAATTGAACCAGGATTTCCGCCTGATGCTGCGCGGCGGGACGTATCACGGCCGCGATATCGGCGAGTCGCGTGCCGCCCTGTTGGCGGCAGTGGCCGACGCGCGCAAGAAGTGGGCCAGCAGCGACCGCGCGGCCAGCACCATCTTGCGCCTGAAAACCGAGCTCGGCGAATTTGACAAGACCTTGCAGCAATTGAACGCGCTATCGCCGGCGTTGCTGGCCCAGACCGAGGAAATCGCGGCGCTCAAGGTGCAGCGCGGCGGCAATGCGCGTGACCTGGCCGTCGTCGGCCGTTTGATGATGCTGAGCCAGCGCATGAGCCGCAGTGCCGGCGAGTTCCTGTCGTCGGGCAGCATCAGCTCGGAAACGGCATTTTCGCTGGGACGCGACACGACCTATTTCCGTAGCGCCGTCGAAGGCTTGCTCAACGGCAGCGTGGTGCTGCAATTGGCGCCCACGCGCGACACCGAATTGCGCGACCGGCTGCTGGCGCTGAAAGCCAGTTTCTACACTTACCAGCAACTGGTTTCGGCGATACTCGACCGTCTGGATAAATTCAGTTCTGCCAAAAGCGCCGAACAGCTGATCTTCAACGAGAACGAAGACTTGCGCCAGCGCTTGACGCTGTTGCAGAAGATGTATCACGTGAACCAGGAAACGCTGGACATGGCCTTCTGGATGATGGTCGGCGGCGTGCTGCTGACCCTGGTCGCGGCAGCCGGCATCGGCCGCGTGCTGCTGCAGGACTCCGTCAACCGCACCCGCGACGCCGAGCGGCGACGCCAGGAAGCGGAAATCTTGCGCCTGCTGTCGCAGGAAAAGGAAGAACAGGCCAAGGCCAAGAATGAGCAAAACCAGGCAGCCATCCTGCGTCTGATGAACGAATTGCAGAAGGTCGCCGACGGCGACCTGACGGTGCAGGCCACCGTGTCGGAGGATATCACTGGCGCCATTGCCGATTCCGTCAACTATACGGTCGAGGAATTGCGTGGCCTGGTGGGGCGCGTGACGGCGACGGCCGAGCAGGTCAACCGCGCCTCGACGCAGGCGCAAAGCATTTCCAGCAAGCTGCTGATCGCTTCGCAGCAGCAGTCGCGCGAAATTCAGGGCGTCAGCGCCACGGTGGTCAATATGGCCAATGCGATTACCGACGTGTCGAAGTCGGCCAGTGTCTCGGCCGACGTGGCGCGCCAGTCAGTGGCGGCGGCGCAGCAGGGGGCGACGGCGGTGGAAAATGCCATCAAGGGCATGCATGAAATCCGCGAGCAGATCCAGGATACCTCCAAGCGCATCAAGCGCCTGGGCGAATCGTCGCAGGAAATCGGCGAAATCACCGAGCTCATTTCCGACATCACCGAGCAGACCAACGTGCTGGCGCTGAACGCCGCCATCCAGGCCGCATCGGCCGGCGAGGCGGGGCGCGGCTTTTCGGTCGTCGCCGAGGAAGTGCAGCGCCTGGCCGAACGCTCGGCCGCCGCTGCCAAGCAGATCGGGGCGCTGGTGCGCACCATTCAGGCCGACACCCAGGACGCCACCCGCGCGATGGAAAAATCCACGCAGGGCGTAGTGGAAGGCGCCCACCTGTCGGATGCGGCCGGCGCTGCCTTGAACGACATCAGCCAGGTGTCGAAACACCTCGCTGAGCTGATCCAGGGCATCTCGTTCGCCACTGGCACGCAGGCCGGTTCGGCTAGCGGCGTGGCCTTGAACATCCAGCATATCCTGAGCGTGACGGAGCAGACCCAGGACGGCACGCAGCAAACGGCGCAGTCGATCCACAAGTTGTCGATGCTGGCGCAGGAACTGAAAAACTCGGTGTCGCGCTTCCGCGTCGCCGCCTGAACGGCGCGCCATTCCGGGCGCGGCGTGTTGTGCGTACCGATTTTTGCGCTACGATTTCTTTACCGAGGCATGCATGAGCACACCTGATAGTCCGCAGCAGTCCAAGCCGTTCGATAGCGAACCGTTGTCGTGGGTGATGCTGGAAATTCGCGAAGCGCTGGGCCGCTCGAAAACGGCCTTGTTCGAAGCGGGTGGCCGCGAGCGAGAGGACCGCGCCACGGCACTACAGCATGCACGCTCGCACTTGCACCAGGCGCATGGCGCCCTGGTGATGGTGGACGTTGCCGGTGCCAGCCTGTTGACGGATGGCGCGGAACAAGCACTTGCGCGCTTGCGCGACGGCAGCCTGGAATATACGCTGGACCATGCGCAGATCCTCGCCGGGCTGTATCAGGCCCTGATCGAATACCTGGAAGACCTGGTGGCGGGCACGCCGCAGCAGCCGACGCGTCTGTTTCCCTATTACCGCGATCTGCAAGCCATGCTGGGGGCCGAACGCATACACCCGGCCGACCTATTTTTCCCGCCTTCATCGATGCTGGAAGGACATGCCATCGCCCTCGCGCAGGTGCCCCCGGCGGCCGATTATCCGGCCTGGCGCGGGCGCTTTGAAAAGTCTTTGCTGCCCTTCCTGAAGGCGCCCGATGATGCGGCGCGGCGCCAGCACGCCAGCGACTTGCATGCCACCTTGAGCCTGGTGGCCGACGCGCAGCAGGATGCACCAGCGCGCACCTTCTGGTTCGCCATGCAGGCATTTGCAGGATTGGCGGCCAGTAGCGAGGGCATGGGCACGCTCAACGTCAAACAGTTGTTCGGCCTGATCAACCTGCAATTGCGCCGCTTGGCACAGGGGACGGCCAACTTGCCTGAATCGATGTTGCGCGACGCCCTGTTCTTCATCGCCGCGGCAAACGAGCCGACGCCGGAGGCCCGTCAGTTGCGAGCCGCTTTCGCACTGGAAGGTATGCTGCCGGCCGACGTGGAAGCGCGCCGCTACGGTCAGGTCGACCAGGATGCCTTGCAAGGCGCACGCGCGGCCCTGGCGCAGGCACGCGTCAGTTGGAGCCGTCTGGCGCAAGCCGACCTCGATCCCGCCCTGGGCCTGGCATTCGAGCAGTCGCTGCAGCAGGTGGCGGCACAGAGCGATATATTGAGGCAGCCGGCCCTGGCCAGCCTGCTGCGCCAATGCGCGCTCGTGGCGCGGCTAGCGGTGGCCAGTGGGCGCAGTGCTGCCCTGGAAAATGAAATTGGCATGGCGCTGCTGTTTGCCGACACGGGGCTGGCGCAGGTGCGCCGCCTGCCCGACGATTTTGCCGGCAATGCGGAAACCATCGCCGCGCGCCTGCAGGCGCTGCTCGCCGGCGAAGCGCCGCCAGCTTGCAGCGCCGGCGAGTTGTCGCGTCAGATTGAACAGGGGCAGAGCGTCGCCGCGCTGGCCGAGCAAATGAAGACGGGTCTGCGTCAGGTAGAAAAGGTGCTCAATGCGTATTACGTGGATGCCTCGCGGGCGGCGGCGGGGGCGCTCGATGGCGTCGCACCCGTGCTGGGACAGTTGCAGCAGCAACTGGCCGGGCTGGGACAGGAAGATGCCTGTGCCGCCGTGCTGCAGGTCGATGCCGCCGTGCAGCAGTTGGCCCGCAACGCTGGCAGTGCGGATATGCATGCCGAGGCGCTCGACGAGATCGCGCAAAATGTCAGTGCGCTGGGCTTTTTTGTCGACATGCTGGGCCGTAACGCGCCCGCTGCCAGCGGGCGCTTCCATTTCGATGCCGCCGCCGGCACCTTCCGCGCCCTGCCATTTGAAAAAGTCGCCGCAGCCGGTGCCGTGCCGGTGCCCTTGCTCGACCAAGCCTTGGCCCCCGTGACATCGGCCAGCCTCGATGGCGCACCGGCAGTGACGGAGCTTGATGCGCAGATGCTCGACATCTTCATCAGCGAAGCGCGCGAAGTGCTGGCCTTTGTCGATGCCACGCTCGCCTTGCCGCGCGAGCAGGTCGCCAGCGGCGAGCACCTGGCCATGTTGCGCCGCTCGTTCCATACCCTCAAAGGCAGCAGCCGCATGATCGGACTGCTGCGCTTTGCTGAAGCGGCTGGCGCCATCGAGCGTGTCATGAATACTTGGCTGGCCGAGGCGCGCCCTGTCAGCGATGATCTGTTTACCCTGCTCAATTACGGCTGGTACCAGCTTAGCGAATGGGTGGCCGAACTGGAAGGTGGCGCAGGGCGCGAACGCGAGCCTGGCAGGCTGCTGGCTGCCGCCGAACGCGTGCGCGAAGGTGGTCCGTTCGAGCTGCGCAAGCCACTCCCGGCCGCGCCGGTGCTCGGCAATGGTAATGTGATCGGCTTTGCGTCCGCCACGGCGCCTGCCGTGCACGAGGTGCCTGACGATAACCTCAAGCACGTCGGTGAACTGCGCATCAGTCTACCCTTGTATAACATCTACCTGGCCGAGACGGATGAATTGCTGCGCGTGCTGACGCGCGACTTCGGCGAATGGCGCCATGAGCAGCGCGCCGTCAGCGCGGAGGCGTTGCAAACCGTGCATACGTTGGCGGGCACGTCGGGTACGCTCGGTTTCCAGTCTTTGCGCGACCTGGCGCACGCGCTGGAAACCGTGATCGAAACGGTGCTGCCGCCGCTGGCCGGCCTGCGCGCCGAGCAGCACGATGTGCTGGAGCAGGCCACGCAGCGCATCGCGCAAATGCTGCAGGCGTTTGCGCTGGGCGACCTGGCGCCATCGCAGCCAGACATGATCGAAGCGCTCAACACCCTGTGGCGCGCCCTGACGGCGGCACCCGGCGAGGACAAGGCAGAGCGGCTCGACGCCCTGTTTGCCGCCGCTTACGCCAGCATCGTCGGCACACCGGTGCAGACGGTCGCGCCGTGCGTCGAACCGTCCATCGAACCGTCCATCGAGCCGTATGGCGAGCCGCTCGCCGATGCGTTGGCGCACAGTCCCGTGCCACAGCTCGAGACGCTGTTCCAGGCGGTGTATGCGAGCATCGTCGCCGATGCGCTGCAGCCAGTCGCGCCGGTGCCGACGCAGGCACACGAGCGCGGTAGCAGCGACGACCTGTTCGACGCCGGCTTCGAGCATGCGCCGCCGTTGGAGCAGGCGGTGCCGGAAGCGTTGGCGTCTGCCATCTTGCCTGCCGATGCGACCGCGCTGTTGGCGGCCAGCGCCGGTATCAGCGATGAACTTGACCTCGATTTATTGTCCGTTTTTCTCGAGGAAGGCGCCGACTTGTTGCCGCAGATCGGCGAGGCCCTGCGTAGCTGGCAGCAACAGCCGCACGACAGTGGCCAGGCGCAGATGCTGCTGCGCACTCTGCATACCGTCAAGGGCAGTGCGCGCATGGCCGGCGCCATGCGCCTGGGCCAGCATGCCCATGAAATCGAGACGCATATTGAAAACATGCTGCACGCGGGCACTGCCACGCCGCAGGCCTTCGATGAATTGCTGGCCCACTACGACCATGCGCTGCACCTGTTCGAACAGTTGCAGCAGCCCTTGCTGCCCTTGCCAGGCATGGAAGACACGCCGGCGCTCGAACCGAAGGCGGCGCTGGTGCGCGTGCGCGCCGACATCCTCGACCGCCTGGTGAACCAGGCTGGCGAAGTGTCGATTACGCGCTCGAAGATGGAAAATGAAGTTGGCGTGCTGGGCGCTTCGCTGTCCGAGTTTTCCGACAACCTGGCGCGCTTGCGGCGCCAGCTGCGTGAAGTGGAGATGCAGGCCGAGTCGCAGATCGCCTCGCGCATGGCCGTCGGTAGCGAGCGTGATTTCGATCCACTTGAATTCGACCGTTTTACGCGCTTGCAGGAACTCACGCGCATGATGGCTGAAAGCGTCAATGACGTGGCCTCGTTCCACGAAAACCTCAGCCACAGCGTCGATGCGGTAACGGACGATCTGGTGTTGCAGGCGCGCCTGACGCGAGAATTGCAGCGCGACCTGATGCAGATCCGCATGGTGCCGTTTGCCAGCATTGCCGAACGTCTGTTCCGCGTGGCGCGGCAATGCGCCAAGGAAGTCGACAAGCGCGTCAATCTCGACATCCGGGGCGGTGGCGTGGAAATCGACCGCAGTGTGCTCGAACGCATGGCGGCGCCCTTCGAGCACCTGCTGCGCAACGCCATCGTGCATGGCGTCGAGCCGCGCGCGGCGCGCCTGGCTGCAGGCAAGAGCGAGACGGGCGAGCTGCTGGTGCAGGTCAGTCAGCAGGGCAATGAAGTGGCGATCGCCTTTTCCGACGATGGCGCGGGGCTGGACCTTGAGCGTATCCGCGCCAAGGCGCATGGCGCCGGCCTGCTGGCGACGGACGCGCCTTTGACCGACGCGCAGGCGACCGAGCTGATTTTTACGCCGCGTTTTTCCACCGCAGACAGCCTGACCGAGCTGGCCGGACGCGGTTTTGGCATGGATATCGTGCGCTCCGAAGCGCTGGCTCTGGGCGGGCGCGTGGAAACGTTGACGCAGGCCGGCCTGGGCATGCGTTTTACCATTCACTTGCCGCTAACCCTGGCCGTGACGCAAGTAGTGCTGCTGGCGGCAAACGGCAAGACGTATGCCTTGCCATCGGTGCTGGTGGAGCAGGTGCTGCATCTGAAAGGCGAGCAGCTGGAGCAGGTGCAGGCGGCCGGCTGCATCACCTCGCACGGGCAGTCGCTGGCGCTGCACCACTTGTCGTCCATGCTGGGCGCGCCGCCGGCGGCGGCGGCCATGCAGGCCATGCAGCGCTATGCGCCCGTGCTCTTGCTCAGGAATGGCAATGACAGGCTGGCGCTGCAGGTCGATGAGGTGCTCGGTAACCGCGAGGTCGTGGTCAAGCATGTGGGACCGCAGCTGGCGCGCATGCCGGGCATCGCCGGCGCCACGGTGCTCGGTACGGGCGATATCGTGCTGATACTCAATCCGGTGGCGTTGGCGCAGCACCTGGAACATCATCCGGAACTGCTGTCGCAATATGCGCGGGCCAGTAGCGAGCAGGACGCCGCTTCCAGCGCACTGGCCATGCCTGCCGTGCGCGTGATGGTGGTCGACGATTCGCTGACGGTGCGCCGCGTGATGCAGCGCCTGTTCGAGCGCGAAGGCTATCAGGTACTGCTGGCCAAGGATGGCGTCGAGGCGCTCGAGCAGCTGCATGCACTGGAGCCGGCTGCCTTGCCTGCGCTACTGCTGGTTGACGTGGAGATGCCGCGCATGGACGGTTTTGACTTGACGCGCAATGTGCGCAGCGATGACAAGACACGCGCCATCCCCGTCATCATGATCACTTCGCGCAGCGCCGACAAGCACCGCGCGCACGCCTTTGAACTGGGCGTCGATGCGTATTTCGGCAAGCCGTTCCAGGAAACGGAATTGCTGGCCGAAGTAGGGCGCTTACTGGGCGGTGAGGTGGCGTAATCGACGCCAACGCCAACTATGTTGTCGGATTACGCGCGGCCTTGCCCTGCCAATCCGACCTACGCTCTTGCACGACGGCGTAAACCGGCGCCACCACCGGCCGGATTACGCGACCACCTTCACCACCGCATAGCGCGCCAACGTTTCCTTGCGCGCCTCATCATGTTGCACCATCGGCTCCGGATAGTCGCGTCCCAGCACGATGTTTTTTTGCTCGAGCAGCATGCGCGGCACCAGCCAGGGGGCGTGGATTTCCTTGTCTCCCAGCGCCTTCAGTTGTGGCAAGTAGCGGCGGATGAAGCGCCCGTTCGCATCGAATTTTTCCGATTGCGTGACCGGGTTGAAGATGCGGAAGTAGGGCTGCGAGTCGCATCCCGACGAGGAGGCCCATTGCCAGCCGCCGTTGTTCGAGGCCAGGTCGAAATCATTCAGATGCAGCGCGAAATATGCTTCGCCACGACGCCAGTCTATGCCCAGATCCTTGATCAGGAAGCAGGCCGTGACCATGCGCAGGCGGTTGTGCATATAGCCTGTCTGGTTCAGCTGCGCCATGGCCGCATCCACCAGCGGATAGCCGGTGCGCCCCTCGCACCAGGCCGCAAACGCGGCATCGGCCTCAAGCCCCGTTTCCCAGGCGATGGCGTCGTAGGCCGGTTTGAAGGCAGCGCCCGCCACATGCGGGTTCTGGTACAAGATCATGGCGTAGAAATCGCGCCAGATCAGTTCGGCCAGCCACACGGGCGCGCCATCGCCGCCGCTGCCCCGGTCCATCAAGTCGACCACGCTGCGCACCAGGTAGCGCAGCGATACAGTGCCGAAGCGCAGATGCATGGACAGGTAGGAAGGCCCCTTCAGGGCAGGAAAATCGCGCGCCACGTCATAGCGGGCCACGCGCGCCAGGAAATCCTCGAACAGTTCGCTGGCGCCCGACATGCCGGTCGGTATCGCCAGTTCGGCCAGGTTACTCGCTTCGAAACCCAGCTCGCCCAGGCTGGGCAGGGGGGCCGGCGTGCCGTCGCGCGGCGGTGCCAGGCTGGCCGCGTGCGGCGCGATATCGAGCGGCGCCAGGCAGCCCGGTTCGGCGCGCATTTTCTTCAGCCAGGCATTCTTGTACGGCGTATAGACCGTGTACGGCTTGGCCGACAGCGTCAGCACCTCGTCCTTTTCAAAGATCACCTGGTCCTTGAAACTGCACCACAGGCGCGCCTCTTGCGTGAGCGCGGCGGCTACCCGGGCGTCGCGGGCGATCGCTTGCGGTTCGTAGTCGTGGTTGGCAAACACGGCGTCGGCGTTCAACTCGGCGGCCAGGCGCGGGATGGCCTCGGCGGCGTCCGCATGCAGCACGATCAGGTCGCCGCCGAGCTGGCGCAGCTCGGCGGCCAGCTCGGCCAGGCTGGCATGGAGGAAATCGACGCGCCGGTCTCGGCGCGGCAGCGCTGCCAGGATGGCGGTGTCGTATACGAAGACACAGTGCACGGCCTGGCTCTGGCGCAGGGCGTGATGCAATGCAGCATGGTCAAAGGCGCGCAGATCGCGCCGGAACCACACCAGGGTAGTCTTGATTGTCATTATTTTGCGTGTTCAGAGTCAAAGATAGGCCATTTTTTGCCGCCATCAGGGCTTTATGCTCGCTCGCGTCGTGCCTTTGGCATCGCTGCGGTGGCAATTCAGTGTAAACTAGCGCGTGTGTTCACGGTGTTTTAAGTGCGCCAGCGATGCTGCAATCAATTTTACAATGCGCATGGCGATACGTCCTCAAGCACGGTGGCGTTGACCCTCAAGCACGGTAATACTCAATATTGCGCAAGTTGCAAGGCGCGCATGGCGCAGCCGCGAGGCCAAGTAAATTGATGACGAATTAATCATTAATTTATAGCAAAATCACAACATAACAACAATAGCGCCTGGCATCACGGTGCGCGCCGCCCAGCCTGTGCTGCAGCTGGCGCCAGGCGTACGATAGCGGGGTAAGCAAGACTTGCCAGCAAGCCCACAGAGAGAGCATCGCGTATGAAAAAGAGTAAAATTGAGCAGACTCTACCAGGTCATCGTTTGATGCAGGGTGTGGGTGAGACGGCCGCGACTGCTTCCTCCACCTTGAATCTGGCCAATCATTTCCTGATTGCGATGCCGGCCATGCAAGATCCGATCTTCGGCGGCACGGTCGTGTACGTTTGTGAACATAATGAGAACGGCGTGCTGGGCGTCGTCATCAATAAACCCACCGATATGACCATGGAAGTGCTGTTCGACCGCATCGATCTGACATTGGCGGCCGGCAGCGATACGCCCAGTATCAAGGAACCGATCATGTTCGGCGGCCCCGTGCAGGACGACCGCGGCTTTGTGCTCCATACGCCGGGCGCGCATTATTCCTCGTCGCTGACGGTGACCGATGAAATCGCGTTTACCACCTCGATGGACGTGCTCGAAGCCGTCGCCAAGGGCGATGGTCCGCAGCGCATGCTGGTGTCGATCGGTTATTCGGGCTGGAGCCCGGGCCAGCTGGAAGAGGAGATCGGCCGCAATGGCTGGCTGACGGTGGGCGCCTCGGCCGACATCCTGTTCGACTACCCGATTGAACAGCGTTACGTGGCGGCCATCAAATTGCTGGGTATCGATCCGCTCATGTTGGCGAGCGAGGCTGGACACGCATGAGGTGGATGCCCTACACCCATGTTGACCTTTATTATGGAAAAATGCTGTGACGAGTGAGCCCATCGACACCATCCTCGCCTTCGATTTCGGCTTGAAACGTATCGGTGTGGCCATCGGCAATAGCATGATTTGCCAGGCCAAGCCGCTCAGCGTGATCACGGCCACGGCCAATGAGCCAAAGTTTGCCGCCATCGATAGTCTGATCAAGGAATGGGGCGCGAGCCGCATCGTGGTGGGCTTGCCCAGCCATCCCGATGGCACGGAACACGACATGAGCGCGCGTTGCCGTCGTTTCGCCAACCAGGTACACGGCCGCTTCAGCCTGCCGGTAGAACTGGTCGATGAGCGTTATTCCTCGGCCGTCATCGCCGCCAAGCGCGGCGAAGTCATCGACGACCGCGCCGCCGCCATTATCCTGCAACAGTATTTTGACGCGAATTATTAATCTGACCTTAGCCCCCATCCCTGAATGACTAAGAACTCTATGCCGCATCCTACGAATCCTTCCCAACTCGACGCCGAGGCCCTGTACGCGGTCTTGCTGCAGCAGGTGCAAAGCGGCCTGGCGGGCATCCCCAATGTGGCCATCGTCGGCATCCATTCCGGCGGCGCCTGGCTGGCCGAACGCCTGGCGCGCGACCTGAACCTGCTCGATCGCCTGGGCGTGCTCGACGTGTCGTTCTACCGCGACGACTTCGCCCAGAAAGGCCTGCATGCCGACGTGAAGCCGACGCAAATCAGTTTCGACGTGGCCGGCGCCACCATCTTGCTGGTCGACGACGTGCTGTACACGGGCCGCACCACGCGCGCTGCCATCAATGAATTGTTCGACTATGGCCGTCCGGCCAAGATCATGCTGGCCGCCCTGGTCGACCGCGGCGAGCGTCAACTGCCGGTGGCCGCTGATTTCGTGGCCGCCTTCACTGCCGTGCCGGCGGGTCAGGCCCTGGTCCTGAAGCAAGCCGACGCAGGAAAATTCACGCTCACCATAGATACCCACCATGCTTAATCCGCAACTGAATAAACACGGCGAATTGCAACATCTGCTGACGATTGAAGGCTTGCCGAAGTCTATCGTCAACCACATCCTCGATACCGCTTCGTCCTTCGTCGGCATTTCCGACCGCGATGTGAAAAAGGTGCCGCTGATGCGCGGCAAAAGTGTTTTCAATCTGTTCTTTGAAAACTCCACGCGCACCCGCACCACCTTCGAGATCGCCTCGAAGCGCCTGTCGGCAGACGTCATCAACCTGAACATCCAGGCTTCGTCGGCCAGCAAGGGTGAGTCCTTGCTCGATACCATCGACAACCTGTCGGCCATGCATGCGGACATGTTCGTCGTGCGCCACGCACAGTCGGGCGCGCCCTACCTGATCGCCAAGCACCTGGTCGACACCAAGCAGCCGCACGTCCACGTCGTCAACGCGGGCGACGGACGCCACGCGCACCCGACCCAGGGCTTGCTCGACATGTACACGATCCGCCACTACAAGAAGGACTTCACCAACCTGACGGTAGCCATTGTGGGCGACATCCTGCATAGCCGCGTGGCCCGTTCCGATATCCACGCGCTGACCACGCTGGGCGTGCCCGAAGTGCGCGCCATCGGCCCGCACACCTTGTTGCCGGGCGGCCTGGAGCAGATGGGCGTGCGCACCTTCACCAATATGGATGAAGGCTTGAAGGGCGTCGACGTGATCATCATGCTGCGCCTGCAAAATGAACGCATGAGCGGCGCGCTGCTGCCGTCGGCGCAGGAATATTTCAAGAGCTATGGCTTGACGCCCGAGCGCCTGGCGCTGGCGAAACCGGACGCCATCGTCATGCATCCGGGCCCGATGAACCGTGGTGTGGAGATCGATTCGGCCGTGGCCGATGGCCCACAGGCGGTGATCCTGCCGCAGGTGACGTTCGGTATCGCCGTGCGCATGGCGGTGATGAGTATTTTGGCTGGTAATCAGGGCTGATAGCCCAAGGACGAGTAAGCGAGCATGACGACACTACATATCAAGAACGGCCACCTGATCGACCCTGCCAACGGCATCGATGGCTTGCAAGACCTGTTTATCGCCGACGGCAAAGTGCTGGCCGTGGGCAGCGCCCCGGCCGGTTTCAAGGCTGACGCCACCTTTGATGCGGCCGGCCTGGTGGTGTCCCCTGGCCTGGTCGACCTGTCCGCGCGCCTGCGCGAGCCGGGCTACGAATACAAGGCGACGCTGGAATCGGAACTGCAGGCGGCCCTGCAGGGCGGCGTGACGAGCCTGGTGTGCCCGCCGGACACCGACCCGGTGTTAGATGAGCCTGGCCTGGTGGAGATGCTGAAATACCGCGCCAAGACGCAGAACAAGGCGCACGTGCACCCGCTGGGCGCACTGACCATGGGCTTGAAGGGCAAGTCGCTGACGGAAATGGCGGAATTGACGGAAGCCGGTTGCATCGGCTTCGCGCAGGCGGAAGAGCCTATCGAAGACACCACCGTTTTGTTGCGCGCCATGCAGTATGCGAACACCTTCGGCTACACAGTCTGGCTGCGCCCGCAAGATCCGCACATTGGCCGTGGCGGCATCGCCCATAGCGGTCCGCTGGCGTCGCGCCTGGGTCTGTCTGGCGTGCCCGTGATGTCCGAAACCATCGCCCTGCACACGATCTTCGAATTGATGCGCGCCAGCCGCGCGCGCGTACACCTGTGCCGCATTTCGTCGGCAGCGGGCCTGGAATTGATCCGCGCTGCCAAGGCAGAAGGCTTGCCCGTCACCTGCGACGTGGGCGTGCATCATGTCCACCTGACGGACGCCGACATCGGCTTTTTCGATTCGAACGCGCGCGTCACGCCGCCGTTCCGCAGCCAGCGCGACCGCGATGCGATCCGTGCCGGCCTGTTGGACGGCACGGTGGACGCCATGTGCTCGGACCACACGCCGGTCGACGACGATGAAAAACTGCTGCCCTTCGGCGAAGCTTCGCCGGGCGCCACGGGCCTGGAACTGCTGCTGTCGCTGGCCCTGAAATGGGCCGACGACTATGCGCTGGAGCAGCCGCAAGGCGGTGCCCGTGCGCTGGCGCGCGCTGTGGCCAAGGTCACGTCGGACGCGGCCCGTGTTGCCGGCATCCCGGCTGGCAGCCTGGCTGTGGGAGAGGCGGCCGACATTTGCGTCTTCGATCCTGCCGCGCGCTGGACCGTGTCGTCGGCCTCGCTGGCAAGCCAGGGCAAGCACACGCCTTTCCTCGGCTATGAGCTGAGCGGCGTCGTCAAGGCGACCATCGTGGCTGGACAGGTAGCCTTTCAGCGTTAATTTTTTTGTTTGAACCCAAGGCCAAGAGCTGGGGGTCGGACCCTGAGGGTCCGACCCCGGTTTTTGTTGTTGGGGCTGCTTCCAACCTTGGTGTCATTTGAAACTTCTGCTTACCTATCGCCTCGCGCGCATCGCCATTCACCTCAGCTGCGGCATGGCCAAGAGTGCCGTGCTCTTTCCCTGGCTGGACCTGGAAGGACGCAACCGGCGCATCCGCAGCTGGTCGACGCAGCTGCTCGACATTTGCGGCGTGCACGTGGTGCAGCCGGCCGACAGTGTGCCGGCCCTCGCGCATGCGATGGTGGTGGCGAACCATGTCTCGTGGCTCGACATCTTCGTCATCAATGCCGTTCATCCCTGCCGTTTCGTGGCCAAGGCGGAAATCCGTGCCTGGCCGATTCTTGGCTGGCTGGCGGGGCGCGCCGGCACCATCTTCATTTCGCGCGGCAGCAAGCGTGATTTGCGCCTGATCTTTCAGGGTCTGGTAGATAAATTGACGGCCGGCGAGCGCATTGCCTTCTTCCCCGAGGGCACCACTGCTGCGCAAGGACAGATACTGCCGTTTCACGCCAACCTGTTCGAGGCGGCCATCGATGCGCAAGTGCCGGTGCAGCCGTTCGCGCTGGTGTATGTGGATGCACAGGGGCAGTTGCATCACGCCGTCGATTTTATTGGTGAGATGAGCTTTGCGCAAAGCATGGTGGCGATCCTCAGCGGTCCGCCCATCACGGCGCGCCTGACCTGTTTGGCGCCAGTGGCGACGCTGGACGCGCACCGCCGCGAACTGGCGGCGGCAACGCAGGCGGCGGTGGCCGCTGTGCTGCCGCTGGACAAAACCGCTTAGTTCTTCACATGCAGCCAGCGCGCGTGGGCGGCGCGGGCCAGGTAGTCGAGGATAAAACCGAGTATGCCGATCAGCACGATGGCGGCCATCAGTTCCGAATACGCGAGGCGGTCGCGCGTATCGAGGATGAAGTAGCCGAGACCGGCAGACACGCCCAGCATTTCCGCCGGTACCAGCACGATCCAGATGATGCCGATGGCCAGGCGCACGCCCGTCAAAATATCCGCCGTGATGCCCGGCAAAATCATCTTGAAGACGATTTCACTGCGCGTCGCAGACAGGCTGCGCGCCAGCAGCAGCCAGTTCGGATCGAGGCGCGCCACGCCGGCCGCCGTATTGAGCAGAATCGGCCAGACGGCGGCAAACGCCAGCAGGAAGTACACGGGGGCGTCGCCCACGCCGAGCACCATCACGGCAATCGGCATCCACGACAGTGGCGAAATCATGCGCAGCAGCTGGAACAGCGGCATGGCCGCGCCGGAAAAGCTTTTCGACATGGCCACCAGCACGCCTAGCGGCACGCCGATGATGATGGCCAGCCCCAGGCCCACGGCCACCCTTTGCAGGCTCAGTACCACGTGCAGCCAGATATCTGCGCCGCCCAGCATTTCCCGCAGCGCCAGCGCCGTGGGCAGCGGCGCAAAGGCGGTCGCAATCGGCGTGGATTTCTCCAGCGTCGTCACGCCCCAGGACCATAACAGCAAAGCACAGGCCAGGCCCACCAGGGGCAGGCCGAATTTCGTGAACAACTTGCTTGCCATCGTCAGACCGCCACCGTTTCGCTGCGCAGCAGGTTGGCCGGCAAGCCGAAGGCAGCCGGGCCGCCCACGGCGGTAATGGCCTTGCGCACGAAACGGTCATCGACCAAGTCGCGCGCGGCGAACTTCGGATCGAGGTTGGCCAGGAAGCGCGTATCGCCCTCGACCTTGGTGCGGCCGATGGCGCGCACCAGTTCTTCCGTGTACGAGGCGAATGGATACGGCTGGAAGTCGATGCGCCGCTGCTGCCAGTTCTTGTGCACGATCAGGCCCTGTTTTTCGTAGCTGGCGTAATCGGTGGTGGCCAGCACCTTGGTCAGTACCTGCAGCGGATGCGGCGTGTAGCGGTGTTCGCCCACGTTCGACAGCAGCTTGGCCGTGTCGACCTGGTTTGAGCGTGTCCACAGCTGCGCCTTGACGATGGCGTTGGTTACCTTCTGCGCCCATTCGGGACGCGTATTGATGTCGCGCTCCGACAGGAATGTGACGCAGCACGCATGGTTTTTCCACACATCGCCCGAAAAGCGCAGGATCTTGCCGATGCCGGCGTTTTCCGCTGCCGCATTGAATGGCTCGGCCACGATGTAGCCGGCGATGGACTTGCTGGCCAGGGCGGAGACCATTTCGGCCGGCGCCAGCACGATCAGGTTGACTTCATTCGATTTGATCGCTACGTTGCGCGCGCGCGTGACCGGGGTCAGGCCATGCGCGGACAGGATTTGCTGCAGCAAGATGTTGTGGATCGAGTACCAGAACGGAATGGCGACGGTGCGTCCGCCCAGTTCGGACACTTGGTTGATCTCGTTGGCCACCGTCAGCGCGGAGCCGTTGACGTGGTTCCACGCGACGACCTTGGCCGGGAACTTGGCGCCATAGCGTACCCACAGGGTGGCGGGCGACAGCAAATGGATGACGTTGACCTGGCCAGCGACGAAGGCTTCGATGATTTGCGCCCAGCTGCGGAACAGGCGCGGTGTTTCCGCCTGCAAGCCTTCTGCCTCGAACATTTTTCGGGCGTGGGCGACAAGCAGCGGGGTGGCGTCGGTGATCGGCAGGTAGCCGATTTTCACGGGCTGGTCGTCGCCTTTCGGACCTTGCTGGGCCATGGCGTCGCCGGCGAACAGCAGGGGCGAAGCGATGCTGGCCGTGGCCAGGGCCGACATGCGCAGGAAGTCGCGCCGCGTCAGGCCGCAATCGCAATCGGAGGAAGCGCAGATGTGCAGTGGTTTGTTATCGTCGGGGAGGGACATGATGGGTTCCAATAAGGTGCTAGGGTACTAAGGGGCCGGGGTGCATCAATGGGCAGCGTGGGCCTGATCTTGCAGTTGCAGTGCCTGCAGCGCGGCGAGGATATCCATTTTCAGGGCGATCACTTCGGCGCTGTGGCCGATGCGCGGCTGGGCGATGGCGACCGGCCATTCGCGCACGATGTTGCCGGGCTTGCCGCCCATCAGCAAGATGCGGTCGGCCACCAGGATCGCTTCATCGATATCGTGCGTGACCAGCAGCACGGCCGTATGCCAGCGGTGCACCACGTCGACCAGCAGCGACTGCATTTCGGCGCGGGTGATGGCGTCGAGCGCGGAAAACGGCTCATCGGCGAACAGCAGTTCCGGTTCGCGCGCCAGTGCGCGGGCCAGCGCCACGCGCTGTGCCATGCCGCCCGAGAGCGCGGACGGATACAGCTTTTCGCGGCCCTTCAGGCCCACCGCCTCGATGGCTTGCGCCACGCGCGCCTGGTGCG
The DNA here is from genome assembly GCF_029892305.1 of Janthinobacterium sp. CG_23.4. Lineage (NCBI taxonomy): Bacteria > Pseudomonadati > Pseudomonadota > Betaproteobacteria > Burkholderiales > Oxalobacteraceae > Janthinobacterium > Janthinobacterium sp. CG_23.4. The sequence goes on along the minus strand of NZ_JARXUX010000001.1, from coordinate 4,066,113 downwards.
CTGCGCGCGTCAGTTGCGGCTGGTGCTTGAAGTCCAGGCCAAAGGCGGCGTTAGCCGTGACATTTAGCCACGGCAAGAGGCTCGCCTGCTGGAACACCAGGGCACTGCGCGGGTCTGGTTCGTGCATGGGTGCGTCGAGGAATTGAATGGCGCCCGTCGATGGCGGCTGCAAGCCGGCCAGCACGCGCAGCAGGCTCGATTTGCCGCAGCCGCTGCCGCCCAGCAGACAGACGATTTCACGCTTGCGCACGCCCAGGGAGACATGCTGGAACACGGGTGCCGTGCCGGGATAGGCGTAACTGAGCTCTTGCGCCTGCAGCGCCCAGTCTTGCGCCGTTGCCGTCATGCGGATGCTCCCGCTGCGGCCTGCTGGCTGTCGAATTGCTGCAAGGCCGCTTGCAATTGCGTCAGGCTGGGGGTGACGATGGGGATGAATGACGACTCGCGCCAGCGGCGCGCAAAGCCCTGTTGTTGCGCGTTCAGGTAAGCGCGCCCGCCCATCGCCTGCAGTTCCAGCATCAAGGCTTGCTGCAGCAATTCAGCGAGCTGTATGCGCAGGCGGAACATGGCTGGCGCCTGCGTCTTGAAGCGGCCATCGTGCACGCCGGCCAGCAGGGTAGCGACAGTCGCCTCCAGCGTCGCTTGCAGCGTTTCGATGCGCGGCGTGAGCGCGTTGCGCGAGCCGGCCGAGATCTGCGCCGCCTGCGCCAGGCTGGCACGCGCCAGGCCGATCGACAGGCCGCACTGCATGCCGAGGAACGATGGGCGCACTTGCGGCAGCCAGGCCGGCGCATTGTCGCTGATGATATCAGCGGCGGGGATGTGCACCTGCGTCAGCTTGACCGAGGCGGTATTGCTGCCACGCAGGGCGACCAAGTCCAGGTCGTCGCTGCGCTGGACGCCTGGCGTGCTGCTGTCAAAGGCGACGATGGCCGGTGGTGCGCCGTCGTTGGGTGCCACGGCGGCCGCCGCGACAAAGCCCGCCTTGCGCAAATTCGTCACCCAGGCCAGGCTGCCGTCGACCAGCAAGCCGTCATTGTGGCGCACGCCGGTGATTTGCAGCTGCTCGATGCCGGACAAGAATTTCATGGCGTTCGACAGGCCGCTGGCACCAGCCTGCTTGCCCGCCAGCAGGCTGGGCAAGCGCCGCTCGGCCAGCGCGCAGTTCTGGCTTTGCAGCAGGAATTCGATGAAGCAGCGCTGGCCCCAGAAAACAAAAGCCGCCGTTACCGATTGCGCGGCCACGCTGGCGATGGCATTGATGGCGTCGCGCACGTCGCCGCCCGCGCCACCGTATGCCTGCGGCACACCGATGGTCAGTAACTGCTCGCCGGCCAGTGCCGGCAGGACGTTTTCAGCCAGTGTCGATGATTGGTCAAGCTGGTCGGCATGCGTGTGCAGCCATTCAGTGAGCTTGCCCATGTCAGACGGCGCCAGGCAGGTAGGGCGTCAATTGCGGATTGACCGGCGTGCCGGCCAGGCTGTTGGAAAAATTGCACAGCGTGGCCAGGCTGATGCCCAGCACGACTTCCAGCGCCTGCTGTTCGTTATAGCCGGCTGCCAGGAAGGCTTGATACTCGCTGTCGGCGACGGCGCCGCGCGTGGCGATGACGGCGCTGGCGAAGGCGGCAACGGCGTCGAGCTTGGCGTCGCCGGTCGGCTGGCCATGCTGCAGCGCGCGCACGATGTCGGGCGTCTGGCCGGCCTTTTTCAGCGAAATGGCGCTATGGCCGGCGATGCAAAAATCGCAGCCATGGATGCGCGCGGCGGTGATTTGCACCACTTCGCGTTCCATCAGGTTAAGGCTGGTGCGCGCATTGATGCCCGCGACAGTCAGATAGGTTTCCAGTGCCACTGGCGCATTGGCCAGTACGCCAATCAGGTTGGGCAGGTAGCCGTTGTTGGCGATGGCCTTCTCCACGAAGGGGCGGCTATCGGCCGGGGCGGTATCGAGAGTGTGCAGCGTCAGACGGGACATGGGGGACATTGCTAAGTTGATAATTCACCTCGCCATTATATCGGCCATGCCGTGCACGCAACAGACGTCAGCGTCGTCCTTTTGTGCTCGTTCGTCTTTGATTGCCTCACCGTTGATGTCAGGATGAATTTCAGCTGAACCTTAGCTGAACCTTAGCTGAACCTCAGCTGGCCAGTTGGCGCTGGCGCTGGTCGCGGCGATAGGCGCCCGGTTGTTCGCCCGTGACCCGTTTGAAGGCACGCGTAAAGGCGGCGTGCGAGCGATAGCCGACCAGTTCGGCCGTGCGTTCGACGGAGATGCCATCGTGCAGGCGCCGCGCGGCGATCTTCATGCGCAGCAGGAGCAGGAACTGGGCCGGCGAGTGGCCGCTGGCGCTGGCGAAATGTTTGCAGAAGCTGGCGCGCGACATGCAGGCGGCCTTGGCCATGTTCTCGATCGACCAGTCATCGGCAGGGGCGTCGAGCATGCGTTCGAGCAGCGGCGAAAACGCAGGCTGGTGTAGCAGCGACAGCAGGCCGGCCGCCATCTGCTCACCTTGTGCCACATGGCGTATCAGATAAAAAAATAGCAGTTCGACCAGGCTTGCGATGAGCGGCGACGGTTGTTCCGGGTCGCCGCCAGCCTCTGCCAGGATCAGGTCGAACAGCGCGGCGGCAGCGGCGAAGGCGGGCGCGTCGCCGCGTATCAGCAGATACGGTGGAAAGGAGTCGACGATCAGCGCGGAAAGAGCGCCGCGAAATTGGAAGAAGCCGCAGGCCAGCGCCGTCGCCGGCTGGTCGGTGACGGCCTGCAGCGGCAGCATAGCGTGCGCGTTCAGCGCGTTCAGCGCCTGCAACGGATCGCTGTGAGGGCTGAGGAAGTGCGGCAAGTCGCGTAGCAGGAAGACGCCATCACGAGGGCCGAGCGCAATCGGCGCAGCGCCATCGAGATGCAAATAGCAGTGGCCATCGAGCACCAGGTGAAAGCTGCCCAGTTCCCGGCCCGCCGTGGAAGCGCGCCAGCGGCCGCAGTACTGGCCCACATGCAGCACGGCGGTGTCGAGATCGAGGCTGCCGAGCAGCCAGCGCGCCAGTCTGTCGGTATCAGGATGCATGGGATGGCACGGGCAAAAGCTGCATCATAAAAGTTGCATCATACGGGCCACGCGCGGCAAGGCCAACGACCGATTCCGATTAAGCATATGCGCGCAATACAGCTTACTGCTTGCCACTGTGCTGCCGGAAGGCGGGGCAGTCGACTTGCAGCAGCGAGCGGTCTTCCAGGCACACGGCGGACAGTTTCCCACCCCAGACGCAGCCGCTATCGAGGCCGATCAGGTGCGCCCGCAATTGCAGTCCCAGCGCCGACCAGTGGCCGAAGACGACGGTGTCGCCGGCGCTTTGCCGGCCCGGCACGTCGAACCAGGGCAGCAGGCCAGAGCCCTCTGGCGCGCTGCCACTCTCTTTCATCTTGAAGTCCATCACGCCGTCTGGCGTGCAAAAGCGTAGCCGCGTCATGGCGTTGACGATGCAGCGCAGCCGGTCAGCGCCCTGCAGGTCGTCGCGCCAGGCAGCCGGTTCATTGCCGTACATGGTGCGCAGGAAGGCCACCCAGTCGTCGCTGCGCAGCATGGCCGATACTTCTTCACTCAGGCACAGGGCTTGGGCCGCGCTCCATTGCGGCAGCAAGCCCGCATGCACAAGCACATGGCCCTGCTGCTGCAAGGCGAGTGGACGTTGGCGCAGCCAGGCGAGCAATTGCTCGCGGTCGGGCGCGTCGAGGATCTCGGATAGCGTATCGGAGGCATGCTCGGGCCGGATGCCGTTGGCCACGGCCAGCAAGTGCAAGTCATGGTTGCCCAGGACGCTGTCGGCCAGACCCTGCTGCGCCAGTGCGTGCACGTGGCGCAAGGTAGCCAGCGAGTCCGGGCCGCGATTGATCAAGTCGCCCGCGAACAGGAGTCGGTATGGACCATCCGCCGCTGCCTCGATCCGTTCGATCAGTTCGACGGTTTGTGCATGGCAGCCTTGCAGATCGCCGATAAAGTAAGTTTTCATAGGTGCCGAGTTGAAGTGAGCGACGCGCCTGCATTATAAGCATGCTTGCACTATGGCGTGCTATGCATTCCCGGCAGAGTCCCGCTTGCGCGAACGATCGGTCGCAGGGGAAAGGCCGGGTGCGAGTTTTTCGTATTGGTATTTACTTTAGCCTAAACGTTTCACCGCTTTTTGTTGAACTGAACGTCAAGGATATACGCGATGGATCTGTCGACCATGACGATGCTGGCATTGCGCAAGCTGGAAGATAATGTGAAGCAGGAATTGATCAGCCGCGAGCGTGAAGATTTGAACAAGGCGCGCGTACAGATTATGGCTATCGCGCAGCAAGCGGGCATTGCGCTGAAACAGCTGATGCTCGACGGTTTGCAACCGCGCATGGGCAAAGTCGCGGTACGTTACCGCAATGCTGACAATGCGACTGAACAATGGACAGGCCGTGGCCGCCAGCCGCGGTGGGTCAAAAAGTGGGTGGAATCGGACAAGTCCATCGATCTGCTGCGCGTATAATTCGGTATACTCTTGGCACAGTGGCAAGCTGCTAGTGATGCGCTTCCCTTGCCATGCCTCCCATCGATACCTTTACTCATAGCGTCCACACCATGCTTCCATTGTCTGAAACGATCTTCAAGGCCTACGATATTCGCGGCATCATCGCTAAAACTCTTGATGCCAGCGTGGCCTACAAGATTGGTCAGGCATTTGGCCAGGCCGCCCTGGCCAAGGGCGAGCAGCGGGTCGTGATCGGTCGTGATGGTCGCCTGTCGGGGCCTGAACTGACGGCGGCGCTGGCGCAGGGTTTGCAGGCTGCGGGCATCGACGTGATCGACTTGGGCGTGGTCGCCACGCCGATGGTCTACTTCGGCACGAACGTGCTCGACACGCGCTCCGGCATCATGGTCACGGGTAGCCACAATCCACCCGATTACAACGGTTTCAAGATGGTGCTGGCCGGCGAAGCGATCCACGGTGTAGCGATCCAGGCGCTGTATCACAGCATTGTCGCCCACGACGGTAGCGCCAGTGAAACGCCGGGCAGCTATGCCACGCACGATATCGGCGCCGCCTACCTCGAGCGCATCCTGGGTGACGTCAAGCTGGCGCGCCCGATCAAGATCGCTGTCGATTGCGGCAATGGCGTGGCCGGCGCATTTGCGGGCGACTTGTTCCGTGGCATGGGCTGCGAGGTCATCGAATTGTTTTGCGACGTCGATGGCAATTTCCCGAACCACCATCCGGATCCCGCGCATCCGGAAAATCTGCAAGACCTGATCCGCTGCCTGGCCGAGACAGATGCGGAAATTGGCATCGCCTTCGATGGCGATGGCGATCGCCTGGGCGTGGTCACCAAGGATGGCCAGATCATTTACCCTGACCGCCAGATGATGCTGTTTGCCGCCGACGTGCTGACCCGCCATCCGGGCGCGCAGATATTGTATGACGTCAAATGCACGCGCCACCTGGCACCATGGATCAGCAAGCATGGCGGCGTGCCGCTGATGTACAAGACGGGGCATTCGCTGGTGAAGGCCAAGCTGCGCGAGACGGGGGCGCCACTGGGCGGCGAAATGAGCGGCCATATCTTCTTCAAGGACCGCTGGTACGGTTTCGACGACGGCCTGTATTCGGCTGCGCGCCTGCTGGAAATTCTCACGCGCGAAGCGCATCCTTCGGCCCTGCTCAATTCCCTGCCGCAGTCCGACAGCACGCCGGAACTGCACCTGGAATTGCAGGAAGGCGAGAACGTCGCGCTGATGGACATGCTGCGCCGCGACGCAGTCTTCCCTGGCAATGAACAGATTATCACCATCGACGGCTTGCGCGTGGAGTATGCGGACGGCTTTGGCCTGGCCCGTTCATCGAACACCACGCCGGTGATCGTGATGCGCTTCGAAGCGGAAACGCCGGAAGCCTTGGCGCGCATCCAGGGACAGTTCAAGAGCGTGATCCTGGCCGCCAAGCCTGACGCTATTTTGCCGTTCTGACAGCATGGCCGGTCAATCTGGCGCACAGGCGCCCTTGAAAATTCTGCTGGTGCGGGTATCTTCGCTGGGCGACGTGCTGCATAACTTGCCGATGGTGGCAGACATCGCGCGTCAGTATCCGGATGCAAGTATCGACTGGGTGGTCGAGGAAGGCTACACCAGTCTGGTGCGCCTGAACCCGCGCGTGAATACCATTTTTCCGTTCGCGCTGCGGCGCTGGCGCAAGAGCCTGGGCAAGAAGGAGACGCGCGCGGAAATCGCCGCTTTTTTCCGTAGCCTGCGCCAGACGCGCTACGATTATGTGTTCGATACCCAGGGCTTGCTCAAGACGGGCATCATCATGGGCGCTGCACGCCTGGCGCCTGGCGGGCACAAGGTCGGCCTGGCGAACGGCAGCGAAGGTTCAGGTTACGAAGGCATTTCGCGCCTGTTCCATACGAAAAGCATTGCGCTGGACCCGCGTACGCATGCGGTAACGCGCGGCCGCCTGGTGGCCGCCGCCGCACTCGGCTACTCGGCCGACACGCCTGCCGATTTTGGCTTGCCGAAAGTGTCGGGCAGAGAGCCACGTCCGGATTGGATGGGCGCTGCGCCGTATGCCGTATATTTTCACGGCACTGCGCGCGACGCCAAGAAATGGGCGCCGGAAAACTGGATCGCCCTCGGCCAGGCGCTGGCGCCGATGCCAATTTTGCTGCCCTGGGGTTCGCCCAAGGAAAAAGCGGAAGCAGAAGTGCTGGCGGCCGGCCTGCCGAATGCGCGCGTGCTGCCCAAGCTGTCGATGGGCGAGGCAACCCTGCTGGCGCGCCAGGCGGCGCTGGTGATCGGCGTCGATACGGGGCTCACGCATATCGCCGCCGCCTTTGTGCGTCCGACGGTGGAAATCTACGCCGATTCACCGCGCTGGAAAACAGAAGGTAACTGGTCGCCGAACATCATCAACCTGGGCGACACGGGGGCGCCACCGGGCGTGCCGCAAGTGCTGGCCGCAGTGCAGCACCTGCTGGCCGAGCATCCACCTGCCTGACTTTAATATTGAACAATCATGCGACATTTTTATACCCTCGCCTGGTGGCTGGCATTGCCCCTGGTGCTGGCGCGGCTGTGGCTGCGCGGACGCCGGGAACCCGGCTACCGCCAGCACTGGGGCGAGCGCCTTGGTTTATATGGCCGCCTGCCCAAATGCCGGATGCCGACGCTCTGGCTGCACGCCGTCTCCGTCGGCGAGACGCGCGCGGCCGAACCGTTGATCGATGCCTTGCTGGCCGCATGGCCTGATTGCCGTATCGTCCTCACGCACATGACGCCCACCGGGCGTGCCACGGGAAAGTCCCTGTTTGCAAAACACGGCGTGCGCCTGGTGCAAAGCTATCTGCCGTACGACACCGGTGCCATGCCGGCCAGTTTCATCCGCCATTTCGCGCCGCGCATCTGCATCCTGATGGAGACGGAAGTGTGGCCTAACCTGATCCACCAATGTAATCGCTACAAGGTGCCGGTGGTGCTGGCCAATGCGCGATTGTCGCAGCGCTCGCTGGGCAAGGCGCAGCGCCTGGGTAAGCTCATCACCGATGCGGCGCGCGGCATCACCTTGGTGGCGGCGCAGACGCACGATGATGCCGAGCGCGTGCGCGTGCTGGGCGTGCAGAACGTGGTCGTGACGGGCAGCATCAAGTTCGATGTCGTCGTGCCCGCGGCGGCGCTGGCGACGGGGGCGGCGCTGCGCGCCGCCATCGGTGCGCGTCCCGTGCTGCTGTGCGCCAGCACGCGCGAAGGCGAAGAGCCATTGATTCTCGATGCCTTTGCCCGCGCTAGCCTGCCCGCCAACGTGCTGTTGCTGATCGTGCCGCGCCATCCGCAGCGCTTCGACGAGGTGGAAAAGCTGGTGCTGACGCACGGCTTGGCCGTGCAGCGCAGGTCCGGCCTGGCGCAGGACGATTTTGTGGCGGCGGACACGCAGGTGCTGCTGGGCGACTCGATGGGCGAGATGTTTGCGTACTACGCGGCCTGCGATTGCGCCTTTGTCGGCGGCAGCTTGCTGCCACTGGGCGGGCAAAACCTGATCGAGCCGGCGGCCCTGGGCAAGCCCGTGCTGATCGGCCCGCACACCTTCAACTTTGCGCTGGTCACCGAACAGGCGATTGCCGCCGGCGCCGCCGCGCGAGTGGTCGATGCGGACGCGCTGATGGCGCAAGCGTCAGTCCTGCTGCAAAACCCCGCGCAGCTGGCATCGATGGGACAAAAGGCGCTGGCGTTTGCCAGCCAGCACCGTGGCGCTACGCCGCGGACCATCGCGGCTATTCAACCGTTGCTGCGGTGACGGCAGTGCGGCCAACAATGTTGTCGGATTACGCGCGTAGCGCTAATCCGACCTACCTCCGTCATGGCAGTTGTAGGTCGGATTAGCGCGCTAGCGCGTAATCCGACAGCCGCCAACAATATTGTCTACGCGAACAACACCGGCAATTCCTGCGAGCGCTTTCTCAGCGCCTGCTTGGCGCCGTCGTAATCGGGATAAATCGATTCCACGGTGGCCCAGAAGCGCGGGCTGTGGTTCATTTCTAGCAGGTGCGACAGTTCATGCGCCACCACGTAGTCGATCAGCGGCAGGGCGAAGTGGATCAGGCGCCAGTTCAGGCGGATCTTGCGCTCGATGGTGCAGCTGCCCCAGCGCGTACCGGCCGAGGATAGCGATAATGAATCGTAGCGCACACCGAGCTTGTCCGCATACAGGTCCAGCCGCGCTTCGAACAACTGGCGCGCTTCATGCTGGAACCAGCCCTTCACTTTTTCCTTCAACTGTTGTTCGCTGCCCGTGGGCGTGACCCAGACGTGCAGCTCATTGGTCTCGCGCTGGAAGCTGGCGCGGTGGCGCGGTGCCTGGTGCAAGCGCAATGTGATCTCGCCACCGAGGTAGGGCAGTACGGCGCCATCGATCCATGCTACGGGTGGGCGTTGCTGGCGCTGCACCTTGCGCTCGCCCCTTTCCAGCAGCTTCGAGACGATCCAGCTTTGCTTGGCGCGGATGGCATTGTCGATCTCGGACAGGGTGACGCGCTTGGGCGCGGTGACGCGCAAGCCGTTATCGTCGATCATGAAGCCGATGGAACGGCGCGTGGAGCGGCGCAGGGCGAATTCGATCAGGTGGCTGCCCAGTTGCAACTGGCGCAGCACAGGGCCATCGACAGTGCGTGGCGGGGAAGGCAGATGAGGTGAGGAAGGAAGCGCGACAGGTGACACGGGCACTGCCGGCCACGTTCGATGCTGAAGCGGTGGCGCCACGGGCGGCGCTGGCGGTGCCGTGGGGCGCACCACCGGGGGCGTGCTGGTCGAGACGTCGTGCGCGAACAAATCCAGTTGCTGGTCGCCGACCTTGATGGTCTTCATCTGCTGGCGCAGGGTCGGCTCCTGGATGACCGCGCTGATGCCGTCTAGCCAGCGTTGTAGGCGTGAGGCGAAATGACGCGCATTTCTGATTCTATCCAATTTTCCACCTGTTGCATCATGCTGTCCGGGGTTTGCCCTTCCGGCGAAATCGGTTTGCCTATCGACACGGTGATCAATCCCGGACGTTTGAGAAATGACTGCTTGGGCCAGCATTCGCCTGAATTATGTGCAATCGGCACCACCACGGAGCCCGTGGCGATTGCCAGACGCGTGCCGCCGCTCTTGTACTTGCCGGCCTGGCCTACCGGAATGCGGGTGCCTTCGGGGAACATGATAATCCATTGGCCATCGGCCAGGCGACGTTTGCCATGCGCGACCACGCTCTTGAAGGCATGTTTGCCCTGCTTGCGGTCGATGGGAATCATGCGCAGCAGCGCCATGGCCCAGCCGAAGAAGGGGATGTACAGGATTTCCTTCTTGAATACATACACCAGCGGACGGGGCAGGCTGGGCAGCAAGAAGATGGTTTCCCAGGCCGACTGGTGCTTTGACAGCACGATGGCCGGTGCATCCGGGAAGTTCTCGGCGCCTTTGATTTCATAGCGGATGCCGCAGATGACCTTGGCGCACCAGAGGATAAACACGTTCCAGCGCGAGGTGACCCAATAGCGCTTGTTGTAGCTCAATGGTGCTGCAAAAAAGCACACGCAGGCCCAGACGATGGTGGCTACGATCATGATGCTCATGAATAGCAGGGATCGCAGGAACAGGGAAATATTACGCAATGCGGTTCTCCGAAAATTAGATACTGAATGCCATGGAGGGCGCTGGCGCCGCTGCTGCCTTGAGCAGGTGGCTGACCACAGCGGCCAGGTCGGGGAAGACCTGGGTGCCAGGTGGCAGGCCACCCGTTTCATTGGTTTTTTCGCCCTTGCCCGTCAAGACCAGGTAGGGCACGCAGCCGCTGATGAAACCGGCTTGCAGGTCGCGCAGCGAATCGCCAACCGTGGGCACGCCTTTCAGGCTGGTGTTGTAGCGCTTCGAGATTTCATGGAACATGCCCGGTTTCGGCTTGCGGCAGTCGCAATTGTCCGCGCCCGCGTGCGGGCAAAAGAAGATGGAGTCGATATCGGCGCCCACTTGCTGCGCCATGGTATGCATCTTCTGATGGATCGCGTTCAGCACCGTCATGTCGAAGTACTCGCGCGCGATGCCCGACTGGTTCGAGGCGACGATAACGCGATAGCCGGCCTGGTTCAGGCGGGCTATCGCTTCGAGCGAAGCGGGAATCGGCTGCCATTCGGCTGGCGACTTGATGAAGTCCGGCGAATCATGATTAATGACGCCGTCACGGTCGAGAATAATCAGTTTCAGCGCCGCAGTGCCCATTATGCCGCCAGCTTGGAAATATCGGCCACGCGGTTCATCATGCCGTGCAGCGACGACAGCAAGGCCAGGCGGTTGTTGCGCAGGGCGACATCCTCGGCCATTACCATCACGTCGTTGAAGAAGCCATCGACGTCGTCGCGCAGCTGCGCCAGCGTTTGCAGGGTGCTGGTGAAGTCGCCCTTGGCAAAGGCCGCGTCGACTTCCGGCTGCACGCGCGAGACGGCTGCGGCGAGTTTTTTCTCCGCTTCGTCCTGCAGCAGGGCCACGTTCACGCCACCGGCGGCGACCTGGTTGACGGCTTCCTCATTCTTTTTCAGGATGTTGGTGATGCGCTTGTTGGCGGCGGCCAGCGAGGCGCTTTCGGGCAGGGCGGCAAATGCCTGCACCGCTTCCAGGCGCTGCACGATGTCGTCCAGGCGGTCTGGATTTTGCGCCACGACGGCTTCGATTTCATTTGGCGAGAAACCGCGTTCACGCAGGATGCCGCGCAGGCGGTCGAGCATGAAGATAGTGACGTCCGCCACCGGGTCCTTGAAGCCAGCGATGGTGGAAAATTGCGCGGCAGCGTCAGCCAGCAAGCCCTGGATCGACAGCGGCAAACGTTTTTCCAGCAGCATGCGCAGCACGCCCAGGGCGTGGCGGCGCAGCGCGAACGGGTCCTTGTCGCCTGTGGGCGCCAGGCCGATAGCCCAGATGCCAACCAGGGTTTCGAGCTTGTCGGCCAGGGCCACGGCGGTGCCGGTGGCGCTCGACGGCAGGTTGTCGCCGGCAAAGCGCGGCTGGTAGTGTTCGGAAGCGGCCAGTGCCACGTCTTCCGGCTCGCCGTCATGGCGCGCGTAATACGTACCCATGATGCCTTGCAGTTCCGGGAACTCGCCCACCATGTCGGTCAGCAGATCGGCCTTGGCCAGCAGGGCGCCGCGTTCGGCCAGTGCCACGTCGTAGCCCAGCTTGGCGGCGATGGCGCCGGCCAGCGACTTGACGCGCTCTGTGCGTGCCGCTTGCGTGCCCAGCTTGTTGTGGTAGACCACGTTGGCTAGCAGCGGCAAACGCGATGCCAGGGTTTTTTTCTTGTCTTGCTCGAAGAAGAACTTGGCGTCCGACAGGCGCGGGCGCACGACGCGCTCGTTACCGCCGATGATGTGTTCTGGCGTGTCCGTCTCGATGTTCGAGACGATCAAAAAGCGCGAGCGCAGCTTGCCTTCGCTATCGGTCAGCGCGAAATACTTCTGGTTCGTCTGCATGGTGAGGATCAGGCATTCCTGCGGCACGGCCAGGAATTCTTCCTCGAAATGGCATTCATACACGACTGGCCATTCGACCAGCGCGGTCACTTCGTCGAGCAGCGCTTCGGGCATCAGCACCTGGTCGGCGCCTGCCTTGTCCAGCAACTGGGCGCGAATGCGCTCTTTGCGTTCCTCGTTGCTGGCGATGACGCTGGCGTTGAGGATCAGGGCAGCTGCATAGTTTTCCGCGTGCGCGATGGTGATAGCCTTGCCGTCGGTGAGGAAGCGGTGGCCCAAGGTGCTGCGGCCAGCCGTCAATCCCAGCAGGGTCAAAGGCAGCACGTTGATGCCGTGCAGGGCGATCAGGCTGTGGGCTGGGCGCACGAATTGCACGCTCGTGCCGTCCGGGCGCTGATAGCTCATCAGTTTTGGAATCGGCAGCTTGGCAGCGGACTCGCTCAATGCTGCTTGCGCACCGGTGGCCAGTTCGCTGCCCGCTGCCGTATAGGTGTAGAAGAAGCTTTCTGCCTTGCCGTCGGCGGCGCGTTCCAGTTCGGCCAGCGTCAGTTCGGGGAAGCCCAGTGCAGCCAGTTTCTTGGCCAGCGGCGGCGTGCCGTTGCCATTCGCGTCCAGCGCCACGGAGACGGGCAGGATTTTTTCGCGGATGGATTTATCGGGCGACACTTCGCGCACGTTGGTGATGGAGACGGCCAGGCGGCGTGGCGAGGCATAGCTGGTAGCGACGCTGTCGGCTTCCAGGAAGTCGCGCGCTTTGAGGCCATTGACGATGCCGGCGGTGAAGGCGGCGCCCAGTTTGGCCAGCGCTTTCGGCGGCAGTTCTTCGGTCAGCAGTTCGATGAGCAGTGTTTGGTTCATGGTGTTCTTGTCTGGTACGGCGGTGTATAGGCTGGGCAATCAAGCGGCGGCGGGTTGGTCTGCGGCGGGCAGCATCGGGAAACCGAGGCGCTCGCGCGAGTCGTAATACGCTTGCGCCACCAGGCGCGACAGGGTGCGCACGCGGCCGATATAGGCGGCCCGTTCCGTCACCGAGATGGCACCACGCGCGTCGAGCATATTGAAGCTGTGCGAGGCCTTCATGATTTTCTCGTAGGCCGGCAGTGTCAGTTGCAGTTCGATCAAGCGCTTCGCTTCCGCTTCGTAGTTGCTGAACTGTTCGAACAGCAAGTCGGTATTTGCGTGCTCGAAGTTGTAAGTCGATTGCTCGACTTCGTTCTGGTGGAAGACATCGCCGTAGGTCAGCTTCTTGGTCACCGTTTCGCCGGCTGCGCCCTTTTCTTCCCACTCGGTCCACACCAGGTCATACACGTTTTCCACGCCTTGCAAATACATGGCCAGGCGTTCGATGCCGTAGGTGATCTCGCCCAGCACGGGCTTGCAATCGAGGCCGCCGACCTGCTGGAAGTAGGTAAATTGGGTCACTTCCATGCCGTTCAGCCAGACTTCCCAGCCCAGGCCCCAGGCGCCCAGCGTCGGGCTTTCCCAGTCGTCTTCGACGAAGCGCACGTCATTTTGCTGCAAGTCCAGGCCCAAGGCGGCCAGCGAACCCAGATACAGGTCGAGGATGTTTTCCGGCGCCGGCTTCAATACCACCTGGTACTGGTAGTAGTGCTGCATGCGGTTCGGGTTTTCGCCATAGCGGCCATCTTTCGGGCGGCGCGATGGCTGCACATAGGCGGCGCGCCATGGTTCCGGTCCGATCGCGCGCAGGAAGGTGCCGGTGTGGAAGGTGCCGGCGCCGACTTCCATGTCGTAAGGCTGGAGCAGGGCGCAACCTTGCTTGTCCCAATAGGTTTGCAAGGTCAGGATAATTTGTTGAAATGTGAGCATCGTATGAGTTCGCCGCGCGCGAGGCTGCGCTTTGTTATGGGTTGCTTGAAGCCCGCACGCTGCTAACAAGCGCGTCCGGGCCGGAGTTTTGCTAATTTTAGCGGTTTTTACGGGCCCACTGTGACTCTTCGGGCAATATCGGCCGCTGATTGCTGCGCGGCGCGGCCACGACGGGCAGCGCGCGAGCGCAGGAAGGCCGTCAGCAGTGCCAGCGCGGTCAGCGCCAGCAGCAGTTTATTGCCATACAAAATGTATGGCGTCATGCCGCCCATGCCTTGCACCTTGGCCACCAGGGTGGCTTGCTGCTCCGGCGGCAACAGGCTTTGCACGATGCCCTTGCCGTCGATCACGGCGGTGGCACCCGTGTTCGTCGAGCGCAGCATGGGGCGCCCCGTTTCCAGGCTGCGCATCTGCGAAATCTGCAGATGCTGCGGGATGGCGATCGAGTCGCCAAACCAGGCCAGGTTCGACATATTGAGCAGCACCGACGCCGACTGCTTGCCATTGCGGTGGGCGCTGGCCAGCTGTCCCGCGATTTCTTCGCCAAACAGGTCTTCGTAGCAGATATTCGGCAGCACCAACTGGTCGCGCACCTGGAGCGGCGCCTGCACCTCGGCGCCGCGGCCCATGTCGCCCAGCGGGATGGCCATCATGGCGACAAACCAGTGCAGGCCGGGCGGCACGAACTCGCCGAACGGGACCAAATGGTGCTTGCGGTACTGGTAGTAAGGGCCTGTCGCGCTGTTGGGCGTGATGCCCAGTGCCGTATTGTAGAAGCGCTGCTGTTCGTCGAGCACCGGCATGCCGAGCAAAATCGTGCTGCCCGTCTGCTGCGCGTAAGCGCTCAGGCTATCGAGGTAGCCCGGTGGCAGCTGGTGCGGCAGCACGGTAACGGCTGTTTCCGGCGTGGCGATCAGGTCTGCCGGCGCGCTGGTGATGGCACTCTGGTACATCTGCAGGGCGCCGAGGACGAAGCCGGGATCGAATTTCTGCTGCTGCGGCACATTGCCCTGCAACAGGCGTAGCGTGATCGGACGCCCGATTGGATGTGTCCAGTTGAAGTACTGCAGGCCAAGGCCGGCCGCGTACAGCGCGATCAGGCCGGCCAGCGCGCTCCAGCGCGTGCGGCGCAGCGGGTGGACTAGCAAGAGCAGGGCGCCCGCGGACAGCGCCGCCAGCCAGCCCAGGCCATACGCACCGAGGATGGGGGCAAAGCCGGCCAGCGGGCTGGCGTTATGGGCGTAGCCGGTAGCGAGCCACGGAAAGCCGGTAAATAGCCAGCCGCGCGTCCATTCGAACAGAGTCCACAGCGAAGGCAAGATCAACAGCGTCATTGTCGGCAGCGAAAGGACCCAGCGCTGGCGCAGCCAGGAGGCCGCACCCATCGCCAGCGCCACGTAGATGGCCATCAAGAGCGCCAGCAGGGCCACGGCGATGGCCGCCAGCGGCGCAGCCATGTCGCCATAGCGGTGCATGGAGATGTATAGCCAGTGGGTGCCGGCCGCGCACCAGCCAAAGCCGTAGGCCCAGCCGATCAGCGCGCCGCTCTTGACGTTCGCGGCGCGCAGCACCTGGTAGAACAGCACGCCCAGGCTGAGGATTTGCAGCGGCCAGTAGCCGAAAGGGGCGAACGCCAGCACCGCGACGGCGCCGGCGATGGCGGCAGTGAGCATGCGCGCCCATGTGCTGCGCGGCGGTTTGGCGGGAGCGTTGGGATCTGAGCGTCTGAAACGCATTTACAGCACGCGCATGTCAGAGTTCCAGTTCCGGTACGTTGGGCAGGCGCTCGATGAGCAGCACGTGCACCTGGCGCGCATCGGCGCGCAGCACCTCGAAGCGCAAATTGCCGAGGTCAAAAATATCGCCCTTGTGCGCCATGCGACCCAGGTACTTCGAGACCAGGCCGCCTATGGTGTCGACATCGTCGTCCATCAGGTGGCTGCCCACTTCTTCGTTGAATTGTTCGATCTCGGTGAGCGCCTTGACGCGCCAGCGCGGGCCGAACTGACCTTCCTTGAGCGAGAGGATGTTGTCCTCGGCTTCATCGAAGTCGTATTCGTCCTCGATATCGCCGACGATCTGTTCCAGCACGTCTTCGATGGTGATCAGGCCGGCGACGCCGCTGTATTCATCAACGACGATGGCCATGTGGTTGTGATTGGCGCGGAAATCGCGCAGCAGCACATTCAGGCGTTTCGATTCGGGGATGAAGATGGCGGGGCGCAGCATGTCGCGCACGTCGAAAGTCTCTTCTGCGTAGTAACGCAGCAAGTCTTTCGCCAGCAGGATGCCGATGACCTTGTCGCGCTCGCCTTCGATCGCGGGGAAGCGCGAGTGGGCGGTCGACAGGACTTCCGGCATCCATTCCTCGATCGGCTTGCTGATGTCGATGACATCCATTTGCGAGCGGGGAATCATGATGTCGCGCGCACAGAGATCCGACACCTGGAACACGCCCTCGATCATCGACAGGGCGTCGGCGTCGATCAGCTTGCGTTCATGCGCATCGTGTAGAACATCGAGCAATTCTGCACGGTTCTCTGGCTCGGGGGAAATGAGTGCGGTCAGGCGTTCAAACAGTGACCGGTGGGGCTTGACGTCAGTTTTGACGCCACTAGGGTGCTCGGGCATAGGAGGCGTGAGCCGTTGTTGCGAAGGGATATAGGATACACCAAAAGCAGAGCTTTACCGGATTTCCCCGCTTTTGATGCAAATTTAATACGTTGAAGTGCGCCGTTGCGCGATCTTTTACGCCGTTTCCTGGCCCAGCACACGGCCGCGCAAGTGCGCCACGTCCGCCTGCCAGTCGGCGAAATGTTCGCTTTCCTGCCACAGCTGACGCAGTTCCGACGACTCGGCCACGATCTTGTCGAACGCCATGCGCGCCTTTTCCAGCAGCGGCGGCGTGACTTTCTTCTTGCAGGCGGCTACCCATTCGTCCACTTCGGCTGTGGCCGGGTCGTCCTCGCCCGGCTTGCCCAGGAGGCGCGCCATCACTTCCAGTGCGGCCAGCGCCTCGGCGGCGAACGGCGCTTCCAGTTCGGCTTCCTGGCTGTCGATGACGTTATCGAGCGTGGTATCGAGTAGTTCCAAGGTTTTGTATTCGTGCAAGTCTTGCGCCCAATCCATGGCGTAGTCGTTGCCGAAGGCATCTAGCGCCCATGTGCCCATGTGCTTACTCCTTGTATGGGTCGGTAATGCCGAGTTTCGCGAGGATTTCTGTTTCCAGTGCCTCCATCTCGGCTGCTTCCTCGTCATCCATGTGGTCGTAGCCCTGCGCATGCAGCACGCCGTGCACGATCAAATGGGCCGTGTGCTCTTCCACGCTTTTCTTTTGTTCCGCCGCTTCCTTTTCCAGAACGTCCGTGCACAGGATGATGTCGGCGCGCGTCGGCTCGTCGTCATGCAACTCTTCGCCTTCGTTATAGGCGAAGGTCAGCACGTTGGTGGCGTAGTCCTTTTCGCGGTAGTCGCGGTTCAGGCTACGGCCTTCTTCGGCGTCGACGAAGCGGATGGTCAATTCGGCCGGAGCGAACAGTGCTGCCTTGACCCAGCGGCGTATCTTGGGCCGCGTGATCAGCGTTTCCAGGCGCGTATCCGGGTATTGTACGGACAGTGAGAGTTTATTTTTTTCGGACATTTTTGGCACTAGCGGGTGTGATCAGGGGAAGTAACTGGGCGGCGTTGGCGCCGCCCGCCTGCGCCATTTCATAGGCGTCGACGATGCGGGCGACGAGTGGATGGCGCACTACGTCGGTACTGTTAAATTGCGTAAAGCCTATGCCACGCACGTCTTTCAGCACCTGCACGGCGTCGATCAGGCCACTCGTCTGGCTCTTGTGCAGGTCGACTTGCGTCACGTCGCCCGTTACCACGGCCTTGCTGCCAAAGCCGATGCGCGTCAGGAACATCTTCATCTGCTCGACAGTGGTGTTTTGCGCCTCATCGAGGATGACGAAGGCGTGGTTCAGGGTGCGCCCGCGCATATAGGCCAGCGGGGCGACCTCGATCACCTGTTTTTCAAACAGTTTTTGCGTACGGTCAAAGCCCAGCAAATCGTACAGCGCGTCGTACAGCGGGCGCAGGTAAGGGTCGACCTTTTGCGCCAGGTCGCCCGGCAGGAAGCCCAGGCGCTCGCCTGCTTCGACGGCGGGACGCGTCAGGATGATGCGCTTGACGGCGTCGCGTTCGAGCGCGTCGACGGCGCAGGCGACGGCCAAATAGGTTTTGCCCGTGCCGGCCGGACCCACGCCGAAGCTGATGTCGTGTTCAAGAATGTCGCGCAGGTAGGCGATCTGGTGGGGCGTGCGCCCGCGCAGGTCGCTGCGTCGCGTTTTCAGCACGGGGCTGGCGATGTCCGGTTCCACGAAGGTGCTGATGGGCGCGTTGGCGTGGTGTTCCGAGGCAGCGGACAGGCCGGCGCGCTGTTCCACCAGCGCCAGCTGCACTTCTTCCAGCGGCACGACCTTGTTGGCGATGGCGTAGAACTGCTCGAGGATTTCCACGGCGCGTTCGGCATTGCTGCCGCCGACGATGAATTTCTCGCCGCGGCGGAAGATCGTCACGTCGAGTGCAGCGGAAATCTGGCGCAGGTTTTCATCGAGTGGTCCGCATAAATTGGCCAGGCGCGTGTTGTCGAGCGGCTCGGGGATGAAGTATTGCGGCTGTATCGGGGCTTTGGTTTTCAACTGGCTCTTTTCAATGCGGGTGCGCTGGCGACGAGTTCGCCGCGCAGGGTGTAGGAATGGCTTTCGGTGATGCGCACGTCGACCAGTTGGCCGACCAACTGCAGTGCGTCCGGGCCGGCGTCGAAGTTGACCACGCGGTTGTTCTCCGTGCGCCCTTGCAGCTCGCGATCTATCGTGTCCTTCTTCGAGCGGCCTTCGACGAGGATGGTTTGCACGCTGCCCACCATGGCCAGGCTGTACTTGCGCGTGTTGGCGTCGATGGCTGCCTGCAACTGCTGCAAACGGGCCAGCTTGACTTCATGCGGCGTGTCGTCTTCCAGGCTGGCGGCCGGCGTACCGGGGCGCTTGCTGAAGATAAAGCTGTAGCTATTGTCGAAGCCGACGTCCGCGATCAGCTTCATCATGGCGTCGAAGTCGGCCTGCGTCTCGCCGGGGAAGCCGACGATGAAGTCCGAGGAAATAGCCATCTTCGGGCGCACGGCGCGGATGCGGCGGATGATGGACTTGTATTCGAGGCCCGTGTAGCCGCGCTTCATGGCGCCGAGGATCTTGTCCGAACCATGCTGGGCCGGCAGGTACAAATGGTCGACCAACTGCGGGATCTTGGCATAGGCGTCGATCAGGCGTTGCGTGAATTCCTTCGGGTGGCTGGTGACGAAGCGCATGCGGGCGATGCCGGGGATGTCAGCCACATATTCGAGCAGCAGGGCGAAGTCGGCAATGTCTCCGCCTTCCATCACGCCACGGTAGGCGTTCACGTTCTGGCCCAGCAGGGTAATTTCCTTGACGCCCTGGGCGGCCAGGCCCGCCACTTCCGTCAGCACGTCCTCGAAGCGGCGCGATACTTCCTCGCCGCGCGTGTAGGGTACGACGCAGTAGCTGCAGTATTTGCTGCAGCCTTCCATGATGGAAACGAACGCCGAGGCGCCATCCACCTTGGCCGGCGGCATGTGGTCGAATTTTTCGATTTCCGGGAAGCTGATGTCGACTTGCGAAGCGCCGCTGGCGCGGCGCAGTTCGATCATCTGTGGCAAGCGGTGCAGCGTTTGCGGGCCAAAGACCATGTCGACATAGGGCGCGCGCTTGACGATGGCCTCGCCTTCCTGCGAGGCCACGCAGCCGCCTACGCCGATCAAGAGGTGCGGCTTGGCCAGTTTCAGTTCGCGCAGACGGCCGAGATCGGAAAACACTTTTTCCTGCGCCTTTTCGCGCACGGAGCAGGTGTTGAGCAGGATCACATCGGCATCTTCAGGCGTATCGGTACGTACCAGGCCGTCAGAGGCACCGAGCACGTCGGCCATCTTGTCCGAGTCGTACTCGTTCATCTGGCAGCCGAAGGTTTTAATGAATACTTTTTTCTGCATGGAGTCGTGTGCTTATCGGTAAATGTAGCGGCAAATAAGTGTGGCGGAAATTAAGCCGGGCAGGGGGCTTGCGCCGTGCACCGCTCGGGGCGGGAGGCGGAGCGTGACCGGCTGGGCGCCGCTGGCTGCCCGTGGCAGGCTCGCTGCAAGTTCAGGCCATAGTTTAGCGTAAATCGTCGGGACGGGCCATGCCGCACTGACCTCGCCGACAAGATTGCGGCGTGAACAGGGTGTCCGGTACGGCGTAGCCATTAAGCATTTATTGACCAGCGACACCATTGATTTGTAACAAGTCGCTGCAAATCCTTGCGCGCGACCGCTGGTAGCCTAATGTGTTGAAATGGCATCGTTAACAAGTCAACCAGCAACTTGATTGATATTTAACAATCAGGAAGTTTGCGCGAGGCGCAGATGCGGCGCGTTTGGACTAGTATATTGCTTTATATGCAATTTACTTCGGTGGGTTGCAGGTGCTCGGTGGGTTGCTCGTGCTTTTGCTCACGCGGCAAGCTGCGTACTTTGGCTGGACTGGGCTGTGTGGGTCCTGTGTGGTCAGCGCAGGTAGTGCGGGCATTGCGGGCATTGCAGGCATTGTCATAAGGAGGGAAGGCGGAGGGCCGGCTGAATCGCATGGAAGGACGTTTATTTAAACACTCTAAGCCAGCCTTAAGTTCGTATCGGCATTATTTTCTACATTCACCAGACGAGGAAAAATCATGACACATCATGCATTAGCATCGCAAGAGAGTTACAACCCGAATCACTTGCTGGACATTCTTCTCAACAAGATGCAACTGAAGAATGATGCAGCGCTGTCGCGCCTGCTTGAAGTGGCACCACCCGTCATCAGCAAGATCCGTCACCACCGCTTGCCGGTCGGCGCCTCGTTGCTGATACGCATGCACGAAGTGACGGGCATGAGTATCCGTGACCTGCGCGACTTGATGGGCGACCGCCGCACCAAGTATCGTTTGTCCGACGCCCAGGGCCGTCCAAAAACGGAAGATCGCAGCGATGCGCAAGAATCGAATTACGCGCACTGATGTGGCGGTGGCACGCTGACTGTGCCGCTCGTGTCACTGCAGGCGGCAACAGGCTGGCGTGGACCGGGCAGCATGGACCGGTAACATGGATACACCGCAGTACCTATAACGGCTTTCGCCTGGCGGCGAGAGCCGTTTGCGTTGATGGCTTTGCCTGCCGAGTCAGCTTAGCAAGGCGGTGGTGATTTCGTCGTAGCGCAGTTCTGTTTCGCGGAAAATTTGCAGATACGTGTCTTCGCCTAGGCCCAACGCCTCCCAGGCTACCGGCGAGACGCGCGGCACCAGGTCGTCGCCTGCCTGCGCCAGGTCGAGCGCACAGACGATGGCATTGGCCACGTGGATCAGCTCTGCCAGGAAGCCTGCCCCCGGCGTTTCCGGCTGCAGGTAGTTGGCCAGCGCCAGGCGCATGGTGTCGGAAAAATTCCAGTGCTCGGCCAGTGCCACGCCAGCCTGCACGTGGTCCACTCCCAGCACGGCCTGCTCCGCTGCGAGCAGGCTGCAATCGTGCGCTGCCTGGTGTGCGATGACTTGCGCGTAGTGCGCGGGAAAGCTGCTGACCAGTACCAGGCGGCCGATGTTATGCAGCAAGCCGGCCGTGAACGCGTAATCCTGGTTGAAGCGCATCTGCCGCGCCAGCACCTTGGCGCAGGCGGCAGTGGCGACCGAATGGCGCCAGAAGGCCTTGTCGTCGAAGCCGGGGCAGCGTCCTTCCGGAAAGCAGCCCGTGATGGCGGCCGAGGTGATCAGGCTGCGCGTGGTCTGGAAGCCAAGGTAGGTGATTGCCTGCTGGATGGTGGTGGCCTTCACTTGCAAGCCATAGTGCGAGGAGTTGGCAAGGCGCAAGGTTTTCGCCGTCAGTGCCTGGTCGTATGATACTTTTTTCGCCAGCACGGAAATATCGACGTCTTCCTGTTCTATGCTGTTGAGTAACTCCATGACGACGGCGGGCAGTGAAGGCAGGTCATCGAGGTGGGCGACGATATCGTCGAGCGTGAGTAAGTTGCTCATGCCGCGTCTTCCTTGCCCAGACGGTATTGCGTGACATAACTGCGCAGCAAAGTGGTGGCCTTGTCCTCGGGATCGTCCGGGTCATGCTTGCGGAACAGATGGGCTAGCCGGGTGCTGTGGGCCGCTTGCTGTGCGGTAACTTCTTCCGGCGAGGGCGGCGGCACCTGGATCGGCAGCATGTCGATGCCGTGGCGCGGCATCAGGGACAGCATGTTTTCCGTCAGTACCGCGCCTTGCGGCAACAGCACTTGTCCATGTGCGTCGAGCAAGACATCCGACAAGACCATGCCAGGACGCACTTGTTCAAGGGGGAGGTGTTGATGCATGACCGCCATGACGACTCCTTAGATGATTGCAAGATCTTACCATCGCCATGCCGCAATGTCTCAAGCTGCATCAATGCCTCTGAACAAAACTAGCTTGCTGTAAATCTTGCCAATAAGCATGCCATACCGTACATTTGATTCAGGCTGTTGTCTGCTGACGTATCTGTGCCCGCTCCGCGGGCCGGCGGCCCGCCTGGCCCGAGGAGTGTTGATTGATGGTGAGTATCCAAGTCCGGCTGACCCTGCTTTTTGTCGTGATCGTCACCTTGGTGCTGGGTATTTCTGGCAGCTATACCCAATATACGCTGAGCCAGGAACTTGAGTCTGAGAGCGCGCGCCTGCGCAGCGGGGTGCTCACGCGCTTGCAGACCAGCTTGCCTTCCGCCCTGTGGGACCTCGATAAATCCAAGGTCGACAGCATAGTCTCGGCCGAAATGTTGCCGCCGGAACTGCTAGGCATCCGCGTCTACGACGCCTCCGTGGGGCTGTTCGCGGGCGAAGTGCGCGACGCTGCCGGAGCTCTGGTGCCGTTGACTTCCGACGTGGCCATGGGCGGCACGCCTGTCGAGGCGCCGTTGGTGTTCCGCGATGCCGTGGCGGCCACCACGGGTGGCAAACCGGTGATTGTCGGCAAGGTTGTCGTCAATTTCAGCCGCGCGCAGATCGATGCGGCGCTGCGCGGCGAAGTGCGGCGCAAGGTGCTGGAAGTGTTGCTGCTTGACATCATCCTGGTAGGCGCCCTGGCGCTCAGCCTGCGCATCGTTTTCGAGCCACTGAAACAGTTGCGTGATGGCTTGATCGACCTGGCGACGCGCGGCAGTGATGAGGTCGAGGAACTCTCGGAAAACCGGCGCGACGAACTGGGCGACGTGATCCGCGGCTTCAATGCCGTGCAGCGCAAGCTCAAGTCCATCATCGAGGGTAGCCGCGAGGCGGAAGATATGGCGCGCCGCTCGCAGCAGGCAACGGCGCAGGCCATGGACGAGCTGCGCCTGGCGCAGGAATCGTTGCTGCAGTCGGAACGCCTGGCCGCGCTGGGCAGTCTGGTCGCTGGCGTGGCGCATGAAATCAATACCCCCGTTGGCATTGCGCTCACTAGCGCTTCGGTGTTGAAGGAGGCTACCGACCATATCAGCGCAGCGGTGGCCGGCGGCAGCGTGAAGAAAACCGATATCATGCGCTACCTGGAAACGGCCAGCGAAAGCGCGCGGCTGATCATGAACAATGCCTATCGCGCCGCGCACCTGATCCACAGCTTCAAGCAGATTGCCGTCGACCAGGTCAGCGAGGCGCGCCGCATGTTCGAATTGCGCGACTATATCGGGGAAGTGATCTCGAGCCTGCAGCCGACCCTGAAAAAGACGCGCATCAGCATCGATATCGATTGCCCCCCTGAGATCGTGCTCGACAGCTATCCGGGCGCGCTGGCGCAGGTACTGACCAACCTGGTCTTGAACTGTGTCGAGCACGCCTTCGACGCCGATACGGCCGGCAACATCCATATCGGCGTGCGTTGCGAAGGCGAGTGGCTCGTCATGCAGGTACGCGACAATGGACGTGGCATCGCGCCCGACATGCTCGACCGCGTGTTTGACCCGTTTGTCACCACGCGGCGCGGACAGGGCGGCACGGGCCTGGGCTTGAATATCGTATTCAACTTGATTGCCAAGCAGTTTGGCGGCACCATCACGGTCAGCAGCACGCTGGGGCAGGGCGCGACATTCCTGCTGCGCCTGCCTAAGACGACGCCGTTGCCGGAAAACACCAGCAGCCAGGCATAGGCAAGGAGCACAGACATGGCAGAGCTAGAAAACAGTCAGCAAGTGGCGCTTTTGCGTGGGATCAACGTGGGCCGTGCCAAGCGCGTGGCCATGGCCGACCTGCGCAAACTGCTCGGTGAGCTGGGTTTTGCGCAGGTACGCACTGTACTCAACAGCGGCAACGTCGTGTATGACGCAGGGGCGCTGGCGCCGGCCGAGGCTGCTGCACGGATCGAGGAAGCGCTGGTGCTGAAACTGGGCGTGGCGGCCCGCGTGACGGTGCTGTCGGCTTGCCAGTTTGCCGAGCTGATCGAACAAAATACGCTGGCGCCGGCGGCCGATGCGGCCCGTCTGCTGACCCTGGTGTTGAACCATCCGGCCGATGTCGAGCGCCTGGCGCCGCTGTTGCAGCGGCCGTGGCAGCCGGAAGCGCTGGCGCTGGGGCGATGGGCCGCGTATGCCTGGTGTCCCGATGGCGTGCTGGCCAGCAAGGTGGTGGCAGCGCTCGGTCTCATGCTGGGCGATGGCGTCACCTCGCGCAACTGGGCGACCATGCAAAAATTAGATGCGCTGCTAAACGGGCCCGATGCGGCGGCCATATCCGCATTTGCCAAGCAGCAATGATGCCTACCATGACAGGTGCATGCGTCGTCAGCATCGCCGCGCAAACCGCGTCGGACACGACCGCGCAGTCGTGCTGGGACACCCGTAGGCAATTGCGCGCAAGGCGAAATTGTTTTTGACAATGGCAGGGGCCGGAAAAACAGGGTCAGCTATCAAATTTCTCCTGTCTTTCAGCGTGCATGCTAAAGGCCAGCAAACCGATTCCCACCAGTAACATCGAGACCATGCTCGCTTCGGGCACGGGCGGCGGCACGTTCGTTTGCTGCACGGCGGGGGACTTGGCGGCTATGGGCAGTGCGTCCTGGCGTGCACCGGCGCTGCGCCAGCGCGGGGCTGTATTGAGCATCGAGGCCCGCGTCAGCAGGCGCGCATACGGCAAGTCTTGTGTTTGCCAGCCGAAATTATCGCTGCTGTTAGTGAAACTGAAACGCTCATCGCTCACGACCTGATCGCGTGCGGTACGCGGTTTGCCCTGGATGTCGGCGCCCGTCGCCGTCGCATTGCCTGCGCTGGCCAACAGCACCAGCATGGCCATGCTTAGTGGCTCAAGTATCTTCATCTTGACTCCCTGGTTCACCGCACGGCGCGGCCGACACCGGCCCGCGCCCGGACGGATAATGCGCCTGTACGGGGGCGTATCACGATTTTTCTGATGAGGTCTTATTACAGCACAAATCGTGGTAATTTCGATACGTATATTTGCTCTAAATTAAAAATATTTGTCATTTTGATAGTGTGGAGGCTATCGCGGCCTGGCACTTTGCATGCGCACGCTATCGCCGAAAAATATTGTTGTTTTTTGTATCCATCGCCAGCAGGAAAACAATATATCGATTAGTATATTGTTTTTCGTACGACAAATAAAATAATCGCCTGCAGGAGGGGAAAATGGAGACAGCCGCAACACAAAATGCCCAATACGAGCTCGACGCCATGCGTGGCGCAGCCTACAAAGCCAGCTCGCTGCTCAAGGCCATGAGCAATGCCGACCGCTTGATGCTGCTGTGTCATCTTTCGCAGGGCGAGCATTGCGTCAGCGAACTCGAGAAAAAAGTGGGCATCGGTCAGCCGACCCTGTCGCAGCAGCTCGGCGTGTTGCGCGAAGAAATGCTGGTGGCCACGCGGCGCGAGGGCAAGCAGATTTATTATCGCGTCGCCAGCGCGCCGGTGCTGGCCGTGCTGCAAGTGCTGTACCTGCAGTTCTGCGCGCCGCCTCCCCCGCTCAATGACGCAGCGGACGCAGGCTTGCCATGAGCATAGCCTGGCAGCACTTTACGCCGTGGGCCTCGCTGGCTGGCGGTATGCTGATCGGCCTGGCCGCTGCCCTGCTGATCTTGTTCAATGGGCGCATCGCCGGCATTAGTGGCATCCTCGGCGGCTTGCTGCGCCCGCGCCTGGGCGACCTGGGCTGGCGTATTGCTTTTCTTGCGGGACTGATCGGTGCGCCCTTGCTGTATTCGCTGTGGCAATCCTTGCCGCCGGTACAGATCGACGCATCCACGCCCGCTTTGATCGTGGCCGGCTTGCTGGTCGGCGTGGGCGTGCGCTATGGCGCCGGCTGCACCAGCGGCCACGGCGTGTGTGGCCTGTCGCGCCTGTCTGTGCGTTCGCTGGCGGCCACCATGGCCTTCATGGCGGCCGGTTTCCTCACCGTGTATGTATTGCGCCACCTATGAGCAAGTTAATCTTTTCCCTGTTGAGTGGCCTCGTTTTTGGCCTCGGTCTGATCATCTCCGGCATGGGCAACCCGGCCAAGGTGCTCGGTTTCCTCGACCTGGCCGGCGCCTGGGACCCGTCCCTGGCGCTGGTGATGGGCGGCGCCATCGGCGTCGCCATGCCGGCCTTCTGGCTGGCGCGACGGCGCAGCACGGCGCTGCTGGGCGAGCCCATGCAATTGCCGGCGTCGCGGCGCATCGACCGGCGCTTGCTGCTGGGCAGCTTGGCCTTTGGCGCAGGCTGGGGCATCGCCGGTTTTTGTCCCGGCCCCGCTCTCGTCTCCCTGCTGGCGGGCCAGCCGAAGGCCTGGATTTTTGTGGCTGCCATGCTCGCTGGCATGGCCTTTTTCGAAGTGCTGGAGCGCCGCAAGCTAGCGGCGCCGGCCTGAGACGGTACAATCTGGCGCATCGCCACCTGAGGATACCCGTTGACATGAAGACTGTGATTTTCCGCGCCGGCGCGCGTGCCGCCTTGCTGTGCGGCATGCTGGCGCTCGCCGCTTGCGGCGGCTTGCTAAAGAAGACAGCGCCGCCCGCTCCCACACCCGTGGCTGACACTTTGCCTAATCCGCAAGTGTTGCTGCTCGGTGAAGTGCCTGACAATGTGCAAGGCCACCGTCTGCGCGTCGAGGAGTTGCGGCTTCGCCTGGCCGCTGGCTGGCGTCCCGTGATTGTCATGCAGCAGTTCGAGCGCGAAAACCAGGCCTTGCTGACGCGCGCCGCGCGCGATTGCGCCGATCCCGATTGCATCATCCGCGTGATGGAACAGCCGCGCTGGGACTGGAGCTTGTACCGGCCCCTGCTGGACCTGGTGATCAGCTATCAATTGACTCTGGTGGCCGGCAATTTGTCGCCGGCCGATGCCTCGCGCATCGTGCGCGACGGCATCCAGTGGGCCATGCCGCCCGCCATGGTTGCCACGTACCTGGCCGTGCCCGTGCCTGCCGATATTTTGGAAGGGCAACAGAAGGAAGTCCAGGCGGTGCGCTGCAATATGCTGCCCGACATGATGCTCAAAGGTGTCGTTAATGCCCAGGTGGCGCGCGATATCTGGATGGCTAAGCTGATCCGCGACCAGGCGCCGCGCGACGTGGTGCTGATCGCCGGCAATGCGCATGTACGCAAGGATATCGGCGTGCCCCGCTGGCTGAAGCTGGCCGAGCCGCAACTGAACGTGCGCAGCATCGGCTACCTGGAGCAGGGCGGCAGCGGCTACAAGGGTACGTTTGACCTGACGCAAACGATGCCGGCGCAGCCGCGACCGGACCCATGCGCTAGGTTCAAGCAATAGGCGTTGTTGCGGGCTCTGCTGCCGCTGCAGAGCCGCCCAGGAATGCCGAAGTCATGTTGGCGTAAAATGAAGGGTAGGGCGCATGGGGTGCTGCGGTGCCCCTTTTTTTCTCGCCGTCTTTTTCTGCCGCGCCAATCAGGAGTTTTCATGTCGTATGTCATTCCCGCGCCCTTGCAAGCGAGCGTACCGGTCACCGGTAGCGTTGACAGCTTCCCTGTTCACCGCCTCTATTGTGTGGGCCGCAACTATGTCGAGCACGCCAAGGAAATGGGCCATACGGGCCGCGAGGCGCCGTTTTTCTTCATGAAGCCAAACGACGCCATACTGCCCGTGCCAGCCGGCACGACGGGCGAGTTGCCGTATCCGGCGCAAACGCAGGATTTCCAGCATGAGATGGAACTGGTGGTGGCCATCGGCAAGGGCGGCAGCGATATCGGCGTGGCCGATGCGCTGAGCCACGTCTGGGGGTATGCGGTAGGCCTGGACATGACGCGGCGCGATGTACAGAACGCAGCGAAAAAGCAGGGTCGTCCATGGGAGACGGGCAAGGCCTTCGAGCACTCGGCGCCTATCGGTGCCATCACGCCGGCCGCGCTGGCCGGCGATGTCAAGCATGCTGCCATCACCTTGCATGTGAATGGTGAGCTGCGTCAAAGCAGCAGCATCGACATGCTGATCTGGAACGTGGCAGAAACCATCGCCGATCTGTCGCGCTATTTTACCTTGCAGCCGGGCGATCTGATCTACACGGGCACGCCAGCCGGCGTAGCGGCCGTGCAGCGCGGCGACGAGTTGCTGGGTGCCATCGATGGCCTCGATACCTTGCGCGTCAAGATCGTGTAAGGCATGCTGGCGCACGTCACGGCAAGCGCGCCTGGCCTGGCATCGCCCTGTGGCTTAGCATTTTGTATCAAGGAGATGTCATGCTGAGCGACACTTATTCTGTAGAGCAACCGACGCGCACCGAGATCGACGCCCTGGCGGGGCCGGCCCTGCTGGAATTTGGCACTGGCTGGTGCGGCCATTGCCGCGCCACCGAGGCGCCGCTGGCTGCCGCGTTTGCGCAGCACCGCGAGCTGGCGCACCTGCGCGTGGAAGACGGCCCCGGCCGCGCGCTGGGCCGCGCGTTCCGGGTGAAACTGTGGCCGACCTTGATCTTTCTCAACGATGGTCAGGAAGTGGCGCGCCTGGTGCGTCCGCTCGACAGCGCAGAGATCGCCAGGGCGTTTGCCCTGATCGCGGCGTAACTGGCTTGCATAGTCTTGCCGCACTGCAGCACTGCGCGTATCATAAGGCGCTTACAGCAAGATCAACCGCATCCTCCGGGATGTCGGCGCGATCATCGCCGGTCCGCTCCACCCGGAGGGGCCGCAGGCATGGATTCACCACAAATGACCGATGCCGCGATGCCGACGCGTCGGTCTGGTACGGAATGGCTGGCGATACGCCGCGCCTGATACACGTCGCCCACCCCCTGACGACTTTCCTGCCGTGCCCCGGGTGACCGGATGGCGCACGACCGTTGTTTCTCTAAACTAGCACGGATCACGGCGCGATGACGCGCATAGGCTCATTGTTGCTTGTCGTTTTATGGCTTTATATAGCGTTATACGGCGTTAGCTGTCCTTGTTTTTCATGATGGGCGGCATATTGCGACGTAGAAGTAGTTTGCGAATTTGATGGCGAATTGGCAGCAAATACGTGTGCGTACAGTTATGATATGGCAACAATGCGCCTCGGCAAGCGTTGGCAACGATGGTAAATTTATGCTGAGCAGAAGCCGATGTGCTGCACGGCGGCTATCGCGCAGCAATGCGCCGCTGACGAATGTCAGCAATCATAATCATTGTCCGTCGCTTACTGATCACCGTGCTGTGCTGCTGCCTGAAAAACATCCAGAGAATGGCCTTTAGACACCCCCTCCCCAAGGAGCGCAGTAAATGAGCACCCCTCCCAAGAAAAATTCCCCCGGCACCGTGCTGTTCGCCAGCCTGATCGGCACCACCATCGAGTTCTTTGACTTTTATATCTACGCCACCGCCGCCGTGCTGGTGTTCCCGAAACTGTTCTTCCCCGCCGGCGACCCGTCGGCCGCCGTGCTGCAGTCGCTGGCCACGTTCGCCATCGCCTTCTTTGCACGCCCCATCGGCTCGGCCGTGTTTGGCCACTTCGGCGACCGCATCGGTCGCAAGGCCACCCTGGTAGCAGCCTTGCTGACCATGGGGATTTCCACCGTTATCATTGGCTTGCTGCCGACGTATGCGGCCATAGGAACCCTGGCGCCGTTGTTGCTGGCGCTGTGCCGTTTCGGCCAGGGTCTGGGTCTGGGTGGCGAGTGGGGCGGCGCAGTGCTGCTGGCCACCGAGAACGCGCCGCCGGGCAAACGCGCCTGGTACGGCATGTTTCCGCAACTGGGCGCGCCGATCGGCTTCTTCCTGTCGGGCGGCATCTTCCTGCTGCTCAGCGAAACCATGACCGATGCGCAGTTCTTCAGCTACGGCTGGCGCATTCCCTTCCTGGCCAGCGCGCTGCTGGTCATCGTCGGCCTGTATGTGCGTCTGAAGATCACGGAAACGCCGGACTTCCAGAAGGTCATCGACAAGAACGAAGTCGTCAAGTTGCCCGTCGCCACCGTCTTCCGCCAACATGGCCGCATGCTGTTCCTGGGCACCATCATCGCCCTGGCTACTTTTGTGCTGTTTTACCTGATGACTGTGTTTGCCTTGAGCTGGGGCACGACCAAGCTCGGCTTCACGCGCAAGGAATTTCTCATCGTGCAGCTGTTTGCCGTGCTGTTCTTTGCCCTGACGATTCCATTGTCAGCCGTGCTGGCTGACCGCCGTGGCCGCCGCGCCACCTTGATCTGGGTCTCCGTCGCCATTGCCCTCTTCGGCCTGGTGCTGGCACCCATGTTCGGCTCCGGCGTGACGTGGGAAGTGACCGTCTTCATGGCTGTCGGCCTGGGCCTGATGGGCATGACCTACGGTCCGCTGGGCACCATGCTGTCCGAGCTGTTTCCACCTGAAGTGCGTTACACGGGGGCGTCGCTGACGTTCAACCTGGCCGGCATCCTGGGCGCCTCGCTGGCGCCGTACATCGCCACCTGGCTGGCCACCAACCATGGCTTGCACTACGTGGGCTATTACCTGTCGCTGGCGGCCGTGCTGACCCTGGGTGCGCTGCTGATGGTGGGCAAGCCGCGCGCAGGCAAGGAAGCCTGGGAATAAGCGCCCGCTTTAGCTGAATCCTTCGCAAGCTGGCACGGTGTTGAAAGCGTATGAATGAGAATCTTTCATCGCAAGTGCCAGTGGCGGCTTGTCATCATCTCCTGTGCATGTGGATGGCGCGGCTGTTGCGCGCAGGGTGCACGCGAGGCGGTGCCTGAAACGAAAAAACCCGCCGCTGCACGGTGCAGTGACGGGTTTTCGGTGCTGCTAATGGTGCTGCTAATTCTTGGTGGTGATAGGTGGACTTGAACCACCGACCCCAGCATTATGAATGCTGTGCTCTAACCAACTGAGCTATATCACCAAACAGACCGGTCAGACCGGATGCTGGTTGTGATCATGGCGACTGCATGATCGTTGTTCTTTGGTGGTGATAGGTGGACTTGAACCACCGACCCCAGCATTATGAATGCTGTGCTCTAACCAACTGAGCTATATCACCCAACAGCCGAGCATTATCCAGTCTTCCCATTTCCTTGTCAATGCCGCTGATGAAAAATCTGTGGATTTTTCGTGATGGTTTGCGGCTATGATTATTTTTGTAATGGCGTCAGCAAGGGCTGGATCTGCGCCAGCATGGACGAGGCCGGATCATTAGCCAGGCAGTCGATGGTGATGCGCTCCGGCATGGAACGTAACCGAAGTCGAGCCTAGCGCCTGGTCAGTTGTTGTGTGGCGACGCTTTGTGGCGACGCTTATTTCAGCAAGGGGGCAATTTGTGCCAGCATGGAGGAGGCCGGATCAGTACCCAGGCAGTCGATGGTGATGCGCTCCGGCATGGAACGTAGCCGAAGTCGAGCCTAGCGCCTGGCCAGTTGTTACGTGGCGACGCTTATTTCAGCAAGGGGGCAATTTGTGCCAGCATGGCGCTGGCCGGATCATTAGCCAGGCAGTCGATGGTGATGCGCTCCGGCATGGAACGCAGCCAGGTGAGCTGGCGCTTGGCCAGCTGGCGCGTGGCGATGATGCCCGTCTCGCGCAAGGTGGCGCGGTCGATGCGGCCATCGAGGTATTCCCAGGCCTGTCGGTAACCCACGCAGCGCATCGAGGGCAAGCCAGGATGCAGGTCGCCGCGTCGGCGCAGCTGCTCCACTTCGTCGAGCAAGGCGTCATTGTTCAGCATGACGTCGAAGCGCGTGGCGATGCGCGCGTGCAGCACGGCGCGGTCCGACGGTTCCAGCGCGAACGACTGCAGCTGGAATGGCAGCACGGTCTTTTCGCGCAGGGCCAGCAGGGCCGACATGGGTTGGCCGGACAGGGCGATGATTTCCAGTGCGCGCCCGATGCGTTGTGCGTCTTGCGGCGCCAGGCGCGCAGCCGTGATGGGGTCTTGCTGCGCCAGACGCGCATGCATGGCGGGCCAGCCGATGGCGGCCGCGTCCTCTTCCAGTTGGGCGCGCAAAACGGGATCGGCGCCGGGCAAGTCGTCGAGGCCATCGGCCAGACCCTTGAAGTACAGCATGGTGCCGCCGACCAGCAGCGGCAGCTTGCCGCGTGCCGTGATTTTGCTCACCAGGCGCAGGGTATCGGTGCGAAACTGCGCCACCGAATAGGCATCGAGCGGGTCGATGATGTCGATCAAATGATGTGGTACGGCGGCCAGTTCTTCTCGCGACGGCTTTGCCGTGCCGATATCCATGCCGCGGTAGACGAGGGCGGAATCGACGGAAATGATCTCGGAAGGAATGGCTTGCGCGATGGCCAGTGCGCTGGCTGTCTTGCCGCTGGCCGTGGGGCCCATGATGGCGACGGCCAGGGGAAGGTGTGGAGTGTTTTGCATGTTGACTTTTGTAAGGTGATGCGTAGGTCGGCTTAGCGCAAGCGTAAGCCGACGTGATGCCGCCGTTGCAGTGTCGGATTACGTTGCGCTAATCGGATCTACTGGCCGCGCAGGAATAATTTGTCTAGCGCATTGATCTCGACCTGCACCCACGTGGGCCGGCCATGGTTGCATTGGTCGGCGCGTTCCGTGCTCTCCATCTGGCGCAGCAGGGCGTTCATTTCCTGTACCGACAAGATGCGGTTGGCGCGCACGGCAGTGTGGCAGGCCAGGGTGCCCAGCAATTCGTTCTGGCGCTCGATCAGCACGCGCGAACCGCCGTATTCGCGCACGTCGCGCAGCACGTCGCGCGCCAGGGTTTGTGCATCGGCGTTTTTCAGCAGGGTCGGCACGCAACGCACGGCCAGGGTGGTAGGCGACAGGGCGGCGATATCGAAGCCCAGCGCCTTGAGCGTCTCCTGGTTTTCATTCGCCGTCGATACTTCAATCGCATCGGCATAAAAGGTCACGGGTATCAGTAGCGACTGCACCTGCATGTCTTGCCCCGACACTTGCGCCTGCAGCGCGTTTTTCAGCTGTTCGTACAGGATGCGCTCGTGCGCTGCGTGCATGTCGACCAGCACCAGGCCCTTGGTGTTTTGCGCCAGGATGTAGATGCCATGCAGCTGGGCCAGGGCGAAGCCCAGCGGGTATTCTTCGCGCGCCATCGCTTCGGGTGTGGCGATGTAGGGCTGTACCTGCGTGATCGGCGAAGCTGCGGCGGCGCCGCCGAACAGGGCACCGTAGGCCGCCGTGTCCTGGGCGATGCCTGGCGCCTCGGCAAAGAAGGGGCGGGCCGCGCCGGGCGAGGTGGGCGCGAAGGTATTCGTAAATTGCGCGCCGAACGAGGTTTGCGTCTGCTCGCGACGCCAGATGCCGGGGCCACCGGAAGCGGCGCCAGTGTCGGCTCCACCCAGGCCGGCAGCGGCCGGCAGGGGGGCTGGCGCGCTACCGAAGGCCGTTGCCGACGTTTGCGCCAGCGCGCGCTGCACTGCGTGGAAGACAAACTGGTGCACGGAGCGGCTGTCGCGGAAGCGCACTTCGATTTTCGACGGGTGTACGTTGACGTCGACCAGGGCCGGGTCGAGGTCGAGCGCCAGCACGTAGGATGGGAAGCGGTCGCCATGCAGCACGTCCTGGTAGGCCATGCGTACTGCGTGCACCAGCAACTTGTCGCGCACGAAGCGGCCATTGACATAAAAAAACTGGCCATCGGCGCGCGCCTTCGATGCCGTCGGCAAACCGGCAAAGCCGTGAATGCGCAAGGTGCCGGCCGATTCGTCCAGCGCCAGGCGTGCCTCGGCGAAGTCATTGCCCAGGATATGCGCGCTGCGCTTGGCCAGTTCGCTGATATTCCACTGGTCGATGGTGCGCCCGTTGTGCGACAGCGAAAACGCCACGTCTGGCCGCGCCAGGGCGATGCGACGCACCACTTCGGCGCAGTGGCCGTACTCCGTCTGTTCTGATTTGAGGAACTTGCGTCGCGCCGGCGTGTTGAAGTACAGGTCCTGCACGTCGACCGTGGTGCCGTGCGAGCCGGACGACGGCGCGACACTGCCGTTGTGCGAGCCGACGATTTCCCATGCGTGCGCCGCGTCTGCCGTGCGCGAAGTCACGGTGACGGCGGCCACCGAGGCGATGGACGCCAGCGCCTCGCCGCGAAAGCCCAGCGTGCCCACGTTTTCCAGGTCGTGCAGGGAAGCGATCTTCGAGGTGGCGTGACGCGCCAGGGCCAGCGGCAGCTGATCTTTATCAATGCCGCGGCCGTTGTCGGTAATGGCGATACGTTTCACGCCCCCTTCTTCCAGGCGCACCGTGATTTGCGTGGCGCCCGAATCGAGCGCGTTTTCCAGCAATTCCTTGACCACGGCCGATGGCCGCTCGACCACCTCGCCAGCGGCGATTTGCGAAATCAACTGGTCAGGCAAGGCCTGGATCGGGCGGTGGGGCGTGATGGGAGCGTTCATGCTGCGATTATAACGGGTTCGCAAGGGGGGGGCGCTGCTGTGCTGATGCCTGAAACCCAAAACGAAGGCCGGGGTCGTACCCTCAGGGTACGACCCCGGAATTTGCCCTTCGGGTTGAGTTATTTCCCCACCTCCCGCACCGGTATCGGCGCATTGCACAGGTCGACGTGGCCAGCCGTGACCTTGCTCCAGGGGCCACCACGGTGACGCTGCGCTTCCAGCGCGGCCTGGTAAGCGGCGCTGTCGGTGCGCATCACTTGCAGGTTCGTGCGCTGTGCGTAAGGTAGGCTGGCGGCCAGGCGGATGGCCGTGATCGGCACGTTTTTCTCGGCGCTGTCATAAAAGCCCATGGGGCCGGTACCGCGTGGCAGGGTCGACAGCAGCGCCATGCCGGAGACGACCCGGCCGACGACAGTGATGTCGCGGTCCAGGTGGCGCGGCGACTGCCCGATGACAGCGTACAGTTCCGTGCCGCCGCCGCTATCGCTGGCGCTGTCGCGGCCCACGCCCACGCTGGCGTAGCAATGCGTGAGCCAGGCCGTGCCGGTTTTCGGGTCGCGCGCGGACGGGAAACCGTTTGAATGGCCCACCTGCGGTGCATAACCATCAAGGTCCGGCAGGCGCGTGAAGCTCTTGATGTTTTTCAAGGGCGCGGTAAATTCGCCGGGCAGGGTGCGCTGTGCATGCAAGATGGGCTTCGGGTTTTTCTCGTTCGGATCGCCCCACTGCGCCACCCAGTTGTCCTGCGCGCGCGTGATGGCCAGGCCGTCGTAATACTGTTCTGCCACCAGGGCCTTGATATTGGCCACGTGCTTGGGCGCGAACTCGGGTGCCAGCTCGATCACCACGCGGCCGGCGGGAATGTCCATGTACAGGGTGTTGTCCGGGTCCAGCGCACGCCAGTCCGATGGTGTCGAAGCCTTGATCACGTCGGCGAGCGTTGCCTTGGCGGGCAGTTCGGCGGGCGCCTTGATCTGGATGGGCGCCGCATGGGCGGACAACTGGGCCAGGCCCAGCACGCTGGCCAGCGTCAGGCCGTTGAGTGGATGCAGATACATATTCTCTCCTGGTCGGCGCGGATTGCACCGGTCAGAAAGTGTAGACTGGAATGGCAATATTTCGTACAAAAAACTTTGTACGCGTCCAACAGGGCATGCGCGCAGCAAGACTGGCCTGTGCAAGTTGGCGCGGGTAGTTCCTTAACCTTTACTTA
The DNA here is from genome assembly GCF_029892305.1 of Janthinobacterium sp. CG_23.4. NCBI lineage: Bacteria > Pseudomonadati > Pseudomonadota > Betaproteobacteria > Burkholderiales > Oxalobacteraceae > Janthinobacterium > Janthinobacterium sp. CG_23.4. The sequence goes on along the minus strand of NZ_JARXUX010000001.1, from coordinate 4,030,219 downwards.
AATTGCCGGATGCTCAAGGGCAGCACATAATTAATCCTGAAATATCGGGCCGGAGACTGCCGTTGCGCTGGCCGGGTGGTGTATGATTCCGCCGCTACCTTTAGGGAAAAATATATGGATTTTGTGCAATTCCTCGACATGATCGTGCATGTCGACAAGACGCTGGGTCTTTTGATCGAGCAGTACGGTACCCTCGTGTATGCAGTGCTGTTTGCCATTATTTTTTGTGAGACCGGCCTCGTGGTGCTGTTCTTCTTCCCTGGGGATACCTTATTGTTTATCGCCGGCGCGTTTTGCGCGACCGGACAGATGCATCTGGGCTTGCTGATTGCCTTGCTGGTGACGGCGGCCGTCACGGGGAACACGCTCAATTACTGGATAGGCGAGGCCATCGGGCAAAGGGTGTTTACCCACGATTACCGCTGGATCAACAAGGATGCCATGCGTCGCACACATGAGTTCTTTGAAAAGCATGGCGGCAAGACCATCATCCTGGCGCGTTTCGTGCCGGTGGTGCGCACCTTCGCCCCCTTCGTGGCCGGCATTTCCGACATGACGCACGCGCGCTTCCAAATGTACAATGTGACGGGCGCCCTGTTGTGGGTGGTTGGCCTGGTGACGGCCGGTTACTTCTTCGGCAATATCCCGTGGATACGCGACCACCTGACCTTGATCGTACTGATCGGTGTTGGCGCCGCCGTCGTGCCGGTGGTACTGGGCGGCATGTGGAAACTCTACAAGCGCATGCTCGGCAAGTCGGCTTAAGCGCTCATCGATCCGGGGCAAGCGCGCTGTGGCACAGCCCGCAGCGCGCCCCGGATTCGCTTATTCTTCTCTGCATTCCTGCTTTGCCTCCCCCTGATTCAAGTTTTGTTGCTTTCCAGCCGTAAACCAGAAGGTATTCTCACTTTCTGGATTTCCATGCGACATTTGAGCGCCCTGTTAGCTTGCAGCCTTGCCGCGATGGCGGTCATGGCAAGCGCCAAAGATGCCCCCGCTTCGGCGACCGCCGCCGCATCAGCGTCAGCGTCAGCGAGCGCGCCCATGTCGGCGTCGGCGCGCGCGGCCGCCATGAAAACCCTGACCGAATCGGTCAAGGGCAAGGGCAAGGAGAGCAAGGCGCCTGTCGTCGTCGCGCCCACCGCGCGCGAGAAGGAAGAAGCAGCCGAAGTCGACTTGTCCGAACGTATCGCGGCGCGCCTGGCAGAAATGCGCGCCACCCAGGCCGCCCGCGCCGCCGCCCGCGCCAAGCGCGCCACCGTGGTGAAAGCGGCACCGCCACCACCACCTTCCGTGCCGCGCGCCACGCACTGGTCGTACGAGGGCGACAGCGGCCCGGAAAACTGGGGCAAGATCAATGTCGACTGGGCCAGGTGCGGCAATGGCAGCCGCCAGTCGCCGATCGATATCCGCGATGGCATGAAGGTGGAACTCGAACAGATCAGCTTTGACTATCATCCTTCGTCGTTCAATGTAGTCGACAATGGCCACACGGTGCAGGTAGGGGTGAGTGGCGGCAATTACATCACGGTGCAGAACCGCATGTTCGAGCTGCAGCAATTCCATTTCCACCGCCCGTCCGAAGAACGCATCAACGGCAAGGCCTTTGAAATGGTGGTGCACCTGGTGCACCGCGACGCGGAAGGCCGGCTGGCCGTGCTGGCGCTGCTGCTGGAACGCGGCGCGCCGCAGGCGACCATCCAGACCGTGTGGAACAATCTGCCACTGGAAAAATTCCAGACCATGCAGCCCACCATCTTGCTTGACCCGGCCGAGATGCTGCCGACGCGGCGCGATTACTATACTTACATGGGATCGTTGACGTCGCCGCCTTGCAGCGAAGGCGTGCTGTGGCTGGTGATGAAGCAGCCGGTGCAGGCATCGCCAGCGCAGATGGCCTTGTTCAGCCGTTTGTATCCCTTGAATGCGCGGCCAATCCAGCCCGCTAATGGGCGCATCATCAAAGAATCAAATTGAGGTGGGATCAGACCCGGCGGGTTTGACCTCAATGTGCTGGTGGCCGGTCCATTCGGCGCCGGCAGCGAGCATATCGGGCTCGATCAGTGCTGGCTCGATGCAGATGAAGCGCTGGTATTCGTCGTCGGCCAGGTCGGGCAGGGCGGCCGCGTCTTGCGCGCCCGGATTCCACACGACGGCATCGGTAAAGCCCTGCTGCTCCAGGCGCAGGGTATGGCTGCCCGATTGCAGGTGCATGGCCCCCGGCAACTGGTAGTAGATGCGGTCCAGTTTGTCGTCGAATTGCAGCCACTCTTGCGCCTGTAATGCCTCTTGCGGCGTGTCGTCCGAATAGCGCACGCGCTGCAGGCCGCCAACGCGCGCCAGGCTCAATTGATCAATCGCGAAATAGCTGTGCAGGGCAGCCGAGAACGCAAACGCCTGCTCGCCCGTGTTGTGCACGGATAGACTCAGCTGCAGCGATTGGCCTCGCACTGCCACGCGCAGGCGCAGGGTGAAGGCCCTTGGCCAGGCGGCGCCGATCGCCTCCGGCAGGTCCGTGTGGTGCAAAACAAATTGCGCATAGGCGGCGCCATCGGCTTCGCCGCTGGCTTCCAGCTGCCAGTTTGCCACGCGTGCAAAGCCGTGGCGCATGCCCGTGCCGCGCGCGCCGAATTGCGGAAAGATCACGGGTACGCCGCCGCGGATGGCGCGGCTGCCGTCGAGGCTTGAGGCGCGGCTGCAAAACAGGCGCTCCTGGCCGTCGCTGGTTTGCCACGACACCAGATGGCCGCCATACAGGGTGACGCTGGCCTGCGCGCCATCGGCGGCGCGGATGGTCACGGCCGGCAGCTGGCCAAAAGTGCTCTTGCTCATGCGGGTGTCCATGTCAGGTCAGGCGGCTTTTCGCCAGCGGTGGATTCTTGGCAAAGTAATTCTTGATGCCCGTGACGATGGCGTCGGCCAGCTGGTCCTGGTAGACGTTGTCGGTCAGCTTGGCCTCTTCTTCCGGATTCGAGATGAAGGCCGTCTCGATCAGGATGGAAGGGATGTCGGGCGCTTTCAGCACGGCGAAGCCGGCCTGCTCGACGGAGCCCTTGTGCAGGCGGTTGATGCCGCCGATTTCGCGTAGCACAGCCTTGCCCAGCTTCATGCTGTCATTGATCTGCGCCGTCGTCGACAGGTCGAGCAGCACGCTGGCCAGCTGCTGGTCGTGGTTTTTCACGTTCACGCCGCCGATCAGGTCGGCCTGGTTTTCCTTGTTGGCCAGCCAGCGCGCAGCCGTCGAGGTAGCACCCTTTTCGGACAGCACGAAGACGGACGAGCCACGCGCCGTCGGCTGGATGAACGCGTCGGCGTGGATCGAGACGAACAGGTCGGCCTGTACCTTGCGCGCCTTTTCCACGCGCATGCCCAGCGGGACGAAGAAATCGGCGTCGCGCGTGAGCATGACGCGCATATTGCTTTGCAGTTCCAGCTTTGTTTTCAGGCGTTTGGCGATGGCCAGCACCACGTCTTTTTCGCGACTGCCCCTGCTGCCTAAGGCGCCAGGATCCTCGCCGCCATGGCCAGGGTCGAGCGCGATGGTAATCATGCGCAGCACTTTCTGGCCCGGCAGCGGACGCGCTTCGGGGCGCTGTTCCGGACGCATATTGGGCAGCGGCGGCACCAGCGGCGCGACCGGTGGCGCCACTGCGGCCAAGGGCGGCTTGCCGCTGTCGGGCAGGGGTAGCGCCGGTGGCGGCGTATGCGTGCCGGACATAGAAGGCTTGGCCGGGTCGCTCGACCAGTCGCCCTTTTCGATCATTTGCGCGATCAGGTCCGGCTCGCGCACGGGATACAGATCGAAGATCAGGCGGTGGTTGTAGGAGCCGGCCGGCGGCAGCGTAAACAGCTGCGGCGTGACTTCTTCCTTCAGGTCGAACACCAGGCGCACCACGTTGGGCCGGTTCTGGCCCACGCGCACCTGCTTGATGTACGGGTCGTTCGACTGGATCTTCGCCACCAGGCCTTTTAGCGTGGGATTGAGTTCCAGCCCTTCGATGTCGACTACCAGGCGTTCGGGGTCCTTGACGATGAAGTGGGTCGCCTTGAGGATGCTGTCGTTCTCCAGCGTGACGCGGGTATAGTCCTCGGCCGGCCAGACGCGCACGGCGAGAATTTGCGCTGCCATCGCTGACATGGGCGCGAACACGGACAACAGCAGTGTGCCGCCGGCCTTGAGTGCCGTGCGCCGGGTGATGGGCGAGGAGATCAAAGGTTGGGGGCGAATTTGAGACGGTGAAGGCATGACAGACCCAATTCAGAAGACGCTTGCAATTCTACATTACGTCCCGACCCCGCAACGCTCAAATACACATTCAGGTCCGCCGGCGGCAGCACCGGTTCGGCTTTCTCCGGCCATTCGACGATGCAGATATTACGCCCGTCGAAGTCTTCGCGAAAACCGGCGTCGAGAAACTCCTCGGCGCTGCCCATGCGGTACAGGTCGAAGTGGATGACGTTGATGGACTGGCCATCGAGCTGCACGGTGTACGGTTCGGACAGCGTATAGGTAGGGCTTTTGACATGGCCCGCATGGCCGGCTGCGTGCAGCAGGGCGCGCGTGAGGGCAGTCTTGCCGGCACCGAGGTCGCCGTGCAGGTAGATTGCCAGGCCAGGCGCCAGCGCGCGCGCCAGCGCGGCGCCCAGCGCGGCGGTACCGGCTTCGTCGTGGAGGTGGGCTTTGAAGTGTTCGGTCATTGTCGATTGGTGTGAGTAATATCGCATAAAATAGAGGCTGCTGTCATTGTAACCGCCCGCGCGCCTGCCGTTTTCCGTAAAGTCCCCTATGTCCGCCACCGTCACCGATCTCGCCGCCCTGGCGCGCACCATTAAAGAATGGGGGCGCGAGCTGGGTTTTGCCGAGGTGCGCATCGCCGATGTGGATTTGTCGCACATGGAAGCGCCCTTGCAAGCCTGGCTAGCCGCAGGGTATCACGGCGAAATGGATTACATGGCCAGCCACGGCATGAAGCGTGCGCGTCCAGCCGAGCTGGTGCCGGGCACGGTGCGCGCCATCAGCGCGCGCATGAATTATCTGCCGCCGGCGCTGGGCCAGGATTGGCGCGCGCACGAAGCAGCGCGCGATGCTGACCCCACGGCCGCCGTGATCTCCGTGTATGCGCGCGGCCGCGACTACCACAAGGTAATGCGTTCGCGCCTGCAGCAGCTGGCCGAGCGCATCAAGGGCGAGATCGGTGACTTCGGCTACCGCGTCTTCAGCGATTCGGCGCCCGTGATGGAAGTCGAACTGGCGCAAAAGGGCGGGCTGGGCTGGCGCGGCAAGCACACCTTGCTGATCAATCGCCAGGGCGGTTCCTTCTTTTTTCTCGGCGAGATCCTCATCGACGTGCCGCTGCCCGTCGACCCTCCGGAAACGCCACGCTGTGGCCAGTGCTCGGCTTGCATCACGGTGTGCCCGACGCAAGCCATCCTGGGGCCGCACCAGCTCGATGCGCGCCGCTGTATCTCTTACCTGACGATCGAATTGAAGGGCGCCATTCCCGTCGAGATGCGCCCTTTGATCGGCAACAAGGTGTATGGCTGCGACGATTGCCAGACCGTCTGTCCGTGGAACAAGTTCGCCCAGCGCGCCGTGGTGCCCGATTTCGATGAGCGTCACAGCCTGGGCAGCGCCGGCATGCTGGAACTGTTCGCCTGGACCGAAGAGGAATTCAATCGCCGCATGGAAGGCAGCGCGATCCGCCGCATCGGCCACGAACGCTGGCTGCGCAACCTGGCCGTCGGCATGGGCAATGCGGCCGCCAAGGCCAAGGGCCAGGAGGACATCGTCGCGGCCCTGCTATCGCGCCGCGAGCACCCGTCGGCCATCGTGCGCGAGCACGTGGAATGGGCGCTGGCCCTGCACGGCATCGCTTAGACTTCACCTGGACCTCGCCTAGACCGTGACACCATCGGCTGCGCGCAAGCCTGCTTCAAGCATCAGGCACGCCTGCGCCGCCGGCAGGCGCAGCGCAGCTGCATGATGACTGATGGACCTGCCTGAGCCCCAAAGCGAAGACTGGGGACGGACCCTGAGGGATTCGGCATCCCCGTCCGACCCCGGCGTCAAGAACTTGGGTTTGAGATTTACTTCAACAACCCCGCCAGCTCCACCGCCGTCTTGACCTGCATCTTGTCGAAGATATGCGCGCGGTGGACTTCCACGGTGCGCATGCTGATGCCCAGCTTGTCGGCCACCACCTTGTTCATCTTGCCCGCCAAAATCAGCTCCAGTACTTCGCGTTCGCGCGTCGACAGGGTGGCCAGACGCGCGTGCACGGCGGCCAGCTCGCCCGCCTGGCGCGAGTTGGCCAGGCCCAGTTGCACGCGGTCCATCAGGTCGTTGTCGTTGAATGGCTTTTCAAAGAAATCGAAGGCGCCGCGCTTCAGGCTGTCGACGGCCATCGGCACGTCGCCGTGGCCGGTGAGAAAAATGACGGGCAGGCGCGCCGTCAGGTCGCGCTTGACCAGCTGGTCAAACAGGGCGATGCCGTTCATGTCGGGCATGCGCACGTCGAGCAGCACGCAGTCGCCGGCGGCGTCGAAGCTGCCGTCGAGGCTATCGAGGAATTGCTGGGCGCTGGCGTAGATGCGCGCCTCGATGCTGCGCGAGGCGGCCAGCCAGGACAGGGAGTCGCGTACGACCTCTTCGTCATCGATGATGTGTAGCATGGTGTCTCCGGCTCGTCGTTATTCGTTATTCGTCAGTGCTTGGTGCTTGGTGCTGCGGGCACGGCGCAGCCGGCACGCTGAATGTAAAGATCGTACCGCCAGCAGGGTTGGTGCTGAAGGTCAGCGCGCCGCCGTGAAATTCGATGGCGGTGCGGCAGATGTTCAGGCCCATGCCCATGCCTTCGGATTTGGTCGAGAAAAATGGCGAGAACAGCCGCTCGGCCACGTCTTGCGCAATACCATGGCCATGGTCGATCACGTCCACCGTCACCATGCCTTGCTGCGCATCGTGGCTGGCCCGCAGGCGCAGGATACGCCGTCCGGGCGCGGCATCCTGCATGGCCTCGATGGCGTTGCGCGTCAGGTTTAGCAGCACTTGCTCGATCATCACGGGGTCGGCGCGCAGCAGCGGCAGGTCCGGTGGCAGGTCTTCCTGGATACTGACATAGTATTTGCGCGCCTGCAGGTCGATCAGCGCGCGGATGCCGTCGATCAGGGTGCGGATGGCGATATCCTGGCGCTGCGGCTCGCTCTTGCGCACAAAATCATGCACGCTGCGGATGATCTGGCCGGCCCGTTGCGCTTGCGCGCCGGCCTGTTCCAGCGCCGGCTTCAGGGTGTTCGGATCAACGGGCGCGCCATGCTCGATGGCGCGCTGGATCAGGTTCAGCGCGCCCGTGGTGTAGCTGGAAATTGCCGCCAGCGGCTGGTTCAGTTCATGCGCCAGCATCGAGGCCAGCTCGCCCATGGTGGCCAGGCGCGAACTCGTTTGCAGTTTCTCCTGCTGCTGGCGATTCAGTTCCTCGACCCTTTTTTGCTCCGAAATGTCGAGCACGGAGCCCATCCATCCTGTTTGCTGGCCATTCTTGTCCACCAGCGGCGCTTCGAAGATCAGCACGGGCACGCGCGTGCCGTCGGGGCGCTGGAAATAGGTTTCGAACTGCGGTGTGGCATTGCCGGCCATCGCCTTGACGAAGCGCTGCTGGTATTGCTCAAGTGCTTCCGGTACCCAGTAGGGCATGGGCGGCAGGCAGCCCAGGATTTCCTCGGCCGGGTAGCCAACGATCTGGCAGAACGCCGGATTCACATACGTGACGCGGCCTTCCAGGTCGCGCGCGCGCATGCCCGTCACCAGCGAGTTTTCCATCGCCGTGCGAAACAGCATCTGCTGGCGCAGTGCCCCTTCGGCCACCAGACGGCGAGAAATATGTCGCCACAGGGCCAGCAAGCTCCACAGCAAACCCAGCGACAGGGCAATAACCGAGCCGACCAGCAAATTGGGTAGCAGCTTGGGCTGGCTTTTCACGCTGTCGGTAAACAGGATAATGTTGGCGCCGGGCACATCGAGCGCGCGCTTGTGCGTGTACACGCCGTGACCGGGACCGGCGGCGGCGCGTCGCGCCAGCACCTTGTCGTCACGGTCGATCAGTGAAATCTGGTTATCCTGGGCGAACCACCACGGTACCATTTCATCGAGCAGGCTGCTGATTTGGTAGGTGGCCACCAGGCTGCCCACATAGCGCTGGCCATCGAACAGGGGCTGGTAGTAATCCATCAGCATGGCGCCTGGCGGCGCGTCGGGAAAGCCGCTCTGCTGCGCCGGCTGCGCATATTGGCCCCGGTGCAAACGGCGCGCATTGTCGGACGCCGTCAGCGAGGCCGGTGAAAACGATACGGCAGGGGGCAGGCTGTTGTCGCTGCTGGCCAGCATCTTGCCGCTGGCGTCGAGCCACAGCACGCGTTGCAATTCGCGGCCATTGCGCAGCATCTGCTGCAGCCGTTCGTGCACTTTTTCCGTACCCAGCGAGGCGCTGGCGATATCGACGCCCAGGTTAAACAGGCTTTCCTCGTTGCGCGCCAGTTGAAAGCGGATGGTTTGCTCCACCCACAGCGTGTCGGCGATGAGCTGCTCCTGGCGCTCGTTGCTCTCCATCTGGCGCGCCTGCCAGGGCAGCCAGAACAGGATGGAGAGGAACAGCAGCAGCAGGATAACGGGCAGCAGCCAGCGCATCGGGCTCGATAGCTTGAAGCGGCGCGCAAGGGTGGGGGGTGTCGGCATGGCTGGCAGGGTAGCGGCTTATCGGCAGCCGGCTATTGTGGTTAACCACAATAGCCGGGGCGGTTTCTTTGTCAGAGTATCGAATTAGACAAATAATAAAGTGTTCTTAAAACCATTGAGGAGACAAGCATGCAACTGCCACAAATGAAAACCCTGTTCGTCGCGCTGTGCGCCGCCATCGGCACCACCGCCGGCGTTCACGCCTACGCGCAAGCGCCCATCGTCATCAAGTTCAGCCACGTCGTGGCCACCGACACGCCGAAAGGCCAGGCCGCCGAGCGTTTCAAGCAGCTGGCCGAAAAAGCCACGAATGGCAAGGTCAAGGTCGAACTGTACCCGAACAGCCAGCTGTACAAGGACAAGGAAGAACTCGAAGCCCTGCAACTGGGCGCCGTGCAAATGCTGGCGCCATCGCTGGCCAAGTTCGGCCCGCTGGGCGTGAAGGAATTCGAAGCCTTCGACTTGCCCTACATCTTTCCTACCAAGACGGCCTTGTACAACATCACCGAAGGCGAAATCGGCAAGAGTCTGCTGAAAAAGCTGGAGCCCAAGGGTATCACGGGCCTGGCCTACTGGGACAATGGCTTCAAGGTGATGTCGGCCAACAAGCCTTTGCACAACCCGGCCGACTTCAAGGGCTTGAAAATGCGCATCCAGTCGTCCAAGGTACTCGACGCGCAGATGCGCGCGCTGGGTGCCAATCCGCAAGTGCTGGCCTTCTCGGAAGTGTATCAGGCGCTGCAGACGGGCGTGGTCGACGGCACGGAAAATCCGCCATCGAATATGTATACGCAAAAGATGCATGAAGTGCAAAAGCACGTGACCGTGTCGAACCACGGCTACCTCGGTTATGCCGTCATCGTCAACAAGAAATTCTGGGATGGCTTGCCGCCCGATATACGCGCGCAGCTGGAAAAAGCCATGCGCGAAACGACCACGTTTGAAAAAGCCATCGCCCAGCGCGATAACGACCAGGCCATCGACGCCATCAAGAAAGCCGGCAAGACGCAGATCTATACCTTGACGGCGCAGGAACAGGCGGAATGGCGCAAGGCCCTGGCGCCCGTGCAAAAGGCCATGGAAGCGCGCATCGGCAAGGATCTGATCTCGGCCATCAACAAGGAAAGTGCGAAGTAAGTCGCGCTGGCTGCGCCTTCCGGCGCGGCAGGCAGGGCAGCCCCTGCCACTTGCATGAACCGCTCCTGCGCCTCCTGCGCGGGAGTGCGTGTACCCGCATTCTTTGAAAGTCCACCATGAAATTTCTGGATCATCTGGAAGAGTGGCTGATTGCGTCCCTGATGGGCGCCGCCACCTTCATCATTTTCGTCGCGGTCGTGCACCGCTACCTGGCAGGCCTGCCGATACCTGGCCTGCAAGACTTCCTGATACAAATCAACACCAGCTGGGCCCAGGAACTGTGCATCTACATGTTTGTCTGGATGGCCAAGTTTGGCGCCGCGTATGGCGTGCGCACCGGTATTCACGTGGGCGTCGACGTGCTGGTCAACCGCATGAACCCGCGCTGGCGCGACCGCTTCATCGTCTTTGGCCTGGCCGCCGGCGCCCTGTTTACGGGCATCGTCGGTACCTTGGGCGCCAGCTTCGTGTGGTCGATTGGCCACACGGACCAGACCTCGGCCGACATGGAAGTGCCGATGTGGCTGGTCTATCTGGCCGTGCCGCTGGGTTCCTACCTGATGTGCTTCCGCTTCCTGCAAGTGATGGTGCATTTCATCCAGACCGGCGCTTTGCCAAAACATGACCATTCGCATGTCGAGGGGCTGGAAGAAGAATTGACGGCGGAAGAAAAAGGAGCCAAGGCATGAACGCGCTGATTATTTTTGTGTTGCTGCTGGCGCTGATGCTGACCGGCATGCCGATCTCCATTTCGCTGGGCCTGACGGTGCTCACTTTCTTGTTTACCATGACCAGTGTGCCCATCGAGTCGGTGGCCCTGAAGATTTTCACGGGCATCGAGAAGTTCGAGATCATGGCCATTCCATTTTTTATCTTGGCGGGTAACTTCCTCACGCATGGCGGGGTGGCGCGGCGCATGATCAACTTCGCCAGCTCCATGGTCGGTCACTGGCATGGCGGCCTGGCGCTGGCTGGCGTGATGGCCTGCGCGCTGTTTGCCGCCGTTTCCGGCTCCAGCCCTGCCACGGTGGTGGCGATTGGCTCCATCATCCTGCCGGCCATGGTCAAGCAGGGTTACCCACGCGGCTTTGGCGCCGGCGTCATCACCACTTCGGGGGCGCTGGGCATCCTGATTCCACCGTCGATCGTGATGGTGATGTATTCCGTCAGCACCAACACCTCGGTGGGCAAACTGTTCATGGCGGGCGTGATTCCCGGCTTGATGCTGGCCATGCTGCTGGGCTTGACCACGTGGTTCCTGGCGCGCAAGAACAACTATCCGCGCATGAAGAAGGCCAGCTGGAAGGAGCGCTTCGTCACGTTCAAGAAGAGCGCCTGGGGCTTGCTGCTGATCGTCATCGTCATGGGCGGCATCTACTCGGGTGCCTTCACGCCGACCGAAGCGGCTGCCATGGCTGCCGTGTATGCCTTCATCATTGCCGTCTTCGTCTACAAGGACTTGAAGATCAAGCAAGTGGGCAAGGTCTTGCTCGATTCGGCCGCCATGTCGGCGATGCTGTTATACATCATCACCAATGCCGTGCTGTTCTCGTTCCTGATGACCAGCGAAAACATCCCGCAAGCGATGGCCGAGTGGATCACGGGCAAGGGCTTGGGCGTGATCAGCTTCTTGCTCGTAGTGAACGTGCTGCTGTTGTTGGCTGGTAACGTCATGGAGCCGTCGTCCATCGTGCTGATCATGGCGCCGATTTTGTTCCCCGTCGCCATGAAGCTCGGTATCGATCCTGTGCACTTCGGCATCTTGATCGTGGTCAATATGGAGGTCGGCATGTGCCATCCGCCGGTGGGCTTAAATCTGTACGTGGCGTCCGGCATCACCAAGATGGGTATCTCGGAGTTGACCGTGGCCGTGATGCCATGGCTGATGACAATGCTGGCCTTCCTGATGCTGATTACTTACGTACCACAAATCTCGCTGTGGCTGCCAAATTTAATTTACAACTAAAATGGTTGTCCCCGTCATGGCGCAAAAAAAGTCGATTCCGCCGAATATATGCGCTATGATGGGGCGCCTTGAGGGGAAAAACGTCTATGCTTATGCGTCTCGGTAGCAAGGCTGAAATGCAGAATTGGTAACAAGCTTAGTGGGGGAGTGGTCTATAAAAACGGTATTGATGCCGGGGATATATTGAGGAGACACACGTTTCACAGAAGTCGTTGGGTCATCGCTGTCTGCGGCCACAAGTCGGCACAGCTGGGCTCAAACGACCGGGAACGTGAAGCAATATTTGAAGCGCACCGACGGTGCGCTTTTTTTTCGTGCGCGGATAACGTCCGCCCATCTGCCCGCAGACGGTGCATAATCGGCAGCGCGTACCAAGCGCATGAAGTTGTATATTTGCCACACTTAAACTTTAATTAGTAGATGAAAAAACAACAGGGTAGTGCGCTGTTCAGCGCCATCGTGGCCGCGCCATTTGGCGCCATGGGCATAGGATGGTCAAAACGATCATGAACAGCCTGCTGGCACCCGATAATACGACACTCATCGATGAATTCTGCGACAGCCTGTGGCTCGAGGATGGCTTGTCGAAAAACTCGCTCGACGCTTACCGGCGCGATATGCGTCTGTTCGCACGCTGGCTGGAAGTGGCGCGGCCCGGGCGCGAGAGCCTGTACGAGGTTTGCGCGGCCGATATCGCAGCGTATTTCGCCGCCCGCCACGACGAGAGCAAGGCGACGTCGTCGAACCGGCGCTTGTCCGTGCTCAAGCGCTTTTACCAGTTGGCCCTGCGCCACAAGCATATCGCCGCTGACCCCTGCCTGAAGATGGTCTCGGCCAAGCAGCCCGCGCGCTTCGTGCATGCCCTGAGCGAAGCGCAGGTGGAAGCGCTGCTGGCGGCGCCCGACGTGAGCACGCCGCTGGGCCTGCGCGAGCGCACCATGCTCGAACTCATGTACGCGAGCGGCTTGCGCGTGTCGGAACTGGTGGACTTGAAGTCGGTGGAATTGAGCTTGAACGATGGCGTGCTGCGCATCACGGGCAAGGGTAGCAAGACGCGCCTGGTGCCGTTCGGAGAGCAGGCGCGGCTGTGGATCGAGCGCTACCTGAAGCAGGCGCGCGGCGTGATCCTCGATGGCCAGATGGATGATGCGCTGTTCGTCACGCGGCGCGGGGGCGCCATGACGCGGCAAATGTTCTGGGTGCTGATCAAGAAACATGCGATGCATGCCGGCATCACGGCGCCGCTGTCGCCGCACACCCTGCGCCACGCATTCGCTACGCATTTACTGAACCACGGCGCGGACTTGCGTGTGGTGCAATTGTTACTCGGGCACTCCGATATTTCCACCACGCAGATTTACACGCATGTGGCGCGTGAACGGTTGAAACTGCTGCATGCCCAGCATCATCCGCGAGGCTAAACATTTGGTGTTTGCTCTAACTACGTCATAATGTGTCTTATGTGCTGATCTGTAACATCTAAAAACTAAAGAGGTAGTAAATGGCCAAGACAAATTTCCAATACGAAAAACGGCAAAAAGAGCTGGAAAAGAAGAAGAAAGCCGAGGAAAAAGCCAGGCGCAAGCTGGAAGCGAAAAACAATCCCAAGCCAGCTGACGGCAGCGAGGGCGATGAGCCGGACGCGGACGACGCTGATGACGCCGCAGATGCGCCGGCCGAAGGCGACGCGCCCGCCCAGCCGCAGTAATCGCCTGTCCTTGGTGACCGGTGCGGCCACGCCGCGCCGGCATCTCTTCGTTCTACCTTCTACCTTCCCCCGCTACAAGCGCGGCCGCTGGCCGATCGCCAGTTGCAGCTGTGTACTGGCGACGGCGGCATCGGCGCGCGCCTGCACATAGCCCTGGTAAGCTTCATCGGCCGAACGCTGCGCCGCCAGCCACTCCAGCAGCGAGGCATTGCCTTTGACGTAAGACAGGCGCATGCCATCGACCACCGTTTGCGCATCGACCAGCACGCCATCGCGGTAGCGCGCCAGCCTGTCCTGCGCCGCACGCAGCTGACGCTGCGCCGTGCGCACCTGCGTTTCCGCTTGCAATTGCGCCTGGCGCAAGGCCAGCATCGCCTGTGTCACGTCCGCTTCGGCTTGCACTATGTCACCCTCGTCGCGTCGCGACAGGGGGATGGGGATGGCCAAAGAGAGGGAGAGGGCGCGCGAACGTGCCGCGCCATCGACGCGATTGCCGCTGCCATCGACGCCGTCATGGTAGCCGCGCGCGGCTGCCAGGCCCAGCGTGACGGTAGGATCGACGTAGCGGTTGGCGCGCACCAGCGCCGCGCCGTCGCGCAGCTTGTCCAGGGTGGCGCGGGCAATGCGCACGTCGCTGCGCGCGTCGAGTGCCTGCGGCACCAGTACGCTGGCATCCTTGTTCTCATACGCGGCGAAGTCGCATGCCAGCTGGGCGTCTGGAAACAGCGTCTCGAACTGGCGTCCCAGCGGCGGCGACAGGGCCAGCATGGCGCTGTCCAGCTCGCCGAGTGCCTGCGCCAGGTCGGCCTGAAACTGGTCGCGTTCCACGCGCGACTGCAGCAGCTCGATGCCGCCCACATCGCCGGCCTTGCGCCGCACGGCGTTCGCTTGCACCACTGTCGACAGCGCTGCCATGGTCTGCTGCTTGCGCGCGGCGACTTCGCGCGTGCGGCACGCTTGCGTAAACGCAGCGGCGGCCGTCGCATACAGCTCGTACTTGAAGCCGGCCACCGTTGCCTCGGCCAGCGCGACATTGCTGTGCGCGGCCTTGATGCGCGCAGCGCGCTTGCCGCCCGTCTCGATAGCCATGCTGATGGCCGGGTTCCACGTGACGGGACGGTGTTCGACGCTGCGCACCGTCTCGCGCGTGGCGCCGAGCGTGAATTCGGGATCGGGACGCAAGCCGGCGATGCCGATGCCGGCCTTGGCCGAGACGATGCTGGTCTGCTGCGCCTGCAACTCCAGGCTATTTTTTTCCACGGCAGCCAGATAGGTGTCGAAGTTCAAGGGGGTGGCAATGGCGCTGGGCGCGATCAGCCAGGCCGTCAGCAGTAGATTAAAACGTGTCATGCTTCACTCCTTTGTCGTTCAGGCGTTTTTGTATGCGCGCCTCGATCAGGTAATACAGGGCTGGCAACAGCAGCAGGGTTAGCGCCGTCGCCGTCACCAGCCCGCCCACTACCACGGTAGCGAGCGGGCGCTGCACGTCGCTGCCCAGGCCCGTCGCCAGCATGGCCGGCGTCAGGCCCAGGGCAGCCACGGTGGCCGTCATCAGCACGGGACGCATGCGCTCACGCGCGCCTTCAAGCACGGCGTCGCGCAGGCTGCGGCCCTCGTCGGCGCGCAAGCGATTGATTTGCGCCAGCATCAGGACGGCATTCAATACCGCCACGCCGAACAGGGCGATGAAGCCTACTGCGCTCGAAACATTCAAGCTCATGCCGCGCAGGTGCAGCGCGGCCAAGCCACCCAGCATCGCCAGTGGCACGGCCAGCAAGACCAGTGCGGCCTGGCGCAGGTTGCCGAATTGGCCCAACAGCAGCAGGAACATGGCACCCAGGGTCATCGGCAGTATCAGGGCCAATCGGCTCTGCGCGCGTTGCAGGTTTTCGAACTGGCCGCCCCATTCGACGCTGATGCGCTGGTGCTCCTCTGCCACGGCTTGCTCCACCAGGGGCCGTGCTTCGGCCAGGAAGCCGGCCAGGTCGCGCCCGCGGGCATTCAGGCGCACGATGATGTGGCGCCGTCCCATTTCGCGTACGATCACGCTTTCGCCCGAGGTGGTGCTAATGCTTGCCACCTGTGCCAGTGCAATCCTGGCGCCGTTGGCAGCGGTGAGCATCAGTTTGGCGATGGCATCCGGGTCGGCGCGCGCGGCGGGCGGGAAGCGCACGGCGATGTCGTAGCTTTTCTCGCCCACGTAGACCTGGCCGATGGGCGCGCCGCCGATGCCGGTGGAAATCAGGTCGGCCACCTCGGCCGCGTTGATGCCGTAGCGGGCTGCCTTGGCCCGGTCCAGCTCCACTTTCAGGTTCGGCAGTGGCGGCTCCACGTCCACCGCCACGTCGGAGGCGCCGGGGACGCCTTGCAATATGCGCGCCACCTTGCCAGCGATGGCGCGCACTTCGTCGAGGTCGTTGCCGAAGATTTTCACCGTCAGGTCACTGTGCGCGCCCGATAATTTATCTTGCACGCCATCGATCATCGGCTGCATGAAGGCCACCGTATAGCCTGGCATGCGGGCGAAGCGCTGCTGCATTTTTGCGATCAGCTGCTGCTTGCTCAGGCCCGACTTCCAGCTCTTGTACGGATGCAGGGCCACGCTCGCCTCGATGTGCGATGGCGTCCAGTAATCGGTGCCGTCGTCGTTGCGCCCCGTCTGCGTGACGATGCTCGACACCTCCGGAAACTCCAGCGCGGCGCGGCGCAGTTCACTCGCCATCGCGGAGGCCTTGCCCAGGGTGATGCCGGGCGGCATCTGCACCTGCAGCCACAAGGAGCCTTCATCGAGATAGGGCAGGAAGTCGCGTCCGATACTGCCACCCAGGAACACCAATCCTGCCAGCGAGGCGGCGCACACCACCACCACCCAGCGCTTGCGACCCACCATGCGTTCGAGGAAGCGGCCATAGGCGGCCGCCAGCTGTTCCAGCACGCGGTTGTGGAAGGTGCGCTGCGGCTTGCGCAAAGCCAGCCAGGCCAGGCCCGGAATCAGCAGCAGCGCCACGACCAGCGCGCCCACCAGCGCTGCGCCCACCGTAAATGCCATGGGCGAAAACAGTTTGTACTCAATGCGCTGGAAGGCGAACAGGGGCAAATAGGCGGCGATGATGACGGCCATGCCGAACATGATGGGGCGCGCTACTTGCAGGGTCGCCTCGATGGCATCCTGCAGCGTGAGGGCCCGCTCCTGTTCCCGTTCACGGCGGCGCAGCATGTTTTCCAGCACCACCACCGAGCCATCGACGAGGATGCCGAAGTCAATCGCCCCCAGCGACAGCAAATTGGCGGGAATTTTAAAATGGTGCATGAAGATGAAGGCGATCAGCAGTGCCAGCGGGATCGTCAGCGCGACGATGGCCGCCGCGCGCGGGCTGCCCAGGAACAGCAGCAGCACCAGGGCGACCAGCAGCATGCCTTCGCCCAGGGTAAGGCCGACCGTGTGCACGGTGGCGTCGATCAGCGAACTGCGGTCCAGGTAGGGCACCACTTTCACATCCTTGGGCAGCACATTGGTGTTCAAGTCATCGACGGCCGCATGGATGCCGGCCAGCGCTTCGGATGCATTGAAGTCCTTCAGCAGCAAGGTGATGCCTTCGATGGTGTCGGGGTTGTCATCCTTGCCCAGGATGCCGCGCCGCTCCACGTTGCCGTAGGCGAGTTTGCCCAGGTCCTTTACCAGCACGGGTACGCCGTTCTTGCTGCTGACGACGACGTTGCCCATGTCGCCCAGCGAATGGAGCAAGCCCACGCCGCGCACCACGTACGATTGCTGGCCGCGGTCGATGGTGCTGCCACCGCCGCTGATGTTGTTGGCGTTGATGGCGTCCTTGACCTGCGCCAGCGACAAGCCGTAGCTGTCCAGTTTTTCTGGGTCGAGTTCCAGCATGAACTGTGTCGTCAGGCCGCCGAAATTGCTGACGTCGGCCACGCCGCGCACTTGCTGCAGGCGCGGCATCACGCTCCAGAACTGCAGTTCGGACAGTTCGCGCAAGGAGCGTTTTTTCGATTCCAGCGTGTAGCGGTAGATTTCGCCCGTGGGCGAGGTATAGGGGTCTAGCCCCGGCTTGGCCGCGTATGGCAAGTTGATGCTGGCGAGGCGCTCCTGCAGCCGCTGGCGCGTGAAGTAGCCATCGCTGCCATCGTCGAATACCACCGTGACCAGCGACAGCGCGAACAGGCTGCGCGTGCGCAGCACATGCATGCCCGGCGTGCCCAGCAGGGCGCGCTCCAGCGCAATAGTGATTTGCTGCTCGATTTCCTCGGCGCCCAGGCCCGGCACCTGCGTGACGATTTGCGAGGTGACGTCGGCGATGTCGGGATAGGCTTCGATGGGCAGCTGCTTCCAGCAGTAGACGCCATAGGCGGCGACGAACAGCAGTATCAGCCAGACGATGCCGCGCCGTTGGCAGCAGGTAGCGATGAAACGTTCAATCATTGAGCAGCACTCCTTCTTTGACGACGATGCGCTCGCCCGCCTTCAGGCCAGCGAGGATTTCCACCTGCCCGCCATGGCTGGCACCCACTTCCACCGTGCGCGGCGCGAAGTGCAACGGGTCGCGTTCGACCATCACACGCGTCAACAAACCACTTTGCAGCACGGCGGACGCGGGCACCAGAATGGCGCGGCGGCTGGCGCCGGCAAAATTTGCGCGGGCGAACATGCCGGGCTTGAAGGTGCCGCCGCGGTTGTCGATGGCCACGCGCACTTTCACCGTGCGCGTCTCGGGATCGAGCACCGCGCCGACATAAGCGACCTTGCCCTCGAAGTTCTTGCCGGGCCAGGCATCGACGCTGATGCGCGCTTGTTGTCCCACTGCCACTTGCGCCAAGTCCCTTTCGGCCACGTTGGCCGACAGCCACACGGTGGACAGATCGGCCACCGTCATGATGGGTGCATTGATATCGTTCCAGTAGCCGCCCTGGGCACCATCCATGGCGATCACGGTGCCGGCGATGGGCGAGTGCAGGACGTAGTTGCGGTGCGAACCGCGCGCGCTGGCGCCGTATTGGGCCAGCTTGTCGGCGCTGGCCTGGGCGTCGCTGCCGGCCTGGTCGTAAATCGCCTGCGCCGCTTCGTATTCCTTGCGCGCGGCGATCTGCGCCTCGAACAGGATTTTCTGGCGCGCCAATTCCTGGCGCGCCTGCAGCAGGGCGGAGCGCGCCTTGCTGTCGTCTGCGTAGGCGGCGCTCAGTTCAGCGGAGTCCAGAGTGAACAGCGGGTCGCCCGCCTTGACGCTGTCGCCCAGCGAACGCTGCAAGCTGGTGATGCGCCCGGCCAGGGGCGCGGTGATTTTTACCATTTTTTCCGGCATCGCTTCGATGCTGCCCGGCGCCTCCGTCTGGGTGGCGATATCCTGTTCCAGCACGGCGGCGATCTGCAAGCGCTGGCGCAGGGGAGACATGTTGTCGACGGCGATGCTGCCGTCGTCCAGATGCGTCCCTTGGGCCGGCGGCGTGAGCGCTAGCGTCGGTTTTTCGCAGCCGCAGAGCAGTGAGCAACTGACGGCCACGGCGAGCGCGTAGCAGGCGCCGATGGTGTTGGGGGTGGTCGTGTTCATCCCTTGTTTCCTTCTTGTTGATGATGATGGGGCATGCGTCGCTGCCATGCCCAGGCGGGCGGTCAGGGGGGCGGGTAGCGTCATGAGAACGGGCGCACTACAGCGCCGCGAAAGCATAGCAATGCCGTCCTGAAGAAGCGCCCAAGAATGCCTGAATCATTCTTCAGGTTCCGTGCGCAGATGGTGCGGCGCGGTAAAATGCGAGCATGTAAAACGCAGCGCAACAGGAAAAGCAGGCATGAGAATCCTCTTGGTGGAAGACGACCGCAAGGCGGCGCGCCTGCTGGCGCGCGGCTTGCAGGAAGAAGGCTTCGTGGTCGACGTAGCGCACAGCGCCGAGCAAGGCGAGGACGAAAGCTACGCCGTCGATTACGATGTGATCGTGCTGGACTGGATGTTGCCGGGCAAGCAGGGCATCGATTTTTGCCGTGACTTGCGCGCGCGCGCCATTCAGACGCCCGTGCTGATGCTCACCGCGCGCGACGCCACGGCCGACCGGGTGGCGGGCCTGAACACGGGCGCCGACGATTACCTTACCAAACCGTTCGAATTCGAGGAACTGCTGGCGCGTATCCGCGCCTTGCTGCGCCGCTCCGATATCAGCCGCCCGCTGGTGCTGGCGCTGGCCGACTTGACGCTCGATCCTGTCAGCCATCAGGCGACGCGCGCTGGCGTGCCGCTGGTGCTTACGCCCAAGGAATATGCGATTCTATTGATCTTGCTGCGCCAGGCGGGCGAAGTAGTCAGTCGCGCTCGCCTGGCCGAACAAATATGGCAGGCGGACCTGATTGGTATCGACAACTTGATCGATGTTCACGTACGCAACTTGCGGGGCAAGGTGGATGCGCCTGGCTTGCCGCCATTGATACATACGGTGCGCGGACGCGGTTTCCGGCTGGCGGAAAATAACGGTGGCTAGCTTTCGCAAGCGCCTGCTGCGGGTGCACCTGGCCGCCATCCTTGCCATCGTCGCCTGTACCGCGCTGGCCGGCTACTGGGGCCTGTCGCGCGCCGTGCATGGCCAGCTCGACGCGGCCCTGCTGGCACTGGCCGAGACGGAAATGGCCATGCTGCCCGCTGCGCCGCGCCAGCCCGTGCAGGTGCACGAGGTGGCGTCGGGTCAGGCGCCGCCTTCTTTGACGCGGCTCGATCGCCTGGTACAGATCATCGATAATGAAGGCCGCGTGCTGGCGCGCAGCCGCAACCTGGAAGCGGCGCAGTTACCGGCGCCACCGGCCTTGCTGGCGCGCCTGGCGGCCGGCGAGACTGTCTTTGAAACGCTACCCAAGTTTGGCGAGGAGCCGCTGCGCATGGTTTACATCCCCGTAGCCACATCCGGCTCGCGCCTGGCGGTGCAGGTGGCCGGTTCGCTGGACGACGCCAACCATGTGCTGGCTGCGGCCACCGTGCTGTTTGGCGCCATGGCGCTGGCCTTGCTGGCGGCCGTGGGGCTGGCAGGCGAAATGCTCACGCGCCGTGTGCTGGGCGCCATCGACGACGTGGTGCGGCAGGCCCATTCGATCGGCGAAGCGAGCTTGCACCAGCGCCTGCCGCATCCCGGTACGCAAGACGAGATCGGCCGCCTGGTCGATACCCTCAATGCCATGCTGGAACGCCTGCAGCATGGCTACGATGCGCAGCGCCGCTTCACGGCTGACGCCTCGCACGAACTGCGCTCACCGCTGTCGCGCCTGCGCACGGAAATCGAAATCACCTTGCGCCGCCCGCGCGAGGCCGCTGAATATGTCGATGCCTTGGCCTCTTGTCTCGATGAAGTGCAGCGCTTGACGACCCTGGTGCAAGAATTGCTGATGCTCACGCGCCTCGATGCGGGCCAGGAGCGCAATGCCGTGGAAACCATCGCACTCAATCCGCTCGTGCGCGCGGCCGTGCAGCGCCTGGAAAGGCCGGCAGCGCAGCGCGGCATCCGTATCGTCTTCGATGAAGGCGTGGCCGTGCACGCGCGGGTGGCGGCCGGTCCGGTGGACTTGGTGCTGGCCAACCTGCTCGATAACGCCGTGAAGTTTTCGCCGCCCGACAGCGTCATCAGCGTCCATGCGAGGCGCGAGGGCGAGCATGCGCTGGTGGGCGTGGCGGACGCAGGAGCGGGCATCGGCGTGGAAGACTTGCCGCATTTGTTCGAGCGTTTTTACCGCGGCGCCAAGGCGCGCGCGGGCGAGGCACCCGGCTTCGGCCTGGGCCTGGCCCTGTCGCAAGCCATCGTGCACGCGTATGGCGGCAGTATCGAGGCGCAGAATCTCCCCGCTGGCGGCGCGCTGTTCAGCATACGCCTGCCAGCGTCAGATTGAGGGTGCCACGCCTTCCCAGCGCACTTGCCGCACTTGTGGCCAGGCGCCCGCGCGGTTGACGAAGCGCACCAGCACGGCGCGCTGTACGGCCTGGCATAGCACCGTGGCGATCAGCTGCACCACTTGCCTGGCTGCGTCCCAGCTGCGCAGCATTTGCGACGGCGCCAGGCCAGCGCCCTTGAGTTCGGCCAGCAGCAGGCGCACCACGTGGTCGGCCTGCGCCGCAGGGCAGGTGATGCTCAGGCGGTAGGTGGCCACGATGGGAGCGCGCCTGGCAAACCAATGGAAGAATTTTTTCATCATCACACTCCCCGCTCGGCGACAAATTCCGCGTTGTTGACCAGCGCCCAGCGCACGGCCGAGACGCTGCCTTCCAGGCTGACCTGGCTGACGATTTGCTCCAGCAATCCCAGGCTGGATAAAGGCGTGAGCAGGTCGGCGCGCACTTCAATGCGTCCCGCCTGTGCCGCGTCTTCGCTGTGCAAGGATTGCAGCATCAGCGCCGGCATGCCGCTGATCAAGCGCAGCATCAGCTTGCGCACCTGCACTTCCTGCTCCGCTTCGCATACGGCCGTGACGCGGTAAATGCTTTCCGTCTCGATGCCCGCTTCGCTGCCGTGGGCGTTGATGCGTTGCGCCAGGTGGCGCAGCACCAGGTTGGCGACCAGTACGAAGCCCGTGCCGATGGCCGCTTCCAGCGCAAAGCCAAGGCCGCACAGCACACCGATGGCGGCCGAGCACCACAGGGTGGCGGCCGTGTTCAGGCCGCGTACCGTCATCCCTTCGCGCATGATGACGCCGGCGCCAAGAAAGCCGATGCCCGACACCACCTGGGCGGCGATGCGCAGGTGGCCATCGGGGTCGCCTTCGAGCACGGAGACCATCACGAACAGCGAGGCGCCGACGGCGACCAGCGCATTCGTGCGCAGGCCCGCCATGCGCTGGCGCAGCTGGCGTTCGGCGCCTATCATGGCGCCCAGGGTCAAAGCTGCGGCAACGCGCAGCGCAAAGTCAAATACCACCATGAGTTTCTCCCGGCTGGGGAGCAACAGGCGAGTGCGAGGGCGAAGACAATTCGCCCCGAAAGGGGGCAGCAGGCGGTAACGCTGGAACGATGAGGAGGGAAGTGGCGGCGAATGGGTATCGCCGCTGGTAAAACCGCACCTTGCCACGGGCAAGGCGGGCGTAATGCGCGCGTCTTGCCTAAGGCCGATCGCCGATGGTCAATCGACTACTGTCACTGGAACAAGCACCCACGAGTTACTCCATATCATTGATAACGGGGACAGTCTAGCCAGTGGGGCCGTTTGCGTCAACTGAAGCTCTCTTCAGGCAGCCGCCGCGCCGTCCCCGCCAATGCGGGGACGCTGAAGGCGACTGGTACATCAGTGAGCGTGCGCTTTTCCGTCGTCGGCGGATTCAGCATGCTCGCCGCCGCTGCCACCGAAAAAGCGTGCGGCGCGCTTGCCCAGGCTATCGAGGTAGGTGTAGGCGACGGGCACCACCACCAGCGTCAAGAGGGTCGAGGTGATGACGCCACCGATGACGGCGCGGCCCATCGGCGCCTGCGATTCGCCGCCGTCGCCCATGCCGATGGCCATCGGCAGCATGCCGAAGACCATCGCCAGGGTGGTCATCAGGATGGGGCGCAAGCGCACTTGTCCCGCTTCCATCAGCGCCTCGAATTGCCCCAGTCCTTCGCGCTGGCGCTGGTTGCTGAAGTCGACCAGCAGGATCGCATTCTTGGTCACCAGGCCCATCAGCATGATGAAGCCGATGACGGAGAAAATGTTCAGAGTGCTGCCCGTAATGAGGAGGGCTGCCAGCACGCCGATCAAGGACAGCGGCAGCGACACCATGATGGCGATCGGCTGCAAAAAGCTGCCAAATTGCGACGCCAGTACCAGGTAGATGAAGATCACGGCGATGCCCAGCGCCATCATCGCGCCGCCCATGGTCTCGGCCATCTGCTGCGCATTGCCGGCCACATCGAAGCGCACGCCTGCCGGCAGGTCGATGGACTTGATGGCTTTCTGCACGTCGGCGTCGACGTCGCCGGCAGGACGACCCTGCACGCCAGCATAGATGGCGACGCGGCGTTGCAAGGCCTGGCGTTTCAACACCTGTGGACTGGACGACGGCACGAACTGCACCACTTGGCGCAGTGGAATCATGACCGGCTTGCCGTTTGCGTCGAGCTTGCTCGACGCCAGCGACAGGTCGGCCAGGTCGGCCACTTTTTGCCGGCCCGACTTGGGCAGTTGTACGTTGACGTCATAGTTTTGCCCGTCGCTGGCCAGCCAGTGGCTGACCGTATCACCGGCCACGAATGGACGCAGGGCATTGCCTATCTGCTGCACCGACAATCCCAGGTCGCTGGCCAGTTCGTTGTTGATCTTCACGGTGGTTGACGGGTTGGCGCCTTCCTGGCTGTATTCCATGTCGGCCAGGCCCTTGATGCTGCGCATCTTGTCCATCAGGTTGTGCGCCACAGCATCGAGCTTGCCTTCGTCCGTGCCCAGGATGGCGATGAAGATGGGGCGGTTGCCCACCGACAGGGTGATGCCGGCAATCGGCGCCAGGCGTTCGCGGATCAGCTTTTCCAGTTCCTGCTGCGAGCGCCGCTTGTGCGTCTTGATATCTGTCAGCTTCAGGTTAACCTCGGCCGCGTTGCGTCCATCCGGCGTGCCGATGTTGGCCGCCACGCTGTCGATCTCGGGAAACTCCCGCAGCGCCGCTTCTACCTGGCGCACCTTGCTGTCCGTGTATTCGAGGCTGGAGCCGACGGGCGTCTTGAAGCGCAGGTTGATCCAGCCCTGATCCGTTTCCGGGAACATCTCGCCGCCTATCATGGGGACGAGCATCAGGCTGCCCACGAACAGTGCCATGGCCGTGGCCAGGGTCGTCTTGCGCCAGCGCAGCGCCACTTTCAATACCTTGCCGTAGCAGACGTGCAGGCGGTCGATGCCTGTCTCTAACCAGGCCATGAAGCGGCCCAGCCATGGTGCGTATTTGAAGCGGTCCTTGACAGGGTCGCGCCAGACCGACGACAGCATCGGATCGAGCGTGAAGCTGACGAACAGCGACACCAGCACGGCGACGGTGACGGTGATGCCGAACTGCAGGAAGAAGCGGCCGATGATGCCGTCCATGAAGGCCACCGGTACAAACACGGCGACGATGGCGAACGTGGTGGCCATCACGGCCAGGCCGATTTCATTGGTGCCGTCGTTGGCCGCCTTGTAGTGATTTTTCCCCATGCCCAGGTGGCGCACGATGTTTTCGCGCACCACGATGGCGTCATCGATCAAGAGGCCGATGCACAAGGACAGCGCCATCAGGGTCAGAAAATTCAGCGTGAAGCCGAAGGCCTTCATGGCGATGAAGCTGGCCAGCACGGAGATCGGCAGGGTCAAGCCGGTGATGATGGTTGAGCGCCATGAGTGCAGGAACAGGAAGACGATCACCATGGTCAGCACGGCGCCCTCGATGATGGTGCGCTTGACGTTATTGAGCTGACTTTGCACGCGCTCCGATTCGTCGTCCAGTACGCGCAGCTTGATGTCCGATGGCAGCGTCTTTTGCAGATCCGCCGCCACTTTCAGGATGCCTGTGCCCACTTCGACCACATTGGCATCTTGTACCTTGGTGATTTCGATGGTCACGGCCTGCTGGCCGTTCATGCGCGAGATCGACAGCTCTTCTTGCTCGCCGTCGACGACGCTGGCCACCTGGTCCAGGTAGATGGGGCCGATGGCGCGGCGTGCCACGATGATTTTGCCGAATTCGCGCGCATCCTTGATCTTGCCTTCGACGCGCACCAGTTGTTCGCTCGCGCCATGGCTGATGGAACCGGCCGGCAGGTTGGTATTCGTGGCCTGGATGGCGCGTATGACTTCATCGACGCCGATGCCCTGGGCATTGAGTTCGGTCGGCTTCATGCTGATGAGGATCTGACGCGCGCGCAGGCCACGCAGCTTGACTTGTCCCACGCCGGCCACGCCCTGGAAGCGTTTGCTGATGATCTGCTCCGTCAAGGTCGACAGCGAACGCAGGTCATGCCCGCTTGAGGTCAGCACGATGGTGGCGATGGGGCGCTCATTGTCGCCCTCGGCGCGCGCGATGAACGGGTCCTTGGCTTCTTTCGGGAAGCGCGGGCGCACCATGGCGACCTTGTCGCGCAAGTCCTGCATGGCCTTGTCCATATTCGTCGACAGCTCGAATTCCAGGTACACGCCGGCGCGTCCTTCCCACGAGTTGGCGCGAATGGTTTTGATACCGCTGACGGTATTGACGGCATCTTCGATGGGGCGCGTGATATCGTTTTCCACCGCCTCGGGCGAAGCACCAGGGTAATTGACTTCAATGGCGGCGAATGGAAATTGCACGCTGGGCATGCTTTCCACGCCCAGGCCCCGGTAGGAAAAGATGCCCAGCACTACCAGCGCCACCATGACCATGGTGGCGAAGACGGGGTTTTGAATACTGACTTTGGTCATCCACATGGCTTATTCCTTGCGTGCCAGTACGGCCGCCGGCGCGGCGGGCGTGCCTGGCTGTGCGGCGAAGGTCACGCTGTGTCCCGGTTTGACGCCATCGAGCCTGGCGACGATGACTTTGGCACCCGCCACCAGGCCGGACCTCACTTCCGCATAGCCTTCTTCGTCGTTGCGCAAGCCCAGAGTGACGGGCTGCGCCACCACCTTGTTGTTGACCAGGGCGTACACCACGGGGCCCTGTTTTTCATCGCGCACGGCCGTCAGCGGTACCAGCGGCGCCACGATTGATCGTTCGGTAACGATGCTGCCCTTGGCGAACATGCCGCCGCGCAGCGCGCCATCGCCATTGTCGACGGCAATGTAGACCAGCATGGCGCGCGAGCCATTCTCGGTAGTCGGATTGATGCGCGTGACCTTGCCGGCAAAGTCGCGCGCGCCGAAGCCGTCGACCTTGAAGTGCACGTCCTGGCCCAGTTTGATGCGGGGGATTTCGGCGCTGGGCACGGGCGCTTCCAGGGTCAATTGGGCCAGGTTGACGATGGTGTAGACGGGCATGTCTGGCGACACTTTTTCGCCAGCCTGCAGATGGCGCTTGCTGACAATGCCGGCCATCGGTGCGCGTATTACCGCGTCGGCCAGCGCGATGCGGGCGATATCGAGCATGGCGGCGGCGGACTTGACGCTGGCGCGCGCCAGGTCGACCGAGTTTTGCGTGGTGTCGTAGGCCGTCTGCGAAATGTATTTTTGCTTCAGCAGTGCCTGGCTATTCGCTTCATTCTTGGCCGCCATGGACAGGCGCGCCTGCGCTTCGTCCAGCATGGCTTGCTGTTGCGTCAGGCGGGCGTGCAGGTCGGCCGCATCCAGGCGCACGAGGATTTGCCCCTTGGCCACTTGCTGGCCTTCCTGCAAGGTTGTTTCCTCGATCACGCCGGAGACCTTGGCCTTGATGGTGGCCTGGGTCACGGGCGTCAGCGAACCGGCCAGTGGCAGGCTGATGCTCAGCGCGCGCGCATTGATGGCGGCCACGTCGCCCTGCGCCAGTTCATGCACGGGCGTCTTGAGCTGTTCCTTCTTTTTACTCGCTTGCAATTGGGCCGCCTTGGCCGCTTGCTGCTTCGATTGCATGACTGTCCAGCCGCCGCCGGCCAGGGCCAGTAGGAGCAGGATCAGTAGCGCGGTGCGCCAGCGCCTGCGGCGTGTGGTGGCAAGGAGAGAGGCGGGGGGCAGGGTCTCGTTTTTCATAGTTTGTTTAGTCAGGAGCGGCGCGGGGCTTGGCGCCAGGTCTCGGTGCGGACCCGGCCTGTCGCGAGCCGGGGGAATTCGGGTAGCGCATCACCCTAGCGGCCGCAGGCAGCACGCCTGCCGCTGCGGCCGTTCACGGCGATGCGCATGTTGCCACTTTAGGAAGATTCAAGTCTGGCCGCCATCGCCGTGCGACAGATTGCACAAAATCGGGGCTGGAATGCAAAAAACGGCGACTAAAGACCACTGCCGGCATGGATACTGCGCACGTCACGCTGCTTGCGCTGGGCGACGTGGTGACATCAGTCATTGCATTGATTGATTAATTAATGTTTCCCAGCAGCTTGATGCGCGCCAGCACCTGGCCATGGTCCGATGCGTGCGGCAGGTCCAACAGCAAATGGTCATTGAGGCAGCTCACTTCCTGCACCACGCCGATGGCGCGCGGTGAGGCGGCGTGGAAATGTTCGGACACGAGTATGTGGTCGATCGTCATATAGGTGCTGTTGTGGATATGCGTGTAACCCACGTGGCGCACGGCATCCTGGCGCAACTGGATGGCGTTGGCATCGTACAGGCGCGCGCGCATTTCCGGCATCTCACCATGGGCGTCGCACGGCGCTCCCGTTCCCATGACGATGGAGGTGGTGACGGCATTGGCGATGTCATTGAAGTCGCCCAGTACGATGCGCGGACGGCCGCTGCGACCCAGCTCGCTTGCCAGCACGCGCAGGGCCACCGCTTCCGCGCCGCGCCGCTGCAGCGAACGCAGCTCGGCCAGCGCGTAGGCGGCCGCGCTGGCATCGCCCTGGCGGTAATCGGGCCGGCGCGATTTCAAATGCACCACGACGACGTCGGTGAGTTGCCCTCCGGGCAAGTGCACCTGCACGTGCAGCGGTGCGCGGGCAAAACGGTCATTGTTGTCAGCGGCGGCATGGCTGTCGGCAGACACGGTCACACCGGGGGGAAAGTTTTCCCAGGCGACACCAGCGCCGGCCAGCGGCAGCCGCGACACCAGCGCCACCGTGGGTAGCATGCGTCCTGCCGCATCGGGCGCATCGTAGCCGGCCAGGGTGGCGTCGCGGTAGTGGCGCGTGCGCGACAGCACGTCGCGCAGGGCCGCTATTGAGAAAATTTCCTGGAAACCGATCACGTCGGCGTCGAGCAGATCGATTTGCCGCGCTGTCCACTCCGCCTTGGCCTCGTATTGCGCCGGGCTTAACGGTTCCAGGTTGTCATATAATTTCTCCCCGGCCGGGGCCAGGTTGCAGACATTGAATGTGGCAAAGCGGATTTCTTCCTGCATAATTAGTACTCCTCACTGAACGATCAGCGTATCACGCATGGCTAAAAAAGAGCATATTTCCGAAACTCAGGCGACGCAGCTGCTGCGCAAGCATCAGGTTTCCTTTGAAGAACACCCGTATCCCTACGAGGAGCACGGCGGCACCAGCGTCTCGGCACGCGAGCTGGGGGTGGCGGAACATGCTGTCATCAAGACCCTGGTGATGCAGGATGAGGCGGCGCGGCCGATGATCGTGCTCATGCATGGCGATTGCAAGGTATCGACCAAAAACCTGGCGCGTGGCATCGGCTGCAAGTCCGTCGAGCCGTGCAAGCCCGAGGTGGCGCAGCGCCATTCCGGCTACATGATAGGGGGCACGTCGCCCTTCGGCACCAGGAAGGCCATGCCCGTGTACGTGGAGCAATCGATTCTGGCGCTCGAACGTATCTATATCAATGGCGGGCGGCGCGGTTTTCTCATTTCGCTGGCGCCACAGGTGCTGCTCGATTTGCTCAAAGCCAAGCCGGTGCAGTGCGCGTTGCAGGATTAAGAAAACCATACACTGCCCTGTCCCTGGACTGAGCGCTGGTGTATATTCTGCTGCGCCAGCCTTGATGCTGATGTTGAAAATACAATAAAGGGAAGAAATGAATCCACTAATGATGACTGTGGCAATGACAGTGGCCGCTTACTTGCTCGGCTCGATATCGTTTGCCGTGGTGATGAGCAAGGTCTACGGCATTGCCGATCCGCGCACCTATGGCTCGAAAAATCCGGGTGCTACCAACGTGCTGCGCAGTGGCAACAAGGGCGCCGCCATCATGACCCTGCTGGGCGACGGCGCCAAGGGCTGGCTGGCCGTGTTCCTGGCCGACCATTTTGCCAGCGCGCTGGGCGTGGGTGACATGGCCGTGGCGCTGGTCGCCATCGCTGTCTTCCTCGGCCATTTGTGGCCCGTGTTCTTCCGCTTCGTCGGCGGCAAGGGTGTGGCCACGGCCCTCGGCGTGTTGCTGGGTATTAATCCATGGCTGGGCCTGGCGACCCTGGCGACCTGGCTGATCATTGCCTACGCCTTTCGTTACTCTTCGCTGGCAGCTCTGGTGGCAGCGCTGTTCGCGCCGTTTTATTATGGCTTGCTGTTCGGCATCGATCCCATCTTGCTGGCAGTTGTCGTCATGAGCGTATTGCTGGCTTACCGCCACAGCCAGAACATTGCGAACTTGCTCTCTGGTAAGGAAAGCAAAATTGGCGGCAAGAAGGACGCCGCCAAGGCGCCTGCGAAGAAGAAGTAAAATACCGGGGTCAGGCCCGTCGGGTCTGACCCGCAACCTTGCGCCGCCGCGCGGTGCGGCCGCCACCGAATCGCGCAAAGGCTGTCGACCATGAGTTCCATTCCCGCCACACCCACTGCCATCCGTATCGACTTCGTTTCCGACGTTTCCTGCCCTTGGTGCGTGATTGGCTTGAAAGCGCTGGAACAGGCGCTGGACACATTGCACGGTACCGTCCAGGCCGAGATCCACTTCCAGCCCTTCGAACTGAACGCCAATATGCCGCCGGAAGGCGAGGATATCAGCGAACACATCGCCCGCAAATACGGCTCCACTGCGGAACAGATGGCGCAATCGCGCGAAGCGATCCGCGTGCGCGGCGAGCAGCTGGGCTTTACCTTTGCCATGGACCAGCGCGGCCGCATCTACAACACCTTCGATGCGCACCGTTTGCTGCACTGGGCCCAGATCGAGGGGCGCCAGAAAGCACTCAAGATGGCCCTCTTCGATGCCTATTTCACGCAAGGCCAGAACCCTTCGTCACACGAACTGTTGCTGGCCGTGGCCGGCCAGGCGGGCTTGGACAGCGTGAAGGCGGCCGAGGTGCTGGCGTCCGATGCGTATGCAGACGAGGTGCGCGCACAGCAGCAGTTCTACCAGCAGAACGGCATCAACTCGGTACCCGCCGTCATCATCAATGAGCGCCACCTGATTTCCGGCGGCCAGCCGCCCGAAGTGTTTGAGCAAGCCTTGCGCCAGATCATCGCCGGTACCTGAATGGGGCGCCAACGGCGCGCGCCATGACAGACTTTTTGCGCTACACTCGTTGTAAAGGGAGGATAGTCAAATGCCAACAGCCAGCTGGAACGGTGCCGTCATCGCGCACGCTACCGACGATCAGGTGCAAATCGTTGAAAACAATGTGTATTTTCCTTTGTCCAAGGTGAAGCAGGATTATCTGCGTCCCAGTAGCCACAGCAGCAGCTGCCCATGGAAGGGCACGGCCAGCTATTACGACCTTGTCGTCGATGGCCAGACGAATGCCAACGCGGCCTGGTATTACGCCCAGCCCAAGGATGCCGCCAAGCAAATTGCCGGCCACGTCGCCTTTTGGCGCGGCGTGAGTGTTGAGCGTTGAGCGTTGAGCGTTGACGTATTGCATAGTCAATAAAAACCAGCAGAAAGCAGACGATGGATCTACGCCTCGCCGTGTATCAACTCGCCTCGAAATATGCGCTCGATGCCCAACAAAGCCGGCAGTTGCAGGAAGCGGCCGGTTTCCAGCGCGCCCCCGCACGCCTGGCTTACTGGCTGCCGCGCGGTGTGGCGGTGCTGGGCGCCGCGCTGCTGGGCATGGGCTTGATCTGCTGGGTCGCCGCCAACTGGGACAACTTGGGCCGCACGGGCCGTTTTTCCCTGCTGCAAGGCGTGTTTGTTGCCGCTTGCTTGGGCGCCTTCGCTGCGCCCAAGGCGCGCGTGCCCTTGCTGCTGCTGGCCTTGCTGGCCATCGGCGGCCTGTTCGCGTATTTCGGCCAAACCTACCAGACCGGCGCCGATCCATGGCAGCTATTCGCCCTGTGGGCCGCGCTGGCGCTGCCCCTGTGCCTGGTGGCGCGCAGCGACGTGCTGTGGACGCCGTGGATGCTGGTGCTGGCCACGGCCACCGCCCTGTGGATGCAGGCGCACGCGCACCACAGCTGGCGCATCGATGCCAGCGATCTGTCCATCTTCATCAGCGGCTGGCTGGCCATGCTGGCCGCCTGTGCGTTTGTCTCGCCGCTGCTGGCACGCTGGACGGGGGCTGGCAACTGGGCCTTGCGCCTGGGCCTGGTGCTGGCCACCATTCTCATTAGCGGCACGGCCGTCAGCGCCCTGTTCGGCAGCGAGGTTGCATCGCCTTACTGGGCTGGACTGGGCTTGCTGGCCATCGCCGCAATCGTGCTGGCCACGCGCCAGTTGTTTGATGGTTTTTGCCTGAGCGCCGTCGCGCTGGGCGTCAATATCTTGCTGGTGGGCGGCCTGGCGCGCGCGCTGTTCATTGGTAGTGGCAGTGGCGATGGCACCGGCAGGCTGCTGATGCTGGGCTTGTTCGCGGCCGTGCTGCTGGCGGTGACCGTGCAAGCCATCCTGTGGCGCACGCGCCAGGGGGCAGCATGAAGCAGGCAAACCGCGCCGATGCGCTTGCGACCCTGATCGACGATGCCACGCGCGCCGGCTTGCTGCCGCCCGGCGCTGTCCGGCCGGTGCAGGACGTGCGGCCGTGGCCGCTGGTGCTGATGACGGCTTTCGGCGCCTGGCTGGCTGCCATTCCCCTGATGATTGCGTTGTGGGCGGGCCTGGAAAGCGTGTTGCGCCACGGTCCCGGCGCGTATGTCGTGGCGGGCAGCGTGCTGGTGGCGGCCGTGCTGCTGATCCGCATGCGCGGCGTGGCCTTGTTTGTCGAGCAGCTGGCCGTGCCCTGCCTGCTGGTGGGCGGCGGCTTGCTGGGCTACGCGCTGTTCCGCGACTATGCGACGCAGATTGCCCCGCTGCTGATGTGTCTGGCATGCCTGGTGGTGGCTGCTGCCCTGCCGCGCGACTGGCTGCGCGTACTGCTGGGACTGTTCGCTTGCGGCTTGCTGGCCTTAGGCGTGAGCGACGCGATTTTGCACAATGATGCCACCGAGCTGTATATCGCCTGGATGCTGGCCCTGGCATGCTGGCTGGGTACCCACTGGCTGCAGAAGCAGGCTTTCAACGATGGCCGTGGCGCGCCCGTCGCCACCTTCCTGGAATCGCTGTCGACGGGGTGGGTATTGGCCATCTTGCTGGGCCTGGTCTTCTGGTCTGGCCTGACTTTCATGCTCGGCGGTGCCTTGGGCATTGGCCTTACTGGCGACGTGGTGCGCGAAGCGAGCTGGCGTCAAGCCGCTGCCTGGTATGCGCAAGCGTTGAATGGCGTCTCGCTCGTGCTGGCCATGGCGGCCGCTGCCTGGATGGGATGGCGTTGGCCGGCGTTGCGCCAGTTACCCGCCATCGGCGTGGCGTTGGTGCTGATCGTGCTGGCGTGGTGCATGCCGGCGCTGGGCCCCGTGCTGCTGATCCTCGCGTATTGCCTGACGAGCGGGCGCTCGCGCGTTGCCTTGGCGGCCGCGCTGGCGGCGGCGTGGATACTCGGCAGCTTTTATTACCAGCTGGCCTGGCCGCTGGCCAGCAAGGCGGCGCTGCTGGCCACGGCGGGCGCGCTGCTGTGCGCGCTGTCGTGGCTGGCGACGCGCGGCACGGTATTGCATCTGGTGCAGAACCCGCCAGCGGCCGCGCTGACCGAAACCCGCACCGTGCGCCTGGGCCTGCCGGTAGGCTTGCTGCTGGTGCTGTTGGTGGCCAATATCGGCATCTGGCAAAAAGAGCAGCTGATTGCCAAGGGCGCGCCTGTGTTCGTGGAACTGGCGCCCGTCGATCCCCGTTCGCTGATGCAGGGCGACTACATGCGCCTCAATTTCCAGGGCCTCGGCATCCTCAGCACCCTGGTCAGCGTGGACAGGGCAGCTGAGCGGCCCCGCGTGGTAGCTATGCGCGATGCGCGCGGCGTGGCAGAACTGCTGCGCCCGTACGCAAAAGAGGCGCTGGCGCCCGGCGAATTCCTGCTCGAACTGACGCCCAAGGGTGGGAGCTGGGTGCTGGTCAGCGATGCCTGGTTCTTCAAGGAAGGCGAGGCGGCGCGCTGGGAAAAGGCCCGCTATGGCGAGTTCCGCGTGCTGCCCGATGGCCGCGCCTTGCTGGTGGGCATGCGTGGGGAAGATTTACAGGCGCTGTAGACGCTTGATATGAACAAGCCCAATGGCAGAATCCGGGGGCGTGCCCTGAGGGTGCCCCCAGCCTTTGCTGTTGGGCCGGCTGCATCCTGTAAAATTGCCCGATGGATAATATTACGCACTCAGTCATCGGCCTCGGTGTCGGTGAACTGCTACACCGCAGCCTGCCGCCCGAGCCGCAAGCCCCCGCCCAGCGCACCCGGCGCGCGCTGTTTCTCTTTTCGGCCTGGTTTGCCAGCAACGCGCCCGACCTGGACCTGCTACTGACCACGCTGCTGCCGCGCCCGTTCGGCTATATGTTGCATCACCGCGGCCACACGCATACCTTGCTGCTGGCCTTGCCGCAGGCGCTGCTGTTGCTGGCCTTGCTGTGGCTGCTGTGGCCCGGTGCGCGCCGCTTGCTCAAGGACAGCGCCCCCGCCCGGCTGGGCCTGGCGGCCTGTCTGCTGCTGGGATTCTGTCTGCACATGGGTATGGATTTCCTCAATTCCTATGGCTTGCACCCGTTTTATCCCTTTAACAGCCGCTGGCTGTACGGCGACATGGTCTTCATCGTCGAACCCATGTTCTGGGTGTTGCTGGGCGTGCCCGTGATCATGTCCTTGCGCTACGGCATTGTCAAAAGCGTGCTGCTGGCAGGGTTGGCGGCGGCCCTGTGTTTCTTCACCTATAAAACCTATCTGGCGCCCGCCTCGCTGGCTTTCTTGCTGGCACTGGGCGTGCTCTTGGCCGTGCTGCAAGGGCGGGCCGGCGAACGGGGACGCGGAGCGCTGCTGCTGGCTTTCGCGCTGGCGGCCACCTTCATCGGCACGCAGGGCGTGGCATCGGCCATCGGGCGCGGCCGCATCGAGGCGGCCGTGCAGCGCCTGGACCCCGGCACGCGCGTGTGGGATGTGGCGATGACGGCGTTTCCCAGCAGCCCGCTGTGCTGGATCTATGTTTCGCTCGACAGCAAGACCGATGTGTATACCTTGCGGCGCGGCACCTTGAGCCTGCTGCCCACCTTGCTGGCGCCTGCCGCCTGCCCGGCCGGCCTGGCCGAAACCAGCAAGCAGGGCCAGCAACTGGCACCCGGCATCGCCGTTGCCGTCCAGGCGCAAGGTAGCCTGTCCACCTTGCGCGCCTTGCAATCGGACAATTGCTATGCGGACGCCTGGTTGCGCTTTGCCCGTATGCCCAGATTGAAGGCGGACAAGCTGACGGATGTGCGTTTCAATCCCGGCATGTTGCCCAATTTTACGACCGTCGAACTGCAACAGTTCCATGGCCGAGCTTGTCCTGCCTACGTGCCGGGCTGGGACCGCCCGCGTGCCGACATGCTGGCGCAGCCCGCTCATGGGGGCGAATAGCATAGATATTGCCTTACGGAAAAATATCGTCTGTGCACTTACTTTGCCGTGGCCGTCCATGCGACACTAGCCATTGAGCATTGATGTCATTAAGTTAGGATTATCTTGGAAGAGCAGCACGCCTTACCTTACTTGCGAGAAACCCT
This sequence comes from Janthinobacterium sp. CG_23.4, assembly GCF_029892305.1. NCBI lineage: Bacteria > Pseudomonadati > Pseudomonadota > Betaproteobacteria > Burkholderiales > Oxalobacteraceae > Janthinobacterium > Janthinobacterium sp. CG_23.4. The sequence continues at coordinate 3,995,221 of NZ_JARXUX010000001.1, read as the reverse complement.
GCTGTTTCTCGCCCTGGCCGGGATTTTTATTCCGCTATTGCAACGCCTGAAAGTCAGCCAGGTGCTCGGCTTCCTGGCCGTCGGTGCCTTGTTCGGCCCTTTCGGCTTTGGCCTGTGGGCTGCTGAATTTAGCTGGCTGACGCATTTTTCCTTCGTGCGAGCCGAGCAGGTCAGCGGCCTGGCCGAGCTGGGCGTCATGTTCCTGATGTTCATGATCGGCCTGGAACTGTCGACGGAACGCCTGTGGGCGCTGCGGCGCTGGGTGTTTGGTGCTGGCGTGGGACAAGTGCTCGTCAGCGCCTGCCTGATCGGCGGCGTCGCGTATTACTTCGGCCTGTCGCTGGAAGCGTCCATCGTGCTGGGCCTGGTGCTGTCCTTGTCATCCACGGCGGTGGTGATGCAACTACTGACCGACCAGCGCACCTTGCAGACGCCGGCCGGGCAGGCCGGTTTTTCCCTGTTGATGTTCCAGGATTTGATGGTGGTGCCGCTCTTCATCTTGATCGACGTGTTCGCCAGCGGGCGCAGCGACGACCTGGCGTATCTGCTCAGCTTTGCAGTCTTGAAATCGGCGGGCGCCATCTTGCTGATCTATCTGCTGGGGCGCCGCGTGATCCGTCCGCTATTCCAGTTTTTCGTCAAGAAACGCCAGCCCGACGTCTTCATGGCCCTGACCTTGCTCAGCACCCTGGGCATCGCGGGATTGACGTATCTGGCGGGCCTGTCGATGGCGCTGGGCGCCTTGCTGGCCGGCTTGCTGCTGGCGGAGACGGAATTTCGCCACGAAGTGGAAGTGACGATCGAGCCCTTCAAGGGCTTGTTGATGGGCTTGTTCTTCATGTCGGTGGGCATGCAGATCGACGTGCGCGAAATCATCAAGTCACCGATTTTGATTCCTTTGGCCGTGCTGAGCCTGTTTGCGGTGAAAACCCTGGTCATCAGCGTGATTTTTCGCATTGGCCGCTTTCACTGGGGGCGCGCCGTGGAAACGGGCGTGCTGCTGGGGCAGGGCGGCGAATTTGCCTTTATCGTCGTCGCCTATGCGCTGGGCAAGAAGTTGGTCGACCCGCAGGTGGCGCAGTTCGTCATGCTGGTGGTGGGCCTGAGCCTGTTTGCCACGCCGGCGCTGGCGAAGGCGGCGCGCGCTTTCGGCAGCTGGTGGGAAAAGCGCCACCAGCATCAACTGGCAGACCTGTCGCGCGGCGCGCTGCCGCCGCAGGGCAGCACCGTCATCATCGCCGGTTTCGGCCGCGTGGGGCAGTTGCTGGCAAAGGTGCTGACGGAGCACGATATCTCTTATGTGGCGATTGAAAATGATGCGCGCCTGGTGACGACCCTGCATCCGCGCGGCTTTCCCGTGTATTTCGGCGATGCCTCGCGCGCGGAACTGTTGCAAAAAGTCAACGCCGACCGCGCTGCCGCCGTGGTGCTGACGATGGACCATGCGGCCTCCGTGCTGCATGCCGTGAAATCGATACGCCGCGAGTATCCGTTGCTGCCCGTATTTGCGCGCGCCCGCGACGAGGCGCATGCGGTGGCCCTGATACAGGCGGGCGCCACCCTGGTCGTGCCCGAGGCGCTGGAATCGGCGCTGCAGCTGACGGCCACTGTGCTGCACACCGTAGGACTGTCGGAGGCGCGCACGGCGGACATCGTGCAAGCCGAGCGCGACCGGCGTAATGCGGTGCTGCTGGCGCAGAAGTTGTTGTAGTGTTGTCGTCGTGAAAATTGTCCGGCAAACTTGCGTGTCGCCATGCTCGTTCAATTATCTATACAATAATAGTCTATGAGTACACTATCGACATGAAAGCCGCGACGAAGCGTGGCGCGGCACCCTTGACGCCGCAGCAGCTGGCGGCGCAGGAAACGCAGCAAAAATTTGGCAAGCCCGAGCGGGGCTGGCGCGAGCAGGTGTACACCGTCATCTTCGAGGCGGAAACGCGCACGGGGCGTGCCTTCGACCTGCTGCTGATCGCCGCCATCCTGCTCAGCGTGACGGTAGTCGTGCTGAGCAGCATTGCCGCCATGGCAGAGCGCTATGGCGCCTGGCTGACGGCGCTGGAATGGTTTTTCACCATTTTATTTACCATCGAATACTGTGCCCGCCTGTCGTGCCTGAAGCATCCGGTACGCTACGCCAAGAGTTTTTTCGGCGTGATTGATTTACTCGCCATCGTGCCGACTTACATCGGCTTGCTGCTGCCGGGCGCGCATGTGCTGATCGATGTGCGTATTTTGCGCCTGCTGCGCATGTTCCGTATCCTCAAGCTCACGTCCTATGTGCATGAATACACGGTGCTGGGGCGGGCCTTGGTGGCGAGCCGGCGCAAGATCCTCATTTTCTTGTCTTTTGTCATGATGGTGGTCTTTCTGTTGGGTACTGTGATGTATGTCGTGGAAGGGCCGGATCACGGCTACAGCAGCATTCCCACGTCGATTTACTGGGCCATCAGCACCATGACCACGGTGGGTTTTGGTGATATCACGCCGCGCACCGATCCTGGACGCGCTATCGCCTCCCTGATGATGCTGCTCGGCTGGGGCATCCTGGCAGTGCCTACCGGCATTATCAGTGCCGAAATGACGGTACAGCGCAGTTCCAAGCTGGTCACCACGCGCACCTGCCCCACGTGCCTGAAAGAAGGGCTCGATGACGATGCCAATTTCTGCAAGAACTGCGGCGTTGATTTGCCGCCGCTGGTACACGATTAGTGCCGATTAATCTCGCCTGATGCCAGCGTAGCGAGCGCAGCTGAGTGCTTGCCGAGACGCGCAGCTGTGCGCATGCACGGTGAGCATCGCAGGCCATCAATCGCGCCGCGCAGTAGGCGGCATCAGGTGTTTTTGCGCTTTAGCGCACCAACTTATAAAAGCTGACATGATTCCAGTTCGCCTGATCGCGACGGGCAAAGCCGTTCCCTCGCATAGTGTGACCTCGGCAAGCCTGGACCTGAAATTGGGCCATCCGGCCGGCTACACCCTGCGCAAGAGCGGCGTGCTGTCGCGTTTTGTCGCCACGCCCGATGAGTCGCAAAGCCAGCTTGGCGCCGCCGCCCTGCTCGACGCGCTGAAGAACGCCAGCCTGCGTCCGTCCGACATCGACTTGCTGATCTGTGCCTGCGGCGTGCCCGAGCAAGCTTTGCCCAACACCGCCTGTTTCATTGCCGAACACGCGCGATTGCCGTCAGGTACGCAAAGCTTCGACGTCAATGCCAGCTGCCTCAGTTTCATGGCCGCTTTCCGCGTGGCCGCCTCCATGCTGGCCGGCGGCGCCTACCGGCGCATCGCCATCGTCTCGTCCGACCTCGCCTCGCGCGGGGTCGACTGGAGCGAGCCGGAAGCGTCGATGATCTTTGGCGACGGCGCCGCCGCCGTCATCGTCGAGCGTGGTGACGGCAGCGCCGGCATCCGCGCCTACAAGATGGGCACGTATCCGGAAGGGCGGCGCTACTGCGAAATCCGCGGTGGCGGCACCGAGCGCAATCCGCGCAACGGCTGCGAACCGGGCGACTATCTGTTTCGCATGGATGGCAAGGCCGTGTTCCGCCTGGCCGTCAAGGTGATGCCAGATTTCCTTGCTGAACTCATGCAGGAATCGGGTTCCGGTCTGGAGCGCGTCGATGTGGTTGTGCCGCACCAGGCCAGCCCGCTGGGCCTGGCGCACGCGGCGCGTATCCTCGATGTCCCCGATGCTAAAATCATCAAGATATTTGAAACGCATGGCAACCAGGTGGCCGCGTCCTTGCCCACCGCCCTGCACGAGGCGGTGATGACGGGGCGGGCCGTGGCGGGCCAGCGTTTTTTGATGATGGGCACGGCCGCAGGCCTGACCATCGGTGCCATGATTCTTGATCTGTGAAGGTAATGTGATGAGGCGGATACTGGTCACGGGAGCGACGGGCGGGCTGGGGCGCAATGCCGTGCGTACCCTGCTGGCGCAGGGGGTGGAAGTGCGCGCCACCGGGCGTAACGTCGCCGTGGGACGCGAACTCGAACGAATGGGCGCGCAATTCGTCGCGCTCGACCTGGCGCAAGCATCGCCGCGCCAGGTCGATGAGCTGGTGCGTGGCATGGACACTGTCTGGCATTGCGCCGCGCTGTCGTCGCCGTGGGGCCCCGAGTGCGATTTCATCGCCGCCAACGTCACGGCCACGGGCCAGCTGCTGCGCGCGGCCGCCAGCGTGCACGTGGCGCGCTTCGTGCATATTTCCACGCCGGCCATGTATTTCGATTATCGCAACCGTTACGAGGTACCGGAAACCTTCCGCCCCGACACTTTCGTCAACGCCTATGCGCGCTCCAAGGCGATGGCGGAAAAGCTGGTGCAGGAGTCGGTGGACCGTCATCGCGCCATGACGTGCGTGATCCTGCGCCCGCGCGCCATCTTCGGCCCGCACGACCAGGTGCTGATCCCGCGTCTGGCGCGCGTGCTGCAGGCGCGCGGCGGCAAGCTGCCACTGCCCAGGGGCGGTGCGGTCAGCATCGATGTCACCTATGTCGACAACGTCGTGCACGCGATGTGGCTGGCCACCGTGCACAAGAACATCGTTTCGGGCGCCGCCTTCAATATTACGAACGGCGAACCGGCGCGCCTGTGCGACATTTTGCGCAGCCTGTTTTGCGAGCATCTGCAGCAGCCGTTCGAGATCGTTAGCGTGCCATATCGCGTGCTGGCGCTGCTTGCCCGTCTGATGCAGTTCACTGCGCGTTTTACGCGGCGCGAGCCTGCTCTCACGCCCTACAGCGTCGGCGCGCTCAGTTTCGACATGACGCTCGATCATGCCAAGGCGCGCAAGGTACTCGGCTACCGTCCCATCGTCAGCCTGCAAGAAGGCATCGCCTTGACGGCCCAGTGGATGCGCCAGGAAGCGGCCGCGCAGCAGGTGGGCAAGGAACGCAATGGCTAGTATCACTGCGTTTCGCGTTGGCCACTGCAGCCACCCGTCCTGCATGGTCTTGAAAGGCAGCGGGCTGGCCAGCCGTTGCTTCCCCTCGCGCGCCTACCTGATCGAAACGCGCGCTGGCCTGTACCTGTGGGATACCGGTTACGCCGAACACTTCCGCGCCGCCACGGCGAAGGGCGTGTACCGGATGTATGCGTGGGTGACGCCGATTTCTTTCGACGAGAATGAATCGCTGCGGGGCCAGTTGCGCGCGCATGGCGTAGTGCCCGGCGATATCCTTACCCTGCTGCTGTCGCACTTTCACGCCGACCATATCGCCGGCCTGCGCGACTTTCCTGGCGCGCGGCTGATGGCGTCAAAAGTCGGCTGGGACGCCGTGCGCCGCCTGTCCGGCGTGGCTGCCGTGCGCCAGGCCTTCGTGCCCGAACTGCTGCCAGACGATATCGCCGAGCGCCTGGCTTTTGTTGAAAGCGTGCCCGAGTCGGCCTTGCCGGCGTCCCTGTTGCCGTTTACGCACGGGCGCGACGTCAGTGGCACGGGCGAAATTTACATCGTCGACTTGCCCGGCCACGCCATCGGCCATCTCGGCGCCTTCGTGCTGCAGGAGGGCGGCTGGACTTTGCTGGCGTCGGACGCGGCCTGGGTGCCGGAAAGCTTCCAGCAACTGCGCGGGCCGTCGGAGTTGTCGTTTATCATCCAGCATAAGCGCGCGCCGTATTACGCGACCCTGAAGCGCTTGCATCAGTTGCACCAGTCGGGGAATGCGCAGATCCGCATCACGCATGAAGATACGCTCGACTATTTGCCTGTGGCGGGCCGCCCGTGAAGCGCATCGTCTGGCTGTTATTGTCGTACTGGCGCACGCGCCGCCTGCGCTTTGCCGACCGCACGCAGCTGGAAAGTTACCAACAGCAGCAACTGGCGGGCTTCATCGACACCCTGTGCGCGCGCAGCCGCTACTTTGCGCCTTGCCGCAGCTTGCCCCTGGCGCAGTGGCCATTCATGAACAAGGCGCTGATGCTTGAGCATTTCGATACCATGAACACGGCAGGCATCACCCTGGCGCAGGCGATGGCCGCAGCCATGGCCGCCGAGCATAGCCGCGATTTCACGCCCGCCGTGGGCGACATCACCGTGGGCCTGTCATCGGGCACCTCGTCGCGCCGCGCCGTGTTTACCGTCAGCCCCCGCGAAAAGGCCCAATGGGCGGGTGTGATGCTGGCCAAGGCGCTGCCCGAGGGCCTGTTTTCCGGCGAAAGAGTCGCCCTGTTCCTGCGCGCGAACAGCAATCTGTATACGGCCGTGCGCTCGCCGTGGCTCACGTTTGCCTTCTACGATCTGTTTCAACCGTTCGACAGCCTGTGCGCGCAGTTGGCGCGCTATCAGGCAACTGTCATCGTCGCGCCGGCCCAGGTGCTGCGCCAGCTGGCCTTGCGCGTCATCGATGGCAGCCTGGCGCTGGCGCCAAAAAAAGTCATCTCGGTTGCCGAAGTGCTGGAAGCGCAAGACCGCGCGCTGATCGTGCAGGCGTTCGGCGCCGTGCATGAAATCTACCAGGCCACCGAGGGTTTTCTGGCCAGCAGCTGCGAACACGGCGTGCTGCACCTGAACGAGGAATTTGTGCACATCGAACCGCAATGGCTCGACGCTGAAGAACGTCGTTTTGTGCCCGTGATTACGGACTTTACGCGCATCACGCAGCCCATCGTGCGCTACCGCCTCGATGACATCCTGCTCGCGCGCGCCACGCCATGCCCGTGCGGCCGCGCCACGCGCGCCATCGCCGGCATCGAAGGGCGCTGTGATGATATGCTGTTGTTGCCATCACTACCATCCATGTTATCGGCGAACGGTGGCGCCCCAGTCGCCGTGTTTGCCGACGTGCTGACGCGCGCCTTCGCGCAAGCCTTGCCAGCAGATGCCGACTACCGCCTGGTGCAGCAGGGCGAGAGCGCCTTGCAACTGCATGCGGCCCTGGACGCCGCCGGCCTTGCCGCCTTGCGCGAACACCTGGCAGCAGTGCTGCGCGGGCTGGGCGTGGCGGTCGAGGCCCTGGCCTGGACGATGAGCAGCGAACTGCCTCCGTTTGACCCCAGCATGAAACGGCGTCGCATCCGGCGCCTTGCGAGCGCATGAATTCCACTGCCACGTGCATGACGCTGCGCAGCCGTCTGCTGCACCTGCTGGCCGGCTGGGGCAGCGTCGGCCTCGTGTATTTTTCCAGCGATCTGCTGCAAGGGCCGGGCATGCTGCTGCCCGAGACGGCGCTTGACCGCGCCATTGCCTACAGCGACGCCGCCATCTGGCTGTACCTATCCTTCTTCATACTGATCCCGTACGCTTACCTGGTGGCCGATGCCGCCCGCGTGCGCTGGCTGGCGCGCGCCATGGCGCTCTGTGCGCTGGCCTGCGGCGTGGTGTTCCTGCTGTACCCGAGCACTCTCGTGTATCCGCCCGTGGGTGACGGGAATGCCTGGAGCACGCAGGCACTGCGCATGTTGCAGGCGGCGGACTCCACGCAAAACTGCCTGCCATCGCTGCATGGCGCCCTGACACTGTTGTGCGTGTGGGCCTTGTGCGACAGGCGCCACCTGCTGCGCTGCGCGCTGGCCGTGCTGCTGGGGATCAGCATTTGCTATGCGATCATCGCGCTGCGCCGGCATGTCAGCATCGACCTGGCCGCCGGCCTGGCCGTGGGCTTGGCCGCCGGCATGCTGGCGAAAATGCCGCTATTCTGGTCTGCCCGCCGCACCATTTCCAGTCAAACCGTATCATGATGAATCCCTTTGCCCTCTCTTTCCTTGTCATGCTGGCCTGCGTGCTGGCCGAACTGCTGATTCTGAAATGGCTGCGCCAGACGCCGGTGCCGTGGAAAGACGTCATTTTCAACCTCAATTCCGGGCATATATTGATGTGGGTGTTCCGTGGCGTGGAATTGGCCGCGTTTGCTTTGCTGCTGCGCCATGTGAACCTGCATATCGTCGACCAGTGGCCCGTGGCCGCGCAATGGGGCTTCGCCTTTTTTGCCTGGGACCTGTGCTTTTACTGGATGCACCGGCTGCACCATAAAATTCCCCTGCTGTGGGCCGTGCACGTGGTGCACCATCAGGGCGAGCATTTCAACCTGTCGCTGGGCGTGCGCAATTCCTGGTATTCGTCGCTGACGAATTTCCCCTTCATCGCCATCCTGGCCGTGCTGGGCCTACCGCTGGAAATCTTCCTCGTCGTCTCGTCCCTGCATTACACGGTGCAGTTGTATAACCACAATGCGCTGGTCAATAAATCCGGCATCCTCGACAAGTTCATGGTCACGCCCTCGCACCATCGCGTGCATCACGGCACCGACAAGCGCTACCTCAATCGCAATTTCGGTGGCACCCTGCTGCTGTGGGATAAGCTGTTCGGCAGCTTCCAGCCCGAACTTGCGGGCGTGGAAATGCGCTATGGCGTGAAAGGCATGACGGCCACGCATAATCCCCTGTTAGCCAGTAATGGAAAATTATTTGGCTGGCTGCGCGCGCGCTTTCCCCACTGCCAGTCGCGCGCTACCTTTCACGTGCCCGAGCTGTTCATCGGCATTGGCGGCGTGATTTTGTTTGGCCTGGTGATCCATTACGTGAACCACGAAGCGGCGCTGGCTGGCGCACAGCAAGCGATCCTGTTCGCGCTGATCTTCGCCGGCACGCTGGCGCTGGGCGGCCTGTCGGATGCGCGGCGCTGGGGTGCCATCGCCTGGGTGTTCATCGCCTTGGTCATGCCGCTGCCGTTCCTCGGCTGGTACGGCGCACGCGATGCCTGGGGCATGGCCTGCCTGGCCGCGCTGCTGGCGCATGGTCTCGATGGCGCGCGCCGCCTGTGGTGGCCGGCAGTGACGGGGACGCGCGCGTGACGCCTGTGCCTCCCTTGCCGCCGTTGCGCTTCCAGCGCGCACGCGACTCCGCCTTGCGCCGCGAACTGCGCGCGCGCGCCGACGCCTATCTGGCAGACGAAGGAAAACACCGCTTTGGCGACCTGCGCATGCATGCGAAAGCGGCCTTCCTGGCCGTGCTGACGATATCGTTGTATGTACTGGCGCTGCGCGCTGACAGCACCATGGGCTTTGTCTGCAGCTATGTCGCCTGCCTGGTCACGGCCATGGCGCTGGCCATGAATACCCTGCACGACGCGGCCCACAGCGCCGTCTTTCGCCAGGGACGCCTGAACCGCATCCTGATCCGCCTGGTGGGCTTGCCTGTGGGCGTGGACACGGATTTCTGGACCATCCGCCACGTGCACTTTCATCACACTTATGCCAACGTGGAAGGCTATGACCTCGATACGCAGCCGAACCCCTTCCTGTGCCAGACGCCTTACCAACGCTGGTCGCCGCAGTACCGCTATCAATACCTGTACTGGCCCGTGGTGGCGGCCCTGTCGCTGCCTTATTTGAACTGGTATGGCGACTGGCTGGACCGCTTCGGCAAGACGCCCGTGGCGGCGCACAGCCGCTTGCAGGGCTGGCGCGGCTGGCGCTCTTTCCTGGGCTGGAAGCTCGGTCACGTGGCGCTGGTGCTGGCGCTGCCCATGTGGGTGCTGCAGCAGCACGGCATGGGTTGGGGCGTGGTGCTGGGCGCGTATTTCGTCGGCCAGATGATCGCCTCGTGCGCTCTGGTGGCGCTGATACTGGGCACGCACTGGGCCGAAGTGGCATTCTTCCAGCCGGGCGCGGACGGCACCCTGCCGCACGACTGGTACCAGCATACGTTTTACACAGCCTGCGACTGGACGCCGCAACCGCGCCGCCTGCGCTGGCTCGGCTACTGGCTGGGCGGCCTGAATCTGCACCTGACGCACCACCTGTTCCCCACCTGGAATCACCGCCACTACCCGGCGCTGGCGCGCATCATCGCCGAGCTGGCGCCGCGCCATGGCCTCGTGTACCGCGAACTCAGTTATGCCCAGCTGCACGCTTCGCAGCAGCAATTCCTGCGCGCCATGGGCCAGCGGCCCGCCAAGTTATGATGAATCGTGCTTGACTCGGTTTCTGTTTCGTCTTACATTTCTGTAGTGACAGAAATAAGGGAAGGCCATGGAACTGAGTCCAACCACGCAGAAGTATATTCTCCACTGGGGCGAAATGGGTACGCGCTGGGGCGTCAATCGCAGCGTGGCGCAAATCCACGCGCTGCTGTTCCTGGCCAACGAAGCGCTGACGGCGGAAGATATCGCGGCCAGCCTGAACGTGGCCCGCTCGAACGTGAGCAATAGCTTGAAAGAATTGCAAAGCTGGGGCTTGGTGCGCATCACGCACGTATTGAAAGACCGGCGCGACCATTTTGTCGCCTTGCAGGATGTGTGGGCAATCTTCCGCGTCATCATGGAAGAGCGCAAGCGGCGCGAGATCGATCCCACCCTGACGGTGCTGCGCGAATGCGCGATCGAGGGCGAACAGGATGCGGCGATAGCGCCAGAGACGTTGGCGCGCATGGGCGAAGTGCTGGCCTTCCTGGAAATGCTCAGCAGTACTTACAGCGACTATAAAAACCTGCCACCGGCGACCTTGCAGCACATGCTGTCCATGGGCGGCAAGGTGGCCAAGTTCCTCAGTCCGGAAGACAAGCCAGGCAAGCCAGGCAAGCCAGACAAGCCAGACAAGCCAAATAAGCCAAATAAGCCGGGGAACGCATGAACGCTCCATCCGAGGGAGAGCTGTTCAAAAAAGTGATGGGGACGCAGTGGCAGGCCCTGCATCCGGATATCCGCCGCCGCTTCGAGAAAAATCCCGTCCCAGGCCAGCCCCTGTATTATCGGGGCGAACTCAGTGAACTGACCAGCTCGCGCCTGGGCAAGGTGCTGGGCTGGCTCACGCGCCCCTTTATCGACGGCACCCTGATTCCGTATGACGATCATGACTTCCCTGTCGATATCGAAGTCTATTCGCACACCGCTTGTCCGTTCATCTTCAAGCAGCGCACCTACCACCTGCATGGTCGCGCGCCGATCCGCTTCACCTCCTACATGGCTGAAAGTGAGCGCGGCGAAGTGCTCGAATACGTGGGCATGGGCCTGGGCATGAAGCTCGTGCTCCACGTCGAGGATGGCAATTTGCATTTCACCAGCGATGGCTATTTTTGGGAAATTTTCGGCTGGCGCCTGCCGCTGCCCGGCGTGCTCACGCCCGGCAAGACTTATCTGTCGCACCGTAACGATACGCCACAGCAGTTCAATATCCGCATCGAGATTCGCCACGCCCTGTTCGGCACCACGTTTACCCAGGTCGGCGTTTTTCGCGAAAGCGCGGCGCCCGCCCATCACAAGGAGATACCATGAATACGCATCTGCTGGCCCTGCAACTGATGGCGGCGCAAGGCTGCCTTGGCGCCTTTGACACCATCTACCACCATGAAATCACGGAGGCGCTGCCGCAAAAGACTTCGGCGCGCCGGGAATTGAGCATCCATGCCACGCGCGCCCTGATCTACAGCCTGCTGTTCCTGGGGCTGGCCGCCTGGGAATGGCATGGCGCCTGGGCTTGGGTGCTGGTGATCGTCTTTGGCGTAGAAATCGTGCTGACCCTGTGGGATTTTGTGGTGGAAGATAAAAGCCGCCTCTTGCCCGCCACGGAGCGCGTCACGCACACGCTGCTGGCGATTAACGCGGGCGCCTTCATCGTCCTGTTGGTCCTAAATAGCAGCCTATGGGCGAGCCTGCCGACGGCCCTCGTGTGGCAGCCGTATGGCTGGCTTAGCGTCTTCCTCGCGCTATGTGGCGTGGGTGTGGGCTTGTCCGGCCTGCGCGACGCGTATGCCGTGTGGCAGCTGGGGCGGCGCACAGTGCAGGAAACGGCAGAGCAAAAAGAACAGCTGAGCTTTGCCACCGCGCCGCAGTCCGTGCTGGTGACGGGCGCCACCGGTTTCATTGGCCAGCAACTGGTGGCCGCCTTGCTGGCCGACGGCCACGCGGTGACGGTGCTGACGCGCCAGCCTAAGCAGGCCGCGTGGCGGTTCGACGGTCAGGTGCGCTGCATCACCGCGTTCGACGAGTTGCCCGCCACACAGCACATCGACATGGTGGTCAATCTGGCAGGCGCCCGCATCGTCGGGCTGCGCTGGACAGACGCGCGCAAGGCGGACCTGCGCCGCAGCCGCGTGGCGCTGACGCAGGACCTGGTGGCGTGGATCGCCCGCGCCCAGCACAAGCCGCGCGTGCTGCTGTCGGCGTCGGCCATCGGCTACTACGGCGTGCAGCCGCAGGGTGACGCGACCGAGCTTCATGAAGACAGCGCACCGCAAGCTATTTTCATGTCGCAGCTGTGTCAGGAATGGGAAGCGGCTGCGCGCCAGGCGCAGCAATATGGCGTGCAGGTCGGCTGCATGCGCTTGGGCCTGGTCTTCGGCCACCAGGGTTCGCTGCCGCAAATGCTGCTGCCGATACGCTTCGGCGCGGGCGGCCCGCTCGGCAGCGGCAAGCAATGGATGTCATGGGTGCATGTGCGCGATGTCATCCGCGGCATCGCCCACCTGGCGCGCCGCAGCGAACAGGGCGCGGTGAGCGGCGCGTATAACTTCTGCGCGCCAGAGGCCATCGAGCAGCGCCGCTTCGCCCAGGTGGCGGGCGCGGTGCTGCATCGCCCGAGCATCATGCCGACGCCCGCATTGCTCATGCGTGCCCTGCTGGGTGAACAAGCCGACCTGCTGGTGGAAGGCCAGCGCGTGGCGCCGCAGCGCATGCTGGGCGACGGCTTTGTCTTTCGCTATCCGCAGCTCGAAGGCGCACTGCGCAGCCTGTAGTGCGGCGTAGAGTGGGAGCATGGGTGGTGAATTCGCGTTCAATCCATGCCCCGCGCCAGCCATGCCGATGCCTTCGCCTGGCTGCAGGACTGGCTGGCGCAGGCGTTCAACCGGCAGTTGGCGGGCGTCGACTAGAAGGATGAAACGCTGGTGGAGGGCGCGGCCCTGGCGGGCACGCGCAATTTCTTGCGAGAGTGAAGCGCCGATCAGATCTCGCGGATGTCGTCCAGTGGCCAGCGCGGGCGCACATTGAAGGAATAATCGTACTTGGCGGCCTGCGGGTTGATTTGCAGGCGCATGGCGCCGGCAAAGGCGATCATGGCGCCGTTATCGGTACAGAATTCCAGCTCCGGGTAATACACCTTGAAACGCTTCTTGGCGGCGGCCGCGTTGAGCGAGGCGCGCAGCTGCGCGTTGGCGCCCACGCCGCCGGCGATCACCAGGCGTTTCAAGCCCGTGTGCTTGAGGGCCGCCACGCATTTGGCCGTCAGCACGTCGACGATGGCGTCGACGAAGCCGCGCGCGATATTCGCCTTGTCCTGCTCGCAGATATTGGCGATGATTTTTTTTTCATGGTTTTTCACCACCGTCAGCACGGCCGTCTTCAAGCCCGAAAAACTGAAATTGAAGTCTTTCGAATGCAGCATCGGGCGTGGCAGTTTATACGCCAGCGGGTCGCCCAATTCAGCCAGGCGCGAAATGGCGGGGCCGCCCGGATAACCGAGGCCCAGCAGCTTGGCCGACTTGTCGAACGCTTCGCCGGCCGCATCATCGAGCGTTTCGCCCAACATCGTGTACTGGCCCACGCCATCGACGCGCATCAGCTGCGTATGACCACCCGACACCAGCAGCGCAATGAAGGGAAACTCGGGCGGCTCGGACGCCAGCAGCGGCGACAGCAGATGACCTTCCAGATGGTGGATGCCCAGTACCGGCTTGTTGATGGCCAGGCCCAGGCTGCAGGCGACGGAAGAACCGACCAGCAGCGCACCGGCGAGGCCCGGACCTTGCGTGTAGGCGATGGCGTCGATTTCGGCCAGGCTGATGCCGGCCTTGGCCAGGGTTTCATCGAGCAGCGGGATGGCGCGGCGGATATGGTCGCGCGACGCCAGTTCCGGTACCACGCCGCCATATTGCTCGTGCATGGCCACTTGCGAATAGAGGGCGTGCGACAGCAGGCCGCGTTGCGTGTCGTACAAGGCCAGGCCGGTTTCGTCACAGGAGGATTCGACGCCAAGAACAATCATGAAGGTGCTAAGTAGGGAGGAGTAATCCGCCATTGTAAAGGAAAGCCGGGCAATCCACCGTGTGGCAGGCGCACCATTTCGGCGGCAGTGTGCACTTGCGCAGTGCGCAGCCGTACCGTTTTGCTCCCTGTTTTTCCCATTATCTGCCGGTGCTGGAGCTGGCACCGCTCTTGCTTAGGCTAGCGTGTGCCTTTTTCACGGGAGTTCGCGATGCCAGAACAATGGAAAATGATATGCCGCCTGAAGGACATGCCGCTGGCGCGCGCGCGCATGGTGCAGCGCGGCCTGGCGTGGCAGGACTTGCCCGCTGTGGCGCTGTTGCGCGCCTTCGATGACACGGTGTACGCGCTGCTCGACACGCTGCCCTGCCTGGGAGGCCCGCTGGCGCACGGGGTGCTGATGGGGAAAACCCTGGTGGGGCCCAACAATAGCTGGATCATCGAGCTCGAATCGGGCCGCCTGGTGGCCCCTGTGCAGGGCTTGGCGCGCCTGTACGCAGTGCGCATCATGGACGGGCGCATCTATCTGGATGTCAATGCACTCAATATCCCGGCCAGCAAGGCCGAACAGGCGTTGGCGGGAGCGTTCGCCGTGCTGCCGCATGTGCAGATGGCATAGGTGTTTGGGGTCAGACCCTCAATGCCGGTAACGCCAGGTTCAGCGCCAACGCAAGAGGGGGTCTGACCCCAGCTGTTTACTTCGGGCGATTGAGCAAATGCGCATGCGCGTGGCGCAGCATGGTCGCCGTGGTGTCCCAGTCGATGCAGCCGTCCGTGACGGAGCAGCCGTAGGTCAGTTGCGACAGGTCTTGCGGGATCTTCTGGTTGCCGCTAACGATGTTCGATTCGATCATCACGCCCACCAGCGAGCGGTTGCCCTGGCAGATCTGGTTGACCACGTCAGCCATCACCAGTGGCTGCAGTTCCGGCTTTTTATAGCTGTTCGCGTGCGAGCAGTCCACTACCAGGTTGGCCGGCAGCTTGGCCTTGGCCAGTGCCTGTTCGGCGATGGCGATCGACACTGAATCGTAGTTCGGGCGGCCGTCACCGCCGCGCAGGACCACATGGCCATACGCATTGCCGCGCGTGCGCACGATGGCCACATTGCCTTCGGCATTAATGCCGAGGAAGGAGTGCGGGTGCGCCGACGACAGGATCGCGTTGACAGCGATGCTGATGTCGCCATCGGTGCCGTTCTTGAAGCCGACGGGCGTCGAGAGGCCCGACGACATTTCGCGGTGCGTCTGCGATTCGGTGGTGCGCGCGCCGATGGCGGTCCAGGCGATCAGGTCGCCCAGGTATTGCGGCGAGATCGGGTCCAGCGCTTCGGTGGCGGTGGGCAGGCCCAGTTCGCACACGTCGAGCAGGAACTGGCGCGCCTTTTCCATGCCTTCGTTGACCTTGAACGAATCGTCCATATACGGGTCGTTGATATAGCCCTTCCAACCCGTGGTGGTACGCGGTTTTTCGAAATACACGCGCATCACCAGCAGCATCGTATCCTTGACTTCCTCTTGCAGCGCTTTCAGGCGGCGCGCGTAATCGAGGCCGGCGGCGGGGTCGTGGATGGAGCAGGGGCCGACGACGACGAACAGGCGCTGGTCCTTGCGGTCGATGATGTTACGCAGTGCTTCGCGGCCGCGGCTGACGGTGTCGAAGGCGCTCTCGGACAGTGGCAGCTTGGCGTGCAATTCGGCCGGCGTCGGCATGGGCGCGAAGGAGGTGACGTTGATATTTTCGATGTCTGGCGTATTCATGATTCTGGCTCGGCTTTCGCTAATGCGTTCTTTAAGAGGCATTAGTGTAGCGGAAATGCCGCCTGGCGGCGTGTCTGGCTGCAGCCGCACTGCCGCTCGTGCAAAAATGGCGTGAAGGCCTTGCACAGGCGTCCAAGCGCGGCGCGGGCCCGTCGGCACGGGAAAATCCGTGTAAGCTGGCGCCATGACCACTGTTTCCATACCCCATACCGATGTGGCCGGAGAGCCATTCCCTGCTGCACGTTTCATCAAGGAAATAGGACGCGGCAAGAACGGTGCGCGCAGCATGACGCGTGACGACGCCCGCGCCCTGTACCGCGCCATGCTCGAGGGGCGCGTGTCGGACCTGGAACTGGGCGGCATCTTGCTGGCGATGCGCATCAAGGGCGAGTCTGTGGACGAGATCGCCGGTTTCCTCGACGCAGCCGAAGCATCCTTTGTGCCCGTGGCTGCGCCCTCACGTGAACATGCATCCGGGTTCGCGCCCATCATCATTCCCAGCTACAACGGCGCGCGCAAGATGGCCAATCTGACGGCCTTGCTGGCGCTGCTGCTGGCGCGCGCGGGCGCGCCCGTGCTCGTGCATGGCGTCACCAGCGACCCGGGCCGCATCACTACGGCTGAAGTGCTGGCCGCGCTGGGCGTGCCGGCCTCGCTGGACCATGCGCAAGCCGAGGCCGCCATGGCGCGCGGCGCAGTGGCCTTCTTGCCGATAGATGCACTGGCGCCGCGCCTGGCACACATGCTGTCGCTGCGGCGCGTGCTGGGCGTGCGCAATTGCACGCATACGCTGGTGAAAATCATGCAGCCCTTCGCCGGGCCTGCCCTGCGCCTGGTGTCGTACACGCATCCGGAATACCTGGAAATGCTCGGTGAATATTTCCTGACCGCCTCTGATCCTGCGCGCGGCGACGCTTTCCTGATGCGCGGCACGGAAGGCGAGACGGTGGCCAATGCCAACAAGGCACAGCAGATCGACTGGTTCCATGGCGCTGAGCGTACTGTGCTGGTGGAAAAACAGTTGCTGGTGGCGAGCTTGTCGGATTTGCCCGCCGAGCGTGATGCGGCCACCACCGCTGCCTGGATCGCTGCCGTGCTGCGCGGCGAGACGCCGGTGCCGCCGTCGATTGCCGAACAGGTGGAGCAATGCCTGATGGCATCGCGGCAGATTGCATCGCGGCCGCGCTAGCCGCGTCGCCGCAGTTTACAATGGCGTCTTTGTAATCAGCGGTGAGCGGAATTCCTATGGCAAAACAATTTGATGTGGCAGTGATCGGCGCGGGCGCGGCCGGCATGATGTGTGCGGCTGTTGCCGCCCAGCAAGGCAAGCGCGTGGTGTTGATCGATCACGCGGCCAAGCTGGCCGAAAAGATCCGCATCTCCGGTGGTGGGCGGTGTAATTTCACCAACGTTAGCACCACCCCACAAAATTTTCTTTCGGAAAATCCGCATTTCTGCAAGAGTGCGCTTTCGCGCTACACGCCGCAAGATTTCCTCGCGCTGGTGAAAAAACACCGGATCGGCTATCAAGAAAAGCACAAGGGCCAGTTGTTTTGCAATGAATCGGCCGAGCAGATCATTGAGATGCTCAAGGACGAGTGCGCCGCTGGCGGCGTGCATTGGCGCATGCCATGCAAGATCGATAATATTATCCCGCAAGACGATGGCGGCTTCGTGCTGCAGACGGACAGCGGCGACATCGAGACGGCCAGCATCGTCATCGCCACGGGCGGCTTGTCGATCCCGAAGATCGGCGCCACCGATTTTGCTTACCGCGTTGCCAAGCAATTCGATTTGCGCATGGTCGAGCCCCGTCCGGCCCTGGTGCCGCTGACGTTCGATGCGGCAAGCTGGGCGCCGTTCGCGGAACTGTCCGGCATCGCCCTGGAAGTGGATGTGGAGACGGGCAGCCTGAAAGGCCGCAAGGCGACCGGCGCGCGTTTCCGCGAAGATTTGTTGTTCACCCATCGCGGCTTGTCGGGGCCGGCGATTTTGCAAATTTCCAGTTACTGGCTGCCCGGCGAGCCCATCGTCATCAACCTGCTGCCGGAAGTGGATGTGGCGCAGACCTTGATCGAAGGCAAGGGTACCTTGAAGAAGCAGCTGGGCAATATCGTCGCGCAGTGGCTGCCACAGCGCCTGGCCGATTGCCTGCTGGCCGTCAACGGCCTGGCGCCGGACGCGCGCATCGCCGACATGCCCGACGCGCAGCTGCGCAAGCTGGCGCAGGCCATCAATGCCTGGTCCATCGTGCCGAACGGCTCCGAAGGCTATCGCAAGGCGGAAGTGACGCGCGGCGGCATCGATACGCGCGAGCTGTCGCAGCAGACCATGATGGCCAACAAGGTGCCGGGCCTGTATTTCATCGGCGAATCGGTCGACGTCACGGGCTGGCTGGGTGGCTACAACTTCCAGTGGGCTTGGGCTTCTGGCATGGCGGCTGGTATTGCCTTGCAGTAAGCTAATCTGTAACATGGGGTGCTGGCGCCAGGTGCGCCGTCTCCCATGCGTGGTTTACGCCACATTCCGGCAGCGATCGCACGCTGCATGCCGCATGCAAGTGGGGGCGGGGCTTCCCTTTTCGAATAAAAGCTGCTACTATCTATCTCTTCCTATACACCACCTCAACGGTTTGAATTTTACATGACCACTATTCGCCTTAAAGAAAACGAGCCGTTCGAAGTCGCAATGCGTCGCTTCAAACGCACCATCGAAAAAACGGGTCTGCTGACCGAATTGCGCGCACGCGAATTCTACGAAAAGCCAACGGCTGAGCGCAAGCGCAAGCTGGCAGCTGCCGTAAAGCGTCATTACAAACGCATCCGCAGCCAACAACTGCCGAAAAAATTATTCTAAGACTGTTCAGTCAGAACCAACCCGGGTAGTTCGGCGCATTGTACGCCACGGGTTTTGTTTTGATTCGCCTGAAGTGATACTTCAGATGAGTCGCATGCCCGCTCCGGTTCGCCGCAGCGGGTTTTCGCTTTTGTGGCTGCCTGCTGAGAGCGCTTAACAGAAGCGTAGCGAAGCGCGGTGAATTGCGCTGAGAAGCGCAGCTGCGCGAATGCACGGGGCCGCCGAGGCGGTCGCAAATCGCGACCCGTAGTAGCCAGTAGCCAGTAGCCAGTAACTTTTATTAGGTGCTCTTAGTGCGCGCACACCAGCATCGAATTCCACTTACCAACACGAGGATTGCCATGAGCTTGAAAGAACAAATTACCGAAGACATGAAAAACGCCATGCGCGCCAAGGAAGCGGGCAAGCTGGGCACGATTCGCCTGTTGCTGGCGGAAATCAAGCGCAAGGAAGTCGACGAACGCATCGAATTGACGGATGCCCACGTGACGGCCATCGTGGAAAAGATGATCAAGCAGCGCAAGGATTCGATCACCCAGTTCGAAGCCGGTGGTCGCGCCGACCTGGCCGACATTGAAAAAGCCGAGCTGGTGCATCTGGCGGGCTACATGCCTGCCGGCCTGTCGGACGAAGAAGTGGCGGCTGAAGTGGCTGCCGCCGTGGCCGCCTCGGGCGCCGTTGGTCCGCAAGACATGGGTAAAGTGATGGCCATCGTCAAGCCGAAGCTGGCTGGCCGCGCCGACATGACCGTGGTGTCCGCGCTGGTCAAGCAAGCCTTGACGCCGGCAGCGTAAGCATACAATAGTAGTACGCGGCTGCCGGCCCATGCCGGCAGCCGCTCAAATCGCCCACACGTTGACCTGGCTCAACTTCAGGCCGCGTGCGGTAGTATAGTCTGACCTATAACAAGACCCGCCCTAGCCAGTGATACCTCAATCCTTCATTTCCGATTTGCTCAACCGCGTCGATATCGTCGATGTCGTGGGCCGCTATGTGCAACTGAAAAAAGGTGGCGCCAATTTCATGGGCTTGTGCCCGTTCCACAGTGAAAAATCGCCCAGCTTTACCGTCAGCCCCACCAAGCAGTTCTATCACTGCTTCGGCTGTGGCGCGCATGGCACCTCGATCGGCTTCTTGATCGAGTACTCGGGCATGGGCTTTGTCGATGCCGTCAAGGACCTGGCGCAGAACGTGGGCATGGTCGTACCGGAGGCGGACGACAAGATCCCGCCCGCCCAGCGCGCGCAAATCCAGGCGCAAAGCATGGCCCTGTCCGACGCCATGACGCAGGCTTGCGATTATTACCGGGGGCAATTGCGCCACGCCCCGGAAGCCATCGCCTACCTGAAGAACCGGGGCTTGACGGGCGAAGTGGCCGCTCGCTTCGGCATGGGTTTTGCACCCGGTGGCTGGGACAACCTACGTTCCGTCTTCCCCGATTACGACGTCGTGGCCCTGGTCGAGGCCGGCCTGGTGATCGACAAGGTCGACGAGGATGGCAACAACCGCAAGCGCTATGACCGTTTCCGCGAACGCATCATGTTTCCGATTCGCAATACCAAGGGCCAGGTCATCGCCTTTGGCGGCCGCGTGCTCGACCATGGCGAACCGAAATACCTCAATTCGCCTGAAACCCCCTTGTTTTCCAAGGGCTTCGAACTATATGGGCTGTTCGAGGCGCGCCAGGCGATCCGCGACGCCGGCTATGTGCTGGTGACCGAGGGTTATATGGACGTGGTGGCGCTGGCGCAGATGGGATTCCCGCAAGCGGTGGCCACGCTGGGCACCGCGTGCACGCCCACGCACGTACAAAAACTGCTGCGCCAGACCGATAGCGTGATTTTCAGCTTCGACGGCGACAAGGCTGGCCGCCGCGCCGCGCGCCGTGCGCTCGAAGCGAGCCTGGCCCACGTGTCGGATAATAAAACCATCAAATTCCTGTTCTTGCCATCGGAACACGATCCGGACAGCTATATCCGCGAATTCGGTGCCGAAGGTTTTGAGCAGCAAGTGCATGAAGCCATGCCGCTGTCGCAGTTTTTGCTGAAAGAAGTGACGGGCGAGCATGATTTGTCCGAGCCGGAAGGGCGCGCCCGCGTGCAGTTCGACGCCAAGCCCCTGCTACAACTGATGGCGCCGTCATCCCTGCGCCTGCAGATCGTGCGGGGCCTGGCGCAGTTGACGCAGTCCACGCCGGCCGAGATCGAAGCCCTGTTCGAGCTGGCCAAGCCCGTCGCCGTGGCGCGCCGCGCGCCGCCCAAATCGGGTCGCCCTGTTCCTGTCGGGCTGGAATTGAAGATCATGCGCATGCTGGTGGCGCATCCACCGCTGACCATGCGCATAGACGAAGCCGCGCTGACGGCCTTCCAGCACCTGGGGCCGGACGCAGCCCACAGCCTGGGGCAGCTGGTAGCCGTGGGCCAGGCGCTGGGCGAGCACGGCAGTTTTGCCGCCTTGGCGCAGCAGTTGAAGGAGCTGGGCAGCGAATACGACGAGATCATCGGCGAGATCGCGGCCGGCACGGAATCCGATTACGACAGCGAGTTGTCGTGGCTGGTAAGCACCATCCGCGAGATCAAATTGAATGCCTTGAAGGCGGAATTGCAGCAATTGTTTGCGTCGGGTTTGCCATCGGAGAAAATTGGTGTACGCTACCGCGAAATCACGCAAGAGCAAGGCGAGCTGGAGCGTGAGCGCGATGCTGAGTTGGTGAATCGCTAATCTTGCTCTAGGGGTATGGCGCGCACTGGAAAAACATTTTTCGCGTGCTATAATTAAATGCTAAGTATTGTGTGCTTTGGCAAGCTAGTTCTATTTCGTAAATAGTGTTTGTTTTCAGTAAGTTAGGCTCTTGATCGGCGCGGTGGATCGTGTCGGCAGCCAGAGCCAAATGGCGTTTTCGGCGTTGCGGGCAAGGCTCGCAGACGCTGGCAAGCCGCGCCAGGCTCTCGCTCCCAACGCGGTCGATGCAGCAATTTTTGCCGAGGCGGCTGGCAACAGCTGGTGGACAGGAATTGCTGCGCTTCCCGCGGATCGTGGCCGATGAGGTGTAAGTAACGTAACAGTGTCGAACTTGCGTTGTCGGCAGGTTCGAAGATGGTGGTTCCCGCCGGCAGAGGGGGAACTGGCAGCAAACTTTATCCTAATCCACCGTAAAGCAAGTCGTTGTGTAATCGAAAGCGCCTGTGCCAATCAAGAAACCCGAATCCAAAGCGGCTGCAAAGCCCAGTAAAGTTACCACGAAAGCCGAAAAGGCGCTCGACCGGCCCGAAACGCGCGTGACCAGCGCGCCCGTGGTCAGCCAGACCACCGACGCCGCCACCCTGGCGGCCATCGATACGTCCGGTTATGTCTTGCCGTCGGTGAAAGTACCAGGCCGCCGCGGCCGCAAGCCAAAAGAATTCCAGCCAGAAAATGATGAAGTCGCCGCCCTGAACGCCGTCGAGCGGGCCGAGCTGAAGGCCGTCGACAAGGCCAAGGCCAAGGACCGCAAGGCAAAAGAGCGCGCGCTGCTGAAGGACGCCTTCTCGTCCGACACGGAAGCGAGCGAGGAAGAGCTCGAACGCCGGCGTCAGAAACTCAAGACTTTGATCAAGTTCGGCAAGGAACGCGGTTTCCTCACGTACGCGGAAATCAACGATCACTTGCCCGAAAACATCGTCGATCCGGAAGCCATCGAAGGCATCATCGGTACCTTCAATGACATGGGCATTGCCGTCTACGAACACGCGCCCGATGCGGAAACGCTGTTGCTGTCCGATAACGTTGCCGTTGTCACCAGCGATGACGAAGCGGAAGCGGCGGCCGAGGCCGCACTGTCGACCGTCGACTCCGACTTTGGCCGCACCACCGACCCCGTGCGCATGTATATGCGTGAGATGGGCTCGGTCGAGCTGCTGACGCGCGAAGGCGAGATCGAGATTGCCAAGCGCATCGAAGATGGCTTGAAAGACATGATCCAGGCCATTTCCGCCTGCCCAGTGACGATCGCCGAAATCATCGCCGCCGCCGACCGCATCGCCAACGAAGAAATCAAGATCGACGAAATCGTTGACGGCTTAGTCGATGAAAACGAACCGGTCGCCGCCGCTCCTGTCGTGGCCGCTGCCGTCGAAGATGACGAGGAAGAAGGCGAAGCGGAAGAAGAGGAAGTTGGCGAAGAGGAAGAAGCCAGCGTTTCCGGCGCGGCCGGCTTCTCGGCCGAACAGCTGGAAACCTTGAAACGCACGGCGCTGGAAAAATTTGCCGTCATTTCGCAGCAGTTCGACAAGATGCGCCGCGCCTTTGAAAAAGAAGGCTACAACTCCAAGCCCTACGCCAAGGCGCAGCAAGCCATTTCGCAAGAGTTGCTCGGCATCCGCTTCACGGCCAAAGTAGTAGAAAAGTTGTGCGACACCTTGCGCGGCCAGGTCGACGAGGTGCGCCATATCGAGAAGCAGATTCTCGACGTGGCCGTGAACCGCTGCGGCATGCCGCGCGCACACTTCATCAAGGTCTTCCCGGGCAATGAAACCAACCTCGACTGGGTCGATGGCGAAGTCAACGCAGGACACGCCTATAGCGCCATCCTGGGCCGCAACATTCCTACCGTCAAGGAACTGCAGCAGCGCCTGATCGACCTGCAGGCGCGCGTCGTCTTGCCGCTGCCGGACTTGCGCAACATCAACCGCCAGATGGCGGCCGGTGAAATGAAGGCGCGCAAGGCCAAGCGCGAAATGACGGAGGCCAACTTGCGCCTGGTTATTTCGATCGCCAAGAAATACACGAACCGGGGCCTGCAATTCCTCGACCTGATCCAGGAAGGCAATATCGGCCTGATGAAGGCCGTCGACAAGTTTGAGTATCGCCGCGGCTACAAGTTCTCGACTTATGCAACCTGGTGGATACGCCAGGCCATCACGCGCTCGATCGCCGACCAGGCCCGCACGATCCGTATTCCCGTGCACATGATCGAGACGATCAACAAGATGAACCGGATTTCGCGCCAAATCTTGCAGGAAACAGGCGCAGAACCCGATCCGGCCACCCTGGCGGTCAAGATGGAGATGCCCGAGGAAAAGATCCGCAAGATCATGAAAATCGCCAAGGAGCCGATCTCGATGGAAACGCCGATCGGCGACGACGACGATTCCCACCTGGGCGACTTCATCGAGGACAACAACACCTTGGCGCCGGCCGACGCCGCCCTGCACGCATCCATGCGCGGCGTGGTCAAGGACGTGCTCGATTCCCTCACGCCACGCGAAGCGAAAGTGCTGCGCATGCGTTTCGGCATCGAGATGTCCACCGACCACACCCTGGAAGAAGTGGGCAAGCAATTTGACGTGACGCGCGAGCGCATCCGCCAGATCGAAGCCAAGGCGCTGCGCAAGTTGCGCCACCCATCGCGCTCCGATAAGCTGAAAAGCTTCTTGGAAGGCAACTAGTCGCCAATAGGGCTTGACGTACGCCCCTGATACCCCTATCCTCGCGTGTCCGTTTCCAAAACGGCCGCGCGAGGCGGGCATCAATAACGCCGTCACGCCGCAGTCCCCCTAGGGCCTCTAGCTCATGCTTGGTTAGAGCAGCGGACTCATAATCCGTTGGTGCCGTGTTCGACTCACGGGAGGCCCACCAATAAAATCAAGGACTTAGGTGAAAACCTAAGTCCTTTTGTATTTCTACTGTCAACAAAGTGTCAACCGAGTTTTATCGTTTAGCTAGTTCTCTTGGTATTTCAGATTTGAGACTCAAGCTGCTTTAAGGTTGGCCAATGGGTTGAGGTGTTTTGCCTCTTGTAGATGTTCTGGGGCCAGGTGTGCGTAGCGCATTGTCATTGTGAGACTTGCATGTCCAAGAATACGCTGCAAGACCAATATGTTGCCGCCATTCATCATGAAATGACTGGCAAACGAATGCCTAAGGCAGTGTGTCAGTTGGCCGTCTGGAAGTTCGATTCCAGTTCTTCCAATTCCCTCCCGAAATGCAGAATATGCATAGCTAAATATTCGTGCGCCATTCCCGTGTACTTTGTAGTGTGCTTCGAGGTCGCTTTGCAATTCATCTGAGATTGGAACTGACCTTACCTTGCCGGACTTCGTCTTAGCGAATTGAATTTGTCCGTCTCTTACTTGGGTGGCGCGTAGCTCTTCCGCTTCGCTCCAGCGCGCGCCCGTACTCAAGCACACTCGGGTCACCAAGCGAACATGTGGGTTTTGTGCCGTTTTTAGTTCTAACAACAGCTCTTCTATCTGTTCGTAGGTCAGATATGAAAGTTCAGTTTGCTGAACCTTGAACTGCCGTAATTTTCCCAGTGGATTTTCCGCATTCCCCCCTATGTCAGGATAGATGTCGCGTCACTTGAATCACTTTAATCCATCCGGGGGCGGAGCAAAGACGTATAGTGAATCAGTATCCAGCAGAGCGCAAGGAAGCCATCCTTCGGCAAATGATGCCGCCGGAGAACAGGCCGGTATCGGCCTTGGCGAAGGAGAATGGTATCTCGGAACAGACACTTTATACTTGGCGACGAAATCTACAATCTCAGGGAGTGGCGGTGCCGGGAAATGGAAAGAATGCCGTGGTGTGGTCGTCGGCGGATAAATTTGGGGTGGTGCTGGAGACAGCACGCATGAACGAGGCCGAACTGGCTCAATACTGCAGGAGCAAAGGCTTGTTCGTCGAGCAGGTTGCCGATTGGCGCGAGGCCTGCCAGCAGGCCAATGAAGCGCCGGCCGAGCGTCACCGCGAACTGCGCGCGCAAGGCAAAAGCGACCGCAAGGAAATCAAGCAATTGAAGAAGGATTTGCAGCGTAAAGAGAAGGCACTGGCGGAGGCGGCGGCGCTGATCATTCTCAGAAAAAAAGCCCAGGCGATCTGGGGGGAGCCAGAGGACGATTGATCTGCGCCCCAGATCGCCAGCAAGTGATTACGCTAGTTGAAGAAGCTGTTGACGGCGGATGTCGCCGTGCGCAGGCGTGTGGTGCGCTGGAGATCAGCCTTCGAACCTACCAGCGCTGGATGCAGGGCAGTGATGGCAGTCAGGCGGACGGGCGCAAAGGCAGTCGGCGCGTGGCACCGGCCAACAAATTGAGCGAAGAGGAACGCCAGCAGATTGTGAAGGTTGCCAACAGCCCTGAATTTGCCAGTAGTCCACCTAGCCAGATCGTGCCGACCTTGGCTGATCGGGGCGAGTATCTAGCATCAGAATCGACCGTCTACCGGATATTGAAAGACGAGAAGCAGCAGCATCACCGCGGCCGAGCCAAGAAGCCCAGCACAAGGGTCGTCACAAGCCACTGCGCAACCGAGCCGAACCGCTTGTGGGCGTGGGACATCACTTGGCTGCCGACCAGCGTGCGAGGCTTGTATCTTTACTGGTACATGGTTCTTGACGTCTACAGCCGCAAGATCGTCGCGCACGAAGTGAACGTCGCCGAGTCTGCGGAAATGGCGTCGCTGCTGATGCGCAAGGCCAGCTTGGCCGAGGGGCTGGCCGGGCGTGAGGTGGTGCTCCACTCGGATAATGGCAGCTCAATGAAAGGCTCCACAATGTTGGCGACGCTGGAAAAGCTTGGGATCATGCCGTCGTTCAGCAGACCCCGTGTGAGCAACGATAACGCCTACGCCGAGTCGCTGTTCCGGACTTGCAAATACCGGCCAAACTATCCGAGCAAACCGTTTGAAAGTATCGAAAAGGCGCGACAATGGACGCTGTCATTTGTGCAGTGGTACAACCATCAGCACAAGCACAGCGGCCTGAAATTCGTGACGCCTGCGCAGCGCCATGATGGTCGGGACGGAGCGATCCTAAAATACCGCAAGCAAGTCTACGAGGCCGCCAAACAACGCCATCCTGAGCGCTGGGCCGGGACTACGCGGGATTGGGAATTGAACGATGAAGTCTGGCTGAATCCAGAACGGAAACCACCAGAGGAATTAAGAAAAGCTGCATGACTTGACGCGACATCTTTGTTGACAACTACCGCTAGCGGCGCAAGATATCTGAGTGTTTATTCGTTGCATTCTGAGTGTTTAGCCCCTTCGTTGACATGGCTAGTTTGAGAGAGGCATCTGCCGAGCTTTTTTTAACTTGCATGTACTGCTCTTTGCCGTGAGGTCCATTTTTTTCAACACTTCTTGTTTTTTAACCTCATTTGAGGTTAAAATTCAGGAAGTAAATACTTTGGGGAACCCTATGAGCGCGCATCAACAGCAGCAAAATAGTACTGAAGTTTCACGTCTTGAAGAACTCTTTGGCTTGACGGTAGGTCTGTTTCAGGATGTTGTTATGGAAGGGGTGCACGCTCGTACTGCCGGCACCTCACATCATCCAAAAACTTATCCTGGATATGCCCAGTGGGGTGAGACTGTACGTGCGTTGCGAGACAAGTGCGTGCCGTTAGGATGGTTTCCTACGGATGAGAATAATTTTCCCTTGTGTGTTCATGATGAACGGAAAATTTCGATAGCTGTGCAGACTGGCGATCGGGAAACTGGTACGAGCGCTACTCCTTCTAATCGTGCTCCTAAGGGGGCAAGTACAGAGGATGCAATTGCTGTGAATCAACGCCAGCTATCCCTGTTTGATGGAATTCCCATGTTACCTGGCCGAGATGATGAATCCCTTCGCAGTATGTGGATTCTGCTCTACCACGTCGCTCAGAATGAGGTTCGTTTTGAACTTTCTCTGCCGATGCAGATGGTAGGCGGAAAAATTCGCTCTTGGAAGGAACGTATTATTTTTCCAGCGATTCCGCTGGATGGTATTGAGATTAACTTTGGAGATGACGATGGCCCCCAATTTGACGTATCTGTCGAGAGGAAAGGGTGATCAGGGCTCTGTAACTTTCAACCCTGCACGGTTGACCTTTGCCCGTACTAGACGTGGCTTAAAGAAAACTGATCTTGCAAAGCAAGCAGGGATAACGCCGCGATCAATTACGGCATATGAAACAGGAGAGTTCCCCCCGGATGCTGAACGTTTGAGGTCTCTTGCTCAGTTGCTCAAATTTCCAGAAACTTTTTTCTATCAAGATGAAGCAGTTGAAGAGCTTGAGGCGGATGCTGTAAGTTTTAGAGCAATGACGAAGATGAGTGCGACACTGAGGAATGTCGCTCTCGGGGCAGGGGCGATTGCTGTTCAATTGAATGAGTGGATCGAGAAGCGTTTTAACTTGCCGTCACCTGATTTACCCGAATTAGGACGCCACAGCAGCCCTGAGGCTGCAGCAGAGGCGTTACGTAGTCATTGGTCATTGGGTGAGCAATCGGTCAAAAATCTAGTTCATCTTTTGGAGGCAAAAGGTATTCGTGTATTTTCTTTGGCGATTGATGCGAAAGAAGTTGATGCATTTTCAATGTGGTGGAATGGAACACCTTTCGTGTTTCTTAATACGTTGAAAACAGCGGAGCATAGCAGGTTTGATGCTGCGCATGAGCTGGGGCATTTGGTAATGCATCGACATGGCCAGCCACATGGACTTGAGGCAGAGAAGGAGGCAAATGCTTTTGCTTCGGCGTTTTTGATGCCTGCCAAAAGCGTACTTGCAACTGGTTTGCGATTTCCTACGTTGGAAACTTTAATACGTGTTAAAAAGCATTGGGCTGTGTCTGTAGCTGCATTGAATTATCGTTTGCGTTCAGTTGGCCTCACTACCGAATGGATCAATAGGAATCTATGCATTCAGATCGCCCAGGCTGGTTATCGTACAAGCGAGCCACAGTCTGTACCGAGGGAGACGTCGCAGCTTTTGGAGAAAGTGTTTGATGTACTTCGTGACGAGGGGGTGGGGCGTGCCGATATTGCGCGAGATATTCATGTTACGACCTATGAGATAGATGAACTTACCTATGGATTATTGAAAGTGGGAGCTGTGCCGGATAAAAAAGATATTGTGCTGCCGACTGCGTCTGCGCCAGCGAAGGTTCGGCCGCAGTTAACTATAATTAAATAGGTTTTCACTGCTTCTAAGTGGTGTCCTGATGTGGGAGCGCATGTGATGCTTTGTAGAATTTTATAGTTGTCGTTATGTATATACAATGTTTATCCTCAAGGCCTTGACATATTAGGAAAAAAGGATCTACAATGTATCAACATTAGGGGGCTTATATGGAATTATCAGTACAGAAGTGGGGCAACAGCGCAGCGGTTCGTCTGCCAACCGAGTTGCTGGGCATGCTCAAAGTCTCGTTAGGCGATAAGCTTAGTGTCAATGTTAAGCCAGAGGGCGTCTTATTGAAGGCGGCTCGGCCCGCGTATGCGCTGGCCGATCTGGTGGGGCAGTGTGATCTTTCGGCCCCAGAGCCTGCCGACATGGCAGCTTGGGCCGGTGTTAAGCCTGTTGGGCGTGAAGTGTGGTGAGCCGTTCCAAGTTTGGGCGTGGTGATATCGTGATGGTCAATCTCGATCCTACTGAGGGCCACGAACAGAAGGGAATGCGGCCCGTACTCGTGCTCTCTACGAGTGGATTCAACGCGCTTGGTGTCATTCTTGTCGCACCAATCACACAAGGCGGCGATTTTGCTCGCCATGCTGGGTTCGCGGCGTCACTGTCTGGTGCTGGGACGAAAACGCAAGGCGTTGCGTTGGTTAATCAGATTCGCATGCTGGACCTTGACGCCCGCAAAGCAAAGCGCGTTGAGACAGCACCAGAGTTTGTTGTAGATGACGCACTCGCACGTCTACGAGCAATCACTGATTGAAAGAAAAGCTGTGGACCGAAATCGTATCGAGAATGCGGCAAATATGGTAACTTGCAAAACTGATGTAAAAGGTTGAACCCATAAGAAAGCGCGCCAGCGGGCCGGTCTTTCGCTTTAGCGGCCTGATCCCCGTTCAGGGGATCACTTGACGTTTCATGTCGCCCCTCCAGGGCGACAGCTGTTGCCTGTGGAATCGTCAACTAAGTGTCAACGGCATAGCTTTTTAAAGCGGTATCAATGCGGCGGTTGGTTTTGTAAGCTGTTGATTTGATGGGTATTGCGGTGTTATAGCTGGCTTATTTTAGGGACTCATAATCCGTTGGTGCCGTGTTCGACTCACGGGAGGCCCACCAGACAACAAAGCCGCAGCATGGAAACATGTTGCGGCTTTTCTTTACGTCCTGTTGTACGGCAAAGTTGTACCCATCTAGATTTCAAGCCACAAGGCAACGAGAGTTGTTGGAAAAATAACGGCCATGTGCCCACTTGCGGAAAATACCCCCAAGTATATTCCCCTGAGACATATACTGAATCTGAGGCAATAGATGTCAAGACCTGCCTGGTTATAGACGCGTTTAACGAATAAATCCGGCTTCTTTTGCTGCCATTTTTTCATCGCCTGAATCGGTGTTTCATTATCCAAGGCGCGTTGGGGGATGTTGTGGTTGTAGATTTTCAGATAGCTTCGTAGCGTCGACTCGAGCTCGGCCCTAGAGCCGAAACGGGTCTGGTTGACGATCTCGCTGATGCGGTCATTGAAGCGCTCGACCATGCTATTGGTTTGCGGATGGCGTGGTGTCTTGAAAATACTCGTTTATTGCACAGTGCTTGACACGTCCCAATTCGACCAGGTGAAGCCTGACCAACAATGTCTTTGGTATTCCCCAAATTACATTCGGGAGGCATTATGGCAATCGATGTGTACCTGCAAATTGATGGTATCAAAGGCGAGTCGGCAGACTCGGCGCATCAGGGTTGGATCGAGATAACGTCGGCCCATTGGGGAGTGGCGCAACCCAAAAGCGCCACGGCATCAACGGGTGGCGGTCACACGGCCGAAAGGTGCCAACACCGAACGCTTTCGATCAGCAAGCTCGCGGATCTGGCCTCGCCGATCTTGATGCAGACTTGCTCGATGGGTCGGACGATCCCGAAAGCCAAGCTTGAGTTCATGCGTGCCGACGGTCAAGGCACGCCGGTGAGGTATTACGAAGTCGAGTTGGAGAATGTGCTGATCGGTAACATGGATCAAGTGGTGACCGAGGGTAGCATTCTGCACGATTCTATCGGCCTGAAATTCTCGAAGGTGAAGTGGCGCTACACTCAGCAGAAAATCGCTGGTGGTGCCGGCGGCAACACGGCCGGCGGCTGGGATCTCTCAACCAACAGGGTGGCGTGATGGAATCAAAAATTCTTCAGCTCCAACCCAAGGATTCACGCAAATACTTCATGCTTCCCCAAGCCCCGCAGGATGCTGGCTACTACGTCTACGGCTTGCTGAATGGTAGGCCAAGTGGCGGAGAGTATCAGTATGCGCATCCTTCGATGATGACCGCGATTCTACGGGTGGAAAGAGAATGGCAGGCCATCGATGATCGCCGGTTTGGCGTCGGAGATATCAGTTTGGCAGGTGGCATAGCGACACCGGACCACCAAACACATAAGAACGGGCTGGAGGTGGACGTGCGCCCTTTACGTAAAGATGGGCGTGAGGCGGGGGTACGCTGGACGGACACTAAGTGTCAAGACCCGCCTGGTTATAAACACGTTTAACGAATAATTGTGGCTTTTTTGCCTGCCATTTCTTCATTGCCTGAATCGGCGTTTCGTTGTTGAGAGCACGCTGTGGGATGTTGTGGTTATAGATTTTCAGGTAATTGCGTAGTGTTGATTCGAGCTCGGCCCTGGATGCGAAACGGGTCTGATTGACGACCTCGCTGATGCGGCCGTTGAAGCGTTCCACCATGCCGTTGGTCTGCGGATGACGTGGCGGGATCAGGCGATGTTCGATCGCCAGTTGTCTGCATAGCACGTCAAACGCGTGCTTGCCGCTGGGAATCCGGTCGCCCGTTTCCGGGTCTTTTTTCTTGCTGCTAAAGCGGTCGGTGAACTGGCTGCCATTGTCGGTGAGCAGCTTGACGATGGCGATCGGACAGGCTTTGTTGAGCTTGATCAGGAAGTCGGTGCTACTACTGTCGGACTGGTCGGCATAGATCTCCATGAAGACCCAACGCGTGGCGCGGTCGATGGCGACGAACAGGTAACGGCGTTCGGTTTCGTCAGGCATCTGCGGCAAGTACTTGATATCCATATGTAAAAAGCCGGGCTCGTAGTCCTTGAACGACTTTTTGGTGACGGGCTTATCGGTTTCCCGGGCGGCCAGTTCAAGCAGGCTGGAGACACCATGGCGACGCAGGCAGCGCCCCAGGGCGGCGCGCGAAAGCGCTGGATTGACGAACTCGCGGGCCACCGCCAGCAGGTCGTCGGTGGGCAGCAGCAGCGTGGTGCGCAGCTCCACGACGATCAATTCCTGCGCAGGCGTGAGCGTGGTGTGCATGATACGTGGCCGGTGCGAAAGATCCTCGGCGCTGTCGCGGTTCTGCCATTTGCGGATCGTCAGACGACTAACGTTGTAGCGCTCAGCCAGTTCCCGTTGAGAGAGCGTCGATTTGCGGAATTCGTCACGGATCAGATGAGTAGTGCGGGCTTGGCTGTGAAGGGCTTGGCTCATGGCGCTGGTAGTTAGGTGACAGGATTCAACAGTGTACTCAAAAGCAACCTGGCCCTGAAAAATGGCAGGCTGCGAGTTGGAATATGATCACCCATATCTAAACAACTAAGCACTATGACAAGGACGCAACTGCCATACTAATTGGGCTATTCCGTATCTTTGCCCCGGTCGTCCTGGTCTATTTCAACGACCCTCTCGTTCCGGGCGTCAGCAAGATGGTCAAACACGACGACCATTTCCATGTACTACTTCGAGGTTGAGATGCGAATATCGACATGGCTGGCCTTCGGCGCAACAGCACTGCTATCGTGGGCGTATGCCGCAGAGCCGTCGGCTGCCTGGAAACCACTTCGTGCGAGCTTCACCATTTTCGCCGGACATCAACTGGCAGAGCGTGAAGCGCCAACGGCGAAAGACCGCAAGCTGGCTATCGCTATTGAAGGCCAGCCTGCGAGAGAGATTTTTGATTCGATTGGCCCTGATCGCCACCCGACATGTAGTCAGGAGAAGGGCGACCGTGATCGCCGCAAGGGCGGCGTGCAGTGCACCTTCAGCCCGAAGGGGGATGGAAACGGCTACCGATGCTGGATTGGGGTCAATCTCCGAACCGGGGGGAGCATCGCGACCGTGAGCTGCTAGGCATTTTGTCGGCGGGGTCGGAATCTTGCAAGCTAGTTGTTGCCTATTAGGCCATTCATGCAGCTTTTCGTAATTGCGTTTTTCCTTCAAGGTTGTCAGTGGTTTTGTCCGGATTTAAATGCACGACGGCGACCGGTTTCCAATTGCGCGTCGGACCGCTCCAGCGCTCAGGGCGATTGCGTTTCGCAACCTCATACACGTCGTTGCGCGCGGCCAGAAGGGCCGTATCAAGGCCGGCGTGGCGCTGCATTGGCGTCACGAAGCCGATGGCGCTGTGGCGGTGTTCTTCGTTACCCCCTATGTCAGGATAGATGTCGCGTCACTTGAATCACTTTAATCCATCCGGGGGCGGAGCAAAGACGTATAGTGAATCAGTATCCAGCAGAGCGCAAGGAAGCCATCCTTCGGCAAATGATGCCGCCGGAGAACAGGCCGGTATCGGCCTTGGCAAAGGAGAATGGTATCTCGGAACAGACACTTTATACTTGGCGACGAAATCTACAATCTCAGGGAGTGGCGGTGCCGGGAAATGGAAAGAATGCCGTGGTGTGGTCGTCGGCGGATAAATTTGGGGTGGTGCTGGAGACAGCACGCATGAACGAGGCCGAACTGGCTCAATACTGCAGGAGCAAAGGCTTGTTCGTCGAGCAGGTTGCCGATTGGCGCGAGGCCTGCCAGCAGGCCAATGAAGCGCCGGCCGAGCGTCACCGCGAACTGCGCGCGCAAGGCAAAAGCGACCGCAAGGAAATCAAGCAATTGAAGAAGGATTTGCAGCGTAAAGAGAAGGCACTGGCGGAGGCGGCGGCGCTGATCATTCTCAGAAAAAAAGCCCAGGCGATCTGGGGGGAGCCAGAGGACGATTGATCTGCGCCCCAGATCGCCAGCAAGTGATTACGCTAGTTGAAGAAGCTGTTGACGGCGGATGTCGCCGTGCGCAGGCGTGTGGTGCGCTGGAGATCAGCCTTCGAACCTACCAGCGCTGGATGCAGGGCAGTGATGGCAGTCAGGCGGACGGGCGCAAAGGCAGTCGGCGCGTGGCACCGGCCAACAAATTGAGCGAAGAGGAACGCCAGCAGATTGTGAAGGTTGCCAACAGCCCTGAATTTGCCAGTAGTCCACCTAGCCAGATCGTGCCGACCTTGGCTGATCGGGGCGAGTATCTAGCATCAGAATCGACCGTCTACCGGATATTGAAAGACGAGAAGCAGCAGCATCACCGCGGCCGAGCCAAGAAGCCCAGCACAAGGGTCGTCACAAGCCACTGCGCAACCGAGCCGAACCGCTTGTGGGCGTGGGACATCACTTGGCTGCCGACCAGCGTGCGAGGCTTGTATCTTTACTGGTACATGGTTCTTGACGTCTACAGCCGCAAGATCGTCGCGCACGAAG
Source organism: Janthinobacterium sp. CG_23.4 (assembly GCF_029892305.1). Lineage (NCBI taxonomy): Bacteria > Pseudomonadati > Pseudomonadota > Betaproteobacteria > Burkholderiales > Oxalobacteraceae > Janthinobacterium > Janthinobacterium sp. CG_23.4. The sequence continues at coordinate 3,961,247 of NZ_JARXUX010000001.1, read as the reverse complement.
TGAACGTCGCCGAGTCTGCGGAAATGGCGTCGCTGCTGATGCGCAAGGCCAGCTTGGCCGAGGGGCTGGCCGGGCGTGAGGTGGTGCTCCACTCGGATAATGGCAGCTCAATGAAAGGCTCCACAATGTTGGCGACGCTGGAAAAGCTTGGGATCATGCCGTCGTTCAGCAGACCCCGTGTGAGCAACGATAACGCCTACGCCGAGTCGCTGTTCCGGACTTGCAAATACCGGCCAAACTATCCGAGCAAACCGTTTGAAAGTATCGAAAAGGCGCGACAATGGACGCTGTCATTTGTGCAGTGGTACAACCATCAGCACAAGCACAGCGGCCTGAAATTCGTGACGCCTGCGCAGCGCCATGATGGTCGGGACGGAGCGATCCTAAAATACCGCAAGCAAGTCTACGAGGCCGCCAAACAACGCCATCCTGAGCGCTGGGCCGGGACTACGCGGGATTGGGAATTGAACGATGAAGTCTGGCTGAATCCAGAACGGAAACCACCAGAGGAATTAAGAAAAGCTGCATGACTTGACGCGACATCTTTGTTGACAACTACCGGTTATACCAGTGCACAAAGGAACCGACCCATTGGCGTGCTGCCAGTAAGGTTGCAGACGGGCGTCGCGGATACGCTGGTCGATACTTCAACGTCTTGAACAGCGCTTCGGAGTACGGGCTGTCATTGCTGACGGCCGGTCGGCTGAACGATGGCGCCACGCCAAGCTCCTGTAACGTGGCCAGCATGCTTGCACCTTTCATAGGGCTACCATTATCTGAGTGCAGCACCACCTGGTCAGGGGCGATTCGCTCACGGGCACAGATGTCGCGCATCACTTCGCTCGCCAGGTCCGAGCTTTCAGCGTTGTAGATCTGCCAGCCAACGATTTTACGGCTGTAAATGTCCATGAACAGGTACAGGTAAAAGTAAATGCCTTTGACGTCTGTAGGCAAATAGGTGATATCCCAGCTGAACAACTGGCCGGACGCAGTCGCCCTCAAGGCGCGCGGTTTGCTGCGTGCCTTGGCCGGCTGCATGGCACTACGGTGCTTGAGTTGACCTGTCGCCTTCAAGAAGCGGTGGAACGTCGATTCGGATGCGATATACACGCCCTGGTCGGCCAGGCGCGGCACGATCTGGCCCGGTGGAAGATGACCAAATTCGACCGAGTTGGCGACCGTCAGAACCTGTTCTCGTTCCTGATCGCTGAGACGGTTTTTCGGCGTCTGCACCCGCTCTGGACGGCCATCGCCAATGCCCTTGATCGCGTCGTTCTTCCAGCGCTGCAAGGTGCGTCCGCTTAACGAAATGACCTCGCACGCACGCTCCTGCTTCGGCGATCATCGTCATCACATTGTCGCGCTGCAGGATCGAGGTCATTTGTCCTCGTTTTCCTGTTTGAGTACTCGCAACTCGGCGGTGCCGGAAACAGCGTCTTTGCTTGGCGCGCAAAAGGCGGCCTGCCAGCTCGTTAAATGGTGCGAGAAGATGCCTTTTTCGCGGCACCAGGCCTGCTTCGCTTCCATCGATAGCCCATGAGTTTCCTGCAGTGCCGCAAGCTGCTCGGCAGCTGTCCAATCCTGTGGCCGTTTCTCTACTGCGCCAGCGACGGCACTGGCGTTGATTGATTTATTTTTCATCCAATATTTTAACGTATGGTGATTCACGTTCAGCTCCTCGGCCACCGCATTGACCGATTTGCTGCCGCGTGAAAATACCTTCACCAAGGCTTGCTCAATAAATGCTTCAGGGTATTTTGTCGTCATTGTTGTCTCTCGTTGATAGTCACTTCCGAGGCAACAACCAGCTGGCATTCAAATCTGCGCCACTGCGCTGAACTCAGTTCCGACTCGACCAATCAACACGCCGCTACAGCGATAAAATTGATCAGGAGGATACCGGACAGGTAGTCTGACACATAGGGCTAGAGGCGAAATCACATTCCGAAATTCCTATGTGGTTTCGCTGCCATAGGTCAGCTCCGTCTTCTCTGTTTGACCGCTAGCTGAGCTTGAAAGTGTTCAAAAAACGGTGGTTTCCTGGACATCAAGAATTTTCTTGCCGAACATTGCCGTAATAGCTATCAAACTGATTATATTTCTATAATTTTTCAACGTCTTCCACCTATCAATGAATCAATGTGTGCTGCTGTTCACTAATACATTTGTCAATGTCGCACCGCTGTTCGCGACGCTTGGGCAGTTTTTTACTGAAAGGCATTGAGTGCAGTTCGTCCCCCACGGTCCCGATATCCCCGATACACTCTTGCAAGCGCACGAGGAAGGCCGTGTGGTGTTTTTCTGTGGCGCTGGCGTTTCTTATCCCGCCGGTCTGCCAAGTTTCAAAGGTCTGGTGGAAGATATCTACCGGCTGAGCGGCACGGCGCTCTCAGATGTCGAGCACGCGGCGTTCGAGCGCGGGCAGTTCGATGCCACACTAGATCTGCTGGAGCGGCGTCTACCTGGACAGCGGTTGGCCGTCCGTCGTGCATTGGTGCAGGCATTGAAGCCTAAACTCCGCCGCAAGGGGGCCATCGATACACAGACGGCGCTGTTGCGCCTGGCTCGCAGCCGCGAGGGGGCGCTTCGTCTGGTCACCACCAACTTCGACCGCGTATTTCACGTGGCGGGCAAACGCACGGGCCAAATTTTTCAAACCTACGCAGCACCGATGTTGCCGATCCCAAAAAACAGTCGCTGGAACGGGCTGGTCTATCTGCACGGTCTATTATCCGAGAAGGTGGACGACACGGACCTGAACCGCCTAGTTGTTACCAGTGGTGATTTCGGTTTGGCCTACCTCACCGAACGCTGGGCGGCACGCTTTGTGAGTGAGCTGTTTCGCAACTACGTGGTCTGCTTTGTAGGCTACATGCATCAACGACCCGGTACTGCGCTATATGATGGATGCACTAGCAGCAGACCGGATGCTGGGCGAAGCCACGCCTCAGGCTTGGGCGCTGGGTGATTGTGAGTCAGGGCAGGAGTCTAGGAAGACAATCGATTGGGAAGCCAAGGGCGTCACGCCCATCCTCTATAACGTACATGCAGGTAGCGACGGTCATTCAGCGTTGCACCAGACTCTGCACGCTTGGGCAGACACTTACCGAGATGGAGTGCAGGGCAAGGAAGCAATCATCGTCAAACATGCCCTAGCCCGGCCACAAGACAGCGCGCAGTCAGACAACTTCGTCGGCCGGATGCTGTGGTCCTTGTCGGATAAATCTGGACTGCCGGCCAAACGATTTGCTGATTTCAACCCGGTCCCATCACTGGATTGGCTACTGGAATCTTTGGCGGATGAGCGTTTTGGGCACGGCGACCTGGCGCGATTTGATGTGCCGCCGCGCGAAGAGACCGATGCGAAACTGCGCTTCAGCCTGATTCGTAGGCCCGCACCGTATGACCACGCCCAACCTATGCTGCTGGCCTCAGGAGGCGTCACCGGCAGCCAGTGGGATGACGTTATGTTCCACTTGGCCCGCTGGCTGGTGCGTCATCTGAATGACGCGAGACTGCTCATATGGGTTGCTGAGCGAGGTGGGCAGTTGCACGACCGCTGGACTTGGCTGATCGAACACGAACTAGATCGCTTTGCTTCACTGGAGCGTGACGGCAAAACATCCGAGTTGAATGAAATTCGCTTGCACGCCCCCATGTCCGTTCCTAGCCCCTTGATGCGCACCTTATGGCGCCTTCTGCTGAGCGGTCGAGTGAAATCACCGTGGCACGATCCCGATCTGTATCGCTGGCAGGGACGTCTCAAGCGAGAGGGGCTGACCACCACACTGCGCCTGGAGTTGCGCGAACTGCTCGCGCCTATGGTAGCCTTGAAGAAGCCGTTTCGCTGGACCGAGGGCGACACGAGTACTGACGAACCCACGCGGATCAGGCATTTAGTGGACTTGGAACTCGTGCTGGCCGTTGATCATGTGCATTCGACTCTGCGTGACCTCGCCGACGAGCACTGGGTGACTGCCTTGCCATTGCTGCTTGAGGACTTACAGCAACTGCTGCGGGATGCGTTGGACCTCTCGCGCGAGCTGGGTGAGGCCGATGACCGCAGCGACCGCTCTCACTGGCATCTTCCCTCCATCACACCACACTGGCAAAACCGGGGTTTCCACGACTGGGTGAGTCTGATCGAATTGCTGCGAGATGCGTGGATCGCAGTTCGTGGAAACGACGGTGCGCGCGCGACGCGAATTGCGCATGCCTGGTTCGAGTTATCGTATCCTTCCTTCAAACGCTTGGCCCTGTTTGCCGCCAGCCAGGATGACTGCATCCCGCCTGAGCATTGGGTAGATTGGCTATTGGCCGACGGCACGTGGTGGCTGTGGTCCACGGACACCGGACGGGAGGTGTTTAGATTGTTCGTTCTGCAGGGGCGGCAGTTGGCGGGAAGCGTTCAGGAACGTTTGGAGGCGGCCCTCCTTGCAGGCCCGCCACGCGAAATGTATCGGGATGATTTGGAGCCGGATCGGTGGCAAGAAATAGTGGCTCGCTCCGTTTGGTTGCATCTGGCCAAACTGAACGTATCGGGCCTCGCGTTGGGGGCGACCGCAGCGGCTCGCCTGGCAGACCTGTCCAATGATAATCCACAATGGCAGCTGGCAGCCAACGAGCGTGACGAGTTCTCGCACTGGATGAGTGGTATCGGTGATCCGGACTATGAGGACAGTCGTGATGTCGATATTGCACCTCGAAAGCGGCGTGATATTGTTCAATGGCTGAGAAAGCCGGTATCCGAACAGCGGCCGTTTTACGAAGATACATGGCGCGACGTTTGCAGCACCCGCTTCTTTCACAGCCTGCTCGCGCTAAGCGATCTGGCACAGGATGGCGTATGGCCGGCCGGCCGCTGGCGCGAGGCACTGCAGGCCTGGGCCGAAGAAGGCGCGGTTTTGCGCTCCTGGCAGTACGCCGCACCGCTGGTGCGGACCATGCCCGATACCGTACTTCAGGAGACTGCACATGCTGTCACTTGGTGGATAGAGGCCGCATCCAAGTCGAGCAGCCGCCACGAGGACATTCTGCTTGATCTGTGCCGCCGTGTGCTGGAGTTACCGCTGGAAGCAGACGCAGGTTCTCGCATCATCCGAAATGACGTCGAAACCTATGACCCTGTCGGTTCCGCGATCAACCACCCCGTCGGGCATGTCACGCAAGCCCTAATCAATCTGTGGTTCAAACGGAACCCCAACGACAATGATCTACTTCCAGCCGATATTGGCCCCGTCTTCACCAACTTGTGCGATATGCGTGTGGACCGGTTCCGCCACGGCCGTGTACTGCTGGGATCGCGACTGATCGCATTTTTCCGTGTAGATCGCCCTTGGACCGAGCAATACTTGTTGCCAGCTGTTCAGCTGGAGCAATCCAGTCGAAGCAAAAGCCGTGTGGGAAGGCTTCCTCTGGTCGCCACGCTTGTACCAGCCCTTGTTGGCGGCTTTCAAACCGCAGTTCCTGGATAGCGCAAACCACTATGCCGATCTTGGCGAGCACCGCCAGCAGTTCGCGGCGTTTCTAACATATGCGGCATTGGGCCCGACTGATGGATATGCAGTGGAGGAATTCCGATCGGCGATTGGCAAGCTGCCGCAAGCAGGGCTGGAAGAATCCGCAACGGCGCTTTCGCAAGCGCTTGAAAGTGCCGCCGATCAGCGTGAGGACTATTGGAAGAACCGCGCCCAGCCGTTCTGGCAACAGGTCTGGCCTAAGTCTCGCGACCTGGCCACCCCAAGAATCGCTGAATCACTGGCCCGGCTGGTCGTTGCCGCCCGGGGCGAATTCTCGACGGCCTTGGCTGCTGTGAAGGACTGGCTGCGACCTATTGAACACCCGCACTACGTCGTACATAAACTGCACGAATCTGACCTGTGCAGACGATTCCCTGTGGAAGCATTACAGCTACTGAATGCCGTGATTGCCGACCAACAGTGGGGCCCCCGGGAGTTGGGGCAATGCCTGGACGAGGTCGTCCAAGCAGTACCGCAGCTTGCGCAAGATGCCCGTTATCTACGGCTCCGAGAGTATTCTCGGAAGCGGGGGATTTGATTTGACGGTGCGGCTTCACGCCGCAGTGCGATCATGAACTATAAGGAGGCCAGTCAATCGTCAAACACGCCGCAGCAAGTCGTCGGTGAACTCAAGGCGTATCGAGGCTTTCAGATGCTCCAACTTTTCCGTCAGGCGCCCCAGTTTATTGTTGGGCAGCGCCTTGCGTTTGGAGCGCTTCATGGCCACGTGCCATGTCACCTACTTGCCGATGTTTTCGGGTCGTTTTTCCACGCCCTGGTAGCCGGCGTCGCCGAACGCGGCGCTCTCGCCGCCGTGCAGCAGCGCGTGCGCCTGCGTCACGTCGGCAACGTTGCCGGCCGTGCCGATGACGGTATGCAGCAGGCCAGACGCGGCGTCCACGCCGACGTGGGCCTTCATGCCAAGGTGCCAGTCATTGCCCTTTTTCGACTGGTGCATCTCCGGATCACGCTTGCCGTCCTTGTTTTTGGTGGACGGCGGCGCGGCGATCAGCGTGGCGTCGACGATGGTGCCTTCGCGCATCATCAGACCCTTCTCGGCCAAGTGCCCGTTGATCGTGTCGAAAATCTGGCGCGTCAGCGCGTTGGCTTCCAGAAGATGGCGGAACTTCAGCAAGGTCGTCGCGTCCGGCGCCGACTCGCGGCCCAGATCGATGCCGACAAAGGCGCGAATCGATTGGCTGTCGTAGATTGCGTCTTCGATGCCTTCGTCAGACAATCCAAAGCATTGCTGGGCCACATACATGCGCAGCATGCGCGCCAATCCAATCGGTGGCCGGCCAGCACCCTCGACCTTCGGATAGAACGGCTCGATCAGCTTGTGCAGCTTGCCCCACGGCGTCACGCTGTCGATTTCGGCCAGGAAGCGGTCGCGCCGCGTTAGTTTCTTCTTGGCGGCGTATTCGAGGTCGGAGAAGCTCTTTTGCATGATCGATGGCGGACGGTGGCGATACCGTTATTGTCTCAGGTCAAACCGCAGCAGGGAACGGTACCAGATGAATAAATCAGTGCCTCCTTAGGTGTTTTTTAGCGGTGGAATGCTGGTTTCGGACGGGGGGATATGGCGGACTCATAATCCGTTGGTGCCGTGTTCGACTCACGGGAGGCCCACCAGAATTTCGCAGCAATAGATCAAGCCCCGGCGGGTGACTGCCGGGGCTTTTTTCGTGCTGCCGTACAATCGCGGCTTGCTGATTGATGAAAGATGAAACGAGATGACGGCTGAAGTGAAGATTGACGATATCGTGCTGGGCGATGGCAAGGCGGCGGCGCGTGGTGCCCTGATCACTGCCCATTACCGGGGCTGGCTGGAAGACGGCACGGAGTTTGACTCGTCGCATAAGCGGGGTGAGCCTTTTCGCTGTGTGCTGAGCAATAACAAGGTCATCCAGGGCTGGATTGTGGGTTTGCAGGGCATGCAGGTCGGTGGTACGCGCAAGCTGTGGGTGCCGGCGGCGCTGGCGTATGGTGAGCGCCAGGTGGGCTTGATAGCGCCACATTCCAACTTGATCTTCGAGATTGCATTGTTGGAAGTGCTGACGCGCGATTGATGTGCTGCGTGCCGCTGCCAACGTATGTCAGGTGCTGCGCTGGTGCAAGATCAAGCCTGCTTGAGCTTGACTTGCACTATGTCCAGCGCTGGCACGATGTCATGCAGGCTGGCCACTTCATAGGTGGGCAAGGCGGCTGAGGTATTGGCCAGGCCATCCGGATTAAACCAGCAACTGTCTATGCCATAGCGGTTGGCACCGAGGATGTCGGCGTCCAGCCTGTCGCCGATGATGATCGATGTTTCCTTGCTGAAGGTGCGCGCCATCTTGGTCGCATACTCGAAGAAGCGCACGTCCGGCTTGGCGTGGCCGCATGCTTCGGAGGTGGCGACGAAGGAGATGAAGTCGCTCAGGCCGGAGGCGGCGATGCGGCGGTTTTGGATGGATTCGACGCCATTGGTGACGATGCCCACTTCGCCGATACGCGACAGCGTTTCGCACACTTGCTTGGCGCCATTGATCAGTACGACCGTGTCCGGCAGCGATTCCAGATACAGACGGCTGGCCAGTTCTGGAGCGAGGTCTATGCCGCTCAGTGCAAACGTTTTGCGGAAGCGCTCCACTTTCAGGAAGTCCTTGCTCACGTCGCCCGTTTCGAAACGTTTCCACAGGTCGACGTTGATCGCCTGGTATTGCGCGAACAGGGCCTCGATGTCGTCGCGCAGCCCCAGTTCGTGCATGGTGTGCAGGAACGAGCGTTTTTCGGAAGCCTTGAAATCGAGCAGGGTATCGTCCAGGTCAAGCAGGAATAGCTGGTAGGTCATGGTATGTGTTGAATTCGTGGAAATTTGTCTTGCATCGTAGCACGTAGCGACGCGTTCGGTTGGCCATCGCCTGCGCGCGCGATCCGCTACAATCGCTGTCAGACTCGTCACTTTCACTCAATACCTGCCCATGACCCAGCTCTCCGTTAACGTTAATAAAATCGCCCTGCTGCGTAATTCGCGCGGCCGCAATTTCCCCGACTTGCTCGCGTTTTCCGAGCGCTTTCTCGACCTGGGCGCCGCCGGCATCACGCTGCACCCACGCCCTGATCAGCGCCATGCGCGCTACGACGATGTTGCCCCGTTGCAGCGCCTGTGCGCGCAGCGGGGACGCGAGCTGAATGTGGAGGGCTACCCGACGGCGCAGTTTTTGGATGTGGTGAAAAGCGCGCGTCCGGCGCAATGCACGCTGGTGCCCGACATGCCGGGCCAGTTGACGTCCGACCACGGTTGGGATATTGAACAGCATGCGGCGTTGTTGCGTCCCGCCATTGCGCAATTGAACGACCTGGGCATCCGCGTCAGCCTGTTTGTCGATGCCGACTATTCTGCGCTGGAGTGGGCGCGCGAGGTGGGGGCGGCGCGCGTGGAACTGTACACGGAGCGGTTTGCCGAGAGTTACGGCAGCGCGCAGGCCGATGCCGTATTTGACACGTATCTACAGGCGGCGCGGCGGGCACAGGCGCTGGGCCTGGGCGTCAATGCCGGGCACGACCTCGATTTGCACAACCTGGCGCGTTTCCTCGACATACCCGGCATCCTGGAAGTGTCGATCGGCCACGCGCTGGTGGTGGAATGCCTGGAACTGGGCATGGAAAAGGTACTCGGCCGCTACCTTGAGATATGCCAATCGTAGGATGCTTGGGCGGCGACGCTGGCCAGCCGCTGCAGTCTGAGTGGGGCTGGTAGGAGCACAGCCTTGTGCCATGGTCCTGCCTGGCGCACGAGCATGCTTACCTATCTACCCACCAGTACAGCAAGGTTTCATCATCGTCGTCATTGAGATTGGCGTAGATATTGGAGAAGTACCATTCCACGCCCGTCGCCGTGCGGAAGGCGTCGAAGGGGCCGTTGACGTTGTAGATGCCGTGGTGTCCGGGCACGCTGAAGGTGAGATTGCCATTGTATTGGCCATCCATGGTGCCACCCAGCTGGCTTTGCACCTCGCGTTCGAGCTGCTCCACCGCTTCTTGCGGCACGTCGTCGGCGTAGATCTGGATGCAGAAGTTGCCGCCGCGCTTCAGTACTTCGGCGGGGGCGAGCGGGTCGGCGATGCTGACGATGTCGCCGCGCGCCAGGTTCAGGGTCAGGCCGGGCGAGGCCAGTAGTTCGTAGACGTGTTCGTCAATCTGGCGTGCCGGCAGGGATTCATACACGGGGCCGTTTGTGTTCTCTCCTGCCAATACGCGGATATGCGGCAAGCCTTCGCAATTGATGTCTTCCATTCATTCTTTCATCGTGCCTGCGTCTTGCGATGTGCGTCGCGCCAGGGGGGGGGGGGGTGGCAACATTGTACCGGCTACTTGCCAGTTGGCCGGGTACGGCCGGTGTATCGACCATTTGCCGCTGTTGCGCGTATTCCAGGCGCGCCTTTGTGCCCGAGTACCACGCGTTTGACGCTGCCCGGCCTGCAGCGCTCTTCAGAATACGGAATATAAAAAAAGCACGCCGCAGCGTGCCTTGAGCGCGCGCCTGGCGGCCGATATGCCAGGCCGAAGAACCCGCTTAGTAGCGATAGCTGAGGCTGATGCGCAGTACTGGGTAGGCCTTGAAATCCTTGACCTTGTCGGCCAGTTTGGCGTTTTCAGCAGCCACGTCTGTTTTCAACGCAGCGCACACCAACGGGTCGCAGCCGCTGTTGCTCAGCGCCGTCTTGGGCGCGCCCTGGAACAGGACGCCGATGTCGCTGGAAATACCCCAGCCAGCCTCTTTCACAGCATTGCCCCAGCCGATGCCAATGTAGGGCGCGACTTTACGAAAATCGATGGTGCCGTCCAGCTGGCCCGCACTGGCCGCCGTGTAGGTGTTGCCGTTCAGTGTGTAGCTGCCAGTCTTGTTCGGTTTACCCTTGGCATCGATTTTATTGCCGTTATACACCACGCCTGCGCTCACGCGGAAGGCGCCGTCCGTGGGGAAGTAGTCGAGCAGGGCATCGAAGGTTCGCAGCTTGAGTTTCAGCTGGTAGTCGACATCGTCGGTGCTGGAGTTGTAGGAGTAGTTCAGGAAGCCGACGCCAAAACGGGCATGCAGATTCGATGGCAGTGGTACGCTGAGGTGCGCGCCGACGCCAGTCGTACCCAGGTCGGCCGTGATGCCTACTTCCGCCTGGGCTTGGCTTGCACAGAATATGCCAGCCAGCAAGGCGACAATCATAGGGGGCTGTTTCATGCTGACGCTCTCCAGTTGTTAGTCAAACCACGTAGTAAATAAGCCGATGAAAGTCAGTATTTCCATGCTGCAATTTCTATGGGGATCATAGAGGCTGAAATAGTGCAAGGCAAGACTGGCGTTGCAAGGTGTTGCTTTCCTGTCGCAACGCCCTGCAGTTGTGTACTTCGTGCTGCTTAGTTTGGTGCGCTGATGCCGTTGCGAAACTGCTCGAAACCGGCACGGGCGGCCTTGTAGCAATTGCCGGCGGCCTTTTCCAGGCCTTCCCGGTCAAGTACCTCGACCGTGCCGCGGCGGTACTGGATCAAGCCTTCGTCCTGCAGCTTGCGCGCCGTGACGGTAACGCTTTCGCGGCGTACACCCAGCATATTGGCCATGGTGTCTTGCGTGACCTTCAGCTCGTTCGACAGGGAACGGTCAAGGCGGTCCAGCAGCCAGCGGCACAGTTTCTGTTCGATGCTGCAATGACGCCCGCCCACCACGTTCTGTGCCATTTGCGCAAACATGGCGCTGGTGTAGCGCATCAGCAATTGCGCCAGCGCGCCGCCTTCATTGAACACTTCGCGCAGGAACGTGGTTTTCAGGCGATAGCCGTAGCCAGCGGTTTGCACGATGGCGGTACAGGTGGCGCGCTCGGCCTCGTACAGCACCACGCCAGCGACGCCTTCGCGGCCGATGACGGCGATTTCGGTGGTGGCGCCGTCTTCCATGACATACAACAGGGAAACGATGGCATTGGTAGGGAAGTACGTGTATTCAATCTTGCCGCCGCAATCGAATAAATGCTTGCCGGCAGGTAAGGCGACCAGTTCCAACTGGCAAAACAGGCGTTCCAAGTCGGCGCGCGACAGGGCGCGCAGTAATTCGTTCTGTTGCGCGCCCGTGATGCTGATCATCGGCGTTGCCCGCGCGGCGAGCCAGTTGTGCTGGGCGGCGGCGTGGCTATTTGTTGCTGGTGTCAGGTTGCTATAAGCTTTGTACATGGTAGGGCCTCATCTTATGATCTTGTTGGATGGCGCTGCTTTTCTGGCTTGCTAGCGTTGTGCTCAATCTGCTATTCACTATAGGACCCGGGGACGTGGATGGGCATCAGATGAGCCGACGTGCTTATGTAGGCTAGGAACATTGCCTCGTGTCATCCGACTCCTACGCACGGCTTTTCATTTTTCCGCGATTGGAAACAACGGTGGCTGCGAAAAGTGTGATGTGCAGCGCGCCAGGCACGAATTTAGGCCGCAGGCAGCAGGCAAACCACGCTGCGTGCTACGACGACGGTGATAAAATGTTGGCACGAAGAAATTTGACGCGCGTTTCGATAGGAGATACGGCGCCTACTCTTCAGTCTTGCCCACTTCCGCTTCCTCCTGCGACGCTTGCCATGGTCGCCTCACTGCCCGCCCCGCGCCTGTGCCGCTGTGTGCGCCTGTCTTGTCCCGTATGTCCGCCTAATGAAGAAAGCAACACATGAAATGGTTTTTTGATTTGAAAATCGCCACCAAGCTGATTTTGTCGTTTGGTGCCGTGCTGTTGTTGACGGCGGCTTTGGGCGTGTCGGCGATCTTTTCCATGGCACGCATCAATACCGCGTCGACGGATCTATCCGCCAACTGGATGCCCAGCGTGCTGGCAGCCATGTCCATGCGCAGCGATGTCAGCGATTTTCGCCGTTGGGAACTGGCGCATATGCTGGCCGCGCAGGATGCCGACATGGCATTGAATGAAGCGCGCATGACGCAAACGCAGGCCAAGTTGAAAGCCGATGGTGACAACTATCGACGCCTGATTTCGGAACCGGGTGAGCAAGAAATCTTTGATCGCTTCCTGGCGCTCAACGATGAATTCATGCGCTTGCACGCAAGCATGTTGAGCCTGTCGCGCGAGATGAAAAAGGAAGACGCGCGCGCGCTGGCTGTAGGGACGTCGGCCAAGGTCATGACAGAGATGATGCTGGTCCTCGATAAAATGGTGTCCATCAATACGGACGGCGGCGCGCGCTCGACTGCCAGTGCCGATGCCACGTATGCGGCCTCGCGCGCCAGCCTGATCGGCTTGCTGATCGGCGCCGTCGTCATCGGCATATTGTTGGCGCTGTGGGTCGCGCGCAGCGTGGCGCGTCCGCTGATTGCGGCCGTGGGCGTGGCGCGCCAGGTGGCGGCCGGCGACTTGACGGCGCATATTGTTGTGCAATCGAAAGATGAAACGGGGCAATTGATGCAAGCCCTGAAAGACATGAATGCCAGCCTGCAGAACCTGGTAGGCCAGGTGCGTAGCGGCACTGATAACATCGCCACGGCGTCGAGCCAGATTGCCGCTGGCAACCAGGATTTGTCGTCGCGCACGGAGCAGCAGGCCAGTTCCCTGGAAGAAACGGCCTCATCGATGGAAGAGCTGACTTCGACCGTGAAGCAGAATGCGGACAATGCGCGCCAGGCTAACACCATGGCGCTGAGCTCGTCGAGCATCGCCATCGAGGGTGGCAAGGTCGTCAGCGAAGTGGTCGGCACGATGGCGTCGATCAATGCGTCGTCGCGCAAGATCGTCGATATCATCGCTGTCATCGACGGTATTGCTTTCCAGACCAATATCCTGGCCCTGAATGCCGCCGTCGAAGCTGCGCGTGCCGGCGAGGATGGACGCGGCTTTGCTGTCGTGGCCACGGAAGTGCGCAACCTGGCGCAACGCTCGGCAGCGGCGGCCAAGGATATCAAGGTCTTGATCGGTGATTCCGTCGAGAAAGTCGAGGCGGGCTCAAAACTGGTGGACCAGGCGGGCCGCTCGATGGATGACATCGTTGCCAGCATTACCCGGGTGACGGACATCATGAGCGAGATCACGGCTGCCAGCAGCGAGCAGAGCGTCGGGATCGAGCAGGTCAACCAGGCCATCGCTCAAATGGATCAAGTGACGCAGCAAAATGCGGCCTTGGTGGAAGAGGCGGCCGCGGCGGCCGAAGCCATGCAGGAGCAGGCGGCCAGCCTGAGTGCCGTGGTGAGCATTTTCAAGCTCGACGGTGCCAATGCTGCCATGAGCGTGCCGCGCGCGCGCGTCAAGGCGCCGGCAGTGGCAACGCGTCAATTGTCCGGTACAGTGCGTGGTACGACGCCAGTAGATGAGTGGGAAAGCTTCTAATGTCGCTTAATTAAGCTAAATTAAGCTAAATTAAGCGCGTTTGCGCGGTTTCTGGATGCCGTTGCTGGCGCTGCTGCCGTGCCCTCAATCGGCGTTGGCATGGGCGCTGGTATCGATGGTATTCGGGCTTGCCATCGCTGGAACGCTTTTTGCTCGAAAATCACGGTTTCCGTGTACAGTTGCGGTGAATTAGGGTATCGTTTACAGCACTGATATTGTATCTTCTGCGCGCGATGTTCCGCCGGCGCGATCTCCGCCGCCATCGCAGCACATCTCTTCGACGCTCCCGCATACGCCCTATAGCATGTCCCGGAGCACGGAGGTGCCGCAAGAACGATGATCCATGGCTTGCAAGACGGAGCTGCCTGTGCCCCGAAATGTTGTTTATTGAGAAAGCATGGCTTCCGCAGTGCGGAGGCACACCAGAAAATTTATGTCTGAAACCGAATCGACTCCTACGCCCAGTCCGGCGATTGCCCCTGAAGCTGCGCCCGTTACCGCTGCCCCCGCACCTGCCGCACCCGTTGCCCCTGGCCTGACTTTTGCTGACTTTGGCCTCGCGCCTGAAATCCAGCGCGCACTGACCGATCAAGGCTACACCCACCCGACACCGATCCAGGAACAGGCGATTCCCGTGGTGCTGCAAGGCCGCGATGTGATGGGTGCCGCGCAAACGGGCACCGGCAAGACAGCCGGCTTTTCCTTGCCGATCATCCAGTTGCTGATGGCGCATGCCAGCAGCAGCATGTCGCCGGCGCGCCATCCGGTGCGCGCGCTGATCCTCACGCCGACCCGAGAGCTGGCGGTGCAGGTGGCTGAAAACGTCAAGGCCTACGCCAAGCACACGCCATTGCGTTCGACTGTCGTTTTCGGCGGCATGGACATGAAACCGCAAACCGTCCTCCTGCGCGGGGGCGTGGAAATCGTCATCGCCACGCCGGGCCGCTTGCTCGATCATATCGAACAAAAAAACATTAGCCTGAGCCAGGTGCAGATGCTGGTCATGGATGAAGCGGACCGCATGCTCGACATGGGTTTCTTGCCGGACTTGCAGCGCATCATCAACTTGCTGCCGAAACAGCGCCAGAACCTGATGTTCTCGGCGACGTTCTCGCCAGAAATCAAGAAGCTGGCGGCAACTTTCCTCAACGATCCGCTGACGATCGAAGTGGCGCGCAGCAACCAGACGGCTGACAAGGTCACGCAAGTGGTCTACAAGGTGAGCGAAGACCAGAAGCATGCCCTGGTTGCCCATCTGCTGCGCCAGCGCGACCTGAAGCAGGTCATCGTATTCTCGAACACCAAGATCGGCGCCTCGCGCCTGGCCCGCGTGCTGGAACAGGAAGGCATGAGCGCCACGGCGATTCATGGCGACAAGAGCCAGCAGGAACGCATGGCGGCGCTGGAAGCGTTCAAGAAGGGCGAAATCGACGTGCTGGTCGCTACCGACGTGGCCGCGCGTGGCCTCGATATTTCCGACTTGCCGTGCGTCATCAACTTCGACTTGCCCTACAACGCCGAAGACTATGTGCACCGCATCGGCCGCACGGGCCGCGCCGGCGCTTCGGGCGACGCCATTTCGATTTATTCGGATAAAGACGAGCGCTTGCTGGCCGATATCGAAAAACTCATCAAGCAAAGCATCAAGCGCGGTGAATTGACGGGCTTCAATCCCGCTCCCGCCCGCAGCAGCGACAGTGAACGCCGTCCGCCGCGTCGCAGCGAAGGTGGCGAAGCGCGTCCCGTGCGCGCGCCCGAGAGCCGCCCGGCTGGTGACAGCCGCGACAGTCGCGATAGCCGTTCGGTCGAGCGTAGTGCGCGCCCTGCCTTTGGTCCCGGCGCACGCCGCGAAAAGGCCGATCCCTGGTTCCTGAAGCCGTATGAGCCAGCCAAGGCGGCAGCCCCGGCTGTCGCCAGTACGGCGCCGGTCGCGGTCAAGCCGAAGCAGAAGGTGGCGGCCTTGCTGGGTGGGTTGACGAAGCGCTAGATTTGTTGTTATTTCGCCTACTTTTCTGTAGGCATTTTCATCTTGTGCGACATAAAATGTCGCACTTCTGTATATTCTTTATCGCTGCTGACAATAGCTTTATTTCATCTGTACTCTATATTTTGGGAAACTGCTTTGCTTGTAAATGTTCCTAGATATCTGGAAGATTTTATATGGTAATCCAACGCTCAGTAAATTATAATTGCCTTAACAGTAACGGGCAATTCGCCTACCTTACTTTAAGTGGGCGATGAAATTTCATTGTTACCTTGTGTTACAAGCTTGTTAAATAGTTGCTGCGTCTGCGATACTTCGTCTACTTGACGTGCTGAGCGTGCTCTGGGCGTCCTATTGGAATGTTAAACGTGGAGGCAAGTTGGTGAGTCCAGTAAGTGAGACGCTTTCAAACGATACTCTTTGCAAGGTCCGTGGATCTGCCGAGCGCTTTGCAACAGCTGGTAAAAAAGAGATTAATTGTGCCAGAGTGGCGGCAGATGCTTGTGGTGAGAACGCAGCTGTGGCCAAGGTAGCGATTTTGCTGTGCACATACCATGGGCAGCGCTATCTTGCTGGGCAGCTTGATTCGTTTGCCGCACAAACCCATCCTAACTGGCAAGTGTGGGCGTCTGACGATGGCTCGAAGGACGCCACGCATGACATTCTGGAAATGTACAGGGGGAAGTGGGGTGGGGGTCGGCTTTCGATACACTCCGGTCCGGCCGAAGGTTTTGCCGCTAATTTTCTTTCACTGACTTGCAAGGCAGATATATCCGCTGACTACTTTGCCTATTCCGATCAGGATGATATATGGGAGGCCGATAAGCTACAGCGTGCTTTGGAGTGGCTGAGTACAGTGCCCGAAGGTGTCCCTGCCTTGTATTGTTCCCGCACTCGTATAGTCGATGGGGATGACTGCGAGATCGGATTGTCTCCCTTGTTTCCCAAAAAACCTGATTTTGCCAATGCACTGGTACAAAGTATTGGCGGTGGTAATACCATGGTGTTCAATGCGGCGGCGAGTGAGTTGCTGCGTGATGTATGCAATGGCTTGTCGGTGCTTACGCACGACTGGTGGAACTATCTTGTAATCAGCGGCTGTGGTGGCATAGTCTTTTATGATGCCCATCCCTCGTTGCGTTATCGGCAGCATAGTGGCAATCTGGTGGGGATGAATTCCAGTTGGCTCGCCAGGCTTGCGCGGATACGGATGCTGTTCCAAGGACGATTCAGGCAATGGAATGATGAGCACATCGCTTCGTTGCAACTGATACGCGACAGGCTGACCCCCGAGAACCGTTTGCTGCTGGATCGTTGGGCAACTTCGCGGAATCGCTGGCTGTTGCCGCGCATGTGGGGGCTGTGGCAAACCGGAATTTATCGTCAAACGATATTTGGTAATTTAGGTTTAATCGTGGCCGCAATATTTAAAAAGATATAAAAATGAGCATAATCGTAACGGGTGGCGCGGGATTCATAGGTAGTAATTTTGTTCTCGATTGGCTTGCTCAATCCGATGAAACGGTGATCAATGTTGATAAGCTGAGCTACGCGGGCAACCTGGAAAGCTTGAGTAGTCTGCGAGATAATTCCTCTCATCAGTTTGTAAAGGGTGATATTGCGGATACCGATCTGCTCGCTGCATTGTTTGCTCAGCACCAGCCGCGTGCCGTACTGAATTTTGCCGCAGAGAGCCATGTGGATCGTTCCATTTTGGGCCCTGGCGAGTTTGTTCAAACCAATATCGTTGGTACATTTAACTTGCTTGAAGCCGTGCGTGCCTATTGGGGCGCTCTGCCGCCTGCGCAGAAGACAGAATTCCGTTTTCTTCATGTTTCTACCGATGAAGTGTATGGCTCGCTCGCTCCGGATGCGCCCGCTTTCACGGAAACGCATCGTTACGAGCCGAATAGCCCGTATTCCGCTAGCAAGGCTGCCAGCGACCATTTGGTGCGTGCCTATCATCACACGTATGGCTTGCCTGTGTTAACCACCAATTGTTCGAATAATTATGGGCCATATCATTTCCCTGAGAAATTGATCCCCCTGATGATCGTCAATGCTCTGGCCGGCAAGTCGCTGCCTATTTATGGCGATGGGCAGCAGGTGCGAGACTGGCTATACGTGAAAGATCATTGCAGCGCCATCCGGCGCGTGCTGGAAGCAGGTACTTTGGGCGATGTGTACAACGTGGGCGGTTGGAATGAAAAGCCCAACCTGGAAATCGTGCATACCGTGTGTGCTTTGTTGGACGAATTGCGTCCGCGTGCGGATGGGCTGAGCTATTGTGAACAGATCACCTACGTGACCGATCGTCTTGGTCACGACCGCCGGTACGCTATTGATGCGAGCAAGATCGAGCGTGAGTTGAACTGGAAGCCCGCAGAAACCTTTGCCACCGGCATCCGCAAGACGGTCCAATGGTATCTAGCGAATGCATCCTGGGTCGCCAACGTGCAGTCTGGCAGTTATCGTGATTGGGTAACGGCAAATTATGCCGAACGCCAGGCATGAAGATTTTACTCTTTGGCAAAGGTGGGCAGGTAGGCTGGGAACTGCAGCGTAGTCTGGCCGCCTTGGGAAGCTTGACTATAATGGGCACGGATAGCCAGCCATTGTGTGGTGATTTTCGTGACCTCGATGGCATCGTGGCCACCGTTCGCGCCATCGCACCAGACGTGATTGTCAATGCCGCCGCCTACACGGCGGTCGACAAGGCCGAGAGCGATGCCGAAAGCTGCCAGCAAATCAATGCGGCGGCACCCGGTGTGCTTGCCGCAGAAGCCAAGCGTTGTGGTGCGCTGCTCGTGCATTATTCTACCGATTATGTGTTTGATGGCAGCGGTACTGCCCCATGGCAGGAAGAGAATGCTACGGGTCCGCTGAGCGTCTATGGAGCCACAAAGCTGCAAGGCGAGCAACTGATCCGGGCCTCTGGCTGCCACTATCTGATCTTTCGTACGAGTTGGGTATATGCCGCACGTGGCGGCAATTTCGTCAAGACGATGCTGCGCCTGGCAAGCGAGCGTGAACAGTTGTCCGTCGTCGATGACCAGATTGGCGCCCCCACCGGTGCTGATCTCATCGCCGACGTCACCGCGCATGCGATTATCGCGGCGCAGCGGGACCCGCAACTGGCGGGTATCTATCATCTCGCTGCCGGCGGTCACACCTCTTGGCATGGTTATGCACGCTTTGTGCTGGAAGTTGCACGCCAGAAGGGCGTCGCATTGAAGGTGCATGCGGATGCCATTACCGCAGTCGACAGCACGGCCTTCCCCGCGCCCGCGCCGAGGCCGAAAAATTCTCGTCTCGATACGCACAAATTACAAACGGCGTTCTGCTTGCTGATGCCGCGATGGCAGTCAGGCGTGGAGCGCATGCTTACTGAAATAATTGAGGGATAGTCATGAATAAACGCAAAGGTATTATTCTCGCCGGAGGCTCCGGGACGCGCCTGTATCCAGTGACCCAAGCCGTGTCGAAGCAGTTGTTGCCGGTGTACGACAAGCCGATGATTTATTATCCGCTGAGCACTTTAATGCTCGCTGGAATACGCGATATATTAATTATTTCCACACCGCAAGATACGCCGCGTTTCGAGCAATTGCTTGGGGATGGACGGGCATGGGGCATCAATCTGCAGTATGCCGTGCAGCCAGAGCCAGAGGGGCTCGCGCAGGCGTTCATTATTGGCAAGGACTTTGTCGGCAAGGATTCCTGCGCGCTTGTACTGGGAGACAATATTTTTTATGGTCATGACCTGCAGGGCCAACTGGAACGTGCCACCTCGCAGACTGGGGGCGCCACGGTCTTTGCCTATCATGTCCAGGATCCGGAACGCTATGGTGTGGTCGACTTTGGCGAAGACGGCCAGGCCACTAGTCTGGAAGAAAAGCCATCTTCACCGAAGAGCAATTATGCCGTGACGGGCCTGTATTTCTATGACAACCAGGTGCTCGATATTGCTGCAAGTTTGGAGCCGTCCGCCCGCGGAGAACTTGAGATTACCGATGTCAATAGAATCTACCTACAGCGCAAGCAGTTGAACGTCGAGATCATGGGGCGTGGTTATGCTTGGCTAGACACGGGCACGCATGAGAGTTTGATTGAAGCGAGCAATTTCATTGCCACGATCGAACATCGCCAAGGGCTGAAAGTGGCATGCCCCGAAGAAATTGCTTACCGTAAGGGTTTTATTGACGCTGCGCAAGTCGCCAAGCTGGCGGCGCCGCTGGCGAAGAATGGATATGGCCAATATTTACTGCGTTTGTTGAAAGAGGGAGTGCCGCATTGAAATTAATCAGCACACATATTCCTGACCTTTTGATTCTTGATCCAAAAGTTTTTGGTGATGATCGTGGGTTTTTTTTCGAAAGTTTCAATCAACGTCAGTTTCAAGATCTGACCGGACTGGATGTAGATTTCGTCCAAGACAACCATAGCCGCTCGGCAAAAAATGTTTTGCGCGGGCTACATTATCAAATTCAGCAGCCACAGGGGAAATTGGTCCGTGTGGTCCATGGCAAGGTATTTGACGTCGCGGTGGATTTGCGGCGCAGCTCCCCTACGTTCGGCCAGCATGTCGGTTTGGAACTGTCTGCGGAAAATAAGCGCATGTTCTGGATACCGCCAGGCTTTGCGCACGGCTTTGTCGTGCTTTCCGAGACCGCGGAATTTCTTTACAAGACAACGAATTATTGGGCGCCTGAGTTCGAGCGTTCCTTGTTATGGAATGACCCTGCACTAGCGATTGAATGGCCGCTGGATGGCGCGCCACAGTTGTCGGCGAAGGATCAGGTAGGAAAAAGCTTTGATGCTGCGGAGTGTTTTGCATGAGTCAGCATCCTGTGAGTGTTAATCCGCATGCCGCGCATCCCACATCGCCCGTCGCCTTGGTAAAAAGCCTGTGGCGCAATCGCCAGCTGGCCATGCAAATGACCAAGCGCGAAGTGGTCGGCCGCTACAAAGGCTCGGCAATGGGTCTGGCATGGTCGTTTTTTAATCCGGTTTTCATGCTCTTGGTGTACACCTTCGTGTTCTCCGAGATTTTCAAGTCGCGCTGGAACGGACTCGGTGGCGATGGTACCAAAACCCAATTTGCCATCGTGCTGTTTGTAGGCATGATCGTTCAGGGCTTGTTTTCCGAAATGCTGAATCGGGCGCCTACCTTGATTCTTGGCAATGCCAATTATGTCAAGAAAGTAGTATTTCCCATTGAAATTTTGCCAGTGGTAAATATGGGCGCCGCGCTATTTCATAGCCTGGTGAGCATCGTCGTTTTATTGATGGCGTTTGGTATTTTTAATGGTTATCTGCAGTGGACCGCGATCTTCATCCCGCTGGTCTTGCTGCCATTGGTCATATTGACTCTCGGCATCGTCTGGATCCTGGCATCACTGGGCGTGTTCTTGCGCGACGTCGGCCAGTTTATTGGTGTCATCACCACCGTGCTGATGTTTCTGGCACCTGTGTTTTATCCTGTCAGTGCCGTGCCTGTGTCGCTCAAGCCACTTATCATGGCTAACCCCCTGACATTCATTATTGAACAGGCGCGTGATGTGCTGGTGTGGGGGCATATGCCGGATTGGTATGGCTTGCTGGCATATGCGGCGGTGGCGATACTGATTGCTTTGATTGGTTTTATCTGGTTTCAAAAGACCAGAAAGGGTTTTGCTGATGTCCTCTGAAGAAATTGCTATTCGGGTTGAAAATCTCAGCAAGTGCTATGAAATTTATGACAACCCCCGTGATCGTCTCAAACAATTTGTGCTACCTCGCCTGTGGCAAGGGGCCGGCCTGAAGAAAAAGCAGTATTTCCGTGAATTCTGGGCACTCAAGAATGTTTCCTTCGAGGTAAAGAAAGGCGAAACCTTTGCCATTATCGGACGCAATGGTAGCGGTAAGTCTACGCTGCTGCAGATGATCTGCGGAACCTTGAGCCCCACGAGCGGCTCTGTGCAGACAAATGGCCGCATTGCCGCATTGCTGGAGCTGGGCTCCGGATTCAATCCTGAGTTTACGGGACGTGAAAACGTCTATATGAATGCTTCTGTATTGGGCCTGAGTAACGAAGAAATCGATGCGCGCTTTGATGATATCGTGAGTTTTGCCGATATCGGCACCTTCATCGAACAGCCAGTCAAGACGTACTCCAGCGGCATGATGGTACGGCTAGCATTTGCCGTCATTGCCCACGTCGATGCCGATATCCTCATCGTCGATGAAGCACTTGCCGTGGGTGACGCCTTTTTCACGCAGAAGTGCATGCGCTTTATGCGTAATTTCATGAAGAATGGCACCGTCCTGTTCGTTAGTCACGACACGGGCGCCGTCGTAAATCTGTGTAATAAGGCGGTATTGCTGGAGCGCGGCGAGTTCAAGGAAGAAGGAACGCCCAAGGAGGTCATCGAGCATTATCTGGCGACCCTGTATGAGTCGACGACTGAAGCCGCGCAAGCCAAGGCTGGACGCGAGGTCGCGGTGGAAACTCGGGCAAAGGCACTGGAGCTGCCCCATGTGGACATGCGGGCATCTCTCTTCAATGGATCTACCTTGCGCAACGATATCGAGGTGTTCCAGTTCGATCCTGATCAGGCTGGATTTGGCACCGGCGAGGCAAAAATCTTCTCGGTGCGTTTGCTCGAACCGAGTAGTGCGCCATTGTCCTGGATAGTCGGCGGCGAGGAAGTGGTATTGGAAATTCGCTGCCGTGCCCAGAGTGATATCGTGCGCCCCATCATCGGTTTTCAATTCAAGGACAGGTTGGGGCAAGTGATTTTCGCCGACAACACATTCCTCGTTTATAAGAATAGTCCGGTGGCTGCGGCTGCGGGCGCGGAACTGACTGCAAGATTCGAATTTCGTCTTCCTGTGCTGCCGTCGGGGGACTACAGTATCTCGCCTGCTATCGCCGACGGTACGCAGGACGAGCATGTTCAGCATCACTGGTTGCATGATGCTCTGATGGTACGCGTGCACGCCAGTTCCGCGTGCTTTGGTTTGATTGGCTTGCCAATGACAAGAATTAGTTTGGAGGTCGAATAAGATGCAGTTTACTGGTGAGCGGTTTATTCCCACTGAAGAAGGAAAAATTCAGCTTGAACACTACCATCGCTATGCGGTGGTGCGCGATATGGTTGTCGGCAAGCGCGTGCTTGATGTTGCCAGTGGCGAAGGATATGGCGCGTCGATGCTGGCCGATGTGGCGCTTGCCGTGACCGGTGTGGATATCTCCAGAGACGCCGTGCAGCATGCAGCTGCGACCTACGTCAAGTCGAATTTGAGCTACCTGGAAGGCAGTGCGACCGCCTTGTCCTTCGCCGATGCTTCTTTTGATGTCGTGGTGTCATTCGAGACGATTGAACATCTGGCTGGGCAGAGTGAAATGGTGTCGGAGTTGCGTCGTGTATTGCGACCAGAAGGCATCCTGATCATTTCTTCGCCGAATCGCCCTGTGTATTCGGAAGAGAGCGGCGAGCATAACGAGTTTCATGTCAAGGAACTGGATTTTGCGGAATTTGACGCTTTGCTGAAAGTCCAGTTTCCAGCAGTGCGCTATCTTGGACAACGCATGCTGATGGGCTCGGTGATTCAACCGCTGAGTAGCGGACTTGATGCATTTCGTACCTGGCACATGGATTCAGGAGAAATACAGGATGGCAGTGGCCTGATCCATGATCCCGTGTATTTTCTGGCCATCTGCGCTGCGTCGGAAAACCTTCTGCCGGAAGCCGGTGTGGGGATGACGTCGTTTGTTCATCCGGGGAAACTGGATCTGGTCAAACAATATGTCGGTTTCGCCAAGTGGGCCAAGGCGCAGGATGAGGCCGTGGCAGAACGCGATGGTCATATTCGTCGTCTTCAGCACGATGCTGAAGAGCATCTCGACTTCATCAAGAAACTGCAGGCGAGCCAGGCTGAATGCGATGGGCATGTTCGTCGTCTTCAGCACGAGGCCGAAGAGCATCTTGACTTCATCAAGAAATTGCAGGCGAGTCAGGCTGAATGCGAGCAGCAATTGCAGAGTTACGTAGACACCAATGCCAACCTGAATAGCGATATGTTGTCTTTGCATCAAGTTGTCGTAGAGCGCGAGGCCAGCCTGGACGTACTGCGCCAGATGCTTGCTGACCGTGACAGCGGTATAGATTCACTGCGTCAACTGCTCGCCGATCGCGATAGCGTTCTGCTACAGTTGCGTGAACGCCTTGCCGAGCGCGACGAAGGCTTGGCTCTGATGCGTAGCTTGCACGATAAAATTTATGCGGAAGCCCAAGCTGTTACGGCGGCGCATAACGCTCGCATACTGGAGGGACTACGATCTAGTGATGCCGCCCTTTTACAAAGCCGCGACCAGGCTATTCTGGATTTGAGGCATGATCTTGAATACTGTCATCAGCACATATCTTCGTTGATAGACGAAACCGTGCGTCGCGGCGAGTGGGGCCTCAGGCTAGACGCCGAGATCAAAGAGGCGCGCGACGCCTTTAAGCACATCGTTAATACCAATTCCTGGCGCTTGACCAAGCCGCTGCGCGAGGCGCGGCGATGGGTGAGTGCGCCTGTCAGACAGGGTAAACGCTACATCAAAGGCGCTGTTCAACTTGCCAAGCGCGGTTATACACGTTTGCCCATCAGTATCAGCACGCGCATACAGCACAGATTTCTGCTGCAAAAGCATTTGCCGCGATTATTCCGTATTGCTGCAGATCAAACTATCGGTGTTTCGGTAGAGCATGTGTCTACTGTCGCAACTATCGAAGTGGATGATTTCGATGCAATCGCGCGCAGTATCCAATTGCCAGTCTTTGATGCGCCGTTGGTGTCGGTGATCATCCCTATTTATGGGAAGTGCGACTACACCTTGCGCTGCCTGATGTCTGTTGCAGCGCAACTACCGCGGGCTTCGTTTGAAGTCATTGTCGTGGATGATTGTTCCCCGGATAGTTCCGCGGAAGTCCTGCAGCAGGTTCGTGGAATTCGCCTGCTGCTCAATGGGAAAAATCAAGGTTTTATTCGTTCGTGCAACATCGGTGCAAAAGCAGCCACCGGAAAATATTTATATTTTCTTAATAATGACACGGAAGTGATTCAAGGTTGGTTGGATGAGTTGCTTAATACTTTCCACCTGTTCTCAAATGTGGGCTTTGTCGGCTCCAAACTGATCTACCCGGATGGTAGCCTGCAGGAGGCTGGCGGCATTATTTGGAAAGATGGTAGTGCCTGGAACTTCGGTAGAAATCAAAATGTATCTTTGCCGGTTTATAACTATGCCCGTGAGGTAGACTACTGCTCGGGTGCGTCCATCATGGTACCGCGCCCATTGTTTGAAAAGTTGGGCGGATTTGATGAACATTATTTGCCTGCCTATTGTGAAGATTCCGACCTCGCCTTGAAAATTCGTGACGCCGGCTATAGCGTTTTGTACCAACCAATGTCAGTCGTGATTCATTATGAGGGCATCACATCAGGAACGGATACAGGTGGCCAGGGTGCCAAGGCCTATCAGATTGAAAACAGCAAAAAGTTGTTCCAGCGCTGGAAGCATCGCTTGGCATATCATCAGGAAAATGGTATTGATGTAGATGACGCAAAAGATAGAATGGCGCAGCGTCGTGTGCTGGTGCTAGAGCATTGCACGCCAACTCCAGATCAAGATGCTGGTTCGGTAAGTGTATTCAACATTCTTCTCTTGCTGCGCAATATGGGCTATCAGGTGACTTTTATTCCTGAAGATAATTTCCTGTATATGCCGGACTACACAACCTTGTTGCAGCGTGTTGGTATCGAGGTTCTATATCATCCATATCAAAGCTCAGTCGAACAACATTTGATTGAATCTGGCAGCCGCTATGATCTGGCGTTCCTGTTCCGTCCTGCTGTAGTGCAAAAACACCTGCAGGCTGTACGAAAGTATGCGCCTCAAGCTAAAGTGTTGTTCTATACACATGACTTGCATTATCTGCGTATGTTGCGCGAAGCAGCGTTACAAAATAATTCTGACAAGAAAATCGCGGCGCTTGAGATGAAAAAAATCGAGCTGGCAGCGATGCGTGCGGTAGACGCGTCCATTCTGGTTAGCCCAACAGAGATGGAAATGCTGCGTACAGACTTGCCTGATCAGAAATTGCATGTATTACCGCTGATTTTGGATATTCCGGGAACCGATATTCCATTTTCGCAACGTAACGATATTGTCTTTGTCGGTGGTTTTCAGCATCCGCCTAATATTGATGCTGTCCAACATTTTGTTGCAGAAGTCATGCCGCGGTTACGTCCATTATTGCCAGGAATACGGTTCTTTATCGTTGGCAGTAAGCCTACTGCGGAGATCCATGCTTTGGCAGCTGACGATGTTATAATTTCCGGCTTCATTCCGGACTTGACTAGTTATTTAAACCGTATGCGTGTTGCTGTTGCACCATTGCGTTATGGTGCGGGCGTGAAAGGGAAGATCGGTACAGCGATGGCAGCAGGTTTGCCCACTGTGGCTACGGAACTTGGAGCGGAGGGCATGGGCTTGACGGATGGTGAAAATATTTTTGTTGCAGATGACCCGCAGCTGTATGCAGAAGTTATTGCTCGCTTATATAGAGATGAATCCTTATGGAATAAGATTTCAAGATCAGGAATCATTTTTTCCGAGCAATCGTGGGGGCTTGCTGCAGGAGAGGCAAACCTGGAACGCATCCTGAACGATATTGATTTGCCGCGTTTTCCTATTGCGCCCAAATAATATGTATCACAAGCATACCCAACGGCTCATAGTCAAATAAGAGCTCAGAACCGCTGGGCTATTCAGAATTGAACCTGATAAAATTTATCTATCTTTAACAGCTTAATGACGACATTATTTCTTTTGGACAGCGCTGCAATAACTGATGCGCGCACTGTAGCTTATATTTTTTCTATGCACATTAAGGGGGCGTTATGATCATACGTGCCCGGGCACCTTTGCGTCTTGGCCTCGCTGGTGGTGGCAGCGATGTTTCCCCCTTCTGCGATCTGCATGGAGGTTATGTACTGAACGCAACCATTGATCGTTATGCTTATGCTGTGATCAAGACGTTAGAGGAGCCGCAGGTTCGTTTTGTCGCCACGGATCAGCAAGAAAAAGTATCGTTTGCGATCGGCAAGGCATTACCTGTGGATGGTGAGCTGCGTTTGCATATGGCCGTATATAAGCACATGATCCAGCATTACAACGCTGGCGTGCCGATGGCAATTGAACTCAGTACATTCTGCGATGCTCCGGCAGGTTCTGGCCTGGGTTCTTCCTCGACGTTGGTTGTTGTGATGATTCGTGCCTTTGCCGAATTACTTAATCTGCCGCTGGATGACTATGCGATCGCACATCTGGCGTTTCGCATCGAGCGCGTTGACTGTGGTTTGCAGGGGGGGCGGCAAGATCAATACTCCGCCACCTTTGGTGGCTTCAATTTCATGGAGTTCTATGCCGATGAGCGTGCCGTAGTCAATCCCTTACGTATCAAGAATTGGATTATCTGTGAGTTGGAGGCTTCGCTGCTACTGTTCTATACAGGGGTATCGCGGGAGTCTGCCAAGATTATCGCGGATCAAAGCGCGAACGTGCTCTCCGGTTCTGTCGAGGCAAAAGATGCCATGCATGGTATCAAGCGTGAGGCATTGGTTATGAAGGAGTGTTTGCTTCGTGGCGATTTCCAAGGGATTGTCGATTCGATGCGGCAAGGTTGGGAAAGCAAGAAGCGTTCTGCCAAGACGGTATCAACTCCCCACATCGAAGAAATTTATAACGCCGCCATCGCCGCAGGAGCGCTGGCTGGCAAAGTGTCGGGTGCCGGTGGCGGTGGTTTCATGATGTTCTTCGTACCGCCTGACAAGCGCATGGACGTGGTGCGAACCTTGAGCCGTTTCGATGGCCAAGTCAGTAATTGTCATTTCACCAAAAACGGTACACAGGCATGGAGAGTTTAATGAAACAGTATATTCAGAAGCAGATCGAGGAATCGCAGCGCGTGATGACAGCCATGTTGGCCGATCAGCGGTTGCAGGACGCCACGCTGGCAGCGGCGCAAGCATGCATCACGTCGCTGCAAAACGGCGGACGTATTTTGTTGGCCGGGAATGGCGGCAGTGCCGCTGATGCGCAACATATCGCTGGAGAATTTGTCAGCCGCTTCATGTTTGATCGTCCAGGCTTGCCGGCGATCGCGCTGACCACCGACACGTCTATCCTGACTGCCATCGGCAATGACTATGGCTATGAAAAGTTGTTTGCGCGCCAGGTGCAAGCGCACGGCAACAAGGGCGATGTGTTCATCGGCTACTCGACCTCGGGCAAGTCGCCGAACATCCTGTTGGCTTTCCAGGAAGCGCGCGCGCGCGGCCTGATTTGCATCGGCCTGACCGGTAACCGCGGAGGCCCAATGCGCGAGCTGTGCGACCATTTGCTGGAGGTGCCATCGCCGGATACCCCGAAAGTCCAGGAAGGCCATCTGGTGCTGGGGCATACTATTTGCGGTCTTGTCGAGAACGCGATTTTCACCGCGCCGAACTGATGGAAGCGATCGTTCTCGCGGGGGGGTTCGGTACCCGGCTGCGCGCCGTCGTGCCGGACCTGCCCAAGCCGATGGCACCCGTTGCCGGTCGCCCTTTCCTTGAAATTCTGCTGACGACCCTGGCCGCCAAAGGCTTTACCCGGGTCATCTTGTCGCTGGGCTTCATGGCGGAGAAGGTTGTCAGTCATTTCGGCCGTGAGTTCTGCGGCATGGAATTGGTGTACGAGATCGAAACGACGCCGCTCAACACGGGCGGCGCCGTGCGTGCCGCCATTGGCCACTGCCGTAGCGATCACGTGTATGTGTTCAATGGCGATACCTATCTGGACCTGGAGGTTGCTGAGCTGGAACGTCAATGGCAAGCCACCCGCGAAGTGCAGATCGTCGTGCGCGCAGTGGACGACACGGCGCGTTTTGGCCGCGTGGACCTGGCGCATAACCATATCGTGGCCTTTCTTGAAAAAGGTGCGGCGGGACCTGGCTTGATCAATGCCGGCTGCTACGTGCTGCCTGCTGCTGCGCTAGAGGCCTTTGCGCTGGGTCAGCCATTCTCGCTCGAAACGGAGTTCCTTATTCCTGCCGTGCAAACCACAGCGGTTGGCGGCTTCGTCACACAGGGGCTGTTTATTGATATCGGTGTGCCGGATGACTACGACCTAGCGCAAAGCATGTTGGCGGAGATTTGATGGAACAGCGGCGCGCCCTGTTCCTAGATCGCGATGGCGTGATCAATCACGACTCTGGCTACACCCATCGGATCGAGGATTTTTATTTTATCGACGGCATCTTTGACCTGTGCCGTGCCGCCCAGCAGGCCGGCTATCTGATCATCGTCGTCACGAACCAGGCGGGCATCGGCCGCGGCTATTATACGGAAGAGGACTTCCAGGTGCTGACCACGTGGATGGTTGGCCGCTTTGCCGAAGAGGGTGTCACTATTACAGACGTGCTGTATTGCCCGTTTCATCCGGAGCATGGTGTCGGAAGATATAAGTGTGAATCGGCGGATCGGAAGCCGAATCCGGGGATGCTGGTGCGAGCGGCTCGCACGCATCAGATTGACTTGAACCAGTCAATCATGGTGGGTGACAAGGATTCGGATATGGAAGCCGCAACCAAAGCTGGCGTGCAAATTCGATGTCATTATGCCGCTGAGGTTGAGTGCGGAGAAAATTTTATTGATTCAACTCATCGATTTTTTATTATCAGGGAAATAATCAAGCTTTTTGATTGAATTTTCCTGTTCGTGGCGTTATTTTTGAATATTAAAGGCGAAGTCCAGTGGCGATAAGAAAAAAAAGTAAAATATTTGCGGATATTTTTAAATATTCCATCCCTATATGGATCTTGTGTCTATCCTTTGCTTACTTTTTATTTCTCCGAAGGCAGTTTTCCGAGATATTTTTCGAGTCGCAGTTTTTGCACGTCGACTTTCTTGATGAGTTGATTCGTGGAGATGTTTCATTTAAATCCTTCTTTACTGTTTTTGCTGAGCACTTATTTCCTGGATATAATTTAATCCTTGCATTAAACTATTATGCATTTGATGTTTGGGGTGGTTTTGATCCTGCCGTGTATGGTATTTCACTTGCTCTTTGCTGCATTGCCCTTGTTTTTTCGACGAAATACTCTGAGTTGGGGAACACAAATTTAGGGCGTGCCTTTTTGGTAGTGGCGACATTGCTGTTGTTTTCTACTACGAATAATCCGCAGTGGGGAATGGCGCTGGCAGCAGCAGTCGGCGTCCCCTTGTTTTTATTTGCGATATATTTTTTTTCCCGCTCCTTTGATGTAAATAAAAATGTCAGCATGTATTTTTATCTGTTGATGCCCCTGGCGATAATTTTTTTCCTAGGAGGTTATGCAGTTGGCGTTGCTGGGGCAGTTGGTTTAATGTGTATGGCTCAAGTGATAAAAAGTCGTTCGGTTGATAAAAAAATTATCGTGGCATTTGCCGTCCTGGCGCTGTGTATTGCCTTGTACGTAATTATTTTGACACAGTATGGTGTTTTGCTAAAAAACAAGCCGACTGGGAAGACGTTTGATTTTTTCGCAATCCTGAAGTTTGCCTTGACAATGGCAGGTGCAAGCGTACTGGGTAAGGCAGTTTTTGAAGCCTCGCCGCAATTCTGGCCCTATTATCTTTGTGGCTTTATTTTGTTTTTTTGGACTATCTTTTTGTATAAGAATTTTATACGAGACCCAAAGAAGGGAAGACTGTTTTTTCTGGCAATATCAGCTTACTCCATTTCTAATATCCTACTTATTTCCCTATTCCGTTTTTCTAATGGAATTGAAGGGGCGTTGGGTCAATGGTATAATGTCCATACGAAACTAATGGCCGTTTCTGTTTGTTTTTATTTGTTTTCGACGATTAAATGGAGGCGGATTGATATTCGTGATGTCTGTAAAGTCGTATCCCTAGCGATTATTGTCTTATTTGCCGTGTTCGGATATTACCGAGATTGGAATAAATCAAAGTATATTTCAAACTGGAAGCAACAGTTTGTGGCGCAGGCGCCATTGCTTTTGGTGTTTCCAGATGTGCTCAAGGATAAGACGAATTTAATGAATACCATGTTGTGGAATTATGATGAGGCAAGAAAGGGAGTGAGGATTCTTTATGATAATAATTTGTCCATGTTTCATTTTGAGAATAAAGAGCCGGTTATTGCTGGGCGGGCGAGCGATGGTTGGTTGATGGCTGACCAGCCGATCACCATACTTTGCCCTGTTGGCACCAAGGCGATTGATTTCAAAATATGGCGCCCTGAAATTTCACTGTCATCGACAATAGTTGTTAGAAGTGAGAATAATAAAAATAATAGAATTGTTGGGAATGAACAATTGCATTTTAACCTGATCAATGAAAGACCTATTTTGTTGCTGGATGCTTCGAATGAAGCTGTATCGCAGCCAATTATTTCTGGTGGAGATTCTAGGAAGTTGGTTGCGATAGTTGGTAATGTTCATTGTTCTACGAATTCTTAACTATATAATACGGAAAATTTATGAAAGCAGTTATTCTCGCCGGCGGACTCGGTACCCGGATCAGTGAAGAAACATCGGTACGTCCGAAGCCAATGGTTGAAATCGGTGGCAAGCCTATTCTTTGGCACATCATGAAAACTTATTCCGCGCATGGCGTGAATGATTTCGTGATCTGCTGTGGCTACAAGGGCTATGTTATCAAGGAATACTTTGCTAATTATTTCCTGCATATGTCGGATGTGACGTTTGACATGGAACATAATAAGATGGAAGTGCATCAGCGTTATGCGGAACCGTGGAAAGTAACCCTGGTCGATACGGGCGAAGAAACCATGACCGGTGGCCGCCTGAAGCGCGTGGCGGACTATGTGAAGGACGAGGAGGCTTTCTGCCTGACGTACGGCGATGGCGTCAGCGACGTGAATATCAGCGAACTGATCGCTTTCCATAAAGCGCAGAAGGTCAAGGCGACGCTGACGGCCACCGTGCCGCCGGGGCGCTTCGGTGCGCTGGATATCCGCGGCAGCAAGGTCAACAGCTTCATGGAAAAGCCGAAGGGCGATGGCGCGATGATCAATGGCGGCTTCTTCGTGCTGTCACCGTCGGTACTCGACTATATCGAGGGCGACAAGACCCTTTGGGAACGCGAACCGCTCGAACGCCTGGCTAACGAAGGCGATCTGGCCGCGTACCAGCATCATGGTTTCTGGCAGCCGATGGATACCCTGCGAGACAAGATGTATCTGGAAGAATTGTGGCAGTCCGGCGAGGCGCCCTGGAAGGTGAAAAAATGAATGTGGATTTCTGGCGCGGTAAGCGCGTGCTGCTGACTGGCCATACCGGCTTCAAAGGCAGCTGGATGTCGCTCTGGCTGCAATCGATGGGGGCCAACGTGGTGGGCTATGCGCTGGCGCCGCCTACCCAGCCGAGCCTGTTCGAGGAGGCGCGTGTCGCCGAAGGCATGACCAGCGTGATCGGCGATATCCGCGACCTGGCTGCCTTGCAGGCGGTGTTTGCCGAGCATCGCCCGGAAATCGTGTTCCACATGGCGGCGCAGCCGCTGGTGCGCTATTCCTATGCCGAGCCGGTCGAAACCTATGCCACCAACGTCATGGGCACGGTCAATCTGCTGGAAGCCGTGCGCATGTCGCCAGGCGTCAAGGCGGTGGTAAACATCACGACCGACAAGTGCTATGAAAACCGCGAATGGGTCTGGGCCTACCGCGAAAACGAGCCGATGGGCGGCTATGACCCCTATAGCAGCAGCAAGGGATGCGCCGAGCTGGTGACGTCGGCTTATCGCTCCTCGTATTTCAATGCGCAGCAATACGACAAGCATGGCGTTGCGCTGGCGACCGTGCGCGCCGGCAACGTCATCGGCGGCGGCGACTGGGCGCTGGACCGTTTGATTCCCGATATCTTGTCCGCATTCGAGCAAGGCCGCACTGTCAACATACGCAATCCCAACTCCGTGCGCCCATGGCAGCATGTGCTGGAACCGCTGCGCGGCTACCTGGCGCTGGCCGAACGCCTGTACCAGGATGGTGTCGCTTTCGCCGAGGGGTGGAACTTTGGTCCGAACGAGGATGATGCCAAGCCGGTCGGCTGGATCGTCGAGAAGATGACCGCTTTGTGGGGCGAAGGCGCAGTGTGGCAAAATGACGGCGGCGAGCATCCGCATGAAGCGACTTATCTGAAGCTGGATATCTCGAAAGTCCGTGCGCATCTTGGCTGGCAGCCAGCCCTGCGCCTGGAAGCGGCATTGCAGATGATCATTGAATGGTCGAAGCAGCGGCAGGCCGGCGCGGATGTGCGCAGCCTGACCATGGCGCAAATTCAGTCGTACCAGAACATCAATAATTAATAATTATCAATATATAAGCAAGGTTATTATCATGACAGCTCCACAACAAACCAAAGAACAACTCCGCGAACAAATCCGTGAGCTCGTCGCCCAATATGGTGCGCTGGCCAGTGCCCCGCGCCCATTCGAGCCAGGTGTCACCGTTGTTCCACCCGCCGGCAAAGTTGTTGGTGCTGAAGAAATGCAGATGATGGTTGACGCTTCACTGGATGCCTGGCTGACCACCGGCCGCTTCAACGATGAATTCGAGAAGCGCTTGGCAAAGCTCATCGGTGTGGAATTCCTGATCACCGTCAATTCAGGTTCTTCGGCCAACTTGGTGGCGTTCAACACGCTGACCTCGCCAAAATTGGGCGCGCGTGCAATCCAGCCAGGTGACGAAGTCATCGGCGTGGCGGCGGGTTTCCCGACGACCGTTAATCCGATCCTGCAGTTTGGCGCCGTGCCTGTCTTCGTGGATGTGGAGCTGGGTACCTACAATATCGATGCCTCCTTGATCGAAGCCGCCATTACGCCGAAGACCAAGGCCATCATGCTGGCGCATACGCTGGGTAACCCATACAATCTGGAAGTCATCGTTGCGCTGTGCAAGAAATACAAGCTGTGGCTGATCGAGGATTGCTGCGATGCCCTCGGTTCGACCTATAACGGCCAGATGGTCGGCACCTTCGGCGACATCGGCACCTTGAGTTTCTACCCTGCGCATCACATCACCATGGGTGAGGGCGGTGCCGTGTTCATGAACGATCCCGAACTGAAGACAATCGCCGAATCGTTCCGCGACTGGGGGCGCGATTGCTACTGCGCGCCGGGCAAGGACAATACCTGCGGCAAGCGTTTCTGCTGCAAGCTGGGCACTCTGCCAGAAGGCTACGATCACAAGTATACCTATTCGCACCTGGGCTACAACCTCAAGATTACCGACATGCAGGCGGCCTGCGGCGTGGCGCAGCTCGACCGCGCGGCTAGCTTCATCCAAGCACGCAAGGATAACTTTGCTTACCTGAAGGACCGTCTGCAATCCTGTGCGGAATTCATGATCTTGCCTGAAGCGACTGAAAACTCGGACCCATCGTGGTTTGGTTTCCCGTTGACCTTGAAGCCAGAAGCCAACGTCAGCCGTGTCGACCTGCTGACCTACCTTGACCAGCACAAGATCGGTACCCGCCTGCTGTTCGCCGGTAACCTAACCCGCCAGCCATACATGATCGGCCGTAATTTCCGCGTGTCGGGCGAGCTGACCAATACCGACCGTGTGATGCACGATACGTTCTGGATCGGCGTGTTCCCAGGCTTGGCCCGTGAAATGCTGGATTTCACAGTTGCTAAAATGGAAGAATTTTTTGGTGTGGGGTTCTAAGTGATTGCAGAGCAAACAGTAGAAAAGATCAAGGTTAGCGAACTGATCGCTGCGGCGCTGGAAGAGTTGGGGATTGAGCATGCGTTCGGCATTATTGGCGCCGGTAACGTGCATTTGTTCGAAGCCATCTCACGGCGCGGCTATACCGAGATCGTCTGTGTGCATAATGAGCAGGCCGCATGCATGGCCATGCAGACCTATTACCGTACAAATGGTAAGTTGGCCGTGTCGCTGCTGACTACCGGTGCTGGGTCGACCAATGGTGTGACCGGCGTGGTTTCCGCCTGGGCTGATTCGATTCCCGGAATTGTTATTGCTGGTAACGAGAATTCCCGCTTCACCAAGCCTGAAAATACGCTGCGGATGTGGGGTGTTCAAGGCTACGATTCGGTACAGATGGTGAGTCAGGTAACCAAGTATGCGCAGCGGGTCATGCAGCCGGAGCAAGCGGTCTACGAGATCCAGAAGGCCGTGTATATAGCATTCGATCAGCGCCCTGGTCCTTGCTGGATTGAAATCCCAATGGATATCCAGTCCAGCCGCATCACTGCACAGAGCGCTGCCCAGTTTGTGGCGCCTGACGTGAAATCGCCTGTGTCCACCGGGCTGTCTGAGCAGGTCGACAGCGTTGTCGAGGCATTGTTGTCGGCCAAGCGTCCGCTGCTCTGGCTCGGCCATGGCATACGCCTTGCCGGTGCCGAAGCCAAGATTGTTCCTCTTCTGGAGCAATTAGGTGTTCCGGCCTTGGTTTCATGGGCAGGTATCGACATGGTTGACTCGAAACATCCGCTAGTGTTTGGCCGAGCAGGTGTGTATGGGCAGCGCTCTGCCAATTTCATCTTGCAGAACTCGGACTACCTGTTGACAATCGGCACGCGTCTCGCCATTCCTCAGATTGGCTACGACTTGTCCGAACTGGCGCGCGGTGCCCGTATCGACATCGTGGATATCGATGCCCAGGAAGTCCGCAAGCACCAGGCGCGCGCCATCCAGATGCTGGTTTGCGATGCCAGCGATTTCATAGATATGCTCACCGAGCGCTTGCAGGAGCGCGTCATGTCCAGCCACGGTGAATGGTTGGCCATGTGCCGCAACTATCAGGAACAGTTCCCCTGGGTTGGTATTGAACACGCGGATCAGGGCGAGTTCATGAATTCCTACCGCTTTATGGAACGGCTGAATGGTTTCTTCAAGAAGGATCAGATTGTTGTGACCGATATGGGCACCGCTTTGTTGTGCGCACACCAGGCCTTGCATATTGAAGACGCCCAACGCCTGATGACGTCCACCGGACTTGGCGAAATGGGCTATGGATTGCCTGCTGCTATCGGCGTTGCTTTCGCGACAGATCGTGGTGAAGTGATGTGCTTGAATTGTGATGGCGGCATGATGCTCAATTTGCAGGAGCTGCAAACGATCGTACATTATCGTCTGAAAGTGAAGTTGTTTATCTTCAATAATGATGGCTATCTCATGATTAAGCATACGCAAAATGCTCTGTTCAAGAGCGGTTATGTCGGCACGGACAAGTCGTCCGGCGTCTCTTGCCCCGATTACTCGAAGATTGGCGCTGCATTCGATATTCCTACCTTCCAGATCAGAACATGGGATGAATGCGATACGACGCTTGAGAAAGTACAGGCAGCCGACGGCCCTGTCATTTGTGAAGTATTCATGCATCCCGAGCAGGTCTTTTCGCCGAAACTGTCTCTGGTATCGCGCGAGGATGGTAGCCTCGTGTCGCCGCCGTTGGAGGATTTGTCGCCATTGCTGCCGCGTGCTGTGCTGGAGCGTGCAATGCTCGACGGCATGCATGAAAAGTCGAAGTCGCTCGGTTAAGCGTTACTGTCATAACAAAGCGGGCGCGAGGAGGCTCGGCTAATCACTGGGGCGGGGCGCCGACTGTCTATGCTGTGGTAAGCATCGCAGGCCGGAAATACTGGTATACGACAGGTTTTGATTGATCTGGTAAGCGAGTTATTGCTTGAGACGAGCCACAGCACTATTTATAGAATATATGGGATTACGATGACCTCATCGAAAAAACTAAAACTGGCAATAATCGGGTCGGGAAATATTGGCACGGATTTGCTGATCAAGGTAATGCGTTCGGAGAACCTGACCTGCACGTTGTTTGCTGGCCGTAATTTCAACTCGGCGGGAATGAAGCGGGCGAATGCGCTCGGCGTACCGATTTCCGACCGCGGCATTGAAGCTATTGTTGCCGATCCATCGATTTGCGATCTGGTCATCGACTGCACCTCGGCGCAAGCGCATGTCGAGCATTGGGCAATCCTCGAGCGGTTGGGCAAGACGGTCATTGACATGACGCCGGCCAAACTCGGCGAGTTTTGCATTCCCGCCATCAACGCATCCGAGTGCGCGGAAGGTAGCGGCGCCCGTAACATCAACATGATCACCTGCGGCGGCCAGTCGTCGATTCCGATTGCCTACGCGCTGTCGCAAGTGCATCCGGATATCGAATATATCGAAGTCGCTTCCAGTATCGCCTCCCGCAGTGCGGGACCGGCCACGCGCTATAACCTGGACGAGTATATCGAGACGACGCAGGATGCATTACGCAAGTTTTCGGGTGCCAAACGCACCAAGGCTATCCTGATCCTGAATCCAGCCAATCCGCCGATTGATATGCAGACCACCATTTATGCCAAAATCAAGGAACCGAATATCGCTGCTCTGCAGGCATCGGTTGCCTCCATGGTAGACCAGTTAAAGCAATATGTTCCAGGTTATAAGCTGATTGTGCCGCCCACCTTCGAAGGTGGAAAAGTAATCACTACCATCAAGGTGCTGGGCGCGGGGGACTATCTGCCGCAATACGCCGGCAATCTGGATATCATTAATTGCGCTGCAATCGCGATGGCAGAGCTCATCGCCAAATCTGAAATTTCCCGGGAGGTCTGATATGACCAAGAAAAAAATTCTGATTAGTGACCCTACGTTACGCGATGGTAACCATGCAGTGCGCCATCAATTAAGCCGCGATAGCTTTGTCTCGTATTGCAAGGCAGCCGAAGCTGCTGGTGTGCCAATTATCGAGGTGGGCCATGGTAATGGCCTGGGCGCATCGTCGCTGCTGATTGGAGAATGTCTGCTCAGCGATGCCGAGATTTTCGAGGCATCGCGCGCGAACCTGGTCAATACCCGGTTGGCGATCCATGTCATTCCAGGTTTTTGCACCATCAAGTCCGATCTGACCAAGGCGCTGGAAGCCGGCGTCGACGTCTTCCGCATTGCCTCGCATTGCACGGAAGCCGATGTGACCGACCGGCATATCGATTTTGTACGCAAGGCCGGTAAGGAAGCCTATGGCGTGCTGATGATGAGCCATATGGCGACGCCTGCCGTTTTACTGGAAGAAGCGCGCAAAATGGAATCGTACGGCGCGGAAGCCATCGTGATCATGGATTCGGCTGGTGCGTATTTCCCCAGCGATGTGAAGGAACGTGTCTCGACCTTGGTTGATGGTTTGTCGATACCCGTCGGTTTCCATGGTCATAATAACTTGGGCATGGCGGTCATCAACTCCGTAACGGCCATCGAGGCAGGTGCAACGATACTAGACGGCACCATCCGTGGCTTTGGCGCCGGCGCCGGCAATACCCAGCTGGAAGTGCTTGTGGCTGTTCTTGACCGCCTGGGCTACGAAACAGGGATTGACCTGTATAAAATTCTTGACGCAGCCGACATTGCCGAGAGGGACTTCAATCCGATCGCACCGAGTATTTCGCCGTTGTCGATTGTTAGCGGACTGGCCGGTGTCTTCTCTGGCTTCGCCAAGCCAGTCGGCCGTGCCGCGCAAGACTATAACGTCGATCCGCGCGACATCTTCTTCGGTTTGGGCAAGCGAAATGCAGTCGCTGGGCAGGAAAGCTTGATTATCGAGGTCGCGCGGGATCTGGCCGCGCAGAATGCTGCTAAGAGAGTCTAATATGGCTACCGATCGTTTTGAGGAAATTCGTCAGGATTGTCTCCTGGCCAGTGCACATCAACCAGAACTGCGCGCCCGGCTCGGGCGCCAGCATCTCGCTATCACAGGCGGTACCGGTTTTCTGGGAACTTGGATTGCGGAAACTATTAAAGCCCTGAATGACGAATATGATTTGGGAATTACTCTGGATCTGTATGCTCGAAACGTCAACGAGTGGGCGCAGCGCTATCCGCATTTGTCGGGCCGTCCGGAGATTCGTCTGGTGTCGCAGGATGTGCGCTCGCCATTCGAGTATGCGCGGAACACGAATTTCGTGATCCACGCGGCGGGCATCCCGAACAATCGCGTGCACGCGTCCGATCCCCTGCGTGTACAGCAAACGACATTGCTCGGTTTGAATAATGCATTGGAAGCGGCAACCAAGCTCGATAACTTAAACCGGTTTTTGAATGTCAGTTCATGCTTGGTCAGCGGTACACCGAATCGCCCGGGGGCATTGAGCGAAAATGAGTATTTCCCCAGTCCTTGCGGCCAGGTGCATACGGTGTACGCTGAATCGAAGCGGGCGGCTGAAAGCCTTGCAGCGATTTATCGCAGCCAGCTGCGTTTGCCGGTGAGCACAATTCGCCCATTCACGTTCGCTGGTGCATATCAATCGTTGGATCGGCCATGGGCCATCAATAGCTTCCTGCGCGACGTGCTGACCGGTGGTGAGATTCGTATTCACGGTGATGGCAGGGCACGCCGCAGCTATCTGTATGGCAGTGATGCAGCGTGGTGGACACTGGCGGCCTTAGTCAGTGGCGTGAATGGCCAGGTTTACAATATCGGCAGCCCGACGCCAGTTAGTCACCTGGAGCTTGCGCGCATGATCATCGGCCACAGCGGTACGCGTTCTGAGGTGTCGCTGAATACAGCACCTTCCAAGCCGGGCCAACTGGATGACCTGTTCCCTGATATTAGCATTACGTACAATAGCCTGGGTGTCATACAGACCTGTACGCTGGAGCAAACTATCGACAAAACATGGCGCTGGTTTGCCGAAGTGACGAGGTGAGTTAATGCACCTTGCTATTTTGGGGGCAACCAGCCAGATTGCAAAAGACCTGATCCTATCATTCATGGCGGACGGTCAGCATGAACTGTCATTGTTTTCGCGGCGCCCGGAGGCGATAACTGCCTGGCTGGAAGCGAATAAGCTGGATGCTTCTGCGCTGCATAGTGCTGCGTTTGAAGACTTCAACGAGGGAGCAGAGTATGACGCGATCATCAATTTCGTCGGTGTGGGAAATCCCGCCCAGGCCGTGCAGATGGGCGCGTCGATTTTTGACGTGACCTTGAAGTATGACGCTATGGCTTTGTCCTATTTACAAAACCATCCGCATTGCCGCTATATCTTCCTGAGCAGTGGCGCAGCCTATGGCAGCAGTTTTCAGGAGCCTGTCACGCGCAGCAGCCAGGCAATTGTGGCGCTGAACGATTTTCAGCCGCATGACTGGTACGCGATGGCAAAGCTATACGCGGAGTGCCGCCATCGCGCGCTGCCGGATCATGCAATTGTTGACGTTCGCGTCTTTAATTATTTTAGCCGGACGCAGGATATGTCGGCGCGCTTTCTTATTAGCGATATATTGCGTGCCATTCGCGATGGAAGTGTGCTCATGACATCGGCTGATTATATTGTTCGAGATTATATGAGTGCGGCCGATTTTGCACAACTGGTGAGTGCGGTTCTGAATGCGCCACCTGAAAATGCCGCGCTTGACTGTTATAGCCTTGAACCTGTCGACAAGCCTGCCTTGCTGGCGGCAATGCAGGAAGAATTCGACTTGAAGTATGAAATTACCAGGAGTAGCGTGGCGGTAAATGCTACCGGTGGCAAGCCTTATTATTACTCATTAAACAAGCGCGCTGCGGATTTTGGATATTGTCCAAGTACGACCTCCTTGCAGGGGGTGCTGCAGGAGGCGCGTGCGATCTTGTCCGTACCTGGCGAGGCCGCCGTTTGAACGCCCGCGGCCCCAACCTTCTGGCCAAGTTGCAAGATCCGAAAATTCTGAGATTCCTGTTCGCGGGTGGCTTGAATACGGCATTTGGTTATGCTGTCTACGCGCTTTTATTGCTGCTTGCTCTGCCTTATCTGCTTGCCTTGTTTCTGGCAACTGTTGCGGGTGTGATCTTTAATTACTTTTGCTTTGGACGTGTAGTCTTTCAGGGGCGAACCAGCTGGAATGTATTTTTTCGATTCATTCTGGCTTACTCGGCTATCTATGTCGTCAATGCTGGTTTTTTGATGCTGCTGGCACGAAATTTCTCATTGGGGCCATATGCTGGACAGATTGTTTGCATACCGTTTAGCATAGCATTGAGCTGGGTTCTGATGAGCCACTGGGTTTATAAAAAGGATTGATGTAATGTCTGAAAAGAAATTAATTAGCATTGTGACACCGTGTTACAACGAAGAAGAAAATATCGACGAGTTGTACCAGCGTGTCGCAGCCGTGATGGCGACCCTGCCCTATGAGTATGAGCATATCTGTATTGATAATGCATCGACCGACGGCACGGTAAAACGCATCAAGGAGCTTGCTGCGAAGGATAACAGAGTAAAGCTAATCGTCAATGCGCGGAACTTTGGGCATATCAAATCTCCCTATTACGGCATGTTGCAGTCTAACGGCGATGCTTGCGTGCTGATAGCCTCCGATTTGCAGGATCCTCCGGAAATGATCGCGGAGTTCGTGAAAAAGTGGGAAGAGGGCTACAAGACGGTGCTGGCAGTGAAGCCCGAAAGCGAAGAATCCTCGCTGATGTTCTTCCTGCGTAAATCATACTATCGTCTTATCTCCAAAATCTCAGACGTGCCATTGGTGCAAAATGCCACTGGCGCCGGCCTGTTTGATCGAGCAGTGATCGATATCTTGCGTAAAATTGATGATCCTTATCCTTATTTCCGCGGCTTGCTGTGTGAAATCGGTTTTTCCGTGGCGACCGTCCCATTCAAACAGCCACGCCGGCAGCGCGGTATTACAAAGAATAACTTCTATACTT
The DNA here is from genome assembly GCF_029892305.1 of Janthinobacterium sp. CG_23.4. Taxonomy (NCBI): domain Bacteria; kingdom Pseudomonadati; phylum Pseudomonadota; class Betaproteobacteria; order Burkholderiales; family Oxalobacteraceae; genus Janthinobacterium; species Janthinobacterium sp. CG_23.4. Next base: position 3,919,634 of record NZ_JARXUX010000001.1, on the reverse strand, counting down.
TGTATGACATCGGCATGCTGGGGATTACCAACCATTCCAAGGTGCCGTTGCGCCTGATGGCAATGAGCGGATTCTTTCTTGCGTTTATGAGCTTGCTGGTGGCATTCATGTTTTTTGTTGCCAAGCTGCTGTTCTGGGATTCGTTCAAGCTGGGAACTGCACCCATCCTAATCGGTATTTTCTTCTTTGGCGCCATCCAGGCTTTCTTCATTGGCGTGCTGGGGGAATATATTGGTTCCATCCATACGCAGGTGCGTAAGATGCCGCTGGTGGTGGAGCTGGAGCGCGTGAACTTCTAGTGTCCAGTACTTCAGTCGGTATGCAGGCACGTGTGGTGCGTGCCTCCAGTGCCAGTCATTCTGGCAGTGTCGTGTGCGCCAGGGCGGCGCAGGTCATGCCCCGGCGCACTCCTCTTGAAGGGCACCGGCACACCGTGAATGGCGTGCGGGATATCTCTTCCTAGCGTAGTTGATAGCGTGGATTCTCCACCACCTTGATGTCTCGCTGCGCTTGCGCGAGCTGATTTTTTTTGCTCCAGATCAAATCCTCAATCCCGCATTGCGGCGCATATTCCTGCACCGCCAGTAGCAGCAGGGCGCGCAGTTCTTCGTAGTTGAAGTCCGTGCAGGCCAGTTGCATGTCGCTTAGGATAGTGCGCAGTTCAGACCACGGGATCTCCGCCTCTTGGGCGCGCATGATCAAGGGGTGTTCCGTGCCTTCTACGTTGTTGCCAATCAGTAATTCCTCATACAGCTTTTCTCCCGAGCGCAAGCCGACATGCTCGATCTCGATGCCGTCCGGCGCCGATTTGCTGCGCACTTCCAGTCCGCTTAGATGGATCATGCGGATGGCGAGGTCCATGATCTTGACGGGATCGCCCATGTCGAGCACGAAGACGTCGCCGCCTTCGCCCATGGCGCCTGCTTGAAGGACCAACTGTGCCGCTTCGGGGATGGTCATGAAATAACGCGTGATTTCCGGGTGCGTCAGGGTAATCGGCCCGCCCGCTTCAATCTGCTTGCGGAACAGAGGCACGACCGAGCCGGACGAACCCAGTACGTTGCCAAAACGGACCATGCAAAAACGCGTGTTGGCTTGTTCGCGCGCAAACGCTTGCAAGATCAGTTCAGCCAGGCGCTTGGTGGTGCCCATCACGTTGGTGGGGCGCACGGCCTTGTCCGTGGAGATCAGCACAAAATTTTTGACACCCGCCGCCATGGCCGCCTGGGCGATACTGAGCGTGCCGAATACGTTGTTGCGCACGCCGTCGATGGGATTGAATTCCACCAGGGGCACATGCTTGTAGGCGGCGGCGTGGTATAGGGTCTCGACCTCGAAGCTGGCCAGGATGGTCTTGCATTTTTCCGTATCGAGCACGCTGCCAAGGAATGGCAGCAGCTCGATATCCAAGCCCCGCAGCAGCTTGATGTCCTTGAGTTCCTGCTTGATCGAATACAGGGCAAACTCGGACATTTCCAGCAGAATCAGGCGCGTCGGGCGCAGCTTGATGATCTGGCGGCACAATTCTGAACCGATGGAACCGCCGGCGCCCGTCACCATCACGGCCTTGCCGGTGATGCAGCGGGCGATCAGGGCCGGGTCCGGTGTGACCTGGTCGCGCCCCAGCAAATCGTCGATTTCGATGTCGCGCACGTCCTGCATGCGTAATTCGCCATTGAGCAGGCTTTCCACCGGCGGCGCCACCTTGACCTTGACCTTGTGGTTTTCAACGATGTGCAGGATATGCTTTTGCTTGCCCTTGTTCAGCGAGGGCATGGCGAGGAAAATCTCTGTGATCTTGTTTTTCTCGATGACTTGCTGCAGATCCGTGGTCGCGTAGACTTTGATGCCGGAAATGGTGGCGCCATGCAGTTCCTTCATGTCGTCGATAAAGGCCACCGGCAGGTATTCCTGGCCTGCGCGCAGGGCGTTCGCCAGCTGGCTGCCGGCCTTGCCTGCGCCATAGATGGCTACGCGCACGACGTCCGTTTCCTTGTTTGAATTGAGCAGCATGCCCCTGGCGAGGAAACGGCTGGCCACCACATAGGTAATCGCGCTGACCCAGTAAATGCCGAAGACGCCGCGCGAATAGCCCTGCATGTGGGTGGCAAACGCCGTCATGGCCACCAGCAGCGCAACGGACAGGGTCACGCCGAGTATGACGACATAGACGATTTTCTGGTCGATGAAACGGATGACGGCACGGTATAGTCCCAGGCGGATGAAGATCGGGATCGAGACCAGCGGCGTGGCGATGATCAGCCACAGGTATTGCGTGAGCAACTCCCGATTGAGGACATCGTAGCGCAAGGCGATCGCCAGGAAAAAGGTCAGTGGCAAAAAGAACAGGTCCAGCGTGGAGGCCAGCAGTTTCTTGTGCAGTCGGGAAAAGCCAAGGAATATTTTCATGTTTGGGGCGAATAATTGCTCGATCGGTTACAGCGCGATGAATGACAGGGCCGGCCAGGCACAGTGGCACTGTTGCTACACATTAGTGGGTAATGCCATCGCGGCGCACGACCTTCAGGAACGTGAGCACGATAATTTTGATATCGAAGGGCAGCGATTGCCGCTGCAGGTATTCCACATCCAGTTTGACCTTTTCCGGAATCGGTAATTCATCGCGCCCATTGACTTGCGCCCAGCCCGTCAAGCCAGGCGGCAGTTTCTCGACGCCATATTGCGTGCGCAAGGCGATCAGGTCGTCCTGGTTGAACAGCGCCGGTCGGGGACCGACAAAGCTCATGTCGCCACGGATGATGCTCCACAGTTGCGGCAGCTCATCGAGGCTGCTCTTGCGCAAGAAGTTGCCAACCGGGGTCAGGTGCGAGTGGGCATCGGCCAGCAGGTGCGTGGCCACGGCCGGCGTGCCTACCCGCATGCTGCGGAACTTGGGCATCTTGAATATCGTGTTGTTCTTCCCCACGCGATCGGACCAGTACAGGGCCGGTCCCGCCGAGGTAAGCCGCACCAGGAGCGCGACGAGCACGATGGGGATAAACAGAATCAGGGAGGCCAGCAATACCAGCATGAGGTCAAACGCGCGTTTCACGTACAGTTCCTTTCGCAGCTTCTTGTAAACCTTGATCCAGTGTCAAGGGAGGTGTCCAATCCAGCATCCGGCGCGTCTTGTCGATATCGACCTGTAGCGAACCGCACAGGCGCTGTGCCACGGCGCCTTTGCCAAGCAGGCTGGCGCCGAATGTCAGGCAGGCGGAGGGCACCGGGATCAGGCGCGCGGGGCGGCCCATGGCGCGGCCCATGCGCTGCAATAATTCGGTAGTGGATGGATCTTGCCCATCGGATACCAGAAAAGTCTGGCCGGCCGCTTGCGGGTGGTCTACGCAGGTGACGATCAAGTCCACCAGGTTGTCGAGTGCTACCAGGCTACGCCGGTTATGGATGGCGCCCAGGGGCAGGGGAATGCCGCGCGCCAGCCAGCGCATCATGGCGGCGAAGTTGGCCTTGACACCCTTGCCATAGACCAACGGCGGCCGGATGATGACTACTTGCATGCCGCTATCGCTTTCCAACGCGCGCAGGGCTTGCTCAGCTTCCATTTTCGACACGCCATAGGCATCGGCCGGTGCGGGGATGTCCTCGGCCGTGAAGGGCTTGCCTACCGCCGTCATTTCGCCATTGACCTTGATGGAGCTGATGAATACAAAGCGCTTGACGCCCGCAGCCGCCGCTTGCCTGGCCAGGGCCAGGGTTCCTTGCACGTTGACCCTGCGAAATTCTACCAACGGGTCTGCCGCACTCTCGTCCATGACGTGGACGCGCGCGGCACAATGCACGAGCGCGCTGACGCCAGCCAGCGCCTCGCGCCAGTCGGTTTCCTCGGCCAGTGAGCCGACTGCCACTGTGTCGATGCCGGGCGCAATGTGCGCGCCAGCGCTGCGCACGGCGGCGCGCACTGGCATGGCGCCATCCGCAACCAGCCTGGCCAGGACGGCAGAGCCCACGAAGCCGGTACCACCGGTAAGCAAAATCATCTTTTACCTTTGTTGAATGACCACCTGCGTGGCGTATGTATTGCCATTGGCAGGCGCTAGGAGTGTACTTCGCCACCCAAGATTTTTTGATAATATTTTCGCATGGCTTCGACGATGACTTCCTGCGAGAATTCCTGATAGGCACGGCGCTGCGCTGCCTGGCCCATTTGCCGGCGCAGATGTTCATCGTGATACAGCAGCAGCATGGCTTCCTGCATTTTTTGGATATCGCCCGTGGCATGGAAGATGCCCGTCACGCCACCCTTGACCGCATCGGTCAGACCATAGATATGCGAAACGATGGCGGGCAAGCCCACGCCGGCAGCTTGGATGGTGGCCGAGCTGAAGCCTTCCAGATAGCTTGGCAGACTAAAGACATCGGCGGCCGACATATACCGCTCCGGCTGCTGGGTGTAGTTGACGCAATGAATCTTTTGTGAGCAGCCTGCCCATTCCTGTTCCAGCATCGGCATCAGGTGTTCTTCGTCGGGGCCGACGATCAGGAGCTGGGCGTGCGGCATCTGCGCTTCGATACCGGCAAAAGCGCGGGTCAGGTTCAGGATGCCCTTGACGCGCGTCAGGCGGGCCAGGAACAGGAAGACTACGGCATTGGGGGCAATGCCCAGTTCGCTACGCACGCTGGCGCGGGCCTGCGCGTCAAATTTGAAGCGTCCCACGTCGACTCCGCTGATCGAGCCGCGTCCCAGCACGGTAATTTTGGCGGACGGGACGACTTTTTCGGCGACGAGGAAATCGCGCTGCGATGGACTGTCCGCCATCAGGTGGGTGGCGCACGCGGCAATGATCCGGTCCATGTACTTGAGCATGGAGCGTATCAGGCCTGTCTTGGCGAACCACACCTGCCCCGTGAAAATATGGATGCGTACCGGAATGTGCACCAGCCAGGCGGCTAGCATGGACAGGAGGCCGGCCTTGGGCATCAGTGAGTGCACGCAGTCGAACTTTTCCTGGCGAAACACGCGCAGCAGTGCCAGCAGGGCCAGTACATCAGCGATGAGACTGATCTTGCGTTCGATAGCGATAGATTGGAAGACGACGCGCTCATTAAGCATGCCTTGCAATTCCTTACCATTGCCACTGCACAGCAAAGTCACATCGTAGTACTCTGATAACTTCTCGATGTGCTCGCGCATGAAAACCTGAAGAGGTATCGGTACTGTTGATATTAAACAAATCTTTTTTCTGCTCATGTTCTAATCTGCTCTTCAATGTATCTCTTGAGTTGCCGCACAGGCGCTGTCGCTGTGTTGGCGTTGACTACAGGCGGTGGGCTGAGTCATGAATTAACTGAGGAATGCTTTCTGGAATTGATTCCGCAGGAAAAAAGTCCAGACTACTACCGATCAGGGCGGAAGAGTAGCGCGTCTTGCGGGTTAACGCATCGACACGCGCTGTCGTCAGTGGCAGCTTGATCCATGACGGCGTCAGTTTCAGCAACCAGCGTAACGGCGCTTCCGGCAGTGTCCATCGCGGCGGAGCAACCCGCATCGCCTGGGCCAGGGACGTCACGACTTGCTCTAGCGGGCAATCATTTGCCACGATGAATACTTTGCCACGCGCCCGCGTATCACTGATGCATTGCAGCAAGGCGCGTACCACATCATCCACGTGCACATAGGTGGCCATGGCTGGCTGGCGTCCTATGCGAAAAAAGACGCCGCGTTTGATCATGCGGGCCATGGCATGAAACGACTGGTTGGGCATACTGGCGCCGATGACGATGGTGGGCCGCACGATGGTATAGCTGAACAAGGGTTCCTGTCCGGCAAAATCGCGCACCAACTGGTCCGATGCCGTTTTCGTTACCTCGTACACACCCACCGGCAACTCCTCGCTTGCTTCACTGATGGTGCGCCCTGTCTGTGCGCCTGCTCCGTCCAAGCCGTAGGCACCGACGCTGCTCAGTTGCACCCAATGCACGGGCTTGCCATGTTTTCTGATCGAGGCGCGGACGGCGTTTAACAAGTGTCGGGTACCGTCGACATGCAGCTGCTGCATCAGGCGTTCATCCTTGATTTCTCCGGCGCAATGGACAATCACATCGCTATTATCGGCGAAAACATGCAGGGCTGTATTCTCTTGCAGCAGGTCGCCCTGCACGCAACGGATGCCGGGTGTGGCGCCACCCTGCTTGCGGCTCAGGATGGCGAGCGCATGCGGCGTTGCGGCAAGCTGTTGCAATAGCAATTTGCCGATGAATCCTGAAGCGCCGGTAATCGATATATTCATGGCAGGACGGTGTGGTGGAGTGGTAGGCTGGCGCCGATCACGGTTAGCGTCAAGGCAGACGGATAAGCAGGGCAATCTTGGTCAATACCGCGCGCTGAATAATTTTTTCTTGTCCAGCCGGCCCAGTGCGAAACAGGAAACAATTCCAAGTAAATATTTTGGCATATTAATACGCAGTTGTGGATCAGGAAGCAGGGCGTGCTGCTTCAAATAGCGGACATATAAATCGACAAACTCCCCGATGGAAAACTCGGCCGCCCGCATTTTGCACCGCTCGGACACCACGGCATAGGCTTCCTGGCCAGCATTAGCAAGCGCCGCAATGCATGTGGCAAACGATTCCATGGGAAAGGCCAGACCTTTTTCGTGGTAGCTATAGCCTTTTAGCTGGCTCAGCAAGCCATACGTTAATCCCTCTTCATCCGATTCGATGCCGATAATCGCCGGAATGCCCATGGCGGCCGCTTCCAGCAATGCCGTACCGCTGCCGACAAAGGCAAATGCCTCGCCTATCACCTTTTCAAAATCCTGATAAGGGAGAGAGCCATGCAAGATAACGGATTGTTGCAAGCCACGGGCTTCGATGAATTGCCGCAGTTCCAGCAATTGCTCGCCATCGCCATAGATATGGTATTCAAATGTCGGATCAATTTTCAAAATTTCCGGGAACGCTAGGACCATTCTAAAATTATAGGTCTTGAAGCTGGTAATCCTGCCAACCGAGATAATTTTCCTGGACTGGAAATTTTGCGAAGGATTTATTGTATCTTGCCTGAATTTGATACCGATCGGGAAAACATCGCTGCCGGTATATTTTTCGCCATATAACTCGACGGCTGTATCGATCGATTTTTCATTAAAAAACAGCATGGAATCGGCCGGAATCGATTGATCCACGAGTTGGAAAAGCTGTTGCTGGAAAAAGCGCGGATGGATGGAGCGGAAGTTGAACTCGTTCTGATGATATACGCCGCATACCACCTTGGTACGTGGTGCGCGTGGCAGGACGTGGCGGATGTAGTACACCAGGCTCCATACGCCGCACACATGCACGCAATCGACACCGGCGAGGAGTTCCTCCAGTTCGGTCTCGCGCGGCGGCATGACCGCCATGCATTGCAAATTATTGCGCAAGGGCGAGGCAGGATTGTTCAGCATATCGGCGGCAAATTGCACCACCGCGTATTGCCGCAGTTCCGCCAGTAGCCTGGCTTCATATTTCTTGGTCAGCAGCAGTACCTGCACCTGAATGCCTCGCCCATGCAATTCCTCTGCCAGACGCAGAATATGGGTTTCAATGCCGCCCAGGCTAAAGGCGCCATGGAGCAGCAGAATTTTTTCGGGGAAGGGCATAGGATTATTCAGTCAGTGAAGGTGATTTACGGCGTGGCCGTGCATGGTTCGATTTTTTGGGACAGGTAATACTTCAAGATGGCGACGGTAAGCGGGAAATACAGCAGATACGTCGTGAAGTAAGCGTAGGTCGCGCCAATGGCGCCATATGCCTGCACAAAGAAATAGCATAGCAAAACCAGAAGGCTGGCCTGGAGTATTTCGGCGGCGATATACAAGCGGGTGTTGGCCTTGGCCACGGCCACGTAGCCGCTGATGTAGGCGGCCACCTTGAAGGCGTCGCCGGCCAGTTGCCAGGTGAAGTAATCCTTCATCGCCAGGAATTCCGGAGAAAACAGCAGCAGTACAATCGAGTCACGCAGGATGAAAATACCGATGCTCATGAGCAGCAGGAGCGGCATGGCAACTTTGTAGGCGGTTGCCACTTCCCTGCCGATCTGCGCGCGCGCGCGCAGCGCCGACAAGCGGGGCAGGTAATAATTGGACAGGACGACCGTGATGAATAACAGGTAGGAGTCGGATATTTTGCTGACGGCTTGCCAGTAGCCGACCTCGACCCAGCTATTGTAGTGGGCGATGATGTAGCGGATCACGATTTGCGACATTTGCATGCTTAGCACGGTAACGGCGATCATCAGCGAATAGCCTGCAAATTGCCGTACCTTGACGCCATCCCACTGCGGTTTCAGGCGCTGCCAGGAGAACTTCAGGCTCAGGCGATACCAAGGCAGCAACAGCAAGATGGTGCAGCTGGGCATCCAGATCAAGCCATACATGGCGCCCCGCATGCCGTACAGCGCGCAACCTAGGGCTACGCCCGCCGCGCCGAGGGCGACGCTGACCGAGTTGACTAGGGCAAAGGCATGCACACGCTTATGTCCATTCAATATCCCCATCAACAGATTCGTGAAGGCAATCGCAAACTGGGCGGCCGCCAGCACCCGGATCACGCCGGCATACTCGCCGCTGTTAAATAGCCATTGCGAAATTTGCGGTGCGGCAAGCAGCAAGACAAAGCCCAGCAGGAACGACACGGCAAGCGTGATCAGGCTTGCCGCCCGCAGGTAGCCGTTCAACTGCCGCTCGTCATGTTCGAATTCGGCCACATACTTGATGATGCCCGTGCCTATGCCGCCGCCGGCAAGCAAGGTGATCATCGACATCAGGCTCATGAACTGGCCCAACTGTCCCAGGCCGGAGGCACCTAGATAGATGGCGACGATTTTGACGATCAGCAATCCCGCGACCAGTTTGCTCACAGTCGAGGCGGCAAACAGGAGGCCGACTTTGAGGAAACGCATGCTTAGGAATAGAAGGTCAGGATGGTGTGCGAAATGTGGTCAACCTGCTCGTTCGTCAATTCCGGGAACAAGGGCAGGCGTAGCAGGCAGTCCGTGTAGCGGTCGCTATTGGGCAGCGCGCGCGTGCCGTGTGTGGCGGCGAAATACGGGCTGCTGTGCAGCGACAGGTAGTGGAATACGGCCATGATGCCGGCCGCTTTCAAAGCGGCGATCAGGCGTGAGCGTTCATCAAGGTTGCGGCAGACGAGGTAGAACATGTGCGCATTGTTGCTGGCGTAGTCAGGAATGACGGGCAAGGTGAACCAGTCGCCTTGCAGGCCCTGGGTCAGGTTGGCCGCATAGCGCGACCAAACCCGGCGCCGCTGCGCCTGTATGGCTTCGAGCGAGTCGATCTGCGCATACAGGAAGGCAGCCAGCAAATCCGATGGCAGGAAGGACGAACCGATGTCTACCCAGCCATATTTGTCGACTTCGCCGCGGAAGAAGGACGAGCGGTTGGTGCCTTTCTCGCGAATGATTTCGGCGCGCACATCGTATTCCGGCTTGTTGATTACCAGCAAACCACCTTCGCCGCACTGGATATTCTTGGTTTCATGGAAGGAGAATGCCGACAGGTCGCCGATGGTGCCCAGCGGGCGCCCGTTGTGGAACGAGTCGACGGCTTGCGCCGCATCTTCGACGATGGCGATGCCGCGCGACGTGGCCAATGCCAGGATGCGGTCCATGTCGCAGGCCACGCCAGCGTAATGCACGACGACGATGGCCCGGGTACGTGGCGTGATCAGGCGCTCGATGTCGGCGGGGCAAATATTCGGCTGGTCGGCTTGGCTGTCGGCAAACACCAGTGTTGCACCCCGCAGTGCGAAGGCGTTTGCCGTCGAGACGAAGGTGTACGAGGGCAGGATGACTTCATCGCCGGGGCCGATATTGAGCAGGATGGCCGACATTTCCAGCGCATCCGTGCACGAGGTGGTCAGCAAGCTCTTGCGCATGGCGAGTTTGTGCTCGAACATGGCCTGGCACTTCTTCGTGAACTCGCCATCGCCGGAAATTTTCCGGTTTTCCAGCACTTTCTGAATATTGACTATTTCGTTGCCGGTAAGGTAGGGATGATTAAACGGGATCATTAATAAGTCACTTTTGAACGATGTGATAATAAATGCCATGCGTGCCGCTGCCGGATGTACGGAGCGGGCCGCTACCTTATGGCCTGTATATTCGGAAATTATTGCAATTTTGGAACACCGGCCTGTCGTACTTGCACCTGCATGCCGTGTCTTGTGCTCGACGGGTGCGCGCCGGTTGCGGCTTCCGGTAGTGAATCAGAACCACTTATGGAAAGTATGCACGTAGTTTGTGGGCGCAAAGCCTTGGGCGCACCATACTTTCTGTACGGCAATATTGCTGATCTGGGTCGAGGTAAACACGTGCGCCAGCTGATGTTCGGCTGCGAACGCCACGCCAGCCTGTATCAGGCGTCGATACACGCCGCGGCCCGTGGCGCGCTGGTCGACACCACTCAATACCAGTTCCAGGCGGGCATCTTCGTGCAGGCGCATGGTGAGAAAGCCACACACTCCCGCGTCGTCTTGCGCCACCAGTATCCGGTTGGTAGGATCGGTGCTGGCCAGCGTCGATGCGCACCAGGAAACGTAGGTATCGTCGCAGTCCTGCTTATTCAGTCTGGGGTCCGAATGATAATGGCCGAAGTAACCGCTAAACGCCGCCTTCGAAATGCCGACCACGTGCGCATGGTCGGCCGCGACCATTTCACGCACCACGACGGCGTCACTGCTGGCACGCGCCTCGGGCGCCTTGGGCACCTTGCTCAGTGGCAAGTCGTAATAGGCCAGCGTGTCGCACAGCAGGGCGCCGGCACGCTCCATCGCGTGCGTCAGCGGCGTCTTGCTGGCGTCGATGCGGGCAATCAGCAGCGATGCCTGGTTTTCCTGGCAAAAGGAAAAGCATTGTGCAAGCTCATCTTCCTGCGCGAAGCCGTCGGCCTTGACCGTGACGATGCCAAAGCGGCGGGTGTCCAAGTCGGATAGGTATTGATTCATTTTTTTCCCAAGTGTCCGCTAGTTTAGCCTTTTTGATGGCAATGCGGGCATGACACTTCATACACATATTCCGGCGCCAGTTGCTGGCGCGGCGTGACGACGGCGCGACAGACGAAACACTGCACCGTTTCCGTCGGTTCCAGTTTTGGGTTCAGCGCCGTGCGGTAGTCGAAGACGAAACAGTCGCCCGTGTAGTGCTCGCCGCCCACTTCCTCGAAATATTTCAAGATACCACCGTCGAGCTGGTACACGCTGTCGTAGCCGATTTCCTTCATGTGGATGGCGGCCTTTTCGCAGCGGATGCCGCCGGTGCAGAAGGTGACGACGGTCTTGCCTTCCAGCTCATCCTTGTGCGCGGCGGCGACGGCCGGGAATTCCGTGAACTTGTCGATACGGTAATCGAGGGTGTTGTTGAACGTGCCGACGTCCACTTCAAAGGCGTTGCGCGTTTCCATCATGACCACCGGTTTGCCCGCATCGTCGACACCAGCATCGAGCCAGCGCTTGAGCGTATGCGCGTCGACGGATGGCGCGCGGCCCAGTTCCGGCTTGATCAGCGGCATGCGCATGGTGATGATTTCTTTTTTCAGCTTGACCAGCATGCGCTTGTGCGATTGCTCGTTCGATAAGCTCTCTTTCCACTCCAGATCGGCCAAACGCAGGTCGCTGCGCACCCAGGCGAGGAAGGTGTCAATATGTTCGCGTGTGCCCGACAGGAACATATTGATGCCTTCCGGCGTCAGCAGGATCGTGCCTTTCAGTTCCAGCGCCAGACATTGCTCCTGATACAAGGGGCGCATGTCTTCGGTATCGGCCAGCGTAATGAATTTATACGCGGCAATATTGACAAAGGTGGCGGCGGGGGTGGAAGCCAGCGGGCTGGCGGCGGCGGAAACGGCGGGTGTTGCTGGGATGATGGCTTGCATGATGGCGATCGGCTTAGACTGAACAGCCGACATTATAAGCCCGACAGGCCAGCCAGGATACCCGGTGCCTACCCGCGACGCGGTAGAATAGACCCCATTGAATTTTGCACGAAACGGTACACAGGATGGAAATGGTAATGCAAGAGGCCGGCGCTCCGGCAGGTTCACAGCAAGCGATGCAGCCCGGTCCTGCCTTCGTCCACTTGCGCGTGCACTCGGAGTACTCGATCGTCGATGGCTTGGTACGCATCGACGACGTGGTCAAGGCGGCGGCCAAGGACAAGCAAGTGGCGCTGGCCGTCACCGACTTGTCGAACCTGTTTGGCATGGTCAAGTTTTACAAGGAAGCACGCGGCAAGGGCATCAAGCCCATCGTCGGTGTCGATGTGTGGATCACGAATGACGATAACCGCGAAAAGCCGTCGCGTTTGCTGTTGCTGGCGAAGAACCGCATGGGTTATCTGCAACTGTGCGAACTGTTGTCGATGGCTTGGCTGAGCAACCAGTACAAAGGACGCGCCGAGCTGCGCATCGAGTGGCTGCAGGCGCTGGCGACGAATACCTATGAGCTGTACCCGGATGACAGCGCAGCGAATGGCTTGATCGTGCTGTCCGGCGCCCATTTCGGCGATGTCGGTATCGCTATCGAGAATGGCAACCTGGCGCTGGCCGAACGCAATGCGCAGCGCTGGGCCGACATTTTCCCTGGCCATTTTTATGTCGAGATCCAGCGCGGCGGCCAGGCCAACCAGGAAGCGCAAGTACGTCATGCGGTGGCCCTGGCGGCCAAGCTGGGTTTGCCGGTTGTTGCCACGCATCCCGTGCAATTCATTTCCCCTGAAGAATTTGTTGCCCACGAAGCGCGCACCTGTATCGCCGAAGGCGAAATGCTGGCCAACGCCAAGCGCGTGAAACGTTTTAATGACAGCCAGCGCTTCCTGTCGCAGGCGGACATGGCGCAGTTGTTTGCCGACTTGCCGGCCGCGCTGGCCAATTCGGTGGAAATCGCCAAGCGCTGCAATCTGACCTTGACTCTGGGCAAGCCGCAACTGCCGAACTTCCCCACGCCGCCCGGCATGACGATCGACCAGTTTCTCGTCGCCGAATCGCAGGCCGGCCTGGAAAAGCGCTTGATCCAGCTGTATCCGGACCCGCAGCGGCGCGAACAGGAGCGTGCGCGCTACGAATCGCGGCTCAAGTTCGAGACCGATACGATTTGCAACATGAAGTTTCCCGGCTACTTCCTCATCGTCGCCGAGTTTATCCAGTGGGCCAAGGAAAACGGCGTGCCAGTCGGCCCGGGCCGCGGTTCGGGTGCCGGTTCGCTGGTCGCCTATTCGCTGTTGATTACCGATCTCGATCCATTGCAATACAACCTGCTGTTCGAGCGTTTCCTTAATCCTGAACGCGTCTCGATGCCCGACTTCGATATCGACTTTTGCCAGGAAGGGCGTGACCGCGTCATCCAGCACGTCAAGGATTTGTATGGCAAGGAGGCCGTCTCGCAGATCGCCACCTTCGGTACCATGGCGGCCAAGGGAGCGATCCGCGACGTGGGCCGCGTGATGGACTTCGGCTACAACTTCTGCGACGGCATTTCCAAGCTGATCCCGTTCAAGCCGGGCAAACCCGTGTCGATCGCCGACGCCATCGAGGAAGAGCCGCTGCTCAAGGAGCGCCTGGAAAACGAGGAAGAGGTCAAGCAGTTGCTGGAGCTGGCGCAGCAAGTCGAAGGCATCACGCGCAATATCGGCATGCACGCCGGGGGCGTCTTGATTGCGCCCGGCAAGCTGACCGATTTCTGCCCGCTGTACACGCAGGGTGGCGATTCGGGTGTCGTGTCGCAGTACGACAAGGATGACGTGGAAGCGGTCGGCTTGGTGAAGTTCGACTTTTTGGGCTTGACCACGCTGACCATTCTCGACCGCGCCGTGCGCTACATCAAGCAGCTCGATCCGGCGCAAGCCGATTTCGACCTGGCTACCTTGCCGCTGAACGACAAGCCGTCCTACGACTTGCTGACCAAGGCCAAGACCGTGGCCGTGTTCCAGCTCGAGTCGCGCGGCATGCAGGGCATGCTGAAAGACGCGCGGCCCGACCGTTTCGAAGACATTATCGCGCTGGTGGCGCTGTACCGCCCTGGCCCGATGGACTTGATTCCCGATTTTTGCAAGCGCAAGCACGGCGAACGCTTCGATTATCCCGATCCGCGTACGGAATCGATTCTGTCCGAAACCTACGGCATCATGGTGTATCAGGAGCAGGTGATGCAGATGGCGCAGATCGTCGGCGGTTACTCGCTGGGCGGCGCCGACATGCTGCGCCGCGCCATGGGCAAAAAGAAGGCCGAAGAAATGGCCGAGCACCGCGAGATTTTCCGTGCCGGTGCGGCGAAAGATGGCTTGACGGCGGAAAAGGCCGACGAGATCTTCGACTTGATGGAAAAATTCGCGGGCTACGGTTTTAACAAATCGCACGCCGCCGCCTACGCCCTGCTGTCCTACCACACGGCGTATTTGAAAGCGCACCACACGGCCGCCTTCATGGCCGCCAACTTGTCGCTGGCCATGGACGACACGGACAAGATCAAGATTCTGGTGGAAGACTCGCTGGAAATCTGCAAGCTGACCTTGTTGCCGCCCGATATCAACGAATCGGACTACCGCTTCACGCCGAGCGGCGAAGCGCCGTCGGTGAGTGGCAAAAAAGTCACGCAGATCCGCTATGGCCTCGGTGCCGTGAAGGGTTCCGGGCAGAATGCCATCGAAGCCATCATCGCCGCGCGCACGGCCGGTGGCCCCTTCACCAGCCTGTTCGATTTCTGCATGCGTGTCGATAAGAAGCAAATCAACCGCCGCACCATCGAGTCCCTGATACGCAGCGGTGCCTTCGACTGCCTGAAGGTCGACCGCGCCATCTTGCTCGCATCCGTGGCATTCGCCATGGAGTGCGCCGACCAGGCCGCCAAGGCGGCGAACCAGGTGAGCCTGTTTGGTGGCGACGACAGCGACATGGTGGCGCCGCCCGACTATGTCAAGGTTCCCGTGTGGAGCGATAAGCAGCGCCTGACGGAAGAAAAGATCGCCCTGGGCTTCTACCTTTCTGGCCATCTGTTCGATTCGTATGCGCCCGAGGCGCGCCGTTTTGCGCGCACGAAACTGTCCGAATTGTCACCGTCGCGCGAACCGCGCATGATGGCCGGCATCATCACTGGCTTGCGCACGCAGATGACGCAGCGCGGCAAGATTCTCATCGTCACGCTCGACGACAAGAGCGGCACGGTGGAAGTGACCGTGTATGGCGAATTGTTCGATGCCAACCGGAAAATCTTCAAGGAAGATGAATTCCTCGCCGTCGTCGGCAAGGTGTCGGAAGACCGTTTTTCGGGCGGCTTGCGCATTACGGCCGAGAGCGCCTTTGATATCATCGCCGCGCGCGTGCAGTACGGCCGTCAGCTGGGCCTGGTGTTGCCGGCCACCCTGGATGCCAAGCGTATCCGCGACGTGATCCTGCCGCACCGGGCCGAGACGGGCTTGCCGATCGCTGCGCGGGTCAGCCCGCAAGGCATCAGTTGCGTGCTGCAGTTTGGGGATGAGTGGAAAGTGGCGCCATCGGATGAGTTGCAGATGGCGCTCGAGCAGATGCTCGGTGCGCAAGAGGTGGCGGTCGAATACTGACCGGCACTGCCCGGCGCCTACAACAAAGCCAAACCGCAGATATGCTGGTTTGGCTTTTTTCGTTTACATATCTTTCAAGCCCGTGATCGCATAGCCCTTGGCGGCGATCTGCTGGTGCGGCTGTTCGATGTGGTAGTCGGGCAAGGCCTGGGCCTCGTCGGCCACTTCGCTGGCGCGCACTTCGAGTTGCCAGTCGGTATTGGTCACTTCTTCAGGAATGAGCTTTCCTTCCGGTACGGCGAGGTAGGAAAAAATGCCGTCGTGCTCGGCCCGGCGGTAGATGTCTACGCGCATGAATGCCTCCTAGTAAGCGTTGGGGAAACCGGCGCACCGTAATGCATACCGATAGCGTGAGCGTAACAGGATTGTGCCGGCCACGGATTGTAGCGTGTGCAGCAAGAGGCAAGGCGAGGTAGCTAGTGACGCACAGCAACGATGCGCGTGTTCGGCCGCTTTTTCCGTGCGCCGCAGCAGGCGCAGGCGGGCAGTGGCCAGGGCTTGTCCATCGTCGCTTCTGGTCGTGCGCCAGCACGGCGGCACGAGTCAACTGCACCGCGCCAGCGGCGGCCAGGGACTGCTGCTGGAAATAAGCCTGCCGCTGGCGCCGCCAGGCTAAGCCGGCGGCGGTTTGACTTGCCCTGATGCATAGGCGATACTGCTTTCCTGCACCGGCCCGCTACCGTGTGTCGCGCTGCAGCGCCACCGTTTTTCACTAGATACCGAGCCCAACCCTCCATGAATTTCTTTGCCCGCCGTTCGCAATCGCCTCAAGCCATTCTTGCCGTCTTGCCGTTCACCCTGTTCTTTCCACTCGGCTTCATGTACACCGGCGTGGTGGCTTTCATCATCGCCTACCTGCTGGCCGGGGACTTTGCCAGCCGCTGGCGGCACATCAAGGAAAGCCCCTTGCGCTGGCCGGTACTGGCGTTGAGCGTCGTCTCCGTGTGCGCCGGCATCTTCCTCGAACGCCCGCCCAGCGAATTCTGGACTGATATCGTGCATTATCAGATTTTTGTCTTCTTATTGTTCTTTTCCAGCATCGGTCCCGGTGCGTGGCAGCGCCGCGCTGTGAATACCTTTTTTACCGGCGCCACGGTGGCCGCTACCCTGTTTTATCTCAATTATCTGGGCCTGCTGCCGCACTGGAATTTTTTCCGCAGTTATGTGATTTATTCCGGCAACAAGTCGATCCTGCTGGGAGTGTTGCTCGGTCTTGCTTCCGCCTGGATGCTGTACCAGTTGAGCGAGCAGCCGGCGCGCCCCGTCAACTGGCCACGCCTGCTGCAATTCCTGTATGTGGCCGCAGCCGGGCTATTGCTGGGCAAGACGCGCACGGGCAGCCTGATCTTTGTCATGCTGTGCATGCTCATCGGTTCGCGCCACCTTCATCTGTCATGGCGCAATGTGCTGGGCGTGCTGACAGTGGGCGTGCTGCTGGCCCTGCTGTTGGCGCAAGCGTCGGGACTGCGCCAGCGCGTCGACGGCACGTTGGCAGATCTCAACGCCTTTTCCGAAGGCAAGGCGACCAGCGAACAGGGCATCCGCCTGGCGATGTATGGCGTCACCTTGCGCATCATCGCCGAGAAGCCGCTGCAGGGGCACGGTGTCGGCACCTGGCTGCAAGAATACCGCGCCAGGACAGTGGGCGACCCGATCAGCATTCAATTGACGCCGCACAATGACTATATGCTGTATATGTCCGAAATCGGGCTGTTCGGCCTGCTGGCATTGCTGTGGGTACTGGTGGGGCTGCTCGTGCATGCCTGGCGCAAGGGGGGCGAGCATGGCATGTGGCTGGGGATGCTGACGCTGTCGCTGATGCTCGGTGCCATGTTCAACGCGATGATACGTGATGGCGTCTTCGGCATGGCCTTCATGATCTTGCTGGCCATTCCGCTGGCGGGCGCCTTGCCGGCGCGGGCGGGGCAGCAGCCCCGCGTACCGGGCTGATACGGTAATGCGCGCCGTCCCCATGTGCGGGCGGCGCGGTCCTGCTTTCCTGCTTTACATCAACTGGCTTACTTGCCGCTGGCCGGCACGCGCGTAGCCACGCCGCTGGCGATGGCCGCTTGCGACACGGCAGGCGCGACCCAGCTGCGCAGGCGCTCGTCGAACGGCGACGGTATCAGTTGCAAAGGCGTCAGCGCGCTGCTGGTGTGGCCTGGCAACGGTTCTTTTGCCAGGGCGGCGATGGCGCGCACGCAGGCCAGCTTCATCTCTTCATTAATCGTGGTGGCGCCCACGTCGAGCGCGCCACGGAAGATGTAGGGGAAGCACAGCACGTTGTTGATCTGGTTCGGGTAGTCCGAGCGGCCCGTGGCCACGATGGCGTCGTCGCGTACGGCATGCACTTTTTCCGGGGCGATTTCCGGATGTGGGTTGGCCAGGGCGAAGATCAAAGGCTTGGCAGCCATCGATTCGACCATCTGCGCGCTGACCACGCCGCCCTTCGAGACACCGATGAAGATGTCGGCGCCGACCATGGCAGCGGCCAGGTCGCGGTCGCTCGTGTCATTCGCGTAGCGCGCCTTGTTCTCTTCCATGTTGGCATCGCGGCCCGGGTAGATGACGCCCTGGCTGTCGCACACTTTCAGCAGCGACTTGTTCAGCCCCAGCGAGACGAGCAAGTCGAGACAGGCGATCGAGGCTGCACCGGCGCCAGAGACGGTCACTTTGACGTTGCCGATATCCTTGCCTACCAGTTCCAGACCGTTCAGGATGCCGGCCGCGACGATGATGGCCGTGCCGTGCTGGTCGTCGTGGAAGACGGGGATGTTCATGCGCTTGCGCAATTGCTGCTCGATGTAGAAGCAGTCCGGTGCCTTGATGTCTTCCAGGTTGATGCCGCCGAAGGTTGGCTCCATGCGCACCACGGTGTCGATGAACAGGTCGGGATCGTTCTCGGCCAGTTCAATGTCGAACACGTCGACGTCGCCAAACTGCTTGAACAGGCAAGCTTTTCCTTCCATCACCGGCTTGCTGGCCAGCGGGCCGATATCGCCCAGTCCCAGCACGGCGGTGCCATTCGTGATCACGGCCACCAGATTGCTGCGCGAGGTGTAGATGCCGGCCGTGCGCGGATCTTCCACGATGGCTTCGCAGGCGAAGGCCACGCCTGGCGAATACGCCAGGGTCAGGGCGCGTGCGTCGCCCAGTGGTTTGGTTGGCGTAACGGAAATCTTGCCTGCGCGGGGTTCAGCGTGATAGGCGAGGGCGGCTTCTTTCAGGTTGAAATTTTCGCCGTGTTGGTCGGCGTGCTGGCTGTGGGAAGTAGACATAAGAATGATGAGAGGGGCATACAGTGCCCGAGTGGTGAATCCAGACCATGTTATGCAAGCGTTTGCACGCTGTCAAGGCTCGATTGGTGGGAAGTCGATCAAAACCGCTTTGAGAAATGGCTTTATTCCAATGCAAGCGTTTGCTCGGTTTTTGACGGAAAGAGGAATTTTTACGATAAAATCAAGGTATTGCGATCCGAAAAGCCCATGACAAACAAGAACCCCACCTTAAGCGACGTAGCACGGGCCAGCGATGTGCACTTTTCCACTGTCTCGCGCGTGATGAACCCGGCAACGCGGCACATGGTCAGCGCCGAGGTGGCCGCGCGCGTGCTGGCCGAAGCTGGCAGGCTCGGCTACCGCCCGAATCGCGCTGCCTCTACGCTCGTCACGCGCAAGTCGCGCATCATCGGCGTGGTCTTGCCCGACATTACCAACGCCGTATTTCCGCCGATACTGCTGGGTATTGAGGAAGGCTTGCGCAAGCATGGCTATCTGGCCATCGTCGCCAATGTGGGCGCCGACGAGGAAGAGCAGCTGTTCGTCATCAACCGTCTGCTGGGGCAGCAAGTCGATGGCCTGATACTGGCTACGGCGCGCCGCCACGATCCCGTCATCAAGATGTGCATCGACCAGAATGTGCCTGTCGTCACCGTCAACCGCAGTGACGAGACGGGCATCGCATCGTGCGTCGTCAGCGACGACGCGGTCGGCATGCGCCTGGCCGTCGAGCACTTGCTGGCGCTGGGCCACCGCCATATCGCGCACATCGCCGGCCCCGAAAACCTGTCCACGGGCCACGTGCGCCGTCTCGGTTTCCTGGCCGCCATCGAGGCCAGCGAACTCGATCCCTCGCAAGCGTTCGTGTTTGAAAGCAGCGGCTATTCGCGCGAATGCGGCAAGGCAGCCTTGCTGGCGCTGCTGCGCGAATCGCCGCAGACGACGGCCGTGGTGACCGGCAGCGACCTGGTAGCCATCGGCTGCTACGATGCCATCCGCGAACTGGGCTTGAACTGCCCGCAAGATATTTCCGTCGTGGGCCACAACGACATGCCCTATATGGATATGATCCGTCCCCCCCTGACCACCATCCGCATTCGCCACCATGGCATCGGCACGGAAGCGGCGCGGCTGATCCTGCAAACCATCGATGCGCCCGATTGCGCGGTGCTCGACGTGCGCTTGAAGCCCGAACTGGTGGTGCGCGAATCGACGGCCGCCCCCAGGCACTGATGCAAAGCTAGTGGTCGCGCCGCTGCAAGGTGGTACACTGGCGGCCCTCAACGTATTTTGCCCTCCATCGCCATGACCAAAACCACCACGCCTTCCCCGAAACGCCGCGAAGAGGGCGTCGCCAAGCTGACCGTCAATCCTTTTCTTGACGCCGAGTTTTACGCGCGCATGCGCGATTACACGGAGCGCGATGCGGCCATCATCAAGGAATTGAAAGCGATCGCCGAGATCCGCGCCGGCAACAAGCAGCCCGATCCCCGCCTGGCGCCGTCGTTGCAAGCCCTGCGCGATACCGTCAAGAAAGGCTTGAGCTTTGGCGACATGCTCGATCGCATGGCCGCCGGCAAGGAAAAAGGCTTGTGGGAACCGTGGATGACGACCTTCGGCATCGAGATCCGCGCCGTCAACTACGGCGCCGGCCCGCGCAACGCCTGCCTGGTGCTCGATCTGGCCGCAAATGCCCCTGCGCACGCGATGTTCGCCAAGGCGGGCATCCAGAACTGGCGCAGCCTGGCCGCCGACGACTGCTCCGTCGTGCGTTCGGAAAAAGCCACCGAAACGTCGCCACTGAAAGTGTACGCCGTGTTTTACCTCGATCCATTGCCAGCCTGATCCGCCAACAGCACCACCGCCAGCACGATCAGCATCACGCCCGACAGCCGTTCCAGCAGCGGCAGCGCGCGCGCAAAGCGCTGCCGCAGGGCGCTGCTGCCGATGGCCAGCGCCAGCGCCATATCCCACGCCAGCACGGCAACGACCATCCACGCGCCATACGCCACCATCGCAACGGGATTCGTCTGCCTGGCGGCCAGCACGGTGGCCAGGCTGACGTAGAACAGCGCATTCTTCGGGTTCAGGATGGCGGAGACAAACCCCATCGCGACACCGCCGCGCCAGCGCGCCTTGCCGGTGGCAGGCTTGGCATCCAGGCGGCTCTTGCCCGCATGGCGCAAGAACAGGCAGCCCAGGTACAGCAGATAGGCGCATCCGGCCAGCCGCACTACCAGAAATGCCGTACTGCCCGCCTTGAGCACCGATAGTCCCGCAAACGCCGCCACGATAAACACCGCATTGGCCAGCGTAATGCCCACGCACGTGCCGGCTGCGCCGCGCCAGCCGTGGGCCAGCGAGGTGCGTGCGATCAGGAAAAAATCGGGACCGGGCGATAGCAGGGAAAGAAAGTGGGCGGCGGCGATGAAGAGGAAATCGTGCATGGAGTTTGGCTCCGGCAATGGCGATGCGCGAGTATGCAGGGGCTGGCGGCAGCCTGTATTGAAGAAAATTGCGGGCGCCTTAGCTGCCCTGGCCGCGATAGCGCCCCGGCGTGATGCCCGCATGCGCCTTGAAGACGCGCTGCATATGGCTCTGGTCGGCAAAGCCCAGCTCATGCGCCAGTTGCGCCAGCGCCGTCCCTGCCTGCAAGCGACTGCGCGCGCGGTTGACGTGCATATTTAGCTGGTAGGCATGCGGCGTCATGCCCGTGGCGGCGCGAAAAGCGCGTATCAATTGATACGCGCTCAGGCCCGCCGCTTGCGCCAGCTGCCGCAGGCTGGCCGAAGGCCGCGCCTGCAGCGTTTCGAACACGGGCGCCAGTTGCAGCGGCAGCGGCTTGCGTCCCGAGGGCAGCAGGTCTGCACGGGTATCGGCGCAAGCGCCCAGGAACGCCAGCAGCGCCGCATCCTTCTCTGCCACGCCGGCGCTTGAAAACAGCAGCGCATTCATGGCGCAAAACTGTGCGTACAGCCGTGGGCAGTGCAACACCGTCGCCGTGTCGCCATCGAGCGCCGGCGCGTGTGCTTGCAGCCACCGCGCATCGAGATGCAGCATCTGGTAGCTCCAGAAGGCGCCAGGCAGGGGGTTGCAGGCGTGCACGCAGCCGGCCGGCACCAGCACCAGGCTGCCATTGCCGAGGGCGACCTTGCCGTCTTTGCTGCCCGTAAAGATGCTGCCGCCAGCGTCGACGGCGCCAATCGAAAACGTGGGATGGCTGTGCGGCTTGTAGCACGCCTGGCTGTGGCAGGCGCGCCGGCTCTCCATGTGGGGCAGAGCCGGGTCACGCCAGAAGGCGGTGCTGCCGTTGTGTGCGGACATAGGCGTCAAGCAGCAGGCGCGGGCGGGCGCAAATACAGCATTTGATGCTGCAGGTCGAACAGCACCGGCATTTGCTGGAAGAAATCCGTGCCTAATATGCCATCTGCCTTGAATTCATTTGGCAATGCAATCAACAGGGGCGAGATACTCTTGCCACCCGGCAGCGACAGTGTGATCGTGCGGCAGGGGCGTCCGGGACCCAGCTTGAACGCGCATTGTTCCACGCGCGAAGCTGCTTCAGCTGCCGAACTCTTGATGATAGAGACGGAGGCAGCCGTATCGAGTACCAGGCGATAGGTTTTCTTGCCGTCGGCCAGATGCAGTAGCAGTCCTTCATCGATGCTTTTGCGCTGCCGGCCCGTGCAGGCCAGCCCCGGCAGCGATTCTGCGACCTCCGGCGTCAGGTGCAGGCTGGTGCTTGCACCCGTGTCGAGCACGAAGGGCAGCGTCTTGCCATTCAGGTCCAGTTGCACCACAGGCGTGCCGTTGGCGAGGCTGACGGGGAGCGCAGCGGCCAGGGCCGTCGATGCACACAGCAGTAACAGGCACAGGGCGGCGTTTGTTTTCATGCTCAGCGTGCGCAGCGGGCTACATCAGGATGACGTCGTACTGCTCCTGGTGGTAGGCATTTTCCACCTGCAGCGAAATTTTCTTGCCGATGAAATCACCGAGCATGGCCAGGTGCTGCGATTCTTCTTCGAGGAACAGATCGACGACTTCCTGCGAGGCGAGGATGCGGAACTCGCGCGGGTTGAATTGTTTCGCTTCGCGCAGCAGTTCGCGCAAGATTTCATAACAGATGGTGCGCGAGGTCTTGACTTGTCCCTTGCCGGCGCAGGCCGGGCACGGTTCGCACAGGATGTGGGCCAGCGATTCGCGCGTGCGCTTGCGCGTCATTTCCACCAGGCCCAGCGGCGAGAAATTGCTCACCGACACCTTCGTGCGGTCGCGCGACAAGGTGCGTTTCAATTCGGCCAGCACGGCGTTGCGGTGCTCGGCGTTGTCCATGTCGATGAAGTCGAGGATGATGATGCCGCCCAGGTTGCGCAGGCGCAGCTGGCGCGCGATGGCGTGCGCCGCTTCCAGGTTGGTCTTGAAGATCGTGTCGGCAAAATTGCGCCCGCCGACAAAGCCGCCCGTGTTGACGTCGATGGTGGTCATCGCTTCCGTCTGGTCGACGATCAGGTAGCCGCCCGATTTCAGATCGACGCGGCGGCCCAGTGCGCGCAGGATTTCCTCTTCTACGCCGTACAGGTCAAACAGCGGGCGTTCGCCCGTGTAGTGCTGCAGACGTGTCAGTTCGCTGGGCGTGTAGATTTCCGCAAATTCGCGCAATTTCACATAGTTTTCGCGCGAATCGACCTGGATGGTGGCCGTTTCATCGCCGACGAAGTCGCGCAGCACGCGCTGTGCCAGGCTCAAGTCCTGGTGCAGCAAGCTGGTGGCCGGGCGCGTGCGCGCGCCGTGCGTGATGGTGCTCCAGGTCTTGCGCAGGTAATCGACGTCCGCCTTCAGGTCCGCGTCCGAGGCATCCTCGGCCATGGTGCGCACGATGTAGCCACCCTTTTCATCGGGCGGCAGCAGGCTTTGCAGGCGCACGCGCAACTGTTCGCGTTCCGCTTCCTTCTCGATTTTCTGCGAGATGCCGATATGCTTGTCTTGCGGCAGGTACACCAGCATGCGCCCGGCGATGGAAATTTGCGTCGACAGGCGTGCCCCCTTGGTGCCGATCGGGTCCTTGATCACCTGCACCGTCAGCACCTGGCCGTCGAAGAGGATTTTTTCAATCGGCGCGGGAGTGGTGTTCTGGCCATCGTGGCCACGCGCTTCCCAGATGTCGGCCACGTGCAAAAAGGCAGCGCGCTCCAGGCCGATGTCGATGAAGGCCGATTGCATGCCCGGCAATACCCGCACGACTTTGCCGGAATAGACATTCCCGGCCAGGCCGCGCGTGAGCGTGCGCTCGATGTGCAATTCCTGCACGGCGCCTTGCAAGATGAGGGCGACGCGGGTTTCTTGCGGCGTGATATTGATCAGGATGTCTTCGTTCATGGAGGCGGGGGAGTTGAGGCAACGAATGACATCATACCCGTCTTCAGGGCAGGGGCAAACCTGCTAGCTTGAGCAATTGTGCGGTCTCGTACAGAGGCAGGCCCATGATGCCGGAATGGCTGCCTTCGATATGCTCGACGAACAGGGCGGCGCTGCCCTGGATGCCATAGCCGCCGGCCTTGTCATATGGCTCGGGCGTGGCGCAATAGGCGGCGATGGCGGCCGGCGAGAGTACGCCGAAGCGCACGTGTGACACTTGTGTGCGCTGCTCGGCGAAGTGTTGGTAGTGCACGGCGATCGAGGTCAGCACCTGGTGCGTGCGGCCAGACAGCTGCTGCAGCATCGCCACGGCTTCAACGCGGTCGGCTGGTTTGCCAAGGATGACGCCATCGATGGTGACGGTGGTGTCGGCTGCCAGCACGGGGCGCGGTGGCAGGTGGCGGCGGTGCACCAGGTTCCAGGCAAAGGCGGCTTTTTCATTCGACACGCGGGCGACATAGTCGAGCGCCGACTCGCCAGCGAGGACTTCCTCGGTGACGTCGGCGCCGCGCGGGCCATCGCTGCGCAGCAGCAGCAATTCGAAATCGATGCCGATCTGGCGCAGCAATTCGCGCCGGCGCGGGCTTTTGGAGGCAAGGTAGATCTTGTGATCAGCCGTTTTCATGGGAAGTTCAGACGCGGTGGTAGGGGTGGTTTTGCGTGATCGACCAGGCACGGTACAGCTGCTCGGCGAGGATCACGCGCACCACGCCGTGCGGCAGGGTCATGCTGGAGATGCGCAACATGCCTTCGGCTCGCGCCTTGAGTTGCGGGTCGAGGCCATCGGCGCCGCCGATCAGGAAGGCCGTGTCGCGGCCATCCTGCTGCCACGTCATCAATTGCTGCGACAGGCCGACGCTGGTCAAGTCCTTGCCGCGTTCGTCGAGGGCGATGATACGCACGCCCTTGGGCAAGACGGCTTCGATGCGTTCGCGTTCCAGCGCCATCGCCGTGGCGGCGGTCTTGCTGCCGGAACGCTCCACCGGCTTGATTTCTTTCAGCACGATGCGCAGTTCCGGTGGCATGCGCTTCGCGTATTCGGCGAAGCCCGTCTCTATCCAGGCCGGCATTTTATGGCCGACCGCAGCGATGATGAGCTGCATCGAGGCTTACTCTTCGACTTTTTTGATACGCTTGATCACGGTTTTTGCCGGTGCAGCATCGGCTGCCGGCTTGGCCGCGCGTGGGGCGCGCACTTTTTTCTCTGGCAGCGCTTTCAAGGCTTTCACGGCAGCCGCTTCGGTCTTGGTCGGCGCCACTTTCACGGTTTTGCCGACAGCTTTGGAGGCGGCTTTTTTCGCCGGCGCTTTCTTGGCGGCGCTCGCTGGCGTGGCTTTCTTCGCTGGCGCTTTCTTTTCGATCACAGGCGAAGCTTCCACCTTGGCCTTGCTTGCTGCCAGATGGCCGCTGACCTTTTTCGGCTCATCACCGGCAGCTTTTTTCGGCGCGCGCTTGGCGGCACCGAGCTTGATCGGGGTATCGCCCCAGATTTCTTCCAGGCGGTAGTAGGCGCGGATAGGTGCTTGCATGATGTGGACGATCATGTCGCCCAGATCGACCAGTACCCATTCGCCCGTTTCCTCGCCTTCCATGCCGATGATTTGGCCGCCGGCGTCCTTGACTTTGTCGCGTACCGAGGCAGCGAGTGCCTTGGTTTGACGGTTCGAGGTACCGGAGACGATCGCGATGCGGTCGAACAGGCTGGTCAGGTGACTCGTTTCGAAGACGGCGATGTCTTGGCCTTTGACGTCTTCAAGGGCGTCAACGACGAGGGTTTGCAGTTTTTTGATGTCCATTTAGCTTTTGTATAAATTATGTTGTTCAATATAGTCTAGCACTAGCGGGGAAACAAGCGAGCTTGCCCGATCCCCCCGTTGTAATGCCGCACGTATTTCGGTGGCGGAGATATCCACCGCGAAGTCCTGTGCCAGATAAGTCAGACCGTGCGGCGTGTTGCGGATGCTTTCCAGCGACCCCAGGCGGCGCGAAAATTCGTCGGCGACCACTTGCGGTACTGCTGTGTCATTCAGCGCGAAGCCGGGGCGGGCTGCGACGCAGATATGCGCGTATTCAAATAATTGCTGCCATTGGCGCCATGTCGCGAGGCGCTGCAGCTGGTCGGCGCCCATCAGGAAAACGATGGAAGCGCGCGGTCCCAGTTCTGCGCGTACCTGGCGCAAGGTATCGATGGTGTAGCTGGCCTGGCCATGTTCGCTGCGCTCGATTTCCTGGCGGTCGATCACCACGCGCAGGGGCAGGCCGGCAAAGGCAAGGCTGGCCATCTCGGCGCGCTGCTGGCCGGTGGCGCCCAGATTGCCCTTTTGCCAGGGCGCGCCCGCTGGAATCACGCGCAGCTCGTCGGCTTGTAGCAGGCTGGAAAAATGCGTGCCCAGCGCGACATGGCCATGATGCACCGGATCGTAGCTGCCGCCCAACAGCGCCACGCATGCTGTCGTTGCCGTCATGCTACCTATGGTCACGCCTTCAGCCAGTCGCGATGCACGAGGAAATCAGTATACAACGCCGCTTCTGGACTGCCCGCTTCCGGGTGCCAGTCGTAGCGCCACTTGACTATGGGCGGCATCGACATCAGGATCGCCTCGGTGCGTCCGCCCGACTGCAGTCCGAACAGGGTACCACGGTCGAAGACCAGGTTGAATTCGACATAGCGTCCGCGCCGGTAGCACTGGAAATCGCGTTCGCGTTCAGCGTAGGGCGTGTCCTTGCGGCGCGCCAGGATCGGCACATAGGCGTCAATGAAGGCGTCGCCGACGCTGCGCAGCATCGCAAAGCTGTCGTCAAAGCCCAGGGCATTGAAGTCGTCGAAGAAGATGCCGCCCGCGCCGCGCGCTTCGCGCCGGTGCTTCAGGTAGAAATAATCGTCACACCACTGCTTGAACTTCGGATGCAGCTGCGCGCCAAACGGTGCCAGCGCATCATGGCAGACCTGGTGAAAGTGCTGCACGTCGTCCGCATCGCCATAATACGGCGTCAGATCCATGCCGCCGCCAAACCACCAGACGGCTTCGCCATCGGTATTGACGGTGCTGAAAAAGCGCACGTTCATGTGCACCGTGGGCGCATACGGATTGCGCGGATGCAGCACCAGCGACACGCCCATCGCTTCCCATGCCTTGCCACCGAGTTCAGGGCGCGCCGCTGCTGCCGATGGCGGCAATGCGGCGCCGGTAACGTGCGAAAAATTCACGCCGCCACGCTCGAACACATTGCCTTCCTCGATCAGCCGCGAAATGCCGCCACCGCCCTCGGGGCGCTGCCAGGTATCGGTCAGGAAGGGCTTGCCGTCCTGCGCTTCGAGCGCTTGCACGATACGGCTTTGCAGATCGAGAAAATAAGCCTTAACGGCCGAAGGAGAGGGAGTTGACGACATCGCGTGGGCCGACGAGGCCGAAATAAAAATTAAGGGTGGATTGTACCCTGTTACGCGTTTTTGTGATAGCGCGGAGCTTGCACTGTGCGTTCGTGTTGTGATTCAGCGCACCTGCGGCGTGGCGCTTTCCTGCATGACGGTGATGGACGGGACCGGGGCGGATAAATACCGCGCCGGCCCCGCCGTTTGCCGTCAGCGGCTGGCTTAGTGCTTCAGGCCGCGCCAGCCGATGTCGCGGCGGTACTGCGCGCCGTCGAAATGGATTTTTTCCACCGTTTCATATGCCTGCTTCTGCGCCATCTTGATGCTGTCGCCCAGGCCCACCACGCACAGCACGCGCCCGCCGTTGGTGACCAAGCGCTCGTCCTCGATGCGGGTGCCCGCATGGAAGGTGACGGAGTCGCTCGTTTCGGCCGGGATGTCGCCGATTGGCGTGCCTTTGACGGGATCGTCCGGGTAGCCGGCGGCAGCCATGACCACGCCGACAGCCGTGCGGCGGTCCCATTCCAGTTCCACCGCATCGAGCGTGCCGTTGACGGCGTGTTCCATGACGCTGACCAGATCGGTTTTCAGGCGCGCCATGATGGGCTGCGTTTCCGGGTCGCCCATGCGGCAGTTGAATTCCAGCGTCTTCGGCGTGCCCTTGTCATCGATCATCAGGCCAGCGTACAGGAAGCCCGTGAATGTGATGCCGTCCTTGGCCATGCCCTGGATGGTCGGATTGATGATTTCGCGCATGACGCGTGCATGCATGGCCGGCGTGACGATCGGTGCCGGCGAATACGCGCCCATGCCGCCCGTGTTCGGTCCCTGGTCGTGGTCCTTCAGGCGTTTATGGTCCTGGCTGGTGGCCAGTGGCAGGATGTTCTTGCCGTCGCACATGACGATGAAGCTCGCTTCTTCGCCAGCGAGGAATTCTTCGATGACGATGCGCGCGCCGGCGTCGCCGAACTGGTTATCGGCCAGCATCATGTCGACCGCCTGGTGTGCTTCTTTCAGCGTCATGGCAACGACCACGCCCTTGCCGGCGGCCAGGCCATCAGCCTTGATGACGATGGGCGCGCCCATGGCATCGATGTAGGCATGCGCGGGCCCGACGTCGGAAAACGTCTGGTAGGCTGCCGTCGGAATGCCGTGGCGCTGCATGAAGGCCTTGGCGAAGTCTTTCGACGATTCCAGCTGCGCCGCTTCCTTGGTCGGGCCGAAGATTTTCAGACCGCGCGAGCGGAACAGGTTGACGATGCCGGCCGCCAGCGGCACTTCCGGACCGACCACGGTGAGGCTGATGTGTTCCTGCTGAACGAAGTCGGCCAGCAATTGCGGGTCGCTGATGTCGAGGTTGACCAGACGCGCATCGCGCGCGGTGCCGCCATTGCCCGGAGCGACATACACCATCTGTATGCGTTCGGACTGGGCCAGTTTCCAGGCCAGGGCGTGTTCGCGGCCGCCAGAGCCGACTACCAGAATTTTCATAGGGACCGTTCGTTCAGTGTGGGTTGCAGGGCGGCGCTGCCGCCCTTGTAGGCAGAGTAATTAGTTCTCTGATTAGTTCTCTATTAAAGCGTTGGTGAACACTTCCTGTACGTCGTCGAGCAACTCCAGCGCATCGATCAGCTTTTGCATCTTGATGGCATCGTCGCCCGCGTACACGGTTTCGGTCGCCGGTTTCATGATGACTTCGGCCACTTCGGCCTTGAAACCGGCCGCTTCCAGCGCTTCCTTGACGGTGGCGAAATCGTGCACGGGGGTCAGCACCTCGAAGCCGCCTTCTTCGTCGGCGATGACGTCGTCGGCGCCCGCTTCCAGCGCCGCTTCCATCAGCTTGTCTTCATCGGTGCCCGGCGCGAACAGCAACTGGCCGCAGTGCTGGAACATGAAGGCGACCGAGCCTTCGTTACCCATGTTGCCGCCGTTCTTGTTGAAGGCGTTGCGCACTTCGGCCACCGTGCGTACTTTGTTGTCGGTCATGCATTCGACGATGACGGCCGCGCCGCCCACGCCGTAGCCTTCATAGCGCACTTCTTCATAGTTGGCGCCGTCGACGCCGCCGCTGCCGCGGTTGATCGCGCGCTGGACGTTGTCTTTTGGCATGTTCGCATCGGCCGCCTTGTCGACAGCCAGGCGCAGGCGCGGATTGGTGATGGCGTCAGCGCCGCCCATGCGGGCCGCGACCGTGATTTCCTTGATCAGGCGTGTCCAGATTTTGCCGCGCTTGGCATCGGTGGCAGCCTTTTTATGCTTGATATTGGCCCATTTGCTATGTCCTGCCATGTCGAATCTTCCTTAGACGGGTGTTCAATTGTGGCCGACATTTTAGCATATCGCCCCCCCGCCAAGCGCCGTGGTCACGTCATCAAGATGACACAATCTGTTGCTAAAGTGACGCGCTTTCACCATATCGAGAGCGCGACATCATGGCAAGTCAAATGGATAGACGGCAATTTCTTAAATTGGGCGGTTTTATAACTGCCTCTGTCGCCACCGTCGGCCTCGCCGCCTGCGGCAGCACCGACTACAGCGATCCGGGCGTGCCGCTGGCATCGGGCAGCGACTGGAAATTCCCGCAAAGCGTAGCCTCGGGCGATCCGCGCGCCGACAGCGCGATGCTGTGGACGCGCGTCGTGCCTGCCAGCTTTGATGCTGTCGCCCCTGCCGTGGCCGGAAAATCGGACGTGGCCGTGCGCCTGATCGTCAGCGCGCTTGATAATACGGCCGCGCTGGGCAGCAACACGGCCCTGGCCGGCGCCCCGATCGTCGATGCAAAACTGCCTCTGAAAGCTGATTTCGACAATACGCTGCGCCACAAGGTGACGGGCTTGCAGCCAGGCCAGGTGTATTTTTACCAGTTCATCGCCGGCGACGTGCGCTCCAACGTGGGCCGCTTCAAGACGGCGCCCGCCGCCACGGCCGACGTAGCGCAGTTGCAGTTCGCCTATCTGACGTGCCAGGACTGGAGCATCAATCACTGGGGCGCGCTGTCGCACATCGCCGCCAACGAGTCGCTCGACTTCATCGTCCACCTGGGCGACTACATCTATGAAACGGTGGGCGAGGGCTTCCAGAGCGGCGCCGTGGAAAGCCGCCATGACCAGCTGAAATTGCCCGATGGCACGTTCAAAAGCGGCAACGCGGGGGCCAAGTACGCCACCACGGTGGCCGATTACCGCTATCTGTACAAGAAATACCGCACCGATACGCGCTTGCAAGCCGTGCACGAGCGCTACGCCTTCATCGCCATCTGGGATGACCACGAATTCACCGACGACGCCTGGCAGGACGCCTCTACCTATGAAGGCATCGTGGCCGCCGATGGCAGCGACCTGCACCAGCCGAATCGCCGCCGCAGCGCCAACCAGGCCTGGTTCGAATTCATGCCGGCCGACGTTACGTTCGATGCCGCCGCGACGACGTTCCAGAATATCCAGATTTATCGCGATTTCCAGTTCGGCAAACTCATGCAACTGGTCATGACGGACGAGCGCCTGTACCGCGCCGACCACGCGATCGCCGAAGCGACGATCAATCCGGCCACGGGCAAGCCCATGGGCAGCGTCGGCAGCCGCTACCTGGTGCCGCAAGCGCTGTTCGATAGCGTGGAAGGGCAGAAAATGGCCGCCGCGACAAAGGCTGGCACCGATCCGCTGGCCGCCGTCGGCATGCTGGGCAGCACGCAGCGCGACTGGTGGAAAGGCAAGATGAAGGCGGCCACGTCCACCTGGAAGCTGTGGGGCAATGAAGTGTCATTGCTGCGCATGGGCTTGAATGGCACGGATGCGATAGCCACTTTGCTGGCGCTGAGCGCCATGTCGAAAGTGGGTCAGGCCATTGCCAGCACCCTGCCTTTGGTGGGCGGCAGCGTGCCGCTGGCGTCGGCCATCGTGGCCGCCTCGACGGCGGGTGCGTCAACGACCGTGGCGCAGGCAGCGGCCATGGCCATTGCCGGCGCAGGCGCGAACGCCAGCGCGCAGGGCGCCGCAGCGGTGGGTGCCGGCTTGAGCGCGGCCCAGGCCGGCATCACGGTGGCTGCCTATAATAGCGGCTCGCCGGCCGCTGCCGCGCAAGTGATCGCCTTCGGCTGGATCAAGCCCGACGTGCAGGCCAAGGGCGCCGCCTCGGCCTTTGTCGCCGCATCGGGCCAGCAAGCTGCGCTGGCGCCATTTTTCACGCGCTTCTTGCTCAATTGCGACCAGTGGGATGGCTACAACAGCGAACGCAAGAATCTGATGGCGCACCTGAAAACGAATGCCATCGGCAACGTGGTGGCCATCACGGGCGATATTCATTCCTTCTTTGCCGGCACGGTCAGCGACGATTTCGACGCGCCAGGCGGCGGCACGCCCGTCATGGTGGACCTGGTGTCGGCCGGCGTCAGTTCCGACTCCTTCTTCAGCTACCTGAAGTCGGCCGCCGGCAGCATGGGCGATATCGGCACCCTCGTCAGCTATCCGCTGGCCATTCCCGTGACGGGCCTGGGCACGCTCAACCTCGACATCAACCTGCTCGACTACACCATGGGCAAGGCGGCGCCTACCGTCGATAGCCTGCTCGAGCAGTTGCGCGTGCAGTTGCGCGGCGCGCTGGCCGCCAAGGGCGTGCCGGAAGTGCAGCTCGATGCCACGGTCGTAGCCGTGCAGGCGGGCTTGAAAGCGAGTGCTGACTTCAATACGACGCTGCTGGGCCTGGCGCAGCAATTGTCCGGCCTGGGCAATAACCCGTGGATCAAGCATCTCAATACCGATGCGCAGGGTTACACGGTGGTCACTGTGACGCCGGGCAAGCTGGTGGCGCAGTTCAAGCAGGTGAATAAACTGATCGGCACGGCGGCACCAAGCAACGTGATTGCGCGTGTGACGACGGCCACGGTCACGGCGGGCGCGGCGGCGGTGGCGGTTTCTTAAACTTGTTTCTTGAAAGTTAAGCCCAAGGCAAGGGCCGGGGTCGTACCCCAGTATTTGCCGTTGGGGTTATCAGCCACCCTTGGCTTTTGCCTTACAATCTGGGCATGAGCCCCAGTTCCCCGCAAGCCACACCATCTTCGCTTCCCCGTTCCGTCTACCTCGGTGGCTTGGCCATTGCCGTGGGCGGGGCGGTACTGTTTTCCACCAAGGCCATCGTCGCCAAGTTGCTGTACCGCTACCAGATCGATGCGGTCACCCTGATCGCCTTCAGGATGATTTTCTCGCTGCCCGTGTTCGCCGTCATCGCCTGGTGGAAGATGCGCACGGCGCCGCCGTTATCCAACAGCGATCGCTGGCGCTTGATCGGGCTGGGTCTGGTTGGCTATTACCTGTCGAGCTATCTGGATTTCCTGGGCCTGCAATATATTTCCGTGGGGCTTGAGCGGCTGATCCTGTTTCTGACGCCCACTTTCGTGCTCTTGATTACCACCGTCTACTTCAAGCAGCGCATCAGCCGCATCCAATGGCTGGCCCTGCTCACTTCGTATTGCGGCATCGTACTGGTCTTCGTGCATGACTTGCAGGGCGGTGCCAGCAACGTGGCGCTCGGTTCCACGCTGGTGCTGGGCTCGGCCTGTGCGTATGCCGTGTATCTGCTGGGCTCGGGCGAATTGGTAAAACGCATCGGTTCGATGCGGCTCGTTTCCTACGCCATGTGCGTGGCCAGCTTTGCCTGCATTGCGCAATTTTTCATTCTGCGCCCGGTCGGGATGCTGATACAGCCCATGCCTGTGTATGGCTTGTCTGTATTGAATGGTCTCTTTTGCACGGTGATGCCCGTCTTCATGACGATGATCGCCGTCGAGCGCATAGGCGCGCCCGTCGCCTCGCAGGCGGGAATGATCGGCCCCGTATCGACGCTGTTCCTGGGCGCCATGATCCTCGATGAGCCCATTACCAACTGGCAACTGCTTGGTACCAGCCTGGTATTGGCCGGTATTTACTTGCTGTCGAAAAAGAAATAATTCCTCCACCCACAGAACTGATTCTCACCATGAAAACACGCATCGCCCTGATTGCCCACGATAAGAAAAAAGATGACATGATTACCCTGGCGGGCGAATACCTGGATTTTTTGAAGGGGTGCGAACTGTCGGCCACGGGTACCACGGGCGGGCGCCTGATCAATGAGCTGGGCTTGCAAGTGGAGCGCAAGCATTCCGGTCCGTTCGGCGGCGACTTGCAGATCGGCTCGCTGCTGGTGGAAGGCTTGATCGATTGCGTGATCTTCTTGCGCGACCCGATGACGCCGCAGCCACACGAGCCCGACATCAACGCCCTGGTGCGCGCCTGCGACGTGCACAATGTGGCTTGCGCGACGAATCTGTCGTCGGCCCACCTGGTGCTGTCGCAGCTGCAACTGCGGGCGCTGGCCAATCCGGCGCCCTGAGCTTTTCCCGATTCTTCTTCAAGGAGCATAGTGTGAGCGCAACGATTAGCACCAAAGCCATCCGCGTGCAGCGCGTAGGCGGCCCGGACGTGATGGAATATGTGGATGTGGAGCTGCCGCCGCCCGGCCCCGGCGAGGCGCGCGTGAAACACGCGGCGATCGGCCTGAACTTCATCGATGTGTATTTCCGCACCGGCTTGTATCCGCAAGCGCTGCCCAATGGCCTCGGTGTCGAGGGCGCGGGCACCGTCGAGGCGGTGGGAGAGGGCGTCACCGAGGTGAAAGTGGGCGACCGTGTGGCGTATGCGGCGCGCATCAACGGCGCGTATGCGCAGCAGCGCAACCTGCCGGCGGCGCTGTTGCTGGTGCTGCCCGAGCGCATCGCTTTCGACACGGCCGCCGCCATGATGCTGCAGGGCTTGACGGTGCAATACCTGTTTCACCGCACGGTGGCCCTGAAGGCTGGCGACACGGTGCTATTCCATGCGGCGGCGGGCGGCGTCGGCCTGATCGCCTGCCAGTGGGCGAAAGTGCTGGGCGTACACCTGATCGGCACGGCCGGTACCGATGAAAAGGCGGCGCTGGCCAAGGCGCATGGCGCCGCCCATGTCATCAACTACAACACGGAAAACTTCGTCGAGCGCGTGCGCGAGATCACGCGCGGCAAGGGCGTCTGCGTGGTCTACGATTCCATCGGCAAGGATACGTTTACGGGCTCGCTCGATTGCCTGGCGCCGCTGGGCATGATGGTCAGCTTCGGCAACGCGTCCGGTCCCGTGCCGGCGTTTACGCTGGCCGAGCTGGCCTCGCGCGGTTCGCTCTTCATCACGCGCCCGGCCCTGTTCAGCTATGCTTCCAACCGCGCTAACCTGGAAGAGATGGCCGCTTCGCTGTTTGGCGTCGTCAGCAGCGGTGAAGTCAACATCGAGATCAGGCAGCGCTATGGCTTGGCTCATGTGGCCCAGGCGCACGCCGAGCTGGAAGGGCGCAAGACCACTGGTTCTAGCATCATCGTGCCATGAGCGGCGACAATGACGGCACGCCGAAATTGGGCCGCCTGCTGATCGTGTTGCTGCTGGCCGTAGCGCTGGTCGGCGTACTCACTTTTGCTGCCGAGGCGTATTACTCGTAGATATAAAATACGCGTAGACATAAAAAAACCGGCTTGCGCATTGCTGCACCAGCCGGTTTTTTGTCTGGCCAAGTCTTTAGTCGATTTTGACTTCGACCTTGCGCGGTACGCCGCTCTGGCCGGGGAAGTCGGCAAAGGCGCTGGCCACCATGGCCGGCATGATTTGCGACGTGGCGCGCTTGTTGCCGGTCGAGTGCACGGTCACGTCGTACAGTTTCTTGCCGTTGCGGTCATTGATCGTGACGCGCAATTCGCGTTCGTATTGATGCCGCACGCTTTCTTCCACCTCCATCGGGCCATACCAATAGGGGTTGTAGGCGAAGCGGCCATAGCCTGGCCATGCACCGTAGCGATAGCCGTAGCGGCCAGGCCAGTAGCCGGCGCCATACCAGAATGGATCGGCCGCTTGCAGCACGCGCTCAGGATAGTCGACGGTCGAAAAATGCATGGCCACGCGCAAATTGGCCGCCGCAGGGCCGGAAGCCTCGCCGAAGCCGTGTTTTGCCAGTTCCGCGCGCAACAGGTTTTGATAGCTGCGGTATTCCAGCGTGTCGTTTTCCGCCACTGGCGCTTCAAAGACATACGATTGGTCCCGTAATTGCGCCGGCCACTCATGGAAGACGGTCACATCGCTGCGCACGGTGGTGGCGCATCCGGTCAGCAGCACGGTCAATGCGGCCAGCATGATGGTGAGGTATCGTTTCATCGCATGATCTCCTGATAGTAGACGCAATTTGTCGCCTGGAAGTATAAGAATAGTTCTATTTTTCCCCAGGTATTATTACAGAATGTTACCTGCCATGCCGGCGTGCAAGGCAATCTGACATTCCTGAGCTGAATCGGCGCAATTGGCGGCTGAATCGGTCCTTTCCCTGCCTGGTGTTGGTAAAATAGGCTTTTGCCTCCGCTCCCGCCAAAATCCCTATGCGCACAGACAGCCCTCAGACGATTTACCGCAAAGATTACACGCCGCCCAGCTTTCTCGTTGACAGCGTCGAACTTGGCTTCGATCTCGATCCCGCCCGCACAGTGGTGGCGAGCCGGATGCGCATGCGCCACAATCCGGCCAGCAGTAGCCGCAGCATCGAGTTGCACGGCGAACACATTGAACTGGTGCAAGTACGCCTGAACGGCAAGCTGCTCAAGCCGTCGCAATACAAGCTGACGCCGAGCATGCTGACCATCCCCAAGGCGCCCGACGAGGTGCTGCTCGAGATCGAGACTGTGCTGGCGCCGCAGGACAATACCTCGCTGTCCGGCCTGTACGTGTCGAACCATAACTTCTTCACGCAGTGCGAAGCCGAAGGTTTCCGCCGCATCAGCTTCTTCCCGGATCGTCCGGACGTGATGGCCAGGTACACCGTCATGCTGCGCGCCGACAAGGACAAGTATCCGGTGCTGCTCTCGAACGGCAACCTGATCGAAGAGGGCGACCTTGGTGACGGCCGCCATTACGCCAAGTGGGAAGACCCGTTCAACAAGCCGTCTTACCTGTTTGCCCTGGTGGCGGCGCGCCTGGTGTGCCAGGAAGAGCGCTACAGCCTCAAGTCCGGCCGCGAAGTGCTGTTGCAGGTGTGGGTGGAAGAGGGCAATCTGGATAAAACCGATTACGCCATGCAGTCGCTGAAAAACTCGATACGCTGGGATGAAGAACGCTTCGGCCTGGAGCTGGACCTGGACCGCTTCATGATCGTTGCCGTGGGCGACTTCAATATGGGCGCCATGGAAAACAAGGGTTTGAACATTTTCAATACCAAGTATGTGCTGGCCAATTCACGCGTGGCGACCGACGTCGATTACGCGGGTATCGAAGCGGTGGTGGGCCATGAGTACTTCCATAACTGGACCGGCAACCGCGTGACCTGCCGCGACTGGTTCCAGCTGTCCTTGAAAGAAGGCTTGACGGTGTTCCGCGACCAGGAATTCTCAGCCGACATGATAGGCACGGAGACGGGGCGCGCCGTCACGCGCATCGATCAGGTGCGCACCTTGCGCCAGGCGCAGTTTCCCGAAGACGCGGGCCCGATGGCGCATCCCGTGCGTCCCGATTCTTTCGTTGAAATCAATAACTTTTATACCGTTACGATCTACGAAAAAGGCGCCGAAGTAGTGCGCATGTATCAGACCCTGGTGGGCCGCGACGGTTTCCGCAAGGGCATGGACCTGTACTTTGCGCGCCACGATGGCCAGGCCGTGCAGTGCGACGATTTCCGCGCCGCCATGGCGGACGCGAACGGCCGTGATTTCACGCAGTTCGAGCGCTGGTACAGCCAGGCCGGTACGCCCATCGTGCAAGCTTCCACGCGCTACGACGCGGCCAGCCAGACGTTCGAGCTGACCCTGGCGCAAAGCTGCCCCGCCACGCCGGGCCAGCCGGGAAAACTGCCATTCCACATTCCTTTCAGCGTCGGCTTGCTGGGCGCGGATGGGCGCGACCTGCCGCTGCACGTCGATGGCGTGGCGTCGAACGGCGCCACCAGCGTCGTACTGGAGCTGACCGAAGCGTCGCAAACCTTCCGCTTCACGAGCGTGACGCAAGCACCAGTGCCTTCGCTGCTGCGCGATTTTTCCGCACCGGTGGTGCTGGAATACGACTATACCGATGCGCAGTTGCTGCACCTGTTCCGTCATGACAGCGATCCTGTCAACCGCTGGGAAGCGGGCCAGCGCCTGGCCATGGAACGCCTGCTGACACTGACCGGCGCCGTCGCCACTGGCGCCACGCTGGCGCTGGACGACACCTTCATCGCCGCGCAGCGCGCCTTGCTGGCCGATGAAACGCTCGACCCCGCCTTCCGCGAGCTGGCCTTGATACTGCCGTCTGAAACCATCATCGCCGAGCGCATGGCGCAAGTCGACCCGCAGGCGATCCACGCAGCGCGCCAGTTCATGCGCAGCACCATCGCCACCGCCTTGAAGCCCGAATTGCTGGCGCAATACCACGCCAACCAGACG
This sequence comes from Janthinobacterium sp. CG_23.4, assembly GCF_029892305.1. Lineage (NCBI taxonomy): Bacteria > Pseudomonadati > Pseudomonadota > Betaproteobacteria > Burkholderiales > Oxalobacteraceae > Janthinobacterium > Janthinobacterium sp. CG_23.4. The sequence goes on along the minus strand of NZ_JARXUX010000001.1, from coordinate 3,881,553 downwards.
CCGGGCGCATACAGCCCCGACGCCCTCTCGGCCGGCAAGCGGGCGCTGAAAAACCTGGCCCTGTCCTACCTGTTGATCGCACCAGGCGCGCAAGAACTGGCACTGGCGCAGCAGCAGTTCGACAGCGCCGGCAACATGACGGACCGCGCCGCAGCGCTGGCCGCCCTGATCCATTCGGGTTCCACTGCGCACGCGCAGGCCGCCCTGGTCAGTTTCTATCGCGACTTCGACAATGAAGCGCTGGTGGTCGACAAGTGGTTCGCCATGCAGGCGGCCGCGCCAACGACCGATGTGCAAGCCGTGCGCCAGTTGATGACGCACCCGGCTTTCACCTTGAAAAATCCGAACCGCGCGCGCAGCCTGATCTTCAATTTCACCAGTGGCAATCCATCGCAGTTCCATGCGGCGGACGGCAGCGGCTATGCCTTCTGGGCCGAGCAAGTCATCGCGCTCGACGCCCTGAACCCGCAAGTGGCTGCCCGCCTGGCGCGTTCCATGGACCGCTGGCGCCGTTACGTGCCGGTCCTGCAAAGCCGCATGCGCGAGGCGCTGGAACAAGTCGCCGGCCAGACCAGCTTGTCGAATGATGTGATGGAAGTGGTCAGCAAGGCATTGGCCCACTGAATGCATGTCGGATCATGCACTGCGGGCGAATCCGACCTACGCGGCGTCATGATTTCGTAGGTCGGCTTAGCGCCAACGGCGCGTAAGCCGACAATCGCCGCACGAGACGTATTTAAAACACTAACTAAGGGGTTTCATGAAACGCATCAGTCTTACGCAATACCTGGTTGAAGAGCAGCGCTCGAACAACAGCATTCCGGCCGAACTGCGCCTGCTGATCGAAGTCGTCGCGCGCGCCTGCAAGACCATCAGCCACGCTGTCGGCAAGGGCGCCCTCGGTGAAGTTCTGGGCACGGCCGACACGGAAAACGTGCAGGGCGAAGTACAGAAAAAACTCGACATCATCTCCAACGAGATCCTGCTCGAAGCGAACGAATGGGGCGGCCACCTGGCGGCCATGGCGTCGGAAGAAATGGAATCGATCCACCCGATCCCGAATCGTTATCCGAAGGGCGAATACATGCTGCTGTTCGACCCACTCGATGGCTCGTCGAACATCGATGTCAACGTCTCCATCGGCACCATCTTCTCGGTGCTTAAAGCGCCGGAAGGCATGGGTCAGCCGACCGAGCAAGACTTCATGCAGGCAGGCACCAAGCAGGTCGCCGCCGGCTACGCCGTGTATGGCCCGCAAACCATGCTGGTGCTGACGTTCGGCAATGGCGTGAACTGCTTCACCCTGGACCGCGAAATGGGTTCGTGGGTACTTACGCAAAGCAATATGCAAATTCCGCCGACGACCAAGGAGTTTGCCATCAATATGTCGAACGCGCGCCACTGGCATCCGCCCGTCAAGCGCTATGTCGACGAACTGCTGGCCGGCGACACGGGCCCGCGCGGCACCAACTTCAATATGCGCTGGATCGCCTCGATGGTGGCCGACGTGCATCGCATCCTGAATCGCGGCGGCATCTTCATGTACCCGGCCGACCTGCGCGACACCTCGATGCCGGGCAAGCTGCGCCTGATGTACGAAGCGAACCCGATGGCCTTCATCGTCGAGCAAGCCGGCGGCGCGGCCACCGACGGCCAGCAGCGCATCATGGACATCGCTCCGCACAAGCTGCACCAGCGCGTGCCCGTCTTCCTCGGTTCGAAAGACGAAGTGGCCCGCGTCACGGCCTACCACGCTGAGTAAAAAGCCGCACTTCCCCACGCTTTTCAGCGGCCCGCAGCAGGGCCGCGAAAAAAATGCAAAAAAGTTCGCGTTGACACTAGCAAATTTTGTGCATTGTTTGTAGAATGTGGGTCTTCGCCGTTGTAGCTCAGTTGGTAGAGCAGCACATTCGTAATGTGAAGGTCGCCAGTTCGATTCCGGCCAACGGCACCAAGTATTCGCAGTAGAAAAAACCACCGCTCAAGCGGTGGTTTTTTTTTGCCTGCAGCGTTCTCGCCCACCAAGCTGCACCGATGTACTCATGGATGTGGCGTGCCTGCTGGAAAAGTCTGGCGGCAACCCAGTAACAGCGCTTCAGCCTTGCCCCTATCCCCACCCGCTCCACCAGGCCGGCGGGGATTGTTATTTCTGGCAGGCATTTAAGTCTGGCTCACAAGGTGTGGCAGCGCACAGTGGTGTGCGGCGGGCGCGGTTAAGGTGGTGCCAACAGCTTGCTGCTGATCCAGTCGTTGACATGGCTCAGTCCGGCAGCGTTTAGCCGCTTCTTTTTTTCCGAAGCGAGGACAATCATGATTCGCTTACGGCATCGAGCATGGTTGAGATTATTCACTGTTAAAGGAAACCAGCATGAACGCGATTGAAAAAAATAGCTCCGATATGAACGGTAATGTCCAGGACACCCGCCAGGATTTGCACCACACCATCGACAAGGTAGCTAGCCAGGTCCAGCCCCTGGTCGACAAGGTGGCCACGCATGCCCGCGATGGCGTGGACCAGGTGGGCGAGCGCATCGAGCAGGTCAGCGACAGCATCAGCAAGACTTCCGAGCGCGTGATGGCGCGCGGCAAGCAATTGGGCGCCGCCTGCCAGCGCGCTGGCGAGACGGGGCGCGGCTATGTGCGTGAGCGCCCGGCAATGTCCCTGCTGATTGCGGCAGCGGCCGGTTATGGCTTGTCCAAACTGCTGGGTTCGCGTAAATAAGTTCTGCCCACAGCGGCAAGGTAGTTGTCGTGGGCGCTGTACCCTTCGCCGTCACGGCGGGGCGGGCCAGCGCGCGCGCAAGCGCATAAGCGCATAAGCGACTAGCAAGCAGTCAGGCACAGTGATGCTGCGCTCCGGTTTTTTGTGCTTGATCGGTATACCTGATCCCACCAATATTTTAATTGTCCTGTTCGTGCGCTGCATGAGGGCGTTGTAGCGTTGTAGCATTTTAGCGGGGCAAACTACTGACAGGAGATGACATGGCTAGTAGCAAGAAAACGCCGGCTACGGACGATGCTGGTTCCGTCTTGAAGAGCAAGTCCGGCGCAGCCGACAGCAAGGCGCCAGACAGCTTGGGTGCGGAGAATGACATGGCCCGCGCGCTGCTGCAAAAAACGGCCGCTGGCGAACAGTTGGCTGCTGCCATGGCTGTCAATCCCAAGGAGGATGGTCAGTACGGCGAGGCGGCGCGCACGCCGATCGAAGGCGTGCATGTGGCAGCGGGCGATCCACTGGCCACGGCCAGCACCACGGGTGAAACGATAGCGTCGCCGAAGACCGGCGATGGCCAGCCGGCGCCAGGCGAGAGCGCCGTGTATGCCTCGCTGGACCGCGCCAGGTCCGATGACAGCGGCTGCGTGCTGACGACGAACCAGGGCGTGCCTGTGGGCGACAATCAGAATTCGCTGAAGGCGGGCTTGCGCGGCCCTACCCTGATGGAAGATTTTATCTTGCGTGAAAAGCTCACGCATTTCGACCATGAGCGTATCCCCGAACGGGTCGTGCATGCGCGCGGTTCGGCCGCCCATGGTTACTTTGAATGCTACAAGGAGCAAGGCAAGCATACGCGCGCGGCGCTGTTTGCCAAGGCAGGCAAGCGCACGCCCGTCTTCGTGCGCTTTTCCACCGTCGCTGGCGAACGCGGTTCGACCGACACGGCGCGCGACGTGCGCGGCTTCGCCGTGAAGTTTTATACGGACGAGGGTAACTGGGATTTGGTGGGCAATAACATGCCCGTCTTCTTCATCCAGGATGCGATGAAATTTCCCGACCTGGTCCACGCCGTCAAGCCCGAGCCGCACAATGGCATGCCGCAGGCGGCCAGCGCACACGACACTTTTTGGGACTTCGCCTCGCTATCGCCGGAAATCACGCACATGCTGATGTGGGCCATGTCGGACCGCGCCATTCCGCGCAGCTATCGCATGATGCAGGGCTTCGGCGTGCATACCTTCCGGCTCGTGAATGCCAAGGGCGAGTCCGTTTTCTGCAAATTTCACTGGTCGCCGATGGCCGGCACGCACTCGCTGGTATGGGACGAAGCCGTCAAGATCAGCGGCGCTGATTCCGATTTCCACCGGCGCGACCTGTGGGAAGCCATCGAGTGCGGCGCCTATCCCGAATACGAGCTGTCTTTCCAGATTTTCACGGAAGCGCAGGCCGCAGCGTTTCCCTTCGACGTGCTCGATCCCACCAAGCTGATACCCGAGGAGCTGGTACCGCTGGTCCCTGTCGGAAAAATGGTCTTGAACCGCAACCCCGACAATTTTTTTGCCGAGACGGAGCAGGTGGCTTTTTGCACCGCGCATATCGTGCCCGGCATCGATTTTTCGAATGACCCGCTGCTGCAGGGGCGTATCCACTCCTACATCGACACGCAGATCACGCGCCTGGGCGGCGCCAATTTCCATGAAATTGCCATCAATTCTCCGCTGGCGCCACTGCACAACAATCAGCGCGACGGTATCCATCGCCAGGCTATCAACCGTGGCCGGGTAGCCTATGAGCCCAATTCGCTGGCAGGCGGGTGTCCGTTCCAGGCAGGCGCCAAGGGATTTACCAGCTTTCCCGCGCCGGCCGAAGGTGACAAGGTGCGCGGCAAACCCGAGAAATTCGCCGAGCATTATGGCCAGGCGCGTTTGTTCTGGATTAGCCAGACACCGGTCGAGCAAGAGCATATCGTGCATGCGTTCCGTTTTGAGCTGAGCAAGGTGCAAACGCCGGTGATACGCCAGCGCATCGTCGCCATGCTGCGCAATGTCGACGAGACCTTGGCGCAGCGCCTGGCCGATGCACTGGGCCTGGCGCTGCCGCGCGCCATGCCGCGCGCCTCCGTGCAGCCGCTGCCCGCGTATCGGCCGTCGCCAGCGCTGTCGCTCTTTTTTCGCCCAGGCAAGACGGGCATCCATACCTTGCGCGTGGCCATCCTGGTGGGAGCGGGCAGCGATGGCGCGCAGGTGCGCAATATGTATGCCTCGCTGCTGGCCGACGGCGCGGCACCGCGCCTGGTAGGCAGCCATCTGGGAAAAATCGACACCAGCGTCGGTGCGCCGCTCGATGTGGAAATTTCGCTCGAAACGGGACCGTCCGTGCTGTTCGACGCCGTTGTGCTGGCCGACGGTCAGGGCGCCGTGCAGCAACTGGGCGACGATGCCAATGCGCTCGACTTCCTGCGTCTGCAATACCGCCACTGTAAGCCGATGCTGGCCATCGGCGCGGGCCAGGGCTTGCTGGACAAGGCGGGCGTGCCGGCGGCGCTGCCCGATGGAACGCCCGACCCTGCCGTCATCGTCGTACCGTCTGGCGAGGTGCTGAAAGCCACGGCTGCCTTTAAAAAGGCGCTGGCGGCGCACAGGGCGTTTGCGCGCGAGACGGACCCGCCGCGCGTGTAAAGGGTGGCGTTTGGGGTGGCGTCTGCGCAGAGGCAAGAGCAGGGCCGCATCGCAGGTCCGGTTGCGCCCCCTGTTTGCCTGCCTGCCTGCGCAACGCCACACATTAATGTAAACAATAAAAACGGCCTGCGGTGATATGCTGCGCGTGAGAACTGTTCATTTGCAACTGTTTGCTTGATGGCAGCAAGCATCAGTAAAGAACAGCTTCAGCAAACAGGATCGTGATGACTGCATGGACAAGTACACACCTCGCACCTGGGGGCCGGGCGAACGCCCGACCTTGCCCGGGTCACCATCGATGCCCGAACATTCGACGCCCAAGCGTGTCGCGTATTTTATCGTTGGCCTGCTCGTCGCGCTGACAGGGGGATTGGGCAACGGCCTGGTGACGGCCAATTTGCTGAACTTGCAAGGTTCGCTGGCAGCCTATGCCTACCAGATGCAGTGGCTGCCGGCCGCCTACGTGATGACCATTGTTTCCATGAACCTGCTGCTGGTGAAGTTCCGCCAGCAGTTCGGCCTGCGTCTGTTCACCGAAGCGTTTTTGCTGCTGTATGCGCTGGTGACCTTCGCCCACCTGTATGCCAATACCTTGCCGTCGGCGATCGCCGTGCGCGCCGCGCATGGCATGGTGGGCGGCGCGCTCGGTGTGTTGGGCCTGTACTACACCTTGCAGGCGTTTCCCGCGCGGCACCGCTTGAAGGGCCTTGTGCTGGGCCTGGGCTTTGCCCAGCTGGCCTTGCCGCTGGCGCGCATCTTCACTTCCGAACTGCTGCAGATCGGCGAATGGCATGGCCTGTACCTGTTCGAACTGGGACTAGCCCTGCTGGCGCTGGGCTGTGTGCTGGCCCTGAAACTGCCGCCAGGCGACCGCGTGCAGACGTTCGAGCCGCTCGACTTCCTCACCTTCGTCCTGTTTGCGCCCGGCGTGGCCCTGCTGTGCGCCGTGCTGGCGCAGGGGCGCACGGCGTGGTGGATGGCGTCCGAATGGGTGGGCGTGTGCCTCGCTGGCGCCATCGTCTTGATCGCCGCCTCGCTAGCCATCGAGCATAACCGCGCCCGCCCGCTGCTCAACACGCGCTGGCTCAGCACGGGCAAGATCGCCAAGCTGTTTTTGTCGGTGCTGCTGTTTCGCATCGTGCTATCCGAATCGACGGGCGCCGTGGGCTTCCTGCAGGCGCTGGGCCTGAACACGGACCAGATGCAAAACCTGTTCATCGTCGTGCTCTTAGGTAGCGTGGCGGGTCTGCTAGTGAGCGCGCTGACGATCAATCCGGCCACCATGCACCGCTCGCTGATGTTCGCCTTGCTGCTGATCGCCGCCGGGGCGCTGATCGATGCTCATGCCACCAGCCAGACACGCCCCGTCAATATGTACCTGAGCCAGTTCCTGCTGGCCTTTGGCGGCACGTATTTCCTCGGTCCCACCATGGTGGCCGGCATGGGCGCCGTGATCGCCGAACCGCGCAACCTGGTGAGTTTTTCGGTGATGTTTACCATGACGCAAAACCTTGGTGGCTTGCTCGGTTCGGCCATCGTCGGCACCATCCAGACGGCGCGCGAAAAATACCATTCCAGCTATCTGGTCGAGCATCTGAGCATGCTCGATCCGCAGGTGGCTGCGCGCGTGCAGTCGGGAGCATCGGCCTATGCCAGTGTGCTGATGGACCCGAGCTTGCGCAGCGCCCAGGGCGTGGCGCGCCTGGGCGCCATCGCCACGCGCGAAGCCAATGTCCTCGCCTACAACGATGTCTTTTTGATGATTGCCGGCGTCGCCATCGCCACCTTGCTGTGGATGCTGCTCAGCCAGTCCTGGAACCGCATCAGCACCGGCGCGCGTCGCCTGGTTGGCCCCGTGCGCGATGCGCAGACGGCCATGGCGATCGTCCCCATTACCAATTCGGAACCGAGCAATGACAGAAAATAATACCCCACCGCCAGCACCGCCATCGACACCCGCACCAGCACCTGCGTCGCCGCCGGCATCGCCACCCTCGGCCACGTCCAGCACCACGTCACAGCAGCCTGACCGGCGCCACCAGTGGCTGTCCGCGCTGGCCTTTGCCGCCGTGGCCCTGGTGGGCGTGTTGATCGTGCTGTATGCGTGGCGTTTTCCGCCGTTCACCAGTCCCATCGTGACGACGGAAAACGCCACCGTGCGGGGGCAGGTGACCATCATTGGCACGCAGTTGTCAGGCTATGTGGTGGAAGTGACGGTGCAAGATTTCATGGATGTGAAGGAGGGGCAACTGCTGGTGCGCATCGACGACCGTATCTACCAGCAGCGCTACGAGCAGGCGCAAGCCCAACTGGCGGCGCAGCAGGCGGCGCTGTCGAACTGGGCGCAGCAGAAGGCCAGCGCGCAGGCGGGTATTGCCGTCAGCGAGGCGGCGCTGGCGAACGCGCAAGCGCAGGCACACAAGGCCAGCGCAGACTTGAACCGGGTGCAGCAACTGGTGGCCGATGGCTCCTTGTCGCAGCGCGAGCATGACCAGTCGCGCGCCACGCAGGCGCAGATGGCAGCCGCGCTGGCGCAGGCCAGGGCAAATCTCGACATCGCCCAGCAAAGCGTGCAGTCCGTGGTGCTCAACAAGCAGGCTTTGGCGGCGGCCGTGGCGAACGCACAGGCGGCTGTGAAGGCGGCGAAGATCGATCTCGATAACACGCGCATCGTGGCGCCGTCCGATGGCCAGCTGGGCCAGGTGAGCGTGCGCCAGGGCGCGTACCTGAACTCCGGCGCGCAGCTGATGGCGCTGGTGCCGCGCCAGATGTGGGTCATTGCCAATTTTAAGGAAACGCAGATGAATGGCGTGCAGGAAGGGCAGAGCGCCACCTTCCACGTCGACGCGCTCGACGGCGCCGTGCTGACGGGCCAGGTGGAGCGTATCTCGCCGGCCACCGGTTCCGAGTTTTCCGTGCTGCCGGCCGATAACGCGACGGGCAACTACCTGAAGATCGCCCAGCGCATTCCCGTGCGCATCCGTATCGATGCGGGGCAGGCGAATGCGCGCCGGATCGTGCCGGGCATGTCGGTGGTGGTCAGCGTCGATACTTCTGCGGTGCTGAACGATTCGGCCGAGAATCCCGCGCCGGCGCCTGCACCGAAGAAGGCAGCTGCGAAGGCCAAGCCATGAAGCGCCGCCTCTTGTTGGTTGCTTGCGTGCTGGCGCTGGCCGGCTGCACCGCCAGCGCGCCACCGCAGCCCGTGTCGGCCTTGCAACTGCCGTCCGGCTGGCGCGCGCAAGGCGAGGGCGGTGCAGCGTCCGCGCATGGCGCGCAGGTAGAACAGCTGTGGTGGCAGGCGTTCGGCGATCCCGTTTTAAGTGATCTGGTGGGCGCGGCGCTGGCGCGCAATGGCGACTTGCGCGTGGCGCGCGCCCGCGTGCAGGAATATCGCGCACGCCTGGCGCAGGCCGATGCGAACCGCGCGCCAAGCCTGGCCGTTGACGGCTCGCCCACGCGTACGCGTACCCTCGCTTACAACGGCGTGCCGTATGTGACGAACGTCTTCCAGGCGGAGCTGCAGGCCAGTTATGAAATCGATGTGTGGGGTCGGCTGGCCAGTCTGAGCGATGCAGCCGGCGAGAGTTACCGCGCCGAGCAGGCCAGCGTCGATGCGGCAGCGCTGTCGGTCGCCGCCAGCGTGGCCACGGCCTATCTGAATTTGCGCGGACTCGATGCGCAGCTGGTGCTGACCCAATCGACCTTGCAGTTGCGCGAACAGTCGCGCGAGCTGGCGCGCAAGCAGTTCGAGGTGGGCTACAGCTCGCGGCTGGAATGGTTGCAGGCGCAATCGGAATACCATGCGGCAGCCGAGCAGGTGCCGCAGTTGCAGCGGCAGATATTTGAACAGGAAAATGCGCTGGCCATCCTGGTCGGCGGCAATCCCGGCCCGATTGCCCGCGGCTTGCCGCTGGCCGAGCTGGTGGCGCCTGGCGTGCCGGCCGGCCTGCCTTCCGAACTGCTGCGCCGGCGGCCTGACATCGCGCGCGCGGAACACATGCTGGCGGCCGCCAATGCCAGCCTGGCCGCCACGCGGGCTCAGTTACTGCCCTCGTTCAAGCTGACGGCGGCGGGTGGCGGGCAAGCCACGACCTTGAGCGATTTCCTGCATGCGCCGACGGCCCTGTGGCGGCTGACGGCGCTGGCAGCCGGCCCCCTGTTCGATGGCGGGCGCGTGCAGGCACAAACGGATGCGGCCGGCGCGCAGCGCGACCAGCTCGCCTATGCGTATGAAAACGTGGTGAGGAATGCTTTCGCCGAAACGGACAATAGCCTGGGCGCCATCTACCGTCTCAAGCAGCAAGCCGTGGAAAACGATGCGCGCCGGGCTGCTGCGGCCGACACCCTGCGCATCGCGCATAACCGCTACCGCAATGGCTATGCATCGTACCTGGAAGAACTCGATGCCCAGCGTACCCTGTACAGCGCCGATGTGGGACTGCTGCAGCTAAAGACACGCATCCTCGTCGCCTCGGTCGATCTGTACCGGGCCATGGGCGGCGGCTGGCACGCGGGTGGACAATAGCGCCTGCTTGTAGGGCGCAAGCTGTGGCATTGGCCGGTGTAATATCTGGCCTGGAAAAGCGGCGGTATGGTGCCAGCCGCAGCCATCACGAACGAACGAGGTCGCAGCATGACGATTTTTGGCATAGGCATTCACATCCTGATCGCGGTATTTTTTGCGATCCATGTGGTGCGCAACGGGCAGCAGCTGTACTGGTTGCTCATTTTATTCATGTTTCCGCTGCTGGGCAGCGTGGTGTATTTTTTCGCCATTTACCTGCCCAATTCGCGTCTGCCGCAAGGCGCGCGCAAGGTCGCTACGGTGGCCGTGCAGGTGCTTGATCCGAACCGCGAACTGCGCGAGGCAAAGGCTGCCTTCGAGTACACGCCGACGGCGCAAAACCAGATGCGCCTGGCCAGCGCGCTGCTCGAAGCGGGCAATGCGCAGGAAGCGGCAGCGACGTATGAAGCCTGCCTGCAGGGAGCATTTTCATCGGACCTGGAAATTCGCTTGGGCGCGGCACGCGCCTACCTGGAATGCGCGCGTGGTACCCAAGCCTTGACACATCTGGAATTCATCCGTCGCAGCGACATCCATTTCCGTCCCGAGATGGCGTCCCTGCTGTCAGCGCGTGCGCTGGCGCAAAGCGGACGCCAGCCGGAAGCGAAGGCGCAGTTCGACGACGCGCTGACGCGTTACAACAGCTTTGAGTGCCGCGCCGAGTATGCGATATGGGCGCTGCAGCAGGGCGACAAGGTGCTGGCCGAGCGCCTGTGCGTTGATATCGACAGTGCCATGGCCCGTTGGAGCAGGCATACGCGCGCCATGTATGCGCCGCTGCTGGCGCGCCTGGAGACAGCACGCCGATAGCTGGCTTGCGTGGGGCCAGACCCGGCGAGTCTGACCCGATTACACGCCAGGCACCTTGTTTTTTCCTTCAAGCAGTTTGTATCCCTTGCCATCGAAAACATAGCGTGCGCGGCCGTTCAGGGACGTGGCGATGCGCGGCGGGTCTTGGTCAGGCTTGAGCATCACGCCAGGCTTGATCTTTTCGGACGCGCCCGTGAAATCGATCAACAAGTCGTCGTAGGCGCCGCCGTTGCGTGCAGGGGCGAAGCGCCACTTGCCGTCGACCATCCAGCACTCGTCCATGTCCGGCCCGCAGGCGCCCATATTGTCCGAGTACAGGTCGATGTCGCCATCGAGCGCGGTGACCCTGCCGTCGCCGATTTCAAACAGGGCCAGTTGTGTGATGGTGTAACCCTGGCCCGTATAGCCGTGGCGTATCGCCAGTCCCGGCTTGTTCGCTCCCAGCATGACCCATTGGACTTCACCGAGTTGTCCCGAGGAGCCCAGGGCGGCGATGTTTTCCAGTCGTTTCACGACTTGCCACTGGCCGTCTTCCGGCTGGCCCTTGGGCGTCAGGAAAAAGACATTCAATAGTCCCGACGAGGCGTGTGCCGATTCTGCCGTGCCTTCGATGTTGGCCGTTTCCGCATTCGCCACCAGGATGGCGCGGCCATCTGGCAGCAGCTTGTGGCTGACGGCACTGACCACATAACTGAGCTTGTCTACATGGTTGTCCGGATCGGACAGGTCGGCCAGCGCATCGTCGCTGTCACTGCGGTAGTCCTTGCCAAAGACGGCGCGCATCATGCCCGCCTCGCGCTCGCTTGCGCGCTTGCGCGCTTGCGGCGTGTTCATCGCTTCCGTCTTGGGCGCGGTGGCGGCCGGCGGCAGCACTTGTTCGGCAGATACTGTAGCGGCAGCAGCGTGGGCATCGCTTGCCACCTCAGCTGCCACGTTCGTGCTGGCCGGGGCGCTCTTGTCCGAGCAGGCGCCGAGCAGTGCGGATAGCATCAGCAGGACGAGTGGGGTACGGTAATTCATAGGCAGGGCAGAGTGCGTTCATGGACAATGGGCGCAGTATGCCAGATAGATGGAAGCGAGGGAGCGCGGTCTGCCCGCCGTTCCCTCGCTTCCTTGCCCTTGGAGGACGATTTTAAAATCAGCCGCAGGCTTACTCTTTCAGCGCCATTTTGTCATCGCGCCGCAGCGGTACTTTATGGCTGCGCAGTTTTGCCATGCCGCGCTTGAGCAGGTGCTCGAGGTCGTCGATGTAGGTGAACACGACCGGCACCACCAGCAGACTCAATAGGGTCGAGGTAATCAGGCCGCCAATGACGGTGATGGCCATAGGCGAACGGAAGCTGGGATCGGCGCCCCAGCCCAGTGCCAGCGGCATCATGCCGGCGCCCATGGCAATGGTCGTCATCAGGATAGGGCGGCTGCGCTTGTGGCAGGCGTCGACCAGTGCATCGAAGCGTTTCATGCCGGCCTGGCGCGCCAGGATCGCATAGTCGACCAGCAGGATCGAGTTCTTGGTGACGATTCCCATCAGCATGATCAGGCCGATCATCGACGGCATCGACAGCGCGCTGCCCGTGATCAGCAAGGCCACGAAGGCGCCGCCGATCGATAGCGGCAACGCCGCCAGGATGGTCACCGGCTGCATGAAGTCCTTGAACAGCAGTACCAGCACGCAGTAGATGCACAGCACGCCGATCAGCATGGCCAGGCCGAAGCTGGCAAACAGCGCAGCCATTTCCTGCGCGTCACCGAGTTCGGCGATCTTCACGGAAGGCGGCAGGTTCTTCATCGACGGCAGCGCCCGCGCTTCTTCATTGAGTTCGCCAAGAGTGCGCGAACCGAGTTCCACGTCGAGCGTCACGTTGCGGCTGCGGTTCAGGCGGTCGATTTGCGCCGGGCCGCTTTCCATCGTCACGCTGGCCACACTCGCCAGGCGCACGGGACCATTTTTGCCGGGCACCGTCAGGCGTTCGATGGCGGCCAGGTCGGCGCGCACGCTGTTAGGCAGCTTGACGCGGATCGGCACTTGCCGCTCGGGCAGGTTCATTTTCGTCAGGTCCGTGTCGTAGTCGCCGGCCGTGGCCACGCGCACCGTCTCGCCGATGGCCGCCGCCGTCACGCCCAGGTCGGCCGCCTTGGCGAAATCAGGGCGCACGATGATTTCCGGACGCACCAGCGAAGCGCTGGAATTGACGTTACCGATGCCTTTCAGGCCACGCAGTTCGCGCTCGACTTTTTGCGCCGCCGCCATCAGGGCCACAGGGTCTTCCGAACGCAGCACCAGCTGCATCTTGACGCCCGTGTCGGGTGGTCCCACCGTGAAGCGTGCACCGGGAATCGCATCGAGCTTGTGGCGTAACTGCGTTTCCAGGCCCGCCATCGATTCCTTGCGTTCGGTGCGGTGCACGGTGGTCAGGGTCAGCACGGCGCGGCGCGCCTCGGCCGCCGCGCCGGGGGCAAAGGCGTCGCCGCTGGAGCCGCCGCCAATCGAGCTAAAGACGCCCTTGATGCCCGGCGTCTGCATGGCTGCATCGCGCGCCATGGCCGCTGCGGCCTGCGTTTCGGCCAGGGTGGAGCCGGGCGGCAGTTCCAGGTTGATTTGCGTCTGTGCACGGTCGGCGGCTGGCACGAAGCCGGTCGGCAGCAAGGGCACCAGCGCGATGGCGCCGACAAAGAACAGGGCCGCAGCGAGGGCTGTGAGGCCGCGGTGGTTCAGGCACCAGCGCATGACTGTCAGGTAGCGCGTCATCAGCCAGCCATCCTGTTCTTCCTTGTGCGCCAAGGGTTTCAGGATGTAGGCGGCCATCATCGGCGTCAGCAGGCGCGCCACCACCAGGGACGCCAGCACGGCCAGCACGGCCGTCCAGCCGAACTGCTTGAAGAATAGGCCGGGGATGCCGCTCATGAAGGCCGTCGGCAGGAATACGGCCACCAGCGCGAAGGTGGTGGCGATCACCGCCATGCCGATTTCGTCGGCCGCTTCCATGGCCGCTGCCATGGGCGACTTGCCCATGCGCAGGTGGCGCTCGATGTTTTCGATTTCCACGATAGCGTCGTCGACCAGCACGCCCACCACCAGCGCCAGCGACAGCAAGGTAACGGTATTGAGCGTGTAGCCGAACCAGTAGATGCCAAGGAACGCCGGCATCACTGACAGAGGCAGGGCGGCGGCGGCCACCAGGGTGGCGCGCCAGTCGCGCAGGAACCACCACACCACCAGCACGGCCAGCAGCGCACCTTCGTACAGCAGTTCCATCGAGCCGGCGAAATCTTCCTCGACGGGGAAGGCATTGTCGATCGACTGTTGCAGCACGACGTTGGAGTTTTCCTTCTGCAGGTCGCTGATGGCGTCGCGCGCGCCCTTGGCGACGGCCACTTCGCTGGCGCCCTTGGTACGGAATACTTCAAAGGCCACCACGCTCTTGCCATCTTGCTCGGCTAGCGCGCGCGGTTCGGCGATCGTGTCGCGCACGCTCGCTACCTGGTCCAGGCGCACATGGCGCCCGTCCGGCAGCGGCACTTCCACGCGCGACAATTCTTCGGCCGTCCTGACGGTGGCGATGGTACGCACCGATTGCTCGGCGCCGCTGACGTCGCCCCGGCCGCCTGGGGCTTCGCGCTGCACCAGGCGCAGCTGGCGCGAGACGTCGAGGGCCGATACTTTCAATGCGGCCATGCGCGCCTCGTCGAGTTCCACCTGGATCTCGCGGTAGACGCCGCCCACGCGTTTGACGGCGCCCACGCCGGGCACGGTCAGCAGGCGCTTGGCCACGGTGTTGTCGACGAACCAGGACAGGTCGGGCGCGTCGAGCGGGTTGTCCACGCCCGTTTTCGCCGTGGCGATAAAGGTCAGCACCACGCGCCCGGCCGTGGACGCCTTGGTGACGGTGGGGTCGCGCAGTTCGGCCGGCATGTCTGCCTTGATGCGGGCGACGGCGTCGCGCACATCGTTGACGGCTTCGGCGATCGGTTTTTCCAGAATGAATTCGACGGTCACCGTGGCGACGCCATCGAGCACCCTGGTGTAGATGTTCTTCACGCCTTGCAGGGTGGCGACGGCATCTTCGATCTTGCGCGCCACTTCCGTTTCCAGCTGGGCCGGCGCGGCGCCGGGCAGCACCGCGCTGACGGTGACGATGGGCAGTTCGATGTCAGGGAAGTCCTGCACCGGATTGGCCTTGTAGGCCAGCAGACCGGCCAGGGACAGCAGCGCGAACAGCATGATGGCCGGGATCGGATTCTTGATCGAGAAGGATGAAAAATTCATGGCCTCTCCTTATTTTTTCGCCGCTGGGCTGAGCGCAGGACTGGCCGGAGCAGCGGCCGGTTGTTGAACCGAGGGGGCTACATTGCGCACCAAGTCGCCGTCATTGAGGAAGCCGGCGCCGCTGACGACGATGGTGGTATCGGCCGTGATGCCGCCTACGATCTCGATGCGGTCGCTCAGGCGTCGCCCGGCCTGCACCTTGATCTGGCTGACCCGCTGGTCGGAATTGAGGCGGAAGACATAGCTGAAACCATCGCGCACGGCAATCGCCTGCTGCGGCACCGTCAGCGCGCCCGAGGTACCGAGTTCAAATTCGCCGCTGGCGTACATGCCGGCCTTGAAGGGAGCGTTGTTGCCGGTACTCGCCGGCAGGTCCACGTACACGAGGGCAGAGCGGGTCTGCGGATCGACCGTGGGAGCGATCATGCGTACCTTGCCCCTCAAAATGCTGCCATTGGCGGCCTTCACCTGCGCCACGGTACCCGCTTTCAGATTCAGCAGCTCGGTGGCCGTCACTTCGGCGCGCCATTCGAGGCGCCCCTGGCGGATCATGCGGAACAGCTCCGTGCCGACGCCCACGACGGAGCCGACGGTGGCCGAGCGCGAGGAGATGATGCCGCTGTCGGGCGCCACCACCTGCGTGTATTTCAGGCGCAGCTGCTGCGACGCCAGTTGCGCCTTGGCCGAGGCAATGCGCGCGTTGGCCGTCTGTTCGGCTGTCAGGTACTGGCTGATTTGCTGCGCGCTGATGGCGCCCGTGCTTTGCAGTGAGCGGGCGCGCTCGGCGTTGGCGGCCGCCTCAATCGCATTCGCTTGCGCCTCCTGTAGCGCCGCTTTTGCCTGCGCCACGTCGGCATTGACCGTGTCGTTCGAGAACACCGCCAACACCTGGCCGGCGCGCACGACATCGCCGACATTCACGCGTACGTCTGTCAGGCGCAAGCCGTTCGATTCGCTGCCGATGACGGCTTCCTGCCAGGCTGCCACGTTGCCGTTGGCGTTCAGCTTGATGGGCAGGCTGGTCGTTTGCGGCTTGGCCGTAGTGACGCTGAGGGCTGGTTTTTGCGTCGCGCTTTTATCCTGCGCCTCGCCTGCGGCAGTAGAGGATGGGGAATACAGGGTAACGCCGGCGCCCAGCACTACAAAAAGGGTGGCCAGCGCGAGTGCCATCGGTTTCAAGGTTGTTTTTTTCATGTTGTCGTATCCGTCAGGGGGCGTTGTGGGCGATGGCGTTGCTGCTGTTCCAGCCGCCGCCGGCGGCGCGGTACAGCGCTACCCAGGCGGCGCTGCGTTCGCGTTCCAGGTTGAGTGCGGTGTTTTCGGCGGCCAGGCGCGTGCGGCGCGCGTCTTCCAGTTCGATCAGGCTGGCCAGGCCATTTTTGTAGCGGTCCTCGGTGGCGACGAACGATACGCGGTAGCCTTCCAGGGCGGCTTTCGCGTGGCCGCTGCGCTCGTCCGTGCTGGCCAGGTTGACCAGCGCCTCTTCCACTTCGCGCACTGCCTGGCGCACGCCGGCGCGGTATTTCAGCACGGCTTGAGCGTAGCGCGCCGTCGCGGCATCGACCTCGGCGAGGCGCCTGCCACCGTCGAAGATGGGCAGGCTGACGGCCAGCGGGCCGATGCTCCAGGTGCTGGCCGTGATGCTGCTGCCGCCAGCGCGGATATTGCCCTTGCCGATGGCGCCGGCCAGGCTCAGACGGGGATAGCGCTGCGCCTGTGCGCCGCGCACTTCGAAGCTGGCCGCCGCCACTTCGCGTTCGGCGCTGTAGATGTCGGGACGCTGGGCCAGGGTTTGTGCCGGTAGTTGCGCAATCGCCACGGGCGAGGGCGCAACAAAGGGGCTGGCCGCCAGCTTCTGGCGCAGCGTTGGTTCCGGCATGGACGACAAGGCCACCAGCGCCTTGATATTCACATCGCAGGCGGCGCGCTGTTCGATGGCGCGGCTGGCGCCGTCGGCAGCGCTGGCACGGGCCAGGGCGGCGTTGGCGGGCGGCTGGAAGCCGGCGCCGGCGCTCAGTTGCGTCAGTCGTGCCGAGTCGCGGCGCGAAACGGCATCCTGTTCGGACACCGCTTGCAACTGCTGGCAGGTGCGCAAGGCATAGTACTGGTTCGCCACTTCCGCAGCCACCGAGACGCGTGCTTCATGCCAGAGCGCGCGGGCGCTGTCGTAGCGTTCCTGCGCCGCATCGCGCGTGGCGCGCGCGGCCCCAAACACATCGATTTCCCATGACGCCTGCAAGGCCGCCTGCGAGGTGGTGCCGCTGGGCTGGGCCGATTGCTGGCTGGTGCGCAACACGCTGCCTGTGGCGTCGAGTGCGGGCGCCAGCCTGGCGCCGCTGGCGATTCTGTCTGCGCGCGCCTGCACGATGCGCGTGCCGGCGGCGGCGATGGTCGGGCTGGCCTGCTGCGCGTCGGTGATCAATTCCACCAGCAGGCTGTCGCCCTGGCCCTGCCACCAGTTGGCCAGGTCCGTCAGCTTGCCATTGTGCGGCAGCGATGCCTGCCACTGCGCGGGTGCGCCCGGTGCCACCGCTGCGGGTGGGGCTTGCAGAGCGCAACCACCTAGCGCCAGCACGATGCCGGCTGCCAGTGTGCGTTGAGCGGTGCCTCGAATAGTCGTCATGCGGGTCCTTCTGCTTGTCATTGAGCGGTGGGGGGAGAGGGAGGAATGGCCAGGCGCTGGCGCTCCACGTTGGCCATGGCCAGCGCGTAGTCGGTCATGCGCGCCAGCCAGATGTCGATGGCCTGTGGCGATTCCAGCAGTTGCGGACGCAAGGTTTGCAGCACCTCAGTGCCCACCATGTGCTGCAGGGCCAGTGAAGCGATGGAAAAAGCCAGGCGATGCATGTCGTCGCTGTTGTCGGGCGCACCCAAGTGGCGCGCCAGCACACGCGTGAGCGCTTCATGCTCGGGGCGGATGTTCTGGTCGATTTCGCGTGCCCACAGACCCGTCGGTTCGAGCATTTCGCGGCACCACAGGCGCATGCAGTCGCGCGCGATTTCTCCCTGCTGCATGGGGGCGAGCAATTGCGCATAAAAGCCTTCGAGGCTTTGGCGCAGGGTGAAATGGGGCTGCTCGTACAGAGCGATATTGTCTTGCGGATTCGAAGATTGCTGGGCGAAGGCGGCGCGGTACAGGCCCGCCTTGTCGCCAAAATAGTAGCGGATGGCGGCCGCGTTCGTGCCAGCTGCCTGTGCCAGTTCGCGCGTAGAGGTCTTGGCGTAGCCCTGTTCGGCAAACAGGCGGATGGCACTGTGCAGCAGTCGCTCGCGCGATTGCTCACCATCGGAGCGAGGCTTGCGCCCGTCGTCGGCATGTGTTGCTGGGGAAGTATTTTTTTCAAGCATGCCAGAGATTTAAACAAATATCTCAAGCGTTTGATATAACTAAATCGCTTGATTTAGTTAAGGAGAGAGGACGATGATGGAAAGCGCAGGCAAAAAAAAGCCCGCTGTTGCATGTGCGGGCTAAATCCAATGTTCGGAGAACAAATTGGAGGAGACAGTTCTACTATAGCGCTAAAAATGGTGCGCTGCAATACGGTAGAACTACTGTGTGGATCTATCTAGAATGTCAAAAGATTAAAATTTATGTTGCGGCGCACAGACGCTCAGGCTTTGCTGCGCAGGGCCAGCGTAAAGGTGCTGCCCGAGCCGTAGTCGCTGTTGAAAAACAGGGTCCCGCCGATGGCGTTGGCCAGGTTCTGGCACAGGTACAGACCCAGTCCCGCGCCTTCCACGTGGCGTGTGGAAGTGGAATCGAGCTGCGAGAAGGCCTGGAACAGCTTGACCTGGTCTTCTTCCTTGATGCCGGCGCCACTGTCGGCGATGCTCAGTTCCGTCACCAGCACGCCGTCATCCTCGCGCTGGGACAGGCTGATGCGCACCGTACCGTGTTCGGTGAACTTGATGGCGTTGTTAAGCAGGTTGATGAGGATTTGCGTCAACGCGCGGCGGTCCGTGTCGATGATGACAGGCGGGCTGCCTGCTGCTCCCAGTGTCATTTCCAAGGCCAGGCCTTTTTGCTGGGCCAGCGGGCGCAAGGTGTCGGACACTTCGGCCATCAGCTCCTGGCAGTGCACGGGTTCGATCGACAAGGTCAGCTTGCCAGCTTCGATCTTGGCCACGTCGAGGATGTCGTTGATCAGCGAGAGCAGATGGCGCGCGCTGGCGCGGATGGTGTTGAGCTGCTTGTCCTGGTCGGACGTCAGGGGGCCGGGTAATTTCATCAGCAGCGCGCCGGTGAACCCAATGATGGCGTTCAGGGGCGTACGCAGTTCATGCGACATATTGGCGATGAAGGCCGACTTCATGCGGCTCGCTTCGGCCAGCTCCAGGTTCTTCAGCGCGATTTCGCGGTTGATGGTTTCCAGTTCGGCCGCATGGTGCGCCAGGCGCATGTTCAGCTCGATCACCTGGCGTTCGCGCGCCTGCAGTTCGCCGTTGACCTGTACTGCCTGTTCATACGTGGAAATGAGCAAATCGAGGATTTGCTGGCGTTCTGCATTGATGAAATGCTTCTGCTCGCCCAGGTACAGGGCGATGCCGATTTCCACGTTCTGGTTCTTGCGCAGTTTCTGGTTCATCAGCATGTGGCTGATGCGGTTGAGCAGGTAGTCTTCCGCGTAGGGCTTGCGGATAAAATTGTCGGCGCCACACTCGATGCCGCGGATGATGTCCTTTGGGTCGTTGAGCGAGGTGACGAGGATGACGGGAATGTCACGCAGGGTAGGGTCGGACTTGATGGCGCGGCACAGGTCGTAGCCATTCATTTCAGGCATGACAATATCGGACAGCACCAGGTGCGGCTTGCGCTCGCGGATGGCGGCCAGGGCCAGTTGCCCATTCGCCGCCACGCGCACATTGTAGTGCAGCGACTGGATCAGGCGGCGCAAGCGCTCCGCCTGGGTCGGGCTGTCCTCGACGATCAGGATCTCGATTTCGCCAGGCTTGATGTGATTGTTGGAGTCCACAGACCTCTCCTAGAATTTCAGTGTGGTGATGCTAGGCGCGGCGAGCGCGCAAGATCGACATCTTGCGACTATATCGGATTTAAGTTTGTAAAAGTAACTTCCCAGTGACTATTTTGGCCACGGGGAAGGTTGCCGCCATCTGTTAATTCTCGCCCTGGAACTGGCCAGCGCGATAGGTCAGCACGAGCGTATCGCGGTGGCCATGGTCACCGATGGGCTGGATCGGCGTCGATTCGTGGATCACGTTCGCATCGTCGAGCAGCAGCAGTGACCAAGGTTCGGTCAGGGTAAAGCGCTTGCCGTTGGGACCATGGGCTTCGAAGATGCGCGTCTCGCCGCCCTTGACCTGTGCGCGCCCGATCAGCAGAACGGCGACGAAATCGACACCGTCGCGGTGTGCGCCTTCCGGTGTTGGGCGACCGATGCCATCGGTCGTATCGATGCGGAACTGGTGCGCCTCGATGAACCACGCTTGCTTGCCCTTGACTTGCGAGCAGGCGTCACCGAGCGCACGGATCAGCTGTTGCCAGGCTGCTTGCGCGACGATGGCCGGCTCGATTGGCTCGAACAGGCGGTGCATGCCGCCGTGCAGGGCGTTGTATTCGACTGGCTGCCAGTGCGGGCGATGCGCTGTCTGTGTCAGATGCGCGCCATCTTGCACGAAGCACGAGTGGCGCCGGCGGCGATAGCGGCCGCCATCTTTCAGGTAATTGTCCAGCGCCAGGCTGTTCCAGCTGGGCTCGAGCGCACGCAGTGCGGCCAGCGGGCAGCCTGCCAGCGCCGCCACGTCCTGCGGGCGCAGGACGGCGTAGCCGTTATCGCGCAAGGCGTCCTTGATGCAAGACGGGTCGGTAAAGATCGGTGCGGAAGTGCTCATGGCGGTGCGGGCCGGGTCGCGGCCTGTATCAGTTTATCCAGCCTGGCATTCTACGACTTCGCGGCAACTCTTGTGTTACGTCCAGCAGGAATTATGTTTGTTGAGCTAAAAATTCTTTAGCAGTGTCAGGCGCAGCGAGCGCGATTCCACCGGATGGAAGTGGATATCGTCGACTGGCTGCGCCTCGCCGGGCAGGCGCGAGGCATAGTAGTAATCGATGGCCGAGTCGCGCCGGTTAGCCAGGTTGTAGCCTTCGACTTCCACGCGCAAGGTCTTGTCGATCTGGTAGGCGATGCGCCCATTCAAGCCCACGCTGGCCCTCGAGCGCACGCTGTTATCTTCAATCAGAGGGCGCGGGCCAAAGTAGCGCAGGCGCAAAGAGCCTGACCATGGCCCGCGCGGCGTCAGCGTCATGGCCAGCTGGGCCACGCCTTCGATGGCGCCGGCAATGAAGTCGCCCGCCGGGTCGCTGCCGCGCGAGCGTGCCCGCGCATATGCCAGGTCAAGGTCCAGCGATAGCCAGCTGGCCGCCTTGTAGTAGCTGGAAAACTCGATGCCGTAGCGCCGGCTCGGGCGGCCCGCCTCGGTGGCACCGGCGTCGCCGATGAACAGCAGCTCGGAATCGAAGTCCAGGCGGTACAGCGACAGCGATGTTTGCAGACCGGCGATGGCGCTGCTGCGCAGGCCAAGTTCCAGGGCGCGCGAGCGCACCAGTGGCGTGACCCTATCTGCCGCCTGGCCCGTCTTCGGGTCGAGCGTAATGGTCGTGCCGCGCGCGTCGTTGCTGTGAAAACCATTGCCTATGTTGATATACGCCTCCGTTTCGCGCCAGGGGCCGACGATCACGCTCAGGCTGGGACTGAACAAATGGTCGCTGGCCTGCCCCGAATTGGCGGCGCGGTCGCTGCGTACGTCGAAGCGGTAGGCGTCCGCCCGCAGGCCGGCCACGCTGCGCAGCCAGGGCGACCAGCGCGTGCTGTTTTCGCCATACACGCCCAGGCTCGATTCGACGATGTGGTCTTGTCGCGTGCGCGACACGATTTGCCGCTGGCGCGTGTTGTACAAGCCATTGTGGATGTTGTCGTTCTGTAGCTGCAGACCGATGCTGGTATCGCTGCTGCCCTTGTCCGTGTGGTGGTGCCAGGTGTGGCTGGCCTCCAGGCCGGCCGTCACGCGCCGATCGGGCTGGGCGAACTGGTCGCCGTTATCCGGGTCGTCCATCGCATACGTGAAATTCGAGTACAGGGCCAGGCGGTTGGCGATCACATAGGCACTGACCTTGGACGATATATCGTCCGTCGTCTGGCGCCAGGCGCCCGACAAGCTGTAGCGCTGCGCCTTGCCGCCGTCGCTGCCATCGATGGCGTCGAAGCGACCCAGCGTGCCGTCCTGTACTGCGCGCAGCGCAATCTGGTCGGTGGCATGCCAACTGGCGTCGTAGGCCATGGCCGTGACGTTGAAACCGTTGTTGGCATAGCCTTGGCTGTAGCGCAGCACGCCATTGCGTTTGCGGTAGCGGTCCGGCTGCGTGAATGGCCCATCGTTGTGCTGCGCTTCGAGCGCATACAGCACGCTGCCGTCGCCCGCGTCAAACGAGTCGGCCAGCAGGGCGCGGCGAAAGCCGTTTTGCCCCATCCCCATGCTGGCGATGCCCTGCGTCAGTCGGTTCGCATAAATGATGGACGCCGCGCCGGCCGAGGAGAAATCGCCGTGCACCGCCGAATACGGCCCCTTCTTGTAATCGAGGCGCATGGCCAGTTCGGGAATCAGGAAGTTCAGGTCCGTCCAGCCCTGTCCATGACCATGGCTGCGCTGGTTGACGGGCATCTCGTCGACGCTGGTGCGCAAGTCCGTGCCGTGATCGAGGTTGAAGCCGCGCAGATAGAACTGGTTGGCCTTGCCTTCGCCACTATGCTGGCTGGCGATCAGCCCCGGCACGGCTTCGAGCAATTCGCCGGGCCGATAACTGGTACGTGCTGCGAGCTGCTGTTGCGTGACGCTGCCGGCGTTGGCTGCATCGGCCACGCCGAGCTGGTTCATGCGTGAACCGTCGACCAGCACGCGCTGGAAGATGTCGTCAGCGTGGGCGGCGGGTGAAAACAGCGCCGTGAGGAGGAGGGAAAGATAGCGTGGCGTCATGGGTCTGTGGGGGCAAGGCTTAGCGGATCGGCAGTTGCGTATTCTGGCTGTCGAAAATCAGCGTCTGGATCTTGCCGCTATCTTGCACATTGAGGGTATTTCTCTGGCTGGGCAGGAAATCGATCAGCAACTGGTTGTGGATGCGCGTGGCGGGCGCCAGGCGCGTGTGCTCGATTTCCTGGAAGATCACCACGTTGTCTGCATTGACCTTCATGCCGACCCAGTTCAGGCGCAATCGCTTGCCGTCCGGCGCCAGCAGATAAAACTGTTTCTCGACATAGCGTCGCAGGGCCGCTTGGCTATCTTCCTGGCCCAGGTCGAACTGGCGCTGGTACAGTTGCGTCAGTAACGCCTCGACGTCGTGGCTCGTATAGGTGTGTACTACTTCGGTGCTGCCGCTGGCCGCGTTATAGCTGATGTCGGCGATACCCATGTGGAAATTGTGCGCGCCTGCTGCCATGCTGGCGCAGGCCAGCAGGCTTGCCGCGAACGTGCGCCAGCGCTTCACGCCTCGTCGCCTTTGTCCGCGCCGCCATGCTTGCCTTTCAGCGGCGTATTGAAATCGCGCATCAGGTTATCCTTGGGCGACTTCTCGCTCTTGAACAGTTCCAGTCGCGATGGCGTGATCTTGCGCGGCCAGGCGTTGTTGCTGGTGTCGATATCGGCCGTTTCCCAGTACGGGTCCTGCACCAGACCCACCATCGGCTCATCGGTGATGACGACCTTGGTGATCTTTTTTGGTGAGTAGCGCCACACTTCGGCCGGCACGCGCTCGACGTACTTTTTACCGCTTTTCAGTTCGATCTCGAGGATCAGCGGCATGATCATGCCGCCCAGGTTCGACAGGTCGACCAGGTACAGGTGCTTGCCCTGTTTCAGCAAGTCCTTTTCCCACGGTTCCAGGCCCGCCAGCGTTTCGGCGTAGGCATTGCGGTCCTTGTTGGTCACCGTAAAATCGTCGTGCTGGTTGTAGAAATCCTTCAGTTCAGGATGCGCGTCGACACGGCGTGGCATACCCTTGTTGGCGCGGCTCGCAACGGATTCGGGTTGCGCATCCTTCTGCGCCTTTTTCCAGGCTTTTTCCGTTTCCGGATTTTTCGAACTCACGCCATATTCGCTGATACCGTCGATGCTGATGTCGACCGGGTCGGTGGTATAAAACCAGCCGTGCCAGAACCAGTCCAGATCCGTGCCGGAAGCATCTTCCATGGTGCGGAAAAAGTCGGCCGGCGTCGGACGCTTGAATTTCCAGCGCTGCGCATACTCCTTGAAGGCGTAGTCGAACAGTTCGCGCCCGAGTATCGTCTCGCGCAGGATGTTCAGTCCAGCCGCCGGCTTGGCGTAGGCGTTGTTGCCTAACTGTAGCAAGGACTCGGAATTGGTCATGATGGGCACCTGGTCGCGGCTACGCATGTAGTCGACGATGTCGCGCGGCTCGCCGCGCGAGGCCGGATAGTTCTCTTCCCAGGCTTGCTGCGCCAGGTATTGCACGAACGTGTTGAGGCCTTCGTCCATCCACGTCCATTGGCGCTCGTCCGAGTTGATGATCATCGGGTAATAGTTGTGGCCCACCTCGTGGATGATGACGCCAATCAATCCATATTTGGTGCGCTTGGAGTAGCTCAGCTCCCCCGTTTTCTTGTCCTTGACCGGGCGTGGGCCGTTGAAGGAGATCATCGGATATTCCATGCCGCCCACGGGGCCATTGACGGAGATGGCCGTCGGGTACGGGTAGTCTATGCTGTACTTGTTGTATTGTTCGATCGTATGCACGATGGCTTGCGTGCTGTACTTTTCCCACAGCGGATTGCCTTCCTTCGGATAGTAGGACATGGCCATCAGCTTGCTGCCGCCCTTGTTATAGCCCTGCGCGTCCCAGATGAACTTGCGGCTCGAGGCCCAGGCGAAGTCGCGCACGTTCGATGCCTTGAAGTGCCAAGTCTTTTGCGCGCGGCTCACCGTTTTTTCGGCCGCTTCGGCCTCTTTTTGCGTGACGATGATGACAGGCTTGTCGCTGTTGCGGGCCTTTTCCAGGCGCTCGCGCTGTGCACCGGACAGTACATCCTGAGGATTTTGCAGCTCGCCCGTGGCGGCGATGATATGGTCGGCAGGAACCGTCAACTGCACGTCGTAGTCGCCGAATTCCAGCGTGAATTCGCCCGAGCCCAGGAACTGCTTGTGCTGCCAGCCGGCCGCGTCGTAATAGGCTGCCATGCGCGGGAACCACTGTGCCACTTCGAACAGGGCGTTCTTGTCGTCGAAGACTTCATAGCCGGCGCGTCCGCCCAGCACTTTCTGTTCATTGATGCGGTAATCCCACTCGATCTGGAAGACGAAGTCCTGGCCCGGCTTGAGCGCTTGCGGCAGGTCGATGCGCAGCATCGTGCGGTTCACTACATATTTCAATGGCTGGCCATCGGCACCCTTCAGGGCGCGGATATTGAAGCCGCCCTGGAAGTCGCCGCGCGCCAGCATGCTGCGCAAGCCGTCGAACTTCATCGTCTCGTCGCCTGCCGTTTTGGCCCACGCCTGGCGCGATGGCGCGGTGCTCATGCGGCGCGCGTCGGAATCGGGTTTGTAAATATTCTGGTCCAGTTGCAGCCACAGGTAGCCGAGGGTATCGGGTGACTGGTTGTGGTAAGTGATGCTGCCACTGCCGACGATTTCGCGCCTGGCTTCGTCCAGCGTGGCGCGCAGCGTGTAGTCGGCGCGTTGTTGCCAATAGGCGTGGCCCGGCGCTCCGGAGGCGGTGCGGTAGGTATTCGGGGTGGGCAGCACATTGTCGAGTTGGCGGAACTTGTCGTCGAATGGCTCGGCGGCGAAAGCCGAGACGCCAAAGCAGAGAGCCAACGAGGCGACGGAGCCGAAAGGTATGCGCATTTTCACCCTGATGTTGTTGTAAGGAAATAGTAGCAACTATTCTATACGCAGGGTGGGGCCATCCTTGTATCGATTTGTAATAAAGGAAGGCAGCTTTTGCGCCAGCTTTTGCCTACCGCTGTCAGCGCGATGCTTTACCTGATTTTGATCGGTAGATTGGCGTCTTTACTCACTTTTCATCAAACTATCGCGCAACTGGTTTAGTTGTTGCTTCATGTCCACAACTTGTTCCAGGCTGCAGTGGCTGGCCGTCAGGATGGCTTCGGGCAGCAGGGCCGCTGCGTGGCGCAACTGGTCGCCCTGCTGCGTGAGGGAAATGATGACCTGGCGCTCGTCGCTGGCTGCCCGCGCACGCGTCAACAGGCCAGCTTGCTCCATGCGTTTGAGCAGAGGCGTCAGGGTAGCCGAGTCGAGGAACAGGCGCTCGCCCACTTCCGATACCGTCAAGCCGTTGCGTTCCCATAGCACCATCATCACCAGGTATTGCGAATAGGTCAGGCCAAGTTTGCGCAGCAGCTTGCGGTACAGCTTGTTCATGGCGAGCGAGGTCGAGTACAGCGCAAAGCATAGCTGGCTGTCCAGGCGCGGCACCTGGTGCAGCGGGTTGGGGGCGGTGGTGGTATCCATGCGCACAGTATATATAGTGCGCTATTTAATTGCAATGTACGGCGCCGTACCTGGCGATACGGCGCCGTACCGCGTCTATTTACCTAGCCGGCATACCGCGCGCGCAGCAGATGGAGCATGGCGACGTTCTGTTCCCAGGCGTCGGCCACCGGCTGCTGCGTGTAGGGCAGCGTTTGCAGGTATGGCGCGGGGCCGAATTCCGGCGTAAACGTCATGTGTTCGGCGCCGGCCGCACGGCGCATGGCGACGATGGCATCCCACCATGCCAGATGGGCGTCGAGCGCACCCTTTGCTTCTGGCGCGCGGAAGTCGGCCACCTGCGGCCCTTGTGCGTGGCCCACGCGCGCGTGCACATGGCGCACCAGCGGCAGCACCTGCGCCAGGGTCTGTGGCTGGTCTTCCAGCAGCGATTCGCAGGCGCAGCACCAGTGCGACAGGTCGGCCGTCAATGCCAGGTGCGGGTACTGCTGCAGATACGGCAGCAGCAGCATGGGATGGCCGCTGAAGCGGCTGCGGTGGATTTCATGCACGATGGGCACGCCGTGCTTTGCCGCGATGGCAGCGGCTAGGTCGAGCAGTTGCGCGTTCTGCGCCTGGCTGTAATAGTCTTTGCCCGTGTGCGTGTTGACCAGCACGGGGCGCGCCAGGCAGGCGTTTTCCAGCAGTTCGGCCAGGGCGGCGCGGTGCAGGTCAAAATCGCTGTGGAACACGGTTTCCCACTGTGCGGCGATCAGTTTCAGGCCTGCCTTGGCGATACGCTGCGTCCATTCCTCGCGCAGAGCGGCGTCCAGCGGCAGCGACATTTCGATGCCGTCGAAGCCTGCCGTCAGCACTTTGTCGATGAAGACCTCGGGCGACAGGTCGTTATTGCCCCAGTGGGCGGCGTAGATGTCGATGCGCATCAGACGAAGCCCCGCACGGGGAACGCTGCGTCGCGCTGTATCCAGTTATGCTTTGCGTACTCGGTCTGGCCATCGGTGGCGTGCAAGGTATACGCGTGGCGCGAGACGGGCGAGCGGTTTGGCGCGCTGTAATGGGGCAGCAAGCCATGGAAGCAGACCAGTGCGCCGGCCTTCACTTCCAGTGGCACTGCCGTGCTGTCGTCGGGCCAGGGCATGGCATCGAGTTTTTCCACGTGCACGGCGTCGCCGTTGCGGATGAAGCGCTCGTGCAGGGGGCCGCGGTGGCCGCCCGGTTCCGCCCACAGGCAGCCGTTGTCCAGGGTCGCGTCTTCCAGCGCGAACCAGAAGGTGGTCACGCTGATGGGGGTGGTTTCAAAGTAGGTGGCATCCTGGTGCCAGCGCACTTCGCCGCCGATGCCGGGCTGCTTGAAAATATACATCGATTGCCATACCTGGGCGTCTGCCAGGCCCAGGTCGCGCGCCACTTCGGCCAGTTTCGGATCGGCCGAAAAGGCGCGGAAGATGGGGTCGAGGTCATGCATGGCGTGGCCGATCTTGTTGATCGACAGGGACTTGGCCTGTTTCAACTGACCGTCCGGACCGAAGGCTTCTTCCTCGAAGAAGCAGCGGATGGTGTTGTCGGAAGCGAGGAAATAGTCGTTGGTGTTCTTCGCCTGGTCGCGCGTGGTGAAGATGGACTGGCTGACGCTGGGATCGAATTCGTTGACAATCTGCTCGGCGCGCGCGCGCAAGGCGGCGATTTCGTGCGCATTCTTGAAGTCGGGCAGGATAATGTAGCCGTCGCGTTGGTATTGTTCTTGTTGTGATGTAGTCAGCATGGCGTCTCCAGGTTCCGCCTGACATAAGCTACTGCGCCCGCGATTTGCGGCTTGCGAGGCTCACTGTGCTAGAGCACAGCTCCGCTTCTCAGCCACAACTCACTTCCGCTCGCTACGCTTCTGTCAGGCGTTGTTACAAAAAGAAAGATGCCATTGTAGGTGGTGGAGTGGGGGCAAACAATTGCTAGTCGGTTGACAGATTGTCTCAAAAACGAAGACAATTCTTCGCATGGATCAACTAAAAGCGATGGAAATCTTTGTCGAGGTGGCGCGCCAGCGCAGCTTCACCATGGCCGGGCAGCGCCTGGGCCTGACGCGCGCCATGGTCAGCAAGACCATCATGCAGCTGGAGCAGCGCCTGAATGCGCGCCTGCTGCACCGTTCCACGCGCGAAGTGAGCCTGACGGACGCGGGGCGCGCCTACCTGGCGCCCTGCATGGCTACCGTCAGCCAGGCGCAGGAAGCGGCGCGCATGGTGGCGCACGTGGCGCAGGCGGGTGCCGGGGCGGAGCTCGCCGGGCCGCTGCGCATCCAGGCACCATCGAGTTTCGGCAGCGTCTGGCTAGCCGATGCCGTCGCCCGTTTCAGCCTGCTGCACCCGCAGGTGCAGGCCGAGTTATTTGTCGACGACGCCTTGCTCGACCCGATACGCTACGGTTTTGACTTGACTATCCGCGTCGGCGGCATCCCGGACAGCAGCGTGCTGGCCATGCGCCGGCTGGCGCCGTGTCGCGCCGTGCTGTGCGCCAGCCCCGCCTATCTGGCGCAATGGGGCATGCCGCAGGTGCCGCAAGACTTGCTGCAGCATCAGTGTTTGCATTTCAGCCACCTGACCGATGGCACAAATTGGCAGTTCCAGCGTGGAGCAGGAGCGCAGCGCGAAGAGGTGAGCGTGCGCGTGCAGGCAGGTTTTACGGCGAATAACGGGCTGGTGCTGCACCAGGCGGCGCTGCGCGGCCTGGGCATTGTCTATAGCACCACCTTTCTCGCCTGGCGCAAGCTGCTCGATGGCAGCCTGCTACCCGTGCTGTCGGGCTGGGAGCTGCCGTTGAATTACTTGAGCGCCTTGTATCCGGCCAGCCGCCAGCCATCGCCCAAGGTGCGCGCGCTGATCGATTTCCTGGTGGCCCAATACCAGCCCTTGCCGCCGTGGGACCGCGAACTGGAAGCGGCTGGATTTTTCAGCTGAGGCTCAGTTGAAAGCGACGGCTTCCACCGTCCACGCGCCATCGGCGTACACGCGTTCGTCGTCGAGGTAGACGGCCTCGGTGACGGCGAAGATATCGACGTGGTAGCGCGCATCCTTGCGCTTGAACTGGGGCTTGGTGTAGACGCCGTGCTTGGCGCCCAGCGACAAATGGATGCCGCACATGCGTTCGTAGGTGCCGATGTCGTTTACCAGCTGCTCGCGCGAAAAGGCGCGGTTCATGCCGAAGCCCAGTTCGCGTACCCACACTTCGCCCTCATGCGCACGGATGATCTCCAGCATGGCGGTAAATTCCGGCGTGGCCTGCTCGGTGCCCGTCACGCGACCCTTTTCGATGATCAGGGTAATTGGCGTGTCGGGGCGGTTGACCATGAAGTGCGTGTCGCCAAAGACGAAGATGCGCACGCGCCCATTTACCGCTTCCAGGTCTTGCGCTTCCGTAAACACTTCGCCCAGGGGGAACTGGCCGCCAATATTGTTCATGCCGCTGTAGTCGCCGATGTTGAGCTTGGCCGCTTCGAACGGCGAGGCGAACACCAGTTGCTCGCCGCCGCTGTCGAGCATGCCATGGCGGGCGCGGTCGATGCGCGCCTTCAGCGCATGGCCCACGCCGCGATAGTAGGCCGGGTCGTAGGCCAGCGAAGCGATGTAGTGCAGCCCCTGCACGCCGGGCATGCGTGATAAATGCACGTGTTCGATCACTTTCAGGCCCCGCTTGAACAGTTCGATGCGGATGCGGAACGCTTCCAGGCGGAAGCTGGTCGACTGTATCAGCACGACGAGGCTGCCGGCGGGCAGTTCGGCGAACGCGGCCAGCACGGCGTCGGGCGTGACGTCGTCGAAATCGATGAGAGTCGCGTCCGGCAAGGCTAGGTGATACGCTTGCGTCAACACGACATTGAGCCAGCTGCGCTTGTCGCAGACGATCAACGCCGGTTCATCCGGGCGGTGACAGATTGCCATGGCCAGCAGGTCGGCCACGTTTTGCGCGGCCACTTCGGTGGCGGCGGTGCTGATGGCATCGAGCCGGCTGGTGTCATTGTCGGGAAGCGTCATGGTGCGGAGGTGTCCGGCGTAAAGTAAGGGCTGTATTATAAAGTGATTGCGGCAGGCTACACGATTGCCCATCCGGTGTAGGGCCTGTGGCTGCGGTGTTCCTGATTATCTTGTATAGTGCTTTATCGCAATGTATTATTTAATACACAGCTTGAAAGTGAGCAGTCGCAGCGGCAAAGGTACGCCTGTGCCGGCCGCGCTTTCAGTAATGCAGGGACAATAAGCCTACAGACGATGACTAAGAGTGTGAAGTGATGAGCATAATCGGACAAGATATTCCCATGGAGCGGCCCGATACGGATGGGCGCGCTGCCGTGTTCGTTCCCGTCACTGGCGTCAAGGAAGATGTCCTGCTGACCATACGCAAGAGTGCGGCGATCGTTGGCTTTGCCAATCACGACCGCACCGTCACGGTGTATTTTGAAAGCAACCGCTTCGACGACCCGCTGCTGGCCAAGTGGGAGCAAAAGGCGCGCAAGGCTTACGACCGCCTGGTCGAGAACGCGCCCACCGTCTCCAAGCTGACCACCAGCCCCGCCAATTTCGAGCAGATCGGCTACATCAATGGCAAGGGCATTACCATCCGTCGTATGGAAAGCCTGCAACGCTGGCTCGCCTATTCGGACGCGATGGATACTTGCCCGGCAACCGATATCATTGCGCGCACGGTGATTGCAAAAGTTGATCCCGTCAAGGCCTAAGAGCGGCTGACAAAATGCTGAGGGCGTTGCTCGCTGGCGCTGAACATTTGCTCTGCCGTTTTCGGCGACTCGCCGCAAGCGACGACAATATCGGCTCTGTCCCCCTATTGACGGGAGACAGAGCCATTTTTTTGATCGCTATCCTTGCCTTGGAACTCCCTGCGGGTGTGTCGTTGCGGTGCGCGCGTAAGGTAATATTGCGGCAGAACGCAGTGGAATGACTCCAGGAAAAGGTTGTAATGTGCTTCAAACAGTGAATGATGTTTGCATTAACGCCGCTTGCGGTGGCACCTTGCTGCTGCGCGTGGCGTATTGTCCGTTTTGCGGCGCGCGCCAGGTGGCGCAAGTGCCAGTTCTGGAGCAAGCTGCGGCGCCACCACTGCCGCGCGTGCCGCCGCCACTGCCGCGCGTGCCGCCGCCGGTACCCGTCGCTGCGCCTGTCCCTGCTGCTACTCCTGCGCCTATCCCTGCACCTGTCCCCGCAGCTATTGCTGCGCCCAAGCCTGCCTTTGTGCCCAAGCCCGCCTCGCCAGCACCGCCTGCTGCGCCAGCCAAGGCGCCGCCCGCGAAATCGGTCGCCCGGGCTTCTGTGCCGCCGCCGCGCCCGCCCGTGCGCTTGCGCACGTGGATCGCTGCTGCCGTGGTGCTGATTGGTATCTGGTTCTTCAACAAGCCCGCCGACCCGCCGGCCAGCGTGGCGCAGCAGGTGGAGGCCGCCACTGCGCTGGCGCTGCAGTGCGACCTTGACGGGGCGCGTAGTGCGCTGGCCGTACTGAAAAGCGCCAAGGCACCGGCCGCGCATATCAAGCGTTTGCAGGCGAGCATCACCAAGTCTGCTGCCGCCTGTGACAGGCAACAGCAGCGGGCGCAGGCATGGCCGGCGTTGCAGGACAGCGTCAAGCAGGCGCTCGGTGCGGGCAAGGCCGATTTGGCCGCCACGCGCCTGGCCGTCTATGTGAAACGTTGGGGCGACGATCCCGACACCGTGGAACTCGATGCCAAGGTGAAAGTGGCGCAAGCGAGCATCCGGCTCGATGCGGCCGACGCTTGCCTTGCCAAGGGCGACCGGATCTGCCTGGAAACTAGCCTGACCGCTGCCGAACGCTACAAGCGGCCGGAACTGGCGGCGCGCACGCAGGCGCTGCGCACGGCGCTGTCGCAACTGCTCGAGCGTTCGCTGCTGGACGCGGTCCCGGTCGCGGTCCCGGTCCCGGCCCCGGCCCAGTAGTGCAAAGCAAGGCGCTTGTCCTGCCGGCTCGGCGCGAAAAGCAGCTTGAAAATGCAAGATACCATTGCTTACAACTACGCCATAAAGGCCTGTTTTTATGTGCGTTAGCGTACGCTAGATAATCTTAGGCAGGTGTATATTGCGCATTGATCTGTGTCTTTTGATAACAATGAAAGGGAATATCATGCAAGCAAGCAAAAAATGGATGAGCGTATGCGCCGCCGCGATGATGGTTGTGTCTCTGGCTGCCTGCCAGAAGCAAAGCGATGTCGCCGCAGGTCCTGCGCAACAAGCTGGCCAGAAGATCGATGCGGCCGCTGCCAAGGCTGAAGCCGACATCAAGGCTGCCGCTAGCAAGGCCGACGCTGCCGTGAGCCAGGCGACTGCCGATACGGGTGCCAAGATGGATCAGATCGCCGCTGACGCCGACAAGAAAATGAGCGAAGCGGCTGATGCCGTCGGCAAGAAAGTGGAAAAAGCCGGCGAAAAGATGCAGGACGCCGCGCACAAGTAATCTGCGTAATCACTGCGCCCGGGCTGGCTGCTGCCGGCCCGGCTCGCGTATCTACCGTCCAGTGATGGCTGGTGCGGCGACGCCGTCGTTGGCGCTAGCCTGCCTGCCATGCGCCGCCGTCGCTGTATCGGCAGCGTCCATGCCGTCGGTACTGCCCAGTACCACGCTCAAATCCACAAAGCCGTCGCGCCACGCGCGCTCCAGGTCTTGCTCCACCGCTTCCAGCGTCGTTTTTTCCACCTGCTGGAAGGCGCGCAAGCCGTAGGCCCGGTTGCGCCCGTGCGCCTTGGCCAGGTATAGCGCCATATCGATCAGGTTGACGCTGCGTTCCCACGTCAGTTGCCGCCCGAGCGGTGCCAGCGGATAGGGGGCAAAGCCGACGGATACGTGTACCGTGATGGCTTGTCCCTGGTAATGGATCACTTGCGCAGCCATGCCGTTGAGGATACGCCGTGCAATATCGTCGAGTCCGTCGCGCGCGACGGCAGGCAGGAAGGCGAGGAATTCCTCGCCGCCCCAGCGCACGATCATGTCTGTTTCGCGCAACACCTCGTGCAAGGTTTCGGCGATCGTCGTCAGCACCATGTCGCCTGCCGCATGGCCGTAGCGGTCATTGATGTGCTTGAAATGGTCCACATCGAGCAGGAACAGCGCACCCACGATATCGGTGCCGCCGTAGCCCTGCTGCGCCTTGCCCGCATGGCTGCGCATGAATTCCTGGAAATGGCGGCGGTTGTACAGGGCCGTCAGCGGGTCACGCGAGCTTTGGCGCTTGAGTTCCTGGTTCTTGACTTTCAGCTGCACATTCGCATGGTGCACTTTGCGGTACAGCAAGCCGACGATGACGGACGCCATGGCCAGCACCAGTGCCAGCAACCACCACACGCGCTGCTGCAGGCGGCGATTGTCGATTTCGGTGCTCTTGAGCTGATTTTCGCGGCTCAGCAGCTCGATCTGGCGCTGCTTCTTCTCCGCTTCATATTTTTCTTGTAATTCATACACGGCCTTTTGCCGCTGCTTCTCGAACAGCTGGTTGGAAATGCCCCGCTCGCGGTGGTACGCCGTGACGGCGCCACGCAGGTCGCCGGCCTTTTCCAGCGCCATGCCGTATTCCAGCAGCACGGCCTGCATGTCTGGCTGATTAGCCGTGCGTTCGTAGTAGGCCAGGCCCGTGGCCACGCTTTGCTTGCCTTCCTGTAAGCGTCCCTGGCCGATCAGCGCCTGGCCGATATTGAGGCGCGCCGTCGCTTCCACTTGTTCATCGTTGACCAGGCGACCCGCGTCGATGGCTTCATTCGCATAACGCAGAGTGCGCGCGTAGTCGCCTTCCTTCAGATAGCTGTCCGACAGATTGACGAGGGTAACGGCCGCCATGGCGCGGGCGCCCAGCTGGCGTTCCAGCGCCAGGGCTGCCAGCAGGGCGCGCTGGCCCCGTTGCGGCTGTTGCGCCGACAGTGCCAGCCCGTATTCCGTGTTCTTCGCCTGCGCCATGCGGCCCGGAGATTCCAGGGTGGCGGAGACGGCCAGCAGCTCGTCGAGCACTTCGAAGCCCTTGTCGTACTCGCGCAGCTGCGTGTATAGCACCGTGAGGGCATTTAGGGCGGCGGCCAGGCTGTAGGGGGAATTGCTCTGGCGCGCCAGGTCGACGGCCGCCTGCAGCTTGGTCAGCGCGAACGGGAAATTGCCTTCCTCGGCCCACGACTGGCCCGCGCTGATGGTCGCTTGCACGCGCACGGGCAGGTCGTCCGTACGGTTGGCGATCTTTTCCGCCTCGAACGCCAGCAGATGCGAGGCGTTGCGTTCGTTCCGGGCAAACGTGATGTACGCCTTGCAAAGTAGGCCTTTCGCCAGCGCCACGTCGTTCTTGTTCTGGCGGGCATAGGCGATCAGCTCCTCGGCCACCTGCATGGCAACCTTGTTTTGCCCCAGTCGCATGTGCACGGTACTGAGTTGGGTAAGGAATTCCGCGCGCACTGGCAGGGGAGCGCTGCGCGCCTGTGTTTCTATCTCTTGCAGGTGCTGCAGGGCGCGCGCAGGAACGAAGCGGCCATCTTCACGCACGGCGGCGATATGCTGCTCAAGGTTGCCGACCTGAGTTTGAGCCGGAGCTTGAGCCGGAGCCGGAGCTTGAGCCTGAGCAGCAGGCGTCAGCAGGCAGGCCAGTGCTAACAGCCAATGCGCCTTGCGCCACGATGCCCCTTTCTGTCTGTCTGCCAAAGTCCCCCCCCACAATAAGTTGCTTTTTACAACAGATTATAATCTGTTGCAATCAAGAAATATCATGTGGGATACAGAAATTTATAAAAATGCACACTTTAGTTGCAAGTTAACGCGAGGGCAGGGTGGCCGAGGTCCGCGCGCTGCGCTTCAGGCGGAAGATGGCGACGGCCTCAATCAGGTCGGCGTTCTGTTGCCTGATATTGTCCATCTGCGTGAGCGCCTGGCTGACCTTGCCGATCCCCGCGCATTGCTCGTGACTGGCGCTGGTGATCTCGTGCATGATGGCAGCCACCTGCTGCATCGATTCCACCAGCATCGCCATGCTGCGCCGCACCGTCGCCGTCAGCGTTGCCGTCGAATTTGCTGTTTCTTCCAGGATACTGACTTGCGCTTCAGTACGCGCCCACAGTTTGGCCTTGCCCAGCGCGATTTTGTCGGTGGCGCTCACCCGCTCCAGGCTGCGCTTGACGTCGCGCTACGCGAGGGCTAGGCACCTCCTCTTACACCGCCAACTGCTGCAGCAGATACAGGCGCTGGTACAAGCCGCCCTCGATCTGCATCAGTTCCTCGTGCGCTCCCGCTTCCGTGATGCGGCCATGGTTGAGCACGATGATCCGCTCGGCCTCGCGGATGGTCGACAGGCGGTGGGCGATGGCGATGATGGTCACCTTGCCGCGCAATTCATTCAGGGCCAGTTGCACGATTTGCTCCGTCTGGCTATCGATGCGCGACGTGGCTTCATCGAGCAGCAGGATGCGCGGCTGGCCGGCCAGCGCGCGGGCAATCGCGATCAGCTGTTTCTGCCCGGACGACAGGCGCGAGCCGCCTTCGCCCAGCGGCGTGTCGTAGCCGTGTTCCAGCGCGGCGATGAAGTCGTGCGCATGCGCGGCGCGCGCCGCCGTCTCGATCTGCTGCTGCGTGTAGCCGCGGCCCATGTCGATGTTTTCGCGCGCCGAAGCGGCCAGCAGGAAGGGGTCTTGCGGCACCAGGCCGACATCGGCGCGGAAATGCGCGTTGGCTATGCTGTCGATGGCGCTGCCGTTGATGGCGATGCTGCCCTGCGTGACGGGGTAAAAGCGCAGCAGCAAGGACAGCAAAGTCGATTTGCCGCTGCCCGTGTGGCCGACGATGCCAAAAAACGCACCCTGGGGTATGCTCAGCGACAGGTCGTGCAGCACGGGCTGGTTTTGCACGTAGGCGAAGCTCAGGTGGGCGATGTCCACGGCGGGCGTGTCGCCGTCGTGTGCGCCGTGGCGCGCCGCCGGGTGTGCGTCACTGTTGGCCTTGCCCGGTGCGTGTTCCAGCGCCTGCGCTTCGTCCAGCAGGGCCGAGACGCGGGCCGTCGCCACCACCGACTGCTGCAACTGGCTAAATTGCATGGTGATCTGGATCAAGGGTTCGATCACGCGCGCGATATAGCTGATGAACGCATACAGCACGCCCACTTCCACGGCGCCCATTTCGCGCTGGCCGAAGCTGAAGATGACGACGGACAGCAGCACGATGTTGAGCATGTCGAGCGCGGGACGCAGCAGCCAGGCGTTGGCGCGCAATTCCTGCATGCGCGCCGTGTAATGGTCCTGGTTGATGCCCGTGAAGCGCGCGCCGAAGCGGCGCTGCGCGTTATTCGCCTGCAGCACGCTCATGCCGCCGATCGATTCGGCGATCTGCCCGTTGATTTCGCTGCGCAGGGCGCGCGCACGCGTGACGGCTGGCGCGCTCCAGCGCTGGTACAGGAAGACGATCACCAGCACGGCCGGCAGCAGGGCCAGCACGATCAGCATCAAACGCCAGTCGAGGAAAGCCATGGCGGCCATGGTGCCGAGCAGGACGATGGAGCTGTCGAGGATGACGAACAGTACCTGCACGTACAACGATTTGACGGCCTCCGTGTCATTCGTGACGCGGCTCACCAATTGCCCCGTAATGGCGCGGTCGAAGAAGGCCATCGGCAGACGCAGCACGTGCTGGTAGACGCTTTCACGCAGGCGCTGCACCGAACGCATGGCCAGGCCGGACAGGCGCACCAGTTGCAGGTAGCGCAGGCCGGAGGCGATCCAGCCCGTCAGCAGGCAGCCGCCCAGCAGCAGCGACATGCGGGTCCAGTCCAGGTTGCGCGGCAGCAAGTGCTGGTCGATCAGGGCTTTGCCCAGGATGGGGCCCGTCACTTCCAGCGCGGCGGCGAGGATCAGCCAGAATGTGGCCCAATATAAATGGCGCAGGTCGGGCGCGGCGGCGCGGCGCAGCAGGCCGATCGCTTGCGCGGCTTGGCGGCGCACGGACTGCGTGGTGCTGTTGGCTTGGTCGGTCTTAGATGGCATTGAGGCTGGCCTCCAGTTGTTGATAACGCCACTGGCTGGCGTACCAGCCGTCGCGCTGCATCAGCGCGTCGTGCTTGCCCGTTTCCGTGATGTGGCCATCGCGCAGCACCAGGATCAGGTCGGCATTCACGACGGCGCTCAGGCGGTGGCTGGCGATGATGGCGCTGCGTTCGGGACGGCGCCGGCGCAGTTCTTCCAGGTGCTGCAGGATGCGCGTTTCCGTGCCTGTGTCGACGGCTGACAGGGCATCGTCGAGCAGCAGCAAGCCATTGTCGGCCAGCAAGGCCCGTGCAATCGCCACGCGCTGGCGCTGGCCGCCGGACAGGGTGATGCCCTTTTCTCCCACATGCGTCAGATAGCCTTCGGGAAATTGCAGGATGTCATCGTGGATATCGGCCAGCTGCGCCGCCCGTTCCACTTCTTCGCGCGTGGCGTCGGGACGCGCCAGGGCAATATTGTCGGCGATGCTGGCCGAGAACAGGAAGGACTCCTGCGGCACCCAGCTGATGGCCGCGCGCAACGCATGCAAGGCATATGCATCGAGCGGCTGGTCATTCCAGGTAGCCGTGCCTGACTGTGGCGTGACTTGGCGCAGCAGCACGCGCAGCAGGGTCGACTTGCCGCTGCCGGTGGGCCCGACCAGGCCCAGGGTCTGGCCTGGCTGCAATAGCAGCGAGATGCCGGACAGCGCCGGCGTCGTCTGGCCCGCGTAGGCGTAGCCGATGTCCGTCAGTTGCAGCGGGCCGGGCGTCAGCGTGGCGATGCTGCCATGATCGTCGATCGCCAGCGGCGCGTCCAGCATCGGCTGCAGCCGTTGCCAGGCGGCGCGGCCCCGTTCGATCAGCGACAGTACCCAGCCGGCGGCAAACATGGGCCAGATCAGCTGTCCCAGATACATGGAAAAGCTCGTCAGCGCGCCTATGGTCAATTGATCGTGCCACACCAGGTAGCCGCCCAGCCCCAGGGTCAGCGCCGTCGCCGTCGTCAGGGTCAGGCCGACCGCCGGTTCATACGCCGCTTCCCAGCGCTGCGCCGTCAGGCTGGCGTTGGCCGCGTGGCCGGCCAGGGTGGAAAATTGCTTGCTGCTGCGCTCTTCCAGGCCTAGCGCGCGCAAGGTGCGCACGCCCGACAGCGACTCCTGCACATGTTCGTTCAGCGCTGAAAAGCGTGTTAATGAATCGGTGGATGCCGTGTGAATATGGCTGGAGATACGCCAGAAGGCCAGTCCCATCAGCGGGAAGGGCAGCAGGGCGATGCAGGCCAGGCGCCAGTCCACGCCCAGCAGCATGATGCCCAGCACCATCAGCAAGGTCAAGCTGCCGTCGAAGCCTGCCAGCATGGCTTCGCCGGCCGCCATTTCGATGGCGTCGATGTCGTTCGTCGCCAGCGCCATCAGGTCACCCGTGCGCTGGTTCTGGTAAAACGCGGCGCCTTGCTGCGACATGCGCGTGTAGAAGCGCGTGCGCAGCATCACGCCCAGTTGGTAGGCGGCCTTGAACAGGGTAATGCGCCAGCCTACGCGCAGGAAGTAGATGACGACGCCCAAGGCGAGCAGGGTCAGCAGTTCAAGCCACAGTTCGTTCGTCGTCATGCGGTGTGCGGCCAGTGCGTCGATGATGGCGCCCACGCGGCGGGGGATCCAGACGGTCAGTGCGGCGACGCCGGCCAGCATGGCGGCGGCGGCGGCATACGCCGCACTGTGCTGACGCACGAAGCCGGCGATGAGCCTCGATAAACTCATGGTTACCTTTTGTTTTTTGTAATGGGATGTCGCGGGGCGGAAGAACGGGCCCGCAGACTGAAAGTACGCGTAGGATACAACAAGGTGGAAAAGCGCGCTGTGGACGGGCACGCAAGAAAAAACGGGCCGTGGCCCGTTGTAGTGCGCGCTGCGGCGCTGCTGCTGCCGCTTTAAGCTGCGGCCTTGCTTGCGGCCTTGCTTGCGGCCTTACTTGTGGCCTTGCTTGCGGCCGCTGCCTTTGCTGCCACCCAGCATGTCGAGCTGTTTCGATGGCGTGCCCTTGGACGCAACTTTGGCTGCTGGTTTCACGGTAATCTTGGCCATGCTCTTGCCAACGGCGCTGGCTGGCTTGGCGGCTGGTTTGCTCGAAGGAAATGGCTTGTCGGCGGGCTTGATCGCTGGCTTGGCCACGGCTACTTGCACGGCTGCTTGCACGGCGGGCTTGTCGGCCAGCTTCTCGGCAACTTTGGCAGGCGCTGCCGCTGGCTGGCTTGCTGGCTTGGCTGCTGGCGCAGCAACAGCGGCGGGAGCGGGCACTAGCTTGGCGGCAGTTTTGGCCACATCGACAGGCTTGGCTGGCGCAACTTGGGCGGCATGGGCCGGCGCGCTTGTCGCTGGTGCCGGTGCGGCGGCCGGTTCAGTAGCAGGAGCGGCGACGGCCAGCGTCGGCTGGCTCACTGACGTGACGCTAGCAGGGGCGGCGGCATCGAGGCGGGCCTTGGCCGAGGCCAGCAATTGCGCCTGGGTGCTCGAGGCGATGCCGAATAGCTGACGGCTGTATGCCAGCACGCTTTCGATGTTCGGCTGCGCCTGGCTGGTGCTGTAGCGAAAGAAGTCGCGCGGGTCCTGTGTTGCCAGCAGGTGCTGCGCCGTTTCTGCCGTGTGCGACAGGGCAGCCTTGCCTGCGTTCAGGTTCAGGGCGATGATTTTCTCGGCGCTTTCGAAGACTTTGCCGGTCAGGGTGTTGAAAATTTGCAACTGGCTTTCCAGTTGCGATTTGGCGGCGCTGGAAAGGTGTTCAGGAAGCGGAAACATATTTACTCCTTTGTACGGATTAAAATGCTGGCAAAACGCTCTGCAAAATCCCGAAAACCAGAGTGGGCCGCGTTTTGTAAAGTAGCTAGCGTGCTAAATAGCTGATGATGGATTAATTATGATGCAATGCAATATGCATAGTCTAGCGGTGATTCGAGTTAGTTGAAAGTTATTTTATGCAGGCCGCGTGGCGTATGCTTGCCCTATTTGTGGGCCTGCTAGCATTGGTGGGAAGTTTGCGCATGCGCAAGGTGTTGTCGGCCAATGTATGGCGATGCTTTTGTGAGTGGCCGCCTTCTTGCACTGCAGCATCCCACGAAAAACGCCTGCAATGGCAATGTAGCTCAAGCACCAGGCAGCGTAATCAACTCAAGGAGTGTTCGCATGGACTTAGTCATCCGCAATGCCAGCTTGCCCGATGGGCGCCGCGCCATCGATATCGCCATCGACGACGGCCGCATCGCCGCCGTCGGCCCTGCCTTGCCCGTGCAGGGTGCGCAAGAGATCGACGCCGCAGGTGATCTGGTCACGCCGCCGTTTGTCGATGCGCACTTCCACATGGACGCCACGCTCAGCTATGGCTTGCCGCGCGTGAACGCTTCCGGCACCCTGCTTGAAGGCATCGCCTTGTGGGGCGAACTGAAGCCGCAGCTGACGCAGGATGCACTGGTGGAGCGCGCCCTGCAGTATTGTGACTGGGCCGTGGCGCGCGGCTTGCTGGCCATCCGCTCGCACGTCGATATCTGCGACCCGCGCTTGCTGGCCGTGGAAGCCCTGCTCGACGTCAAGCGGCAAGTGGCGCCGTATCTCGACTTGCAACTGGTGGCCTTTCCCCAGGATGGCATCTTGCGCAGCCCCGGCGCCTTCGATCAATTGAAGCGCGCCATTGCCATGGGCGTCGACGTGGTGGGTGGCATCCCGCATTTTGAACGCAGCATGGCCGACGGCGCCGAATCGGTGCGCCTGCTGTGCGAATTTGCCTGCGAGCGGGGCCTGATGGTGGACATGCATTGCGACGAGTCGGACGACCCGCTGTCGCGCCACATTGAAACCCTGGCCTTCCACAGCCATCGCTTGGGGATGCAGGGCAGGGTGACGGGTTCGCACCTGACGTCCATGCATTCGATGGACAATTATTACGTCAGCAAACTATTACCGCTGATCCGCGAGGCAGGTGTGGCAGCCATCGCCAACCCTCTCATCAACATCACCCTGCAGGCGCGCCACGATACGTATCCGAAGCGGCGCGGCATGACGCGCGTGCCCGAGATGCTGGCCGCCGGCATCGCTGTCGCCTTCGGCCACGATTGCGTGATGGACCCGTGGTACAGCCTCGGCTCGGGCGATATGCTGGAAGTGGCGCACATGGGGCTGCACGTGGCGCAGATGACGGGCCAGCAAGCCATGCACGAGTGCTTTTTGGCGGTGACGCAAACGCCAGCGCGCATCCTGGGCCTCGATGGCTATGGCATTGCCCCTGGCTGCCATGCGGACTTGCTGATCCTCGATTGCAGCTCTACGGTGGAAGCGCTGCGCCTGCGCGCTGCGCGGCGCCTGGTACTACGCCGTGGCAAGATCGTCAGCGAAGCGCCGCGTGCCAGTGCGCGCCTGCATCTGGAGGGACGCCCTGGGAGCGTGAATTTTCGCCTGGGGCGCTGAAATGGCGATGCGTATGCCACTGGACGACCCGGCGCAAATCCCCGACAATCTGCGCATACTTTTGCTGCCGGAGGCGCACCTTGAAAGAAATTGACATCCGTCTTGCCCTGGAATCCGACTTCGAGGCCATGTGGCCGATTTTCCAGACTTTGGTGGCCGGCGGCGACACCTGCGCCTTTCCCGCCGCTACCTCGCGCGAAGACTGCCACGCCTACTGGTTCGGCCCTGGCGTGCAAAGCTATGTCGCCGTGATGGGCAGCGAGCGCCTGCTGGGTATGTACAGGTTGCTAGCGAACCAGCCGGGGCATGGCGCGCACGTGGCCAATGCCTTGTTCATGGTCGATCCGGCCGCGCAGGGCGTGGGGGTGGGCCGCCTGATGGGCGTGCATTGCATGCAAGAAGCGCGCCGTGCCGGCTTCCTGGCGATGCAGTTCAACTTCGTCGTCAGCACCAACCTGGCCGCCGTCACCCTGTGGAAAAAGCTGGGTTTTAGCATCATCGGCACCCTGCCGCTGGCCTACCGCCACGCGCAGCTGGGCTATGTCGACGCCTACGTGATGTATCAGCTGTTGACCGATCCGATGCAGTGGCCTGCATGAGTGGTGCTGTGGGTAAGATTGCTGGCCTGCCCATGCTGCG
The DNA here is from genome assembly GCF_029892305.1 of Janthinobacterium sp. CG_23.4. NCBI lineage: Bacteria > Pseudomonadati > Pseudomonadota > Betaproteobacteria > Burkholderiales > Oxalobacteraceae > Janthinobacterium > Janthinobacterium sp. CG_23.4. The sequence goes on along the minus strand of NZ_JARXUX010000001.1, from coordinate 3,838,957 downwards.
CGCCCGGCAATATGGTTACTCAGTCAATATTTCCTTGTAATTTGTTGTTTCTATGCTGAAAGTTTTTCTCTAGCGAAAGTGCCGCTTGGTTTTTTACAGCATGGGCTGCATGATTTGCCTATTTGGTGAGAATTAGATGTTTTTGGCAGCAATTTTGTTGCCAGCCTGTTTTTGCCGCCGGGAGAAACACATGCAATTAGCGAATCTGAAAATCTCCGTCCGCCTGGGTCTGTTGGGCGCTTTCTTTTTTATTGCGCTGGTGTTCGTCGGCGTGCGTGGCTGGAGCGCGCTCGACGCGGCCAGCACGCGCAGTGCCGATGCCATGCAGCGCTCAGTGGCCTTGACGGAAGCGGTTGACGCGGCGCGCAGCGCGCAGGTGGAATTCAAGATCCAGGTGCAGGAATGGAAAAACATCCTGCTGCGCGGCGGCGATGCGGCCGCCTTCCAGCGCTACCGCGAAGCGTTTGTCGCCAGCGGCGCGCAAACGCGCAAGGAATTGGCCGGCCTGCAGTCATTGATGACGGCCTTGAAACTCGATACGGCACCCGTGGCGAAAGCCATGCAGGCGCACGATGCGCTGGGCCTGAGCTATCTGGCGGCGCTGAAGCAGTACGACGGCGCGCGCGCCGAAAGTGCCCAGACGGTCGATGCGCTGGTGAAAGGCATGGACCGCGAACCGACGCGCCAGATCGACGCTATCGTCGCTGGCATCGGCAAACAGTCGCACGCCTTGATGGCGCAGATGAAGGAGCAGGACGCCGCCGCGAACCGCAGCGCCAGTATCGTCATGCTGGCCACCGTGCTGCTGATCCTGGTCGTCGGTAGCGCCACGGTGTGGTGGCTGGTGCGCAGCATCACGGTGCCGCTGGGTGCGGCCGTCGGCATCGCCCAGCAAGTGGCGGCCGGCGACTTGCGCGCCGTGGTGGCCGACAGCAGCCGCGATGAAATCGGCGATCTGCTGCGTGCCTTGAAGGCCATGAGTGGTAACCTGGCCGATATCGTGGGACGCGTGCGGGTCGGCACGGATGCCATCGCCACGGCGTCGACCGAAATTGCCAGAGGTAATATGGATCTGTCTTCGCGCACCGAGGAACAGGCCAGTTCCTTGGAAGAAACGGCCGCCTCGATGATCGAGTTGACCACCACCGTGCGGCAGAATAACGACAACGCGGACCAGGCGCGTCAGCTGGCCAGCGGCGCCTCCGATGTGGCGCAGCGCGGCGGCGAGGCCGTGGCGCAAGTGGTGCAGACCATGAACCATATCAATGACTCGTCCAAGCGCATCGTCGACATCATCGCCGTCATCGACGGCATCGCCTTCCAGACGAATATCCTGGCCCTGAATGCGGCCGTGGAAGCGGCGCGTGCGGGTGAGCAGGGACGCGGCTTTGCCGTCGTCGCCTCGGAAGTGCGCAGCCTGGCGCACAGGTCGGCGGCGGCCGCCTTGGAAATCAAGCAGCTGATCGGCGAATCCGTGCGTACGGTGGAAGAGGGCAGTGTGCTGGCCGGCCAGGCAGGACGCACGATGAATGACGTGGTCAGCAGCGTGCAGCGCGTGAACGCTATCATCGGCGAGATCGCCGTGGCGAGCGTGGAGCAGAGCGATGGCATCGAGCAGATCAGCATCGCCATCAGCCAGATGGATGGCGTGACGCAGCAAAATGCGGCGCTGGTGGAGCAGGCCGCGGCCGCCGCAGACGCCTTGCAGCAGCAGGCAGCCAGCCTGGCCGATGCCGTCAGCATCTTCAAACTGCATGCCACTGCCGGTCTCACTGCGCCGGCCCGCAGGCTGTCGCTGACCTGACGCAGGCTTGTCCCGCACCGCTTGATGCCAGTCAAGCGGTGTCCGATCAGGCAAATATCGCGCCTAAATTCTTATACTATTTCCTTTCAGCATGTATCTGCGCCCGCTCGCATGGCGCGTGTTGCAAAGGAAAAGCATGTCCTTCACTTTCCGCCTGACGGGTGATGCATGACGGCGCTGCTGCTGCTGGCACTGTGCCTATGCCTATGCATGGCTGTGATGCTGAGCGTGCTGCTGGCCTGCCAGTGGCGTGCGGCGCGCGCCTGGGGGCGGCGCCATGCTGCCGCAGTCATGCTGCAGGCGGGGCAGCGCCAGCGCATGGCCGATGCGCTGGCGCTGCTGCACGCGCTGCCGGCGGCCGTCATCGGCACCGACCACGATGGCGTGGTGCAGTACTTGAATCCCCGCGCCAGCGCCATGGGTGGGCTGCTGGGCGACGATGGTCTGGGCCAGCCCGTGACACAGCTGCTGCCGCTGTTCCATGACGGCAGCCCCATCGATGCGGCGCGCCAGGTGCGCGAGTGCGTGGCGCAGCAGGAAGTGCTGGAAGTGGCGCGCGGCGCCGTGCTGCTGCGCCATCTCGATGGCAAGCGTATCGACGTCCAGTACAGCTGCGCGCCGCTGGCGCAGGGTGGCGCCGTACTGCTGTTGCACGATGTGTCGGCGCGCCGGCGCGCCGAGCAGCAGCTGGAATTCATCGCCCACCACGACGGCTTGACGGGCTTGCCGAACCGCCTGCATTTCCAGATCCGCTTCGAGCACGGCATCGCCTACGCGCGCCGCCACCAGGGCTTGCTGGCCGTGCTGTTCGTCGACATCGACCGCTTCAAATCCATCAACGACAGCCTGGGGCATGACGTCGGGGACCAGGTGCTGACGGAGTTCGCGCGCCGGGTGCAGCAGTGCGTGCGCAAGGTCGACACGGTGGCGCGCCAGGGCGGCGATGAATTCATCATCTTGCTGACGGAGCTGCACACGGCGCATGATGCCGAGCGGGTGGCCGAAAAAATCGTCGCCGCCATCGCCGCTCCCTTTGTCATCGGCGAATACAGCCTGGCGGTGGCGGCCAGCGTGGGCCTGGCCCTGTACCCGGACGATGACGACGACGTCAATGCACTGATCGAAAAAGCCGACCTGGCCATGTACGCTGCCAAGCGCCGCGCGCCTGGCACTTGTTTGCGTTATGCCGCGCGCATGCAGGCGCAGTCGTATTCGCGCACCATCCTCGAGACGGCTCTGCGCCATGCACTCGAACGCAAGGAATTCACGCTGTTTTACCAGCCGCGCATGGACCTGAAGACGCGCAGGATCACGGGAGTGAAGGCGCTGCTGCGCTGGAAGCACCCGGAACTGGGACTGATGATGCCGCTCGATTTTTTGCCGGTGCTGGAAGAAAGTGCCTTGATCTTGCCGGTGGGCGCCTGGGTGTTGGCCACTGCGGTGGAACAGGCGCGCAGGTGGATTGCGCAGGGGCAGTTGCTGACAGTGTCCGTCAGCCTGTCGGCGCGCCAGTTCTACCAGCGCGATATTGCGCGCAATTTCGCCGCCGTGCTGGAAGCGGCCGGTGTGCCCGGGCATTGCATCGAACTGGAAATCGCCGCCGGCATTCTGATCGACCGCAACCAGAACTGCGAACTGATATTGCATCAATTCCGTCAGCTGGGCATGGCGATTGCAATCAGTGATTTCGGCACGGGCGACGCGTCGCTCAATTATCTGAAACGCTTTCCCACGGACGCCGTGAAGATCGAAAAGTGCTTCGTCGACGACCTGGGCAATCCGGGCGGCGACAGCGCCATGGTGCGCGCCATCGTGGCGATGGCACGCACGCTCGGGCTGCGCAGCATCGCCGGCGGGGTGGAAAGCAGCGCGCAGCTGGAACTGCTGGCCGAGATGGGCTGCGACGAGGCGTTTGGTTATGTCCTCGGCCGCGCCATGGCGCCCGAGGATGTCGAGGTGCTGCTCAAGACGCCTAGCCCGGCGTAATGGAGAGCGCCGCCAGCAGCACGGCCGCCAGCACGGCTGCGCCGCCGATCAGGCGCGCCAGGCGCATCGCCAGGTGCGGCGCGTAAGGCAGCAGCCAGATCAGCAGCAAGCCGCAGCCCGTCAGGCTGCCGATCCAGTACACCAAGCCATAGCCGCCGCCGGCGATATGCATGGCCCAGGCCAGGCCGGCGGCCAGCGTCAGCGACCCCGTCCACTGCAAGCGGCGGCGCAGCGGCGCGGGCGGTTCTGCGCCGCGTCCGTGCAGGTCGGCGTAGTGGCGGTCCATCGCCAGGCACAGCGATGACAAGCCCGCATAGCACAGGGCAAAGACCAGGAAATTGGACAGCAGCTCCATCACGCGGCCTCCATCGTCGTTGCCGGCTTGGCGGCGGGGGTGGTTTTGGCCGCCTTCACGGGCAGCGGTTTCAACTTGAACGCCGCATACGCCAGGCCCAGGCCCAGCACCAGCACCACCAGGTCGAAGGCGGCCACCGCCACGGGGCCGCGGCCCAGGAACAGGGTCATGCCCAGGTGCGACTCGGTGGTGAAAACGTTCAGTACGGGCAGGGACGCCAGCAGGAAGGCGCCCACGGCCAGCTGCATGCGCCACATGGCGCGCGAGGGACGCAGCTGGGCAATGATGGCGGCCATGGCCCATGCGCCAAAGAAGCAGGCGATTTCCTCTTGCGGGCGTTCTTCCATGCCGACCGGCAGCAGGCGGTTAGCCCAGAAGTAGGCACCGAAGGCGATCGGGATACCGGCGATGGCACCGATATTGAGTGCTTCGACCAGGCGCAGGCCGAAGCTGGCGCGCTTGCCGGCGGCCAGCGCCTTGGCCTGCTTCTGGCGCGTCTTGACGGCCCACAGCAGGGCGCCTGTGGCGACCATGGCGCAGCCGGCCAGGCCGGACAGGAAGAACAGCGCGCGCAGCAGCGGTCCGCCGAAGTGGGCGATGTGCAGGCCGACCATGACGCCGTGTGTGGCGGCTGCGCCAGGCAGCGCCTCGCCATTGGTCGACAGTAACTTGCCGGAAACGCCATCGAATTCCATCGACGGCTGCTTCGACGACATGCTGCGTCCGGCTGCGCGCGACAGCGTTACGCTGGCGTTGGCGTCGCCCGGGTGATTCACGGAGATGCGCTCGACCTTGTCGCCCCACTGCAGCTCTGCCTGGCGCACGAGCGGCGCCAGCGATGTCAGCGGCGCGGCCACGCCGGCCGGCTTGCTGTCGCCAGCGCGGCCCGGAAACGCTTCGGCGAAGAAGGCATCCTGGTCGCCCTTGTAGGCGGCCGTGGCGCCGGACGGCATGTACAGGAACATCAACGTCACCAGGCCCGTGTAGGTGATCATGATGTGGTAAGGCAGTGCCAGCACGGCGCTCACATTGTGCGCGTCCAGCCACGAGCGCTGGCCTTTTTTCGGCCGGAAGGTAAACAAATCCTTGAAGATGCGCTTATGCGTGACGATGCCACTGATGATGGAGACGAACATGAACATGGTGCAAAAACCCACGATCCAGCGGCCCCAGATGGCGGACATGTAGTGCAGGTTGAAATGCAGGCGATAGAGGAACTCGCCACCGCGCGTGTCGCGCGGCTTCGATAGCACTTCGCCCGTGGCGGGGTCGGTTTTTTCTCGGTGGAAGTTGCCGCGCCGTCCGCGCGTCTTTTCGCCCGGTTGCGACGGCTTGCTCCAGCCCAGCTGGGTAGCGCGATTGCGCTCGTCGGGCAGGCTGATAAGCCAGCGCGTGGCGCCCGTGGCCCTCTCCTGCAAGGCCTGCTGCGCGACCTTGGTCGCTTCCTCGGTGCTTACCTGGCTGGCGGCGGCGCCATGCAGCTCAGGCTGCATCCACACGGTGATTTCATGGCGGTAATAGCTGGCCGTGCCGGTGCAAAACACCAGCAGCAAAATCCAGCAGACGAGCAGTCCGGACCAGGTGTGTAGCCATGCCATCGACTGGCGGAAACCTTCTTTCATGCGAGACTCCAGGATAGTGCATCGAGCAATTGCAAGATGGCGGCGATGACGGCGGCGGGAATCAACAGGCCCAGCCAGGCGCGCAGGGCGCTGCGCGTGGCGAAGACCCACATCACGGCGCAGGTGTAGACGGCAAACGACAGCACGGTGGCCGTCATGACGGCTTCGGCACGGGCCATGGGCAGGCTTACCGACAGCAGCATGGTAAGCAGTGCGGTCAGCATATAGCCGCCAACGATGGCCGCCAGGCTGCGTGAGGCCACGCCAAGGCGGTATATCGCCCCGGCGCAGAGCCGCAGGCGTGGCATTTTTTCAGCCGCGTCAGTCGATTCGGTATGGGCAGGCGCTTGCATGATCAGTCGTGATCCTTGCTCGGTGGCAAGGCAAGGCCGGCCAGCAAAGTGCTGGCGAGAGCGCCGCAGAGCGCAATGGAGATGATGTGCATGGTGTATCCCTTGTACTTTTTATGTGCAATGAAAAAGACGGCCGTAGTGCTGCAAATGGCGTGTTCGAGATGGAGACTTGCTTGGCGGTGATGCCTGGCTGGCGCAGCGTGTCACCCGGCCGCGCATCTTCAGGCGACTGCGCGCAGAGTCCGGGGGAGGGTTTAAATCGTAATGAGAACTATTACTATTATAGTGTGGAGTTGTGAGACGTGCAAGAGTGTGGTGTGGACTGCGACAGGGGGCGCCTGATTGCGGGCGGTGGCCTGCTCGCAGGTCACGGCGTCCGATGTTCGATGTTCGAGTTTGCGGCCAGGAATGCCAAGGATGAGCATGATTTTAACTATTGCATGTGCGGCGAATACGGCACTCAGCGGCTTGGCGCACCGTAGAAGCCGTACATCGCTTTGTCGCTTGCCCGGCATGCGTTATCATCAGAAGTTAATAGGGAGGCAATATGTCTATTCAAATCATCAATACGGCGCCGATTGCTGGCCAGCGGCCCGGCACATCGGGTCTGCGCAAGAAGGTGACGCTCTTCAGCGCAGCGCAATACCTGGAAAACTTCGTGCAGAGCGTTTTTGACACGCTCGGCGACTGTCGCGGCCAGACCTTGGTGCTGGGGGGCGATGGCCGCTATTACAACCGCGCGGCGATCCAGACGGTGCTGCGCATGGCGGCCGCGCATGGCTATGCGCGCGTGCTGCTGGGGCAAGGCGGCATCCTGTCGACGCCGGCCGTCAGTTGCGTCATTCGCAAGCATGGCGCCAGCGGCGGCATCATCCTGTCGGCCAGCCATAATCCCGGTGGCCCCGATGGTGATTTCGGCATCAAGTACAACATCGCCAATGGCGGCCCGGCGCCCGAGAAGGTCACCGAGGCCATCTATGCGCGCACGCAAACCATCAGCCAATACCGCATCAGCGACGCGGCCGACATCGACCTCGATGTGCGGGGATTGGCGCGCATCGAACAGATGGTGGTTGAGGTGATCGACCCGGTTCTTGATTACGCGGAACTGATGCAGCAGCTGTTCGACTTCGACGCTATCCGCGCCCTGTTCGCGGGCGGGACGCGCATCTGCTTTGACGGCATGCACGCCGTTTCCGGCCCGTATGCGACGGCTATCCTGGAAGGCATGCTGGGCGCACCCAAGGGCAGCGTCATCAACGGCCTGCCGCTGGAAGACTTTGGCGGCGGCCATCCCGACCCCAATCCCGTCAACGCGCAAGAGTTGATCGCCATCATGGCGGCCGGAGACGGTGTGAATGCGGCGCCCGACTTTGGCGCCGCCTCGGACGGCGATGGCGACCGCAACATGATCGTTGGCCGCAACTTTGACGTCACGCCATCTGACAGCCTGGCGATTTTGGCCGCCAACGCCAGCGTGGCACCCGGCTACCGCGCCGGCTTGAAGGGCATTGCCCGCTCGATGCCGACCTCGGGCGCGGCCGACCGGGTTGCCAGCGCGCTGGGCATCCCTTGCTACGAGACGCCGACGGGTTGGAAATTCTTTGGCACCCTGCTCGACGCCGGCATGGTGACCTTATGCGGCGAGGAAAGCTACGGTACGGGCTCGGATCACGTGCGTGAAAAGGATGGCTTGTGGGCCGTGCTGTTCTGGCTCAACCTGCTGGCAGAGAAAAAACAATCGGTGGAAGAGATTGTGCGCGCGCACTGGGCCACGTATGGCCGCAATTACTATTCGCGCCACGATTATGAAGACATCGACAGCGCTGGCGCGACGCAGTTGATGCAGGCCGTGCGCGACCAGTTGGCCGCCTTGCCGGGCCAGGTGTTCGGTGGCTACACGGTGGCGCTGGCCGACGATTTCAGCTACACCGACCCGGTCGACGGCTGCGTGGCGACGCAGCAGGGCATCCGCATCATCATGACCGATGGCGCGCGCATCGTGCTGCGCCTGTCCGGCACCGGCACCGAAGGCGCCACCTTGCGCCTGTACCTGGAGCGCTACGAAGCCGATCCGGCGCAGCATGACATCGCGACCCAGCAAGCGCTGGCGGGGCTGATCGCGGTGGCGCAGCAGCTGGCGCAGATCCGCGAACGCACGGGACGCGATGCGCCGACGGTGACGACCTGACGAGGACAGGCAAAGCGCCCACGATGTGTTGCGTGGGCGCTCTTGCTCAGCTTACTGTTGGATCATGCCTTGCCCGGCACTGCGGCCTGGCGGTAGTTGTCGACCATCTTGTAGTTGCGCGCATACAGGCCGAAGGCCAGCATGGCCACGGCAGCAAAGGCGGCGAAGAAGAACATCTGGAAGGCCGTCACGCTGATGCCGCTTTCGGCAATCTTGCCGATCACACCCTCGTTCATGACGCTGCGGTTGACGATCAGCACCCACAGGTTGCCCACCGTGGTCGACAAATTCCAGAAGCTCATGATGGCGCCCTTCATCGACACTGGCGCCTGGCTGTAGGCAAACTCCAGGCCCGTGGCCGAGACCAGCACTTCACCGAACGTCAGCAAGGCATACGGCAGGATTTGCCACATGATGGAGACGGCATTGCCGCTGTCGAGCGCCAACTGCAGCAAGCCGATGACGATCCAGGCCAGCGAGGAAAAGCCGATACCGGCCGTCATGCGGCGCAGGGCCGTCGCTTCCAGGCCGAAGCGGTTCAGCATCGGGTACAGCACCAGGTTGTTGAACGGGATCAGCAGCATCACCAGCATCGGGTTCAGCGCCTGCATCTGCGCCGGCAGGAACCAGCTTGGTTTTTCCATGGTGTTCGCTTGCACGATCCAGGTCGAAGCCTTCTGGTCGAACAGCGAGAAGAAGGGCGTCACGAGGGCGAAGATGACGAGGATGCGCAGCACGGCGCGCACGCCTTCGACGGCTTCGTCAGGATGGATGCCGCGCGCGCGTTCCAGTTGCATGGCCGTGCCGATGCTGCCGAAGGCCAGCAGCAAGACCAGCGCGGTACACGCTGAAATCACGAAACCCCATTCTGGAATGCTGTAGAACGCATACAGGGCGCCGATCACGCCGACATAGGCCACGTACAGGCCGGGGCGCGAACCGCCATCGACGCGCGCCATCAAGGCTGTGCGGGCGACGCGGGTGAACGAATCGGGATTCGGCGGCGCCGGCGGCACGTGCACGTATTTCTTGGCGCCCATCCAGAAGACGATGGTGGCGGCCAGCATCATCAGGCCGGGAATGCCGAAGGCGATCGACGGGCCGTAGTCGCGCAGAAACATCGGCATCAGCAGCGAGGCGAAGAAGGAGCCGAAGTTGATGATCCAGTAAAACAGGTCGAATACCAGCTTGGCCTTGTGCTTGTTGGTCTGGTCGAACTGGTCGCCGACAAACGAGGCGACAAGGGGCTTGATGCCGCCGGAGCCGAAGGCGATCAGGAACAGGCCGAAATAGAAACCGTTGACGCTGTTTTCAAACAGGGCCAGGCAGGCATGGCCGGCGCAATATACGAGGCTGAGCCAGAAGATGGTGTTGTACTTGCCAAAAAAGCGGTCGGCCAGCCAGCCGCCGAGCAGCGGGAAGAAATACACGCCGATGACGAAGGTGTGGAAGACGTGCTTGGCTTCACCCGTACGCTGGTCGATCGGGATCATCAGCAGCAAGGTGCTGATGAGGAATGGCGTCAGGATGTTGCGCATGCCATAAAAGCTGAAGCGTTCGCAGCCTTCGTTGGCAATGATGTACGGTATTTGCCGGGGCATCTTGCCCGTGGCGGTTTGTGTCTCGGCCGATGACATTGGCTCTCCCCAAGTTTTTTTTGTAAGCCGCGATGCTAAGGCCTGCCGCGTTTGCTTGCAACAGAAAAAACGGCCTGTCCGCTATTTCGCAGGGATTTGTAAGGTATTGATTTTCATAAAGACATTACTTTCGGCACTTGCGCTCGTACTTGCACGGGCACTTGCAAGAGCGGGGCGGGGCAGCAATAGCTGCAGTGGCAGCATGCCTTTCGCGGCGGGGCCGTTTGCCAGGGTAAAGCCGCAGCTCAGGTAGAGGCTCAACGCCGCGTGGTTATCCTGCGCCACGGCCAGGCGCACGCAGCCCAGTTCGGGAATGGCGCAGGCGTGTGCGATGGCTGCCTGCGTCAGTTGCCGTCCCGCGCCGCGTCCACGCGCCTGCGGTGCCACATACACGCCCCACAAGCTGGCCTTGTCATGTACGACGGCAATCGGTTCGCGGCGCAGGCCGGCAATGGCGATCAATTGTTCTTCGTTAAACGCGCCAAATATTATTTGGTGCGAGGTGGCGCGCAAGCGCTGTGCCATCTGTGCCAGCGGCAAGCCGCTTTCCGCGGCGTGCGTGGTGCAGAAAGCGGCGGGCAGTTCGGCGATGCCGGTCAGGCGCAGGGCGCGATAGGTGCTGGCGTCGTCTGGCGTGAGCGGGCGGACAGTGGTGGCGGGCATGTGGCCGAGTATCGGGCTTCGATGCCAGAAAGTAAACCTTGTGTTGTGCTATTTTTCAACATAAGATATATCTTCTTACGATATATCTTAAGGAATCAGCATGCTCCATCTGTTACGCGGCGCGTATCCCGTGCGCGCGGCGGCCCACGCTCAGGGAGAGACGGCGGCCCCGCTTGGCAACCCTGTTGCGCGCGGGCCGAAAATGTTTGATGCAGGCACCTTGCGCTACCTGGTGCTGCAATTGATCGCCGACAAGCCGCGCCACGGCTACGACATCATCAAGTCCATCGCGCAACGCGCCGGTGGCGCGTATGCGCCCAGTCCCGGCGCCATCTATCCGCTCATGCATGGCTTGGTGGGGCACGGTTACGTGGCTGTCAGCCTCGATGGCAACAAGAAACTGCACAGCATCACGCCGGAAGGACTGGCTTTCCTGGCAGCGAACCGCGCCTACGTCAACGCGATTGCCGCCAGGGTCGATGCGCCGGCCGGCGCGGACGACGATCTGCGTCAGTTGATGCACGAACTGAAGGTAGCGGTACTGGCGCGCGGGCGCACCGCCGAGCCCGATGCCCGCCGCCTCGATGCCGTGCGCGCCATCCTGCGCCAGGCCCGTAGCGATATCGAGGCGCTGGCATGATGGCCGCAGCGGTGCCCGCACCCGCACCCGTGCCCCTGCTGACGCCGGGGCGCGAACGCGCGATGTTGTGGCTGCTTGCCCTGACGCAATTTACCGTCATCATGGATTTCATGGTGATGATGCCGCTGGCGCCGCAACTGATGCAGGCGTTCAATATCGGCCCGGCAGCCGTTTCGGGCGCTGTCTCTGCCTATGCGTGGTGCGCGGGCCTGTCCGGCTTGCTGGCGGCCACGTATATCGACCGTTTCGACCGCAAGAAGCTGCTGTTGACCATGTTTTGCCTGTTTACCGTGTCAAATCTGGCTTGCGCACTGGCGCCGAACTTCCATGTGCTGCTGTGGTCGCGCGCCTTTGCGGGGCTGACGGGCGGCGTGCTGGGCGCCATCGTCATGGCCATCATCGGTGACGTGATTCCCGCCGAGCGGCGTGGCGCGGCGACGGGCATCGTCATGACCTCGTTTGCCATGGCGGCCGTGGGCGGCGTGCCCATCGGCGTGGTGCTGGCCGCCCATTTTGGCTGGGCCTCGCCATTCTTCCTGCTGGTCGTGCTGTCGCTGCTGATCTGGCTGGGCGCGGCGCGCGTGCTGCCCTCGCTGACGGCGCATATGGGCGCGGCCCCCACGCCGCTGCGCCAGGTGCTGCCGAACCTGCTGGCGCTATTTAGGGAACGGCGCCACCTGGAAGCGTTTTCCCTGTCGATTGTCAACATGACGGCGGGCATGCTGGTCATTCCCTTCATTTCGCCTGTGCTGGTGGGCAATATGGGACTGGCGCCGGTCGACGTCACCTGGGTCTACCTGACGGGCGGCTGCGCCACCATCTTCACGGCGCGCCTGATCGGGCGATGGGCAGACCGGGCCGGCAAGCAGCAGGTGTATCGCTGGGTCTCCCTGCTGTCGATCGCGCCGCTGCTGTTCATCACGCACCTGCCGCAGTTGTCGTTGCTGGCGCTGATGTTGCTGTTTCCATTTTTTATGGCCCTGGTATCTGGCCGCACCATCCCGCTGCAGGCGCTGCTGACCAGCATCCCGCAGCCGCAGCAGCGCGGCGCCTTTCTCAGCGCTAATTCGGCCCTGCAAAGTTTGGGTAGCGGCCTGGGCGCCTGGTTGGGCGGCTTGAGCTTGCACACGGACGCAGCCGGCCATATCAGCGGTTATGGCTGGAATGGCTGGCTGGCGGCGGCGTTGTCGCTGTGGACGGTGTGGTGGGTGGCGCGCGTGCGCGGCGCGGCGCCACAGGGCGCGCCGGCGTAGGAGCGTTTATTGGGTGGCGGTGCGCTGCATGGGAGCGCTGTCCTTGCGCCATTGTTCCAGGCTCAGCAGCTCACCTGTGACGCTGTCGTCGACGAAGATGCGCTTGCCATCGGGCGTGACGACAAAGCTTTCCCAGCGGTGGGCCGCTTCCGGCGTGCTTTCGAAAAAGCTCAGCTGGTAGCAAACGACGCCATCGACCAGGCGTGTCTCGGGCGACGTTTCCATCACCGCACCGTGCGCGCGTCCGCCCGAGGCTTTTTCGATATGCGCCGACCAGGCCTTGATTTCCGGCAGCGCCATCAGCGCATCGACGGCGCGCGCGTTCTGCTCTTGCGCCGCCGATTGGCTGCTCGCGGCAGGTGGATTGCCGTCGTGCTGTGCGGACCGCTGGTGCAGATAAAAAGCGCCTAGCCCGGCGGCCAGCAAGCCGGCCAGGATGCCGGCGATGATGGTGGTTTTGGAAGAGGAGGCGCGTGGCGGCATGGTGGTGAGCATGAGAAAGAGGGACGATGGCGGCCATGCTAAAGCAAAACACGCAGGCCGGCAATCGCCTGGCGAGCCTAAGGGGCTTGTCTAAGCAATCGACGAAAAAAAAGCTACCTTCCGTAGAAGATAGCTTTCGGGGCTGCCGGGCAGGCGCAAACAGCTTTTGGCCTGTCTGTCCTGGCCCGGCATAGGCATCCCCGCGCGCCGTCGCCTGCGGGCGGGGACGCCGGGCTTACATCATGCCGTCCATACCGCCCATGCCGCCCATACCACCCATGCCGCCGCCCATGCCGCCGCCTGCTTTGTCGTCAGCGATTTCGCAGACCATGCAGTCGGTTGTCAGCATCAGGGAAGCGATCGAAGCGGCGTTTTGCAGCGCCGAACGGGTCACTTTGGCTGGATCCAGAACGCCCATTTCCACCATGTCGCCATACGTGCCGTTGGCAGCGTTGTAGCCGTAGTTGCCCGTGCCAGCCAGTACGGCTGCCACGACGACCGAAGCTTCTTCGCCAGCGTTTTGCACGATCATGCGCAGTGGCTCTTCCATTGCGCGCAAGACGATCTTGATACCAGCATCTTGATCAGGATTGTCGCCCTTGACCGTGATGTTGGCGCGTGCGCGCAGCAGGGCTACGCCGCCGCCAGGAACGATGCCTTCTTCCACGGCAGCGCGGGTAGCGTGCAGTGCATCTTCAACGCGGGCTTTCTTTTCTTTCATTTCGACTTCGGTGGCTGCGCCAACCTTGATCACGGCAACGCCGCCAGCCAGTTTGGCTACGCGCTCTTGCAGTTTTTCACGGTCGTAGTCCGAGGTCGCTTCTTCGATCTGTACACGCACTTGTTTCACGCGTGCTTCGATCGAGGCAGCTTCGCCGGCGCCATCGATGACGATGGTGTTTTCCTTGCCCACTTCGATGCGTTTCGCTTGGCCCAGTTCGGCCAGGGTCACTTTTTCCAGGGTCAGGCCGACTTCTTCAGCGATCACTTGGCCGCCGGTCAGGACAGCGATGTCTTCCAGCATGGCTTTGCGACGGTCGCCGAAGCCAGGTGCTTTCACTGCGCAGGTCTTCAGGATGCCGCGGATGTTGTTCACAACCAGGGTTGCCAGCGCTTCGCCTTCGATGTCTTCTGCGATGATCAGCAGTGGACGGCCAGCTTTAGCGACTTGTTCCAGTACCGGCAGCAGGTCACGGATGTTCGAGATTTTCTTGTCGCACAGCAGGACGAATGGGCTGTCCAGTACGGCAACTTGTTTCTCTGGGTTGTTGATGAAGTATGGCGACAGGTAGCCGCGGTCGAACTGCATGCCTTCAACGATGTCCAACTCGTCGTTGAGCGACTTGCCGTCTTCAACCGTGATGACGCCTTCTTTACCGACTTTTTCCATCGCTTCAGCGATACGCTCGCCGATCGAGTAGTCCGAGTTCGCCGAGATCGCGCCAACTTGGGCGATTTCTTTGGTGGTGGTGCAAGGACGGGCGATTTTCGCCAGTTCTTCGACCGTCGCGGCAACCGCTTTGTCGATACCTCGCTTCAGGTCCATCGGGTTCATGCCGGCGGCAACGAACTTCATGCCTTCGCGCACGATGGCTTGGGCCAGCACGGTCGCGGTGGTGGTGCCGTCGCCGGCGTTGTCGCTGGTGCGGGAAGCAACTTCCTTGACCATTTGCGCGCCCATGTTCATGAGCTTGTCTTTGAGTTCAACTTCTTTCGCTACCGACACACCATCTTTGGTGACGGTAGGGGCGCCGAACGAGCGCTCCAGGACCACGTTGCGGCCTTTCGGGCCCAGCGTTACTTTGACTGCGTTGGCGAGGATATTGACGCCTTCGACCATCTTGGCGCGCGCTGCGTCGCCGAATACTACTTCTTTAGCTGCCATGTTCAATTCTCCTGAGTTTCGGGATGTATCTGTCTACAACGTGGAAACAATTACTTGACGACGATCGCCATGATGTCTTCTTCGCGCATGACCAGCAGCTCATCGCCGTCAACTTTGACGGTTTGGCCGGCGTACTTGCCGAACAGGACGCGGTCGCCTACTTTGACATCCAGAGGACGCACTTTGCCGTCGTCGAGAATCTTGCCATTGCCTACGGCAAGGACTTCGCCTTGATCCGGTTTTTCAGCAGCTGCATCAGGAATGATGAGGCCGGACGCAGTTTTGGTTTCCTGGTCGAGGCGTTTGACGATGACGCGATCGTTCAATGGGCGCAGATTCATACAAAACTCCTTAAAGTTCAATGGATAAGTGTTGCTAAATGAATACATGACTGGCACAGCGCCAGACGTGCTTTCAGTGACCGCCGTTGAAAGCAGCCCGCAACGGTCAAGCAAACCCCATGTCATGCTGTTCTTGCCTTTATCCGGCAGTAGTGCATCGCGGCGTCGCCCGCCGCGTAGCGTTCCCTGCAGTGGTCTGGCAAGCACCATCATGTCCTGAGGATTGCTACGAAAGAGTTTGTTAGCACTCTCTACTAACGAGTGCTAATTATAGGGACGGTAGGGGGCTTATTCAAGGGCTTATTCACCGGAAAGATATGCTTGGACGTTCTGCGCAGCCTGCATTTACACAGGGTTTGCGCTGGCGCAAGCCAACTTGCCGGGCGTCAGCAACAGGCGCGACTCTAGCATGCTCGGCAGACGAGGGGCGTTCCTGTACGCGCAGGAAACAGAGTTTGACTATGGAATTTGATAAGATGATTGCAATTGCATATCAATATCAGCATTTATGCCAGAAAGAACCGCATGCCACTGCCGATTCCCCATCCCGTCTTGCACCTGTTGAACGCCACCGTCATTGGCCTCGCCTGCCTGGGCAATGCCGCCGCGCAAACGCCTAGCATCGTCGACGAGATCAGCGTGGCGACGCTGACGCCGCAGGAAAAGGAAATGTTGCTGGGCGACTTGTTCAACGCCTTGAACAAGGCTGACGACGAGCAGGCAGCGCAGGTGTGGAGCAACGGCGGCAATAGTGGCGGGCTGGTAAAAGTCACGTATAGCTTCAGCAACTCCGGCATGACGGAGTTCAGTCTGAAGGCGCACGTCTGCCGCGATCTGAAATTCGTCGTCACGGCGGGTGAGAAGTCGCAGGATTTGAGCCGGCGTACCTGTTCGCACAACAGCGGCAAGTGGGACGTACAGGGCAAGGATGCCGCACCCGTCGTGTATCGGCCTTTCTTGTCGGACGTGACGGTGGCCAAGCTCAATGCCAAGGAGCAGCAAGCGCTGCTGACGGCTGCCGTGCGCACTTTGAAAGATGAAGAGGATGGCAAGACGCGCCAGTGGAGCAACAAGGGCTTGGGCAATGCGGCGCCGCTGGCAGTGCGCCTGACGCCCTCGCGCACGGATGCCAAACCTGGCAGCTACCGCCGTACTTGCCGCGACTTGACGATGCTGCTTGACGGCAAGGGCGGACAACAGACGCTGACGCGCCGCTCTTGCGAAAACCGCTATGGCGGACTCGATATCGAAGCCGATTACGTCGACGAGTAAAACGCTGCCATCGCGGCGCTGGAAGATGCGCGCACTTGACGAAAAGCGCCGGAAAAATCGTGTAATGTCCGCCAACTGCCCTGCATTGATGTAAATATGTGTGACAGCGACCTGATTCGATTGACGCCCGGGGAGCGTCCGCCCTATAGTGGCGGGATGATTTCCGAATTCAATGAATTATCCGACAAAATCGGTCTGCTGGCCGAAATGACCCACGCGCTGCGCCGTGAAAACGCGCAACTGCGCAAGGACAATGCCGCGCTGGCCGCCGAGAACGCCCAGTATGTGCAACGCATGCGCGAGGCGCAGGAGCGCGTGGAAGCATTGCTGGAAAAAATTCCCGAACTGGTGCAAGCTGGCCTGGAGCAAGCCGCTTCGGAAGCGGGCGCCTACCCTACCGAGAACGAGAAGGAAGCGTAATGGCGCGTGTCGATGTCAATATCATGGGCCAGTCGTATAGCATGGTGTGCCGCGATGGTGAAGAGCGCGCGCTGCGTGAAGCGGCGATCTATCTCGATAGCAAAATGAAAGCCATCCGCGACGCCGGCAAGGTCAAGGGCAATGATCGCATCGCCGTATTGGCCGCCCTGGGTGTGGCTGCGGAATTCCTCTCCGTGAAGTCGCCGCAAGGCCCGCTGTCGGAATTGACGATAATGGAAGTGAAGCAAAAGATCTCGGCCATGCACACGGTGCTCGACAGTGCCCTGACGCCCCAGGAAAATCTTTTTTAAACACTCAATCGTGGCTACTGTGCAGGCGCACAGTAGGATTTCCTTGTCACACTTCGCCGCCTCTCGCCACGCCTTTGTTCGGTGTTGCACACGGGATTTTAAGCGGGCACGGCACGATATGTCTTTGCGATGCGCGCTCAAAGGAGTAAACTCATGCTTACCCTGCGGTGTTCGCGATTGCCATATATTCCTTGAACCATTTATGCGCATCGGTTGCGAATTTTGTTCGATGGGAGTGAGCGTCGCTCGTTCGACGAACCCGAAATTGAACTAACGTGACCACCTTGAACCGTTTGGTTCGGGATGCCGGCATAGCGGCACAGGCGGGGCCCAATTTGCACTACAACTGAAAACGGTTGCCGCATCGATGCGCAACCGTTTTTTTACGCCTGTCGCTGTGATACGGAGTCTGGATGAAACAATATTGGCTGATGAAATCGGAGCCCGATGAAGTGAGTATCGACGACTTGATGGCCGCGCCCAAGCACACCCTGCCGTGGTTCGGCGTACGCAATTATCAGGCGCGCAATTTCATGCGCGATGGCATGCAAGTGGGTGATGGCGTGCTGTTTTATCACTCCAGCTGCCCGCAGCCGGGCGTGGCAGGCGTGGCCGAAGTGGCCAGCGGCGCCTACCCCGATCATAGCCAGTTTGAAGCAGGTGGCAAGTATTTCGATGCCAAGGCTACGTTTGAGCAGCCGCGCTGGATCAGCGTCGACGTGCGCGGCGTGAAGAAGACGGCGCTGCTGTCCCTGTCCGAGATGCGCCAGACGCCGGAGCTGGAAGACATGCTGTTGCTCAAGAAGGGCAGCCGTTTGTCCATCACGCCGGTGACGCCGGCGCAATGGACAGTCATTACAAGCAAGTTAAAGGCATAAGCGAGGCATAAGCGAGGCATAAGCGTAGCATAAGCGTAGCCTAAGCGTAGCCTAAGCGTAGCCTAAGCGTAGCCTAAGCGTAGCCTAAGCCCTGCCTCAGGCCGGGCGGGGCTTGGTGGGCGGCGTGCCCATTACCTGGCTTTTATACGCCCATGCCAGCAGCGCAATGGCGCCGACGATCATTGGCAAGGACAACATCTGGCCCGAGGTGATCGGCACGCCCAGCCACACGACTTCCCAGTCCGGCGTGCGGAAGTATTCCGTGAAGAAGCGCGCGCAGCCGTACAGCAGGGTGAAGACGGCGCCTACGGCGATGCGCGGGCGTTGCTTGCGTGCATACAGCCACAGAATAATGAACACCAGAATGCCGTCCACCAGCATCTGATAGAGCGGCGACGGGTGCACGGGATACGCAATGCCCGGCCATTGCATGGCCCACGGCAAGCTTTCCGGCGCTATGCGGCCCGGCAGTTCGGCATTGATGAAGTTGCCCAGGCGGCCGGCGGCATAACCGAGCGGTACCAGCGGGGCGATGAAGTCGAGCACGTCGAACAGCGAGCGACCGGCCTTGCGACTCCACAGGTACATGGCCACGATGACGCCGAGGAAGCCGCCATGGAAGGACATGCCGCCGTGCCACACCATGAAAATTTCCAGCGGATTGTGCATGAAATATTCGGGGCGGTAGAACAGCACTTCGCCCAGGCGCCCGCCGATCACCACGCCCAGCATGCCGTAGAACAGCATGTCATCGAGGTCTTCCTTCTGCCAGCCCAGCACGGCGATGTGCGCCTGTTTGATGCGCACGCGGCCCAGGATAATGAACAGGGCAAAGGCCAGCACATACATCAAGCCGTACCAGTGCACGGCCAGCGGGCCGATCTGGATGGCTATCGGGTCGGGCATCGGGTGTATCAGCATGGGGTTTCTTTCTATATGTATGTAAAGCCAAGGTTGCGTAGTATGGCGGCGCCAGCAGTTTTTTGCCTTAGCGGCCACTTAATTTAGCTGGCAGTAGCGCTTATCTGCTTGCGCAGCAGCGCCAAAAAGCCTTGCAGCACGGAAGACGGATTGTCGCGGCGCCAGGCCAGGCCGGTTTCCACCAGCGGCGTGGCGTCCTGCAGCGGCCTGTATTCTACGCCCGGGCGCATCAGATTCGATACCGATTGTGGCACAAGCGCGATACCCATGCCAGCCGAGACGAGGCTGACGATGGTTTGCATCTGTATCGCCTGCTGGCCGATCTGCGGCGTGATGCCGGCGGCGCGGAACACGCCCAGGATTGCGTCGTGCAGGGCGGGAGAAATTGCGCGCGGAAAAATGATCAGCGGCAGGGGCGGCAGGTCGCGCAGGTTCACGGGGCCGGGCATCTGCAACAGGTCGAGGCAGGACGGCGCGGCCAGCACCAGCGCTTCGGTCAGCACGGGCAGGTAATCGAGCGCCCCTTTCGCCTTCTCGGGCAGGGGCGGAATCAACAGCCCCGCATCCGTGCGCCCGGCCAGCAATTCGTCGAGCTGCAGGTCGGAGGTGGCTTCCTGTAACTGGATCTGCACCTGTGGATAGGCAGTCTGATAAGCGCGCAGCAAAGGCGGCAACACGCTGTAGTCGGCCGAGGAAACGAAGGCCAGGCTCAATCGCCCCGCCTCGCCCTGCGCGGCGCGCTGTACCAGCGCGGGTAAATCGAGCGCCTGCGCCAGCAGCCGGCGCGCCTCGGGCAGCAGGGCCGTGCCGGCTGGCGTCAGTTGCACTTCGCGGCGCGTGCGCACGAACAGGGACGCACCCAGCAGTTCTTCCAGGGCCATGATGGTTTGCGACAGCGGCGGCTGCGTCATGTGCAGTCGCGTGGCGGCGCGGCCAAAGTGCAACTCTTCGGCGACGGTAACAAAGTAGCGCAACTGGCGCAGTTCAAGATTCATATGTGTTTCCATGCAGATTGAATGCTGTGATATGAAAAAAGACTCACAGACACGCGCATCATATATTTGACAGTGGCGCGCGCGCAAGGCAATCTGGTGTATCCCCACTGTATGCAGGGTTTTGCTGAAAATCCGCGCAGTCAGGCATCAATCATCCTTGGAAGGACCCCATCATGCCGCAATACCGCTCCCGCACCACCACCCACGGCCGCAACATGGCTGGCGCCCGCGCCCTGTGGCGCGCCACCGGCATGAAGGATGGCGACTTCGACAAGCCGATCATCGCCGTCGTCAACTCGTTCACGCAATTCGTGCCTGGCCACGTGCATTTGAAAGACCTGGGGCAGATGGTGGCGCGCGAAATCGAGGCGGCCGGCGGCGTGGCCAAGGAATTTAACACCATCGCCGTCGATGACGGCATCGCCATGGGCCACGGCGGCATGCTCTATTCACTGCCCTCGCGCGACCTGATCGCCGACTCCGTCGAATACATGGTCAACGCCCACTGCGCCGACGCCATGGTGTGCATCTCGAACTGCGACAAGATCACGCCGGGCATGCTGATGGCCGCCATGCGCATCAACATCCCCGTGGTCTTCATCTCGGGCGGCCCGATGGAAGCGGGCAAGGTCATCAAGGTTGTCAACGGCACCCAGAAGATCATCAAGCTGGACCTGGTCGATGCCATGATCAAGGCGGGTGACAGCAGCGTTTCCGACGCCGACGTGGACGAAATCGAGCGTTCGGCTTGCCCGACCTGCGGTTCCTGCTCCGGCATGTTCACCGCCAATTCGATGAATTGCCTGACCGAGGCGCTGGGCCTGGCCCTGCCCGGCAACGGCACCATCCTGGCCACGCACTCGGACCGCCAGCAGCTGTTCTTGCGCGCTGGACGTCTGATCGTGGAGCTGGCCAAGCGCCATTATGAGCAGGACGATTATTCGGTGCTGCCACGCTCGATCGCTACCAAGGCCGCCTTCGAGAATGCCATGGCGCTCGATGTCTCCATGGGCGGCTCGACCAACACCGTGCTGCATTTGCTGGCCGCCGCACACGAGGCGGAAGTGGAATTTACCATGGCCGACATCGACCGCATTTCGCGCAAGGTACCGTGCCTGTGCAAGGTCGCGCCGATGACGGATAAATACCATATCGAAGACGTGCACCGCGCGGGCGGCATCGTG
This sequence comes from Janthinobacterium sp. CG_23.4, assembly GCF_029892305.1. Taxonomy (NCBI): domain Bacteria; kingdom Pseudomonadati; phylum Pseudomonadota; class Betaproteobacteria; order Burkholderiales; family Oxalobacteraceae; genus Janthinobacterium; species Janthinobacterium sp. CG_23.4. Next base: position 3,817,763 of record NZ_JARXUX010000001.1, on the reverse strand, counting down.
GCGATTTTGGGCGAATTGGCGCGTGCTGGCTTGCTCGATACCACCCTGCCGACCATCCACGCGCCGACCCTGGCCGACGCCATCGCGCAAAACGACATCATGTGCACGGACAATCCGGCGGTGCATGAACTGTTCCGCGCCGCACCGGGCGGCGTGCCGACGCAGACCGCCTTCTCGCAGTCGGAGCGCTTCGCTGCCGTCGACACCGACCGCAGCACGGGCTGCATCCGCGACAAGGCCCACGCTTACTCGCAAGATGGTGGCCTGGCCGTCTTGTACGGCAACCTGGCCGAAAAGGGCTGCATCGTCAAGACGGCGGGCGTCGATGACAGCATCCTGAAATTTTCGGGCAAGGCGCGCGTGTTCGAGAGCCAGGACGCGGCCGTCGCTGCCATCCTGGAAGATAGCGTGCACGAAGGCGATGTCGTCATCATCCGTTACGAAGGCCCGAAAGGCGGTCCGGGCATGCAGGAAATGCTGTACCCGACTTCCTACATCAAGTCCAAGGGCCTGGGCAAAGCATGTGCGCTGTTCACGGACGGGCGCTTTTCGGGCGGCTCTTCGGGCCTGGTGATCGGTCACGCCTCGCCGGAAGCGGCCGAAGGCGGCGCCATCGGCCTGGTGGAAGAGGGCGATTTCATCGACATCGATATCCCCGAACGCAGCATCAACTTGCGCGTGACCGATGTGCAGCTGGCTGCGCGCCGCGCCGCCATGGAGGCGAAGGGTGATGCGGCCTGGCTGCCCGTCAAGCGCGAGCGCTATGTGTCGCAGGCGCTGCAGGCCTATGCGGCGCTGACGACCTCGGCCGACCGTGGCGCCGTGCGCGATCTGTCGCAACTGAAGAAGCGCTAAGCTAAGCGCAGCAGGCAAAACCTGCTGCGCTCGCGACGTTTGTGCCTGGTGTCGTACACCGTGTTGTTGTGTAAGTGCGACGGCCGGCCCTGTTTGAGCCTGCTACGGCGCTTGTCCTTACATCGGCTTACAAACAACATGGTCAGGCGCGTGCAGATGGGGCAGAATATAACTGCCTGATGGTTGCCACATTGCGTTACTACATTGAAACGCTTGATCTGGGCTCGTGGTGCATCTGCGGAAACACAGTAAAATGCCGCAGGAAGTAACTTTGGAGAAAAGACAATGAAACGTTTAATGTTGGTGAGTGTATTGACCGTATCGGCCCTGGCATCGCAAGCAGCGTTGGCCAATCCGGATCTGGCGAAAGCAAAAAACTGCATGGCTTGCCACGCGGTGGGGACGAAACTGGTGGGTCCTGCGTATAAAGACGTGGCGGCCAAGTATGCCGGTCAAAAAGACGCGGAAGCTAAGCTCGTAGTGAAAGTCATGAAGGGCGGTTCCGGCACCTGGGGCGCGATCCCGATGCCAGCCAATCCGCAAGTGAGCGAGGCCGAAGCCCGCACCCTGGTCAAATGGGTGCTGGCACAGAAATAATCTGTGCCGCAGTAGCTGCAATCAACGCGTCGGTCATTCCGGCGCGTTTTTTTGCGGCGTTTCAAAGCCTGCGAGCGATGCCGGAGCCGGGTCACGAGGCTGGAACGGATGGCGCGGTGTGCCACGTCGTATGCCTGGTGGCAGACTGGCGGCGCTACGCCTTAGCGTAGCGCCGCTAGTTCATTTGATCACTTCCATTTTCGTCTTCTTGCCGTCACGGTAAGTAAATAAAGTCAGCGCGCCATCCTTGATGTCGCCGTTGGCATCGAACGAGATGGGCCCCGTCACGCCCTGGTAGTTCACCTTGGCCAGGAAGGGCAGGTACACCGAAGGCTTCGACGATTTTGCATCGGCCATGGCGGTGGCCATGGTCATCACGGCGTCGTAGACGTACGGCGCGTACAGCTGTACTTCCATCGCGTATTTCTGCTTGTAGCGGGCGCGGAAATCGTCCATGCCTTTTTGCTGCGCGCCCGTCACGCCGCCCGCCTCCGCACAGGTGACCATGTCTTCACCCACCGCGTCGCCGGCCAGCTTGCCCAGCGGTTCCGTGCACAAGCCATCGCCGCCCATGAACTTGGCCTTGATGCCCAGTGCCTTCATCTGGCGCAACATGGGGCCGCCCACGGAATCCATGCCGCCAAAGAAGATCAGGTCGGGATTTTTCGACTTGATGCTGGTCAGGATGGCATTGAAGTCGGTGGCGTTGGCGTTCGTAAATTCTTTGCCGACGATTTGCACGCCGGGTGCCGCTTTCTTGGCGCCCTTGACGAACTGTTCCGCCACGCCTTGGCCGTAGGCCGTGCGGTCATCGATGACGGCGATTTTCTTCGCTTGCAGTTTGCCCACGGCATACGCGCCCAGGGTGCCGCCCAGCTTGTTGTCATTGGCCACCACGCGGAAGGCCGTGTTGAATTTTTGCTGGGTGTACGTCGGGTTGGTGGCGGCGGGCGAAATTTGCGCAATGCCGGCATTGAAATAAATGCGCGAGGCGGGTATCGTCGTGCCCGAGTTCAGGTGGCCGATCACGCCGTTGACCTTGGCGTCGACGAGTTTTTGTGCCACGGCAGTGCCCTGCTTGGGATCGGCTGCGTCATCTTCGGGCACCAGCACGAATTTGACGACTTTGCCATCGATCTTGAAGCCTTTGGCGTTCAAATCATCGATCGCCATCTTGGCCGCGTTTTCATTATCCTTGCCCAGGTGGGAGCTGGCGCCAGAGACCGGGGCGACATGGCCTATCTTGATGATTTCCTGTGCGCCCGCATGGCCGGCAAAGGCGAGGGCGACGGCGACAGGAAGGACTTTGGTCTTGAGCAGCATAAACATTCTCCTATGGATAAAGATACGGCGGCGTCTCGTGAAACCGCTATGGGGAGCGGTACGTGTGAAGAAAGGTACAACAAAAAACAGGCGGCGCAAAGCCGCTTTTGGGGCTTTTTGCATTTTGTCGCAACAATCACCAAAGTGCGGCGCGATGCACCGATTTCGCAGGCGCGAGCGCACCAAACAATGGCGTTTTGCGGGGGAACCGTGTAGGGGGGGATGCTGACATTGGCCCAGCGGCAAGGACTGGGGTCGGACCCTCAGGGTCCGACCCCGGCAATTCGCCGTTAGGGGTAAAAGTGGCTTGATTGCTGTGCAGGCCGATGCAAATGCCCCAGCTCATGAGTGACCGCATGCGCGACGATCTGTTCCAGCGATTGCTGCAAGTCTGCGCGCAATGCGCCGCGCATGTCGATCAGGGCATTGTGCAAGGCCGTCTGCAGGACGTGGGCGATGCGTTCTTCAAGCAGATGGTCGATCTTGCCCTGCACTTGTTGCAAGATGCGTTGCGTCAGTCGCTGTTCGATGGCGTCCCAGTCGGGTTGCGCCACGCTCGGTAGCGATACAGGCATTTTTTCCACGGCGGGCGCCAGCGCCGCTGGTACCAACGCTGGCGGCACTTCCGGCCCCAGCAGCACCTCCGTCAGCAAGGGGATGCCCTGGTCGAATGGCTGCCCGCTCATGCTTTGCCCGCTGAGTTGCCGGCCACAAAGTGGGTCGGCTGCACGTCTTGCTGGCGATAGTGCAGGAAGCGCTGGCGGCCCGCCTGCGCATCTTGCTCATCCATCGAGACGATTTCGAAGACGCGCTGGAATTGCGCATAGTTGGGCGGCGGCAGCTGCGACAGGTTGACGAGGATGTCGTGGTGCGGCAGCGCCGCCGCCACGTCATCGGTCAGGATGATGGGCGTTTGCGCCGCCAGCGGGTCGTCGGCCAGCACGTGCGGCAGGAAATCCGTGGCCGAAATGGTCCACATGGCGCTGTTCAAGGCGTCGAGCTGGGCGCTGTCGGCCGCCAGCACGACGACCTTGTTGCCGGCCATATAGGCTTTGCGCGCCAGGCGGCAGGCGTAGGCCAGCTTGTCGGGCACGTTGCTGTGAAAATCGACGCGGCTCATGGCAGGGCTCAGGCTGCCATGCCGCTATGGCGCAGCAGGGCATCGATCGATGGTTCGCGGCCGCGGAAGGCGGTAAACGATTCCAGTGCCGGGCGCGAGCCGCCGACGGACAGGATTTCCCGCAGGTAGCGCTTGCCTGCCTGTGTGGTGGCCGCCGGTCCCAGCGCGCGCGCCTCCTCGAAGGCCGCATAGGCGTCGGCGGACAGCACCTCGGCCCATTTGTAGCTGTAGTAGCCGGCCGCGTAGCCACCGGCGAAGATATGCCCAAAGGCATTCTGGAAGCGGTTGAACGGGGGCGGGATGATCAGCGCGAACTGGGCGCGCACGCCGTCGATCAGCTGCTGCACGCTCTGGCCCGTGCTGGCATCGTAGTCATAGTGCAAATGCATGTCGAGCAGGGAAAACTCCACCTGGCGCAAGGTTTGCAAGCCGGACTGGAAATTCTTGGCCGCCAGCATCTTGTCGTACAGCGCGCGCGGCAGCGGCTCAGCCGTGACGGCATGCGCCGTCATGTGCTCGAGCACTTCCCATTCCCAGCAGAAGTTTTCCATGAATTGCGATGGCAGTTCCACGGCATCCCATTCGACGCCGGCAATGCCCGACACGCCCAGCTCGTCGACGACGGTCAGCATATGGTGCAGGCCGTGGCCGAATTCGTGGAACAGGGTGATCACTTCATCGTGTGTGAACAGGGCAGGCTGGAGCTGGCCATCGAGCACGGCGGGCTGCGTGAAATTGCAGGTCAGGTAGGCGATCGGTGTTTGTACTTGGCCAGCATCGGCGCGGCGCCCGCGCGCGTCGTCCATCCAGGCGCCGCCGCTCTTGCCCGCGCGTGCATACAGGTCCAGGTAGAACTGGCCGACCAGCTGGCCGTCGCGCTCGATGCGGTAAAAGCGCACGTCCGGATGCCAGACCGGTGCCGTATCGGGCTTGATCTCGACCGCGAACAGGTTCTGGATCTGGCGGAACAAGCCATCGATCACCTTGGGTTCAGGGAAATACTGTTTGACTTCCTGGGCCGAGAACGCGTAGCGGCGTTCCTGCAGTTTCTCGGAAGCGTAAGGCACGTCCCACGCTTGCAGCGCTTCTATGCCCAGTTCTTCGCGGGCGAATTGTTTCAGTTCGACTAAATCCTGTTCGGCGAACGGGCGCGCGCGCTTGGCCAGGTCTTCCAGGAAAGCGATGACTTGCGCGGGCGAGGTGGCCATTTTGGAGACCAGCGACACTTCGGCAAAATTGCCGTAGCCGAGCAGCTTGGCTTCCTCGTCGCGCAGTTGCAACAGGGTGACGATGTTGTGCGTGTTGTCCCAGTCCTCTTTTTTGCTGAAGACCTCGCCCTGGTCGGATGCCTTGGTGGCGTTGGCGCGGTAGATGGTTTCGCGCAAGGCGCGATTGTCGGCAAATTGCAAGATAGGGTAATAAGACGGGAAATGCAGCGAAAATTCGTAGCCTTGCTTGCCCGCCTTTTCGGCGGCAGCGCGCGCGGCCGCCTTCACGTCGTCGGGCAGGCCGGCCAGCTCGGCTTCATTCTCGACCAGCAACTTGTAGTCATTCGTGGCGTCGAGCACGTTTTCGGAAAAACGCGTCGAGACGGCTGCATGTTCTTCCTGAATGGCACCAAAGCGCTCTTTCTTGTCCTCGGGCAACTCGGCGCCGCCCAGGCGGAAGTCGCGCACGGCATTGTCGACGATGCGGCGGCGCGCCGGCGACAGGCTGGCGAAAGCGGCGCTGGCTTGCAATTGCTTGTATTTGCCGAAGAGGATGTCGTTCTGGCCCAGTTCGGTCCAAAATTCCGTCACCTTGGGCTGGTTGGCATTGTAGGCGGCGCGCAGCTCGGGCGTGTCGACCACGCTGTTGAGATGGTTGACGATGCTCCAGGCGCGGCCCAGGGTTTCGGCGATCTGGTCCTGGGGCGCGACGAAGTTTTCCCAGCTCACTTCTTCCATCGGCGCTTCCAGCTGTGCCACCGTGGCGCGCGCCTGGGCCAGCAGGGTATCGATGGCAGGCGTGACATGCTCGTGCGTGATCGCGTCGAAGCGTGGCAGGCCGGAAAAATCAAGCAGGGGATTGGTATTCATCGTCGGTTCGTCCATTCTGTCTTTATATCTGCAGGCGGCAACGCCGCCTGCATGCTAGAGCGCCTGAAAAACGTCCCTGGCGAGACACTGCAAGGCCGCCACGGGCATTTTCTCAGGTGCTCCTCTATTAAATACGTTCTGCGGCTTCGACCGTGTTCATCAACAACATCGTGATGGTCATCGGCCCCACGCCACCCGGTACCGGCGTGATGTGCGACGCTACTTCCTTGATGCCGGCGAAATCGACGTCACCGCACAGCTTGCCGTCATCGTCACGGTTCATGCCCACGTCGATGACGATGGCGCCCGGCTTGACCATGTCGGCAGTCAGGGTATTGCGGCGCCCGACGGCGGCCACGACCACGTCGGCCTGGCGCGTGTACAGACCGAGGTCCGGTGTCGCACTATGGCAGATGGTGACGGTAGCGTTCGCTTGCAAGAGCAGCAGGGCCATCGGCTTGCCGACAGTGTTGCTGCGGCCGATGACGACGGCGTGCTTGCCGCGCAGGTCGACGCCTGTGCTTTCGATTAATTTCATGCAACCATAGGGCGTGCACGGACGGAAGCCTGGCAAGCCTGTCATCAGTTCACCGGCGCTCAGGACGGAATAACCATCCACGTCTTTCGTCGTGGCGATCGCTTCGATGACTTTGTGTGGGTTGATGTGCTTGGGCAAGGGCATTTGCACGAGGATGCCGTGGATGGCCGGATCGGTGTTGAGGCTGGCGATGCGCGCCAACAAGTCCGCTTGCGGCAGGTCCGCTGCATATTTTTCCAGCACCGAGTGAAAACCTACGTCGCCGCATGCCTTGACCTTGTTGCGGACATACACCTGGCTGGCCGGGTCTTCGCCGACGAGGATCACGGCCAAGCCGGGCTGGATGCCCTTGGCCGTGAGGGCGGCGGCGCGCGTGGCGATCTCGCTGCGCAGTTTTTGGGAGAGGGCGATTCCGTCGATCAGTTGTGCTGGCATGGTAGGGAGGCTGAGAGCTGGTGAAAGGGAAAACACAGATTATAAAGCCGCCAGCCCCTGGCCGGCGTTTTTGGCGCTATTGCCGTTAGCTTAAAAAGCGGGCCAGAGACGCGGGCCTGAGAAAATGCCGATGGCGGCGTTGCAGCTCCTTGCCGTACTGGCGTACTGTCTGTGTCGCCGCGCCTTGCCCTCGACGTTTTTCAGGCCCGCCTGGCCCGGTATGCCTGTGCGGACGACCGGGGTTTTCATTTGGTTTGCTGGTGCGCGCATCCTGGTCTCCGGGCAGAATTTGCGGCAGCGCAGCATAAATTTCATAGCGTAATTTCACTATCTGAAATGCTATATCGTAATTTGAAAAATAGTAAATACGCTGTTAGAATCCTCTCACTAAACCAAGTTATAGTAAATAATCAGCGAAATATCGTCCGACAGCGATCCGGAAAATCGGGGTGGGGCGCTCACAAAGGAGACTCAACAGATGTCAGCTCAACTGAATCAGGTAACGACACAGATCGGCACCGACCCGGATATGCAGGAAACCAAGGAGTGGCTGGACGCGCTCGAAGCCGTGCTGGAAAATGAAGGTCCGGAACGCGCGCATTACCTGATGGAGCGCATGGTCGACCTGGCCCGTCGCCGCGGCGCCCAAATCCCGTTCTCCAGCACCACCGCCTACGTCAATACCATCCCCACCAAACAAGAAGCACACTGCCCAGGCAACCTGGAATACGAAGAGCGCCTGCGCTCGTGGATGCGCTGGAACGCCATGGCGATGGTGGTCAAGGCCAACCGCGCCGACGGCGACCTCGGCGGCCACTTGTCCTCGTTCGCTTCGCTGGCGAACATGCTGGGCATCGGTTTCAACCACTTCTGGCACGCGCCAACGGCCGACCACGGCGGCGACCTGCTGTACATCCAGGGCCACTCCTCGCCCGGCGTCTACGCGCGCGCCTTCCTCGAAGGCCGTTTGACGGAAGAGCAAATGCTGAACTTCCGCAAGGAAGTCGACGGCAAGGGCCTGTCTTCGTACCCGCATCCTAAATTGATGCCTGACTTCTGGCAGTTCCCGACCGTGTCGATGGGCCTGGGCCCGCACATGGCGATCTACCAGGCGCGCTTCCTGAAATACCTGCACGCACGCGGCATCGCCAAGACCGACAACCGCAAGATCTGGGCCTTCTGCGGCGATGGCGAGATGGACGAGCCGGAATCGCTGGGCGCGATCGGCCTGGCCGCACGCGACATGCTCGACAACCTGGTCATCGTGGTCAACTGCAACCTGCAGCGCCTCGATGGCCCGGTGCGCGGCAATACCAAGATCATCCAGGAACTCGAAGGCGAATTCCGTGGCGCCGGCTGGAACGTCGTCAAGGTCATCTGGGGTCCGGGCTGGGATGCCCTGCTGGCGCAAGACAAGGAAGGCATCTTGCAGCGCGTGATGATGGAAACCGTCGACGGCGAATACCAGAACTACAAGGCCAAGGATGGCGCCTACGTGCGCAAGCATTTCTTCGGCAAGCATCCGAAGTTGCTGGAAATGGTCGCCAACATGACGGACGACGACATCTGGCGCCTGACCCGTGGCGGCCACGATCCGCACAAGATCTACGCAGCGTTCAAGATTGCCCAGGAACACAAGGGCCAGCCGACCGTCCTGCTGGTAAAAACCATCAAGGGCTATGGCATGGGCAAGTCCGGCGAAGCGCGCAACACGGCGCACCAGACGAAAAAACTCGACGACGAAGCGATCCGCGAAATGCGCGACCGCTTCTCGCTGCCGATTCCTGACGACAAGCTGGCCGATATCCCGTTCTTCAAGCCTGCCGACGACGCGCCGGAAATGGTCTACCTGCACGAGCGCCGCAAGGCCCTCGGTGGCTACCTGCCGCAGCGCCGCCAGAAGTCGGAAGAAACCCTGCCAGTACCTGGCCTGGACGCCTTCAAGAACGTGCTGGAAGCAACACCGGAAGGCCGCGAAATCTCGACCACGCAAGCGTTCGTGCGCGTCATTTCGACCCTGCTGAAAGACCCGAACCTGGGCCAGCGCGTGGTGCCTATCCTGGTCGATGAATCGCGTACCTTCGGCATGGAAGGCCTGTTCCGCCAGATCGGCATCTACAACCCGAAAGGCCAGTTGTACGAGCCGGTCGACAAGGACCAGGTCATGTACTACCGCGAAGACAAGGCTGGCCAGATCCTGCAAGAGGGTATCAACGAAGCGGGCGGCATGAGCTCGTGGATTGCCGCCGCGACGTCGTATTCCACCAACGACCGCATCATGATCCCGTTCTATACCTTCTACTCGATGTTCGGCTTCCAGCGCATCGGCGACCAGGTATGGGCTTCGGCCGACATGCGCGCGCGCGGCTTCCTGATGGGCGGCACGGCTGGCCGCACGACCCTGAACGGCGAAGGCTTGCAGCACGAAGATGGCCACAGCCATATCTTCGCGGCGACCATCCCGACCTGCATGCCGTACGATCCGACCTTCAGCCATGAAGTCGCCGTCATCATCCAGGATGGCCTGCGCCGCATGATCGCCAACCAGGAAGATGTGTTCTACTACATCACGATCATGAACGAGAACTACGCCCAGCCAGGCATCAAGCCAGGCCAGGAAGAAGGCATCTTGAAAGGCATGTACAAGCTGCAGGAAGGCCAGGCTGACGCCAAGCTGCGCGTCCAACTGATCGGCTGCGGCACCATCTTGCGCGAATCGATCTTCGCTGCCGAACTGTTGCAAAACGACTGGGGCGTGGCTGCGGACGTATGGTCGGCACCGTCGCTGACTCTGGTGGCCCGCGATGGCCAGGATGCCGAGCGCTGGAACATGGTCAACCCGTCGAAACAGCAGCGCGTGCCGTACGTGACGTCGCTGATGCAAGACACGGATGGCCCGATCGTCGCCACGACCGACTACATGCGCGCGTTTGCAGAACAGATCCGCGCCTTCATGCCGAAGGGCCGCACTTATAAAGTGCTGGGCACCGATGGCTTTGGCCGTTCGGACAGCCGCGCCAAGCTGCGCGAGTTCTTCGAAGTGAACCGTTATTATGTTACCGTGGCCGCGCTCAAATCGCTGGCTGACGAAGGCAAGATCGACGTGTCGGTGGTGGAGCAGGCGATTGCCAAGTACGGCATCGACGCGAACAAACCGAATCCGGTGACCCAGTAATCGTTGTGCGGACCCGATGATGCCAGGGCGGTGCGAAAGTGCCGCCCTGGCGTGTGTGCGGGTCCATCTGACAAATAAAATAACGGAGCAAGCTATGAGCATTGTGGAAGTCAAAGTCCCGGATATCGGCGATTTCAAGGAAGTCGAGATCATTGAACTGATGGTCAAGCCAGGCGACACGGTCAAGCTAGACCAGTCCCTGATCACGGTCGAATCGGACAAGGCCAGCATGGAAATTCCATCGAGCCACGCCGGTGTCGTCAAGGAATTGAAAGTCAACGTGGGCGACAAGATCGCCGAAGGTTCGCTGGTGCTGCTGCTGGAAGTGGCGGACGACGCCTCGGCGCCTGCGCCTGCACCGGCAGCCGCGCCAGTTGCGGAAGCCGCACCTGCCGCCACAGCTGCCGCCGCCCCTGCGCCAGCCGCCGGCGGTCTGGTCGAAGTGACCGTGCCCGATATCGGCGACTTCAAGGAAGTCGAAGTCATCGAATTGATGGTCAAGGTGGGCGACGCGATCAAGGTCGACCAGTCGCTGCTGACGGTCGAATCGGACAAGGCGAGCATGGAAATTCCATCGAGCCACGCCGGTATCGTGAAAGAATTGAAAGTCAAGGTTGGCGACAAGGTTGCCAAGGGTTCGCTGGTGCTGGTCGTGGAAACGACCGGTGGCGCTGCCGCTCCTGCTGTTGCCCCTGCTGCACCGGCCGCGCAAGCTGCCGCCGCGCCAACCGCCGCCGTTGCTTCGGCGCCTGCCGCTGCCCCTGCTGCCGCGCCTGCCGCTACTTCAGCACCTGCCGTCAACGGCAAGCTGGCGCACGCGTCGCCATCGATCCGCAAGTTCGCGCGCGAACTGGGCGTGGACCTGGCCCGCGTGGGCGGTTCCGGTCCGAAAGGGCGCATTACCCAGGAGGATGTGCAGAACTTCGTCAAGGGCGTGATGTCGGGCGCTGTTGCTGCGCCAGGTGCTGCCAATGCTGCCCCTGTCGCCAAGGCCGGTTCGGGCGTGGGTCTGGACTTGCTGCCATGGCCGTCGCTGGACTTCAGCAAGTTCGGCACGACCGAATTGCTGCCGCTGTCGCGCATCAAGAAAATCTCGGGTCCGAATTTGCACCGCAACTGGGTCATGATCCCGCACGTCACGCAATTCGACGAAGCGGACGTGACGGACCTGGAAGCGTTCCGTGTCGATACCAACGCGGCCAATGCGAAGAACAAGGATGCGGCCAAGTTGACCATGCTCGCTTTTGTCATCAAGGCCTCGGTTGCCGCACTGAAGAAATTCCCCGCGTTCAACGCGTCCTTGGACGCCAAGGGCGAAAACCTGATCCTCAAGCAGTACTACAACATCGGCTTCGCGGCCGACACGCCGAATGGCCTGGTGGTGCCGGTGATCAAGGGCGCGGACCAGAAGTCGGTTTCGCAGATCGCCCGCGAAATGACGGAATTGTCGCTGCAGGCGCGCGAAGGCAAGCTGAAACCGGCTGACATGCAGGGCGCCAGCTTCACCATTTCGTCCCTGGGCGGCATCGGTGGCACGCACTTTACGCCTATCGTGAATGCGCCGGAAGTGGCGATTCTGGGGCTGTCGAAAGCCTCGATCAAGCCGGTATGGGATGGCAAGGCCTTCCAGCCACGTTTGATGATGGGCACTTCGCTGTCCTACGACCACCGCGTGGTCGATGGCGCGATGGGCGCGCGATTCTCCGTGTACCTCGGCGAAGTCCTGGCCGACATGCGCAAAATTCTGCTGTAAGGAGCGATTCATGAGCACAGTAGAGGTAAAAGTACCGAATATCGGCGACTTCAAGGAAGTCGAAGTGATCGAACTGATGGTCAAGGTCGGCGACACCATCAAGCTGGACCAGTCGCTGATCACGGTCGAATCGGACAAGGCCAGCATGGAGATTCCGTCGACCCACGCAGGCGTCGTCAAGGAAATCAAGGTCAAGGTCGGCGACAAGATTGCCGAAGGCAGCGCCTTGCTGGTGGTAGAGGCGACGCAAGGCGCGGCAGTTGCCGCACCGGCGCCGGCTCCAGCGGCAGTAGCTGCTGCACCAGCCGCACCATCCGCACCAGCCGCCGCCGCCATCCCGGCCGGCAATTACAGCGGCCAGGTCGATATCGATATCGACATGATGGTGCTTGGCGGTGGTCCTGGCGGTTATTCGGCGGCCTTTCGCGCGGCCGACCTGGGCCTGTCGACCGTCATCGTCGAGCGCTACGCCACCCTGGGCGGCGTGTGCCTGAACGTGGGCTGCATCCCGTCGAAGGCGTTGCTGCATGTCGCTTCCGTCATCGACGAGACGGCGCATATGTCCAACACGGGCGTGACGTTTGCCAAGCCGACGATCGATATCGACCAGGTACGCAAGTACAAGGAAGGCGTCATCTCGAACATGACGGGCGGCCTGGCCGGCATGGCCAAGGCGCGCAAGACGCAAGTGGTGACGGGCTTGGGCCAGTTCCTCAGCGCCAACCACATCGAAGTGACGGCAGCCGACGGTTCGAAAAAGGTCGTGCAGTTCAAGCAAGCCATCATCGCCGCCGGTTCGTCCGTGGTGAAGCTGCCTTTCGTGCCGGAAGACCCGCGCATCGTCGATTCGACGGGTGCGCTGGAATTGCGCCAGATCCCGAAACGCATGCTGGTCATCGGCGGCGGCATCATCGGCCTGGAAATGGCGACTGTGTACTCCACGTTTGGCGCGCGCATCGACGTGGTCGAAATGATGGATGGCCTGATGCAGGGCGCCGACCGCGATGCCGTCAAGGTGTGGCAGAAGTTCAACGAGAAGCGCTTCGACAACATCATGACCAAGACCAAGACGGTCGCCGTCGAGGCGTTGCCGGAAGGTATCAAGGTCACGTTCGAAGCGGCAGAAGCGGGTGCTACTGCGCCAGCGCCGCAAATCTACGACCTCGTGCTCGTCGCCGTGGGCCGCAGCCCGAACGGCAAGAAGCTGGCCGCCGACAAGGCCGGCGTGCAAGTGACGGAGCGTGGTTTCATCAACGTCGACAGCCAGATGCGCACCAACGTGCCCAATATCTTCGCCATCGGCGACCTGGTCGGCCAGCCGATGCTGGCGCACAAGGCCGTGCATGAAGCCCACGTGGCGGCGCAAGCTGCCGCCGGCCAGAAGTCGCATTTCGATGTCAAGGTGATCCCGTCGGTCGCCTACACCGACCCGGAAGTGGCATGGGCCGGCATCACGGAAGACGAAGCGAAAGCCAAGGGCATCAAGGTCGAGAAGGGCCACTTCCCGTGGGCCGCCTCGGGTCGCGCCGTGGCCAATGGCCGCGCAGAAGGCTTTACCAAGTTGCTGTTCGACGCAGAAACGCATCGCATTATCGGCGGCACCATCGTTGGCACGCATGCGGGCGACATGATTGGTGAAATCGCACTGGCCATCGAGATGGGCTGCGATGGCACCGACATCGGCAAGACCATCCACCCGCACCCGACGCTGGGCGAGTCGATCGGTATGGCCGCTGAAGTGTACGAAGGCGTGTGCACGGACTTGCCGCCACCGCGCAAGCGTTGATGTTGTAGCGCTGTGTCGTAACACTAAAATCCCCGCAAGCGATTGCGGGGATTTTATTATCCAACTATGATTAAACATCTCATAGGCGGCATCATCGTCGGTACGCACGCGGGCGACAGGTGAACGATGAAGTGGTGAAATCGCGCTGGCCATCGAGATGGGCTGCGATGGCACCGACATCGGCAAGACCATCCACCCGCACCCGACGCTGGGCGAGTCGATCGGTATGGCCGCTGAAGTGTACGAAGGCGTGTGCACGGACTTGCCGCCACCGCGCAAGCGTTGATGTTGTAGCGCTGTGTCGTAACACTAAAATCCCCGCAAGCGATTGCGGGGATTTTATTATCCAACTATGATTAAACATCTCATAGGCGGCATCATCGTCGGTACGCACGCGGGCGACAGGTGAACGATGAAGTGGTGAAATCGCGCTGGCCATCGAGATGGGCTGCGATGGCACCGACATCGGCAAGACCATCGACCCGCACCCGACGCTGGGCGAGTCGATCGGTATGGCCGCTGAAGTGTACGAAGGCGTGTGCACGGACTTGCCGCCACCGCGCAAGCGTTGATAAAGCCTTAACTTTCAGTATAAAAAAACCGGGACGTGTTCCCGGTTTTTTTATGTCCCTTGATGTCCCTTGACCTCGCCAGCGTATGCTGCGGACAAGCTGTGGCGCATCTATCGCATGTGAATATTGGTGAGTATTGTTGCCTGGGAAAATGGCAAAATGGAGCTCTGTCACCATGTTTTGCTTTTGCTTCAAAAGCAGCGCGTGATTTTTCCAGGAATGTTGCCAGCGCGTGGGTCGCTCAAGTCCCGCTGCACTGGGAGTCTGTCCCAGCAGATGGATACGTCCCTTGCTGGCGCCCCGGATGAACTACCGGCAGAAGACGCTACCTAGCGGGACAGGCCCTAAGAAAGTTTTGCAACAATGAAAAAGTTTACCGCCCTTCATATTGCCGATGCCCGTTTGCGTCGGGCTGATGAGCAAGATCAAGCCGTGATGCTGCATGCCTTGCATCAGGATGTGGCCGCTATCCTGGCGGCGGGCAAGCAGATCGATGCAATTTTCTTTACTGGCCAGTTGGTGGCGCTCGATGCCTGTGCTGGCACGACGCCCCCGTATGTCTACGAATACTTCCTGCGTCCCTTGCTGCGGGCGGCCAGCTTGCCCGGTGCGCGTTTTTACCTGGTGCCGGGCGGCCGCCAGCAGGGCGGCGCGGCGGCGCTGGGCAATGCCGGTTTCAGTTTTTTCTCCGCTGATGAGCACGCCAGTGCCGAACAGCGCGCGTACTACAAGAATATCCACGCCGTGTTTCATGGCCACCAGCATACGGGCGACGCCAGTTCACTGATGAAGTCGCTGGGCATTCTGTTCAAGAGCAATCCCGGCAGCCTGTACGGTGCGCATGGCCAGATGGCGGCGTTTTCCGTGCTCGAGTTCGGCACGCGCGGGGCCGATGGCGAGGCGCCGGGCAGGCCGTGGACGGTGTCGCTGCGCGAGTTCGACGAAGTGAGCAAGAACTTCGCGCTGTCGGTGCTGTACACGCCGAATGGCCAGGAAACGGGGCAGTTGGATGCCGAGCATGTGTTTGCCACTTTGCTGCCACAACTGGCAAGCGAACGCGCCTATTTTGACGGCTTGCTGGGTAAATCGGACGCGCAGCAGGGCGCGGATGCCGGCGTGGCTGCCGATGTGCGCGCATTCCTGATCGAACTGGCGTTCGTGATGTTCGAAGCCAAGACTGTGTTTCTCGGCGAAGCGGAACTGCAGCGTTTTACCAGCGATTATTGTGGCGTAAAGGGTTGGAACGTGGCGCCAAGGGACTGGCTGGCGCCGCTGCATGCGCATGGCTTGCTGCTGTTGGTCGATGGCCAGGTGGCGTTTTCCATCGATTACTTCCGTACCTATTTCTTGGCGCAGCGCTTTGAAACTTCGTTTGATTTGAGGTGCTATGGTTCCGGGCGTCTTGATGGAAGTAAGTCTTCACTCGGTCTTGATTGCCCGTCGGCGGCCCAGCCCTTCCTGCGTGCGCTGGGCTTCAGCGATGAGCGTGCGGAAGCGGCGATGCAAGAAGAGGGTGGCCGCCCCGGCTGAATCGCGCGTCAGGCCACGTGCGGCTGGCGCAAGGTGCCGCGCAAGAACAGGTCCAGGCTGAGCGCTACCTTGGCGCGCAGCTGCACCACATCGGCTTGCGTCTGCGGCGTAAACAGCAGGCGCGACATCTGATCTTCGAGCAGGCAATTGAGCAGGTGTAGCGCCAGGATCGATGGCGTCAACTCCGCGCGAAACAGCGGCGCGATGTCGGGACGGCTGAAAAACGTGCTCAGCATGTCGCGTGTCTGTCCCGGTCCCACCTTGTAAAACGTTTCTGCCAGTTCCGGCTGTGTGGCCGCTTCGGCCACCACCATGCGATGCAGGCGAATCGCCGCCGGCGTCGTGACCAGTTGCAGGAACAGTAAGCCGAACTCGCCCAGGATGGTGGACAAGGGTCGCATATCCGTTTCCAGCGCGGGCATGGTCGAGAAGTAGGCGGCGCGGCGCTGTTCCACCACGGCATTGAACAAGCCGGCCTTGCCGCCAAATTTCACATAAATCGTGCGCACTGCCACATGGGCTTCGCGGGCGATCATTTCCAGGCTTACTTTTCCATACCCTTTTTCCAGAAACAGGCAGCCAGCCGTGTGCAGCAGGTTTTCCATGCGCGCTTCCATGTCGGCTGCGCGCGGCCTGCCGGCCGGCTTGCCGCAGCAGGAAGGCTCCTCGGTGGCGGCGTCGGATGCTGTGTCGTTGGGCAAGGGTTCGCTGAGGCCGGGATCGGACATGGTCTGGGTCTTTTTATCAGTTGTAAGGTCAGTGCAGGCTTGTACTGTAGTGTAAATTAAAATGAAATGCAATCGTTTCATTTCTTGACTTTGGTATTTCTTTGTCCAATAATGAACCTCTATAATTTCATTTCCGGAGCGAGTATGTCCAATCAGCCAGGCCAAGCAGAGCACAAGGTGCTGAGCGCTGTCCCACCCGCCGCATCTGCCGCATCTGCTGCACCTGCCGCCCCGCCTGCGTCGGCCGCTTCCGCCAGCTCCGCAGCGCCGAACAAGCGCGTGAAAATCATTGCCGGCCTGATTGTCCTGGTGGCGTTGGGTGCCGGTGCGCGCATGTGGTACCGCAGCCACTATTTCGTGGAAACGGAAAACGCCTATGTCTCCGGCCACGTGCACCCGGTCTCGGCGCGCATTTCCGGCGTCGTTACCCAGGTTTTCATCGACGACAATCAAATGGTGAAAGAGGGCGACGTCATCGCCGAACTCGATCCCTTCGACCAGCGCGTGAAAACCGAGCAGATCGCCGCGCAGATTGCCAGCGCCGAGCAGCAAGTGTTGCAGGCCGACGCGCAGATCGCGCAAGTACAAGCGCAAGCAAGCGCGGCCCAGGCACAAGTGGCGCAAGCGGACGCACAATTGTTGCGCGCGAAACAGGATGCCGAGCGTTATGGCCAGCTGTATACGAGCCAGATGAAAGCCGTCTCGAAAGCGGAGCTGGACGCCGCCAACGCGGCCCGCTCCAGTGCCGTGGCCGATCTGGCCGCGCGCCGTGACAGCGCCGCGGCTGCCAAGGCGCAGATCGGCGCCGCCCAGGCCGCGCGCGACGTGGCCAAGGCGCAAGTGGCCGTGCTGCGCGTGCAATTGAAGGACGCCGAGCAGCAGTTGCAATACAACCGCATCCTGGCCCCCGTCGCCGGGCGCATCGGCAAGCGCAACCTGGAAACGGGCATGCGCGTGCAGCCTGGCCAGCAACTGACGGCCATCGTGCAAGATAACGTCTGGGTCACCGCCAACTTCAAGGAAACCCAGTTGGCCGACCTGCAGCGCGGCCAGAGCGTGCACGTGACTATCGACGCCATGCCGGGCAAGAAACTGGTGGGCACGATCGATAGCTTCGCGCCTGCCTCGGGTGCACAATTCGCCCTGCTGCCAGCCGATAACGCTACCGGCAACTTCACCAAGATCGTGCAGCGCGTGCCGGTGAAAATCGTCTTCCAGCCGGCAGATATCAAGGCCATCAATGGCCGCCTGGTGCCGGGCATGTCGGTGATCGCCGAAGTGGAAGTGAACCAGCCCGTGTCGGCCCAGGACAAGGCCGTTGCCCCACGTCATGCCGCCGCGCTAGTCGCGCCGACTGCTCCTGCCGCCCAAAGTAGCGCCCGCTAAGCTTCCATGAGCAGCCCTTCCATCACATCGGCGGCATCGCCGGCGTTTCCCGTGATCAGCGAGAAAGTCTCAGCTCGCACCTGGCTGGCGGTCGCCGCCGGCATGCTGGGCGCCTTCATGGCGGTGCTCGACATCCAGATCACCAACTCCTCGCTCAGGGATATCCTCGGCTCGCTGTCGGCTACCCAGGAAGAAGGCTCGTGGATTTCCACGGCCTACCTGGTGGCGGAAATCATCGTCATTCCACTTACCGCGCTGCTGGCGCGCGTGTTCGGACTGCGTACCTACATGATAGGCACCACTGCTTTCTTCCTGCTGTTCTCCACTCTGTGTGGCACGGCCTGGAATTTGGAAAGCATGATCGTCTTTCGCATGCTGCAAGGCTTCACCGGCGGCGCTCTGATCCCCATGGCGTTCACCCTGGTGATGCTCAAGCTGCCGCCGTCGAAGCGCGCCGTCGGCATGGCCATTTTCGGTTTGACGGCCACCCTGGCGCCAGCGATGGGCCCGACTCTGGGCGGTTATCTCTCCGAGCTATATGGCTGGCCTTCGATCTTCTATATCAACTGGGTACCGGGCGTGCTGCTGATCGCCGGCATGGTGTATGGCCTCGACAAGGAGCCGATGAAGCTCCAGATGTTCTGGAAAGCCGACTGGCTGGGCATCTTCTTCATGGCCCTGGGCCTGGGTTGCCTGACCATCTTCCTGGAAGAAGGCAATTCGAAGGACTGGTTCGACTCGGGCTTCATCATCATTTTTGCCGCGCTGGCCCTGACGGGCATCCTGGGCTGGGTCGTTACCAGCGCCACGCGCGCCGAACCGTTCGTCAATCTGGCCTTGTACGGCCAGCGCAATTTTTTAGTCGCCACCGTGCTATCGGCCGTGACGGGCATGGGCCTGTATGGTTCGGCGTTCTTGCTGCCTTTGTTTCTGGGCCAGATCGCCGGCTATTCGCCGATGCAGATCGGTGAAGTCATCATGTGGGTGGGCTTGCCGCAACTGTTCATCATGCCCTTCGTCGCCAAGCTGTCGTCCGTGGTGGACAACCGCATCCTGTGCTCGTTTGGCCTGCTGCTGTTCGGCGGTTCGTGCCTGATGAATGCCTACATGGACGCCTCCACCGGCTACGACCAGTTGCTATGGTCGCAGGTGGTGCGCGCGCTGGGCCAGCCCTTCGTCATGCTGACCCTGTCGAATTTCGCCATGAAGGGCATCGCGCCGAAGGACATGCCGTCGGCATCGAGCCTGTTCAACATGACGCGTAACCTGGGCGGTTCGATCGGCATCGCCCTGCTGGCCACGGCCCTGAGTACCCGCGAGCACTTCCACTCGCAGCGCCTGGGGGAAGCGATCAATGCGTATTCCAGCGCCACGCAGCTGCGCCTCGACCAGCTGACGTCGTCGTTCATGGCCAAGGGCTATGACGCCGTCACGGCCGGCAACCAAGCCTTGCAGGCGATCGATGGCATCGTGCGCCGCGAAGCGTATGTGATGGCCTACAACGATGGCTTTTTCCTTATCGGCACCATCCTGCTGGTGTGCATCGTGCCGCTGTGGCTGGCCGACAAACTGAAAGCTCCCGGTGCCGGCGGCGGCGGTCATTGACCGCGCACAGCAGCCCCTCAAGAACAAGAAGGTAATCATCATGCAAACCATCATGCAAACAGTATTGACGAAAATCGCGCTGGCCGCTTCCCTTGCCGTGGCGCTGTCCGCCTGCGGTAGCGTGGGCCAGGATTTCACCGCCCCGGCCAATGTGGCCGGCGTTGACAACGGCATTTTCCGCCATGGCGCTGGCGCAGCCGACGCCGCGCAGCTACCCAGGCAGTGGTGGCGCATCTACGGCGACGCCACCCTGGACCGCCTGGAGCAAAGCGCGCTGCAGGACAATCCCGGCGTGAAGGCGGCCGGCCAGCGCCTGCTGCAGGCGCTGGCGCAAAGCGGTACGGCGCGCGCCAACCAGGGCCCGAACGTCAACGTCAGCACGGGCATCTCGAATTCGCGCACCTCGGCCAACACCTCGCAGGGCCTGGCTCTGGGCAAGCGCTCCATCAGCGGCAATAATTTTTCCGTGGGCGGCTCGCTGTCGTATGAAGTCGACTTGCTCGGTCGCGTGAAACGCATGGTCGAAGCATCTGACTCGCAGGCGCTGGCGGCGCAGGCAGAGCGCGACGGGGTGCTGCTGATGCTGTCGGCACAAGTGGCCAGCAATTACTGGCAGCTGCGCGGGCTGGATGCGGAAATGGCCATCCTGAACGGTGCGCTCGACACCCGCCGCGAGTCGGCACAGCTGGTCGAAGCACGCTTCAATGCGGGCCTGACGAATGAGCTGGACCTGGCGCGAACGACAGTCGAACTGTCGAACGCGCAAGCCGACCTGCATGAAGTCCAGCGTCAGCGCCAGCAACTGGAAAACAGCCTGGCCACTCTGACGGGCAAACCGCCGTCGGCGCTGCAATTGCCGCTGGCCGCCGAGCCTTCCAGCTTGCCACTGCCGCCCGCCATTCCGGTCGGCTTGCCGGCCAGCCTGCTGGCGCATCGCCCGGACTTGGTCTCCAGCGTGGCGAACCTGCGCGCGGCGAATGCGCAAGTAGGCGTGGCCGAAGGCGCGTTTTACCCATCGCTGCAATTGACGGGCAATTTCGGCTATGCATCCGAAAAACTGCGCGACCTGGCGCAAGGCGGTTCGCGTCAGTTCAGTTTCGGCCCGCTGGCACTGTCCCTGCCCATCTTCGACGCTGGCCGCAACCAATCCAACCTGGATCTGTCCAAGGCGCGCTATGCGGAAGCCGTGGCGAATCACGAAAGCAAGCTGCTGACGGCCTTGCGCGAGGTCGAAGACGCTTTATCCGACGTGCAGCAGCGCCAGTTGCAGGGCGATGCCCAGGCTTTGTCGCAGGCCGCCGCCGCGCGTGCCTACCTGGTGGCGCGCACGCGCTATGAGCGCGGCATCTCGACTTATCTGGACGTCACCGACGCCCAGCGCAGCTCGCTGGCAGCGGACCGCGCCGCCGTGCAGATCAAAACCCAGCGCCTGCTGGCCAGTGTCGCCGTAGCCCGTTCCCTGGGCGCCGGTTGGCAGCCGGATGGCGAGTTGGCGAAGCTGGCGTCTGCGCCAGCGGCGAAGGCCAATTAAGGACGCCGTCGACGTTACCGGGTTGGCTAAGCTCATGGTCGTGCCTTGCGGGCAGGTCGATTACAATCGCAGGCTGAGCAAGAAAGCGGTAGCGCGCCAGTCGCGCCGGCCGCTTCTGCGAAAAATCTAACCGAGACTGCCATGAAAAAACTCCTGATTCCCCTGTTGATGGCTGCCGCCGTCGGCAGCGCTGGCGCTGCAACGCCAGTCGCCGCACCCGCCGCCCCGGCCACGGCGCAACAACTGACTGCCATGAGCGCCCGTTATGCGCCCGTTGCGCTGAGCGCCGATATCACGCACCTGTCCCTCGGCGACCGCCGGGCCATCGCCAAACTGGTCGAAGCAGCCAAGCTGGTTGACGTGCTGCAACTGCGCCAGCGCTGGTCCGGTAATGAAGCGCTGTGGGCCGCCTTGAAGAAGGATAAATCAGCCCTGGGCCAGGCGCGCCTCAACTATTTCTGGATCAACAAGGGGCCGTGGTCGGTACTCGACGCGCACGCCACGTTCATGCCGGCCAGCTATGCGGGCATCGCCATTCCCGCGCACAAGCTGGAAGCGGGCAATTTCTATCCTCCGGGCGCCACCAAGGCCAGCCTGGAAACGTGGATGAATGGCTTGTCGGCGGATGACAAGCAGCAGGCGCAATGGTTCTTCACGACGATTCGCGCGGGCAAGGATGGCAAATATCAGACGCTCAAGTATTCGGACGAGTACAAGGTGGAGTTGACACGGCTGGCCAAGCTGCTCGACGAAGCAGCGGCCGCCACGGACAATGCCTCCCTGAAGAAATTCCTTACCCTGCGCGCCAAGGCTTTCCTCGACAACGATTACCTGTCATCCGACTTTGCCTGGATGGACCTCGATTCGCCGGTCGACATCACCATCGGTCCGTACGAAACGTATAACGACGAACTGTTTGGCTACAAGGCCGCGTTCGAAGCGTATGTGAATATCCGTGACCAGGCCGAAACGCAGAAGCTCAATTTCTTCGCCAAGCACATGCAGGAGCTGGAAGACAACCTGCCGCTGGACGCCCGGTACCGCAACCCGAAAGTGGGCGCGCTGGCACCAATGGTGGTCGTCAACCAGGTGTATGGCGCGGGCGACGGCAACATGGCAGTGCAGACAGCCGCCTACAACTTGCCCAACGACGAGCGCATCATCAGCGCGCGCGGTTCCAAGCGCGTGATGCTGAAAAACGTGCAGGAAGCCAAGTTCAAGGCCACCCTGATGCCGATTTCCAGGCTGGTTCTGACACCCGAAGCGCAGCAGGACGTGGATTTCAATTCCTTCTTCACGCACATTCTTGCGCATGAAATCATGCATGGCCTGGGCCCACATGCCACCGTCGTCGACGGCAAGCCTTCCACGCCGCGCCAGGACTTGAAGGAAGCGTATTCCACCATCGAAGAAGCCAAGGCCGACATCACGGGCCTGTACGCGCTGCGCTACATGATGGACAAAGGACAACTCAACGATACCCTGGGCCAGGGCGAGGCGGCCGAGCGCAAGCTGTACAACACTTTCCTCGCCTCCGGTTTCCGTACCCTGCATTTCGGCCTGACCGATTCGCATGCGCGCGGCATGGCTATCCAGATCAATTACATCCTCGACAAGGGCGGTTTTGTTTCCCTGGGGAACGGCAAGTTCGGCGTTGATTTCGGCAAGATCAAGCAAGCCGTGATCGACCTGGACCGTGAATTTTTGAGCATCGAGGCGACCGGCGACTATGCGCGCGCGCAAGCAATGATGAGTAAGTACGTGGTGATACGCCCTGAAGTACAAGTGGCGCTCGACAAGATGAAGGTGGTGCCTAACGATATCCGTCCGCAATTCGTCACCGCCCGCGCACTGCAGCAAGCGACGCAGAAATAGTCCTGAACTCGGCCATGCCGAGGGTGAAAAACCGGTGCTGCTGCACCGGTTTTTTTTCATCTTTATTGAGGGAACGTTGCCAGTTTTTCCTTGCGGAAATATTTTCATCGCTTACTCTGCAGTGCTCCATCCGCCTTTCTTCCCATCGATCCCATGTCAAAGCCGTTCTTGCTGTCTAGCCTACTCCTTGTTTTGCCGTCCGCCGGGGCTGCCGCCCAGCTCACCGAGCTGGAAAGCCGCTGGCTGCAGGCGGGCCAATCCGTCATCGTGTTTGCACGCGCGCAAGGTTTGCTCATCGATATCATCGTGCAACCGCAGGATGCCCCTGGCGCTGTGCCGCTGGCGCTCGCTTATGCAGCCGGGCGCTGCAAGCTGGTGCTATCGCTGCGCGGCAATGCGCAGGCGCAGGGCGTCTTGCACGATGTATTGCCCGCGCACCATGGCTTGATGATGGAAGCGATGATGGCGCATGAAATCGGCCATTGCCAGCGCTATGCCCAGGGCCACTGGCACGCCTTGCCGCATGGCTTTGTCGACTCGCCCGCCATGCAGCGGGGCAAGTTGACACCGCTGGCGCAGGAGCTGCGCGAAACGCGCCGTGAAGAGGCCTATGCAGACCTGGTGGCCCTGGCCTGGATGCATGGGCGCCATCGCGGGCAGTATCAGCAGGTGCTGTCCTGGATGCGCGGCGTGCGCGCCAGCGGCGACAGTGCGGGCGGCGGTGTCGGCAGTTCCCACGCCACGCAGGCATGGCTGGCGCTGGCCGATGGCGCGACTGCCTTTGATGGTGCCGCTTCACCATTTGAACAGGCGCAACTAGTGTGGCGGGAGGGCTTGAGCGGCGACAAATAGACGCTGATTTTTGCGCGCATGGCTGCTCAGTGTGTGCTGTCGCACGGAGCTTTATGCGCGGCAGGGGTCTAATCTGGGTAGCAACTAACCAGAGAGGAATCATCATGCACAAAATGATCGCACTCATGCTGGCCGCCAGTGCCAGCGCCCTGCTTGCCGCCACGCCTGCCCATGCGCAGGATGGCGCTTACAAGCGTTTGATGGACCAGGCGTCGACCGACTACAAACAGGCCAAGGCCGCCTGTGATGCCCGCAGCGGCAACGCGAAAAAAGTTTGCGTGGAAGAAGCCAAGGTGGCGCGCAGCAAGGCCGATGCGGATGCGGTGGCGCAATACCGCAACACGCCGCGTGAGCTGGGCAAGGCGCGCAAGGATATCGCCAATGCCGAGTATGACTTGGCCAAGGCCAAGTGCGGCGAGCGCTCCGGCGCCGACAAGACAGCGTGCATGAACGATGCCAAGGCATCGAAAACGGCCGCGCTGGCCGACGCCAACATGGGTGCCAGGGCCGGCACCAATATGGCACAAAATCCGCCTGCCATGATGAAGGAAAACTGCGACGCCATGGATGCGCCAGCCAAGGTCGCCTGCATGACGCGCAATGCCGCTGGCAGTACCAAGGTAGCCGTGGAAGACTCCGTCATTACGACCAAGATCAAGGCGGACCTGGTCAAGGACAATGACTTGAAAGCGCTCGATGTTCACGTGGAAACGATGAATGGCGTCGTCATGCTCAGCGGCTTCGTGCCTTCCCAGGCGCAGGTGAAAAAAGCCGCCGACCTGGCCCGTGGCGTGGAAGGTGTCACGGATGTCAAGAATGACTTGAAGGTGAAGTAAGCGAGGCGGCGTCAGTCGCAGCAGCAAAGGCTTTGCCTGCATGAAAAAAGCCAGGTCTGCGCATGCGCAGACCTGGCTTTTGTGTTTTGCCTTGCCGGCGCTTGCGCTACGCTGCCAGCAAGGACGCCCGCTCGTGTGTCCTTGCTTATTTCAGATACTTCGCCAGCCAGCCCTCGACTTCGCTGTAGAAGAAGCGGCTGTTTTCGCCCTTCAAAATCCAGTGGTTTTCATCCGGGAAGACCAGCAGTTTTACCGGCACGTTCAGGCGCTGTTGCACGGCAAAGTTCATCAGCGCATTGTTGGCCGGCACGCGATAGTCGAGCTCGCCCACGGTGATCAGGATGGGGGTGGTAAATCCCGTACCTTTCTCGTGATTGCCCGCTTGCATGATTGGACTTTGATCGCGCCATACGGGCAGGTTCGACCAGACGGGGCCGCCTGCATTGGTTTCACGGCCGAAACCGCCATCGCTGGTGCCCCACTGCATGATCAAGTCCATTTCGCCCGCGTGCGAGACGATGGCCTTGTAGCGCGTGCTGGTCGCTTGCAGCCAGTTGGCCAGGTGGCCGCCATAGCTGGCGCCGCCAGCGGCCAGTTTCGTGCCGTCGATAAACGGGTATTTCTTGATGGCTTCATCCACACCCTGGTTGACTTCATCGCCCGGCCCCTTCAATGGGTCGAACTGGATCGAGCGCGCAAATTGCTCGCCATAGCCGGTGGAACCCTTGTAGTCGGTCAGCAGCACCACATAGCCTGGTTTGGCCAGCAAGTGATAGTTCCAGCGTAGTACGAACTGGTCGCGCCACATGCTGGCCGCGCCGCCGTGGATGACGGTAAACAGCGGGTATTTCTTGTTGGGGTCAAAGTTGGCGGGCTTGACGAGCATGTTGTGGATCTGGCGGCCATCGGCCGTGGTGAACCAGAAGTGCTCGGGCGCCTGCCAGTCGATTTTATTCGCCTTGTCCGTGTTGAAGGCCGTCAGGCGTTTCGGTTGCTTGCCATTGAAGGCGTAGATTTCCGGCGGGCTGATGCTCGACTCCCACACGCCCACCAGGGCCTTGCCACCACTGCTCAGCGAATTGATGCTACCGGTCGGCAAGGATGGTTCTTCGCGCACCTCGCCGCCCCCGGCGTCGATCGAGTACAGCTTTTCCAGACCCGCATGTTCATAGCTGAAGATGACGCGCTTGCCGCCTTCGGGCAGCACGAAGCGCGAAATCGACCGGTCCAGCTTGGCGCTCAAGATCGTCGGCGCAGGGTTGCTCATCGGCCAGGCGAAGCTGGCCAGGCGTTTCACGTCATATACTTTGCCCGCTGTTTGCGCGTCGCTGAGGGCGAACAGGGTCTTGCCGTCGGCGGAAAATTTCAGCGAGCTGTAGCTATGGTTATCCTGCGTCAGGCGCTGCGCTTCACCGCCGGCCACGGGCAGCAGATACAGTTGGGCAAGCACGGTTTCGCGCTGCGCCGCATCGTGGTTGGTGGCCGCATTGAAGACGACGGCCTGGCCATCGGGCGTCCATACGGCGTCCAGCGATTGTCCCTCATCGTCCTGGCTGCCGCCAAAGCCCGGCAGGGTGACCAGTTGCGTGCCCGACAGGATGTCGCGCGCTGAGTTCTCGCCTTTGGCGTCAGGCTGCGCATCGACGATGAACAGCCGCACTTGCTTGTCGGTCAGCCATTTATCGAAATGGCGGGGCGCCGTTGTTTCATACGCACGGGCGCTGTATTTGCGCTCCTTGCGCTCTTTGGCGCTTTGCTTGACGTCGCGTTCCGACTTGTTGCCTGGATAAATATCGCTGACAAACAGCAATTGTTTGCCATCCGGGCTCCACTTCGGCATGCGCGCACCGAGGGTGAGCGAGCTCAGGCGCTGCGCTTCGCCGCCAGCGGCCACGTCGAGGCGATAAATCTGTCCAGCCTCATCGCCATCGCGCTTGGCGACAAACACCAGTTGGCGGCTGTCCGGCGACCATGCCACGGCGCTTTCGCCGCTTTTGGAATAGGTCAGGCGGCGCGCGGCGCTGTCGTCAGTCAGTGACTTGATCCACAGATCCGACCATTGTTCCTTGCTATCGTAGGCGCTGTCAACGACGGAAAACACGGCCCATCGCCCATCCGGACTGGCGACGGGCGCGCCGACTCTTTTCATCAGCCACACGTCTTCATGCGTGATGGCGTGCTTGGCATTGGTTTGCGTGGCGACAACTGGCGATGCCGGCGTGGCATCGGCGGCGTGGATGGTCGTTGCCAGCGAGGCGCAGGTGGCGGCGATCAGCAGGGCCGTGAGGGAGTGGCGAAGACGGGGTGAGGTCATGGGCGTGGTCCGGGAAGTGAAAAAAGTACAACGGACAACATTATTGCCCATGGCTTCCAGTACTGCCAAGGCGGGCGCCCAAGTAGGCATGCTGCATCGACGCCGTGCCGGCCAGCATGTCGACGGCGCAAGTGGCGGCGCATAAGGAACACAACGGCAGGAACACAACGGCAGGAACACAACGGCAGGAACTCAAGGCCATGGATGGCAAGCCGATGACAAAGCCAGCCCAGACATGCGCGGCTGCGGTGGGCAAGGGCGGCCTCGGCGCTGCCCAGCGCCTGCCGTCGCTGGCAGGGTCGCGCAAATGAAAAAAGCCCCTCCGTGGGGAGGGGCTTTTTAGTACTGCGCATTCGTGGTAGGCCGTGCGGGATTCGAACCTGCGACCAACGGATTAAAAGTCCGCTGCTCTACCAGCTGAGCTAACGACCCGAAAGAGGCCGCATTATATATCTTTTGAAAAAGAATGCAAAGCATTCCTGCGAGAAAGTGCAGCTCTGCTAAGGCAGCGCTGCCGTGAGCTTGAGCACTTCATCAATGCTGGTCGTGCCATCGACGATTTTGCGCGCGCCGGCGATGCGCAGCGGCGTCATGCCGTCGACGATGCTTTGACGGCGTAGCGCGTGCAGGTCGGCGCCGGCCCTGACCAGAT
The DNA here is from genome assembly GCF_029892305.1 of Janthinobacterium sp. CG_23.4. Classification (NCBI taxonomy): domain Bacteria; kingdom Pseudomonadati; phylum Pseudomonadota; class Betaproteobacteria; order Burkholderiales; family Oxalobacteraceae; genus Janthinobacterium; species Janthinobacterium sp. CG_23.4. The sequence continues at coordinate 3,790,222 of NZ_JARXUX010000001.1, read as the reverse complement.
GGCCGAACGTTTCCGTCACGCTCAGCAATTCATAAATGCCGGCCCGCCCCAGGTAGCCGCTGTGCCGGCACAGGGTGCAGCCGACCGGACGGTATATGGCGTGGGGGCGTTCCAGCTGTCCGCCCGTCAGGCGCTGCCATGGCGCGTCGTCGGGGGCGGCGTCCGGCTGTTTGCAGCCAGGGCACAGGCAGCGCAGCAGCCGTTGCGCCAGCACGCCGACCAGGCACGCTTCGAGCAGATAGGCGGGCAGACCTAGTTCCAGCAAGCGCGTGACGGCCGAGGGCGCGTCGTTGGTGTGCAGGGTAGACAGCACCAGGTGGCCCGTCAGGGCAGCCTGCATGGCCATTTCGGCCGTGGCCAGGTCGCGGATCTCGCCCACCATGATGATGTCGGGATCTTGCCGCATCAGCGCCCGCACGCCATCGGCAAACGACAGTTCGATGCCGGCCTGGGTTTGTACCTGCATCTGGTTGAAGGCCGGCTCGACCATTTCTATCGGGTCTTCCACCGTGCATACATTGACTTCGCTGCTGGCCAGCGCCTTCAAGGTGCTGTACAGGGTGCTGGTCTTGCCCGAGCCTGTGGGCCCTGTCACCAGCACGATGCCGTGCGTGCGCGTCGTCAGCTGGCGCCAGCGTTCGGCATCTGCGGGCGGAAAGCCCAGCTCGAACAGGCTCTTGACGGCGACTTCCGGGTCGAAGATGCGCATGACGAGTTTTTCGCCGAAGGCCGTGGGCAAGGTCGACAGGCGCAGTTCGATTTCCTGGCCCTGCGCATTGCGCGTCTTGATGCGGCCATCTTGCGGGCGGCGCTTTTCTACCACGTCCATGCGCCCGAGCAACTTGATGCGCGCCGTCATGGCCAGCAGTACCACGGGCGGCAGCTGGTAGGCCTGGTGCAGCCGGCCATCGATGCGCAGGCGCACGAAGCCAGTGTCGCGCTTTGGTTCCAAATGGATGTCGGAGGCGCGCTGGGCAAACGCGTATTGCCACAGCCAGTCGACGATGCGCACGACATGCTGGTCGTTGGCGTCGAGGCTGTTCTTGTTGCGCCCCAGCTCCACCAGTTGCTCGACATTCTGGCGCAGCGTCAAGTCTTGCGTGGACGCTTGCCGGGCCACCTTGACGGAACTGGCCAGGCTGAAAAATTGCGCGATGGCATCGGCGATGTGCAGCGGGTTGGCGATGACCAGGCTCAGCTTGCGTGGCGCCAGCTTGCCCAGTTGCGCTTGCCAAGCGAGTGCGTAGGGCTGGGCCGTGGCAATGACGATGCGTTCCCGCGTGCTTTCTACGGGCAGGATGTTGAAGCGTGCCGCATAGCTGGCCGTCATGACGTCGGCCACCTGGCTGAAGTCGATACTCAGGGGATCGATGCGCATATACGGCAAGCCGGCGCGCTGCGCCAGCCACGCGCACAGGGTGTCGAGCGTCAGGCCGGCATCGGCGATGTTGCATAGCGGATGCAAGGGCGGTGCTGGCAGCAGGGCGGCTTGGGCGCCGATGGCGGCCGCTTGCGCCGCATCGAGCAAGCCGTCCTCTTGCAGCCAGGTCAGCAGTTGCGGTAGTTCCAGCGGTACAGCCGGAGCAGGGGGCAGAGGAGCAGGGGGCAGAGGAACGGAGTCTGGCATGGCCGGCGCCTTTTCGGGCTGCCGGCCTTGCCGGCGGTTACAGGGTGCTGACGATACCCTTGACCCAGGTCTTGGCGGGCAGTTTGGTTTCGGCGACGATCTGCTTGGCCCGTTCCAGCAAGGCCGCTTGCGCTTCGGTATCGAGCGCCACTTTGGTCTTGAAGGCGATCGCCACTACGTTCCCATCATGCACTTCCGGCAGGCAGATCACCTGTGCGAACGCAAACTTCATCGCCTTGATGTTCTTCGCGTAGCTGGGGTGGTCGCCAAACAGGTTGACCGTCATGATGCCATGCGGCGCCAGGCAGGCGCAGCAGGCGGTATAGAAATCGGCGCTATCGAGCACGGGACCGCGCGCCGTGGCGTCGTACAGGTCCACTTGCAGTGCATCCAGGGTGCCGTGCTTGGTGTCGTCGTTGACATAGTCGAGCGCATCCATCTCGCGCACGTGCAGGCGCTCGTCGTTGGGTGGCAGCTTGAACATCGAGGCACAGATGCTGACAACGGACGGGTTCAGTTCAATCGCTTCGACTTGCGCCTGCGGGAACTGGCGGTAGCAGAACTTGGTCAGTGCGCCCGTGCCCAAGCCCAGCTGGGCGAGGCGCTGTGGTTGCTCGATCCACAGCATCCACGCCATCATCTGCTGCGCGTATTCGAGCTCCGGCCAGTCCGGCTTGCGGATGCGCATGGCGCCTTGCACCCATTCCGTGCCGAAATGCAGATAGCGCACGCCATCCATTTCGGATAGGGTGACAGGGGCATAGCGGGGCTTGCGCGCGGGGCGCGAAGATTCGACTTGTTCGATGGATTTTCGTTTGATGAGCATAAGGCGGCCTGAAAGTGAGCCGCATTATAGCCCGTGCCGGGGCGCCATAAAAAATGCCGACCCTTGGGGATCGGCATTTTAATCATGAGTAACAACGTCTGACAGAGGCGTCGCGAGCGCAAGGAAGAGGTGGCCGAGGAGCGCAACCGTACTCTGTACGGGGGCGCCGAGCCGGTGAGCATCGCAGGCCGCCTATGCCGACGCGCAGCAGCTTATGTCAGGCCTTACTGTTGGGCGGGCTCGATGGAGATGCGCAGGCGGATCCGTTCACCCGGATCGTAGGACATGATGCTCGTGTAGTTGCGGCCGCGGTAGTCGTAGGTGACTTGGTAGCCATTGTTGCGCGATTCCCAATGGTCGACCTGGCGGCATTGCTTGATGGCTTGTTCCTGTACGCCGCCCTGGTAGTTGTTCTGGTTGTCGACGCGGTCACCGACGACGGCGCCGGCAATCGCGCCAGCGGCTGCGGCGGCCGTGCGGCCATTGCCGCCGCCGACCTGGCTACCGAGCAGGGCGCCAGCGATACCGCCGACGATGGAGCCGCCAGCGCTGCGCTGCTGCGGCGGTGCCTGTACTTGCACGTATTCCGTACGGCATTCCTGGCGTGGACGATTGATCTGTTCCACTTGCGGCACGACGCGTACGACTCTGCCAAAATCTTCAAAGTCGGCAGCCTGAGCGAGTGGCAATGCGCCGATACAAAGGGCGGACATCATCAATTTGGCTTGCAAGTTCATTTGTAACCTCATTATGGAGAGAATCTTTCAGGGTATTTTTTATAACTTGAGACTATAGTAGTCGCGCCAGCACTAGACAAGTGTTTTGCGTGGCAACAAAATGTAACAGCCCAAGTCCCTTGCCCCACAGTCTGTAACATGCACTTTCAAACGATACAAGATGTTGGATCACTTGAAACCAGCGGTTTGTAACAAATCTTGCGTTTGACATCACATTCGGGTTGATTCATGCAGGACAACACGTTACCCTAATACGCGTATGGCTTATATAAAATCGCACTGAATCGCATAAAAGTTGAGACAGATCGAATCACCGCGTGCGTATTGACCCGCGTGCGGGGATGCAATAAGAAGAGCAGCTAGAAAAAATCCATACATAACAGGTCGATTTGAGGGAAAAATGAGTTTGTTACTAACCGTGCCGCCCAACCTTGTCCAGTCCATCCGCGCCTTTCGCGTGACCGAGTTACAAGACGAGGCTAGCCGTCTCGGGCAGCACTTTTTATATGCGCATTGCAACGCTGGGCAGACCAAACAACAAGTCATCGGCATGATTGCAGAAGCATTCCTGTTTCCGAAAAACCTGGCGAAGAATTTCGATGCCCTGCGCCTGTGCCTGACGGACACCATGCACAAGGCAGGCACGCAAACGGGCTTTCTGGTGGTGCTCGAGCAATTGCCAAATACGCAAAAATTTGATAAGGAAGCGCGCGAGATCCTGCTCGACGTGTTCCGCGACGCGGCCGACTACTGGGCCGAGAAGAAAGTTCCGTTCCGCGTCTTCTATTCGTTCGAGTAAATACTTACTCTTGCTGTGACGCTCTAAAACTAGCCTCTCGCGCAGATGACAGTCGGCCATGCCAGTCGGCTGAGGCGCGCCGGCGCCTATGTTGCGGCGCAACAATAATACCGGCCTTTCTAGATTCGCATCGCCATAGCAGGTACAATGCGCGCTATGAAAAATATCGTTATCCTCATTTCTGGACGCGGCAGCAACATGCAAGCGGTCGTCCGCGCGGCGCAAGCCGAGCAATGGCCAGCGCGTATTGTCGCCGTCATCAGTAACCGGGCCGACGCCGAGGGACTGGTTTTTGCCGCAGAACATGGGATAGCGACGGCAGTCGTTGCCAACAAGGATTATGCCAGCCGCGAGCAGTTCGATGCGGCGCTGCAAGCCGTGATCGACGGCTACTCCCCCGACCTGGTCGTGCTGGCCGGTTTCATGCGCATCCTGACGCCGCCTTTCGTCGAGCACTATGCGGGGCGCATGCTCAATATCCACCCGTCGCTGCTGCCGCTGTTCCCGGGCATGGCGACACACCGCCAGGCGCTCGAGGCGGGCGTGACGGAACACGGCGCGACCGTGCATTTCGTGACTGCCGAGCTCGATCACGGCCCGGCCGTGGCGAGCGCGGTGGTGCCAGTCTTGCCAGACGACACAGAAGACAGCTTATCGGCGCGCGTGCTGGTACAGGAACATTTGCTTTACCCGCGCGCCATTCGCCTGTTCATTGACGATAAACTGTCAGTCGAGCATGGCCAGGTCCGCGTGGGCCCTCAATAAAATATTACAGGAAAAATAACAATGAGATTGCCACCAGCGATACTCGCCAATGCTGAAGAAGTATTGCGCGAAATTTTACGTTTCACGGCCCCGGCCGACACCACCCTGTCGCGCTATTTCCGTGACCATCCGCGCCTCGGTTCGCGCGAACGCGGCGCCATCGCCGAAGGCATTTATGCCGTCCTGCGCAACAAATCGTTCTTTACCGATTTCGCCGAAGCGGGCAGTGGCCCGACCATGCGCCGCCTGACCATCCTCGGCCTGGCCGAAGCGGTGGGCGCCGACTCCCTGGGCGGCCTGACGGAAGAAGAAGTCGAATGGCTGGAACGCATCACGCAGATCGACCGTAGCCTGATGCCGTCGAACATGCGTGCCAACATGCCGACCTGGCTGTTCGACAAGCTGATCGCCCAGTTCGGCGAAGCGGAAACCATGAAGCTGGCCGATGCACTGAACGCACCGGCGCCGCTGGACTTGCGCGTCAACTCGCTCAAGGCGACGCGCGAGGACGTGATGCTGGCGCTGGCCGAAGCACCTATCCTCAGCACGCCAACGCCATATGCGCCGCTGGGTTTGCGCGTGATCAAGAAGCCTTCGCTGCAAAACATGCCATTGTTCCAAAGCGGCGCGATCGAAGTGCAAGATGAAGGCAGCCAGATCCTGTCGCAGATCGTCGGCGCCAAGCGCGGCGAGATGGTGGTCGATTTCTGTGCCGGCGCGGGCGGCAAGACCCTGGCGCTGGGTGCGCTGATGCGCAATACGGGTCGTTTGTATGCGTTCGACGTGTCGGAAAAGCGCTTGGCCAAGCTGAAGCCGCGCATGGCCCGCAGCGGCCTGTCGAACGTGCATCCGGTGCAGATCGCGCATGAGCGCGATGCCAAGATCAAGCGCCTGGCGGGCAAGATCGACCGCGTGCTGGTCGATGCCCCGTGCAGTGGCTTGGGCACCCTGCGTCGCAATCCTGACGTGAAATGGCGCCAGCAGCCGAACTCCATCGTCGAACTGCAAGCCAAGCAGGCAGCCATCCTGGCCGGCGCGGCGCGCCTGGTCAAGGGCGGCGGCCGCCTGGTGTACGCCACCTGCAGCTTCCTGAACGAAGAAAACGATTTTATCGCCGAGCAATTCCTGGCCGCCCATCCGGACTTCACCCTGGTGCCGATGAGCAAGGTACTGGCTGAACAGAAGATCGAACTGGAAATGGGCGACTACCTGAAATTGTTGCCACATCTGCACCAGACCGACGGCTTCTTCGCCGCCGTGTTCGAGCGCAAAGTCATGCCGAAAAAAGTCTACGCCGATGAAAAGCCGGCCGACGACGTTGATGCTGAGCAAGCCGAGTAAGCTTGTCACGGGCGGCCGCTGCACCCTGCAGTGGCCGCTTCAATGCCGTCAGCCCGCCTGGCGGCATGGGTTCTATGCCCATCCGTACCACTTCTGTGTTCCCCTTCCGGATCTCCTGCGCCATGAATGAAACCCCGCTGCTCAACCTGATCACTGATTTTGTCAACGATTTCCGTCAGCCAGCCATCTTGTGGCAGGCCTTGCTCATCGTCGCTTGCCTGGCACTGAGCTGGTTGCTGGTGCGGCAATTGCGCGCATTCCTGCACCAGCGGGCGCAAGCGGCTGCCGTCCCGTCTACGCCGGAAACCTTGCAGCGCACGGACAGTTTCATTCGCATCCTGACGCCTTTGCTGGCGGCCATGTTGCTGGGCATCGCGCAACATTTCCTGGCCAAGTTCCAGTCGGTGAATCTGCTCAGTATCGCCATTCCCCTGTGTACATCGATGGCGCTGGTGCGTCTCGGTTTTTATGTGCTGCGCCGCATTTTTGCCCATCATGGCGATATCAGCCCCACCATGTTGTTGCTGGAAAAGGTATTTACCGTGGTGGTGTGGGCCGGCATGGCCCTGTATATCACCGGCCTGTGGCCCGATCTGCATGCGTTCCTGGAAAGCATTTTCGTGCCGCTGGGACGCAACAAGGTATCCGTGGCTGCCATCTTGCAAGCCGCTATTTCGGTGGCCGTGCTGCTGGTGCTGGCCATGTGGGCTGGCACTTCGCTCGACGAGCACCTGATGAAAATGCAGGGCCTGCACACTTCCTTGCGCGTGGTGTTGTCGCGCATGGGGCGCGCCGTGCTGATCCTCGTTTCCGTGCTGGTCAGCTTGTCGCTGGTGGGCATCGACTTGACGGTGCTGTCGGTGTTTGGTGGCGCCTTTGGCGTGGCGCTGGGTTTTGGCTTGCAAAAGATCGCCGCGAACTTTGTGTCCGGTTTCATCATCTTGCTCGACCGCAGTCTGACCATCGGCGACATGATCACAGTCGGTCAATTTACGGGCAAGGTGACGCAGATCAATACGCGCTATACTGTCTTGCTAGGTGGTGATGGCGTGGAATCGATCGTGCCCAATGAAATGCTAATTTCTGGCGGCGTGCAGAACATGTCGCTGAGCAACCGCATGGTTTGGCTGTCGACGGCCGTGTCGCTGGGCTATGAAACCGATCTTGATGTCATCTTCCCTTTGCTGGAAGCGGCCACTGCCAAGGTGCCGCGTGTGTCGCAAAGCAATCCGCCATCGGCCACTCTCGTGCGTTTCGGTGCCGACGGTCTCGATGTGCAAATTGGCTTCTGGATCGCGGATCCGGAAAACGGCACGGGCGGCGTGAAGTCGAATGTGAATCGCGCCATTTGGCGCACCTTGCAGGAACATAAGGTCACTGTGCCGTTTCCGCAACGCGAATTGCGTATTGTTGGTACGCCTCCTGTCCCGCTCACGGGCGCGGCAGGCGGTGAGTCTGCGTCATCCGGCACCCAGCCCTGACCTTGCTGTCTGCCTTCGATTTGCCTGATAGTTCCCATTAGGGCGTACAATCACGCCTAAAATTAACGCTGCCGGACCTCCGGAGTCACTGGAGCGACCGAGCGCATGCCCTGTCCACTTGGAGTAGCAGTAATGACATTGAGTTCCGTTTTACACGACGTTTTACAGTTCATGGCAACTGGCATTACCGATTTGTCCGCATGGCAAGTTTTCCTGTACACCATGGTCGTTACGCACATCACCATCGCCAGCGTGACGATTTACCTGCACCGCCACCAGGCCCACCGGGCGCTGGAATTGCACGCTATTCCCAGCCACTTCTTCCGTTTCTGGCTGTGGTTGACGACCGGTCAGGTCACCAAGGAATGGGCGGCCATCCACCGCAAGCACCATGCCAAGTGCGACACGGAAGAAGATCCGCACAGCCCCGTGACGCGCGGCATCAAGAAAGTGTTCTGGGAAGGCGCCGAGCTGTACCGCGCTGAATCGAAGAACATGGAAACCATGGCCAAGTATGGTCACGGCACGCCGACGGACTGGATCGAACGCAACCTTTACACGAAATACAGCTGGTTGGGCGTGGTAGCGCTGTTGCTTATCAATTTCGTGTTGTTCGGCGTGATCGGCATTTCTGTGTGGGCCGTGCAAATGATGTGGATACCTATCACGGCAGCGGGCATCATCAACGGCATCGGCCATTATTGGGGCTATCGCAACTACGATTGCGCCGACGCGGCCACCAACATCATTCCATTTGGCATCCTGATCGGTGGCGAAGAGTTGCACAACAACCACCATACCTATGCTACGTCGGCCAAGCTGTCGTCGAAGTGGTATGAAATCGATATCGGCTGGGCCTATATCCGCGCACTCGAAATGCTCGGCCTGGCGAAGGTGAAAAAGCTGGCGCCGGAACCGAAGTTCTCGCACGGCAAGCTGGAAGCGGACTTCGAGACCTTGCAATCGGTCATCGCCAACCGCTATGACGTGATGGCCAAGTATGCGAAATCGATCAAGCATGCATGGAAGGAAGAGCTGGAACACCTGAAACACAAGGCCGAACTGGAAAAGCGCTTCCTGAAATCGTCGCGCAAGCTGATGCAGCGCGAACCGGGCAAGCTGGCCGATGCGCATCACGCACAGCTGTCGGAATTGTTCCAGCATAGCAAGGCGCTGGAAACCATGCACCAGATGCGTGTGGAGCTGGGCGCGATCTGGGAGCGTTCGCACTTTACGCGTGAGCAATTGCTGCAAAAGCTGCAAGACTGGTGCGCACGTGCCGAAGCGTCGGGTATCCAATCGCTGCAAGAGTTTTCCTTGCGCCTGCGCAGCTATGCCTGATTAGCCTGTTACGCCATATCAAGGCCCTCGATTCCAGGGCCTTTTTTTTATCTAGGCAAAGTGTGCAGCCGCCGGCCCGAAATCCGGGCGAAAAAAAACCGCTCATCGGAGCGGCTCTTTCTGCAGAACACAATATCAATTACTTGATTTTGGTTTCTTTGTACGTTACGTGCTTGCGTGCTTTAGGATCAAATTTCATGATCTCCATTTTCGCTGGCGTCGTACGCTTGTTTTTGGTGGTCGTGTAGAAGTGACCCGTACCGGCGGTCGATTCTAACTTGATTTTGTCGCGGCCTGATTTTGCCATGATAGCTCCCTTATTCTGCTAATTAGACTTTTTCGCCACGAGCGCGCATATCGACCAATACGGCGTCGATGCCGACTTTATCGATGACGCGCAGACCGGCGTTGGACAAACGCAGGGAGACCCAGCGGTTTTCAGATTCAACAAAAATACGACGATTCTGCAAGTTAGGCAAAAAACGACGTTTGGTTTTGTTGTTTGCATGGGAAACATTGTTGCCGACCATCGGCTTCTTCCCAGTGACTTGGCAAACACGTGCCATGGCGCACTCCTTAAAGATATTCCAAATTGGAAAAACGAGAGTATATCTAAAATAAGCAGATTTATCAATGACTTGCGAAAAACAATTGTGTCATATGTCGGTGAATAAATTTAACAATTTGGTTTTTCCCCTTTCCCATCGGGAAAAGCACTGGTAAACAGCGCTGTTTGCTGCTAGATAAGCGTCTCGGCGCTGTCACGTATGTCCTTGTTTACACATGGTTAACTGCGACCACGGTGGTGCTGGCCTGCGCGCTTACTTAGATCTGGCCGTGTTCCGCAAACGAATGCACTTGTCGCCCGGCGACGACGAAGTGGTCGAGGACGCGCACGTCCACCAGCGACAAGGCTTGCACCAGCGCGCGCGTCAGCAGTAAATCCGACTCGCTCGGCTCCGGCGTGCCGGACGGGTGGTTGTGGGCCAGCATGACGCTGGCCGCGTTGTGCAGCAGCGCCTGCTTGACCACTTCGCGCGGATACACACTGGTGTGGGTGAGAGTGCCGCGAAACATTTCGCGGCTCGTGATCAGGCGGTTCTTGACGTCCAAAAACAACACATGGAACGCTTCATGCGCCAGGTTGCCCAGGGTCAGGCGCAAATAGTCTTTGACGGCGTGCGGCGAACTGAGGGCTTGGCCCGTCTGTAAATCCTCGATGATGGCGCGCCGCGCCAGTTCCATGACCGCCTGCAACTGGGCGAACTTGGCGCTGCCCATGCCATGCACGGCGGAAAAACTCACGAGGCTGGCAGCAAACAGGCCGCGCAGGGAACCGAAGTGCTCCACGGTGTCGCGCGCCAGTTCTACGGCGCTTTTGCCGCGCACCCCGGTGCGCAGGAACACGGCCAGTAATTCCGCATCCGACAGCGACTGCGCGCCATCCTCGATCAAACGTTCGCGTGGCCGCTCGCTGGCCGGCCAGTCCTTGATACCCATGCTGTTCTCCTGTTTGCCGCCGGCGCTGAGCGCCCCATGGCCTTCTTTGACGAAGCCATGGGGCAGGCGCGGCCAGTGTGGCTTACAATATCGCTTTGCATCAGCTACTTGAAAACTCACTATGTCCAACGAGCAACCAGCAATCGTCACCGAAGCGGCTTACCTCACCCTGCATTATCGTCTTGCTACTGTTGACGGTACTGATATTGTCACTACTTTTAGCGCAAATCCTGCGACCTTGATGCTGGGGCAGGGCCAGTTGGCGCCATTCCTCGAGCAGCGCCTGTTGGGCTTGCCTGAAGGTACGCACCAGACGTTTGAGCTGAGCGCCAGCGAAGGCTTTGGCGAGCGCAACCCCGAACTGGTGCAGTCTGTTTCGCGCGCGACCCTCGACGAAAACTCGGTACCCGGGGCCGACTACAAGATTGGCGACCTGGTCGACTTCGCCGCACCGGGCGGCGGCCGCTTTGCCGGCGTGCTGCGCGAAATGCGCGCGGACTCGGCCCTGTTCGACTTTAATCATCCGCTGGCCGGTCAGCCACTGCGCTTCGAAGTCAAGCTCATTTCAGTGTTGTAAAAAGGAATAGCGATGGATAAAGAACTGTTACTGGCCCAGCCTCGCGGTTTTTGCGCTGGTGTCGACCGGGCGATCGAAATCGTCGAGCGTGCCTTGCAGCAATTTGGTGCACCGATCTATGTGCGCCATGAAATCGTGCATAACGCCTATGTGGTGGCAGACTTGCGCAACAAGGGCGCCATCTTTATTGATGATCTTGATGACGTGCCTGCTGGCAATACGCTGGTGTTTTCCGCCCATGGCGTCTCGAAAGCCGTGCGCGCCGAGGCGGAATCGCGTGGCCTGAGCATTTTTGACGCGACTTGCCCGCTGGTCACCAAGGTGCACATGGAAGTGGGCAAGATGCGCCGCGAAGGGCGCGAGATCATCATGATCGGCCACGATGGCCATCCCGAGGTGGAAGGCACGATGGGCCAGGCCGAGATGGGCATGCATCTGGTGGAAACGCTCGACGATGTGGCCGCTTTGCAGGTCGCCAATCCCGATAGCCTGGCCTATGTTTCTCAAACAACGTTGTCAGTTGACGACACTAGCGACATTATCGCGGCCTTGAAAGCGAAATATCCGAATATCGCCGAGCCGAAAAAGGGCGACATCTGCTACGCCACCACCAACCGCCAGGAGGCCGTGAAATTCATGGCCCCGCAAGTGGAAGTGGTGATCGTCGTGGGCAGCCCGAACAGCTCGAATTCGAACCGTCTGCGCGAAGTGGCCGAGAAGATGGGTACGCCTGCCTACATGGTCGATAATGCCTCGCAGATTGATCCCGCCTGGCTGGAAGGCAAGCTGCGCGTGGGGGTGACGGCCGGTGCCTCGGCGCCCGAGGTGCTGGTGCAAGCCGTCATCGAGCGCTTGAAAGCGTGCGGCGTGAAGAGCGTGCGCCCGCTCGATGGCGTGCAGGAAGCGGTCACCTTCCCGATGCCGAAAGGCCTCGACGGCATCAAGCGCGACGTCGCTTGATGGCATGCGGCGATTGAGTATCGAAGAGGAGCCACCTCAAAACAAAATTTAATTTGGAAATGAATAATTTATTCCAATTTTAGTTTTCACAAAACATCGTTATTATTGGTTCAAGCTTGAAGATGTTGTCGTTATGACTCAGTAAGGTCGCGCCCGTTTTGGGTGCGTGCACCATGCTGGTGAGAACGGTCCAAGGATGGCACTGCGGGAATTGTTCCTCCGGTGCCGTTTTTGTATCAGCCTCACATGTTCTGGCGGAAGTTGTTCCCGAAAAATGCATATTTGATAGGGCAATCTGACCATGGATACATTCATCCAGCAAATCATTAACGGCTTGGTGCTGGGCAGCATGTATGCCTTGATCGCTCTCGGTTATACGATGGTGTATGGCGTTCTGAACCTGATCAACTTCGCCCACGGCGACGTGCTCATGATAGGCGCCATGGTGGGCTTGAGCATCCTCAAGCTGCTGGGCATTTATGTGCCGGACTGGCCCGGCTACTTGAAACTGGCCACCGCCATCCTCGGCGCCATCCCCGCCTGTATTCTGGTCAACATCATCATAGAGCGGGTCGCCTACCGCCGCCTGCGCAATGCTCCCCGCCTTGCCCCCCTGATTACCGCCATCGGCGTTTCCATCCTGCTGCAAACCTTCGCCATGATGATCTGGACGCGTAATCCCTTGCCCTTCCCGCAATTGCTGTCGACCGACCCTATCAATGTGGGCGGCGCCGTGATTTCGCAAACGCAAGTACTGCTGTTGGCCCTGGCTGCCCTGTCGATGGGCGCATTGGTGTTGCTGGTGGAAAAAACAAAAATGGGCCGCGCCATGCGCGCCACGGCGGAAAACCCTCGCGTGGCTGGCCTCATGGGCGTCGATTCCGACAAGGTCATCGTGGCCACCTTTGCCATTGGCGCCGCGCTGGCGGCCGTGGCAGGTGTGATGTGGGGCGCCAACTATGCATCCATTCAATTTTCCATGGGCGCCATCCCCGGCTTGAAAGCCTTTTGCGCGGCCGTGCTGGGCGGCATCGGCAATATCTATGGCGCCATGCTGGGCGGCATCCTGCTGGGCCTCATCGAGAGCCTCGGTGCCGGCTATATCGCCTATTTTACCGGTGGTTTCCTCGGCAGCCATTACCAGGATATCTTTGCTTTCGTCGTGCTGATCATCGTGCTGACCCTGCGTCCGTCCGGCATCATGGGCGAGCGCGTGGCCGACCGCGCCTGACGTCATCCATAAAAACAAGGAGTTGATCACCATGGCACTACTCGATTTTGACGCCAAGAACAATCCCGCCAAAGCCTACGCCGGCATGCTGGGCCTGGCCGCGCTGCTGATGGTGTTCCCCTTTTTTGCCGCGCAGTTCGGCAACTCGTGGGTGCGCATCATCGACATGGCCTTGCTGTACATCATGCTGGCGCTGGGCCTGAACATCGTGGTCGGCTTTGCCGGCTTGCTCGATCTCGGCTATATCGCCTTCTACGCCGTGGGCGCTTACCTGACGGCCTTGTTGGCGTCGCCGCAGTTTGCCATCTTGCTCGAATCGGTGGTGAATCAGTATCCGCTGCTGGGTGCAACCCTGGTGCAACTGATGGGACCGGAAATCCGCGAAAACGGCCTTCATCTGTCGATCTGGTTCATCGTGCCGCTGGCCGCCTTTGTTGCTGGCCTGTGCGGTGCGCTGCTGGGCGCACCGACGCTGAAACTGCGTGGCGACTACCTGGCCATCGTAACCTTGGGCTTTGGCGAAATCATCCGCATCTTCATGAACAATTTGAACGATCCGATTAATTTTACGAACGGTCCGCAAGGCATCAATTTGATCGATCCCATCCGCATCTTTGGCGTCAACCTGGCGGGGGAGGCCGGCACCAACAGCACCGTCGTGGTGGGCGGCTTTTCCATGCCGTCCGTGAATGCATATTATTTTTTGTTCCTCTTCTTGTGCATCGGCATCGTGTTCGTCACCAAGCGCCTGCAGCATTCGCGCCTGGGCCGCGCCTGGGTGGCCATCCGCGAAGATGAGATCGCCGCCAAAGCCATGGGTATCAACACGCGCAATGTCAAATTGCTGGCCTTTTCCATGGGCGCTTCGTTTGGCGGCGTGGCCGGTGCCATGTTTGCCTCGTTCCAGGGCTTTGTCTCGCCGGAATCGTTCTCGCTGACGGAGTCGATCGCCGTGCTGGCCATGGTGGTGCTGGGCGGCATCGGGCATATTCCTGGCGTGATCCTCGGCGGCGTGATCCTTGCCTCGATACCCGAAGTGCTGCGCCACATGGTGGAACCGGCTCAGCTGGCGCTGTTCGGCCATGTGGTGATCGAGGCGGAAGTGCTGCGCCAGTTGTTGTACGGCCTGGCCATGGTCTTGATCATGCTCAATCGTCCCGCCGGACTGTGGCCATCGCCCAAGCACGAAGACCGGCCCGACCATGATGTGGACCAGTCGAACAAATCCACCGGCATCGTGTCCGCATAAGGGAGGGGTAGCATGAGCCAACAGATCATTCTCGACATCGCCGGCGTCAACAAGCGTTTCGGCGGCTTGCAAGCGTTGACGGACGTGGGCATTACCATTCGGCAAGGTCAGATCTATGGCTTGATCGGCCCCAACGGTGCCGGCAAGACCACCTTCTTCAATGTCATCACCGGCCTTTACCAGCCCGACACGGGCACCTTCAAGCTCGCTGGCAAGCCGTATTCGCCATCGGCGCCGCACAAGGTGGCCAAGGCGGGTATCGCGCGCACCTTCCAGAACATCCGCCTGTTTGGCGACATGACGGCGCTGGAAAATGTCATGGTGGGGTGCCATGTGCGCTCGCACCAGGGCGTGTTCGGCGCCATCTTCCGCCACAAGGCAGCGCGCGAGGAAGAGGCTGCCATCCGCAAGCGCTCCATGGCATTGCTCGATTTCGTCGGTATCGCCCAGTTTGCCAAGCGCACGGCGCGCTTTTTATCATATGGCGACCAGCGGCGCCTGGAAATTGCCCGCGCGCTGGCCACCGACCCGACCCTGCTGGCTCTCGATGAGCCGGCGGCCGGCATGAATGCGACGGAAAAGCTGGCCCTGCGCGAATTGCTGGTGAAAATCAAGGCCGAAGGCAAGACCGTGCTGTTGATCGAGCACGACGTGAAACTGATGATGGGACTGTGCGACCGCATCACGGTGCTCGAGTATGGCAAGCGCATCGCCGAAGGCTTGCCGGCCGAAATACAACAAAACCCGGCCGTTATCGAGGCTTATCTGGGGGGATCGCACGCATGACGCACAATGGATTGAACCACAACGTCCTCAAGGTCGCCGGCCTGCACGTGGCCTACGGCGGTATCAAGGCGGTGAAAGGCATCGACCTGGAAGTGAACCAGGGAGAGCTGATCGCCCTGATCGGCGCGAACGGCGCCGGCAAGACGACGACCTTGAAAGCCATCACGGGCACTTTGCCCGAATGCAAGATCGAAGGCACGATCAGCTACCTGGGCGCGTCGCTCAAGGGCACGAAATCGTTTCATCTGGTAGAAAAAAAGCTGGCCATGGTGCCGGAAGGGCGGGGCGTGTTTACCCGCATGTCGATACGCGAAAACCTCATGATGGGGGCCTACACGCGCACCGACAAGGCGGGCGTCGAGCATGACATTGCCAGGTGGTTCGATGTGTTTCCGCGTCTGAAGGAGAGGGCGGCGCAGATGGCCGGCACGCTGTCGGGCGGCGAGCAGCAGATGCTGGCCATGGCGCGCGCGTTGATGAGCCATCCGAAGCTGCTGCTGCTTGACGAACCATCGATGGGCCTGTCGCCCATCATGGTCGAGAAGATTTTCGAGGTGATCCGCAAGGTGTCGTCCGAAGGCATCACGATCTTGCTGGTCGAACAGAATGCCCGCCTGGCCCTGCAGGCGGCGCACCGCGGCTATGTGATGGATTCGGGCTTGCTCACCATGGGCGGCAACGCCGCTGCCATGCTCGACGACCCGCGCGTGAAAGCGGCGTATCTGGGGGAGTAGCGCACCATAAAAAATGCCCCAGCTAGGCTGGGGCATAATGGCATCCGTCGGTGAAGTGCGCGATGGCTGCCTGGAGGAGCTGGTAACTGCTCACAGCGGACCGCCGCAGCGGTCGTGCAATAATTACTTGGCAGCCGTGCGCGGCACGACTTTTTCAGCCGCTTGCGTGAACTGGTTCACGGCCGATGTCAGGTTCGCTTCGATAGTTTCGACGGCTTGCTTGCTGGTTTTCGAGAATTGCTCGTAGCCTGCATTGGCATTGCCGATCGCGCTTTTCAAGATGGCGACGGCGTTTTCCGAACCGGCTGGCGCGTTCTTGGTCACTTCTTCCACCAGCGACAGAACTTTGCGGTTGGTTTCAGCGATTTGCGATTCAGCAGCTTTGCTGAACTCGGCTTGCGTGCCGGAGGTGATGGCTGCCAGGTGACGGCCGTAAGCGATGGCTTTTTCGGCGTTAGGCTGGGCTTGAGCAGTGCTCAGCGAGAAAAATTCTTGTGGATCTTTTGCCGACAGCAATTGCTTGGCGGCGGCGGTCGATTCTTCCAGCGTTGCCTTGGCAGCGGTCAGGTTCAGTTCGACGATCTTTTCGATGCCTTCGAAGGCTTTGCCCGTCAGCGACGAGAACAGGGCGAATTGGGCTTCCAGGTTGGCTTTGGTAGCGGACGAAAATTGCTCAGGAATTGAAAACATATAAATCTCCAAAAATCGAAATCTGGTTAATTTGATGCTGCGTGTACCGTTTGGGAAAGCAGGTGAATCTAAATTTTTCAAGCTGAACAAGAATTGTGCAACGCAACAAACCCTATTCTACGGCGAAAAAAAACGAAGTCAAGCGATTCTTGTGCGTTGCAACAATTGAATAGATTTGCATCAAAAGTCATTGTTTCCAAAGGGAAATATTTCATTTCTGAGTGTCAATGGTTTGCGCCACAACTACTGTTTCCAGCAGTTGTGGCGGCGATCGCTGCGCAGCATGCTAGACTTTGCTCCCGCACTGGCCTAGCGTCCCGCTGCCGACCCCGTTTGCCGAGTTGATACCATGTCCAAGTTTCCCGCTGCTGCTGGCGCCAGCGGCAAAGCCGCCAAAGCCCCCAAAGCTCCTTTCCTGACGAGACTGGCGCCGATGGCCTTGCCCGGCTTCTTTGTGTTGTTATGGAGCACAGGCTTTATTGTCGCCAAGTTCGGCCTGCCGTACGCGCCGCCGCTGACCTTACTGTTGCTGCGCTTCCTGGGCGTGCTGGCGATCCTGCTGCCGCTGGTACTGCTGTTGCGCGCGCCGTGGCCTGTGGGACAGCTGCGCCAGATCGCCGTGGCTGGCATCCTGATGCAGGCCGGCTATCTGGCCGGCGTCTGGTGCGCCATCAAGCTGGGCATGCCGGCCGGTTTGTGCGCACTGATCGTCGGCATGCAGCCCGTGCTGACGGCCTGCGCCGCGCCCCTGATCGGCGAAGTTGTGCGCCCGCGCCAGTGGCTGGGCCTGTTCTTTGGCTTGCTGGGCGTGGCCCTGGTCGTGTATGCCAAGATTAACCGCGTGGGCTTGAGCGTGGAAAGCGTGCTGCTGTGTATTTTCGCGCTGCTGTCGATGACGGCCGGCACCTTGTACCAAAAACGCCACTGTCCCCAATTCGACTTGCGCACTGGCACGCTGGTACAGTTTGCCGCCTCCATCGTGGTGGTATGGCCATTTGCCCTGTATTACGAAGGGCTGGACCTGCATTTCAGCCACGTGGAATGGACGGCACACTTTATCGGCGCCTTGCTGTGGTCGGTACTCGTCTTATCCATCGGCGCCATCTTCTTGCTGTTCGCCCTGATACGCCGCAGTGATGCCACGAAAGTGACGGGCTTGCTGTACCTGACGCCGCCCACGACGGCCGTGATGGCTTGGCTGATGTTTGGCGAAGCCTTTACTATGCTGGGCCTCGCCGGCATGCTGGTGGCCGTGGTCGGCGTGGTGTTTGTCGTCAAGAAATAGCGCATCAGGTAGAGAACAAGTAGATAACGAGCGGGAGAGCAGGGCAGTGAGCAAGCAAACATTTGAAACACCGTCGACGCCGCAAGCGGTGGACGCCGTCATCGTGTCGCGCCGTTCGATCCGCGCCTTTTTGCCCACCCCGGTGGCGCAGCAGGAGATCGCGCGCATCCTGGAAGTGGCTGCGCGCGCGCCCTCGGGCGCCAACATGCAACCTTGGAAAGTGTATGTATTGTCGGGTGAGGCCCGCCTGCGCCTGTCGCGCCGCATCCTCGACGCCTACGCCGCACAGAAGGTGCCTGGCGCGCCCGCGCGCACGGCGTCGTACACCTATTATCCGCGCCAGTGGACGGCACCGTTCATTGCGCGCCGCCGCAAGATCGGCCTGGACCTGTATCAGCTGCTGGGCCTGGAACGCGGCGACACGGCCGGCATGGCCGCCCAGCATGGACGCAATTTCCAGTTTTTCGATGCGCCCGTCGGCCTGATCTTTACCATTGAGCGTGTGCTGGAACAGGGTTCTTGGCTCGACTATGGCATGTTCTTGCAAAACATCATGCTGGCGGCGCGCGCGCGCGGACTCGATACCTGCCCGCAAGCGGCCTTCATCCACTACCATGACATCATCGGCGCGGAACTGGGCGTGCCGGCCAGTGAAATGGTGGTGTGCGGCATGGCGCTTGGCTACGCCGACCCTGACAAGATCGAGAACCGCTTGCACACCGAACGCGAGCCGCTGCCTGGCTTTGTTCAATTCATGGACAAATAGCGCTTGCCAGCGATGGGCACAGGAAATCAGTGGATGAACCAGCAGTTTGTTTGCTGATCGTCAACGATTTGCATTTCGTTTCTGTAATAAATGCTGTCGCAACTGTTAAATTGGCTTGCGATTACTCTGCATTTCGCTACACTGCCATATGGTAAAAGTTTCACGGGGAATGATCGAATGGCTAAGTTTAAACTTGTGCTGGGTGTCCTGGCTTCCCTGTTGTTTGCGCTCGCACCGGCTGCGGCCGTGCACGCCAAGGACGCGAACGGCAAATCCTCCGCCTCCAAGAAACACAATACCAAGAAATTCAAAGTCGTGTTGCGCAAGGGCGCGACGGCCGCGCCGCGCGACAATACCGTGCGCCGAGTCGTCATGGTGCGCGGCAAACGCAAAGTGATCTATCAAAAAGTCAGCAGCGCGGCCGTACCCATGGCCGCACCGATGGCCACCATGGGCGACTTGGCCGGCCTGAACCTGACGCGTGATCCGCTCGACCTCAAGTCGAGCGTGGCGCTGGTGCTGGACCAGGCCAACTCGGAAGTGCTGTTTGAAAAGAATTCCAACGTGGCCCTGCCCATCGCCTCGATCACCAAGATGATGACGGGTCTGGTCGTGGTCGAAGCGCGCCAGGACATGGAGGAAGTGCTGACGATCACGGACGAGGACGTAGACCGCGCCAAATTCAGCAGCTCACGCCTGAAAGTGGGCTCGCAATTGACGCGCGCCAATATGCTGCATATCGCCCTGATGAGCTCGGAAAACCGCGCCGCTTCGGCGCTGGGCCGCAATTATCCGGGTGGCTTGCCGGCCTTTGTCGAGGCCATGAACAGCAAGGCGCGCCAGCTGGGCATGCTCGATACGCATTACGTCGATTCGAGCGGCTTGTCGAAAATGAACGTGGCCAGCGCGCGTGACTTGGGCAAGCTGGCCATGGCTGCCTTCCACCACCCCTTGCTGCGCGAGTATTCGACGGACCCGAAAGCTATCGTCGAAGCCAGCGGCCAGCCTATGCGGTTTGGCAATACGAATCATCTGGTGGCCAATCCGGGCTGGGAAATCGGCTTGCAAAAGACGGGGTTTATCAACGAGGCGGGACGCTGCTTGATGATGCAGGCTGTCATCGAAGGACGGGCCGTGATCATGGTCTTCCTCGATTCCAAGGGGAAACAGTCGCGCACGGCCGATGCAGGACGCATGCGCAAGTGGCTCGAGGCGCTCAAACCTGCCAACATGAGCCTGCCTGGCGCTTGATTGTCACTAAGCAGTGCTGTTGTATTGCAAACGGTTCAACGCCTGACAAAATCGTAGCGAGCGGCAGTGATTTGTGGCTAAGAAGCGCAACCGTACTTAAGTACGGTGAGCATCGCAGGCCGCAAAGCGCGCCGCGCAGTAGATTTGGTCAGGCGTACTCAGTCAGTCTTGCGGGATATAACCCAAGGTGACGGAAATCTGGTTGGCCGTTTCGACCAGATCGACGAGCCACTCATCTTGCAGGCGGTCGGCGGGGGCGGAAATGGACAGGCCGGCGATCAGCTTGCCCGAGTCGTCGCGGATGCCGGCGGCCATGCAGCGCACGCCCAGTTCCAGCTCTTCATTGTCGCGCGCATAGCCGCGCTCGCGCACCAGGCTCAACTCGCGCTCAAGTTTTTGCAGATCCGTGATGGAATTTTTGTTGTGCCCGGCCAGGCCCGTGCGCGTGGCATATGCGCGGATGGCTTTCGGCTCATCGACGGAGAGAAATAATTTACCTGTCGAAGTCAGGTGTAGCGGGCCGCGGCCACCGATGGCACGCACCACTTGCATGCCCGAGCGCTCGGAAAAGGCGCGGTCGATGTAGACGATCTCGTCGCCCTGGCGCACCGACAGGTTGATGGTTTGCTGGGTTTTCTTGTGCAGTTGGCGCATGAAGTCGAGCGCCGCTTCACGCACGCTGAGGCGGCTTTTCACCACATTGCCCAATTCCAGCAGGCGCATGCCCAATCGGTACGTACCCGGTTCGATGCGGTCGACAAAGCGCGTCAGCACCATGTCGTTGAGGATGCGATGCGCTGTCGACGGGTGCAGGCCCGATACCTTGGACAATTCCTTGAGGCTGACCGGGTCGGAATATTTTGCCAGGGCATCGAGCAGGGCGACCATGCGTTCGATTACCTGTATCGTCGTCTTCGGCGCTGCGACCGGTTCAATTTTCATGATGGATTTGGTGCAATGCAGTATTCATGCATCTTTATACCATGATGTGAAAAAATAGTGAAATGTCCCGAGATACTCGGCGAATAAATTGTCACAATTCCCATGCTGGCCGTCATAATTGTCGACTGGACGCACTTTGAATGACGGAAAATTATGCAACCTGTAAATGAATTCAAGAGTAAAAGTGGCTTGAGGCGGATATTTTCCGCCTTTTTTTACTCGCTCGACGGCTTGAAGGCGGCCTGGCGCCATGAACACGCGTTTCGCCAGGAACTGGGTTTGTTCATCATCGGCACGCTCATTGCCTTGCTGCTGCGCATCTCCGCCTTTGAAAAACTGGTGCTGATCGGCGTGCTGCTGCTGGTCTTGATCGTCGAACTGATCAATTCTGCGCTGGAAGCCGTGGTCGACCGTATTTCGCTGGAACGCCATCCACTGTCGAAAAACGCCAAGGACTTTGGCAGCGCCGCCGTGCTGCTGACGTGCATCCTGGCCTTTGCTACCTGGGCGGTCGTCTTGTTTAACCGTTACTATTGACTACTTTATTCGATTGCTTTACCCCTGTTGTGTGTCGTCGATATGCGAAAAATGTATATCAAACGGCGAAACGCTTCGTTCTCTTCGCGGTCGTTGCGGCGTAATCTGGTGGCTCTGAAAGTTCAACCACACGGGGATCTTAGATGCTGTCGAAAAAAATCATCATTGCCGCCGCCCTCAGCGCGTTTGCCATTTTGCAAACGGCACAGGCTGCCGATATCACCTTGCTCAACGTGTCGTATGACCCGACGCGCGAGCTGTACCAGGATGTGAACGCGGCGTTTGCCAAGCAGTGGAAAGGCAAGACGGGCGACAACGTCAAGATCAAGCAATCGCATGGTGGTTCCGGCAAACAGGCGCGCGCCGTCATCGACGGCCTGGAAGCGGACGTGGTGACGCTGGCCCTGGCCTATGACATCGACGCGCTGGCCGAGCACAAGCTGCTGGCCACCGACTGGCAAAAGCGCTTGGCACACAATAGCTCGCCGTACACCTCGACCATCGTGTTTCTCGTACGCAAAGGCAACCCGAAAGGCATCAAGGATTGGAACGACTTGATCAAGCCCGGTGTGTCCGTCATCACGCCGAATCCGAAAACCTCGGGCGGCGCCCGCTGGAACCATTTGGCAGCCTGGGGTTACGCGCTGCGCCAGCCGGGCGGCAACGAAGCGAAGGCCAAGGATTTCGTCGGTAAACTGTACAAGAACGTGCCCGTGCTCGATTCCGGCGCGCGCGGCGCCACCACCACCTTCGTTGAACGCGGCATCGGCGACGTGTTGATCGCCTGGGAAAACGAAGCTTACCTGGCCGTCAAGGAACTGGGCCCGAGCAAGTTTGACATCATCACGCCTTCCGTCAGCATCCTGGCCGAGCCGCCTGTCGCCGTCGTCGACAAGTTCGCCGACAAGCACGGCACGCGCAAGGTGGCCGAGGCTTACCTGAACTACCTGTACACGGATGAAGGGCAAGACATCATCGCCAAGAATTACTACCGTCCAGCAACGGACAGGGCGGCGAAGAAATACGCGTCCCAGTTCGCCAAGGTCAATCTGTTCAGCATCGAGCAAGTAGCCGGCGGCTGGACGGCGGCCCAGAAGGCGCACTTTGCTGACGGCGGCATCTTCGACCAGATCTACCAACCCAAGTAACATCAGATATCAGATGGCAATCGGCAACGATTGCCAGACTGCCAGGCAAAGGGATCCATCATGGCGCTGCGTCGTTTTTCCGATTACCGGGTACTGATCGTGCCGGGCTTGCATAACAGCGGTCCCGAGCACTGGCAGAGCCGCTGGCAGCGCCTGTATCCGCAATTCGAGCGCGTCGAGCAAGAGAACTGGCATGAACCGGACCTGCGCACCTGGTCGGCGCGCCTGGACCAAGTGCGGCGGCAAGATGCGCGCCCGACCCTGATCGTCGCCCACAGCTTCGGCTGCCTGACGACGGCGCACAGCCTGGCCCGCGACCCGCAGGGCGTGGCCGGCGTGCTGCTGGTGGGGCCGGCCGATCCCGACAAGTTTGGCGTGGCGCAAGCCTTGCCGCAAAAGCGCTTGCCTTGCCCCGGCATATTGATCGCCAGCCAGACGGACCCGTGGATGACGGCCGAACACGCGGCGCAGTGGGCACGACGCTGGAATTGCAAGTATATTGATGGCGGTGCGCTCGGTCATATCAACGCCGAGTCGCGCCTCGGTGACTGGGTTTACGGCCAGGCGCAACTGCAAACGCTGTTTGATCTGGCGCAAAGCGATAAACGCCCGCGTCAGGCAGCCTGATTCAACGCACTCAACGAACATTGCGCAACAGAATTTTTCAAGGAGATCACGATGACTTTACGCCTGGGCGATGTCGCCCCCGATTTTGAACAAGATAGCTCCATCGGCACGCTCAAGTTCCACGAGTGGGCCGGCGACTCCTGGGTAGTGCTGTTTTCCCATCCGGCCGACTTTACCCCTGTGTGCACGACGGAACTAGGCTTGACGGCCAAGCTCAAGCCGGAATTCGACAAACGCAATGTGAAGGCCATCGCCCTGTCCGTGGACGCAGCCGAGTCGCACAAGATCTGGATCAAGGATATCGAAGAGACGCAAAACACGGTGGTGGGTTTCCCCATCATCGCCGACGTCGACAAGAAGGTGTCGCTGCTGTATGACATGATCCACCCGGAGCAATCCCTGACTGCCACCGTGCGCTCCGTGTTCATCATCGACCCGAACAAGAAAGTTCGGTTGATCCTCACGTATCCGCTCAGCACGGGCCGCAACTTCAATGAAATCCTGCGCGTCCTCGACGCCTTGCAACTGACGGACGGCTATACGGTGGCCACGCCCGGCAACTGGAAAGACGGCGACGACGTCATCATTCCCTTGACCGTGCAAGACCCGGAGCTGATCAAGCAGAAATATCCGAAGGGTTTTACGGCCGCCAAGCCATATTTGCGCCTGACGCCGCAGCCCAACAAGTAATTCCGGGGTCAGACCCGTCGGGTCTGACCCCAGCATTTGTCTCGGGTATAAATATGTCTAAGAAGCAAAAACGCACCTCATCGGTGCGTTTTTTTTCGTCCGCCGATTCTGCCAGCAAGTATGCGAAATTCATCTAAGCAAATGAGAAATGGTTAGTTCTTTTTATAACGGATACATGTGATTATTGCACTCCATAACTCAAAAATGTAATAAGAGGGAGTGTCTATGTCTGCAGCATCAGCATCAGCAGCGCCGCCCAAGGCGCGCGGAGCGCCGTTTCGGGTCATGCCGGGGTTTAAGCTGTCGCTCGGCTTCACGCTCTTTTACCTGGCCTTGATCGTCCTCATTCCACTCTCGTCGGTGTTCCTGAAAACGTTCACCATGGCGTGGGACGCCTTCTTCAGCGCCGTTACGTCCGACCGCGTGATGGCGTCGTACCGATTGACGTTTGGCGCTTCGCTGATCGCCGCGCTGCTCAATGTGGTGTTCGGCGGCATCCTGGCCTGGGTGCTGGTGCGCTATACCTTCCCCGGCAAGCGCATCATCGACGCGCTGGTCGACTTGCCGTTCGCCTTGCCGACGGCCGTGGCCGGCATCACCCTGACAGCCCTGTACTCGTCGAACGGCTGGTTCGGCCAGTTCATCGAAGGCGTGCTGGGCATCAAGGTGGCGTTCACGCCGCTGGGCGTGGTGGTGGCGCTGACCTTCATCGGCTTGCCGTTTGTGGTGCGCACCGTGCAACCGGTGCTGGAAGACGCGGAAAAAGAATTGGAAGAAGCGGCCGCCAGCCTGGGCGCCAATTCCCTGCAAACGTTTATCCGCGTGATCTTCCCCACGATTCTGCCATCCTTGCTGACGGGCTTTGCGTTGGCCTTTGCGCGCGCCACGGGCGAGTACGGTTCCGTGATCTTTATCGCCGGCAACATGCCGATGGTGTCGGAAATCACGCCGCTGTTCATTATTACCAAGCTGGAGCAATACGATTACGCGGGCGCCACGGCCATTGCCGTGGTGATGCTGGTGGTGTCCTTCCTGCTGCTGTTGACAATTAACCTGCTGCAAGCATGGACGCGCGGAAAGGCGAAAAAATCATGAGTATCAATGTCTCTGCGGCGGCGCAAGTGAAAGATGCGCTGCCAACAGCGCGCCGTTTTGAGCCCAATGTCGGTCCTGTTGCGCTGGAACCGTTGTGGGTGCGCACGGTATTGATCAGCATCGCCTTGCTGTTCCTGACGGCGTTCCTGATCGTGCCCCTGGTGGCCGTGTTTGCCGAAGCGTTCAAGAAGGGCTGGGAAGCGTATATCGCCGCCATCATCGACCCTGACGCGATTTCCGCCATTAAACTGACCCTGATCACGGCGGCCATCGCCGTGCCGCTGAACCTGGTGTTTGGCGTGGCGGCGTCCTGGTGCATCGCCAAGTTTGAGTTTCGCGGCAAGAGCATCCTGCTGACCCTGATCGACTTGCCCTTTTCCATCTCGCCCGTGATTTCCGGCCTGATCTATGTGCTGATGTTTGGCGCCCAGGGCTGGTTCGGTCCGTGGCTGCAGGCGCACGATATCAAGATTTTGTTTGCCGTGCCTGGCATCGTGCTGGCCACTATCTTCATTACCTTCCCCTTTGTGGCGCGCGAATTGATCCCGCTGATGCAGTCGCAGGGCAGCGAAGAGGAAGAGGCCGCCATCGTGCTGGGCGCCTCGGGCTGGAATACTTTCCGCCGCGTGACCTTGCCCAATATTAAATGGGGTTTGCTGTATGGCGTGATCCTGTGCAATGCGCGCGCCATGGGCGAGTTCGGTGCCGTCTCGGTCGTGTCCGGTCATATTCGCGGAGAAACCAACACCATGCCGCTGCAGGTGGAAATTTTGTACAACGAGTACAACTTCGCCGCCGCGTTTGCCGTCGCCTCCTTGCTGGCCCTGCTGGCCCTGGTGACCCTGGCCTTGAAAGCTTTCATTGAGTGGCGTTTGAACGAGAGCGACGCCGACGATTCCGCCTTACGTTCTACGGAGCACTGATATGACCATCGCAGTTAACAACATCCACAAGCGCTTCGGCGATTTCGTCGCCCTCGACAATATCTCTCTGGATTTTCCAACCGGTGAATTGACTGCACTGCTGGGCCCATCCGGCTGCGGCAAGACAACATTGCTGCGCATTATTGCTGGTCTGGAACACCCGGACAGCGGCCAGGTGCTGCTGGACGGCGAAGATGCGTCGAACCGCCACGTGCGCGAGCGGCAAGTCGGTTTCGTGTTTCAACACTATGCGCTGTTCAAGCACATGACGGTATTTGAAAACGTGGCCTTCGGCCTGCGCGTGAAATCGCGCAGCGAGCGTCCGTCGGAAGACCAGATCCGCCGCAAAGTGAAAGAGTTGCTGGAACTGGTGCAGCTGGACTGGCTGGCCGACCGCTATCCGCCGCAGTTGTCGGGGGGGCAGCGCCAGCGCATCGCCCTGGCGCGCGCCCTCGCTGTCGAGCCGCGCGTGCTGCTGCTCGATGAACCGTTCGGCGCTTTGGATGCCAAGGTGCGCAAGGAATTGCGCCGTTGGCTGCGCCGCCTGCATGACGACTTGCACGTCACCAGCATTTTCGTCACGCATGACCAGGAAGAAGCGCTGGAAGTGGCGGATCAAGTGGTGCTGATGAACAAGGGCACCGTCGAACAACTCGGTTCCCCTGAGCAAGTGTACAACCATCCGGCCTCGCCTTTCGTCTATGGCTTCCTGGGCAACGTCAACCTGTTCCACGGCCGCGTGCATGAAGGCGTAATGGCCACCGGCGACGCCAGCTTCGAGGTGCCCGATTACGCGGGCGTGAGCGATAGCAAGGGCACGGCCTATGTGCGTCCGCATGACCTGGAAATCGACCGCTACACGCAAGGCGCCGAAGGCATTGTAGTGAAACTGAGCCGCGCCCATGCGATTGGCCCGCTGGCCCAGTTGGACTTGCAGCGCCTCGATAACAGCGAGCTGATCGAAGCTGTGATGTCGAACGAGCGTTTTACCCATTTACAGCTAAAGGAAGGCGAGACCTTGGTCGTGCGTCCAAAGCGCTTGCGTGTCTTTGTCGAACCCACCCGAACTTAATATTGGAACGCCATGAACTTTCAACAACTGCGCTCGATCCGCGAAGCGGCCCGCCGCGGCTATAACCTGACGGAAGTGGCGAACGCCCTGTTCACCTCGCAGCCTGGCGTGAGCCGGCAAATTCGCGAACTCGAAGACGAGCTGGGCGTGGTCATCTTCGAGCGCAACGGCAAGCGCTTGACGGGCTTGACCGAGCCGGGCAAGGGTATCCTGAAGATCGTTGACCGCCTCTTGATCGAGGCGGAAAACCTGCAACAGGCCAGCCTCGAATACAGCGGCCAGACCAGCGGTACCTTGTCGGTGGCAGCCACCCACACGCAGGCGCGCTATGCGCTGCCGAAAGTGGTGCAGGGCTTCCGCGCCGCCTATCCCGAGGTGCGTATTGCGCTACAACAAAGCGCGCCCGAGCACATCGCAGAATGGGTGCTGTCTGGCAAGACCGATATCGGCATCGCCACGGAAGGCTTGAGCCAGTTTCCCGATCTGGTATCGTTCCCCTGCTACCGCTGGAGTCATCTGATTGTTGTACCGGACGGCCATCCGCTGCTCGCGCATGCACCCATTGGCCTGGAAGACTTGGCCAAATATCCCTTGATTACCTATGACAAGGGCTTCACGGGACGTGGTCATATCGACGATGCGTTCGCCAAGGCAGGCGTGGCCACCGATATTATTTTGACGGCCATGGATTCCGACGTCATCAAGCAATACGTGGCACTGGGCCTGGGCGTGGGCATTGTGGCGTCGATGGCTTTTGATCATGGCCGCGACAAGGGGCTGCAGGCGGTAGAAGCATCACATTTGTTCGCCATCAATACGACACGCCTGGCCGTGCGCCGCGGCGCTTACCTGCGTGCCTACGCCTACGAGTTCATCCTGCAACTGGCGCCGGACTTGACGCGTGAAGACATCGACCGCGCCATGGCGGGCGAGGAAGCTCTCTAGTCTCTAGTCTCTAGACTACGGACGCGCTCTGCGCGCGCGTCAGGCTGGCCCTGGCGCGCGCGTAGCTATCCTGCACCGTTCCATCCGCTACACAGCTAAGCCTGATTGAGCATGCATCGCTTCAGGCTTGCCATTGCCGCAGAGCTATATCGTCATCCGGATATATTTTGTACCGATTTACAACAATCCTGTTTGCGGCAGCTGCGCCTGGCCATGGCTGGAATGATGGCACGCCCCACGAGAGACGCTACTGGCAATAAATGGATGGGGTCGATTAAAAATACCAATGGTAAAAGACGTTTCTCTAATTGTATTTGCGTTTCCTTGATGATATCTTTCCCCTTGTGCAAGTGAGATAACAAAAAAGATAACTAAGTTACTTTGGTGAAATGAAATCAGGGGGAAGTCTATGAACAAGACGAAACAGGCAGTATTGGGACTATGCCTTAGCGTGTCGGCCGTCCTGGCGCCGCTGGCCAGCGCGGCCAGCTGGGTCCAGATCGCCAACCCGGCCCAGGGCGGCTTTACGGTGGGCGGCACGAGCGTCACCTACGGTCCTGTCGCTGCCGCCAGCGTATGGGTGTACGACGGTGCCAATCCGCCCGGGGCGCAAAGCGCGGCCGCTATCTTGAGCTTGGTCAGCAGCAAATTTGGCCTGCCGTCCAGTGGTACCGGCTCTTTGGTCTTTGCTGCCCAGGGAGACTTGGCCAGCAGCAAGTCCGGTTCGTTCACCGTCAAATCCAGCTTTGACTACCTGGCCGTGCATTATGGCCGTGGCGAACTGTTGTTCCATTGGGCCACGCCGCTTGCCGCCAATACGGTTTTTAGCATTGCCAATCTGCCGCGTGGCCTGAGCAATTTCCGCGCGTTCAACTCCGTCTCGGCCGTGCCTGAGCCAGCGACCTACGGCATGCTGATACTGGGCCTTGGCCTGGTCGGTTTTGTCGCGCGCCGTCGCCGCGTCCGAGCCTGACGCGCCTGCGGGAGCAAGATAAGAAAAAAGCCCGGAAACGCGATGCATTCCGGGCTTTTTACATGGCAGAGGGCTGTTTACCAGCTATAACCGGCCTTGGCATAGTAATAGCGGCCGTTGAAGCCGTTTGGCGCGAAGATGCTGTACGGCTGGGTGCCGTTGACGTTCAGGTTGCCCGCGCTTGTCACTTGCGCCGGATAGCGGTTGGTGACGTTGTCGATGCCGGCCACCAGGCGCCAGTTCTTGCCCAGTTTCACGGAAGAGGAGACGTCCAGCACCCATTGCGGGTCATACGTCTGGTCCAGCGTGGCATTGTTTTGCGGCACGGTGAAGCTGCCGTAGCGCGTCACGACGCCGTGCGCATTCCAGTTGCCGAAGCTGTAGTCGGCGGCCAGGCTGAATTTATCCTTCGGCGACGCCACCGTGATGCGGTCGATGCTCTGGCGGTCGATCAGTTTCAAGTTGTTGGCCGTCAGGATGGCTGGATTGTCGGCGATTTTCTGTACCGTGCTCTTGTTATGGTTATAGGCCACGGTGAGGTCCAGGCGGTCTTTCTCTTGCAGGTCGATGCGGTAGGTGCTGACGATGTCCACGCCTTCGGTGCGCGTGTCGACGGCGTTGGTGAAGTAGCGCCCCGAGCCCACTGGCGTGCCCTGTGCGGCCAGGACGTTTTTCAACGCATCGCTGAGTACCAAATTGGCCGAGAACAGGATGCGGTTATCGATGTCGATGCGGTAGGCGTCCACCGTCGTCGTGAAGTTGCGGCTCGGTTGGAATTGCAGGCCCAGGCTGTAGTTACGGGCTTTTTCCGGTTTCAGGTCTTGCGCACCGAGTGCGCGCGCCTGCGCCGTGTTGACAGCGAAGGTGCCCGTCTCGATCGGCGTATTGAGGCCGTTGACGACCTGGAAGTTGGTGGTGGTGATGGTGTAGTGTTGCTGCGCCAGCGACGGCGCGCGGAAGCCGCTCGACACGGTGCCGCGCAGCGACAGGGTATCGCTGAACGAGTAGCGGGCCGAACCCTTGGCCGAGGTGGTGCTGCCGAAGTCGCTGTAGCGCTCATGGCGCAGGGCCACGCCGCCGGACAGGTTTTTCGTCGCTTCCGCTTCCAGGTTCACATAGATCGATTCATTGTGGCGCGATTGGCTACCGGCGTTGGCGGGACGGAAGCCGGCAAAGCCTTGTGAGCCGCTACCCGTATACGAGGCCGCGTCGCCGGCACCGATGCTGTACTTTTCATGGCGTGCTTCGGCGCCCACGGCCACCGTCAGCGGTCCCGTAAAGTAAGC
Organism: Janthinobacterium sp. CG_23.4; assembly: GCF_029892305.1. Lineage (NCBI taxonomy): Bacteria > Pseudomonadati > Pseudomonadota > Betaproteobacteria > Burkholderiales > Oxalobacteraceae > Janthinobacterium > Janthinobacterium sp. CG_23.4. The sequence goes on along the minus strand of NZ_JARXUX010000001.1, from coordinate 3,760,038 downwards.
GACGGGAAATTCGCGCGCCGCATCGAGGTTCAATACCGTCTGTTCGTTTTTCAGCGAACCGGCATAGAAATGCGTGGGGCTGTTCGCGCCCAGCGACTGGTTGACCGTGTTGTCCAGGTCCAGTTCGAATTTGTTGCTGCCGTAATTGATGCTGGCATCCCAGCGCCAGCCGGCCGCTTCGCCGCGCAAGCCTGTGACGATGGACTGGTCGGTCAGGGTGCTGTTTTGCAGTGGCAAAAAGCCCTCGGGGAAGAGCGGCGTGCGCTGCGAGTAGACCTTGGTGTCTGTGTTCTGTATCAATGCCGTGCGCCAGGTGGCAGCGGCCGAGGTATCGCGCACGCCGTAATTGCCGAAGGCATACCAGTCCAGATTGTCATTGATGCGGTATTCGCTGTTGAGGAAAATCGTCGCCGGCTTGCTTTCCGGGTCGCCATAGCGCTGGTTGACCTTGCCGTAGCGCGGTTCCAGCGGATTACGCAAATCGGCGCCGGCGCGGTTGGTCGGGTCGCGCTCTGCCACTTCGGCCGAAACACGCACCCAGCCGTCGTCGCCCAGGGCGAAGCCGGCCGAACCTTTGATGGATTTTTGCTTGCCGTCGCGTTCCTGCGTCTGGCCATAGCCCACTTCAATATCGCCGCCGGCCGCGCCTTTTTTCAGGATGATGTTGATCACGCCGGCGATCGCGTCCGAGCCGTACTGCGCCGCTGCGCCATCGCGCAGCACTTCGACGTGGTCGATGGCGGCCAGGGCAATGGCGTTCAGGTCGACGGGCGCCGAGCCGCGGCCCAGCGAGCCATTGACGTTAACGACGGCCGAAGTATAGCGGCGCTTGCCGTTCACCAGTACCAGAGTCTGGTCGGGCGACAGGCCGCGCAGCTGCGCCGGACGCACGGCATCGCTGGCGTCGGCGCCCGTGGCGCGGGCAAAGTTCAACGATGGCAGCAGGCGTGCCAGCACGGTGGCCAATTCGCCCGAACCCGTGCTTTGCAGGTCGCGCGAAGTGAGGATGTCGACCGGCGATTCGGAATCGATGGTGCGGCGGTTCTTGGCGAAGGTGCCAGTGACCACCACCGATTGCAATTCCCCTTCGGCCGGCAGTTCTTGCTGCGCTTGTGCCTGCATCGGCAGGCTGAAGCAGGCGATCAGGCTGGCGGCGATGACGGTTTTCACGGGCAGGGCGCGATGCTGGGAGCGGACGGTACTTGAACTCATCGACAATATCTCTTCGGTTGGTGGATGCGCGGACCATGGCGGTCCGGTGATGCAAGCAGATTAACAGCGGCGACGTGGCGTGCTTACGATTCGTTCTGTCTATCGATATGCAATAAATAGCTTAAGCACGTCGACATGGCGCGAATCGCGCATATCGCCTCGTTTTCAGCATACGACCGGGCATGGCGCGGCTGCAATGGCGCACGGCAGTAAATGGCCCGCTGTTGTATAAATACGACTATGTGTCTGCCTTGCTTGCCTGGCGGCGGCATGCACCGCCAGGCAAGGGGCGTTTATTGCCCCGGATTGGGCGCTCTGGCGTGGATGGCGTCGACGGCCGCCACCAGTTCCGGCGACAAGGTGATTTGCTGCGCGTCGATATTTTGCTGCAATTGCGCCACGCTGGTGGCGCCGATGATGGTCGAGGCGACGAACCAGCGCGAGTAGCACCAGGCCAGCGCCAGTTGCGCCGGCGTCAAGCCGTGCGCGCGGGCCAGCGCCGCATACTCGCTGGCTGCCGCGATGGTGGCAGGGCGCACGTAGCGGGGACTCCAGCCGGCCGGGAAGTGTGTCAGGCGGCCCTTGGCCTGCGGATCGTCGAGGTATTTCGCCGTCAGCTGGCCGAAAGCGAGCGGGCTGTAGGCCAGCAAGCCGACGTTTTCGCGGTGACAGGTTTCGTCGAGCAAGCTCGTCTCGAAATGGCGCGCCGTCAGGTTGTACAGGTTCTGGATGGATGCGATGCGTGGCAAGCCTTTCAGCTCGGCCTGCTTAATGAATTCGCACACGCCCCACGACGATTCGTTCGACACGCCGATGTGGCCGATCTTGCCTTCCTCGACCAGCTTGCCCAGCACGGCCAGGGTATCTTCAATGGCCACCGAGGCGTGTTCCTTGCGCGGGTTGTAGACGCTGGCGCCGAAGATGGGCAGGTTGCGGCTGGGCCAGTGCAACTGATACAGGTCGATGTGTTCTGTCTGCAGCCGGCGCAAGCTGTCTTCGACGGCGGCGCGGATATTGACCGCGTCGTGGTCCGTCTTGCCCTTGCGTATCCAGTGCATGCGCGAGTTCGGCCCGGCCACTTTGCTGGCCAGCACAATGTCGGCGCGCCTGCCGCTTTTCTTCAGCCAACTGCCGATATAGCGCTCCGTGCTGCCCTGCGTCTGGGCGCTGGCCATCACCGGGTACATTTCCGCCGTGTCGACGAAGTTGATGCCGCGTTCCAGCGCATAATCGAGCTGGCTGTGCGCTTCGGCTTGCGTGTTCTGTTCGCCGAAGGTCATCGTGCCCAGGCAGATCCGGCTCACTTCCAGGTTGCTCGAACCCAGCTTGATCTTTTCCATGCGCGGTCCTTAGCGGGCTTGCTTGCCGCGCAGCGCGCGGGCGCAATCCTTGATCAGCGCCGGGCCAGCATAAATCAGGCCGCTGTACAACTGCACCAGCTGCGCGCCTGCCTCGAACTTGGCCAAGGCATCCTTGCCCTGCATGATGCCGCCCACGCCGATGATGGGCAAGGCGTCGCCCAGTTCCGCCTTCAGCAGGCGGATGACATTGTTCGACAGCGCAAACACGGGCGCGCCCGACAGGCCGCCCGCTTCCGCGCCGTGCGGCATGCCTTCGACGGCACTGCGCGACAGGGTCGTGTTGGTGGCGATGACGCCGTCGATGCGGTGGCGCGTGAGTGACTCGGCGATGCTTTTGACTTGTTCGCCATCCATGTCCGGTGCGATTTTGAGGGCCAGCGGCACGTAGCGCTTGTGCTTGTCCGCCAGGCGCGCCTGGGCATCTTTGAGCTGCGACAGCAGGGCGTCGAGTTCGGACGCACCTTGCAACTGGCGCAAATTCTTGGTGTTCGGCGAAGAGATGTTCACCGTCACATAGCTGGCGTAAGGGTAGACTTTTTCCAGGCACAGCAGATAGTCGTCGGCCGCCCGCTCGATGGGCGTGTCGGCGTTCTTGCCGATGTTCAGGCCCAGCACGCCGGCGCGCTGCTGGTAAAACTTCGACGCCTGCACGTTGGCCACGAAGGCGTCCACGCCGCCATTGTTAAAGCCCATGCGATTGATGATGCCCTGTGCCTGCGGCAGGCGGAACATGCGCGGTTTCGGATTGCCCGCCTGCGCGCGCGGCGTGACGGTGCCCACTTCGATAGAGCCGAAACCGAGGTCGGCCAGCGCATCGATGTAGGCGCCATCCTTGTCCAGACCGGCGGCCAGGCCCACGGGATTGGGGAAGGTAATGCCCATCACCGTGCGCGGATCGGCAGCGGGCTTTCCGCCCAGCTTCGTCAAGCCCAGCGCGCTAGCGCGTTTCAGGGCGGGCAGGGTGAGATGGTGGGCCGCTTCGGCATCCATCGAAAACAGCAGCGGGCGAGCGAGGGAGTACAGGAATTTTTCAGACATGGGGCGCTTTGAGTTGGTGTGCGCGCTACCGGGACGGGCTGGCGGTGCGCGAAATAAGTGGCGTATTTTACCGTGTTCCGCGCCGCTGCCGGGTGTATAGTTCTTTTTGGTCTGATGCAATATTGCTTCTTTATTCATTCGCATCGGGCTACGGACCTTCCTGTTTTTTCTCTGTTCTGTTGACTTCTATAAGCGAGACACCGATTGAAAAAGACACGCATCTTGACGGCCATCGCCGCCGCCAGCGCACTGCTGCTGAGCCATTCGGCCCTGGCCCTGCCCAATACGCAAGACACCCGCATGCTGAGCGAACCGGCTGTATCGAGCCGCCACATCGCCTTCATTTATGCGGGCGATGTGTGGCTGTCGAACCTCGATGGCGGCGGCGCGCGGCGCCTCACTTCCGACCTGGGCGAAAAGTCCAATCCGGTGTTTTCGCCCGATGGCAGCCAGATCGCGTACAGCGCGAACATTGACGGCAATATCGACGTGTATGTGATCGCGGCGGCGGGAGGCGTGCCGCGCCGCCTGACTTTCCACCCCGGTGCCGATCTGGCGCAATCGTTCACGCCCGATGGCCAGTGCGTGATGTTCACTTCGCCCCGCGCCGCCTTCAACAACCGCTTCCAGAAGCTGTTTACGGTGCCGGTGGCGGGCGGCGTGGAAACCCAGTTGGAGATCCCCAATGCCTCGCGCGCCACCTATTCGCCCGATGGCAAGCGCATCGCCTACAACCCGCTGATGCCTGCCTTCAAGCAGTGGAAGCGCTACCGGGGGGGCACCAACTCCTGGCTGTGGCTGTTTTCCTCCAGCGACAAATCCATCGAAAAAATCCCCCAGCCGAGCACGCGTTCGAATGACGTCGATCCCATCTGGCTGGGGGACACCGTCTACTTCCGTTCCGACCGCAGCGGCGAATTCAACCTGTTTGCCTACGACGTCAAGACGAAAGCCGTGCGCCAGTTGACGCAGCACGCAGATTTCCCCGTGCTGAACGCGGCGGCGGCGAACGGCACGATCGTCTACGAGCAGGCCGGCTACCTGCACGCCTTCGATATCGCCAGCGGCCAGGCGCACAAACTGACCATCGGCGTGGCCAGCGACCTGGGGCAGACGCGTCCGCGCTGGGTGAAGAATGCAAAATACATCCGCGACGCATCGATTTCGCCATCGGGCGCGCGCGTCGCCTTTGAATACCGGGGCGAGATCGTCACCATCCCCGCCGACAAGGGCGACGTGCGCAACCTGACGCAGACGGCCGGCGCCCACGAGCGAACGCCGGTCTGGTCGCCCGATGGCCGCTCGGTCGCGTATTTCTCGGACGAGCCGGGCGAATATGAACTGCATGTGCGCGCGCAGGATGGCAAGGGCGCCGTGAAGAAATTCAAGCTCAATGGCAGCGGCTTTTATGACAACGCGGTCTGGTCGCCCGATAGCAAGAAGATTGCGTTTGCCGACAATGGCTGGAGCATGTATGTGATCGACGTCGGCACGGGCAAGCTGCAAAAGGTCGCCACGGAAGCTATGTATGGCGTGGACAAGAGCATGCGCGCCTCGTGGGCGCCCGATTCGCGGTGGTTGGCCTACACGCTCAATTCGCCTACCTACACGCGCAGCGCCTACATTTATTCCATCGAGCAGAACAAGTCCATGCCGGTGACCGATGGCTTGTCCGACGTGGCCGAACCCGTGTTCGACAAGAGTGGCAAGTACCTGTATTTCTTCGCTTCGACCAATGCGGGGCCCAGTAATAACTGGTTCTCCCAGCAGAACGAAGACAACCTGGTGACGCGCACCGTGTGGATGGCCGTGCTGCGGCGCGATCTGCCGTCGCCCCTGATCAAGGAAAGCGACGAAGAGAAAGCCGCCAGCACAGACGCCAAAAAAGACACGGCGAAGGCGGAACCGGAAGCGAAGAGCGAAGCGAAGGTCGACCCGAAGACGGGCCGCGACGACCCGAAAGTGGCGGTGGCGCCGGTGGCGCCGATAGTCATCGATTTCGACGGCATCGCCACGCGCATCGTCGACTTGCCGTTGCCGGCCGCGCAGTTCTCCAGCCTGGCCGCTGGCGTTGCGGGGCAGATTTTCCTGCTGCGCGAAAGCGATGGCAAGAAGGCCGTGCAGCGTTTTGATTTGAAGGAGCGCAAGGCGGAAACCGTGGTGGCGGAGGCAGACGATTACGAAGTGTCGGCCGACGGCAAGAAGCTGCTGTACCGCCAGAAGGATAACTGGGCCATGGGTAGCGCCACGGGCAAGCTGCTGGCGCCCGGCGAAGGCAAGATCAAGGTCGATGCCATCGAGGTAAAAGCCGATCCGCGCGCCGAGTGGACGCAGATTTTCAACGAGGTCTGGCGTATCAACCGCGATTATTTCTATGACCCGGGCATGCATGGCGTGGACTGGAAGGCCATGCGCGACAAGTACGCCGTCTTCCTGCCCGAGCTGTCGAGTCGCGCCGACCTGAATCGTTTGATCCAGTGGATGTGCAGCGAACTGGCCGTGGGTCACCATCGCGGCGGCGGCGGCGACGATTTTATCGAGGCGAAGAAGGTGCCCGGTGGTTTGCTGGGCGCCGATTATGAGGTCAAAGACGGCCATTACCGCTTCAAGAAGGTGTATGGCGGCTTGAACTGGAACCCGGCCCTGCGCGCGCCGCTGACGGAGCCGGGCCTGAACGTCAAGGCGGGCGAATACCTGCTGGCCGTCGATAGTCGTCCTTTGCTGCCGCCGACCAATTTGTACAGCGCGTTTGAAAACACGGCCGGCAAGGCCGTCGACCTGACCGTAGGGCCATCGGCCGACGGCAAGGGCGCGCGCACGATCAGCGTGGTGCCGGTGGCGACCGAAGATGCCTTGCGCAACCGCGACTGGATCGAAGGCAATATGCGCAAGGTCCATGCGGCAACCGGCGGCAAAGTGGCGTACGTGTACGTGCCCAATACGGCAAGCCTGGGCCACACCTACTTCAAGCGCTATTTCTTCCCGCAGGCGGACAAGCAGGCCATCATCGTCGACGAGCGTTTCAATGGCGGCGGCAGCGTGGCCGATTACTACATCGAGATCTTACAAAAGAAGGAAATCGCCTGGTGGACCATGCGCTACGGCGCCGACATGAAGACGCCGTCGGCCTCGATCCAGGGGCCGCGCGCCATGCTGATCGACGAGACGGCCGGCTCGGGCGGCGACCTGCTGCCGTGGATGTTTCGCAAAAATAATATGGGGCCGCTGATCGGCAAGGCGACGTGGGGTGGCCTGGTGGGCGTGCTCGGCTTTCCCGTGTTGATGGACGGCGGCTTCATCACGGCGCCGAACCTGGCGTTCTGGACGCGCGAAAACGGCTGGGGCGTGGAAAACGAAGGCGTGCCGCCCGATATCGAAGTCGAGCAAACGCCGGCCGACGTCATCGCCGGGCGCGATCCCCAGCTGGAAAAAGCGATTCAAGTGATCCAGGCCGAACTGGCGAAGAACCCGCCTGTGCTGCCTGCACGTCCGGCGTTTCCGGACAAGAGCAAGTAGGGTGGCAATTCGACCCCAATAGCAAGGGCCGGGGTCGTACCCTCAGGGTACGACCCCAGTGTCTGCCGTTGGGTTTAATTTACAGGATCACCCACTGCCCCTTGATGCGTGCTTCCAGCGGCTTGAAGTTGATTTTATAGGCCATCTTCGGGCTTTGCGCGATCCAGTAGCCCAGGTAGACATACGGCAGGCCCAGTTCGCGCGCCTGGGCGATTTGCCACAGCACGTTATAGGTGCCGTAGGAGGCGCCCGCCACGTCGGGATCAAAAAAAGTATAGACGGACGACAGGCCATCGGCCAGCACGTCGATGATGCTGACCATGCGCAGCGTGCCGCTAGCATCACGAAATTCCACTAGGCGCGTGTTGACCCGGCTTTGCAGCAGGAATTGCGCGTACTGGTCGCGGCTGTCCTGGTCCATGCCGCCACCGGCGTGGCGCGTGCTCTGGTAGCGCAGATATAGCTCGTAGTGCTCGTCAAGAAAGGACAGGTTGGCCACGCCCGCCTGCAGGTCGGCGTGCCGGCTCCATGCGCGGCGCTGGTTGCGGTTGGGTGTGAAGGACTGCATGACCACGCGCACGGGAATGCAGGCCTGGCAGCCATCGCAATACGGGCGGTAGGTGAAGATGCCGCTGCGGCGAAAGCCGTTGCGCACCAGTTCCGAATACACGTCGCTGTTGATCAGGTGCGAAGGTGTGGCCACCTGTGAGCGCGCCTGGCGCTCGTCGAGGTAGCTGCACGGGTAGGGCGCTGTCGTGTAGAACTGCAGGGTGGCAAACGGTAGTTCGTTCAGGTGCGTCATGCTGATCCTGTCTGGTCTGGCCGCGGCAATGGAGCTCTGCGTGGCGTTATCATAGCTTTTTTACGCTGGCGTTGCAGTCTGCCAATCGGTGATTTGCGCCGCTTCAATGGCGATGCGTACATGGGCCAGGAAGCATGCGCGCGAAATGGGTAGTGCGCCTAGCGAGGCCAGGTGTTTTGTTTCTTGCTGGCAGTCGATCATGGTCACGCCACGCGCTCTCAAAAAACGTACCAGTTGCGCTAGCGCAATCTTCGAGCCATCCGAGACGCGCGCGAACATCGATTCGCCGTAGAACATGCGTCCTATCGACACGCCATATGCGCCGCCCACCAGTTCCCCGTCCAGCCACAGCTCCGACGAATGCGCATAGCCCAGCTTGTGCAAGCCCGTGTAGCCGGCGATGATTTCGTCGGAAATCCAGGTGCCAGGGCCATCCTTGCGTGGTGCGGCGCAGGCGCGCATTACGGCGTCGAAGTCGCTATCGAAGCGCAGTTGCCAGCGTCCGTCCGTGGCGGCGCTGCGCTCGACCTTGCGGATCGCCTTGGCCAGGCTGTCGGAGACCTTGAAGTCCTCCGTCATGAGCACCATGCGCGGGTCGGTGCTCCACCAGAGTATGGGCTGGCCTTCGGAAAACCAGGGGAAGATGCCGTGCTTGTAGGCGTCGAGCAGGCGCGCGGGCCACAGGTCGGCGCCGGCCGCCAGCAGACCGGGCGCTTCCTCGGTCAGGGCGCGCGAGACGTCGGGGAACGGGGTGTGGATGTCTAGCCAGGTAATCATGCGGCGGTCAAAGGTGGCAGGTGGTGTAGGCTTACTCGGGAGCTTGCTCTGCATCCGGGCGCGGCATCGGGCGCGTGATGTCGCCCGTATGGAAGCCGTAGCTGCCGCCCTCGCGAATGTTCACGCGGTCGGCAAAGAACAGTTCCAGCGTGGTGCGAATGGTGGGGAAGGCCAGGTCATCCCAGGGGATTTGCGCTTGCGTAAATAGCTGCACCTCCAGGCTTTCGATGCCCGGCGCGAAATCGAGGTCGCGCAAGCGCGCCAGGTAGAACAGGTGCACCTGATGCACGCGCTGTACGTTGAGCAGCGAAAACAGGGGCCCCAGCTCGATATTGGCGCCCGCTTCCTCCACCGTTTCGCGCTCGGCCGCGTCGGACGTGGTTTCGTCGTTTTCCATGAAGCCGGCCGGCAGGGTCCAGTAGCCCAGGCGCGGCTCGATGGCCCGCTTGCACAGCAAGATCTGCAACTGGCCATCCTCTTCCCAGACGGGGATGGAGCCGACCACCATTTTCGGGTTCTGGTAATGGATGGCGTCGCAGTTGGCGCAGACATAGCGCAGACGGTTGTCGCCCTCCGGAAGGGAGAGGCTGACAGGATGGGCGCATTCGGAGCAAAATTTCATGGGCGGGCTTGGGATAGGGGTGGCATCGGGGAAGGCTATAGTGTAACGCCTACTGTACACCTATTGCGTGCGCCGTGGCGTGACAGGCCGACACAATGGCAAGCGGCAACTGGCCGCGCCTTTTTACGCACTTTTTGACACACTTTTATTAAATAGCTCTATTGCAGTTTAAGTTGAGATAGCTATTGCCTAAGCTGTCCGTTTGCCCTTATAATTCGTCTGCGGGGTGGAGCAGTCTGGCAGCTCGTCGGGCTCATAACCCGAAGGTCACAGGTTCAAATCCTGTCCCCGCAACCAATACCTGAAAGCCGCTGATTCTTGCAAAAGATCAGCGGCTTTTTTCATTCCTGGCCAAGGGTAAGCTGCGGGACGCGGGGCAGGAGGGGGCAGAATCACATTGTCAAATCTTGCCCTTTACGCCGCGCAACAATCTGGTATATAATTCGAGTGCGGGGTGGAGCAGTCTGGCAGCTCGTCGGGCTCATAACCCGAAGGTCACAGGTTCAAATCCTGTCCCCGCAACCATTTCGAAGCCGCTGATTTCTCGCAAGAGGATCAGCGGTTTTTTCGTTGTAATGTGCCTGACGATGATGTGCCTGACAATGATGTGCCTGGCGCAAATACACCACCGGCGGCCACCAGCGCCGCCGTGGTAGCCGCCGCCGCGCTGCAGTTGCCTGCCGCGCGGCACTGTTAGGTTTTCTTCGCCAGTTGCATGCCCACGGGCAGGGCGCGGATGCGTTTGCCCGTGGCGGCGAAGATGGCGTTGCACAGGGCCGGCGCGATAGGCGGCGTGGCCGGTTCACCCACGCCACCCAGTTCCATATCGAGGGTGCCGGGCACCAGGTGCGTATGGATCACGTGCGGCGCATCGGCGGCGCGCAGCACGCTGTAGTCGTGGAAATTGCTTTGCTCGACCCGGCCATTCTTGAAGCTGATTTCGCCGCTCATGGCCAGGGACAGGCCCATGATGCAAGCGCCTTCGATCTGCGAACGCACGCGGTCCGGGTTGATCTGCGGGCCGCAATCCATGGCGATATCGACCCTGGGCACGATGACTTCACCGGCCGCATTGATCTCCACCTCGATCACGGCCGCCACATAGGTGACAAAGCTGTAAGACACGGCCAGCCCCAGCCCCCGGCCCTTGGGCAATTTGCGGCCCCAGCCCGCCTTGGCTGTCGCCAGCTCGATCACGTGGCGCATGCGACCGATGTCGACCGGGTACTTGGCCGGGTCTTCGCCATAGTTCCAGCCATCGGACAGGTCGGCCGGGTTGATTTTGCGCGCCGGGCCGAGCAGCGCCAGCAGGTAGTCGCGGTGGTCCTTCTTTGCCGCGTGCGCCAGTTCGGCCGTGAACGACTGTATGGCGAATGCGTGCGGAATATTCGAGACGGAACGGAACCAGCCGATGCGCGTGTGGGCCGGCACTTCGGGTACTTCGACGCGGATGTTTGCAATGGCGAATGGCACGTTGATGGCCGACATGCCCAGCTCGAACGGCGCCTGCTGGTTCGCACCGGCGGCAAAGGTCGAGGCGATGGTGGGTGCGGCCGTGCGGTGCAGCCAGGCCGTCGGCATGCCTTTTGCGTCGAGCGACGCTTCCAGCCGTTCGACCGACACCGTGTGCAGATAGTCATGCTGCAGGTCGTCGTCGCGCGTCCACGTCAGCTTGACGGGCGCGCCATCCATGGCCTTGCACAGCAGCGCCGCCTCGACGGCGAAATCGGGTTTTGATTTGCGCCCGAAACCGCCGCCCAGCAGGGTCACGTGGACGGTCACGTCGTCATACGCCAGACCCAGTGCCGTGGCCACGTTGCTGCGCGTCGCCTGCGGCGCTTGCACGCAGGCCCACACTTCGGCCTTGCCATCGACGATGCGCACGGTGGCGGCGGGCGGCTCCATGGTGGCGTGCGCCAGGTGGGGCAGATAATATTCGGCACTGAGTTTGCGCGTGGCGGCAGTGGCGGCCAGAGTGGCCACCGTCTGGCCCTGGTCGCGCGCCGGCTTGGCCGGCTGGCGCACGGCCGCTTCCAGCGTCTTGCGGAAAGCCTTTGAATCGTAGGTGCCGTTCGGGCCGTCTTCCCACTCCAGCAGCAGCGCTTCGCGGCCCTTGATGGCGGCCCAGGTATTGCTGGCGATGACGGCTACGCCACCGAGCGGATTGAACATGGCTGGTGGTGGACTGCCCGCCAGTTCGACGATGCGCAGCACGCCAGGCACCTTCAGGGCCGCCGTTTTGTCCACGCTTTTCAGCTTGCCGCCAAAGACGGGCGGACGGGCGATGACGGCATACGCCATGCCATCAAGGCGCGTGTCGATGCCGAAGTGGGTGTTGCCGGTGACGATATCGTGCAGGTCAATGCCGCGCGTGCTGGTTTGCCCGATATAGCGCAGTTCGCCGGCTGTTTTCAGGCTGATGCGCGCGCGCGGCGGCACCGGCAGTTTGGCCGCTTGTTCTGCCAGGGCGCCGAACGACAGTGAGCGCCCGCTGGCCGCATGCACGACGGCATGGTTGACGGCCTTGACTTGCGTCACTGGCACGTCCCAGCGCGCGGCGGCAGCTGTTTCCAGCATCAGGCGCGCCGTGGCGCCCACGTGGCGCATGGCACGGAACGAGTGGCGCATGCTGCGCGAACCGTCCGTGTCCTGGCTGCCGTAGCGCGCTTCGTCGGCGGGCGCCTGCTGCACGCGTACCTGTGCCCAGTCGGCGCCCAGTTCGTCGGCCGCCACCATGGGCAAGCTGGTGCGGATGCCCTGGCCCATTTCGGAGCGGTGCGCCACGATGGTGACGATGCCGTCGGCACTGATCGACAGAAATACCAGGGTATCGTCGACCACGCCGCCGGCCATCTTGTCGCCGCCATATTTGACGGCGTCGGCCGCCATCACCAGGCCGGAGGGGCCGGCCACCAGGCTCAAACCGGCCAGCGCGCCGGCCGCCTTGAGCCAGTTGCGCCGTGCAGGCGAGGCGGGGGCACGGTTGTTTTCAGGGATGCTCATTTGGCCGCTCCTTTTGCGTTGATGGCCGCTGCGGCATGCTTGATGGCCGCGTGAATGCGCGTGTAGGTGCCGCAGCGGCAGATGTTGCCGCTCATCGCTTCGCGGATCTGCCGGTCGTTCGGCGCTGGCGTCTTGTGCAGCAGGGCCGTGGCCGACATGATCTGGCCGGCTTGGCAATAGCCGCATTGTGGCACGCCGTGTTCTTGCCAGGCATGCTGTAGTGCAAGGCCAACCTTGTCTTCGCCCACCGCTTCGATGGTGGTGATGTTCTTGCCGGCGGCGGCCGATATCGGCGTCACGCAGGAGCGGATAGCCTCGCCATCGAGGTGCACGGTGCAGGCGCCGCACAGGGCCATGCCGCAGCCGAATTTGGTACCGGTCATGCCCAGTTCGTCGCGCAGGGCCCACAGCAGGGGCGTATCTTCAGGCAGGGCAAGCGCGTGCTGCTTGCCATTGATGCTCAGGGTCGTCATGTGTATTCCTCGGGGTGGGGATGGTTTGGGCAAGCGTGACGGTCGTCCGGCAGACGGATCAGCGCATCAGTGCATCAGCGTGCGATGGTAGCACCAGCTGCCATGTGCTGCAGCGCAAGGCTTGCCGTGCCTATCGGCCCCTGGCTTGCTGCTGTTTTTAGCGGCTGCAATAGCGCTTAGGCGTAGTTCAGCGCTGCGTTTCGAGCTGCGCATATACGGCGTCGGCGATCTTGCCCAACTCGGTTTTTGGCAGCCTGGCCGAGAGAGCGTAGCCCATCTGGGCATCGATCCAGTAAAACACGCCCAGTTCCTGCTCCTGCGTATAGCGGAAGGCCGTTTCGCGCCTGCCGGCCCGTTCCTTGGCCACGTACAGGGTCAGGCGCTTGCCAGTGCTTTCTTCGTACATGAATTGTGCCACGGGACCATTGCCGTCGCCGGGCAGCAGGCGCCCGCCGATCAGGTGATAGCCGAGCGTCGACAGCACGGGTGGCTGCAAGGTGCTACCCAGGCGTTTCGATAGCCATTGCACCAGGTGCGCCTCTTGTTCCACGCCCACTTCCACCGGGTGGCGCACTTCGGGCGTGTAGACGGCATGGGCGATGGCGGCGCTACGCGCCAGGGCCAGGGGGCTGGCGCTGGCGGCCTGCATGTCAGCGGCGGCGCCGGCATCGCCGCGCAGCAGCCAGCCGCTCATGGCGCCGGCGAACACCAGCACGACAGCCGCAGCCGCCTGCATGGCGCGTTGGTGCCGGACGTAATTGGCTGCCGGCGGGGCAGCAGCCTGCAGTAGCGCCCGTGGCAGCGCTTCCTGCTGCAGCGGATCGAACAGGGCACGCAATTGCCGGTTCTGCTCGCGCCAGGCAGCCACCCTGGCGGCGTCTTGCGGGTGCGCGCGCAGGTGGGCGTCGATGGCCGCGTGCTGCTCCTCGGGCAGGACGCCGTCGGCCGCGGCATGCAATTGCGCTTCGCTGATGGCTGGCGTTGTCATTTCACGACTTTCAGGGTGGGTGGGCCGCTGCCCTGGCTGCCAGCAGGGCGGCCATCGAGCAGGGTGCGCAGTTTGTCGCGTCCGCGTGACAGGCGCGACATGACAGTGCCGACGGGGATGTCCAGAGTGGCCGCCACCTGTTCGTAGGCCATCTGCTCGAGCGCGACGAGCAGGATGACTTCGCGCTGTCCCAGCGGCAAGCTGGCCAGCGCCGCATCCATTTCACCGATGGCGATCGCTTGCCCCGGCGCGCGTTCCGGTGCGGGCAGCACGCTGTCGTCGTCGAGCTCCTCCAGGGACAGGCCGGGGCGGCGTAATTGATCGACGTGCAGGTTGTGCATGATAGAAAACAGCCAGGGCCGCATCTCACCGCCGCGCTGCCATTGATCCAGTCTGCGCCAGGCACGCTCCACGGTGTCCTGCACCAGGTCGTCCCCGTGCAGGGCGCCCACCAGCGCGCGCGCATAGCGGCGCAGGCTGGGCAGGCACGCTTGCAGCTGTCGACTGTCCTCTGGCGTGGTCATCGCGGCGGCGGGAATGGCTGCTTACGGCTTGACGACGTGCCACACATTCTTGAAGTTGTCGCCGGCCATGTCGCCCGCCTTCTTGTCTTCCTTGTACAGGTACAGGGGCTTGCCATTGTAGGTCAGCTGCATGGCGCCATTGTCTTCGCGCTTGATGCTGCCATACGGCGCGGCGGGCGCCGCTTCGGTGGCGATGACGGCGGGCCAGGCGACCAGGCAGCCACCACTGCAGGCGCTCTTGCCGCTGTCAGCGACATCCTTGTCGAATACATACACTGTCATGCCTGTGGCGTTGACCAGCATGCCGTTGGCGGGCATGACATCGGCGGCGAAGGCCAGCGGTGCGGACAACAGGGTGGCGAGGGCGAAGCTGGTAGCGGTAAGCTGAGTAAAGCGCATGATGGTCTCCTTGAGTTTTTTGGGGCTTGCAAGGGATAGACGCAAGGTGCTCCCTGTTTATTCCGCCGCTGGTGGAATATTTTTTGCATGCAGGCTGGCCCACAGGTGGGCGGCGGCCATGCTGCGGTGCGGCGCATACTGGCGCAGCCAGTGCTGCGTGCGCGCCATGTCCGGTTTCGTCACCTCGCCGAGCAGCTTTTGCAGGGCGGCGCGTATCGCCACGTCGCCATGCAACGAGCAATCGGCGTAGCCGTAGCCGCGCAGCAGCGCATAATTGACGCTCCACGGGCCGATGCCCTTCACGGCCAGCAGCGCCTGCGAGATGGCCGTCACGTCGCCGCAAGGCGGCAGCGCCAGCGACAATTCTCCCTCGTTGACCAGGCGCGCCAGGCGCAGCACGGTTTCCGCCTTGGCGCGCGAGAATTTGCGGCTGGTCAGTTCTTCCACCGACAGCCGCGCCACGTCGCGCGCCTCCGGGTAGCACCACACACCGCTGCTGTGCGCGCGCCCTGCCTGCAAGATGAAGCTGCGGCGCAGCGCAATGGCGAACGGCAAATTGATCTGCTGGCCGATGATGGCCCAGGTCAGCGCCTCGAAGGGGCTGGCCGACTGCACGATGCGTAAGCCCGGATTGCTGCGAATTAAAGGCGCCAGTAGCGGATCGCTGGCAGCGAGCAGGGCGAACGGCTGCGGATCGATGCGCAGGCCGAGGATGTTTAGCAGCGCGTCGTGCAGGTGCGTTTGAAGTGCGGTGACGGTATTGTCATTGCCGTCGATGTCGGCCTGGCAGACGGCGCCGTCGTGCGTGAACGCCACATCGAGCACGACAGGCAGGCCTTGCAGCACGATGCCCTTGCGCAGCCCGTTTGCTGTGACCTGTTCGGCCACGCCTTGCGCATCGCGGCTGTGGAAGGCGATGACATCATCGCGGCGGTAGCCGGCAGGCAGGGGCAGGGTCCAGTGCAGCAGGGTCATGGTGGGCCAAAGTGAAGGAAGGTAGCAGGCAGGCGAGGCGGGCGCAGCGCGTTTCTTGCTTTTTGCCTTTAGCGCGCGCAGATCTCGGTGCCAGCTGGGCTGAGGGCTGCCGCGTGCTGGATTTGCAGGGCGTCGGGCACGCCGTTCTTCACGGCCGTCAGCTCGGCCAGGATGGAAATGGCGATTTCGGCCGGCGTCTTGCTGCCGATGTACAGGCCGATCGGCGCATGCAGGCGGGCCAGTTGTTGCGCGCTGACGTCGAACTGCAGCAGCCGCTCGCGGCGCTTGGCATTGTTGGCGCGCGAGCCGATGGCGCCCACGTAAAAAGCCGGTGATTTGAGTGCTTCCATCAGGGCCAGGTCGTCGAGCTTGGGATCGTGGGTGAGGGCGACGACGGCGCTGCGGCTGTCGAGCTTCAATTCGAGCACGAGATCGTCCGGCATGGCGTGCAGCAGGGGCACGCCGGGCACGTTCCAGCCATCCCGGTATTGCTCGCGCGGGTCGCAGACGATGACGTGGTAATCCATGGCCGTGGCGATCTGCGCCACGAAGCGCGACAACTGGCTGGCGCCGATGATCAGCAGGCGCCAGCGTGGGCCATGCTGCGTGGTGAGCACGGCGTCTTCCAGGGTCAGGGCGGCACCCGGCACGGCGCTTTGCAGGGTGACGTTGCCAGTGCGCAGGTCGAGGCGGCGTTCGACCAGTTCATGCGCTTCCAGGCGCGCCAGCAGTTCGGCCACGCGGCTGTGCGCATGCAGCGG
The DNA here is from genome assembly GCF_029892305.1 of Janthinobacterium sp. CG_23.4. NCBI lineage: Bacteria > Pseudomonadati > Pseudomonadota > Betaproteobacteria > Burkholderiales > Oxalobacteraceae > Janthinobacterium > Janthinobacterium sp. CG_23.4. The sequence continues at coordinate 3,743,587 of NZ_JARXUX010000001.1, read as the reverse complement.
CTCGATGGCCAGTTCGATGGTGCCGCCGCAGGGCAGGCCGAAACGGTGCGCCTCGTCTGCGCTGATGCCGTAGCTGACGATTTCTGGCAGCGCGCGCACGATGCCGTGTACGCGGACGGTGTCGATCAAGTCATCCTCGATGCAGCCGCCGGAGACGGAGCCGACCACCGTGCCGTCGTCGCAGATGGCCAGGGTGGCGCCCACCGGACGGGGGCTGGAGCCCCAGGTCTTGATGACGGTGACGAGTTCGCAACGGTGGCCGGCGGCCAGCCAGGCGGCGCTGGTTTTCAGAACTTCAAGATCGATGCTGTCCATAGGGTGCCAGAGTTGCATGCCGCATGTCTGCGACAAAGCATGGAATAGGTTTCAAGATTGTGGATATACTACCTGTTCCACCACCGTGCGGAGAATTTTCATGTCAAATGAAGTCAAGACGCAAGAAGAGGGTATTCCCAAGTTCGGCAAGCTGCTCATTGCCCTGTTTTTTGCCGTGGTGTTCTGCGGTGCCCTGACCTGGATCATGGGCACCTATTTCCCGAATTTCCCCGGCGGCTGAACAATGCTGCTGCTCCTTGCGCTTTGCGGCCTGCGATGCTCACCGTGCCAGAGCACGCTTGCGCTGCTTAGCCACAAATCACTGCCGCCCGCGACGGTTTTGTCAGGCGCCTCCTTTGCTCATCAGGCCTAAGGCTTGAGCGGCTTCTTTGCCGCCTGCTTGGCGCGCACCTCCGTCACGGCGCGGTTGATGGCCGCCATGCGCGCGTTGGTGCCAGGATGCAGCGCCGTGTAGCCGTTGGCCAGCGTGGCCGGTACTTGCGTGGCCAGGCGCTGCCAGAAGAGGGCGGCGTTGTCGATATTGTAGCCGGCGCGCGCCAGCAGGTAGATGGCGATGGTGTCGGCTTGCGCATCGAGTTCCTGCGGCATGGCCTTGATGCCGGCGCCGCCCGTCAGCATCGACACGTCGGGCTGTACGGCGCCGAGGCTGTCGATGATGCTGCTGGCCGTACCGGCCGTGCGCTGGCTGCGCGCATGATCGAGGATGTTATGCGCCATTTCGCGCGCGATCACGAAGGCGATACCTTCGTCGTTTTGCGCTGCATTGACCATGCCGCGCGTGAGCATGATGCTCGCGCCATCCGAATAGGCGTTGATATTGTCTGCATTGCCCAGGGTAACGCGGAAGGCGCAGGCACGCGTGACGGGAATCTTCAGATCCTGCTGCTGGCCGTCGCGGGCGATGGTCATGTTCAGGCTGGCGCTTTTCGAGACCAATGGGCCAACGATGGCGCCGAACGGAGCTTCCGCCTTGGGGCCGGCGGGTAGCGGCTTGCCTTCGGCAGCGAGCAAGGCGTCGCCCTTGCGCAAGCCGGCGCGCGCGGCGCCGCTGCCTGGCAGCACGCCCGACACTTGCATCTGCTCGCCGTAGCCGAGGGCTGCCTGGGCCGCGTCGGCATAGACGCCCGGGTACGAGTATTTGTTCTGGGCCGTGAAGCCCAGCAGCTTGCGTGCATGCGTCTTGCACAGGTCCGCATTGTTGATCAGCAGGGGCGCCGACACTTTCGACAGGCGATCCTGCTGCGCCACCATCTTCACCAGTTCTTCCTGCTCCGCCTTTTTCTCCGCCGTCAGGGCCGGTGCGTCGGGCGCCGCGACGACATTGAACGGGCCGCTGACATTCGTCGCCGGCGCGGTGCAGCCGGCCAGAATGGCCGCGCCAGCCAACACGAGGGGAGTGGCCAGGCGGCGCAGCGAAGTCGAAATCAGATGGCGGAAACCTGGCATAAACTAGTCCTTAATGTTTGCCGGTGCTGCCGAAACCGCCAACACCGCGTTCGCTGTCGCCGAATTCCTCGACGACGTTAAAGCCCACTTGCAGTACCGGTACGATAATCAGTTGCGCCAGGCGTTCCATGGGATTGAGCGTGAAAGCACTCTGGCCCCGGTTCCAGGTCGATACCATCAGCTGGCCCTGGTAATCGGAGTCGATCAAGCCTACCAGATTGCCCAATACGATGCCGTTCTTGTGGCCCATGCCGCTGCGCGGCAAAATCATGGCTGCATACGACGGGTCGCCGATATGGATGGCCAGGCCGGTCGCAATGAGTACCGTCTGGCCAGCTTCGATGGTGATGGCCTCGTCTATGCAGGCGCGCAAGTCCAGGCCTGCGCTGCCGGGCGTGGCGTAGGCTGGCAGCAGTTCTTTCATGCGGGCGTCGAGGATCTTGATGTCGATATTTTTCATTAATCTGATTAACTAAGCTAAGTCGTATAAAAAAGGTTTATTTGAGCAGCGAATTGTTGGCGAGTCGCTTTGAGATTTCCGAAATCAGCTGGCGCGCCAGGTTCAGTTTCGAGGCGCGCGGCAGCACGGTATGGCCTTCTTCATCGAACAGGATGATGGTGTTGTCATCCTGACCGAAGGTGTTCTGGCCGATATTGCCGACCAGCAAAGGAATGCCCTTTTTTTCGCGCTTGATCGAACCAAATTCCACCAGGTTTTCCGATTCGGCGGCAAAGCCCACGCAATACGGATAGCCGGCCAGGTTGGTGCGTGCCGCTACGGTGGCCAGGATGTCGGGATTTTGCGTGAACTGCAGTTCGGGCACGGAGCCGTCGGCCTGCTTTTTCATCTTCTGCTCGCTGGCGTTGGTCACGCGCCAGTCGGCCACGGCGGCCACGGCGACAAAGACATGCTGGCCGTCGACGTGGGCCAGTACCGCATCATGCATTTGCTGCGCGCTTTGCACATCGATGCGGCGCACGCCGAAGGGCGCGTCGAGGGCAGTCGGACCTGAAATGAGCAGCACTTCGGCGCCCGCTTCGCGCGCCGCGCGCGCCACCGCATAGCCCATCTTGCCCGAGGACAGATTGGTAATGCCGCGCACGGGGTCGATGGCTTCGAAGGTGGGGCCGGCCGTGACCAGCACGCGCTTGCCTGCCAAGACTTTCGGCTGGAAGGCGGCGATCAGCTCCGTCAGCAGCTGTTCCGGTTCCAGCATGCGGCCCAGGCCCACTTCACCGCACGCCTGTTCCCCGGCGGCGGGGCCGAACAGCTTGATGCCATCATCGCGCAGCTGTTGCACATTGCGCTGCGTGGCGGGGTTCTGCCACATTTCCACGTTCATGGCCGGCGCTACTAGCAAAGGCAGGTGCGCCGGGCGGGCCAGGCACAGCGTCGACAGCAGGTCGTCGCACACGCCGTGCGCCAGTTTGCGCAGAAAATCGGCCGAACACGGTGCGATCAGGATGGCGTCCGCATGGCGCGTCAAATCGATATGCGCCATGTTGTTGGCGATGCGCGCATCCCACTGGCTGGTGTGTACGGGATGGCCCGAGAGCGCCTGCATCGTCACGGCCGTGATGAAATGGCTGGCCGCATCGGTCATCACCACTTGCACCGAGGCGCCAGCCTTGTTCAGGGCGCGGCACAGTTCTGCCGCCTTGTAGCAGGCGACGCCGCCGGTAAGTCCCAGGACAATTTTTTTGCCGGACAATTCCATGCCGTTCTCCTGCTGGTTTATTTGTTTACCCGGCGCAGTTCATCGATGATGAACAGGGCCGCGCCGATGCAGATGGCGCTGTCGGCAATATTGAAGGCGGGGAAGTGGCCCCAGCTTTTCCAGTGGAAGTCGAGGAAGTCGACTACATGGCCGTAAATCAGGCGGTCGATGGCGTTGCCCAGCGCGCCGCCAAGGATCAGCGCCAGAGCCCAGCAAAACATGCGCTGGCCGGCGTGCTTTTTCAGTAAGTAAATGATGTAGATGGCCGCCGCGAGGGCGATGCCGGTGAAGAAATAGCGTTGCCAGCCGCCCTGGTCGGACAGGAAACTGAACGCCGCACCTTTGTTAAACGCGAGCACCAGGTTGAAATACGAAGTGATGACCATTTCCTGCGCATAGTGGAACGTCTTCAGGATCGTGATCTTGGTGATCTGGTCGAACAGAATGACAACGGCGGCAATGCCCAGCCAGGGCACGAGCGAGGATGAGGAGGACGATTTCGATGAAAAACGGTTTTTAGTGGCCATATTTTTCCAGGGAAGATAAAGCCGCCGCTACTCTTGCGGGCAGCGGCGGTGGGAAGCGGCGCACTGGGTCTGTATTCCAGTCGCGCGCCGTTGTTAGGCGAAGCGGCGAACTTCGCCCTTGCCAAACAGGTTGCTGACGCAGCGGCCGCACAGGGTGGCATGCGCGGCATCCGTGCCCACGTCGCTGCGGTAGTGCCAGCAGCGCTCGCACTTCGGCGCCGTGGACGCGGCCACGACCACCTCTTCGGCCGCCTCCTCAGGCACTTCGACAACGCTAGCCTGGGAGGTGATGAAGACGAATTTCAAGTCGTCGCCCAGGGTCGTCAACAGCTTGTACTTCATCGGCGCAGCCTTGATCGTCAGTTCCGCCTGCAGCGAGGAGCCGATGGCGCCCGAGGTGCGCAAGTCTTCCAGCTGTTTTGTGACGTCCGTGCGCACGGCGCGCAGGGCCGTGTATTTCTCCAGCAGGTCGGCCGCATCCGATACTTCCGGCAACTGCCACCAGGTTTGCGTGAAGATGGTTTCATCGCTGGCGGCGTAGGCTTCGCTGCCGGCAAAGACGACCCATGCTTCTTCGGCCGTGAACGACAGGGCCGGCGCCATCAGGCGCAGCAGGCTTTGCGTGATGTGCCACAGTGCCGTTTGCGCGGAACGGCGCGCTTGCGAGCTCAAGCCGGAGGTGTACAGACGGTCCTTCAGGATGTCCAGATAGAAGCCACCGAGGTCTTCCGAGCAGTACGTCTGCAGCTTCGACACCACCGGCTGGAACTCGTAGCGCGCGTAATTGTTCTCGATCTGCGTTTGCAGCGAGGCCATGTTGGCCAGCGCATAGCGGTCGATCTCGAACATCTGCGCCACCGGCACGGCATCCGTGGCCGGATTGAAGTCCGAGGTGTTGGCCAGCAGGAAGCGCAGGGTGTTGCGGATACGGCGGTACGCTTCTGTCACGCGCTTGAGGATTTCGTCGGAGATCGACAGCTCGCCCGTGTAGTCGGTCGAGGCGATCCACAGGCGCAGGATGTCGGCGCCCAGGGTGTCCGAGATTTTTTGCGGTGCCAGGGTATTTCCCAGCGACTTGGACATCTTCTTGCCTTCGCCATCGACCGTGAAACCGTGCGTCAGCAGGGCTTTATACGGCGGACGGCCGTTCAGCATGGACGACACCAGCAGGGACGAGTGGAACCAGCCGCGATGCTGGTCCGAGCCTTCCAGGTACAGATCGGCCGGGAATTGCAGCTGCGTTGAATGCGAGCCGTGCGCTTGCGGGCCGCCCAGCACCGTCTGGTGCGTGGCGCCGGAATCGAACCATACGTCCAGGGTATCTTTGTTCTTGGCGTAGATGGCCGCTTCGTCGCCGATCAGGTCTTGCAAGTCCAGCGCCTGCCATGCTTCGATGCCGCTCTTTTCGATCAGCTTGGCCACTTGTTCCAGCAAGTCCGGCGTGCGCGGATGTAAGTCGCCCGTTTCCTTGTGCACGATAAAGGCCATCGGCACGCCCCACTGGCGCTGGCGCGAGAGGGTCCAGTCAGGACGGTTGGCGATCATGCCGTGCAGGCGCGCCTGGCCCCAGTCCGGGAAGAACTCGGTGTCGGCGATGCCTTTCAAGGCCGTCTCGCGCAGGGTTGCGCCGCCGTCTTTCGGCGTCACGTCCATGCCGGCGAACCACTGCGAGGTGGCGCGGTAGATGATCGGCGTCTTATGGCGCCAGCAATGCATATAGCTGTGGTCGAACATCTTCACTTCGAACAGCGCGCCCGCTTCGCGCAGGGCGTTGCAGATCGGCTTCGACGCTTCCCAGATGCTCATGCCGCAGAACAGGGGCAGGGTCGAGGCGAACTTGCCATCACCCATGACGGGCTTGATGATGTCGTCGTCCTTCATGCCGTGCGCCTTGCACGAGATGAAGTCGTCCAGGCCGTACGCTGGCGCCGAGTGCACCACGCCCGTGCCGCTTTCCGTGGTCACGTATTCGGCCAGGTAGAGCGGCGACAAACGGTCATAGAAAGCGTCGGTCGCATGCAGCGGATGGCGGAAGCTGATGCCGGCCAGGGCCGCGCCGTCGCAGGTGGCGATCGTCGTGCCATCGAGCTTGAAGCGCGCCAGGCTGGACTCGACCAAGTCTTGTGCCAGGATCAGCAGCAATGGCTGGCCATCGCGCTCGGCCATTACCAGCGCGTAGGTGACTTCCGGGTGCACGTTCAGCGCCTGGTTCGACGGGATGGTCCACGGCGTGGTGGTCCAGATGACGATGAAACCGTTATTCGTCGGCAAGGAAGGCAAGCCGAAAGCGCTCGCCAGTTTTTCCGGTTCGGCGAACTTGAAGCCGACATCGATGGCGGGATCGCGTTTTTCCGCGTATTCCACTTCCGCCTCGGCCAGCGCCGACTGGCAGTCGAAGCACCAGTTGACAGGCTTCAGGCCGCGGTAAACGTAGCCTTTTTCCAGCAGCTTGCCCAGCGCGCGCAGTTCGTCCGCCTCATTGCCATGCGCCATGGTCAGGTAAGGATTGTCCCACTCGCCCAGCACGCCCAGGCGGATGAAGTCCTTTTTCTGGCGCTCCACCTGCACATTCGCGTAGGCGCGGGCCTTTTCCAGCACGTCGGCTGTCGGCAGGTTCTTGCCATGGAGTTTCTCGATCTGGATCTCGATCGGCATGCCGTGGCAATCCCAGCCCGGCACATAGGGTGCGTCGAAGCCGGCCAGCGAACGCGACTTGATGACCATGTCCTTCAGGATCTTGTTGACGGCGTGGCCCAGGTGGATATCGCCATTCGCATACGGCGGGCCGTCATGCAGGATGAATTTCGGACGGCCGGCGGCAGCCTTGCGCACGCGTTCGTAAATTTTCTTGTCTTGCCATTGCTGTACCCATTGCGGCTCGCGCTTGGCCATGTCGCCGCGCATCGGGAACGGCGTTTCCGTCATGTTAACCGGGTATTTGCTTTCAGGCTTCTTGTTCTGCTTGGGCGTGGCTGGCTTGTTTTGATCGGACATAATCTTCTTTAATGGTGTGGAGTCTATTTTTGCAGCGGGTTTGCGGTGGCAAATGCCGCCAGGCGGCGGAGTTGGCCGGCGTCAAATTCGGTCGGTAGCGGTAATGGCGCTGCGGTGCTGCGCAAAATAAGCGCGCGCCTGGTTTGAATCGCGCTCGATGGCGGCGGTCAGGGTGGGCAGGTCGTTATACTTTTCTTCGTCGCGCAGCTTTTGCAAAAACTCCACGCGTACCAGCTTGCCGTAGCAGGACTGGGCGAAATCAAATAGATGTACTTCCAGCAAGACGCGGCCGCTGTCGTCAACGGTAGGGCGCACGCCCAGGCTGGCCACGGCGGGCAGTGGCTGTGGCGCCAGGCCATGGACTTGCACGATGAAGATGCCGGACAGGGCGGGGCGGTGCGCCACGCGCAGGTTCAAGGTGGGGAAGCCCAGGGTGCGGCCCAGTTTCTGGCCGTGGATCACATGGCCGGAAATGGCGTACGGGTGACCGAGCAACTGCGTGGCGAGAGGGAAATCGCCGGCGGCCAGGGCCAGGCGCACGGCAGACGATGAGATGCGTGTGCTGCCATTCATGACCGTTGGCAAAGTTTCCACATGAAAACCATATTCGCGGCCCGCTTGCTGCAGCATGGCGACATTGCCCGCACGCCGGGCGCCATAGCAGAAATCGTCGCCAACCATCAGCCATTTCACGTGCAAGCCGTCGACCAGGACTTGTTCCGTGAATTGCTGCGGCGTCAAGGCGGCGAATTGCGCGCTGAAGTGCTCGACGACGACTCGGTCGATGTTGGCGTCGTCCAGCGATTGCAGCTTGTCGCGCAGGTTGGCGATGCGCTGCGGCGCCTTCGACAGGTCGCCCGCGCGCTGCGCAAAGAATTCGCGCGGGTGCGGTTCGAACGTCATCACGGCCGCTTCAATGCCGAGTTCGGTCGCCGCGCCGCGCACGCGGGCCAGCAAGGCTTGATGGCCGATGTGGACACCGTCAAAATTGCCGATGGTCAGAGCGCAAGGCGCTCGCGCCTCGGCATTGGGAAGTCCGCGGAATACCTTCATAGGAATCTGATGAAAACTGTGCCAAAAGAGCGATTATACGGACTGTTTCAGGGATGCACACCCGGCAGTGGCGGCACAGCGGTAATTTCCCTGCTGAAATGCTAAAAAGCGTTGCCAGCAAGTGTACTGGCAACGCTTTGGTATTGATTCAATGCACTCTCAACGTCGAAGCCAAGCGCAGCGAGCCGGTGAGCATCACAGACTGCAAAGTGCGACGCGCATTGGCTTGGGTTCGATGTGATTTACTTGTTCATCAAGGTCCAGTAGCGGGCCAGGTCAGCTGCGCCATCCGTGCCCTTGACGGCTTTGAGTGCCGTCGTTGCATTGGACTTCTTGCCGGCGTGGATGTAGGCGATGCCCAGATGCAGCTTGGCTTCTTCGGCGTACTTGGCGCTACCCATTTTTACGGCGTCATTCATCAGGCCCAAGCCCTTTTCTGCTTGGCCATCGTAGACCAGGGCAAAGCCCAGCTTGCTCAAGCTGTCGGCGTCCTTGTTCTTGACGTATTCCGCTTCCGACTTGGCGGCGCTGGCTTTCAGGTCGGCCTGGGTTTTCAGGGCCAGGTCTTTCAGGCGCTGGTGACGGGCGGCATCGGTGCCGGTGCCCAGCACGCCTTTTTTGTAGCCCTGCTCAATGATGCTCAACGCTTCGCCAGGATTGCCTGCCTGCAAGGCCAACTGGCTGATTTCCATGTATTCGGACGGCTTGGAGAACAGGCCGTTGGCCAGGCGCAGACGCTGGACATCGAGGCCCAGGCGCTGCGAGAAGCCAGGCTTGCCCGAGACGCGGTTCAGCAGGTCAGCCCAGTAGCTGGTCTTTGGATAGCTGCCGGCCAGTTTTTCCAGGGTGGCAACATAGCCAGCCTTGTCGTTTTGCTTCAACTGGATGTTGGCCAGCATTTGCAGGTTCGCTTCCGAGTTGCCGCCGCGTGCTTGCAGTTCCTTGGCCGCTTCTGCGTAGTTGCCGCTCACGTAGTAGGTCTGGATCAGCAGTTCGCGCATCTGCGCATCGTCGCGGTCTTTCAGCGAGCGCTTGATCCAGGTGATGGTGTTGGGCCAGTCCTTGGCGCGGTAGTACATGCCGGCCAGTGCTTGCGTGAATTTGGGCGCTTCGGCGGCGCTCAGGCGACCGGAATTGATGACGGCTTCGAAAGCCTTGATGGCGGTGCCATTATCGCCGGCAGCAGCAGCGGCCGAGGCGCGCACGCGCTCGATCTGGTAGCTTTCAAAGGCGGTCTTGCCGCCGACGCTGTCAGCTTCGCGCAGCTTGGCCAGCGCTTCCTTGTTTTTGCCGCTGCTAGCGAGTTTTTGCGCTTCTTGCAATGGCTTGCCCACTTCGGCACGCACGGTGTCCGCGGCGTATGCCAGCGAGCCCAAGCCGATTACGGGAGTTGCTGCGGTAAAACCGATAGCGGCCATGACGAGGCCGAGATGAGCGAGACGAAACTTGGACATGAGAAAGTCTTTCAGTAAAAAGCGAATAGGCAGGAAGGCCTGCCTATTCGGATGTAAAGAGAACCTGATTGCTGCAGCTTACTGGAATTGCTCGTTGCCGACCAGACCGATTTTGGTCACGCCCAGACGCTGCGCCGACGCCATCACACCGGCGACGACTTTGTATTCCACCAGCTTGTTCGGACGCAGATGCACTTCCGGCTGGTCTGCTTGCGCAGCAACGTTGCTCAGCTTGGATTCCAGCGTAGCGCGGTCAGGAACGACCTGGTTATCCCACAAGACCGTACCGTCAAAATCGACATCGATCGTGACGACCACTGGTTCGGTTGTCGGTGGCGGCGGGGTGCCGACCGGCATGTTCAAGTTCACCGAGTGGTTTTGCTTAGGAATCGTGATGATCAACATGATAATCAGCACCAGCATCACGTCGATGAGGGGCGTCATGTTCAGTTCCATCATTGGTTCCGGATCCGCGCCTGCTGCGCTTCCAGAACCGACATTCATACTCATAGTGTTTCCTTTAAGAAGTCCAACGAAGCACCGGGCGAAACTGCCGCCCGGTCAGCTTCCGGCAGCGGCACCCCGATGTTGCCGGGACGCCGCTGCCGGCCGCTATCAGCCCTTGTCAGGTGGTTCGGTGATGAAGCCGACCTTCTGGATCCCGGCACGTTGGGTCGTGTAAATAACCCGGCCGATCGATTCGTAGCGTGTTTCTTGGTCGCCACGAACGTGTACTTCCGGCTGCGGTACTTTCACTGCTTCAACTTTAAGATAGTCGAACAATTCGTTCGTGTCTTTCAGTCTGGTCTGGCCCAGGTAGATCTCGCCATCCTTGTTAACAACGATGTTAACGTTCTCTGGCTTGGTTTGCAGGGCTTGATTGGTCTCAATCGGCAGATCGATTTTCTGCAGCTTGAGGACAACCGGACTCGTAATCAAGAAAATGATCAGCAAAACCAACATGATGTCGACGAGCGGCGTCGTGTTGATTTCTGACATTACTTGATCTTCATCTCCGTTGTCGGAGCCGACGGACATCGACATGATTCTTATCCGATCTTTTTAGCGCCGGCGGCACGGCCAGCTTCGCTGGTCGACATGACGCCGGAAACCAGAACCGAGTGAACGTCGGCGCTGAACGAGCGGATGTCTTCCATTGCGGATTTGTTACGACGAACCAGCCAGTTGTAACCCAGAACGGCAGGAACAGCGACCAGCAGACCGAAAGCGGTCATGATCAGTGCTTCACCAACTGGACCTGCCACTTTGTCGATCGATGCGTTACCGGTCATGCCGATAGCGGTCAGCGCGCCGTAAATACCCCAAACGGTACCGAACAGACCGATAAACGGTGCGGTCGAACCAACGGTTGCCAGGAACGACAGGCCATCTTGCAGACGCGATTGGACTTTGTCCGAAGCGCGCTGGATCGACATCGTCACCCAGGTCGACAGATCGATTTGTTCCAGCAGGGCGCCGTCATGGTGTGCGGTTGCCTTGGTGCCCGATTCAGCGATGAAGCGGAATGGCGAGCCTTCGGTCAACGTAGCCGAACCAGCAGCGATCGAAGGTGCTTTCCAGAATTTGGAAGCGGCTTCTTTAGCTTGCTTGAAGATCTTCATTTGATCGAGCAGCTTGGTGATGATGATGTACCAGCTGCCGATCGACATGATGGACAGGATGATCAAGGTGGCGCGTGGCACGAAGCCGCCGTCCCAGACTGCGGACAGGCCGAACGGGTTGTGCACTTCTTCGGTTTTCGCTGGAGCGGCTGCATCAGCTGCTGGAGCGGCTGCATCTGCGGCAACTGGTGCTGGTGCTGCTGCAGCGTCTGCCGCAGGAGCCGAAGCGGCAGCCGATGCCGGCGCGTCAGCGAATGCCGGAGCTGCTACCAGTGCGGTAGTAGCGGTAACGGACAACAGAACCGCGGCAAAAAATGCGGACAAACGGGTATTCTTAAACATGCTTCCTCCAAAATTAAAAATAACAGATCGCTGAACGTAATGACAACGAAATCATAGTGTGAAACAGGGGATAACTGTCTCGGGTTTTAATCCAGCGACCAAACGTATTGCATTTGCTGCCAGCCTTGTTCCGGCTTGCCGTCAACTGTTGCCGGCTTGAATGTACAGCGGCTGATACCTTGCACTGCGGCTTTGTCCAAGTCTCTGAAGCCGCTGGACTTCACGATCTTCGAATCAGCGACCTTGCCGTCTACACCGATCAGGAACGACAGTGTCACGACACCGGTTTCCTCATTGCGCTGCGACGACTTTGGATAAGCCGGTTTTTCGCAGACGCTGAAGTCAACCACGGCCGGCGTACGCACCGATTTGGCTGGTCCAGGAGTTGGCGCAGGCTGTGCAGGCGGTGATGGCGGCGTCAATACATTCGTGGCCGGCTTCACGGCAGTCGCGTTTGCAATCACGTTCTGCTGTGGTGGCGGCTGCTGCACGTTCACCTCGACCGGCGGAATGAATGGCGGCGGTGGCGCTTTCATTTCGGGCGGCGGTGGTGGCGGTGGAAGATCCTTCGGTGGAGGCGGTTTGACTTCCTCGATAATCTTGGTTTCAACCGGTTCCATCATTTTGGTCACCAAGCGCTTGCCCAAGCCCGTCGCTATCCCGTAAGCCGCGAGAACGTGCAGCAGGACAACGACAGTGATGCCTGTGTAGTTCTTGGGACTTTTCTCGTTCGAAAAATTCATGCCTGCTTTCTCCAAATACCATCTCTTGTCTTGCAACTGAACCCCAAAATGACGACACAAAGCTCCAGCCGTATCCGGGACGTCGCCGAATTATACATACGAATTCTTTATTTTACACAGATTTTTAACGCCTAAAACCGGTTAAATTTTTGCCGCTTTTGCGCCCCGGAAACGTACTTGCTTATGTCATCTTTGCACGCTTTCGGACATAAAAAAAGGCGGTCCTATTTGTTTTCCAGGGGTGTTTTGGGTGACCATTGCTAAGTTCTTCGATGTGGCAATATCGCGAAATTATATTTCGCGTTATTCAATATCGAAACCGCTAAATTTGGAGGGGAATATTTCTTTTAGGAATTATTTTTCTGTGGAACCAGACCACTTCCTCTTGCCTGCGCACCAATCGGGTGCGAAAGTAACTTTACCGAGGTCAAAAAAGACGCTCTGGCGACCGTTTCGACGTCGCCAGGCCATACGCAATTCCTATGCAGGCATAGGATAATCTTATGTGCTTGCTAAAATGCTTGTCAATAGGATCATTTATGGCCGAGCCGGTCCATCGTCGCGTCGGTTGCGCTTCTCGCGCCGGCAATTCAGGGTGCCCATGACGGCGCCCTGTGGATCGACCGTATCGAGGTGGACATCGAAGCCCCACAGCCGCGCCACGTGCTTGAGTACTTCAGCGGCCTGCTGGTTCAGCGGGCGGCGCTGGAATTGCGTGTGGCGCAGGGTCAAGGCGCGGTCGTCGCGTGTATTGACGCTCCAGACCTGGATATTGGGCTCGCGGTTGCCAAGGTTGTATTGCTCGGCCAGCTGCTGGCGCACGTAGCGGTAGCCGGCATCGTTATGGATGGCGGAAACGGCCAGTTTTTCATTCTTGTCATCGTCGAGGACGGCAAAGAAATGGAATTCGCGGATCAGCCGCGGCGACAAATACTGGGCGATGAAACTTTCATCCTTGAAATTACGCATGGCAAAGTCCAGGCTCTTGCGCCAGTCGCTGCCGGCAATGTCGGGGAACCAGGCGCGGTCTTCGTCGGTCGGATGCTCGCAGATGCGGCGAATGTCGCTCATCATGGCAAAACCCAGCGCATACGGGTTGATGCCGCTGTAATACGGGCTGTCGATGGGCGGCTGGTAGACCACGTTGGTATGGCTTTTCAAAAACTCCATCATGAAGCCGTCGCCCACCACGCCTTCGTCATATAACTGATTCAAGATCGTGTAGTGCCAGAAGGTGGCCCAGCCCTCGTTCATCACCTGGGTTTGCCGCTGCGGATAGAAATACTGGGAAATCTTGCGCACGATGCGCACCATCTCGCGCTGCCATGGCTCCAGCAGCGGCGCGTACTTCTCTATAAAGTACAGCAGGTTTTCCTCGGGTTCGGGTGGAAAGCGGGCGGCAGCCTTGCGCTGGTCTTCGTCGTCCTCGTCCTCCTCGCGCCGGGGCAGGGTGCGCCACAGCTGGTTGATCTGCGACTGCACATAGGCTTCACGCTCTTTCTGGCGCGCATATTCCTTTGCCATCGACAGTTTCGCCGGGCGCTTGTAGCGGTCCACGCCATAGTTCTGGATAGCGTGGCACGAGTCGAGCAGCAATTCCACCGCATCGACGCCATGGCGCTGCTCGCATTCGGCGATGTAATTCTTGGCAAACACCATATAGTCGATGATGGCGTCCGCATCGGTCCAGGCACGGAACAGATAGTTGCCTTTAAAGAAGGAGTTGTGGCCATACGCCGCATGCGCGATCACCAGCGATTGCATGGTCAGGCTGTTTTCCTCCATTAAATAGGCGATGCACGGGTTCGAATTGATGACGATCTCGTAGGCCAGGCCCATCTGGCCGCGCTTGTAGCTTTTCTCGGTGGAAAGAAAATGCTTGCCGAACGACCAGTGGTTGTAGGAGACGGGCATGCCGACCGAGGTATAGGCGTCCATCATTTGCTCGGCCGTGATGATTTCCAGCTGGTTCGGATAGGTGTCCAGGCCAAACTGCTTGGCCACGCGGCGGATTTCCTCGTGGATTTGCTCGATCAGTTCGAACGTCCATTCCGATTGTTCAGGCAGGGCGTTCGGGTGGCGCAGGCGCATCTGCGGTTCGCCCGGGGTGTTGCTGGCGCGATCAAAGGCTGCACTCATCATTTCACCTGTTTCTTGAACAGTTCGCGGAAGACCGGGTAGATATCGGCCGGCGTGACGATCTTTTGCATGGCGAAATGGGCGTGATGCTCGAGCACGCCCGCATATTGCTCCCACAGGTTTTGCTGCGGACCGTCGGTAATTTCGACATAAGTGTAGTACTGCACCTTGGGCATGATGGTATTGATCAGCAACTGGCGGCACAGCACGGAATCGTTGTCCCAGTTGTCGCCGTCGGACGCCTGTGCCACGTAGCTATTCCATTGGCCCGCGCCATAGCGCTCGTCGATGATGGTATTGAGCAAATGCAGGGCGGAAGACACCACGGTGCCACCCGACTCGCGCGAATTGAAGAATTCATGCTCGTCCACTTCCGCCGCCGCCGTATGGTGGCGGATGAAGACGACCTCGATCTTGTCGTAGGCGCGCTTGAGAAACAGATATAAGAGGATGAAGAAGCGCTTGGCCGTGTCCTTGCGCGACTCGTCCATGGAGCCCGAGACATCCATGATGCAAAACATGACGGCTTGCGTCATCGGTTTGGGCACCTTGACGCGGTTGCTGTAGCGCAAGTCGAACGGGTCGATGAAGGGGATCGCCAGCAAGCGCGTGTGCAGGTGGTGGATCACGCGGCGCAGTTCCACCACCAGCGGGTCGTCCTCGGCGGCGCCGTCGAGCAGCAGGGTGGCCAGGTCTTCCTCGGCCTGCGCCAACTGCTTGCGGGCGCCGCCGCCGACGGCGATGCGCCGGCCCAGCGCGCCGCGCAGGGAACGCAGCACATGGATATTCGATGGCGTACCCGACATATTGTAGCCGGCGCGCTGGTTTTTGAATTCCGTGGTGGCCGTCAGCTGGGTTTTCACCATATGCGGCAATTCCAAGTCTTCGAAGAAGTAATTCATGAATTCTTCGCGCGACAATTCAAAGATGAAGTCGTCTTCCGTCTTCTCTTCGCTATTGCCCGCCTTGCCGCGACCACCGCCACCGCCGCCTTTGGGCCGGGTGATCTGGTCGCCCTTCAGGTATTCCTTGTTGCCAGGATTGACCACTTCCCATACGCCGCCATGCGCGTGGCCAAACGATGGTTCGCCCACGTCCTTGACGGGGATGCTGACCTTCTCGCCATTCTCGACGTCCGTGATCGAGCGCCCCTTGATGGCGCGTCCCACGGCATCCTTGATCTGGCCCTTGTAACGCCGCAGGAAACGCTCGCGGTTGACGGCGGATTTATTCTTGCTTTGCAAGCGCCTGTCGATGAGGTATGTCAAAGCGTGCCTCCTTGCCTCTCGTCTTGCGCGTCCCGCCAGTCACCGGGCGGGAGCGCGCCTCCGCTGTCCGCGCTACGATGACTTGCGTACGCGCAAGTACCATTCGCATAACAGGCGTACCTGTTTGGCCGTGTAGCCTTTTTCCACCATGCGGGCCACGAAGTCGGCGTGCTTGTTGGCATCGTCGGCGCTGGCCTTGGCATTGAAGGAAATCACCGGCAGCAATTCCTCCGTATTCGAGAACATTTTCTTTTCGATTACGGTGCGGAATTTTTCATAACTGGTCCAGGCCGGATTCTTGCCGCCGTTCGAGGCCCGCGCGCGCAGCCCGAAATTGACGATTTCATTGCGGAAGTCCTTCGGATTGGAAATGCCGGCCGGCTTTTCGATCTTCTCGAGTTCATTGTTCAGCGATTCGCGGTCGAAGCTCTCGCCGGTGTCCGGATCGCGGTATTCCTGATCCTGTATCCAGAAATCGGCAAACGTCACGTAACGGTCGAAAATGTTTTGGCCGTATTCCGAATAGCTTTCCAGGTAAGCCGTCTGGATCTCCTTGCCGATGAATTCCACGTAGCGTTGCGCCAGGTGCTCTTTAATATACGAGAAGTAGCGCTGTTCGAGTTCCGGCGCGAACTGCTCGCGCTCGACTTGCTGTTCCAGTACATATAATAAGTGCACGGGATTGGCGGCCACTTCGGAATTGTCAAAGTTGAACACTTTCGACAGGATCTTGAACGCAAAGCGCGTCGACAGGCCGTTCATGCCTTCGTCTACGCCCGCATAGTCGACGTATTCATGCATGGACTTGGCTTTCGGATCCGTATCCTTGAGATTTTCGCCATCGTAGACGAGCATCTTCGAAAAAATGCTGGAGTTTTCCGGATCTTTCAGGCGCGACAGGATGGCGAACTGCGCCATCATGCGCAAGGTGCCGGGTGCACACGGTGCCTTGACGAGCGAGGAATTGGCCACCAGTTTGTCGTAGATCTTGATTTCATCGGTCACGCGCAGGCAGTACGGCACCTTGACTATATAGATACGGTCAAGAAACGCCTCGTTGTTGCGGTTGTTTTTAAACGCTTTCCATTCCGACTCGTTCGAGTGGGCCAGGATGATGCCGTCAAATGGAATCGCGCCGAAACCCTCGGTGCCCTTGTAATTGCCTTCCTGCGTGGCCGTCAGCAGCGGATGCAGTACCTTGATGGGAGCCTTGAACATTTCCACAAATTCCATCAGGCCCTGGTTGGCCAGGCATAGGCCGCCCGAGTAACTGTAGGCGTCCGGGTCGTCCTGGGCGTAGTCTTCCAGTTTGCGGATATCGACCTTGCCCACCAGCGAGGAAATATCCTGGTTGTTTTCGTCGCCAGGCTCCGTTTTCGAGATGGCGATCTGTTTCAGTACGGAAGGGTAGCGCTTGACGACGCGAAACTGGTTGATATCACCATTGTATTCATGCAGGCGCTTGACGGCCCACGGACTGGGGATGTTGCGCAGGTAGCGGCGCGCGATGCCGTAATCCTCTTCCAGGATGGTGCCGTCCTCTTCCTCGTTGAACAGGCCCAGCGGTGATTCGTTGACGGGCGAACCTTTCAGGCAATAGAAGGGCACGTGCTCCATCAGCGACTTGAGTTTTTCCGCGATGGACGACTTGCCGCCGCCGACCGGCCCCAGCAGATACAGGATCTGTTTGCGTTCTTCCAGGCCTTGCGCCGCATGGCGGAAATACGCGACGACTTGCTCGATGACTTCCTCGGTGCCGTAGAACTCGCGGAAGGCGGGATAGATCTTGATGACCTTGTTGGCGAAGATGCGCGACAAGCGCGTGTCGTTGCGCGTGTCGACCAGTTGCGGCTCGCCGATGGCGGCCAGCATGCGTTCGGGCGCGCTGGCATACGTCAGCTTGTCCTTCTTGCACAGGGCCAGGTATTCGGTGAGCGACATTTCCTCTTCGCGGGTACGCTCGTAGCGTGCTGCATAGTTATCAAAAATGGTCATGTCAATGTCCTTTAATGTAAACCTGAACTGCCAGTCACCATGGCCACCCGCCTGGCATTCGCCTGGGCTTGCCGCCTGAAATTTTGCTATACCGCGTGCCGATTTTTATTCTTGTTTCAAGCCCGGCTGTCTTTGCGAGTCCGGATTGCCCGGACCAAAAAACTGGCGCTTGCTGCCTTGCGCTGACGTGGCCAGCCGGCTTTTTTTTACTCTTGATAGCGCTGCTTGCACCTACCTGTAAGCGATGAAATTAATTATTGCTCTAAAGGATCAGGAAGTCAAAAGATATGTCAGTAATTTCGTAATACTTGTTTGTAAATTATTGATTTAATTGAGAAAATTGCTAGACTTCGCATCGTTTTGAATGCGATTTTTTATTCCTCCAAGATCATCATACGACAATTTTCCAGTGCGTGCCGGTGCCGGCCATGACGCTGCTGTCAGCGCCGTCATGTTGGCCGGGCGTCGGTGCGGCCGGCCATCTTGCGCTAAGATGCTCGCATGTCTGATGGCTCCGCCCAACGCGTGTGCGCGTGCGCGAGCCAGCACTTTTATCGCCACCTTACAAGGAACACCCATGATGAACCCCCAATTGCGTGCGCTCGTGCGCGGCATGCCGAAGGCCGAACTGCATATCCATATCGAAGGCTCGCTGGAGCCAGAACTGATTTTCGCACTGGCCGAGCGCAATGGCGTGCCACTCGGCTATGAATCGGTAGAGCACTTGCGCAGCGCCTATGCTTTTACGGATTTGCAGTCATTTCTCGACATTTATTACGCTGGCGCAAGCGTGCTCTTGAAAGAGCAGGATTTCTATGACATGACGCAAGCCTACCTGCGCCGCGCAGAAGCCGATAACGTGTTGCACACGGAAATTTTCTTCGACCCGCAAACGCACACGGCGCGCGGCGTGCCGATGGCCGATGTGGTCAATGGCATTTACCGTGCCTGCCAGGACAGCCCCGTCAGCGCGGCCCTGATCCTGTGCTTCCTGCGCCACCTGAGCGAGGAAGAAGCATTCGTCACCCTGGCAGAGGCCTTGCCGCACCGCGACAAATTCATCGGCATCGGCCTCGACTCCTCGGAAGTGGGCAACCCGCCCGAGAAATTCTCGCGCGTGTTTGCCCGTTGCCGCGAACTGGGCTTGCACTTGGTTGCCCACGCGGGGGAGGAAGGTCCGCCAGCCTACATCCGCACGGCACTCGACGACTTAAAAGTCGAGCGCATCGACCATGGCGTGCGCTGCCTGGAAGACGCGGAACTGACGGCCCGCCTGGCGCGCGAACAAATCGCGCTCACCGTCTGCCCATTGTCGAACACCAAGCTGCGCGTGTTTGACCAGATGCATGAGCATAACCTGGTGCAATTGCTCGACGCTGGCTTGCTGGTGACGGTGAACTCGGACGATCCTGCGTATTTCGGCGGCTATATGAATGACAATTTCGACGCCATTTTCGACGCCTTGCCACTCGGCCTGTCGCACGCGCAGCGCCTGGCGCGCAACGGTTTCATCGCCGCCTTCCTGCCGCAGGCGCAAAAAGACGCTTTCCTCGCGACAGTCGATGCGTATTTTGCACGGCATGCCGCCGCCCACGGCGCAGCGCAATAACCGATACTTTGCATAAAGACCCGCCGCCCATGCTCCGCCTCTCCCTGAAAATGACCGGCCGCGACTGGCGCGCCGGGCAACTGCGTTTCTTGCTCGTCGCCCTGATCGTGGCCGTGGCTGCTCTCTCGGCCGTGGGCTTCTTTGTCGACCGTTTGCGCGCCGGCCTGAACCGCGACGCGCATCAGTTGCTGGGGGGCGATCTGGTCATCAGCGCCGACCAGCCCGTCAATGCGGCCTGGCGCGCCGAAGCGCTCAAGCGCGGTTTTGCTTTGGCCGATACGGTGACCTTCCCCAGCATGGCGCAGGCAGGCGAGGGCGAGCAGTCGACCTCGCAGCTGGCCTCCATCAAGGCCGTCTCGCCCGGCTACCCGCAGCGCGGCAAGCTGAAAATCACCACCAGCAGCAGTGAAGCGCACGATGCCGTGGGCCGGCCGACCAGCCTGGTGCCGGCGCCCGGCACCCTGTGGGTCGACGCGGCGATGCTGTCCGGCCTGAACGCCAAGTTGGGCGACACCTTGACCTTGGGCGACAAGGCATTTACCGTCACGCAACTGATCGCCAGCGAGCCGGACCGGGGCGCTTCGTTCTTGAACTTTGCCCCGCGCGTGATGTTGTCCTTGAGCGATCTTGCCGCTACGGCACTGGTGCAGAACGGCTCGCGCGTGTCGTACCGCCTGCTGCTGTCGGCGCCGCCAGCCAAGGCGGCCGAGCTGGCGCAATATCAGGTGTGGCTGGAAGGCCAGATCAAGACGCAGGCCATCAAGGGCGTGCGCATCGAGTCGCTCGAATCGGGCAGCCCGCAGATGCAATCGACCCTCGACCGCGCCGACCGCTTCCTGTCCCTGGTCGGCCTGTTATCGGCCATGCTGGCGGCTGTCGCCGTGGCGATGGCGGCGCGCCGCTTCATGCTGCGCCACCTCGATGCCTGCGCCATGCTGCGCTGCCTGGGCTTGACGCAGAACCAGGTTACAGCCATGTATGTGATCGAATTTTTGCTCGTCGGCCTGGCCGGCAGCGCGGTGGGCGTGGCCGTCGGCTTCGGCGGCCATTTGGTGCTGCTGGAGTTGCTGGGCAAACTGGTACAGAGCGATTTGCCGCCCGTCTCCCTGCTACCGGCCCTGCAGGGCGTGGCCACCGGCATGTTATTGCTGCTGGGCTTTGCGCTGCCGCCGATTTTACAGTTGCGCAATGTGCCGCATAACAGGGTGATCCGCCGCGAGCAAGAGCCGCCTCAGGCGCTGGCCCTGGCCACCTACGGCCTCGGTATTGCCGCCTTCGTCTTGCTACTCTTGTGGCAGGCGGGCGACGTGAAACTGGCACTGTTGACGGCGGCCGGCTTCCTGGGCGGCTTTGCCCTGTTCGGCCTGGCCGGCTGGCTGGGCCTCAAAGCGCTGAAATCGCTGCGCGGCGCTTTCAACCATCAGGGCTGGCGCTTCGCCGTCACGTCCTTGCAGCGCCGTCCCGGTGCCACCGTCATCCAAGTGGTGTCCTTGGCGCTGGGCCTGATGGCCTTGCTGCTGCTGACGGTGGTGCGCGGCGACTTGATGCTGGCCTGGCGCAACGCCACGCCACCCGATGCGCCGAACCGTTTCATGATCAATATCTTGCCCGAACAAAAAGACCCGATCGCCGCGCGGCTGGTCCAGGCCGGGGTGAGCAATGCACCGTTATATCCGATGATACGCGGGCGCCTGGTGGCCGTGAATGGCAACGCCATCACGCAAGAAACTTACCAGGATGACCGTGCCAAGGGCTTGGCCGAGCGCGAATTTAATCTCTCGACGATGGCCACCATGCAGGAAGAAAACAAGCTCGTGGCCGGCAAGTGGTTCAGCAATGCGCCTGGCGCGCCGGCTGAGGCGTCGGTGGAAGAGGGCATCGCCAAGACGCTCAAGCTCAAGCTTGGCGACAAGCTGCGCTTCGATATCGCCGGCCAGCCGGTGGAGGCGACGATCACCAGCTTGCGCAAGCTGGAATGGGGCTCGATGCGCGTCAATTTCTTTGTCATCATCAACCCGGCCGCCATGGCGGACACGCCGCAGACGTGGATCACGGCCTTCCACTTGCCTACCGCGCCCGCGTCCGTGCCCGCGTCCGCGTCCGCGCAGGCGGACCTCGGCAATGCCTTGCTGCGCGCCTACCCGAACCTGACGCTGGTCGACGTGGGCGGCGTGCTGAAACAGATCCAGGGCGTGCTCGACCAAGTGGTGACGGCGGTCGAGTTCCTGTTCGCCTTCACCCTGGCCTCGGGCTTGCTGGTGCTGTATGCAGCGCTGATGGGTTCGCAAGACGAGCGCACGCGTGAAGCGGGGTTGCTGCGCGCGCTGGGGGCCACGCGGCGTCAACTGGCGCAGGCGCAGCTGATCGAGTTTTCGCTGGTGGGCGCGCTGGCCGGCTTGCTGGCGGCTACGGGCGCAGCGACCATGGGCTGGGCCCTGGCCACCTACCAGTTCAAGTTCGCCTGGAGCTTTGCCCCGGGCGTGTGGGTTTTCGGCTTGCTGGCCGGCGCCCTGTGCGCCATCGCCGGCGGCTGGCTGGGCTTGCGCAATGTCTTGAAACATCCGCCGCTGCAAACGCTGCGGGAAAGCTAGGCGCTCACGCTGTCGCCCGCCTGTGCGCGTAAAAATTGCGCGAAAGACACGACCGGCTGCCGCAACTGGTGCGGCGGCACGTCGAACAGGGCCCAGAAATACCTCACGCGGCCCAGGCAGATGGTGGGCGCGGCGCAGTAGCGGAACCAGTTTTCACCGATGTGCGCCGCATACATGCCGTCGCTGTCGGCGTCCGAAAAGTAAGGGATCACGCGCATTTCCAGCAGGGCCAGCAGCAAGGACGCCGGTGCGTCGCTGTCGCGCGCCATTTCGTACTGCGTGTGCAGGCTGCGCTCGGTCTCGATGATCATCAGCCTGGCGTGGCCATCGCGCGTAAAGAACAGGATGCCGCTGGGATTGGGGAAGATGTAAAACTCGACGAAGCCATGGCGCTGGCATAGCGCGTCCACGACGGCGGCGATGGCTTCGTCTTGCAGGAAAGCATAGTCGTGTAGCAATAGCAAGTCGCGCACGGTGTCCGATTGCTGCAGGAAAAACGCGCGCTGCAGCGCATGCACTTCCTGTTCCAGGATATCGAGCGCATCGTCGTCGCTCTTCTTGATGTAGCGGTCGATCAAGCCCCGGTTGAAGGCTGTCACGGCCACTTTTTCATCGGCCGCCCCCGTAAATAAGATCTTCTTGCAAGGCAGGTCGTGCACGGCCTGGCAAAATTCCAGGCCATTCATCTGCGGCATCGAGTAATCGATCACCAGCACCGAGGGCACGGCGAAGCGCTGCGCCTGGCCGCTGATGCGCCAGATGCTATCGAGATCGAGCGCCACGTTGCACTGGTCGGGCGGCAGGTTTTGCGTGTCGAAATTGACGTGCAGTGGCGTCTCGCCCAATTGCGTGCTGTGGCGCAGCCAGTCCAGCGCGCTGCTGGTGTCGTGGAAAGTCTTGCGCGCCAGGCCAGGATCGAGCTGGAATGCCAGGCTTTTCAGGAAGGAATCGCTGTCGTCGATCAAGACGGTCAGGGTCGGATGGGTGTAGACGGGCAGTAGCATGCGTCACCTTGCGGGAGAAGAGGGTGCGACAGAAGAGGGCTGGAAGCGGGCAGGCACGGGCTGGGGAAATTCCAGGATGAAAATTGCATACGCATGCTCGCGCGACACGCAGCCAATGCGCGCCTGCCAGGCGCTGACGATCTGCCGGCACAGGGCGAGGCCGATGCCGATGCCGTTATGCACGGGATAGGAATAAAATCGCTCGAAGATCAGCGGCAGGCGGTTCTTCGCGATGCCGCAGCCGGTGTCGATGAACAGCAGCCTGGGCACAGGGCGGGCGCCGTCGATGATGATGCGCACGCGGCCCTTGCCGGCCCGCTGGATGGCCTTCAGCGCATTTCTCAGCAGGTTCAGCAAGATCACCACGCACAGCTCGTCCTGTCCCGCAAACTGGAAGTCGGCGCGCACGTCCAGCGTGACGCTGGCACGCTGCAGCTTGCCGGTAAATGGGTAGCGCTTGAGCACGGTGTCCACCATCGCCAGCATCGAGAGCGACTGGCGAGGTTGCAAGTTGCGGTTCACGGCACTGGCGCTCATCAGGAACAAATCGATCATGTGCTGCATGTGGCGCACTTCGAACTGGATACGCGACATGGCATCTTGCAGCGGCGCCATGTCGTCCGCCTGGCCAGCGAGCTGCGGTAGCAGCCGGCGCATGCCCCGCACATTCGCTTCCACGCTGGTCAGCGGCGTGCGCAACTCGTGCGCCACGGAACCGAGCCCGGCCGCCATGCCCGCCAGCCGTTCCCGTTCCAGCACCTTGCGGCCCACTTTCACCACGCACAGGGCGGTGATGGTGAACCAGTGCAAGGGCAATTGCTGCAGCACTTCACGCTGCAGCAGGTAGGCGCCTTCCCCTTGCAAGATAACGGCCAGGCAGGCGGCGCCCGTGCCGATCAGGTAGGCGCGGCAGGCCAGTCCCGTTTCGAAATGAAACAGCACCACCAGGCCGATCAGCAGCGATTGGCTCCAGATGTACGAGGCATGGTTCATCAAAAACATAAAGGTGAAGAAGAAGGGCAGGATGTAGCTGAGCGCGAACAGCAGGTAGCGCGACAGCCAGCGCACCGAGAAGCGGCGCGCAAACAGGCCTGCCACGCAGATGGCCATGCCCGTCAGGCGCAGGGTCAGGTTTTCATAGGATTGCGGGAAAAAAAATTGCCATAGCAGGTAGTACAGCGGCATCGCCAGCGTGCCCACGGCGGCCAGCATGGCGACGCGGCAAGCCAGGTTTTCGTGCGGCAGGCGTTCATGGAGCAGCGCATGGAGCAGGCGCCTGCGCCAGTGTGTCCATCCTGTTTGCCATTGTTGCGTCATGACGCTGCCTTGATCCTTGTCAGAACATTATCATCGCGCAATTCTTTTGGCTTGTACGCTTATTTTGCCCGACATTGATATACGTCAATGGGGGGGGTGGCGACACGGTGAAGGCTTGAGTTTTGCAGCAAACCGTCCCCAGGAGAAAGCCCATGACCCTCGCCACTAGCGTGCACGCCCCATCCTTCGCCCGCGCCGAACACTGCCTGCCCGACTACATCGGGCGGCGCATGGATGCGCATCACATCGGGCGCATTGAAAAACTACTGGGCGGCCAGCATCCGCATGCATGGCAAGCGATACCAGCGCATGCCATTTTTCTGGCCGGTAATGACTATCTTTCCATCGCCGCCGAGCCGGCGCTGGTGGCGGCCCAGGTGGCTTGCCTGCACGCGCACGCGGGCGGCATGCTGATGTCGGCCGTGTACTTGCAGGAAGGCAGTAAGCAGCACCGGCTGGAAAGCCGTCTGGCCCGCTTCATGGGCTGCGAAGACGGCATCCTGGCGCAGTCCGGCATGGCGGCCAATATTGGCTTGCTGCAGTGTATCGCTGGCCCCGGCATCCCCGTCTACCTGGACATGCAGGCCCACGCTTCTCTGTGGGAAGGCGTGCTGTCGGCGCAGGCCCGCGCCGTCGCCTTCTTGCACAACGACATGGCGCACCTGCGGCGGCAAGTGGAAAAACATGGCCGCGGCGTGATCGTCGTCGATGCCTTGTACAGTACTAACGGCAGCCTGGCGCCGCTGCTGGAACTGCTCGACATCGCCGAGCGCAGCGATTGCGTGGTGGTGGTTGACGAGTCTCACTCGCTGGGCACGCATGGCCCGCAAGGCGCAGGCCTGGTGCAAGCCTGGGACCTGGGTCATCGCGTGCATTTCTGCACGGCGTCACTGGCCAAGGCCTTTGCGGGGCGCGCCGGTTTCATCAGTTGTTCGAGCCGCTTCAAGGGATATTTTTTGTCCGAATCGCGTCCCGCCATCTTCAGCTCTTGCCTGCTGGCCCACGAGTTGGCATGGCTGGACGCGGCGCTCGATTTCATCATGGCCGCCGATGCGCGCCGCGCCATTTTGCGGCGTCACACGGTGCAGGTGCGCGAGGGCTTGAGCGCACTCGGCTACAACGTCAGCGACGGCAGCGAGCAGATCGTGGCGCTGGAAGCGGGCGGCGAACCGGCCACCCTGGCGCTGCGCCAGGCGCTCGAGCGGCATGGCATTTACGGCGCCATGTTTTGTGCACCGGCAACGGCAAAGAATCGCGCCCTCGTGCGGCTGACCCTCAATGCAGGACTCGACGAGGCGGGCATCGCCCGGCTGCTGGCGGCCTGCGCGGCGGTGCGCGCCGAAGTGGGCGTGGACCACTGGCCGTCGACGCGGCGCCTGCGCAAGCTGGCACTCGTGTAGCATTGTCAGCGCACTGCGCGTGGGGAAGCGGCGCTTGCGCTATCATGGCGGACATGACTGATACCACTGCCCCCACTCTGTACGAGACCATCGGCGGCGCCCCCGTGCTGCGCGACATGGTCGACCGTTTTTATGATCTGATGGAACTTGAACCCGAGTTCGCCGGCATCCGCGTGATGCATCCGCCTTCCACGGACGGCTCGCGTGACAAGTTGTATTTCTTCCTCACGGGCTGGATGGGCGGCCCGGATTTGTATATCGAGAAATTCGGCCACCCGCGCCTGCGTGCGCGTCACTTGCCCTACGCCATCGGCACCAGCGAGCGCGACCAGTGGCTGCGCGCCATGGCCTGGGCCATGGAAGACACGGGCATCGAAGAGTCCTTGCGCGTGCGCCTGATGGAATCGTTCTATCAGACAGCCGACTGGATGCGCAACAAGCCGGACTGACACCCATGAGCCCTATCGAGTTTTACAGCCTGCTGGGCAGCGCCGCCGTCGTCATCGTGTTGTTGATCTTGCTGCTGCTGCGTCCGCGCGGCGCTGGCGGCGATGGCGCCACTACGCTGGCGCTGGTGCAGCAACACCAGCAGCAAAGCCTGGAGCGCATCGACCGCGTTGAGCGCGAAGTGCGGCTGCAACTGCAGGCGTCGGCGCAGGCGACGCGGCAAGACCTGGCCGCTGGCCTGGCGCAATTCCAGGCGGCAACCCTGCAACAGCTCGACAGCCTGCGCACGCAGATGCAGGCGCAGGGGAAAGTCGGGCGCGAAGAGCAGGCGCAAAGCCTGGCGCGCTTCGCCGACAGCACGAATCAAACCCTGGCCCAGCTCACGGAGTCGAATGCGCAGCGCATGCTGGAAGTGCGCGCCACGCTGGAAAGCAAGATCCGTGACTTGCAGGCTGACAATGGTGCGCGTCTGGAAGAGATGCGCAAGACGGTCGATGAAAAACTCCATGCGACGCTGGAGACGCGCCTTTCGGCCTCGTTCCAGCAAGTGTCGGAGCGGCTGGAAAAAGTCCACCAGGGCCTCGGTGAAATGCAGCAGCTGGCGCTGGGCGTGGGCGACTTGAAGCGGGTACTCACCAACGTCAAGACGCGCGGAACGTGGGGTGAAGTGCAGCTGGAAATGCTGCTTGAGCAGGTACTTACTGTCGACCAGTACGCCAAGAACGTGGAAACGCTGCCCGGTAGCGGCGCGCGTGTGGAATTTGCCCTGAAGTTGCCGGGCATGGTAGATGGCGGTCCGCCCGTGTGGATGCCTATCGACGCGAAATTCCCCAAGGAGCAGTACGAGCGCTTGGTCGACGCGGCCGAGCGGGCCGATGCCGACGGCGTGGCCCTGGCCGGACGCGAGCTCGAACGTGCCGTGCGCGGCGAAGCGAAAACCATCGCCGAGAAATACCTGGCGCCGCCACAGACCACCGACTTTGCCATCCTCTTCCTGCCCACGGAAGGCTTGTATGCGGAAGTGCTGCGCCGGCCGGGATTGGCCGACGAATTGCAGCGCGTGCACCGCGTCAGCATCGCCGGGCCATCGACCCTGACGGCTTTGCTCAATAGCCTGCAGATGGGTTTTCGCACCCTGGCGCTGGAAAAGCGTTCGTCCGAAGTGTGGCAAGTGCTGGGCGCCGTCAAGACCGAGTTCGGCAAGTTCGGCGACGTGCTGTCGCAAACCCGGCTGACGCTGGAAAAGGCGGCGAAGAATATCGAAAGCGCGGAAGTGCGCAGCCGGCAGATGGCGCGCAAATTAAAATCCGTGGAAGCCTTGCCGGGCGAAGCGGCCGCCTTGCTGCTGGGGAGCGCCGAGGCGGACGGTGAATAGCGCTAGCTGGCTTGCCGCAGCGAGCGGCTAGGTGGACTGTTCCTGCTGGTCCTGGTCCATTCGATGTTTGACGATGGCAGTGATGATGCTGCCTGGCGCATCGAGTTCGCGCTGCGCCAGCGCGCGCATGGCGTCATTCGCCAGGCCAGCGAGCAAGTCGGCGCACAGCGCGTCGGCCTTGGCGGCTTGGTCCTGGCCGCGCAGTACGGCAGCGGCGATCCGCACGTCTTTCACAAGATTCGTCAACTGCGCTGCCAGGCGCGGTGCAGCGCCCGCGGCAGGAAACAGGGGCTCGCTGGCAGCGAGGGTATTGAGCATGCCGAGATGGGCGAGCGGCGCCGTCAGATAACGCTCCGCCAGCGCGAAATTGCCCGCCTCGACGACGGCTGGCAAGGCTAGCCCAGCGTTCTGGCGCGCCAGTTCGGGGGCGCTGGCGTCCAGCTGGGCGAACAGGGCGGCGGTGGAACGGGCATCATCGAGTGTCTCATTCATCTCGACGATCAGCGAAAAGCGCGATGTGCGCCAGAACCTGTCGGCTGTCTGCGGCGCGCCGCCGTCATCGCGTCGCTGAAAAGGTGCATCTGCGCGTAGTCGCCGTATTTGCTCGTCACGCTCGACCCTCAGAGCAAGTTGCGCGGGTGCATGCAGCTCGGCCAAGAATTTCCATTCCAGCATGAGCATGAAGTAGCCTGTGCGGGCCGCAGTAATGGTCTGTTCCGCTTCCGCAAATAGCTGTTGTAAAAGCACGAGCGCATCCGCATGCTGGCCTTCTTCGCGCAGTGCAATCAGACGTGTCAAACGGATGTCGATGTCGGGCATGGCGGTCCTTGTCTGGAATGCAGCATAGTAACAAGTGCGCACCTGGCTCGCTACGCCTCAGGCGCCATGCTTGTCGGCAGCGATTTTTCGCGCGCGGCAGACCCGCAACGCCAGTCCTGCCAGCAGCCTGGCCGGTGCTGCCGCATCAGGTCAGGCCATGGAACAGCACGATATCGACCAGGTCGCCGGCCGCCACCTGGCCTTGCGCTTCATCTAGCACGATCATGCAATTGGCTTGCGTCATCGAACGCAGGATGCCGGAGCCTTGCGCCCCCGTCACGCGCACGTGCTGGCGCCCGTCCGCGCCCCGCTCGACGATGCCGCGCTGGTATTCCGTGCGGCCCGGCTTCTTGCGTATCGGTGCTTGCGCCGCCACTTGCAGCAGCGGCAGGGTGGCAGTGTCCGCATCGGCGCCCATCAGACGCAGCAAGGTCGGGCGGGCGAGGAAATAAAACGCCGCCATCACGGCCACCGGGTTGCCGGGCAACCCCAGCAGCAAGGCCGTCTCGCCCTGGCTGGAAATCTGCCCAAAGGCCATCGGGCGGCCCGGGCGCATGTTGATCTGCCAAAAGGCCACGTCGCCGAGGCGCGCCAGGATCTCGCGCGTAAAATCGGCCGCACCGCTGGAGACGCCGCCCGAGGTGATGATGACGTCAGCTTTGGCGCAGGCGCTGCGCAGGGCCGCTTCCAGCGCTTGTGGCTGGTCCTTGACGATGCCCATGTCGAGCACCTCGCAGCCCAGACGCGTCAGCATGCCCAACAAGGTGTAGCGGTTGCTGTCGTAAATGCAAGCGGCATCGAGTTGCTCGCCGATCGCGCGCAATTCGTCGCCCGTGGAAAAGACGGCCACGCGCACGCGGCGCCGCACGGGCACCGTGGCGATGCCCAGCGAGGCCAGCAGCCCCAGTTCGGCCGGCCCCAATCGCTTGCCTTGCAGCAGGGCCGGTTGGCCTTGCATCAAGTCTTCACCCTTGAAACGGCGGTTGTCGCCGGGGCGGATGCAGTCCGGTGCCAGCGTAATGCTGCTTGCACTGACCTGCCGCACCAGTTCCTGCGGCACCACGCTGTCGCAGCCGTCCGGCATGACAGCGCCCGTCATGATGCGCGCGCATTGGCCACGCCCGACGTTGACCGTGCCGGGGCGCCCGGCCAGGATGGTATCGACCACGGTCAGGGTCAGTGGCACGCTGCCGCCCAGGTCGGCCCCGTGCAGCGCATAGCCATCCATGGCGGAATTGTCATGCGCGGGCACGCTGATGGGCGAGATGATGTCGGCCGCCAAAATACGCGCTAACGCTTGCGGCAGCGCCAATGTTTCGATCTCTGCCACGGGGCCGACGGCGTCCCCCAGGATAGCTTGCGCCATCGGCACGGACAGGCCCTGCGCCTGCAGGGCGGCCAGCTGGTCCGGGGTGTTGATGTTGCCGAACGCACCACTATTTTCGAACAGTACCTCGGCCAGTTTCAAGTCGCCGTGCCAGCTGCGCATGCGCCGTTCGCCGGCGGCCAGGTAGGCGTCCAGTTGGGACAGGGCGGATGTTTTCACCAGGCAAAAGACGGGATGCGCACGGCGCGCAGGCGATCCCGTCGCCGCGTCGACTTCCTCGGTGACAGCGATGGCCAGGTCGGCATTGTTCTGCGTCAAGCCAGCGGCCAGGCGCGCTGCCAGGTCGGGCGGCAGCAGCGGCGAGTCGCACGGTACGCACAGCAGGTAAGGCGTGCTGGCGTGCCGCATGCCGCTGTGCAAGCCCGCTAGCGGACCCAATTGGCCCGGCAGCACGTCCGGCCAGACCGGCAGGCCGAAGCGCGCATAGTCGCCGCCATGCGCGTGGACACTGATGGCCAGCTGGCCCACTTGCGCAGACAGGCGCTGCAGCACATGGCGCACCAGTGGCTGGCCGTGCAAAGGCAGCATGCCCTTGTCGCGCTGGCCCATGCGCGTGCCGAGGCCGCCGGCCAGGATCAGGCCGGTAATGTCTTGTTTGTTGATCATGTCAGGTAGAAAAATGGGTGCATGCGCCATGGTAGCAGCGGCGGGCCTGCGCCGCGCCTGATTCAGCCGCCGATATACGACATTTCTACTTTCTTTTTGCCATCCTCAAGCGTACCGCCCGTCAAATCCGTCTGGCTGGTACGCAATTGCGAATAGCGGTCAGCGCGACCGCGCCACAACTGCGCTACTGCCGACGAGATTTCTGCGTCACTGCGGCCGCCGCGCAGCAGGCTGCGCAAATCGTGGCCGCTGCTGGCGAACAAGCAGGTGTACAGCTTGCCCTCGGTCGAGAGGCGGGCGCGGCTGCAGTCGGTGCAGAACGCTTGCGTGACGCTGGAAATGAGGCCGATTTCGCCGCTGCCATCGGCATAGCGCCAGCGCGCCGCCGTCTCGCCCGTGTAGTTGGGGTTGATGGGCAGCAAGGGCAGGTGCGCGGCGATGCGCCGCACGACGTCGGCCGATGGGATGACTTCCTGCAAGTTCCAGCCATTTGAGGCGCCCACGTCCATGTATTCGATGAAGCGCAAGATGTAGGGCGTGCCCTTGAAATGGCGTGCCATCGGCACGATTTCTTGCTCGTTCATGCCGGCCTTGACGACCATGTTGATCTTGATCGGCCCCAGGCCCGCCGCATGTGCTGCATCGATGCCGCGCAGCACATCGGTCACGGCGAAATCGACGTCGTTCATGCGCTTGAAGGTGGCGTCGTCGAGCGAATCGAGCGACACGGTGACGCGGTTCAGGCCTGCATCTTTGAGCGCCTGCGCCTTTCTTGCCAGCAAGGAGCCGTTGGTCGTCAGGGTCAGGTCCAGCGGCTGGCCCGATGGCGTGCGCAGTTCGGCCAGCATGGCGATGAGCCTTTCGATATTCTTGCGCAGCAGCGGTTCGCCGCCCGTCAGGCGGATTTTTTCCACGCCGTGCGCCACAAACAGGCGCGCGATGCGCGTGATTTCCTCGAACGACAGCAAATCGGTGTGCGGCAAATAGACGTGGTCCTTGTCGAATACGTCCTTCGGCATGCAATACACGCAACGGAAATTGCAGCGGTCGGTAATCGAGATGCGCAGGTCGTGCAGGGGCCTGCCCAGGCTATCGGCCACGTTGCCGCTGGGACTTTCCAGCACTGCGGGGATCACCAAAGCCGCATTGCGGGCCTCGGCAAGGTAGATAATCTTGTCAGCCATGAAAGGTAATGCCAAACGTAAAGTCGGTTAAGGCAGCTACGATAGCACGAGGCCGAAGATGGCACAGGCGAGCAGCAATTTGATGCTGCCAATTTGATACTTGAGCAGCGCCACGCCGGCCGCCAGCGCGA
The DNA here is from genome assembly GCF_029892305.1 of Janthinobacterium sp. CG_23.4. Classification (NCBI taxonomy): domain Bacteria; kingdom Pseudomonadati; phylum Pseudomonadota; class Betaproteobacteria; order Burkholderiales; family Oxalobacteraceae; genus Janthinobacterium; species Janthinobacterium sp. CG_23.4. The sequence continues at coordinate 3,712,080 of NZ_JARXUX010000001.1, read as the reverse complement.
TGGCGATGGCCAGCATGTCCCAGTGTGGCAGTGTATTTGCTTGCCAAAAGACATGGCGGCCAAAAAACAGGCCCAGGCTGGCAATGACGCCCACCACGGCCGCCGAAATGGCCGTCAGGGGCGCACTCAGGCGCAGGTTGCCGCGTGACGCTTCGAGCAGCGGCGCGCCACCCAGGATGAAGATGAACGAGGGCAGGAAGGTGAACCAGCTGGCGACAAGCGCACCGCATACGCCCGCCAGCCACAGATGTTCCCCTGCCACGGCGTGGCTCCAGCCGCCCACAAAGCCGATGAAAGCGACGATCATGATCAGCGGACCGGGCGTGGTTTCGCCCAGCGCCAGGCCATCCATCATCTGCGCGTTGCTGATCCAGTGGTAATGCTCGACGGCGCCCTGCACCAGGTAGGGCAGCACGGCATACGCGCCGCCGAAGGTCAGCAGGGCGGCCTTGCTGAAAAACACGCCCATCTGCGCCAGCGGCTGCTCGCGTCCGCCCAGCAGGGCCAGACCCAGCCAGCTGGTGAAAGCCAGCGCCAGACCCAGCGCGCACGTGACCAGCAGGCGCGGCCAACTGAAACGCGCATGCAGCGGCGTGGGCGTGTCGTCATCGATCAGGGCCGCGCCAAAGCGGGCTGCGCTGTCATGCGGCGTAGCGCCGGCATGGAAGTGGGCCGGTAAGTAGCGCCCGCCCGCCATGCCCAGCAGGGCTGCGGCGAACACAATTAGCGGAAATGGCAGCCGCAGCAGGGCGATGGCGATGAATGCACTGGCCGCAATGGCTAGCAGGGCGGGGCTGCGCAAGGTGCGCCGGCCCAGGCGCCAAGCGGCCGCCAGCACGATGGCGACGACGGCCGGCTTGATGCCGTACAGGATGCCGGCGATGGCGGCCACGTGGCCATATGCCATGTAGAGCCAGGACAGGACGATCAGCACCCCCAGCGAGGGCAGCAGGAATAGCAGGCCCGCCACCAAGGCGCCGCGCGTGCGGTGCATCAGCCAGCCGATGTAGATGGCCAGCTGGGTCGCTTCCGGTCCTGGCAGCAGCATGCAGTAATTGAGGGCGTGCAGGAAACGCTGCTCGGAAATCCAGCGCCGCTTTTCCACCAGCTCGGCATGCATCATGGCGATTTGCCCGGCCGGACCGCCAAAGCTGACGCAGCCCAGCTTGAGCCAGTACCAGAACGCGCTGCGCAGGCTGACGGGGGCGGGGCGGGGAAGCTTGCTATCGTTGTGCATGGCGGCTCGCTGGCAAAGCGCGTGGACTTGACAAAAAAAGGGGGAGCCTGAGCTCCCCCTTTCATCATTGGCGGCTGGGCGAACCCGGCGCGCTTACGGACGTTGCGTGTTGACCTGGACCAACGGCTCATCCGATTGCGGCGGCAGTGGCTTGCGTTCGCGTGGCTTGCGCACCGGGGCGACTGCCTTGGCGGCCGCTTCCTGCGCCAGGCGCAGTTTTTCCGGATCGGTGGCAGCCAGGGTCAGGCCGGCCGAACCGAGCACCGCGCTCAAGTCCAGCGGCGCGGTGACTGGTGCGGCAACTGGTGCAGCAGCGACAGGAGCGGCCACAGGCGCTGGCGTTGGAGCAGGAGCAGGAGCAGGAGCAGGAGCAGCTTCGGCGACCACCGGGGCCGCTTCCACCACAAGCGGCGCCACTTCGACTACTGGCGCTGCTTGCGCCACGGCGACGGTTTCCGCGACAGCAGGCGTTTCCACCACTGGCGCGGCTTCGACGATGACTTCCGCTGGTGCTGGCTCAGCTTGCACTTTCTCGGCAAAGCTGTACTCGGCCGCTGGTGCCGGTTCGGCGGCGGCTGGCTCAGCTTGCGCTACAGCGACGACGGCTACGGCTACGGCTACGGCAGGTGCTGCCGGCACGATCACTGCAGCCATAGCCACGGGTGCAGCGTCAGCGGCAGGAGCGGCTTCTTCCACCTTGGCAATGTCCACGACCTTGCTCACTTCAGTCACCTCGGCCACGTCCGCGACAGCAGCTTCGACTGGCGCTGCAGCGACGGCGACGACAGTGGCGCTAGGCACCACGGCAACCGGGGCTGCATCAGCGACGACGACGGTGCCAGCTTCCGGCGCCGGAGCGACCGTGAAGCTGATCACGGGCGCGTCCTGGCCATCATTGTCGCCATTTTCCGACTCAATCAGCTCGCCCGTTTCGCGGTCGCGGCGGTTGCGGTTGCGGCCACCACGACGACGACGGCGGCGCGGTTCTTCGCCTTCCACGTCGCTTTCCATCTCTTCGCCTTCAGGACCGGCATTCGCCGGGGCTTTCAGCAAGTTCGCCGGTGCGGCGTCGGATTCCGGGCCAGCGGACGCTACGACGACGTTGATGGCGCTGGCGCCTGCCAGGGCCAGTTCGTCAGCTTTCACTTCAGCAACAACAGCCTTGTCGGCGCGTGGCTCGCGGCCTTCGCGTGGCTGGCGTGGCGGACGTTCGGCACGTTCCGGGCGTTCGGCGCGCTCTTGACGTTCCGCGCGCTCTGGACGTTCGGCGCGCTCTGGACGTTCACCGCGCTCGCGTGGTGCCGCCGTTGCATCGCCAGCCTCGCGCACTTCACGCGGTTCGCGTGGCGGACGCGGTGGACGTGGCGGACGGGCCGCCTTTTCCAGTGCTTCGGCTTCCTTGGCCGCATCGTCTTGGACCGGACGGCCCTGGCCCGGTTCGCGTTCTTCGCGGCCAGGCTTGCCATTGCGGCCACGGCCACGCGGGCCACGGCTGTTGCGGTCGCCACGCTCGGCGCCGGCCGGCTTGGCTGGGGTGATCGCGGCAGGTGCCGCTACCACCGGTGCCGGTGCGCCTGTGAAGAAGCTGATGATCTTGGCGAGCAGGCCTTGCGGCGCGGCTGGTGCCGCCACCGGAGCTGGTTTCGCTTCGACGGGCTTGCGCTCGACCAGCGGTGCCGGCTGGTCAGGCGTGATCGTCTTGACGACGGCTTCCTGGCGCGGCTTGGCTTCTTCCTTCTGGCGCTTGCTGTAAGCCATGTCGGTTTCCGCGTTTTCGGCCAGGTTGTAGCTGGCCTGGCTGTCTTCCAGACGCGGATCGTCGTGCTTGATGCGTTCGAGCTTGTAGTGCGGCGTTTCCAGGTGCTTGTTCGGGATCAGGATCACGGCGATGCGGTGGCGGTTCTCGATTTTCAGTACTTCGCCGCGCTTTTCGTTGAGCAGGAAAGCGCCCACGTCGACGGGCACTTGCACGTGGATGGTGGCCGAGTTTTCCTTCATCGCTTCTTCCTGGATGATGCGCAGCACCTGCAGGGCGGACGATTCGGTATCGCGGATGTGGCCGGTGCCGGAGCAGCGCGGGCAAGTCACGTGCGAGCCTTCGGACAGCGAAGGGCGCAGGCGCTGGCGCGACAATTCCATCAGGCCGAAACGGGAAATTTTGCCCATTTGTACACGTGCACGGTCATGGTGCAGCGCATCTTTCAGGCGCTGTTCTACTTCGCGCTGATTTTTTGCCACTTCCATGTCGATGAAGTCGATGACGATCAAGCCACCCAAGTCGCGCAGGCGCAGCTGGCGGGCTACTTCTTCGGCCGCTTCGCAGTTGGTGTTGAAGGCGGTCGTCTCGATGTCCGAGCCGCGCGTGGCGCGGGCCGAGTTGACGTCGACGGACACCAGCGCTTCGGTATGGTCGATCACGATGGCGCCGCCTGATGGCAGCGGCACGGTGCGGCTGTACGCCGTTTCAATCTGGTGTTCGATCTGGAAGCGCGAGAACAGCGGCACGTCGTCGCTGTAGCGTTTTACGCGGTGCACCATGTCGGGCATCACGTGGCTCATGAACTGGTGCGCCTGGTCGTAGATCTCGTCGGTGTCGATCAGGATCTCGCCGATGTCGGGCTGGAAGTAGTCGCGGATGGCGCGGATCACGAGCGAGGATTCCTGGTAAATCAGGAAAGCGCCATTGGCCGACTTGCCAGCGCCTTCGATGGCGCGCCACAGTTGCATCAGGTAATTCAAGTCCCACTGCAGTTCATCGACGTTGCGGCCGATGCCGGCGGTGCGGGCAATGACGGACATGCCAGCAGGCAAGTCCAGTTTATCCATGGTTTCGCGCAATTCCTGGCGCTCTTCACCTTCCACGCGGCGCGATACGCCACCGCCACGCGGGTTGTTCGGCATCAAGACCAGGTAACGGCCGGCCAGCGAAACGAAGGAGGTCAGCGCAGCGCCCTTGTTGCCGCGCTCTTCCTTTTCCACCTGGACCATGATTTCCTGGCCTTCGCGCAGCGCTTCCTTGACGGAAGCGTTACGCACATCGACGCCTTCGCGGAAATACGTGCGCGCAACTTCCTTGAAAGGCAGGAAGCCGTGGCGGTCTTCACCATAGCTGACGAAGCACGCTTCGAGCGAAGGCTCGATGCGCGTGATCACGCCCTTGTAGATGTTCGATTTGCGCTGTTCGCGCCCGGCTGTCTCGATATCGATGTCGATCAGTTTCTGTCCGTCGACAATCGCTACGCGCAGTTCTTCTTGCTGCGTGGCATTAAACAACATGCGTTTCATTTTTATAACTCCGCGACCCGTAGGCCATCTCAAGGCCGCTTCCTGGGAAGCGGCGAAAGTACAGGGATATATGCGAGAACGGGAGTGTTGGCGGGGGAAATGCCTAGGCGTGCGGAGCAACAACGCGTACGAGGTATACGTTACGGCCGCAACAGGCGCGGTGAGGTCAATCGTCATGCCGAGTGCACAGGACACCTGCAACTCATCTGAAACAGCCCGGATGAGAATGAACTGCATCGGGGGCAGAGAATGCAAGTGGTCAGCAAATTCAGAGCCAAAATCGTTAGCCGGCTCATTACAGGGATCGCGATGGCGAGGCTTGGCCTCAGCCTATCATCGACAACCCTCAGTATTTGGCCACATACGGGGTTTGGCGAAAACGGCAAGCGTTATCAACTTCATCAACCCGCGAGCCCGACTCGATAAGTCGCGCTAACGGGTACTTATCCTTATAATCCCACACTCACTTCTGCATCTCCACGCCTTATCCGATTACAACTACGGTGCAACCTTGATTCGCGCGGCGATGGTGCATATACATTTTTTTCCACCGAATTTGCAATTTGGCGAGGCCGGTGGAGACGCCCCTGTGTAAAATGTGCTTTTATTCTTACACTCGCAGCAGCCAGGGCCGCAGCAAAAACAATTATATATTCAAAATGAAGGACTTAGAGAGATTTCTGGGAAGACATAGTAAATGAAGAGTCAAAATGATGTTGTTCCCCCTTCAACACCCCCGGTTCAGCCGCAAGCCCAATTCGTAACGATCGCCGAGGAAGAAGCAGGCCAGCGCATCGACAACTACTTATTAAGAGTGTGCAAGGGAGTGCCTAAAAGCCACATCTACCGGATCTTGCGATCGGGAGAAGTGCGGGTTAATAAAGGCCGTATCGATCAGTTGTACCGCCTCGCCGCTGGCGACGTGGTGCGCATTCCACCGGTGCGCGTGGCCGAAAAGGCGCCCACGGGCGCGCCGGCCGCCGAATTCAAGATCATCTTCGAAGATGCGCAACTGCTGGTCATCGACAAGCCGGCCGGCGTGGCCGTGCATGGCGGCTCGGGCGTCTCGTTCGGCGTGATCGAGCAATTGCGCGCTTCGCGTCCAGACGCCAAGTTCCTGGAATTGGTGCACCGTCTGGACCGCGACACGTCCGGCTTGTTGTTGCTGGCAAAGAAACGCACTGCGCTGACGAATTTGCATGAACAGATGCGTGACGGCGTCACGGACAAGCGCTATCTGGTGCTGGTCGCTGGCGACTGGAAGAATGCGCGTCAGCATATCAAGCTGCCGCTGCATAAATATACGACGGCCGAAGGCGAGCGCCGGGTGGCCGTGCAGGCCGATGGCCTGGCTTCGCACACGGTGTTCTCACTGTTGCATAAATATCACAACTTCGCCTTGCTGGAAGCGGAACTGAAGACCGGACGCACGCACCAAATCCGCGTGCACCTGTCTTCGTCCGGCTTCCCCATCGCCGGCGACGATAAATATGGCGACTTTGCCCTCAACCGTGCCTTGTTGAAAGCCGATAGCACGCGCGGTGCCCTGAAGCGCATGTTCTTGCACGCGCACCAGATCACGTTTACGCATCCGGAGACGGGCAAGGCGATGACCCTGAACGCGCCGCTGGCTGCCGAATGTGAGCGTTTCTTGGTAAGCTTGGGCAAACCATTGGCCGTTGCCGCACGCTAAATAGTTATCGCGTGCGCGCGACACGACTCAACAGGCAGTCAGTCGCCATCATTCATTCTCAAGGAGCCGGCGGCTTTGCCGCCGGGAAATATGGCAAGAAAGCAATTTGATCTGATCGTCTTCGATTGGGACGGTACGCTGATAGACAGTACCTCGACCATCGTCAAGTGCATCCAGGCGTCGGCCAAAGACCTGGGCTTGCCAATTCCCACCGATTTGCTGGCCTCGCATGTGATCGGCCTGGGCTTGCAGGAAGCCATGCGGCTGGTGATGCCCGACGTCGAGCCGAAATACCATGTGCGCATGGCGGAGCGTTACCGCTATCACTATCTGTCGCGCGACCATGAGCTGACCCTGTTTCCCGGTGTGCAAGAAATGCTGCAGGAACTCTCGCAGCAAGCGTACTTTCTGGCCGTCGCCACGGGCAAGAGCCGTGTCGGCCTGAACCGTTCGCTCAATGCCGTCAAGCTGCTGTCGCTGTTCGATGCGACGCGCTGCGCCGATGAAACGTTCTCCAAGCCCCACCCGGCCATGCTGCAGGAGTTGACGCGCGAACTGGGGCAGGATATGCGTCGCACAGTGATGATCGGCGACACCAGTCATGATTTGTTGATGGCAAGTAATGCCGGCGCGGCCGGTATTGCCGTAGAGTATGGTGCGCATCCGGTGGAGCAGTTGCAGGTTTGCAATCCTCTGTATTCGGCCGCGACGGTGGCCGATCTGCACCAATGGCTGAGCGAGCACGCATGATGACCGATGTTGCGCAAGTATTCATCTGTGCCGCCGACGCGCTGGCCGAGGGGGGCAAGGGCGTGCGCTTTGCCGTTTCGGCCGGTGGCGAAGCGGGCACCGGCTTTGTCGTGCGCCACGGCGGCAAGGCGTATGGCTACCTGAACCGCTGCGCCCACGTGCCGATCGAACTGGACTGGGCCGAAGGCGAGTTTTTCGAATCGAGCGGCTTGTACCTGATGTGTTCGACGCATGGCGCCATCTATGTGCCGGAGAGTGGCTACTGCGCGGGCGGTCCCTGCAAGGGCGGCCGCTTGCGTTCGATTGCCGTGACCGAGCGCGACGGGCAACTGTACTGGCAGCCCGATGAGTATGTTCAGCCGCTGTCGGTCTGAAGCCGGATCCAGGAATGATTGCAATTTAAACAAAGTGAACCATGAGCGATAACACGAATGACACGGCGGGCAGCAGCGCGCCCGCAGCCGGCCAGCTTGCCCCTGCCGGTAACTGGGAGCGCGATGTGCTGGAAAAGCTGGTATTTGCCACCTTGCAAGAGCAACGTGCACACCGCCGCTGGAGCATCTTTTTCAAGGTCTTCAGCCTGCTGATCGTGCTGTTCGCCCTATGGGTGTTTTATGACTACAACACGGCCGACGACAGCCAGACCCTGGGGCGCCACACGGCCCTGATCGACATCAGCGGCGCCATCGAGTCCGAAGGCAGTGGCTCGGCCGCCGTCGTCATCCCCGCGCTGGACAAGGCGTTTTCCGACGCCGGCTCCGTGGCCGTCGTGCTGCATATGAATAGTCCGGGCGGCAGTCCCGTGCAGGCCGGCATGATCGTCGACGAGATGCAGCGCCTGCGCAAGGGCTATCCGGACAAGCCCTTGTATGTGGTGGTCGATGAAATGTGTGCCTCGGGCGGCTATTACATCGCTGCCGCCGCCGACCGCATCTATGTCAACAAGGCCAGCGTGGTCGGTTCCATCGGCGTGCTGATGGATGGCTTCGGCTTTACGGGCGTGATGGAAAAAGTGGGCGTCGAGCGGCGCCTGCTGACGGCGGGAGAGAACAAGGCTTTCATGGACCCGTACAGTCCCTTGAGCGACAAACACAAGGCGTATGCGCAAGGCATGCTCAATGAAATCCACCAGCAATTCATCGACGTGGTGCGCACGGGGCGGGGCAAGCGCCTGAAGGAAACGGCCGATACCTTCTCCGGCCTGTACTGGACGGGTGCGAAAGCCGTGGAAATGGGCCTGGCCGACGATTTTGGCACGGTCGACAGCGTGGCGCGCGATATCATCAAGGCGGAAGACATCGTCGACTACACGCAACATGAAGGTTTACCGGAACGGGTGCTGAAGAAATTTGGCGCTGCCATGGGCGCCGGCGCCATGAAGGCGGCCGTGCAGCAGTCGCAACCGTCGTTACGCTGATGACGGCAGTACTGCATGACACGCGAGTCAGCCGAGAATAATTTTTAGTAAAGTGGTAGTTTGGCTTGAAAAACGCGCTGCTTGGGCTATATTGAAAGTGTAGTTCTTTTCAAGGAGGGGCGATATATCAACTATGTTGTCAGTACTAACTTGATTGGCAGGTCTTGGAACTACTCGCCGCATCGCAGATGTGGTTTTGAGTGAATTCACATTCCTCACTAAAGTCCCGTTGGGGCTTGGAACGGCGGCGCAATGCCGTCGTTTCCTTTTGTGCGTGTTGTGCGCGATGGCGATGGCGGGGGCTGGCGTCGCGGCCGGTGGCTGCGCGGTCCGGGCTGGCTGGCAAGGCAGGCAAAGCAGGCAAGGCAAGGCAAGGCAAGGTAAGGTGAGGCAAGGCAAGGCAACGTAAGGTGAGGCAAGACAAGGCAAAGCAACGTAAGGCAAGGTGAGGCAAGGCAACGTAAGGTGAGGCAAGGCAGGCATGCGGGGGCTGGGCATGGCCGGTCTTATGGCGGCGCGCTCAGGCGGCGCAGTTGTTGCAGTGCTCGGGCACGGGGGCTTCGGTCGCTGGCCGCATCGTCGTTGTGCCAGTGCCAGAGTTATTGCTGGTGCCGCTACTATCGCTCGTGCCGGTGTCGGGCGGCGTGTGCGCCATGGCGGGTGTGTTCAGCTTGCCGGCTGCGGCATGCATATCGGTATCCGCATCCGCATCCGCACGCATCCCCACAACCGCGTGCGCAAAACCGCCCAGTTCGAGCCAGCGCATGAAATGGCATTGCGCCTCGGCATGCCAGTGCGTCTGGCTCGCTGGCAACGGCGGCGCGTCCGTATCGGCCGCAGGGGCGTTGCGCCAGCGCGCCACGCCAAGCTGAACCCTGTGCATGGCCGCCTGTCTCGCAGCGATGTGCTGGCGCATGTCGGTGATGCTGCCTCGTAAGGCGATGGTATCGGTCTGCTTCATACGATGTCCTTATGCTGTTTGGCCACTGCCACAATTCCTAAACGACATTAGGCGGATTCCTAATGGAATTTCAGTTTATCAATGCGATATTCCGAGCGCTTGACATATCTCAAAGGAATGGGCCGTCCATATCGAAATCTCACCTTGTGCTTTGTCGTATCTGTGCGTGTGCAAGTCGGGCGCGCGCTGCGCTGTCAGGCGCAGACGTCGCGCGTCGCTGCTTCACGCTGCCAGCCGCTTCTGGTAAAGTCACGCCCATGAGTAAATTATCCCTAGACCGCATCCTGCAATCGCAGGGTTTTGGCACCCGTAAATATTGTCGTTCCCTTATCGAGGATGGCGATGTCGTCATCGATGGCGTCACCCAGACCAATTACCGCACCACCGTCGAGACCGAAGGCCTGGTGCTGCATGTTTTTGAAGAAGAGTGGGTCTACCGCGCGCAACTGTACCTGGCGCTGAACAAGCCCGCCAACTTCGAATGCTCGCGCAAGCCCAGCCATCACCCTGGCGTGCTGACCTTGCTGCCGGAACAGTTTACCTGGCGCGAAGTCCAGCCCGTCGGCCGGCTCGACCACGATACGACCGGTATGCTGCTGATGTCTGACGATGGCGCATTTATCCATGCACAATCGTCGCCGAAGCGTCACGTTCCCAAGATTTACCAGGCGACCACGCAAGAACCCGTGAGCGATGAACTGGTGGCGCAGCTCTTGGCTGGCGTGCAACTGCACGACGAGCCATCCCCGCTGGCCGCCCTGGTCTGCGTCCAGCGCGGACCATTCCAGCTCGAAATCGTGCTTGAGCAAGGCAAATACCACCAGGTCAAGCGCATGCTGGTCGCCGCCGGCAACCATTGCAACGCGCTGCACCGTTCCGCCATCGGTAGCCTGACGCTGGAGTCGCTGGGCATCGCCGAAGGCGAATGGTGCTATCTGACGCCAGAGCAGATCGCGCTGCTGGCGTAATAACACCAGGCCAAACCTACTGCGCGTCGTGCTTTGCAGCCTGTGATGCTCACCGTGCTTTAGCACGGCTGCGCTTCTCGGCCGCAAATCACTGCCGCTCGCTACGGTTTTGTCTGGTGTTGCACCTCTCTTCTTGATCGCCAAATATCGGTATTTCCCGGCTTTTTGGCGTTTTTAGCCTCCATTGCCTGCATTTGACGAAGTTTTCCCTACATGAAATTAGCTACCCTGAAGGATGGCACGCGCGATGGCCAGCTCGCTGTCGTCTCGCGCGACCTGAAAACGGCCCATCTGGCCGATGGTATTGCCTCTACCTTGCAAAAGGCGCTCGACGACTGGAGTTTCATCGCGCCACAGCTCGATTTGCTGTACCAAACCATCAATAGCGGTCGTGGCCATCGCGCCTTCGAGTTTGATTCCGCCAATTGCATGGCGCCCTTGCCGCGCAGCAGCCTGCGCGTCGCTGGTGCATCCTACCTGCAGCAGATCGAGCGCGCCTGCAAGGCTGCGGGCGTTGACGTGCCCGCCAACTTGCGCGAGGCGCCGCGCCTGTACCAGGGCGCCAGCGACGATTTCCGCGGCGCCCACGACGATATCAGCGTGGCGCACGAGCAGTGGGGCATCGATTACGAGGCCGGCATCGCCGCCATCACGGACGATGTCTTCATGGGCTCCACGCCGGACCAGGCACACTTGAACATCAAGCTGTTGATGCTGGTCAACGACATTACCCTGCGCAAGTTGGTGCCTGGCGAACAGGCCAGTGGCTATGGCTTGCTGCAGGCGAAGCCGGCCATGGCGTGCTCTCCTGTCGCCATCACGCCGGACGAACTGGGCGATGCCTGGCGCGGCGGCAAGGTGCATTACGCGCTACGCTGCAGCCTGAATGGCAAATTGACGGGCCAGCCGCAGGCGGGCGCCGACATGACCTTCAATTACCCGCAATTGCTCGCGCACTTGTGTCAGACGCGCAACGCGCGCGCCGGTAGCGTGGTCAGCGCGGGCGGTGTTGCCAACAAGGAAGTCAAGAAGGGATTTTCGAGTATTTTTGAGCGACGTAACCAGGAGATGATTGCCGATGGTGTTGCCAGTACGCCCTATTTGCTGTTCGGCGATGTGCTTCGATTGGATATGCAGGGGGATGACGGGAAATCGCTGTTTGGTGCCATCGAACAGACTGTCAAACAGGCGCAAGCAAGCAAAAGCCGTTAGGCTACCTCTGGAATGGGCGCCTGCGGCGCCTTGTTTTCTATAGGCAAAGGAAAAGCAGGGGATTAGCCCTCCTTTTCCCTCGATGAGATTGACGCACTTGAATCGATAATGTGTCATGCCCAGTCCGTATTGTGCCTAACCAGGCTGCAGGACTTCACCGGAGTTGATTGATGTCGGATGACAGCGACGCAGAAAAGACCGAAGCCGCGTCACCGAAGCGCCTCGAGCAGGCGCGTGAGGAAGGCGACGTTCCGCGATCGCGTGAAGTGGCAACGTTTACGGTGCTGATGGCGTCCGGCTGCTGCCTGTGGTTTGCCGGCGACGCCATCGTGCGCCGTCTGACGGCCGTCATGGTGTCTGGCTTGACCCTGGAGCGCGAGCAAATCCTCAATCCCGATGCGATGATGCTGCGCATCGGCTACGACGTGGGCTCGGTCTTGCTGACTTGCCTGCCGTACGCGCTGGCCATCATGCTCGTCGCCCTGGCCTCGCCCGTGCTGGTGGGCGGTTGGCTGTTCAGTTCCAAGGCATTCGCCCCCAATTTTGGCAAGCTCAACCCGATTCGCGGCCTGGGCAATATGTTTTCGAAGAATGCGCTGGTGGAATTGCTCAAGGCCGTTGCCAAGACCATCGTCGTCGGTGTCGTTGCCTGGATGGTGATGCAGCACCAGAAAGATGCCGTGCTGGGCCTGTCGGTCGAATCCTTGCGTTCCGGTTCGGCCCATCTGATCAGCCTGCTGATCACGGCTTTTTTGCTGATCGTCGGCGCGCTCGGCCTGATCGCCGCCATCGACGGTCCGTACCAGATGTGGCACTACGCCAACAAGATGAAAATGTCCTTGCAGGAAGTCAAGCAAGAGGCCAAGGAGTCGGACGGCAATCCGCAGATCAAGGCCAAGATTCGCCAGATGCAGCATGAAATGTCACGCCGCCGCATGATGGCCGACGTACCCACCGCCGATGTGGTGGTGACCAACCCTACTCACTACGCTGTAGCCTTGAAGTATGGCGAGAATTCGCGCGGCGCGCCGCAGGTGGTGGCCAAGGGTATCGACGAGGTGGCCGCGAAGATACGTGAGCTGGCCGGCGAACACAAGGTCGCCATCCTGGAAGCGCCGGCCCTGGCGCGTGCGCTGTATCAGCACACGGACATCGGCGACGAGATTCCCGAGGCGCTGTATGGCGCCGTGGCCGAAGTGCTGGCATATGTGTTCCAGCTGCGCAGCTACGGCAGTGGCCATGGCCAGCGCCCGGACAAGCCGAAAAAACTCGACGTGCCGCCCGAGCTCGATCCGCTCGATCCCGCATCGCAGGCCAAAACCGCAGCAGACAAGAATAAAGGAAGTACACCATGAACGGCCTGAGATTGCCAGCCTGGCTCAGCGGAATGGGGGGCAACGCCAGCAAGGGCATCGCCGCGCCTATCATCATCATCATGCTGTTGTCGATGATGGTGCTGCCATTGCCGGCCTTCATTCTCGACATTTTCTTCAGTTTCAATATCGCGCTGTCCATCATCGTGCTGCTGACGGCGCTGTACACGGTCAAGCCGCTCGACTTCATGGCGTTTCCGACCATCTTGCTGGTGTCGACCATGCTGCGCCTGTCGCTCAACGTGGCCTCCACGCGCGTGGTGCTGACGGAAGGCCATACGGGCGCCGATGCGGCCGGTAAGGTGATTGAAGCGTTCGGTCACTTCCTGATCGGTGGCAACTACACGGTCGGTATCGTGGTGTTCATCATTTTGACGATCATCAACTTTACCGTGGTGACCAAGGGTGCCGGGCGTATCGCCGAGGTGGGTGCCCGTTTCGCGCTGGACGCCATGCCCGGTAAGCAGATGGCCATCGATGCCGACTTGAACGCCGGCCTGATCGGCGAAGATGAAGCGCGCCGCCGCCGCACGGAAGTGGCGCAGGAAGCGGAATTCTATGGCGCCATGGACGGTGCCAGCAAATACGTGCGCGGCGACGCCATCGCCGGCATCATGGTCACCGTCATCAATATCGTCGGCGGCCTGCTGGTAGGCTTGCTGCAGCACGACATGGGCTTTGCTGATGCGCTCAAGAACTACACCCTGCTGGCCATCGGCGACGGCCTGGTGGCGCAGATTCCGTCGCTGATCATTTCCACGGCAGCCGGTATTGTCGTCTCGCGCGTGGCCAGTGATCAGGATATCGGCACCCAGTTGGTGGGGCAATTGTTTGCGAAACCGCAAGTGCTGTATATTACTGCGGCCATTATCGGCGGCATGGGCTTGATTCCCGGCATGCCGAACATGGTCTTTCTCTTGCTGGCGTCATTGCTGGGCGGTTCCGCGTATTTGATCAGCAAGAAGCGCCTGCAGGAAAAAGCGGCGGCCGAGAGGCCGGCCGAAGTGCCGCAAGCGACCGTGGCACCCGAGCAGGAAGAAGCGAGCTGGCAAGACATCATGCCCGTCGATACCCTGGGCCTGGAAGTGGGCTACCGCCTGATACCCCTGGTGGACAAGACGCAGGGTGGCGAATTGCTCAAGCGCATCAAAGGCATCCGCAAGAAATTTGCCCAGGAAGTGGGCTTTCTGGCGCCGCCCGTGCATATTCGCGACAACCTGGAGTTGAAACCGTCCGCCTACCGCATCACCCTCAAGGGCGTGGAAGTGGGCGTGGGTGAGGCTTACAACGGCCAGTTCCTGGCGATCAATCCCGGCATGGCCAGCGGCACTTTACCCGGCCTGGTCACCAGCGACCCTGCGTTTGGCTTGCCCGCTACCTGGATCGACGCGAGCTTGCGCGACCAGGCGCAATCGATGGGCTACACGGTGGTCGATGCGGGCACCGTGGTGGCCACGCATTTGAATCACCTGATCACCTCGCACGCTTCCGAACTGCTGGGGCGCGCGGAAGTGCAATCGCTGCTCGATCACCTGGGCAAGGATGCGCCGCGCCTGGTGGAAGACCTGGTGCCGAAGATGCTGTCGCTGTCGGCTTTGCAAAAAGTGCTGCAAAATCTGCTGGCCGAGGGTGTGCATATCCGCGATATGCGCAGCATCATCGAAACCCTGGCCGAGCATACGGTCAATACGCAAGACCCGAACGAGCTGACGGCGCTGGTGCGCGTGGCCCTGGGCCGCGCCATCGTGCAACAACTGTTCCCTGGCGCTGCCGAACTGTCCGTGATGACCCTGGACAGCCGCCTGGAGCGCCTGCTGCTGCAAGCGATGGGCAATGGCGGCGATGGCGCCGGCATCGAGCCGGGCTTGGCCGACACCATCGCGCATCAGGCGGGCCTGGCTGCGCAGCAACAGGAAGCCTTGGGCCTGACGCCGGTGCTGCTGGTGCCGGCACCATTGCGCGCTCTGCTGTCGCGCTTTCTGCGCCGCGCCTTGCCGCAGCTGAAAGTGTTGTCGCATGCCGAAGTGCCGGAAACCAAAACCATCCGCGTCACCAGCCTGGTCGGTGCGCAATAGTTGACAGCATCGGCATCGGGGTCAGCCCCCCTCCAGCGTGAGCGCCGAGCTTTGCGTTAGCCGAATACCGGGGTCAGACCCCCTGCAGCGTTAGCGCTGAGCTTTGCGTTAGCCGAATACCGGGGTCAGACCCCCTGCAGCGTTAGCGCTGAGCTTTGCGTTAGCGTCAGTGGGGGTCTGACCCCATCCTTTGCTGAGCCCTTGCCTTTGGTCAAATAAACATCAATTTCCTGCTGGCAAACTGAATAACGGGTACTTTCCCGTCCTGTTCCTTCGATCATTTCTTCCAAGCATCGCTAATAATAGAAACTGTCCGGGTGATCTGTGTCCATGTGGAAGACAGCACCCAAGCAACAGGAGTCGATGATGGTCACACAGTTCAGCCAGTATTGCGCTACCCCCGCCCCGGGAGGCCGATCATGAATGTGAAAAAATTTACCGGTGCCTCGTCGCGCGATGCCTTGCGCAAGGTGCGTGAAGCGCTGGGCCCCGATGCCGTGATCTTGTCGAACCGCCAGGCCGATGGCGTGGTGGAAATCCTGGCGCTGGCCAATGACGATGCCGCTTCGCTGGCGTCGCCGCCGGCGGCGTCCGAAATGTCCCAGCCGCGGCCCCAGTTGCAGACCCAGTTCGCTACGCCGCAGCGTCAGCCCGCCCCGGCCCAGCGCCCGGCTGCGCCACGTCCTGCCGCACCGCGCCAAGCAGCCGGCGAGCCAGTGGACATGGCCCGCATGCAGCAGATGATGGCCAGCGCGTTGGCGCACGTGAAAGAGAACGCCGCCGCCGAGATGAGCGGCATGATGAATGAAATTCGCGCCATGCGCGGCATGATGGAAACCCAGTTGGCGGAAATTTCGTGGGGCTCGACGCAGCAGCGCGAGCCGCAAAAAGCCGTGGTGCTGCGTGAAATGCTGGCCGCCGGTTTCTCGGCCAGCCTGGCGCGCTACCTGATCGACAAGCTGCCCGCCGGCCTGGATGGCGCGCAAAGCATGCGCTGGATCAAGACCGTCCTCAGCCGCAACCTCAATACAGTCGCCAACGAAGACGCCATGCTGGAGCAGGGCGGCGTGTTTGCGCTGGTGGGCCCGACCGGTGTTGGCAAGACCACCAGCACGGCCAAGCTGGCGGCCCGCTGCGTGATGCGCCACGGCCCGGAAAAGCTGGCCCTGATCACCACCGATGCCTATCGTATCGGCGCGCATGAACAGCTGCGCATCTACGGCAAGATTCTCGGCGTGATGGTGCATTCGGTGAAGGATGAGGCGGACTTGCGCATCGCCTTGAAGGAATTGAAAAACAAGCACACGGTGCTGATCGATACGGTGGGCGTGAGCCAGCGCGACCAGATGGTGACCGAACAGGTGGCCATGCTGTCTGGCGCCGGCGCCGACGTGAAACGCCTGCTGTGCCTGAACTCCACGGCCACGCAGGAAACCTTGAACGAAGTGGTGCGCGCCTACCAGGGCAGCGGCCTGGCTGGCTGCATCATGACCAAGCTCGATGAAGCGGCCTCGATCGGCAATGTGCTCGACGTGGTGATCCGCCAGAAACTGAACCTGTTTTATGTGTCGAATGGCCAGCGCGTGCCGGAAGACTTGTACCTGGCCGACCGTGGCTACCTGATCGACCGCGCTTTCAAGCTCAAGCGTGATGCCGCGGCGACGCAGTTTTCCGATGCCGAACTGCCGCTGTTGATGGCACAGGCGGCATCGCGCAACAATGAAGCGCGCGGGGTGCACCTTGGCTAATTTTGATTTCGACCAGGCCGAAGGCTTGCGCCGCATGTTGGCCGGCCCGCAGCCGCGCGTCATGACGTTCTTGTCGGCCACGCCGCAAGACGACAAGGGCGCCATGCTGGTCAACCTTGGGGCCTCGCTGGTGTACGGCGGCAATGACGTGCTGCTGCTCGACGCCAGCGGCGGCAGCGACGGCGTCGCTGCCCGCCTGGGACTGGCGCACGGCGCCAGCCTGCGCGACGTGGCACGCCAGCAGTGCGCCTTGAACCAGGTCATCCATCAAGTGCCGCAAGGCTTCGGCGTGGCCAGCCTGGGCGCGCGCAACCATCTGATGGATAGCTTGGACTATGCTGGCGAGGAAGAACTGCGCCGCCTAGGCAAGACCTTCGAGGTGCTGGCGCGCCAGAGCGGCATCGTGCTGGTCGACGGCGTCATGGCCGACGCGGGCGACTGCTTCCCCGTGCCGCTGATGGCCTCATCCGACATCGTGGTGCAGGTCTCGACCAGCGCCACCTCGATCAAGGCCGCTTACTGCCTCATCAAGCGCCTGAGCCAGGAACTGGGACGGCGTCCGTTTGGCATTCTTGTTACCGGCGCTTCCGAATCTGAGGCAAAAGTGGTGTACGATAATATGGCGCAGGCGGCGAGCCGTTATCTGGCCGTGAAATTGACCTCGATGGGGTCGGTGCCTGCCGACGAGTATCTACACCGCGCGGCGCGTCTGGGACGCAGCGTGGTCGATGCCTTTCCATTGGCGGGGGCCTCGGTGGCGTTTCGCGGACTGGCCGAGCGGCTGGCCCGTTCGGCGGCGCCAGTGCTCGGCGGCACCTTGTACCAGACGGGAAGCCTGCACCAGTTCAGCGCCTGATTCCATTATCAGCACTCGATAGCAGTTAAAACAATAAGCAGCCTATGTACACGGTCAAAGGGAAATCGAACAAGGACTATTTGCTGACGGAGCATATTCCGTTGGTAAAGCGTCTGGCGCACCATATGAAGGCGAAATTGCCGCCTTCGGTCGAGGTCGATGACCTGATCCAGGCCGGCATGATCGGCCTGCTCGACGCTATCAGTCGCTACGAAGAGACGCATGGCGCGCAGTTCGAGACGTATGCCGTGCTGCGCATCCGAGGTGCCATGCTCGACGAATTGCGCACCAGCGACTGGCTGCCGCGCAGCATGCGCCAGAACATGCGCAAGATCGAAGAGGCGATGAGTACCTTGCAGCAGCGCCTCGGTCATCCGCCGACC
Organism: Janthinobacterium sp. CG_23.4; assembly: GCF_029892305.1. Lineage (NCBI taxonomy): Bacteria > Pseudomonadati > Pseudomonadota > Betaproteobacteria > Burkholderiales > Oxalobacteraceae > Janthinobacterium > Janthinobacterium sp. CG_23.4. The sequence continues at coordinate 3,694,122 of NZ_JARXUX010000001.1, read as the reverse complement.
GAGTCGGAAGTGGCCAAGCTGCTCAAAATGTCGCTCGCCGACTACCAGGAAATGCTGGGCGATGGCGGTGGGCACCAGTTGGTGTACTACGAAGACTTTCATGACCCGGACGGCAATGACAGCTTCCTTGACCGCCATTGCGTGGACGAGGATAGCGATCCTTTGCGTTCCCTGCTCGATACCGATTTCCGGCAATCCGTGATCGATGCCATCGACGCGCTGCCGCCACGCGAGAAAATACTCATGGGCCTGTATTACGAAGAAGAGCTGAACCTGAAGGAAATCGGTGCGGTGATGGGCGTGTCCGAATCGCGCGTCTCGCAATTGCATACCCAGGCCGTCGCGCGCCTGCGCGCAACTTTGAGGGAGCAGGCGTGGACTGGTCCAGCGTAATCGGGCTGGCGCTGGCGCTGGCGGGCCTGCTGGTCGGCCAGACACTGGAAGGCGGCAAGATGGCCTCCCTGCTGCAGCCGGCCGCCTTTGCCATCGTCATCGTCGGCACCTTTGGTGCCGTGCTGCTGCAAACGCGGCTGCGTACCTTCGCGCGCGGCATGCAAATGCTGCGCTGGGTCTTCCTGCCGCCCGCCGATACGCGCGCCGCGCTGGCGCGCGATATCGGGCAATGGAGTTTGACGGCGCGTCGCGACGGCACGCTGGCGCTTGAGCGCCTGATGGAAGACACGACCGACCGCTTCAATGCCAAGGGCTTGAGGATGATCGTCGATGGCATTGCGCCCGACAAGCTGCGCCAGGTGCTCGATGTGGAAATCTCTGCCTACGAAATGGCCGAGCGCCAAGCCGTCAAGGTGTGGGAATCGGCGGCCGGCTATTCGCCCACCATCGGTATCGTGGGCGCCGTACTGGGCTTGATCCACGTCATGGAAAACCTGACCGACCCGAGCAAATTGGGCAGTGGCATTGCCGTGGCGTTTGTCTCGACCATCTACGGCGTGGGGCTGGCCAACCTGCTGTTCCTGCCGGTGGCGAATAAACTCAAGGCCATCGTGTCGCGCCGCGTGCTGCAGTACGAGATCACGGCCGCCGTGCTGTACGACATCGCCACGGGCGACCATACGCGCATCATCGAAGAGCGCGTGGCCAGCCTGCTGCACGAGCACTGAGCATGATGCGGCGCGCGCGCAGGAAGTATGACGAGGAAGCGGATAACCAGGACCGCTGGCTGATTTCGTACGCCGACTTCATTACCTTGCTGTTCGCCTTTTTCGTTGTCATGTATGCGATTTCGCAAGTCAACGAAGGTAAGTACCGCGTCTTCCAGAATGCCATCGGCGAGGCCTTCAGCCTGGAAAAGGGCGCGCCGCCCATTATCATGGAAGCGCCGCAAGCCATCGCGCTGCCGAACCCCGCCCTGAAACGCCGCGCCGAAGCCATCCGCCGCGAGCGCGAACACATGACGCGCCTGGCGCAGGACCTCACATCGACGCTGGCGCCGCTGGTCAAGGAAGGCAAAGTGAGGGTCACGCAGACGAGCCGCGGCGTGAGCGTGGAAATCAACGCCAGCGTGCTGTTCGATCCGGGCGCTGCCGGCTTGACGACGGAGTCGGACCAGGCCTTGCGCGCCGTGGCCGTGCTGCTCAAGGACGATACGCACGACGTGCAGGTGGAAGGGCATACGGATGTACAGCCGATCAGCAATTCAAATTTTGCCTCGAACTGGGAATTGTCGGCCGCGCGCGCCAGCGCCGTGGTGCGCCTGTTCATCGCCAGCGGTGTGCAAGCGTCGCGCCTGTCGGCCGTGGGGCACGCCGACAACATCCCCGTGGCGCCAAACGCCACGCCGGAAGGACGCACGCGCAACCGCAGGGTCGCCGTGACGATCCTCTCCGGCATCCCCGAGACGGTGATGGAGGTGCCGACGGCGCCGGTATCGCCAGCGCCGGCACCGGCCAACTGACTGGCGGGGTCAGCCCCGTCGGCTCTGACCCCGGTATTGCTTGGTACAATCGCGGCCTTCTCCCTTATTCTCTCTCCATCATGAAAAGCAGTTCCGCAGGCGCTCTTGTATATTCCACCGAAACGGGCCGCATGTGCCCCGCATGCCGCCAGCCGCTGGCGCAATGCGCATGCAAGGCGCAAGCCAAGGCGGTGCTGGCGGGCGATGGCGTGGTGCGCGTGTCGCGCCAGACCAAGGGGCGCGGCGGCAAGAGCGTCACCGTAGTGAAAGGCTTGGCGCTCGACGCCATCGCGCTGGCCCTGCTGGGCAAGCAGTTGCGCACGCAGTGCGGCTCGGGCGGCACGGTCAAGGATGGCGTGATCGAAGTGCAGGGCGACCATGTCGATACCATCGTGGCCGCGCTGGCCAAGCTGGGCCACCAGCCTAAAAAGGCTGGCGCTTAGCTTTGACGTGCGCGCATGCGCGTGGGCTAACGTCCCGACGATCCGCTGGTCCAGCGGCGAAGGGGCAGGTCATCGCAGCGAAATGTCGCCAGCATGAATGTCGCCAGCATGCGCGGCCTGCTGCGCATGGTTGACGCTGCAAGGCTGCTGCGTCTTGGTGTGATGGTGTGATGGTGTGGCGTTGGGACAGTTAGCCGATGACGACGCGTCGGCTGGCCGTGTTCGTCATCGCTTGGCCGCTGGGGCCGTAGAAATTGCCACTCTGGGCCGTGGGGCGCATGGCGTTCAGGGCGCCTTGCGTATGCAGCATGTGCCTGTTGACCAGCAGGCTGTTCAGCCGGTTTTGTTCCTTGGCTTCGCGCGTGATATCGAGCAGGGCTTTCCACAGGGGCGCCGCTTCGGCTTCGCTGGCACCGACCAGCCAGTCTTCCATGCCAGCTTCTGCAGCCGTGAAGCCAGCTGCCGCCAGCGCCTTGTGGCGTTGCGCCGCCAGTTGGCTCAATTGTCCTACGAGTGCCGTCTTGCGCGCCGTCAACTCCGTGATTGCATCGATGTCAGCGGCAACCAGATGCCGCTGTTCTTCTTTCATCAATGCCAGCAATGTGGTCATGAGCTGTTGCTCGTCGCGCAGGCTGGAAAACGGAGTCACTGATTGCATGAGGGAACCTATCTATTGCGTGAGTGCAGCAAGTCCTTGACTGTGTCGAGGAGACCGTCTGCCACTTTTTCAGAGTTGACCTGGAACTGGCCGTCGGCGATCGCCAGCTTGATGCGTTCGACTTTTTTCGTGTCGAACACGGTGTTGCTGCCGGCAGTTGCACTGGCCGCTAACGCCTGTCCTTGCGGCGACAGGCGTACATTGTCCGACGTCGTCGGTGTTGCCTGGGCTTTCTCGGCATTGCGGGCGCCGGAGGTACTCGCGGGCGACACCGGCAGGCCGGGATTGCTTTTAATAGTGTTGTCGGTAATTTTCACAGCGTGATCCTCGTCTGGTCGAAGTCAATAAACTCCGGGATATAGCTCTTTATCGGCACCTTCTTCCGAAACTTTAGTGCGCCAGACCAGAATATCGCTGTGCATCGCTGTTCTTCGCTGTTTAAAAGGCGACCTCCACCATGCCGCCAGCGCGCGCCACGCCGCTGATCTGCTGGCCGCTCTGCGTGCGTACTTGCACCGTCTGGCCATCGCCGGCGCTGCCGATGGCGCGTCCTTCTGATGCTACCTGAAAACCATTACCGCTCGAAACGACGCGCACCAGCTGGCCCTGCATCACCACTGGCTTGCGGCGCAGGGTGTCGAGGCGCATCGGCGTGCCTGGTGGCAAGGAAATATTCGTGCTCGCGCCCACGACCTGGGCCATGTCCGTGGCGATGCCTGCTGGCAATGCGGCCAAGTCACCCTGCATCGTCACCAGTTGGCTGGCGTCGATGGCTTGCCCTTGCGCCAGCGGCACGGCGCTGGCCACGTAATCGCCGACGACGGCTACGTTGGCTTGCAGATAAATGCTCCAGTTACTCGGTGCCGTGCAGCGCACGCCCACGGTGGTCTTGCCCCAGGCGCGGGCGCCCGGCGCCATGAATGCTTGCGGTGCGGGGCACGCCGCCAGATTCAGGCGCGGATCGACGGCGCCGACGCTGATCGTCACCTTGCCCGGCAAGCCCTTGCTTTGTACCTGCAGGAATTGTTCCACGCTGTTGCGCAGCGCTTCCGGCGTCTGCCGGCCGGCGTTTTGCGCCTGCGTCAGCGGTGGCAGGGCGGCAAGAGCGAGTAAGAGTGCAAGCGGTGTTTTCATGGTGATAGGCCTCTGGAATAGTGCCATGATAGTGCGCGCCGCCCTGATCGAAGCGTCGATTAAGGGGTAAAAGTATGGTCTGATCCGGCGATGGCCTTGCCGGTGCGCGCCGTACTATGTTTCCTGTCATCACTATACCGCCATCCTTCCGCCATCTCAGGCGCCAGTGGCAGATTTTTCCGGAGCCTGACATGATAGGGAAACTCGACGATTACATGCGCTTCAACGAGACGGCGCTGAGCCTGCGCTCGACGCGCCAGGAATTGCTCGCCTCGAATATCGCCAATGCCGACACGCCCAACTACAAGGCGCGCGATGTCGATTTCGCCAGCGCCTTGAAGGGGGCGATGGCGCGCAAGGATGGCGTGCCGCCGGCCCTCAAGGGCACGGCGCCGCAGCATATGCCGGGCAAGGGCTTAGCCGCTGGCGCAGGCAGCAGCACGGGCGGCAAGGTCGGCGCGCTGGCCGACGGCACGCCGCTGCTGTACCGCGCACCGGCCCAGGGCGCCGTCGATGGCAATACGGTGGACATGGATCTCGAACGCAATGCCTTTGCCGACAACGCCATCCGCTACGAGGCAGCCGTGACGTTCCTCAACTCGCAGATCAAGGGCATGTTGACGGCCATCCAGGGAGGACAATAATTATGTCGCTGTTTAATATTTTCAATGTGTCCGGTTCGGCCATGAGCGCCCAGGCGCAGCGCCTGAACACGGTAGCCAGCAATTTGGCCAATGCCGACAGCGCCACCAGCGCCAGTGGCGAGGCTTACCGCGCCAAGCAAGTGGTGTTCGAGGCCGTGCCCATGGCCAACGGCGCCACCGCCGTCAAGGTGCAAAAGGTGATCGAAGACCCGTCGCCGATGAAGCTGGTCTACGACCCGAAGAACCCGCTGGCCGACGAGAAGGGCTACGTCACCATGCCGAACGTGAATACGGTCGACGAGATGGTCAACATGCTGTCGGCTTCGCGCTCCTACCAGACCAATGTGGAAACCATGAATGCGGCCAAGTCGCTGCTCCTGAAAACCCTTACGCTCGGCCAATAAGGCTGACTGACTATTATGGCAACCATCGATACCAGCTCTGCCACCGTCACCGACTTGATGGCGACAATGAATCCGAAGAAGACGACGGCCGCGAAGGGCAGCGTCGAGGAAGAAACGAACAAATTCCTGACGTTGCTGGTGACCCAGCTGAAAAATCAGGACCCGATGAACCCGCTGGACAATGCGCAGCTGACCAGCCAGCTGGCCCAGCTGTCGACGGTGACGGGCGTCAACAAGCTCAATACCACGCTGGAAACGCTGAAAACCAGCTACCAGCAGGCCGAATCCATGCAGGCGGCCAATATCATCGGTCATGGCGTGCTGACGGCAGGCAAGAACATCACCCTGAGCAAGAGCGCGGCCTTGCTGGGCGTGGAGTTGGCGACGCCGGCCGACAGCGTCAAGGTCCTCATTTACAACGGTGCGGGCAAGCAAGTCCATTCCATCGACCTGGGCCCGCAGGATGCGGGTACCTTGCCCTTGGGCTGGAATGGCGCCACTGCCGACCTCGACAAGGATGGCAAGCCGATCGTGCTGGCCGACGGTGCCTACACCTTCTCGGTGGAAGCAACGCGCGGCGGTAGCAAACTCACCGATGCAGCGGCGCTGATGTTCGGTTCGGTCGCCAGCGTATCGACGGGCGCCGCTGGCGTGAAATTGAATGTGCCGGGCGTGGGCAGCATCACCATGGCCGATGTGAAACAAATTTTGTAAGCCGCTCATTTGTAGCGTAGACCCTCTACACCTCATTTCTACCAGGAGAATACAATGTCTTTCCAACAAGGCCTGAGCGGCTTGAACGGCGCCGCCAAATCGCTGGACGTCATCGGCAACAACATCGCCAACTCGGCCACCGTAGGTTTCAAGCAATCGCAGGCGCAGTTCGCCGATATCTATGCCAACTCGCTGTATGGCGTGGGCGGCAACCAGCCTGGCATCGGTGTTTCCGTATCACAAGTAGCGCAGCTGTTTAACCAGGGTAACCTGGAGAGTTCGTCCAATCCGCTCGACATCGCCATCAATGGCGGCGGTTTCTTCCGCACCAGTGTCAACGGCACCATCCAGTATTCGCGCAACGGCCAGTTCCAGGTCGACAAGAGCGGCTTCATCATCAATGCACAGAAAGCCCAGCTGACCGGCTATCCGGCCGATGTGAACGGCAAGATCTTAGCTGGCGCCACCGTGCCCCTGCAGATCGACCCGGCCGACATGGCGCCGCAGGCGACCAGCAAGGTCGATACCCAGGTCAACCTCGATTCCAATTCGGAGATGCCGACCGTGGTGCCGTTCAGCGTGAGCGAGCAGAAATCGTGGACCAAGCAGTTCCCCGTGCCGGTCTTCGATTCGCTCGGCAATTCGCACACCATGTCCAATTTCTACGTCAAGACCGGCACCAATTCCTGGGATGTCTACACAGCCACTGACGGCATGGAAATCACCAGCGCGAAAGTGGCGTCGACGGCGCAGACCGATGCCGCCTCGCTCGCTGCGCGCGCCGCCTATCAGGCCGCCGCCACGGCCGTGCCGCTGGTGCCGGCCAATATCACGGCTGCCGCCGTCGCCTATGGCAACGCCGCCGGCGCTGCCGTGCGCGCCGCAGCCGCCACGGCCGGCGCCAGCCCTGCCCAGCTGGCCGCCATCAGCGCCACCTATGGCAGCGCCGTGCCCAACGGCATCAATTCGAGCCTGACGCCAGATCAGATCGACAGTAATATCGCTAAGGTGACGCAAGTGCCCGCCGTGAGGTCGGCTTCGCTGGTGTTCAACAGCGTCGGCAGCCTGGACAAGGCAGCCATGCTGGCCCTGACGCCGCCGCAAACCTTGCCGGTGACGGTCAACCTGCCTGTGTTCCCCGCCACAGGCGCGAACTCGAACCTGGCGATCAAGGTCGACTTCAGCAATTCCACCCAGCTCAGTTCGTCCACCAGCGAAAAGCGGACCGTGGCCGATGGCTATGCGGCTGGCCAGTTGAGCCGTTTCGTCGTGGGCACCGATGGCGTGATCCAGGGCCAGTACAACAATGGCAAGACGCGTGACCTGGGGCAGGTGGTGCTGACCAAGTTTGCCAATCCGAATGGCCTTGAGCCGCTGGGCAACAATGCCTGGGCGGAAAGCTCGACCTCGGGCAGCCCCATGACGGGCGAGCCGAGCTCGGGTGGCCTGGGTGACTTGCGCGCCTCGTCGGTGGAAGTGTCGAACGTGGACTTGACGGCCGAACTGGTCAACATGATCACTGCCCAGCGCGCCTACCAGGCGAACGCGCAGACCATCAAGACGCAGGATTCGGTCTTGCAAACACTCGTCAACCTGCGTTAAGTGTAAGGGGAGCAGTTCTTTCGGACTGCTCCCGGCTTTCGTTTTGCACGGAGAAAAAACATGGACCGTCTCATCTACACCGCCGGCTCGGGCGCCAAGCACATCCTGGACAAGCAGGCCACTACCGCGAATAATCTGGCGAACGCCACCAGCACGGGTTTCCGTGCCCAGCTCGACTCGTTTCGCGCCGTGCCCGTCGTGGCCGATGGCATGATGCCGACACGTGCTTTCGTTGTCGATTCGACCGTCGGTTCCGATTTCACGCAAGGACCCATGCAGCACACGGGCCGCGCGCTCGATGTGGCCGTGGAAAACAGCGGCTGGATCGCGGTACAGTCGACCGACGGTTCCGAAGCCTATACGCGCAATGGCGCTTTCAAGCTCAATGAAAACGGTATGCTGCAGACGCAATCGGGCCTGATGATACAGGGCGACACGGGCCCGCTGGCCGTTCCACCGGGCGTGACAGTGACTATTGCCGGCGATGGCACGGTGGGTACGATTTCCACCGACGTGCCGCCAGGGCCGTCCACGGTGCTGGGGCGCATCAAGCTGGTCAACCCGCCCGAGCAGCAACTGGTGCGCGGCGATGACGGCCTGTTCCGCTTGAAGGATGGCACGCTGGCGCAGGCCGACCAGGCCGTCAAATTGACCACGGGCGCGCTGGAGGGCAGCAATGTCAGCCCCGTCGAATCGATGGTCAGCATGATCGCTCTGGCGCGCCAGTTCGAAACCCAAATGAGCTTGTTGAAGAATGCCGAGAATAACGCGGCGAAAGCCACCCAGATCCTCGCTTTGAATTGATAGAGCCGGTCGCATAATGGTTACATAGAAATAGCTTACAGGGCTGGCAAGCGCTGTTATTGGAGAAAAAACATGATTCGTTCCCTTTGGATAGCCAAGACCGGCCTGGAAGCGCAGCAGACGCAGATGGACGTGATCGCCAATAACCTGGCCAACGTCAGCACCACCGGCTTCAAGAAGTCGCGCGCCGTGTTTGAAGACTTGCTGTATCAAAATGTGCGCCAGCCGGGCGCGCAATCGTCGCAGCAAACCCAGCTGCCTTCGGGTCTGCAGATCGGCACGGGCGTGCGCACCGTGGCTACCGAGCGCATCCATACCCAGGGCAATCCCCAGGCGTCGGGCAATTCGCGCGATGTGATGGTCAATGGCACCGGTTTCTTCCAGGTGCTGCTGCCCGATGGCGCCACCGCCTACACGCGCGACGGCTCCTTCCAGACCGATGCCAACGGCCAGCTCGTCACTTCCGAAGGCTTCGTCATCCAGCCCGCCATCACCGTGCCGACGAACGCGCTGAGCCTGACAGTGGCGCGCGACGGCACCGTCTCCGTTACCCTGCCCAATACGGTGGCGCCATCGCAGATCGGTTCGCTGCAGCTGACCACCTTCGTCAATCCGGCTGGCCTCGAATCGAAGGGTGAAAACCTGTACATGGAAACGGGCGCTTCCGGCGTGGCGCAGACCAATACCCCAGGCACGAATGGCGCGGGGGTGCTGATGCAGGGCTATATTGAAAGCTCGAATGTCAACGTGGCCGAGGAAATGGTCAACATGATCCAGACGCAGCGCGCCTACGAGATCAACAGCAAGGCCATCACCACATCCGATCAAATGCTGCAGAAATTGTCGCAACTCTAATGTTCATCGTCGTCCTGCCATCCGCCAACGGATGGCCGCGGAGGTTCCTCATGCAATACCCCATCATCGCCCTGTTGTCTGCAGTCCTGTTATCAGGCTGCGCCATTACGCCCACCTCGATCGTGCAATACCCGACCACCACGCGCGCGCCGATGCCCGAACCGGTGGTCGTCAGCAACGGTTCCATCTACCAGCCATCGACCTACCGTCCCGCCTTCGAAGATCGCCGCGCGCGCCACGTGGGCGACATCATGATCATCGCCATTACCGAGCGCACGAATGCCGTCAAGGCGGGCGCCAGTTCCGGCAACAAGTCCGGCAGCGTGGGCTTCAGCACGCCCGGCCTGGCCCAGGGCCGTCTGGGCGGCACCGTCTCGGCAAATGGCGCAACGAAATTTGCCGATGGCGACAACCAATCCGCCAGCAACACCTTTTCCGGCACGATCGGCGTGACGGTGATCGAGGTGCTGCCAAACGGCAACCTTATCGTGGCTGGCGAAAAACAGATCGCCATGAACAAGGGCACGGAATTCATCCGCTTCTCGGGCATGGTCAATCCCGACACCATCGGCATCGGCAACGTCGTGCCATCGACGCAGGTAGCCGACGCGCGCGTCGAATACCGCACCAACAGCCAGATCGACCGCGCCGAAATGGCGTCGATGGCTTCGCGCTTCTTCCTCAGCTTGCTGCCATTCTGATCATGACTACGTTTACTTTTCAGCGCGTTTTGATCGCCATCGGCCTGGCCATGTGCCTGCTGGCACCCGTGGCGCAGGCCGAGCGCCTGAAAGACTTGGCCAGCATCGCCGGCGTACGTCAGAATCAGCTGATGGGCTATGGCCTCATCGTCGGCCTCGATGGCAGCGGCGACCAGACCACGCAAACGCCGTTCACCATCCAGAGCGTGGCGGCGATGCTACAGCAGCAAGGCATTAACTTGCCGCAAGGCACGAGCTTGCAGCTGAAAAACGTGGCCGCCGTGATGGTGACGACAGCCTTGCCCGCGTTTGCCCAGCCGGGCCAGTTGCTCGACGTGACGGTGTCGTCGATGGGCAATGCAAAAAGCTTGCGCGGCGGTACTTTATTGATGACGCCTTTGAAGGGCGCCGATGGCCAGGTGTATGGCATGGCGCAGGGTAATGTACTGGTGGGTGGCGTAGGCGCGCAGGCGGCCGGCAGCTCGGTGGTCATCAATCACTTGAGCGTGGGACGCATTTCGGGCGGTGCCACCGTCGAGCGCACCGTGCCTTCGGTACTGGGCGCCAACAACACGATACGCCTGGAATTGAATGCGACCGATTTCGCTACCGCCAGCCGCGTCGTCGACGCCATCAACAGCCGCTACGGCGCCGGCACGGCTGCGGCGCTGGACGGGCGGGTGATCCAGGTGCAGTCGCCCGGTGGCAGCGACCAGCGCGTGACCTTTCTGGGCCAACTGGAAAGCATCGAAGTCAATCCGGCCCGCCTGGCCGCCAAGGTCATCATGAATGCGCGTACCGGTTCCGTGGTGATGAACCAGTCCGTGACCCTGGAAACGTGCGCCATTTCGCATGGCAACCTGTCCGTCACCGTCAATGTCGAGCCCGATGTGAGCCAGCCGGCGCCTTTGTCGGGCGGGCGCACGACGGTTACGCAGACAGCACAGATCGATATCAAGAAAGAACCGGGCAAGGTCATGCTGGTCAAGGGCGGCGCCTCGCTGGCCGAGGTGGTGAAAGCCTTGAATGCCATCGGCGCCTCGCCGCAAGACTTGCTGGCCATCCTGCAGGCGATGAAGGCGGCCGGTTCGCTGCGCGCCGAACTCGAAATCATTTGATGGGTACGCCATGATCAGCCAAACCGACCTCAGCAATACCGCCGCTTACGACGTCAAGGGCATGGATGGCTTGCGCCAGTCCGCCAAGGCGAAGGACCCAGCCGCCCTGAAAGAGGCAGCTACGCAGTTTGAAGCCATGTTCATCAACATGATGATGAAAAGCATGCGCGACGCCTCGCCGCAGGACGGCATCATGGATAGCCAGCAAAGCAAGATGTACACCTCGATGCTGGACCAGCAGACCAGCCAGAACCTGGCCAAGCGTGGCACGGGCCTGGCGGACGTGCTGATACGTCAGTTGTCGTCCTCGAACCAGGCGCTCGCTGCCGATGGCGCCGAAGCGCCGTCGCCGCGTTCGTCGAGCATGGCGCAGGCGCTGGCAGCCTTCCGCCAGCAGCAGGGCGCGCTGACCGATGGCGCGGCCAGCGCCACCGGCAAGACCTTGAGCGACAAGGCCAATGCCACGCAGGCGCCACACGTGCGCGCGTTTCAGGAAAAACTCGGCGTGCATGCGGAAGAAGCCAGCCGCGCTACCGGCATCCCGGCCAAGTTCATGCTGGGCCAGGCTGCGCTGGAGACGGGCTGGGGCAAGCGCGAAATCATCAGCCGCGACGGCAGCAGCAGCCACAACCTGTTCGGCATCAAGGCCTCAAGCGACTGGAAGGGCAAGGTCGCGGAAGCGGTCACCACGGAATATGTAAATGGCAAGGCGCAGCGCAAGGTGGAAAAATTCCGCGCCTACGACAGTTATGCGGACAGCTTCAAGGATTACGCGCAGTTAATAACCGGCAACAAGCGCTACGAAAAAGTGCTGGCCAGTGCGGGCGACGCCAGCAAGTTCGCCCAGGGCTTGCAAAAGGCTGGTTACGCGACGGACCCCAACTATGCGGCCAAATTGACAAAAATAATCAATCATTCGCTGGTCGGTTAAGGCGCGTCCCTACCCTTGTGCAGGCCGCGTGCTTCAAGTTTTTGCCGCAACTGCCGTAAATCATCTTGACGGTAAACAATAAGACACCATGACTTCGAATCTCCTCAGTATTGGTAAAAGCGGTTTGCTTGCAGCGCAGGTGGGCCTGTCGACGACCGGGCATAACATCACCAATGCAAATGTGCCCGGGTATAATCGCCAGACGGTACTGCAGCAGACTGCGCATTCGAACTATGCCGGCTACGGCTTCGTCGGCACGGGCACGGAAGTGTCGCAGATCAAGCGCCAGTACGACAGCTTCATCGCCACCCAGGTCAATGCTGCACAAAGCGCCACCAGTGCGCTCGATAGTTATCACACGCAGATCAGCCAGATCGACAACTTGCTGGCCGATCCCACGGCCGGTCTCTCGCCCGCGCTGCAGGATTTCTTCAAGGGCGTGCAGGACTTCAGCGCCAATCCGTCCTCGGTCGCTTCGCGCCAGGCCTTGCTGTCGAGCGCCGGCTCGCTCACTTCCCGTTTCCAGGGTTTGAGCGCGCGCCTGACGGAGATCGGCGACGGCGTCAATTCGCAGATCACGTCGAGTGTGACGGTGATTAATACCTATGCCAAGCAGCTCGCCGAGCTGAATCAATCGATTTCTCAGCTGTCGGTCGATGCCAGCAACCAGCCCAACGATCTGCTGGACCAGCGCGACCAGCTGATCACGGAATTGAACAAATATGTCAAGGCGACGGTGCAACCGGCAGCCAACAATACCGTGACCATTTCCATCGGCGCGGGCCAGCCGCTGGTGGTGGCTGAGCGCAGCTTTGCGCTCGCCGCCACGCCTTCGCGGACCGACCCGAACCGCATAGAGGTGGGCTACGTCACGGGCAGTACTGTCACGGTGCTGCCGGACAGCTCCCTGACCGGTGGCTCGCTGGGCGGCTTGCTGGAGTTTCGCAGCGGCACGCTGGACAATGTCGAGAACTCTCTGGGCAAGGTGGCCATCGCGCTGGCCAGCACCTTCAATGACCAGCACAAGCTGGGCCAGGACTTGAGTGGCGCCATGGGCGGCGACTTTTTCAAGATACCTGACCCCGTGATCGGTGCCGACCGTGGCAACAACGCCAGCAGCACCACCGTGCTGTCGGCCAAGGTCAGCGACGCCACCAAGCTGACAGCCAGCGATTACAGCCTGAAATACGATGGCAGCAACTACGTGGTGACGCGCGAATCGGACGGCACGCACACCATCATCAACCCGTATCCGCAAACCGCGCCGCAAACCATCGATGGCGTCGATTTCTCGATCTCGGGCGCGGCCGCGCAGGGCGATAATTACGTCATCAAGCCGACGGCAAATGGCGCGGCCGGCCTGGCTGTGCTGATCACCGACCGCAACAAGATGGCCGCCGCCTCTCCCATTGCCACCTCGGCACCGGTGGCCAATACGGGTTCAGGCAAGCTTAGTCCAGGCTCGGTCGACAAGGCCTACCTGACCCCGGGCAATGCCCTGACGGGTCCGCTGACGTTAACATATGACAAGGCGACTACCTCGCTGACGGGTTTCCCGCCGAGCCAGGCGGTGACGGTCAAGGGCTTGAATGGCAGCACCACGATCTATCCGGCCGGGACGGCGAATATCCCGTACAAGGAAGGCGATAACTTCAGCTTCGGCGGCATCAATGTCAGCATGACGGGCGCGCCGGCGCAGGGCGATAAATTTACCATTGCGCCCAACACGGGCGGCGTGGGCGACAACCGCAACGCGGTGCTGCTGGCGGGCTTGCAGACCAAGAATATCCTCGATGGCGGCAATACCACGTTCCAGGGTTCGTATGCGCAAACCGTCAGTTTCGTGGGCAACAAGACACGCGAAGTACAGGTCAGTGGCCTGGCCAGCCTGGCCTTGCTGCAGCAGACCAGCACCCAGCAGCAGGCCATTTCTGGCGTCAACCTCGACGAAGAGGCGGCCAACCTGCTGCGTTACCAGCAATCGTATCAGGCGTGCGGCAAGGTCATGCAGATCGCCAGCACCTTGTTCGATGTGGTGATCGGTCTGGGACGTTAATTAATTTTTACCGCAGCGCAGCGCGCCGCGGCTTTCAGGAAGGGCAGCATCATGCGCATCAGCACACGAATGATTTATGACCAGGGCAGCGCCCAGCTGAACAATCTGCAGGGCGCCTTGAACCGTACGCAGATGCAGCTGTCGTCGAACCGTCGCAATCTGACGCCGGCCGATGATCCGATCGCCTCGGCGCGCGCGCTGGAAGTGACGCAGTCGCAATCGATCAATACCCAGTTCGTGACGAACCGCTTGAATGCAAAGAATTTCCTGTCGCAGGAAGAGCTGGCATTGGCCAGCACCACCTCGCTGATCGCCGACGTGAAAGACCTGGTCGTGAAGGCCGGTAATACTTCTCTCAAGGATGTCGACCGCGAAACCCTGGCCAAGGAGCTGGAAGGCCGGCTGACCGACTTGTTGGGCATTGCGAACACGGCCGACGGCGCTGGCGGCTATCTGTTTTCCGGTTATAAATCCACCACCCAGCCATTCAGCCAGACGCCGACGGGCGCCACCTACGTGGGCGACCAGGGACAGCGTGAACTGCAGGTGGGATCGGCGCGCTACCTGCCGACCAGCGATTCCGGCGCCATCGTGTTCGAGAATAACCTGACCGGCAACGGCAAGTTCACCACGGCAGCGGCCACCGCCAATTTCACGCGCGGCGGCTCAGGCATCATTTCCAGCGGCACGGTGACGGATCCGTCGGCCTTGACGGGGCATAAGTATTCGATCGATTTCAACATCACGGGCACGGGCACAACCGCCGTCACCACCTATACTGTCACGGACGCCACCTTGGGCCAGACGGTGCCAAATCCCGCCGTACCCGTCGCCTACAAGTCGGGCGACACCATCACCTTCGACGGCCAGCAGCTGAACATCACGGGAAAACCGGCCGATCTGGACAGCTTTACGCTGGAGCCGAGCGCCAAGGAATCGCTGTTTACCAGCGTGAGAAACCTGATCGGCGTGCTGCGCCAGACGGCCGTCGGCGACGCGGGCCAGGCGCGCCTGACGAATGGCTTGAACGCCGCGCATAATATTCT
Source organism: Janthinobacterium sp. CG_23.4 (assembly GCF_029892305.1). Taxonomy (NCBI): domain Bacteria; kingdom Pseudomonadati; phylum Pseudomonadota; class Betaproteobacteria; order Burkholderiales; family Oxalobacteraceae; genus Janthinobacterium; species Janthinobacterium sp. CG_23.4. The sequence continues at coordinate 3,679,097 of NZ_JARXUX010000001.1, read as the reverse complement.
CGACACCGCTTACGACAATGTACTGTCGGTGCGCACCGAAGTGGGCGCCCGCATGAAGGAACTCGATTATCTCGACAGCGCAGGCGAAGACCTCGACATCCAGTACGCCACCACGCTGTCCGACTTGCAAGATCTCGACATGGTCAAGGCCATCTCCAGCTTCACCCAGCAGCAAGTGACCCTGCAGGCGGCACAAAAATCGTTCAGCTCCATCTCGGGCCTGTCGCTGTTCAATTACATCAGCTAAGCGGCCAGCAGCGCGCAATGAGCGGCAAGCCGGGGCAGGCAGTGCGTCTCCCGCCCCGGCTTTTTTGCGCCCGCAAGCTGGCCATCCTTGCAAACTACGCAGGCAAGCTGTGCAGTCTACTGCATCGCTGTTGTGCTGGAGGATCGTTGAGCCACTGCCTGCTGCCCATGGCTATCTGAGCGCGGCGGCGAGCATCAGCGCGCGGGTGGCAGCGGCGACGGCGCCGGTAGCGCAGGGCGCAAGGGGTTCGGCGGCGCGGGCGGTGGCGGGCGGTCGCGCGTGGCAAAGCCGCGCGGCAGCAGGCGCGCCGTTTCTATGCCGCGCAGGAACATATTCTGGAAGGGTGTCGCCAAGTAGGGCAAGACCATGCTGATCACCAGCAAGCCCACGCCCAGGGTGACGGGGAAGCCGATGCCGAAAATGTTCAGCTGCGGCGCAGCGCGCGTCAAAATGCCCAGCGCCACGTTGGTCAGCAGCAAGGCAGCGATGACGGGCAGCGAAATCTGCAGGCCGGAACGGAAGATTTCCCCGCCCCAGGCCGCCACTTGCTGGAAGCCGCCGCTGCTGATGGGACTCGATGAAATCGGCAGGCTGATAAAACTCTCCGCCAGCGCCGCCAGCAAGACCAGGTGGCCGTTGACGGTGAGAAACATCAACGTGGCCAGCATGACGAGGAACTGGCTGATGGCCGACGAGCGGCCCTTGGTTTGCGGGTCGAAGAAGGAGGCGAAGCCCAGGCCCATGGTCAGACTGCTGAGCTCGCCGGCCATTTCGATGGCGGAAAACACGATGCGGATGGAAAAGCCCATGGCCAGGCCCACCAGCATCTCTTGCGTCAGGATCAGCAAACCGGGCAAGGACATCGGGTTGATGGCAGGCAGGGCTGGCACGGTGGGGGCGATGATCATGGCCAGCAGCGCGCCCAGGGTCACCTTCACGCTGGCCGGTACGGCAGCGTTGCCGAACAGGGGCGCGGCCGCAATCAGGCCGAGGATGCGGCTAAGCGGCCACAGCAATGCTGCGATCCAGGTATTGAGTTCGATGCTCGACAGGGTCAGCATTGCGTCTGCCGTGGCGCCATGCCTAGCCTACCAGGTTCGGAATGCCGGTAAATACCTGGCGCATGTAGTCGAGCATGACGGACAGCATCCACGGGCCCGCCGCGACGAGGGCAACAAAGATGCCGACCAGCTTGGGGATAAAGGACAGGGTCGACTCGTTGATCTGCGTAGCGGCCTGGAAAATACTCACGATCAAGCCGATGATGAGGGCGACGAGCAGCATGGGCGCAGCCACCATCAGGGTCACTTCCATCGCATGGCGGCCCAGGGTCATGACGCTTTCGGGTGTCATCGTGCCTCCCCTAGTAAAAACTCTGAGACAAGGAGCCCAGCAGCAACTGCCAGCCATCGACCAGCACGAAGAGCATCAATTTGAATGGCAGCGAAATCGTCGCTGGCGACATCATCATCATCCCCATCGACATCAGCACGCTGGCGACCACCATGTCGATGATCAAAAACGGGATGAAGATGGCAAAGCCGATCTGGAACGCGGTTTTCAGTTCACTGGTGACGAAGGCGGGCACGAGGATGCGCAGCGGCACGTCTTCCGGGCCTTGCAGCGCCGGCGAGCGCGACATCTTGGCAAACAGGGCCAAGTCGGCTTGGCGCGTCTGCTTGAGCATGAAGGTTTTCAGCGGATCGACGCCCTTGTCCATCGCTTGTTGCATGCTGATCTTGTTTTCCTGGTAGGGAAGATAGGCATCCGTATACATCTTGTCGAACACGGGACCCATGACGAACAGGGTCAAAAACAGGGCCAGCCCTACCAGCACCTGGTTGGGTGGCGCCGATTGCGTGCCGATGGCCTGGCGCAGCAAGGACAGCACGATGATGATGCGCGTAAAGCAGGTCATCATCAACAGCGCCGCCGGCAAAAAGGTGAGCGACGTCATCAGGATGAGCGTCTGCACCGGCAAGGAGTAATTTTGCCCGCCGCCCGGCGCTGGCGTGCTGTTGAAGGCCGGTATGCCCGGCTGGGCCATGGCCCACAGCGGCAAGGCCAGCGCGACGCCCGCCAGCAGCCAGGTCAAGGGAGTCTTTAGCTTGGAGCACATCATTTGCTGCTTATTTCCCATTGCGTTTTTCGATGGTCTGTTTCAGCCACTCGGAAAAATTGGCGGCGGCGGGGCCGTTTTGTGCCGCTGCCAGTTGCGGCAACTCGCCTTCCTGGCGCGCCATGGTCGCCAGCGCGTTGATGCGGCCAGGCGAGGCGCCGACGACGATCCACTGGTCGGCTACCTCGACGAGGACGATGCGTTCGCGTCCGCCCAGGTTGAGCGAACTGACGACGCGCATTTTGTTGTTGCCGCCCATGACCTTGGGGCCATAACGCTTCATGAACCAGGCCAGGCCGATCAGCAGGGCCAGCACGAAGACGAGCGCGAAGATGGTTTGCAGCAGGCTGCCCGCCGAGCTGGTCGGCGCCATCGCCATGGGCGCGCCGGCCGGCATGGCGGGCAGGGCGGCGGCAGGGGCGGGTGCCGCTGCAGCGGCGGCAGCGGGTTTTTCAGATGCAACTTCGGCAGCTGCGCTGGGCGCCGCCGTTTCGGCCGGGACCGAAGCTGGTACGGGCGCCGAAGCCGGCGCCGCCAGCGCAATGCTGCATGCCGCCATGAGCGGCAGCACGGTGGAAATGAACAGGCCAGGCTTCATTTATTCAATTTTCGAATGCGTTCGGAAGGCGTGATGATGTCGGTCAGGCGGATACCAAACTTGTCATTCACCACCACCACTTCGCCCTGGGCAATCAGGCAGCCGTTCACCAGCACGTCCATCGGTTCGCCGGCCAGGCCGTCGAGCTCGACCACGGAACCCTGCGCCAGTTGCAGCAGGTTCTTGATGGCGATCTTGGTACGCCCCAGTTCGACCGTTAGCTGCACGGGGATATCGAGGATGAAATCGATATCGTTGTGCGTTTCCGACTTCGATGGCTGCTTGGAAAAGTCCTTGAACACGGCCGCGCTGGCCGCGCTGGCCGTGCTGGCGGCCTGGTTTTGCAGCGCTTCCGCTTCGGCCTTGGCCTGTTCGGCAATGGCCGCGCCCCAATCGTCTTCCGCAGTTTGGTCGTCTTGGTTGTCAGACATGTGTTTCTCCTGTTGTACAGATACGGACCGCAACGCGGCCAGTGCAATTATTTAGTGATTGTTCATGTTGTCGGCGTTCGCCAACAACTTTTCGACCTTCAGCGCATATTGTCCATTCAACACGCCGTACGTGCAATCCATCACGGGCACGCCGTCGACGGTGGCGGCGATCAGTTCGGGAATGTTGAGGGGGATAATGTCGCCCACCTTCATGTTCAAGATTTCGTCGAACGAGACGCGCGCCGTGCCCAGCGAGGCCACCAGTTCGACTTCGGCGATCTGGATTTGCTGTGTCATCAGGCGGATCCAGCGCTTGTCCACTTCCAGCGCCTCGCCCTGCAGGCTCGAAGTGAGCGAATCGCGGATCGGTTCGATCATCGAATACGGCATGCAGAAGTGAATTTGTCCGGAAACAGAGCCTAATTCCACCGTAAACGTCGACGCCACCACCACTTCGTTCGGCGTGGCGATGTTGGCGAACTGCGTGTTCATTTCCGAGCGGATATATTCGAACTCGACGGGGAAGACCGGCTCCCACGACTTGGTGTAAGCTTCAAAAACGATGTCGAGGATGCGCAAAATGATGCGCTGCTCGGTCTGCGTAAAGTCGCGCCCTTCGACGCGCGTATGAAAACGTCCATCGCCGCCGAACAGATTGTCGACCAGCAAGAACACCAGGCCCGGATCGAAGACCATCAGGGCCGTGCCGCGCAGCGGCTTCATGTGGACCAGGTTCAAATTGGTTGGCACCACCAAGTTACGGATGAACTCGCTGTATTTCGATACGCGTACGGAACCGACCGACACTTCGGCGCTGCGGCGCAGGAAGTTGAACAGGCCCACGCGCAGCAGGCGGGCGAAACGCTCGTTGATAATTTCCAACGTTGGCATCCGGCCGCGCACGATGCGCTCCTGGGTTGCCAGGTTGTAGGTACGAACTCCCGCGACATCTTCCGGCGTCTGTGCGTCGTCCTGGTCTCCGTTGACGCCCTTCAGAAGGGCATCGACTTCTTCCTGGGAGAGGAAATTATCGGCCATGGCTGCTTATTGAATGATGAATGCGGTAAATAATACGTCCGTCACGTCTTGCTCCGGCCCTTTGCCTTCAAACGGCTGGTTCACCTGATTGATGATTTCGGCCGCCAGTTGCTGCTTGCCTTCCACGGTGTTCAGTTCGGAGGCCTTTTTGCCGGACAGCAGCAGCAGCAAGCGGCTGCGCACTTTCGGCATGTTGACCTTGATCAAGTCCATTTCTTCCGGGCTGCTGACCTGCAAGGTGAAGGCGATTTGCAGGTATTGCTCGCCATTTTCCGGCTGCAAGTTGACGGTGAAGGAGTCGATGGGCACGAAGACGGGTGGGCCCGCTTTGGAGGCTGCATGTTTCTGCTTCTTCTTGCTGGGCGCCGCTTCTTCTTCCTTATCGGCCTTGCCATGCAGGAAGTACCAGGCGGCACCGCCGCCGATACCGCCGGCCAACAGCACCGCGGCCAGCACTATGATCAGAAGCTTCTTTTTCGAGGCACCGGCGGGGGGCAGGCCTGCATCTGCTTTCGGATCTGCTTTCATTTTTGGATTTGCTTTCAATGGTACACGAGTGCATGGAAGTGGATCACGACGCCATTATGTCATTATCGGCAAATTCTGCGCAGAAGGATGCAGTGAAAAGAGGGCGGAAGCGCCCTCAACTCGCTGTTTTTATAAGAAAAGTGATGCTGTGGCGCGCGCCAGTGGCTTGCACGCGATGAATTATCCTCAGGCAAAGGTATCCACGGCACTCAGGCTGGGCCGGCTGGCCGGTGCGATGGCGATCTCGCCACCGGATACGCGCTCGCCCTGGCCTGTGCCACGGCGTTCCCCCGAGGCGGCACGCTCGCCATTGTTTTGCTGTTCCGGCGTGCCGGCCGAGACGGTGGCGCTGCCAAAGGCGATGCCCGCTTCGCTCATCATCTCGCGCAGGCGCGGCATGGCCGCTTCCAGTGCCTGGCGCACTTCGGGCTGGGCTGACATGAAGGCGGCATCGGCCTGGTCATTGGTGACCGTCAAGACCACTTGCACGGGCCCGAGATCGGGCGGATTCAGGGTCAGGGTGGCGCTCTGGTCGCCCCCGGCCGCCATCCATACGACTTTCTGTCCCAGTTGCTGGTCCCAGGCCGGCGTGCCGACCCTGCCCGTCAGCTTGTCTGCTGGCACGGCCGCAGCGGCGGCTGCCAGTGGCAGCGCGCCTGGCTGCAACTGCGCGGCCAGGCGGCTCAGGTCGGCTGGCGTTTCCTTGATGCTTGGTTCGGCCACGGCGGTGCCAGCCCTGGCGCTGGCCGCCAACTGGGCATCGATGGCCAGCTTGCCCGGCTCGGCTTTGCCGCTCAGCACGCTGCTGCCCTGTGCAGTGGCTGTCTTGCCCTGGGCCTGGCCCAAGCTGTCGGCGAAGTCGCCGCGCTCTGCTTGCGCAGTGGCGGCGCTGGCGACAGTCTTGCCGCTGCCCTGGCCGGCTGCCAGCAATCGCTCTGTTGCCAGGTTCTTGCCGTCGGCCTTGATGCTCGCGTTCGCGGGCAGTTCCGCTACTTCCTTGGCCGCCGTGGCTGCCGCTGGCGGCTCGATGGCCAATTGGATGCTGCCCACCAGGGCCAGCATCTCGGCGGCCGGATCGGCTGGCGGCACTACTGGCGCGGTGGCGGTGGCGAGCATGCTGGCCTCGGCCGTGGTGCGGTCGCCGGTGGCGGGCGCGGCCGTTTCGCTGGCCGGTGCGCACGGCAGTTCACTGTTGCCGCCCTGTTCCTTGTCCACTTGCGTTGGCTGCGTTTCCTTGGCCGGCGCCTTGGCGGGGGCTTGCGGGGCGGCAGGGTTGGCGGTCCGGGCCGCAGCTGCGGCCGGTGCTGCTGCTTGCTCCCTGTTGCGGCTGGCCTGGCGTTGTTCGATCTGCTGGTTCAAGGTGCGCTGGAAGTCGCCCGCCGTGCCGCTGGTGGGCGGCTGGCTGCGCTTGGCGGTGCCCGGCGTGGCGTTCGGCGAGACAATCTGGGAAATCGGGTTTTGCAGGGTTTGCATGATGCTGCCTCAGTGTAGCTTAGCGTTTGTAATAGGCTTGTCGCGCCGCGTGCTCATCCATTGCTTTCTGGTCGCGCTTGTTTTCCAGCTTCAGCGCCTGTTCCTGCGCCCGGTTGTTCAGGGTGGTGTACGACATGCGCTTGCGTTCGGCGTCCTGCCAGCGCTGCTTTTCATTGTCGCTGCGTGCCTGCGCGTGCTTGACTACTTGCTCTTGACCCATGATGGCGCTGTCGAGCTTGAGCATGAAGGCCTGGAAATTGCGGTAGGCCATGGGCGTCATGCCGTTGCTCATGCTCGCCTCGAAGCGCTTGGCATAGTCATCGCGGTAGCCGGACAGCATATCGAGCTTCTGGCGGCAATCGTCGAGCGCCTTCAGGGCCGCGCCCAGGCGCTTGGCGCAATCATCCGTTTCGCGCTGGGCAAGGTCAATCAGGGTTGCAAGTTGGGAAGGAGAGGCCATGCCCGATTATATTCCCGCCATGCAAGCGCTCATCAGTCGAATAGAGCGGTAAGTTGCCCCAAGCTCTCGTCCATGCTGACCCGCTCCGTGATTTGCTGTTGTAAAAATGCCTCGATCTTTTCATGCAGGGCGATGGCCTGGTCCAGCACCGGGTCGGTGCCGGCGCTGTAGGCACCCACGCTGATCAGGTCGCGGCTGCGTTCATAGCGCGAATACAGCTGTTTCAGCTTGCGCGCCTGCTGCTGGTGTGCAGGCGTGGTGATCGAGTGGGCAGCGCGCGAAATCGATTGCTCGATGTCAATGGCGGGATAATGGCCCGCCTCGGCCAGGCGCCGGTTCAGCACGATGTGGCCATCGAGAATCGCGCGCGCGGAGTCGGCGATCGGGTCTTGCTGGTCGTCGCCCTCGGTCAGCACGGTGTAGAAGGCCGTGATCGAGCCGCCGCCTTCCTCGCCATTGCCGGCCCGTTCCACCAGCACGGGCAGCTTGGCGAAGACGGACGGCGGATAACCTTTGGTGGCAGGCGGCTCGCCGATGGCCAGGGCGATTTCGCGCTGTGCCATGGCGTAGCGGGTCAGCGAATCCATGATCAATAATACATTTTGCCCCTGGTCGCGGAAGTACTCGGCAATGGCCGTCGCATACGCGGCGCCCTGCAAGCGCATCAGCGGCGGCGTGTCGGCCGGTGCCGCCACGACGACGGAGCGGGCCAGGCCTTCGGCGCCGAGGATTTGCTCGATGAATTCCTTCACTTCGCGGCCCCGTTCGCCGATCAGGCCGACGACGATCACGTCCGCTTCCGTGTAGCGGGCCATCATGCCCAGCAGCACGCTCTTGCCCACGCCGGAACCGGCGAACAAGCCCATGCGCTGGCCACGGCCCACGGTCAGCATGGCATTGATCGAGCGTACGCCCACATCGAGCGTATCGACGATGGGCGCGCGGCCCAGGGGATTGGCGGGGCGTACATTGATGGGGGCGCTGTCGGTCGTGTGCAGCGGACCCAGTTGGTCGAGCGGGCGGCCCGCGCCGTCGAGCACGCGGCCCAGCAGTTGCGGCCCGACGGGCAGGTGACGCGCACGGTCGCTGGGGCGCCGGCGCGGATGCGCCACGCTGCCGGGGCGGGGAATGGCCGGTTCGACGGAAAACACGCGCGTGCCGGGCACGATGCCTTCGACGTCGCTTTGCGGCATCAGGAACAGGCGCTCGCCTTCAAAGCCGACCACTTCCGCCTCGACTCGCCCGCCATTGGGCAGCGGCACGGTGCAGGCGGCGCCGACGGCCAGGCGCAGGCCCACCGCTTCCATCACCAGGCCAGCCACGCGCGTGACCCGGCCCGATATTTGCATCGGTTCCACAAAGCCGAGCACGGCCGAACAGTCGCTCAGGTAGGCGCGCCAGCGCGCCGCATGGGCTTGCGTGCCTTTGACGCAATCGTTCACGGCGCCAGCCAGTCCAGGTCTTTGGCCAGCGCATGCGTCAGGCGCTGCCAGCGGGTGGCGTTTTGCGCATCAATCTGGTTGCTGGCCGTGTCGATCTTGCAACCGCCGCGTTCCACGCTCGGGTCTTCGATGACGCGCCAGCCGCTCTTGTCGAGCTCGTCGCCGATGCCGTCGCGTACCACTTGCGCATCGTCGGGATGGAGTATCAGCAAGGCCGGTTGTTGTAGCACAGGCAAGTATTCGATGGCCTCGCGCACCAGCGGCAGCATCAGTTCCGGGCGCACGGGCAAGGCGGCCTTGAGCATGCTCTTGGCCAACTGCAAGGCCAGTTCCATGACTTCGTTGGCGATCAGTTCATCGGCTTGGTGCACGGCCGTGCCGAAGTCGACGGCGATGCTTTGCAGATGCGCCAGTTCCACGTCCGAGGCCGCCTTGCCTTCGGTATACGATTGCGCATGGCCATCGGCATGGCCGGCCGCGTGGCCTTCTGCATAGCCGGCGGCGCGGCCCTCATCGTAGGCCGTGGCGCGCGCTTCTTCGCGGATGGCGTCGATTTCTTCTTGCGTCGGATAGGCGAGCGGCGGCCCCGGCTCTTCTTGCTCCAGCTCGCCGTAGGGATCCGTTTCCGGGTCGAATTGCCGTTCCGGCTCGGGTTCGAGCAGCTTGCGCGCCGCCACCACGCTGGGACGCTCGTCGCCAAACGAGGTCATTTCCCAGCGCTGGTAAGCAGTTTGTTGCTCTTTGGGGATTAAATTAGACAAACGAATCCTCGCCTTTTCCACCCAGTACTATCTGCCCTTCGTCCGCCAGGCGGCGCACGATTTGCAGAATCTGTTTCTGTTGCGATTCCACTTCTGACAAGCGCACGGGGCCTTTCGACTCCAGGTCTTCGCGCATCATCTCGCCGGCGCGCTGCGACATGTTCCTGAAGATCTTGTCGCGTAGCTCTTGCGAGGCGCCTTTCAGGGCGATGATCAGCATTTCCGACTGCACTTCGCGCAGCAGCAATTGAATGCCGCGGTCGTCGATATCGATCACGTTGTCGAAGACGAACATTTCGTCCATGATCTTTTGCGCCATGTCGTTATCGTAGTTTTTGATATTGTCCATGACGGAGCCTTCCTGCTCGCCGCTCATGAAGTTCAAAATCTCGGCCGCCGCGCGCACGCCGCCGAGCGACGATTTCTTGATGTTTTCGTTACCCGACAGCAGTTTCGTCAGCACATCGTTGAGTTCGCGCAAGGCGGCCGGCTGTACGCCGTCCAGGGTGGCGATGCGCAGCACCACGTCGTTGCGCAGGCGATCCGTGAAATGGCCGAGGATTTCGCACGCCTGATCGCGCTCCAGGTGGACCAGGATGGTGGCGATGATCTGCGGGTGCTCGTTGCGGATCAGCTCGGACACGGATTGTGAATCCATCCACTTCAGCGATTCGATGCCGGACGCATCCTTGCCGCCCAGGATGCGCGATAGCAGCACGGATGCCTTGTCGTCGCCCAGCGCCTTGGTCAGCACCTGGCGGATGTATTCGTCCGAATCGAGGCCGACCGTGGAATTGAGCTCCGTTTGCGCGCGGAAGTCGCCCAGCACTTCGACCACCTGTTCGTGGGCGATGCCCTTCATGGTGGCCATGGCGGCGCCCAGTTTCAGCACTTCGCGCGGGCCGAGAAACTTCATGACCTCGGCCGCTTCGCTCTCGCCCAGTGCCAGCATCAGGATCGATGCTTTTTGCAGTCCCGTTGTTTCAGTCATTATTGCCTATCCATGCTTTGATTACGTTGGCCACCACGCGTGGGTCTTCTTGTGCCAGTTTCCTCGCCATCGCCAGGTTTTCGCGATAACCGCGTGCCGTGTCTGCTTCCAGCTCTTCGAGCTCGGCTTCGCTGAGCAGGACTTCGTTTTCTTCGTCTTCCTTGCTCACTTCCGGCTCGATGACGGGCGGTGGCGCGCCGAAATCGTCGATCTTGCGCATCACCGGGCGCAGCATCGGGCGCACGATCTTGATGAAGATATACAGCAAAATGAGGGCCGTGATGAGAAATTTCGCCAGTTCCTTCGCCAGCGGCAGGTTGGCCGTATCGCGCCACCACTCCGGCTTGCCTTCCGGCGCGCGATCGATGCCGTCGAAGGGCGAGTTGGCCACGCTGAAGCTGTCGCCGCGCTCCTTGTTGTAGCCCATCGCTTCCTTGACCAGATTATTGATCTGCAGCATTTCGGCAGGCGAAATCGGCTTCACCGTGACCTTGCCATCCTTGTCGAAGCTGCGGCGGTAGTTGACGACGACGGCGACCGACAGGCGGCGCAAGCCGCCCATGGATTTCTGCTCGTAGCGCACGGTCTTGTCAACTTCGTAATTTGTCGTTGATTCTTTCTGGGTCGGTGCCGTCGGCGCGCCAGCCGCAGCGCCTGGCGCTTCGGCGCTCAATGGTGCCGTGGCCACGCCCGGCGGCTGGTTCGACAAGGCACCCGGCACGCCGGACGGGTTGGCATTGCCGGCGCCCGTCGATTCGCTCGTTTGCTGGCTGCGGATGGTGGACGCTTCCGGCGGTGAATTGGGCTTGTAGGTTTCGGCCGCCTGCTCGCTTTGCGAGAAGTCCACGTCGGCCGTCGCTTCGGCGCGTACATTGCCTTCGCCGACGATGGGCAGCAAAATCGATTCGACTTGCTTGATCACGCTTTGTTGCAATTGCTGTACGTACTTTAGCTGGTTCGGGTCCAGGCTCTTGATGCCATTGGCGCGGTCCTTGTCTTTTTCCTGGTTCGACAGCAGCGTGCCGGCCTGGTCGACCACGGTGACGTTGACGGGCAACAGTTCCGGCACGCTCGACGCCACCAGGTGCACGATGGCGCTGACCTGCAATTGGTCAAGGCCGCGCCCCGGATGCAGGTTCAGCAGCACGGAGGCGGTCGGTTTTTGCTGGTCGCGCACGAAGACGGACGGTTTGGGCAGGGCCAGGTGGACTCTGGCCGTATCGACGGCGGACACCGATTCGATCGACTTTGCCAGTTCGCCTTCCAGCGCACGCTGGAAATTGACCTGTTCCAGGAATTGCGACACGCCCAGCTTCTGGTTTTCCATCAGTTCGAAGCCCACGTTGCCGCCTTTCGGCAAGCCTTGCGCGGCCAGTTTCAGGCGCGCGTCGTGGACTTGTTCGGACGGCACGAGAATGGCGCCGCCGCCTTCGGAAAACTTGTGCTTGATGCCCAGTTGGTCCAGCGACGCGGTGATGGCGCCGCCGTCGCGGTCCGTGTAGTTGGAAAACAGGACCTTGTACTCGGGCGGCTGGTTCCACATGTACAGCGCCACGCCGATGGCAATCAGTGCCGCCACGCCCAGGCCGCGCAGAAAATTCTTGCCCATCGGCGTCTTGGCGAAGGCTTGCACGGATTCCACGGGCGAGCGGGCAGGCGCCGGTTCCGGCGGTATGCGGTTCACATCGATTTCTTCGGCTACAGCCATGATTGCCTTCCAGGGCGCGTGGTTTGACGGATATTGGGTGATGCGCGGGGTCCGCTTCCTCGTGAGGAGGGGCGATAGGCAGAATTATCCGCCACTGTCACGCGCTTCAATCGTCCAAACAGAAGGCGCTTTTGCCGCCTGCTCGGCCGAGCGGCTGGTGTTGGCGCTGGTATTGTGGAACCCTGGCAACATGTGACGGAAGTTATTGTACCCGTCGTTGCCTTGCAAGCCAGAGTTTTGTTCTCTGGGTGCAACAGGCAAGGAACAGTTATGCAGCAGACCAGAATCGGGAGGCAAAGTGAAAACAGGCGGTATCGATAGCAGCAGGATCGAGGCGATGATCGCGCAACTGAAGTCGGCAGCCACGCGGCCGGAGGCAAAAATACCGGCGATCCAGACCGAGGCGCCGGCGGCGAAGGTGAACTTTGCCGATGCCTTCAAGAGCGCGCTCGATTCCGTCAGCGGTGCGCAGCAAGCGTCGTCGGCGCTGGGTCGGCGCTTTACCATGGGCGACGAAAAGGTCAGCCTGTCGGACGTGATGGTGTCGATGCAAAAATCGAGCATCGAATTCCAGGCCACGGTGCAGGTGAGGAATAAACTGGTTTCTGCGTATCACGAGATCATGAATATGCAGGTTTAAGTCATGACAACCCCAAGTGCAAGGTCCGGGGTCGAACCCTCAGGGTTCGACCCCAGTCTTCGTTTTGGGTTATTAACCTAACCCCGCCATGCGCGCATTGCGCTCGCGTTCGAGCCGCGTGATATAGCGTTGCACGTGCGCCAGCATGCTGCGCGGCAGGTCGACGAACTGGCAGCCCAGGCGACGGTTCAGCTTATTGTTGAGCAGAGTCATGTCCAGCGAATTGCGAATTTGCAAGGTGGCGGTGACCATGCCGACCTCGGGCAAGTCGATGCGGCAGCCCGGATAATCGCGGCCGATGGTCTCGCCCATGATCAATTTATTGTCCAGGATGGCGATACCGCCGCAACTGATGTCGGCCAGTGGAAACAGGGTGTTGGCGCCGCCCAGCGAGGGTGGCAGGGGAATCGAGACGCGCACGGGATTGCTCACGGGCGTGCTCATGCGGTAATACTCGCGCCGCTGCAAGCGGATCAGTGTTTCTGGAATGGCAATTTTCAAGGCGGGCGTGCCGCCATAATTGCACTCTTGTACCATGGGGCTGGCAAACAGGATGCGGATCTTGTCGAGCGACGTTTCAAACGAGATGCCGGTAGCGACCACCATGCGACGGTTTTGGTCGGCATTCACGGAACGGTCGAGGATGACGATATTGCGTTCGGCATCGACTTCCAGGATAGAGGTGACGCACACATCGGATTCACCGTGGATCAGCATACGGATCAGCTGGTTCTTTTCGCTGATGCTGCGCAGCAAGGAGATGATTTCCCGTCGCGACTCGACTTCAAAGTCATGCCAGTTTTCGAGGCCGGAATCCATAATATGTGCTTGCATTGATGCCTGTCTATGTATCGGTGAGGTTGACGCTGGTGTCGGGCGGCGGCGGGATCGGTCCGCCATTCGCAGATTCAATATAATATAACCATGCCAGCAGTTCCGCAATCGCCCGATACAGGCCCGGTGGAATCTGACGGTCGAGGTCGACATCCATCAGCAGCGCTACCAATTCCTTTGATTCATGCACGAAGACGCCGTGTTCGCGCGCCGTGCTGATGATCTTGTCGGCGACCAGGCCACTGCCCTTGGCCACCACCTTGGGTGCCGGCGTGCCGCTCTGGTAGGCGAGGGCGACGGCCGTCTGCGGCACCTTGCGCTTGGTATCGTCAGGCATCGCCTGCTCCTGCTCCTGCTGCTATTGGTATTGCTGCTGTCTCCGTTGCCATTTCTGCGGCCATCTGCGCTGGCACCGCTGCTGGCGCGTCGGCCGCCGCCGGCTTGCTGGCGATGCTGAGGGAGGACAGGGGCCAGCCGGCGGCCGCCAGCGACGCTTCCAGCCGCGCCGCATGCTGGCGCAAGGTGTCGGCGCTGCCTTCGCTGCCCGCTTGCAACTCGATGTGCACGCGCCCGCCCTGCAAGAGCACGTGCGCGGCCAAGTCGCCCAGCAGGGCGAACTGGAAGCGCACATTGCTGCGCCAGGCGGTCGCTTCCTCGTCGCCGTTGCGGCTCGCGTGCTGTCCGCCTTGTGGCGCATCCTGGCTGATATCCCACTGCATCTTCTGGCCTGGCCAGGCTTCGCCTTGCCATTGCACGCGCGCCTGTTCGTGCGTGTGCAGCTGTAAATTGATCAGCTGCGCCGAGGCCAGGTCGGTGCCCGTCCTGGGCGTCTCGCCCGGCGCCGCCTTTTGCATTTGCGGTTCCAGCAGCAGCGAAGCGAGCGGGCGCTTGCCTTCGGCCCATTCGGCCACGTGCGATTCATAGAACAAGCCGCTGCTGCCGACCGTGTCGCGCAGCTTTTGCGCCACCTGGGCCGGATCGGCCCCCGGCCTAGCCATCAGCGGCGTCTTGCCGAGCAGCGCCAGCGGTGCGCCGGGTACGCTTTCGGCCTGGCTGAGCACGCTGCTGATAGCGCGCGCAGTGGTGCTCAGCTCTGGTGCTGGCGTGTCGCCGGCCAGGGCGGGCAGCAAGTTCGCTGGTGTCAGCGGTGCGCGGCTGAGCAGGGTGGCGGCCGTGCTGCTGGCGCGCGTGCCCGCTTCGGCCGCACCGGCCTGGGGGCCGCGCGCTTCAAGGGCGGCGGGTTCTGCTTCGGCGTCGGCATACGTCAGCAGGGCGCTGGCGGGCTGGTCGCGATTATTGCCTATCTGAAACGAGGGACGGGGATTGATGCCGATCAAGGTCAGCGGAACGTCGGTGCCCGGCTGGGCGCCGGCGGGCAGCTGCATGCGGGCCGGCGTGCCTGCCACGCGTACCAGGTAGTTGCCATCGCCCATGCGGGCCAGCACCTGGCCTTGCATGGATTTGCCGATCAGGCCCTGCAGCGAACGCTGGAACTCGGCCTGGCGCGGGTCGCCGACGCTGTCGGCCGGGCGCGTGCCCTTGACCGCAGTGAGGGGCGTCATGCCGATGGCATCCATCTTCGGCAACATGATATAAGACCTTGCCCCGTGGGCGTTTAGACGCCGTAGGCGTTGGCCAGGCGCCTTTCGGTGCCCGTGCTGTTGATCAGATTAGACAATTGCGCCATCCACGGCATGGTCAGGTCGCGGATCTTGCGGTCGTCTTCCAGGATCTGCTTGATCAGGGCGACCTTGCGCTGGCGGCCGGCGCTTTCCAGCACGACCTTTTCTTCATTCGCTTTCAGTGTTGCCACATGCGCGCTCACTTGCTGCTCCAGCGCATCAAGGGCGTCCCAGTCGGCGTTGCTGGCGGCGGTGACCATCTGACCCGTCAGCGACTGCATGGTTTCGTAGGTGCTCAGGACTTCTTGATTCGTCATCATGGATCAGGCGCTCGCATAGTTGGAGATGCGGGTAACAGATGCATCGCTAGCGGCAATATTGATGCCGGAAGGCGTGCCTATGGCGTTCCAGGTGTCGCGCAGTTCGGTCAAAAGGCGTTGTACCTCATCGAGGATGCTTAAGTCATTTTTCAGGTTCGCCGTCAGCAATCGCGCGCCCATGTATTCATACAGCGCATCGAGGTTTTCGGCGATCTCGCCGCCCGCATTCTTGTCCAGGCTGGCGCGCAGTCCTTGGTCGATCAGCTGCATAGCGCGTGAAATGGACTTGCCCTTTTCAGGGATATTGCCTGCTTTCATGTGCATCTGCGCGCTCAGCACGGCTACCAGCGCGCCGTCGTACAGCATGGCGATCAGCTTGTGCGGGGACGCGGCACCTATGCCTGTTTCCAGGCCAACCTTGGCGTAGGATTGCGCGCCTTTGTTTGATGATCCAAACATTTGTTTTCCTCTAGTGGATATTGATTAGCTCTAAGACAGCTTCGCCAGTTGCTGAGTCAAATAATTGGTGGTGCTGTTCATCGAACTGAGCTTCACGTCGAGCGAACTGTATTGCTTGCGCAGCCTCGCTTCGGTCAGGGTCAGGCGGCTATTGAGCGCACTGCGCTGCTTGGTGATATCGGAAATGCTCTTGTTCAAGCCATCATTCTTGTTTTGAATCAGGCCCGACGTGCCCAGGTAACTGTCGGTAGTGCTGGCAAACAGCGCGCTGACGCCTTTCGAAATGTTCACCGTGCCCCGGCTGCCCAGTTGGCCGCCGTTGACCAGCACCGCAATGCCGGCGCTGCCGGAGCCTGGCGAACCGGTCAGGGTCTGGCCGCTGCCGACGGCCACGGCGCCGTCGATGGTGCCCGCTACGTCCACGCCGGTGGTCATGGTCGGGCTGCCAAACAGTCCATCGGCGCCGTTGCCGGTAATTTCCAGCTTCGACGCGGTACCATATTTGTTCGAGGTAATACTGATGATGCCGTTTTCCTGCTTGACCGTCACGCCGACAGTTTTGTCGGTGCTGCCGGAGGCGCCATTGATCAGCGACTGCAGATGGCTGACCAGGCTCTCCGCCGTGTAGGCGCCCGGCACCAGCGTGGCCTTGCTGCTGACGCCATTGATCGTCATCGAGAGGTTGTCGTTGACGCCGGCGATGATGTTCAGGCCCGCTGGCGCGCTGCCCACCAGGGTGCCTTGCGTGGCCAGCTTGGAAATCGAGATGGGCTTGGTGCCAACCGTCGAGTTACTGGTCGAGCTGACGAAGCTGACCAGGCTGTCGGTGGTCGAACCGGAGGTGGCCAGCAGCTTGATGACGTCTTCCGAATTCTTGTCGATGGCCGTTTGCAGCTTGCCCGTATCGAGCTTGAGTGTGCCATCCTTTTGGAAGGCGACGCCCAACTGGCTCAGGCTTGTCACGCTGCCTGACAAGCCAGGCACGTTGCTGGCAAACATCTTGCGCAAGCCCGCCTGCAAGCTCAGCGCGGTCGAGTCGCCCACCAGCGGGCCGCCCGTGCGCGCCGCACCCTGCTTCTGGTCCGGCGTGACGGCCGTCAGGCCGGTGATGGTCGTATTGAGCTCATTGTAGGCCTTGACGAAATTGTTCAAGGCCGTCTTGATGCCGGAGGTGTCCGTGCTGATGCCGACATTGCTGGTGCCGATCTTCAGCACCGACATCGTGACACCCGGCACGGCGTTGTCGACGCTATTGGTCTGGCTGGTGATGGCTACGCCATTGACGGTCAGTTTGGCATTTTGGCCAGCATTGCTTTGCTTCATGTTCTGCGTACCGTTCGGCGCGTAGGACAATAAATCGCTCAAGTCTTGGTCGCCAGCGACGGAAACGCGCATGCTCGACGTTTCGCCGCTCTTGTCCGAGGTCAGCACCAGGCGGTTCGGCGTGCTGCTACCGTCGGAAATAATGCTGGCGGTCACGCCGACGCCAGCCTTGTTGATGGCGTCGCGGATGCCTTGCAGCGAGTTGTTGCTGCCGTCGATGGTGACGGTGCGCGCCGTGCGCGTCGCATCGAGATCGAAAGTGGCCCCCGTATACTTGCCGTCGGCCAGGGTGCCGCCCGTGACGCTGCCGAAGTCAAAAGTGAGCACGGTGCTGGCGCCAGAGCCGATCAGCGCGCTGGTGCTGACTTGTCCGGCGGCGCTGACGGTTTGCGCCTGTGCCAGTTGGCTCACATTGACACTGTAGTTACCCTTGACGGTATCCTTGCCCGCCGTGGCGGTCAGGATGGTGATGTCGGAAGAGCTGGCATTGGCCACTTTGTATTTCGAGGAGTCGGCCAGGGCGGTGACGGTGGTCTGGAATGCGCCGACGGCGCCGCTCAGGGTGCCATAGGCCGATAATTGGGTGGTGATGGCCTTCTCTTTGTTCTGCATGGCGACAAAGGGGCGGCTCTCCACGGCCATCAGTTGACTGACCAGGCCATTTACATCAAGGACACCACCAGTACTGAGGGATGAAACAGCCACAATGACCTCCTAGGGAATGCATGAATATAACCAGTTAACGGCACATTTCATCCGTACTTTAGAGGGGTATTTGGCCGCCTGTTTGCCCTATGCACAAAGCGGTGACAGAAGGGGGGCGCTTACGCCGTTTGCCGAATCAGCAAGCCTTGCACTTTTTCCAGGGCCTTGCCGATTTCTAATGCTTCCTTGGTGGGCATCTGGCGGATGACTTCGCGCGTTTGCTGGTCGATCACTTTAACGACGGTGCGATCGCTGTCGGTGTCGACCGAAAACTCCAGTTCGCGCGACATGAACTGCATGGCTTTGTTGATGTCGCTGACGGCCTGCCTGACCTCTTTCAGCTCGGACTGCGCGTCTTCCTTGCTAGTGGCCTTGCCGGCGGGCTTGCTGTCCGTGGTCGCTGGCGCTGGCGCTGGCGCTGCAGGCTTGGGGGCAGTGGTGCCGCCTGACGTGACCGCGCCGCGCTGCTGCAGTGCGGCTGGCATGCCGCCTGTTGCCTGGATATCCATGATGTTGTCCTCTAAAGAAAAATCCCCGGCAGATCAAGATGCGTCATCTGACCGGCCGGGGAGGGCTAAGCTACGGTGCTACTTGGCGGTGATTAACCGCGCAGCAGCGACAGCACGCCGTTAGGCAGCGAGTTGGCCTGGGCCAGCATCGCGGTACCAGCCTGTTGCAGGATCTGGCCGCGCGTCAGCTTGGCCGTTTCCGCCGCAAAGTCGGTATCCTGGATGCGGCTACGCGAAGCCGACAGATTTTCCGAGGTCGATTCCAGGTTGCTCACAGCCGTTTCAAAACGCGACTGCAAGGCGCCGAAGGAAGCGCGCTGGCTGTTGACGCTCGACAAGGCCGAATCGAGAATCTTCAGCGCATCGTTAGCGCCTTTGACGGTCGATACATCGATGCTGGCCACCGATTTCAGGCTGGCGGAGGCGGCGACAACACCGTTGCCTGCCGTGACATTGCCCAGCGAGAAACCCTTGTCGGAGTTCATCGAAATATAGCCCATCGTCTTTGCTGTCTCGCCAGTGCCGATCGAGGCCGTGGTGCCTACCGCGCCAGCCGAGTCGATGGACGCCGCGGTCACGAGCGAGCCGGCATCGGTGCTGTTGTTTTTCAGCGTGATGTTATTGCCGGAAGCGTTGGTCAGCACCAGGCCATCGTTGGCATCGTTCAACTTGGCGGTGACGCCGGTGGTGGACGACACGTCATTGAAGGCGCTCACTGCCGAGGCCAAGCCCGATGCATTGAGCGCTGCGCCGACCGTGAAGGTGACGTTGGCGGCGGTAGCGTTGTCGGAGTTGACTGCCAGCGAATACACTTTGCCCGCAACAAACTTGGCCGATTCTTCGGTCTTGGCCGTTGCCGTCACGCCCGTCTTGTCGGTCGAACCATTGATGGTCGCTGCCAGCGATTGCGCGGTGTCCGTTGTCTTGGCCGTAATCGTTGCCGATTGCAGACCTTGAATGTCGAAGGTGCCGCCGCTGTAGGCGGTACCGCCGGTGATCGTGGTCGGTGCGGCGCTGGTTGCCTCGTTGTTGCCGTAGTTGCTGGTACGGAAGTTGGCGGTCGTGGCCTGGATGGTCTGGCCAGCGTTGGCGCCGACCTGGAACGATGCCGTGCCGAACGAGCCGTCGAGCAGTTTCAAGCCGTTGAATTCCGACGTTTGCGAGATGCGGTCGGCTTCCGACAGCAACTGGCCTACCTCAGCCTGGATTGCCTTGCGGTCGCCTGCCGAGTTGGTGGCGTTCGACGATTGCACCGACAATTCACGTACGCGCTGCAGGATGTTACCCGTCGAAGCCAGCGAACCCTCGGCCGTTTGCAGCAGCGACACGCCGTCGTTGGCGTTGCGCTTGGCTTGATCGAGACCGCGGATTTGCGAGGTGAAACGCTCGGAAATAGCCAGGCCAGCAGCATCGTCTTTAGCGCTATTGATGCGCAAACCCGAAGACAGGCGTTGCAATGATGTGGACAGGGCGGACTGCGATGTGCTCAGGTTGCGTTGCGCATTCAGTGACGAGGTATTGGTATTGATGACTGAGGCCATTTTGAAGCTCCTTACTATATGTTTTGGCTATGTGCCTTGTACCTTGGTCTGCCCCTGCCTTCCGGGACACTCACACCGCAGTTATATTCATTAACGGAGTGGCTCATGTAAAGTTTAGGAAAATGAAGCGAGTATATTTTTTGTATTGCCCCTCAAGTTGTCATAAGCGAGGACGCGTAGACGGCACGCTTTGACTAAACTTTAGGGGTGTAAATAATTAAATATAAGAAATATTGTTCGCGATGTTCAGATTGCCACAGGGGGGGGCATGTCGGCCGCTCCAGCGCCGCCGTACTCCCAGGCCGGGCGCAGGCAAAAAAAAACCCACCGTAGGGTGGGCGTAGCGTGTGACAGCCTGCAAGTTGCCGTTTAGTCGGCCACCACCACCCGGTTCTTGCCCGTCTGCTTGGCTTGGTACATGGCGCGGTCGGCCCGTTTGACCAGTTCGGCCTGTTCTTCGTTGGGCTGGCGCAGGGCTACGCCGGCGGAAAAGGTGATCAAGACTTTTTCGTTGTCGTGCAGGAAGAAATGCCGGGTCAGCTCGCGCTGCAAGCGCGTCATCGTCGATGAGGCTGCTTCGACCGTGGTTTCCGGCAGCAAGATGAGGAATTCCTCGCCGCCGAAGCGGGCGATGACGTCCATCGAGCGCAGGGTTTCCTTGACGATCTTGACCAGGTGTTTCAAGGCTGCATCGCCGGCCAGGTGGCCATAGGTGTCGTTCAGGCGCTTGAAATCGTCGAGGTCCAGCATGGCGATGCACAGCGGCGTGCCGCGGCGGTCGGAGCGCGCCGTTTCGCGCTCAAATACATCATCGAGGCCACGGCGGTTCAAGCTGCCCGTCAACTGGTCTTCTCGCACCAGTTCGCTCATGTGCTGGAGCTTCGCTTCCAGGTTGTGGATGCGCTGTTCCGCATCCTGCACTTCCTGGCGCGCCAGCACCATTTTGTCGCGGGCGCGCAAGGCTTCGTTCTGCACCATGCGCGTTTCGCGCAAGACTTCGTCAAGAACGCTGTTCAGTTCGCTGATATTTTCCGCCTGGCTGATCTTTTCCGAATAGCCGCCGATCTTTTCATGGAAGTCGCCCGTGCTGGCCGCCACTTGCCCCAGGCGGTCGATGAAGGTCATCATCATGTTCTTCACCGTCAGCTTGACGTCGGACAGGCTGTGCTTGAGCTGGCTTTGTTTGTAGATGACTTCTTTCAGGCTGCGCGTGGCGTCTTCCAGCGCGCGCTGGTCGAGCGGGCCGGTGATCAGGTTTTGCACGGCATCGACCTGGCCGCGCAACCAGCTGTCGTCGTCGAGCAACTGGCTGACGTTGTCGAGCAGTAACTTGAACAGGCGCAGCAGCAATTCCTGCTGTTCGGCCGTATCGCCGCTTTTGAGTTCGATCTGGTAGCACAGCTGCTTTAAGCGCAGCGCCGCTTCGTTCAGCGCCTCTTCCGTATGCGCCAGCTTGATGGCCGCGCCCAGCGATTCAGCCTCTTCCACCAGCGCGGGCGTGCCCGTGAGCAAGGTGGCAACGGCAAAGCCCAGGGTGCGGCTGAGCAATTCACGCAGGGTGCGCGTCTGTTCGCCGTCCGGCAGGGGCGGCAATTCGATGCCGCCGCCTTTTTTGACTTGTTTTTCCGCCAGCTGCGCCAGCGTGCGGGCATAGCTGTCCCAGTCGCGCGCTTTGAGGGCGCGCTGGAAACGTCTGCCAAAGTCGCCCAGTTCACCCGCAGATTCGCTCATCTTGGCGGCAAACTGCGTCAGGACGTTTTCTGCGCCGCCGTCAAGCGGGGCGCTGGCGGCCAGCACCGCAGCAGGCGCACCTGGCGTTTCGGCCGGTTCGCTGATGCCCGCGATCTCGTTGTAGATGTCGCGGTAGGCGTTGGGCGTAGGGGCGATGCGTCGCGTGGCCAGGCGGCGAAACGCCTCGCGCGCGATATCGGCCGGATTCATCACCGCAGCGGCGGCGGTATGCGTGGCGCCAGCGGGGACGCTTGCTGGTGAAGGTGGCAATTTACTGGACATATAGACGCAGCCTTTTCAGATATTTCTCATTATCCTCATGATAGGCGAGTTGGCAAAGAACTTATTGTGCGAGAAGCAAGGAAAAGGCCTGTCAATTCGCCCGATGCCAGCGGGCATGCCGCTGTGTCGTCAACTTTTTCGTCAATCCACCAACTGATTGCGTATGGCGTAATGCGTCAGTTCGGCGCTGTTCTTGAGTTTCATCTTGAGCAACAAGCGGGCGCGGTATTCGCTGACGGTTTTTACGGATAATTTAAGCTCTTCGGCGATAACGCCCACCGCCTTGCCCGAGGCGATCATGACCAGCGTCTGGTATTCGCGGTCCGACAAGGTGTCGTGCAATGCCGTTTCATGGTCTTCGCCTACCGTGTTGGCCAATTCCTGCGCCAGCGAGGCGCTGATGTATTTCAAACCTTGCGCCACCTGGCGAATGGCCGTGACCAGTTCGCGCGGCGCACTCTGTTTCGTCAGGTAGCCGGCCGCGCCCGCCTTGAGCGAGCGGATCGCGTATTGGTCCTCGCGGTGCATGGAGAGCATCAGCACCGCCAGTTCCGGCTTTTCCTTCTTGATCTGCTTGAGCACCTCGATGCCGCTGCGGTCGGGCAGGGAAATGTCGAGCAGCAATACCTGACATTTCGAGGCGCGGAACAGTTTGATGGCATCGTGGCCATTTTCAGCCTCGCCGGCAACGACGATGTCGCGCGTGTCGGCGAGGATTTGTTTCAAGCCTTCGCGCACGATCGCATGATCGTCGGCGATGAATACCCGGATGGTGGCTTTTTCTTTCATAACTGCGTTGTTTCCTATCTGAATCTCTGCGCCCGGCGGCAACCCCGTAGCCTTAGGGCGGTCCGCTTTGCGCTGGTGTGCTGGCTGCGGCCGCTATTATCGCCTCTCGCGGCGTGCTCAGCCGGATTTTTATGCTCAGCATGGTGCCACCATCGGGCCCATCCGTCAGGCTCAGGGTGCCACCGAGCGCGCTGGCGCGCTCAGCCATGCCGCGGATGCCGAACGATTGCGGCTTGGCGCGGTCAGACAGCCGCGTGCCGACGCCATTGTCGGCGATGGTCAGGCGCAAATGCTGGCGCTGCCGGGCCAGGCGCACGCTCACTTTGCTGGCCTGCGCATGCTTGGCGATATTTGTCAGCGCCTCCTGGGCGATGCGGAACAGGCTGGTCGCCTGGTCCAGTTCCAGTTCGATATGCTGGCGGTTCGACATGAACTGGCATTCGATGCCGGCCTGGCGCGCGAACTCTTTCACCTGCCAGTCCAGTGCGGCGACCAGTCCCAGGTCCAGCATGGAGGGGCGCAAGTCCAGCGAAATGCGGTGCACGGCATCGATGCTGCGGTCGACCAGGGCATCGAGATAGTCGGCCTTTTCCTGTAGCAGCGGGTCGTCCGCGGGCAGGCGGCGTGTCAGCATGGCCAGTGCCATCTTGATCGCCGTCAAATTGCCGCCCAGGTCATCGTGCAATTCGCGCGCCAGGCGTGTGCGTTCGTGTTCCTTGACCTTGTCGATATGCGCCGTCAGTTCGGCCAGGCGCGCGCGCGACTGGCGTACTTCGATTTGTTCGAGCCGGCTTTCGCTAATATTCGTCATGATGCCTTCCCACTGCACCGTACCGTCGGCCAGCGCGCGCGGCGTGGAGCGCAGGTTGATCCATTTGACATCTTTCCAGGCATCGATCCAGATCCGGCCTTCCCAGTTCCAGCTCCATAAGGCGGTTTTTGAGGCCTGCATCGACTCCAGATAGGCGGCGCGGTCGTCGGCCAGGATCAGCTGGTAAAACAGTTCCGGGCGCGCGTGCAGCTGTGCCGGGGCCAAACCCAGCAAGGCCTGGCAGCCATCGCTCAGGTAGGGGAAGGCGGCGCGCCCATCCGCATGCAGGCAGAACTGGTATACCAGGCCCGGCGTATTCGAGACGATGGCGTTAAAGCGCGACTGCACCTGCGCCAGGGCGGCGGCCGTTGCCTGTGGCGTGCGCAAGTCTTCGCTTTCGGCCAGGAGCAGGGCGCGGCCATGGTGGCTGGCGCGCGACAGTTGCAGGCTGAGCGAATACAGGCTGCCATCGCGGCGGCGCTGCTGAACGTGCAGCTGGGCTTGCGCACCGATGCCGTCATCGAGGGTGGCCAGCACGGCCGCCAGTTGTTGCGCGTCGAGCTGCGGCGCCAGGGCGAAGGGTGTCATCGCCAGCAATTGCGTGCGTGCATATTGCAAGTTGGCGCAGGCGGCATCATTGGCGTCCAGCAATTGCAAGCTGCTCGCGTCGTACAAGTAAATTTCCGGCGTCGCCGCGCGCATGGCGGGGGCTAGGCAGGCAGTATCGTGCATGGCATTGCCTTTCTTTATCTGCGGCGGGCACGCCAAAAAGCGGCGAAGCGGCGCAGTATTCTGGCCGGTCGGGACTGATGCCGGCCTGGCGCACCCTTGCGCAAGCGTTGCCACCAGGCGCGGCGGGCGCGGCCCAGCGCGCCCGACAGGCGGCTGACGCGGCGCCACGGACGCGTGGCGCGCAGGCGGGCGATCCAGCGCTCTTTGGTTTCCATGAAGCGGCCATGCCAGCGCGCAAACCACGGCAAACTGAGCAGGGCAGGGCGCGTCAGGCTGTACAGGCGCGCCACGGCGGCCGCGCCGCCCAGCTTGGCAATGAAGATCACGCCGATGCCGTAAAGCGCATGGCCGCGCGCGATCGCCAGCAGGGCCAGCAGCTTGACGGGAAACAGTAGCACGGCCGGCAGCATGAAGACGGCCAGCGCCCAGTACGGCGGCAGGCGCTTGATCCAGGCCTCCAGCGCTTGCAGGGGCGGAAATTGCGCCACCACCTGCATGATGCGCGCGCCCGTCACCCACAGCCATTCTTCGATCAGCAGGAAGATGGCGGCAAGGTAGACCAGTGGCGCGAACAGCCAACGCCTGACTCTGTAGAATTTTTTCATCCGTTTCTGTGTGCGGCGCAGGTTGGCCGCGATGACTGCGATTGCCTCGATGATACGTCAAAAAAGCCCGCCTGCCGTGGCATCCGGTGCGCCTGTGGCACGCTGGCGGGGCTACAATAGGCAGATGAATAAAGCCTTTGTAAAAGAATCCGACAACGACGACGATGAGGAAGCGGTCGCACTGGCATTGGCCATTCCGGCCGGCGCCAAGAACTACATCACGCCGGCCGGCTACGAGCGCATCAAGCAAGAGCTGCTGCAGCTGATCGACGTCGACCGCCCGGAAGTGGTGCGCATCGTGCATTGGGCGGCGTCAAACGGCGACCGTTCGGAAAATGGCGACTATATCTACGGCAAGCGGCGCTTGCGCGAAATCGATCGCCGCATCCGCTTCCTGACCAAGCGCATGGACCTCGCCGCCATCGTCGATCCCAGCGTACACCATGGCAACGACCAGGTATTTTTCGGCGCCACGGTCAGCTATCGTACCAGTGACGGCGAAACGCACACCATCACCATCGTCGGCATCGATGAATTCGATCCCCTGAACGGCAAGATCAGCTGGGTCTCGCCGATGGCCCGCACCATCACCAAGGCGCGCGAAGGCGACGTGATCACCCTCAACACGCCGCAGGGAGAGCAGGAACTGGAGTTGCTGGAAGTGACGTATCCGGCGCCGGGGGCGGCGTAGTTTGCGGTGACGCACGGTGGCAAGCGGCGTATTTCGTCAGACTGAAGGCTCCTTGTTTTGTGAGGATTGGCTATGCCCCGTGGCGCGCGCTTATTTTTGCCTGGCATGCCCTTGCATGTAGTGCAGCGGGGGGCTGACAGGCAAGCATGTTTTCTTGATGCAGAAGATTATCTGCGATATTTGTCCTATTTGAGCCTGGCGCTGCAAGCGAATCCGTGCAAAATCCATGCTTACGTGCTCATGACTAATCATGTGCATTTGTTGTTGTCAGCAGATACTTCCGCCACTCCCGCTGGTTTAATGAAGTCGTTGGCGCAGCGTTATGCGCAATATTTCAATTGGCGTTACGGAAGGACTGGAAGCATATGGGATGGCCGTTATAAGTCTTGCCTGGTGCAAGACGAGGTATACCTACTTGTTTGTCAGCGCTATATAGAGCTCAATCCTGTTCGCGCTGGAATGGTTGACCTGTCAGGAGAGTATCGTTGGTCCAGCTATCACTGTAACGCTTGTGGAGAACAAGATAGCTTGGTGACTGCGCATCCGCTGTATTGGCGTTTGGGTAGGAGTCAGGTGGAAGTACGGGCTGCTTATCGTGAACTTTTTCAACGGGCTTGGTCGTTGAAAGAGTTGAGTCAGTTGCGCACCAGTATTAATGCCGAATTTGCACTTGGTGATCAGGATTTTTTGTGACATGTTGCAGAGCGTGGAAATTAGCCGCAGGCGTAAGCTTGGGGTCAGACCCGGCGGGTCTGACCCCATAGTTAGTTGCGCTCGCGCAAGATGCGGTTGACGCCAGCGACCCGGCGCACATTGCGCAGCAGGGCGGCCAGATGGACGCGATCCTTGACCTGCACGGTAAAGCGCAGCTGGTCGAGGACGTTGTCCTTGTCTTCATCCATGCCCACATAGATGATGTTGGCGTCGGATTCACCGATTTCGGCCGCCACGCGGGCCAGGATGCCGCGTTCGCTGTTGATCAGGACCTTGATGCGGCAGTCGAAGCGGCGGTTCAGTTCCGTGCCCCAGCGCACGGCGATCCAGCGGTCCGGTTCCTTGGCGCGCTGGCGCTTGGCTAGCGAGCAGTCGCTGGTGTGTACCAGCAAGCCTTGGTCGCGGCGCAGCTGGCCGATGATCTGGTCGCCGGGAATCGGCAAACAGCAGGGCGCCAGCTGCACCGAAACGCCTTCGCTGCCGCAGATGGTGACGGGGTCGAGTTCGCTGCCGCTGTTGTGCTCCACGGGCATGTTGGCCGCTTCGCCGCCGATCAGGCCAAAAATGTGACGTGCCACCAGCGTGGCCATGCGCTTGCCGATGCCGATGTCCGCGTACAGCTCGTCCATGGAATTGGCGCTCGATTCGTTGAGCAGGCGTTCGACCAGCGGCGCCGGCAGCTCGGCGTCAATGTTTAGCGCTTGCAGCGCTTGCGACAGCAGTTGCTGGCCCAGGGCGATCGATTCAGGCAGGTTGATTGTGCGCAAATGGTGGCGGATGGCCGAACGGGCCTTGCCGGTGCGCACGAACGACAGCCAGGTGGGGCTGGGGCGCGATGAGGAATCGGTGATGATTTCGACGATATCGCCATTGTGCAGCTCGGTGCGCAGCGGCGAGGTTTCATTGTTGATCTTCACGGCCACGGTCTGGTCGCCGATGCCCGTATGGATCGAATAGGCAAAGTCGATGGCCGTGGCGCCGCGCGGCAGGGCGATGATCTTCGACTTCGGCGTAAACACATAGACGGAATCGGGGAACAGGTCGACCTTGACGTGTTCGAGGAATTCGGCCGAATCGCCCGTCTGCTGCTGGATGTCGAGCAAGGATTGCAGCCATGCATGGGTGCGCTGCTGCATGTCGGACGGGTTCGATTCGCCGCTCTTGTAGAGCCAGTGCGCCGCCACGCCCGATTCTGCCGTGCGGTGCATCTCTTGCGTGCGGATCTGGAATTCGACCGGGGTGCCGTACGGACCGATGACGGTCGTGTGCAGCGACTGGTAGCCGTTCAGCTTGCGAATCGCGATGTAATCCTTGAACTTGCCCGGCATGGGCTTGTACAGGCTGTGCAGGGTGCCCAGGGTCACGTAACAGTCGGCAAAGCTGCCCACCACCACGCGGAAGCCGTACACGTCCAGCACTTGCGAAAACGATAAATGCTTGCTGCGCATCTTTTTATAGATGTCGTACAAGGTCTTTTCGCGGCCCGTGACGTCGGCCTCGAGTTCGGCCATGGAGAGGGTGCTTTTTACCGCTTCCATGATCTTTTTGACCACTTCGCGCCGGTTGCCGCGCGCCGCCTTGACCGCTTTCGCCAGGGTGCGGTAACGCATCGGATACAGGTGCGAGAACGACAGGTCCTGCAGTTCATGGTAAATATTGTTCAGGCCGAGGCGGTGCGCGATCGGCACATACACTTCCATGGTTTCGCTGGCGATGCGGCGTTTTTTTGCCGCCGTCATGAAGTCCAGCGTGCGCATATTGTGCAGGCGGTCAGCCAGTTTGATCAGAATCACGCGCACGTCGGACGCCATGGCCAGCAGCATCTTGCGGAAGTTTTCTGCCTGCGCTTCGATCTGGCTCTGGAATTCGATTTTTTCCAGCTTCGACAGGCCATCGACCAGATGCGCCACGGGCGCGCCGAAGCGCTCGATCAATTCTTCCTTCTTGACATCCTGGTCTTCCATGACGTCATGCAGCAGGGCCGCCATGATCGCTTGCGCGTCGAGTTTCCAGTCGGCGCAGATTTCGGCGACGGCGATCGGATGCGAGATATATGGCTCGCCCGAGCGGCGCATCTGGCCCAGATGCATTTCGTCGGAGAAGCGGTAGGCTTCCTTGACTTTTTTCAGGTCCGCAGGGGATAGGTATTGGGCCAGCTTGTCGGCCAGGTGGCTGACCGAGGCCACGCCCAAGGCGGGGACTGTCGGTGTGGCGGAGGCGGTCCCGGTGGACGTACCGGCACCGGACGCGGACGCGCCCTGTGTTTTTGCCGCCTGGCGCGGGGCCAAGGGCGGCAGTGCTGCAGAAGTCGTGTCGGCTGGGGTCAGACTCATAAAACGTCGCGTTGCTTTACAGTGTGAATAAAGGATACGGTAGAACCAGGGATCAGCACTGTTCCGGCACGCGGGTTCCCACTTACATCGGGACCTTTTTCAGCATTTCGATGCCGACTTTGCCGGCAGCGATTTCACGCAGGGCAACAACGGTAGGCTTGTCCTTGGCTTCCACCTTAGGGGTGTGGCCTTGCAACAACTGACGTGCGCGGTACGTTGCAGCCAGGGTCAGCTGGAAACGGTTAGGGATCTGCTTCAGGCAATCTTCGATTGTGATACGGGCCATAGTAACTCCTAAATTTTATGCGTGGTGCGTGGCGCTGTGTGAACTGACGTGCAGACGCGTTACTCTGCGTGCAGGCCCAGTTGGGCGAATAGCGATGCGTTGCGGGCCGCTTGTTGCGCAAACCGGCAACGGGCCGCTCTCACGATCGCGCTCAGTTCGGACAAAGCGACCGTAAACTCTTCATTGATAATAACATACTCGAACTCTGGAGCGTGTGCGATTTCGCCGCCGGCTGCCAGCAAACGGCGCGTGATCACATGCGGCTCGTCCTGGCCGCGCTTGTTCAGGCGCTCTTCCAGCGCATCGATCGATGGCGGCAAGATGAAAATGCCGGCCGCGCGCGGGAATTGCTTGCGCACCTGGCGCGCACCTTGCCAGTCGATTTCCAGCAGGATGTCGGTACCGGCCAGCATTTGCTGTTCCACCATGATGCGCGAGGTGCCATAGTAATTGCCATGCACTTCCGCCCATTCCAGGAATTCGCCCTGGTCGGCGCGCGCAATAAAGTCTTCCGCCGTCGTGAAGTAGTATTCGCGGCCGTGCTGCTCGCCCGGACGGGGCGCGCGCGTGGTCGTCGAAATTGACAATTTAATGCCTGGCTCTTGCGCCAGCAATGCGTTGACCAGTGTCGATTTGCCGGCGCCCGATGGCGCGGCAACCACGAACAGGCTGCCCGAGAAGGCGGTAGGGTGGCTCATGCGGATCTTTCAATAGGCGTGTGATGGCGCCGATGCCTGCGCAGGCGGCGCCCAATCCGGTATTTTACCAAGAGGCAAGGCGCTGAGCCAGTCCCTGCCTGCGGCATGATAAAAAACAAACCGTCCAGAGCAGCCTCAGCGTGGCAGCCGACCCAGGGCGATTTCGCCCGTATTGAGGATGATGGTGCGGCCATTCACATCGGTGCAGTCGCGGTTATTGAGGCGTACGACAGTGTTGTCGACGGACACTTCCGCGCCCAAGTTGCTGCGCGAGCAGATGCGATAGGAAGCGGGATCGGCGCCCGTGTAGATGGCGGCGCCGCGCTCCTTGAGCATAAAGCAGCCGGACGTGCAGCTTTCGATCGCGTACGGCGATGGCTGCTGCGTCGTTTGCGCCTGCGCGCCGGTTGCCAGCAGCGCCACGGTGGCGCAGGCGAGTATCAATGTACGCGGCGTGCTCATCGCTTACTCCAGGTTCTGCACTTGTTCGCGCATCTGCTCGATCAGCAGCTTCAAGTCCATCGAGGCGTCCGCCAGTTCCTTGACGGAAGCCTTGGCGCCCAGCGTATTGGCTTCGCGATTGAGTTCCTGCATCATGAAATCGAGGCGCTTGCCCACTTGCCCACCCTTGGTGAGGATGTGGCGCGTTTCGCCCAGGTGGGCCGACAGGCGCGCCAGTTCTTCCGAAACGTCGATGCGAATGCCGTACAAAATGACTTCCTGGCGTATGCGCTCCATGGCGTCCTGGCGCGAGAGGGCCGAATTCGAGCCCTGGCTGGCCAGGCCTAGCGCATCTTGCATGCGCTCGATGGCTTTTTGCTGGAAGGCCGCCACGACTTGCGGAATCAATGGCGTGATGCGCTTGACGATGGCTTCCATCGCCTCGATGCGCGACACCAGCACAGTTTCAAGTGCCGCACCTTCGCGCTTGCGGCTGTCGACGAAGGCAGTCACGGTGCGGCGGGTCAGCGCGGCCACGTCCGCCTGCAAGGACTCTTGCCCCACTTGCGCTTCTTCTATGATGCCCGGCCAGCGCAGCAGTTCGGCCACCGTCATGACGGGGGCGGAGACAAAATGCTGGCCCACTTCGTTTTGCAGGCGCGCCAGTTCGGCCAGCAGGGGCAAGTTCAGCGCCTGCGTGCCGGCTGTCGCTGCCTTGCGGCCAAAGCTCAGGCGTACCTCGACTTTGCCACGCGTGATGGCAGACATGACGGCGGCGCGCAGGTCAGGCTCCAGCGCCCGCAGATCATCGTTGATCCGGAATTGCAGGTCGAGAAAGCGCGAGTTGACGCTCTTGATTTCAATTGTCAGTGTGCCTGCAGCCCCTTCGCTGGTGGCAACCGCGTAGCCTGTCATGCTTGAAATGCTCAAAGGATTCCCCGATTTGGTCTTATATACAGTCACTTATACACTTAATCAGCCAGCGCAGGCAATACCGCCGGCGCCGCAAAACAAGCCCAAAGTGCGCGATGGCCTGAAAATTGCTGGTTACTGTGCGTTTTACCGCATTGTAAAGAAAATTGTGTTTGGCGGGGCAGGATTGTAGGGATCTTGTGTGCAGCCCGGTCTGCACCGTGTGATGGCGCCGCAGTGGTAAAATCGGCGCCGCAACTCCAATCACACAGGACACCCGCCATGACATTTGAATCCCGCCCGAGCGGCCGCGCCGTCGATGCGCTGCGCGCCATCCGCATCACTCGCCAGTACACCAAGCATGCCGAAGGCTCGGTGCTGATCGAGTGCGGCGACACCAAGGTCATCTGCACCGCCAGCATCGAAGACAAGGTGCCGGGTTTCCTGAAGGGCAAGGGCCAGGGCTGGTTGACGGCCGAGTACGGCATGTTGCCACGCTCGACGCACACGCGCATGGATCGCGAAGCGGCGCGCGGCAAGCAGTCTGGCCGCACGCAGGAAATCCAGCGTCTGATCGGCCGCTCGCTGCGCGCCGCCTTTGATCTGCAAGCGTTCGGCGAACGCACCCTGCACCTCGATTGCGACGTCATCCAGGCCGATGGTGGCACGCGCACCGCCTCGATCACGGGCGCCATGGTGGCCGCGTATGACGCTTTTTCCCAACTGCAGGCGCGCGGCGCGATTGCCGCCATCCCCGTGAAAAGCTTTGTCGCCGCCATCTCGGTGGGTGTCTACCAGGGCATGCCGGTGCTGGACCTCGACTATGTGGAAGACTCGGGCTGCGACACGGACATGAACGTGGTGATGACGGAAGCCGGTCACTTCATCGAAGTGCAGGGCACGGCCGAAGGCGCCGCCTTTGACCGCGCCGGCATGAACCGTTTGCTCGATCTGGCACACGGTGGGATTGCCGATCTTATCGTCATGCAGAAGCAGGCGCTGGGACTGTAATCCTGACGTGGAGTGACAGCTATTTCTTCGCCGCGCGCGGCAAAAAGCCTGCCGCTGCCGTTTTTTCGGCAGCGGCGCGGCGCGGTGAGGGGGACGCAAAAGGTTTACAATGTCGGCACCTCAACCGGACTACTGACATGACCCAACGCCTCATTCTCGCCTCCAATAACGCCGGCAAGCTCAAGGAATTCAACGAGCTGCTCTCGACCATCGGTTTTTCCGTCCATGCTCAGGGCGAGTACGCCGTGCCGGAAAGCGACGAACCGTTCCACACCTTCGTGGAAAATGCCCTGCAAAAGGCGCGCCACGCTGCCCGCCTGACCGGCTTGCCGGCGCTAGCCGATGATTCCGGCGTGTGCGTCAATGCGCTCGGCGGCGCCCCTGGCGTGTATTCGGCGCGCTATGCGGGCGAGCCGAAATCGGACGCTGCCAATAGCGCCAAGCTGATCGCCGACCTGGAAGCGCAT
Organism: Janthinobacterium sp. CG_23.4; assembly: GCF_029892305.1. NCBI lineage: Bacteria > Pseudomonadati > Pseudomonadota > Betaproteobacteria > Burkholderiales > Oxalobacteraceae > Janthinobacterium > Janthinobacterium sp. CG_23.4. The sequence continues at coordinate 3,646,845 of NZ_JARXUX010000001.1, read as the reverse complement.
GCCGACAAGTGCGCGTATTACTACTGCGTGCTGGTGTACGTGCGCCATGCGGACGACCCGCAGCCGGTGATCGCCGATGGCCGCTGGAATGGCGAGATGATTGCGACGCCGCGCGGCCAGGGCGGTTTTGGCTACGATCCGCATTTCTTTGTTCCCGCGCTGGGCAAGTGCGCGGCCGAACTGACGTCTGATGAAAAGAACGCGCTATCGCACCGGGGCCAGGCCTTGCGCGCGCTGGTCGACAAGTTGCGGACCCTGCGATGATCCCGATCAAACTGGTCGGTGCGGTTGCCAAATCAGGCGCCAAGGCGGCAGTCTCGCCCGCGCCGCAGGAAGGCATTTCCGGCGCGGCGGGCGCGGCGCTGAAGTACCTGCAGCCGGGCGCGTTGAACCTGACGGCCCTGCCGCCGCTGTCGCTCTACATCCATTTCCCGTGGTGCGTGAAAAAATGCCCGTATTGCGACTTCAATTCGCATGAAGTGCGCGATGGCTTTCCGGAAGCGCAATACCTGGCAGCCCTGCGCCTGGACCTGGAAATGGCGCTGCCGCTGATCTGGGGCCGCAAGATCCACACCATTTTCATAGGCGGTGGCACGCCCAGCCTGATGTCGGCGGCGGGACTGGAGCGCCTGATGTCGGACGTGCGCACCCTGCTGCCGCTCGATGGTAATTGCGAAATCACCATGGAAGCCAATCCCGGCACCTTTGAAGCGGAAAAATTCAAGTCTTACCGTGCCAGCGGCATCAACCGCCTGTCGATCGGCATCCAGAGCTTCAATGGCCGCCATCTGCAGGCGCTGGGGCGTATCCATGACGACAACGAAGCGCGCCGCGCGGTCGAAATCGCGCACGCCAACTTTGACAATTTCAATCTCGACCTGATGTACGCGCTGCCCACGCAAACGCTGGCAGAGGCGCAGCAGGACCTGGAAACGGCGCTGTCGTTCGCGCCGCCGCACCTGTCGCTGTACCACCTGACGCTCGAACCGAACACCCTGTTCGCCAAGTACCCGCCCGTGCTGCCGGACGACGACGAAAGCGCCGACATCGCCGACATGGTGGCAGAACGCGCGGCGCAGGCCGGCTATGGCCGCTACGAAGTGTCGGCCTACGCGCAGCCGGGCCGGCAGGCGCGCCACAACCGCAATTACTGGGAGTTCGGCGACTACCTGGGCATCGGCGCGGGCGCACATTCAAAAATCTCGTTCCCGCACCGCGTCCTGCGCCAGGCACGCTACAAGCAGCCGCGCGCCTATATGGACGCGGTACTGGCGGGTCAGCCGGTGCAGGAAGAGCGCGAGCTGGCACGCGAGGAAATGGGTTTTGAATTCATGCTCAACACCCTGCGCCTGACGCAGGGCTTTGCGCCCAACCTGTTCGCCGAGCGCACTGGCCTGGCCATCAACGCCATCGACAAACCGCTCAATGCTGCGGAAGCGAAAGGCTTGCTGTACCGCGACCACCAGATCATCGGCCCGACGCCATTGGGATTGCGCTTCCTGAACGACCTGCAGCAAATGTTCCTGGAAGATTAGAAGCTGCTAGTGCGCCGTGGAACCATGTCAGGCGCACCATGTATTGCCGTCGCTGCTGTCCCGTGCCGCCTGAAACACGGCGCCTCGCGCACCAAGGCGCAGTCCGCCCAGCTTAAACTGTCTGTTTAAGCTGTAATGCCGTTCAGTTAAGGATTTTGGCGTGATTTATGAGCGCCAGTAAATTCGCTAACCCCAGAGGCAAAGAGCAGGGGGCGGACCCTCAGAGTCCGACCCCTGTCCTCGTTCTTGGGCTAAAAATAGCATCACTAATACACTAACTGAACGGCATTACTGTTTAAGCTGGCCGTTTAAGTTGTCTGTTTAAGCTGCCCGTTTAAACTGGTCCTCCCGCCTTAAAATTCTTCCCAATCCTGTTCGCCAGCCACGTTTGCCTGGGGCTTGCGCGCAGCGGGCGTGCTCTTGGCCGCAGTGCTTGGCTGCCTGGCGGGCGCGCTCCTGGCCGCCGGCTTGGCCAGCTGGGTGCTGGCAGGTCGCGCGGCGCGCACTGGCGCTGCCGTGGCCACGAGTTCGAGCTGGAAACCGGCCGCCACCTGCGCCAGGCGTGCCGCCTGGTCCTGCATGCTTTCGGCCGCCGCTGCCGCTTCTTCCACCAGGGCCGCATTTTGCTGCGTTACCTGATCCATCTGCGCGATAGCCTGGTTGACCTGGTCGATGCCCAGACTTTGCTCGGCGCTGGCGGCGGTGATCTCGGCCATGATGTCGGTAACGCGGCGCACGCTGTCGACCACCTCGCCCATGGTGCTGCCAGCTTGCTGCACCAGCCGCGTGCCGTTGTTGACCTGATCTACCGAGTCGCCGATCAGGGTCTTGATTTCACGTGCCGCCGCCGCCGAGCGCTGCGCCAGGCTGCGTACTTCCGTGGCGACGACGGCAAAGCCGCGCCCCTGTTCACCGGCACGCGCCGCTTCGACTGCCGCGTTCAATGCCAGGATATTGGTCTGGAAGGCGATGCCATCGATGACGCCGATGATGTCGACGATTTTCGTCGATGCCGTGTCGATCGCACCCATGGTATCGACCACCTGGCTGACGATGCTGCCGCCGCGTTCGGCCACGCCAGACGCGGCGACCGCCATCTGATTGGCCTGGCGCGCATTGTCGGCATTCTGCTTCACGGTGCTGGTCAATTCTTCCATCGACGACGCCGTTTCTTCCAGTGAACTGGCTTGCTGCTCCGTGCGCGACGACAAATCCTGGTTGCCGGCGGCGATCTCGCCCGATGCCGTGGCGATGGCGTTGGTGCCCGTCTGCACTTCCGACACGACCTTGCGCAGTGCCTCGTTCATGCCGTGCAGCGCGCGCATCAGGTCGCCGATTTCATCGCGGGCCGCCGCGCCGAAGTGCGTGCGCAAGTCGCCCGCAGCGACCGTCTCGGCCACCTTCACGGCCGCTTGCAGGGGCACGGTGATTGAGCGCGTGATGAGCCAGGCGCAGATGCTGCCCAAGGCCACCACCAGCCCACACAGCAACAACAACAGGGTGAAGCTGCGTCCATTGGCCGTTTCGATGGCGTGCGCCGTGTCGTCGATGGCCTTGCGCTGCTGCGCCAGCAGGGCCTTGACGTTGCTCTGGTAACTGGCCGCCGCCGGGGCAAAGCTGGCGTTGTAAATACTTTCCGCCTGGGCCGCGTTGCCGCCCTTGCGCGCGTTCATCACCGAGGTCTTGGCATCCTGGTATTTGACGCGTATCTCGAGGGAGGACTTGAAGATGGCTTTTTCTTCCTCGTTGACGAGCAGGGTTTCGATTTGCTTGAGCAGCTCAGCGCCTTGCTTGCTGCTGTCGGCGATGGTGTCGGCAAAGACGCTCGACAGAGTTTCATCCGTGCTCCGCGCGATCATCGAGGTGCGCGCGATGGCCGAGTGAATCAGCACATACCAGTCTGATATCAGACGTTCCTTGGCCAGCGGTTTTTCCATCATTTCCCGGGTCGCGTCGGTATTCACGCGCGCACTGTACAGCGCGTACGAGGTGGAGATCACGCACAGCAGGAGCACCAGGGCGTAGCCTGCAGCCAGGCGGATGCCGATACGAAGATGGGAGAGAGCGTGCATGGTGAGACTCCTGTCGCAGAGGGATTAAGCTTGCCTGTGCAACATAGTATGCACTGATAAGTGACCAATAGGTAAGCGAAAAAACATCCTGTTTTGCTCACTGTTGCAGCCACGCCCGTGCTACAGCTCGCCCGCCTGGCGCAAGTCCGGCTGCTCCACCCAGCGGGCGAAAGCGGCCGCCATGCGCTCGCTTTCTGCGATGGCGCGGCGCCAGTCGCGCATGCGTGCCGCATGGTCTTGTCCGTAATGGCGGAAGTCGCGCCGGTCCGGCAGTTTGCCATTGGGCAGGCTGGCCACGAAGGCAGGCGAGGGCGAGACGAGGATCATGTTGTCGAGTGCGCTATCGCCGCTGCGCGCGTGGCGCCACGGCATGGCCTTGTCCAGCCAGCCCGGCACGATGTGCTCGGCAAAGTGCGGGTACAGTACCAGGTCCGGTTCGCGCTGGTATGGCAAGTGCAAATGATAGTCGACCAGGCCACCGTCCCAGTAGCGCCCGGGCGGTGCGCCGGCGATGTCCGTTACTGCATCGAGCAGCAGCGGGATGGAAGCGGAGGCCAGCAGTGCGTCGCGCAGATTGTCTTGCGCCAGCGGGACGAAATGGGTATGAACGGCATCGAAGCGCGAGCGTAGCCAACTGGCGCCATCGGGCCCGGCATGCAATACCACGCGCTCCAGTGAGGCGGCCAGACGTGTGCGCGCCATCATATTGCCGGCTGCTGCGAGCAGGAAGCCGCGCCGGTCGCGCCATTTTCCCGGCTGTGCCAGCGCGCCGATACCGCGCACGGCCAGCACCGACAGGCTATGCTGCGCATGCGACAGCAGCTGCGCATCCTGGCCATCGAGGACGGCGTCGAGCAGGGCGCGGCAGGTGCGGCTGACGTGCGTCGCATCGGGTTTGTCGGGATAGCGCTGGCCCACGTATTCGCGCACCAGGCGGCGCTGCGCGGCGAGCGGGTCGGGCAATACGGCGGCGGCCATGCGCCAGGCGCCGATCGAGGCGCCGACGAAGTGGCGGGGGCGCGGCGCCTGTGGCAGAAAGTCGCGCAACATCCAGCAATCGAGCTGGTGCAGGATCAAGCCTTTCGGCCCGCCTGCGGCGGCGGGGACGATGGCGACGTCAAGCGCGCACAAGCCGTTTTCGGCGATGCGGGCACGGGCGCGGCGTCCCAGTCGTATGCTGATGGCAGATGAAGTAAAAGACATGCGGCGGCGATGGGTGGCGATGCTTTATTCTAGCGCCATTGCTCGTGTGCGCGATGCCATCGCGTAAAAAAAAGCGGCGCCGTGCACTGCACGGAGGCCGCTTTTTGCAACAGGCATCGGCGCTTAACGCAGCGCCGCGATCATCTGTTTGAGCTTGCCGGAATCGACGCAGAAAGCGCGGATGCCTTCGGCCAGCTTTTCCGTCGCCATGGCGTCTTCATTCATCATGAAGCGGAAGGCTTCTTCGTTGAGCGTCATGTGCACGATGCTGGCCGATGGCGCCGCTTCGGCGCTCAGCTTGCGCTCCACCGGCGCTTCGCTGTCGGCCAGCTTTTGCAGCAAGTCGGGGCTGATGGTGAGCAAGTCGCAGCCGGCCAGTTCGAGGATTTGCGAGGTGTTGCGGAAGCTCGCGCCCATGACTTCAGTCTGGTAGCCGAACTTGCGGTAGTAGTTGTAGATGCGCCGGACCGACTGCACGCCCGGGTCTTCCGCACCCATGTAATCGATGCCCGTCGACTTCTTGTACCAGTCGTAGATGCGGCCAACGAAGGGCGAGATGAGCTGCGCGCCCGCTTCGGCGCAGGCGATGGCCTGCGCCAGCGAGAACAGCAGGGTCATGTTGCAGCGGATGCCTTCCTTTTCCAGGATGGCCGCTGCGCGGATGCCTTCCCAGGTGGCGGCGATCTTGATCAGTACGCGTTCGCGTGCAATGCCTGCGTTCGAATACAGGGCGATCAGGTCGCGGCCCTTGGCTACCGTGCCTGCGGTGTCGAACGACAGGCGCGCATCGACTTCGGTGGAGACGCGCCCGGGGATGATTTGCAGGATTTCCACGCCAAACGCGATCAGCAGGCGGTCGATAATTTCGCTGGTGGAGGCGTTCGGATGGTCGCGTACGGCCTTTTCCAGCAGCGGCTTGTATTCGTCCTTTTGCACGGCCTTCAGGATCAGCGAAGGATTCGTCGTCGCATCGCGTGGCGTGTAAGCCTGGATCGATTGGAAGTCGCCGGTATCGGCCACCACGGTAGTAAATTGTTTGAGTTGTTCGAGTTGGTTCATGGCTGCTCGGGAGAAAGTGAAAGGGCTTGCCAGGCTATTGTACCGAATGCGGGACGGTGGCGGCGCTTTTAACCCAAGGGCTAAAGTGCCGGGGTCGGACCTTCAGGGTCCGACCCCAGTTGTGGCTTTTGGGGTAAAGCAGGCGGTATCCGTGGCGGGAGGGAACGCTTGTCTTGCCCCCCCAAAAATTGGGAGCCGGGGGCAGACCCGCCGGGTCGGGCCCCGGATTTATGCCATCTAGCCAATAAAAGAGTCGAACTGCATGTCGAATTCCTGCAGCGCCTTCTGCGCGTTCTGCATCTTCTTGCGAAATTCTGGCCCGCGCTGCAGGGCCAGTCCCACGGCCAGCACGTCGATCACCACCAGGTAGGCCAGGCGGGCGGAAATCGGTGTGTAGGGATCGGTATTGAATACCAAGTCGATCGGGATCAGCACGGTCGCCAGGTCGGCCAGCGGCGTGCCCGATGGCGCCAGTACGACGACGTCGGCACCGCCGCGGCGCGCCAGTTTCACTGAGCGCACCAGGGCGGGGCTGTTGCCGCGCTGCGAGATGGCTACCAGGCAGTCGCCGCCGCGCAGCAGGGCTGCGGCGATGCTGTGGATGTTCGGGTCGCTGTAGGCGACCGTCGGCACGCCCGAGCGGAAGAACTTGTGTTGCGCGTCGGCCGCCACGATGCCCGACGTGCCCTGGCCATAGAATTCGATCTTGCTGGCGCGCGACAGGATGTCGAGCGCGCGCTGGATCGCTTCCGGGTTCAGGTTGTTGCGCAGGTCGAGCAGGGTGTTGATCGAGCGACTGCAGATTTTATTTACCAGATCTGCTGCCAAGTCGTCCTGCGTCGGCTGCTCGTTCGCACCGGGCATGGCCAGCGCCAGGCCCTGCGCCAGCTTGAGCTTGAATTCATGCCAGCCGTCATAGCCCAGGGTGCGGCAAAAGCGCACCACGGTCGGTTCCGACACCTGCGCGCTTTTCGCCAACGCGGTGATGTTCTGGCTGACCGTCTGGTTAGGCTGGTCAAGCACGGCCAGCGCGACCTTTTTCTCCGACTTGGAGAGAGAATCGAGCTGGGTGCGGATGGAGTCGAGTAGCATTGATTAATTTTCTGGCTTAATGCCCGTTGAGTTGGCGTCCTTCTTCACCCCAAAAGCAAGTTCCGGGGTCGGACCCTCAGGGTCCGACCCCGGCATTTCTGCCGTCCTGGCTTTAGTCAGATATTCACGGTCCCAGTCTTCAAGAAGCAGTGGAACAGGGATTTCGTGGAGCACCGCTCCACGCCTGCGTTACGGTATGGCCTTGCAAGGGCAGGCTATGGCGTTGCCTGTTAATCCTCGGGTAAGGCCTCTTCACGCCACTGCAAGCCATCGCGCCCGATCAGGGCGCTGGCCGCAGCCGGACCCCAGGTACCGGCCGTGTAGGGAATCGGCGCACTGTCGTTCTGTTCCCAGTTCTCGAGTATCGGTTCGACCCATTCCCAGGCCGCTTCCAGTTCATCACCGCGCATGAACAGGGTCAGTTGGCCGCGCAGGACGTCGAGCAGCAGGCGCTCGTAGGCATCCATGCGCGGGGTCTTGAACGATTCGCGGAAATCGAGTTCCAGTTCTGCCGGTTTCAAGCGCATGCCGTCGCCCGGGGTTTTCGCCATCAGATTCATGCGCAAGCCTTCGTCCGGCTGCAGACGGATCACCAGGCAGTTCGGCTGGAAGCTGGACGTCGGCTGGTTGAAGATCGAGTGCGGGATCTGCTTGAAGCGCACGACGATCTCGGCCAGGCTGTCGGCCATGCGCTTGCCCGTGCGCAGGTAGAACGGCACGCCAGCCCAGCGCCAGGTGTCGATTTCCGCCTTCAGCGCGACGAAAGTCTCGGTGCGCGAATGCTCTGGCGCGTCCGGCTCGTCGCGGTAGCTCGGCACGGTGGCGCCGTCGACGTGACCGGCGCGGTATTGGCCACGCACGATGTTTTGCGCCAGGGTAGTGGGCGTGAATTTTTTCAGCGAGCGCAGCACTTGCAGCTTTTCATCGCGCACGGCGTCCGGTGCGATTGAGGTCGGCGGTTCCATGGCGACGATGCACAGCAGTTGCAGCAAGTGGTTTTGCAGCATGTCGCGCAGTGCGCCCGAGGTGTCGTAATAACCCATGCGGTTGCCTACGCCCAGTTTCTCGGCGATGGTGATCTGCACGTCGGAAATCCATTCCCGGCGCCAGAGCGGCTCGAACAGGATATTGCCAAAGCGCAGGGCCAGCAAGTTCTGCACAGTTTCCTTGCCCAGGTAATGGTCGATACGGTAGATCTGCGACTCTTGGAAGACTTTGCCCACTTCAGCATTGATCTGCTTGGCGCTGGCCAGGTCGCGGCCCAGCGGTTTTTCCAGTACGACGCGCGAATTCGGCGTCACCAGGCCGTTGTCTTTCAAGTTATCGCAGATCAAGGCAAACAGGTGCGGCGGCGTGGCCAGGTAGTACACGCGCGTCAGGTCGGCATCGCCGCGCAGCGCTTCGACCAGCGGCGCGTACGTGGCCGCATCGCTGGCGTTGAGCGACACATACACGATGCGCGCGCAAAACTTGCTCCAGGTGGCGGCATTGAGGGTGCTGGCCTTGATATGGGGGCGCGAGTTGCTCTCCACCATGTTCAAGAACGCATCCTGGCCGCTGTCCTGGCGGCCCACGCAGATGATGCGCGCCGTCGGCGGCAAATCGTTGGCGACGTCGCGCGCATACATTGCAGGCAGCAACTTGCGCATTGCTAAATCGCCGCTGCCGCCAAACAGGACCAGGTCAAAATCGGTAAGTGCCATAAGTGAGTGTCGTCGCAAAAGTAAAAGAGCCGGAACGGGGAGGAGGCCGACCGGAAGTGCCAGTCTGTCGCTACTATATTCGATGGTGTAAATTTACTACGCAGAACAGGCAATTGCAAGAAATTTTACTACATCCCATGGTCTGGCGTCGCAGTTTAGCCCTGTCTGCTTGCCATTGGCGCTCGCAAGCGCATTATATGCCGTTCGCCGGTGCAGGTACGCGGGCACGCTTGGCAGCGGACTTTTCAAAGCTACCATGGTTGCCAGGGAAATTTTCGATTCTCTTCATCATCATTTGCGTTGTAGCAACAAGCAAGTCAAGAAATGCTTTCAGGATCGCTGTTGGCAGCGTAAAGTAGCTTTAAGGAAAGTAAAAAACCGTATAATTGGAGCCGAAAACGATAGCAACTATTGGTCGTACGAACTACACTGAAACGCAGCGCCGGCCATGCCCCGAACCCGCCGTCCGGCGTACGTGCGACGTGTAGTTGGCGCTGCCAGCAGCATCACGGGTAGGCAGCTTAACTTTACATGACGGCTCAAGGGGACACAATGAATTCAATGCAGCAAGATGTCGATGAACGCACCAGCCTGACAGGCAATAACAAATTCGAACTGTTCCTGTTCAAGCTGGGCACCAGTGATCACTCGACCAGCCGCGAACTGTTCGGCATCAATGTGTTCAAAGTCCGTGAAATCATGGAAATGCCGGCCATCACCGCAGTCGCCGGTTCGCACCCGCACATGCTCGGTGTGGTCAATATCCGTGGCCAGATCGTGCCCGTGATCGACTTGCCGATGGCGGTCGGTTGCAAGAGCAGCGGCTTGAAGATCCTGATGGTGACCGAATTTGCCCGCTCGACACAGGCGTTTGCCGTGGAAGAGGTCGATGAAATCGTGCGCCTGGAATGGAATCAGGTGCTGTCGGCCGAATCGAGCGTCGGTGGCGGCCTCGTCACCAGTATCGCGCGCCTCGATGGCGACACGGACAAGACGCGCCTGGCGCAAGTGCTGGACGTAGAGCAAATCTTGCGCGACGTGCTGCCGTCGGGCGACCCGGACGTGGACAAGAACAGTATCGGCCCGCAAGTGCGCTTGCCGGCCGGTGCCGTGATCCTTGCGGCCGATGATTCCTCGCTGGCCCGCTCGCTGATCGAAAAGGGTCTTGAAGCGATGGGCGTACCGTTCATCATGACCAAGACGGGCAAGGAAGCATGGGAGCGCCTGCAGGCGATCTCGGCCCAGGCGGCGACCGAAGGCAAGACGGCGAAAGACAAGGTCGCGCTGGTGCTGACGGATCTGGAAATGCCGGAAATGGATGGTTTCACCTTGACGCGCAACATCAAGAACGATGGCCGCTTCTCCAACATCCCCGTGGTGATTCACTCGTCTTTGACGGGCTCGACCAACGAAGACCACGTCAAGGGCGTGGGCGCAGACGGTTATGTGGCCAAGTTTGTGGCAGCGGAATTGGCTGACACCATCCGCAAAGTGCTGGCCCGGTAATTTCAACCCAAGGTCGAAAAGCTGGGGTCAGACCCCCCGGGGGCGGAAAAGCTGGGGTCAGACCCCCGGGGCGACAGCACAAGCCCCTGAGTTGGCGGCATTGAGGGTCTGACCCCGGTATTATTATTGAGGGTTTGACCCCGGTATTGTTACGCCTGGTACGGCGTTTCCGGCTGGCCCGCCACGTCCACGCGCACGGACAGCACGTGGCCCGTTAGCGGATAGTCGGCAAGCTCGGTAGCTGAGCGGTTGTGGCTGGCGCTGGTGATGTATAGGGTGCGCAGGTCGGGGCCGCCAAACGTCACCATGGTAGGGCAGCGCACGGGCACGGTAATTTCGCCCAGCAGGTGGCCGTCGGGGGCGAAGCGTAAAATTTTTCCACCTTCAAACATGGCCGACCAGTAATTGCCTTCGCTGTCGACGGCCGCGCCGTCCGGGCGCCCGCCATAGTCCGCCGCTTTTTTGTCGGTGGAGAAGCGCTGGAATGGTTGCGCTTCGGAAATAGCTCCCGTGGCTGCATCGAAATCAAAGCGATCGATGCGGTGCGTAGTGGTATCTGAGTGGTACATGGTGCGCCCGTCCGGGCTGAAGCCGAGGCCGTTCGATACCGTCATGCCGCCGGACCAGACCTTGCGTACCTGCCCTTTTTCCAGCACAAACATTTCTGCTGCAGCGGCGCTGCGTGGTTCGAAAATCGTGCCAACCCAAAAGCGGCCGCTTGGGTCGACCTTGCCATCGTTGAAGCGCGTGGTGGCAACGTCGAATGGCGCGGGAGCGATTTGCGCCAAGCTGCCTGTCTTGGTGTCGAGGTGGGCGAAGCCGCTGCGCAAGGCCACGATCAGACCGCCTCCGGCATTGATAGCCAGTGCCGACGGCTCCGTCGGCATACTCCATTGCGCCTGCTGGCCGCTGGCCGGGTGCAAACGATGTACGGCGCGGCCATCGATGTCGACCCAGTACAGGGCCGCTTCCTTGCCATGCCATAGCGGGCATTCGCCCACTTGCATGGGCTTGTCGCTGACTGCCTTGATCTCGTAAATATTCATCTATCTCTCTTTAATATGCGGCTTTTGCGGCCTTGGCCAGGGCGATCAAGCCATTCGTTGAGCTGTCGTGGTGTTCGGGACGGGCTACTCCCGTCAGTTCGGCCTGGATTTTCTTGGCCAGTACCTTGCCCAGTTCCACGCCCCACTGGTCGAAACTGTTGACGTTCCACAGGACGCCTTGCACGAACGTCTTGTGTTCGTACAGCGCGATCAGGGCGCCCAGCGTGGTCGGGGTCAGCTGGTCCATCAGAATCGTATTGCTGGGGCGATTGCCGGGGAAGGTCTTGTGCGGCACCAGCGCCTCGACTTCGCTTTCCGGCAAGCCCTGCGCCTGCAGGTCCATGCGCACTTCGTCGCCCGTCTTGCCCGTCATAAAGGCTTCCGACTGGGCGAAACAGTTAGCCAGCAAGGCGTCATGGTGGCCCGGCAAATCGTGCGTGGCGCGCAGGGCAGCGATGAAGTCGATGGGCGTGATGTCGCTGCCCTGGTGCAGCAGCTGGAAATATGCGTGCTGCGCATTCGTGCCGCAATCGCCCCAGATCACGGGACCGGTCGGCACGTCGACGGGCAGGCCATCCTTGGTGACGCGCTTGCCGTTGCTTTCCATGTCCAGTTGTTGCAAGTAGGCGGCAAAGCGGCTCAAGTCCTGGTGATAGGGGGCGATGGAAACGGAGTCGCAGTCGAGGAACTGGCGGTTCCAGAAGCCCACCATGGCCAGCAGCACGGGCATATTTTGCTCCAGTGGCGCCTGGCGGAAGTGCTGATCCATCGCATGCGCGCCGGCGAGGAAATCGCTGAAGTATTCAAAGCCCACGGACAGGGCCACGGCCAGGCCGATCGAGGACCAGACGGAATAGCGGCCACCGACCCAGTCCCAGAACGGGAACATGTTTTCCGGCGCGATGCCGAAATCGACGATCGCTTGCACGTTGGTCGAGACGGCCACGAAGTGCTGCGCCAAGTCCTTTTCTTCGCCTTCGAGCAGGAACCAGGCACGCGCCGTGTTGGCGTTGAGCATGGTTTCGGCCGTGACGAAGGTTTTCGATGCAACGATGAACAGGGTAGTTTCGGGATCGACTTTGGACAAGGTCGCTTCCATGTCGTGCCCGTCGACGTTGGATACAAAGTGCATTTCCAGGCCCGGGTTGGCGTAGGAGCGCAGTGCCAGGCAGGCCATTTTCGGGCCCAGGTCCGAACCGCCGATGCCGATGTTGACGATGTCGCAAATCGGCTTGCCGGTGTAGCCGAGCCAGCTGCCATTGCGTACCTTGTCCGTAAACGCCTTCATGCGCTGCAGCACATCTTGCACGTCAGCGTCGATATCCTGGCCATCGACCACCAGGGCGGTGCCACGCGGTGCGCGCAAGGCGGTATGCAGAACGGCCCGATGTTCGGTAAGATTGATTTTCTCGCCTGTAAACATCGCTTCGCGCTGCGCTTCCACACCGCGCTCGCGTGCCAGGTCCATCAGCAGTGCCATGGCGGTGGCGTCGACGCGGTTCTTCGAGTAATCGAGCAGCAGTCCTGCCGCATCGACTGTCATGCTGGAAAAACGCGCGGGATCGAGCGCGAACAGCTGGCGCAGATGCACCTCGCGCAGGCTGGCGCTGTGCGTTTGCAGGGACTGGAAACTGGCGGTGGCGGTGATGGCAGGAGTAGGTGCTGGCTGGCGCATGGCGGTCGGCTTGGGTGCTTGTCTCGGTTAAAAGGAGCGCGGCGCATTCATTCTGGCGAACGGACGTGCCGGCCTTGGTGTGGGAATAATACATTAGAAAAAGGTAATTTCACTACAGTTTATGCGGAAATATGGCATTTTTGGTATTTTTTTTGGGGTTTTATGCTTGCTGTAATAGAGAAGCAAGCGAGACGAATGGATGTGGGGCGTTGTTGTTTTGCCTTGAAAGGTCGTGTAAAAATGCATTATTTCTGTCGCTGGCCACTGCAAGAGTGCTTCTGCGCGATCATTTTGTAGTAAAATTTCACGAAATACTCATTTTTAAGGAAATTCATATGGCGCTGCATCCAGTAGTCGAATCCGTAACAGCGCGCATCATCGCGCGCAGCCGGCCATCGCGCGGCGCCTACCTGGCGCATCTGGATGCGGCCCGCATCCAGGGCGTGCAGCGCGGCGCTTTGTCGTGCACCAACCTGGCGCATGGCTTTGCCGCCTTTCCTGCCAACGACAAGCTGTCGCTGAAGGAATACAAGAAGCCTTCCGTGGCCATCGTGTCCTCGTACAACGACATGCTGTCGGCGCACCAGCCCTTCGAAGGTTTCCCGCAAATCATCAAGCAAGCCGTGCGCGAAGTGGGCGCCGTGGCCCAGTTCGCCGGCGGCGTGCCCGCCATGTGCGACGGCGTGACGCAAGGCCAGCCGGGCATGGAGTTGTCGCTGTTTTCGCGCGACACCATCGCCATGTCGACGGCTGTGGCGCTGTCGCACAATATGTTCGATGCGGCCCTGTACCTGGGCGTGTGTGACAAGATCGTGCCGGGCCTGTTGATCGGCGCGCTGCACTTCGGCCATTTGCCGGCCGTCTTCGTGCCGGCAGGTCCGATGACGTCGGGCCTGTCGAACCAGGAAAAAGCCAAGGTGCGCCAGTTGTATGCACAAGGCAAGGCCACGCGCGAAGACTTGCTCGAAGGTGAAAGCAAGGCTTACCACGGTGCCGGCACCTGTACTTTTTATGGCACGGCGAACAGCAACCAGATGCTGATGGAAGTGATGGGCCTGCACTTGCCCGGCGCCGCCTTCATCACGCCGAACACGCCGCTGCGCGATGCGCTCACCAAAGCTGCGGCCCAGCGCGCTGCCGGCATCACGGCGCAAAGCGCCAGCTACTTGCCAGTCGGTCATATCGTTGACGAGAAATGTATCGTCAACGCCGTCGTGGGCTTGCTCGCCACGGGCGGCTCGACCAATCACACCTTGCACCTGGTGGCGATCGCCAAGGCAGCCGGCATCGTCATCGACTGGAATGATTTCAATGAGCTGTCGGCCATCGTGCCGATGCTGACGCGTATCTACCCGAACGGCGACGCCGACGTCAACCATTTCCACGCGGCTGGCGGCACCGGTTACCTGATCCGCGAACTGCTCGATGCGGGCTTGCTGCACGAAGACGTCAATACCATCCTCGGCCACGGCTTGCGCGCGCACTGCATGGAACCGTTCCTGGGCGAAGACGGCAAGGTCTTCTGGAAAGATGCACCGGCCGCCAGCGCCGACGAAAACGTGTTGCGCCCGGCGGCGAAGCCGTTCGCGCCGGACGGCGGCATGGTCTTGGTCGCAGGTAACCTGGGCCGCGCCGTGATGAAGGTCTCGGCCGTCAAGCCGCAGCACCGCACGGTCGAAGCGCCTGCCCTGGTGTTCAATTCGCAGGAAGCGTTCATGGCCGCCTACAAGGCTGGCACCCTGGACCGCGACTTCGTCGCCGTGCTGCGCTTCCAGGGCCCGCGCGCCAACGGCATGCCGGAACTGCATGCGCTGACCCCTGCGCTGGCCAACCTGCAGGATGCGGGTCGCCAGGTGGCGCTGGTCACCGATGGCCGCATGTCGGGCGCGTCGGGCAAGGTGCCGGCCGCCATCCATGTCTCGCCTGAAATCCTCGCCGGCGGCCCGCTGGGCCTGGTGCGCGATGGCGACATCATCCGCCTCGACGCGTTTACCGGCGTCCTGGAAGCGCTGGTGCCGGCCGACGTCTGGCACGCCCGTTCGCTGGTAACGGCGGACTTGTCGCCGAACCACGTCGGCATGGGCCGCGAGCTGTTTGCCATGTTCCGTTCCACCGTCAGCGCGGCGGAAGAGGGTGCCACCACCTTCGGCCTGCCGTCGCCGATTCCCACCACCGTCGCCTTGCACGACGCCGACAATGTCGGTGATACCGTACCGGGTTCCGATGAAGACTTTTTGGCTAGGAAATAAGAGATGACCATGACACTACTGGAAATTATGCGCACCTCGAGCGTGATCCCCGTGATTGCGATCGACGATCCTGAACACGCCGTACCGCTGGCGCGCGCGCTGGTGGCGGGCGGTATCCGCGTGCTGGAAGTGACCCTGCGCACCAAGCACGGCCTCGAAGCGATCCGCGCCATGTCGGCCGTACCGGGCGCCATCGTCGGCGTCGGTACGCTGACTCGCCCGGAAGAATTCGTCCAGGCACGCGATGCGGGCGCCGTGTTTGGCGTCTCGCCAGGCCTGACGTCGGCCCTGGTGTCGGCGGCGAAAAGCAGCGGCTTGCCCCTGCTGCCAGGCGTGATGACGCCCGGTGAAGTGATGGCGGCGCGTGAAAACGGCTTCCAGCAGCTGAAACTGTTCCCGGCCGTGCCGGCTGGCGGCATCGGCATGCTCAACGCCATCTACGGCCCGCTGCCGGACATTACCTTTTGCCCGACGGGCGGCATCTCGCAAGAGACGGCGTCGCAATTTTTGGCCTGCAAGAACGTCGCCTGCGTGGGCGGTTCCTGGCTGACGCCGAAAGACGCGATTGCGGCCGGCAACTGGGACCGCATCACGGAAATCGCGAAAGCGGCCAGCGGCCTGCGCTCCGCCTAGTCGTACCTGACATAAGCTACTGCGCGTCGCGCTTTGCGGCCTGCGATGCTCACCGTACTAGAGTACGGTTGCGCTTCTTAGCCACAAATCACTGCCGCTCGCTACGCTTCTGTCAGGTACTTGCAGTTATAGTATTCGGCAGGCTTTTATGCCTGCCGCGCTTTATTCCATACTCATTATGCGAGTCTTGCGCCGCCCCCTCACCATTGGCGAAATCGCCATGGCCCGCAGCGTCTTTCAGGACGCCATCGACTACGCGCGCGTGCGCGTGGTGCGCGGCTCTTTTCTTCCGTTTGGCCTGCAGGACCAGAATACGGCGATGACGCCGCGCGGCAGCCTGCATTTCATGCCGGCCCAGTACCGCGACGATTTTTCGCGCGAAGGCACTGGCGGCAAGTTGTTCTTCATCCATGAAATGGTGCATGTGTGGCAGTACCAGCTTGGCTATAGCGTGCTGCTGCATGGCGCACTGCTGGCGCTGTGCGGCGGCTACATCGGGCAGCGGGCCTACCGCTACGACGCGCAAGCCGGCGGCGTCCTGTCCGACTTCAACATGGAGCAGCAGGGCGATATCATCGCCCACTATTTCGGCGCGCGCCAGCTGGGCATTGCCGCCTACGTGGCGAAGTTGCCGCAACTGCAGCAGATACTGCACGGTTTCCTGCGCAACCCCGCCGACCGCCGCTTGCTGCCGCGCTAATGTCATTCTATGGCTTTTCCTGTGCGCATTGTCGAGCGTACTTGAGGGAGGCGCAGATCAATCCTTGATTTTTTGCTGCAAGGATACAGCTGTCTACGCCGCCGCCGTAAAGTTGTGTGCTGGAATGGCGTCGCCGGCCTGGCTTTGCTACAGCGACTGCACCATGACCCTGTTGCGCCCGGCGCCCTTGGCCAGGTACAGGGCGCGGTCGGCGGCGCCGATCAGGGTGGCGACAGCCAGTTGCTGCTGCGGATGTTGCGTGGCGATGCCGATGCTGACCGTGACGTGCTTGTCTTGAGTGCACGCCCTGGCATGCGGAATGCACAGCTCGGCTGCCCGTGCGCGCATCATCTCGCCCATGCGCAGTGCCTGCACGGCGTCGGTGTCGGGCAGGATGGCGGAAAATTCCTCGCCGCCATAGCGCGCCAGCAGGTCGGTGGGGCGCTGCAGCATGGCGGCCAGTTCGGCTGCTACGCGTATCAGGCAGTCGTCGCCTTGCTGGTGGCCGTAATGGTCGTTGTAATCCTTAAAACAGTCAATGTCGATCATCAGCAGCGACAGGGGACTGCCTGTGCGCATGGCGCGCCGCATTTCTTTCTCGATCGCCACATCGAAGTGGCGGCGGTTGGCGATGCCCGTCAAGCCGTCGGAAAAAGTTTGCGACCGCAAGACGATGGTTTGTTCACGCAGCAGCTTTTCACGGCCCACGGCGCTGGTGACATCATTGATCTGGATCAGGCAGTGGCGCGGTAAAGCAGGCAAATTGATCGGTGTCACGGCGATGGCCTGCTGCATGCGTTCTTGGCCTTCCAGCGCGCCATCGGTCGCGCCATGCGTGTACAGGGCAAATGGCGCCTTGTGCAGGGTTTGCGACAACAGCGACTGGAAATTGCCGCGCAGGGCCTGGGTGATGGCCGAGTCGATGCGCTTGTGCCGCAATTCCGGATAGACGGCGAAAAAGTTCTGGCCCAGCATGGCGTCGGCCTGACACGCCGAGTGGTGCGCCATCCATTGGTTCCACAGCACGATGCGCTGCTGCTCATCGAGCACGATGGCGCCCAGGTTCACGGCACCGAGTATGTTCTCGAGCAGAGCGAGTCGGTGCAAGGCATCCGGCATGATCGTCACGCCTGTCCCAGGACCTTGGCCAAATAGTGGCTCACTTGCTGCTTCAGGTCGTGCAAGGCCGATAGGTCGAGCACGAAGGCGACATAGCCGTGGATCTGGTGCCGGGACAGCACGAAGTCGATGTGCAGCATCAGCACGACGGCTTCTTCTTCCTGGCCGCCGAATGAGGACAGGATTTCCGCGCTGGTGCCCAGGTGGTATACGGGCAGCGAGCCATGCAGTTCGCTGTCGAACAGATTGGCCAGGGTGCCCACGCAGGCGTTGAGGATGATGTTGCCGATTTCACTCATCGCCTCCTGTTCCATCTCCGTCAATTCCTGCAGCGGCATGGCGTCGCCCACCATCAGACGGACGATTTCCAGGCTCTTGTCTTCCGGGAACATCAGGATGGCTTCGGTGGTGAATGCGCCATCGTAATGCTGGCTGATGCCGCAGATGCGTTCGTCATCCTTTTTGCTGCCGAGCAGGGCGGCCGCATCGTCACGGTTCACGAAGCTGATCGACGGCACCGACATGGTGACTTCTTCATTGACGATCTCGCTCATCGCGGCGGCCGCATGGCCTACCCCGATGTTGAATATCTCTACCAGCGCATCATTTTCCAGTTCGGAGAGATTGATCATGCTCACAGTCCCAGTGATTCGATCAGCTGATGGATGCGCGTTTCCGTGATGGGCTTTTCCATGAATCCCACGTTCATTTCGCTGGCGCGGTTGCGGATGGCATTTTGCACATTTGCCGTGACGAGAATGATGTGCGTTTGCGGGTATAGCGCGCGCAATTGTTCTGCCGCCGCCACGCCGCCCATGCCGGGCATGTTGACATCGAGTAGTATCATAACAGGGGCGATAGTCTTCATTTTTTCCAGCGCTTCTTCACCTGTCGCCGCCTCAATCACTTGCCAGTCGGCATGTTTGCTGAGAATGAATTGATGCGACATCAAACGTGAAACACGGCTGTCATCGACGACAAGTACCTGTTTGTTATGATTCATTTCCTGTTCCTCAAACGTCGTAGTGGTCTGTTGTTACATTTTCGCATATTTTAAATCTTGATAGAGTAATCGGATGTGGAAATGCATTTTAGTAAGGTTTTTCCGCTTACCTGTTGTATCAAAGCCAATGCTGGCGCTGCATGGCGGGTAAGCGGGGCTGGCAATCCGTTAAAATAGCGCCATTCCCCACTTTAGCCTGAATGTCATGACCCAAGACGAATTGAAGCAAGCCGTAGCCCGTGCCGCCATTAAGTACGTGGTCGAGGGTGAAATCATCGGTGTCGGCACCGGTTCTACTGCCAACTTTTTTATCGATGAATTGGCCAAGATCAAGGACACCATCAAGGGTGCGGTGGCATCGTCCGAAGCGACGGCCGCGCGCCTGGCCGGCCATGGCATCGCCGTGTTCAGCTTGAACGATGTCGAGTCGATTGCCGTCTACATCGACGGTGCCGATGAAATCACGGCCAGCGGCGCCATGATCAAGGGCGGCGGCGCAGCATTGACGCGTGAAAAGATTGTCGCTTCCGTGGCGAAACAGTTCGTCTGCATCGCCGATGGCTCCAAGCTGGTCGATACCCTGGGCGCCTTCCCGCTGCCGGTGGAAGTGGTGCCGATGGCCCGCGCCGCCGTATCGCGCCAGCTGGCCGCGCTGGGCGGCACGCCCCGTTTGCGCCTGAAGGCCGGCAGCAACGAAGCGTTCATTACCGACAACGGTGGCGAAATCATCGACGTGCTGGGCTTGCAGATTGCCGATCCGCTGGCGCTGGAACAGCAGATCAATCAAATCGTCGGCGTCATCGCCGTCGGCCTGTTCGCCGTGCGCGGCGCCAACGTTTGCCTGCTGGGCATGCCGGAAGGCGTGCGGACGTTGGCTTACTGATACGCAGCAGAAATCCGTGGTCAGTCACTGCGTGATCGGAATGCGCCCCACTGGGGCGCACTCCCCGCGCCGGGTCTGACCCCAGCCTTACGTTTGTACCGCCCGGTACACGCTCACGGTGCGCAGCAAGCCTCCCAGGAAAAGTCCGCTGAAGACGCCGTAAGCGAGGCAGACCGGCACGATGAAGGCGCTTGCATGGGCAGTCGACGGGGCGACGGCAAGGGTCACTGCGACCGCATATTTCATGCAGAAGATGCTCATCATCAAGATCAATGGTAGCCAGCTGCCGGGACGCTGCACGCTGCTGCGCTCGGGAATGGCGACGATCTTGTGCGTATCGAGCAGTGTCCAGGCCAGCGCCGCACCGGCCAGGGTGCCGGTGGCCCAGACGAATGGCGCGCTGCCGGCCAAGCCGAAGCTGCCGTGCACGCCGCTCAGGGAAAGGGCCAGCATGACCAGGGGAATGATGCACAGCTTGCGCAAGCTCACTTCGCGTGCGCGGCTGGCCAGCACGCCGCGGTATACGAGAAAGCCCAGGATGGCCCAGACGTAGAGGGGAGTGTGGCTGAAGATTTGCTGCAACATGGTGTCCGCCTTGGTGTGAGGTTGTCGATGGCTGTACTGTGCCCGCCAACGGCGCCGATGACGAGCGGCGTGCGACGAAACGGGCGCGGCTTGCCGTGAAACGGCGTCAGGCGGCGCGAAATATGAAGGCGGGAAAATGGAAAAGCGGGAAGGCGGCAGCGGAAGCTACCCGTGGCGCATCGGCCACGGGCGGGAATGTCGAAAAACTTCAACACCTAAGAAAACCGTAGCGAGCGGTAGTGAGTTGTGGCTGAGAAGCGGAGCTGTGCTTTAGCAAAGTGAGCATCGGAGGCCGCAAATCATGACGCGCAGTAGGTTTGGTTAGGTGTTTTATTCCGTTGGTGGAACGTAGCCCATGGCCGCATCGGCGCCATCGCCGAAGAAATGCTTTTCCATTTGCGTGGCCAGGTATTTGCGGGCGCGCGCGTCGGCCAGGTTCAAGCGATTTTCATTGACCAGCATGGTCTGATGCTTGAGCCAGGCAGCCCATGCTTCTTTCGATACCGATTCGTAAATCTTCTTGCCCAGTTCGCCCGGGTACGGTGGGAAATCGAGTCCTTCGGCTTCCTTGTTGAGTTTGCTGCAGTGGATCGTGCGGGCCATCTGTGCTCCTGAATCAGTGTAGAGATAAAGCGTGATTATAAGGCACTTTGCGCCAGCCCTCGCGGGGTCATCGCGGCCAGCTTTGTTGCCGTTTGCCGCATCCTTGCGCCGGATCAAATTTGATCTGCGCCGCCCCAGCTAGTAAGATGCCCTATCGCGCCAGCCGCTGGCTGTGCCTCGTCCAAGTAAGTAGTAGTAATTAACCAATATGGAAGTCCCTATGACCTCAGTGAAAGTCCATGGCATCGACGTCAGCAATGCAGGCAACTTCGTGTTGTTTGGCGGTATCAACGTGCTCGAATCGCGCGATCTCGCCATGCGCGCTTGCGAAGAATATGTGCGCGTGACGCAAAAACTGGGCATTCCCTATGTGTTCAAGGCCAGTTTCGATAAGGCCAACCGTTCATCGATCCATTCCTACCGCGGCCCGGGCCTGGAAGAAGGCATGCGCATCTTCCAGGATGTCAAGGCGGCGTTCGGCGTGCCCGTGATTACCGACGTGCATGAGCCATGGCAGGCGCAGCAGGTGGCCGAGGTGGTGGACGTGCTGCAATTGCCCGCCTTCCTGGCGCGCCAGACGGACTTGGTCGTGGCCCTGGCGAAAACTGGCAAGGTGATCAATATCAAGAAGCCGCAATTTTTGAGCCCTGGCCAGATGGCCAATATCGTCGAAAAGTTCAAGGAAGCGGGCAACGAGCAATTGATACTGTGCGACCGCGGCACCTGCCTGGGCTACGATAACCTGGTAGTTGACATGCTGGGCTTTGGCGTCATGAAAAAGACCTGCGACGACTTGCCCATCATCTTCGACGTCACGCACGCGCTGCAGCAGCGCGACCCCGGTGGTGCCGCCTCGGGTGGCCGCCGTCAGCAAGTGGCGGACCTGGCCCGCGCCGGCCTGGCCGTCGGCATCGCCGGCTTGTTCCTGGAAGCCCATCCGGACCCCGACAACGCCCGCTGCGACGGCCCCAGCGCCTTGCCGCTGGACCAGTTGGAGCCATTCCTGGCGCAATTGAAGGCGCTGGACGACTTGGTCAAGTCGTTTGCCCCCTTGAATATCAAATAACGATAGCAAAGTAGAAAAGCCCGCAGGAAGCGGTAATGCCGTTCAGTTAAGGGTTTTGGCGTGATTGATGAGCGCCAGTAAATTCGCTAACCCCAGAGGCAAAGAGCTGGGGTCGGACCCGCCGGGTCCGACCCCTGTCCTGGTTCTTGGGCTAAAAATAGCGTCACCAACACACTAACTGAACGGCATTACGCAGGAAGCGGGCTTTTTCAGTGTTACAGGGTTTTCATTAACACCTGCGACTTGCGTTGCCAGTTATACATATGCTGGCGGTCCTTCGGCAAATCGTCGACCGTGGCCGTGACGAAGCCGCGCTTCTTGAACCAATGCGAGGTGCGCGTGGTCAGCACGAACAGCTTGTTCAGGCCGGCTGCACGGGCGCGGTTTTCCATGTGTTTCAGGATGCGCTCGCCATCGCCCTGGGCTTGTACTTCCGGGTTGACGGTCAAACATGCCATTTCTGCCATCTTTTGCGCCGGGAATGGGTACAGGGCGGCGCAGCCGAAGATCACGCCATCATGCTCGATGACGGAGAAATAATCGATTTCGCGCTCGATCAGCTCGCGGCCCCGCTTGACGAGAGTGCCGTCCGCTTCCAGTGGTTCGATCAGTTTAATAATCCCGCCCACGTCTTCGATGGTGGCCAGGCGCAGGCTTTCCAGGTTTTCATGGCTGATCATGGTGCCGACGCCATCATGGGTAAACAATTCCAGCAGGGCCGAACCGTCCATCGAGAAGGGCACGATGTGCGAGCGCTCGACACCGTTGTGGCATGCCTTGACGCAATGTTTCAGGTAAAACGCCGTGGCGTCTGGCAAGAAACCGGCCATCAGCACGGCTTCGGCCTGGTGCGACGACAGTTCGCGGATTTCCACGCCCGTGGCGTCTTCCATCATCGGCGTTTCGGTAATGAAAATCAGTTTGTCCGCGTGCAGGGCGATGGCAGCGCTGCACGCGACGTCTTCCATGGTCAGATTGAACGCTTCGCCGGTTGGCGAGAAACCAAGTGGCGACAGCAGCACCAGGCCGTCGGAGCCGAGGATGGAATGGATGGTTTCGGCGTCGACCTTGCGCGTGATGCCCGTCAGTTCCAGGTCCACGCCATCGATCACGCCCAGCGGGCGCGCCGTAATGAAATTGCCGGAAATGATGCGGATGGCGGCATGCGACATGGGCGTGTTCGGCAAGCCCTGGCTAAATGCGGCCTCGATATCGAGACGCAGCTCACCGGCCGCCTCTTTCGCGCATTCCAGCGCCGCGATGTCGGTGATGCGCACGCCGTTGTGGAAGCGGCCTTCGACGTTACGCAAGGCCAGTTGTTCAGCCACCTGCGGCCGCGAGCCGTAGACCACGGTGACATTGATGTCGAGCGCATGGAGCAGGGACAAATCATGGGCCAGCACCTGCAGCGCCCCGGCGCTGACGAGTTCACCGGGGAAGGCGACCACGAAGGTCTTGCCGCGAAAGGCGTGGATGTAGGGCGCGACCGAGCGCAGCCATTGGACGAATTGGGTAGGGTTTTCCATTAAGCGCATTATAATTCGCTGCGCGATGTGCGCGCTTAAAATACCTGTAAAAAACAATGTCTTCAGCCAGCAATAAGTCTTCCCCTCCTTCCACCGTTGCAAATGTGCCCGTCAGCGCAGATGTTTCCACGCCTGTCGTCACGCCCGCGCAGGTCCGCCCGCGCCCGCCCGTGAGCCAGCAAAGGCAGCAGCAGCCGCGCGCGCAACAGCAGAAACAACCATCGCAGCAGCAACAGCAGCCGCGCGCGGGAGAGGACAAGCCTCGCGCGCGCCCGCCGCGCGAGGGGCAGGAAAGCCGTGACGCAGCGCGCGCCGTGCGCGAGGCGGAAAAGGCTTTTCGCAACCCGCTGCCTTTGATCACGTACCCTGAAGACTTGCCCGTCTCGGGCCGGCGCGCCGAAATCGCCAAGGCCCTGATGGAAAACCAGGTCATCATCGTCTCGGGCGAAACCGGTTCCGGCAAGACGACCCAGTTGCCGAAGATTTGCCTGGAACTGGGGCGTGGCCAGAAGGGCATGATCGGCCACACGCAGCCGCGGCGTATCGCCGCCTCATCGACGGCCAAGCGTATCGCGCAGGAGCTCGGTACGCCGCTGGGCGAAACCGTGGGTTTCAAGGTGCGCTTTACCGATACCCTGAGCCGTGGCGCCTCCGTCAAGCTGATGACGGACGGTATTTTGCTGGCCGAGACGCAGACTGACCCGTTGTTGAAAAATTACGACACCATCATCATCGATGAAGCGCATGAACGCAGCCTGAACATCGATTTCCTGCTCGGCTATCTGAAGCAGCTGCTGCCGCGCCGGCCCGATCTGAAAATCATCATCACTTCGGCCACCATCGATGCGGAGCGTTTCTCGCGCCATTTCGGCACGCCGGAAAAGCCCGCGCCGGTGATCGAAGTGTCGGGCCGTTTGTACCAGGTCGAAGTGCGCTATCGTCCCGTGGAGCGCGAGCAGGTAGCCATGCCGGGCGCGGGCGCGGGTAGCAACAGCGCCGACAAGCCGGGGCAACGTACCGCCGCCGCGCGCGAAAAGCGCGACTTGATGGATGCCGTCGTCGATGGCGTGGAAGAGCTGTGCCGCATCGGCTCGGGCGACGTGCTGGTGTTTTTGCCGGGCGAGCGCGAAATTCGCGACTGCGCCGAAGCGCTGCGCAAGCACCATCCGCCGCACGTGGAAATTTTGCCCCTGTTCGCCCGCTTGTCGGCCGAAGAGCAGGAGCGCGTGTTTAAAACCAGCAATGCGCGCCGCATCGTGCTGGCCACCAACGTGGCGGAAACCTCGCTGACCGTGCCCGGCATCCGCTATGTCGTCGATGCAGGCCTGGCCCGCGTGAAACGCTACAGTTACCGCAATAAGGTCGAGCAGTTGCAGGTCGAGCCGATCGCCCAGTCGGCCGCCAACCAGCGCGCCGGCCGTTGCGGCCGCGTCGCCGATGGCGTCTGCATCCGTCTGTACGAAGAGCAGGATTATCTGTTGCGGCCGAAATTCACGGAACCGGAAATCCTGCGCTCCTCGCTGGCCGCCGTCATCTTGCGCATGAAATCCTTGCACCTGACGGACGTGGAAACCTTCCCCTTCATCGAGCCGCCGCTGGCGCGCGCGGTGGCCGACGGCTACCAGTTGCTGCAGGAACTGGGCGCCGTCGATGATGTCAATAAACTCACGCCGTTGGGCAACAAGCTGGCCAAGCTGCCGCTCGACCCGCGCGTGGGCCGCATGATTCTGGCCGCGCTCGATAACGCGTGTTTGACGGAAGTGCTGATCGTCGCTTCCGCTTTGTCCGTGCAAGATCCGCGTGACCGCCCGATGGAGCATCAGCAGGCGGCTGACGAGGCGCACAAAAAATTCGCCGATGAAAAGTCGGAATTCTTGAGCTATCTGAAAATCTGGCGCTGGTTCGAAGCCGCCATCGAGCACAAGAAAACCAACCGCCAGTTGCAAGACAATTGCCGCACGAATTTCCTGTCGCAGATGCGCTTGCGCGAATGGCGCGACGTGCATTCGCAGTTGCTAACCATCGTCAAGGAACAGGGCTGGCGCTTGAATGAAGCACCCGCCACCTACGATAATTTGCACATGGCTTTGCTGACCGGCTTGCTGGGCAATATCGGCTTCAAGGGCGAGGACGAGCCGGGCGCGGGCTATTTGGGCGCGCGTGGTATCAAGTTCCATATCTGGCCCGGTTCCTCGCTGCTGAAAAAGCCGGGCAAGTGGATCATGGCGGCCGAACTGGTCGACACGACGCGCTTGTATGCGCGCGGCGTGGCGCAGATCCAGCCAGAGTGGCTGGAAAAAGTGGGCGAACACCTGCTAAAAAAATCCTGGGGCGAACCACGCTGGGAAAAACGTTCGGCGCAGGTGACGGCATCCGAACGGGCGACTTTGTATGGGCTGGTGGTGTACAGCCAGCGCCGCATCAATTACGGCAATTTCAACTTGCCCGAAGCGCGCGACATCTTCATCCGCGACGCCCTCGTCGGCGGTGACTTCGACACGCGCGCGCCATTCTTTGCGCACAACCATAAGCTGATCAAGGACATCGAGAACCTTGAGCACAAATCGCGCCGCCTGGACGTGCTGGTAGACGATGAACTGATCGCCGCCTTCTATGACAAGCTGCTGCCGGCCGATGTATGTAATGGCGCCGGTTTCGAGAAATGGCACAAGGAAGCCACGCGCGAGCATCCGAAGCTGCTGTATTTGAACCGCGAAGAGCTGATGCGCCACGAGGCGGCTGGCGTGACCACCGACTTGTTCCCGAAAACCATGTCCGTGACGGGCCTGGAAATGGGCCTCACCTACCACTTCGAGCCGGGCAGCGTGCGCGATGGCGTGACGTTGAGCGTGCCGCTGTATGCCTTGAACCAGTTGCCGCGCGAGCGCTGCGAATGGCTGGTGCCGGGCATGCTGAAGGAAAAAGTGCATCTGCTGCTCAAGTCCTTGCCGCAAAAGTTGCGCCGCCACTGCGTGCCGCTGCCCGATTACGCGGCCAAGTTCTGCGAGCGCGTGCATGCAGCGGGCGTGTTTGGCCGCGGTGACCTGATCGACGCCATCATCCTCGATATTCGCACGCAGATCACGATCAACGTGCTGACGACGGACTTCAAGCCGGAAACTCTGCCTGCCCATCACTTCATGAATTTCAAGGTGATCGACGAGCATGGCCGCCAGTTGGATATGGGTCGCAACCTGGCCACCCTGCAGGCAGAATTCGGCGGCCAGGCGCGCCAGAGTTTCCAGAAACTGGCCGAAGTGTCGGGCGTGTCCGGCACGGGCACGCCTGCTGCCCGCGTGGCGGGTGCGCAAGTGGCGTCGCGGCTGCAGGCGCAGGGCGCCACAGTTGCAGCAGGCAAGGGCGCATCCGCCCCTGCCGCGCCGGCGTCAAACAATGCCAGCATCTCGCAGCATATGGGTTTGACTGCCTGGACGTTTGGACAATTGCCGGAATTGCTGGAAATCGTGCAGGGCAAGCTGACATTGATCGGTTTCCCCGCGTTGGTCGACAAGGGCACGCATTGCGATTTGGAAGTGTTTGACGACCCGAGCGTGGCCGCGCGCACGCACAAGATCGGTTTGCGCCGCTTGTTTGCGCTGCAAATGAAGGAGCAGATCAAGTACGTCGAGAAAAGCATTCCCGGCTTGCAGCAGATGGGCATGCAGTTCATGGCCCTCGGTTCGCAGGAAGAGTTGCGCGAGCAAATCATCAACAAGGCGCTTGATATTGCTTGTTTGCAAGATCCGCTACCGCTGGACGCCGCCGCATTTGCCAAGCGCCAGGCCGAGGGCAAGTCGCGCCTGGTGCTGCTGGTCAATGAAATTGCCCGCCTGCTGTCGCAAGTACTGACGGAATTCCACGGCTTGCCCAAGCGCTTGCAGAACATTCCTGCCGCGGCGGCGACCGATATCGCGTCACAGCTGCAGGGACTCGTGCATAAGCGCTTCCTGACGGAAAACGAGTACACGCAATTGGCGCACTTTCCCCGCTATTTGAAGGCGATCAATGTGCGCCTGGAAAAGCTGCGCGCCGACCCCGCGCGCGACACCAAGTTGACGGCCGAATGGCAATCGGCGGCCACGCCGTATTTGCGTCAAGCCAAGGACCGCCAGGCAGGCAAGAACACGGACCCGAAACTGGTCGAGTTCCGCTGGATGCTCGAAGAGCTGCGCGTGTCGCTGTTTGCGCAAGAATTGCGTACGCCGATGCCGGTGTCGGCGAAACGGTTGCAAAAGGTATGGGAATCGATGCAGCGGTAGGTCGGATTAGCGGGGCGAAGCCACGCGTAATCCGACGCCATCGTTGGCGCGGCGGTGGTGCGGTGTCAACGGTGTTAACGGTGTTAACGGTTTCAACGGTGTCAATGATGTCGTTGGTGGTGTCGGATTACGCGGCTGCGCCGCTAATCCGACCTACCCGACCCACCCGACCTACCCGACCCAGGTTTTACCTCTCATCATCGCTGAGCGGGGAGCGCGAGCCGAGCTTGTCTACCTCGCCCTGGCTGCTGCCCGTGCCGGCGCGGCTGTCGCTCATGGCGCTGCCGGATATGCTGCTTTGGCTATCCGATTGCAAGCTGGCGCCGGCGCGCGGTGCCGGTGCGCTGGCGGATGGCATGCGGCCTGCCGTCATGGCGCCGCTGCCATGGCGCGTGCCGCTGTCATAGAACGCTTCCATCTGCCGCTTCCACGTCTCGCTGCCCATGTCGGGCCAGTTGTTCTTGTCGAAGCCGGGTGCGTTTTTCAGCTGCTCTTTTTCTACGTTGAGCAGGAAGCGCTTGTTGACGTGGTCCAGGCTCAGGCTGTCCCAGGGGACGGCAAACAGCTTGTCGCCCATGCCCAGGATGCCGCCGAAGGACAGCACGGCATAGGCGATCTGGCCAGTGCGCATGTCGAGCATGATTTCCTTGATGTCGCCCAGTTCCTCGTCGCTGTGATTGTAGACATCGTCGCCGATCAGGGTGTCGGCCCCCATCAGGGACGGCCCCGGGCCGTCGTGGTCGCGGTACATGCCCAGGATGTCGCGGTCTAGATAACTCATGCTGTTCTCTCCTCTTGTGACGTAGGCATCGAACACCCAGATTACGCGTCGGTGCAGTGGCACGCTTGATCTGCCTCAATGGTGCCTGCGGCACTTTTATCGCTGTGCAAATGTGCGCTGTCGTCAGCATGTGCGGTACTCTATGTGTTCTACGGAGGAGGCCGCACATGCTGACGATGCAACGCTGCAGAGAGATGACTATGTGGTATGCGCCGCAACGACACGCGCGCAGTTTGCCATGGTGAAGCCTGCCGCCCGATGGCTGCGCGGGCTATTGCGCGCTGGTAAGGCGCAGCAGCGCACGGCGACCAAGCTGGCCAAGG
Source organism: Janthinobacterium sp. CG_23.4 (assembly GCF_029892305.1). Lineage (NCBI taxonomy): Bacteria > Pseudomonadati > Pseudomonadota > Betaproteobacteria > Burkholderiales > Oxalobacteraceae > Janthinobacterium > Janthinobacterium sp. CG_23.4. The sequence goes on along the minus strand of NZ_JARXUX010000001.1, from coordinate 3,618,224 downwards.
TGCTGTTCGGGCCCGTGACTGTCAAGCCCAAGCCCAAGCCCGCAGCCAAGTCCACCCCCAAGCCGAAGCCACGCAAGGCCGTGAGCCAGGCCGGTGCCAAGTCGTTGGTCACAGCCGCCGCCAAGGCGCGCGCCAAGGCCGGTGCCAGGCCTGTCGGCGACGCGCTGCCCGTGCTGGCGCCGTTTGCCACGCCCCTCTCGCCCGCGCGCGCGCGCAAGCGAACAGCACCGCCGCCGGGCAAGTGGCTCGCCGCCCACTATGCGCCGTTGCCGGAACTGGGGCAGTTGCCGGGGCGGCGCCTGGCGTATTTCCTGTACCTGCCCGAGAGGGCGCCGAGCATCGCCATGCGCAGCCGGGGGCGGCCGCTGCTGCTGATGCTGCATGGCTGCGAGCAAAGTGCCACGCAGTTTGCCGAAGGCACGCGCATGAACCGCCTGGCCGAACGCAAGGGCTATGCCGTGCTGTATCCGCAGCAATCGTTGCGTTCGCACGCGCGCCGCTGCTGGAAGTGGTATGACAGGCTGACGCAGGAGGGCGGCGGCGATGTGCGCCTGATCGTTGGTGCCATCGAGCAGGTGGCGGCCCGCTACGCGATCGACCGTGCGCGTATCTACATCTGCGGCATTTCCGCCGGCGCGGGCATGGCACATATCGTGGCCCTGAATCATCCGCAGTTGTTTGCCGCGCTGGGCCTGCATTCCGGCCCCGTGTTTGGCGCCGGGCATAATCTGATCGGCGCGCTGCAGGTGATGCAGCATGGCGCTGCTGCCCGTGCCGATGCGGCCATCGATGAAGTGCTGGCGCGCCAGCCCGCGTTTCCCCGCCTGCCCACCATGCTGCTGCAAGGACAGGCCGACAAGGTGGTGCGGCCCATCAACCAGACGCAACTGGTGCGCCAGAGCGTGCGCGTCAATCGCCTGCCAGCCGAGACGCTGGTGACGGCACAGCGGCTGCCGGGCGGCGCGGCGGGCGGGCGCAATCGTGCCCATGCATATGCGCTGCACGACTATCGTGTGGGCCAGGATGTGCTGCTGCGCGTGGCGCTGGTCGAGCACCTCGAGCACGCCTGGAGCGGTGGCGACGCCAGCCTGCCGTTCAATGACAAGGCCAAGCCCGATGCCAGCAAGATGCTGCTCGATTTCTTCGCCAGCCACCGCCGCCGATAGCTCAGACTGCCGCGCGCAGCAAGGACGCGGCAGTCACTGCTGCGCTACGCTTCTCACTGCCGCTGCGTCGCCGGCGGCGCCGCCGCATGGCTGCACAGCCACCCTGCGCGCACCTTTTTAACTCTTGCAATGAATACCGTAATACCAGGTACTTTTATTATTGGTATTGTTGCGGTATTTAAAAAAACACAAAAAAACCGCTAAAAATAATAATTGGTATACAATTGGTCCACGTTTCAGTGCCGAACCGTGTCGACCGTCCCATGCCCCGACGGCCGGCATGCACTGACGGCAGCCACCCACGTTACGGAACGCGCCATGTTCATCAAGTCCAAGCAGTTGCTGTGGTTTTTTGCGTTTTTCCTCGTCTTTGAACTCAATATCTATCTGTCCAACGACATGATCATGCCGGCCATGCTGGGCATCGTCGATGAGTTCCAGGCGCAGAAAAATTGCATCCCGTTGTCGCTGAGCCTATACCTGCTGGGCGGTAGTTCGCTGCAGATTTTCCTGGGACCATGGGCCGACATCATCGGCAAGCGCAAGCTGGTGCTGACCGGCAATACCTTGTTCTTGCTGGCCACGCTGGCCGTGCCGTTTGCCACCTCGATCGAGCAATTTCTCGCCCTGCGTTTTATCCAGGGCATGGGCTGCTGTTTCATCTTCATCGGCTATGCCATGATCCATGAACTGTTCGACGATATGGCGGCCGTCAAGCTGAGCAGCATTCTGTCGAGCACCACCATCCTCGCACCGCTGGCCGGCCCCATCCTTGGCAGCGCCATCATCAGCCAGTTGGACTGGCGCTATGTGTTTTTCCTTTCCGCCCTGCTGGCGCTGCTATCCTTGCTGGGCCTGTTCAAGAGCATGCCGCGCACCGCGCCGACACGTCCGCAGCTCGATGTTCGCGCTGTCGTGCGCAGCTATGTCGCCATTTTCAGCAACGCGCGCTTCATGTTCGGCATGTTTACAGCCGGGTTGGCCACCGTGCCCCTGACGGCCTGGATCGGCTTTTCGCCCATCTTCGTGCTGCAGGAAATGGGCGCCTCCTACGCCACTTATATTGCCCTGCAATGCGTGATTTTGTCCGGTTTTGTCCTCAGCAGCATCGCCATCCAGCGCCTGCGACAGGATTTCCCGCTCGTGCATCTGCTGCGCCTGGGCGGGCTGATCGCGGCCGCCGGCATGCTGGGCGCCGGCGCGGGCCGCCATCACGTCGCGGTGTTTGCAGCTTGCATGTTTGTCTATTCCATCGGCTTCGGCCTGTTCAATGGCGCCCTGATCCGCAGCGCGATCACGGCCAGCAAGGAAGCGATGACACTGACGACGGCCGCCATGAGCTTGCTGTATTGCATTTATTTGTCTGCCTGGCTGCAGCTATACAACCTGCTGTGCCAGCGCTTCGGCTATACGCTGGAAACGTATGCGCTACTCAATATCCCCGTCATCGTGGCCATTAGCGCCTGCCTGCTGCTGTTTGCGCGCGCCATGGCGGCGCGCCGCAGTGGCACAGTGCAGCTGGCCCGGCACTGATGACGCGACGATGCGCATGTCCTCAAACTTGTTTTACCTCGTGCGACGTTTATTGACACTCTCTTGCGGAAAATGGTGCGCCCATGAAAATAGATGACCTGGCCTCAAAACACGATCAAGCAAAGATTTTCAACCTGGAATACGAGTTTCGCATCCACCGGCTGAAACTCGATTACATCACCCTGGTCGATACCCGGCCGGCCGGCAGCGATCTGCAACAACTGGCCGTGGAGCACCAGGCGGGTATCGCCGCCCTGCGCAGCTTCGTCGCCGACAATTTTGCGTATTTCAATGCGGCAAGCTGTTCCTCGCTTAGCTGCATCCCTACGCGCGCGCTGGGCGACGACGAGCGCTACCTGCACCGCATCTGGATGGGCGGACCCTTGCCGGCCATCGCCTGTGAAGCGATTGTGCAGTGGGGAGCGGCGCTGGAAGAGGTGCGGCACAACGGCGGCGCGCCCTATGTCTCCATCCTGTGGGTCTGGGATGCACAGCAGTTGTGCAATGACGCGCGTTTCAGTCCCACGGGCGGCGCCGGGCGCTACACGATAGGGCGCTACGCCATCGGCGGCACCACTTTGCATATCAACTCGCTGCGCGCGCTGGCGCTGGACTTTGCGCCGGCCCGCTTCGACTTTCTCGATACCCTGCATGCGCAGGGCTATTTCGCCACCTTGTCCGATTATTTCCGCATCCTCATCTTGTGCGAATACGGCGGTATGTATATGGATGTCGATACGATCCCGCACAATCCGGCGACGATTTTCCTGATGAAGCCGGAAGTACCCGATTATTTCCAGTGCAAGCAGGGCAAGCAGGGCGAGGGCGAAGAGCGCCAGCATGTTAGCTCGATGAATCTGTTTCTCGATGAGACGGGCATGCTGATCGCCAAGAAGAACGACGCCGCACTGCGTGTGATGCTGCGCAATGTGAACCTCGCCTATGCGGGCATCGATGCAGAGATCCCCCGTTCCTGCGCGCAATTCGAGGCGCAGTTATTCGGCCAGTTTTATGCTGAATGGAAGAAAAACCTGGGCCTGACCCTGCTCAGCCATACCGAGTTCTATCAGCGCTATTGCGTGCTGTATGACGGCGCGCTGGAAGCGGTGGCGGGCGGCATTCGCGGCATGCGTTTGCTCGACGACATCATTACCGGCATGCACATCCCCTTGAGCGAGGCAGAGCGGCGCGCGTATGCGCGTTGCGTGGCCAGGCTAGCCGAGATCGACTGGCAACTCGACGATCCTTTGCGCCTGCCCGATATCGTCGACGTGTTCGACATCAAGGAAGCGCCGCGCATGGCGTATGCGGCCCAGCTGCGGGCAGACATCGATCACTTTCATTATTACTCGGTGCTCTCGGACGACCCGCAACTGGACCGTGTGAATGCCGTCTTTTGCCGCTACCTGCTGGCCCACCGCTCGCAGCATATTGCCGCCGGCAATTTCTGGCGTCCTACCGTGGGCCGTCACGGCAGGCGCATGCCAGCCCTCGGCGATGCCACCGCGTCGGGCGACGAGGTGCAGGCCGGCTTGCTGTCGCATGCGCCGCTGAGGCTGGTGGCGGGCGAACTGCTGGGCGACGAGACCAAGAACCGCATGGCGAAACTGCTGTTTGCCACCAGTTACCTCGAATACTGCTCGTTTGGCAATAAACTCAATTTGCAGTTCGTGCCATTTCAGCGGCGGCAAAATATCGATCCTTACCTGGCGCACATCCACGGCTTGCACGACGAGGACGGGCGTTTCATCGGTTTCTTCACGGCCGCCACGATGGCCGAGTTCCAGGCGTGTGGCGCCATCTCGTATTACCGCGATGATATGAAGGCGCTCGACGATGCGTATGATGCCTTCGTGCTTGCGCATGCGCGCACCGATGACTGTTTCGTCAGCAGTTTGGCCATCGACGAGAAATACCGGGGGCAGGGCTTGTTCCGGCAAATGTTTCATGAAATCCGCGACCTGGCCAGCCGCAAGGGCTGTGCGCGCATCACCTTGACGGTGTGGGAAAAGAGCGATGCCTTGCAAGTGTATCTGCACAAGGGTTTTCGCAGCGTGGGCACGTTCGACTATGCCTACAGCCTGTTTTATGACCGTCTGCACTTCCTCGTCTACGACGGTAGCTGAGGCAGATAACTGAGGAGGAAAACTAAGGGGACGGCCGGCAGCCGCCCCAGTGCATGCTTACAGGACCAGGAAGGCCAGCGCCGCCACAGCCGTCGGCAGCAGGGCGCCGGCCAGCAGGCCGAGGGCGCCGATCGACTCATCCTTGAAGCCGCGGCGCAGCAGCGCCACGCCGGCCGGATTCGGCGCGTTGGCGATGACGGTCAAGCCGCCACCGGCCACGGCGCCGGCCACCAACATGTATTTCGCTTCGTCCGTCATGCCGACGATCAGCGAACCGAGATAAGTCAGCGCTGCATTGTCGGTAATGGCAGTCAAGCCCAGGGCGCCGAAGAACAGGGCCAGCGGCTTCAGGCTTGAGACGATGGGCTGCAGCCACCATTGCTGCATGCCGCCCAGCACCACCAGGCCGCCGAGGAAAAAGCCGACCAGCAAGCCTTCCTTCAGGATCAGCGGACTTTGATAACGCTCATACGCTTGCACGAAGCCGAGAAAGAACAGGAACAGGCCGAAGAACAGCACCGGATGGTGCGCCAGGGCCACCACGCCAGCCAGTACGGCCAGGTGCACCAGGCTGACCGTCAGCGGCACTTTTGGCGCTTCCGCCTCACCGGCTTTCGGCTTGATATCGGACGTGTTGCTGTGCAAATACTTGCGCAGCAAGATGCTCACGCCGGTGGCATTGACCAGCACGGCGATGGCCGCTTTCCAGCCGAAATGGCTGGCCATGAAGGCGCTGTCCCAGTTCCACGTAGTCGCTACCATCAGCACCGGCGGCGCCGCGTACGAGGTCAGGGTGCCGCCGATGGAGACGTTGACGAACAGCACGCCCAGCGCGCCGTATTTCAGCCATTCGGGGATGCCCGGGCGAAAGATTTGCGGCGCCAGCATCAGCGCGGCCAGAGTCATGGCGGCCGGTTCCGTGATCACCGAACCGGTCAGGGGCACGAGTGCCAGTCCCAGCCAGGCGAGGGCCAGTTCCGTGCGCAGCGGCATGCCGCGCGCCACCGCTTTGAGCAGGCGCTGCACGGCGTCGAGCACGGGGCGCGAGGCGGCTACTACCATGACGACAAAGACGAACAGCGGTTCCGTGTACTGGCGCGATTCGGCGTACGCGATGGCCGCCTCACCGCCCGAGATAAAGGCCATGAGGATGATCAAAATGAAGGCCCAGAAGCCGAACACGACTTCCACTTCACCCAGCAAGTGCAGCATGCCTGCATGGCGTGGGTGGCGTTGCGCCAGGGTTTCAAACGACTTGGCGGCGAAGGTGTGGATGAGCGCAAGGCCGAAGACGATGGCGCTGATGATTTGGATGGTGGTCAAATGCGTTTCCTTATGAACGGAGGAAGCCGACTGGTACTTTGCCAGGCGGAAAGGAGAGTGCTTATGGTACAGCAATCGATGCCAGAAACGGGTTTTTTTGGCCCTGGCGGAGCGGCCCTGGCGACGGCCGTACGCAGATAATACGCAGATAATACGCAGATAATGAGCAGATGATAATCAGACAATAAGCAGATAAGCCTTGCCAAAAACGGGCCTGAATAGTACTGTATATGCATACAGTACTTATGTTCATTTTCATCTTTAAATTCAACTATGCAACATTCCCAATTGATGGCCTCGCCGGAAGCTTTGCACCCGTCCTTGTGGCGCGCATCGCAGCTGGGGCAGGGCGCCACGCGCTGCCTGGAGACGGGTTTTGCCGCCTTGTCCGCGCAACTGCCCGGCGGCGGCTGGCCCAGCGGCAGCCTCATCGATTTGCTGGTGCAGCAGCCGGGCAGCGGCGAATTGCGCCTGCTGGCGCCAGCGCTGGCGCAACTGCCGGGCTTGCCCATCGTGCTGCTGCAGCCGCCCCATCCGCCACAGGCGCTGGCCCTGGCCGCGCAGGGATTGGCGTCGTCGCAACTGCTGTGGCTAAAGAGCGCCAGCAGCAAGGATGCCTTGTGGGCGGCGGAAAATATCTTGCGCAGCGGCAGTTGCGGCGCCTTGCTGTTCTGGCAGTCGCATGTGCGCGCCGACAGCTTGCGCCGCTTGCACCTGGCCGCGCAAGGCGGCAATACCCTGTTTTGCATGCTGCGTCCCTTGCACGGCGCGCAAGATGCGTCGCCCGCGCCGCTGCGCCTGTCCGTGCGCCCGGCCGCCGGTGGCATCGAAATCGGCTTCATCAAGCGCCGGGGACCGCAGCGCGATACGCTCTTGTTCCTGCCCCTGCAACCTCCTTCTTTACTGCTGCGTCATGCGACTCTGGATCGGCCTGTGCCTGCCCCGGCTCCCGCTCGAAGTGTTTTGCCCGCGCTGGTCGGCTGACCATCTGGGCGTGGTGCTGGAGCACGAGCAAGTGATGGCCCTGTCACCGCTGGCGCGGGCGGCCGGTATCGGGCCGGGCATGCGCCGCGCGGGCGCGCTGATGCTGGCGCCGCAGGCGCGCCTGCATGAACGCTCGCCCGAGCTGGAGGCGCAAGCCTTGCAAGCGGTGGCGCTGGCGCTGCTGCAATACTCGCCGCTGGTGGCGCAGGGCGAAGAAGCCACCTTGCTGGTCGACGCGGGCGCCAGCCTGCGCCTGTTCGGTGGCGTGCGCGCCCTGTGCCGGCAAATCGCGGCCAGCTTGCGCACGCTCGGCTACACGGCACAGTTGTCGTGCGCCCCCACGGCGCGCGGTGCCTGGCTGCTGGCGCGCGCCGGTACGCGCCGGGGCCGGACCCTCAGCATGGCCAGTCTCGTGCGCCGCCTCGACCGCCTGCCGTGCGCCTTGCTGCCGCCCGCGCGCCCCTACCTGGACTGGCTCGAAGGCATCGGCTGCCGTACCCTGGGGCAGCTGCGCCACTTGCCGCGTCCCGGCTTGCAGCGCCGCTGCGGCGCGGCCTTGCTGGACATGCTTGATGACGCACATGGCCACAGCACCGAACTGTACCTGTGGATAGCTGCGCCGCCCACGTTCCGCGCCAGCCTGGAATTGTTCGACCGCGTGGAGCACGCCGACGCGCTGTTGTTCGGCGCGCGCCGCCTGCTGCAGCAGATGACGGGCTGGCTGTGCGCGCGCCAATTTGCCGTCGAGCGCATACAACTGCTGCTGGCGCACGAGCGCGGCAGGGTGGCGCGTGCGCCCACCGTCATCGACCTGGCCTTGGGTGTCGCCGTCTGGCGCGATGAGCATCTGGTGCGCCTGCTCAAGGAACGCCTGGCGCAGCTGGTGCTCGACGCGCCCGTGATCGGTTTGACCCTGGAAGCGCTGCAGGTGCAGCCCATGGCGCCGCCCAGCGAAAGCCTGTTTCCCGAACCGGGCGGCACGCCGCAGGAGCGCCAGCGCCTGATGGAATTGCTGGTCGCGCGCCTGGGCGCCGAGAATGTCTTGCAAGCCGCGCCGCGCGCCGATTACCGTCCCGAGGCGGCCAACCAGTGGCTGCCGCTGCCGGCCAAGCCCGGCGCTAAAAACGCGGCGCCGGACTTGCCGCCCGGTCTGCCCGGCATGCCCCGTCCCGGCTGGCTGCTGGCCCAGCCCATCGCCCTCTTGATGCGCGAACATCGTCCCTTCTACGGTTCTCCCCTGAAAATGGTATCCGTCGCCGAGCGTATCGAGGCGGGCTGGTGGGGCCAGTCGCAGGCGCGCGATTATTTCATCGCCGAAGGCCTCGACCATGCCCACTATTGGGTCTACCGCGAACGCACCGCCGGCAGCGGTGTAGACGCCACGCCGCGCTGGTTTTTGCATGGCTTGTTTGGCTGAGTGGCGGTCAGAGCGTTTCAAGCGGCGCGCAACGCACATCGCCATGCTTGGCTATACTTGCTTGCCTGCGCCGCCTTAACCACTTCAATAAGGATTTTCATGTCCCAACTATCCGACTTTCCCATCACCGAGAAATGGCCTGCACTGTATCCCGAGCGCTTGCAGCTGTATTCGCTGCCTACGCCGAACGGCATCAAGGTTTCCATTTTGCTGGAAGAACTGGGCCTGGCGTACGAAACGCACCTGGTCAGCTTCGAGCGCAACGACCAATTGTCGCCCGCCTTCCTGTCGCTCAATCCGAACAATAAAATTCCTGCCATCCTCGATCCGAACGGTCCCGATGGCAAGCCGCTGGCGCTGTTCGAATCGGGCGCCATCTTGCTGTACCTGGCGGAGAAAACGGGCAAATTCCTGCCGCAGGACGCGGGCTTGCGCTACGAAACAATACAGTGGCTGATGTTACAGATGGGCGGCATCGGCCCCATGTTCGGCCAGGTCGGCTTCTTCCACAAGTTCGCTGGCAAGGACTACGAAGACAAGCGTCCGCTGGAGCGCTATCTGGGCGAGGCCAAGCGCTTGCTGGGCGTGCTCGAGCAGCGATTGCACGGCCGCGACTGGATCATGGGCGAGCAATACACGATAGCCGATATCGCCATCTTCCCTTGGGTGCGCTGCCTGGTGGAGTTCTATGGTGCTGGCGAGCTGGTCGGCTTCGAGCATTTCCCGAACGTGCAGCGCGCGCTGGACGCGTTTCTGACCCGCCCTGCCGTCATCAAGGGACTGGACATACCCAAGCGCGATTAAGCTTGGCTAACTGCGGCCACGCCCGGCGGCGCTACAATGCGCCATCGGCCGCGCTGCGCGGCAGCTTTGATCTGAGACAATGAAATCGACCCGGCAAGATTTTCCCGGCGCCCACGGCCATGTGCTGGCGGCGCGCCTTGACGCGCCCGACGGTGCCATTCGTGCCTATGCGCTGTTCGCCCATTGCTTTACCTGCGGCAAGGACGTGCTGGCCGCGCGGCGCATCGCGCAAGGCTTGACCGAGCACGGCATCGCCGTGCTGCGCTTCGACTTCACGGGGCTGGGCGCCAGCGAGGGCGAGTTTGCCGCCACCAATTTCTCATCGAACGTGGACGACCTGGTCGCCGCTGCCGACTTTTTGCGGGCCAGACATGCTGCGCCGCAATTGCTGATCGGCCATAGCCTGGGTGGCGCCGCCGTGCTGGCCGCTGCCGCGCAAGTGCCGGAATCGACCGCCGTGGTGACCTTGGCCGCCCCCAGCACGCCCGCGTATGTCACGCGCATGTTCAGCGACCACCTCGAGCAAATCGCCGCCGACGGCGAAGCGCTGGTGCAGTTGGAAGGGCGGCCCTTCCGTATCCGCCAGCAATTCGTCGACGACGCGGGCAGCCATAGCCTGAAGGCCCACATCGCCGGCCTGCGCCGCGCCCTGCTGGTGATGCACGCGCCGAATGATACGACGGTGAGCCTGTCGAACGCGATGGATATCTTTACGGCAGCGAAGCACCCGAAAAGCTTCGTTTCGCTCGACGATGCCGACCATTTGTTGACGGGGCGCTATGATGCGGCCTATGTCGCCAACGTCATTGCCGCGTGGAGCGCGCGTTATATTAAATAAGCTCAACTAAGCAACTAAGCAACTAAGCTGAACTAAGCGCTTGCCCATGAAAAACGCCGCGCCAGCAGAAGCTGGCGCGGCGCAGATGGTGTTGATAGCTGGAAGGATCAGTCCTCGTCAAACTCTGCTGATAAGTCTTTCCAGCCCTTGCTGATGGCAAAAGCGGAAAATTCCTCGGGCGCTTCCAGAACGATCAGTTTCTTGTCTTGCAGGCCCAGGTCGCCATGGCCGAAGTCGGGGCCGACGTAGCCGAGACTGCGCAGGCGGGCCAGGATGTGGCCGACCAGGGTCTTGTCCTTGTAGGCGCCCGCGTCGAGCGGGGCGGCGAAATCGACATACACGTCGATGATGCCGTAGCCTTCGTCGAAGATGCGGATGGCCTTGATGTCGTGGGCACGGCCGGAGCCGTCGGTGGCCTTGAAGGGGCCGCTGAGCTGGATGTCGGTGTCATTATTCATGCCGCCAGCATACACCAAAAACAGCCTTCCGTAGTAGGGGGCTCAGGAGCCGAGCAGGATGAAACCGGCCCAGTAGAAGGGATGGCTGCGCGCGTCGTCGCTGCCGCCGGCGGCGTCGAGCGGTGTCAAGCCCCGCGTCGCCGTGACGCCATGCCGGGCGGCGCGGATCTGCCGCAACTGCGCCTGGCGCAAGGCTTGCGGCTTGCCCTTGCCTTGCGCCAGCGCCGTATAAAAATCGCCCATCAGGGTGGCCGTCGACTGGTCCGACACGCGCCACAGGCTGGCCAGTACATTGCGCGCGCCGCGCTGGCGGGCCAGCCAGGCCAAGCCTTCCAGTTCGCGTCCCGTGGCATCGGTGCCTGCCGGCACGGCCGTTTCGCAGGCTGACAGGGTGAGCAGATCCAGGCCGGCGAAGCGGTAGCCGTCCTGTGCCAGTTCTGCCAGGCTGAGTTTGCCGCCATCGCCCAGCAACAAATAGGAGTCCTCGCCCGCGCCCGAGCGCAGCACGAAATGGCTGGCGATGTGCACGCTGCTGTTGGCAGGCAGCGCGCGTTGCAGCGCCGCGCCCGTGTAGTCGCCATCGAGGTAGACTTGGCTGGGGATGCGCGCCGCGTGTCCGATGGCCTGCACGGCGCGCAGTTCGTTTTGCACGAAGGGCAGGGCCGGCAGCTCGCCGCTGGCGCGCGTCTGGCCGAACAGGGCAAGCGATGGCGCGCGGCGCGGCGCTGCTTGTGCGCCAGCGTGGTCGCCGCCGCTGGCATGCAGCGAGACGGGCAGCCGTTCGACCAGCCAGCGGCGCCCGTCATGCAGCATGGCAAACGGCAGGTAGCGCAAGACGCCGTCCAGCGACAGCGATAGCGAGGTGGCGCCATCGAGTTCCCGGCTGGCCGGTGCCAGCAGCAGCGCATACAGCGCCTGCGCATCGGCGCGCGCATCCTGTCCCGGGTCTTGCGCGCTGCGGCGCAGGCGGGCGATGCGCTGCGCCAGCACGCGTTCGTCGATGACCACGTCGTGGATGCTGCTGCCGGTCCGTCCGCCGCGCTGCGCGACGATGCGCAGGCGCGTCTCGGTAAGCAGATAAGTCAGGTGTAACACGCCCCGCTTGAGTGGCTCGGCCCGCGCCATGCCAGCCTTGCCTGCTGGCGCGGGCTTGGCCACGCTGGCCAGGCTGGCCATTGGCAGTGTGGCCAGCGCCTCGGTGGCGCCATCGAGCAGCAGCGCCATGGCTTCGTTCGCCTGCCGCCATGCGTCGTCGGCTTGCGCCACGCCCTGCGCCTGGCGTTCGCGCGCCGCAGCCAGCGCCTGGGCGCCCGCGCGCAGGGCGGCGGCGCGCGCTTCGAACTGGCGCTGCCATTCGCCTTCCGCACCCGTGTAGCCGAGACGCGTGGCGCGCGGATCGGGGGCGCTGCGCACCAGGCTGTGAAATTCGTCCTCGCGTACCATGGCCAGCACGGTTTCCGCTTCATGGATGCGGCGCTGGTCGAGCAGGCGGTCCGCCAGTTGGCCGTAGGCGGCGCGTTTTTGCCGCACAAAGCCCTGGCGCAGCGGCACGGGCAGGCTGGCCGTGCCGGCGCGCGTGGCTTGCAGCGCATTGACCGCTTGCTTGCCCAGGAAAATACCGGCCGCGTCGGGCTCCAGCGCGCCCAGTTGCGCCGCCGCCCGCGCTTCGAGCATAGTCTGTTCATTGGCCATGCCGATCGCCAGTGCGCGTGCCGACTGGGAGCGCGCCGTGGCGGCATCGCCCGCGCGCGCATTGAGTCCGGCCGCGTCCAGCAAGGCCTGTGCATAGGCGGGATGGGCCGCGCCGCGCGTGGCGGCCAGCTGCTGCGCCATGGCGCCCGCCTCGCGCGCGAGCGCCTGCAGCTCGGCCGCGCCGATGCCGGCGTGCTGCGCGCGCGCGCGCAGGCGCGCCTGGCGCACCGTGTCGAGCATGCCGGCCGCAGCTGGCGGCGTTTGCAGCAGCCGCGCCTCCAGGTCGGCCAGTCCTATTGCCGCCTCGTCCTGGCGTCCCAGCGCGGCCTGTGCCTGCGCCGCCAGCAGTAGCGCATCGGCTTCGTCGGCCGGCAGCGCCTGGACGCCGGACATGGCCAGCCGCGCCGCCGCCTGCGCCGCTTCCAGCGCCTGCTGGTACTGCCCCAATGCCATGCGCGCACTGCCATGGGCGAGCTGGTGTGCGGCGCAGGTGGCGGCGGCCTCGCCATACACGGCGCGGCAATGCGCGAGTGCGGCGGCGGCGGCCACTTCCGCGCGCCCCAGCTGATTGTCCGCCAGCGCCGTCAGCGCCACGTCCTGCCAGGCGCTGACGGTGTTGGCATGGCGGTCGCCGAACAGGGCGCGGCGGATGCGCAGGCCGTCCTCCGCTTCCTGCCATGCCTTGCCACTTTCGCCCAGGCGCAAATGGATGCCGCTCAGGCGGTTCAGGGCCACGCTCGCTTGCATCGAGTCGGCCCCCGAGCGCTGCACCGCCATGGCCAGTGCGCGCTGGGCGAACGCCAGCGCCTGGCGGTCGTTGCCGCTCAGGGTGTGCCAGTTGGCCATGTCGGTCACGCTCGTTTGCGTCTCGGTGCGGTTTTCGCCGAAAGCCGCCAGGCGTATCCGGTAGGCGCGCTCCAGGTAGCCGTAGGCTTCTTCCATGCGGCCCATGCGCAGCAGCAGTACGCCCACGTCGCGCATGCCCCACGCATGGTCGGTGCTGTTCTCGCCCGAGGTGCGGGCCCATGTCTGCATGGCTAGCTGCGCGTACGGCAGGCCGCGCGCATACTCCTTGGTCTGCAGCGCCACGCCGGACAGGTTGGACAGGCTGGTGCCATACGCTACCGTGTCCTTGCCGATCAGGCGCGCTTTCGCCGCCAGTGCGACGTCGCCCCATTGCCAGGCCAGGTCGAAGCGGCTCCACTGGCGGTACAGGTACATCAGTTCGCTCGGGTAGTACATGCTTTCGCGCCGCGGATCGCCGTCGTCGAGCGCCTGGCGGATGGCCCAGCCTTCCAGCAAGGCTAGTTCGCTCTCGGCATAGCGGTTGAGCATGTGCAGGCTTTGGCCCACGCCCAGCAGGCCGGTGGCGATGCCGGCCCGGTCGTGCGCCGCGCGGCAGGCGGCCACGCTGCGCTGGAACAGGGGCAGCGAGACGGCTGGCTGTTCCTTGTCGTTGGCGTCGTTCGCCTGCGCCAGCCATGGCGCGATGACGGCCTGGCAGGTGTCGGCCGATGCCGTTTGCAGCCACGCCGACGCGGCCAGCAGCAAGCCCAGGATGAGGCGTTTCATTGCACCGAGCGCCAGGATAGCCGCGCCACCTGGGCTTGGTCGGCATGGCTTGCCCCGGCCTGCGGCAGTGCTGCCGCAGGCGAGGGCGCGGCGCCGCCGCGCGTGCTGGCCAGTCCGGGCAGCGTATCGAGGATGGCGAAGCGGCGCTGCGGCGCGCCATTTGCCGCCGGTGCGGCCACCAGCGCCAGCCATTCCACGCCGAAGCGCGGGCCGCTGACGACGAAGCTGCGCTCGAATCGGCTGATGCCGGCGCCGATGGCGGGCGGCATGCGGTTGCTGTCGCCGTCGAGGGCCGGATAGATGCGCGCGGCGGGGCCGTCCAGCGGCAAGTGCGCCAGGCCCAGGTCGATGGAAGCGGCGCCCCGGTTTTCCACGCTGAGGCCGATGCGTGTGCCGGCCGGCAGCACGCCCAGGTCGCCATCGGTGAATGCCAGCTGGCGCGGCGCCTTGCCCGGCAGGGTCAGTTCGATGCGCGCGTCGAGCAGGGGCTGGCCTGGCGTGGCGGGCAGCGCCAGCAGGGTGGCGAGGCGCTGTCCGCCGTGCCTCGCGGCACTGGCCGGCAGCGGCGCGGGCGTGCGGCTGGCCCAGCCTGGCGCGGCGCTGTCGCCGCCATCGCCGGGCAGCAGCGCCAGCCGCGTTTCTCCCCAGCCGACCGCGGCGGCGCGCCAACGCGTGCCGGCGTGCCGGAACAGGTCGCCCTCGCGTATGCCGTCGAGCAGGCCATATGGCACTTGCCAGCCACGCGCATCGCGCTGCACGGGCCACAGCGGCGCCGCGCCGGTGGCGCCGCCCTGCCACAGCGCTGCGTCGAGCGCGCCCGCATACACGGGTGAGGGCCAGGCGGAGCGCGGCAACTGGTAGGCGCGCAAGGCGGACTGGTATTGCTGCGTGGCGGCGCCGGCCCACATGGCATAGGTTTGCGGCTCACTTTGCAGGGCGGCGATCACGGCCTGCGTAAACAGGCCAGCCGCCTGGCCCGGCGCGGCAGCCGCGGTCGCTTCCGGCGTGCGTTGCTGGGCTTCGGATGCGTAGAAGGCGACAAAGCGCGGCCGCGCGCGCGGCGCGTCGGCTGCTGCTGCGTCATGGCTTGCCGCTGGCGCGCCGGGCATGGGGCGCCAGCCGATATCGGGCGCCGCCAGCCCCCGCCATGTCAGGCCGTCGCCGCTGCGCGTGCCGGCCGCCGCATGGCAGGTATCGAAGATGGCCACGACCTGTGTCTGGCGCGCGGCAAACGCATCGATCGCGCGCCCCAGTTCGCTGCTAGCGATGCCGCCATCGAGTTGCCGGCCCTGGTGACTGACCTGGCTGTCGCGCGTCAACAAGCGCGTGCGTCGTCCCTGGGGCGCCGCTGCCTGGCCCGGATAGGCGGGCAGCAGCACGCTGTGGCCGGACCAGTACAGCAGCAGCAAGTCGTCCTTGCCCAGCGTCTTTTCCAGCTGCGCCAGGCGCGCCAGGACGGCCGCGCGCGTGGGCGCCTCGCTGGCGCCCGCGTCGTCGGCCAGGCGCTGGATGCGTGCGTCGGCAAAACCCTGTTGCAGCAACGCCGCGTGCATGGCATTCACGTCGGCCGTGGGACCGGCCAGCCAACTGCTGCGCGGCATGGCGGGCAGGTCCGCCACGCCGATCAGCAAGGCATGGCGTTCGCCCGCCAGCGCCGTGCCGCCCAGCAGGCAAGACAGCAGGCAAGACCGCAGGCAAGACCGCAGCAGCCATGCTTGCCGACGCCGCATCCGTCTCATGGTGCGGTGTGGGCGTCGATGCGCGATGTCTCGCCCGTCACGCCGCTCGCTTGCAGGCTGCGCAGGGCCGCCTGCGGGTCGGCCGCATCGAGCAGGTAGCTGCGGTCGGGCAGGGGACCGGCGACGATGCCGGCCTGCGCCTGTTCCAGCGCCGTCGCCACTTGTTGCATGCTGGCATGGGGCAAGAATTGCACGCGCAAGCTGGCCGGCGGCGCCGCTGCCCCGGGCGCGCCGCGCCAGCTCAGCAGCTCCACCGGCGCGGCCGGCGCCTGCCACAGCAGCCAGGCCTGGACCATGCAGATGCTGGCCAGTGCCGTGATCGCCATTGGTGCCAGGGCCGGCAGCGACAGGCGCAGCAGCAGGCGGCGCCATGGGCTGGGGCGTTCCAGGCGGCTGTGCAGTTGCGCCAGGCCCGCGTCCGGATCGAGGCTGGCAGCTTCATCGCCGATGGCGGCGCGGATCTCGCGCAGCCAGGCGGCGTCGGCGGCCAATGCCGCGTCAGCGTGCAGCCGGGCGGCGATGCGGCTGGCGTCGGCCGCCGGCGCATGGCCATTCAGGTAATCGGGCAGCATGGCGCGCAGCGCCTGCTCGTGGCGATCGTGGGGATCGAGGGGGTCAGTCATGGCGTCCGCCTTCCTGGACAAACCAGCGCTCCATGCACTGGCGTAAGTTAATGCGGCCATGAAACAGGCGCGTCTTGATGGTGCCGGCCGGTGCTTGCTGGATATGCGCGATGTCAGCGACCGACAGGTCGTCGAGCGCCCACAGGGTCAGGCTTTCACGCTGCATCGGGTTGCGCAGGCGCTGCAGGCATTTCAGCACGGCATGGCGCCGCTGCACGGTTTCCGTTTGCGCCTGCGGCCCCGGATCGTACTCTGCTGGCGCTTGCGCGTCGTCATCGCCGTCGAACGGCGTTTCGCGCGCCAGGCGCTTGCCGTGGCGGCGGATCTGGTCGATGGCCTTGTTGCGGACCAGGGTCAGCAGCCAGGTGCCGAAGGCCACCCGACCGTCGTAGCGCATGGGCGCGCGCCAGATATCGTGGAACACATCCACCGTGACTTCGTCGGCGACCGCGTGCACATCGAGCCCCGAGCCGCTTAGCTGCAGGCGCGCAAACACGCGCACGCGCGGCGACCAGGCGCGGTACAGGGCGTCCAGCGCGCGCTGGTCGCCTGCTGCCATGGCAGCGAGCAATTCGGCAGGATAGACAGGCAATGCACTCATGGTGGCGGGGCCGGGACAGGTTGAATGAAGGGCAGGCAATTACGTCGTTGCGATTATAGCATCGGAGAAATAGTGCAGTATTGGTAAGAGCAAGGTCTGCCAAGGCATGGGCGCAGGGGCTCGCGCAATGTCATTGCAAAAAGATTGAACCGGATGGCGGTACGCTGCGAACAAGAGCATGAAGGACCGCATTGCAGCTGGTCCGCCTAGCCGAAAAGGACAGTCCCATCATGAGAAAACGCGGCGAGACCTTGCGCGATGCCAGCAGGGGCGGGGAGCCAGCCCATGCATGAAAACAGGCTCTCAGGCAACGTCGCCATGCAGCGCCTGACGCCGGCCGAGCGGCTGGTGGCGGCCATGGCCATGCGCGGCGCGCCTTACAAATTGATCGCCCGCGCGCTCGACAAGTCGCCAGCTACCGTGCGCAACCAGTTGCATATGATTTACCGCAAGCTCGGCGTGAGCAATCGGACGGCGCTGGCCTGCGCCTTGCACACCGACGACTAGAGCGCCGCGCAGCAAGCTTCAAAAATACTTTCGGCACTGGGGCAAAAATCGTCTTTTTCAAGGCCTTGAAGGCCGCTTGATCGTCCTTAGATTGTTAGCAAGCGGATGCTCACGGTGAGGTCCGCCCCTCTTATCGCTTCATTTGAAAAGGATATTTATCATGCGTACTTTTGACCTTGCTCCCCTGTACCGTTCTGCCATCGGCTTTGACCGCCTGGCACAGTTGCTGAACGAACAGCGCGCCGATGCACAACCGAGCTATCCCCCTTACAACATCGAACTGGTGTCGGAAGATAAATACCGGATCGTGATGGCATTGGCCGGCTTCTCGCGCGAAGAGATCGACATCATTGCTGAACGTGATTCGCTGCATGTCACGGGCCGCAAGCAGAAAGATGGCGTCGAGCGCACGCTCTTGCACCGCGGCATCGCTGCCCGCGATTTCGAACAGCGTTTCCAGCTGGCTAACCACGTGAAGGTCACGGGCGCCACGTTTGAAAACGGCATGCTGACCATCGAGCTGGTGCGTGAAGTACCGGAAGCGCTGAAGCCGCGCAAGATCGAGATCGGCAGCGGCACCCACGCCAGCGCCGCTAACGTGAATGCGCTCGATCAGCGCCAGGCAGCCTGAGCTGAGCTGAACTCAGTTGAGTTGAGCTGATGTCGGCGCCACGCGCTGGCATCATCGGAGAGGGGTACCCCTTTTCCGTATAGTAAAATACTGGCCGGTTGATCCGGCCAGTGTCACGTCCAGAGCCCGTTCGGGCCCTGCATAGCCCTCCATGCGAGGTGCGCGCGGCAGGCAAGATGACAGCCTGCTCAACGGCGCCAGCGCCTGTTTCCAAATGGAAAAATGTTAAGCACCGCCTAAGACTCGTGGCCCACTATTGCATACATCAACATCTCATTGAATGAGGAGCAATGCATGGAACAGCAAACCAATACCGCATCTCTTAAAATCAAACGCACCGTAGCCGCGCTGGCCGCGATCGGTGTGCTGGGTGCGGGCGGTGCCATGGTGATGCGCCAGAATAATGCTGGCGCGAATGGCGCAGCCGCCGCGCCTGCCACTGCGGTGGCCGCTGCAGTGGCACCCGCTGCCGGCGCGCCGTTGGTGGCCTTGCCCGACTTTAGCCAGATCGCCGCGCGCAACAGCCCGGCCGTGGTCAACATCAGTGTCACGGGCAGCACCAAGGTGGCCTACGACTCGGCGGCCCAGGCGGGCAACGATGACTTCGCCAACGATCCGTTCTTCGAATTCTTTCGCCGCTTCCAGGGGCCGCAAGGCGGGCAGCGCGGTGGCCGCGATGTGCCCACGCACGGCCTTGGTTCGGGCTTCATCGTCAGCCAGGACGGTATCATCATGACCAACGCCCATGTGGTGCGCGATGCGCGCGAGGTGACCGTCAAGCTCAACGACCGCCGCGAATTTCGCGCCAAGGTGCTGGGCACGGATCCGAAGACCGATATCGCGGTGCTGAAAATCGACGCCAACAAGCTGCCCATCGTACCGCTCGGCCATTCGAGCGAGCTGAAAGTGGGCGAATGGGTGCTGGCCATCGGTTCGCCATATGGTTTCGACAGCACGGTGACGGCGGGCGTGGTCAGCGCCAAGGGCCGTTCCCTGCCCGATGACAGCAACGTACCGTTCATCCAGACTGATGTGGCGGTGAACCCCGGCAATTCTGGCGGCCCGCTGTTCAACACGCGCGGCGAAGTGGTCGGCATCAATTCACAGATATACAGCCAGACGGGCGGCTTCCAGGGCTTGTCGTTCGCCATCCCCATCGACCTGGCCGGCCGCATCAAGGACCAGATCGTTGCCACGGGCAAGGCCAGCCATGCCAAGCTGGGCGTAACGGTGCAGGAAGTGAACCAGGGCTTTGCCGACTCGTTCAAGCTGGCCACGCCGGAAGGCGCGCTGGTGGCCAACGTGGAGCGCGGCAGCCCGGCCGACAAGGCAGGCCTGAAATCGGGCGACGTGGTGCGCAAGGTGAATGGCCAGCGCATCATCGCTTCGGCCGACTTGCCGGCGCTGGTGGGCACGTCCTTGCCAGGCGACAAGATCAGCATGGATGTCTGGCGTGACGGCAAGATCGTCAGCCTGACGGCGATGCTGGGCAATGCCGCCGACAAGGTGGCCGAGGTGGCAAAAAACGACAGCGCCGCCGGCAAGTTAAAGCTGGGCCTGGCCCTGCGTCCTTTACAATCGGATGAAAAACGCATGGCTGGCATCAGCGCCGGCCTGCTGGTCGAAGACGCCGGCGGCGCGGCCGCGAATGCCGGAGTGCAGCCGGGAGACGTGCTATTGTCGGTCAATGGCCACCCCGTCAACACAGTCGAACAGGTACGCGAGGTGGTGGAGAAATCGGCCAAGTCGGTGGCCTTGCTGATACAGCGCGGGCCCGACAAGATTTTTATTCCTGTGCGTTTGGGTTGATTACTTAGTACCGGGGTCAGTCACTTCGCGATCGGAATGTGTCCCATTGCGACACATTCCCCCGTCGGGTTCGACCCCGGCCTTTCGCCGTTGGGGTGAAAAATTGAACAAGGAGCAGCCATGCGGCTATTGCTGGTAGAAGACGATACGATGATCGGCGAGGTGGTGCTCGATTTGCTGCGCGCCGAGCATTACGCGGTGGACTGGGTCAAGGATGGCGACATGGCCGATACGGCCTTGCAGACGCAAACCTATGATTTGGTGCTGCTGGACCTGGGCTTGCCGCGCAAGGATGGCCTCGATGTGCTGCGTTCCATGCGTTTGCGCAAGCTCGACACGCCCGTATTGGTGGCCACGGCGCGCGACGCCGTCGAGCAGCGCATCGCTGGCCTGGACGCGGGCGCCGACGATTATGTCTTGAAGCCGTATGACCTCGATGAACTGCTGGCGCGCATCCGCGCCCTGCTGCGGCGCGCCTCGGGGCGGCCCGAGCCGATCTTCGAACACCAGGGCGTGTCGATCAATCCGCTGACGCGCGAAGTGATCGCCGAGGGCCATCCCGTCAATCTGTCGGCGCGTGAATGGGCCGTGCTGGAAGCGTTGATCGCGCGCCCCGGCATCGTGCTGTCGCGCGCGCAGCTGGAAGAAAAACTGTATAGCTGGAAGGATGAAGTCAACAGCAATGCCGTGGAAGTGTATATCCATGGCTTGCGCAAGAAGCTGGGCAGCGACCTGATCCAGAACGTGCGCGGTCTCGGTTATATGGTGCCCAAGGCATGAGGATGAAGGTCACGGTGACGCATTCGCTGCGCGGCCGTCTGCTGTGGTTTTTGCTGGCGGCCATCATCATGGCGGCTCTGGCGCAGGCGTCGATCGCCTATCGCAGCGCCCTGTACGACGCCGACCAGATCTTCGACTATCACATGCAGCAGATGGCCCTGTCGCTGCGCTCCGGCGCGCCGCTGGCCAACCATGCGCAAGCGTTGCCGGCCGACCCGGTCAACAATGATATGGTGGTGCAGGTGTGGACGCCCGATGGCGTGCAGGTGTTCCGCTCGATCACGCGCGCGGAACTGCCGCAGCGCGCCGTGCTGGGCTTTTCGAATGTCAAGGCGAACGGCACCACCTACCGCATCTTTTCCGTGCAAACCAGTTCCCAGACCGTGCAGATCGCCCAGGACATGGCCGTGCGCAAGCGCATGGCCGGCAGCCTGGCGCTGCGCACGGTGGGGCCGATTGCCCTGATGGCGCCGATATTGATGCTGGTCGTCTGGTGGGTTGTCAGCGGTTCGCTGGCACCCGTCTCGCGCGTGCGCAAACAGGTGGCGGCGCGCCAGGCGGACGACCTCTCGCCCGTCTCGGAAGCGGGCTTGCCCGACGAAGTGCGGCCCCTGGTGCATGAATTGAACTTGCTGTTCGGCCGTGTAAAGACGGCGTTCGACGCGCAGCAGCATTTTGTCGCCGACGCCGCGCATGAATTGCGCACGCCGCTGGCGGCATTGAAATTGCAGGTACTGAGCCTGGAGCGGGCCGAATCGGAAGAAAAGCGCAGCCTGGCCATTTCCCGCGTCAGCGCCGGCATCGAGCGGGCCACGCGCCTGGTCGAGCAGTTGCTGGTGCTGGCGCGCCAGGAAGCGAGCGCCGCCAGCGGCGACCAGTTGCAGGCGGTGGACTTGAATGACGTCGTCAAGCGCGCGCTGGGCGACATGTCTGGTATCGCGCAAGCGCGCAAGATCGACCTTGGCCTGCACCACATGGACCCGGCCAAGGTGGCGGGGCAGGCCGATGCGCTCAACATCATGCTGCGCAACCTGGTCGACAACGCCATCAAGTACACGCCGCAGGGCGGTACGGTCGATATCGACCTGCGCGCCAGCCCCGTCGGCGTGACCTTGTCGGTGGAAGACAGCGGCCCCGGCATTGCGCCCGAGGAGCGCGAGCGCGTCTTCAGCCGCTTCTACCGCGTGCCCGGCACGGACGCCAACGGCAGCGGCCTGGGGCTGGCCATCATCAAGGCCATTGCCGAACACCATGGCGCGCGCCTGTTGCTGGACAAGTCCGAGCGCCTGGGCGGCTTGTGCGTGCGCGTGGAATTGCCCTTGCCGGCAAAAAAATGAGGCAGATTTCTCTCCAGATCGAGGCGCGATGAGGCCGATCTTTAAGCTGCTGCATTGACGTGCGCGCCGTGGCCCTATATTGTCTGCGAAACAAGCAGAATCAGACCACGGAGCGCACATGCAGAGAATCGGATTTTCAGGAACACTCGACCCCATCACCAACGGCCATATGTGGGTGATCGGCGAAGCGCGTTCGCTTGCCGACGAGGTGATCGTGTTCCTGTCGCAAAACCCCGCCAAGCGCCCCCAGTTTCCTGCCGAAGACCGCAAGCGCATCATCGAGCAGAGCGCGCGCGAATGTGGCTGGGACAATGTGCAGGTGGTCATCGTCAAGGGCGATTACACGGCGCGCGCGGCGAAAAAGCATGGCTGCGACTACCTGATCCGCGGCATCCGCACGACTGCCGATTTCGACTATGAAAACCTGATCCAGCAAACGAATGTGGACGTGTTGCAGGGCGCCAAGACGATTTTCGTCATGCCGCCGCGCGACCTCGGTTCCGTCAGTTCCAGCTTCGTCAAGGCGCTGGAAGGCCCCGTGGGCTGGAACTGGACCATGAAGAAATTCGTTCCCGGCCCTGCCTACCACGCATGGATACTCGACTGCCTGCGCAAGGAGTGGGAAGCGCTGTGGCATTACGCCACCGCTGCGCCAGCCGATGTCGCGCTGGCCGATCACTGGTTCGCGCACTTGACGGGAGCGCAGGCGTATGGCGGCACGGACCGCCACTATCACAACCTCGACCACCTGGTGCACGGCCTGTCCGAGATCCGCGTGTGGGCCGACAACACCTATGCCTCTACACGCGACAGCGCGCTGGTGAAAAAAGCTTTCTGGTTCCATGACGCCGTCTACAGCCACGACGAAGACGCGCTGTTTTCCAGCGAAGAAGCGAGCGCCCAACTGTGGCTGGCCAGCGGCCTCGACGCTGGGGATAACCATGATGTAGCACAATTGATACGCGTTACCGACCATTTCCAGGGCCCCGGCATCAGCCACGCGCTCAAGGATGCCATGCTCAGCGCCGACTTGGCCATCCTGGGCCAGGATGAAGAGGTGTATCACGCCTATACGCAAGCCATCGGCCTTGAATACGCGCATGTGGACCGCGTGCGCTTCAACGAGCAGCGGGGCTTGGCCTTGCAGCACCTGTGCGCCAAGGCGCAGGCGGGCCAACTGTTTGGCGATGCGTATTTTGCCGATCAGTATAACGCGCGGGCCATTGAAAACATGCAGAAAGAGATCGCGGCGCTGGCGGCTAGCTGATAGTCGTCAGGCGCGCTGCCAGGGATACACTGCGGCAGGTCCATCCCTGGCTTGCCGCTTTAGCGCGCCGCCTTGGCGCGCGCTGCGTGCAGCTTTTTGTAGCTGTCGATCAGGCGCTGGTGCCTCTCAAGGCCTTCCAGTTGCATGCTGGTCGGCGTCAGGCCGAAGAAGCGCACGCTGCCGTCCACCGAGCCCAGCACCGCGTCCATGCGGGCGTCGCCAAACATGCGGCGGAAATTGAGCACGTAATCATCGAGTTCCAGCTCTTCGTCCAGTTCCACTTCCAGTACCACGTTCAAGGCTTGATAGAACAGCTTGCGCTCGAGCGTGTTGTCGTTGTACTGCAGGAACGTTTCTACCAGCTCTTTCGCTTCCTCGAATTGCTGCAAGGCGAGACGAATCAGCAGCTTCAATTCCAGCGTTGTCAGCTGGCCCCAGACGGTATTTTCGTCAAACTCGATGCCGATCAGGGTGGCAATGTCGCCGTACTCATCGAGCTCGCTGTTTTCCAGGCGCTCGAGCAGGTCTTCCAGGCTGGCATCGTCGAGGCCATGCAGGTTCAGGATGTCGGCGCGGAACAGCAGCGCCTTGTTGGTGTTGTCCCAGATTAAATCTTCGACCGGATACACCTCGGAATAACCGGGCACGAGGATACGGCAAGCGATAGCGCCCAGTTGGTCGTACTCGGCCGTGTAGACTTCCTTGCCCATGTCGGCGAGGATGCCGAACAGGGTCGCCGCTTCCTCGGCATTCGAGTCGTCGCCGTGGCCGGAAAAATCCCACTCGACAAAGTCGTAATCGGCCTTGGCGCTGAAAAAGCGCCACGAGACGATGCCGCTGGAATCGATGAAGTGTTCGACGAAGTTGTTGGGCTCGGTGACAGCTTCGCTGGCAAAGGTCGGTTGCGGCAAGTCGTTCAAGCCTTCAAAGCTGCGCCCCTGCAGCAACTCCGTCAGGCTGCGCTCTAGCGCTACTTCCAGGCTTGGGTGCGCGCCGAACGAGGCAAACACGCCGCCCGTGCGCGGGTTCATCAGGGTGACGCACATCACCGGGTACACGCCGCCCAGTGACGCATCTTTCACCAGCACGGGAAAGCCTTGCTCTTCCAATCCCTGTATGCCGGCCAGAATGCCGGGATACTTCGCCAGCACTGCCTGTGGCACGTCGGGCAGGGCGATCTCGCTTTCGAGGATTTCGCGCTTCACGGCCCGTTCGAAAATTTCCGACAGACATTGCACCTGCGCTTCGACCAGGGTATTGCCGGCACTCATGCCATTGCTGACGTACAGGTTTTCAATCAAGTTGGAGGGGAAATACACGGTCTCGCCGTCGGACTGGCGCACATACGGCAGCGAGCAAATGCCGCGCTCGGCATTGCCGGAATTGGTATCGATCAGGTGCGAGCCGCGCAGCTCGCCATCGGTATCGTAGATGTCGCGGCAGTAAGCGTCGAGAATCTCTTTCGGCAGCGCATCCTTGCGGCCCGGCTTGAACCAGCGCTCGTTCGGGTAATGCACGAATGGCGCGTTGGCAATATCCTCGCCCCAGAACGAACCGGCGTAGAAATGGTTGTTGCTGAGGCGCTCGATATACTCGCCCAGGGCCGAGGCCAGCGCGCTTTCCTTGCTTGCGCCCTTGCCGTTGGTAAAACACATGGGCGAGTGCGCGTCGCGGATATGCAGCGACCATACATTCGGGATGATGTTGCGCCACGAAGCGATTTCAATCTTGATGCCCAGGCCAGCGAGCAGGCTGGACATATTGGCGATGGTTTGCTCCAGCGGCAAGTCCTTGCCGACGATATACGTGCTCGCGCCAGGAGCCGGATTCAGGGCCAGCAAGGCTTGCGCATCGGCGTCCAGGTTCTCGACTTCTTCAATCACGAATTCGGGACCCGTCTGCACCACTTTTTTCACCGTGCAACGGTCGATAGAGCGCAAGATACCCTGGCGGTCCTTGGCCGAGATATCGGCTGGCAGCTCGACTTGAATCTTGAATATCTGCTGGTAACGGTTGTCCGGATCAACGATATTGTTTTGCGACAGGCGAATATTTTCGGTCGGAATATTGCGCGTATCGCAATACAACTTCACGAAGTACGCGGCACACAGCGCCGACGATGCCAAAAAATAATCGAACGGGCCGGGCGCCGAACCATCGCCTTTATAGCGGATGGGCTGGTCGGCGATGACCGTAAAATCGTCGAACTTGGCTTCAAGCCGCAGCTTATCGAGAAAGTTGACTTTAATTTCCATGAGGTAATCCAATACTGTGCTGATGAGTTAGCCGCTATTATCCGTGCTTTCCGTCGCAGGGCAAAGATTGTTCGCCGCAGCCGTGCTGCGCGGCACAGTTGCTGAATCGAGCTCTTGCCATATCAAGAGCAGCGACAATCGATCTTGGACGGCAGTGTATTGATGTGCATAAAGAAACAGCGGCTGCCCATGCTGGCGCAGCCGCTGTTTCTTCAGGCGGACATGGTGATCAGAATTTCACCCACAGCCGGCCGAAATACGAGGCACCGTTCAAGCCGAACTGCACGCTGTCGTACTTGAAGCCGTTGTCCGTCTCGTCCGGGTTTTGCGTGCTCGGCTTGACGTTGAAAATGTTGTTGCCACCGAAAGTGAGCTTGGTGTTCTTGTTGACGCTGTAGGTAAAGCTCAGGTCGGCCGAGGTCTTGGCTGCGTAACGGGCGTTGGGCACGCCGGCAGCCGTGCCGCTGAAGGTGCCCAGAGTTTGCGGACCAAAATAAATGACGCGCAAGTTCGATTCCAGTTTGCCCGTGATGTAGTCGAAGCCCAGCGTGGATTTCGCGCGTGGGCCGCCCTGTTCGATGAACAGGCGTTCGCGCTCGGACAGCAGCACGTCTTCGTAGCCTTTCAGCGAGTCAGGCGTCTTGATTTTCATCACTTCCGTCTTGCTCAAGTTCAGCGCCAGGAAGGTGTTCAGGCGGTTGCCGGCCAGCTCGCCCTTGTGCGAGGCCGTCAGGTCCAGGCCGCGCGTGCGCGTATCGATGGAGTTGACGAAGAATTGCGCCTCGCCAACGCCCAACAGGGCCAGGCGCGCTGCCAGGTCCGGGTAGTTGTCGGCATTGAAGCGGCCCGACAGCACGATGCGGTCCTTGATCTTGATATTGTACAAGTCGGCCGTCACGGAAATGGCTTGCGTCGGCGTCCAGGTGGTGCCTAACGTAAAGCTGGTGGATTTTTCCTCTTTCAACTTGGGAATGCCGGCCGCGTTGGCGACGCTGCCGCCATTCGGGGCCAGCACCACGTCGGTAGGCACGCCGCCGATGAAGTCGGTGAAGGTGGACGAGAAATACACTTGCTGCAGCGATGGCGCGCGAAAACCCGTGCTGGCCGAGCCACGCAGCAGCACATTTGGCACCACTTTATAGCTGGCGGCCAGTTTGCCCGTCACGGTAGAACCGAAATCGCTGAATTTTTCATAGCGCAGGGCAGCCTGCGTTTTCAGGCGTTCCGTCCATTCCAGTTCCACGTCGGCATACGCGGCGATACTGTGGCGTTTGGCCTTGCTGGCGTCGCCGGGCTGGAAGCCGGGAAAGCCCTGACTGCCCGCATTGCCGCCCATGCCCACGCCGTCGGCGTCGATGTAGGAGCCCCGTTCGCCGGCCATGATCTTGTATTGCTCGCTGCGATATTCGGCGCCGAAGGCCAGGTTCATGCCTTTCATCACCGTGTCATAGTAGCGGCTGAAATCGGCGTTGCTGGTCAGCTGCTGGAACGAGAAGCCGCCCGCGTCGTAGTTGCTGGCGCTGACGCCTTTGCCGCCGTTCATCAAGTCGAGGTTGGCAATCGATGCATTCAAGGTGTTACTGATGTCGTAGCGCATCTTGTTGTAGCCAAAGGTTTGCGAAAAGTCTGCATGCCATTCGCCGATCTGGCTGCGGTGGCCGACGGTGGCGTACTGGTCGTCGATCTTGCCGTTAATGAACGGTACGAAACCGTTCGGATACATGGCGGCCGAATTGCGCGACGGAATGTCCTCGCTGCCGATGCCGCCACGGCCAAACGCGGCGCTCGACGCGTCACGCGTTTGCGCGCCGGCCGTGAAGTACAGTTTGCTGGTGCTGCTGGTGGCGTAGTCGCCATTGACGTACAGGGTCTTGTTCTTGGCCTTGGTGTCGCCGATGATGCGCATGCTGTCCGCATCAGCCCGGTTCGAGCGGCCCCGGTCCAGGTATTCGCCCGTGATGGCCAGGGTGCCCTTGTCGCCCAGCGCGATGCCGCAATATGCGGACGTCATATAGTTCTTGCCGTCGCTGGCTGAGTACTGGCTGTAGCCGGCTACCGCTTCGCAACCGAGGCTTTTCTTCAGTTCGATGTCGATCACACCGGCAATAGCGTCCGAGCCGTATTGGGCGGCGGCACCGTCGCGCAGCACTTGCACGTTCTTGATCGCCAGCAAGGGAATCGCATTCATGTCCGTGCCCGTGTTGCCGCGGTTGCGCGCGCCAAACAGGTTGACCAGGGCCGTCGTGTGGCGCCGCTTGCCATTCACCAGCACCAGGGTCTGGTCGGAACCGAGACCGCGCAGGGCGGCTGAATCGACCAGGTCGGCGCCGTCGGCGCCCGTCTGGCGCGTGGAGTTGAACGAGGGCGAAATGTATTGCAGCGATTGCGCCAGGTCAAACTGGCCACCTTGCTCTGCTACCTTGGAAATGGGAATGATATCGACCGGCGCCATGGTGTCGGTGGCGGAACTGGTGACCCGGCGCGAGCCGACCACGCTGACTGTTTGCACGGGACCATCGGTGGCGCCCGCTTCCGTGGTCTGGGCCATGGCGGCGGGACCGAATGCGGCCATGGCGGCGCTGCCGTACAGGCTGATGAGGATGGCTTTACGCAAGATGGTAAGGGTGGGCACGCGGTGTCTCCAAGTGGCTGATGGGCAAGATTTATTTCATTCTAGTGCCATTGATTCTAGTGCCATCATTTCGTGCTCCACTAGCGATACTTTGTTTTTTATTACAAATCTGCCCTAACTGTTGTTTCCTGGTGGACTATCTTTTTGTCCATCGCCTGGCTTGCCTTACACTGGTGCATGATGCCCCTTTCAGGTGCACGCTTGCACCATGCCGCCCACCAGGATTTCCCCGGGACGGTAGTGCACCTCGACCAAACACGGTTGCTGTGTCACATGGCCCTGATGCAGGCGCAGCGATTGTTGCCTATGCGATGCCAGTGCACCCGCCGCTACGCCCGTGGCGCTGTCTTCCAGCGCCGGGTCGAGATGGTTGAAGTTGCGTCCCTCGTAACTGTCTTCGCCCGTGCGGCAATACACATAGCAGCCGTTTACTGTATGCAAGGTGCTCCAGTCGGCGATCAGTTCCAGGTTCGGCCGCAGCGCGCGCAGGATGCTGCTGTCGGCCACTTCCAGCAGCAGCTTTGCACTGCCGACCGAGGCGATCACGGGCGGCGACAGCAAGTGCATGTGCTGGCCCATGAGTTCCGAGGCAAGATATTTTTCCAGCATGACCGCTGGCGTCGGTTGCGGCGTGAGGCCAACGAATAAGCGTTGCGATATGCCTGCCGCGCGGCGTACCAGTTGCAAGGCTTGCCCGTGCATGGCCGTGCTCACCGTCAGGGTTGCCGTGGCGCCAGGCGCCGTTAGCAGCACATGCGTCGCTGCCAAGGTGGCATGCAGGCACAGCGCACTGCGCGTGTGCGGATAATAATAGTCGAGCACGATGGCGTCGTCCGCTTGCCGGTCGATGAAGACGCAGGCGCCGACCCGATGTTCGCGCGCGAAGGTCTGGCGCGCCGTGACGCTGGCGTGGCCGTTTTCCACGACCAGCGCTGCATTGCCGCCACCGGCTGCGGTGCCGAAACATTTCAGGAGTTGGACGATCATGGGAGTCTAGACAAAAGGAAAAACACCAGCATAAACGATCAGCACGATTCAAGATGCGTATAATATACTGTGTTTATATACAGTATTGAGGTGTGTCATGTGGGGCGCAGTCTTAGCCGAGTATGCTGAGTTGTATTGCCTGAGCAATTTCAGCTTCTTGCATGGGGCCTCGCATGCGGAGGAGCTGGTGGCGCGCTCTGCCGAGCTCGGTTACAGGGCGCTGGCCATTACGGACGAGTGTTCGCTGGCTGGCGTGGTGCGCGCCCATGCAGTGGCCAAGCGGACCGGTTTTCCGCTCATTATCGGCGCGCATTTTCATTTGACGCAGGCCGATGGCAGCCCGGCGCTGTCCTTGCTGGCGCTGGTGCAGGACCGCGAGGGCTACGGCAACTTGTCGGAGCTGATCACCATGGCGCGCACGCGCGCGGCCAAGGGCCGTTACTTGCTGACGCCCGATGATTTCGCCACGCCCCCGCCCGGGTTTGCCCATTTGCAGGGTTTGCCCGGCTGTCTGATGATCTTGCTGCCCAGCTATCCGGCCCAGCCCGAGACGCTGCGCGCGCAGGGCGCGTGGATGGCGTCCACCTTTGGCCGCGAGCGCAGCTGGATAGGCCTGAACCTGCTGCAGCGGGCGCAGGATGAAGCACACCGCAGCAGCGTGCAAGACGCCGCGCAGGCGCTGGGCTTGCGCGTGGTGGCTGTCGGCCATGTGTGCATGCATGTGCGTTCGCGCAAGCCCTTGCTCGACACCTTGTGCGCCATCCGCGTGGGCAAGCCCGTGGGCGAATGCGGCTATGCGCTGGCGCAAAATGCGGAGCAGCATCTGCGCGCCCGCTTGCGCCTGGCCAATGTGTATCCGCCGCAAGCGCTGGCCGAAACCCTGCGCATCGCCGCACTGTGTACCTTCTCTCTCGACAGCTTGCGCTATGAGTATCCCGATGAGCTGGTGCCCGCGCATCACACGCCGGCGACCTATTTGCGCGAGGAAACGTATGCGGGCGCGCGCGTGCGCTTTCCGCTGGGTATCCCGGCGCACGTACAGCAGCAGATCGAGCACGAACTGGCCCTGATCGCCGACCTTTCCTACGAGCCGTATTTCCTGACCGTCTACGACATCGTGCGCTTTGCACGCGGGCAAAACATCCTCTGCCAGGGCCGCGGTTCGGCTGCCAATTCGGCCGTCTGTTATTGCCTGCACATCACCGAAGTGGACCCGGCGCGCGGCAATTGCTTAGTCGAGCGCTTCATGTCGCGCGAGCGCAACGAGCCGCCCGATATCGACGTCGACTTCGAGCACCAGCGGCGCGAAGAGGTGATTCAATATATTTACGCAAAATATGGCCGCGAGCGGGCCGCGCTGGCGGCCGTGGTGATCAGCTACCGGCCGAAAAGCGCCTTGCGCGACAGCGGCCGGGCACTCGGGATCGATCTGGCCATCGTGGAAAAAGTCGCCAAGTCGCACCGCTGGTTCGACGGCAAGCGCGATCTGCTGGAACGCCTGGCCGAATGCGGGCTCGACCCGGAGGCGCCGTTGTCGCAGCAGTGGGCCAGCCTGGCGCAGCAGTTACTGGGATTTCCGCGGCACCTGTCGCAGCATCCCGGTGGCTTTGTGATTGCGCAAGGCAAGCTGTCGCGCCTGGTGCCGATTGAAAACGCCAGCATGGCCGAGCGCAGCATCATCGAGTGGGACAAGAACGACCTTGAAGAGCTGGGTTTGATGAAGGTCGACGTGCTGGCGCTGGGCATGCTGTCGGCCTTGCGCCGCGCGCTGGAACTGGTGAGTGCACGCCGTGGCGAGGAGTTCCGGATGCAGGATATTCCCGCTGAGGACCGCGCCACTTACGACATGATATGTCAGGCTGACACCATCGGCGTATTCCAGATCGAGTCGCGCGCGCAGATGAGCATGCTGCCGCGCTTGCGCCCGCGTCAATTTTACGATCTCGTCATTGAAGTGGCGCTGGTGCGTCCCGGCCCCATCCAGGGCGGTATGGTGCATCCGTATCTGCAGCGGCGCCAGCAGAAGGAAGCCGTGGTGTTTCCGAAAGGCTTGGAAAAGGCCCTGGGGCGCACCCTGGGCATCCCGATTTTCCAGGAGCAGGTGATGCAGGTGGCTATCATCGCCGCCGATTTTACGCCCGGTGAAGCGGACCAGTTGCGGCGCGCCATGGCGGCCTGGAAACGCAAGGGCGGCATGAATAATTACCATGACCGCATCGTCGATGCCATGCTGGACAATGGCTATGAGAAAGAGTTTTCCGAAGCCATCTTCAGCCAGATCGAGGGTTTCGGCGAATACGGTTTCCCCGAATCACATGCGGCCAGTTTTGCCCTGTTGACGTACGCCAGTTCCTGGCTGAAATGCCACGAACCGGCTGCCTTCCTGTGCGCCTTGCTCAACAGCCAGCCCATGGGCTTTTACAGTCCATCGCAGCTGGTGCAGGATGCTCGCCGGCATGGCGTGCAAGTGCTGCCCGTCGATGTGGCCGTCAGCGGCTGGGAGGCGACGCTGGAAGAACAGGAAGGGCAGGCCGGGCCGGCAGCGCAGGGCGGCGCGCCCGCCGTGCGCCTGGGCTTGAACAGTCTGTTTGGCATGCGCATGGAGGCGGCCAGTCGCATCGAGGATGCGCGTTCCATCGCCGCCTTTCTTGACGTGGCCGACCTGGCCCGGCGTGGCGGCCTGGACCGGCATGACTTGCAGGTGCTCGCTGCCGGCAACGCCTTGCACGCGCTGGCCGGGCACCGGCGCGAGGCGTTGTGGCAGGCGGCCGGCGCCATGCCCGACACGGACTTGCTGCGCGCCATCACACCAGAGGAAGACTTGCCCGTGCTGGCCGCGCCGACGGAAGGCGAGAGCATCGTCAGCGACTACCGCGCGCAAGGCCTGACGCTGGGCCGCCACCCGCTGGCGCTGCTGCGCAAGCCGTTGCTGGAGCAGCGTTTCCTGCCCGCCGCGACGCTTGCCAGCTACACGCATGGCCAGCTGGCGCGCGCCTGCGGCATCGTCACCGTGCGCCAACGCCCGGGCACGGCCAAGGGCGTGGTCTTCCTGACCCTGGAAGACGAGACAGGTACGGTCAACGTCATCGTCTGGCCCGATCTGGTGGACAGCCAGCGGCGCGAAGTGTTGAGCGCACCCCTGCTGGGCGTGTACGGCGTGTGGCAGCGCGAAGGGCTGGTGCGCAACCTGGTGGCCAAGCGCCTGGTCGATATGTCGCATTTGCTGGGGCGTTTAAGGACCAGCAGCCGCGATTTTTGTTGAGAGTGAGCGCTGGCAAGGAAGGCATGGCATTATTTGAATATGACAACATTATCCGAACCGATCATGCGTCCCGCCCTGGTCGCCGACGCGCCCGCCATCGTTGCCCTGATCGACGATTTGATGCCCTTTTTGACCTTGCACCCGGACGGTGCAGGTGCAGAAAAATTTATTCAACACTGCCGCCAGCCGGCCATCGAAGGCTACCTGTCGCTGCCCAATTACGCCTACCAGCTGGCGTATCTCGATGGTGAGTTGGCCGGCGTGGTGGCGATGCGCGACAACACGCACCTGTTCCACCTGTTCGTGCCGCGCGCCCTGCACCGGCGCGGCATGGCGCGCCGTTTGTGGCAGGCTGCCCGCGAGGTATCGCTGGCCAGGGGCGGCGTGACGGCGTTTACCGTCAATTCCTCGCTCTACGCCTTGCCCCTGTATGCCAGCCTGGGCTTCGTCGCCACGGGGCCGAAGGTGGAAATGGACGGCATTGCGTTTGTGTCGATGCGCATGCCGCTGTAGAAATTAGTCCAACGGCAAGGAATGGGGTCGTACCCTCAGGGTTCGACCCCAGCATTTGCTTTTTGGGGTGGTATTGATTGCCGGCATGCGATCTGGTCCGGATTTGAGTACCGCCCACAGCTCAGTCTGATGTACGCGAGTCCCGCGCTGTTTTGTTTTATTGCGCACGCGGGGGGGCCATGCAAGCAGTGCGTTGATATTTTGGCAGTTATAAAAAATTTGCATGCTTTACGCCGCCTTGGTTGTAAATGAGAATCATTTCTATTAAAATGCCCGCCTATCCTGTTTGCACTGCACGCTTTACCCGAAAGGCCATGCCCATGAAATTCCCCCTGTCCTTCGCCGCCGTCCTGCCCGCCTGCGTGCTGGCGCTGAGCGCCTGCAGCAGCGTCGCACCGTTGAGTGCGACGAGTGTCGCGTCCGTTTCTGCGCAAGACGTGCGCCAGTTGGGCGAGATCGTTGACTTGCGTAGCGGCCAGCGCCTGAGCGCTGAACAATTGCTGGTCCAGCTGGCAGCCGCGCCGCGCGTGATCGTCGGCGAACAGCACGATCAGCTCAGCCATCACCAGATCGAGCAATGGCTGTTGCAGCAATTGCAGGGCCAGCGTCCGCAAGGCAGTGTGCTGCTGGAAATGCTCAATCCGGACCAGCAAGCCAAGGTGGACAAGGTCAAACCGTGGCTGCAGACGGACCCCGTGGTGCGCCCGGCACACGTGGCCGAGCTGCTGGCCTGGCAGCCAAGCTGGAAATGGGAGCAATATGGCGACCTGGTCATGACGCTGATGCGCGCGCCATACCCGCTCTGGTCGGCCAACCTGGACCGCAGCGAAATCAAGCAAATGTTCATCGACAAGCCGGCCGTGCAGGGCATCCATTCCAACTTGGCCAACGATGGCAAGGTGCATGAAAAATTGCAAGACATTATCCGTGTCATGCATGACAACCAGATCGACGCGCCACGCTTGGCCGCCATGCTGTCGGTGCAGCAACAGCGCGACCGCCGCATGGCCGAGCGCTTGCTGGCCGCGCCCGCGCCTGCCGTGCTGATCGCTGGCGCCTACCATGCGCACAAGGACCTGGGCGTGCCGCTGCATGTGCGGGACTTGACGGGCGGCCCCGCGCCGCTGGTGCTGGTACTGGCGCCGCGCGGCGCCACGGTGCTGGCGACGCAGGCCGATTTTGTGTGGTTCACGCCGGCAGTAGCAGAGGCAGCAGCAGTAACAGTCGAAGCCGCAGCAACAGCCGGCGCCAGCGCCAAGTAATTGCTTGTACTGCCGCCGGGCGTTCAGCCCGGCATTCTTCCCCAGCAAGCTCATCCATAGCAGCCAGGTAGTTGTTCCGATTTTTTTGCATGCGCATGCGCGCCGTTGGCGCAGCCATGCCTGTTACCTGTTGAAGCTCCCATGCGTACCACCTTGTTCTCTATTAACGCCGCTACCGGTGGCGTGTTCCTTGCCCTGTTCCATGCCAGCGCACAAGCGTCTGCGCTGCCACACGACATGTCGCCGCTGGGCATGTTTTTCGCCGCCGACCAGGTCGTGAAGAGCGTCCTCGTCGGCTTGTTGATTGCCGCGCTGGCCACCTGGGTGGTCTTGCTGGTGAAAGGCGCCAGCCTGCTGAAAGCCCGGCGCGAGGCGGCGCGAGCCGTGGCTGTGCTGAAGACGGCGACCTGCTTGCCGGACGCGGCAGTAAAAACGCAGCATGGGGCGTGTTTGCTGGCGCAACATTTGCTCGCTGAGGTACAGCAGGAACTGAGTCTGTCGCACGCGAATGCGCCGGCCACGTCCTTGAAGGAACGGGCCGGTTTTCGCCAGGAGCAGTGGATTGCGCACCAGGTGCGCGCCATGACGCAAGGCATAGGTCTGCTCGCCAGCATCGGCGCCGTGGCGCCGTTCGTCGGGCTGTTTGGCACCGTGTGGGGCATCATGAACAGTTTTATCGGCATCGCCGTCAGCCAGAGCACGAATCTGGCCACCGTCGCGCCCGGGATCGC
Source organism: Janthinobacterium sp. CG_23.4 (assembly GCF_029892305.1). Classification (NCBI taxonomy): domain Bacteria; kingdom Pseudomonadati; phylum Pseudomonadota; class Betaproteobacteria; order Burkholderiales; family Oxalobacteraceae; genus Janthinobacterium; species Janthinobacterium sp. CG_23.4. The sequence goes on along the minus strand of NZ_JARXUX010000001.1, from coordinate 3,583,375 downwards.
GGAAGCCTTGCTGGCGACGGCCCTGGGCTTGGTGGCCGCGATTCCCGCCGTCGTCATCTATAACCTCTTGAGCCGTGGCATCAATCAGTACAAGGCGCAGCTGCGCGCCGCCTCGGCGCAAGTGCTGCTGATGCTGAGCCGTGACCTCGACACGCGCAAGCAGGCTTGAACCATGGCTTCCCTGTTTCCTTCGTCTGACGACGATACGGCCGACATGCCGGAACTCTGCGAGATCAATGTTACGCCCTTCATCGACGTGATGCTGGTGCTGCTGATCATCTTTATGGTGGTCTCGCCGCTGGCCACGGTCGACCTGAAAATCGACTTGCCTGCCGCCACGGCCAAGCCCGAGCCGCGTCCCGACCAGCCGCTGTTCGTGTCGCTGAAGGCCGACCACAGCTTGTACCTGGGGGAATCGCCCGTGGCGCGCGAGCAGCTGGGGCGTTTGCTCGATGTCGAGACGGGCGGCGACCGCCAACGCACGCTGTTTTTCCAGGCCGACAAGCAAGCCGCCTATGAAGACGTGCTGGGCGTGATGGATGCCCTGCGCCAAGCCGGTTATCTGAAAGTGGGACTGGTCGGCCGGGAGGGCGGGTGAGCGGGGTGGCCACGCTGGCGCTGCGTCCCGTCTTGAACTGGGGCATTGCCACGGCGCTGGTGCTGGCCACGGCGCTGGCGCTGCTGTTGTGGGCAGCCTGGCAGCCGGTCACCGGCGTGCTTGCACAACCGCCGGCCAGCGTGATGCTGGTCTTTGCTGCGCAGGCGATGTCGGCTGAAACGCAGCCGAGCTTGGCAGTGGGTGCGCGCCAGTCGGCCGCTTCCAGTGATTCCCGGCCGACAAAGAGTAGCAGCCGGCAAGAGGCGGCGCCGCTGCTGGCGCGCGCCGCAGCGCCGCACATCGTCGCGGCGGAAAAAGAGGAAAAGGCGGCGGCCAGCCCGTCGTCGGAGCCGGCCAAGGATGTCGCCAAGGACGCCTCATCGGCGCCTGCGCAGGCCAGCAGCAGCGCTACGCCGGCGCCCGCCGCCGTGCGCGGCCCGCAGGCGGCGCCGTTCAACAGCGACACGCCGCCCGCCAGCGCGGCGCCAGCCAGCTGGCAAAGCCGGGTGCTCACTCACCTGGCCCATTTCAAGCGCTATCCTGGCGACGCACGCCAGCGCAAGCGCGCTGGCGCCGCCTGGGTGCGTTTCCAGGTCGACCGCGACGGCAAGCTGCTGGCCAGCGAATTGATCACTTCATCGGGCACTGCGCTGCTCGACCGCGAAGCGCTGCAAGTGCTGCAGCGCGCGCAACCGTTGCCGGCGCCGCCCGACAAGGTCTTGCACCAAGGCACGGTGACTGTCACCTTGCCCGTCTCGTTCACGCTGGAAGCAGGGCAAGACCAGGCATGAGGATGCCGATTGTTGTTCATTAAAAATCTAAACATAAGAAATTGAGGGTGTATGCATATCAAGACAATGGCGCAAGCCGTGGGCGTTTGCATGGCGTTGCTGGCGCAGCAGGCTGGGGCGCAGTCACAGGAAAGCGGCAAGGTGGAATTTTCGCCGCTCAATGTGTCGGGTACAGCGCTGCCGGTGGAACAGCAAGCGCTGGAAAAGCCGGGTGCCGTCAGCGCGCGCGCAGCGGACACGCGTTTGCAACCCGTGGACCAGATCTTGCGCGGCATGCCGGGCACGTTTACGCAAATCGATCCGGCGCAAGGTGCCGTCAGCGTGAATATCCGCGGCCTGTCCGGCTTCGGCCGGGTCAACACCATGATCGATGGCGTGACGCAGAATTACTATGGCAGCGCACCGTCGGAAGTGTCGCATGGCGGCATGCCCAGCAGCCAGTTCGGCGCCCTGATCGACCCGAACTTCATCATCGGCGTCGATGTGTCGCGCGGTAATACGGTGGGCGGCGATGGCGTCAACGCGCTGGGCGGCAGCGCCAATTTGCGCACCATCGGCGTCGATGATGTGCTCTTCGCCGGTGAAAAAGTCGGCGCACGCGCGAAAATGTCTGCCGGTAACAATGGTGTCGGGCGCAGCGCCATGCTGGCCGTGGCCATGAAAAACCCGGCCTTCGATGGCGGCAGCGTGGGCTTCATGGCCGCCACCAGTGCGAGCGTGATCGGCAATAACTACAACAATGGCAATGGCACGGACAGCGAGCAATTCGGTTTCGGCTACAACCGCTTTTACCAACAGAAACCCAAGTCGCAGCTGCTCAAGCTGGACTTGAAATTGAGCGACTTCCACGCCCTGGAATTGGCGGCGCGCGATTATCGCAACACGTTTACGCGGCGCGACATGCAGAGTAATGATTACTCCGTCAAATATCATTACACGCCGTTTTCAGAGTTGATTGACCTCAATGTGCTCGCCAGCAGCAGCCGTGGGAATCAGAAATACATGCCCGAGGCGCTGACCAATTTCATCAACACGAATGCGGCCAACCGTGCCGATGCCCTCGATATCAATAACACCAGCAGCTTCAAGCTGGCGGGCGGTGATGCGCTGGTGACGCTGGGCGGCAAGCTGATGCGCAATCAGTACAGCAAGCATGTGGAAAGCCTGGTCGACGATCCCAACAATCCAGAGGCGAAGCAGCAATCGATTGAAAACAACCCGTTTGGCGCCGCCGGCAAGCAAAAGATCGACAGCCTGTATGCTAGCTTGCAATACAACCGCGGCATGTATCAAATCAATGCGGGCCTGAACTACACCGGCTTCGAGCTGACGGGCTACAAGCCGGCCTGCGATGCGCGCGTCAAATGTTTCCCGCAGGGTGGGGCGCAGATCGCGCTGAAGGAGCACGGCATCAACCCGTCGTTGCTCGTTTCCGCGCAAGTGACGCCGTGGTTTCAGCCCTTTGCCAGCGCCGAGCGCACCATGCGCGGCCCGAATCCGCAGGAAGTGTTCTTTTCCAACGATGGCGGGGCGTCGATGAATCCTTTCCTGAAGGGTGAAAAAGCGACGACTTATCAGCTGGGCTTCAATTCCAGCCTGCACGGCTTGCTGAGTGCCAACGATGCGCTGCACGTCAAGGCCCTGTATTTCAAGAGCAAGATCGACGGCTATATCACCAGCCAGTCCTTCCTCCTCTGCGATAACGGGCGCAAGTGCAATATCGCCGAAGTGCTGGCCACGGACGGAAAGAATGTGGATGAATACGTGACGAATATGTATATCTACATCAACTCGGCCACGCCCGTGCATACGCGCGGATGGGAGCTTGAAGCCCAGTACCAGTTGGGCCCGGCGTATGCGCGCCTGTCGTACACGCGCGAAAAGACCAGCCAGCCTACCTCGATCGCCAGTGCCTGGTTCGGCGCGTCCGACATCAGCGAGCTGCCTAGTACGTATTACAACCTCGACGTGGGCACGCGTTTGTTCGATAACAAAGTGGAGCTGGGCGCCATCATCAAGCACACGGGTTCAAACCGCCGCCTGTCGCCGGACAATGATGCCGATGCAGTGACGGGGGAAGTGGTGAAGGTAGACAATCCGAAGATCCCGGCCGTGATCGACCTGTACGCCAGCTATCAGGTGACGAAAAACCTGTTCCTGCGTCTGTCGGTGCAAAACGCCATGGACAAGAATTATTCGGAAGCCTTGAACCGCTTGAATTCGATGCCGTCGCAGTCGAACGATAATACGCCGATGAGTACGGCGAAAGGACGTACCTATGTGGCGGGGTTGGAATACCGGTTTTAAGTAAACCCCAGTGCAAGACCGGGGTCGTACCCTGCAGGGTACGACCCCAGCCCTTCGTTTTGGGTTAATTAATACTCGCGCGGTGTCGTTCCATAGTAACTATGGACGGCATTGGCCCACGTGGTATCGGCCATGTCCGGCCAGTTATCGGAGTCGAAGCCGGGGGCGTTTTCGATACGCTCCTTGTCGACGTTGAGGGTGAAGCGCTTGTTGATGGTGTCGAGCAGCAGCGCTTCCCAAGGCACGGCAAACAGCTTTTCGCCGATGGTGAAGACACCGCCGTGCGACATGACGGCGTAGGCAATCTTGCCGCTGCGCATGTCAATCATGATTTCCTTGATTTCACCCAGGTGTTCTTCCTTGGCGTTGTGGACATGGTCGCCGATCAGGGTGTCGGCACCCATCAGTTCAGGGCCGGGACCTTTGTGACCTCGGTTGACATACATGCCATAGGCGTCGCGTTCTTCGTAGCTCATGATGGACCTCCGTTGAAAAATTTTAGTCTGCCGCCAGGAGCTGGCAGGGTCTGTTCGCTTGCCCACACAACAGTGGGAATTGAATATATTTCAATGATTGCCATTGAGTAATTTTGTTGTATGTAGACAGCAGGAGCGGGGACGATGGTCGGCATTTGGCGCAAATTTCCGTGTGCGGGGAGCGCCGCAGGCAGGCTTTAGTGTATAATTTCAATTTCCCGCACGTGCCGTTCGGCACCATCTGCAATGACCAAATTTGTCTTCGTCACTGGTGGCGTTGTGTCTTCCCTTGGAAAAGGGATTGCCGCCGCCTCTCTCGCCGCGATCCTCGAATCGCGCGGCCTTAAAGTCACCATGCTCAAGCTCGACCCGTATATCAACGTCGATCCTGGCACGATGAGCCCTATGCAACACGGTGAAGTATTCGTTACCGACGACGGGGCCGAAACCGACCTCGACCTCGGTCACTACGAGCGCTTCATCTCCACCCGCATGAAAAAGGTGAATAACTTCACCACTGGCCAGATCTATGAATCGGTGATCCGCAAGGAACGCCGGGGCGAATATCTGGGCAAGACCGTGCAGGTGATTCCACATATCACCAATGAAATCCAGGATTACATCCGCCGTGGCGCCGAAGGCTACGACGTGGCCCTGTGCGAAATCGGCGGCACCGTCGGCGATATCGAATCGTTGCCATTCCTGGAAGCGGCGCGCCAGCTGAGCCTGCGCGCCGGTCGCAAGAACACGGCCTTCGTCCACTTGACCTTGGTGCCTTACATCGCCTCGGCCGGTGAGCTGAAGACCAAGCCGACCCAGCACTCGGTGCAAAAGCTGCGCGAAATCGGCATCATGCCCAATGCGCTGCTGTGCCGTGCTGACCGTGCCATCCCGGAAGACGAACGGGCGAAAATCTCGCTGTTCTCGAATATCGAAGAGCAGGCCGTCATTTCCGTATGGGACGTCGACACCATCTACAAAGTGCCGCAAATGCTGCATGACCAGGGCCTCGACAAGATCATCTGCGACGCGCTGGACCTCGATCCTGCGCCGGCCGACCTGTCGATCTGGAGCAAGCTGATCTACACGATGGAACACCCGAAGGCGGAAGTCACCGTCGGCATGGTCGGCAAGTACGTCGAGCTGACCGAATCGTACAAGTCGCTGATCGAAGCGTTGCGCCACGCTGGCATCCATACGGAAAGCCGCGTCAACATCGAGTACATCGATTCGGAAGAAATCGAAACGACCGGTTGCGACAACCTGGCCAAGTACGATGCCATCCTGGTACCGGGCGGCTTCGGCAAGCGCGGCGTGGAAGGCAAGATCAAGGCGGCCCAGTTTGCCCGTGAGCACAAGATCCCTTACCTGGGCATCTGCCTGGGCATGCAAGTGGCACTGATCGAATATGCGCGCAACAAGGCTGGCATGTCGAACGCGAATTCGACCGAGTTCGACCTGGATACGGATCAGCCTGTCGTTGCACTGATCAATGAGTGGCAAAACCACGATGGTAAAGTCGAGTTGCGCGATGAAAACTCGGACCTGGGCGGCACCATGCGCCTGGGCGCGCAAACCTGCGCCGTCAATCCGGGTACCCTCGCTGCCGAGATCTACGGCAGCGTGGTGACCGAGCGCCATCGCCATCGCTACGAAGCCAATAATCACTATCTGGCACGTGTCGAAGCCGCTGGCATGATTGTCTCGGCCCGCACGCCTAGCGAAGATTTGTGCGAAATCATGGAATTGCCACGCACGGGTGAGAATGCCCACCCATGGTATGTAGGCGTGCAATACCATCCCGAGTTCAAGTCGACGCCACGCACCGGCCATCCCTTGTTCACCTCGTTCATCAAGGCAGCGCTGGCGCATAAAGAAGCCAACACCGCTGCCCAATAACGCGGCTCGATTGCGACAGTATTACCCGTAAGACAGCTCCCGGCCAGATCGTTCCCGCCGGGAGTTTCTTTGCCCCCTTTGTGCAATTGCGCATCAGAACGCAGTGTGCAGCCCCTGTTACGCTTAACTTTGGAGAATGACATGAGTGCTATTGTTGATATTATCGGTCGCGAGATCCTGGACTCGCGCGGCAATCCGACCGTCGAATGCGATGTGTTGCTGGAATCGGGCGTGATGGGCCGTGCGGCCGTGCCGTCGGGTGCCTCGACCGGTTCGCGCGAAGCGGTGGAATTGCGCGATGGCGACGCCAAGCGCTACTTCGGCAAGGGCGTGCTGCAAGCATGCGAAAACATCAATACCGAAATCTCCGAAGCCATCATGGGCCTGGACGCCAATGAACAAGCTTTCCTGGACCGTACCCTGATCGACCTGGACGGCACGGAAAACAAGTCGCGCCTGGGCGCCAACGCCATCCTGGCCGTCTCCATGGCCGTTGCCAAGGCTGCCGCTGAAGAAGCGGGCTTGCCGCTGTACCGCTATTTTGGCGGTTCGGGCGCCATGCAGATGCCAGTGCCGATGATGAACGTCATCAACGGTGGCGCGCACGCCGACAACAACCTGGACATCCAGGAATTCATGATCATTCCCGTGGGCGCGCCGTCGTTCAAGGAAGCCGTCCGCTACGGCGCGGAAGTGTTCCACACACTGAAAAAGATCTTGCACAAGAAGGGTCTGAACACCAACGTGGGCGACGAAGGCGGTTTCGCGCCATCGCTGGCCAACCATGAAGAAGCCATCAAGCTGATCATCCAGGCCATCGAAGAAGCAGGTTACGAGCCAGGCACGCAGATCGCCATCGGTCTCGATTGCGCCGCGTCCGAGTTCTACAAGAACGGCAAGTACGAAATGGCCGGCGAAGGCCTGAGCCTGACGGCAACCGAGTTCACCAATCTGCTGGCGACCTGGTGCGACAAGTACCCGATCATCTCGATCGAAGACGCGATGCATGAAGGCGACTGGGATGGCTGGGCGATCCTGACTGCGGAACTGGGCAAGAAAGTGCAACTGGTCGGCGACGATCTGTATGTCACCAACACCAAGATCCTGAAAGAAGGCATCTCGAAAGGCATCGCCAACTCGATCCTGATCAAGATCAACCAGATCGGCACGCTGACGGAAACCTTCGCCGCCATCGAAATGGCCAAGCGCGCTGGCTACACGGCCGTCATTTCGCACCGCTCGGGCGAAACGGAAGACTCGACCATCGCCGATATCGCCGTGGCCACGAACGCCCTGCAGATCAAGACCGGCTCGATGTCGCGTTCGGACCGCATGGCCAAGTACAACCAGTTGCTGCGTATCGAAGAAGACCTCGGTGATATCGCCAGCTACCCAGGCCGCGATGCGTTCTATAATCTGAAGTAAGTTGTTGTAAAACCCACTGGCCGGCCGGAGATATCCGGCCGGTTTTTTAACTGAATGCCCCATGCGCCTGATTACGCTCGCCCTGGCAGCCCTGTTGCTGCTGATCCAATTTCCCCTCTGGCTGGGTAAAGGCGGTTGGCTGCGTGTTGCCGACATGGAAGCCCAAGTGGCGGTGGCCAACAAGAAAAACGTGGAATTGAAGGCGCGCAACGCCAAGCTCGAATCCGAAGTGCGCGACCTGAAAGATGGCACGGGTGCCGTCGAAGAGCGTGCCCGCTATGAGCTGGGCATGGTCAAACAGAATGAGATTTTCGTGCAGATCGTGCGCAAGGGCCAGACCCCGCCGCTGCTGGAAACGCCGGTGGACGCTGCTGCGCCCCACTAATATTGCTCCGCCTGCCAAGCTGCAGGCGCCGGCTGCCCGGCGCCCCACGCGCGGCGCGGCCCGCCTTATTCTTCCCCATCAAGATATACATAGCCGCCATGGCCACCCAGAGTGCAGTCGGCACCGGTGATGCGCAATTCGATTTCATCGCCCGCGCTGGCGCCCAGCCCCTTGAGTATCACCGGTTGCCAGGGAATAGCTTTCCAGTTGCCGCCTTGATAGTCTTTCCAGCCTTGGAAGCTGGGATCGCTGGTAAAGAAGCGTCGGCGGTACAGGTCCTGGCCTTTGCTGAGGTTGCGCACGACGACATCGACATACGGTTGCTCTGATGGCTCGTGGCGCGGATCCTCCAGCACCGCCGCCCATTGAAACACCAGTTGCGGATTGCTGGCCGCCGCCGGCACGATCGCCTTTTGCGCGACATAGGTCGTGTGGTAGTTCGGCGTCTGGTCGTTGATCTTGGCGGCATGCATGCCAAAGATGCTGGTCGTCAGGTCAGTTGCGATCGGATCGAAGCCGACGCCGACCACTTCGACTTTTGTCGGCGTCAACACGGCGCCGCTGTTGAGCAGAGAGGTCTGGCTGTTCCAGCCGCTGAGGTCACCTGATTCAAAGCCGAAATTGACAAAGAAATTTTCCCCCGCAGACTGCACGCTGAATTTTCCAAAGGCCGAGAAGCCGTGCTCGGTGCTGCGCGGATGTTCCGACACCAGCAGCATCACATCGATTTTGTTTTCCAGTTTGGTGGGAAAGTTCAGCATATAGTTGCCTGCCGTATCAAGGAGCACGCCCGTCGCACCCTGGCGCACGCCATCGTAGAACACGTGCAGATAGACATCCTTTTTGCTGCCGACGGGACGGTTGAAGCGTCCTTGCAGGCTTTGCCCGTCTTGATGGGCGATCTGCACGCGCACGGGCCGTGCGTACTCGAGCGCCTGTACCTTGCCTTGCTGGTCTGTCACTTGCAGATGCGAAAAATAGTCTTGCAGCTTGCCGCTTTCCCACTCGGCGATGATTTTCTGGAACTGCGCCGGGGCGCCGAAAGTGTCGTCGCTGGCGTAGCCGATATGGTCGAACATCGAGGGTGGATAGGAGGCTGCGCGTGAATACGTGCCAAAGCCCGTCAGCATGTTCCAGTCGTAGTTGGCTTCGACATCGGGGGCGTTCGAATCGTAGATACGAAAGCGCGCCTGATCCGCGTCATAGGCAAAGACCGTCACGGAATGGCCGCCATCCTTGGTGCCGCTATGCATGACCAGATGCAGTGGATCGCCCGTGGCGATCATCGACTCCAGCATCAGGCGGCCGGTGTCGATGGCTTGCGGAATGAGGATGCTTGATGCCACGCTGTTCCACTTGCCGGCGATGACAGCGTAGGTCATGGCCATGGCTGTGCGGGTCAGTTCATCGTCCACCGGCTGCCCCGGCATGCCTTCGTTGGACAGGTCATGCAGCCGCTTTGACTTGTTCAAGGAGAAATAATGCGTGGAGAGCGAGGCGAAAGCGGCGCAGTGGCCGCCGTATAGATAGGAGCCGAAGTTACGGTGCAGGACGGAATCCGTGCCGAGCCGAAATCCCGTGTCGACCGCCGGCATGCCCAGGTTGAGTGCGCGCACGACGATCGCCATGAAGCGCGAGAAGTGCGAGGTACGGAAGGTGACCGTGCCCTTGCTCCTGTCGACGCCAATGACGGAGACGGTACGGTAGCGGCTCGCGGCTTCGTCCCAGTAGAGTACTGCGGGCGGCAAGTCGCCGGCTGCGGCAAGGTCATAGGGCATGGTGACGGTAATGGGCAGCTTGAATTGCGCCGGCCCGCCGCCGGCTACCTTCAAGAGCAGGGTTTTCGAGACGGCCAGCGTGCCGGCCGCAATCGCCTCTGCGCGGAAGGGACCGGGCGGCGCGTTATCGTAGCCCACCTGGACTTGCAGGTCGTCGATGGCGGCATCAGGCGGGATATCGATGAGTGTGCCGGGTACGCCTGGGGCGCTGGCGGGCACGCTGAGCCGAGCACCGGCGCCGGCGGTGAATGCGCTGCGCAATACTTCATTTTGTACTTCCGACGGCAGTTCTTCGACCGGTGGCGGCACATCCTGCGCCGTGCGTCCACCGCCGCATGCCGTCAGCGCTACGCATACCACGAGGGGCGCCAGCCATGCGCGCCAGTATCTGGAGTGTTTCATTGCATTCTCCCTTGACTTGCCTGGTTTGCTTGCTGGCGGGATGCCAGATGGGCATGGCGTTAGGAGGGCAAGAAGCAGTCCAGGAGAATTTTATGTTGGAGAATCAAGGGCTTGAGCTTGTCCAGTTGCCTGAGGAGGGCATGACTGTCAAAAAAAGCGACACGGCTGGGGGAGGAGGGCTTGCCCTGTCAGCCTGGGCCAATTGCCAGGCTGACGCACTGCACCTTGGCTTGGCGTCGTATTGCCGCGCTGCTGCCAGGGGTGTTTTTTCCTGCGGTTCTTTGCTGCTGACTGATCAGAAACGGGCTTTGCCGGTCGAGATCAGGTAGAAATGGATGCCGGTGACCACGATGGCCACGGTGATCAGTGCGGTTTCGAGAAATATCATCAAAATTCCAGGTAAGCTGTTGATACAGAGTTGGCTTAAAAAATGTCCAGGGCCAGGCGCCACGTCGAAGACAGTAGGAACGTACGGCGAGGTGCAGGCAAAGCTGCCTTGGACGTTTTTAGCCGCGTGTAGCGAGGAAACGCAGTTCCGAGGCCAGATTCGGCATCAGGTGTTCGTAACGCGCCGCTTCCGAGTTCAGCAGCGCGATATCGCGTTGGCTTGGGCGCACATAGCGTTGCTCTTGCTCGGTGCCGCTGTTGGCGATGACTTCCTTCTGTGCCAGTTCGCTGTACGGCTTGGTAGCGAGCAGGGCGCCCAGGAAGGCGCGCGTGGCGCGGCCCAGGTTGCTGAAATAGTTGTCGTCGTTGCTGTAGGTAGTGGTAAAAGTGGACATATGCCCTCCATGAATAGTCTGTTGTTGCATTGCACAATAATAGAGTTCGCGATATATGTCTAATTTCAAGATCCAATTTCAGTAATTCAAAAAACGAATAATAAGGGCGTAGCCGTCGGCTACGCCCTGGAAACGATTTTGTTACGAAATGTCTATCCGGCAGCGATGCGTCCCAAGCCCGGATCGTCGCTAAAAAAGCCATCCAATCCCGTTTCGATATAGCGGCGCATTTCGGCCACTGAACCGGCTTCGTTGCGCGCGTTTTCACCATTGCCATCGCGGAAGTCGGCCGCCAGGAAACGATTTTCCGGGCGGAAGGTCCAGGTGTGCAGCAGCAAGCCTGCCTGGTGCGCATCGTCGACGATGGAGGAGGGCTTGGCCAGGCGCTGATCGGCATCGAGCGCGATGACGCTGCGCGTAGGCGGCGCCACCACGTCCGCGTAGGCGGCGATATCGCGCAAGCCGGCCGGCGTCGTCATCTGGCCGAAGGTCAGCTTGCCACCGGCCTTGGCGACATCCATCGGGCGCACGTCGCCACCCACTACCAACTGCATCAGGCGCACGTTGGCGCGCCGTCCCAGCTTCTCGCGCAGGTACTTCAGGTTCGCCACTTCGAAGGACTGGATGTCGATGGGCGCCCGGCGCGTGTATTCGTGCGCCAGCATGGTCGACAGGAAACGGTCTTCCAGCGCCAGGCCCGCATCGCGGAAGTAGGTCGAGCTTTTCAGCTCCGGCACGAGGCCAATGATGCGTCCGCTGGCGGCCGATTGCGCTGCAACAAAATCGATGATTTCTTCCCAGGCGGGAATCTGGAACTGTCCATCATACAAGGTGTTGCCGGGACGTACTTTCGGCAGCCGTTCGATGGCGCGCAGGGTTTTCAGTTCTGCCAGCGTGAAATCGTCGACAAACCAGCCATCGTGCCAAGCGCCGTCGAGCATCTTCTTGCTGCGCCGGCTGGCAAATTCAGGCCGGCGCGCCACGTCCGTGGTGTCGATCAGGTTGCTTTCGTGGCGCGCCACGAGGATGCCGTCGCGCGTCACCACCAGGTCCGGCTCGATGTAGTCGGCACCGTCGACGATAGCCTTGGCGTACGACGCCAGCGTATGCTCGGGGCGCAGAGCGCTGGCGCCCCGGTGGGCAAACACCAGCGGGCGGGCCGGGGGCGTGGCCAGCAGACCGGCGGCAAAGCCGGGTGCCGCCGCTAAGGCCAGGCCTCCCACGGCCGCCTGGACGAAGCTGCGCCGCGAAAAGTGCCGTTGTGGGAGGCTAGGCGTGCGCATCAAAAGTCTGCCGTCAGGGTCAGGAAGCCCTGGCGCGGGGCGATCGGGAAGGTGTTGTACGTCTTCTCGGCAGCGCCTACCACCACGTTCTGCGCACCTTGGCGGTTGGCCAGGTTGCTGACATTCAAGCGCCAACGGGGATTTTTCAGCCAGCTGGCCATGGCCGGCAGTTTGCCCGACACGCCCAGGCTCATCAGGAAATAGCTGGGCACGGACAAATCGTTGGTGTACGTCGCGTAGCGCTTGCCCACATAGTCACCCGTCAGTTGTACTTCGATATCGCCCAGCGTGGCGGAAGCAACAAACTTGTTCAACCATTCCGGCGAGCCCGGCACGTTCTTGCCCGCCGTCAATACCAGCGCGGCGCCATTGTTGTAATTGTCCGCGTACTGCGAGCGGTTGTACGACAGGGCGTTGTAGAACGAGAAATTGTTGCCAAAGTGTACGGTACCGGCGATGTCGATGCCATCCGTGCGCACGCTGCCCACGTTGGCCAGCACGGGGTTGCCACCGATGATGGAGGAAATCACCGGCGTCGGGCTGATCTGCAGCAAACGGTTGCTGAAATCGACGTGGTAGACATTGACTTGCCCATCGATGGCGGTGATGGCGCCCAGATTCAAGGCGTGACTGCCGCGCACGCCCACTTCATAGGTGAGGGCCGTTTCCGGCTTGGCGTCGCGCTTGAACAAATCAAAAGCGGCCTGGCTCGACAAGCTCCATGGCGAAGCGCCGCCGCCGCCGTAGGTGACGAACTGGCGCATGTTTTTCTGGATATTGAAGTACAGCTGGTCTTGCGGCGTGAAGTCCCAGCGCGCGCCTAATTGCGGCAACAGCCATTTCTTCGTGTTGATGGTACCGACCGGCAAGGCCGTCGAGCCACCGGAAATGGCGCCCTTGGCCGGCTGCACGGGGAATTGGCCATCGGCAAACTGCAGGCTGGACTTGAAACCGGCCTGCAGGGCGATATCTGGACGGATGCGCCATTCATCCTGCAGGTGCAATTGCACCACCTTGTTGTTGATTTCGCTGCCGTACTGCGTGATCAAGGGATTGCTGGGGCGGTCATACGGCGAGGTGGGGTTGTTGACATCCAGCGCATACCAGCGGCGGTAGGCGGACGAGCGGTTCTGTTCCAGCCACAGGCCCGCTTCCAGTTGGTGCTCGCCGATTTCCTTGCGCACAGTGGAAATGAAGCCGCCCCGCTTGATGTCGTATTCCGTGGTGCGCACGGCGTAGCCCGAGTTGCCGAACACCTGTTTCAGGTTCTGTTTCGGGTAGTACACGCTGAACAGGCCAGGCAAGCCGGCCACGCCGATGGGGCCGGCTACCACGCCCACGCCGTCATCCTTGTGGTAATACACTTGGTTGGCCCAGGTCGTGCCTTCACCCAGATTGGCGTCGAACTTGGCATAGGCCAGGTAATCGGTGCGTTGCGCATCGCTGTAGTAATTACGGTAATTGTTGCCGTCGGCGGCCGGCGTGGCACCGGTAGGCGACAGATAATTCAGCGCTGCCTTGAAGTCCGGGTACAGGAAGGGGCGCGTGTAGGGCGAGCTCGTTTCCCCGGCCAGGTGCACGGTGCTGTCTTCGTTCGGTTCTATCTTGTCCGAGTAATTAAAGAACAGCGTCAGCTTGCCCGCCTCGCTGCGGTTGACGTATTTGGCGTTGAACTGGTCGCCGCCCTGGCGCGCGTCGAAATCCCAGGCGCGGGCTTCGTGGTGCAGGATGGAAAAATAGGCGCTGCTGCCATCGCCAAAGGCGCCCGTGTCGTAGCGGGCAAACGTGCGCGAGGTGCGGTGGCTGCCCACCGTTTGCTGCACGCTGGCGCCTTGCGTGGCCAGCGGGTCGCTGGAGTAGGTTTCGATGGTGCCGCCCAGGTTGCTGGTCGAGGCCGTGGCCAGGTCGCCCGCGCCCGAGGACAGCACCACGCTGCGCACGTTTTCGCTGATGACGGCGCGCTGCGGCGACAGGCCGTTGTAGTTGCCGTACTGCTGGTCGCCCAGCGGCACGCCATCCATGGTGTAGCCGAGTTGCTGACCGGAAAAGCCATGCACAAACAGCGACAGGTTTTGTTCGTTGTTACCCCACGGATCGGCCGTCTGGAAGCTGACGCCAGGCAAGGTTTGCAGGGCTTTCAGGGGATTCGTGCCGGGCAGGATTTTCTGGATTTCATTCTTGCTCAAGGCCACGGAGGAACGCGTCTTGCGCGAAGAAATCTCTACGCTAGCCATCGGGGCATGCTCGTCAGCGGCAGCCGGGCCAGCAGCGGCCATGTCGGTGGCGGCGGATGCCACAGCGGCGGCCACCGCCGTTTGAGCCAGCGCCGGCAGGGACAGGCCTGCGGCGCAGGCGCTCAGCAAAACATGGAAGGAATGGCGGCGCAGTGCCAGCGTCAAGTGGGAATTCATATCAGCCTGTGTAAAGTTGGAAGTAAGACAAGCTGCGCAGCGTAACGGCCGCGCGTTACGGGCTGATGACGAACTGATGACGGGAAGATGACAGTAGAAAAAAAGCGCCGCCTGAGCGGCGGCGCGGGGACTATTGCAATTAATTAATTGGTTAATTAGTTAATTAATTAGTTAGTTAGTTAATACTTGCTGCGGGGGGTATCAACACCTCGGCCGGCGCATCCGTGATGAATAGCTGCGCGCAATCGACCTTGTCGAAGGCATAATGCTGGCCGCAGAAATCGCAGTTCACGCCCACTTCTTCCACTTCGTCCAAGGTGCTGTTGACTTCTTCCTGGCCCAGCATCTTGAGCATATTGCCGACTTTTTCGCGCGTGCAGCTGCAATGGAAGCTTGGGTGCAGCGGCTCGAAGACGCGGATTGTTTCTTCCCAGAACAAGCGCTGCATCAGTGTCTCGATATCGGTGGCGAGGATTTCTTCCTCTTTCAAGGTCGACGCCAGCATCACGGCGCGGTGCCAGGTGTCCAGTGCATCTTCTTCCGAGACGGGCGTCGCTTCGGCCTTGCCGCCATGGTGGGGCAGCTTTTGCAGCAGCAGGCCGCGCGAGACGCTGTCATCTGTGGCCAGCCACAAACGCGTGTCGAGTTGTTCCGAACGCAACATGTAGTTTTCAATCACGGTGGCCATGTCGTCGCCGTCCAGCGGCACGATGCCCTGGTACGGTTGCTGGCCTGGCACCTTGTCGGCCGGATCCAGGGTGATGATGAAGCGGCCCTTGCCCGTGGCGTTGAGCAATTGCGGCACGGTGGCGACATCGGCAATGGTGGCGTCCGGGTCCAGCTTGGCCGTGGCGCGCAGGCGCAGGTCGGAATCGCACTCGACGACCATCAGGCGCACGGGACCGTCACCATGGATTTGCATGATGATGGAGCCGTTGAATTTCAGGTTGGCTGACAGCAGGGCGGCCGCAGCGACCATTTCGCCCAGCACTTTTTTCACGGCCGTCGGGTAGGCGTGGCGCGATACCACTTCCTGCCAGGCATGGGAAACGTCGATGAACTGGCCGCGCACGGCGGCGTTATCGAAAATAAATTTTTGCAGCGTATCCTCGGTGGTGGCAGCGCTGACGGCGCCCGTGGTTTCAGTCGTCATTCTCTTATCCAATCTTCGTGAGTTGCGTATTAAATAGCTGGCCGCGTTGCACATAGTTCACGGCGTTGCCTTGTAGTCTGGTGATATCGTCTGCCGTCAGGGCCCGCACGGCTTTCGCCGGTGAACCGATGATGAGCATATTGTCGGGAAATTGCTTGCCTTCCGTGACCAGGGCGCCTGCGCCGACCAGGCAGCCTTTGCCTATCTTTGCGCCATTCAGGATCACCGCCTGGATGCCGATCAGGGCGCCATCGCCTATCGTGCAGCCGTGTAACATCGCCTGGTGGCCGATGGTCACGTTCTGGCCGATGATCAGCGGGTAGCCAGGGTCTGTGTGCAGCACGGCGCCTTCCTGTACATTGCTGTTGGCGCCCACGGTGATACGTTCATTGTCGCCGCGAATCGTGGCGCCGAACCAGACGGACGTATTCGCTGCCAGTGTCACCTTGCCGATCACGTTGGCCGTGTCGGCAACAAAAGCGGAAGCGTCAATCTGCGGCGCATCGGCGCCCAATTGGTAGAGTGTCATCGTTAGCCTGTGGCGGTGGTGGAAGCGCCGGGCTAGGCCGGACGCGGAAGTTTTGCTTGCTTGCCTGTTATGTACGCTATTTTACGCTGTTGCAGGACAAATCCTGGTACCAAGCGCCAATCCGGTATAATTATAGAACGCTCGTACTTTTATATCCTTACTATTGACAGAGACAGCATGTGGCGCCATCGGCGTCACTTTCAAGGCAGGCAATCAGATGAAATCCATGAAACTTTTCCGTTCCGAATTCATCCATATCCGCGGCGCCCGTACGCATGTGCGCCATTGGGGCCGCGAAGGTGCCCCTATCCTGTTCATGCTGCACGGCTGGATGGACGTGGCCGCTTCGTTTCAGTTCGTCGTCGACGAGTTAGCTGGCGACTGGCACGTGATCGCGCCCGACTGGCGCGGTTTTGGCCTCAGTGATTACACGCAGTCCGATACCTATTGGTTCCCCGACTACCTGGCCGACCTGGATGCCATGCTGCTGCATTATTCGCCGGAGGCGCCCGTTAAACTGCTCGGCCACAGCATGGGCGCCAACGTGGCCGGCCTGTACGCGGGCGTGCGGCCCGAGCGCATCAGCCGTTTCATCAACCTGGAAGGCTTCGGCATGATGGCGACCCGGCCCGAGCAGGCCCCCGGCCACTACGCCAAGTGGCTGGACGAATTGCGCGAGCCGCCCGCCATGCGCGGCTATCCTAGCCAAAAAGCGGTGGCGGAACGCCTGCAAAAGACCAATCCGCGCTTGTCCGATGAGCGCGCGGCTTTTCTGGCCGAGCACTGGTCGGCGCAGAACGAGGCGGGCGAGTGGGACATCCTGGGCGACCCGCAGCACAAGCGCGTCCATCCCATCTTGTACCAGGTGGAAGAAGTGATGGCATGCTGGCGCCGCATCACGGCGCCCGTGCTGTGGGTGGAAGCCGATGATACGAATATGTGGCAATGGATGGGACCCAAGCAAGAGGCGCGCATCGAAATCGACCGTCGTTTGGCCTGTATCGAGAATGTTCGCTGCGAGATGATGCTGGACGCGGGCCACATGCTGCACCATGACCAGCCAGCGCAGCTGGCGCGCCTGGTGGAAACTTTTCTGGCGCAGTAATGCGCTGGCGCCACTGTGTCTTTAAGGCGACTTCCTTATCTGGCAAGCAGCGTACAATAAAAACTTCTTTCATGTTGAGCTCTTGCGGGGTATTGTTTTCGTATGCTTAAAGTCGACCTGCATTGTCATTCGAATATTTCCGATGGCGTACTCGCGCCCGCTGCCGTGGCCGCGTATGCGCGCAAGGCGGGCGTCGACGTGTGGGCGCTGACCGACCACGACGAAGTGTCCGGCGTCGCCGCCGCGCGCACGGCCGCGCTGGACCTGGGCATGCGTTTCGTGGCCGGCGTGGAGATCTCCATTACCTGGGCCGGCCAGACCGTGCACATCGTCGGCTTGCAAGTCGATGAAAACAATCCTGGCCTGGTACAGGGCTTGCACCAAACACGCTCGGGGCGCGACGCGCGTGGTCGCGAAATCGCCCGCCAGCTCGACCTGGCCGGTATCCCTGATGCCTATGAAGGGGCCTTGAAATTTGTCGGCAATCCCGATTTGATGTCGCGCACGCATTTTGCCCGCTACATCGTGGAAATGGGGAAATGCGCGAATATCGCTGATGTGTTCAAGAAATACTTGTCGGAAGGCAAGCCCGGCTATGTCGAGCACCGCTGGGCTACCCTGGCCCAGGCGGTGGGCTGGATACGCGGCGCGGGCGGCGTGGCTGTCATCGCCCATCCGGGACGCTACCGCTTCAGCGACATGGCGCAAGGCGTGCTGTTCGATGAATTCAAGCAGCTTGGCGGCGTGGCTATCGAAGTCGTCACGGGCAGTCACAGCCCGGACCAGTATCCGCAATACGCACAGCTGGCCAACGCTTACGGTTTCCTCGCCTCGCGCGGCACGGATTTCCATGCACCAGGCGAGGCGCGCGTGGATTTTGCCATGCTGCCGCCGCTGCCGGCCAACGTCACGCCCATCTGGCACGACTGGTTTTAATGCCGTCGAAAATCTACTGCGCGGCGCGACTTGCGGCCTGCGATGCTCACTGTGCTAAAGCACAGCTCCGCTTCTCGGCCACAACTCACATCCGCTCGCGACGATTTTCTTAGGCATTAAGTGCAGGATGTGCGCAGGCTTGAAATTCGCCACTGCATGCTTATCTTTTAGCCATTACTCTCTTTCCGGAGCCATCGCCCATGAAACGTATTGTCCTTTTTATCGTCACCAACCTGGCCGTGATGCTGGTGCTGTCGCTCGTCCTGAGCTTGTTGGGCGTGGGCAATCCGGCACGCGGCAGCACCCTTAACCTGGGCAGCCTGCTGGTGTTTTCGCTGGTGGTGGGCTTCACGGGCTCGATCTTTTCGCTGCTGATCAGTAAGCCGATGGCCAAGTGGAGCACGGGCGCGCGCGTGATCGACAACCCGACGTCGTCGACGGAATTGTGGCTGGTCAATACCGTGCGTGCCCTGTCCGAGCGCGCCGGTATCGGCATGCCGGAAGTGGCCGTGTATGAAGGCGATGCGAATGCGTTCGCCACGGGCGCCTTCAAAAATTCGGCCCTGGTGGCCGTCTCCACCGGCTTGCTGCAGAGCATGAATCGCGATGAAGTCGAAGCCGTGCTGGGCCATGAAATCGCCCACGTCGCCAATGGCGACATGGTGACGCTGACCCTGATACAGGGCGTGGTCAATACCTTTGTCGTTTTCATGGCCCGCGTGGTGGGTTTCTTTGTCGACAATGTGCTGTTGAAAAATAATAACCGCGAAGGCGGCGGGCGCGGCATCGGCTATGTCGTCACCGTCATGGTGTGCGAAGTCATCTTCGGCTTGCTCGCTTCCATCATCGTGGCCTGGTTTTCGCGCCAGCGCGAATTTCGCGCCGATGCCGGCTCCGCCAAGCTGCTGGGCAGCCCGACGCCGATGATGCATGCGCTGGCCCGCCTGGGTGGCGTAGCGCCGGGCGAACTGCCGCAATCGATGCAGGCACTGGGCATCAGCGGCGGCAATGGCGGCTGGGGCGCACTGTTTGCCACGCATCCGCCTCTCGAACAACGCATTGCCGCGCTGCGCGGCGTACAATGATGCTAACTTAACAAGCTGGTTCGCCAGAACGCTTACACATGAGTCAATTTTTTCATATCCACCCTGAGAATCCGCAATTGCGCCTGATCAAGCAGGCAGTGCAGATCATCCAGTCCGGCGGCGTGGTGGCCTTGCCCACCGATTCCTGCTACGCGCTCGTATGCCAGCTCGACGACAAGGGCGCCGTCGAGCGCCTGCGCCGCATCCGTGGCGTCGATGAAAAGCATCACCTGACCTTGTTGTGCCGCGACTTGAGCGAGCTGGGCGTGTACGCCCGCGTGGACAACCGCCAGTTCCGCCTGCTCAAGGCGGCCACGCCGGGCGCTTACACCTTCATCCTGGAAGCGACCAAGGAAGTGCCGCGCCGCCTCAGCCATCCTTCGCGCAAGACCATCGGCCTGCGCGTGCCGCAGCACCGTATCGTGCAATGCCTGCTGGAAGAGCTGGGCCAGCCGCTGCTCGGTGCGACATTGACCCTGCCCGGCGACGAAGACAGTCTGACCGATGCCGATACCATCCGCGAGCGCCTGGAAAAACTGGTCGACCTGATCATCGATGGTGGCGTTTGCGCGCACGGCCCCAGCACGGTGATCGACCTGACGGGGGCCGAGCCGGAAGTGGTGCGCGTGGGACGCGGCGACCAGGCCGTGCTGGGTTTGTAAGTCGATGCGGCAGACCAGCATGGCCTGCCCGTATTTAGCTATCGTTGCAAGGCCTGACAAAACCGCAGCGAGCACAAGTCAGTTGTGCCCGGCAAGCGCAGCCGTACTTCGGTACGCTGGGCATCGCAGGGCGCAAATGACGACGCCCAGCAGGTTTTGACAGCTGCCTTTAATTGCCGTCTAAGAAAGCCATCTGCACGCCTCTGGTAGAATCGCGGTCATGAGCGATTTCAATACGATAGTCCAGACCGTTGCCGTGTACCTGGTGCCGGTGCTGTTTGCCATTTCCCTGCATGAGGCAGCGCACGGCTACGCCGCCCGCTATTTCGGCGACCCGACGGCCTCGAACGAGGGCAGGCTGAGCCTCAATCCGATCCGACATATCGATCCTTTCGGCACCATATTGCTGCCCTTGATACTCTTTTTTACGATCCAGGTGCCGTTTGGCTATGCCAAGCCGGTGCCCGTCGATTTCAGCCGCCTGCGCAATCCGAAGAAGCAGATGGCCTGGGTGGCGTTTGCCGGTCCTGGCGCCAATTTCCTCATGGGCTTGGGCTGGATGATCGCCTTTGTCGTCCTCAGCGTCCTGCCGCCGACGGAGATGGGCATGTTTTTGCGCAAGATGGCCGGTGCTGGCGTCAGCGTGAATGCGGCCATGTTCGTCTTTAACCTGATTCCCGTGCCGCCCCTCGATGGCGGGCGCATCATGACGGGCTTGCTGCCGATGTCGCTGGCGCGTCCCTACGCCAGCATCGAGCGCCACAGCCTGTATGTGTTTGGCGCCCTGGTGCTGCTGATGTACACGGGCATATTGAACCGCGCCTTGCTGGTGGCGATCGAATTTGTCATTGGCATTTTTGTCACCCTGGTCACGCCACTGACGGCGTTATTGACTTGATGCACGCCACTGGATGGACGCACATAATCGATGGAAGTAACGATGCAAGTAACTGAAGCAATACTGGAAACTGAGACGATTTCGGGCTGGCTGCGCCGCTGGGCACCCCTGATCCCGGGCGGCGAAGTGCTGGACCTGGCCTGCGGCGCCGGCCGCCATGCGCGCCACCTGGTGAGCCTGGGCCATCCTGTGATCGCACTTGACCACGATCCGGAAATGCTGGAAAAGGCTGCTGGCACGGGCATCACCACCTCGCTGGTGGACCTGGAGGCACCGGGCGCCGTGTGGCCGTTCGCTGCCGGCCGCTTTGCCGGCATCGTCGTCACCAATTATCTGCATCGGCCCCTGCTCGAAGCCATGCTCGCCAGCCTGGCAGTCGATGGCGTGCTGCTGTATGAAACGTTTGCGGAAGGCAATGAGCAGTTCGGCAAGCCGTCGAATCCGAAATTCCTGTTGCAGGAAGGCGAAATGCTGACTTGGGCGGTGCAGCACGGCCTGCGCGTGGTGGCGTACGAGGATGGGCGCGTGGAACAGCCAAAAGCTGCTCTGGTGCAACGAATTTGTGCCGTTCGGCCGGATTTTCCACGGCTGGCTGCCCTGCTGCCGACGTTTTGAGCGGCCATACTATGTCAGAATGCACCACAGGCGCGGGCTATCCGCTACAATCGTTGTTTTATTTATCGGCGCTATAAACTTACTATGATCAAGGGCAGCATTGTAGCAATCGTCACCCCGATGCACGCAGACGGCAGTCTGGACTTTCCAGGTCTGCGCAAGCTGATCGACTGGCATATCGCCGAGGGTACGGACGGCATCGTCATCGTTGGCACGACGGGCGAATCGGCAACAGTCAGCGTGGAAGAGCACTGCGAACTGATACGCTTGACCGTCGAACATGCCAAGGGACGCATTCCTATCATCGCCGGCGCCGGTGGCAACTCCACGGCCGAGGCCATCAAATTGACGCGCTACGCGAAAGAAGCGGGCGCCGATGCTGTCTTGCAAGTGGTGCCGTACTACAACCGTCCTACCCAGGAAGGCATGTACCAGCACTTCAAGGCCATCGCCGAAGCCGTCGACATTCCCGTCATCCTGTACAACGTGCCTGGCCGCACGGTTGCCGACATGAGCAATGACACCATCGTGCGCCTGTCCGCCATCGCCAATATCGTCGGCGTGAAAGATGCAACCGGCAACATCGGCCGTGGTATCGACTTGCTGCGCCTCGTGCCGGCCGACTTCGCCGTGTACTCGGGCGATGATCCGACGGCCATGGCGCTGATGTTCTGCGGCGGCCACGGCAACATCTCGGTGACGGCCAACGTGGCGCCGCGCGCCATGCACGAACTGTGCGTTGCAGCCATGGCGGGCGAGCGCGCCACGGCGATCGCCATCAATAACAAAGTTTTTCCTCTGCACCAGAAATTGTTTGTCGAGCCCAACCCGGTGCCCGTCAAATGGGCGCTGGCCGAAATGGGCCTGATGCCGGCTGGCTTGCGCTTGCCACTGGTGCCACTGGCTGAAAATTGCCATGCTACCGTACGCGATGCCTTGCGCGACGCCGGTCTCCTGTCTTAAGGCCGAACCTCAAGCCCGGACTCGACCAGTCCGGACCTTCCCTGATTCCAGCTGCTACTTAGCTTCTTATCCAGTTACGACATGACTAATTGCAAGAAAAACCAATCGGCGCCTGCCACCATCGCCATCCGTGGCATCGTCATCGGCACCATCGCAGCCAGCCTCGCCGGCTGCGGCATGATCAGTTCGGTAGTCGGCGGCGACAAGGTCGATTACAAATCGGTCAAGAAAGCCAGCACCCTGGACGTGCCGCCTGACTTGACGCAATTGCAGCAGGACAACCGCTACTCCTTGCCGGACGCGAAAAACGGCGTGGCGACGGCTTCCGGTTACAACGCGCAGCGCAACGCCGCGGCAGGTACGCCTGTCGTTGTGGGCGCCGACGGCGTGGTGGGCGTCGTGCCTGTCACGGCCGGTGGCGTGAAGGTCGAGCGCGCAGGCAACCAGCGCTGGCTGGTCGTCAAGCAGTCGCCTGAAGTGCTGTGGCCGCAACTGAAGCAGTTCTGGGAAGATTCCGGCTTCAGCGTCGCCATCGACCAGCCGACGGCTGGCATCATGGAAACCGAGTGGAATGAAAACCGTGCCAAGGTGCCGCAGGACATTATCCGCAGCACGATAGGCAAGGCTTTCGATGCGCTGTACTCGACGGGTGAAAAAGACAAGTTCCGTACCCGCGTGGAGCGCCTGGCCGACGGCTCGACCGAGATCTACATCAGCCACCGTGGCGTCGAAGAGGTTGTCACCGGCCGCGACAAGGAAAGCACCACCTGGACCGCGCGTGCCAACGATCCTGGCCTGGAAGCGCAATTCCTGGCCAAGCTGATGACGCGCCTGGGCGCGGCCAGCGACGATGCGCAAGCGAAGACGGCCGTCGATGCCGCCATCGTGCAGCCGCAGCACGCCAAGCTGGTGGGTGACGCCGCCACACCGGCGCGCGCCATCGAAGTCGATGAAGGTTTCGACCGCGCCTGGCGCCGTGTCGGCCTGGCACTGGACCGCGTTGGCTTTACCGTGGAAGACCGCGACCGCACGCAAGGCACGTATTTCGTGCGTTATGTCGATCCGGACGCGGTCAAGAAAGATGGTTTCTTCTCGAAACTGTTCAGCTGGGGTTCGTCATCGGACAAGGATAAGGAAGCGCAGCGCTACCGCGTCCTGGTCAAGGCCGGTAACGGTTCGACCAGTTTGGTCAGCATCTTCAGCAATGAAGGTAAGCCTGACGTTTCGCCAGTGGCAGAAAAGATCCTGGGCTTGCTGAACGAGCAGTTGAAATAAGTGCTGCGACAGCGGCAGGTTTGAAAAACTTGCCGCGTATTAAGAAGGCTGGCCCGGGAAACCGCGCCAGCCTTTTTTGATGCTGACTGCCGCAGTTTTATCTTGTGGATAAAACTGCGGACGCAAAAAAGCCGGCCCGAAGGCCGGCTTTCTTTAGTGCAGGGTGCTAAATTACTTAGCAGCCGATGCAGCAGCCGAAGCAGCCGAAGCAGCGTCGGTAGCGGCCGAAGCGGCAGCCGAAGCAGCAGCAGCAGCGTCGGTAGCGGCCGAAGCAGCAGCGTCAGCAGCAGCGGCTGGAGCAGCTTCAACTACTGGTGCTGGTGCTGGGGTTTCAACTACTGGTGCTGGTGCAGGAGCTTCTTCTTTTTTGCTGCAAGCAGCCAGAGCAACAACCATCAGGGAGGCGATCAGCAGGGATTTTTTCATTTGTTTTCCTTAATTATTTCAAAAATTAAATCAATATTGTTGCGATGAATAATTACCGGTAATTATCGCTCGTTAGGTCGTCTTCGAAGGCTTTTCGTACCAGGTGGTGCCTGCCAGACAACGGAAACTTCCTAACCGAATATTATAGCGATTTTTGGTGCGTCGCAATAGGAGCAAGAGGCAAATTCGCAACTATTTTGTGATATCGCAATATTTGCCGAAGCAAATTGCAAGCAAGTGTAAGCGATTTGCGCAAGCACGACAAAACGATATAAAAATAATATTTTTCATTGCGCTAGCGCAGATGTTGCCATTTCATCTGTCGCCATACCACTTTGCTGCGTCACGATCATTCAGGTCAGTTCGATCCAGCCATCCTGATACCAGGTATACAAGGCATCCATCACGTCATCGGAAGCCTGTGCCACGGCGGCGCCATCGAGCGCGCGTTCGTTGGCCAGGGTTTCCAGGGCTGTTTTATCAGCCTTGCCAATGGCAAACGATTCGCCATTGATGAAGACATTCTTGCCACGATACAGCATCAGCGTCTTGCGCGACAACACGACACCCTTTTTCTGTGCGGCATCCGCGAAGCGGCCCACCGTCAGCGGCTTGGACAGCGGCGTGAAAAACACATTGTGCTTCGGTTCCGACAGGTGTTCACCGAGGAAAATGGTCACGTCTTCTTCCGTGAAGCGCACCTTGTTGATTTCTTCCGTGATGGTGCTGAGCATTTCACGCGGGATTTCCGCTGGCTTGCCCGATGCTTTCAAGTCGGGATCGCTGTAAATGCCCGGCAAGTCGATCGAGTCGGCCATGAATTGCAGGAACGCTTCGCCCAGTTCCTGGAACGTGGGCGAGCGGAAGCCGATCGAATACGTTTGGCAGTCGCCGATGGCCACGCCGTCGTGCGCGTAGTGGGGTGGCAAATACAGCATGTCACCCGGTTCCAGCGTGAATTCTTCGTCGGGCGTGAAGTTGCTGAGGATTTTCAGCGGCAAACCGTCGATCAGGCTCAGGTCTTTTTGCGCGCCGATGCGCCAGTGGCGCTTGCCTTGGCCTTGCAGCAGGAACACGTCGTAGGAATCGAAATGCGGGCCTACGCCGCCGCCATCGGTGGCGAAGCTGACCATCAGATCGTCCAGGCGCGCATCTGGCAGGAAGCGGAACTGGCGCAGCAGGGCGTCGGCCTTGGCACTGTGCAGGTTGGCGCCCTGCACCAGCAGGGTCCATTCCTTCTGTTTCAGCGAAGGCAGGCTGGTCAACGGACCTTGCTGCATATTCCAGTGGCCGTCCGCATGGCTGACCAGGCGCGATTCGACGTGATCGAGGGTGGCCAGTTCGGCCAGGGCCTTGAAATCGAACAGCGCCTTGAAGCCAGGCACGGCTTGACGGATCAATAAGGGTTTTTTATGCCAGTAGTCGCGCAGGAATTGCGCCGGCGTGATGTCGCCGAGGAGAGTTAATTTTTTCATGCGCCCATTATAACAACCGGAAATGCAGGAATGCGCCTGCCGTGGGCGGCGTGAAGGTATAATTTGTCAGCTTATACAATGAAAGGAAGCATAATGAAGATTGCCAAAAATACGGTCGTGACTGTCAACTACAAACTGTCAGACGCGCAAGACAATCTGATCGAAGATGGCCGTCAGCCTATGGTCTACCTGCATGGTGATTATGAAAACACCCTGCCGAAGATCGAAGAAGAACTCGATGGCAAGGAAGTTGGCTACGCCAACACGATCCAGATCGAACCGGATGATGCTTTCGGTGAATACGACCCAGCCCTGGTGAAGGTCGAGCCGCGCAACCGCCTGCCTGAGCCGCTGGAAGTTGGCATGCAGTTCGAAGGCATGCCGGAAAGCGATTCGCCGGACGAAGAGGCGATGATCTTCACGGTCACCGATATCGCCGACGACAAGGTTGTGCTGGACGGTAACCATCCACTGGCCGGTATCGCGCTGCGCTTCTCGCTGACCGTCGCTGACGTGCGCGCAGCCACCGACGAAGAAATCGCCCATGGCCACGTGCATGGCGCACACGGCCATGACCATGGCGATGAAGATGATGAAGGCGAAGGCGACGAAGGCGATCACTTCCGCACTCACCCCATCCACTAATATGAAGACGCCTGACTAAACCTACTGCGCGCAGCGGGACGCGGCCGGCGATGCTCACCGTACTAGAGTACGGTTGCGCTTCTCGGCCACGCCGCGCAGCTGCTCGCTACGGTTTTGTCAGGCGTCGTGACGTTTGTTGGTCGTGACGCCTGTTGTTCGATAAATAAAGGCTGGCCTTGCGCCTAATGCCGTTCAGTTAGTGTGTTAGTGATGCTATTTTTAGCCCAAGAACCAGGACAGGAGTCGGACCCGGCGGGGGAATGTGCTTCAATGGAGCACATTCCGATCACGGAGTGACCGACCCCAGCTCTTTGCCTCTGGGGTTAGCGAATTTACTGGCGCTCATCAATCACGCCAAAATCCTTAACTGAACGGCGCTATGGCCTTGCGCCAGCCTTTATGTTTACCTGCGTACAGTAGACGCCTTGACGCGCGCTTGCCTTGATGGCCGCGTGGCCCGTTGACGTACCTCAAAGAATGGCGTCTTGCCGGGCCGTACGGCGATGGCGGACCAGTCGTTGTCGATACTGACGTGGCCCAGGTTGCCTTTCCAGTTGATAGTCGGCCCGCCGGCCCTGGCGGCAGCCTTTCCAATCTTGCCGTCCTTGCCGTCCTTGCCGTTCGCCTCGCCTGCGCGCTGCGTATCGACCAGCAAAACCTTGCCGCCAAATTTCTTCGCCAGGGTGCGGACTTGCTTGCGCGGTCCGGCAAAGCCATCCTGCTTCGCGCTGAAGCTGGGCAGCAGCGAATTATCGTCTTCGTCCAGCACGCCCACGTCGCCATCGGAAAACAGCACGATGCCGTCGAGTTTCTTGCGCTGCGCCATGGCGAACAGGCGCTGCAGCCAAGAGCGGTTGGCGACCAGTCGGTCTTCGAATTCGCTGTTGCGTCCCGCTTCTGGCAAGAAATGGTTGTTATTCGCGGGCAGGTTGACGGTGGCAAACAGCACGCCGCCGTATTCCCAGTGGGCGTTTTCCGCATAGCTGCGAAACTTCGCCGTCGAGGACAGCCGCGACAGGGTCAGTTTGTGCTGGCCCAGGCTTTGGTCGTCGGCAAAATAGACGTCGCGCAAGCGGTTCAGGCGTTCGATGGCGTTGACCCTGCCGCGCGAATTGCGGCAGTTGGCCCAGTCGCTGGCCGATAGCGAGACGATCAGCGGCGGGCCGCTGGCGTCCAGCACATCCTTGCGCTGGCTGTACAGCTTGTCGCTGCAGGACTCGCTGGCGGCCTTGATGCCGGTGGCCACCACGAAGGAGGCATTGAAGGCGCTGGTGTCGGCGATGGCTTTTTTCAGGGGGCCATCGTCCGGCCCCGCGTTGAAGGAGTGGCCCAGCACGGCAAACTCGAAGCCTGCCTGCCCGCCCGGGGCGGCCAGCGCCGCTTGCCAGGGCAGGCTGGCGACCAGCAGGCCGGCAGCGAGCAGGCACAGGCGTAGGCTGGCCATGCTGCGCCGCATGGTCATGCGGCAGCCAGCCGTTTCAACTGGTACAACTGTTCCAGCGCGTCGCGCGGCGTGAGCGCATCGGGATCGAGGTCGGTGATCGCGTCGAGCAAGGCTTGCTGCGCCGCATTCAGCACGGCCAGCGGTGCCGCTTCCTCTTCTTCCTCTTGCGCATATGGATCGGCGGAGGGCAGCGAGAACAGGTCGCGCTGCGGCGTGGCGTCGAGCGCCTGCGCTTCCAGGCGCGCCAGGTGCTTGCGCGCCGCCTTGATCACCGGCTGCGGCACGCCAGCCAGCTGCGCCACCTGCAAGCCATAGCTTTGCGAGGCGGGGCCTGCTTGCACGGCGTGCAGGAAGACGATGCTGTCCTTGTGTTCGACGGCCGACAAATGCACGTTGGCGGCGCTCGGGTGGCTGTCCGGCAATTGCGTCAGCTCAAAGTAGTGCGTGGCAAACAAGGTGAAGCTGCGGCTGGTATCGATCAGATGGCGCGCGATGGCCCAGGCCAGGGCCAGGCCGTCGAAGGTCGAGGTGCCACGGCCCACTTCATCCATCAGCACCAGCGAGTGCTCGGTGGCGCCGTTCAAAATAGCGGCCGATTCCGTCATTTCCACCATGAAGGTCGAGCGTCCGCCCGCCAGGTCGTCGGTGGCGCCGATGCGCGTGAAGATGCGGTCGATGGGGCCGATGGTGGCGGACGCGGCCGGCACGTAGCTGCCCACATAAGCGAGCAGGGTAATCAAGGCTACCTGGCGCATGAAGGTCGATTTACCGCCCATGTTCGGGCCGGTAATCAGCAGCAAACGGCGTTCGTTGACGAAGCGGCAATCGTTGGCGATGAAGCGTTCGATCTGCTTTTCCACCACCGGGTGGCGGCCTTCGACGATGTTGATGCACGGCTCGTCGACCAGTTGCGGCGCGGCCCAGTTGTGCTGCTGCGCGTGTTCCGTCAGCGCGTTCAGGGTGTCGAGCTGGGCCAGGCCCTGCGAAATGGTCTGCAAGGTGCCGATATGCGGCGCCAGTTCGGCCAGCAGCAGGTCGTACAGCAGTTTTTCGCGCACCAGGGCCTTGTCTTGCGCCGACAGGGCCTTGTCTTCGAACACTTTCAGTTCGGGCGTGATGTAGCGTTCGGCGTTTTTCAGGGTCTGGCGGCGGCGGTAGTCGTCCGGCACCTTGTCCGTCTGGCCGTGCGTGACTTCGATGTAGAAGCCGTGCACCTTGTTGTATTCGACGCGCAGATTGGCGATGCCCGTGCGGGCGCGTTCGCGCGTTTCCAGGTCGAGCAGGAACTGGCCCGCGTTTTCCGACAGCGCGCGCAACTCGTCCAGTTCGGCGTCAAAACCGGTGGCAAACACGCCGCCGTCGCGCACCATGGCAGCCGGTTCCTGCGCCACGGCGCGCACCAGCAAATCCAGGCAGGCGGTCGGTGTCGCCAGCGCCGCGTGGATGGCGGCCAGCAAACCGGTTTCGCCGCCCTGGCCGCATTGGTCACCCCTATAACAGCGCACGACTTGTTCGCGCAGAGCCGGCAGTTGCAATAAACCGTCGCGCAGGGCGGCCAGGTCGCGCGGACGCGCCGACAGCAGGGCGATGCGCGTGGTGATGCGTTCGATATCGGGCACTTGCGCCAGGGTGGCGGCCAATGGCCCCGCCGCTTCGCTTTGCGCCAGCGCGGCGATCGCTTCATGGCGCGCGCGCGCCACGTTCTGGTCGCGCCGCGCATGGTGCAGCCAGTGGCGCAGCATGCGCGAACCCATGGCGGTGCGGCAATGATCGAGCAGCGAGAACAGCGTAGGCGATTCCTGGCCGCGGATGGTTTCCGTCAGCTCCAGGTTGCGCCGCGTGGCCGCGTCCAGGCCGATGAATTCGCTTTCCGTTTCCGTCGTCAGGGAGCGCACGTGCTGCAAGCCGCGTCCCTGCGTCGACTGTGCATAGCGCAGCAGCGCGCCAGCCGCACCAAACGCGGCGCCGAGGCCATCGGCGCCAAAGCCGGTGAGTGTCGCCACGCCCAATTGATCGAGCAAGGCCTTGTGGCCACCGACTACATCGAAATGCCAGTCCGGCACGCGGTTGATGTGCGTGCCCGCATAATCGTCGAACAGGCTGCCATTGTCGCCGCTCAAGATTTCGGCCGGCACGATGCGCTCCAGTTCTTGCTGCAATCGCGCGGCCACTGTGCCGCTGTCGCCGGAAAACTCCATCAGCTTCAAAGCGCCGCTGGCCAGCGACAGCCAGGCCAGGCCCGTGGTGACCGTCTTGCGCTGCGTGATGCTGCACATGGCCAGCAGCGGACGCTCGGCCTTCTCTGGCAGCAAGTCCGCATCCGTCAGGGTGCCGGGCGTGACCACGCGCATGACCTTGCGTTCGACGGGACCCTTGCTAGTGGCCGGGTCGCCAATCTGTTCGCAAATGGCCACCGACTCGCCCAGCTTGACCAGCTTGGCCAGGTAGCCATCGAGCGAATGAAACGGCACGCCGCACATCTTGATCGGATTGCCACTGGCCACGCCGCGCGCCGTCAGGGTAATGCCCAGCAGGCGCGAGGCTTTTTCCGCATCCTCGAAAAACAGCTCGTAGAAATCGCCCATGCGGTAGAACACCAGCATCGTCGGGTGATTTTCCTTAATGCCCAGATATTGCTGCATCATGGGGGTAAGCTTTTCAGCGGAATTCTTCTTTGCCGCGGCGGCGTTGATTTCTTTTGGGACGGTGGTCATGTGTTCTTTGTCGTTGGTCCGGCGGCAGGAAAGGCATGCCTGCCGGGCTATGGGGGGTGCTATGTGCGCTCAAGGCTGCGCTGCTAGGCGATGCTTGAGTCCAAGGCCGTCATTTTACCGCTTTCGGCAGGCGGGGCGGGTATTGCGTGCGGATGTGAAAAAGCCGCGCCGGTGGAGGTTGGCGCGGCCTGAGTGTCGCAGCGTCAGGCGATGGCGATTAGATGGCTATGGATCTGCCGATGGACTTTTCAGGCAGCAGTCTGTCAGAAACTTCTTCGATTTCGTTACAGCTTAATTATTGCTTAGCTGCCATCTCACGATGATGGCTTGCGAAATTGAAAGCCGAATTATTCATAAGGTAACTTTTGCTGCATGCCACGAGTTAAGCCGCCTCCTGCGTTTCCCGCATCACATCCTGCACAATTGGCCTTAGCCCCAATCGGAGTCTCCACCAACGGAAGCTTCTGGATCGAACGAGAATACCCGTAGCTCTGGCAGTGCCTGTTCGCCACGCAGGATACGCACGGTCAGCACGAACGATAGTTCCCAGCGCCCTTTCGTATGCCCGACGTCTAGCGTGTGCTTCCATTCTTGGCGAATGCGGCGTAAGTCTGGCAGTTTGGGATCTTCTGGCAGCAGGTGGGACTCAAAGTCCAGTTGTACTGGATAAGTGGCGCCGACTGCTTGCAGGAAGGGGGACGGCTGCGAGTAGCGGGTTGGCACATTCGGACCGATTTGGGTCAGCTGAGGCACGCTGATGAGACAGCAGTCGACGATCTGGAACGAGGTAAAACCACTCTTTTTTGAGCCGCAGCAGTTGACTTCAAGGTAGACATGCTGGCCTTGATGGAAGTGCACGCCTCCCATGTATTCGCCGTGACGAGGGTCTGCGCTGCCGTCGCACGAAGTAAAGGCATAATCAAGTTGGCTGGTGGTTTGATCCGCATCAAAATGGACAGATAACTTCATCCAGGGTTCTTCGTATGTCATTTTTTCTTTGCTCTTTCTATATTGATAAGTAACTGTTGATAGCGAGCATCTCGCCTTAGTGCCAACAGATCGGGGGACGATTCGATCAGGTTGAGAGGGTAGCCGCGCTTGAGAGCTTGTGCCAATGCAGCAAGTGCCTCGTCGCGTGAGCTTATCAGTTCATATGTGAGTGCTGCCCTGAAGTGAACGTCTGGCAAGTCTGCCAGTGACACGGCTTGCTTCACGTGCGTTAGTGCCTCCTGTTTTGCTCCAACATAGGCAGAGTACAGAGCCATGCGTGAATTGAAGGATGCATCGTTTGGCAGTCGTAGCAGTAAGGGTTTGAGCAAATTAATTGCCCTTCTGTACGAATCGACGGAAGAGTCATTTTGAGCCGGTACCCATCGTTGCGCATCTGCCAAGTTGGCCCATAAGATATAGTTTCCTGGATTACCTTTTTTCTCTGATACGGCATTTTCAAATGCCTGTACTGCACCCAGGTAGTCGCCTTTGTTAAACAAAGTATTTCCCAAATTAGTGTAGAGCTCCCAGTTCGGGCGCATTTGCAGTCCTTGTTGTAGAACTTGCAATGCTTCATCAATGCGATTCTGGCGTACCAGCACAGCGTTTAGCTGCGCGTACGCGCTGGTTGATTGCGGGTCTATTGATATGCTTTTCCGAAATAATTTTTCAGCACTGTCATAATCGCCAAGTTTGTAATGCATAGTTCCCAGTAAGGATGTGAAAAGACGTTCCTGTGGAAATTTCTCAATGGCTTTTTCCAGTAAGTCTTTGGCCATGTCAAACTTTTGCGCATGCATAAGCAGGCGTGCTTTGCCATAGAGACCCAGCAGATTATGGGGATCCAGGTTGAGCGCGGCGTTGGCCTCTCCCATTGCTTCCGAACGCTTACCTCTGAATTCCAAAACCCAGGCCTGTGCTACCCGCGAAAGGGCTACTTGGTTGTCCGCAGTTAATGCTTGTTCTGCAGTGACAGCGGCACGTTGCAACCACGTTTCATCGCGACCGTTGCTGATATACCGTAAACTGTAGGCAAGTGACAGTCCTGCATTTGCCACTGCGCTCGTCGGATTATGCTTGAGCACCGTACTAAAATGCTCGATGGCCTGCGCCTGGCTCGTATCGCGATCAAACACCCGCAACGCTTCCATCCCCGCCGCCATACTGGCCATTTCCGAATATGGCGCAGGTGCTTCCTCGCCCGTGACGAACGATTTGACGGCAGGAATAATATTGGGCAGCTGCCATCCTGCCAGCACCGCCAGCAGTGCCAGGCCCGCGCCCCACTGCAGGGTGCGCTTGCGGGGCAGGGACAGGCGGATGGAGACGCTGGCGGGTGGTTCTTCCTTCGCGGGCGTCTCGTCGGTAAGTGGCATGGTCAAGGTCAGCGGTGCGCCGCGCTGCGCGCCTATCGCCTCGCGCACGTCGCGCATGGTGCGTGGCCGTTCGGCCGGGTCGTGCGCCGTCATCGCGCGCACGAGGGCGTTGATGGTGGGCGGCATCGATTCCGGCAGGTCGGGCCACGGTTCCGTCGCCTGCATGTGGGCGGCGGCCAGGGCCAGGCCGTTCAGGTGGGCGAAGTGGCGCTGGCCGGCCAGCATTTCGTACAGCATGGCGCCCAAGGCATACACGTCGCCACGCGTGTCGGGCAGGCGGCCCATCAGGCGCTCGGGCGCCATGTAGGCGATGGTGCCCTGCAAGTCGCACAGGGTGGTCGTTTGCGTGGCTTGCGGGTCGATGTGGCGGGCCAGGCCGAAGTCGAGGATGCGTACCTTGCCATCCGCCTCCAGCATCAGGTTCGATGGTTTCAAGTCGCCGTGCACCAGATCCATGGCGTGCGCCTCGTCCATGGCGTCGGCGATCTGGTAGGCGATGTCGAGTGCGGCCTGCAGGTCCGCCTTGCCGCTGTGCATGAACTGGCCCAGCGTCTGGCCTTCGACCAGTTCCATGACGATGGACTGGCTCGTGCCCTGGCCCTCGATGGCGAAAATGCGCACGAAGGCGGCGTGCTTGAGCGAGGCGGCCAGGCGCGCTTCATTGATGAGTTTTTCCGGATGCAGCACGTCGGCTTGCGGTTTCAGGCGCTTGAGCGCTACGCTACGGCACAGCTTGGCATCCCAGGCTTCGAATACATGGCCGAAACCGCCTTCGCCCAGCAAGCGGCGCACTTCGTAGTGCCCGCTGATCGTGTCGTCTTGCGACGGGGTTTGACGCAGGGAGTCTAGCAGTTCCATATTCCTTGGCTTTGGAGTGCATCACCGCGGGCATCCATCATCGAAAGGGTCAATGCGATGTTTGAATGCCCAAGATGATTGATTTTGAGTAACCTTCTGATTTAAAACTATTGTTTCGCATAAGTCAATTAATATTGGCAAAGATAGAACAAAAGTTGCTTGGCACATCCCTGTGGCGTGCCTGCCGCAGGCCTGTGCGGCTAGCCCACGCAAGCATCGATAGCCCTGCCCAGCTTGTCGACGATTTCATCGACGTGGCGGGCGGCTATGATGTAGGGCGGCGCCAGCAGGATGTGGTCGCCGTGCTGGCCGTCGATGGTGCCGCCCATGGGGTAGCACATCAGTCCACCCTGCATGGCGTGCGCCTTGATGCGCGCGTGCAGACGGCGGGCTGGGTCGAACGGCTGCTTGCTGGCACGCTCTTGCACCAGTTCCAGGCCCAGGAACAGGCCGCGCCCGCGGATGTCGCCCACGTGCGCATGGTCGTCGAAGCGCTGGCGCAAGCGCTCTTGCAGCAAGCCACCCATGGCGCGCACATTGGCCAGCAAATCGCGCTCTTCGATCTGCCGCTGCACGGCCAGGGCAGCGGCGCAGGCCGTGGCGTGGCCGATATAGGTGTGGCCATGCTGGAAAAAGCCCGTGCCGGCGCGGATGGTGTCGCGGATGTCCTTGGATACCATCACGGCGCCGATGGGTTGGTAGCCGGCACCGAGGCCCTTGGCGATGCAGATCAGGTCGGCCGTGATGGCTTCCTGTTCGCAGGCGAACAGGCTGCCCGTGCGGCCCATGCCGCACATGACTTCGTCGAGTATCAAGAGAATGCCGTGGCGCTGGCAAATGTCGCGCATGCGCGCAAAATAGCCGGTGACGGCGGGCAGGGCGCCGGCCGTGGCGCCGACGACGGGTTCGGCGATGAAGGCCATGACGTTCTCCGCGCCCAGTGCGGCGATATTGTCTTCCAGTTCCTGGCCCAGGCGCGCCACGTAGTCAGCATCCGTTTCATCGGCCAGCTGCTCGCGCCAGGCGTAGCAGGGCGATACATGCGTCACGTCGACTAGCAGCGGCTCGAACTGCTGGCGGCGCCAGGCGTTGCCGCCCGCAGCCAGTGCGCCCAGCGTGTTGCCGTGGTAGCTCTGGCGACGCGCGATGATGTGGCGGCGCTGCGGCTGACCCCGTTCGACGAAATACTGGCGCGCCAGCTTGAGCGCGCTTTCCACCGCTTCCGAGCCGCCCGAGACGAAATACGCGCTGTCGATGCGGGCTGGTGCCCGGGCGACGAGGAAATCGGCCAGCTGCTCCATCGGCTCGCTGGTAAAGAATGCGCTGTGCGCGTACGCCATGCTGGCAATCTGCCGCTGCACGGCGGCGATCACGGCTGCATCTGCATGGCCGAGGCAGGAGACGGCCGCGCCGCCGCAGGCATCGAGGTAGCGCTTGCCATCTGCATCGATCAGGTAAGGGCCATCGCCACCCGTGGCGATGGGGTAATTGGCCGTCAGGCTGCGGTGGAAGACATGGCTCATGGCATCGCTTTCTTATCGGCTGGGGAGAGGGCCGCAGAGTGGGCCGCAGAGTGGGCCTATTCTGCGCGCAGGCGTTCGACAAAAATGGTGTTGAGTTCCTGCCAGCGGGCAAAGCGCAGCTGCTGCGCCAGATGCACCTTGGTCAGGTTTATCGGTGCGGCGTGGCGGGCGTGGGGTGTCGCTGTCTGCATGGCCGTGCCTCAGATTAATAGCTTGCGGCGACGGAACAGGATTGGTCAGCACGTCGGTAGCGGCAAGCCCTGCGCCAGCGTCGTCGTGCGCGGACGCAGGCGGGCAAACTGATGCGGCCCTGCCGGCTGGCGGCGCGCTGCCGTGGTCAGCACGCGCAAGGCGATGGGCAGCGGCACGTCGTGGCAGTGCAGGAACAGGGCGGCGGCGGCCGTGCCGGCCATTTTCTGCAAGGCCAGTGCATGCTCGAGCAGCGCCGTCGTGCGCATGTCGAGCCGCACCGGGATATCGGGCTGGAATAATTGTGCATCAAGCTGTCGTGCATCGCGCATGCTGTCCCCGCCGCGTTCGCTAGTCAAGTTGCCAGCATAAAAGTGTCCCGGCGGCGGCACCTTGCGCCACATCACTGCACTGACGGATAGATTCCATCAGGCAAAAAAAGGGCGGCCCGCAGGCCGCCCTCGTGCTTGCTGATGCAGTACTTATGCTGATGCTTCGGCGACGCGCTTGGCGATGTGCGCCAGCGCTTCTTCCACCTGGTCGATCAGGATCAGGCACAGATCGCCTTCGTTCAAGCGTGCCAGCGCCTTGTCGATGGCGACGAATTCGCCGTTGATTTCATCGATATGGCTGGTGCGCTTGGCGCCGTTCAAGCCCTGGCGCAGCAGTGCCACGACTTCGCCGTCGGCGCGGCCGCGCTGGCACTGGTCCTGGTACAGCAACACGTCATCGAAGGCGGCGCCGAGGATTTCCGTTTGCTGGCGGATATCTTCGTCGCGGCGGTCGCCGGCACCGCTGATCACCACCAAACGGCGCTTGGCCGGCATGCTTTCCACGGCCTGCACCAGCGCCAGGATGGCGTCCGGATTGTGGCCGTAGTCAGCGATCAAGGTGGCGCCACGATAGTCAAACACATTGAAGCGGCCCGGCGCATTATCGGCTTCATTGGCAAAGGTTTTCAGGCCCAGCGCGATGGTTTTCCAGTCCAGGCCCACGGCCCAGGCGGCGGCGAGCGAAGCCATGACGTTGTCGACCTGGAAGCCAATGGCGCCATTGCGCGTGATCGGCACCTGCGACAGGGCGATCTCGTGGCGTTCCTGGCCTTGCGCTGCGACCAGCTTGCCGTCTTCCACGTACACCACGCGGTTGCCCTGTGCGCGGTGCGTGGCCATCACGGGATGCGTCTTGTCGGCGGCAAAGAAGGTCACCGTGCCGTTGCAATTCTTGGCCATGCGCGCGACGGCGGGGTCGGTGGCGTTCAGCACGGCGACGCCGCTGTCGGCCACGTTCTGCACGATCACGCGTTTCAGCACGGCCAGGTCTTCCACGGTGGTGATGTAGTTCAGGCCGAGGTGGTCGCCTGCGCCGATATTCGTCACCACGGCAACCTGGCAGCGGTCAAAAGCCAGGCCTTCGCGCAGCATGCCGCCACGCGCCGTCTCGAACACTGCCGCGTCGACGTCAGGGTGCAGCAGCACGTTGCGCGCGCTGCGCGGGCCGCTGCAGTCGCCACTGTCGATCTGGCGGCCTTCGATGTACACGCCATCGGTGTTGGTCATGCCTGTGCGCAGGCCGGAGGTGGTGAGCAGGTGGGCGATCAGACGCACGGTGGTGGTCTTGCCGTTGGTGCCGGTGACGGCAACGATGGGGATGCGACCATCGTCGCCCTCGGCGAACATGGCGGCGATGATGGCTTCGCCCACGGGGCGCGGCTTGCCGAACGACGGCGCCAGGTGCATGCGCAGGCCCGGCGCGGCATTCACTTCGACGATGCCGGCGTTCTGCTCTTCCAGCGGTTTTAAAATGCTCTCGGAAACCACGTCCACGCCGCAGATATCGAGGCCCACCATGTGCGCGGCGGCGACGGCGCGCGCCGCCACTTCCGGGTGCACGTCGACGGTGACGTCGGTGGCCGAGCCACCCGTCGACAGGTTGGCGTTATTGCGCAAAATCACGCGCTGGCCCACGGGCGGCACCGATTCGGCCACGTAGCCCTGCTTGGCCAGGCTGGCCAGGGCGATGTCGTCAAAGCGGATTTTCGTCAGCGAGGTGGCGTGGCCGCTGCCGCGGCGCGGGTCCAGGTTGACCTGCTCGACCAGTTGGCGCACCGTGTGCTGGCCGTCGCCCACCACTTGCGGCGGGTCGCGGCGGGCAGCTGCCACCATCTTGTTGCCGATGACGAGCAAACGGAAATCGTGGCCCGGCAGATAGCGCTCGACGAGGATGTCGTCGCGGAACTCCTGCGCTGCAAGGAAGCCGGCCGTCAGCTGTTCGCGCGTGGTGACATTGACGGTGACGCCCTTGCCCTGATTGCCATCCTTGGGCTTGACGACGACGGGCAAGCCGATCTCGCAGGCGGCGGCCCAGGCGTCATCCGCATCGATGACGACGCGACCTTGCGGCACCGGCACGCCGGCCGAGTCCAGCAGCTTCTTGGTCAGTTCCTTGTCTTGCGCGATGGCTTCGGCAATCGCGCTGGTGCCATCCATTTCGGCGGCCTGGATCTTGCGCTGCTTGCTGCCCCAGCCGAACGTCACCAGGCTGCCTTCGGTCAGGCGGCGAAACGGGATATTGCGTGCCACGGCGGCGTTGACGATGGCGCCCGTCGAAGGGCCCAGACGCACGTCTTCATCGAGTTCTTGCAACTGGTACAGGGCGCCGGCCAGGTCGAACGGCGCATCGTCGAGTGCAGCCTGACACATTTTTTGCGCAAGTTCCAGGGCCAGGCGGCCGACGGCTTCTTCCGAATATTCGACGACGACCTGGAAGATGCCCGTTTCCAGCGTCGGCGTGGTGCGGCTGAACGTGACGGGGCAGCCGGCTTGCGCCTGCAAGCCCAGCGCCGCCAGTTCCAGCACCTGCGCCATCGGCGCGGCGTTGTAATTGCCCAGCGGTTGCAGCGGGCTCAGTTGTGGAAAGAGCGACCGCAGACGGGCTTCGAAGCCGGGCAGCTGGGCAATGTCGAGTTCCTGCGCGGTGCAGGAAACAATGGCTTCCACGGCGGTGTCGTGGCTCCAGAGGTTAGGGCCCCGCAAGGCCCGTACGCGAGATACTTCCATAATTAAACCGTAATCCTGTTGTGTTCTTGTGGGCCCGGCCGTCCTTGCCGGGCTTCTTTGCAGCGCTTTTACGTCAAATTAAACCGTAGCGAGCGGATGTGAGTTGTGGCCGAGAAGCGGAGCTGTGCGAATGCACAGTGAGCATCGGAGGCCGCAAATCGCGACGCGCAGTAGGTTTGGTTTGACGTCCCTGGTTTTTAGTTGCCGATGCAGCCGGGTGCCGCGTCGAAGGTGCGAAGGCCCGCGCAGATCAGGTCGACGGGCAGGTTCAGGGCCCACGCGGCGGCCGCAACGGCCAGCACGCAGTCGACATTGCCGACCGTGGCCGGTTTCAGCAGGTCCAGGCACAGCAAGACCGTTTCGCTGCCGCCTTCGGCCAGTACAATGTGCTTGTCGCGCACGAACACGGCGCGCTGGCCGGCGGCCAGTTGCGCTGCGATGGCGGCCAGGCTGCCGTCCTGCGCATACAGGGTCACGCTGCCGTCGCACAGCTCGGCCAGTTCCAGCACTCGCGCGTTGGCGGCGTTCAGCACGGCCACGCCCGTTGGCATCACCACGTCGACCTGGCTGCGCACTGCCTTGTACAGGCCAGCATCGTCCAGCACGTCGAAATCCTTGACGCTTTCAAGGTTGCCCATGTCGGTGACGACGCCGATCTGGCACTTGTCATAGGCCAGTCCTTCGGCCAGGATCATGCGCGGATTGCTCTCGAACAGAGCCGTCTGCACGGTGCGGTTGAGCAGCAGGCGCTGGCCCGCGTCCCAGTTCACGCAATCGCTGCTGACGACGCGGCGCTGGTCCAGGTACATGCCTTCGCTGCAGACGGCGCCCGTGTGCAGGCCCGACAGGTTGAGCAGTTTGCACAGCATGCGTACGATCAGGCTGGCGCCGCGCGTGCCTGTCACGCCGATCAGCGGAATGCGGCCCGTTTCTGCTGGCGCGAACAGGTGCTCGACGATGGCCGCGCCGACAGGGCGGCTCTGGCCTACGCCCGGCTTGATGTGCGCCAGCAGGCCGGGGCTGGCATTGACTTCGATGATGGCGCCGCGCTGCTCTTCCAGCGGACGCGTGATGTCTGTCGTGACCAGGTCGATGCCGGCAATATCGAGGCCGACGACTCTGGCCGCCAGCAGGGCTGCATGGACGACCGATGGATGCACGTCGTCGGTGACGTCGATGGCCACGTTGCCGTTCGGCTGGATCAGCACTTTCTGGCCCGCTTGCGGCACGGACAGGGCGGTCATGCCCTGGCGCTGCAGTTCCAGCACGATTTCGCCCGATTCATGCGGCTTGACGGTGCCCAGCGGGAAATCCTCGCCTTCGCCGCGGCGCGGGTCGATATTGATCTGCGTGTTCACCAGTTCGAGCACGCTCGACACACCGTCGCCATCGACCCACAAGGATTCACCCTTGGCGGCGGCGATCAGCTTGTTGCCGA
This sequence comes from Janthinobacterium sp. CG_23.4, assembly GCF_029892305.1. Classification (NCBI taxonomy): domain Bacteria; kingdom Pseudomonadati; phylum Pseudomonadota; class Betaproteobacteria; order Burkholderiales; family Oxalobacteraceae; genus Janthinobacterium; species Janthinobacterium sp. CG_23.4. The sequence continues at coordinate 3,543,480 of NZ_JARXUX010000001.1, read as the reverse complement.
CCACCAGCAGACGGTGTTCATCGCCGGTGATGAAACTTTCTACCAGCACGGCCGAGCTGTCGCCCTTGCGCGCGGCCAGTTCGTAGGCCGCCTTGACGTCGCTCTCGGTCATCAGATTGAGCGACACGCCGCGGCCGTGATTGCCGTCATACGGTTTGACGACGACGGGCACGCCGATATCCTGTGCTTCTTCCCAGGCCGCTTCGGCGCTGCGCACCAGGCTGCCTTCGGGCACGCGCACGCCGCACGATTTGAGCAAGAATTTGGTCAGGTCCTTGTCGCTGGCGATGCCTTCGGCAATCGCGCTGGTGCGGTCCGTTTCGGCCGTCCAGATGCGGCGCTGCGCGGCGCCGTGGCCCAGTTGCACCAGGTTGCCGTCGTTCAGGCGCAGCGAAGGGATGCTGCGCTCGGTGGCGGCATCGACGATGCTGGCCGTGCTCGGACCGAGGCAGCGCGAGTCGACCATGTCGCGTAGCGGTACCAGCGCCGCTTCGAGATCGTAGGCTTCATCATTGATGGCAGCCATCAGCAGTTCGCGCGCGGTGGCCAGGGCGGCGCGGCCCACCTGTTCTTCGCGGGTGCGGAAAGCCATCTTGTAGACGCCGCGCTGGCTGGTCGAGCGCGTCTGGCCGAAGCCGGTGCGCATGCCTGCCAGGTTTTGCAATTCCAGCACCACGTGTTCGAGGATGTGGGCCGACCACGTGCCTTCACGCAGGCGCTCGAAAAAGCCGCCCCGTTCGCCCACGCCGCAGCGGTGTTCGATCATGCCCGGCAGCCACGCCACCAGACGCTCGTACAGGCCGGGCAGGGTATTGGATGGATAGTCTTCCAGTTCGCCGATGTCGACCCAGGCCTCAATCACGGGACGATAGGTCCAGATGTTGGGGCCGCGCAAATGAGTGACGCGGACAAATTCGATGTTCTTCTTCTTGATCATGTAAGTGGTTTCTTGATAACAGGCCAGGCGTCTGGGCGCCAGATACTTTATGTAGGCTCTACAGAGTCTTTTCAGGCTCGTGCTTGGTTCTTTATCCCGGGTATGCGCAGTGTGCCACTTTTAGTGGTCTCTTGTCGCGTTTGCTGCTCGTATTCTGCTGGTGTTGTCATTCTAATTGATACTATTTGTTGCCTTACTTGTTATAAAGATACCGACTCAGGGCTAAGCCGGGGCATTTGCGCAACAGCGAGCTGTTGTATACTTGCCCATGCTCAGGGCCGCGTTGCATACGCGCCGCGCCTGCCTGGCACTGCGCGCGACGGTTGCCGATTTTTTTGCCTCATTTTGCCATCCATTGCCTACTTGCAGGCATCCATTCGATACAATACAGGAAATTGCCACTGGTGCATCTACCTCGCCATCGCGCAATACACAAACATTGATCGGGCGTCTGCCCTATCCCCCAAATCCCGCCCTGAAGGGCTTGGCCTCGAGCCGGAGTATGCTTTACGATGACAACTGAACAGAGTGTTCCTGCAACAACTATTCCCCTCAACTCGCTGCCCGCGCCTGTAGCACAAGCCTGGCTGGCGGAGGTGGAAAGCAAGCTTTCTCCAGGGGAGAACGTTTTAAGTAGCGTTGAGGTTGACCTCGATGCGCGATTACGTTTCACAAAAGGCATAATTGTTGTTACCGAGCAGCGTTTGCTGGCCCGTTCACCGGGTGATACTGCCTGGAAAAGCTGGTCTTTCCGCGCTGGACTGCGCCTCACGCACCACGACCATGCCGGTGTCGGTCACATGGAATTGTTCGACGACCACGGCCGCCTGGCCTCGTGGCGCTTCACGCTGGGCCAGAATTTGCACGCCATCCGCGTGCTGGAGCAGTTCGTCGAGCGCCTCGACAGCCACCTGACGGGTCAACCCGTGCTGCAAGCGGAGCAGGAAGTGTGTCCGAGCTGCAAGGCCCCTTTGGAGCCGGAGCAGGAAGAATGCCCGATCTGCGCCAAGGTGCTGTACACGCCGCCGTCTACCTGGACCCTGTTCCGCCTGTGGCGCTTCGCCCATCCCTACCGTGGCCAACTGGCCCTGGGCTTCATGCTGATGCTGCTGAGTACCGCTGCGCACATGATTCCGCCTTACCTGACGGCGCCGTTGATGGATAATGTGCTGATTCCATATCAAAACGGCAAGCAGATCGACCCGTGGCTGGTGGTGTACTACATGAGTGGCTTGCTGGGCTCGGCCCTGCTGGCCTGGCTGCTGGGCTGGGGCAAGACCTATGTGCTGGCGCTGGTCTCCGAACGCATGGGCGCCGATTTGCGCTCGGCCACGTATGAACACTTGATGAAACTGTCGCTGGAATTCTTTGGCGGCAAACGCACGGGCGACCTGATGTCGCGCATCGGCAGCGGCAGCGATCGCATCTGCGTCTTCCTCTCGCTGCACTTGCTCGATTTTGCCTCCGACGTACTGATGATCATCATGACGGGCGTGATCCTGTGGTCGATGAACCCGTGGCTGGCCATCATGACGCTGGCGCCATTGCCCTTCATCGCCTGGATGATCCATCTGGTGCGCGACCGTTTGCGCACCGGTTTTGAAAAAATCGACCGCGTCTGGAGCGAGGTGACCAACGTGTTGGCCGACACCATACCCGGCATCCGCGTGGTCAAGGCGTTTGCGCAGGAAAAACGCGAAGCGGCCCGCTTCCGCGACGCCAATGCGCACAACCTGGCCGTCAACGACAAGTTGAACAAAGTTTGGTCGCTGTTTTCGCCCACCGTGTCCTTCCTGACGGAAATGGGTTTGCTCGTCATCTGGTGCTTCGGTATCTGGCAACTGTCGCGTGGCGAAATCACCGTCGGCGTGCTGACCGCCTTCATCGCCTACAGCACGCGCTTCTACAGCCGCCTCGACTCGATGAGCCGCATCGTCTCCGTGACGCAGAAATCGGCGTCCGCCGCCAAGCGCATCTTCGACATCCTCGACCATGTGTCGAGCGTGCCGGAACCGGCGCAACCGGTCAAACTGGAGAAGATCGAAGGCAGGATCGATTTGCGCGAAGTCGGTTTCCGCTATGGCAACCGGGCCGTCAACCGTGGCATCACCTTGAACATCAAGGCGGGCGAAATGATCGGCCTGGTCGGTCACAGCGGTTCTGGCAAGAGCACCCTGGTCAACCTGATCTGCCGTTTCTATGATGTGTCGGAAGGCGCGATTTTGCTCGACGGCGTCGACATCCGCTCGTTCGCCGTGTCCGACTACCGCCGCAATATCGGCCTGGTGCTGCAGGAGCCGTTCCTGTTCTTCGGTACCATCGCGGAAAATATCGCCTACGGCAAGCCGCACGCGACGCGCCAGGAGATCATCGCCGCTGCGCGCGCCGCGCATGCCCACGAATTCATCCTGCGCCTGCCGCAAGGCTACGATTCGATGGTGGGCGAGCGTGGCCAGGGCTTGTCCGGCGGCGAACGCCAGCGCATCTCGATTGCGCGCGCCCTGCTGATCGACCCGCGCATCCTGATCATGGATGAAGCGACATCGTCGGTCGACTCGGAAACGGAAAAAGAAATCCAGAAGGCGCTCGACAACCTGGTGCAGGGCCGCACGACGATCGCCATCGCGCACCGCCTGTCAACCTTGCACCGGGCCGACCGCCTGGTGGTGCTGGACCGTGGCCAGGTCGTCGAAGTGGGCAGTCACGATGAACTGATGGCGAAAGAGGGCGCCTATTTCCGCCTCTACGAAGCACAGGCGCGCAACAACGAACTCGCCCTGGATGACAAGGAATAAGCATGGCCAGTACAATTTTTACATTAAGCCGTGACAGCTTCGGCAAGCTGCTGATGACGGACGCCGATGGCCAGGTCTTTGAAGGCGTGGTGCCTGTGCGCGCCTTCCCCATCCAGTCGCCCGACGAAGGCATTTCGCTGGTGCTGGGCAATGGCAAGGAAGTGGCGTGGATCGACCGCCTCGATGCCTTGCCGGAACCGGCGCGCAGCCTGCTGCAGGAAGAGCTGGAAGGGCGCGAATTCATGCCCGAGATCGCGCGCGTGAAAAGCGTTTCCAGCTTTGCCACGCCGTGCACCTGGCATGTCGATACGGACCGTGGCGAGACGCAGTTCGTGCTGAAAGGCGAGGAAGACATCCGTCGCATCGGCGCCACCTCGCTCTTGATCGCCGACAACCACGGCATCCATTTCCTGATCCGCGATATGTTCAATATCGACAAGACGACGCGCAAGATACTCGACCGCTTCCTGTAAGCGGCAGTCACTGAAGTTGAAAAACGGCGCCTACATTTTGCTGCAGGCGCCGTTTTTTTATTGGAACGCCACCTCCGCAAAGCTGCGCAGCTTGCGGCTGTGCAGCCGGTCCACGCCCTGGCGGCGCAGCAATTCCACGGCGCGTATGCCGATGCGCAGGTGCTGGTCGACCCGTTCGCGGTAAAAGTGGTTGGCCATGCCGGGCAGCTTGATTTCGCCGTGCAGCGGCTTGTCGCTGACGCACAGCAAAGTGCCATACGGGACGCGGAAGCGGAAGCCGTTGGCGGCGATCGTTGCGCTTTCCATGTCCAGCGCGATGGCGCGGCTCTGGCTGAAGCGGCGCTCCGGCGTGCGCTGCGGCAGCAGTTCCCAGTTGCGGTTGTCGGTGCTGGCCACGGTCCCCGTGCGCATGATGTGTTTCAGGTCATGCCCCGTCAGCTGGGTGATTTCCGCCACCGCCGTTTGCAGCGCCTGCTGGATTTCTGCCAGCGGCGGGATCGGCACCCATAGCGGCAAGTCTTCGTCGAGCACATGGTCTTCGCGCACATAGGCGTGCGCCAGCACGTAGTCGCCCAGGCTTTGCGTGGTGCGCAAACCGGCGCAGTGGCCCAGCATCAGCCAGGCGTGCGGGCGCAGCACGGCGATATGGTCAGTGATGGTCTTGGCATTGGCCGGTCCGACGCCGATATTGACCATGGTGATGCCGCTGCCATCGGCGCGCAGCAGGTGGTAGGCCGGCATCTGCGGCAGGCGTGGTGGCGCGGCGCCCAGCGCATCTTCGCTTTCGACCGCTTGTCCGACCCGGCGCGTGACCACATTGCCCGGTTCGATAAAGGCGATGTAGCCGTCGTCGTCCGAGGGCGCGGTGGCGTCGGGCGTACGTTCCATCATGGCGTGGCCCAGGCGGATGAATTCGTCGATATAGAACTGGTAATTGGTAAACAGCACGAAGTTCTGGAAATGCTGCGGCGAAGTACCGCTGTAGTGGCGCAGGCGCTGCAGCGAATAATCCACGCGCGGAGCGGTGAACAGGGCCAGCGGCTGCGCTTCGCCGTGCGCCGGTTCGTGCGTGCCGTTGGCGATGCCGTCGTCCATGGCCGACAAGTCGGGCAGGTCGAACAGGTCGCGCATGGCCATGCGACGACCCGCATCCATATTGCCTTCGATGTGGTCATGCTCGGCGAACGAGAAATGCACGGGGATCGGTTGGGCGCTGACGCCCACTTCCAGTTGCACCTTCTGGCCGCTGTTATGGTTTTTCAGCAGCAGGGTGAACTGGTCGAGGTAATAGTCGCCGAACAGGTCGGGGCGCGTCAGGGTGGTTTCAAACACACCGGGACCGGCGACAAAGCCATAGGCCAGCGGCGAGTCGGCGCGCGCCACGGTGTCGGTCTGGATGCGCACGAAGGGGTAGCAGGCGCGTATGCGTTCGTGCATGTCCGCGCCGGCGACAAAGCGCTGCAGCGCGTCGCGCAGGTGTTCGATGCTGCTGCGGTAAATGGCTTGCACCTGTTCTAACGCCAGGCGTGGATCGTCGAAGCGGGAGGAGGCGATGAAAGGGGGCGTAAGCAAGCGGATTCTCCTTGTAGCGGTTCGTGCATACCATTGTAAGGCAGCGGGGCAACTCTTGTCGGTGCGTGCACGGCCGCTTGACGGATTCAAATAGAATCTGTATTCTATTTGAATGGTCAGACTAGCAAAATTTAACGAAAATAACTTCATCGATGGCGCCATCGCCATCGCCGCCCAGTGCGGTGTGGCCGCCGTGTCGATGGCGGCCATCGCCGTCAAGGCCGGCGCGCCCATCGGCTCCGTGTATCACCGCTTCGATTCGCGCAATGCTATCCTGGCACGCGCCTGGCTGCGCGTGAAAGGCGACTTCCGCGAGGAAGTGGCCAGCCGCTGGCTCGGCGGCGATACCTGGGCTGGCGTGCATGGCTTGCTGGACTGGTGCCGGCGCAAGCCCGTGTATGCGCGCTTCCTGCTGCAATGCGCCGACAACCCCGATTTCAGCAGTGGTCTCAGCGAGCAATTGCTGGCCGCCGTGGAGGAAGAGCAGGCGGCGCTCGATGCCTGCTTTGTGCGCTGCGCCGAAGCCATGCCCGCCGCCGCGCAGCCGGACCTGGACCACATGCTGCTCAAATTTGTCCTGATCGATGCCCCCGTGGCCGTCGTCAAGCCCTACCTGACCCAAGAGCGGCCGATACCTGCCACTGTCGACGCCATGCTGCGCGCCTCGCATGACGCGGTGCGCGGCTGGGCCTTACACACCACATCACACTCATAAAGAAGAAATCCATGCGCTATTCCACCCAGCTTGAACACGGCAAGAAAATCCCCCTGCACGACGAAGAAGGCTTCATCGGCATGCGCGCGGCCGGCCGCATCGCCGCCGACACGCTCGACTACATCACGCCTTTCATCAAGCCTGGCGTATCGACGGCCAAGCTCGACGCCTTGTGCGAGCAATTCATGCGCGCCGCCGGCGCCATCCCCGGCACCATCGATTACCACGGCTACAAGCATGCCAGCTGCATCTCCGTCAATCACGTGGTCACGCATGGCATCCCGTCCGAGACCAAGATCTTGAAAGTGGGCGATATCCTCAACATCGACGTGACGCCGAAGTTCCAGGGCTGGTTTGGCGACACCAGCCGCACTTTCAAGGTCGGTGCCGTGTCCATCCTGGCCAACCGCCTGGTCAACACGGCGTATGAAGCCATGATGGCCGGCATTCATACCGTGCGCCCGGGCGCGACCTTGGGCGACGTGGGCGCCGCCATCGAGGCGGTGGCCAAGGCGCAGGGCTTTTCCTCCGTGCGCGACTTTTGCGGCCATGGCGTGGGCCAGGTCTTCCACGACACGCCGCAAGTGCTCCATTACGGCCGCGCCGGCACGGGCATCGTGCTCGAACCGGGCATGATCTTTACCATCGAGCCTATGCTCAACGTGGGCAGCTACCAGGTCAAGGTCTTGCCCGATAAATGGACCACGGTGACGAAAGACCGTTCGCTGTCAGCGCAGTTCGAGCATTCGCTGGCCGTGACGGAAACGGGCTTTGAAATCTTCACCCTGACCGGCTTGCCCGATACGCTGGCGTCAGCCGCTTAAGGCTGTCCCTGCGCGACGGCCTTGATCGCGCGCTCCTCGCCCATGTCGGAGGCGATCTTCCAGCGCTGCATGGCGCTGGCATGGTCCGCGCGCGTCAAGCCCGCGCCGTCCCAATCCATTAGCCCCAGGTGATAGATATCGCCCGCGCAGCAGCTTTTCCACGATATTGTCCAGGGTCAGCCAGCGCAAGTGCGTGCCGTACGCCACCAGATGATGCTTTTCTGCGTCCAGCGTGGGCGGCGGCGCAACTATTACCGCGGCAGTCATCGCTGGCCACTCGGATGGCACTGCTCAGCGCACTGCTGGTCCGACTGTGCTGTTTCTTCCTGCTTTTTGCTGTTTTTTTCTGTTTTTTGCTGTTCTTTACAGCGCTTGTCCGGTGCGCCTTGTCTGCCTCGATACCTAGCATGCGAAAATGGCCGCCATTCAATCATGGAGTTCTCCGCATGCAAGCCAAGCAGTATCTGTTTCCCGTGATCGCCGTGCTGATCTGGGCCATCAACACCATCGTCAGCAAGATGGCCGTCGGCGTGATCGATCCTGCCGCCATCTCGTTCTACCGCTGGCTGCTCGCTGGCGTGCTGCTGGCGCTGGTCTTTGGTCGCGGCGTGTGGAAGCAGCGGGCCGTGGTGAAACCTTATATGGGGAAACTGTTCGTGCTCGGTATGCTGGGCATGGTGATGTACCAGTGCCTGGCCTACATCGCCGCGCAAACGACGACGGCCACCAATATGGGCATCCTGGCCTCGTTGATGCCCTTGCTGGCTGTGGGCCTGTCTGTATTACTGCTGGGCGAGGCGCCCACCGTGGGCGGCGTACTGGGCGGCATGGTGTCGCTGCTGGGGCTAGGCTATCTGCTCAGCCATGGCGATCCGGCCGCGTTGATCTCCCACGGCGCGGCCATGGGCGACGCCCTGATGTTGCTCGCTTGCCTATCGTATGCGGCTTACGGCGTGCTGCTCAAACGCTGGAAGATTCCTCTCAATAACTGGCATTGCCTGCTGATTCAGGTCTGCTGCGCCGTGCCCGTGCTGTTTGTGTATTACCTGAGCCAGTCCGCGCCGCCCGTCACCAGCGCCGGTTTGCCGCTGGTACTGTTTGCCGGCATTCCCGCCTCTATCATCGCGCCGTTTTTGTGGATGCATGGCCTGGCCAAGCTCGGTCCCAGCCGTGCCACGACATTGATGAATTTGCTGCCGGTGTTTACCGTCATCATCGCCATGCTGTTCTTGGGGGAAGTCTTGCACGTCTATGATGTGATCGGTGGCGGTGTGACCTTGCTCGGTGTGGTGATGGTGCAAACCCTGAAACGCCCTCTGCGTCGTCGCGCCAGCACCTAGTTTTTTTGCTATGCTGATGCTTTAAATAAGGAGGCAGCATGCCTAGCATCGACACTTTGTTGAGCGAGCTCGAAGCATTCGGTAGCAGCAACGATGCACTGCACACGCAGCGCGCCAGCCGCATGCTCAATATTACGCGCGACACGGGCCAATTGCTGGCCGTGCTGGTGCACGCGCGCGGTGCGCGCCGGGTGCTGGAGATCGGCACCTCGAACGGCTATTCCACCCTGTGGCTGGCGCGCGCGGCGCGCTCGCTCGGTGGCAGCGTGGTGACGGTGGAACAAGCCCAGGACAAGTTCGACATGGCGCATGCCAACTTTGCGCGCGCGCAATTGCAGGGCGTGATAGGCCAGCTGCTGGCGGACGCGGGCGACGTGCTGCGCGATGCGGCGCACGGCGCCTACGATTTCATCTTTCTCGATTCCGCGCGCCAGCAGTATGCGCAATGGTGGCCGCAATTGGACCGCGCGCTGGCGCCCGGCGGCGTGCTGGTGGTCGACAACGCCGCTTCGCACTACGCGGACATGGCCGCTTTCCTTGACGCCATCCGCGCCGACAGCCGCTACACGACCTGCCTGGCCACTGTCGGCAAGGGCGAATTCATCGCCGTCAAGTCCGGCAACTGAGTCATTACTCGGCGACGATAGCCGCTTCCAGCACGCGCACCAGCGATTCGACGCCTTGTGCGTCGACTTCATCGAAGCGGCCCGTCAGGGGGCTGTCGAGGTCGAACACGCCGATGATATTGCCTTGCGCAAACACGGGTACCACCAGTTCCGAGCGTGAATTGACGTCGCAGGCGATGTGGCCGGGAAATGCATGGACATCTTGCACCACGATGGACTTGCCCTCGACGACGGTGGTGCCGCATACGCCGCGGCCCTTCTTGATGCGGATGCAGGCTGGCTTGCCCTGGAATGGCCCCAGCACCAGCTCCTCGCCCTTGAGGAAATAAAAGCCGGCCCAGTTCAAGCCCGGCATGGTGTTGAAGACCAGCGCGCTGAAGTTGGCCGTATTGGCGATGAAGTCGCTCTCGCCCGACAGCAAACCTTGCAACTGCGAGCGCAGGTCTGCGTACATGGCTTGCTTGGCGGCGGGGGTGTCGGTGTCGTAGGCGGTGTCGCTGATGGTGAATGTCATGGTCGTGGTGGTGCGCAAAATGGTGAAGGCGTGATGGTAGCGCGTTTGGCGCCTCTGTGTGCAGCCCTCACCTATGCAGATGTTCTTGCGCCAGCTGGCGCAGCAGGGGCAGGGCCGCATGGTCGTGCCCATCGCGCCAGGCCAGGCCGATGCCGACCGCCAATGCTTCTCCCTCCGCCAATTGCCGGTAAGCCACGCCAGCGAGGCGCAGCGCGCGGAAGGAGTCGACCAGCAGGGCCATGCCCTTGCCGGCGGCCACCTCGCTGAGCAGCACATGATGGTCCAGCGCCTCGCGCAAGAAAGTGGGGGCGAAGCCGTGGCGCTGAAATACCCGCTGGCAATGGTCGAAAAAGGCTGGCTGGCGTGCTCGTTCGAACCAAAAAATCGGTTCTGTTGCGATGTCAGCCAGGCCCAGCTTGCGCTTTTTCGCCAGCCTGTGGCTAGCGGGCAGGGCCAGCATCATGGGCTGGCGCGCCAGCGGCTGGACGGCTAGCTCGAAGGTGGCGCTGGGCAGGGCCAGCAGGGCCGCATCGAGCTGGCCCTTGCGCACGGCTGTGACCAGGCGCGGCGAGGGCGCAGCCGTCAGTTCCAGGCGCAGCGTGCCTAATTGACTGCTCAATGCTGCCAGCAGGGGCTGGAACAGGCCCGCTTCCACCGAACTGCTCAGGCCCAGGCGCAGGCGCACGGGAGCGCTGTCTTGCCGTAGGGACGCTTGCGCCACCTCTAGCAAGTCGAGGATGTGCAGCGCCTGCGGCAGCAGGGTGCGGCCCGCCTGCGTCAGGGCCACGCCCTGGGTGTCGCGCTCGAACAATCGTGCGCCCAGCCGCTCTTCGAGCAGCCTGATGGCGCGCGACAGGGGCGGCTGCGTCATGTGCAATTGTTCCGCCGCCTGGCGAAAGTTCAGGCAGCGGGCGACGCCGCAAAACAGGCTCAACGCATGGGTGTCCAGAGTTCTCATACCAGAAAGGTATCACGAAATTGCACATTCCCTTGTCGGCCTGCGCGGTCCAGACTTGCCGCCTTGACACTTGAAGGAGATCAACATGCAACTGCCACAACGACGCATCGGCCACAGCGGCTTGAACAGTTCGGCACTGGGCCTGGGCTGTATGGGCATGTCGGAATTTTATGGCGCCACGGACGAGGCGCAATCGTTGGCCACCCTGGACGCGGCCCTGGCCGCTGGCGTGACCCTGTTCGACACGGCCGACGCCTACGGCTTTGGCCACAACGAGCAATTGCTGGGACGTTTCTTGAGCAAGCACCGCGGACAAGCCCAGGTCGCCACCAAGTGCGGCCTGGTGCGCGTAGCGGGCAGCTATGCGCGTCGCGTCGACAATGGCCCCGCTTACATCCGCCAGGCCTGCGATGCGTCGCTGGCGCGCCTGGGCGTCGATGCCATCGACTTGTTTTATCTGCACCGCTTGAACCTCGATACCCCGCTGGAAGCGTCGATGCAGGCGCTGGCACAACTGCTGCAAGAGGGCAAGATCCGCGCCGTGGGCCTGTGCGAAGTGAGCGCCGCGACCTTGCGGCGCGCGGCGGCGCTGTGCCCGGTGGCGGCCGTGCAGAGCGAATACTCGCTGTGGACGCGCGAGCCGGAGCAGGGCGTGCTGGCCGCCTGCCGCGAAGTGGGCGCCAGTTTCTTTGCCTATAGCCCGCTGGGGCGCGGTTTCCTGACGGGCGCCATAGCCGACCCGGCCAGCCTCGACGCCGGGGACTTCCGCCAGTTCAATCCGCGTTTCGCCGCCGGGAACCTGGCGCACAACCAGGCCATCGTTGCGCAAGTGCAGCAGTTGGCGCGCAGCAAGCGGTGTACGCCGGCCCAGCTGGCGCTGGCCTGGCTGCTGGCCCAGGGCGACGACATCATCCCGATTCCCGGCACCAGGCGCATCGCCTACCTGCACGACAACCTCGGTGCGCTGGCCGTGCAGCTGGACGCGGCGGAACTGGCGGCGATGAGCGCCGCCTTTCCTTTGGGCATGGCAGCGGGCGCGCGCTATACGGCGGAAGGGATGAAGGGCGTGGATGCCTGAGGAAAAGTGCGCCGAGTGTACGCTAACGTACATATGCGACACTTTAGCTGCGCGATAATCGTCGACGATCTGCCAGTATTTTGGCTAGTCCCAGGCACCCGGCCAGCGCAGCGGGGCCGGGGCATGCAGCATGTATAGAGGAGAGGATTTCGGATTGCTGGACGATGATATTTTCGATATCGAAATGAAGTTATTGCTTGAGGCAATATTGCTAAGGTATCAGCATGATTTCCGCGATTATTCCGTGGCGTCCTTGCGCCGGCGCATGCTCCAGGCCATGGAGCGTTTCGGCTGCACCAGCCTGTCGCAGCTGCAGGACCGCATCTTGCGTACACCGGCCATGTTCGCGCAACTATTGCAGTTTTTTACGGTCCAAGTGAGCGAGATGTTCCGTGACCCCGCCTATTTTCGCGCCGTGCGCGAAAAAGTCGTGCCCGTCTTGCACACGTATCCCTCCATCAAGATATGGGTGGCCGGTTGCAGCAGCGGCGAAGAGGTGTGGTCGCTGGCCATTTTGCTGGAAGAGGAAGGGTTGCTCGAGCGCAGCATGATTTATGCTACCGACATTAATGTCGAGGCGCTGGCTGCGGCCGAAGCGGGCATCTATTCGGTCGAGCGCATCGCCCAGTTCAGCGAAAATTATCAACGCGCCGGTGGCAAGCGTTCGCTGTCCGACTATTACACGGCCGCCTACAAGGGCGCCATCTTTGACCGGCGCCTGCGGCGCCAGTTCGTCTTCGCCGACCATAGCCTGGCGACGGACAGCGTGTTTTCGGAGGTACACATGGTTTCCTGTCGTAACGTCATGATTTACTTCAATAAAGACTTGCAAGACCGCTGTCTGGGCCTGTTCCACGAAGCGCTGGTACACCGGGGCTTCCTGGGCCTCGGCATGAAGGAAAGCCTGCATTTCAGCCGCCATGGGCGCAGCTTCAACGAGCTGAGCGCGGTAGAGCGCATCTTTCAGCGAGCCTGATATGTTGCCGACCTGTGAGGTAGCGCCACCGCCCGCCGGCCTGCGCCTGATCGCCATCGGCGCCTCGGCAGGCGGCGTGGAAGCACTCGGTATCTTGCTGAGCGCCATGCCGGCCATCTGCGGCGCAGCCGTGGTGGTGCTGCTGCACCTGGCGCCTGGCCAGTCCAGCCGCTTGCCGCAGCTGTATGCGGCGCGCTGCGCGCTGCCTTTGCGCGTAGCGCAGGACAAGGAAGCGCTGCAAGGCGGCACGGTCTACTTCGCCCCGCCCGATTACCACCTGCAAATCGAACCCGATGGCTGTTTTTCCCTGTCGCAGGAAGCGCCCGTGCATTTTTCGCGCCCGTCTATCGATGTCTTGCTGGAAACAGCCGCCTACGCCTACCGGCGCAGCATGCTGGCCATCATCTTGACGGGCGCTTCGGCCGATGGCGCGGCGGGACTGGCGCGCGTGCGCCAACTGGGCGGCAGCGCCTGGGTGCAGGACCCGCAACGGGCCGTTTGTGGCTTCATGCCGGCCGCTGCGCTGAAGCGCGCGGGCGCCGACCGGGTGCTCGATTTGCCGCAAATGGCTGCCAGCCTGGCCTTGCTTGGCGATGCCGAACACAAGTGAATGGGAGTGAGGTAGTACGTGTAATATAGGTGAATACTGAAACACTATTTATGTCTTTATTGAAATACGATGGCAGCCTGCCGTTGCGATGCTGAAGATGACTCCGTGACCGCACCTATCCATATCCTCGTCGTTGACGACATCGCGCAAAACCTGGTCGCCGCCGAAGCCGTGTTGGCACGGCCCGGCATTGTTATCCTGAAAGCAAGCTCGGGCGCGCAAGCGCTCGAGCTACTCTTGTCGCATGAGGTGGCACTGGCCCTGATCGATGTGCAAATGCCGCAGATGGACGGTTTTGAATTGGCCGAACTGATACGCGGCAGCGAGCGCACGCGCAGCATCCCCTTGATTTTTCTCACGGCCGCGTCGCGTGAGGCGAGCTACAGTTTCCGCGGCTACGAGGCCGGTGCCGTCGATTTTCTCTACAAGCCTATCGACGTGAAAGCCTTGCAAAGCAAGGTGGCGGTGCTGGTGCAGCTCTACCAGCAAAAGCGCGAATTGTCAGCCCAGCTTGATGAACTCAAGCATGCGCTGCACCTCAATCAGTTATTTACGGCCGTGCTGGGCCACGACTTGCGCACGCCCTTGTCGGTGGTGATGAATGGCGCCATGCTGTTGCCGATGATGAGCGAGCACCCGAAGGTGATCGTGACGGCGCAGCGTATTGAAAGCAGCGCCAAGCGCATGGCGCGCATGGTCGACCAACTGCTGGACCTGGCGCGCATCCGTTCCGGTACGATGGAGTTGCGCAGCAGCACGCACGACTACGCGGCGCTGGCGCGCTCCATCGTCGAAGAATTCGAGACGGCCGGCCAGGCCCCGCTTGTCGAAATGAGCAGTGTTGGCGAGTTGCACGGGCAATGCGATGCGGGCTTGCTATCGCAAGTGATCTCGAATCTCTTATGCAATGCCATCACGCATGGCGAGGCGGGTACGCCAGTGCAGCTGTTCCTCGACGGGCGCGCCGCCGACAGCATTGAGTTGCGCATTGTCAATCGCGGCGTCATCCCCGCCGCTTTGCTGCCGACCCTGTTCGAGCCGTTCCAGCAGGCGGGCGAAAAGCGCAGGTCGGGGCAGGGCTTGGGACTGGGCCTGTACACAGTCAATATGTTCGTCAAGGCCCACGGCGGCACGGTCGAACTCAGTTCGACGGCCACACAGGGCACGTTGGCGACGCTGCGCATGCCGCGCCATTGTCAGGTGCGCGTGCAAGCGGGCGTGGCTGCATGAGCGCGCCAGCCTGGCCGCGCGGTGGCGGCAACATGGGCGCGCTGGTGCGCCAGCATGACTGGTCCGCCAGCAGCCTGGGCGCGCTCGATGGCTGGTCCGCCAGCAGCCTGGGCGCGCTCGATGGCTGGCCCGCCCATCTGCGTACCAGCGTTGACATCGTGCTCAATTCACCGATGGCGATGGTGCTGATGTGGGGGCCGCAGCACGTGATGATTTACAACGACGACTACATCCAGATCGCCGGGGCGCGCCATCCGGCGGCGCTGGGTGGCACAGTACCCGCCGTCTGGCCCGAAATCTGGGACTGGAATGCGCGCATCCTCGAGGCGGGAATGCGCGGCGAGACGCAGGTGCACCGCGAATGCTGCCTGCCGCTGTTGCGCGAAGGGCAGCGCGCGGATGTCTATTTCGACCTGTTTTACACGCCCGTGCATGGCGTCGGCGGCCAGGTCGACGGCGTGCTGTGCACGGCGCTGGAATTGACGGCGCGCATGGAAGAGGGGCGCCAGTTGAAGCTGGCCACGGCCGAGCTGGGCGAACTCAACACTACCTTGCAGATGGAGAGCGAGGCAGTGCGCGCGGCCAACCGCCGCTTGGGCGAAGAACGGGCGTTGTTGCGCGCCCTGTTCCAGCAGGCGCCCAGCTTCATGGCCTTGCTGCGCGGACCGCAGCATGTGTTCGAACTGGCCAATGAACATTATTTACGCCTGGTGGGACGCCGCGAACTGGAACTGCTGGGCAAAACCGTCGAATCGGCCTTGCCCGAATTCAAGGCGCAGGGCTTCATCGCGCTGCTGGACCAGGTCTACCGTACGGGCGAGTCCTACGAAGGGCGCCAGGTGAAGGTGGATTTGCAGATGGCGCACGGCCAGTCGGGACCGCGCTATATCGACTTCGTGTATCAGCCCATCAAGAATGACGAGGGCGTGGTCACTTGCATCCTCGTCGAGGGCCTTGACGTCACCGAGCGCATGGAAGGCGAGGAGCGGCTGCGCCTGGCCCAGCAGGCGGGCGGTATCGGCAGCTTTGAATGGTTCCCCGAGACGGGCGCGATGCTGGTGTCGCCCATGTTCCGTCGCCTGTGGGGCATTGCCGACGACGTGGAGGTCACGCAGCACTTGCTGGTGAGCCTGGTGGACGAGCGGGACTTGCAGAAGGTGGGGCCGAGCAAGCTTGATCTGGTGCAAAATCCCCTTGAGTATGTGGAGTACCGCATCCGCCGCCCTACCGACGGCGCGGTGCGCTGGATCGCGCGCCAGGGCGAAGTGGTGGCCGGCCGCGTGCCGGGCCAGCGACGCTATGTGGGCGTGTCGTTCGATGTGACGGAACGACGCCGGATCGAGGATGAGCTCAACGCTAGCCAGGAGCGCATGGCGGCCATTTTCGGTCAGGCTTCGGTGGGCTTGTCCGAGCTGGGCCTCGATGGCCGTTTCCAGCGCGTCAACGGTGCCCTGTGCCGCATGTTGGGCCGCTCGGCCGAAGAGCTGCTGAGCCTAAACATGAAGGACATCATGCATCCGGCGGACGTGACTGGCAACAGCGTGCTGTTCCAGCGTCTGGTGGAAACGGGAGCCTCGTTCTCGCTGGAAAAGCGCTACCTGAAGCCCGATGGTTCACAAGTGTGGGTGTCTAGCAATGTCAGTCGTTTGCTCGACGAGCAGGGACAGACGCGCTCCTTGATTGCCGTCAAGATTGATATTACGGAGCGGCGCCGCGTGGAAAAAGCGCTACATGAATTGAACGAAACGCTGGAACACCGTGTCGAACAGGAAGTCAATGAGCGTGCCAAGGCGGAAGATGCCTTGCGCCAGGCGCAAAAGATGGAAGCCGTGGGCCAGCTGACAGGTGGCATCGCGCACGACTTCAACAACGTGCTGCAAATCATCTCCGGCAATTTGCATTTGCTGCATCATTTGACGGGCACGGATGGCGTGATGCGCCAGCGTCTGGAGACGGCGCTTGCCGCCGTCGAGCGGGGCGCCAAACTGTCGTCGCATCTGCTGGCGTTTGCGCGGCGTCAACCGTTGAAACCCGTGGTGGCCGACCTGGCGCGTGTGGTGCGCAACATGGATGCGCTGCTGCGGCGCGCCCTGGGCGAAGCGATCGACATCGTACTGGTGGGCGGCGGAGGGCTATGGAATACGCTGGTTGACCGCAGCCAGATCGAGAACGTGATCCTTAATCTGGCCATCAATGCGCGCGATGCCATGGATGGCGTGGGTAAGCTGACCATCGAGTTGGGCAATGTTGTGCTCGACGAGCAGTATGTGCACAAACTGCTCGACGTGCCGCCCGGGCAATATGTGATGCTGTCGGTGACGGACACTGGCCGCGGCATGAGTGGCCCCGTGCTGCAGCGTGCGTTCGAGCCGTTTTTTACCACCAAGCCGGAAGGTGCGGGCACGGGCCTGGGCCTGTCGATGGCATATGGCTTCGTCACGCAAAGCCGCGGCCATATCCGCATTTATAGTGAACCTGGCGTAGGCACGGGAGTCAAAATCTATTTGCCGCGTTCCCTGATGGCCGAAGCGGACGAGGAAGTGGAATTGAGCGGCGTCGTCGCGGGCGGCACGGAAACCGTGCTGGTGGTGGAAGACGACGTGGGTGTGCGCACCACCGTAGTCGACATGTTGGGTGCGCTAGGCTATACCGTACTCAAGGCCGAAGATGGCGAAAGCGCGCTGGCCGTGCTGCAAGGCGACGCGCAGATCGACTTGCTGTTTACCGACGTGATCATGCCTGGCCCTGTCAGCAGCACGGAAATGGCACGCCAGGCGCGCGAGTTGCAGCCTGACATTGCCGTCCTGTTTACCTCGGGCTATGCGCAAGACATCATCGTGCATGAGGGCAGGCTCGACGTGGGAGTGGAATTGCTCAGCAAGCCGTATCGGCGCGAAGAACTGGCGCGCAAATTGCGCCATGTGCTGGCCTATGGCCAGCAGCAAATGCGCGCGCGCCAATGTGAGCGGTCCGGCATGGCGCTGCGCGGCAGCATGACTGCCAGCGTTCTGGAGGGCGGTACGCCAGGGCTGGACTTGACCGGCCATGCTTTGCTAGCGCAGGGTGAGATGCCGACATCGATGAAAATTCTCGTGGTGGAAGATAATCTCGATTCGCAGTTGATGGTGTGCGAACTGGTGGGTATGCTGGGCCACACGGTCAGTGGTGTTTCCGATGGCGAGACGGCGTGGGAATTGCTTAAAGAGCAAGAGTTTGATATCTTGTTTACCGATGTCAGCCTTCCCGGCATGTCCGGCATCGCGCTGGCACGCATGGTGTTGCGCGAGAAACCGGGTATGCGCATCATCTTTTCCACCGGCTATGGCAAGGAGTCGATGGACGAACTGGGGTTTTCCGCCAGTGTTTTGCGCAAGCCGTATGATTTGACGGAATTACAAGCAGCACTCGACCAACCCTGACGGACACGCGCCGGTACGGCCTGCCTATCTCACTTTGCAAAGACACATATGACTCCTGAATTGACCATGCTGGGCTTCACTTTGGTACTGGCGCTGGTGCAAATCCTGCTGCCGGCGCTGTTTCGTACGCGCGAAACAGGCACTGCGTACAACATGAGCGCACGCGATGGTGACGGGCCGCCCGTGGGCAAGATCACGGGTCGCTTGCAGCGGGCCAAGGCGAACCTGTTTGAAACCTTGCCCCTGTACGCTATTGCCGTGCTGATCGCCCATGTGACGGCGCAAGAAAGCGTACTGACCCTGTACGGCGCGGCCCTGTACCTGGCCGCCCGCGTGCTCTACCTGCCGCTATACGCCTTGGGCGTTCCCGTCGTGCGCACGCTGGTGTGGTGCGTGTCGATTGTCGGCTTGCTGATGCTGTTCTGGGCCATCCTGTTCGCTTCCTGAGGTCCTATGGCAGATCCTCTGCCAAGTCCTACGCTGCATGACGCCTGTCATGTGGCGCCTGTCCAATGGCGGTGCGGCTGACGCACATGCGCCACCACCTCTCGTTTTGGCGCTGCCCACTGCCCCCTAACTGCTGAGTGTCTGGTACTTTTGGTAAAAAACTGAAAGTAATTATGCCACCGGGGGCGGGACTCATCCTACATACGCTCTTGCCATCGTCCTATTACTTGCGGCCCATGCACGCACTAAGATGAGTGTTCCCTTGCCGTGCGAGGGGGAAGAATTGCATGGTTTGCACTGTTTTCTGATTCCATCGATCAAGGAGATCATCATGGCCACATCAAGCGACAATAAACAGCAAGGTAGTAAAACCAGCAGTGCCCGCAGTACCAGCAGCACCGGCAACACTGGCAACAAGCAAAGCGATACCAGCAAGCGTGGCTTCGCTTCCATGGACCCTACCCAGCAGCGCGAAATCGCCAGCGAGGGCGGACGTGCCGCACATGAAAAGGGCACGGCGCATGAATTCACGTCGGAAGAAGCACGCCGCGCGGGTAGCCAGAGCCACAAAAACGATGCCAGCCGGCAAAGTGCCTCCAGCTCCAGCTCCAGCTCCAGCGGTGCGCGTGACAATGCCAACCTGAAGCAGGAGGGCAACCGTGACAGTGGCAGCAAGCAAAGCGGTACAGCCGGTTCGGGAACGGGTTCGCCCGGCTCGCGTAATAAGTAGGCACACGCTTTAGCAAGGCAGGCCTGGCCGGCGGCAATCGCGCATTGCCGCCGGCCAACGCACAGTCAATGGTCGATCAACGCGCACTCACGAGCGGAGGGCAGACAATGAGCAGCTTCACCATGCCGCAGCGCGGCAATAGCCAGGGCGGTACGTCGTTTACGCCGGGCGGCAAGCAAAGCACGGCCGAGTCGGCCGAAAGCTTCGTGCTGGTCGATAGCGAGCAAGGCCTCGATATCGGCGACGATGTGTTTTCCATCGGTGAAGTTCGGCGTGCCGACCGCTTGCCGACTCTGCCCGGCGCCGCCGGGCAGAGTCGGCACAGCGCCGATGATGGGCCTGACACCACGGGCAGCACGGGCGTCTGAGCGACTCGCCTAACGTTCTTCGCTC
Source organism: Janthinobacterium sp. CG_23.4 (assembly GCF_029892305.1). Taxonomy (NCBI): domain Bacteria; kingdom Pseudomonadati; phylum Pseudomonadota; class Betaproteobacteria; order Burkholderiales; family Oxalobacteraceae; genus Janthinobacterium; species Janthinobacterium sp. CG_23.4. The sequence continues at coordinate 3,523,843 of NZ_JARXUX010000001.1, read as the reverse complement.
TCGGACCATCCGCGCTGTGCCAAGTGCAAGACGTGCTCGCGCACGTCGGCGGGCCATTCCTGCACACACGCGAGGAATGCCGGCTGCTTGCCGGCGAACAGGGCGCGGCTGGCTTCCTCGAAGCCGCGCGCATCGCCCGCCAGCGCGCTCATGAATTTATAAGCCGCTTCGCGCGCCTGGCGTTGCTCATCGTGCGCCTTGTTGCCGCGCTGCGCGTGTTCCACTAGTTTGCGCAAGGCTACGGAGGCACCGCCCGGCTGGGTCGCCAGCCATTCCCAGTGACGCGGCAGCAGGGTAATTTCGCGCGCCACCACGCCCAGCTTCGGGCGGCCAGCCGTGCGCGCGGGCGGTGGTGCCGCTGGCTCATCGATGGTCGGCGCCGCTTCGCGTGGCAGCCGCTGCAGCACGTCGGCCAGGCTGCCGTGCAGGTTCAAGTCCATCTGGCTGCCGCTGTCGTCATCGAAGACCAGGATTTGTGCGCTGGGATCGCGCGTCACCAATTGCTTCAGTGTTTGCGCCACCGTATGCAGTGTGCCAGCGGCAACTTTGTGTGGGCCTGCAAAGGCCGTAACGTGGGGGGGTGCGTGCATGTCTTGCCCTGTAAGAGTCAGTGTGCAGAAGATTTTACCCGGGTTAAATTAAAAGTCAATAAAGCCCGGGTAAAATGTGGCAGCCCTGCTACAGGTCGACCCGGCCGTGTTCACCCACGTCTTTCGGCGGCTCGCCCGTGATGGCAGCCTTGGCCATTGCATAAAATTGCATCATCTTGCTGGCACTGCTGTCCCAATACTCGGCCGACTCGATGGTCACCTTGATCAGCGACAGCTTCGGATCGTCGAGCCCGCCCGGGAACCAGGCTTGCACCAGCGGGTTCCACAATTGCTCCGCCTTGGCGCGGTCTTTCAGCAGCTGCGCATGGCCACAGATGGACACATACAGGCTGTCGCCCGTGTCGGCAAAGCTCACATTGACTTGCGGATTGTTGAGCAGGTCGCGTGTATAGGCCGCCGCGTTCGAAACAAAGAACCAGATGTTGCCGTCTTGATCCACCTGCTGCTGCGTCAAAGGTCGGCTGGTGAGGTTGCGCATGTCGTCGCTGGTGCACAGCATGCCGAATTTGATGTCCTTGATCTTGGCCGCGATGCTGGCCAGTTGTTCGTTGGAATACGCTTGCATGGCTTGCTCCCTTGATGATGATCTTGAATAACAGCATAGGCCGATACCGCTTGTGGCTCTGTACGGCAGCTTACATAGCGGGCTCGCTTTGTTGCAGCGCTGTTACAAAACGCTGGGTTGGAGGCGAGCCTATGTATTGACTTAATAAATGATAATCATTATCATTTGTTTGATGTGATGGATATGAACTTTGATTGAAGGATGGGAATGAAGCATATTGACTTGCCGCGCCGCCTGGCGCGCTCCTTGCCGGGGGGGCTCGGTGGGTAAGGCGGGCGCCGCAGACAAGGCGAAGAGCAATGCCAGTCGCGCCGTCTGGCTCAAGCACTTACATCAATGGCATTGGATCAGTTCGGCACTTTGCCTGTTGGGCATGTTCCTGTTCGCCATCACCGGCATCACCCTGAACCACGCCAGCCAGATTGAAGCTAAGCCCTCGATCACGCGGCAAAAGGCACAACTGCCGGCCACGTTGCTCACCGAACTGGCCGCGTATGCGGCCCAGCATGATGGTGCCAATGCGCCCATGCCCGCCGTCGCCGAAACCTGGTTGCAACAGCAATGGTCGCTGAACGCGGGCGGGCGTGCCGCCGAATGGAGCGTCGAAGAAGTCTACCTGCCATTGTCGAAGGCGGGCGGCGACGCCTGGGTGCGCATCGGCCTGGAAGACGGCGCTGCCGAATACGAATTGACGGACCGGGGCTGGGTGTCTTGGCTCAACGATGTGCACAAGGGCCGCAACACGGGCGTGGCCTGGAACTGGTTCATCGATATTTTTGCCGGCCTGTGCATCGTGTTTTGCCTGACGGGTGTATTGATTTTGAAGTTCCACGCGGTCAACCGGCCATTTACCTGGCCGATGGTAGGCCTCGGTATTTTGATCCCTTGCGCGATCGCCTTGCTGTTTATTCATTAATTTCCAATTAATTATTTATTGATTGTTTTTACTTTTCCTTTTTACAGGCACACCATGAAATTACGCTACTCCCTGGCGCTTGGCCTTCCCCTCATCGGTACTTCGGCGATGGCGGCCGACCTGGCCCTCAAGATTGAAATCCCGCAACTGAACGCGGCGGAGTATCACCGTCCCTACGTGGCGGCATGGCTGGAAACGGCCGATCAAAAGGTCGTCGGCAACCTGGCGGTGCTGTATGACATGAAAAAGAAGGACAAGGCAGGAGAAAAATGGCTGAAGGACATGCGCCAATGGTGGCGCAAGAGCGGTCGCGACCTGAGCATGCCGATTGACGGCGTCAGCGGTGCCACGCGTGCGCCGGGCGAATATACCTTCAATTTCCCTGGTGCCAAGGCTTTGCTCGACAAGCTGCCGGCCGGCGAATACCAGGTGGTGGTGGAAGCGGCGCGCGAAGCGGGTGGGCGCGAAGTGGTACGCGTGCCGTTCCAGTGGCCGCCGAAATCGGCCCAGTCCGTGCCAGTCAAGGGCAAGGAAGAACTCGGCAATATCGTCGTCCAACTCAAACTTTAAGGCGCATCCATCATGTTCAATAAACTGAATAAACCGCTGCTCGCGCTGGCCCTGGCCGGCTTGACCATGAATGCCCACGCCCACCGCGGCTGGATGGTGCCATCGAGCACGATGGTAGAAAGCAAGGACGCCTGGGTGACGGTGGACGCGGCCATCTCCGATGGCTTGTTCGAGATTGACCATCAGCCGCTGCGCCTGGACGCGCTGCAAGTGACCGGCCCCGATGGCGCGAAAGTGACGCCGGCGAACACCGTCACGGGCCGCTTGCGCAGCGTGTTTGATGTGAAGATGGAAAAGCCCGGCACCTACAGGGCGGCCATCGTGTCGCAAAACGTGATGGCCAACTACAAGCAAAATGGCGAGCAGAAGCGTTTCCGCGGCAACGAGGAAACGTTCAAGAAAGACATGCCGGCCGACGCGCAAGAGGTGAAAGTCACGCGCACGGCCAGCCGTCTGGAAACGTTCTTCAGCAATGCCGAAACCAGCATGGAAGTATTCAAGCCGACGGGCATAGGACTGGAATTCGTGCCTGTCACCCATCCGAACGATTTGCGTGCCGGCGAGAAAGCCACGTGGCGCTTCCTGGTCGACGGCAAGCCGGCGGCCAACCAGGCGTTCAGCCTGGTACCCGGTGGCGTACGCTACCGTGGCGTGCTGGGCGAAATCCGCCAGAGCACCGATGCCAAGGGCGAGATCACGTTCACGCTGCCAGCGGCAGGCATGTATTACTTGAGCAGCACCTGGCCAGCGGTGGTGGCGCCGGCCGTGGCCGGGCAGTCGCCAGCCATGCCTGAGCGCCGTTCGACCTACGCGGCCACCTTGGAAGTGCTGCCGCAGTAAGCGGCGGCAGCTTTACGAGAGCATCGATGCGACGCGTCTTGCTGCCTCAGCATATTTCCGATCAGGTCGCGCCGCCCGGCGCCGCGATCCGGGATCTGCGCGGGCTGTCCATGGGCACCAGCTGGTCGGTCCGCCTGCTCGAGTGTGCCATGCCGGGGCGTGCCGGCAGCGTCGACCTGCAACTGGGCTTGCAGCAGCAGCTGGACCTTGTCGTCGCGCAAATGAGCCATTGGAACGAGGCGTCCGACCTGGGACGCTTCAACCTTGCCGAGCCCGGTAGCTGGCACAGCCTGCCCGCTGCTTTTTGCGAGGTGCTGGGCTTTGCCATGCATGTGTCGCAAGCATCCGGCGGCGCGTACGACCCTTGCGCCGGCGCCCTCGTCAACCTATGGGGCTTTGGTCCCCGCAAGCGCTACGATCAGCCCGACTTCATGCTGCCGAAAGACGACACCGTGGCGCTGCTGCTGTCGCAGCGTCAGCGGCAACGCTTGGAGCTGGACTTGCCGGCCCGCCGTGCGCGCCAGCCCGGTGGCTTGCAACTCGATTTGTCTGCCGTGGCCAAGGGCTATGGCGTGGACCGCCTGGCGCGCTACCTCGATAGCCAGGGCATCGAGCATTATCTGGTCGAGGTGGGGGGAGAGCTGCGCGGCGCCGGTTGCAAGCCCGATGGCCAGCCATGGTGGGTGATGCTGGAACAGGTCGATGGCGCCGCCGATAGTGCCGTTAATGCACAGCATCCGTCGGAAATGTTGCTGGCGCTGCACGGCTTGTCCGTCGCCACTTCGGGCGACTACCGGCGTTTCTTTCAGGATGGCACAGCGCGTTTTTCCCATACGATCGATCCGCGCAGCGGCATGCCGATCGCCAATCAACTCGCTTCCGTCACCGTTGTGCACGCCGAATGCATGGCGGCCGATGCCTGGTCGACGGCCTTGACGGTGCTCGGCCCCGAGGCCGGCATGGCGCTGGCCGAAGAGCAGGGCCTGGCCGCGCGTTTCTTGCAGCGCGATGGTCTTGCCTACCACGAAACGCTGAGTAGCCAGATGCTGGCCATGCTCGACGAATGAACGATTACTTGCCATGATTTTTACACACGATACGGCACGGCTGACCTTGCTGGCCGCCCTGTCCCTCAGTTATGCGGGCGTGTGCCTGGCGCCCTGGCTGCGCGCGCGCACCAAGCGGCGTGCCGTTGTTGCCGCCCAGGCGGCGCTGGCGAACAGCTCTGCCTGGCTGGTGGCGTATGCCAGCCAGACGGGCAATGCCGAGGAGTTGGCCACGCAAACTGCGCGCAGCCTGCAACTGGCGGGCATTTGCGTGCGCCTGTGCGCGCTGGCCGAACTCACGGCCGCTGATCTGCAACAAGCGGAGCGGGCCCTGTTTGTGGTCAGTACCTATGGCGAGGGCGACGCGCCCGACAATGCGGCCGCCTTCATGGGCAGGCTGATGACGGGTGAGCTTGCGCTACCGCAATTACACTATTGCCTGCTGGCCCTGGGCGACCGCAGCTATGGCCAGTTTTGTGGCTTCGGCCGCGCGCTCGATGCCTGGCTGGCGGCGCAGGGCGCTTCGCGCCTGTTCGAGCGCATCGAGGTTGACCGCAGCGCCAGCGCTAGCATTGAACAGTGGTTCCAGCATCTGAGCCACCTGGCCGGTACCAGCGATGCACCCGACTGGAGCGCCCCGGCCTTTGGCGACTGGCGTTTGACGCAGCGGCGCCAGCTCAATCCGGGTAGCGCGGGCGGTGCCATTTATCACGTGGAACTGGTGCCAGTGGCGGGCAGTCTGCCGCACTGGCAGTCGGGCGACCTGGTGCAGGTGGCCGCGCCGGCCGATGCAAGCCAGCCGCGCGAGTATTCGATTGCCTCCATCCCGCGCGACGGCGGCGTGCACTTGCTGGTGCGTCAGCATGCCCATCCCGATGGCAGCCTGGGTCTGGCCTCGGGCTGGCTGACGGCGCAGGCGGCTGTCGGCGACGTGGTTCAGCTGCGCTTGCGCCAGCATCGACGTTTCCGTCTGGAAGACAATGCCCAGCGGCCATTAATCTTGATTGGTAACGGTAGCGGTATCGCCGGCTTGCGCGGCCACCTGAAAAGCCGTGTGCTGGCAGGGCAACGGCGCAATTGGCTGATCTTTGGCGAGCGCAACGCGGCCCACGATTTCCATTACCGCGAAGAAATTGAAGGCTGGCATGCCAGTGGCGACTTGCCGCGCCTGGACCTGGCTTTTTCGCGCGACCAGGCGCAGCGCACCTACGTGCAAGATCGCCTGCGTGGCAATGCCGACGAAGTCAGGCTGTGGCTGCAACAGGGCGCGGCCATCTACATTTGTGGCAGCCTGGCCGGCATGGCGGGCGGCGTCGACGAGGCTTTGCAAGAGATGCTGGGCCGGCCCGCGCTCGACGCGCTGGCGGCCGCTGGGCGCTATCGACGCGACGTGTATTGATTGCTGCCCCGCCGAGTTGACACAAGCGAGCGCTATCGTCGCGCCGCCCGCCGTATTTTAGTGCTCTGCGTCCAGCGCGGCCGGTTGTATTTCCCCGCTCACTTCCTGCAAGCCGCGCGCCAGGCTGGAGATGCTTGGGTTGTCGATGAAGACACAGCGCTTGCCCGTGCGCTTGCAATAATCTTTCACGCGCCAGTAGGCGCTGTGGCTGATGCAGCCGGTCTGGCAAATCACCAGGTCGGCCGCCGCCAGGCTTGAATCGAGCAAGTTGGCATTGTCTTCCAGGCCGCCATCGTGGTGGGCAAACTGTGCGCCCACCCGCTCGATCAGGGCGCGGTAAGTGGCCACATTGCCGCTGCGACCGCCCACGCACAAGACGCTTTGATCAAGCAGGCGGATCGGCATTTTCAGCTTGCCGCCGGTCGGCACTTCCAGCTTCGGTGCCGGTGCCGGCGGCGACATGGCGGTGCCTGGACGTGCTTGGACTTGCTTCAATTCCGCGATTTGCTGGCGCAAGTCTTTTTCACGCTCATCCATTTGGGCCAGGCGCTCGACCAGGCGTGTGCGCGATTCCAGCGCCGGGACGGCAGCCTGCAATTGTGCCAGCTCACAGCGCAAGGCGTCGAGCACGCTATCCTTGCCGATCGATTCGGCCCGCGTGCGCAGCAGCACGGCTTCCTGGCGTTCCAGTTCGCCCGTTTTTTCCATCAGCATGGCCTGGCCGCGCTGTTGCAGCTTGGCCAGTTCGTGCGCCAGGCGTGCATTTTCTTCCTGCAATGCGGTAAATTTTCCCATGTCGGCGCGCACGCAGGCACCGGCCTGGTGCTGGATCATGTGCAAGTCGCGGCACATTTGCTCTTCCAGTTCGGCGTCGCAGCGCGGATGCGTCAGGCCGGCCCAGAAAGCGCCCGACACGTCGCCGTTGGCGACGGCCGTGCGCCACAGTTGCGCTACCTGCCCGGTGCTCTTGGCGCTGCGAAAGCGCAGGATCACAGGGGCGTAGCGGCGTTCGAGTTCCTTTTGCAGAGCTTCGGACAGGCGGTTGCGCGCGCCACATTCCGTCACGGCCCCCACGTGCACTTCGTAGTCGTCGGCCAGTACGCGCCCGCCCGTCATCTTGCCCACCAGCTTGCGCAAGTAGCCTAGCGGCAAGCCCACGCCGACCAGCGGGCAATGGCAGGTGTGTGACAGTTCCCACAGCCGGCGGCGGCGCGAAGCGAGCGCCGCCGTTTCGGCCTCGCCGTTGGAACAATTGCTGATGACGGGCAGGGACTTGTCGTGCTCACACATGGCGATATCCTATTGGGCGGTGGAGGGGGATTATTGCGGCAGGGACGAGGCCGGGCCTTTGGCGCTCAGCAAGCGTGCCAGGCGCTCAAGCATGGTGTCCTTCGGCGGCGCAGGTCGCTGTTGCACCACCAAGGTGGCCCATTGTTGCGACAACTGCTGGCAGGTCGCTTGCAGCACAGGACTCAGGCTGGGCGAACTGGACAACACTTGCAGATGGCGTTCGATGACAGCGGCCAGTTGCTCGCAGGGACTGCCTGCATGGTAGTGCGACATCAGGTGCAGCACGGCCGAGAGCAGCAATTCAGGCTGTTGGCCCTGCGGGGATGGAAATATCGGGGAAGGTCGCTCGTTCGCCATGAAACACTCCTGTGCGGGTGGTATGGCTGGCTGCGCGCACGCGACGCGACTGGCTGGCGAGTATGGTGACTGGCTGTCGTGCTGTTTCAGGCAGTCAGGATCAGCTTATTTAATTGGGTGACGCGCAGGCGATAGATTTTGCCGCTGTGCTCAATTTCCACTTCGCGGCCTTGTTGCAGCAGCGCTTCGCTGGTGATGCGGCGCGCCGGTTGCGCCATGCTGACGGGAGGGCGGGCGTGGGCGGTAGCGGCATCCTGGATCAAGGCTGGTTTTGAGCGTTGCATATTGGGCTTTCTTTGTCTCAGTTGAGAATGATTCGTATTTGCATTATTCTCGAATGTGGCCCGAAAAGCAAGGCTTATTTGTGCGCAATCCGCGCTTTTTTACGCCCGCATGACAGCGTGGATGAGGAAGGCGGCTGGACAAAGGCGGCCGCAGGCGCGGCATGCGAGGAGAGCGGCAGCAAAAAAGACTTGGCCAAGGCGGTGCGCGCCTTGTCCAAGTCAAGCCTGTGCCAAGCTTGAAGGAGTGGGGACTTACTTAGATGGTGGCCAGCAATTGCGCCGAGGCGGTAGCGGCAGCCGTGTTGTCGGCCTTCAGCTTGGCCGCTGCCAACTGTTTCGCGCGCGAGCGTGAGGGCGGCAGGCGGCGCAGGGTTTTCAGCGCCTCCGGGTCCTTCAAGCCGATGGTGCGCTGATCGACCGAGATCAGGCCGATTTCATTGAAGGCCGACAGGGTGCGGCTGACCGTTTCCAGGGTCAGGCCCAGGTAGCTGCCGATTTCATGGCGCGTCATGCGCAGGTTGAATAGTTTGCTTGAGTAGCCCATTTGCGCAAAACGCTCGGCCAGCGAGACGAGGAAGCGCGCCACGCGGGCCTCCGCGCTGAGGGCGCCCAGCATGCCGATCATGGCTTGCTCGCGCACCAGTTCGCGGCTCATCACGCCATACATGACGTTTTCCAGTTCCAGGTGGACTCTGCCTAGCGCCGTCAGTTTCTTGAACGGCAGCAGTATCAGGTCGCAGTCGGACAAGGCCACCGCTTCGGACGAGTAATGGCGCGAGTGGATGCCATCGACGCCGAGCATGTCCCCCTTCATGGGAAAGCTGAGTACCTGCTCATTGCCGAATTCGTCGATGAGCACGGTTTTCAGGAAGCCCGAATTGACGATGTAGAGGGTATCGAAGGCCTGGCCGATGGTGTGCACGCGCTGGCCCGTCTTGAATTGCACGTGCTGGAACAGCAGCTCATCGGCGGCGACGGTGCAGGCGCTGGAGATATGCAGCAGGTCGCATACTTCCTTCAGGTTCGACCATAGCCGCCCCTGGCGCTGGCGCCCCGCTTCCATCGGCGAGGAGGGGGACAGCGATGGAGAGGCAGCGCGGGTTTCAGGCGTTTGCGTGGACGGCATGTTCATCTCCTGGTGACAGGTAGTTCAGAGTTGAATGACAGGGTGCACAGGGTGGCGGGCAGGCAAGGGCGACGCGCATCCAGGCTGGTAAATCTCAATTCGCGGAAGACTTGCTGGGTGATGAAATAACTTTCCAGCAACTTGACGACTGGTTTCAGTATGCCAACAAGCGTCCCGAATTCATATCAGCAGAGGCTGAATATGGCAGTAGGAGCTATGGTAGTTGATGTAGGATTGTTCCTACGCGATGGTGCGCCTGGACATGCTCAGCTCTTGAAGGGCGACAGCAGGCGGTGCGCCACCGCATACTGGACCATTTCTGACAGCGAACTCATGCTCATCTTTTGCATGATGCGCGTCTTGTGGGTGCTCACCGTCTTCACGCTCAGATGCAGGTTATTGGCGATTTCGGTGATCGACTTACCCGCCACGAGCAGGGAAAAGACTTCGAATTCGCGGTCTGAGAGCTGTTTGTGCAGCAAGCTTTCGTTCGGCATCATGATGTTGAGCACGAGCTGCTCGGCTACCTCGGCGCTGATGTAGGGACGTCCCGACGCCACCTTGTGTATCGCGCCCACCAACTGGGTGCCCGCGCTTTCTTTGGTCAGATAGCCTTGTGCGCCAGCGCGGATGGCGCGCACCGCATACTGCTCTTCCTCGTGCATGGTGAGGATCAGGATGGCCAGCTTGGGTGCCTCGCTGCGGATTTGCCGGATCAGGTCGACGCCGCTGCGGCCGGGCATCGACAGGTCGAGTAGCAGCAGGTCGAAGCCGCCCTGGCGCACGTGATTGAGTACGTCAAAGCCGTCGATGGCTTCACCCACGATGTCGATGTCGGGTGCGCCATCAAGAATGCGCTTCAATCCTTCCCGCATGATGGTATGGTCATCAGCAATCACGATACGTATCATAGGCGGGCAATCTGGAGGCAGGTAGTGTGCTTCGGCCGTTTTGTGGCGGCCGGTCGAGTGTTGAGAAACGAGAAACATTGTCATTTTAACCGAATGGCCGCAAGTTTGTCTTCTTACCCGCTAGGCCGGCTGCGCCGCCCCCCCTGCGGCGATGCGAACTGCTATTGCGGTGGCGGTTCCTTGATCAGCCTATGCACCAGTACGGGCAATGTCGAGTGCGACAGCACCTTGTTGGTCACGCTGCCGAGCAGCAATTGCCCCCAGCCGCTGCGGCCATGCGAACCCATGAAGATCAGGTCGCAGTGCTGCGATTGCGCCGCTTCGACGATTTTCATGGCCGGGCTGTCGGAAAAAGCGGTCAGGCCCGTCGCTTCCAGGCCCCGCTTGGCAGCGGCGTCGAGGATGGGCTGCCAGTGCTCTGTGCCGGCCTTGCGCATGGCGATCCGATATTCTTCTTCGCTGGGATAGCTCGGTGGAATGATCTCGATGTACACCGGATACTGGTATTCGGGCGCCACGTACAGGGCAACGATGTCGGCGTTCATCTGTTCGGCAAAGGCAACGCCGGCGCAAGCGGTCAAGTTGGAGACGGTGGAGCCGTCCGTGGCGATCAGAATTTTCTTATACATGGCAGGTCCTTTGGCAGTGACTCAGCGCGCGTAACGCCCCTCATTGTAGACGCGGCGGCAGTATGGTATTCATATAGGGACTTGATAATTATCAATACTGTTGCACCTTTAGTATAGACAACATTGGTAGAGGGATTGTGTTTTAATTGCAACTATAGTCGTGGAGTACTGTTGTGCAAGCACCCTTGAGTAAGATTTCTTGTCTGGCGCGTGGTCTTGTGCGCACGCCAATGGTAGTATTTCAAAATACAACAGCAGGAACACTTATTTCCTGGGAGAAAAGCTCTTGTGGGCCGGCTTTGCACCAGGAAGCGCGTTTTGAGATTTACCAACAGGGTGGCGCCCTGCTACACTCGCACCATCGCAGCGGTATTGCCTCAAATCATCTTAATCGAGAAATTGTGGGTATCAGTCTGTAAAACGCACAGTTCAGGCGGAATTTTGACAATTTATGGAGAAGCAGGGATATGACCAACGCCGCTGATGATTTCGATGCATTATTCGATGAAGTATCTGCGCAAAGTGCGGCAGCTCCCCAGCCCGCACCCGCTGCAGCGCCCGCAGCCGTGAGCGCGGACGACGATTTTGACGCGCTGTTCGACTCGGTGTCGGCCAGCGCCAGCGTGCCGGCAGCCGCAGCGGAAGCGCCAGTCGCCGCCGCGCCGGAAGCGCCAGCCGCATCCCCCGCAGGCGTGCCCGGCGAAGCGGCCGTTGCGGTCGACCAGTCCGACAAGCCGATGTTTGAACGCCTGGGCGGCATCGTGCGCCTGCTGCACGATTCGCTGCGCGAACTGGGCTACGACAAGGCGTTGACGGAAGCGTCGTCGCAGATCGTCGACGCCCAGGACCGCCTCGAGTATGTCGCCACACTGACGGAACAGGCCGCCAACAAGGTCTTGAATACGCTAGACGAGGGCATGCCGGCGCAAGATGTGTTGTCGAAGAAAGCCAAGGACATGGACAGCCGCTGGACGGCGCTGTTCGATGGCAAGCTGAGCCTGGAAGAATTCAAGGCCCTGGCCGGCGATTCCCGTCAGTTCGCGCAAGCCGTTGCCGAGGCGACGGAAGCGGAAAAAGCGCGCTTGCTGGAAATCATGATGGCGCAGGACTTCCAGGACATCACGGGCCAGCTGATCAAGAAAGTGGTCAACATCACCAAGACGGTGGAGCACGAGCTTGCCCAGCTGCTGCGCGACAATGCACCGGCCGAAGTGCGCGAAAAACTGGCGCAAAAGCCGGTGCCGCTGATGCAGGGCCCGTCCGTTCCTTCGGTGGCGCTGGACCAGGATAATGTAGACGACCTTCTTGCCGATTTGGGATTCTAATGGACGATATGCTCAAGGATTTCGTCGTTGAGGCGATGGATCTTGCGGTGAATGTTGAAGAGCACTTATTGTGTCTTGAGCGTGATCCCGACAACAAGGAAACACTGAATGCCGTGTTTCGCTCCTTCCACACCATCAAGGGTGGTGCCGGCTTCATGGGCCTACCCGCGCTGGTGGCTGCCTGCCATCTGACGGAAAACCTGTTCGACGCCTTGCGCACGGGCGCCGCACCGGTGACGCCGATCGCCATCGAGGCGGCATTGCAAGCGTCCGGTTTCGTGGCCGACCAGCTGACGGAACTGGCCAACGGTAGCGCGCCGGAAAGCTTGCCGGCCATGCCGGAAGAGCTGGAGCACATCCTGACGAACGCCATCGAAGGCAAGGGCATGGACGCCGCTGCGCCTGCTGCTGCGACGGCTGTGGAAGTGGCCGCGTCCGTTGCCGCAGTCGTCGTCGCTGCGCCGGTTGCCGCTGTTGCCACTGCCAGCGCCGATGGCCTGGACTGGGAAGGTATGTATAACGCCGTCGTGCCGGCGGGCAGCCAGCTTGCTGGCACACCGGCGCCTGTCGCCGCTGCGCCTGTCGCTGCGGCCGCCGCGCCTGCTGCTACTGCTACTGCTACTGCTGCCGCCAAGCCGGCAGGCAAAGCCTGGGATGGCGCGGAACGTCGCGAAGAACGTCCGGAAGTGCGCCATGCCGCGCCCGTCAAGGAAGACAGTATCCGCGTCGACGCCGTCAAGCTAGACGCCCTGCTGGAAGTGGCCGGCGAATCGGTACAGGCTGCGAACCAGGCCGCCGTGCTGCTCGAACGCTTGTTGCAATTCAAATTCGAAGGGCAAGCTGCTACCCTGATGGCGACCCTGGCGGAAACGCTGGAACGCGCTTCGCGCTACTCGACCGAGTTGCAGCGGGCCACGCTTGCCACGCGCATGCAACCGGTGGGCCGTCTGTTCCAGAAATTTCCGCGTCTGGTGCGCGAACTGGCAAAAGACTTGGGCAAGGATGTCGAGCTGACCATTGAGGGTGCGGAGACGGAAGTCGACCGCGTGGTAGTTGACAGCCTGTACGATCCGCTCGTGCACATGTTGCGCAATTCGCTAGACCATGGCGTCGAGTCGCCGGAAGCGCGTCTGGCCGCCGGCAAGCCCGCCAAATCGTATATTTCACTGAAGGCTTGGCAGGAAGCGAACAGCGTCATGATCGTGCTGCAGGATGATGGCAAGGGCATGGACCCGCTCTTCCTGCGCAGCAAGGCACAGCAAAAAGGCTTGATCAGCGAAAGCGCGCAATTGAGCAACGACGAATGCTTCCAGCTGGTGTTCCTGCCGGGCTTCTCGACCAAGGAAGTCGCCTCCAGCGTTTCCGGTCGCGGTGTCGGCATGGACGTGGTCAAGACAGCCGTGGAGAAAAATCGCGGCGCCATCCATATCGAATCGACGCTGGGCAAGGGCACCAAGTTTGCCATCCGCCTGCCGATCGAGCTGTCCATCGTGCCGACCATGCTGGTGTCGACGTCGGGTGCCGCGCTGGCGCTGCCGATGGCGGTGGTGCAACGCGTCGTCGAATTGCCGGAAACCTTCATGGAAGTGGGTGGCGCGCCGGTACTGAAAGACCAGGGTCGTCCATTGCCCGTGCGCTCGCTGGCCGGCTCCCTGGGCTATGAAGCGTGTAGCGAACGCGTGGGCATTGTTGTTGCTGCGCCACAGCCTTATATTCTGGCCGTGGCAGCCGTCGATGGCACGGCCGACCTGGTGATCAAGCCGATGACGGCCATCACCGTGGAAGGCATTACCGGCACCGCCCGCTCTGCCGAAGGCGAGCTGGTACTGGTAGTAGGCCTGTCGTTCCTGATGGATGGTTGCAGGGGTAGTGTGCGCATGGCCGCATGATGGCACCTGACAAAACCTGCTGCGCGTCGGTATAGGCAGCCTGCGATGCTCACCGTACCAGAGTACGGTGGCGCTTCTTGGTCAGGCTTGCATTCCGCTCGCTACGGTTTTCTCAGCTGCCTTTAGTATCGTTGTATTCATTCGAAAGCCCGCTATGCATAGCGGGCTTTTTTTTCATGGTGCAATCACATGCTGCCCGGGCGCAGGGTGCCGCCTTCCAGCCAGCGTTGCACGCGCACGATTTCCTGGGCGTGTTCCGCTTCGTCCTTCGGTGGCGGCAGGTAGATGTCGGGCATGATGCCGTTCAGGTCGACCTGTACCTGCGGCAAGCGGGCCGAGCGCGAGGTCGCGTACATGAGCTGGCGTAGCCCTGAGGGCAAGGCATGCAGGCGCACGTTCGAATAATCGAGCGCACCGTAGCTGCTGCGGCCGATCAACTTGACATGAAAACTCTGCCGTACCGCCAGCAGGAATTGTTCGCAGGAGCTCCCGCAATCGCGGTCGACCAGTACCGCGACGCGGGCCGGCTGCGTCTTCTTTTTGGGCAAACTTCCATAGCTGACAGGCCCATCGGTTCGCTGTGTTACAAACTGGCCTGATTCGACGCTGCGCATCCGGGCGACGGCATGCTCACTGTCTGTCGTGCACGAGGCATCACCGGGGGCGTACAGCGCGCAGATACCTTCCTGTCCGGCAATATTGGCTGGCGTGGCCAGCCATTCGCCACCCACGCTGACGATCTCGCCTGAGCTGATCCATGGCAGCAGTGGCGCATAAGTACTATCACTGCCGCCATCATTGCGCCTGACATCAATGATCCAGTGGGGGTGGGTGGCAAGATCGTGACGTTTGCTTGCCAGTAAATCAGCGATTGCCTTGCCGTACTGAGGAAAAAAACTGGGCAGTGTCAGTAAGGCGGTCCGAGGTGACAGCAGTTGCAGCGATGGCGCTCTTTTATCAACCGTATTTGCAGTGGGCGTGGAGGGCGGCGCTGGTTTGCTGTGCTTCAATGCTGCGCTGGGCACGATCTGCAGATGGCCTGTGCGCCACTTACTCAGATAATCGGCCAGGATGACATTACAAGCAGATGCATCGCTAGTGTTTTCCGCGGCCTCGCTTGCGCGGCTCAGCGCCAGGTCGAAATACGCCGCTCCCTTTTGCGCCAGGTGCTGGCGCGCCCCCGTGTCATTTTCCAGCAGGAAGGGCGCAATGTCGTGCAAGTCCTGCAGGCAGCTTGCTCCCGGCGTGGCCGCCGCCGCATCGGCGCTGGCCAAGGGCGGCGCGGCCAGGGTCAGGGCGGCCAGCGCCAACAAATTCAGTTTCATTGAGGTCCTTCGGTGTGGTGGCGCGCATGCGCCGGTGTTTATTGTCAAAATACAATACACATAATATCAAGAAAAAATGGCAATTTCTGATCGCGCCGTGACAC
The DNA here is from genome assembly GCF_029892305.1 of Janthinobacterium sp. CG_23.4. Classification (NCBI taxonomy): domain Bacteria; kingdom Pseudomonadati; phylum Pseudomonadota; class Betaproteobacteria; order Burkholderiales; family Oxalobacteraceae; genus Janthinobacterium; species Janthinobacterium sp. CG_23.4. Next base: position 3,508,656 of record NZ_JARXUX010000001.1, on the reverse strand, counting down.
GTTCGGCGGCCCGCCTGCGGATAAGCGCGGTCTGCCGCCAATGTGCTGATATCGGCAATTTCCAGCTCATATCTAACGGTGTAGCCAAACTTTGTATCGCCAACACCACGCTTTTACCTGTTTCGGTTCTGTGTTGCGCAATGTATGGCATAATCCTTGTGGAGCACCGTATGACTTAGCATGACTTGGTATCACTTGATCACTTACTACAGGCTGTGGCAACGCTGCATAAATCATGATGAAGACGCTTTACGACAAACTCTGGGAATCCCACGTTGTTCGGGCCGAAGATGATGGCACGACAATTTTGTACATCGACCGGCACCTGCTGCACGAAGTCACCAGCCCGCAAGCCTTCGATGGCCTCAGCGTGGCAGGCCGCCAGCCGTGGCGCATTTCCGCCAACCTGGCCGTGGCCGACCATAACGTGCCGACCACCAGCCGCATCGACGGCATTGCCGATCCGGTCTCGCGTCTGCAGGTGGAAACGCTGGACAAGAACGCCAAGCACTATGGCCTGACCTACTTCAACATGAATGACAAGCGCCAGGGGATCGTGCATGTGATCGGCCCTGAACAGGGTGCGACCTTGCCCGGCATGACGGTTGTTTGCGGCGATTCGCACACGTCCACGCACGGCGCCTTTGGCGCTCTGGCGCACGGCATCGGCACGTCGGAAGTGGAGCACGTGCTGGCCACGCAAACCTTGCTGCAAAAGAAATCCAAGTCCATGCTGGTGCAGGTTGACGGCGCCTTGCCGGCCGGCGTGACGGCCAAGGATATCGTGCTGGCCATCATCGGCAAGATCGGCACGGCCGGCGGTACCGGCTACTGCATCGAATTTGGCGGCGCGGCCATCCGTGCGCTGTCGATGGAAGGGCGCATGACGGTGTGCAATATGGCCATCGAGGCGGGCGCGCGCGCCGGCATCATCGGTGTCGATGACACCACCATCAATTACGTCAAGGGCCGTCCGTTTTCGCCGGCCGGTCCGCACTGGGAGCGCGCCGTGGCCTACTGGCGCACCCTGCATTCGGACCCCGGCGCCCGCTTCGACCTGGTCGTCACGCTCAACGCGCAAGACATCGTGCCGCAAGTGACCTGGGGCACATCGCCCGAGATGGTGGTCGGTATCGATGGCCGCGTGCCCGATCCTGACCAGGAAAAAGACAGCGTCAAGCGCGACGCGATGGAAAAGGCGCTGGTCTACATGGCCCTGAAACCGAATACCGCCATCGAAGACATCCGTATCGACAAGGTCTTCATCGGTTCTTGCACCAATTCGCGCATCGAAGACTTGCGCGCGGCCGCTGCCGTGGTGCGCGGCAAGCACCGCGCCTCGAACGTCACCCTGGCGCTGGTGGTGCCCGGTTCCGGTCTCGTCAAGGACCAGGCCGAGCGTGAAGGCCTGGACCGTATCTTCAAGGATGCCGGCTTCGAGTGGCGCGAGCCCGGTTGCTCGATGTGCCTGGCCATGAATGCGGACCGTCTGGAGCCGGGCGAGCGTTGCGCCTCGACTTCGAACCGCAATTTCGAGGGCCGGCAGGGGCAGGGCGGCCGGACCCATCTGGTGTCGCCAGCGATGGCGGCAGCGGCGGGCATCGCCGGCCACTTTGTCGACGTGCGGGCTTTGCGATGATGGCAGGGGCGGGTGCCGCTGGCGCTGGCGTACACTAGCATTGCCCGTTCCATACTTACTATCAAGAAATCATCATGAAAAAACTCTTCGCCCTCCTCATCGCCACCGTCATCCTGTCTGGCTGCAACACCGTCTCCGGCATCGGCCGCGATGTGCAGAAAGTCGGCCAGGTCGTCACTGGCGCCGGCGGAAAATAAACCGTGACGTGCCGGCGCCCTGCGCCGCGCGTCTTAACGAGTAGACATAGCATGGATAAATTTACGCTTTACGAAGGCCTGGTAGCGCCGCTGGACCGCGCCAACGTCGACACCGACGCGATTATTCCGAAGCAATTCCTGAAATCGATCCACCGCAGTGGTTTCGGCCCCAACCTGTTCGATGAATGGCGCTACCTCGACCATGGCGAACCGGGCCAGGACAATAGTCGGCGTCCGCTGAACCCTGAGTTCGTGCTCAACGAGCAACGCTACCAGGGCGCTTCGATATTGCTGACGCGCAAGAACTTCGGCTGCGGCTCCTCGCGCGAACACGCGCCGTGGGCGCTCGACCAGTATGGTTTTCGCGCCATTATCGCGCCCTCGTTTGCCGACATCTTCTTCAACAATTGCTACAAGAACGGCTTGCTGCCCATCGTGCTGTCGGAAAGCCAGGTCGAGCATCTGTTCCATGAAGTCAAGGCCTTCCCCGGTTACAAGCTGGTGGTGGACCTGGAACAGCAATGCGTGCGCACCGGCAATGGTAGTGTCTCGTATCCGTTCGAGATCGATGCCTTCCGCAAATACTGCCTGATGAATGGGCTCGACGATATCGGCCTGACTCTGCGCCATGCCGACGATATCCGCGCCTTCGAAGAACGCCACCTCGCCACGCAACCCTGGCTCGCCAACGTCATCTGATCGATAAAAAATATGAAAATTGCAATCTTACCCGGCGACGGCATCGGTCCTGAAATTGTCGCGCAAGCCGTCAAGGTCTTGCATGTGCTGGGCGAATCGTTCGAGCTCGAAACAGCGCCCGTGGGCGGCGCCGGCTATGCTGCGCATGGCCACCCCTTGCCGGAAGGCACACTGGCCCTGGCAAAAGCGGCCGATGCCGTGCTGTTCGGTGCCGTTGGCGATTATCAGTACGACAATCTGGAGCGCCAGTTCCGTCCCGAGCAAGCGATTTTGGGCTTGCGCAAGAACTTGGGCTTGTTCGCCAACCTGCGTCCGGCCATTTTGTACCCGGAACTGGCGGGTGCCTCGACACTGAAGCCGGAAGTGGTGTCCGGCCTGGATATTTTGATCATCCGTGAATTGACGGGCGACATTTATTTTGGCCAGCCGCGTGGCGTGCGCGAGTGCCCGGACGGTCCGTTCAAGGGCCAGCGCGAAGGTTTTGACACCATGCGCTATGCGGAAGGCGAAATCCGCCGCATCGCCCACGTGGCTTTCCAGGCGGCGCAAAAGCGCGACAAGCGCCTGACCAGCGTGGACAAGGCGAACGTGCTCGAAACGTTCCAGTTCTGGAAAGACATCGTCATCGACGTGCACAAGCAATATCCTGACGTTGCGCTCGATCATATGTATGTCGATAACGCGGCCATGCAGCTGGTGCGGGCGCCGAAGAAATTTGACGTCATGGTGACGGGCAATATGTTCGGCGACATCTTGTCGGACGCGGCCGCCATGTTGACGGGCTCGATCGGCATGCTGCCGTCCGCTTCGCTCGACGCCAACAACAAGGGCTTGTACGAGCCTTCGCACGGTTCGGCGCCCGACATCGCGGGCAAGGGCATCGCCAATCCGCTGGCGACGATCCTGTCGGCGGCCATGATGTTGCGCTATTCGCTGAACCGCGAAGAGCAGGCGCTGCGCGTCGAGGCTGCGGTGAAGAAGGTGTTGGCGCAAGGTCTGCGCACGGCCGACATCCATGAAGCGGGCACGACTTTGGTCGGTACCGAGGCCATGGGTGATGCAGTTGTAAAAGCACTGGGATAAAATAGTCTAATGACGGCAGTCGCCGTCTCATCTTGAGGAATGGTAATGAAATTAGTTGGCTTGGTAGGTTGGCGCGGTATGGTCGGTTCGGTCCTGATGCAGCGCATGCAGGAAGAGGGCGATTTCGCCCATATCGAACCGGTGTTTTTCACGACCTCGAACACGGGCGGCGCGGCGCCGGCCATGGCGAAGAATGAAACCATCCTCAAGGATGCCAGCAATATCGCCGAACTGTCCAAGTGCGACATCATCATTTCCTGCCAGGGTGGCGACTACACGAGCGCGGTCTTCCCGCAGTTACGCGCAGCGGGCTGGAATGGCTACTGGATCGATGCGGCCTCGACCTTGCGCATGGAAAAAGACGCCGTCATCGTACTCGATCCCGTCAACCTGCACGTCATCAAGGATGCGCTGGGCAAGGGCGTGAAGAACTACATCGGCGGCAATTGCACCGTGTCGTGCATGATGATGGGCCTGGGCGGCCTGTTCCAGCACGATTTGATCGACTGGATGACGTCGATGACGTACCAGGCGGCATCGGGCGGCGGCGCGCAGCACATGCGCGAGTTGCTGACGCAATTTGGCACCATCAACAGCGCCGTCAAGGCGCTGCTGGACAACCCCGCTTCCGCCATCCTGGAAATCGACCGCCAGGTGCTGGCCACCCAGCATGGCTATTCCTCAGATGAAATCAAGCAATTCGGCGCGCCGCTGGCCGGCAACCTGATCCCGTGGATCGACAAGGACCTGGGCAACGGTCAGTCCAAGGAAGAGTGGAAGGCGGGCGCGGAAACGAACAAGATTCTTGGTCGCGGCAGCGACTTTGGCACCAAGGAAATTGCTGTCGATGGCCTGTGCGTGCGCATCGGCGCCATGCGCTGTCATTCGCAAGCGCTGACCATCAAGCTGAAGAAAGACGTGCCGCTCGATGAAATCAACGACATCATCGCCAGCAACAATCAATGGGTCAAGCTGGTGCCGAACACGCGCGAAGCGTCCGTGCGCGACTTGTCGCCTGCCGCCGTCACCGGTAGTTTGACGATACCCGTCGGCCGCGTGCGCAAGATGAGCATGGGCGGCGAATATCTGTCGGCCTTCACCGTGGGCGACCAATTGCTGTGGGGCGCGGCCGAGCCACTGCGCCGCATGCTGCGCATCTTGCTCGATGCGTAATGGACACTAATTGCTGATCAAGATCAAGCCGGGACTGTTTCCCCGGCTTTTTTTTCGTCCTGAGCCCCTCAAGGCGCAACCATGCGGAGCTTGCATAGCACTGGGCATGATGATATGTTGATACTTCTGGAAAAGTAACAGTTTTCCCACGTCAACTAAGATACCACCAACTATGCCTGTACACACTCGTCCCCGGGTCGCCTCCCTTGTCATTCAAACACTGAGCAGCGCTGTCGCCTGTGCGGTGTTATTGTCACCGGCGGCATCCGCAGCCGAGCTGGGCAAGATTACGGTGCTGTCCGCCGCTGGACAGCCGCTACGCGCCGAAGTCGAATTATCGGCCGTCAAGCCAGGCGAGGCAGCTGGCCTGCTGGCCAGGCTGGCGCCGCCGGACGCCTACCGGCAGGCCAACGTGGAATTCAATCCCGCTCTAAATGCGCTGACGTTTGCCGTGGAAAACCGCAACGGCAAGGCCTTCATCCGCATCAGTTCGGCGCAAGCGGTGGCCGAACCCATGGTCGATTTGCTGCTGGAACTGAGCAGCAAGAGCGGGCGCCAGGTACGTGAATATGCATTCGTGCTCGATACACCCGAAGTGCGCCAAACGCGCGGCGCGCAAGTGGCCGCGCCAGTAGCTGCGGGCAAGAGCAAGCCGGCGGAGGCGACTGCGCCGAAAAAGGCGGCAGGCGAATACAAGGTCAAGGCGGGCGACACCCTGAGCCGCATCGCCAGCGAAATGAAACCAGCAGGCGTCTCGCTCGACATGATGCTCGTCGCCCTGTACCGCGCCAATCCCGATGCCTTCAAGGGCGACAACATGAACCGCATGCAGGCCGGGCGCATCCTGGCCGTGCCAGATGCGCACGCCCTGCGTGCCACCGATGCGGTCGCAGCAAAAGCCGTCGTGACGGCGCACGCCATCGATTTTGAAGCCTATCGCAACAAGCTGGCAGGCCAGGTGTCGCAAAGCAAGCCGGGCAAGGCTGCGCAGCCGACGCAAAGCACGGCTGGCAAGATCGGGCCTACCCGCGTGCAGGAAAAGCCGACGGCCGTCAGCGAGTCGCAAGACAAGCTGAAACTGTCGAAAGCGGAGCCGGCGGCCAAGTCGGCCGGCAAGAGCGCCGTCGCCAGCGAGGAAGACAAGATCGCCAAGGCGAAACAGGTCGATGAAGCGGCTGCGCGCGTCAAGGAGCTGGAAAAGAACGTCAGCGACCTGGAAAAGTTGATGGCGGTCAAGAGCAAGGCCATGGCCGACAAGAGCGCTCCCGCTCCCGCCAAGCCGGCCGAGGTCGCGGCCAGCGCAGTTGCCAGTTCAGCGGCCAGTGCCGTCGCCAGCGCGCCGACCGAGGCGCAGCCGGCCGCACCTGAGCCGGCCGCACCGAAAGTGAAACCGGTGCCGCTGGTCAAGAAACCTTCGCCGCTGGAGCCCACCTTGGCCGACAAGATCAGCGACCATCTGGGTGCCGTCGGCATCGGCCTGGCTGCCTTGCTGGCGGCCGTGGCGGCGCTGGTGATCGCGCGCCGCCGCAAGGAAACGCCACTCTCGCGCGACAATATCGCCCCGGTGTTCGCGCCGGAAGCGCCTGTGGCGCCGCCAGCGGGCCTGGTGCCGGAAGGCCAGCAATCCGCGGTCGATAGCCAGCTGGACGGTACGCCAGCCGCCGTTGCCGGCGTGGCTGCCGCAGCGGGTGCCAGTATGCTTGAAGGCAATGAAACTGACCCTGTCGCCGAAGCCGACGTGTATATCGCCTATGGCCGTGATGGCCAGGCGGAAGATATTCTCAAGGAAGCCTTGCGCAGCCATCCCGAGCGTCATGCGGCTCGCCTGAAGTTGCTGGAAATCTATTCTGCCCGCAATGATGTGCGCGCGTTTGAAGACCAGGCTGGTGAGCTCTACAGCCTGACACGGGGGCAGGGTGAAGAGTGGGCGCAAGCAGCTGCGCTGGGCTTGGCGCTCGACCCTGTCAACCCCCTGTATGGCGATACGCAAGACGATGCCGTTGTCAGCCTGAGCCAGGGCGGCGGTGACGTGCGTGGCCAGAGCATTGACTTGTCCGACGATCGGGCTGCGCCCACACCGCTAGCCGACCTGGCGCCGGCCGCGCCGCCTGCCTCCGTGAGCCCCCGCGATGCACGCGACCCCCTCGACTTCGACCTCGACAGTCTCGATTTCGAACCGGTCTCCACCAGCGATCCGATCGCCATGCCGGGACCGGATCGCAAGTCGCCGGCCGCCACGCAGAGCGCACAGGATATGCACGAAGCGCACGATGACGCCAGCATGGATTTCGGCCTCGACCTGGAGCCGCCAGCGGGCCCCGTCAATGGCGTGGGCGCCGGCATGACGCCCTTGCCCGACCCGCTGACGGATGTGGACTTGGCGCATTTCGACCTCGACGAGCCGGTGGCACCCGCAGCGGCGCCGGTGGCGGCCGCCGCGCCTTCCATCGACAGCCTGTTTGACGAAGCGCAAGCGCCAGCGAGCTTGCCGGAAGCCATACCGCCGGCCCAAGAATTCGATTTGTCCGGCATCGACCTGGACCTCCACGATGGCAAGACGGCCAGCGTGGGCGTGGATGATCCCTTGTCGGCCATCCACATGGAAATGGATACCAAGCTTGACCTGGCGATCGCCTACCAGGAAATCGGCGACAAGGAAGGCGCGCGCGAGTTGATCGATGAAGTCATCAAGGGCGGCAGCGAAGAGCAGGTCGCGAAGGCCAATACCATGCGTGCGCTGCTGAGCTAAGCGCCCGAGACGACGTCCATGGCTGCGTGGCACGGTCTGGCCGTGCTATTCGTACTGTCTTCGACCGCGCGCCTTGCCCTGAACGCCGCCTCAGGCGCTTGTGTGGCCGGAATGCGGGGCCGCCTTTGCGCCGGTATAATGCTCTGATGCAAAATATTACGACAGCAACGCCATGCAAGCGTATCGTCCTCGGTCTGCAGTACGACGGCACGGCTTGGCATGGTTACCAGAAACAGGAAGACGGGCAAACGGTACAGGACCAGCTGGAAAACGCGCTCGAGCAGTTTGCCCGCGTGCGCCTGGCCACCACCTGCGCCGGGCGCACGGATACGGGCGTGCATGCGCTGGAGCAGGTTGTGCATTTCGATACGCAACTGAACCGCGATGTGCACTCGTGGGTGCGCGGCGTCAACGCCTTCCTGCCGAAATCCATCGCCGTGCGCTGGGCCAAGGAGCTCGCTGGCGATCCCACCGTTAACGATTTCTTCCACGCCCGCTTCAGCGCGCGCGCGCGCACCTACCATTATGTGTTGTATAACAATGCCACCCGTTCGCCGCTGGTGGAAGGGCGCGCCGGCTTTTTTTTCCGTCCGCTGGACGTGGCGTTGATGCGCCAGGCCGTGCAGCCGCTGCTGGGCTGGCATGATTTTACGGCCTTCCGCGCCGCGCAATGCCAAGCCAAGTCACCCGTCAAGCTGATGCACGACATCCGCATCGAGCGGCGTGGCGATTGCGTCATCTTCACCATCACGGCCAATGCCTTCCTGCACCACATGGTGCGCAACCTGGTCGGTTCCCTCGTGTATATCGGCACCGGGCGTGAAAAGCCGGAATGGCTCGGACATTTACTGGAAAGCAAGGACCGTCACGCGGCCGCGCCCACCTTCATGCCCGATGGCCTTTACCTGGCGCAGATCGATTACGACCCGAAATGGGCCTTGCCGCAAGACAGCAGCAGCGCCTTGCCCTGGTTCTGACGTTTTCATTCAATTGTTGTAAGGAATAACATGCCACGTACACGCATCAAGATCTGCGGCCTGACCCGCGCCGAAGACATCGAGGCTGTCGTGGCGGCAGGCGCCGACGCCATCGGTTTCGTGTTTTATCCGAAAAGCCCGCGTTATGTGACGCCGCAGCAGGCTGCCAGCCTGATCGCGGCCATGCCGCCGTACGTGACGACGGTGGGCCTGTTCGTCAATGCCAGCGTGGAAGAGGTGCTGGCAACCAAGGCCGTGGCCCCCTTGTCGCTGCTGCAATTTCATGGCGACGAGACGCCCGAACACAGCGCTGCGCTCGCTGGCGCAGTGCAAACGCCATTTACGCAAGTGTTCCGTGTCAAACCTGACGCCCGCTGCGAAGATTTGTTAGAATATGAAAAGCGCTATCGCGCCGCCAGTCCCTTGTTCTCGAGTCTCTTGCTCGATACTTATGTGGATGCCTATGGCGGTGCAGGAAAGGTATTTGATTGGTCTCTCATTCCAAAAGAACTCGCGCCTCGGGTCGTTTTAAGTGGTGGCTTGAGCGTACAAAACGCGACTGACGCAGTGGTGCGCGTGCGCCCTTACGCCGTCGACATCAGCAGTGGTGTCGAAGCGCTCAGGGGTATCAAAGACGCATCCAAAGTCCGCGCGTTCATCGCCGCGGTGCAGGATGCCGACACCATCATTGCCAGAGGAAACAACCATGAATGACCACACCACCGCTCCCGGCGCTGCCGCCGGCTTGTTCCACGCCACCGATTATCCTTTTCCTGACCCGCGCGGCCACTTCGGCCCGTATGGCGGCGCGTTTGTTGCTGAAACGCTCACGCACGCACTCGATGAGCTGAAAGCCGCTTACGCGCGCTACAGCACTGACCCGGAATTCCTCGAAGAGTTCCGTTATGAGCTCAAGCACTTCGTTGGCCGTCCGTCGCCCATCTACCATGCCAAGCGCTGGTCCGAGATGGCCGGTGGCGCACAAATCTATTTCAAGCGCGAGGACTTGAATCACACGGGCGCGCACAAGATCAACAATGTGATCGGTCAGGCTTTGCTGGCCAGGCGCATGGGCAAGCCGCGTATCATCGCCGAAACGGGTGCCGGTCAGCATGGCGTTGCCACGGCAACCATCTGCGCCCGCTTCGGCCTCGAATGCGTGGTCTATATGGGCAGCGAAGACATCAAGCGCCAGGCGCAGAATGTGTATCGCATGAAATTGCTGGGCGCCACCGTCGTGCCCGTCGAATCGGGCTCCAAGACCTTGAAAGACGCGCTCAATGAAGCCATGCGCGACTGGGTCACCAACATCGAAAACACCTTCTATATCATAGGCACCGTGGCCGGCCCCCATCCTTACCCGATGATGGTGCGCGACTTCCAGTCCGTGATCGGCGAGGAATGCCTGGTGCAGATGCCGGAAATGACGGGCCGCCAGCCTGACTACGTACTCGCTTGCATCGGCGGCGGCTCGAACGCCATGGGCATCTTTTACCCGTATATCGACCAGAAGGATGTGCAACTGATCGGCGTGGAAGCGGGCGGTGAAGGCTTAAATACAGGCAAACATTCGGCCTCGCTGGCGTCCGGTTTCCCGGGCGTGCTGCATGGCAACCGCACCTATCTGTTGCAGGATGCGAATGGCCAGATCGCAGAGACGCATTCTGTCTCCGCTGGCTTGGACTATCCGGGCGTAGGGCCGGAACATGCATGGTTGAAAGACTTGGGTCGCGCGCAATACGTGTCCATCACGGACGACGAAGCCTTGCAAGCTTTCCATGACTGCTGCCATATCGAAGGCATCATTCCAGCGTTGGAATCGGCGCACGCGCTGGCGTATGCGGTCAAGCTGGCGGCCACTTTGCCGAAAGACAAGACCCTGCTGGCCAACCTGTCGGGCCGTGGCGACAAGGACATGCATACCGTGGCAGAACGCATGGGATTGAATTTTTCTTAACCCCAAAGCAAGAGCCGGGGGACGGGCGCTCAGGGACTCGGCGTCCCCGTCCGACCCCAGCATTTGCCCTTGGGTTTGAAAAATATTCCATCTATTTACCGTCAAGAAAGCTTCCCATGTCCCGTATCGCCGCTACCTTTGCCCAATTAAAATCGAATAACAAGACCGGCCTGGTCACCTTCATTACCGCCGGCGACCCCGGCCCTGACGTTACCGTGCCGCTGATGCACGCGCTCGTCGAGGGCGGTGCCGACATACTGGAACTGGGCGTGCCATTTTCCGACCCCATGGCCGAAGGCCCTGTCATCCAGCGCGCCTGCGAACGCGCCCTGGCATTCAACGTCGGCATTCACGACGTGTTTGGCTATGTGCGCCAGTTCCGCGAAACGAACCAGACAACGCCCGTGGTTCTGATGGGCTATGCCAATCCCGTCGAGCGCATCGGCAGCGCCGCGTTCATTCAGGCAGCGCAAGCGGCGGGCGTCGATGGCGCCATCGTCGTCGACTATCCGCCCGAAGAGTGCGAGCAATTTGCCAGCGCCATGCGCGCCGCCGACCTCGACCTGATTTTCCTGCTGGCGCCCACCTCGACCGAAGAGCGCATCGCGCAAGTGGCCAAGGTGGGCAGCGGCTTTAGCTACTATGTGTCGCTCAAGGGTGTCACGGGAGCGGGCAACATTGATACGCAACAGGTGGCAGAGCGCCTCGCCGCCATTCGCCAGCATGTAAAGTTGCCTATCGGCGTGGGTTTCGGCATCCGCGATGGCGCCACGGCCAAGGCCGTGGCCGAGGTGGCCGATGCCGTCGTGATTGGTAGCCGCATCATTCAAGAGATTGAAAACGCCCCGCCAGGGGGCGCCGTAGAGGCCGCGCGCAGCTTCACGGCCGGCATCCGCGCTGCACTTGATGCCTGAGTAAGCTTGCCGCTTACGCAAGATGCGTAAGCGGCAAAGTTCGACAGCCCGGCGATAAACGGCTACACTTCGGCCACTGAATGCCTGTCATTGTGCAATAGATAAAATTTTTGGTGCCGCCCTGCCGGGCCGTCGCCGCTTACCGTCTGCTGGGGGTGTCCATTGACGCTACCCCTACAAGGGCCCAAGGAGAAAATATGAGTTGGTTGGAAAAACTGCTGCCACCGCGCATACAGCGTTCTGATGCTGCCGCGCGCAAGACCATGCCGGAAGGCCTGTGGGTCAAGTGTCCTTCATGCGAAGCCGTGCTGTATCGTACGGACCTGGAATCGAACCTGCACGTGTGCCCGAAATGCGATCACCACATGCGCATCCGCGCGCGTGAACGTCTCGACAGCTTGCTCGACGCGGGCGGACGTTATGAAATCGGTCAGGAAATCCTGCCCGTCGATACCTTGAAATTCAAGGACAGCAAGAAATACCCGGACCGCCTGAAGTCCGCCATGGAAGCGACCGGTGAAACCGATGCGATGGTCGTCATGGGCGGCGCCATCATGAGCCTGCCAGTGGTCGTGGCGTGCTTTGAATTTGAATTCATGGGCGGCTCCATGGGCTCCGTCGTGGGCGAGCGCTTTGTGCGCGGCGCGCAGATTGCGCTGGAGCAGAAAGTGCCATTCATTTGCATCACCGCCACCGGTGGTGCGCGCATGCAGGAAGGCTTGCTATCGTTGATGCAAATGGCAAAAACGACGGCCATGCTGACCAAGCTGTCGGAAAAGAAATTGCCATTCATCAGCGTGTTGACCGACCCGACCATGGGCGGCGTGTCGGCCTCGTTCGCCTTCATGGGCGACGTCGTCATTGCCGAGCCGAAAGCGCTGATCGGCTTTGCCGGCCCGCGCGTGATTGAAAACACCGTGCGTGAAAAACTGCCGGAAGGCTTCCAGCGCGCCGAGTTCCTCGTCACCAAGGGTGCCGTCGACATGATCGTCGACCGCCGCAAGATGCGCGAAGAAATCGCCCGCTTGCTGGCCTTGTTGCAAAACCAGGCTGTGGAAGTGCTGGCTTAATTTGATTTACCCCAAAACCTGAACTGCCGGGGTCGGACCCTCAGGGTCCGACCCCAGTCTTCGGTTTGGGTCCCATGTCTTTCCCGCCTCGCGCACTCTAATCAAGAAGTCTCCCATGCAAATCCTCCCCACCACCTTGCCGGACTGGCTCGCCATGCTGGAAAGTCGCCATTCGGAAACTCAGATCAACATGGGCCTGGACCGTGTGCAAGCCGTCAAGGCGCGCATGCAGCTCGCTTTTACTTGCCCCGTGATCATGGTCGCCGGCACGAATGGCAAGGGTTCCACCTGCGCCATGCTGGAATCGGTACTCTTGCGCGCCGGCTACAAAGTGGGGCTGTACATCAAGCCGCATTTTCTCGACTTCAATGAGCGCGCGCGCGTGCTGGGCGAGATGGCCAGCGACGAACAGCTTGTCGCCAGCTTCAACGTCGTCGAAGCCGTGCGTGGCGATACAGCACTGACGTATTTCGAATTCACTACCTTGGCCATCTTGCACCTGCTGGCGCAAGCCCAGTTGGACGTAGCCATCCTGGAAGTGGGCCTGGGCGGGCGCCTCGATGCCGTCAACGTGATCGATGCCGACGTGGCCATCGTCACCAGCGTCGATATCGACCACACGGATTACCTCGGTGATACGCGCGAAGCGATCGGCTTTGAAAAAGCCGGCATCTTCCGCCCGGGCAAACCGGCCATCTGCAGCGATCCCGTGCCGCCGCAATCCTTGATCGACCATGCGCAAGCCATCGGTGCAGACCTGTGGCTGATGGGCCGCGATTTCAATTATTCGGGCGACAAGCAGCAGTGGAACTATGGCGGGCGCGAGCAGCGCCGCAATTCGCTCGCCTATCCAAGCTTGCGCGGCGCCAACCAGATCCTCAATGCGGCGGCCGTGCTGGCCGCGCTGGAAGCGCTGAGGCTGAAGTTGCCCGTGGGCGCGCAGGAAGTGCGCACCGGCCTGGTGACGGTGGAACTGCCGGGCCGCTTCCAGGTCTTGCCTGGCCGTCCCAGCGTGATCCTTGATGTCGCGCATAATCCGCACGCTGCCTCGGCGCTGAATCAGAACCTGGGCAATATGGGCTATCACCCGTACACCTATGCCGTGTTCGGTTCCATGCAGGACAAGGATATCGATGGCGTGCTCGCTGCGATGAGCGAACACGTTGACCACTGGTGCCTGACGGATCTGCCTTCGCCGCGTTCGGCCACGGCTTCCGAACTGGCCGCCAAGGTGCAGATCATGCTGGCAGATAAGCCCGACAGCAGCGAGCATACTGTGTCTATTTTTGCTGATCCGGCACAAGCTTATGCAAATGCGATGAGCCGGGTCGGTGAGAATGATAGAATTGTGGTCTTTGGCTCTTTCCTCACCGTCGCCGGCGTGATGAAGGCCCGAAAATCCTCACTTCACTGAAACGCACTCGACTGAAAATCACGCATGGGCTTGTTCTCGAAACTGTTTAAAAACAAGCAAGAATCCTCTGGCGAAGACAGCGGCTTTTATGTCCCTGGCGAAGCACAGTCGCCGACCCGCAAGCGCGCCGCCAACACTTCCGGTGGCCGCGCAGCGCGCCGTGGTGGCAAGGAAGCGCCGGACCCTGTCTTGCCAGAAAAAAAGCGGGCACGCCGCCGCCTGGTCGGGGCCATCGCCCTGGCCCTGGGTGTCGCTGTCGGCTTGCCGATGCTGCTCGATTCCGAGCCGAAAGCGCCTTTCAACGATATCGCCATCGACATTCCCTCGAAAGAAAAGGCTGCCGCGCCTGCGCCCGTGCCCGCCGTCACGACCCAGGCCGCAGCGCATGGCCTGGACCAGTCCGAGGAAATCGTCGACTCTCCGCTGCCGCCTGCGGCCAGGCCTGCGCCAGCTGCCGTGCTGGCCGCCGTTCAGCCCGCGCCACTCAAACCGGACTATGTCGAGCCGAAAGCCGAATCCAAGCCTGAACTTAAGCTTGAACCCAAGCTTGAACCCAAGCCCGAACCCAAGCCCGCCAAGGTGGAGCCGAAACCCGAGCCGAAACATGAAGCCAGGGCGGAACCGAAGCATGAACCCAAGCCCGAACCCAAGCCCGAACCCAAGCATGAAGTAAAGGTGGAGCCCAAGCCCGAGCCCAAGCCTGCCAAGTCGGTGCAATCTGCCGATGATGCGGCGCGCGCCATGGCCATTTTGGAAGGCAAGCCACTCGACAAGGCGCAAGAGAAAGCACCGGACAAGACGCACGAGGCCGGCGGCGGCGGCGGCAAGTTCGTGCTGCAGGTGGCGGCCCTGGCGACGCAGGACAAGGTCGATGAATTGCAGGACAAGCTGCGCGAAGCGGGCATCAAGTCTTACACGCAGAAAGTAGCTAGCCCGGCGGGCGAGCGCATCCGCGTGCGCGTGGGGCCGTTCGGCAACCGTGAAGACGCCGAAAAGACCCGCGCCAAGCTGCAAAAGCTGGGCCTGGGCGGCAGCTTGGTGCCGGCGTGATGTTGCAAGGCTGAAGGTGACGATCTTCGATTATTTGGTGCTGTTCGTCCTGGTCACTTCCGTGCTGATCAGTATGATGCGCGGCCTGGTCAAGGAAATGCTGTCATTGGTCAGCTGGGTCGTCGCTTTCGTCGTTGCCAACGCGTATGGTGCCAGCCTGGCGAAATTGCTGCCCGAAGCGGTGCCGGGCGAAGTCATCCGTTTGTTGCTGGCCTTTGTGCTGCTGTTCATCGGTGTGCGCATTTTGATGGGCTTGCTGTCCATGACGGTCGACGCACTGGTCAAGGTGACGGGCTTGAGCCTGGCCGACCGCACGCTGGGCAGCCTGTTCGGCGTGGCGCGCGGCCTGATGATCGTGCTGACGGCCGTCATCTTGTGTGGCATGACGTCCATACCGCAGCAGCCGTTCTGGAAAAATGCGTCGCTCAGCCCGTTCGCCGAGCAGGGCGCGCGTGCCATCAAGCCTTATCTGCCTGCCGCTTACGCGCAGCATGTGAAATTTTGAATTTTTTTTAAAATCAGTAGCACAGTTTAGGAGCACACCATGTGTGGCATCGTCGGCGTCGTTTCCCATCAACCTGTCAATCAATTGCTCTATGATGCATTGTTGCTCTTGCAACATCGTGGTCAGGATGCGGCAGGGATTGCGACTAATCACAGCAGTATGTTTTCCATGCACAAAGCCAATGGCCTCGTGCGTGACGTCTTCCGTACGCGCAACATGCGTTCGCTGCAGGGCACAACGGGCATCGGCCATTGCCGCTACCCGACGGCCGGTTCGTCGAGCGAAGAGGAAGCACAGCCGTTTTATGTCAATGCACCATTCGGCATCACCCTGGCGCACAATGGCAACCTGACCAACTGGGAACAGTTGAAACAGGAAATGTTCAAGAACGACCGCCGCCACATCAATACCGATTCCGATTCCGAAGTGCTGCTCAATGTGCTGGCGCATGAAATCCAGGAAGCGACGACGGGTCTGAATCTGGACCCGGAAGCCATCTTCAAGGCCGTCACCGTGCTGAACCGCCGCGTCAAGGGTGGCTACGCTGCCGTGGCGCAAATTGCCGGTGTGGGCTTGCTGGCTTTCCGTGACCCGCACGGCATCCGTCCTTTGTGCCTGGGCATCAATGAAACGGAACTGGGGCCTGAATACCTGATCGCTTCCGAATCCGTCGCGCTGGAAGGCATGGGGTTCCGTTTCGTGCGCGACATCGGTCCCGGCGAAGCCGTCTTCATCGATGCCGACAAGAAATTGCACAGCGCCCAGTGCGCCGACAATGCCAGCCTCAATCCTTGCGTGTTCGAATTCGTCTACCTGGCCCGTCCCGACTCCGTCATCGACGGCGCCTCGGTGTACGCCACGCGCCTGAAAATGGGTGAGTACCTGGCTGAAAAGATCCGCGCCGAACTGCCTGACGTGCATATCGATGTGGTCATGCCGATTCCCGATTCCTCGCGTCCTGCCGCCATCCAGCTGGCCCTGGCGCTGAACATCGAGTATCGCGAAGGCTTCATCAAGAACCGCTACATCGGCCGTACCTTCATCATGCCGGGCCAGGCGGCGCGCAAGAAATCGGTGCGCCAGAAGCTCAACGCTATTCCTTCCGAATTCAAGGATAAAGTAGTGCTGTTGGTCGACGATTCCATCGTGCGTGGTACCACCAGCCGTGAAATTGTGCAGATGGCGCGCGAAGCGGGGGCGACAAAAGTCATCTTCGCCTCGGCCGCGCCACCGGTGCTCTACCCGAACGTGTACGGCATCGACATGCCGACGCGCGACGAATTGATCGCCTACGGCCGCACGACGGAAGAAGTCTGCCGTGAAATCACGGCCGATTATCTGGTGTACCAGGATATCGGCGCGCTCAAGCAGGCCATTGCCGACGTCAATCCGGCGCTCACGAACTTCGAGGCTTCGTGCTTCGATGGCGTGTATGTGACGGGCGATGTGTCGCAGGAATACCTGGACCGCCTGGAATACGCGCGCCATCATCCGAAAGCAGCAGCGCCTGAAGATACGCCCCGTCCCCAGCTGAACTTGAACCTGGCAACGACAGAAGCGTAATCGCCGCCTTGCCATTAGGGTCAGACCCGTCGGGTCTGACCCTAATGCCGTTAAGTTAGTGTTAGTGATGCTATTTTTAGCCCAAGAACAAGGACTGGGGTCGGACCCTGAGGGTCCGACCCCAGCTCTTTGCCTCTGGGTTTAGCGAATTTACTGGCGCTCATAAATCAGGCCAAAACTCTTAACTGAACGGCATTAGGGTCTGACCCCAGCTTTTGTTTAGGGTTAATAGTTTCCAGCATCCACCATGACCACCAAAAAAAACTACGGCTTTACCACCACCATCTTGCATAGCGACCGCCGCAAGGGCATCGAGCATGGCTCGCTGCACAAGCCGATACACACCTCCGTGGCGTTTGGCTACGGCGACGCGCGCCAGCTCGCTGCCGTATTCCAGGGCAAGGAACCGGGCTTCCGCTACGGTCGCCAGGGCAACCCGACGGTTTCTGCGCTGGAAGAGAAGGTCAACAAGATGGAAGACGGCGTGGCGACCCTGTGCTTCGCCACCGGCATGGGCGCCATCGGCGCCGTGGTGCAGTCTTTGCTGCGCGCAGGCGACCATGTCGTCTCATCGGCTTTCTTGTTTGGTAACAGCAACAGCCTGTGGCAAACGGCGACGGGGCAGGGCATTGCCGTGTCCTTCGTCGACGCCACCGATGTGGCCAACGTGGTGGCCGCCATCACGCCGGCGACGCGCATCGTGTTTGTGGAAACCATCGCCAATCCGCGCACGCAGATTGCCGACCTGGCGAAAATCGGCGCCCTGTGCAAGGAGCGTGGCATTTTGTACATCGTCGACAACACCATGACGACGCCCTACCTGTTCCGCCCGAAAGCGGTGGGTGCCGGTCTGGTGGTCAATGCGCTCACGAAATCCATTGGCGGCCACGGCAATGCGCTGGGCGGTAGCTTGACGGACACGGGCGTGTTCGACTGGACGCAGTATCCGAACATCTTCGAGAACTATAAAAAGGCGGCGCCGGTGCAGTGGGGCATTGCGCAAATCCGCGCCAAGGCCTTGCGCGACTTCGGCGCATCGCTGGGACCGGAAGCGGCGCACCATCTTGCCGTCGGCGCGGAAACCATGGCCTTGCGCATGGAGCGCACCTGCTCGAACGCCCGCGCGCTGGCCGGCATGTTGCAAGCCGATCCGCGCGTGGCGGCAGTGCATTACCCAGGCTTGCCGTCGCATCCGCAGCACGCGCTGGCGACGCAGCTATTCCGCAGCTATGGTTCCCTGTTTAGTTTTGAATTGAAGGACGGGATCGATTGTTTCGATTTCCTCAATCGTTTGAATCTGGCCATTCCAGCGAGCAACCTGGGCGACACGCGCACCCTGGTCATTCCCGTCGCCCATACGATCTTTTACGAGATGGGGGCCGAGCGTCGCGCCAGCATGGGCATTGCCGAGTCGCTGATCCGCGTGTCGGTGGGCATCGAGGACGAGGCCGATTTGCTCGAGGATTTCCGTAGCGCGTTGGAGCAATGATGCCCAACCAAACCTGCTGCGGGTCGGTATAGGCGGCTTGTGATGCTCACCGGCTCGGCGCCCCGTACTGAGTACGGTTCTGCTTCTTGGCCACCTCCCCCTTCCGCTCGCCACGGTTTTGTCGGACATTGAAACTTGCGTGTCCGGCATGAGAGGGGCCGCAAGCTAAAAACTGGGGTCAGACCCGGCGGGTCTGACCCCGGCATGCACTTTTACATGCGGTGGCTTAATGCCAGCTGCGCATCAAGCCTACCGCCAAACCTTCCAGCGCAAACTCATCTTCCGGCGATACAGTGATGACCTTGAAGTCGGGATTTTCCGGCAGCAGTTCGATGACGGAGCCCGTCTTCTTGTAGCGTTTGACGGTGACTTCATCGCCGATGCGGGCGACGACGATCTGGCCGTTCTTGGCGCTATCGACTTTTTTCACTGCCAGCAGATCGCCATCCATGATGCCGGCGTCGCGCATGGACCAGCCGCGCACCTTCAGCAGAAAGTCGGGCTTGGCTGAAAACAGGGCCGGGTCGACGTTGTAGCTCGCTTCCAGGTTTTCCTGCGCCAGGATGGGCGAGCCGGCCGCCACGCGGCCGATCAGGGGCAGCGACATCAGTAGCGCTGCCTGCACTTTCGAGGACAGCGCCTCGGCGACAGCACTCGCCGCTGCACCGATCAGGCGGATGCCGCGCGAGGTGCCTGGCGAAATCTCGATCGCGCCCTTGCGGGCCAGGGCTTGCAAATGCTCTTCGGCCGCATTGGCCGATTTGAAACCCAATTCATTGGCGATTTCGGCACGGGTAGGAGGGAAGCCCGTATTTTCAATCGCATCCTTGATCAGGTTCAGGATTTGTTCTTGTCGTGCAGTCAGCTTGATCATGAGCGGTGGGTGCATACTAAAATGCTGTCTATATGAACAGTCTGTATTTTTGTACAGTATCGTCCACTATGCAAGGGGATTTCCCTTATTTGCGCCAATTTCGTGTGAAATACTGGAATGCACGGTAAAAAGCCGCTGGCTGGCCGCGTGAATGGGCCGCTTGTTGAAGCAATCATTGAAACGTTTGCAAAAGGCGGTTATAATCTCCGGCTGACCTTCCCACACCCGTCTTGACGCCGGGGTGGGCGATTATCAATCCGACCTGAAGGAGTTTGCATGCGTCATTATGAAATAGTCTTTATCGTCCATCCGGACCAAAGCGAGCAAGTGCCCGCGATGATCGAACGCTACAAAGCCAGCGTAACCACCCGCGGCGGTTCGGTTCACCGCGTGGAAGATTGGGGCCGCCGTCAAATGGCTTACTCGATCCAAAAGCTGCCTAAAGCACACTACATCTGCCTGAACATCGAATGCGACAACGAGACCCTGGTCGAGTTGGAAACAGCATTCAAATTCAATGATGCCGTGTTGCGTCACCTGACCGTTAAAATGAAGAAAGCTGAAACAGCTCCTTCGCCGATGATGAAATCGGTACAACGCGAAGACGCGGCCAAAAGCCACCGCACCGAAGCACCAGCAGCCGCTCCAGCCGCAGCAGCCTAATTGTTGACCAGGATCGTGCGCTGAACCAGCTACAAGTCACTGCCATCATTGCCGAGCGCGAAATATTGCGCTATACCCCGGCAGGGTTGCCGATTGTGAATGCAGTATTGCAACACTCTTCGCAGCAGATGGAAGCAGGAATTGCCCGTTTGACCGAGTTTGATATTGCCGCGCTAGCCGCTGGTGAAATCTCAGGCCGGTTCAGTCAGGCAAGCTTGGGCGGGGTGTATCAGTTCACGGGTTTCCTGGCCAGAAAAAGCCGCAACAGCAAGAGTTTGGTGTTTCACATCATTGATTTTAGTGCAGTCACCCCGACTAGCGCATTTTAGATACAGGAGCCTGACATGGCATTCGGTAAAAAGTTCGACAAAAATAAGCTCAAGCTTAAAGAAAAACGCAAACAGCAAAATCCGTTGTTCAAACGCAAGAAGTTCTGCCGCTTCACCGCAGCTCACGTTGAGCAAGTCGACTACAAAGACGTCGACACGCTGAAAGACTTCGTCCAAGAAAACGGCAAGATCATGCCAGCACGCCTGACCGGTACCAAAGCGCACTACCAGCGCCAAGTTGACACCGCAATCAAGCGCGCTCGCTTCCTCGCGCTGCTGCCATACACCGATCTGCACCACGCTTAATCGGTCAGATATTCCTGGAGAAGAACTATGCAAATCATTCTGTTAGAAAAAGTTGTTAACGTCGGTAACCTCGGCGAAGTCGTCAAAGTCAAAGACGGTTACGCACGTAACTTCCTGATCCCGCAACGCCTGGCACGTCGTGCTACGGCAACCGCTGTGGCTGAATTCGAAGTCAAGCGCGCCGAACTGGAAAAAGCTGCTGCCGCCAAGTTGGCCGCATCGCAAGCCCAGGGCGAAAAACTGAGCGGCCTGACCGTTCAAGTTGCTCAAAAAGCTGGCGTCGATGGCCGTCTGTTCGGTTCCGTCACCAACTTCGACATCGCTGAAGCGCTGACCAAGCAAGGTTTTGCTGTTGAAAAAGCACAAATCCGCATGCCTACCGGCCCGCTGAAGACCGTTGGCGAGCACAACGTTTCGGTTGCTCTGCACACCGACGTCGTCGTCGAAGTCGTTATCGCTGTCGTTCCAGACGCGAACGCGTAATCGTTTGCGGGCCTGGCCCGCAAGCGTGACGCTCTATGAAAAGCCGGGTTCGCCCGGCTTTTTTATGGCCTTTTTTTCGCTCAATTTCAGCCCTTTATTTTTGCCAGCACGCCGAAGCGGGTATAATTCGCGCCATGAACGTCCCCTCTGATCCGCAACTGGATTCCCTCCGTATTCCGCCGCATTCGATCGAAGCAGAACAATCCGTTATCGGTGGTCTGCTGCGCGATAATGCAGCGTATGACCGCATCGCCGACTTCATGCATGCGGAGGATTTCTATCGCTATGACCATCGCATCATCTTCGAGCAAATCGTCAAGATGATTAACGCTTCCAAGCCAGCCGATGTCATTACTGTTTTTGAAACCCTGACCCAGCTCGGCAAGGCCGATGATGTGGGCGGACTCGCGTATCTGAACGCCATGGCGCAAAATACGCCATCGGCCGCGAACATCCGGCGTTACGCCGAGATTGTGCGCGACCGCGGCGTGCTGCGCAAACTTATCACCGTCGCCGACGATATTTCCGGCACGGCCTTCAGCCCGCAAGGCAAGGAAGTCAAGCAGATGCTCGACGAGGCCGAGTCGAAGATTTTCGCCATCGCCGAAGAGGGCGCGCGCGGCGCCCAGGGCTGGACCGCTATCCAGCCCCTGCTGACGCAGGTGGTCGAGCGCATTGACGAGCTCTATAGCCGCGACAACCAGAGTGAAATCACGGGCGTGCCCACCGGTTTCATCGACCTCGACCGCATGACCTCAGGTCTGCAGCCGGGCGACCTGGTCATCGTGGCGGGCCGTCCATCGATGGGTAAAACGGCGTTTTCCGTCAATATCGGCGAAAACGTTGCCATTGACAGCGGCTTGCCCGTGGCCGTGTTCTCGATGGAGATGGGCGGCGCCCAGCTTGCCATGCGTATGCTAGGCTCCGTCGGGCAGCTGGACCAGCATCGTCTGCGCACGGGCCGCCTGAATGACGAAGACTGGCCGCGCCTGACGAATGCGATTCAAAAGATGAACGACGCCCAGTTGTACATCGATGAAACGCCGGCCTTGAATTCCATCGAACTGCGCGCCCGTTCGCGCCGTTTGTCGCGTCAATGCGGCAAGCTCGGTTTGATCATCGTCGATTACTTGCAGCTGATGTCGGCCAATACGCCGGGCGATAACCGCGCCTCGGAGATTTCCGAGATTTCACGCGGCTTGAAAGGCCTGGCGAAAGAACTCGGTTGCCCGGTGATTGCCCTGTCGCAGTTGAACCGCTCGCTGGAGCAACGCCCGAACAAGCGTCCTGTGATGTCGGACTTGCGCGAATCGGGCGCTATTGAGCAGGACGCCGACGTAATCCTGTTCATTTACCGTGACGAGGTGTATAACCCCGACTCGCCAGACAAGGGTACGGCCGAAATCATCATCGGTAAACAACGTAACGGTCCAATCGGCAGCATTCGTCTCACCTTCATGGGGCAGTACACCAAATTTGGCAATTACAGCGGTGGCCTGGCGCTTTACCAAGGCGACTAAGACCCCGCAGCACTGGCACCCCATCGCTGCCCCCTCTTGCGGGGCGGCTTTCTGTAGTAAATATCACGATTTAATGCTTAACGGAGAATCACATGTTTGGACGCTTGATGCCCACTGAGGGCAAGTTTTTTGAATTGTTTAACCAGCACGCGGAACTGTGCGTCAAGGGCGCCAAAGAAATGCTCGGCCTGATGACCAATTTCGACGACCTGGAAAACCGCGTGCATGCGATCGAAAGCATCGAGAAACAGGCCGACAAAGTCACTTACGCCACCGTGGAAATGCTGCACAAAACCTTCATCACGCCGATCGACCGTGACGACATCCATCAACTGATCACGCGCCAGGACGACATCCTCGACCTGCTGGAAGACGCGGCGCAAACCGTCTCGCTGTACGACTTGAAAGCTGTCACGCCGGAAGCCAAGCGCCTGGCCGAACTGGTCTTGGCCTGTACCGAAAAAGTGCGCGATGCCGTCGCCATGCTGCACAACATGGACAACTCGCGCAAGATCGTCGCCATCTGCGAAGAGATCGACCGTCTGGAATCGGACGCCGACCACGTGATGCGCGCTGCCATGTCCAAGTTGTTCCGCGACGAGCCGGACGTGCGCAACTTGATCAAGCTGAAAGCGATCTACGAAATTCTGGAAACCGTGACCGACCGTTGCGAAGATGTGTCC
This sequence comes from Janthinobacterium sp. CG_23.4, assembly GCF_029892305.1. Taxonomy (NCBI): domain Bacteria; kingdom Pseudomonadati; phylum Pseudomonadota; class Betaproteobacteria; order Burkholderiales; family Oxalobacteraceae; genus Janthinobacterium; species Janthinobacterium sp. CG_23.4. The sequence goes on along the minus strand of NZ_JARXUX010000001.1, from coordinate 3,485,319 downwards.
AATATTATCGAAGGCATCATCGTCGAAAACGCGTAAGCGTTGGGCATGTCCTGAACCAGAATCAGAAAAGAAATTACAATGACCATACAAATCAGCATCTACGTGCTAGGCCTGTTGATCGCCCTCGCGCTGCTGTTTGACTTCATGAACGGCTTCCACGATGCCGCCAACGCGATCGCCACGGTGGTCTCGACGGGCGTATTGAAACCGCAGACCGCCGTTGCCATGGCCGCCACGTTCAACTTCGTCGCCATCTTCGTGTTCCACCAACTGACCGTCGCTGCCACGGTGGGCAAAGGCACCATTGACCCGACAGTGATTGACCAGTACGTGGTCTTTGGCGCGCTGATGGGCGCCATCTTCTGGAATTTGTTTACCTGGTATTACGGTATTCCATCGTCTTCCTCGCACGCGCTGATCGGCGGCCTGGTGGGCGCCGCCGTCGCCAAGTCGGGTACGGGCGCGCTGGTCGCGGCCGGCCTGTGGAAAACAGTGGCCTTCATCGTGATCGCACCGGTGCTGGGCTTTGTGTTCGGCTCGATCATGATGCTGCTGGTATCCTGGATATTCGTGCGATCGACGCCGCGCAAGGTCGACAAGTGGTTCCGCCGTCTGCAACTGGCATCAGCGGCGGCCTACAGCCTGGGCCACGGCGGCAATGATGCGCAAAAGACCATCGGCATCATCTGGATGCTGCTGATCGCCGCCGGCTACTCGAGCGTGAACGACCAGATGCCGCCGCTGTGGGTCATCATCTCGTGCTACACGGCCATCAGTTTCGGTACGCTGTTCGGCGGCTGGCGCATCGTCAAGACCATGGGCCAGAAGATCACCAAGCTCAAACCCGTCGGCGGCTTCTGCGCTGAAACGGGCGGCGCGATCACCCTGTTCGTTTCGACGGCGCTGGGTATTCCCGTGTCGACCACGCACACCATTACGGGCGCCATCGTCGGCGTCGGCTCGGCACAAAAAATGTCGGCTGTGCGCTGGGGTGTCGCGGGCAACATCGTCTGGGCCTGGATATTCACGATTCCTGCCTCCGCTTTCGTGGCGGCGGTTGCATGGTGGATAGGCCACCACATCATGTAATGGATAGCCATCGCCAGTAAAAAGGGAGCCTTGCGGCTAATGCCGTTCAGTTAAGGATTTTGGCGTGATTTATGAGCGCCAGTAAATTCGCTAACCCCAGAGGCAAAGAGCAGGGGTCGGACCCTCAGGGTCCGACCCCTGTCCTGGTTCTTGGGCTAAAAATAGCTTCACTAACACACTAACTGAACGCCATTAGAGCCTTGCGGCTCCCTTTTTATACCCCGGCCAGTTCCACCGTGAGTCCTTCGCAGGCGAGGAACACTTGCAAGCCATCGAGACGGTGCACATAGCGGCCCATCACGTCGGCAAATACGGCTTCGAGTTGCTCATCGCTGCGGGTCGGCTCATGGTGGGTGCAGTACAGGCGCCGCGCGCCGCAGCGCAGAGCCAGCTCGAAGGCGGCGTCGAAGGTGCCGTGGCCCCAGCCTTGCTTGCCCGTGTACTCCTCGCGCGTGTATGAGCAGTCCATGATCAGCGCATCGACGCCGGCGACCGCCGCGTCGATGCCTGCCTGGCGCTGCACATTGCGCTGCGCGCAGGCGGCATGCTCGGCATGGCCGGGCGGATGCAGGTTGTAGAACGGTTCATGGTCGCCGCTGAAAAACAGCGAAGCGCCGCCGCAGTCGATGCGGTAGCCCAGGTTGACCACCGGATGGTTCATTTCCGCGCCGCGCACGCATGCACCTCCCACCTCGACGTTTTCGCCCGGTGCCAGGGTGCGGTACTCGATGCTGGCCGCCATGGCCGCTTCGCTGACAGGGAAATAGCTGTCTTGCAACTGTACTGCCATCACGTGCTCGATGCCCCTGCCGGCGACGGCATCGTAGGCGCCATGCAGGCGCATGCGGTTGCCAGCGACGAACAGGGGGCTAAACATGGGCAGGCCGTGGATGTGGTCCCAGTGGCTGTGCGTGATGAAGACGTGCGCGTCGACCGGCAGGCCGGCCGGCAGTTGCTGCGCCAGCGAGAAGATGCCGCTGCCGGCATCGAGAATGATCAGGCTGTCGTTGTCGGTGCGTACTTCGATGCATGTGGTGTTGCCGCCATAGCGCGCCGTGCGCGGGCCGGGGGAGGGGATGGAGCCGCGCACGCCCCTGAACGTGAATTTCATTCAGTACCTTGTTACGGTGTAATTGTTGTTGATTCTATTCTAATTGATGACGTTGGCAGCAACATTTGTGCATGTTGCCATATGGAAAGTTATTTCGTTTTGTTGCAACTAAGTAATGTACAGTGCGGTGGGTGGCCGTTACACTGGTGCTTGCCGACTTACTTTTCCTTACCTGATTGCTATCAACATGCCGCAGTTGCACCCTGAGAAAATCGCCCACAGACTGGAGCAATTGACCGAACTCAGTGTCGCGCTCGGCCACGGCCTGGGCGGCGCGGGACACGATATCGGCGCGCTGTTGCAGCGCATCGTCATGCTGGCAAAAAGCATGAGTGGTGCCGATGGCGCCACTCTGTACCGGCCCATGCCAGACTGCCGCCAACTGGCTTTCGACATTAGCGTCAACGATAGCCTGGGCATCGCGCAGGGGGCCGACATGGGATTGCCGGGCGTGCCCCTGTTCGATGGCGCGGGCCAGCCCAACCTGACGTCGGTGGCCGCGTATGCCGCGAACATGCGCCGCAGTGTGAATATCGCCGATGTGTACCGCGACGAGTGCTTCAATTTTTCCGGCATGCGCGACTTTGACCGTCACCATGGCTACCACACGCAATCGATTCTGACGGTCCCCATGAGTGACCATGAGGGTGATTTGATCGGCGTGCTGCAACTGGTCAATGCCAAGGATGGGGGAACTGGCCAGGTGCGCGCTTTTTCTTCCACCGACCAGCGTTTCATCGAGGCCCTGGCTGCGCAGGCGGGCGTGGCGCTGACGAATCAATTGCTCATTTCGCAGCTGGAAGAGCTGCTGGAATCGCTCGTTACCCTGATCAATATCGGCATCGATGAAAAGTCGCCCTACACGGGGCGACATTGCCAATTCGTGCCCGAGTTGACGATGCTGCTGGCCGACGCCGTGCACGCGACCGAGAACGGACCGCTGGCCGATTTCCGGCTCAGTGACAACGAGCGCAAGCAGTTGTGGCTGGCCGGCCTGCTGCACGATTGCGGCAAGATTACCACGCCCGTGCACGTGGTCGACAAGGCCACCAAGCTGGAAACCATTTTTGACCGCATCGCGCTGATCGACACGCGCTACGAAGTGCTGCTGCGCGATGCCGAGATTGCCGCGTTGCGCCAGCAGGCGGCGCAGCCGCAGCAGACCGAGGCCATCACCCGTGCGCTGGCGCTGGAACAGGCGAGCCTGCGCGAAGAGCGCGACTTCATCCGCAAGGCCAATATCGGCGGCGAAAGCATGGCGCCAGCCGACCAGGAAAGAGTGCGGCGGATCGCCAGGCGCCGCTGGCGTGCGGCCGACGGCGAACTGCGCGATTTCCTCGACGCCGACGAAACGGAAAACCTGACCATCCGGGCCGGCACCCTGACGGCGGCCGAGCGGGCCATCGTCAACAACCATATCAGCGTCTCGATCCGCATGCTCGAAGCGCTGCCGTGGCCCAAGCACCTGCAGAAGGTACCCGAATATGCCGGTGCCCACCACGAGCGCATGGATGGCAAGGGCTATCCGCGCGGACTGACCAAGGAGCAGATGTCGGTACCGGCGCGCCTGATGGCGATTGCCGACATTTTCGAGGCTTTGACAGCGCGCGACCGGCCATATAAAAAGGGCAAGCCACTCTCCGAATCCTTGCGCATCCTCGGTAATTTCAGCCTGAACGGGCATATCGATCCGGACCTGTTCGACGTTTTCATCCGCAGCAAGGTGTACCTGAGCTTCGCTGAAAAGCACCTGCATCCGAGCCAGATCGATGCCGTCGACGAGGTCGCCATTCCCGGCTATACACCGTGACGCGGGCCTGGCACAGCGTGCTGCTACAAGCCTTGCGCAAGCATGGCGCGCGCTTTTTGCTGGGGCTCTTCCTGAGCCTTGCCGCCGCTCTGCTGTGCCTGGCGGGTAACGACAATATCGCCCGGCTTGACGCCATGCTGGGCGACTGGCGCATGCGTGCCGAGACGCCGCAGCTGGAGCGCCGCATCGTCATCGTCGACATCGACGAGCAAAGCCTGACCCGCGTCGGTCGCTTTCCCTGGAGTCGCGATATTCAGGCGCGCCTGGTGCGCCAGCTCACCGCGCATTACGCTGTGTCTGTGCTGGCGTTTGACATCTCGTTTCCCGAAACCGATACCAGTTCAGGCTACGCCGTGCTGCAAGGTCTGGCGCGCGGCGCACTGGCCGGCGTGGCCGGTTTGCCGGCGCAGCTGGAAAAACTGCGCCCTGCCATGGATTACGACGGCCTGTTTGCCAGTGCCATGCGCGGCCAGCCCGTGGTGCTGGGCTACGGCGTCTCGGAACGGCAAACCAAGGGCGTGCTGCCGGCACCCGCTTTCAGCGTGGCCGATTTGAATGGGCGCAGCGTCACGGCCTATGTGGCGCGCGGCTACGAAGCCAATATCGCACCGCTGCAGGCGGCCGCGCAAGGCGCCGGCATCTTCACGGCGCTGACCGATACTGACGGCGTGGTGCGTTCCTCGACCCTGCTGACGCGCATCGGCGACGGCTATTATCCTTCGCTATCGCTGGCCACCGTGGCCGTCTACCTGCAGGCGCGCGCCATCGCCCCCCGCTTTACGGGCACGGCAGATACCCTGTCGGCGCGCGAATTGACCAGCGGCGGACTCGAACATATCATGCTGTTTACGCCGCGCGGCGCGATGGCGATACCGGTGGGCGAAGCCCTGACCACCACGGTACAGTACCGGGGCAGGGGTGGCCCCGATGGCGGTGCCTTCCGCTATGTGTCGGCCTCCGACGTGCTGGCCGGGACGGTGCCGCCCGCGCTGCTGAAGGGCGCCATCGTGCTGGTGGGGACCACGGCGCCTGGCTTGAACGATATCCGCGCCACGCCCGTGAATGCCGAGTATCCGGGAGTGGAGGTGCACGCCAACCTGATCAAGTCCATGCTCGATGGGCGCTTCAAGTCCCGGCCCGATTACGCACCGGCGTTCGAATTGCTGCAGATTGGTTTGTTTGGCTTGCTGCTGGCCGCTGCCCTGGCCGTGCTGCCGCCGGCCGGCGTGATGCTGGCCACTGTGGCGGGGCTGGCGGCCGCCATCGCCATCAACCTGTACCTGTATGGCGTGCATGACCTGGTGCTGGGCGGCGCCGTGCTGCTGATGCTGATCGTTGCGCTGTTCATCGCCAACCTGGCCTGGGGCTACTTTTTCGAGGTGCGCAAGGGACGCGCGCTGGTGGCGCGCTTCGGTGAATATGTGGCGCCCGAGCTGGTGGCAGAGATGGTCGACGATCCGCAGCGTTACACCATGGAGGGCGAGAACCGCGAATTGACGGTGCTGTTCGCCGACGTGCGCGGTTTTACGGCCATTTCCGAGCAACTGGCGCCGGCGGTGCTACGCGAATACATCAATCTGTACCTGACAGCGATGTCGGAAGATATCCGCGATAGCCATGGCGGCACGCTGGACAAATACATCGGCGACGCCGTCATGGCGTTCTGGGGCGCGCCCGTCGCTTTTGCCGACCATGCCAGCCGGGCCGTGGCCAGCGCCCTGCTGATGCAGTGCAGCGCGGCGCGCCTCAATGGCGAATTTGCCGCGCGCGGCTGGCCGGCGCTGCGCATCGGCATCGGCCTCAACACGGGGCCCATGCATGTGGGCGACATGGGCTCTCGCATCCGCCGCGCCTACACCGTGATGGGCGACAGCGTCAACCTGGCCGCGCGCCTGGAAGGCGCCAGCAAGTTGTATGGCGTGGGCATCGTCGTGGGCGACGCCACGCGCGCCGCCGCACCGCACTTTATATACCGCGAACTCGATTGCATCCGCGTGCTGGGCAAGCAGGAAGCGGTGGCCATCTTCGAGCCGCGTTGCCTGCTGGCCGATGCCGACGCGGCAGAGCTGGCGCAGCTGGAGCGCTGGCACGCGGTGCTGGCACGGCTGCGTGCGCGCGACTGGGGCGCAGCGGGCGTCTTGCTGGCACAGTTGCAGACGGACTTTCCCGACGATGGCCTGTATCTGCTGTACACGGCACGCCTGGCGCGCTATCGCTGCATGCCGCCGCCAGCCGATTGGGATGGCGTGACCGTCTTGCATAGCAAGTAGGCCTGCCAGCGGGGCGAAAAAGCAGGCAATGGCGCCATTTTTCAGCATTATTGGGCACTGTTTGCTGCGCTGCGAAAGAAATCAGGGAGAAATGTTAGAAATTTCTGACTGGAAACTAAAAGCCGTCTAAAATTTGCCTTCAATCCATTGCCGGACACGCTGGCGCCTGCAGGTCGCGTGCTTGTCCGGTTACACTAGAAATCCTTCACATGACATATCGTTTGCTGCACCTGCTTGCGGGTTCCGCGCTGCTGTTCGCCGTCGGCGCCGTCGGCGCCGCTGTTTCCATGGATGACGGCGCTCCTGTCGTGCAAGACGATGGCGTGCCGCGCTTCGAGATCCGCCGCTTCGACGTGCAGGGCAAGACGCTGCTCACGCAGGCTCAGGTGCAAGCCCTGCTGGCGCCGTATGTGGGAGCGCAGCGCGATTTTTCGCATATTGCCCGCGCCGTCGAGGCGCTGGAAATGGCGTACCGCGAGCGTGGCTACAGCGCCGTGCAGGTGCAACTGCCCGAGCAGGAGCTGCAACGTGGCGTGGTGCGCCTGAACGTGCTGCATACGCCGCTGGGCAAGATTGCCATCAGCGGCAATGCCTACGTCGACGAGGCCAACGTGCGGCGCGCCTTGCCGCTTCTGCGTGCAGGCGAGACGCCGAACTTGCCGGCCTTGTCGCAAAGCCTGAAGCTGGCCAATGAAAACCCGGCGCGCAAGATCGAAGTGCGCTTGCAGGCTGACGAGTCGGCGGGCGCGATTGACGCCATCGTCACGGTGGCCGATGAAAAGCCCTGGAAAGCCATGCTCAACGTGGACAACACGGGCAGTGCGCAGACGGGCAAGACGCATGTGGGCGTGGTGCTGCAGCATGCCAACCTGTTTGGCCTCGATCATGTCGCCAGCTTGCAATACACGAGTAGCCTGGAAAAACCGGACAAGGTGGGCGTGTATGGTGCCGGCTACCATGTGCCGCTGTATGCGCTGGGTGACTCGATGGACTTTTTTGCCAGTTACTCGAACGTCGATTCGGGCCGCGTCTCGGCCGGCATCTTTGACCTGGCCGTCAACGGCCAAGGCAGCACGGCCGGCATCCGCTACAACCAGAACTTTGCCCGCAGCGACGATTTCGAACCCAAGCTCGTGTATGGCATCGACTACAAGGCTTACCGCAACAGCGTGCAGCTGCTCGGCATGCAGCTGGGCGCTGACGTCAGCGTGCACCCGCTGAGCATCAGCTACATCGGCAACTGGACCTTGCCGGCGGGAGAGGCCAGCGTGGCGCTCACGTTCGCGCATAATATTGCTGGTGGAAAACATGGTGCGCAAGCCGATTTCGAGCGCGTGCGCGCGCATGCCAAGGCGGCCTACAACACCGTGCGCCTGAGCGCCAGCACGGGGCGCGTACTGGCCGACGACTGGCAATGGCGCGCGCTGGCCAACGCGCAAGTGACGCCGGACGCACTGGTGCCGGGCGAGCAGTTCGGCGCCGGTGGTGCCGGGTCCGTGCGCGGCTTTGCCGAGCGCGCGGTGGCCAATGATTCGGGCGTCAACCTGAACCTGGAACTGTACACGCCGAACTGGTGTGGCCAGGTGCTCGCTTACCAGTGCCGCGCGCTGGCTTTCTATGACACGGCCTGGCTGCGCCGCAACCACGCGCTGCCAGGTGAAAGCGCGTCGCAAGGCATCAGCAGCGGCGGCCTCGGCCTGCGCTTGCTGCTGAGCCGCTACGCCAATCTACAACTCGATTACGCCCAGGTCGTCAATGCCGGCGACACGGGACAGCGGGGCGCCAAGCGCCTGCATTTCCGTCTCGCCCTGGCCTACTAGCATCAGGATGAACACCATGCACAATCATGTCCAGCACGCCTCCGCGTCCATCTTGACGCCATCATTTTCGTCACCGTTTGCGCCGCCCTTGCGCCGCACGGCGCTGGCGTTGCTGCTGGCTGGCTGTTTCGGCGCGGCGCAGGCCAACCCGGCCTCGCCGCAGTTGGTCCATGGACAGGCGACGTTCAGCCAGCAGGGCAATGTATTGTCGATCACGAACACGCCCAATACCATCATCAACTGGCAGAGTTTTTCCATCCACGCGGGCGAAATCACGCGCTTTATCCAGCAAAACGGCACTAGCGCCGTGCTCAACCGCATTACCGGGCAAGACCCCAGTAAAATTTTGGGCGCGCTCGAATCGAATGGCAAGGTTTTCCTGATCAATCCGAACGGCATCGTCTTCGGCCAGGGCGCGAAAGTGGACGTCAACGCTCTGCTAGCGTCCAGCCTGGGCATGTCGAATGACGATTTTCTGTCTGGCAAGGGCCAGTTCACGGCCGGCAGCGTGGCCGGCGGCGTCAGCAATGCGGGTGTGATCAATGCGGGCAAGGGCGGGCAGGTACTCTTGATCGCGCCGAACGTGGAAAACACCGGCATCATCACGGCGCCGAATGGCGAAGTGATTCTGGCAGCCGGGCACAGCGTGCAGCTGGCCGACCCCGGCAATCCGCAATTACGCGTGCTGGTTTCGGCACCAAACGATCAGGCGCTGAACCTGGGACAGATCATCGCCCACGGTGGCAGCATCGGCATGGCCGGCGCGCTGGTCAGCCAGCGTGGCGTGCTCAACGCCAATAGCGCCGTCCTCGGCGAGCATGGCACGATCGTCCTCAAGGCCAGCGGCAAGGCGCTGCTCGAAGCGGGCAGCGCCACCAGCGCCACGGGCGCCGCTGGCAAGGGTGGCGAGATATCGGTGCTGGGCGAGCAGGTAGGCTTGCTCGGCAATGCGAGCATCGATGCCAGCGGCGCCACCGGCGGCGGCACGGTCTTGCTGGGCGGCGATTACCAGGGCAAGAATGCGGCCGTGCAAAATGCGCGCCAGGTGCTCGTCGGCAAAGACGCCAGCGTGCATGCCGATGCCATCGACAGCGGCAACGGCGGCAAGATCATTGCCTGGGGTAATGCCTCGGCGCAGGTGCACGGCAGCCTTTCCGCGCGCGGCGGTGCACAGGGCGGCGACGGCGGCTTGGTCGAAACGTCCGGCCATTATCTGGCCGTCGACGGCGTCCGCGTCGATACCAGCGCCCGCTCCGGCAGAGGCAAGCGCGGCAACTGGCTGCTCGATCCATTCGATATCGATATCGTGCAGGGCAATGGCGGCAACCTCGAAGACGTCAACCAGTTCATGGAGGGCCTGCCCGCCAGTAGCACCAGCATCGGTGCCGATACCATGTCCGCAGCCAGCAGCAATGTCATCTTGCAGGCCCAGCACCGTATCAATTTCAGCGCCGCCGTCAACATGCTCAATCCGGGCATCGGCCTGAGCGCCACGGCCGGTGAAACGATCAACGTGTACGCTGCCATTACCACCAACGGTGGCAATGTGAGCCTGTCGGCGAACGACGCCAGCAGCGGTGCTGCGACCGGTCCCGGAGCGAACGTGAACTTGAACGCGCCTATTACCAGCAATGGCGGCAACATTTCGCTATCCGGTGCCGGCGTGGCGGGGGCTGCTGCCGTCAATGTCGGCAATGGCAATCTGAGCTTGCGCGCGAATCAAGTGCTGGGCGGCATCAGCCTGTCGGGCGGCGCAAACCAGCTCAGCGGGAGCGGCATCGCCGGCCAGACGGTGACCCTGCAGGCCGATAATGTCACCCTCGGCGGCGGCATCGATGTCGGCGGCACGGCGGGCGGCGCGAATGTCATCATCAAGCCGCTGAGCAGTTCGCGCAGCATCGACCTGGGCAGCAAATCGGGTACGGCCCTGAGTTTGAACGCGATTGAGCTGGCGGCTATCTCAGCGTCTTCGCTGACCATCGGCGACGGCACGAATACGGGTGGCATCAGCATATCGGATGCGCTCGCCAGGACAGGTGATCTGCACTTCAATGCAGCTGCCACCATCACGGCCACTGGCGCCGTGACGGTAGGTGGCAGCTTTGTGCTCGACGGCGGCAACTGGGTGCAAAACGCGGCGACCCTGCCAGCATTCAGCGCCAGAAGCTTTGCCATCGGCAGCGGCGCCAGTTTCCTGCGCGCGGTCGGTGGCGACGGCGTCACTGCCCCTTATCTGCTCGCCGATATTTATGGCTTGCAAGGCATCGCCAGCCTCGACCTTGGCAATAGCTATCGCCTGGCTGGCAATATCGACGCCAGCGGCACGAGTGCCTGGAATGGCGGCGCCGGTTTTCGTCCCATCGCGCATAGCGACTCGGGCGGTTTTTCCGGGCTGCTGGACGGCGCCGGTTATGCCGTCAGCGGCTTGCAGATCCACGGCGAGAGCGCGCCGAATGGTAACCTGAACACCGGCTTGTTTGGCAAGCTGGGTAACGGTACGACAGGCACGGTGCGCCAGTTGAACCTGCTGGGTGGCAATGTCAGCGGCAACAACAATGTGGGCGCCGTGGCTGGCGTGGTCGCTGCGGGCGGCACGATAGAGCAGGTGCAAAGCAGCATGAACGTGGCCGGCCAGGATGGCGTCGGTGGCCTGGCGGGCATCAACCGGGGCCGTATTGCCGTCTCGTACGCCAGCGGCGGCGTCAGCGGCGCACGCAATGTGGGTGGCCTGGTGGGCAGCAACAAGGGCACGCTGGCTGATGTCTACGCCACCGGCGCGGTCGGAGTAGCTGGCAATGCGGATGCCGGACTCGCGCGCGAGCATATCGGTGGCCTGGCTGGCGAGAACACGGGCAGCATCAGCAATGCCTATGCCAGCGGCGCTATCGCGGGCGGCGGCTTCAGTGCGGTGGGCGGCTTGGTTGGCAGCAATAGCGGCGCCTTGGCGAGCACTTACTGGAATATGGACAGCTCCGGCCAGGCGCACGATGGCGGTGCCAGCATCGGCCGCACGGCGGCGCAGATGTCGCGCCTATCGAGCTTCGACGGTTTTGTCTTCGGCGCCGCGCCCGTCTGGCGCATCTATGACGGCTACACGTCGCCGATGCTGAAGGCTTTCCTGAAACCCTTGCAAGTGACTCTTTCGGGCAGCGCCACTGGCAAGGTCTACGATGGCCAACTGGCCACCTTCCTCGGTTCGATCGCCTATACAGCATTAGTCGATGGCGATGTCGGCGTGAATGGCAGCCTTGGCTACGGCAGTAGCGCGCGCAATGTGGGCAACTATGCAGCGACGGGCCTGTGGTCGACCAAGTACGATATCAGCCTGGGCGGCACGACAAGCTTTGCCATCACGCCGCGCGCGTTGAACTATAGCGTCACTGGCGCGCAGAGCCGCGTCTACGACGGCAGCTTGCATGCTGCCCTGAATGGTTATTTTGAAGGTATGGTGACTGGCGACCAGGTCAGCATGGCCGGTTTGCTGGGCCGCTTCCGTGACAGGAACGTGGGCACTGGCAAGAACGTCGACTACCAGATTGCGACTGGGCACCTGACGGGCGCCGATGCGGGCAACTATGTGCTCTACGACTATGCGGGCAGCACCACGGCCGATATTGGCGCGCGCGCGCTGAACCTGTCTGGCGCGGCCGGCAACAAGGTTTATGATGGCACGACGGGTGCGCAGTTGAACCTGCTGGGGGATGACCGCCTCGCTGGCGACAGATTGACGGCCTCGGTCGTAGCCAGCTTTGCGGACAAAAACGTGGGGGCGGGCAAGACTGTACAGCTGAGTGGCGCGACATTGACGGGTGCCGATGCGGGAAATTACTTTATCGTCTTGCCGACAGGCTTGCTGGCCAGCATTACACCGGCCAGCCTGACCCTGGCAGGCGTGAGCGCCACCGACAAGGTGTATGACGGAACGACTTCCGCGACGGTCAGCGCGTCGGTGAACGGCGTGCTGGGCCGCGATGTGGTCAACGTTGTAGGCGGCAGCGGCAACTTTGCCGACAAGAACGCGGGCACCGGCAAGCTGGTGACGGCTAGCGGTTTCCGCCTGGCCGGCGCCGATGCGGGTAACTACACGCTGCAAACGACGGGGGCGACAGCGCAGGCAACGATTGCGCAAAAACAGATGTCCACCTGGATCGGCAGTGGCAACGGCTTGTGGAGCGATGCCGCCAACTGGGACGGCGGCGTGGTGCCGGAAGGCGCGAACGTGCTGGCCGTCGATTTCTCCCGCAGCAAGGGCATCGTCACCTATAGCGCGGCAGCTGGCAGCACCTTCCTGAAGCGCCTGACTTCTGCCACCGGTTTGCTGTTGACCGGCGGTGAGCTGAGCCTCGGTGAAAGCGCGCTCGACGGCTCGGTGTTGGACGGCCTGGCCGGCCTGGAAATCAATGGCGGCAGCTTGCTGCTGAACGGCAGCCTGTCGGCGCAGCGTTACGCGCAAGGCGGCGGTGTGCTGAGCGGTAACGGTAACTTGCTCGTCGCCAATAGCTTCAGCCAGGCGGCTGGCGCTATTGGGCTCGCTGGCCAACTGGCCATCACGCAAGCGAGCGGCGACTTGCGCTTTGCCAGCCTGGCAGCGAACGAAGTACGCTTGAGCGCCCTGAATGGCGCCATCGGCCAGGACGGTGCGCTGCGCGCCAGCAGCCTGACGGCGCAGGCGCAAAATGGCATCGTACTGGGCAATACGGGTAATCAGGTGGGCAGTTTTACTGCCAGCAATAGCGCAGCGGGAGGCATTGCGTTGAACAATACCTCGGCGCCGGGCAAGCTGCTCCTGGGGCCGCTGCTCACTGGCGCGGGCAATATCGCCATCGATAACACGGGCGGCATCGCCGCTGGCAATATCAATGCCAATGGCGGCAATATTACCTTGACGGCGCATAGCCCCGTCACCGTCAACGGCAAGCTCATAGGCAATGACATTACACTTAATGCCAGCACGGACATGCTGTTGGGCGAGGGAGCACAGCTGGCAGCGGCGCGCGATGTCAGCCTGGTCGCTGGCGGCGATATTGGTCTCGAAGGCAATGCCCAGGTCCTCGGTGGCGGCAATTTCAGCGCCAGTGCGGCAGGCAATGTGCGCTTTGCGGATACGGCAAGCCTCACCGTGCCGGCGGTGGCCGGCATGAGCGTGCTGGCGAAAACGGGCAGCATCACCGGTACGCTGGGCGTGCGTTTCAACCGCCAGCGTGCCGACGTCAGTTTGCTGGCGCCGAAAGGTACGGTGGCCATGCCGGACCCGATCTTCCTGCCTGCCGCGACGATATACCCGTTCCTCATCGATGTCAGCGTCGTCGTCGCCATCGACAATGCCTTGCGCGTCATCAAACAAGCCGACCGTGCCAATGACCCGCTCGCTTCCATCTCGCCAGTCAAAAATGATGACAAGACGAAAGACAGCAAGGATGTCGCCGGTGACACAGGTAAATCAACAGGATATAAATACAATGACTCGATTAAAAAAACCTACTGTAACTAAAGTCCTGTTGTGCTTAGCCCTGATGTACCTGGGTGCGCACGCCTGGGCCGGGCAGGTGGCCGGCAGCGTCATGCAATTGAGTGGTCCGCTCATGGCCAAGAAGGCCGATGGCAAGGTGAAAATCCTGGCCATCCAGTCCGAGGTCGAGCAGGGTGATACCTTGCTGACGGAAAAGGACACCTATGCCTTGATCAAGCTGATCGACAATAGCGAAATTACCTTGAAACCGAATACCAGTTTCGTGATCGAACAATTCAGCTACGCCGCCGAGCAGCCCGACGGCGACCACGCCATCTTCAGTTTGCTCAAGGGCGGCTTGCGTTCCGCCACGGGCCTGCTGGGCAAGCGCAACAAGGAGCGCTTCGAGATGAAGACGCCGGTCGCCACCATCGGCATCCGTGGCACGTATTTCACTGTCGAGTATGTCAGTGCCGGTGGCTATGTGGCACCAGGCTCGTCGCTACCCAAAACGGGATCGCCGGCAGGAGCGACCCTTGCGCCAGGGCTGTACACGTCGGTGACCACCGGACAAATCGTGGTAAGCAATCCAGGCGGCACGCTCGATATCGCCGCTGGCCAGTTCGGTTTTACACCCAGCATCAAGCAGCCGCCCGTGATCTTGCCCGTTAATCCCGGCATGAAGTTCACGCCGCCGCCAGCCTTTTCGGCGCCGCCATCGGGCTTGGGCACCGCCGCAGGTGGCGGCAAGGCAGCGGCCGTCGACTGTATCGTGCGCTAAGTGTTCTGAGAAATAGCTGCGCACGCGACGAATAGCGCTTGACCTTCCCATCATGGGATAGCAGATCCTCGGCCTCTTCGTCCATCTTTCGTCCAGGATCTGCCATGCAGCAGCGTATCCCCGCTCCCACCACTGCCCCTTCCGCCGCCGCACATGCGCAGGCGCTGTCTATCGACGGCATGAGCTGCGCCTCCTGCGTGGGCCGCGTGGAAAAAGCCCTGGCCGCCGTGCCGGGCGTGATCCAGGCCAGCGTCAACCTGGCCACCGAAGTGGCGAAGGTCACATCGAGCATGCCGATTGCCCTGGCCGCCTTGCAGGCGGCCGTGGAAAAGGCTGGCTACACGCTGGCGCAGCGCGAGATCGACCTCAATATCGCTGACATGACGTGCGCTTCGTGCGTGGGCAGGGTGGAAAAAGCCTTGCTGAAGGTGCCGGGCGTACTGGCCGCCAGCGTCAACCTGGCCACGGAGAGCGCGCGCGTCAAGGTAACGGGCGATCTGGAGGCGGGTGCCCTGATCGCCGCCATCGACAAGGCCGGCTATGCGGCCAAGGTGCCTGTCGCCAGTCAGTCCAGTGCGCCCGCTGCCGCGCCGAACCGCGCTGGCATGAAAGTGGCGTTCGCAGCCGTGTTGGCCTTCCCCCTCATGCTGCCCATGCTGCTTGCATGGGTCGGCATCCACCTAATGCTGCCCGGCTGGTTGCAGTTTGCCCTGGCCACGCCCGTGCAGTTTTACTTTGGCGCGCGTTTCTACCGGGCCGGCTGGAAGGCGGCCCGCGCCGGCAGCGGGAATATGGATTTGCTGGTGGCGCTGGGCACGAGCGCCGCGTATGGCTTGTCCGTGTATCAGTGGCTGATGCAATTGTCCACCCCTGGCGCGATGCTGCCGCACCTGTATTTCGAGGCATCGGCCGTCGTCGTCACTCTGGTGCTGCTGGGAAAATGGCTGGAAAGCCGTGCCAAGCGCCAAACGGCCTCGGCCATCCGCGCGCTGCAAGTGCTGCGTCCGGAATCGGCCCGCGTGCGCCGCGACGGCGTCGAAATCGACTTGCCCGTGGGGCTGGTGCAAGTGGGCGATCTGGTGTTGATACGCCCCGGTGAACGGGTGGCCGTCGATGGCGTGGTGCTGGAAGGTGCCAGTCAGATCAACGAATCGCTGATCACGGGCGAAAGCTTGCCGGTTGATAAACATGTGGGCGACAAGGTGACCGGTGGCGCCATCAATGCCGATGGCTTGTTGCTGGTGCGCACGCAGGCCGTGGGCGGCGAGACCACCTTGTCGCGCATCATTCGCCTGGTGGAAGATGCGCAGGCGGCCAAGGCGCCCATCCAGCATCTGGTCGACAAGGTCAGCGCGATTTTTGTTCCCGTGGTGCTGCTGCTGGCGCTGCTGACCATGTTCGGCTGGTGGTTGGCCAACGGTGAGCTGGAGAACGCCATCATCAATGCCGTCGCTGTGCTGGTCATCGCCTGTCCGTGCGCGCTGGGTCTGGCCACGCCAACGGCCATCATGGCCGGCACGGGCGTCGCTGCCCGTTACGGCATCCTGATCAAGGATGCGCAAGCGCTGGAAGTGGCGCACGCCGTCACCACCGTGGTCTTCGACAAGACGGGGACGCTGACGGTGGGCAAACCTGCGCTGGCGGCCCTCCATGCGCTCGGCATCGAGGAAGCACGACTGTTGCAACTGGCGGCCAGCATCCAGCGTGGCAGCGAGCATAGCCTGGCTACGGCCGTGCTCGATGCAGCGGCCGCGCGCCATATCGAGCCCTTGCCCGCCACGGCGCTGCGCGCCTTGCCAGGGCGCGGTTTGGCGGCGCAAGTCGATGGCCTGGAACTCAAGCTGGGCAGCACGCGGCTGATGCAGGAGCTATCTGTTGACCTGGCGCCGCTGGCAAGCCAGGCGCAGGTGCTGGAAAGCACGGGCAACACGATTTCCTGGCTGGCCTCGGGCACACAGTTGCTGGGCTTGTTCGCCTTCAGCGATCAGGTCAAGCCGAATGCGCAGGCGGCCATTGCCCATCTGCACAGCCTGGACATCGCCACGCTGATGCTGACCGGCGATAATCAGGGCAGCGCCGACGCCGTCGGCAAGCTGCTCGGCATCGACACGGTGGCGGCAAAAATGCTGCCAGCCGATAAAACCGCTAAAATCATCGCACTGAAAGGCGCGGGCGCCACGGTGGCCATGGTGGGTGACGGCATCAACGATGCGCCTGCGCTGGCGGCCGCCGATGTGGGCATCGCCATGTCGACGGGGACGGATGTCGCCATGCACGCGGCCGGCATTACCCTGATGCGCGGCGACCCGGCCCTGGTGGCAGATGCCATCGATATCTCGCGCCGCACCTACGGCAAGATACGGCAGAATCTGTTCTGGGCATTTATCTACAATATGATCGGCATTCCGCTGGCCGCCTTCGGCTTGCTCAACCCGATGGTGGCAGGTGCGGCGATGGCCTTCAGTTCCGTCAGCGTGATCAGCAATGCCCTGTTGCTGCGCCGCTGGAAGGCCCGCAGTCAGTCAGTTAGTGCGCACACCAAGGAGTCATAGGATGAATATCGGCCAGGCGGCAAGCGAAACGGGCGTATCGGCAAAAATGATACGCTACTACGAAAGCATTGCCCTGTTAAAACCCAGCGCGCGCAGCGACGCCGGTTACCGCATTTACACGCCGAGCGACTTGCACGCCTTGCGTTTTATCAAGCGTGGGCGGGGATTGGGGTTTTCGCTGGAACAGATCCGCGAACTGCTGTCGCTGTGGCAAAACGATCAGCGCGCCAGCGCGGACGTGAAAGGCATCGCGCTAGCCCATGTGAGCGACTTGAATACACGCATCGCTGAACTAACGGAAATGCGCGATACCCTGTCGCGTCTGGCGCAATCGTGCCACGGCGATGACAAGCCCGATTGCCCCATCTTGCAAAGCCTGGGGCTGGTCGGTGAACCGGAGGCGAAAGCCTGTTGCCACTGACTTGCTGATTGAACGTCGCCCGCTATATGGAATCGAAGCGTAGAAGCCCTTTTGATGAGGAGGGCGTCTTGGGCCATGACGCGCAAGGGAACGGGCAAGCGACAATAGCCGGCGCATGGGCCGGCTGTGCTGCTACTGTGCGCTGGTGACGGGGTAGCCCGCCTCCACGATGGCGGCACTGATAGCATGCAGTTCGACCGCCGATTCCACCGTGACGCGCTTGCTGGCCAGGTCGATTTGCACCTGTGCGGCAGGATCGATGCCTTGCACCGCTTTCGTGACCGCGCCGACGCAATGGCCGCAGCTCATGTTGTCAACTTCTAACTGATACATGGCAAGCACTCCTTGAATGATTAAGTGTTCTCACTGTAAGCCTTCCCCCGATGGTAAGGTCAAGGGAAAGCGTGGCTCAATTGAGCATGAAGTCGACCGCTTGCATGGGCGGCGGCACATTGTCATCTTGCACCGACGTACGCAAGCTGATTTCAATGGCGCGGCACATGGCTGATAGCGGTAAATCGTTGGCATCTTCGCCGAATGGCTCCTCGATCTCGTCGCCCAGCGCATCGAGGCCAAAGAAGGTGTAGGCGACGATGGCGACGACGAAGGGCGTCATGAAACCGAGCGAGTCAACCAGGCCGAAAGGCAGCAGAAAGCAGTATAGATAAGCCGTACGGTGCAGCAGCAGCGAATATGAGAAGGGAATCGGCGTGCTGCGGATACGTTCGCACGAGGCGCCCGCCGCAACCATGGCCGAGATCGTGTTATCGATCTGTGCGGTGAGGATGCTGTCGATACGCCCCTGCTGGACGCAGTCGGCCAGGTCGTGGCCCATCTGCAGCATCAGGTAGTCTGACGGGTTCGCAGCCTTGCATGCCGCTTCCCATTCAACCGGGCGCAGCAGCGGCTGCAAGTCGGCCGCGCCGCGCGTGTCGCGCAACTGGTGGCGCAGGGCGTGACAAAAGGCGATGCTGCGGTAAATCATGCGCACGCGCACATCGTCCAGGCCCAGCCTGGCGTGGGCGGGCGTGTCGCTACGTATCATGCTCTGGCACTGGCGCGAGAAATTACGACTGCGCAACACCAGTTCGCCCCACAGCTTGCGCGCTTCCCAGTAGCGGTCGTAGGCGGCCGTGTTGCGAAAGCCCAGGAAGATGGCCAGTGGCAAGCCGATCAGGGTAAACGGGATGGTGGTGAGGATGATCTTGTGGTCGAACAGGGTGCCGTGGCACCAGGTAACGAGCGTGGCGATCAGGGTGTTGACGATGAGAGTGGTGCGGATGCGCGGCAAGACGGAACCGCGCACTACCAGGAACAGCCGTAGCGCCGAGGGACGCTCACGCACGATCATGCTGCGCTCCCGGTTTGAGCCTGGTGATCGGTAAAGATGGAAAGACGGATTGATAAATGCCGGGAACAAAAAGCCCGCTGTGTGTGCGCGCTGAGCTGGGTGTGCATGGGAGGCAATGTAGGGGCGAGGATCGGAGTATAGGCCGCTGTTTCGCTTTGAGCCAATTCACAGTGATAATGGCGCTTATTAATTTCATGAATGAACATTTCATCTGTAGTTTTCATTCCTGTGGCGCCATGTTCTTCACGAATATTTTTGTTTCCTTTTACCTCTAGAGCAAGTGCAATCACACCCGTCGCAGGCGGAGCCTGGCGTTACCTTGGCAGCGCTTGCCAAGCATATCGGCCGAACGCCATCACCCACGCCAGCAAGGCCGGTGCCTGGTCCGCGGCGTCCATGAGGAAAGAGCGCGGTATTCGAGCATATCGATGCGAACAGTTGCGCGCATGAAAAAAGCCCCGCCTGCATCGCTGCAGCCGGGGCTTTTGAATGACTGTGGCGGCTTGCGCCGCCCGTTCAAACTTACAGTACTTCGCTGGCGTGATCGGCCAGGCGCGAACGCTCGCCGCGCGCCAGGGTGACGTGGCCGCTGTGGGTCCAGCCCTTGAAGCGGTCGACCACGTAGGTCAGGCCGCTCGAGCCTTCTGTCAGGTACGGCGTGTCGATCTGGGCGATGTTACCGAGGCACAGGATCTTCGTGCCGGGACCGGCGCGCGTGACCAGAGTCTTGACTTGTTTAGGCGTCAAGTTTTGCGCTTCGTCAATGATCAGGAACTTATTGACGAAAGTGCGGCCGCGCATGAAGTTGAGCGACTTGATCTTGATGCGTGAGCGTATCAGGTCTTGCGTTGCCGCACGGCCCCATTCGCCGCCATCGGCGTCGGATTTGTTCAGCACTTCCAGGTTGTCGTCGAAGGCACCCATCCATGGCGACATCTTTTCTTCTTCCGTGCCTGGCAAGAAACCGATGTCTTCGCCGACAGGCACCGTCACGCGGGTGACGATGATTTCATTGTAGAGCTTGGTTTCCAGCACTTGCGCCAGACCGGCGGCCAGGGCCAGCAGGGTCTTGCCGGTACCGGCTTGGCCCAGCAGGGTGACGAAGTCGCATTCTGGATTCATCAGCAAGTTCAGCGCGAAATTCTGTTCGCGGTTGCGCGCCGTCACGCCCCACACATTGTTCTTCGTGTGGCTGAAGTCGCGCAGGGTTTGCAGCACGGCGGTCTTGCCGTTGATCTGTTTCACCTGGCCGTAGAACGGCGTTTCGCCGTTTTTCGGTTCCAGGTAGATGAACTGGTTGACCAGCAGCGATGGAATGAAGGGGCCCGTCACGCGGTAGAAGGTGGCGCTATAGCCGTTCTTGCTTTCCTGCCACGATTCCATGTCCTTGCCGTGCTTATTCCAGAAGTCGTCCGGCAACTGCACGATGCCCGAGTACAGCAAGTCCGTGTCTTCCAGCACATGGTCGTTGAAGTAATCTTCGGCCGGCAAGCCCAGGGCGCGCGCCTTGATGCGCATATTGATATCTTTCGATACCAGCACCACCGGGCGGCCTTCCTGTTCCGACTCCAGCGAGCGCACCACGGCCAGGATCTGGTTGTCCGCCTTGCCTACTGGTAAGCCTACTGGCAGGTCGGCGCTTTGCAAACGCGTCTGGAAGAACAAGCGGCCCTTGGCATCCTTGTTGCCCAGCTTGGACAGCAAGATGCCGTGTTCGATGGCGTCGTCATCCGTGTTGCTGATCAGGGCGTCGAGCGTGCGCGATACCTGGCGTGCATTGCGCGCAACTTCCGTCATGCCCTTTTTATGGTTGTCGAGCTCTTCTAGCGTCATCATTGGCAGGTACACATCGTGTTCTTCGAAGCGGAACAGCGATGATGGGTCGTGCATCAGCACGTTGGTGTCGAGCACGAACAGCTTGCTGATGCCGCGCTGGTCGGCGGCGCGGCTGGCGGACGACTTGAGCTGCACTTCGACCGCCTTGTGCTTGGCCGGATGTGGCTGTTCGGCCTGCTTGACGGATTTGATCGGCGTGACCTTGCCTTTTGCCGCCGGTGCGGCTTTGGCCAGCGCAGCAGGTGCGACAGCCGGGGCGGCCACAGGCACGCTAGCGGCTGGCGCCGGTGCAGGCTTGGCGGCCATCAGGGCTGCCACTTGCTTGATCTTTGTGGCCGCATTGCGGACCGGCTTGGCAACGTCGGCGATCGCCGCTTGCATGACGGGGGCAGCCACTTTCTTGGCTGCCGGGGTTTTGCTGGCCGGGCGCGCTGCGCCTGCGCTTGGGTAATCTTGGGTGGCCAGGATGGTGGCTGGCTTGCTCGGTAATTTTGGCAGTGGCATCAGGATCTCAATCAAAAAATTTCTGGAATGAATCGCCCATGGGCAGCCAGCTTCTGGCGGCACTTCTCATGGGGGGGATGCGGGAGGACAACAATGCTACAGGACGAGAGACTGCCGGAAGCCCGGCAGCATGGCCGGTCATGGATGCCATCGGCGGGCTACAGGCCCGCCTGGCGGAGTGGGTGGAGGCGCTTCGTTGACTCAAAATGGCGATAGGTACCGTGAACTGAACTGCGGTTGAGCTAAGGTTGAGATAATTGCGAACTAAGCTGGCTCGATGCCGACAACGCGCATACGATCAAAACAGATGATCAACTCAGATGCGCTACGAATTCCAGCACTTCTTCCACGTGAGTTGCGACCTTCACGCCTCTCCATTCTTTCACCAATCGGCCCTGGGCGTCAATCACAAACGTACTGCGCTCGACGCCACGCACGGTCTTGCCGTACATCTGTTTCATCTTCATGACGTTGAACAGTAGGCAAACGGCTTCGTCCGGGTCGGAAATGAGTTCGAACGGCAGTTCCAGCTTGGCTTTGAAGCTTTCGTGCGAGCGCAGTGAATCGCGGCTGATGCCATAGATTTCCGCGCCGGCGGCGACAAATTGCGGATAGGCGTCACGGAAGGCGATGTTTTCAGTCGTGCAGCCGGGGGTGTTGTCCTTCGGATAGAAAAACAGCACCGTGGCCTTGGCTGGGCGGCCCAGCAACTGAAAGGTCTTGCCGTTTGTCATGGTGGCGTTAAAGTCGGGCATGCTAACGAGGGATAGGCTATCAGCCACAGGTTCTCTCCTGAACGGTGATCATCAGCGCTGTTTTTTTTAATCTGGCAACGCATCCAGGTGCAACAATACAGCATTCAGGCCGCTTTGCCCTGCACAATCAGGCGTCCCGAACGCCCAGGTAACTGATCCCAGGTGACGGGGCAAACGGGCAAGTCGGTATGGCGTATCTTTTCATAATAATCGCCCATCGCCGCAAACTGGTAGCCCTGAGCTTTCCAGCCAGCCAGCAGTTGTTCGAAAATGGGGGCGAGTTTCTGTCCTTCAAGTTCCGCATGCAAGGTATATACGTGGTCGCGGGGATTTTCCTGCGTCAGCGACAATATATGCGCGGCAACATTGCCGGTCGTGATCAGCTTGCCGTCGATTTCGCAGCCGAGCAACTCGTCCAGGGTGGGCAAGGTGGTGGGCAATTGCACGCATTGCAAGATGGTGTTGCCATTGCGCACGCGGTGTGGGCCATTGCCCGGATGCAGCATGGCGCCGCGCGCGTCGAGCATGGCGCGGCCATCGGAGGCAAAGCGGTAGCCGGCCGTGTCGTGTTCGACAAAGGCGCTGACATTCATTTGCCAGCCGGCCGCGCCGTGTGTGTGCGCCTTTGTTCCAAATACCTGTTCGTAGCGGTTGGCAGCCTTGCGCATCATGTTGACGGTCCAGGCGGTGTTGCGCTTGGCCACGTTGTCTTGCCACAGGGTGTGATCCCAGGTGTGGATGCCGCACTCGAAGCCGGCATCGCGCACGGCGCGCAATTGCGCAGCGCATTGCTTGCCGATATCGGGTCCCGGCAGCAAGGTGCCATACATCAATGTTTTCAAGCCATAGTGCTCGACCACCGAAGTGCGCGACACCTTGCTGAAAAAGCCGGGTTTCAAGGCCCGCCGCAGGGCCCAGCCCGTATGGTCGGGGCCCAGCGAAAACAGAAAGGTAGCCTTGGCCTGGTGCGCGGTCAGCATGCGCACCAGATTGCCCATGCCTTCACGGGTGCCGCGATAGGTATCGACGTCGATTTTGAGGGTCAGGAACGGCTTGCTCAACATTAATCCATCAATGCTTTGGCTTGGGCTACCTGGCTGCGGTAGGCGTCGAAAATATTGCGCAGGGAATCGGCCATGGTGGTGCTTGGCGCCCAGCCCAGTTCTTCACAGGTATTCGTGATTTTCGGCACGCGGTTTTGCACGTCCTGGTAGCCGGCACCGTAGTAGGCGCCCGAGGTCGTTTCCACGATTTTCACGTGTTTCGCGCCTTCGGCGTATTCCGGGTACTCGGCGGCCAGGTTCAGCATCATGCCGGCCAGGTCGCGGATCGAGTAATTGTTAACTGGATTGCCAATGTTGTAGATCTTGCCGCTAGCGATGCCATTCTTGTTGGCGATGATACGGATCAGCGCATCGATACCGTCATCGATATAGGTGAACGCGCGTTTTTGCGCGCCGCCATCGACCAGCGAGATGTTCTCGCCGCGTACGATATGGCCGAAGAATTGTGTCACCACGCGTGAGGAACCTTCTTTCGGCGTGTGGATCGAGTCCAGGCCGGCACCGATCCAGTTGAATGGGCGGAACAGCGTGAAGTTCAAGCCTTCCATGCCGTAGCCCCAGATTACGCGGTCCATCAACTGCTTGGCGTTCGAATAGATCCAGCGTGGCTTGTTGATCGGGCCGCAGATCAGTTCCGAGTTTTCCGGATCGAATTCCTCGTCATGGCACATGCCATACACTTCCGAGGTCGACGGGAAAACCAGGTGCTTGCCGTACTTGGCAGCCGAGCGCACGATAGGCAGGTTGGCTTCAAAGTCCAGTTCGAACACGCGCAGCGGTTGCTTGACATAGGTCGACGGCGTGGCGATGGCCACCAGCGGCAGGATCACATCGCATTTTTTGACGTGGTACTCGACCCATTCCTTGTTGATCGTGATGTCGCCTTCAAAGAAGTGCATGCGCGACTTGTAGTTGTCATCTTCCAGCAATTCCGTGATGCGGTCCGTGTTCATGTCCATGCCGTAGACATGCCAGTCTGTGGTTTCCAGGATGCGCTTGGACAGATGGTGGCCGATGAAGCCGTTGACGCCTAAAATGAGGACTTTTTTCATGTGAGATTCTCTTGAGTGATATCAGTGTGTGCTGGCGCGGGCGGTCAGCCTGGCCTGCAATTGATGAGCCGAAATTGGCTCCCCGGCAGCCCTCAGCGCGGAAATGGCCAACAGGCGACCGTCTCCGCAGACGCCAAAGATGCAATTATCCACTACCGCCAAGCCGAGTGGCAAACTTCCTGCGCAACGTTTGCTCAAACGCGCTTTTTCGATGGTGTAAATGACATTGTCAACTTCGGTGAAGGCACCCGGATAAGGAGGGGCGACGGCGCGGTGCAGGTTGTATACTTGCTGCGCGGGTAACGTCCAGTCGACGCGGCCGTCTTCCGGCTTGCGTCCGCCAAAATAGCCGCCTTGGCGCAGATCGTTCAATAGGCGCGGTGCCGTACCGTTCAGCAGGGCCGGCAGCACGCCCCACAGCGTTTGTTCTGCCGCCACGGTGACCTTGCCGAAGACTTCATACGCCGTATCGTCGGGCAGGATGGGTACGGCCGTTTGTGCCACGATGGCGCCGGCGTCGGGCTTGACGGTCATTTCATGCAGGCTGGCACCCGTTTCCGTGGCGCCATGCAGCACGGCCCAGTTGACGGGCGCGCGACCGCGGAACTGCGGCAGCAGCGAGCCGTGCATATTGTAGGCGGGAGCCACTTCCAATATGCTAGCGGGCAACATGTGGCGATAATAAAAGCTGAACAGCATGTCCGGCTTGGCCGCTTGCACCTGCTCCAATAGTTCCGGCGCGCGCGCGTCCAGAGGCGTGATGCAGGCGATGCCTTCGGCCAGGCACAGGCTGGCGACGGATTCGAACCACAGGTTTTCCGTGGCGCTGTCTTCATGCGTGACGACCAGGGCGATATCGACGCCACCGGCCAGCAGCACCTTGATGCAGCGCACACCGACATTGTGGTAGCCGAAGACGACGGCGCGTGGCGCGCCCATCAGCGGCTCACCTGGCGCTTGTCCAGGCGCACATACGCTGGCGCCTCCGCTTCCGCCTGGGCCATGCCGTCTTGCAAGATGGTTTGCACCACATAGCGGGGACGGGCACGCACTTGCTGGAAGATGCGTCCCACGTATTCGCCCACCAGGCCGATGCCGAACAGGATCACGCCCATGAAGAAGAAGGCGATGGCAAACAGGGTAAATACGCCTTCGGCCTCCGCGCCCAGCAGGAAGCGGCGCACCAGCAGGAATACCACCAGCAATGCCGAGCCCAGCGACATCGCCATGCCCAGCATGGAAAAGATTTGCAGGGGAATCAGCGAAAAGCCCGTCACCAGGTCGAAATTGAGGCGGATCAGGCTGTACAGCGAGTATTTTGATTCGCCGGCAGCCCGTTCTTCATGCTCGACGGTAATTTCCGTGGGCTTGCGGGCAAACGTGTAGGCCAGGGCCGGCACGAAGGTGTTGACTTCGGCGCACTGGTTGACCAAGTCGATGACATTGCGACCATACGCGCGCAGCATATTGCCCTGGTCGGTGATCTTGATATTCGTGATCTTTTCGCGCAGGCGGTTCATCATCTTCGACGCCAGCGTGCGCCATGCAGAATCTTGCCGCTTGCGCCGGATCGAGCCCACATAATCGTAGCCTTCGCGCATCTTCGCCACCAGGTTGCCGATTTCTTCCGGCGGGTTCTGCAAGTCGGCGTCGAGCGTGATCATGATCTGCCCGCGCGAGGCTTCAAAGCCGGCCAGGATTGCCATGTGCTGGCCGTAATTTCCGTTGAACAAGATCACGC
Organism: Janthinobacterium sp. CG_23.4; assembly: GCF_029892305.1. Taxonomy (NCBI): domain Bacteria; kingdom Pseudomonadati; phylum Pseudomonadota; class Betaproteobacteria; order Burkholderiales; family Oxalobacteraceae; genus Janthinobacterium; species Janthinobacterium sp. CG_23.4. The sequence goes on along the minus strand of NZ_JARXUX010000001.1, from coordinate 3,459,713 downwards.
GCGTGACGTCTGGGCGCTGGCGGAACTGTTCCGCCAGAATGGCCACCGAATTGTCGCTGCTGCCATCATTGACGAAGATGATCTCGTAGCTCGTTTGCAAGGCATCGAGGGCCGGGTACAGACGGGCGAACAAGCTGGCCAAGCCATCTTGCTCGTTGTAGATTGGAATGATAATGGATAGTTCAGGTTTCATCGATGCGCTGCTCATTTGATGAGGATGGATTTGACGCTGGCGACAGCCCGCTCCACGTCTTCTGTGGTCATGGCGTAGAACATCGGCAAGGTCACGGTCAGGCGGCCGATCTTTTCCGAGACGGGGAACATGCCTTCGGTAAAGCCGCGTTCGCGGTACAGGGAAAACAAGTGTATTGGTGCGTAATGATAGCCCGTTCCCACGTTTTGCTGCGCCATTTGCTGCATGAACGCGGCGCGCGTGCCGGGGCCGTTGTCGGGCAGGATGATCTGGAACAAATGCCAGTTGCTGTTTTCAAAGTCTTGCACGGGCAGCTGCGCGCCGCTTGCCGCTTCGAAATCGCTGCCCAATTGCGCGAAATAATGGCGTGCCAGCGCGCGGCGGTGGGCCGTGATGGCCTCGATGTTGGCGAACTGGCCCAGGCCGATGGCAGCCATGATGTCGCTCATATTGTATTTGCCGCCCAACACATCGACATCGATGCCGTCGACGCCGCTGCGGGTGACGCCTTGCAGCCGGTATTTCTCGGCCAGCTTGGCTTCTTCCAGGTTGTTGAGGACGAGACAGCCGCCTTCGCCCGTGGTGATATTCTTGTTGGCCTGGAAGCTGAACGAGACAAAGTCGCCAAACGCACCGATGCGCTTGCCCTTCCAGGTGGAGCCGAACGCTTGCGCCGCGTCTTCCACGACGCGTAAATTATACTTTTCAGCAATTGCGTACAGGCGGTCCATATCGACGGGCAGACCCGACAGGTAGACGGGAATGATGGCTTTCGTGCGTGGCGTGATGGCCGCTTCAAGTTTGTCGAGATCGATATTGCGCGTGACCGGGTCAATGTCGGCAAATACGGGCGTGGCGCCGACTTCGATGATGACGTTGGCGGTCGCTACCCACGACACGGGCGTGGTGATGACTTCGTCACCAGGGCCGACACCGGCGATGCGCAGTGCGATTTCCATGGTGCAAGTGCCAGAATTGAAGGTGCGCACCGGGCGCCCGCCAAAATACTCTGACAGTTGGGCTTCGAAGGCTTGCACCTTCGGGCCGCTGGTGATCCAGCCCGAGCGCAGCACTTCGCCGACGGCGGCGATGGTTGCTTCATCGATGGTGGGTTTGGAAAAGGGCAAAAAGGGCAGGGTAGAGGTCATGGGGCGCGGTTCTTGGGTCTATATATTGTCAGGGGCGGTGTCGCCGAGGCCGTCAATGCGGTCAAGGTTCGCTGGCAGGCAAGCTTATTTTATATCGTCAGTATGGCGGCGCAGCCGCTGCAGCGGTGAAAAAATCCGCTACTGCGACTGCTGCTGCAGTGGTGAGGGCGCGCGCCGTGCTGCCTCGCGCGCCTGTAAACTTTATTTGTTGGCAATCACCATGCGGCGCGCATCCTCGGCAATGACACGCATGGGTACGCCACGTTGTTGCAAGTCCTTGTAACGCTGCAGGCTGATAATGGCCATGTCGCGCACGCCGGCGTTGGCATCGTTGGTCCACTGTGTGATGAATGCATCGATGCTCGGCATAGACAGTTCAGGCTGCTGTTTCAGGCCAAACGTAAATTCATCCCAGTAATCGACGAGGATCACCGGCCGCTGCAGGTAATACGTGAGCGACTGTTCATAGATGCCGACCGAATAGAGTTTGGTGTCGGCCGTCAGTTCTGCCTGGATCTGCGGCAGTATGGCGGTGCCTGCGCGGTTCTGGCCATACAGTTCGGAGCCGGCCAAGATGCAGTGCGTGGCCAGGAAGCCGGCGCCGGCGATCGTCAGCACGGTCATGTCGCGGCGCAGCTGGCGCGCATGCAACAAGGCCAGCGCGCCGCCGGCCAGGGCGAAGAAGCCGGCCGCCATCACCCATGCCTGGTAACCCTTGAGTGCTGCCAGTTCGGCCGGATCGCGTCCGCTAGCGTGATTGAAACCGATCGGCCCGCCGATCAGGATGGCCGCGCCCAGCACGCACAGCAGGCCGGCGGCCAGCATGCGCTGGCGGCGCGAGGCCGATTCCAGGAACAGCCCCACCAGCAATGCCAGCGCCGGGAAAATGGGGACGATGTAGCCAGGTAACTTCGAGGTCGAATAGCTGAAGAAAAAGAAAATGAAGATGGCCCAGGCCAGCAGCATCAAGCGGGGCTGGAAGGTCCCTTCCTGGCGCTTGAAGGCGGCGGCCAGGCTTTGCGGCAGCACGCCTATCCACGGCAGGATGCCGGGAATGAGCAAGACCAGGAAGTAGTACCAAGCGCCTTCGCGCTGGTGCCCCTTCATCAGGAAACGCTGGAAATGCTCATGGATGAAAAAGAAATGCGGTTGCTCCGGATTGCGCAGGGCGACCAGCACGAACCAGGGCGTGGCGATGGCAAAGAACACCAGCAAGCCCTTGACCAGGTGCAAACGCGTCCAGATGCTCCAGTCGCGCGCACACAGCGTGTACAGCACCAGTACGGCGCCAGGCAGCACGATGCCGATCAAGCCCTTGGCCAGCACGGCCAGCGCCATGCCGGCCCAGCAGACCAGCATCCAGTTGCGCCGTTCATGCGCGGTGGCATCGTCGCGCTGGGCGATCAGCAGGCTGCCCAAGGTTATGCTCATCATGCCCGACAGGCCCATGTCGAGCGAATTGATCTGGCCGGAAGCGAGCCAGAACAGACTGGACGCCAGCACCAGGCCGGCATACAAGCCCACGCGCGGACCGAACACTTTCTTGCCTGCGCAAGCCGTCATGCACACGCCGATGATGCCGCACAGGCCAGTCCATAGGCGTGCCTGCCATTCGCCCAGACCGAAGGCGGCGAAGGTCAGCGCATTCATCCACGTTTGCAGCGGCGGCTTTTCAAAGTATTTGATGCCGTTCAGGCGCGTAGTAATCCAGTCGCCCGTGACGAACATTTCGCGTGCCATCTCGGCGTAGCGGCCCTCGTCGGGCGGCACCAGGGTGCGCACGCCCAGCGCATACAGGGTGGTGACGATGAAAATGCCCAGCAGTGACCACATCAACAGCCGCGAGCTATGCAGTTCGTTGACGTTGATCTTCATGCAGCGCTGCCTGCGCCGGGAGCCATGATCAGGGCCAGGGTAACTTTGCGGCCCTCGCCCATCAGGATGTTGTAGGTACGGCAGGCTGCCTGACTATCCATGCACTCGACGCCAATGCGGCGCATGGTCAGCGCGGCCGTCAGTTTCGGATGCACGAAACGCTGGCGCTCGCCCGTGCCGAGGATGACCACATCTGGCGCGTCGGCCAGGATTTGCGCGAAATGCGCCTCGCTCAGTTGCTCGAAACTGCCCACGTCCCACGCCCGTGGCGGCATTTCCGGCATGATGATCAGGCTATAGTTGTACGGCTGGGCATTGATCTCCACGCCATTTTCGTCGTAGCCTGTGACGGTTTGGTATTGTAGGGTGCTGCTGGCATGAAGTTTCATGACGATGTCCGGGCTGTTCGTGTCGGTTGATCGGTGCGCGCGCGGTTTGGTAGCGCTGCGGCCAAGGGCGTAAGCATGCCATAAATGCTAAAAAAGAGCGATTGAAAAGCAACATCCTTTCCAATTTGCAATCTGTTGGCTATGCTTTGGCGCAACAGTGGTAGCGGCCGCCCGCCATAGTAATAGGCAAAGATTAAGGGAAGATGAAGAGCGTCCGGTAGGAAAAGCATGCGCGTGCCTGGTAGCGTGGCATAAACGGCGCGAAATGCTGCAGTTTGCCATGTTTAATTTGATAAAATGGGCTGCTTTCGGCGAGAATGGCTGTTTTCGCATTGCAGTCTCAGGGGTTCACAGTTCTGGCGCGGCTTTCATGCTGCAAGCGTAGGCCGGCCGCGCCGCATCACGACAGGGATTTATTTTGCGACCGATTCAGAAATCGAATAAATTGGCGGACGTCTGCTACGACATCCGCGGGCCGGTCCTGGAAAAATCCAGGCAAATGGAAGAAGAAGGCCACAAGATCACCAAGCTCAATATCGGCAACCTGGCCGTATTCGGCTTCGACCCGCCCGATGAAATCGTGCGCGACATGATGCTCAATTTGCACAACGCGGCCGGCTATACGGATTCGAAAGGCATGTTCGCGCCGCGCAAGGCCGTCATGCACTACACGCAGAGCAAGAATATCGCCGGCGTGACCATCGATGATATTTACTTGGGCAACGGTGCCTCGGAATTGATCGTCATGGCGATGAATGCCTTGCTCAACAGTGGCGACGAGGTGCTGGTGCCGGCGCCTGACTATCCGCTGTGGACGGCCGCCGTCAGCCTGTCGGGCGGCAATCCCGTGCATTATGTCTGCGACGAGCAGAACGAGTGGTATCCCGATATCGAGGATATGCGCCGCAAGATCACGCCGCAAACGAAAGCCATCGTCGTCATCAACCCGAACAATCCTACCGGCGCGCTGTACCCGGTGCCGGTGCTGCAGCAGATCGTCGAACTGGCGCGCCAGCACCAGCTGATCATTTTCGCCGACGAGATCTACGACAAGGTGTTGTACGACGAAGCCGAGCACGTGTCGATCGCCTCGCTGGCCGACGACGTATTGTTCATCACCATGAATGGCTTGTCGAAAAATTACCGCTCCTGCGGCTACCGCTCCGGCTGGATGGTGGTCTCGGGTGAAAAACGCCACGCGAAAGACTACATCGAAGGCCTCAATATGCTGGCCTCGATGCGGCTATGCGCCAACGCGCCGGGGCAGTTTGCCATCCAGACGGCGCTTGGCGGCTACCAGAGCATACAAGACCTGGTGGGGCCTGGCGGGCGCCTGTTGAAACAGCGCGACCTGGCGCACAAGCTGCTGACCGATATTCCGGGCGTCACCTGTGTCAAGCCCAAGGCCGCGCTGTACATGTTCCCGCGCCTGGACCCGGAGATCTATCCGATCGCCGACGACCAGCAGTTTGCCTATGAATTACTGGCCGAAGCGAAGGTCCTGATCGTGCAGGGCACGGGGTTTAACTGGATCGCGCCCGACCATTTCCGCGTCGTCTTCCTGCCCAACTCCGATGACCTGACCGAGGCCATGGGACGCATCGCGCGCTTCCTCGAAGGTTACCGCAAGCGTCACGGCCGCGGCTGAACCAGCCAGCAGCATCTCGATCAACCATACCGATCAACCTGGCGCCCCCCCAAGGGCGCCACTTATGAGCACTCAAGCACAATTATGAAATCCATCAAGATCGGTCTGCTGGGCCTGGGCAATGTCGGTTACGGCACGTTCAGCGTCCTGAAACGCAACCAGGAAGAAATCAAGCGTCGCGCCGGCCGCAGCATTGAAGTCGTTGCCGTCGCCGTGCGCGATGTGGCGCGCGCCGAAGCGCTGGTCGCCGGCGCCTGCAAGGTCGTCAATGACCCGCAGCTGATCGTCAACGATCCCGAGATCGACATCGTCGTCGAACTGATCGGTGGCTACGACCTGTCGAAAACCCTGGTGATGCAGGCCATCGCCAACGGCAAGCACGTGGTGACGGCCAACAAGGCCCTGCTGGCCGTGCATGGCAACGAAATCTTTGCCGCCGCCCAGGACAAGGGCGTGATGGTGGCATTCGAGGCGGCTGTCGCCGGCGGCATCCCCATCATCAAGGCGCTGCGCGAAGGCTTGACGGCCAACCGCATCGAATGGATCGCCGGCATCATCAACGGCACCACCAATTTCATCCTCTCAGAAATGCGCGACAAGGGCCTCGATTTCGCCACCGTGCTGAAACAGGCGCAGGAACTGGGCTACGCGGAAGCCGATCCCACCTTCGACATCGAAGGCATCGATGCCGCGCACAAGGCCACCATCATGTCGGCCATCGCCTTCGGCATCCCGGTGCAGTTCGACAAGGCCTACGTGGAAGGCATCAGCAATCTCAATGCCGTTGACATCCGCTACGCCGAGCAACTGGGCTACCGCATCAAGCTGCTGGGCATTACCAAGCGCGCCACCGTCAATGGCGTGGAAGGCATCGAGTTGCGCGTGCATCCGACCCTGATCCCGGCCAAGCGCTTGATCGCCAATGTGGAAGGGGCCATGAATGCGGTGCTGGTGCACGGCGACGCCGTTGGCGCCAGCCTGTATTCGGGCCGCGGCGCGGGCGCCGAACCGACCGCCTCGTCGGTGATCGCCGATCTGGTCGACATTACGCGCCTGGCCACGGCCGACCCGGAACACCGCGTGCCGCACCTGGCCTTCCAGCCGAACGCGATGACCGATATCGCGATTTTGCCGATGTCGGAAATTACCACCAGCTACTACCTGCGCATGCACGTGGCCGACCAGCCGGGCGTGCTGGCCGACTTGACGCGCATCCTGGCCGAACGCGGCATTTCGATCGACGCCATGCTGCAAAAAGAGCCGGCCGAAGGCGAGACGCATACCGACATCATCATGCTGACGCACCAGACGCAGGAAAAGAACGTCACGGCGGCCATCGAAAAGATGGAAGCGCTCCAGAGCGTGGTGGGTATGGTGACCAAGATCCGCCTGGAAAACCTGAGCTGATTTTTACAAAGCTGCATGCAAAACGGCGCCCTCGGGCGCCGTTTTGCGTTTGTGATGTAGGTCGGATTAGCGGGGCCGCCGAGGCGCAGCGTAATCCGACATCACCACCGGCCGTGCCAAGGCCGTGCCAACAATGTTGTCGGATTACTGTCCTTCGGACCTCATCCGACCTACGCTGCGGTACCGACCGGACCGACATCCATGCCGTCGTAGCTGGCCAACTGGTTTTCCTGGGCAAACACCATCAGTTCGCCATTGCGTGCATGCAGGCTCTCGACGTCATGCACTTCGGCTTTTTCCACATGCAGCACCCACACGGGGGCGGCGGCCGGGTCGTCCAGTTCGGGCTGATACAGTTCCACCGGGCGGTAGCCCTGCAGTGCCAGCAAGGTGGCGGCCTGCTCCAGCGGCTCGGACGTGGGATTGGTGAAGTAATAGCCCCACAGTAGCGGCTGGGACAAATCCCACGGCGCGTTCTCGGCGATATTGGCGAACAGTTCGGTTACATCTTCTTTGGTCATCATGGCGGGGCTTTCAGTCAATTCCAGGGTGCGATCTTAACATCGGTGCCGCTGGCGCGCCACGCGCGCATAAAAAAACCGGCTTGCCAGCCGGTTTTTTGTCAGCCCTTACAGCGGCTGGGGTTGCATTCGCGCAAGCGTGAATTAGAACTTGTAGCGCAGGCCGATCGACAGCAGGTCGGCTTTTACAGTCGCGCCGTTCACGCTCAGCGTCTTGCCAAAGTTTTCATACTCAGCAACAGCCGACAGGTTTTTGTTGATGTTGTAAGCAGCGCCGATGCCAAACAGGGCAGCGGTTTTGTTTTTCGACACGTTGAAATTGAAACCCATCGCGTCAACATTAAATTTGGTGCGATTTTGCGACACGCCAGCCTTGGCGAACAGCGAAAACTGTTCGTTCAGTGGCAGGGTGCCGGTGGCGGCGACGTAAAATGCGCTGGTGTCAACGCTCACCGAATCATTGTTTTCGCTATCTTTCACTTTGCCGAAATTGACATAGCCGGCTTCTGCGCCGAAGTTTTGCGTGAAGTCGTAGCCAGCGTAAGCTTTGTAACCGGTTTTGTTGTCTTTGCCAGAACCGAAATCACCCGACAGTTTCAATTCCGAACGGCCGACGTTAGCGCCGATGTAAGCGCCTTCAGCTTGGGCGAACAATGGGAATGCCAGGGCGGCGCCGACGACGGCTGCGAACAATTGCTTTTTCATTTTTAATCCTATTGATAATTAACGCGCAGAGATTGTCTCGTTGCGTAATGGGAGGCGAATTATATAGGGATAAATATGTTTGTGTAAGGCAATTATTTAAAAAACATTGAAAATAAACCATGTGTTGGTTTGCGGCAACACTTAATGTCGAAGATATATCCGTGCAGTGCCTCAGGTGATCGCCCTGAAATGCACGCTGACCTTCAGCCCATGCCCATTGGAGGCCGTTGCCAACTCCAGCCGGGCGCCGTGCAGGGCGGCGATGTCGCGCACGATGGCCAGGCCCAGTCCTGCGCCGCCAGGGTTGCTCTCGAGTGCCGCGCCGACCCGGTAGAACGGCGTCAATACGCGTTCGCGTTCACCCGGCGCGATGCCGGGGCCGCTGTCTTCCACCTCCAGCATGGCGCCGTGTCCGTTCTCTGTCTGCGCCGCGCGCACGCGCAGGATCACGCTGCCGCCCTGCGGCGTGTAGCGCAGGGCATTGTCGACCAGGTTGGCCAGCAGTTCGTGCAGCAGCAAGGCCTGGCCATGCACGGGCGCGTCGTCGGGCGCTTCCAGCGATAAATCGATATGCTTGCCGACGGCAGTCATGGCCATTGCCAGCCCTAACTGCTGCGCCACGCGGCGCAGCGAGACGATATCCATGGCCAGGCTGTCGCTGCCATGCTCGATGCGCGCCAGGGTCAGCAGGCGGTTGGCCAAGAGTACGGTCGAATCGGTGGTGCTGGCGATCGAGCGTACGATGTCGCGCAGGGCGGCCATGTCGGACGCCGCGCCGGCCTGGCGGTCGCACTCGCGCAGGGCCAGTTCGGCCTGGGTTTTCAGTACCGTCAACGGCGTGCGCAGCTGGTGCGAGGCGTCCGCGATGAAGCGACGCTGGCTGGCGATCAGTTGCTGCAAGCGCGACATGGAGCCGTTCATGGCGCTCACCAGCGGGCGCATTTCTTTGTGCACCAGCGTGGGATCGACGTCGGACAGATCGGACAGGGTGCGCGTCTCGACTTCCGTTTTCAAACGCATCAGCGGCCGCAGCACCAGGCGTACGGCAAACCACACGAGCGCGCCCATCACCAGTATCATTGCCGCCTGCCAGCTCAGGGTATCGAACAGGATCTGGTTCGACAGGCCGCGCCGCGCATCGAGTGTTTCAGCAACCTGTATCAGGGCGATGCCGCGCATCGAGTCGTCATACACCGGTTGCAGCAGGGCGGCGATGCGGATCGGCTTACCATGGTAATCGGCGTGGTAGAAGCGCACCAGGGCCGGATAGTTTTGCGAACGGGGCACGTTTTTCGGCACGCGCGGCAAGTCGCCATAGCCCGAGACCAGTTCGCCGTTGATGCCTGTGACCTTGTAATAGATGCGGCCGAGGGTATCGGTTTCGAAGCTGTCGAGCGCCACGTAAGGCACTTCTGCCACCACCTTGCCGCCGACGATGGAGACGCGCTCGGCCAGCGCCCGCGTCGATGCCAGCAGGGAGCGGTCATAAGCCATGTCGGCGGCGTCGAGCGCATTGCGGTAGACAAAAAAAGCGTCGAGCAGCACCAGCATCGCCAGCGGTATGAGCAGCCAGCGCAGCAACTGGCTGCGCAGGCTGCCCAGCGGCCGGCCCAGCGCCCAGCGCCGGCGCAGGCGCTCGAACAGGGGCCTGCGCGGGCGTTGCATGGCGTCGCTCATTTTGCTGCAGCCAGCGCCATGGCGCTGCGCGGCTGCAGCAGGTAGCCGATGCCGCGCAGAGTGGTGATGACGGCGCCGTCGGGCGCGCCGCTGTCGATGCCGTTTTCCAAGCTGCTTTCAAGTTTTTTGCGTACGCGGTGGATATACAGTTCGATGGCGTCCAGATTAACGTCGTCGGCCAGCGCGAAGACTTCGTCGAATAGCTTTTCCTTCGATACTGCACGTCCGGAGCGCGTGATCAGCGCTTCGAGCACCGCGTGTTCGCGCGGCGTCAGGGGAAAAGGGGCGCCGGCATAGCTGAACATGCGCGTGACGGTGTCGAAACTGAGCGCGCCGCAGGTATGCACCAGCGCTTCGTTGCCCTGGCTGCGGCGCAGCAGGGCTTTCACGCGCGCTTCCAGTTCGGCCAGTTCGAACGGCTTGGCCATGTAGTCGTCGGCGCCCAGGTTCAGGCCCTGCACTTTTTCATCCAGGCCGCCACGCGCCGTGAGTATCATGACGGGAGTCTTGCCGCGCGTGCCCCCACGCGCGCGCAGGCGGCGCAGCACGTCCAGGCCGTCCATCTTCGGCAGGGTCAGGTCGAGCAGCACCAGCGAGTATTCCTGCGTGTGCAGCAGGGCGTCGGCATCGGCGCCGTTGTGGGCGGTCTCCACCGTCAGGTGCGCGTCGCGCAGGGCCTTTGCCAGCCAGTGCGATAGCTCCAGATGGTCTTCCACTAATAATATGCGCATGGTCTCCGCCATTCGTTGAAATGCTCCAGTGTAAGCGTGGCGGCAGGGGGGCGATGAATATGTTGGGCTCGATTGTGGCTGGCTGGCGACACTTGTCGTGCTGAAAGCCAATTGAAAGGCTGACGCTCATATAGTGTGACTCTGATTCATGAAATGGATCAGGCATATCACTAATAACTATATCTAAGGGAGACACTTCACATGAAGAAAACTGCATTCTCGCTGGCCGCCATGGCGGTGCTCGCCGCAGCCGGCAGCGCCCAGGCCCAGTCGAACGTGACCCTGTATGGCCGCCTTGACGCTGGTATCAGCAACACCAGCAACGCCGGTCCGAACAAGAGCTCGATGACGCAAGTGAGCTCCGGCGGCATGAACACCTCGCGCTGGGGCATCCTGGGCAGCGAAGACCTGGGTGGCGGCCTGAAAGCGGTCTTCAATCTGGAAGGCGGCATCCTGGTCGACACGGGCGCAGCCGACGGCGCGCTGTTCAAGCGCCAGGCCAATGTGGGCCTGGAAGGTGCGTTTGGCCGCGTCGTGCTGGGCCGCTCGTTTACCACTGTATATGACTTTGTGCTGCCGTTCGATCCGATGGCGTATGCGCCGTTCTACTCGTGGGCTACCTCGGCCAACGCGACGGGCCCGAGCAAGTATGGCATGACAACCGCCTTCGACAACCTGGTCAAGTACTCGGGCAAGACGGGCGACTTCAGCTACGGCGCCTCGTATGGTGTCGGCGAGCAGTCGACGGGCAACTCGGACAGCGCCAAGCTGTCGACGGCAGTTACCTACAAGACCGGTCCTGTCAGCCTGCTCGCGACGTATGAACAGGTGAACGGCAATGCCATCGCTGGCGGCGCGCGCGACAAGACCACTGTGTACCACCTGGGCGCCATGTATGACAATGGCCCGTGGAAGGTGCAGGCGGCGGCGCGCGACTACAAGCTCGATCCGGCTGCCGCCGGCAAGGCCGACGTGCGCGGCACCTTGTACTGGGGCGGCGTCAGCTACATGACCACGCCGGCAATCACCCTGACGGGCGTGATCTACTACCAGGACGTAAAGAATGTGGCGGCCAACCTGAATGCCGATCCGATCATGTACGTGGCGCGCGTGCGCTATGCGCTGTCCAAGCGCACTGACCTGTACGTGGCCGGCGCTTATGCCAAGGCCAAGCACAATCAGTTGGTCAGCCTGTCGCGCGACGATGCCGGTTTCGGCGACACCCAGCGCGGTGTGATGGCCGGCATCCAGCACCGCTTCTAAGGCATGACGATGCTGCGTTCTCTGCTGCTGTCTTTGCTGTGCCTGCTGCCCGCCGTCGCGGGGGCGCAGGCGTTTGCTGCGGCCGAGTGCGTGGTGCCGTCCAAACCGGGCGGTGCCATGGACCTGACCTGCAAGCTGGCAAAAAAAGGCCTGGCGCAGGAGGGCGCGGCAGGCCTGGCGGGCCCAATGCGCATCAGCTATCTGCCCGGCGGCATCGGTGCGGTGGCCTGGCACTCGATGGCATCGCAACGACGCCGTGCGGAAGCGAACACCCTGGTGGCGTTTTCGGGCGGTTCGCTGCTCAATTTGGCGCAGGGCAAGTTCGGCAATGCGAAGGCGAGCGACGTGCGCTGGGTGGCGGCGCTGGGTGCCGACTACGGCATGATCGCCGTGCGCAGCGATTCGCCCTACAAGAGCCTGGCCGACCTGATCGCGGCGCTGCGCCAGCATCCAGACCAGGTACTGATCGGCGTCTCCGGCACCATCGGCAGCCAGGACTGGCTGAAGATGGCGTTGCTGGCGCGCCATGCCGGCATCGATCCGAAAGTGCTGCGTTTTGTGGCGCTCGAGGGCGGCGGCGAAGTGTTTACGGCGATGCAGGCCGGTTACGTGCAGGTGGTCTCGGGCGACACCTCGGAGGCCACCCTGAACGCCAGCGCCAACCATGCGCGCGTGCTGGCGGTACTGTCGGAAAAACGCCTGCCTGGCGTGTTGGCCGGCGTGCCGACTGCGCGCGAGCAGGGCTTCGACGTGGTCTGGCCGATCATTCGCGGCGTATGGATGGGCCCCCAGGTACCCGAGGCAAATTACCAGCGCTGGGTGGCTACCTTTGACCGCGTGATGGCTACGCCGCAGTTCGCGCAGTGGCGTGCGCAGGCCGGCCTGTACCCATTCGCCCTGACGGGGCCGAAGCTGACAGCGTATGTCAAGCAGGCGGTCGATGAGTATGCCAGGCAGGCGAATGAGCTTGGCTTGATGCGCTGAACGACATCCTAATAAAAAACCTATCCATAGACGGAGACAACCCCATGCAAACCAAGACCCTGCTTCAAGCTGCCCTTGCCACCGCGTTTGCCAGCCTGGCCAGCGCCGTATTTGCGCAAGTGCCGGCCGGCTATCCGGCCGACTATCAAAAGATCATCGACGCGGCCAAGAAGGAAGGCAAGGTGGTGATCTACAGCGCCACCGACAGCAAGGCTGCCGCTCCGCTGATCAAGGACTTCAGCGCCCTGTATCCCGGCATCTCGGTCGAATACAACGACATGAATTCCACCGAAGTGTATAACCGTTTCATTTCCGAAGTGGCCGCCGGCGGCAATACGGCCGATGTGATGTGGTCGTCGGCGATGGACTTGCAGATGCGCCTGGCCTCCGATGGTTATGCGCTCAAGTACAAATCGGTCGAAGCGGCGAAGATTCCCGGTTGGGCCATGTGGGATGACCAGGCTTACGGCACCACATTCGAGCCGGCCGCCATCGTCTACAACAAGCGTTTGCTCGATCCGAAGGAAGTGCCGAAGAATCACGACGACTTCGTCAAGCTGATCGCCACGCCGAAATTCAAGGACAAGGTCACCACCTACGATATCGAAAAATCGGGCGTGGGCTTCATGTTCATGGCGCAGGATGCCAAGGAATACCCGCAATTTCTGGCGCTGCAAAACGCGTTCGGCACGGCCAAGGTGCGCGTGCAGTCGTCGACGGGCACCATGATGGAGCGCATCTCCTCGGGGGAAAACCTGATCGGCTACAACGTGCTGGGTTCTTATGCGCTGGTGCGCGCCAAGACCGATCCGTCTATCGGCGTGGTGCTGCCCAAGGATTACACCCTGATCCTGTCGCGCGTGCAGTTCATCAACAAGAATGCGAAGAACGTCAACGCCAGCAAGCTATGGCTCGATTACATCTTGTCGCAGCGCGGCCAGACCATCATTGCCAATGGCGCCAAGCTATTCGCCATCCGCGCCGACGTCACGGGCGAAACCACGTCGGCCGACCTGATCAAGCAAATCGGCGCAGCCAATGTCAAGCCGATTCCCGTACACCCGATCATCCTGCAGTTTTTGGGACCTGCCAAGCGCATGGCCTTCCTGAAGCAGTGGAAAGAGACCGCCGGCAAGAAGTAGGAATAGCCAACGCCGTCTTGGCCGCCCGCGAGCCTGGCTCGCGGGCGCACGCCGCCCCCTTCATACATTGGATTCATCATGCAAACTGCCATCTTGCCGCTGCCTGCACGGTCGCGCTCTCCCTTGTCGCGCCTGAACTGGTCGCGCGGCGTGGTCGTGACGATCACGCTGATCGCCATTTTCCTCCCGCTGTTCCTGATTTTTTACCAGAGCTTTTTGAACGCGCCGTTTTTCATGCCCGTGCGCGAATTGGGCTTTGATTCCTACCGTTTCATCTTCGATGATCCCGATTTTGCCATGGCCTTCAAGAATGGCCTGATGCTGGCCTTCGGCCTGACCGTCATCGCCGTGCCGCTGGGCGGCATGCTGGCCTTTCTGATGGTGCGCACCGACTTGCCCGGCCGCGGCTGGGTGGCGCCGATGCTGCTGGTGCCCATTTTTGTCTCGCCGATGGTGATGGGCTTTGGCTACGTCGTCTCGATGGGCCCCGTGGGCTTTTACTCGATATGGGCCAAGGAGTTGCTCGGCTTCGTGCCCTGGAATATTTACTCGTTCACCAGCATCGTCATCATCGCCGGCCTGACGCACGTGCCGCACGTCTACTTGTACGCCTCCTCGGCGCTGAAAAGCCTCGGTTCCGATGTCGAAGAAGCGGCCCGCGTGGCCGGCGCCTCGCCGATCCAGGTGATGCTCAATGTGTCGCTGCCGATGATCATGCCGGCGCTGGCATATGCGGGCGTGCTGGTGTTCTTCCTTGGCTTTGAAGTATTCGGCCTGGTGCTGGTGCTCGGTGATCCGGAAGGCCATCTGGTGCTGCCGACCTACCTGTACAAGCTGACCAACAAGCTGGGCACGCCGTCCTACCATCTGATGGCCGCCGTCGCCGTCTGCCTGGTGATGGTGACCATGCCGCTGGTGATGCTACAGCGCTGGTTGCTCAAGTCGGCCAACAAGTATGTGTCGATCAAGGGCAAGGGCGCGCGCAGCAAGGCCATGCCGCTGGGTCGCTGGAAATGGCTGGCCTTTGCCTTGCTGGCCGGCTGGCTGATCTTCACCATCATCTTGCCGTTGACGGGTATCGTATTGCGCTCCTTCGTGCAGTACTGGGGCGAAGGCGTGCACTTGGCCGACGTGCTGACACTGCAGCATTTCCGCGATATTTTCGAGCAGCCATCGCTGGTGCGCGGCATCGTCAACACCATCCTGATCGGTGTCGTCGGCGGCGCCCTGGCCGTGGGCTGCTACAGCTTCATCGCGCTGGCCATGCACCGCAAGCAGGACGGCATCACGCGCCTGCTCGACTACAGCGTGCTGGTGCCGCGCGCCGTGCCGGGCCTGCTGGCCGGCCTGTCGTTCCTGTGGGTGTTCCTGTTCGTGCCAGCCTGGCTTGACGGCATGCTCAAGGGCATGGACAACAGCGTGGCCCTATGGCTGAGTGGCCATGTCATACCCGTGCTGCGCGAAGTGCGCTCGACCATCTTCGCCCTGTGGCTGGCGTATTCGGTGGTATGGATGGCGTACGGCATGCGCCTCATTTCTACCGCGCTGCTGCAAGTGGGACCGGAGCTGGAAGAGGCGGCGCGCGCCGTCGGCGCCAGCCGCGGCCAGGTGACGCGCGACGTGACCTTGCCGCTGATCAAATACGGCTTGCTGGGCGCCTGGCTGATGGTCTTCCTGATCTTCGAGCGTGAATATTCGACCGGCGTGTACCTGCTTTCGCCGGGTACGGAAGTGATCGGCGCCATGTTGGTATCGCTGTGGGCTGGCGGCTCGACCGACCTGGTGGCGGCGCTGTCCTTCATCAATATCACCCTGGTGGCCATCGGCCTGGGCATCGCGCTGCGCTTTGGCGTGAAGTTGCATAACTGAGCTGCATAACTAAAAATAGACTGAGACCACATCATGAATGAATTGACCGTCAATGAGTTGTACCTGGACTACGGCACTGGCGCTGCGGCCAACCAGATACTGAAGGGTGTCTCCATGCACCTGAAAAAAGGCGAAGTGGTCGCCTTGCTGGGGCCTTCGGGGAGTGGCAAGACGACCTTGCTGCGCGCCGTCGCCGGGCTGGAAAGCCCGAAGGCGGGCACCATCGAGATCGGCGAGCGCAATGTCTACGATGGCGCGAAACACTTCGAGATGCCGGCCGAGCATCGCAACCTGGGCCTGGTGTTCCAGTCGTACGCGCTGTGGCCGCACAAGACCGTGTTCGACAACGTCGCCTATGGGCTCAAATTGCGCAAGATGGGCAGCACGGAAATCGCCGCGCGCATCAAGGAAGTACTGACGCAGCTGGGTCTCGGTCATTTGGGCGAACGCTATCCGCATCAGCTGTCCGGTGGCCAACAGCAGCGCGTGGCAATCGCTCGAGCGCTGGTGTACAACCCACCCGTGATCCTGCTCGACGAACCGCTGTCGAACCTGGACGCCAAGTTGCGCGAGGAAGCGCGCGCCTTCCTGCGCGAACTGATCGTGCGCCTGGGCCTGTCAGCCCTGATGGTGACGCATGACCAGGGCGAGGCGATGGCCATTTCCGACCGTATCTTGCTGCTCAATAACGGCAGGATCGAGCAGCAGGGCACGCCGCAAAGCATGTATGAAACGCCCGACACCCTGTTTACGGCCGAATTCATGGGCAGTAACAACCGCCTGCCCGGCAAGGTGCTGCAGCGTAATGGCAGTGCCGTGGGCCTGCTGATCGATGGCGCCGCCATGCAGGGCGTGGCGCGTGGCGCCAATGTCGGCACGGACGTCACCACCATGATCCGCGTCGAAGAGGTGAAGATCAGCGCCACGCAGGTGGACAACGCCATCGAGTTGCCGCTGCTGACCTGCATGTATTTGGGCGACCGCTGGGAATGCCTGTTCGAGCGCGCTGGTGCCGAGAACATCAGCCTGCGCGCGTATTCGCGCCACAAGCTCGAAGCGGGCAAGTACTGGCTGCACATGCCAGCCGATAAGCTCTGGGTGTTTTAACGGTGCCGAGGTGGCCATCCCGGCCACCTCGTTCGTGCAGCAAGTGCCTTCATTCCCCTGCACCACGATTTCCTGCACCGACGCTTCGCGCTGGCGCATGAAGCGCACGATGGAGTCGACCGTGACGACGTCGATCTGGCGCGTCATGTTATCGCGCGGGCGGCTGTTCATTCTTGATCTGCGATAGCAAACGCCAGGCCCCACGCTACGAGTGCGGTGTTTTATTGCCCTGAGGCCGGCGATTTTAGTCGGACCAAGGCAAGTGGCTAGCCCTGCTCGGCTGCATCACTGGCATTGGCCGCGGCGTACTTTTTGTATTGACGCCGGGCAAGAGGACGACATTCACATTGTCGTGCGCAGGATAGTGCTGTATTTTAGCGATTCCTTCAGCCCGCCTCCTCCCATGCCATGAGTCAAAGCAGCCAGTTTTCCTTATTGTCGCAGCGCCGTTTCGGGCCCTTCTTCTGGACCCAGTTCTTTGGCGCCTTCAACGACAATCTGTTCAAGACGGCCCTGATGGTGATCCTTGCCTACGATGCACTGAGCTGGACCACGCTAGACCCGTCCACCATTACCAACCTGATTCCTGGCCTGTTCATCCTGCCCTATGTCGTGTTCTCGGCCACGGCGGGCCAGTTGGCCGACAAATTCGAAAAGGCGGGCCTGGCGCGTTTCGTCAAATGGATGGAACTGGCGATCATGGCGGTGGCCGCCGTCGGCTGGATGACGCATACGCTGTGGCTGCTGGTGGCCGCCGTGGTTGGCATGGGCGTGCATTCGACCCTGTTCGGCCCCGTCAAGTATGCCTATCTGCCGCAGCAGCTAAAACGCGAGGAATTGGTCGGCGGCAATGGCCTGATCGAGATGGGCACCTTCGTCGGCATTCTATTGGGTGAAATCCTGGGCGCCGTCTTGATTGTGCACAAGCCGTTGGGCGTGGAACTGGTGGCCGGCGCCACGATTGCCGTGGCCGTCTTCGGCCTGCTCGCCAGCTATCGCGTGCCGCGCACGCCTGCGCCCGAGCCGGACTTGAAGGTAAGTTTGAACTTTGTCGCCGAATCGTGGCGCAACCTGAATTTTTCACGCAAGAACCGCCCCGTCTTCCTCGCCATGCTGGGCAATTCCTGGTTCTGGTTTTATGGCGCCCTGATCCTGGCCCAGTTCCCCGTATATGCCAAGGATTTCCTGCATGGCGACCATAGCGTGTTCGTACTGCTGCTGACGGTGTTTTCCATCGGCATCGGCACCGGTTCCCTGCTGTGCGAGCGCCTGTCCGGCCACAAGATCGAGATCGGCCTGGTGCCGTTTGGTTCCATCGGCCTGTCGCTGTTCGGCATCGACCTGTATTTCGCCAGCAATGCCTATGCAAATACGCAAGTAGTCGACGCGCTGGCGTTTGTGAGCCAGGCGGGCGTGCCGCGTATCTTGCTCGACATCGTCATGATCGGCGTGTTTGGCAGTTTCTTCATCGTGCCCCTGTTCGCCCTGATCCAGACGCGCTGCGACCCGAAACACATTTCGCGCACCATTGCCGGCATGAATATCTTGAATGCCCTGTTCATGGTGGCGGCCGCTGGCGTGGCCATCGTACTGCTGGGGCAGGGCTTTAGCATACCGCAGCTGTTCCTCGTCACGGCGATTCTCAATGCGCTGGTGGCGGTCTATATCTTTTCGCTGGTGCCGGAATTTCTCATGCGTTTCCTGGCGTGGATACTCATCCAGACCGTGCATCGGGTGAATGTCGTCGATGCCGAGCGTATCCCTGCGGAAGGCGCAGCGGTGCTGGTGTGCAACCATGTCAGCTATGTGGACGCCATCGTCATCATGGCGGCCAGTCCTCGCCCCATCCGTTTCGTCATGGACCACCGCATCTTCAAGATGCCGCTGATGGGCTGGATTTTCCGCACGGCCAAGGCCATCCCCATTGCGCCAGCCAAGGAAGATCCTTTCCTGATGGAAAGGGCCTTCATCGATATTGCGCAAGCGCTGCACGAGGGGGAATTGGTGTGCATCTTCCCTGAAGGCAAGCTGACGCGCACGGGCCAGATCAGCGAATTCAAGGGCGGTATCGCCAAAATCGTCGAGCGCAGCAAGGTGCCCGTGATTCCGCTGGCGCTGCGCGGCTTGTGGGGCCATCTGTTGAGCCATCGCAACGGCCACCTGTTCGAGCGCGCCTTCAAGGCTGGCTTGCGTTCGCGTTTGTCGCTGGCCGTGGGCATGCCGGTGGCACCCGAGGCCGCCACGCCGGAGTTGCTGCAACAAAAGGTGCAGGAATTGCGCGGCAAGTGGAAATGAACGTCATTGCGTGCCACTAGCGGCACGCCCCGTTATTGCAGCATACGCAAGCGGCACCGGTGATTGCCATGCGCCTGGTTTTGCCGTTCCAGTTCGGACAGCGCAGCGAGCAGCAGGCGACGCCGGCGACGCCCGTTGAGCTCGGCGAGGGCGCGTGTCCAGGCCGCTTGTGCCCTGTATTGCGCCCCGTCTTGCGCCCCCATATCGCATCCTTGTCGCTCAGTTCAGCAAAGAAATCTTGAGCCTGCTAAAGTCGTTACTCAATATACCTTTCCCGCTCTACCGTTTTACCACTGCGGCTAGGTCCCGGCGCCACTTTGCCGGCCTGCCGCCGCTGTTGCTGTCCTTATTTTGTTTATAAATTGATAATTTAATCCACTTGAAAGTTACTATGTTTCAATTGTAACGACGCTTGACGATTTTAGAATGATCGTTCATTCTTTGATCTGCGTTAATAAATTTCCTCATTTCTAACGACACTAGCCAGCTTCTTTTTCAGAAAGTCCAAGATGCAACCAACCTTTTTCTTGACGTCGCCGCGTACGAGCGGCGCTATTGCTGTTTTGTGCGCCACTGTAGTGATGGCCGGCTGCAGTAAAAAACAGGAAGCACCTCGCGCGCAGCAAGCGCCACAGGTGGTCGTGTTTACCGTGAATCCGGCCGCGTTGCCGATGAGTGCCGAATTGCCGGGCCGCACGAACGCTTACCAGGTCGCCGACGTGCGCCCGCAAGTTGGCGGTTTGATCCAGAAGCGCCTGTTTGTCGAGGGTAGCGATGTGAAAGCCGGCGCGGCGCTGTACCAGATCGATTCCGCCACCTATCAGGCCGCTGCCAATTCGTCCAAGGCCGCGCTGTCGAAAGCCAAGGCCAACCTGCTGACGGCCGGCCCGAAAGCGGCACGCTACAAGGAATTGGTTGCCATCGAAGGCGTGAGCCGCCAGGAATACGATGACGCTGTCGCCGCGTTCGAGCAAGCCAAGGCAGATGTCGAGTCCGCCACCGCAGCGCTGGAATTGGCGAATATCAATCTGAAATACAGCACCGTGACGGCGCCGATCAGCGGCCGCACCAGCCGCTCGAGCGTGACAGCTGGCGCGCTGGTGACGGCGGGCCAGGCCGAAGCGCTGACGAGCGTGCAGCAGCTCGACCCGATCTATGTCGACGTGACCCAGTCGAGTACCGACCTGCTGCGCCTGAAACGCCAGATGGCGGACGGTTCGCTGAAAAAAGTGGGTGAAGGCCAGGCCAAGGTTGACCTGATCCTGCCCGACGGCAGCAAGTACAGCGAAGCGGGCAAACTGCAGTTCTCCGGCGTGACAGTCGATCCGAGTACCGGCAACGTGATCTTGCGCGCGCTGTTCCCGAACCCTAAAGGTGAATTACTGCCAGGCATGTACGTGCGTGCGCGGCTGGAAACAGGCGTCGATGAAAAAGCCATCACCGTGCCGCAAGTGGGCGTGACGCGCAACCAGAAGGGCCAGGCAACGGCCTTGATACTGAACAAGGAAAACAAGGTCGAGCAACGCGTGCTGACCACCAGCGGCACGGTCGGCAACGACTGGCTCGTGACATCCGGCCTGGCTGCGGGCGACCGCGTGATCGTGGAGGGCTTGCAAAAAGTCAAGCCAGGTGCCCCGGCCGTTGCCGTGCCGGCCAAGGCTGAAGCTGCTCCTGCGCCCGCTGCCGCTTCTGCCGCCGCATCGGCTGCCAGCGCCCACTAATCGAGGAGAATATCAATGGCCCGTTTTTTCATTGATCGCCCGATTTTTGCATGGGTGATCGCCATCGTCATCATGCTTGCCGGCGTGATTTCGATCCTCAGCCTGCCGATCGCGCAGTATCCGAGCATCGCGCCGCCGTCGATTTCGATCAGCGGCTCCTACCCTGGCGCTTCCGCCAAGACGGTGGAAGATGCGGTGACCCAGGTCATCGAACAAAAGATGAAGGGTATCGACGGCTTGCGCTACATTGCCTCGTCGAGCGATGCCACTGGCGGCATCAGCATCACGCTGACGTTCATCAGTGGCACCAACCCGGACATTGCCCAAGTGCAGGTACAGAACAAGCTGCAGCTGGCGACGCCACTGCTGCCGACCGCTGTCACGCAACAAGGCCTGGTCGTCTCGAAAGCGACGAAGAACTTCCTGATGGTGTTCGGCTTCATTTCTGAAAACGGCAAGATGGACCAGACCGACTTGAGCGACTATGTGGCCGCCAACGTCGTCGATCCGCTCAGCCGTGTGGCTGGCGTGGGCGATGTAACACTGTTCGGTTCGCAGTACGCCATGCGCATCTGGCTCGATCCGGCCAAGCTGCAAAGCTTCAACCTGACCCCGGCCGATGTGATTACGGCCGTGCAGGCGCAGAATGCGGAAGTGTCGGCCGGCGAACTGGGCGGCACGCCGTCCGTCAAGGGCCAGCAGTTGAACGCCACCGTATCGGCGCAAAGCCGCTTGCAAACGGCCGAGCAGTTCGGTGCCATCTTGCTCAAAACCACCACCAACGGTGCCATGGTGTACCTGAAGGACGTGGCCAGCATGGAACTGGGGCGCGAGAACTACAACACCGTGGCCCGCTACAACGGCAATGCGGCCACCGGCGTGGCGATCAAGCTGGCGACGGGCGCGAATGCGCTCGATACGGCGAATGCGGCGAAAGCCATGCTGGGCAAGCTGAGCCAGCAATTCCCTGAAGGCATGAGCTACCAGGTGGCGTTCGATACGACACCGTTCGTGAAACTGTCGATCGAAGAAGTGGTCAAAACCCTGGTCGAAGCGGTCATCCTGGTATTTTTGGTGATGTATCTGTTCCTGCAAAACTTCCGCGCCACGCTGATCCCGACCATGGCCGTGCCGGTGGTGCTGCTCGGTACCTTCGGCATCCTGAATGCGTTTGGCTATTCGATCAATACGCTCACCATGTTTGCCATGGTGCTGGCCATTGGTTTGCTGGTCGATGATGCCATCGTGGTGGTGGAAAACGTCGAGCGCGTGATGAGCGAAGAGGGCTTGTCGCCGCTGGAAGCGACGCGCAAGTCCATGACGCAGATCACCGGCGCGCTGGTCGGTATCGCCATGGTACTGTCGGCCGTGTTCGTGCCGATGGCCTTCTTTGGCGGTTCGACGGGCGTGATTTACCGCCAGTTCTCGATCACCATCGTCTCGTCGATGGTGCTCTCTGTCATCGTCGCGCTGGTATTTACGCCAGCCTTGTGCGCGACCTTGCTCAAGCCGGTCGAGAAAGGCCATCACGCCACCAACAAGGGTTTCTTTGGTTGGTTCAACCGTAGCTTCGACAGCAGCAGCAACACCTACCAGGGCTGGGTCGGCAGCATGATACGCCACCGTGGCCGTTCGATGTTGCTGTACGTGATACTGCTGGCCGGCCTGGTATTGCTCTTCATGCGCTTGCCGACATCGTTCTTGCCGGAAGAAGACCAGGGCATCTTGTTTACGCAGATTCAATTGCCGACTGGCGCCACGCAAGAGCGCACCCTGAAAGTGATCGAGCAAGTCGAAGAGCACTTCATGAACAGCGAGAAAGACAACGTCGCTTCCGTGTTTGCCGTCGCCGGTTTCAGCTTCGGCGGTAACGGTCAGAACACGGGTATCGCCTTCGTGCGCCTGAAAGACTGGGCGCTGCGCAAGGACGTGGCGCAAAAAGCGCCGGCCGTGGCCGGTCGCGCCATGGGCAAGTTATTGCAGATCAAGGATGCGATGGTGTTTACGTTTGCACCGCCTGCCGTGCTGGAACTGGGTAATGCCACCGGTTTCGACATGCAGTTGCAAGATGTTGGCGGTGTCGGCCATGACGCCTTGATGGCCGCGCGTAATCAGTTGCTGGGTATGGCGTCGAAAAACCCGGCCATGGTCGGCGTGCGCCCGAACGGCCAGGAAGATACGCCGCAGTACAAGATCGATATCGACCAGCAGAAAGCTACCGCGCTGGGCTTGCAGATATCGGAAATCAACCGCGTGCTGAGCGTGGGCTGGGGTAGTTCCTATGTCAACGACTTCCTCGACCGTGGTCGCGTGAAGAAAGTGTTCATGCAGGGCAATGCCGAATCGCGCATGCTGCCGGAAGACTTGAACAAGTGGTTCGTGCGCAATAGCGCTGGCCAGATGGTGCCTTTCTCGGCCTTTGCCACTGGCAAGTGGATTTATGCGTCGCCACGCCTGGAACGCTACAACGGCTTGCCGTCGGTAGAGATCCTGGGTACGCCGGCGCCGGGCCAGAGCACGGGTGCGGCCATGAATGCGATGGAAGCGATGGTGGCGCAGTTGCCGCCGGGCATAGGTTTCAGCTGGACCGGCGTGTCGCTGGAAGAGCGTGAATCCGGTTCGCAGACGCCGCAGCTGTATGCGCTGTCCTTGCTGATCGTCTTCCTGTGCCTGGCTGCGCTGTATGAAAGCTGGTCGATCCCGTTCTCCGTGCTGCTGGTGGTGCCGCTGGGTGTGATCGGCGCCGTGCTGGGCACGTGGATGTTTGGCTTGTCGAATGATGTGTACTTCCAGGTGGGCTTGCTCACGGTGGTGGGCCTGTCGGCGAAGAACGCGATTCTGATCGTCGAGTTTGCCAAGGAAATGCAGGAATCGGGCATGTCGCTGCTGGACGCGACCTTGCATGCGGTGCGTCTGCGTCTGCGGCCGATTCTGATGACCTCGATTGCTTTCGGTCTGGGCGTGTTGCCACTGGCCATTTCCAGCGGCGCCGGTTCCGGCAGCCAGAACGCCATCGGTATCGGCGTGCTGGGCGGCATGTTGACGGCCACCTTCCTCGGTATCTTCTTCGTGCCGGTGTTCTTCGTGCTGGTGCGCGGCTTCTTCTCGAAGCCCGATGCGCCAGCCACGCCGGCGACGCCTGGCTCGCCAGCCGTCACGCTTTCTAAGGATGCGCATTAATATGAAAAAAACGCTACTCTCCATGGCGGCACTGGCTTTGCTGGCCGGTTGCAGCCTGGCTCCCACGTATGAGCGTCCGGCAGCACCGGCGCCTGCGGCGTGGCCGACGGGCCCTTCCTACAAGGCCGACACGGCTGACACGGCCGCCGCCAAGCCGGTGGCCGACGTCGCCTGGCGCGAGTTCTTTGCCGATGCGCGCCTGCGTCAGGTACTGGAACTGGCGCTGGCCAACAACCGCGACCTGCGCGTCTCTATCCTGAACATCGAGAAGGCGCGCGCCACGTACGGCATCGAACGCGCCGCCCTGATGCCGACCTTGTCGGCCTCGGGCGGCCAGACGGCCACGCGCGTGCCGAAGAACGCCAGCGCCAACGGCGAAGCGTCCATCAATCGCCAGTACACGGCGAACCTGGGCGTGTCGGCCTACGAGCTGGACTTCTTCGGTCGCGTGCGCAGCCTGTCCGACAGTGCGTTGGAGCAATTCCTGGGCACGCAAGAAGCACGCAGTGCGCAGCAGATCAGCCTGGTGGCCGAAGTGGCCAGCACCTATCTGAACCTGGTGGCCGACCAGCAGCGCCTGCGCGTGGCGCAAGATACCTTGAAGAGCCAGCAGTCGTCGTATGAGCTGGCCGTGCGTCGCTTCAATGCCGGTGCTACTTCCGGCCTGGACAAGTACGATGCCCAGACCAGCGTCGAGTCGGCCCGTTCCGACGTGGCTGTGTTTACCAGCCAGGTGGCGCTGGATCAAAATGCGCTGGCCTTGCTGGTCGGCGGTCCCGTGCCGGCCGACTTGCTGCCGCCAGCCGAGTTCGGCACTGTGACCGCCCTGGCAGATATTCCGTCCGGCTTGCCGTCGGACGTGCTGCAGCGCCGTCCCGACGTGCTGGCGGCCGAGCGTACCCTGCGTGCGGCGAATGCCAACATCGGTGCGGCGCGCGCGGCTTTCTTTCCGCGCATTTCGCTGACGGCGACGGCCGGTTCGCTCAGCGACAACCTGTCGGGCCTGTTCAATGCAGGCAGCGGCACGTGGAGCTTCATTCCAAAGATCAGCTTGCCGATCTTCGATGCCGGCGTGAATCGCGCCAACCTCGATATCGCCAAGGTGCAGCGTGAAATCTCCGTGGCGCAATATGAAAAGGCGATCCAGGTCGCCTTCCGTGAAGTGTCCGATGCGCTGGCCCAGCGTGGCACCATCGACGAGCGCTTGCAATCGCAGGTTGCGCTGGTCGCAGCGTCGACGAAGAGCTACGCCATCCACGACGCGCGCTACAAGCAGGGTGCCGAATCCTACTTGAACGCGCTGGTGGCCCAGCGCGCGCTGTACTCGGCGCAGCAAAGCCTGATTACGGCGCGCCTGGCCAAATCGACCAACCTGGTGACCTTGTACAAGGTGCTGGGCGGCGGTTGGCAGCCTGAGCAGACAGCCGTCGCAGCCGCTGGCGGCGTCCAATAATCACGGGGACGCCGACGCCGGCCTTGCCCTTGTCCGCAGGGGCAGGGCTGGCGCGCTACTGGAAAAGTCATGAAGCAAGTTGAAAAGAAGCACCCCGATCCCGAGCGCGCCAACACGCGCCGCAAGCAGGTACTCGATGCGGCCGAAAGCTGTTTCAGTCGCCGCGGCTTTCACGGCGCCAGCATGGCCGAGATATCCAAGGCGGCCGGCATGAGCGCGGGCCACATCTATAACTATTTCGATAGCAAGGATGCCATCATCGCCGCCTTCGTTATTCAGAAGATGGAGCGTGTCACCAATATGATTCAGGACCTGGCGCAGCGCGATGACCCGCTGCAGGCCGTGGTCGATAATGCCAGCGAACATGTGATGGAGAAGCTGGACCCGAAAACCTGGGTGATGCCGTTGGAAATTTTTGCCGAGGCGTCGCGCAACCCCGTCATCGCGGACATGTTGCACTGCGCGGACCAGCGCTCGCGCCAGCTGCTGCTATCCATTATCCGGGATGCGCGCATCAAGCGCGGCTTGCCCGCTGACGAAGAGATGCTGGAAGGCCGCCTCAATACCATGATCGCCATGTATCAGGGCTTGCCGGTGCGGCTGGTGCATAATCCCGAGGTCAAGGCCGAACCCTTGATCGCTGGTTTCCGCATCGTCTTGACGGCATTGCTGCTGGGCGAGTAGAACGCTTCCCTCCAGGCTGAAAAAAACTTTGCGCAGTTCAATATGAATCCTGCGTAAAGCATGGCAAAAACCTAAAAGCCTCTGCTATAATTCCCACCTCGTCGGGGCGTAGCGCAGCCTGGTAGCGTACATGCATGGGGTGCATGGGGTCGGAAGTTCGAATCTTCCCGTCCCGACCATAAGAATCAAAGACTTAGGCCAATCTTCGGATTGGCCTTTTTCATGTCCGCGATTTTTACTCCTACATTTACCCCTACAGATCAACGGCCTCATATTACCCCTCGCGGCACGTCTTGAAACCTCAGCTTTTCCCCTTGCTCGCTGTGATGCATTTTTGCTGCCAGGCGGCCACCTCGGCCGAATCGCAAGCAATTGCGCGCGGTCCGATGTGCACCGAAGGTGGGAAGCTGCCATCCTTTGCGCCACGCGAGATTGGGGTGGCGGGGGCAGTTCATACGGTCGCGGGCTTTTTATTTTCCTGCTTCAGAATTTGGAATTATTCTGAAGCAGAGTCGCCAAGATAAGATTTTGACCTGATTACGTTGTTACGGCCACTACAGTGGTTCCAGCGGCGGCGGCAGCAGCGGTTACAGCAGCCGTGCCGCCGGCCATGCCTAGTCCGCCTGCTGCCAGGCTACCCCCACCGAGTGCGGCTAAGCCAGCGGAAGAAGCTGCGGCGCCAGTGAGCGTTCCACCAGCAACACCAAGGCCCGCAACGCTGGCTGCTGCGCCAATCGCTGGAGCAAAGGCAAATGCTGTCCCCCCCGTTGCAATGCCGACACCAAGCATTGCGACAGATTTAATTGGATTTTCACAAACATAATCGACGATTGAATCAAACCAGCCCATGTCTTTTCTCCCTAGAAGTCCAAGTGATATGCGTTCAAATTACAACTTATATTGCAATTTAGAAAGTATAGCATTGTTTTTAATTTATTGTTAAAAGCATCAATAAGGTTGCGTAGTAGGCGTCTTTCTATTTGAAGTTCACATGTTCTGACTACTGAAATCCTCGGGCGGCCTCGCTGCTGATGTGGTGCAGGTTGTCGCTGCACCTGTTGAGATGGTCGTCAACGTCGCGGCAGCCGCAGATTCACTGATCATCCTCTGCCACCTGACCGGGTTACAACTGCACCATGAGCGCTTGACTTAATGGGTACGCAAGGAGGTGAGTGCTCACGCTCCCTTTGCTCGCCCTCGCCGGCTGATCCGATGGGTATCGCGTGCGCTGGGCCTATGAAGCTCACGAACCTCTAGCCCCGCATTACTGCCACGCCCACAGGCATCGCCACGATGCCATCTGGCGACTAGCGCGCAGACAAGACAAGTAGCACCCAGCGCGGCTATGGCTACAAGTGGCAGCAAGCTCGCGCCGCCGATCTGGCCAAGCATCCGTTCTGCGTGTACTGCCTGCGCCGGCGATTTTTGCAGCGCCGCGCCGCTGGCCGCGTATGTCGGCGCCTGGCAGTCGGCCTGAGACAATCATGACCGTCAATCGCTCGTCATTGCACTTAACAGCGACGACAGCGGTTCGCTGGAACTGACTTTGACCGGCGAGACCTATTTCAAGGCCGATTGCTCTGGCCCCGTGGTCGCGACAGAGATCATGAGCACCAAGCGGACCAAGCGCACCAAGAGCATCGGCAAGCCGGACGGCACAGCCGACATGCTGATCAAGCTGTCGGGAAACGCCGCGCCAACGAGCTTGCGTGTCGACAAAATCACCTCGTCGGCCCCAGCCTATCCATTCCAGCGCAAAGGTGCCACCGTTTAGTATGTGCTGCGAAATAATATTATTTTATGCGAAATGGTATTGATTATCATTTGCATTTGAATTATTGTAGAGCTTGTGACATGATAGATCAAAGAGAAACAGCGCCAGTCTTATCGGCAGCCACTCTTCTTGTGACAATCAAAGCTACATCATAGCTACTCCAGGAAGGTCCTCGACCCCCACCCAGACGGCAACAACCTGCGACGATCCACAGGCAACGGTTTGCTTTCCCCGCCAAAACCATCCCCCAGGATTTTCAGGTAACGCGCACTCGCATAACGCAGTACTTGCCTGACCTCAAGCCATCGGTCTGCAAGCTGCTCAGCACGTTCGACTCGTTCAATTCAGCCACCTCGCACAAGGAGGTAATGAATTTTTTATGCCAATAAAAATTGGGGCTTTACCTCATTGAACTTTTGCCTCAATCCTCCTGGAGAAAAAGTCTCATGCAGCTGCAAACTTATGATTTCATCGCCATTGGCCTGGGCCCATTCAATCTCAGTCTGGCTTGTCTCACCGAGCCCTTAACCGACGTCAACGCATTGTTTCTGGATCAGGTGGAGCAGTTTGAATGGCACGCGGGCATGCTGTTGCCTAACGCCACTTTGCAAACACCATTCATGGCGGACCTGGTCACGCTGGCCGACCCCACCAGCCCTTTCAGTTTTCTCAATTACGCTAAAACGCAGGGTCGGCTCTACTCTTTCTATATCAAGGAAAGCTTTTTCCTGATGCGCAATGAGTACAACGCTTACTGTCAGTGGGCACTTGCACAGCTGTCTAACGTCCGCTTGGGAAACCGCGTAGAACGTGTGGAGTACGATGCAGCAGAAGCGCTATACCTGGTGCATAGCCGCGACCTTCGCAGCGGTCAAATCTGCACTTACCGTGCGCATAAGCTGGTACTGGGCACCGGCACCAGTCCGTTTATTCCAGAGTGCTGCCGCCACCTAGGTGTGCGTGCGCGACATGCTGCCAGTTATCTGCGCGACAAAGCTAGCCTGCAACGCAGGCGCTCCATCACCATTATCGGCAGTGGTCAAAGTGCAGCAGAAATTTACTATGACCTGCTGCAAGATATTGACCGATGCGGTTATCAGCTCAATTGGCTGACGCGCTCGCCACGCTTTTATCCGCTGGAATACAGCAAGCTGACGCTGGAAATGACCTCGCCTGATTACATCGATTACTTTCACGCTCTTCCCGCTACTAAGCGCGACCAACTGATCCGGCAACAGCACGGCCTGTATAAAGGCATTAATCTCAGCTTGATCAACGACATTTTTGATCTGCTCTACAACAAACGCCTGAACGGCGATATAGCCACACGTTTGCTCACCAACGCCGACCTGCGTTTTTGCCATTACGACGAAGTAAGGGATCGTTACGACATGGTGCTGCGCCAGACTGAATCCGGTCAGGACTACCAACAGCAAAGCGAAGCACTCGTACTGGCGACCGGTTATCACTACCAGTTACCTGAGTTCCTGGCGCCAATCCGATCGCGTCTGCGATGGGATGAGAAAAAAAGATTGGACGTCGCGCGTAATTACAGTGTCGATCATGCCGCCAGCGAAGTATTTGTGCAGAACGTTGGCTTATACAGCCACGGTTTGAGTACGCCCGATCTGGGCATGGCTTGCTATCGCAATGCCACTATCGTGCGCGAAATCACCGGTGTCGAACATTACGCCATTGAGCAGCGCATTGCCTTTCAGCAATTTGTACTGCCGCTGGGTAGCGAAGTCATCCCAGAAGAGGCTAGAGCTGCATGAATACCGCCTTTTTTTTACTATCGATGACGGTCGTCGCTGTCATCAGCGACACCATGCTCATTCCGTTTTACCCCCAGTTCTTCGCGCAACGCTTTGGGATGGAAAGTCCCGAGCATGTCGGTGCATATCTGGCGGCAATGAGTGCCACCGTGATCGTGGCGCTGCCCATCTGGGCAAGAGTCGCACGCAAGCTGGCGGTCATTAAATTGCTGGTGATTACTCAGATCGCGGCCGGCCTGTTGTGTTTGTACTGCATGCACATTGAGTCACTTGCGATGTTTTGGCTGGTCTCGCTGTGCATGATTGCTTGCAAAGCCAGCTATCTCTTGATTTACCCCTTCATGATGCGCCTGCAAAAGCCAGAGCGACATGTCTTCATGGCTAGCCTGCTTTCCATCGTGATCCACTTTGGTGGCATTTTCGGCGCCATCATCGGCGGTGTTGTACTGGATCGCTGGTCAGTTGAAGACGTGTTCTTGTTTATGGCAGCCGGTGATGCCATCCAGACGCTGATCTGCATCTACCTGCTGTGCAGCGGCAAGGTCACGCAAAAACCCGATGAGGCTCAGGTACTTGGCCATGGTGCGAGCTCTCGCGCTCGCCGTCCCCTGTATCTGTTGGGAATAGCGATGATGCTGTTCTATTTCAGCGCCTATCTGGTTCGCCCTTTCTTTGCAGAGCACTGGCAACTGGTCTCCGGCATTGATAACACAACGGTATCGGGTCTGGCGTTTGCCATTCCGGCTGGCATGGCACTGCTGGCACTGTGGAGCAATCATGCTGCCAGTCGCAGCCACTTACTGCTCAATCGCCCGCTTCCCTGTCTCATGCTGGGGGCGCTGGGACTGTTGTTGCAAGCCTGGCCGCAGCCTGTCGCTATCGTGCTGGGACGCTGCCTGTTCGGTTGGGCAATGTTTCAGGTCACCGTCCACCTCGATGTGCTGCTTTTCCAGCGAAGTAGGCCAGACGACTACGCCAGGGACTACAGCCTGATCAATCTGTTTCAAAACCTCGGCGTGATTGGATCGTCATTTACTGCCGGCTCACTGGTGGCAAGCCAGGGGCTTTCTGCACCTTTCTTGCTGGCCGCTCTTGGCTTTGTCTTCTCTGTGCTGAGCTATCCCTTGCTATGTCACGTCTCCTCAAAGAAAGCGGTGACTGCATGAAACCAAGCATTCTTTTTGAAAAGCAGCATGCCCGCCTGGGTTCTTTGCAGATACGCCTGCTGCAAGCGCAAGACATACCGGTGCTGCATCGTTGGTTCAACCTCGACTATGCACGTTTTTGGGGCATGCAAGGACAAAGTCTGGATCAGGTCCACCGCTTTTATCAGCAGTTGCAAACGAGCGGACACGCCAATGCTTACGTTGGCATCGTCAAAGACGAGCTGAGTTTTTTGATGGAAAGCTACGCTCCTGCACATGACGAGCTAGGACAACACTATCCGGTACAAGCTGGCGACCGGGGCATGCATTTTTTTGTGGGCCCGGCAGAAAAACCTGTGCACGGCTTCACTCAGGCCGTGCTGGAACTGATCCTGGAGTTCCTGTTTCACGAGCCTTCGATTCAACGCATCGTGGTCGAGCCAGATGTGCGGAACCAAAAAATCCATGCGCTTAATCGCAAAGCAGGTTTTGTCTATCAAGCAGACATCCAGCTTAGCAACAAACTAGCCAGCCTGGCGTTTTGCAGTCGCGCCGATTTTGCCACCGCCTGCATGCACTTGTATCACCCTTCAAACATGACACAGAGGACTTCATCAATGGATATCCGCATTCCCACTTTGCAACATCCACTCAGCCATCTCAACAGTGCCAATTGGGCACAGGCAAATCGTCACCTGGTACGCAAAATACTGAGTGAATTTGCGCATGAAAAACTGCTGGAGGTGTTGCCGCAAAAAGAGGCCAATACCTACCGCGTAAATATCAGCGCGCAAGAGATCAGTTACGTGTTTACGGCGCAGCGTTACGCGCTCGATCATTTGGATATCGTGCCGCAGTCCATACGCAAATTTCAACACGATACGGAAGTTGCGCTCGATGCACTCACCTTGATCATTGAGTTAAAAGACCGGCTCGGTATCAGCACCCAACAACTGCCGATTTATCTCGATGAAATCAGCGCCACACTTAACAGCAAAGCGTTCAAGCAGGTAAAGCAGACACTGAGCTCGGCAGAACTGGTGCAGGCATCTTATCAGCAAGTAGAAACTGGCATGAGTGAAGGCCATCCGGTTTTTATCGCCAACAATGGACGCATCGGCTTCGACAGCCAGGATTTCTTGCGCTATGCGCCAGAGAGTGCAACTGCGCTGGAACTGGAGTGGATCGCCGTGGCAAAAACACATGCCAAATTTTCCAGTGTGCACGAACTCGACTATGCCACTTTGCTGGCCTCGGAGCTGTCCGAAGCCACACTGGCATCGTTCAAATCCAGACTTGCTGATGCCGACTGCCAGATCGGCGACTACTACTTCATGCCAGTCCATCCCTGGCAGTGGCGTGAAAAAATCTCGACCTGTTTTGCTGCCGATATCGCGAACGCGCATATCGTCTATCTGGGTAGTAGCGAAGACCAATATCTCGCCCAGCAATCTATCCGTACCTTCTTCAATATATCGAAGCCGCAGCGTCGCTACGTCAAAACTTCGCTATCTATTTTGAATATGGGCTTCATGCGCGGTCTGTCTCCTTACTACATGAGTGCCACGCCGCAAATCAATGAATGGCTCACAGAGCTGGTCGCTGCCGATAGTGTCTTCAAAGAAAAACGCTTCACAGTACTGCGTGAGGTCGCTTCCATTGGTTATCACAATCGCTATATTGAGGCCGCGGTAGAAAAAGATACGCCGTACAAAAAAATGCTGTCAGCCCTCTGGCGCGAGAGTCCTGTTACTCAACTGCGCGCAGGACAGCAATTGATGACGATGGCCTCGCTACTGCATGTCGATAACGAGGGCCACTCGCTGGCTGCGGCACTCGTCAAACGCTCAGGTCTTGATGCCCACGAGTGGCTGCAGCGCTATCTGGATACGTATCTGACCCCGCTTCTGCATGCCTTCTTTGCCTATGACCTTGTATTCATGCCGCACGGTGAAAACCTGATTATCGTTCTGGAAGACGCCGTTCCACAATTTGTCTTCATGAAGGACATCGCCGAGGAGATTGGCCTACTTAACAGTGATCGCCAACTGCCACCCGGCGTGGATCGTATCTCGGTGAAGATCGAAGACGATATGAAGATCAATTACATCTTTCTCGATATTTTTGACTGCTTCTTCCGTTACCTGGCACCTCTGCTCGACAGGCAGGCAAATTTACCGGAAACACAATTCTGGCAAGCGGTAGCAAGCTGCGTGACGAACTACCAAAGCAGTCACCCTCAGTTTGCTGCTAAGTATCGTCAATTTGATCTGTTCAAACCCGACTTTGTGCGTACCTGCCTCAATCGTCTGCAACTCAATAACAACCAGCAAATGATAGATCTGGATGACAGAGAAAAAAATCTGAAATTTGCCGGCATGCTCGACAACCCATTGCATCAGTTCCGCCTGTCCAGCAAGGCTTGAGCCAGTGACCAGATATGAACAATCGCAACGACCACAACCATCGACTTCCTGTTCAAGAAAGAGAGTCAGATTCATGAAGCGCGCTAAAACACGCAAAGTCCTCGGTTTATTATTGGCCAGCACCAGCCTGACAGAACTAGCTGTCGCTCGCGCCGAAACGAGCTCCGATCCGGCCGTGCTAACCGAGATTACCGTCACGGCCAAACGTCCATCGTCAACGACGACTGAAGATTCGCAGTCCTACACCGCGCCCAGAGCCTCCAGTGCAACTGGTCTTGATCTGTCCCTGCGAGATACACCGCAATCGGTCAGTGTGATTACTCATCAACGCTTGCAAGACCAACGGCTCGAACGCGTGATTGATGTCATCAATGCCACGACGGGCTTGAGTGCCAAACAATACGAGGCAGACCGTTTCAGCTTGTTTTCACGCGGCATGAGCATTACTAACATTTTGTACGATGGCGTCCCCACCTTCTATGACACCCGTTTTAACTATGGCGACAATACGATGGACACCGCGCTGTACGACCGTGTGGAAGTCGTGCGCGGCGCTACTGGCCTGACCACTGGCCCCGGCAATCCCTCGGCCTCGGTCAATCTGATGCGTAAAAAACCGACTGCCGATTTCCAGGGGAGTGCCTTGCTTGGGCTGGGGGCGTGGAATGCCTGGCGCAGCGAAGTCGATGTTGCCGGCCCTATCAATGCCAGCGGCAGCGTGCGTGGGCGTCTGGTCGGCGCGCACCAGGAGAACCAGTCTTTCCTCGACCGGTACCGGCAACAGCGCGACGTTCTCTATGGCGTGATCGAAACTGACCTGAGCAGCGATACGCTCCTCACAGTCGGCATGGATTATCAAAAAAATCGTACTCACGGCACGATATCGGGTGGCTTACCGCTGTTCTATAGTGATGGCAGCAGAACCAATTATCCGCGCTCGTCCTCCACGGCGCAGCCCTGGTCTAAATCAGATACTACGGCGTTCAATGGATTTGCCAGTCTCAGACATGCGCTCAACGAAAATTGGCAACTGCAAGCCAGCTTCGCTTATGGTCACAACCAACTGCAGATGAATAATGCCTACGTCTACGGCGCACCAAATGCGCAAACCAATGTGGGTTTGAACAGTGGTGCCTTCAGCAAGATTGAAGCGACACGCATTCAACATGCTGGCGACCTGCGCCTGAGTGGAAATTACCAATTGTTGGGCCGCCAGCATAAGCTCAATGCAGGCTTGAATCTCAACGAGCAAAGCCTTAATACTCCGTATTACTATCCGAGCGCAGCACTGCCACCGCTCGGTGACTTCCTCACTTCAGGCTACGGCATAGCCGAGCCTGCATGGAGTTCGACCAGTACGATAGGTTCCGATGGCCGTAACAAACAGCAGGCACTCTACACTGTTACGCAACTGTCGCTGACCGACCCGCTATCGCTCATTGTCGGCGGACGCTTCACCAACTACCACAGCAAGACTAACAACTTCGGTACGCGTAGCGATGCTGACTACAAGGAGTTCTCCTTCTATGGTGGCGTCAATTATGCGCTCACCGATACCACGTCGGTCTATGCCAGTTATACGGATATCTTCACGCCGCAAACCGTGCTCGATGCCAATGCAAAAGCACTGGTACCAGAAATTGGACAGAACCGGGAGATCGGCGTCAAAGCAGCCTTGCTGGGTAATGCAGTCAATGTCTCTGCCGCCGTATTTGATATTGATCGCCAACACATAGCCCAAGCGGTACCTGGACAGTATCTGCCGGGACGCGTTCAGGTCTATCAAAGCGTCGGCAGTGGTAAGACACGCGGTTTCGAAACTGAAATTTCCGGCCAGTTAGCCAAGGGCTGGAACCTGACTGCTGGCTATACGGTATTTTCCAGCCATGACGATAAAGGGCAGGCACTCAGTACCACCTTGCCACGCCGTCAATTCAAACTTTTCAGCAGCTACCAGCTCCCGGGCGCATGGAATCAGCTGACCTTAGGCGGCGGCGCCAACTGGCAAAGTCAGAACAGCAATATCGTCAACCGACCTGATCGCAGCAAGGTCAAGCTGGAAGAAGGTTCTTACGCGCTCTGGAATCTGATGGCGCGCTACGAGTTTGACAAGCAGCTGTCGCTCACGGTGAATGTGGAAAACGTGTTCGACAAGACTTATTACTCGCAGCTAGGCCAATACGACCAATACCAGTATGGCAAGCCGCGCAATATCAACGCTACGCTGCGCAAACGTTTCTGATCCGGCACATCAGCGCAAACATCAGGGTGCATAACGCAAGCGATGCACCTTGCTCCGCGATCTTTTCCAACGCTGTCATGCCTTCATGAGGTGTCATGTCACTGCAAGAATTATTCGCCATGATCAGCCAGGTTCTGCCTGGCCTGGACGGTAGTATCGCCGGTCGCCATGGGCAATCTCATCACATGACAATTGATGTCGATCATGCGCCTGCATCGGCAGCACAACATCTGTTTCAATTTTTGCAAAGTAACTACCCGGAAGCCGGTCCGCATTACTGGTCGTGTCGTTGCTGGAACCTGTTGATATGGCAGCCGGTATATCTTTGCGTGCTCAGCACACATGTAGCGCACTGTGTACCGAGTCTGAACGGGATGAG
Source organism: Janthinobacterium sp. CG_23.4 (assembly GCF_029892305.1). Classification (NCBI taxonomy): domain Bacteria; kingdom Pseudomonadati; phylum Pseudomonadota; class Betaproteobacteria; order Burkholderiales; family Oxalobacteraceae; genus Janthinobacterium; species Janthinobacterium sp. CG_23.4. Next base: position 3,423,980 of record NZ_JARXUX010000001.1, on the reverse strand, counting down.
GCAAACGTTGCGCCCTGGGCTTGTTGCCGGATTTTCTCTTCCGCAGCAAGCGCTACTTACCGCAAAAACCGAGAGCTTGATTAAGACTGCAGCAACAAATATCGTTGTACTGCGCGAGTCGCTGTATCTCGCATTATGCAAGCACACCAGACTGCCAGAAAAACTGGCCAATATGCTGGAGGCCGATTGCGTAACGTCGGCACTGCTACATGCCCAGCAACATCGAAAGACGATAGCCAATAGCGACATAAAATACTGGAGCCAACAATGGCTTGATGCGCTGCAACTGCCCTGCACCGATGCAGTGATAGAAGTAAAAATGGAAAAGCAAGCACCACGCCTTGCCATCTGCAGACAATCGTGCTGCCAGCATTTTCGTCGCGCTGATGGGGAAAAGTGCCATGACTGCCCCAAACGCAGCATGCAAGAACGCCATCAGATTTTACGAATGGCATATTGCGCAGCCTCCGATTAGCGCAAATCTGCAAACAGTAGCCGGGTACTGTGTGCATTGAACGTGAGTGGCAAGCGCTTGATGAACGCAAGTTTGGCATCGGCAATATCGGTGTCGCTGGCGGCGCATTACCTTGATATCAGCAGGTAGGCGTGAATTTTCGCAAGGTGGGTATTGTTGGCGCAGGCGCGCTGATTTTTGCGTACTGGTAAAAGTGAGGCTGGCGGAGTTTGTTAGTCTTGTCCTTGCCCTTGCCCTTATTCGTGTCACCTGGTTGGAGCAAATAATTGCCTATGGAAAAACACCAAGGCGCACGATGCTGCTCCGGCTGCGCCCGCGCAAAGGCGATCTTTGCGCGGTAGCGACGCTTTACTGCGCTTAAAACTCTTCCCAGTCATCGCCTGCCGGTGCCTTGGCCGGTGCCTTGGCAGGCGCGTGCTGCGCTGCTTGCGGCTTGGTGATGCTCAGGCGCTTGGCGGGCTTTGGTGTGCTTGGCGTTGCCGCGCGCGGCGTTGCCACGGTGACTGCGGGTGCCGTCTGGCGCACCTGCTCGCCCAGCTTGAACACGCTGACCACCTGGGCCAGGTGGCTGGCCTGGTCTTGCAAGCTTTCGGCGGCGGCTGCCGCTTCTTCGACCAGGGCCGCATTTTGCTGCGTCACGCCATCCATCTGCGCCAGCGCCTGGTTGACTTGGGCGATGCCATCGCTTTGCTCGCTGGTGGCGACGCTGATGTCGGCCATGATGGCGGTGACCTTGCGCACGCTGTCGACTACTTGCTCCATGGTGGCGCCCGCTTCATCGACGAGTTTGCTGCCTGTGGCCACCTTGCCGACGGAATCGTCGATCAGCTGTTTGATTTCCTTGGCTGCCGCGGCAGAGCGCTGTGCCAGGTTGCGCACTTCCGTGGCGACGACGGCAAAGCCGCGTCCCTGTTCGCCCGCGCGCGCCGCTTCCACGGCGGCGTTCAGGGCCAGGATATTGGTCTGGAAGGCGATGCCGTCAATCACGCTGATGATGTCGACGATCTTGTTCGACGACTCATTGATCGAGGTCATGGTCGCTATCACCTTGCCGACCACTTCGCCACTCTTTTGCGCCACATCCGACGCGGAAGCCGCCAATTGATTGGCCTGGCGCGCATGGTCGGCGTTTTCCTTGACCGTGCCCGTCAGCTCTTCCACCGAGGCCGCTGTTTCTTCCAGCGAACTGGCTTGCTGTTCCGTGCGCGCAGACAGGTCGTTATTGCCTTGTGCAATTTCAGCGCTGGAACGCGCCACGTTGTCGGCGCTCGCTTGCACTTGCAGCAGCACGGCGTGGATCTTTTCCACGAATTGGTTGAAACCCTTGCCGATGATGGCCAGCTCGTCGGTGCCCTTGACTTCCAGCTTGACGCGCAGATCGGCGCCGCCGCTGGACAGGTCCGTCATGGTGCGGCCCAGGGCGCGCAGCGGGCGCATGAGCTGGCTGACGACGAGGATTAAAATACCGGCCGTTGCCGCCGCGCACAGCAGGGCGACGATCAGGGTGTAGATCAGCAGCTCGCGGGCCGAGGCGATGGACACGCTTTTCGGGAAGTTCAGTTCCACGCTCCATGGAGCGATATCGGGGTGGATCTGCAGGGGCTGCAGCAAATGGATGTAGCCCTGTTCATCCTCGTATTCATAAGGCTGGCCCTGGCTAATCTTTTCCAGTCCGGCAGTCGGCACGTCGTCGGCCTTCTTGCCCAGCCGCGCAGGCAAGGGGTGGCTGGCGTACAGGCCGCCGTTCGAGATCAGGGCCAGCTTGCCGCCCTCGATCACTTTCAGGTCGGCCAGGATTTTTGCCAGGCGCGTGAGCATGAAGTCGGCGCTGGCCGTGCCCTTGAAGCTGCCATCGATCATGATGGGCGTGACCAGCGACGCCATCAGTACATCCTTGCCGTCGACGGGATAGATGTACGGTTCCGTAAAGAAGGTTTTCCCTGTGCGCTTGGGCACGTCATACCAGTCGTTGGCACCGGGTTTCGGGTCGAAGACGATGGGTTCGACTTGCAGCTTGCCGCCGACGCCCCGCGTCCAGTAGGGCATGAAGCGGCCGCTGGCGTCGTAGTTCGGTTTCTGGTTGGCAAATTCCGCATCCTTGCCGTCGAGTGCGTTCGGCTCCCACGTGACGGCCGCACCGATCAAGTCTTCCGAACCGCTCAAGGTGGCCTTGGTCAGTTCATTGATTTGCTCGCGCTGCAGCGGCAGGCTGGCGCTTTTGGTGCCGCGCATGGCACCGGCCAGGCTGCTGACGCTGGCCAGATTGCTACCGATACGTGCCTGCAACGCAGCTGCTACTTCGCGCGCCGAGGTGCGCGCCAGTGCCAAAGCGGCTGCCTCGGCGCTGGCGCTGCTCTTGTAGCCGATCACCGCCGCCGTGATGCCCAGGCTGAGGACGGCAAGCGCGGTGGCGGCGACGCAGATTTTGCTGTTGAGGGAAAGTTGCATGATGCTGTTCCTTGGTAAGGAGTGGTATCGGTGCCTCGGGCGGCGCGCCTAGAACGTCTTGCTGATGGCCACGACCAGCGTGGTCGCGGCAGGGTTCGAGGTGTCGAACTGGCCGGCTGCATTCGGGATGCCCAGTGTGTAATTGTCATAGGCGTTGGTGGCACCCCAGGCGCGCGTGACGGCGGCGCTGGCGCTCCAGCCGCCGTCGAAGGCCCGTATGATGCCGACCTTGGCGTCGCGCCAGTTCCAGATGGCATTGCCAGTGCCGGCCACCCGGCCATTGCCGGCATGCAGATTCAAGGTCCAGGCATTGCCCAGGTCGACATTCGCGCCTACGTCCAGGTAGCCCGTGCCACGCGCATTGGTGACGCCGAAAAAGTCCCGCGTGACGGTATGGTTGTACTTGGCGTACAGCATCTTGTAGCTCAGGCCCAGCGACAATTCGCCATAGTCGTATTTGACGCCTGTGGCGCGGTAGACGGCACCCGGATACGCGTAGTAATACGCCAGCACGCTATAGCCGAGCTCGCCCGCCGTGCCGCTGTAGCCGCCATACAGGTCCCATTCGATGCGGGCGTCTTCGATATAGCGGTCGCTGACGGTGGAAGCCCACGTTCCCAGCGACCAGCCGCTCGGGTGCACGTAGTCGGCGCCCACTTGCAGCGCGGGTTTGCCCCAGGTCTGGCGAAAGCCGCGTGAAATGTATTGCGAGGTGAGGCTGGCATTGGCGCTGAAAGTAGCGGCAGTGGTGTTCGTGCTGTCCGTGCTCTGCGCCTGTACGGGCAGAGCGGCAAGCAGCAGGGCATAGCCGAGCAAGGATGTTACGCGAAGGTTGCGGTACGATCTCATGGCACTTAGCTCCGTATCTTCTGGCAGCGGCCGTCCAGGCGCGTTGCCCTGATGGTTGCAATATACAAATGCGGAAAGGACTCTGCGCGAGTAAGACTACACCGTCTGCACATCCGTAGCAATATGCATACATTCTCACCAAACGTTACAAAAGATAGGGGCTAGGGTGAGTGGAAGTCAACAAAGTTGCAATTTGGAAATTGCGAGTTGTTGTTTCCTGTCACTTTTTCATGTGCCTGTCATACTGCTGGCGTGCCGCGGCTGGCTGCCTGTTGCAAGCTCGCTAGCAGGCCGGGCAGGGCAGCATGCAGGGCGGGCAGGTCGCCAGCCTGCAACTCGGCCTGCGCTTCCACCTGGCCCGATGGCTGGCCCCAGACGATCTTTGCGCCCAGTCGGGCGCCGGTGTCGAGCCCGGTGACGCTGACCAGCAGGGCGACTTCTTCCGGCGCATCCTCGGGCACCTCTTCGAGCAGGCAGGAAATACCAAAATGATAGTCTTGGAAAGTGCTGTTCGTGCCACTGGAAAAAGCGAACACCGAGGCGAGCACCTGCGGCGCAGCGGCCGCGAGTGGCGCCAGGGCGGCGCGGAACAGGGGCAGCAAATCGTTTTCCAGCTGGAGCACGAGCGGATGAGTATGGCTGAGGACGGTCATGTGGGGCTGGAAGAAGTGGCGGCGCGCGATGTTAGCAGTTTTCAGTGCCGCCGTGGCCCGGCGTCAGGCGGCGTAGCTGCTGCTGCGCGGCGTGAGGGCGAAGATGGTCTCGCCCCGCGCGATCGCCGTCGCTTGCGCGGCCGTTAGAAGTACGTAGTAAAACTAGCGTGGTAAAACTGCATGAGCTGCTAGTGCAAGGTGTAGATGGGCGCGAAAACGGCCTGCTGCACTGCATCATGATGAGCTTGGTCCGGCGCCATGCCGGGTTCGCGACGATGGCATTTGCAGCGCGCCTGTGTAGGCCATCCTGTGCTCAAGCGCAAGGCGAGCAGGATGGCGCTACCGATGTTGCAACAGCCTGTGATGATGCTGGGCTGCGGTCAGTGCTTGGCGACTGCGTCACAATTAACGGCTCAGGCCGCTCATCCAGCTTGGCTGCGGGTTGGCACGGGCCAGTTCGCGCATGCGGTATTCCAGATCGTAACGATCGGTCGATTCGGCCAGGTAGGCTTCTTCGACAGCACGCTCGCGGCGCTCGCTGCGTTGCTTCAGCCAGGTGCCCAGGCGTTTGGCGGTGAGGATCAGAGTGGCGACGATATTGTTGTGTTGCGTGGTGTGATAGGTAAATGCGGTAGACATGGCAGACTCCTAGTGTGTCGTGCTGCGATATGCTGCACTGCACTATAATTATACCGATTCCAAGATATAAGGCTACTTTCGATTTCAAATGTCAGCTATTCAATTTTGAAATAACGGGTGGGAAAGCTGCGCAATAAAGGGCTTTAAGGCATAATGCCGGCGCAGTATCGTAGTTTTACTACAAGACTGTTTTGCGCTGGATGTTGTTTTAAGACGCAGCCAGTCGGTGTGCCGCGCCTAGCAAGCAGCGTTCTGACGAGAAACGGTCAGTCGTGCGTCTGCCGCGCGCAAGCGTCGCCCTGCCTGTCCCCGTATCGCTGATGGCAGTCATGGTCCACGCTGATATCTGCGCGCTGCTTGCGCTTCTTGGTGCTGCCCGGGTGGAAACGCTTCCACGGCTGGCAAGATCAACTTGGAATTGAAAAATGGAGAAGGTATGGAATACGTAAAGCAAGGCCAGGGCGTACCGTCCGCACAGGCTGGCACGCAAAACAATACAGGCGCCCTGATCATTGTCACGCTGCTGTTTTTCATGTGGGGACTGCTGACATCGCTCAATGATGTACTGATTCCCCATCTGCGCTCGATCTATACCTTGACCTATGTCCAGGCGATGTTGGTGCAGTTCTGCTTCTTTGGCGCTTACGCCATCGTCTCGCTGCCGGCCGGCATGCTGATCAAGAAAATTGGCTATCAGCGCGGCGTCGTCGCAGGTTTACTGATCGCCGCCGCCGGCTGCGCCATGTTCTACCCGGCGTCCACTGGCAGCTATGCGCTGTTCCTGCTGTCGTTCTTCATCCTGGCGGCCGGCATCACCGTGCTGCAGGTGGCGGCCAATCCCTATGTGACGGAGCTGGGCGACCCGCAGACGGCGTCGAGCCGCCTGACCCTGACGCAAGCGTTCAATGCGCTGGGCACCACCGTGGCGCCGGCGCTGGGCGGCATACTCATTTTGTCAGGTACCGTGCTGACGGTGCAGCAGTTCGACCTGCTGCCGGCGGCCGAGCAACTGGCCTACCGCGCCAAGGAAGCGGCCTCCGTGCAAGGCCCTTACCTGGTGCTGGCCGCGACCCTGGTGTTGCTGGCCGTGCTGTTTGCGCTGGCAAAATTGCCGAAAATTTCGCACGCGGACGAGGCGGCGGCGCTGGCGCATGCTGGCGACAAGGTCTCGATCTGGTCGCACCGTCACCTGGTGCTGGGCGCGCTGGCCATCTTCCTCTACGTCGGTGGTGAAGTCAGCATTGGCAGCTTCCTGATCAATTTCTTGGGCGAGCGCCATATCGCGGGCCTCAGTCACGCCGACGCCGCCTATTTTGTCAGCTATTACTGGGGTGGCGCCATGCTGGGCCGCTTCGTCGGCTTTGCCGTGATGCGTTACGTCAGCCCGGGCAAGACCCTGGCCTTCAATGCCGCCGTGGTGATCGCGCTGATCCTCGTTGCCGTGTTCTCCAGCGGCCATACGGCCATGTGGGCATTGATTGCCGTCGGCCTGTTCAACTCCATCATGTTCCCGACCATTTTCAGCATGGCCCTGAACAAGCTCGGTGCGCAAACGGGTCAAGGTTCCGGCATCCTGTGCATGGCCATCGTCGGCGGTGCCATCGTGCCGTTCATCCAGGGCTTTCTGGCCGACCACATCAACCTGCAGTTGTCCTTCCTGGTACCGGCCCTGTGCTACACCTTCATCTTGTACTTCGGCTGGAAATACGCCAGCATGTACAACGAAGCCGCGGCCAAATAAGCTGCGCTGTCGCGATCAATCAAAAGGGTGGCCTCGGCCACCGGCGTCAGTGCGTGAACTGTGTGCCCAGCACGTCCTGGCATACTTCGAGCCAGGCGCGCGCCGCGTGCGACAGATAACGCCCGCTCCACACGTGCGCCACCTGCCAGGCCACTTCAGGTTCGACGAGGCGTACCGTTTCCAGGGGGACGCCGGCCAGGCGGTGGATGAACGGCTCCGGCAGCAGCGCCACGCCCAGGCCTGCCGAGGCCATTGCCACCAGCCAGTCCCACTGGCCGCTCTGCGCCGCAATGTTCGGCGTGAAGCCCGCTTGCGCGAAATGCTGGCGCAGGCTGCGCGTGAGGGCGAAATCATCTTTTAGCAGCACCAGCGGCAGCCCGGCCAGGGCCTTGAAGGGCAGTGTCGTGCGTTTTTTTTGGAACGTGCCCGCTTCGGCCAGGGCCCAGATCGGGTAGCTGGCGATGCTGACGGCGACGAGATCCAGTTCCGGGTCGGCCGGCAGCACCGTCATGCCGATTTCGAGTTCCCCGGCCGCCACCTTGCGTTCTATTTGCTGGCCCGTATCTTCCTGCAGGGTCAGGCTGATGTTCGGGTGGCGCGCGCGAAATGCCTTCAATACGGGCGTGAACAGCACATTGATCATGGGCGGGATGCCAACCGTCAGGCTGCCGCGCTGCAAGGCCTGGGTATCGCGCACTTCCAGGGTCAGCTGGCGCATATTGGCCAGCATTTCCTGGCCGTGCTGGTAGACGATGCGGCCCGTGTCGGTGAGCGTCAACTTGCGCCCGTCGCGCACCAGCAGCTGCGCGCCGACTTCATCTTCCAGCTGGCGCACCATCTTGCTGATGGTCGATTGTGTCAGGTGCAGCGATTCTGCCGCCTGCGTAAAGCTCGACAGGCGTACGGTTTCGACAAAATAGCGCAGGGAACGGATATCCAAGATGGGGCTCGCCTCGGCGCGGCATGAAAATATCGACTGGATTTTACGAAATTAATTCATGCCATGCATGTAAGCACGATTTTATACTGAATCGACTTATGGGGCTGGCGTATGACAGCCATCGAGTTTGAGAATATAAAGAATATCAGGAGCATCACGATGTACGAGGACCGTATTCGCCACCCAGGCTTGCTCAGCAAAATCATGAGCGCCGATGAGGCAGCAAAATTATTCCATAACGGCATGCGTGTCGGCATGAGCGGCTTCACCCGCGCCGGCGACGCCAAGGCCCTGCCGCGCGCACTCGCCGAGCGCGCCCTGAGAGATCCATTGAGCCTGACGTTGATCACGGGCGCTTCGCTGGGTAATGGCAGCGATGGCCTGATGGCCGAGGCGGGCGTGCTGGCACGCCGCATGCCGTTCCAGGTCGACCCGGTCTTGCGCGGCAAGATCAACAACGGCGAAGTCATGTTTATCGACCAGCATCTGTCGGAAACGGCCGAGCAACTGCGCTCGGGCAACCTGGCCGCCATCGATATCGCCGTCATCGAAGCGACGGCCATCACGGCCGCCGGCGCCATCATCCCGACCATGTCGGTGGGCAACTCCGCCGCCTTCGCCCAGCAGGCAACGCAGCTCATCATCGAAATCAACCTGTCCACGCCGCTGGCGCTGGAAGGCTTGCACGACATCTATATTCCGCAAACTTTGCCGGGCCGCGCACCGATCCCGCTCACGCGCGTCGACCAGCGCCTGGGCAGCACGGCCATCGCCATCGATCCGGCGCGCATCGCCGCCATCGTCATCACGGATAGCCCGGACAGCCCGTCGAACGCCTTGCCGCCGGACGCTGAGACGCAGGCGATTGCCAGCCACGTGATCGCCTTCCTGCAGGGCGAAGTGGCGGCCGGGCGCATGGGACCCGAATTGCTGCCCTTGCAGGCGGGCATCGGCACCATCGCCAACGCCGTGCTGCATGGCCTGATCGGTTCGCCCTTCCAGAACATGACGATGTATTCGGAAGTGCTGCAAGACAGCGCGATCGAGTTGCTCGATTCGGGCCAGTTGGCGTTTGCCTCGGCCTCGTCGATTACCCTGTCGGCCGAGGTGCATCAAAAGCTGATGGACAATATCGACCATTACCGCTCGAAGATCGTGCTACGCCCGCAAGAGATCAGCAACCATCCCGAGATTGTGCGTCGCCTGGGCATCATCGCCCTCAATACGGCGCTCGAATTCGACATCTACGGCAACGTCAATTCCACGCACGTGTGCGGCACGCACATGATGAACGGCATCGGCGGCTCGGGCGACTTTGCGCGCAACGGGCAAGTATCGATGTTCGTGTCGAAATCGGCAGCCAAGGGCGGACGCATTTCCAGCGTCGTGCCGATGGTCTCGCATGTCGACCATACGGAGCATGACGTCGATGTGCTGGTGACGGAGTGGGGCTATGCGGACTTGCGTGGCTTGGCGCCGCGCGAACGGGCGCCGTTGATCATCGAACGTTGCACGCATCCCGATTATCGCGCGCAATTGCGTGCGTACTACGACGCGGCATGCCAGCGTGGCGGCCACACGCCGCACCTTCTGGACCAGGCGCTGTCGTGGCATACGCGCTACCAGGAAACGCAGAGCATGCTGGCAGCGCAGTGAGCTTCGCTGAAAGAATGAAATAAAGACAGGGCTGGCCTGCGCATGGCCGCGCCTGCGCATTTGTTGCCTGGCGCAGCTTGCGTCAGATGAAGGATCAGAGCGCCGGCGCAAAGCGCAGGCCGATGCCTGTCGTCACGACGGCCAGCAAGTCGTCGATATGCGCGTTCATCTCCGGGTGCGGCGTCCATGGGTCGCCCGCATCCATGACGATGCGCAGCGAAACGAGGCCGTGCAGTGCTTGCCAAAAGATTTGCGTCATCGCGTGCAGCGTCGGCGCGTCCTGGCGCACCTTGCCTGCCTGTGCCAGTTCGCCGAACAGGTGCAGCGCGTAGGCGTAGGGATCTTGCTCGATATTGCCGTGTTCCACGTCGACGGCGTCGATGTGCGCATGTGGACGCCTTTCCATAAAGATTAGCGCATACTCGTCGGGATGCTGGAAGCCGTACGTGATGTAGGCGCGGCCGACCAGGCTGATGCGCTCCCACGGGTCTGTGCTGTTGGTGCAGGCGGCACGCATGGCGCGCACCAGTTCCAGCAAGTCCTTGTCCATGGCCTGGGCGATCAAGGTGGCCTTGTCGCGGAACAGGGCGTAGACGACGGTGGTGGAAAAGCCGGCCGCCTCGGCCACCTTGCGGATGGAGACGGCGCGCGCGCCCCCCTGCTTGATGAGATCTTTGACGACCTCGATGATGTGCTCGCGCCGGGTATGGGCCTCGCGTAATTTTCTTTCCTGAATATTGGTCAACTTCTTGTCCACGACTCTTTCCTGGCAACGCGATGAAAGCAAGAATTATAGGGGGACGATGGGCCGTCAGTGTGTCTGGCATTGTTACAATCGAGTTTTTTGTCCGGTGGACGCGACAGGGCACCGATTTTTGTCCTTTTGCCCGGCGCTTTTCCATCGATGCCATTGATTGCTGCATAAATCGCCGGTCCAGGCTTTGCGAACGGCGCCAAAGGGCGGAAAATAGCGCGATAGCTTACACTGCGTTTTCAGCGCAACGGCGCCAGCCCACGAGGCGGGGCCCGAATACTTAGCCGGAATACTTACTTAGGACGGGATCATTATATGACCATTAAAATCAGCCAGAACTTCGACTCGGGTGCCATCGAGGTGGTGAGCGCCACCAGCTTTGCTGCCATCGAGCTGAACTTGCGCAAGGATAGCCACGCCGATATCCATCAGTGGTTCCACTTCCGCCTGCAAGGCGCGCGCGGCCAGGCATGCACGCTGCGCATCCTCAATGCAGGCCAGGCCACGTATCCGGCCGGCTATGAAGGCTACCAGGCCGTGGCCAGCTACGACAGCGAAAACTGGTTCCGTGTGCCGACCTCGTTCGACGGCCAGGTCATGACCATTTCGCACACGCCGGAACTCGACAGCGTGTACTACGCCTACTTCGAACCGTATTCGTGGGAACGCCATTTGCGCCTGCTGGGCGAAGTGGCCGAGCATCCGCTGGCGCGCGTTTCCGATTTGGGCAGCACGGTCGACGGCCGCGACATGAATTTGGTCACCATCGGCAATCCGCAGGCGGAAAAGAAAATCTGGATCATCGCGCGCCAGCATCCGGGCGAATCGATGGCCGAATGGTTTGTCGAAGGCCTCATCGATTCCCTGTTGGACGATGCCAACCCGATCGCGCGCAAGCTTTTGCAGCGCGCCGTGTTCCACATCGTGCCGAACATGAACCCGGACGGCTCCATCCGCGGCAACTTGCGCACGAATGCCGCTGGTGCCAACCTGAACCGTGAATGGATGACGCCATCGCTGGAATCGAGCCCGGAAGTGCTGTGTGTGAAAAACGAGATCCACGCAACGGGCGTCGACATGTTCTTCGACATCCACGGCGATGAAGCGCTGCCATACAACTTTGTGGCCGGCAACGAAATGCTGGAAAACTTCACGCCCGAGCAAGCAGCGCAACAAAAGGCTTTCATCGAGCGCTACAAGCAGGCCAGCCCCGATTTCCAGGACAAGTTCGGCTATGCTGCCAGCAAGTACAAGTCGGACATGCTGACGCTGGCATCGAAATACATCGGTCACCATTTCGGCTGCCTGGCGCTGACCCTGGAAATGCCGTTCAAGGAAAACGCCGACTTGCCCGATCCGGCCGTAGGCTGGAATGGCGCGCGCAGCGCGGCCCTGGGCGCGGCCATGCTGCAGCCTATCTTGCTGTCGCTCGATTGAACGGCGTTGATCATGGGCGTCGAGATCGAACGTAAATTCTTGTTGCAAGGCGACGCCTGGCGTGGCCTGGGGCAGGCCGTCTTGCTGCGCCAGGGGTATTTGTCGTCCGCGCGCGAGCGCGTGGTGCGCGTGCGCATCGAGGGGCAGCAGGCGATGCTGACCATCAAGGGTGCGAACGTGGGCGCAACGCGCGGCGAGTGGGAGTATCCGATTGCGCTGGCCGATGCCGTTGAACTGCTCGACGGCCTGTGCGAACAGCCGCTGATCGAAAAGGTCCGCCACCGCATCGAACACGCAGGCATGGTGTGGGAAGTCGATGAGTTCCTGGGGGCTAACGCGGGCCTGGTGGTGGCCGAGATCGAACTGGCCTCGGAAGACCAGCCCTTCGAGAAACCCGACTGGGTTGGCGCGGAAGTGTCGGGCGATGCGCGCTACTACAACGCGAACCTGATCCGGCAACCGTTTTCGCAGTGGTGATGGGGCGATAAACGCGGCTTGAAATGCAAAAAGGCGGAACCGGGGTTCCGCCTTTTTTTGCATGCGCTGGTGGTGTTGTCGGATTACGCGCTGCGCGCTAATCCGACCTACAGCCCGTACCGGCATCGTAGGTCGGATTAGCCGGTAAGGCGTAATCCGACAACACCGTTACAGCATCAGTGGAAATGCTCTGTACCCTGTGGCGTATCCTCGGGCATTTCCGCGTGCGCCAGCTCACCGACAGAATCGGCAAACAGGGGCGCGCCGCAATCGTCGCAGTATTCACCGACGTAACGTTCCGCGTGGCGCTTGATCTGTGTCACGCCGGCGGCGTTCAGGTGCTCGATGATTTCATCGACAGGCGTCTTTTGCTTGTCCAGCGCGGCGATGCCGACCTGGATCAAGCCTTCGATCGGCGTGCCATCCTCGTCTTCCTGGCCATACAGGGGCCAGACGATGCCGTAGATGACGTCCGGTGCCTGGCGCAGGGTGAAGGCGATGCGGTACTCATCGACCTGGCCATCGGCCGCTTCTTCGCCGAAGCCGGCGATGACGGCGCGCAGTTCCGACGCTTCGATGGCCAAGGTGTGCGTCAGGAAGTGCACGGCGGCGCGCACCGAGACGGGGCGTATCAGCTTGTCCGCTTCGCGGCAAGCCACGTAGTACGCCTCTGGCAGCAGCAACTCCAGGCCGCAGCCGGGCAGCAGGCGGGCGATGGTCGGCGTCGCCTGCGTGCGCCATTGTTCCAGGGCGGCGCTGCGCTCGGCGATGAAGTCGAGCTGGCTGGCCGGCGTCTGCCAGCGGAACAGCGGTGCGCCGCTTGGCGCCACCACGGCTACCAGCAGGTAGCGCGTGTCGGCCAGGAAGGGGGCCGTTTCCGCTTCTTTGGACAAGGGCTTGACGGCTGTGCCTTTCAGGGCGGCGAGTGCCAGTTTCTGCGTCTTGGTATACGTTTCGACGTGGCTGCGCGGCAATTGGTCGATCGAATACAAAGTTGGCGCCATGGCCATCTTCGTGCCATCGGCCAGCAGGTGGGCGGCGAAATGCGCCGACAGCACGCCGTGCGCGTCGCCGGCCATGGTGCCGGAGGCGATGGAAAAGCGCGTCCAGGCGAGGATGGGCACGGCCACCAGCAGGGCATCGTAGCGCACGTCTTCATGTGTGATGACGGTCGATTCGCTGATGGCTTCAACGCAGTCCATCAGTACGTCGTAGGCGTTCAAGTCTTCCTTGAACAGGCTGCCCAGGGTGTTGTCGATGGTGTCCTGGTGGCCGGTTTTGAGTAATTTCTGGAGCTGCGTATCCAGGCTGTGTTCCCAGGACCGCTCTTCGAGACGGCTGGCTGCCTGTACGATCGCCTGGGCAAAGGTGACCAGGCGCTGGCTGTCGGCAGTCAGTTTATGGGATGAATCTTTGGAAGGACGACGCATAGCGGGGTAAGAGTCTCGGAAAGTGGAAAAAATAGATCAGGCTAACAAGGATAAACCCTGATGACCGTATTGTAGAGGATTCGGCCGCACGCAATACAGAAGCTCCTTGCAGATCATGCCAATAGTCGAAATTTCAAGGAAAAACAGGCTGCAGGGACGAAAAAAAGCGCCGGTCGAAACCGGCGCTCTTGTCTTGCTACACAGCTGGGCAGATTACTCGGCCAGCAACTGACGCAGCACGAATGGCAGGATACCGCCATGCTTGTAGTAATCGACTTCGATCGGCGTATCGATGCGCAGCAGCACTTTCACGTCGACGCTGGTGCCGTCGGCGCGGTGGATCACCAGGGTGGCCAGTTGCTGTGGCTTGATTTCGCCTTCGAGGCCTTTCAGGTCGAACGTTTCATTGCCGGTGATGCCCAGCGTTTGCACGCTGTCGTCGCCGATGAATTGCAGTGGCAGCACGCCCATGCCCACCAGGTTCGAGCGGTGGATGCGCTCAAACGAACGGGTGATCACGGCTTTCACGCCCAGCAGCTGGGTGCCCTTGGCGGCCCAGTCGCGCGACGAGCCCGTACCGTACTCTTCGCCGCCGAAGACCATGGTTGGCGTGCCTTCAGCAACATACTTCATCGCTGCGTCGTAGATCGACATCTGTTCGCCGGAAGGCTGGTGAACCGTGATGCCGCCTTCGACTGCCGAACCGTCAGCCTTGGCAGGGATCATGCGGTTTTTGATACGCACGTTGGCAAACGTGCCGCGCATCATGATTTCATGGTTGCCGCGACGCGAGCCGTAGGAGTTGAAGTCCGCTTTCAGGACGCCGTTTTCCTTCAGCCATTTGCCTGCAGGACCGTTTTCCTGGATCGAGCCGGCTGGCGAGATGTGATCGGTGGTGATGGAATCGCCGAACACGCCCAGTGCGCGCGCGCCTTCGATGCCGGTGGCCACTGCTGCTGGCGTCATCGAGAAGTTGTCGAAGAACGGTGGTTCCGCGATGTAGGTCGATTTTGGCCAGTTGTAGACTTGACCCGACACGGTGGTTACTTTTTCCCACAGCTTGCCTGGTGCGCCCTTGACGTCGGCGTAGTTGTCCTTGAACACCTTGGCGTTCATGGCGAACTTCATCATGGCCGACACTTCAGCCGAGGTCGGCCAGATGTCGCCCAGGTAGACGTCCTTGCCGCCCTTGCCCTTGCCCACAGGCTCGGTCATCAGGTCGCGCGTCATGTTGCCGGCGATGGCGTAGGCGACGACCAGCGGTGGCGAAGCGAGGAAGTTCGAGCGGATGTTCGGGTGAATACGCGCTTCGAAGTTGCGGTTGCCTGACAGCACGGCCGAGGCGACGATGTCATGCGTGGCAATCGCAGCATTGAGCTCAGGCGTCAGGTCGCCCGCATTGCCGATACAGGTGGTGCAGCCGTAGGCGGTCACGCCAAAGCCCAGTTTTTCCAGGTAGGGCAGCAGGCCGGCAGCGGTCAGGTACTCGGTCACGACGCGCGAGCCGGGAGCCAGCGAGGTCTTGATGTGTGGTGCCACTTTCAGGCCGGCTTCGACGGCTTTCTTGGCCAGCAGGCCGGCAGCGAGCATCACGCTCGGGTTCGAGGTGTTGGTGCACGAGGTGATCGCGGCGATCAGCACGTCGCCGTTCGATACTTTCACCTTATTCGTCGTTTCGTACACGACGTTCAGGTCGTCTGGATTCTTGTTGAAGCCGTTTTCCGTGGTTGGCTTGGAGAACAGTTCGGCGAAGTTCGCCTTGACGTTGCCAATTTCGATACGGTCTTGCGGGCGTTTCGGACCGGCCAGCGAAGGAGCGACCGTCGCCAGGTCCAGTTCCACCACGCGGGTGTAGTCGATGTCGCCAGCTTTCGGCACGCCGAACAGGTTTTGCGCCTTGAAGTAGCCTTCGAACGCGGCGATTTCAGCCTTGCTGCGGCCGGTGCCCTTGAAGTAATCGATGGTCGCTTCGTCGACTGGGAAGAAGCCCATGGTCGCGCCGTATTCCGGTGCCATGTTGGCGATCGTCGCGCGGTCGGTCAGTGTCAGCGATTCGGTGCCGTCGCCGAAGAATTCGACGAACTTGCCGACGACTTTCTCTTTGCGCAGCAGTTCGGTGATGGTCAGTACCAGATCGGTGGCGGTGCAGCCTTCGCGCAGCGCGCCCGACAGGTTCACGCCGATCACGTCTGGCGTCAGGAAGTAGACCGGTTGGCCCAGCATGCCCGCTTCCGCCTCGATGCCGCCCACGCCCCAGCCGACTACGCCGATGCCGTTGATCATGGTGGTGTGCGAGTCGGTGCCGACCAGGGTGTCAGGGTAGTACACGTCGCCGGCTTTCTTGCCTGCGTAGTGCACGCCGCGCGCCAGGTATTCCAGATTGACCTGGTGGACGATGCCGAAGCCTGGTGGCACGACGCCGAAGGTGTCGAAGGCTTGCATGCCCCATTTCATGAACTGGTAACGCTCGTTGTTACGCGAGAATTCCAGTTTCATGTTCAGGTCCAGCGCTTTCTTTTCGCGGTAGTGATCGATGGTGACCGAGTGGTCGACCACCAGGTCGACCGGCACCAGCGGTTCGATTTTCTTGGCGTCGATGCCCATCTTGGCGGCCACGTTGCGCATCGCTGCCAGGTCGGCCAGCAGTGGAACACCGGTGAAGTCTTGCAGCACGACGCGCGCCACTACGAACGGGATCTCGTCGGTGCGCTCGGCGGTCGGGCCCCAGCTCGCCAATTGCTTGACGTGTTCTTCGGTGACTTTTTTGCCGTCGCAATTGCGCAATACCGATTCGAGTACGATGCGAATCGACACTGGCAGGCGGGAGACATTGATGCCCAGGCTTTTTTCCAGAGCAGGCAGGGAGTACAGCTTGCCCTTCTTGCTAGCCGAAATATTAAAGTCCTTGAGCGTGTTCAGAGTGTTGCGGGACATGACCTCTCCTTGTTGGGTATCGTCTATTTATTGATGATTCAAATTACAAAACATGACTGAGCCCCCGAAGAGGCCCTTGCTACGCACATCAGCCGCCGGCGACTGGCAAGACGCCCAGCGAGGCCGGAGCTTCCACCAAGGCGGCCGGTTTGGCTTGCTGCGCATCCTTGCATTCATTGGCCAGCTGGCGGCCCTGCTTGGAATCGAGCAGCATGCCTTTGGCCGGGATGCCGATCCAGACCAGGCCATACATGCGGTTTTCGAAGCGGTTGGCGCCGGTGGTGGTGCCAACGCGGCTCAGGCGGTGCAGGCGCTTCTTCCAGCGCAGGGCGATGTGTTTGTCGTCACTGGCATTGGTGTAGATGGTAATTTTATTACCAAGTTCGCAGTTGAAATCGGTGGAGGCCGAGCCCAGCGTATCGGGTTCGTCGGCTTCTTCCTTGTCGAGCACCGACATGGCCAGCGGATGCGCTTCCTTGGTATCGGTGGTCTTGCTGGCCTTGGCTTTCGGCTTGGCCTTGGCTGCCTTGGCTTTTGCCGGCTCCTTGGTATCCGTAGCGGCGAAGCTGACTGGCGCCAGCGTGAGGCTCATGGCGCTCAGCGCAACGCTGCAGGCTATGGCTAATTTGGAGATGGACATCGTGTAATTCCTGTCAGTTTTCAGTAGTGCTGGAAGAGGGGGCGTTAAGTAATGCTGCGGCCGCCTCGGGCAGGCCCAGGCCTGCCAGTTTGGCGCGTTGCAAAACGGTCCAATAATATCGGTAGCTGGCGCGGTCGTGCAAGCGGCCATTTTGCGCAATCGGTCCCCAGTCGGCGCGCTGCGCCTCGGTCAGGATGTTGCTCGCTTCGTTGACTTCGGACAGGCGCGGCGTGAAGGCCTTGATGATGGGCTTGATATGGTCGGGATGGATGCTCCACATGCGCGTGTAGCCGAACTCGGCCGTTGCGCGCTGGGCGTCATTTGCCACTACGGCCGAATCGCGCACGTCCGTCGTCACATTGTGCGATGGCACCTTGCCATGCGCGTGGCAGGCGGCTGCCACTTCCAGTTTGGCGCGCACCACCAGCGGGTGCGTAAATTGGCCCGGCGTGCGCATGGCGGCGGCGGGAATGGCGCCATAATGGGCCGAGACGAAATCCATGATGCCGAAGGACAGGCATTCGACCTGGGGCAGGGCGGCGATCGCGTAGGCGTCGCGCAGCGCGCCGTGCGTTTCAATCAATATATGTACGGGCAAGTTGTCGCGGCCCGCGCGGCGCGCGTGGTGGTTGATCAGGTCGATCGCCAGCATGGCGTCTTGCACGCCGCCCACCTTGGGCACGGCGATATAGGCCAGGCGGGCTGCAGCGGCGCAGATGATTTCCACGTCGCGCGCAAAAAATGGGCTGTCGACGTCGTGCACGCGCACGCCGATGCGGTTGAACTGGTTTTCGTCGCTGAGCAGCAGGCCAGCGATCATCTGGGCGTGGCTTTCTTCACTGCCGGCGCTGGCGCCGTCTTCGCAGTCGAAGGTGATGTCAAACAGGGGGCCAAGCTCTTGTTGCAAAGCAATCGATTTACGCATCAGCTTTTCAGAGCCGGCGTAGTGGTCGCAAGCGGCGAGCAATAGCGGCTGGCGTTTGCCTTGGAATAAAACCTCGGAAGGGTGCATGCTTAAGGCATTTCTGCAGGTAAAGATTACTTGATAAAACAGCCGCGCCGCGACATGCGCGGTGCGGCCTTCTTGGCGGGCGGCGGGTCTGCGCCGCGTCGCCAGAACTGGACTTAGGCCAGCAGGTGTTTCACGCCTTCGCGCTCTTCGGTCAATTCTTTCAGGGTCAGGTTGATGCGCTCTTGCGAGAAGGCATCGATTTCCAGACCTTGAACGATGGTGTACTCACCGTTGTCGGTGGTGACCGGGAAACCGAAGACGGTGCCTTCAGGGATGCCATACGAACCATCGGAAGGCACGCCCATGGTGGTCCACTTGCCGTTGGTGCCCAGCATCCAGTCATGGATGTGGTCGATGGCGGCGTTCGCTGCCGATGCTGCCGACGACAGGCCGCGCGCTTCGATAATGGCTGCACCGCGCTTGCCGACGGTTGGCAGGAAGGTGTTGGCGTTCCATTCCTGGTCGTTGATCAGGTCCTTGACGGCCTTGCCGTTGACGCTAGCAAAACGGTAGTCGGCGTACATGGTTGGCGAGTGGTTGCCCCAGACGGTCAGCTTCTCGATATCCTTGACGGCGGTGCCAGTCTTGGCAGCGACTTGCGACAGCGCGCGGTTGTGGTCCAGGCGCAGCATGGCGGTGAAGTTTTTCGCTGGCAGCGATGGCGCCGATTTCATGGCGATGTAAGCGTTGGTGTTGGCAGGGTTGCCGACCACCAGAACTTTGACATTGCGCGAAGCGACGGCGTCGAGCGCCTTGCCTTGCACCGTGAAGATCTGCGCGTTCGCTTCCAGCAGGTCCTTGCGTTCCATGCCTGGACCGCGTGGACGCGCGCCGACCAGTACGGCCACGTCGACATCTTTGAATGCCGTCAGCGGATCGGCGTGGGCGGTCATCTCGGCCAGCAGCGGGAAGGCGCAGTCGTCGATTTCCATCATCACGCCCTTGAGCGCTTTCTGGGCTTTTTCGTCCGGAATTTCAAGCAGTTGCAAGATGACAGGCTGGTCTTTGCCGAGCATGTCGCCATTGGCGATGCGGAACAACAGAGCGTAGCCGATCTGGCCGGCGGCGCCGGTTACTGCAACACGCATTGGGGTTTTAGCCATGATGAATCTCCAAAAATGGGAAAGAAAACGGGCTTGAAGCTGGGCTTACGCTTATCCGGAAAAGCTACAATGATACCAAAACCGGCACGCGCCACCGAATTGCTGGCGTACGCGGCCGTCAAGCTCGTGCTGCACAAGGCCAGAGTGGCTGGCCGACAACATAAAATGGTGGTTCACGAGTTTTATCGAGGGCAGTTTAGGCCTCTGATCTGTATCTGTCAATCATATCTTATGTCTTATATAAGACAGATAACTGCGAGTGTTTTACTGGACGCGGGCGGTGATTTGTGTTGAAATGGCGGACTATGAATTCCGCCTCGTCCAACCTGACCAACAATGCCACTGCCGCAAGCGGGGCGGTCAGTCCGACCGCGAGCTCCCCGGCTGCGCCCGGTGCCGCTGTCGCTGGTACGCCAGGCGCCGTCGTTGTTAGCAGCAATACCACTGCTGCGATGCCCGTCGCCACGCCGGCCGTCACTGCCTCGCCCACCTTCAGTCCCCTGTATCAGCAGATCAAGGCCCTCATCACGCAAAGCTTGCAAACGGGTGAGTGGAAGCCGGGCGAGCTGATCCCCAGCGAAGTTGAGCTGGCAGGGCGCTTCAAGGTCAGCCAGGGCACGGTGCGCAAAGCCATCGATGAACTGTCCGCCGAGAACCTCGTCATGCGCCGCCAGGGCAAGGGCACGTTTGTGTCCACCCACCATGAGGCGCGCGCGCATTTCCGCTTCCTGCGCCTGGTGCCGGACGAAGGCGTGCCGCATTATCCTGAAAGCAAGTTTATTGAAGTCAAGCGCGTGCGCGCGCCCGCCGACGTGGCGCGCCTGATGGAGCTGAAGTCCGGCGACGCCGTCATCTTCATCAAACGCGTGCAGTATTTCGACGGCGTGCCGACCGTCCTTGAGGAGCTGTGGCTGCCCGGCCTGATCTTCAAGGGCCTGACGGCCGAGCGCCTGGTGGAATACAAGGGCCCGATGTATGGCCTGTTTGAAACGGAATTTGGCACGCGCATGATCCGTGCGTCCGAGCAGATCCGCGCCGTGTGCGCCGACGCTGGCGCCGCGCAGCTCTTGAATATCGATCTCGGCACGCCCTTGCTCAGTTCCGAGCGCGTGTCGTTTACCTACGGCGACAAGCCGGTCGAATTGCGCCGCGGCTTGTATCTGACAAGTCGCCATCATTACCAGAATGAACTCAGCTGAAGCAGCGGGGCAGCTGTGCTTGCCCAGACAAGCGGCAAGGCTGAGGCGCGTCGCTTGCAAGACGCCTGCCGCAAGGCGGGCAACGGAGACAGCAGAATACGCAGCTAAAGTATGGTCCGCTCCGGCGGGTCATGCGGTGCCGGCGATTCTGTAATTAAATTACGTGAACTACGGAAAGTAGCGCGGTATTTTGTAGTAAAACGCCATTTTGGTTATATGTAACAATAGGTACTGTTAAGGGTTGCGAAAATCAACGAAAATCGCGGCTTCAATATTTAGTTGAAATTCAAAGGGGAGGTTTTTGTTATGTCTGAAGCCGTAAGAGAAGTACCAAAAAAAGAACGGCCGCAATTCCGTAACATTCATGTTACCGAATTGTCAAACTACCGCATGGCTGTCGGCGCCATCG
The DNA here is from genome assembly GCF_029892305.1 of Janthinobacterium sp. CG_23.4. NCBI lineage: Bacteria > Pseudomonadati > Pseudomonadota > Betaproteobacteria > Burkholderiales > Oxalobacteraceae > Janthinobacterium > Janthinobacterium sp. CG_23.4. Next base: position 3,403,184 of record NZ_JARXUX010000001.1, on the reverse strand, counting down.
TCTCGATCTTGCATCGCATCAGTGGTTTCATCATGTTCGCCCTGCTGCCGTGCATCTTGTACATGCTGGAACTGAGCCTGCGCTCCGAGATGTCCTATGCCTACTTCCATGGCATCGCCTCGCACTGGTTGGTCAAGCTGATCACCCTGGGTCTGGTGTGGGCCTTCTTGCACCACTTCTGTGCCGGTATCCGTCACCTGTTCATGGATGTGCACGTTGCCATCGAAAAAGATTCGGCACGCAAGACCGCTTCTTCCGTGCTGGTCGTGAGCCTGCTGCTGACGGCACTGGTCGCTTTGAAACTGTTTGGAGTATTTTAAACATGGCAGACAATAATATCGGACCGAAACGCATCGTTGTCGGTGCCCATTACGGCTTACGCGATTGGCTGGCGCAACGCGTCACCGCCATCGTCATGGTGGCTTATGTGGCCATCCTGCTTATTTCTTTCCTGACTGGCAGCAACTTCAGCTATGAAGGCTGGGCTGGTCTGTTCGCACAGCAGTGGTTTAAATTGTTCAGCCTGGTGACCTTCCTGGCGCTGTTCTTTCATGCATGGGTAGGCGTCCGCGACATCTGGATGGATTACGTGAAAAGCGCAGGCCTGCGTCTTACCCTGCAAATTGCCACCATGCTGTGGTTGATCGCTTGTGCCGCTTGGACGGTACAGATACTCTGGAGTGTGTAATCGTGGCAGCATATAAATCTGCAATTCCTACCCGCCGCTTTGATGCGGTGATCGTTGGTGCCGGCGGTTCCGGCATGCGCGCGTCGTTGCAACTGGCTGAAGCCGGCTTGAACGTCGCTGTCCTGTCGAAAGTTTTCCCGACCCGCTCGCACACTGTTGCGGCGCAGGGCGGTATCGGCGCATCGCTCGGCAACATGGCCGAAGACAACTGGTTCTGGCACATGTTCGACACCGTCAAGGGTGGCGACTATCTGGGCGACCAGGATGCCATCGAATTCATGTGCCGTGAAGCACCGAAGGTCGTGTATGAACTGGAACACTTCGGCATGCCATTCGACCGCAATCCTGACGGCACGATTTACCAGCGTCCGTTCGGCGGCCACACTGCCCACTTCGGCGAAAAGCCGGTGCAGCGCGCTTGCGCGGCAGCGGACCGTACCGGTCACGCCCTGTTGCACACGCTGTATCAGCGCAACGTGCGTGCACGCACGCACTTCTTCGTCGAATGGATGGCAATCGACCTGATCCGTGACGCCGAAGGCGACGTGATTGGTGTTGTCGCGCTGGAAATGGAAACCGGCGAATGCATGATCCTGGAAGCAAAAACGACGGTGCTGGCAACGGGCGGCGCAGGCCGTATCTTCGCCGCCTCGACGAATGCCTTCATCAATACCGGTGACGGCATGGGTATGGCGGCGCGTGCCGGCCTGCCGCTGCAGGACATGGAATTCTGGCAGTTCCACCCGACCGGCGTGGCTGGTGCGGGCGTCCTGATCACCGAAGGCGTGCGCGGCGAAGGCGGTATCCTGATCAATAGCGAAGGCGAACGCTTCATGGAGCGCTATGCGCCGACCCTGAAGGATCTGGCGCCGCGCGACTTCGTGTCGCGTTCGATGGACCAGGAAATCAAGGAAGGTCGCGGCTGCGGTCCAAACAAGGACTATGTGCTGCTCGACCTGCGCCATATCGGTGCCGACACCATCGCCAAGCGCCTGCCGTCGATTCTGGAAATCGGTCACAAGTTCGCCAACGTCGACGCCACCAAGGAACCAATTCCTGTCGTGCCGACGATTCACTACCAGATGGGCGGCATTCCAACGAACATCCACGGCCAGGTTGTCACCCCGACCGGCCCCGATAATTCGGCCAAGGTCGTCAACGGCCTGTACGCGATCGGCGAATGCGCCTGCGTCTCGGTGCACGGCGCTAACCGTCTGGGCACGAACTCCTTGCTCGATCTGGTGGTCTTTGGCCGCGCGGCCGGCAACCACATCGTGGGCAGCGGTCTGAAAGCCAAGGAAAACAAGCCTTTGCCAGCCGATGCTGCCGACTTCGCCATGGGCCGCCTGGCGCGCCTGGAAAACTCGACCGGCACGGAAACCGTGCAGGGCGTGGCGAACGACATCCGCGCCACGATGCAGAAGTACTGCGGCGTGTTCCGTACCGACGAAATGCTGAACAAGGGCGTCGAAGAAATCATGAAGCTTGACGAGCGTCGCAAGCACGTCTCCTTCAAAGATAAGTCGATGGTCTTCAACACGGCCCGCGTGGAAGCGCTGGAACTCGATAACCTGATCGAAACGGCGAAAGCGACCATCGTTTCGGCAGCGGCCCGCAAGGAATCGCGGGGCGCGCACGCCCAGGATAACTATCCGCTGCGTGACGACGACAACTGGATGAAGCACACCTTGTGGTATTCGGAAGGCAACCGACTGGAATACAAGCCAGTCGTGACCAAGCCGCTGACGGTTGACACCTTCAAACCGAAACCACGTACTTTCTAAGGCTATATCATGGCACGCACTCTTAAATTCAAAATCTACCGCTACGATCCTGACCAGGATGCCAAGCCGTACATGCAAGACCTGACGGTCGAACTGAAAGACACCGACAAGATGCTGCTCGACGCACTGCAGCGCATCAAGGCGGACGTCGATGACTCGCTGGCCCTGCGCCGCTCGTGCCGCGAAGGCGTGTGCGGTTCGGACGCGATGAACATCAACGGCAAGAACGGTTTGGCATGCACCACCAACCTGAACGAGCTGTCCGAGCCTATCGTGCTGCGTCCATTGCCAGGTCTGCCAGTTATCCGCGACCTGATCGTCGACATGACGCAATTTTTCAAGCAATACGATTCGATCAAGCCTTTCCTGATCAACGATTCGATCCCGCCTGAAAAAGAGCGCCTGCAGTCGCCTGAACAGCGCGAAGAACTCGATGGCCTGTACGAGTGCATCCTGTGCGCTTGCTGCTCCACGTCGTGCCCGTCGTTCTGGTGGAATCCGGATAAATTCGTCGGCCCGGCCGGCTTGCTGCAAGCTTACCGCTTCATCGCCGATTCGCGCGACGAAGCAACCGCTGCGCGTCTGGACAACCTGGAAGACCCGTACCGCTTGTTCCGCTGCCACTCGATCATGAACTGCGTCGATGTCTGTCCGAAAGGCTTGAACCCGAACAAGGCGATCGGCAAGATCAAGGAATTGATGGTACGCCGCGCGATCTGATACGTCTGATTGCATCCGCTGGGCGCCGTTTGCCGGTAGAGGATATTTTCTCTTGCCTGCAGGCGGCGCCTGCAAAGTAACACCGTGCCGCAAGGCACATGTAAGGTGGTAAACCAAATGACAGAATCAATTTTGTCCTCGCATCAGGCCGACCCGGCCAACCGCGCCCGCCTGCGCTGGCGTTCACGTCGTGGCTTGGTCGAAAACGACATCATCCTGACCCGTTTTCTCGATGCGTATGAAACTGAATTGACCGATGAAGAAGTTGACGCGCTGACGCGTTTGCTGGACTTGTCGGACAATGCATTAATGGATCTGGTACTGGCCCGTAAAGAGCCGGAAGGCGAAGTCGACCTGCCGCATGTGTGCGCACTGCTGCAACGACTGCGCATTGCCTAGACGCCTGGGCGATACATTGCAAACGGTGCGAGTGGCGCGCTGTAGCACTGCCGAATTGCGGTGCGAATTGCAGCCAGAATTTTTGATTTTAATTTCGACTCACTCCCGAGAAGGAAGAGCCCATGAATATCTCTGACACAAAAGCTACCCTGTCGTTCTCCGATGGCAGCCCATCGCTTGAATTTCCAATCTACAAAGGCACGGTTGGCCCGGATGTCATCGACATCCGCAAACTGTACGCCGGTAGCGGCAAATTCACCTACGACCCAGGCTTTATGTCGACGGCCGCCTGCAATTCGTCGATCACCTATATCGACGGCGACAAGGGCGAACTGCTGTACCGTGGTTACCCGATCGAACAGTTGGCCGTCAACGCCGACTTCATGGAATCGTGCTACCTGCTGCTGAACGGCGAATTGCCAAATGCGGAGCAAAAAGCCAAGTTCGTCGACACCGTCACCAAGCACACGATGGTGCACGAACAGATGCAATTTTTCTTCCGTGGCTTCCGCCGCGATGCGCATCCGATGTCGGTCCTGGTGGGCACCGTTGGCGCGCTGGCATCGTTCTACCATGACTCGCTCGATATTAACGACCCGCATCACCGCGAAGTGTCGGCCATCCGCCTGATCGCCAAGATGCCAACCCTGGTCGCGATGACCTACAAGTACTCGGTCGGCCAGCCTTTCGTGTACCCACGCAACGACCTGTCGTACAGCGCCAACTTCATGCACATGATGTTCGCCAACCCGTGCGAAGAGTACAAGGTCAACGACGTGCTGGTGCGCGCCCTGGACCGTATCTTGATCCTGCACGCGGACCACGAGCAAAATGCATCGACCTCGACCGTCCGTCTGGCCGGTTCTTCGGGCGCCAACCCGTTCGCTTGTATCGCTGCCGGTATCGCCTGCCTGTGGGGCCCTGCCCACGGCGGCGCCAACGAAGCGGCACTGAACATGCTCAAGGAAATCGGCACCGTCGAGAACATTCCTGCCTTCATCGAGCAAGTCAAGGACAAGAACTCCGGCGTCAAGCTGATGGGCTTTGGCCACCGCGTGTACAAGAACTTCGACCCACGCGCCAAGCTGATGCGTGAAACTTGCTACGAAGTGCTGCAAGAGCTGGGCCTGCAAGACGACCCGCTGTTCAAGCTGGCGATGGAACTGGAAAAGATTGCACTGAGCGACGATTACTTCGTCTCGCGCAAACTCTACCCGAACGTCGACTTCTACTCGGGCATCGTGCAATCGGCGCTGGGCATCCCTGTGTCGCTGTTCACCGGTATCTTCGCCATGGCTCGCACCATCGGCTGGATCGCCCAGTGGAACGAAATGATCGCCGATCCTGAGCAAAAAATCGGCCGTCCACGTCAGCTGTTCGTCGGTTCGACGACCCGCGAAGTGCTGCCACTGGACAAGCGCGCCTAAGTTACGGCGCCGTGTTCCTGCCAGGCCTTGCAGCCCGGCGCAAAAAAAGCGAGCCGACCAGCTCGCTTTTTTTATGGTGCGCCCTGCCTGCAAGCGTATGTGCCTTGCCTTGCCCGATCGCATGGAGTGGCAGGGCAGGGCAGGACTGTGCTGGCGCAGTGCCGTGCCGCTACCCGCTGATGCAGTTCGACGCGCCGTCCTTCGCTTGGCAGGCTCGGTCTTTCATCGGGCTGGTGCAGGATGCTGCCGCTGCGCATGGTGCTTGAGGATGCCACCGCGATGGCATATGATCGTGACGCGAATAGGTGTGAAGTAGGGTCGATTGCCATGCTGCATTGCCTGAGTCAGACTAATTAATGAAGGCGTACCAATGGACCGCATAACTGCCGCACAGGTGTTTGTCGCCATCGCCGAGCGCGGTAGCATGGTCGCTGCCAGCGAGTCGCTCGATATGTCGCGCGCCATGGTGACGCGTTACCTGGCCGCGATGGAGCAGTGGACGGGGGCGCGTCTGCTGCATCGCACCACGCGCCGCCTTAGCTTGACGGATGCGGGCGAGGCGACTCTAGCGCGCTGCCGGCAAATGCTTGAAGTGGCCGGCGCCATGCTCGTGGCGGCACCCGGGGGTAGCCATACGCCGCACGGCTTGCTGCGCATTAGCTGTTCGCAATCACTTGCCCAGACCGCGCTCGCTGGCGCAGTGACTGCTTACTTGGAGTGCTACCCGCAGACCGCCGTCGACCTGCAGATGGAGAACCGCGCCGTCAACCTGGTGGACCAGCGCATCGACCTGGCGATCCGCATCACGAATGCGCTCGAACCGAACCTGATCGCGCGCCAACTGGCTAGTTGCGCGTCGGTGGTGTGCGCTGCACCATCGTATCTGGCAGCGCACGGCACGCCGCGTCGGGCGCAAGATCTGGCCTTGCATAACTGCCTGACCTATACCTACTTCGGCAAAAGCCTGTGGCAGTTCACGCACGATGGGGAAGCGCTCACTGTGCCTGTCAGTGGCCGCTTGTCGGCAAATGAATCGCAGGTCTTGCTAGTGGCGACGGTGGCGGGGGCGGGCATCGCGCTGCAACCGCGCTATTCGGCCGCGCCGCTGATCGCCAGCGGACAATTGGTGGAACTGCTGCCCGCGTATCAGCCGCAGGACATGGGCATCTACGGCATCTATACGTCGCGCCAGCACATGTCGCCCTTGCTGCGCACGATGCTCGACTTTCTGGTGGACTGGTTTGCCGGCGACCCCGAGTGGCTGGCAGCCATCGCGCTATCGCCGTTGTCTGGCAGGCAAGTCGGGCGCGCGCGGCACGCCAGCGTGGCCAAGGAAGTGCCGTAAGCGCAACAGTCACTGGCCGGCAAGGCACGCAAATGCAACGGCCCGGCTTACATTTGCTTGCCAAATAAAATTCAACTAGTGGTTGTTGCGTTACAATACCGCGTGCTATTCTAAATGACGGTATGCAGAATGCTGGCGCAATAAAAAATCCCTTCCTCCACAACTTGATGTGCAATCCGCTAACCGGTCAGGCCGTGTCGCGGAAGGTTAGATTAACCCGCTAATCTCGCGAAGCGCGAAGAAAGGTGAGCAATATGATGCAACAATTAACGTCCAACTCCTACCTGTTCGGTGGGAATGCTCCGTACGTCGAAGATCTGTACGAAGCGTATCTCAATAACCCAGGTTCGGTACCGGACAACTGGCGCGCTTATTTCGACGCCATGCAGCATGTGCCTGCAGTCGACGGCAGCAACAAGCCTGACGTGGCGCATGCCTCCGTCGTCGCCTCGTTCGCCGAGCGCGCAAAAGCAGGCCCGATTCGCACTGTGACCGCTTCCTTCGATGCTGAAATGGGTCGTAAGCGCGTCGCTGCCACGCAACTGATCGCCGCTTATCGCTACCTCGGTTCGCACTGGGCCAATCTGGATCCGCTGCAACGTCAGGAACGTCCGATGATTCCTGAGCTCGAGCTGAGCTTCTATGGTTTCACCGACGCGGACATGGACACCGTGTTCAACATCAGCAACACCTATTTTGGCCCCGAGACCGCCACCTTGCGCGATCTGCAAAACTATCTGCGCGATACCTACACGCGTTCGATCGGTGCCGAATTCATGTACATCTCCGATCCGGCCGAAAAGCGCTGGTTGCAAGAGAAACTGGAATCGATCCGCTCCACCCCGAATTTCACCGCAGAGAAAAAAATCCACATCCTCGACCGCCTGACCGCGGCGGAAGGCCTGGAACGCTATCTGCACACCCGTTACGTGGGCCAGAAGCGCTTCTCCCTGGAAGGCGGCGAGACCTTCATCGCCTCGATGGATGAAACCATCCAGCGCGCCGGCGAAAAAGGCGTGCAGGAAATCGTTATCGGCATGGCCCACCGCGGCCGCTTGAACGTACTGGTCAACACCCTGGGCAAGGCGCCACAGGAACTGTTCGAAGAATTTGAAGGCAAGCATGGCGATGACCTGCCTGCCGGCGACGTGAAGTACCATCAAGGCTTCTCGTCGGACATTTCCACCGCAGGCGGCCCGGTCCACCTGTCGCTGGCATTCAACCCGTCGCACCTGGAAATCGTCAATCCCGTGGTCGAAGGTTCCGTCAAGGCCCGCATGGATCGCCGCGGCGACGCGCAGGGCGCACAAGTGCTGCCGATTCTGGTGCACGGCGATGCAGCTTTCGCCGGCCAGGGCGTGGTCATGGAAACGCTCAATCTGGCGCAAACCCGTGGCTACCATACAGGCGGCACGGTGCATATCGTGATCAACAACCAGATCGGTTTCACCACCTCTGACCCGCGCGATGCACGCTCGACCCTGTACTGCTCGGACGTCGTCAAGATGATCGAAGCGCCGGTCCTGCACATCAATGCCGATGATCCGGAAGCGGTGGTGCTGGCGACGCAGATCGCGCTCGATTACCGCATGGAATTCAAGAAGGACATCGTCCTCGACATCATCTGCTACCGCAAGCTTGGCCACAACGAGCAAGATACGCCGGCACTGACGCAGCCACTGATGTACAAGAAGATCGGCCAGCATCCAGGCACCCGCAAGCTGTACGCGGACAAGCTGGCAGCGCAAGGCGTGATCCCTGCCGATGGCGGCGACAAGATGGTGGCCGCTTTCCGCGACGCCATGGACGCCGGCAAGCATACCGTCGATCCAGTCATTTCGAACTTCAAGAACAAGTACGCGGTTGACTGGCTGCCGTTCCTGAACAAGAAATGGACCGATTCGGCCGACACCGCCGTGCCGATGACGGAACTGAAACGCCTGGCGACGCGCATCACCAGCGTGCCGGCAGACTTCAAGGTCCATTCGCTGGTTGAAAAAGTGCTGGGCGACCGTGGCACCATGGGCCGTGGCGAAATGAACCTGGACTGGGGCATGGGCGAACACCTGGCCTACGCATCGCTGGTATCGTCCGGTTACGCCATCCGCCTGACGGGCCAGGATGCAGGCCGTGGCACCTTTGTGCACCGCCACGCCGTGCTGCATGACCAGAACCGCGAGCGTTGGGATGCAGGTACTTACATTCCGCTGCAAAACGTGTCGGACAACCAGGCACCGTTTACCGTCATCGACTCCGTGCTGTCCGAAGAAGCCGTACTGGCCTTCGAATACGGTTACTCGACCGCTGAACCGAATACGCTGACGATCTGGGAAGCCCAGTTCGGCGACTTCGCCAACGGCGCGCAAGTCGTGATCGACCAATTCATCAGCTCCGGCGAAGTGAAGTGGGGCCGCGCTTCGGGCCTGGTCATGATGCTGCCGCACGGTTACGAAGGCCAGGGTCCTGAGCACTCGTCGGCGCGTCCTGAACGTTTCTTGCAGCTGTGCGCAGACAACAATATGCAAGTAGTGCAGCCGACGACGGCGTCACAGATCTTCCATTTGCTGCGCCGCCAGATGGTGCGCCAGTTCCGCAAGCCGCTGGTCATCCTGACGCCGAAGTCGCTGTTGCGTAACAAGGATGCCGGTTCGCCGCTGACCGACCTGGCCAAGGGTGGTTTCCAGACCGTCATCGGCGAAGTCGACGACAAAATCGATGCCAAGAAAGTCAAGCGCGTCGTCGCCTGCTCGGGCAAGGTCTATTACGACCTGGTCAACGCACGCAAGACACGCGGTCAGACCGACACGGCCATCGTGCGCCTGGAACAGCTGTATCCGTTCCCGCACAAGTCGTTCGCTGCTGAACTGAAGAAGTTCCCGAACCTGGTTGAAGTGGTGTGGGCCCAGGACGAGCCGCAAAACCAGGGCGCCTGGTTCCAGATCCAGCACAACATCTTCGAAGGCCTGGAATCGGGCCAGCGTCTGGCTTACGCCGGTCGTCCTGCTTCGGCGTCGCCTGCTGTCGGTTACTATGACAAGCACTACGCCCAGCAAAAAGATCTGCTGGAAACAGCATTCTCGAAGCTGAAGGGTTTTATCCTGACCAAGTAATTGGCAGGATGGCGGGTGCCATGCCTAGTGCATGGCGCCTGCTCGCATACATCGTGACGGAGCGCCGCCCTTGCTACGCAGGGGCGGCGCCGCAATAACAAAATAAACGGAGTTTTACATGGCACAAATCGAAGTCAAAGTTCCCCAGTTGTCGGAATCGGTTGCAGAAGCGACCCTGCTGGCATGGCACAAGAAAGTCGGCGAGGCAGTGACGCGCGACGAAAACATGATCGATATCGAAACCGATAAAGTGGTGCTGGAACTGCCGGCGCCTGTCGCTGGCGTGATCGTGCAGATCATCAAGGCTGACGGCGCTACCGTCGTCGCCGGCGAAGTCATCGCCATTATCGACACCGACGGCTCGGCCAAGGTCAGCCCGATGGAAGTATCGGCCGTGCCTGCGCCAGCGCTGGCCGCCGCCGCGCAAGACGCCGCTATCGCGTCCGCCCCAGCTGCTGCAAGCAAAGGCGATGTCGCCATGCCTGCCGCTGCCAAGATCCTGTCCGAAAAAGGTCTGTCCGCTGGCGACGTCGCCGGTTCGGGCAAAGATGGCCGCGTGACCAAGGGCGACGCCCTGGCCGCTTCCGCCAAGCCAGCTGTCGCGCCATTGGCGCCAGTTGCTGCCAAGCCAGCGCTGCAGCAAGTTGCCACGCCATCGGCTGCCAGCCTGGGCGACCGTCCGGAAGAGCGCGTGCCGATGAGCCGTCTGCGCGCACGTATCGCCGAGCGCCTGCTGCAATCGCAATCGACGAACGCCATCCTGACCACGTTCAATGAAGTGAACATGCAGCCGGTCATCGACCTGCGCAACAAGTACAAGGACAAGTTCGAGAAAGAGCACGGCGTCAAGCTGGGCTTCATGTCCTTCTTCGTCAAGGCCGCCGTCGCCGCCCTGAAAAAATACCCGATCATCAACGCCTCCGTTGACGGCAACGATATCATCTACCACGGCTACTTCGACATCGGCATCGCCGTCGGTTCGCCACGTGGCCTGGTGGTGCCTATCATCCGCAATGCGGACCAGCTGTCGATCGCCGACATCGAGAAAAAAATCGGTGAATTCGGCGCGAAAGCCAAGGATGGCAAGCTGACTCTGGACGACCTGACGGGCGGCACGTTCTCGATCTCGAACGGCGGCACCTTCGGCTCCATGCTGTCGACCCCGATCATCAACCCGCCACAATCGGCCATCCTGGGCGTGCATGCGACCAAGGACCGCGCTGTCGTCGAAAACGGTCAGATCGTGGTGCGTCCGATGAACTACCTGGCCATGTCCTACGATCACCGCATCATCGACGGCCGCGAAGCAGTCCTCGGCCTGGTGGCGATGAAAGAAGCGCTGGAAGATCCTGCACGCCTGCTGCTGGACCTGTAAGCACTGTAGCACCCCGGCGTCGCCGCCGGGGCAATGTAGCTGATACCCCTTGCCAGAAGACGCAGCTGGCTGATCTCAATGAAAGAGGATTCCCATGAACGTCTCTGAAGAAATCAAGCGTCTGCACGAGTTACACCTGGCGGGCGCCCTGAGCGATGCCGAGTTCGCGCAAGCGAAAGCCAAGCTCCTGAGCAATATCAACTTGGACAAGGCGGACGACACGTCCGACGCCAACGCGTCTGCCGGCGCGTCGAATGACCTGGTGCAGGAATTTAATCGCCTGCGCCGTTCGCGCAACGACCGCTGGCTCGGTGGCGTTTGCGGTGGTCTGGGTCGCGCTTCCGGCATGGAAGCGTGGATCTGGCGCCTCGTCTTCGTCCTGTTTACATTGACCTTCGGCTTCGGCGTGGTGATTTACCTTCTATTGTGGATTTTCGTACCAGACGAAGAGATTGGAATAACAAAACATGAGTACTAAACAATTTGACGTAGTTGTCATCGGTGCGGGCCCTGGCGGCTATATCGCCGCCATCCGCGCAGCGCAGCTGGGCTTTTCCGTCGCCTGCGTCGACGAGTGGTCGAACGCCAAGGGCGGTGCCGCTCCTGGTGGCACTTGCACCAACGTCGGCTGCATCCCGTCGAAAGCGCTGCTGCAATCGTCCGAGCATTTCGAGCACGCCGGCCACAGCTTCGCCGAGCACGGCATCGATGTCGCCGGTCTGAAGCTGAACCTGGGCCAGATGCTCAAGCGCAAAGATACCGTCGTCAAGCAAAACAACGACGGCATCCTGTACCTGTTCAAGAAGAACAAGATTGCCTTCTTCCATGGCCGCGCCGCTTTCGCCGCTGCCGCCGCTGGCACGTATGAAATCAGCGTGACGGGCGAAGCCAACGAAACATTGAGCGCCAAGCACGTGGTCATCGCCACGGGCTCGAACGCACGCGAACTGGCGGGCGCACCATTTGACGAGAAATTGATCTTGTCGAACACGGGCGCACTGGCCATCGACGCCGTTCCAGCCAAGCTGGGCGTCATCGGTGCCGGCGTCATCGGCCTGGAAATGGGCAGCGTCTGGCGCCGCCTGGGTTCCGATGTCACCGTGCTGGAAGGCCTGCCGGTCTTCCTCGGCGCCGTGGACGAGCAGATTGCCAAGGAAGCGTTGAAGCTGTTCACCAAGCAAGGCTTGAAGATCAACCTCGGTTGCAAGATCGGTGCGATCACGCCAGGCAAGAAAGACGTCAGCGTGCAATTCGTGGACGCCAAGGGCGAAGCGCAAACAGCCGTGTTCGACAAACTGATCATCTCGATCGGCCGTACGCCGAACACGAATGGTCTGGGTGCAGATAAAGTCGGCCTGCAGCTCGACGAGCGCGGCTTCATCGCCGTCGATGGCGACTGCAAGACCAACTTGCCGAACGTGTGGGCGGTGGGCGACGTCGTGCGTGGCCCGATGCTGGCGCACAAGGCGGAAGAAGAAGGCGTTGCCGTGGCCGAACGTATCGCCGGCCAGCACGGCCACACCAACTTCAACACGATTCCTTGGGTGATCTACACCTCGCCGGAAATCGCGTGGGTCGGCAAGACCGAGCAAACCCTGAAGGCCGAAGGCATCGCCTACAAGGCTGGTACCTTCCCGTTCATGGCCAACGGCCGTGCGCGCGCGCTGGGCGATACTTCGGGCATGGTGAAATTCCTGGCCGATGCGACCACCGATGAAATTCTCGGCGTGCACATCGTCGGCCCGATGGCCTCTGAACTGATTTCCGAAGCCGTCGTGGCGATGGAGTTCAAGGCCTCGGCTGAAGACATCGCGCGTATCTGCCACGCACACCCATCCTTGTCGGAAGCGACCAAGGAAGCGGCCCTGGCCGTCGACAAGCGTACGCTGAACTTCTAAGCGTCACCTTACTTCGCAGCGGGCCGGCAAAGCAGTTTCTGCCTTGCCGGCCCGTTTTCGCTATGTCAAGAATCTCTGTTGAATCGAATCCCATGAACGTTGAAGAGTTTTACCAGCACGCGTTGCAGAAGCGTGATTTCAAGGCCGATGCCGCCCAGCGGCGCGCGGTCGACCGCCTGCAACTGTGCTACGACGAGTGGGTGGCTTACAAGGGTCAGCGCTCGAGTACCTTCAAGCGTCTGTTGAACCGTCCTGCCGTGCCAAAGGGCGTGTACATGTGGGGTGGCGTGGGGCGCGGCAAATCGTTCCTGATGGACAGTTTTTACTCGGTCGTGCCGCTGCTGCGCAAGACGCGCTTGCACTTCCATGAATTCATGCGCGGCGTGCACCAACAGCTCGACGAATTGAAAGGCGTGGCCGACCCGTTAGATGAGGTGGCCAAACGCATCGCCAAGAAATACCGCTTGATCTGCTTCGATGAATTCCACGTTTCCGACATCGCCGACGCGATGATCCTGTACAACCTGCTGTCGGCCCTGAGTGCCAATGGCGTGTCTTTCATCATGACCTCGAATTACGCTCCGGACTTGCTGTATCCGGACGGCCTGCACCGCGACCGCATGCTGCCGACCATCGCGCTGCTGAAGGACAAGCTCGATGTGATAAACGTCGATGCCGGTGTCGATTACCGCAGCCGGGCGCTGGAGCAGGTGGAAAGTTACTATACGCCATTGGGCGCTGCGACCGACGAGGCCCTGCGCGACGCCTACACGCGCATCGCCGAGACCGCCGATGAAGACGCGCGCATCCGCATCGAGAGCCGCGAAATCCATTGCCTGCGCCGCGCTGGCGGCATCATCTGGTTCGATTTCGCCACTTTGTGCGGCGGTCCCCGGTCGCAAAATGATTACCTGGAAATCGCCAGCCGCTTCCATACGGTGATATTGTCCGGCATACCGGCCATGTCGGCGTCGCAGTCGTCAGAGGCGCGCCGTTTTACCTGGCTGATCGATGTATTCTATGATCAAAAAGTTAAGCTTGTCATGTCGGCCGAAGTGGTGCCGGAGCAGCTGTACACGAACGGCATGCTGGCCAACGAGTTTCACCGTACCGTGTCGCGTATCGTCGAAATGCAATCGCGCGAATACATGGAAAAAGAACAGCGCGGCGCGGCCGACGCGATCGTTTGAGGCAGGGATGATGAACATGAAGGCAAATACACTCTACAAGCTGGGGGCGGCGCTGAGCTTGGTCCTGGCCTTGTCGGCCTGCGCACACCAGCGGAGCGCGGCATCTGATGAGGTCGGTGCACCGCAAGTGCCCGCCACCTTGTCCATCGCCGAGGCGGACGCCAAGCTGAAACAGGTGCTCAGCGAGCGCGAGGCCGCTGAAAATGCGTTCGCGGCGCGCGAACTGGAGTGCTACGACAAGTTTTTCGTCAATAGCTGTGTTGACAATGCCAAGGAAAAGCGTCGTCTGATCCTGCTGCGCCTGCGCGCAGTCGAAGCCGAGGCCAACTACTTCAAGCGGGCCGAGTCCGTGCGCTTGCGCGATATCGACCTGGCCAGGACGCAGGAAGATGCACGCCTCGACGCCGAGCAGCGCTCGGCGGCCATGCCCAAGCCGGTGAAGGTGGTCGCGCCCGAGCCAGCACCGCTCAAGCCGGAAGGCAAGAGGGTTGCCGCGCGCGAGGCTGAGCAAGCGGCGAAGGTGGCGAAACAGGCTGCCGTCGATGCCGCCGAGGCGCCGCGCCGCGCGGCCCGCGAGGCAGACTATGCGCGCAGGCAGGCTGACGCCGTGGCGCGTCAGAAACGCGTCGCGCAACGCCTGGCCGAGCGCCAGGCAGAAGCGCAGGCCAAGGCTGCCAAGGCGGCAGCGGCCAGCAAGCCGGCCGTAGCTGTACCTGTGCCGCCTGCTAATTAAGACCGTCGTGTTAGGGCATGCCGGAAATGGCGTGCCCTAACACGCGCGGCAGGTTAAACTACACACTTGCCGGCGATGCCGGCGTCAATGGCTGCGTGCGTACGCTGCGCGCGCCTATTACCAACACTGCCTGGAACGCAACACATGAGCGATGCACAGCATATAGAGCGGCGCCTGATTGAACTTAACGTGGAGCACCGTGACCTCGATGCCGTCATCGAGTTGCTGATACTCGATGGTCATCATGACGAACTGCAGCTGCGCCGCCTGAAAAAGCGTAAATTACAATTGAAGGATCACATCACCTTGCTGAAAATGGAGTTGGTGCCCGATGTTCCCGCCTGAGGGGCGCCAGTAGCGTCCAGTCCCGCCTTCACCTAAGTATATTTTGACCGATCACAATTTATTGCCCGCAAGCCCAGATGGCCAGCCTGCCGATCTGCCAGCCGAACTCCAGGCCGTGCCCGGCAAGCACGATGCCGACATCGAGCGCCTGTTTGGCGCCGGTGGCCCGCTCGGCCCTGCCGTGGGCAGCTACAAGCCGCGCCGTTCGCAAACGGAAATGGCCAAGGCCATCGCCCACGCCATCGATAGCCAGACGACGCTGATCGCCGAGGCGGGCACGGGTACCGGCAAAACCTTTGCCTACCTGGTACCGGCCCTGATGTGGGGCGGCAAGACCATTGTTTCTACCGGTACGAAAAACTTGCAGGACCAGCTCTTCCTGCGCGATATCCCCACCGTGCGTGCCGCATTGCAGGCGCCCGTCTCGGTAGCCTTGCTCAAGGGCCGTTCGAACTACGTCTGCCACTATCACTTGGAACGCACCTTGCAGAACGGTCGCATGACCTCGCGCGACGACGTGGGGCATTTGCGTGAAATTTCTCGCTTCATCAAGATGACCAGCTCCGGCGACAAGGCCGAGCTGGCCAAGGTGCCGGAAAACGCCATGATCTGGAACCTGGTGACATCCACGCGCGATACCTGCATGGGCGCCGAGTGCCAGTATTATCAGGATTGTTTCGTCATGAAAGCGCGCAAGGAAGCGCAGCAGGCCGACGTGGTGGTGGTCAATCATCATCTGTTCTTTGCCGACGTAGCGCTGAAGGACACGGGCGTGGCCGAACTACTGCCTTCGGCCAACACCATCATCTTCGATGAGGCGCATCAGCTGCCCGATACGGCTACTTTATTCTTTGGCAACACGGTCTCCACCTCGCAAGTGCTGGAACTGTGCCGCGATGTGCTGGCCGAGGGCTTGGCGCATGCGCGTGGCATCGACTGGGCAAAAACCGTCACGGTGGTGGAGAAGGCGGCGCGCGATCTGCGTTTGACCTTCCCTCAGGATATCGTGCGCCTGTCGCTGCCGCAGATCGCCGCGTCGAGCGACTTTTTCCCCGCTCTCGAGACTCTCAAAGATGAGCTTGACGGCATGGTGGCCGTGCTGGAAACCCAGGCCGAAAGGGCTGAAACGCTGGAGCAGTGCCGCGTGCGCGGCGTCGAACTGGCGCAGCAATTGAGTGGCTGGAAGTTCGATCCGAAGGCGAAAGTGGCGGTCGGCGAAGAAGCGGTGTTCTGGGTGGAAGCATTTTCCAGTTCGCTGCAATTGCATAAAACGCCATTGTCGATCGCACCGATTTTCAACAACCAGCGCGAAGGTACGCCGCGCAGCTGGATTTTCACGTCCGCCACCCTGGCCGTGAAGAACGACTTCAAGCATTTTTCGGAACAGATGGGCTTGACGGGCGAACCGTCGCACACCTGGCCGAGCCCGTTCGACTATGGCCAGCAGGGCTTGCTGTTCGTGCCGCAAAACCTGCCGCAACCCAATTCGCTGGGCTACACGGATGCCGTCATCGATTGCGCCTTGCCCATCATCGAGGCGGCGGGCGGGCGTACCTTCTTCCTGTGCACCACCTTGCGCGCCGTCAAGCGCGCCGCCGAACGCCTGGCCGATGAATTCAAGCAGCGCGGCCTGAACTTCCCCCTGTTCGTGCAGGGCGAAAAGGGCCGCACGGAATTGCTGGACCAGTTCCGCGCCGCCGGCAACGGCGTGCTGATCGGCAGCCAAAGC
Organism: Janthinobacterium sp. CG_23.4; assembly: GCF_029892305.1. Classification (NCBI taxonomy): domain Bacteria; kingdom Pseudomonadati; phylum Pseudomonadota; class Betaproteobacteria; order Burkholderiales; family Oxalobacteraceae; genus Janthinobacterium; species Janthinobacterium sp. CG_23.4. The sequence continues at coordinate 3,386,441 of NZ_JARXUX010000001.1, read as the reverse complement.
TTTTGGGAAGGTGTCGACGTGCGCGGCGATGCGCTCTCTCTGGTGATTATCGACAAGCTGCCGTTCGCGCCACCCGATGACCCGGTGCTGGCCGCGCGCATCGAAGTGATGGAAAAGCAGGGCAAGAACGGTTTCATGCACCACTCGTTGCCGGAAGCGATCATCAACCTGAAGCAGGGTGCGGGCCGCTTGATCCGCGATGAGGGTGACCGGGGCGTGCTGATGCTCTGCGATCCGCGCCTCATTTCCAAACCGTATGGCAAGCGCATCTGGCAAAGCTTGCCACCGTTCAAGCGCACACGCGATAGCGCCGAAGTGGTGGAGTTCTTCCGCAACCTGCCCGCCAAGGGCGTCTAGCCCGAATTGCCGGCGCCCTCCGCGCGCCGGCATATTTCCTTTTATTATCAAGCCACTAGCGCTTTTTGCGCCCGTCTGCGTGCGTGCCTGCTATGCCAGAAATGGGCGTGATCGCGCCAGTTTCTGGCTTTTTCTTGCCCCTTCAGGACGCCAAACACATCTTTGCGCCAGCGCAAACTGAGCTGTTGCCGGGCGGTCTACAGTGAACTCATGCCTTGCAGGATCAAGGCGCGGCGCTGGCAGGGCCGCAGGGGGAACGGGGGGATGTCATGGAGATCCGCTACGGCTGTTTCTTGAGCTATGCACACGGCCAATATGCGTTCATGAACAAGTTCAAGCATGATCTCATCGAAGCGCTGGCTTGCTATCTGGAGCCGCACCTTGACCGCGAGGAAGTGCTGTTCATCGACAGCGAACAACTGGGCGGCGGCGATGACATCGACCTGCGCGTGGCGCGCGCCATGTGTCAGAGCGTTTGCATGATCGTGCTGTACACGCCCAAATATGAAGCGCACGGCTACACGCGACGCGAATTTGCTGCCATGCAACTAATCGAGCAGGAGCGGCGCGCCTGGTATGAGCTGCCCAGCCATCTGATCATCCCCATCATCATGACGCGCCATCCTGACGGCTTGCCGCTGCAAATAACGGACTCGGGCCTGTACGTTGATTTTTCCGGCTACACGCTGGCCAGCGGCGACTTGAAGTCGAATCCGCAATACCTGCCCGACATCGATCGCATCGTGCAGCGCATTGCCACGCATTACCACTTGCTCAAGCGCTCGACACCGCCCGGCCACGATTGCAGTCGTTTCGTGCTACCCGCCATCCCGCCGGAATGGCGTGCCATTCCGCCTCCCCACTTTCCACGTTAATCACGTAAAAGGTCTCGTCATGGAATGCCAACGCCTGTCCCTGCCACCTTTGAGCGCCACTGGCGAAGTCGTTACCTTCTATTCCTACAAGGGTGGCACCGGCCGCAGCATGGCCTTGTCGAACATCGCCGTCTTGCTGGCACGGCGCGAAAATGCCAGCGTACCCGTACTGATGCTGGACTGGGACATGGAAGCGCCGGGTCTGCACCATTATTTTGAACAGCACGAGGAGCGCCCGGGCGTGCTGGAGTTTTTCGAGGCGTGCCGCCAGCAGATCGAGCGCATCTGCCTGGAAACGGCGGGCATGCGCGCCGGCGGGCGCGATGCGCAGAGTGCGGATGCAGCGCTGGCGCAGCGCGTGCTCGACGCCATCGACTGGCAGCAGTACGTGGTGCGCGTCGACCAGGGCAGCGCGCTATATCTGATGCGCGCGGGACGCTTCGACGCCAGCTACAGCGAGCGCCTGGCGCAGATGCACTGGGACCAGTTGTTCGATGCCTGTCCGGCCCTGTTTCGCTGCTTCGCCGATACCCTGGCCCGGCATTTCCGCTATGTACTGGTCGATTCGCGTACGGGCCGCACCGACAGTGCCGGTATCTGCACTACCTTGTTGCCGAAAAAGCTGGTGGTGGTCTTCACGCCGAACCGGCAAAGCCTGGAAGGGGTTGATGCGCTCGTCAAGCGGGCCATCGACTACCGCTGCAGCCATGAGGACGAACAGCGCCCGCTGCTGGTGTACCCCTTGCCTTCGCGCATAGAAATGGGCGACTGCGCGCAGCGCGCCGAGTGGCGCCGCGGCGATGCGCACAAGGGCATCGCCGGCTTCCAGCCCTTGTTCGAGCGCTTGTTGCGCACGTCCTACGGTTTGTCGCAAATTTCCCTCGACAGCTATTTCGACGAAGTCCAGCTGCAGCAGACGAAAACGTTTGCTTATGGCGAGCAGCTGGCCGTGCGCATCGATCAGGGCGGCGACCGCTTTTCCCTCACGCGCACCTTCGAAGCCTTTTTGCAGTGGTTGACGGGCGGCTACTTCCCATGGCAGTCGAGCCGTGAAATCGCCTTGCTGGGCGCTATCGGCGAAGCGCGCCAGGCCTTGCTGCTTGAGCCGGGCCGCGCCGTGGCTTTGCCGCTGGCTCGCGACCTGGCCGGCCTGGGCGAGTTGTATCGCAAGGACGGGCGCAGCGCGCAAGCGCTCGATGCCTTCCGCCAGAGCGTCGAGATTCGCGTACGCCTGCTGGGCGAGGAACATCCCGACAGCCTGGCGTGCAAGAGCGGCATGGCGCGCCTGTTGCGCCAGTTGGGCAAGCTCGACGAAGCGCGCTTCCTGGAAGAGGACGTGCTCGATGTGCGCCAGCGCGTACTCGGCAGCGAGCATCCCGATACCCTGGCTGCGCGGGCCTGCCTGGCGCGCACCGTCTTGCAGCAGGGGGAACTGGCGGCGGCGCTGCTGCTGCAAGATAGCGTGTTGGCAAGCTACGCGTGCCAACTGGGCGGCGAGCACCCGCTGACCCTGGAGGCGATGGATGGCCGCGCCGCCACGTTGCTGCGCATGGGACGGCTGACGCAGGCGCAGCAAGTGCTGGGCACGGTGGTGGCGACGCGCGAGCGCCTGTTTGGTGCCGAGCATGGCGATACCTTGCGCAGCAAGCGGCTCCTGGCGCAGGCGCTGGGACGCGAAGGCGACCTGGAAGGCGCGCGGCGCCTGCTCGCTGCCGTGCTGCAGGCGCAGCAGCGGCGCCTGGGCAGCGAGCATGCGGCTACCCAGGCCACGCGCGACTTGCTGGCCGATGTCGTGGCCGAGCCTGACATCCTGGCCAGCATGGTTTCGATGTTGCAGGGCATGATAGAGCGCGAACAGTATCCGCAGGCGGGTGAACTGGCCGAACAGTTGAAGTCTTGCCTGCTGCGTCCCTGTGTGTCTGGCAAGCTGCGCCGGCGCGCCATGGTGCAACTTAAAAGGCTGTACAAATTGCAAGGCAATCTGAATGCCTTGCTGGCCTTGCAAGAGACTGAAGTGCAGGCGCTGGCAGGGGGCTGGTGCGAGACGCGCACCGCACAGCGCTGATGCAGTGCGCCACGCCAGGACGGCGGCATAAATAATGCTGCCATTTGGCGTGGGCACGCGCAGTGTTGGCATTGCTTCAGGTAAAATCCGCTTATGAGAATTCTTATTAGTAACGACGACGGCTACCTGGCGCCAGGCCTCGCGGCCCTGGCCGACGCACTCGCACCCATTGCGGAAATCGTCGTGGTGGCGCCCGACAGCAACCGCTCGGGCGCATCCAATTCGCTATCCCTGGACCGGCCCCTGTCCGTGCACAAGGCTGCCAACGGCTTCTATTTTGTCAATGGCACGCCGACTGATTGCGTACACGTGGCGCTGACGGGCATGCTCATCGAGCGCCCCGACCTGGTGGTTTCCGGCATCAACAATGGCCCCAACATGGGTGATGACACCCTGTATTCGGGCACTGTGGCGGCCGCCACGGAAGGCTATCTGTTCGGCATTCCCGCCATCGCTTTTTCCCAGGCGCAGTTTGGCTGGGCTAACCTGGACGCGGCCGCCCGCGTGGCCAGAGAAATCGTTGAGCGCCAGTTTGACGCCTTGCAGAAGCCGTATTTGTTGAATGTGAACATACCGGCCATCCCTTACGAGCAATTGCAAGGCATGGTTGCCACGCGCCTGGGCAAGCGCCATTCGTCCGAGCCGGTGATCCGCGCCCTCGATCCGCGTGGCCGTGAAATCTTTTGGATCGGCCCCGCCGGCGCCGCCAAGGAAGGCGGTCCGGGCACCGATTTCCATGCCGTTGAACATCGACAAGTGTCGATCACGCCGCTGCAGATTGATCTGACACACACCACGCAACTCGATGCACTGGCAAAAGGCCTGGCATGAGCGCTCACTATGACTGACAAGCCGCGTACCTTCCCCCTTACCCTCGATTCGCTGGCCGGCAAGCCCGCCAGACAGGGCGGGGGGCAGTCGCTGGCGCAGTCCAGGATCGCCACGCCGCAGACGGCGACGCAGAATGCGGCGCAAAATGCGGCCAGGGCAGGCGCCTCATACCACCCGGCCACGCTGCCCATTGCGCCGTCGCGCGCTCAGGCTATCGCCAATGAGCGGGCGCAGCCGGCCGTGATGTCGCCACCACGGCAAAACCCGCTGGTATCGGACGCCGTGCGCCGGGCCATGGTAGCGCGCATCGCGAAGCAGGGCGTCAAGGATCAGGTGGTGCTCGACGCCATGCAAGCTGTGCCGCGCCATCTGTTCATGGACGAGGCGCTGGCATCGCAGGCATATATCGACGCCTCCTTGCCTATCGGCCACCACCAGACCATTTCGCAGCCGTACATCGTGGCGCGCATGATCGAAGTGATGCGCCAGGGTAGGAACTTGCAGCGCGTGCTGGAAATCGGCACCGGCTGCGGTTACCAGGCGACTGTGCTGTCGCTGGTGGCCAAAGAGGTGTATTCGATCGAGCGCATCCGCCCCCTGCACGAGTTGGCGAAGGCCAATCTGCGCCCGCTGCGCGTGTCAAATCTGCGTTTGCAGTACGGAGATGGTATGCTTGGCCTGCCGCAGGCGGCCCCGTTCGACGGGATCATCCTTGCCGCAGCCGGCCTGGAAGTCCCGCAAGCCTTGCTGGAACAGCTGGCGCCCGGCGGGCGTCTGGTCGCCCCTGTGGGGGCTAAATTGCAACACTTGCAACTCATTACCCGGGTGGGGAAAATGGAATGGACCAGCCAGGCCCTGGAAAACTGCCATTTCGTGCCTTTGCGCCCGGGCACCATATGATCCCCGGATCAGCTAGCAAGCAGAACCTACATAGACATACGAATGATTAAGAACAGTAAATTACTCCTCTGCAGCATCGCGCTCGCTGCCCTGCTGAGCGGTTGCGGCACCACGGGTGTCCAGGCGCCCATCGTTGAGCGCCATCCATCGAGCAGCGCCGCCGCCAGCGATCCGCGCGACCGCGATCCGGCCTATTACACCGTCAAGCGCGGCGACACGCTGCTGCGCATCGCCCTGGAACACGGCCAGAATTACCGCGATCTGGTGGTCTGGAATGACTTGAGCAACCCGAACGACATCAAGGTTGACCAGGTATTGCGCGTGCTGCCGCCCAATGGCGGCACGGGCGGCGCGCAGACCTCGGCCATCGTCATGCCGCCGGTCACGGAAATCAAAGCGGCGGCGCCTGTCGTGCCGAAGAAAACGGGGCCGCGCGGCGAGAAGCGCGCGTATTCCGATGCCACGCTGGCCGAATTGCGCGCCGACGGCGGCGCCACGGACGCCAAGCCTGCCCCTGCCGTTGCTGCCGCGCCGGCAGGCGCTGTGGCGGCACCTGCAGCGCAAGCGGCTGGCGACGACAAGATCAGCTGGATGTGGCCTTCCGAAGGCAAGGTCATCGGTACTTTTGACGAAGGCAAGAACAAGGGCGTCGATATCGCCGGCAAGGTGGGACAGCAAGTGGTGGCGGCCGGTACGGGAAAAGTCATGTATGCCGGGAGCGGAATCCGTGGTTATGGTAATCTCGTTATCGTAAAGCACAGCAACAGCCTGTTGTCGGCGTATGCGCATAACCGCAGCATCCTGGTGAAGGAGGGGCAGAACGTCAACAAAGGCCAGGCTATCGCCGAAATGGGCGATTCCGATGCCGACAGGGTGAAGCTGCACTTTGAAATTCGCCAACAGGGTAAGCCTGTCGATCCTTCGAAATTTCTGCCTAACCGTTAGGTAAAGCAATGACACACGCGCCGCACGATCAGCTCGATGATGAGCAGGAATTGCCCGAAGACGCGGCCGACGACGTCGGCGAGCTCGACGCCATTGATGCCGTCGACGCGGCCGAGCGCGGCGAGGTGGCCGGCGTCAGCGTGCTGGTCGAAAGTGTGGAGGAACTGAAGAAGGTGCTGGCGGCCGAGCTGTCGACCGACACCACGCAGCACTATTTGAACCAAATCGGCACGCGACCGCTGCTGACTGCGCTGCAAGAGGTCCATTACGCCACCCTCGCCAAGCAGGGCACGTTCGAAGCGCGGCAAATCATGATCGAGCACAACCTGCGCCTGGTTGTGTCGATCGCCAAGCATTACATCAACCGCGGCGTGGTCTTGCTCGACATGATCGAGGAGGGCAATATCGGCCTGATGCGGGCCATCGACAAGTTCGAGCCCGAGCGCGGTTTTCGCTTTTCCACCTACGCCACTTGGTGGATACGCCAGAGCATCGAGCGCGCCATCATGAACCAGGCACGCACGGTGCGCCTGCCCGTGCACATGGTGCGCGAACTGAATCAAATTTTGCGCGCCAAATACCATCTGGAAGCCCAGCACCACGATGGCAAGGATGCCAGCGCGGAAGACATTGCGCACCTGGTGGGGCGTCCCGTCGAAGAAGTGCAGGATATCCTGGCCCTGTCCGAACATGCCACCTCGCTCGACGCGCCGCTCGATAACGATCCGCAGTCTTCCCTGATGGACATGTTGCCCGGCGCCAGAGAAGACTGCCCCGATGCGCGCGCGGAACACCATGAAATGACGCTGCTGGTGCGTGACTGGCTGACCAAGCTGCCCGACAAGCAGCGTGTGGTCATCATGCGCCGTTTCGGCCTCGACAACGACGATCCGGCGACGCTGGAAACGCTGGCCGAGGAAATGGGCGTGACGCGCGAGCGCGTACGCCAAATCCAGCAGGAAGCCTTGATCAAGCTTAAACGGGCCATGGCGGCACGCGGCGTGGTGCGCGATTCCTTACTGTAGCAAGTCTGATAAAACGCATCGGCGGCGTTGCATGGCCTCGCCGTACTGGCGTACTGTCTTCGGCCACGCGCCTTGCCCTGCGCATTTTCTCAGGCTTGCTGCCCGGTGCGGGCTTGAGCGGCTTTTGCCTGTCGCGATCTGCTATCATACGCCCCGCTCGCGGCGCCTGACCTTTCCCTATTGTTTCAAGTTCCAGCGCGGCCCTGCGTCCTGGCCCACTCTTACCTATTGATCGCTATGCAAGAAAATATCATCGAAATCAAATCGCTCGACATGGACGCCCGTGGCGTTGGCCATATTGAGAACGAAGACGGCTCGCCGGGCAAGGTCGTGTTTGTCGAAGGCGCATTGCCGGGAGAGCGCGTCAGCTTTGTGACGTTCAAGAAAAAGAAGAACTGGGAGATGGCCCGCATGACGGCGCTGCACCGCGAATCAGCGATGCGCGTGACGCCAAAATGCAAGCATTTCGACAACTGCGGTGGCTGCTCCATGCAGCATCTGGAGCCATCGGCGCAGGTGGCGATCAAGCAGCGCGTGCTGGAAGATAACTTGTGGCATATCGGCAAGGTGCGTCCGCAAAATATCATGCGCCCCATGTACGGCCCGACGTGGGGCTACCGCTACCGCGCGCGCCTGTCCGTGCGTCATGTCAAGAAGAAAGACGCCGTGCTGGTTGGCTTCCATGAAAAGAAATCGGCTTTCGTCGCCGATATGGATAGCTGCGAAATCTTGCCGCCGCACATCTCTGCCATGCTGCTGCCGCTGCGCGCGCTGATCGGTTCGCTGTCCATCTTCGAGCAGATGCCGCAGATCGAGCTGGCCGTGGGCGAAGACGTCACGGCCATGGTCTTGCGCATCATGGCGCCATTGACGGCGGACGACGAAACGACATTGAAGGCCTTTGCCGACGCTTACGGCGTGCAATGGTGGCTGCAAGTCAAAGGCCCGGAAACTGCCGTGCCCTTCTATCCGCTGGATAAGCAATTGCACTATCTGCTGCCTGAATTCGGCGTCAAGATGCCATTCAAGCCCGTCGATTTTACGCAAGTAAACCACCACATCAATCGCGTGCTGGTGTCGAAAGCGCTGCGTTTGCTGGAAGTGCAGCCGACCGACCGCGTGGCCGACCTGTTTTGCGGCCTCGGTAATTTCACCTTGCCGCTGGCCACGCAGGGCCGCGAGGTGGTGGGTATCGAAGGCAGCACCACGCTCACTGAGAGGGCGCTGGAAAACGCCCTGGCCAATGGCTTGGCGGAAAAAACCTCGTTCTCGACGCGCAATTTGTTTGAAGTGACAACAGACGACCTGATTGCGCTGGGCAAGTTCGACCGCATCCTCGTCGACCCGCCGCGCGATGGTGCCATGGCGCTGTGCCAGGCTTTGGTGGGCTTGTCGCAAGTGCGTCCGGACATGCTGCCGAAGCGCATCGTCTATGTGTCCTGCAGCCCATCGACCCTGGCGCGCGACGCCGGCATCCTGGCGCTGGAAGCGGGCTATGTGCTGAGCAAGGCGGGCGTGGTCAATATGTTCCCGCACACCTCGCACGTGGAGTCGATGGCAGTGTTTGATCTGGCGCAATAAGCATGAAAACACGGCGGGTGGCCAGGCAGGCACCCGCCGTTGCCGTATTTGGCGGTGCAGCAAGCTGACGCAATACCACTTGCAGCGTGTTATAAAACTGGTCTGGCTTTTCCTGATGCAGCGTCTTTTTTCATCCTCCCCCTGTCGGTTTTTCATTGTCCAGTAGGACAACACGCCGTCGGCATGCGCCGCTGCGCTTTTCGCGCGAAGTGGTATTGCTCACTTTGATGCCACTTTAAAACCACTTGACCGCCTATTTTTTCAGCACCATGCTGTGCTCGCAACTGAAAAAAAACAGATCAAGGGTTAATGCCGTTCAGTTAAGGGTTTTGGCGTGATTTATGAGCGCCAGTAAATTCGCTAACCCCAGAGGCAAAGAGCTGGGGTCGGACCCTCAGGGTCCGACCCCTGTCCTAGTTCTTGGGCTAAAAATAGCATCACTAACACACTAACTGAACGGCATTACAGATCAAGGGTAGCTATTGACGAAGCAGAGTGGTATTTCCGCAAACCTGAACAGGAGACAGCGTGGAAAATTTACTAATCAAAAAAACAATCAGGAATATGATGGTATGTCTGGCCAGCGGTGGCGTGCTGGCGGCATGTGGCGGCGGTGGTGATGCCAGCGCGCCCGCAGGCTCGCAATTGCTGGCGGCCAGTGCGGTGCTCGCGTGCGTGCCGTGGCAAGAGGGCGGCACCTACAACGCCGGTGCGGTGGTCACTTACCTGGGCGCTAACTACACGGCCTTGGTGACGCAAACCGACCATGTGGGTTCTGGTTGGAATCCCGTGTCCTCACCTAGCCTGTGGAGCGCCGGCGGCAGCTGCGACGGCGGCACCACGCCGACGCCCACACCAACACCCACGCCAACACCCACGCCAACACCCACACCAACACCAACACCAACACCAACACCAACACCCACGCCAACGCCAACGCCAACGCCAACGCCAACGCCAACGCCAACGCCAACGCCCACCGGCGGCACCTGCGCGCTGCCGTGGGCGGCTGGCACGGCTTACAGCGCGGGTGCCATCGTTAGCTATGCAGGTACGAATTACCGCGCCAACTACTGGACGCAGGGCAACAATCCGTCCACCAGTAGCGGCGCCGCCGGTACGGGCAAGCCATGGATCAGCCAAGAGATCTGCAGCGCCACGCCGACACCAACCCCGACGCCGACGCCAACCCCGACCCCAACCCCGACGCCAACCCCAACCCCAACCCCAACCCCAACCCCAACCCCAACCCCAACCCCAACCCCAACCCCAACCCCAACCCCAACCCCAACCCCAACCCCAACCCCAACCCCGACCCCAACCCCAACCCCAACCGGGCGCGAAGTGGGTTCCTACTTCGCGCAGTGGGGCGTGTATGGCCGTGACTATGAAGTGGCGAACGTGCATACGAGCGGCGTGGCCGACAAGCTGACCTTCATCAACTACGCTTTCGGCAATATCTATCCGAAAAACGGCGGTTATGAATGCGCCATGATCACCAAGACGGAGCCGGGCGCGACGAATCCGAATTCGCCGGACGCGGGCACGGGCGGCGATGCCGAGGCCGACTACATCCGCACGCCCAAGCGCACCGTCGATGGCCAGGCGATTGCCTGGGACGCTCCCTTGTCGGGCAACTTCCTGCAGCTGAAGAAACTCAAGGCGGCGCACCCGAACCTCAAGTTGTTCATTTCCTTGGGTGGCTGGAGCTGGTCGAAGAACTTCTCCGTCGGTTCCGCCACCGATGCGCTGCGCAAGCAGATGGTGCGTTCCTGCATCGATATCTACATCAAGGGCAATCTGCCGCTGCAGGGCGGGCGCGGTGGCGTGGGTGCGGCGGCCAATATCTTTGACGGCATCGACATCGATTGGGAATACCCGGTGGGCGGCGGCCAGCCGTATAACACGGTCAGCCCCAACGACAAGCGCAACTTTACTTTGCTGATGGCGGAATTTCGCAGCCAGCTCGATGCGCTCGGTGCCGCCAATGGCAAGCGCTACCTGTTGACCGCCGCTGTCGGTGCGGGCAAGGACAAGATCGACAACACCGAGCCGGCCCTGTACTCGCAGTATATGGACTGGATCAACCTGATGACTTACGACTTCCACGGTGGCTGGGAAACGAGCACCAACTTCAATGCCCAGCTGTTTGCCGATCCTGCCGATCCGTCGACCGGCATGGCGCGCGAATACGTGGGCGACAAGGCGGTGCAGTACATGATTGCTGCCGGTGTGCCGCGCGACAAATTGCTGCTCGGCATACCGTTCTATGGCCGTGGCTGGAAGGGCGTCGCACCGGGGCCGAACGGCGATGGCTTGTACCAGGCGGCCACCGGCATGGCGCCGGGCACGTACGAGTCGGGTATCGAGGACTACAAAATCCTCGTCGCCAAGAGCGGCACGCGTTACTACCACCCTGTAACCAAGCAGTTGTACCTGTACACGGGGGTGGGCGGCCAGTGGTGGAGCTATGATGATCCGACCGTCATCGGCACCAAGGTGAAATACGTCAAGGACCAGGGCTTGCGCGGCGCGTTCTCGTGGGAACTCGATGGCGATGCGAATGGCGTGCTGGCCACCGAGGTGTGGAAGGTGCGGTAATGCTGAGCTAGCCTAAGACGCGGCCGGATAGCCATGCTGTCCGGCCGTTTATTCTTATATGCAGACAGGAGGCAGGCGATGGCGGCGGTATCGACATTGGGAGTGAACAAGCAGTCGGAGGAGCTGAGTCGCGAGTGGCGCAGCTGGATCGCGGAAAACCTTATGCTGGGCAGTCATCCATCGGCCCTGTTGCCGGTGCTGCAACAGGCCGGCATCGCGGAAGGCTTGGCGCGCCGCGAAGTGGCGCTGGCACTGCACAGCCCCTATCTGGCGGGCGCCGTGCGTTTGTCGAATCGGCTGGCCAAGCGCGACTGGGTGCTCGACATCCAGCGCAAGCTGAATCAGCTGCGCCCGACCGAGATTGCCCGCCGCGACAAGTTGTCCGCACAGGCATTTTTGGATGAATACTATGCCACCAACCAGCCCGTGATCATCACCGGCATGATGGACGACTGGCCCGCCATGGACAAATGGACTCCGGCCTATTTTCTCGAGCACTACGCGCAGCGCGAGGTGGAAGTGCAGTTCGGGCGTGAAGCGGACGCCCAGTACGAAATGAATAGCGTGGCGCACAAGCGCAAGATGGCGTTTGGCGAATACGTCAGCCTGGTCGAGGGCAGCGGCAGGAGTAATGATTTCTACATGACGGCCAACAATAATTCGCAGAACCGGCAAGCCTTGCGCGAGTTGTGGGACGATATCGGCCAGTTGCCTCAATACCTGAAGCGCGATGGCGAACCCGAGGGCTTTTTATGGTTCGGTCCTGCCGGCACGGTGACGCCATTCCACCACGACCTGACGAACAATTTCATGGCACAGGTAAAAGGGCGCAAGCGGCTGCGCATCATGGCTGCCTGCGAGGTGGCGCGCGTGTACAACCAGCGTCACTGCTTTACGCCCGTCGATGGGCGCGACATCGACTTGCAGCGCTATCCGCTGATGGCCGAGGTCCAGGTGCGCGAATGCGTGCTGGCGCCGGGCGAGATCCTGTTCTTGCCCGTCGGTTGCTGGCATTTTGTCGAAGCGCTCGATATTTCCCTTACCGTGGCGTTTACCAATTTCAAATGGAATAACGATTTTTACAGCGCGTATCCGGCCAAGCACGACTTTTGAGCGTGGTCCCGATGCTCGATGGGGAGATCGAGCGATGTTACAGGCGTAAAAAAGCCGACCCGCAGGTCGGCTTTTTGCTGTGTCAATGCTGTGTCAATCTCAGTGCTTAGTCGCGGCTACCGCCGGCCAAGCCCAGCAAGGACAGCAGGCTGGTGAAGATGTTGTACACGTCCAGGTAGATGCGCAGGGTGGCCGAGATGTAATTGGTCTCGCCACCGTTGATGATTTGCTGCACGTCATACAGGATGTAAGCCGAGAAGATGGCGATGGCGACCACGGAGATCACGATCGACAGTGCCGACAGGCCCAGGAAAATGTTTGCCACCGATGCCAGGATCAGCACGATCACACCGGCGAACAACCATTTGCCCATGGCCGAGAAGTCGCGCTTCGATACCGTGGCGATGGTCGCCATGACGGCCAGGATAGTGGCCGTGCCGCCGAACGCCGTCATAATGAGCATGCCGCCGTTCGAGTAGCCGAGCGTGCGCGTCAGGATGGGCGTGAGCATCAAGCCCATGAAGAAGGTAAAGCCCAGCAGGACGGCGACGCCAAGGCCCGAGTTCTTGGTCTTTTCAATCGCGTACATGAAGCCGAATGCGACGGCCATGAAGATGATGAAGCCCATGCCGCCGGTCAGCATCGGCAAATGCATTTGTACGCCGATGAAGGCGCCCAGCACGGTCGGTATCATGGACAGTGCCAGCAGCCAGTAAGTGTTGCGCAAGACCTGGTGGCGGACTTGCTGCATGCTGCCCGACAGGTCAAAGGTGCGTTGCATGTTCTGATTCATAGTGCCTCCGTGTTGTCAATTCAAATTACTTCCTTGGCTAAGGATAGCATGGCGTCCGATTTTTGCAAAAAAACCAGCTTAAGATTGCATTAAACTCAGCCAGGGCGGAAGATGATGGCCCGCCTGTCTGGGTGATATGGGGTGGAGTATGGTAAAATCAAAGGTTGATTGAGTTATCAATTTATCGTTTTAACCTTACTTTTATTGGAGTTTTCACACATGGCAATCGAACGCACCCTGTCGATCATCAAACCAGACGCAGTTGCAAAAAACGTCATCGGTCAAATCTATACCCGTTTTGAAAACGCTGGCCTGAAAATCGTTGCAGCACGCATGACCCAATTGTCGCGCGAACAAGCTGAAGGCTTCTACGCAGCGCACAAAGAGCGCGGCTTCTTCAAGGATCTGGTCGACTTCATGGTTTCCGGTCCAGTCATGATCCAAGCTCTGGAAGGCGAAAACGCCGTTCTGGCCCACCGTGACCTGATGGGCGCGACCGATCCGAAGAAAGCAGAAAAAGGCACGATCCGCGCCGATTTCGCCGATTCGATCGACGCTAACGCCGTACACGGTTCCGACGCTGTCGAAGCTGGTCAAGTGGAAATCGCTTACTTCTTCCCAGAACTGAAGGCTTAATTGCCTTAGATAACGTTATTTCCTGGCGTTATCTGTGAAATAACTTATCACCCCCTGTTCCCGCTGCGCTGTGGTGCTGTTGGCTCCTGATGCGCGCGGGGACGGATTTTTAGAATAGACCTGATCATGCATACGACGACCCTCACCAACTTGCTGGATTTTGATCCCGCGCAACTCATCGCCTACTGCGCCGAGTTGGGAGAGAAACCGTTTCGTGCAAAACAATTGCAGCGCTGGATACATCAGTTCGGCGCTTCCGATTTCGACGCCATGACGGACTTGGCCAAGTCGCTGCGCGACAAGCTGGCCACGCGCGCCGAAGTGCGCGCCCCGGCCATCATCAGCGACCACACGTCGACGGACGGTACGCGCAAATGGCTGGTCGACGTGGGTAATGGCAATGCCGTGGAAACCGTGTTCATTCCGGAAGAAAACCGCGGCACCCTGTGCATCTCGACCCAGGCCGGCTGCGCCGTGAACTGCCGTTTCTGCTCGACGGGCAAGCAAGGCTTCAACCGCAACCTCAGTGTCGGCGAAATCATAGGCCAGCTGTGGATGGCGGAATTCGAATTGCGCCGCACCAAGGGTATCGAGCCGGGCCCGAAAGGCGAGCGCCAGATTACCAACGTGGTGATGATGGGCATGGGCGAGCCCCTGCTCAATTTTGAGCCGACCGTCACAGCCCTGAAATTGATGCTCGACGACAACGCCTACGGCCTGTCGCGCCGCCGCGTGACCCTCTCGACCTCGGGCGTGGTGCCGATGATGGACAAGCTGTCGCAGGAAGTGCCGGTGGCCTTGGCCGTCTCGCTGCACGCCTCGAATGATGTGCTGCGCGATGGCTTGATTCCACTCAATAAGAAATACCCGTTGAAGGAATTGATGGCAGCTTGCAAGCGCTACCTGGAATTTGCTCCGCGCGATTTCATCACCTTCGAGTACTGCATGCTCGACGGCGTCAATGACAGCGACGAGCACGCGCGCGAATTGCTGGCGCTGGTGCAAGACCGCGAGTTCGGCGTGAACTGCAAGTTCAACCTGATTCCCTTCAATCCCTTCCCCGAGTCGGGTCTGTTCCGCTCGAAAAACCCACGCATCAAGGCGTTTGCCCAAGTGCTGATGGATGGCGGCATCATCACCACCGTGCGCAAGACGCGCGGCGACGATATCGATGCCGCTTGCGGCCAGTTGGCGGGCGAAGTGAAAGACCGTACGCGGGTCCAGGAGCGCATGGAAAAAATGACTGAGTATCAGCAGAAATTTGGCGCCAACTTTGGCAAGATCGTGGAGATCCGCTCCTGATGCGGGGAGGCATGGCTTATCCTGGCGTACTTGCCGTGGCTGTTGTCAGCCTGGGCGTGCTGCTGGCCGGCTGTGCTTCCACCGCAGACACGGGGCAAGCTGCATCTGCATCTGCCTCGCAGCGCGCCGACTTGCGCTTGCAGTTGGCCAGCGCCTATTATGGGCAAGCGCAGTATGGGGTGGCTTTGGTCGAAGCGGAGCAGGCGGTGCAGCTGCTGCCGGGCAATGCCCAAGCGCTCGGCATGCGTGCGCTGGTTCTTGCTGCCCTGCACCAAGCTGATGCGGCTGAAAAAGATTTTCTTTACGCAATGCGCCTTGCGCCCCACAATCCCGAGTTGAGCAATAATTATGGCCAGTTTTTGTGCCAGACCGGGCGCGCGGCGCAGTCGTTGGCGTATTTTGATGCCGCATTGCGAGATGTCGCCTATGGCACGCCTGAGCTGGCGCTGCATAATGCGGCGACGTGCAGCTTGCGCATCAACGATTACCGGCGCGCCGCTGATTATTGGCGCAAGGCGGAGCGCATCGCACCTGCCGCGGCAATGACGTATGTCGGCCTGGTGCGCGTGTATTACCAACAGCAAGACTACCGACAAGCGGCGCATTATCTTGAGCGGCTCGGTAAAGTAGCGACAATGGAGAGCCAGACGGCCGATGTGCTGTGGCTCGGGATCAAGGTGCAGCATAAGCTCGGGGATGCGGGTGCGGAAGCTGGCCTGGCGGCGCATTTGCGCCACCACCATTCCGGCTCCCCCGAATATGCTGCTTATCAAAATGGGGCGTTTGATGAGTGAGACAGGGATACCAATGAATTCAGAGCGGGCAGAAACGCCTCAGCAGCAGCCCCAGGGCAATCTCGCGCTGGCAGGCGCACAGTTGAAGGCGCAGCGCGAAGCGCTGGGCTGGCCTGTGGAGCAGGTGGCCGACCAGCTCAAACTGGCGCCACGCCAAGTGATCGCGCTGGAAGCGGGTGACATGGCAGCCTTGCCGAACGTGGCCGTGGTGCGCGGTTTCGTGCGCGCCTACGCCAAGGTGGTGCGTCTCGACGCAGCGCCGCTGGTCGCCATGATCGAAGTCCATCCGGCGCCGGTGCAAGAGGCCGCCACGCCCGTGCGGCGTGAAATTTCCGCCACGTTTTCCGAATCGCGCTTCCCGTCTATGACGCAGCGCTCGTCGAGCCAGGCGTCCCTCTGGATCGCCGGCGCCGTGGCCGTGGTCGTCGCCGCCGCCTTTGGTGCCTACAAGTTTGGCTATGTGCCGACCAACGTGCTGCCCTCGCATGCCGGGAAAGAAGTCGCGCAGGCGGACGTGGTCCCTGTGGAAACGACCTTGATCAAGCCGGGCCAGGACTTGACGCCGGTGCAAGCGCCATCGGTACCGCTGATTTCCGTGCCGCCACCGCCGGGCAACGATACGCAGACGGGCGCTCCCGCCGCCAGCGTCGCTTCGGCGCCTGTGCCGGCATCTGCTGTTGTGATGCCTGCGGCGCTGCCTGCCGATGCTGGCGCTGCCGTGGGCGCGAATGCGCTGGTGTTGAAGGTGGAGCAGGATTCCTGGGTCGAGATCCGCCGCCCTGGCAGTACGCCGCTGATTGCGCGCATGGTCAAGGCTGGCAGCACGGAAACGTTCGATATCACCGGCCCGGCCACCCTGGTAGTGGGTAAGCCAGGTGTTGTGCAGGCAACGTTGCGCGGCGCCAAGCTCGATTTGCCGACCGTGGCCGGTGGCACCATTTCGCGCGTGAGCATTAAGTAATGCTTAAAAAACATCGGCCAAGTGTTGATATTAGTCGTTCAAGCAAGTAGTTTAAATAAGCAAACTCACAAGATAATATTATGGCTACCTCGAAAACAGCGATCGGCTCCGGTCCTTCTGTCCGGCGCGACAGCCGCAAGGTGTTGATCGCACACGGCCAGCGTCAGATCTGGGTGGGCGGCGATGCCCCCGTGGTGGTGCAGTCGATGACGAACACGGATACGGCCGATGCCATCGGCACGGCGATACAGATCAAGGAACTGGCGCGTGCCGGCTCGGAGCTGGTGCGCCTGACGGTGGACCGTCCGGAAGCGGCTGCCGCCGTGCCGTACATTCGCGAGCAGCTCGACAAGATGGGCGTCGACGTGCCGTTGGTGGGCGACTTCCATTACAACGGCCATACCCTGTTGAACGATTACCCCGATTGTGCGCGCGCGCTGTCGAAGTATCGCATCAATCCGGGCAACGTGGGCAAGGGCGCCAAGCGCGATACGCAATTTGCGCAAATGATTGAAGCGGCGTGCAAGTACGACAAGCCGGTGCGTATCGGCGTGAACTGGGGTAGCCTGGATCAAGCCTTGCTGGCGCGCATCATGGATGAAAACGCGGGCCGCAGCGAGCCTTGGCCGGCGCAAGCGGTCATGTATGAAGCGCTGGTGACGTCGGCGATTGAAAACGCCGTGCGTGCCGAGGAGCTGGGCCTGGGACGCGACAAGATTATTTTGTCGTGTAAAGTGTCCGGCGTACAAGATTTGATCGCCGTGTATCGCGAACTGTCGCAGCGCTGCGACTATCCGCTGCACCTGGGCCTGACAGAAGCGGGCATGGGCAGCAAGGGTATCGTCGCCTCGACGGCGGCCTTGTCCGTGCTGCTGCAAGAGGGCATCGGCGACACCATCCGTATTTCGCTCACGCCAGAGCCTGGCGGCGACCGCACGCGCGAAGTGATCGTCGGCCAGGAAATTTTGCAAACCATGGGCTTGCGCAAGTTCGCGCCCATGGTCATCGCCTGCCCGGGCTGTGGCCGCACGACGTCGACCACGTTCCAGGAATTGGCCGACAACATCCAGACGTATCTGCGCGAGCAGATGCCGGAATGGAAAAAGTTGTATCCGGGCGTGGAAGCGATGAACGTGGCCGTCATGGGCTGCATCGTCAACGGTCCCGGCGAATCGAAGCATGCAAACATCGGCATCAGCTTGCCCGGCACCGGAGAATCACCGGCCGCGCCGGTCTTTGTCGATGGCGAAAAAGTCGTCACCCTGCGCGGCGAACGCATCGTCGAAGAATTCCAGGACATCGTCCTCAATTATGTTAAAACCCATTACGGCGTAGCTGGGGTTTCGAGCGACATGTCGCTCGCCAGCGTAGCGGTCTAGGCTTGCAAGCCTGGACTCCTTACGCGAAAAAATGAAAAGCAAAGAAGAACACCATGTCCGAAAATAAAAAAGCAGAGAAAATTACAGGCGTGAAAGGCATGAATGATGTGCTGCCCGCCGATGCCCCGTTGTGGGAATTGTTTGAAAATACGGCGCAATCCGTGCTGCAAAGCTATGGCTTCCAGCAGATCCGCACGCCGATCGTGGAAGAAACGAAGTTGTTCGCGCGCGCCATCGGCGCCGTGACCGACATCGTGGAAAAGGAAATGTACTCGTTCACCGATTCGATGAACGGCGACAACCTGACCCTGCGTCCGGAAGGCACGGCTGGCGTGGTGCGCGCCGTGGTCGAGCACAACCTCGTCTACGAAGGCCCGAAACGCCTGTGGTACAAGGGTCAGATGTTCCGTCACGAGCGCCCGCAAAAAGGTCGTTACCGCCAGTTCCACCAGTTCGGCGTGGAAGCCATCGGTTTCACGGGCCCGGATATCGATGCCGAGATCATCATGATGTCGCGCCGCCTGTGGGATGACCTGGGTCTGGAAGGCATTCGCCTGGAACTGAACTCGATCGGCGACGCCGCCGAGCGCCTGCGCCACCGCGCCGACCTGATCGCCTATCTGGAAAGCCATAGCGAACTGCTCGACGAAGAAGCCAAGCGCCGCCTGCACAGCAATCCGCTGCGCATTTTGGACACCAAAAATCCTGCCATGCAGGACCTGGTCAATGGCGCGCCTCAGCTTTTGGATTACCTGGGCGAGGAATCGCTGGCGCACTTCCATGGCGTGCAGAAGATCTTGAACCACAACAATATCCCCTTCACCATCAATCCTCGCCTGGTGCGCGGCCTCGATTACTACAACCGCACGGTGTTCGAGTGGGTCAGCGACAAGCTGGGCGCGCAAGGCACGGTGTGCGCCGGTGGCCGCTATGACGGCATGGTGGAAATGTTCGGTGGCAAATCGACGCCAGCCGTCGGCTTTGGCATGGGCGTCGAGCGCCTGGTGCTGCTGATGAAGGATGCGGCGGAACCGGAAGCGCCGGCGCAGTGCGACGTGTATCTGGTGCACCAGGGCGAGCAGGCAGGCTTGCAAGCGTTCGTACTGGCCGAGCGGATTCGCGATGCGGGCCTCGACGTTGTGCTACATTGCGCAGCGAGCAATGGCGGCGGCAGCTTCAAGACGCAAATGAAAAAGGCCGATGCCAGCGGTGCGGCGTTTGCGGTGATCATGGGCGACGATGAAATCGCCAACAATGTTGCTACGGTAAAAGCCATGCGCGAAGCCGATGCGGGCGCGCAGCAAAACACGGTGCCGTTCGACGATGTCGTCGATTACGTGGTCGACCAGATCATCGGCGACCACGATTGCGGCCACGATCACGGCCCTGACGGCCATGTGCATCACCACCATTAATTTGAAGCAAGACCGTACTATCCTCGATCAACTACTCATTAAAACTGACGACCCATGGCATACGATCACGAAGAACAAGAACAACTGGCAACCCTCAAAGCCTGGTGGCAGCGCAATGGCAATCTGACCTCCTGGGTCCTGATCGTGGCGCTCGCTGGCTACAGCGGCTGGGCTGGCTGGCAGTACTACCAGCGCACGCAGGCTGCGCAAGCCGGTCAGTTGTACGACGAACTGCAAAATGCCATCGCCGCCAAGGACACCGCCAAGGTGATGCGCGCGGCCAGCGACATGCAATCGCGTTTCAGCGGCACGGCGTATGCGCAGATGAGCGCGCTGGGCGCGGCCAAGGTGGCGTTCGACGCGAATGACCTGAAAACGGCCAAGACCCAGTTGCAATGGGTTGCCGAGCATGGCACGGAAGAGTACAAGGCCATCGCCAAGCTGCGCCTGGCCGGTGTCTTGCTGGACGAAAAAGCCTACGATGAAGCGCTGAAAGTGCTGGCCACGGCCAGCGTGGTGCAATTTGCCGGCGCCGTGGCGGACCGCAAGGGCGATATCCTGGTGGCGCAAAACAAGCTCGACGATGCACGTACGGCCTACTTGGCCGCGCTGGCCGCGACGGACAAGAACAATCCAGGGCGTCAATTGATCCAGGTGAAACTGGAGGCGATAGGCGGCACGGTACCGGAAGACAAGGCCAAGGCTGACAAGGCTGGCGCCTGACAGGAACACTGATGGCACGGCCATGCGGCGTTTTGCGCCGCCTGCCTCGCCCTTACAAGTACAAGAAAAAGGTTGGATAACACTTATGCGTGTCACTGAAAAGCTGGTAGCTGCAAGTCTGTTGGCCCTGATGGCCGGTTGCTCGTCCTGGAATCCGTTTGCCTCGAAAGACCCGAAAGTCGAACCGGCCAAACTGGTGGAGATAACATCGAGCATCGCCGTGCGCGACGCCTGGAAGTATTCGATCGGCAAGGCTGGCGTGTACGCCTTCCGGCCCGCACTGGCCGGTAACAGCCTGTACGTGGTCAATGCCGATGGCGCGCTGGCGCGCCTGGATGCGGCCAGCGGGCGTGAAACGTGGCGCATCAAGGTCGGCAGCGACATCACCTCCAGCGCCGGCAGCGACGGCGCACTGGTGGTCGTGGGCGCGGCCAAGGGCGCCGTGCTGGCGTTTGATGCTGATGGCAAGCAACTGTGGACGGCGCAGGCGTCGAGTGAAGTGCTCACCGCGCCTGTGGTCGGGCAGGGTGTGGTGGTGGTGCGCAGCGTGGACAACCGCATCGTCGGCTTTGATGCCAAGACGGGCGAGCGCAAGTGGACGGTGCAGCGCGCCACGCCGGCACTGACCTTGCGCAATGCACCGGGCATGGTGTTGGGCGGCGCGAATGTCTACGTGGCTCAGCCAGGCGGCAAGCTGCTGGCACTGACGGTTGCCACCGGTGTGGTACGCTGGGAGACTGTGGTCAGCGAACCGCGCGGCGCTACCGAACTGGAGCGCGTCTCCGACATCGCCGGCACGCCGGTGGTGTTCGAGGGCGAAGTGTGCGCTGTCACTTACCAGGGCAAGGCAGGCTGCTTCGATGCTGCCACGGGCGTGCCGCGCTGGAGTAAGCCGATCTCGTCCGATGTGGGCGTGGCCGTCGATCAGCGTTTCGTGTTTGCTGCCGACGCCCAGGGCGCCGTCGTGGCGTTCGGCCGCGACGGCGGCCAGAGCGCCTGGAAGAATGAGGCGCTGGCGCGCCGCCGCCTGTCGACGCCGGCCTCTTTTGGCCGCAGCGTCGCCGTCGGTGACTATCAAGGTTATATCCACTTCCTGTCACGGGAAGATGGCGCATTAATAGGTCGTGTCAGCAGCGATGGTAGTCCGATTGTTTCGGCTCCCGTCGTCGCCGGTTCGAATTTGATTTTTCAAACCCAATCAGGGACAGTGATCGCTCTCGCGGTCGAGTAATACAATGAAGCCGGTAATTGCACTAGTAGGTCGACCCAATGTTGGGAAATCGACTTTATTCAATCGTCTGACCCGCTCGCGCGATGCGCTGGTGGCGGATTTGCCTGGGTTGACGCGCGATCGTCACTATGGCGAAGGCCGTGTCGGCGAACGTCCCTTCCTGGTCATCGATACGGGTGGTTTCGAACCCGTCGCCAAGGAAGGCATCATGCACCAGATGGCACTGCAGACCAAGCAGGCCGTGGCCGAGGCCGACGTAGTCGTGTTCATCGTGGACGGCCGTCAAGGCCTGACCCCGCATGACAAGACTATCGTCGACTTCCTGCGCAAGAGCGGACGGCCAGTCTTGCTGGTGGTCAACAAAAGCGAAGGCATGCGCTATACGGCCGTGGTGTCCGAATTCTATGAATTGGGCATGGGCGATCCGTATGCGATCTCGTCGGCGCACGGCGACGGCGTCAACGACTTGGTCGAAGTGATGCTGGACCTGGCGTTCGCGCAGCGTCCGGACGAGCCTGAAGAGCTGGAAAAGACCGACCGCGGCATCAAGATTGCCCTCGTCGGCCGACCGAACGTGGGCAAGTCGACTCTCATCAACACCCTGCTCGGTGAAGAGCGCGTGATCGCCTTCGACATGCCGGGTACGACGCGCGATTCGATCGAGATTCCGTTCGAGCGTGATGGTCAGCAATATACGCTGATCGACACGGCCGGTATCCGTCGTCGCGGCAAGGTATTTGAAGCGATCGAGAAATTCTCGGTGGTGAAAACCCTGCAGTCGATTTCCGAAGCCAACGTCGTGGTCCTGATGCTCGATGCGCAGCAGGATATTTCAGAGCAAGACGCGCATATCGCCGGCTTTATTCTGGAATCGGGCCGCGCGCTGGTGGTGGCCGTGAATAAATGGGATGGCTTGCAATCGCATGAACGCGACGAGATCAAGATCGATATCGACCGCAAGCTCGACTTCCTGTCGTTCGCACAGATGCATTTCATTTCGGCACTGAAGGGCACCAACATCGCTCCATTGATGAAGTCGCTCAACGCCGCGTACGCGGCCGCCATGTGCGACCTGTCGACGCCGAAGCTGACGCGCGCCCTGATCGAGGCCGTGGAGAAGCAGGAGCCGCGGCGCAAGGGTTCGATTCGTCCGAAGCTGCGCTATGCCCACCAGGGTGGCATGAATCCGCCTGTGATCGTGATTCACGGTAACGCGCTCGATGCCGTTGGCGATCCGTACAAACGCTATCTGGAAAAACATTTCCGCGATACGTTTGCCCTGGTTGGCACGCCGCTGCGCATCGAACTGCGCACGGGCAAAAACCCGTTTGCGCGCACGCCGAGCAAGTAAGCAGTTAGTCACTGAATTAAGTGCGGATTAAGGCGCCGCTGAGATAATGCGGCGCCGATAGTCAATGCGACGGCTATCTGCACGACATGCTAAAGTGTCATGCGCGATGCGCGACAGCGATCGTGAAAACAGGTTACAGTAGCTATGACGCATCTTTCTATGTTTGAGTACTTGAAATCAAGCTAGTCGCCTCCAATTCTTACACAACAACATAAACAACGGAGCTGTTATGAGCAACAAAGGGCAACTGTTACAAGACCCATTCCTCAATGCATTACGCAAAGAGCATGTTCCTGTCTCGATCTACTTGGTCAATGGCATTAAATTGCAGGGCCATATCGAATCCTTCGATCAATATGTCGTATTGCTGCGCAATACGGTGACACAGATGGTGTACAAGCATGCCATCTCGACAGTGGTGCCGGCCCGTGCCGTCAACCTCAATATTGAACCTGAAGCGGAGTAAAGCGTTGAGCTTGATGGCCCAGCGCCTTTTGCCTACCATCGACCCCGTCCGCGCCAGCGGCGCTGATGCGTTTGCATCGGCGTCGGCGTCCGCCGCAACCCATCTGATGCCATCATGCGCGCCGTATTAGTCGGGGTTGACTTCGGTCACAGCGACTTCGCTGCCAGCATGGAGGAACTCATGCTGTTGTCGCGTTCGGCTGGTGCGGACCCGATTTCCACCATCACGGCCAAGCGCTCCAGTCCCGATTCGGCGTATTTTGTCGGCAGCGGCAAGGCCGATGAAATTGGCGACATCGTGGTCAACGATGGTCTGGAAATCGTCATCTTCAATCACGCCCTGTCACCTGCCCAGCAGCGCAATCTGGAAAAGCGCCTGAATGTGCGCGTGCTCGACCGCACCAGCCTGATTCTCGATATCTTTGCGCAACGCGCCAAGAGCCACGAAGGCAAGCTGCAAGTCGAGTTGGCGCAGTTGCAGCATCTGGCTACGCGCCTGATTCGCGGCTGGACCCACCTTGAGCGGCAAAAGGGCGGTATCGGCTTGCGCGGTCCCGGCGAGACACAGCTCGAGACCGATCGCCGGCTGATCGGCGACCGCGTCAAAGCGTTGCGCGCGCGTCTGGAAAAGCTGCACAAGCAGCGCGAAACGCAGCGCCGTGCGCGCGGCCGCAATCACACATTCTCGGTCTCCCTGGTCGGCTATACCAATGCCGGCAAGTCGACCCTGTTCAATGCCGTGACCAAGGCCGGCGTGTATGTCGCCGACCAGTTGTTCGCCACCCTCGATACCACCTCGCGCCGGGTTTATCTGGGCCAGGAGGTGGGTAATGTGGTGATCTCCGACACGGTGGGTTTCGTGCGCGAATTGCCGCATCAACTGGTGGCCGCTTTCCGCGCCACGCTCGAAGAAACCATCCATGCCGATCTGCTGCTGCATGTCGTCGACGCTGCGTCGCCGGTGCGCATGGAGCAGATCGAGCAGGTCAACCTGGTCTTGAAAGAGATTGGTGCCGATCATATTCCGCAAATCCTCGTGTGGAACAAGATCGATGCGGCAGGGCTGGAGCCTTCGGTGGAGCGCGACGAATATGCTACGATCAGTCGCGTCTTCGTCAGTGCGCAAAAGGGCAGCGGTCTCGACTTGCTGCGCGATGCGATTATCGAGATGGCCAGGAAGGCGCCCCGTTCGGCGCACCTTTATCGTAGCGATGAAGCACAGCAGGAAGATCAGTTGGACGGTCAGTACGACCAGCACGATGGCGCCGCCCCGGACCAGGACGAAGAACCTGGTGAGGACGATAGCAATTCCACCCACTCCCAAGTCGGAACACGATAGTTATGCTTGTCTCTCTACTCAAAAAAACAGGCTTGAAGTTGTCCCTGAATGATCCCCGCTGGGGCAATCGCAAGGACGACGGCAAGAAAGCCCAAGAAGGCAAAAAGCCCGGCGAAGGTCCGCCGGACCTCGATCAGTTGTGGCGCGATTTCAATCAGCGCCTGAACGCCTTTTTCGGACAGAAGAACCGTCCCGACAACGGCGGCAATAACAACGGTGGCGGCAGCGGCCCACGCCCCGACATGAAGGGCGCCGGCATTACCGCCGGCGTGGTCGGCGTGATCGCCGTCTTCATCTGGCTCGCCAGCGGCGCCTTCATCGTGCAAGAGGGCCAGAGCGGCATCGTGCTGACGTTTGGCCAATACACGCGCACGGCGCCGGCCGGTCTCAACTGGCGCTGGCCGTATCCGTTCCAGACCGATGAAACCGTTAATGTGTCGCAGGTGCGTACCGTGGAAGTCGGTTATCGCACGTCGCTGCGCAACAAGCAGGCCAGCGAGTCGCTGATGCTGACGGACGATGAAAATATCATCGACATCCAGTTCGCGGTGCAATACACCCTGAAAGATCCCGTGGAATGGCTGTTCAGCCTGCGCGACCAGGAAGACACCTTGCGCCAGGTCGCCGAGACGACGATACGCGAAGTGGTCGGCCGCAGCAAGATGGACTTCGTGCTGTATGAAGGCCGCGAAAAAGTGGCCTTTGACACGCAGAAATTGATGCAGCAGATTCTGGATGATTACAAGGTTGGTGTGTTGATTAACAACGTGACGATGCAGGCCGTGCAGCCGCCAGAGCAGGTGCAAGCCGCTTTCGACGATGCCGTCAAGGCCGGCCAGGACCGTGAGCGCCAGAAGAATGAAGGCCAGGCCTACGCCAATGACGTCATTCCAAAAGCACGCGGCGCAGCATTTCGCCTGATGCAGGAAGCCGAGGCTTATCGGGCCATGGTGACCGAGAACTCGGAAGGTAATGCGTCGCGCTTCAAGCAGGTGCTGGTCGAGTACCAGAAGGCACCAGCCGTTACGCGTGACCGCATGTACCTGGAAACCATGCAGCAGGTCTTCAGCAGTGCCAGCAAGGTGATGGTTGACGCGAAAACGGGCAGTAATCTGCTGTATCTGCCGCTCGACAAGTTGATCGCCCAGACGGCTGCCACCGACGCTGCCGCCCGTGCTGCAGGGGCACCCGCAGCCAACACTGTTTTGCCACAGGAAGCCATGCCAACAGTAGAAGTCAATCAGCGCCGCGACAGCCGCTCTTCGCGTGAACGGGAGAGCCGCTAATGAACCGTATCGTTGCCGCCCTGATCGCGGGCTTTATCGCGATCATGCTCTTGTCCTCGACCGTGTTTGTCGTCGATCAGCGTAAATACGCCATCGTCTTCGCCCTCGGTGAAGTCAAGGACGAGATCAGTGAGCCAGGCTTGTACTTCAAGCTGCCGCCGCCGTTCCAGAACGTCATCTACCTGGACAAGCGGATCCTGACGCTCGATACGCCGGAACCGGAACGCTTCATCACGGCCGAGAAGAAGAACATCCTCGTCGACGCGTATGTGAAGTGGCGCATCGTCAATCCGAAGAAATATTTCCGCAGCTTCGGCGGCGATGAAAGCCGCGCCCGCAACCGCATGTCGCAAATCGTCAAGGCCGCCCTGAACGATGAAATCACCAAGCGTACCGTGCGCGAAGTGATCTCGGGCGAACGCGGCAAGGTGATGCAGGCGATCAAGGCCAAGGTGGCCGCCGAAGCCGAGGCCATCGGCGTGGGCATCGTCGATGTACGCCTGAAACGCGTCGATTACGTCGAGCAGATCAACAACTCCGTGTACGAACGCATGAAGTCCGAGCGCGTGCGCGTGGCCAATGAGCTGCGTTCGACCGGTTCGGCCGACTCCGAGAAAATCCGCGCCGACGCCGACAAGCAGCGCACGGTGATCTTGGCCGAAGCGTATCGTGAAGCCGAAAAGATCCGCGGCGAAGGCGATGCGAAGGCGTCGCAGATCTATGCGGAAGCGTTTGGCAAGAATCCGGAGTTCTACAAGTTTTACCGTAGCCTGGAAGCTTATCGCGCCACCTTCAAGGACAAGGGCGATGTGATGGTAGTCGATCCGAGTTCGGAATTCTTCAAGTACTTCAAGGGCGGCGGCGCAGCCGCTGCTGGCAAAAAGTAAGGCAGTATCCAGACTGCATCTGGCCGCAAGGGCGGGTGGCAGCAGGAGCGGGGCCGGCATCGCTGCCGGCCCCGTTTTTTGTGGTGCGCCAGCTTGTTGCGGTAAGGCGTAAAATGCGGTGTTTTTAGGGCTGTGCGGCAGTGAGTCGGACAACTTATCCCTAAAGGCCCGTGTTTTCGCGTAAAATATCAGGTTCGGCCTATTGCCTGGCGCGCTTGCCGCTGCCTCGCACTATGCATTTTTTCAACTTTCTTCCGTATCTCGCTCCCTCATGCCGAATTGGCTTTTGCCCGAAAATATTGCCGATGTTCTGCCGTCGGAAGCGCGTAAGATCGAAGAGCTGCGCCGCCGCATGCTGGACAATTTCCGTCTGTACGGATATGAACTGGTCATGCCGCCGCTGCTTGAGTATCTCGAATCGCTGATGACCGGCGCTGGCAAGGATACCGACCTGCGCACCTTTAAACTGGTCGACCAGTTGTCGGGCCGCATGCTCGGCCTGCGTGCCGACATGACGACGCAAGTGGCGCGCATCGACGCGCACCTGCTCAACCGTGCCACCGTGACCCGGCTGTGCTATGCCGGCAGCGTGCTCCACACCCGTCCGTCGGGTCTGCACGCCACCCGCGAACCGCTGCAGATCGGCGCCGAAATCTATGGCCATGCCGGCCTGGAAGCGGATGCCGAGATCCAGGAATTGGCGCTCGCTTCGCTGGCATTGGCCGGTTTTGATGCTGTGCGCCTGGATTTGTCGCATGTCGGCCTGTTGCGCGCTATCATTGCGCAAGACGGCGCTGCCGTGCGCGACGAGGCTGCGCTGTACACCTTGCTGCGCGCGAAAGATGCGCCGGGCTTGCGTGCGCTGACCGCCGCCTACGATCCTGTTACGCGCGATGCGCTGCTGGCCTTGCCCAATCTGTACGGCGACATCGACGTGCTGGCGCGTGCGCGCGAAGTGCTGCCGCCGCTGCCAGGCGTGCTGAAGGCGCTGGCCGAACTGGCCGCGCTGGCCGGATCTGCCCTGGGTCGCGCCGAAGTGGCGATCGACTTGGCCGACCTGCGCGGCTATCAATATGAAAGCGGCGCGATGTTTGCGCTGTATGTACCTGGCTTGCCGAACGCGGTTGCGCGCGGCGGCCGTTATGACCACGTCGGCGAAGCGTTCGGCCGGGCTCGTCCCGCGACCGGCTTCTCGCTCGATTTGCGCGAACTGGCGCGCCTGTTGCCGACCGCGGAACGGAAGCATTCGATCCGTGCGCCATGGGGCAGCGCGCCAGAATTGAAGGAAAAAATCGCCGAGTTGCGCAAGGCGGGCGAGGTCGTGATCCAGAGTATGCCGGGTCACAGTAATGAACAAGACGAGTTCGAGTGCGATCGCGTGCTGGTACTTGCCGATAATGGTAGTAGCTGGATTCTTAAAAACTTAGGTTGAGTGATGTCAAAGAAAATTATGGCAAAGAACGTCGTTGTCATCGGCACCCAATGGGGCGATGAAGGTAAAGGCAAGATCGTCGATTGGTTGACCGATCACGCCCAGGGTGTGGTGCGCTTTCAGGGCGGCCACAATGCAGGCCACACGCTGGTCATCGGCGGCGTCAAGACCGCGTTGCAACTGATCCCTTCGGGCATCATGCGCGCCGGCGTCGCTTGCTACATCGGTAACGGTGTCGTCGTCTCGGTACCGGACGTGCTGCGCGAAATCGACAAGCTCGAAGCTGTCGGCGTCGAAGTCGCTTCGCGTCTGAAAATCTCCGAAGCCTCGCCAGTCATCTTGCCTTACCACTCGGCACTCGACGCGGCCCGCGAAGCGGCACGCGGCGCGGCCAAGATCGGCACGACCGGCAAGGGCATCGGCCCGGCCTACGAAGACAAGGTGGCACGCCGCGCGATCCGTATCGCCGACTTGCTCAACGAGACGCGCTTCGCTGAAAAGCTGGCGGAAAATCTCGATTACCATAACTTCGTGCTGGAAAACTACCTGAAGGCGCCGAAAGTCGACTATCAGAAGACCCTCGACGACGCGCTGGCCTACGTGCCGCGCCTGCGTCCGATGGTCGCCGACGTATCGAGCGCGCTGTACGCAGCGCACAAGGCCGGCGCCAACCTGCTGTTCGAAGGCGCGCAGGGTTCCCTGCTCGACGTCGACCACGGCACCTATCCGTTCGTGACTTCGTCGAACTGCGTGGCAGGCAATGCCTCCGCCGGTTCGGGCGTCGGTCCTGGCATGCTGCACTACATCTTGGGCATCACCAAGGCTTACACGACGCGTGTCGGCTCCGGCCCGTTCCCGTCGGAATTGCCAACGGATGCGGGCGTTGGCCTGCACCTGGCCCAAGTCGGTCATGAATTCGGTACCGTGACGGGCCGTGCCCGCCGTTGCGGCTGGTTCGACGCCGCCTTGCTGCGCCGCTCCGTGCAGATCAACGGCGTGTCGGGCATGTGCCTGACCAAGCTTGATGTGTTGGATGGCCTGGAAACGTTGCAGCTGTGCACCGGCTACAAGCTCGACGGCAAGATCGTCGACATCTTCCCGGTCGGCGCCGAAGACGCAGCGCGCTGCGAGCCGATCTACGAAGAAATGCCAGGCTGGACGGAAAGCACTGTCGGCGCGAAATCGCTGGCGGCCTTGCCGGCGACGGCGCGCGCTTACATCAAGCGCATCGAAG
This sequence comes from Janthinobacterium sp. CG_23.4, assembly GCF_029892305.1. Lineage (NCBI taxonomy): Bacteria > Pseudomonadati > Pseudomonadota > Betaproteobacteria > Burkholderiales > Oxalobacteraceae > Janthinobacterium > Janthinobacterium sp. CG_23.4. The sequence goes on along the minus strand of NZ_JARXUX010000001.1, from coordinate 3,356,920 downwards.
AACTGGTCGGCGTGCCAGTGGACATGGTTTCGACTGGTCCCGATCGTGAAGAAACGATCGTGCTGCGCCATCCATTCGAGTAAGCTGCTGGACACAATCCGCCGCAAGGCGGATTTTTTTAATCACGCTAATAATAAGAGTTCACTATCATGACTACCCCACAATCGAACGATCAACATCTCTGGGTCAACTGGGAAGAGTATCACCGCCTGATCGAGCGCCTGGCGCTCAAGGTCTATGAATCGGGCTGGAAATTTGACCAGGTGCTTTGCCTGGCGCGCGGCGGTGTGCGTCCTGGTGACGTGTTTTCGCGCATTTTTGATTTGCCGCTGGCGATCCTGTCGACCAGCTCCTACCGCGAAGACGCTGGCACCGTGCGCGGCGACCTCGATATCGCCAAGTACATGACCATGACCAAGGGCCCGCTGGCTGGCCGCATCTTGCTGGTCGACGACCTGGCCGATTCGGGCGTCACGCTGGACAAAGTCACGCGTCACCTGAAGGATAACTTCCCTGACGTGACGGAAGTCAAATCGGCCGTGATCTGGCTCAAAGGCTGCTCCGTCGTGCGTCCTGACTATTTCCTCGAAGAGCTGCCGCATAATCCATGGATACATCAGCCGTTCGAAGACTACGACGGCCTGCGTCCGCACCAGCTGGCGGCGTGGATCAAGAAGGGCGAAGCAGGCAAGTAATTGCGTGCGCGCTTGCAAAAAAAAGACGATCGTGTATCGTCTTTTTTTTCGTCCAGGGAAATGCGATGACCATACTGACGACGGCGCGCCTGCGCCTGGAGCCGATCAACGAGAGCCATTACGAGCGCATGCGCACGCTCAACACCGATCCCGAGGTCATGACCTATCTGAACGCGGGTCAGCCGGAGACGGAGGAGACGACGCGCGCGGCCATCGTCCGCACCATGGGGCGCTGGGCCGAATGGGGTTATTCATGGTGGGCGTTGATCCGCCTCGACGATGGTGCGCTGGTGGGCATGGCCTGCCTGCAGCATCTAGGCGGCGAGAGAGACAGTCGGCTTGAAATCGGCTGGCGCCTGGCGCGCACCAGCTGGGGCCAGGGTTACGCCAGCGAGGCCGCCGCCGCCATCGTCGCGCATGCGTTCGACGTCGTTGGTGCACCTGAAGTGGTGGCCGTGGCGCACCCGGACAACGCCGCCTCGATCAAGGTCATGACGCGCCTGGGCATGCAATACGTGGGCATGCAACGCCATTACGACATCGATAGCGTGGTGTACCGGCTGGCGCGCCCATGACGGCAGGGCGTCAGCCCTTGATCTTGAGCAAGGACGATGAGCAGGGCAGCGGCCATCTTTTGCTGCCAGCTGTTGCTGCCAGCTGCTGTGCCAGGTCGATGCGCATCTGTTTCAGGCTTTCCGTGCCGACGGTGGCAGCAGTATGCAAATTTGCAACGGCGCGGTAAACAGCTTTCGGTGAGAGCGCAGCTTTCGCTCCTAGAGGGTAGTGAAAAACGCGCCTGGACGATTATTTTGTTAAGCTGGCACTCCAGGCGCGCTTCTGTGAGCGCCACGATGACAGGAACACGCATGGCCGACGATATGCATTTTTATGAACCTGCGCAGGGCCACGGCCTGCCGCACGATCCCTTCAACGCCATCGTGGGGCCGCGTCCTATCGGTTGGATCGCCACGCGCAGCGGCGAAGGCGTGCTCAACCTGGCGCCCTACAGTTTTTTCAACGCCTTCAATTACACACCGCCGCTGATCGGTTTTTCCAGCATCGGCCGCAAGGACACCTTGCGCAATATCGAACAGACGGGCGAATTTGTCTGGAATCTGGCGACCCGTCCGCTGGCCGAGGCCATGAACGTCAGTTGCGCAGCGGCGCCGGCCGAAGTCGACGAGTTCGCGTTGGCAGGCTTGAACCCGCTTGCTTCGCGCGTCGTCAAGGTGCCGCGCGTGGCCGAAAGCCCGGTAGCGTTCGAATGCCGCTGCACGCAGATCATCGAGCTGCAAGGATTGAACGGCGATGGCGTCGGTAGCTGGCTGGTGCTGGGGGAAGTGGTGGGCGTGCATATCGCGCGCCATCTGCTCAAGGCCGGTGTGTACGACACGGCGGCCGCAGCGCCGATATTGCGCGGTGGCGGGCCGGCTGACTATTTTGAGATCGGCCCGGAGAGCTTGTTCCAGATGCGTCGGCCAAACTATCCCTGAACGGCAGCAGGCTATTTCTGCATGATGGGATCGCGTCCCAGGGTGCGCGCCAGCGCGCCGCCGTCGCCGCGCCAGAATTCGCGGTCGGCCAGGCGCACACGCTCGGCGGCGTGCTGCATGTGTTCCATGGCCGCCTGGCGCGCACCTTGCGGGTCGCCGTCGGCAATCGCTTGCACGATCTTTTCATGTTCGCGGCGCACCTCGATGGAAAAGTCCGCGCGCCGCGCTTCGTTGGCGCGCGTTACTTTGACGGCAGAGCGGATCGGGTCGGCAAACATGGCCACGAATTTGGGCCAATAAGGGTTGCCGGTCGCTTCGGCGATGCACAGGTGCAGGCACACGTCTTCTTCCACGCCATCGACGCCGGCCGCCACCGCTTCCTCGATGCGCCGTAGCGCGTGTTCGATATCGGCCAGTTGGCCCGGCGTGCGCCGCACGGCTGCCAGTGCGGCGATTTCCGCTTCCAGTCCCTGGCGTACTTCGATCAGGTTCAACAGCGATTGCACGGATTGCTGCGTCAGCTCGTCGCCCAGTTCGCCGGTCTTCGCGCCATCTTGGGCGCACACGAACGTACCGCTGCCTTTGCGCGTGGCGACGATGCCGTCTGCCTGCAGCAGGGCGATGGCTTCGCGCAGCACCGTGCGGCTGACGCCGAAGTGCGTCGCCATGGCTTGCTCCGAGGGCAGGCGCGTGCCGCTGGCCAAGCCATCGTTGTAGATTTGCTGGTGCAGCCTTGCTGCCACCCTCGCGCCCAGGGTGCCGGTGGTGAAACTGCCCGCAGTGGGCTCCGGCGCGGGAAGGGTAAAGCTATACGTGCGGTCCATCGGGTGCATCCTTGCGCTAACGATTTTGTGGGGCTTGCTTGCCCACCATTATATGAAATATACAGCTTGACACACACAAAACACACACATAATATACACCCATACAAATTCTAGACAAGTTGCCAGCCACCATCGGTGGACCATAAAAACCCGGCACGGTCGATTCCTCAGTGATCAGGAGACTAGCATGGAAGTATCGCAAGCATTGCCAGGGCAGCCGGCAGGCGCGCCCGCAAGCCAGAAACGCATCGACGACGCCGTCTACCGCAAGGTGACCTGGCGCATCATTCCCTTCCTCATGCTGTGCTACATCGTCGCTTACCTCGACCGCGTTAACGTGGGCTTCGCCAAGCTGCAAATGCTGGCCGACCTGCAGTTTTCCGAAACCGTGTATGGCCTGGGCGCGGGTGTGTTCTTCCTTGGCTACTTCCTGTTCGAAGTTCCCAGCAACGTCATGCTGCACAAGATCGGCGCGCGCGTGTGGATCGCGCGCATCATGATCACCTGGGCCGTCATCTCTGGCGCCTTCATGTTCGTCACCACGCCGACACAGTTCTACGTCATGCGCTTCTTGCTCGGCATCGCTGAGGCGGGCTTCTTTCCCGGCATCATTCTGTATTTGACCTACTGGTATCCGTCCGAGCGCCGCGCGCGCATGGTGTGCACCTTCATGGCCGCCATTCCCGTGGCCGGCTTGATCGGCGGCCCGCTGTCGGGCTGGATCATGGAAGCCTTCGCCGGCTGGCACGGCTATGCGGGCTGGCAGTGGATGTTCGTGCTCGAAGCGATTCCCGCCGCACTGATGGGCGTGGCCGTGCTGCTGTACCTGGACAACAGCATCCGCGCCGCGAAGTGGCTGACGGAAGAGGAAAAAGTCATCCTTGAGCAGCGCATCGCCACGGAAGCGCAAGGCAAGGTAGCGCACCCGTCGATCCGCGCCATGTTCTCGGACCCGCGTATCTGGGTCATGGCCCTGATTTACTTCTGCTGTGTGATGGGCCAGTATTCGCTGACCTTCTGGCTGCCCAGCTTGATCAAGGCGGCCGGCGTGACGGGTGTGCTCAATATCGGCTTGTTTACGGCGATTCCGTATTCGGTGGCCGTGGCGTCGATGATACTGCTGGGCCGCAGCTCGGATAAATACCGCGAACGGCGCTGGCACATGGCTATCCCGCTGGTGGTGGGCGCCGCTGCCATCGTCTGCAGCGCGCTCGCTGGCGCCAACAATACGGGCTGGGCCATCTTCTTCCTGGCGATCGCCGCCGGTGGCATCCTGGCTGCCTCGCCCATGTTCTGGAGCTTGCCGACGGCCTTCCTCGGTGGCGTTTCAGCCGCTGCCGGCATCGCCGCCATCAATTCAGTGGGTAATCTGGCCGGTTTCGCAGCGCCCTACATGATCGGTTCGATCAAGGACTTGACGCAGTCGACCGATATCGCCATCTACCTGCTGGCCGGCATCCTCGTGTTTGGCGCCTCCATCATCATGCGGGTGCCGGCCAAGCTCGTCAATAAATAAGTGGAGCAAATAATGACTGCAATAATCGAAAAAGTGGGTGTGATCGGCCTGGGCGCCATGGGCATGGGCATGGGCATCGCGCAATCGCTGCTGCGCGCCGGTTTTGCAGTGCAAGTTTGCGACGTGCGCCCTGAGGCCGTGCAAAAGCTGGTGGATTTGGGCGCCCATGCTGCCGCCTCGCCGGCTGCACTCGCGGCGCAGGTGCAGGCACTGCTGATCGTCGTCGTCAATGCGCAGCAGACCGAGAGCGTGCTGTTTGGCGAGCACGGTGCGGCCAGTGCCCTGGCGCCGGGCAGCGTGGTGATCGCTTGCGCTACCGTGGCGCCGGAATTTGCCGAAGCGCTCGGCGCGCGTCTGGCGGCGATGGGGCTGCGCTTCATCGATGCGCCCATTTCCGGTGGTGCGGCCAAGGCAGCATCGGGCGAAATGTCGGTGATGGCGGCCGGCGCGCCGGACGCGTTTGACGCATGCAGCGGTGTTTTCGATGCCATTTGCGCCAAGCTGTATCGCCTGGGTGAGCAGCCGGGGCAGGGCTCGAAGGTGAAGATGATCAACCAGCTGCTGGCCGGCGTGCACATCGCCGCCGCCGCCGAAGCGATGGCGCTGGGCCTGCGTGCCGGCTGCGATCCGGACGCCCTGTACGAAGTCATTTCGAATAGCGCCGGCAGTTCCTGGATGTTCCAGAACCGCGTGCCGCATATCCTCAAGGGCGACTACACGCCGCTATCGGCCGTGAACATCTTCGTGAAAGACCTGGGCATCGTGCTCGATTTCGCAAAAAAAAGCGTCTTCCCATTACCGTTGTCGGCTACCGCGCACCAGATGTTCATGCAGGCGTCGGCCGCCGGTTTTGGCGGCGAGGACGACTGCGCCGTCATCAAGCTTTTCCCTGGAATTACATTGCCAGCGAAAGCGTAACTGAATCAAGAAGGAACAATCATGACTGTACTACTGGGTTGTATCGCCGACGACTTCACGGGTGGCACCGACCTGGCCGGCATGCTGGTCAAGGCCGGCATGCGCACGGTGCAGCTGATTGGCGTGCCGCAAGGGCCACCACCTGACGATGTCGATGCGGTCGTCATCGCCCTCAAGTCGCGCACGAATGCGCCTGAAGAAGCGGTGGCCGAATCGCTGGCCGCGCTGGCCTGGCTGCAGCAGGCGGGCTGCCGCCAGTTTTACTTCAAGTACTGCTCCACGTTCGACTCCACGCCGCGCGGCAATATCGGTCCCGTGGCCGAGGCCTTGATGCGGGCGCTCGACACGGACTTCACGATTGCCTGCCCGGCGTTCCCGGCGAATGGCCGCACCATCTACAAGGGCAATCTGTTCGTCGGTGAGGTGCCGCTGGCCGAGTCGAGCATGCGCGACCATCCCTTGACGCCGATGACCGATTCGAACCTGGTGCGCGTGCTGCAGCAGCAGGTGGCATCAAAAGTGGGCTTGGCCAACTTCTCCGTCGTGGAGAAGGGCGCCGCCGCCATTGCCCAGCGCTTTACGGAATTGCGCGGCCAGGGCTGCCACTTTGCCGTCGTCGATGCCGTCTCGAACCGCGACCTGGAAGCCATCGGCGCGGCCTGCGCCGACTTGAAACTGATTACGGGCGGCTCCGGCATCGCGCTGGGACTGCCGCAAAATTTCCGCCAGCGGGGTCAGTTGTCGCCGTCGCCTGCGGGCCAGGCCGGGCGCTTGCCGCCGGCCTGCGGTTTTCGCGCCGTGATTTCGGGCAGCTGCTCGGTGGCCACGCAGCAGCAGGTGGCACACTTGCGCGAGCGCGCACCGTCATTCCACATCGATCCCTTGCAGTTGGCGGCAGGTGGCGAGGTAGCCGCTGGCGTGGTGGAACAGGCTTTGGCGTGGGCTGGCGCGCACCTGGCGCAAGGCCCTGTCCTGGTCTATGCCACGGCCACGCCGGACGCCGTGCGCGCCGTGCAGGCACAGCTCGGTGTCGAGCGCGCCGGCGCCCTCGTCGAGGAAACCCTGGCCGCCATTGCGCAAGGGCTGGTGCGCCTCGGCGTGGGCCAGTTGATCGTCGCTGGTGGCGAAACCTCGGGCGCCGTCGTCAAGGCCTTGGGCGTGGCGGGCTTGCGCATCGGCCCCGAGATCGACCCTGGCGTGCCCTGGACGCAAGCCTTGCCTGCGCCGTGCGGCGATGACAAGGCGCCTTTGCTGCTGGCCCTCAAGTCCGGCAATTTTGGCACGGTCGATTTCTTCAGCAAAGCCTGGCAGGTGCTGGCATGAGTGTCGCTGCGATTCATACTTCTGCAGAAGAAATGCGCCAGCGCGAGCAGATCGTCGATTTTGGCAAGTCGCTGTTCGAGCGGGGCTTGACGGCGGGCAGCAGCGGCAACCTGAGCGTGCGTCTGTCCGATGGCTGGCTGCTCACGCCGACGAACGCCAGCCTGGGGCGGCTCGATCCCGCTCAACTGTCAAAGCTGGACTGGGACGGCAAGTTGCTGAGCGGCGCGCCACCCTCGAAGGAAGCATTTTTGCACCGCGCCATGTACCAGGAGCGCGCCGGCGCGGGCGCCATCGTGCATTTGCATTCGACCCATTCGGCGGCCGTGTCGTGCATGTGTGGCCTGAATCATGACGATTGCATCCCGCCGCTCACGCCCTACTTTGTGATGAAAGTGGGGCGTTTGCCGCTGCTGCCTTACCACCGTCCGGGCGACCCGGCGCTGGCGGGCGCGATTGGCGCCATGGCCCGCAAGCATTCGGCCGTGCTGTTGGCCAACCACGGTCCTGTGGTCTCGGGTAGCAGCCTGGAAGCGGCCGTGTATGCGGCCGAGGAACTGGAAGAGACGGCCAAGCTATTCCTGCTGCTGCGCGACGTGCCCACGCGCCCGCTCGACGCGCAACAGATCGCGGACCTGAAACACACCTTCAAACTCGACATATAAGAAATCCAGGAGATACGCATGCCCCGTTTTGCCGCCAATCTGACCATGATGTTCAACGAAGTGCCTTTCCCGCAGCGCTTTGCCGCCGCCGCGCAAGCGGGTTTCCAGGCCGTCGAATTTCTGTTCCCTTACGATTACGCGCCGCAGGAAGTGGCCGGCTGGTTGCGCCAGCATGGTTTGCAGAACGTGCTGTTCAACCTGCCCCCGGGCGACTGGGCGGCCGGTGAACGGGGCATTGCCTCGCTGCCGGGCCGCGAAGCGGAGTTTCGCGCCGGCGTGGCGCGTGGCATCGAGTATGCGCTGGCGCTGGGCACGCCACGCGTGCACATGATGGCCGGCCTGCTGCCCGTCGGTGCCGACCTCGCGCTGCACCGCGCCACCTATTTGGCCAATTTGAAGTACGCGGCCAAGGCCGTGGGCGAGCATGGCATTGAACTCTTGATCGAGCCCATCAACGGGCGCGACATGCCTGGCTATTTCCTCGTCAGGCAGGCGCAGGGCCATGCACTGCGCCTGGAGTCGGGCGCGCCCAACGTCAAGGTGCAGATGGATTTTTACCACGCGCAGATTGTCGAGGGCGATATCGCCATGACGTTCCAGAACAATGTCGATGGTATCGGCCACGTGCAGATCGCCAGCGTTCCGGCACGCCATGAGCCGGACGATGGCGAAGTCAATTACGCGTATTTATTCAGGCTGCTCGATGAGCTGGGCTACGAAGGCTGGATTGGCTGCGAGTACCGTCCGCGCGGGCGCACCGAAGATGGCCTGGGCTGGCTCGCGCCCTACTTGAATAATTCGAACAAATAAGGAGATATCACATGAGAGTATTGATCACCGGCGGTGCCGGTTTCCTGGGGCAGCGCCTGGCGCGCCAGTTGCTGGCCCAGGGCCAGCTGACGGACAGTCAGGGCCAATTGCAAACGATCAGCGAGCTGGTGCTGGTCGATGTGGTGGCCGCGCATGATTTCAATGACGCCCGCGTGAAAGTCGTTACGGGAGATATCGCCGACGGCGCCCTGATGCGCGCCACCATCGACACGCAGACCAGCTCGATCTTCCACCTGGCGGCCATCGTCAGCGGCCAGGCCGAAGCCGATTTCGAGCTGGGCATGCGCATCAACCTTGATGCCTCGCGTTTGCTGCTCGATATCTGCCGCGAACTGGGGCACAAACCGAAGGTCGTGTTTACCAGCTCCGTGGCCGTGTATGGCGGCCAGCTGCCCGAGGTGGTGCAAGATACGACGGCCCTGAATCCCCAGTCGTCATATGGCGCGCAAAAGGCCATCGGCGAATTGCTGCTCAACGACTATAGCCGCCGCGGCTTTGTCGATGGCCGCGTGCTGCGCCTGCCAACCATCAGCGTGCGTCCGGGCAAGCCGAACAAGGCAGCGTCGTCGTTCGCCAGCGGCATCATCCGTGAACCGTTGAACGGCGACGCTTGCGTCTGCCCCGTGGCCACCGATCTGCGTCTGTGGCTGCTGTCGCCGCGCGGCGCCATCGCCTCCCTGATCGCCGGGCACGAATTGGCGGGCGCATCCTTCGGCGCCAGCCGCACTGTGAACTTGCCGGGGCTGTCGGTCAGCGTGGGCGCAATGATCGCCGCGCTGGAGCAGGTCGCTGGCGCCGATGTCGTGGCCCGCATCAGCTACGCGCCCGATCCCGCCATCGAGCGCATCGTCAAGAGCTGGCCCGGCGCCTGGGATACGGCCCGCGCCGCAGCGCTGGGTTTGACGGCGGACGCCGATTTCGCCAGCATCATCGGCGCCTATATGGACGACGTCAAGGCGGCCAGCTAGGCCAGCTAGGCAGGCTTGGGCAGCTGCGAGCGGCGATAGTCGAGCGGCGTGCTGCCCACCAGCTGTGCAAAACTGCGGCTGAAATGGGCTTGGTCAAAAAAACCCAGTGCATGCGCCAGGCTGGCCAGGTCGGGTGCATCGGGCTGCGCCAGGCGCCAGATCGCCTCTTGCAGGCGGTAGCGCTGGATGACCCATTTCGGCGGCACGCCTACGTAGTCGGCGAACAGGCGCTGCAGCCTGCGTTCGCCAATGGCCATTTTTTCACACAGTTGCGCCACACTCGCCGGACCGTTGTGGGCCGCTGCCGCTGCAGTCAGGCGGGCGGCCAGCAGCGCAGCAGCATCGACTTGCGGCAGTCTTGCCAGCAGCAGTTCCTGTGCCTGCGCCACCATCTCCAGATCGTCGGACTTGCCTAGTACCCGCGCCTCGGCTTGCGCTGCCGGCATGCCCAGCAGCGCATCGGCTGCGATGGTCGTGTCGGTGAAGCTTGACAGTGGCTGCGTGATGAACGGGCGCAGGCCGCCCGGCGCGAAACGCACGCCCAATACCTTACCCGCACCGATCAAAGGCCTGTCAAAGGCGCCGCGCACCACGCCATGAATGGCGCTGTGTCCTGCATCGAAAACCAGGTGGGCGTTCGGATATGGCAGCACGCGTTGCGTCTCCGGTGCGCAGCCCCGCCTGTCCCATTCGACCACCCAGCAATACTCGACGAACGGCGCCAGTGCGGCAGGCGGCGGATAGGTCGCCAGGCGTATCCGGCGCGCCGCCGCCTGTGGATCGACGATGCCTTTCGGTGCCTGCGCCCGCACATCGAGCAGATTGGCCGCGCTGTCGGCTTTATCCAATATTTTTCTCCGGCACGGCCTTAAGCTGGCCCTCTCGCATTGATCGGAAGGCAATCATGAAATCACTCAGTTGGTCGGGCCTGATGCTGGCCGCATATTGTCTATCATCGGTGGCGCCAGCCGGCGCCGCCTCGTCTACAGAGAAAGATCATCGCATGCACGCGCACGCCACGGGAAACTTTAGCATCAGCATGACGCCGGCGACGACGCCGCAACGCGCGGGGCGCACGAGCTTGGGAAGGGTGCTGCTTGACAAGGTGTATGCGGGCGACCTGGTCGCCACTGCCACGGGGCAGATGCTCAACGCCGTGAGCGATACCAAAGGCGCGGCAGGCTATGTCGCCATGGAAGCCATCACGGGTGTCCTGCAGGGCAAAGAGGGCAGCTTCGTGGTACAGCATGTCGGCATCATGGCCGACGGCAGGCAGGAGCTGAGTCTCGTCATCGTGCCGTATTCCGGCAGCGGGCAACTGACGGGCATCAGCGGCACCCTGGCCATGCGCATTGAAAACGGCCAGCACGTCTACGACATCGACTATTCGCTGCCGGAGTAGGGCGCTGCCGGACTGGGTCCGAGAGCAGGGCCGGGAATCGTGCCCCGGCCGTCTTATGCCCGGCGCTGCTGCTGAAAATCGCTTGACCCATGCCGCCGTTGCTTCTATAGTTAGATAACTATCTAATTAGACGTTTATCTTAATATGAATGCCGCCAACAGTGCCTTCAAGGCGATTGCCGACCCTGCAAGGCGCGAAATCCTGCGACTGCTGCGGGCCGGAGAAATGACGGCCGGCGACCTGGCCGCCCGTTTCGACATGAGCAAGCCGACCATGTCGCACCATTTTTCGGTGCTGGCCGATGCCGACCTGATCACGCGCCGGCGCGAAGGCCAGACCATCTGGTATGGCCTCAACACCACCGTGCTGCAAGATGTGCTGGCGTGGATGCTGGACCTGACCGATACCGACCACAAGGAGAGAAAATGATGAAAGCGCGCTTTATCGCCCTGAGCCTGTTGATGATCGCGGCCGTCTGTGCGGCCACTGTGTACGCCTGGCCGCAGTTGCCCGAGGTGGTGGCGATACACTGGAATTACCGGGGCGAGGTGGACGACTACGCGCCGCGCGCGGTGCTGTGGCTGCTGGGGCCGGGCCTGATGGCCTTCATCCTGCTGCTGGCTTTGCTGCTGCCATCGCTGTCGCCGCAGCGCTTCGAAGTGCAGCCGTTCGCGCCCACCTTTTATTACAACTTCGTCGTCGTGCTGGGCCTGCTCGCGTACGTGCGTGGCCTGGTGTTGGCCAGCGCCATGGGCATGGCGGTGCCGATATCGAGCGCGGTGCCGGCCGGGCTGTTGCTGATGCTGGTACTGATGGGCAATCCGATGGGCAAGGTGCGCCGCAATTTCTTTTTCGGTATCCGTACGCCGTGGACGCTGGCCAGCGAGCGCGTCTGGTATGCCACGCACCGGCTGGCGGCGCGGCTGATGGTCGGTAGCGGTCTGCTGGGGCTCGGTGCACTGGCACTGGGCGCCCCGGGCTGGCTGTTGCTGGTGCTGGCGCTGGCATGGGTGCCACTGGTCATCCTGTACTCATTGCTGCACTACAAGCGGCTCGACAAAGACCAACTGGACATTCACTGAAGGGAAAGCACAATGTGGCGATGCACGCTGGGAATGCTGTTCTTGATGCTGGGCTTGTCGGTACGCGCCGCAGTCAGTGACGATCAGTAGGCGACGCTAGCGGTCACTGGCGGCGTATTGCAGGGCTCTGCTGGCGCTGTACCGGCCTTCCGTGCAGCCGTACCTGATTTCGTCACTTGAAGTATTCGTCGCGCGCTGCGCGCTGCGGTAGCCGTGCTGTGCATGCCGCAGCTGACCGTGCAGGGGACGACTGATCTGCAGGTGTCGGATGCGACGCGCAGCGCCGTTATCCGACACCATTGCTGGCGCTTACTTGCCCAGTATCGACGCCACGTTGTCGGTACCCGGCGCGCCGAACAGTTGCTGCTTGAGGATGTGCAGCTGGTCGCGCACTTGCGCCGCTTTTTCGAACTCCAGGTTCTTGGCGTGGTCGAGCATGAGTTTTTCCAGGCGCTTGATTTCCTTGCTCACCTGTTTCTCGCTCATGGCTTCGAACTTCGCCGCTTCCTGTGCCACTTGCAGGGTTTCGCGCGCTTCCTGCGGGCTGTAGACGCCGTCGATCATTTCGCGGATCGATTTTTTGACGCCGATCGGGATGATGTTGTTCGCCGTGTTGAAGGCGATCTGCTTGGCGCGGCGGCGTTCCGTCTCGTCGATGGCGCGGCGCATGGAGTCGGTGATGCGGTCGCCGTACAAAATGGCCGTACCGTTCAGGTTACGCGCGGCGCGCCCGATGGTCTGGATCAGGCTGCGCTCGGAGCGCAAGAAGCCTTCCTTGTCGGCGTCGAGGATGGCGACCAGCGACACTTCCGGCAAGTCCAGGCCTTCGCGCAGCAGGTTGATCCCCACCAGCACGTCGAAGGTGCCCAGGCGCAGGTCGCGTAGGATTTCCACGCGCTCCACCGTTTCGATATCGCTGTGCAGGTAGCGCACCTTGATGCCATGGTCGCTCAGGTATTCCGTCAATTGCTCCGACATGCGCTTGGTCAGGGTGGTGACCAGCACGCGTTCGTCCTTCTTGATGCGCTCGACGATTTCCGACATCAGGTCGTCCACCTGGCTGCTGGCCGGACGCACGATGATCTGCGGGTCGACCAGGCCCGTGGGGCGCACCACTTGTTCGACTACCTGGTCCGAATGGTTCTTTTCGTAGTCGCCCGGGGTCGCCGAGACGAACACCGTCTGGCGCATCTTTTGCTCGAACTCCTCGAATTTCAAGGGCCGGTTATCGAGCGCCGACGGCAGGCGGAAGCCATAGTCGACCAGGTTGGTCTTGCGCGAGCGGTCGCCGTTGTACATGGCGCTCAGCTGGCCCGTCAGTACGTGCGACTCGTCGAGGAACATCAGGGCGTCGGCTGGCAGATAGTCGACCAGGGTCGGTGGCGGTTCGCCCGGCAGCGCGCCGGACAGGTGGCGCGAATAGTTTTCGATGCCCTTGGTGAAGCCGATTTCGGCCATCATTTCCAGGTCGAAGCGCGTGCGCTGTTCCAGCCGTTGCTCTTCGATCAGCTTGTTTTCCTTGCGGAAGAACTCCAGGCGTTCGCGCAGCTCGTCCTTGATGGTTTCCACGGCGCGCAACACGGTAGAGCGCGGCGTCACATAGTGCGAACCCGGGTACACGGTAAAGCGCGGGATTTTTTGCCGCACGCGGCCCGTCAAGGGGTCGAACAGCTGGATCGATTCGATTTCGTCGCCGAACATTTCCAGGCGCACCGCCAGTTCCGCATGCTCGGCGGGGAAAATGTCGATGGTATCGCCGCGCACGCGGAAGGTGCCGCGGCCGAAATCGACCTCGTTGCGTGTGTACTGCATCTGAATCAGGCGCGCGATGACGTCGCGCTGGCTGACTTTGTCTTTTACGCGCAACGTCAGAATCATCTGGTGGTATTCGTTGGGGTTGCCGATACCGTAGATGGCCGAGACGGTGGCGACGATGATGACGTCGCGCCGTTCCATCAGCGATTTGGTGCACGATAAACGCATTTGCTCGATATGCTCGTTGATCGAGGAGTCCTTCTCGATGAACAGGTCGCGCTGTGGCACGTACGCTTCGGGCTGGTAGTAATCGTAGTAGCTGACGAAGTATTCGACCGCATTTTGCGGGAAAAAGTCGCGAAACTCACTGTACAGCTGCGCCGCCAGCGTCTTGTTGGGCGCGAAGACGATGGCCGGCCTGCCCATGCGCGCGATGACGTTGGCCATGGTGTAAGTCTTGCCCGAACCGGTCACGCCCAGCAGCGTCTGGAAGGCCAGGCCATCGGCGATTCCCTCGGACAATTGGGTGATCGCCGCCGGCTGATCGCCGGCCGGGGAGAAGGGCTGGTGCAGCTTGAAGGGGGATTCCGGGAAAGAGATAATTGCGCTTTCCGCCTCGCTGGCGGTAGATAATTCGGGCATGTGAATCAGACCTTTGTTAGAATAGTGCTCTGCTGGCGGCCCTGGCGTTGTATTTGGGGCGCTGTCTACAACTCCGCTGTGAACCTGCTTCCAATCGAATCCAATCTTATCATGACGAACCCAACTGTTTCTGCCAGTCTGTTTAGCGCCATCGAGATGGCCCCACGCGACCCGATCCTGGGCATCACCGAAGCATTTAACGCGGACCAGAATCGCGCCAAAATCAATCTGGGCGTCGGCGTGTATTATGACGACAACGGTAAAGTGCCTCTGTTAGCTTGCGTACGCAAGGCAGAAGCCATCCTGATCGAACAGGCTTCGCCACGCACCTACCTGCCGATCGAAGGCCTGGCTGCCTACGACAAGGCGGTGCAGGAGCTTGTATTTGGTGCCGATAGCGCCGTTATTCAAGAGCGCCGCGCCATTACCGTGCAAGCCATCGGCGGCACTGGCGCACTGAAGATCGGTGCCGACTTCCTGCAGCGCTTCGCGCCGGGTGCCCAGGTCTACATCAGCGACCCAAGCTGGGAAAATCACCGCGCCCTGTTCGAGAGCGCCGGTTTCGTCGTGAATAACTACACATACTATGATGCAGCGACCCATGGCGTCAATTTCGACGGCATGCTGGCCAGCCTGAACGCCATGCCAGCCGGCTCCATCGTCTTGCTGCACGCCTGCTGCCATAACCCGACCGGCGCCGACCTGAGCGTCGCCCAGTGGGAGCAGATCATCAGCGTGGTCACCTCGCGCGCCCTGGTGCCGTTCCTGGACATGGCTTACCAGGGCTTTGCCAGCGGCATCGCCGAAGATGGTGCCGTGGTGCGCCGCTTCGCCGACGCGGGCGGCCCGCTGCTGGTGTCGAACTCGTTCTCGAAATCGTTCTCGCTGTACGGCGAGCGCGTCGGCGCGCTGAGCGTCGTCGCTGCCAGTGCCGAGGAAGCAGCCCGTCTGCTGTCGCAATTGAAGCGCGTCGTGCGCACCAACTACTCGAACCCGCCTACGCATGGCGGCAAGGTCGTTGCCACCGTCCTGGCCACGCCAGAACTGCGCCAACTTTGGGAAGAGGAACTGGCCGGCATGCGCGTGCGCATCCGTGAAATGCGCAACGCCTTCGTGGAAAAGCTGAAGGTCAAGGCGCCAGCGCACGACTTCGAATTCGTGCGCGAGCAAATCGGCATGTTCTCATACTCGGGCCTGAGCAAAGAGCAAGTGGCGTCCTTGCGCGCGCAATCGATCTACGCCGTCGACACGGGCCGCATCTGCGTGGCAGCATTGAATTCGCGCAATATCGACATCGTCATTGACGCAATCGCCAAAGTGCTTTAAGATCTTGCTTCTTCGGCGATGCATGTAATGTTGCGCTGATGGCAGTAGAAAGTCGGTGACAGCCGTATTGCTTGAGGTGTAGTATCAATCTTGCCAATACGGGAAAATCGATATATAATATTGCCTCTTTTCCCTGATAGCTCAGTTGGTAGAGCGACGGACTGTTAATCCGCAGGTCCCTGGTTCGAGTCCAGGTCGGGGAGCCAGAATTCGGAAGGCCACGTTGAAAAACGTGGCCTTTTTTGTTTTCCGCCGCAAGGACGAGTCCGCTGGAAAACGAAGAATTTCCCTATGGGAATCTGGACAGGTGCATACTTGCCCTATATAATATGGCCTCTTTTCCCTGATAGCTCAGTTGGTAGAGCGACGGACTGTTAATCCGCAGGTCCCTGGTTCGAGTCCAGGTCGGGGAGCCAGAATTCGGAAGGCCATGTTGAAAAACATGGCCTTTTTTGTTGTGCAGCGCAGACAGCAGCGCTTGCCTGTGCATGATCGCGTTTTGCGCTATCCTGAATGCATCATCTCAGGAGCTCCCAATCATGACTTGTACTTCCGCCTTGCGCCACATCGTTCTGTGCGACTTCCTCGACGCGATTACTCCCGCCAAGCATGCCGAACTCGTTGATGCGTTTTCGCAGCTCCAGCACAGCATTCCCGGCGTGCGGCAATTTGAATGGGGGGCGAATGTCAGCCCGGAAGGCCTCGATGATGGCTTTACCGATTGCTTTACCCTGACCTTTGATGACGCCGGCGCGCGCGACGTGTATTTGTCCCATGCTGCCCATCTCGCCTTTGTTCAGCAGCTCAAGCCATGGCTGGGGCGGGTGCTGGTCGTTGACTACTATCCACAAGCGCATCCGGGCTGATTACGGCTGAGCGCCGCCGGATACCTTGAGACAGGGAAAATACACATTTTTCACGCGGTAATCTGGACATCGCAAAATTTACCCTATAAAATGCGGCCTCTTTTCCCTGATAGCTCAGTTGGTAGAGCGACGGACTGTTAATCCGCAGGTCCCTGGTTCGAGTCCAGGTCGGGGAGCCAGAACATGTAGTAGAAAAAAGCCCAGCCTTTACCGGTTGGGCTTTTTGCGTTTCAGGTCCTGCGTGTAGCGTTCATATCGCCCGCTGGATGTGCCATAGGGACCGCCAGGCACCCAGCAATAAGCTCGAAGGGCAATGCGTAGGTCAGCGGCAGGCGCAGCGCTTGAGGGGCAAAGCGGGGAATCCGCGGCGGAGAATATGAACGTTGGGCGCAACTTGCAGTAAAATGCAGGCTGAAAAATGGTTACGAGCAATCGTAGCCATTTTTTATTCTGCCCCGAGCCTGTTTATTCTTTCGTCTCATTTGAAAATTGACCATGTCCCATTCCCTGTATCAGCAATTTTTGCGTTTCGCCGCCGTCGGCGCTTCCGGTACGGCCGTGCAATACAGCGTGCTGTGGGGCGGCGTGGAATGGGCTGGCATCAGCGCCGCCGCCGCTTCTGGCATCGGCTACATCATGGGTTCTGTCGTCAACTACCTGCTCAATTACTTCTTCACGTTTAAAAGCGAGAAGGGGCATGGCGAGGCGGCCAGCAAGTATTTCACCTTGCTGGGCATAGGCTGGTGCATCAATACTGGCCTGATGTGGTTGCTGGTGCACCAGTTGGGCTGGTATTACTGGCTGGCGCAGGTGCTGGCGACGGGAATCGGGCTGGTCTGGAATTTTGCGGGTAGCCGCTGGTGGGCCTTCAAGCCGGCCAGCGCGCCGAGCAAGTAATGAGCTGTTGCAAGAAAAAAAGATGCGCATAGTCCAAGACCAGGCGCGCGGTTTTACCAAAACAAGGGGTTAATTATGCAGTTCCTGGAACGCTATTTCAAATTGAAGGACAACGGGACCAATGTGCGCACTGAGCTGTTGGCCGGCCTGACCACATTCCTGACGATGGCTTACATCATCTTCGTCAACCCATCCATTCTTGGCGACGCGGGCATGCCGAAAGACGCCGTCTTCGTTGCGACCTGTCTGGCGGCCGCCATCGGCACCCTGATCATGGGCCTGTACGCGAACTATCCGATCGCGCTGGCGCCGGGCATGGGCTTGAATGCATATTTCTCGTACACGGTGGTCAAGGGCATGGGCATGAGCTGGGAAGTGGCGCTGGGTGCCGTCTTCATTTCCGGCTGCCTGTTCATCCTGGTCAGCCTGTTCAAGGTGCGCGAGTTGATCATCAACAGCATCCCGCCCGCGCTGCGCACGGCCATTACTGTCGGTATCGGCCTGTTCCTGGCGATCATTTCCTTGAAAAGCGCGGGCGTGGTAGTGTCCAACCCGGCCACCATCATCGCCCTCGGTGACTTGCACCAGGCGGCGCCCATCCTGGCCATCCTCGGTTTCTTCATCATCGTCGCGCTGGACCGGCTGAAAGTGCCGGGCGCCATCTTGATCGGCATCCTCGCCATTACCATCGCCAGCTTTTTCGTTGGCGGCAATCAGTTCAACGGCATTGTCTCGGTGCCGCCCGCCATCGAGCCGACCCTGTTCAAGCTCGACATCATGGGCGCGCTGTCGATCGGCATCGTCAACGTGGTGCTGGTATTTTTCCTGGTCGAATTGTTCGATGCGACAGGCACCCTGATGGGTGTGGCCAACCGCGCCGGCTTGCTGAAAGACGGCAAGATGGAGCGCATGAACAAGGCCTTGCTGGCTGACAGCACGGCGATTGCTGCCGGCGCCTGCCTGGGCACGTCCAGTACCACGGCCTTCGTGGAAAGCGCGGCCGGCGTGCAAGCGGGTGGCCGCACGGGCTTGACCGCCGTGGCCGTCGCGCTGCTGTTCCTGGGCAGCCTGTTCTTTGCGCCGTTGGCGCACACGGTCCCGCCTTATGCGACGGCGCCAGCGCTGTTGTACGTGGCCTGCTTGATGCTGCGCGAACTGACCTATATCGACTGGGACGACAGCACGGAAAGCATCCCGGCCGCCATCACCGCGCTGATGATGCCATTCACGTATTCGGTCGCCAGCGGCGTCGCGTTCGGCTTCATCACCTACGCCGTATTGAAACTGTTGACGGGCAAGGGCAAGCAAGTGTCGGTCGTCGCCTACATCATTGCCGCCATTTTCCTGTTCAAGTTTATTTATCTGAGCGAATAATCCGCTTGCTGGCAAGCAGTTGCCGCCGCATCAGACAGGTCGCCTTCGCATCCGCAGGGGCGGCCTTTTTTGATGCTGGCGTTGTTCACATCAGCAGCGCCGCCACCAGGTTTTTTTTGTCGTCACTGGCGCTGCCGTCGAAGCGCAAGGCCGCTTCCACATGCGTCAAGTGCTCGACCATCAGGCGCGCCGCCAGGTCCGCGTCGCCGCTGCGCGCGGCCTCGAGAAAGCGGCCGTGTTCGTCGTACGAGCAGGCGGCAGCGTGGCCGCATTGGTACAACATGGTGATTAGCGAACTGCGGCCCACCAGTTCGCGCACGATGTCGCGCAGCACGGCGTTGCCGGCGATGTCGGCCAGCAAGACGTGGAAGTCACCCAGCAGTTGCGAGCGCATCGGCGTCGCCTTCGCCAGCGCAAGGCGCTCCGCTTTCAGGTGCCGTTCCAGCAGCCGGTAGTCGGCAGGCTTGGCCCGGGCGACGAATTCGCGCGCCAGGGCCGCCTCGACGATGCGCCGCGCAGCAAAGATGTCGCGTGCTTCCGCTTCGCTTGGTTGGCTGACGAAGGCGCCCTTGTCGGGCACCATGCGTATCAGTTTGTCTTTCGACAGGATCAGCAGGGCGGCGCGGATCTTGGTGCGGCTGACGCCATACAGTCGACACAGCGCCTCTTCGCGCAGTCGCGTGCCAGGCGGTAATTGGCGCGCCACGATGGCTGCCGCCATATGCTCGGCAATTGTCGCCGAACTGTCGCCGCTGCTGTGCTTGTCAACCAGGGGTGCGCTTGATTCTGTCATGTCGGGCGAGAGCAGTAAACCACGGGCAAGGTGAACCTTGCAAGCGCATGTCCGCTCGGCGACGTGATTGACGCCCCGTTGCCGACATGCCGTTGAGCGCCTTGCATATAGGCAAGGCATGCCTATTCTACTATCTTGCGTGGCGCTGCGCAGACGGACGCGGCCGCTACCTGTGGGCTCGCCCTGTCTGGCGTCAGCGCCTCGTCCTGCCGATGCGCGTCTGCCATCAGCTGCGTCATTACCTAGTTGCGCAGCAAGTCCTTGCTCGTCATCTTGATCAATATCCTATCCTCCGCTTGGATACATGCCAGCGGACATCTGTACTTGGCGCAGAGGGAACATCGCTACTTTGCGCTGACAGCGAGCACTGGACATGAGAAATATTGACGTATATAATTCGGCCTCAATTCCCTGATAGCTCAGTTGGTAGAGCGACGGACTGTTAATCCGCAGGTCCCTGGTTCGAGTCCAGGTCGGGGAGCCAGAACAAGCAGCAAGCAGAAAAAGGGCCACGTAGCAACACGTGGCCCTTTTTTCTATGCGCGTGCTTTCCCGCTGGTGGCCGGCGCACGCTGGGTGCTGCGTGGATCAGGGATCGACAAACACGTCGAAACGCACTTTGAGCGGGCTGCCCCAGGCGATATCGACCCAGGCACGGAAGCCGCCGTTGTACGGGGCGATGTTGTACACGGCCATGCGCGCCGCGCCAATGAAGCGATCCTGGGCATTCGCGCCATATTCGCTGATGTTAATTAATACGCGCGAATTGGCTTTCACGTTGGCATTGGCGAAGTTGATCGAAGGATGCACGCCATTGGCGCTCCACGTGTAATAGGTGGTGAAGGCCGCTGAGCTTAGGTTTAAGTTCTGTGCGGCAGCGCCTTTGGCGCTTTTTCCTTCCTGTTCCATCGGCAAATCGGTGGTTTCCGGGGCCAGGTTGCTACCGGTGCGATGTTCTACTTTCATTTCCATGATGTACTCCTGATCGATAGTTTGGACGCCGCGCCTGACGTCGCGCGGCAAGACGCCCGATCTGTTGTCGTGACGGCCAGTGTCACGTCCAGGCTGATAGGGTAAACGCCTGCTCCATGCTGTTGGAGTAAGTCATTCTAGGTAAACGCGCGGTCAAAAAGCGCGCAAGGCCAGCGGAAAAACGGCGCACGCTTGTGCTGGCGCAAACCCTTTGCAGGCACGCCACAAGATCGTTTCCAGTCGGCTATTTTTATGCGCATGCCACGCATGTTGCGCAGGACAATGGCACAATAGGCCCAGCCGACCTGTCGATGCAAAATCCGTTGCGAGCCTAGCCCATGCCGATATTGAACCTGAGTGCCGAAACTGATATCTATTATGAATTGATCGAAGGCGACCCCGCCAAGCCCTGCCTGGTATTCCTGCACGAGGGGCTAGGCTGTTGTGCGATGTGGAAAGATTTCCCCGCGCAGTTGTGCCAGGCGACGGGCTGCCGTGGCTTGCTGTATGACCGCTGCGGCTACGGGCAGTCGTCGCCGCTGGCGGCGCGCCGCCAGATTCATTATTTGCACGACTACGCGCTGTGCGAGCTGCCGCAGGTCCTCGCTGCACTGCTGCCGGGGCAGGACCATTTTCTCATCGGCCACTCCGATGGCGGCAGCATCGCCCTCATTTATGCGGCGCAGCAGCCGCAGCGCTTGCGCGGCATTATTACCGAGGCGGCGCACGTGTTTGTCGAGGGCATCACGCTCGATGGCATCCGCGTGGCGGACGCGGCGTTCAGCGAGGGCAAGCTGCGCGCGCTGGCGGCATACCATGGCGACAAGACGAAGACCATCTTCAAGGCCTGGTCGGATACCTGGCTCAGCTATGGGTTTCAGTTCTGGAACATCGAATACCTGCTGCCTTCCGTCGAATGCCCGGCGCTAGTGGTGCAGGGCAGCGAGGATCAGTACGCTAGCGCGGCCCAGGTCGACACGATCGTGGCGCAGGCGCTCAACGCCGTGCCCGCCATGGTCGAGCAATGTGGCCATACGCCGCACCAGGAGCAGCCGCAGGCCTTGCTGGCGCTGATGGAAGGCTTTTTACAAGGCCGCATGGATGCTGCCGCTCACCCGAGCATCCTGTGACAGCCTCGATCACCTGCTGTTGCATAGCCGTGACTAGCCCGTCTGCATCGAATGCCATGCGTGCGTGCCGGGCATGCAACTGTCAGCGTTGGGCGCCTGCCGCCACGCCTTGAAGTTTGGCGCGCGCAAGTCAGTCTGCAGCAGGCCGGTAAGCCATTGCTGCCCAAGGCGGCCTTGCCGACGTCGGGCGCGCTCTTGTGCGCCATCACCGTCGTGCTGCCCGGTGTGTGCATCGCCCGCCTGAGCTCGCATAGGGCGCGCCAGCCTTAATGGCAGGCGGGGTCGCTGTCCCAGCGGCCTGAACAGATGCGCGAACGGCACAGCATGCCTTCGATCAGGCCCAACTGCTTGCAGCGCTGCAACAGTTCCATCGTTTCCTGTTCCTGTTCCTGTTCCCGTTCCTGTGCCTGCCCCTGCTTGCGCAGCACCACGTCGCGCGTGGGCGTCACCGTGGCTTCTTGCCGGTGCGCATGGGCGACCATCGCGGCCAGCAGGGCGACATCGCTGTCGCCGGGCGCGGCGGCAGGCCTTGCCCCCGGCGCGCGCGCGGCCTTGCGTGGCGCACTTGCGCTCGTGCTTGCTGCGGTGGCGGCGAGTGCAGGCAAGGGCGGGCCCGCCGTATTGACGATGGTCGCTGCGTGCGCCGCTGATGCAGGGACAACTGCTGCCGCTGGCGGCGGCAGTGCGGGCGCTGCCATGCTCATAGCCGTGGCGGGCGTGGGCGGCAGGGGCAGAGACGTGCTGCGCGTGTCATCAGCGAGCATGGCCGTGATCAGCAGCACCAGACACAGCGCCCCAGCGCTCCAGTGCCGCCAGCCAGGTCGCCAGCGCAGCGCTGGCATGGACAAGGGCCCGCTGACGCCGTGTTCGAGCTGCGACAAGATGCCCTTGCCTTCGAGGTGCACGCCAGTCGTGCCGGCCTTGCTGCGCAAGTCAGGCACGCGCGCCTGGCCATCACCGGTTTTTAGTAAAGACAAAATATCACCTCCGCAGTGTATCAAACGCGACTGACCTTGATGTATACCGCGCTCGTGCTGGCGACGCACGCCTACGATTTAGCGATACCGCCGAGCACGCTGCCCGGCCCCGACTATCCTTGTCACGGAGCGCCCCATGTTCGTCGCCCTGATCCTGATGTATTTCCTGCTTGCCTGTTTTGCTTGCTGGCTGCTGCTGTTTCCTGGCGGCCGCGCCATCGTGTTGCACACGCTCGTCAACCTGGGCTGGCGCATGCAACGGCGCGCGCAGCACCTGAAGGGCGGCAGCAGTGCGCAATGGCAGCGTATGCAGCGGTACGCGGGCTCGGGCATGGCGCGCGCCTGGCAGCTGCTGTTGCAGCATCGTTGGCTGAGCCTGGCAGGCAGCGCGCTGGTCATCGTGCCGCCCTTGCTGGCGTGGTTGTCCAGCGACCGCATCGCCCTGCGCGGCTATGCCGACCGGCAGCACGTCATCAATGACCAGGTCAGCGACTTGCTCAAAGGCGAGCAGCTGGTGCCGCCTTTGAGCCTGCCACCGCTGCTGTTTTCCACGGCGGAAGTGACGCAGCTGCGCCCGCTGCTGGGCGGCGCCAGCCGCAACTGGCAATTGCTCGACCACGATTATGCGCAGCGCCTGCTGTTGGTCTTCAAGATCATGAAGGAAGTGCATGGCTATGACATGGTCTTGCTGGAAGGCTACCGCAGCCCGGCGCGCCAGGAGCAACTGGCGGCGGCCGGCCCGAACGTGACCAACGCCAGGGCGTTTCAAAGTTATCACCAGTATGGCTTGGCTGCCGATTGCGCATTCATGCATGAAGGAAAGCTCATCATTTCTGAAAAAAATGCCTGGGCCATGCGCGGCTACCGTCTCTATGGCGTGACGGCCGAATCGGTGGGTCTGCGCTGGGGCGGGCGCTGGACCATGATGGATTTTGGCCACACGGAATTGCCGCAACCGCGCGTGCTGGGCAAGTAAGCCGCGCCAGCCATTCTAGCGCCGCGCTGCGCCATCATTTCCACAGCTGCAAGCTTGCTTGCGCAGCGTCAATGGTACGCCTACGCCTGTCATGCGCTGGCGCCTGGTACTTGTCTTGTGTCAACAAAGGCGCGCCGTGTTGCTGTCAGGATAGGCCGAATCCGTCTTGTTACACGGCGGCGTCAATCTGCTTTGCGACCTCATCCTGGACTCATCATGCTGCGACGAATCTGCCATTTCCTCACCGACAGCCGCAATCTGACCATCGTTGGCTTCGTGGCGCTGGCCGTGTCGTTGTACCTGGGGGCCGAGCTGCTGGAAGTGGCGCTGATCTGGGCGCTGGCCTTGCTGCTGCTGGCCTTATTCACTTGGCTGGGCGTATGGCTGTGGCGCCGCCGCCGCGCGCGCCGCCATGCCCAGGCGCTGGGGCAAGCCATCCTCAACGAGGCCGAGATCGCCACCGCACAGGCCGCTTCGGCTTCGACGGCCAACAGCAGCGAGCAAGGTGAACTCGACGCCCTACGCAAGGGCATGCTGGCTGCCATCGAGACCATCAAGACATCCAAGCTGGGTCTCAAATCGGGCGCCGCCGCCCTCTACGAATTACCCTGGTACATGATCATCGGCAACCCGGCCGCCGGCAAAAGCAGCGCCATCTTGCGCTCGGGCCTGCAGTTCCCTTTCGCTGACGGCAAGATTGTGCAAGGCGTGGGCGGCACGCGCAACTGCGACTGGTTTTTCACCACGGACGGCATCGTGCTCGATACGGCAGGACGCTACTGCGTCGTTGACGAGCATCGCGGCGAGTGGTTCGGCTTTCTCGACCTGTTGAAAAAATACCGGCGCAAGGCACCCATCAACGGCATCCTCATCGCCGTCAGTATCGACGAATTGAAAGGCGACCCCGATGTCGGCATGCAACTGGCGCGCAGCCTGCGCAAGCGGGTGCAGGATGTCATCGAACGCCTGGAAGTGTTTGCGCCCCTGTACATCGTGTTTAGCAAGGCCGACCTGATCGCCGGCTTTACAGAGTTTTTTGCCGATGCCGAACGCAGCGAGCGCGAGCGCGTATGGGGCGCCACCATGGCTTACCAGCGCAAGCTGTCCACGGCCGACTTGCTGACGTTTTTCGACCAGAGTTTCGATGAATTGCACGATGGCTTGACGGAGCTGAGCCTGGCCAATATGGCGCACCGGCAACGCCAGACGATGGCACCCGGGGTATTTACGTTTCCGCTGGAGTTTGCCGCCATCAAGCCGGCTTTGCGTGCCTTCATTGCCACCCTGTTCGAGGAAAACCCATTCCAGTTCCAGCCCGTGTTCCGCGGCTTTTATTTCACCAGCGCGCTGCAGGAGGGCGTACCCGTGAGTGCCTCTTCGCAGCAGGTGGCGCGCCGCTTCGACCTCAGCTTCGCGCCGGACCCGGCCCCGGCCTTAGTGGCAGCAGGCGCGCACCAGTATGGCTATTTCCTGCTCGATTTGTTCCGCAAGGTGATTTTTGCCGACCAGCACTTGGTGGCCAACTATGCCAACCGCGCCAAGCTGCGCTTCAAATATGCGCTGTTCTTCGCCGCCACGGTGTCGCTGGGCGCCTGCCTGGGCGGCTGGAGCTGGTCCTATCTGGGCAACCGGCAACTGGTGGCCAATGTCGAGGCCGACCTGAACAAGGTGGTGCGGCTGCAGGAACGGCGCCTGGACTTGCAGTCGCGCCTGGAAGCGCTGGAAATCTTGCAGGACCGCATCGAGCAGCTGGAAGCGTACCGCACGCAACGGCCGTGGTCATTGCGCCTGGGCCTGTACCAGGGGGAGTTGCTTGAGCGCAAGCTGCGCGAGGAATATTTCGCCGGCGCGCGCCATGTCATGCTGGCCCCCGTGGCGGGCGCGCTGGAAGCCTTGCTGTTCGAGATGAACGCCAGCGCCGAGCAACTGCAGCCCACGGTGCGTACGCCGCAGACGCCAGGCGCGGCATCACCTGCCGCGCCACGCAGCGTGCAGTACCAGGCGGCCAGCGCGACGAATGTGGAAGATGCCTACAATGCGCTGAAAACCTATCTGATGCTGGCCGATAAGACGCATGCCGAGAGTAGCCACCTGAATGACCAGCTGACGCGCTTTTGGCGCGGCTGGCTGGAAGGCAATCGGGGCGCCATGCCGCGCGAGCAGATGATACGCAGCGCCGAGCGGCTGCTGACGTTCTACCTGGCGCAGATCGGCGACCCGTCCTGGCCCCGCATCGAGCAAAAGCTGGCGCTGGTCGATCAGGCACGCGAAAACCTGCGCCGCGTGGTGCGCGGCATGCCGGCGCGCGAGCGCGTGTATGCCGACATTCGCGCGCGCGCTTCGACGCGCTTTCCCGGCATGACGGTGGCGCGCATCGTCGGTGAACAGGATCAAACGCTGCTGGCGGGCAGTTACGCCGTCTCCGGCGCCTTTACGCGCCAGGCATGGGAAAAGTTCGTCGAGGCCGCGTTTCGCGACGCCGCCAACCGCGAGCTGCAAAGCGCCGACTGGGTGCTGAAAAGCGCCTCCACCGACGACCTGACTCTGGAAGGCAGCCCGGAGCAGATCGAGAAAAACCTGGTCGCCATGTACAAGGCCGACTACGCGCGCGAGTGGCAAAAATTCGTGCAAGGTGTCGCCGTCGCCGACCTGAAAGGTTTTGACGGTGCCGTGCAAGCCATGAACCGCCTGGGCGACCCGCAAGCGTCGCCGATTGCCAAGCTGCTCACGACTATTTACGACGAAACCTCGTGGGACAACCCGGCGCTGCAACATACGCAATTGCGCAAGGCTGAAAGGGGCATGATCGCCTGGTTCAAGGAAACCGTGTTGCGCCGCGCGCCATCGCAGATGACGGCCAATCCAGGCCTCAATGCGCAGCTCGATCCGGCCCGACTGGATAAGCCCATGGGCCCCGTGGGACGCGAATTCGCCGGCGTGGGCAAGCTGGTGGCGGCCAGGGACAACAATGCGACGCTGATGCGCGCGTATCTGGAGGCGCTGTCGAAACTGCGCAGCCGTTTGAACTTGCTGAAGAACCAGGGCGATGCAGGACCGGGCGCGCGCCAGTTCATGCAGCAAACGCTCGAGGGTAGCGGTTCCGAACTGGCCGACGCCCTGAAACTGGTCGACGAGCAGCTGCTCACGGGGATGAGCGACGCGCAAAAGCAGGCCATCCGTCCCATCCTCGTGCGCCCGCTGATACAGACCTTTGCCGTCATCGTTGCGCCGGCCGAACTCGATATCAACAAGACCTGGGCGGCGCAGGTGTATGAACCGTTCCAGAAATCGCTGGCCAACAAATATCCGTTTGCGCCAGCGGCGCGCATCGAGGCGAGCAACCTTGAAATTGGCCAGTTCTTTGGCCCGGAAGGCTTGGTGGCAAAGTTCGTCACCACCGCCATGGGCCCCCTGGTGGTGCGGCGCGGCGACGTGCTGGCGCCGCGCACCTGGGCCGACATGGGTATCAGCCTGTCGCCGCAGGTGGTGGCGCGTTTTCCCGGCTGGATTGCGCCGCTGGGCGCGGGCGGCGTGGCGTCCGCCTCGACGGCCGCGCAAACCGTATTCCAGATCCAGCCGTCGCCCGCACCGGGGACTCTGGAGTATACGCTGGAGATCGACGGCCAGCAGCTGCGCTACCGCAATACGCCGGCGCAGTGGACGAACATGGTGCATCCAGGCCCGCAAGGCGCGGCCGGCATGCAGGGCGCGCGCATCACCGCCGTCACCTTCGACGGTCGCACGCTGGAACTATTCAACGAGCCCGGGCAGTTCGGCTTGAAGCGCATGATCGATGCGGCGAGCAAAAAGCGCAAGGAAGGCGGCGTGTTCGAACTGCGCTGGGTGCGCGGCGAGGTAGCGGTGGCGGTCGACTTGAAAATCACCAGCAGCGCCGAGACGACGGGCGCGGGTGGAACTGCGGCGGTGCAGGAGCAGGGCTTGCGCGGCATGCAGCTGCCCGAGACCATCGTCGGCCCGCCGGGCGCGCCTGTCGTGGCTAGTGCAGCGGTGCCGGTCATCGCGGCTGCAGCGTCCGGGGTGGCGCCATGATGCACACGGCACAGCAGGTGCGCCTCGGCTACTTTGGCAAGATTCCCGCACGCGGCGACTTCATCAAGGCTTGCGACAATCACGCGCTGGTGCAGTTGCTCGACGACTGGCTGGCGCAGGTCATGCATGCCTTGACGGTGGAGCCGCGCTGGAAGCTCAATTACGACGTCTTGCCGCCGCTGCGCTTCGCCTTCGTCGGCACGCGCAGCCGGCGCGCCATCGCCGGGCGCCTGGAAGCGAGTAATGACCAGTCGCAGCGGCGCTTTCCATTCATGGCCATGGGCGCGCTGGAAGTGGATGATGCCGAGGCCTTTGTCGCCTGCAGCCCGCTGGTGCTGGCACCGCTGTGGCAGCGGGTGGAGCAGCTCTCGCAAGGCATCGTGGCCAGCGTCGAGCCAGGGCCTGCGCTGCTGGCGCTGGCCGGCAACGTGGTCGAAGTCGAGCCGGCCGCGCCGTGCCACGCGGCGCGGCTGGCCGCCTTTTTGCAAGCGCAGACGGTACATGACCTGCAAGCGATGCTGGCCTCGCCCGCCTTCCCGGTGACGGTGCGCGAATTGCTGCTGGGCCTGGGCCTGCTGCTGCAGCCGGTGCGCCAGAGCGGCTTGCCGCGCCTGGAGAAAAGCCTGGTGCTGCCACTGCCGCACGAGGCGCAGCTGCGCGACCTGGTGGCCAGCTTCTGGCTGCACATGGTCGCGCCGTTCCTGCGCCAGGCCGATTTCGAACTGGCGCTGTTTTTCTCGTACATCGATGAAGCGCCCGTGCTGGTGATCGGCTTTTGCGGCGCCGACCCGCACGGCTTGCGCGCGCTGATCGATCCGCAGGCCGGCAGTGAGCGTCTGATCGTGCTCGACCAGCTCGACTGGGTTGAGCAGCAGCTGGGAGACGCTGCGGCCTTGCGCCAGTTTTCCGCCTGCCTGCAGCAGGAGCAGCTGTCGCTGCACTCGGCCTGCGCCATGTTTGCCGCTACCTTTGCCTGAAGGATTGTCATGAAGCCACGCGTTTTCTTGCTACTGTTGCTGGCCGCTGCCGTTCCCTGGCGCACCTTGGCGCAGGCGCATGCACCCCAGACACCGATGCCGGGGCAAATCCTCGTCACCGGCACGTTGGCTGACGAGGCGGGCAAGGCGGCCGTGCTGGCCCGCCTGCGCGAACTGTATGGCGCCGAGCGCGTGGTCGACCAGATCGCCATCGGCAACGTTGCCGTGCCCGCCAACTGGAACGCCTACGTGCAGAAGCTGATCGCGCCGAACCTGAAGCTCATTTCGCGCGGGCAGATCAGCATCGCCGGCAACAATGTCAGCGTGCGCGGCGAGGTGGCGAACGAGGCGCAGCGCCAGCAGATCGCCAGCGATATCGCCACCAGTCTCAATCCCACCTATATCGTCAACAATGGCTTGCGCGTCAGGCCGGCCGAGGCCGAGCAGGGCTTGCTCGACGCCACGCTCGACAAGCGCATCGTCGAATTCGATAGCGGCAAGGCCTCTATTACGCCGGCCGGCCTGGTCATCCTCGACCAGATGGCGGCCGTCATGCTCAAGCTGCGGGGCCGCAAGGTGGAGGTGATCGGCCACACGGACGACATTGGCCTGCGCGCCAGCAACGTGGCCCTCAGCGAGGCGCGCGCCGAGGCCGTGCGCGCCTATCTGGCCAGCAAGGGCGTCGTGGCCGATACGGTGCTGGTCTCTGGCCAGGGACCAGACCGTCCCGTCGCCAGCAACGCCACGGCCGCTGGCCGGGCCAGAAACCGGCGCATCGAGTTCAGGATCGCGCAATGATCAGCGCATAATAATCAAGGCAGTGTGATGGTCAGGTGCGCTGGGCTTGGCGCCAGCTTGACCAGGTCTGCATACGCGGCCAGGGTGGTTTGCGTGCCGCGCGTCAAATGCGTTTTCAAACCCAGGTAGGCGCAGATGGCCAGCAGGGCGAAAAAGCTCGACAGTGCCCATAGCGGCATGTCGCTGCCGCGTTTATTGACCACCTGATCGGGGCGTTCCGCGCGCGGTGCGAAGCCACGGCTCTTGCCCTTGATGTGGGCAATTTCGTCACCCAGGCGCGCCGTCAGGTAGCTGAGTTTTTCGCCGCCGTCGATTGCATACTTGCCCTGGAATCCCAGCAACAGGCACATGTGGAACACTTGCAGCGCCTGCACCCGCATGGCGCCCTTGCCGCGCAAGGCGTCGAGGCGGTCGAAGAAGTGTTCGCCGGCCAGCTGGTCGCCAAAGATCAGCAATTGCAGCGGGCGCCGCTCCCATTGCTTGCGCAGGGCGAAAGGTGAGGCCAGGATGATTTCGTCGACCGCCGCGCAGAATGCATACTTGGCCGCCTCGATATCGTCGCCATCGGCGCGGATCTTTTTTGCTTCGTGCGCGAAGTCGTCGAGGAAGGCCGTGATGCGCTCCATGAAGTTCTGCTCGTCGCCGGGGGCCGAACCGTGTTTGAGCATGAACAGCATGTAAAAGCCTTCGTGCATCAGGTCCAGCAGGGCGCTGCCTGCATGCCGGCCGGCCGGTGCGCAGCCGCGTGGTCCCAGCAGGGAGGGCGCCGCGCGCCGTTCGATGAGCTGGCTCATGCCGTCACCGCGATCAATTCCAGCTGCAGGTCGCGTATGCCGGCCGGCACGTAGACGCAAATTGACTGCGCCTTGAGCATGTGCTGGTACAGCGCGCCGCGGTTTTCAATCGCAAAATAATAGGTGTCGGGGCGCACGGGGATAGCGGCCGGCACTTGCGGCGCATGCGACAGTTTCAGGCCGGGCATGGCCTTCAGTACGCATTTTTCCACGTCGTCGGGCGCGCCCACCTTGACGCGCAGCGGCACCACGTCCACCAGTTCGATGGCGGGCATGGCGGCGCGTATGGCCAGGTACAAGGTGGTGTGCTGGTCGATTTTGCCCGAATCGAGCTTGCCCAGGTAATACGAGGGCTGGTCCTCGATCAGGGCGATGGAAAAATATTTCGACGAGATGACGGTGTCGAGCAGTTCACGGATGATGGTGTCGATGGCGTCGAAGCAGGCGCCCGGCTGCGCGTGATCGTAGGCGGGCAGGCTGGCCAGGGTGTAGTGTTTGGAGTAGCTGAGCAGGCCACCGGCCAGGCCCAGCAGCGCCTCATACAGGCGCTCTGGATGCAAGGCCGGATGGCGTACATAGTGCATCAGCGCGGCCGCTGCCGTGCTGACTGTATGCAGCAGCCAGAACGAGGACACGTCGCCCGAGCGAAATTCGATCACGTTGCGGCTCGGTTCGCGATGATGGCCGTGCAGCGCGCTGACCTTTGCCTGCAGAGCGTCGAGCAGATGTTCCAGCACGTACTGAAGCTGCGGCGCGCCGGCGATCGCCAGGCTGGGTGCCATGAACCCTGGCACCGGCTCGAAGCCGCCCGACACCGTGCGCCGCAGGGCGATCAGCGGCAGGCAGTCGTAGCAGCCGCGTGCCTCGCTATCGGGAATCAGGCGCACGGTTTTCTTCAGGTACGCCACGTCGGCGACGGCGGACTGCGTAAATAGGTCCGGCGTGGCATGCATGGCATGCGCAAAGCGCGTGGCTGCAGGTGTACCTGCTGCCGATGTCTGCGCCGTGTAATTCATGCCCTCGCGGTTGAGAATCGGCAGGGCCGCGTAGTACGTCACTTCCTGCACCGCTGGCGGCAGCGACTCCAGGTCTATCGGCGCGGGCAGGGGATCGCTGCCGGGGACGCCGTCGCCCAGCGCCTCGAACACTTCGCCGTCGCGGAAGATCGCCGACAGCGCTTGCAGGCGCAAGGTGCCCGTCTTCAGTGCCGCCAGGTCCCACTGCATCTGCGCCACGCCCCACAGATAGGGGTGCAGCGCACGGGCCGTGTGATGCAGGCGTGCTTCGTGATATTCATCCTGGCGCTGGAAATGCTGCGGCCGCAGGAACAGGCCTTCGCCCCACAAGACTTTCGCTGCCATGCCCATCTCGCTTCTCCTTGAATGTGTGGTGCGCCGCTGCTGCCGCCACTGCGCTACTGGCAGCGCACGGCCGCCAGCGGCGCCATGCCGCTGTCCATGCCGGCCATGCCAGTGACGCTCAGCGCACACGCGTGCAAGCCGACGGTGATGCCCCCGCGTTCCGCGTCGGCGGCGGCAAAGGTGGCGCGCCAGCGCTGTGCCGCAGGCGCGCGGAACAGGGCCACCACGCCAATGAAATACGCTTCCTTGCTGACTTTTTCCTGCACTTCATAGCGCTGGCCCGGCACCAGCAGCACTTCCTTCACCTCCATCAAGTCGGTGCCCAGCGCGGCCTTTTCGCGCTGCGCGTCGAGGAAGCTGTCGTATGGCGTCTGCTCGAAGGCGGCGCTCTGGCGCAGCTTGTAGATGCGCGCCACCAGTGCCAGCGGCCGGCCCGCAGCGTCGGTGTTGAGGCGCTGCGCCGCGTGCAGGCGGATGCTGACATTGCGCGGTGGTTTTTGCGCGTCCGGCAGTTCGGGTGGCGGCTTGGCCACCCCGGCCATTTGCAGCGTCGCGTTGGCCAGCGTGCCGATGGCGCTGCCTGCGCAACCGGCCTGCAGCAAGGCCAGCAGCAGTAGTGGGGTGGTGCGCGCCAGGCGGCGGAGCGGGGCGTCAGGTGGCATGGGTTTGCTTTGCAAAAAATGAATGGTGGAAATACGCGTGCTGCAGCCATTTAAACGCATGCACCGGCGGCCTGCTTGCGTTGCCGCAAAGTCCGTCTGCGATCAAGATAATTACTGTGCCAGATCAGGATTCATGGCGCGGTTCGCCGCTGTAGCGCGGAACTTCTTCTTTGCTGATTAATCTCAATCTGGCAAAAAAATTGGCGATCAATAATGGCCTCCACCAAGGCGCCACCCATCTTTTCCAGCGGTAGCGTCCTCCACCTGAAGGAATGCCCGATGAAGCCAGCGACCATGTTGCCCCGTATTGCTTGCCTTGCCAGCGCCTTGCTGCTGGCCGCCTGCGCCACGCTAGACCAGTCGGCGTCCAAAAAATCTGCCGCACCGACCCTGGCGCAAGTAATGAGCGACGCCGATGCGGCCGCCCGCGCTGGCCAGTACGAGCGTGCCATGACCCTGCTTCAGGGCGGCGGCAGCAGCTACCCGGCCGACAAGGCCCCGTGGCTGCAAATGGCGCAGATGAAGTTCGACCGCGGTCAGTATGGCGACGCCATCGGCCATGCGCTCGAAGCGCTGGACCGCGACCCGGACGACAAGGTCGCCAATAGCATCGTC
Organism: Janthinobacterium sp. CG_23.4; assembly: GCF_029892305.1. Lineage (NCBI taxonomy): Bacteria > Pseudomonadati > Pseudomonadota > Betaproteobacteria > Burkholderiales > Oxalobacteraceae > Janthinobacterium > Janthinobacterium sp. CG_23.4. Next base: position 3,324,241 of record NZ_JARXUX010000001.1, on the reverse strand, counting down.
GCTGTCAGCGGCCTGCGCCTGTCCGGCAAGGCCTTGGCCGACCTGTCGCGGCAAAACAATCTGAATGGCTCGCTGCGCTCGGAAGCGCAGGACCTGGCCAAGCTGCTGCGCGCGAGCATCGGTGAAGACGTGCTGGTGCCGCCGGCCAGACGCCCGCCGGCCGCTGGCAAGCGCGCTGCCACATCCGGCTCCGGCACGCCGGCGGTGAAAGGTGCGGTGCAGCCAGCCGGCGCGGCTGACCCGTTCAGCGGCCTGAAGTAAGCCACCAGCCCCACCATCCCATTGCAAAGGAAGCGATATGCCCAAGTCCGACAGCGTGCAAAAACGCCTGCAAAAGATACGCGCCCCGCGCGTGCAAATGACCTACGACGTCGAGATTGGCGACGCCATTGAAAACAAGGAGTTGCCCTTCGTCGTCGGCGTGCTGGGCGACTTTGGTGCTAACCCGGAGAGTGAGAAAAAACGCTTGAAGGACCGCAAGTTCGTCGCCATCGATCGCGACAACTTCGACGAAGTGCTGGCCGGTGTAGCGCCGGTGGCCCGTTTCGCGGTGCCGAACCGCATCAGCGGGGCGGACGGTACGTTTGCCGTCGATCTGCACTTTCGTTCGATGGATGACTTCCGCCCGGAATCGGTGGTGCAGCAGGTCGCCCCCTTGCGCAAGCTGCTCGAGGCGCGCACCAAGCTGGCCGACCTGCGCAACAAGCTGGCCGGCAACGACAAGCTGGAAGACTTGCTGACGGAAGTGCTGAACAACACGGACAGCCTGGCCACCTTGAAACCGCAGTTCCCAAGGCAGGAGTATTGAGATGAGCGCCCATGCAGAAGCCCCAGAAGCGCTCGCTGTATCCGCAGCCGATGCCCCGGCCGCGACGGACTTGCTGGACCAGATCGTCGAGCACAGCCGCGTCGCCAAGTCTGGCGCCGAACATGCGCGCGCGCGCGACCTGATCTCGGAACTGGTGGCACAGGTGCTCGATGGCACGCTGCTGATGTCGACCAGCCTGTCGGCCACCCTGGACGCGCGCGTAGCGGAAATCGACCGCATGATCTCGGCCCAGCTGAGCGAAATCATGCATGCGGCGCCGTTTCAGCAGCTCGAACAAAGCTGGACCGGGCTACGCTACCTGGTCGGCAACTCCGATACGGGCACGCGTCTGCAGATCCGCATGTTTAACGCCACCAAGCGCGAACTGGTGAAGGATTTCCAGGCGGCGCTGGAGTTCGACCAGAGCAGCATGTTCAAGAAGGTCTACGAAGAGGAATTTGGTACCTTTGGCGGCGCGCCGTTCGCTGCGCTGCTGGGCGATTTCGCCATTTCTCGCCAGCCGGAAGACATGTATTTCGTCGAGCAGATGTCGCATATCGCCGCCGCTGCGCATGCACCGTTTATCGCCTCGGCCGCGCCGGAACTGTTTGGCCTGGAGAGCTACGCTGACCTGGGCAAGCCGCGCGACCTGGCCAAGGTGTTCGACACCATCGAGTACCTCAAATGGAAAGCCTTCCGCGAATCCGAGGACGCGCGCTACGTGGGCCTGACTTTGCCCCGCTTCTTGGGCCGGCTGCCGTTCAATCCTGTCGATGGCACCACGGTCGAAGGTTTTAACTTTGTCGAGGAAGTCGACGGCAGCGACCATCACAAATATCTATGGTGTAACGCCGCGTATGCCTTCGGCTGCAAGCTGACGCGCGCCTTTGCCGATTACGGCTGGTGCGCCGCCATCCGTGGCGTGGAGGGCGGCGGCCTGGTGGACGACCTGCCCACCCACACCTTCAAGACGGACGAGGGCGATGTGGCCCTGAAATGCCCGGCCGAAGTAGCGATTACCGATCGCCGCGAAAAGGAATTGTCGGACCTGGGCTTCATCTCGCTGGTGCATTGCAAGAACACCGCGTATGCCGCCTTCTTCGGCGCACAGTCAGCGCAGAAAAGCCGCAAGTACAACAGCGACGCGGCCAATGCGAACGCGGTGCTGTCGTCGTAGTTGCAGTACATCTTTGCCGTCTCGCGCATTGCCCATTACATGAAGGCCATGATGCGTGACAAGATCGGCAGCTTTGCCGCCGCCTCCAACGTTGAAGACTTCCTGAATCGCTGGCTGATGCAGTACGTGCTGCTCGACGATAACGCCAGCCAGGAGCAGAAGGCGCAGTTTCCCTTGCGCGAAGCTTCCGTGCAGGTGCATGAAGTGCCGGGGCGGCCCGGCGTGTATCGGGCCGTGTCGTTCCTGCGGCCGCATTTCCAGCTCGATGAATTATCTGTTTCGCTCCGACTGGTCGCGGAGTTGCCGAAGTCGACCAATTCCTGAGTCACCCATCTTTCAACCAGAGGAGCACACCATGGCAATCGATGTATATCTGCAGATAGACGGCATCAAGGGCGAGTCCACCGATGACAAGCACAAGGATTGGATCGAGTGCAAATCGGTCAGCTGGAGCGTCGAACAGCCGAAGTCCGCTACCGCCTCGACGGGCGGTGGCCACACGGCTGAACGCTGCGAACACAAGGATATCGTCATTTCCAAGCTGGCCGATCTGGCCTCGCCGGTCCTGTTGCAGACCTGCTCGGCCGGCAAGACTATTCCCAAGGCGCGCTTCGAATTCATGCGCGCCGACGGCCAGGGCGAGCGCGTCAAATACTTTGAGATCGAAATCGAGAATGTATTGATCGGTGCCGTGATGCCGAACGTTGAAGAGGGTGACATCCTGGGTGAACACGTCGGCTTCAAGTTCTCGAAAGTGAAGTGGAAATACACGCAGCAAAAAGTGACGGGGGGCGCTGGCGGCAATACCTCGGGTGGCTGGGACCTGGCCGCGAACCGCGTGGCTTGATTCAGATTGCGCGGCGCGTGGCGACCAGCTTCGCCTGCGCGCTGCGCCGACTTTTCAGGAGAGCGCATGGACAGCTATGTACCTGGCCTGTTCGACCGCCTGATGGGCGACGCCGGTGCGACGGCCGGCGGCGTGGCTGCGCGCCTGTCACTCGAACAATTGAAGGATGCTGTGGCGCGTGACCTGGAAGAGCTGCTCAACACGCGCCTAGCCTTGCCGCCCGGCGCGCTCGACGCCTATCCGGAATGCGCGGCCTCCATCGTCAACTATGGCTTGATCGATTTCGCCGGCATGTGCTTGTCGAGCAGCGATGACCGCGCCCGCATCTGCGCCGCGCTGAAGGCCGCCATCGAACGCCACGAACCGCGCCTGCGCAATGTGCGCGCGCGTCTGGAGCGCGAAGCGGGCAGCATCAACCGCGTGAGCTTCGTCATCAGTGGCACCTTGGCCGTGATGTCGGGTGGCGAGACGGTCAATTTCGACGCCGTGCTGCAGCCATCGTCGCTGCGCTATTCGATCAACCGCAAGGGAGCCGCCGCATGAGCAATAATCTGAAAACCCTGATCGCCAAACTGAATGATACGGCGCGCACTGCCGCCACCCGCGCCGCCGGCATCTGCGTGGAACTGGGGCAGTACGAAGTCGATATAGAACACCTTTTCCTGGCGCTGCTGGAGCAGGAACGCAGTGATTTCGTCACCATTGCGCGCCGCAGTGACATCAGCCTGACGGCGCTCGAGGCGGACCTGCGGCGCGAGATCGGCGGCTTTCGCACTGGCAGCGCGCGCACGCCAGTATTTTCGCCCCATTTGCCCTTATTGTTCGAGCATGCCTGGCTGGTCGCCTCACTCGATACGGCGCAGCCGGGGCCCATCCGCAGCCGCCATCTGTTGCTGGCGCTGTTGACGCAAGCGGAACTGTCGCAGCTCGCGTATCGGGGCTCGAAGTTGTTCGCCCGCTTCAGCGTGGAGCAATTGAAGCACCATCCGGACAAGCTGACGGCTGGCTCGGGGGAGGAAACTGGGACAGTGTCGCAGCTTTCCGAAACGACTGTCGACCCACTGGCTGTCCTTGCCAGCAAGACCCCGGCGCTGGACCAGTTCACCACCGACCTGACGCAGCTGGCGCGCGACGCCAAGCTCGATCCCGTGATCGGTCGCGAGGCGGAGATACGCCAGGCCGTCGACATCCTGCTGCGCCGGCGCCAGAACAATCCGATTTTGACCGGCGAGGCTGGCGTGGGCAAGACAGCCGTGGTGGAAGGCTTAGCTTTGCGCATCGCCGCCGGTGACGTGCCCGAGGTGCTGCAGGGTGCGCATATCCACGTACTCGACATGGGCTTGCTACAGGCCGGCGCCAGCGTAAAGGGTGAGTTTGAAAACCGTCTGAAAAACGTCATCGACGAGGTGGCGAAAAGTCCGCACCCGGTCATTCTCTTCATCGACGAGGCGCACAGTATGATCGGCGCCGGTGGCCAGGCGGGGCAGAATGACGCGGCCAATTTGCTGAAACCGGCGCTGGCGCGTGGCGCTCTGCGTACCATTGCCGCTACCACCTGGAGTGAGTACAAAAAGTATTTTGAAAAGGATGCGGCGCTGGCGCGGCGCTTCCAGGTGGTGAAGGTGGAAGAGCCTGGCGAAGACATCGCCTGCGCCATGCTGCGCGCCATGGCGCCGCTGATGGAGCGCCATTTCGGCATCCGCGTGCGCGAGTCCGCCATCGTCGAGGCGGTGCGCCTGTCGCAGCGTTACATCAGCGGACGTCAGTTGCCCGACAAGGCTATCAGTGTGCTCGATACGGCGTGTGCCAAGGTGGCGCTGGGCCAGCGCGCCACGCCGGCGCAGCTGGAAAATGTGCACCGTCGCCAAGAGCGCATCGGCGCGGAAATCGCCGCCCTGAGCCGCGAGGAAAGCGACGGCGAAGCACCCGATAAAGCCGCTGCCGCGCGACTGGCGCAACTGCGGCGCGAGCATGAAGAAGGGCAGGTGCTGATGAGTGCCCTGGCGCAGCGCTGGGAGCGCGAAAAAGCGCTGGTGGCGCAGATCGTCGACTTGCGCGCGCAGCTGCGCGGCGAGCGCCCGGGCGAGGCCGGCGCCGCACGCCTGCTGGCGCTGAAGGAAGAGCTGGCGGTGTTGCAGGGCGATTCTGCGCTGTCGCCGCTGGAAGTCGATGCGCAGGTAGTGGCCGGCATCGTTGCCGGCTGGACCGGCATCCCGCTGGGGAAAATGCTCAAGGACGAGATCCGCACGGTGCTGACCCTCGATGGAGCGTTGCGCGAACGCGTGCTGGGGCAGGAGCATGTCATCACGGCCGTGGCACAGCGCGTGCGCACGGCGCGCGCCAGCCTGGATGAACCGAACAAGCCGCAAGCCGTGTTTTTGTTCACGGGGCCATCCGGTACGGGCAAGACGGAAACGGCGCTGGCGCTGGCCGACCTGCTGTATGGCGGCGAGCGCAAGCTCATTACCATCAATATGAGCGAATACCAGGAGGCGCACAGCGTGGCCGGCCTGAAAGGCTCGCCGCCTGGCTATGTCGGCTATGGCGAGGGCGGTGTGCTGACGGAAGCCGTGCGGCGCCAGCCCTACAGCGTGGTGCTGCTCGACGAAGCAGAAAAGGCCCATCCCGACGTGCTGGAGCTGTTCTTCCAGGTCTTCGACAAGGGCGTGCTCGAAGACGCAGAAGGACGTGAAGTCGATTTTCGCAACACCATCATCATCGCCACCTCGAACCTCGGTTCCGCTGCCATGATGGCCGCCTGCCTGAACCGGGCCGCACAAGACCTGCCTGCGCCGGCCGCGCTGGAAGAGCTGGTGCGCCCGCAACTGGTGGCCCATTTCAAGCCGGCCTTGCTGGGGCGCATGAAGGTGCTGCCGTTCTATCCCTTGAATGACACGGTGCTGGCCGAGATCATTACCCTGAAACTGGCGCATATCGGCGCGCGTATCGCGCGCAACCACCAGGCGCAGTTCAGCCATGACGCGGGCTTGGTTGATGCGGTACTGGCGCGCTGCACCGAGGTTGACTCGGGCGCGCGCAATGTCGACCAGATCCTCAACGGCAGCCTGTTGCCGGCGATTGCCGAAGCGCTACTGACGCGCATGGCAGAAGGCGAGCCGATAGCCTCGATACGCGTCAGCGCCAGCAAGCAGGGGCAGTTCAAGTACGCCTTCAAATAACGTTATCCGCCGGAGAGCGCCATGTTCAACCTGGAGCAGTTGCTGCACCCCGTCAGCGCCGTCAGCCCATGCGGCGAAGACATCACTTTCAGCCAGGAGCTCGACGCCATCGCGCGCGCGCGCCAGCAAGACGATCCCAGCCTGGACCAGGGCGAGTGGGTGACGGCGCTGAAGGAGGCCGACTGGCCTTTCGTGGCGACGCGCTGCGAACAGTTGATCGCTGCGCGCAGCAAGGATTTGCGCGTCGCCGTGTGGCTGGCCGAGGCGCATGCGAAAACACGCCACTTCCGCGGCCTGGGCGACGGCTACGCGCTGTTGGCCAACCTGTGCGAGCGCTATTGGGACGGCCTGTACCCGCCGGCCGAAGAGGGCGACCAGGAACAGCGCATCGGCAATGTCTTCTGGCTGCTGGCGCGCACACCGCAGCTGCTGCGCGAGATTCCGCTCACCGGGGGGGCCGACGGCTCGTTTTCAATGCAAGATTTCGATGCGGCGCGTCAGCGCGCCGCTGCCAGCTTGGCGCAGGGCGGCACGGCACAAGGCTGGGGCGATACGCGCCACGACGAAAGTTCGACCCTGGCGCAGATGGAGGCGGCGCGACAAAAGAATACGCGTGCATTTTCTGACCGCTTGCTCGCTGATGCACAATACTGCATGCAGTCGCTGCTGGCGTTTGAACGCAGCGTCGATGCGCGTTTCGGCGCCGATGGCCCGAGCTTTCGCGCCGCGCGCGAAGCGCTGGAAAACGTCATTCATTTTATCGCGCCGTTGTCACCAGGCGTGGACTTCGCTGTCGCGCCGCCTGCCGCTGGCCAGGGCGCCAGCAGCGCAAGCGCCCTCGTGCAGCGCCAGCAGGCGCTGGCCCAGTTGCGCCAGGTAGCCGATTTTTTTCGCCGCACGGAGCCGCACAGCCCTGTCGCCTACCTGGCCGACAAGGCCGCCAGTTGGGGCGAGCTGCCGCTGCACCTGTGGCTGCGTGCCGTCGTGAAGGACTCCGGTACCCTGGCGCAGCTCGACGAGATGCTGGGGACGAACAGTGCGAACGAATGATCGCTGTGGGCGCTTCCATGCTAATCTTCGGGCATGCTCAGAAAGCTCATTTTTCCTGCCGCGCTATGCCTGTTGATCGCTGTCAGCACGCAGGCAGCGGCTGCGCCGCCGCTAGTGATCTATGCCGACGACCATTATCCACCCTACTCCTATGTCGAGAATGGCCAGCTGAAAGGCATCTACACGGAGATTATGCGCGAGGCCTTGCAATCGATGCCGCAGTATGCGGTGCAGCTGCGTCCCGTGCCGTGGAAGCGGGGGCTGATGCTGCTGCAGACGGGCGAGGCCTTCGCCCTGTATCCGCCATATGCGTCGCGCAGCGAACGGCCGTACGTGCGCTACTCCGTGCCACTGCTGATGGAGCAGCTGGTGGTATTGTGCAGCCAGGACGTGCTGGCCCGGCGCGCACTGCGGCAGTGGCCCGGTGATTACGGCGGCCTGAGCATCGGCATGAATGCGGGATTTTTGCTGGGCGATGAGACGCTGAAGGCGGCCGTGGTTGCCCAAAAGATCGTGCTCGCCCCTGCCAAGGGCACGCGTACGAATCTGCTCAAGCTGATGCTTGGGCGTATCGATTGCTATGTCAGCGACCGTCTTTCGGCGCAGTGGGAATTGCAGCGCATTCGGCGCGAGGGCTTGGCGGGTGCGCCGATGCAAGCGATCCATGAAACGGCGCAGCTGGCCGGCCAGCAGGGCCACCTGGGTTTTACGGTGCGCCGACCGGACGCCTACCCCTATCGCGATGACTTTATCGAGCAATTCAATGCCGTCATCGTGCGCATGCAAAATAGTGGCGCGATACGCCGCATCGTTGAGCGCGCATTGCTACCCTGATACTGCTGCCCTAATTTCACCATCTGGAGAAGACCATGAAAAAACTGCTGTTCCTGTGTGCGCTGGTGCTGGCCGGTTGTGTCGGCCGGCCCGATAATATTGTGCCTGTCAGCAATTTTGACACGACCCGCTATTTGGGTAAATGGTATGAGATCGCGCGCCTTGATCATTCCTTCGAACGGGGCCTGAGCCATGTGAGCGCCGACTACAGCCTGCGCCCGGATGGCGGGCTGAAAGTGCTCAACCGCGGCTACAAGGAGGCGGACGCGAAGTGGAAGGAAGCCGAAGGCAAGGCGTATTTTTTTGACAAGAAAGACGAGGGTTACCTGAAAGTGTCGTTTTTCGGCCCCTTTTATGGTGCTTACATCGTTTTCGACCTCGACCAGAAAGATTACAGCTATTCCATGATCAGCGGCCCCGACAAGTCGTACTTGTGGTTGCTGTCGCGCACGCCCACCATGGATCCCGCCTTGCAGCAGCGCTTGATCGAGAAAGCCCGCGGCTTGGGATTCGATACGTCAAAATTGATCTATGTGAAGCAAAACTGAATTTGCTTGCCTGCCGTCCGTTCGTGGCGGCATAGCGCCTCCAAACTGTTGCTTTAATGCATGTTTTTTCTTGCAATACCATCCTGATTCACTCACAATCTGCGCCAAACTGGTGCGCTGCGGCGCGCTGCCATTTTGGCGACCTCGGTAGTGTTGCGTCGCCGCTCGTGATTGCCGCACGGCACCTACCTGCTATCTTGTTGTATAGCAGTAGGCCGGTTTCGTGGCGTCTGTACATTTTTTTCAGATTGGAATCACGTAATGAAAAACCTCAAAATCGGCGTGCGTCTCGGTGGCGCTTTTGCCGCCGTCTTGCTGCTGTTGACGAGCCTGACTGTGGTGGGCATCGTTCAGTTGCAAAGTGCCAGCAAGGAAACCGATACGCTGGTCGGCGTCGACGTGCGCAATGAGCGCCTGATCGCCGAGTGGACCAAAGTGATCGAAGTGAACGCGGCGCGCACGGCTGCCGCCTGGAAAGTCAGCGATCCCGAACACCAGAAGCAGTTTGAACAGGAAATGGCGGTCTCGTCCGCCCGTGCCACGGAGATCCAGAATGCTATCGGCAACAGTGAGCTGAACGCCGAAGAGCAGGCTGCGTACCAGGAGGTGTTGAGCACGCGCAAGGCCTACACGGATGTGCGCAAGGAAGTGTTCAAGGCCAAGAATGCGGGCGAGCTGGAATTGGGCAAGCGCCTGTATGAGGGAGACATGGTCGTCAAGCGCGACATTTACCTGGCGTCGCTGAAAAAGCTGGAAGTGCTGGAAGCCAAATTGCTCGATGACGCGGCTGCGCATATTCGTTTGCGCTACGAACACGGCCGTTTGCTGCTGATCTCGCTGGGCGCGGTCGCCATTTTGCTCGGTATCGCCTGCGCATACTGGATCACGCGTTCGATCACGCGTCCCATTACGCGCGCCGTCGCGGTGGCGGAAGCCGTTTCTGCGGGCGACCTGACCAGCCATATCGTGGTGGAAAGCCACGACGAGACGGGACAATTGATGCAGGCACTCAAAAAAATGAACGATAAACTGGTCAGTATCGTCGGTCAGGTGCGCGATGGCACAGAATCGATCAGCACGGCGTCGAGCGAAATCGCCGCTGGCAATCTGGACTTGTCGTCGCGCACGGAGGAGCAGGCCAGTTCGCTGCAACAGACGGCGTCTTCGATGGAGGAGCTGACATCGACCGTGAAACTCAATGCCGACAACGCCCGCAGCGCCAATCAACTGGCGATCAACGCCTCGCAGATCGCCAGCAAGGGTGGCGTGGTAGTGTCGGAAGTGGTCAGCACCATGGGCTCGATCAATGATTCCTCGCGCAAGATTGTTGACATCATTAGCGTCATCGACGCCATCGCCTTCCAGACGAATATTCTGGCCTTGAACGCGGCCGTGGAAGCTGCCAGGGCTGGCGAGCAAGGTCGCGGTTTTGCCGTGGTGGCGTCCGAGGTGCGCAACCTGGCGCAGCGCTCGAGTGCGGCGGCGAGGGAAATCAAGGGCTTGATCGACGATTCCGTGCAAAAGGTCGAAGCCGGTTCGCAACTGGTGGACAAGGCAGGCCGTACCATGGACGAAATCGTGCAAAGCATCAGCCACGTGACGCAGATCATGAACCAGATCACCGATGCCAGCGATGAGCAGCGCGCCGGTATCGAACAAGTCAACCAGGCCATCTGTCAGATGGACCAGGTGACGCAGCAAAATGCAGCCTTGGTGGAAGAGGCGGCGGCGGCGGCCGAAGCCATGCAGGAACAGGCGGTCAAGCTGGCTGATGTGGTGGCTGTGTTCAAGCTCGATGTCACGCAGCAATATGTGTCGGCCAGCGGGTCTCCCCGTCTTGCCGCCGGCCAGCCCGCCGTACGGCGCAGCGTGAGCGCTGCCGTGCGCAGCGCTACTGCCATCGGCCATTCCGCTAGCGCTCAATCCGCCAGTGCCCCCATCAAGGCAGTGAAACGGGACACGGTACCTACGAGCAAGCCGCGCGCACCTGTCGCTTCCGGCGCCGATGAGTGGGAAGAGTTCTAAACAGCCTCTCTCAATGGCCGCGCTAAGTGGTAATGCCGTTCAGTTAAGGATTTTGGCGTGATTTATGAGCGCCAGTAAATTCGCTAACCCCAGAGGCAAAGAGCTGGGGTCGGTCACTCCGTGATCGGAATGTGCTCCATTGAAGCACATTCCCCCGCCGGGTCCGACCCCCTGTCCTGGTTCTTGGGCTAAAAATAGCATCACTAACACACTAACTGAACGGCATTACGCGCTAAGTGGCAGTTTTAAGTGGCAGTTTTAAGCAGCAGTTTCAAGCCTGCCGAGCAGTTTTCAGCAGTTGTTTTAAGTGGCCGTTCGCTCGGCCATTTCCACTGGCATGGCGCGGGCGCTACAATCGCGGCTTGAACAATCCCGCACACGCTCCGCCATGACTACCCGACGCACCTCCAGCCAGACCTCTACAACGCCCTGCCACGCCGAATCGGCCAAACGCGAGCGCTGCCCGGTTTGCCTGCGTGCCGCCGCCAGCTGCATCTGCCGCTGGATCGCTCCCGTTTCCCACGCGGTGGACGTGCTGATCTTGCAGCATCCGCTGGAAGTCCACAACGCCAAAGGCAGTGCCCGCTTGCTGCACCTGAGCCTGTCCAACAGCCGTCTGCTGACGGGCGAGCAGTTTGCCCCCGAGACACTCGCCGCATTGCTGGCCGACAAGCATAATGTGCTGCTGTATCCGGATACGCCAGGCGATCGTTCCTTGGGCATCGCGCCGCCGCCTGCGCTCGAGATCGTCACCTTGCTTGATACGGCCCGCTTGCAACTGGTAGTGCTCGACGCCACCTGGCGCAAGAGCCGCAAGATGCTGTATCTCAATGCCCAGTTGCAACAGCTGCCGCGCTTGCCCCTGCGCGATACGCCTGCTTCCCATTATCTGATCCGCAAGGCGCATGCGCCAGACCAGCTGTCGACCCTGGAAGCGACATGCTATGCCTTGATGCAGTTGGAGCAGGACGCCCCCCGTTTTGTTCCCTTGATTTCTGCATTTGACGGCTTTGTCGCACAGCAGTTGAGTTATGTCATGGGGCATGCTGAAAAAGCGTGAAACGGTAGCACGCCAGCCCTTGATCTTGACCGCATCGCGGCATAGTATGCTGTATGTATATACAGTTAATGGGGCCGTTCATGAAAGCAATCATTCCTCTGCATGATGACAGCTTTTCCGGGCAAGCCATGTTGCCGCCGCCATCGCTGAAAGAGCACAAGGGGCGCGCTGCCGTGTCGAACCTGCAAGGGCGCTACGAGGCGCGCGCGCGCGCCGGTTTCGATGACGGCTGGAGCGTGGGCGGCCTCGATGAGCCGGACGCAGAGGCAGCGCCGCGCTGGAAGACGCAGGTCAGCGAGGAGCAGGCGCGCACCATCCTCACGCGTAATGTGTCACCCGATTTACCCTTTAATGTGTCGCTGAACCCGTACCGGGGCTGCGAACACGGCTGCATTTACTGCTTTGCCCGTCCCACGCACAGCTATCTGGGCCTGTCCCCGGGCCTGGACTTCGAAAGCCGCATCTACGCCAAGGTGAATGCGCCGGAACTATTGCAGCGCGAATTGGCCAAAGCGTCGTATGTGCCCGAACCGATAGCCCTGGGCGTCAATACGGATGCGTATCAGCCGTGCGAGCGCGAACGGCAACTGACGCGGCGCGTGCTGCAAGTGTTGCACGAGTGTGAGCATCCGGTGGCGCTGATCACGAAAGCGTCATTGATCGAGCGCGATATCGACATTTTGGCACCCATGGCAGCCAAGCGCCTGGCAGCCGTGGCTGTCACGCTCACCACGCTTGATCCCGCCATTGCGCGCACGCTGGAGCCGCGCGCGGCCGCTCCGGCGCGGCGGCTGCGCACCATCCGCAGCCTGACGGAGGCGGGCATTCCCGTGGGCGTGAGCATCGCGCCCATCATTCCTTTCGTGACGGAGCCAGAAATCGAGCAGTTGCTCGAAGCGGTGCGTGACGCGGGCGCCATCCATGCCCACTACGTGGTGCTGCGCCTGCCGTGGGAAGTGAGCCCCCTGTTCCAGCAATGGCTGGAAGTGCACTTCCCGGAACGGGCCCAGCGCGTCATGAATCGGGTGCGCGAGATGCGCGGCGGCAAGGATTACGACAGCGCGTTCGGCACACGCATGCGCGGCGAAGGCGTGTGGGCTGATCTTATCCGACAGCGCTTCGAGAAAGCCGTGCACCGGCTGGGGCTGCACGGCAAGGGCGGCCGCTTCAAACAGCTCGATTGCACGCAGTTCCGCCGCCCGCTGTTGGTGCCACCGTTGGCGGCGAGGCAGAAAGGGGGCAATGCGGGACAGCTCGATTTGTTTTAAGTTCAAGCATCGTCAGCGCTGATGCTGATGCTGATGCAGCAGGGTGGCCCTGACGCACTGGAATGCGGGGGAGCTATCGCCCGTAGCAGGGGGAGCGCAGCCTGTCGCCGGGAATGGCGCGCCGTCGCCGGATAACCCTGAGACGCGCCCTGGACTCAGGCTGTCTCAGGCTGCCTCAGGCGCCGGAGGGCGCTGCGGCGTGGTCCTGTAGCTGTGCCAGATGTTGCTCGATGGCAAAGACGTGCGGATCACTCTTGCCCAGTTCGCGCAGGGCCATGGCCAGGTGTAGCAGATACTCGCTGTTCGGGCCACTGGGGCCGTTTGATCGGGCGATCTGGCGTGCGATGTCGAGTTCCGATGCTGCCCCGAGGAAGGCGGCGTTTTCTTCATTCGCGATGTACACCAGGCCATCGGCCTTGCTGCCATCGTCGAAGCTGATCTCGCTGGCCAGGCGCAAATAACCATTCTTTTCGCGGTGGTCGAGGTGGGCGAAAACTTCGGGCGTGATCAGATAGGCCATGCCGTCGCAGATGGCGCCTGCCTGCGGCACGATGGTGGCGACCCTGCCCGGGGCCATCGGTGTGCCCCGATGATCGTGCGAGCCTTGCCAGAAGCGCCGCGTCCAGCCGGCGATGCTGGCGGGGCGCCGTTCAAGATAGGCAAAGTCGGCTTTGTAGATCAGCGAGCCATAGCCAAACAGCCAGACTTGCTCGCGCCCGTCGAATCTGTGCATGCGCTGGTTGATGGCGATGGTGGCGGCGTCGATAGGCGACAGGTGGTACTGGTCAGGCTGGGTCATGGTGCTGGCGCAAAAGGGGCGATGCGCTATTATAAGGTGGTGCCGCGCGCCGGCAGCGCGGTGCGGGCCGCGCCCACGTTCCACTCGTGCGTCTCGACGAACTGGAATAAAAAGGCCATGAAGCTTTCGGCCGCCGGCGACAGCGAACGTCCCGTCTTCGTGTAGACGAAAAAGCGCCGCGTCAGTTCCGGCTCGTGCAGGGCACGCATCTGCAACTGGTATAGCTTGACCATCGGTTCTGCATACGGCAGGCACACCGTGATGCCGAGGTTGGCGCTGACCATGGCCAGCGCCGTCGTCATGAACGTGACTTCATTGTAGGCATTGAGCGACAGGTCGCGAAAGCTGCCGTGCATGTCGCGCAGCAAGCGTTCCGTGAACTGGCCCTGCAGCGAGATGAATGGGTAGTCGCCCACGTCGGCCCAGGTGACGCGCTCTTTTTGCTGCAGGGGATGGCGTTCGGGGAAGACCAGCACGAAGGGCATTTCGAACAGCACTTGCGCGACGATTTCCGCTGTTGGATCGCGTTCGGGGCCGATGCCGAAATCGACCTCGCCGCTGAAGACGCGCGCCGATACGTTTTCCACGGGGCAATCTACCAGGCGCAACTGCACTTCCGGGTGTGCCTGGCGGTAGGCGGCGATCACTTCAGGCAGCAGGGTACATGCCATCATCTGTGGCGCAGCGATGCGCACCAGGCCTGTTTTCAGTGCCTTGCGCTGGGCGATGCCGGCCATGGCGCCATCGAGATCCTCGATCATCTTTTCAAACAGCGGATATAGTTCGCGGCCGATTTCGGATAGCTGTGTTTTGCGTGTACTGCGCTCGACCACGCGCACGCCGAGCACGTTTTCCAGTTCTTTGATCAAGCCGCTCAGCGCTGATTGCGTCACATGCAGGTATTCGGCGGCCAGAGTAAAACTGCCGGTCTTGGCCAGGGCCACGAAGGCGCGCATCTGTCGCAGGCTGGGACTCATAAGATAATCCGATAAATCAATGGTTAAAAATTGTTTGTATGATAGCTGTAACTCGATTCTAATGGTGAAAAGCGGAGCAACACGCCAGCCATCGCGCCCAAGGGGCCATCCATTGGAGATAGAGCATGAAGATTAAGCAAATCCACCACGTCGCCTACCGCTGCATCGACGCGAAGAAAACCGTCGAGTGGTACGTCAAGCATTTGAACATGAATTTCGTTCTCGCCATCGCCGAAGACCTGGTGCCGTCAACCAAGGCGCCGGACCCGTACATGCATGTCTTCCTCGACGCGGGCCAGGGCAATGTGCTGGCCTTCTTTGAGCTGCCGACGCAGCCGCCGATGGACCGCGATCGCAATACCCCGGCTTGGGTGCAGCATCTGGCACTGGAAGTGGCCAGCATGGACGAACTGCTCGCTGCCAAGGAGCGCCTGGTCGCTGCCGGCATCGAGGTGCTGGGCCCCGTCAATCACGCTATCTTTCAGTCGATATATTTCTTCGACCCGAACGGCCACCGCCTGGAACTGGCGGCCAACGTGGGCACGCCCGAGATGATGGAAAAACTGGACGCCGTCAAATGGGCAATGCTGGAAGAATGGTCGCAGACACGCCGCGCACCGAAGCACGCCGCCTGGATGCACGCGCCGGCTGAAGCGTGAGCGCAGCAGGTCGAGCATGATGCGCTGACGCCATCTGAACACTACGCAAAACAAGGAATACCATGAAATTCGCAACTCTGAAAAACGGCAGCCGCGACGGTGCCCTGATCCTCGTTAGCCGCGATCTGCGCCAGTACCAGCGCGTGGCCGCCATCGCCCCCACCTTGCAGGCTGCGCTCGACAACTGGGACGCCGTCGTGCCGAAACTGGAACAGGCATACGCCGACCTGAATGCCGGCCACGCACCGGACGCGCAGCCGTTTGATGCCTGTCAGTGCCACTCGCCGCTGCCGCGCGCCTACCAGTGGGCCGATGGGTCCGCCTACATCAACCACGTCGAACTGGTGCGCAAGGCGCGCAATGCGGAAGTGCCAGCCTCGTTCTATACGGACCCGCTGATGTACCAGGGCGGCTCGGACAGCTTTATCGGTCCGCGCGACCCGATCTTCGCCCTGTCGGAAGAGTGGGGCATCGACCTGGAAGCGGAAGTGGCGGTCATCACCGGTGACGTGGCCATGGGCGCCAGCCTAGCCGACGCGGCGAAATCGATACGCCTGGTGATGCTGGTCAATGATGTTTCGCTGCGCAACCTGATCCCGGGGGAGCTGGCCAAGGGCTTCGGTTTCTTCCAGTCGAAGGCGGCCAGCGCGTTTTCGCCCGTCGCCGTCACGCCGGACGAACTCGGCGCCGACTGGGCGGACAGCAAGCTGCACCTGCCGCTGCTGGTGGACCTGAACGACCAGCCCTTCGGCAAACCGAATGCGGGCGAAGACATGACCTTCAATTTTGCGCAACTCGTCGCCCATGCGGCCAGGACGCGCGAATTGGGCGCTGGCAGCATCATCGGTTCCGGTACCGTGTCGAACAAGCAGGGCAACCTGTTCGGCTCCAGCATCGAGAACGGCGGGGTGGGTTACTGCTGCCTGGCCGAAGTGCGCATGTATGAAACCATCGAACACGGCGCGCCGAAGACGGCGTACCTGAAGTTCGGCGATACGCTGCGCATCGAGATGCGCGACGCCGCAGGCGCCAGCATTTTCGGCAGCATCGAGCAGACTGTGGCCCGGTATGCCGGCAACAGCGCCGGCAACGCCTGAGGGGAGGGCGCGCCATGAAGCTGTACACCTATTTCCGCAGTTCGGCCGCCTACCGCGTGCGTATTGCCTTAAACATAAAGGGCATCGATTACGCCAGCATCCCCGTGCATCTGCTGCAGGGCGGCGGGCAGCAGCTGCTGCCAGCCTACCGCGCCGTCAACCCGTCGGCGCTGGTGCCGGCGCTCGATGACGATGGCGCCATCCTGACGCAGTCGCTGGCCATCCTTGAATATCTCGACGAGACGCGCCCTGGCGTGCCGCTGCTGCCGGTGGATGCGCTGGGACGCGCGCGCGTGCGCGCGCTGGCGCTGGCGATCGCCTGCGACGCCCATCCGCTGACGAATCTGCGCGTCTTGACATACCTGAAAAACACGCTTGGCCTGTCGGACGAGATCAAGCAGCAGTGGTACCGGCACTGGATGGCCGAGGGGCTGGCGGCCGTGGAAGCGCTGCTGGCGCAGAGCGATCCTGGCGCCGTGGGCCTGTTCTGCCACGGCGACGGCCCGACGCTGGCCGACTGCTGCCTGGTGCCGCAAGTGTTCAACGCGCAGCGTTTCGCCATCGACCTGACGCCTTACCCGCGCATTGCGCGCATCCATGCGCATTGCGCCAGCTTGCCTGCGTTTGCTGCTGCCCATCCAGCGCAGCAGCCTGACGCCGAATAGGAAGGATCTGCGTCAAACAGGTAAAAGCCCCGGCTAGCATGCAGGCCGGGGCTTTCTTATGCGCAATGGGTTTTTGGCTAGTGATGCTTCGGCGATGCCAGCTTGCCGGTGCGCTACAATTTGCGTTTGCCCAAATCTTTCACGCCCCATGACCGTTACCACCATTCCTGCCAGCATCATCGATGCCCTGTCCCTGGCGCATGCTTCCTGGCATCCCATCCTGCTGCGCGGCTTGCATGCGGTGATGGCGGCCGACAGCGCCTATTTGCCGGCGCTGGCCATCGATGATTACCTGCCGACGCAGGGCCGGCTGTTCGCCGCCTTTGCCTTGCCGCTGTCGCAGGTGCGCTACGTGTTGGTGGGCGAGGGGCCGTATCCGCGCGCCGCCAGCGCCACCGGCGTATGCTTCATGGATGGCGCCGTCGGCAGCCTGTGGTCGGCGACGGGCCTGTCGAAGCCCGTCAACCGCGCCACGTCCTTGCGCAACTTCATGAAGATGCTGCTGGTGGCAGACGGCCAGTTGCAGGCCGGTGACACGTCCGGCGCGGCCATGGCGCCTGTGGCGGTGGCGGCGCAGCTGCCGGGCTGTGGCGTCATCCAGACCTTGCCTGAATTGCAGCGCAAGATGATGGGGCAGGGTTTCTTGCTGCTCAATGCGGCGTTGGTGTTCCGTGCCCATGTGCCGCCCGTACAGGATGCACGCGCCTGGCTGCCCTTCCTGCAAGTGGTGCTGGCGGCGCTGGCGCAGCAGGGCGGCGCGCCCATGCCGCAATTGGTGCTGTGGGGCAAGATTGCCGAGCTCGTCAAGCGCCTGCCGGTGGCGGCGCTGCTGCCCCAGGTGACGGCAGAACATCCGTATAATCTGTCTTTTATCGGCAATCGTGACATGCAGGCCTTGTTTGGCCCGATGCAACTATTGCGTGCTTGAGATTGAATTGACGCCGCTCTGGCGGAAGTGCAGGGGATATGCAAATCAGTAACGTGGAAGAATTGAAGGCGTGGATAGCGGCCGGTGGCGTGCCCGACTATCTGTATTTCTGGGGGCACACACCGGCGCAGCCGCAGGTGCCCGACAAAAGTTGCTTCAGCCAGTGGTTTCCGTCGCCGTTCAGCTTAGCTGGCGTGACCTATGCGACGGCCGAGCATTACATGATGGCGCAAAAAGCGGCCCTGTTTGGCGATACGGCGGTGCAGGCGCGCATCGTGGCGGCCGAGCGACCGTCGGAAGTGAAGAAACTGGGGCGCGAAGTGAGCAATTTCGACGCCAAGGCGTGGGAAGCGGCGCGCGCCGGCATCGTCTTCGATGGCAACTTTGCCAAATTTTCGCAAAAGGCCGCGCTGCGCAAGTTTTTGCTTGGTACGGGCGAGCGCGTCATCGTCGAAGCCAGTCCCGTCGATCGCATCTGGGGCGTGGGCCTGGCGTCGGACAATCCACGCATCGCTGACCCCGCGCGCTGGGACGGCTTGAACCTGCTGGGCTTTGAACTGATGAAAGTGCGCTCCGCCTTGAGGGGCTGATCAAGGGTGCTGAGAGCGCCTGTGATTTCCTCGCGCTCGCTTTCCTGAAGCCGCCGCGCCTGGCGCGGCCGACCATGCCCCTGCCAGCCCTGTGGTCATCGAGGGCGCTCTGACAAACCCTGCCGAATTTTGCTATACTTGACTAAATCATTCAACTACTCAGACCTTGAAGAGTTGATGAGCCGCAAGATTCTAAACCAGTTATTGAACAGTTGAGCCGAGGATGTATGCGTCTGACTACAAAAGGCCGTTTTGCCGTGACAGCGATGATTGATCTTGCCCTGCGCCAGGGCAAGGGGCCGGTCACTTTGTCTGGCATCAGTCAGCGCCAGTCGATTTCCCTGTCCTACCTGGAGCAGCTGTTCGGCAAGCTGCGCCGGCATGAAATCGTCGAGTCGATTCGCGGCCCGGGTGGCGGCTACAGCCTGGCGCGGCGGGCCGACAAGGTGACGGTGGCCGACATCATTATCGCCGTCGACGAACCGCTCGACGCCACACAGTGTGGTGGCAAGGAACATTGCCACGGTGCCGACTCGGCCTCGGGTGCGCGCTGCATGACGCATGAATTGTGGTCCACACTCAACGAAAAAATGGTCGATTATCTGGATTCTGTGTCTCTGCAGGACCTGGTCGACCAGCAGAGACAAAAGATTGCCGATCAAAGCGTGTTGGTAATACACCGTAACCACGCCGCCATTGGTTGACCATTATAAAATACTAAGTTGCTGATTGCATTGGAGTAATTGATGAACGCCCCTGAAAAAAACGTAGGCCAAGTGCACTTTGAAACCGCACCGCATTTTCCGATCTACATGGATTACTCGTCGACGACGCCGATTGATCCACGCGTCGCCGACAAGATGATTCCCTACCTGCGCGAGCAGTTCGGCAATCCAGCATCGCGCAGCCACATGTATGGCTGGACGGCTGAAAAAGCCGTAGAAGAGGCACGCGGCCACGTGGCTGCCCTAGTGAACGCCGATCCGCGTGAAATCATCTGGACTTCCGGCGCGACAGAAAGCAACAACTTGGCCATCAAGGGCGCGGCGCAGTTCTACAAGACCAAGGGCAAGCACATCATCACCGTCAAGACCGAGCATAAATCGGTGCTCGACGCGGTGCGCGAACTGGAACGCATCGGTTTCGAAGCAACGTATCTGGAGCCGCAGGACAATGGCCTCATTACCGTTGAACAGCTCGCTGCGGCCGTGCGCCCGGACACCACCATGGTGTCGGTGATGCTGGTGAACAACGAGATCGGCGTGATCCAGCCGATCGACGAGATCGGTGCGTTCTGCCGCTCGAAAGGCATCATCTTCCATTGCGACGCTTCGCAAGCGACGGGCAAGGTCGCCATCGACCTGCAAAAGAGCAAAGTCGATCTGATGACCTTCACGGCGCACAAAACCTACGGCCCGAAGGGCATGGGCGCCCTGTACGTGTGCCGCAAGCCGCGCGTGCGCCTGGAAGCGCAGATGCACGGCGGCGGCCATGAGCGCGGCCTGCGCTCGGGCACCTTGCCTACGCACCAGATCGTCGGCATGGGCGAAGCGTTCCGTATCGCCAAGGAAGAAATGGACAGTGAAGTTAGCCGCATCAAGGCCTTGCGCGACCGCCTGGCCAAGGGCTTGCAAGAGATCGAAGAAGTCTACATCAACGGCGACATGGAGCAGCGCGTGCCGCACAACCTGAACGTCAGCTTCAACTACGTCGAAGGCGAGTCGCTGATCATGGCGATCAAGGATATCGCCGTGTCGTCCGGTTCGGCCTGCACCTCGGCCAGCCTGGAACCGTCTTACGTGCTGCGCGCCCTGGGCCGCAGCGACGAACTGGCGCACAGCTCGATCCGCTTTACCATCGGCCGCTTCTCGACCGAGGCCGATATCGACTTCGCCGTGAACTTGCTGAAAACGAAAGTACACAAACTGCGTGAGCTGTCGCCCCTGTGGGACATGTTCAAGGATGGGATCGACATCAATTCGATCCAATGGGCGGCACACTAAAAGTACCTGACCAAGCTGCTGCGTGTCGCCATGTGCGGCCTGCGATGCCTGCTGTGCTCAAGCACAGTTGCGCTTCTCGGCCACAAGTCACTTCGGCTCGCGACGGTTTTCAGGCACTTATTAATCCCGGTCCCTCAAGGGGCCGGCAAGAATATTAAAGGAGCATCAAAATGGCTTACTCGGACAAAGTACTCGATCACTACGAAAACCCACGCAACGTGGGCGCTTTCGACAAGGGTGATGACACCATCGGCACTGGCATGGTGGGCGCGCCCGCCTGCGGCGACGTGATGAAACTGCAGATCAAGGTCGGCGCCGATGGCCTGATCGAAGACGCGAAATTCAAGACCTATGGCTGCGGTTCGGCCATCGCGTCGAGCTCGCTGGTGACCGAATGGGTCAAGGGCAAGACGCTGGACCAGGCGCTGGCCATCAAGAATACGCAGATCGCTGAAGAACTGGCCCTGCCGCCAGTCAAGATCCACTGCTCCATCCTGGCCGAAGACGCCATCAAGGCAGCTGTTCTGGACTACCAGACCCGCCATCCAGTAGCAGCTTAAACGTTGGCAGCCCGCCCCAGCCGCAAGGCCGGGGTCGTTGCGGAGAAATACATGATCACACTGACCGAAAAAGCGGCGAAACATATCAACCGTTATATCGAACGGCGCGGCAAGGGCATGGGCCTGCGCTTTGGCGTGCGCACCACGGGCTGCTCGGGCCTCGCTTACAAGCTCGAATATGTCGATGAAGTAGCGGCCGAAGACAGCGTTTTCGAATCGCATGGCGTGAAGGTCTTCGTCGACCCGAAAAGCCTGCCTTACATCGATGGCACGGAACTCGATTTCGCGCGCGAAGGCTTGAACGAAGGCTTCAAGTTCCACAATCCGAATGAAAAAGACGCCTGCGGCTGCGGCGAGTCCTTCAGGATTTAAACAGCTGGCAAGACCCCGGTCGGTGCGCTGTACCTATCGATTGCGGTACAGCGACCACCGACAATTATGCAAAATCACTTCGAACTATTCCAGTTGCCGGCGCACTTCGGGCTCGACATGAGTGCGCTCGACGCGGCCTACCGCGACGTGCAGGGCAAGGTCCATCCGGACCGCTTCATCAACGCCAGCAGCGCTGAAAAGCGCGTGGCGATGCAATGGGCCACGCGCGCCAATGAAGCCTACCAGACCCTGAAGAGCCCGCAAAAGCGCGCGCAATACCTGTGCGAACTCCATGGTGTCGATTTACAGACGGAATCGAACACGGCCATGCCGCTCAGCTTCCTGATGCAGCAGATGGAGTGGCGCGAGGAACTGGGCGAGGCCCGGGCCGGCAAGGATGCCGACGCGCTCGACGTCCTGGACCGCCAGCTGCGTGGCGAGCGCAAGGCCCTGCTGGAGCAGGTGGCGGCCCAGCTTGACGCATACGACTATGCGAATGCCGCGCAAAGCGTGCGCGCCCTGATGTTCCTCGATAAATTTGGCGAGGAAGTGCGTTTTGCATACGAAGCCATGGAAGCCTGAATGGCCATCGCTTGACCCACGGACCAAGCGCCAGCCTTGCGCGCGTCTTATATAATGCACGACAGGCATCAGCTGCATCACGCAAAAAATTAATCGAGGCACGAATACAATGGCACTTCTGCAAATTTCCGAACCAGGCATGTCGACCGCGCCGCACCAGCACCGCCTGGCCGTCGGCATCGATCTGGGTACCACCAATTCCCTGGTCGCCACCGTGCGCAACAGCATTCCCGAGGTGCTCAACGATGAAGACGGACGCTCCTTGCTGCCTTCCGTCGTGCGCTACTTGCCGAACGGCCATGCGAACATCGGCTACAAGGCCTTGTCCGCGCAAACCACCGATCCGAAGAACACCATCGTTTCCGTGAAGCGCTTCATGGGCCGTGGTCTGGCCGATATCGCCTACGCGGAAAACCTGCCCTATGATTTCCAGGACACGCCTGGCATGGTGCAGCTGAAAACCGTGGCCGGCGTGAAAAGCCCCGTGGAAGTGTCGGCGCAAATCCTTGCCACCCTGCGTCAGCGCGCGGAAGACTCGCTGGGCGATGACCTGGTAGGCGCGGTGATCACCGTGCCAGCGTATTTCGACGATGCGCAGCGCCAGGCGACGAAAGATGCGGCGCAGTTGGCCGGCATCAATGTCTTGCGCCTCTTGAGCGAGCCGACGGCCGCCGCCATTGCGTATGGACTCGACAACGCCTCCGAAGGCGTGTACGCCGTGTATGACCTCGGTGGCGGTACCTTCGACATCTCGATCCTGAAACTGAGCAAGGGCGTCTTTGAAGTCTTGTCCACGGGCGGCGACTCGGCCCTGGGCGGCGACGATTTCGACCGCCGCCTGTTTTGCTGGATCAGCGAGCACGCCAAGCTGGCGCCCCTGTCGGACGAAGACACGGCCATCCTGATGGTGAAAGCGCGCGAGATCAAGGAAACGCTGTCGACCAAAGCCGAAACGATGATCGATGCGGCCCTCAATTCGGGTGAAGAGATACATCTGCGTCTCACGGCCACGGAGTTTGCCGCCATGACACAGCATCTGGTGGGCAAGACCATGAATGCCATCAAGAAAGCCTTGCGCGACGCGAGTGTGGATGCGGACGACGTCGATGGCGTGGTCATGGTCGGCGGCGCGACGCGCATGCCGCACGTGCAGCGCGCAGTGAGCGAATTTTTTCACACGACGCCGCACGCCAATATCGACCCGGACAAAGTGGTGGCGCTGGGCGCTGCCATCCAGGCGAACTTGCTGGCGGGTAACCGCGCCGCCGGCGACGACTGGCTGCTGCTGGACGTGATCCCGCTCTCCTTGGGTATCGAAACCATGGGCGGCCTGGTAGAAAAGATCATCCCGCGCAATTCGACGATCCCGTGTGCGCGCGCGCAGGAATTTACGACCTTTAAAGATGGCCAGACAGCGCTGGCCGTGCACGTGCTGCAGGGCGAGCGCGAACTGGTGAGCGACTGCCGTTCGCTGGCGCGCTTTGAATTGCGCGGCATTCCGCCGATGGTGGCGGGCGCCGCGCGCATCCGCATCACCTACCAGGTCGATGCCGATGGCTTGCTGTCGGTCTCGGCGCGCGAATTGCGCTCGGGCGTGGAAGCGTCGATCAGCGTCAAGCCCGCCTATGGCCTGGGCGACGACGATATCGCCCGCATGCTGCAAGATTCCTACACCTCGGCCGACGGCGACATGCTGGCGCGCGCGTTGCGCGAAGAGCAGGTGGAAGCGGAACGCATTTTGCTGGCGACGCAGTCGGCCCTGGACGAAGACGGCGGCTTGCTCGATGATGCGGAACGCGTGCTGGTAGATGACTTGATGCACAAGGTGCGCGACGCCATTGCGCAATCGCAAGACGGCGCCATCGACCATCAAGCCTTGAAGCTGGCGATCGAAGCGCTGGCCGACGGCACCGAGGATTTCGCCTCGCGCCGCATGGATCGCAGCGTGCGCACCGCCCTGAAGGGCAAATCGCTGGACCAGGTCGTATAGCACTAATTGACACGCGCGCCGTGTGCACTTGCTGCGGCCGCGCTCCGAATCATTGAAATTGTAGAGGTAATATGCCCCAAATCGTCATTCTGCCGCACGCCAAGCTTTGCCCCGACGGCGCCGTCATCGAAGCCCCAGCCGGCAAGTCCATCTGCGACATCCTGCTGGAAAACGACATCGACATCGAGCACGCCTGCGAAAAATCGTGTGCCTGCACCACCTGCCATGTGCTGGTGCGTGAAGGCATCGCCTCCTTGAACGAAGCGACGGAACTGGAAGAAGATATGCTCGACAAAGCTTGGGGCCTGGAACCCCAATCGCGCCTGTCGTGCCAGTCCATCGTCGCCGAGACCGATCTCGTCGTCGAAATTCCGAAATACACGATCAACCAGGTCAGCGAAGGCAGTCACTAACATGAAATGGTCCGATATTCATGCGATCGCCGAAGCGCTGTACGAGGCGCATCCGGACGTCGATCCCCTGAGCGTGCGTTTCACCGACTTGCATAACTGGGTGGTGGCACTGGATGGCTTCGACGATGACCATACGCGCGGCGGCGAAAAAGTGCTCGAAGCGCTGCAGATGGCGTGGATCGATGAAGCGCGCTAAGGGCGCGGCAGCCGCCGCCACCACAGCCGCCGTGCCGAAAGACATCATCACGGCCGCCAGCAACATGCCCGAGATCAAGGATGGCCAGTCGGTCGCCTTGTTGCAGGAATTGCATATCCTGACGCGCGACGGCAAGATGAACCAGGACAGCCGCCGCAAGCTCAAGCAGGTGTACCACCTGACGCAGTTCATCGAGCCGCTGCTGCGCGAAGTGCAGCTCGACCACCCCGGCGTCTCCTTGGTCGACCATGGCGCCGGCAAGTCCTACCTGGGCTTCATCCTGTACGACCTGTTCTTCAAAAACGGCAACGACGGTTCGCACATCTACGGCATCGAGACGCGCGAAGAACTGGTGCAGCGCTCGCAAGAGCTGGCGAAGAAATTCAAGTTCCCCGGCATGTCGTTTTTACCGCTGTCCGTGGCCGAATCGACGCAATCAAACTTGCTGCCGCAACAGATCGACATCGTCACGGCCTTGCATGCGTGCAACACGGCTACCGATGACGCGATCCACTTCGCCCTGAAGAAGAAGGCGAAATTCATGGTACTGGTACCGTGTTGCCAGGCCGAAGTGGCTTCCGTCCTGAAGAAGAACAAAGGCAAGAGCCTGGGCAAGAGTGCCTTGACGGAATTGTGGCGCCACCCGCTGCACACGCGCGAGTTCGGCAGCCAGATCACCAACGTGCTGCGCTGTCTGCAACTGGAAGCGCACGGCTACCAGGTCAGCGTGACGGAACTGGTGGGCTGGGAACACTCGATGAAGAATGAACTGATCATCGCCAGCTATAAAAACTTGCCGCGCCAGCGTCCGACCGAGCGCCTGCAGGAAGTACTGCAGACGCTGGGCCTGGAAGAGATGGGGCACCGTTTCTTTGCCGAGGAGTTGGCCAAGGCGCAGGCCTGATTGTTCGATTACGGGTTCCGCTAATCCAACCTACCGGATGAGCCACGTAGGTCGGATTGGCGCGGCAGCGCGTAATCCGACAAGCACCGGGCAATCAGCAACAACGTCAACAAGAGAGGAGGAGCGGGTCGGTTACAATACCGGCTCTCTCCTCCTTTTGCTTTTTGCGCATCCCCCATGACCACATCACACGAAATGCCCACCGTCCGCCTGGCCAAGCGCCTGTCTGAAGACGTGCCCTGTTCGCGCCGCGAGGCCGAGCTGTATATCGAGGGCGGCTGGGTCACGGTCGATGGCGTACCGGTGGAAGAATCGGGCGCGCGCGTGGCAGACAATCAAGTGGTGGTGCTGCTGCCGAATGCGACCCTGGAAGAAATGCCACCGGTGACGATCTTGCTGCACAAGCCGGCCGGCATCAATGGTGGCGTCGGTGGCGTCGGTGGCGAAGGCAAGCCGGCGCTGGCCTGTTTGCGTCCGGAACAGTTGTTTACGCCAGAAAACGTGCTGCCCAGCGCCGTCACGCGCTTTCTCAAGCGCCACCTGATCGGCCTGAGCATCACCAATCCGCTCGACACCATGGCATCGGGCTTGCTGGTATTTACGCAAGATTTCCGCGTCGCCCGCAAGCTGGTTGACGAGGCGAAAACGGTAGAGCAGGAATTCATCGTGGAAGTCGCCGGCAACATCATGGAAAACGGCCTGGCGCTGCTTAATCACGGCTTGCCGTTCAATGGCAAGCCTTTGCCGCCGATCAAGGTCAGCTGGCAGAACGAGACGCGCTTGCGCTTCGCCCTGAAAAACGTGCAGCCGGGCCAGATCGCCCATATGTGCAAGATGGTAGGGCTGGACGTGGTTGCCATGAAGCGCTTGCGCATCGGGCGTATCCCGATGGGCGCCATGCCCGTGGGGCAATGGCGTTACTTGCAGGGTTACGAAAGATTTTAAAGCTGCGGCGCCACGATGGTGTGGCTTTCCGCAAAGCTTTTCCATAGCCGTTCGGCAATATTCAAGGCGATGGTGTCGGCCTTCTCTTGCAGGGCCGGCTGGCCCATGCTCTCGGTTGTCGCGAAGAATAGTGTCAGCCAGCGGCGGAACATGCACGGAGTCAGGTTTTTCATTTGCGCGTGCTGGGCCAGCGGCTTGCCGTGATAGCGCATGGTGCCGCGCAGCAAGCCTGACCAGAAATCGACCAATGTTGCCAGATGGACATTCCAATCCTTGACCTCGGCGGCAAAGATGGGGCCCAGCATGGCGTCGTCGCGCACGGCTGCATAAAAGGTGTGGACGAGATGCTTGACGTCGTCTTCGCTGCACACTTCCACGCGGTCGATGGCGAGGTGTGTGTGGGGGAGGGGGGAGGTATGATTCATGCTCGGCATGATCGCAGAGCCCCCGTGGCGCTTCAATGATGCAGGTCAAGCCGCATGAAAACTCAGGCGGCGACTTTTTTCGACTTCTTTGCGGGGGCCGGTAATTGCACCATCTGCGTGCCTGCCAGCTTGTCGTGCAGAAATTGCCCATTGCCCGTCAGCAATGCCGTGGCCGACCAGGCCAGGATGCCCACGCCGATGGCGCCCAGGGCCGTCCAGTGCTGCAAATCGCATACATACGACACTAGCAGGGCCGGCAGCAGCCACATCCATGACAGCAGGTAGCGGTAGGTGGCGACGCGCAGCGGGACGTGGGCGTGGCCCGCCATCACCAACTGCAAACGCCACGTCTTCATGGCCAGGGTTTGCCCTTCGCGGCTCCATTGATGGATGAAATACGCACCCATGACAAGGAAGGCCAGGCACTGGCGCAGGTGTTCAGTCAACGGCGTATGCGCGCCCTGCACGGCCAGTTCAAACAGCAGAAAGGGCAAGAACAGCACGGCCAGGGCCAGCAGCGACTCGTAGACCATGGAAATGAGGCGGCGCTTGATCGTGGGGTGGGACGTGATGCTGGTGGCGGGCGTGCTATTTGGCATTGGTCGGCAATGGGGCGGGCGTGGCAGGGGGTGTGACGGGCGCCGAGGCTGCAGCTGTGGCAGACTCGGCTACCGGCACGGCGGCTGCCGCAGGCGGCAGGACGGGTGCGACGACGACGGGCGCTGGCGGCGTGAGGGGCGCCAGCGGCGCGGCCGGTTTGCTGGTGTTGGAATTAATCGCCGGCACTTTTTCCAGCGGCTTCTTCGGCACCAGTTCCGTCGCCAGCTTTTTCTTTTGATCTTCCGGCAATTGCTGGTATTGCTCCCACTGCGCGGTTTTTTGATCAGGATCAATCTTTTTCGTGCGCGCATAGTTTTCGCGCACCAGGCGGCGCTGTTCCGGCGTCAGCTTGACCCATACCCGCATGCGTTCGTGCACGCGGGTTTGCTCGTCGGCGGACATGGAGGCAAAACGCTTGGCAATGTCGAGCCATTTCTGCTTGCGCAAGGCTTCCAGTTTGTTCCATTCGCCCGCCAGCGGCTGCAGCGCTTCCTGTTGCGCGATTGACAGCTTGTTCCAGGAAGGGTTCTCGCTGCCCTTGGGCGGCGTGCCGCCTTTGCCCGACGTGCTGGGCGCGCCGGGCTTGGCTGCCGGGGCCGGCGCAAGCACGGGCGCCGCCGTGGTGGCAGGGGCGGCGGGCAGGCGATGTTGCTGCACAGCTAACCATGCGGCGCCAGCCAGGGCGCAGGCGCCCAGGCCGATGCCGCCGGCCAGCCAGCTTTTGCGTGCGCTCAAGCGTGCCATGCTTATTGCTCGCG
The DNA here is from genome assembly GCF_029892305.1 of Janthinobacterium sp. CG_23.4. NCBI lineage: Bacteria > Pseudomonadati > Pseudomonadota > Betaproteobacteria > Burkholderiales > Oxalobacteraceae > Janthinobacterium > Janthinobacterium sp. CG_23.4. The sequence goes on along the minus strand of NZ_JARXUX010000001.1, from coordinate 3,295,982 downwards.
TTTCGTCAGGTAGGCGTTGAAGCCGTGGTCCATATACGCTGAGAGCGGCAATTCGTCCGACAGCACGGCGGCGTCGATTTCTGCCAGTTCGGCAATATGCTGTTCTTGCTCAAACTGGTAGATCCCCACCAGGCCGCCGACCAGCAGCAGCAGGGGGAGGATGACGCTCATGCGGCCCAGCCACGATAGTGGCTCGACCAACAGGTGGCTGGCGATGCCGGCGAAGACGTCCTTGCGCACGGCGACGGCGGCAGGCGCGTCAGCCTTCTTGCGCGCCAGGGCCAGCTTGCGTGCCGCTGCCAGGCGATCGGTGGCCGAGGCGGGCAGGTCGTCGAGTTTTTCGTTCAGTGCGTGGCGCACTTTGTAAGCGAAATTGAGATCGTCGGTGTTCATAATTGTATTCCCTTGGCTTTCAGCGATTCGGCGAGCGTGTGGGTAGCTCTAGAGCAATGTGTTTTCACGCTACCTTCGGAGCAACCCATCGCTTCCGCTGTTTCAGCCACATCCATATCCTGCCAGTAACGCATGAGGAAGGCTTCGCGTTGACGTGGCGGCAGTTTTTGTACTTCAATATCAATCAAATCAAGGATTTGCGCGCGTTCGACCTGGTCGGCCGACGATTCGGCGGCACTCGAGCCTTGTTCTGATTCATAGGTGTCAAGTATATCAAAATCTTCATGCTCGTCGCCCGAGGACTTCATGCCGGAAAACAGGCTGACCCAGGTGTTGCGTACTTTTTCTCGGCGGAAATAATCAAGGATGGTGTTTTGCAAGATGCGCTGAAATAGCATCGGCAGCTCGGCGGCCGGCTTGTCGCCGTATTTCTCGGCCAGCTTGATCATGGCATCTTGCACGATGTCGAGTGCCGATTCTTCCTTGCGGACCGCGTAGGCGGCCTGCTTGAAAGCGCGCCGCTCGACATTTTCTAGAAAGTCGGATAATTCTTTGTCTGTTGCCATGCGGTGTGGGGATCTTAGCGGCTGCGGGTGCGGTGGGCGAATTGGTGTGGGTATGCTTTTTGCAACCCCCGTGCATGCTAGCAAAAAATGTGCGTTACCGCAGGGTTTTTGCACGTCGCGTCAGCAAAAATGCAGCGGCACTGACATTTTCCTTGACCATCATGGTGCAACGCGATACCGTATGGGACGCTTTGAACACCCCAAAGCCCTATGGTCAAGTCGCGACCGGCACACAAGGCCATCCGCGACAAGACGCGCTTTCATTTGTAGGCAGTTTGTTCTAACCCGCGCCACAAGCGCGAGCGGTTCGCACAGGCGCCACAGAAGCTCCGGCCAAACGAGTTGCGTTAAGCGTTGTTTTGTAAGGTATCTATGGGTGCCCAAAGAGATGGCGTGACCGCATGAAAAGGGAAGCAGGAGCACTGTCGCGTTAGGCGTACTTCGTCAGGAAAGAACATCCGATCAATCTCCAATGGACCTTGAAAGGAATGTTTCATGAATACCGAAGCACCAGCAGGACCGATCACCGGCGCAGAAATTGTCGTGCGCTGTCTGGCTGAAGAGGGCGTCGAGCACGTCTTTGGATACCCGGGCGGAGCCGTACTGTACATCTACGACGCCATCTTCCAGCAAAATAAATTCCAGCATATTCTGGTACGCCACGAGCAGGCCGCGATTCACGCCGCCGATGCCTATTCGCGCAGCTCGAACAAAGTCGGTGTCGCCCTCGTCACGTCCGGTCCGGGCGTCACGAATGCCGTCACAGGCCTGTCGACCGCCTATATGGACTCGATTCCCATGGTCGTGATCTCCGGCCAGGTGCCGAGCTACGCCATCGGCCAGGATGCGTTCCAGGAATGCGACACGGTCGGTATCACGCGTCCCGTGGTCAAGCACAACTTCCTCGTCAAGGATGTCAAGGACTTGGCGGAAACGATCAAGAAAGCCTTTTTCATCGCCCGCACCGGGCGTCCGGGACCTGTGCTGGTCGATATCCCCAAGGATATCAGCATGCATAAATGCCATTTCGAGTATCCGAAGGAAGTCGAAATGCGTTCTTACCGTCCCGTCGACAAGGGTCACTCGGGCCAGATCCGCAAGGCCGTGCAGCTGTTGCTGCAAGCCGAACGCCCGATGATCTATGCCGGTGGCGGCGTGATCCTGGCGAATGCTTCTCCCGAGCTTAACAAGCTGGTCGATCGCCTGGGTTTCCCGTGCACCAACACCTTGATGGGTCTGGGCGGCTACCGCGCATCGAGCGATCAGTATGTCGGCATGCTCGGCATGCACGGCACCTATGAAGCGAACATGGCGATGCAGAACTGCGACGTCCTGATCGCCATCGGCGCCCGTTTCGATGACCGCGTGATTGGCAACCCGAAACATTTCGCCTCGAATCCGCGCAAGATCATCCACGTGGACATCGATCCATCGTCGATTTCCAAGCGCGTCAAGGTCGACATCCCCATCGTCGGCAACGTCAAGGATGTGCTGATCGAATTCCTGGCACAGCTCGACGCGGCCGAAGCCAAGCCGAACGTCAATGCACTGAGTAACTGGTGGAAGCAGATCACCGAATGGCGTGGCCGCGAATGCTTGAAATACCCGAGCTCCGACCTGGTCATCAAGCCACAATCCGTGGTGGAAAAAGTTTTCCAGATCACCAAGGGGGACGCCTTCATTACCTCCGACGTGGGCCAGCACCAAATGTGGGCGGCGCAATATTATGGCTTCGACAAGCCGCGTCGCTGGATCAATTCTGGTGGCTTGGGCACCATGGGTGTCGGCTTGCCGTACGCCATGGGCGTGCAGATGGCCAATCCGGACGCCACCGTCGCCTGCATTACCGGCGAAGGCTCGATCCAGATGTGCATCCAGGAACTGGCCACGTGCAAGCAGTACCACCTGACGCCGAAGATCATCATGCTCAACAACCGTTTCCTCGGCATGGTGCGCCAGTGGCAGGAAATCGACTACGGTTCGCGCTATTCCGAGTCCTACATGGATTCGCTGCCCGACTTCGAAAAGCTGGCTGAAGCCTATGGTCACGTGGGCATGAAAATTGAAAAACCGGGCGACGTTGACGGCGCCCTGAAAGAAGCGTTTGGCATGAAAGACAGGCTGGTATTCATGAACTTCATTACTGACCAGTCCGAAAACGTGTGGCCGATGGTGAAAGCCGGCAAGGGCCTGTCCGAAATGATGCTTGGCTCGGAGGATCTGTAATCATGCGCCATATTATTTCTGTTTTGCTGGAAAATGAAGCGGGCGCCCTGTCGCGCGTGGTGGGCCTGTTCTCGGCGCGCGGCTACAACATCGAAACCTTGACGGTGGCGCCGACGGAAGACTCGACCTTGTCGCGCATGACCATCGTCACCAGCGGCTCGGACGACATCATCGAGCAGATCACCAAGCACTTGAACCGCCTGATCGAGGTAGTCAAGGTGGTCGACCTGACCGAAGGCCAGCATATCGAACGCGAGTTGATGCTGATCAAGGTGCGTGCCGTGGGCAAGGAGCGCGAGGAAATGAAGCGCACCGCCGATATCTTCCGTGGCCGCATCATTGATGTCACCGAAAAGACATACACGATCGAACTGACTGGCAACAAGGTCAAATTGGACGCGTTCATCGATTCGATCGACCGCGCCGCCATCCTGGAAACCGTCCGCACCGGTGGTTCCGGCATTGGCCGCGGCGAGCGCATCCTCAAAGTCTAAAAGCACATAGCAGCACCACGCGGCCCTGGCGCCGCTTTTAAAATAACAATGCATCATCAAATGATAGGAAATACCATGAAAGTTTTTTACGACAAAGACGCTGACATCTCCTTGATCAAAGGCAAGAACGTCGCCATCATCGGCTACGGTTCGCAAGGCCACGCGCACGCACAAAACCTCAACGATTCGGGCGTCAACGTCACCGTCGGCCTGCGCAAGGGCGGCGCTTCGTGGACCAAGGTCGAGCAAGCTGGCTTGAAAGTGGCGGAAGTCAACGACGCCGTGAAAGCGGCCGACGTCATCATGATCTTGCTGCCAGATGAAAACATCGCCCAGGTCTACAACGAAAACATCGCGCCGTTCGCCAAGCAAGGCGCCGTCCTGGCCTTCGCCCACGGCTTCAACGTGCATTACGGTCAAGTCGTGCCACGCGCCGACCTCGATGTCATCATGGTCGCGCCGAAAGCCCCGGGCCACACTGTGCGCGCCACCTACACCCAGGGTGGCGGCGTGCCCCACCTGATCGCCGTGTACCAGGATAAATCGGGCATCGCGCGCGACATCGCCCTGTCCTACGCCTCGGCCAACGGCGGCGGCCGTGCCGGTATCATCGAAACGAATTTCCGTGAAGAAACCGAAACCGATTTGTTCGGCGAGCAAGCAGTGCTGTGCGGCGGCGCCGTGGAACTGATCAAGGCTGGCTTTGAAACCCTGACGGAAGCGGGCTACGCGCCTGAAATGGCGTACTTCGAGTGCTTGCACGAATTGAAGCTGATCGTCGACCTGATCTATGAAGGCGGCATCGCCAACATGAATTACTCGATCTCGAACAACGCCGAATACGGCGAATACGTGACCGGTCCTAAAGTCGTGACCTCGGCTACCAAGGATGCGATGCGTCAATGCCTGAAAGACATTCAAACGGGCGAGTATGCGAAGAGCTTCATCCTGGAAAACAAGGCCGGCGCACCGACCTTGATCTCGCGCCGCCGCCTGACTTCCGAGCACCCGATCGAAGAAGTGGGCGCGAAACTGCGCGCCATGATGCCTTGGATCGCCAAGAACAAGATGGTCGACCAGTCGAAGAACTAAGCAGTCATCATTGTTCCGATAAAGCCGGCGCAAGCCGGCTTTTTTGCGTTTGAGTCCATCATGGCGGCATCTGCGGGTATTGAGATATTTTTTGTTATTATTGCCTCTCATAATGTTTTTAAGGTCAGTAGCGTGAATGTCGTCAATGTCTTGCGTCGCCGTCCCATTTCCCTTGGTGTCATTGCCTTCCTTATGTTGTGGGCTTGCGTGCTTGCGGCGCTTGAATTACTGGCGCAGGGTGCGTTAGCGACAGCGCTGCACTACACGACGCTGTGCGGCATGATCGTCAATCTGGTGGCAGCGGTTGCCATGCTCAAGCGATGCAACTGGGGCCGGTTGCTGTATGTGGGCTGGAATCTGGCCGCTGGCGGCATCGGTTTGGCCACAGCAGCGGACAAAGTGGCGTTGCTGCCAGGCTTGGCGGCGTTTGCCGTTCTTGCATTCTTTCTGTTTCGTCCCAACGTCAATACCTATTTCCGCAGCTTAAATGCGGCGAACGATGCCTGAGTCCGCATGCCGGCCATGGCTGTCGGCGCGGTACATGCGAGTCAGGTCCGGCAGCTAAGCTGGGCTTTCTCTCGTGCACACGTTTTTCACTTCCCTCCTATATAATTCCCAGCTTCCTTTGCAGTTTCCTCTGGACTGCATCTGTTTCGGTATCTGCCGACCGCAACGCGCACCATCGCTATCGTACTGTGCCAGGCGCTCGTTTCTTAGCCGCTTGCGCAAGCTGAAGGACCCTCATGACTGACCGTATCACCGCTACGGCGCCCTCGCAGGCTGCTGTTGATTCTTCCATTCCTATCCTGGCCTTGCTGGCCCTGGCCATGACGGCGTTTCTTGCCCTCCTGTCGGAAACCTTGCCAGCGGGCTTGTTGCCGCAGATCGCCCAGAGCCTCGGTATTTCCGAAGTCATGACGGGCCAGCTCGTCACCGTGTACGCCATCGGCTCCATCCTGACGGCCATACCCTTGACGGCGCTCACCAGCACTTGGCGCCGGCGCAATGTATTGTTGCTGGCCATCATAGGTTTCTTGATTTTCAATACGGCGACAGCCCTCTCGCCCAACTACATGGTCGCCCTGATCTCGCGCTTCGTGACGGGCATGGCCGCCGGGCTGGCCTGGGGCTTGATGGCCGGCTATGCGCGCCGCATGGTGCGTGTCGAGCAGCAGGGCAGGGCGATGGCGATTGCCATGATCGGCACGCCACTGGCCCTGTCGCTGGGCGTGCCGCTGGGTACCTTGATGGGCGGTGTGCTGGGCTGGCGCAGCATCTTTGGCATCATGTCCGGCCTGGCCGTGGTGCTGGTCGCGTGGGTCTTGCTGGCCGTGCCCGATTATCCGGGTCAAAAGAATGGCGAACGCCTGTCGATACGCCAGGTGTTCATGACGCCAGGCGTGCGGCCGATCTTGGCGGTGATCGTCGCCTGGATGCTGGCGCACAATATTTTATATACGTATATCGCACCCTTCCTGGCGCCCTCGGGCTTGCGTCCCCGCGTCGACCTGGTGCTGCTCGTGTATGGCGTGGGCTCGCTGGCCGGCATCTGGCTGGTCAGCCGGCTCATAGACCGCTGGCTGCGCCCGCTTGTGCTGGGCTGCATCGCCGCTTTTGCCCTGCTGGTGGTGTTACTGGGCCTGGCGATGGATGCGCCGGCCGTCATCTATGGCAGCATGGCCATCTGGGGCGTTACCTTCGGCGGCGCCGGGACTTTGCTGCAGACCGCGTCGGCCGATGCCGCTGGCGAGGGCATGGATGTGGCACAGGCGATGGTGGCAACCATCTGGAACGTGGCCATCGCGGGCGGCGGCCTGGCCGGCGGTATGTTGCTTGATGGCTATGGTGTCGCCTCGTTCCCGTGGGCCATGCTGGCCTTGCTACTGGCGGCGCTGGCCATCGCCTGGCGCGCACACCGCTACAGTTTCAAGCCGGGCCGGCGCAGTGGCGGCGCGGTGGTCGGTCATTGAGCACAACGTTGTTTTGAATAACAGCGTATTGAAATGTGAGCAGATGTGACTGGCAGGCGCGTTTTGTGACGATTTGTTAATTTGCGCCACAGGAATGCGTGAGGCGTTAGAATCTACACAGTTTGACAAGTTTTTCAAGCGAATGCGGCGTGCAGCTGAGCACAGTGCACTGCCGCGTTCTTTCTTGTCAGTCACTCAGTCAGTCATTCATTAACCACCGAGGAGTTCCATGAGCGTGATGAAAATCGTCCTTGTTGCCGCCGCAGCCAGCGCTGCCCTGAGCGCACAAGCACAATCCCTGCCCACCAGCGGCACCCTGGTAGTGGTCCCCGCATTTGGCGAAGTCAAGCATGTCAATGACCAGGTCGTTGCCACCCTGGCCATCGAAGAGCAGGATAAGGACAAGGCTGCCGCCGCGTCGCGCGTCAACCAGAAGATGAACAAGGGTATTGCCATCGTCAAGCAGGCCGACGCGTCGGCGGCGCTGAAATCGTATGGCTACTACACCTATCCCGTGTACCCGGAAGAGCGTCCATTGCCAGCCGGCGCTGTCGCCAAACCCCGCCAGCCAACGGCTTGGCGAGTCGGCCAGTATCTGGAAATGACGACGGCCAATCTGGCGACCTTGCCGAAAACCATCTCGGCGGCGCAAGGCGTGTTGACCTTGAATGGCTTGAATTTCGGCTTGAAGCCGGAAACCATCCGCCTGCTCGATGACCAGCGCATCGCCGCTACCTATAAAAACCTCAATGAGCGCGTGGCCGCCATCGCCAAGGCCATGGGCCGCAACGTTTCCGACGCCGTACTCGATACGGTGGACTTCGAAGGTTCTGGCAACTACGCCAATGAAAGCCGTGCTGCCGCCGCACCGATGATGATGCGCGGCGCCAAGATGGCCGAAGACAGCGTCGTTGCCGAACCGAGCTTCGAGCCGGGCGAAACCACGCTCGACATGCGTGTCGTTGGCAAGGTCAAGTTCAAGTAAGCGCGCCAGCGTGGAAAGGTTTTTGCATTAGCCTGTTTTAAAACGCGCATGGGGCTGTTGGCCCCATGCGCGTTTTCACCCCATCATTTTTCAGGAGAACTCCATGAGCTTCATGAAAGCGATGCTGGCCGCCGCTGCTTGCTGCCTTGCCCTGAGCGCGCACGCCCAGACCTTGGTCACCACGGGCAGCCTCGTGGTGGTGCCCGCGAACGGCGACGTGGTGCATGCGAACGACCAGGCGAGCATCATCTTGGCCATCGAAGAGCAGGACCAGGACAAGGCCGCCGCTGCCTCGCGCGTGAATCAAAAGATGAACGATGGCGCGGCCCTCGTCAAGAAGGCCGATCCGCAAGCCGTACTGAAGACCCAGGGCTACTACACGTATGCCGTGTATCCAGAGGCGGCGCCCTTGCCGCCCGGCAGCGTCGCCAAGCCGCGCGTGCCCGCGGGCTGGAGAGTGGGCCAGTACCTGCAGGTGACGACCACCAATTTGGCAGCCTTGCCGAAAACGGTTGCCGCAGCGCAGGGCGTGCTAAGCCTGAACCGTTTGCATTTTGGCTTGGCACCGGCCACCATCGGCAAGCTCGACGAGCAGCGCATCGCCGCCGCCTACAAGAACCTCAATGAGCGCGTGGCCGCCATCGCTGCCGCCATGGGCCGCAATGTCAGTGAGGCAGTGATCGACAGCATCGATTTCGAAGGCTCCGGCCGCTATGCGCAGCGCCCCAATCTGGCCGCTGCACGCGCCATGCGTGCCGACGCCGGCGCTCATGCCGGCAAGCAGGTGGCCGAGCCGAGCTTCGAGGCCGGCGAAACAAGGCTGAACATGGGTCTGGTGGCGAAGATACGCTTCAAATAGAGCTTGAATCGGGGTCAATATTGTCAGCTTGACGCCGCCGCGCTTTTCTTTGGCGGCGGCTCCTCTATAATGGCAACATCGGCAGGCGCATGCCGCAAGACGAATGCGCCTGCCATCTGGCACAGAATCCCCGCAGTACACAAGATATGGAACAACATGGCAAACTTCCCCCGTCGTAGAGGCAAGAACGGCACTCCCGCAGTCTCCAAAGCTTCCCGCTTCAGCAAATTCGTGCGCCAGCCGGTGAGCGACGGCACTGGCAAGAAAACCTTGCGCCGCCGCGGCATTTATCTGTTGCCCAATGCCTTCACGACGGCAGCCTTGTTTTGCGGCTTCTACGCCATCGTCATGGCCATGAACCAGAAATTTGAACATGCGGCCTGGGCCATCTTCATCGCCATGGTCCTTGACGGCCTCGACGGTCGCATCGCGCGCCTGACCAATACGCAGAGCGAATTTGGCGCCCAGTACGACAGCCTGTCCGACATGGTGTCCTTTGGCGCCGCGCCGGCGCTGGTGATCTATGAATGGTCGCTGCGCGGCATGGGTAAGCTAGGCTGGCTGGCCGCCTTCGTGTATTGCGCCGGTGCAGCCCTGCGCCTGGCGCGCTTTAATACCAACATCGCCGTAGTCGACAAGCGCTTCTTCCAGGGCTTGCCCAGCCCGGCGGCTGCGGCCATGGTGGCGGGCTTCATCTTGCTGATGAACGACTTGGAGTTTGCTGGCAACCAGCTGGCCTGGGTATCGTGGGCGATCGCCCTGTTCTCTGGCCTGACTATGGTCACGAATGTGCCGTTCTACAGTTTTAAGGATGTCAATTTCCGCAAGTCCGTGCCCTTTATCGTGGTATTTCTGCTGGCACTGTTCTTTGCGCTTATTTCCATCGACCCGCCGAAAGTGCTGTTTCCGATTTTCATCGCCTATGGCCTGTCCGGTTACGCCGTGTTTTTCTGGCGCATGGCGAAGGGCAAGCCCGTCAGCATCATCCAGACCGAGCCAGAGCATTGATGCGCTGAGTCGGTAGCGTCGCCAGTCTTCAGTCAGCCAGGAGCAGCCATGAGCACCAGCAATCGACTCATCATTTTTGACACCACCTTGCGCGACGGCGAGCAATCGCCGGGCGCTTCCATGACGCGCGAAGAAAAATTGCGCATCGCCAAGCAGCTCGAGCGCATGAAGGTCGACGTGATCGAAGCGGGCTTCGCCGCTGCTTCGCAGGGCGATTTCGAGTCGATACGGGCGATTGCCGGCGCCGTGCGCGAGTCCACCATCTGCTCGCTGTCGCGCGCCAATGAGCGCGACATCGCCCGCGCCGCCGAAGCGCTGGCACCAGCCGAGCGCAAGCGCATACACACCTTTATCGCCACTTCGCCGCTGCACATGCAGATGAAGCTGCGCATGACGCCCGAAGAAGTCTTGCTGCAGGCGCGCAATGCCGTGCGCTACGCGCGCCAGTTCACCGATGACATTGAATTTAGCCCCGAAGACGGCAGCCGCTCCGACGAGGATTTTTTGTGCCGCGTGCTCGAAGCGGTGATCGCCGAGGGCGCCACCACCATCAATTTCCCCGACACGGTCGGTTACGCCGTGCCTGAAATCTTCGGCAATACCATCAAGCGCTTGCGCGAACGCATACCGAATTGCGATCAAGCCATCTGGTCTGTTCATTGTCATAACGACCTCGGCCTGGCTGTGGCCAATTCGCTGGCCGGCGTCATGATAGGCGGCGCGCGGCAGATCGAATGCACGATCAATGGCCTCGGTGAGCGCGCCGGCAACACGGCACTGGAAGAAGTGGTGATGGCGCTGCGCACGCGGGCCGATTATTACAATTTGACGGTAGGCATAGATACGACGCAGATCGTGGCAGCCTCGAAAATGGTGTCGCAGATTACAGGTTTTGCCGTCCAGCCGAACAAGGCGGTGGTGGGGGCGAATGCCTTTGCGCACGCGTCCGGCATCCACCAGGATGGCATATTAAAAGCGCGCGAGACGTATGAAATCATGCGCGCCGAAGACGTGGGCTGGACCGCCAACAAGATCGTGCTGGGAAAACTGTCGGGCCGCAATGCCTTCAAGCAGCGGCTGCACGAACTGGGCATCGCGCTCGAATCCGAGGCCGAAGTGAACGCGGCCTTCCTGCGTTTCAAGGAGTTGGCCGACCGCAAATCCGAGATTTTCGACGAAGATATCATGGCCCTCGTCAGCGAAGAGCAGCAGTCGCAAGGCAGTGAGCACTACCGTTTCATTGCGCTGACACAGCAATCGACGACAGGCTCCGTGCCCCATGCGCGCGTGGAGTTTCTCGTCGGTGGCAAACAATTGCGTTGTGAAGGACAGGGCGACGGCCCCGTCGATGCCGCCGTCAATGCCATCGAAAGCGCCGCTGCCAGTGGGGCGGAGCTGGTCTTATTCTCCGTCAATGCGATCAGCACGGGCACGCAGTCGCAGGGCGAAGTGACGATGCGCCTGTCGCGTGACGGGCGCATCGTCAACGGCGTGGGCTTTGATTCGGATATCGTCGTCGCCTCGGCCAAGGCCTACCTGGCGGCACTGAACAAGCTGCATGCGAAGGATGAGCGTATCGACCCGCAGCCGTAGGTCGGGGTCAGACCCGTCGGGGGAATGCGGCCCAATGGGGCGCATTTCGATTCCGCAAGAACTGACCCCATAATTTGCATTTGGGATAGGCGCTAGTGTTGATGCAAGACGCTCGTCACCAGAAAAACCGCCGTTCTTCCTTGTCCGGATCGGGGCCGTTCAGCATCATGCGCACGATGCCGTCGCGGTCGAAGTGCACGTGCATCATGGAATCCCACACGCCCGATTCCTTGTAGCGGTAAGACCAGACGACTAATTTCGGGATCGATAGATAGGATTTTTCCGTTGGGCGACCCAGCAGGTGCAGCACGTCTTGCTGCTTCGATACGCCGACCTTGACGCGGGCAAAGCCGGGCGTGTCGAGCACTTGCTCGTAGGAAATGAGCTTGTCGTCGGGGCCAAAGCGGGCCATATAAGTGTACTGGCCGTAGGGCCCCGTGGCATATTCGAGTTCCAGCCCACTGGGCAACTGGTAAATGCTGCTCGGTCTGCCCAGGCGCGCTTCCACGGCGGCGCGCGGTTCGCCCGCTTGCGGCGGCGGAGCGCCCAGGCTGGCGCAGCCCGCCAGCACGGCAAGCAGTAGCGGTGTTGCAAATTTGAATATGGTTTTCAAGTTTGTGCTCCTCAAATGCAGGAAAATCTGATCATGCGCCGAGAAAAGCCCGCACTGCAGGATACAGGCGGGCTTTTTTCCGATATACTTGCGCGTCTGGTTGTAAGCATAGACCAGTATTTTAATAATCGTAGTTCACGGTGGATAGGGTTCAGACTCTGTGCACCGCATGTGAAAGGTTTATCATGACAGTAGAAAACATCAACAAAGCCGCTATCATCGCGGACAACGCACGTGGTCAAAACGACACCGGCTCCCCTGAAGTGCAAGTTGCACTGCTGACAGCTCGCATCAACGAACTGAACGGCCACTTCAAAGCCCACTCGAAAGATCACCACTCCCGCCGCGGCCTGATCATGATGGTCAACCGTCGTAAGAGCCTGTTGTCCTACCTGAAGGCTAAAGACGCTACCCGTTATCGCGACCTGATCGCTAAACTTGGTCTGCGCAAGTAATTTTTGCCGTACAAGGTTTATACAGAAATGCCTGCGCCAGTTCGCTGACGCGGGCATTTTTTCATTTGAATTCCGGATTTATGTCGGTAAGTGCAGTACTGTGTATCGATATCATGCTGTAAAAGTAAGGTAGTAAAGGCGGCAACTTTTTTTCGCCGCCTGTGGTGAGGTGAACGACAGCCCCTGAAAATCTGTCGGCAATTAGAAAAGGGATACCCCATGTTTAACAAAGTTACGAAAACCTTCCAGTACGGTCAACACCAAGTGACCCTGGAAACCGGCGAAATCGCGCGTCAGGCATCCGGCGCAGTGCTGGTGTCGATCGAAGATACCGTCGTTCTGGCAACGGTGGTGGCACGCAAAGATGCCAAGCCAGGCCAGGATTTCTTCCCTTTGACGGTTGATTATGTTGAGAAAACCTATGCTGCCGGTAAAATCCCGGGCGGTTTTTTCAAGCGCGAAGGCCGTCCTTCCGAAAAAGAAACACTGACATCGCGTCTGATCGATCGTCCTATCCGTCCCTTGTTCCCGGAAGGCTACCTGAATGAAGTGCAAGTCATCATTCACGTGCTGTCGGTCAACCCGGAAATCGATCCAGATATCGCCGCCATGATAGGCGCATCGGCTGCCCTGTGCGTATCGGGCGTGCCTTTCAACGGCCCTATCGGCGCTGCGCGCGTCGGTTACGCGAATGGCCAGTACATCCTGAACCCAACCGTTCAGCAACTGAAAACGTCGGAAATGGACCTGGTTGTCGCCGGTACCGAAACGGCCGTGCTGATGGTCGAATCGGAAGCGAAACAGCTGTCCGAAGAAATCATGCTGGGCGCCGTGGTCTTCGGCCACGACCAGATGAAAGTCGTCATCGACGCGATTCACGACCTGGTGCGTGACGGCGGCAAGCCGGAAGTGGAATGGGCGCCAGCGCCGAAAAACGAAGCACTGATCGCCCGCGTCGCGCATTTCGCCAACGCCAAGATCAATGATGCGTATCAAACCAAGGACAAGCAAGAGCGTACGGCCAAGCTGAAAGCGGCAACGTCGGAAGTGATCGCCGACCTGTCGGCGGAAGCGGCTGCTGCCGGTGGCGCCGCCATCGACAGCGCCGAAGTGAACAACATCCTGTTCGACATCGAAGCGAAAATCGTGCGTACGCAAATCCTCGACGGCGAGCCACGCATCGACGGCCGCGACACGCGCACCGTGCGTCCGATCTCGATTCGCACCAGCGTGCTGCCACGCACCCACGGTTCGGCCCTGTTTACGCGCGGCGAAACGCAAGCGCTGGTCGTCGCTACCCTGGGCACCGCCCGCGACAGCCAGAAAATCGATGCACTGATGGGCGAGTTCACCGATTCGTTCATGCTCCATTACAACATGCCTCCGTTCGCCACCGGCGAAACGGGCCGCGTCGGTACGCCTAAGCGCCGCGAAATCGGTCACGGCCGCCTGGCCAAGCGCGCGCTGATCGCCGCCCTGCCAGCAGCGGAAGAGTTCAGCTACTCGGTACGCCTGGTGTCGGAAATCACGGAATCGAACGGTTCCTCGTCGATGGCATCGGTCTGCGGCGGCTGCCTGGCACTGATGGACGCCGGCGTGCCGATGAAAGAACACGTGGCCGGTATCGCCATGGGCTTGATCAAGGAAGGCGGCAAGTTTGCCGTGCTGTCCGATATCCTGGGCGACGAAGATCACTTGGGCGACATGGACTTCAAGGTAGCCGGTACCCGCAACGGTATCACGGCGCTGCAGATGGACATCAAGATCATGGGCATCACCAAGGAAATCATGCAAGTGGCACTGGCGCAAGCCAAGGAAGGCCGCGAGCACATCCTGGGTGAAATGCAAAAAGCCATGCCGCACGTTAAAACCGAACTGTCCGATTTCGCACCGCGTCTGATCACCATCAAGATCAACCCGGAAAAAATCCGTGACGTGATCGGCAAGGGCGGCGCCGTGATTCGCGCGCTGACCGAAGAGACGGGCACCCAGATCGACATCAGCGACGAAGGCGTGGTCACCATCGCTTCCGTGGACGCTGCTGCCGGCCAGGAAGCCAAGCGCCGCATCGAAGAGCTGACCGCTTCCGTTGAAGTGGGCAAGACCTACGAAGGCACCGTGCTGAAACTGCTGGACTTCGGCGCCATCGTGCAAGTCATGCCAGGCAAGGACGGCTTGCTGCACATCTCGCAGATCGCCAGTGAGCGTGTCAACGCCGTGGCCGACTACCTGAAAGAAGGTCAGCTGGTACGCGTCAAAGTGCTGGAAACGGACGACCGTGGCCGTTTGAAGCTGTCGATGAAAGCTGCTGAAGGCAACGAAGCGCCAGCCGCTTAAGTTCGTTTCAGTTCGCCAGACCGCGGCTTTGGCCGCAGTCTCAAAAGCCGCCAGCGCGCAAGCCCTGGCGGTTTTTTGCGTTTTGTTGGTGCGCCATCGAAGATGTGTGCACGACTCGTGCATCGATCTTGATACCAGCCGCAAGGCCGCGTTTTCTTACTTGCAGATGCAGCAGGCGCCCACGATGCGCGCTGGCCGTCGTCTTGCTGCATGTTGTCGCGTCCGGTGTTCTGGTGCCGCTGGACAATGCGCCCACGTCGGCAGCGCTGCCTGGCGCAAGCTGCGCGATCAGATGCAGTCTATATCCGGTATCAATTGTTGTTTATGAGTAATCGACTGTCGGTATTGCTTGACGATAAAATCGTATTCCCCGAGGATGGAAATGCTTTCCCGATTCCCCTTTTCTATTGGATGCCCCATGTTGTCCTCCCTTAAGGTACGGTTGATCGCCATCGCCGTTTCCATCGTCGTGCTGGCCATGCTGGCCGTTGCCATCGCCAATTTCTATACCACGCGCTCAAGCACCTTGGCCGCGCTCGACACGCAGATGTTGCAGCTGTCGCACAGCCATGCGGCGGCCATCGCCGAATGGTTGCGCTCCAAGCAAGCCACCGTGGCTTCGCTCAAGCAGGCCGCCACGGCGGCCGATCCGCTGCCGGCCTTGAAGGCGGCCGAGCAGGCGGGCACGTTTGACATGGCGTATATCGGCTATGCCGATAAGCACGCGGTCTTTTCACAGGAGCGCAAGCGCGCCGCCGACTACGATCCCACGGCGCGGCCCTGGTACAAGAAGGCATCCGAATCGGGCGGTCCCATCATCACGGCGCCGTATATCGGCGCCAGCACGGGCAAGCTGGTGGTGACGTTTGCCGAGCCGCTGGGCGGCAAGGGGAGCGTGACGGGGGTGATGGCGGCTGACGTGATGATGGATGCCGTGCTGCAAAATGTGGCCTCGATCAAGCCAACCGCGTCCAGCTACGGCTTCCTCGTCGATGGCGGCGGCAAGATCATCGCCCACCCGGACGGCAAGCTGATCTTGAAGCCCTTGGCCGAGCTGGCGCCGGGCCTGAGCGCGCAGGTGCTGGGCGATATTGAAAAGAGCGGCGATGGCGGCGTCATCCGCATTGGCGAGCGCGATGGCATCTTGCACGTGAGCAAGGTGCCGGGCAGCGACTGGCTGCTCGCTACCGTGCTCGACCGCGCAGAAGCGACGCAAGCGCTCAGTTCCATGCTGCGCTCCTCGGTCTTGACGGCCTTGCTGGTGCTGGCCCTGGCCGCCGCCGTATTGAGCGCGCTGGTGGCGCGCGCCCTGCGCCGCCTGGTCCTGGTGCGCGATGCGATGGAAGCGATCGCCACCGGCGACGGCGACCTGACCAGCCGCCTCGATGCGCAAGGCGCCGATGAACTGGCGCAGATCGCCAAGGCCTTCAATTTATTCGTTGAAAAGATCTCCACCGTGCTGCTGCAGATCCGCAACATCAGCGCCATGGTGCGCAGCGAGTCGGCCGATATCGCCGCCGGCAACGCCGACCTGTCTTCGCGCACGGAAGCGCAGGCCGGTGCGCTGGAAGAAACAGCCAGTTCGATGGATGAGTTGACATCGACGGTCAGGCAGAATGCGGAAAACGCGCACACCGCCAACGAGCTGGCCGTGTCCGCTTCGGAAGTGGCGGCCAAGGGCGGCCACGTGATGCTGCAGGTGGTCGGTACCATGTCCGGCATCCAGGAAAGTTCGCGCAAGATCGTCGATATTATCGGCGTGATCGATAGTATTGCTTTCCAGACCAATATCCTGGCGCTGAATGCTGCCGTCGAGGCGGCGCGGGCGGGCGAGCAGGGCAGGGGCTTTGCCGTGGTGGCGTCAGAAGTGCGCAACTTGGCGCAGCGCTCCAGCCAGGCGGCCAGGGAAATCAAGGAATTGATCGGCGATTCGGTGGAGAAGGTGGACGCTGGCGGCCGCCTTGTCGATGAAGCGGGCCAGACCATGGATCAGGTGGTCGCTTCGGTACAGCAATTGACGACCATCATGAGTGAGATCACGGTGGCCAGCCGCGAGCAGAGTGCCGGCATTGGCGAGATCAATACGGCAGTGACCCACATGGATACCATGACGCAGCAAAACGCCGCGCTGGTCGAACAGGCGGCCGCGGCAGCAGAAAGCCTGCAGGAGCAGGCGGTGGACCTGGCGCAGGCCGTCGGCATGTTCCGCCTGGGCGATGCGGGTGTTGCTGCGGCGTCCGCGCCCGTGAAGCGCCCCAAGGCCAGGCCGGCAGCGTCGGCTCCGCGCGCGCCGGCCCGTGCTCTGTCGCCGGTCAAGCCGATGTCGCCGGCCAAGCCGCTCAAGGCGGCCAAGTCCGGCGCCGACGAGTGGGAAGAGTTTTAAGCGCGCCGCAGTTGTGATGCTGATCGGCGACGTGGATAGGCAATGTTGATGCGCCACGTTCATCCGCGTTTTTGTCAGGCCAGCCTGCCAAAAGTGCAGTTCGTCGCAATCGGCGTGTCGGCCGGGGGCGGTATGGCTATAGTGACACCATACCGCAAGCCCACTGCCAGACACCCGAGGAGAACATCATGAACGTCGCTAAAAACATGGAAATCATTGCCGTTGCCGCCGCCATCGTGCTCAGCATCAGCTGCTACGCCATCGCCCCGGCCGCTCCCGCCCTGCAAGTGGCAAGCTCGACGGCCAGCGTGCCCGCAGTGCATGGCAAGGCCAGCATGCCGGTGGTCTTGGTCAAGGCCAAGCGTCTGAGCGCCGCAGAAAAATCACGTTTCGCATAAGGCCGCGAGCAACCTCTGTTGCACGTTGCTCGTTGCACGTTGCTCGTTGCAGGTCGCGCTCACCGATGCGCTCTGTGCCTGCCGCAATTCTGCTTGCCTGCCCTGGCGCGATGCCGGGCCCCGCTGCTGTGGGCGACGATACTATGCGGCGTCAAAATCATTGTCAGCAATTTTTGGCGCTGCTACAGTGCTGCTGCGCGAGCAAGGCGGGCGCCCCTGGCTGGCGGCCAGACAGATAAAAACAAGATACCGAGGATGCACTAGATGAAAAAGACATTGCAATTGGCACTGCTGTTCCTGGCCACACTGGGCCTGGTCCGCGGCGCGGTCGCCGAGACGCGTTTGCTGGAAATGCGCAACATCGACGCCCGCGTGGTGCGCGTCAAGCTCGATGGCGTGATGGAAGTGCGCATACGCCAAGGTAACGTGCCTTCGCTGAGCATCACGGCCGACAAGCGCTACATCGCCGATGTCAGCACGGTGCAAAGTGGCGATACCCTGCACATCGAGACGGCAGTGCGTGGCTTCAAGATATCGCCCGCAGCGATACGCGCCGAACTGGTCCTGCCGAACTTGCGCGAACTGAGCTCGGAAGGCTTTGGCAGCACCGACATCAGCGGTTTCAAGGGCGAGGAGCTAACGCTGTCGCTGGAAGGGGCGGGCAGCATCAAGCTGGTGGGCGACTACCGCAAGCTCGATGCCAGCCTGGGCGGCGTGGGCAGCATGCAGCTCTGGGTTGGTAATAATGAGCGGGCCGAGCTGGATTTGCAGGGTGCGGGCTCGGTGGTGTTGGGGGGGCGCGGGCGCCTCCTGAAGGCCAGCCTGGGCGGACTGGGTAGTCTGAATGCGCAGCAGTTCGAAGCGGACGCCGTCAACCTCGAATTGAGCGGCCTCGGCAATGCCACGGTGCATGC
Source organism: Janthinobacterium sp. CG_23.4 (assembly GCF_029892305.1). Taxonomy (NCBI): domain Bacteria; kingdom Pseudomonadati; phylum Pseudomonadota; class Betaproteobacteria; order Burkholderiales; family Oxalobacteraceae; genus Janthinobacterium; species Janthinobacterium sp. CG_23.4. The sequence continues at coordinate 3,277,696 of NZ_JARXUX010000001.1, read as the reverse complement.
CCATACGTATGCCAAGCTGAGCTTGAGCGGACTCGGTTCGGTGGTGGTGTACGGCAAGCCAGCCAACCGCGATGTCAGCGTCGATGGCTTGGGCAAAGTCAGCTGGAAATAAAAGCATCCTGCCGCAGGTGTTATTGGTAGGAAAAAATTCGCAGGAAAAGAATAAGTAGTCAGACCACATCCCATTCCGATGAAAAAACTGATCATTACATTACTCATGCTGTTGACGATACAGCTACCCGCGCGGGCCGGCTTCGTCGAAGGCGCCAGCGCCTACAACAACAAGAATTACGCGCTGGCCCACAAGGAAATAGTACCTCTTGCGAAGATTGGCAATGCCGACGCGCAGCATTTGCTGGGTTTGATGTATTACATGGGGCGCGGCTTGCCGCAGGATTACAGGCAAGCCATGTTTTGGCACCGCAAGGCGGCCGAGCAGGGCAAGGCCGATGCCCAGTATGTGGTGGGCGCCATGTATTACACGGGTAACGCCGTACTGCAAGACCATAATCAGGCCGTCAGCTGGTTCCGCAAGGCGGCCGAACAGAATCATGCGCAGGCGCAGCAGGTGCTGGGACTGATGTATCGCTACCACATCGGTGGCGTGCAGCAGGACAACGTCATCGCCTACATGTTGTGGAACCTGGCAGCGGCAAATGGCAACGCCAATGCGGCCGACCAGCGCGCCGCCGTGTTGCGCAAGATGACGCATGAGCAAGTAGAGGAAGGTCAGGCCCTGTCGGCGCAGTGGAAGCCGGGCACGCCCTTGCCGCGCCAGTCGAAGACGGGTGCCGGCTGACGCGCAGCCTGCCGCAAGTGGTGGCCGCAAGAGGTGGCTGCAACGGTCGGTGGCTTGGCGTACAATCGGCGTTTTTCCTTGAGAGAGTCGCCCCATGCGCGCAGTTGCCATCAGCCAGCCAGGTCCCGCCGACGTTTTGCAGATCACGCAACGTCCCATGCCGCAATTTAAAGCGGGCGAGCTGCTCATTAAGGTGCACGCGGCCGGCATTAACCGTCCCGACGTGTTGCAGCGCCTGGGGAAATATGCGCCGCCGGCCGGTGCATCCGACTTGCCGGGCCTGGAAGTGGCCGGTGAAGTCGTCGATGGCGATTTTGCCAATACCGGATGGCAGAAGGGCGACCTGGTCTGCGCCCTGGTGCAGGGTGGCGGCTATGCCGAATACTGTGCCGCCCCAAGCGGGCAATGCTTGCCCTTGCCGCACGGCTTGACGGCGCTCGAAGGCGCGTCCCTGCCGGAAAACTTCTTTACCGTCTGGAGCAATGTCTTCGACCGCTGTGCGCTGGCCGAGGGTGAAACCTTGCTGGTGCAGGGCGGCACGTCCGGCATCGGCGTGGCGGCGATTCAATTGGCGGCCGCGCTCGGCCACCGCGTATTCGCCACGGCCGGTAGCGACGAGAAGGCGCGCGCCTGCGAAGCACTGGGCGCCGAACGGGGCATCAATTACCGCACGGAAGATTTCGTTGCCGTCGTCAAGGAGTTGACGGCAGGCCGTGGTGTGGATGTCATCCTCGACATGGTGGGAGGCGATTACTTGCCGCGCGAAATCGATTGTCTTGCCGACGATGGTCGCATCGGCCTGATCGCCGTGCAGGGCGGCAGCAAGGCTACCGTCGACCTGGGGCAAGTGCTGCGCCGCCGCCTCAGTATCAGCGGTTCGACCTTGCGCCCCCGTTCCGTGGCCTTCAAGGCTGCCATCGCGAAGCACCTGCGCACGACTGTCTGGCCGCTGATCGAGGCGGGCAAGATCAAACCGGTGATCTATCAAACTTTCCCAATCGAAAAAGCCGGCGAAGCGCATGCCTTGATGGAATCGAGCACGCACGTGGGCAAGATCATGCTGCAAGTTGCCTGAAACGTGGCACTGCCTGTTTGACCGGCCTCGGTGCCGGAGTTAGAATGACGGGTTATTAGAATTTAGGCTACTATGCGTCGCAAACTCGTCGTCGGAAATTGGAAAATGAACGGCAGTCGCACCTCGAACGCGGTGTTATTGTCTGAAATAGTTGCTGGTCTGGCTGCCTCTGGCGCCGCCAGCGCCGTCTGCGTGCCTGCGCCGTATCTGGCGCAGTGCCAGGCGCAATTGGCAGGCTCGGCGCTTGGCTGGGGCGCGCAGGATGTATCTGCGCATGCCAGTGGTGCATACACGGGAGAAATCTCGGCCGCCATGCTGCAAGATTTTGCTTGCGGTTATGTGGTGATCGGGCATTCCGAGCGTCGTGCCTACCATGGCGAGAGCGATGCGCAGGTGGCGGCCAAGACGCTAGCCGCGCTGGCGGCAGGCATCACGCCTATCGTTTGCATAGGCGAGACCCTGGCGCAGCGCGAAGCGGGCCAGACCGACGCCGTCGTGGCGCAGCAATTGGGCGCCGTGCTGGCGGCCATTTCCGTCGCCGACGTGGCGAAACTGGTGCTGGCGTATGAGCCGGTGTGGGCCATTGGTACTGGCAAGACGGCCACGCCGCAAATGGCGCAGGACGTGCATCAGGTGTTGCGCGGCCAGTTGGCGGTAAAGAATGCGGTAGCGGCGGCCGGCGTGCAGATCTTGTACGGCGGCAGCATGAAGCCGGAGAACGCGAAAGAATTGATGGCAATGCCGGATATTGATGGCGGTCTGATCGGTGGGGCAGCATTGAAGGCGGCGGATTTCCTGGCAATTATTCACGCCGTTGATTGAATTAATTTAAACTAAGAATGGAATTGCAATGAACATGATGTTCAATCTGGTAGTGGTAGTACAGGTTATTTCCGCATTGTCGATTATCGCGCTGGTGTTGCTGCAGCACGGCAAGGGCGCCGACATGGGTGCTGCCTTCGGTTCGGGCGCCTCGGGCAGCCTGTTCGGTGCGACGGGTTCATCGAACTTTATGTCGAAATCGACCGGTGTCGCTGCCGCGATCTTCTTCGGCGCCACGCTGGCCCTGTCGCTGATGGCCAATCAGCGCGCCACCACGGTCGGTGGCGGCGTGATGGATAAAGTCGTCAAGCCAGTGCCAGTCACCGGCGCCGGTGCCATCCCGACGACGCTGCCTGCAGCGCCGGCGGCCAGCGCTCCAGCAGCGGCAGCCCCGGTTGCCAGCACGCCGGCAGGCGCGATTCCGAAGTAATTGGATAGTAACTGCGTAGTAACTGCGTAGTTGCTACGTGTCAAGACCCGCCTGGTTATAAACACGTTTAACGAATAATTGTGGCTTTTTTGCCTGCCATTTCTTCATTGCCTGAATCGGCGTTTCGTTGTTGAGAGCACGCTGTGGGATGTTGTGGTTATAGATTTTCAGGTAATTGCGTAGTGTTGATTCGAGCTCGGCCCTGGATGCGAAACGGGTCTGATTGACGACCTCGCTGATGCGGCCGTTGAAGCGTTCCACCATGCCGTTGGTCTGCGGATGACGTGGCGGGATCAGGCGATGTTCGATCGCCAGTTGTCTGCATAGCACGTCAAACGCGTGCTTGCCGCTGGGAATCCGGTCGCCCGTTTCCGGGTCTTTTTTCTTGCTGCTAAAGCGGTCGGTGAACTGGCTGCCATTGTCGGTGAGCAGCTTGACGATGGCGATCGGACAGGCTTTGTTGAGCTTGATCAGGAAGTCGGTGCTACTACTGTCGGACTGGTCGGCATAGATCTCCATGAAGACCCAACGCGTGGCGCGGTCGATGGCGACGAACAGGTAACGGCGTTCGGTTTCGTCAGGCATCTGCGGCAAGTACTTGATATCCATATGTAAAAAGCCGGGCTCGTAGTCCTTGAACGACTTTTTGGTGACGGGCTTATCGGTTTCCCGGGCGGCCAGTTCAAGCAGGCTGGAGACACCATGGCGACGCAGGCAGCGCCCCAGGGCGGCGCGCGAAAGCGCTGGATTGACGAACTCGCGGGCCACCGCCAGCAGGTCGTCGGTGGGCAGCAGCAGCGTGGTGCGCAGCTCCACGACGATCAATTCCTGCGCAGGCGTGAGCGTGGTGTGCATGATACGTGGCCGGTGCGAAAGATCCTCGGCGCTGTCGCGGTTCTGCCATTTGCGGATCGTCAGACGACTAACGTTGTAGCGCTCAGCCAGTTCCCGTTGAGAGAGCGTCGATTTGCGGATTTCGTCACGGATCAGATGAGTAGTGCGGGCTTGGCTGTGAAGGGCTTGGCTCATGGCGCTGGTAGTTAGGTGACAGGATTCAACAGTGTACTCAAAAGCAACCTGGCCCTGAAAAATGGCAGGCTGCGAGTTGGAATATGATCACCCATATCTAAACAGCTACGTAGTATCTCGATACCTCGTCGAGAGTAATTCTCATTACGGGCAGATAATTGCTCAATGTTTTAGCAGTGCGGCAGGAAAAAGTCGTGACGCGCTGGAAGATGTAAAAATTTATCGTTTTTATCTGTGTTTTAATGCATTTGTGCATTAACTTTAGCGGCAAAGCAGAGTAGAATACGGGCCTTACCGCCGACGTGGTGAAATTGGTAGACACGCTATCTTGAGGGGGTAGTGGCGCAAGCTGTACGAGTTCGAGTCTCGTCGTCGGCACCAGAAATCAGAAGCCAGCAACGGCGCACGAGCCATGGCTCGTACAAAGTTGCTGGCTTTTTTTACGAGGATGTGTCGTTCGATCCTGGTCTTAGCTTTGATTGGGGTCGTGCGTTAGAATACGCTGCAGTGATCGCAGTGTCCTCATTTAACCGATCGTTCAATATAAGCTTATCAATCGTGAACCTCGAAAACTATTTCCCCGTCCTGCTGTTCATTATTATCGGCCTCGGTGTCGGTATCGCGCCCCAGCTCCTGGGACGCCTGTTAGGTCCTAACAAACCTGACGCAGCAAAACTCTCCCCGTACGAATGTGGCTTTGAAGCATTCGAAGACGCGCGCATGAAATTCGATGTGCGCTACTACCTGGTCGCAATCCTGTTTATTTTGTTCGATCTGGAAACAGCATTCTTTTTCCCATGGGGCGTTGCAATGCGCGACCTGGGCTGGGCCGGTTTCGTCACGATGATGGTGTTCATCGCTGAATTCGTGGTCGGATTTTGGTACATTTGGAAGAAAGGTGCCCTTGATTGGGAATAAGCCATGGCTATTGAAGGCGTATTAAGCGAAGGTTTCATCACCACCTCGGCAGACAAGCTGATCAACTGGGCGCGCACCGGGTCTATGTTCCCGATGACGTTTGGTTTGGCCTGCTGTGCGGTCGAAATGATGCATGTGGGCGCAGCCCGCTACGATATGGACCGTTTCGGCGTCGTGTTTCGTCCGTCGCCGCGTCAGTCTGACGTCATGATCGTTGCCGGCACCCTGTGCAACAAGATGGCGCCGGCCTTGCGCAAGGTCTACGACCAGATGGCAGAGCCACGCTGGGTCATCTCGATGGGTTCCTGCGCCAATGGCGGCGGGTACTACCATTACTCCTACTCTGTGGTGCGTGGTTGCGACCGCATCGTGCCCGTCGACGTGTATGTGCCTGGCTGTCCTCCGACCGCTGAAGCCTTGCTGTACGGTATCATGCAGTTGCAGAACAAGATCAAGCGTACCAGCACGATCGCACGCTAACCGGGGCGCTCCAGATTATGACAACACATTTAGAAGTATTGCAAATCGCCCTCGGCACTGCCCTGGGCGATCGCGTTAGCACAACTGTTGCGCTGGGCGAAGTCACCTTGGTCGTCAAGGCCGAAGACTACTTGGGCGTGATGCAGACCTTGCGCGACGATCCGAGCCTGCATTTCGAGCAATTGCTCGATTTGTGCGGCGTCGACTACTCGACCTATGGCGATGGTAGCTGGGACGGCCTGCGTTTTGCGGCCGTTTCGCACTTGCTGTCGGTCAAGCACAACTGGCGCGTGCGCGTGCGCGTGTTCGCGCCCGACGACGACATGCCGCTGCTGCCGTCCGTGGTGAATATTTGGCGTGCCGTCAACTGGTATGAGCGCGAAGCGTTCGACCTGTTGGGTATCCTCTTCGAAGGCCACAACGACTTGCGCCGCCTGCTGACCGATTATGGTTTCATCGGCCACCCGTTCCGCAAGGATTTCCCCGTCTCCGGCTATGTCGAGATGCGCTACGATCCGGAACAAAAGCGCGTGATTTACCAGCCCGTGACGATCGAGCCGCGGGAAAACGTGCCGCGCGTGATCCGCGAAGAACATTACGGGATGAAATAATGGCTGAGATTAAGAACTACACCCTGAACTTTGGGCCACAGCATCCGGCCGCGCACGGCGTGCTGCGCCTGGTGCTGGAGATGGATGGCGAAGTCATCCAGCGCGCCGACCCGCATATCGGCCTGCTGCACCGCGCCACCGAAAAGCTGGCCGAGCAAAAGACCTATCTGCAATCCGTGCCTTACATGGACCGTCTCGACTATGTGTCGATGATGTGCAATGAGCACGCGTACGTGATGGCCATCGAAAAGATGCTGGGCCTGGAAGTGCCGCTGCGCGCGCAATACATCCGCGTCATGTTCGACGAGATGACGCGCATCCTGAATCACCTGATGTGGCTCGGTACCCACGCGCTGGACGTTGGCGCCATGGGGCCGTTCCTGTATTGCTTCCGCGACCGCGAAGACTTGTTCGACGCCTACGAGGCAGTGTCGGGCGCGCGCATGCACGCCGCTTACTACCGTCCTGGTGGCGTGTACCGCGACTTGCCGGACGCGATGCCGCAGCACAAGGCCTCGATCATCCGCAACGCCAAGGCCATTTCCAAGCTCAACGAAAACCGCCAGGGTTCCCTGCTGGACTTCATTGAAGATTTCGCGCGCCGTTTCCCCAATTCCGTGGACGAGTACGAAACCTTGTTGACCGACAATCGTATCTGGAAGCAGCGTACCGTCGGCATCGGCGTGGTCTCGCCCGAAGATGCGCTGGCCATGGGCTTCACGGGCGCCATGCTGCGCGGCTCTGGCGTGCAGTGGGATTTGCGCAAGAAACAGCCGTACGAAGTGTACGACTTGATGGATTTCGACATTCCTATCGGTACCAACGGCGATTGCTACGACCGCTACCTGGTCCGCGTGGAAGAGTTGCGCCAGTCGAACCGTATCATCAAGCAATGCGTGGAGTGGCTGCGCAACAATGAAGGTCCTGTCATGACCAGCAACCGCAAGGTGGCGCCTCCGGGCCGCGTCGACATGAAGACCAACATGGAGTCATTGATTCACCACTTCAAGCTGTTTACCGAAGGTTTCCACGTGCCGCCAGGCGAGGCTTACAGCGCCGTGGAACACCCGAAGGGCGAGTTCGGTGTCTACCTGGTGTCCGATGGCGCCAACAAGCCGTACCGCATGAAACTGCGCGCGCCAGACTACGCTCACTTGCAGTCGCTCGACGAGATGGCGCGTGGGCACATGCTTGCCGACGCCGTGACCATCATCGGGACGCAAGATATCGTGTTCGGCAGTATTGACCGCTAAGAGGCAAAAAGTATGTTGTTATCAGAGCAATGCTATAAAAAAATTGACCGCGAGTTGGCCAAGTACCCGGCTGACCAGCGTCAGTCGGCTGTCATGGCCGCGCTGGCCCATGCCCAGGATGAACTGGGCTGGTTGGCGCCGGAAACCATGAAGGAACTGGCCGAATACATCCGCATGCCAGCCATTGCCGTGCAGGAAGTGGCCACGTTCTACAATATGTATAACGTGAAACCCGTGGGCAAGCACAAGATCACCGTGTGCACCAACCTGCCATGCGCCCTGTCGGGCGGCGTGCGCGCTGCAGAGTACCTGAAGCAGAAATTGGGTATTGATTTCCGCGAAACCACCGCTGATGGCCAGTTCACCCTGGTTGAGGGCGAGTGCATGGGCGCTTGCGGCGATGCGCCTGTCTTGCTGGTCAGTAATAAAACCATGTGCAGCTGGATGTCGAACGAAAAAATCGACGCCATGCTGGAGGAACTCAAGAAATGACGTCACTCCACAATCGCCATATCGATCCATTGATCCTCAAGGATCTGGATGGTAAAAACTGGCATTTGCAAGATTATGTGAACCGCGGCGGTTATTCGGCCCTGCGGCGTATCCTGGAAGAGAAAATCACGCCGGAACAGATCATCGCCGACCTCAAGGCTTCGTCCTTGCGCGGCCGTGGCGGCGCAGGTTTTCCTACCGGCTTGAAGTGGAGCTTCATGCCGCGCCAGTTCCCGGGCCAAAAATACCTCGTCTGCAATACAGATGAAGGCGAACCCGGTACTTTCAAGGACCGCGACATCATTCGTTACAATCCCCATGCGCTGATCGAAGGCATGGCCATTGGCGCTTATGCGATGGGCATCACCGTCGGCTACAACTATATTCACGGTGAAATCTTCCAGGAATACCTGCGTTTCGAAGAAGCGCTGGAAGAGGCGCGTGCCGCCGGTTTCCTGGGCGACAAGATCATGGGTAGCGAGTTCTCGTTCCAGTTGCATGCGCACCATGGTTATGGCGCCTACATCTGCGGCGAAGAAACGGCCTTGCTGGAGTCCCTGGAAGGCAAGAAAGGCCAGCCGCGCTTCAAGCCGCCTTTCCCTGCCTCGTTTGGTTTGTACGGCAAGCCGACGACGATCAACAACACGGAAACCTTCGCCGCCGTGCCATTCGTGCTGAACATCGGCCCAGAGAAATATCTGGCGATGGGCAAGCCCAATAACGGTGGTTCAAAGATCTTCTCGATCTCGGGCGACGTGGAAAAGCCGGGCAACTACGAAGTTCCGCTCGGCACCCCGTTCGCCACACTGCTGGAACTGGCAGGTGGCATGCGCGGTGGCAAAAAGATCAAGGCCGTGATCCCTGGCGGCTCGTCCGCGCCGGTGATTCGCGGCGACATCATGATGCAGACCGACCTGGACTACGACTCGATCGCCAAAGCCGGCTCGATGTTGGGTTCGGGTGCCGTCATCGTGATGGATGAAACACGCTGCATGGTGAAGGCGCTGGAACGCCTGTCCTACTTCTACTTTGAAGAATCGTGCGGCCAGTGTACGCCTTGCCGTGAAGGCACAGGCTGGATGTACCGCATGGTGCATCGCATCGAGCAAGGGCAGGGTCGTCCAGACGACCTCGATATGCTCAACTCGATCGCCGACAACATCCAGGGCCGCACCATTTGCGCGCTGGGCGATGCGGCTGCCATGCCGGTACGGGCCTTCATTAAGAATTTCCGTGAAGAATTTGAATATCATATCGAGCACAAGCATTGCTTAGTGCCCGCATATATCTAAGCTGCGTCAGGTAACGATCACCATGGTTGAAATCGAAATAGACGGCAAAAAAGTCGAAGTCCCTGCTGGTAGCATGGTGATGGACGCCGCCAACAAATTGGGAACCTACATTCCGCACTTCTGCTATCACAAGAAATTGTCGATTGCAGCGAACTGCCGCATGTGCCTGGTCGAAGTGGAAAAGGCGCCCAAGCCTTTGCCCGCTTGTGCGACCCCGGTCAGTGCCGGCATGATCGTGCGCTCCGCCAGCGATAAAGCTGTGCAGGCGCAAAAGTCGGTCATGGAATTCTTGCTCATTAACCACCCGCTCGATTGTCCTATCTGCGATCAGGGCGGCGAATGCCAGTTGCAAGACTTGGCTGTGGGCTACGGCAAGAGCGAATCGCGCTACAAGGAAGACAAGCGCGTGGTGCAGCCCAAGGAAGCCGGTCCGCTGGTGTCCATGCAGGAAATGTCGCGCTGCATCCAGTGCACCCGCTGCGTACGCTTTGGCCAAGAAGTGGCCGGCGTGATGGAGTTGGGCATGATCGGTCGCGGCGAACACTCGGAAATCGTCTCGTTTGTCGGCCAGACGGTCGACTCCGAACTGTCGGGCAATATGATCGACCTGTGCCCGGTAGGCGCACTGACTTCGAAGCCGTTCCGCTACAGCGCCCGTACATGGGAACTGTCGCGCCGCAAATCGGTCAGCCCGCACGACGGCCTGGGCAGCAACCTGATCGTGCAAGTGAAAGCTGGCAAGGTCAAGCGCGTATTGCCACTCGAAAACGAAGCCGTCAACGAGTGCTGGATCTCGGACAAGGACCGTTTCTCGTACGATGCGCTCGACAGTGCCGAACGCCTGACTTCGCCGATGCTGAAACAAGGCAATGAGTGGAAAGAAGTCGATTGGCAAACGGCGCTGGAATACGTGGCGCACGGTTTGAAAAATATCAAGCACGAGCATGGCGCTGACGCCATCGCCGCGCTGGCCACTGCGCATTCGACGGTAGAAGAGCTGGTCCTGCTGCAAAAAGTCGCGCACGGCCTCGGTAGCGAGAACGTCGACTTCCGCCTGCGCCAGACCGATTTCGCGCTCGACGCCAGTGTGAAACCATGGTTGGGCATGCCGATCAGCGAATTTGGCCAGATCAAGCGCGCCTTCGTCATCGGTTCGTTCCTGCGCAAGGATCATCCCTTGCTGGCCACGCGTTTGCGCGCCTCGGTCAAGGGCGGCGGCAAGCTGTCGATCCTGCACGCTTGCGACGATGATCAGCTGATCACCATCGCCAACAAGATGATTGTCGCGCCTAGCGATTGGCTGGCGGCCTTGTCGGAAGTCGTCGTCGCTGTTGCCAAAGCGAAAGATATCGCCGCGCCTAACGGTTTTGAAGCGGTCATCGCCTCGGACGTGGCGGTCGCCATCGCCGCCAGCCTGATGGCTGGCGACCATGGCGCCGTGCTGCTGGGTAATGCGGCAACGCAACACCCGCAAGCGTCGCAACTGCATGCTGCCGCGCAATGGATCGCCGAACAGACGGGCGCCAAGCTCGGTTACCTGACGGAAGCTGCCAACACGGTAGGTGCGCACCTGGTCGCCAAGGCGCAAGCCAAGGCACAAGCTGCCTTTGCCGTGCCGAAGAAAGCTTACGTGCTGCTGCACGCCGAGCCGGAATTGGATAGCGCCAATCCACAAGCGGCCCGCGCCGCTCTCGATAGCGCCGAGATGGTCGTGGCGATGTCGGCCTTCAAGCACGGCATGGATTACGCCGATGTCTTGCTGCCGATCGCGCCGTTCGCCGAAACCTCGGGCACGTTTGTGAACTGCGAAGGCCGTGCACAAAGTTTCAATGGCAGCGTCAAACCGCTGGCCGAAACGCGTCCAGCCTGGAAAGTACTGCGCGTCCTGGGCAACATCCTGGGCCTGGCCGGTTTCGACTACGACACCTCCGAAGCGATCCGCGACGAAGCGTTTGGTGCCGGCGTGACCGATTTGTCGGCACAGCTGAACAATGTGGCCAAGAACGCGCCAGAAGCGGCGACGTACGCACCGGCTTCACCAAAGCTGCAACGCATCGCCGACGTGCCGATTTACTTCGCCGATGCGCTGGTACGCCGCTCCGAACCGTTGCAACGCACGGTCGATGGCGCTGCGCCACAAGCCCATTTATCGGCCGAACTGGCTGGCAAGCTGGGCATCAAGGCGGGCGATAAGGTCAAAGTGGCGCAAGGCTCCGGCAGCGCCATCCTGGTGGCGGCAATCCATGCCGGCCTGCCAGCCAATGTGGTCAAAGTGTCGGCGGCGCATGCCTCGACGGCCAGCCTGGGCGGCATGTTCGGTGACATCACAGTTGAAACAGCAGAGGGGAAAATCTGATGGCTCTGCCTGAATTTGTAAACGTCATCAACAGCAGCGGCCAGGATCTGCTGGGCGGCTCCTGGCCGTTCTTCTGGACTCTGATCAAGATCTTGTGCGTGCTGTTGCCGCTGATGGGCCTGGTTGCCTACCTGACCTTGTGGGAACGCAAGCTGATCGGCTGGATCCAGATCCGCGTCGGCCCGAACCGCGTGGGTCCATTGGGCTTGCTGCAACCGATCGCCGATGCGCTGAAACTCTTGTTCAAAGAGATCATCATCCCAAGCAAGGCTGCCAAGGGCTTGTTCGTGATCGGTCCGATCATGACCATCATGCCGGCGCTGGCCGCCTGGTCGGTCGTGCCGTTCGGCCCGCAAGCCGTACTGGCCAACGTCAACGCAGGCTTGCTGATGCTGCTGGCGATTACCTCGATGGAAGTCTATGGCATCATCATCGCCGGCTGGGCTTCGAACTCGAAGTACTCGTTCATGGGCGCCATGCGTGCTTCGGCACAGATGATTTCGTATGAAATTCCGATGGGCTTCGTGATGGTCATCGTGTTGATGGTTTCAGGCAGCCTGAACTTCATCGATATCGTTGGCGGCCAGCAAATCGGCTTCTTCGCCGACAAGGGCGTCAACTTCCTGTCGTGGAACTGGCTGCCGCTGCTGCCGATGTTCGTTATTTACTTGGTGTCGGGCCTGGCTGAAGCCAACCGTCACCCGTTCGACGTCGTCGAAGGCGAGTCGGAAATCGTCGCCGGCCACATGGTCGAGTACTCGGGTATGGCCTACGCCATGTTCATGCTGGCCGAATACGCCAACATGATACTGATCGCTGCACTGGCTTCGATCATGTTCCTCGGTGGTTGGTCCGCACCATTTGCTTTCCTTGAGTTCTGGGGTGGTTTCGGCGGTTTCTTCTGGTTGTTCGCCAAGACCTTCTTCATCGTCTCGGTGTTTATCTGGGTGCGCGGTACTTTCCCACGCTATCGTTATGACCAGATCATGCGCCTCGGCTGGAAAGTGTTTATCCCGTTGACGCTGGTCTACCTGGTCTTCATCGCTGCCTGGATGCAGACATCCTGGAATATTTGGAAGTAAGAGAGTGCATACGAATGGATAAGGTAAAAGATTTCTTCAGCAGCCTCTTGTTAGGTGAGCTGATCAAGGGCATGGCGTTGACAGGCAAGTACATGTTTTCGCGCAAGATCACGGTGCAATTCCCGGAAGAGAAGACACCGATCTCGCCGCGTTTCCGAGGCTTGCACGCGTTGCGCCGCTACCCGAACGGCGAGGAACGCTGCATCGCCTGCAAACTGTGCGAAGCAGTTTGCCCGGCGATGGCCATCACGATCGAATCGGAACAGCGTGACGACGGTTCGCGCCGCACTACGCGTTACGATATCGACTTGACCAAGTGCATCTTCTGCGGTTTCTGCGAAGAGTCCTGCCCGGTCGATTCGATCGTCGAGACGCAAATCCTGGAATACCACGGCGAAAAACGCGGGGATTTGTATTACACGAAAGAGATGTTGCTGGCCGTCGGTGATCGTTATGAAAATGACATCGCTGCTGCGCGCGCCGCCGACGCACCTTATCGCTGATGGATGCGCCGTAGCTGATAAGCTGCGGCGCGCCCCTCGTTCATCTGTACGTCTATTGGGTTTTTTATGGACTTTAAAACAATTTTGTTTTACGCCTTCGCGCTGATCTTGATTCTGGCAGCGACGCGCGTTATCACGGCACGCAATCCGGTCCACGCAGTACTGTTCCTGGTGCTGTCCTTCTTTTCCGCAGCAGGCATCTGGATGCTGCTGCAAGCTGAATTCCTGGCCATCGTGCTGGTATTGGTGTATGTCGGCGCCGTGATGGTGCTGTTCCTCTTCGTGGTCATGATGCTCGATATCAATATCGATCGCATGCGCGAAGGCTTCTGGGGCTATCTGCCTTTGTCGGTGACGGTGGGTGTGATCATCGTGCTGGAAATGGCCGCTGTCTTGTGGCACGGTTTCCGCAACTTTACGCCTAGCATCGCGCCGGTGAATGTCAACCTGGGCGGCACCAAGGAACTGGGCATGCTGATCTACACGAAATACGTGTTCGCCTTCGAAATCGCGGCCGTCGTGCTGCTGGTCGCCATCGTTGCCGCAGTCGCATTGACTTTGCGCAAACGCAAGGACACCAAGCATTTTGCTCCGGGCGATGCCGTGCGCGTCAAGCGCAACGATCGTCTGAAGATCATCAAGATGGACGCGGTTGTCGAGCGTCCTGCCGCTGAGCCGGAAGTTAAGGAGGCACCATGACATTATCGCTCACACATTTCCTGGTCCTGGGCGCGATCCTGTTCGCAATCTCGATCGTCGGTATTTTCCTGAACCGCAAGAACATCATCGTATTGCTGATGGCAATCGAATTGATGTTGTTGGCGGTGAATATGAATTTCATCGCGTTTTCCCATTTCATGGGCGACGCGGCCGGTCAGATCTTCGTTTTCTTCATCCTGACGGTTGCCGCCGCTGAGTCGGCTATCGGTCTGGCTATTCTGGTGGTGATGTTCCGTAATCTGGATACCATCAACGTCGAAGACCTGGACAGCCTCAAAGGCTGATGTTTTTCAGACTCGATCTCTCGAATAATAACGATTAAGGTTCATCATGGCGGGGCAACTCCTCAACCCTAACCTCCTTCTTGCCGTACCGCTGGCGCCGCTGGCCGGTGCTGCGATTGCAGGCTTGCTTGGCACCCAGTTTCTGGGTAATTTGGTCGGACGCAAGACGTCGCATACCGCGACGATCCTGGGCGTACTGATTGCGTTCATCCTGTCGGTGCAGACACTGCTGGCAGTGATGGATGGCGCGACATTCAATGGCACGATCTATAACTGGATGACGATCGGCACCCTGAAGATGGAAGTGGGCTTCCAGATCGATTCGCTGTCGGCGATGATGATGTGCGTGGTCACCTTTGTCTCCCTGATGGTGCACATCTACACGATCGGCTACATGAAAGACGACGAAGGCTATAACCGCTTCTTCGCCTACATCTCGCTGTTCACGTTCTCGATGCTGATGCTGGTCATGGCCAACAACTTCCTGCAACTGTTCTTCGGTTGGGAAGCCGTGGGCCTGGTCTCTTACCTGCTGATCGGCTTCTGGTACCAGCGTCCGACGGCCATCGTTGCCAACATGAAGGCTTTCCTGGTCAACCGCGTGGGCGACTTCGGCTTCATCCTGGGCATCGGCCTGCTGCTGGCCTACGCCGGCAGCATGAACTACCAGGAAGTGTTCGCCAAGAAAGAGGAACTGGCGCTGTTGAGCTTGCCGGGCACCGACTGGGCCTTGCTGACCGTTGCCTGCATCTGCCTGTTCATCGGCGCGATGGGTAAATCGGCGCAGTTCCCGCTGCACGTGTGGCTGCCTGACTCGATGGAAGGTCCTACCCCGATCTCGGCACTGATACACGCCGCGACGATGGTGACGGCCGGTATATTCATGGTCTCGCGCATGTCGCCGCTGTTCGAACTGTCCGACACGGCACTATCGTTCATCCTGGTGATCGGCTCCATCACGGCGCTGTTCATGGGTTTCCTGGGCATCATCCAGAACGACATCAAGCGCGTCGTCGCTTACTCGACCCTGTCGCAGCTTGGCTATATGACCGTCGCGCTGGGCTCGTCCGCGTACTCCGTGGCCGTGTTCCACCTGATGACGCACGCCTTCTTCAAGGCACTGCTGTTCCTGGGCGCCGGTTCCGTCATCATCGGCATGCACCATGACCAGGACATCCGCAACATGGGTGGCCTGCGCAAATACATGCCGATCACCTGGATCACGTCCCTGGTCGGTTCGCTGGCCCTGATCGGCACGCCGCTGTTCTCCGGTTTCTACTCGAAAGACAGCATCATCGAAGCCGTCGAAGCGACGCACATCTGGGGTGCTGGCTTTGCCCAGTTCGCCGTGCTCGCTGGCGTCTTCGTGACCGCCTTCTATTCGTTCCGCATGTATTTCCTGGTCTTCCATGGCAAGGAACGTTTCGGCCAAGCGCACGCGCACGGTCACGACGACCATCACGCACCGAAAGCGGCCCATGGCGCGCACGGCGATGCGCATGACGATCATGGTCATGAAGAAGAGGAAGACGAGCACGCGCACCACGGTCTGGAACCTGGCCAGAAGCCGCATGAATCGCCGTTCGTCGTGTGGTTCCCGCTGGTGATGCTGGCGATCCCGTCGCTGCTGATCGGTTACCTGACCATCGGCCCGATGCTGCATGGCGATTTCTTCAAGGGCGTGATCTTCGTTGGCGAAAACCATCCAGCAATGCAAGAGTTGTCGCATGAATTCCACGGCGCGATGGCGATGGCGATCCACGGCCTGTCGACGGCACCGTTCTGGCTGGCATTGTCTGGCGTGGTGGCAGCTTACTACTGCTATATGGTCAACCCGCGTGTACCGGCCTGGTTCTTTGCCAAGTTCCACGCGATCCACACCTTGCTCGACAACAAGTACTACCTGGATAAGTTCAATGAAGTCGTGTTCGCCGGCGGTGCCCGTTTGTTGGGCAATGGCCTGTGGAACTTCGGTGACAAGAAGCTGATCGACGGTTTCGTCGTCAATGGCAGCGCCAAGGCCGTCGCCTGGCTGTCCTCGCTGTCGCGAGTGTTGCAGACTGGCTACATCTATCACTATGCATTCGTGATGATCCTGGGCGTGCTGGGCTTCCTGATCTATTTCCTGCCATTCTGGCCCGCTAAGTAAGCTGACCTGATAAAAGAATACTGAGAACCATGATGCAGTCTACGATTTCTACATTACCTCCTTACCTGAGTCTGTCGATCTGGGTGCCGATCATTTGCGGCGTCCTGGTCCTGGCTCTCGGCCGTGACAGCAAAGCGGGCTTTACCCGCTGGCTGTCGCTCGCTGGCGCCGTGCTCAGCATGCTGTGCACCTTGCCGCTGATCCAGCATTTCGATAACGCCGCGCACGGCATGCAATTCGTCGAAAAAGCACCGTGGATAGCGACCTTCAATATCTGGTACTCGCTGGGTATCGACGGTCTGTCGCTGTGGTTCGTGCCACTGACGGCCTTCATCACGGTCATCGTCGTCATTTCCGCTTGGCAAGTGATCGAGAAGCGCGTCGCCCAGTACATGGGTGCCTTCCTGATCCTGTCGGGCTTGATGATCGGCGTGTTCTGCGCGCTCGACGGCTTGCTGTTCTACTTCTTCTTTGAAGCAACCCTGATCCCGATGTTCATCATCATCGGTATCTGGGGCGGTTCAAACCGCGTGTACGCGTCGTTCAAGTTCTTCCTGTACACCTTCTTTGGGTCCTTGCTGACCTTGGTTGCCATCATCTACCTGCGCAATGTGTCGGGCACTTTCGACATCCTGGCCTGGCACGCGTTCAAGTTGACGATGCACGAACAGATCTTCATCTTCTTGGCCTTCCTGATGGCGTTTGCCGTCAAAGTGCCGATGTTCCCGGTCCACACGTGGCTGCCGGACGTCCACGTGGAAGCGCCTACCGGCGGTTCGGCCGTACTGGCCGCCATCATGCTGAAACTGGGCGCCTACGGTTTCCTGCGTTTTTCGCTGCCGATCACGCCAGACGCCAGCCACTACCTGTCCGGCTTCATGATCGCCTTGTCGCTGATCGCCGTGATCTACATCGGTCTGGTTGCCTTGGTGCAAACCGACATGAAAAAACTGGTCGCCTATTCGTCGATCGCGCACATGGGTTTCGTTACCCTGGGCTTTTTCATGTTCAACGACATTTCGGTGCAGGGCGGTATTGTGCAGATGGTCTCGCACGGCTTCATCTCCGGCGCGATGTTCCTGTGCATCGGCGTGCTGTATGACCGCATGCATACCCGCAACATCGCCGACTACGGCGGCGTCGTGAACCGCATGCCGAAATTTGCTGCCTTCTTCGTGCTGTTCTCGATGGCTAACTGCGGTTTGCCAGCCACGTCCGGCTTTGTCGGCGAGTTCATGGTGATCCTGGGCGCGGTGCAATTCAACTTCTGGATCGGCTTGCTGGCTGCAACGGCACTGATCTGGGGCGCGGCGTACTCGCTGTGGATGGCCAAGCGCGTGGTGTTCGGCAAGATCAAGAACAAGCATGTGGCTGAACTGACCGACATCAACAAACGTGAATTCTTCATGCTTGCTGTGCTGGCCATCGCCGTGCTCGTGATGGGTCTGTACCCAGCCCCGTTCACCGACACGATGCAAACTTCGGTTGCCGACCTGCTGCAGCATGTCGCCATCAGCAAGTTGCCTTAAATAGAAGACCGATAACATGACTAATGCACCTAATCTGGTACCGCTGTACGCGGAAATCTTTCTGCTGATCGCCACCTCGGCGATCTTGCTGATCGATATGTTCTTGCCTGCGGCGAAGCGTTCGATCACCTATGCGCTGTCGCTGCTGACCTTGGCCGGCTGCGCCTTGCTGACCGTGGGCGACTTCAACGCGGGCACCACCGTCTACACGTTCCACAATATGTTCGTGTCGGACCCGATGTCGCAGTTGCTCAAACTGTTCTCGTACGCCGCCGTGGCGCTGACCCTGATCTACTCGCGTGCCTATGCCACCGACCGCAGCATGCTGTCGGGCAACCTGGGCGGCGAGTTCTACGTGCTGGCCCTGTTTGCACTGCTGGGCCAGATGATCATGATCTCGGCCAACAACTTCCTGATCATCTACCTGGGTCTGGAACTGATGTCGCTGTCGCTGTACGCGCTGATCGCCTTGCGCCGTGACAATGCCAAGGCCACGGAAGCGGCCATGAAATACTTCATCCTGGGCGCACTGGCTTCCGGTTTCATGTTGTACGGTATCTCGATGCTGTACGGTGCCTCCGGCACGCTGGACCTGGGCGAACTGCGCGTGGCGCTGGAAAACGGCAAGACCAACGGTACCATCATGGTCTTCGGCCTGGTCTTCCTGGTCGCCGGCCTGGCCTTCAAACTGGGCGTCGTGCCATTCCACATGTGGGTGCCTGACGTGTATCAAGGTTCGCCGACGGCCGTGACGTTGCTGCTGGGCGCGGCACCGAAACTGGCTGCGTTTGCCATCACCCTGCGTCTGCTGGGCGAGGGTTTGCTGCCGATGGCGCATGACTGGCAGCAAATGCTGCTGGTGCTGGCCGTGATGTCGCTGGCGATCGGTAACTTCACCGCCATCGCGCAAACCAATTTGAAGCGCATGCTCGCGTATTCGACCATCGCGCAAATGGGCTTCGTGCTGCTGGGTCTGCTGTCCGGTACCGTGGACGCAGCCAACAACACCCTGAACGCGGCTGGCGCAGCGACCGCCTACGGCGCCGCGATGTATTACGTCATTACCTATGTGTTTACCACCCTGGGTACCTTTGGCGTGATTATGTTGCTGGCACGTAACGGTTTTGAAGCGGAAGAACTGGCTGACTTCAAGGGCCTGGGCAAACGCAGCCCGATCTTCGCGCTGGTGATGACGCTGTTCATGTTCTCGCTGGCCGGCGTGCCGCCGCTGATGGGCTTCATGGCCAAGTACTCGGTGCTCGCTTCCGTGCTGGCCACGGGCCAGTTGTGGCTGACCATCGCTGCCGTGCTGTTCTCGCTGATCGGTGCCTTCTACTATCTGCGCGTCGTGAAAATGATGTGGTTCGACGAACCGACCGACAGCAACGCATTGGTCGTGCATGGCGACATGCGCGTCGTGCTGGCCCTGAATGGCGTGTTCGTCCTGGCGCTCGGCGTGATGCCTAACAGCATCCTTGCTGCCTGCGCCACTGCCATCACCAAGACCCTGGCGTCCTGATCGATGGATGTCACCGCCTCAAGCTCGCTGGTGATCGCCCTGGGTATCCTGGGCGCCAACCTGCCATTCTTGAACGAGAAACTGTTTGCCGCCGTGCCCTTGAAAAGGGCGCAGCTGGCAGAGGGCGGCAAAAGCTGGCGCAAGCCGCTGGCACTGCGCTTGCTGGAGATGGTAATTCTGTACTTCATCGTCGGCGCCGTGGCGTTCGGTCTCGAAGCGCGCATCGGTAACGCATTCCCGCAGACGTGGGAGTTCTATGCCATTACCGGCTGTCTGTTCATGGTGCTGGCGTTCCCAGGCTTTGTCGGACGCTACTTGCGTAAACGCCGTTAGCAGCATCTACCGAAAGCGGCGCCTCTGGCGCCGTTTTTTATTGAACATAAGGAAATGCATGGATACCCAATCCACCGATACGCAATTGATTGAAACCAAAGTGGACGGCGAGCTCGTCTACCAAGGCGGCTTCCTGCGCGTGCAGCGCGACCGTGTCGCCCTGCCTGACGGCAAGATCACGGCGCGCGAATTCATCCTGCATCCGGGCGCCGTCGTCATCCTGCCGCTGCTCGACGATGGCAGCGTACTGATGGAACGCCAGTACCGCTATCCGCTGGACCGCGTGTTTATCGAATTCCCGGCCGGCAAGATCGATGCGGGAGAGTCGCACCTGGCGTGCGCCCAGCGCGAGTTGCTGGAAGAGACTGGTTATACGGCCAGCGACTGGCAATTCGTGTCCACCATTCATAACGCCATCGCCTATTCCGACGAACACCTGGAACTGTTTTTGGCGCGTGGCCTGGTGGCCGGTGAGCGCCAGCTCGACGACGGCGAATTCCTTGAAACGTTTACGGCCACCGTGCCGCAGCTGCTCGACTGGGTCAAGGATGGCACGATTACGGATGTCAAAACCGTCATCGGCATCTTCTGGCTCGACAAGATCACCAGCGGCGCCTGGCAAACGGCTTGATCCTGCGCATGCGTAAGGCGATTTTCCTGCTGCTTGCCGGTGTCACCTTCGGTGCCCAGGCGCAGGCGCGCACGCCGTTCCAGGTGCGCTGCGAAGACACGATCAGCAAGACGGTGTCGGTACTGACGGCGCAGCAGAACGGCTACAGCATCGACACGCATCTGCCGTACAAGGCCTTGACGGTGATGAAGGGCATGGCACGCGCCAATACCTGGGTGCTGGGCTTGACGAAGACCGAGTCGCAAGTGCAGATTGGCCTGGCCGGACCGATGTTGCAAGACCCTGCCAGCGGCTACGAATGTGTGGCGCCACAGATTTCCGTCAAGCTCAATTATGCTCCCGTGGTCATTTACATCGGCCGCGAGTTCGCCCCCGGCACTTGCGCGTATGATGAAATACTCACGCACGAGCTGCGGCACATGAAAACCTATATGGAACATTTGCCGCGCGTGGAAAAGACCGTGCGCGCGGCACTGGCCAAGCGCTTCGAGGCCCGGCCCTTGTACGCGCCCAGCGGCACGGCCAAGGCGGCGTTGGCGCGCGAGATCGACACGGGCTGGTTGCCGTACGTCAAGGCCGAGATGCGCAAGGTGGAAGTCTTGCAGGCGGCCATCGATACACCGCAAGAATATGCGCGCCTGAGCAAGGCGTGCAATGGCGAAATCCAGACTATATTGGCCGGCAAGACACAAGCCGCCCAGCACTGACACGACAAGGAAACGCATGACAGCAGTACCGAATCGCCCCCGTTATTTTGCGCTGATCCCCGCCGCTGGCGTGGGCGCGCGCATGCAAGCGGGCAGTCCCAAGCAATACCTGCCTATCGCGGGCAAGCCCATGCTGCGCCACGCCGTGGACGCCTTTCTCGCCAGCGCGCTGATTGCGCACACGTATATTGTCGTCAGCGCGGACGATGGGCAGATCGATGCCCTAGTGCCAGATCAAGGCGCGGAGCACGGCGTCACCGTGTTGCGCTGTGGCGGTGCCACGCGCATGGACACGATCTTGAATGCCTTGCAGGCACTGCACGCCTGCATCGATGCCCACGACCAGGTGCTGGTGCACGACGCAGCGCGGCCCGGCCTGACGCCGGCGCTGATCGCAAAGCTCATCAACGAGGTGGGCGCGCATCCGGCAGGCGGCTTGCTGGCCTTGTCCGTGGTCGATACCGTCAAGCGGGCGGGGGTGGGGGGGGCGGTGGCCAACGGTGGCGCCAGCACGTCGGCCCAGACGGTGCCGCGCGACGGTCTGTGGCTGGCGCAGACGCCGCAAATGTTTTCCTATGCCTTGCTGCACCAAGCGCTGTCGCAAGCGCCCGATCCGCACGCCATCACGGACGACGCCAGCGCCGTCGAAGCGCTGGGCCTGGCACCCATGCTCGTCGAGGGCCACCCGCGCAACCTGAAGGTGACCTTGCCGCGCGACATACACACGGCCGAGCTGTATTTGGCCCATTCTTTGCCCATTCCTGAATTCTAAAGAGACTTGCATGCACACAACGACTCCCGTACTGCCTTTCCGTATCGGCCAGGGCTATGACTGCCACGCGCTGGTGGAAAACCGCGACCTCATCATTGGCGGCGTGAACATCCCGCACCACTTGGGCTTGCTTGGACACTCCGACGCCGACGTGTTGCTGCACGCCATCACGGATGCCATCTTCGGCGCCGCCGCGCTGGGCGACATCGGCCGCCATTTCCCCGATACGGACGCGCAATTCAAGGGCGCCGATTCGCGCACGCTGCTGCGCGAAGCCGCGCGCCGCGTGCAAGCGAGCGGTTATAGCATTGGCAATATCGACGCCACCATCATCGCCCAGCGCCCGAAGATGGCGCCGCATATCGCCGCCATGTGCGCCAACGTGGCCGAAGACCTGGGCGTCGCGGTGGGGCAGGTCAACATCAAGGCCAAGACGAATGAAAAGCTGGGCTACCTCGGACGTGAAGAAGGCATCGCGGCCGAAGCCGTGGCCTTGCTGCTGCGCGCCTGAGCCAGCGCCTTCGCATTGTCCGCCGGCAGGACAGAGATCGTGCTTGCGACTTCCTGGCGCGGATATCGACAGCTTCGCCGCCGGGCGTCGTGGCGCAGTCGCACGCCAGGCGCCATCTTCGCTTAAGATGGCGCCTTTCTTCCAGTGAAGGTGGCGCTGATGGCCCGAGATACCTATGCATACCGGCACGTTGCCGTCGAATCGCGCGCGATCAATGGCCACGTGGAAATTCGCCCCGTACCGGGCCAGGCTTTTTCGCCGGAACTAGCCGTGCAGTGCTCGCGTCGTCTGGTCGATCTGCTGCGCTACCCGCTGGGTAGCCGGTTCTTATTATTGGCCAAGCTGACGGACCGCCTGGGCGGCACGCCCTTCCTGTATGCCTATCATGGCGACGCAGACGTCGTGATGACGCCGGCCGAAGTGAGCAAATTCCTAGGCGAGTTTCGCCGCGGGCGTATCTGAGGCGGCTTTCTTGCTATGCCATGCAGGCCGCGCCGGTGGTGTTTGTATGCACAAGTGCTGACACGCCGAGCGGTTTTTAACTGATCGGCATAGCATCAGTCCGGGCAGACATGGTAGTCAATATTTTTTACCGAACGGCATGAAACAAGACAAAGAAGTGCAAGCCCCCAAGGCGAAAATGGGCCGTCCGCGCACCTTCGACGCGGATGAGGCGCTCGATTGCGCCATGAAGGTGTTCTGGGAAAAAGGCTATGAAGGCAGTTCTTTGCCGGAATTGACGAAAGCCATGGGCATGAACCGGCCCAGCCTGTATGCCGTCTTCGGCAATAAGGAACAACTATTCCACAAGGCGCTGGAGCGCTATAGCGACACGCGCATGCAGTTTTTCGATGCGGCGCTCGAGCAGCCGAGCGCGCGCCAGGTGGTGGAAGCCTTGCTGACGCAGTATGTCGACGCGCAAACCATGCCCGATGGCCCGCACGGCTGCATGGGCGTGAATGCGGCGCTCGCCTGCAGCGACGATGCCTTGCCGATCCGCGATGAATTGTTTGCGCGCCGGTTGCGCAGTGAAATCAAATTGCGCGAACGCTTGCGGCGCGCCAAGGAGGAGGGCGATTTGCCGCCCAATTCCTGTCCTGAGCAGCAGGCGCGCTTTGTCGTGACCCTGTCGCAGGGCATGGCGATCCAGGCGGCGGCGGGTGTCTCGCGCGAGCAATTGCAGCAGATGGTGGGATTGCTGCTGCGCAATTGGCCGCTGTAACTACCCTGCCGGCGAGATGGTCTTGGCCAGCTCGCTAGGCGCCTTGCGCCGCCAGGCGGCAGTCAGGGCGGCGGCCAGCATGTCCAGCTCAGCATCGGCCAGGCGCACCGTGATGCCGGTCAGCCGTTCGCCCCACCATAGTTTTTCGCAGCCGGACGGCGAGATGACGGTGGCAATATGCGCCGCTTCCGCATCGAGCAGCACGTTGATATGCTCGTCGTCGGGCAGGGTGGCAAAGATCTTCCCGCCCACGCGAAAGGCTGGACGCTCGTGGTGTTCTTCCTCGGTGGTGTCGGGAAACGACAGTGCCAGATAGCGTAGTTCTTCCAGGTCGACCATTTCCTCTTACTCCCTCAACGAACAGATAGCGGCATGCATGTATTTTGCCACGCTGTTTCGCCGCGTGGTGCAGCCGCATGCGAAAAGAAATGCGCACGATGCGACACTGGCCGGTGACTTTGTGGTGTCTGCGCGACATGTCAGAAGACAGCACAGGACTGCGACAGGCGCGCATCCTGTGGTTTCTGGCCGTTTTTTCTGCCAAAAGTGATGTTGTCATAAAATTATCTTACATGGCAAAAAGAAAAATACTTTTCTTCCATGAAATTTAAGTTAGAATAGATTCATCGTATTACCTGAACCGTCAATTGGCAGGCTTTATCCCGGGAACCCGAACCCTTTCCAGGATGCGCTCAGTGTTGCCATGGCGCTGCCACAAGACCGTGTTTTGTGTGGAGGCTGCGCTCCTGACTGATCAGCCTGCAATTTCCGTGCGACGCGCACACGCCTCAATGCAGCGTGTATTTAGCGCAAGCGCCTTCAAACCTGCTGTGCCCGTTAAATTTTACTGACTGGATACTTATATGAAAAACTTGCCTAAAATCGCCCTGTCCCTGATCGCTGTTGCTGCGTTTGCCCAAGCGAACGCTAGCACCATCACACTCTCCACTGGCTACTCGACTGCCGGTGCGCAAACTTCCGCTGGCGCTTACCAGTCCGTGGTCAATGCTGCCGTAGCCACGCCGGGCGCCGGCTATGGTACGACGACGATTGCCAGCTACAACAACGTCACGAATCGCGGCCTGTTCGGCAGCGGTTCGAACATCGCCTTCAAGGCGGTGATCAATTTCGGTGTCAGCGCAGCCGATGCGGGCGCCTGGAGTTTCCGTAGTGGCGTCGACTTCGGCAAGGGCGGCGCCCTGTTCCTCGACGGCGTGGCGCTGAATATGAAGAGCAACGACCTGTGGTGGGCTGGTAATTACAACAATGCCAATCAGTTCCTCGCCGGTTCGAGCACCTTGTCGGCAGGTAACCATACCTTGAGCATCTTCGGCCTGGAAGGCTGCTGCGATGGCGGCCAGCAAGTCCAGTTCAAGGCTGGCAAAGGCAATTTCACCAGCTTTTCCAGCACCGACGGCCTGGTCTCGGCCGTGCCGGAACCAAGCACCTACGCCATGCTGTTGATCGGCCTGGGCTTGTTGGGTTTTACCGCACGCCGCAAGCAGAACATCAAGTTCTAAGCAACTAGCCTGCGCGCTTCGCGGCGCATGTAAAAAAGCCCGCCGGTCTGTCAAGACCTGGCGGGCTTTTTGTCTGATGGAAGCTTATTCTGCGCTGTCATCGTCGCCATCGCTACCCTTGGCCGCTTTGCCGCGCTCGGCGTCCACGGTGCGCTGCAAGGCGGCCGCATCGCGCCAAAAAGCCGCGGTCGTGTGATCCGGACTCAGGCGCAATGCAGGCGGATAAATCGCCGACATGTAGGCCTCGTCGGCCAGGCGGCCGTTGATTTGCAGGTTGCTCAGCAGGATCAGGGTCGAGCCGATGATGGCCAGCACCACGGCAACGAGGCCGAAGCGGCGCCGGTGTCGCGGTTTGATCGTGCACAAGTGGTAGTAGATCATGGCGCAGGCAATGACAATGAATAGATGCCGCCCGTAGCGCGTCAGCACTTCCAGCGACAGCGCATACGCCGCGACGCTGCTGCCCAGTTCCCACACCTCCATGCACAACAAGCCGCAGCCGATGATTAACAGGTGGCGGCCGAAGCGCGCCACATGCCCAAACAGGCGATTTGCCGCGGTCCAGATCGACGCCCATACGAGGCCGCCGGCGAGCGCGTAAGCGATGATCATCAGGCTGGCAATCGGGTCAAAGGCTTCCGCGTCACCGAGCCAGTTACTGAAGGCGGCCGAAGCGCCTATCATGGCCAGGCCGGCGATGGCGGGGCGCAAGCCTTCCCATTCGTGCCTGCTGGTGTCGCTCAGTTCGGGCGCAACAGGGTGGTCGCTGGCGCGCACGCGCAGGAGCGTGTGGCCCAGGCGCACGATGCTGTTGCCGTTCAAGGCCACGCGCAGTTGCCGCTGTCCCCGGTGGATCACGCCATTCTGGCTGCCCAGATCGCGCAACAGCAGGCCGCCGGTGCCATCATCTTCGACGATGGCGTGCTCGGCTGCCGTGTGCGCGTCATCGAGGATGACGTCATTGTCGTAGCCACGGCCGATGCGAATCGGCAGCGATACCATTTGCTGGCGTTGCCGCACCTCGCCATTGTCGGCGAGTATTTCGATGAAGTACGGTGCTTTCATGGCTGGCCTGTCCCGCCGGTGGCCGGTGCCCGCGATAGTGCTTCGAGGAAGGTGCGCGTGACGCGCATACCGTTGGCGTAGGACACGCCGCGCGCATCGATGCGGCTTTGCAAGCTCATGAGTGGCGCATCGGTGCTGGCGGCCAGCAGGGCAAAATCGTACAGGCCGGTAAACTTGCGGTAGGCGCGCACGCACAGCACGGCGCGCAGCGGCAGGGTGCTGTTCTTAACGAACTGTTCGGTGCAATGGGGACCCGTCAGGTGCGCGCTCTTGTAGCTGCCGAAACTTTCATTCTTGAACGAGGTGCTGGCCAGCTCGGAAAAGCGCAGCGCGCCCAGTTCGCTGCTGCGCAAGAATTCGTGGCGCATCGACACTTGCCCCGTCTGCAGGGCGCCAGAAATGAAAATCGCCGATTCCATGGCGCAGCTGGTGTTGTCGAGCATGTAGGGCTTGTCGGCTTTGACGTTGGAGCGGCCCCAGCAGCGCATCTGGTCCGACTCGCGCACGGGCACGCGATATGGGCCCATGGCTTTCAGGCTCAAGGGCGTGTCGAGCAGGCGCGCCAGCATGGCATCCTGGTGCGCGAGCAGCTGCGCCGTCACTAGCGGCTTGAAGTCTTTCGGCGGTTTGCCTTGCAGGGCCACCTTGGCCAGCAATTGCTGGGCATAGCGGGCTGGCACCAGAAAACTGACGAGTTCGCCATCGAGGCGTTTCGATACATTCACGCCGGCCACGTCGCCCGTCGCGGTGACGCTGGGGCCGCCGCTCATGCCGGCATTGATCGGTCCCGTAAACATCAGCTGGTCGTAGAAGCTGCGCGTGACGATGCCGTTGTACGCGCCTTCCGAGATGGCGAAGCCCAGGTCCAGCGGATTGCCCATCGAATAAAGATATTGGCCCTGAATCAAGGGTGCCAGTGGTTCCGGCATCTTGAAAAAACCGGTGCCGTGGCGGTTCACGCGCAAGACGGCCAGGTCGTGCAGCACATCGACGGCCAGCAATTCCACATTGCCGCGCTGGCCGCTGGTGTCGACCCATTCGCCGACATAGGTATCGGGGTCGAGCGCGAATTGCGACACGACATGATAGTTACTCACCACCAAGTTGCCCGTGCCGATCAAAAAGCCTGAACCGACCGACGATTGCGTGCGGCCGTTCTTCAGCAGCACGCGCACTTGCAGGATGTCGGCACGCGCGGCCGTGTACAGCTTTTGCGCGGCCGACGAGGGCGGTGGCAAGGCCGCATGTTCGGTGGCGACGGACGTAGTGGTGGCCGCTGGCGGCTTGGCGCTTGGAGTCGACGTACTGGTCGCCGCTGCGGTGGCGGTGCCTGCGGCAGCGGAGGCCGCGTGCAGGCCTGCGGCAGCGCACAGGCCGGCCAGCAAGAAGGCGTAGTGAGATAATTTCATGCATCCTTTGTGCGTAAGCCGCAGCGACGCTGGCGCGGGCCGGCGCCCAGGCTGCGCCCGCCGGCCATTACAGGGCGCCGTCTTCCAGCGCCGGCGCCGTTTCCGGCGTCATCATGTGACCCAGTTTGTTTTGCTTGGTATTGAGGTAGTGCTGGTTGAAGGCGTTGCGGTTGACCAGCAGCGGCACCCGTTCGGTCACCGTGATGCCCAGCGCTTCCATGGCGGCGATCTTGCGCGGGTTGTTCGTCATCAAGCGCAGGCTGTGGATGCCGAATTGCGCAAACATGGGCTTGCACAAGGTGTAATTGCGCGCGTCGGCCTTGAAGCCCAGCTGTTCATTCGCCTGTACCGTGTCGGCGCCCGCTTCCTGCAGGCGATAGGCGCGGATCTTGTTGATCAGGCCAATGCCGCGGCCTTCCTGGCGCAGGTACAGCAAAATACCGCGGCCTTCCTCGGCGATGCGTTTCAAGGCGCCTTCGAGCTGGGCGCCGCAGTCGCAGCGCTGGGAAAACAGCACGTCGCCTGTCAGGCACTCGGAATGCACGCGCGCCAGTACCGGTTCGCCGTTGCCGACATCGCCCAGCACCATGGCCAGGTGTTCCTTGCCCGTGGCGTGTTCGACAAAGGCGTGCAGCGTGAACTGGGCCCACGGCGTCGGCAGTGCGCAGGAAGTCGTGTAATCCAATTCGCCTGTCGCCAGGAGGTCTGCGCCGCTTTGCATGGTTGTGCTCATATAGGTAATTGTCAAAAATAAAGGCGCGCCGTACCACTGCGGTGCCGACGCGCCCTGCCATCATACCAAAAAGCAGGGGAAACCATTTCCCCTGGCTGAGATTTGAATGCTGGAATGTCTGGTGTTGTTCCTTTATTTGCGGCCGGATCCGGCTTTTGCAAGACGGCTCTCTACCCGGGCAAATCGAAGACCAGCACTTCCGCCTCGTGCGCCTGGGTCAACGTCACGGCCGCTTCCTGCGTCAATTTTAGCGCATCGCCCGCTTTGAGCGCTGTGCCATTGACGACCAGGCTACCGCGGATCAGGTGCACATAAGCGTTGCGGCCTTCGTCCAGCGCATGTTCGGCTTGCTCGCCTTCGTGCAGGATGCTGGCGTAGATGGCCGCATCCTGGTGGATCAGTACGGAACCCTGGCGTCCATCGCTGGAGGCGATCAGGCGCAGCTTGCCGCGTTTGCTTTGCGGCGTGAAATGTTTTTCTTCATAGCTGGGCGCAATGCCTGTCACGTTCGGCTGGATCCAGATCTGCAGGAAGTGCAAGCCATCCGTGGCGGAATGGTTGAACTCGCTGTGACGCACGCCGCTGCCGGCGCTCATGCGCTGCACATCGCCGTAATGCAGGACCGAACCGGTGCCCATGCTGTCCTTGTGTTCAAGCGCGCCGTCGAGCACATACGAAATGATTTCCATATCGCGGTGGCCGTGCGTGCCGAAACCCTGGCCTGGCGTGACGCGGTCTTCATTGATGACCAGCAGGGGGCCAAAACCCATGTGCAGCGGATCGTGGTAGCTGCCAAAAGAAAAGCTGTGATGGGAATTGAGCCAGCCGTGGTTGGCGGCACCGCGTTGCTCGCTATGACGAATCTGTAACATGCTGGACTCCGTTTCTATAAGTGAATGTGCGATAATTTCGAAGGACCGTTGCCTGGCAGTTGCTTTGGCGTCTTTTCTCGCCTTTTCTGCGCGATGTAGCAAGTATAGGCCGGCCAGGCTGGAAAGAAAAACGGAAAATCTATCATGCTATGATCGAAAAAATCGAATGTTAAGACTGAGCCTGGAAGCTTTGCAAATCGTCGACGCCATCGACCGCCGTGGATCGTTTTCAGCGGCCGGCAAGGAGTTGCATAAAGTGCCGTCCACCATTTCCTACACGGTGGCGAAGCTGGAAGACGACTTGGGTGTACAGGTATTCCAGCGCAACGGTCCGAAAGTCATGCTGACGACGGCTGGCCAGGAATTGCTGAAAGAGGGCCGCTACCTGCTGAAGGCAGCGCAGGACCTCGAGCATCGCGTGCGCCGGGTGGCTTGCGGCTGGGAGACGGAATTGTCCATCGGCATCGATTCCATGTTTTCCGCCGTGGCGCTGGCCGACGACGTGCGCGCTTTTTATGCGGTAGCCGAGCAGACGCGCTTGCGCCTGTCGCAAGACACCCTGTCGGGCACCTGGGAATCGCTGCTGGAGCGGCGGGTCGACCTGCTGCTGGGCGCGCCCGGCGACGGGCCGGCCGGTGGCGGCTACATTGCGCAGCCGATCGGCATGCTTGACTTTGTGTTTGCCGTCGCCCCCACGCACCCGCTGGCACAGGTGGCGCAACCCTTGTCGCGCGCTCACTTGCAGCAGTACCGGGCAGTGGTGGTGGCTGATTCGGCGCGCCATTTGGCGCCGCGCACCGTGGGTGTGCTGTTGGGGCAAGATGTCTTGAGCGTGCCGAACATGCAGGTCAAGTTCGATTATCAGGTGTTGGGGCTGGGCTTTGGCTTCTTGCCGGGGCCGTGTGCGCGCGCCGCTATCGCCAGCGGCTTGTTGGTGGAAAAGGCCGTGGAAGAGCCAAAACCGTCGGAAACGTTTTACCTGGCGTGGCGCGTGGGCGAGGATGGCGCCGCGCTGCGCTGGTGGATGGCGCGCATGCGCGAACCCGATGTATTTGCCCGCCTGGCACAGCATCTGCCGGGCCGCGCCTGAGCCAAGACCGTGACGCGGTGCGATATGCTTCTGCTGAGGTCTTAAAATGTTGACATACGTCAACATTTTTAAGTTACCATATTCATAGTATTTCCACCGTCTTTCTGTCCTGACCTCCATGCCCCTGAGTGGGATTTTGATGATTACACACACCGCAGCGCCTCTGATATGTTTCCCTGACTTGGCACACGCGCGAGGTTGCCATGCTTGAAGCGAAGGTCGCGCTGTGCCTGCGCCTGGCGCAGGATGCCCGTGAACAGGCCGGGCCGCAGCAGGGGGCCACCCTGTTGCGGCTGGAGCAAGAGCTGCAGCGGCTGCGCGTCGCCGGCCGGCCCGTGGTGCGCGTGGCGCCGGCCGATGCCTTGCTGGAAATCGACCCCGATGGCTTCCTGATCGGCTGGAACCATGGTGCCGAACAGATGTTCGGCTATTCCGAACTCGAGGCGCTGGGCCAGCACATCCTGTTTTTGTATCCCGAAGACGATGCGGAAGCGAGCGTGCTGGAACTGCATTTCATGCAGGGCGACGTGGCGACCGATGTGCGCCGGCGCAAGAAGTCGGGCATGGTGACGTGGCTGCGCATGCACCGCCACCTGATCTACGATCAGTCGGGCAAGGCTTGCGGCATGGCCGTGCGCCTGTCGGCCATGAGCGAACCGCTGTCCGACGTGGATAAGGTGAAGTTGCACGCACGCATCATCGAAGATAGCG
This sequence comes from Janthinobacterium sp. CG_23.4, assembly GCF_029892305.1. NCBI lineage: Bacteria > Pseudomonadati > Pseudomonadota > Betaproteobacteria > Burkholderiales > Oxalobacteraceae > Janthinobacterium > Janthinobacterium sp. CG_23.4. Next base: position 3,246,777 of record NZ_JARXUX010000001.1, on the reverse strand, counting down.
AGCAAGCCGTGCTGATCACGGATGCGGAGGAGCGCATCGTCTCCATCAACAGTTCCTTTAGCCGCATCACCGGCTATTCGCCGGCCGAGGCTATCGGCCGCACCCCCGATTTGCTGCGCTCGGGCGTGCACGACCCCGACTTCCGCGCCAAGGTGCGCGCCGCCATGCGGGGCCACGGTTCCTGGCGCGGCGAAATCATCGGTAAGCGCAAGAATGGCCAGCTATTCCCGCAAGATGTCACGATCAGCGTCGTGCGCGATGAATTTGGCGAAATCAGCCATGTGTTTTCCCTGTTTTCCGATATCTCAGTGCACAAGGATGCCGAGGCGCGCATGCAGCGCATGGCCAACTACGACAGCCTGACGGGCTTGCCTAACCGCTGCCTGCTGAACCAGCTGGTGGATCAGGGCCTGGCCGAAGCGAAACGGCAGGGCACGCATGGCGCGCTGATGGTTGTCGACATCAGTCGTATCGGTTCCATCAGCGATACCTTGGGCCATGAAGTGGGCGACCAGCTGGTGATCGCCATCGGCCGGCTGTTCCTGGGCGCGCTGCGCGATGCCGACATTCTGGCGCGCGTCGATAACAGCAAATTTGTCGTGGCGTTGTTGCACATCGAAAAGCGCGAACACGCGGCGAATGTGGCGCAAAAACTGCTCAGCTTGCTTGAAGCACCGATCAATATTGATGCGCACGCCCTGCACGTGGGCGCGAGCATCGGCATTACCGTGTATCCGGAAGACGGCCTGGAAGCGCCCGCCCTGTTCCGCTTTGCCGACGTGGCCGTGGCCAAGGCGGGGCAGGCCATCGAATCGACCTTCCTGTTTTATCGTGAAGACATGAACAGGCGGGCCAAGGAGCATTTGCGTCTGGAAAGCGAAATGCGATTGGCGCTGGGCGACAAGGAGCTGGAATTACATTACCAGCCGAAAGTGAGCCTGGCCAGCGGCCGCATCGTGGGCGCGGAAGCCTTGCTGCGCTGGAAGCATCCGATGCGCGGCATGGTCTCGCCCGGCCTCTTCATTCCTGTTGCCGAGGAAACCAGTTTGATTCTGGAGCTGGGCACCTGGGTGCTGGACGAGGCCTGCCGCCAGATCCGCAGCTGGGAAGACCGTGGCTTGCATATGCCGGCTATCGCCGTCAACCTGTCGGCGCGCCAGTTCGATGAGCAGTTGCCGGCGCGCATAGCTGCCGTGCTGGAGCGCTACCAGGTGCGGCCCGACCAAATCATGCTGGAAATCACGGAAAGCCTGCTGATGCGCGGTGCCGACAAGGTGATCGACATCATGAACCAGCTGGTGGCCATGGGCCTGGCGCTGGCGCTGGACGATTTTGGTACCGGTTATTCCAGCCTGGCGTATTTGAAAAAATTCCCCATCAGCACATTAAAAATTGACCGCTCGTTTGTGATCGGCTTGCCCTTCGAGGAAAACGATTGCGCCATCGCCCGCGCCATCGTGACCATGGCGCAACAGTTGCGCCAGGAAATCGTCGCGGAAGGGGTGGAAACGGCGGAGCAAATGCGCTTCTTGCGCGAACTGGGCTGCGATCAGCTGCAAGGCTATCTATTCAGTCCGGCCGTGCCGGCGGCGCAATTCGAGGCGATGCTGCGCGAGGGGCGGCAACTGCGCCTGGAAACGGTGAGCGCTTAAGCGATGCCGAGCTGCACTTTTGCCAGCAGGTCATCGTGCATCACGCGCTTGCAAGCACCGGTGGGCCGGCATTCGCAGGCCCGCCCTCGCGAAGATGGCGTGCCTGTGTTCCCGCATGCCCACGCCAGCCTGTGCGCATGGCACAATACGTCATTCGCACGCTACGTGCCACCAACCCCAGGACTTTCATGACCCGCGCCATCCTTGACGAAGACCAGATCCATCCCGCCGCCCGCGCTTTGATCGGCAGCAAGCACACGGACATCGTGCGCGAGGTGCAGGCTGCCATCGCCACACACCAGGTGGTGGTGGTCGGCATGGCGTTCAATCCGTTTCCGCGCAAAGCGCGCAAGATGCTCGACGTGTTGGGCACACCTTATCAATACCTGCAATACGGCAGCTATTTGAATCAGTGGCACCGGCGCAATGCTTTAAAAATGTGGACGGGCTGGCCCACGTTCCCCATGATTTTTGTCAACGGCATTCTCATCGGTGGCGCCAGCGAGCTGCAAAAGCTGGTGGAAAATGGCGCGTTCAGCGCCATGCTGGCGAAGAAAATGCGCTAGTTTTAAGGCTGGTCTTACGCTCCTTACTCACCCGGCCGCCACGGCGACTTGCGCGTGCGCAAGGGATCGAGCAGGCTGCGCAAATCGTTGTGGTCGAGCTCGTACATCAGCGCGATTAAACTGCCCAGTTCGCCCGAGGGAAATCCCTCGCGCGCGAACCAGCCCAGGTAGTGCCCCGGCAAGTCGGCCAGCAGCCGTCCCTGATATTTCCCATATGGCATTTCGCGCGCGACTAGCAGCGCCAGTTTTTCTGAATTCATGCAAGGGCCCCGGATGTGATCGGACCAGTGTAGCAGATGCCCAGATGACGGATTTTAGTGCAAGGGCGCTGCCTAGTTCCAGGTGCTGCGGCGGCTGCATGCACGGCGTAGCTGCTACTGTACAAAAAACGCCCAGTCAGCACGAAAAATGCCAGTGTCACGGGGTCTGTCGCTGGTGCGGCAGACCCCGATGCCAACATTGAAACATGCGCTCATGCACGCGTCTATCGCGGTATGGTCACGCGGCCGGCAGTCAGCAAGGCATGCGTCTTGAGGCCGGCATGCGTGATGCTGGCGCTATCTGCCGCATTGGCGGTAAGCTGGAATACGCCGACCACTTCGGCTAGCATCTGCGCTTCTTTCTGCAACGCTGCCGCTGCGCTGCTGGCTTGTTCGACCATGGCGGCATTTTGTTGCGTCGCTTCATCCATCTCGCCCACGGCCTGGTTGACCGATTCGATGCCGGTGTTTTGTTCCTGGCTGGCCAGGCTGATCTCCGCCATGATGGCAGTGACGCGTTTTACGCTGCTCACAATCTCTTCCATCGTCGCGCCGGCATCGTCAACCAGGCGCGCGCCGATTTCAACGCGCTGCACCGAGCTGCCAATCAGGGTCTTGATTTCGCTGGCGGCTGAAGCCGACCGCTGAGCCAGGTTACGCACCTCGGTTGCCACGACAGCAAAGCCACGGCCCTGCTCGCCGGCGCGCGCCGCTTCCACGGCGGCATTGAGCGCCAGGATATTGGTCTGGAATGCAATCGAGTCGATCACGCCGATGATGTCGACAATTTTTTTCGATGATTCATTGATTGCCGCCATCGTTTCGACCACTTGCGCGACCACGATCCCGCCACGTACCGCCACTGCGGATGCCGACTCGGCCAGTACATTGGCCTGCTGCGCATGCTCGGTATTCTGGCGCACGGTGCCGGTTAATTCCTGCATCGACGAGGCGGTCTCTTCAAGCGTTCCTGCCTGGCGCTCGGTGCGCGATGAGAGATCGAAGTTGCCCGCCGCGATCTCGGTCGAGGCGTTGAAAATCGTTTCGGTGCCGGTGCGCACCTGGGCAACAATGTCGACCAGATTGTCGCGCATTTTTTTCATCGCGAACAACAGGCTGCTGTGGTCGTCTTTCGCGGTGTGTATATCGACGGACAAGTCGCCAGCAGCGATGCGGGTGACGATACTGACGGCGTAATCGGGTTGTCCGCCGAGTTGCAGCAGCAGTCCGCGACCGATATACCAGGCACTGCTTACGCCAGCGGCAATGGCAATTGAACACAGCACCAGCATCCAGGTGAAAAAGCTGCTGCTCAGCTCCCGCGCGCCAGCGGTAGCCTCCTGGCTCATTTTTTCTTCCAAGTCGATCAGCGTGTTCACCGACGCCAACCAGTCGACGAAGGCCGGACTGACCTGCTGTGCCAGCAGGCTGGAAGCCTGCGGCAACTGCTCGGCGTTACGCAACTCAATCACCTTGGCGATCAACGGTTGCACGCGGCGCTCGGTTTCCTTGATGGTAGCCAAGGCCGCTTTTTCATCGGCAGTCACATCACCGGCAAACAAGGCATCGAGGGGAGCGGCAGATTGCTGGTATTTTTCGTCAAGCGCCTTGATTTTCTTTACCTGCGCCTGCACGGCCGTGTCGTCAGTGGCCAGCACCACGTCGCGCACGGCAATCGCGCGGTCGTGGACGCTACCGCGAAAGTTGATCGCGTGGCGTTGTTTAACGTTATTGACATCGTTGACGCGGCTGAGCGTCTGGTCGATACTGCCGACCCGATTCATGGCCAGGCCGGTGAGTGTGATGGTCAGCGCAAAAGTGATGCCGAAGCCGATTGCCAGCCGGGTGCCGACGCTTTGAGTGGAATTGTTCATGCAAGTGTCCATGTAGGTTGCCGGATGGGGCGATAAGGCAGCTATTGTCCGATAAATGGTGATTCTTTGCTGCGACGCCTGTAGCGAGCAGGCAGGGCGGCGAACTAAGATTGAGCTATATCGAACTTCTTGTCATGCAGGCGCAGCGCGCAAAGACCGGATATTCTAAAAATTGTTGATTGCTTCAGTCGCTAAGCGACTTGCCTGGGGGGCTAAGCGTTGGCCGTGGGGCGTGACTGCTTGTCGAGGATGAAAGCTGGCTCGCCAGTGCTCTGATGGTGCGTCACAGCATGCTGCGTAGATGCCCGGCGAAGCTGGTGCCCAGCAAGCTCGCTGCAGCGACGATAGACAACTGCAGTCGCATCGGCAGATACCAGGCGGGCAGCCCGGCGTGCCTGAAGAGTCGCCAGTCCTGCAAGTAATGGACGCCAAAGCCGGTGGCCAGCAAGGCACTGCCAGCAAGCGGATCAAGCGCCAAGGCCAGCCAAGCGAGCAAGGCGGGAATCACGCTCCAGGCATAGCAGACGTTGCGCTTGCGATCACTGATGAACTGTGTGCTCATGGCGAAACCCCAATGTAGCGCACCGACAAAACTGAGGATCACAGCGCCGTATTGCAGTGATAAATGCTGCCAGATGCCGCTGCGTGGCGTATCGAGCCAGGTCGCCGCCAATAAGGCAAGGAACGGTATCAGGCCGGCGTAAGCGAGGCAGGCAACGATGCGCGGCGTGCGGGCCGGGCTCATTTTGCGCGTACCATGTCGTTAGCGGTGCCGCCGCTGGCACCCTCGCGGCAGATCATGCGGCTGACCTTTTCCCGCCTTGAGCTGGCGCCGGCAACGCGCGCACATGCCGACATTGGCGCACCGCTCACACCGGCTTTCAATTCTCGCTTGTTCATGCAGCCCTCTTTGCTTGTTAATGCCATGCGGCATGTTTCGTTGCGCGAGCAACCATGGTCAGATTGTAGCTATAATGAACCGCATAGTCTAATGTAAAATGGTTCAATGTAGGTTCATCGCAACAAGTGCTATATATTTTAAGAGGTCATGTCATGCCCAAACCTGCTGAAAACGGTGTCGCGACGACGGTTTTTTTTGATGGCTCCTGCCCTCTGTGTCGATGGGAAATCAGCCACTATCAAGCTGCTGTGCCGGTCAGTGCCATCGACTTTGTCGATGTCAGCAATAACAAGCAAGCCGCAATGGCGGGGTGTAGTTGCAGCGAGTTGATGGCCCGCTTTCATGTGCGGACGAAAGAGGGCGTGATGCTCAGCGGCGCGGCGGCCTTCGTTGCGCTATGGTTGTTATACCCGAGCTGGCGCTGGTTGGGAAAATTGGGCTCATTGCCCGGTATGCCAGTGGTGCTGGAGTTGCTGTATCGCGGCTTCTTGCGCCTGCGTCCCGGCATCCAGTGGCTAGTCAGGAAATTCGCCAATGACAAGGCGCGCTAGTGTCAGCACGGTTGCTCATATTGGGCGCGGCGCAGCTTGGGTGGGATGGTCATCAGCATGGCAGAAGGTCATGCTGGTAGTTCAACATGCCGATATTTAGAACCGATAATGAACCGCTTTTTGTGCGAGGAGGGCGCAAAACGCGCTGGACACCCCTGGCGCCGGCCGCTAAGCTAAGGCGCGACGGTGTGGCACAAGCCAGACAGCAACACCCCCACCACCCTTGAATGGAGCAACTTGCCATGATGTCTAGTCTTCCTGATCAGTTTCACGCCTTGGTGATCGGAGCCTCGGGCGGCATCGGCGCCGCATTCGTCGACCTGCTCGCTGCCATGCCACGCTGCGCATCTGTGTGCGGCCTGCATCGTCATTCGACACCGCGCATCGACTTTGCCGATGAAAATAGTATTGCCGAGGCCGCAAGAGAGCTTTCTTCCAGGCGGAATTTTCACCTGATCATCAACGCCGCTGGCATGCTGCACGATGGCACTGTCATGCCTGAGAAACGCCTGGCTGACCTCAATTATCAGCAGATGCAAACAATTTTCCAAACCAACACCATGGGGCCGGCATTGCTCATGCGTCATTTCTTGCCGCTGCTCGACGGTGAGCGCGCCATCATGGCCATGTTATCGGCGAAAGTGGGCAGCATTGGCGACAACCAGCTCGGCGGCTGGTATAGCTACCGCGCTTCAAAGGCCGCGCTTAACATGTTGGTCAAGACGGCAGCCATCGAACTGGCGCGCAGCCAGAAGCACAGCGTGCTCGTGGCGCTGCATCCGGGCACGGTCAGCTCGCGCTTGTCGCAGCCATTTCGCGGTGAGCTTATCGGACGTCCGGCGCAGGCCGCCGCCAGCGACATGCTCGCTGTACTAAACTCCCTCAGCCCGTCTGACAGCGGTACATTCTTGGCATACGACGGTACGCGCCTGCCCTGGTAGGACACAGCGCGCCGCCACGCGCGCCCCGCTCAAGCGGGGCGGGCGACGATGCGTTGCGCCAGTGCCTGGCCGCTAAGCCAGGCTGCCTCCACTGTGCCGCCATTGAGCCAATCGCCGCACATCCCCAGCCTTTGCGCTGCCTCCCACACGCAGACATCGTTACGCGCCTGCGGCGTACTGGCATAGCGCCAACGGTGCACGCTCCAGCGTTGCGGTACTTGCCCGCCCATACTGATGAAAGAGGCAAGCAGTTGTGCGGCAATGCTGTCGCCATCGAGTTCCATGTGCGCCTCGCTCCATTCCGCGCTGGCATGCAACAACCAGCTTTCGTGACCGTTACGGCCAGGCTTGGTGCTGTCGCGTGCCACCCAGCGCAGTGGACCGGCGTTGATGAAAGCGGCATTGAAGCCCAGCGCTAACGGCTGCGCATACTCCAGCATCATTGCCCAGCAGCCTGCCATCGTTGTCCCGGCCGCCAGCGCGGCCTGCTCTGGGGCCACCTGGCGCAGCAGTGGCACCGCTTGCGGCGCTGGCACCGCAAGCACTACCGCGTCATAGCGATCCGCCAGAGGCTGTGCATCTTGCGCCTGCAAGCGCCAAGCGCTGTCTTCACGTTGCAAGGCACTGATCGCAACCCCGGTGTGCAATGGCAGATCTGCAGCCAGCCAGCTGGCGATGGATGACATGCGCGGCATGCCGACAAAGCGTTGCGCAGGAGTGTCGTCGCTGCCGCTGGCGCCGTCGGCAGCGGTGCTGGGCAATTGCAGCTGCCATTGCCCAGCCACGCCGGCCTGTTCCCAGCGCGTCACTTCGGCGCGGAACGCAGGGTTGCGCGCGGTGAAGTACTGCGCGCCATGGTCGCATTGCCAACCGTCACCGCGTCGTGTGCTCATGCGACCGCCTGCGCCGCGACTTTTTTCAAACAGACTGACCTGCAAGCCTGCCTGGCGCAAGGTCGTGGCACAGGCCAGGCCGGCGATGCCGGCGCCAATGATGGCGATATGAGAAGCGTTAGTCATGGGATTTTTGGTAGTGGTTTGATCATGCTGCTCAGCGTCAGCCTTGCAGCCATGGAGTGGTGTTATTGCGCTCGCGTCAGCGCCAACTGCGCCCGCTCAGTGCGATTTGCGGCACCATTACGTGAAGGCGAGCGCAAGCCGAAGCTGTGCACACTGGGCTTTCACGCTGCTGTCGTGCGGCATAGTGCTTCTGCTTGCGCTCCTGATAGTGGACGATTTTTCGCTCATAGGCCCGCCGGCAAAGGCAGGCCCTCCGCCCGGGCAAGCTGCAATAGCGCGTCTTCCAGGACCATGCGGGCGGCGGCGGCGGCCTGCCCCAACTGCTCATGCAATAGCGCGTCGTCCACATTGCGTACCGCGCATTGCGCGCTGTAGCGCTCGAAGCTGTTGATCATCAACAGGATTTCCGACATATGGCGCGGGCATTCACAGTGGACGGTACTGCTGGCCGCCGCCAGTTGCGCCAAAGCCTGATCGTCGAAGCGGCGCGGGGCAGGCGCTGCCGGGCACCGCTGCGCAAGCTGAGCTTGCGCCAAGGGCAATGCCGGCAGTGCCGCTTGGCACAACAACACTATTTCCGCAACATCGCTGGGTGCGCGCGCAACCAGGCAGCCCTGGGTGCGCAACTGTCGTATGGTCGCGCTGGCACCGAAGCGGTACAACACCACCACCGCCATTCCCAGTGCTTGACGCAGTGCGCAAATCGTCGGCACCACGCGCTCATCGAGTTCCGACATTTCCATCAGCAGCAGTTGCGCGCCGGTGGCAGGCCATGTTGCTGCCACATCGTCCAGATGTTGAAAGCTGGCGACGATATCGAGCGCAAGTAACTCTCGCCCGCCGACGGCCAGGCGTCGCGCCAAATCCGCGCCCATCAGTGCCACGCGCAGTGGCTGTACCGGCGCGCCAGGCTCCGGTGCCAATGCAAACTGGTCCAACTGTTCCAACTGCAGCTTCGCAAGCGCGCCTATCGGATGGCCCTGGTCGACCAGTTGCTTCATCAGCCGCAGCCGACGAACCTGAGCCTCGGAATATAAACGCTGGCCATGCGCGCTGCGGCCGGTGTCGGAGATGCCGTAACGACGCTCCCATACGCGCAAGGTTTCAACGGGCAAGCCAGCAAGTCTGGCAGCGACCCCGCTGCGGTATAGCACAGGCGGGCTATTGCCGGCAGGAGGAGGGAGTAAAGATTGCACCATAAAACGAACCGATACTGAACCTATAATGTCCAATTATATCGCGCAATTGGCTGTTAATTGAGGTGGCATCTCGAAGAAAGCGATACAAATCCGGTTCATCGCGGTTCGAGTGCCGAGCGAGGTGGGGGTAGACTCACATGCAGTGGTGTCAAATGCAACAGAAGTGGGCAATCAGCCGCCGCAAGCGGCTGATTGCTCGCCAGAGTCCTTGTATGGCAGGTGGCACATTGCCACCACTGCACCATCGACGCAATCGCCACCGCGTCTGATTGCGCCAGGGGCTAGTGCAAGCCCGGCACGAGTAGCGTCTGGGCCTGAGAAGTCACACCGAGACGCATCTGATGCTCAGGCCCCAGTGCGCGAGCGCTGCGTTGATGCCCTGCACGCAGGCGCACCAGGTCCGGACTGCACAGACCGGCGGTGACGCAACTGCGCTGCTTGCGGGGGCGCCGCTGCAGCGTCGTCCTTATGCCCGACCCAGGACGGCGGCGCCAGCCATCAGCTCGTCGATCAGCGAGAGCGAACTTTCCCCGCCTAGCGCGAACGGATCGAACTCGGGCAGCATCGAGTAGCGCAGCACCGTGCCCGGGTTGAGCTTGTCGAGGTTGGTCTGGCCCATGGCCCAGCCAGCGTAGCGGCGCTGGCTAATTTCTTCGTAGCGCAGCAGTGTTACGCCGCGGTGTCGCGTATCGCTGAGTATGCGGGCATACAAGACGTTGACCTGTTCGCGTCCGCCTTCGATCAGCTGCAGGTAGAACCGTTCGCTGTGGCATAGCACGCCGGTGATGCCGCTCGGTGTATTGTGGCGACGAGATTGCTGCAGTATGGCGCCAATGGTTGCAGCATCGATAGTGTCTGCGGCGTGGCTGGCATAGAGTAAGCGGACGAGCATGGTAACTCCTTTGGATGGTATATCAGCGTTTGATCAGTGAGAGGAACTCGCGCCGCAGTGCGGCGTCCTTGAGAAAAGAACCGTGCATGACACTATTGATCATACGCGCATCATTGTCTTTCACGCCACGCCACTGCATGCAAAAGTGATCGGCTTCCATGATGATGGCCAAACCGTCCGGCTTGACCTTTTCCTGCAGCAGTTCTGCCAACTGGACCACGGCTTCTTCCTGGATCTGCGGGCGGCTCATGATCCATCCCGCCAGCCGTGCATATTTGGACAGGCCGATCAGGTTGGAGTGCTGGTTGGGCATCACGCCGATCCACACCTTGCCCATGACGGGGCACAAATGGTGCGAGCAGGCACTGCGCACGGTGATCGGACCGATAATCATCAGCTCGTTCAGGTTGGCGGCATTGGGGAATTCCGTGACGGCAGGCGGTGCAATGTAACGTCCGCCGAACACTTCGAGCAAATACATCTTGGCGACGCGGCGCGCCGTATCTTGCGAGTTATGGTCGTTGGCGGTGTCGATTACCAGACTTTCCAGTACGCCCTGCATGCGCAGACTGACTTCGTCGAGCAGTTCATCCATTTCGCCCGCTTCGATGTAGTCGGCGATATTGTCGTTGGCGTGGAAGCGCACACCGTTATTCATCAAGCGGGCGCGTATGCGTTCTGACGCTGGCGTACCGGCGACACGGTAGCTAATTTGTTGATTATCCATGATAGAAGTCCTTGTTGTTAGTAATGCGCGGTAGTGTGCGCGGTATCGTTTATTCGAGTAGAGCGGGCTTGTGCTGCCAGACGCTGAAACACAGCACTGCGGCAAAGCTTGCCCACTTCAGGTGGGCCTATAGTAGCACCGCAGCGTGGCGGCCGTGCAGCATGCTGGCTGCCTGTCCCACCGTGTATGGGGCAGGCGTGGCATGCCACGCCTGCGGCGGTTCGGTAGCATTCATTGCGCCGGCAAGATACGGGAGATTACGGCGAAGCGCCAACGGTAAGGCAGCCAGCGCAGCAGCTTGAGCACCAGCGTGAAGCGCTTCGGAAAATGAATCTCGAACTGCCCGGCCGCCAGCCCTTGCCGGATCGCCTTGGCGGCCGCCTGCGGTGTTTGCAGCGCAGGCATGGCGAAGGTGTTCTGCGCTGTCAGGGGTGTCTGCACGAAGCCGGGATTAATCAGGTAGACGTCGAGCCCGCGCGGCTGCAGGTCAAGGTAAAGCAGTTCCGCCAGGTTGATCAGCGCGGCCTTGCTGGGGCCGTACACGCTGGCATTGGGCAGACCGATGTAACCGGCGACGCTGGCGATGATGGCGATGCCGCCGCTGCCGCGCATCAGCATCGCCGGCAGCACCACCGCCAGACCCGTGTAGACGCTGCCCAGGTTCACGGCCAGCGTGTGGGCGGCGCCCTCTGGCCTGACTTCCCAGCTGCGTTCCGGCTGATAGGCTGCGGCGCAGAACACGATCAAGTCCACGCCACCCATCTGTTCGCACAGTTCCTGGTGGCGTTCGCGCCAGGCATCCTGGTCCAGGATATCGAAGGGCGCGACGATGGCTTGCGGGTGTCCGTTGGCCACCTCTTGCAGCAGCTCGGCACGGCGTGCTGACACAGCCACGCGTGCGCCTGCCTGCAGCAATTGCTCTGCCAGCGCTGCGCCGATGCCGCTCGATGCGCCAACGAGCCAGACGCGCCGGCCCGCCCATGTACTGATGGGCCGGTTCAAGGGACGCACGTGCGCCTCCCCGATATCAGCACGGTCACAATGGGCCGCCGCGCGAAAACCGGGCCGACCGAGCATGGCCGGGCGGGACTAGGTCTTCTGGAGCAGGAATTGGATAACATCGGTTCGTCCCTCGTCAAAGGCAGCTTCGCAATAGGCGAAGTACATATGCCAGATGCGCAGAAAGTGTTCATCGAAGCCCAGGCCTGTGATTTGCGGATGGTGCAAGCGGCAGCGGGCATCCCAGCGGCGCAGCGTTTCGGCGTAGTCGCGGCCGAAGGCGTGGCGTTCGACCGGGCGCAGGCCGCAAAGTGCTGCCTGGCGTTCAAAGCGTTCCACGCTGGGCAGCATTCCCCCAGGAAAAATGTACTGCTGAATGAAATCGGTGCTGCTGCGGTAGCGCGCAAAATGCTGTTCGCCGATGGTGATGGACTGTATCAACGCCTGCGCGCCGGGCTTGAGCCGTGCCGTGACGGTGTGGAAATACTGCGGCCAGTACTGCTCGCCCACGGCCTCGAACATTTCAATCGACACCACGGCGTCGTACTCGCCACGCAGGTCGCGGTAGTCGCACAGCTCAAGCTGTACCCGCTCGCTCAGTCCCAGCGCTTGTATGCGGCGCTGCGCCACCTCGAGCTGCGACGGTGAAATCGTCACGCCATGCACGTCGATGCCTTGCTGCCCGGCATGCTCAGCAAAGCCGCCCCAGCCGCAGCCGATTTCCAGCACGCTCTGGCCTGGCTTTAGTTGGAGTACGTCGATGATGCGCTGGTACTTGCGCCGCTGCGCTTCCTGCAGCGTCAGCTGGTAGTCGCCGTCGAACAGCGCGCTCGAGTACGTCCAGCTGGGATCGAGCCAGAGCTGGTAGAAGTCGTTGCCGATGTCGTAATGCGCGTGGATATTGCGCTCGCTGCCCTTGCGCGTGTTGGGGCGCAGCCAGTGCCGCAGCCGGTACCAGCAGCGCGCCAGCGCACCGCCGAACACCAAATGGTCGAGCGCCGCTTCGTTGCGCAGCGCCAGGCGCAGCAGCGCTGTCAGGTCGGGCGTGCTGGCCCAGCCAGCAGCATACGCTTCGGCAAAGCCGATGTCGCCGGCGCGCAGGATGCGCTGGCAGGCACGCCAGTCGTGCAGTCGCAGCGTCGCGCCCGGCGATGCATGGGCATCGCCGAACACCACGCGTGTATTGCAGGGGGTGATCAGTTCCAGGTGTCCGTGGCTGATATTGTTCAGTAGGCTAAGAAATAGCCGGGCGCCGGCCGGCGCGGACAGCTTGACGGTGGATAAGGTGCGATTCATCGGGCAGTCTCCTGGTGCACGGTGGTTTGATGGATGGGGGCAGGTGGCTTGCTGAAAAATGGCACGTGCTTGAGCCAGAGCCGCAACGCTTGCCAGTGTATGCGCAACATGATGCCCAGCCCCAATAGTGGATAGCGCAGCAGGGCGCCAGCCAATGCGCTGTCGCTCATCGGCATGGCACGGCCGCTCAGTGCGGTGCGCAGCAGCACGCCATCATCGTCGTGATAGTCGAGCTCGGTGCAATGGCTGGCACCGCCCAGGCGGAAGCGAAAGCGGTAGTGTCCGCTCACCTCGCAGAACGGTGACACGTGCATCTGCTTGTCGGCAGTGGCGGTGGCCGGGCCACCGGCCGTATCGGCGATGCGCAGCAGGTAGCGGTGGCTTTCGCCGAAGGTGTTGTTAACCTCAGCCAGCACCGCGCGCAGCCGGCCAGCCGTGTCGTAGCAATGCCAGAAACTGACGGGATTGAACACATAGCCAGCAACGCGGGGAAAGGTTTGCAGCCAGATTTCACCGTCGGCATCGATGTGGTGCTCGCGTAGCAGTGTGCGCATCCATTGTTCCAGGCTGGAGCCATCGCGCGGGCCATGGTCGCGCCGGCGTATCGACAGCGGCCGCCAGCGGTCCACGCCGAACCAGCGCGACTGGCATTCGTCCAGCCGGGCCAGGTTCAAACGTACATAAAACAGCGGATAGACGAAGCGGTGCGGCACCGGACGCAGGCGCGCATGCGTCACATGGCCGTGCAACAGCTGGGCGGCAGGCTGCTTCATGGCAGCACATTCCATGTCGGTGCCGTGTCGAAGGCTGCAGCGATGCGCAGTGCCGATTTCAAGCCGTCTTCGTGGAAGCCATAACCGGTCCAGGCACCGGCGAACCAGGCGCCGTCCTTGCCCTGGATCTGCGCCAACTGCTGCTGCGCGCGCACAGTAGCGAGGTCCATCACCGGGTGGGCGTAGTTGAACTTGGCCAGCAGTGTGTTCTCGGCCGGCAAGGTGTGCGGATTGAGCGTCACGATCACCGGTGTCTCGAACGGCAGTGCCTGCAGCTGGTTCAGCCAGTAGCTCACGCACACGGGGCGCTGTCCGTCCGCCTGCGCGCCTGCCAGGTAGTTCCAGGCCGACCAGACCTTGCGTCGCCGTGGCATCAGATTTGCGTCCGTGTGCAGGTAGGCCGTATTGGGCTGGTAGCGCACGCCGCCGAGGATGGCGCGCTCTGTCTGGCTGGCGTCTTGCAACATGGCCAGCGTGGTCGGCGCGTGGGTGGCGAACACGACAGCGTCGAATGGCTCGGCGTCCGCGCTGCTGCTGCACACCTGCATGCTGCCCGCGCTGCGCCGCACGCCCAGTACGGGCGTGTTCAGGCGCACGTCAGGCAGCGTGGCGGCGATCTTGTCGACATAGTTGCGCGCTCCGCCTGCGACCGTGCGCCACTGCGGGCGGCCGTTGACCTGCAACAGGCCGTGGTTGAGACAGAAACGCAAAAAAGTCGCTGCCGGAAATTGCAGGATATCGCGTGGCGAACTGGACCAGATTGCCGCCGCCATCGGCAGCAAGTAGGCATCGCGGAAGCGCGCGCCATAGCTCTCCTGCTGCAGAAGCTGTCCCAGCGTCAGCGCGGTCTGGATTGCGCTTTGTAAAAAGCGCTCCGCGTTGCGGTTGAAATGCAGGATGTCCCATAGCATGCGCAGGAAGCTCGGCGAGCCCGCGTTGGTGCGCTGTGCGAACACGCTGTCGAGGCTGGTGCCTGCCCATTCCAGCGTTCCGCCGTCGACAGATACGCCGAACGACATGTCGCTGGCGATGCTGTCGACGCCGAGTTCCTCAAACAGCAACACAAGGTTGGGATAGGTATGCTCGTTAAAGACCAGGAAGCCCGTGTCGACGCCATGGCAGCGTCCTTCCAGTGTCACGTCCACGGTGTTGGTGTGGCCGCCAAGATAGTCGGCGGCTTCGAACAGCACGACGTCGTGCTTGCGGTTGAGAAAATAGGCGCTGGCCAGGCCTGAAATGCCGGAGCCGATGATGGCGATACGTTTGCGTGGCGGATTCATGTAGTTTTGCTTGGTATACTGACCGTTTTGTACTGGTATGCTAATATTACTACCATCAAACAACAAAAGCTACTAATTAGTATCTAAATTTATCAATGAGTATCCTCCCAAGACTAAGCTTTAAAAATCAAGCATTTAAGCTGCGTGAGAACGCAATCCTCGATGCCGCGACGGCGGTGCTGAGCCAAAAAGGCTATGACTTGATGACCATGGATGACGTCGCCGGCACGGTAGGCATCTCCAAACCGAGCCTTTACAAGCACTTTAAGTCCAAGGAAGAGCTGGTCGGTGAGGCGCTGATACGCCTGCTCGATGGCGCCCTCGATTATGTCGCCGCGCTAGATAGCTCACTTAGTGCCGTGCAGAAATTGTCGTCCCTGCTCGAGTGGGCGCTGCGGGTGCGCCTGGGCGGCGGCTTGCCGTTCTTGCCATCGAGCAGCCCGCATGTGCGCGATATGTTGATCCGCAATGTGAAGTACATGCTGCGAGTCATGAAACTGAACCGGCAGCTGGAGGCTTTGGTCAAGCTGGCGCAGCAGGCGGGGCAATTGAACCCGGAACTACCTACCGACGTTATATTGTTCAGCTATTACGCTCGCACCTGTGACCCTGCGGTCGAGTACTTGCAGAAATACAGCAAGATGGCGCCTGATGATATTGTGCGCCATATGCTCAAAGTAGCGCTTGAAGGCTTGGCGTGAATCAGACTCAAACACCATACCCGCCCTGCGTCAACTGGTGGCACGACGGCGCGTTGCTGCGCCGTTTTGTGTCGGACTTCATGCATGCTGAATTGAGCATGATGCGCCGTGGGCGCGCAGGTTTGCCGTCGTTGCCGTGGCCGCAAAGCTGGCAACTGGAAGCTGATTTGGGTGTCGATTCACTTGAGCGTCATGCCCTGGCGACGGCGCTGTCCGCCTGCTTGCATCTGCACCAGAGTGATGCTGACCAGGCGTTGCTCGAGTGCGTGACGCTGGAACAGTGGATCGCCTGCGCGCGCAAGGGCCTCGACCATTACAGCGCCGAGTTGAGCTTTAAAACCTCAGGCAGCAGCGGCGTGCCCAAAAGCTGCCCCCACACACTCGACATGCTATGGCAAGAGGCGTGCTTTTTTGCAGCGCAATTCGGCCATGCGCGGCGCATCGTGTATGCCGTTCCTGCGCATCATATTTACGGCTTCCTGTTCAGTGTGCTGCTGCCACTGGCATTGGCCCCCGCGCGCGCCGCGCTTGTCGATGCCAGAAACATGCTGCCGATGCAGTTGATCGCGCAGGCCGCAGACGGGGACGTGATTATCGGCTATCCTGAGCTGTGGGCCGCCGTTGCGCGACAAGCCCCAAGCTGGCCTGCTGGTGTGACGGGCGTGACGTCGACTGCGCCATGCCCGCGCGACGTGGCGCTGCAACTGGCTGCGTCCGGCTTGTTGCTGGCCGAAATATACGGTAGCAGCGAAAGCGCAGGGGTAGGCTGGCGCAGCGATGCGCGCCAGCCTTATGTTTTGCTGCCCTACTGGCGTCGCGGCGAGGCTGGCGATACTTTGCTGCGCCAGGCGTCGAACGGCAGCGAGCTGCGCTGCGACTGCCAGGACCAGATCGACTGGCACGGCGAGCATAGTTTCGTCCCAGCGGGCCGGCATGACCAGGCAGTGCAGGTCGGTGGTACGAACGTTTATCCGGCGCAGGTGGCACAGGTGCTCAAGCGTCATCCTGGCGTCAGCGAGGCCCATGTGCGGCTGATGCGCGCGGACGAAGGGCAGCGGCTGAAGGCCTTCGTGGTGGCCGCGCACCTCGGCGGTGCCGAGTGCCTGCCGGATCAGCTGGCGGCCTGGGTCAGGCAGCGCTTGCCGCCTGCGGCGCGTCCGGTATCGTTCACCATCGGCGCCGCTCTGCCGATGAACCGGCAGGGCAAGCTCATCGACTGGATCATCAGCGATGGCCCTGGGGTAGGCGAACCGTAGAGAGATGGATATGCGTGATGGACAAGTGTGATGGACTCGCAATGCTTGTACGGACGCGCTGCCGGGTGAGGCTTGGAGACCCGCAGTAGCTTGATTAACACGACAACAGAGATCCTCTTGCGATCCGTACAGGAGTTGCTAACAATGAATATGCATACAGAAATACAGTTTGACCAGCCTGGCATCATCATGCTGCTGGAAACGGCAGAGGAAGCGGCGCTCAATGCGTTCGGCTTCGGTGTCATCGGCTTTGGGCGCGATGGCCGGGTACAGCGCTATAACACCTTCGAATCGAAGGCGGCGGGACTCAGCGTCGAGCGCGTGCTGCAGCAGGATCTGTTCATGGTGGTCGCGCCATGCATGAACAATTTCCTGGTCGCGCAGCGCTTTGCGGACGCGTATGAAAGCGGGCAAGTGCTGGACGATACGATCAGCTACGTGCTGACACTGCGCATGCGGCCCACGAGGGTCAAGCTGCGCTTGCTGTCGGATCCAGCGGCCGATCTATCCTACGTCCTGGTGCATCGCTTATGAGTAGCGTCATCAATTCGACGGAGTCCGAGGAGTACGAGGCACTGCTGCAGTTTCTGTACATGGCGCCGGTTGGCCTGGTTCAAATTTCTTCAGACGGTACCATCATCATGCTCAATCCGCTATCGGCCCAGCTGTTGATGCCGCTGAGCCAGGATGGCGAGTTGACCAACCTGTTCGATGCGCTCGCACCGGTTGCGCCAGACCTGCAGTTGCAGTGCAGTCAGTTTGCTGCAAGCTATGGCCAAATCTGTGACGCAACTCGGCTATACCTGCACGCGGACGATGCCGCCAACGGGCCGCAGGTGCTATCGCTGAGTATGCTCAAGCTCGATGAGGAGCGGTTGATGGCAGTGCTCAACGACATCACCTTGCAAGACAGGCGCGAACGACAGCTGCGCAAGACCGACGCTTGGCTTAACGCGATCATGACCAATATTGCCGACTACGCCTTGGTTAGCCTGGACAAGCAAGGCCGCATCGAGTCCTGGAATGAAAGCATTGCGCGTGTCACTGGCCATGCGCCTGGCGTCAAAGGGGAGCCCTATGCAATTTTTTACCCCGCCGGAGCGACCACGCAAGAGCAGCAAATGGAGCGTTTGCGGGAGGCAGACGAGAACGGCTGGACGCTGCATGAAGGCGCGCGGCTACGTGCCGATGGCCACGAATTCTGGGGTAGTTCGATGATTTCACCATTGCCTGCCCGTATCGAAGAGAACGCAGAGCCTTGCGAGCTGAGCGATGAAGAACCTGCTTATTGCATGATCATCCGGGACATTTCAGATAAGCGTGATGTCAGCGAGAATCTGCGCAAGGCAGCTTATTGCGACCATCTTACCGGCCTGTCAAATCGCCGGGCTTTTTTCGAGGCTGCCGATCTGGAGTTGCTGCGCCGCAATAACGCATTGCGGCCGTTGTCGCTGATCATGCTCGATGCCGACCATTTTAAGGCGATCAACGACCAATACGGTCATCCGGCGGGCGATGCGGTACTGTGCCATCTGGCGGCCACGATGAAGAGCGTATGCCGCCAGATTGACATACTGGCGCGCATCGGAGGCGAGGAATTTGCGGTGATTTTACCGTCTGTGAATTTGGCCGATGTCATGGCGGTAGCGGAGCGCTTAAGGAAGCAAGTTCAACTCATTCCCGCCATGTATGAACAGCATGTCATCGCATACACTATCAGCATCGGCGTTGCGGTAATGGACGATAGTGTGAGCGGATTCGACGCACTGATGAAACGCGCCGATCAAGCCTTGTATGCGGCGAAACGCGCAGGTCGAAACCGCGTCGTATGCCTGGACGCTGAGGCAGCGCATTTTCCCGCACAGCAGACAGGAGTGGGTCATGAGTGGTGAGCAGGATAGTGCCTATGAGTCTTTAGTACAGTTTTTGTATCGTGCTCCTGTTGCGCTCATACAGCTGCAAAAAGATGGCAGTATCGAGATGCTCAACCCAATGGCCGCGCAATTGTTAATGCCGCTGTCTGCCGATGGCGATCTGGTCAATTTATTTCAGGTACTACAGCCGTATGCGCCGGGCCTGCTGCGCCTGTGCGCTAACTTCAAGCCCGAGCAAGGATTGATCTGCGAGGGGATGAGGATCGCGGTCAATGAGCATCAGCGACAGCATCCGGAAAGTCCTGCAGTATTGTCACTGGGCTTGCTGAAAGTCGATGGCAATCGCTTGATGGCCATAGTGATGGACGCTACGCATGAGGTGGTGCGAGAGCAACGACTGCTGGCTAGTCGTCTGGCAAGTGCCGCAAAGCTCGATACCTTGACACAGTTGCCGAACCGCGCAGGTGCGCTCGAATTGTTATCCACGATGACGCAGCGCGCACGTGCGCCGAGCGGCGATTATTGCGCTGTATTGTTCATTAACTTTGATCGCTTCAAGCAGATTAATGACACCTTGGGCAACGAGGTCGGAGATCAGGTCATTGTCCTTGTGGCGGAACGCCTGAGCACTAATCTGAGATCGAGCAGCCGGCCACCTGGAAGCCGCACTTCGACTGAGCTGATAGCCAGAGTCGGCGGCGACGAGTTCGCTGTGCTATTGGATGGCGTCACTGAGCGTGGCGTCGTGTCAGCCATTGCCGCACGCTTGCTTGAGCGCCTGAGCAAACCGTACATGATAGGCAGTCATGAGATCACATGCACCTTCAGCGCCGGCATCGTGGTGCTGAACTCAGAAGCGCATGATGCCGATGATCTGCTGCGTGACGCTGCGATAGCGATGGCCATCGCCAAGGCTGGAGGAGGCGACCGTTTTGCGATATTTCGCCAGCAGATGCGCGAGGATGCGCTGTTGCGCGGCGGCTTGGAAAGCGATCTCCGGTATGCCATAGAGCGCGGTGAATTATACAATTTGTATCAGCCTGTGGTCCGACTCTTGGCGGACGGTAAAGTTGACCCGACAGCAGGCGTCGAAGCCCTGGTAAGGTGGCAACATCCGGTGCGCGGAGTAGTCGGTCCCGTGGAATTCATCGGTATCGCCGAGGACTGTGGCTTGATTGGCGCCATCGGTGAAAAAGTGTTGGAAAGGGCATGCCGCGATTTTGTACGCTGGAAGCAGCGCTTGGGAGCGCGCGCGCCGCGCTTGCTGGCAGTCAATTTATCGCGCGCGCAACTGAGCCAAGACGATTTGTGCGACAAGGTGAGCGCCATTCTTGCGGCCAGCGGCATGGAGCCAGATAAATTGCAGTTGGAAATTACCGAGAGTTTGGCGGCGCAGGGAAAAGACATCCAAGAACAGTTGCTTCGCCTGAAAGCGCTGGGAGTCAAGCTGGCCCTCGATGATTTTGGAACCGGTTATTCCTCGCTATCAAGCTTGCACTTGTTACCCGTCGATACCGTCAAGATTGACCGTTCATTTGTTACCTTGGCCGGTACCAGCCGCCATCATGAAGTGTTAATAGAAGCGACGGTGAAAGTGGCGCGTAGCCTGGGCATGAATACCGTCGCGGAAGGAATCGAGACGCAACAGCAAGCAGCCGTGGTGTACGCCCAGGGATGCGACAAGGGCCAGGGCTATCTGTATAGCCGGCCGATCACTGGAGAGGCAATTGAGGAATGGTTAAGCAACATCGCCTAGCTTGAAAAGTCCAGCGTGCCAACGGGCAATCTCAGGCCCCGCGCGTGCCGCAGCGTGCCGGCTGGCAGAAAGCAGCAAAAAGGGCGAAAATAGGGCTTACCTTCCTCTCGTCCTCATTCTCCCATGTCCGATACTGCAACTTCCCCCCTGCGCCTGCGCGCCGATATCAATCCGAAACCACTGGGCCTTGCCCTGCTGCTCATCGTGCTGGGCGCGTGGTATCTGGCGCAGACGGTAGGCGCCACCCAATGCGCGCTGTATGTGGTGGGTGCCTTGCTCGGCATGACGCTGTATCACGCGGCCTTCGGCTTTACCTCGGCCTGGCGCGTCTTTATTGCCGATGGCCGCGGCGATGGCTTGCGCGCGCAAATGCTGATGCTGGCCGTGGGCGTGGCGTTGTTTTTTCCTGCGCTGTCGGCCGGTAGCCTGTTCGGCACGCCCGTCGCGGGCCTCGTCGCGCCGGCCGGCACTTCGGTGATCGTCGGCGCCTTCATCTTCGGCATCGGCATGCAACTGGGCGGTGGTTGCGCCTCCGGCACCCTCTACACGGTCGGTGGTGGCAGCACGCGCATGCTCATCACGCTGGCCGCCTTCATCGTCGGCTCCGTGATCGGTACGGCGCACATGCCATTTTGGACCTCGCTGCCCCAGCTCAAGCCCATTTCCCTGGTGACGACCCTGGGCCTGCTGCCCGCGCTGGCGCTGAACTGGATCGTTTTCGCGCTGATCGCCGGCATTACGGTGCTGGTTGAAAAACGTCGCCATGGCAAGCTCGTCGCGACACCCGTGCGGCCTGCGCAAGCGTCGCCCTGGCTGCATGGCCCCTGGCCTTTGGTGGCGGGCGCCATCGCGCTCGTGGTGCTGAACTTCGCCACCCTGGCGCTGTCGGGCAAGCCGTGGGGCGTGACGTCTGCGTTTGCCCTGTTGGGCGCGAAAGCGGCAGCCGTGGTCGGCATCGACACGGCCAGTTGGGCCTACTGGTCCACCAAGGCCAACGCCGCCGCCCTGGCCGCGCCTTTGATGCAAGACAAGACTTCCGTGATGGATATCGGCATCGTGCTGGGCGCCATGCTGGCGGCGGCGCTGGCCGGTCGCTATGCACCCGTGTGGCGCATCGCGCTGCGCTCGATCGTCGCTGCCGTCGTCGGCGGCTTGCTGCTCGGCTATGGCGCGCGCCTGGCCTACGGCTGCAATATCGGCGCGTATTTCAGCGGCATCGTCTCGGGCAGCTTGCACGGCTGGCTGTGGCTGGTGTGCGCTTTTCTGGGCAACGTCGTCGGCACGCGCTTGCGTCCGTGGTTCGGGCTGGAAGTGGAGCGCGTGAAAGCGGGCGGCTGTTGATACCGGATTGACTGGGGGCATGGCTGTGCGCTTTGCTGTATATTTCTGCCCCTGTTCATCTTTACCGCCAGCGCAACGCCCATGTCCCCAGTCATCCTGTTTGCCGTCGTCCTCGCGTATTTTCTGATCTTGCTGGGCGTAGCATGGCGCACTTCGCGCCACGCCACCAACGAGAGTTTTTTCATCGGCAACAAGGATAGCCACTGGATGCTGGTTGCCTTTGGCATGGTCGGCACCACGCTCACGGGCGTCACCTTCATCAGCGTGCCGGGCGCCGTGGGGAGCAACGGTTTTGGCTACGTGCAGCTGATGATAGGCTATGTGCTCGGCTACCTGGCCATCACTGTCATTTTGCTGCCGCTGTACTACCGGCTGCAGCTCACTTCCATTTACCGCTACCTGGAATTGCGCCTGGGCCGCCGTTCCTACCAGAGCGGGGCGGCATTTTTCATCCTCTCGCGTCTGCTGGGTGCTACGGCGCGCTTGTATCTGGTGGTCAATATTTTGCAGGTAAGCATCCTCGACAGCTTCGGCGTGCCGTTCTGGCTGACTGCGTGCGTCGTGCTGCTGCTGATCGTGCTCTATACGCTTGAGGGCGGTGTCAAAACCATCGTCTGGACCGATACCCTGCAAACGGCCTGCATGCTGGCAGGGCTGGTGATTTGCAGCGTGTTTTTGCTGCGTGAAATGCACCTGTCCCTCATCGACAGTCTCGAACAGATGCGCGCGCAAGGCCTGACGCGCATCTTCAACGTCGACCCGGACAGCCCCGCCTATGTGTGGAAGCACATCGTGGCCGGCATGTTCATCACCATCGCCATGACGGGCATGGACCAGGAAATGATGCAAAAGAACATTTCCGTGCGCAGCTTGCGCGACTCGCAAAAAAATATGCTCAGCCTGACCGTGGTGCTCACTGGCGTACTGCTGCTATTCCTGTTCCTCGGCGGGCTTTTACATCTGTACGCGCCGCTGGCCGGCGTGACGGCCACGGGCGATAAATTGTTCCCGGCCGTGGTGCTCGGGCATTTCCCCGCCGTGGTGCAGCTGATTTTCTTTATCGCCCTCATTTCCGCCCTGTTTCCCAGCGTGGATGGGGCGCTGACGGCGCTCACCTCCACCTTCTGCATCGATATCCTGGGCGTGCAGCGCAGGCCGGAGTTGAGTGCGGCGGCGCAGATGCGCTGGCGCCGCCGCGTTCACCTGGGGTTTTCCGCACTGTTCTTGACCCTCATCATGGCCTTCAAGTGGATCGACAGCCCCAGCATGATCGTCGTCATCCTGAAGCTGGCCAGCTATACCTATGGCCCGCTGCTGGGCTTGTTCGCCTTCGGCCTGCTGTGCAAACGCGGCGTGCGTGAGCGCTGGGTGCCGCTGGCGGTCTTGGCGGGGCCGTTGCTGTGCGCGCTGCTCGAAGGGGGGCAGGCGCGCCTGTTTGAACATTACCGTATCGGCCTGGAATTGCTGATCCTGAATGGCGCCCTGGTACTGTGCGCCCTGTTCCTCATTTCCACGCCGCCATCGCCAGCGGGTCCGGGTGCGGCAGACTTGTCAAAATAAGACGAATCCCAAGACGATCGCGGCTATTTTCAGCTATATTGATTTCCTTTCGGTACCTAACCCCACGGAGTATCAATGTCACTCAATCCCTTCCCGCCGCTGCGTCGCGGCTTTGGCGCATTCTGGCGCGCGCTCGACGCCACCCGCCGCACGGTCATCAACCTGATTTTCCTGCTGATCGTCATCGCCATCCTGATCGCCATCTTTGGCGGCGGCGCCAAGCCGCTGGCAGAAAAGACCACCCTGGTGCTGGACTTGCAAGGCCCGCTGGTCGAAGAAACGCCGGGCGGTGTGCGCGAAGCGGTGCTGGCCAATGTCAGTGGCGAAGCCAAGAAAAGCGTGCAGCTGCGCGACGTGCTGGCGGTGCTTGACACAGCATCGAAGGACAAGCACATCGGTTCCATGGTGATCCTGCTCGACGAGCTGCAGGGCGGTGGCCTGGCGTCGCTGCGCGAAGTGGCGGCCGGCGTGGAGCGTTTCCGCGCCACGGGCAAGAAAGTCACGGCCTGGGGTTCGAGCTACAACCAGCGCCAGTACCTGGTGGCGGCCAAGGCCGACGAGGTGTATCTGCATCCGATGGGCGGCGTCTTGCTGGAAGGCTTTGGTCGCTATCGCAATTACTACCGCGATGCGCTCGACAAGGTTGGCGTGACGGTCAACCTGCTGAAAGTGGGCACCTACAAGAGTGCGGCCGAGCCTTTCATCGCCAACGGCCCGTCCGAAGCGGCCGCCGAAGCGGACCGCTACCTGAACAATGGCTTGTGGACGACCTACACGGCGGACGTGGAAAAGGCGCGCAAGCTGCCGGCCGGCGCCATCATGCAGTCGATCGACAATCTGCCTGCCTTGATGACGGCGGCCGGCGGCGACCTGGGCAAGCTGTCGCTCAACGCCAAGCTGGTTGACGGCCTGAAAACGCGCGATGAACTGCGCCAGTTCATGATGGCGCGCGGTGCGAAGAATACCGAAGGCACGAGCTTTCGCCAGATCAATTACACCGATTACCTGGCGCGATTGCGCCCCGTGCATATCGGCGACGCTGTCGGCGTGGTCATCGCTTCCGGTGAAATCGGCGACGGCATCGCGCCACCGGGCGCCATCGGCGGCCTGTCCACCTCGCGCCTGATCCGCCAGGCACGCGAAGACAAATCGATCAAGGCCATCGTGCTGCGCGTCGATTCGCCGGGTGGCAGCGCCTTCGGCTCGGAACTGATCCGTCGCGAACTGGAACTGACGCGCGCCGCCGGTAAACCGGTGGTCGTCTCGATGGGTAACGTGGCCGCTTCGGGCGGCTACTGGATCAGCACCTCGTCCGATGAAGTGATCGCCGACGCGGCCACCATCACCGGTTCCATCGGCGTGTTCGCGATTTTGCCGACGGCCGACAAGGTAGTGGAAAAGCTGGGCATCCACACAGCCGGTTCGCCTACCACCTGGCTGGCCGATGCAGGCAACCCTTTGCGTCCGCTCGATCCGCGTTTTGCACAAGTGATCCAGGGTTCGATCAACCACGTGTATGGCGACTTCCTGAACCTGGCCGCCAAGGCGCGCAAGAGCACGCCGGAAAAGATCAATGAAGTGGCGCAGGGCCGCGTCTGGACGGGCTTGCAGGCGAAAGAGCGCAACCTGGTCGACCGTATCGGCAGCTATGGCGATGCACTGGCATCGGCGGCCAAGCGGGCCAAGCTGGGCAGCGACTACCGCGTGACCTACCTGGAGCAGGAAACGTCGAACGTGGACCGCCTGATCGGCATGTTCGGCTCCAAAGCCATGGCCACCCTGGGGCTGGGCGAGCACGTGAAGCTGGGCCTGGCCACGACCGGCTTGCCGGCCGACGCGGCGCTGGGCATGGCGCAGGACCTCTCCTGGCTGTCGGGCATCACGCGCGAGCACAAGCCGTTCATGGCCCTCACGCATTGCCTGTGCGAGGTGCCCCTGGGCGGCAAATAAGGCCTGAGCAAAGCGTCTGCGCAGGCGACGATTTTGCCAGGTCTTATTTGGCCTTATTTAGCTTTATTCTGCCATATCTGACACCCCCAAGCCGGCTTCGCCCGGCTTGTTTCATTTCAGGAGCAGGAGCAGGTGCGGGCGCTGGCGTAGCCGTGGCCGTAGCCAGGTCAAGTGGGCTGGCGGGAGATTTGTAGCGAGTTTGTATCTGCACGGCACGCGCGCGCGCCGCAGCGCTGCCGTGGCGCTCACCGCCGCAAGCCTGATTTTTCCAACGTTTCTCATCGCGGGCGAGCGCACCGCTGGCGCGCATGGTACGGCCGTGCGCGCGCGACCGTACGGAATTGTTTCAAGCGGAAATAAAACAGATACATGGCTATGCTAAAGTCGTTTTCGTGCTGGGAACCGATGTTTTTTTGAGCTGATTATCAACTTTTGTTCAGCTCTCGATTTCCTGCGGCTTGATATATAACTTCGAAAAACGGCGTCCAGCCTGAGTGTATTCCACCTCTGCCGGCGCCACAGACTCGCCGTGCCAGCGGCCTATAAAAGGATAAGCGATGGATACGCAGACAGCACCCAATTGCCCACGGCGCAGCCGCCGCTCGAAAATCGTCGGCAGTGTCATCGCGCTGGTCGTCATGGCCGCGCTGGGTGGAGGTGCCTGGTACCTGACCCACTCGGGCAGCAGTGCTCAGGGTGGCGCCGGCATGGCCGGTCCCGGCGGCCCAGGAGGCCCTGGCGGACGCCGTGGCGGGCCCTCGACCACCGTGGGTGTGGCCACGGCGGTGAAATCGGACTTGCCCGTGGTGCTCGATGCGCTCGGCACCGTGACGGCGGCCTCCACCGTGACGGTGCGTGCGCAGGTATCGGGCATATTGAAAGAATTGAAATTCAAGGAAGGCGGCATGGTCAAGGCGGGCCAGGTGGTGGCGCAGATCGACCCGGCCCAGTTCGAGATGGCGCTAATGCAAGCCACGGGCCAGCGCCAGCGCGACGAAGCGCAATTAGAAAACGCGCGCCTGACCCTGAAACGCTATCAAACCCTGCTCGGGCAAGACTCCATCGCGCGCCAGGAGGTCGATACGCAGGCTGCCCTGGTCAAGCAGCTGGAAGGTACGGTCATGACCGACCGCGCCGCCGAAGGCACGGCCAGACTGAACCTCGGTTATACAAAAGTGGTGTCGCCGATCAGCGGCCGCGCAGGCTTGAAGGTGGTCGATATCGGCAACCTGGTGAGCACCAGCGACGCTGGCGGCGTGGTGGTGGTGACGCAGCTGTCGCCTATCGACGTGCAGTTTTCCGTGCCACAGGATAAAGTGCAGACTATCGAGGAGCGCCTCAATGCCGGCTCGGTCCTGCCGGCGCTGGCGCTGGACCGCACGCGCACGCACACCCTGGACAAGGGCAGCTTGAGCGCGCTCGATAACCAGGTCGACGTGCAGACGGGCACCGTGCGTGCCAAAGCCCGCTACACGAATGACAAAATGGCCCTGTTCCCCAGCCAGTTTGTCAACGTGCGCCTGGAGCTGGGCAATATCAAGGGCGCCGTGCTGGTACCCGTCACGGCTCTGCGCCACAGCAATAATGGCGACTTCGTGTATGTGCTCAAAGCCGACAAGACCGTTACCGTGCGCCCGGTCACACAGGGCCAGGCGAGTACCGACATGGTGGAAATCCGTGCCGGCCTGGAAGCGGGCGAGCAAGTCATCACGGAAGGCGCCGACCGCTTGAAGGAAGGCGCGAAAGTCACCTTGGCGGGTGACAAGCCGTCCGGCGCCCGCCGGGCTGGCGCTGGCGTCAACGCTGGCACTGGCGCGAACGGCGAACGTCGCCAGCGCCTCCCGCAGGCTGACGGTGCGGTCAGCGCATCGGCGTCTTCATCCGCGCCACCCACGGTGCCAGCCACGGTACCAGCGAAGGGCGCAGCGCAATGAGTCCATCGACGCCGTTCATCAAGCGCCCCGTCGCCACGGCGCTGCTGATGCTGGCCATCGTGCTGGCGGGGCTGGTCGGCTTCAAGTTGCTGCCGCTGGCCGCCTTGCCGCAGGTCGATTTCCCCACCATCCAAGTGCAGACGCTGTATCCGGGCGCCAGTCCCGAAGTCATGGGACAGACCGTGACGGCGCCGCTGGAGCGCCAGTTCGGGCAAATGTCGGGCTTGCAGCGCATGAGTTCTACCAGTGCCGCCGGCGTCTCCATCATCACCCTGCAGTTCACCCTCGGCCAGACCCTGGACGTGGCCGAGCAGGAAGTGCAGGCGGCCATCAACGCGGGCGGCTCGCTGCTGCCCACCGACTTGCCGGCGCCGCCCGTCTACGCCAAGATCAATCCGGCCGACGCGCCCGTGCTGACGCTGGCCATCACCTCGGACACCATGCCGCTGACGCAGGTGCAAAACATCGTCAATACGCGTTTGGCGCTGAAGATCAGCCAGGTCAATGGCGTGGGACTGGTGTCGCTGTCGGGCGGCCAGCGTCCCGCCGTGCGCATCCAGGGCGACACCAGGCTGCTAGCTTCATATGGCCTGGGCCTGGATAGCCTGCGCACGGCCATCGCGGCGGCCAACGTCAACAGCGCCAAGGGCAGTTTCGATGGCCCCACGCGCTCGTATACGATCAATGCCAACGACCAGCTGGTGACGGCGCAAGACTATAAGCGCCTGATCATCACGTATAAAAACGGCGCACCCGTGCGCCTGCTTGACGTAGCCAACGTCGTCGACAGCGCGGAAAACATGCGCCTGGGCGCCTGGTCGGGCAAGCAGCCGGCCATCATCTTGAACGTGCAGCGCCAGCCGGGCGCCAACGTCATCAAGACGGTAGACGCCATCAAGGCCCTGCTGCCCGACTTGCAGGCCAGCCTGCCGGCGGCCATGAAGCTCGACGTCTTGAGCGACCGCACCACGGGCATCCGCGCTTCCGTCGAACACGTGGAAATGGAACTGCTGCTGTCCGTGCTGCTGGTGGTGCTGGTGATCTTCGCGTTCTTGCACAGCCTGCGTGCCACGGTGATCGCCAGCCTGTCCGTGCCGATCTCGCTGATCGGCGCCTGCGGCGTCATGTACTTGCTTGGCTACAGCCTGAACAATCTGTCGCTGATGGCGCTGACGATCGCCACCGGTTTTGTCGTCGACGATGCCATCGTCATGATCGAAAACATCGCCCGCTACATCGAAGAGGGCGAGACACCGATGGCCGCCGCCCTGAAGGGCGCCTCGCAGATCGGCTTTACCATCATTTCGCTGACGGTCTCCTTGATCGCGGTACTCATTCCACTGCTCTTCATGGGAGACGTGGTGGGCCGCTTGTTCCGCGAATTCGCCATGACCCTGGCCATCACGATATTGATTTCCGCCGTCGTTTCGCTCACGCTGGTGCCGATGATGTCGGCGCGCTGGCTGAAAAGCCACGCCGATGAAAACGTTAGCGCCACCGGCCAGCGCCTCCAGGCTTTGCTCGATAAAGTCATCAGTCAGTATGACCATGCGCTCGTGTGGGTATTGCAACGCCAGGGTCTGACCTTGCTGGTGGCCCTGGCCACTTTGCTGCTGACGGTGATTTTGTACATCACGATACCGAAAGGCCTGTTCCCCACGCAGGACACGGGCCAGCTGCAGGCGCGCATTGAAACCTCGCAAGCCGTATCGTACGAACGCATGGCCGCCTTGCAGCAGGCAGCGGCCAGCGCGCTGCTCGAAGACCCCGATGTCGATACCCTCAGTTCACTGGTGGGCGTCGATGCGGCCAACAACACCATGCTGCACACGGGCAGCATGCTGATCAACCTGAAGCGTTCGCGCAGTGGCAAGCAGGACGACATCATGCAGCGCCTGCGCAACCGCGTGGCCAAGGTGGCCGGTGTGACCTTGTACCTGCAGCCGACGCAAGATTTGACCATCGATGCGGAATCGGGGCCGACGCAGTACCGCGTCTCGCTCGAAGGGGCCGATACGGCCACCGTCACCGAGTGGGCGGGCAAACTGGCGGCCCGCATGCGCGAAAAATCACAACTGCGCAACGTGGTCACGGACGCCGGTGCCACCGGCGCCGCCGCCGTGGTAGCCATCGACCGTGACAGCGCTGCGCGCATGTCCGTCACCACGGCCACCGTCGACGACGCCTTATACAACGCCTTCGGCCAGCGCATCATCTCGACAATTTTCACGGAAACCAACCAGTACCGCGTGATTCTCGAAGCGCAGCCCGGCATCGTCACCACGCCGGCCGACTTGTCGCAACTGCAGGTGCGCACGGGTTCCGGCAAGTCGACGCCCTTGTCCGCTTTTGCCAGCGTCAGCGAAAAACAGGTGCCGCTGCAGATCACGCACGTGGCGCAGTACCCGGCCACGACGCTCGGCTTTGATACTACGCAAGGCGTGGCGCTGGGCAGCGCCGTCGACGCCATCCGCCAGGCAGCGAAAGACATCGCCTTGCCCCCTTCGGTGAGCTTGACCTTCCTCGGCGCGGCCGGCGCGTATGAAAATTCGCTGTCGAACCAGCTGTGGCTGATCCTGGCCGCCGTCGTCTGCGTCTACATCGTGTTGGGCGTACTGTACGAAAGCTACATCCACCCGCTGACGATCCTGTCGACCCTGCCGTCTGCTGGCGTGGGCGCCTTGCTGGCGCTGATGATTTCCGGGCAGGACTTGGGCGTGATCGGCATCATCGGCATCATTCTGCTGATCGGCATCGTGAAAAAGAACGCCATCATGATGATCGATTTCGCCATCGAGGCCGAGCGCGACCAGGGCAAGAGCGCGCAGGACGCCATCCACCAGGCGGCGCTGCTGCGTTTTCGCCCTATCCTGATGACTACCCTGGCAGCGCTGTTCGCGGCCGTGCCGTTGATGCTGGGCTGGGGCGAGGGCGCCGAGTTGCGCCGTCCGCTTGGCCTGGCCATCTTCGGTGGCCTGATCGTCAGTCAGGTGCTGACCCTGTTTACGACGCCCGTCATCTATCTGGGCTTCGACCGCCTGGGCCAGCGCTTTAGGGCCCAGCCGAAGACACGCGAGGCGAGCCTGGAGCAGCCAGGCGATAATGCGGGGAGTGCTGCGTGAACCTGTCCTTACCGTTCGTCAAGCGGCCCATCGCCACTGTGCTGCTCACCATCGGCATCGCGCTCGCGGGCATCGGTGCCTTTTTCGTGCTGCCCGTCTCGCCGCTGCCGCAGGTCGATTATCCGACCATCTCCGTTAGCGCCAGCTTGCCCGGCGCCAGCCCCGCGACCATGGCCAGCTCGGTGGCTACGCCGCTGGAGCGGCGCCTGGGCGTCATTTCCGGCGTCAACGAGATGACCTCCTCGTCCAGCACGGGCTCGACGCGTATCAACCTGCAGTTCGATTTGAACCGCAAGATCGATTCGGCCGCGCGCGAAGTGCAGGCGGCCATTGCCGCCTCGCGCGCCGATTTGCCGGCCACGCTGCGCAGCAACCCGACCTACCGCAAGGCCAACCCGTCCGATGCGCCCGTGATCATCCTGGCGCTGACGTCGAAAATGCGCACGCCGGGCCAGATCTACGATGCCGTATCGAACCTGGTGCAGCAAAAGGTGGCGCAAGTGAAGGGCGTCGGCGACGTCGAGCTCGGTGGCGGCTCGCTGCCTGCCGTGCGCGTGGAATTGCTGCCGTACCAGCTCAATCACTATGCCGTGTCGATGGAAGACGTGCGTGCGGCTATCCAGGCCAGCAACGCCAACCGCCCCAAGGGAGCCATTTCCGGCGACGGGCGCAGCTTGCAGATCTACTCGTCTGCCAGCACGGCCTCGGGCGGGCGTAGCGCGGCAGACTACCGCAGCCTGGTAGTGGCCTGGCGCGACGGTGCCGCCATCCGCCTCGACGACGTGGCCGAAGTGGTCGACGGCGTGGAAAACAAGAATACTCTGGGCTTGTTCAATGGCGATCCGGCCGTCATCGTGCTGATCACGCGCCAGCCGGGCGCCAACGTCATCGCCACGGTGGACGGCGTGCGCGCGCTGCTGCCGCAACTGCAGGCACAGCTGCCCGGCGACATCAAGCTGCACGTGGCATCGGACAGCACCAACTCCATCCGCTCGTCCTTGCACGAGATCGAATTCACCCTGCTCCTTTCCATCGTGCTGGTAGTGCTGGTGGTCAGCGCCTTTTTGCGTAGCGTGCGCGCCACCATTATCCCGGCCGTGGCCACCATCGTTTCCTTGCTGGGGACCTTCGGCGTGATGTATATGCTCGGTTTTAGCCTGAATAACCTTTCCTTGATGGCGCTGACGGTGGCCACGGGCTTTGTCGTCGATGATGCCATCGTGGTGCTGGAAAACACGCAGCGCCACATCGAGGCGGGCATGGAGCGTTTCAAGGCGGCCCTGCTGGGCGCGCAGGAAGTGGGTTTCACCGTGCTGTCGATCAGCCTGTCGCTGGTGGCCGTCTTCATTCCGCTGCTATTCATGGGCGGGCAGGTAGGGCGTTTGTTCCGCGAGTTTGCCGTCACGCTGTCGGCGGCCGTGATGATTTCGCTGGTCATTTCACTGACCACCACGCCGATGATGTGCGCCTGGCTGCTGAAAAGCGGCGCGCAGCGCAAGGCGCCGGGCTTGGTCGCGCGCTGGTTCGAACGGGGCTTCGAGCGCATGCTGAAAGTGTATGAGCACTGCCTGGACTGGGCATTGTCCAGCGCCGCGCTGGTGATGACCATTTTGGTGTTCGTCGTCGGGCTCAATGTGTACTTGTTCGCAGCCGCGCCCAAGGGCTTCTTTCCGCAGCAGGATACGGGCCAGATCAGTGGCGGCATGCGCGCCGACCAGAGCATCTCGTTCCAGGCCATGCAGGGCAAGCTGCGCCAACTGGTCGACATCATCAAGGACGATCCCGCCGTCGCCACCGTGGTCGGCTTTACGGGCGGTGGCAGGGCAGGGGGCGGCTTCATGTTCATTGATCTGAAGCCTGCCTCGCAGCGCACGGACAAGGGGCAAGCCGTGATCGCCCGTTTGCGCCCGCAGCTGGCCAAGGTGACGGGTATTTCGCTGTTCCTCAACCCGGTGCAGGACCTGCGCATGGGCGGTCGGGCCAGCAATTCGACCTACCAGTACACCCTGATCAGTGACAACCAGGCCGACTTGAAGAAATGGGCGGCGAAACTGGCCGACCAGATGAAGCTGCAGCCGGCCTTGATCGACGTCGACACGGACCAGGCGGAAAATGGCGTGGAAACCTATGTTGCCATCGACAAGGACCGCGCCACGCAGCTGGGCGTGCAGGTGCGCGACATCGACAATGCGCTGTACAACAGCTTCGGCCAGCGCCAGGTGGCGACCATCTACGATGAGCTGAACCAGTATCACGTGATCATGGAAGTGGCGCCGCGCTATGCGCAAAGCCCGGAAGCGCTGCGCTCCGTGTATGTGCCGGCGTCGAATGCGGCGGCCGTTGCCGCCACGAGCGCTACCGCGTCGGCAACCACCACCGCTGCGACGACGAGCGCGGCGACGCCGAATACCACGGCGGCGCGCGACCCGTCCAGTGGTTCGGCTCTGCCCACGACCTTGGCGCGCATGGTGCCGCTGTCGTCGTTCAGCAGCTTCGCCGAAAGCGCGACGGCCACGTCCATCAACCACCAGGGCGGGGAACTGGCCACCACCGTGTCGTTCAACCTGGCCGACGGCTACCCGCTCAGCGACGGGCAGGCGGCCGTGGCCCAGGCGGTATCGGAAATCGGCATGCCGGTGAATGTGCGCGGCAGCTTCCAGGGCTCGGCCAAGAGCGCGCAGGAAAGCAGCCAGGAGCAGCCGCTCTTGATCCTGGCGGCCATCGTGGTGATTTACATCGTGCTGGGCATCCTTTACGAAAGCCTGGTGCACCCGATTACCGTACTGTCGACCTTGCCGTCGGCGGGGGTGGGCGCCGTACTGGCGCTGCTGATATTGCGCATGGAGTTTTCCATCATCGCCCTGATCGGCGTATTCCTGTTGATCGGTATCGTGAAGAAAAATGCCATATTGATCATCGACTTCGCGCTGGAGGCCGAGCGTGCGCGCGGGCTGACAGCGTTGGCCGCGGTGCGCGAGGCATGCTTGCTGCGTTTCCGCCCCATTCTGATGACCACCCTGGCAGCGGCGCTTGGCGCCTTGCCGCTGGCGATCGGTTTTGGCGAAGGCTCAGAGCTGCGCCAGCCCTTGGGGGTTGCCATCATCGGCGGGCTCATTGCCAGCCAGTTACTCACATTGCTGACCACCCCGGTGGTCTACATCCTGCTCGACAAGCTGCGCACGCGCAGCGTCGACGAGCAGCAATTGAGCCGCATTCCTGGGCCAGATAAGCCGAGCACACAATCATGAAGCAAGTAAAACCTATGTTGTCCGCCATCCCCGCACGCCATCTGCCGTCGCTGGTCGTCGCCACCGCTTGCCTGCTGCTGGCCGGCTGCGCCGTCAGCCCCGCGTATGAGGTGCCAGTGGCCGCCGCACCGCAAACGTTCAAGGAAGCGGCCGGCTGGCTAGCCGCTGCGCCGGCCGACACGCTGGAGCGTGGCCCCTGGTGGACCCTGTTCGGCGATGCGCAATTAAACCAGCTGGCCGACAGCATCGACATCTCGAACCAGAACGTGGCGCAAGCCCTTGCTGCGTACGAACAGGCGCGCGCGCTGGTGCGCGAACAGCGCGCCTCGCTATTCCCCAGCGTGAAGCTGACGGGTAGCGGCGCGCGTTCCGGCGGCGGTGGCGAGCAGCAGGCCAATAATAACTACAAGGGCGCCATCGGCGCGTCGTGGGAGCCCGATATATGGGGCCGCCTGCGCGCCGGCGTGACGGGGGCCGATGCCAGCGCCAGTGCCAGCGCGGCCGACCTGGCTGCTGCGCGCCTGTCGGCGCAGGGCGAGCTGGCCACCAATTATTTTTCGCTGCGCCAGAGTGATGCGCAGATCGCACTGTTGAACGCCACCATAGCTGGCTACAAGCGCGTGCTCGACATCACCAGCAACCGTTTTAACGCCGGTATTGCCGCCAAGTCCGACCTGCTGCAGGCGCAGACGCAGCTGGCCAATGCGCAGATCGACCTGTCGAGCCAGACGCGCGCGCGCGCCCAGCTCGAACACGCGATTGCCATTTTGCTGGGACGCGCGCCTTCGGACTTCAGCCTGGCCGTAGCACCGTGGACCCTGAGCGTGCCCGAGGTGCCGCTGGGCGTGCCGTCGACCCTGCTGCAGCGCCGTCCCGACATCGCCGCCGCCGAGCGCCGGGTGGCCGTGGCCAACGAGCAGATCGGCATCGCCCGCTCCGCCTACTATCCCAGCCTGAACCTGACGGCTTCCTATGGCGCCGGCGCCAGCCGTGTGGCTGACCTGTTCAATGCATCGTCGAGCCTGTGGTCGCTGGGCGTGTCGGCCGCGCAAACGCTGTTCAACGCGGGCGCCACCACGGCCAGCGTGGACGCGGCCAAGGCTGGCCATACAGCGGCGGTGGCGCGCTACCGCCAGACGGTGCTGGCCGCTTTTGGCGCCGTGGAGGACCAGTTGTCAGCCACGCGCGCGCTGGCCGAGCAGCTGGCCTTGCGCCAGCAGGCATCATCGGCCGCCGACCAGGTCGAGCAGCAGATGCTGAACCGCTACAACGCGGGCCAGGTCGGCTACACGGACGTGGTCTCGGCGCAAGTGACGGCCCTGTCGGCGCGCCGTTCCCTGGTGCAGGTGCAGGCGGACCGCCAGACGACGGCCGTGGCCCTGATCCAGTCGCTGGGTGGCGGCTGGCATACGCCGCAGGCGCAGTAGGCGCAGTAGGGGGACGGGCTGGCGCAGGCTGAAAAACCTGCGCAAAATTCGCGTTTTGCCGTGCGCCTCGGATGCTAGAATGGACGATTATCCATCCGCCAGCCAGGCGCACGTGCCGTGGCTGCATTCTTGCCGATGATGATACGCAGCGAACACAGCACAGCTTCAGCGCAGGAGGTGGTCGCCATCGATTTCCCCATGGTGGCCATCGGCGCTGCTGCCGGTGGTCTCGCCCCGATTATCGCTTTCCTGACGCATGTGTTGCCGCAGAGCGGCATCGCCTGTGTGGTGATCCAGCACCTTGATCCGACGCAAAAAGCCATGTTGCCGCAACTACTGCAGCGCGCCACCAGCATTGCCGTCACGGAAATCACGCAACGTGCCGCACTGCAGCCGAACCATATCTATGTGATCCCGTCCGATGCGGACCTGGGCCTGTCGAAGGGACACTTTGTGCTCAGCGAGCCGCTGCAACTGCGCGGACGCCGCTTGCCCATCAATGCTTTCTTCGAAAGTCTGGCCGCTGAGTTGCGCGCATTGGCCGTGGGCGTGACTCTGTCCGGCATGGGCAGCGATGGCACGCCCGGACATTTTTCCGGGCGGTTTGCGCCCCTGACGACGACATCCACCCGGCGCTACCGGCGCCTCGATAATTTGGCCCGCCAGCGCTTGCCGACATGCTTTTCCACGAAGGTAACGTCGGCCATTCTTGCTATCGCCCAGCGACACGAGAGACGTCAGCATGCCCGGGAAAACCCAGTCCCACGTCGAGCAATTATTGTTCCAGAAATACTCGCCAGCGGCCGTGCTGCTGAACCAGGATGGCGATATCCCGTATATCAACGGACGCACGGGTGCCTTGCTGGAACCGGCAGCAGGCAAGGCCAACTGGGATATCCAGGCGATGGCGCGCGACGGCTTGCGCCAGCCCGGAGCGCTGCGCGGCATAGCCGCTCGCCTAACCCCAAGGTGCTGGAACTGGAGCAGCAGTTGATCCCGGCGCGCAATAAAATCCAGGCTGTGCGCGACGCCATGCAGACCTCGCGCGAAGAGTTGAAATCGGCGAACAAAGAGCTGACCACCTCGAAGGAAGAGATGCAGTCGCTCAATGAAGCGTTGTACACGGTCCATGCCGAGCTGCAATCGAAGGTCGATGATTTGTCGCTGGTCAACAGCGACATGAAAGACCTGCTCAACAGCACCGATATCGCCACCATTTTCCTTGACAGCGAGCTGCGCATCCGCCGCTTCGCGGCGCCGGCCACGCAAATCTATAAGCTGATCCACACGGACTTGCGCCGTCCGCCCAGCGACATCGTCAACGACCAGACCTACCCGAACCTGGAAACGGATGCACTGGAAGTGATCCGCAGCCTGGTGTTTTGCGAGCGGCAAGTGGAAACCAAGACGGGACGCTGGTACAACGTGCGCATCATGCCGTACCGCACGGTGGACAATGGGATCGATGGCGTGGTGGTGACCTTCATCAACATTGCCGAGTCGAAGTTGCTGGACGCCGAGCTGCGCCTGATACAGTCGGGCGCAGGGGCAGGTGAGGGGGCGCAATGAATGAGGCGTGCAATAGCGGACCCGTTGACGGGCATTTTTGCGGGCGTGTGGAGCCAGCGCTGCCAGCGCCAGGGCCGTTGTCGAACGAAGAGTTGATGCGCCACCTGCACGAGTTGCAGGTGAGACAGATCGAGCTGGAAATGCAGAACGCCGGATTGGCGGAGCAGGAAACACTCAAGAATGTATTGAAAAGCAGCCGCGACCGTTATGCGCAGCTGTATGAGCAGGCGCCGGTCAGCTACTTTTCACTGACGCGAGAGGGCTTGATCACGCGCGTCAACGTGGCGGCTTGCGGTTGGCTGCAACGCGACAAGGATCAATTGCTGGGGCGACGTTTCGAGCAATTCATAGCGCTGCAGGCACAGGGTGAATTTCGCCGTTTTCTCGATGCGATTTTTAGCAGTGGCACGCGGCAAGTACTGGAAGTGCGGCTATTCGAAGATGTACTGGGCGGCGGCGTCGTGCGCATCGAAGCCAATGTCGATGTGGACAGCGCCAGCGTGCGCATGCTGGTAACGGACTTGGGTGACGAGCATGCGCGCGAATCGGCCTTGCGGCGCGCCTTCGTCATCCTCGACAGCATCCGCGAAGGCGTGCTGGTGACCGACAGCGCCAACCGCATCATTTCCGTGAATCCGGCGTTTACCGCCATCACCGGCTACCAGGCGGAAGAGGCTATCGGGCGCGATCCTTCCTTCTTGGGCGGCGGTACGCACGAGCCGCAATTCTATGCCTCCATGTGGCGCAGCCTGCACCAGGATGGCAGCTGGTATGGCGAACTGGTGAACCGGCGCAAGAACGGCGAGCGCTTCGTCGAATCGCTGTCGATCACGCCCATGCGCAGCCAAGACGGTGCCATCAGCCATTTTGTCGGCGTGTTTTCCGACATCACCGAGCGCAAGCTGGCCGATGCTGCACTGCGCGAATTGCACCGGGAGCTCGACCAGCGCGTGCTCGACCGCACCGCCGAGCTGGTGCGGGCCAACCTGCATTTGCAGCGCGAGGTACAGCAACGCGAGCGGGCGCAGGAAGCGTTGCGCGAGGCCGAGCGTTTCTTTCACGCCACCATCGATTCGCTGACCGACCGCGTGCTGGTATTGGACCAGGCCGGCTGCCTGGTGCATGCCAATCAGGCTTGCCTGGCCTTTGTCGGCCAGGCGCCGGAGCAGCTCCATTATCTGGACTTCTGTGAACGGGACCCGCGCTGGCAGCGCAGCGCCGGGCGCGAGCTGGCCGATGGCATCCGCGCCGTCATCGCCGGCAACGCGGACACGTTTGCGCTCGAGTATGAGTTTGCCACGCGCTCAGGCCCGCGCTGGTGGCAGGCCAGGATCAGCCGTTTCCTGGGCGAAGGGCCGCTGCGCGTGGTGGTGGCGCACACGGACATTAGCGAACGCAAGCTGATGGAGTGCGCCCTGCGCCAGTCGCATGCGCAGCTGCGCCAGCTGGCGCTGCACATGGAAACGGCCAAGGAAGATGAGCGCAAGCGCATCTCGCGCGATATGCACGACGAACTGGGGCAAAACCTGCTGGCGCTGCGCATCGATATTTCCATGCTCAGCGCGCGCACCGAGGGTTCCCATCCGCGCCTGCACCAGCGGGTTGGTGCCGTGCTCAGCAATGTCGACACCACCATCAAGAGTGTGCGCGGCATCATGAACGAGCTGCGCCCGATGGCGCTGGAGCTGGGCTTGCAGGCCGCCATCGAATGGCAGGTGGGCGACTTTCGCAAGCGCAGCGGCGTCGCTTGCCGCCTGCTGATACGTGACGAGGCCGTGTTTGCCGCCATTGGCAGCCAGGTCGAGATCGTCCTGTTTCGCGTCGTGCAGGAAGCGCTCAGCAACGTCATGCGTCATGCTCAGGCCAGCGAGGTCGAGATCGAACTCGGTTCGGATGCCTGCGCCCTGTATGCGGCCATCAGCGACAACGGTATTGGCATCACGCCGCAGCAGCAGCGCAAAAAGCAGTGTTTTGGCCTGATCGGCATTGCCGAGCGGGTGGCGGCGCTGGGTGGGCAATTCGACGTTGGCATGCCAGCGTGGGGCGTCGGTTGCCGGCTGTCCCTGCAGATTCCCTTGCTGCCGGCGGGGCTGCCTGGCGCCTGATATGGAAATTGCAATGAGGTGATTTTTGCCAACTCAGGGTGCCTGGACAGGCTATACTTTCGCCTGCTATTTATGGAGGGGCATATCGTGTTCAAAACAATCGTTTTACCAGTCGCCTTGTTGGGCGCGTTCGCCGGTGCACACGCCGACGAAGGGCAGTGGCAACCACACCAACTGCCACAGCTGAAAGCCGAACTGAAACGGGTCGGCATCGACATTCCTGCGGAAAAACTGGCCGACCTGAGCAAGCATCCCATGAGTGCCATTGTCTCGCTGGGCGGCTGCTCTGCCGCCTTCGTCTCCGACGCGGGCCTGGTGGTGACGAACCACCATTGTGCGTATGGCGCCGTGCAGCGCAATGCCACGCCGGAGCACAATTACATCACCGACGGCTTTCTGGCCAAGACGCGCGCCAGCGAGTTGCCGGGCGGTCCGAACAGTCTGGTGTATGTGACGGATCAGGTAGAGAACGTCAGCGAGCGCGTACTCAAAGGCTTGACGGCCGACATGACGGGCCGCGCCCGCCACGAAGCGGTGGAAAAGCGCATCAAGGACCTGATCGCCGAATGCGAGACGGACAAGATGTACCGCTGCTCCGTGCCCGCTTTCCACCGTGGCCTCGAGTACTACCGCATCCGCCAGATGATGATACGCGACGTGCGCCTGGTATACGCGCCATCGGACAAGATCGGCAACTTCGGCGGCGACATCGACAACTACGAATGGCCGCGCCACACGGGCGACTACGCGTTCCTGCGCGCCTACGTGGGCAAGGATGGCCGTCCGGCCGATCCATCGCCCGACAACGTGCCGTACAAATCGAAGGACTTCCTGGTAGTGTCGGCTGAAGGTTTGAAAGCCGGTGACGGCATCTTGCTGGCGGGCTACCCCGGCCGCACCAGTCGCTACAAGCTGCCGGCGGAAATCCGGTTCGCGCGCGATACGGCCTTTCCCCTGAAAGTATCCGAACTGCAAGCCGACCTGGCTGTGATGGCCGCCGCGACGAAGGGCGACGCTGCCGCTGCCGTGCGCTATGCGAGCGTGGTCAAAAGTATTAACAACGTGCTCAAGAAAACCCAGGGCTTGCTCGACGGTTTCGCCCGCAAGGACATTGCCGTCATCAAGGACGTGCAAGATGCCGAGTTCCGCGCCTGGTACGCGCAGCAGGCTAACGTCGCGCCCACCTTGCTGGCCGAACTGGACGCGGCAATCGCCAGCGACAT
Source organism: Janthinobacterium sp. CG_23.4 (assembly GCF_029892305.1). Taxonomy (NCBI): domain Bacteria; kingdom Pseudomonadati; phylum Pseudomonadota; class Betaproteobacteria; order Burkholderiales; family Oxalobacteraceae; genus Janthinobacterium; species Janthinobacterium sp. CG_23.4. Next base: position 3,206,781 of record NZ_JARXUX010000001.1, on the reverse strand, counting down.
GGCCTTGAGCGAAGAAGAGTTTGCCTGGTCGGTGGCCACCAATAGCGACTTGCTGAAAAGCGCGCGCACCATCTACCGTCTGTCGCTGGAGCGCCAGAAAGCCGATGCCGAGCGTGAATCGGGCTTCCAGCAGCGTGACCTGGCTTTCATCAAGGCCCGTCTGGCCCGCCTCGAGCAGTCGTATGTCAACAAGGTCGATCAGGCGCGTTTTGAAGCGGGCCTGAAGCGTTACGCGCAGCTGGCGGCAAAGAGCCATCCGCAAGGCCTGGACGCGCTGCTGCCGGCACCAAGCGCCGTGGCGGCCCTGTACCTGCAGACGCAACTGGCTGACACCGCCAAGCGCCTGGCCTGGCTGGAAAAAGACCAGGCTGCTGTGCTCCAGTCCGACGACGCCTTCATGCAACTGGCCATCAAGCTGCAAGTGGTCGATGCCGCGCTGGAAGAGCGTCGCAAGGAAATTGACGGCAACCTGGAACGCGTGATTCCGCAATACATGCAAGCGGTGATCGCGTGGAAAAAATCGCAAGGCAAGCCGGTCTATCCTGACGCCAACTCGACTCTGCGCGTCACGTATGGCACGGTCTCTGCGTTCTCGCCGCGCGATGGGCTGACCAAGGGACCATTCACGACCGTGGAAGGCATCGTCGAGAAAGTCACGGGCAAGGCTCCGTTCGAAGCGCCGCAAGCGCTGCTCGACGCCGTCAAGCAAAAACGCTACGGCCAGTTCCGCGACCCGGCACTGGGCACGGTGCCCGTCAACTTCCTTACCAGCGCGGACACCACGGGCGGCAATTCCGGCTCGGCCGTGATGAACAAGCGTGGCGAGCTGATCGGTCTGAACTTCGATTCGACGTATGAATCGATCACCAAGGACTGGTACTTCGATACGGCCATCACGCGCGCCATCCACCTCGATATCCGCTACCTGCTGTGGGTGATGAAAGAAGTCGACCATGCCGACAACTTGCTCAAGGAAATGACCATCAAGTATCCGAAGGCTGTACAAGCTGCGAAGAAGTAATCTGTAACTTGCGCGATAACAAAGCCGCATCCGCCTGACTGGCCGATGCGGCTTTTTTTCGTATGGTCAACGAGTTTGAGTTTCATCAAGATGCCGGCGTTCACCATGGTTAGCATGGGCCAGGGGAATAAATATGAAGGAGGCAACATGGATGATGGCAAGCTGGCAGCCGATCTTGCGCACCTTTTTGCAGCGAGCCGGCGAGTCCAGGACAGCCGCTTGCTGCGCATGGATTTTCCGCACAACGATGGTCCGCCCGATACCGCGCTGCTGGTCAACAGCTTGCGGGCGCACGAGGAAATGTCACGCGACTTTCGCTTCGACGCCGAACTGCTGTCCGACAATCTCCACATTCCCCTGACCGCGATGATGGGGCGCATGGTCACCATTTCGATGGTGCGCGATGACGCCAGTTTGCGCTATTTCAATGGTTATGTCGGCCAATTTCGCTTGTTGCGCAGCGATGGCGGTTTCGCGTTCTATCAAATGGTGCTGCAACCCTGGTTGGCGTTTTCCAGGCTGCGCATGGACAACGTCTCGTTCCACGAGCGCACGGTCATCGACATCAGCGAAACGACCTTCGGTCATTATGTGCAGCGCGACTGGCAAAACCGGCTGCATGAGGAAAAAGCGATATTGAGCTGCGCCAACCAGCATAATGAAACCGATTACAACCATTTGCACCGGCGCTGGGAAGACCAGGGACTCCATTATTGGTATGAACATCGGGCCGACGGTCATACGCTGTGTTTGGGCGACAATACCTGGCTGACCGACAGCATCGACCCAAGCGACAGCGATGCCTGCGCAGCCGACGAGATGCTGTTTCGCAACGATGCAGGCTCGCTCGAGGGGGACGGCATACGCGATTGGCGAGCCATACGCAAGATCGCTTCCGGCGCGCTCACGCTGGCCAGCTTCAACTATAAGCATCCCTATGCGAGCCGCGCCAGCGGCTATGCGCTGTACCAGCAGGGCGACGTGTTTGCCCATGAACTGTATCAGGACACCGGCTATGGCTATGCCGACATGGGCGCTGGCGAAGCGCTGGCGCAACGCCGCATGGAGGCGAATAACTGCCAGGCGCAAACCTTCGAAGCTGACGGCAATCACCGCTGCGCCCAGGCCGGGCGTAGTTTCACGCTGGGCGGCCACTTCAGCGGCGAGCAATCCGTGCCGGCCAGAGGTGAAGCGGCGCGCCCGGACATCCGCGCGCGTGAATACCTGATCCTGTCGGTCGATCATGTCGCCAGCAACAATTACCAGGCAGGGACGGGCGCAAAGTCGCATTATGAAAACCGTTTTAGTTGCATACGCAAGAGCATCCGTTGGTATCCGGGGCGGCACTTCAACAGCACGCCTTGTGCCTTGCCCGGCGTGCAGACCGCGATTGTCACCGGGCCGGCAGGCGAAACCATCCATACCGACGCGCTGGGCCGGGTGAAAGTGCAATTCCACTGGGACCGGCTGGGCAAGTTCGACGCCGGCAGTTCGCCATGGATCAGGGTCATGACGCCATGGGCGGGCCAGGCCTTCGGCCAGATCGCGTTGCCGCGCATCGGCCAGGAAGTGCTGATCCAGTTTCTCGACGGCAATATCGACCGTCCCGTCATTGTTGGTGCGGTGTACAACGGCAAGCATGCGCCGCCGTGGAATTTGCCGGGGCAACGCATGCTGGGCGGCTGGCGCAGCGCCGAGCTGATGCCTGGTGGGGGCTACGGCGTGCGCGGCAACCAGTTGGTACTCGACGATACGCACCAGCGCATCCAGGTGCAATTGAAAAGCGATCATCAGCACAGCCAATTGTCGCTCGGCTGCATCAGCCGCATCGAAGACGCCAGCGGGCGCAAGGATGCGCGTGGCGAGGGCTGGGAACTGGCGTCAGACGCTTGGGGCGTGGCGCGCGCCGGCCGCGGCATGTTGCTGACCACTGAAGCGCGCCATGGCGCCGCTTCGCATATCAAGAGTATGGATGAAACCTTGCGCCGGTTGGCCGAGGCTGCTGAACGGCACAAGGCGCTTGCCGCCTTGGCGCAGCATCACGGCGCGCAAGAAAGTGCCGCCCAGCAGGGTGCCGCCGCCGATGTGCTGAAAGCCCAGCATGCCGCGATCAAGGGCGGTGCCGGCAGTGGCGAAAATGCATTTCCCGAATTATCAAAGCCGCATCTGGTGCTGGCCAGTCCGGCCGGTATCGAAACGACGAGCGCGCAATCGACGCACATCGCCAGCGCCGAGCACACCGCGCTGACGACCGGGTGCGATCTGTCGCTGGCGGCCGGCGGCGGCCTGTTCGCCAGCATCGGCGCTGCGCTGCGCCTGTTCGTCCACAAGGCTGGCATGAAACTGATCGCCGCAGCTGGCCCGGTGCAGATCGCGGCGCAAACCGATACGGTCGAAATCGTCGCCAACAAGGTGCTGGAGCTGATCAGCCAGGCCGACTGGGTGCATATTCGCGGCCGCAAAGGCGTACGCCTGCATGGCGCTAATTGCATGCTTGAAATTAGCGACAAGGTACAGTTTTTTACCGCGTCGCCGACGCTGTTTCATGGAAACCTGGAAACGCTGGCGCCCAAGAACCGGCCGCAACCAGAGCTGGAGCCGCCCATCGCGCCGGTAGCGGGACAATTGCAGCATACGATACAGGCCCATGTGGATGGTGGTCAGTACGCCAATGTGCCGTACACGCTGTACAAGGGGGAAGCCGAAGTCGAGCAAGGCTTGACCGATGAATTCGGCCGCATCCTGATCGCGCATCAGGATGGTACGCCGCGCTACCGTGTTGTCCTTGGCAATGGCGAAGAGTTTTCATTGCAAGCGAGCGCGCGCTTCGACCCGAACGCGGCGCCGGACGGCGAACACAAGCTGTCGAATCACGGTTTGCGCGCGTTTGACGACACCAGCGACGGCCGCGCTGTTCAATGATGCACGACACTGACGGGAGAGTACCATGCCTGAATCGAGCAGCCGCATCGAAACCACCCATATCGACGAAGTCGGACGCACTGCGACGAGTTCGCTCCAGTGGCTGCTGGAAAACCACAACCTGAAAGGCAAGGCCAGCCACCCGATCACGCACAACAACAAGCTGACACTGTTCATTTGCGGACAGGAAGGGTTCGCCGACATCGCCGGCGAGATCGCCAAGGCTAAAAAGTCCATCGACCTGTGTTGCTGGGGTTTCGACCCGGGCATGGAACTGGTGCGCGGCAACAGCGCCACCTGGCCGCGTGGCGAAACGTTTGGCGACTTGCTGATCGACGCCACCACGCGGCGTCACCTCAGGGTGCGCCTGCTGATCTGGCATGACCGGATCGGTTCGCCAATAGCGCGCACCATGCCGGGCCATTCGCATGGCACCTCGCCATGGAAAACCGGTGGACAGCGCGCAGACGACATCAGCGCCAGAGCCAGCCTGGCGATGTTGCAGGAGGCAGTCAGGAAAAAACTTGTGTTAAGCAGTGCTTTCAGGGGCGATATCGTCCGGCCCGAGGATATCCCGATGCTGGCGCGTGAAGAATATTGCCACAGCTGGTATGCGGCCGCGCTCCATGGCTTGTTGGGGCGCCTGGAGATTCGCTTGCGGCACGGCGACAGCGCCGCGATCAGCAAGAGTATCGCGACCGAAATAGACCAGCCGCGCGGTTTGACGAAGGGGGAGATCGAAAAGCTCGGCATGCAATACTTGGGCACGCATCACCAGAAGCCGGTCCTGATCGATTTCGACTATGAAGAGGGGGCCAAGGCCGTCGGTTATGTGATGGGGCTGAACTCGGTAACCGATTATTGGGACACGACGGCCCATCTGCTCGACGATACGCGCCGCGAACAGGGCGGCGTCAACGAGCGGCGCGAGTGTTTGCAGGCAATGGCTGCGGACTGCGGGTTCGCCACGCTGAAACCGTATCAGGACTATGCCTGCCGCATCGACGGCGGCCGTGCGCTCATCGCGCTGTACAACAATTTCGTGAAGGCATGGGACCGCGCTATCGACGACCGCACGCGTTCGGCTTCCACCGACTGTGTTAGCCGAGAGTTGTCATGCGGCAACCCACCGGCGCGACTGTTGGATAAGGCCGAGCCAAGCGACTCCACCGTGCAGATCGTGCTGACGCAGCCCGAGGAACAAGACAAGACCATCAAGGAAACCTATTTTCGCGCCGTGACTCAGGCCAGCTTGGCGGCCGGCTACCTGTACGTGGAAAACCAGTATTTCCAGTATGAACAATGGGCTCAACATTTGCTGGCCGAGCGCAAGAAGGTGGTTGCCGCCTGGAAGGCTGGTAGTGTCAAGGCGGGCAAGAGTCTTGAAGATATGCCGGTCATGCACGTGTTCATCGTCATTCCAGTGCCGGAGCGCGCGCAGATGGTGCCGCGCACCCACGACACGCTGGCGGCACTTGGGCAGCACGCTGGCATGACGGGGCAAAACACCATGATCGACGACTACAACAAGCGACCGAAAACCCGGCGTGTCAGGGCAGGATTCGGCATTTCCACCGAGGCGGAAGTCCAGTTGCCCGACGTGGTGCGCCATGCCAACGGCATCCACAAACCCGGCGCGATGACGCTTGAGAGTGAATTCGGGCTGAAGGTGTCGGTGGCCATGCTCAATGTGAGCGCGTTTGACAACGACCGCTGGCGCTACCGTGAAATCTACATCCATTCCAAACTGATGCTGGTCGACGACGTGTTCATGACGCTGGGCAGCGCCAACCTGAACCAGCGCAGCATGGCCGTCGACAGCGAAATCAATATCGCCACCATCGACCACCGCGTGGCGCGTGATTTGCGCAAGCGCGTGTGGCGCATGCATAGCGGCGGTTTGGTCGATGGCGGGGGCGGGACGAAGGCGGAGATTGTGGCTGCTTTTGAGAGTTGGGGAAACTTAATGAAGGCCAATCGGACGAAAAAGCTGGCAAAACAAGGAGGAGCAAAGTTGAAAAAAATGATTGGTTTTTTGTTACCATTAGAAGATAACCGAAGTTCCACCATACGTCTGGGGTGAGCATGAAACAGTATCAAAATATATTCATTCGCCTGCCATGTTCCGTATTGGTAGTTGTCCTGTGTATCCCTTTATTCGCCTGCAAAATGCCAAACGACAAAGAAGAAGTCTTGCCACGTAAGCAAAGCCTGCCGCTTTTCGATCCGCATGTCGCGGATTTTATCTGTGAAATCGAGGCGAGCAAGGTGCCAACCATCGATGCGCAAGCCGAGGACTGGTTCCTCGAAGCGCGCGCCATGGAAGATCCTGAAATCGCCGTGGAAGACCGCGACTACAAAAAAATCGTCGCTCTGACGCGTCAAGCGGCAGAGCGGTTGCACTGGAAGGCGATGCTCAATTTGGCAAGCTTATATGTGGAAGGGCGCGATCCGTTATACGGTAATGAAGAGGCGGTGCAAATGGTGGAAAAGGCGATGCTGCTGGGCATACCGGCGGCATATGACCGGATGGGAACGTATTATGCGAATAGCACTGGCGTTGACGGCGACATCACTCGCGCTTATGCCTTCTGGCAAAAGGCTGCTGTCATGGGAAATCCTCAGGCGATGGCATTTTTAGGCGAAAAATTAAGAGCGGGGACAGACGGTGCGATTCCTGGATATTGGGCCAATATTCCTGTAGCGATAAAAATGATGGCATGTGCGCTTTCTCAAGGATACGGGCCTGCTGCGTTTAACCTGCACTACTTGTATGCAATACCAAGAGCTGCGAATGGCGATGAGATTGGCGATCGAACTCCTACAACCAAACAGCGTGCTCTAAATGTATTGCATGAGGGAGTCAAGTTTGGCTGCGCAGAATGTGCGAGCGCATTGGCAATTGAATTCGGTTCACCTTTTGATCTTGCCGATATGCTGGCGCCATATGTGGACAAAGCTCGCGGTGAACGTTACGGCGTACTTAATCGTGCCCTCGGCTTCAACCCCAATCGCCGCTTTCCCAACCTCGATAAAATCCTGCCATTGCCACCGGCCGATCTGCCGCCGTGGGATGGTCAACGAAAAAGCTTGCTCGACGCCGCCATGGGCGTGCGCCCACCGCCAGCCATCGCGCAGCCTAGCGCCGCCTCGCTGTTGCAAGAACCGTATTTCCTGGCCGCTGACTATGCGCTGCTCCCTGTTGGCTTGCCCAGCGACGCACCGACTGCGCCATTTTCCGCCTACTGGCGACCCGCCGGTGGGCAGGGCTTGACGGAGCCGGCCCGGCTATTTCACAAAGGCGAAGAGTTCCGCCATTTCAGCGTGCTCGATGCCGCTGGCAAGAGTCGATACGGCAGCGTGACGTGGGAACAGTGCCTGACGATACGGCACAACCAAGGCGCCGTGGAGCCGCGCGCGGCGCGCGGTTTGCTGCGCGAAGTGGCGCGGCCCGAGCCATGGTTGAGCTGTGCTTGCGGGCAAGCCTGTCCGGTCAGCGGCGTCTGGCAACCGTGGGTAGCGCCCGACCATCCGCTGCAGGCCATCGTCAACCAGTACTGGCGCCAGGCTTGGCTGACCCAAGGCGCACTTTTCCCGCAACCGCGCCGCGACTGGTTGCTCGATTTGCCTGACGACGACGTGACCTGGCATTTGATGGATATGTCCCTTCCTGATCTCGGTTAGGGCGGCGCGGAAGCGATGAAGCACAACTGGCGCACGTCTTGGTGCTCGAACATCAGCCGGTAGTGAATGGGTGCGGCCAGGGCGAATGCGATGTGATCGCTATTGACTTTGTTGTGTATGATGGCCGTGTCCTCACTGAGCACATGGAGTGCCCATGCAAGAGCTGAACAAGATGGTGCGCAACACGGCCGTTCGTGCCGTGGCCTTGCCGCCTGGCGCCAGTATCGCTCCCTTGTACCCGGGCAGCAACTTGGCAGATGCCTATGCCGTCGACCTGCCAAACGCGCGCGCCCGCGTGCTGGACATGGAAAGCCTGGCGCGCCAGTTGCTGGGCAGCCAGCCGGGCTGGGCGCAGAGCCTGATGGTGTTGCGCGACGCTATCGTGGCGCGCTTCGGCATCAAGACCGCCAGGCAGATGGAAGCGACGCCAGGCAAGCGCATCGGCATCTTTCGCATTTACGCCGTCAGTGACGACGAGATCATCGTGGGTGAGGATGACAGCCACCTCGATTTCCGTTTGTCGCTGCTGCGCAACCGGCATGCGGGGCAGGAACAGTTCGGCAGTGTGACCGTGACTAGCGTCGTGCATTGCCATAATCGGGTGGGGCGCGCCTACATTATGCTAATCCGGCCCTTCCACAAGCTGATTGTGCAGCGTTCGCTGGCGCGCGCCGTCAACGCAGGCTTGGCCTGAGGCCCCCGCAGGCCTTGCGCGCCCCCGCGCCCACTTGGAGCGCTATGCACGCAGCAGCGTGACGCTGCCGGCAATCTTGCTTATTCATGGCCGGTATTGCATACTGCACCACCAGCCTCATCAAGATTCCCATGAACGATACGCTTCTCCTGCTGGGTTTTGCCACCACGCCGCTTGAACTGATTTCCTTTGTCCTGGCACTGACAACCGTTGCGCTCAACATCCGCCAGAATCACTGGGCGTGGCTGTTCGCCATCATTTCCTCGGCCGCTTACGGATTCGTCTTTTTCGACTCGCGCCTGTATGGCGACATGGCCTTGCAACTGCTGTTCATCAGCGTCTCGTTCTGGGGCTGGTATCAGTGGCTGCATCCGGCCAGCGGCGGCAAGATCTTGCCCGTCACGCGCCTCGATGGCCGCGGCTGGCTGGCCTGCGCGGCAAGTTGGCTGATCGGTTTCCTGCTCATTGCATGGCTGCTGACGGCGACAGATACGGACGTGCCCCAAGCGGACGGTTTCCTCACGGCCGGTAGCCTGGTGGGACAATTGCTGCTGTCGCGCAAAAAGCTCGAAAACTGGATTGCCTGGATCATCGTCGACGTGCTGTATGTCTGGCTGTACCTGCACAAGGGCTTGACCCTGACAGCCGTGCTATACGCCTTCTTCGTGGTGATGGCCATCATCGGCTTGCTGGCGTGGAAAAAGTCGGCACCGGCCGCGCCCGATGCCATGGTCCTCAAGTGATGCGGCCTTGCGTGCGCGTGGCGATCCTGGGAGCGGAATCGTCGGGCAAGTCTACCCTGGCGGCAGCCCTGGCTGCGCGCTACGGCACCGTCTGGGTGCCGGAATACTTGCGCGAATTTGTCGAAATGCAGGGCAGGGTGCCCCTCGCGGCCGATCAGTTTGGTATTGCTCGAACGCAAATCGAACGCGAAGCGGCAGCCGCCCCGCAGGCGCGTGACTTCCTGTTTTGCGACACGACGCCCTTGATGACGCTGGTCTACAGCCGCCATTATTTTGATGGTGCGGACGCGCAACTGGCGGCGCTGGCCGATGCCACGCAGTACGACGTGACCCTGGTGACGGCGCCCGATAGCCCGTGGGTGGCCGATGGCTTGCAGCGCGAGTCGGAAGCCGTGCGTCAATTGATTTACCGCTACCTGCTCGATGCGCTCGACGCGCGTGGCATCGTCTACCACGTCTTGCACGACAACCTGGAGGCGCGCCTGGACCAGGCGGCGCCCCTGCTGCGGCAGGCGCTTGCTGCAGCGCCTGCCATTTCTTTTCCTTACAACACCTAACAAACTTTGCTTAGGTGTTTAAAAGTCGAACTGTGCCGAGACCTTGAACGTGCGGCTGGCGCCTGGATACAGATAGCCATCCGATTCCGGCGTCACGTCGCGCCAGTAGAACTTGTCGGCCACGTTGTTGACGGCGGCGCGCAGCACGGCGCGTGTGCCGGCGATGCGCGTGGCGTAGGCGGCGCCCAGGTTGAACACATGGTACGAGGGCACGAAAGTCGTGTTGTTGTATTCAAACGCTTTCTTGCCCGCATATTCCCAGCTGCCATTGACGCTCAAGCCCGCCACCTGTTGCACGGCGTAATCCGCATGCACGGCCGCCTTCAAGGCGGGCACATTGGGCACGCGCTTGCCGTCGAGATCCGCATTGCCCGTGCCTGACTGCTGGCTGTTCAGGGCCGTGAGCGAGACGCCGAGGTTCAGGTCGCGGCCAGCCTTGCCTTGCGCAGATAATTCCAGGCCCCGGTGCTGCGCCTGGCCTTCACGCACGAAATAGCGTGCAGCGTTTTGGAATTCCAGGCCCTTGCGGATCTGGAACAGGCTGGCCGCCAGCATGAAGTCGGGCGTCACATCCATCTTCACGCCCAATTCAATCTGCTTCGAGCGGCTCGGCGTCAGCTCTTCGTTGGCATTCATTGCCTTGCGGTCCGCCGTGCCGCCATGTTCCATGCCCTGCGAATAGGCCGCATACACGGAGACATTGTCGAGCGGCGTATAGACCAGCGATACATTGGGCAGCAGGAAGTCGTGCTTGGCGCGAATTTCTGTGTCGGCCTTGAGCACATACTGGTAGCCATCGACATCGACATGGCGCAAGCCGCCATGCAGTTTCCAGTTCGGCGTCAGACTGATGATGTCCTGCACGAAGACGGAGTTTTCCGTATCCTTGCGCACCAGGCGCACGGGACCCGTGACGCCCGGCGAGGTGCCGACGATTTGCGGCTGATAGATGTTGCTCACGCCCACCCAGTCGTACACGTACAGGCCGGCGCGGTCCTTGCGGCGGAAGGTCGAGACGCCGGCCGTGAATGCATGACGCAGACTACCGGTGGCGAACTTGCCCTCGATCATGGCTTGCGCGCTCAGCGGCTTTTTCGTTTCGCCCAGGCTGCGGTAGTCATACACGTCGTAGTCGCCATTGCCGCAGAAGCCAGGGTACAGGTCCTGTCCGCTGCAGCCATACGGGAAGGCGGTGTAGTCATCGCGCTTGAACGCGTGCTGGTTGGCCGACAGGGTGGCATTCCAGTCGTCATTGAACGCGTACTGGAAGCGCAGGCCGATGTTGGTGGTGACGGTTTCCACGGGGCGCGTCCATGGCTGCAAGTTGAGCATGGCATTGGCGCTGACGCCCGTTGGCAAGGTTTTATTGTTCAGCAGCTGGAAGCCGGGCGCTGTTGCCTGCGCCTTGTCCTGGTAGTCGGCATCGAGCTGCAGCAGCGCCTGTGGCGATATCTGCCAGTCGAAGGCGCCAGAAATGAATTTACGGTTGCCATCGGCGCCCTTGATGTAGGAGCGCAGGCGCTCGGCCGCCACGTTGACACGGTAGCCGAAGCGCGTGTCTTCCAGGCGACCGCCTAGGTCAACGGCGCCGTACAGGGTGCCGCGCTCGCGCGTTTCCACGGTGACCGTGCGCAGTGGCGAAGCGGTGGGGCGCTTGACGATGAAGTCGATCACGCCGCCGGGCGCGGCCACGCCCGCCTGCAAGCCAGCCAGGCCTTTCAGCACTTCGATGCGCTCCTTGTTTTCCAGCGCAATTTGCGTGTCGCCAGGAATGGCCATGCCATCCTTGCGGTAGCTGGAATTGTTATCGAGCTTGAAGCCGCGGATGGTGAACTGTTCCGCATAGCCGACGGCGTTGTAGGCGTCGTTGATGCTGGCGTCGAGCTTGACGGCGTCGCTCAGATTACGTATCTGCAAGTCCTGCATGTCTTTTTGCGCAATGACGGTGACGGACGCCGGCGTTTGTAGCAGCGGTGCGTCGGAAAAGCCGCCCACGGAAGCGCGCTTGGCGGCTGGCGCCTTGCTGGCCGTGACGATGACTTCGGCCATGCTTGGCGTATCGGCCTGTGAGTCGGCGGTGTCAGGCGCTGCCAGCGCTGGCGCGGCAAACGCCTGCACGATGGCCAGGGTCAGTACAGAAACGGATAAATTCGGTGTGGACATAGATTGCTCGTGGTTCAAGCCGACTCTCGGGAGAGTACGGCAGGCTGCTTGTTCGGCTGGCGCCAACGCAGGAGCTATCAAAGGAGGGAGGTACTTTGCGCTTTCCTTCGCTGGCATTATCCAGATCAGGTACGAAGGGTATCTCTCACCCGGATGACTGCTCCAGGACCCCTAGCGAGGTGACAGCTTAGCATGAAGCACGGCCTGCTGTCCCATCTGGCTGAGCGTTTTACAACAGTGTGGCGCGAATCTACAAACGCAGTTAGCGCACCTTGCCGTCGTCGATGGTCAGCAGGAAATCGTGGTGCGCGGCTGGAAACGCGTCGTGGACGCTTGAGCTTTTCGCCCACGAGGCGGAGAATGCAGCCGATGTTACCACCACGCGAAAAGGAATGCGCATGACCACCGTCCCACTGGAAGAATCGGGCTTGCCTGCCACGGCACTCGATATGCACCGCGCCATCGGCGCCACCATCGCCGCGCTACAGGCACTGGACTTGAACAGCCAGCGCTTCGAGGCGTGCACGGACCCGGAACTGCGTCGCGTGCTCGCGCATGCGGGCGACACCAGTCGCAAGGAAGCGGCCATGCTGCTCGAGTGGATGCGTCGCCGCGATGCGCGCCTGGACGCGGCCATGAAGGAGGCGCTGTTCAAGGCGGGGCCGATCGTTGCTCAGTATCACTATGACGAGAACATAGGGTAACGATTGCGTTGTCGCTGTGGCGTACCATGCGCCACATGCCCGGTGCTTCGCGTAGACTGTGTGCCGAACACGATTTTGGAAGAGTTTGCAACGATGAGATCATTGCCATACCGAGAAGGCAGCTGGTTTGCCGTACCCTTGCCTGGCGGCGGCTATGCCGCCGGCGTGGTAGCGCGCCGGGCGCCTGCCGGGCGCATCATGCTGGCGTATATGTTCGGGCCGAAGCGCGACCGCTTGCCTGTACTGGAAGAATTGGAAGATTTGCGCCCGGAACATGCCGTGCGCCGCTTGCGCACGGGTGATATGGCCATCCTTAACGCGCGCTGGCCCCTGCTGGGCGACAGCCGCCACTGGGAGCGCGAGGCCTGGCCCATGCCAGCCTTTATCCGCCGTAATGCCTCATTGCAGCGCGCCTGGCGCGCCAGTTATGCCGACGCCGACCCTGCCAAGCTGGACCGTGAAGAATCGATTCCCTTCGATACGCCGGGCATGGAAAGCGATTCCCTGTACGGTTACGGGGCAACGGAATTGCTGATGAATAAAGTGCTGGTGCAGGAAGCGGCGTCGGCAGCGTAGGCCGGATGAGGCCGTAATCCGACAACATTGTTGGCTGTTCTTGTCGGATTACGCGGTTCCCGCTAATCCGACCTACGTCGCCTGCACCGCTGGCGCAAACACCGGAGTGAGCAGGCCCGATTATTTTTTACGCCGCTGGCAAGCTGATCTGAAACGCCAGGCCACCGCCTTCGCGGTTGCGTACCTGCAATTCGGCGCCATGGCGCTGCAGCACGCGCTCGACGATGGCCAGGCCCAGACCGGCGCCGTTGGCTTGCCCGCGCGCCGTGTCGAGGCGGGTGAACGGTTTCATCAGTTGCTCGATCTTCTCGGCCGGTACGCCCGTGCCGTGGTCTTGTACCTCGATAATCACCTTTTTCACGCCGTGGCTGGTGCGCACATGGCAGCCGATGTCGATTTCCGTCAGGTCGCTGCCTGGCGACTTGCCATAGCGGCGGGCATTCTCGATCAGGTTGTTCAGCACGCGGCGCAAGTCGGTGGGATTGCCCATCGCATGCGCGCCTTCGGCGATGCTGGCATGGATGCTCACGTCCGGCAGGCGCATCGCTTCGCGCGTCATGTCGCTCAGTAAACCGCTGAGGTCCACGTCCGTGAAGCTCGACGCTTCCGTCGGCCTGGCGTAGTCGAGGAACTGGCCGATGATGGCGTCCATCTGGCCGATATCGGACTGGATGCCCAGGCGCGCCTCGTCCGACAGGTTGGCCATTTCCACTTCCAGTTGCATGCGCGCCAGCGGCGTGCGCAAATCGTGCGAAATACCGGCCAGAATCACGGCGCGGTCCGATTCTACCTGCTTCAAATCATCGACCATCTGGTTGAAGCTGCGGTTCGCCTCGATGATTTCGATCGGGCCTTTTTCCGGCAGCAGCGCCGGCTGCTTGCCCTTGGCGATGTCGCGCGCGGCCGCCGTCAAACGTGACAGCGGCAGATTGATCAGGCTCGAAATAATGGCCGCGCCCAGCAGAGACAGCAAGGACACCAGGCTGGCCCAGCCCAGCCACTGGAAGCCCGTCAGGCCACGCAGGCGCTCGCGGTCCAGCATCAGCCAGTATTCGTCATCGTCGATCTTGAAGCTGACCCAGAAACCGGCTACGCCGTTGACGCGCGCGGAAAAGCGCGTGTCCTTGCCCAGTTTGGCTTTCACCTGCGCCTCGATCTCGGGCATCAGGTAATTGTCGGGCGGCGGCTCGATGCGGTCGTCCTCTTCCAGCGAGAAGATGCGGATGCCTTCATTGCTGACGAGGTCGAACAGCAGCTCGCGCCGCAACTCGGGCGCCGAGTGCGTCAGTGCCGCATGCGTGATGGTGACGACGGAAATGATCTGGGCGGAAATCTGCTGCGCTTGCGGCTCGCGCTGGATGACGGAAATCATGCCGATCCAGGTGATCATGCTGACCGTGGTCAAGGTGCCGAGCAGCAAAAAGGTGCGCCAGAACAGGCCGCTTTTCAGCCGCGCCAGGCTGATATCGGGAACAAGCTTCATCATGCCTTGCCTGCGATCAGCGCGGCTGTCCGTCCGGGATGAAGACGTAGCCCAGGCCCCACACGGTCTGGATGAACAGCGGGCTCGACGGATCGGGTTCGATCAGCTTGCGCAAGCGCGAGATTTGCACGTCCAGGCTGCGGTCAAATACTTCGTATTCGCGGCCGCGCGCCAGTTCCATCAGTTTCTCGCGCGACAGCGGCTGGCGCGCATGACGGGCAAATACCTTCAGCACGGAAAATTCGCCCGTCGTCAGGGGCACCGTTTCGCCGCTCTTTTTCAGGGTGCGCGTGCCCAGGTCCAGCACGAAGTGGCCAAACTCGAAGGTTTGCGGCGTTTCCGACGGCGCGCCCGGGATTTCATCGGGACCCTTGCGACGCAGCACGGCGCCGATGCGGGCCACCAGTTCGCGCGGGTTGAACGGTTTCGGCAGGTAGTCGTCGGCGCCCATTTCCAGGCCCACGATGCGGTCCACATCTTCGCCTTTGGCCGTCAGCATGATGATCGGTGTCTGGTCACCCGCGCCACGCAGGCGGCGGCAGATCGACAGGCCGTCTTCGCCGGGCAGCATCAAATCGAGCACCAGCAAGTCGTAGCGTTCGCGTAGCCACAATTTGTTCATGGCAGTCGCGCTCTCTGCCGTGAAGACATTGAAACCCTGTTCGGTCAGGTAGCGACGCAGCAGATCGCGCAGGCGCACGTCGTCATCGACGACCATGATCTTCGCCTGGTGGCCGTGGATCGATTGCATTGTTGTATTACTGCCGGAAGTGGAGGTTGTGGTCATTTAGGGTGTCGTATTATCTTATATTAGTTGCTATAGTAACGCCTCGCGCGGTGCCGACAAGGGTGTATGGCAACCCATTACAAAGTGTTACAAACTTTACCCAATTACTCTTACTGCACCGTGTAAAGCATCATACACTGGGGCCACAGTGGAAATCAGCTTTAAGCTTATACGGCATCGCGGAAGAGGAACTCAATGAATATCTTTACTAAAAAAATTCACGCCGCTCCCAGCGCAGCTATTGCCGCACCTATGGCCGCA
Source organism: Janthinobacterium sp. CG_23.4 (assembly GCF_029892305.1). Taxonomy (NCBI): domain Bacteria; kingdom Pseudomonadati; phylum Pseudomonadota; class Betaproteobacteria; order Burkholderiales; family Oxalobacteraceae; genus Janthinobacterium; species Janthinobacterium sp. CG_23.4. The sequence goes on along the minus strand of NZ_JARXUX010000001.1, from coordinate 3,191,186 downwards.
CCTATGGCCGCACGTACGACTGTGGTATCCGCAGTTGCCGTTTTTTCCGTCTTTTTCGCCAGCATGGCGCTGGCGCAAAACCAGCCGCCGCGCCGTGACGACCCGCCGCAAGTGCAGGTCCAGCGCTATGATCAGGGACAGCGCAGCACTAGCAATAGTAACAGCAACAACGACACGCGACTGCGCGAACAGCGCGACGCACGCAGTTTCGACACGCGTGCCGAAGAGCAGCGCCGCGCCAGCGAAGGCGCCGACGCCTCGCGCCGCACGGGCCGCTTGACGCCCGACGAGCGCCGCGACCTGCGCCGCCAGATCAATGAAGTAGGGCAGGATATTTACTCGAATCCGCCGCGCCGCTAGGTTACGGGCACCGCATCAGGCAGGGCCATCTCGCAAGGGATGGCCCTGTTTGCATCTGGACGCCGCACGCCGCCATTCTTGCTGCGTCAGGCACATCGCCGCGCCGCGTGCTTGTGTCCTACTGTTTTTGTCCTGCTGCATTGAGTCAAATCGTTCAATGTGTGACGCTGAGAGGCAAGGCCTGCGCGAGGATTTACTTTGCAGCACTATCGGCTGACGCAGATGGCAAGATGCTGGCCCGTCGCGCGTTTGACGAGCCGGTGGCCGGCTGGATCAGTCGCTGACCTTGCCGCGCGATTGTTTCAGCATGCTGTGCGTGTTCTTGCTGTCGAGGCGCCGCCGTTGCGAGCTACGTGTGGGCTTGGTGGCGCGGCGCACGGCGGGCAGGAAGGTTACGCTGTCGATGATGTCCTGCAGCCGGCGCAAGGCTTCTTCCTTGTTCTGTTCCTGGCTGCGCGATTGCTGCGCCTTGAGCACCAGCACGCCATCCTTGCTGATACGGCTGTCGCGCAAGGCCAGCAGGCGTTCCTTGTACGCTTCCGGTAGCGACGAGGCGGCAATGGGAAAGCGTAAATGGATGGCGCTGGAAACCTTATTGACGTTCTGCCCGCCCGGGCCCTGGGCGCGGATGGCGGAAAATTCAACTTCAGCGCGATTGACAAGGTGTTGCATGGCCTGCCTGTGGAAAAACAATCATCTATTGTAAGGGAAGATGGCTGCGCCGGCGCAAGGCTGGGGCGGTCGGCCGATAATGTCTTCCTGGAAAGTTGATGATTCTCAACGCCGTGTGCGCCGATGCTCGTTAGCATGGGGCCAACGTTGCGCCACTGCGCATCCTGGCAGCGCTTACCCGATGAAAGGATCATCATGCAGCCCACGACGACGCCTGGCGCCACAGCAACGGCGCAACGCAGTACCGTGCAATACCTGAGTTTCCACTCGGGCGGCCTGGAATACGGCCTCGATTACCGCTGCGTGCGCGAATTGCGTCCGCTCAAGGAGCTCGAGCGTTTTTCCTCGGAAGGCGAAGTGCTGCACAACGTGGCTCTCTCGCGTGGCATGATCATCCCCATCGTCGACATGCGCGCCGCGTTTGACAGTGCCGGGGACGCACCCGATCCATCCACCGACGTGATCATCCTGCAGTTGAGCAATGGCGTGGTGGGCATGGTGGTGGATGGCGTGACCGATATCGTCAGCCTGGCCCCGGCCGATATCGCCGCCGTGCCTGATCTGGGCGCAGCGGAAGCCGAATACCTGCTGGGCTTGGCCACGCTGGCCGGGCGCCGGCTGATCCTTGTCGACATCGACCGCCTGATGGCGATCCGCAGCCCCGGCCCCATGCAGGCAGCCTAAAAAAAGACGACCCGGGAGTCGTCTTTTATCGTTACTTGGTTAGCCGAGCTTTTCCAGCTGATCCTGCAAATCGAGCCATTCCGCTTCCAGTTGCGCCAGATCCTTGGTGAAGAAGGTCTGGTCAGCCAGCAACTGCTTCAGCTTGGCCTTGTTGGCCGCGTCATAGATGGTCGGTTCGCCCAGCTTGGCTTCCGTTTCCGCCTTTTGCGCGTTGCGCTTGGCGATCTGCTCTTCCTGGCGCTTGATCTTGTTTTCGATCGGCTTTCGCAAGGCGGCTGCCTTCTGGCGCTCTTCCGCTTCCTGGCGCTTGTCGCGCACGGGTGCAGCAGGGGCGGCCGCTACCGGTGAAGGTATGGCAGAAGTCACCGGAAAATCGGTCTTGTTGGCCTTGCCGGCAGCCGGCAGCACGTCGGTGCCTTTGCCCAGCTTGGTCTTGAACAACCAATCCTTGTAGTCGTCCAGGTCGCCGTCGAACGGCTGCAGCTTGCCGTCGGCAACGATGATGAATTCATCGGTGGTGGCGCGCAGCAAATGGCGATCATGCGAAACGACGACCAGGGTGCCTTCGAACTGTGCCAGCGCTTCCGTCAGCGCTTCGCGCGTTTCCAGATCCAGATGGTTGGTCGGTTCATCGAGCAGCAGCAAATTCGGACGCTGCCAGACGATCAGGGCCAGTGCCAGACGGGCTTTTTCGCCGCCCGAGAATGGCGCGATCGACGCGGTGACCATGTTGCCGGGGAAGTTGAAACCGCCCAGGAAGTTGCGCAGTTCCTGCTCGCGCACGGTGGGGGCGATCTTGGCCAGATGCCACAGCGGCGATTCGTCGTGGCGCAGCATTTCCACCTGGTGCTGGGCGAAGTAGCCGATGTTCAAGCCCTTGCCCATGGTGGCGTCGCCGTTCAAAGGCATCAGTTCGCCCGCGATGGTCTTGATCAGGGTCGACTTGCCGGCGCCGTTCTGGCCCAAGAGGCCGATGCGCTGGCCGATCTGCAGCGAAAACTTGATGCCGTTGACGATGGTTTTGTGCGTGATTTCGCCCGTCGCTTCGTTCTCGATCTTGTAGCCCGCATCGACGTCTTCCATCACCATCAATGGATTCGGTGCGCTCAAAGGCTCGCGAAATTCGAACGAGAATTCGGCGGCAGCGCGCAAGGGCGCCAGTTCTTCCATCTTCGCCAGCGCCTTCATGCGGCTTTGCGCCTGACGCGCTTTTGATGCTTGCGCCTTGAAGCGGTTGACGAACGATTCCAGATGGGCACGCTTGCGCTGCTGCTTTTCCAGCGCGCCGGCGGCCAGGATCATCTGCGCCGCGCGTTGGCGCTCGAAGCTCGAGTAGTTGCCCGAGTAGCGCTTCAGCTTGCGCTCGTCGATATGCACGACCACGTTGACGACTTCATCGAGGAAGTCGCGGTCATGGGAAATGATCAGCAAGGTGCCGGCGTAGCGCTTGAGCCAGTCTTCCAGCCAGATGATGGCGTCCAGATCCAGATGGTTGGTCGGTTCATCGAGCAGCAGCAGGTCGGACGGGCACATCAGCGCCTGCGCCAGGTTCAAACGCATGCGCCAGCCGCCGGAAAAACTTGCCACCGGTTGCTGCATCTGGTCCAGCGTGAAGCCCAGGCCCAGCAGCAATTGCTCGCCGCGCGACTGCACCGTGTAGGCGTCGGCGTCGGCCAGCGCGCTGTACATATTGCCGATGGCGATGCCGTTTTCCGTGCTTTCTGCTTGCGACTCAAGATACGCCAGTTCAGCTTCCAGTTTGCGCAAGGTGGCGTCGCCATCGATCGCGTAGTCGAGCGCGGCACGGTCCAGTGGCGGCGTTTCCTGCGCCACGTAAGCCACGCGCCATTTGGCCGGGAAATCGATCTCGCCCTGGTCAGGGTGCAATTCGCCACGCATCATGGCGAACAGGCTCGATTTGCCCGCGCCATTGGCGCCGATCAGGCCGATCTTGTCGCCCGGGTTGAGCGTGACATCGACTTGTTCGAGCAACGGTTTGATGCCGCGCATCAGGCTTACTTGTAGGAAACGTATCATTTTTTTCTTTGTGTTTTAACCCAAAGGCGCAAACCTGGGGTCGTACCCTGAGGGTGCGACCCCGGCATTTGCTGTTGGGTTGAGTGAGGTCGTGCGTTTGTCAATTAACCCAGCTTCAGCTGCTCGGCCGTCAGCAGGAATACCATGTCGTCGCCAGCGCTCGTCGTCAGCCAGGTCAGGCCCAGCTCGCCGAAGGCCGCTTCCGCATATGCGCGTTCGTTGCCGATTTCTATCATCAGGATGCCGTCGTCCGTCAGGCGCTCGGCTGCGCCGGCGATGATCTTGCGCACCAGGTCCATGCCATCGCTGCCGCCGTCGAGGGCGATTTGCGGTTCGGCCAGGTATTCCTGGGGCAGGGCGCCCATCGACGCGGAATTGACATACGGCGGGTTGCTGATGATTAAATCATATTTCTTGACCGGCACATTGGTGTACAGGTCCGATTCGATCAGCGTGACGCGCTCTTGCAGTTTATACGTGTCGACGTTGCGCTTGGCCACGGCCAGGGCGTCGGCGGAAATGTCCACGGCGTCCACGCTGGCGTTCGGGAAGGCGTCGGCCATCATGATCGAAAGGCAGCCCGAGCCGGTGCATAGTTCCAGGATGTTTTCCACGGCTTCCGGTTCCGTCACCCATGGCGAGAAATATTCAGGGATCAGCTCGGCGATGAAGGAACGCGGCACGATCACGCGCTCGTCGACGTAGAAGTTATACGTGCCCAGCCAGCCTTCCTTGGTGATGTAGGCAGCTGGCACGCGGTCGATGCTGCGACGGTCGATGACTGCCATTACGTTGGCGATTTCCGATGGCAGCAGCTTGGCGTCGAGGAACGGTTCGAGCTTGTCGAGCGGCAACTTCAAGGTGTGCAAGATCAAATAGGCTGCCTCGTCGAACGCTTCGGCGCTGCCGTGGCCGAAAAACAGCTTGGCGGTATTAAAACGGGTAACGGCGTAGCGCAGCAGGTCGCGTGGCGTGGAAAACGGGTTCGGGTTCATGGCATTCTCGAAAAGACGGTGTTCTGGCCCGCCGTGACGGGCCTCGGTATTCTGCTTCAGGCGGGCAGCAAATGCTCCAGCGTACGCCGGTAAATATTCTTCAGAGGATCGATGTGACGCAGTTCGATATGCTCGTCGATCTTGTGAATACTGGCATTGGGCGGCCCGAATTCTATCACTTGGGGGCAGATTTGCGCGATAAACCGGCCATCCGAGGTGCCGCCCGTGGTCGACAACTGCGTCACCATGCCCGTTTCCGCGTGAATTGCGCACGACAGCGCATCGGAGAGGGTGCCGCGCGGCGTGAGGAAGGGTAGGCCGTTCAGGGTCCACTGCAAATCGTATTGCAAGTCATGCTGGTCGAGGATGGCGTGCACGCGCTCCTGCAGGCTTTGCGCCGTGCTGGCCGTGGAAAAGCGGAAATTGAAATCGATCACCATGCCGCCCGGAATCACGTTATTGGCACCCGTGCCCGCGTTGATATTGGACATTTGCCACGACGTTGGCAGGTAGTACTCGTTGCCCGCATCCCACTTTTCCTCGACCAGGTCGGCCAGCGCCTGCGCCGCTTCGTGGATCGGGTTTTTTGCCAGGTGCGGGTAGGCGATATGACCTTGCACGCCCTTGATCGTCAGCCGGCCCGACAGCGAACCGCGGCGGCCGTTCTTGATCATGTCGCCCAGTTGTGCGCTCGACGTCGGCTCGCCCACCAGGCAATAGTCGATTTGCTCGCCGCGTTCCTTCAATTTGTTGCAGACGATAACGGTGCCATCCGTGGCCGGACCTTCCTCGTCGCTGGTGATCAGGAAGGCGATGGAACCCGTGTGCTCGGGCGTGGCGGCGATGAATTCCTCGCAAGCGATCACCATGGCGGCGATCGAGGTCTTCATGTCAGCCGCGCCACGGCCATACAGCTTGCCGTCGCGCTGGGTGGGGATGAAGGGCTGCGAGCGCCATTGCTCGACGGGGCCGCTAGGCACCACGTCCGTATGGCCGGCAAAGACGAACACGGGGGAGGTCGTGCCACGGCGCGCCCACAGATTGGTGACGCCGTTCGACTGTATCGTCTCGCAGACAAAGCCCAGTGGCGTGAGAAGTTCGATCAGGTGCTGCTGGCAGCCTTTGTCATCGGGTGTGACCGAAGACAGGGCCAGCAGTTTTTCGGTCAGGGCGAGGGTTTTGGAGGTGGTCATGGTGTAGGGTTGGGTCGTACTCTTGGGCGCGACCCCAGCATTTCAGGTGTAGGGTGGTTCTGTTGTCAGAAAAAATTACAGCCCGAAAATGGCTGAGTATTGTGCATCGGAAAACGCCACGCTGAACTGGCCATCCTTATCCAGCACGGGGCGCTTGATGATGGATGGGTTTTCCAGCATCAGTTCCAAGGCGCTGGCAGCGTCGACGGTAGCGGCCTTGCGCTCGTCGGACAGGGCGCGCCAGGTCGTGCCTTTCTTGTTGATCAGCACATCCCACGGCAATTGCTGCAGCCACGCTTCGACGCTGGCGCGTTCCAGGCCCTGCTTCTTGAAGTCGTGGAAGGTAAAGTCGATTTGCTGCGCGGCCAGCCAGGTGCGGGCCTTTTTGACGGTATCGCAATTGGGGATACCGTAGAGTGTAATGGTCATAGTGGTCGGGCTAAGGGGAGTCAATGCGCTACGCTTGATCGCGGTGCTTGCGCTGGCACGCTTTGCGGTGTTAGCCACCATTATACAGTCGATGCGGCAGTCGATGCGGCGCTGCAACACTGCCCCGTGATTCCCTTACGCGTGCCGGAGTGTCGTTTTGCTTGATGCTGCCGGGCCGAAATGCACGGGCAGTTCCAGCACGCGCGCCGCGCCCACCCGAGCCGGACAGGAAGGACAGCGCGGCGATTGAATGCGTGCTGCTGAAATGAAATGTCCCGCCGGGGCGGGACATTCAGGGGGCTACGTGCGCCTCGCGGCGCAGTAATTAGATACCGCGCAGCAGTTCGTTGATGCCTGTTTTTGCGCGGGTTTTTGCATCCACGCGCTTGACGATCACGGCGCAGTACAGCGAGTACTTGCCGTCTTCCGAAGGCAGGTTGCCCGACACCACGACGGAACCGGCTGGCACGCGGCCATACGTCACTTCGCCCGTGGCGCGGTCGTAGATCTTGGTCGACTGGCCGATGTAGACGCCCATCGAGATGACCGAGTTTTCTTCGACGATCACGCCTTCGACGATTTCCGAACGGGCGCCGATGAAGCAATTGTCTTCGATAATGGTCGGGTTCGCTTGCATCGGTTCGAGCACGCCGCCGATGCCGACGCCGCCGGACAGGTGGACGTTCTTGCCGATCTGCGCGCAGGAGCCGACGGTAGCCCAGGTGTCGACCATGGCGCCTTCATCGACGTAAGCGCCGATGTTGACGTAGGACGGCATCAGCACGACGTTTTTGGCGATGAAGCTGCCGCGGCGGGCAACCGCTGGCGGCACTACGCGGAAACCGCCCTTGGCGAAGTCTTCGGCGGTGTAGTTGGCGAACTTGGTCGGTACCTTGTCGTAGAACTGCATTGTACCGTCGGACGGCAGGACGACGTTGTCTTCCAGGCGGAACGACAGCAGCACGGCTTTCTTGACCCACTGGTTGACAACCCAGTCGCCCGAGGTTTTTTCCGCCACGCGGATGCTGCCATTGTCCAGGCCATTGATGACGTGGGACACGGCGTCGCGCAGTTCGGCCGTGCCATTGCCCGGATTGATCTCGGCGCGGTTTTCCCAGGCTTGGTCGATGATGTTTTGCAGTTGTTGGCTCATGATGATGTCTTGTTTATGTATTGGTTAATGCGGGGGTTGATGCGGATGCGGAAAGCTGCTGGCAGAATTTTACTATGCGCAGTGCCGCTTCCAGCCCTTCGGCTGTTTCGGCCACCAGGGCCATGCGGATGCGGTTGCGGCCCGGGTTGATGCCGTGCGCGTCGCGCGCCAGGTAGCTACCAGGCAATACCGTCACGTTATATTCGGCGTACAGGCGTTGCGCGAATTCGGTGTCGGACAGTCCCGTGCGGCTGACGTCGGCCCACAGGTAGAAGCCGGCGTCCGGCAATTGCACGTCCATCACCGCTTGCAGCAGCGGCGTGATGGCGTCGAACTTGGCGCGGTACTTGGCGCGATTTTCCTCGACATGGGTTTCGTCGTTCCAGGCCGCGACGGAGGCCGCCTGCACGGCAGGGCTCATGGCGCCGCCGTGGTAGGTTCGGTAGAGCAGGAATTTTTTCAGTATTTGCGCGTCGCCGGCGACGAAGCCCGAACGCATGCCCGGCACGTTCGAACGTTTCGACAGGCTGGAAAAGACCACCAGGCGCGCATACGGACGCTCGATGGTGGACAGGCCCAACATGTGCGCCGCCTGCAGCGCACCCAGCGGGGGCGTGTCGGTATGGTAGATCTCGGAATAGCACTCGTCGGCGGCGATGACGAAATCATAGCGCTCGGACAGGGCGAACAAATGCTCCCAGTCCGTCAGGGTCAGTACGGCCCCCGTCGGGTTGCCCGGCGAACACAGGAACAGCAGCTTGACCTTTTCCCACACACTGGTCGGCACGCTGTCGTAGTCGCAGCCGAAATTACGCGCGGGGTCAGAGTTGACGAAATACGGCTCGGCGCCGGCCAGGTAGGCCGCGCCCTCATAGATCTGGTAAAACGGGTTCGGGCTGATCACCAGCGAACCGGCCGCTGGATCGATGACCGTTTGCGCCAGCGCAAACAGCGCCTCGCGCGAACCGTTCACGGGCAGGATCTGCGTGCCAGGATTGAGCTTGGGGATGGCGTAACGGCGTTCCAGCCAGCCGGCGATGGCGCTGCGCAAGGCTTCCGAACCGATGGTGGTCGGGTAACTGGCCAGACCGTGGATATTGTCGACCAGCGCCTGCTCGATGAACGCTGGCGTCGGGTGCTTGGGTTCGCCCATGCCCAGGCTGATGGGCGCATACTCGGGGTTGACCGTCACGCCGGCAAACAGTTGGCGCAGCTTTTCAAATGGATATGGTTGCAGTTTAGCAAGAAGTGGATTCACGGAGCGGACCAAGGCAAGGGTGGAAAAACGATGTCGCTAAGCGATTGCTTGGCACGGCAGACTGGATGCCGGTCAAATAATGAGCTGCGTCTTTTATTATAGCCGTCCTCGCGGCCCCGCTGTGCAAGCCGTATTGGCGGTATCGGCCTGATCGCTGCCCGGCTGCTGCCGGCATGGGGCAGCGGGGGAGTGCCGCGCCATGGCGTGGCAAGGTAAAATACGCCATGCCTATCTTACTTCCCACCTTACTTGCTATTGAAACTTCGTCCGAACTCGCCTCATGCGCCCTGTTGCGCGGCGATATGGTCCTGTCCCGTGCCTCGTCGGGCGTGCGCACGCATTCCCAGTCGATCTTGCCGATGTTGCAGGAATTGCTGGCCGAAGCAGGCCTGACCCTGACCGACGTCGACGCCATCGCCTACGGTTCCGGCCCCGGCTCGTTTACCGGCGTGCGCACCGCTTGCGGCATCGCGCAAGGCTTGGCCTATGGCGCCAAGCTGCCAGTCGTGCCCATCGTGACACTTGACGCCATGGCGCTGGCGTGCCACCAGCAGCATGGCGCGCAGCGCATCGTGAGCGTGCTCGACGCCCGCATGGGCGAAGTGTACTGGGCGCAATATGCCTACCAGGATGGCTTGCAGCTTGTCCTGCCACCAGCCTTGAGCGCGCCAGCCGGCGTGGCGCCGCAAGGCGACGTCATCGGCTGCGGCAACGGCTTTGGCGCCTACGCCGACGCCTTGGCCGCGCTGCCGTGCGCCGCCACCGCCGATGCCGCCATCATGCCGCACGCCGTGCAGGTGGCGCAGCTGGCGCGCATCGCCTTTGCGGCCGGTCATGCCGTGACGGCGGCCGAGGCGCAGCCTTTATACTTGCGCAATAAGATCGCCTACACGAGCGCGGAGCGGCACGAGATGCAACAGGCCAAGGCCGCTACGGAGTCGGCGCAATGATGCAGGAGGGCAAGGACGCAGTGACGCAGGACGACAGTGCGGCAGGCTGGGACTTGCTGCGTCTCGACTATCAGCCTATGCTCGAAGCGGACCTGTTGGAGGTGCTGGCGCTGGAGCAGCGCGTGTATCCGCATCCTTGGACGCATGGCAACTTTATCGATTCGCTCAACAGCGGCTATCCGGCCTGGGTGCTGCGCGATGTCGATGGCACCCTGCTAGGCTATTTTCTGCTGATGCTGGTGGTCGATGAAGCGCACTTGCTCAACGTGGCCGTCGAAGGCGCCATCCAGGGCCAGGGTCTGGGCCGTTTCCTGCTGAACCAGTCCTGCGCCTGCGCGCGCCAGCTGGGCATGGAATCGATGCTGCTGGAAGTGCGCCCGTCGAACGTGCGCGCGCTCGATATTTACCAGCGCTATGGATTTGAACAGATCGGCCGGCGCAAGGGATACTATCCGGCCAGCAACTCGCAACGTGAGGACGCCATCGTGATGCGTTATGCCTTATGAGTCGCCTCATGAGTCGCAGCGCCGTTTTCCTCGATGAAATGGGCGTCGGTCCCCTGTGGCGCTTGCGCCAGGGCGCGGCGCCGCAGCGCGTTGACGTCGTCGCCGAGGCAGTCGTGGCGAGCGGTGTCGCCGTAGCGCCAACCGTGCTCGACGCCTTCGAGGCTGTCAGCGAGGTAGTTGCCGAGCTGACGGTCGAAGTGCCTGTCGCTGTTGCCGCTGCTGCGGCCGTGACGCCAGAGCCTGCCGCCACGTCCGACGACACGGCCTGGTTCGACGATGCGCCTGCGCCGCCGCCGGCCAAACAGCTGAGCGATGCCGAGATTGCCGCGCTCGACTGGGATGGCTTGACGGCGGCCGTGGCCAAGTGTGCGCGCTGCGATTTGTGCCAGACGCGCAAGGGCGTCGTCATGGGCCGTGGCGAGCGCCAGGGTGCCTGGCTGATGCTGGCCAGCAGCCCGTCCCGCGCGGAAGAGCGCGAAGGGCGTGCCTTGCCGGGCGAGCAAGGGAAACTGCTGGACAATATGCTCAAGGCCATCGAGGTCGATGCAGGCAGCGAGGTGTACATCACGCACTTGCTGAAATGCCGTCCTCTCGACGAGATGGGCCAGGAGCGCTTGCCTACCGAATCGGAGTCCGCCGCCTGTCGCCCGTATTTCGAGCGCGAACTGGCCCTGCTGCAGCCGCGCACCATCGTCACCCTGGGTTCGATGGCTGCCGCCGGCATCAATCCGGGCGAAAAACCCGTGCGCGGCAAGGTACGCCAGTTGGGCAATGCCGCCGTCGTCGCCACCTTCCACCCGGAAATGCTGCTGCAGGACGAGACGGGCAAGGCCAAGGCGCGTGCCTGGGCCGACCTGTGCCTGGCGAAAAGCACGCATGCCGGCGGCTGACGCGGCTGACGCGGCCGGCGGCACCTTCCAGGCCCGCTTCGAACGCCGCTGGGGGCATTTGACGCACCCCCGCGTGCGCGCGCTGGCCTGGCTGCTCGACTCGCCCGACTTGCTCGACCCGGCCTGCCCCCACTGGGGCGGGCGCATCGCCAGCCTCGCAGCCGTCACGCCCTCGGTTGCCGCCTGGCTCGCAGCGCTGCAAGATGAGCCATCGCCGCTCGATGCAGCGCTGGGCGCCAAGTTTTATTCCCGTCTGGGCCTGTACGCTGAAAAGCTGCTGGCCTTTTATTTCGAGCAACAAGGCGTCTTGCAGGCGCATGGCTTGCAGGTGCAGGTCAACCGCAACGACACGGTGGGCGAGTTCGATTTCTTGCTGCGTGACGGCAGCGACTTGCTGCATTGGGAATTTGCCACCAAGTTCTACCTGCTCGAAGGCGCGCCCGATCCTGGCGTGTTCAATCACTTGATCGGCCCTAACCTGGCCGATACCCTGGGATTGAAAATGCGCAAGATTATTGACAAGCAACTAGCTTTGTCACGCCATCCGGCCGCGCAAAGCCTGCTGGCGCAGCCCGTGCGGGCGGCGCAGGCGCTGGTCAAGGGCTGGCTGTTTTATGCGCCGGACACGGCGCCCGGCATGGATGGAATTTCTCAGGAACATGGACATGGCTTTTGGTGCACGCCTGCTCAATTGCCGCAGCAACGCTATGTCGTGCTGCCGCGACTGCAATGGCTGGCGCCGTTCAAGGGGCAGGGCGTGGACGTGCTGGAACGCGATGCCTTGCGCTTGCAGTTCGGTGATTTGGCGCAAGCGGTGATGGTGGCCACGGTGGAGCATGTGGACGGCTGGGAAGTGGAGCGCACGCGCGGTTTTGTCGTGCCGCATGACTGGACGCAGCAGGCTGCCGCGCGGCGGCTGGCAGGCACGCTGCCAGCGTAATGCTGGGGTCAGTCGCTTTGCGATCGGAATGTATTCCATTGGGATACATTCCCCCGCCGGGACCCGGCGTCCCCGTCTGACCCCAAAATTAGTGTTTATGCTCGCCGATCAAAGAAAGATTGTCGTGTTCCAGTTGATTCAGCTTGTGTCTGCGCATGATCATGTACATGGTGCCGGCGACGAACAGGCCGAACAGGGTGATGATGATATTGAGCGGCAGGTGCAAGCGTATCATGATCGAGTACATGGCCAGCATGGTAAGAATCGACAGGTTTTCATTGAAGTTCTGCACCGCGATGGAGTGGCCTGCGCTCATCAGGACGTGGCCGCGATGTTGCAGCAGGGCATTCATGGGCACGACGAAAAAGCCCGACAGGGCGCCGATCAGTATCAGCAGCGGGTAGGCGATCCACACGGAGTGTACCTGCGTCATCATCATGACGATCACGCCCATGGCGATACCGAGCGGAATGACGGTCAGCGATTTGCGCAGCGGAACGAAGCGTGCCGACAGTACGGCGCCGGCGGCCACGCCGATGGCCACCACGCCCACCAGGCTGGTCGCCTTGTCGAAAGGCATGTTCAGCGACTGCTTGGCCCATTCCAGTACGATCAGCTGCAAGGTTGCGCCAGCGCCCCAGAACAGGGTTGTCACGGCCAGCGTGATCTGGCCCAGCTTGTCTTTCCACAAAATGGAATAGCAATTGGCAAAATCGGTGATCAGTTTGATAGGATTGCGTTCCTGGTGCGCATACACGCAGCCCGTGTCAGGAATCTTCAGGTTGGCCAGGGTCGCCAGCACGTAGATGCCCACTACCACGCACAGGGCCGCTTCCGTTTTGGTGTTGATGCTGGTATCGACGAGCGGAAAATCGAACGACAGCAGTATGCCGGACATGTGGCCGCTAACAAGCGCGCCGCCCATGACGGTGCCGAGGATGATGGAAGTGACGGTCAAGCCTTCGATCCAGCCATTCGCTGCCACCAGCTTTTCCGGCGGCAGCAGTTCCGTCAAGATGCCGTATTTGGCGGGCGAGTACACGGCCGCACCGAAACCGACGACGGCATAGGCCAGCAGCGGGTGGACGTGAAAGAAGACGAGGGCGCAGCCGAAAATTTTGACCATGTTGGCGATGAACATGACCTTGCCTTTCGGCAGTGCATCGGCGAAGGCGCCGACAAAAGCGGCCAACAGCACGTAAAACAGCACGAACGACAGTTTCAGTAGCGGTGTGATCCACGCCGGAGATTGCATGGACACCAATAAATCGACGGCGACAAAAAAGAGGGCGTTATCTGCCAGCGAGGAAAAGAACTGCGCCGCCATGATGGTATAAAAACCACGATTCATTCTGGATTGCCTGAAATCATATCTGGCTTGCTTTATACCACGAAAAAACGGCAAACCCCAAGTTTGGACGGGGCTGCTTTGCATAGTCTTGCCTAAGCGAAGCATAATTTTTGTGCGGTAGAAAAATACATCACATGTGAACATTTTATACCTGCTGTCTTGGGCGAGTATCGAGAAGCGTCGCGCTCATCGGACGTGCAGGCTTGCCGGCCCGCATCAAACCCATCCGGTAAAATAGGGCTTTCCCACTTGCCGTGAACCACGCATATGCCCAGGCCCCTCATCGCCACCATCCATCTTGATGCCATGCAACAGAACCTGGCGCGTGCGCGTGCCTGCGCCCGTGGCGCCAAAGTGTGGGCCGTCGTCAAGGCGAATGCCTATGGTCACGGCCTGGAGCGGGCCATGCGCGGGTTTGCCGACGCCGATGGCCTGGCGCTGGTCGAGCTCGATTACGCCGTGCGCTTGCGTGAACTGGGTTGGACCAAGCCCATCTTGCTGCTGGAAGGCTTTTTCGATGCCAGCGATTTACCCGTCATGGCGCAGTACCAGCTCAATGGCAGCGTGCATTGCGAAGAACAGATCGCTCTGCTGGCAGCGGCGCGCCTGCCGCACGCCATCGATGTGCACCTGAAGATGAATACGGGCATGAACCGCCTGGGCTTTACGCCGCACACTGTGGCCGCCGCATACGCGCGCCTGCGCGCCATGGCGCATATCGGCACGATTACCCTGATCACGCATTTTGCCAACGCGGACGCGGCGGCGGCCACGCGCTTGCCGCTGGCCCAGCAGATGTCGCGTTTCGAGGCCGGGGTGGCCAGCATCGCTACGGTCAGCATGGGCACGGTCTTGCCGCGCAGCCTGTGCAATTCGGCCGCCATGCTGCTGCACCATCTGGACAGCGATTGGGTGCGCCCCGGCATCATGCTGTATGGCGCTACGCCCGGCGGCGCGGCGGCGCAGGCCTTGGGTTTGCTGCCCACCATGACCTTGCGCAGCAGCATCATCGGCATCCAGGATATCGACGCTGGCGCAGTGGTGGGCTATGGCAGCGGCTACGAAGCGGCCGGCAAGACCCGGGTGGGTGTGGTGGCCTGCGGCTATGCCGATGGCTATCCGCGCCATGCGCCCGATGGCACGCCCGTGCTGGTCGACGGCGTGCGCACGGGACTCATCGGCCGGGTCTCGATGGACATGTTGATGGTGGACTTGACGCACGTGCCCGGCGCGCGCGTTGGCAGCAGCGTGACCTTGTGGGGGCAAGGCATGCCGATCGACGAGGTGGCCATGGCCGCCGGCACCATCGGCTACGAGCTGATGTGTGCACTGGCGCCCCGCGTACCAGTGAACGAGGCGTGACCGCGAGCGGCGAATTGGTTATACTATGATTCTACTGTATATATAACCAGCTGTTTCACTTTACCCGAGCACAATACACCATGGCAAAAGTCAAGACCATCTATACGTGCAGCGATTGTGGCGCCAGCAGCAATAAATGGATGGGGCAATGCACCTCGTGCAATCAGTGGAATACCATGGTGGAAACCGTGCCCGAGACGGCTGGCAACAACCGCTATTCGAACCCGCAGCACATGGCGCTGGCGCAGACGGCGCCCGTGCTGTCGCTGGACGATATCGACGCCATCGACGTGCCCCGTTTCGGCACGGGCATCGAGGAATTCGACCGCGTGCTGGGCGGCGGCATGGTGGCGGGCGGCGTGGTGCTGATCGGTGGCGACCCGGGCATTGGCAAGTCGACCCTGCTGCTGCAGGCGCTGGCCAATATGTCGCACCACAAGCGCGTGCTGTATGTCAGTGGCGAGGAATCCGGCGCCCAGATCGCCCTGCGCGCCAAGCGCCTCGTCATCGACGCCAAGGAACTCAAGTTGCAGGCCGAGATCCAGCTGGAGAAGATCCTCTCCACCTTGAACGACTTGAAGCCGGAAGTGGTGGTGATCGACTCCATCCAGACCGTGTATTCTGACGCGCTCAGCTCGGCGCCCGGTTCCGTGGCGCAAGTGCGCGAATGCGCGGCGCAGCTGACGCGCGCGGCCAAGCAGACCGGTGTGACCATCATTTTGGTGGGCCACGTGACGAAAGAGGGTGCGCTGGCCGGTCCGCGCGTGCTTGAACACATCGTCGACACGGTGCTGTATTTCGAGGGTGACGCCCATTCCAGCTTCCGCCTGGTGCGTGCCATCAAGAACCGTTTCGGCGCCGTCAATGAACTCGGTGTGTTCGCCATGACAGAAAAGGGTTTGAAAGGCGTGTCGAACCCGTCTGCCCTGTTCCTGTCGCAGCATGACAATCAGGTGCCGGGTTCCTGCGTGATGGTGACGCAGGAAGGCACGCGCCCCTTGTTGGTGGAAATCCAGGCCCTGGTCGATACCAGCCATCTGCCGAATGCGCGCCGGCTGTCCGTCGGCCTGGAGCAGAACCGCCTGGCCATGCTGCTGGCCGTGGCGCACCGCCATGCTGGCATCGCCGCCTTCGACCAGGATGTCTTTATCAATGCCGTCGGTGGCGTGAAGATCACCGAGCCGGCGGCCGACTTGGCCGTGTTGCTGGCGATTAACTCGTCGATGCGCAACAAACCCTTGCCGCGCGGCCTCGTGGTATTTGGCGAAGTGGGTCTGGCCGGTGAAATCCGTCCCGCGCCACGCGGCCAGGAACGCTTGCGCGAAGCGGCCAAGCTGGGCTTTACCCTGGCCGTCGTGCCCAAGTCCAACCTGCCCAAGCAAGCCATCGAAGGCATCAAGGTCATCGGCGTCGAGCGCATCGACGAAGCGTTCAATAAGTTGCGCGACCTGGAGTAAGTGTTGGCGTGGTTTAAATGTCAATTTTAGCGCAAGTAAAACAGAGTTTCCGTTTAGATCTATAATATCATTCCGATGGATTCGTCTCGCGAGTCCGCATCGGTAATGCATGGATAGAGAAGCGGAATACGGTGTCAGTTGAGCAAAGGCAGGGCGCACGCAAGATTTTGCGTGCTAAGGCAATGTTGGTCATGGATGGCGCGGCTCCCGTAGCGGCCCGCACCCTTGATGTGGGGCCGGGCGGCATGGTCGCCATCATCTCTGATCCGGTGCCGACAGGCAAGCAGGGCAAGGTGTTGTTCGAGTTGTTTTACGATGGCTCGGCGCACATCATCGAGGCGCGCGTGTCCGTCTCGCACTGCATTTTCAGCAGTGCAGGTTTCAAGGTCGGATTTACTTTCCAGCAACTGGACATGGCTGTCAGCAGCGCCATCGCGAAATTTATGCGCTGAGGCACGCCCTTGGCGTGTGGCATGCGCAATGCGCTAAAATGGTGCATATGGCTTTGTAGCCGGGAAAAACGCGTTCTGTTCGCTGTTTTAATATTCAGCCAATGCTGCATAATGAGCAAGCAGAAGAAGGACCTTGCCGCGCCAGACGCGCCTGCCGTCCTTTGCCATTGCAGCGCAGCGCGGCCGAGATCTGGACCGTGTGCCATGACCTTAGACCCGACGGGAGCGCCGACCATGTTTAACTCGACCATTAATAGCAAGGCTTACACCAACAACACGCAACAGACGACGCAGGGTAGCATCTCGGCCGATGTGTATGCGAAGGTGGAGCGTCAGATGCAGTCGCAGAACTCGGGCGTCGGCAAGCTCAATGCCAGCCTGGCGCGCGACCAGGCCAAATTCTCTGGGCTGGGCCAGTTGCAATCGGCGCTGGCGAAATTTCAAGCCGTGGCCAAGAACATGGCCGGCAGCGGCTTGGCCACGGCAGCTACCTCCAGCGCCAAGGATGTCCTGAGTGCCAGCACCACCGACAAGGCTGTCAGCGGCAGCCATGCACTCAATGTCAAACAGTTGGCACAGGCGCAGACTTTGCTCAGCGGCGCGCAGAAATCATCAAGCGCGGCGATCGGCACGGGCGCGCCTGCGTTGCTCAAGATCGAAGTGGGCGCGACCGACGGCAAGCAATTTACCCCCGGCAGTGGCAAGGTCATTTCGCTGACCATCGACAGCAGCAACAATAGTCTCGACGGCATCGCCGCTGCGTTGAAGCAGCAGGGCATCGACGCCAGCGTGGTGAAAGGCCCGGACGGCTATGCGCTGACTCTAAACGGCAAGAGCGGTGCCGACAGCAGCATGCGTATCAGCGTGTCCGGCGACGCTGCCGTCAGCAATCTGCTCAGCTATGCGCCCGGGGCCAGCAAGGGTTTGCAGCAGACGACCGCCGCTCAGGATGCGCTGCTCAGCGTTGACGGCAAGGACATCAAGAGTGCCACGAATACCTTGACGACGGCCGTCGAGGGCGCCACCATCGAATTGAAGAAAAAGGGTGTGACCGAGCTCGTCATTACCAAGGATAGCAGCCAGATTGCCAGCAATGTGGCCAGCTTCGTCACGGCCTACAATGAACTCAACAGCAAGCTGCAAAGCCTGCAGCAAGGCGACTTGAAGTCCGACACGGCATTGGGCCAGGTGCGCTCGCAGATGGAGCAGGTGCTGCGCACGGCCAGCACGGGTGTGCCCGCTTCCATATTAGGCAGCGCTGGCGTCAGCCTGGGCAAGAGCGGCGAGCTGGTGATCGACGATAAGAAGCTCAAGGCCGCCATCGCCGCCGATCCGGACGCTGTCAGCAAGCTGTTTACGAATAAGGGCAAGGGCGTTGCGGACCAGTTTTCGAGCAAGATCGGCGAACTGACGGGCGAAACGAGCATCATTCGCAAGGAAGTGCAATCGGTGGGCAAGGAGATCACCACCTTGAACAACAAGAAAGCCGTGCTGGCCAAGGCGCTGACGGCGCAGGCGCAGGCGCTGGTGAAAGCGTATTCGGCCCAGGAACAGATGGGCACGAACCCGGCCCTGCCCGGTTATACGGGCAAAAACTCCCTATTCGATTTCATGGCTTGAAGCGCACCGCCTTGCCCTGAGCGCCGTATCGGCGTGCCGCCTATAGCCTGTCACCCTTGGCAAAAAACGCTGATGGCGAACTGCCGAAAGTCTTCTTGAACATGGCGGAAAAGGCCGACTGGCTGGCGTAGCCGAGTTCTTCCGCCACCTGTGACAGTGGCACGCCGCGTGCGATCAGGGGCGCCGCGTGCGCCAGGCGCACCTGCTGGCGCCACTGGCCAAAACTCATGCCCAACTCCCGTTCGAACAGCCGCGCCAGGGTGCGCTCCGAGGCGCCGACCTGTTGCGCCCAGTGTTCCAGGGTCTGATTCGAGCCCGGTTTCTCGATCAGGCCGTCGCACAGCGTCTTCAAACGTTTGTCTCCAGGCAAGGGGACGCGGATGGGGCGCGTGGCCGAGCGCTTCAATTCATCGAGTATCAGTTCGGCCAGCAAGGCCTCGCGCGCCGGTTCCTGGCCCGGGTCCAGTTGTTCCAGTGCCATGATCAGTTGGCGCAGCAGGTTCGATACTTCCAGCACCTTGCAATCATGTCCCGCAAACGGCGCGCGCGCGGCATGGATGCACAGGGGGCGCAAGCGGGTTTTTTCCAGTATCGTGACGGCGTGCTCGACGTTGGGTGCGATCCAGATGGCGCGCATGGGTGGCAGCACCCAGCTGCTGTTGTTGGCCGTGATACGCAGCACGCCTTCGAGCGCCATCGTGACCTGCCCCCAGGGATGACTGTGCGGTAACAAGAATTCCTCGGATTGCAGATCGCGCGCGATCATCGTCACGGGGATAGTCGCGCTGGGTGCTTCGCGCGGCGGACACATGCGGGTATGGTGGAGGATAGGTACACCCATCAGCTTGGCCTTAATTCGATAAATTATGTCGTTCCGTCGAAAAACGGACGATGGTATTTTGCATACACTTGAGCTTCACCAGTATAAGACAGGGGCGGACATGATAACAACCAAGCCGGCAACGCAGTTGCCTGCACATTTGCCAACAACGTTGCGCAGCGACGTGCGCGTCATCGCCCTGGTAGGTCTGGCGCATGGCGTCTCGCACTTCTACCACCTGATCCTCGCGGCCCTGTTCATCTGGCTGAAACCTGCGTTCGACCTGTCGTATGCGCAACTGGGCCTGCTGATGACGGTATTTTTCATTATCTCGGGCGTGGGGCAGGCGCTGGCCGGCTTTGTCGTCGACCGCTTCGGCGCCCGTGCCGTGCTGTTTTCCGGCATTTTCTTGCTCGGGGTGTCGGCGCTGGCGCTGTCCACCGCCCACAGCTATGCGGCGCTGATGCTGGGCGCCATGCTGGCCGGCATGGGCAATAGCGTGTTCCATCCGGCCGACTACACCATCCTCAACCAGCGTGTCTCGGCAGCCCGCGTGGCTTATGGTTTTTCCGTGCATGGCATCAGCGGCAACATCGGCTGGGCGCTGGCACCTTTATTCATGACGTATGTTGCCACCCAGTATGACTGGAGAGTCGCGCTGCAATGCGCGGCCGTGCTGCCCTTTGGCGTGCTGCTGATCCTGTTGTTGAACCGCCGCGCCATCCGTCCCGAGCCTGCCACGAAGGTCGCGCCGGGCCAGGCTGCCGGTGGCGAAGGCACGCTGGATTTTTTGCGCCTGCCGGCCGTGTGGATGTGCTTTGCCTTCTTTTTCATTACCGCCATCGCCCTGGGTGGCATCCAGAGCTTTGCCAGCGTCGCCCTCGTCAGGCTGTACGCCATGAGCCTGGCGCTGGCCACCAGCGCTTACACGGCGTATATGCTGGCCTCGGCCGTGGGCATGCTGGCCGGCGGCGTGTTGGGCGCGCGCAGCGAGCAGCCGGACCGCAACGTGGCAATCGCTTTTTCCGTCGCCGCGCTGCTGGCCGTGCTGCTGGCCATGGCCGTCGTGCCAGCCTGGGGTGCGCTGCTGCTGATGGGTGCCATCGGCCTGGCATCCGGCGTGGCGGGGCCGTCGCGCGACCTGATGATACGCGCCGCAGCGCCCAAGAATGCCACGGGGCGCGTGTATGGCGTCGTGTATTCGGGCCTCGACAGCGGCCTTGCCGTGGGGCCCCTGTTCTTCGGCGCGCTGATGGATGGCGACCATCCGGCCCTGCTGTTCGTCTTCATCGGCGTCTTCCAGGCGCTGGCGATTGCCACGGCCGTGGGCGTGGGCGGTAAAACACGTGCCGCAGGGCTACAAAAGGCATAGCATCGTCGCCATCGGCTACTAACAAAGGAAGTGCCAAGAGCTTGGCCACCACCAATCTGTGCGACGCCCATGCAGCCATGCTGGAGATGGCATTCTGGTGGTGCGTCAGGGTCTCGCTTGCGCTATCGCCGTTCTCGTCTGGAGGTGTTGAAGATGTTGCAAATTATTTACATAAAATATATTTTTGCAAAGTTCTTTGATTTCCATCAAGGCTGAGATATGATTGCTCTCAGGGTAAATTTAATACCATTAAGGCAAAGAAACCAGCTCATGAAAATCGCTACCATCGCAGCAGTTGTCGCTCTGCTTACTGCTGGCACGGCCAGTGCCAGCCCCGTCAACCTGATCACGAATGGCAATTTTGAAACGCTCGCGCCCGGCTACACCTTCGGCAGTGGCTTTAAAGTCGTCTCCAGCGGCTCGTCGGCAATCACGGGCTGGACCGTGGGCGCCAGTTCCGTCGACCTGATCCGCAATGCCTACAACGCCATCAATGGCTACAGCATCGATATGCTGGGCACGCCAGGTCCGGGTTTCCTGTCGCAAAATTTCAATGTCGTGGCTGGCCAGACGTATAGCCTGAGCTTTGACATGGCGCGCAATTCCAGCGGTCCGGCAGGCCAGGGCGTGGCTGTCAAGTTCGGCGGCGTGGCAGGCGATTTTTACTCGACTGCCGCCGCCTCGAACACCTTGTACAGCCATACCCTGAACTTCACGGCCGCCACCACTGGCTTGGCGACCCTGTCGTTTGCCAGCGCCGCCAAGGCTGGTACGCGGTTCGACAATTACTCGGGCGCCGTCATCGACAACGTGTCCGTGATGGCCGCCGTGCCGGAACCGGAAACCTACGCCATGCTGCTAGCTGGCCTTGGCCTGATGGGCTTCCTGCGTCGCCGCAAGGCCGCCAAGTAAGCCTGTTTTGTCTCAGATCAAACCGCCTGCTGCATCGCACAGGCGGTTTTTTGTTTTTCAGCGCTTGCTCCTCGCTTGTTCCTTCTATCTTGCGCGCCCCCGCGCCCTCCAATGATCGCCTTGCTAGCGACCTTGCGCTGTGCTAGCTGCGTTTTTCAGGCCGGTGCACGGCGTTGCGGCGCAATGGTGTCGCTTGCGCCATCTCGACGATCTGCATGGATTCCTGTTTCATCTGGCAACTGAACCCCTTCAGGTGCGCCTCGGCGGCGTGGCCGCTGCTGCTCACGGGCCAGTCCGTGCTGTGCCGTTCTTCGCGCCGGAACTGGCCTGGGGCCTGGCGCAAAGCTTGCCATTACGCCCCAGCGCAGGCGTGCGGCGAGGGGCGGCGCACGAATCGCTGTTGAGATGACGATAACGAAATGCAATAATGGCCGGGCTTTACAGCACTAAACGACTCTTGAGGAAATGACTATGCAGCACGATGGCGCAGGAAAAAACATGGCCTTGCTCGATCCGGTGGTGGCGCCGCGCATCGCGGTGACGCGCCTGGTGACGGGCATGCTGCAAGGCTTGCTGCTGTACTGGCTGTACAGCACGGCGCAAGACAAGGTGTGGCCCGCCACGGAAGCTTATCTGCTGGGTCCGTTAATGCTGATCAGCTTGCTGTTGCCCATTTTGCTGGTGTCCAGCCTGGGCCATATGTCGGCGAAGCGCATCGCCCTGTGGATGGCTGGTGCCGGCGTCGTGCTGGCCGTGCTGGCATGGCATGACGTGGCGCGTGGCGCCGAGCACGTCATCTGGGGTAATTACAAGCCGGGCGCGCCGCTGCGCGTGATTTCCGCTCAGTTGTTCGGCTTTTGCGTGGTGGGCTTGTATATCGCCCATGCGCTGGTGCTGGCCAGCGCCCAGGATGGCCAGCGCATCGCCCGCTATCCCACGTACTTTGAAATCGCCTGGAAGCTGGGCATCCAGCTGCTGTTTTCCCTGCTGTTCGTGCTGGGCCTGTGGCTGGTGCTGTGGCTGGGCGGGCAACTGTTCCTGTTGATCAAGCTCAGTTTCCTGCAAAAGCTGCTGGGCCAGGCCTGGTTCGTGATCCCCGTCATCTGCTTCGCATTTTCGTTCGCCATCCACATCACCGACGTGCGCCCGTCCATCGTGCGCGGCATCCGCACCTTGCTGCTGGTGCTGCTGTCGTGGCTGATGCCGATCGCCGCCGTGCTGGTGTCCGGCTTCCTGCTGACCTTGCCATTCATCGGCTTCGAGCGCCTGTGGGCCACGCGCCATGCCGCCGCCGTGCTGCTGGGCATGGCTGGCGTGCTGGTGGTGCTGATCAATGCCGCCTTCCAGAACGGCGAAGTGGGCCACGGCGTGGCGCGCGGCATCCGCCTGGGCACGCGCCTGGCTTGTCTGCTGTTGCCGTGGGTGGTGGGCATCGCCATCTATGCGCTGACCCTGCGCGTGATGTCGCATGGCTGGACGGCCGACCGTCTGATCGCCGGCGCCTGCCTGCTGGTCGCCACCTGCTACGCTGGCGGCTATGCCTGGGCGGCCAGCAAGTATGGCGACTGGCTGCACCTGATCGCCAACGTCAACGTGGCCACCGCCTTTGTTACCCTGCTGGTGCTGTTCGCCCTGTTCACGCCGCTGGCCGACCCGGCGCGCATTGCCGTGGCCAGCCAGATGGCGCGCCTGGACAGCGGTAAAGTGAGCGTGGACAAGTTCGATTTCGACTACCTGCGCTTCCAGGGCGCGCGTTATGGCCAGGCGGCCCTGCAGGAATTGAGCCAACGCACGACGGGCGCCGACGCAGCGATCGTGCGGACCCGCGCCGAAGCCATGCTCAAGCGCCAGAACCGCCTCGACGAGACGGGTGCGCTGAGCGACGTGTCGATCAACCTGACCCTGCGCCCGGCCACGGCGAAGCTGCCCGATAGTTTCCTGCGCCAGGACTGGACGCAAGTGAGTCCGGCCTGGCGCCTGCCCGCCTGTTTGAAGCGGGCAGGGCCGCAGTGTGACGCCTATCTGCTCGACTTTGATGGCGATGGCAAGCAGGACGTACTGCTGATCAGCAATACTCCGCGTGCCTCGTCGGTCTTGCTGGCGCAAAAGGACGATGGCAACTGGTACGCGCGCGGACAAATCCCCGCAGATACGCTGCGCTGCAAGCCCCTGCGCGAGAAACTGCAGGCCGGTCAATTTCAGCTGGTGCCGCCGAAAGTGCGCGAGCTGGAAGTCGACGGCCAGCGCGTGCCGATGACTTTATATACGCCAGAGGACGAGGTCAGCTGCCCGGACGAGACGGTGCCGAGTCAGTAAATGGCAGGGAGAGGAATTGCTGCGCTAGATAAAAGCTCTTGCTTGTCATGAAGGCAATAACTTCGTACACTGAGCCGTTCCGGCCGTTCGCTATTGGCTGCCAGCAGCTGCCACTGCGAATATTGAATGATAAACTTGATCCATAATGAAAAAAATACGAAAGTGATAGGTTTCGCTCTCGTCGCAATGTGCTTTGCTCTCAGTAGTGCTGCTTTTTTTGTGGGTAAGCATCTGGGCGCAGCTGGATCCATGGTTGGATTGGCAATTCTTTACGCTGTGATGGCATGCCGTAGCCGCACTCAGTAGTAGTGATTGATTCAACTAAAGCGTGATCATCGTGCGTCCCTGCACGCAAGCGCCGCGATTGCGCTGGTTAGGAGGGACGCGAAGAAAAGCCAGCGCCGGGCTAATGCCATTCAGTTGGTGTGTTGGTGATGCTATTTTTAGCCCAAGAACTAGGACAGGGGTCGGTCACTTCGTGATCGGAATGTGCTCCATTGAAGCACATTCCCCCGGCGGGTCCGACCCAATCCACCCAAGTTAAGGAGCAAGCCCGCGCAATTGCTGGCAATTCAATGAAATAGTGCTTGACGTGGCACTGGCTTTGCGCGGCCGCCGCCTTGCTGACCTCTCTTTTTTCGACAGCGGCAAGGCGGCGGCCAATGAAGGTCTTTTGATCTTCATTGGCCCTTCATGTCGCTCGCTTCCTTGCTGTCCGATTTCTCCGACCATCTTCAATCCGACCAGTTTCGGCTTAGCGCCCGCCATCCTGATCATCCGATGGCGTTTCAACGTCGCCGCAAACTGCCGCTGCCATCCTTGGTGGCGCTCATGCTCACCGGCATGCGCAAGAGCGTGCAAACCGAACTTG
Organism: Janthinobacterium sp. CG_23.4; assembly: GCF_029892305.1. Taxonomy (NCBI): domain Bacteria; kingdom Pseudomonadati; phylum Pseudomonadota; class Betaproteobacteria; order Burkholderiales; family Oxalobacteraceae; genus Janthinobacterium; species Janthinobacterium sp. CG_23.4. The sequence goes on along the minus strand of NZ_JARXUX010000001.1, from coordinate 3,166,586 downwards.
ATGAATTCTTTGGCCATCTGCAACAGCAGGCGCAACTGACGCACCAGGTGAGCGCCCAGGCTTTCGCTCAGGCACGCTCAAAACTTGCTACCACGGCCATCCCAGAGCTTAACGACTGGCTCATTGCACAAGCACAGCAGCATGGCTACCTGCCGCGCTGGCACGGTTTCAGGCTGGTCGCCGCTGACGCCTCGACCGTTCGCTTTGGCTTGCGCGCCAGCCATGTCAAACGCGCCGCCGTGGCCGATCAACTGGTGTTTGGCTTGTTTCTGCCCGGTGCCGAATTGATGCTCTCGGCCTCGCTATACAGTACCGACGTCGGCGAACGCCAGATGCTGTTCGAACAGCTCGACCAGCTTGGCAAGGAAGATCTGCTGTTGCTGGACCGAGGCTATCCATGTTACTGGATGCCCGCCGTGTTGAACCAGCGCCGCATTGCCTTCTGCATGCGTGTCGAGCAGGCCCGCGGCGGAGGCTTTCCCTGCGTCAATCAGTTTCTGAAGTCGGGGCTGCGGGAGCAGATCGTCACGCTGCGGGCGCCGGATCGGCGCGATGCGCTTGACTATGAATATCCCGCTGAACCGCAGACCGTGCGCCTGATACGCCACGTTGCCTCGACCGGCAAGGTGCGTGTTCTGATGACCAATTTACTGGACGTTGAACAATTCCCTGCCGCATTGTTCGGAGACCTCTACCACCAACGCTGGCGCATTGAGGAAGCCTTCAAGCGCATCAAACACCGCCTCCATCTGGAGCACGTGACGGGACTGTCACAGCAGGCCCTGATGCAGGATCTGGCCGCCAAGGTAATATGCGATAACCTGCAGGCGTTGGCGAGCTGTGCCGCCGGCCAGCAAGATGCATTGCCGACGGACAGACGCATCAACCGCGCCTATGTCCATTCGGTACTCAAGCCGCTCTTGCCATCGTTGCTGCTTGGGCTGGCGGCAGCACACTTGCTTGCCGACGCGCTGGCTCTGATCGCCAAGCGAACGTTTCTACATCGCCCAGGACAATCAAGGTCACGGCAAACCAACGCCTACAAGCCCCATAAATACATGGCCTACAAGGCTGCTTGATGGCAGCCTGTTGCTTAACTTGGGTGGATTGGGGTCCGACCCCAGCTCTTTGCCTCTGGGGTTAGCGAATTTACTGGCGCTCATAAATCACGCTAAAACCCTTAACTGAACGGCATTACAGCGCCGGGCAGGTTGATGAGGTCGCTGAAACGGATCTGGCTAGTTCTTCGTGCGCACCTGGCGCACGTGGTTTTCCAGTTCGCTGAACGAGGGGCGTTCCGTGGCGGAAATGACCTTGCGGCCGAATTCCACGGCCAGCGCCGGCGCGTAGCCGTTCAGGCTAGCCAATAAAGTCACTTTCACGCACTGGTACATCTTTGCCGTTTCATGGTGCTTGCGGCGCAGCAAGCTGGCCAGCGGTGCGATGAAGCCATAAGCCAGCAAGATGCCGATGAAGGTGCCCACCAGCGCCTGCGCGATCAGCACGCCCAGCTCGGCCGGCGGCAAGCCGACGGACGCCATGGTATGCACCACGCCCATCACGGCGGCCACGATGCCGAAGGCGGGCATGGCGTCGGCCAGCTGTGAAATCGTCTGGATCGGCATTTCCGCATCTTCATGGTGCGTCTCGATCTCGTTATCCATCAGGTTTTCGATCTGGTAGGCATCCATATTGCCCGACACCATCAGGCGCAGGTAGTCGGTGATGAATTCCAGGATGTGCTCGTCACCGAGCGTGTACGGATATTTCACGAAGATGGGGCTGCGGTAAGGGTCGTCGATATCGTTCTCGACCGCCATCAAGCCTTCCTTGCGGATCTTGCTGAGGATTTCATGTAGTAGTCCCATCAGTTCCATATAGCGCGCCTTCGTGTATTGCGAACTATGGAACAGGGTGGGCAGGGCGGCGAATGTGGCACGGATGGCCTTGGCGTCGTTGCCGACAAAGAAGGTGCCCAGCGCGGCGCCGCCGATCATCAGCAATTCCAGCGGCTGGAACAGGGCCGCCAGGTGGCCACCCTGCATGGCGAAGCCGCCGAAGACCGAAAACACGACGATGAGAAATCCCAGTATGACTAGCAAAACTTACTCCTTCATAATATTTCCATATAGTAATATTATAGTCTAAGCTGATTATGCTACTGTCGCCGCTTCCGGCCGCAATTACTGGCCCAGAAAATTGATAAAAGCGCGCACTTTGGCGAGCGCTTGCCATCGCCAGCATCGACATGCCCGATCGCGTTGGCAGTGGCGTTGCCGTCATGCTCGCAGCACTTGCCCCTATAATCGAGGCATGACTTCATTATCACATCGTGCCCGCTGCGTGCTGGGCAGCATCGGCAAAATGGCCGTTTCCCTGATGCTCTTGCTGACTGCCCTGTGGGGTGCGCTGGCGCTGTGGTACCAGCTCTCTGGCGGCATGGCGGCGCAAGCCATCGGCGCCCTGCTGTGGGGCGCGCTGGGCGTGGCCAGCGTGGTGCTGTGGTGGACGCGCGGCGAAGTGCGCGTGCTGCTGCCGTATGCGGCCGGGTTCGCGCTGCTGCTGCTGCTGTGGTGGAGCTTGATCACGCCACAGCAGCAGCGCGTGTGGGCCGACGACGTGGCGCGCAATGTCACGGGCACTGTGACGGGCAATCGCGTCACGCTGGACAATGTGCGCAATTTCGACTGGCGCAGCGATGACGATTACACGGTGAAGTGGGAGCAGCGCAGCTATGACCTCGACGAGCTGCGCACGCTGGACGCGGCGCTGTCGTACTGGACCGGGCCCTACATTGCGCACACCCTGATCTCGTTCGGCTTTGCGGACGGGCGCTTCCTGACGTTTTCCATCGAAATCCGCAAGGAAAAGGGCGAGAGCTTTTCCGCCATCGGTGGTTTTTTCAAGCATTTCGAGATGAGCCTGATCGCCGCTGACGAGCGCGACATCCTGCGCGTGCGCACGAATGCACGCGGCGAGGACATGCATTTGTACCGCGTGATGATGCCGAAGGCGGCCATGCGCTCACTGTTCCTGGCCTACCTGGACGAGGCGCAAGCGCTGAAGGCCAAGCCGCAGTTCTATCACACGCTGACGGCCAACTGCACCACCCTCGTTTTCGAGATGGTGCGTCGGGTCGTGCCGGGCCTGCCGTTTGATTACCGCTTGCTGGCCTCGGGCTATCTGGACCGCTACCTGTTCGACGTCAACGGTCTGGTGCCCGGCCAGAGCTTCCAGCAACTGCGCGACGGCGGCCACATCACGGCACGCGCGCGGGCGGCCAACAAGGATGCAGATTTTTCGCACGCCATCCGGCGCGCCATGCCCGGCTATGACGAAGCGGGCTACCCGAAGCTGCAAATGCCCAGGCAGTAGCCGACAACATTCCCACGGCATTGTTCCATTGACTTGCCTTACTGGCTGCCGTCAGCGGCATGGTGACCAGCGCGGAGCATTTTGTCCGCTGAGTCCTACCCTTGCTTTATACTGTCAACCTATCCGACCGGCCGCCTTTCGCGGCCGGTCTCACTTGACGAATAAAGAAGGCCCGCTATGCCATTTTCCTCACTGGGTCTGATTCCCGCCCTGGTCCGCGCCGTTGCCAAGGCCGGCTATACCGAGCCGACGGCCATCCAGGCGGCCGCTATTCCCGCCATCCTGCGCGGCAGCGACGTGCTGGGCGCGGCGCAAACCGGTTCCGGCAAGACGGCCGCCTACGCGCTGCCGCTGCTGCAGGCGCTGATGGTGCCCGCTTCCGGCCCGCGCCAGGTGCGCGCGCTGATCCTCGTGCCTACGCGCGAACTGGCGGCGCAGGTGGGGCAGACGGTACACGCGCTGGCCAAGCCGCTGCCCATTAAGTTAAAGATTTCCGTGCTGTTCGGCGGCGTGTCGATCAATCCGCAGATGATGCAACTGCGTGGCGGTGCCGATATCGTCGTCGCCACGCCGGGCCGCCTGCTGGACCTGGTGCGGCAAAATGCCGTGAAACTGGGCGGCGTGTCGCTGTGCGTGCTCGATGAAGCCGACCGCTTGCTCGACATGGGTTTTAGCGAAGAAATCAAGGCGATTCTGGCGCTGCTGCCATCGACACGGCAAAACCTGTTCTTCTCGGCCACCTTCCCCGACAGCGTGCAGGCGCTGGCCGACAGCCTGCTCAAGGAACCCGCGCGCATCGAAGTGGCGTCCGAACCGCAGGACCAGCCCGACATCGTGCAGCGCGCCATCACGGTCGACGTGCCGCGCCGCACGCAACTGCTGCGCTACCTGATACTGCAGCAGCAGTGGGACAGGGTGCTGGTGTTTGTCGCCACCAAGTACGCAGCCGAACACGTGGCCGACAAGCTGCAGCGCGCCGGCCTGCACGTGGGCGCCTTCCACGGCGAATTTAGCCAGGGTACGCGCAGCCAGTTGCTGGCTGACTTCAAGGCCGGTCGTTTGCAGGTGCTGGTGGCCACCGACGTGGCCGCGCGCGGCATCGACATCGCCGGGTTGCCGGCCGTCGTCAATTACGACTTGCCCCGCTCGGCAGTCGATTACACGCACCGCATCGGGCGCACGGGCCGCGCGGGTGAAAGCGGCACGGCCATCAGTTTTGTCACGGCCGATATGGAAGCACATTTCCGCCTGATCGAAAACCGCAACGACTTGCGCATCGTGCGCGAAGTGGTAGCCGGTTTCGAGCCGATGCAACTGCCCGCGCCCGTGAGTGCGCTGACGGATACGCTCAACGGCGGCGTGAAGGGCGCGCGCAAGAGTAAAAAGGATAAATTGCGCGAGGCCGCTGCCAAGGCGGCCGAGGGCAATTAAGTTTCCTGTATCTGCGCTGACGGCTGGAACTGCCAGGCTTGCCGGGCCGAGATCGTGTTTCTATCAATAAAGTAAAGGGCGGGAATGCACATGATAAGCATCAAACGCGCGGGCGCACTGGCTTGTGCGCTGGCGCTGGCCGGTTGCGCCGGCACGGGCGGGAACAGCAACCATGCCGCTGACAAGCGCAGCTTGCAGATGCCCGGCAAGAGGTTGGCCGAGGCGGCCGATGCAGCCGTGGCCGCCACCTGGTACAACCCGCCCAGCGAATTTCCCGGCATGTGCCTGATCCAGTTCAACGATGGCAGCCTGCGTTTCGACGGTGGCTTCGCCTTTTTTAACCCGGGCCGCTGGACTTATGATGCGGCGACGTCCGAATTGCGTTTGCAACTGGCGCCGACGCCATCGTTGGGGCTGGCGCACGCGCAAACGGCCTTGCACCAGAATCTGCTGCGGGTCGAGGCGGCCAGGAACACACTGGTGTACGCCGTGAAGGCCGACACGCAAGCCATCGGCTTGGGTGGCTTTGTGTTTTACCGCGACATACCTTGTCCGGCACGGCGCGGATAAGTGTCCGATAAATACCCGATAAGTGCCATGAAGGAATATTTAGTCGTATAATTTGTGTGCAAGCGGACTGCTGCGCAAGACGATGCCGCGCTGCAGATTTCCCCTCCAGGCAAGCTCCCATATCGCGTGGCGACGAGAGGATGGTCCGATGGATGTGCACGACGAGCATGGTATGTCAGCAACTGCGGTGCTGCCGGCGCGCACCTTGCTGCTGGTCGACGACGAGCCCAATATCCTTGCTTCCCTCAAGCGCCTGCTACGGCGCGATGCCTACCATGTCCTCACGGCCGGCAGCGGCCAGGAAGGGCTGGACATCTTGGCCAGCCATGCGGTTGATGTGATCGTATCGGATCAGCGCATGCCGGGCATGCTGGGCGCTGACTTCCTGCGCAAGGCCAAGCTGCTGTATCCGCAAACCATACGCATCATGTTGTCGGGCTTTACCGAGTTGCAGGCCGTGACGGATGCCGTCAACGAGGGTGCCATCTTCAAATTTCTCACCAAGCCCTGGGAAGATCATCAGCTGCGCGAACATATCGCAGAAGCCTTCCGCCTGAAGGGCATCGATGATGACAATGCGCGCCTCAATGCGCAACTGCGTGTAGCCAATCAGGCGTTAGAGACTGCCAACGCCGCCATGCAGGCGCTGTTGAGTCAGCAGCAGCATCAGATCAGCCGCGACGAGATCAGCCTGGGTATCGCGCGCGAATTGCTGCAATTTCTGCCGCTGCCTGTGATCGGACTCGACGAGGATGGCATGATCGCTTTCATCAACGCGGCGGCGGAAAACCTGTTCGAGCGTGGTGCGGCCTTGCTGGGTAACGAGGCCATGCTGGTGTTGCCGCAGCTATTCGACGGGCCGGGCGCACCCTGTCTGGCCGCCATCGATGGCCAGGCCTATGCCGTTGCGGTCCATCCCATGGGCGTGCGTTCGCGCTCGCGCGGCAGCCTGGTCACCCTGAGCCGGCATGGGACGGCTGTATGAGCGAACGCATGAGTGAACGCATCAGTGAACACGCGAGTGAAAGCGGACGCGAGATTTCCATGCAGCAGGCACAGGAAGGCATGGTGCTGGCGCAGACGCTGAGCGACGCCAGCGGCGCCGTGCTCCTGGCCCAGGGCGCCGTCCTGACGGCGGCCAGCCTGACGGCCTTGCGCAGGCGCAATGTGGAGCGCTGTCACGTCGTCGCCGACGACGACGTCGATCCCGTCGCCCAGGCCCATGCCGAGCAGGAACGGGTGCGCCGCCTGGAACGGCTGGCCGTGCTGTTCCGCGCCACGCCGCCCGACTCTCCTGGGGCGCAACTGCTGTCGCTGCTGCAGCGCTATCGGCAAGGGAGTGGGGCATGATACGGCTCAGTTTTGAACATATCCTCCGCCAGGTCCATGAATTGCCCTCGCTGCCGGTGGTGGTGCTGGAACTGCTGTCGAGCATGGAGCAGGACGATACGGACGTGCATGTGCTGGCGCACAAGATCGAGCTGGACCAGGCTTTGGCGGCGAAGACCTTGCGTATCGCCAATTCCTCGTTCTACGGCATGCAATCGAAGGTCACCAGTATCGCGCAAGCCGTTTCCGTGCTGGGCTTTCACAGCATCCGTACCGTGGTCACGGCCTGCGTCCTGACGGACAGCTTCGCGCCGGTGCGCGGCGACTTCGATTTCCCAGCCTTCTGGCGCCATTCGCTGGCCACGGCCATTGCCGCGCGCCTGCTGGCGCCGCACTTGCATGTCGATCCCGAGACCGCTTTCACGGCTGGCCTGCTGCACGACCTGGGCATCCTGGTGCTGGTGACGCGCTTCCCGGCCGAGCACGCGCTCGTACGCAGCTACCGCCAGGCCCATGACTGCCAGATGGCCGATGCGGAAATGGCCGTCATCGGCATCGATCACGCACAAGTGGGCAGCGCCTTGGCCGCTTACTGGAAGTTTCCCGAGGCAATACAGCAGGCGGTAGCCGAGCACCATGCCACCGACCGGCTGGAGGCGGGCGGCTTGCCGCTGGCTGTGCATATGGCCAACGCCGTCGCCCTGGCGCTCGATCTGGCCGGTATCGACGACGCGCTGGTGCCGCCCCTGTCGCCCGCAGTCTGGCACAAGCTTGCCCTGGACGAGCCAGCCTGGCTGGCGCTGCTGCGGCAGACGCAACACAGCTTCGATGAAATGTCGCAGATCATGCTGGCATGAACAGGAAAGAGGCCATGGAAACTGATGCAACGCAGGCGCAGATCGCCATGCCGGAACGCCGTCAGACCGATGCCATCGCGCTATCGGCGTTTTTCGATGGCCATCCGGTGGCCACCTTCGCCATCAACACGGACCATGTGGTGACGCACTGGAACAGCGCCTGCGAACAGCTGCTGGGCTTTAGCGCCGCCGAGATGGTTGGCACGCGCGACCACTGGAAGGCGTTCTATCCGCAGCCGCGCGCCTGTCTGGCCGATTTGCTGGTGGCCGATAATATCGCTTTCGGCGAAAATGAACTCTACCTTGGCAAGCTGCAGCGTTCCTCCGTGATTCCCGGCGCTTACGAGGCCGAAGACTATTTTGCCGATATCGGCCAGAATGGGCACTGGCTGCATTTCACGGCAGCGCCCCTGCGCGACCGGCAAGGGCGGCTGGTGGGCGCCATCGAAACCCTGTGTGATGTCAGCGAACGGCGCCTGGCCGAGCTGGCGCTGCGCAAGGCGCACGATAATCTGGAGCACCTGGTATCCAAACGCACGGCCCAGCTGGCCGAAATGAACGAGCGCCTGGCCGACGACATCCGCCAGCGCGAGATCGCCGATCTTGAATTGCGCGAGCGCAACCTGGCCCTGATGGAATTGAACAGCAAGCTGTCGGTGGCCCAGCAAAAGCTGCTGCAGTCTGAAAAGCTGGCTTCGATCGGCCAGCTGGCCGCTGGCGTGGCGCACGAGATCAACAACCCCATCGGCTATGTGTTTTCGAATGTCGGCACCTTGGACGGTTATCTGGACGACTTGTTCGGCATGCTCGATGCCTACAAGGAAGCCGAGCCGGCCGTCGCCGATCCCGTGGTGGCGGCGCGCCTGCGCGCGCTGCGCGAAAAGATCGACCTGGACTTCCTGCGCACCGACATTCCGCTGCTGATGGTCGAGTCGAGGGAAGGCATTTCGCGCGTGCGTCGCATTGTGCAAGACTTGAAGGATTTTTCACGCACGGATGCGCTCCAGGAGTGGGTCTGGGTCGACCTGCGCCGGGGCATGGATACCACGCTCAATATCGTCAATAACGAGGTCAAGTACAAGGCGGACGTGGTGCGCGAGTATGGCGATATTCCCGATATTGAATGCCAGCCTTCCGAACTGAATCAGGTGATCATGAACCTGGTCGTCAATGCCGCCCACGCCATGGGCGAGGAGCACGGGCGCATCACGCTGCGCACGGGCAGCGACAATGCTGCGGAAGTGTGGATCGAAGTCGAGGATACGGGCGGCGGCATCGCGCCCGAACACCTGTCGCGCATCTTCGACCCCTTCTTTACCACCAAGGCCATCGGCAAAGGCACCGGACTGGGGCTGTCGTTAGCCTACAGCACGGTGCAAAAGCACCATGGCCGCATCGACGTGCACAGCGTCATCGGCCGCGGCACCACCTTCCGTATCACCTTGCCCGTGCGCCAGGCGCAGGCTGCCACACCATGACCATCAATGAACGGGACAGCATGAACACCAGCACCAGCATCGGCACCAGCACCGTGATCGCGCCGCCGACCATCCTGTGCGTCGACGATGAACCGAACATCCTGTCGTCGCTGCGGCGTTTGTTCCGCCCGCACGGCTACCGCGTGCTGACGGCCGACGGCGGCGCGGCGGGCCTGGTCTTGCTCGAGAACGAGACGGTGGACCTGGTCATTTCCGACATGCGCATGCCGCAGATGGATGGCGCCCAATTCCTGGCCCAGGTGCGCCAGCGCTGGCCCGACACCATGCGCTTGCTGTTGACGGGCTATGCCGATATCCAGTCCATCCTCGACGCCATCAACCAAGGCGAAATTTACCGCTATGTGACCAAGCCCTGGGACGAGAACGATATCGTGCTGGTGGTGCGCCACGCGCTGGAACGGCGCGCGCTGGAGCAGGAAAAAGTGCAGCTCGAAGCGCTGACGGCGAGCCAGAACGTGCAGCTGCAAGCGCTCAATGCCAGCCTGGAAGCGAAGGTGGCCACGCGCACGCAACAGCTGAAGCAGTCGCACGACGAGGTGCAGGCGGCCAATGAACGTTTGAAATCGACGTTCGTGACGACGATCAAGGTGTTTTCCAACCTGATCGAGATGCGTGGCGGCAAGCTGGTCGGCCATGCGCGGCGGGTGGCGGAATTGTCGCGCAAGCTGGCGCAGGCGCTGGGCCTGGAAGGGCAGGAAGCACGCGACGTGTTCATCGCGGCATTGCTCAAGGATATCGGTAAGCTCAGCTTGAGCGACGATGTGCTGGAACTGCCGGCCAGCGCCTGGACGGGCGAGCAACTGGCCGCCTTTCGCAAGCACCCGTTGCGCGCCGAACAATTGCTGATGGCGCTAGAGGAGCTGCGTGCCGTGTCGGTGATCTTGCGCTCGCAACTGGAACGCTACGACGGTGGCGGCTTTCCCGATGGCATGGTGGGTCTTGCCATTCCGCTGGGCGCGCGCATCCTGGCGCTGGCATCGGACTATGACGGCTTGCAGATCGGCGCCATGGTGCAGCGCAAGCTTCGCGCCGACGAAGCGCGTACCTTGATCTATGACAGCGTCGGCAAGCGCTACGACCCTGCCGTAGTGGCTGCCTTTCGCAGCATCATGGAAGAGACAGAAGCGCCGGCGCGCGACCTGACGGTGCTGTCGGGCCAGCTGGAGCCGGGCATGATGTTGTCGCGCGACTTGATCAGCCGTGATGGCCTGATGCTGCTCGCTGCCGAACATGTGCTGACGCCCCGCGTGATCAGCCAGTTGCTCGATTTCGAAGGCAAGAATGGCGGCCGGCTCAGCATCCGCGTGTACGCACCCCTGAAGGAAAACTAGGCACTGGCCAGTGGCGGTTGCAGCGGCAGGTGTACCGTGAAGCGCGTGCCGCGGCCCACTTCCGACGCCACCTCGATGCGCCCGCCATGCTTGTTGACGATGCCGTACGAGAGCGACAGCCCGAGGCCCGTGCCACTGCCGACGGCCTTGGTGGTAAAGAACGGTTCGAAGATGCGATTGAGGTGCTCGGGCGCGATGCCGGAACCCGTGTCGCCGATTTCCACCCACACCCAGTCGCCCGCAAGGCCGGTGCGGATGCTGATCACGCCGTCGCTGCTGATGGCCTGGCCCGCGTTGACGAGTAAATTCATGAATACCTGGTTCAGCTGCGAGGCCAGGCAGCGTATCGGCGGTAGTTCGCCATACTGTTTCTCGATGCGCGCCTTGTATTTCAATTCGTTGGCGACGATATTGAGGGTACTGTCCAGGCCCGCGTGCAGGTTGGCGACCTGCCAGTCCGTCTCGCCCACGTGGGAAAAATCTTTCAGCGCCTGCACGATGTCGCGCACGCGCTTCAAACCATCCATCGATTCGCGCACCAGGTCCACCATGTCGTCTTGCAGGAAGGCCAGGTCGGCTTGCGTGCGCACTTGTTCCACGCAGTTGGCGAGGGCGGGCGTGGCGGGCGTTTCGCGCATCGCCGCTTCGTACTGAGCGATCACGCCGAAGAGGGTGCCGACATACGCTTGCAGCGAACTCATGTTGGAGTTGACGAAGCCGATCGGGTTGTTGATTTCATGCGCGATACCGGCTGCCAACTGGCCGATGGAGGCCATTTTTTCCGATTGCAGCAGCTGGTCGTGCGCTTCTTGCAGCTTGCTGATCAGTAGTTGCTGCTCTTCGCCGCGCGCCTGCAGCATCGCTTCCATGCCTTTGCGTTCCGTGATGTTGGTCAGCGAGCCGATCACCTCGAACGGTACGCCATGCTCGTCGCGTACCAGACGCAGACTGTCATGCATCCACAGATAGCTGCCGTCGCTCACGCGGAAGCGGTATTCATAGGCCCGCGCGCCTTCGACGAAGATTTGCGCCAGGCTGGAAAAGATGCCGGGCGCATCGTCGGGGTGGATGTGGTCGAACCAGAAATTGGGATCGGCCACCATGTCGGTGGGCCGGTAGCCCAGCACATTGAAGGCATTGTTGCTGACAAAGGTCATCTTGAAATCACCGCTGGGCACGGTGCAATAGATGATGGAGGGAGTATTGTCGAGCAGGTATTGCAGGCGCACGGCTGTGGCGGCAGGTGCCTCTTCGCCGGGCGCGCCTCTGGCATGCCGGCTGGCCTCGGGGGTGGAAAGGTCGAAGTCCTCGAATTGCATCGTCATACCTCGTTGGCTGCACGGCATTCATCTCGTCCTGCCTCGATTATGCCTGATTCTTCCTTTGTTTGGCCGCTCATCGGCATGTTCAAGGAGCCAGCGGCTGCTCGACGAGCGCCATGCGCCGAGCCAGGCGCTGCGCCGCTGGCATGTCGCCCGCCTGTTCGGCGCGCAAGCGCTGTATGCCCAGCCATGCCAGCAGCGGGCGGCGCCAGCCCTGGTCCGAGGCCGTGCCCACGGCAGTATCGAGCAGGTCCGGCGTGGCGCGGCCGGCGCGCAGCAGCACGCCAGCGGCCACCAACTGCGACAGCGGGTCCTTGATGGCCGCCACGGCGCTGGCGGCTGCCGTGTCGGAGCTGGCGCCGGCGGCCGCCCGCTGTGCTTCAGGCAGCAGGGCCACGTCGGCCGGCTGCGCCTGGCCTGCCAGGTAGGCTGCGTGCGCGCGGTCGGCGGCACTGGCGTCGGCGCGCAGGGCGTCAAAGCCGGCACAGTCGCCGAAGGCCAGGCTGGCCACGCGCGCGGCGCAGCGCAGCAGCTCGATGCGCGCCACCAGTTCGAGCTTGCCGGTGCCTGCAACCTGGCTGCGGGCGCGCCGAAATTCGGTCTGCTCGACCAGGGTGTTGCCATTCAAATAGGCCGTTTGAAACCGTTCGATGGCGCTTTGCGCATTCATTTTCCAGTCCGGCACGGGCGGGCCGCTGGAGCAGGCAGCGAGCACGGTGGACAGCAGCGTGACCAGGGCCGACGCGGTGAGAGAGCGTTTGATCATGGTAGTTTGATCTCCGGATTGCGCTTGAATGGCCATTTTCGGTTGATTTCATTGACCAGCTGCTCGACCTTGCGCAGATTGCTTTCCACGTCCGCGCGCAGCGGGCCCAGGTCGGCCGTCGCCGCCCTGACATTGGCGCCCACGGCTTGCGCCTCGAGCAGCACGGCGTCGACTTTTTTCAAGCTGGCGCGCGTATCGGCCAAGAGGGCGTTCAGCTGCACGATGCTCGCCTGCGCATCCGTCATGACACCTTTTTCGCCGAAGACGCGCGTATCGGCATTGGCCACCAGACCATCGGTACGGCGCGCCAGCTGCTCTGTCGTGAGCAGCAGGGCATTGGTGCGCTCGAACAGCAGGCGCGCTTGCTTGTCGTCGCCCGTGAGCAAGCCCATGGCGCCGCCCGGGCCGCTCAATTTGCCGGTGACGGCCTGCACATTGCGCAGAGTGCCGTCGAGCGGCGAATCGCTGCCTGTCAGGCTGCCCAGATTGTTTAACAGGTCTTTGGCGGCGGCCAGCAGGCGGGGGATTTCCGCCGCCATGTCGCCCACCAGCAGGTCGCGCGTGGCGTCGTCGGGTAGCGGCGGGTCTGTCAGGATGCCGCTGTAGGCGCGCAGCTTGGCGCCGCCCACGAGACCCCGTTCCAGGGTGAAGATGGAGCTGCTGCGCAGCCAGTGCGCATCCTTGCGTGGCACGTCGATGATGACGCGCGCGCGGCCGTCCGGTGCCAGTTCGATGCGTTGCACGCGGCCGATGGGAAAGCCGGAAAAGGTCAGGTCGGCGCCGACGTTCACGCCGTCCGAATCGCCGGCCGTCAGTACCAGCGTTTGCGTCGACTCAAAGGCGCCGCGCGCATACATCAGGTAGACGACGCAGCCGAGCAGCAGCACGAACAGGAAGACGAGCAGGATGGCCGCCTTCAGCTCGGCGTGGCGCACGGGCGGTGGCGCGGGCAGTACCGCATCGTGCGTGAGACCGGCGGGCGCCGTGACGTCGACCTGGTCGGGATTGGGGGGCTGGCTCTGGCGCATCGATTCTGGCTCTCGTAGGGATGGTTTGGGGGATCGCTGGCGGTGGCGCGCCGGGGCATCAGTAGTAATTGCCCATCAGCGTAGCGACTTCGATCAGCAGGATGACGGAAAACAAGCGCAGCATCTCGGACAGGCCGTGCGCGGCCCAGACGCGGTTGCGCCGGCCGTATGCCGGTGTCTGATAGTACGAGGAGGCCAGCGGGATTAGCGCCACGGCAAAGCTGAAAAAGATCACCTTGAGCATCAGGATCAGGGCCACGGCGGGATTGAAGATTTGCCCGACCACCCGCGTGTAGCCTGGCAGCGCCCACGGCGTGAAACCGTAGATGCTGACATAGGCGAGTATCAGCGAGCTGACGCAGCTGACGATGGCCAGCATCCAGACGGCGAAGATGCCCGACATGACGCGCGGAAAGTACTCGCGGCGCAGCAGATCGACGCCCTGGCGCTGCATGGTGTCGAGCATGCCGCTTGCGCGCATTTGCGCAAACGCGATACCGTCGGGCAGGCTCAGGCGCAGGGCCACGAACAGGGCAGCCGTCAGCGGTATCAGTTCCAGCACCAGCACGCGCACCACCATTTCCAGCGCATAGTGCGACAGGCCGTAGCTTTGCGCGCTGACGACGACGATGCGGATCAGCACCAGACTGAGCAGCGCGCAGGCGACGCTGAACCACACGAGATTGGGCGCCGTATCCGATACCAGGCGGTGCGCCAGGATGGGGCGGTTGGCGCGCTGATAGCTCGATGGCGACAGGGCCAGCGAAAACATGAGGGTGGCGAAATGCAGCATGTGCCACCAGCTGACCAGCCAAGCCATGCTGGCTCGGTGCAGGCGGCGCAGGCTGATGATGAGGGAGACGGAAACGGTCATCATGGCATCTTAACATCAGCCCGCCCCGTCAAGCACGGCTAGCGTGCGCGCCTATTCGAACAGGGCGAAGCCGGCCATCACGACCATCAGCACGGCGATGTATTGCATCGGAATCCAGAACAGGGTGTGGCGCTTGCGCAAGATCACTTTTTCCTGCGTGCTCGGGTCGATCAATTCGCGTCCGGGCGCGCTGTTCAGGCGCACGCCCGCATACCAGCTGGCGGCCGCTGCCAGCAGGAAAGCCAGGGCCAGGGTCCATGTGTGGCTCTTCGTGTATTCCTCGCCCAGGGTGGCGCCAAACAGCGCTTGTGCGGCCAGTACGACGATAAAACAGATAAGGGGGGCGAGTATGCCGAAGCCTTGCCAGATAAGCATAAAAATTCTCCATGAGGATTGAGGGATCCCGCGGCGGCGTGGCAGCGGCTGGGCGCGACGGGGTTGCGAATTTTATCAGACTCATAAGAAATAAAGTTTCTTTTGAGAATGATTGTGTGCGGCTAGGCTGCCGGGCTGCCACGCACGCGCATGCTGGGCGCCTGGTCGGCGCTGGTGGGCGTGGCGGGCGCATCCGGCCCCCTGATCGGCGGCATCCTCGTACATCAGTTCGGCTGGCGCAGCGTCTTCTGGGTGAATGTGCCGCTGGGCGTGCTGGCCATCGTCATGGCGCAAGTGCTGCTGGCCGCGCCGGCGCGCCAGCAGCGCGCCTTGTCGCTGTTCAGCCATGTGCTCGGTGTGGCGGCGCTGGCGGGTCTGAGTTTTACCTTGATCGAAGGCCCAGTGCTGGGCTTGCTGTCGCCTGGCGTGCTGGCGGCGGGGGCATTGATGGTCCTGTCGGCCTGGCAATTGTTGCGGCGCGAGCGTCGCGGCAGCCATCCGCTGTTGCCGCGTGAATTGTTTTATAGCAGCAGCTTTGGCGCGGCCAATGGCGTGGGCTTCTTGATTGATTTCTGCGTTTTTGGCCAGCTGTTTTTATTGAGCCTGTTCCTGCAGCAGTCTGGCGGCGCCGATGCCTTGCAGTCGGGCTTGCGCCTGTTGCCCATGATGGCGGCCTATACGGTGGGGAACTTCATGGCGGGAAGTATTGCGGCACGTCATGGCACGCGCTTGCCCATGCTGGCTGGTTTGCTGGTGGGCGCCGTCATGGCCTTGCTGCTGATGGGCTTGCGTCCGGGTACGCCGTACGCGCTGCTGGCGCTGGGCACGGCTGTCATGAACGTGGCCATCGGCATTGCCATTCCCACCATGACGGCCACCGTGATGCGGGTGGCCGGCAAGCAGCATGCGAACAGTGCGGCGGCGGCCCTGAATGCGAACCGGCAAATCGGCGCCTTGGTGGGCGTGGCGTTGATCGGCAGCATCCTGCACATGCTGCAGGACTGGTCGCTGCGTTTGCCGCTGGCCTACGCGACGATTGCCGTCGCGTATGGCCTGGCGGCGGGCCTCGTGTACAAACATGTACATTTGCCCAAGGCCGTGGCCGCCGCCTGAGCGCTTACTGTTCGCGCGTGCTGCGCCACGCCACCAGTTCTTCGATGGTCAGAATAGGCATGCCATGCAGTTCGGCAAAGCGCTCGATATCGTCGCCGCGCATCATGCTGCCGTCCGGGTTCATCAGTTCGCACAGCACGGCGGCAGGGTTCAGGCCCGCCATGCGCGACAGGTCGACGGAGCCTTCCGTATGGCCACGGCGCTCTAGCACGCCACCGGGCGCAGCGCGCAGGGGGAAGACGTGGCCAGGGCGCACGAGGTCGGCCGGCTTGGCGTCCTTGGCGATGGCGGCGCGGATGGTGGTCACCCGGTCGGCGGCCGATACGCCCGTTGTGACGCCGTCGCGCGCCTCGATCGATACCGTAAATGGCGTGCCGTAGCGGCTGCCATTGTCGGACGACATGGGCGGCAATTCCAGCGCGCTGACGACGTCCGTCGGCAGGCACAGGCAGACGATGCCGCTGCACTCGCGGATCAGCAAAGCCATGGTTTCGTGCGTGATTTTTTCCGCCGACAAGATCAGATCGGCTTCATTTTCGCGGTCGAAATCGTCGAGCAGAATGACGGCAATGCCGGCGCGCATGGCGGCCAGCGCGGATTGGATGCGACCTTCCAAGTCATTGGAAAGCAGGGTGTAGCTGTTGACTAACATGGCGAAACGCTCCTCGCATAGGCGAAAAACGCTGCAGGGCAAGCGAATGGACGCAACTGACCGCATCGCCGTGGCGATGGGACAGCACACTACTGCACATCTTCTTTCATCCGGACTATACCGTCGGCTCTGGAGTTACACCAGATCTGCTGACCCTGCCAAACGATGTTTGACAGGCGCTCGCGGGCTTGACCGTTGCCGGTCTTACCGCCGGTGGGGAATTGCACCCCGCCCCGAAGACGTATTGTTGTGCCGGTCCACATGACCGGCGGCAATACTTTAGCACAGATGAAAAGTGTGGCGAGGCACTGTCAAGTTTCTTGTCGGGCAAAGTTGCATAAGAAAAACAGTTTCTCCTAAGCTGTTTTTAAGGGCGGAAAGATGATTTTAGTGTAAGGTATGGTGACCCAATATTACCCTTGAGAATACATGAAGCTGAGTAAATTACGCCTGATCTCGGGCGCTGTCTTGCTGGCGTGCGCCTGCATGGCCCAGGCAGAAATCCGTTTGAGCGATCCGCTGCCGCTGGCGCCAGAAGTTACCGTAGGAAAATTGCCGAACGGCTTGACCTATTACATCAAGAAAAATGCCCGTCCGGCCCAGAAAGTGGAATTGCGCCTGGTGGTGAAAGCCGGTTCCATCCTGGAAGATGATGATCAGCAAGGCCTTGCGCATTTTACGGAACACATGGCCTTCAACGGGTCCACGCATTTCAAGCGTAATCAGTTGATTTCCTATTTGCAATCGATCGGCGTGAAGTTTGGCGCCGACTTGAACGCCTACACGAGCTTTGACGAAACCGTGTATATCTTGCCGATTCCCACGACAAAAAAGGGCAACCTGGAAAAAGGCTTTCTCGTGCTGGAAGACTGGGCGCATGGCTTGAACTTGAATCCGGCCGACATCAACAGCGAGCGCGGCATCGTGCTGGAAGAGGCGCGTCTGGGCAAGGGTGCCAGCGACCGCATGAACAAGGTCCTGTATCCGAAGCTGCTCAACGGTTCGCGCTATGCGCAACGTATTCCGATCGGCAAGGAATCTGTCTTGAAAACGTTCAAGCCGGAAGCCATCAAGCGTTTCTACAAGGATTGGTACCGGCCCGACCTGATGGCCGTGATGGTGGTCGGTGACGTCGAGCCGAAACAGGCTGAAAAGCTCATCAAGCAGCATTTCGGCAAGCTGAAAAACCCCGTGCACCCGCGTCCTCGTTTGTATGCGGAAGTGCCGCCGCGCGCGCAGACGGAAGCGTTGGTGATCACGGACAAGGAAGCATCGGTCGACACAGTCTTCATCCGCTACCAGATCCGCCCTGCGCAAGAGCTCGTCACCATTGCCGATTACCGTCGCCAGATGATCGAAAACCTGTATGGCCAGATGCTCAGCGCGCGTATGCAAGAGTTGACGCAGCAAGCCAACCCGCCCTTCATCGACGGCGGCAGCAGCATGGGCAAGTTGGTGCGCGGCTACGAGTCGTTCAGCGCGTACGCCTTGTTGGGCAAGGGCGGCGTGCAGCCGGCCATTGAAGCGCTGGTGCAGGAAGATGAGCGGGCGCGCCGCTTCGGTTTCAGCCAGGATGAGCTGGACCGCGCGCGCAAGAACAGCTTGCGCAATTACGAGCGCGCATACAGCGAGCGCGACAAGTCCGATTCCGCCGGTTTCGTCGCCGAATATGCGCTCAATTTCCTGGAGCAGGAAGCCATCCCCGGCATCGCCAATGAATTTTTGTACGCGCAGGAACTCATGCCGCAGCTCAGCTTAGAGGAAATCAATGCGGCGGCGGCCAGGGGCATCCCTGAGCAGCAAAAGAAACTCGTCGTTTTCATGGGTGCCGAGCCGAAAGCCGGCGATACGGCCTCGACTGTGCCGACGCAGCAGCAATTGCTCGACGCAGTGGCGCGCGCCGAGCAGCAAAAAGTCGAGCCGCGCAAGGAAAAAGTGTTTGCCAGCAAGCTGATGGATGGCCCGCCGGCCGGCGGCAGCATCGTCGCCGAAAAATTGAATAGCGCCACCGGCGTGACGCAGCTAACCCTGGGCAACGGCGTACGCGTATTGCTGAAACCGACGGACTTCCAGAATGACCAGGTGCTGATGGGCTCGACCCGCTTCGGCGGCCAGTCCCTGTTTGGCGATGCCGATATCTACAACGCCCGCTATGCCAGCGCCGTGGTCGGCAGCATGGGCTTGAAGGACTTGGCGCCGCTCGATTTGCAAAAGGTTCTGGCCGGCAAGACCGTCAATGTGGGCGCTTCGCTGGGCGAACTGAGCGAAAGCTTTGGCGGTTCGTCCAGCAGCGCCGACGTGGAAGCCATGCTGCAACTGGTGACGCTGTATTTCCATGACGTGCGCCAGGATGCCGGTCTGTACCAGTCCTTCATCGGCAAGCAGCAGGACTTTGCGAAAAACAGTATGGCACAGCCGGAAGCCGTGTTTTACGATGCCATCCAGCACGCCATGTTCGGCGACAACCCGCGCGTCGATGGCGTGCCGCGCGTGGCCGACTTTGACAAGGTGAGCCTGGAGCGCTCGCTGGAGATCTTCCGTCAGCGCTTTTCCAGCGCGCGCGACATGACCTTCATCTTCGCCGGTAGCTTTGAGCTCGACAAGATCAAGCCGCTGATCGCCAGCTACCTGGGTACCTTGCCGGTGGCCGAGCTGCCGCACGCCTACCGCGACGTGGGCATGCGCCCGGTGGCCGGGATCGTCAAGAAGGATATTTACATGGGCAGCGAGCCGAAGAGCACGATTTCCATCACCTTCAATGGCGCCGTGGCATATTCGGACGAGCAAAAATTGACCCTGCAAG
Source organism: Janthinobacterium sp. CG_23.4 (assembly GCF_029892305.1). Taxonomy (NCBI): domain Bacteria; kingdom Pseudomonadati; phylum Pseudomonadota; class Betaproteobacteria; order Burkholderiales; family Oxalobacteraceae; genus Janthinobacterium; species Janthinobacterium sp. CG_23.4. The sequence goes on along the minus strand of NZ_JARXUX010000001.1, from coordinate 3,147,261 downwards.
CGCTGGGCGAGGTGTTGAACCTGAAAGTCATCGAAGTGCTACGCGAAAAAATGAGCATGATCTATGGCGGCGGCTTTGAAACTTTCATGGGCCAGCATCCGTATGGCCATTATTCGGTGGCGCTGAACTTGCCGACGGGGCCGGAGAACGTGGACAAAGTAATTGCTGCGGCCTTTGCCGAAATCAACAAAATGAAGGCCGAGGGGCCGTCCGTGGCCGACCTGGAAAAGGTTAAGCTGAACTGGATCACGCGCCAGCAGAAATCCTTGCGGGAAAATGGTTACTGGATGAAGCAACTGATGGGTTCTGTGACGCAGGGCCGCGATCTTGAGCATACGCTGCGCTATGCGCACCGCGTGGGCGCCATCACGCCGCAAGCGGTCAAGCAGGCGGCGCAGCGCTATCTGGACTTGCACAATTATGTGCAAGTGGTGCTCTACCCGGAACGCAAAGAAGTTGCTGTCAAGTAATTTTTATTGTTTGGCAGCAGGGGGCGCAGGACGCCGAAGCTGTTAAACTATGCATTATTGATCTGATATCGCAATTTTACAAGCAAGGAAATACGATGGCTAAGAAAGAAGAGCTCGACCCGGAAACCCTGGAGTTGATCAACTGGTGTATCGAGGTCGAAGGCTTCCTCGTGGCTGGTGGCGCGACTGTGGCGCAGGCGCAAGACCATATCGAAGAGCAGGTCGAATGGTTCACCGATCAATTTTACGATGGCTTGACGCCGGAAGAGGCAGCCAAGGAAGCGCTGGCGTGATCTGCTAACGACATTCGAGTAGTATCAAAGCGGGCGGTGCCTGCCGGGCATCAGCCTGGTAGTGCCGCCCGCTTTGCATTTTTGAAAAGATTTCCTTATGGAAATTGTTTATAATTCCACGCTGCATTTTTTTTACACGGGCTACCATGACTCTCCGTTCGCGCATTCTTTTATTGTGTTTCAGCACCTTGCTGGGCATCGTCCTCATCGCTTCATTCTCTCTGTATTCCTTGCGCCAGACCATGATGGCCGAAAGGGTCGAGCAATTGACGGTGCTGGTGGAGCTGGCCAATGCGTCGGTGGAAAAGGCGTATGCGCTGGAACAGTCGGGTAAGCTCACGCGTGAGCAGGCCCAGCAGCAGGCCAAGCTGGCCCTCGGCAGTTTCGTCAAGGACGAGATGTATTATTTTGTGCGCGACTTCAGTACCGACTTGCTGTACGTACATCCGAATCCTGCGCGCATCGGCACGCCGCAAAAAAATATGCAGCAGTCGGGTGACCGCTACCGGGCAGCGCTGGCCAATAGCCGCATCGGCCTGGTGCAAGCCGATGGTACGCGTCCCGGCGTGAAGGAGCGCGTGGCGAAGATGTACGCGGTGGTGAAATTTGCGCCCTGGAACTGGGTGATCGGCACCGCCACCTATATCGATGATATCAACGACAAGTTTTGGGACCAGGCCGGCGTGCTGCTGGCGATTGGCGGCGCGCTGATGCTGGTGGTGGGCGCCTTGGCGGCCCTGATGTTGCGCCGCATCCTGGCCCAGTTGGGCGGCGAACCCGACTATGCAGTGAGCATCGTCGCGCAAATCGCTCAGGGCGACCTGACTACGCACATCGATACGCGCCCGGGCGACACGGACAGCTTGTTGATGGCGATCAAGGCCATGCGCGATAACCTGGCGCACCTGGTGAGCCAGGTGCGCAACGATGCCGATGCCATTTCCACGGCGTCGGGCGAGATTGCCTCGGGTAACCACGACCTGTCTGCGCGCACGGAACAGCAGGCGGGATCATTGGAAGAAACTGCGTCGACCATGGAAGAGATGACTTCCACCGTGCGCCAGAATGCGGACAATGCGCGCCAGGCCAACCAGTTGGCCATTTCTGCCTCGCAAGTGGCGACCCAGGCGGGTGGTGTGGTGAGCCAGGTGGTCGACACCATGGGTGCCATCAATGCCTCGTCGAAAAAGATCGGCGACATCATTGCTGTCATCGACGGCATCGCCTTCCAGACCAATATCCTCGCCTTGAACGCCGCAGTGGAGGCGGCGCGTGCAGGCGAGCAGGGCCGTGGCTTCGCCGTAGTGGCCAGCGAAGTACGCAACCTGGCGCAGCGTTCGGCGGCTGCTGCCAAGGAAATCAAGCAATTGATCGATAGTTCCGCCGAGCAAGTGGGCGCCGGTGAAAAACTGGTGGCGCTGGCGGGCGAGACGATGGAAAAAGTCGTTAGCAGCGTGCAGCATGTGACCGATATCGTGGCCGAGATTTCCTCGGCCAGCGCCGAGCAAAGCACCGGTATCGAGCAGATCAACCAGGCCATCGCCGAGATGGATAACATGACGCAGCAAAACTCGGCGCTGGTCGAGCAGGCTTCGGCGGCAGCGCAAGCCATGAACGAGCAGGCGGCCGGGCTGGCACAGATCGTCAGCGTGTTCAAGGTGGACGCAGCGGCGCGGCATGTGGCGCTGCCCTCGCACACGGCAGTGGCTGCGCCACGCCGTCTGGCGCGCTAAGCCCTCATCCTGGCGGGAACTTATCGCCCGACCGTCTGTCAAACTATTCTTGGTTCTTTAGGAACGTACAGAAGAGGTTGGCATGACAGACGGTTTTTCTTATCCTGCAGCATTTGCCCGCAACCTGGGCTGGGTCACGCCGGCCGAGCAGGATAGCTTGCGTGGCAAGCGCGTGGCCATTGCCGGCATGGGTGGCGTAGGGGGCGTGCATTTGCTGACCCTGGTGCGGCTGGGTATCGGTGCTTTTCACATCGCCGATTTCGACACTTTCGATATCGCCAACTTCAATCGCCAAGCCGGCGCCATGATGTCCACCCTGGGCCAGCCGAAGGTCGCCGTGCTGGCGCAGATGGCGACGGACATCAATCCTGAATTGGAGATTGAACAGTTTCCAGACGGGATACATGACAGCAATCTGGCAGCGTTTTTTGCCGGTGTCGACCTGTATGTGGACGGCCTGGATTTCTTCGCCTTTGGCGCGCGCCAAGCCACCTTCGCCTGCTGTGCGCGCCTCGGCATCCCTGCCATCACGGCCGCGCCGCTGGGCATGGGGACGGCCGTGCTCAACTTCATGCCGGGCGGCATGACGTTCGACGCGTATTTCGGCTGGGGCGACTTGCCTGAAGAAGAAAAAGCCCTGCGTTTTCTTGTCGGGCTGGCGCCAGCGGGCTTGCACGGCCGCTACCTGGTCGACCCGTCGGCCATCAACCTCAAGCAGCGGCGCGGGCCATCGACCATCATGGGGTGCCAGCTGTGTGCGGGCGCTGCCGCCACCGAGGCACTAAAAATACTCTTGAAGCGCGGCAAGGTAATGGCGGCGCCGCATGGCATGCATTTCGACGCCTACCGCAACAAGCTCGTGCACACATGGCGTCCCGGGGGCAACCGTCATCCGCTGCAACGCCTGAGCATGGCCATCATCAAGCGGCGTCGCGCCGCGCAGGGGGCATAAATGACGCAAGCACTGCTGCTCGATCCCGTGCTGGAAAACATCCTCGACCAGGCGCGCTGGGCGCCCAGCGGCGATAATACGCAACCGTGGCGCTTTGAAGTCGTCGCGCCGCGCCATGTCGTCGTGCATGGCTTCGATACGCGCAGCCATTGCGTGTATGACCTTGACGGCCATCCCAGCCAGCTATCGGTGGGCGCCTTGCTCGAAAGCCTGGCCTTGGCGGCCAGCAGCCATGGCTTGTGCATGGAGGCGCACCGGCGCGGCGGCTTGCCCGAAACCTTGCCCAAGTTTGACGTGCGCTTTGCCGACAGTCCAGGCATGCTGCCCGACCCCTTGGCGGCGTTCCTGCCACAGCGCAGCGTGCAGCGACGACGGCTCAGCACGCGCCGCCTGCGCGCCAGCGAAAAGGCGGCGCTGGCCGCCAGTTTGCCGCCCGGCTACGGCGTGCAATGGTTCGAAGGCTGGCGCGCGCGCCTTTCCTGCGCGCGCCTGCTGTTCGATAATGCGAAGCTGCGTCTGACCATGCCCGAAGCGCACAAGGTGCACCGTGACGTGATCGAATGGGGCGCGCGTTTCAGTAGCGAGCGCATCCCGGAGCAGGCGCTGGGTATCGATCCGATCACAGGGCGCCTGATGCGCTGGGTCATGCATAGCTGGCGCCGCGTGGATTTTTTCAACACCTGGCTGGGAGGCACCATTGCCCCGCGGCTGCAGATGGACTTGCTGCCGGGGCTGTATTGCGCCGCACATTTCGTGCTGCTGGCCGATGCGCCGGCGCGCCACATCGACGATTACGTGGCGGCGGGCCGTGCCATGCAGCGTTTCTGGCTGACGGCCACGCAGCTGGGAGTGCAGTTGCAGCCGGAACTGACGCCGTTGATTTTTGCCCGTTATGTGCGTGAACGGCAAGCCTTTTCGCGCACCGAAGGCATGCAGGAGCTGGCGCAGGAGTTGGCGCTGCAATGCCAGGGCGTACTCGGTGCGGCGGTGCTCGAGCGGGCCGTGTTCTTTGGCCGCATCGGCGCCGGCCCTGAGGCTCAGGCGCGCTCGCTGCGCCGGCCGCTGCAAGATTTGCTGGTGGCGCCGGTCGATGCGAGGATGCCTGCGTGAGCGGCAGGAGTTTGCCGGCTGCCGTAGTGGAAAAAGCCGCTCAGACATGAACGGCTTGTCAATTCGATCAGCGCATGTCAAGCCTGGCGCTGCCCGCCTTGCTGGCGGCGCGCAGTCATGCCCAGGCCAAACAGGCCGATGCCGAGCAGGGCGATGGTGCCTGGTTCAGGTACAGCTGCTTGAAATAATTCCAGGCCGCCGCCGTCGGACATCGCGATGAAACTATTCGTCAAGCTGCCACCGACGAAGCTGTTCGTATTTCCGCTGAGAGACTCGAAAGGGAAAAACGGGTTGGGATTAACAAAGAATAACTGTCCTTGCGGCGTCAGCGTGGCGTTCATCAAGGCCTTGAAGTCGCCTTGCGCCAGACCGTTGAAAACGTGTGCTTCGCCCACATCAAGCGTGTAGGTGACGATCGCATAGTCATCTGCGGAGACGCCACCCACAGTTACCGGCGAACCGGCTACGTTGCTGACCGACAATGACGTGTTCTGGTTGGGGTCGATGTACAGCGTCATGCTCAGGGTTTGAAAGTTGGCGAGGATACCGGACCCCAAACCATTCGACTGACCGGTGATGGTAAACAGGCCATAGATGCCATAGCCATTGAGGGCGTTCAGTTGCGATGGAACGCTACCGCCATTGGGGCTGCCGAAAGCGGCCTTGGTCAGGAAGCCAGTTTGGGTGAAGGGATCGTTGCCACCACCCAAACCGCCAACGATGGTTTGTTCGACGCGCGAGTGATATTCAAAGCTGATGCGGTCGGCCACCACCAGATTGGGAGCGGTACCGGGAACGGAGCCTTCATCGGCGGTAAATAAAGGACCAGCGAGTGTGGGAGAACTGATCAGCGCAGCAGCGATGGCAGCAGCAGATAGAGCGAGACGCAGGACTGAGGACAGCGGTTTCATGGTATTTCCTTCAGCGTGAGGGTGAATCGGAGCAGGTCACTGTGGCGGCTGCCGCAGATAACCTCATACGCCCTTGAGGCAGAATTCGTACCATGTAATATTTGTATTTAAATTCAATAGTTTATAAAAATAGATAGGTCGTTTTTCGCGCGTATGTAAAAAAAATCGACATTCGATTTGGCCCTCACAATTGCATGCCTATCCCAGCTGAGCTAGTCATGCCAGGTGCGGCGCCGGCAGCACGGAGCGCGCGCCTCGCGGGCGCCAGTGTTTTTCATCATCGCTTACAGTGTGGCAAAGGAGGTCACCATGCAACTACAATCGCGTCATGCCCCGTTGCGCGCCCACAGCACGCCTGAACCGGATACCGGTCCGCCGCCCGAAGGCGATCCGCTGATGCCGCCGCTGGAAAAGCCGCCGTACGCTGATCCCGTGCCGGTCGAGGAACCGACGCCACCGCCACCACCCGTCAAGATGGCTTAAGAGCAAGCATTCGAGCACGTGCGCCTCGCTACGCTGCCGGGCCACAGCCGCGCGCTGTCTATTTTTGTTCGGAAATGGTTTGCGCAGGCGGCAGTATCGCCGCGCCATTTAAACAACAGAAACGCCAATAAGTGTTGCCTGGTGGATACAAATCAAGCGCTAACTGCTGTGTGTCATGTGGTCGTCACGATTCTGTTCTTATAATAAGACATCATAAAAATTCTTGTACAGGAGACCACCGTGGGCAATTCCTTGCATAACAAAATTTATCTGGGCCGACGCCCTGTGATGGCTGGCAAAAACCTCGTAGCGCTGGCCCTGGCAGGCGCCGTGGCCGGTTGCGGCCTGGCGTGGCTGCTGCTGCGTAGCTACAAATAGGCGCAATCTGCGCGCATTTCAGCATGCCGTCGGTGGTGTTGGCGGCGACTGAATTACGTTGCCTGTTGCCGATGCGCTGCTGGGCGCGTACCATGAGGGCCGAACACCTGGCCTTTTATGGAAAAGTAATGAAGAACGAGAAATTAACAACCGATGAATATGACGCGCTGGAGCAAGTTGCACGCGGCATCAAGACCGAGCGCCCCAGTGCTTGCGTTGCCCGCAATGCCAAGCGCCTGTCCGGCCTGAAGCTGCTCAGCTATGCACGCGATGGCCGTCTGTCCATCACCGATAAAGCACAACAACTGCTGTTCCTGCGCCGCTGCATCATGGGTTTGCGCGCCGTCGCCGCCGATCCGCTGACCAAGCTGGACTCGGAGGTGGCCTATTTCCTGGGTAAGAAAGCCCACATCGTGGCGCGCGCGGAAGGCGAGGGCCACGACATTTCTGACAAGGGCCGCGACTCGCTGGTCGACATCGACACCCTGGGCCTGTAAGCGCCTCTCCCGGTAGATGAAGACATCGTCTGCCGGCGCCGCTCAGACGCGGGGGACTGCCTTGTCCGTCGCCGCGTGGCTTGCCACGCGTCTTGTGCGCCCCTTGTCCGCACACCTGAGGCACTGTCAGCAGAGGAGCTTGCCTGCCGGGCTAGACTTTGCACCGAGCAGCCGGCCCCTGAGGCCGGTTTTTACATCCCCACACTTTTATATCCCCTTTGGAGAACACTTTTGGACAGCGCGATGAACTGGTCGGCCCACGAACTGACGATGACGGTCTTGATGACGCCCGATATGGCCAACTTTTCCGGTAACGTGCACGGCGGCACCATCCTGAAATACCTCGACAGTGTCGCCTACGCCTGCGCCAGCCGCTATTCGGGCAGCTATGTGGTGACCCTGTCCGTGGACCAAGTGATGTTCTTGCAGCCGATTCACGTCGGTGAGCTGGTGACGTTCCTCGCCGCCATCAATTACACAGGCACGACCTCGATGGAAGTGGGCATCCGCGTGGTGACGGAAAACATCCAGCAGCGTCTGGTGCGCCATGCCAATAGCTGCTATTTCACCATGGTGGCGGTGGACGCCGACCGCAAGCCGGTGGCCGTGCCGCCGCTGGTGCTGGAGACGCCGGAGCAGCAGGTGCGCTTCGAACAGGCCAAGCTGCGCAAGCTGTCGCGCCAGAAGGTGTCGAAGAAATAAATGCGCCGCGCAAAAAAAAACGGCCTCCAGAGTGATCTGGTGGCCGTTTTTTATTGCTTGCCGCCTATCGGCGGCGGGGCGCCGTGATTAACGGTCGCCGTAGCTGCGGCGTGCGCCGTCGGTGCTGCGCGGGTTGGAACCCTTGTAGCCGCCGCCGGTGCTAGGCGCGCCATCCTTGCGTGGTGCGCCCGGCTTGCTGAACGTGCGCTGGCCTGGCTTTGCGCCACCACGGTTGTCGCCTGGTTTCCAGCCGCCTGGACGGGCGCTCGAACGTGGTGCCGATGCCGTTTTCTTAGGCTCGAAACCTTCGATGACATTGACTGGGATCAATTGCTTGGTGAAGCGTTCGATACGCTTGACGTTCATGCCTTCAGCGTGGTTCACCAGCGAGATGGCCAGGCCATTGCGGCCAGCGCGGCCGGTACGGCCGATGCGGTGGACGTAGTCTTCCGGGAACTTCGGCAGATCGTAGTTGAATACGTGGGTGATCGTCGGTACGTCGATACCGCGGGCGGCAACGTCGGTGGCGACCAGCACTTTGACCTGGCCGCGGCGCATGCCGTCCAGGGTGCGGTTACGCGCGCCCTGATGCATGTCGCCGTGCAAGGCGGCAGCCGAGAAACCGGCGATGTTCAGGCGGTCGGCGATGGTGTCAGCGTCACGTTTGGTGGCGGTAAACACAACAGCTTGATCCAGCGTTTCGTCGCGCAGCAGATGGTCCAGCAGGCGATTCTTGTGCGACAGATCGTCGACGAAGTGGACGCGCTGGGTGATGTTTTCATGCTTGTTGCTCGAACTTGCCACTTGGATAACCAGTGGGTTTTTCGTGATGCGGCGCGCCATGTTGCCAACGACGCCGTCCAGAGTCGCCGAGAACAGCATGGTTTGACGGCCTTCTGGCGTCGCTTCCACGATTTTTTCGATGTCGTCGATGAAACCCATGTCCAGCATGCGGTCGGCTTCGTCCAGCACCAGGATTTCCAGTTGCGAGAAGTCGATCTTGCCCGAGTCCATGTGGTCGATCAGACGGCCGGGGGTGGCGACCAGAATCTCAGGATTCTTGGCCAGCAATTGCATTTGTTTAGGGTAAGGCATGCCGCCCAGGATCGACACAGCCTTGATGCGGCGGATGCCGCTGCTGTATTTGTCGGTGTTGGTGGTCACTTGCAGGGCCAGTTCGCGCGTTGGCGTCAGCACCAGCATTTTTGGCTGGGCAGCCTTGAAGCGTGGACGCTCGCCGCGGGCGCGCGATGCTTGCATTTCCTGGTTTGGCGTCTTGCCGGCGGCGCTTTGTTCGGCGCTGGCCAGTTTGTGCAACGACGGCAGCATGAACGCTGCGGTCTTGCCCGAACCGGTCTGCGACGAGACCAGCAAGTCACGGCCTTCGATCGCGGCGGGAATCGCTTGCGACTGTACCGCGGTTGGCGCGGTGTAGCCCGATTCGGTCAGTGCGGCGATGATGGACGGATGCAGGCCTAAGGATTCAAATGTCATTCTTTTCTTTCGTAAAAATCAGCGTTCTTGCAAAAAGCAGAACGCAAAATAGCAACGCCAACCAAAACGAAATGACTCAACTAGAAAGAAATTTCGGCACAAAAGCTTTGCGCCGGGACGGTGTCAGGTGCGACACACAAGGCGGGAGGGCTTTATAAGCGGCATCCTGTGGATGCGCTAAGGCTTGCGAAGCTGCTAAGTTTGTACTGCGTTTGTAGTGCATTTACTGCGGTATTGCTATCGCTTCAAGGGAACATATTGCAGCGCACAACGACACTATACCGTATTTGCCGCCGTTTTGCACGGCATAAATGGGGAAAAACGAAAGTCCTACCACGTTTTGCACATGTTTCCTATGCAAAATCAGTAAAATGACGCAGTTTTTAGCCGCTCAATCGCCTCTTGCCACGATGTCGGCAGGCAGCGGCGGCGGCTGCGTTTTCCTGGCCCGATGGGTTTCTGGCTATCAAGAGACGACAAGCGGCGCGCGTGAAGTATCGATCACCGGCGCATTGCTCTGTCTCTGGATGGACGGCCATCACTTGTGAAAAGCCGCCATCGACGCAGGTGATCTCGCCGGTGATGCCCGAGGCCGGGTCGGACAGCAAAAAGGCGGCCGTGTTGCCCACTTCCTCGATGTTGACGTTGCGACGCTGCGGCGCGTGTTTGGCCACAAAGCCCAGGAGTTTGCTGAAATCCTTGATGCCGGAGGCGGCCAGCGTCTTGATGGGGCCGGCGGAGATGCCATTGGCGCGGATGCCGCGCTGGCCCAGCGATTCGGCCAGGTGGCGCACCGACGCTTCCCGCGACGCCTTGGTCAGCCCCATGGTGTTGTAACAGGGCGCGGCGCGTACGGCGCCCAAGCACGTCATGGTCAGCGCCGATGCACCCGGATGCAGCAGCGGCAGTGCGGCCTTGGTCATGGCCGGGAAGCTGTAGGCGGAAATATCGTGCGCAATGTGGAAGCTGTCGCGCGATAAGCCGTCGAGGAAGTCGCCGTCGATCGCCTCGCGCGGTGCAAAACCGATGGCGTGCGCCAGGCCATCGAGCTGTTGCCAATCAGCAGGCCCGTGATGAGTAATGCCGTTCAGTTAGTGTCAGTGATGCTATTTTTAGCCCAAGAACAAGGACTGGGGTTAGCGAATTTACTGGCGCTCATCAATCACGCCAAAACCCTTGACTGAACGGCATTAGCCGGTGATGAGGATTTTTTGCCGTGCAAGAAAGCCATGACGACTCCTGTTTGGGAGAGTAAACGGACCAGGGCGGATGTGTCACCGGCCGTGACAGCAAAGCTGTGGCGGCCGGTGGAAATCCGATGCCGGGTGGCTTGCAAGGCCTAGCAACGCCGGCCGGAAGTGTCGCTCATGTCAGGTGCACTCAGTGGCGGGCCTTGGCGCGACTGTTGCCGCCGCCGCGCTGGATGCGCGGTTTTACCAGGGAAATTGGCGCCGCCTGCACCTTGCCGCCCTTGGTCGCGCGTCGCAGTGCCTTGGCGGCCCGTTCCGGGCGGTCCGCTTCGAGCAGCATGGTGGCGCTGTCGGCGATTTCCTGGCTGATGTCCTTGTTCACCGTGGTCGAGGTTTTCGGCACGAGGATGGTGGAGCCGGCGCGCAGGCTGGTGCGCTGGGGGATATTGTTGGCCTGGCGCAGCACGTCGGGCGTGGTGCCAAATTTCGACGCCAGCGTTTCGATGCGTTCGCGCGCGTTGGTGATCTTGTGCGTGGTCCAGCTCGACAAGGCATGGCCCCACTGTGCCAGGTTGGTGGTGAACTTGGCGGCATTTTCCTGCGGCAACAGAATCTTGGTTTTTTCACCGCCGATGATGACGGGGCGGTTAAACTGCGGATTCAAGGCTTTGAATTCATCCATCGACAGTTCGGCCAGTTGTGCGGCAACAGTCATATCGATGTCGCTGGTCTTGTCGATGGCCGTGAAGTACGGCTGGTTGTCGACTACGGGCAGGGTCAGGCCGAACTGGGCTGGATTGGCGATGATGTTTTTCACCGCTTGTAACTTGGGCACGTAATTGCGCGTCTCTGCCGGCATCAGGTCGGCCAGGCTGTCGAAATCGGTGGGTTTGCCCAGCGACTGGTTTTTCTTGATGGCGCGCTGCACCGAGCCTTCGCCCCAGTTGTAGGCAGCCAGCGCCAGTTGCCAGTCGCCAAACATGTCATACAGGCGCTGCAGATATGTCAGGGCCGCATCGGTCGAGGCCAGCACGCCGCGGCGCTCGTCCTTGAACATGTTTTGCTTGAGGTTGAAGTCGCGCCCCGTGGCAGGCACGAATTGCCACATGCCGGCTGCATTGGCGCTGGAGAATGCCTGCGGGTTGAAGGCGGACTCGATGAACGGCAGCAAGGCCAGTTCCGTCGGCATGCCGCGCTTTTCCAGTTCCTGCACCACGTGGAAGATGTAGCGCGAGGCGCGCGCCGTGGTGCGGGCGATGTGGTCGGGGCGGGTGGCGTACCAGTTGACGTGGTTGGCCACCAGTTGGTTATTGATGTCGGGAATCGCATAGCCGCTGCGGATGCGGCCCCAGACGTCGGCTTCGCGCAGCGGATCGGAATTGTCGCTGAGATTTTTCAGCAGACGGTCGGTCTTTTGCAGGCGGTTGTCGAGGGTGGGGAGTTTTGCCGTGACCTGGGCGGTCATCGGGATCAGCGCCGGTGCGGTGGTGGTGGCGACTGGTGCGTTATCGCTCTCAACACCGGCGTCGTACGCCTGGCTGAGGGCGGGCGCAAGCGCCAGGGCCAACGCCGCCAGGACGGTAGATGTAAAGGAGTTTTCGTGCATAGTGTTCCATTATTGTCGTCGGAGAAACATCGGACAGACCCATGATCAAGTTGCGAGTGTACGGATATCCCCATGCCACAGTCAAGAATTATGTCAGCATGATGACAGGAAATAAGCGTCAATAAGTGGTAAACGCCTGGGTTTCCATTCGCAAGTACCGTCATCATTGCAAATTTTATTCGTCCGATGCGCGATTCGGCCGTTGTTATAGCATACATGGCGAGGACGATCGCGCAAGTTTGGCAGGCATTCCGTATGAGACTGCGCAAAGAATGCGGACAGTGCGTACAATTTGGCTAATGCCGGCCATTGGGCTGCCGGCCGCCATATTGATTTGATAGAGAGCCATGCATATGAACACCCCGCCGCGCCACGACGACGACAACGCCGTCATCATCGCCAATACCGTTGTCTGGCTGGAAAAGGCCGTCATCGGCCTGAACCTGTGCCCGTTCGCCAAGGCCGTGCACGTCAAGCAGCAGATCCGCTATGTGGTGTGCGAATCGAGCAATCCGGAAGATTTGCTGTCCATGCTGATGGACGAGCTGCAAATCCTGGCCGACACGCCCCCCGAGCAGATCGACACGACCTTGCTGATCCACCCGTACACCTTGAACGATTTCCTCGACTACAACGAGTTTCTCGATGTGGCCGACGCGGCCGTCGAAGACATGCACCTGGCCGGCGAACTGCAAGTGGCCAGTTTCCACCCGAACTACCAGTTTGCCGAGACGTTCGAGGATGACATCAGCAACTACACCAACCGCTCGCCCTACCCGACCTTGCACTTGCTGCGCGAAGACAGCATAGCGCGCGCCGTCGAGGCCTTCCCGGAAGCGTCGGAAATCTTTGACAAGAATATCGCCACCTTGGAAAATCTGGGTGTCGAAGGCTGGGCCAAGCTCGGCTTGCCGCAGGCATCATGATGGCGGACAAGCAATTACCGCCCCGTGCCGATACGCCCTGCGTGGCTGTCTGCTCGACGACGTTCGACGAAATTTGCCGCGGCTGCGGGCGCAGTGTGGTGGAAGTGGCCCACTGGGTGTCGATGACGGATGCAGAGAAGGAAGTGGTGTGGGTGCGGATTCTTTCGCAAGGGTATCCGCGCCGCAATACTTAGCTTAGCCAGCAGCAACTGCTGAAATGCCGGGGTCAGCCCCCCTAACTGCAGGGGGCAGACCCCCAAGGACGCTAACGCAGAGCTCAGCGCTAGCGTGCGCGAGGGTCTGACCCCAGATCTTTCAGCGTCAACTATTAATAACTGCCGATAAAGTCTTTTTTGCCGACTTCGATACCGTTATGGCGCACGATGTCGTACGCCGTCGTCGCGTGGAAGAAGAAATGCGGCAGTGCGTAGTGGAACAGATAGGTCTGGCCCGTGAAGTGCTTGGTTTTTTCGCCGCTACCGGTGGTGATGGCGCGTGTTTCGCTGCCGTCGATGTCCGCTTGCGGCAGGCTTTCCAGGAAGGCGATGGTTTTCACGATGCGCGCCTTCAGCTCGGCAAAGCTTTGTTCGCTGTCTTCATACGCTGGCACGGCCACGCCGGCCAGGCGCGCGCCGCAGCCCTTGGCGAAGTCGGTGGCGATCTGCACCTGGCGCACGAACGGCAGCATGTCCGGGAACAAGCGGAATTGCAGCAGGGCGTTCGGGTCGATTTTCTTGTCTTGCGCGTGCGTTTCCGCCTTGTCCAGGATGGCGGCCAGGCTGCCCAGGATCTGTTTGAAGACGGGGATCGACGCGGAGTAGATGGAGAAGGTCATGGTGGTTCCTCTAGGTAAAGTGGGGCGATGATAGCAAGCGGCGCGTTTTTCTGCTGGCGCTGGCCGGACGCGCCAGCCCAGGTGTGGTTTTTCAGTCCCATGTATATGGCCTGAGGTCGGCGTTGGTGCGTGTTTATTGGTGACTTTTCCCGCTTTTCCCATGCATAATTGGCGCTGGAAAAGTTTCTTCCTGCCGTATCACCCGAATGCCCTTGTAACGTTCCATGATTGCCTGCCTGATGTCTGTTGCCCTATTGCCGCATGTTTAATTCGCCCTACCAGCGCCTGCGCGCCAGCCTGCGTCAGCTTTTCGGCTCGTCGATCTATGGCGCCCTGCTGCTAGTGGTGTTAGGCGGCCTGGTCGTGCCCGCCATTTTTGGCAGCTATCTGCTGGTCGGCGTGCATGAACGCCAGTCGGCGCGCACCACTCTGAATGAGGCCTTGCAGCGCAATGCCGACATCCTGGCGCTGGGCATGCAGGAGTCGCTGTGGAACATGAATGCCGAATCGGCCCATTCGCTGGTCGAGTCGGTGATGCGCGACCAAGCCGTGCTGCTGGTGACGGTGCTGGGACTGGGCGACGCGCAATTCATCCGCCTGCAGGCACCGCAGCGGCCCGTGGGTAATCTGTACCGCGCCGAGCGCGACATTATCGTGCGCGGCGAACGCATCGGCCACGTCGTCGTCGAGATGGATGATGCACGCAGCCAGCAGGAGCTGCGCGAAAAGCAGATGTCCTATCTTTTTGTGCTGGGCGCGCAGCTGGCCGTGTCGATGGCGCTGATCGTATTGTTCCTGAACCGTCGCCTGTTGCGGCCCCTGCGCCGCCTGATGCGCTTTTCCGACCGGCTGTCGCACGGCGATTTCGATACGCCGCTGGTCTCGCACAGCAACGACGAGCTGGGACGCCTGACGGCCCAGCTCGAACAAATGCGCGCCGCCATCGGCCAGCTATTCGAGGATGTGGGTCAGCGTGAAGAGCGTTTCCGCACCATCGTCACGCAGGTGCCGGGCGCCGTTTTCCGCTACCGGCCTGACGGCGCGATCGACTTCGTCAGCGATGCCATCGAGGCCATCTGCGGCTATTCGGCGCGCCAGTTCATGAGCGGCACCACGCATGCCTGGGCCGCCCTGATCAGCCCGGAAGAGCGGCTTGCGCACCGCCGCGCCGTGCGCCAGGCGGTGCAGGAGGTGCGCCCGTATGCGCTGGAATATCGCATCATCGACGCTTTCGGTATCGAACGCTGGGTAGCCGAGAATGGCCAGCCGCAGGCCTGCGCGCAGGGTGTCGTCTGGGTCGATGGCATTATTGCCGACATCAGCCAGCGCAAGCACCACGAAATGCGTATCGAGGCGCTGCTGACGCAGCAAAGCGCCATTCTCGACAATGTGATGTTTGGCGTGATGTTCGTGCGCCATCGCCGCATCGTTTCCGTCAACCGCCGCTGCGAGGAGCTGTTTGGTTACGGCCATGCCGAAATGACGGGCAAGTCGACCGCCATCGTATTCATGACGTCGTTTGACTTCGAAGAGGCGGGCGAGCGCCAGTATCCGGTGCTGGCAAATGGCGTCGATTTCAGCGAGGAGCGCCAGTACCGGCGCCGCGACGGCAGCCTGTTATGGGCGCTGGTCAGTGGCAGTGCGCTCGATCCGCTGCACCCCAACGAAGGCAGCATCTGGGTGTATGCCGATATCACGGCGCGCAAGGAAGCGGAAGAAAAGCTGCGCCTGTCGGGTAGTCGACGCGCATGGCATCATCGTCACCGTCAATCCCGCCTTTACGCAGATCACGGGCTATAGCGAAGCCGAGGCGCTGGGCCGGCATTCGTCGCTGAACCGCTCGGCGCGCCATGATGCGGCGTTTTACGAGGCCCTGTGGAGCGAACTGAAGGCCAGCGGTTTCTGGCGCGGCGAAATCTGGCGCCAGCGCAAGAGCGGTGAAATCTATCTCGAGTGGCTGACCATCAGCGCGGTGCGCGACGCGCGCGCCGACACCACGTATTATGTGGGCGTGTTCAGCGATATTACCCTGATCAAGCAGTCGCAGGAAAAGCTCGACTACATGGCGCACCACGATCCGCTGACGGCATTGCCGAACCGCCTGCTGTTTCACGACCGCTTGCAGCGCGCCCTGCTGCGCGCCGCGCGCGACCAGGAGCAACTGGCCGTGCTGTTTATTGACCTGGACCGTTTTAAGAACGTCAACGATACCCTGGGCCACCATGTGGGCGATGAGTTGCTGCAAAAAGTGGCTGGCCAGCTGGCTGTCTGCCTGCGTGAAAGCGATACGCTGGCGCGCCTGGGCGGCGACGAGTTCATCGTGCTGCTCGAGCGCGTTGATGGCGAGTGCGGCGTTACGCAGGTGGCGGAAAAGCTGATGACCATGTTCGATCAGCCCTTCACCGTGGCCGACCATGAATTGTTTATCACCTGCAGCGTGGGCATCAGCCTGTATCCGGATGATGCGCTGGACTTGAATATGCTGATCCGCAATGCCGACGTGGCCATGTATCAGGCCAAGGCGCGCGGGCGCAATGGCTACCGCTTTTATGCGCCGTCGATGACGGGCGAGGGCGTCGAGCGTCTGCGCCTGGAAACTTTTTTGCGCCGCTCGCTGGAAAAAAACGAGATGTTCCTCAATTACCAGCCGCAGGTGGAAATCGACACGGGTCGCCTGGTTGGCGTCGAGGCGCTGGTGCGCTGGAACCACCCGGAACTGGGCCTGGTGCCGCCGGCGCGCTTCATCCCGCTGGCCGAGGATAGCGGTTTCATCAACCAGCTGGGCAAATGGGTGCTCGACGAAGCGTGCCGCCAGATGATGCGCTGGCAGGCGCAGGGCTTGCGCGTGCCGAAGATGGCCGTCAACTTGTCGGTGAAACAGTTCGAGCGAGGCAGCATCGCCGGCATGGTGGCCGATATTTTGCAGGAAACGGGACTCGAGCCGCAGCGCCTGCAGCTGGAAGTGACGGAATCGGTGATCATGAACACGGGCGACGCGCTCGGCTTCATCAATGATTTGCATGCCATCGGCGTGGGTCTGGCCATCGATGACTTCGGTACCGGCTATTCCTCGCTCGCGTATCTGAAACAGTTGCCCGTGCAAACCTTGAAGATCGACCGCTCCTTCATCAAGGATATCTCGACGGACGTGAACGATGAAGCGATCGCGATTGCCATCATCGAGTTGGGCAAGAGCATGCACTTGTCGGTGATCGCCGAGGGCGTGGAAACGCAAGAACAGGCCGCCTTCCTGCTGCGTCATGGCTGCAAGCTGGCGCAAGGTTATTTGTTTAGCCGCCCGGTGCTGCCACAGGATATGCTGGCGCGCTGGATCGATGATTAACGAGATAAGGGGAGTTTCCATGAGCGCAGCACACACCACGTCGCGCCGCCGTTTTTTGCTCGGCGGCCTCGGTCTCGGCGTGGCCGGCGTGGGCGCTTTGGTGCTGGGCTGGGGCGTGCTGCCGCCGCGCCAGCGCCTGCAGGGCAGCGTGCCGCTGGCGCTCCAGGAGGGCGCCGTGGCGCTGAACGGCTGGCTGGCCATTGCTGGCGATGGTAGCGTGACCCTGGCCATGCCGCGCAGCGAGATGGGGCAGGGCGTGCATACGGCCTTGCCGATGCTGGTGGCCGAGGAGCTCGACGTGCCCTTGTCTAGCGTAAAGCTGATCCAGGCGCCTATGGATAAAATCTTCGGTAATGTCGCCATGCTCAAGGACAGCCTGCCGTTCCACCCGGACGACCAGGGTCGCCTGAAGGCGCTGGCCCAATGGACGGTGGCGAAGGCGGCGCGCGAACTGGGCGTGATCGTCACCGGTGGCTCGTCGAGCGTGAAGGATGGCTGGGGGCCCATGCGCGAAGCGGGCGCATCGGCGCGCGCCATGCTGCTGAAAGCTGCCGCCGCGCAGTGGCAGGTGCCGGCCGCGCAATGCCGCACGCACGATGGCGCCGTGATCCACCCGGACGGCCGGCGCGCCAGCTACGCCAGCCTGGCGCAGCTGGCCGCTGCCATCGATCCAGGCACGCCCGTGCTGAAGTCGCCCAAGGATTTCAAGTTGATCGGCCAGCCGGCGCCGCGCCGCGATACGCCTTCCAAAGTGAATGGCAGCGCGCGTTTCGGCATCGATGCGCGGCCGCCGGGCATGTTGTACGCGGCCCTGCATCTGCCACCGCGTCTCGGTGACACCCTCGCTGCCTTCGATGCGGCGCCCATCCTGGCCATGCCCGGCGTTAGCAAGGTGCTCGACCTGACGCCGCACCTGATGCAGCGCAGCACATCGGTCACCTCGTGCGCCGCCGTGGTGGCAGACACCTGGTGGCGCGCCAGGCAGGCGGCGGCCGCCTTGCCGACGCAGTGGAAGGCCGCTGCGCAAGCGGGCCTGTCCAGCGCCGGCGTGTATGCCGAGTTTACCCGCCTGTTAGATAACGACGTGGGCCATGCGTACCACGTCAGCGGCGAGGCGGAAGGTAAAGCCGTGCAAGGCATGCGCAGCGTCAAAGCCGAGTACCGTGCGCCTTTCCTGGCGCATGCTGCCATGGAACCGGTCAACTGTACCGCGCAGGTCAAGGATGGCAAGGTGATGCTATGGGTCTCGACGCAGGCGCCTGGCATCGCCGTCGACGTGGCGGCGAAAGTGGCCGGCGTCGATGCGAAAGACGTGGCCATCGAGGTGCTGCTGCTCGGTGGCGGTTTCGGCCGCCGCCTGGAAGTGGACATGGTGGCGCAAGCCGTGGCCATCGCGTTGCAGTGCGATGGCGCGCCGGTGCAGCTGGTGTGGACGCGCGAGCAGGACACGCAGCATGATATGTACCGTCCCGCCGCGCTGGCGCGCTTTGCGGCACGCCTGGACGAGCATGGCCGCATCGCTTCCTGGGACAATCAATCCGTCAGCGGCTCGATCACGCACCAGTTCTTGCAGCGCAATTTCGGCTTGCCCGCCGCAGGGCCGGACAAGACCACGGTCGAGGGCGAATTCGACCTGCCGTATGAAATAGCCAACCAGCGCATCGCCCACGTCATCGCCGACAGCGCTGTTCCTATCGGCTACTGGCGCTCCGTGGGGCATTCGCACAATGCCTTCTTCAAGGAAAGTTTTATCGATGAACTGGCCCACGCGGCGGGACACGATGGCATCGCCTTTCGCCGCGCCATGCTATTGCAGCATCCGCGCCACTTGGCCGTGCTCGATGCGGCGGTGGCCAGGGCGGGCAGTGCCCCGCCTGGCCATGCGCATGGCGTGGCCTTGCACCAGTCGTTCGGCAGCATCGTCGCGCAAGTGGCGCAGGTCAGCGTGGAAAACGGCGAAATCCGCGTGCAACGCGTGGTGTGCGCGATTGATTGCGGTATCGCCGTCAATCCGAACATCATTGCCCAGCAGATGGAGTCGGCCGTGCTGTTTGGCTTGTCTGCGGCGCTCGGTGGCGAGATCACCTTCAAGGATGGCAAGGTGGAACAGAGCAATTTTCACGACTATCCGGTGCTGCGCATGGGGCAGGCGCCCGAGGTGGAAACCATCATCATCGCCAGCGCCGAGCATCCGGAAGGCGTGGGCGAGCCCGGCACGCCACCGATTGCGCCGGCCGTGGCCAACGCCATCTTCAGTTTGACGGGGAAACGGCTGCGCAGCTTGCCGCTACGGCTCGGCTAAAGTTGATGCAGAACACGCACAACAGCGTCGCGGGCGGCAGCCAGTTGTGACCAGAGGCCTCGCTGTGTGGCTGCGCAGTGAGCACCGCAGGCCGCCAATGGCGGCGCGCAGCAGGTTTTTTCGAGTGTTCTAGGCCAGGCTGGCGGCCAGCAGGGTACGCAGGTTGCAGTCGCGCTGCCAGTCGCGCCGCTCTTGTGTGCTACTGGCGAGTGCTGCCAGTTCATCGCCGCTGAGGGCTTGCTGCGCCTGCACCATGCGGTGTGCCAGGCCGCCGTCGGGCAGCACGGTGCCGAAGAAGGCGACTTGGTCCTCGTGCTGTATGAGCAGGGTGGGAAAGTTGTCGATGTCGAGGTCGCCCACCACGTCGGCCTGGTCTTCGATGTCGATCCAGACGAACACGCTATCGGGGTGGCGCGCTGCCAGTTCCTCGAACGTGGCGCGGTAAGTGCCGCAGGTGCCGCACCATAGCGCGCACAGGCAGGCCACCGTCCAGCGCGGGCCGGCCAGGGCTGCCGCGACGTCGGCGCGGTTATCGGTCGTGAGGGTCAGGCTGTGCATGGCAGTATCTATATTAGTAGGCTGATGGGCGCGGGGTGCCCGAGGCGCGTATTCTACCGCGCCCGACTCCCTTGGTCTTGAGAATGCATGCGCTTGTTTCGCTGTGTTTTTTGATGTAACAGGCCTTTCTGGTGGATAATGCTGGTAAATGCGCGCTGATTACGCTGGTCCATGCTGTTTCCTGGCCCCGCAGCCTGACTCCTCCAGTCTGTTTTCATGCCCCGCCCGGTGTCAGCGCAGCCCCGCCTTTGTTTATTTTTATTATGGAATTAGCCAGCTTATGTTGAGTTACCGCCACGCCTTTCACGCGGGTAATCACGCCGATGTGTTGAAGCATTATGTGCAGATTCAGTTGTTGCAATATCTGAATCAAAAAGATACCGCCTATAGTTATATCGATACCCACTCCGGCGCGGGCGTGTATGCGCTCGACGGTGGCTATGCCTCGAAAAATGCCGAGTATGAAACGGGCATCGCGCCCCTGTGGGATCGCAAGGACTTGCCGGCCTCGCTGGCCGAGTACATGAAGCTGATCAAGGAAATGAATCCGAGCGGTAAGATGCGCTATTACCCGGGTTCACCATACTGCGCTGACAAGGTCAGCCGCGAGCAAGACCGTTTGCGCCTGTTTGAGCTGCATCCAGCTGACGCGAAAATTCTGGCTGACAACTTCCGCAAGGTCGAGGCGCATGCGCTGGCCCAGGGCGAGCGTCCTAGCGTGCGCGGCAAGCGCGTGCTGATTACCAAGGCCGACGGCTTCCAGAGCCTGAAAGCGCTGTTGCCGCCGCCGTCGCGCCGCGCGCTGGTGTTGATCGACCCGCCATACGAAGACAAGATGGATTACCGCAAGGTCAAGGACACCTTGGCCGACGCCCTGGTGCGCTTCCCGTCGGGCATCTACGCCGTCTGGTATCCAGTGCTGCAGCGCATGGAGTCGCGCCAGTTTGCCGATAAGCTCAAGCAATTGCCTAGCTCGGACTGGCTGCACGTGACCTTGACGGTCAACACGCCGTCGCCGGATGGTTTCGGCTTGCACAGCAGCGGCATGTTCATTTTGAACCCGCCGTACACGCTCGAGCCGATGTTGCGCGAAGTCATGCCTTACCTGGTCAAGGTGCTGGGCCGCGACGATGGCGCGAAGTTTGTATTGGAAACGGGCAAGGGCGGTCAGAAAAATACCGGCACACGTCGAGTCTGAGGACGCCTGACCAAACCTACTGCGCGTCGGTATAGGCGGCCTGCGATGCTCACCGTACTAGAGTACGGTTGCGCTTCTTAGCCACCTCTCCCTTCCGCTCGCTACGGTTTTGTCAGGTGGCGTAACTATCGTAGTTGAACAAAGTAAACGCCACGGCAAATATGTTCGTGGCGTTTGTCGTTTACTGTCCCAACAACAAGAACACGGTCGGTTTCTTGTGGAAGTCGGGTGCCTTGCCGGCGGTCAATTGTTTCTTCCACTGCCCGCCATTCCACGTTTGCACGTTTTCCGTGTCCAGGCTCAGGTCGGTGGCGACGCAGATCAGCGTGGACGGCGCGCATTGCGCCACCAGCGCTTCGAGCATGGCGGCGTTGCGGTAGGGCGTTTCGATGAAAAGTTGGGTCTGCTTTTCCGTGCGCGAACGCACTTCCAGTTCCTTGATGCGCTTGGCCCGCAGCGATGCATCGGTGGGCAGGTAGCCGTTGAAGGCGAAACTCTGGCCGTTCAAGCCGCTGGCCATCACGGCCAGCAGGATCGATGACGGGCCTACCAGCGGGCGTACTTTAATGCCGTGCTGATGCGCCAGGCGCACCAGGTCGGCGCCGGGGTCGGCCACGGCTGGCACGCCCGCTTCTGACACGAGACCCGCATCGCGTCCCGCCAGCAAGGGGGCCAGCAAGCTGGCCAGTGCTTGTGCAGGCGTATTGACGTTGAGTTCGGAAATCGTTATGTCCTGCAAGGGCTTGGCCAGCGGATGCTGGTTGCCGATCAATTTCAGGAAGGCGCGCGCCGTCTTGGCGTTTTCTGCGACGAAATAATCGAGCTGCGAAGTGATGTGCTGCACTTGCTCTGGAATGAGGCGGCTCAGTGGATCGATTGCGCCTTCGGACAGGCCAAGGTGGTTGGGGATCAGGTACAGGGTGCCGGTCATATTGTTAGCTTTGTATTGGCCGGGGTCAGTCCCTTCGGGATCGGAGTGCACTCCACTGGAACGCACTCCCCCGTCGGGTCTGACCCCAGATGTTGTCGTTAGGGGTATTTAAATTTTAAAAAACGTCACGCCCGCCTTGCGCAGCATGCCCGTCAGGGCGATCAGCGGCAAGCCGGTGAGGGCGGTGGGGTCGACGCTGTCGATGCGTTCGAGCAGGGCGATGCCCAAGCCCTCGTTCTTGGCGCTGCCGGCGCAATCATACGGTTGCTCGATGCGCAGGTAGGCGTCCAGTTCGGCGTCGGACAAGTCGCGCACGGTAACGATGGTTTGAATATCTTCCACTTGCGCTACGGCGGGCGAGTGGCGCCCGTCGAGCAGGCACAGGGCCGTATGGAATACGGTCTGGCGCCCGCGCATGGTTTGTAGCTGCTGCAAGGCGCAGGCGTGATTGCCCGGCTTGCCGATCTGCGCGTCATCCAGGGTGGCGACCTGGTCGGAGCCGATGACGACGCTGCCAGGGTAGCGCTCGAGCACGGCCTGTGCCTTGGCTTGGGCCAGGCGCAGGGCCGTGGCGCTGGGGCTTTCGCCGGGCAGGGCACTTTCGTCGAGATCGGGCACGGCGACCTCGAAAGGCAGGCGCAGGCGTTGCAGCAGTTCCTTGCGGTAGGCTGAACTCGATGCAAGAATCAAGCGCAATGGGGGGGAAGTTGGTATCATTCGGTGTTAGATGGCGGCCGGCATGGCCGCCTTGGTCGATGTCAGTGGAATGTCACGCAAATTCCAGGGCTTAGGACTCATCACTGAAGCCCCATGCGGCATGACGGTGTTAATCATGTTGATGAGTTTGCAACAGGGCTTGTCGCCGAGTTCATCACTGATTTTGTCACAAATACGGCAATCAAGTCGTCAAAAAACGTGCGTAGGCTTTGACTCGGTGCTGAAAACCCTGTTATTATCGCAGGTTTTCCGGGGAAATTTTCTACCAATGAATGCTTTTGTGATCGACGCCTTTGATTTTTGTCGTATCAGCGGGAGCCGCGAGGGTGTAACTGCTGTCGCTGAAATGACCCGGTTGACCAAGGATTGTGCAGATGCTTCCGGCGAGATCGCCTGGAAGATCGTTGGCGGCACCAGCAAGCTGGGCTACCCACAACTGACCTTGTCGGTCAACGGCACCGTTCAGCTGGTTTGCCAGCGCTGCCTGACTCCGTATGCTTACGCAATTGATTCAACAACCACGCTGATGCTGGGCAAGGATGACGAACACGCGGACGAGATCGAAGAAATCATCAACGATGAAACGATCGACGTGATCGTCGGTAGCCGCAACATGGATGCAGCGGCACTGCTCGAAGATGAAGCCTTGCTGGCCCTGCCGCAGGTGCCCAAACATGAGGTCTGCCCAGATACGTCGCAGCTCGATGCTCTCAAGAATGAAAAGAAGTCGCCGTTTGCGGCCCTGAAAGACTTGAAGCCAGAATAAAGTAGGAATGATTTGTAGAGAGCCTCAAAAGCCGTAGCGAGCAGGTGGCGCGACAGTTTTTGCTGCTTTTCTAGTAAAGAACGTGTCAAACGCGTGTTGTAATCGAGTATGGCAAGTGTAGTGAAATGTAATTGTAATAAACGATGTCGGTCCGGACTATTTTCGGGTAGTCTTTGCCGCTGGGATACTCGATTCGCAGGTATTTGCCAATCGATTGTGCTAAAATTTTAGAACTTATGTATTAGGAGTCATCATGGCAGTTCAACAGAACAAGAAAACCCCTTCCAAGCGCGGCATGCACCGTTCGCACGACTTCCTGGTCGCGCCGCAATTGAGCGTCGAGCCAGTTACCGGCGAAACACACCTGCGTCACCATATCAGCCCTAACGGCTTCTATCGTGGTCGTAAAGTGTTGAAGACCAAAAACGACGAGTAATCGACGTTTTTGTTGGGTAAGATGAAAGCGGTGTTGCGTGGTTATTCGGCGTGGCGCCGCTTCTTCTTTTTTATCGGCTGCAATTCATCTTGCACACCCGTCATTTTGAATCACGCTGTCCAGGTCCGTGCATGACGTGCTACGCCCTGAATATGCTCCAGTCCGATTCACATCTTGCCGCACGCCCGCAGCGGTATTGAATCAACACAAATGACAATCAAAATTTCTATCGACTGCATGGGCGGAGATCATGGTCCCTCAGTCACTATCCCTGCAGCAATTTCCTTCGTAAAACATGAGCCTGAAGCAGAACTGATCCTGGTTGGATTGGAAGATGTGATCCGTGCCGAACTGAAGAAACATAAAGCTGACACGCACCCGCGCCTGTCGGTCTTGCATGCCTCCGAACAAGTTACCATGGACGATCCCCTAGAAGTGGCCCTGCGCCGCAAGAAGGATTCCTCCATGCGCGTGGCCATCGAACAGGTCAAGAGCGGCGCGGCGCAAGCCTCCGTTTCCGCCGGTAATACGGCAGCCCTGATGGCCGTGTCGCGCTATGTATTGAAAACCATGTCCGGCGTCGACCGCCCGGCCATCTGCAGCATCTTGCCGAATCAAAAGAACGGCCCGACCTACATGCTCGATCTGGGTGCCAATGTCGATTGCGAACCGCATCACTTGCATCAGTTCGCCATCATGGGTTCCGTGCTGGTGTCCGCCATGGAAGGCATCGCACGTCCGACGATCGGCTTGCTGAACGTGGGCACGGAAGATATCAAGGGCAATGAAGTGGTGAAACTGACCTCGAAGTTGCTGCTGGCCGACCACGAGCGTGGCGCACTGAACTTCTACGGCAACGTGGAAGGCAATGATATCTTCAAGGGCACGACCGATATCGTCGTCTGCGACGGTTTTGTCGGCAATGTCACCCTGAAAGCTATCGAAGGCCTGGCGCGCTTCATGAAGGACGTGCTCACGTCAGAATTCAAGCGCAATCCGATCACCATGCTGGGCGCGCTGATCGCGCGCGGCGCCTTGCAAGCCATCGGTAACCGCCTGAATCCTTCGCGTTACAACGGCGCCAGCCTGCTGGGCTTGCGTGGCCTGGTCTTCAAGAGTCATGGCAGCGCCGATGCCTATTCGTTTGAATGGGCCTTGCGGCGTGCCTTTGATGCGGCAAAAAATGACGTGCAAGCGCACTTGGCCAGTATGATCGCCGAGCTGATGCCGCGCACGCCAGTACCGGACGAACCTACTTCAACAAGCTCTACCATTTAGTGGACGGGTACTTGCATGACTGTTTTTAGTAAAACTTACAGCAAAATTATCGGCACCGGCAGCTACTTGCCGGAGAGGCGCGTGACGAACCAGGATTTGACCGAACAGCTCGCCGCCAAGGGTATCGAGACGTCGGATGAATGGATCGTCTCGCGCAGCGGTATCTCGGCCCGCCATTACGCGGCACCAATGCAAAATTCCTCGGACCTGGGCGTCGAAGCGGCCAAGAAGGCGCTGGAAATGGCTGGCTTGAACGGCAACGACCTGGATCTGATCATCGTCGCCAGTTCGACCCCCGATTTCTTTGGCAGCTTCCCCAGCACGGCTTGCATCGTGCAAAACAAGCTGGGCATCACGAACAACTGCGCCGCCGTCGATGTGCAGGCCGTCTGCAGCGGCTTCGTGTATGCAGTCGCCACGGCCGACAGTTTTATTCAATCTGGCATGCACAAGAACGTGCTGGTGATCGGCGCCGAAGTGTTTTCGCGCATTCTTAATTTCGATGACCGCGGCACCTGCGTACTGTTCGGCGACGGCGCCGGCGCCATCGTCATGACCGCCTCCACCGAGCCGGGCATCCTGGCCACCAAGCTGCATGCGGACGGTCGCCACTCGAACATCCTCAGCGTGCCCGGTAGCCTGGCTGGCGGCGCGCTCGCTGGTAGCGCCTTCCTGTACATGGATGGCCCGGCCGTGTTCAAGCTGGCCGTGTCGGTGCTGGAAAAGGTCGCGCACGAAGCTTTGGCCCACGCCAACATGACATCGGACCAGATCGACTGGCTGATCCCGCACCAGGCGAATATCCGCATCATGAACAGCACGGCCAAGAAGCTCGGCTTGCCGCTGGACAAGATGGTCGTCACCGTCGACCAGCATGGCAACACGTCGGCGGCCTCGATTCCGCTGGCGCTCGACATCGCCGTGCGCGACGGTCGCGTCAAGAAGGGCGATAACGTCATGATGGAAGGCGTGGGCGGCGGCTTTACCTGGGGCGCGGTACTCGCAAGAATGTAAACTGGTCAGCACCGGGGTCAGACCCGTTGGGGAAATGCGCTCCCGAAGGGACTGACCCCAGCAGTTGTATTTGGTTCTCTGAATGAATAGTAAAAAAACGGAGTCGACATGACACAATTTGCATTTGTTTTCCCCGGTCAAGGCTCGCAAGCGATTGCGATGCTCGACGGTTTCGCTGGCAACCCCGTGGTGGCGCAAACCGTCGCCGAAGCGTCGGACGCGCTGCAATTCGACCTGGGCAAGCTGATCGCCGAAGGTCCGAAGGAAGAGTTGGACCTGACCACCAACACACAACCGGTGATGCTGACGGCAGCCGTGGCTTTTTACCGCGCCTGGCTGGCAGCGGGTGGCCCCGTGCCGACGGTCGTGGCCGGGCATAGTCTCGGTGAATATTCGGCACTGGTCGCCGCCGGCGTCATCTCGTTCAAGGATGCGGTGCCGCTCGTGCGTTTCCGCGCGCAAGCCATGCAGGAAGCCGTGCCCGTGGGGCAGGGCACGATGGCCGTGGTGCTGGGCCTGTCGGATGATGACGTGCGCGCCGCCTGTGCGCAAGCTGCGGCGGAAAACCCGGCCCTGGTGGTCGAGCCCGTCAATTTTAATGCGCCAGCGCAAGTGGTCATCGCCGGCCACACGGCTGCGGTCGAGCGCGCTTGCGAACTGGCCAAGGCCAAGGGTGCCAAGCGCGCCATGAAGCTGCCCGTTTCGGCACCGTTCCACTCGTCGCTGCTGAAGCCGGCATCGGACCGTTTGCGCGAGTATATGACCGGCTTGGCGTTCTCGGCGCCACAGATCGCGCTCATCAACAACGTCGACGTGGCCATCGTCAACGATGTCGCCGGCATCAAGGATGCGCTGGTGCGCCAGGCGGCAAGCCCGGTGCGCTGGGTGGAAACCATGCAAAGGGTCGCTCTGGATGGCATCACGCAAGTGATCGAATGCGGTCCGGGCAAGGTCCTGATGGGCTTGGCCAAGCGCATCGATCCGGTGCTGGTGGGCGATGCCATTGTCGACCAGGCCTCGTTGGAACGCATTTTGACGCAGCTCAAATAAACATCAGATTGCGGCAGCCTGTCTGCCGCGCATGCTTTTAAGGATACTCATGAATTTAGCAAATCAAGTCGTGCTGGTCACGGGCGCTTCGCGCGGCATCGGTCGCGCTATCGCCACCGAACTGGGCAAGCACGGTGCTACCGTGGTTGGCACCGCCACCTCGGAAAGTGGCGCGCAAGCCATCACCGATTACCTGGCCGCCGAAGGCGTGGCGGGCAAGGGCCTGGTTCTGAACGTGACCGATGCGGCGCGCTGCGCGGCCGTCGTCGATGAAGTGCAGAAAACCTATGGCAGCCTGTCTATCCTCGTCAACAATGCGGGCATCACGCAAGACCAGCTGGCCATGCGCATGAAGGATGAAGAGTGGGATAGCGTGATTTCCACCAACCTGTCGGCCGTCGGCCGCCTGTCGCGCGCAGTGCTGCGTGGCATGATGAAAGCCAAAGCCGGGCGCATCATTAATATCACTTCGGTGGTGGCCTCGTCGGGCAATCCGGGGCAAATGAATTACGCGGCCGCCAAGGCCGGCGTGGAAGGCATGAGCCGCGCCCTGGCGCGCGAAATCGGCAGCCGCAACATTACCGTGAACTGCATCGCCCCCGGCTTCATCGATACCGACATGACCAAGGCCCTGAGCGAAGAGCAGCACGCGGCCCTGTTGACGCAAATTCCTCTGTCACGCCTGGGCAAGCCGCAAGACGTGGCAGCGGCGGTGGCCTTTTTGGCCTCGCCGCAAGCGGCGTATATCACGGGCACGACCCTGCACGTGAACGGCGGAATGTACATGAATTGATGTGAAAGCTAGACGGGGTGGGCGTTTGTGGCATGATTGAACGTTCATTTTTGTCTATAATCACATCTTTTAGCAGCAGCTTCGGTTGAATTAGCAGCAGACACCGAAATTAGTATTCGGACGCGCAAACCTGATAAAATGCGCGCACTTTCCGTAACACACACTTTGGAGCCATAACATGTCGGATATCGAACAACGCGTTAAGAAAATCGTCGCTGAGCAACTGGGCGTTGCAGAAGCAGACATCAAAATCGAATCCTCCTTCGTCGACGATCTCGGCGCCGATTCCCTGGACACCGTGGAACTGGTCATGGCCCTGGAAGACGAATTCGAAATGGAAATCCCTGACGAACAAGCTGAAAAAATCACCACCGTGCAACAGGCGATCGACTACGCCACCGCACACGTCAAGGCCTAAGCCTGTCTGACCGACTTCAGGAGAATCGCTTGAGCCGTTCTAAAAACCGTCGTGTTGTTGTCACCGGCCTGGGCTGCGTTTCACCTGTCGGCAATACTATTGCCGAGGCGTGGGGCGCAATCATTGAAGGTAAATCCGGCATTGCCACGATTACCAAGTTTGATGCATTGCCATTCACTACGCATTTTGCCGGTGAAGTCAAAGGTTTCAATATCGAAGATTACATCTCCGGTAAGGAAGCCCGCCATATGGATACCTTTATCCATTACGGCATGGCTGCCGGTATGCAGGCGATGCAGGACTCCGGCCTGGAAGTGACCGAGGAAAATGCCGAGCGCATCGGTGTGATCATCGGTTCCGGTATCGGTGGCTTGCCGCTGATCGAGGAAACCAAATCCGAGTACGAAAAGCGCGGTCCGCGCCGTATCTCGCCATTTTTCGTGCCTGCCTCGATCATTAACATGATTTCTGGCAACCTTTCGATCAAATATGGTTTGAAGGGTCCGAACCTGGCGATCGTGACAGCGTGTACCACCGGTTTGCACAGCATAGGTGCTGCAGCGCGCATGATCGAGTACGGCGATGCCGACGTCATGATTGCTGGCGGTGCTGAATCGACTGTGTCGCCGCTGGGCCTCGGCGGTTTCGCTTCGGCGCGTGCCTTGTCGACCCGCAACGACGATCCGGCAACGGCATCGCGTCCATGGGATGTCGACCGCGACGGCTTCGTGCTGGGCGAGGGCGCTGGTGTCATGGTGCTGGAAGAGTACGAGCACGCGGTGGCCCGTGGTGCCAAGATCTACGCTGAAGTGCATGGTTTCGGGATGAGCGCAGATGCTTATCACATGACCTCGCCGCTGGAAGATGGTAGCGGCGGCAGTAAATCGGTGATCGCGGCCCTCAACAACGCAGGCTTGAACCCGGATCAGATTCAGTATCTGAACGCGCACGGCACGTCGACCCCGCAAGGCGATGTGGCGGAGGTGATGGGTATCAAACGCACCTTCGGCGAGCATGCCAAGCAGATGGTCGTCAACTCGACGAAGTCGATGACGGGTCATTTGCTGGGCGGCGCGGGCGGTCTGGAAGCGGTGTTTACGGTCTTGGCATTGCACCATCAGGTGTCGCCACCGACCATCAACATCTTCAACCAGGATCCGACTTGTGATCTCGATTTCTGTGCCAATACGGCACGTGATATGAAGATCGATTATGCAGTGAAGAATTCGTTCGGCTTCGGCGGAACGAATGGCACGCTGATTTTCGGTAAAGCGAAATAAGTAGGAACTTTCAAGCGCTCGCTACGGTCAAACCGTAGTGAGCGCTGATTCGGCTCCAACGCCCGTTGGCGCCTGAATTTGCCCGGCACGAAGCCGGCGCGCCTGATGTTTTCCATTTAATTATCTATATGTCAATCGCCGTTGCGGCTGTCATTCGCACGCCTGTCTGTTTGCGCCTGCTGCAAGCGGCGCTGGGGTTGTGCGCGGTGCTGGCCGCTTGGCCCCTGAGCGGCGTGTGGCCCGCCGCGGCCCTGTCCAGTTCTGTTCCCGGCCCCGGCCCCGGCCCCGGCCCCGGTCCCGGCCAACTGGTGGGGGCTTATGCGCTGGGCTGGGCCGGTGCGCTGTCGAGTGTGGCTGGCGGCATATTTTTGCTCGCTTTGCTGTGCCAGCGCAGAAAGCCGCAGGTACTTGATATTTCGCCGGTCGGCCAGCTGCGGCTGACGGTATATCTGGAGCATGACGGGATGCCGGCGAGTGCTGCCGGCGGCGCGGCGGAAGCGGCCGGCGCGGGACCGTCGGTGCCACCTGTGCCACCTGTGCTGCGCCTGTTGCCGGGCTCGACCCTGTGGCCTTCGTTGCTGGTGCTGTGCCTGGCCGATGCGGCGGGGCGGCGCACGCAGGTGTGGGTGCAGCGTGGCGGCAGTTGCGCCGCCTTTCGCCCGCTGGCCGTGGCGTGCCGGGCGATCGCGGTACGCAGTGGCGAAGAATAAACGTGGGCGAACACTGAACTTCTTGCAGCGGGCCAACTCTATACCCATACAGACGCCACGCTGCATGACTACAGGGGCATTCGGCGTGAGCACAGAGCGCGAGTATGATCAGTTACTGGTCGAGCGGGTGCAGGCTGGCGACAAACGGGCATTCGATGTGCTGGTATCGAAATACCAGCGCCGCTTGATGCGCCTGGTGTCGCGCCTCGTGCATGACCCGTCGGAGGCCGAAGACGTGGTGCAGGAAGCCTTTATCAAGGCATATCGTGCGCTGTGCCATTTTCGCGGCGATGCCGCTTTTTACACCTGGTTGTATCGCATCGGTATCAATACGGCCAAGAATTATCTTGCCACGCAGGGTCGGCGCGCCATCGCGTCCAGCGATACCGACATCGAGCAGGCGGAGTCTTTCGATGACGGCAGTAAATTGCGCGATAATAATACGCCTGAATCGGTGCTGGCCAGCAAGCAAATTGCCGCCACCGTCAATGCGGCCATGGCGTTGCTGCCCATCGATTTGCGCACCGCCATCGTGCTGCGCGAGATCGAGGGCCTCAGCTATGAAGAGATATCGGCGATCATGGCGTGCCCCATCGGCACCGTGCGCAGCCGCATTTTTCGCGCGCGTGAAGTGATAGCGGAGAAATTGAAACCGTTGTTGGACATGCCGCTTGACAAGCGCTGGTAATCTTGGACACATGAACGATATATGGTTGCCTCCGGTTTGCGCAACCATTCTCTTGAAATGGCAGGACCCATCATGGATACGCATACACGATTGCACGAGACGATTTCGGCCCTGGTCGATGGCGAGCTGGCGGCGAGCGAACGCGAACTGGCTTTTGCCGCCCTCGACATGGATCAGGGCCGCCAGGCATGGCAGGCCTATCGCTTGATCAGCGACGTGCTGCGCTCGGAGCAGGGCGGCCATGCCCTGAGCGCCCAATTCGACGCGCGCCTGGCCAGCCGGCTGGCCGCCGAGGTGGTGCCTGGCGGACAGGCTGTCCCTGCGCAGTCATTGCCGCCCCTGTCCACTGCCAGCGTTTCGGCCGCCGCGGCCGAGTCCTTGGAAGCGGCATCGCTGGTGCAGCGCTAGCGTACTTCCATCTTATGCCAGGCTTAATATCCTGTTGGCCCTCTTGACACTGGACTTCGCTACGATTGACACTGTGCGCAGGCAATATATTGCTTTGCGATATATTGTTGCATTGTTTGCTATGCGCGCTGCCAGGTGTGTTTGCCCCTGGGATGCCGTCATGACGGCCAATCATGCACGCAGGCAATCGCCTGATTCGCGTTTTGATCCGTTTATATACTCGAAAAGATCCTTTCCATGAAAAAAAACATGTGTGCCGCCAGCAAGTCGTTTTCAGTGAAGACGCTTTCCGCTTTATTGTTCGGTACGGCTGGCGTCTTTCTTGCTCCCAGCATGCTGGGCCTGGCGCCACCAGCGCATGCCGCCGTGTCGGCCGTGAAGTTGCCCGATTTCTCGGACTTGGTCGACGCCGTCGGCCCGGCCGTAGTCAATATCCGCACCACTGAGCGCCTGAAAATGAATACGCCCGGCGCGGGCGGTCAGGATGAGCAGGAAATGCAGGAATTTTTGCGCCGTTTCTTTGGCGGCGCCATGCCCGTGCCGCGCCAGCAGGGGCCGCGCGGCGGCCGTCGCGGCGTGCCGCAGGAGCAGGAAGTCCAGCGCGGTGTCGGTTCCGGCTTCATTATTTCAAACGATGGTTACGTCCTGAGCAATGCCCATGTCGTCGACGGTGCCGACGAGGTGTACGTGACCCTGACGGACAAGCGCGAATTCAAGGCCAAGGTGATCGGTGCCGATGCGCGCACCGACGTGGCCCTGCTGAAAATCGAGGGCGCCAATTTGCCGCGCCTGAGCATCGGCGACTCGAACAAGATACGCGCGGGCGAGTGGGTCATCGCCATCGGATCGCCATTCAACCTGGAAAATACGGTGACGGCAGGTATCATTTCCGCCAAGTCCCGTGACACGGGCGACTACCTGCCCCTGATTCAGAGCGACGTGGCTGTCAATCCCGGCAACTCGGGCGGGCCCTTGATTAATATGCGGGGCGAAGTGATCGGCATCAATTCGCAGATCGCCACCTTGTCCGGCGCCTACAATGGCATTTCGTTTGCCGTACCTATCGATGAAGCCATGCGCGTGGGCGAGCAACTGAAAAAGACGGGGAAAGTGGTGCGCGGGCGCATCGGCGTGCAGATCGGCGAGCTGAGCAAGGACGTGGCAGAATCGCTGGGCTTGCCCAATGCCAAGGGTGCGCAAGTGTCGATGGTGGAGCCCGGTGGTCCGGCAGACAAGGCGGGCATCAAGCCCGGTGACATCATCCTGAAATTCAACGGCGCCCTGATCGAGCGTTCGTCCGACCTGCCGCGCCTGGTAGGCGGCGCTGCCGTCAATGGCAAGTCGACGGTGAGCGTCTGGCGCAATGGCGCGCAGCAAGAGATTGCTGTTACCGTCGTCGAACTGGAAGGCGGTAAAACGGCCAAGAAGGGCGCCAGGGAGCCCGAGGCGCAAGCCGTCAATGCACTGGGGTTGAAAGTCAGCGATGTGCCGGCTGCGAAAAAGCAGGAATTGAAGATCGATGCGGGCGTGCTGGTCGATGATGCCGATGGCGTGGCGGCCCGGGCTGGCCTGCAGCCTGGCGATGTGATCTTGCAATTGAATAACGTTGCCGTGAAAGATGCCAAGCAGTTCCTTGCCCTGGTGGCCAAGCTCGATTCGAAGAAGTCGTCAGCGGTGCTGGTGCGCCGTGGCGATACGGCACAGTTCGTCTCGCTGCGTCCTGCGCTCAAGTAGGTTTCTGGTCTAATCTGCATCCCGGTCCTGCCGGGATGCCTTTCCCCTTTTTCCGCATGCATTTCACCCTTTATTCCCGCAGTTACTGCCATTTATGCCAGGACATGCTCGACGCCTTGCTCCTGCTGCAGCCGCCTGAGCAAGCATTTACGGTAGATGTGATCGATATTGACACTTCGCCCGATGCCTCGCTGCTGGCGCGTTTCGATGAGCTTGTGCCCGTGCTGTTTGGCGACCTGACCCAACCCGAGCTATGCCATTATTTCCTGGATGTGGCCGCCGTACGTCGCTGCCTGGCATAGTTGAAATGTCAATATTGACACTGCATTGCACCATTCTGCTGCTTAAAACAGCTGAAAATGTCGCCTCGCCCGGTGCCGGTCTCTGAAAGACGGGCTTTCCGCTCTGAAATCCGGTAAAATGGGGAGGTCGAAAAAGCTACTGTCCGAGGCAGCAGCTTCTGTCGCTTCAAAAGCGCTCGCCTGGGCATGCAGATGTCCTGCTCGGAGCGCTTTTTTCATCATGAGTGGGGCGCCCGGTTTTGGCCCGAGCATGATCCCCATGATTCCTGTTAAAGCAGTGTCGTCACTCGCACATATATTAGTTAATGAACAACATACGCAATTTCTCCATCATCGCCCATATTGACCACGGTAAATCGACCCTGGCTGACCGCATCATTCAATTGTGCGGCGGCTTGTCCGACCGCGAGATGGAGGCGCAGGTGCTCGATTCGATGGATCTGGAGCGCGAGCGCGGCATTACCATCAAGGCGCAGACGGCGGCCCTGCACTACAAGGCGCGCGATGGCCAGATCTATAACCTGAATCTGATCGATACGCCTGGTCACGTCGACTTCAGCTATGAAGTGTCGCGCTCGCTGTCCGCCTGCGAAGGCGCGCTGCTGGTGGTGGATGCGTCGCAAGGCGTGGAAGCGCAAACAGTCGCCAACTGCTACACGGCGCTGGACCTGGGCGTGGAAGTGGTGCCTGTCCTGAATAAGATCGACTTGCCCAACGCAGACCCGCCGAACGCTATTGCCGAGATCGAAGACGTGATCGGCATCGACGCGGGCGACGCCGTGCATTGCTCGGCCAAGACCGGCTTTGGCGTACTGGACGTGCTCGAGCAACTGATCGTCAAGGTGCCGCCACCGAAGGGTGATCCTGATGCGCCGCTGCAGGCGCTGATCGTCGACTCCTGGTATGACGCCTATGTCGGCGTGGTCATGCTGGTACGCGTGGTCAACGGCACCCTGAAACCGAAAGACAAGATCCGCCTGATGGCCACCGATTCGGTGCAACTGGTGGAAGACATCGGCGTGTTCTCGCCGCGTTCGCAATCCTTGCCGCAATTGTCGGCAGGCCAGGTGGGCTTCATCATCGCCGGCATCAAGGAATTGAAGGCGGCCAAGGTGGGTGATACCGTGACCCTGGTCAGCCGTCCTGCCGCCGCGCCATTGCCCGGCTTCAAGGAAGTGCAGCCGCAAGTGTTTGCCGGCCTGTTCCCTGTGGAAGCGAACCAGTACGACGCGCTGCGCGACTCGCTGGAAAAGCTGAAATTGAACGACGCGGCCCTGATGTACGAGCCGGAAGTGTCGCAGGCGCTGGGCTTCGGCTTCCGCTGCGGCTTCCTGGGCTTGCTGCACATGGAAATCGTGCAGGAACGCCTAGAGCGCGAATTCGACATGGACCTCATTACCACGGCGCCTACCGTGGTGTATGAAGTGATCCAGCGCGACGGCAGCCTGATCAACGTCGACAACCCGTCGAAGATGCCCGATCCGTCGCGCATCGAGGAAGTGCGCGAGCCTATCGTCACGGTCAATCTGTACATGCCGCAGGAATACGTCGGCTCCGTCATCACCCTGTGTATCGGCAAGCGCGGCATCCAGATGGACATGAGTTACCACGGCCGCCAGGTCAAGCTCGTGTATGAAATGCCGATGGCCGAGATCGTGCTGGACTTCTTCGATCGCCTGAAATCGACGTCGCGCGGCTATGCCTCGATGGATTACGAGTTCAAGGAATACCGCGCGGCCGACGTGGTCAAGGTCGACATGCTGATCAACAGCGAAAAAGTCGATGCGTTGGCCATCATCGTGCACCGTTCGAACAGCCAGTACCGTGGCCGCCAGGTCGCCGCCAAGATGCGTGAACTGATCCCGCGCCAGATGTTCGACGTGGCTATTCAGGCAACCATCGGTGCCAACATCATTTCGCGCGAGAACGTCAAAGCCTTGCGCAAGAACGTGCTGGCGAAGTGCTATGGCGGCGATATCAGTCGCAAGAAAAAATTGCTGGAAAAACAAAAAGCGGGTAAGAAGCGCATGAAGCAAGTGGGTTCCGTGGAGATCCCGCAAGAAGCATTCCTGGCAATTTTACAAGTGGATGGTTGATCAATGAACCTGCAAGTGATTTTAGGAAATTTCGCTTTAATTTTGTTCGTGCTGATGGTGTTGACGGGCCTGGTCTGGTGCCTCGATGTGTTTTACCTGGCCAAGCAGCGCCGCCAGGCGGCCGACCGCGCCCTGGCTGACTTCGATGCGCGTCAGTCCAAGCTGGCCGCCGAGGGTATCAAGTCCGACGCCGGCGGCAGCCGCGCCACCATCGAGGCAGCGCTGTTGCGCCAGCCGACCTGGGTCGAGTATTCGGGCAGTTTCTTCCCCGTCATCGCCCTGGTGTTTTGTCTGCGTGCATTCCTGTACGAGCCGTTCAAGATCCCGTCGAGCTCGATGGTGCCGACCTTGCTGGTGGGCGATTTGATTCTGGTGAATAAGTTCACCTATGGTATTCGTTTGCCGATCGTCAACAAGCGCATCATTGAAGTGAACGATCCGCAGCGCGGCGACGTGATGGTGTTCAAGTACCCGAAAGATATGTCGCAAGACTACATCAAGCGCGTGATCGGCGTGCCTGGTGATAAAATCACCTATGAAAACAAGCGCTTGACGGTCAACGGCAAGGATGTGGCGTACACCGCGCTGGACGACTATCTGGACGACGAAAGCACGGTCTACCACAAGCAGTTGGAAGAAAACCTGACGGGCGTGAGCCACCGCATCCTTAACGACGAGCCTGCTCCCGCGTTGAACTTGCGCGAAGTGAAGGATTTCCCGCAGCAGGATGCCTGCCGCTACAACGAAGACGGTTTTACCTGTGTGGTGCCGCAAGGCAATTACTTCATGATGGGTGATAACCGCGACAATAGCGCCGACAGCCGCTACTGGGGCTTCGTGCCGAACGAGAACATCGTCGGCAAAGCTTTCCTGGTGTGGATGAGCTTCAGCAATCCGAAACGCGTGGGCGGCATACACTAAGCCGGCCGGGTCTGCCGAGGCAGACTGCCCATGGCTACCGCGCCGATGTCGCGCGCGGTGGCCAGCCGAATTACTCAGATGATACAGAAACAACAATGAATCTTCAGCTATTGCAAAACCGTTTAGGCTATACGTTCCAGGATGCTGGCCTGTTGCAGCAAGCCTTGACGCACCGTAGCCACAGCAGTTTGCATAATGAGCGGCTGGAATTTCTGGGCGACTCCATCCTCAATTGCGTGGTCGCTTCCATCCTGTACGAACGCTTCAAGTCCATCGACGAGGGCGACCTTTCGCGCCTGCGCGCCAATCTGGTGAAGCAGCAGTCGCTATATGAGATCGCGCAAACGCTGGAATTGTCGCAATTTTTGCGCCTGGGCGAAGGCGAGCTGAAGTCTGGCGGTTTCCGCCGTCCGTCTATCCTGGCCGATACCCTGGAAGCCTTGTTGGGCGCCATTTTCCTCGACACGGGTTTTGACGCTGCCAGCATGGTGATCCGCGCCTTCTACATTCCCATCCTCGACTCGGTCGATCCGCAAACCCTGGGCAAGGATGCCAAGACCTTGCTGCAGGAGTTTTTGCAAAGCAAGAAAATTTCGCTGCCACAGTACAATGTGGTGGCCACCCACGGCGCCGCCCACAGCCAGGAATTCGAGATCGAATGCCTGGTGCCGAAATTGAATATCCAGGTCTACGGCCGTGGCGGAAGCCGCCGCGCCGGTGAGCAAGCTGCCGCCAAACTGGCGCTGGACGTGGCTGAGCAGGCGCTGCTGAAGTCGCCTGCCGCCAGCCGCAAGCCCAAACCGCGCGCCGCCCAGCTCAAGCTGGCCGGCATTGCCACCATCCAGAGCGACGCCGCGGTAGCCCCTGTGGCCCCGGCGATCGCCGCTCACACTAAACAGAATCGACACTAGCATGACAGCCACCAAAATGCCCGACCACTTCCGCTGTGGCTATATCGCCATCGTGGGCCGCCCGAACGTGGGCAAATCGACCCTGATGAACGTGCTGATCGGCGCCAAGGTCAGTATCACTTCGCGCAAGGCGCAAACCACGCGCCACCGCATCACGGGCATTCAGACGGTGCCCGATGCGCAGTTCATCTATGTCGATACGCCTGGTTTCCAGACGCGTCACTCGAACGCGCTGAACAAGACGCTCAACAAGACCGTCACCAATACCCTGATTTCCTCGGACGTCATTCTGTACGTGATCGAGGCGGGTACCTTTGGCCCGGCCGACCAGCAAGTGATGGACTTGCTGCCGAAGGAAGTACCATGCATCCTCGTCATCAATAAATCCGACCGGGTCAAGGATAAGGCCGTATTGTTGCCGTTTGCGCAAAAAATTGCCGCCATGCGCGACTTCGCCGCCATCGTCCCCGTTTCGGCCAAGCTGCATTTCCAGTTGGAAGGCTTGCAAAACGAGATCAAGCGTTTCCTACCGGAAAATCAGCCGATCTTTGGCCCGGACGACATCACGGACCGCAGCGAAAAATTCCTCGCCTCGGAAATCGTGCGCGAAAAACTCTTCCGCTTTGTCGGCGACGAATTGCCGTACACGAGCACGGTGCTGATCGAGAAATTCGAGCAGGAAGGCGATCTGCGGCGCGTCTTCGCCGCCATTCTGGTCGAGCGTGATACGCACAAGTCCATGATCATCGGCAACAAGGGCGCGCGCCTGAAGGAAGTGTCCACGCAGGCCCGCCTGGATATGGAAAAACTCTTCGGCGGCCCCGTGTACCTGGAAATCTGGGTCAAGGTCAAGTCGGGCTGGGCCGACAACGAGGCGGGCTTGCGCGCTTACGGCTACGAGTAATCGGCAACCCGGGGGCGACGCTACACGCATGAGCACCACCACGCCAGCGCAGCTTGATATCGCGCCAGCCTCACCTGCTGTCTCCACATCTGCGCCCCCGCCGGTGGCCATCGCGCCGCCGGCCGCACCTTCCGCACCTTCCGCAGCGCCCACCTCGGCTGCCCCCCGGCGCAGCCGTGCGCCCGCGCGCGACGGCCGCATCACGGGCCAGCCAGCCTTCGTGCTGCACAGCTACCCGCACAAAGAAACCAGCCTCATCGTCGACGTGTTCACGCGCGAGTACGGTCGCATCGCGCTCGTCGCCAAGGGCGCCAAGCGGCCCCATTCGCAGTTGCGCGGCGTGCTGCAGACGTTTCAACCGCTGCAAGCGGGCTGGACGGGCAAATCCGAACTGCGTATTTTGACGGGTGCCGAATGGGTCGGTGGCATGTTGCCGCTAGAAAAGACCGCGCTGCTGTGTGGTTTCTATTTGAACGAACTGTTGGTGAAATTGCTGGCGCGCGACGATCCGCATCCGGTCCTGTTCGACCACTACGTTGCCACCTTGAATCAATTGGCGCACAATGAGCCGCCGCCTATCGTGCTGCGCAAGTTCGAGCGCGCCCTGCTCAAGGAAACGGGCGTGGCGGCTGACCTGACGCACTGCACCGGCACGCGCCAGATCGTCGAGGCGGGGCAAGTCTACGTGGTCGACCCGGAACGGGGTCCGCGCCCGGCACGCGCCAGCGATGCCTGGCCTAAGATCACGGGCAAGACCTTGCTCGACATGCAGCGCGAAGATTATCTAGACGTGGCCACGCAGGCGCAAAGCAAGCTGCTGATGCGCTTTTTGCTGGCCCATCAAATGGGGGGCGCCACTTTGAACACGCGCCAGATACTGATCGATTTAATGCAGCTGTAGTGCTGCTCTTTGCCATGCAGCGCCAAGGCACTTTACGGATACCAATATATGAGCTTTTTGCAGCCTTCCGGCCCTGTCATCGACCTGGGCGTCAATATCGACCACGTGGCCACCTTGCGCAATGCGCGCGGCACGCAATATCCCGACCCGCTGCGCGCGGCCTTGCTGGCCGAACAGGCGGGCGCCGATGGCATTACCCTGCATTTGCGCGAAGATCGTCGCCATATCAAGGATGCCGATGTGATCGCCATCGCGCCGCAGTTGCTCACGCGCATGAACCTGGAGGCGGCCGTGACGCAGGAAATGCTCGATTTCGCCTGCGTCATCAAGCCGGCCGACGTTTGCCTGGTGCCGGAAAAACGCACGGAAGTGACCACCGAAGGGGGGCTGGACGTGGTGCGCTACTTCAAGGAAGTGCAAGCTGCGGTCAAACAATTGCAAGGCGAGGGCATCCGCGTGAGTCTGTTCATCGACGCCGACGAGCAGCAGATCGCTGCCGCTGCCGAGCTCGGTGCGCCGGTGATCGAGCTGCACACGGGGCGCTATGCCGACACGGCAGGCGCCGAGCAATTGGCCGAGCTGGAACGCATCAAAGCCGGCGTGCTGTTCGGCGTGGGCCGCGGCCTGAAGGTCAACGCGGGCCACGGCTTGCATTACACCAATGTGCAGGCGATTGCAGCCATTGCTGACATTACTGAACTGAACATCGGCCACGCCATCGTTGCGCACGCCGTGTTTGTCGGCTGGGAAAATGCCGTGCGCGAAATGAAGGCCATCATGGTGGCCGCGCGCCTGGGCAGCAAAGCATAAACGCGCGCACCAAGGAGGCAGCATGATCTACGGTATCGGCACCGATATCTGCAAGATTGCGCGCATCGAGGCGGCACTGGCGCGCCACGGCGAGCGTTTCGCGCAGAAAATACTGGGACCGCAGGAGATGGAGAAATTCCATGCCCGCAGCGCCAAGAACGCGGTGCGCGGCGTGCGTTTTCTGGCCACCCGCTTTGCGGCCAAAGAGGCATTTTCCAAGGCCATTGGCCTGGGCTTGCGCATGCCGATGACGTGGCCTGCGGCGCAAATGCTGAACCATGCCAGCGGCAAGCCGATGATCGTGTGCAGTGGCGTGCTGGCGCACTTCATGCAAGAAAACCGCCTGAGCGCGCAAGTGACGATCAGCGATGAAGAAGACTATGCGGTCGCGTTCGTGATCGTGGAACAAGCAGTGTAACGATGAGCGCGCAATGAGCCAGCAATGACTGAAGCAATATCCGATCTCAATTCCATGGAAACGCCACCCGACCCGCGCGCGCAGGTGCTGGCGACGGTCGCCAAGCTGCCCAACCTGCCTGGCGTGTATCGCTATTTCGACGCCGCCGACAAGGTGTTGTATGTCGGCAAGGCGCGTGATCTGAAAAAACGCGTCGCTAGCTATTTTCAAAAGAATCTGGCCAGCCCCCGCATCGCCATGATGGTCGAGCGCATTGCACGCCTGGAAACGACCGTGACGCATAGCGAAGCCGAGGCGCTGATCCTGGAAAACAACCTGATCAAGGCGCTGCAGCCACGCTACAACATTCTGTTTCGCGACGACAAGTCGTACCCCTATTTGAAAATCACGCATGGCGATGCGCCGCGCATGGTGTATTACCGGGGCGCGGTGGACAAGAAAAACCAGTATTTCGGGCCGTTCCCCAGTTCCTGGGCCGTCAAGGAATCGATGCAGATCTTGCAAAAGGTATTTTTGCTCCGCACCTGCGAGGACAGCGTGTATGCGAACCGCACGCGGCCCTGCCTGTTGCACCAGATTGGCCGCTGCAGCGCGCCCTGCGTCGACCTGATCAGCAAGGAAGACTATAAAAACGACGTGGAAAATGCGGCGCGCTTCCTGCGCGGGCGCCAGAGCGAAGTGATGGCGGACCTGGAAAAGAAGATGCACGCCTTTGCCGCCGAGCTGAAATTCGAGCAGGCGGTAGTGGTGCGCAACCAGATTGGCTCGCTGTCGCGCGTACTGCACCAGCAAAGCATGGAGACCACGGACGACGCCGATGTCGACATCCTCGCCGTGCTGGTGCAGGGCGGGCGCGCCTGCGTCAACCTGGCCATGGTGCGCGGGGGGCGCCACCTGGGCGACCGTGCCTATTTCCCCAGTCAGTTCAGCGACGCGGCAGCGATTGCCGAAGAAGCGATCGAGGTGGAAGTGCTGGCGGCCTTCCTGGCCCAGCACTACACGGAAAAATTCATTCCCGGCACCCTGATACTGAATATCGAGTTTGACCAGCCAGCCCTGATGGTGGCGCTGATGGAGCAGTGCGGCCACCGCATTAACCTGATCTTTCAGCCGCAGGGGCAGCGTCGCCAATGGCTGGAGATGGCGCAAAAAGGCGCCGAGATTTCGCTGGCGCGCTTGCTGTCAGAGCAGGGTTCGCAGCAGTCGCGCACGCGTGCATTGGCCGAGGCGCTGGGACTGGAAATGGAAGAGATCGACAACTTGCGCGTGGAGTGTTTCGACATCAGCCACACGCAGGGCGAGGCGACGCAGGCGTCGTGCGTGGTATTTCATCACCACGCCATGCACAATGGCGAATACCGGCGTTACAACATCAACGACATCACCCCCGGCGACGATTACGCGGCCATGCGCCAGGTCTTGATGCGCCGCTATGAAAAGGTGGCCAATGGCGATGGCGTGATGCCCGACGTGGTGCTGATCGATGGTGGCAAGGGGCAGATCGAAATGGCGCGCCAGGTATTTGCCGAGCTGGGACTCGATATCAGCTTGATCGTCGGCGTGGCCAAGGGGGAAGGGCGCAAGGTGGGCCTGGAAACCCTGCTGTTCGTCGATGGGCGTGCGCCGCAAGCGCTGGGCAAAGAGTCGGCAGCCTTGATGCTGATCGCGCAAATTCGCGACGAGGCGCACCGCTTTGCCATTACGGGCATGCGCGCCAAGCGCGCCAAGACACGTCAGACCTCGCGCCTGGAAGAGATAGAAGGCATAGGCGCCAAGCGCCGGCAGAAACTGCTGTCGCGTTTTGGCGGCTTGCGCGGCGTGGTCGACGCCAGCGTCGAGGATTTGATGTCGGTGGAGGGCATTTCGACGCAGCTTGCGGAAGAGATTTACAAGCAGTTGCATTAGAACGCCTGCGCAAATCGACAGTGCGTGGCGATTCGTCGTCGCTCGCGGTGGTTTTGTTCGGGTTCCTGATTGCCTGCTCCGGTGCTGCGGCAAGCGCACTAGGCTAATGCCCCTGGGCCATGTAGACTAGGGGCGCTTTCTTTACGCTTTCTTCATGTTCAATTCACCCGTTGGCCGATTGTTTGCTTATGCCTTTTAATATTCCCATCCTTTTGACTTGGCTGCGCGTGGCCCTGATCCCACTCGTCGTCGGCGTGTTTTACTTGCCGCCGTCGATGCTGCTGCATGGCGACCAGAACCTCGTCGCCACCCTGGTCTTCATTGTTGCCGCCGTCACCGACTGGTTCGATGGTTTTCTCGCGCGGCGCTGGAACCAGACCTCGGCCTTTGGCGCCTTCCTCGATCCGGTCGCCGACAAGCTGATGGTGGCGGGCGCTTTGCTGGTGCTGGTGCAGCTCGATCGCGTCAATGCCGTGCTGGCCTTCATCATCATTGGCCGTGAAATCACCATTTCCGCATTGCGTGAATGGATGGCGCAGATTGGCGCATCGAAATCGGTGGCCGTCAGTTCGATCGGCAAGATCAAGACGGCTGCGCAAATGACGGCCATTCCCTTGCTGCTGTATCACGACGTGATCTTCGGCGCGATCGATACCCACGTGTGGGGCGAAAAGCTGCTGTGGATCGCCAGCGTGCTGACGGTATGGTCGATGTTCTATTACCTGCGCCTGGCATGGCCGTTGATCAAGGAAAAGGCCGGCAAT
This sequence comes from Janthinobacterium sp. CG_23.4, assembly GCF_029892305.1. Taxonomy (NCBI): domain Bacteria; kingdom Pseudomonadati; phylum Pseudomonadota; class Betaproteobacteria; order Burkholderiales; family Oxalobacteraceae; genus Janthinobacterium; species Janthinobacterium sp. CG_23.4. The sequence continues at coordinate 3,104,125 of NZ_JARXUX010000001.1, read as the reverse complement.
TTGCATTGAAAGGGGGCAGGCCCACATGCTCTGACTTCAAATATTTTGCAAAAGACCAGATATTGCCAGTTGACAGTCCCTGTAATCCCTCTATAATGCTGGCCTGTTGTTGATGACGCGGGAGTAGCTCAGTTGGTAGAGCGCAACCTTGCCAAGGTTGAGGTCGAGAGTTCGAGACTCTTCTCCCGCTCCAGTTTTCTGGATCGTGTCATAGGTAAAAACAGCAGATGCAGTAAAAAGTAGTACTGGCGGTGCAGTAGAGCTTCTGATACAATGTTGTCCACTGCGGGAGTAGCTCAGTTGGTAGAGCGCAACCTTGCCAAGGTTGAGGTCGAGAGTTCGAGACTCTTCTCCCGCTCCAGTGAATGCTGGATCAGCAGTAAAGCAGCACTGGTAAACGGGTGTAAAAGGCAGTAAAATAGTAGTTCGTATGCGGGAGTAGCTCAGTTGGTAGAGCGCAACCTTGCCAAGGTTGAGGTCGAGAGTTCGAGACTCTTCTCCCGCTCCAGCGCAAGCTGGAGGCAGTACGGTAGGATGGCAGTAGCAGAAAATAGAAGCTCCAATGCGGGAGTAGCTCAGTTGGTAGAGCGCAACCTTGCCAAGGTTGAGGTCGAGAGTTCGAGACTCTTCTCCCGCTCCAGAATTCTAAAGGGAAGCTAAGCTGGCTTCCTTTTTTTATCCGCTCAGTACGTGGCGTGATTAAGTAGTAAACAAGCTCCAATGCGGGAGTAGCTCAGTTGGTAGAGCGCAACCTTGCCAAGGTTGAGGTCGAGAGTTCGAGACTCTTCTCCCGCTCCAGTTTTCAAGGTGGGCCGCAAGGCGCACCCTAGCAGTTCCTCTGGCGAGGTAGCAAAGAGGTTATGCAGCGGCCTGCAAAGCCGTTTAGACGGGTTCGATTCCCGTCCTCGCCTCCAGATAAAAAAAATAGCCCACTTTATAGTGGGCTATTTTTTTGTCTGTTGCCCTACCTTGCTACGGTGTTAATCTCGCATGAGCCGCAGAATCGACTGTTCATCATCATCTGCATGCCGTGCTTGAGGAAAGGCGCGTGCGTCGCTGCCGGGGGGAGCGGTAGCCCAGCATTGCCGCATTTGTCCGCCCGCAACCAAGCCCTGCAGCAGAGCGCTGACGTGGCTGTGCACGCGGCGTAAAATGGGCGATGCCGTGATCTGCGCCATTGATTGAAAATGGACGCAATTGATGAATGTCTGTGGAGTGTGAATGCTGTCGAACGAAGAAGAACAATTGTTACAACAGAGCCAGGCGGGTTTCGATGCTTACTATGACGCGCTGGGGGCGTCGCTGGTGAATTTTGTCGAACGTCTGGGTATCCAGCCCGCGCACGAAGTATTGACGAATGCGGCCGAATACCTGCCTTACATCGATGCGGCCATGCGCACCATCGTCATCCGCGACGAGAGCTGGCAGTGGGTAAAAACCACGCTCGGCTACTTTATCGGCGAATACTTTGTACAGAGTCATGCGGGTTGCTGGTATGTGGAAACGCGGGCCGAATCGCCGCACTTCTGCCTCTATATGGTGGGTGGCTTCGAGCATGGCTTGCCAGCGGATGCGGCTATCGATCCGCAGGCGCTGGCGCTGGCATTTCTGGCCCAATCTGCGCCGCGCGAGCTGGCAAAACTGATTCAGGATGCGCAAGCCAGGCTGGGCTGATGCCTGGCTGCTGCGCCTGCGTGGCAGTCACTGCCACGCATCGATCTTCAGCGTTTAAAACTCTTCCCACTCGCCTTCGGCAGGCTTGGCTGCCTTGCTGTTGGCGCGTGTCACGGGCAGGCGCAGGGCAGGGGCCGTAGCCTTGCGGGCCGCTGCGGCCGCGCTTGCCGTCGCTGCAGGCGTGCTGCGTTGCGCCGCTTTCATGCTGAAACGGTCAGTCGTCGCCGCATTGGCGTCCAGGCGGAAGACGCTGACCACTTGCGCCAGTTCGCTCGCCTGATCCTGCATCGCTTCGGCTGCGGCCGAGGCCTCTTCTACCAGGGCTGCATTTTGCTGGGTCACCTGGTCCATTTCGGAAATGGCCTGGTTGACTTGCTCGATGCCTGCGCTCTGTTCTTCGCTGGCGTTGCTGATCTCGCTCATGATGGATGTGACGAAGCCGATGCTTTGCACGATTTCTTCCATCGTCTTGCCGGCTTTGTCGACCAGGTCCGTGCCCACGTCGACCTTTTGCACGGAGTCGTCGATCAAGCCCTTGATTTCCTTGGCCGCCGCTGCCGAGCGCTGTGCCAGGTTGCGCACTTCCGTGGCCACCACGGCAAAGCCGCGGCCCTGTTCGCCGGCGCGTGCCGCTTCCACAGCCGCGTTCAGGGCCAGGATATTCGTCTGGAAGGCGATGCCGTCGATGACCGAGATGATATCGACGATTTTCTTCGACGAGGTATTGATCTCGCCCATGGTGGCGACCACTTCCGCCACCACGGCGCCGCCGCGGCTGGCGATGCCGGCCGCGTCGCCAGCGAGTTTGTTCGCCTGGCGCGCATTATCCGCATTCTGCTTTACGGTCGAGGTCAGCTCTTCCATCGACGAGGCAGTTTCTTCCAGCGAACTGGCTTGCTGTTCCGTGCGCGACGACAGGTCCTGGTTGCCGGCGGCAATTTCTGCGGAAGCCGTGGCGATGGTGTCGGTGCCGCTGCGCACCTGGCTCACGATGCCGACCAGGCTGTCGTTCATGCTTTTCAGGGCCTGCATCAGCTGCCCTGTTTCATCGCGGCCTTGCACCGTGATTGTGCTGCTCAGGTCGCCTGCTGCCACGGTTTCTGCCACTTTCACGGCGTCGCGGATGGGGCCGGTGATCGAGCGCGTGATCCACCAAGCGAAACCGATGCCCATCAGCACGGCCAGCAGGCCCATGCTGATGAGGAAGGCACGGGTGTCGCTATACGACTCGACGATGCTGGCGCCGACGGCGTCGGAAGCGTTGATCTGCATGGTGGCAAATTGCTTCACTTCGGCCAGGTAAGCCTTGGTGATCGGTGTCACTTCTTTGTCGAACACTTCCTTGGCGCCTGCCATGTCGCCGTCGGCCTTCATCTTGAAGGCGCGTGCGCGCGTCGTCACATAGTCGGTGCGCACCTTGCGCACCACCTTGAATTGCTCGATCACGCCCGGATTGCGCAATGCGGCGGCGATATCATCTTGCAGCTTGCTGGAGCGTGCCGCATCGACTTTGAGATCTTCTTCGATTTTTGCGCGCACGACGGGATCCGCGATTTCAAACGAGGCTACGCCGCGCACGCTGTTCACTTCGATGATCTTCGACCATTCGGCCACCATGCGCTGGTTCTTGATGCTGGTATTGAGCAGGCGGTCAGTCAGGGCGCTGGCCGTTTGCATGCGTACGATAGCGGTGACGGTCAAGGCGGCAAGCAGCAACAATACGATAGCAAAGCCGACGCCAAGGCGGCTGCCGATGTTCAGGTTTTTCATGTAATTCCTAACAGTTAATTGTCATGATCGCCGCCGCCCGCAGGGGCAGGCAGTCGCCGCAAGGCGCAGGGGATCGTGGTTTTCGGGTGCCGCATGGTGACATGGCGCCGCGCCGCGCAGTGCGCGCCGTGGAGGTAAAGCAAGGGGTGTGACGGCGTGGGAATGCTACTGCCCAGCTGAGGCGAGTATAGCATTGACGCACGGAAATAGTTTTTCAAGCAATTTAAATTGCTTGTCGATATTTACTTATTGTTGCTTTTCTGCACCAATTACCTAGTCAATAAGTACTATCACTTACATGTTGCCTTGCCTTCCACCGCACTGCTTGATGTCCATATCATGACAATCAGGCATAGTCAGGCATCAGTCAGGGTCTTCTCTGCAGCAACAGCGCATGCGCGCAGGCAAGGCGATCACGATTGCCGTACTGCGAGGCCTTGCCCCTGACCTTGGGTGTCACGCCACTGGCGGCTATGCCTGAGGAAGGCTTGCCGACTTTCACCGTGACGGCGTCGAAGGGCACGATTTGCGCGACAGTCTGTCGCTAGCCTGGCAGTTTGTTCGCATTCAAAAGTCGCTTGCGATCCTGGTTTTTCATCAGTGAAGAATTGTATGTGTGCGCACACTACCGGCTTGGAGTCATTGTTCGCGTAGCGATAGTGTTTTGAGTAGCCGCCTATTGCCTATGGAAAAATGTTGTCTATGTGCAATTTATTCGAGCACTCCAAGCCTTGACGAGATTTGAGGGGTAAAATGATGCCATGCGGAACAGGTATGGTGCTTATATCTTATTGATATGACACCTCCATGACACCGTATGACTTTTTATTTACTCACATCATAGAGGCCTGAATATGGTTCAGATGTCCAGGCGCCAGTTCCTTCGGGTAACTGGCGCGACCATTGCTGGCTCCAGCCTCGCCTTGCTCGGTTTTGCACCGGGCCAGGCGATGGCGGAAGTGCGGCAATACAAGCTGTCTCGCACGACCGAGACACGCAATACGTGTCCTTATTGTTCGGTAGGATGCGGCATCCTGCTGTATGGACTGGGCGACGGCGCGAAAAATGCCGTCTCCAGCATCATCCACGTGGAAGGCGATGCCGATCACCCGGTAAACCGTGGCACCCTGTGCCCGAAAGGCGCCAGTCTGATCGACTTTATCCACAGTCCGAGTCGCTTGAAAGTGCCCGAATACCGCGCACCCGGTGGCACGGAATGGCAACCGATCTCCTGGGATGTGGCGCTCGACAAGATCGCGCGCCTGATGAAGGATGATCGCGATGCCAACCTGATCGAAAAGAATGCCGACGGCAAGACCGTCAACCGCTGGCTCTCCACCGGCATGCTTGCCGCGTCCGCCGGCAGCAACGAGGTCGGTTACCTGACCCACAAGACAGTGCGCAGCATGGGGATGCTGACCTTTGATAATCAGGCGCGTGTATGACACGGACCGACGGTGGCAGGTCTTGCCCCGACGTTTGGCCGTGGCGCGATGACGAATCATTGGGTCGATATCAAGAATGCCGATGTGATTTTGGTCATGGGCGGCAATGCAGCAGAAGCACATCCTTGCGGCTTCAAATGGGTAACGGAAGCGAAGGCGCATAACAAGGCCAAGCTGATTGTTGTCGATCCGCGTTTTACCCGTACCGCATCCGTGGCAGATTACTACTGCGCCACGCGCACCGGCACGGACATCGTTTTCCTCGGCGCGATCATCAATTATCTGCTGACGAACGACAAGATCCAGCATGAGTACGTGCGTAACTACACGGACATGCCTTTCATCGTGCGCGAAGACTATGCGTTCGAAGATGGCCTGTTCTCGGGTTATGACAAGGAAAAAGGCAAGTACACCGACAAGGCCACCTGGGATTACGAGATCGGCGACGATGGCTATGCCAAGGTCGACCCGACGCTCGAACATCCGCGCTGCGTCTACCAGATGATGAAGAAGCACTACGCACGTTACACGACCGAGATGGTCGAACGCACGTGTGGCGTGTCGCCTGAAAAGTTCCACAAGGTGGCAGAGGCACTCGCCTCGACCGCCGTGCCGGGACGCGCGGGTACCATCTTGTACGCACTGGGCTGGACGCACCACTCGACGGGCGCGCAAACCATCCGCACGGGCGCCATGGTGCAGTTGTTGCTGGGTAATATGGGTATCGCCGGCGGCGGCATGAACGCCTTGCGCGGCCACTCGAACATCCAGGGCTTGACCGACTTGGGCCTGATGTCAAACCTGTTGCCAGGTTATATGACCCTGCCTAACGAGCGCGAGCAGGATTTCGATGCCTACATCGCTGCGCGCGCGACCAAGCCGCTGCGGCCTAACCAGCTCAGCTACTGGAGCAATTACCGCAAGTTCCACGTCAGCTTCATGAAGACGTGGTGGGGTGATTTTGCCACGGCCGAGAACAATTACGCCTTCGACTACTTGCCGAAACTCGACAAGCCGTATGACTTGATGCAAGCGATCGAGAACATGCATCAAGGCAAGATGACCGGCTATATCTGCCAGGGCTTCAACGTGCTGGCGTCCGCGCCGAACAAGCAGAAGGTCACAGAAGCGCTGTCGAAGCTGAAGTTCCTCGTCATCATGGACCCGTTGGCCGTGGAAACGGGCGAATTCTGGAAGCCGCACGGGCAATATCACGAAGTCGATCCGACCAAGATCATGACGGAAGTGTTCCGCTTGCCGACCACCTGCTTCGCCGAAGAGCGCGGTTCGCTGGTGAGCTCGGCGCGCGTGCTGCAGTGGCACTGGCAGGCGGCCGAACCGCCGGGCCAGGCGCGCAGCGACCTGGAAATCATGTCCGGCCTGTTCTTGCGCATGCGCACGCTGTACAAGAAGGAGGGTGGCAAGTTTCCCGATCCTATCGTCAACCTGACCTGGAATTATGCGCAGCCGCATAACCCGCAGCCGGAAGAAATCGCCCGCGAATTCAACGGCAAGGCATTGGCCGACTTGTACGATCTCAAAGATCCGACCAAGTTGTTGCTGAAGAAGGGCGAGCAGCTGGCCTCGTTTGCGCAATTGCGTGACGATGGCAGCACCAGCAGCGGTTGCTGGATCTTTGCCGGCAGTTGGACGCAGGCGGGCAACCAGATGGGACGGCGCGATAACAGCGACCCGACCGGCATCGGTCAGACGCTGGGCTGGGCCTGGGCGTGGCCGGCGAACCGGCGCGTGCTGTATAACCGTGCTTCGTGCGACTTGAAAGGCAAGCCTTTCGATCCGACCCGCAAGTTGATCGAGTGGAATGGCACGAATTGGAGCGGGGCCGATATTCCCGACTTCAAGGCCGACGAACCGCCGGAAAATGGCATGGGTCCGTTCATCATGCTGGGCGAGGGCGTGGCGCGTTTCTTTGCGCGTGGCGCCATGGCCGAAGGGCCGTTCCCCGAGCATTACGAGCCGTTCGAAAATCCGCTCGGTTACAACCCGATGCATCCGAAAAATCCGATGGCGACCAGCAACCCGGCCGCGCGCGTGTTCGCCGAGGATCGGAAAATGCTCGGTACGCATGAGGAATATCCGCATGTGGCGACCAGCTACCGCCTGACCGAGCATTTCCATTACTGGACCAAGCATGCACGCCTGAATGCCATCATCCAGCCGCAGCAATTCGTTGAAATTGGCGAAGAGCTGGCCAAGAGCATCGGCGTCGTCGCCGGTGGTGAAGTGCGCGTCAGTTCCAAGCGAGGCCACATCATCGCCAAGGCCGTGGTCACCAAGCGCATCAAAGCGCTGATGATCGAAGGCAAGCAGGTGCATACCGTGGGCCTGCCGTTGCACTGGGGCTTTGCGGGCGTGGCCAAGCCCGGGTATCTGATTAATACCCTGACGCCAGGCGTGGGGGATGCCAATTCGCAAACGCCGGAATTCAAGTCCTTCTTGGTGAAGGTGGAAAAAGCATGATGGGAGCTCAATAATGGCACTGCAATCCTTAGATATCCGGCGCCTGTCGGCTACCACGGTAACGCCGCCGCAAGCGCGCAGCCCGGTGACGGGCACCGTGGCCAAGCTGATCGATGTGTCGAAATGCATCGGCTGCAAGGCTTGCCAGACAGCGTGCATGGAATGGAACGACTTGCGCGACGAAGTCGGCGAAAACCATGGCACCTATGACAATCCGACGGACTTGACGCCGCAATCGTGGACGGTGATGCGTTTTGCCGAACACGAAGACAACGACGGTAACCTCGAGTGGCTGATCCGCAAGGATGGCTGCATGCACTGCGAGGACCCGGGCTGTCTGAAGGCCTGTCCGGCGCCGGGCGCCATCGTGCAATACACGAATGGCATTGTGGATTTCCACCAGGAAAACTGCATCGGCTGCGGCTACTGCGTGGCTGGCTGTCCTTTCGACGTGCCGCGTATTTCGAAGAAGGACGACCGCGCCTACAAGTGCACCTTGTGCTCGGATCGCGTGGCCGTTGGCCAGGAACCGGCCTGCGTGAAAACCTGTCCGACCGGCGCCATCCTCTTCGGCACCAAGGAAGACATGAAGGTGCATGCGGAAGAGCGTATCGTCGACCTGAAATCGCGTGGTTTCGAGAATGCGGGTCTGTATGATCCGCTGGGCGTGGGCGGCACGCACGTGATGTACGTGTTGCACCATGCCGACAAGCCGAAGCTGTATTCGAACTTGCCGGAACGCCCGCGCATCAGTCCGATGGTGGGCTTCTGGAAGGGCTGGTCCAAGCCGCTGGCAGTGGCCGGCATAGCTGCCACGGCACTGGCAGGCTTTTTCCATTACACGCGCATCGGTCCGAACGAAGTGAGCAAGAAAGAAGAGCACGAAGCCTTGGAAGAGGCCAAGCGTATCCGGGAGGAACAGCATGAATCACAGTGAACAGCAGAGTGAACATCACGATGGCAAGCTGTTCGACAAGGATGGCAATCCCCTGATTGAACGCTACAATCCCAACGAGCGTTCCAATCACTGGGTCACTTCCATCACTTTCGTCATGCTGGCGCTGTCCGGCCTGGCCATGTTCCATCCTTCGATGGCATGGATGGCCAACCTGTTCGGCGGCGGGCAATGGACGCGTATTTTGCATCCGTTTGCCGGCGTGCTGATGTTTGTCTCGTTCGCGATCCTGGTGGTGCGCTTCTGGCACCACAACCAGTTCGAGGACGGCGACAAGCAGTGGCTGAAACAGATGGACGACGTGCTCAACAACCGTGAGGAAAAGCTTCCTAAGATCGGCAAATACAATGCCGGCCAGAAGATCCTGTTCTTCGCGCTGCTCGCTTTCATGGTGGGATTGTTGCTGTCTGGCATCGTGATCTGGCGCGCGTATTTCGCGTTCTATTTCCCGATTCCCGTCATCCGCGCTGCCGCCTTGCTGCACGCTGTTTGTGCCTTCGGTATCATCTGCGCCATCATCGTGCATATCTATGCGGCGCTGTGGGTCAAGGGCTCGATCGGCGCCATGGTGCGCGGCACCGTCACTTACGGCTGGGCGCGCAAGCACCATCCGAAGTGGTTTGAGGCGGTAATACGCAACAGCAAGGATTAAGCTGTCGTCAGTGAGACCCTGCTGTAAGAGCCGGGGCCGGTCCCAGAGGATCGGCCCCTTTCTCTATATCGATTAAAATACTTTGACAGCATAGCCAACTCCGCTGGCTCTGCTTTGCCTTTTTTGATGGGAAAACTCCATTGGTACAACGCATTCTTCAGCCAGGCGAAATCGAAGGCCTGGACCACAACGCGATTCCGCGCCTGCTGCTGCCGCAGCCTGACAGCCTGTTCAAGGCCCGCGCCTTGCGCTTGCGCGAGTTGGCGCAAGGCAATATCAAGGGCATCCCCGTCGACGCGGGCATGCAGGGCTACCTGGTGCTGATGGCCGCGCTGGCCGACGCGCAGGCCGCCGTGGTAGGAAAACTGGCGCCTGGCGCCGTGCCTGCCGCCGATCCCGACGCGCTGCGCCGCGCGATGCAGCACCGCATGCCCGTGTTGCCCGTCAACGGCGCCCGTCCACCCGTGTGGCGCGACATCTTTGCCAGCGTGCTCGATGAACTGGCCGTCACGGCAGCGAGCGTGCCGGCATTGTCCGCCGGCTTGACGCAGGTGCTGCTCCAGTTGCGCGCGCTCGACGCGTCAGCGCTCGATGCCTGCGCCGATGCCGTGCTCGATGAAAACGGCGACAACCTCAATCCCATGCACGCGCCCTTCGTTGCGGCAGCGCTGCAAATCCTGTGGTCGGTATCGGCCAGCGAACTGCGCGCCGCGCGCGTGCCGGACCTTGAAACGGGTACCCTGTGTCCGGTGTGTGGTTCGCATCCCGTCGCCAGCGTGATCCGCATCGGCGGCCAATCGCAAGGCTATCGCTATCTGCACTGCGGTATCTGCGAAAGCGAATGGCATATGGTGCGCGTGAAGTGCTCGACCTGCGAACACAATGGCAAGATTGCCTATCAGGGCCTGGACGCGGCCGAAGCGGCACCGTTCGACCCCGTGACGGCGAAGGACGATAAATTGCCCAACAAGGCGAATGATCCCAAGAAGGTGGCGCGCGCGGAAACCTGCGAAGACTGCCATACCTACCGCAAGGTCTTCAATCAGGAGCATGACTACAACGTCGAGCCGCTGGCCGACGACCTGGCCAGCCTGATGCTCGACCTGCTGGTGGGCGAAGCGGGCTACCAGCGCGCCAGCGGCAATCCGCTGCTGTGGCTGGGCAAGAGCGAAAGCGGCGAGGACGCGCAGCCATGATGACAGGGCAAACCGTGCGCCTGCCGTCGGTCGACCGCATCCTCGGTGACGCGGCTTGCCTGGGCCTGATTGCGCACTATGGCCGCGTGCAGAGCCTGGCCTGCGCGCGTACCGTGCTGGCCGAATTGCGCGCCGCCATGCTGGCCGGTGCCGTCTGTGAAGAGGGCGCATCACTGGCTGCCATCGTCGCGCAAATGGCCGAACGCCTGCAGGCGCAATCGCGCTCGCAGCTGCGCGCCGTGTTCAACCTGACGGGCACCGTGCTGCATACGAATTTGGGTCGGGCGCTGCTGCCCGACGCCGCCGTGCAAGCCGTGGTGGAAGCGATGCAATCGCCGATGAACCTGGAATTTGACCTCGAGACAGGCAAGCGCGGCGACCGCGACGACCTGGTCGAGGAGCTGCTGCGTGAACTGACGGGGGCCGAAGCGGCCACCATCGTCAACAACAATGCCGCCGCCGTGCTGCTGATGCTCAACACTTTGGCACAGAACAAGGAAGTCATTGTTTCGCGCGGCGAACTGGTGGAAATCGGCGGCGCCTTCCGCATTCCCGACGTCATGACGCGCGCCGGCGCCGTGCTGCGCGAAGTGGGTAGTACTAACCGCACCCATCTGGACGATTACGCGGACGGCATCAACGAGCACACCGGCTTGCTGATGAAAGTGCATTGTAGCAATTACGTGATCACCGGCTTCACGAAAAGCGTGGAGCTCGACGAACTGGCGCCGCTGGGTGCAAAACACGGCGTGCCGACGGCGGTGGACCTGGGCAGCGGCACATTGCTTGATTTGGTTCAATACGGGCTACCGCATGAAACGACGGTGCGCGAAACGATAGCGGCGGGCGCCGACCTGGTAACCTTTAGCGGTGATAAATTGCTGGGCGGCCCGCAATGCGGCATCATTGTCGGACGCGCCGACCTGATTGCGAAGATCAAGCGCAACCCCCTGAAACGCGCGCTGCGCGTGGGCAAACTGACGCTGGCGGCATTGGCTCCGGTGTTGCAGCTGTACCGCGCGCCGGACTTGCTGGCCGAGCGCCTGACCACGTTGCGCTTGCTGACGCGGCCTGCGGCCGCCATGCGCGCGCAAGCCGAGCTGCTGCTGCCGGCGTTGCAGCAGGTGCTGGGAAAAGCCTACGTTGTGACGGCCGAAGCCATGAAAAGCCAGATCGGCAGCGGCGCCTTGCCCATCGACCAGCTGCCCAGCTTTGGCTTGGCCATCCGCAGCGTGCCGGGCTCGCGCCTGAGTAATCCATTGGGAACGCTGGAACAGCGTTTGCGTGCCTTGCCACGTCCTGTAATCGGGCGCATTGGCCAGGATGCGCTGTGGCTGGACCTGCGCTGCCTGGAGGCGCCGCACGAGACGGCTTTCATCGCGCAGCTCGCCGAGTTATCCGCATGATCGTCGGTACCGCTGGCCATATCGACCATGGCAAGACGACGCTGACGCGCGCGCTGACGGGCGTGCACACGGACCGCCTGAAAGAAGAGCAGGCGCGCGGCATTTCGATTGAACTGGGCTATGCCTATCTGCCGCTGGCGGACGGCACGGTGCTGGGCGTGATCGATGTGCCTGGCCACGAAAAATTCATCCGCACCATGGCTTCCGGCGTGACGGGCATCGACTTTGCCCTGCTAGTGGTGGCTGCCGACGATGGCATCATGCCGCAGACGCACGAGCACCTGGCTATTTTGCAGCTGCTCGGCGTGGGGCGCGGCGCCGTGGCGTTGAGCAAGGTCGACCGCGTCGACGGCGCCCGCGTGGCGCAGGTGACAGCCGACATCGAGGCGCTGCTGGCCGGCACGCCGCTCGCAGGCAGCCCGGTTTTCTGCACCGCTGCCAGCGGCGACAACGATCCCGGTGTGGCTGCCTTGCTGGCGCACCTGACGCAAGTGGCGCACGACTTGCCGCAACGCGACGAGCGGCGCTTGTTCCGCCTGGGCGTGGACCGTGTGTTTACCTTGTCGGGGCAGGGCACCATCGTCACCGGCACGGCGCTGGCCGGCATGGCCAAGGTGGGGCACACGCTGCAGCTGGTGCCGGGCGGCACAGGCGCGCGCGTGCGCAGCATCCATGCGCAAAACCGCGCGGCGGACACGGGCTTGGCGGGCCAGCGCCTGGCGCTGAACCTGGCCGGCATCGAGCGCGAGCGCATCGAACGGGGCAACTGGATCGTTGCGCCGCAACTGGCACAATGCTCGGAGCGCCTCGACGTGCAACTGACTTTGCTGCCCGACGCGGGCGTGCAATTGAAAGCCTGGTCGCCGCTGCACGTGCACTTGGGGGCGGCGCACCAGGTGGCGCGCGCCGTCATGCTCGATGGCGTAAGCTTGGGGCCGGGGCAGACGGGCAGGGTGCAGCTGGTGTTCGACGCACCCATGCACGGCGTGCCCGGTGACCGCTTCGTCGTGCGCAATGCGCAAGCGACGCAAACGGTGGGCGGCGGTATGGTGCTCGATCCGTTCGGCCCCGCGCGCAAGCGGCGCAGCCCGGCCAGGCTTGCCTGGCTCGATGCTCTGGCAGCCTTTGTCGCGCACGGCGACTATGCGGCGCTGCTGGCGCAAAGCCCGCTGGGCTTGCGCGAGTCGCTGCTGGTGCGCCTGTCGCTGCTGCCGGCGCACGCCATCGCGCTGCCGCCCGATACGCGCCGCATCGCTCTGCGCGCAAACGATGCCCTGCTGCTGGCGCCGGCGGCGCAGGCCGCGCTGGAAGAGCGGCTACTGGCCGCCCTGGCGGTGTTCCACGCGCGCGCGCCCGATGAGGCAGGGCCGGAACTGTGGCGCTTGAAGCGCATCGTTGACGCGGAGATGGAAGACGCTTTGTGGAGCCACCTGGTCGAAGGCTTGCTGGCGCGCGGCGAGGTGCAGGCGCGCGGTGCCAGCCTGCATCTGCCGACGCACAGCGTGGAGCTGACGGCGCAGGAGGCGGCGCTGGCCGAACCCTTGCTGGCGCTGTTGCTGCAGGGGCGCTACGATCCGCCGTGGACGCGTGACCTGGCGCGCGACTTCGGCCTGGCCGAAGATGAAACGCGCCGGCTGTTGCGCAAACTTGCCAAGGCAGGACAGGTCAGCCAGGTGGTGCACGACCTGTTTTATCACCAGGCGGCGCTGGCCGAGCTGGCGCAACTGGTGCGTAGCCTGGCTGAAAAAGCCGAACAGGAAGAAGGTTTGCCTGCCGGCAATGGTGCCGTGGGTGCCGCCACCTTCCGCGACGCTAGCGGCCTGGGCCGAAAGCGGGCGATCCAGGTCTTGGAATTTTTTGACCGCGTAGGTTATACTCGTCGTGTTGGCAATGGGCATTTACTGCGCCCGCAGGCGCTATGGTCCTACACTGCAGGCTTGCCCAACAGCTAGTTCAGGTACCGCGGAAAGCACACTCATCCGGTGATGTGGCCGGGCTTCAAACCCGGTGGAGGGCGTCAGACGTTCTCCCGTAGGTTCGACTCCTACTGTTTTCCGCCAGTGATTCTTCTTTTCCCGTTCCCCCTGCATGGTGATCGTAGCGGCGTTGGCGTGTTGCGACGTGGCGCCCATGCATGCTGTGATTGAAAATATGCAACGATGTTGCTGCGGGCCGATGCTGACATCGGCTTGCATTGACTGTAGCAGATGAAAGCAAGCATGAAACAAGCAAGCATGGCATGGCTGCTGGCAGTGACGCTGCTGATGCCGGTGCTGGTCGCTGCTGCCGGCCTGCGTATCGTTGGCGAGCACCTGCCGCCAGCGAGCATGATGGAAGGCGATGTCGTCGTCGGGCGCGAAACGGCGAAGGTGCGCGACATCATGGCGCGCGCCGGTATTGCTTACAGTATCGAATTGCTGCCTTGGAAGCGCGCCTATGCGCAAGCGCTGCGCGAGCCCGATACCTGCATCTTTTCCACCACGCGCACGCAAGAGCGCGAAGCGCAATTTCGCTGGATCGGCCCCCTCAACGAAGCGCAGTGGATATTGTATGGCTTGGTCGAGCAGCATCGGACGCTGCACACCTTGGCCGATGCGCGTGGCTTGGTGATCGGCACGGTGCTGGGCGACGCGCGCGACGACTACCTGCGCCAGCGTGGCCTGAGCGTGGCACCCGTGACGCAGGAGTGGCTCAATCCACAAAAACTGCTGCTGGGGCGCATAGACCTGTGGGCCGTGAGCATGGCACCGGGCAGCAAGCCGTTTGCCGGCAAAGAGTGGCAGGGCAAGCTGGAGCCGCTGCTGACCTTTAATCGCGTGCAGACCTACCTGGCTTGTAACCTCAAGGTGCCCGAGGCGCAAGCGGCTGCCATGCAGCGCGCCGCTGCCGCCATGCAGCGCGATGCCAGCATGCTGCGCGAGCACGGCCGCTAGCGCCTGCGCTTCAACTCTCGAGCCACTGGCGCACGCAGTTGCGTCCTTCGCGCTTGGCCTGGTACAGGGCCTGGTCGGCATGGCTGTAGGCCGTCTCGAAGGCCGTGCCGGCGCGGTTCAAGCTCACGCCCACGCTGACGGTGATGGGCCGCGTGATGGGCGCCGCATGGCGCTGGCGGCCGATGTTATCGCAAATGCGCTGCGCCACGGCCAGCGCATCGTCGCGCGAAGAGGTCGGCCAGACCACGGAAAATTCTTCACCACCGACCCGGCCGATAGCCGTTTCCTGTCCTAATAACTGCTTCAGACAGTCGACCACGGCCTGGATCACGCCGTCGCCGGCCGGGTGGCCGAAGTCGTCGTTGACCTGCTTGAACAGGTCGATGTCGAGCACGATTAAGGCCATGTCGCCGTGCGCCAGGCAGCGCGAGGCATGCTCGATCACGGCGCCGCGGTTCAGCGCCCCCGTCAGCGGGTCGTGCGTGGCGCGGTATTCGAGCTGTCCGGCCAGGGTTTGCAATTGCCGGTTCAGCAAATGCATGTCGCGCTCGGCGCGGTCGCTGCGGCCGATCAGGCGCCGCGTCTCGCGCATCAGCCGCTCGTAATGGATGATCAATTCACCGAGCACGCGGCGCTGTGCCTCGCCGCTGGCATGGGCGTCGGCGTGCATGCGGCGCGCGGCGGCCAGCGCCGCCGCTTCCACTGTAAACAGGTCGGGCGCCAGTTCGGCGTCGGAGAGGGCGGCGCGCATGCTCTAGCTGCCCTGCACTGGGTGGTCGCAGAAGTCGAGCGCGGTAAAGTCTTGCTGCAGCTCTTGGCCGAATTCCAGGATGGTGTCGTCGTCCTCGTCGTGATACCAGTTCAGGCGCACCTGGTTGCCCTCTACGGCCGCCTGGTTCAGGGTGTCGAACAGGGTAAACAGCATCTTCGTGCTGGAGCTGTTGAAGTAGGCCAGCGAGACGTTGACGGTGATGCTGCTCTCGCAGCAGCCGTCGAGATAGGCGCGCACGGCGGCGATCAGCGGGCCATAGAAGGCGGCCGCGTTTTCCGGATACGACTCGCCCTTGATCGACAGGGTGTGCTGCTCGAAGCGGAAGTCGATTTCAGGCGAACTCGGGGTCGCGGCGATGAACAGTGGTGACGGTAATTGCATATGCTTTCCTGAGGCGGCTCTTTCAGATGATGGCTTTGATACAGAAGATGGTGTGTCTCGGCTCCTGCGGATCCGGGGCGAATTCGAATTCCAATGGCTCGCTGGCGTCGCGCGCCATGGTGAGGAAGCCCAGGCCCGCCCCTTTGCTGTCGGTCGGCGTTTCTTCGCGCAGGGCCTTCCTGTAGGCGAGGCGGATTTCTTCCATCGTCATGCTGTGCAGCGGTTCCAGGCGGGTGCGGATCTGCGCCACATTGTCCGTCGAGACGGGGTTGGCGCACAGCAGAAAAAAACTGTCGCCGTGCATGCCGATGCAAAACGAGCCGCGCCGCATCTGTTGGTCCAGTTGGGCATCGGGCGTCAGGCTGTCGGCCGAATAGTGCATGATATTTTGCGACATCTCAATGAACGAGGAAAAGATGCGCCGTCGCGTGGGGCCGGCTGCGCCGGCCGTGTCGAGGCGCGCCTTGATGGTTTCGGAAATGGCGCTGACCACGTGCTGCGAGAAATAGCCCACGTAAAAAAAGATGATGTTGCGCTTGCGCGCCACATCCCAAAACTCGTTGAATTCTTCGTACAGCACGTGCGTGCTCCTGGCTAGCCGGTGACCCGGTTTCTTGTTAATAAGGTGGCTCGATGGCGCCCAACTACAGGCGGAAACAGAAAAAGGTCAGGTCGTCGCGTCGCGGCTGTGCTCCTTGCCAGGCGGCGCTGTCCTGCAGTAGCGCTGCCGCCACGTCGCTGGCGCGGGCGTCACGCTGCGCCAGCAGCAGCTCGCGCATGCGCCGCTTGCCGTAGGCGATGTCGCGCGCGCCGCCGATTTGGTCAAGCAAGCCATCGGTCGTGATGAACAGCAGGCTGCCGGCGGGTATGGCTAGCGCTTCGTTGTGCCAGCAGTAGCTGGCTGGCGTGTCGACATAGCCCACGCCCATGCGCGCGCCGTCGACGGTGCGCACGGCCTGTGCGCCCGGCGCCACCAACTGCAGCGCCAGTTTAGCCCCCGCGAAATGCAGGTTGGCGCTGGCCGTGTCATAGCACAGGAAGGCGCAATCCATGCCGTCGTTCGAGCCTGCGTGGCCGGTGTTGCCGCAGCTGGCGCCGTCCTGGCCCAGCAAGGTCTTGATGGCGCGGCTGACGGCGCCGATCAGGGCGGCCGGATCGTGCGGTCCCAGTTCACGCAAGGCCTGGCTCAGGGCCGACGAGGCGATCAGTGTCATGAAGGCACCGGGAACACCGTGGCCCGTGCAGTCGGCGATGGCGGCAAACCAGCCGCCTGCATGGCGTTCGAAGAAGTAAAAATCGCCGCCGACGACGTCGCGCGGCTGCCATTCCAGGTGGGCGTCGGGCAAGGTGAGGCGCAATTGCGCGTCGGAGCTGCGCAGCAGGGCGCGCTGGATCACGCTGGCGTAATCGATGCTGTGCATGATTTGCCGGTTCTTTTCGGCCTGCATGGTGGCCACCACGTTCATCAGCTGCAAGCCGAAGCCGACGCCGGCCAGCGCGCCATCGTTGGTGATGATAAAGCCGTCGGCGAGTGCCTTTTCGCCCGCTTCCACGGCACGGAAGGTGAGGTCCTCGATGCTCATGGCGCCATCGACGATCAGCGGCTCCTTGTCCATGAAGGCGATGCAGCTCTTCTTGCCGTACACCTCATGGTAGAAAGGCTTGGACATCTGCGACATGAAGATGTTGCGGCTGATCAAACCAATCGGCTTCTGCTGCTCCGTAACGGGTAGGCTCATCATGTCGCGCCTTTCCGTAAACAGTTCCAGTACGGCGAAATTGCTGGTGTCGGCCTGCACCGATTCCGTGGCAATGCACCGATCAAGCGCGACTGAGGTGCGATAACGGGGAAGATGCAATCGAGAAGCGTTGAACTCCACAGCGGCTACCTTTACATGACGATCGGGCCGTTGTTGTCGCGAAGGTGTGGCGACTGACAAACAGGCAATGTGATGATATTAACCTTTGAATGTGACGGCTTGATTACAAAATTGTTAAAATAGTATGCAAGATGGCTGCATGGCAAGCCGTTGCCGGGCCTGCAGGCGCCGGGCCAGCGCCTGTGCCTGTGCCGGCCAGCGCGCCCGCTGCTGCGTGTAGACGCGGTAGGCGCCGGAACGGCGCACGTCGTCCAGCAAGCCCAGCGTCTCATCATGGCGCTAGGCCTTGGGCGAGGTGCCCGCCATGCGGGCGATTTCTCCGATGTATATGCAGGTCCTTTGCCGAGCGCGACGCTGCGCGCTGGCTTCAGGCACGGCGCGGTGGAATGCACTTCGCCGTGCACTCGGCGCAGGTGCCGTATAGCGACAATGCGTGCTCGTGGAGCACAAAGCCACGCTCGGCGGCTATTTCGTTCTGGCGCAGCTCGATGCCGTCATCGACGAATTCATCGACCTTGCCGCAAGCGGTGCAGACCAGGTGGTCATGGTGCTGTCCTTGATTGAGCTCGAAGACCGCATGGCCCGATTCGAAATGCCGGCGAAACAGGATGCCCGCTTCGGCAAACTGCATCAGCACGCGGTAGATGGTGGCCAGGCCCACGTCGATTTTTTCAGCCAGCAACAGTTTGTAGACATCGTCCGCACTCAGATGCTTGATTGTGCCTTCTTGAAACAGCTGCAGAATCCGCAAGCGCGGGATGGTCACTTTCAAGCCCGATTCACGCAGTTCCCTCAATATATCCATGTCTCCCATTCCTTGTTGTGATCGCTGAGCGAGGTACGCCATTATATCGCAAATGATAATCATTACTATTCTCATTTGTATCGTACGGACGCGCAATAGCATGTGGCGCAGGCAGGGGCTCATCGATTGGCCGCGGCGCAAATGACGATTGCGTAGCGGGCCATATTTGCTGTGCGGGCGCGTGTTTGGCGGCTCGGGCGCCAGCCTGGTCAGTGCGCTGTTTAATTTTTGCAATGCCGCATTTTTTGATCTGGGCAAAGGAAAAAATCCCTCTAATGATGCTATCAGGCACAATTTGATGTGGATCAAAGTTTTTGTTGCACTGCACTCTTAGACTTTGCAGCGTTACTTAACGATAAAAAGAGGGAACTAGAATGAAGAAGTCCGCAACTGCAGCAGCAATCGTCCTGGCCGCTATCGGCGCATTGGCCGGCAATGCAATGGCACAGGAAAGCCCATGGCTGGTGCGCGCACGCGCCGTGCACATCGATCCTGCGAATAAATCTACGCCTGTTGGTGGCGTCGGCGCATCGGACCTGATCCATGTCAGCAGCAAGACGATTCCTGAAATCGATATTTCGTATTTCTTTACCCCGAATATCGCTGCCGAGCTGATCCTGACGTATCCGCAAAAGCATGACGTCACCTTGTCGGGCCAAAATATCGGCACGTTCAAGCATCTGCCACCGACGCTGTCGCTGCAATACCACTTCATGCCTGAAAAACAGTTCAGCCCTTACGTGGGTGCGGGCGTGAACTACACGAATATCTCGGCTGTCAAAATTCCTGGCCTGCGCCTGGAACACGATAGCTGGGGCTACTCGCTGCAAGCCGGCGTCGACTACAAACTCGACAAAAACTGGTCCTTGAACTTCGACATCAAGAAAGTGCAGATCCGCAGCGATGTATTGACCGCTGCTGGTGCCAAGGTCAGCGAAGTCAAGATCGACCCTGTCCTGATTGGCGTAGGCGTTGGCTACCGCTTCTAAGAACACCCATTAAAACCTACTGCGCGTCGGAATTTGCGCTCTGCGATGCTCACTGTACCTTCGTACAGTTGCGCTTCTCAAGCCAACGGGGGCGCCGAGCCTTCCTTCCGCTCGCTACGGTTTTGTCAGGCGTTGTCAGTGTTGAAGATACTCGCGTAGCGCGGGAAAAAAAAGGACGGCCGGGTTTGCACCTGGCCGTCCTTTTTGCATTGTTTGCGTCGCTTTATTTTTTCGCCGTCTTTTCCAGTGCCAACTGGTAATCGGTCTTTTCATAGCCGGCCAGGTATTTGTTCGTCGCGTCGAGGAAGGCGCGCGAACGGTAGGCCGCTTCCAGGTCTTTGACCCACGGTTTGGCCTTGTCGGCCGTGCGGATGGCCACCAGGTTGATGTAGCTGTCCGAAATTTTTTCCACGGCGAGGGCCGAGGTCAGCTTCATGCCGGCGGCCTGGGCGAAGTTGCCATTGACGAAGGCATAGTCTGCATCTGCCAGCGAACGGGGCAGCTGCGCCGCTTCCAATGGCACCAGTTTCAGTTTCTTGGTGTTTTCCAGCACGTCGCGCTCGGAAGCGCGCAGCGGATCGACGTTCGGTTTGAGCTTGATCCAGCCCATCTTGGCCAGCATGACCAGTGCGCGCGCCTGGTTGGTCGGGTCGTTCGGCATGGTGACGGTGGCGCCGTTCTTGACGTCGGCCAGCGTCTTTTGCTTGCCGCCGTACAGGCCGATCGGCATGGTAGGCACGGTGATCAATGCGCTCAGTGGCAGCTTGTTATCGGTGGCGAACTTGGTCAGGTAGACGATGTGCTGGAACACGTTGGCGTCCAGCGAGCCTTCGGCCAGCGCGTAGTTCGGCTGCACGTAGTCGTTGAATTCGACGATCTTGACCTTGTAGCCCTGTTTTTCCAGGATCGGCTTGATGCCCAGCTTCAGCTGGTCGGAATACGGACCGGAGCTGGTGCCGATGACGAGTTCTTTCGGTTCCTTGGCATGGGCGGCGGTGGCGAAAGCCATGCTGGTAGCGGCCAGGAGCAGGGTGCGGCGAATGTGGTTCATAGGTATCCTTGTTTCTGAATTGGATTAACGTTTGTCGAGGCGCTTGGCGATGCGTGTGCCTGCGAACTGGATGGTTTGCACCAGCACGATCAAGATAGCTACGGTTACGACCATGATATCAGTCTCGAAGCGGTAGTAACCGTAGCGGATGGCCAGGTCACCGATGCCGCCGCCGCCCACCACGCCTGCCACGGCCGAATACGACAGGAAACTGATCGACAGCACGGTCAGGGCCAGCACCAGGCCGGAGCGCGCTTCCACCAGCAGCACGCGCAAGATGATCTGCATTTCCGAGGCGCCCATCGCATGCGCTGCCTCGATCACGCCGCGCGGCACTTCGCGCAGATTTTGTTCCACCAGGCGCGCCAGGTAGGGAATGGCGGCGAACGACAGCGGCACGGCAGCCGCCAGCGGGCCGATCGAGGTGCCCGCGATGATGCGCGTAAACGGCGTCAGTGCGACCAGTAAAATGATGAAGGGAAAGCTGCGCACGGTATTGACCAGCCAGCCCAAAATCATCGACAGCGGCCGGTTTTCCAGTGACTGGCCTTGCGAGACGAGAAACAGCACAATGCCCAGCGGGCCGCCGATCAGGATGGCGGCGGTGAGGCCGATGCCCAGCATGGTCATGGTCTGGCCCAGCGCCACCCAGATTTCCGGCAGCAGGTTGATGACGTTTTTGATCGATTCTTCAAACATGTGTTGCATCCTTCCATGCGGTGGCTTCAAACGCCTCGGTGCCGTAATACGCCAGTTCGCGTCCCAGCGCCGTCTTGCGTGGGGTGGCCGTGTCGCTCAAATCGAATTGTTCGGCGATGGCACCGTTTTCCACCACGGCCACGCGATTACAGATGGCGCCCAGCACCGACAGCTCATGGCTGACGATGACGATGGTCACTTTCAAGCGCGCATTGATGTCGCGCAAAGTGTCGAGCAGGGCGCGCGTAGTTTCCGCGTCCAGCGCAGACGTCGGCTCGTCGCACAGCAGCACGTCAGGATGGCTGGCCAAGGCGCGCGCAATCGCCACGCGCTGTTTTTGCCCGCCCGACAACTGCGCCGGATAGCTGTGCAGCTTGTCGGACAAACCCACCAGCGCCAGGCATTCTTCGACGCGGGCGGCGATTTGCGCGCCCTTGGTGGTGCCATGGATTTTCAGGGGGAAGGCGACGTTGTCGAAGACGCTGGCGTTTTGCAGCAAATTGAATTGCTGGAAAATCATGCCGATGTTCTGGCGCGCGTCGCGCAATTTGCTCTTGCCCAGGCCGGTCAGTTCGCGCCCGGCCACGGTAATGGTGCCGCTGTCTGGACGCTCGAGCAGGTTAATCAGGCGCAGCAAGGTCGATTTGCCGGCGCCGCTCTTGCCGATCAGGCCGAAAATATCACCGGGATAGACTTCCAGCGTGACCGATTTGACCGCGTGGAATTGTTCGCCCTTGGGCAGCGCGAAGGTCTTGTTCGCGCCATCGATGCGAATCACCGGCGTACGGTGTGGTGTGGTCATGCAGTGTTTCCTTTTTTATTGGACCGTGACAGGCTTGCTTGCGGGGGCCAAATCGCCCGGCCTGCTACGTCGGTTGCGTAGTATACCTCCGTTTGTGTTGTTGCTCCTACGACAGAATCTTGCTTTGAATATGCAAATAATGTCTATATGGATTTTTAGCGAGAGTAAAAGCGGTTTTTGTGGGTTCAGCCGATGGAAAATTCGACGGGAATCGATAATTCCAATGGCTCCGGCCGTTCCTTGGGGATGCGTGGCAGTGGCGCCGCCCGTTGCAAGGTGTCGAGCGCTGCCTGGTCCAAGGCGGCGGAACCGGAACTGCGCTCGATGCTGGCCGCCAGCACCTGGCCGTCGCGGTCGATGCGGCAGCGCAGATACACCACGCCCTGTTCCTGCTTCGCGCGCGACGCCGCCGGATAGCGGCGGAAACGCTCCATGCGCGCCAATACCTTGCCTTCCCAGCTCGATACGCCGCTGCGCAGCTCCTGCGGCGCAGGCGGCAGGGCAGGCGAGGGCGGCGCCGCCGCGACAGACGCCGTGGCCGCCGGCACCGGCGAGACGGGGGCGTGGCGCACCTCGGCGACGGCCGCGACGGCCTCGGCCTGCGGCGCCATGGGCGCGGCATCGGGCTGCGGCGGCACGAATTGCGCTATGGCTGGCGCTGTTTTCTTGGCAAGGGCGCGCGACGGCGCGGCCGCAGCGCTGGCCTGTTCAGCAAGATTCTGCTCCAGGGGGCGCGGCGGGGCCGTGGCCGGCAGATACAGCAGCATGGCCGGCTGCGCCACGTCGGGCATGATGGCCAGCACGGGCGCTGCTGGAGTGCGCTGGTACAGTGCCCATGCCAGCAGGGCGCCATGCACGGCGAAGACGGTGGCAATCGTCAGTGGCTTGTGCCAGTGCGTCGGCGCCGTCTTTTCTGGTGCTGGCGCTGGCGCTGGCCCCGGCGCTGGCCCCGCCCCCGGCCCATCTGGTCGGCGCAGCAGGTAGACGATGACGGCGATTTCCAT
Source organism: Janthinobacterium sp. CG_23.4 (assembly GCF_029892305.1). Taxonomy (NCBI): domain Bacteria; kingdom Pseudomonadati; phylum Pseudomonadota; class Betaproteobacteria; order Burkholderiales; family Oxalobacteraceae; genus Janthinobacterium; species Janthinobacterium sp. CG_23.4. Next base: position 3,081,230 of record NZ_JARXUX010000001.1, on the reverse strand, counting down.
CGTTGCCACGAGGACGATCACCCACCAGGGCGGATGGCCGAGGCACATGGCGACAAAGCCGATGGTCATGCCCAGGCAAGCGAGGGCTTTGCCGCGGCGCGACACGGCGCGGTGCTCGCGCCACTGGCGCAGCGGCGCGCCGAAGCGTGGGTGGTGCAGCAGCCAGTGCTCCAGGCGTGGCGAGGCGCGGCTGAAGCAGGCCAGCGCCAGGATCAGGAAGATCGTCGTCGGCATGACGGGCAGCATGGCGCCGATCACGCCCAGCGCCACCATCAGCATGCCGGCGGCCGTCCAGGCCCAGCGGCGCAGCCGCGCCGTATGCGCTTGCGCGCCGCTCCGGATGACTGGCTCTTGCATCAGGCGCAGGCCTCGACGTGGCCTAGCATGCGCAGGAAGGCGGCGCGCGCGCCGTCGATCACACGCGCTTCGCCCGCATCGTCAAGGACGGCCGTATCGAGCACGCACGTGAAATCGCGCCAGTGTCGCGCGCGCCCGTCCGGGTGGCTGGCCAGGTGGCGCGCGCCGTGGTGTTCATCGAGGCCGATCTTGCCAGCCAGTTTATACAGGATGGCCGCGCCCAGCTTCGAGCCTTCGCTCACGTATAGCCAGCCCAGCGCCGTGGCCAGGTCCAGTTGCGCGTCGAACGGCGCCGTGGCAGCATCGGCTGGCAGCGCGGTATCGAGGTCGCGCAGGTCGGCGGCGATGCTGGCGTAGCGGCGGCGCTGTTCCAGGTCTGGCAGCAGGGCGGCCAGTTGCGCGTTGTCGTACAGTGCGTCGACATCGCGCAGGAACGCGTACTGCGCCTGCAGGAAGCGCGCGTAATTGTCGCGGCTGGAAAACGGCGCGCTAGCCATGATGCGTTGGTCCAGCAATTCGTGGGTGGCCATGGTGTCGGCTTTCAGGCGCTGGCTGCGAGTTGGGCTTGCGTTGGTCGGAACGGCGTTCAAGGTGTTGCTGGTGTCGCTTGCTGCATGCATGGATATCTGCTCTCTATTATAAGGATGAATCAAATTAGAAACGAACGCTGAGGGTGACGCGCGCCGTGCGGCCCGGTCCCGGCATCAGGCTCAGGGTCAGCGGATCGAGGTAGTATCGGTCCGTCAGGTTGTCCACTGCCGCGTCGACGGTGACATTGGGCGTGATTTTGTAGCTGGCGAACAGGTCGGCGAGGGTGTAGGCCTGCGTCAGCACTTGCGGCGAGGTGCCCGTCCACGACTGCCACACGGCCTTGTCGTCCTGGCGTGCCAGCGGCTTGCCGACGCGCGTCAGGCGCGTGCCGATGCTGAGTTTCTCCTGCAGCCAGCGCGTGCCCAGGGTCAGGTTGGCGCTCAGCTTGGGCTGGATATGGTTGCTCACGTAAGAACTGCTAAAACCGATGGGCGAGCAGTCGGGCGTGTTCCAGATATCCGATTGCCACTTGCTTGCCTTGCGCAAATAGGCCGCCGTGGCGGCGTCGCAGAGCAGTGTCTTGCGGTTCCAGGTTCCGGAAAAATCGGCAAACACGCTACCCCGGTCATACGAGGACTGCAGTTCGATGCCCGAGACGCTGTACTTGTCCGTATTGGCCATCGAGAAATTCTGCGCGTAGGCCGGCAAATCAGGAATCGGACGGCGCGTGATGTAGCCGTGGGTAACGTTGTCGAAGTGCGCCACGCGCAGGCGCAGCTTGTCGGCGGCGCTCCATACGCCATCCTTGATCACGCTCACGCCGATCTCGCGGTTGTGACTGCGCTCGGCGTTCAACGGCGACGAATAGGTGGCCGAGAAACCTATCGTCGATTCGTACAGGCTGGGCATGCGCAGGCCGCGCGCGTCGCGCAGGAACAGGCTGACGCTGTCGGACAGGCGCGCCGTCAGCGCAAACGTGGGCGCAAAGCCGTGGTCCTTGCGACGGATCGGCGTGCTGTACTTGAACAGGCCGGCGATGGCGTCGCGGTAGACATAGTTGTTGCCGCTCCACTGGTCGACCTGTGACAGGTCCAGTGGCACCGCTTGCTCGCCATAGCGTTCCAGCATGCCGCCCACCAGCGCCGGATTGTTGGCGGCAGTGAAGCGGCCCTGCGCATCCTGGTACCACTTCGCGGCGCCAAGCTGCTCGCCGTCCTTGTTCCACATGGTGACCCACTGCCAGCCTTGTGGATGGTATTGCTGTTCCGCACGGCGGTTGCGGTCGCGCGTATCGAAGCGCTGGAAGCGTCCGCCCGCGTCGATGCTCAGCCAGTCGCGCGCCTGCCACTGCAGCGAGGCGAACACGCTTTGCTCGTGGCGCTTGCCGTTGCGCAGGGTGTGATTGGCGTTCAGGTCAGCGTCGACGATGCGCACGCTGTCGGCCGGGCCGATATTCTCGTTTTGCAGGGACAAGCCGTAATCGAGCTTGAGCGCGCCCATGCCGGTGGCGAAGCGTGAGGTATTCGTCAGATCCGCCCCCACCCTGCGCGCCTGGTTTTTTGCCAGGTACAGCACTTCCACGCATTGCTTGCATTCGTTGTCGCCCGGATTGGGCTTGCCTTCCAGTGGATTGCTGAAGATATCGCCGTTGCGCGACTTGCTCTGCATGTCCGTCAGCCACAGATTGGTTTTCAGGTCGATCAGCTGCTGGCCTTCGGGCGTCCATTCATAGCGCGCCGTCAGCGCATTGGTGCGCACCTCGCTGTGGTCCCACTGGGGAATGCTGCCAGTGCTGTTGCGGTAGATTTGCGACGGCATGATTTCGCCGTAGCTACTGTCGAAATAGCGGTAGCCCAGTTCCAGTTTCTGTTCGTGCGGCAGGCGCAGATTGGCCTTCAGCAGGGCCGAGGTAGTGCGGTTGGCCGTATTGAGCACTTCATCGCCGCGCTTGAAAAATTGCGTCACGCCATTGTCGTCGCCCCATTCGTTGAGCAGCTGATAACGTTTGAAACCGCGCGTGCCGGAAAAATAATTGCCGATGCTGCGCTGACTGATGGCGGCCACCAAGTCGTAGTCGTCCTGGCGCGTGGCCACGGCAATGCTGGCAAAGCCGCTGCGCGGGTCGCCCAGCTTGTTGCGCTGCGTGCGCGGCGCGCTGCCGAAATCGTCGGGCGCCGTGACGCTGTTGTCCTGGATGCCGCCGCGCAGGCGCACGCCCGTGCGCTGGCCCTGTCGCAAAATGTCTTCCGGGCGCAAGGTCTGCATGCTGACCATGCCGCCGATGGCGCCGGCACCCTGCGCCGACAGGTTCGGGCCCTTGTCAATGTGGATGGCGCTGATCAGGTCCGGGTCGATGTAGCTGCGATCGGCGATGCCCGCGTAACCGCGGTACACGGTCGACGATTGCAAGCTGCCGTCAATCAGCACGGGCACGCGGCCCTGGCCCTGCATGCCGCGCACATTGACGTCGACGGCGCCGCTGTTGCGGCTGTCGCCCACCTGCACGCCGGCCACGCCCTTGAAGATGTCGGCCGGGGAGGTGCCGCGGAAGCGCTCGATCTGTTCGCGCCCGATGTACACAGAGGCGGCCGGCGTGAGGTAGGGCCGGTCGGCCGGGTCCGTGTCGTCTGCCTCGAACGTGCCGCTGCCGCCCTGGCCATTCACGCGCAGGGTGCCGATCTGTACGGCGCCGGCAGCGAGGGGCGCAGGTGCGCTGATGATGATGGTCGTGCCGCCTTGCAACTGCGCCTGCAGGCCACTGCCGGCCAGCAGCTGGCGCAGCGCATCGGGCAGCGAATGCCGGCCCTGCAGCGGCGCGCTTTGCCGTCCTTGCGTCAGGCGCGCGTCGGCCAGCAGCACCATGCCGGCCTGGCGTGCCAGTTCGTTCAGCGCGCGGCTCAAAGGCTGCGCCGGGATCTGCCATTCCACTGCCGCCACCGGCGCAGCGGCATGTACGGCAGGCGTGGCGAAGGCCAGGCCGATGGCCAGGAACAGGGGAGACAGGCGGGCGTGCAAGCAATGGCGCGGTGAGTTCATGTGCATGTTTTTCCTATGGTGATATGGTAGTCATTCATAGTTAAAACGAATGAGTATCATTTACCCTGACGTGCACATGCATTTTATTTTCGCTGCATGTGGACGCTGGAGTAAATCAGCGGGCGACGATATGCAGCTTGCCGTCCTGGGGTAGCAGGCGCACTGGCAAGGCTAGCGGCAGGGCCGCGGCAAATTGCGCCGGCAACTTTGCATCGAAGCTGCCGTTCAGGCGCAGGGTGGCCAGGGCCGGATCGTCGAGCACCAGCTTGGTATCGCCATAGCGCTGGAATTCGGCCAGCGCCTCGGCCAGGGTGGCATCCTCGAAATCGAGGCGCCCGGCACGCCAGTTGCCCACCGCCTGGGCGTTGACCCTGGCCAGCGCTTGCACGCCCTGCTGCGTGACGCTCACCGTGTCGCCCGCGCGCAGCACTGCGGCATGCGCGCCGTTTTCGCTGTCGACGCGCACCGTGCCTTGCGCCACGCTCACCTGGGTCGTGGCGCCCACGTGGCGCACTGAAAAATGCGTGCCCAGTACCGTCGCCGTGGCCGCTCCCGCCATGACCTGGAACGGACGCTCAGGATCGGCATGCACATGGAACATGGCTTGGCCGCGCAGCAGGCGCACGGTGCGACGGTCGCGGTACAGGGCCACGTCAACGGCGCTGCCGCTATCGAGTTCGATGCGGCTGCCGTCGGGCAGCACTTGCGTGGCAAACTGGCCGCGCGCCGTACTGTAATCGTGCTCGAAGCGCGCTTGCTGCAAATGGCTGGCCAGCGGCCATGCGAGCACGGCGCACAGCAGCAAGCAGCCGCCGGCCAGCGCGCCGAGCGGCGGGAAGGTGGTCGTCTGGCGCAACTGCCGCAGCCGTTGCCGCAGCGATGACGGCGTGCCCGCAGCCGGGGCGCGCTGGCTGAAGGCCGCCACGCGCTGCGCCGGCAAGCTGGCCAGCAGCGCATTGGTGCGGCCCAGCGCATCCCAGGCCCGCTGGTGGCGCGTGTCCGTTGCCAGCCATTGCCGCAATGCGGCCAGTTCAGCTGCGGCCAGGCCTGCGTCGTGGCGCAGCCGCCAATGTGCCGCCAGGAAGTCGATCTCGTCGAGCGTCGTGTCTTGTGATGTCATGCGCTGTTTCATACCAGGTCCCGCTCGGGCAAGCCTTTTTTACAGGCCAGCATGCCGTTGATGATGTGTTTTTCCACCATGTTGACGGAGATGCCCATGCGCGCGGCGATCTCGATCTGGCTCAGGCCATCGAACTTGTACAGCGCGAAGGCTTGGCGGCAGCGCGGCGGCAAGGCCTCGATGATGGCCAGCAGGCGCTCCATGGTTTGCCGGTCGTGCAGGCGCTGTTCCGGTTCATCGGCGCGCGGCGCGCGCAACTGCATGTGCGGCTCGTCGAGCGCGTCATGGGGCCGCCTCTGGCGCAAGCGCTGTTCGTCGATGGCGATGTTTTTTGCCGTGACGTACAGCAGGGCGAGCTGGCCACTGTCGGGTGGCGTATCGCCACGCAGGGCGTGCGCGCCGCCCTGCGGCTGGCGCGCCAGGATGCGGGCATAGGCTTCCTGCACCACGTCCTGTGCCTTGTCGCGGCATCCCGTGGAGCGCGAAATGAGGCGCAGCAATTGCTGGTAATAGCGTTCAAGCACAGCGCATGTTCCCGTGATCAAAGCGCGCCATGATAGCAAGTCTTTCAAATAATAACAAGAATCATTCTCATTTGCAGTGTCATTTGTGGCGCCAGCTGAGGTGCCCGATGCCGCTGGATATTGTTGCGAATGCAGACAATAATCGGCATCAGAGAAGCTACTGCGGATTTTATTATCGATTTTTTCGATACTAACTAGGTATATTTTCCGTTTTACATCGATCTTCATGCCATGCATAATTCATTGCAACTGAAACCAGACAAATAGTCGCATGCGTGGTTCGCCTGCTGCTGCTTGCGGTTTTGACATCCTCCACTCCCTATCAGGAATCCACCATGAAAAAACTGCTCGCTTTTATCGCCGCCGCCGCTTTCTCGCTGTCCGCCGTTGCCGCGCCCGAAGTCTATGTCATCGATGGTAGCCACACTTTCCCGCGTTTCGAGTACACCCACATGGGCTTCTCGACTCAGCAAAGCCGTTTCAACACCACCACCGGCAAAATTACGCTGGACCGCGCCGCCAAGACGGGCGCCGTCGAAGTGCTGATCGACACCAAATCCGTCGACACCGGTTCGACCCTGTTCAACACGCACATCCAGGGCGATGGTTTCCTTGAAACCGACAAGTTCCCGGTCGCCACCTACAAATCGACCAAGTTCAACTTCGACGGCGACAAGCTGGCCTCCGTTGAAGGCAACCTGACCCTGAAAGGCGTGACCAAGCCTGTCACCCTGAGCGTCACCTCGTTCGCTTGCGCGCCGCATCCGATGTTGAAAAAAGACGCTTGCGGCGCCAACGCGACGGCCAAGATCAAGCGCTCTGAATTCAACGCCGGCAAATATGCGCCCGCTGTCAGCGACGATGTGACCCTGACGTTCGCGATCGAAGCGATCAAGCAGTAATTCTTGGCGGCAGGATGAAAGTGGCGGCGCACTCCGGTCCGCCGCCATTTCTTTTTTCCTGGCAGTGACGGCGATCACGACAAGTGATGCACCTGCTGCTGCTGCTGCTGTCACTATTCTCTATTCTCTATTCTCTATTTCCCAATCACCACACCTTGCCCACCTGCTAGTCCACCTCGGGCGAGATCAGATTGTTGAAGCGCCGGGCATACTGTTGCTGGCCAAGCCGAAGCAGGGCGCAGCAGGATGGTCCGTGCCAGCCGTGCGGCGGAACGGACACAACTGCAATACACTATTGTTTCGGTATAATTTGTTATTTTAATAATAATTCAAGCGCTGTACGCAAGGGGAACATACCGTGGAAAACAGCGAGCCAGTCAAATCGTGCTTTCCGCTTTGGCGGCGCTGGCTGTGGCCATTTTCCCAGCTTGGCTCGGCCTTCAAGCTGACGGGCACGCACCTGCTGCACCACGTGATCGGCGCCAGCCTGATCGCTGCGATGATGCTGGCGCTGGAAGGTTTGCATGTGCTCGAATGGCTCGATGCGGCCATGCTGCGCGCCAGCGCTGTACAGGGACAGGGACAGGGACAGGGACAGGGGCAGCTACCGAAGCGCAGCGAGGATCCGGGTGCCGCCTACCGGCCCGGCATCATTGAAATCGACCAGCCTGCGTTCGAACGGGTTTTCGATGAGCGCGCACCACTGGAGCGCACGCGCCTCGAGCAATTGATCGCCAGCGCCGCCGCGCACGCCGGCACGGTGCTGGCCATCGATCTGGACCTGGCGCCGGCCGTGTATGAACAGCACAAGGCGGGCGAGCGGGCGCTGGATCGCCTGCTCGACCAATTGGCTGGCAGTGGCCGGCAACTGGTGCTGATCCTGCCCGAACAATCGGACCAGAACGCGAACCTGCCATGGATACGCGCGCGTTGCGCCGCCGGCATCCATTTCGCCAGTGCGCAGATCCGCGAGCGCATGGGCGCCGTCACGCGCATCGAGTTGAAAAGCCCGGTGCTCGCTGCCGTGGCCTTCGAGCTGGCGCATGGCGCCGACGAGCAGGAGCAGAAGCAGCCCATGCCGGCCGTCTTGTCCCAGCAAAAGGAAGGGCTGGCGCTGGCCGACCGCGTATGCGAGCTGGCACGGCGCGCGGGTAGCGAAAAGGAGTTGGCGCGTTGGGCGTTCGAACCCGTGATCCATGGCGACGCCAAGGCCGCGGCCGAACAGAACGCCGTCACCGCGCCGTTCCACCCGGCTGCCGTGGCGCGGCAATTCATCAATCCCACGCGCATGCGCGCCAGCCTGATCGATGGTCAGGCTGGGGTGGCTGCCGTGGCAGGGCGCAAGAACGCCGTGTATATCGGCAGCAGCTATGACGTACGTAACCGTTACACGACGGCCGAAGGCGAGCAGGCTGGCCTGCACTTGCACGCGGCCGCCCACGCTTCCTTGGGCATCGGTACGGCGGACGTGAATAAATACGTGGTGTTCGTGGCCGACATCGTCATCGGCGTGTTGCTGGGCTGCCTCTTCGGCGGCCTGTGGATATTGTATGGCCGTGCCGAGCTGGCCATCGACCAGCGCCTGCAAGATCACGATTTCAGCCGCTTGCACCGCCTGCTTACCCTGTTCGAATTCTATGCTATCCGCTTGATGCTGCTGCTGGTGTGGGCTTCGCCATTTGCCATCGGTGCGCTGGCGATCTACCTGTCGCGCGGCTTGCTCGAACAGGGTTGGTGGGTCAACCCCGGCCCCCTGATCGCCGGCATGTTCCTGCACGCGATGTCGCTGCGCAACGAAGCGCACCATCCGCACGAAGAGGTGCCTGGCCTGTCCGTCTGGGCCCAGCTGCGCCGCACGCATCCCGGCATCGTGCTGGTGCAGGCGCCGCTGGCGGTGGTGCTGTTGATCATCGCCGTGATTTAGCGCAAGGCGGCGTGCCGCAATGGCCTGGGTATGGCTGGCCGATTGCTTGCCGCGGTATTGCGGCGCGCGCAGCGAAGGGTAGGTCGGATCAGGCCGCAGGCCGTCATCCGACAACATTGTTGGCGATGCCTGTCGGATTACGCTACGCTAATCCGACCTACGTGCCCCATGGTTTCAGCCGATCAGTTTCAAGCCCGGCGGCAGGGCCTCGCCCAGCATGCGCCGGGTAACTGCTTCGTCGAGCTGTGTCACTTCGCTGACCATGGCTTGCCACAGGGGCGGGGCGCCAACGGCTTTCAGACGGGCCAGGATGATGGCCCGCACATCGTCGGCGATGTCGCGCGAGCGGTCGCCCGTCATGCGCGCCAGGTGGGCGGCGGCAAACGCCGCCGGCTCGACCTTCTTCCAGTCCAGCGCCAGCAACACGTGCAGCCACCCGGCCACGCTGGCGCTGTCAACCACTTCATGCGCGCTGCCGTGGAAGGGCTGGCGCGCGCCGACCCTGGCAAGCGCCCACAGAGTATTCGTCTGCGCCGCTTCGCCCTTCTTGCTGGCTTTTTCCATGCGTTTGATCAGCCAGGCGCCCACTTCCGTCTTGTAGGCGCCGGGAATGCGCTCCAGCGACGCGCCCAGGCGCAGCATGTCGTCGTCGCTGCCATTGACCAGGGTGACAGGGCGGCTGCCGCGCTGGGCTGCATCGGCTTGCAGGTTGAAGGCGAAGTCGTCGAGCAGGCGCAATTGCTGCTGCGTGCTCAAGCCGCCGGCCACGCGGCGCCACAGGGTCCACCATTCGGCGCACACCTGGTTGTCTTTGTGATGCTGTATGCCCGTGTCGAACAGGGCCCATAGCTGTTCGATGCGCCACGGGTCGAGCGCGTCGCCGTAGCCGGGGCGCAAACAGTAGCCGGCCAGGTTCAGCCAGACCCGCTCATGCTCGGCAGAGCGGCGTCGGCCACGGGCGCGCTGCATGAGGGAGTCGAACAGCTGGCGCAGCAGCGGCGTATCCCAGCTCTCGCGCCCGCCCAGCCCCAGTTCCAGATGCTGGCGCAGCTGGCGCACTTCCTTGACGTCGACTTTTTGTGCCTTGCCGCCGAAGATGCGCTCGATCTTCTCGATGGTTTCTTTCACGCGTGGCGACAGGGCAGATGTTTGGGCCTGCGTTTCCTCTTCGCCACGCAGCTGGAATTCCAGCAGCCAGCGTTGGCCGGCATCGGCTGCGGCCACGCAGTGTACTTCCAGGGTACCCACTTCGGTCATCACGGTGGCCAGTTGCACGGTGATGTCGCGCTTGTCATTGGCATCCTGTTTGTCGTGCAGCACACTGGCCAGCGGCGGCAGGCGCAGATACTCGCCGACGCTCAAATCGACGATGTCGCCCAGCTTGGGCGGCGTGGCCGTTTGCGCAATCGAGGACGCCAGGTGAAAGCGCACGGGGCGGCCCAGGCGCAGCGCGAACAAACGCTGCGTCAAGCCGATTTCTTCGCCGCTGGCGCTGCCACGGGGCAGGATGCAGACGGCGCGGTTGTCCTTGCCGGCCTCGCCCAGCACGAGGAAGTAGCTGCGCGGCGAACCGCCGCCGATGCGCGGCGCCTGGCCGCGTCGCGCCAGCGCGTAGGCGACGGCGCCGCGCGCCACGGCCACGTCGGGATTGTCGTTGTGCAGGATGGTCAGGGGCGCGCCGCGCCAGTGGGCGAGCGTCTCGGCCAGGCGGCGCGCCAGTGCGTCGGCGCGGAACACGCCCCCATTCAACAGCAATGTGTCGGGCAGGTCGCCCCCCAGTGCCCCTTGATGCTGCTGCAAAAAGCTGGCCAGATGGCGCGTGATGGCTGCGTCCTGCGCATACGGCAGGCCGAATTCGACGATGCCGGCGCGGTTTTTCCTGGCTACTTCGCTCAGTTCCACCTTCGGGAAGAAGCCGTCGACCAGCATGGTCGCCACTTCCTCGCGCGTAATGTCGGTGGAACGGCTGGCACCTATCAGGCGAGAGCCGGCGCCCAGCAGGGTAATGCTGGTGCTTTCCGGCGCATCGTTCGACAGCAGCAATTCCTTGGCAGCGCGGCAGCGCTGCATCAGCTGCGACAGGCGTGTGGCGGACAGGCGCATGCCGCCTTCCTGGCCTGCCGCCATGCGCGTTTCTGCCAGGTGGGCCAGCGCCAGGTCCATATTGTCGCCGCCAAGGATCAAATGGTTGCCCACGCTGCTGCGCGTGAGTTGCGGTGCGCCATCGTTATCGAAGGCGACATCGATCAGGCTGAAATCGGTGGTGCCGCCGCCCACGTCGCACACCAAAATGCGCCGCGTTTGCGCCAGGTCCAGGTGCAGCGTTTCGCGCTGGCGGTGCAGATAATCATAAAAGGCGGCCTGCGGCTCTTCCACCAAGCGCAGCCTGGGCAAGCCTGCCATGCGCGCCGCTTCCAGGGTGAGTGCGCGCGCGCCCTCGTCGAACGAGGCGGGGATGGTCAGCACCAGTTCCTGGTCTTCCAGTGGCGCATCGGGGAAGCGCTGATTCCACGCCGCGCGCACATACGCGAGATAGCTGGCGCTGGCCGCCACGGGCGACACCTTGGCCACGTCGGCATCGGCGCCCCACGGCAGGATGGGTGCCTGGCGGTCCACGTTCGCATTTGACAGCCAGCTCTTCGCGCTGGCAACGAGCCGTCCCGGCACTTGCGCGCCGAGCTGGCGCGCCAGTTCGCCGAGCACGGGGCGTGCAGCGTTGTTGTCAGCGTCCTGTGGCCACGGCAGCTGCAAATCGCCGGCCGCCAGTTCGCCATCGGCGCGGTGGTAGCGCAGCGAGGGCAGCAGCGGGCGTGCTGCCACTTCGCCCGGAGCGACCAGTTGCTCGATGGCGAATAGCTCGATGCCGGCTTGCGGATCGTTGGCATTGGCATACGCCACCACCGTATTGGTGGTGCCCAGGTCGATGCCGACCAGCCAGGCCGGCTGCACCTTCGCGCTGCGCATGCTTATTGCTGCGTCGTGCCGCGCACGTCGAATTCCACTTTCCAGCGCTCGGCGCCGTCGGCAGATACCGCTAACAGCTCCAGGGTGCCCGCTTCCGTCACGCGGGCGTGCAGCTTGACTTGCACAACGTCGCCAGCCTGGCGGCCTTCGGCCGATAAGGTTGCCTGGATTTCGCTCAGCTCTTGTAACTCATCATGGCCCCAGAAGTCGAGCAAGTCGCCGATCTGGTCGTTGCGGCGCGTGGATGAGGCGAAGAAGCGGAAGTGCACGGGTTCGCCCACCACCAGGCCGAATTGCTGGCCCGGCAGTTCCAGTTCGCTGCCTTCTTCCATGCCGAACGGCGCCACGCACAGGGCCTGGATCGGCGGTTCCATGCCGGGGATGGCGGGCATGGCCGATTCGATGGCCACGTAGAAGGCACTGGCCGTACCGCCGCGGATACGCACGCCATGGCCGCGCCGCACGTAGCTGTAGTAGGCCGCGCCACGGGCCACGGCCAGGTCCAGGTCGGCCCCGGCCAGCATGCGTGCCGGTTCCGCGCCTTCCATGTACAGCCAATCGTTGACGGTGGCCATGATGCGCTGCACCAGCAAGTCGGACTTGAACACGCCGCCGTTGAACAGCACGGCCGTCGGGTGCAAGAAGCTGGCGCCTGCTGCCTGGCGGCCCGCAAAACCTGCCAGCTCGCTGGTCGCCGCCACTTGCCGGCCCAAAAACGCGGCCAGGTGGCGCGTGATGGCAGCGTCCTGCGCATACGGCAAGCCCAGTTGCGTCAGGCCGGCGCGCGTGCGCACGGCTGGGCGGCTCGACGCTTCCACCTGCGGGAAGAAGCCGTCGAGGATGAAGGTGGACACTTCGGCGCGCGTCAGTTCCGTGCGGATGGAGCCGCCGATCAGTTTCGAGCCGCGGCTCGGCACGACGATCGGCGCCACATCGAGACCGCTGTCGGCCAGCAGGCTTTCCTTGGCGCTGCGGCAGCCATAGGTCAGCGCGCGCATTTGCCAGGCGTCGAGCTGGCTGCCGTTGGCTGCCAGCTTGCGTGCTACCAGATGGGCCAGGGCCAGATCCATATTATCGCCACCGAGCAGGATGTGTTCACCGACGGCCACGCGGTGCGGTTCCAGCACGCCGTCGCGCTCCAACACGGCGATCAGCGAAAAGTCGCTGGTGCCGCCGCCCACGTCGACCACCAGAATGATGTCGCCCGGCTTGACTTCCTTGCGCCAGCGGCCTTCGCTGGTCTGTATCCAGCTGTACAGGGCCGCTTGCGGCTCTTCCAGCAGGGTCAGCGAAGTATAGCCGGCCGCCTGCGCCGCTTCCATTGTCAGCTCGCGCGCGGCCGGATCGAACGAGGCGGGAATGGTGACGGTGATTTCCTGCTGCGCGAACGGCGCTTGCGGGTGGGCGTGGTCCCAGGCTTGGCGCAAATGCGTCAGGTAGCGCGTGGCGGCCGTGATGGGCGAAATGCGCGCCACTTCGGCCGGTGCATCGTTCGGCAAGATGGCGGCGCGGCGGTCCACGCCCGGGTGGCACAGCCAGCTTTTTGCGCTCGACACTAAACGGATGGGCGTGGTGGCGCCACGGCTGCGCGCCATTTCGCCGACAACGAAGGGAGCTTGCGCTTCTTCGGTGACCCAGGGCAGGGCCAGGTCGCCCGCCGCCACTTCATCGGCGTGCGGCAGATAGACGAACGACGGCAGCAAGGCAAGGTTTTCGACGGTGCCCGGCGCCGACAACTGCGGCACTTTCAGCACGCCATGGCTGGACTTTTCGCCGTCGCTCTCATTGAGGTTCACATACGACAAGGCGCTGTGAGTGGTGCCCAGGTCGATGCCGATGGCGTAGCGCGCGGTGTTTGGGGGGGTGTTCATCGCATCGCTCACAGTTCCACCTCGGCCGGTGCCAGGATCGCGGCGTCGTGTTGCGCGCTCAGTTTCGGCAGGCGTACGCTGGAGGCGCGCCAGCCGCGGTGGCTGAGGGTGCCCGTGAATGGTGCGGAACCGACGACGTTACCCGTCAAGCGTACCTGGGCGCTGTCAAAGCCTTGCTGCAGCACGATGCGGCTGCCCTCGGCTTCCTGACGCACGGCGTCGATAGTGAAATATTCGCGCATGACCTTGGCGCAGCCTTCATGCACGACGCGGGCGGCGGCGCCGATATCGGCATCGGCATGGCTGCCCAGGTTTTCCTGGGTGAAGTCGATCAGGCGTGCTTCGCGTTGCAACAACGCCAGTAATTGCAGGGCGGCGTCCGGCGTGGCTTCTTTTACGATGACGGGTGCGGCCGCTGGCGTTGGCACGGGGGCCGGTGCCGGTGCCGGTGTCGGAGCGGGTGCCGGCGGGGCAGCTACGGGTAAGGACAGTTTTTCCACGCGGGCCGCATAGGCGGCGTCCGACAGGGTGCTGAAGAAGGCGCCGAAGGCTAGCGGGACGCGGCGCCAGAACGATGGGTGGGACGATGATGTACTCATAGGTAACTCGTTTCTCTGCTTTGTAGGGTGGCGTCGGCGGCGCGCCCGGTGGCGGGGCCGCTGCGCAAGGTGGTGCATGTGCCGCGCCTATCTGGCCGGCTGCGTTTGCCCGCATGATACCAGCTACGGCGCCGCCGCCAAAGTCGCCGGCGCCCCTTGTGCCTGCTGTAGGCTGGGATTTTCTTTGTCGCTACGCAAGGAAACATACGATTTTTGGCCACTTCGACTAGAATCGCGGATTGTCTTTTTGCATGACTTGCTTGTCATGTCTGGCGGCTTGTCCAGTGCTGTAGCCCGGTGAATGCGACTTGCCCGATATTGCGTTGCTGTCGCAGCACAAATAACTGTTAGAAAGAAATCATGAAAGCAGTAGGGATATATCTGATCGGCCTGGTGCTGCTGGCAGGTTGCGGCGGCAAGGACGAGGGCGCCAGCCTAGCCAGTGCCGCGCGTTTCGATGGCAAGGAACGAGGCAAGGCGTTTCTTGCCTATGAACACAATGTCAGCGTCGATACGAGCGAGGCACAAGTGCGGCCCCTGGTTGAAAAAGTGGCCGCCGCCTGCAAGGCCGATACGGAAAACGGCTGTCTGTTGCTTGACTCCGCTATCGACAGCGGGTCTTACGTGCATGCGCGCATCAGCCTGCGCGCCAAGCCTGCCGGCATCAAGAAGCTCGTTGCGCTGGTCGCGACCGGAGGCGACGTCAGCAGCGAGGGCACCAAGGTGGAAGACCTGGGCCGTCCTGTGCTCGACAGCAAGAAACGCCTGGACATGCTCAAACAGTACCAGGCCCAGCTGCAGGAGCTGGAAAAACGTTCGAGTGCGAACGTCGATGCCCTGATCAAGGTGAGCAAGGAGCTGGCCAGCGTGCAAGTGGAGCTGGAGCAGGCGACAGCGGCCAATGCGCTGCTGCTGCAGCGCATCGACACGGACTTGCTGAGCGTGAATATCAGCGCCGAAGGCAAGCAATCATTCTGGCGCCCCGTCAAGCGCGCGCTGGGTAATGTTACGGAAAACCTGTCGCAAGGGGTGGCCAACGCCATCACGACCATGGCATACATTTTGCCTTGGCTGATCGCTTTCGTGCTGCTGTACCCGCTGGGACGCAGGGGCTGGCGCCGTTTGAGAGGCTTGCCGCGCAAGGGCTAATGGGCAAGGCGCGCGCATCGTTCCCTAAGGGCAGGCGCTGTGTGCGCTCCTGGCCAGATGCAGCAGCGGCGTGGCGCAGTCGATGGATGACGAGGTGGTGCAGCCCAGCGCAGCGCCATCAGGCCGTGTCGACCTACACCAGTTGCAGCCAGCCCAGCATGGCACCGGCCGCCAGCAGCCACAATAAGTGGATTTTCGTGCGCCAGATGATCAGGCCGGCCACGATGGACAGGCTCCAGAGGGGCCAATCGGTGCGGATGTCGTGATGCGCGCTGCCCAATATCATGCCCGTGGAAATGAGCAGGGCGACGACGATGGGCGCCATGCCTTGCTTGAAAGCGCGTACGGCGCGCAGGTCGGCGTTGCGGTAGCCCCACTGGGCCGCCACGTAGGTGAGGGTGGTGCTGGGCAGCATGATGCCCACCATGGTCACCAGCACGCCCAGGTACGCGGCCGCGTAGCTGCCGGCATTCATGCCCACGTTCCAGCCCATCAGGGCGACGAACAGCACGTTCGGGCCGGGCGCGGCTTGCGCGATGGCAATCGACTCATTGAATTGCGCCTGCGTCAGCCAGCCATGCTGTTCGACCAGGAAGCGGTGCATTTCTGCAGTGGTGGAAATGGTGCCGCCGATCGACATCAGCGACAGCATCAGATAATGGCCGAACAGGTTCAGCCAGTCGCCTGCGCTCAAGGTCAGTTGCAAAGGCGGCGTCATGAGGACAGCTTGCGATAGGTCAGCAGGCAGCCGATGCCGCCCAGGCCCAGCAGGATGTACAGCAGTGGCCAGCGCAAGATCGCCACCATCAGCACGCCCAGCACCGTGATGGACAAGGTCAGCCACAGAGGCAGCGGATGCTTGCCTAGCGCGCCTGCCAGTTTCATGCCCATGGCGGCGATCATGCCGGCCGACACGGCCGCCATGCCGCGCAAGGCGCCTGCCATCTGCGCGTTGTCGCCAAAGTGCGTGTACAGCACGCCCAGCAACAGCACGATGACGAGGGGCACGGCCAGCATGCCGGCCAGTGCCGTCAGGGCGCCTCGCAAGCCGAAATAGCGCGCGCCGAGCATCAGCGACAGGTTGATGACATTCGGTCCTGGCATGATTTGTGCCAAGGCCCAGTCTTCCATAAATTGCTCTTGCGTCAGCCAGCGCTTGCGCTCGACCATTTCGCGCTGGATCACGGCCAGCACGCCACCAAATCCCTGCAGCGCTAGCCAAGTAAACGAGAAAAACAGGTCGGCCAGCGAGGCCGGTTGCGGGTGGGGCAGGTCGGGCGGGAGGGCGGCGAGGGGGGATGAGGGCATGGTTGATTATCGCCGTGGCCGCTTGCGCTTGTCCATCGCTTTCGGCAGCGCTTGTGCCTGCAAGAAAAAACCGTGGCTCATGTTTCCCTGCTATTGACATTAAGAATATATCAGCAATACTTTAAAGGCAACACGACCGCTGTTGCTGTCCGCGTTAGCGCGGCCGGCGTCGCAACGCCGTTTCCACCCCTCTATCCCCTTCGCAGGAGTCGTTCGTCATGTCTCATTACACAGAAACGCTGCATATGCCCGTCAAAACCTTGGTGCTGCATGTCCGGAGCGACCAGAAGATGTGCGATATCGTCAACCTGGGCATTGCCGTGCAGGCTGCCTTCAGTACCTTGTGTGCACTGGAATACTTGAAGTCATACAATGTCGCCCCCGAACTGATCGAGCGCGTGCTGTTGCATCCGGAGCAGCGCCGCCGGACCGTGCATTGAGTATCCTCGCGGCAACTGTGTTGCTGGCAGCCGTAGTCCGGTGTTGCCGGATTGCTCACTACGGCTCAGTTATGCACAAATCATGGCTTAGCGAAATTGGCGAAATAATTTTGTGGTGATATTGTTTGATTTTCTAAGTAACTGATTTTAATCGGTTTTATTTTTGCTGTTTGATTGAGCAGTTTATTGAAAGCCGCACGGGCTGTGGCTTTGAGGCTTGTCAATAGAGCCTTATCCACAAAGATATCCACAGTCCGTGTGGATATCTGAAAAAGCGCTTAACAATCCGCCACTTAGATAGTGGTGCCGGATCGGCGTGGCAAATGCAGCGTCGCCGCAGCCCAAGGCACGGCGGGGAATTGGCCTGTATGTTTATCCAGTACACTTGTTGTTATGCCTGACAAGGCCGATCAACACTGACTGCGCGTCGTCGTCTTCAGTCGGCGACGCTTGCTGTCCAGCCGGCCCCGCGCTTGATGCCCTGACGCTGCGGGCGTCAAGCGCGGCATCTACCCATGATTTCTTGCTTGTTTGCTGATGTCACTGCGCGCGCCGCTTTGCTTAGCCGTTGTCAACGTGGCGGTGGCGTTCCAAAGCTTGCCATCGGCCCCTCACGCTGGCGTGTCGCCGCACTGGGCCAGGGCAGCAGCGAGGTCGGTGACTTGTTGTTGCGATTCGCGCAAGGTGGCGTAGGTGCGCAGCGAGGTGATTACGGTGGTAAATAATTTGCGCGTGGTCAGGTCTGTCTTGCACCAGAAATCGTTGATGTCGTAGTCGATGACGATGCGGTGTTCGAGCGCTTGGCCGGGCTGGCCCGTACGCAGGATGATGCGCACGGCGCTGTTGTGCAGCTCGGTGCGAACTTGGTGCGCCACCTGCAGCCCGGCATCCGGGGTTTCCATGATGACGTCGAGTAGCACCACGGCGATATCGGGCGTGCTGCGCAGCAAGGCGAGCGCCTCGGTCCCCGAATAAGCGTGCAAAAAGCTCAGCCTACGGCCTTGGAAGCTGGCCTGGCTGAGGGCGAACTTGGTTACCACGTGCACATCGACATCGTCATCGACAATCAGCACGCGCCACGGCGTCGCGATCGCAGGTTCTGCTGTCGCGCCTGCGCGCCCGAGTGGCTCGTCGATTAGCCAGTCGGGTTCGTCCGCCCCCTTGGCGGCACTGTCGCTATCCATATTCATGCATTTACCCACCGTTGATCGTACTCGCGTACCCCACACTATGCCAGTCTGCGGGGTTTGTCAAAACAATGCTGTCCAGGCAAGATGGCCTGGGGCAGGATTGCTTATGCATAGCAAAATATATTTTCATGCTGCCCCAGCTGCCCCAGCTGCTTCGCTCTGGCGCTAAATCATGATTCCAAGTCGTTGATTTCATTGGATTAAAAAATTGCCTGTGAATTCAGCAAATTATTGAAAGCCGCATCAATGCTGGTGTTGCGGCTTGTCAAGAGGGACTTATCAACAACCTTATCCACAGTTGCTGTGGATATCTGAAAAAGCCGTGCAAAAACCGTGGCTTAGCGCCCGTTGGCGCAGCATGGAAAGAGACTTTCACGGCGCCATTCCAAGTCCGCCCAGCTGTGTAAAGGCGTGCAGGAAGCGCTGCTTGGCTTCGGCCGGGCCCATGGCCTCGATTATACCGGGCAAGGGGACGATGTCGTCAAGGTAATCCCAGCGCTCGGCCGAGTGGGGCATCAGGTCGCGCTTTTCCGTCGCCAAGGCGATCAGGTCGGCCCGTTTGATGGGCGCGTAATCGGAAAAATCCAGACCATAGGTGGTGGCGATGATGGCGCTGACCTTGTCTTCGAGTACGGCAAATTGCGGCAGCAGCACTTTCAAGGGTTTCACCATGTCACCGAGGTAGGCTTCGGCCGCGTCGTGCAGCAGGGCCGCCAGGCGCAAATGGGGCGGCACCAGGCCGGCGACAATCAGGCTGTGCTGGGCGACAGAGTAAAACACTTGCGTCTGTCCATTGAAGCGGCATTGGTAGGCGAGGCCATGGGCAATGTCTTCGATGGCGACCTTGTCGATATGCGGGCGCAAAGGATAAAAACGGTTGCCGGAATAGGTGGAAACGTAGTCGGTGGTAATCATTGCCATGGCAGGGTGCTCGAAACGCTGAGGAAGCTTCATCCTACACCCGATGGCAGGGACTTGCTGCGCCTGCCCTGCGCAGGCTGTTTCTTGCATGAAAGAAAGCTAAGCTATGCATCTTGGCAAATCCTTTAATTTATTTCATATCATGCATTGATATTTCTCAAATACACTAGAACACTAGAGAAATCTTGTTTGATTGAAACTTAAGGAGATAGGGCAATGACAGCGATACCTTCGGCAAGACCTGCGTATATTTATCAGGGTGGTTCGGTGATGATGCACTCGCCGCTGCAATTGAAACAGTCTGAAATGTATGGTTATTTCGTCAGGGGCGAGCTGACGAAGTTGCAAGCGACCGTCAATACCACGCTGAACCAGGTGGCGGGCCGCAAGATGACCTTGAAAGCGCTGTCACCGTACGTGATGCTGACGTTTACGCGCGTCAACCATGCCGATTCGGCCAATCCCGCCGACCAGGCCAAGGGCTGGATCACGGAAGTCGATATCGTCACCTGGATCATGGTCGGCGAGATGGATGCGGCTGGCAAGCTCGCGCATATTTATTGGTATCCCTTTCACATTTTTGTCGATGACGCGATGGCCCTGATCAACGGGCGCGAACTGTTCGGCTATCCGAAATACCTGTGCGAATACGACATTCCTGCTGCCGGCAGCGAGCCGCTGCGCTGCGCCGTGGCCGCCAAGGGTTTCCAGCATTTTTCGCCGGAAACCAAGCTGGCCTTGCACCCGTTGCTGGAAGTGAATGCCAGCGTGCAGACGGGGCAGCACCAGCCCATCAACAGTTTCCTGGAACTCATCGAGCAGGCGTTCAAGATTTTTCTCTCCATCCCCGATTTCTTCGACCTCGATCAAGCCGGCTGGGCCGATATTGTTTCCTTGCTGCGCAAGCCGCGCATCGACCAGATTTTCCTCAAGCAATTTCCCGACAGCGCGGGCGTGAAAGCCGTGTACCAGGCCCTGGTGGCCGCGCCGGCCGAGATCAACCGCCTGCACAGCGCGCGCCTGCTCGGCTACGAATACGAATGCACCTTGCATGCGTTCGACAGCTTCCCGCTGGACCAGACCCTGGGCTTGCGGCTGGGGCCGCAGGCGGCGATATTGCCGTTCCATGTCAATTTCGACTTCACGGCCATGCCGGGCGAGGAACTGGTCGACAATTCGCAGATCGCGCCGGAAAAAATCGCCATCCTCGGCGGCGGCGTGGCCGCCATGACGGCCGCCTATTATTTGACGAACCAGCCTGGCTGGCAAAACCAGCATGCGATCACTGTCTACCAGCTGGGCTGGCGCCTGGGCGGCAAGGGTGCCAGTGGGCGCAATGCGCAGCTTGGCCAGCGCATCGAGGAGCACGGCCTGCATATCTGGTTCGGCTTCTATGCGAATGCTTTCAAAATGATCAAGGAAGCGTATGCCAGCCTGGAGCGTCCGCCCGGCGCACCGCTGGCCACCTGGCGCGACGCCTTCAAGCAGCACGATTACGTGGCCCTGTCGGAAGACGTCAAGGGCCAGTGGCGCAACTGGTCCATCGTCTTTCCCACCTTGCCGGGCGAGCCGGGCGAGGGCGGCGAAGACGTCACCCTGTGGCAGATGGCGATCGCCATGGTGGGCTGGATCGAACAGTGGATACGCCAGATCCGGCAGGTAGCGGATGCCGACGCGCGCATCGTGCGCAGCAGCGCGCTGCAAGGTGATGGCGAGAGTGAGGGTGAGGGCGTCTGGCCGGGCTGGCTGCGCCACCTGGCTGACGCGGTGGTGGGGCGGGCCGATGAACTGGGCTTGGACGTGGGGTTGTCGGTGGGCGCGCTGGTGGCGCTGGTGGCCGAGCTGGCGCCCGATTCCACGCGCCATGACGCGGCCAGCCATCGGCTGCTGGCCAGCACCCTGAGCGGCATCCGTGCCTGGTTGCGCCTGCGCTACCGCGCCCTGATCGAGGGCGACGATGAATTGCGTCGCCTGTTCACTTGTCTGGACCTGGGCATAACGGTCATGAAAGGCATGTTCGACGATGGCGTGTTGAAGAATGGCTTTGACGTGATCAACGACATCGATTTCCGCGCCTGGCTGAAAAAACATGGTGGCGACGAGCAGTTCTGCATCAATTCGGCGCCCGTGCGCGGTTTTTACGACCTGGTGTTCGCCTACGAGGGCGGCGATTTCGCGAAACCGAATATCGAGGCGGGGACGCTGTTGCGATCGATGGCGCGCATCGGCTTGGCCTACAAGGGCGGCATCATGTTCAAGATGCAGGCCGGCATGGGCGACACCATCTTTACTCCCCTGTATGAAGTGCTGCGCAAGCGCGGCGTGCAATTCAAGTTCTTCCAGCGGGTCGAAGAGCTGGTGCCGGGTGCGGGCGACATCGACAGCATCCGCATCACGCAGCAGGTGCAATTGAAGGACCCTGGTTCCGGCTATGCGCCGCTGGTGGACGTGAAGGGCCTGGCGTGCTGGCCCAGCACGCCCGATTACGCACAGCTTGATCCGGTGCAGGCGGCGCTGCTGCAAGAGCACGACGTCAACCTGGAATCGTACTGGAGCGACTGGCCGCAGCAATACCGGCAAGCGTGCGGCCGCGAGCTGCCGGTCACGGTATTGAAGAAGGGCGTCGATTTCGACAAGGTGGTATTTGGTATTTCCATCGGCTCGCTGCCCGCCCTGTGCCCGCAACTGCTGGCGCAAAACCCGGCCCTGCAACTGACGGTCGAGAAGGTGAAAACCGTGGCCACGCAGGCTTACCAGGTGTGGCTCAACAAGGATTTGACACAGATGGGCTGGAGCATGCAGCCCAACGGCCAGCAGCCCGTGCTGTCGGCCTTCACGGAGCCGTACGACACTTGGGCGCCGATGGACCAGTTGCTGGCGCGCGAAGACTGGCCGGCGGGACTGGAACCGAAGAATGTGTCCTACTTTTGCAGCGCCTTTCCCGTTGACAGCTACCCGCCCGTCACCGACACGGGTTTCCCCGCCCGCTGCGCGGACAAGGCAAAGCAGGGCGCGCTGCATCAGCTGGAGCGCGAGATCGGCGCGCTGTGGCCCGAGGCCGGTGCGCCAGGCGCATTTCCCTGGCAATGGCTGGTCGATGCCAAGGCCGGCACCGGGCCGGCGCGCTTCGACAGCCAGTACTGGCGCGCCAACGTCGACCCGTCCGAGCGCTACGTGATGTCGGTGGTAAACAGCACGCAGTATCGCTTGGCCACCGATCAGTCGGGCTTTTCCAACCTGTTCCTCACGGGCGACTGGATCAAGACGGGCTTGAACGCGGGCTGCGTGGAGGCGGCCGTGATGGCGGGCATGCAGACCTCGCGCGCCATGACGGGCTATCCGGCCGTGATCCAGGGAGAGACGGACTTCCAGGCCTGATGGCTCAGGTTCCGGGCTGGTCTTCCAGGTCGCGCCGCGCCACGTCCAGTGCTGCCTGCAACTGAGGCAGGAATTGTTCTACTTCATCGAGCCGCCCATTCGAGGCCAGGGTTTCCATCTGGTGGCACAGGCTGTGCAGGGTAGGGCGGCTCAGGTAGCCGGCGCTGCCTTTCAAGGCGTGGAAGGCGGCTGCGGCTGCGCTGGCGTTGCCATCGCGCACGGCGTGGCATGCCAGGTCCAGGCGTCGCGGCGCTTCCATCAGGAACGCTTGCGCAATACGCTGCAAGTGTTGCGGTGACAGACCTGCCAGCGGCAGGATGTGCACGCGCGTCGTCATCGGATCGGCCGGCATCGGCGTGTCCGTCTGCGCCGCGCTGTTGGCGTCGTCCAGGCCAAATTGGCGCGCCAGGGTATCGTCCGCAGCCGGCATGGCCGGCGGCAGTGCCTGGCCGCGCGCCAGCAGCAGGTCGATGATGGCATTGATTTTTTCGAACAGCAGCGCTTCGTCGACTGGCTTGCTAAGGAAGTCGTCCATGCCCGAGGCCAGGTAGCGTTGCCGGTCATGTTCGCTGGCGTTGGCGGTCAGCGCGATGATGGGGATCTGTGCGTCGGCAATAGCAAATTGGCTGTTG
Organism: Janthinobacterium sp. CG_23.4; assembly: GCF_029892305.1. NCBI lineage: Bacteria > Pseudomonadati > Pseudomonadota > Betaproteobacteria > Burkholderiales > Oxalobacteraceae > Janthinobacterium > Janthinobacterium sp. CG_23.4. The sequence goes on along the minus strand of NZ_JARXUX010000001.1, from coordinate 3,058,384 downwards.
CCGCCGTCGCGGATCAGGCGTGCGGCCTGTTCGCCATCCATCAGCGGCATGCGGCCATCCATCAGCACGCAGTCGTAGGCGCCCGTGGCCAGCGCGCGCAGCGCCTCTTCGCCGTTTTCGACGATGCTCACGGCATGGCCCATGCCTTCGAGCAGGGTGCCGATGATGATCTGGTTGGTGCGCACGTCTTCGGCGCACAGGATGCGCAGGCGGTAGGCATGGCGCGCCTGGCACGTCGGCCGGCGGGCGTCGGCCGCTGGCGCGCTGCCGTCTTGCAGTGGCAATGTGAAATGAAAACGTGAGCCGATACCGACCCGGCTTTCCACGCCTATCGTGCCTTTCATCAGTTCGACCAGTTCCTTGCAGATAGCCAGGCCCAGGCCCGTACCGCCGTAGCGGCGCGTGGTGGAATGGTCGGCCTGCTCAAACTTCTGGAACAGGCGCGGCAAGGTATCGGCGTCGATGCCGGGGCCGGTGTCGCTGATGATGAATTCGATCTCGCTACGGCCATCGCGGCGCGGTGGCGTGCGGGCGCGCCGCACTTCCAGCTGTACTTCGCCATTGGCCGTGAATTTCAGTGCGTTGCCCAGCAGGTTGATCAGGATTTGCCGCAGGCGCGTGGGATCGGCGCACACGTAGCGCGGCAGGTCCAGCGCCAGTTCGCGGCGCAGCAACAGGCTCTTGGCATCGGCCTGGCCCTGCACGATGCCGGCCGCGTCGCCGATCAGCGCCAGCAAGTCGAAGTCCAGCGTTTCCAGGGTCAGCTTACCTGCGTCGATCTTCGAGAAATCGAGGATATCATTGAGAATGGTTAGCAGAGAGACGCCATTGTGCAAGCCGATGCGCAGGTATTCTTGCGTGCGGCCTTTGATGGATTGGTCGCGCAGGGCGAACTTCAGCATGCCGATCACGCCAGCGAGCGGCGTGCGGATGTCGTGGCTCATGGCCGACAGAAAGTCGATGCGATGGCGGCTCACCACTTCCGCATGTTCCTTGGCCTTCAGCAGGGCGTCGTTGCTGAGGGTCAGCGCCAAGGTGCGTTCCCGCACGCGCTGTTCCAGGTTGTTGCGCAGCAGGCGGATTTGGTCGGCCAGGGCAAAGGCCAGCAGCAAGCCGTCAAGCGTGCCACCGAGCAGCGTCACCAGCTGGGCGTTGGCCACCATGGCTGGCATCAGGCCCAGGTTGGCCGGCAGTATCATGAAGCCGGGCAGCATCAGGGCGACGAAGGCCAGCACGAAGAAGCGCGCCGGCTGGTAGCCGCAGCGCCACACGACGATGCCGCAAATGAGCGCCAGCAGCATCCAGATGCTGATCACGATGGTGGCCAAGGTGTGTGCATACGACAGGGCGAAGAAGCAGCTAGGCAAGAGCAGCAGCGGCAGCACCAGGTTGACCTTGCTGATGCGGTACAGCAGGCGCGAATAGTCGCGCAGTCGCAGGAAATGCATATAGAACAGGGTGCTGAAGACGGGCAGCAGGAAAAACGGCACGTAATGCAGCTGCAGCTGGTGCCAGTCGAACAGGTCGGCGAAGACGTGGAAGGTCATGGCCCAGGCCAGGCCATACGTCAGCACGTACAGCACGTAATAAGCCGAGGCCTTTTCCAGGGTAATGGAAAAGATGAAGAAATTGAACAGGCCCAGCGCCAGCAGGGCGCCGATGGAGGCCACTATCAAGAAGTTTTGCTTGCCCACCAGCTTGCGGTAGTCCTGCTGCGTCTGCATGCCGAACAGGGGCGCGCGCGCGTAGTAGGGGCTGGAAAAGCGGATCAGGATGTCATACGTGGCACCGGGCGCCAGCTGCACGTTCCTGCCGTAGTGCAGCAAATATTCGTGTGGGCGCTGGTAGCCCGTCAGCAAGGTTTGCGGCGCCGCTTGCGGCCCCGGACCATACACGTAAAGGTCGACCAGGTCGATCAGGGTGTCGTTCGGGTCGATGACCCAGGCCGCGACGTTGCTGTCGTTGCGCACCTGCGCATGCAACCAGTAGGCGCCGCCGAACAGGTCGACTTGTCCGGCCGGGCGCTGGCGCGCCAGCCAGGCGGGCAGTGCAGCGGCGTCGGCAGGTGCGGCCTCATTTGCAGCGAGAAATAGTTGCCCGCCTTTGCCCAGGTGTACGATGCCTTGCTGTGTCAGGGGCAAGGGCGCTGCCTGCGCCGCGCCGGCCAAGCCCAGCAGGGCGAACAGCAGAAGGAACTGCATACCGAACAGAAGCGGCCAGCCGCATAGCCCGCCGCTGACGCGGCAGATGGGGGCGCGGTGGCTGGATGGGGGCGGGTGGGCTGGCATCGATGAGTGAGGTGATGGTCGCGCTGGAATCGGCGGCAATGCCGTTTGCTATGGATACGTCATTTTAATCGACTCTTGGTGACGCAAGTGCAATTTCATCTGCTGTCGGCATGGCGAGTGCTACGGTATCATGGCGTTTTTTTCCTGCGAGACTTCCATGCTCAGTGCCGACCAGTTGCTGGCCTTCCTGGCCGCCGCCGTTCTCATTACCGCCAGTCCCGGCCCCGACAATCTGATGGTGCTGGGCGTGGGCATGTCGCGCGGGCGTCGCCAGGGCATGGCATTCGGCCTGGGCTGCGCTCTTGGTTGCCTCACCCACACTGTGCTGGCGAGCATCGGTGTGTCGGCCGTGCTGGCCGCTACGCCCACGGCATTGACCGTGCTGAAAGTGGCCGGCGGGCTGTACCTGATGTACTTGGGGATCGGCGCCTTGCGCAGTCGAGGCGGCGCGAAAGTCGATGGCGCGGCCGCCTTGCCCGATGAATCATTGCTGCGCCTGTTCGGCAAGGGTTTGTTTGCCAACAGTATCAATCCGAAAGTCGTGCTGTTTTTCCTCTCGTTTTTGCCGCAGTTCATTGTCACTGGCCAAGGCAATGCCAGTTGGCAGACCGCGCAGCTGGGCCTGGTCTTCACGGCGCAGGCGTGTGTGCTGTTTGGCTTGCTCGGCTATTTTTCCGGCGCCGTCGGCCGCTGGCTCAACCGCCGGCCGCGCGCCGGCCTGTGGCTGGACCGCGTGGCCGGCAGCATCTTTATCGGCCTGGGCTTGCGCCTGATCCTGGCGCGCTGACTTCCTGGCGGGCGCTAATGCGGAACGCCAGTTCCATCTGGTCCTGCACCGCCATGGCGCCGCCGAGGATGGCGAATGGCACGATGCCGAAGTCGCTTTGTTTCAGCAGCAGGCTGCCGCTGGCCTGCAGGCCGCGACCATCGGCCGCTTCTTCTATGCGTACGGGCAACTGCACCGTGCGCGTCACGCCATGCACAGTGATGTCTGCTTCGAGCATCTCTTTGTCGTCCGTGCGGCGCGCCTCGATACGCACCCACGGATAACGCTCGGCCTCCAGCACGCGCACCAGCATGTTGTGGCGCGTGCCGGCGATGGCGTCCGCTGACGGCGTCGTCGTCAGGCCTGCCGCCTGGCGCAAGCCCTCTTCATCCACACTCATCTCGTCGAGCCGGAACTGGAATTGCGCGCGTCCCAGCGCCGGCGCCACCACGCCTTGCAGATTGCGGCTGGCGATCACATGGTCATGCCCGAGCCGGGCCAGCGCGCCGCCGCGCCGCACGGTGATGGTCAGCAGGGATTGCTGTGGAACGATGTGCAAGACCCCTTTTTCTTGCTGTTGCCACGCGGGCGCTGGCGCGGGTGTGGCAGCAAGGGCGGCTGGCCCAGGTGCATGGGCCGGCGTCTGGACGGGAGCGGGCGGCAACGGTGTGCACGCCGCCAGCACGATGCAGGCAAGCAGACAAACGGTGCCGATAGCGCACGGCTGGCGATAGTTCTGGCTGGGCATGGGCTGTAGGGGTGACGGTGATGCAGTCATAGTACGCGATCGGCGCGTCGGCGCGCGTGTAATGTTAGCGCTACGTCATAAGGCGGTCATAGGGCGGTCATATAGCGCTGCTATGATGCTGTTGTTGGCATATGGCATGTGTTGCGCAAATCACTACGCTCCGGGAGCGATAGGATGCAGGCATGGCTCAACAGCTTAGCCGGTGAGCTCAAGCATCGGCACCAGATACGTGAAACTTGTTTTACAGCAATGATCGCAGGGCGTGGCAGGGGGAAAGCAGCAATCGTGCAGGGATTTAATGAAGTTCTAAGCCTGTTACAGGCAAGGGCTGGCATAGTGGAGTCATGGCGCACGGAAACCCCGGGCCCAGGGTTGCCGGACACCTCAATGACCGGCACGATTTCCGCTTTTGCTGTCGCTTTTTATGCTTCCCCAGTTTATCCCTGCGCTCTGAAACAGCGTTTCAACCGGCTACCGCACTGTGCGAAGCCGGTTTTTTTTGTCTGCTTTTTCTTCTTGCCGGCGCCGTCGCGCCGGCAATTGTACTCAGCCCGCCTGCTTCGCCAGCCATGCATCGATGGCCGGCAGCCGTTCGGCACGCAGTTTGATGCGGTACTTGATGCCAGCGACGGAGCTGTCGGCGTCGCCGCGCGCACCGGCCGGCAGGTGCGCTTGCGCGTACGCTTCGAGCTTGGCGATCATGTCCGGCTGCGCCGAAGCGGCGGCCAGGCGCGGGACGTAGCGGCTGCGCGAGCTGGCGTCGATGCGCGCATAGACTTGTTCCAGGTGCGCCAGCGCGAAGTCGAATGCCAGCTCAGGATGCGTGCGCGAAACGCGCGAGATCATGGCTGCGCTGTTGGTCACGCCCGGCTCTTCCGTCAGCGCCAGCGTTAGCGCCCGTTGTGCCAGAGCGGCATCATCGCTGGCGGCCAGCAAGTCGTACAACTGGTTCTTCACCAGCGGCGTTTTTTCCTGCTTTGCCTTGGCGTGCAGCTGTTCCCAGGTGGCCGCATCGGCATGCTGCGCCACCACGCCCAGGATGCTGCTGCGCAGGGCTGCGGACATGGCGGCGGGATCGTGCAGGCTGGCTGCGTAGCGGCGGCGCGCCTCTTGCAGTACGCCCGGCTCACCCATGTCGCCGAGGATGGAAATGAGGCGTCCGCGCAGGGTCGCCACGCTGGACGCTTCGCCCGCGCGCGCTTCCCAGCCCGTCTGCGTCATCATCGGTGTCAAACGCGTCATGGCAAAGCGGCCGAACGCCTTCTGGCGCGCTTTGCTGTCCACGCTGTCACCCGCATATTGTTCATATAGACTGTTGAGCGAGGCGGCCACCCGGCCCAGCACCTGCGGATCGGCCGACAGGGGCGTCGCTTTCAGCAGTTCCAGGAAACCGGCCGGGTCTTGCAAGCCCGCCATGCTCAGCGACTGGCTATCGGCCAGCAAACCCAGTTGATCGATCGGCGCCAGGCGCGCAAAGCTGCCTGCCAGAGCGCGCGCGCCGGCGGGCGCGTAGACGGTGCGGTAGTAGCCGCTCTGGCCCACGTTCACCAGCAGGGCGCCGCAACCGGGCACGTTCAAAATCGCCTTGCCATCCTTGACCAGTACGCGCGCCGGCTTGCCGTTGCCGACCGTCGAGGCGATCACCGGCACTTTCCACGACAGCGGTTTCTTGTCCGGCTGGTCCTTGGAAAATTCGCTCTGCGTCAGGGTCACGCGGGTGCTGCCCTTGCTGCACACGGCGTCGCTCACTGTAATCATCGGCACGCCCGGTTGCAAGGTGAAATCATGGGCGATGGCGCTGACAGGCTTGCCGGCGGCAGCATCGACTTCGCGCCACAAGTCGTCCGACACCGTATTGCCATAGGCATGCTTGCGCATGTAGTTGCGCACGGCCGTGCGCCAGGTGTCGGCGCCGACGTACGCTTCGAGCATGCGGATCACCGCTTCGCCCTTTTGATAGGTGATGCCGTCGAAGGCCTGGCTGGCTTGCTCCACGGTGGCGATGCGCTGCACCACTGGATGCGTGGTGCGCAGCGCGTCCTGGCTCATCGCAGACTCGCGCCCGCCGACGTTGGACAGGGCCGTGTTCCACTCCGGGTGCAGACGCTCGGTGGTGCGGCTTTCCATCCACGACGCAAACCCTTCGTTGAGCCACAGGTCATCCCACCAGCGCATGGTGACCAAATCACCGAACCACTGGTGCGCCATTTCATGCGATAGCGTGGTGTAGATGTTTTCCTTGTCGGTCTGGGTCGAGATGGTCGGATCGAGCAGCAGGGCGTATTCGAAGGTGAAGACGGCGCCCCAGTTTTCCATGGCGCCGAAGAACTGGCTGCGGCCCGGCGCGGCGATGTTGTCGAGCTTGGGCAGCGGGTAGCGCACGCCGAAATAATCATTGTATTCGCGCAGCAGGGCGCTCGACTCGTCGAGTGCGTAGCGGCTTTGCGCCAGCGCGCCTTTCTTGGTGATGACGCCTACTTCCGTGCCGTCGGCCATCTTTGTTGCCCGCTCGAAGTCGCCCAGGCCGAAAAACAGCAGATACGTCGACATGCGCGGCGTGGTGGCGAAGCGCACGTGCTTCATGCCATTACCCAGTTCTTCGCTGCTGGCAATGGGCATGTTGCCGACTGCCATCTGCTTGCTTGGCACGATCACGTCCAGCGCGAACGTCGCCTTGTAGTCCGGTTCATCCCAAGACGGCAGCATGCTGCGTGCATCCGAATTTTCGAACTGCGTGTACAGCGCGCGCTGGCGCCCCTGCGGTGTGTCGTAGTCGAGCGAGAACAGGCCCGTGGCCTGCGTGCCGATCTTGCCACTGTAGTCGATGCGCAACTGGTACTCACCCTTGGCCAGCGGCTGGTCAAAGTGCAGCGTCGCCGTCTGCTTGTCGGCATCGAACTCGATCTGGCGCGTCACTTGCTTGCTGCCGCCAGCGCCTTCGATGGCGGCGCTGGCAAACGCCAGGTTCAAGGCATTCAAGGTGATGCTGGTCGTTGGCGTGTCGACGGCTACCTTGATGGCGGCTGCGCCCTTGAAGGTGGCGGCGGCAGCGTCTGGCGTGATCGACAGCATATAGTGCAAAGGCGTGACGCCGCGTGGCAGCTGCGTCGTGGTGGCGTTGGCATGGCTGGCCGAGGCGTACTTGACGCCAGGGGCGGCGTGGCCCGGCTTGAAGGCGGTGATGGCAGTCAGTGCCAGGACAGCTGCGGCCAGTTGGCTGCGGCGGAAACGCGGTGTTGGTATGCGATGCATGGTATGCCCTTGGTGCATGAGTAAAACGCCCGTCAGCCGGGTAGGCCGCGAGCGTCGATGGCGGTAGCGGGACATCGCTGGAACTGAACGCCAGCGCTCCCGTAGGCAATCTAAGGCGAAACGGATGCAAAGTCAACGCGCCAGTGCCGCCGCTGGTATGATGGGTAGCGGGGCGCGCTGCCACAGGCGAGTGCCGCACCCGATTGTCCACCACCACCACAACCAGACGAGATCAAGCGCATGAAACTGTATATCAGCCCCCGCACGCCCAATCCACGCCGCGTCACGATGTTTATCGCCGAGAAAGGCATCACCGGCATCGAGGAAGTGGCGCTTGACCTGATGGCGGGCCAGCAACGTGACCCTGCCTTCCTGGCGAAAAACCCGCTGGGCCGCGTGCCCGTGCTGGAACTGTCGGACGGGCGCGTGTTGACCGAGGCACGCGCCATCTGCACCTACCTGGAAGGCTTGCAGCCGCAGCCGAACTTGATGGGCGAGGGTTTCGAGGAGCGCGCCTTCATCGAAATGGCCGACCGCCGCGTGGAGCTGAACTTGCTCAGTGCCGCTGCCAACTGGGCGCGCCACGGCCATCCGGCCCTGGTGGCGATGGAAAACCCGCAGTTGCCCGATTTCGCTGCGGCGCAGGCGGGCAAGCTGCGCGAGACCGCGCAATGGCTGGACCAGTTGCTGGCCAAGCAGCCCTACATCGCTGGCGACCGGTATACGATTGCCGACATCACGGCCTTTTGCACGCTGGAATTTGTGCGCGGCCTGATGAAGTACCGTCCGGGCGCAGAGGGATTGGAGCACCTGCAGGCTTACCGCGACCGCATCGCCGCGCGCCCCAGTGCGCAGTCGAAATAAGCAATGTCTGCGGCCCGCGTCGACAATGTTGTCGGCTTACGCCCGTTGGGCTAAGCCGACCTACGCCTACCGACAGCCCGGTAGGTCGGATTACCGGAACGCGTAATCCGACACCACCACATTACTTCAGCTGCTCTAGCAGGAAGGTATAGGTCAGCGCCCACATCAGCGCCTGCTGGTCGTTGTTGGCGGCGCCCGCATGGCCGCCTTCCGTGTTTTCCCAGTACAGCACGTCGTGGCCTTGCTCTTCCATCTTGGCCACCATCTTGCGCGCATGGCCAGGGTGGACGCGGTCGTCGCGCGTCGAGGTCGTAAACAGCACGCGCGGATACTTTTTATCCTTGAAGACGTTCTGGTACGGCGAGTACTTGCTGATGTAAGCCCATTGTTCCGGCACGTCCGGATCGCCGTACTCTCCCATCCACGAGGCGCCCGCCAACAGCTTGTTATAGCGGCGCATGTCGAGTAGCGGTACCTGGCTGACGACGGCGTTGAACAAATCGGGACGCTGTACCAGCACGGCGCCCGTCAGCAGGCCGCCATTGCTGCCGCCCATGATGCCCAGGTGGCGCGCGCTGGTGATCTTGCGCTTGATCAGATCTTGCGCCACCGAGATGAAATCGTCATACGCGCGCTGGCGGTTTTCCTTCAGCGCCGCCTGGTGCCAGCGGGGGCCGAATTCGCCGCCGCCGCGGATATTGGCCAGCACGTAGACGCCGCCCTTTTCCAGCCACGCCACGCCGGTGGTGCCGCTGTAGCTTGGTTTCAGCGATACTTCAAAGCCGCCATAGCCATACAGCACGGTAGGGTTGCGGCCATCGAATTTCGTCTGCTTGCCCATGATGGCGAAATACGGCACCTTGGTGCCATCCTTCGATGTCGATTCGAACTGCTCCACCTTGTACGGCGCGCCGTCGTAGTAGGCGGGCAGCGATTTGATTTTTGTGCGTTTGTCGCTACCCGACGTGGCCAGGTACAGGGTGGTGGGGTTGAGGAAGTCGGTCACCGTCAGGAAGTACTGGTCCGAGTCGACCGGATCGAGCGCACTGACGGCCAGGGTGCCCAGTTTCGGCGCATCGACGGCGCGGCGCTGCCACTTGCCGTTCACATGGCGCAGCTCCGTCAGGCGGTTCTTGACCTTGTCCAGGGTCGTCACGAGGATGGCTGATTTCGTTGGCGTGACATGGTCCAGCGAAGACGTGGCGGTCGGTGCGTACAGCACTTCCATCTCTTGCTTGCCCAGCATGAAGGCCTTGAAATCGGTCGCCAGCAAGGAGCCTTGCACATAGGTCTTGCCGTTCACTTTCCAGTCCGAGCGCAAGGTGATGATCAATTGGTCGCGCACGGTCGATGCCGTGGCGTCGTCCGGTTTCGGCACTTTCTTCAAGTCGGCGCCGTCGCGCAGGAACATTTCGCCGCTGTAGAAATCGATTTGTCGCTCGATGAACTGGTGTTCGTGGCCGGGCGTGAAGTCTTTGTAGGCGCCCGCGCTCAGGTCGTCGGCCTTGGCTTCGTATAATGTTTTCGCCTGCGCCAGCGGCGTGCCGCGCTGCCATTCTTTGATGATGCGCGGGTAGCCCGAGCTGGTCATCGTGCCGGGGCCAAAATCGGTGGACACGAAGATGGTATCGTGGTCGATCCAGCTGGCGCTGCCTTTCGCTTCGGGCAGGCTAAAGCCGTCCTCGACAAAGGCGCGTTTGGCGACGTCGTATTCGCGCACCACCTGGGCGTCGCCGCCGCCGCGCGACAGGGAAATGAGGCAGCGCTCGGCTTTCGGATACAGGCAGGAGGCGCCGGCCCAGACCCAGTTTTCATGCTCGGTGGTGGCCAGCTGGTCGAGGTCGATCACGGTTTCCCAGGCCGGTTCCGCCAGTTGGTACTGCGCCAGCGTGGTGCGACGCCAGATGCCGCGCACATGCTGGGCATCGCGCCAGAAATTATAGTAAAAAGCGCCTTCCTTGCTGACGTAGGCAATGCGCTCCTTCGAATTGAGGATGGTTTTCAGACGCGCCTGCAGGGTCGGGAAGCCTGGACGGGCTTGCAATTGTTGGGTGGTGACAGCGTTGCGCTGTTGGACCCAGGCCAGCGGCTTGTCGCCGAGGACTTCTTCCAGCCACAAATGGGGGTCGGCCGGAGCCGTGGGCGCGGGTGCTTGCGCGTGGGCGATGCCCGCTGTAGCCAGGCCGAGCAGCACGCTGCCGGCGAAAGTGCGATAAAAAGACATGGACGGTTCCTTGGCGGTGTTCGGCTGCGCCGTCTTGCTCTCAAGACGGCGCAGCCATGTTGCCATGGATTAATGCGGGGAACCAGCCTCCAACGGTGGCATGCCAAGAAACAGCATGCTTTTCTAATATTATTTCCTAAAATTGCATGGCGCCGTAGAATCTGCGGCGCCGTCACGCTCAGACATTGCTTACTGCAGCTGCATCACCCACACGGGTGCCGACCAGACGAGCTTGCCATCGTCCTGCGTTAAGCGCGCGTAATAGAAATGCGGGCCGGGCGCCGGTGTGACGGTGATGCTGGCCTGGTTCGACACTGGGGTGACGGAACCGTTGCCGCCCGGCACACCGTGGAAAATGGCGACGGCCGCCGCTTGCCGCCCGGCGCTGTTGCTGAAATGGGTGGCCAGGTGCAAGGGGCCGTGGTTATCGAAACGCTCGCCCATCAGCCGGCCATTGGCCGTAAATAGCAGTTGCGCATGTTTGTCCATGGTGGCAAACACCCGTCTCGCGCGCAGCGCCGCAAGGAAACTGTCGCGTGTCACGGGCGTGCCGGCGGCCGCACTGGCTACCAGCACAGCCGTGCGGTTGCCGTAGGCGGCGCCCCAGTTGGCGCAGTGGTTATCCTGGTTGCTGCTGAAGGCCACATGGTAGCCGGCGGCCAGGGCGCGGTTGCAGCCTGCCTCGTAGTTGCTGCGCCGCGTCTCCGTTTCCTCGTCGTTGCTGGAAAAGGCGGAGCTGTTCATCACCTCGCACAGCACCATGGCCACATCGCCGTCCGGTGTGTAGCCCAGCGGCTGGCCGTTGACGAGAAACTGGCCCGTTTGCGCGGGGTGGTTGAACTGGCCAAGCCAGCCCCGTTCGCGCATCAGCGCGTACAGGCCCGCGTAATCGCCCTTCGGCGTTTCCACGTCAGCCAGTAATTCACCGCTGGCATTTCTTTCCCAGCCCAGCAACTGTTCGCTATTGAGGATATTCACATGACCACCCTGGTTGATGACGCCCCATTCCATGCCGTACAGAGCCAGGAAGCCGGGGTGGGCGTTTGTATAGGCGGCCGCTTCGGCCAGGCCCGTCTGATATAGGGCTTTTGCTTCGGCAGGCTTGGCGCGTGCATTCGTTCCATCGGAGCCGTCGTACATATGGTTGTGCTCGGATGTCAGCAGTGCATCCAGGCCGTGTTTATGCGCATAGGCATAGGCATCGGTGGGGCCGTAGGGCGCCGTTTGTGGTTTTTGCGCGCCATGGCAGGCGTCGAGCGCTGCGCCGCCGTCGCTGTGGCGCGTCTGGCTGTGCAAGTTGGCGTAGGCGATGCGATAGACGATCCGGCCATCCAGGCTGGGCAGTTGTTGCAGGCCGGCCTGAAAGGCCGGTACGCGCGCTGCCGTACCTCGCCCGCGCTGCACCTGGATGTGCCATTGTTGTTCCACGTGCACTTGCGCTTGCTGCGGCGTGCCGGCAGCCGCTACGGCCAGCAGGCGCAGCGCGTACAAGCCGTCCGGCACCAGCACGCGCCGTGCGCGGGTATTGGCGTTGGCGTCGGCGTCGGCGTCGGCGTCGGCGTCGGCGCGGCCATCCCAGAGTACGGTGACGCTCTGGCTGTCGGCGCCCACCTGCTGCGTGCCCGACCAGCGTCGCAGCACGGCCCCTTGCGGGCCGGCGCCGGACAGTGTCAGCGTCCAGCGCACTGCATGGCTGCGCCCCCCGTCGGGATAGGCGAGGCGGATAAGAAATGTACGTGCCTGCGTGGCGCTTTCTATGCGCGTGGCGCGGAACGGCGCGACGACGGTGGCGTCGAGTTCGCTGTGTTCCTTAGGCTCTTGCGCTGCTGGCGTGTTGCTCCACGTAATGAACAACACGCCAGCGCCAGCCAGCCATGGCACCCACGGTGGCCGCCAGCGTCGTAGTGTCTTGACCATCGTTGCCTCGCGCGATAGCTGCAGATGGTAGTGAGACACGCTGCGCTGCGTGCAAGTTCCCGCGTGCGCCGGCATTGGCACCCTGGCTGCGTGATGTGCCATGATCTGGCGCAAAGCTGTTGTTCTTATTCTAGCGTTAGGGCGGCGATAGCGTGGCGCTGCTCGTTTCCGGCAGCACGATGATGACGGGTATGTCCAGCTGGCGTCCCGCGTAGGCCACGGCGATGCCGGCATTGCCGCCAGAAGCAGAGATGAACCGGCTGGCACCACGTTGCGCGTATTGTTCGCAGGCGAGACCGATGCCGCGAATCGTGAAGGTGCCGGGCGGCTGCAAGGCTTCAAGCTTGAGCCAGATGTCGCGTTCGCTGTACAGGCTTAGGGCGCGTGAGTTGCGCGCCGGGGTTGCGATGTGCAAGGCCATTGTGTGCCTGGTGGACGCTCACGCCAGCAGCACAGCTGAAGTGCGCGTGCCTGCGTCTCACCGTTGCCGCAAGCCGTTTTAATTTAGCGGCACGCTTTTGAGCTGATGCGTGCGCGCCACTTCCTTCATCGCCTCGAGCAGGGCATCGCGCAGCTGGCGCGGCAGCTTGCCGAAGAATTCTTCGTCATTCTGGTCCGCCATCCCGGCCAGCACGGGCACCAGCGCTTCGCCTTCCGTGGTCAGTTCGATCGAGTGCTGGCGGCGGTCGGCCAGCAGGATCGACTTACTGACCATGCCCTTGCTTTCCAGGCGGTCGATCAGCTTCGACACGGCGCCCTTGCTCATGCCGGACACTTGCGCCAGCACCGTGGGCGAGGTGCAGCCCAGGCGGAACATTTCGCGCAGTACCACCCATTCGGACAGCGTCACGCCGTTGGCTTCGGCTTTTTTCTGGAAGCCGTGGGAAACATGGTTGGACACGAAACGTAGCCAGTAGCCGAGATGGGCTTCGAGCTCGCTGACGGGAGCGCTGTTGGAATGGGTGGCTTGCGGCGTGGCGGCCGTTTCAAAATTATGGCTCATTTATCTTCCTTCACTGGGCGGCGTTACCGGCATGGTCAAGGCCTTCACGCTTGCCGTCGAGTGGTTTGTTGGGGAACAATCATGCTGCTTGAGGCAGTTCTAACACTGTTTTCACAGGAAATCACTGGCCGGCAAAGAGTTTTTCCTTTTTTCTTGCTCTGGATATATAAAAAGCAATATCAAGTGAATAATCGTATTGCTGGAGTGGAAGATAAAAAAAATAACTCATGTTGCATCAATGGTAACAGCTTTTTTTCAACTTGATAAATATTTCATATCATTCGCTGTGCTTGCCCATCGCTGCCGTATTGCCCACGCGACAGTGCCAAGGGTGGCTGCAGACCTGCCAGCCGCTCAGGCCACCACCACCTTCACGCCTGCCTCGCGCAGGACTGCGGTAAAGCGGGCCGGCGGCGACGCGTCCGTAAACAAGAGATCGATTTGTGCCAGGTCGGCCAGGCGCACCAGCGCCTTGCGGCCGAATTTATGCTGGTCGGCCACCAGCCATACTTCGCGCGACTGCTCGATGATGGCTTGCGCCACCTTCACTTCGCGTGCATCGAAGTCGCGCAGGCTGCCGTCTTCGTCGATGCTGGAAATGCCGATGATGCCGATGTCGACCTTGAATTGACGGATGAAGTCGATAGTGGCCTCGCCCACGATGCCCCGGTCGCGCCCGCGCACCACGCCACCAGCGACGATGACTTCGCAGGCAGCGTTGTCGGCCAGGATGGCCGCTACGTTGAGGTTGTTCGTCACCACGTGCAAGCCGCTGTGCTGTCCCAGCGCGCGCGCCACTTCCTCGGTGGTGGTGCCGATATTGATCAGAAGCGAACAGCCATGCGGCACTTGCGCGGCGACGGCGGCGGCGATGCGCCGTTTGGCATCGCTATTGAAGACCTGGCGCTGGCTGTAATCGATGTTTTCCACGGAGGAGGGCAAGCCCACGCCGCCGTGATAGCGCGCCAGCAGGCGCGCTTCTTCCATTTGCTTGACGTCGCGCCGCACGGTTTGCGGCGTGACACCGAGTTGCTGGGCCAACTCCTCGACTGACATGGTGAGTTTCTGGCGCACCACTTCAAGCAAGCGGCGCTGGCGGGGATTCAAAATCATGGGCATATCTCTTTAAAATTCCACAAACGAAGAAAATCGAACAAATGCGGGTAAAAATATGTTGCTATGAGTTCGATTTATGGCGTAATCTTAACCATATTGCATTCGTATGACATCCGTATTGATCTTAACCACAGTCGTCGGGTGTGCCTAGTCTTTCTTGATCGCCTGTCCTTGATAATGATGGAGTTCCGATGGCCTTAGTACAGCAGGGAATCGACGCAGTGCTCGAATCTGCGATGGAATGCGACCTGCTGGTGGTGGGCGGCGGCATCAATGGCGCGGGCATCGCGCGCGACGCGGCCGGTCGGGGCTTGTCGGTGGTGCTGTGCGAAAAAGATGACCTGGCCGCGCACACCTCGTCGGCTTCCACCAAGCTGATACACGGTGGCCTGCGCTACCTCGAATATTATGAGTTCGGCCTCGTGCGCAAGGCGCTGATCGAGCGCGAAGTGCTGCTGCGCTCGGCGCCGCACATCATGTGGCCGTTGCGTTTCGTCATGCCACATGCGAAGGGCCAGCGCCCAGCCTGGCTGATACGCGCCGGCCTGTTTCTCTACGACATGCTGGCGAAGCGCGAAATCTTGCCAGCCTCCAGCGGCATCGACCTTCGGCGCCACGCGGCAGGAAAACCTTTAAAGCCGGAGTTCAAGCGCGGCTTCGTGTATTCCGATGGCTGGGTCGATGATGCGCGCCTGGTAGTGCTCAATGCCATCGACGCGGCCGACAGGGGCGCGCATGTGCTGACGCAGACGCGCTGCACGGCGCTGGTGCGCGACACTGCGGGTAACAACGATGCTTGGCTGGCGACCCTGCAGAAGAGCGACGGCAGCGTACTGTCGGTGCGCGCGCGCAGCGTCGTCAATGCGGCGGGACCGTGGACGGCCGAATTCATGCAACAGGCGGCGCCCGGCCGGCAAGGCCAGAATTTGCGCCTGATCAAGGGTAGCCATATCGTCGTCAAACGCCTGTTCGCGCATGACCACGCCTATATTTTTCAGCATCCGGACGGGCGCATCGTGTTTGCCATCCCTTACGAGGATGATTTCACCTTGATCGGCACCACCGACCTTGATTATCACGGCGACAGTGGCAAGGTGGAAATCGATGACGAGGAAATTCGTTACTTGTGTGAACTTTCAAGTTATTATTTCAGTAAGCCCATTGTGCCTGCCGATGTAGTCTGGACGTATGCTGGCCTGCGCCCGCTGGTGGAAGACGCGGCGGCCGATGCCAAGTCCGTCACGCGCGATTACCGTTTCGAGCTGGACCAGGACGGCGCGCCGATGCTGAGTGTTTTTGGCGGCAAGATCACCACCTTCCGCAAGCTGGCCGAGGAGGCCCTCGATCTGCTGGAACCCATGTTGGTACCCGAGCCAGGCCAGAGGCGGCGGGCCTGGACGGAACACGCCTGCCTGCCTGGCGGCGACGTGTTCGGCAGCACGCCGCAGAACAAGTCAGTGCGTGAGTTCGGCCAGTTCGTGCAAGGCTTGCAGCACGCCTACGCATGGCTGCCGGCGGCGTTGGTGGCGCGCTATGCGCGCGCCTACGGCACGCGCATCCATATGCTGCTCGATGGGCGTAAGGACGTGGCAGCCATGGGCGAGGAAATTGCCGCCGGCCTGTACGCGGCGGAAGTCGATTATTTGCGGCGCCACGAATGGGCCGTCAGCGCGGCCGACATCCTGTGGCGGCGCTCCAAGCTGGGCCTGCACTTGCCGCGCGAAACGGCGGTCAGTCTCGACGCCTGGTTGTTGCAACATCCGTTGCTGCAGCATCCGTCGGTGCAGTAAGAAGGACAGGCAGGCGACCGCGCCCCGCAGAGGGTGCGGCGAAGAATAAGAAACCATCACTGGAGGAGAAGCGCGTGCAATTGGTACTGGACAAGATCAGCAGGAAGCAGGGTGCTGATGACTTTTTATATCCGATGTCGCTGGCCTTGGTGCCGGGCGCCATCAACGTCTTGCTGGGCACCACGCGTGCCGGCAAGACGACCTTGATGCGCGTGATGGCGGGCCTGGACAAGCCCAGCGGGGGCACGGTCACCGCCGATGGCGTCGATGTGACGGGCGTGCCCGTCAGCCGCCGCAACCTGGCCATGGTATACCAGCAATTCATCAACTATCCGGCCTTCACCGTGTACGACAATATCGCCTCGCCTTTGCGCTTGCGCAAAGTGCCCGAGGACGAGATACGCGCGAAAGTGCAGGCGCTGGCCGAGCGCCTGCACATCACGCCGTATTTGCAGCGCACGCCAGGGGAATTGTCGGGCGGCCAGCAGCAGCGCACGGCGCTCGGGCGAGCCCTGATCAAGGATGCCTCGCTGTTGCTGCTCGACGAGCCGTTGGTCAACCTCGATTACAAACTGCGCGAAGAATTACGCCGCGAACTGACGGAACTGTTTTCCAGCGGCAGCACGACGGTCGTGTACGCCACCACGGAACCGCTGGAAGCGCTGCAGCTGGGCGGCCACGTGGCCGTGCTGCACGAGGGGCGCTTGCTGCAGCAAGGGCCGACCCTGGACGTCTTCAATGCCCCCAATTCCATCGCCGTGGCGCGCACTTTCAGCGACCCGCCGATCAACCTGATCCCCGCGCGCGTGGATGCGGCCGGCGTGGCGCAGGCCGCCGATGGCTTGGCGATTCACTTGAGCGGCGCGCAGCGCGCCTGCCTCGGTAACAGCTGCGACGTGATCCTTGGCGTGCGCGCGCACAGCCTGCATTTGTCGCCCCAGTCCGACGCCGACGTGGCCATCGCGGCGCAGGTGGACTTGGCGGAAATCAGCGGCTCGGAAACCTATGTGCATGCGCGCCGCGGCGAACTGGCCCTGGTGGCGCAGCTGGGCGGCGTGCACAATCTGGAGATCGGCAGCGCTTGCACCGTGTATTGCCAGCCGCATGCTTTGCTGATCTTCGCCAGCGATGGTGGCTTGCTGTTTGCTCCGGGCGCCGTCGCGCCGGGAGCCGTCGCTCCGGGCGCCGCTGCGTCGTTACAGGCAGGAGCTTGATATGGCGCGTATCGAACTGATCGACCTGGCGCATGCCTACAAACCGAACCCGACGGCACCGGCCGACTATGCGCTGCGGCCCATGAGCATGACCTGGCATGACGGCGGCGCCTACGCCTTGCTGGGGCCGTCGGGCTGCGGCAAGACGACCTTGCTCAATATCATCTCCGGCCTGGTGAAGCCATCGCACGGCAAGGTGTTGTTCGACGGCAAGGATGTGACGCAACTGCCCACCGAAGCGCGCAATATTGCGCAAGTGTTCCAGTTTCCCGTCATCTACGACACCATGACCGTGCATGACAACCTGGCGTTTCCGCTGCGCAATCGCGGCTGGAAAGAGAGCGAGGTCAAAAAGCGCGTGCAACAGGTGGCGCAGATGCTGGAATTGACGAGTGACTTGAAAATGCGCGCCAGCGGCTTGTCCGTCGACGCCAAGCAAAAGATTTCGCTGGGACGCGGCCTCGTGCGTCCCGACGTGGCGGCCGTGCTGTTCGACGAACCGCTGACGGTGATCGACCCGCACTTAAAATGGCTGTTGCGCCGGAAATTGAAGGAAATCCACCACGAATTGAAGCTGTCCTTGATTTACGTCACGCACGACCAGGTGGAAGCGTTGACCTTTGCCGACCAGGTGGTCGTCATGACCCAGGGCGAAGTGGTACAGACGGGCAGCGCGCAAGCCTTGTTCGAAGAGCCGGAGCACACGTTTGTCGGCTATTTCATCGGCAACCCGGGCATGAACTTGCTCGATTGCACGCTGGACGATGGCGTGGCGCGGGTAGCAGGGCAGCCGCTGGCGCTGTCCGCTGCGGCGCGCGCGGCCTTGTCTGGCGCGCAAGGCAACATCACGCTGGGCGTGCGGCCCGAATTCGTCGAATGCCTGCGCCAGGGCGAGGCCAGCGAGGGGGGCGGCGATACGCTCGCTGCCAGCGTCATTGCGGTGCGCAACATGGGCACGCATTTCCTGGCCCAATTCCAGCTGGGCAGCGCCACGGTGGCGGCCAAGCTGCGCGCCATCGATGTCCAGCCTGGCGAAGCTGTGCGGCTGCGTTTCCCCGTGCAACGCACTTTGTTCTACGTCAACGATAAGCGGGTGGCATGATGATACATAACGGTAAAACCGATAACAACCGCCGCGCCTGGCTATTGATCCTGCCCGTACTGCTGTGCGTGGCTTTTTCCGCCATCCTGCCGCTGATGACGGTAGTGAATTATTCCGTGCAGGATATCCTGAGCCCCACGCAAAAGGTATTTGTGGGTACCGAATGGTTCCGCATGGTCATGCTCGACGGCGACTTGCACAGCGCCTTGCTGCGCCAACTGCTGTTTTCCGGCTGCGTGCTGGCGATCCAGATTCCGCTGGGCATTTTGATCGCCCTGTGCATGCCGGCCGATGGCTGGAAGGCGTCGCTGGCGCTGGTGCTGATCGCGCTGCCCTTGCTGATTCCCTGGAACGTGGTGGGCACCATCTGGCAAATCTTTGGCCGCGGCGACATCGGCCTGATGGGCTACAGCCTGAATCAATTGGGCTTGAACTACAATTACAGCGGCAACTCGCTCGATGCCTGGCTGACGGTGATGGTGATGGATATCTGGCATTGGACGCCCCTGGTAGCGCTGCTGTGCTATGCCGGTTTGCGTGCCATTCCCGACGCGTATTATCAGGCGGCGCGCATCGACGGCGCTTCCGGCCTGGCCGTGTTCCGCTACATCCAGCTACCGAAACTGCGCAATGTGCTGATGATCGCCGTGTTGCTGCGCTTCATGGATAGTTTCATGATCTACACGGAACCGTTTGTGCTGACCGGTGGTGGCCCCGGCAATGCCACCACCTTTTTGTCGCAATACCTGACGCAAAAAGCCGTCGGTCAGTTCGACCTGGGACCGGCCTCGGCATTCTCACTGATCTATTTCCTCATCATCCTGCTGTTCTGCTTTGTGCTCTACACGTGGATGCAGCGCGTCGGTACGGGAGACCAGAAATGATGCACCAGAAAATACGCAGTGCCATGCTCGTCACTTTTTTGCTGGCGTCCCTGTTGCCCATCTACTGGATGCTCAATATGTCGCTCAAGACCAACGAGGAAATCGTTGGCGTCCTGAGCCTGTGGCCGCAGCAACTGACGTTCGCCAACTACCATACGATCTTCACGGACCGCTCCTGGTACAGCGGCTACATCAATTCCATGCTGTACGTGGCGTTGAACATGGTGCTGTCGGTGACGGTGGCCTTGCCGGCCGCGTATGCCTTCTCGCGCTATAACTTTGTGGGCGACAAGCATTTGTTCTTTTGGCTGCTGACTAACCGCATGACGCCGCCCGCGGTCTTCCTCGTGCCGTTTTTCCAGCTGTATTCGACCGTTGGCCTGATGGATACGCATTTGGCTGTGGCGCTGGCGCACATGGTGTTCAACGTGCCGCTGGCGGTGTGGATACTGGAAGGCTTCATGTCCGGCGTGCCGAAGGAAATCGACGAGACCGCGTATATCGACGGCTACAGCTTCCCCCGCTTCTTCATCCGCATCTTCTTGCCGATGATTAAGTCGGGCGTGGGCGTGACGGCTTTCTTCTGCTTCATGTTCAGCTGGGTGGAACTGTTATTGGCGCGTACCTTGACGTCCGTCAATGCCAAGCCGATTGCCGCCACCATGACGCGCACCGTCTCGGCCGCCGGCATGGATTGGGGCGTGCTGGCGGCTGCCGGCGTGCTCACCATCGTGCCTGGCGCGCTGGTGATCTGGTTCGTGCGCCATTACATAGCCAAGGGTTTTGCGATGGGAAGGGTCTGACATGGAAAATACTATCGATAGCACAGCGAGCAACGTCGGCCTGTTCGACTGGATGGCTTGGACGCCGGAAGTGGCCATCTTCTTCATTTGCATCGGTTTGATGCTTGCCGGCATGACGCTGTGGCAAATCCGTTCACCGAGCATCGCACGCAAGGGCTTCTTGCCCATGCCGACCACGCGCGGTGATCGCCTCTTCATCGGCTTGCTCACGGCGGCGTACGTCAACCTGGCCTGGGCCGGATTGACGGAAATGCAGCAGGCCGTCGGGGCTGCCATCAGTTTTGTCTTGTTGTTGATTGTCATGCGTTGGGGATAGCCGGCTTGCCGGTGTTGAATGTTGATCGTAATGCGGTGGGGATAGCCGGCTTGCCGGTGGTGATGGATGCCGGTTGCCAGCAGGCGGCCGGTAAAAACTATAAAAGGAGATACACGATGAAATTGAAGTTCACGATCTTCGCGGCTGCGGCCATGCTGGTGTCGAATGCGGCGCTGGCAGATGCCAAACAGGCGCAAGTCTGGATCGACAAGGAATTCCAGCCATCGAGCTTGAGCAAGCAGCAACAGCTTGCGGAAATGAAATGGTTTATCGATGCGGCGGCCAAGCTGAAAGCCAAGGGCATCAAGGAAATTTCTGTGGTTTCGGAAACCATCGATACCCACGTCTACGAATCGAAGACCCTGACCAAGGCGTTCGAGGAAATCACCGGCATCAAGGTACGCCATGACATCATCCAGGAAGGCGATGTGGTGGAAAAGCTGCAAACGTCCATGCAATCGGGCAAGAGTATTTATGATGGCTGGATTTCCGATTCCGACCTGATCGGCACGCATTATCGCTATGGCGCCGTCGAGCCCCTGTCCGACTATATGGCCGCCAAGGGCAAGGAATTTACCAATCCCGGCCTGGACTTGAAGGATTTCATCGGCATCAGCTTCACCACGGCGCCCGATGGCAAGGTGTACCAACTGCCCGACCAGCAATTCGCCAACCTGTACTGGTTCCGCGCCGACTGGTTCGCACGCAAGGATTTGCAAGCCAAGTTCAAGGCCAAGTATGGCTACGAACTGGGCGTGCCGCAAAACTGGTCCGCCTACGAAGACATCGCCGACTTCTTCACCAATGACGTGAAGGAACTCGATGGCAAGAAAGTCTATGGCCACATGGATTACGGCAAGAAAGATCCATCGTTGGGCTGGCGCTTCACCGATGCCTGGCTGTCGATGGCTGGCGCAGCCGACAAGGGCATTCCTAACGGCATGCCTGTCGACGAGTGGGGCATCAAAGTGGCAGCCGACAAGTGCACGCCCGTGGGCGCATCGATGTCGCGCGGCGGCGCCACCAATTCGCCGGCGGCTGTCTTTGCGTTGACGAAATATATCGACTGGATGAAGAAATACGCGCCGCCGCAGGCGAACAGCATGAATTTCTCGGAAGCGGGGCCGGTACCGGCGCAGGGCGAAATTGCCCAGCAAATTTTTTGGTACACGGCATTTACGGCCGGCATGACGAAACCGGGCTTGCCAGTGGTCAACAAGGATGGCACGCCGAAATGGCGCATGGCACCGTCGCCGCACGGTCCGTACTGGAAAGAGGGCATGCAGAACGGCTACCAGGACGTCGGTTCCTGGTTCTTGTTCAAGTCCACGCCCGATGACCGCAAGGCTGCCGCCTGGCTGTATGCGCAATTCGTCACCTCGAAAACCGTGTCGCTGAAGAAATCCATTGTCGGCCTGACCTTCATACGCGATTCCGACATCCGTCATGATTACTTCACGCAGCACGCCAACGAATACGGCGGCTTGATCGAGTTTTACCGCAGTCCAGCCCGCGTAGCGTGGACGCCGACAGGCAACAACGTGCCCGACTATCCTAAGCTGGCGCAACTGTGGTGGAAAAACGTGGCCACGGCCATCACGGCGGAAAAAACGCCGCAAGCTGCGATGGATAACCTGGCCGAGGAAATGGACCAGGTCATGGCGCGCTTGCAGCGGGCCGGCATGAAGGCATGTGCGCCCAAGCTCAATGCCAAAGGCGACCCGAACCAGTATCTGTCGGATCAGCATGCCCCATGGAAAAAGCTGGCGAATGAAAAGCCGAAGGGTGAAACGATTGCCTACGATAAACTGTTGCAGGCATGGAAAGAAGGCAAGGCAAAGTAAGGTAGCCGTGTAGTTTTCTGCCGCCGCTTTCCCGGGGCACGGGCCTATGCCCGTGCCCTTTTTACTGATAGACGTAGTAGCGACCATGACCAAATACATACTTGCTTTAGACCAGGGCACCACCAGTTCGCGCGCCATCCTGTTCGACCATGCGGGTCGGCCGCACGCCAGCGCGCAGCGCGAATTTCGCCAGATTTTCCCCCAGCCGGGCTGGGTCGAGCATGACGCGGGCGAGATCTGGGCCTCGCAAGAGGGCGTGCTGCAGCAGGTGCTGCGCGACAGTGGCGTGGCCGCCTGCGACGTGGCCGCCATTGGCGTGACCAACCAGCGCGAAACGACGGTGCTGTGGGACCGCGCCACGGGCGAGCCTGTCGCCAACGCCATCGTCTGGCAAGACCGCAGGAATGCCGCCTACTGCGAGCAACTGGTCGAGCAGGGCCAGGCCGACTTAATCCAGAGCAAGACCGGCCTGGTGCTGGACGCCTATTTTTCCGCCACCAAGTTGAAATGGCTGCTCGATAACGTGCCGGGCGCCCGCGCGCGCGCCGAGCGCGGCGAACTGGCTTTCGGCACGGTCGACAGCTGGCTGATCTACAAAATGAGCGGCGCCCATTTGACGGACACCAGCAACGCAGCGCGCACCATGCTGTTCAACATCCACACTCTGCAGTGGGACACGGCTTTGCTGGCGCTGCTCGATATTCCCGCCTCGTTGCTGCCCGAGGTCGTGCCATCGAGTGGCGTGGCCGCGCACACGCACGCGTCATTGCTGGGCGTGTCCGTGCCGATCGCCGGCATCGCGGGCGACCAGCAGGCCGCCACGTTCGGCCAGGCCTGTTTGCAACCGGGCATGGCGAAAAATACCTACGGCACCGGCTGCTTCATGCTGATGAATGTGGGCAAGCGCCCCTTGCCATCGAAAAACCGCTTGTTGACGACGGTGGGCTGGAGCCTGGGCCCGGATGCGAATCAAACCGATTACTTGCTGGAAGGCAGCGCCTTTATCGCTGGCGCTGCCGTGCAATGGATGCGCGACGGCATCGGCATCATTCGCGACTCGTCCGAAGTGGAAGCGCTGGCCACCAGCGTGCCCGATTCGGGCGGCCTGGTCTTCGTGCCTGCGTTCGCCGGTCTTGGCGCACCGTACTGGGACCCGTATGCGCGCGGCACCCTGATCGGCATCACGCGCGGCACGGGCAAGGCGCACATCGCGCGCGCGGCGCTCGAAGGCGTGGCTTACCAGAACGTCGACGTCTTGTCCGCCATGCAGGACGACGCCGGCATCGCGCTATCGGAATTGCGCGTCGATGGCGGCGCGGCCCGCAACGACATGCTGATGCAATTCCAGGCCGATATTTTGAACGTGCCCGTGGTGCGTCCCGTGGTGACGGAAACGACGGCCCTGGGCGCCGCTTACTTGGCGGGCCTGGCCGTGGGTTTCTGGGAGTCGCTGGAAGAAATCGCCGCGCAATGGCAGGTGGGGCGCCGCTTCGAGCCGGCCATGGCGGCCGACGAGCGCCTGACGCGGCTGCACAAATGGCAACGCGCCGTGGAGCGCTCGCGCGACTGGAGCGAGTGAGCCGGGCAATAACGCGCGATCAGGGCCGCGCCAAGTACACGGCGTAGCCCAGTGTTTCGCGCGGCACCGAATACAGGTCGCGCAGTTCAAAATAGGGCGCGTGCACGTTGCCGCTGACGGCTATGCCGGTGCGTTCCAAAGCCAGGCGCAAGCGGGGCACATGAAAGTATTGCGTAGCCACCATGGCGCTCTTCCAGCCACGCGCGCGCATCAGCGCCGCTGCATTGCGGGCCGTGGCTTCCGTGGTCCAGCCTTGATGATCCTCGAAGATGGCGCTGGCCGGCACGCCGCGCGACTGCAGATAGCGGGCCATCGACGCGGCTTCGTCGAAGCCTTCCTTGCCGGTAGCGCCGCTGACGAGGATGCGCGGCACCCGTCCAGCCTGGAGTTGCGCCAGGGCCGCATCGAGCCGCGCCTGCAGGCGCGGGCTGGGCGTGCCATTGGGCAATATCGTATTGCCCGGCACGACGATGACGTCGGCCGGCGCCAGCCTGTCATTGAGTCCCGCCAGCACCAGCGCTGTCGTGGCCAGCAGAAAAATACCCGCAGAGATTAAGCCCAACAGTGTTATTTTTCGCATCGTTCATGATCGAGTGGGCAATGGCTGCATGATACCCGCCCATTGCTGAGCGCGTCAGCTCGCCGGTGCTGTGCGTGCGCGCTGGTTCGACAGATAAATATTGTCCTTTTCCAATGGCTTGCCTTCGCGCACGGCAGCGAGCCAGTCCTGGGTGCTGACGACGGCGGCGAAATTGGAGTGAAACACGGTGCTGAAGACGCGGTGGATTTCCTCGGCGCTGGCCGTACCGCCCGCATTTGCGTAGGGCACGGCGCCGCTGGCGTCTTGCAGCAATTCGACCTGCAAGCCTTCGTGCGCGGCCTGGTAAATGCTGGCGGCGTCGCAGTTATGCGTCATGTAGCCGCTCACCGTCAAGGTGTCGATGCCGTGGCTGTCCAGCCAGGCGCGCAAGTTGGTACCCGCAAAGGCACTGCTCATGGTCTTGTTGATGCGGTGCTCGGCGGGAAAGGCGGCCACTAGCGGATGCAACTGCCAGCCCTCGCTGCCCTTGGCGAAGACGGGCGAATTTTCCGGCGCATCGTGCTGGACGACGATAACGGGCACGCCGGCGGCGCGGGCGCCAGCCATGGCGGTGACGATATTGGGCAGCGAGATGTCGACCGATGGATATTCGATGAGCATGTTGCCCGTAAAGTATTCGTTTTGGACATCGATGACGAGCAGGGCGCGGCGTGGGGTGGTGGACATGTGTACTCCTGAGTGGGTGAAAGAGGAAACAGATCCTCGACAAGGCCATTGTCAGGCCGCATGATTAAAATAAAAAGTGGCCCGAAGGCCGCTCTGAGATAAAATCGGGCCATGCCTACTATTTCTCCATCTTCCTCTCCCTTGAGCGTGGCCGTGATCGCCTTCGACGGCATGACGCCATTTCATTTATCCGTGCCTTGCCTCGTGTTTGGCGCCCAGCCGGACGAAGCCGATCTGCCGCGGTTCTTGGTGCGCGTGTGCGCCGCCGATGCCGCGCCCTTGCGCACGGCAGCCGGCTTTTGCATCACGCCCGAGTTCGGGCTGGAGGGATTGCAGGAGGCCGATATCGTCATCATGCCGGCTTGGCACGACGATTGCCGCGATGCCGCACCGTCCCTGGTCGCGGCGCTGCAGGCGGCCAGTGGGCGCGGCGCGCGCATGGTGGGCCTGTGCCTGGGCGCGTTTCCGCTGGCGCAGGCGGGCTTGTTGGATGGCAAGAGCGCGGCCACGCACTGGGGCATGGCGCAGCGGCTGGCGGCCCGCTACCCCAAGGTCAGGGTGGACCGGGAAGTGCTGTACGTGGATGATGGCGCGGTGCTGACGTCGGCGGGCGTGGCCGCTGGCCTCGACTGCTGTTTGTATCTGCTGCGCCAACTGGCGGGCGCCGAGGTGGCCAACCGCGTGGCGCGTCGCTTGCTGGTGGCGCCGCACCGGCAGGGCGGACAGGCGCAATTCATCGAGCGCCCGCTGCCCGTGTCTGGCAGCGAAGGGCGCTTTGCCGAGGTGCTCGCTAGCGTGAGCGCCAGTCTGGGCCAGGCGCACAGCATCGATGCGCTGGCTGAACGGGCCGCCATGAGCCGACGCAATTTTACGCGCCACTTCCGCCAGGCGACGGGCACGTCTTTCAAGCAATGGTTGCTGAACCAGCGTCTGGCGCATGCGCAAGGCATGCTGGAAAAAAGTGCGGCCTCGATCGAGGTCGTGGCGCAACAGGCCGGCTTTGGCACCGCCCTCTCGCTGCGCCAGCATTTCCGCGCCAACTTGCAGACGTCGCCGTCGGCCTACCGCAAGCTGTTCCGGCAGCAAGGCCAAGGCGTCCGTGTAGGCGCGTAGTCGTGCCGCCCGTCCTGGACTGTCGAGAGGCGGGCGCGTCTCCATGGCTTGCTTGGTAGGCTGATTGGTGTGGCTGATTGGCGTTGCTTACTTGCACGACTTACTTGCACGACTTATTTGCGCGGCTCATGTATGCGAAATTTCCTGACGATGCCTGCCTGGTCGAACACGACAGCGACTTCGCGCGTGCCTTTTTCGCCCAGCAGGGGAATTAGCCGCGTCACGCCCGGCGTTTGCAGCTGGTTTTTGTAGACCCACACTTCATAGCCTGGGTCGAAGCTGACGACGGTGGCGTTGCCCAGCGCCGCGTCGAGGTCGAGGCGGGTGGTCTTGCCCACCGTGATGTTCTGATAAATGGCGCCGTTGGCCGGCGCGCGGTTGACCTTGTATTCACTGGCGGTGCACATGGCCACGGCCAGGCCCGCGAGGCAGGAAGCTGCCAGTTTTATCAAAGTGTTCATACGGACTCCCAGAGTGCATCACTGCTTCCAATCAAAGAGGGGACGGGCGTGATGTCGTGAGGGCAGTGTGCGTCGGTGGCCGAGAATGTGCTACAAAATTATACAAAGGCGCACAAATCGGTGCTGCCAGTATCGGCCGCCGGTACTTTTAGCGGCTCTGCAACACGTCCGTCGAAAGCGCCAGGGTTTCTTTGATTTCTTCCATCACCACATAGCTTTTCGATTGCGCGGCACCCGGCAGTTGCAGCAGCATATCGCCCAGCAGCTTGCGATATTCGGCCATTTCATGGATGCGCGCCTTGATCAGGTAGTCGAAGTCGCCCGACACCAGGTGGCATTCCTGTACTTCGGGAATTTGCAGCACTTCGCGGCGGAATTGCTCGAACGCTGACGCGGATTTTTGATTGAGAGTAATCTCTACAAAAACGAGCAACTTGGCGCCCAGTGCGGCCGGATTCACCTTGGCGTGGTAACCCGTGATGACGCCGTCGCGCTCCATGCGCTTGACGCGCTCGATGCAGGGCGTGATGGATAGGCCTACCTGTTCACCGAGGTCTTTCATCGAGATGCGTCCATCCTGTTGCAGGATGCGCAGGATGTGACGATCCAGCTTGTCGAGGCTGCGTGCTGATTCTTTCAGGATTCTCATGATTTATTGCTGAATATCTCGATTTATACGTGAACAAATACTAGCTCTTTCCCAATATCATAGCCGTTAATCTGGCACTAGCCATAAATATAATTGAGGAAACTATGCGTATTGTGATTCTGGGGTCCGGCGTTATCGGCGTCACCAGTGCTTACTATTTGGCCAAAGCAGGACATGAGGTGACCGTCATCGACCGCCAGCCTGGCCCGGCACTGGAAACCAGCTTCGCGAATGCGGGGCAAATCTCGCCCGGCTACGCTTCGCCATGGGCCGCACCCGGTATTCCCTTGAAAGCCGTGAAGTGGATGATGCAGCGCCACGCGCCCCTGGCCATCTCGCTCGATGGCAGCGCCGCCCAGCTCAAATGGATGTGGCAGATGTTGCGCAATTGCACACCGGAAGCGTATGCCGTGAACAAGGAACGCATGGTGCGCCTGGCTGAATACAGCCGCGACTGCTTCAAGGTGCTGCGCGCCGAGGCCGGCATTACATATGAAGGCCGGCAGCAGGGTACGATGCAATTGTTCCGTACTGAAAAGCAATACAACGATGCGGCCAAGGATATCGAAGTGTTGAAAGACGCAGGCGTGCCGTATGAAGTGCTGCAGCGCAACGAGCTGTCGCGCGCCGAACCAGCGCTCGAAGCGGTCAAAGACAAGCTGTTCGGCGGCTTGCGCCTGCCCAACGATGAAACCGGCGATTGCCAGCTGTTTACGACGCGCCTGTCGGAAATGGCCGTGGCGCTGGGCGTGAAGTTCCGCTATGGCGTGGCGATCGACGCGCTGCTGACGCGCGGTGACGAAATTGCTGGAGTGCAATGCGGCGCGGAAATCGTCAAAGCCGATTCCTATGTGGTGGCCCTCGGTTCTTACTCGACCGGCTTCCTGCAGCCGCTGCTCGACATCCCCGTGTATCCGCTGAAAGGCTATTCGATCACCGTGCCTATCGTCAACGCAGCCAAGGCGCCCGTGTCGACCATCCTCGATGAAACGTACAAGATCGCCGTCACGCGTTTCGATGACCGCATCCGCGTGGGCGGCATGGCGGAAATCGCCGGCTACAAGCTGAACCTGAACCCGCGCCGTCGCGAAACCCTGGAAATGGTTGTCAATGACCTGTTCCCTGGCGGTGGCGACACGGCCGATGCCACCTTCTGGACGGGATTGCGCCCGATGACGCCGGACGGTACGCCGATCGTCGGGCGCACGCCGCTGCGCAATCTGTTCCTCAACACGGGCCACGGCACCCTGGGCTGGACCATGTCCTGCGGTTCGGCGCAATTGCTGGCCGACCTGATGTCGTCGAAAAAGCCGGCCATCCTGGCCGACGACCTGTCCGTCAGCCGCTACAGCGGCGCGCAGCACGGCGGCAAACTGCAGTACGCGGGCGCCTGAGATGGGCGCTCGCATGCCATCGAAGGAACGTAGCGGCGCCATCCTGACGGTGGACCTGGACGCCGTGCGCGCCAATTACCGCTTGCTGCGCGACAAGGCGCACCCGGCAGCCTGCTCGGCGGTGGTGAAGGCCGATGCGTATGGCCTGGGCGCCGCGCAAGTGGCTGCGGCCCTGTATGAAGAAGGCTGCCGCCATTTCTTCGTGGCCCACCTGGAAGAGGGCATCAGCCTGCGCCCGCACGTGGCGCACGATGCACACATCTTCGTGCTGCACGGCCCACCCGTCGCTACGGAAGGCGAATTCACGGCCCATGGTTTGATACCCGTGCTGAACAGCGAGCCGCAGGTGGCGGGCTGGCGCAAGCATGCACAAGCGCTGGGCACGACTCTGGACGCCATCGTGCAGGTCGATAGCGGCATGTCGCGCATGGGCTTGTCGCCGCAGGAAATCGACGCCTGGCTGCTGGACCCTCATTTTCTTGACGGCATCAACGTGCACTACATCATGAGCCATTTGGCGTGCGCCGACGAGCCCAGCAACCCGATGAATGCTGAGCAGTTGGCCCGCTTCAGCGCCATCCGCGCCCGTCTGCCGCAGCAGTATCGCGCCAGCCTGGCCAATTCCTCGGGCATTTTCCTGTCGCCCGATTTTCACTTCGAGCTGGTGCGTCCCGGTGCGGCCCTGTACGGCATTGCGCCGCAGAGCGGCGAAGCCCATCCCCTGCGCTCGGTGGTGCGCCTGCAAGGCAAGGTCATACAGACACGCACGATTGCCGCTGGCGAGCACGTCGGCTACAGCTGCCGCTACACGGCCAGCGAGGCGCGCCAGGTGGCCACTATTTCCGTCGGCTATGCCGATGGCTGGCTGCGCAGCATGAGCAACCAGGGCCTGGCCATCGTCGATGGCGTGAAAGTGCCGCAGATCGGCGCCATTTCCATGGATTCCATCACCCTGGATGTGAGCGCCATCGCGCAAGAGCGCGTCGCGCCGGGCAGCCTGGTCGACCTGATCTGCGCCGAACATCCGGTCGACGCAGTGGCAGCCATGGCCGGTACCATCGGCTATGAAGTGTTGACCAACCTGGGCGGGCGCTACTACCGCGACTATCTGGGCCTGGCCCAAGGCGCACGCTAAACAGCGCCAAACAGCGCCAAACCGATGATTGTGTGGCAAGATAGCCGTGGCGTGCGCTGCACGCCACGACTATCTTTTAACCGTTATCGGGGATTTCTATGAGTCAATATAACGTTGCTATCATCGTCGGCAGCCTGCGCAAGGATTCCTTCAACCGCAAACTGGCCGACGCCATCATCAAGCTGGCGCCGCCCGAGTTTTCTTTCAAACACATCGAAATCGGTGACTTGCCGCTGTATAACCAGGATGACGATGGCGCACAGGCCGAGCAGGTGTTGCGCCTGAAGTCGGATATTTCGGCTTCGCAAGCGTTGCTCTTCCTCACTCCCGAATACAACCGTTCTATCCCCGGCGTGCTGAAAAACGCCCTCGACCATGGCTCGCGCCCGTATGGCCAGAGCGTGTGGGGCGGCAAGCCGGGCGCCGTGCTGGGCGTCTCCGTAGGCGCGACCGGCACGGCCCTGGCGCAGCAGCATTTGCGTAATGTGCTCGCTTACCTGGACGTGCCGCTGCTGGACCAGCCAGAGATGTTTATCCAGGCCAAGGAAGGCTTGTTCGACGAGCATGGCGGCGTCGGCCCGGCCAGCCTGGTTTTCTTCCAGGGCTGGATGCAGCGCTACGTGCACTGGGTGCGCCAGCACGCCGTGCATGCCTGAATGGCTTAGGCTTGCCGGGCGGGGCGCCTTGGGGCAATAAATAGTTGATCAAGGCACTTTGTTGTTGTCTTGGTATGTGTCCCGGTATGTATAATGGGCGTTTTTTTCACGCGCAAGCCTACCCTGCCGCGTCCCTTTCATGCCGCTTCAACCTGTGGCGCAACCGCTGTTGCGCATCAATTTGCGCCGTCTGATCGTGCTGGTGGCGTTTGCCAGCGCCGTGATCTCGCTGCTCAGCAGCTTTTACGCCACGTATCAGGTGCAGCGCCAGTTGCTGATCGATACGACCCTGGAGGCGAACCACGCCTATGCGCTGAAGCTGGCCAGCAGCACGGAAAACTTCCTGCTGGCGGTGCGCCAGCAGCTAGCTTATAGCGCCAGCCTGCTGCCCCGGCACTTTGCTGGTCCTGCCGCCCTCAAGGCGGAAACCGAACGCTTGCGCGGGCAGACCAACAGCTTCAATTCCGTCCTGGTGGTCAATGCGCAGGGCAAGGTGCTGGCCGTCTCGCCTGAAATCGTGGCCTTGCAAAATAGCCAGCTCGATTCGGAAGGCGCGCGCCAGGCCTTGCGCGAGCGTCGCCCCCTGATCACCAAGCCTTACCTGTCTTCGGTCGGCAACCTGGTCATTTTCATCTCCCATCCCGTCTTCGATGATGCCGGCCGGTATCTCGGCTATGTGGGTGGTTCGATTTATCTGAAACAGAAAAATATCTTGTTCACCTTGCTGGGACAGCATTATTACCGCGATAGTTCTTACTTGTATGTGGTCGACCAGAGCCGGCGCCTGCTGTACCACCCCGATCCCCTGCGGGTCGGCGAAGTGGCCGGTGACAATGGCGTGATCGACGCCCTCCTGCGCCAGGAAAGCGGTAGTGCAAGCATCGTCAACAGCCGGGGCACCGACATGTTGGCTGGCTATGCCGTACTGCCGTCGACGGGTTGGGGCATCGTGGCCCAGCGACCCACGGCTGCCACGCTGGCGCCGCTGAACCAGCTGATGCTCAACACAGTGTGGTATTGCTTGCCCATTGCCTTGCTCAACCTGCCGTTGATCTGGTGGCTGGCACGCCTGATTTCACGCCCCTTGGTACAGCTGGCCGAAGGCGCCAGCGGCATGGACGCGCCCGGCATGGCCGAGCGCATCGGCGGCATCCCCGCCTGGTACCTGGAAGCGTCGCAGATCAAGCGCGCCTTGCTGGTGGGAATGTCCCTGCTGCAGAAAAAGATCGGCAAGCTCAAGACTGACGTGCAGACGGACCCGCTGACGGGCCTGTCGAACCGGCGCGGCATGGCAGCGGCGCTCGATGCCTGGCAGGCCAAGGCGCTGCCGTTTTCCGTCATCGCCCTCGATATCGACCATTTCAAGCAGGTCAACGACCGCTGGGGGCACGCCGTGGGCGACGACGTCATCTTGCACCTGGCACAGTTGATGCGCGCCTGTTCGCGTGATGTCGACGTGCTATGCCGCAATGGCGGCGATGAATTCATCATGCTGCTGCCAGACGCCGACCTCGATGTAGCGCTGCAGGTGGCTGAGCGCCTGCGCGCCCGGGTCGCTGCCGCCGATTTTCCCGGCGCCGGTCACGTCACGGTGTCGCTGGGCGTCGTGTCGTCGCAGCAGGCGGCGCTCAAGCTGGGCGGCGCGGATGCCGTGCTGCTGGCGGCCGATGCAGCGCTGTATGCGGCCAAGGAAAATGGGCGCAACCGGGTGGGTCTGGCAGAACCGGCCTGAGGCGCTATTGCGCCGTACCCGGGTATATGCTGCACTGCAACTGGCGCGCGTGCAGTTCGGCGTCAGCCTCTCATTGCATTGCATTGCATTTCGCGCTGTCCAATGCAGCGGTCTGGCGCTTCCGGCTAAGCGAGAGGCAAATAGTTGCTTGACCTTCCTCGTGTTGGAAGGTTTATAGTACTGCCATGAATCGTGCATTTTCCCGCTTACTTGTCCGCTCGCTGCTGTGGCTGCTGGCCGTCACGCTGCCCTTGCAGGGCTTTGCGTCGGCCATCCGCAGTTGCTGCGTGGACGAGCTGGCCGGCAACGCCAACGTCAGCGCCGCCGTCGGGGCAGCGCCGGCCTCTCAGTGCCACAATACGGGCGACACGAGGATGCAGGACCAGCCGATGAAAATGGCCGTGGGCGATGGCGGCGCCACGCACTCCGGCCACGATTGCAGCGAGCATGGCGCTTGCAGCGTGGGCGCCACGGCCCCTCCGTGCATGCCTGTCTTGCCGGTGTTGACGCTGTGCGCGCCGCCACCGGCGCTGGCGTACGATTCCTTGTTCACCGGGCATATTTCGTCCGGCCCCGAACGTCCTCCGAGAAGCACGCACTCCGCTTGACCGCCCCTTGAACCTGGCGGTGCAGCCAGTGCACGCCCTTCGCTGCCGTGCCTGCCGCACCTTTGTGTTCCAGCTGCGCGCCCGCCGCGCCATACCCTGTCAACCAAGGAAGCACCATGAAGCAATTATTGAGCCTCGCGCCGGCCGCCGGCGTCGCGCTTGCCTCGCTGCTGCTGAGCGCCGCCGCCCAGCCCCAGCCCCAGCCCCAGCCCCAGCCCGCCCCGCAAGAAGCGCAAGCGCCCGTGCCGGCCACCACCTACCGCTCGGCCTTCGCCGGCTACCGTCCCGCCACCGAGGACGAGGCCACGCCTGACCAGAATTGGCATGCTGGCAACGAGAAAGTCGGCAAGACCGGCGGCCACATGGGCATGATGAAGATGGATAGCCACAAGATGGAGGGCCACAAGATGGAAGGGCATAATATGCCGGTGGGTAAGCCCCAGCCCAGCCCCAAGCCCGATGCCAAACCTGCCGCCCAGCCCGCCGGACAACACCAGCATGAAGGACATTGAGATGGCTCGATTCACAAAATCAATCTGTCTCACGCCGCTGGCGCTGGCGGCCGTCTTGTTGCTGAGCGGCTGCGTCAGCTTTAGCCCCGATGGCGGCATGCAGACGGTGTCCGCGCTGGCCGACGCCCGCACGGGCGCGCCCGCAGCATTGACCGACACGGGCGGCGAGGACAAGCTGGCGCAGCTGCTGGCCCAGCCCCTGGACGCCGACAGTGCCGTACGCATCGCCCTGATGAATAACCGCGGCATGAAAGTGGCGCTGGCCCAGCTGGGCGCGTCCGAGGCGGACCTGGTGCAAGCGGGGCGCTTGCGCAATCCCGGCCTGTCGTTCGGCCGCTCGCATGGCAGCGGCGGCAATGAAATCGAGCGGGGCGTCAGTGTCGATCTGGCCGGCTTGCTGACGATGCCGATGCGCGTGGACATTGAGCGCGGCCGTTTCGAGCAAGCCAAGCTGCAGGCGGCCATTAGCGCGGTGCAACTGGCGTCGGACACGCGCCGCGCCTATTTCAACGCCGTGGCTGCCGTGCAGACGGAGCAGTTCATGCAGCGGGCGCTGGTGTCGGCCGAGGCGGGTGCGCAATTGGCCACGCGCTTGCAGCAGGTTGGCAACTGGAGCCGCCTCGACCAGGCGCGCCAGCAAGTTTTTTATGCGCAGGCCGTCGGCGACCTGGCCCGCGCGCGCCACCAGGCCACGGCCACGCGCGAACATCTGACGCGCCTGCTGGGCCTGTGGGGCAAGCAGACAGGCTTTACTTTGCCGTCGCGCCTGCCCGACTTGCCGCCGCAGGCTGTGGCGGCGGACGATATCGAGGCACAGGCGATGGAGCAACGTCTCGACGTGCAGATGAGTAAGCTCGACGCGCACGCCACGGCCAGCGCGCTGGGCCTGGCTAAGGTGACGGGTGTCGTCAACGTGTTTGAGGTGGGCTATAGCAACAAGAGCAGCAGCGAGGCGCGGCGCGAAAACGGCTACACCGTGTCCCTCGAATTGCCGCTCTTCGATTGGGGTTCGGCGCGCAATGCCAAGGCGCAAGCTGTGTACGCGCAGTCGCTGCAGCGCACGGCGGACACGGCGCTGCGGGCCCGTTCGGAGGTGCGCGAAGCGTACTCTAGCTACCGCACGGCCTACGACCTGGCGCGCCACTACCGCGATGAAGTCGTGCCGCTGCGCAAGACTATCTCGCATGAAGTATTGCTGCGCTACAACGCCATGCTGGCCAGCGTATTCGAGTTGCTGGCAGACGCGCGCGAGCAAGTCGCCAGCGTGAATAGCGCCATCGAGACCCAGCGCGATTTCTGGATCGCCCAAACTCAATTGCAATCGGCCATCAATGGCAGCGGCCCAGCTGCAAAGGAATAATGATGATTACACGTAGAAACTTTTTCATGAATGCGGGCGCTGTCGCCCTCAGTGCTGCGGCCGTCAGCCGCGTGGGCGCGGCGTCGCTGCCGGAAGCTGTCAGCATGGCCGATGCGCAAACGAAAGCGCCGCCGCCACCGCCGAACGGGCGTCCATACAACCCCGTCGTCACTCTCAATGGCTGGTCCTTGCCCTGGCGTATGAACAACAACGTCAAGGAATTCCACCTGGTAGCCGAACCCGTCGTGCGCGAACTGGCGCCGGGCATGACGGCCAACCTGTGGGGCTACAACGGCCAGTCGCCAGGCCCCACCATCGAAGTCGTGGAGGGCGACCGGGTGCGCATTTTTGTCACGAATAAATTGCCGGAACACACTAGCGTGCACTGGCATGGACAGCGTTTGCCCAACGGCATGGATGGCGTCACGGGCCTGACCCAGCCCGGTATTGCGCCAGGCAAGACCTTCGTCTACGAGTTTGTGGCCAAGCGGCCTGGCACCTTTATGTACCACCCGCATGCCGATGAAATGACGCAGATGGCGATGGGCATGATGGGTTTCTGGGTGACGCACCCGAAAGATCCGAATTTCATGCAGGTGGACCGCGATTTCGTATTTTTGCTCAGCAATTACGATATCGATCCCGGCAGCTTTACGCCGAAGATCATGACCATGACGGAGTTTAATCTGTTCACTTTCAACAGCCGCGTCTTCCCCGGCATCGACCCCATGGTGGTGCGCCAGGGCGACAAGGTGCGCGTGCGCGTGGGCAATCTGACCATGACGAATCACCCGATTCACCTGCATGGCCATGAATTCGAGGTCACGGGCACCGATGGCGGCTGGACGCGCCCCGAGTCGCGTTGGCCCGAAGTGACGACAGACGTCGCCGTGGGCCAGATGCGCGCCTTGGAGTTCACGGCTACCGACCTCGGCGACTGGGCTTTCCATTGCCACAAGTCGCACCACACGATGAATGCCATGGGGCATGACGTGCCCACCATGATCGGTGTCGACCACCAGGGCGTGGCCGCAAAGATCAATCAACTCGTGCCCGGCTACATGGTGATGGGCGAGCGTGGCATGGCCGACATGGGCGAGATGCAGATGCCGATCCCCGACAACACCTTGCCGATGATGGCCGGCGACGGCCCCTTCGGCGCCATCGGCATGGGTGGCATGTTTACCACCGTCAAGGTGCGCCGGGAGCAAAAGCCAGGCGATTATCGCGATCCTGGCTGGTACCGGCACCCGGCCGGCAGCCTGGCCTATGAATGGACGGGTGCCTTGCCGGAAGCGGTGCGCGGCCAGGGCATGGGCAAGCTGCCGGCCAAGGGCGGCGTCGAAATGACGGTGCGCAAGCGGGCCGGCCACAGCGGGCATTAATTTCCTGCGCCACCGGCATGACAAGACCAGGCGCGCACCTTGACGGGGCTGGCAGGCGTGTTGCGCCTGCATACCTCGGTGCAATAGCTTTTCGTAGTGCAAGTTAGCAACGCCACGCCCTTGCGCCGGCCAGCGCCCGCCGTCTGGCTTGAGGGCGTAACACGCACGCATGGACTTGGTGGTGGGCTAGCGTTCTTGCGCATTTGCCACTTCCGGGTCTTCCATGTCTTATCCTTGCTTACCGTCGCTGTGTTTCTCCCTGCTGTGCCTAGCGCCAATGGCGCCATTGGCGCAGGCGCAAGACGGCGATCCTGTCCTGCCTTACCGCCCGTCCGTGGCCAGTCCCGCCCAACTGCCCGTACCGGGCCAGCTGGAATTGGAGGCCGGCGGCCTGCTGTCAAAAACGGGCGCCACGCGCCGCGCCAGCCTGCCATATACCTTCAAATTGGCGTTGACGCCCGAGTGGGGCGTGCTGCTGGGCGGCGAGGCGTTCGTGCGTGCGCGCGATGCAACGGGCTTGGGCGACTCGGGCCTGGGTGACACGAGCATCGTGCTCATGCGCGCCTTCTTGCTCGACAGCGCCACGGCGCTGGGCCTGGAACTGGGCTGGAAGTTGCCGACGGCCAAGGACGCCATCGGCAGCGGCAAGCGCGATGTCACCTTGAATGGCATTTTCAGCCGCGACCTGGGTGTCGTGCATATGGACGCCAACCTGAACGCCACGCGCCTGGGAACCTCCGACCCTGGCACTGGCAGGGTACAAACGGGCTGGGCAGCCTCTTTTTCCACGCCCGTCAGCGCGCGTTGGGGCGCCACGGCGGAAGTGTCGGGCACGCGTTTGCGCGGCGCGGCGGCTAGCGCGCAGTTGCTGCTGGCGGCCACTTACAGTCCCACGCCACGGCTAGCCATCGATATCGGCATGGCGCGCGGCTTGACCTCGGCGTCGCCGGACTGGTCGCTATTTAGCGGACTGGTCGTGCCTTTGGGCAAGCTGTGGTGAGATAGACATACTGGCTCTCATGCATCCTGGCGAACAGACAGCTTGGCGCACGGGAGTGTTAGCGCCCGCTGCCGTGGAGCAGCGATGATGCTTGCGCGCTCGTGCGCGGCAAGACGACGCTCAGGGCCGTGCCGCCTTGTGCATTGGCCGTCAGGTTCAGGCTGCCCCCCAGGTAGTGCACGCGTTCGCGCACGCAGCGCAGTCCATGCTTGCGCATGTCGACCGGTTCCCGCGCCGGCAGGCCGTTGCCGTTATCCTTGACGGTCATCATCAGCGCTGCCTCGTTGTCGTCGATGATGATGTCGACCTGCGTGGCGTTGGCATGCGTGGCGATGTTGCCGAGCGCCTCTTCCAGGGTGCGCAGCAGCGCTACGCCCATGTTGCGGGGGCAAATTAATTCGTCATCAGGCAGGCTGCAGCGTACGGTGATCTTGTGCTGTTCGGCGAATTGCGCGGCCAGCTCGCTCAGCGCCACATTGACGCCAAGAAACTCCAGCTTGTCGTTCCACAGCTTCAGCTGCATTTGCCGGTTAGTTTCAATCACATTGAGCAGCAATTGCTTCATGGTCGCAGCACGTTCGAGCAAGGCCGTTTCCTGCGGCATTTTTTGCGTCAGCAGCGACAAGTGCATGGTCAGCGCCGTCAGCGATGAGCCGAGGCTGTCGTGCAGTTGGCGCGACAGGGAGCGCCGTTCATTGTCCCAGCTGGTATTGATATGACCGAGCAATTCGCTCAGATCGGCTGCGCGTTCCGCATCGGCCTGGGCCGCTTCCTTGTTCGGATCTGTTTGTGCGGACATAGCGCCCCGTGAATGGTGAAAGGTGGACCAAATTCAAGTGGTGGATCATACATGAGGATTTCATCAGAGGGCGCATGGATGGAAAATTTCTATCTTTTCAGCAATTTTAATCTCCTCCCATCATTTTTGTTCGATGCATAAGATGATTGTTTGTGCCAGGCCAAGGCGCCGTTCCCGTCGTTGCGTACGGCTGCGCACATACCGGGGCGCTTTGCACTGCCATAGTGGAGGCGTGCATTCTCCCCATGCAGCATAGCCGTTCTGCGGCCCAGGGTGCAGCACAGGCCCGCTTATAGAAACGAAAGGACATGCCATGAATATCGATACCATCGTCGACCAGGAATATGCCGACAAAAGCTTCCGCGACATCGTCAATGCGCCCATCAGCGCCCTGCGCGGCGTCAGCGCGAAGGATGCCAAGGTCTTGCAGCAGGCGTTTGGCGTGAGCACCGTGCGCGAACTGTCCAATCTCAATGTCGTCAAATGGGCCAGCGCGCTGGTCATCCTGGCCGATGAAGAGGGCATGAGCGGCGAAGAACGTGCGAAGGAAGAGCTGCTCGACGACGCCGTCGAAATGACTTTCCCGGCCAGCGATCCGATTTCCGTCGATGCCGGCATCACGCGCATTGAAGTGCCGCCCGAGACCGTGAATGCGCAAACGGACCACCAGCATGCCGGACAGCATGAAGTGACGGCCGGGAAAAAATAAAGCGCGCGGGCAGGAAAAAATCGGCTGGCCGTGTTGGCCGGCCGTTTTTTCTTGGTGCGCCAGGCACAAACTCAGTTCAGGCGATAGAGTGGATGTTGCTGTTCTGCGTGCTTGGCTGCGGCGCGATCACTTCCTGGGGTGAGCAGCAAAAGCGGTTCTTGCCGGCGCGCTTGGCTTCATACAGAGCCGTGTCGGCCGTGCCCAGCAGGGCGGCGACGGTGCTGGCATCGTCCGGGTAGATGGCGATGCCGATGCTGGTCGACAGGCGCAAGCTCAGCTTGTCGATAAAATATGGCTCGGAAATGACTTCGATCAGCTTGGCGGCCGGCTCGCGCGCGTCGCCCTTGCCGGCCAAGTTGCCCAGCACGATGACGAATTCGTCGCCGCCGATGCGCGCTACCGTGTCTTCCTTGCGCGACGCGGCCACCAGGCGGTCCGCCACCATTTTCAGGATCTCATCGCCACAGCCGTGGCCGTAACTGTCGTTGATGGTCTTGAAGCCGTCCAGGTCCAGGTAGAGAATGGCCGACTTGCTGTGGCTGCGGGCCGATTGCTGCAGCGTATGCTCGATACGGTCTTCCAGCAGGCGCCGGTTCGGCAGGCCCGTCAGCGCGTCGTGCAGCGCCAGTTCTTGCTGTTGCTTGCTGTATTGCGCCAGTTCCTTGTACAGCAGGCGCACTTCGAGCATGTTGTGGATGCGCTTGTGCACTTCCATCAGGTCGAACGGTTTGCTGATGAAGTCGCGCGCACCCGCTTCCAATGCGGCGATCTTGAAACTGGGTTGTGCCGTCAGGGCCAGTACGGGCAGGTAGCCGCCATGCTCAATTTCCTTCAAGCCTTTCATGACCTGGAAACCATTGAGTTCCGGCATTTGCAAATCGAGCAGGATCAGGTCGTAGTAGTGCTCCTGGTGCAGCGGGCAGACCTCGGCTGGGCGCATGGTTGCCGTGACGTTGGTATAGCCGGCATCGCGCAGGATTTCCAGCATGAGCTCGACATTGTCGGGTGAGTCGTCGACGACCAAAATTTTGGCTTTCAAAATCTCATCTTGGCTTGGCATGTAAGGTCTCGGTTAATACGGTCTATGCAACGCTGGCTTGTACCGCTGATGATCGGCTGACGGCGGTGGGAAAGATAGTAGCGCCTTGCAAGAAGATAGCGCGCACTACAGCGCTAGACTCACTTTTGCCGCTCTCGGCAGCCAAGGCCGCCTGTCTCCTGCCTGCCGTGCAGGTGTGCTGATGAATTCCAGTGTAGCAAATTTCAGCTTAGTTGCTTGTAGGACAGTGCCGCGTCTGAAAGTAGGAAGGCCAACCGACAAAAATAGTCATTTCACTCTGTGCTGTGTATTTCTTTGCATCATCTTTTTAAGGGGGCGTTATGTGCGTCGTGGCCAGTTGCGCCACGGCCGCCACCAAGGTGGCCGGATCCAGTGGTTTCGCGACCCACGCCTGGAAGCCGCTGCTCAGTGCCCGCTGACATTGTGGCAGCTGCGCAAACGCCGTCAGGGCCAGTGCGGGCAGGCTGGCCGCTCCAGGGGCGGCGTGCGCGCGCATATGCGCCAGCAAGTCGAGACCGTCGGTATCGGCCATGCCGATGTCGCTCACCAGCACATGCGGCTGTACCTGCTCCAGCAGTTGCAGCGCTTGCGCCACGCTGCCAGTGCCATGCACTTCGGCATGCTTGTCGCGCAGGATGCGCTGTGTCAGTGCGCGCGCGCCGGCATCGGCATCGACCAGCAGTACCCTGACGCCGCGCAAGTCAGGGCCGGGGGACGCCGCGCCGCCCGCCTGGGGCGCGGCAGCCGCTGGCGTGTCCAGGGGCAGGCGCACGGTGAAGCTGGCACCCTGCATATCGCCGC
This sequence comes from Janthinobacterium sp. CG_23.4, assembly GCF_029892305.1. NCBI lineage: Bacteria > Pseudomonadati > Pseudomonadota > Betaproteobacteria > Burkholderiales > Oxalobacteraceae > Janthinobacterium > Janthinobacterium sp. CG_23.4. The sequence continues at coordinate 3,018,033 of NZ_JARXUX010000001.1, read as the reverse complement.
CGCTACTGGCCGCGACCGTGCCGCCATGCTGCTCCACCAGGTGCTTGACGATCGCTAGTCCCAGCCCCAGGCCGCCGTGCCGGCGCGTGATGGCGGCGTCTGCCTGGCGGAAGCGCTCGAATACGTGGGGCAGGAAGTCTTTCTTGATGCCCACGCCGTTGTCGCTCACCGTGATGGCCAGGTGGGTCGCCTCGCGGCGCATGCCGATGTCGATCCGTCCTCCTTGAGGCGTGAACTTCAGGGCATTCGACAGCAGGTTCCAGAGCACTTGCTCGATGCGGCAGGAATCACCGATGATCGTGCCCGCATCGCTGGCCACGCTGCTGTGGATGGCGATGTCCTTGGCGTCGGCCGCCGGGCGCAGGATGTCGATGGTCGAGGCGATGATACTGGCCGGTGCAAGCGGCTGCAGGTCGAGTAGCAGCTTGTCGGCGCTGATGCGGCGCATGTCGAGCAAGTCTTCAATCAATTGCGCCTGCGCGCGCGCATTGCGTTCGATGCTTTGCAAGCCACGGTGCAGGTCGGCCTGATTGCGGGTGCCGCGTTGCAGCACCTGGGCCCAGCCCAGGATGGCCGACAGCGGCGTGCGCAGTTCATGCGACAGGGTGGTGAGGAAATCATCTTTTAGCTGGTGCGTGTGCTCGACCTCGGCGCGGGCCTCGCGCTCGCGCTCGCATAGCACCTTGTGCTCTAGCGCGGCGCGCGTGGCGGCCGCGTGCAGACGCATATTGTCGAGCGCGACGCCCGCCTGCGCCGCAATGGTCGAGACGATGCGTTCGCTGCGCGCGTTGAACATGCCCGCCTGCGGATGGCCTAGCAGCAAGTGCCCCAGCAGCATGCCTGAGCGCGAGCGGATGGGCAGGCTCAGGCAGCTGCGCAGCGTTGGCGTGCCGTTGGTGCTGGCGTCGGGAGCGGCTCGCAAGTCGTTCTGGCGCATGGCCGGTCCCTGGCGCAGTGGTGCAGCGATGGTGTCGGCCTGGAACAGGCTGATGCCGTTGACGGCGCGCGCCGCAGGCAGGGCGCCACAGTTGTCGCGGACATCGCGCGCGTCGTCGTAATACAAGGCGCCGAAGCGTGCGCCGCTGATGCGCGTCGCCGCGTCGACGGTTTCCTGCAGCAGCGCCGGCATGTCCAGTGGGGCGGCCAGGGACGCGCCTGTGTCATTGAGCAATTCCAGCACGCGTGTCTCGGTACGCAGTGCTTGCTGCGCACGCTTGACCTGATCGACGTCGGTGCTCGTGCCAAACCAGCGCAGCAGCTGCCCGCCCCGGTCGCGCACGGGATAGGCGCGCGTCAGGAACCAGCGGTACTGGCCATCGGCAGCGCGCATGGGAAATGTCATGTCGAAAGGCGTGCCATCGCGTAAAGCCGTCTTCCAGCCTTGCAGCATGGGCGCCAGGTGCTGCGCCTCACAGGCGCTGCTCCAGCCGCCGCGGGCCATCTGTTCGGCGTTGCTGCCGGTGTAGTCTTGCCAGCGCTGGTCGACCCAGGCAATGGTGCCGTCGACGTTGGCGATCCAGGCCAGTTGTACGATGGAATTGGCCAGCGCGTGTACATCTTCTTCGCCCTGGCGCGCGCTTTCCTCGGCCGCCTTGCGCTCGCTGATGTCTTGGATATACGTGGTCCAACCTTCGCTGGACGGGTAGATGCGCACTTCCAGCCAGCGTCCCAATGGCCGATGTGGCAGCTCGAAACTGCCGCTGTGCTGCTGCGCCATGGTGCCCCGGTACTGCGCTTCCAGTGCCGTGCCCTGCAAGTCGGGGCAGGCTTGCCACAGGCTGCTGCCTGCCAGCTGGCTGCCGGGCGAACGTTGCGGCGCGAGCATGTCGGCACCGCGCGTATTGATGTAGCGAATGGTCCAGTCGTGGTCGAGCAGGCAAAGGCCGTCGGTCATGTTCTCTAGCAAGTTGGCCATGCTGTCGTTTGATAGGCTCAGCAGCGCTGATGGGAAGAGCAGATCTTGCTCGCCGTCATGCTTAGCCATCGGTAATCCTGCAACGGTGTGTCTGCAGCGCTGGCTGTCGCTGCGCCGTGCTGCCATCGCCAAGCTCAGTTAAAAGGGTCATGATGGAAGTGCCCGCTGTCATGCATGAGAGGTGGCACAAGCGCCCCTGTCTGGCCAGTATTGTAGTCGCAAGCGGCGCGCCGCCACCGCACGCTTGCGTGCCGCCTGCAGATAGCACTGGACAGGTGGGGAAGCAGTCCCTATAATCCCGCTTCTTTCGAGACAGCAACTTCTCGATGCGCTGGAGGCGACTGTGAAAGCAGCTGTGTCCATCGATGAAAGGCGTAGGCTTTTCTGCAGTGAAAAGATGGCTGATGGTGCGGGGCGGTATTGCGCAAAATCAGCTAAGCGATTGAAAAATCGAACTTTTCAAAGCGAAATGAATACGCTATAATGTTTGCCTGCGCGGCTGTAGCTCAGCTGGATAGAGTACTTGGCTACGAACCAAGGGGTCGTGGGTTCAATTCCTGCCAGCCGCACCAGAATACTGAAAGTCAGACTTTGTCTGGTTTTGTTGTAAAAGTTGTTAGCTCCATGTGGTAACGGAGACGTTGTAGAGGTTTTGCGGCTGTAGCTCAGCTGGATAGAGTACTTGGCTACGAACCAAGGGGTCGTGGGTTCAATTCCTGCCAGCCGCACCAGTTTTATCAGTATGATTTCCAGAGCGGAGTTCGCTTCGTTTTGATCAGAGTTTCAAGCTTCGTGCAGTAAGGCGTAGCGTGTCAAAGTTTGCGGCTGTAGCTCAGCTGGATAGAGTACTTGGCTACGAACCAAGGGGTCGTGGGTTCAATTCCTGCCAGCCGCACCAGTATCAGCAGTAAAGAAAAACCCGGAAAGCTCACTTTCCGGGTTTTTTTTCGTCATGACGGCGGGCGGGCAGCGGCCATGTTGGCGGCCTGGGCAATTGTGAAATATCCGCACGGCGCCCTTTGCCATTCTGCAAAGCCCTGCTATAATCTTGTCTTAGGCGGCTGTAGCTCAGCTGGATAGAGTACTTGGCTACGAACCAAGGGGTCGTGGGTTCAATTCCTGCCAGCCGCACCAGAATATTGGGGGTCAGATTGTAAAATCTGATCCCCTTTTTCGTTACCAAATGGTTTTACGCTGCGCCTGTGGCGCCGCGCCGGTATTGCCGGCGAAACGCGCGCGGCGTCACTTGTTTTGCGGCGCCGAACTGGCGATTGAAATGCGCCAGGTTGCGGTAGCCCGCCTCTTGCGCGATGACGGCGATGGCCAGATTACTCTCGATCAACTGTTGGCAAGCGCGGCCGATGCGTAGCTGCGCCAGGTACTGGCCCGGCGTGCAATGCGCGTGGCGCTTGAAACAGCGGTGAAAGGCGCCCAACGACAGGGCAGCGCGCTGCGCCAGGGTTTCGAGAGCAATGTCTTGGCGGAAATGCGCATGCATGAAATCGAACACGTCGCTCATGCGCTTGTGCTGCCCATCGGGCAGCGGCGCCTGCGCCATCGAGGCCAGCGGCCGCGCCCCCGTATCTCCCGCCAGGTCCAGCAGCACGTCGAGCAGCAGCGGCAGGCGCTGCGGCACGGGCAGCGCCTGCAGTTGTAACAGCTTGGCCGCGCTGCGCGCGCTCGCTGCCGGCGAAAAGTGCAGCGCGGGACCGGCGCGGGCCGCCAGTTGCCGCAAGGCTTGCAATTCGGGAAAACAGGCCACCAGCTGCTCCACCCATGCCAATGAAAACCACACGACGACGGCCAGCATCGGCTGCGCGCTGTCGATGCGCTCGCTGGCCGACCAGGTATGTGGCAAATTCGGCCCTAGCAGCACCAGGTCGCCCGCTTCGAAATCGCCCAAGTGGTCGCCGATGTAGCGCTGGCCTCGGGCATTGACGGTCAGGGTCAGCTCGAATTGCGGATGGTAATGCCAGAGGAAGGCAATGGTGTCGAGTTCGCGCCACAGCAAGCCCCAGGAGTGGCCCGCCGGTATGGTGACTTGTTCGAATAAAGGCGTCATGATGACGTTATGAGCGGATCAATAGTCACGATAGTATCAGTATTGGCCGCTAGGCGCGCATTTGAGCTGGCCGTACCATCGCACAATCTGTCTCACACCAACACAGGAGACAGCGATGCAAGACAAATATCAATATGGCGCAGACCGTCCCGGCAATCCGTCCGTGGCTTACACGGAGCAAACTCAGTTGCGCGACATCGAGAAACAGCTGCCCCTGCGCGTGCTCTCCGACAGCGACTTTTTGCATTGGCAAACCTGCGGTTATGTCATCGTCAAGGAGGCGGTGTCGCCGGAACAGGTTCGGCGCACCACCGATTTCCTGTGGGAGTTTCAAGGACTGGACCAGTACGATGCCGCCACCTGGAACCAGGATCAGCTGCGCGAGCACGCGATGAAGGAACTCAACGGTGCCGGCATGGTCGAGGCTTATCACAACCAGACCCTGTGGGATAACCGCCAGACCCAACGGATATATGACGCCTTCGTCGACATCTGGGACCGTCAGGATTTGTGGGTGACCATCGACCGCGCCAACTTGAACACGCCGAACAAGGGCAAGCGCAAGTTTGGCGGCTTCATCCACTGGGATGCCGATACCACGCTCGACCCGCTGCCGGTCAACGTGCAGGGCGTGCTGGCCCTGTCCGACACCTCGCCCGAGAGCGGCGGTTTCCAGTGCTATCCGGAACTGTTCAACAACTTGCTGGCGTGGCGCAAGAGCGTGCCGCTTGACCGCAACCCGTGGCAGCCGGACCTGGCGACGGTGCCGTACCCCTTGCAATTCATCGCCATGAAGAAAGGCGAGTTGCTGATCTTTAATAGCCTGCTGGCGCACGGCATCCGCCCGAACACATCCACGCACCAGGTGCGCCTGGCGCAGTACATTTCCTTTGCGCCAGCCCAGCAAGACAATCAAGCCTTGCGCGACTGGCGCGTGCAAAGCTGGCGCGAGCGCAGCGCGCCGCAAGGCTATGCGTTTCCCGGCGACCCGGAGGAAAAGGAAAAGCTGGGCTACCCGCAAGCGCAGTTGAGCGAACTGGGTGAGAAGATCCTCGGTGCGCGCGACTGGTAAGCCACGTTCTGTCCGCCACGCTTGCCTGCCGCATAGACAATTGCGGGTAAATGCACGATCATGGTCCGACCTGCCATCGACCGAGGAAACGCATGAGTATCATCACCTGTATCGACGACTTGCGCGTGCTGGCCCAGAAACGCGTGCCGCGCATGTTTTACGACTACGCCGATTCCGGTTCCTGGACGGAATCGACGTACCGTGCCAACAACAGCGATTTCGCCAAGATCAAGTTCCGCCAGCGCGTGGCCGTCAACCTGGAAAACCGCAGCCTGGCCTCGACCATGGTGGGCCAGCACGTGTCGATGCCGGTGGCCCTGTCGCCCACGGGCTTGACGGGCATGCAGCATGCGGATGGCGAAATCCTCGCCGCCCAGGCGGCTGAAAAATTCGGCGTGCCGTTTACCCTCTCGACCATGAGCATTTGCTCGATCGAGGACGTGGCGGCGCACACCACGAAACCGTTCTGGTTCCAGCTGTACGTGATGAAGGACCGCGAATTCATCAACCGCCTGATCGACCGCGCCAAGGCGGCCAAGTGTGGCGCGCTGGTGCTGACCCTGGATTTGCAAGTGCTGGGCCAGCGCCACAAGGACTTGCGCAATGGCCTGTCGGCGCCGCCCCGGCTGACCATCCCGAACATCATCAACATGGCCACCAAGCCGCGCTGGGTGGCGGGCATGTTGGGCACGAAACGGCGCGGCTTCGGCAACATCGTCGGCCATGCCACGTCCGTCTCCGACATGTCGTCGCTGTCGGCCTGGACGCAGCAGCAGTTTGACCTCAGCCTGTCATGGGCGGACGTGGAATGGATCAAGCAGCGCTGGGGTGGGAAATTGATCATCAAGGGCATCATGGACCCTGAGGATGCGCGCCTGGCCGTGGAAAGTGGTGCCGACGCGCTGATCGTCTCGAACCACGGCGGGCGCCAGCTCGATGGCGCGCAATCGTCGATCGAAGCCTTGCCCGCCATCGTCGACGCCGTCGGCAGCCAGATCGAAGTGCATATGGATGGCGGCATCCGCTCTGGCCAGGACGTGCTCAAGGCCGTGGCGCTGGGCGCCAAGGGCGTGTACATCGGCCGTCCTTTCCTGTACGGCCTGGGCGCCATGGGTGGGCCGGGCGTGACGCGCTGCCTGGATATCATCCGCAATGAACTCGACTTGACGATGGCCTTTTGCGGCTTGCGCGACCTGCAGCAGGTGGATAAAAAAATCCTGCTGCCTGGCACGTTTTAAGGGGAAATCCGCACGCTATCAAGCCCTTTCTGTGCCTGGCGGAGGACAGGGGTCGGACCCGGCGGGTCCGACCCCAGCTCTTTGCCTCTGGGGTTAGCGAATTTACTGGCGCTCATCAATCACGCCAAAACCCTTAACTGAACAGCATTACTGCTGCCGGGCACGTTTTAAGCGCAAATCCGCACGCTATCAAGCCCTTTCTGTGCCTGGCGTGGCAGGAAGCGGCGCCTGATGGCGTCAGCATCAGCGTCGCTGGCGCAGACACGCCCACCGGCGATAGGCGGCAGGATACACGCGCCGTCTTTGGTCGGGCCACAAAATTGCCATTTTGCTATAGTTACATGGAGTAATCAGCATTCGACTGTTGCCTTCAGACTGGAGTGTCATGACTTATAGCAAGAGCATCAGCACTGAACGCTTGATCCTGCGCAAGCCGCAGCTCTCCGACGAGGCGGCCCTGTTCGCCATGCATGCCGACCCTGAGGTGATGCGCTATTTCAGCGAACCGCCATGGACCGACGCCAGCCGCGCCACGCGCCAGATTGCCGAAGATAGCGCCGCATTTGGGAAAGAGGAATTTTTCCGCTTCGCCGTCGAGCTCAAGGCGACGGGCCAATACCTGGGTAGTTGCAGCCTGTTTTCCGAGCACCGCCAGAACCGCCGCGCCGAGATCGGCTACGCGCTGGGCCGTCCGTACTGGGGGCGCGGCTATATGCACGAAGCCTTGTCCGCGCTGATCGAATTCGCGTTTCTCGAGCGCGACCTGAACCGCCTGGAAGCCGATATCGACCCGCTCAACGCCGCTTCGGCCAGCGCCCTCGAGCGCCAGGGTTTCAACAAGGAAGGTTTTCTGCCTGAACGCTGGATCGTGGCCGGCCAGGTCAGCGATTCGGCCCTGTACGGCTTGCTGCGCCGCGAGTGGCAGGCGCGCCGCAGCTCACCCCTTTGAGCTACGGCCTTCAGGCCAGCAGCGCGTCGATTTGCTTCAAGCCGCTGATGCCACCACGTGCGTGGGCGTACCCCGCGCGAACGCTTCCACGTTGTCAATCAAGATATCGGCCAGTTTTTGCATGGCCGCTTCGCTGGCCCAGGCCGTGTGCGGTGTGAGGATGAAGTTGGGCAGGCGCAAGTTCAATAACGGATTGTCGGGCAGCGGCGGCTCCTTCGATAGCACGTCGAAGCCGGCGCCGGCGATCACGCCATTTTTCAATGCCTGGGCCAGCGCCGCTTCATCGACCAGGCCGCCGCGCGCCGTGTTGATCAAGAGGGCTGTCGGCTGCATGCGCGCCAATTCTTGCGCACCGATGATGTTGCGCGTCTTGTCCGTCAGCGGCACGTGCAGGCTCAACACGTCGGACGTGGCCAGCAGCGCGTCGAATGTCACTTGCGTCACGCCGTCGTCTTCGATGGGCGAGCGATTGTGGACGATGACGTGCATGCCGAAGGCGCGCCCCAGTTGGGCGACGGCCTTGCCCAGCGCGCCGTAACCGAGCAAACCCAGGCGGCTGCCGGCCAGGTCGCGGATCGGATGGCCGAACAGGCAGAAGCGTTCCGACGCCTGCCACAGGCCCGCTTCCACGTCCGCGCGGTAGGCGACCAGTTGGCGGCGCAGGGCCAGCATCAGTGCCAAGGTATGCTCGGGCACGCTGGCGCGCGCATAGTCGTCGATATTCGCCACCACGATGCCGCGTTCGCGACAGGCGGCCAGGTCAAGGATGTCGGTGCCGGTGGCGGCCACGGCGATCATCTTCAAGTCCGGTAATTGCGCCAGCTCGGCCGCGCGCAGCGGCACCTTGTTCGTGATGGCGATCGTTGCGCCTTGGAGTCGGGAAACGGTCTGCTCGCCGCCCCTGGTGTGCGCATACTCTTTCCAGCTGTGCGCGAAGGCGGGCGGGCGCACGTTGGCGATCAGGCTGTCGCGGTCGAGGAAGACGATGTGGTGTGACGATGTGTTTGTTGCGGTCATGGCTGGGCCTCGGTCTGGGTGGCGCGCGCGCTGGGAAGGTTGCTCTTGCCCTTCAGTTGCGTGGCCGGGTGGTTGCTAAACATGTCGGCGACCCATTCGACAAATACGCGCACCTTGGCCGACAGATGGCGGTTGGGCGGATAGATCACGTGGACGGGCAGCGGGTCGGATTCCCATTCATTGAGCAATTCCACCATTTTGCCTTGTTCCATCAGCGGCGCAAGGATGAAATGCGTCATTTGTACGATGCCCAAGCCCGCCAGGCCGGCAGCCGCATAGGCATTCGAGTCGTTCACGGCGATATGGCTGGGTATGGACATCTGTATGCGTTCGCCTGCGCGCGTAAAATCCCAATCGAACATCTTACCTGTCTTGGCGGAGAAGAAATTGACGCCCCGGTGCTGCGCCAGGTCCTTCGGATGCAACGGCGTGCCATAGCGCGCCAGGTAGCTGGGCGCGGCGCAGGTGATGAAATGCAGCACGCCGACCCGGCGCGCGATCAGGTTCAGGTCGCCGAGTTCACCGCCGCGCACGGCGCAGTCGACGCCTTCCTCGATCAGATCGACGGGGCGGTCGCTGCAACCGAGCTCCAGCGAGATGTCGGGGTAGCGGGCAAAAAAGTCGGGCAGGGCGGGGATGATCAGTTCGCTGGCCAGGGCCGTGGGTGCATCCACGCGCAACCGTCCGCTGGGACTCAAGCGCGTGCGCGACAGCGATTCCTCGGCTTCGCGCACGTCCGACAGGATGCGCACGCAGCGCTCGTAATACGCGGCGCCGTCGGAGGTGATGCTGACGTGGCGCGTGGTGCGGTTGAGTAACTTCACCGACAGGCTCGCTTCGAGCGACTGGATCAGGGTCGACACGGTCGCTTTTGGTAGTTGCATGTTTTCCGCCGCGCGCGTAAAGCCGCCCGCATCGACGACTTGGATGAAAACTTCCATGGCTTGCAGCTTGTTCACTTGATTCCTTATCACTTTATGCTTGATTGTTCATAATTCTGAACAATCAATTCGTCATTGCGCTCTTTATTAGATTGTAGATCAAGTCTATAGTTGCTGTACTGCAGCATAAACGTGATGCAGCAAGAAGTTCACAGGAGAAAAATCATGGGTCATCGGAATGGAAACTTTGCAGTACCGGCCTTGGTGGCGGTTGCGCTCGCTCTGGCCGCGATGGTATCGACGGATGCCTACTCGCAGGCAGCGCAAAGCGAAGCTAATGCCTACAGCGCCCTGACCCATGAAGTGGGCGGCATCGCCCTGTTGTGCCTGAACGACAGCGTACCCGTTGTTGCGTTGCAGCCGGTGGTGGCGCAATGAGCTTTGCCGAGGCCGCGGCCGCACTGGCGCCTGGCCAGGCGCTGAAGATACGCGACATCGAGGTGCAAGGTGCGCAGGATGCGCTGGCCGCGCGCATCTACACGGCCGGCGTGCCGGGCGCCAAGCAGGCTAGCCTGATCGTCTTCTTTCACGGCGGCGGTTTTGTCGACGGCGACCTGGACGATGCGGATGACTTCCTGCGCTGTTTGGTGCTGAGCAACCCTGACCATATAGTGCTGGCTGCGAACTACACGCTGGCGAAGGTGCGGCCATTCCCGGCCGCCGTGGAAGACGCGCATGCCGTGCTGCTGTGGGCGAAAAAGAACAAGTCCAAGCTGGGATGGACGGGCAAGCAGATGGTGGTGTCGGGCATCGAGGCGGGCGCCAACCTGGCCGCCGTCTGCGCCATGATGTCGCGCGACCGGGGCGGACCGCCCCTCGCGGGCCAGGTGCTGATCATGCCCATGCTCGACCCCGGTCTGTCGACCTGCTCCATGCGCTCCTTGCCCAGTTGCCCGGACTCGGCGGAAGTGGCCGATCAATGCGCCGCCGCCTACCGTGGCTATCTGCCGAATGCCGCTGACCGCAGTCATCCGTACGCGTCGCCATTGCAGTCGAGCCGCCTGAAGAACTTGCCGCCAGCCCTCATCCTGTCGAGCGAAGATGATCCATTGCGCGACGAGGCTGAACAATATGGCAGTAAATTGATCGCCTGCGGCATCAAGACCACCGTGCGGCGCATGGCCGCCGCGCCGCTGCAAGATGCCGGCGCCCGCAATGAGTGCGCCTGCAAGGTGCAAGTATTGGGCGAAATCGCCAGCTTTGTCGCTGGACTGGTGCAGGAGCCGGCGTCATGAGGCCACCACCTGCGGCACTGCAAATAAATTACACCTATTAGTTTACTTTTTGAGTTTCGGTTGCTACACTGCGCAGTGTAGTTTCCATCTGGTCTGCGTTGTGCGCTCGCACAGCCAGCTTCATCGTGCCCGTCTGTTGTTAAGCAACTGGCACCCTGTCTACCTTTGATTGCGCGCCGTCGGGCGCCATGGCATCACCATACGCTGCAGTTTCCGCTTTTAGCTGGGTTGCTTTTTGTCGCCCATACCATTAGAAATTTTCATAAATCAGGGAAATAAAATGAAAAATGTTCAACAATTGTCGATCTTGGGGATCTTACTCAAGCCTCTGGCCGCCTCGCTCGCGCTGGCCGGACTGGTGGCCGTGAGCCTGGCCGGCTGCGATAAGGCCAATAGCAAGGTGCCGGACGCGCCAGCGGCCGGTGGTCCACCGGTATCGGCTGCCGCCGTTATTCAAAAACAGATCACGGAAACGCAGGAATTTTCGGGCCGCCTGGAAGCGATCGAGCGCGTGGAAATCCGTTCGCGTGTCGGTGGCTACATCACCGCCGTCAACTTCAAGCCGGGCAGCGAAGTAAAAAAGGGGGATGTGCTGTTCGTCATCGATCCGCGTCCTTTCCAGGCTGAAGCGGCCCGCGCCGAAGGCAGCGCTGCCTCGGCCCGCGCCAAGGCTGAATTGGCCAAGCTGGAACTGTCGCGCGCCGAAAAACTGCTGGCCGAAAAAGCCATCGCCCAGCGCGAATTTGATGAAAAGGCTTCCGGCGTGAAAGAGCTCGACGCTAACGCCCGCTCGGCGCAAGCCGCGTATGAAGCGGCCAAACTGAACCTGTCGTACACGCAGGTGCAGGCACCGATCAGCGGGCGCGTCAGCAAGGCCGAAATCACCGTCGGCAACCTGATCGACGCTTCCGCCATCCTGACTTCGGTGGTGTCGACCGAGCGCATCTACGCCAGCTTCGACGGCGACGAAGATACCTACCTGCGGGTGGCCGGCACGGCGCAAAAGGGCACACCCGTCATCGTCAAGGTGGGCCTGGCCAACGAGACGGGCTTCCCGCACGAAGGCAAGCTGGAATTCGTCGACAACCAGCTCGATCCGGCCACCGGCAGCGTGCGCATGCGCGCCACCTTCGCCAATGTCGAGCGCCAACTGGTGCCTGGCCTGTTCGCGCGCATCTTGCTCGACGGCGGCAATGGCCCGCAGGCACAAAGCACGGCCTTGTTGATCAGCGACCGCGCCGTTGGCACGGACCAAAGCCGAAAATACGTGTACGTGGTGGGGGCCGATAACAAGGCCGAGTACCGCGCCGTCAAGCTGGGCCCGAATTCGGACGGCTTGCGCGTGGTGCGCGAAGGCTTGAAGGCGGGCGAAAAGATCGTCGTCAACGGTTTGCAGCGCGTGCGTCCCGGCACGCCCGTGACGGCGCAGATGGTGGCCATGGATTTCGACCCGACCGCGCCGCTCGTCCCCGCAAAAACTGAAGTAAAAGACGCCAAGATCGCCGCGAAAGCAGCATCGACTTCCAAGGAATAAACATGAATTTTTCCCGCTTTTTCATCGACAAGCCGATTTTCGCGGCGGTACTGTCGATCGTCATATTCGTGGCCGGGCTGCTGTCGATATTCGGCCTGCCCATCTCCGAATATCCCGACGTCGTGCCGCCATCGGTGGTGGTGCGCGCGCAGTACCCGGGTGCCAACCCGAAAGTGATTGCCGAAACCGTCGCCGCGCCGCTCGAAGAGCAGATCAACGGCGTCGAGAACATGCTCTACATGTCCTCGCAAAACACCTCCGATGGCGCCATGATGCTGACCGTGACCTTCAAGATCGGCACCAACGTCGAGCAGGCCGAGACACAGGTGCAGAACCGCGTGCAGCGCGCCTTGCCGCGCCTGCCCGAAGAGGTGCGCCAGATCGGCGTGACCACCGTCAAGTCGTCGCCCAACCTGACCATGGTGGTGCACCTGGTCTCGCCAAACAAACGCTACGACGATATGTACCTGCGTAACTACGCGGTGTTGAACGTCAAGGACCAGCTGGCCCGTCTGCCCGGCATGGGCGACATCCAGATCTTCGGTGCCGGCGACTATGCCATGCGCATCTGGCTCGACCCGCAAAAGGTAGCGGCGCGCGGCATGACGGCCAATGACGTCGTCGAGGCTATCCGCGAGCAGAACGTGCAGGTGGCGGCCGGCGTGATCGGCGCCTCGCCAGCAAAAAACTCGGACTTCCAGCTGACCGTCAATACCCAGGGCCGCCTGAAGACGCCCGAGGAATTTGGCGCCATCATCGTGCGCACCAATGCCGACGGCGCCGTGACGCACCTGAAGGACGTGGCGCGCGTGGAAATGGGCGCCAACAGCTACTCGCTGCGTTCGCTGCTGAACAATAATCCGGCCGTCGGCATGGGTATTTTCGAGGCACCGAATGCCAACGCGCTGCAACTGTCGTCCAATGTGCGCGCCAAGATGGACGAATTGAAAAAAGACTTCCCGCAAGGCGTGGAATACCGCATCGAGTACGACCCGACGCAGTTCGTGCGCTCGTCCATCGAAGCGGTAATCCATACGCTGCTCGAAGCGATCGCCCTGGTGGTGCTGGTGGTGATCATCTTCCTGCAAACCTGGCGCGCGTCCATCATTCCGCTGCTGGCCGTTCCCGTGTCGATTGTCGGCACCTTTGCCGTGATGCTGGGCTTTGGCTTCTCGATCAACACGCTGTCGCTGTTTGGCCTGGTGCTGGCCATCGGTATCGTCGTCGATGACGCCATCGTGGTGGTGGAAAACGTCGAGCGCAACATCGAGGAAGGCTTGTCGCCGCGCGACGCCACCATCCAGGCCATGAAAGAGGTCAGTGGTCCCATCGTCGCCATCGCCCTGGTGCTGTGCGCCGTGTTCGTGCCGATCGCCTTCGTGCCCGGCCTGTCGGGCGAGTTCTATCGCCAGTTTGCGCTGACCATTGCCATTTCGACCGTGATTTCCGCATTCAGCTCGCTGACCCTGGCGCCAGCGCTGGCCGCTGCGCTCTTGAAACCGCACGATGCGCCGAAAGACGCGCTGACGCGCGGCATGGACATGCTCTTCGGCCGCTTCTTCGCCTGGTTCAACCGCTTCTTCGGCCGCGCCTCGCACCGCTATGAAGCGGGCGTGAAGGGCGTATTGGGTCGCAAGAGCGCCTCGCTGGGCGTGTATGCGCTGCTGGTGGTGGCCGCCATCTTCACCTTCAAGTCCGTGCCGGCCGGCTTCGTGCCAGCGCAGGAAAAGCAATACCTGGTGGGCTTTGCGCAATTGCCTGATGCCGCTTCGCTGGACCGCACGGAAGATGTCGTGCGCCGCATGTCTGACGTCATCAAGTCAGTGCCTGGCGTCGAATCGACGATCGCCTTCCCCGGCTTGTCGATCAACGACTTTACCAATGCGCCAAACGCCGGCATCGTTTTCGCCACCCTGAAGCCGTTCGACGAACGCAGCAGCAAGGAATTGTCGGGCGCTGCTATCGCGGCCGAGATCAACAAACGCCTGGGCGGCATTCAGGACGCCTTCATCATGGTCTTCCCGCCACCGCCGGTCAACGGCCTGGGCACCATCGGCGGCTTCAAGATGATGATTGAAGACCGTGGCAACCTCGGTTACGACGCGCTGTACAACGCCACCCAGGCGCTGGCCGCCAAGGCCTACCAGACGCCGGAACTGGCGGGCGTGTTCTCGGGTTACCAGATCAACGTGCCGCAGCTGTTTGCCGACGTTGACCGTGTAAAAGCCAAGCAGATGGGCGTGCCGCTGAAAACGATTTACCAGACCTTGCAGATCAACCTCGGTTCACTGTACGTGAATGACTTCAACCAGTTTGGCCGTACCTACCAGGTGCGCGTGCAGGCCGACGCGGCATTCCGCTCGCATGCCCAGGATATCGCGCAGCTGAAAGTGCGCAGCGACAAGGGCGAGATGATTCCGCTGTCCTCCTTGATGCGCGTCAAGGATAGCTATGGTCCTGACCGTGTACAGCGCTATAACGCCTACGCCGCAGCCGATTTCAACGGCGGCCCCGCGCCTGGCGTATCGAGCGGCCAGGCGCAAGCCGCGCTGGAACGCATCGCCAAGGAAGTGCTGCCGCAGGGGATTGCGTATGAATGGACGGAACTGACCTACCAGGACATCTTGTCCGGCAATACGATGATCTATGTCTTCCCGCTGTGCGTGCTGCTGGTGTTCCTGGTGCTCGCTGCCCAGTACGAAAGCTGGACCTTGCCGCTGGCCGTGATCCTGATCGTGCCGATGTCTATCCTCTGCGCGCTGCTCGGCGTCAAACTGACCGGCGGCGACAACAATGTGTTCACCCAGATCGCGCTGTTCGTGCTGGTGGGCTTGGCGTCGAAGAATGCGATTCTGATCGTTGAATTTGCCCGCGAACTGGAAGAGCATGGCCGCACAGTCGTGCAAGCGGCGCTGGAAGCATGCCGTCTGCGTCTGCGTCCGATTTTGATGACCTCGATCGCCTTCATCATGGGCGTCGTGCCGCTGGTGTTCTCGCACGGTGCCGGCTCGGAAATGCGCCATGCCATGGGCGTGGCGGTGTTTGCCGGCATGCTGGGCGTGACCTTCTTCGGCCTGTTCCTGACGCCCGTATTCTATGTATTGCTGCGCACCCTGGCGCAGCGTTTTGAGAAAAAACCAGCTGTCGCTGTCGCCAAGCCTGTTGCTGCGCCTGCGCTGGACCTGGAAGGAGATATAAATTGAAAACCAATCTGATGACACGGATCGCTGCGCAGCGTGCGGCGCCAGCGCTGCGCACGGCCTTGACCGCCATGGCAGCTGCCGTGCTGCTGGCCGCTTGCGCGGCACCCGAGTTCAAGCAGCCGCAGATCGAGACGCCGGCGGCGTTCAAGGAAGCGCAAGGTGAGTTTCAAACGCGCCCTGTCGTGCAGACGGCAGCCGATGGCACGCGCTGGAAGCAGGGCCAGACGGGTATGGCCGAACGCCAGGCGCGCGGCGAGTGGTGGCTGGCGTTCAATGATCCAGCCCTGAACAGCTTGATTAATGATGCCACGCAGGCCAATGCCAACCTGGCCATTGCCGCCGCCCGCGTCAAGCAGGCGAGGGCGATTGCCGGCATCGCCGAAGCGGACCGCACCCCGCAAGTGGGCGTGAATGTGGGTGGCCAGCGCAACCGCGCCTCCGCCGTATCGCTCGGCATGCCGAACGGCGCGCCGGTGGCGGCGAGCAACGTCTATCAGGCAAACCTGACGGCCAGCTACGAAGTCGATTTGTTCGGCAGAGTGGCCGCTAATGTCAGCGCCTCGCGTAGCGATGCACTGGCCGTGGAAGCGACTTACCGCTCGGTGCTGCTGTCGCTGCAGGCCGACGTGGCGCAGACGTATTTCCAGCTGCGCGCCACGGATGCCGAACTGGCGACACTGGAGCAGACGGTGCGCCTGCGCGAGGAAAGCGTGCATGTGAACCAGCGCCGCTATGACCTCGGTGATATCGGTGAGTTCGACTTGTCGCGTGCCCGCACGGAGCTGTCGACCGTGCGCGCCGAAGCCATCGGCTTGCAGCGCCAGCGCGCCAATAGCGAGCATGCGCTGGCCGTCCTGTTGGGCAAACCTGCCGCCAGCTTCACGGCGAGCGTCAACCCGCTGCAGGACAGTGGCTTCCTGCCCGTGATCCCGGCCGGCATGCCGTCGTCGCTGCTGGAGCGCCGCCCCGACATCGCGTCGGCGCAGCGCACCATGGAAGCGTCGAATGCACGCATCGGCGTGGCGAAATCGGCCATGTTCCCGGCCCTGACCCTGAACGCCTCGGGCGGTGGCGCCTCCGATACGTTCTCGGATATCTTCAGGTGGAGTAGCCGCTCCTGGCTGCTGGGCGCTTTGATGTCGATGCCCATCATCGACGGTGGCCGCAACAAGGCAGCCGTGAGCCGCAGCGAAGCGCAACTGGAAGAGTCGGTGGCGACGTATCGCCACAGTGTGCTGCTCGCCTTCGCCGAGGTGGAAGACAACCTGGCCGGTTTGCGCATCCTGTCGGGCCAGACGCAGCAGATCGACGCAGCCGTCGTCTCGGCGCGCCGTTCGGCCGACCTGGCGCAAAAGCTGTACGACGCGGGCCGTTCCAGCTACCTCGATCTGCTCGACGCGCAGCGCAACCTGGCAGCTATCGAGCGCAACGCCGTGCAGTTGCGCGGCAACCGCGCCGTCACCACGGTGGCACTGATCCGCGCCCTGGGCGGCGGCTGGGGAGAGGTCGAGCCGCAGGTGGCGGCCAACTAGTTTTCCTGCCCGCAGCAAGCGATTTGTATGGGAAACGGCGGCGTGCACTTGCACGGCGCCGTTTTTTTTCAGGAAGTTGAATCCGTTGGCGCAAAGGCTGCGTAAATACTCCTGCAATCATGCAAACGTAGTCCTCCAGGAGATATCATCATGCGCACCTTCGTTCCCGCAGTAATGTTTGTCACTTCCATGCTGGCCGCCAGCGCCCCTTTTGCCGCCGACATGAGCACCATGGTGGGGGGCAAGAGCATGTCTCCCTCCAAGGATATCGTCGATAACGCCGTCAATTCGGCCGACCACACAACCCTGGTCGCTGCGGTGCAGGCTGCAGGCCTGGTCGATACCTTGAAAGGCAAGGGCCCATTTACCGTATTTGCGCCGACGAACGCGGCGTTTGGCAAGCTGCCGGCCGGCACCGTCGAGACCCTGGTCAAACCGGAAAGCAAGGCGACCCTGACGAAAATCCTCACCTACCACGTGGTGCCCGGCAAATATGACTTCAAGGCCCTGGCCAAGGAAATCAAGATGCACGATGGCAAGGCGACCCTGCCAACGGCCAGCGGCGGCAAGCTGATGTTCGCCATGAACGGCATGCACAACATCGTCGTGATGGATGAAAGCGGCAATAGCGCCAACATCAGTACCTACGATGTGTATCAGTCCAATGGCGTGATCAATGTCATCGACACGGTGCTGATGCCAAAATAAGTAGACGAAAAGTAGACGAAAAAAAAGACAGGGGAAACCCTGTCTTTTTGCTTGCTGCCGCCGCTTTTACTTGACTGGCGCTGCTGCCGGTGCTGGCGCTGCGGCCATCGCTGGAGTTGCTGGAGTTGCTGCTGGCGAAGCTGCTGGCGTTGCCGCTGCGGCCTTCTTCGCCTTGTGATGCTGTACTTTTTTGTGCGCCGCTGGCTTGACGGCGGCCGCTGGCGCTTCGGCCTTGGCGACAGGGGCGACGACGGCTACTGGTGCTACTGGAGCGACTGGCGCGACGGCTGGCGTCTGGGCGAAAGCGGCGCTAGCGAACAGGCTGGCGATCAGGGTGGCGATAATTTTTTTCATGCTGAAATCCTTGTTGTAGTGTGCTCAGTAAAGTGTGTCGGAATTATTTGGCTGGCGCTGGCGCTGGTGTTGACGCAGCGGCGGTGGCCGATGCCAGCTTGTCGTCAGTCTTGGCTTTGGTTTGCTTGGCTTTCTGGTGCGCCTTGGTCTTGGTGGTGGCCGCTTGCGCTTTAGCACTCGCTACGTCCGTTTTGGCGGCGACAACCGCTTTTGCTTCTTTCGCGTCCGCTTTTACGACCGTTTGCGCTTCCTTGGCATCGGCTTTCACGACGGCCTTGGTGTGGGCCGCTTCCACTTTGGCGGGGACCGAGGCTGCAGGCGCTGCAGGCGTCTGGGCAAAGGCAGCGGTAGCGAACAGGCTGGCGATCAGGGTAGCAATTACTTTTTTCATGGTGCAGTCCTCGGTGGTGGTTTGTCTGGTGTGTCTGTTGGTGCCGGGATAATTCCCGTGTCACTGAGCATAAAACGCGGCCTCGGACGCTTGCGTTGACGCTCATTACAAACGCTTACATCTGCGCCGCCTATGGGCTGACGTTGGCATGCAGCGACAGTGCCGCCTTGCCGGCTTTTGCCGCGCGTGCGCGGCGCTTGCGCAGCCAGATGATCAACCCCGTCGCGCTCAACATGGCCACCACCAGGCCCATGACAGAAATCAGGATGCGACCCGGCAGGCCCAGGATGCGGCCCGAATGCAGGGGAAATTGCGCTTGCAGGAAGATGTCGCCGGCGCTGCCCGTGCCGGGCACCACGCCGCCGGCCGGCTTGCCATCGCGGCCATCAAAGTACAGCCACGCATTGCCCAGGCCACCATCGCCATGGTCGTTGTCCGCCGCGAAGAAGCCCACGCCATACAGGCCATAGCTCGATGAATAAAACACGCCGCCGGCCGGCAATGCCCAGCCTCGCCTGGCCGCTTCCGCTTTTGCCAGCGCCACGGCCTGTTCGCGCGTCAGCTGCGGCTCGATCGGTTTGTCGGGCGGCTGCGGCGTGCGGCTGTCGAAGGCGTTCGGCTTGAGTGTGGAAAACTTTGCTACCAGGGGGCGCATCACCTGGGTTGGCAAATTCATCGACACGGAGGTGATGGCCAGCACCAGCAGCAGCAACCAGACCCACACGCCGCCCGAGCGGTGCAGGTCGAAATTGAGTTTGTGTCCCCCTTCACGCCAGCGCAAGGCCAGCGACTTGCGCCAGCTGCGCCAGTTCGGGAACGACAGGTACAGCGCAATAGCGCAGTCAAAAATCCATACGATGCCGATGATGCCCATGAACCAGACGCCCAGTTCGATGCCCCAGCCCTCGGGGATGTGCATGGTGTAGTGCAGTTTGTACAGGAAGGGCAGCAGGTTTTCGCGCGTCAGCGAGACCACGCCCCACTGGCGCTTGCCTTGCATGGCGCCGGTGACGGGATCGATGGCCACCTGGTTGAAGCCCAGTTCATGGGGCTTGCCGGTAGCCGGGTCGGGCCGGCCTTCCACCGCGATCAAGGCCGTGTGGCCAGGCTCGATCGTGGTGAGCGTGTAATTGACGCGCAGGCGCGGGTCCTGCGCCTCGAGCTGGCGCGCCAGTTCCAGGCCCGATTTTGCGGGTCTCACAGCGGCGCTGCTGGCGCTTTGCGCATGAAACAGCTGCGCATTGAGCCAGGCATCGAGCTCGTGATCCCACGAGATGATAGCGCCCGTCAAGCCGGAAATGAACAGGAAGAGCGCCACCGCCAAGCCGAACCAGCGGTGCAGAACAACCATGGATGGACGCAGTCGCATGGCCGCTCCCTAGTATTTCCAGCTCAGGGTGGCGCTGCCATTGCGACCCGCTGCATACAGCGACTGGGTCCAGTACAGGCTGGTCAGGTGCTTCTTGTCCGTCACATTGTTCAGGTTCAGCGACAGGCTGACGTTGCGGCTGATGTCGTAGCTGGCCATCAGGCCCAGTTGCGCGTAGGCGCCCTGGTGCAGGGTCGTGCTGTCGTTGACCTTATTGTAGATGGCGTCCTGCCAGGTGAGGCTGGCGCCCACCTTGAATGTCGGCAGCGCCGGCACGTGATAGGTGGTGGCCACATGAAACTGTTTGCGCGGGATGAAGGTGCGTGCATCCTGGCCGTCGTCGCCCTTGATGCGCAGCTGTGAATAACCGGCGTTCGCTTGCCAGCCTTTCGCCAGCTCACCCGAGGCATCGAGCTCGACACCCTGCGATTGCGAATCGACGCCTCGATAGAAGGTCTTGAAGTCGGCTGTGGTGCCGGCCGCTTCGGCCATATTCTTCTGGCGCGTCTTGAACAGGGCGCCGGACAGGTTCAGGCGGCCGTCGAACCATTCGCTTTTCAGGCCTGCTTCCAGGCTCTTGCCGGTGGCGGCGGCCAGGGTCTGGCCCCTGCTGTCGATGCTGCTTTGCGGGTTGAAGATTTCCGTGTGGCTGGCGTAAGCTGACACATGGCGGTTGATGTCATACACCAGGCCCACGTACGGGGTGGTGTCGCTTTGCGACTTGGCCTGGCTGACGCCATACGCGCTGCCCGTGCTATCGGCCTTGACGACGTTGACGCCTGCCAGCAGCTTGGTATTGTCGGCCAGCTTGAGGCGGGTGGCCAGATAGGCGTTCTTGCGTTCGTCCTTATAGGCGCTGCCGTCGGTCGAGGCGTCGAACAGCGGTTCAGGGTAGGCGCCATCGAACGCCTTGCCATTCGGCAGCGCCGTGCCGATGCCGCGGCCGTAGTAAGACACATCGTCGAGCGTGGAGGTTGACCAGGCGACTCCCATGCTGATGTCATGCTGGCGCCCGGCCAGCGTGAATTTTCCCGTCGCGGCGACATCGAGCAGGCGCTGCTTGTTGCGAGAGCCATAGCGCGAAGGGTAGCTGAACAAGCCGTCGCCCGTGGCCTTGTCCGGCGTGCCGTAGACATAGAACAGCTTCGAGTCGGAGCTGGAGCGGTTGTAGGTGGCGGTGGCCTTCACGCGCCAGTCGGCGTTGAACTGGTGCGCCAGTTCGGCGAAGCTGCTGTTATTGAGGATGCTCCAGCGCGACCAGTCGGCTGAAGTCGAGGTGGAAATCGGATAGTTGGTCGGCGTGCCGTCCGTGTAGGCGATGGGCAGGGCTCCCCACATGCCGCCCCTGGCCAGGCTATTGTGGTAGCTGTGGCCCAGGGCCAGGCTGGTATCGGCTGTCAGTTTCGCTTCGACGATGGCGTAGGCGACATCTTTGCGCGGCGAGTAGCGGCCCAGGTGCGAGTTGCCCTCTTCGTGGACGACGACGAAGCGCGCCGCCACCTTGCCATCGTCGCTGAGCGGTGTCGATACATCGGCATCGAGGCGGCGCGTGTTCCAGGAGCCGAGCATGACGCCAGCGGAAGCGGCCAGGTCCGGAGTGGGGCGTTTGCGCATGAAATTGACAGTGGCCGACGGATTGCCGGTCGAGGAAATCAAGCCGTTCGCGCCGCGCACGATGTCGACGCGCTCGAACAGCGCCGTATCGAGGTCGCCCATCACAAGGCCGAAAACGAAAGCAATGCCGACGCCGTCGAACTGGAAGTTGGTGATGTCGTAGCCGCGCGCCGTGTAATAGCTGCGGTCCGTTTCCACCGCTTCTACCGTCACGCCCGTGGTGTGCGCCAGTACCTTGCTGGCGTTGTCGAGCCTGAAATCGTCCATGTGTGCGCGCGTGACCACGGAAACCGCCTGCGGCGTCTCGCGCAGCGACAGGTTGAACTTGCTGGCCGAGGCGCTGTTGCGCGCCGTGTAGGCGTTCGCGTCGCTGCTGGCCGTCACGGTAATGGTTTGCATCACTGGCGCTTCATCGCCAGTGTCATCGGCTGGTGCGCTGGCGGCGCCATGCGCCATGCCGGCGCCGAGTGCCAGTGAAATGGCCATGGCCAGCGGGCGCAATGACAGCGTAGTGAGGGTGGACGGTGCGGTGTAGCCTGGCATTGAAACGGCTCCTGAATCAAGGATGAGAATGAGAATTGTTCTCAATTATATTGGAGCGCACGCCAGGATGGGAATTTTTTGTGGCTGTAAAGCGTTATTTTTTGTCACATCTTTACATCGTCTTAGTTTGGATGTTGCTCGTTGTCATCGTCATTTTCGGTCATGCACATGGCCGCCGGTGCGGGGTGGGGAGTATTTTGCGCGAAAAAAAAGACAGTCGAAACTGTCTTTTTGCTGGAGGCGTCAGCCTTTACTTTGCCGGTGTGGCAGCAACTGCGGCGTCTGCCTTGGCCGCATCGGCTTTCACTGTTGCCTTGCTCGCTTTGTGATGGGCCTTGGCCTTGCTGGCTTTGGCGTCAGCCTTGGCGCTGGCCATATCGGCTTTTGCATCGGCGGCAACGGCCGCTTGCTTGGCATCGGCTTTCACGACGGCCTTGGTTTCCTTGGCTTCGGCCTTGGCCACGGCCGCCGTGTGGGCCGCTTCCGCCTTGGCGGGAGCCGATGCTGCAGGGGTTTGGGCAAAGGCTGCGGTAGCGAACAGGCCGGCGATCAGGGTGGCGCTCAGGTTGAAAATGCTTTTTTTCATGGTGCAGTCCTCAGTGGTGGTTTGTCTGGTATGTCTGTTGGTGCCGGGATGATTCCCGTGTCACTGAGCATAAAACGCGCCCCGAAAGCTTATCGTTGACCTTGTTTACACTTGCTTACAATCATGTGTTTTATCGACTGATGGTGCTTTATGTGAGTGTGAAGACGAAAAAAGACAGCCGAAGCTGTCTTTTTTTTGTGGCGCAGAAAAGGCGCTGAATGGATTATTTGGTTGCTGCTGCGGTCGCTTTAGTTTTGGCTTCGTCAGCTTTGGCCTTGGTTTTTTCCGCTTTGTCATGGGCTTTGGCTTTGGTGGCGCTGGCATCGGCCTTGGCGCTGGCCATATCGGCTTTTGCATCGGCGGCAACGGCGACTTGCTTGGCGTCGGCTTTCACCACGGCCTTGGTTTCCTTGGCTTCTGCTTTTGCCACTTCCTTGGTGTGCTTGGCTTCGGCCTTGGCAGGCACGGCTGGCGTTTGAGCAAAGGCTGCGGTGGCGAATAAGCCGGCGATCAGAGTAGCGCTCAGCTTGAAAATGCGGTTTTTCATGGTGCAGTTCCTTCAGAAGTGGGTGGTAGTTCAGGAGAAGCATTTCCCCTGTCACTGAGCCAAAAACGCGCCGTGCGGCAATATCGTTGACTGATTCTTTGGGTCATTACAAACACTTACATTTGCCGCGATAGGCGTTCTGTCAGCTTGCCTAAGGTGCCATCGCCTGTCACGGCCCGGAGTCGATGCCAGCCTCACCGCATGGGGCCGTCATGAAAGCGGCCTTGAAAGCCTATCCAGCCAAGCGCAATGTCGCCGTCACGCCCGCGCCTGCAGGTGCAAGAGCACCGGCTGCCTATGCCAATATTGAAGGTTTGCTGCAAGGTATGACCGCCGAAAAACAGGATGGCGTGGCTAAGTTCATCATCGATGACAAGGGCACGTGGCAGCCCCAACCGGCCATGCCCGATGCGCGCAAGGCTACGATACGGCGACGAAAAAGCTGGCCTTTACTCCTCTGGCTTGAATGGCAGGGTGGCGCGCTTTAGTTGCAGGGCTTCGTCGATGGCAATATTGAGCTGGGCAATCTCGACCGGTTTGGTCAGGTAGCGGAAAAAGCCCGTGGCCAGGCCATGCCGGATGTCGCCCTTCATGGCGTTGGCCGTCAGGGCGATGACGGGAATATGCGCGGTGCGCGTATCGTCGCGCAGGATGCGCTGTGCCTGGTTGCCATTCATGCCGGGCAGGTTGATATCCATCAGGATGACATCGGGGCGCTGTTCCAGCGCCAGCGCGATGCCTTGGCGCGCGTCGGTGGCCGAAATCATGCGCAGATGGGGCAGGAAGCTGACGATGTCTTCCACCAGCCGCAGGCTGGCCGGATTGTCTTCCACGTACAGTAGCAGGGCCTTGCCGCCGGCATGATCCACAGCGCCGCCAGGGGGCTGGGGCAGCCCCTCCGTATGGCGCGTAGCCCTGTCGGGTGGCGCGATCATGGTGTCGAGTTCGATCCAGAACATGCTGCCCACGCCGAGGCAGCTGTGCACGCCCATGCGGCCTCCCATCAGCTCGACCAGGCGCTTGGTGACAACCAGGCCGATGCCTGTGCCTTCTTCTCTGCCGGCCTCCTGCCCCAGGCGGTTAAACGGCTGAAATAGCTCGGCCATCTGCGCATCGTCCAGTCCATTGCCCGTGTCGCGGATGGCGATGCGCACGCGCAGCGCATCGGGCTGCGAAATTTCCAGCGCCACCGTGCCGGCCGGACGGTTGTACTTGATGGCGTTCGACAGCAGGTTCAGCAGGACTTGCTTGAGGCGAGTATGGTCGGCCCTCACCGTCAGCGCTTCGCAAGTTGGAAAGAGCAGCTCGATTTGGCGCTGCTGTGCCTGATCTTCCATCATCACACGCACTTCCTCGATCAACGCCGGTAGCGTCACCGCTTCCATCGACATGCTCAGGCTGCCTGATTCAATCTTCGCCAGGTCGAGGATTTCATTGATCAAAGTGAGCAGATGGCGGCCCGAGGTGACGATGTTTTGCACGAAGGTGCGCTTTTGCAGCACGGTCGCGGGCAATGCTTCATTGGCCAGCAACTGGGCAAAGCCGAGGATGGCGTTCAGCGGCGTGCGCAGCTCGTGCGACATGCTGGTGAGAAAACGGTCCTTCGCCTGGCTGGCCCGCTCCAGTTCGACTTTCTGTTCGTTGAGCGTGCGTTCGATACGCTTGCGCTCCGAGATGTCGCGGATAGCCGACGAAACCAGCACACCTTCATCTGTTTCCAGCGGCGACAGGCTGATTTCGACTGGAAACTCGCTGCCATCGCGGCGCAAGCCGTACAGTTCCAACCCTGCGCCCATGGAGCGCGCCCGTGGCGCTGTGGAAAAGGCATGGCGATGGCGCGGATGATCGTGCGCGTAGCGGGCCGGGATCAGCACTTCCACATTGCGTCCCAACAGCTCCGCGCGCGAATAGCCGAACAGCCGTTCCGTCTGCGAGTTGACGAGCACGATTTCACCGTCGCTGTTGACGATGACGATGGCGTCCGGCGCCGATTCGAGCAGGCCGCGAAACTTTTGCTCGGCCCGGCGGCGGTCGCTGACGTCGCGGATGGCGCTGATGACGAAGGTGCCGATCTCGGTCTGAATGGGAGAGAGGCTGATTTCGACGGGAAACTCGGCCTTGTCCTTGCGCAAGCCCAGCAATTCCAGGTCGGCGCCCATGGTGCGCGCGCGTGGCTGGTCGAAATAGCCGGCACGGTGTGCCACGTGCGCATGGCGCAGCCGCTGCGGCAGCAGACTATCGATTTGCCTGCCGTTCAATTCGCCTTCCGCGTAGCCGAACAGGCGCTGAGCCTGCAAGTTGGCCAGTACGATGGCGCCCGTAGCGTTGACCATGATCACGCTGTCCGGCGTCGATTCGAACAGCACGCGGTAGCGCGCATCGACAAACTGGGCGTCGCGTGCCGCCTTCAGCAAGGTGGTGTCCTTCATGGTGGAAATGAGGTAGCGGCGGCCGTCCGCACCAGTGCGCGCAAACTGGCACGCCACGTCAACGTAGATGAGTTCGCCATCCTTGCGCCGCCGCAGCGATTCGCGGTCGTAGCAGCCGTTCACGGTCAGCTCTTCGTCGATCAGTGGGATCGATTCGGCTTGTGTCGGCAGCGAGATCAATTCCCACAGCATAGAGCCCAGTGCCTCCTCGTCGGCATAGCCGAAGATGCGCTGCGCCCCGGCCGTCCAGCGCACGATGGCATGGACTTCGTTCGTGATGACAACGCCGCCGGGGGCGTCGCTGAGGATAAGCTGATCTAACTCGGCATCCATGTTTTTCCCCACGCGTGAGAAGGCTTGCCGGGCGGCATGCTGTATGCTTAAGTTAGCGAGGAGCCGCAGCAAAGTCAATGCATTTTTGCACGGCGTTTCCCCTCCGGGTACGCTGTAGGTGGCCCCGTGTTGCGCTGTGCCGGTGCTGCTTTCCCTGGGCGTGTGCCTAGCCCTATGTCCCCACGCTGCCGGTGACGGGCAAGACGATGCCCGTGATGTAGCTGGAACAGGCGGGCGAGGCCAGAAAGACGTAAGCGGGTGACAACTCTTCTGGCTGGGCCGGGCGGCGCATGTCAGTGTCTGCGCCAAATGTGCGGATTTCTTCTGCCGTCTTGTCGGCCGGATTGAAGGGAGTCCAGACTGGGCCCGGCGCGATGGCGTTGACGCGAATACCTTTTTCAAGCAAGTTGCCGGCCAGCGCCATGGTGAAGGCGTGGATGGCGCCCTTGGTGGTGGAATAGTCGAGCAAGTACTTGGATCCATGCAAGCCCGTGACGGACCCGGTGTTGATGATGGCCGCGCCGCGCTGCAAATGGGGCAGCACGGCCTTGGTCATGTGGAAGTAACCGTAGACATTGGTCTTCATTGTGAGGTCGAAGCGTTCCTCGCTCAGGTCCAGCAGCGATTCGGCGTGTTCCTGGAAGGCGGCGTTGTTGACCAGGATGTCGATATGCGTGTACCGTTCCATCACCTCGCGCACTGCTTGCCGGCAAAAGCCTTGCTCGCGCACGTCGCCGGGGATCAGCAGGCAGCTCTGGCCTTCCGCTTCCACATAGCGGCGCGTTTCGTTAGCATCCGCGTGTTCATTCAGGTAAATGATGGCGACATCGGCCCCCTCGCGGGCGTACAGCACGGCCACGGCGCGGCCGATGCCAGAATCGCCACCCGTGATGATGGCCACCATGCCGGTCAGCTTGCCGCTGCCGCAGTAGTCGGGCGCCAGGAAGCGCGGTTTCAATTGCATCTGCGCTTCGATGCCGGGCTTGTCCAGATGCTGGGCGGGCAGGGGAGGGGCAGGCTGGCTGCGGCTGCCCGTTGGCAGCGGTGCTTTGCTGTCCCGCTTGTCTATGGCGGCGGCGTCGCGGTGATCTTGCTCCTGCTGTATGCTGCGCTGCAAGTTACCGGCAGACTGCTCCTTGTTCTCGTTCATGCTGGCCTCCGTGGAAACGAAGATTCAGTATCGGCGCGGCAGCGGCCGCCAACCGTGCGTTCGCTAACAGAATGGCGCAAACAGGCGTCAATTTATAAGATGATGGACATGATTTTTGGGAGCGGCATAAGCCGAGCGGCGCATGCGCGGCGCCAGCAGGCGGTCGCCAGGCTGCTGGCCCTTTGCGTCGTTGATGCGGCCTTGTCGGTGCAGATCCTTGCTGCCAGGAAGGCGCAATCGCAGCAAGACTGAGCATAGTTGACAAGTACGCCTGTTAGCCGGCCTCAACGCATGATAGGCTTCGGTTTTCAGATTTTGGGATTTCATCATGCTGCTTTGGCTCAGGCAATACCGGCGTCCACTGTTGGCCGGGGACATCACTGCCGGTATCGTTGTCGCCATGATGATGGTGCCGCAGGGTATGGCCTACGCGCTGGTGGCCGGCTTGCCGCCCGTGGTGGGCATCTACGCCAGCATCCTGCCGCCCGTGCTGTATGCCTTGTTCGGCAGCAGCATGACGCAGTCGGTGGGTCCCATGGCGATCGTCTCGCTGATGACGGCCGCCGCCTTGGCACCGCTGGCCGACCCCGGTTCTTCCCTGTACATTGTGCTGGCCGCCCAACTGGCCTTCATCAGCGGCCTGGTCTTGCTGCTGTGCGGCGTGCTGCGCCTGGGCTTCATGGCCAGTTTTTTGTCGCGTCCCGTGATCAGCGGTTTCAGCAATGGCGCCGCGATCCTGATTATATGGGGACAGATTACCCCCTTGCTGGGCGCCAGCATCCCTCACTGGCATGCCCCCAGCCTCGTGCTGGGGCTGTCCGGCTTGCTATTCCTGTTTCTGGCCAAGCGCTACGCCTCGCGCCTGCTGCAGCGCTGTGGCTTGAACAAGGTGGCGGCTGATGTGGGCGCGCGCCTGGCGCCGATGGTGCTGGTGCTGGCTGGCATCGGCCTGGTCGCCTATGGCGGCTTGGAAACGATGGGGGTGCAGACGACGGGCCATGTGTCCAGCGGTTTGCCGGGCCTGAACCTGGCCACGTCCAGCGCCCATTGGCGCACCTTGCTATCGCCGGCGCTCTTGATCGCTTTTATCATCTTTTTGATGAGCATGTCGGCCGCCCAGACCCTGGCGCAAAAACGCGGCGAAAAACTGCATACGAATCGCGAATTGCTGGGCCTGGGCGCGGCCAACGTGGCCAGCGCGCTGTCGGGCGGCTTCCCTGTCACCGGTTCGATCTCGCGTTCGGCCGTCAATTTCCAGGCGGGCGCCAACACGCCGCTGGCCAGCATCATCACGGCTGGTTTGCTGGCGCTGGCGCTGGTGGCGCCCACGGGCTGGCTGGCGCTGCTGCCGCTGCCCGTGCTGGCGGCCACCATTATCTTTGCCGTGGCCAGCCTGCTCGATTGGGATACCTTGAAATTGTCATGGCGCTACGACCGCAGCGATGCGCTGGCCCTGCTGGCAACGACGGCCGGCGTGCTGGTGCTGGGCGTGGAGGCGGGCGTGGTGATCGGCGTGCTGCTGTCGATGGGCACCCTGATCTGGCGCGCCAGCCGCCCGCACATCGCCGTGCTGGGGCGCATCCCGAATAGCGAGCACTTCCGCAACGTCGAACGCTATGAGGCGCAAACTTTGCCGGACGTCTTGCTACTGCGCATAGACGCCGGCCTGTTCTTCGGCAATGTGGAAGCTGTTACCGAGCGTGTCGAGGATGAATTGCGTGCCCATCCGACGGCGCGCCACCTGGTGCTGGTGCTGTCGGCTGTCAACCAGATCGACAGTACAGCCTTGCTGGGCTTGATCGAGCTTAACGGCGTGCTGATCAAGCGCGGCATCAGCCTGAACCTGGCCGAAGTGAAGGGACCCGTGATGGACCGCTTGCGCCAGAGCAGCCTGCTGCAAGAGCTGGGCGGCAAGTTGTACCTGAGCACAGCGCTGGCGATGAACGATTTGAGCGGCGCAAGCAATGGAGAACAGGCGTGAGCATGGAACTGAATCTGCACGGCGAGTCGCGTGTGATCGATAGCATCCTTGCGCTGGAACAAGCGCTGCGCGAGGCGCGCGCGCTGGCGCAATGTCAATTATGGTTGACCAGGGCCACGGGTGCGGAACAGGGCCCGGCCCTGTGCATGTTGCGCAATGGTGGCAATGCCTCGCTGATGTATCTGTCGGGGCAGGATGACCTGAGTTTTCATACATTGGGCGACGAGGAGGCAGACGGCGTCTGCAGCTATCTGTTGGCCAATGGCCAGGTGGACGAATATCCCGAGGCCTGGTGCGTGGAGGTGGAACAATGCCAGCGGGCCTTTGTCGAATTTTTCAGGACAGGCGGCGCGCAGCCGGCCGGCATCGCGTGGCAGGCGGATTGATAGGGCGTAAATCACGGATGCCATCCTCGCCGGTATCGAGCGCGACGGGCGCGCCGTGCTCGATGCCATGCAGGTTTGCTCACCGCCACGCGGAAAGACTGGCCTGAAAACGTGATACTCGATGCCCTGGACATGCTGACGCGCTGCTGCGAACCGCAGTGACGGGTATGGGACCGACATGTATCTTGAAGGGTTCAAGCAGGTAGCGGGGCTAGCATCCGCCGAGCGCCATGCTTACTTTATGCGCGAGGTGGTCGATACGCAAGAAGTGTCGGGCTTGCACCACGACGGCTGGGCGGCATAGGCATCTGGCGCGGACGAGGCCGTCCATACGGCGATCTGTTGCGGCGCATAGTGCGTGGCGCAAGCCCAACAGTGATCGATATCGGGGTGGCAGGGCGGGGTGCATGGTGATGGGCATGCAAGCTTTGGTGCAAACGGCCATGCTTGTCCAGCGCATCACTGCGCTGGCTGGTCCGGATCGATGTAGTACGAACCCGGCGGCGCGCCCGGCACTTTCACCCGGAACTTCAGGCTGGACAGCAGCTTGTCCCACAAGGCGATGGCCTCCTCGTCGCTCAGCGACGCAGCTTTGGCGGCGCCGACCATGTTGTGGGCGACTTTGGTGTACATATGCGCCTCCAGCACAGATGGATTTGCGATGTCTTTCGGCTTGCCTACCAATGCCCATTCAAAATCGTGTACGCCATCTGTTCGTCGTATCAGCGATTCTTCGCCTTGCCAGTGTTGGACGTTGCGTTTGCCCTCGCGCAGCAGAGTTCTCTTGGGATAGCGATTGCCTTGCCTTTTCTTGGCTATATCAATACGTCCCAATAGGGATAGTTCAGTATGCATTTTTTCATACAATTCACTCGGGTAATCCATATATGCATTTTTATTTGAGCTGACTGAAAATGTCACGTCAGGGAAGCTGGGGAAATATAGGCCTGCACTAACTATTTCTTGTTCGTCATAGCTGCTTTCCTTGATGAAGCCGTAAGAAATGCAATTTCCTGGTTCTGCCGGAATGTCGGATTCTTCACGTAATCGCAAACTATTTGCGCGAACTATTTGTCTGGTAGCGGCATCCATTCTTGTTTTTCCTTCAGGGATCGAATCTCCTATTGTGAATGTGATATTTTTCTTGGTAATGTATGTATTAAAATATACATCGCCTTCCTCTTTGGCATATTTATCAGAAAAATATTGAAGCTGCCAGCTGTTTTCGACTGGAAATTTTCCACTGTAGATAATTTCAGAAGTGGGATTGTTAAATTTTATTCGGTCAATATCTTCTAAGACTTTTTTGTCGCGCCCTGTCAATCCATCGGTTCTTATTTCAATTCTCGATGGTAGTGATGTTTCTCCAAAAATTAATTCTGTCTCTTGCGGTATGCGCAGGGTGTAGCGCCCAAAACATGCCAATTTCGTTTGCAGAAAGAGTACTTCAAGACGTTTAGTAAAAGGGATATTTTCTGACACGGCATTCTCCTCGATAGCACTTTTTGCTTTGCAAGACTGAAATAATCCAAGCGCTACAACGATGGTAAAAAGAAATATTGCTTTATTTTTTGATTGAGCATGATCAAGACCATTTTGCGGTTTTTGCGATTTGTATAATGGAATACAACACTGAAGCGAGTACATTAGGATTTGAATAGCTATCTTGGTGCCCGTAATCAGTTCCATTTTTCACTCCATGAATGAATAGTCTTTCCTTTTTAAAGCAATTTTCTAAATTTTTTGACGGGACTGTGTTATCGCCGGCGGCAGTGGCTGGCATTAGTCTTAATCGTATTTTTCGAGAGCCCGCTTGAACAATAAGCTCATTTTTTGCATTGTCTCCCTGCAGTATCCATTTTTCGGGAGCGAGTGACTTGATTTTTTCTTTAGCATCTGGTTGCTCGCTATTAAGTCCGTCGATTACTTTGAATGTAACATTGCCATAGCTTAAGCGATTCGGTGATGCGCAATAGCTTGCATAAGTAAGGGGATGAAATGTATCTTTTATTGATTCTAGAAAGTCAAACGCATTTTTAAGTCTGCGGTTAACATTGATCAAACCACCGCCGCTTTTTTCCGCTATATTTGCCGGGTTAATCCATTCCGGATTTACCAGCCGCCACCACGCATTAGGTGGCTGCAAATAAATGGCATCTAATGCCGTAGTACCCTCGCGCGGCCAGCTCCACAGTTCTTTGTCTTGCTGATCTACCACCCTGAGCCATTTTTCACCGTAGACGACGCCAGGCATCATCTCCAGCGGTGCCGGGGCATTCGCCAGAATGGCGGTGGCATGCATACCATTGATGCCAAGTATCTCTGCTTCGTATTTACCTGCGGTAGTGTCTTTTTCCTGAAAACCGAAGCGCATGCGCTTGTATGCTCCCGCAGCGCCGATGGCTGGCATAACACTGTGATAAATGCCGAGTATTGTGAGGTCCTTGTCGTTGACTATTTTTCCATAGTCAGGGTGTATCAAGGCGCGGGCTAGCAAGCCACCCATGCTATGCGTGACCAGAATGACTTCATGACATTTGAAGCCCCGCTCACGATAGCCTTTGACCAAGCCTCTTAGGCGTTTGGCAATGGTCACGGCAGTGACGCCATTGCTCTGTACAAAGTTGTAGCCCATTGCGTGAACTGGATACCAGCATGCCGCGATTTTTTTCAAGTCTTCTTCAGTTATGGGATTGCCCGATGCGCCACCAAACGTAGAAGGGTCTTGCATCACCGACGCACTCAAGCCACTTGCCCCGCGCCAGACTGGATGCAGTTTTCCGCCTAACACTATGTTGTTCATGTGTTTTTCAGTGTGCTGGAGCATGGAGCCATAAGCGCCATCAAACAATACCTCGCTCCAGCCGCGCCATCGCGCCACCTGCGCTGGAGTTGCGAACGCTTGCGGTTTCCCTTGCACAGGACCATTGCCGGGGGTGATTCTGTTCGCGCCCATCAGGGGGAGGATGGGTGTCAGGCTGTCAGGAACATTCTGATGCCGCATATCGGAAGCCATTGTTTCTGGTCCCTCTGCGTCAAATCGCCCATTGTTTTCTGTGTAATGATAATATTCGACCTCTGTTTCGTTAGGGTCAAACACCAATTGACGTTGTTCAGGCGTAGCCTCTTTGAACCATCCGCCCAGGCCAGTTCCGGCGGCAATATCTGTCATTCCTCCCGCTCCCATCAAGTCGTCGGGTCGCCATGCTCGATTGTCCGGGCGCTCCAACCGTTTTTGCCGCTCTTTGGACAGTCGTAAGTTGCTGCCCATGACACCTGGCAGAAAAATGATCGGTATCACTTTGCCAGGTGGTTTGGCGACTTCATGACGTGCTGTATCGCTGGTTCTGGTCATCTGCACTGCATACTCAGCCCATCCGCCCACACCCTGTGTAAATTGTCTTGGATGATTGCCTCGCTTGTTCAGCTCATCGTTGCCACTCATGGCAGTTCTCCTTTATAGCGAATCACATAGCTGTCCATGCCGGTGGATTTTTGTAGTTGCGTGGAACCGTCTTGCGCGCTTTTGCCGCTCATGTTGCCGTCATCGCGCAGGATCTCAAAAGCAACGCCAACGGCGGGCGTATCGTCGACATTCACTAGCAAGACTTCCTGATCAAAACTGCTATGTGGCCGTTCATTAAATTCCTGCGACACGCTCTTCGGCGCCAAGGTTTCCAGGTTGCCGTTGAAGAGCACAGGCGATGAGGTGAAAAATTGCACCTTGTCGCTGATTTCCAGCATGTGGTTGGCGCCGTGCAAGCGGATGCCTTTTTTGCCCTTGATGTTGACCCAGTCCGCTTCGCTGATTAGTGACAAGACTTTTTGGGCGAGGATTTCCACCTCGTCGCTGTGGGCCTGGATGGACACCTTGCCGCTGGCTGCAATCAGTTTCATGCCGGCCTTGTGCACGAACAGGCTGAAGCTCTTGGCGATGCTGGCGAACATGCTGTCGCCGCTGGCGAGGGAAATATGTTTGCTGCTGCTGAGCGCCACATGCTCGCTGGCGGCCAGGTGGATGGATTGGGCCGTGCTCAGCTCGATGCCGACCGGGCTGGCCAGCACCAGATGTGCTTCGGACAGTTCAGGGAAATCGCCGCTGGCGCCTTTGATCGCGGCGTTTTGCCGCTCGATGGACTCGGCGACGGCGCCTTGTTGCTCTTTGCTGTCTTGCGCACCCGCGTCGACGGCCATGCCGGCCAAGCCTTGCTGCAGTTGCCGTGCTTGCGCCAGGCGCGCCTGTGTTTCGTCGAGTTGCTTGACTGATCCAGTGCCTGTTGATGTTTCGGTGGTGATCAACATGCCTCTGGCAGCGCGTAGGGCGCCCCAGGCGTTGCTGGCCAATTCAAAGCCCACGCCGCGTGCGTCCTTGCGGCCGGCATTGTCATCGATGCGGGTGATGTTGCCCAAGCAAAGCCGACTGTCGTGCTGCTCGCTGCGCAGCTGTGCCTGGATCGCCCCCTTGGTATCGTCGAGCACGAGATGGTTGGCGCTGCGGGCGCCCAGCTCGCGGCTGCGCCAGCCGGACAGGGCGCGCTGCTGCGGCAGGTGCCATGGCGGTGGATTGGCGCTGTTGTAGACCACGCCGATGACGATCGGATGGTCGATATTGCCGTCCTGGAATTGCACGACGACTTCTTGCCCCACGCGCGGCAAGGCGATTTGTCCCATGTGCGCTCCCGCCATCGGCATCATGACGCGTATCCATGGCGAACTGCGTGCATCGAATTTACCCAGGCGGTCCCAGTGAAATTGCAGGCGGATGCGTCCCAATGCATCGGTATGAATTTCTTCTCCGGCCGGCCCGACCACCAGCGCCGTCTGCACACTGGCAACCACGCACGGCGTGCTGTTGTAGCCGCGGCCCGGCCGCCAACGAATGTCACGCCGCACGCACACTATATTGTTGACATAGTGGGACGCTGTGCTAGGACCAACCTGATAATTATTGCTGGCGCGATGCACGACTGACAAAATCAGGTACTCGCGTTCGGCGATACTGTCGCGGCGCTCCTGGCCAGGTTGATAGCGCTTTTCTTCGGCGCTGAAATGGCCATCGAGCCGGAAGCAAAGGCCAGGCTGTGCGCCACGGTGATTGCCTGCCGCCTCGAAGTACTGGCGCAGATGGTCGTTTTCTTCCATGCGGCGTTGCGCCAGCGATGTTCCCTCATCGATGTTCTGATAGCCGTACGCGCCCGTGTTTTCGTATAGTTCATGGGCGAATACATCGCCCTGGCGATTCAATGAATAGCCGCTGGCAAGGCGTGGTTGTGGATTTTTATAGTCGAAACTGGCCAAGGTCAGCTGGCCGGAACCGATCCGGCGCACGGCTTGCCACTGGTGCATGCCATCGTCTTCCATGGAGCCCGATTCGGCGTGAAAGCGCATGGCGCCGTCGCCGGACGCCGTATCGATGATGTCAGCGAAGGTGCTGTTATCTGCGAGCCATAGCGTGTGGCCATCGGCGCGGTGTGCGTACCAGTAATGCCAGCCCAGCGCTTCCCAGCGACGGTGCAGATGGTTGTAATCGGTTTCATTGTGCTGATTGGCGCAGGTGATCTGTGGATCGTCGCCATGGATGCTGCTTTTCCAGTCGCGCTGCGCGTAGTGGGCAAACGTCGTCTCGGTCAGCTGCATCACGCTTTGGCCATGAAACGATACATTGTCCTGGCGCAGGCGGGCAAAGGCCAGCCATGGTTGCAGCACCATGCGGTACCACGCAAAGCCGCCATCGGCGCGCAGCAGGCAAAACTCGCCCACATAGCCGTTAAAGTAGCGCAGCGTGCCATCGTCGCGCAGCATCGAAATGGTCACCATGCGGCCCATCATGGCCTTGAGCGCAATATGCGCGTCATCGGACAGCAATTCGGCTTCGAAACGGAAGTCGCGCGACATCTCTTCCGTGGCGATCAGCGAATTGACCAGCACGATGGTGCCAGCTGGCCCATCTTCATGCGGGAAATCGATCTTCAACAGGCGCCGTTCCTGCGCGGCGAGGTCGAAGGCCGATAGCGCGGCCTGGATGTCTGCATGCATGGTCTGCCTCTCTTATAGCGATGAGATTAAGTGGGCGCCACAGGCGGTGGCATCGCCGTCATAGGCGTACGGCTTGCCCATGTGTTTTGCGCCGGCGCCGTCCGGGGTAATCGCAAAGCTGCCCTTGCACTTGGGGCAGAAGGTTGTGTCATCGGCCAGCGCCGCGCTCTTACCCATGACGGTGCTGCCCGACGATGCGCTGGTGACCTTGCCGCCGTGATCGGTTGCATCGCCGAGCCGGATAACGCCGCGTCCCGCATGTTTCATGTTTGCCTCGCTTTTCAAAGATGAGTTGCGCAAGTCAGTGGCAGCAAATAACGCACTTCGGCGGCGCGCACCTTGCCTTGTGCTGTCTGCAAGAACGTCGTCCAGCCAAGGTGCCGTCGTTCTGACGGGTGCGAACTGAGGAGCAGGGGAGTCATGCATGGCGGACTCAATATCAGCCGCACTTCATACTGCAAGTCGGGTACGCCAAACAGTGCCAGCATCTTTGCCAATGCCGCCGCACCTGCACTGCGCGGCAGGAAGCGTTGCAGGCCGGCAGGATCGAGCGGGCCGATATGCAGGCAGACGCGCATGTCCTGGCGCCAAAGCCGCAGGCCAAGCGTCGCGCCGCGCGCCAGGGTAAAGTTGACACCGCCCAGCAGACTGCGCCGATTTTTTTCCAGATAGTCCCAGCCGCCGGCAAATTGTTGCACGGTGATCGGTACGCCGCAGTACTCGGCCAGTACGCGGCCAAGCGCTTGCGCCGAGACGGGGCGACAGCGTAGCAGGCCCGCATACCAGGCCGCGACGTCCTGCGGCACGGCATCAGTTTCTGCGCTCGACGGCAGCGCACTGCGCTGCACCCCGGCCAGCGCCGTCAGCAAAGGCAGTTGTGCGTCTTTGGCCTGGGTCTGGAGGCTCGATTCGAGTCGATACTTTTCCCACGCCTGGTAATACAGCACGACCATGCGGTGCGAAAAGATATCGAGGAAGGCCGAGGCGCCAGGGTCTTTGCTCGACCAGCGGTAGGCGGCGATACGTTCTGAATAGTGCAAGGGCAAGGTGCCGCCGACGCCCAGAAAACGCATGAACGTCGGTGTCAGGCTCAGTTGTTCATTCTCGTCGAGCGAGAGCTGCTCGATTTCACTGGCGGGAAAACTTAACGACGCGCTGTTCTTGAAGCGCAATATCTGGCTGAAGGCCTGCGCATATGACACGTCCTGCCGACGTAGCCAGCACAGCAAAATACGCACGGCCTGCACGAACTGGTAGCGGTACGGTTCGGCGAGCAAGTGTGCGATTACACCAGATTTTGCAATCCGCTTCTTGGCTTGCATCGGATCAGCTCCTCTCCGCTTTGCAGTGACAGCACCACCAGTTCGATGAAGCTGTTGATGTGCACGTATAGCCCCAGGAAGTGGTCGACCAGCTGCACAAACAAGTGCATGCCGCTACCGACAAACGCTTCCTCGTCCAGTGTGATGCGCACTTCCACGCCATGCGCCAGCGAGGTGCCGCGCTTGTGGCGTAGCCAGGTCGTCGTTGGCGCGTGCGCCAGCGCGACGATGCCGCTGATTTGGCGTTGCGAGCTTGCCGATCGGGACAGGTCATACAGCGTCAGCATTTCGCGCAGCGCCGGCAAACCCTCCTGGACCAGTGCATGATGATTCAGCGCCAGATGCGAAATGAGGCGCCAGTGCAGGCCCGCGTCAGGTGAAAAGCGTTGCGCTTGGCTGGGGCGTCGCAGCATGTGCCGCGCCGCGCCGCCACTGCATGGTTGCAAGTCGCCTTGCGGCTGGCCGTATTTGAGCGCAAGCGGAAGATCGCGGTTGCTGCATGTTAACGACAGCGACAAGCTGGCCTTTTCCTGTAGCAAGGGATTGAAGTCGCTATCGATCAGCGTGATTCTCTTTTCGTGACCAGGACTGTTGCTAGCCAAAGCCATGTCGTGGCGTAGGACCCAGTAATGGTCTTGTTGCGCCGCGCCCTCGCCATGGCGCAGGCTGTACAGCGGGCGAAGTTCGCTCAGCGTGCTTTCGCTGCCGCGTTGGCGCAACAAACGCACCGCATCGACCGAGACGACTTCGTAACCATGCGCATGGGTCGCATGGGCCAGCACGCAGTAGTCGGTTTTTTGCCGGGTGACGCAAATCGGCACGCCTTCCTGGCGGAAGAGATTGACCGCCGGACTGCAGCCCAGCTTTAAATTGTTACTGCAAATGCTAGACAACATGCGCGCCGCAGCGCCATCGGGCCGCAAACCGGACAGGCACAGGTGCAGCGTAAAGCGCTGGCAAGCAGGCGGCAGGGCAGCACTGAGCGCTGCGATATCGAGGTCGAAGAAATTGAATTTTTCCGGATAGGCAAAATACTCGCTGAGGATGCGGTAGGCCGGCTGCGAACGCGCACCGAAAGGTATCAAGGCATCCGTGTCGGCGAAGCCGACGGGTGTCACAGGCACGGTGGGCAAGGCCACCCACTGTAGCGCGTCGATGGACACAAAAGCGCAGACCGTGCGCATGAACAAGGCATCGCGCAATGCGGCGCAAAAAGAAGCTTCGCCATCGATGAAAATGCGCAGCGATGCGGGCGCCGCATCGAGATGCCGGATGCCGATGTTCAGC
The DNA here is from genome assembly GCF_029892305.1 of Janthinobacterium sp. CG_23.4. Taxonomy (NCBI): domain Bacteria; kingdom Pseudomonadati; phylum Pseudomonadota; class Betaproteobacteria; order Burkholderiales; family Oxalobacteraceae; genus Janthinobacterium; species Janthinobacterium sp. CG_23.4. The sequence continues at coordinate 2,980,299 of NZ_JARXUX010000001.1, read as the reverse complement.
GAGGAACAGGCCGATGCTGGCAGGCGTACGCCGGGTGGCGCCTTGATCATCGCATCGAAAACCGTGCTTTCCAGTATCGCTGCGCCTGTCGTCATGTCGTAGACGCTCTTGAAGCGGCAACGCACGCCGCGCACAGGCGGCGCATCCATTTCACTGCCCGCTGGCAGGTGGAATATGCCCGCTCCTGCCGCCGGGGTTGGCTGTTGTACGATGGTGCACGATGGGAAGGGGCGCAGATAATGGGGGAACAGGGCTTCGAACAAGGCTTTGGTAAATTGCGGATAGTCGTCATCGAGCCTTTTGGAGATGCGTGCTGCCAGCATGGCCACCGATTCGATCAAGTGTTCGACGTGCGGGTCTTCGCAGGACTCGCCTGACAGGTGTAATTTGCCGGCAATTTTCGGATAGCGTTCGGCAAACTCACGGCAATGTCGCCGCAGCATCACCAGCTCGTGCTCGAAATACGGCAGCAAATCCTCCATCTTGATTTTTCCTGTGTCTACGCGGTGGAATGAACAGTATCCGAGCGTTTTCTCAAGGCAAAATTGCGTTTGCGCAAATAATTGGACAGGCTTGCTGCGCAACCTCAAGGACTTCCACGCTGACGACATCAGACTGGCAAGGCAGCAAGATGCTAACGGTCAACATGGAGAACGTCATGACATTGCCATCCAAATTACTTTGGTCCGAGGGCCTGGCCATCGGGCCCCAGCAATTCCAGCAGCTGGACCGCTATCATGAAGCGCGCCTGCAACGTCTGGCTTCCTTGATTAATCCCCATTTATGGGGCGTGCATGGTGTCCGCTGGAATGCGGATGCACTGGCCAACAATAGTCTGCGGGCCGACGCCATGTCGCTCGTATTTCAGGATGGAGAACTGTTTGAGGCGCCGCTCGGCGATGTATTACCCAGTGCGGTTGACTTGTCCAAGCTACCGTCGAGCGAACACAGTTTTACTTTTTATGCCGCGCTACCGGCGTTGCAGGCACATGGTGGCAATGTCAGTTCTACAGCAGCGCGCTATGTCCAGGCGGATATCGAAACCCCGGATCTGTACAGCGAGGCGGTCAGCATAGACGTCGCTTACCTGAAGAAGCGTGTGTATCTGCTGTCGCAGCTCGATCCCCTAAATGATTACCTTGCCATCCCGCTCATTCGTTTGTACCGCGCCGGCAACGGCGGCTTTGAAATCGATACCGGCTTCATGGCGCCTGGCCTGACCATCAGCGCCGAGCCGACGCTGCAGAAAATGCTCGATGCGCTGATCGAGCGCATGGGCGCGAAAATTGAGGCGCTGTACAGCCGCCACCGTCAGCCGGGTAAAAATATGCTTGAATTTCACGGCGGCGATGTTTCCTCGTTCTGGATGCTCAATACCTTGAGCATGGCCAGCGCCACGCTCAGTCATTGCGCCAGTTACCGGCGTCACCATCCGGTGTATCTATTTGAAAAATTGATGGCACTGGCTGGTGGCTTGATGACGTTTTCAAAAAAATACACACTGAGCGACTTGCCAGTTTACTGTCACGAGGACGCCGCTCCCGGTTTCGGCAAGCTCGATGGCATCATTCGCGACTTGATCGATACGGTTCTTCTGTCGCGCCACTTCCCGATTGCGCTGACCAATGACACGCAACAAAACACCCACTATTACGGCGTGCTCGATGCCAAGCGGATTGACCCTCAGACCGAACTCTGTCTTGCCGTCAACGCCGATATGCCGGCGCTGGAATTGGTCGCCACGGTGCCGTTGCAGTTCAAAATTTCATCGCCTGACAATATCGAATTATTACTGGGCCGAGCACTTCCCGGTGCCGAGTTGCGCCATATGGCCCAGGTCCCTGCTGAAGTGCCAGTGCGGCCCAATACCTATTATTTTTCGATCGAAAACAAGGGCCGTATTTATGACAGCATGATCAAGGCCCAGGCGATTGCGATTTATGTGCCGTCTGGCATCAAAGGGCTGAAGCTGGAATTGTTCGGCATCAGCGCCAGCGCTGCATAACGATGCCTAACTACGCCTAACGACGCTTGGCGTTGCAAGCCGGCGTATTGTGAAAAGATTGTTTTAAGCAATAGACTTGCCCCTGCAGTTGACGTTATCATGTTTTCGTAAGTATTGGTGGCTGATCCATCAGCGCACAGTCGAAACACGGTGACAGGTGGGAGTGAGCATGGGCATGGCGAATGATGCGTGATGTGTCGGGCGGCTCGCGCCCTGGCGGCGGAATGGGCAGGGCAGCGGTGCGCCGCTGCTGGCGCGCATTGCTGCTGGGCTTCTGTATCGCCGCGCCTGGCGCCGCTTTGTCGGCATCGGCGTCAGCATTGACGGCGGCCGCTGCGCCGTCGCATCACGGCCAGCGCGTGCTGTTCCTCAACGCTTACGAATATGGCCGCGGCGGCGTGGAATCGTACACGCGTACCTATCTTGCCGCCATGGCCGCCGCTGGCCTGGCCAGCGAAGACATCATGGTCGAGTATCTCAACCTCAATACCCAGGGCGATCCCGCGCTACGCAACGAGATGCGCGATTTGTTGCTTTTGAGATACACTCAAGTGATGGGGCGCAAGGCCGATCTGATCATCGCCATGCAGCAGCCCGCGCTCGATTATTTGCTGTCGGACTTGGTGCCGCTGACGCACGGCGTGCCTGTGCTGGCGATTAACAGCTCGGGCAAGGCCTTGCCGCCCGGCAGTCCGCCTGCCATCTGGCAGCAAAAGGCGAATGTCGATTTTCCTGGCACGCTGGCGCAAGCCATGGCGCTGTTTCCGGAGACCAAAACCATCGTCATGGCCGTCGGCACCAGCGAGGCCGACCAAGCCTTGAAGCGCAGCATGCAACAGGCGGCGCTGGCTTGGCAGGGCAAGGTGACCATGCGCTACCTCGATAAGCTGACCCTGGCACAGATGCGTGCGGAGGTGGCGCACTTGCCCGCCGATACCGTGCTGGTGGCGGGCAATGTCAACCGCGACGTGGACGGCGCCATCGCCACGCCCGTGCAGTTTTCCATGCAGTTGGCGCGACTGGCCAATGTTCCCACTTTTGGCATGTACAACGCGGCGCTCGGCAAGGGCATCCTGGGCGGCTCCATCCTGCATATCGAACAGGCCGCGCAGCAGGTGGCGCAGATGTCGCTGGCCGTGCTGGCCGGCCAGGCACCCACCGCGCCAGGCACCTTGCTGCCGCCGGCCCGCCTGCTGCCGATGTATGACTGGGAACAGCTGCAGCGTTGGGATGCCGACATCAGCCGCCTGCCACCGCACACTGTGTTCTTCAACCGGCCGCCGCAACTGTGGCAGGAACACCGCCTTGCCGTGTTGCTGGCGGGCGGCGTCTTCATCGTGATGACCGGCTTGCTGAGCATCTTGCTGCTGCAGCGTCGGCGCCTGCGCCGCGCCGAGAGCGAGGCGCGTGAGAGCGAGCAGCGCTTCCGCATACTGGTCGAGCATGCGCCGGAAGCCATCTTGGTGTACGACCTGGACCTGGATCGCTTCGTCGATGCCAACAGCAGCGCGCAGCGCATGCTGGGCCTGTCGCGCGAGGCTTTGCTGGCACGTGGGCCGTTCGATCTGTATAGCTGCAATCAGCCCGATGGCCTGCCGCTGGGACTGATGATGGAAGAGCATCTGCGCCGCGCCATGCTGGGCGAGCCGGTCCTGGTGGAGCGCAATGTGCGGCGTGCCGATGGCAGCATTTTCCCCTGCGAAGTGCGGCTGGTGAAATTGCCCATGGACGGGCGGCGCCTAATGCGCAGCGGCATCGTCGACATTTCCGAGCGCAAGCATAGCGAGCAGGAATTGCTTGGCTACCGCGACCACCTGGAGGAACTGGTACAGCAGCGTACGGCCGCCCTGTCGGTGGCCGTCACCGAGGCCGAATCGGCGAATCGGGCGAAAAGCGTCTTCCTGGCTAATATGAGCCACGAATTGCGCACGCCCTTGAACTCCGTGATCGGTTTTTCGCAGATGATGGCCGATTCGAGCAGTATGTTCGAGGAAGAAAAGCATAATCTGGCCATCATCAACCGTGCCGGTCACCATTTGCTGACCCTGATCAACGATATCCTTGAGTTATCCAAAATCGAAGCGGGCCGCATGCATCTGCAAACCGGGCCAGTGGACTTGAATGGCGTGCTCGATGAGGTGCTCGAGATGGTGCGCATGCGCTCGAGCGAGCAGGGCATCGCGCTGCAGCTCGAACGTTTCGGCGTGCCACCGCTGGTGCGCCTCGATGGCGCCAAGCTGCGCCAGGTGCTGCTCAATCTGCTGTCGAACGCGCTCAAGTTCATCGAGCACGGCAGCGTCACCTTGTCGCTGACGTGCCAGGCGGCAGAAGGTGGGCAGATGGCGCTGGCGTTTGCCGTGCGCGATACCGGCAGCGGCATTGCGGAAGAGGATCTGGAACGCATCTTTGAACCCTTCGTGCAGGCCGACAGCGCGGTGGCGCAGGCCGGCACGGGACTGGGGCTGACCATTTCGCGCGAATTCGTGCGCCTGATGGGCGGCGAGCTAAGTGTCGAATCCACGCTGGGCGCAGGCGCCGTATTCCGTTTCGACCTGCGTGCGCCGCTGCTGCAGCAAGCGGCCGTCCCGGCGCTGGCGCCGGGCCGCGTGGCGCGCCTGCCGCCGGGCCAGCGCGGGCGCATGGTGCTGTTGGTCGATGATGACGACAACTGCCGCAAGCTGCTGTCGGGCTTGCTGGCGCCGCTGGGCTTCCAGCTGCAGGAAGCGGCTGGCGGCGCGCAGGCGCAAGCCATGCTGGCGGCGCAGCGCTATGACATGGTGCTGAGCGACTGGCGCATGCCGGACATGGATGGCCTGGCGCTGACGCGCTGGCTGCGCGCGCAAACGACACTGGTGCAGCCGCGCCTGGTGATCATGACCGCTTCCGCCTTCGAGGAAGAAAAGCAGGAGGCCCTGGCGGCCGGCGCCGATGGCTTCCTGCGCAAACCGATCGAGCAAGAACACCTGTTCGCCATGCTGGAGCAGCAACTTGGTGTTCGCTTCCAGCGCACAGCCGCCGCGCCGCCGTGTTTGCCGGTGGCAGCTTTTGACTTGCAGCAGGCGCTGGGCCAGTTGGGCGCGACCGAACGGCAGGCACTGCTCGAAGCCGTGCAAGCGCTCGATTTGCGGCGCAGCACCATCGTGCTGGCCGGCGTGGCAACCAGCCTGCCGCAACTGTCCGCGCACATCGCCGCGATGCTGGAACAGCACCAGTATCAGTCGCTGTGCACCTTGCTGGCGCAGCTGGACTGCGAGCCGCAGGGCGAAGACGCATGACTTTTTACACACCCAAAGGCGCCCGCCTCGGTGGCGTGTCCATCGTGCTGGCCGTCAGCGTGGCGCTGACCTTCGTCGTCACGGCCTTGCTGCTGGTGTTTGCCGTACTGTTTTACCAGTCCGAACGCAGCCAGCGTTGGCAGCAGCTGCATGACAGCCTGTCAGTGAGCGCTGACCAGTTGGCCGTGGCCATCGAACTGCCATTGTGGAATCTGGATGAAAAGCAGATGCAGGCCATCATGCGCAGCATGCTGGGCAAGCGCGAACTGGTAGCCGCTGCCCTGACGCCGGGCATCGGCAAGGAAGCGCTGGCCCTGCGCCGCAATGCCGACGGCAGTATCGACAGCCTTTCCTCGCTATCGCCCGATCCGGCCTGGCTGGTGCAGCGGCGCCCCGTGACGATAGGCGGACAAGTGATCGGCGGCGTTGCCGTCTATGCGACGCCGGCCCTGCTGAACGCGCAGCTGCGGCAGCGCGCGCTGGGCATCGGCGCCATGATCGTGGCGCTCGACGCAATCCTGCTGGCCAGCATCTGGCTGCTCATGTGGTGTTTGATGCTCAAGCCCTTGAAGATCATCGGCCAGTACGCGGCGGGCGTCAAGGCGGGGCAGGGCGAAGCATTCGGCACGCCGCCGAAAGCGTGGTTCCAAGGCGAGCTGCGCACTCTGTACCGTTCCATCCGCGACATGGTGGCGCTACTCGACAGCCGCTACCGTGCCCTGCAACGCAGCGAAGAGCGCGTGCAGATGGCGACGGGTGCGGCCAGCATCGGCATCTGGGACTGGAACGTCAGCAGCGACGCATTGCAATGGGATGAACAGATGTATGCGCAGTTCAAGGCCGATGCGGCCAGCGCCATGGCGCCCGCGGCGATCTGGCGCGCGGCGCTGATGCCAGAGGACGTGCCGGCCGTCAAAGAGGCTCTGCGCGCCGCGCTCGGCAGCGGCAAGGCGTTCACGCACGAGTACCGCATCCTGTGGCCCGATGGCACCATCCGCTACATCAAGGCCGATGCCGTGATCTTTCGCGATGGGCTGGGCCGGCCCATGCGCCTGGTGGGCTCCAACTACGACATCACCGCGCACCGCGAGGCTGAACTGGAACTGCTGCGCCACCGCCATCATTTGGAAGAGCTGGTGGCCGAGCGCACGAGTGCCCTGTCGGTGGCCGTTAGCCAGGCACAGGCAGCGAACCGTGCCAAGAGCACCTTCCTGGCGAACATGAGCCATGAATTGCGCACACCCTTGAATTCCGTGATCGGTTTTTCGCGCCTGATGGCCGCCTCGCCCAATATGCAGGACGAGGAAAAGCGCAACCTGGCCATCATCCACCGCTCCGGCAAGCATTTATTGACGTTGATCAATGAAATTCTTGACTTGTCGAAGGGCGAGGCTGGGCGCTTGCAGGCGCAGGCGAGCGTGGTGGCGCTGGCACCCCTGTTGCAGGAAGTCATGGACATGCTGGGCATGCGCGCCGAGCAGCAGGGACTGGCCCTGCGCCTCGATTGCACGGATCTGCCGGCGGCAGTGTTGCTCGATGCGACGCGCTTGCGCCAGGTGCTGCTGAACCTGATGTCGAATGCCGTCAAGTTCGCCGGCAGCGGCGAGGTCACCTTGCGCGTGCGCGCCGAATGGCGCGATGACGCCACATGGTGCCTGTCGTTCGCCGTCAGCGATACGGGCATCGGCATCGCCCCGGAGGACCAGCAGCGCATCTTTGAGCCATTCGTGCAGGCCGACAGCGCGGGACCGAAGGATGGCACGGGCCTGGGCTTGGCCATCTCGCGCGAATTGGTGCAGTTGATGAAAGGCGAACTGACGCTGGAGTCCATGGCGGGGCAGGGGGCTACCTTCCGTTTCAGCATTCCCGCGCAGGCAGCGCAGGTGCCGGCACAGGTGCAGGCACCCATGTCGCCAGTCATGTCGCTGCAGGCGCAAGTGGCGCCGCTACTGCAGGCGCAAGATTTGCGATTGCTGTCCCGGGACGAACGCGCCGCCCTGCAGACAGCACTGCGCGAATTGAACCTGGTCAGGGTGGGGCAGTTGCTGGCGGCCTTGCCGCCGGCGGCGGCACCGTTGCTGGCGCCGCTGCAAGCCATGCTCGACCAGCATCAGTACCGGCAGCTCTGCATCTTGTTGGACAGTGAGGTCGCGCTGGCGCCTAGCTGAAAAGTGTGGGCTGACAACATCAAATGCGATGAAAGAAGGGCTCAGTGCCGTGGATTGATGGTGCTAAATTGCAATAAAGATTATGATGATGGTATGTAGCTCATTGCAACGAAATGTCTTGTCCAGCGTGGCAATTGACTGCCGCGCCTCATCCAAAGCTGAGAGAACTGCTACATGCACCGCGATTTTTCCGAAGTGAATGCTAAGGGCGAAGTACTGATTGTTGAAGATACACCTGCTTCGCTGAAGTTGTTGAGCGATTTGCTCAGCGGCGCCGGCTATGCGGTGCGCCAGGCGCCGAACGGTGAACTGGCGCTGTGGACGGCCCAGGCGCGCCCGCCGGAGCTGATCTTGCTCGACGTGCGCATGCCGGGCCTCGATGGCTTTGAAGTCTGCCGCCGCCTCAAGCAGATACCGTCGCTGTGCCAGGTGCCGGTGATTTTCCTGTCGGCGCAGTACGATACGGACGACAAGGTGCGCGGCTTTGCGCTGGGCGCCGTCGATTTCATCGCCAAGCCCTTCCAGGCCGAGGAAATTCTTGCTCGCACCGATGCGCACGTGCGCCTGGCGCGGGCGCAGCTGCAGCTGACACAAGAGCGGGCCAACCTGGAACGGCGCGTGGTCGAACGCACGGCCGAACTGGAGCAGGTGGCCAGCACCCTGGCACGCGAAGTGCAGATCCGCCGCGCCAATGAAGCATTGCTGCGCCTGTCGGGCCAAGTCTTTGAGGCCACCCAGGACGCCATCCTGATCACCGATCCGAGCGGCGTCATCGTCACGGCCAATCCTGCGTTTACACGCATCACCGGCTACGCGGCGCAGGATGTGGTGGGTACCGACATCATGCGCCTGCACGCCGAGCACACGGGCGAAGCGGTGTTGCTGGCCTTGCGCCAGGGCTTACATAGCAGCGGCTGCTGGTCGGGCGAAGTACAGACGCGGCGCAAGGGTGGCGACACCTATCCCTGTTTGCTCAGCGTGTCGACCGTGCATGGCCCGGACGGTGACGTGATCAACTACGTGGGCGTTTTCCTCGATATCAGCGAGCGCAAGGCCGAGCAGCATCTGATCGACTTCCTCTCCTACCACGACGCGCTGACCGGCTTGCCGAACCGCGTGCTGCTGCGCGAGCGCTTTGGACAAGCGCGCACCAACGCCCTGCGCGACGGCCAGCAAGTGGTGCTGATGTGCCTAGACCTGGACCGCTTCAAGAATATCAACGATTCGCATGGCCAGGCCGTGGGGGACAAGGCGCTGCAAGTGGTGGCGCGTTTCCTCTCGGGTTGCGTGCGCGAGGGTGACACGGTGGCGCGTCAGGGCGGCGACGAATTCCAGATCCTGCTGCACGACGATGTCTTGCTGGGGCGCACGCTGGCGCTGGCGCAAACCATTCTGGCCGGCTTGCGCGAAGAGCTCAGCGTCGACGGCGAGCGCCTGGCGCTGACCACCAGCATCGGCATCGCCATGTGCCCGGCCGATGGCGACAGCCTCGACGACGTGCTGCGTCACGCCGACACGGCCCTGGTGCGCGCCAAGGAAATGGGGCGTGATCATTACGCTTTCTTCACGGAACGCATGGGTAGCGATATCCGCGCCCGGCTGGCCATGCAGCAGCAACTGCGCGGCGCCATCTGCCGTGATGAATTCAAGGTGCATTACCAGCCGCAAATGTGCTTGCGTACGGGCGCCTTGCTGGGCGCGGAAGCACTGCTGCGCTGGGATAACCCGGTGCTGGGCAAGGTGCCGCCCGGCCTGTTCATCGCGCTGGCCGAGGAATACGGCTTGATCACGGCCATCGGCGAATGGGTGCTCGAAAGCGTATGCGCACAAATTCGCTCCTGGCTCGACGCGGGCCTGGGCAGCATCAAGGTGGCCGTCAACCTGTCGGGCAAGCAGTTCGCGCAGGATCACACGGTGCCGTTCGTCGAGGCGGTATTGCGCAAATACGCTATCACGCCCGCCTGCCTGGGTATCGAGATCACGGAAAGCACGGTGATGGGCGACCCGGACAAGGCAGTGGCGGCCCTCACGCGCCTGAAGGATATCGGCGTCGGCATTTCGCTCGACGACTTCGGCACCGGCTATTCCAGCCTCGGCTATCTGAAGCGCTTCCCCATCGACGTGCTGAAAATCGACAAGTCTTTCGTCGACGACGTCACCACCAGCAGCAGCGACGCGGCCATCGCCCGTTCCGTCATCTCGCTGGCGCACAACCTCGACATGCGCGTCATCGCCGAAGGCGTGGAAACGCGTGCACAGGTAGACTTCCTGACGCAACATGGCTGTGACGAAATGCAGGGCTATTATTTCAGCCCTCCGCTGGCGGCGGCACCGTTTACGGTCTTGCTGCGCGAACGGCGTACTCTGGCCTTGGCATAAAACACTGCGGTGCGGCCGGTGCACCATGCCGGTGCGTCCACCGCCGCGTGGTGCGCAATGTTCGCTATTTCTTCTCCTGACGCTGGCACATATCCTGCTTAGGTAGTCGCTTATTTACGCGATTGCCCGTATGCCAGACAGCACCCACCCAGCCATCCCCTCACAGGCCCGCGCGCATGACGCCTGGCAGGCGCATTTGCGCCTGGGTTTTGCCTGGCGTGATGGTGTCAGCCGCCTGGTCGAACGCACGCACAGCGGCCCCTTGCGTGTGCAAAAGCCTTTGTATCCGGAAGGCGGGGCCGTCTGCCACGCCATCATCATTCATCCGCCCGGCGGCGTGGTGGGCGGCGACCAGCTGGCCGTCGATGCTACGGTGGGCGAAGGCGCGCATGCCTTTCTCACGTCACCGGGCGCCGCCAAGTGGTACCGTGCCAACGGCCATGTCTCGGGCCAGCACATCGTGCTGCGCGCCGGTAGCGGCGCCACCATCGAGTGGCTGCCGCAGGAGAGCATCTTTTTCAATCAGGCTTGCGTGCGCCTGCGCCACGAGGTGGAACTGGCGGCGAACGCCAACTACATCGGCTGCGACATCGTCTGCCTGGGTCGCAGCGCTGCTGGCGAAATTTTTAACCAGGGCAGCATCGCCCAGCAGGTGCAGATCCGGCGCGGCGGCAAGCTGCTGTGGTGGGAGCAGGGCATGCTGGCTGCCGGCGGTCCGCTGATGGCCAGTCCCCTTGGCCTGGCTGGCCACACGGTATGCGCCACCCTGATCGCCGTCGGCCGCCCCCTTGCTGCCGCCGTGCTGGCTGCCTTGCGCGAGATCGAGGTGCCGGTTGGCGCCGTATTCGGCGCCACGCACATGAAATCGCTGGTGGTGGTACGCCTGCTGTGCGGCGACAGTGAGGCGGCGCGCAGGATCATGCTGGCTGCCTGGCTGCTACTGCGCCCCGCCATGCTGGGGCGCGATGCCGTCGTACCCCGTATCTGGAACACTTGATCAGAAAAGAGGCACAAGGAAAACCATGGACCTGACTCCCCGCGAAAAAGACAAGCTGCTCATTTTTACGGCCGCGCTGCTGGCCGAACGGCGCCTGGCGCGCGGCTTGAAATTGAATTATCCGGAAGCGGTGGCCTTGATCAGCGCCGCCATCATGGAAGGTGCGCGCGATGGAAAATCGGTAGCGCAGCTGATGTCGGACGGTAGCAAAATACTCTCGCGCGCCGACGTCATGGATGGCATCGCAGAGATGATCCCCGATATTCAGGTGGAAGCGACCTTCCCCGATGGCAGCAAGCTGGTGACCGTGCATCATCCGATAGTGTAAGCATACCAGCGACATTGAAAGGAGTTCCTCATGACACCAGGCGAATACAAATTGGAAGAAGGCGTAATCACCCTCAATGCAGATCGCGCCACGGCCACCGTGGTGGTGGCCAATCGCGGTGACCGGCCTATCCAGGTCGGCTCGCACTTCCACTTTTTTGAAGTCAACCCGGCGCTGGACTTCGAGCGCTGGCGTGCCTACGGCATGCGCCTCAATATTACTGCCGGTACCGCCGTGCGCTTTGAGCCGGGCCAGCGGCGCACGGTGGAGCTGGTGGCGCTGGCAGGTGAGCGCAAGGTCTACGGCTTCAATGGCGCAGTGATGGGCGAACTGCAAGACACTCCACCAGGAAAGGATTGATATGGCCAGCATTGCCCGTAGTGCGTATGCCGAGATGTTCGGCCCCACCAAGGGCGACCGCATCCGCCTGGCCGACACGGAGCTGTTCATCGAGATCGAGCACGATTATGCGATCTACGGCGAAGAAGTGAAATTCGGTGGCGGCAAGGTGATCCGCGACGGCATGGGCCAGTCGCAGCGTTGCGCTGCCGAGGTGATGGATACCGTTATCACGAATGCCGTCATCCTCGACCACTGGGGCATCGTGAAAGCCGATATCGGCCTGAAAAATGGCCTGATCTTCGGCATCGGCAAGGCGGGCAACCCGGATATCCAGCCCGGCGTGACCCTGGTCATCGGCGGCGCGACCGAGATCATCGCCGGTGAAGGCTTGATTGTCACGGCCGGCGGCGTCGACACGCACATCCACTTCATCTGCCCGCAGCAGATCGAAGAAGCCCTGATGAGCGGCGTGACGACCATGCTGGGCGGCGGCACGGGACCTGCCGTGGGCACGGCCGCCACCACCTGCACGCCGGGGCCATGGCATTTGCACGCCATGCTGGCGGCAGCCGATGCCTTCCCGATGAACCTGGGCTTCATGGGCAAGGGCAATGTGAGTTTGCCTTTGCCATTGGAAGAGCAGGTGCGCGCGGGCGCCATTGGCTTGAAGCTGCACGAAGACTGGGGCAGCACGCCGGCCGCCATCGACAACTGCCTGTCAGTCGCAGATCGCATGGATATCCAGGTGGCGCTGCACAGCGACACCCTCAACGAAGGCGGCTTCCTGGAACACACGCTGGCTGCCTTCAAGGATCGCACCATCCACACGTTTCACACGGAAGGAGCGGGCGGCGGCCATGCGCCCGACATCATCGCCGCCGTGGGACAGTCGAACGTGCTGCCCTCGTCGACCAACCCGACGCGCCCGTTTACCGTCAACACGCTCGACGAGCACCTCGACATGCTGATGGTGTGCCACCACCTGGACCCGGCCATTGCCGAAGACGTGGCGTTTGCCGAGTCGCGCATTCGCCGCGAAACCATCGCCGCCGAAGATATCTTGCATGACATCGGCGCCATTTCCATGATGTCATCGGACTCGCAAGCCATGGGCCGTGTTGGCGAAGTGATCATGCGCACCTGGCAGACGGCGCACAAGATGAAGGTGCAGCGTGGGCCGCTGGCGCCCGACACGGCGCGCAGCGACAATTTCCGCGCCAAACGCTATATCGCCAAGTACACGATCAACCCGGCCATCACGCATGGGATTTCCCATGTAGTCGGCTCCATCGAGGCGGGCAAGATCGCCGATCTCGTGTTGTGGAAGCCGGCCTTCTTCGGCGTCAAGCCATCGATGATTTTAAAGGGCGGCATGATCGCCGCCGCGCAGATGGGCGACCCGAATGCCTCGATTCCCACGCCGCAGCCGGTGCATTACCGCATGATGTTCGGCGCCTTTGGCGGCGGCCTGAAAAAATCTTTTACGTTTGTCTCGCAGGCGGCCTACGACCTCGATATTGGGCATCAGTTGAAACTGAATAAAGCCGTCATCGCCGTGCAGAATATGCGCGGCTTGCGCAAGCAAGACATGCTCCATAACGGCGCCACGCCACATATGGAAGTGGACCCGGAAACCTATGCCGTGCGTGCCGACGGCCAGCTGCTGGTATGCGAGGCCGCCGCCGTGCTGCCCATGGCGCAGCGCTATTTTCTATTTTAAACAGGAGGCATCATGCTCACATTGCATACCAAGCTCGGTGCGAACGACGACCGCACGCCCTTCGCGCAACTTGTGCTGCCCTATGATCAGCGCGAAAAATGCCGGCTGCGCGCCGTGCTGTCGAATGGCGACGAGGTGGCCGTGTTCACCGTGCGCGGCACTGTACTGCGCGACGGCGAACGCATGACGGGTCCAAGCGGGCAGGTGGTGCAGATCGTCGCCGCGCGCGAACCGACCTATCTGGTGCAGTGCCTCGATTCCCACACCCTGCTGCGTTGCGCATTTCATCTGGGCAATCGCCACACGCAGGCGCAGGTGGGCGATGGTTTTTTGCGCATCCGCAAAGATCCGGTATTGAAGGAGATGCTGCAAGGCTTGCAGGCATTGGTGACGGAAGAAGACGCGCCGTTCGAGCCGGAAGCTGGCGCATACGGCGGCGGCCATGGGCACCACGACGGCCACGGCCAGCACTTGCTGGCGCCCGTGCCGCTGCGGCAGAAAATCCACCGCCCCGGCGATGCGCCGTGCGCCGCATGATGCAGGCATCGGCCTTGCTGCATCTGCTGCAGTTCGCCAGCCCGGCCTTGCCGATAGGCGCCTACAGCTATTCGCAGGGGCTGGAAGCGGCGCTCGAAGCAGGCCTTGTGACGGACGCGGTGACGGCGCGCGGTTGGATCTCGCAGCATCTGGCGCAGGTGATGGCGCGCTGGGAAGCGCCTTTGTGCTGGCGCTTGATGCAGGCGTTTGAAGCGCAGGACCTGTGCGCCGTGCAGTGCTGGAGCGAGCGCTTTATCGCCTCGCGCGACACGGCGGAGTTTCGCGCCGAAACTATCCAGATGGGCTATTCCTTGACCAAGCTGCTGGCCGAGCTGGGCGTAGCCGATGGCGTGCTGATCGACATGCTGCAGAGCCAGCCGGAAGTGGCGCTGCCCACAGCCTATGCCTGCGCCGTGGTGGCGCTGGCGATCCCGCGCCAAGAAGCGCTGCTGGCGATGCTGTTCGCCTGGGCGGAAAACCAGGTGCTCGTCTGCGTGAAATCCGTGCCGCTGGGGCAGGTGGCGGGCCAGCGTTTATTGCTGTCATTGCGCCCTGAACTTGAAGCGGCGGCCGGCACGGCGCAAACCATAGCAGACGCGGAGATGGGCAACTGGGCGCCCGGCCTGTCGCTGCTGTCGATGCGGCACGAAGTGCAGTACAGCCGGCTGTACCGTTCCTGAATCCTACAAGCAGACACTACAACGTGACACCACAACGAGACACCACAACATGACAACGATTACCTCCAATCCGCTGCGCGTAGGCATCGGCGGGCCCGTCGGCTCGGGCAAGACGGCGCTGTGCGAAATGCTGTGCAAGGGCATGCGCGAACGCTATGACATGGCGGTCATCACGAATGACATCTACACCAAGGAAGACATGGAAATCCTGCTGCGCGCGGACGCCTTGCCGGCCGAGCGCCTGATGGGCGTGGAGACGGGCGGCTGCCCGCACACGGCAATCCGCGAAGACGCCTCCATCAACCTGGAGGCCATCGCGCGCATGCAGGCAGATTTTCCGAACCTCGACCTGATCCTGGTCGAATCTGGCGGCGATAACCTGGCCGCTACCTTCAGTCCGGAACTGTCGGACTTGACGATTTACGTGATCGATGTGGCTGGCGGCGAAAAAATCCCGCGCAAGGGCGGTCCCGGCATCACGCGCTCCGATTTGCTCATTATCAACAAGACGGACCTGGCGCCGTATGTGGGCGCCAACCTGGACGTGATGGCGCAGGATGCCAAACGCATGCGCGGCGAGCGCCCCTTTGTGTTGACGAATCTGCGCAGCGGCGACGGCGTGCAGGTCGTCATTGATTTTATCCGCGAGCAAGGTCTGCTCGACCAACCAGGCAAGGAGCTGCAATGAGCGCAAGACAGATGATAAAAACGGCTACTGTGGCCGCATTGTATTTGCTGGCTTTGCCTGCCATGGCCCATTCCGGCCACGGCGACAGTGCCGGCTTGCTGGCTGGTTTCGCCCATCCATTGACGGGCTTAGACCATTTGCTGGCCATGCTGGGCTTGGGTATATGGGGCGGCCAGCAGCGTCGCGGCCTGGCCCAGCCCGCCATCTTTCTCGGCATGATGTTGTTCGGTGCGCTGGCCGGCATGGCGGGCTGGCGTATTGCCGGCCTGGAAACGGGCATCGCGGCCAAGGTGGCGCTGCTGGGATTGGCCATCGCGTTGGGGCTGGCCTTGCCGAACTGGCTGGGTATGTTGTTAGCGGGCATGTTCGCTCTGGCGCATGGGAATGCGCATGGCCAGGAACTGCCCGCAGCCTCGGCCGCGTGCGGCTTTATGCTTGCTTCGGCCATGCTGCTGTGTGCGGGGCGTTTTGTCGGCCAGGTGCTGGCCGAGCGCGTGCTGCGTGTCGCCGGCGTGGCTTTGACGGCCGCCGGCCTGGTGTTGATGGGGCTTGCTTAAGCGCCGGGGCGCTTGTCGGACAGCACGATGGGTGCCGCTTTTTCAGGGTGCAAGCCCTGGTGGCCCGCATACACGGCGGCGATGGCGGCCATGTCGGCGTCCTTGTCGCCGGTCAAGTATAAATGGTCGACGACGCCCAGCACTTTGTTCGGGTAGTCGATGTAGACCAGCAGTAGCGGCACCTTGGCAGCCAGGGCCAGGTGATAAAAGCCACTTTTCCAATTCGGACGGTAGCTGCGCGTCGCTTCCGGCGTGATGGCCAGCCAGTACCAGTCGGCGGCCAGCATGCGCTCGGCTTGGCGTTGAATCGTGCCGCTGGTGGTGCTGCGGTCGACGGCTTCGCCGCCCAGGTAGCGCAGCACCTTGCCCATCGGGCCGCGAAACAGGGAATCCTTGGCCAGCCAGCGGAACGGCAGCGATAGCGCCCATTTACCGAACAAGCCCACCATGAAATCCCAGTTCGAGGTGTGCGGGTAGACAACGGCGATGCCGCGCGGCCCCGGCAGGGGGCGGGCGCGCATGCGCCAGCCAAACAGGTGCAGCACGCGCAAGGCGCAGCGCTGGTGCCAGGTCGGCAAGTCGCCCGCTTGTACAAATAAATCGTCCATTGATACCCTTCAGTGACACTGTTCTTAATCGGATGGCGCTGGTGGCCATTTTCCTTGAAGTAAAAATTCTGCGCAGGCATTCTATACGCGGCTGGCGGTGGCGACAAGCAGCCGAGGCCGCTATTCATGCGGCGTCGGGGCGATAGTTGCGACTATTTTAACGACGCTTAGCTACTCTGGCGGGCACTCAATGCGCATAATGTGGTCAAAACTTGATGCGGTGTTGATCTGCCCGAGAGGCAGCCGCAGTATGAGAAGCGATATCGACGATGTCGCAGGGGAGCATGCGCGGATGGCTAAAGTGATGGCCGAGCTCTTTGAAACGGGGGGGCGTGTCATCGCGCGCCAGCCGGCACGATGCTGCTGCTGCTGTTGCTGCTGCTGCTGCTGCCGATGGCGTCGAAGGTCCGACAGCAGCGCCGTCGTGGCGCTGCCGTCTGCTGGAGTGCTGTTTAAGCCTGTGCTGCCAGCGCCGGGTAATCCGTGTAGCCGGCCGCATCGGGGGCATACAGGGTGTCTGGGTTCAGCTGATTCAATGGCGCGTCGCTGTGCAGGCGGATGGGCAGGTCGGGGTTGGCGATGAACCACAGGCCAAAGGCCACGGCATCGGCTTCGCCCTTGGCCAACAAGGCTAGCGCTGCCGGTTTGTCCATTTTTTCGTTGGCAATGTAGACGCCGCCAAATTCCTGCTTCAGGTAGGGGCCAAGGCGATCTTCACCGAGCGCTTCGCGCGCGCAGATGAAGGCGATGCCGCGCTTGCCCAGCTCGCGCGCCACATAGCCGAAGGTGGCCTTTGGGTCGGAGTCGCCCATGTCGTGCGCGTCGCGGCGCGGCGCCAGGTGCATGCCCACCTTGTCGGCGCCCCATACCGCGATGCACGCATCGGTCACTTCCAGCATCAGACGGGCGCGGTTTTCAATCGAGCCGCCGTAGTTGTCGGTGCGCAAGTTCGTACTGTCTTGCAAAAACTGGTCGAGCAGGTAACCATTCGCGCCATGGATTTCCACGCCGTCGAAGCCGGCCTTTTTCGCATTCTCGGCGCCCAGGCGATAGGCTGCCACGATGCCGGGAATCTCTTGCGCATCAAGCGCGCGCGGTGTGACGAATTCCTGTTTCGGGCGCAGCAGGCTGACATGGCCGGCCGGCTTGACGGCGCTGGGCGCCACGGGCAAGTCGCCATCGAGGAAGGCGGGCGCGGAAATGCGGCCCACATGCCACAGTTGCAGCACGATCAGGCCGCCTGCGTCATGCACCGCCTTGGTGATGTGTTTCCAGCCTTCCACCTGCTCTTCGGACCAGATGCCTGGCGTGGCGGCATAGCCCACGCCCTGCGGCGTGACGGCCGTCGCTTCGGAGATGATCATGCCGGCCGAAGCGCGCTGCGTGTAGTACTCAGCCATCAGGGCGTTCGGCACGCGGCCCGGATTGTCGGCGCGCGAACGCGTCAACGGCGCCATGATGATACGGTTTTTCAGTTGCAGGCTGCCAATAGTGATGGGGTCGAATAAGGTTGTCATGATTGCTATCTTTCCTGTCGAAAGTGCCGCGGACGGCGATATGAATGGGACTGCGCTTATAAACCTTGCTGCATCTGCTGCAGAAATGCCTCGATAGTGTCTTCATTGCGCTTGAAGAAACTCCACTGCCCGACTTTTCTGGCGCAAATCAAGCCAGCCTTTTGCAAGGTGGCCAGGTGGGCCGAGACCGTCGATTGCGACAGGCCCAGCTTCCGGTCGATCAGTCCGGCACAGACGCCGAAATCGAGCGGATGGTCTTGCTGGGCGAAATGCTGTTCTGGCTCCTTCAGCCATTGCAGTATCTGTCGGCGTACGGGATTGGCCAGCGCCTTGTGGATGGCGTCGATGTCCATGCTGTGTTCCCCGATCGATGTTCGTCTGTCGACGATGTGTGTATCGTCTTTTGTGGATTTTAATATCGGTATATTACGATATAAGTGCAAAGCGTGCTGAAGGCAAGAGGTTTTAGCCAATGGTATACTTTGAGCTTTGCTCCTGGGGACGGCCCCGCTCGATATGGGGCTGCATGGCGGGGACGACCCTGCCACCTTGGGAGAATATGTATGGCGTGGATCATCCTGGTCTTGGCAGGTTTGCTGGAAATTGGCTGGGCCATCGGCCTCAAATACAGTGCCGGTTTTAGCCGTCTATTGCCATCGGTGCTGACGGCCGTATCCATGCTGGGCAGCGTGGTGCTGCTGGGTCTGGCCTTGCGCACCTTGCCGCTGGGCACGGCGTACGCCATCTGGACCGGCATCGGCACCGTGGGTACGGCTATCTTTGGCATCATGGTGCTGGGCGAACCGGCCAGCGCCGCGCGCATTGCCTGCATCGCCCTGATCGTGTGCGGCATCCTGGGCTTGAAGTTGCTCAGCCCGCAGTAAGCTCCTTGTCCCCGATGCGCCCGCGCCGTCGGGCCAGCCGGATCGACCAGGCGGCGCGCGGGCAGGGCATTGTTATTCCCATGTACCTTGAAAGGACTGCCGCATGAGCCTCGCCATGACGTATTGCTACTTGGCCATCGCCATCATCGCTGAAGTCATCGCCACCAGCGCCTTGAAGGCATCCGACGGCTTCAGCCGCTTGTGGCCAAGCATCATTACGATGGTCGGTTACGGCATCGCCTTCTGGTGTTTGTCCCTGACCTTGAAGGTTATTCCTACCGGCATCGTGTATGCCATCTGGTCGGGCGTGGGCATTGTGCTCATTTCCGCCGTGGGCTGGTTCTGGTTCAAGCAAAGCCTCGATACGCCGGCCTTGATCGGCCTGGGGCTGATCATTGCCGGCGTGCTGGTGATTAACCTGTTCTCCAAGTCCGTCGGCCATTAGTCATCAGTTAAAAGCTGTTGGCTACCCGCGCCAGGTAATACCACTCGGCATTGGCTTGCGCGTTGACGTCCGGGAAGAGGATGTAAGCATCGAATTCGGCCGTCACCGGCGTGCCGTCCGCGCGCACGCCGATCTGCTCACCCTGTTTGAGCTTGTCAAAGCTGCACCAGGTCTTGATGAAGCGGTCATCCGCGTGCAGTTTGTCATGCACGACGACCATGTTCAGCGCTTCCATGTCGGCGTCGGCGATGGCTGGCGGTGGCGGTGCATCAATGAAGCCGAGGAAGGCCAAGGTATTCATGATGGCACGGTAGGCGACATCTGGCGCAGCCGGGTCGGCATGCTGGCCGCATTCCAGCGTCAAGGCATAGCCACCTGTCGAGCGCATGTATTCGGTGGTGCCTACGCCGTAGCGCAAGACCAGTCCCACCTGCTCGCTATTGCCCAGGCGGCGTTGCACGCCCTGGCCATACGCATGCAGCCAGCCATCGACGAAGCGGCGCACGCCCAGGCGGCGCGCCAGAGCGCGTTCCTGGTCTTCGTGCTGGAATGGTTGCAGCGGGCCATCGTTGTTGCGCGGCCCCACCATGACGAAGGGCTGGCTGTCGGCATTAAAAGAGTGCAAGTCCAGCAGTACGTCGTGCTGGCCCAGCAATGGGCACAGCCAGTTGGCGATGCGGTCTTCGAAATCCTGTGGATTATCGTTTGGAAACAAATTGCGGTTCAGGTTGCGCTCGCCACTGCGCACGCCTTTGGCATAGGCCAGTGGGTTGGTGATGGGCACGAAGGTGACGCTGCCGGCCACGATGGAGAGGGCGCCGCTGTCGAGTTCAGCCATCACGCGCTCAATGCCCTTGGTGCCGCAAGTTTCATTGCCGTGCACGGCGCCGGTGACGATCAGGCGCGGGCCGTTGCCTTGGCCCGTGTAGTTGATGGATTTGAAGTGGAGTGTGCTGCTCATGCTGGACATATCCTATGCTGTTGCTGGAATGGAAAACGGGGTCGGCTTATTTTAGCGGGATTCGCCGCTGGCTCCCTTAAAAATGTGATGACGAAGTTAACCATGCCCGGCCTGGTCATGGCATGATCGGCGCCACCGTTGTTTTTCCTTGTTGATCTCCATGTCGTCTTCCTCTTCTCCACGCCTGTACGGTCTCGATACCTTGCGCGCGCTGGCCATCGTGCTCGTCTTCATGCACCATTATGTGCTGTTCGTCAGTGAGGGCGCAGCGTTTGGTTTTTTGGGGGAAGTCGGCTGGATGGGTGTGGACCTGTTCTTTGCCCTCAGCGGTTATCTGATCGGCAACCAGATCTTTGCGGCCTTGCGCAGCGAGCACGGTTTTTCCCTGCGGCGTTTCTATGCGCGGCGTTTGCTGCGCACTTTGCCCAGTTTCTATGCCGTGCTGGCGCTGTATTATTTGTGGCCCACGTTTCGCGGCGATAGTGCGCTGCTTCCCCTGTGGAAATTGCTGACATTTACGCAAAACATCAATTTGACGCCGGGCACGGCGTTTTCGCATGCGTGGTCGCTGTGCGTGGAAGAGCAATTCTATGTGCTGTTGCCGGCCTTGGCCTTGCTTGTCGCCGCCTGCCGCAAGTCGCTGCTATGGGCCTGGTTGGCCGTGACAGCGAGCTGTATTGTCGGCATGCTGCTGCGCGCCTATGCATGGGATGAGTATGTGCAAGTGCCGCGCGGCGGTCTCGGCTATTACAAATATATTTATTACGCGTCGTGGTGCCGCTGCGACGAACTGGTAGCGGGCGTGGCGCTGGCGCTGCTAAAAAATTACCACCCTCGCGCCTGGACGCGCCTCACGGCGCACGGCAACCGCACCTTGCTGGCGGGAATCGTTGCGACGGCGCTCGTGATGTATGTATTTCTCACCGATCATTATGGCTATGGTGTGACGGTGTTCGGCTATCCGGCCCTGGCTGCCAGTTTCACTGTGCTGCTGCTCGCCGCGCTCAGTCCCGCCAGTGTGCTCTATCAACTGCGCGTGCCGGGCGCGGCCAGCCTGGCGTTGTGGTCGTATGCGATTTATTTGTTGCACAAGCAACTGTGCATCTTGCTGCGCCCGATCTTGCACGATATGGGCTATGCACCGGACAGCCTGCCAGCCATGCTGGTGATGATACTGCTCAGTATCGCCACGGGCTGGCTCTTGTATAGCTTGGTGGAGGCGCCGTTCATGCGCTTGCGGGCGCGCTATGTGCCGGCCAACCACGCTTGAGCTAATAGTCGATCATTGCATGTTGTCCAGCATTACATGTCGATCACGTCCAGCCCGCGCGGCGTGCCCGCCAGCAATTCCAGGATGGCATGCACGCGCAGATTCGTGTCTTCCTGTGCCGTGTCGCAGATCAGGGTGCGCAAGCCAGGCACCGCTTCCATGGTGTGGGCGCTGGCGTAGGCATCGATCAATAACAAGACCAGGTCCGTGGCACCCGCGCCGGGCTGGCGCCGCAGCCGTTCGTGGATCACGTTCAGCAGCGCGCGCTGCATGCGCGGCGTGGGATGGGTGATATAGGCAAAGACGCTGGGCGTGTTGACGATGGCTGCGCAGAGGCGCCGTTCCATCTCGTCCGGTTTGACATCGGACGCGATATCGAAGTACGCGCCATTCCAGCGCGTGCGCGCATAGACGTGGCCGGGCGGGAAGGAATCGGCCGTTTCGAAACCGCAGACGCGGCTCAGGGTTTTCAGCCAGTTCAATAGAGTGGAGTTCATGCCGCGATTCTAGCGGCATTTCGCGCCTGCCGGGCCGACGCTGTATTAAGCAGGCTGACGCCCGGGAAGCGGGTGAAAAACAGATTAAAGTTTCCTGCAAAACAGCCCTTGTCATTCTGGGAAAGCCTCTCTATAATGCTGGTCTTCGGGGCGGTTAGTTCAGCTGGTTAGAATACTTGGTCGACATCCAAGGGGTCGGGGATTCGAATTCCTCACCGCCCACCAGAATTTTGCAGTACGCAGTTTTCAAGCTGGCGCAAGCGGCGAGCGGTCATTTGAAATACAGTGATCAACAAAAGTTTTACGGGCGGTTAGTTCAGCTGGTTAGAATACTTGGTCGACATCCAAGGGGTCGGGGATTCGAATTCCTCACCGCCCACCAGAATGCAGTGAAAGAGAAAGGGTAATCGGTTATGACACCGCGAACTACTACCAAGCTTTGGGAGTGACGCTAGTCGAACGGGTTTCCTTTGTCTCAAGAAAGTGAAAAACGCGGCTAGCCCGCGTTTTTTTGCGTCTGCGTTTTCCTTTCAGTTATTTTACCCATTACATACCGCAGTTTTACCTGGCGCCAGCGCCGACATGGAGATCAATATGCTTACAATCCGACTTCCCGATGGTTCCGCCCGTCAATTCGACGGCCCGGTCACCGTGGCCCAGGTTGCGGCCAATATTGGTACCGGCCTGGCCAAGGCTGCCCTGGCCGGCAAGGTCGACGGCAAGCTGGTCGACACCTCTTACCTGATCGAGCAAGACGCGGAACTGGCGATTGTGACGGACAAGGACGCCGATGGCCTGGAGGTGATCCGCCACTCGACGGCCCACTTGCTGGCGTATGCCGTCAAGGAGTTATTCCCGGACGCGCAAGTGACCATCGGTCCCGTGATCGACAACGGCTTTTACTATGACTTCGCCTACAAGCGTGCGTTCACGCCGGAAGATTTGACGGCGATCGAAAAGAAAATGACGGAGCTGGCCAAGAAGGATGAGCAAGTCACGCGCAAAGTGCTGGCGCGCGACGAAGCCATAGACTACTTCAAGAGTATCGGTGAAGCGTACAAGGCAGAGCTGATCGCTTCGATCCCGGCCGACCAGGAGGTGTCGCTGTATTCCGAAGGCAAGTTTACGGACTTATGCCGTGGCCCTCACGTGCCATCGACGGGCAAGCTGAAAGTATTCAAGCTGATGAAGCTCGCTGGTGCCTACTGGCGCGGCGACTCGAAAAACGAGATGCTGCAGCGTATCTACGGCACGGCTTGGGCCAAGAAGGAAGACCAGGAACTGTATTTGCACAATCTGGAAGAGGCGGAAAAGCGCGACCACCGCAAGCTGGGCAAGCAGCTCGACTTCTTCCATTTTCAGGAAGAAGCGCCGGGCCTGATCTTCTGGCACCCGAAAGGCTGGTCGATCTGGCAGCAGGTCGAGCAATACATGCGTAATGTGTACCAGGTCAACGGCTACCAGGAAGTCAAGGCGCCGCAAATTCTCGACCGTGGTCTGTGGGAAAAAACCGGCCATTGGGATAATTATCGTGAAAACATGTTTATCACGGAATCGGAAAACCGCGCCTATGCGTTGAAGCCGATGAATTGCCCCGGTCATATCCAGATTTTTAACAATGGCATGCGCAGCTACCGCGATTTGCCGTTGCGCTACGGCGAATTCGGTCAATGCCACCGCAATGAGCCATCGGGTGCCTTGCACGGCATGATGCGCGTGCGCGGCTTTACGCAAGATGATGGCCACATCTTCTGCCTGGAAGAGCAGATTGCCGGCGAAGTGACGGCCTTCCACCAGCAGGCGATGGATGTGTACACGGCTTTCGGCTTTACGAATATCGACGTGAAACTGGCCTTGCGTCCCGATAATCGCATCGGCACGGAAGAGTCGTGGGATTTCGCCGAGGAATCGTTGCGTTCGGCCTTGCGCGCCTGTGGCGTGGAATGGACAGAATTGCCGGGCGAGGGTGCGTTTTATGGTCCGAAGATCGAATATCACCTGAAAGACAGCCTGGGCCGCGCATGGCAAGTGGGCACCGTGCAGATCGATCCGTCGATGCCGGGTCGTCTGGGTGCTGAATATGTGGCCGTCGACAACACGCGCCAGGTACCGATCATGCTGCACCGCGCGATCGTGGGTTCCTTGGAGCGTTTCATCGGCATCCTGATCGAGCACTATGCGGGCGCCATGCCCTTGTGGTTGGCGCCGGTGCAAGTGTCGGTGTTGAATATTTCCGATGCTCAAGCCGACTATGTACAGGAAGTTACAACAAAACTGCGCAAAGCGGGGCTGCGCGTACAGGCCGATTTGCGTAACGAGAAGATTACCTATAAAATACGTGAACATTCCGTACAAAAATTGCCTTACATCTTAGTAATTGGCGACAAAGAACGGGATGCGAATACAGTGGCCGTGCGGGCGCGGGGCAATGTCGATCTGGGCGTCATGTCCGTCGATGCCCTGATTGAGCGACTCAAACATGAAGTCGACACCAAGGCCTGACGAGGAAACTCGCTGCACGACCGTCTTACAAGATTTTTAAAGGAAACTACAATAGCTACTGACAAGTCACATCGCATCAATGGCGAAATCACTGCCCCTGAAATGCGTTTAAGCGGGGTCGATAACGAGCCACTCGGTATCGTAAGTTTGGCTGAAGCCTTCCGCCTGGCGGAAGAGGCAAACGTCGACCTGGTGGAAATTGCGCCTACAGCGCAGCCACCGGTGTGCCGTTTGATGGACTACGGCAAATTTAAGTATTCGGAGCAGAAAAAAGCTCACGAAGCCAAATTGAAGCAAAAGATCATCCTCGTGAAGGAAGTTAAATTCCGTCCGGGGACTGATGATGGTGACTACAATATCAAGTTGCGTAATCTCATCAAGTTCCTTGAGGATGGCGATAAAACCAAAATCACGCTGCGTTTCCGCGGTCGTGAGATGGCGCATCAGGATATTGGCTTCCGCATGCTGGAACGTCTGAAAGCCGATCTGGAGCCGCATGGCCAGGTCGAGCAGTTCCCGAAGATGGAAGGCCGCCAAATGATCATGGTTCTTTCGCCTAAGAAGAAGAAGTAAGCTACAATAGTGTTTTACTGTGGATCGACGCAGTTTGTGCCTGCATTGGTGCAATGCTAGATCCCAGGCAGAATTTGTGCGGCCCGCTCAGCAATGTGTGGGCCGCGCGAACTGTAGCGGACTCGCATCCGCTGCACAACATGTGAAAGCAGGCATCTAAGCGCAGCGTCGTGTTGCCACCTGCAATCCTGTTATAAATGGAGCTGTCCGTAAGAGGACAGATTGCTATGCCTAAAATGAAGACCAAAAGCTCTGCGAAAAAACGTTTTCGCGTGCGCCCGGGTGGTACTGTTAAATGTGGTCATGCGTTCAAACGCCACATCTTGACCAAGAAAACCACCAAGCTGAAACGCGCTCTGCGCGGTACCACCAATGTCGCTGCGTCTGACGTGAAATCCGTCTACCGCATGATGCCGACTGCTTAATCTCACACTCAATTTAAGGAGTTACTATGCCTAGAGTAAAACGTGGGGTTACAGCTCGTGCCCGTCATAAAAAGATTCTTGTTCAAGCTAAAGGCTACCGTGGTCGCCGCAGCCGTGTATACCGTGTTGCCAAGCAAGCAGTTATGCGCGCTGGCCAATACGCTTACCGCGATCGCCGCAACAAGAAGCGTGTTTTCCGCCGCCTGTGGATCGCCCGTATCAACGCCGCTTCCCGTGAGCATGGCGTAACGTACAGCGTATTCATGAACGGCTTGAAAAAAGCAAATATCGAACTGGACCGTAAAGTCCTGGCCGATATGGCTGTGATGGACAAGCCAGCATTCGCTGCGATTGTCAACGCAGTTAAAGCAAAAATCGCTGCGTAAGCAACGGTGATTGCGCAACGTCATCCGTAGGGTGGCGTTAGAACGGCAACTGACAAAATCGTCGCGAGCGGAAGGGAGTTGCGGTCGAGAAGCGCAACCGTACGAAAGTACGGTGAGCATCGCAAACCGTAAATCACGACGCGCAGCAGATTAGGTCGGTTGTCACAAAGAGCGGGGCAGGGGTGTAAACCTTATGCCCCGTTTCCGTTTTTGATTATTGGACTTTTGATAAGCAAGTCCAGAATTGATGTCCAAAACAGGAAATGCCGCATGAACTCCCTAGAAGAACTCGTCGTCTCG
This sequence comes from Janthinobacterium sp. CG_23.4, assembly GCF_029892305.1. Lineage (NCBI taxonomy): Bacteria > Pseudomonadati > Pseudomonadota > Betaproteobacteria > Burkholderiales > Oxalobacteraceae > Janthinobacterium > Janthinobacterium sp. CG_23.4. The sequence continues at coordinate 2,954,255 of NZ_JARXUX010000001.1, read as the reverse complement.
GCCCAGGCTGACTTTATCGCCGCCGCAGACGCTGCCGCACTTGAAAACGCCAAAGCCCGCTACTTGGGCAAGACTGGCCAGATTACCGAAATGATGAAGGGTCTGGGCAAGCTCGACCCGGACGCGCGCAAGGCGCAAGGCGCCTTGATCAATGCCGTCAAAGTGCAGATCGAAGACGCGCTGACGGCGCGCCGTGATGCGCTGGCCGATGCCCAAATGCAAGGCCGCCTGAACGCTGAAGCGATCGACGTGACCCTGCCAGGCCGTGGCCGCATGCCCGGCGGCATCCATCCCGTGATGCGCACGTGGGAACGCGTCGAAGAGATTTTCCGCTCGATCGGCTTCGACGTGGCTGACGGCCCTGAAATCGAAAACGACTGGACCAACTTCACGGCGCTCAATAGCCCGGAAAATCATCCCGCCCGTTCCATGCAGGACACTTTCTATATCGATGGCAATGACAGCGATGGCAAGCCCTTGCTGCTGCGCACGCACACCAGCCCGATGCAGGTGCGCTATGCACGCACGCACACGCCGCCGATCAAGGTCATCGCGCCGGGTCGCACTTACCGCGTCGACAGCGATGCGACCCATTCGCCGATGTTCCACCAGGTCGAAGGCCTGTGGATCGCCGAAGACATCAGCTTTGCCGACTTGAAGGGCGTATACCTGAATTTCGTCAAGGCTTTCTTCGAAACGGATGACTTGCAAGTGCGTTTCCGTCCGTCGTACTTTCCGTTCACGGAACCATCGGCCGAGATCGACATCGCCTTTGGCTCTGGTCCATTGAAGGGCCGCTGGCTGGAAGTGTCGGGCGCCGGCCAGGTGCACCCGAGCGTGGTGAAGAACTTCGGCCTCGATCCCGAGAAATTCATCGGTTTTGCTTTCGGCTCCGGCCTGGAACGCTTGACGATGCTGCGCTACGGCATCAACGACCTGCGTCTGTTCTATGAAGGCGACTTGCGTTTCCTGAAGCAATTCAACTAAGCGTTGTTCCGTTTGATTCATGGCGCTTGAGCGCCTGTACGCTCGCGCTGTGAGCTTTGACCCTTTGAAGGCTTGATTATGCAATTTTCCGAAAACTGGCTCCGTACCATGGTCGATCCGAAGATGACTTCGGACGAACTGGCCCATCTGCTGACCATGTCCGGTCTCGAAGTCGAGGACGTTGATCCTGTCGCCCCGCCATTCTCGAACGTGGTGGTAGGCTTGGTCCTGGAGATGGAAAAACACCCGAACGCGGACCGCCTGAATGTGTGCCAGGTCGACGTCGGCACGGGCACCATGCTCAACATCGTTTGCGGCGCGCCGAACGTGCGCCCAGGCTTGAAAGTCGTCTGCGCGATGGCCGGCGCCGTGCTGCCGCCGGGCGCCGACGGCAAGCCGTTTGAAATCAAGGTGGGCCAGCTGCGCGGCGTCGAGTCGCAAGGCATGCTGTGCTCCGCGCGCGAATTGAAATTGTCGGAAGAAAACGCCGGCTTGCTGGAATTGCCGGACGACGCGCCGATCGGCCAGAATTTTCGCGATTACTTTGCGCTCAACGATTTGAAATTCACCATCAAGTTGACGCCGAACAAGGCGGACTGCCTGTCCGTGCTGGGCGTGGCACGCGAAGTGTCGGCCCTCACGGGCGTGGCCTTGAATGTGCCGCAGTTCCGCACCGTGCCCGTTTCCAGTGACGAAGTCTTGCCAGTGACCGTGAGCGCGCCGGACCTGTGCGGCCGTTTCACGGGCCGTGTCATCCGCGGCTTGAACGCCCGTGCCGCCACGCCGGACTGGATGAAGCAGCGCCTCGAGCGCAGCGGCCAGCGTCCACTGTCGGCCCTGATCGACATTTCCAACTATGTCCTGCTGGAACTGGGCCGTCCTAGCCATGTGTTTGACCTGGCGAAGATCCACGGTAGCCTCGACGTACGTTGGGGCAAGGCGGGCGAATCCGTCAAGCTGTTGAATGGCAACACCATCGCCGTCGACGAGTGGCTAGGCGTCATTGCCGACGAGCAGGAAATCGAATCGCTGGCCGGCATCATGGGCGGTGACGCCAGTTCCGTATCGGACGATACGGACAGCATCTACCTGGAAGCGGCATTCTGGTGGCCGAACGCGATTCAAGGCCGCGCGCGCCGCTTGAATTTCTCTACCGATGCGGCGCACCGCTTCGAACGCGGTGTCGATTTCGCCACCAACGTCGAGCACATCGAACGCATCACCGCCCTGATCGTGGAAATTTGCGGCACGCCGGCAACCACCGTCGGCCCCGTCGACGACCATGTGGTGAACTTGCCGCAGCGCCAGCCGGTGTCGATGCGCACGGCGCGCGCGCAAAAGGTCATCGGCGTGCCGCTCAACGACGCGCTGATCGCCGATATCTTCAGGCGCCTGGCCCTGCCATTCACCCTGGCCGACGGCGTGTTTTGCGTGACGTCGCCCAGCTACCGTTTCGACATCGAGATCGAGGAAGACTTGATCGAGGAAGTGGCGCGCGTGTACGGTTTTGAAAACATCCCGACCTTGCCGCCCGTAGCGGCGAACGTGATGCAGATTGCACCTGAAAATACCCGCTCCCTGTTTGCGGTACGCCATGCGCTGGCCGACCTGGGCTTCCAGGAAGTGGTGAACATGAGCTTTGTCGACACGGCATGGGAGCGCGATTTCTCGGCCAACACGCACCCCATCAAGTTGCAGAACCCGATCGCCAGCCAGATGAGCGTGATGCGTTCTTCGCTGATCGGCAGCCTGATCGCCAACGTGCGCTACAACCTGAACCGCAAGACCAACCGCGTGCGCATCTTCGAAGTGGGCGCCATCTACCAGCGCGACGACAGCGTGGAAAACGGTCCCTTGTCGGTGGCCGGCTACGCCCAGCCTAAGCGTGTGGCGGCCATGGCCTACGGCGCGGTCGCCGACGAGCAGTGGGGCCAGACTGCGCGCACGGTCGACTTCTTCGACGTGAAGGCGGACCTGGAGGCACTGTTTGCGCCGCTGGTGTTGCGTTTCACCAAGGCGCAACACCCGGCCCTGCATCCTGGCCGCTCGGCCAACGTGGAACTCGATGGCAAGGTGATCGGTTTCATCGGTGAATTGCACCCGCGTTGGATGCAAAAGTACGATTTGCCGCTGGCGCCCGTGCTGTTCGAAGTCGACGCCGCTGCCCTGACGCAACGCGTCGTGCCCGTGTACCAGGAAATCTCGAAATTCCCAGGCGCCAGTCGCGATCTGGCCGTCGTCGTCAAGCAATCGGTGGCGGTGCAAGATTTGCTCGACAGCTTCCGGGCTGCCGCCAAGGCAAGCGCAGCAGCGCGTATCGTGCAAGCCATTGTTTTATTTGATGAATATCGCGGAAAAGGATTGGAAGCGGATGAAAAAAGCCTTGCTTTCCGGATTAGCTTGCAAGATACTCAAAATACCCTGCAAGACGATGTCGTCGATGGCCTGATGGCTGTTTTGATCGATGCTGCCAAGCAGGGCCACGACGCGAAACTGCGTTCGTAATTACCGGACTGGCCGTCGCCTAGCGTGACGGCCAGTGCGTCGTCAACCGTAGACGAGCTTGCCGAAAGGCGGGTTCGGGCGTACAGAAAAGGCAGGGCAGGAAAATTAATAATAGCGACGTTGATTCCGCCGTACTGCAATCCGCACTGGCCGCCGATCTGCATCGGGCCATGCTGGTTGCCAAAGTGCGCCAGGAAGCGGAAAAAGATTTACCCACCTTGACCAAGGCGGAACTGGCTGAGCTGTTGTTCGAGCAAGTGGGCCTGAACAAGCGCGAAGCGAAAGATATGGTCGAGACCTTTTTCGATGAAATCCGCAATGCGCTCGAGCGTGGCGAGGCCGTCAAGCTGTCCGGTTTCGGCAATTTCCAGTTGCGCGACAAGCCGCAGCGGCCGGGCCGCAATCCGAAGACGGGCGAAGAGATTCCCATCACGGCACGCCGTGTCGTGACCTTTCATGCGAGCCAGAAGCTGAAAAGCATGGTCGAAGAGACCAGTCCGCTGGCACGTGCTGCCTGAGTGAGTGGCGATGAACGAGCGCATCAGTAAAACCGAGTTGATCGCCTTGCCGCCCATTCCGGCGAAACGCTATTTCACGATCGGTGAGGTGAGCGAGTTGTGCGGCGTCAAACCGCATGTACTGCGCTACTGGGAGCAGGAGTTTTCTCAGCTAAAACCGGTCAAACGACGTGGCAATCGTCGTTATTATCAGCACCATGAGGTGCTGCTGATACGCCGTATCCGCGAATTGTTGTATGAGCAAGGCTTTACGATCAGTGGCGCGCGCAACAAACTCGATAGCCGTGGGGCATCGCATGGCATCGTCAATGAGCTGCCTTTGCCGCCGGCCATGGCTGTTGTATCGCAGGAAGAACCACTGGACCGCGCGTGGATACGCAATGAATTAATGGCGATTTTAAACTTGCTAAAATAAGATTTGTACCAATATAGGTGGAGTTGTCCGATACCGGCTGACTGTATTGCATGGGCTAGCTGCCCGGTTGCTCCCGGTGTCCTGGGGTGCGCCATATTTTGAATATAATGCGAATGTTGCGTTTTTGTTAGTGACGCTAAGCCGGAGCAGCATCCAGGTTCCGGTAGTCTTTCCCATGCCAGGAAAATTTAAGGGGAAACAATGATACGCGTTGCCATTTGTGATGATCACCAAATAGTACGAGCTGGATTCAAACAGATTTTTTCGTCGTCTGACGATTTCAGTGTGGTGGCGGAAGCCGGTACCGGGCGGGAAGCGCTCGATATCGCCCGCCGCGAAATTTGCGATGTATTGCTGCTCGATATAGCCATGCCCGATCAAAGCGGCATCGATACCTTGCGCACCATCCGCCAGGGCCAGCCTGAATTGCCGGTGCTGATCCTCAGCGGCTATCCGGCGCAACAATACGCCTTGAACCTGTTCAAGATGGGCGCCAATGGCTATCTGAACAAGGAATGCGAAGCCGATGAGCTGATGACGGCCGTGCGTACCGTGTTCCAGGGACGGCGCTACGTCAGTTCCACGGTGGGCGAGTTGCTGGCGCAGTCGTTTGACCGCGATACGAATGCCGCCCTGCATACAGAACTGTCGGACCGTGAATTCCAGGTCTTCCTGCGCCTGGCGCGCGGCGCCACCGTGTCCGATATCGGTGTCGCTTTGTCACTGAGCATCAAGACGGTGAGTACTTACCGTACGCGCATCATGGAAAAAATGGGCTTGCAATCGAACAGCGATTTGACCTATTACGCAATGAAAAACAATTTGCTTGACTAGTCCGGCAGTGTGATCATGGCAGCATGATCGCTCAGCGAGCTAGCCGGGTACGACTTGTGCAGTGCAGCAGTCTGTGGCGAGGATTATAATCGGTCGGCTTCGGTGTTTTCTCCCGTGTCGAACCTTGCTAAGGATGCCCATCAGGATGTATTTTACCGTTGAACCGGCCCCACATCACCGCCTGCCCCTCTACAAGACCATCCTGTGCGTGGCTTGTGCCTTCTTGCTTGTACTCAATGGTTTTAGTCTCTTCCATAATCTGCAATCGCTGAAGGGCGCGAATGCCTTGCTGAGCCAGAGCGCTCGCGTGGCAGACCGCCTGCAGTATCTGAACGTGCTCGTGCTCGATGCGGAAAGCAGCTTGCGTGGCTATTTCATTTCTGGCTCCGAAACGTATCTGGGGCCGTCGAAGACCGCGATCACCGAAATAGAAAACGAATTCAATGAGCTGCAAACTTTGCTTGCTGGCAGTCCTACGCAGCTGAAAAACTTGGGCCAATTGAAAAGCTTGATCCGTCGTAAGATGTTAATGCTGCAAGAGTCAGTCGAGGTCTACAAGCAGGGTGGGCTGGCCGAAATCGTCAATATCTCGCGCGTGACCGATGACCGCGCCACGATGGATGAAATCCGCCTGCAGGTAGTGATCATGACGCGCGAACAGAATGAAGCGCTGGCGTCCGGCAGCGCCGCTTTTTACCATGAGTATCAGAAAGCCGTGCTGCTTGGTATCGGTATCAATGCACTGGCCATCCTCGTGCTGATCATGTTTTATCAGCTGGTGCGGCGCAGCTTCCAGAACCGCGCCGCCGTCGAGTATGCCTTGCAAAATGCCAATGACACCCTGGAGTCGACGGTCAGCAAACGTACGCAGCAGTTATCCGTGCTGTCGCGCCATTTGATCAGCGTCAATGAGGTGGAAAAGGCGCGCCTGGCGCGTGAGTTGCACGATGAATTGGGGGCCAATTTGACCTCGATCAGCATGGACCTGGGCGCCGTCACGCAGCAACTGGCGCACACGCAGCCGGAATTGGCCGCGCAACTGCGCCGCGCCAAGGCGACCCTGCTCGAAACGGTGGAACTGAAGCGGCGCATTGTCGAAGATTTGCGTCCCAGCCTGCTCGACAACCTGGGCCTATGCGCCGCCATCGAAAGCTACTGCGAGGATTTCATGCGCATGAGTTCTGTGCGTTGCGAAACGGACGTGGCCATCAATATTGACAATCGCGAAGCCACGCTGACGATCGCGCTGTTTCGCATCGTGCAGGAATCGTTGACCAATATCCTCAAATATGCGCGTGCCGGCATGGTCACAGTGAGCTTGAAACGCAATGAACACGGCCTGGTGCTGCGCGTAATCGATGACGGCATCGGCATCAGCGAAGATGCCCTGCAAAAACCGATGTCGCACGGCTTGCTGGGCATGCGCGAGCGGGCCTTGCTGCTCGGTGGTACCCTCACCGTGCGCCAGGGGCCGGACGGCAAGGGCACGTGTGTGGAAGCGTTGATACCGCTGCCGCTGACGGCGGAACCGGAAGAAATCGACGAAGATGGCGGCGCTTGACGCTACACGGACGTAATGAACGTAATGAACGTAAAAATGGCCGGGCATATAGCCCGGCCATTTTTCTATCTAGTCTGCCTATTCAGATCAGCCGCGCATTAGCAGCGCGAAACGTCGCGCAGCAAGCGGTCGTATTCCGTCTTGGCGACCTTGTAGCACTCGCCCGCGTAGCATTCGAGGCCAGCGCGGTCCAGCACCGTGATATTGCCGCGGCGATAGTGGATCAAGCCTTCTTCTTGCAGCTTGCCGGCAGCGGCCGTGATGCTTTCGCGGCGCACGCCCAGCATGATGGAAATGAGTTCTTGCGTCACTTTCAATTCGTTCGATGGCGAGCGATCCAGGCGGTCAAGCAGCCAGCGGCAGAGTTTTTGCTCGATCGAGCTATGGCGCCCGCCGACCGCATTTTGCGCCATTTGCGCAAACAGGGCGTTGGTATAGCGCATTAGCAACTGCGGCAGGGCGCCACCTTGATTGAAGGCGTCGCGCAAGCTTTGCGTTTTGAGGCGGTAACCGTAGCCGGCACTTTGCACGACGGCCGTGCACATGGCGCGCTCGCCTGCCAGCAGCGAGGCACCAGCCACGCCTTCATGACCGACGACGGCGATTTCCGTCGTGGCGCCGTCTTCCATCACATACAGCAGCGAAATGATGGCGGTGGTGGGGAAATAGCTGTACTCCAGATGATGACCGTAGGCGTACAGTTCCTTGCCGAAAGGCAGTTCCACCAGTTCCAGGCCTTCGAACAGCGATTCGAGCGCGGCGCGCGGCAGGGCGGCCAGTAACTCATTCTGTTGAGCACTGCTGAGGCTAACCCGTGACGCAAGCTTGATTTCCCGTCCGGCCGCCGGCATGCTGCGCGGCAGCAACTGGTTCTTTTGGATCGGGGCGATAAGTTGAGTATGGCTCATAGTATTCCTCACAGGCTTTTTACATCGGAGTGCGACTGCCGCGTTGCTGATCAAAAAAAAGCTGCCGTACCCATGTGGTGACGGCGATTTTATCGAGCGCGCGCTGCAGATCGCGATGTAGCTACTTTAAAAGCTTATGTAAGTGGCGAACATAAGATTAGCAGTCGCCACTTTGTAGTCTCATTTGAGGTAAAAATGTAGTCCTTGTCCTACGTGCGCACGTTTGACTGTTGATCCTCGCGCCGTCCTGTACGATTTTGTGATAACACGCGAGGCTTGTTGGCGCTGCGCAGGCCGGCCGGGCGTACGCTGGGCAAGCCGCCGCGCAGGCTTGCCTGGCGCGCGTCAGGCACATTGTGTTCGCTCAAGCGGAAACGGCTGACGGCCTGCGTCAGCGCCTCGCCTTCCTGGTGCAGGCGCTGGGAACCAGTGCGCGCCTCGTCGACCAGGCCGGCGTTCTGGCGTGTCATGTCATCGATTTGCGCCAGCGCCTGGTTGATGCGGGCGATTTCGCTATTCTGCTCGGCGCCGGCGCTGCTGATGCGCCCGATCACCAGCGCTACTTGTTGTACGGCATCGACGACTTGCCGCATGGTGCTGCCGGCGGCATTGACGAGATCACCGCCCGCATCGACGGTGGCCACGGAATCGCCGATCAGGCGCTTGATTTCCAGCGCCGCCTCGTTCGAGCGCTGCGCCAGGCTGCGCACCTCAGAGGCGACGACGGCAAAGCCGCGTCCTTGTTCGCCAGCGCGTGCCGCCTCCACGGCCGCGTTCAGGGCCAGGATATTGGTCTGGAAGGCGATGCCGTTGATGACGCCAATGATATCGACGATCTTGTGCGAACTTGCCTTGATCGAGGCCATCGTCTCGACCACGGCGCCCACCGTTTTGCCGCCGCGCAGGGCCACCTCGGCAGCCGTCGCCACCAGTGTGCGTCCCTGTCCTACGTGCGCTTCGTTGCGCCCGACGGTGGCCGTCAGTTCGCGCATCGAGTCCACGGTGGCGCCCAGCGCATCGGCTTGCGTGGCCGTATGGCCGGATAGGGCGGCGTTGCCCTGGGCGATATCGGCGCCAGCGGCGGCGATGATGGCCGCGCCGCCGCGGATTTCCTGCACCAGGGTGGCCAGGCCGTGCGTCATGGCGCCAAAGTCGCGTACCAGGTCGCCGATTTCGTCCTGCGCCTGCGAGGTGATGCGTTGCGACAGGTCGCCCGCCGCCGCCGCGCCGACGGCCAGACGCAATTGTGCTACGTCGCGCGCGAAGGCAGCATAAAAGCCAGCGCACAGGTAAGCGGCGGCCAGCAGCACCAGCAGCATGGCGGCCAGGATCAGGCCTCGGCGCGCCTCATCGCGGGCAATGCGCTGCGCCAGCAGGCTGTCCAGGCCAGTGGCGGCGGTGCCGGAGAGCGTCTGCAAGGCGTCGATGGCTTGCATGCCGGCCGCGTGGAATTGCGCGCCCGAGCTCTGGTTGTAGGAATTCATCACTTCATTCTTGTTGCGTTCGAGGAAGGCCAGCGCCACCGGCACGGCTTTCAGTGCGCCTTGCAAGCTGGCCTGCAAGGCTGGCTCGGCGGCGATGATTTCGTCGAAGCGCGCTGGCAGGCGCTCCAGTTCGTGGCGCGCGATCAGGGCGTTGGCGTTGACGAGTTGGTCTTCGTTTGCTTCGAACAGGCCCGTGTCGATGTAGGCGGCGCCGCGCCCGGCGATGTCGGACAGGCTCTCGGCCAAGTCGGGCAGGGTGGCCGTGAAGACGGCGCTCAGGTGGTTGGCGCCCGCATCCGGGTCCAGGCCCAGGTGCGAGCGGTCGGCCACCAACTGGCCCAGTTTGGCCGCCTGGCGCAGCAGCGCCGTGTGCGCCGCGTAGCTGTCGCGTGCCGCCAGGCCCGCCTGGCGGCCCAGCAGGGCTTGCCACTGCTGTGTCAGCTCGGCCGCCTGGGGCAGGCCTGCGCCTGCTGGCAAGCGTCCCAAGTCGACCAGCGTCGTCGTGATACGCGCATTCAAGGCCGTATTGTTCATGCTCGCCTTGCCGCTCAGGCGCAAGTGTTCGACCCCGCGCCGCTGCTGCAGCAAGCGTGTAACGTCCTGCAGTTGGCGCACATAGGCCACGCCCCGTTGCGCATCCTGCGCCTGGGCCAGCGACTTGCCTAGCTCCGAGATCAGCAGGGTCGTCGCGAGTGCCAGCGGCAGCAGGAAGACCAGGCAGACAAGCATGAATTTGGGTAGCAAGCGCAGGCGCTGCATGAGTCGGATGGCGGGCGTGAGGAGGATTTTCATCGATTTTCCAGGATGGGTGATAGCATTGGTGCAGTGCAATGTTGCCTGTAGATTGTGACCCCTTGATGAAATGCACGACCCTGTGGCCTGGGCGTGTCATTAATTTTGCCGTGCGCCAGAGTGAAGCAGTTCACACGGAAGGGCGATCCTTCTGTAAAATCGAGGGTTTTTTGCGAGGGCCATATTATGGTCACCAATATGGCCAACGAGAACGACATTACTACCCCCGATTCCAGCGATAATGCGGGCAACGCTGCGGCGTCAGTCAGCAGCAAAGCGCCTGCCATGATCGCGCGCGAAGTGCAGCGCCGCCGCACCTTCGGCATCATTTCCCACCCGGATGCGGGTAAGACTACCCTGACGGAAAAACTGCTGCTGTTCTCGGGCGCGATCCAGATGGCCGGTACTGTCAAGGCGCGTAAATCGGGCCGCCATGCGACGTCCGACTGGATGGAGATCGAGAAGCAGCGCGGCATTTCCGTCGCTTCTTCGGTGATGCAGTTCGAATTTCGCGACCACGTCGTCAACCTGCTCGACACCCCGGGCCACCAGGACTTCTCGGAAGACACCTACCGCGTGCTGACGGCCGTCGACTCGGCGCTGATGGTGATCGATGCGGCCAAGGGCGTGGAAGCGCAGACGATCAAGCTGCTGGCCGTGTGCCGCATGCGCAATACGCCCATCGTCACGTTCATGAACAAGATGGACCGCGAGACGCGCGATCCGCTGGACCTGCTCGACGAACTCGAATCGGTGCTGAAGATTCAGTGCGCGCCCGTCACCTGGCCCATCGGCATGGGCAAGAACTTCCGCGGCGTGTATCACCTGCTGAACGACGAGATCATGCTGTTCAAGGCCGGCGAAGAAAAAGCTGACGGCGCCTTCGAGATCATCAAAGGCATCGACAATCCGCGCCTGCAAGAGATGTTCCCGCTGGAGATGGACCAGTTGCGCATGGAAGTGGAGCTGGTGCACGGCGCCTCGAACCCGTTCAACCTGGAGCAATTTCTCTCCGGCGTGCAGACCCCCGTGTTCTTCGGTTCGGCCATCAACAACTTCGGCGTGCGCGAGATTCTCTCCGCGCTGGTCGACTGGGCACCGGCGCCGCGCGAGCGCGATGCGACCGTGCGCTCGATAGCGCCGTCCGAACAGCCGTTTACCGGTTTCGTCTTCAAGATCCAGGCCAATATGGACCCGGCGCACCGCGACCGCATCGCCTTCTTGCGTGTGTGCTCGGGACGTTTCGAGCGCGGCATGAAGGTCAAGCACTTGCGCCTGGGGCGCGAGATCAAGGTGTCGAACGTGGTGACCTTCATGGCATCCTCGCGCGAACAGGTGGAAGAGGCGTATGCGGGCGATATCATCGGCTTGCCAAACCACGGCAACATGCAGATCGGCGACAGTTTTTCCGAAGGCGAGATGCTGACCTTCACCGGCATCCCCTACTTTGCGCCAGATTTCTTCCGCTCCGTGCGCATCCGTAATCCCCTGAAAATCAAGCAGTTGCACAAGGGCTTGCAGCAGTTGGGCGAAGAGGGTGCAGTACAGGTCTTCAAGCCGGTGCAGGGCGGCGAACTGGTACTGGGCGCCGTCGGCGTGCTGCAGTTTGAAGTCGTGGCCAGTCGTTTGCTGAACGAATATGGCGTCGATGCCGTGTTCGAGGGCACCAGCATCAGCAGCGCGCGCTGGGTCAGCTGCGACGATAAGCGCGTCTTGCAGGATTTCGAGGATGCCTTGGGTCACAACGTGGCCTATGATGCGGCTGGCAACATGGCTTACCTGGCCACGTCGGGCGTGAACTTGCGTTTGACGCAAGAGCGTTGGCCGAAGCTGACGTTCCACGCGACGCGCGAGCATTCGGCCAAGCTGGCTTAAGTACCGGGTCAGACCCATCGACAGCCGGGGTCGTACCCTGAGGGTACGACCCCAGTCCTTGCACTTGGGTTCAGGCCCTACGCCGGCACGATCGTGCGCGTGCTCCAATCGCGCCGCTCCAGCAGCAATGCCGTCAACTGCGCCGCCGTCATCGGGCGTGCAAAGAAGTAGCCCTGCACGTTGTCGCAGCCAGCCTTTCTTAAAAACTCCACTTGCTGCAGCGTTTCCACGCCTTCGGCCACCACTTTCAGATGCAGGCTGTGCGCCATGGCGATGATGGCCGTGACGATAGCTTCACCTTCTCCTGGCAAGTCGTGCACGAAGCTGCGGTCGATTTTCAATTGATCGATGGGCAGGCGCTTCAGGTAGGACATCGAGGAATAGCCGGTGCCGAAATCGTCGACCGACAGATGGATGCCAGTTTCCTGCAGGCGCCGCATCAATTCCACGTTGGCGTGGATATTGTCCATCAATACCCCTTCCGTGATTTCCAGCTCCAGCAAGCCATGCGGCAGCTGCGTTTCGTGCAGGATGGCGCGGATATCATCCATCAATCCCGGGTCGCGCGCCTGGCAGGCCGACAGGTTGACGGCCACGTGTTCGAGCGAATCGAGCAGGCCGGCCTTGCACCAGAGAGCCGCCTGGCGGCAGGCGCTTTGCAGCACCCAGCGTCCGAGCTCGACGATGATGCCGCTTTCCTCTGCCACGGGAATGAATTCGCTGGGGCTGAGCTGCCCCATTTCGCGGCAATGCCAGCGTATCAGCGCTTCCACGCCGACAATACGTCCGCTGCGCAAGTCGATTTGCGGCTGGTAGTGCAGATACAGTTCCTCGTTTTGCAGCGCGCGGCGCAGGTTCGCCTCGATGCGCAGGCGGCGTTGGGCGCGCAATTCCATTTCTGACTGGAACACGGCGTAGCGGTTCTTGCCTTGGTGCTTGGCATGGTACATGGCCGTGTCGGCATTGCGCGTCAGGGTGGTGACGTCCTGCGCATCGAATGGATACAGACTCACGCCGATGCTGGCGCTGACATACAGCTGGTGGCCTTCGAGCGCAAACGGCGCAGCCAGCACGGCCAGGACCTTGCGCGCCACGCTGGCCAATTCCGAGGCGTCGTCTGCCGGTTCGACGATGACGACGAATTCGTCGCCGCCTATGCGGCAGATGATGTCGGCGCTGCGCAGGATCGACACCAGGCGCTCGGCAACGAGTTTCAGCAGTTGGTCGCCACAGTGGTGGCCCAGCGTATCGTTGACCACCTTGAAGTTGTCGAGGTCTAGCAGCAGCAGTCCCACGCTGCTGTCCTGGCGGTCAGCACGCGTCAGCGCGTAGGCAAGGGCGCTGTTGAATTCATGGCGGTTCGGCAGTTGCGTGACAGGGTCGACGTGGGCCAGGTAGTGCAAATGGGTTTCTGCTTGCTGGGCGGCGGTGCGGGTGCGGCGCACCATCAGCAGCGTCAGGCCGAATGCACATAGGCAAACGAGCAGGGTGAAGGCGGAAAATTGCGCCAGGCTGCCGAACAGCGGCGTCAGGCTGGCGCGCAGATATAGTGCGCCGCCGCCGGGCAAGACCAGGAGCTGGGCCGCGCTGCCGTTCAGGTAGTCGATCTGCAGGCCGCTGCGCGGCGCTGTGGGCGAGGCATCGCTGGCGCTGCGTGCATAGCGGGCAAATGGCGTGCCATACGGACTATAGAGCAGCGCTTGCTCGATATGCGGGGCGGCGGCGAGGGGGGCGAGCAGCAGTTGCGCCGCAAGACGATCGTCCTGGCGCATGGCCCGGGTAGCCGCTGGCGCCAGCATCTCGGCCTGGATGAGCAGGTTGCGCTGCAAAGAGGTCTGGAGGGAAAATAACTGAAAGAAGATCAGCAGCAGGCTGGCCATGGCCAGCATGCCGGCTGCGGCGACCAGGTTCAGCCTGGCTATCCGGTCACCGGGCAAGGGCACCGAGGGCAGCATCAATGGCGTCATCATGACGCACTCTCCTGCCGGGCTCGCTTGCCGCCGGCCCATGTGATTCCGCCTTGCCCTGCCATACTTTACGTTCCAGTCTGATGAAAACCGAAGTGAGCCGGAACTCTCAACGTGTTGTTAAGACCGATATTTTGTCATTTTGTAGTGCGAAAGTACAGGGCGCGCGGCAATTTATTGGCCATGGTACAGGCCGCTTGTCGCTTGCAAGGCGATAAGTGAGGCGCAATAAGCGGCGCGTATTTTTCTAATAATTATGCAAGCTTGATTGGCAGCCTTTTTTTTGATGGCGTATTTTCTCCTGAAAATATGCTGCCGGAAAAAGTGCAATGAAGAGTAATTGCATGGGTTTCAGCCGTCCTGGCAGGGGTGCATTCTTTGTTTGCATTCGTCATTGCAAGTCATTGATTTTAATAAATTTTAATGAGCAATGCGAGAACGCTATGGCCTTGCTCCGAGAGTTCGTCCATAATCTGCTGATGATGGACGTTCTAATGCTGTTTGTTTTGTCTGGCGCAGCCAAGCACGCTGCCGCCAGCAAAACCGGACGTCGCCCTAATGATGAATAGTGAGGATATCTTGGAAATAAAACCAAAAATTATTTTGTCGTCACAAGACCTGGAACGACTCGAAGCGTTGTTGTATGCCTTGGGAAATAATTTGTCGCCGGACAAGGTCGCCTTGCTCGATGAGCTGGGCCGTGCCGAGGTGCTCGAGCCGCAAGAAATACCGCCCACCGTGGTGACGATGAATTCTACCGTGCGCTTCACGGTAGAAAACAAGGATGAGTTCTGCCTGACGCTCGTATATCCGAAGGATGTGGAAGGCCAGGCCGACCGCATTTCCGTACTGGCACCGGTCGGCAGCGCACTGCTGGGCTTGTCCATAGGCGACAGCATCGCCTGGCCCATGCCCGGCGGCGTGGTGAAGGTGAAGATCGAGGAAATCGTGTATCAGCCTGAACGTGCCGGTGAGTATCACCGCTAAGCAGCGATGGCGGACGGCGCCTGCCGTTCGCCCGTCTGGCCGAGTTTTTAAGCATTAATTGTTGCGTTGCACGCGCACCACCAGCCATCCCGCCACGACGGTAAACGTGAGGATGATGGCCACGATAATCCAGAAACCCTGCGGGTGTTGCGCCAGCGGAATTCCCCCCACATTCATGCCCAGCATGCCGGCGATGATATTGATCGGCAAGGCCAGCACGGTGACGATGGTCAGCACGAACAGGCTGCGGCTGTTTTCCTCGTTGACGCTGGCGGCAATCTCTTCCTGCAGCAGCTTGATGCGCTCCTGCAAGGATGACATATCGCTGAGTACGACGGAAAATTCCTCCGTTGACTGGCGCAGTTCCAGGCTGTCCAGCTCGGAAACCCACGCGGGCGGGCGTTGCAGCAGACGGAACAGGGCCGCCGGTTCCGGCGCCAGCAGGCGCTGCAGGCGCACCAGCACGCGCCGCATGGCGCCCAGGTCTTCGCGCTTGGGCACCAGGCGTCCGGCCAGCAAGTGGTCTTCAATATCGTCGACCCGCGCCACGGCATCGCGCACGATGTTGACCAATACGTCGGCCTGGTCGCGCAGCAGATGGATCATCAGTTCCACCGACGAACGGATAGGCTCGTGGTTCTTGATGACCGCCTGGCGCAGGCGTTCTATCGACTGCAGCGGCGCGCGGCGCGCCGTGATGACGAGGTTTTGCTCCACGCTGGCCCACATGGTGGAAATGTCGGACGCTTCGAATGAAAAATTGTGTACCACATCGTTGACCACCGCGATCAGGGTGTTTTCCGCCTGTTCGATGCGCGTCGAGCGCGAACCCTGGTGCAGGGTTTCATAGAATTCGTCGGCCAGCTGCGTATGCGTCATCAGCCATTTTTCGCTGGCCGCATGCGACAAATTGAAGTGCAGCCAGACAAATTGCTGCGCCGGCCTGGCCGCGCCATCGGCCAGCCAAGCGCCTGCGGCGGCCGAGTCCAGCGCCAGCGGCTGCGCTTCGCGGTCAAACAGGAAGCCCCAAACCAGGCCCGAGGTGTCCGAACCGTAGGTGAAACCGGCAGTTTCCTTTGCCATCGTGAATCTTTCTCGCGCAGTATGATTGATCGTCGCGCGATTCTAATACAGAGATGTGTCGGGACAATGACAAGGCCGGTTTGTCGTTCCTGCTATCGTGCGACGCCCGACAGCACCGTAGCGAGCGACTGCCGAGCGCCGCGCAGTAGTTTTGCTCAGGTGTTACTCACGGCGGGGCTGCACTTGCGCGGCGACCCAGTCACCACGCTCCAGGCGCCAGTGATTGTTCTCTTGTCTCCAGGCGGCGTGGCGATACTGCTGGCCGCCGCGTTCGCGCAGCCATTTGCCGCCGCTCCAGACATGGCGCTGCCCGTCCCAGTTCCAGTAGCCTGGCGCCCAGACATAGCCGGCGCGCGGCGCGGGCGCGCTTTCAAACCGTGGCGGAGGCGGGGCGTTGCCAACGACAATGCTCACGCCGAGCTGATTCTGTGCTGTCGCCTGCGCGGGCAAGAAGGCCGCGGTGCTGACGGCAAGCATGGCTGCTGCGTAGAGTGCGATGGGTGTCATGCGGTGCTCCATTTCGGTAATTGCGTGAAATGGACTATAGCCACTTGTCGGCGCGCTGATCGCCTTTGATGCAACTTCTTACAACTGACACAATACTGTGTCTGCGTGGCCGAGAGCAATGGCGCCCTGGCGTCAGCATGGACGGCTCACAAGGCGCTGGCGCTGGCATTGGCCAGCAAGGCTTGCCGTTCTTCGATCAGCGAGATTTTCTTTTCTTGTTCCGTCATGCGCTTGGCGCTGACCACCACCACGGGAATGGCGCCGGTTTGTACCGCAGCGCTCGTGACGGCAGCTGTTGGCTGGGTGAAACTGGCGTAGCTGGCGTAGCTGGCACCGCAGGCGATGGCAACGGCGATGGTGAAGATGGCTTCCATGTTTTTCAAGGTGTTTTTTGGCGTGTTCATGATCGGTCCTGTCGGGTGGGCGGTTGGCGATGTCTGCACTGTAGCGTAGCGTGCGCCGGTGCGCCATGCGCATGCGACCAGGCGTAGTTTTGGCGGCATGGCTTGCAGAAAAACGGCGCTGAAATGCCGTTCCCGGGACGGGTGGGCGAGCGCTTGAATTGAGGCCTAATTAGCCCTGTATCCTGGCATATGAATGCAATTGCCCTATGGCATTATTTGACACGATGCAGTGTTGTGCGCTTGCTGTGTGTCATGTCTTGCATCACGTATTGCCGCATGGATTGCACGCTTGGCGCGCGCAAGGTGCAGCGCCAGCTGGCCTGCTAGAATCGGCATGGCAGCCGTGTTGCGCACACTTGCGCGCGCAATCATTTTCATCAGGAGTCACACATGTTCCAATTGTTTGGTTTTGGCGGCGCCCGCTGTCCGCGCTGCGAGCATAAGAACGGCGCGGCCGCCGGCTATTGCGCGCAATGCGGCTTGTCACTGGGCGCTCCCGACAGCGATGCGGTGCTGCATGCCAATCAATGGCATCTTGCTGATGGGCAACTGGCTCTATTTTTTGGCGTGCGCGAGTTGTCCTCGCTGTTCGGCAATGCAGCGCGCCGCTTGCAGGTGCCCGCCGAGTCGCGCGCCTGGATCGTGCAGTCGGACGCTTTCACCCTGGTACCGGTTGGCAGCTATGACAGCGCCGCCTTCTTTGCCCGACTGCCGGCGCTGTTGCCGGCGCGTCCGGCCGAAGTGCTGATCGCGCGCGCCGACGCTGTGAGCCTGGAATTCGACTTGCCTGGCCTGGCCAGCGCGGAGTTGCTGAACGTCACCGCGTCCCTGCGCGTCGATATCGGGCTGGGCCAGTCCGATGCGTTCGGGCGCCAGTTCATGCGTGCGCCAGGCGCCGTCACGCGCGCGCATCTGCACGCCTTGCTGCTGCCGTCGGTGCGCCAGATTGTGCTCGAATTCATCGGCAGCCGGGTGCTGCACGAGATGGACGCGAATGCCGATTTGCGGCCCGAATTGAACGAACGCCTGCAATCGTCCCTGACCCAGCGCCTGGCGCCTAGCGGCCTGGCCGTGGCGCGCGTGGAGACCCTCAGCCTGCGCCACGACAAGCGCGAGAGCGAGGGCAAGGGCGACACTGGTGCCTGCATCGGCACGCTGTGGCTGGGCGGCTTGGCGTCGCAGCAATTGGAACAGCACAGTCTGGAACGCATGCGCCAGCTCGACCAGCTGTATGACGCAGAAGAATGGCAGCGCATCGGCCGTGAAGAACTGGCGGCGCGCCATGCGCACCGGCGCGCCGAACTGCAACAGGATGCGACGCTGGAAAAGGCGGAGCTGGGGCACCAGGAAGCGGAGCGCCTGCAAGCGCTGCGCGGGCGCCAGATCGACCTGTATGGCCGCATCCTCGAAGCGAAGTCGCGGCGCCAGGCACTTGAGCATGGCGCCGCGCTGGCGCTGGGCGAACTGGAACAGGAGCTGGCGCAAAAGGGCGCGCAGCGCGCCGATGAAGCAGCCAACTGGGAACACGTGCGCGCGCTGGCCGCCATCAAGATGCGCAGCGAGCTGGAACTGTCGCAGTTGCATGGGCGCGAACAGCTCCAGCTGGCGCAGCAGCGCTTTACCCATCAAGTGCACTTGCAGTCGATCGCGCAGCAGATCGAAAGCGCGCTGCTGATCGACGACGAGACGGGCCGCCGCACCCAACTGGCGCGCCTGCGCCAGGCGCAAGCGGATGCGGCCCAGCGCGAGGCGCAACTGGAGGCGGAGCAGCACCAAGCCGCCTGGCAGGGGCTGATGCTGGTCAATGCCGCGCGCAAGCGCGAGGCCGAGCGGGTGCAGGAGTGGGAAGACCAGATGCAGCTGGCGCGCCAGCGCGAACTGCTGCGCGCCGAGGCCCACAAGGATGAAGCGGCCCAAGTGCAGGCGGCAGAAATTGCGGAAAAAGTGGCGGCGCTGCGGCGTGGCGGCGCGCGCGAGGATGCCATCGCGCAGCAGGAAAAACTGCTGCGCACCATCGAGGCTGATGGCGTGCATGCGCGCCAACTGCAGCAGCAGTCGCAGCTGGCGCAGCTCGACGCATTGGCCATCGAGGAGCAGCGCCAGCAACTGCGCCAGCTGGAACAGGAAGCGCAATGGCAGCGCGACTTGCAGGCCATGGCGCAGCAGCGCGAAAGCGATTACGCGCGCTGGAAGGGGGAATACGACGCCCTGCTGGCGCAGCAGGCGCATGCGGCCGAACTGGCGCGCATCGACATCGAGCGCATTGAGAAGATCGGTTCTCTGAGCGACACTGGCAAGGTAGCCATGGCCGCCGGGCAAAATGCAGCCGCGCTGGCGCAAGTGTTGAAGGCGCAGCTGCAGGCGGGCATGAGCGCCGAACAGATCCACGCGCTGGCGGCGCTGGCGGCAGCCGAGAACAGTATCGCGCCGCAGGATGCGATACGCATGGCGCACGATAGCGTGGCGCAGGAGCGCAGCTACCTGGACGGCCAGTTTGAGCGTGAACGGCGCCAGCAGCTCGACCTGATCACGCTGCACAATGCGGCGCATGCGCATGGCCTGTCGGCGCAGGTGCAGCTGGGCGTGGCCGTGGCGCAGGCGCTGCAGCCAGGCGCCGCCAGCGCGGCACCGCTGCGCTGCAAGAACGGGCATGCGCAGCGCGTGGGCCATCCTGAAGATCAATTTTGCGCCGCCTGCGGCGTTGCCCTGCAGCCTTGATGGAAGCGTATCACCCCTGATGATGCAAAAAGCACGAGATAAACTGCGCGAACTGCGCGCCCTGCATGACGATGGGCTGCTCAGCGAGCAAGAATTTGAACGCCGCAAGAACGCCATCCTCGATGCCGAGTACGCGCCGCCGGGCGCCATGCCCGCGCCGCTGCCCGTGCGCCAGGGCACGGAACTGGGCTTCATGGCAGGCCAGGAAATCGGCCCGCAAAACCGCCGCTACCGGCTTGAACGCCTGCTTGGCACGGGCGGCATGGGGCAAGTCTGGCAAGCCACTGACCTGGCCACCCACGCGGAGCTGGGCAGCAGCGAAATGGTGGCGCTGAAGATTTTGCCGCCGCAACTGACGCAGAGCGCCACGCACGCCAAGCTGCTGATCGAGGAAGCCACGCAGGCGAGGAAGCTTGCGCATGAAAACATCGTGCGCGTCTACGAATGGGCGCAGGACCCTGCCACGGCCAGTTATTTCATCATCATGGAGTGCCTCGATGGCGAAGATCTCGAGCACTATCTGGGGCGCCAGGGTGCGCTGTCGCTGTCGACGGTGCAGCAATTGCTGCAGCCGGTGGCCGATGCCCTGTCGTATGCGTGGGAAAAGCACAAGCTGGTGCACCGCGACATCAAGCCGGGCAATGTCTTCCTGACCGCGAAAGGCGACATCAAGCTGCTCGATTACGGCATCGCTACACGCGTGCGCAATGCAGGCAGCAGCCTGGGGCTGGAAACGCCGAATGCGGGCACGCACGGCTATCGGGCACCGGAGGCGGGCGCGCACCAGCGCCAGCCCAGTCCGCGCCAGGACGTGTATGCAGTGGCGGTGATGATTTACCAGATGCTTGAAGGGCGCATGCCCTTCGACGATGCGCGTGGCGCCAGCCATCTTCCCTCGAAGCCGCAAGCGCTCAACGCGCAACAGTGGCAAGTGCTGCAGAACGGCTTTTCCATGACAGCGCAATTGCGTCCACAATCGGTGCAAGCCTTGCTGGAATCACTGGAGCGTGCCGTCGGACCATCGCCCGAGGAGCTGGCCGAGCAGGCGCGCCAGCAGCAGGCGCGCGCTGCGCAGCAGCAAAAGGAAGCGGCAGTGGCGGCCGAGCAGGCCCGCGAAGCGGCGCTGAAGGAAGCACGTGCGCGCCAGGAAGAACTGGACCTGCGGCGCAAGGCGGAAATCGAGGCCGCCGCGCTGGAAAAGCAGCGGCAGGATAAACTGCGCCGCGAGCAGGAAGCGCAGCGCCATGTCGAAGCGGAAGAGGCGCGCAAGCTGCGCAAGGAAGCGCTGCGCGGCCAGTTGCGCGCGCGCCGCGAAGCCGATGCCGCCAGCGCCTTGCAGCAGCATCAGCAATTGCAGCGCAAGGCTATCGTCGCCAAGGCGGAGGCGGCGTATCGCGCCGAGCAGGAACGCGCGCGCAAGCAAGAGGCCAGCCGCGCCGTTGCCGCAACTGCCCCGGCGCCGGTGCCGGCACCGGCGCCGGCAGCAGAAGCGCAGCACGTGGAGCCGGTGGCCAATGCCGAAGGCATCTTGCGCGATGCTTTCCTCGATGGCGCGGGGCAGGGGCCGGAATTGGTGCTCATTCCCAGCGGTCGCTTTCAGATGGGCGCGCACGAGATGGAGCACAAGGTCGCCATCGAGGCCGGCTCGCAACAGGCTTGGCTGGGGCGCGAGACACCGCAGCACTGGGTTGGCATCGAACGGCCGTTCGCGCTGGCGCGCCACCCTGTCAGTGTGGGCGAATGGCGCACCTTTGTGCAGGCGACGCAATGGGTGGGTGGTTCGGAAACGGACTGGGACAATCCCGGTTTCGTGCAGAACGACCAGCATCCGGTGGTCGGCGTAAGCTGGAATGACGCGCAGCTATACTTGGCCTGGCTGAGCGCGCGCACCGGGCGGCATTACCGCCTGCCCAGCGAAGCTGAGTGGGAATACGCTTGCCGCGCCGGCACGCGCACGGCCTTCAACGTGGGCGACACGATCAGCACCGAGCAAGCCAACTACGACGGCCTGTATGTCTATAACGGCGGCCCGCGCGGCGGGTACCGGGGCGGCACCAGCGCGCTGGGCACCTTCGCGCCCAATTCATGGGGCTTGTTCGACATGCATGGCAATGTGTGGGAATGGGTGCAGGACGTGGTGCATGATAATTACGCCGGCGCGCCCGCTGATGGCAGCGCATGGGAAAGCGGTAGCGACAGCAGCCGGCGCGTCCTGCGCGGCGGTTCCTGGCTGTACCATCCGCGCTATCTGCGCTCGGCCCTGCGCAACGGTTTTTCCACCGTGCTGTCGAACGACATCGTGGGCTTTCGCGTGGCGCGCACGCTCGATTAGGGGAGGCATGCCATCATGTTGGCAAGGAAGTGATACTGCTGCATGCTGCATGCATCTTGACGATGCTCGAGTGCGCGTGTTCAAACACCGCCCGCTGTCCATGCTGTCCGTCTGTCTGCCCCTGCGGGCCCCGAGTCGACTGCGCCAAGCGGGCAAACGGTGTACATTGTGGCTTTCCAAACGCCGCGAGGAACGCCATGACCATCACCGCCATCCGCGACCAGTCGCAAGCCATGCGCCACATCGTGCACGTGCGCGACCATATCATTTCCGCCGACGTCTCGGTGGCAGAGGGCGGCGGCGATGCCGGTCCGTCGCCGCACGACCTGTATGACGCGGCCCTGTCGGCCTGCAAGGCGCTCACCGTCGTCTGGTACGCCAAACACAAGGGCATTCCCCTGGAACACGTGGAAGTGTCGACCGAGCGCGATGCCAGCGAAGAGCGCAAGGGCGTGTATCGCCTGGCCGCCACCGTGCATCTGAGCGGTGACTTGAGCGACGCGCAGCGCCAGGAATTGCTGGCCGCAGCCGGCAAATGCCCGCTGCACAAGCTGATGACGGCCGTTACCACCGAAGTGACGACGGTGCTGGCATGAGCGTGGCCATCCTGAAGAGCCATGAAAAGGATCTCGGTGGCGGCTTTGTCGTGCGCCGTCTGCTGCCCTCGGCCGTCAAGCAGGCCGTCGGACCCTTCATTTTCTTTGACCATTTCGGTCCCATCGACGTCGCGCCCGACGCCAACCACGACGTGCGCCCGCATCCGCATATTGGCTTGGCCACCGTCACCTATTTGTTCGAGGGCGCGATCGACCACCGCGACAGCATCGGTTCCTACCAGCGCATCGAACCGGGCGCCATCAACTTGATGACGGCCGGGAGCGGCATCGTGCATTCCGAGCGCACGCCGCACGACCTTGCTGGCCAGCCGCATCGCACGCATGGCTTGCAGCTGTGGGCCGCGCTGCCAAAGGCGCATGAAGAGGATGAGCCGAGTTTCACGCACACGCCGCAGGCCGACATTCCCGTCGTGCCGCTCGATGGCGCTATCGTGAAAGTGTTGATTGGCACGGCCTTTGGTCAGAGCTCGCCCGTGCGCACTTACATGCAGACCTTGTACCTGGACGTGGCGCTGCAGGCGGGCAAGGCGCTGCTGCTGGAGGGCTTGCCGGCGGAAGCGGCGATCTACCCGATCAGCGGACAGATATTGATCGATGGCGTGGCGTTGCTGCCGCACAGCATGGCCTTGCTTGAGGGAGGCGCCGCACCCGTGGTGGCGGCAGGCAGCGGCCCAGTGCAGTTTGTTGTCATCGGCGGCGAGCCGCTCGATGGCCACCGCTTCCTGTTCTGGAACTTCGTCTCATCGAGCAAGGAGCGCTTGGCGCAGGCGGCCGATGACTGGAGCGCCCAGCGCATGGGGCGAGTGCCGGGCGAGACGGAGTTCATTGCGTTGCCGAAGGCGCCGTTGCGTCCTGCAAGCTAGCCCCCTGCAGGGGCGTCTGGCTTGATTACTGCCACCGGCTGGCGTCAACGGGCGTCAGTCGCCCAGGCGCCAGCGCTGCTGCCACTGTTGCAGATCCTCCCAGGCCGCTTGGAGTGCGCCGGCGGACCAGTGCAGCAGGCTGCTGAGCGCCAGCAGGGTGCGCCGCAGGTGGATGCCCTCAAAAAATACGTGATCGGCCACGACGCTGGCGGCCAGCCAGGCGGCCATGATGACGATGAGGTCGTGGCGACCGCTTTTCCACCAGCGCAGCGAGTGGCGGCGGAAAATCCAAGGCACGCCCAGCGGATTGGGCCAGTCGGCCAGCAGATGCATGATGCCGCCGGCGGCAAAGCCAAACAGGGGCGGTGCCCAGAAGTGATGCGGCAATTGCAGGTAGGTGTAGACGAGCAGGGCGATCCAGGCCAGGCCCCAGTGGGTCCAGGTGCGGTGCGTGATCCATAGCCGGTGCGTGCGTGCCCACCAGGCTACTTCCAGCCAGTCCGGCGCCGTGCCGCCGAGTGCTCCCATGACAAAGGCGAGCATGCTCAGCACTTGATAGGGGCCACCGGCGTCAGCGTGTGCGACGAGGGCTGCGGCGATCACGCCGGCCGCCCAACCGGTCGCATGATGCGCTTTGTTGGAAGCCATAGGAAATGTTAAACGTCACGCGGACGCTTTGTGAAATGCGAGGGATATTAACTGGATGAATATACAGTATACACGGGCGTGAATGGGGAGTATTTGCAGAATATATGGCGATAATTTGTTAAATTATGTGTCGGAGGGTCTTGCCAGGCAGTCCGTCACGCCATGCTGGCCGCGCAAGTGCATTGTGTTCCTGATAAGGTAGTGGCGCAGAGCGCGCGATACTGGAAGCAGTCGGTTGATGGGCGCAGCTATTGCCTTGAAAAGCGTGTGCCTATGGCAGATAGCCGTCAGACGTTTTTTCAGGCGCTGGCGTATGGAGGGGGCTATGCGGTCAGTGCGCTGTTGCTATCGCACAGCGCCGCGCCTTCGGTGCGGATGATCCAGCATTCCGGATACGGTTCGCTGGCGAAGCGCTTGTGCCGCGCGAAGCCGCTGAGTTTATCCAGAGCGGTGGCCGGTGCCAGTGCTGTGTCCTTGCCAGTGGCGCTATCGCGGTGCCAGAAACCGCCATTGCGGTGGAATAGTAAGGGCAGGCAGCTCGCTTGCGGCGTGGCCAGGTGGGTGGCCGGCGAGGGCTGGGCTTCCGGCAGCAGCAGGTAAAAACATTCGGCGCGCGCGCCGTGGTCAATGCGGTGCAGGATCACGCCGTGCGCAAGGATGGCCGTCACGCAGAGCACGACGATGCCCTTGATGCTGGCGGACAATTCGATGCGCATGCCCAGGCGCAGGGCGACGGGCTTGTGCTTGCCCGGCCACACGCCGTCGAGCAGCATGCCATAGCGCGACACGTCCTCGATTTCAAAGCCTTGCCCGCTGCGCCGGATGATGGCATGGCGGCCCGACAGGCGGCGCGTCAGGCCATTGTTGTCCTGGCCGTCGGGACCGAAATGGCTGAGCAGTACGTCCGCTTCCGGGTCCACCAGCTCGAAGCGGCCCAACAGGCATTCTTCCAGTGCGAACAGGCGGATCTGGCGTTGTTCGCCCGCTTCCGGCGCCGCATTGACGAGACAGGCGGCCTGGCTCGGGTGAGGATGGCAGTGGCTGGCGGCGGGCAAGTCGACTTCGATCAATTCCTCGTCCCAGGCAATGGTGGTAAAACCCATGTCGATCTTGCCTTGCGGCGCCGACAAGTCGACGTGGGCGATGCCGGCATTGCGCGCCATCACGTCGAGGTTGCAGCCGTCGCCACCGGTCACGCGGGCAATCGAGGCGTCGTCGGCCATCACGCGCACGTTCTTGTGCGTGCTGAGGAAGATTTGATGAATTTCCGTCAGGGTGGCGTCGCGGCGCGGCACCAGGATGACGAAGGTGCAGACCCATTTCTGCGCCACCGCGCCATCGACGTGGCTATGCACTTCGACTTCGATCTGGTATTGCCCATGTTCCTTGTTGCGCGAGGAGAACTCGACAAACACGGGGCGCCAGTCGCCGCGCGTGGTGCGCACGAAATCATGCTGTACATGGCCGCGCGGGATCAGCTCCGAGCGCAGGCGCAGCGTCAGTTGTGGTGCGCAGGCCGTGCTCATGCCGCGCAATGCCATTTTCAGCGTTTGCCGTCCGCCTGCCGCGCGGGGATCAAAGCCGCTGATGTGCAGATGGGCTTGCGCTGGCTGGTAGGCCGGGAGCGCCGCTGCGGCGGCGGGGGCAGGAGCGGGAGCGGGCCTGAGTGTCGGCGGCGCGGCCGGGGGCGACACGACGCACTTCACGCCTTGTGAGGCAGCGTCATGTGCCCGGGCGTGCGCTAACGCCGTTGCCGATGGTTCGGAACGGGCGTTGCGCAGTGCGGACAACAGGTCATAGCTGCTGGGAGTAGTCGTTGCTTGCGGGTGGTTGCCCGCGCATACTGTATCCCCAGGCAAGACCCAGAACGTACAGTGCGGGTGCTCCGGGTTGCTGCATTTTTTCATGACATTTTGACTCGAATCGAGCGGGGACATATTGCCCTCAGTGTTAGCCAAGAGCTTACGCGCTTTTGCTCCGGCTTGGCAACTTTCGCAGCGCGGAACACGCTCTTTTTAGCCAAATTGATGTCTTTGCTGACACCTCACAACACATGTTGCGGAAACTATTGCATAAAAGAATATTTCATGTATTTATTAACATGCTATTTTAATATGTCATGCATTTTTTCCCGTCACCACGCGCCTGCGCCGGCTGCCCATTTCAGTGCCCGCCATCCGAACCTGATGGCGTTTGGTAGTATGCTGGCGCAGCGTTACCTGCGCAACCTTCACACGCCGCCTGACTCCGAAAGATGACCATGCCTGTCCAACGTCCGTTCCAGCTTGCCATAGCCTATGGTGCCACCTTGTGTGTATTCCTGGCCATCGATGCCCTGTGGCTGGGAGTGCTGATGCCCTCCGTGTACTCCGCAGCGTTGGGGCCGCTATTGGCGCAGTCGCCCCGCTGGGCGCCGGCCATCCTGTTTTATCTGCTGTACGTGGCGGGGTTGCTGGTCTTTGCCATCCTGCCTGGCCTGCGCGCGCGCCGTGCGCGCACGGCGGCAGCACTGGGCGCGCTGCTGGGACTGCTTGCTTACGGTACCTACGATTTGAGCAACTATGCCACTTTGCGCGGCTGGCCGCTGGGCTTGACGGTGCTCGACATGGCCTGGGGCAGCGTGTTGTCGGCCGTGTCGGCCACGGCCGGTTATCTGGCAGCTAGCCGCCTGGGCCGCTGAAAGCGGCACCGAAACGCAGCGCCAGCAAGGTGATGTTATCGCTATGCAAGCCTTTTGGTGGCTGCGACAGGAAGTCGTCAAACAAGGCACTGACGGCTTGGGCTGCAGTCTTGCCGGCGCACAAGGCTGGCCAGCGGGCAATGAGGGCCAGCGGATCGTCGCAGGCCCAGAAGCCGTCGCTGGCCAGCACATAGTGGGCGCCGGGGCGCACGCGTAGCACGCGGCGGTCGCCCAGGTGTGCCAGGAACGATGGCAAGGTGGATGCATCGAGGCCGCGCAGGGGCTTGGCCAGTTGCCAGCTGTCACTGATGGCATTGCCTAAAATAAAAGCCTGCGATATTTGCGGATGGTGCTCGCCATGCACGGCAGCGCGCCAGCGCGCCTCGTCTAGCGCGCCGCGCATGGCGTACGCGGTGGCTGGCACGTGGTCGACGGTGAGGATGTTGGCTAGGCCGTCAACAAGTTCATACAGGCGTGAATCGCCCACGTGATACAGCAGTGGCGCTTCGCCGGGCGGTATTTCCAGCAAGGTCAGGGTGGTGCCGGGCGGACGCGCCTGTGCCGGTGCTGCCCTGGAAAAATTGTCTTGCAAGCGCGTATGCAATTGGTCCAGTCTGGCTGCCAGGCTGGCCGTATCGCCGCAGGCGGGCACGCCCAGCAAGCCTTGCACGGCCGCTTCTGCCGCCTCGCGACCCTGGCCGTGGCCGCCCATGCCATCGAGTACGGCGGCGCGCACATGGCCGCGCGGCCAGCCCGGCACCTGGCAGTGCAATGGCGCCTGCTGCGATAGGCAAACGGCGTGGCCGCTGGCATCGATCAGCAGGAAATTATCCTGGTTCTCGCGCCGTGGCGCCGGGCCGGCACCCACGCTGCTGCTGGCGGCAGCATCGAGCCAGGGACCGAAGTCGAGCGCGTCTTGGATTAAATGCATCGGTTGCTGCGGTCGAGACGGCCAGTAATGTTGATCATAGAACACAGCTTAGCCGAAATTGTGCGTCGGCGATACCTTGCTTATCTAACAAAAATAACAAAAAACCTGCGGCAGCAGGCTGGCGCAGGTTTTTCATGGTGCAGGTGCGGGGCAGTCCTTAGCGGCGATGGTCCCAACCATGGTCACGCTCGCGTTCATGGTAGTCGCGGCGGCCATGGTCGCGGTAGTAACCGCGACCCGGCTGTACATAGATGACAGCCGGCGGGCCGTAGTAGCGCGGTGGTGGCGCGTAGTACACGGGCTGCGGCGCCGGGGCGTAGTAGACCGGCCGCGGCCGCGGCGCATAATAGGTTTCGCGGTAGCTGCCGCGATAGCCGCCACGGCTGTCGTAGCGATCATAGCGGTCGTAGCGGTCATGGCGGTCACGCGTGCTGATGCTGTTGCCGATGGCCGCGCCAAGCACGCCACCGACGATCGCGCCGTTACCCCCGCCGGTGCTGTTGCCAATGGCTGCTCCGACGACGGCGCCTGCAACGGTATTGAAGTTGCGGTCACCGGCAACTGCGGCCGAAGACACCACCACCGCCGCTACCATTGCCGCACCCAGCAGTTTTTTGTTTAACATGGCATTTCCTTCCATTGCGGCGAGATCACAATGATCTGCATGGAGTGGACTATAGCTGCTGTCACAAGCTTGTTCCACGTCTAATACAACTCCTTACATTCCCGCCGCGAGGGTGACAAGTCAGGGCATGCGCGCCTGCCATTCGGGCCGAAGCAGGCTGTACATTTTGACATCGCGCATCACGCCATTAATAAAGAATGCCTGGCGCAGCAAGCCTTCCTGGGTAAAACCGTTCTTTTGCGCGATGCGCTCGGAACCGATGTTCAGCGGGTCCATCAGCAGCTCCAGCCGGTGATAGGGATGAGCCTTGAACAGGTAGTCGACCAGCAGGCGCGTCGCTTCGCTGATGTAGCCGCGCCCGTCGCGCTGCCGCTCGAACAGGCGATAGCCGATCTCGCGCGCGGTTGGCGTGCGGCTCTTGAAATGCGTGATCGTGCCGATGATGTGCTGCGCCTTGTCTTCGATGAGGAATAATTCGCTATCCTCGGTGACAAAGCCCGATTGCAGGAAATCGCGCCGCATGGCTTCGGGCGACTTGAACTGCATGGAGAAAAACTCGCCGCGCGAGGGCAGGTCGTTGACGAGCGCAATATAGGTACTGAGGTCGGCGGCCTGCACATGCCGGACGGTGCAGAGGGTTCCCTTGAGCATGGCGGTATCCGGTAGCGATCATGCTCTGCATGGTAATCGACTGTGGCGGGAGGCGCCAATCGAATGCGCAAAAGTTGCTGCAATGACAGAACAAATACGCTATCGTGGAAAACCTTGCCTTGCTTTGCCCATGGCCACGCTGCACCCGCTTCGACCTTGTTGACTGGAATTGGAATTACATGCATACCAACCCCACTGGCGCGCCACTGCGCCGTCCCTCTTTATGCTTCGCCATTACCCTCGCCCTTGGCTGTATCGCCAGCGCCGGCGCCTTGGCTGGCGCGCCAGGCAATGCGCCGCAAGCGCTGGCGCAGGTGCGCGATACGGCGCTGCAAAGCGACTGGGCGTATGCGCGCCTGGCCGACATGACCGATTTGATCGGCCCGCGCCTGTCCGGCTCGGCCGGCGCCGCCGCCGCCGTGCAGCAGGTGGCCGAGGCCATGCGCCAACTGGGCGCCAGCGTCACCTTGCAGCCCGTGAAAGTGCCGCACTGGGTGCGCGGCGTGGAGACGGCGGAAATCGTCGATTACGCCGGCCGTCCGCAGGGCGTCTCGCAGCGCGTGGTGCTCACCGCCCTGGGCGGCTCGGGTGCCACCCCGGCTGCCGGCCTGACGGCGCCCCTTATCATCGTCAAAAGCTTCGAGGAACTCAAGGCGCGCGCAGCGCAAGTGAAGGGCGCTATCGTGCTGATCGATACGCCGTTCGACCAGGAGATGGCCGAGCGCGGCCTGGCTGGCGTCACTTACGGCCAGGGCTCGCGCTTTCGTTTCAATGGACCGAAGGCGGCGGCCGAACTGGGCGCGGCTGCCGCGCTGGTACGCTCGATCGGCGGCGCCAACTTCCGCATCCCGCACGCGGGCGCTACGGGGCTCGATGACAACAAACGCATTCCTGCCGCCGCCGTCACGGTGGAAGACGCCTTGCTGATCGCCCGCCTGGCTGCGCGCGGGCCTCTGAAAATGCACCTGACTTTGACGCCGCAAAACCTGCCCGACGCGGACAGCTACAACGTGATCGCCGACTGGCCCGGTACGGACAAAGCCGACGAAGTGGTGGTGGTCTCGGGTCACCTTGATTCCTGGGATCTGGCCACGGGCGCGCACGACGACGGCGCGGGTGTGGTGGCGGCCATGGGCGTGGTGGAAACCCTGAAAAAGCTCGACTACCGTCCGCGCCGCACCATCCGCGTGATCGCCTGGATGAACGAGGAAAACGGCGGGCGTGGCGGGCAGGCGTATTTCGAGGCCCACAAGCAGGCGCTCGGCAAACAATATGCGGCCATCGAGATGGACAGCGGCGCCGGGCGCCCGTTCGGCATCCTCGCCAGCGTGGAAGCGAAGTCGGAAAAACTCTTCGCGCCCCTGCGCGCCGCCCTGCAAGCGATGGGCGCGCACGCGTTTACGCGCCGCGACGCGCTGGGCACGGGCGACTTGCACCGCCTGGAAACGGGCGGCGTGCCCAGTTTCGAGCCACTGGTCGACAGCCATAGCTATTTCCACTACCACCATACGCCGGCCGACACCCTGGATAAGGTCGACCCGGAGAACCTGAAGCGCAACGTGGCGCTGATGTCGTCGCTAGCCTGGTTCCTGGCCAATATCGACGGCGAGATTGGGCGCGCGCCGCAGCAGGACTAAATGAAGTCGCCTTGCTGCGAATGGCCCTGCATGGGGCCAGCCGCATCATGGGCTAAGCTCAACCATAGCAGGACGGAAATGTTTTCGCCCAAGCAAGCTCAGGCGATCTGCACTGCATGCGCCTTGCCTGAGGTGGAACTTGCGTGGTGACAATAAAGGAGGTGCGTCTACAGAAGTGCGGGCGGAGTCAGATCGCGTCCAGCGGTATCTTGAGGTAGCGCACGCCATTGTCTTCCGGCTCGGGCAGCTTGCCCGCGTTGATATTGACCTGGATGGCGGGCAAGATCAATGTCGGCATGTCCAGCGTGGCGTCACGGCCCGTGCGCATGGCCACGAATTGTTCTTCCGTGATGCCGTCGCGCAAATGGATGTTACTGGCACGCTGTTCGGCCACCGTCACTTCCCAGCGCGGCGCGCGGCCGTTGGGCGGGTAGTCGTGGCACATGAACAGCCGCGTTTGCGGCGGCAGCGATAGCAGGCGCCGCACGGAGCGGTACAGCAGGGATGCCGAGCCGCCGGGAAAGTCGCAGCGGGCCGAGCCCACGTCCGGCATGAACAAGGTGTCGCCCACAAACACCGCATCGCCGATCTGGTAAGCCAGGTCGGCCGGCGTATGGCCGGGCACGTGCAGGGCGCGCACTTCCAACTGGCCAATATGAAATACCTGGTCGGGTGCAAATAACTGGTCGAACTGCGAACCGTCGGCCTTGGCTGCATCCTGGTGGTAGACGGCGGCGAAGGCGCGTTGCACCGTCTGGATGGCGGCGCCGATGGCCACGTCGCCGCCCAGTTGCTGCTGCAGGTAGGGCGCGGCCGATAGGTGGTCGGCATGCGCATGCGTTTCCAGCAGCCAGCGGCATTGCAAGCCGTGTTCGCGCACGAAGGCGATCACCTTGTCGGCCGAGGTGGTCGAGGTGCGGCCGGCCTTCGGATCGTAGTCGAGCACGGAGTCGATGATGGCGCAGTCGCGGCCATCGGTCTCATACACAACATAGGTGACGGTGGCGGTGGCGGGGTCGAAGAAGGCTTGGATTTGTGGGGTCATCGCGGCGGCAAGGGACGGACAGGGAAGAACATTATATCGTCAGTGTAGGCTAAAAAATGTTGGAAACTGACATTTTC
Organism: Janthinobacterium sp. CG_23.4; assembly: GCF_029892305.1. NCBI lineage: Bacteria > Pseudomonadati > Pseudomonadota > Betaproteobacteria > Burkholderiales > Oxalobacteraceae > Janthinobacterium > Janthinobacterium sp. CG_23.4. The sequence continues at coordinate 2,922,604 of NZ_JARXUX010000001.1, read as the reverse complement.
CATGCGGAAAACAGATAAGCGTGCGCGTCAACGTCTGTCCCAGTCGTGCGCACCCTCGCGCTTGCCGCGTGCTAAGCTCTTTTTGACAAGGAGAGCTCATGCACGATACCACTGCACGCAGCGAAGAGTACCGCGGTTTTACGATGTCGGTCACCGCGCAAAAAGATAATGACGATTTGTGGGATTTTACTTACCGCCTGCAGCGCGAAGGCGAGACGGCGGCGCAAGCGATTACGCGTAGCCGCACCTTGGGCGGCTACGCGGCGCCCGAGACGGCTTGCACGGCCGGCTTGGAAGTGGCGAGGACGGAAGTGGATAATCTGTTGCGTCCTTGAGCCAGCGCAAATCGTTTCGTCCGAAAGTGAGCCTGAGCACGTGCTGCTGCCTGAAACACGTCGCTACCAGCTGCGCTTCATGCTACGATTTCCATTATTGAGTCAGTCACGAAGGAGGCACCGTATGGGTAGCAGTTCTAAAATTCACTACAAAGGCTGGGAAATCGTTCCCTTGGCCGTGCCCGCCAGCGACGGCAAATGGTCGGCCAGTTGCGACATCGAACGCGCCACTGCGGAAGGCCTGGAAGTGTTCGAAGGCTCGACCATGCAGTTCGTGCGCGACGACGAGGAGGGTGCCATTGCCGCCGCCTGCGAAGAGGCGGTGCGCCAGATCGACAACATCATCGCCAACCCGCTGGTACGCCTGGCCTGAGTCCCGAGTCTTGATTCCTGGTTTTCCAGTACTGCTGCAGCCGGCGCCCGCCGGCTGTTTTTCATTCAATTACTGCTGCGCACCGCAGCGTCTTTCGCTCCCCCCCCCCTGATTGCCGGCTGATCGAGCGCCTGCTTTGGCTTCGGCAATGATTGCGTGTTGCGTGTTGCATGTTTCAAACATTTGTTTCAACTGAAATAGTTGAAACAAAAATGAAACACCGTCTACACTTAACGCGGCAGCGCTGTCCTGCTGCGTGAGCGTGCGCAAGCGGCCGATACAGGCCATTTCCCCTCGTATCTCACCATGCTGTGGCACCCTTCCCGGGCACGTGCAAGGTGCTGGCACGGCATTTGCAACACTGATGCTCATAGCAAGTCCATGAAACATTCGGGACGACCCGAATCCCATAAGGTGAAGACATGACTCAATACTCCGCAGGTGCCGCATTTCGCAAGGCCGTCCAGGAAGAATCCCCCTTGCAAGTCGTTGGCGCCATTAACGCCAACCACGCCTTGCTGGCCAAGCGTGCCGGCTATAAAGCTATTTATTTGTCTGGCGGCGGCGTCGCGGCCGGCTCGCTGGGCTTGCCCGACCTGGGCATTTCCAGCCTGGACGACGTCCTGACCGATATCCGTCGCATCACCGACGTATGCGACCTGCCGCTGCTGGTCGATGCCGACACGGGCTTCGGTTCTTCCGCCTTCAACGTGGCGCGCACCGTGAAATCGATGATCAAGTTCGGCGCTGCCGGCTTGCACATCGAAGACCAGGTGGGCGCCAAGCGCTGCGGTCATCGTCCGGGCAAGGAAATCGTCAGCAAGGAGGAAATGGTCGACCGTATCAAGGCCGCCGTCGATGCGCGCACCGACCCGAACTTCGTCATCATGGCGCGCACCGATGCGTTGGCCGTCGATGGCCTGGAAGCGGCATTGGAACGCGCCGTCGCCTGTGTCGAGGCGGGCGCCGACATGATCTTCCCGGAAGCGATCACGGACCTGGACATGTACGCCACGTTCGCCAAGGCCGTCAACGTGCCTATCCTGGCCAACATCACGGAATTTGGTTCTACACCGCTGTTCACGCTGGACGAATTGCGCAGCGCCCACGTGGGCTTGGCGCTATACCCGCTGTCGGCCTTCCGCGCCATGAACAAGGCGGCCGAGAACGTCTACCGCGCCCTGCGCCGCGACGGCACGCAAAAAAATGTCGTCGATACCATGCAGACGCGCATGGAACTGTATGAATCGATCAATTACCACGACTTCGAGCAAAAGCTCGATGCGCTGTTCGCCGCGCAAAAGAAGTAAGCACCGATAAAAGAGCGGGCCGTGGGAATCCCGGGCCCGCCGCGCTGGACTGACAATCATTTTCTGGAGAACACAATGACCGCACCGCAAGCCGCCACTTTCAAGCCTAAAAAATCCGTCGCCCTGTCCGGCGTCACCGCCGGCAATACGGCGCTGTGCTCGGTCGGCAAGACCGGCAACGATTTGCACTACCGTGGCTATGACATCCTGGACGTGGCCGACAGCTGCGAATTCGAGGAAATCGCTTATCTGCTGGTGCACGGAAAATTGCCGACTAGCGCTGAACTGAAAGGCTACAAAGCCAAATTGCGCTCCTTGCGCGGCTTGCCATCAGCAGTGAAAGCGGCGCTGGAAGCGCTGCCGGCCGCTGCCCACCCGATGGATGTGATGCGCACCGGCGTGTCTGTCCTGGGCTGCACGCTGCCGGAAAAAGACGACCATAACGCGCCGGGCGCGCGCGACATCGCCGACCGCCTGATGGCGTCGTTCGGCTCCATGCTGCTGTACTGGTACCACTACAGCCATAACGGCAAGCGCATCGAAGTGGAAACGGACGACGACTCGATCGGCGGCCACTTCCTGCACCTGCTGCACGGCGAAAAACCATCGGCGTCGTGGGAAAAGGCCATGCACACGTCGCTGATCCTGTACGCGGAACATGAATTCAATGCCTCGACCTTCACCAGCCGCGTCATTGCCGGCACGGGTTCGGACATTCACTCGGCCATCACGGGCGCCATCGGCGCGCTGCGCGGCCCGAAACACGGCGGCGCAAACGAAGTGGCGCTGGATATCCAGAAACGCTACGACAATGCCGACGAAGCGGAAGCCGATATCCGCGAGCGCGTGGCCAGCAAGGAAGTGGTGATCGGCTTCGGCCACCCCGTCTACACGATTTCCGACCCGCGCAACGTGGTCATCAAAGAAGTGGCCCGTTCGCTGTCGCAGGAAGCCGGTTCCACGAAAATGTTCGACATCGCCGAGCGCCTGGAATCGGTCATGTGGGAAATCAAGAACATGTTCCCGAACCTGGACTGGTTCTCGGCCGTGTCGTACCACATGATGGGCGTGCCGACGGCGATGTTTACGCCGCTGTTCGTCATTTCGCGCACTTCGGGCTGGGCCGCCCACATCATCGAACAGCGCATCGACAACAAGATCATCCGCCCGAGCGCCAACTACGTGGGCCCGGAAGACCTGGAATTCGTGCCCATCAAGGACCGCAAATAATGACCTCTAATATGAACACCCTGCATCGCAAGCCCTTGCCGGGGACAGGGCTAGACTACTTCGACACGCGCGCCGCCGTCGATGCGATCGCCCCAGGCGCCTACGCCACCTTGCCCTATACCTCGCGCGTGCTGGCCGAAAACCTGGTGCGCCGCTGCGACCCGGCGACCTTGAACGCATCGCTTAGCCAGTTCATCGAGCGCCGTCGCGACCTCGATTTTCCATGGTTTCCGGCGCGCGTCGTCTGCCATGACATCCTGGGCCAGACCGCCCTGGTCGACTTGGCCGGCCTGCGCGACGCCATCGCGGCCCAGGGCGGCGACCCGGCCCTGGTCAATCCCGTCGTGCCGACGCAGCTGGTAGTGGACCATTCGCTGGCCGTCGAGTGCGGCGGTTTCGACCCCGACGCCTTCGCCAAGAACCGCGCCATCGAAGACCGCCGCAATGAAGATCGTTTCGACTTCATCGACTGGACCAAGAAGGCGTTTAAAAACGTCGACGTGATCCCGCCAGGCAATGGCATCTTGCACCAGATCAATCTGGAGCGCATGTCGCCCGTGATCCAGGTGCAAGATGGCGTAGCCTATCCGGACACCTTGGTGGGCACGGATTCGCACACGCCCATGGTCGACGCGCTGGGCGTGATCGCCATCGGCGTGGGCGGCCTGGAAGCGGAAAGCGTGATGCTGGGCCGCGCCTCGTGGATGCGTTTGCCCGACATCATCGGCGTCAAGCTGACAGGTAAGCCACAGCCGGGCATCACGGCTACCGACACGGTGCTGGCGCTGACGGAATTTTTGCGCAAGCAAAAGGTCGTCTCGTCTTACCTGGAATTCTTTGGCGAGGGCGCTGCGCACCTGACCTTGGGCGACCGCGCCACGATTTCCAATATGGCGCCGGAATTTGGCGCCACCGCTGCCATGTTCTACATCGACGCGCAAACCATCAAGTATTTGAAATTGACGGGCCGCGACGATGAACTGGTGAAGCTGGTGGAGTTGTACGCCAAAGAGACTGGCCTATGGGCCGACAGCCTGGTCGACGCGCAATATGAGCGCGTGCTGACGTTCGATCTGTCGTCCGTCGTGCGCAATATCGCCGGGCCGTCGAATCCGCACAACCGCGTGCCGACGTCGGAACTGGCCGCGCGCGGGATCTCCGGCGTAGTGGAAAACGAGCCGGGCAAGATGCCGGACGGCGCCGTCATCATCGCCGCCATTACCAGCTGCACCAACACGAACAACCCGCGCAACATGATCGCCGCCGGCCTGATCGCGCGCAATGCGAACCGCCTGGGACTGACACGCAAACCGTGGGTCAAGTCCTCGCTGGCGCCAGGGTCGAAAACCGTGGAACTGTATTTGCAGGAAGCGGGCCTGATGCCGGAGCTCGAAACATTGGGCTTTGGCGTGGTGGCGTTTGCCTGCACTTCGTGCAACGGCATGTCGGGCGCGCTCGATCCTGTCATCCAGGAAGAAGTGGTGTCGCGCGACCTGTACGCCACGGCCGTTTTGTCGGGCAACCGCAACTTCGATGGGCGCATCCACCCGTACGCGAAACAGGCGTTCCTCGCCTCGCCGCCGCTGGTGGTGGCGTATGCGATTGCCGGCACCATCCGCTTTGATATCGAGAAGGATGTGCTGGGCATCGCCCCGGATGGCAAGCCTATCCAGTTGAAGGATATCTGGCCATCGGACGAAGAAATCGACGCCATCGTCGCTTCCAGTGTCAAGCCGGAGCAGTTCCGCAAGGTGTACATTCCCATGTTTGCCGCGCAGGTCGACGACGGCATCAAGGTCAGCCCGCTGTACGACTGGCGTCCGAATACCACGTATATCCGCCGTCCGCCGTACTGGGAAGGTGCGCTCGCTGGCGCCCGTCCATTGAAAGGCATGCGTCCGCTGGCGGTCCTCGGCGACAACATCACGACCGATCATTTGTCGCCATCAAATGCCATCATGCTCGATAGCGCAGCTGGCGAGTATCTGGCGAAGATGGGCTTGCCCGAGGAAGACTTCAATTCCTACGCCACGCACCGGGGCGACCATTTGACGGCGCAGCGCGCGACCTTTGCCAACCCGACCCTGAAAAACGAGATGGTGATCGAGGATGGCAAGGTGAAGGCCGGTTCGCTCACGCGCATCGAGCCGGAAGGCACCATCTCGCGCATGTGGGAAGCCATCGAGGTGTACATGGAGCGCAAGCAGCCCTTGATCATCATCGCCGGCGCCGATTATGGCCAGGGTTCTTCGCGCGACTGGGCTGCCAAGGGCGTGCGCCTGGCCGGCGTGGAAGCCATCGTTGCCGAAGGCTTCGAGCGCATCCACCGCACCAATTTGGTGGGCATGGGCGTGCTGCCACTGGAGTTTTTGCCCGGCGTGAACCGCAAGACACTGGGCCTCGATGGCAGCGAAACCTACGACGTCGTTGGCGAGCGCACGCCGCGCTCCACGTTGACCTTGCTGGTCCACCGCAAGAACGGTGAAACGCTCGAAGTGCCGGTCACCTGTCGCCTCGATACGGCCGAAGAGGTCTCGATTTACGAGGCGGGTGGCGTTCTTCAACGCTTCGCCCAGGATTTCCTCGAGTCGTCGAAGGCGGCGTAGTGGTGATGTGATCGCGTAATTTGTCCCAAAGGCAAGTTCTGGGGTCGGACCCTCAGGGTCCGACCCCGGCGCTTCGCCGTTGGGTTTAAGGACACATTCAACGCAGGAACTCCAATGACCCATCAACCCCAAATCAAGATCCCCGCCACCTATATGCGTGGCGGCACCAGCAAAGGCGTGTTTTTCCGCCTGCACGATTTGCCCGCCAGCGCACAAGTGCCTGGCGCGGCGCGCGATGCCTTGCTGCTGCGCGTGATCGGCAGCCCCGACCCGTACGGCAAGCAGATCGACGGCATGGGCGGCGCCACGTCGAGCACCAGCAAGACAGTAATCGTGGCGGCAAGCGATAAGCCGGATCACGACGTCGATTATCTGTTCGGCCAGGTTTCCATCGACAAGCCTTTTGTCGACTGGAGCGGCAATTGCGGCAACCTGTCGGCGGCCGTCGGTTCGTTCGCCATCGCCAGCGCGCTGGTGGACGCCGCGCGCCTGCCACACAACGGCGTGGCCACGGTACGCATCTGGCAAGCCAATATCGGCAAGACCATCATCGCCCACGTTCCCATGGCGCATGGCGAAGTGCAGGAAACGGGCGCCTTCGAGCTCGATGGCGTGACCTTCCCGGCCGCCGAAGTAAAACTCGAATTTCTCGACCCGGCTGCGGAAGAAGAGGGTGGCGATGGTGGCAGCTCGGCCATGTTCCCTACCGGTAACTTGGTCGATGAGCTCGACGTGCCCGGCATCGGTCGCCTGACAGTCACCATGATCAACGCCGGCATCCCGACGATTTTTGTCGATGCGCACGCCATCGGCTACACGGGCACGGAACTGCAGGACGCCATCAATGGCGATCCCGCCGCGCTGGCCCGTTTCGAAACTATCCGCGCGCACGGCGCCTTGCGCATGGGCTTGATTTCCCATCTGGATGAAGCGGCGAAGCGCCAGCACACGCCGAAGGTGGCTTTTGTCGCCAAGCCGGCCAGCTATGTTTCGTCGAGCGGCAAAAAAGTGGAAGCCGCCGAGATCGACCTGCTGGTGCGCGCCATGTCGATGGGTAAATTGCATCACGCCATGATGGGCACGGCGGCCGTGGCCATCGGCACGGCGGCGGCCATTCCCGGCACTCTGGTGAACCTGGCGGCGGGCGGCGGCCTTCGCAACGCCGTGCGCTTCGGCCATCCGTCCGGCACCCTGATGGTGGGGGCGGAGGCGGCGCAGGTCGATGGCGCATGGAGCGTCACCAAAGCCATCATGAGCCGCAGCGCGCGCGTGCTGATGGAAGGGACTGTGCGCGTTCCCGGCGACGCGTTTTAGGCAGAAATACGCAGGCAGGTGGTAGGCCGATGGCACACAGGTAGCACACACGTGGCAAACAGGTAGCACACATAAAGTGCTGGCCAGGGCAGTTCGCCCAGGCCAGGCACAGATTACACGCATACCGGAGGAGACATGAATTTCGCTGCATTTTATCAACGCTCGATCGACACGCCGGAGGCTTTTTGGCGCGAGGAAGCGGACAAGATCGATTGGCATACCCCGTTTTCGCAAGTGCTTGATTATTCCCGTCCGCCGTTCGCCAAATGGTTCGTCGGCGGCACCACCAATTTGTGCCACAACGCCGTTGACCGCTGGGTCGATAGCCACGGTGACGCGGCCGCGCTGATCGCCATTTCCACCGAAACCAATACCGAGCGCACCTACAGCTTTCGCGAACTGCAGCGCGAAGTGAAGCGTTGCGCCGCCATCTTGCTGTCGCTGGGCGTGGTCAAGGGCGACCGCGTCTTGATCTACATGCCGATGATCGCCGAGGCGGCGTTCGCCATGCTCGCTTGCGCCCGCATCGGCGCCGTGCATTCCGTGGTGTTCGGCGGTTTTGCCGCCAACAGCCTGGCCAGCCGCATCGACGATGCGCAGCCCAAACTGGTGTTTTCCGCCGATGCCGGTTCGCGCAACGGCAAGGCGATCGCCTACAAGCCGCTGCTCGATGAAGCCATCCGCATCGCCGCGCACAAGCCGCAGCAAGTGCTGCTGGTCGATCGCCATCTGCTGCCGATGCAACTGACGCCGGGGCGCGACGTCGATTACGCGACCCTGCGCGAGCAGCACCTGGACGCGCAGGTGCCTGTCACCTGGCTGGAATCGAACGAGCCGTCGTACGTGCTGTACACCTCGGGTACGACGGGCAAGCCCAAGGGCGTGCAGCGCGACGTGGGCGGCTATGCTGTGGCGCTGGCATCGTCGATGCAGTACAACTTCTGCGGCAAGCCCGGCGAAACCTTTTTTGCCACCTCCGATATCGGTTGGGTGGTGGGTCATTCCTACATCGTGTATGGCCCGCTGATCGCCGGCATGGCCACCATCTTGTACGAAGGCTTGCCGATCTGTCCCGATGCAGGCATCTGGTGGAGCATCGTTGAAAAATACAAGGTCACGCGCATGTTCTCGGCGCCGACTGCCATCCGCGTGCTGCGCAAGCATCCGGTGGAGCTGATGCGCAAGCACGACCTGTCCTCCCTGAAAGCGCTGTACCTGGCCGGCGAGCCGCTCGATGAAACCACCTCGCAATGGATCGCCGACGAACTGAAAGTGGACATCATCGACAACTACTGGCAGACGGAGACGGGCTGGCCGATTTTGTCGGTGGCGAAAGGCGTGTCCGATACGCCGACGCGCCTGGGCAGCCCGGGCCTGGCCATGTACGGCTACCAGGTCAAGCTGCTTAACGAAGTGACGGGCGAGGAGTGCGGCACCAATGAGAAGGGCGTGCTGGTGCTGGAAGGCCCGCTGCCGCCCGGCTGCATGCAGACCGTCTACGGCGACGACGCGCGTTTCGTCGACACTTACTGGTCCACCTTCAGCGGCCGCCAAGTGTATTCCACCTTCGACTGGGGCATGCGCGACGCGGACGGCTATTACTTCATCCTGGGCCGCACCGATGACGTGATCAACGTGGCCGGCCACCGCCTGGGCACGCGCGAAATCGAGGAAAGCATCAGCAGCCATCCGAATGTATCGGAAGTGGCGGTGGTGGGCGTGGAAGACAAGCTCAAAGGCCAGGTGGCGATGGCTTTCGTGATCCTGAAAGACCCGCAGGGTTTCGACAGCCTGGACGCGAAAGCGGCGCTGGAACGCGAAGTGATGGCCGTGGTCGACCGCCAGTTGGGCGCCGTGGCGCGGCCCGCGCGCGTGCTGTTCGTGGCACAGTTGCCGAAGACGCGGTCGGGCAAGCTGCTGCGCCGCTCCATTCAGGCTATCTGCGAAGGGCGCAGCCCGGGCGACCTGACGTCGATGGATGATCCGGCATCGCTGCAGCAGATCCAGGCAGCATTGGCTTAAGCGCCATGATGAGAACAGAGTTTATCAAATGATAGACTTTGTTCTCAAATGCGGTCGCTTTCCTTGCGCACGACCCTGCCCACGATCAGACATTCATTGCCGCGGCATAGCTTGCGGTGATATTTGCGCTGGTCCGGGTTGTCCGAGGTCAGCCACCATTCGCCGATATCGCGCGCCATGCGCTTGACCACCGCTTCGCCTTCGTAATTGATGGCAAACACAATACCGTCGGCCGGCCGCTTGTCGGCTGTATTGATGATCACCACGTCGTCCTCGTACAGGGCCGGCTCCATGCTCTCGCCCTTGACCTTGATAGCCACCAGTTTTTCAGGGTGGTAGCCATTGCGCTCGACCCAGCTGCGCGGCACGCTGATAGTGCTGCCATCGTGTGTTTCCGCTTCGATGGCAAAGCCGGTAATGCCTGCCGAGAGGCGCAATTTGACCTTGCGGATCGGGTAGAAGCGCGCATCGTCGCCATCGACTACCGCCACCGGCTGCACCTCACCTAAGGCGCCCAAAGCACGCGCCGCCAGCGCCGCCTGGTCGGGCGCCGCTCCCTGGTCAAAGTACATGCTATCGAGCTGCAGGTCCGCTTCCAGCTTGCGCGCGATTTTTTCGCTGAAGGCGCGTCCCTCGCGGTACGTGGGGGAGAGGATTTGCGAGATGCGCGCCTCGCTCCAGCCGCTGATGTCGGAAACTTTCTTGCGCGTGTTGTCGTAGTGCTCGCTGATCAGGGCCAGCAGGCGGTCGCGTCTGTATTGATACATATTCATGTTCCCATTAAACCTGAAATTTACCGTTTGATAAATTACCAAATGCTTGACTTTAACATTAGCGATTGATAAAGTCTATTCATTGCCTGTCGCAAACGCACTACAGCGTCTGCCGGCAGGCAGCATCATGGGAGATCAGGCAGATGTTGAACAGTAGTCAGTTGGTGGAAAGCCGGGCGCGGCCAGGGCAGGGGCGCCAGTTACAGGGACGCAGCAAGAAGTCGCAGCTGCATATCGCCCGTATCGCGCAGTTCATTCGCGAGCAGGGTCAGGCCAGTGCGGCGCAACTGTCTGCCTTGCTGGGCCTCGATGCGGGCACCATGAGCCGCTATTTGCGGCATATGTGCGCCATGGGACAGATACACCTGGCGCAGCGCCATTGCACTGAGCCGCGGCGCCAGCGGCCCGCCTTGTACGCGCTGGGCGAAGCGGACGAGGAGCTCGACGGCTGGGCCGAGCTGCCGCCGCAGGTATGTCGCACGGCCTGCTGGGCGCGCGGTGCGGCGCGCCGCGATCCGCTGGTGGCGGCCTTGTTTGGAACGGCGCAAGGGGAGGGCGGCAAGCGGCCTTCTCAAATGAATGACAGCGAACTGCCAAGCGCAGTTCTTTTTTGCCGCAACTGAAAGCACATCATGCATATCGATATCACCGCCGCAGGGGCTGCCTGGATCAAACTGCTGGGCGTGCCCTTGCTGGCCGCCTTCTTTGCCGCCTTGCTCAGCTTCATGGTCATGTGGCCACGCAGTTACAAAGAGGCGCTCATGCGTATTTGCTCCAGCATTATCATTGCCACCTTTGCCGGTCCCGTCCTGGTGTCGGCGGTGCTGGCGTGGTGGCCCGGCTTGTTTGACAGCGCGCAAACGGTGGCGGCGCTGTATGGCTGTGATCCAGCCACGGGCTTCCTGTTCATTGCCGCACCGCTGATGGCACTTGTCGGTTTGCCCGCGTGGTGGCTGGTGCGTGCCAGCGTGCGCTGGTTCGAGCGGCGCCGCGACAAGGATATCGGTGAACTGGCGGCCGATGCGGCCGCTGCGCTCAAGGCGGTGCGCGCGCGACGTTGACTACGCTGGCGTCCTGTTTTAGTGCGTGGACCAAGCGGCACGCCTGAAATCGGTGCGAAGGGAGGGGGCACCATGCACAGTCATGCTGGTTTGTCGCCACAAACTGTATACAATTCTACCTGGCATGAAGCATGCATTGCTTGCTGGAGTCGTCCCATCCAAGGAGCTTCGCATGCATCATCGACCATCGTCGTGTTTCTGTCGTCCCGTTTCTCTCTTGCTTTTCCCTTTCATCTGCGCCCATCCGGGCTGCAGTAACCCAGGAAATGGAGCGTAAATGGCCTCTCCCCGCTTGAAATCCATCCACCGCGACGTGCCCCGCGCACTGCCTGCTGCGCCATCGCCCGTGGATGAAATCCTGCCCGCTGGCAAACTGTTCACTTTGGGCTTGCAGCACGTGCTCGTCATGTATGCGGGCGCCATCGCCGTGCCGCTGATCGTCGGCCGCGCCCTCAAGCTGCCACCCGAGCAGGTGGCCGCGCTGATCAGTGCCGACCTGTTTTGCTGTGGCCTGGTGACCCTGATCCAATCCTTGGGCTTAGGCAAGTACTTCGGCATTCGCCTGCCCGTGATGATGGGCGTGACCTTTGCCGCCGTCAGTCCCATGCTGGCCATGGCGAACAATCCGGCACTCGGGATCAGCGGCATCTTTGGCGCCGTGATCGGCGCCGGCATCGTCTCCATGTTGATCGCGCCCTTCATCAGCCGCCTGCTGGCCCTGTTTCCGCCCGTGGTTACCGGCAGCATCATCGCCGTGATCGGCGTGTCGTTGATGCGCGTGGGCGTCAACTGGGCCATGGGCGGGCCGCCCTCGATGGCACAAATTGCCGATCCTGCCTTCCTCAAGATGGCCGCTGCCGCCGCTGCGGCCGGCTTGCCTGCGCCGCCGGGTCCCGTGCCCCTGATTGCCAATCCCGGCTACGGCGCGCTCGATAACATGGGTATTGCCTTCTTCGTGCTGGCCGTTATCTTGCTGGTGGCCAAGTATGGTCGTGGTTTCCTGTCCAATATCGCGGTATTGATCGGCATCATTGCCGGTACGGCCTTGTCGTTTGCCTTGGGCAAGGCCGATTTTTCCAAGGTGGCCAGCGCCAAGGCCTTCGCCATCGTCACGCCGTTCCAGTTCGGCATGCCGACCTTTGACGTGGTCGCTATCGTCACCATGAGCCTGGTGATGATCGTCGTCATGATTGAGTCCTTGGGCATGTTCCTGGCGCTGGGCGAAATGACGGACCAGCGCATCAGGCAGGACGATATCAGCCGCGGCTTGCGCGTCGATGGCCTGGGCACCCTGATCGGCGGCATCTTCAATACCTTTCCCTACACCTCGTTCTCGCAGAACGTCGGCCTGGTGGGCGTCACGGGCGTGCGCAGCCGCTGGGTGTGCGTGTCGGCCGGCATCATCTTGCTGGTCATGGGCGTGATTCCGAAGATCGCGCAAACGGCCGAGTCCGTACCGGCGTTCGTGCTGGGCGGGGCAGGGCTGGTGATGTTCGGCATGGTCGCCGCCACGGGCATACGCATCCTGGCCGGCGTCGATTACAAAAGCAAGCGCAACAACCTGTTCATCGTCGCCCTGTCGATCGGCTTTGGCATGCTGCCGCTGGTGGCGGAGCAGTACGCGCAGCACATGCCCAAGGTCCTGTCACCCCTGCTGCACAGTGGCATCTTGCTGGCCGCCATCGTTGCCGTGCTGCTCAATCTGTTCTTCAATGGACTGGCATCAACGGAAGTGGCGAAGGAGCAGGCGCGCGAGAATAGCCACGGCAGTGAGTGAGGCGTAGCGCGCCGCCGTGAACGCGGCGCGCGGGGCATGCGGATCAGCAAGGTGGCAGTAGCTTGAGGGCGAGGCAATGGTGCCTCGCAGCCTTGGCGTGGCCTGCCGCAGCACATAGCAAGGTCAGCGAAAGCAGCTGATGCATGGTGGAAGACCTCGCATTGTTGGGCAATGGACGGTAGAGCTCAATGTAGGAGCCATCCTTGCAGAAGTTCAGGCGAAGGTTAAATAGTTGGTGATTTGCCCGAAGAAACTGACTGCCCAGCACAAGTGAAGAGAGGGGGCTACAAGTGCGTCGGAGAGTTTTTGCGGAACAAAGCTAGTTTTGCGGAACTGGCAGGAGCGAGATAAATAGTCGTCACTATCTCTGTATATTGCATGTGCGCTGGTGCCCGGAGCCGGAATCGAACCGGCACGCCCTTACAGGCGGGAGATTTTAAGTCTCCAGTGTCTACCAGTTTCACCATCCGGGCAGCGCGGCGAGATTTTAGCACAGGTGATGCCGGTAATGCCATCTTGTGCCTGAGTGATGGTCTCGCATCCACGGCCAGGTATCAGCAGTGGCGGGAAAAAAGGCTGTCCGGTTGGGCCGAACAGCCTGGTTTTATCTAAGCGCCATTAAAACGTCGCCTTGAACTGCACGCCATACGTGCGTGGCTCGTTGACGATGCCGGTCAGGTTGTTGAAGTCGATCGCGCCCAGCGCCTGGATTTGGTTGGTGATGTTGCGGCCATACGCGGAGAGTTCGTATTTGTCCCATTTGTAGCCGACGCGCAAGCCGCCTTCCAGCAATTCCTTGGCCTTGTATTCCTTCGCTTCGTACAGGAAGAAGTTATAGCTGGTACGGTAGGACCAGTCGGTGTAGGCGTAGAACTCGCCGTTGGCGACGGGGATGCTGTATTTCAAGGTAACGTTGGCTTGCCATTCCGGCGCGCGTGGCAGCGGGTTGCCGTTGATGTAAGCGGTGCCCACGAACGGGCCGACCGGGTCGGTGACGGTGCAGCCGCTGGACGGGGTGTTTTGCGCGTTGCCGCAGCTTTGCACATACAGTTTTTTGTCCTGGATCTCGGTGTGGTTATAGCTGCCACCCAGGGTCATGCTGAGCGAGTCGCTGAGGTTGGCCTGGAAATCGAGTTCCACGCCCTGGCCGATGGCCTTCTCGGCATTGAGCAGTCGGTTCATGTTGACCACGCCGCTGCCGGCCGTCAATTGCTTGTCCTTCACGCGGTACTGGAATACGGCCAGGCTGAGGCGGGCGCGCTTGTCGAACAGGTCTTGCTTGATGCCGGCCTCCACCGACAGCACTTTTTCGGCGCCGGCCTGCGACGGGCGGTCGCCCAGGCCGTTCAGGCGCCCTTGCATCGATGGCGCACGATAGCCGGTAGCGATGCGCGCAAAGGCGTTCGTTTCTGGGCTCAGTATATAAGTGCCACTCACGTCCCAGCTGACGTTGTGCGAGGTGTCATTCAGGTTGAATGGGCCGGCCGTGGTCGCTTCTACGCGCTTGGCCGAGAAATCCTTCTTGTCGCTCGTGTAGCGCAAGCCGGCGCGCAGTTTCAGTGCATCCGAGACCGTGTAATTGAGCGAGCCGAACGCCGCGTACGATTTCGAGCTCTGGTTTTGCGTGGCGTAGGCGCTGTTTTGCGGATTGCCGGGTGCCAGACTGTCGAAGCTGATGCTGTCGATCTGGATATCTTCCTTGAAGTAGAACAGGCCGCCTATCCACTGCAGCGGGCCCTTGCTGCTCGATTCTGCGCGAAATTCCTGTGAAATCTGCTTGTGGTTGGGGATCACATCAGCCGTTTCCACGACGAAGGGGATGAAGCCGGGGCCCATCGGTGGGGCATATACGGCGCCATAGCCGCCGTCGACGTCGGCGCGGCTGAAGAAATCAAGCTTTTCGTAGCCGGTGATCGAATGCAGGGTGATGCCGGGCAAGTCCCATTTCAGGCGCATGCTGCCGCCCTTGGTTTTCAGGTGCTGGCGGTTGATGCCGTCGCTAAGGTAAGAGCCGTAATCGAAGTTGTCGACCAGCTCATTCGTGCCTTGTTTCAGGATGTTGGCGCGGAACAGCGTGGCCGTGCCGTCGAGGTTGCGCGCGTGCACATTAAACAGGGCCGTCAAATCGCGCGTGGGCTTGACGAGCACCTGCAGGCGGGCGGCGCTGTCTTCATAGCCTTCGAAGTCGCGCGTGCCGGTGGGGCGCGGGTTGTGCACGCGGTCGCCGCGGCGCTGCGTCTGGCCGGAAAAGCGCAGCGCCACCGTGTCGCTGACGGGAACGTTGAAGGCGCCTTCCAGGTTCTTCATGCCATCCTTGCCAAAGCCGCCGCTCAGGTAGCCTTCCGTATTGAAGACGGGCTTGGCGGAATCGAACTTGATCACGCCGGCCGGCGAGTTGCGCCCGAACAGCGTGCCTTGCGGGCCGCGCAGCACCTCGACCTGGTCCACGTCAAACACGGGGAAACCCTTGAGCATGGCGTTTTCCTGCACCACATCATCCATCACCAGGCCCACCGGTTGCGAGGCATTCAGGTCGAAGTCGGTATTGCCCAGGCCGCGAATATAGAAGCGGGGAAAGGTGCGGCCGTAATCGGATTCGACCGAGACGCTGGGCGAGCGGCTGTTGAGGAAGCGGATGTCGGCGCCGCCGGCGGTCAGGGTGTCGAGCTTGTCGCCTTTCAGGGTGGCGATGGACATGGGTACGTCCTTGATGTTTTCCGCGCGGCGCTGCGCCGTGACGATCACCGTTTCCAGCTGGCCAGGGCCGGCTTGTGCTGCCGGCGCAGCTTGTGCCTCGCCAGTTGGCGCCGGGATGCTGTCCTGTGCCATCGCTTGCAGGGGAAAGGCGGCAGCGATTGCCAGGGTAATCAGGGTACGGCGTATCGCGCTGGCGTGGTGGCTGGCATGCGGTGTCATGATGAACTGCTCCTGGTGGTCAAGTTTGTTAGTAGGGTCCAGGCAGTCGTAAGTGCGCTAGACGAAAGATCATGCTAGCACGGAAAGTTTTGACCTTCATGCCATTTCTAGGCAAGATTATTTATATGTCTTTCGAATCAATACGCGAATAAAATCGTATTTGTCGTCAATATCGGGCGGGTGCATAGTCGAGGGGCCGACAGGCTTTTAGCAGCGTTACGGGGCACTTTGTCACACAAGCTTTTCCTTACGCCAACGCAAACATGCCGATACCCTGGCCTCCACATGGGCATGGCGCGGTGTGGAAAATACGACAGTTTCCCCTTTTTCTTTCTGTAAAATGATGTTGTTGTAACGCAACATCATGCAAAGAATGCTGCATGCCAGCGTATGCAGCGCGGCGCGTGCACGGTCGGCCATGTTGCCACAAGGCATAGATAGAGCAGATTTCGCGTAAAATGTAATTTATTGCCAATTAGAAACTTTTATTTCTACCATGTTAATTTCACCCGCAAGTTTGCCGATCGTTGACGGCATACGGCTCTCCGAACTGATCGCCGCCCTCAGCCAGGCCCTGGACATCACGGAGGGGCAGCCAGAAGGTCATTGCATTCGTTGTTGCTGGATCGGCATGCACGTGGGACGCGAACTGGGCATGGCGGATGAAGACTTGTGGAATCTGTATTACACCCTGCTGCTCAAGGACCTGGGCTGCAGCAGCAATGCCGCGCGCATCTGCGAGCTTTACCTGACGGATGATCTGTCTTTCAAGCAAGGCTTCAAGACGGTGGGCGAGAGCCTGCCGCAAGTGCTTAAATTCGTTCTCAAGCACACGGGCCTGAAGGTGGGCCTGGCCGAGCGCTTTCGCGCCGTGATGACGATCTTGCGCGACGGTCCGCGCATCGCGCACGAACTGATCGCCACGCGCTGCCAGCGCGGCGCCGAGATCGCGCGCCTGCTGCGCTTTCCGGAATCCGTGGCACAGGGCATCTACAGTCTCGATGAACACTACAACGGCCAGGGCAAGCCGGACAAACTGGCAGGCCAGGCGATTCCCCTGTTCTCGCGCATTGCGCTGCTGGCGCAGGTGATCGACGTGTTTCATACGGCTGATGGCGCGCGCGCCGCCCAGGCCGAGGTGCGCCAGCGCGCGGGCAACTGGTTTGATCCGCAACTGGTGCAGGCATTCGAGCGGGTGGCGCAGTCGGATGCCTTCTGGTCCATGTTGCGGTCGCAGGAAATCACCTCTGCGGTGGCGGCGCTGGAACCGGCGAATCGTTGCGTGCCGGTCGATGAGGACTATCTCGACGATATCGCCGCCGCGTTTGGCCAAGTGGTCGATTCGAAAAGCCCTTACACCAGCGGGCACAGCGCCCGTGTCGCTTTGTATACGGACATGATCGCCGAAACCTTGGGCCTGACGCCCGAGCGGCGTCGCTGGCTCAAGCGCGGTGCCTTGCTGCATGATGTGGGGAAGCTTGGCGTCAGCAACAGCGTGCTCGACAAGGCTGGCAAGCTCGACGCCGATGAGTGGCGGGCCGTGCAGCAGCACGCACACTATACGGAAATGATTCTGTCACGCATTGACGCGTTTGCCGAACTGGCTGTCGTGGCAGCTGCGCACCATGAACGGCTCGACGGCAACGGTTATCCACGAGGCTTGACGGCCGACGACATCAGCCTGGAAACGCGCATTATCACCACGGCCGATATTTTCGACGCCATCACGGCCGACCGGCCGTATCGGGGACCAATTCCCATTCCGAAAGCGCTCGAGATCATGGCCGAGACGGTGGGCACAGCCATCGACGCGCAATGTTTTGCCGCCTTGAAAGCGGCGTTAGCGTGCTTGCCCGACCTCGCGCAACTGGACGGCGTCAGTGAATGAATGACTGAGTGACTGAATGACTGACTCAGTGAGCGAGTACTGGCGCCTGCTTGCTTAGATGGGAAACGCGCCCGCGCCCGACACATTCAGGCAGGCGACCTTGTCGCTGGAAAAATACTTGATTTGCCCCAGGCCGATGGCGTAGCAGCCGTCGCTGAGCGGGGAAATGGGACCGGTGAGTTTTTCACCGCTGATCAAGGTCACCACCCAGGGCGTAGTGGCCGGTTTGCCCGCATGGGCCAGGGCGTGTTGTACCAAGTCTGACATGCTGCCTCCGATGGATATCAAAATCCGATAATAGCATTGCAGAACAGGCAGGCGGCGCTAACTTCATGGCATGCTCTGCCATCGTCGAGACATCGTCGGCGCCTCAGGCGTCGGCCAGCAGACTCTTGGGTAGCGCCACCGACACCAGTTTCCAGTGCCACAGGCCATCGCGCGTCAGGGTCAGCTCGCCGATGTGGCTCTTGCTGTGGGCGCGCTGCACCACCACGCTGTCCCAGGAGGTGTAGCGCAGCTTGTAGTCAGGTTTGGCGCTGCGCTGGCGGCCGCTGACGTCGCTCACTTTGGCGATCGGTTTTTCGTAGCGGTCATTGAGCTTCATCAAGGCGACGATGCCTTCGGGCATCAGCATGGTATCGAGCAAGGGGGCGATAACGTCGGGGCTGATGTCGTCGGCGACTTCCGGCGCCGAGAACAAGGCATGCAATTGCTGGCCCAGGCTGCCGCGCAGCTGGTTCAGGTCGATTTGCGCCGCCAGCGCCTGGGCATCCTCGTCCAAGGTCGCCGCGTGGATCTTGTTCATGACGAGATACGGGCTGCCGTAAAAGACGCCGGCCAGCGCGACGAGGACCATGACAGCGAAAAGCAGCATTCTTTTCATCGTGTACTTTCTCGGATGCCTGGCGACTCAGTGCGCCTGAAGTGTTGATATTCTACATAATATTTCTCAAAATTAATATGGCGGTTTAAGTAAGTATTGTTTTGAATCAAGTTTCTTTAGAGTAATTCTGGTGGCAAGCGTATGTCTGTCAATTTCCAGTCCCAGATGCCATGCCGGCGCAGCAAAAATTGGCTGCTGGCGGGAACAGTGCCGCGGCGCTGCAGCGTCACTTCGCTCCACGAGCGGTAAGCCATGCCGAAGTCGTGGCGCTTGCCATCGGCCCCCTGCTTGCCGTGCAGGATCAAGGCCGTAATGCCGGGCGGCGAGACGATGGTGTCGAGCATTTCCTTGAAGTCGTCTTCGCTGGCCGTGTCGCCGGCGGCCCGCAACTGGCGCGCTACGCTGGCGCGCACGGCGGGCAGGTCCGCCTGCTGCGCCAGGTTTTCCAGGCGTACGGCCTTCGCCGCGATGCTGATGCGGTACATGGCGATGTAGGGGCTGACCCAGGTGAAACCTAGGGCGGCGACGCTAAAAATCACCGCAGTGGCGTACTTTCTTTTCATGGTCTCGGTGGTGTGGTGATCTATGGGGCGATGGGGACGATCGGTGTCGCCGTGATTTTACCCGGCCAGCGGCGGCCGATGGTGTAGCATGCGTGCCGGTGCGGACCATCGCGCCGCATTACTAAGGACAACCATGAATATCACTATCAATCAGGTGCTGCAGTCGTATATCGACCCGCTCACCGCCAGCGAATACGCGGCGCTCGAGCGCAGCCTGCTGGCCGAGGGCTGCCGCGACGCGCTGGTGCTGTGGAACGACGTGCTGATCGACGGCCACAACCGCTACGCCATCTGCCGCCAGCACGGCATCGAATTCAAGACCATCCAGAACACCAGCTTTATCTCGCTCGACGATGTCATGCTGTGGATGATCGACAATCACCTGGCGCGCCGCAGTGTATCGGACTTCCAGCGCGGCGTGCTGGCCCTGCGCAAGAAGGAGATCGTTGCCGCGCGCAGCCCGGCGCCTGTCAGCGCGCAGGATGCGCCCGAAGGCGAAAACGCGCCCAAGCCATCCATGAGCACGCGCGAAGAGGTGGCCAAGGTGGCCAGATTGAGCAGCAACCAGATCAGCCAGATCGAAAAGATCCAGAAGGCGGCCGCGCCGGAACTGGTGGCCGCGGTCCGCTCGGGCACCATTTCCATCAATGCCGCAGCGACCGTGGCATCGCTGCCGCCGGAAGAGCAGGTGGCGGCCGTCGCCGGCGGCAAGAAACTGCTGCGCCAGGCCGCCAAGGAAGTCCGCGAACAGCGCGCCGCCACGCGCATCGCGCGCACGCCCAAGGTGCATGTATCTGGGGATACGCCCGAGACGGGCAATGAGCCGTGGGCGGAAAACGCTGCCCAGCAGCCGTCCGAAGTGGCGCGCCTGCGCGGCGAGATCGCCAGCCTGCAGCAGCGCAATGCGCAGCTGCAGGCGGAAAACGTGGCGCTCAACGAGCGCATTGCCGCGTTGATCGACGCCTCCTGATCTTGCCGTAGTGCAGGCTAAGCCAGCATCAGGACGGCCGTGGAAGTCGGCCCTGCCTTATGCGCGGCGTGTGATGCAGTGGGGTCGATCAAATTGCATCGAGCGCGGTGCGCAAGTCATGGCGCAAGTCTTCCAGGTCTTCAATTCCCACCGACAGCCGTATCAAGCCGTCGCCTATGCCCAGCTTGGCCCGCTGTGCGGCGGGAATGCTGGCATGCGTCATCAGGGCCGGGTGTTCGATCAGGCTTTCCACGCCGCCCAGGCTTTCGGCCAGGGCGAACACTTCGCAGCGTTCCAGGAAGCGGCGCGCGCCCGCCAGGTCGGTGTCGAGATCGATCGAGATGATGCCGCCGAAGCCGTCCATCTGGCGCTGCGCCAGCGCGTGTTGCGGGTGCGACGCCAGGCCCGGATAAAACACGGTTTTCACTTCCTTTTGCTGTTCCAGCCACTGCGCCAGCGCCAGCGCGCTGGCGCAGTGGCGCTGCATGCGGATGGCCAAGGTTTTGACGCCGCGCAAGGCGAGGAAGCTGTCGAACGGCCCGGCAATCGCGCCCACCGAGTTTTGCAAAAAGCCCAGCTGCTCGCGCCATTGCGCCTGGTGCTCTTCTGCGCCCACAATGGCGATGCCGCCGATGATGTCGGAGTGGCCGTTCAAATACTTGGTCGTCGAGTGCACGACGATGTCAAAACCGTGTTCCAGGGGGCGTTGCACCAGCGGGCTGGCGAAGGTGTTGTCGGCCACGGCGATGATGCCGCGCGCGCGGCAGATCTCGGCAATCGCGCGTAAATCCGCCAGTTTCAGCATCGGGTTGGTGGGCGTTTCGACCCACACCATCTTCGTTTCCGGGCGCAGCGCGGCGAGCAGGTTTTGCCGATTCGTCAGGTCGACATAGGTGAACGCATGGCCGGCCGAGCGCCGCCGCACGCGTTCAAACAAACGGTAGGTGCCGCCGTACATATCGTCGCCGGCGACAATATGGCTGCCTGCGTCGAGCAATTCGAGCACGGATGAAATGGCGGCCAGGCCGGAGGCGAACGCGAAGCCAGCGCTGCCGCCTTCCAGGTCGGCCACGCAGCGTTCGAGCGCCCAGCGCGTGGGATTGTGCGAGCGGCCATAATCGAGGCCCTTGTGCACGCCGGGGCTGTCCTGCACGAAGGTAGAGGTGGCGTAAATGGGCGCCATGATGGCGCCCGTCGACGGGTCGGGCGACTGGCCAGCATGGATGACGCGCGTGGCGAGATGGCTTTTGCGCATGGTGTGCTGGCTCAAGATAGCGTCCTGCGTAAGTGGTTGAGAAGGTCGAAGCGGGTAATCAGGCCATAGAAGACGTCAGCATCGGCGACGACGGCCGTCAAGCCTCGCTCCAGGGTGGCGCGCAGGGCCGGCAAGCCGCTGGACGGCGCCAGTGTTTCGATCTGCGTTGTCATGGTGCTGCCCACCAGCGATGCAAAATGGGCGGCGTTGCCGGACACGTGCAGCAGCAAGTCCGATTCGTCGACGATGCCGACCAGCTGGCCGCTATCGATGACCGGCAGCTGCGCCAGGTCGCTGGCGCGCATGCGGTTGAAGGCGGTGAGCACGGTGTCGCCCGGCGCCACGCTGACGACATCGCCCTCGTCATAGCGGCGCCCGATCAGGTCGCGCAAATCGCCCGACACGGCCCGCTGCAGTAAACCCTGGTCGCGCATCCAGCCATCGTTGTAGACTTTTGACAGGTAGCGCGTGCCCGTGTCGCATACAAAAGTCACCACGCGTTTGGGGGTGCTCTGTTCGCGGCAGTACTTGAGGGCGGCGGCCAGCAGGGTGCCGGTGGACGAACCACCGAGGATGCCTTCGGCGCGCAGGAGGGCGCGCGCGCTGTCGAAGCTTTCCTGGTCGGTGATGGTGTACGCGTGGCGCACGCTGTGCATGTCGGCGATCGCGGGGATGAAATCTTCGCCGATGCCTTCGACGGCCCACGAGCCGCTGGTGTCGCTCACTGTGCCCGATTCGATGTATTCGGTGAGGATAGAGCCTTGCGGGTCGGCCAGCACGAATTCGAGCTTGGGCTGCACCTTGCGGAAGTAGTGCGTGAGGCCCGTCAGGGTGCCGGACGAACCGACGCCGACGACGATGGCATCGACGTCATGCCCGCTCTGTTGCCAAATTTCCGGTCCGGTGCCCGTTTCGTGCGCCAGTGGGTTGGCGGGATTGTTGAACTGGTCGGCGAAGAAGGCGCCCGGCAGTTCGCGCGCCAGGCGCGCCGCGTAATCCTGATAGTACTCGGGATGGCCCTTGCCCACGTCCGAGCGCGTGGTGTGCACTTCTGCGCCCAGCGCTTTCAGGTGCAGCACTTTCTCTGTCGACATCTTGTCGGGTACCACTAAAATCACGCGGTAGCCTTTGATGCGGCCCACCAGCGCCAGGCCGATGCCGGTGTTGCCGGCGGTGGCCTCGATGATGCTGCCGCCTGGCTGCAAGCGGCCGTCGGCTTCAGCCGCTTCGATGATGGACAGGCCGATGCGGTCCTTGATGGACCCGCCAGGATTTTGCGATTCCAGTTTCAGGAACAGCTGGCATAGGCCCGTGTCCAGCCTGGTCACTTCGACCAGTGGCGTATTGCCGATCAGCGTGTATAGCGCTGGCGGCTGGAGTGGAGATGGGGATGGGGATGGCATTCGATCATTCATGTTCGCTCCTGTCAGGGAAACAGCGGCCAGCGATTGTGTCCCGGGCCGCCTTCCATGCCGCGCAGTGTAGGCCGCTGGACGGGCGCGGCGAACGAATGTTTGTATGCTTGCATATACATCCTGCGCATATCGGTGGCGGCGTGCGCTTGGCGAGTATGCGCCGTTTTTGGCCCGCTTGCCGCGCCAATGACACGCGTATTAAGCTGCCGCAAGCGTCGCGTTGCGATTTATAATCACGCCTCGAAAAGATACTAAATAGTATTGAAAATCAAACAGACAGGGCAGGCTGCGGTGGCGAAACTTTATTTCCGGTATTCCGCGATGAACGCGGGCAAGTCGACGGCCTTGTTGCAAGTCGCGCACAACTATGAAGAGCAGGGCCAGCAGGTGCGCCTGTACACGGCGGCCATCGACAGCCGCTATGGCGTGGGCCGGGTCACTTCGCGCCTGGGGCCGCAGCGCCAGGTCGATATCTTCGATGCCGACACGAATTTCCTCAACGATATTGTCCAGGTGGCTTGTTTGCTGGTCGATGAGGCGCAATTTCTCAGCACGGCACAAGTACAGCAATTGCACCAGCTGGCGCAAGTGAAGGGCGTGCCCGTCATCTGCTATGGCTTGCGCACGGATTTCAAGGGCGAGCCGTTTCCTGGCTCGGCCTATTTGCTGGCGCTGGCCGACGATATCGAGGAATTGAAGAATATTTGTACTTGCGGCAAGAAGGCCACGATGAACATCCGCGTGGACGAACAGGGGCGCCGCATCAAGGAAGGCGAGCAGATCAGTATTGGCGGCAACGAACGTTACCGCCAGGCGTGCGGACGCTGTTTCTACTCTTAGGCTTACTCGGCCGCCGGCGCACCGACGTCGGCATCATCTGCCAGCGCCAAATCGCCGCGCTCGAAGGCGGCCAGGATGTCACGGGCGCGCTGCAAGTCTTGTTCTCGCACCAGCACGCGCGCGCCGCCGATGGCGGGCGCCAGCAGCAAATTGGCCTGCATGTGCTGGTCGTCCGTGAGGATGACGTCGATGCCGGCCGCTGCCAGGCAGCCGCGGATGACGTGCGCATCCGTGGGTATCATGAGCCGGGCTATCAAAACGTAGTCGTTGTGCATCGCGTCTCCGGGTTTGAATGGTGTGCGCCATCATAGCACCGGGCCGTCTTTTACAGCTTGAACACACCTACCACCTGGTTCAGCTCCTGTGCCTGCTCCTGCAGCGCGTCGGCGGCCGCAGCCGCTTCTTCCACCAGGGCCGCGTTCTGCTGGGTTACCTGGTCCATCTGGGCGATGGCTTGGTTGACTTGCTCGATGCCGCTACGCTGTTCTTCGCTCGCCTGCGCGATCTCGGCCATGATGGTGCTCACTTGCTGCACGCTGGCCACCACGGTATCCATGGTGGCGCTGGCCTGGCTCACTTGCGCGTGGCCCAGGTCCACCGTGCCGGCGGATGCCTGGATCAAATCCTTGATGTCTTTCGCGGCAGCCGTCGAGCGCTGCGCCAGGGTGCGCACCTCGGTGGCGACGACGGCAAAGCCGCGTCCCTGCTCGCCGGCGCGCGCCGCTTCCACGGCCGCGTTCAAGGCAAGGATGTTGGTCTGGAAGGCGATGCCGTCGATGACGCCGATGATGTCGGCGATCTTGCCCGATGAGCTGCGGATGGCGTCCATGGTGGCGGCCACCTGCGCCACGGCCGCGCCGCCTTCGGCTGCCAGACTGGAAGAGTCGTGCGCCAGCCGGCTTGCTTGTTTTGCGTGATCAACGTTCTGGCGCACGGTCGAGCTAAGTTCCTCCATCGAGGCGGCGGTCTCTTCCAGCGAACTGGCTTGCTGTTCCGTACGGCTCGATAAATCCAGGTTGCCACTGGCGATTTCGCCAGACGCCGTGGCGATTTGCCCGGCGCTGCCGCGCACATTGCCGACCACTTGCGACAGGTTGTTGCTGATGCTGTTCATGGCGCGCAGCAGGCGGCCGATTTCGTCGTGGCTGCTCGTTTCCAGGCGCACCGTCAGGTCGCCGGCGGCGATTTGCGCGGCAGCCTTTTCGGCGGTGGCCAGCGGGCGCGCCACGAGGGTGCGCACCAGCCAGTACAGCAGCATGGCAAAAATGAGCAGGGCGAGGAAGCCGTAAATGGCCAGCTGGTTGCGCAACTGGCGTGCCTCTTGTGTGATCTCGTCGGTGAACGTGCCGCCAGCGATGACCCATTGCCAATCCTTGAATTGACGATAATACAGATGCTTTTCGCGCGCGCTGGCAAGCGTTTCGCCCGGTGCCGTCCAGGTGTAGCGCATGTCGCCGTTCTTCTGCGCCAGCATTTCCTGGATGAAGAGGCGGCCATCGCTGTCCTTGAAATCGAGCGCGCTCTTGCCTTCAAGATTCGGGTGCAGCACCAGGTGGCCATAATTGGCACCGGGCGCCGTGTCGACGATATAGATATAGCCGGTCTGGCCGATCTTGATCTGGCGAATCTTATCTCTCAACATGGCCAGATTCTTGCTGATATCGAGACCGATGAACAGTACGCCCACCACCTTGCCGCTCGCATCGCGCACGGGGTCGTACTGGGTGATGAATTGCTTGCCAAACAAAGTGGCCATGCCGACGAAGCTTTTGCCTGCGCGCAAGGGGGCGTAGCTGGGGTGGTTGTGGTCGAGCTGGGTGCCGATGGCGCGTTCGCCATTCTGTTTTTTCAGCGAGGTGCTGATGCGCACGAATTCATCGCCGTTGGCGGCAAAGATGGTCGCGATGACGCCCGTCTGTGCCGTGTAGCGGTCGACGATGGCCGTGTCGAGGTTGAGCACCTTGCCGCCATTGGCCAGGGCCGGCGTGGCCTTGCCAGCCACGGCCACCATGGCGCCCGTATCGACCGCGAACGGGCCGGGAAATTCGGCCGCGAACAGGCGCGCGAAGCTGGCCGCCTCGTTGACCATGGCAGTATGGAATACTTCTGTCGTCGTCATGACGCTATCGAGCTCGCTAATGATAGCCGCTTCGGCGTGCTGTTCGAGCACGCGCGAGGTATAGCTACTCATCAGGGAAGTCAGGCTGGCCAGGATCAGGCTGACCAGGAAAAATGTGAAGACGGTAATTTTTCCCCCGACACTCCAGTGGCGGGGTGAGAACAAAATTGTAGGCATAGTTTGAGTCTGGCAAAGGGTAATCAGCTCGGCCATTCCTGGTCATGACATGACATGCAGGGAGGGGATCTGGTGGGAAATGCGCTTGCAGCAGAGGTGCTTTTGCTTGGTGCTGTACACATGCAAGCCGAATGTAAGGGTGCCATGATAGCATGTTGCTTACCTTTTGCTACTAAGCATTTCCCGTAAGAATTATTTATTTGCGAAAAACATCGGCTAAATCAAGGATGAGCAGTCAATTCAATTGACTTGTTTGGGTTGGTGTGATTCATTTTTTTGGTCCTCGCTTGCGGTGCACGCCCATCCTTACGAATATTTCACTTCGGAATGTTTCACTTTGTAATGAATGAGACGCCGCCTTTAATCCGCGGTTAAGCTTGCAGGAAGAAACTACGACTCCACGGAAGACTGGCAGGGCGTATCCTGTAGAATAATGTGCAGACCAGTCGTGTACTCCCCTTACTGTCTTGCTCGCTGGCGCATGTAGAGTTGCGCCGCCTGGAGTGATTTAACTAATTTTCGGAGACGCCGATGAAGAAGCAAATGATGCTGGTCACCCTGGTGCTTGCCCTGTCAGCCCACGCTGGCGCAGCCCAGACGGACAAGGGCGTCGCCCCTGCGACCCCCATGAAGCCACTGGCCCAGCAAACGCAGGCCGCGCTGTGGGCATCGCGCGTATTGACACGCGTCCATTACAAGCCGACGCCGCTCGACGACGCCATGTCCGAGAAAATCTTCGACCGCTATTTCAAGTCCCTGGACGCGGAGAAACTGTTCTTCGTGCAAGCCGACATCGACCGTTTCGCGCCGCTGCGCAGCAAGCTCGACGACGCCATCATCAATGAAGACTTGACGCCGCCGTTTGCCATCTACAACCTGTACCAGCAGCGTTTCGACGAGCGCATGGCGTATGCGCGTGAATTGCTGAAAACCAAGTTCGACTTTACTGCCGACGAGAGCTATCAGCTCGACCGTGAAAAGGCCGCCTGGCCGAAGAACGATGAAGAAGTGCGCGACCTGTGGCGCAAGCGTGTCAAGAATGACTGGCTGCGTCTGAAACTGGCGGGCAAGGAAGACAAGGCTATCCGTGAGACGCTGGACAAGCGCTATGAAGGTTACACCGCCCGTTCGCGCAAGCTCAACAGCGAAGACGTGTTCCAGATCTTCATGAACGCCTACGCCATGTCGATTGAACCGCACACCAATTACCTGGGGCCGCGCGCTTCGGATAACTTCGACATCGCCATGCGCCTGTCGCTCGAAGGCATCGGTGCCGTGCTGCAGACGCGCGATGAATACACGGTGGTGCGCGAAGTCGTGCCGGGCAGCCCGGCCGGCTTGTCGGGCAAGCTGAAAGTGGGCGACCGCATCGTCGGCGTGGGGCAGGGCGAAAGCGGTCCCATCATCGAAGTATTGGGCATGCGCATCGACGATGTGGTGCAGCTGATCCGTGGCGCCAAGGATTCCACCGTGCGCCTCGACATCTTGCCGGCCGATGCCGGCCCGGACGCCAAGCACGTGGTCTTGCCGCTGGTGCGCAAGAAAATCAGCATGGAAGAGCAGGCGGCGAAGAAATCGATCATCGAAGTGCGAGAAAATGGTGCCAAGCGGCGCATCGGCGTCATTTCCTTGCCGACGTTCTACCAGGACTTCGAAGCGCGCCGCCGTGGCGACAAGGATTTCAAGAGCGCCACGCGCGACGTCACCCGTTTGCTGGGCGAGTTGAAGAAGGAGAAGGTCGACAACGTGCTGATCGACTTGCGCAACAACGGTGGTGGCTCGCTCAATGAAGCGGTCGAACTGACGGGCCTGTTCATCGGCAAGGGGCCTGTGGTGATGCAGCGCAATGCCGAAGGCAAGGTCGATGTAGAAAGCGATACCAATGCGGGCCTGGCCTGGGATGGACCGATGGGCGTGCTGATCAACCGTGGCTCCGCCTCGGCTTCCGAGATTTTCGCCGCCGCAGTGCAGGACTATGGTCGTGGCGTCATCATCGGCGAAGGCAGCTTCGGCAAGGGCACGGTGCAGACCCTGTTTAACCTCGACCGCTTTGGCGGCAGCGAAAAAGCCCGCTTTGGCGAGCTGAAAATGACCATCGCGCAATTCTTCCGCATCAATGGCGGCACCACGCAGTTGCGCGGCGTCACCCCTGACATCAAGCTGCCAGCCATGTCGGACACGGAAAACTTCGGCGAATCGAGCTACGAGAATGCCCTGCCATGGGTGGCCATCAAGCGGGCGCAATACATGCCGACGGGCGACCTGAAAGAAATCGTGTCGCTGCTCGACAAGAAACATGAAGCGCGCGTGGCCAAGGACAAGGATTTCCAGTACTTGCTCGATGATATCGCTCTGGTCGTCAAGCAGCGCAAGGAAAATCAAATTTCGCTCAATGAAACCGTGCGGCGCAAGGAGCGCGATGTCCAGGAAGCGCGTGCCAAGGCGCGTGAAAAACGCATGATCGCGCAGATTGCCAATCCTGCCGATGACTTGGTGGTGATTCCTGATCCGAAAGATGCACTGAAGGGCGCGAAAGCGGCCAGCAAGACGGCCAAGCAGATCGCCGCCGTGAAGGGCTCCTTGCGTACCGATGACGGCTTGCAAGGCGATGAGCGGGCCCTGAGCGCCGAACTGGACGCTGAAACGGCCGCGAAGAGCGCCAAGGACGTGCTGCTGAACGAAGCGGCGCGCATCCTGGCCGACGAAGTGACGCTGATCAAAGCCGATACCCGCATGGCGTCCAAGGTCTTGCCACATGGCGCGGACATCAAGGCGACGCCGGTGACGGCAGCGAAGTAAGGAACTTGGGTCAGACCCTCTGGGGGAATGTGCTTCAATGGAGCACATTCCGATCACGAAGTGACTGACCCCAGCTTTGGCGTGAAGGAGAGTTATCCGTCTGGTGTATTTCTATCATTCCAACAATCAATTGGATTGATATGTCGCGATGCAGCATAATTGACTTGTCTCCTCTATTCTCCTCCAAGAAAATAGATTCAGCCCGCTCTCGCAGCGGGCTTTTTTTTGTGCGCCCAGCATGGGCGCACCTTCAGCGCGCCCCTATGCTGACGCCCGGGATGGCGCGCGCGCCCTGCACATCGGCATTTGCCGCCAGCAACGTAGTTATCCAGGCCGAAAACGCGTGTACCTTGGGCACTGTCAAGCGCCCCTGCGGCGTCAGTAGCGACACGGGCATGGGCGTTGGCGGATGCTCGGGCAGCACGGCGACCAGCGCGCCGCTGTCGAGGTGCTCGCGCACCTGGTACATGGCTGCCTGCGCCAGGCCCAGCCCTTGCAGCGCGCAGGCCACGCTGGCGTCGGCATCGTTGACGGCGATGGGGCCGGTCATGGGCACGCGCAGCACTTCCTTGCCTTGCATGAAATCCCAGTCGAAAGCGCGTCCCGTGCGGCCCGAGTAATGCATGATGCCCATGTGCGTGGCCAAGTCGGCCAGTGTCTGCGGCGTGCCGTGCCGCGCCAGGTAGGCCGGTGCCGCGCACGTGACGAAGCGCATCAGGCCGACTTGCTTGCCGATGAAGGCGGAATCTTGCAAGGTGCCCACGCGCAAGGCGCAATCGATGCCTTCCTGGGTCAGGTCGATCAGGCGGTCTGTCAGGCTCAGCTGCAATTGCACGTCCGGATAGGCGGCGTGGAATTGCGCGATATGCGGCATGACGAGGCGCCGGCCCACCGTATTGGGCAAGTTTATACGCAGCAAGCCGCGCGGTTTTGTTGCCTCGGGGCCGCGGAACGCCAGTTCCGCCGTGTCGACAGCCTTCAAGATATCGATGCAGTGGCGAAAGTAATCGGCGCCTTCTGGCGTCAGCGACAGGCGGCGCGTGGTTCGCTGCAGCAATTGCGTGCCCAGATAGGCTTCCAGTTTTTGCAGGGTGGCCGTCAGTGCCGCGCGCGGCAAATTGAGCGTCTCGGCCGCCTTGGAAAAGCTGTTGGCCTCAACGATGCGCACGAAGGTCTGCATGGCCTTGATCTTGTCCATGGCGATTGTTCATCTTATGTGAAAAGTATAAGTCGATTATGCACCAATTTTCTGAGGCCTGTTTTTGCCGACCCAGCCCCTTCGGTCCACCTTTTCCAGAGATTCGCCTTCATTGACTGCGCCCTTCCAAGCATGCTTACCTGGGCCAAGATGTAAGAGCGCAGAAACTACGAGCGCAGAAACTCTCGAACCGCAGGCTTGCTTCTGCCCGCGAACGCATATCGATGAATATGCGACCGATTGATCGGTCGAGTTTGGTGTTGGTGCCAATACAGGCCAACACAGGCCAGCGCAAGCCGGCCCATGATCTGTCGCGCGGCAGCAACGCCGACGATGTGTTCAATGTGACTGCCGTGACCGTAGTGCAGGTGCAGAATGGGGCTCTTTGCCCCCGCACGCCATACTGGGCCACCGATTCGCGCGCGCCGCGCCCGCTGCGGGCCGCCAAATAATTGCACCTCGCACAAGTTAATTTTCGATAATTGATTAATAGAAATAATTCCATACGGTAATCTTCAAATACGGACGGCACAGTGCATTCGATCCCACGTTCTACGCTCCCCCTCATCGTGTTCTCTGCGCTGTCTGCAGTAGCATTGCCAGGCACGGCGCAAACTCCCACACCGACCAACGCCGGACAGATTTTGCAGCAGATCGAAAAGGAGCGCGGCGTCGGCCTCCCGCAAAGCCCGCCACCGAAAATCGGCCCGGCGCCACAAGCCATGAAGCCGATATCGGGCGCCACTGTTACGCTGACGCGGTTCCAATTTTCCGGCAATGTCTTGCTCAGCGATGCAGAACTGGCAGATGTCGTCGCGCAATATCTGAACCGGCCCATTGGCTACGCCGAAATGCAACAAGCCGCCGCCGCCGTCGCTGAAGTTTACCGCAAGCGAGGATGGATCGTTCGCGCCTACCTGCCCGAGCAGGATATTCACGATGGCAGCGTGACTATCGAGATCGTCGAGGCTATGTTCGGCAACGTCAAACTCGAAGGTCCGGCTGCCAAGCGATTGACTTTGGAACAGCTGCAACGCGGTTTCGAAGCGCGGCAAGCGAAGGGTACTGTCATCGATAAGACCGCGCTCGACCGCGCCCTGTTGCTGGCCGATGATTTGCCTGGCGTCGCCGTTTCCGGCCGCTTGCAAGAGGGCAGCAATGCGCGCGAAACCGACCTGATCATTAAGCTGGCCGACGAGGCGTTCGTACTCGGCGAAGTCAGTCTGGACAACTTCGGCGCCCGCTCCACCGGCAGCAATCGCCTGACCGCGAACCTCAATCTCACGAGTCCCCTGGGTGTCGGCGATCTGCTCGGCGGCAACCTCATCCATACACGCGGCACGGACTATTTGCGGCTGGCGTATACGTTGCCGGTCGGCGCCGATGGCTGGCGTTTGGGCGCGAGTGCATCCGCGCTCGCTTATCGATTGACCGCCGCCGAATTTGCCGCCCTGAACGGCAAGGGCAGTTCCGCCACGGCCGGAATCGATGCCTACTACCCACTCGTCCGTTCCCGTTTCAAGAATCTGTTCCTGGGCATCAACTACGACATCAGGCGCTTCGACAACGAGTCTTCGTTCGCGACGCAATCGCGTTACCGCAGCAATGCCCTCGCGCTCAATTTGAATGGCAACCTGTTCGACGGCTTCGGCGGAGGCGGCGCCAGCAGTGCCACCTTGACGCTGCTGGCCGGTCGTGTCGCTATGGGGAAACTTGATCCGGGTGAAGACGCGGCGCTCGACGGCGGCTTCAGCAAACTGCGCTACAACTTTTCCCGTCAGCAAGCCCTGGGCGGCGACCTGTCCTTGTATGTTGCGCTTTCCGGCCAGGAAACGAACGGGAAAAATCTCGATTCCTCGGAGAAGTTCTATTTGGGCGGCGCCGATGGCGTGCGCGCCTACCCGACCAGCGAGGGCGGTGGCGCCAGCGGCAATCTCGCTAACGTCGAAATACGCTGGCGCTTGCAGCGCGGCGTTGTCCTGACCGGATTCTACGACCATGGCGGCATACGCAACTACAACGGCGGCGGAAACTACAGCCTCAAGGGCGCCGGCGCGATGCTTGCATGGCAAGCTGAGTTCGGCTTGAGCCTGAAGGCCACTTGGGCGCGTCGTCTCGGCAGCAACCCTAACCCGACGCTTGCCGGTACCGACCAAGACGGATCGTTCAGCAAAAACCGCTTCTGGTTGGCTGCCAGTCAGCCATTCTAAATTTCTCCGGACCACGCAATGAATAAATCCTACCGTTTAATTTGGAACGAAACGACTAACACCTGGACGGCCGTCTCGGAGCTGGCCAAGGGCCGCGGCAAGCGCGCCTCAGGCGCCGTTATCGTGGCCGCCGCTAGCAGCCTGCTCGTTCCCTTCGCCCTGGCATTTGCCGCTCCGCCGCCGGCCCCGAATGCGTTACCCGGCAAGGGGCAAGTTGTCGCCGGTTCGGCCAGCATCGCGCAAGCGGGGGCGACGATGACCATCAAGCAAAGTACGAATAGCGCGGTAATCGACTGGCAGAGTTTCAATCTCGGCAGCGCGGCGCAGCTCAATTTCATACAGCCATCGAGTAGCAGCGCCACGCTCAATCGCGTGCTTGGCTCCGATGTCAGCCAGATATTCGGGCGCATCAACGCCAATGGACAAGTATTTCTCAGCAATGCCAACGGCGTGTATTTCGGCCGCTCCGCGAGCGTCAACGTCGGCGCGCTCACCGCCACTACACACGGTGTCGGCAACGACGATTTCATGGCGGGACGTTACCGTTTCACGCAAGGCGGCGCCAGTGGATCTGTCATTAACGAAGGCAGCCTGAGCGCCGGGCTGAATGGTTATGTCGCCCTGCTGGCGCCGGAAGTACGCAACAATGGCGTCGTCGTGGCGCAGATGGGAACGGTCGTCCTGGCCGCCGGCGACGGCTTTGAGCTCCAATTCGGCGGCCACGGTGATCTGGCGAACGTGCGCGTAACGCCGGCGGCGCTCTCCGCGCTGGTGGACAACGGCAATGCCGTGCGAGCGCCCGGTGGACTCATCATTCTTTCGGCGCAGGCGGCCAACCGTTTGCAGGGCGGCGTCGTCAACAACAGCGGCACGCTGGAAGCCAGCGGCCTGGTCGACAACGGCGGCGTGATCCGTCTCGAAGCGAGCGACCACATCAGCCACACCGGCAGCATTCGGGTCGATGCCGCGTCGCATGGCCGCGGCAACGTCGGCACGGCAACGCTGATCGCTGACCTGTCCAACCACGCCAGCGGGGCCGACATTGACGGCAGCATCGACGCGCGCGGCGGCGGGCTCGGGGGCAACGGCGGCTTTATCGAGACGTCGGCCGGTCGCGTGCAGATCGGTGACAAGACGCTCGTCAGCACCGCCGCGCCGCAAGGCCGGGCCGGAACGTGGCTGATCGACCCGACCAACTTCACCATCGCCGCCGGAACGGCGGCGCGTACCGCCAGCGGTATCGGCGCGAGCACACTGCAAACGGCGCTCGCCGCCGGTAGCGTCAGCATCGCGACCTCCGCAACGAGCAACGGCACGGACCTGGGCGACATCAACGTCAATGCCAACCTCGCCTGGAGCGCCAACACCCTTACCCTCATCGCACACCACGACATCAATATCAACGCGACGATGACCGCCGGTGGTACGTCGGCGCTTTCCTTGCTGCCAGGCAGCGGCAATGTGAACGTCGGCATCGACGCCAGCGGCGCGTTCAAAGGGCGGGTCGATTTCGCCGGGCGATCCGGTACGGGCATGCTTTCCATCAACAACGCCGCTTACACGGTGATCAACAGCCTGGGTGCGGCGGGAAGCGTGACCGCCGCCGATTTACAAGGGATGAGCGGCGGTTTGGCGCTTAATTATGCCCTTGGCGGCAATATTGACGCCACCGCAAGCTCTGGCTGGAACGCCTGTACGACATGCAATAGCGGTGGCGCCGGTTTCTATGGCTTCCAGCCGATTGGCGCGCTCACCGGTCAATTCAATGGACTGGGCCATACCATCAGCAACCTCACGATCAACCGGCCGGCCAGCAATGCCGTCGGCCTGTTTGCAAGCGGCACGATCAGCAACGTCGGCTTGCTCGGCGTCAGCGTGAAGGGGGCGAACAATGTCGGTGGATTGACGGGAGGTAATGGAACGATACGCAATAGCTACGTCACCGGAACGGTGAGTGGCGGAACGCGAGTCGGCGGCATGGTGGGCGGATACGGAAATATCGCGAACAGTTATAGCAGCGCCACGGTGAGCGGGGTGGACTACGTGGGCGGGCTGGTGTCATTTGCCCGGACCATTACCAACAGCTATGCCACGGGCAATGTGACGGGAACGAGCATTGTTGGCGGATTGGTCGGGTATGGTAATTACGCTACTATTACCAACAGCTATGCCACTGGAAATGTCAGCGGCACGAGCAGTGTTGGCGGCTTGCTGGGATCAGGTCGCACGACCGTAACGTACGGGTCTATGCGCAATAGCTACGCCACAGGTTTGGTGAGCGGCTCAGGTGGCGGCCTGGCTGGCAGCGGCTATTTTGCTGCCGGCAGCGCCACAAACAACTTTTGGGACACCACAACGTCAGGAAAGTCGACCGGGATGGGCGCAAGCAACGTGAGCGGCATGACCGGCATGAGCACCGCCGACATGAAGACGCGGGCAAATTTTGACACTGCAACGAGCGCCAACGGCAGCGTGAACCCCGCTTGGGATTTCACGACGGCGGCCAAGCTATGGAGTGTCAGTCCTGGTGTCAATGGAGGCTATCCCGCACTGTGTGTTTTCAACTGCCTGACGCCGGTTTATCTGCGCTTGACAGTCACTGGTAATAGTGTATACGGCACTGCGCCAAGCACGTTCAGCTATGACTACTACACCGACCCCGCTGGCGGTGTACTTGTCACCGACGCCGCGCCAACAGGAACCGTGGTCTGGACCGGGGCGCCAGCATCGACTTCCGGCGCTGGCAGTTACAGTCCTACCTATACCCGCGGTGTTACCCTTGGAAACGCCAACTATGCACTTGTGGCAGGCAATGCGGTGAACTGGGAGGTAAGCAAAGCGCACCTGACGGTGACTGCCGACGACAAGAGCCGCGTGTACGGCCAGGCTAACTTTCACCACCGCGAACGGCACGCTGACCATCAACCCGCTTCCCCGAGTGCCACCTGTGATAGCGCCGCCGACTTTGCCCAGCCCTGCAGCCAACACACCGGCTCCGTTGGCTCCGCCTGCAAGCGAAACGCCGACCGCGCCCACGACGGTCACCCCGAGTGCCCCAGAGCCGGCCGCTCCAAGTACCCCAGAGCCGGCCGCTCCAAGTACCCCAGCGCCGGTTGCCGCAGCCAGTAAAGCTTCCGCTGGGCCGTCTGGCGAAGCTGGTATTTCGATTTCTGTGCAGCGGGTGGCGAGCCTGAATGAAGGCGGCATCATTACGGTCTCCGTGCCGAAAGAAATGGCGACAGCAGGTAGTGGTTTCAGCTTCCCGTTGCCACAACAAGTGAACAGCACAGGGACCGATGTGAACGTCACTGTCCAGGTAACGACAGTCGCTGGCGAGGCACTACCGGCCTGGTTATCGTTTAATCCTAAAACCAGGATCTTTGCAGCGACAGCCGTGCCCGATGGCGCATTCCCGATGCAGGTAATGGTAACGGTGGGTGGTCAAAGCACGACAATCGTCATTTCAGCGCGAGCCGGGCAGTAGCGCATGTGTCAGATTAATTTCGGCTTGATGCATCGGCCCTGCCTGTCTCATCTCGCGGACAATATTGAGCAACAGAAACCTAAATCATGACATCACGTTTTGTTGGCGTTGCCGGTCTGCCTAGGGCGGGGTCCACCCTGCTGTGCCAGTTGTTGGCAGAGCATCCGGAAATGCATTCCGAGGGGCATAGCTCGCCGCTGTGCAATGCATTGCTGGCGACGCGGCACAGCATCAGCGACGACCAGTTTTTTCTTTCCCAGCTTGATGCGCAAGCCGATATCACCTACGCGCACCTCAAGTCGGCGATGCAAGGGTTCTTGTCCGGTTGGCACGCGGGGCATGGCAAACCTGTGGTGGTCGATAAGAACCGCGCATGGTTGCACTGCATAGAGTTTTTGTTGCACCTCGACCCAAGTGCAAAATTGTTGGTGCCAATTCGTGAACTGGGGCAGATTTATGGCTCCATCGAAGCGCAGCACCAAAAGACCATCTTGATCGACTTCATCGACCACCTGGCCGACCTTGATCGTTTCGGTCGTGCTGATCAGTTGTTCGCCAAAGACAAGGCCATCGGCGCACCGTTGTCGTCGATCGAGGCCGTGCAGGATTTGCCGCAGGCGATAAAAAGCCGGCTTTACTTCGTGAAGTTTGAGGATTTGATGGCGCAGCCCGCGCAGACGATGGCTGCGGTCTACGCTTGGCTGGGGGTGGCACCTCACAGGATAGATCCGGCGAAGCTCGTCGTTCGCGCGCACGAAAGCGACAGCCATTACCGCAATAAATACTTGCATCGTCAACACGCCCAAGTCGTGCCGCCCGGGCCGCACACTATCCCTCCGCGTATCCAGGAACATATCGAGCACGCTTGTGCTTGGTACTACGCATGGTTCTATCCAAAGCGCTGACGTGTGCTTGCCCTGCGGCGCTTAGCGGCGGGCGCCAAGTATGCTCGCGATGTCGGCGCACAGTCCTTTGTTGAGCGCACGCTGCACCTTCGTGGCCAGGCTGCGGCTGCAGCCGGCGCTCAGGTGAGCGTTGGCGTGAGGGAACAACAAGGCCCTGAAATCAGCGAAAAATGTTGTCACATTAGCCGTCGCTTGGTCAAAGTAAGGCATAGCTTTATGCGCATTGGCAACTGCTGAAATTGTCGTCGATTGCGGCGCAGCAGGCCTTGCCAGAGCTTCCAAAGGGGCTTGATGATGTCCGTAGGCTTGCCGATGAAGGCGTTTTTTGTCTGACCTTGCAAATAAAATATCGGATCAGCTTTTTAAGCTGCATGCAAGACGGGGCGGTTTCAAAGAGCAAGCGCTCACCATGCGCATCGAGATGATCTGCGTCATCTCGATGAGGGCAAAAAATGGGTGTGGAGAGCGATGGAACCGTTATGGATTGCTCAGCTAACTCGGTTTGCCGGAGGTAATAGAGGAAGTTTGACGCGCAGTTGCAGCTGATCGAGGATCAGGCCTATGCAGTCGCTCACGGACAGCGTGCTCGTATCGAGGACCAGGTGCGCCGTCCCAGGCACTTCGTAAGGTGCCGATATGCCGGTGAAGTCCAAAATCTCTCCGCACCGGGCTTTCCGGTACAAGCCCTTCACATCGCGTGTTTCACAGACTGCCAGCGGACATTTTACATAGACCTCGAACAGGTCGGGCGCGCCGATGATGTCGCGCACCATGGCACGGTCTGCATCGAGCGGCGATATGAAGGCAGCGAGCGTGATGACGCCTGCCTGTACCGTCAGCCTGGCCACTTCGGCGACGCGGCGCAGATTCTCATGCCGCTCCTGGGCGGAAAACCGCAGGTCTGCGCATAGGCCCTGTCGCATGTTGTCGCCGTCCAGCACCAGCGTGTGCCGGCCCTGGCAATGCAGCGCATGTTCCAGCGCCATGGCCAGCGTGGACTTACCGGCGCCGGACAAGCCGGTGAACCAGATCACCAGCGCACGATGGCCGTTAAGCTGTTCGCGCGCGTCGCGCGTCACACTAGAATGCTGCCAGAAAAGGTTGTTGTTCATGGAGTCGAGCTTATTTCATTGCACAGTCGCCATTGTCCACCATGGCGGGCAAGGGGCGCTAGCAAATGCCAAGTGCGACACTGGGTTGATGTACCGTATTCGTCGGATGTTGTAGCAGGGCTATGGGCTGAGCGTGGCCCTGGTCCTAGGTCATGGTTTTCGCATCGCCGCTGGCGCGCTGTTGAGCACTGCGGCGTAGCTGTCGACGACGCCCTTGATCAGGTCGTTTCCCGAATGGTCGTAGAAGAGGCGGTCCTCGATCTCCGAGCGCAGATATGGATGCCCTGCATGTCCGGCATCTGGCCACGAAGGTCTGCATGGCCTTGATCTTGTTCATGGCGATTGTTCATCTTATGTGAAAAGTGTAAGTCGATTATGCACTAATTATCTGAGGCCTGTTTTTGCCTAGAATAGCGCCATCTCTATTGAAGCGAGGAAACACCATGCACCAGGCCGCATCTTCTGCGCCACACGATATTTCGCCCGCCATGGTGCTGTTGCTAGCCATCTCGTCCGGCCTGATCGTGGCCAACCTGTATTACGCGCAAACCCTGGTCGGGCCCATTAGTGCATCGACTGGCCTGTCGGCCAAGGCGGCCGGACTGATCGTCACCCTGACCCAAGTGGGCTACACCCTGGGCTTGCTGTTTATTGTGCCGCTCGGTGACTTGCTGGAAAATCGCCGCCTGATTATCACGGCCCTGCTGGTGACGGCCATGGCCTTGATGGTGGCAGCCCTTTCCACGGGCACCATCGTGTTCCTGGCCGCCGCGCTGGCGATCGGCCTTGGTTCCGTGGCGGCGCAAGTGATCGTGCCGTTTGCCGCCCACCTGTCGCAGGAAGCGACGCGGGGGCAAACGGTGGGCAAGGTGGTCAGCGGCTTGTTGATGGGTATCATGCTGGCCCGTCCCGTGGCCTCGCTGGTGGCCGCGCACGCCAGCTGGCACGTGGTGTTTGGCGGCGCCGCCGTGCTGATGCTGGCGCTGGCGGCTGTCCTGCGTCGCGCCTTGCCCGCGCGCCAGCCTGTCGCCAATATGCGCTATCCGGCCTTGATGGCCTCGTTGTGGCATCTGCTGCTGGGCACCCCCGTGCTGCGCCGCCGCGCCGCTTATCATGCGGGCCTGTTTGGCGCCTTCAGCCTGTTCTGGACCGTCACCCCGCTGGTGCTGGCCAGTGCCGCGTTCGGCCTGTCGCAAACGGGCATCGCCATCTTTGCCCTGGTGGGCATGGCGGGCGCCTTTGCCTCGCCCATCGCCGGCCGCCTGGCCGATGCGGGCCATA
This sequence comes from Janthinobacterium sp. CG_23.4, assembly GCF_029892305.1. Taxonomy (NCBI): domain Bacteria; kingdom Pseudomonadati; phylum Pseudomonadota; class Betaproteobacteria; order Burkholderiales; family Oxalobacteraceae; genus Janthinobacterium; species Janthinobacterium sp. CG_23.4. Next base: position 2,883,788 of record NZ_JARXUX010000001.1, on the reverse strand, counting down.
CCTTGCCGGCCACGGCCGCCGCGCTGGTGCTGGGCATCAGCGCCTTTGCCTTGCCGATGTTTGCGCCAGAGTCGAAACATGTAGCGCTGGGCTTGCTGGTCATCGCTTCCATCGTGCTCGACATGGGCGTGGCAGCCAACCTGGTTCTGGGCCAGCGCGCCATCTTCAGCCTGGGCGCGGAAGTGCGGGGCCGTTTGAATGGCCTGTATTTCGCGCTGTTCTTTGCCGGTGGCGCGGCTGGCTCTGCCATCGGCGCCTGGGTGTATGCCAGCTACGGCTGGCCAGCAACGTTGTTCACTGGCATGGCGTTTCCGGGCCTGGCCCTGCTGGTGTGGCTGGCAGAATTTGTACCACTGGCTACGCGCCGCACGGCTTGAAACCCTGCTCGCGCGCCATTATCACTGGCAGATATTTCTATCATCATGAATATAAAGTGGCATGAAATGCCGCAATGGCGCAAGATGCTTTCGTCTCCTCTATCTCCTCCAAGGAAATAGATTTAGCCCGCTCCCGCAGCGGGCATTTTTTTGTCTATTGACATTAAATCACTAGCAGATCGAGCGCACGCATGAAGTTCGCTGCCTGCGCATGCGTGATGACGGCACCCTTGAGCAAGGATGCATCGCTCAAGGTAAAGCCGTCGATGTCGGCGCCGCGCAAGTCGGTCCCCTGGAATTTCGCCAGTTTGATGGTGGCGTTGCGCAGGCTGCAGTCTTCGAAGACGGCGTCGCGGAAATCGCAGCCGGCCAGGTAGGCGTCAGAAAAGTCCAGCTGTTTCAAGATCGCCTTGCGGAAGGAAAAACCGCGCAAATCGGCGCCCACCAGCAGGCTGTCTTCGAAGCTGAGGCCCAGATGGGCTACTTCCTCGAAAGATGCGCCCGTCAACTTGCAGCCCCGGTAGGTGACCGAGGCCAGCTTGGCGCGCCGCCATGTCGTGTTGTTCAGGTCGCAGCCTTCAAACGTGGCATCGACGGCGTCGACGGATTCAAAATCGGCACTGCCGGCGCGACAGCGGCGCCAGGTGCTGCGCGCCAACTTGCTGGCGAACAAGCTCGTTAGGGCCAAGGTGCAGCGCTCAAAGGTGCAGCCCTGCAAATCGAGGCGCGACAAGTCTGCGTCGTCGAAAGCGCAATCGATGAAGTGGTGCACGGATTGCGCCAGTTGTTGCTCGATGCCGGCGCGGTCCAGGGTCATGCCGCTCACTGCGGTAGTGTGTGTTGTCATGCGTCTCATTCCTAAAGAAAAAAGCAGGGGAGCAATGGTGCGGCGGAAAACATGAGGTGATCAGCGTTTCTTCGGCCAACTGCGCCGGCGTGATCACTTCCTGTCCCGCCAGGCGATGCTGGTGCTTGACCACCAAATCCTGCTCGTAGGCACGCTGCTTCGAAATGCACGGTGATGCGAGGCAGCGGGTCGGGCGTGACCAGCATGTCGATCTCGTCATTGATCAGCGCACCGATGCCGCCGAACTGGAACTTCTGTTTCACGTCGACATCGACGTCGCGCAGCACGGCCAAGAGTAGACGTTCGAGCATGACTCACATGAATTTTTATAATGGATGTATTAAATTTTACCATTATTTTTTATGGATCAGAGTGGCTATGATGTGCTCATACTTCACAAGGAGCAGCGTCATGACCGTCACGACACACAATCTGGGTTACCCGCGCATCGGCGCCAAACGCGAACTGAAATTCGCCCTGGAAGATTACTGGAAGGGCCAAAGCACGCTGGAAGCGCTGCAAGGCCAGGCTGCCGAATTGCGCCAGCGCCAATGGCAAGACCAGAACGCGTTGGACCTGGTGCCCGTGGGCGACTTTTCCTTGTATGACCAGGTGCTGGATCTGAGTTTTACGCTTGGCAACTTGCCGCAGCGCGTGCGCGGCTTGCACGGCGCGGCGCTCGATAACTATTTCCGTGTGGCCCGTGGCCGCTCGGCCAGCGACAGCGAGTGCAGCTGCGTCCACGCGGGCGAAATGACGAAATGGTTCGACACCAATTACCACTACATCGTGCCGGAATTCGCAGCCGACACCCAATTCACGCTCGACAGCTCCCGCTTGCTGCAGCAACTGGCGCAAGCGCGCCAGCTCGGCGTGAAAGCCAAGCCCGTGCTGATCGGTCCCGTTACGTATTTGTGGCTGGGCAAGGCCAAGGATGATTCCGACAAGTTGGCGCTGCTGCAAGGCTTGCTGCCCGTCTACGTGCAATTGCTGCAGGCACTGGCCGCGCAGGGCGTGGAGTGGGTGCAGATTGATGAACCGATTCTGGTCACCGAACTCGACAGCGCCTGGCAGCAGGCGCTGGTGACAGCCTACGACGCCTTGAGCAAGGTCAATCACGTCAAACTGCTGCTGGCCACGTATTTCGGCAAGTTGCAAGACAACCTGGCACTGGCGTGCAAATTGCCCGTGCAAGGCTTGCACCTGGACGCCGTGAATGCCCGCGATGAAGTGGCGCAAGTGATCGCCCAATTGCCCGCCAGCAGCGTGCTGTCGCTGGGTGTGGTGAATGGGCGCAATATCTGGAAGACGGACTTGAACGCGGTGCTGGCATGGCTGGAACCGGTGCACTCGAGCCTGCAGTCGCGTCTGTGGATTGCTCCGTCATGCTCGCTGCTGCACGTACCTGTTGACCTCGACAGCGAACAAAAGCTCGATGCCGATATCCGTTCCTGGCTGGCCTTTGCGCGCCAAAAACTCGATGAAGTGCACACCATTGCTGGTGCCCTGAACCATGGTCGCGCCAGTGTGCAGGCGGCGCTCGATGCCAACCATGGCGCCGTCGAAACGCGTCGCCAGTCGCGCCGCGTGCATAATCCGGACGTCAAAGCGGCCGTGGCCCGCATCGATGCGAGTCTGGGCCAGCGCGCCAGCGGCTATGCCGTGCGTGCCGCCAAGCAAGCTGCACTGCTGCAACTGCCACTGTACCCGACGACGACCATCGGCTCCTTCCCGCAGACGGCGCACATTCGCCAGGCGCGCAGCCAGTTGCGCAGCGGTCAGCTCGATGAGGCCAGTTACAAGAAGCTGATGCAGGAGGAAATCGCCCATTGCGTCAAGGAACAGGAAGCGCTGGGCTTGGACGTCTTGGTGCACGGCGAAGCGGAACGCAACGATATGGTCGAATATTTTGGCGAACAGCTCGACGGTTACACCTTCAGCCAGTTCGGCTGGGTGCAATCGTATGGTTCGCGCTGCGTTAAGCCGCCTATCTTGTTCGGCGACATCAGCCGCCCGCGCGCCATGACGGTCGAGTGGAGCACTTACGCCCAGTCGCTCACGCATAAACCGATGAAAGGCATGCTGACGGGTCCCGTCACCATCTTGAACTGGTCCTTCGTGCGCGACGACCAGCCCCGCTCCGTGTCGTGCTACCAGCTGGCGCTGGCCATCCGCGCCGAAGTGCAGGAGTTGGAACAGGCCGGCATCCGCGTGATCCAGATCGACGAAGCGGCGCTGCGTGAAGGCTTGCCACTGCGCAAATCGCAATGGGCCGAGTACCTGCGCTGGGCCGTCGAATCATTCCGCATCACGGCCAATGGCGTGGCGGACGAAACGCAGATCCACACGCACATGTGCTACTCGGAATTTAACGACATCATCGCGCAAATCGCCGACATGGATGCGGACGTCATCACGATCGAAACTTCGCGCTCCGACATGGAATTGCTGGATGCCTTCGATGATTTCAACTACCCCAATGAAATCGGGCCTGGCGTCTACGACATCCACTCGCCCAACATTCCAAGCCAGGAACAGATGGTTAAGCTGATGCGCAAGGCGGCCGAGCGCGTCCCCGCGCAGCGCCTGTGGGTCAATCCTGATTGCGGCTTGAAGACGCGTGGCTGGAAAGAAGTCATTGCGGCGCTGGCGAACATGGTGGCGGCAGCAAAAACCTTGCGTGGCGACAACGTGGCCTGAGGATAACGGGGGCAGGGGAGGCGTATATGGTTCAGATATAGCCGGATCGTATTTCTATCATCACAACATACAATTGGATAATGATGCTGCGATGCGCGATCATTCATCTGTCTCCTCTACTTCCTCACAGGAATTAGATTCAGCCCGCTCCCGTAGCGGGCTTTTTTTGTCCGTGCGCTTTACTGTGCTGGCTATCACAGCCTCGTCGCTTGATATACTCGCTCACTTAAACCCACCGTTCAACAGGAGACCAGCTGATGAAGTCTTTGTTGCGTGCCGCCGGCACGCTTGCGCTGACGGTGCTGATGGCGCTGGCAGGATGCTCGGAGGAACGCCATCGCTTGGATCGCCATTTGGCCCAGTTGCATCCGGACACGGTCACAGCGCTGCCGGAGATGGGGTGGCCGGCCGGGACACTGCTGTGTCCGCTGACCACCTACCAGAGCGACCTGGATGGATCGGAGCCTCCCGCGGATAAGGTCAACGCATTCCTGGCGCAAAAACAATTTTTGGGTGATGAAGGCTACTGGTCGCTCATCCTTGTCAAACCGGCGCCAGCCGGCGACAACAGCATTGAACAATTGATTTTCAAGCGCGCAGAGTTTGATGTTGTCAACGATGCGACGGTGCTCAAGCGCGATGCCGAGACAGTGCCGGCGGGGTTTGCACCACAGACCTGCGTACCGGTGGAGCGCGCTCGCGTGCTGCTGACGCGCACGCGAGGTAGCCATCGAAAGCTTGTTATTTTTGGAACGGTCTGAACGAGATATTGATGAAACATATCTCTATCATCACAACATACGATTGGATTGTTATGTTGCGATACGGCATCATTGCACCTGTCTCCTCTACTTCCTCACAGGAATTAGATTCAGCCCGCTCCCGTAGCGGGCTTTCTTTTGGCCTTTTTTGAGCGCAGCCAGGTGCACACGCTTGCTTGCCATCATCGCCATCATGTCACCTTTGTGCGTGCTAGACTGGGCTTTTGGCAGATCAAGGTTGTCTGATACTTCAACTATGTCGCCACACGCTGGAGTCCACGCCCATCCTCGCTCTGTTTCTCGTCATCGGCGCCGGATATGCGCTGGGGCGCGTTAGCGTGTTCGGTTTTTCGCTGGGCGTGGGGGGCGTGTTGTTCGCCGGGCTGGCGCTGGGCGCATTCGCTCCCGGGGCCGTGCCGCCGCCGATGGTTGGCTCCCTAGGCTTGCTGCTGTTCTTGTACGGTATCGGCGTGCAATATGGCGTGCAGTTTTTCGCCGGCTTGCGCGGCGCCGGGCAAAAACACAATTTGATGAAGGGCAGTAGCGCGTTCGACGGCACGATGGCTGTTGCGCCGGCCAAACATGCGGCCGAGGTGCGCAAGCTGTTTGGCAATTCCATTACGGCCACAGCCGAGTTCAGCTATGTCTCGCTGGGCATGGGCATGGTGCTGGGCGTGCTGCTGGGGCTGGTGCCGATACCCTTGCCGTGGATGGGCTCGTTCAGCCTGGGCCTGGCGTCCGGTTTGCCCTTCGTGCAGCAAGTGGGCGCCGATGGCTTGCCCATGCTGGCACTCGGTGCCGTGACGGTGCTGGTGGTGGTGGCATTGGTGGTGATCTTGGGCAAGGTCTTCCTGCGTCTGCCGTTTCCCGAATTGCTGGGCATTGCCGCCGGCGCCACGGGCAACCCGGCCGTGCCGGTATTGGCCAATCGCCTGGCCAAGTCGGACCGTCCCAACCTGGGCGATGCCATGATTTTCCCCAGCATGACCATCGTCAAGATCGTTGCGGTGCAGGTGCTGCTGCATTCATATGGCTGAATTTGGCCAGCATCAGTGCTTCGTCCGCCCTTTTGTCATTGCCTAACATTGCGCGACATGATGAAGTTGCCGAGCTTGCTTACTCTGCAGCCCAATAGCTTATGCCAAAGAAATGCACCACCGACTTGAGCGGGGCAATGGTAGTCAATTACAGCCAATTACAGCCAATTGCAGCCAATTCCAGCCAGCGCAGGCCTTGGTAAAAGGCGTGGCGCTACCCCGATTCTGTTGTACAATCATCGAGAACGGTCGTGCTTTTTTTGTGCGCTGAACTTCCTTGCGTGCAGTCATCACGGCAATCGATAAGAACAAGGAGACAGACATGGACCTGCATTACACGACCGAGGAGACGGCGTTCCGCGACACGGTGCGCGCCTTCCTGGGCACCCATTTGCCCGCCGATTTACAGCGCAAGGTGCGCCAGCATTTGCGCCTGGCGAAAGATGATTATGTGCGCTGGCACAAGATTGTCGCGCAGCAAGGCTGGGCTGCGCCGGCCTGGCCTGTCGAATACGGCGGCACCGGCTGGACCGCCGTGCAGCGCCACATCTGGGAAGACGAGTGCGCGCGCGCCGCCACGCCGCCGATCTTGCCCTTTGGCGTCAATATGGTGGCGCCCGTCATCATGGCCTTCGCCAACGCCGAACAAAAAGCCTATTATCTGCCGCGCATCTTGAACTGCGACGACTGGTGGTGCCAGGGTTATTCCGAGCCGGGCGCCGGTTCCGACCTCGCTTCCCTGAAAACCACGGCCCAGCGCGATGGCGAGCATTACATCGTCAATGGCCAGAAAACCTGGACCACCCTGGGCCAGCACGCCGACATGATCTTTTGCCTGGTGCGCACGGACACGACCGTGCGCAAACAGGAAGGCATCAGTTTCTTGCTCATTGACATGAAAACGCCGGGCATCACCGTACGCCCCATCAGCCTGCTCGATGAAGAGCATGAAGTCAATGAAGTCTTTTTCGACAATGTGCGCGTGCCCGTCAGCAATCTGGTGGGCCAGGAAAACAAGGGCTGGACGTACGCCAAGTATTTGCCGGGCCATGAACGCACGGGCATCGCCGCCGTGGGCCGCTCCAAGCGCGAACTGACCTTCCTCAAGCAACTGGCCATGCAGCAAGCCAAGCGCGGTGCGCCGCTGCTGCACGATCCTGCTTTTGCGGCCAAGGTGGCCCACCTGGAAATCGAATTGATGGCGCTGGAAATGACGGTCTTGCGCGTCATCAGCGACGAGGGCAAGGGGCCGGGAGCGCAGGCTTCCATGCTGAAGGTGCGCGGTTCCGAGCTGCAGCAGCAGCTGACGGAGTTGATGGTCGAAGCCATCGGCCCGCAAGCCCTGCCGTTCGACCCAGCATTTCTCGACGGCAGCGTGCCGCACAGCGCTGGCGGCGACGACCTGGCCGCGCCGCTGGCCGCGTATTACTTCAATTACCGCAAGACATCGATCTATGGCGGCTCGAATGAAATCCAGAAAAACATCATCACGCAGATGATCCTGGGCCTGTAAGGCAGAAGGAGACGACATGGACTTTCACATGAATCAGGAACAGCAGCAATTTGCCGACGCGCTCAGGCGCTGGGCCGACAAGGATTACCCGTTTGAAACGCGCAAGCAGATCGTTCACTCGGCCACGGGCGTCTCCAGCGCCGCCTGGGCCACCCTGGCCGAGCTGGGCATGACGGCCTTGCCGCTACCGTCCGGCGCAGGCGGCTTCGATGGCACGGCCGTCGATATGCTGCTGGTAATGCAGGAACTTGGGCGCGCGCTGGTGGTCGAACCGTATTTCGCCACTATATTGGGGGCCCGCGTTCTCACTCTGGCGGGCGGCCACGAGGGCGTGCTGGAACAGGTGGCCAGCGGCAGCCTGAAGCTCGCTTGCGCGCTCGGTGAGCGGCAGTCGCGCCACGCTATGCACGACATCGCCACCACGGCCACGGCCAGCGGCGACGGTTTCGTGCTCGACGGCGAGAAAACCGTCGTCATCCATGGCGCGCAGGCGGACTTTCTCATCGTCTCGGCGCGCAGTAGCGGCAGCCAGATGGACACGGATGGCATTGCGCTATTGCTCGTGCCTAGTGACGCGCCCGGCGTTTGCGTGCGCGACTACCGCACCATCGACGGCCAGCGTGCGGCCACGGTGACCTTCGTGCAAGTGGTGCTGGGGCATGAGGCTCTGATTGGCCAGGCGGGGCAGGGCTGGCCCGTGCTGGATGCTGCCGTGGATTACGGTGCCACGCTGCTGTGCGCGGAAGCCGTGGGCGCCATGGATGCCCTCTTTGCCGCCACCCTGGACTACCTGAAGACGCGTCAGCAATTCGGCGTGCCGATCGGCAAATTCCAGGTCTTGCAGCACCGCATGGCCGACATGTTCATCCATCTGGAGCAAGCGCGGTCGATGGCCATGCTGGCCGCGGCCAAGGTCGATAGCACCGACGTGGCGGAGCGCCGCCGTGTGGTCTCCGCTGCCAAGGCGCGCGTGGGGCTGGCCGCCACCTTTATCGGCCAGCAAGCCGTGCAATTGCATGGCGGCATGGGTGTGACGGACGAATTGCCCGCCGCCCATCATTTCAAGCGCCTCTCCATGATCGCCCTGACCCTGGGCGATGTGGAGCACCATATCGAGCGCTTTATCGCCCAGCCGGGCTTTTTGCCCACGGAGACCGTATGACCGTATTGACCGGAATCAAACCCAAGCACTGGTATTTCGAAGATTTTACGCAGGGCCTGGAAATCGAGCTGGGCCAGCGCCATGTGACGGAGGCCGAAATCATCGCCTTTGCCACGGATTTCGACCCGCAGCCGTTTCATGTCGACCATGCGGCAGCGGAAAAAACCATCTTCAAGGGCGTCATCGCCAGCGGCTGGCATAGCTGCGGCATGATGATGCGTCTGGTGGTGGACAACTTGCTCAAGCACTCGTCCAGCATGGGCTCGCCCGGCCTGGACAGCATCCGCTGGCTCAAACCCGTGCGCGCGGGCGATACCCTGCACCTGACTTACCAGGTCAAGCAAGTACGGCCATCGACGTCAAAGCCGGACCGTGGCATCGTCATTTCCCTGTGGAGCGTGCGCAACCAGCATGGCGAGGTGGTGACGACGGTGGAAGGCATGGGCATGTTCGGCCGCCGTCCGCTGGCGCAAGCGGAGCAGTCGCATGCGTGACATCGTCGGCATTGCTGGTTTCCAAGCCTTGTCGGGGCAGCATGTGGCCGTTTCCGACTGGCTCACTATTACCCAGCAGCGCATCGACATGTTTGCCGACGCCACGGACGACCATCAGTGGATCCACGTCGATGCCGAGCGCTGCGCGCGCGAGTCGCCCTACGGCTGCACCGTGGCGCACGGTTTCCTGACCTTATCGTTGCTGCCGGCCATGCTGGCCGGTGCCTTGAATATGGCCGGCATCCGCATGGCCATCAACTACGGCTTGAACAAGGTGCGCTTTCCCGCGCCCGTGCCCGTCGGCAGCCGCTTGCGCGCGCGCCTCGACATTATTTCCGTGGATATTTTGCCGGAAGGGGCACAAGTGAACTGGGCCGTCACCATGGAGCGCGAGGGTGACACGAAACCGGTGTGCGTGGCGCAGTTTTTGATGCGCTGCCATGCCTAGTTACTCTATCGCCGACGCGCAATACCTGTCACGTCCCGTTTGCTTGGCGCGGTACAGCAGGGCGTCGGCGGCGCGGATCAGGGCGCTGGGGTCCATGCCTTTGGTGGGCATGACGCTGGCCAAGCCCAGGCTGACGGTGACGTGCGGGCCGACGCTGGACTTGGCGTGCGCGATGTGCAGGGCGTGCACTTCGTCGAGGACGCGCTGGGCCACCACTTCGGCCCCTTCGCGCGTTTCCTGCGGCAGCAGGATGATGAATTCCTCGCCGCCGTAACGCGCCAGCAGGTCAGACGAGCGCACGGCGCAGCGGCGCAGGGCGGCGCTCACCTGCTGCAGGCACAGGTCCCCCGCCTGGTGTCCATACGTGTCGTTGTAATGCTTGAAGTGGTCGATGTCGGCCATGATGATGGCCATCGGCATGCCGTCACGTGCGCAGCGTCGCCACTCGCTATCCATGGTCTCGTTTAAGCTGCGCCGGTTGGCCACGCCCGTCAGCGTGTCGGTCAGCGACAATTCGCGCATGGCGTCGGCTTGTCGCTTGATGGTCAGCTGGCTGCGCACGCGGGCGCGCACGACGGCCGCGTTGAACGGCTTCGTGATGAAATCGACCGCGCCCGCTTCCAGCGCCCGCGTCTCGTCTTCGGGCTGGTTCAGGGCGGTGACGAAAATGACAGGAATGGCACTCAGTATGGCCGATGCGCGCAGCGCATTGCAGACGGCGTAGCCATCCATGCCGGGCATGACAGCGTCGAGCAGGATCAGGTCCGGCAGTTGATTATGTGCAATTTCCAGTGCTTTTACACCGCTTAGTGCGAACAACACCTCGTGTTCCTCGCGCAGCAACTGGTGCAAAATCTGGATGTTTTCCATGGCGTCATCGACGATAAGGATACGCCCGTTCATGGCAAGGTCGGTCCAGCTCACTTGTTTTCCTCTCGTTTTAGCTGATCGAGCACGAGTTTTTCCGCCTCAGAAAAGTTCAATGTTTCAATCGCGTTTGCCATCGCCAGCGCCGCTTCCCGGTCTGACTGTTCGATGACAGGGTGCAGGACACGGAATTGCGCCAGCGCCTTCAGGTTGTGGTTGCGGATTAAGACGAGCAGTTCGGCCAGGCCATCGCGCAGGTCGACCTGCCCGCTGGCCGGCGCGCTCTGTGCCGGTTGGCTGCGTCGCAGGGGCGAGGGCAGGGTGCGTGCCGCTTCGATGACTTCGGCCATCGCCAGTTCCAGTTGCACCAGCAAGTCTGTGCTGGCGCGCGCGTGTCCCTCTTTTAGTGCCTTTTCCACAGCGCCAGCCAGGCTGGCGATGTGGACGGCGCCCAGGTTGGCTGCCACGCCGCACACGCGGTGCAGCAACTGCTTTGCCTGCAGCGTCCGGCCTTCGGCCAGCAGGCGCCGGGTTTCCTCGACGGCGTCGCCTTGCGAATTTTCAAAACGCTTGAGCAGTGCCAGGAAGGCGCCGTAATCGCCGCCGAAGCGCTGCAGGGCTGCAGCCAGGTCGATGCCGGGCACCGTGGCCGGCACTTGCGGCATGGGCGCGGCGGCTTGGTCGGTCTGGGTGGCGCTGTCACCCGCGCCGCCGGTTGCCGGCACCAGGCGGTTCAGGGTCTCGATCATGTCGTCGACATTGATGGGCTTGGCCACATGCGCATTCATGCCGCTGCTAATGGCGCGCAGGCGGTCCTCGTGCATGGCATTGGCCGTCATGGCGACGATGGGAAGATCCGGCAAGCCCAGCGCGCGTATGGCCAGCGTGGCGTCGTAGCCGTTCATGACGGGCATCTGCAAATCCATCAGCACCACGTCCCAGGCGTCAGGTGTGCTGGTGAGCAAGTCGACTGCCAGCTTGCCGTTGGCGGCCACGTCCACGCGCGCGCCCGAGTGCAGCAAGATGTATTGTGCCACTTCCTGGTTGATTTCATTGTCTTCTACCAGCAGCACGCGCATGCCTTCCAGCAAGCCCGACAGGGGCGTCGAGACGGGCAGCGCCGATGGTGCGCTGCGCCCTTCGCGCACGGCGGTGACGGCCGCCAGCAGGCGCGCCGGGGTGGCCGGTTTCGAGACGATGCCGGCCAGCATCAGGCTGTCGGCCAGGCGTTCGAGGTTTTCGCGGTCCGGTTCGGCCACCAGCATGATCACGGGCGGCAGTAGCAAGTGCGCGGCGGCGCGCATCTCGGTGAGCAAGGAAATGCCATCCATGTCGGGCATGGCCGCGTCGAGTAGCACCAGGTCTGCCGGCGGCAGGCCATCGAGGCCGCCAGCGCTGGCGTGCAGTAGCGCCAGGCCAGCGGCGCCACTGTCGGCGCTGCGGCTGTACCAGCCCTGCGCCGCGCACCAGTGTTCCAGCATGGCGCGCACGCTGGCGTTGTCGTCGATGATGAGCAGCGACAGCGCCGTAGGTGCGCTCTTGTCTGGCGGCTTGGACTGCGGCGCCACCTTATCGAAGCGGCAGCTGAAGCGGAAATCGGAGCCTTCGCCGAGCGCGCTTTTCACGCTGAGATTGCCTCCCATCAATTCCACCATGCGCCGGCAGATGGCCAGCCCGAGTCCCGTGCCGCCATATTTGCGGCTGGTGCTGCTGTCGCCCTGTGAAAATGCGTCAAAGATGCGTTCCTGCTCGACCGCGCCGATGCCGATGCCCGTGTCGCGCACGGAAAACTCCAGCGTTGCGCTGGCCGCATCCTCGGCCAGCATGGCGATGGCCAGCACCACTTCTCCCTGCGAGGTGAATTTGACGGCGTTGCCGACCAGGTTGATGAGGATTTGTTCCACGCGCAGGGCGTCGCCGATCAGGTCGTCCGGCACGCCCGGTGCCAGCACGAATACAGGCTCCACGCCGCGCGCCCAGGCGCTGCTGGCGAGCAAGACGCCTATGCTGTCGAGCATGCGTTCGAGCTGGAAGCGCCGCTGTTCCAGCATCATCTGTCCTGCCTCGATTTTGGAAAAATCCAGCACGTCATTGACGATATTGAGCAGCGACTGCGTGGCCATCTGGATCTTGCCGACATAGCTGCGCTCGCGCCGCTCCAGCGGCGACTCTTCGAGCAGGCGCGCCAGGCCGATGATGGCGTTCATGGGCGTGCGGATTTCATGGCTCATGTTGGCGACGAATTCGCTCTTCGCCGTGCTGGCCGCCTCGGCCTTGTCGCGCGCGCGCACCATTTGCTCATTGAGCTCGTACAGGCGCAATTGCGTGTGCTTGAGTTCGGACACGTCCGAGGCCAGGACGAAGAAGCCGCGCACGCCACCGCTGTCGTCGATATCGGGGATGTAGTTGGTCCAGGTATGGCACACCTGGCCGGTGGCACTGAGCAGATCGCGCTCGAAGCTTTGCGGCCGGCCTGCCAGTACGCCCTGGACATGGTGCGCATACACGTCGAACAGTTTCTGCCCCAGCAATTCGCGCATGTGGATGCCGTCGAGCTCGGCGCTGCTGCGGCTGAACCATTCATTATAGAAATTATTTGCAAATCGGCAACGCAAATCGGCGCCCCAGTACGCCACCATGCCGGGCAGGTTGTCGGTGACGGTGCGGATGAAGCGTTCGCTCTGCTCGAGGCGCAAGGTGGTGGCGTGCAGCACTTCGGTAGCGCGCTTGCGCTCCGTGATATCGATCGACACCCCCAGCACGTGGCTGGCACGCCCGGCATCGTCGCGCAAGACTACCTTGCGCGTGGTGAAGTGGCGCGTGCTGCCGTCGGCCGCGTTGAGCGCTTCCTGTTCGATTTCCACCATCTGCCCGGTGGCCAGCAGCTTGCGGTCGGCGCTGAAGAAGGCGGCCGCCTGCTGCGGCGGGAAGAACTCGTGATCGGTCTTGCCCAGCAATTGCTCGCGCGAGCGTCCCAAGGTCAGTTCTGCGTGGCGGTTGACTATTTCAAAGCTCAGCTTGTCGGCGCGCTTGACGAAAATCATGGCCGGGATGTTTTCGATGATGCTGCCGAACAGATGCTTCGAACGGCGAAACTCTGCTTCACTGCGCTTGCGCTCGGTAATGTCCAGCCACAGGCCCGAGACACCCAGCAACTGCTGTTCTGGGCCGAAAATCGGATGGTACGAGACGATACAGTCACTGAGCTGTTCGCGCTGCCGTCCGCTATGGCCGTTCAACTCCCGGTCAACGATCGGCATGCCCGTCTGCAGCACCTGGCGCACGCAGCGCTCGACGTCCGCGCGCACGGTGTCGTCGACCAGCATGGCGCCCACGGGACGGCCCAGATGCTCGGTTACGCTGGCGCCGTTGATGGCGGCCAGGTAATGGTTGATCATGACGATGCGCAAGTCCAGGCCCACGAACAGCATGCCGATGGGCGCCGTCGCGTACACGGTTTCGAGCAGGCGCGTGGATTTTTCCAGGGCCAAGGTGCGCTCGGCCACCAGGCTTTCGAGTTGCGTGCGGTGGCGCCGCAGGTCGCGCTCCAGCGCGCCCAGGGCGCTGGCCATGTCAGCCGATTCGCGGTCCGCGTGCTTGTTCGATAGCAAGGGTTTGCCCTGTGCCAGCGCGTGGATTTGCTCGGTCATTTCCTGCAAGGTGCGGGCCAGGCGGCCGCCTACGCGCCAAGCCAGGGCATAGCCGGCGCCCAGCAGCAGGGCCAGGATGACAGAAGCGGTGACCACCGAGCCCAGCAGCGCTTCGGCCACCGTGCTGTTGCGCATGGTGACGGCTACTGCCCAACTGTTGTCAGGAGCGCGGCGAAAGCCGGTATACACGTCCAGGCCTTCCAGAGTGTCATGGCGCAACACGCCTTCGCGCGCCTGGCGTATGTGTTCGAGCAGCGGCGCCACGCTGCGCTGGCCCACATAGCGCTGCGGCGCCAGGGTGCGCGCCACATGGATGCCGTCGGCATTGATGATAGCCGCGCCCAAGTAGGCGGGCAGCTGTAGTTCGCGCAGCAGCAAGGGCAGGTAGTCGGGCGGGTACAGCGCCGTCAATACATGGGCGGCACCGTTAGCGCGAGGCAAGGGCAGGTTCAGGGCCAGTTGCGGCATGCCGTCGGGCGTCCTGGAAAGGCTGGTCAGCCGCGCCTTGCCGCTGTCGCGTACGCGTTGCATGCTGGCGGCCCATTTTCGTGGCAAGGGAGGCGCTGCCTGGCTAGCCGGCACCGCAGTATTGATCAGCTGGCGTCCCTCGGTGTCGGACACGATGAAGGCACTGATGGCCAGGCCCGGCTGCAGCAGGCTGTCGCTCAGGGCGCGCAGGGCGCCGATGTCGTCCGCTTGCAGGGCGGCCGAGGCGGCGAGGATGCGCGCAGCCATCTCGGCGCCATTGAGGTCGCGTTCGACGGCGGCGGCGACTGCCCGCGCCGCTTGCGCCGTTTCGCTGACGACATGGTCGCGTTCGCGCGTGTAGCTTTGCGCGACGAGCACGAAAAATACCAGCGCCGTCGGAATAACCGAGGCCAGCACCAGCCATGAAATTCTTGAGCGTATCGAAGCCAAAGCTTGCACTCGGAAAGCTCCCAGAATGAATGAGTCGACAGGCAGGCTCAAGCGGCTACTGACTGATCTTGAATGAAATGATGCTAGACGAAATTGATTGCTCTGACAAGCCTAGTTTCCGCAATGAAAAAAAGCTTGTGCCAGGCATGCCGATGCAGCGCCGCGCTGCGCCGATGGCAGGCGGGCGAGGTGGGCATCGTGCATGGTTTTGTTGTGATAATGACTGGCAGGTCAGAAAAAGACGGCGATGCGGGGGATGATCGCACCGGCATTGCCATATGGCATGTTCGCCCGTACGCTGCCCGTGCTGGCGACGCCGTCGTCGAGTTTGCTGTCGATCTGCTCCGCGTAGCTCTCGGGCAAGTTGTCAAAACGGATACCATTGCCGGCGCGTCCGCCCACTTCATCGTTGTACAGGTAGACGGCGCCGCCTTGGGCGCTGGTCATGAATTGCGAGGTGCCGTTGTAGGCGCCGGTAATGAAGCCGCCCAGCGCCAAGTGCTGCGGCGCGAGGGTGAATTCGCGCGGCTGGCCGTCGCCGATCTGGCCATCGCCATTGCCATTGCCGGCCGAGTTGGGCACGTGCACGGTACCCTGGATATCGTCGCCGGGCAGGGCGCGGAACTTGTCCTGGTAGGCGTTGACGGCGGCCGTCAGTGCATTCGACTGCTGGATGATGTTTTTCACCTTGGCGCTGTCGATCAAGCCTTGTCCTTTCAGCACACCACCGAGCAGCAGGCCGATGATGACCAGGACAATGGCGATTTCTACGAGCGTGAAGCCTTGCTGGCGGCGTGGGAGCATGGAAATTCCTTGAAAAAAGTGCAGGGGCCTGATATCGCAGTTTACTGCAAATATTATCGGCTGCGCATGGCATTTTGGATGCTGGCTCATGGCGCCGCCTTTGCTTTCCTCTTGCTCAGTTCGTCGAGCCGGCGCGCCAGGAAAGCGAGCTCGTGCGGATCGCTGATTTGCCCGCTGGCGATCAGGCCGCCGATCAGCAGGCGGGCGCTGTCGAGTTGATCCATGTCTTCCAGGATGAACGCTTCCATCTCGCGCACCCAGGACGGCACTTGCGGCCCTGCCGCCAGTTGGCGCAGTGCGCGCGCGTAGACTAGCGCCAGCGGCAAGTCGTGCAACTGGTGTTTTGCCACCAGTACCGCCTGCGCCATGGCAGGCCAGCGGTGCTGCGGGTCGGTGGCAAAGCTGTCGGCGACAAAGGCCAGCATGCGCCGCGCGCGCTGTGGATCGGCCACGCCCGCATATACGACACTGGCGGCCAGCAGCGCAGATTGGCTGCGCGGATCGAGCGTTTGCGCCGTCTCCAGCCAAGCCGCCAGGCGGTCATAATCGAGTTGGCGCCACGGCAGGCTGAGGCCGGGCTGGTCTTCGAACGATTGCAGGTACAGCAACATAGCCTTCGACATCGCCAGCGGCTCGCCCAGGCTGGCTAAGCGTGCCACGGCGGCCGGCGGCGGGGCAGGCAGCGGCTGTGCCTGGGCGGGAGCGTACTGCTGCGACAGGCGCCAGCCCAGCTGCAGCAGCAGGCAGGCAGCCAGCAGCCAGCACAGAGGGCGTGGCACGCTCGACCAGGGACGCGGCGCGCCAGCCATCAGATGTTGCGGCGGTAAAAGTCGCACAGCGCGCAACTGCTCAACAAGCCGACATAGATGGCCGTCTGCAGCGCCACGCGGCCCAGCGCTTGCCAGTCGCCGCTCGCATACAGCAGCCACTCCGTGCGCGTAAAGTCGTCCAGGCTGGGCAAGAGCAGGGCCAGCACGTCGATGCTGGCTGCCGTTGCCCGCTGCAGCCAAGAGTCGCCCGTCTGGCCGCCGTGCGCCAGCAGTTGCAGGCTGCCCAGCATGCGCGCCAGCAGATAGAAGCTGCCGGTAGCGGCCAGCGCGGGCAAGGCCTGTTGCAGGCTGGCCGCGCACAGCAGGCTGAAGGCGGCGACGATCCACAGTTCTGCCAGCAGGGACAGGGCCCACAGTGCGCTGTGCGCAGGCGCGGCGAACAGCGCCATCAGCAGGCCAAACAGCACGGCGGGCACGCCCGCCAGTGCTGCGTAGCCCAGCAACTTGCCCAGCAGATAGGCTGCGCGCGGCATGGGCAGTGCCAGCAGCAACTCTAGCCCCCTATCGGCCGCTTCGCGCGCCATGCTGGTGATGATGAACGTGGACAGCAGGAAGACGCTGGCCAGGCGCAAGGTGGCCGCCAGCAGCGCCGCCTGCACGGCGCCGCTTTCCGTCAGCGCCAGTTGCTGCAGGAAGCCGGCCAGGCCGGCGCAGCCGCAGGCGGCCAGCACGAATAGCCACAGCAGGCGGCTACGCAGCGCTTCGAGCAGCGTGTAGCGGGCGATGGTGAGCGCTGGTGTGAGCATGGCCGGGCGCATCAGCGGGGCAGCCTTTGCGCCACCACCATGCGGTTGAACAGGATGTTCGGCGACAGCCAGGCGACCAGGTCGTCGAACTCGCCGCCTGGCTGTTGCGGTCCGCTGGCCGCGCGGCTGATGACGGTGGTGGCGTTCGCGCCATTATTGCGCTCGTCGACATTGTTACCGATAGGCACAGCCTGGCGCTGGCCCTGCAAGCTGGTGGCGCCAAAGCCGTTCTTGCCATAAGACATGATCATGGCGGGGATATCGTTCAGCGCCGTCGCTTGCTGCAGCGCGCCGCCATTGCGCGTGACGATGCTGATGTCGCGCGGCGTCGATAGGCTAAATAGCAGGCCGCTGTCGCTGAAGGCGGGCGTCACGCTGTAGCGCAACAGATTGTTCCAACTGTCGCCCGCACGCAGTCCCAAGGTGGCCCATGGCAGGAAACCGGCGCGTTTTTCACCTCGGCAGCGGCTGCCGCGCCGATCTTCCAGTCCATTGCCGGCGGAGATGGCGGGACACGGCAGGTAGCCGTAGCGCAGCGCGTACCCGGTCAGCGCCTCCTTCGCCTCGTCCAGGGCCTTTTGCGTCTCGGCCACCTTGCGTTGTTCCAGCTGCACCGTCAGCGGCGTGACCAGGCCGCCTATCATCAGGCCCACGATGACGAGCACGATGGCGATCTCGATCAGGGAAAAGCCATGCTGGCGGCGATGCCGCAAAAGACGGGCGTTCATGGCAGGTTGCGCGCGGCGCGCATGCGTTGGTATAGCGTGGGCAAGGTAATCCAGGTCAACATGTCGTCAAAGGTGCCGCCCGGCAGCGCGGTATTGTCGCTGGCAGGGCGGGTGATGAAGCTGCGGCTGGCGCTGGCGCTGTCGTTGGCCGCCTCGTCGAGATTGTCGCGCGCCGTATTGCGTTGCCGCACGCCGCTGGCGGCCATGCCATAGTGATCCTTGCCTTGCGAGAACAGCACGACGGGCAGGCATTGGGCGCTGACGTCGCATTGCGCCTGGCCGGCGACGAAGGCGAAGTCGCCGCGCTCGCCGCGCGTGAGGACGACCCGGTCGGCGATGGCGGAGAACGAGACGATGGGCGCGCGCGCCATTGCCGGCGTGACGCTGTAGCGCAGCAGCTTGCCCCAGGCATCGACGCCCGCCACGCCCAGCGTGACCCAGGGCAGGAAGCCGTTGCATTCGGCGTCGTCGGCGCAGTCGGCGGCCCGCTCGCGCCCATCGAGGGCGGAGGCGGCTGGACGCGGCAGCCGGCCCTGCGTGGCAGCAAAGCCGAGCAAGGCTTCGCGCGCCTGCGCCAGAGTGGCCAGGGTGCGCTGCTGACGCTCGGCCTGCTGCGTATTGCGCCCGAAGGCGCCGATCAGCACACTGGCAGCGGCGAGGCTGAGGACGGCCAGCAGCAGCAGCAGGGCGGCGCCGTGCTGGCGCTGTCGCGGCATCATGGTTGCGTATCCTGCATCTGCTGCATCTGCTGCATCTGCTGCACCTCGGTGACCGTGCCGCTGGCCGGGTCATAGCGCTGGCCAGGCTTGAGTAGCACCACCTGGCCCGTCGACAGGCGCAAAGTCAGTGTGCCCTGCATGCCGGACTTGTCGCGCACGAGACGGTTGTGCGGTTCGTTCTGCGCTTCCTGATTCAGCCAGACAGTGGAGCGGCCACTGCTGCGCAGTAACACGCCATTCAATTCCACGGGCGGTGAAGGCGGCGCTGGCGCTGGCGCTGTGGCCGGCGTCAGGGCCGGATCGGCCGCCGGTGGCCCGTAACGCTGCGCATCGATCTGGGCCCGCTGCTGGGGTGACAGGAATAATCGCCCGAGCTGGGGCGACTGGGCGTGGGCGGTCACTGCGCTGCCGGCCAGCAGCGCGCACAGGACGAGGGTGCACCGGGCGGAGGGGCACAGGATGGGGGGACATCTCATGGCCGCCCCGCTTCGGGCACGGCCATGCTGCCCAGAGTCAGCCATAGCAGCTCGCATTCGGCGCCCACGGTGGGTGGCGCCTCACTGCCGCCGCCGGCCGCTGCCTGGCGCTTGAGCGTGCAATCCTGTACGGCGAAATAGCCGGCCTGGCGCAAATCGTCAAACAGGTTCAGCAAATCCATCTCGTGCAGCAAATCCATGCGCAGGCGCATGCGGCTGCCGCGCAGACGATATTGCCCCATCACCATGGACGATGGCACTTGCAATCCTTGCTGCGGGCTGATGTCATAGCTGATAGGTAACAATTTTCGCTGTTCCTGGCTGCGGCGCATGGTGTCGATCCAGGCCAGGCGGTTTTCTTCGCCGATCAGGCCGCTCTTGCGCAAGGCCAAAAATTGCGGTTCGTAGGCGCGGATTTCCTGCTTTTCCGCTTCCGCGTGGTTGAACAGCGAGGTGGCCGCCGAGCGCGTGCGCCGTGCCATCTCCAATTGTTGCGCTTCGCGTGCGTAATAGGCGGTGCTTAGGCTGAGCAGCACCAGGCTGGCCAGCAGGGTCAGTACAAAGCACAGCGCAGCGTTGCGCACCAGATGCAGTTCTCCCATCCAGGCGGGCAGTGTGCGCCTGGACGTGCCGGCCCGCTTCATGCCGGCCAAGGGCGCTTGCTTGAGCGGGCCGCTCATGGCTGCCACGCGAGCAAGAGCGTAAAGCGGGCCTGGCTGTCCGGCGACGAAGCGGTGCTCTTGCCGGACAGGGCGACGCTGGGGCGCAAGTCCAGTGGCATGGCCTCGATCGTCACCTGCAAGCCCGGCTGGCGCGCCAGGGTTTGCGCGAAGGCCGTGATGGCGGCCAGGGCGGCGCTGTAGTCATTGTTCGGCATGGCCACGTCCGCTTCCAGGCGCAGCGCCTGCGGCGGCGCGACGGGAATGCCTGCCTGGGCGCTGCCGCCCTGCAAGCTGGCGCGCTGCTGCGCTGCCAGGCTGCCTGTGTCGCGCGCGGCGGGCTGGCCCGCATGCCAGTGCAACTGGCTGAGCGCCACCTGCGGTGCCTGGTTCAGCGCGGTGCCCAGCATGCCCAGCAGGCGGCCCGGTTCCGGCGCCTGGCTGGCCATCATTTGGCCCAGGGTCACGGCCACTTTCATGTTTTGCGTCTTGGCCGGCGCTGGCGACTGTGTCGACATGACGCTACGGTAGCGCTCTTGGTAGGACGCCGTCTCTTGCGCCAACTGCTGCGTGGCGGCGTCGGCGCTGATGCCGCTGGACAAGCAAAACACGCACCACAGGGCAGCCGACCCGCCGATCAGCGCACTGGCGCCATACAGCGCATTGCGCGCGCGCCGGAAGTGGTAATAGCGGGCCAGCGTACCGGGCGGATAGTGGCTGGGCGGCGGGTGCTTGCCCAGCAAAGTGAGCAGCAATTCGTCGGCCAGCGCGGGCGTCTGGCGCAAGCCTACGCGTTCGCCTGCCAGCTGCAGGTCGATGAAGTGGTAGGCCACTTCCACACCGTTGTCGCACAACAGTTCAAGCTTGGCGATCTGCGCGGCCGGCGCCAGGATCACGGTATTGAGCACGTCGCCGCGCGCCAGCATGCGCGTGCTGGTGAGAAACTGCCGCGTCTTTTCCGTTTCCAGCGCAATATTCACGGCCACGCCATCGAGCGCGATGGCCAGGGTCTGGCGCGAAAAGCGCAGCTGGCCTTTTTCGTAATAGCTTTGCCGCAAGCCGCCTGATTGCTGCGTTACCAGTAGCAGGTGTTCGTGTGTGATCGACAGTTTTTTCACCAGCGCCACGCTGAGCAGGCTGGTCGAATACATGCCCGCTACCGGTACGCGCAAGTGCTCAAGTGCCTCCGTCCACGGCTGCAGCAAGCTGGGGTTGGTCAGCGCAAAGAACAGTACCTGGTCGTCGTGGCGGCCGGTGCTTTCACGGCCCAGCAGCGTGCTGCCGCGGTAGGGCGTATCGCGGTGCAATTGTTGCTTGCGCCGCTGCAGCAAGGCACGGCCGGCCTTGCCGCGCACGTGGGGCAGCAACTGGTGCTGGAAATCTTCCTCGATCAGGTCCGTCAGCAGGTAAGTGGGGACATCGCGCCGCGCTGTCTGCGTGTCTTGCAGCCATGCGGCGAAGTCGTCCAGCCCGACTGCGCTGGCAGGGAAGGTCTGGCCCTGGCCCAGCCCGCCTTGGTCCCAGTCGTAGGCGCACAGGGCGTCGCTGGTAATGTAGAGTAATTGTTTGCGCAACACGGCGGCCTCAGGTCTTGATTGTGCTGATGGTGTCGTAAATCGGCCCCAGCACCGACAACATGATCCAGCCCAGCAGCAAGCCCAGGATGACCGTCATGGTGGGTTCGATCATGGCCTGCACTTTTTCGATCAATTCCTTCACTTCGCGGTTGTAGAAATAGCTGACATTGCGCAAGGCTGTGTCCAGCGAACCCGTGGCCTCGCCCACCTTCAGCATGCGCACCACCAGCGGCGGGAAGATGCCCGTGTGCTGGAAGGCGGCGGTGACGCCGTGACCCTCGCTGATCAGCTGCGCGGCGCGGCGCAGGCCGGCTGCCACCACCTGGTTGCCGGCAATGCCTTCGGACAGGCGGATGCACTCGAGTATCGTGATGCCGGAAGCATACATCAAGGCAAAAAAAGTGGCAAAGCGGGCCAGGATGATCTTGTGCAGCACGGGACCGACCAGCCACAGCCGCAGTTTCAAGCCATCCCAGGTGTAACGGGCCGCCTCGCTGCGGCCGATCAGGGCGCGCAGGCCGAAAAACAGCAGCACGGGCAAGGCCAGCAGCAGATACCAGTAAGCGATGAAGACATTCGACACGGCAATAAGCACGCGCGTATGCAGCGGCAGCTCGCCGCCCATGTTGCGGATGAAGGCCGTCAGCTGCGGCACCAGATAAATCATCAGGAAAAACGTCACGGCCGCCACCACCACCGCCACGATGACGGGGTACATGATGATCTTGCGCGTCTGCGACGCCAGCTCGTCTTGCCACTTTAAACTTTCCGACAGGTTCTTGAACACATCGGCGATCCTGCCGCTTTGCTCCCCGGCCAGTATCAGGCTGGTAAACGTGGCGTCGAAGATGTCGCCATGCTGGCCCAGCGCACCCGACAGCGGCAGGCCACCTTCGATGCTTTCAATGAGATCCGTGACGACTTCGCGCAGGCGCGGGTGATCCGTGCTTTCGCGCAAGTCGTTCAAGCCTTCCAGGATGGGCACGCCCGCGCCTGTCAATTGTTCCATGTGAAAACAGAAATTAATCAGGTCGCGGCGATGGATGATGCGCTTGCCCAGCAGCACCAGATATTGGCCCGTTATCCTGCAATCGACCAAGTCGAGCTGCATGCGGTGCAAACGCGCTTCCAGGTCCGGCACGTTGGCCGCCTCCATGCTGCCGGGAACCAGGCGGCCAGCACTATCCATGGCACGGTAGACATATTGCGCCATCAGGCCAGCCTTTCCGTCAGGTCGACCACGCGGCCCACTTCTTCCAGGGTCGTCACGCCTTCCATCACGCGGCGCATGCCGTCGTCGACCAGCCCTTTGAAGCCGGCCGCGCGCGCTGCGTTCTTCAATTCGCGGCTACTCGCGCGACGCGCCGTCAATTCATCGAGTTCGGCCGTCATCTTGAGAATTTCCATGATGGCTAGCCGGCCCTTGTAGCCTTGGTGCGCGCAGCGCTCGCAGCCGACGGCGCGGCAGATGGACACGGGCGCAGCGTCGGCCGCCAGGCCCAGCAGGCGGCGCTCGACGCTGTCGGCGATCAGCGTTTCCTTGCAATGCGGGCATAAGCGGCGCACCAGGCGCTGCGCAACGATGCCGATGATGTTGCCGGCCATGATGTCGGGCAGGATGCCGATGTCGAGCAGGCGCGCCACGGAACCGATGGCCGAGCTCGTATGCAGGGTGGAATACACCTGGTGGCCCGTCATGGCGGCGGCGAAGGCCATTTCCGCCGTTTCGCGGTCGCGGATTTCGCCCACCAGGATGATGTCCGGGTCTTGCCGCATCATCGAGCGGATGCCGTCGGCAAAGCCCAGCTTGACCGATTCGTTGACCGAGGTCTGGCGTATCATATTCATAGGATACTCGACCGGGTCCTCCAGGGTCATGATGTTGACGCTTTCCGTATTGATATGGTTGAGTATCGAATACAGGGTGGTGGTCTTGCCGCTGCCCGTCGGGCCCGTCACCAGGATCACGCCGTCGGGGCGCGCGATCATCAGTTTCAACAGCTGCAGTTCCGCCTCGGCCAAGCCCAGGGCGTCCAGCGGCACGATGCCTTTTTGCCGGTCCAGCACGCGCAGCACGACGTTTTCGCCATGCGTGGTGGGCTGCGCCGAGGCGCGGAAGTCGATTTGTCGACCGGAAAACTTGATGCTGATGCGTCCGTCTTGCGGCGCGCGCGCCTCGGCGATATTCATGTTCGACATCACCTTCAGGCGCACGGCCATGGCGGGCCAGTACGATTTGTGCAAGCTGCGGATTTGCCGCAGGATGCCGTCGATGCGGTAGCGGATGCGCAGGAACGACTGTTCCGGCTCAAAATGGATGTCCGAGGCGCCGTTCTGGACGGCGTCGGCCAGCAGCGCGTCGATCAGGCGCACCATGGGCTGGCTGTACTCATCGGACGGCGAGGCCATGCTCTGGTAGCTGACTTCGCCCGTTTCGATTTCGTGCAAGATGCCGTCGATCGACAGTTCGAAGCCATAGTACTGGTCGATGGCGCGCGAAATATCCGATTCGTTGACGAGCACGGTAGAAATCGTGATGCCCTTGACCAGCATGGCGCTGATTTGATCGAGCGCCACGATGTTGCTGGTATCGGCCATGGCCAGTATCAGATTGTCCGCCTGACGCTCATACACGATGGGAAACACGCGGTAGCGCTTGGCAACGTCCTTCGGGATCAGTTTCAGGGCGATGGCGTCGACCACCAGGCTGGACAAGTCGGCGCTGACCTGTTTCAGGTTTTCGCTGAGCGCCTCGCGCACGGTCGCTTCCGTGACGAAGCCCAAAGTGATGAGCAGCTTGCCCAGCGGCTCGCTGCTGCGCCGCTGCTCGATGAGGGCGATGCGCAATTGATCTTCGCTGATCACGCCTTTCTGGATCAGCAATTTGCCCAGTGGAAGTTTTGCCTGTTCTGCCATGTCGCTTATTCTTGACGGGTAATAATGATGGCCGGGTCTGCCTGGTTTGCCGCGTTAGCGCCCACCGCTGGCGTGGCGCCAGCCAAGTCGCGCAGGCGCGCCTGCAGCACGGTCCGGTCGAACGCGGCGGGCGTGGCTTGCGCCAGGTCCAGTGCGCGCTGGTAATACGTGGCGGCCAGCCTGGGCTGGTTCAGCCGGTCCAGGCCCACGGCCAGGTTGAAAGCATAGTCGGGATTGCCGGGCGCGGCGCCATAGGCGCGGAAAAATTGTTGCTGCGCTTCATACCAGCGGCGTTGCTTTGCGTACACATTGCCGAGTGCAAACAGCACGGGAGCGCTGTCGGGGCTGCGCGCCAGGATGGCTTTCAACTTTGCCTCGCTCTGCACCACGTCGCCCTGGCGCAGGCCGATCAGGCCGCCCAGCGCTTCGCCATCGTCGGGATTGATTTCCAGCAAACGCAGGTACAGCGACGCCGCTTGTGCGCCCTGGTTCTCGCGCAGGGCGACTGCCGCCAGCCCGAGCAGCGCGTCGCGGTTGTTGGCATCTTGCCGCAGCACTGTTTCATATTGCTGACGAGCAAGACCCAGTTGGCCGCCGTTGAAGGCGAGATAGGCTTGCTGCACGCCGGGGTTGATATGCGGCGCAGCAACGCTGCGCTGTACCTGGATCTGGCTGTTGTCGGGCGCAGCCACGGGCGGCAGGCTCGGTGGGGCGGGCGGCGCCGTGCGTGCCAGCTGCGCCGCCACTGCCGCCTGCGCCGCCGCTTGTATCATGGCTTGCTGGTTCATCGCCTGTTGCTCAGCCGCACCGGCTGCCTGGCGCGCATCGCGCGGGTAGTCCGGTGCCAAGGTTGCGCCCGAGGGCTGCGTATCGGGTGGCGCGGCCGGTGTTGCCGGCAGCACCACGATGGGGCCGGCAACACCGGACGCACCCGGGGCGTCCGTCAGCGGCATGGGTACGCCGGGCAAGTTGGCGCTCGCGCCTGGGTTGGTGCTGGCGCGCCAGTACCAATACGCCATGGAACCGGCCACCAGCAGCAGCATCGCCAGCAGGATGGCCAGGCGCACGGTGGCCGGATCGACGCTGATGGGCCCGGTGGGACCTTTCGGCGGCGTATTGCTGCGGCTGGCGCGTGGCCGGGCGGGCGGTGGTTCGGGGCGAGTCGACTGCTGCGCACCGGCTTGCGCGCCCGCTTGCGGGTCTGGCGGCGAAGCCGGCTGGGCACTAGCCGGCTGGGTACTGCTCGGCTGGGGCGGCGGCGCGGGTGACTCCGGCAGCGCTTCCAGGCTCAGCGTGCTGGCCATTTGCACGGGTGGCGCGGCCGGCATGGCACGCGGTGCCACGGCATCGGCCGGTGCCAGCTCCAGTACCTGGTCGTAGGCCTCGGACGGCTTTTCCAGTTCTTCGTCGGAAAGGCTGTTCTGTTTGGCGCGCTCGGCCTTCTTGAGCGCCTGCATCAGCAAGCTCATGGGAAGCCTCCCTGCAGGCGTGCCTGCGGCTGGCCGGCGGCCGGTTGGCCATCCGTGTACGGCTGGGTATTGAGCGGCGCCTGGCCGGGCAGCAGGTAGCGGTAGTCGCGGTAATCGCCGTCGATGCTGGCATCCTTGACCACCACCGGGCGCATGAAAATCACCAGCTCCGTCTTGCTGCTCGCTTCGTTGCGGTAGGTAAATAAATTACCCACCAAAGGCAGGCCGGACAGGCCCGGCACGCCATCGCGGGCATTGTCGATGGAATCTTGCATCAGGCCACCCATCACGGCGATCTGGCCATTGCCCACCTTCATGATCGATTCCAGCTCGCGCGCCTGGATGACGGGCACGCGGCTTTGCACATTCGCCGTGGCCAGGGCCGGATTCGGGTCTTGCACGTAGCCAACGATGCGCGTGATGGTGGGGCGCACGTTCAAGGTCACTTCATCGCTGTCGGAAATTTGCGGCGTGACGCTCATGACGAAGCCGACGGGCACCGTTTCCAGTTTCGACTCATAGGTCGCTGGCGTGCTGATGGTGCCCGTCGAGCTGATCACGGCCGGCGTCACCTTGATGGTAAAGAAGACATTGTTGTCGACTACCTTCAGCATGGCGGTCTGATTGTTGAGTACGCTAATCTTCGGGCTGGACAGCACTTTTACCTTGCCGAACGATTCGAGCAGTTGGATGGTGGTGGAAAAACTGTCTTTCAGATAATTGAGCAGGAAGATGCCGGGCGTGGCGCCCGGTGTCACGCCGCTGCTGAGGGCCGCAGAACCGACTTGTTTCTGGGTCAGGCTCAGGCTGCCCGTCAGGCGCGCCCAGTTGATGCCTTGCTGGTATTCATTGCTCAGGCGCACTTCGATGATGGTTGCCTCGATCAGCACTTGCCGCTTGGCGCTGTGCAATACCGCATCGAGGAATTGCGCGATCTTTTCATGCTGGCGCCCCGTCGCCCGCACGGCGATCAATCCGCCTTCGACGTTGACGACGACAGACGAGGGGCTACCCTTGTTGGCCAGTTTTAACAGCGGCATGCCGTTCGCGTCCAGTGCCTGTCCAGGGTTGCCGCTCTGGCCGGCCACCTGCTGGCCCGGCGCAGACCCAGACCCCGACCCCGACAGTCCGCCATTCTGGCCGCCACCTTGCATCGGCGGCTGCGCACCGTATTGGCCGGTCGCGCCCGTGACAGGCAAATTGCCGGCCTGGTTCTGCGGCTGGCCTTGCTGCCCTTGTTGGCTGGGCACGTTCGTCAATTGCTGGTTCAGCTGTGCCAACGGGTCCACCTGTACGTCATTGAGCGTGGTTTCGCGCAGCAGGTCGCGGATATTCTTTTCGAGGCTGTACCAGAAATTATTTTCCGAACGATTCACTACCAGGGTGGTCGAATTGTTGTTGCCATTGCCGCCCTGCGTACTGCCGACGGGATTACTCGCGTTGTTCGACCCGCCCCCCGCCGTGGAGATTTGCGTGGCGATATTCACGCTGCTGTTGGTGCTGCGCGCGATGTTAACGTAATCGACCTTGTAATTGCGCCACTCCGGCGCATCGGGCAGCACCATCAGATTCTTGCCATCGATTTCGTAGCGCATATCGACTTGCTTGCCGATGCGCGACAGCAGTTGCGGCAAGGTCTGGTTCAGTGCATTGAGGGTGACGCTGCCCTCGATCTGCGGGTGGATGTCGATGTTCATGCCAGCATCGCGCGCCAGCGCAAACAGCAGCGATTGCACGGGCACTTTGTGCACGGTGACGCTATAGGTTTCCACTTTGGGCGCCGGCACGGGCGCGGCCAGCGCGCTACTTTGCTGCACCGGTTCGGGAATGGCGCCAGCAGGAGGGGGCGCGGCATTGACGTGGCCAGGCGATAGCGGCGTTTGAGGCGTGGCGCAGCCGGCCAGCATGGCGCTGCAGGCAAGAGTGACCCAAGAGGCCAGCACAGGAATAGGGTGTTGAGTCATGAAAAGTTCGCCCTTTGAGTCGTGTTGTGCTTTTGTAATTTTAACTAGCATGATCGCCTAAAAGCAATCCGCTGTGCAGGCCCGGGGGGGAATATGTCGAAATAAAGTCAGGGTGCGCCACGCCCCGCCTGTGCCGGGGTGGTGGCATTAATTTCTGCGCGGATACTATCTATGCTGCTAAGAAATATTTTCTGCGACGATGCGGGGGCTATTCTCGCCCAGACGGCTTCGGCGCTGGTCTGGTCGGCAAAGCTGCCATAGACGATGGCCAGGCGCGCGGCGGCGCTGGCGGGTGCCTGTTGTGGCGACTTGCTTGCGGACACTGTACCAGGCAGACGAAAGACGTGCACGTTGTGCAGGCCGATGGCTTGTTGCGCCTGCTGCAAAAAATTTTCTGCCGCGGTCGTCTCGCTGGCAGGCAGGCTGGCAATGTGCAGGACCAGTTGCTGCGATCCTTGCTGTGCCAGCCAGTCGCGCGATTCGGCCAGCTTGCTGTCGAGCAGCGCAGGCGGCGCAGGCGGGGCGGCGTGCCAGCGTGCTGCCGGGAACGTGGCGGGCGCCGCCATGCCCGTCGCCATGCCCGACTTGTGGCCCGGCATCAGCCATTGCCACAGCAGCGCAGCGGCCAGCAACAGCATCAACGCGCTCAAGGCGCCCGCCAGCAGCTTGCCTGCATGCCATGGCGCGCGGTAAAACGCACTGTCGGCGATGGCCAGGCGCACATGGCGCGCACTGACTTGCTGCGCATCGTCGGCAAATGCCGCCAGCAAGGCTTTGTCGGCCAGAATATTGATCCTGCGCACGATGCCCTGCGCAGCACGCGCCAAGCGGCGCAGTGCGGCCGGCGTAAAAACCAGCGGTGTTGTGCGGCCGGCGGCGGCCAGGCGACACGTCAGATAGTCGTTCAGCAATGCCGGCGGCAAGCACGGCACGGTAAAACTATGGGTGATGCGCTCCTTGAGCTGGCGGAACTGTGGCAAGTCCAGGGTAAGCTGCAATTCCGGCTGGCCAAACAGGACGATTTGCAGCAGCTTGTGACTGGCCGTTTCCAGATTCGTCAGCAGGCGCAGCGCTTCCAGGGTCGCACCCGGCATGGCTTGGGCTTCTTCAGCCAGCAGCAGCACCTGGCGCCCGGCCGCATGTCGGGCGATCAGCTCGCCATGCAGGGCGCGCAGCACGGTGTCGGCGCGGCAACCATCGAGTGTCAGGCCCAGCTCGGCGGCGATGGCGTGCAAGACTTCATCCGGTTCCAGGCGGGGGTTGAGCAGGTACACCACGTCAACCTGGGGCGGCAGGCGTTCGGCCAGCATGCGGCACAGCATGGTCTTGCCGCTGCCCACTTCGCCCGTCAGCTTGATGATGCCTTCGCCTTGTGTGACGGCGTACAGCAGCGCCGCCAGCAGTTCGCCGCGCGTATTGCCAGGGTAAAAGAAGGCCGGGTCTGGCGTGATGCCGAAGGGGGCCGTGCGCAAGCCGAAATGGCGCAGATACATGCCGTGCGGGGAGGGCGCGTAATGCCGGTCGGGCGGCCTCTGGCGTGTAGCGTGCGGGTCGTTGTTCATGCTGCGATGCAATTGAGGAAAGCCTGCTCCAGGCTGGCGTCCGCCGCGCCGCCATGGCGCGCGCGACATTCGGCGGGCGTGCCGGCAAACACGATGCGGCCCCGATGCAAGATGGCCATGCGGTCGCACAACTCTTCCACGTCGGCCAGCGCATGCGACGTGAGCAAGGCGCCGCGGCCTTGCGCGCGTGCTTGCCGTAGCACTTGTTTGAACTGTGCGCGCGCTTTCGGGTCGAGCCCGCTCATCGGCTCGTCCAGCAGCAGTTGCTGCTTGCCCGACAGCAAGCAAGCGGCCAGTCCGAGTTTTTGCATCATGCCTTTCGAATACTCGCGCGCGGGGCGGCGCAAGGCCTCCGGCGCCAAGTCCAGCGCGCTCAGGGTGTGTTGCACGGCTTGCGCATCAGGGCGCGCCTTGTGCAGGCGCATCAAATAAGCGAGGAAGTCGCCGCCCGTCAGGTAGTGGGGCGCCTGGAAACGTTCCGGCAGAAAAGACAGCGGTTGCCGCGCCGCGCCATGCCGGTGCGGCTGGCCGAAAATGGCGATGTCGCCCCGTTCGGGCGTGCAAAAGTCCAGCAGGCATTTGAGCACGCTAGTCTTGCCAGCGCCATTGACGCCGACCAGGCCGAACAGTTCCCCCGCGCGTACCTGCAGGTCGACGCCGCGCAGCACGGCACTACCGGCCAGTTGCAGATGCACATTGTTAAACTCGATGGCGCAGGCGTTCATAGGGGCAATAGGTGGCAGGCAAGACGACGTACGACCAGCATTATTGCCACGGCGACGGGTGGGCGGCAAGTGTTTCCTTGCAGCGTGCTGAAATGCGCGAAAATCAAGCTGCGCAATGTATTTTCTGTAAGAAACAACAGGTTCTGGAATAAAATACCCGTACGCGCCGCTGGCGTGCATCGTCTGAAGAATTTGTCGAGGAGTAAGCATGGCAAGGCCAGAGAAAGTCCGGCTCGGTGAAATTTTGGTGCAGCAGAAGTTGCTGACGGAAGAACAGTTGGGCCAGGCCTTGACGGAACAGAAGCGTTCGGGGCGCAAGCTGGGCCGCGTTTTTGTCGAGCACGGCTTCGTTACGGAAGAGCAAATTTCCGGCGCCCTGGCGCGCCAGCTTGATATTCCCTACATCAATTTGAAGTTTTTTAACATCAGTCCCGAACTGGTGCGGCTGCTACCGGAAACCCAGGCGCGGCGTTTCCGCGCGCTGGTGCTGGAAGACCGGCGTGAGGGCTTGCTGGTCGGCATGTCGGACCCCACCGACCTGTTCGCGTACGATGAGATCGCGCGCCTGGTCAAGCGCCATATCGAGCTGGCCGTCGTCAATGAAACGGAGGTGCTGGCCGCCATCGACCGCATCTATCGTCGCACGGAAGATATTTCCAGCCTGACGCGCGAGCTGGAGCAGGACCTGGGCGACGTGTCGGTCGACTTCGGTGCCCTGGCCGCCAATCCGGGCCTGGAAGAGGCGCCCATCGTCAAGCTGCTGCAATCGGTGTTCGAAGATGCCACCCAGGTGCGCGCCTCGGACATCCACATCGAACCGCAGGAAGGCCGGTTGCAGATCCGCTTTCGCATCGACGGCGTGCTGCACCTGCAGACGGAAGCGGACAGCAAGATCGCCAGTTCGCTGGCGCTGCGCCTGAAACTGATGTCCGACCTGGACATTTCCGAGAAGCGCCTGCCGCAGGACGGTCGTTTCGCCATCCGCGTGAAAAACCAGCGCATCGACGTGCGTATTTCCACCATGCCGACGCAATACGGCGAATCGGTGGTGATGCGGCTCTTGAATCAGGGCGGCACGACCTTGCGCCTTGACGCCATCGGCATGCCGCCCAAGCTGGTGCAACAGTTCCGCGCCATGGTGAGCCGCCCGAACGGCCTGGTGCTGGTGACGGGGCCAACCGGTAGCGGCAAGACGACGACCTTGTACTGCGCCCTGGCCGAACTCAATTCGGTGGAAAAAAAGCTCATCACGGTGGAAGATCCCGTCGAGTACCGCTTGCCCGGTATTAACCAGGTACAAGTGAACGAGAAGATCGAGCTGAACTTTGCCCGCGTGCTGCGCTCGGCCCTGCGGCAAGATCCCGACATCGTGCTCGTGGGCGAGATGCGCGACCAGGAAACGGCGCAAATCGGCTTGCGTGCTGCCATGACGGGCCATTTGGTGTTGTCGACGCTGCACACGAACGACGCCATCAGCACGCCGCTGCGCCTGATGGACATGGGCGTGCCGCGCTA
Organism: Janthinobacterium sp. CG_23.4; assembly: GCF_029892305.1. NCBI lineage: Bacteria > Pseudomonadati > Pseudomonadota > Betaproteobacteria > Burkholderiales > Oxalobacteraceae > Janthinobacterium > Janthinobacterium sp. CG_23.4. Next base: position 2,852,324 of record NZ_JARXUX010000001.1, on the reverse strand, counting down.
TATGGTGGGTAGCTCGCTGCAAGCGGTGCTGGCGCAGCGCCTGGTGCGCGTGATCTGTGAAAGTTGCAGCACGCCCTACGTGCCCACGCCCAACGAATACGAATGGCTGCGCCTGGAACTGGGCGAGCTGGTCGAGCGCAATCAGTATTTTCACGGCAAGGGTTGCTCGCATTGCAACGGCATGGGTTACCGGGGCCGCACGGGCGTGTACGAATTGCTGGAAATCACGCGCGCCGTGGCCGATGCCGCCAACCATGCCGATCCTTCCCACTTCATGAAGGTGGCGAAGGAGCAAATGGCGGGCGAGACGCTGCGCCGCCACGCCGTGCAGCTGGTAGCGCAGGGCCGCACGACGGTGATGGAAGCGATGCGCATCAGCAACCAGAGCGAGGATTGACGTGCCATTTTTTGCTTACAAGGCGCGCAATGCCAGCGGCGAGTTGCTGAGCGGCGTGATGGAAGGCGCCGACAGCGGCGCCGTGGCCGACCAATTGTTTTCCACCGGCGCGACGCCGGTGGAAATCCTGGCGACCAAAAAAGCCGCCACCACCGGTGCCGATATCGGCTGGTGGCAAAGGCTGACGGAGAAAAAAGTCAGCTCGATGGATGTGCAATTGTTCAGCCGCCAACTCTACACCCTGCTCAAGGCTGGCGTGCCTATCATGCGCGGCTTGGCTGGCCTGCAGGAGTCGGCCATCAGTCCCGCATTTGGCCGCGTCATCAAAGATGTGCGCGAGTCGCTCGACGCGGGACGCGAACTGTCGGCTGCCATGGCGCGCCACCCCACCGTGTTTACGCCGTTTTACCTGTCGATGGTGCGTGTGGGCGAAATGACGGGGCGCCTCGATGAAGTGTTCCTGCGCCTGTTCGATCACCTGGAATTTGACCGCGACATGCGCGCGCGCGTGAAGACGGCGACGCGCTATCCCACTTTCGTGATCGTGGCCATGCTTATCGCCATGGTCATCGTCAACATGTTCGTGATTCCCCAATTCGTGAAAGTGTTCGCCAGTTTCAACGCCGAACTGCCTTTGATGACCCGCATCCTGATCGGCACGTCGGCCTTCATGGTCAATTACTGGCCCTTGCTGCTGGTAGTGACTATTGCCTCGATAACCGCTTTCCGGGCCTGGTTGCGCACCATTCCCGGCCGCTACACCTGGGATCGCTACAAGTTGCGCTTCCCCATCGCCGGCAAGATCATCCTGAAAGGCACCATGGCGCGTTTCGCGCGCAGCTTCGCCTTGTCCAGCACCAGCGGCGTGCCCATCGTGCAGGCGCTGACGGTGGTATCGCAAACGGTCGATAACGCCTATCTGTGCGCCCGGGTCGAACAGATGCGCGACGGCGTCGAGCGCGGCGACAGCATCTTGCGCACTTCGGTGACGGCGGGCGTCTTCACGCCGGTGGTGCTGCAAATGATCGCCGTCGGCGAAGAGTCCGGTTCACTCGATGATTTGATGAATGAAATCGCCCAGATGTACGAGCGCGAAGTCGATTACGAATTGAAGACACTGTCTGCGCAGATCGAACCCATCCTGATCGCCTTCCTTGGTGCCATGACGCTGGTGCTGGCGCTGGGTATCTTCTTGCCAGTGTGGGATCTGGGCAAGGTGGCCCTGCAAAAATGAGAGCGTGCATGTCGCCCCAAAAAAGTATTGCGGCTGGCAAGGCAAGGCAGCGCGGTTTTACTTTGTTTGAGCTGGCCGTCGTGGTGTCCGTTATCACCGTGCTGGCGCTCGTGTTGCTGAGCCGCTTAACGCTGGTTCAGCGCGAAGCGGAGCGGGTCGCGGTGCAGCAAACGATCGTCGCTTTGCGCGCGGGCCTGCGCATGAAAGTGCTGCAACTGTATGCAGCTGACCGGCAAAACCAGTTGCCGGCGCTGGTCGGGCAGAATCCCGTCGATTGGCTGCTTGAAAAGCCGCCCAATTATTTGGGCGAGTATGCGACGCCGGAGATAGCAAAACTCCCCCAAAGTCATTGGTTTTTTGATCAAAGTAATGCAGAATTGATATATATATTAAATCGGAGCAACACTTTTGGCGGATACCATTCCGAGTTGCTTCAATTCAAGGTAAGCTTGCAGCCAGCTCCCCCTAATTCGGCCAGCCCTTCAATCTCGGTTGAGATGCCTCAGGTGGTACTGATGCAGATGGGCGAGGCGGGCGGGCTGAAATAGTTCGATATTGTGTAGATAAATTTTGTCTATGGTGTTTTTTGATTTTTTGGAGATCAGCATGAAGATCAGCAATAGTAAGCAATCGATTCGTCGTTTTCAACAAGGTGGCCAGGCGGGCTTTACGCTGATCGAGTTGGTCGTCGTCATCGTCATCCTGGGCATACTGGCGGCCACCGCGATTCCGCGTTTTATCAATTTGTCGGCCGACGCCCGCCTGGCGAAAGTCAACGGCGCCCGCGCCTCGGTACAGGCTGCCGCTTCCCTTGCCCACGCGCAATGGCTGGTCAATGGCTCGCCTACTACTGGGACCGTCACGGTACAAATGGAAGGCACTACCATTTCGATGGCGAACGGCTATCCTGATGCGGCTGGCATCGTACTCGCCGCAGGTGGCTTGAATGACTACAATGTCTCGGGTACGGCGCCGGTATCGATTGCCGCCGATGCAAGCCATCTTACCTGCGCGTTCACCTATACGGTCGCCACGGCGACTGTGGCGGCGCAGGTGGGTGTTTCACCTGCCCTGAGCAATTGCTAATAGCGTAAGCTGCGCATGCGGCGGCCATGTGCGCCGCATGCAATCCGCCTGGTTCGCCAGGCGCTTTCTATTTGTCCTGGCATGTTTCAGCCGGCATGCCGTCCTTTGCCATAGGTGCGTGGATACGATGTTGTTTCCAGCGGATTTGATGTTTGCCGTACGGGCGAGCCGTGGGCGCCAGCAGCGTGGCTTTACCCTGGTCGAACTGATCGCCGTCTTGGTGGTGGGTGGTATCGTGGCAGCTTTCGCCATGCCGCGCTTCTTTCAGCAAGACAGTTTTGATGCGCGCAGCTTTGCTGATCAAAACGTCAGCATGCTGCGCTATGCGCAAAAACTGGCAATTGCGCAAAACAGGCCCGTGTTCGTGCTGCTCAACGGCAGCCGCATCGCCCTGTGTTTTAGCGCCGCCTGCGAGGCGGCCAACCGTGTCTTGCCGCCAGCTGGCAGCAACAGTGGCCGCACGGCCACCCTGGCTGCCTGCGCGAATGTCACGGCATGGCTGTGCGAGGGGGCGCCCAACAAGATCAGCTATAGCGTGCCGCTGCAAGCGGCCGCCTTTTACTTCAATGCCCTGGGCCGTCCTTACCGTGTGGGCGATGTCGAGCCTGTATCGAGCTTTCCCGCGCGCGTCAGCATCGGCATCAATGGCGCGGACATGACGCGCAACCTGGTGCTCGAAGGAGAGACCGGCTATGTCCATGACTAGCATAGCCGTCTTGCCTGTGCGCAGGACGGCGCAGCGCGGCGTGACCCTGATCGAGTTGGTCATTTTCATCGTTGTGGTCAGCATCGCCGTCGTGGGACTGCTGCAAATTTTCGCCCGCACCACGGCCAGCAGCGCCGATCCGCAATTGCGCAAGCAGGCGCTGGCGATCGCCGAAGCCATGCTCGATGAGATCGAAGGGGCACGGTTCACGTTTTGCGATCCGCTTGCCGATCCGGCAGCCGAGAAGGCGAAGAATGCCGCGCAGTACGACAGCGCCACCAACCCTGACGGCTGCAATACGCCGCAAAATGTCAGCGCGGTGGTGCCCGCCACGGGGCGCCCGTATTACAATGTCAGCGACTATGTGCGGGCCTTCAATGCCTCCGTGATCTACCCGGATGACGCTGCTGGAAACCGCTTTCCTGACGGCTATGCGGTGAGCGTGGCCATTGCTCCCGACGCGGCACTGGGGTTGGCCGGCGCCGGCCTGGCATCGACCGCTGCGCCCGTCAACATGAATGTCTTGCGCATTACGGTCACCGTGACTTATGCCACGAATCAACAGATCGTGCTGGCCGGCTACCGCACGCGCTACGCAGGCAATGCCGTCCCATGATGACTTTCCCCACGCCCCGGCAACGCGGTTTCACCCTGGTCGAACTGATCGTGGTGATCGTCATCACGGCCATCGTTGCCGGCATGGTGACGGTATTTATCCGCGCTCCCATACAAGGTTACCTGGATGTGAGCGCCCGCGCCGAATTGGCGGACGCGGCCGATTTGGCGACCCGTCGCATCACGCGCGAGGTGCGCCTGGCCTTGCCCAACAGCGTGCGCGTGACGAGCAATAGCAGCGGCAGTTATCTGGAGCTGCTGCTGACCAAGGCGGGTGGGCGCTATTTGTCGGAAGACGACGATCTCAGCGTGACACCGGGCAATGTGCTGGCCTTTGATCCCAGCACGCCGGTGGCCAACTCGACTATCTTCAGCATCGTCGGCACCGCGCCGTCCGGCTTGCAAACCATTGTTGCCGGCGACTTTATCGTCGTCAATAACCTCGGCGATCAGCCTCCCGTGGACGCCTATAATTGCAGCGGGCAATGCAACCGCGCCCGGGTCACAGCGATAAACGGCAACAATGTCACGCTGGCCAGCAACCCCTTCGTCGCGCAAACGCCGTCCATGCCTTCGCTCAGTTATCGTTTTCAGGTGGTCAGTACGGTCGTCACTTATCACTGCGCGCCAAATACAAACGGCACCGGTACGCTGACGCGCTATGCCGGTTATGCCATCGACCCTGTCCAGCCGGTCAGCGCCGCTGCCGCGCCGTTGACTAGCGCGTCGTCGGCAGCGCTGATGGCGATGCAGGTCGCGCAATGCGAATTTTCCTTCGATACGCTGCCCAACCTGCAGCGCGGCCTGGTGCGTATTAGCCTGACCTTGGGCGTACCCGGTGGCAACGCGGGTCAGGTCACGCTGGTGCAGCAGGCACAGATTAATAATTCGCCATGACGCTATCCATTTCCCCCATGCCGCATGGGCGCCCGCCATACCGCAAGGCGCGCGGTTTCAGCATCGTCACCGCCATCTTCTTGCTGGTGGTGCTGTCCGCGCTGGGCGTGGCGCTGCTCTCCATCTCGACCATGCAGCATGCCGAGTCGGCGCTGGACGTGCAGGGCGCGCGCGCCTACCAGGCGGCCAGGGCCGGCATGGAGTGGGGCGTATACCGGCAGCGCGTGGACGGCAGTTGTGTCGCCAGCAGCCATTTTGCGCTGCCCGCAAATAGCGCCCTGAGTGGCTTTAGCGTGACCGTGCGCTGTACGCAGGCGGCGGGTGCGCTGCCGCGTTTTCAGGTCATTGCGACCGCCTGCAACCAGCCTGTGGCCAGTGTCTGCGCCACCGCCAACGCCACCAACCATCCTGATTATGTGCAACGCGTCGTGCAGGCGGAATTTTGAGCACGCCGCTAGAAAGGAATAATATGCAGGCAGTCACCACTTTATGGCTAGTTGCACTGGCCCGACTGGTCGCTCTGGCCATGTTCTGTTGTGCGTCGGCCCAGGCGGCAACCTACGCCAACACCAGTTTTGCCTATAGCTGGATCGACGCCAGCAGTCATGCCAAGCTCGGCTATAACACCTCGCCTTACCGCTTCAACGGTTCCGCCGGCTGCGGCACCACGCCGCCCATCCTTGACGACACGCTCAGTGATGCCTTGCCCATCGGCTTTAGCTTCATGTATTCGGGCGTTGCCTTCAGCACGGTGCGCGTGATGACGAACGGACGGTTGCAATTCAATAACAATGTTACTTGCGGCTATGGCAGCCCGGTACAGACGCAGCCCTATCCGAACAGCAGCTTGAATTACACCATGCGCATCTATGGCAATGACCTCGATCCCACCTCGAAACTGGAACTGCCCAGCTACAACACCGCTTGCGCCAGCCGCCTCACGTGTTACATCAGCTATGCCACCATCGGCACCGCCCCCTATCGCAGCTTCGTGGTGACCTGGAGTAATGTGCCGGAATGGACCACGGGCTCCAACCCCACTGGCTCTTACAGCCTGCAATTGATCTTGCAGGAAAACGGCGAATTCATCTACCAGTACGGCGCGGCAGTGGCGGGACCTTCTGGCAAGCTGGGGCAGATTGGCTGGCAGGCCGACAGCAACGATTACGACACGCCGCAGACCGGCTTCCCGGTTAGCAATTCAGCCATCAAGTTTTATATTCCCCGCCCCGTGCTCGAGTACCGCATGGAGCAGCCCAGCTGGAACAATACGCCGGCGCAAGTGAGCGATACCAGCGGCAACGGGCGCGATGGCACGGTGCTGGGCGGCGCCCAGACGATCGCCGCCGGTCGCGTCTGCCGTGCCGCCAGTTTCCCACTCAATACCAGCGCCACTGCCATCGATGCGATCGATAGCGGTCTTTCCGTGCCCGTCAGTATGGGCGGCGCCGGCACGATCACATTTTGGTACAAGGCCAATACGGCCTGGTCCGGCAGCGGGGCGCGCGATGCACAATTGCTCGATGCCACGCAAATGAACAATGAATGGTTTTTTCTCGTGCGGCGCAGCACGGGTGCCTTGCGCTTTGTCGTCACCGACAGTCTGGGCAACCAGCGCGTGGTGGAAACGGCCGCCAATAGCGTGCCCGCCGGTACCTGGAAACACATTGCCGTGAGCTGGAGCTTCAATGCGCTGGCGGCAGCCAATAGCGACCGCCTGCGCATTTACGTCGACGGGGTGCTGCAGAAGGAGTCGGCGTTCACCACGGCGGCGGTGGCGTCGCCGCGCATTGGCAGCGTGTATATCGGCGATAACCGCAGCACGGTGACGGGGCAAAACGGCAGCGGCAATTCCGCCGATGGCGCCATCGACGAATTGCGTGCCTATAACTATGAAGGTGGCCTGGCGCTGGTGCAGCGCGACCAGAACCTGAGCCAGGCTGGTTGCCTGAGCCATTATGCGGTGAGCAATTCGGGCACGGGCCTGACCTGCCAGCAAAGCACGGTCACGGTGACGGCGCATGACGTCAACCATAACAATATCGTGATGCCCAACAATACCACGCAAATCGTGCTGAGCACATCGAACGGCATAGGCGACTGGGCCTTGATCGCCGGCTATGGCGTGCTCAATAATGGTACCTTGAACGATGGCGTGGCAAGTTATCTGTTCAACGGTGAATACCAGGCTGTGTTCGGCCTGAGCAGCGGCACGGCTGCCACGGTCAGCGTGAATGTGACGGATGGACAGTTCACGGAGCAGGAGGACCAGTCGCTGGTGATCAAGGCGTGCGCGGTGGCGCTCTTCAACGCCTGCGAGGCGACGACGCCGCGTTGCGTGCCCAGCACCAGCAGTATCAGCTATGCCCGCCTCAATACCAAGTTGGCCGATACGGCTTTCAAGCTCGACTTGGTAAAACTGAAGAGCGATGCCAGCCTGGAAACGACTTTCGCTGGCGTGACCACGGTTGATTTGCTGGCCAACACCGCCACCGGTGTCGCGCTAGGGGCGAATAACTGTCCGCTGACCCAGACGGCGGTCATTCCGCTGGGCCTGGCCACGTTCGTGGGCGGCTATTCGAGCGCCAATGTGAGCATCCCGGCTAACGCCATCAGCGCCGTGGCGCCCAAGTACAGCGCCTACCGCGATGTGCGGGTGCGCGTCACTTGCACGGCGGCCGTGTGCGTCACCGCCAATGTGGCTTGTTCGACCGATAATTTTGCGGTGCGACCGCAACAGTTTACGCTCAGTTCCAACATGAGCAACAGCGCCCTGAGCGGCACGCCCAGTCTGCCGGCGGGCACCCCGTTCACCCTCGGTGCGGCGGCCGTTGCCGGCTATAACGGCACGCCGCTGGTCGACAATTCCGCCGCCGGACAAAAAATCACCGGCTTCATCAGTAACACCGATTACAGCGACCGCCTGGGCTCGAGCTCGAGTGCCAGTCCGTTTCCGCTGGGGCAGGCGGTATTGGCCAGCGGTGTGGCCAGCAATAGCGGCGTGACGTACAGCGATGTCGGCACCTTCCGCATGCTGCCCGACGCGGTGCTCGACAATTCCTACACCAGCGTCGACCAGCCGGGCAACTGCGTGACCGGCAGCAGCAGCAATACGGCCGTGGGCGGCAAGTTTGGCTGCAATATCGCCAACCAGACGCAAAGTCCCGCGCCCGTCTATGGCCGCTTTTTTCCTGACCACTACGCGCTCACGGGGGCGCTGACGGCCGCCTGCGGCGACTTGACCTACATGAGCCAGCGCGAACTGGGCGTCGCGCTGGGCGTGACGGCTCTGAGCAAGGGCAATCAAATCCTGGGCCGCTACGGCAGCGCTTATCCAGCCCTCGCTAGCGTGAGCGTGGGCGCCCGCAATGGCAGTGCGACGCTGGCCGCCAGCCGCCTGTCGCCCGCCTTGCCCGCCTTTGCGTGGAGCCAGGGCCGCAGCGGTCGCAGTTATGCCACCGACAGCGCCGGCTACGCCGTGGGCAGCACGCAAGTGACATTGGCCGGCAGCGGCAGCCTGTCGGCGGGGGAGTTGATCAAGTTTAGCGGCGACAATGCCGTATATAAGGTGCAGGCAGACATGGCCGGTGCCGGTACGCTGACCCTGGCGCCGCCTGGCTTGCTGCAAGCGATCCTGCCCACCGCGACCGGCGTGGCGGTGCAGTATGGTTTCAACCGCTTGCCCAGCGGCCAGGACGGGCCGTACGACAACTTTTCGCTGCTGGTGTCCATCAGCGACGCCGATGGGGCGCTCATTTCCAGCGTCAATGGACTAGCCGTCACCCCCGCAGCCAGTGTGGCGGTGGGCAATACCAAGTTGCGCCACGGGCGCCTGCAGGTCGCCAATATGTATGGTTCCGAACGGCGCGCCTTGCTCGTGCCGATGGCTGCGCAATATTGGAACGGCACGCTGTTCGTCGACAATGTGCTGGACAATTGCACGGCCTTGTTGCGCAAGAATTTACTGTTGACCAATTATCTTAATTTGACAGATGCCCAGCTACCGGCCGCCACCAGCTTGCCGCTCGATAGCGGCCTGTTGGTGCAGGGTGTCGGCAGCGTTTTACTGGCCAAGCCGGCCGCGCCGGTGACGAAAAAAGGCACGCTGACGCTGCAGTCCCTGATTCCCTATTTGCCGGGCCAGGCGCGTGAAACCATCGGCGTGTTTAAGAGCGAGCCGCTGATATTTATCCGCGAGATGTTTTGATGGGAGGGCATTTTGTGCAAGGAGATGACTTTCGTGGTGTTTTCTTGAAAATATATTATCAATATATTATTTTTTAGACTGTTCTTCCATACGATGAATTAAAATTGATTTCATGCATCATTGGCGCGGCAACGTTGCCGGAGCACTTCTATTCTCGGGATCGGTTGCATGAGTTTCTTCGTAAAAGCAAAAAAACAGGACGGCTGGCTGGCGACATCGTTTTCTGCGGAGGGCATGTGTGCTGCCGTCGTCGAGCGGCGCACTGGCGAGCGCCCGCTGGTGCGGGCCGCAGCGTTTTATGCCGGCCGCAAACCCGTGCCGGCCGCCACCCTGGAAAGGCTGAACAAGGAGATGCACGCCCAGTCGCACCTTTGCAGCACGCTGCTCGGCGCAGGCGAGTACCAGTTGCTGACACTCGATGCGCCGAATGTGCCGCCGGAGGAACTGAAAACTGCCGTCGGCTGGCGCTTGAAAGATATGCTGGACTTTCCGCTGGCCGAGGCCACCATTGACGTCGTTGGCATCCCGGTCGATAAAAATGCGCCAGTGCGCGGCCAGTCCCTGTTCGCCGTCGCCGCGCGCAACGCCCCTTTGGCCGAAAGGCAGGCACTTTACAGCGAGTGCAAGATAGCGCTGGCCGTGGTCGACATACCGGAAATGGCGCAGCGCAATGTCGCGGCGCTGATGGAGCCGCAGGGGCGCGGCCTGGCCATGCTGTCTTTCGACGGCGAGGGCGGCTTGTTGACGGTGACGTTTGATGCCGAACTGTGTCTGGCGCGCCGCATCGATGTCACGCTGGCCCAGTTGGCCGATGTCGACGAGGCCCGGCGGCAGCAGTATTACGACAGGATCACTTTGGAATTGCAGCGTTCGTTTGATCATTTCGAGCGTCAGTTTCATTTTATTAGCATCTCCAAGCTGGTGCTGGCACCGACCGGCAGCGAGGGTTTGCATGGCTACCTGGCGGACAATCTGTACATGCCTGTGGAGCTGCTGGACTTGGCGCTGCTGTTTGATTTTTCCCGCGTGCCCGACTTGCAAGCGGCCGCCAGCCAGGCGCGCTTTTTCCTGTCCCTGGGTGCAGCTCTGCGACAAGAGGGGGTACTCGCGTGAGCCAGCAAATCAATCTGTTCAACCCCGCGTTTGAAAAGCAGAAGCAGGTATTGTCGGCGAAGGGCATGGCGCAGGGACTGGGGCTGATCTTGCTCGTCAGTGGTGCGCTGGCCTTGTATGGCGCGCGCCAACTGGCCGTGCTGGAACGCGCTGCGGCTGATAGCAAGCTCATGCTAGCTGCGCGCGAGGCGCGGCGGGCCGATGTGCTGACGCGTTTTCCCACGCCGCAGAAGGATCCCCTCATCGCGCGCGCGCTGGGGCAGGCGCAAGCCGACCGCGCCGCCCTGTTGGAGGCGCAAACTATCTTGCAAGGTGGCGAGCTGGGCAATACACACGGTTATGCCGCTTATTTCCGTGCCTTTGCCCATGCCAGGGTCAATGGTCTGTGGTTGACGGAGGCGAGCATCGTCGGCGCCGGCAAGGAGATCGGTCTGCAGGGGCGCACCGTGCAGCCCGATCTGGTGCCCCAGTATATTAGCGCCCTGTCCAGGCAGTCTGTGCTGCAAGGAAAATCATTTGCGCGCCTGGATATGGCGGCGGCGCAAACTCCCGCGCCCGCGCCCGCGCCCGCGCCGGCGCCGGCGCTGCCGGTGGCGTCAGCCGGTGCGCTGGCCGAGGCCGTGGTTGCACCCGCGCGGCGATTTATCGAATTCAGTTTGCAATCGTCTGCGGCGCCGGCCGGCGGCGCGGCAGGGACGGTGAAAGAATGAAACAACAATGGCAGAAACTCACCCTGAAAATCGATGCACTGAGCGTGCGCGAGCGGGCCATGATTTTTGGCGCCGCTGCCGCGCTGCTGGTTTTTATCGTTTTTTATCTGGTGCTCGACCCTCAAATGAGCCGCAGCAAGGTGCTAGTTGACGCGATAGCGCAGCGACAGCAGGCGGCCGCCGTCATCGATGGCGAAGTGGCGCAAAAGCTGGCGGCGCATGCCGGTGATCCGGATCAGCAAGACCGGATCCGGCTGGAACGCACCAGGCAGGAAACCGGGCAGATGCGGCATGCCTTGCAGGCCACACAAAATGGCCTGGTGGCACCGGAGCGTGTCGTGCCGATGCTGCAGCAATTGCTGAAACAGCAATCGCGCTTGCAGCTGGTGTCCTTGCTCACCTTGCCGTCTGGCCCGATGGGACACGGAGGTCTTGCTCCCGCCGCTGCTATAGCGACCGCGACCGCGATAGGGACAGCGACGCCTGCGGCTGCGCCCGCTGCACCCGCTGCGCCCGCTGCACCGGCGACAGCGGAAATCGCCCCGGCGAAGGCGCCGGCCCTGCTATACCGCCATGGTGTGGAAGTCGTATTGCGTGGAAATTATCTGGACATGGTGAATTATATGGACGCTCTTGAGGCAATGCCGGCCCATGTGTTCTGGGGCAAGGTCAACATGAAGGTCGAGCAGTATCCGAACGCCACGCTGAGCCTGACCCTGTACACGCTGAGCCTGGACGAAAAATGGATCGCGCTGTGATGCGCGCCAGGCGCTATGTCGCCGTTGCGAGCGTGCTGCTGTCCTTGGCGCCCAGTGCTGTTGCTCAGGGCTTGGTCGATCCGACCAGGCCGCCCGATGCGGTGCCGGCCGACAGCGCTGCCGTGTCTGCCCGCGCGGCGGCGCCGCAGTTGCAGTCGCTATTGATTTCGAATAAACCGGGCGGGCGGCGCCTGGCCGTGATCGATGGCGTCAGCGTGCGCCCCGGCGACAGGATCGGTGGCGCCGTGCTGGTCAGCATCGGCGAGGCAAGCGTGGTGCTGCGGCGCGGTAAAACCCTTGAAACGCTGCGCTTGTATCCGAAAGCGGCGCAGGTGAACGACGGTGTGCAGATGCGAAGGAAATAGGTTCATGTCACCCAATAAACACAAGGCGGGAATGCGGAAGATATTTGAAATAGGCAAAAGAGCCGGCGTGCTGGGCGTTGCCGTAAGTTTGTGCGCCTGCAACGTGGCGCCAGTCAAGCGCGACACTTACAATGCCATCAAGGAGCAGGTGGCCGCCGCCAGCGCCACGACCAGTCAGGCAGTTCAGTCCGCAGCAGTGGAAAACGCGCTGCTGCCGCAGGCGAGCGCGCTGGCGGCGCAACTGCCGAAGGCGCGCGGCGTGCTCGATGAGCGGTTTAACGTTGCCTTCAGCAACGTTCCGGCGCGCCAGTTTTTTGCTTCGCTCGTCACCGGCACGCGTTACAACATCCTCGTCCATCCTGATGTGCAGGGCAATATTTCCGCCAACCTCAAGGATGTGACGCTGATCGAAGCGCTCGATGCGGTGCGCGAACTGTATGGCTACGATTACAAGATCGAAGGCACGCGCATCGCAATTCGCCCCCTCACCATGCAAACCCGCATGTTCCAGGTCAATTACCTGACGGGTAACCGCAAGGGCACGTCGAATTTACGCGTCTCCTCGACGTCGGTGTCGAATTCCGGCACCAGCAACAGCGGCCAAAGCGGCGGCAATAGCGGCCAGCAGTCGCAGAATCAGCCGCAGCAGTCGGGCCAGGGCGGCAGCCAGGTGCAGCAGGATAGTGCCAATCTCAGCACCACGTCGGACAGCAATTTCTGGGCAGAATTGAAAGAATCGCTGGGTGCCATCATCGGCGGCACGGCCGATGGCCGCAAGGTGGTAATCAGCCCGCAGTCCGGCGTCGTCGTCGTGCGCGGCATGCCCGATGAACTGCGCGCCGTCGACCTGTACCTGAAGGCGACGCAACTGTCGGTGGACCGCCAGGTAATCCTGGAAGCGAAGATACTCGAAGTGGAATTGAACGATAATTTCCAGACCGGCATCAACTGGGCTTCGTTTGCCTCCATCAAGAGCGGCCACACGAACCGCATTTCGACCGGTTTCATCCAGCCCGGTGGCAGCCTGGCGCCGCTGCCGTTCAACGGCGGCCAGCCGCCCAAGATGACCAATAGCAACGGCTTGACGGCCAGCAGTGGCTTTGGCCTCAGTTCGGCGGCGAACGCAGCCGGTTCCATGTTCGGCCTGGCTTTCCAGACAGCCAACTTCGCCGCCATGCTCTCTTTCCTGGAGTCGCAGGGCTCGGTGCACGTGCTGTCGAGCCCGCGCATCGCCACCATGAATAACCAGAAGGCCGTGCTGAAGATAGGCACCGACGAATTCTTTGTCACTGGCGTCAGTACTACCGTGACGTCGACCGGCAACACGAGCGGCACCACCTCCAGCCCGAATGTCACGCTGCAGCCCTTCTTTTCCGGCGTGGTGCTGGACGTGACGCCGCAGATCGATGATCAGGGCAATATCATCTTGCACGTGCATCCTTCCGTCAGCCAGGTCACCACGGTCAACAAGGAAATCGACCTGGGCAGCGCCGGTTCGCTGAAACTGCCGCTGGCCGCGTCCAGCACTTCCGAGATGGATAGCATGGTGCGTAGCCAGGATGGGCGCATCGTTGCCATCGGCGGCTTGATGCGCCAGGCTACCACCGCCGACCGCTCGCAAGTGCCGGGCGCGGGTGATATTCCCTTGCTGGGCGCGCTGTTCCGCAACACGGGGCAGGTAATACAGAAGCGCGAACTGGTGGTGCTGATCAAGCCCACCATCGTCGATGGCGCAAATAGCTGGAGCGAGGACTTGCTCGATTCGGGCAAGCGCATCGAGGCGCTCGACCCGCGCCGTCCCTCGGAGCTGCGCTAAATGTACCAGGCCCATTTCGGCTTGCGTGAGGCGCCGTTTGGCCTCACGCCCGATACCAGTTTCTTCTTCAACGGCCCGCAGTCGCAAAAGGCGCTTAACACCTTGCTGGTGGCGGCGCGCAATGGCGAGGGCTTCATCAAGATCACTGGCGAAGTGGGCACCGGCAAAACCTTTCTCTGCCGCAAATTCATGCAATCGTTGGGGCCGGACTTCGTCACGGCCTACATCCCGAATCCGAACTTGCCACCCCGTTCACTGATGCTGGCGCTGGCCGACGACCTCGATGTCCTGCTGGAGAAAGATGCCGATCAGCATCAGCTGCTGAAGTCGCTCAACTTGCGCTTGCTCAACCTGGCAGCGCAGGGCAAGCGCGTGTTGTTGTGCCTCGATGAAGCGCAGGCGATTCCCGTTGACAGCTTGGAGGCCTTGCGCTTGCTGACCAATCTGGAAACGGAAAAGCGCAAGCTGTTGCAAATCGTGCTGTTCGGCCAGCCCGAATTGGACGTCAAGCTGGCCCTGCCGGAAATCCGTCAGCTGGCACAGCGCATCACCTTTCACTATCACTTGGGACCTTTGTCGCGCGACGACGTGGACTTTTATGTGGCGCACCGCCTGCGCGTGGCCGGTTTCGATGGCGCGCGCCTGTTCAGCCGTGGCGGCGTGAGCAAGCTCTACCAGGCTTCCGGCGGCATCCCGCGCCTGATTAACATCATGGCGCACAAGGCGCTGATGCTGGCCTATGGCGAAGGCCGGCAGCAGGTCAGCGGGCGCCACGTGGCGCTGGCCGCCAGCGATACCTTGGCCAGCAAGCCCCGTTTTTGGCAAGCGCGCTGGCACCGCCCCTGGCCCTGGCTCGCTGGCAGCGGCGTGCTGCTCGCCGCCTGCGCCGTGAGCTGGACTTTATTGAACCGATGACGAAGATGAGCCCGTAGATGAGCCTGATTAACAAGATGTTGCAAGACCTCGATGCCCGCGGCACCCCCGATGTGCGCGGCGACGCGGCCGGCATCCGCAGCGTGCCCGAACGCGAACGCGGCGTGTCGCGCGCGCTGGTCTTTGGCGGCGCGGCCGGCTTGACGGCCGCCGCTATCGCCCTGGGCTGGGTCTACCTGAAACGCCCGCCCGTGCCGCCGGTGCTCGTCAGCGTAGCCAACACGCCGTTGCCGGTGGCGGCACCGATACCCGTGCCGGTGACGGCGCCAGTTGCTGTGCCTGCGCCTGCGCCAGTTGCTGCGCCGGCGCCGATCGCCACGGCCCCGGTGACACCCGAGCCGGTGTTGCCGGCCGAGCAGACGGTCGCGCCGGCCAAGCTGCGTGCTGCTGAAATGGGCCGCATCACGCAACAACCAGCCAAGCCTGCCTCTGCGGCGGCGGTGAAGACGGCAGCTCCTGCCGCCAGCGAGCTTATCCTTGACGGCAAGCAAGTCACAGCGCAGCAGCGCGTGGACAATACATACCGGCGCGCGCTGACCCAGTTGCAAGATGGCCGCGTCGCCGACGCCATGCTGGCCTTGCAGCAGACCTTGCAGCTGGACCCGCGCCACCAGGGTGCGCGCGAAACCCTGGCGCGCCTGCTGCTCGAAGCGCAGCGTCCCGACGAGGCGGCCCGGCAGTTGCAGCTGAGCCTTGCACTGGACCCGAAACAGCCGGCGCAAGCGATGATGTTGGCGCGTTTGCAGCTGGACCAGGTCAACGGCGGCGCGGCGGCCCTCGATAGCCTCATGCGCAGCTTGCCGTACGCCACCGACAACGGCGAATACCAGGCTTTCCTGGCCGCCGTGCTGCAGCGCGAGCAGCGCTATCGCGAAGCAGCCGAGCACTACCAGCTGGCCCTGCAGACGGCGCCCGACAACGGCGTCTGGTGGATGGGCCTGGGGATAGCCTTGCAGGCCGATAACCACCCAGCTCAGGCGCGCCAGGCTTACGAGCGGGCCAGGGGTTTGCAAACCCTGTCGCCCCAGTTGCAGGCGTTTGTCGAGCGCAAGCTGGTGCAGCTGACAACGGTTGCGACGAAGTGACTTTTACCTCGATGAAAGAAACCAGCTTGCAGCCGCGCAGTGTGCTCATCCTCTTTTGTTCGCTCTGCTTGCTTGCCAACAGTGCGCCGGCTGCACCCGCCAGCGCACCCGCTAGCTACGTACTGGAAAATACCGAGGTGCGCGACATTCGTGCACAAGCCCTGAAACGCGACTATCAGGTGTTTGTGGCCTTGCCCGATTCTTACCGGCAGGGCAGCAAGCGCTATCCGGTGCTGTTTGTCGTGGACGCCAATTATGCGTTTCCCGTCGTGCGTAGTATCGCGCAGCGCCTGAACAAGCATGCCGGGCTGGAAGAAGTGGTGGTGGTCGGCCTGTCTTACGCCAACGGCGATGGCGGGGTGTACAGCCGCCGCCGCGACTACACGCCTACCACGCCGCGCAAGCATGATTACCGTTCGGACATGGCGGGGCGGCAACCGGCGTTCGGTGAAGCGAAGGCCTATGGCCAGTTTGTCACGGGCGAAGTCTTTCCCTTCATCGCCCAGCATTACCGCGTGAACATGCAGCGCAAGGTGTTTATTGGCCACTCGTATGGCAGCTTGCTGGGCCTCCAATTGCTGCTGAGCGAACCGCGCAGCTTCGAGCATTACATCCTCGGCAGTCCGTCGCTGTGGTATGACGCTGGCGTGATGTTCGAGCGCGAGCAAGCGTATGCGGCCAGTCACCGGGACTTGCCTGCGTCTGTGTTCTTTGGCATCGGCGCCCTGGAAAAGCTGGCGGCGGGCAAGCAGCGTTCACGCTCGGAGGAAGAGGCCGACATGCTGGCCGACTTGCGCGAGTTCGACGGCAAGCTGACATCGCGCAAGTTTCCCGGCTTGAAGACGCGTCTGCGCGTGTTCGAGGACGAAGACCATGCGAGCGTGTTTCCGTTGGTGCTGACGCATGGCTTGCGGGCGTATTTGAAGTCAGTGAAATGAATCGCGCTCAGGCGCGCAAGACTGTCTCGCCGTGTCTTGCCGTGTCTCGCCGTGCCTCGCCGCCGAAACAGCTGAGGCAGCTTTACAAGCGCGCCTCTTCGCCCCACACATTGCGCATGCTGAAATGCAAGCCGGCATCGTCTTCGTGCAGTGACGAGACGATGGCGAACTCGCTGTCGAGCGTGTCGCGCGGTGCCAGTTGCGCCAGCGTGGCGGCGCCCAGCGGCGCGCCCAGCGGATCGCTGAGCGGATGCACGTGCGCGGCACCCCGTTGCGTCACGACGCCCAGTTCGCCGCTGCGCAGGCGCACCAGGGTACCCGGTGGATATTTGCCCAGCAGCTTGACGAACTGTTCTCTCAGCAAGGGATCGATGGACACGCCCGGGTCGAGAAAGATGTGCTGTAGCGCCTGGTCGGGCACGATGGAGCGGCGGTAGTTGCGCGCCGAGACGCGGGCACAATAGCGGTCGGCCAGGCCGATCAGTTTGGCATTTTGCAAGATTTCATCGGCCGTGCGTCCCTGCGGATAACCGCTGCCGTCGTCGATTTCATGGTGCAAGAGCACGCAGCTCAGCCATTCCTCGTCATCGACGCCGGCGCAGCGCAGCAATTGCGTGCTCTCTTGCGGGTGCTGGCGCACGACGCGCATTTCTTCGTCATTCAGGGGGCCGCGCCGGTCCTGGAAACTGTCGTGGTGGCGCAGCATGCCCACGTTCATGGTCAGCGCAGCGGCACCGATCAGTACTAGCTCATCATTCGATTTGTGCATGCCGCGTCCTACCAGCATGGCGAGCAGCGCCGTCTCGATGCAGTGGCGCACGGCATAGACAGCGGCGATTTGATTGAGCAAGATGCTGGCTAAGGCAATGTCGGCATCGTGCTCGAGCGCGCGCAGCAGTTCGCGGGCGATGTCGCGCACGTCGCGCTCGGCATTGCTTTCGCTGCGCAAGTCCAGCAGCAAGCGCTCCAGGCGCTGCGCCGCCTCGTTCAGCAGGCGCAGCACCGATGGCTGCTCGGGCGTGCCGATGTACAAGCCCAGTTGCAGCAAGCGGCCCAGCTGCGCGCCGTCGGTGATGATTTGCCCCTTGCGTAGTTGCGGGCCGGCACTGTGCTCGGCCAGGAACAGATCCCAGGGCAGGGGCTCGCCGGGAACCAGGTCGGCCGGGCCGATGCGACGCTGTACCATGCTGTCATCCTTTGCTCCGCCGTGGCAGAGCCGTTATCGCTTATATGCTGCGCAGGCGCTCCAGCGCCAAACGCAAGGTCTCATCTTTCTTGGCAAAGCAGAAGCGCACGATGCCGGACTCCTTGCCCTGCGCGTAAAAGGCGGAGACAGGAATGGCGGCCACCTTGATCTCTGCCGTCAGCCACTCGGCGAACTGCGCTTCGCTCTTTTGTGAAATGGCATCGTAGCGCACGCACTGGAAATACGTGCCGTCGGCCGGCAGCAGGGTAAAGCGGCTGCCCGCCAGAGCGTCGCGGAACATATCGCGCTTGCGCTGGTAAAACGCAGGCAAGTCCAGATAGGGTTGCGGGTCCGCCATATAGCCGGCCAAGCCGTGCTGCATCGGGGTGTTGACGGTAAATACGTTGTACTGGTGTACCTTGCGAAACTCCGCCGTCAGGGCTGTTGGTGCCGCCACATAGCCAACTTTCCAGCCCGTCACGTGATACGTCTTGCCGAAACTGGAGACGATGAAGCTGCGCGCCGCCAGTTCCGGGTGGCGGGCGAGCGACTCATGGTGCACGCCGTCGTACACCATATGTTCGTAGACTTCGTCGGACAAGATCAAAATTTGCGTGCCGCGCACGATATCGGCCAGCGCCGCCACGTCGTCAGCGCGCAAGATGGTGCCCGTCGGGTTGTGCGGCGTGTTGATGATGATCAAGCGCGTCTTGCTGCTGACGGCAGCGGCCAGCTGGTCCCACGGCACGCTGTAGCCGCAGTCTCCCACTTCCATGGACACCAGCACGGGCACGCCGCCGGCCAGCGCGATGGCGGGCAGATAGCTGTCGTAGGCCGGTTCGATGACGATGACTTCGTCGCCCGGATGGACGCAGCACAGGATGGCGGTGGTGAGCGCCTGCGTGGCGCCGGCCGTGACGGTAATTTCCGTGCCTGCATCGTAGCTGTGGCCGTACAGGCTGGCGATCTTCGCGGCGATGGCTGCGCGCAAGGGCGCGGCGCCCGTCATCAGTGGATACTGGTTGTGGCCGGCGCGCATGGCCTCGCTGACCAGGTCGACCAGTTGCGGCGCGCAATCGAAATCGGGGAAACCCTGGCCCAGGTTGACGGCGCCATGCTGGGCCGCCAGGCTGGACATGCGGCTAAACACGGTGGTGCCCACCAGAGGCAATCGCGTGCAGAGGGTGGGAGTCAGATAGGGCGGGGAAGGGCTGTGCATGAACGGTAGGGTCGCGGTGCGCATAGTGGAATTGCCTCCTATTCTAGCGCAGCGCGTGGCCTTGCGTGCAGTCCTTAATGGCTCAGCTTGGCAATGCCCAGCCTTCCGGCAACATGATCTTGAACATGCCGGCCTTGGCCGTCTTGCGGGCCAGTTTCAGCAGCGCCTTATCCTTGGTGATGAGGATGTCGGCGTTGGCGTCGCGCGCCAGTTCGAGGAATTTCTGGTCATCCTTGTCCGTGCAGACAGGCAGGCGCACGCCCGATGCGGGCGGCGCCACGACGCTGATGTGGGCATCGAAGCGGGCGGCGGCGACAGCGCGGCTGGCTTCATCGAGCGGCAAATGTTTGTAATGCAATACGACAAGATATTCCGCGCGGCAATCTTCACGCGTGATGGCGTGCACGGCGCCGCTTTCCATGGCCGCCAGCAGGCCCGCCCAGCGCGGGTCGTTGAAGACGAAGAGGTCGAGGCAAACGTTGGTGTCGAGGACGAGTTTTTGTGGAGCAGGTATCATGTCGGCAATTCTATTTTGTAGTGATAATTTATGTTGATCGTGCTTTCGCCCGCCAAGAGTCTCGACCTGGAGACGCCGCCAACAACCGCGTTGCACAGCACGCCCGATTTTCTCGACCATAGCGCCCAGTTGATCGAGCGCATGCGCCAGTTCTCGCCCGCCGAAGTGGGCAGCCTGATGGGCATCTCCGACGCCTTGTCGGCCCTCAACGTGGCCCGCTACGCGTCCTGGACGCCCAAGCTGGCCGAGGCGCGCCAGGCCATCATGGCTTTCAATGGCGATGTGTATGCCGGTTTCGAGGCGCGTAGCCTGCAGCCGGCCCAGCTCGACTACGCCCAAGCGCGCGTGCGCATTTTATCGGGTCTGTACGGTTTGCTGCGTCCGCTCGACCTGATCCACCCGCATCGCCTGGAAATGGGTACGCGCCTGTCGACGACGCGCGGCAAGGATTTGTATGCGTTCTGGGGCGACACCATCACCAATGGCTTGAACCGTGCCGCGCAAGAGCAGGGCGCGAAGGTGCTGCTTAATCTGGCCTCCGAAGAATATTTCAAATCCGTCAAGCCGCGCCAGCTGGACGTGCCCGTCATCGCGCCCGTGTTCGAGGACTGGAAGAACGGCAAGTATAAAATCATCTCGTTCTATGCCAAGCGCGCGCGCGGCCTGCTGGCCCGCTATGCGACCGTGAACGCGATCCGCGATCCCGAACAGCTGAAGCAGTTCGACGTCGATGGCTACGCTTTCGTGCCGGAAGCGTCGAATGACACCAGCTGGGTATTTAGGCGAAAAGTGGGCGAATAAGTAAAAAAACCGGGCTAGCCCGGTAATGCCGTTCAGTTAGTGTTGGGATGCTATTTTTAGCCCAAGAACAAGGACTGGGGTCGGACACTTCGTGATCGGAATGTGCTCCATTGAAGCACATTCCCCCGGCGGGTCCGACCCCAGCTCTTTGCCTCTGGGGTTAGCGAATTTACTGGCGCTCATCAATCACGCCAAAACCCTTAACTGAACGGCATTAGGGCTAGCCCGGTATTTTATTAGCTTACTGCCAGAATTTCCACCACTTGCGATCCTTGTTCACCCCTTCCGGGCTGAGGAATGCCGTGTTCGGGTAGTTCTTGGTCAGCACGCGCAAGGTATCGTCGCGCAGGTCCGTCAAGCCCAGCTTGTCATACGAGCGGTACATGATGAACAGCGCTTCTTCGATGGCTGGCGAAGCGGCAAAGTCGCTCACCGTCGTTTGTGCGCGGTTGGCAGCTGCCAGGTAGGCGCCGCGGCGGTAGTAATAACGCGCCACGTGCACTTCATATTTCGCCATTGCATCGATCAAATAGTTCATGCGGGCCAGGGAATCGGGCGCGTACTTGCTATTGGGGAACTTGTCGATCAGTTGCTTGAAGGCCGCAAACGCTTCGCGCGTGGCTTTCGGGTCGCGCTCTGTCGGATCTTGCTCGTACAGGAAGTTCAGGAAGCTGATCTGGTCGTTAAAGCTGACCAAGCCGCGCAAATAATACATATAGTCTACATTGGCGTGGTTAGGATGCAACTTGATGAAGCGTTCGACGGCAGCCAGTGCCTGCGCCTGGTCTCCCGCCTTATAATACGCGTAAGCGATCTCCATCTGCGCTTGCAGGGCATAGTTGCCGAAAGGATAGTTAGCCTCCAGCTTCTGGAACAGGCCGATTGCAGCTTCATAATGCTGCCCGGCCATTTCTTCACGCGCCTCCGAGTATAATTTCGTAACGGACCAGTTTTTGGTCTCGTCCACTTTTTCAGGCAACAAGCTGCAAGCGGACATGCCGAGCAGAACGACTGAAGCGACTACCAACGATAATTTTTTTTGCATGACGTTTTGCAAGAAGGTTTTAACCAAGATTTTACAATAGGCTGATTATAGCCGATGGGAATGCTGTGATATTAACTCCGAAGCCTAATTTGGCTGACTCCGCGTTTGACTCCCTTTCTGAGCATGGCGCCGAAGATGCGTTTGACGGCGATTTTGCCGCCGACGACGCCTTCGAGATCATGCTCCCGATTACATTGGAACTGACGCCGGACGCTTGCGGCCACCGCCTCGATAAAGTCATCTCCAAGCTGGTGCCGCAATACTCGCGCAGCCGCTTGCAATTGTGGGTGGAAGCCGGTTTCGTGACCGTCGATGGAAAAGTTGCGAAACGCAATATGACCGCCTATGGCGACGAGAAGATCGTCATTCTGCCGCAAAGCGCGCCGGAAGACGAGGCTTTTAAGCCCGAAGCGATTGAATTGAACATCGTGCACGAAGATGAACATATCATCGTGATCAATAAACCGGCAGGGCTGGTCGTGCATCCAGGCCCAGGCAACTGGTCGGGCACCTTGCTCAACGGCCTGCTGCACCACTGCCCGCAACTGGCTGGCGTGCCGCGCGCCGGTATCGTGCATCGCCTGGACAAGGATACCAGCGGCCTGATGGTGGTGGGCAAGACCCTGGCCGCGCAAACGGATCTGGTACGCCAGTTGCAGGCGCGCACCGTCAAGCGCGAATATTTTGCGCTGGTATGGGGCACGCCGAAAATGGCGGGCACCATCGATGCGTCGATCGCGCGCCATCCGCGCGACCGGGTCAAGATGGCCGTGTCGGAGAATTTCACCGCCAAGCCCGCCATCACGCACTATGCATTGATCGGTAGCGGCGAACTCGACCGCCGTCCCGTGAGCCTGATGCAATGCCGTCTGGAAACAGGGCGCACGCACCAGATTCGCGTGCACATGCAGCACCTGGGGTTTGCGCTGGTGGGTGACTCGGTGTATGGCAAGCAGCACTTGGTGTCCGTCTTCTCGCGCCAGGCATTGCAGGCACGCCGCCTGGGTCTGGTGCATCCGGGTACCCTGGAAGCGTGCGAGTGGATCGTGCCGCTGGCCGATGATTTCGCGCAATTGATCGCCACCGCCGGCATTGCCGAGCCGGAACAGGTCTGATGCCGCCAGCGTTGCCTTGCCTGATACCCGATTGGCCCGGTTTGCCCGCCAACGTGGGCGCTCTGGCGACCATGCGTGCAGGCGGCGTCAGCCAGGGTCCTTACGGTGATGGACAGGGCGGCGCTGGCTTGAATTTGGGCACGCACGTGGGCGACGATCCTGCGCACGTGGCGGCCAACCGTGCGCGGCTGTCCGCCATGCTGCCGGCGCAGCCTGCCTGGCTGTCGCAGGTGCATGGCGTGGCCGTGGCCGACGCCGCCAGCGTGCATGGTTGCCTACCTGATGCCGACGCCAGCGTCGCCACGCAGGCCGGTGCCGTGTGCGTGGTGATGACGGCCGATTGCCTGCCTGTGCTGTTCAGCTCAAGCGACGGCCAAGTCGTCGGCGCTGCCCACGCGGGTTGGCGCGGCCTGGCCAATGGCGTCCTGCAGCGCACGGTGGACAGCATGCGGGCGCAAGGGGCGGGGGAAATCCTCGCCTGGTTGGGGCCTGCCATTGGTCCGCAGCAGTTCGAGGTAGGGCAGGACGTGCTGCAGGCATTTCGCGACGGTGCGCGCGATGCTGCCGAGCGGCAAGTGCTGTCGGATGCGTTCGCTGCCATCGCCGGCAAGCCGGGCAAGTATCTGGCTGATATTTACGCGCTGGCGCGTACCATGCTGCTGCGCGATGGCGTGGTGCGAGTGGCGGGTGGGCAATACTGCACCGTCAGCGATGCGGCGCAGTTTTACTCGTATCGGCGCGATGGCGTCACGGGAAGACAGGCCAGCTTGATCTGGCGCAAATAATCTGCACGGCAGACACTCATGTGTCTGCCGTTTTTGTTTTATCGTCTGAAGAGGCCAGTGCGCGCGCCTGCATGGCTGCGATACGCTCGGCCTTGCGTTTGCGTCGCCGCGAGCCTGTCAGATAGAATAGGAGCGATAGCGGCACGATGCAGTACAGCACGAAGGTCATCACCCCGGCGATGATGGACGATTCCGTCAGCGCCATGAGGCCGACGACGTAGATCCAGGCAATAGCGGTGATGAGCATCATATGCTGTGGCAGTGGGTGTGGCAGTGAGTAACAGTTTGCATGCAGTTGATTCCGAAGTATTTATTTTTGACTACGTTTGCGACACCTGACAAAACCGAAGCAGCAGGTTTTGTTCGGCGTCCCTCAATCTTGAATGGACTTAGATATTTATGCATATGCCCGATCCTCAAATGATGACCAAGGAATGGATGGCGCAGATCAGCAATCCTGAGCATTGGAAGACATGGTTCAACATGGTACCGCAGCCGGCCAGTAATCCGATTGCCGGCATTTTGCAGGATGCCGGTGCCAGCATCAAGCCGGACGTGATCGAACAACTGAAAAATACTTACGTGGCCAAGCTGACGGGCTTGTGGGCCGACTTCATGGCTGGCAAGGCGCCGCAGCTGAGCGACCGCCGCTTTGCCGCGCCTGCCTGGCACGCCAGTCCGGTGTCGGCCTTCAATGCGGCAGCCTACCTGCTGAATGCGGAGTTTCTCAGTGCCATGGCCGATGCCGTGGAAGCGGCGCCGCACCAGAAGCAAAAGATTGCCTTTGCGGTCCAGCAAATCGTCGACGCCATGTCGCCCGCCAACTTTCTCGCCACCAACCCCGACGCGCAGCAAACCTTGATCGAAACCAAGGGCGAAAGCCTGGCCAAGGGCTTGAGCAATATGCTGACCGACATGCAGAAGGGGCGTATTTCGCAATCGGATGAATCGGCCTTCGAAGTGGGCCGTAATGTCGCCACCACGCCCGGCACGGTAGTGTTTGAAAACGCCTTGTTCCAGTTGATCCAGTACACGCCAACGACGGCCACGGTACACCAGCGTCCCCTGTTGATGGTGCCGCCGTGCATCAATAAATTCTACATCCTTGACTTGCAGCCAGAAAACTCGCTCGTGCGCTACGCGGTGGAGCAGGGCAATAGCGTCTTTTTGATGTCCTGGCGCAATCCTGACCTGAGCATGCAGCACCTGACGTGGGACGATTACGTGGAACAAGGCGTGCTCGAGGCGATTCAGGTGACGCAAGACATTTCCGGCCAGGAAAAGCTCAATATGTTCGGCTTTTGCGTCGGCGGCACCATCGTCTCGACGGCGCTGGCCGTGCTCAAGGCGCGTGGCGAGAGTCCAGCCGCCAGCCTGACCCTGTTGACCACCTTCCTCGATTTCTGCGACGCCGGTGCACTCGACGTCTTCATTGACGAGCCGCAAGTGGCGCTACGCGAGCAGACTTTGGCCAACGGTGGCCTGATGTCGGGCCGCGACCTGGGCAGTACTTTCTCCAGCCTGAGGCCGAACGACCTGGTGTGGAACTACGTACAGTCGAATTACTTGAAAGGCAAGGAGCCGCCGGCGTTCGACTTGTTGTACTGGAATGGCGACGGTACGGGCTTGCCAGGTCCCATGTTCTGCTGGTATCTGCGTCACACTTATCTGGAAAACAGTCTGAAAGTGCCGGGCAAGCTGACCGTGGCCGGTGAGCAGATTGACCTGGGCAGCATCGATGCGCCCGCTTTCATCTACGGTTCGCGCGAAGACCATATCGTACCCTGGGGTGCGGCCTACGCCAGTACGGTCTTGCTGAACCCGAAAAAGCCGAAAGCCAACCGTTTCATTTTGGGCGCCTCAGGCCATATTGCGGGCGTGATCAATCCGGCCTCGAAGAAAAAGCGCAGCTACTGGAGCAACGACGCAGGCAAAGGCGCCCGCACGGCGAAAGCCCGCCCCTTGACTGCCGAGCAATGGATGGAAGGCGCGACCGAGCACGCTGGCAGTTGGTGGCCCGAATGGGCGGCCTTCCTGGCCGAGCACGGTGGTGCACAAGTGAAGGCGCCAGGCAAGCCGGGCAACAGGCGGCACGCGGCAATCGAGGCAGCGCCCGGGCGGTATGTTAAAGTCAGGGCAGATTAGGTCACGAAGTGTTTTGCCTGACAAGGCCGGCATCAGCACTGGCCTTGTCAGTAATCTACTTTTAGTTGCGTTGCAATAAATGTGGGAATCAACTACCCTGATGCGTAGTGGAGCCGTTTTCCACTCTATAATGGAAAAAGTAGGCAGGTGCGAAAGCGGACCCACGTTCGCTTTTTTTTCGGATCAACTCAGTATGCGCTGCGGCGCAATAAGTGGAACTTGTGATGAGTAGTGCAAAAAAAAGTATAGACCGCCTGATTAAAAAATATCCCAACCGTCGTCTGTACGACACGCAAACCAGTTCCTACATCACCTTGACGGATGTCAAGCAACTGGTGCTGGACAATGAGGTGTTTACCGTCGTCGATGCCAAATCCAACGAAGATTTAACGCGTAGCATCTTGCTGCAGATTATTTTGGAAGAGGAAGCGAACGGCGCGCCCATGTTCTCGAGCAGCGTGTTGTCGCAGATCATCCGCTACTATGGCCATGCCATGCAGGGCATGATGGGATCCTACCTGGAAAAGAACGTGCAAGCGTTCACCGATATCCAGCACAAATTTACGGGCACATCGGCTGGCAGTTTCGAAGGCAAACCATTCAGCCCGGAAATGTGGACCCAGTTCATGAACGTCCAGGGCCCGATGATGCAGGGCATGATGAATAATTACATCGACCAGAGCAAGAGCCTGTTTGTGCAAATGCAGGAGCAGATGCAGAGCCAGAGCAAGAATCTGTTCGGCACCTTTCCGTTCGTTCCGCCGGTGCCGCCGACGGACAAAAAATAAGCTGATCCGGTTTTTATGTTGCACAACGGCACAGGAGTTCCTGTGCCGTTGTGCATTCAGGCGCCATATCGCCTTGGTGTGCCGGGTTTTGATCGGAGCATGGTGCAACCTTTTTCCTTGATGGACAGACGCTGTCCGGCAAGGATGACATCGCAGCGTTCGTTTGATATGCAACTGCAGGTCCACGAGGAGTATATATGGCGCTGCTTGAGCAATTGCAGGCAATGATTGCAGCCGATAATGAGCGTATGCATGTCCTTCGTCTTGTCAGGGAACTTGATCTGCCCGATTGCTGGGTTGCCGCGGGATTTGTGCGATGCTGTGTCTGGGATCATTTGCACCAACGTTCGCCTTCGCCACTGTCTCACGATATCGACGTCATCTGGTACGACCCAAGCAAGGCGACACAGGCGCATGACGCCATGCGGACCTGCCTTACCTGACCGCTTCCGATGCCATGAGATACTGGCCGGAAACCGCCACTGCCGTGGGTGTGCGACTCAATGACCTTGCAGACATCGATATAGCGGCTCCTTTCGGCCTGCATGATCTTTTCGATCTGGTGGTCCGGCCGACAGAGCGATTTCTGACAGCGAAGCAATCGGTCTACGCAGGCCGCGTGCGTGGCAAGAATTGGCAAGGTACCTGGCCCAAGCTACGTATTGAATTCCCAGGTGCTGCTTCCTGCCGTGCTTTGGAACCGGACTGAGCAAGCTCATAGCCTGCATTTGATGATAAGCGATGCAGGAGCCTGAGAATCGCACCTGCAATCCATTGCTACCTATGCCCTGTCAACCCGGACAGCGTAGCGACCGCGTCTGGCGTTGTGGACGTGGATATAGCTGACTTCCTGATTGCCAAAGATCTGCTCAATCAGGGTTTCAATCGACGTGCCTTCCACCACATATTCAGGCGCGTCCGCCATCCGGCTCTTGCTCTGCAAGTCGATCCAGGCAGACGGCACGGATGCCGCCTGGTAGTCATCGTTCACATCGGGTGGGCATGGCATTGTCGACTGACGGTCAGAACTTTCACTTCATGCTTTCGGCAGTCCAGCTTTTACCGCCGTCGTTCGATATTTCAAATTGCGCCGGCACGCTCCAGCGCATTATTTTTCCCAGAATCGCACCCGATTTAAGCGGGGTCAACTCGCGTGATTTCGGTTTGGCGTCCACCAGTGTCCACGTTTTGCCCATGTCGCTACTGGCATGTAAGGTCGTATCGCTCATCAGACTGCTTTCAAAACGCAGCAGGGTGCCATCGGTACGCTGAACCAGCGCAATGTGGCTAGCGGTGACCTCTTGCCAGGTTTGACCTTGATTCACTGAAACGAAAGCATCTCTGGAGGTGATCGCAAATGGCCCGTAACCTTGTGTTATGAGGCTCCACATGCCGCTGCCGCTGATGCGCATCGCATCCACACGGCGATCGGGCATTGCCCGCGCTGACCACTGGCCACTGGCGTAGTCGTAGAGGTGCAGCGTTCCTTTCGTCGACGTGTAGGCAAAGCCTGTGCCGATATCGCGCAGCCAGAACCAGGTGTCCTGGTTCAGGAGCCACTTCCCCAGCTTCTCACTGCGTACCTGATTCCACTCGCCGCGCTCGAGACGGGTGGAATGATAAATCGTGACTTCATTGTTACGCTGGACGGCGACATACCAGCCAGCGTCCATATTGCCAGCCAGTCCGACCAGATTGCCATAGGGAAGGTTGCCAGTGTCAATCGGTTCAAGCTTGTTCTGTCCCGGCGCATGGCGCAGCAGGGTGCCGAACTCGCCGAAGGCCAGCAAGTCTGCATCCGGCATTTGCACCGGCTGCACGCAGTTCAGCGTCTCTATTTTGTCGCTGGCCAGTTGTTTCCATGTTCCCCCAGGGCTGCGCCACAGCACTGTGCCCATGCGGGTTGCGGCCGCCACGCTACCGTCTGGTAGCTCCGTCACGCATTCGGCGCCGGTGGGGCGGGCCATGGCGACTTCCTCAGCGCGATCCGTATCACTGCGCGATCCGGACCAGCTGACTGTCTTTTCGGGTGCAAACAGCTTCAGGTGCTCGGGAGAATAGCGTTCGAGCAGGGTGCGGTTGTCTCGCACCCGCACGCTGCGGCCGACCAGTACACGCTCGCCATAAAGAGGCGTGACGATCAGGCGGCCCAGATCGACCGGCTTGCCTTCCTCCACAGTAAATAAGCCCAGGCCGCTGCCCATTTTGATGTAGCGGTTTGATTTGCCGGCGTCGGCCAGTTGACTGAAGTAGTATTTCCCCGGCGGCAGGGTCCCCATGAAAAGAGTCGTGTCGCGCGCCATATCCTTGGCAACCTGGTTCAGGATATATTGCTGCAGGACCAGGCTCGATACTGCGTCTGCGCTACTCAGGCGGCCCAAGGTGATCTGGCCCAATCCGTTCACCTCATCAGTGTTGGCAGTAATGCTGACAGTAACGGCCGTACCTTCGGAGGGCACGCCGGCGCTGAGAGGGCGCTGCACATGCGTTGTGACACAGCCACCGAGCATCAGCGCAGAGACGGCTCCTGCAAAAACGTAGGCAACGAAATTTTTGATGAACATTTTATTTCCACAGTGCAATAAAATCTTATTATAGCGAGACTGTGTATGAAATAACAAGTACATTAGCCAAGTATGGGCTGCAGCCAGATATGGAATGCGTGAAAGAATATGCTCAGGGCAGGTCGCCCGTGGCTCCCACCGTTGCATATCCCGCAGCAAAACCAGAGCGCCACTGACAGCCAAGGGCGGCTCGGGGTACAATAGCCGATTCGCCTCACCATATTACTAGCTGCCAACTATGTCTGAAATTCACCGTATTGCCGTTCCTTCCGCCAAGCCAGAGGCCATGCTGGCCATGCCAGGTGCTGCGCCGAAAGTGGGCTTTGTCTCGCTCGGCTGCCCGAAAGCGCTGGTCGACTCCGAACAAATCTTGACCCAACTGCGCGCCGAAGGTTACGAAACGGCGAAATCCTACGCTGGCGCCGATCTGGTGATTGTCAATACCTGCGGCTTCATCGATGCCGCCGTGCAAGAGTCGCTCGACGCCATCGGCGAAGCGCTGGCTGAAAACGGCAAGGTCATCGTTACCGGTTGCCTGGGCGCCAAGAAAGATGCTGCCGGCGACGACATCATCATGAAGGTGCACCCGAAAGTGCTGTCCGTCACGGGCCCGCACGCGCTGGCCGAGGTGATGGATTCGGTCCACCTGCACCTGCCGAAACCGCATGCGCCCTTCCTTGATCTGGTGCCGCCGCAAGGCGTCAAGCTGACGCCGAAGCACTATGCCTACCTGAAAATTTCCGAAGGCTGCAACCATCGTTGCAGTTTCTGCATCATCCCATCGATGCGCGGCGACCTGGTCTCGCGCCCGATCGGCGAACTGATGATCGAAGCGGAAAACCTGTTCAAGGCCGGCGTCAAGGAATTGCTGGTCATTTCGCAAGACACTTCGGCCTATGGCGTGGACGTGAAATTCCGTTCCGGCTTCTGGAATGGCCGTCCCGTGAAGACGCACATGACGCAGCTGACGGAAGCGCTGGGCGAACTGGCCAAGTCCTACGGTGCCTGGGTACGCTTGCATTACGTCTATCCATACCCGCACGTGGACCAGATCATCCCGATGATGAGCGGCGGCCACATCCTGCCTTACCTCGATATTCCGATGCAGCATGCGCATCCTGACGTGCTCAAGCGCATGAAGCGCCCGGCCAGTGGCGAGAAAAACCTGGACCGCATCCAGGCCTGGCGCGCCATCAACCCGGACTTGACCATCCGCTCGACCTTCATCGCCGGTTTCCCTGGCGAAACGGAAGCGGAATTCGAGTACTTGCTCGACTTCCTCAAGGAAGCGCAGATCGACCGCCTGGGCTGCTTCGCCTATTCGCCCGTCGAAGGCGCGACCGCCAACGCCATCGCCAACCCTGTGCCGGAAGAGCTGCGCGAAGAGCGCCGTGGCCGCGTGATGCTGCTGCAGGAAGAAATTTCGAAAAAACGCCTGCAAGCGAAGGTCGGCAAGACCGTGCGCGTGCTGATCGATGAAGTCACCCGCTCCGGCGGCGTGGGTCGCTCGTCCGCCGACGCGCCGGAAATCGATGGCGTCGTCTACGTCAAGCCTCCGTTCGAACCGCACCGCAAGCTGGCCGTTGGTCAATTCGTCGACGTGACCATCACCTCGGCCGATGCGCACGATCTGTGGGGCGCTGCCGAGTAAAAAACGTCCATGCCTGCGTTGCGCTGCCTTGCCGTACAGTGAAGTACTGTCTTCGGCAGCGCGCCTTGGCCTGAACGTTTTTTATGCAGGTGTAATAGGGCATAGGCCCTTGCAATCGAATGTCCATGCCTGCGTTGCGCTGCCTTGCCGTACAGTGAAGTACTGTCTTCGGCAGCGCGCCTTGGCCTGAACGTTTTTTATGCAGGTGTAATAGGGCATAGGCCCTTGCAATCGAATGTCCATGCCTGCGTTGCGTTGCCTTGCCGTACAGTAAAGTACTGTCTTCGGCAGCGCGCCTTGGCCTGAACGTTTTTTATGCAGGTGTAACACTCTGCCATATGTACGGCAGACTAGGGCATAAGCCCTTACAATCATGGCGGACCAGCAATTGCTGGCCCGCCTTTTTTTTATGCCGACGACGCCATGACCACACTCAAATCTCCGCAAACGGCGCTGATCCACAGCGATTACCAGGCACCGCAAGGCTTTGCCGCCTTTCCCAACGCTATCCATCACGCATCGACCGTGTTGTTCAAGGACGTCGCGGCCATGCGCTCGGGCGACTGGAAAGAGAAGAATGCCTACACCTATGGCTTGCACGGCACGCCCACCACGTTCACGCTGGAAGCGCGTCTGGCCGAGATCGAAGGAGGCAAGTACTGTTTGCTGGCACCGTCGGGCCTGGCAGCCATCGCCATGGCGGACTTTGCCCTGCTCAAGAGCGGCGATGATGTCTTGCTCCCTGAAAACATCTACAACCCGAATCGCGAACTGGGACGCTGGCTGGCGCAGGACTTCGGCATCACGGCCCGCTATTACGATCCGCTCATCGGCGCCGGCATCGCCGCCCTGATCCAGGAAAATACCAAGCTGATCTGGACGGAAGCACCGGGTTCGGTGACCATGGAAGTGCCGGATTTGCCCGCCATCTGCGCGGCCGCGCATGCGCGCGGCGTGCTCGTCGCCCTGGATAACACCTGGTCGGCAGGCCTGGCCCTGCGCGGCTTTGAGCTGGGCGTCGATATCATCATGCAGGCGCTGACGAAGTACCAGTCGGGCGGCTCGGATGTGCTGATGGGGGCGCTGATCACGCGCGAGCGGGCGCTGCACGAGCGCCTGGCGCTGGCGCACATGCGCCTGGGGCTGGGTGTGGGGGCGGACGACGCCTACCTGGTGCTGCGCGGTTTGCCGACCATGAAGCTGCGCTTCGACGCCCATGATGCGGGCGCGCGCGCGGTGGCCAGCTGGCTCAAGGGCAGGCGCGAGATCGCCACGGTGCTGCATCCGGCTTTCGACGATTGTCCGGGGCATGCCATCTGGCAGCGCGATTTCACGGGCGCCGGCGGCCTGTTTTCCGTGCTGTTCGATGCCCGCTACACGGAGCAGCAGACAGATCGTTTCGTCGATGCCTTGCAGCTGTTCAAGATAGGCTACAGCTGGGGTGGTGCGAATAGCCTGGTGATGCCATACCGCATCGCCGCCATGCGCAAGGGCTGGCAGTTGCCGGGCCAGCTGGTGCGCCTGAATGTGGGGCTGGAAGAGCCGCAGGATCTGATCGCCGATATCGAACGCGCGTTCGCAGCGATGTAGCGGCAAGTGGGCAAGCGGCAATCGGGCAGGCGGCAGGCTTGCCGCAGCCCGGCCATGCCCCATGACATGCCCTATGACATGCAGCTTCCAGCCTGCCTGATTGTTGGCCCAGTTTTTATGCTGACAAGCTAGGTTGCGCAGCAGCGCAATACAAGGAAAAAGGTGGAATACATTGTTGAAAGCTGATCGATATCTCACCTGGGCCGCGCGCGCCAGATGCTGGCTGCGGCGTAGCTTTCCCTTGCCGGCCTTGTTGCTGTGCGCCACGCTGGCCCACGCCGCCGACCCTGCCCTGGAGGCGCAGTTTGCTTCCGGCTTGAAGGAAGAGGGCTTGGCCGGCGCCGTCTGGAGTGAGGTCTTGCCAGATGGAACAGTCAGAGTCGGCGCATCGGGCTTGCGCGATGTCAGCCGGCTTATACCCATGCAGGCTGACACGCGCGTGCAGGTGGGTTCCGTGGGCAAGGTGGCGCTGGCGCTGGGCGTCTTGCGCCTGGTCAGCGAAGACCGGCTCACGCTCGACACGCCCTTGCAGCAGGTGCTGCCGGAACTGGCCTTGAAAAATCCGTGGCAGGCCAGCGATCCCGTGCGCATCGGCCACCTGCTGGCGCATACGTCAGGCCTGGATAATGTGCGTCTCTGGCAGGCGTTCAGCCTGCACCCGGCGCCGCAGACGCCGTTGGCCGAGGCTTTTGAGGGCGGGCGCAATCTGCTGCGCGTGCGCGCCCGGCCCGGCAGCCGTTACGCGTATTCCAACATGGGCTATGGCTTGCTGGGCATGCTGATCGAGAAGGTCACGGGCCAGCCGTACGAGCGCTACCTCGATGCCCAGTTGCTGCAGCCGCTGGGGATGGCGGACAGTACGTTTGGCTTTGTTACCCAGATGAGCACACCAATGAGCACACCGGCAGGCGCGCAGCTTGACCCGCGCCTGGCCATGGGCCACTTCGAGCATGGGGTGGCACAGCCGGCAGTGCCGCAGTACCTGCGTCCGGCCGCGCAATTTACCACCACAGCGGCCGACATGGGCAAGCTGGCGCAATTTCTGATGGGTGATGGCAAGCTGCAGGGCAAGCGCTTCATCGACCTGGCGCTGATGGGTGCCTTGTCCGAACCAGCCGGCACGGATGCGGTGCAGGCGGGCCTGGCAACGGGCCACGGCCTGGCGCTTGCCGTGCGCGACCGTCACAATGTGGTCGGTGCCTGCCATCCTGGCACGACCGTCGGTTTCCGCGCCATGCTGTGCCTCTATCCGGAGCAGGGCAGCGCCTTCTTCGTGGCCTTCAATGCCGATGTGGAACAGGCCGACTATGAACGCTTCAACCGTCTGCTGCTGCGCGACCTGGCGCTGGCGCTACGCGCGCCTGCCCCGCAGGGCACGCCCGCGCCCACGCTGGAAAACTGGCAGGGCGTGTACGTGCCGTCACCCAGTCCCATGGCCAGCATGGCCTGGGTCGATGCCGTCTTCGGCTTTACGCGCCTGAAATGGGATGGCGAGTCGCTATTTCTGATCCCGTTCCAGGGCGAGCCTAAGGAACTGGAGCCGGTGGGCGGCTTGCTATTTCGCGCCAGCGATCGCAGCATGCCATCGCATGTGCTGCTGCAAGACGATGGCAAGCATATCCTCAGCGACGGCTTGCGCAACTATGAGCGGGTGTCGATGCTGCGCATGCTGGTGTTGTGGGGCAGCCTGGCGCTGGGCGTGCTCGGTTTGCTGTATGTGCTGGTGGTGGGCGTCTGGCGCGCTGCGCTGCGCAGGCTGGGGCGGGGCGACCATCTGTTCGCGCCCCTGCTGTCACTGCTGGCGCTGCTCTTGCCCGCACCGTTGTTTTACTTCCAATCCTACCTAAGCCTGGGCGACGTGAGCATCGCCAGCGTGCTGCTGGCGCTGCTCACGGGCACGCTGCCGCTGGCCGTCGCGTTCGGCCTGGCGCGCTGCTGGCGCAGCCGTGGCACGGCGGCCGAGGCGGGCTCGTGGGCGAAATGGGATTGGGTGGCCTTGCTGGCGGCGCTGGAACTGCTGCTGGTGCTGGCTTGGTGGGGTTTGCTGCCGCTGCGCTTGTGGCAGCTATAGAGTAGGCCCGGGCATGGCCGCGCAGCCATGCCCGGGCAAGATCAGTTGAGGATATTCAAAATACCATCGAGCCCCACGAAGTTCAGCGCCACGTCCGCCTGCGAACGCACCACGGGCTTGGCGCGGAAGGCAACCGACAGGCCGGCGATGCCCATCATTTTCAAGTCGTTGGCGCCATCTCCCATGACGATGGCTTGCGCTGGCGTGATGCCCAACTGTGCGCAGACACGCTCTACCGTGCGCTGTTTTTCTTCGGCGTCGACGATGCCGCCTAAGACTTTGCCGGTCAGCTTGCCATCGACGATTTCCAGTTCGTTCGCGTGCGTGAAATCGAGCCCCAGGCGCTGCTTCAGGCGCTCCGTAAAGAAGGTAAAGCCGCCCGAGACCAGCAGGGTTTTCAGGCCGGCTTTCTGTACGGCAGCGAGCATGGTTTGCGCACCCGGCGACAGCTTCAGGCGCTCGTCGTAGACGCGCTGCAGGGCTGACGCGTCTAGTCCTTCGAGCAAGGCCACGCGCTGCTTCAGGCTGGCGGAAAAATCGAGTTCGCCGCGCATCGCCGCCTCCGTGATGGCCGCCACCTGCGGTTTCAAACCCTGCATGTCGGCGATTTCATCGATGCACTCGATGGTGATCAGGGTCGAATCCATGTCCATCGCCACGAGCTTGAATTCATTCAGTTCGCGCTGGCCCATCATATAGGTGGCGTCCAGCTGCGCCGCCTGCGCCGCCACTTCGATGGTGTGGCGCAGCGCGGGAGAATAGGCGATCTGCTCGCAGTGCACGGCGTTCGGGCCGATTCGCGTGATGCTCGCGGGCGCAGCCAGGGCGGCGATGCGCTCAAGCCTGGCCATGTCGCCGTCCGCGTCTTGCAGGATCAGATTCATGGTGATGGAAGTGGTATTGGTCATGGGGGCAGTCCCGCGTAAGGTTATCTAATAGTCTACACCGTCAATTGCTTGATGGTGGTCTTGATCTGTGTCACGCGCGCGGCCAGGTCGGGCATGGTGGCCGTGATTTTCAGCTTGTCCTGGCCATGCAGCTTGATATGGCGGTTCTTCTGGATCAAATCGATGATGCGCATCGGGTCGATCGGCGGCTTGGCCATGAATTGCAGGGTGGCCGCCTCGCCATGTACGTCAATCTTGACGATGCCCACGGTTTTCGCGCCGATGCGCAGGCGGTGCGTCTCGATCAGCGCTTTCACGGCGTCGGGCAGCTTGCCGAAGCGGTCGATCAGTTCTTCCTGGATATCGTCGATTTTTTCCTGCGTGGCGCAGTTGGCCAGGCGCTTGTAGATCGACAGGCGCTCGTGCACGTCGCCGCAGAAGTCGGCCGGCAGCAGGGCCGGCACGTGCAGGTTGATTTCCGTCGTCGAGGCCAATGGCGCGGCCAGGTCCGGCTCCTTGCCGGCTTTCAGCGAGCGCACGGCTTCGTGAAGCATGTCCGAATACATCTGGAAGCCGATTTCCGTCATCTCGCCCGACTGGCTCTCGCCCAGTACTTCGCCGGCACCGCGAATTTCCAGGTCGTGCATGGCCAGGTAAAAGCCGCTGCCCAGTTCTTCCATCTGCTGAATCGCGTCCAGGCGGCGCTGCGCCAGTTTTGTGAGACCCTGCACGTCGTGCACCAGCAGGTAGGCGTACGCCTGATGGTGCGAGCGTCCGACCCGGCCGCGCAGCTGGTGCAGCTGCGCCAGGCCGAATTTGTCGGCGCGGTGCATGATGATGGTGTTCGCCGTTGGCACGTCGATGCCCGTTTCAATGATCGTCGTGCACAGCAAAATATTGAAACGCTGGGCGACGAAGTCGCGCATGACCTTTTCCAGGTCGCGCTCGTGCATCTGGCCGTGGGCCACGGCGATACGCGCCTCGGGTAGCAGTTCCGTCAGCATGGCCAGGCGGTTCTGGATAGTGTCCACCTCGTTGTGCAGGAAGTAGATCTGGCCACCGCGTTTGAGTTCGCGCAAGCATGCTTCGCGGATGATGGCTTCGCCCTCGCTGCGCACGAAGGTCTTGATGGCCAGGCGCTTTTGCGGTGCCGTGGCGATGATGGAAAAGTCGCGCAAGCCTTCCAGCGCCATGCCCAGCGTGCGCGGAATCGGCGTGGCCGTCAGGGTCAGCACGTCCACCTCCGCGCGCAAGGCTTTCAAGGCTTCCTTCTGGCGCACGCCAAACCGGTGTTCCTCGTCGATGATGACCAGGCCCAAGCGCGTGAACTTCACGTCATCGGACAGCAGTTTATGCGTGCCGATGACGATGTCGATGGTGCCGTCGGCCATGCCCTTGAACGCCTGCGTGATCTCCTTGCCGCTGCGGAAACGCGACAATTCCGCGATGCGTACGGGCCAGTCGGCGAAACGGTCGGCAAAGGTTTGCGCATGCTGTTCCGCCAGCAGGGTGGTGGGCGCCAGGATGGCAACCTGCTTGCCGCCCATGACGGCGATGAAGGCGGCGCGCAGCGCCACTTCGGTCTTGCCGAAGCCGACGTCGCCGCACACCAGGCGGTCCATCGGTTTACCCGAAGTCATGTCCTTGATGACGTTGCGGATGGCCTCGGCCTGGTCCGGCGTCTCGTCGAAGCCGAAGCTGTCGGCGAAGCGCTGGTAATCATGCGCCGAAAATTCGAAGGAGTGGCCCTGGCGCAGGGCGCGGCGCGCATACAGGTTGAGTAGCTCGGCGGCCGTGTCGCGCACCTGTTCCGCCGCGCGCTTCTTGGCTTTTTCCCACTGGCCCGAGCCAAGCGAGTGCAGCGGCGCGTCTTCCGGCGAAGCGCCAGAATAGCGGGAGATCACATGTAACTGCGACACGGGCACGTACAGCTTGGTGTCCTTGGCGTATTCAAGGTGCAGAAATTCCGTTTCGCCTTCGCCCAGGTCCATGCTGGTCAGGCCCATGTAGCGCCCGATGCCGTGGTTGATGTGCACCACGGGGTCGCCGATTTTCAGCTCCGACAGGTCGCGCACCATCGATTCGACCTGCGTCACGCCCTCCTGCTTCTTGCTGCCAACCCTGCGCCCGGAGCCGGCGTACAGTTCCGTCTCGGTGATGAAGGCGAGCTTGCTGTCCGGCGTGAACAGCTCGAAACCGGCGTGCAGCGGCGCCACGCCCAGCATCAGCTTGGCGTCGGATTGCAAGAAGCCGTCGCAGCCTTCCACCGGCGTCAGCTGCAGATCGTATTCGGTGAAGTACTGTTGCAATGTTTCACGGCGGCCGTTCGATTCGGCGCAGATCATCACGCGGCGCCCTGATTGCAGCACATAGCTGCGCAGGTTGGCCAGCGGGTCGTCGGCGCGGCGGTTGACGGCGATATTCGGCACCGGCGCCGACAGTTCGGAGGCCAGCGCATCGTTCGATTTCGCAATCGCCAGGCGCGGATACGGCTTGGCCAGGCCGAAGAACTGCTCGTCGGACAAGAAGATCGATTCGGGTGGCAGAATCGGCCGCTCGCGGTCCGCCTTCAAAAAGCGGTAGCGCGACTCGGTATCGGTCCAGAAGCGCCCGATGGCTGCATCGATTTCGCCCACCAGGGCCAGTGAAGCGTCGGGCGGCAGGTAGTCGAACAGGGTAGCCGTTTGCTCGAAGAACAGGGGCAAATAGTATTCGATGCCGGCCGAGGCGATGCCGCTGCTGATGTCCTTGTAGACGACCGAGCGCGACGGGTCGCCCTCGAACTGCTCGCGCCAGCGGTTGCGGAAGGTGGTGCGCGCCGCTTCATCCATGGGAAATTCGCGGCCCGGCAGCAGCCGCACTTCGTGCACCGGGTACAGCGAGCGCTGGGTGTCGGCGTCAAACGTGCGGATCGTTTCGATGGTGTCGCCGAACAGGTCGAGCCGGTAAGGCAGGCTTGACCCCATGGGGAACAGGTCGAGCAGGCCGCCGCGTACCGAGTATTCACCCGGTGACATCACTTGCGAGACATGGCTGTAGCCGGCCAGCGTCAGTTGCGACTTCAAGCGCGCTTCGTCGAGCTTTTCGCCCTTCTTGAAAAAGAAGGTGTAGGCCGCTAAAAAGGAGGGCGGCGCCAGGCGCACCAGCGCCGTGGTGGCCGGCACGATCAGCACGTCGCACTGGCGCGTCTGGATTTGGTGCAGCGTGGCGAGGCGCTCGGAGACCAGGTCCTGGTGCGGCGAAAAGGCGTCGTAGGGCAGGGTTTCCCAGTCCGGCAGCAAATGGCAGCGTAGTTCCGCGCCGCCAAACCAAGGGATTTCATCGAGCAGGCGCTGGCCGTCGCTCGCCTGCGCCACCACCACGGCCAGCATCTGGCCGCGCGCTTTCAATTCCAGTGCGGCCAGCGCCAGGGCATAGGCATCGGACGAACCATACAGGGCGGGCAGCGCGTAGCGGTTGCCGGGCTTGGGGAGAGCTTTTTTTAAGTCTAAGGACATGCAGGCGATGACACTAGTGGCAGAGGCAGTTGAGTGGAATAGCTGTGGTGCGGGCAGCGCCGCCAGTGACGGCGCTGACAGACGAGATTATAGACTATCGCCCTTATCTGCGCGCTTGAGACAGCCGTCGCTCGCGGCAGTAACTTGTGGCCAGTAAGCGCAACCGTACTTTAGTACGCCGAGCATAGTACGCCGAGCATCGCAGGGCGTACATGACGATGCGCAGCAGGTGTCAGCCTGCGCGGACATTGGCGATGCCGAAGGGCACATGCACCATCGGGATGGTGCCGCCCGCCGATTTCAGGTGGCTCAGCTGATCGTCGAAGAAGATATGTGGCTTGAACACGGCCAGCACGCGCGACTTGTCCATTCCGCCCAGGAAAAACGTTTCGTCGGCCGCCACGCCCCAGCTTTTCAGGGTTGTGACGACCCGTTCGTGCGAGGGCGCGCCGCGCGCCGTAATGATGGCGATACGCAGGATCTTCTTGTAGCCGGGGTCGCGCCGCTGCGCCTTCTCTTCCAGGCGCTGCATGCTGGCCAGCTTCTGGAACAGGTCGGCCAGCGGGCCGGGGCGGTGCGGCGTGCCTACGTTCAGGGTTTCATGGGCGTGGAATTCATCGACGTCGTTGTTGCGCTTGAACACGGTTTCCGCTTCGTCATCGGCGATCACGCCATCGAAGTCGAAGGCCACGCGCAGCTCTTCGTCGTTCTCGTCGTCTTGCGTGCGCGACGGCAGCACCAGGCCCGCCGGATAGTTGCAGGCCAGCGCGCTGCGCACGTCGTCTTCATTTGCGCTGAGGAAGAGCGAGGCGTTGAAGGCCGGCAGGTAGGGGTAGGGCGATTGGCCCGTCATGAAGGCGGCGCGCGAAATATCCAGGCCGTAGTGGGCGATTGAGTGCATCACGCGCAGACCCGTTTCCGGCGAGTTGCGCGAAAACAGCACCACTTCCACGGGCGACTGGCGTGGATAGTGTTTGTTGATGTTCAGGAAGCGGCGAATGAAGGGAAAGGCCACGCCGCGCGGCAGGACCGTATCGATATGCGCTTGCTGGTACTTGCGGTACTCCTCGGGGCCGTTGTCGAGGTAGACCTGATGCGATTCGGCCAGGTCGAAGAGGGCGCTGGAAGCGACCCCGATCACCAGTTTTTGTTCGATAGGATAGGCCATGCTGTTCCTGTGGTGTGCGTGTTGACCATCTTATACGACTATTAACTGCGTAGCCAGTACTGGCGCATGGCGTTTTTTTTTGCCAAAAGCTAGTTTCAAGTCATTTTTTTGCCCGCCCTGCAACACGCACTACAGTAAAGAAATAAATCTTGTCTTGCATCAAGTAGGTACCTGTCAGTAATTTCCTTTTTCCTTTATGCTTGTGCTTAGAAAATCTCTCCAATTGTAACGAAGCGTACGCCCCATCCCCGCCACCTTTATACAAATGTCAGCCGTTTAACTCGCATATGCCAGCCCGAACCTTGCCAGCAGCCGTCGTGACTTTATAAAGGACTTAGCCATGTTTAAGAATTTACTGATCAAATGGAAACTGGCGACCCTTGTCGCCGTGATGATGACAGCCTTGCTGGTGGTGGGCAGTTGCGGTTACGCGGGCATCGGCACCGTGGGCAACGCCGTCAATGAAATCGGCGTAGTGCGCCTGCCGTCGATCCAGGGCTTGATGATGATGAGCGAGGGCCAGACGGCCGTCGCCGCCGCCACCTTGACGGCCGCGATATATGAAAGTAATTACCAAGCACAAGACAAGTTCGCGCAAGCGCTGCAGCTGCGCAGCAAGGCCTGGAGCAATATCGAGGCGGGCCGCAAGTTGTATGAGCCGTTGCCGCAAACGCCCGAGGAAGCCGTGTTGTGGAAGCGCTTCCTCGATGAGTGGGCTGCCTGGAAGGGCGATGACGACAAGGTGCGCGCCACCTTGCGCCAGCTGGCCGACAACCGCGACGAGCAGCAGCAAAAGATCCTGTTCGTGGCGTTCTACAAGCATTATCTGGATTCGCGCAGCCGATTCGACAAGGCTGAAGCGACGCTTGATGAAATCATCAAGCTCAATAACGACGTGGCCGACACGAGCGTCAAGGATGGCAGCGCGGCTGTGCAGCGCTCGGAAAGCCTGATGCTGATGATGGGTTTGCTGGCCTCGGCACTGGGCATGGTCTGCGCCGCCTACATTACGCGCGCCATCACGCAGCCGATCAATTTGGCCGTGAAAGTGGCGCAAACGGTGGCTTCGGGCGACCTGACGAGCCATATCGAGGTGCTCACGACGGAAGAAACGGGCCAGCTGCTGCAGGCGCTGAAAGACATGAATTCCAGCTTGGTCAATATCGTCGGCCAGGTGCGCAGCGGTACCGAGACGATGGCTGCGGCCTCGTCGCAAATTGCCAGCGGCAACCTGGACCTGTCCTCGCGCACGGAAGAACAAGCCAGCTCGCTGGAAGAGACGGCGTCGTCGATGGAAGAGCTGACGTCCACCGTGCGGCAAAATGCCGACAATGCCCAGCAGGCCAACCAGTTGGCGCTGAGCGCCTCGGGCGTGGCCGTAAAAGGCGGCGCCGTGGTGCGCAAGGTAGTCGAGACCATGGATAGCATCAACGATTCCTCGCGCAAGATCGTCGACATCATTTCCGTTATCGACGGCATCGCCTTCCAGACCAACATCCTGGCTCTGAATGCCGCCGTGGAAGCGGCGCGTGCGGGTGAGCAAGGACGCGGTTTCGCCGTGGTAGCGACCGAGGTGCGCAACCTGGCGCACCGCTCGGCGGCGGCGGCCAAGGAAATCAAGACCCTCATCGGTGACTCCGTGGTAGCGGTCGATGCGGGTAGCAAGCTCGTTGCCGAGGCGGGCGGCACGATGGCTGAAGTCGTCTCCAGCGTGCAGCGCGTGACGGACATCATGGCCGAGATCAGCCTGGCGACGCAGGAGCAAAGCATGGGCATCGACCAGATCAACCAGGCCATCGGCCAAATGGACCAGGTGACCCAGCAAAACGCGGCGCTGGTGGAAGAGGCGGCCGCCGCAGCCGAATCGCTGCACGAGCAATCGGGCCATCTGGCCGAGGTGGTCAGCGTCTTCAAGCTCGATGGCATGCAAGCGCCTGTCGTGCGTGCGAAGGCGGCCGCGCCGCGCGCCGCGCTGGCCAACAGTGCGCTAGTGCGTCCGGCAGCGCATCGAACTGCGGGCCGGCCGGCCCTCAATGCTGTCGCGTCCTCGCACCAAAGCGCGTCGCGCGAGCCGGAGTGGGAAGTGTTCTGACAGCTCGATGGCGTCAGCCTGCACTTGCGCACGGCTGCCTTTGCACGCCGCCTTGCACACTTTGTACGCGTTGTCGATCCGGCTGGCTTGGCCGCTATTCGTAGGCGCCCAGCCGGCGCTGTTCTTCCGGTGTAAAACTGGCGTCGCGCAGTTGCTGCAGCGCTGCCCCATCCTGCGCGCCGTCGGGCAGGGTTGCCTGCTGCGCCTTGTGCGTTTGATAGGCTATGATGCGCTGTTGCCACTGCGATTGCTCGCGGTCCAGCTCCGCCAGGCGCGCTGCCGCCGCTGGCGTAAACGTGCTGGCGCGCAGGCGGTAGACTTCATTCTCGCCGCCGCCCTGGGCGCGCAGCGTCTTCACGGCCGCATCGAGCTGGGCCACCTGCAGTGGTGCATCGCGCGCGGCGCGCTGGGCCGGCGACAGTTGCCGGTCCAGCGCCGCCAGTTGCGCCTGGCGCTGCGCTGCATCGAGCGTGGCGTCGCCCAGGATGGCCATGCGCACTACGGCATCGTCATCGTAGGCGTCGCTGGCGCCGAACAGGCCCGCGCTTTCCTCGGGCGTAAAGTAATTGCTGCGCAGCGCGCGTAGCGCTTGCAGGCGCGCGCGCGCCGCCCGAGCGGGATCTGCTTGCGCGGGCAAGGCTTGTTGCGCGCCAGCGAGCGCCTGCTTGTAGGCCAGCCAGGCGTCCAGCAGGCGCCTGGCTTCGCGGGCGGGGACCGGCGCCAGGCGTTTATCGAGATCTGCCTCGATCTGGCTGCGGATGGCTGCCAGCGGCTTTTCGCCCAGGCCCGCCAGGTAGTAGTCGAACAAGTGGCCCAGCTCCGCATCGAGCACCAGCTTGTCGCCTGCGGCCACCGTCACGTTGCCGTCTGGCCGCGTGCCTTGCATCGAGCGCACGAACGCGAACAGGTCCGGTTCCGGTTTTTCTTGCTGCGCGTCGGGTGGCTCGCCCGGGCGCAGCGCCAGGTACAAGCCCACGAGCAGCGCCAGGGCTGCCCAGCTAGCGCCGACAATCCATTTCGCGTGCATGCGCTTCTCCTTATAGTCCCAGGCCTTGCAGGCGGTTCGCTTGCTGGCGATAGACGGTGACGGGGTTGGTTTCAAACAGATTGACGATGCCGACGAACTGGTTGACTTCATCGAGGTGGTTCATGGCGTAGTCGTCGCGTATCACCTGGCCCAGGTGGCTCGAACAGCTGCTGACCAAGCCATCGTTCTTGACGTCGCCGAAAGCCAGGCTGACGGCCGCCAGGGCCGGGTCGCCGACGTCGAGCAGATTCGTATACGGTTGCGCGCCGCTCCACGAAAAGTAGTACACGCCTTGCACCTGGTAGGCGCCTTCACCGCAGGCGGTGGTGGGGATACCTTGCGGGTGACGTTTATTGAAGGCCAGCGCGCCGGCCGTGGACAGCGACGCCAGCGAGGCGCTGGCGTTTTGCGGCAGTCCCTTGTTGCCCGACAAAATGCCGATGAGCGAGGCGAGCGCATTGCCCAGCGCGCCACTGGTGTTGGGAATGGCACCGCTGAGGATATCGGCCACCTTGGAACCCTTGTTGACGCCAGCCACGCTGGTGACGGAGGCCACCAGGTCGGGCCGCACGGAAGCGACATAGCGGGCCGTGGGGCCGCCGTGGCTGTGGCCGATCAAGTTGACTTTGGCCGCTCCCGTGACGGCGAGGATTTGCTGCACCTGCGACAGCAATTGTTCGCCGCGCACTTCCGTGCTGTTGGCCGCCGAAACCGTGCTCACATACACTTGCGCGCCGCCGCTGCGCAGGGCGGCCGGCACGCCATAGAAATACTCGACGGGGCCGAGCTTGTCGAAGCCGAACAGGCCGTGCACCAGCACGATCGGGTACTTCGTCTGTGTGTAGCCGGTGGCGCTGGCGGTGCCAGGCAGGACGGCGATGGTGAGCAGCAGGGTGAATAACAGTTGCCAGAAGCGAGTCTTCATTTTGTCTCCGTAATGTGTCAGTGATCGACGCAATGCATGGTCGATTAAGTGTGGAAATGTCGATGCTGTAGCGATGCGCCGTGCGCCCCTGCACATTCTATTGATGGATCAAATCTAGCGAGCGCTCGGTTTTATGACTGTAGCATTGCTCGATTCAGATTGCAGACAATTGCATGATGCAGCGCAATAACTGTCGGTATTTGGCATCGTCTGTGCGCCCATTGCATAGTTGCAATGTCACAGTGGTTTTCCTGGGCTATAATCGGCGCGGCTTCAGCCGTCCCGCCGTCTTGCAGTGCCCAATGCTGGCATTGCTTAGACCTCGCTTCTACACCGTTATTTGGGAATGCACTTGTCGACCCATTTTAATTTTGAACAGTTTCAGCAGATGACGCCTTTAAACGGCGAAAATATCTGGGAATATATTCTTGACCGTCACGCTGACCGCATCGGCGTCAAGCGCCGCAAGCCGGCG
The DNA here is from genome assembly GCF_029892305.1 of Janthinobacterium sp. CG_23.4. Classification (NCBI taxonomy): domain Bacteria; kingdom Pseudomonadati; phylum Pseudomonadota; class Betaproteobacteria; order Burkholderiales; family Oxalobacteraceae; genus Janthinobacterium; species Janthinobacterium sp. CG_23.4. The sequence goes on along the minus strand of NZ_JARXUX010000001.1, from coordinate 2,807,916 downwards.
CTGGAAAATCTCGAACGCATCTTCGTCGCCACCTTCCGCCTGGCCAATGACGTCGGCTTTCGCGCCATGAGCTTGCGCGACCTGTGCCGCGAGACCGGGCTGTCGATGGGCGGCCTGTATGGCTACATCGCCAGCAAGGACCAACTGGCCGAAATGATCGAGGACGTGGTGCGCCACGCCACGCAAGCCCTGCCGCAGCTGTTCGCCGACGTGAAGTCGCCGCTGGACCGCCTGGAGGCGATGATACGCTCGTCGATTTACCTGTCCGAAGTGCTGCAGCCGTGGTTTTATTTTGTCTTCATGGATTCGCGCGTGCTGCAGGCGCAGCAGCGCAGCATGGCGAAGAATTCGGAGCTGTATGTGCAGACCTTGATCGCCGCCACCATCGGGCAAATCGAGCCGAAGCCGCACGGCGATCCGGCCTTGCTGGCCGCGCACTGCCTGGCCCTGTTCCAGGACTGGTACGTGAAGCGCTGGAAGTACCGCGCCGCGAAGGTGAATGTCGACGATTTCGCCGACAGCGTCGTCAGCACGGTGCACGGGTATTTGAGCATGACCGCTGTGTAAACCTCGGCGGCACTTGTCGGGTTACGCCGTCCCGGCTAACCCGACCTACGATTGGTGATTGATGCAGTAATAGGTAGGTCGGATTAGCGAAGCGTAATCCGACAAGATACCTGCGTCAGTTCGTGGTTTCGATGGGTAGCGTCTCCGGCACTGCCGCCGGATCGGTCGGCGTTTCCACCTCCATGTCGAGCGTCTTGACGCCATTCATGTCGATGAACTCGTCATACAGCCATTCGCCATCGACCTGGCTCAGGCCCGCCGGCACGGCGCGCGTCACTTGCGGACGCGTCGACAGCGCGATGCGCATGTAGTCGATCCAGATCGGCATGGCCAGGGTGGCGCCAAATTCGCGTCCGCCCAGCGATTTTGGCTCGTCATAACCCATCCACGCCACCGCCACGATGCCACCGCCGTAGCCGGCAAACCAGCCGTCGACGGCATCGCTGGTGGTGCCTGTCTTGCCGGCGATGTCGCTGCGCCCCAGTTTTTTCGTCGCCGCCGCACCCGTGCCGGTGCGCGTCACTTCGCGCAGCATGCTGTCCATCATGAAGGCATTGCGCGGGTCCAGCGCCAGGGTCTTGTCGTCGTTCGCGGCCGGTGGCTTCGTTTGCATCAGTACGCTGCCTTTGGCGTCGACGATGCGCTCGATCAGGTAGGGCTCCACCTGGTGGCCGCCATTGGCGAACAGGGCGTAGGCGCCCGCCATTTGCACGGGCGTGACGGAACCGGTACCCAACGCCATGGTCAGGTTGTTGGGTTGGCGTTTTGGATCGAAACCGAATTTTTCCAGGAAGTCGTGCGTGTACGACACGCCCAGCGCGCGCAGAATACGTACCGAGGCGACGTTCTTCGACTGCGCCAGCGCATAGCGCATGGTGATGGGGCCATCGAATTTGAAGTCGTCATTCTGCGGCGCCCACACCTTGCCGCCGGCCTGCATTTCCAGGGGCACATCGTTGATCAGGGTAGCCGGCGAATAGCCTTTTTCCAGCGCCGCCGAGTACACGAAAGGCTTCATGGCCGAACCGGGCTGGCGCCAGGCCTGCGTGACGTGGTTGAACTTTTGCAGCTTATAGTCGAAGCCGCCCACCATTGCATGGTAGGCGCCCGTTTGCGCATCGAGCGAGACGAAGGCGGCGGCCACCAGCGGCACTTGCGTGATGGCCCAGTTGCCCTTGCCATCCCTGGTGATGCGGATCACGGCGCCCGGGCGCAGCTTGATGCCGGCGCTCGCCTTGCTTGAGAGTGCCGATGCGGCAAAGCGCAAGCCCTCACCGGTGATGGCCTTGGCGTCGCCGTCACCGGTGTCGGCCAGCACCATACCGCCCGTTACTTGCGTGACGACGGCGGCGATCAAGCCGTCGCTGTCCGGGCGTTTTTGTAGTGCAGCATCGATAGCGTCGTCGCGCTGCTCGGGCTCAGCCGGCATGTCGATGAAGGTTTCCGGGCCGCGGTAGCCGTGGCGCTGGTCGTAGGCGATGACGTTGCGGCGCGTCGAGGCGTAGGCCGCATCCTGGTCCGCTTTCAAAATCGTCGTGTAGACGCTGATGCCCTTGCTATAGCTGTCTTCCTTGAATTGAGCGTACACGGCCTGGCGCGCCAGTTCGGCCACGTATTCGGCGTGCGTCTCAAAACCCTGCTTGCCGCGCGTATTGAAACGCAGCGGTTGCGCCAGCGCCTGCTGGTACTGGCCTTCGCTGATGTAATCGAGTTCGCGCATGCGTTTGAGCACCAGTTTCTGGCGCGCGTGCGCCTTCTTTGGGTTGCTGATGGGGTTATGGCGCGAGGGATTTTGCGGCAAACCGGCCAGCATGGCCATTTCGGCGATCGACAGTTCCGACAAAGGCTGGCCGAAGTAGGTCTGCGCCGCGCTGCCGAAGCCGAACGAGCGCTGGCCCAGGTACATCTGGTTCATGTACAACTCGAGGATTTGCTCTTTCGACAGGGCCGCTTCGATCTTCAGGGCCAGCATGATTTCATTGAGCTTGCGCGAAGCGACTTTTTCGCGCGTCAGGAAGAAGTTGCGCGCCACCTGCATGGTGATGGTGGAGCCGCCGCCGTGGCCAAAGCCGTGGCGCAGGTTCGACAGCACGGCGCCGCCGACGCGCACGAAGTCGATGCCGTGGTGCTCATAAAAGCGGCCGTCTTCAATGGCGAGCAGGGCTCTTTTCATCATTTCCGGCACTTGCGCTATCGGCACGAAGTCGCGGTGCTCTTCGCCAAATTCGCCGATCAGCACATTGTCAGCCGTGTACACGCGCAGCGGTATCTTCGGCTGGTAGTCGGTGATGACGCCTAACTCGGGCAGGCGCGGGCGCACGTACAGGAACAGATAGGCAGCCAGCAGTATGGCCGCTGCCAGCGCGGTGCAGCCGGCGAGGATGATAGCGCGCATGGCAGCGCGGCGGGAAGGCCAGGGGAATCCGGATCGTTTGGCAGTCAAGGCAGTCTCACGTGAGCGTGCAAGGCACGGTGGCAGCGATTATAGACCAAGGCGCCAGCGCTTCCGGTGCGGGCGCGGTCCGGGACCGGGAGCAAAAAACCTTTTCATCGAAACGCGGCTGTGCGATAGTCTCGGCTTCAAGAAAGAGCCCGGGCGTCAATCCGGGCTGTTTATTTTTACATCATTACTAATGAGCGCCTGATAAAACCGTAGCGAGCGAAAGGGAGTTGTGGCCGAGAAGCGCAACTGTACGCAGGTACAGTGAGCATCGCAGGCCGCAGATCACGACGCGCTTAGGTTTGCTCAGGCATTCCTTAGACACAAGGATTTTTTTATGGCAAAAGATGCAATGCCGAGCGCCGTGAAGCCGTATATTCCGGCCGATGCGAAGCTGCCCGAGATGACCTTCCGCGCGCTGTTCATGGGCGTCATTCTGGGGATGGTGTTTGGCGCCTCCTCGCTGTACCTGGTGCTGAAAGTGGGCTTGACCGTCAGCGCCTCGATCCCCGTCGCCGTGATCGCCATCACCCTGTTCGGCCTGGCCAAGAAGGTGGGCGGCAAGGATTCGTCTATCCTGGAAAACAGCATCACGCAAACGGCCGGTTCGGCCGGCGAGTCGTTGGCTTTCGGCTTGGGCGTGACCATGCCCGCCATCCTGATCTTGGGCTTCGACCTGGAAATGTCGCGCGTCATGCTGGTCGGTATCCTCGGTGGCTTGCTCGGTATCCTGATGATGATCCCCATGCGCCGCACCATGATCGTCGATCAGCACAAGGAACTCAAATTCCCCGAAGGCACGGCTTGCGCCGAAGTGCTGAAGGCCGCTGCCACGGAAGAATCGCGCATCGCCGCCGGTGAAAGCATCGAGAAGGATTCGGCCGCCGCACTGGACGCCAAGCGTCGCGCCAAGATCATCTTCGGCGGTTTCGCCGTCGGCTTGCTGTATAAAGTCTTCAATATCTCGTTCAAGGGCTGGAAGGATACACCGGGCGTGGAATTTGCCGCGCCGCTCAAGGGCGGCTCCATCGGTGCCGAGATTTCGCCTGAATTGCTGGGCGTGGGCTATATCATCGGCCCGCGCATCGCCGCCACCATGGCGGCCGGCGGCGTATTGTCTTATCTGCTCTTGATCCCGATGATCAAGTTTTTCGGCGACAGCCTGACCACCGTGCTCTCGCCCGGCACCAAGTTGATCAGCGACATGGGCGCCGACGACGTGCGCAGCGCCTACGTGCTGTACATCGGCGCGGGCGCCGTGGCCGCCGGCGGCCTGATTTCACTGGTGCGCGCCATGCCCATGATCTGGCGCAGCCTGTCGGCCGGCCTGAAAGGCATCGGCAAGGGTGTCAAGAGCAATTCCACGCTGCGCACCGAGCAGGATATCCCCCTGAAATGGGTCATCATCGGCTGCCTGGCCATCATCGCCGTGATCACCTTCGCCACGCCGCTGCACATGAATTTCCTCGGCGCGCTGCTGATCCTCGTCTTCGGCTTCCTGTTTGCCACCGTGTCGTCGCGCCTGACGGGTGAAATCGGCTCCTCGTCGAACCCGATCTCCGGCATGGCCGTGGCCACCTTGCTGTTTACCTGTCTGATCTTCCTGATCATGGGCTGGACGGGCGGGCGTTACTATGTGACGGCCCTGTCGGTGGGCGCCATCGTTTGCATCGCCGCCAGCAATGCCGGCACCACCTCGCAAGACCTGAAAACTGGCTACCTGGTGGGCGCCACGCCGCGCCTGCAGCAGTACGCGATCCTGGCGGGCGCACTGTCGTCGGCGCTGATCCTCGGCCCCATCTTGCTCAAGCTGAATGAGGCGAGCACCGTCTATGTGCCGGCCGCGCAAGTGGCGCCTGGCCTGACGGTGGACGCGTCGAAACTGACAGTGACGGGCGAGCTGCATGGCCCGCAAGCCGACACCGACCACAATACGTATAAAGTCTGGCAAAAGACCGATACCGTGGGCGGCCCGGCCGGCAAATATTTTGTCAAGGACGATGGCCAGTTGGCTTACCTGGTCGATCCGGGTATCAATGGCCATTACAGCAAGCGTCCCGACGGTTCGGAAGTGAAAAAATACGATGCGCCCAAGGCCGTGCTGATGTCCTACATCATCAAGGGTATCCTCGACCAGCAACTGCCGTGGACGCTGGTGCTGTTTGGCGTGATGATCGCCGTGGTGCTGGAAATGGCCGGCATCCCATCGCTGGCGTTTTCGGTGGGCGTGTACCTGCCGCTGTCGTCCACTTTGCCGATTTTCGTCGGCGGCCTGGTACGCTGGCTGGCGGACCGCCGCAACAACAAGCTGGAACACAACGCAACACTGAACGAGGAAGAGCGCCAACTGGCGGGTGACCGCAGTTCGGGCGTGCTGCTGGCGTCCGGCTACATCGCCGGCGGCGCACTGGCCGGCATCATCATCGCCATTACGGCTGGCGTGCTGACGCACTTCGACCAGATGATGGCCGACTGGGCCGAACACGGCAACCCGTTCTACGCGGGCCTGCACTCGGATGCGTTGTCCCTGCTGCCGTATGCGCTCATCATCGTGCTGTTGTATATCGTCGCACGCGAGAAAAAGGCGGCTAGCAAGCTGGCTTGATGCCGGGTATTGTCGAATGCAAGCCGCCCGGATCGTGATGATACCGGGCGGTTTTTTTTATGCGCGCCCGGTCGGGCCGCCAGGGCAGGGCGGGCCGCAAAACGCCGCGCTTCGAACAGGCTGCCATCGACATGCGTTTCGCAGGCCTTGCTACACGGCGCGCAGTATCGGCGTATGCAGCGGCGCAGCATCGAGCAAGGCCAGGCGTGCATGCGAGTACCTCTGCACTCGCGCATAGGGATCCCGCTTCTCGAGAAAAACGGCAAACAGGAAATCAGTCGCTCATCAGGCCTTCGTCGGCTAGATGCCGAACACTTTCAAGATCGCATCGGCGCAGCCCTCGAACCAGCTGCTTGCCTTGCCCGCTTGTTTGCCGTGCCGCGCGGTTTCTTCATACAGGTAGACGCCGTTGTCGCCATCGAAGCGGTCGTTAAGCAAGGCTTGCTGGCCGCGCAGGTAAGGCATGAAGGTGTCGCTGCGCAGGGTCGAATACAGCACGTCGGTGCTAAAGCCCAAAGTGGCGCACTGGCTGATCGAGCGGCCCTGGCCTGCGCGCTCCAGGCGCACGCCGCGGCAGCCGCGCACGATCAGGGTGACGGGGCCGCGAAAGACGATGAAGCGCAGCTGCAGGGTGAGCCATGCGTGCAGGCTACCCAGGCGCCAGTGGCTCGATATCGCCAGCGGCTGGCCCGCGTCGCAGATCAATCCCACCAGGCCCCGTGGCTGGAAGACCAAGGCGCAGCCGGCCGGCAGGTGGACGATGGCCACTTCCAGCAGCGGATCGTCGCTGGCGGAAATGGTCACGGATGCTGCTTGCTCGCTGCGCAAGCGTGTCAGTAGCAGCATGCCGGCGGCCAAGCTGGTGAAAGGGAAGCGCCAGTCCAGCAGCCACTGCGTGCGCTTGGTGCTATTGACGGGCGACGCTTGCAGGTAGGCGGGATGGATCAGCATCTGCTGGCCTGGCTGCAGTTGCAGCGCCTGCGAGACGGCGGAGATGCGCGATTCGCCTGGCGTTAGCAGCGGCTGTGGCAAGGCCAGGGCGTTGCCCTCTACTTGCAGCTCGCGCGCGACCGACAGCGGCGGCATGCGCGCGGCCAGCGGCGCGAGCACGAAGTAAAAGAAGGCCCTGATGGCGACTGGCAGCAGGATCGCCGACAGCACTAGCAGGGCGGCCGTGGGCCCGTAACGGGCGAATAGTTCACGCAATGCGCGCCACCAGTTGTCGCGCAGCTGTCCTTCCATCGACGCCATGGCATGGACCAGATCGCGCAGGCATGAGTCGAGGCGTGCCTGGTCTATCTGGAATGACGCGATGCTGCCGGCGTCGACAGGAGCGAGGTGCTGGCGCTGCGCCAGGTAGCGCTGATATGCCAGCGCATTGGCCTCGCGCAGGCGCGCTTCCTCGGCCTGCATCGCGGCCATCGCTGCATGTTGCGCCGTACCCGGGAGATAAGCGCGCAGCGGGTATGCTCGTATCTGCTCCTGTTGTCTGGCCAGGTTGGCGCAGAGTGTCTGGTAAGCCTGCCGATGTTCGCCATGCAGGCGCTGCAGCAGCTGGCGTGCGCTTTCATGGCCGAGGGCAATACGCAGTGATTGTAGATAGGCGCGTTCCTGCAACAGCAGTTCGATGCGGATGTGCTGCTCGGCCTGCCTGGCGATGGCGTCGCCGAGATCTTTGCCTGTGGGTAGTGCCAGGGTGAAGGACCACGCTGCTGCCGTTTGCCGCAGCGCGCCCAGTGCCATGTCGATATGCGCGATGCGCGTCGCGATGGCTTGGTCGGAAGCCTGGCGCAGCCCGTCTACCCGCGCCTGCGTCTCCCGGCTCAACATTGCTTTGCGGGTGTCGGCATGACTTGCTCCATCGCGCAACATACCGAGCCGGGCCTGTCCAGCGTGAAATTGGCGTGCCTGTTCCAGCAGCGCATGGCCGGCTGCGAGTATGGCAACGAATAGCAGGAATTGCAGCAGATGTCGGCTGAGAAAGCGTAGCAGGGAAGCGAGGAGAAGGCGCAAGGGTCGGCAAGAATAAAGCTGGCGGTGGCGGTGGCCGTAATGGCTGGGGCTGCGTACCGGCTGCAAGGGCAGTCCGATACGCACACCTGATTTTACCGCACCGCCGTGATGGCAGTGCAGTGCGATCAGCCGCGGTGGATCATCGCTTCGTTGACGGCCTGGACAACCTGGTTCAGATACTCGCGGTTCTTGGTCATGAGGGCGCGTGTTTCACCGGCAGAAGTTGCCAGCAGCACGTGGTAGACCGGCTTGACCAGGAACAGGACGGCGAGACCGGCTCCCAGCACCAGCAGGCCGAAAAAGGGACTGCTGCCGACCATGATGCCCAGGCCAATCAAGGCAATGATGATGGCAAGTGCACGTGGCGGTTTTTTCTCAAATGGCTTGACCGATGTCACATTGCTCATGGCATAGGTCTGGCCACCGCTGACGAAACGGGCGTTGGTAACCTTGACATCGCCTTGCTCAAAAAAAGTGCGCTCTTCCATGGAATTCCTGTGTGGTGATATTGATTAACATTGTTGCATTTCAACAATCTTTTCACTATACACAGTTGTGTATTGTCAATACTCACGCATTGTCACATTTTGGCCCGATAGAACATCATATAGAACATTTTTTACGCGCTATCGGCATCGGCGCAGCATTTTTTGTACTTCTTGCCGCTACCGCAGTGGCACGGGTCGTTGCGCCCTGTCTTTGGCACTTCGCGCAGCACGGTGGCGCCGGGCTGGCTTTGTGCCTGGCTTTTCAGGTGGCGCTGGCGTGCCCAGCCGGCATTGATGGCGATGACAGCGGGAATCACGCCATCCATGGCCGTTTCGGCTGCGTCGTCGTCAAGCGCGCTGGCTGTCGCCAGGTACTGGAACGGTGCCAGGCAGTGCGGCTGGTTGACGGCCAGGGCTGCCCACTGTGGCTTGTCCAGGCTGGTGCCAAGCAGGAAGCCTGCGCACCAGGCCGGTACGCTCCACTCGGGGCCGCATACATAGATGGGCTCGAAGCTGTCCGGGTCCTTCGCCAGCCATTCGACCATGTAGGCGTGGTGGCGCTGCGCCAGGCTGGCCGCTCGTTCGCTGTCCGCGTCCGGCGCGGGCGCAGTGTTGCCCGCTGCCTTGTCCCAGACCCAGGGCAGCCATTGCTCGGGTGTGATGTGTTTCGGGCTCAGGGCGACGGCCGTGAGAAAACCTTCCAGCATGGACACGTCCATGGCGGCATTGGCCAGCGCTGGCGCTGCCAGCAGGGTGTCGAGTTCGGCGTATTCGTCGTCGGAGAGAGGGGAGGTGGTGGAGATACTGGACATGGGATTCTTTATCGGGGTTGCTCGGGGGGGGCCGCTGGCCATGGCGGTATTGTACCGCCCGGCAAGCGTAAAACCGGTGCCGGAATAAAAAACGGCGGCCCGCAGGCCGCCGCTTTTATCCAAGGCAGAACGCTTACTTCACGCCATGCATCAGTTTGTTGATCAGCGGTGCGATCAGGAACAGGATGACGCCGGCGCCCAGCAGGGACCAGAAGCCGAAGGTGTAGCCGGACAGGGCCGACTGCACCGACATGCCGCTTTCGCCGCTGACGTGGCTGGCGAAAATGCCCGACAGGTTGTTGCCGATACCCGTAGAGAGGAACCAGCCGCCCATGCCCAGGCCCACCAGGCGCACCGGCGCCAGCTTGGTCACCATCGACAGGCCGATAGGCGACAGGCACAGCTCGCCGATCGATTGCAGCACGTACACGGTGGTCAGGGTCCAGAACGGGATCTTGTTATCGGCGCCAACCAGGCTCGACAGAGCGAAGATCAGCAGGCCGAAGGCCAGCGCATTGCCCAGCAAGCCCAGGCCGAATTTGCGCGGGATCGATGGATTGACGTTATGGCGTGCCAGGAAGACCCAGACGGCGGCGATGATAGGCGCGAAGACGATGATGGCCACCGAATTGACGGTCTGGAAGTAGGCGGTCGGGAAGATCCAGAAGCCCAGGTCGCGGTTGACGATTTTGTCGGCCAGGAAGGTAAACGAGCTGCCTGCCTGTTCGAAGAACATCCAGAACAGGATGTTGAAGACGAAGATCAGCAGCATGGCGATGACGCGGTCGCGCGCAACTTTACCGTTGCGTATGCCTTCGATCATCAACATCACGGCCAGGCCGGCGAACAACACGGTCAGGACGATTTGCAGCTTTTCAGCGCCGACGGTGAGCAGGAAGTACATCAGCGGAATCACGCACAGCGAGCCGACGGCTACCCAGACGACGCGCATCGGGTTGCCTGAACCGGCTTCCGGTGCGCCTATGCCCTTCAGGGCGCGGCGGCCGATGAAGAACCATACCAGGCTGATCAGCATGCCGAAACCGGAGGCCATGAAGACCATCTTGTAGGAAGGCATGGCGCTGGTGCCAAAGATCGACTCGGCCAGCCATTGCGTGAAGACAGGCGCGACCATGGCGCCCATGTTGATGCCCATGTAGAAGATGGTGAAACCACTGTCGCGGCGCGGATCGGCTGTCGTATACAGCTTGCCGACCATGGTCGAGATGTTCGGCTTGAACATGCCGTTACCGACGATCATGGTGGCCAGGCCCAGGTTGAAGATATCCTGGTTGGGCACCGAGATGCAGAACAGGCCGGCGGCCATGAAGATGGCGCCCAGCAGAATCGAGCGCTGGTAGCCGATGACGCGGTCGGCGATGTAACCGCCGAACAGGGCGCCGGCGTACACCAGCGCGAGGAAGGAACCATAGGTCAGGTTGGCCGCTGCCTGTCCTGAAGCGTCGCCGCCGTGGAACTGGGCAACGATGTACAGTACCAGTGCCCAGCGAACTCCGTAGAACGCGAAGCGTTCCCAGAATTCGGTCATGAACAACATCCACAATGGGCTTGGATGGCCCATAATTTGCTTGAACTCCGGAATAACGGCTTCCTTGTTGGGCGTAGTCGCACCGCTCATGCGGTTCCTCCTGAAAAATTATTATAGTCTATCGATACAACACACTTATGGAAGCCTGCGTGCGGCGGGCACTCTCATGAAGAACCTCACGCACGGGAATTCCAATAGGCTGGCATTCTAATCTACAAATTGCGCTGAGCGAAGGTTTCGATTCGCATTAGCAAGAATGACTGTTTCATATGAGTCAAACCGGTTTGCAGGCAAGGATGGCCGGGCGATTTTGCGGCGACACAGCACAACTTGCCTGACTTGTCGTATATTTGTCGCAAATTTGTCGTATATTAAGGCTGCATGACCTTCGAGCATCGATTTTTAAAGGGATTTTTCGCATTATGGAACACGACGTTATCGATACTCTGGTTTCACCGGAAGGCCGCCTGGACGTGCTCTCCAAGACGGAAGTCAATAAACTGCTCGATACCAGCCAGGGCGGCCTGTACAACACCTTCCGCCGCTGTGCGCTGGCAGTCTTGAATTGCGGCAGCACCATCGACGATGGTCGCGCCTTGCTGGAGCGCTACCAATCGTTTGAAATTTCCATCATCCAGCGCGAGCGCGGCATCAAGCTCGATATCAAGGGTGCGCCAGCCATCGCCTTTGTCGATGGAAAGATGATCAAGGGCATTCACGAGCACCTGTTTGCCGTGCTGCGCGACATTATTTTCGTCAGCGATGAGGTCACGGGCAACCCGAAATTTGACCTGCACAGCACGGAAGGCGTGACGGACGCCGTGTTCCACATCTTGCGCAACGCGAACGTGCTGCAAACCCAGCTCAACCCGAATCTGGTGGTATGCTGGGGTGGTCATTCGATCAACCGCGCCGAATACAATTATTCGAAGGAAGTGGGCTACCAGCTGGGCTTGCGCGGCCTCGACATTTGCACCGGTTGTGGTCCCGGCGCCATGAAGGGTCCCATGAAAGGCGCCACCATCGGCCACGCCAAGCAGCGCCTGCACAATGGCCGCTACCTGGGCATCACCGAGCCGGGCATCATCGCCGCCGAATCGCCGAACCCCATCGTGAATGACCTCGTCATCATGCCGGACATCGAAAAACGCCTGGAAGCGTTCGTGCGTGCCGGCCACGGCATCGTCGTCTTCCCCGGTGGCGCCGGCACGGCCGAAGAGATTTTGTACATCCTCGGCATTTTGCTACACCCCGACAATGCCGATATTCCATTTCCCTTGATCTTCACGGGTCCGGAAACCTCGCGCGAATATTTCGTGCAGATCAATCAGTTCATCAGCGACACCTTGGGCCCGGAAGCGCAGCAGCGCTATAAAATCATCATCGACGACCCGGAACTGGTGGCGCGCGAAATGCTCGAAGGCATACGCCTGGTGCGTGAATTCCGCAAGGCCCATAGCGATGCCTATTATTTCAATTGGCTGCTGAAGATCGACCACGAGTTCCAGAAGCCGTTTCACCCCACGCATGAAAACATGCGCAACCTGAGCTTGCACAAGAACCAGCCCACGCACTTGCTGGCAGCGCAGTTGCGCCGCGCGTTTTCCGGCGTGGTGGCGGGCAACGTCAAGGACGACGGCATACGCTCGATCGAAGAGCACGGCAACTTCGAAATCCATGGCGACAAGGACATCATGGGCCCCATGGATGCCTTGCTCGCCTCCTTCGTGGCGCAGCACCGCATGAAGCTGGCGGGCACGGCGTACGTGCCTTGCTATACCGTGATGCAGTAAGCTGCCTTGGCTTGCTGTTTTGGACTCAGTAAGCGGCAGCAAAATTACCGCCTTCGGCGCGCCGGGACGGCGCTGAGCACGCTGTACAGATGGGGCGGCTGGATGCTTGCAGGGAAACGGCGAAGAAGCGTAAAAAAGCCGCCTGATCTTGCGATCAGGCGGCTTTTTATCGGTTTGCGTGCGTGCTTAGTCTTCGCGGCGCAAATGCGGGAACAGCAGTACGTCGCGGATATTGGGCGAATCCGTGATGATCATCATCAAACGGTCGATGCCGATGCCGCAGCCGCCGGCTGGCGGCATGCCGTATTCCAGCGCGCGGATGTAGTCGGCGTCATAGAACATCGCCTCTTCATCGCCGGCATCCTTGGCGGCCACTTGCGCCAGGAAGCGGGCCGACTGGTCTTCTGCATCGTTCAACTCGGAGAAGCCGTTGGCGATCTCGCGGCCGACCATGAACAGTTCAAAGCGTTCGGTGATGCCGGCCACCGTGTCGGAAGCGCGCGCCAGAGGCGACACTTCGACCGGGTAATCGATGATGTAGGTCGGTTCCCACAGCTGCGCTTCGGCCGTTTCTTCAAACAGCGCCAGTTGCAGCGCGCCCAGGCCGGCCGTGGCGAATGGCTTGACACCGAATTTCTTCAGCTCTTCCTTGATGAATTCGGCATCGCTCAACTGCTCGGCGCTGTAGCCCGGCGCATACTTGTTGATCGCTTCGACGATGGTCAGGCGGTGGAACGGTTTTGCCAGGTCCAGCTCGCGGCCGCCGTAGGTCAGGCTGGCAGTACCGTGCGCATCGATGGCAGCCTGGCGAATGACCGCTTCCGTGAAGTCCATCAGCCATTTGTAGTCGGTGTAGGCGGCGTAGAATTCCATCATCGTAAATTCTGGGTTGTGACGGATCGACACGCCTTCGTTGCGGAAGTTGCGGTTGATCTCGAACACGCGGTCGAAGCCGCCCACGACCAGGCGCTTCAGGTACAGCTCGGGCGCGATACGCAGGTACATTTGCATGTCGAGCGCATTGTGGTGCGTGATGAACGGCTTTGCCGCGGCGCCGCCCGGAATCGTGTGCAGCATCGGCGTTTCCACTTCCATGAACTCGTTCTTTTCCATGAAGCGGCGAATCGACGAGATGGCGGCGGTACGCGCCTTGAAGGTGCGGCGTGTCTCCTCGTTCATGATCAGGTCGACGTAGCGCTGGCGGTACTTCGTTTCCTGGTCGGCCAGGCCGTGGAATTTGTCTGGCAGCGGGCGCAGCGACTTGGTGATCAAACGCAGTTGCGTGACCTTGATGGTCAGTTCGTCCGTCTTGGTCTTGAACAGGGTGCCCGTCACGCCCAGGATATCGCCCAGGTCATAGTGGTGCAGGGCGGCCATGGCCGCTTCGCCGGTAAGATCAAGGGTGGCGTAGATCTGGATGCGGCCGTCGGCCTTCGGGCCGGAAGCGTCTTGCAGGGTGGCGAAAGCGGCTTTCTTGCCCGCTTCGCGCTTGAGCATCATGCGCCCGGCCAGCACCACGTGCACGGGATTTTCTTCCAGCTCATCGCGCGTCTTGCTGCCGTATTGCGCGTGCAGATCGGCCGCCTTGTGCTCAGGGCGGAAATCGTTCGGGAAGGCGATGCCTTGTTCGCGCAGTGTGGCCAGCTTGACGCGGCGCTCGGCGATGATCTTGTTTTCATCTGGGGCGGCGGCTTGTTCTTGGATATCCGTAGTCATGGTGTTCTTCGTTGGTGATTATTGATGATGTGGCGTCAGAGCAGGCGCCACGCTGGCAAACAGTGCGTCGACGTCGAGTGCGGAGAAATCGGGCACGATGGCAATGACGTTGTCGTATGCGGCAAATGCTTCGGCCGGCAGGGTGGTGCTCAGCACCACGACGCGCATGCCGGCACGGCGCGCCGCTTCCACGCCCAGGGGCGCGTCTTCAAAGACGATGCAGTCTTGCGGCAGCGCGCCGGCCAGTTGCGCGCCTTTCAGGAAAACGTCCGGCTGCGGCTTGCCGCGTGCCACGTCGGCGGCGCCGACGATGGCGTCGAAGCGGTGCCGCAGGTCCAGGCCGTCGAGTGTGAACGCGATGTTCTCGTCCGGCGCGGCCGTGCCCACCACCAGTGCCACGCCGTGCTGGCGCGCGCTGGCGATCAAGCGCTCGAACCCGGCCACAGTGGCCAGGTGCGGGCCATACAGTTCGCGGTAGACGACTTCCTTTTCAGCCAGCAAGCTAGCGTGGTCGGCTTCGTCGCCCAGGTACTTGGCGATGATTTCGCGGCCCTGCCGTCCTGCCGTGGCGCGGAAAAAGGTGTCCGCATCGAGCACATGGCCCTGACGTTCAAAGAACGCCAGCCACGAGCGCGTGTGGAAGGCCATGTTGTCGACGATCGTGCCATCCATGTCGAACAGGAAGGCACGCTGCGCCGATGCCGATGCCGATGCCGGTGCATTCATCCTTACACGCCCTGTTTCAGCGAGGCGGAGATGAATTCGTCGATGTCGCCATCGAGCACGCCCTTGGTGTTGCCCGTCTCGAAGCCGGTGCGCAAGTCCTTGATGCGGGACTGGTCCAGCACATAGGAGCGGATCTGGTGACCCCAGCCCACGTCCGTCTTCGAGTCTTCCAGCTTTTGCTGCTCGCTCATGCGCTTGCGCAGTTCATGTTCGTACAGCTTGGCTTTCAGCATTTCCATCGCTTCGGCGCGATTGCGGTGCTGTGAACGGTCGTTCTGGCACTGCACCACGATGCCGGTCGGCGCATGGGTCATGCGCACGGCAGAGTCGGTTTTGTTGATGTGCTGGCCACCGGCGCCCGACGCGCGATAGGTATCGACGCGGATGTCGGCCGGGTTGACGTCGATTTCGATCGAATCGTCGACTTCGGGATACACGAACAGCGACGTAAACGAGGTATGGCGGCCGTTGGCCGAGTCGAACGGCGACTTGCGCACCAGGCGGTGCACGCCCGTTTCCGTGCGCAGGAAGCCGTAGGCGTGATCGCCCTCGACTTTCAGGGTGGCCGTCTTGATGCCGGCTACCTCGCCGTCGGACTGCTCCAGGATCTCGACCTTGAAGCCCTTGCGTTCGCAATAGCGCAGGTACTGGCGCAGCAGCATCGAGGCCCAGTCCTGGGCTTCCGTGCCGCCGGCACCGGCCTGTATGTCGATGAAGCAGTTGTTCGGGTCCATCGGATTGTTGAACATCCGGCGAAATTCCATGCTTTCGATGACCTTGCGGATTTCCTGTACGTCTTGCTCGATCGCTTCGAGCGTCTCTTCGTCGCCTTCTTCGCGGGCCATGTCGAACAGATCGCGGGTGTCGCGCAGGTCGGCATCAGCACGGGTCAGCGTGAAGACGATCGCTTCGAGCGCCTTCTTCTCTTTACCGAGTTCCTGGGCGCGCTTGGGATCGTTCCAGACGGTCGGATCTTCCAGTTCTTCGTTGACTTGCTCTAGTTTCTCCGACTTGACAGTGAAGTCAAAGATACCTCCGAAGTTCGGCTTCGCGGACCGTCAGGTCGTTGAGCAGGGCGGAGATGATATTGATGCGTTCGGCTTCCATAATATTCTGGTCTTCTATGATGAAATCAAACCTTGGATTATACGCGAGCGCGGCCCGTTTCTGATGCCAAGAGCGGGAAATCGCTGCCGCGCGCGGCAATGGCTTGGCGATTTTGCGGTATTTGCGACAAGATTGCACCTGTTGCGGCGGGCCTCGTACGGCTTGCTGGGGGCTGCCGTGCTGCGTATGATGCGGACGATATTGTCTTTCTACAGGAATACTTCATGCGTCACCTTATGCGTCAACTCATGTGCCAGCGCCCCCGTCTCGCCCTGTTGCCGCTGCTGCTGGCCGGCTGCAGCGCCTTGCCGCCCGCCGCCCTCGGACCGGACCAGGCGCCCGCCGCCGCGCCAGCGGGCAGCAGCGCCACCCTGGCCCTGCTGGAGACGACGGACTTGCACGCGAATGTGCTCAGTTATGATTACTATAAGCTGCAGGCGGAACCGTCGGTCGGCCTGGAACGCACGGCGACCCTGATCGCCCAGGCGCGCACGCAGTTCCCGAACAATCTTTTGCTCGATAACGGCGACACCATCCAGGGTACGGCCCTGGCCGACTACCAGGCGCTCGTGAAACCGCTGGCCTGCGAGCAGACCCTGGCTATCTACAAGGCCATGAATGTGCTGAAGGTCGATGGCGGCGGCATCGGCAACCATGAATTCAATTACGGCCTGGCGTTCCTGAGCCAGGTGACGGGCAACCGCTTCGACGTCTACGGCGTCGATGCGAGCAAGCCGCGCTGCGCCGGTCCCGCGTTCCCGCAAGTGCTGGCCAACGTCTACAGCGTCAAGACGGGCCAGCCTTTGTTCGCGCCATATCACATCATCAACAAGCAGATCACGGCGACTGGCCCCGATGGCAAGGCCGTGCGCAGCAGCGTCAAGGTAGGCATCATCAGCTTCGCCCCGCCCACCATCATGGCCTGGGACAAGCGCTGGCTGGAAGGGCGCGTCTACACGCAGGGCGTGCGTGAGACGGCGGAAAAATTCATCCCCGAGATGCGCGCCAAGGGCGCCGAACTGGTGGTGGCCATTTCGCACGGCGGTCTCGATGACAGCGCGTATTCGCCCAGCATGGAAAACGCTAATTACTACCTGTCGCAAGTGCCGGGCGTGGATGCCATGCTGATCGGCCATTCGCACCAGTTGTTCCCGAATGCCAGCAGCACGGTACCGCAATTCAATTTGCCCGGCGTCGATAAAGTCAAAGGGCTGGTCCATGGCGTGCCCACCGTGATGGCCAATCTGTGGGGCAAGCACTTGGGCGTGATCGGCCTCTCCCTGCGTCACGACGGCAAGCAGTGGGGCGTCGACAAGAGTGCCACCACGGTGGAGGCGCGCAGCATCCAGAATGCGGATAAAAGTTATGTGGCGCCCGATGCAGCCATCGCCAAACTCGTGGCCGAAGAGCACGCAGCGACGATAGCCTACGTGCAGACGCCCGTGGGCACCACAGATTTCCGCATGTCGACGTATTTTGCCGACGTGGGCGATGTCAGCGCCATCGAGGTGGTGAACCAGGCGCAGGCGTTCCATCTGGCCGCCTACGTCAAGGCGAACTTGCCGCAATACGCGCACTTGCCTGTGCTGTCGATGTCGTCGCCGTTCAAGAGCGGTTCGGCCGGCGTGTCCGACTACACGGACGTCAAGGCGGGCAATGTGGCGCTGAACAATGCGGCTGACTTGTATTTATATCCGAACGCGCTGTATGGCGTGAAGATGAATGGCGCGCAATTGAAGGCCTGGCTGGAACAGGCGGCGCAGCGTTTCAATACCATCGCCCCCAACAAGCGCGAGCCGCAGGAGTTGGTCAATACGGCCCATCCGAGCTACAACTTCGATGCCATTAGCAGTGCTGACGTGCGCTACCAGATCGATGTCACGCAGCCGCCCGGCCAGCGTATCCGGGGTCTGACGTACCTGGGCAAGCCGGTGGATGCGGCACAGCAATTCTTGATCGCGACAAATAACTACCGCGCCAGCGGCGGCGGCAATTTCCCCGGCCTTGATGGCAGCAACACGGTGGTGGCCTCGCCCGACAATAATCGGGAACTCTTGATTGCCTACATCACGCAGCAGAAAAACCTGACGCGGGCGAAAAACGGTTCGGCGCGCAGCTGGACTTTCGCCAAGGTCGCCACACAAGGGCCGGTGGTATTCCACTCGGCGCCGAACGTTATCGACCTGGCGCAAGCGGCCGGCATCGACAATGTCACGCAGCTGAAGGCCGACGATGGCGCCGGCAAGGGCTTTGCGCTGTACCAGCTCGACATGTCGAAATGATCTGGCTACTGCCTGGCGCGCTGTTGTTATCGCTCGTCTGTTCCTCGCTGACGCCCGGGCAAGCGCAAGCGCAGGATGAGGCTGGCAATCAGCTGGTTCAGGCCAAGGCCTTGATGCGCGGCGCTGCGGCAAGCCAGCCGCAGGCGCGCGCGCTGTTCAAAGTTGCGGCGCAACAGGGCAGCGGGCCCGCCGCCTATTATCTTGGCCTGATGCACAAGAATGGCTTGGGCGGGCCGCTGGATACGGCGTCCGCCATATCCTGGCTGGCACTGGCTGCCCAGCGTGGCGTGGCGCCTGCGATGTTTATCCTGGCGAACCTGCTCCAGACCATAGATGAAACGCAGGCTCGCCATTGGCTCGATGCGGCTTGCGCGCAGGAGTACCCGGAAGCCTTGATGCAAAAAGCCATCGTCACGAATGACGGGACGATGGGCTATGAGCGCAGCGAGGCACAGTCAGCGTTGCTTTTCAGGATGGCTGAGCATGCGATGGGGCACCGGGGGCAGGAGCCTTGATGGCGTCGTTTTGATTAACCGCTAGCCTTGACCAACGCCTGAAGGTCTTTCGTTGCGCCGATCACGCCCATGACGTCTTTTGACAGCAAGGTCGCCGCAACACTGACGACGGCCGCGGTGACGTCAATCGCATGCTTGACGGTCTTAATTTTCTCCAGCGCCATATTGGCGGTATCGATCGCCTGGTCGGCCTGCCTGGCGGCATCTTGTGCTCCATCTGCGATCATGTCGATGCCGTGCGCCTGGAAGCTGGCCACCAGTTCATTGAGGTGATCTTCGAGTTCCTTCAATTCCCCTTTTTCCTCAGTGCTCAGCGTTCTGCGCCCCTTGATCCGCCACGCCAGCAGCAAGGTGGAAATCTCGGACAGGTTATTGGCGATTTCTAATGCCTTCAAGGTGGCCTGTTTGTTGATCGTTGCCATGATGTCCTCCTACCAGTTTACAGGTGCAAGGAAGGCCACCTGGAGTTTCAGTTCATCGACGCGCCGGGAGAACTCCTTCAATTGCTGTTGCAGCTGTGCGCTGTCGTCGTGTGATTTGCGTAGGCTGTCAAGGTTGTCTTGAAAGGCTTTGACGGCCCTTGCATAGCTATCGGGAATTTTTGCGCGTTCGCCTAGCTGCTTCTCGTCGCGATACAGTCGGACCCTGACGTAATTCGTCGCCAGCGGCTCTGCGCGTGCCGTTTCATGCAGGGCCATTTGCAAGACGCCGCTGTCGCGCCGTTCGATCGCGATCCTGTCGCGGTACACCGTCTGCACATAGGTATTGAGCGCATTGGTGATGGCGGCGATGGCCTCTTGCTGGGCGAGTAGTTCGTTGATGGCTGATTTCTGCATGTCCTGCGTCAGCAAACGGCTCAGTTGTTCGCTCAGTTTCATGATGAGGCTTACCTGCCCCGGGTCGAGCAGCGGCTTGTCGCTGCCGGGAACCGGGATGCTGCCCAGGGCTTCGCCGAGGCCGGAAAACTGATCATGGTAGTGGGCCACCTTGCCGCCACTCAGAACTTGCAGGGCTTGAGCGTAGCGCGCCAGGACATCGTTCAGGCGTAGTATTTTTTGATTCGAATCGGCGATCTTGTCACAGCCGCGCCTAGCCTGTTGCTCGGCGGCTGCAGGGTCGAAGCCGTCGGTGGAAATCAGGTTCCTGCGCAACTCGTTGTTGATGCAGCTGTCTACGGTGGCGTTGGCAATGGGGGGAAAGGTGACGGTCATTTGCTGGCCCGTCCGTGCAAAGTTGTCGACGGATGTGAAGCTGGCGCAACCGCTGAACATATTGAGCAGCAGTGCAGCGAGGGAAAGGGCAAGCGATCTTCTCAGGGGTAGCGGCATGATGCCTCCATGCAGGTGGTGGTGCTGGAGAGACCCGTGCGGATGCAGGGAGATGCCTCACCTTAGCAGTCAACGACGGCTCGGCTTTGCGGCGGATCAAGCGGGCGAGGTGGAGCGTGTTTTACCGGAGATCGACACTCGTCTTTCTCCTCGCTGGTCAAGTCATTTTGGGTTTGCTTCATATTTTCCTTACAGAAGACTGACAATAGACCAAGCAATTGGGCGTCTTACACATGTTGCGACGCGTCATATGTAGTTGTTGCTGGTGCATGTTTACTAACCTACAATGATTTATCGATGGGGCGGTTATCCAGCGTACGACTATAAAAATATGTGGCTTTAAAAATGTTGTATCAGAGGAGATGAGAATGAATTTGAAACAGAAATTGCTCGTGGCAAGTTTGGTTTTGGGTTTCTCGCAGGCGGCAGTCGCAGCCGACCCCATCAAGATCGGCGTGTCCGGTCCGTTCACCGGTGGTTCCGCGCCGATGGGCGTTTCGATGCGCGACGGCGTCAAGCTGGCCGTCGCTGAAATCAATGCCAAGGGCGGCGTCTTGGGGCGCTCGCTGCTGCTGATCGAGCGCGACGACGAAGCCAAGAATGAACGCGGTGTGCAAATCGCCCAGGAACTGATCAACAAGGAAAAGGTTGCCGCCACTGTCGGCTACATCAATACCGGCGTGGCCCTCGCTTCGCAGCGGTTTTACCAGGAAGCGAAAATCCCCGTCATGAACAATGTGGCGACGGGCTCCATCGTCACCAAGCAATTCGCCGACCAGCCGGACAACTATATCTTCCGCAACGCGGCCAATGACACTATTCAGTCCGGCATGATCGTGCACGAGGCGATCGAGAACCGCAAGTTCAAGAAAGTGGCGATCCTGGCCGATTCCACCAATTATGGCCAGCTGGGTCGCGAAGACCTGGAAAAGGCGCTGGACAAGAAGGGCATCAAGGCCGTTGTCGTTGAAAAATACAACATCAAGGATGTCGACATGACGGCCCAGCTGCTCAAAGCCAAGCAGGCGGGCGCGGAAGTGGTGCTGACCTACGGCATCGGCCCGGAACTGGCGCAGATCGCCAATGGCATGGAAAAACTCGGCTGGAAAGTGCCGCTGATCGGCAGCTGGACCCTGGCCATGGGCAATTTCATCGATAACGCCGGCAAGAACGGCAATGGCACGCGCATGCCGCAAACCTTCATCCAGGATGCCAGCACACCGAAACGCAAGGCCTTTATCGACGCCTATGTGGCCACCTACAAGCCATCGGGCGGACGCATGCCGTCGGCCGTCTCTGCCGCGCAAGGCTATGATTCCATTTATCTGCTGGCTGCCGCCATCACGCAGGCGGGTGGCACGGATGGCCCGAAAGTGCGCGCCGCGCTGGAAAACCTGAATGAAAAAGTGGAAGGCGCCGTCACCACCTACAACAAGCCGTTCAGCAAGACCAACCATGAAGCGATCACGGCCGACTTGACCGTGTTTGGCGAAGTCAATGACGGCAAGGTCGTCCTTGCCAAATAAGTTCGGCTAATTCCAACGATCTAGCCGCGCAATGGCCAGCCTTGAGGAATCAGGACTGGCCATTTTTTCATCTTTCGTCTTCCGGGGAATACCATGGAAATCTTCCTGCAGCTCGTCTTCAGCGGCATTGCGCTGGGCATGATTTATGCCGTCATTGCCTTCGGCTATCAGCTGACCTTTGCCACTTCCGGCACCCTCAATTTCGGCCAGGGCGAATCTCTGATGCTGGGCGCGCTGGTGGGCCTCTCGCTGGTGGGCACCATTCACGGCGGCCCCTACATGAGCTATTTGCTGATGATCCCCATCGTCATCGTCTTCGGCGCCTTGCAGGGCGTGTTCGTCGAATGGATAGGCGTGCGGCCCGCCATCAAGATCAAGTCCGAATTCGGCTGGATCATGTCGACCATCGCCCTGGCCATCATTTTCAAGAACGTGGCGGAAAATATCTGGGGCAAGGATGATCTGATGTTCCCGTCGCCGTTGTCGGCCGCGCCGTTCCAGGTGTTTGGCGCCAATGTGCAGCAGATGCAGGTGGCCGTTATCGTCGGCGCGCTGGCCATCATGCTGGCCGTCGAAGTATTCAACCGCAAATCCATTTACGGCAAGGCTGTAGTGGCGACAGCCAATGACCGCGACGCGGCCGGTCTGATGGGCATCAATACGGGCATGGTCATCACTTTTTCCTACGCGCTGTCGTCGGCCACGGCCGCCTTTGCGGGCGTGCTGGTGGCGCCGTTGACCTTGACTGGGGCCACCATGGGCGCCTCGCTGGGCTTGAAAGCGTTTGCCGTGGCCATTATCGGCGGGCTGACTTCGGGCGTGGGTGCCATCGTCGGTGGCCTGATACTGGGCATCGCCGAGACGACCACCGGCTATTACATCTCCACTGGCTACAAGGAAGTGCCAGGCCTGCTGCTGTTGCTGCTGGTGCTGGCAGTCAAGCCATCGGGCCTGTTCGGCAAAGCCGCGATCAAGAAAGTCTGAGGATCACATGAACCAGAAAATCACTATGCTGGCGCTGAGTGCGGCGGGCTTGGCCGCGCTCGTGCTGTTTCCCATCCTTATCCCGAACCCTTACTATATCCACTTGGCCGAGACCATTCTGATCTACGCCATCTTGCTGTTTGGCCTCGATATCGTCGTCGGCTACACGGGCCAGGTGTCGCTGGGCCACGCGGGCTTGTTCGGCATCGGCTCGTACGCCACGGGCGTGCTGGTGTTCAAGCTGGGCTTGTCGTTCTGGCTGGCCATCCCCGCCAGCATCGTCGGCGCGGCCGCGTTTGGCGCCATCCTGGCCTTGCCGGCCTTGCGCGTAACGGGTCCCTACCTGGCCATGGTGACACTGGCCTTTGGCACCATCGTGCAAATTCTGATCAACGAGATGAGCTTCCTGACAGAGGGGCCGATGGGCATCAAGATCCACAAACCCGTACTGTTCGGCCACAAATTGAGCGAAGTGGAGTATTACTACATGGTCGCCGCGCTGATGGTGATCTCGCTGGTGCTCGTGCACCGTATTTTGAAGTCGAACCTGGGGCGCGCCTTCGAGGCGCTGCGCGACAGTCCCATCGCCTCGGACTGCATGGGCGTGTCCGTCTACCGCTACAAGGTGTACGCCTTCGTCATCAGCGCCGGTTTCGCCGGCCTGGCCGGCAGCCTGTATGCGTATTCGGAAGAGTACATCTCGCCCAATACCTATAACTTCGAGCTGACGATATTGTTCCTGCTCGCCGTCATCATGGGCGGTCGCAAGACGCGCTCGGGCGCCTTGATCGGCGCCTTGATCGTCGTCATGCTGCCCAGTTTGCTGGCGGACATCGAACTATTTCGCAAGATCGCCGTCGCCGCCGCCGTGCTGGGCGTGATCGGTTCCATCTTCATGCTGGCGAAAAAGCGTTCCACCGTGCGCGGCGTGCTCGTGCCCCTGGTCGCCACCATCGGCCTGGCCGCCTACTCGTACAAGCTCGACAACATGGTTGACTGGCGCCTGACCATCTTCGGCTTGATGACCTTATTTGTCGTCTACTATCTGCAGGACGGCATCGTCGGCTTTTTGATGAGTTTTGTGAGCAAGGGCCGGCGCCATGTGCTGGCCGTCGCCTCGCATGGCGTGGCGCCTTTTGACCACGCCCAAGGCGGCCAGCGTGGCGAAACGCTGCTGCGCGTGGACCAGGCGCTGATGCAGTTCGGCGGCTTGAAAGCGCTCAACCTGGTGGACTTGAACGTTACGCAGGGCTCCGTGCATGGCTTGATCGGGCCCAATGGCTCGGGCAAGAGCACGATGATGAATGTGCTGACGGGGATCTACAAGCCGACGGCGGGCAGGGTGGAATTTGCCGGCGCCGTGATTTCCGGGCGCACGCCGTCCGAAATCGCCGTGGGTGGCGTGGCGCGCACTTTTCAGAACGTGCAACTGTTCGGCGAGATGACGGCCACCGAGAATGTGCTGGTGGGTTTGCACAACACCTTCAAATCGAATGTGCTGGAGGTGATGCTGCACACGCCGCGCTACAAACGTGAAGAGAAGGCCGCGCGCGAGCGCGCCGCCAGCATCCTCGAATTCGTCGGCCTGGCCGACCTGGCCAACGAAGAGGCGCGCAATTTGCCGTATGGCAAGCAGCGGCTGCTGGAAATCGGCCGCGCGCTGGGCCTCAATCCGCGCCTGCTGCTGCTCGATGAGCCGGCGGCGGGCCTGACGGCGCCCGACATCAAGGAGTTGATGGCCATCATCCGCAAGATCCGCGAGCACGGCATCACCATCATCCTGATCGAGCACCACATGGACGTGGTGATGGCGCTGTCGGACGTGGTGACGGTGCTGGACTTCGGCCAGAAGATTGCCGAAGGCGCACCCGCGCTGGTCCAGAGCGATCCAAAAGTGATCGAAGCCTACCTGGGCGGCAGCGCCGACACCCTGAGCCCTGCGGCGCATTGAGAGGAAGACCATGCTGAGCATTCATAATCTGCACGCCGCCTACGGCAAAGTCGAAGTCCTGCACGGTATTTCATTCGAGGTCCCGAAGGGCAAGCTGGTGACCCTGATCGGCTCGAACGGCGCCGGCAAGACCACTACCATGCGCGCCATTTCCGGCATGCTGAAACCCAAATCGGGCACCGTTACGCTGGGCGGCAACGATGTCACGGGGCTAGACTCGCACCGCATCGCGCGTGCCGGCCTGGCCCACTCGCCGGAAGGGCGGCGCGTATTCGCCTCCATGTCAGTAACCGACAACCTGCTGCTGGGGGCCTTTCCCCGCTTTACGCGGGCGCGCCCGAAGGGCGACATCAAGGGAGACCTGGACAAGGCCCTGGAGCTGTTCCCCCGCCTGAAGGAGCGGCGCGACCAGCTGGCCGGCACGCTTTCGGGCGGCGAGCAGCAGATGCTGGCCATGGCCCGCGCCGTGATGCTGAATCCGGAAGTGATCTTGCTGGACGAGCCGTCCATGGGCCTGGCACCCATTCTGGTGGAGGAAGTCTTCCGCATCATCACGCGCCTGAAAGCCGAAGGCGTGACCATGCTGCTGGTGGAACAATTCGCCGCCGCCGCCCTGAACGTGGCCGATTACGGCTACGTGCTGGAAAACGGCAGCATTTCCGTGCATGGCCCGGCCCAGAGTTTGAAGAACGATCCGAAGGTGATCGCCGCTTACTTGGGCGGCGGGCACTGATGCGCGTTGAGGTGCGTTGAAGTGTGTTGACAATGCGCTACGCTGCACATTGTCAATCCGCTACGCTACGCGCTTCTGTTTCTTGCCGTGCAGGAGGATGATTTTTACCCCGCCCATTGCAACACGAGTTCAATTTGCAGCGTCGACGCAATGTGGTGGCGTGGCCCTTAGTGTTTGGTGGGTTTGGTGGGCTTTTCCTGCTGCACCAAAATGAACGGGCTGACGACGACCGCCCACAGGGCCGCGTCGGCCGCTTGCCAGTCCAGCGCCTGCTGGTCCGACACCTTGGCCACTTTGCCATCGACCATCCATTGCGTGATGGTAGTCTTGTCGTCGTGCGAAATGCGCACGGCCACTTCGACCAGGTCGAGTTCATTGGCGACCCAGACGACATTGCCTTGGGCGAAGTGCTTTTCCAGTTCGCTCCAGGCCAGGCGGGCCGTTTCGCTGTTGACTTTGAGGCGTAGTTCGGTGTCTTTTTCAGGATTGGTTTGCATGCGGTATATCAAGTAGCGGTGAGTCGGGTGCCGTTGCGCGCGCTTGGCTTGCCTTATGCGGCTTCCACGCGTGGCGTCGGCGTACCCTGCCATGTTAACCGATAGACGGCGCCTTTGCGAACATTGCCTACCAGGGCAGGGCGGAAGCAGGCCAGGTTGGTGCCGCTGGCGTGGCGGACGCTGGGGAAGATCACGCCCATGGAGCCCGCTTCGAGCAGGATGGCGGCCAGCTCTTGCGAGGCGATGTAGCTGGCCGGGTCAAGGCAAGCCTGGTAGCGGGGTTGGCCGCGCAGGTCGTGGAAGCTGGCGGAAAAATCGGCCAGCAGCGCCTGGTAGCTGACGCTATCGTCGAAATAGTCGATTTCCTGGTATTCCACGGTCTTGTGGAAAATGATCTCGGCCAGCGCCGTTGGCATGTCGAAGGCGCAATACCAGGCACCGCGCTCGCCATCGTTGAAACGCGCCCCTTCCGGGCGGGCGTAGGTGTAAGCGGCGTTGATGATGCGAAAGTGCGGTACGCCAAAAACCAGCTCGTCCACGCCAATTCCTGGTGCGCCGCCGTACTCGGCCACCAGGCGCGCATTGGTCGCGTTATCGAGTTCAAACAACTCGCGCAGATGATTGTCGTCCTCGGCCAGGGGCGCCAGCACGGAGTCTTCCATGTCGGCGAAGCGCGAGGGAATCAAACGGCAGGTGTCGATCTGGCGCAAGGCGGCCAGCGGCGGCAGGTGCGCCTGCGCGGCGGGCATGCTTACAGGCCTCCGCGGCGCGCGTCGAGCAGCTTGCGCACCGTCTGCATGGCCAGCAAGCCGCCGGCCAGCATCTGTGACAGCGGCGTGCGGCCGCCAAAGATGGCGTTTTTGTTGGGCAAGCTCACCCATTCGTCGGCCAGCTTGTCGCCGTACAGGATGTGCAAGGCCTTGTAGATGCCGAGCAAATAGGAAATGCGCGTGATGCGGTCCACTTCCAGTACGCGGTCCGGGTGCTTTTTCCACTCGTAATAGGCGCTGCTCGACAGGCCACCCAGCAATTCGCGCGCCTCGTCGTCGCGCAACTTCCAGGCGATGGCCAGCTTGAAAAGCCCTTTCAGTGCCGCTTGCGACAAGCGCTCGCGTTCAGCTTTGGCATTCAGGTCGACGAGCACGGCCGGCTCGAAGCGGCTCTTGGGGTAGGCGTAGGCGAGATGCATGGCATTCCTTGTGTGAAACTCTGGTTATGGACTATTTATACTCCTTTTCTGGATTTGTTGCAAAGGCAGCGCGCAAGAAAAACGCGGCGCAGCAGGATGTGTCTCCCGCTGCGCCCCGCTGGCAGGCGTGCCGCGCCAGCTTATTTTGCCGTGATAGTCACCGGCACGGTCAGCTGCGCCGTCAAGCCGTTATTGTCCAGTGCCACCACCTTCAAGGCGTAGTTACCGGTGATCGGTTGCGGCCAGGTGGCGGTGATCGTCAAGCCGCTCATGGAAAATTGCATGCCCAGCGGCGCGCCGCTGATCGAGATCTGCAGCGCGTTCGCGCCGGGTGCTGTCAGCACGATGCTGCCGCTTAATGACTTGCCCGCCACGCCCGTCAGGGCAGCGGCGCTGATGGTGGGGCCGGCGGCGGCGATTTTTACCGCAGCCACGGCCTGGCCCGTCAATCCCGTCTTGCTATCTTTGGCGATGACGGTGACGTTGTAGCTGCCCAGCACGGGGTTGGCCCAGCTGACGACGCCGGCGGCGTTGACGGTCATGCCGGACGGCGCGCCCGACAGGCTATAGGTGACGGCGTTGGGCGCTACCGTCGTGGCGGTAAACGACAGGGCCACGCCGGGCTTGCCGCTGACGCTGGCGACGCTCACTACCGGTGGCAGCGGTGCGGCGATGGCCACCGTATAAATGCCCTTGCCACTCAAGCCGGTCTTGCTGTCCGTGGCCGTCACGGTGACGGTGTAGGTACCGGCCACGGGGGCGGCCCAGCTCACCAGCCCTGCGCTGCTGATGCTCATGCCGGCCGGTGCGCCGCTCAGCGCGTAGCCGACTGGATTGGCGGCCGTGACGCTGACATTGAATGCCAGCGCCGTGCCCACCTTGCCCGCGATGGCGCCGGCGGCAACGACAGGCGGCGCGATGGGCGCGATGACGATGCTGTATGCGCCCTGGCCACTGAGGCCGCTGACGGTATCCTTGGCCAGCATGGTGACGGCATACGTGCCCGCCAACGGCGCGGCCCAGCTGACCACGCCCGTGGCGGCGATGCTCATGCCGGCCGGCGCGCCCAGCATGGTATAGCTGAGGGGGTTCGATGCGCTGGCCGAGACGGTGAACGACAGCGGCTTGCCGGCCGTGCCACTGATGCTGGCCGGCGCCACCACGGGGGCGGTTGGCGCAATCTGTCCGCCCGACAGGCTGGCCAGCAGGTTTTTTACGTTGGGCGTACCCAGGCCACCGAGCGGGTCATAGCCGATCCTGGCCGTGCACACGCCGCAAGTACCGTTGCTGCCGCGCGTGATATCGGCAAAGCTGCTGGCAAAGGTGCCCGGTACGGTAGCGATCTGGCCGTACAGCATAGTATGCGCCAAGCCGAGCGCCGTCTTTGCTTGCAGCGCGCGGTTAGCGTTGGCGATGGCGACCAGGCCGGCCCATTGCGGGGTGGACAGACTGGTGCCGCCAACGCTGAGCCAGCTGGCGGTGCTGCTGCCCGGTGTCATCACTGCCGTGTACTGGCCCGTGGCCGGGTCGGCATTGAAGGCCACGTCGGCCACGTTGCGCCGCAACAGATTGCTCAGGCCGGGTACGTTGGCTGTCTGGTAGCTTGGCAATGGCGTATAGGCGCTGATGCCGCCGCCCGTGCCGGACCAGGCCGTTTCGCTGCGCACGCCGCTGCCGCTGTAGCTGAGCGTGGTGCCGCCCACGGCCAGCACATTGGGCGACACGGACGGCCAGGAGACGCCGTTGCCCGAGTCGCCCGTGGCAGCCAGGTAAGTCATGTTCTTGCCCGTGAAGGCGCTGTCGACGGAAGCGGTCCAGTTGCCTTCGGCGGCGCCAAAGCTCATCGACACGACGCCTGGTCCCATCAGGTTGGCCAGGCGCACGCCGCCCAGCAGGCTGTTGACCGAAGCGTCGGGTGCCTCGATCAGCACGATGCGCGCCAGCGGCGCCGTGGCATGCGCCCATTGCACGTCGAGCGCGATTTCCATGGCCCAACCCGAATTATAGGCGGGCGCGGTAGCCGTCATGGTGCTCGCTGGCGTGTTGTAGACGATGGAAAATTCACAGCCATTGGTCGAGGCAGGCGGCAATGGCAGGGTGGCATTGGTGGCGATGACTTTGCTGGTGCAGCCGGGCAAGCCGAACTTTTGGTTGAAGAGGGCCAGTTCGGCGGCCGCGTTCGGGTTATGCATGGCGTTGACGATGTAGATCGTCTGCCCCGCGCCCAGCTGTGCCGCCTGGGCCGGCGTCAGTGCCGTGCCCGCCGCAGGCAGGGCGGGCAAGTCGTAGGCGGCGCGGATTTGCGCGGGGGAATAGGTAGCCACCACGCTGCTGCCGGCCAGGGGCGCGGCAATGTCGCTTGCGCCGCCGTCCAGCAGTGGCGCAACTTCTTGCGCCACCTGTTCCGAGGCGACAATTGTTTGCGCCGTCAAACGGCGCGTGCTCATTTCCTGCATGGCGCCGGGCACTCGCTGCAAGTGCGGCCGCCAGCGGGCCGAGCCGCTGCTGTTGGCGCTGTCGCGCCCGTCAGGCGCATCGAGCAGCATCGGGGCCGCATGGAACATCGGTTGCACCACCAGCGCCCCGACATCGGCGGGGATGACTGGCACTTCAACACTAAACTGTGTCGCAGCCGTGGCGACGGCGGCGGGCGGGGTCGATGTTTCCTGCCCTGGGCCGCAAGCGCCCAGCAGGAGGGCAGCAGTGGCGCCCAGCAGCAGCCGAGCGTGGCGGCGATGTGGCGGGATGATTTTTTTCATGGCGAAACTCTCCGGGTTGGCGAGGGCCACATTTCTACAACGCATCGAGGCATGGTGCCGCGCACTGGCGGTGTCAGCCCTGCATTGGTAGCCCCGCTGCCATAGCGCTTGCGCGCGGTAGGCCGGTGGCTTTGCGTCCCCGTCTTTCGACGGGTTTGCCCTCAGAATTAATCATGCATCGCTACACTCCCTGATGCCTTATTAATTCTAGCGAATTCGCCAAATAAGTGTTAACTATTTTAAATCAATAGTTTTATTTTGGCAATTTAATGTTGCGGATTTTCCCATTATTGAATGCAATAATGCCAGCTTGATTAAGTATTAAAAGCAAGGTTATCAGAGGGATATTGATGCGAAACAGTGTTTCTCCCAGATAACGGTGCTTGTCTTTCCTGATAATTTCATGAATTTACCGAATATATTGTTTTCATGCATCAATCCTCGCACGCCATGCCTGGTTACGGCGCTGCGCGGCAGGCCGCCAGCATGGCAACAAGGCGACTAATCTCAGGGCACCTGAGCAAACCGTAGCGAGCGGTAGTGATTTGTGGCCGAGAAGCGCAACCGTACTTCTAGTGCGCTAAGCATCGCAGGCGGCCTATACCGACGCGCAGTAGGTACTGTCAGGTGTCACTACACAGGTTCCGCGTGTTCCACCATCAGTTGTACTTTGGTCGTGCCATTGTATTCATTCGCATCGAGGCGGAAGGCGACCCTGGTGCGTTCGCCCAGGGCGTCCGTGCGGCCAAACCAGATGGCGTCGAAGCGCACGCCGTTTTTTTCCAGCAGCAGCTTCAAATGGCGCTCTTTCAATATGCGCTGGCTGACGACGCGAAATTCATCGCAGAAGACGGGCGGGGCGAAGCCCTGGCCCCATACTTGGCCATCCATCAGTTCGATGAAGGCCGTCGTGTAATACGCGTCTTCCAGCGGGCCGTCCGTTTCCACTACCCGTTCCAGCTGTTGCGAGCTGAGCCAGGCCTGGCCCACGGCTTCGAAGGCCTGGGAAAACGCGTCGAAGGCCTCGGCGCGGATGGTCAGGCCTGCCGCCATGGCGTGGCCGCCGAACTTGTCGATCAGGCTCGGTGCCCGTTTCGACACCAGGTCGAGCGCGTCGCGCAAGTGGAAACCGGGAATCGACCGGCCCGAGCCCTTGATCCAGCCGTCCGCGCCCGGTGCAAACGTGATCGTCGGGCGGTAGAATTTTTCCTTCAGGCGCGAGGCGACGATGCCGATCACGCCCTGGTGCCAGGATGCGTCGAAGACGCTGATGGTGCTGCTGTTGGCCGGTTCGAAAGCATCGAGGTGCAGCAGGGCGGTATCCTGCATTTCCGCCTCGATTTCGCGGCGCTTCAGGTTAATGTCGTTCAATTGCTGCGCCAGCGCCCAAGCCCGCCCTTCGTCGTCCGTGATCAGGCATTCGATGCCCAGCGACATGTCTTGCAAGCGCCCGGCCGCATTCAGGCGCGGGCCCAGGGCAAAACCCAGGTCGAACGGCGTGGCGCTGCGCGCTTCGCGGCCCGCCACGCGGAACAGGGCGGCCACGCCCGCGTGCATATTGCCCTTGCGCATGCGTTTCAAGCCTTGCGCGACGAGGATGCGGTTGTTCGTATCGAGGCGTACCACGTCGGCCACCGTGCCCAGCGCCACCAGGTCGAGCAGATTGTCGAGCTTGGGTTGCGTTTGCGCATCGAAAATCCCGCGTCGTCGCATTTCTGCGCGCAGGGCCAGCAAGACGTAAAACACCACGCCCACGCCTGCCAGGTGTTTGCTGGGGAAACCGCAGGCGGGCTGGTTGGGATTGACGATGACGGCCGCGTCGGGCAGGGTGTCGGCCGGCAAATGGTGGTCGGTAACGACCACTTCGATGCCGCGCCGGTTCGCTTCGGCCACGCCGTCGATGCTGGCAATGCCGTTGTCGACGGTGATGATGATGTCGGGCGACTTTTCGCGCGCGGTCAGTTCGACGATTTCCGGCGTCAGGCCGTAGCCGTATTCAAAACGGTTGGGCACGATGAAATCGACGTCGGCGCCCATGGCGCGCAAGCCGCGAATGGCCACGGCGCAGGCGGTGGCGCCGTCGCAATCGTAGTCGGCGACGATGACCATGCGTTTCTTGGCGGCAATTGCGTCGGCCAGGAAGGCCCCGGCCGCGCCTATGTGCAGCAAGCCCGATGGCGGCATCAGGGCCGCCAGTTCGCTCGACAGTTCCGCGGCGTCAGACAAGCCACGCGAGGCGTACAGGCGGGCCAGCACCGGGTGGATGCCGCCCTGGCGCAGCAGTTCGGATTCGCGGTAAGGACAGGGGCGGGTGGCGATGCGGGTACGGGTCATGTTGTTTTCAATTTGTTCAGGGTCATCGCGCGCCAGAATTTGCGTTGCGCATTCTTGCTGGTGCTGCAAGCTAGCCAGGCATCGCGGTGGCTCAGCACCAGGCGCAGTTGCCCAAGCCGGCCGTCTTTTACGGCCGCCAGCAGGGGCGTGAACCAGTCCGCTTCCAGTGATTGCAACTGTTGCAGCCACATGCCCCATTCCTGCGCCTGCGCCGCCTCGATCAGTCCGCCCAGCACGACGACGGCGTCGGCATGCTCGGCCAGCACACTGTTTGGACTGGCATCGCGCCGGGCCGGTTCCGCCAGCGCTGCCAGCCAGCCGGGCGCGTCCTGCGTATGCAGCTTGGCGGCGCAAAGCTCCGCGGGCGCCGTGGCGACGCTGGCGCCCCAGATCCAGAAGGAGTTGATGGCTTTCAAGCCGCGCTCCTCGCGCGCCGCGTTGACAGGGTGTTCATGCCACAGCATCTGCACTTCGTTTTGCAGACGGCGCGCAGCGCGCGCGTGCTCGCCTTCCGGCATCCAGACGGACAGGTCTTGCGTGGTGGCGGCGTCCGGCGAGGCGCACTGCAAGTCGCTCCAGGCATCGGCGCGCATGAACCAGGTGCCCGCATCGCCGTACGCCAGGGGCTGGCCGATTTCGTCGAAATACGGGGCAGCACTGTCGAACAGGGCGCGGCCATCGGCTTCGCTCAGCCTGAGTTGGCGCAAATCTTCCAGGCTGATATGGCTGCGGGCGATGGCCAGGTGGGCTGGATGCAGCAGGAAGTAGCGCGCCCCAGGTTCCGGCACGAGGCCGTAGCCGCGCATGGCCTGCGCGGCAAAGGCCGCTTGCGCCGCCTCGCCATTGGCTGCGGGCGCCAGGCCCAAGGCGTGCGCCAGCCACGCCTCGTGCGGCAGCAGGCGCTTGGCGTTGTCAAAAGTTTCCAAATTGCAAGTGGATGTGCGTGACAGCAGTGCCGCCAGGGCGGGTGCCTGCAAGACCTTGAGCAGGTCGGCGGCCAGTTCGGCATTGGGCAAGGCGCAGGGCAGGACGAGGGTAAGTTGATTCATCCCGAGATTGTAGGCGATTGTGGTCATGCCCGAGTAGGGCTAGATCATCTTCCTCGAATAGGAGGGTGTCGAAAAAACATCAAAATAATATGAATTCAATCATTTTTTAAGGCTTTGTTGCACAAATCGCCGTCTTCCCCAGTTGATGCAGGATTTCGGTAAACTGGCGGCATGAGCACACCGACCAAGCAAAAGTACCGAACGACAAACTGGAAAGCCTACAACGCAGCGCTAAAGCAGCGCGGCTCGCTGCTCATATGGGTAGACCAGGACATGTGCTGGCACGGTAGTGCCAGCGGAAAGCGTGGGCGCAGTGCGAAGTACAGTGAGGCAGCAATTCAATTCTGCCTCACCATCAAGGGGCTGTTCAACCTGGCGTTACGACAGGCGACGGGCATGGCACAAAGCCTGTTAAAGCTGGCTGGATTGGATTGGGAAGTTCCCGATTTCAGCACCGTCAGCCGTCGTCAAAAGCATCTTGCTGTGACGATTACGGCGAACGCGACGACGACAGGATTACACTTACTGGTCGATAGTACCGGCATCAAGATGTTGGGCGAAGGTGAGTGGAAAACGAAGAAGCATGGTGCCGACTACCGCCGTCAGTGGCGTAAAGTACACCTTGGCATTGATGCCACGACCCTGGGAATCCGCGCCATTGAGGTGACGGACAATGCTACCGGCGATGCGCCGATGCTGCCATGCTTGCTCGACCAAATTAACGTGAACGAAGCCATCGCAAGCGTCAGTGGCGATGGTGCCTACGACACCAAGGCCTGCCATGACGCCATCGCCCTGCGTGGCGCACACGCCATTATTCCTACGCGCAAAAACGGCAAGCCTTGGAAAGACCATCGACCGGGGACCGAAGCGCGCAATACCATACTGCTTGCCATGCGGCGCCTTGGTCGTAGGATATGGAAGAAGTGGACCGGCTATCATCGACGCAGTCTAGTGGAAACCAAAATGCGATGCTTCAAGTTGCTCGGTGAACGGGTGATGGCACGCGATTTCGACCGCCAGGTCGCTGAGCTGCAAGTACGCGCCGCCATCCTCAATCGTTTCACCCGGCTCGGCACCCCGTTGACGGTGGCAATGGCCTAACTCCGTCTGGGGTAAGGGGTATTACAACCTTAATTTATTTGTGCAACAAAGCCACGTGACGCTGTTGGTGAAGCAGGTAGCGCGCCAGGCGGAGCTGGGAAAATCGTCGGAAGTGGACCGCGAACTGGCGCAAAGCTCGCAGCTGGACGCGGAACTGGTGCACGACGGCGTGTTGACGGACCGTCTGGCCGCGCAGATCAAGCTTGAGGCGCTGGCCTTCGAGCCGGTGGCGCAGTTTCTCGACTTCACGTTTGCGCCGCTGCCGGCGCAGGCCCTGGAAAACGCCGACGCGCAGCAGGCGCAGTTGCGTGCCGCGCGCGAGCGGGCGGCGGCGGCCCAACTGCGCGTGCGCAGCGTGGCGGCCACGCTGGCGCCGAAAATCGACCTCGATGTCAGCCATCTGCTCAATAACAAGACGACGCCGCCGCCATCGACGATACAGCAGCGCGGCTGGTCGGTGGGCGTGAGCTGGGAGTTTCCGCTCGGCGGCGGCAGCCTGGCGCAGCGCGACGAGAGCGTCAGCCGGGCCCAGGCGGCCAAGGCAGATGTGGCGCGCGCCGAGCAGGGCATGCGCGCCGATCTGGCCAGCATGCTGCCGCGTATCGCCAATGCGCAGCGCACCTTGGCTCTACTCGACGAGCAGGAAAAGAAGATGGCCTTTGTCGTGCGCGGCGGTAGTATCCAGTACGAGGCGGGGCGGCGCAACCTGCAGCAGATCATCCAGACGCGCGACAGCTACTTCACGATACAGCAGCGGCGCATCGACCAGTTGCATCGTTTGACCCTGGCGCAGATGCGGCAATATGCGCTGGCGGGGCAGCTACTGCAGGTGTTTGGGCTGGCACAATAGGGCGCTGGCGCCAGATTTGGTGCCAGCGTGCGCTGTTTCACATGCAGTTTCATGCATGAAATGGCCATTGTGTGGCAAACTGCGCGCTCGCATATTACCTTGTCGCGGGAGCGCATGAGCATCAATGAGCATCATCAAACAATTTCCTTTTGAGTGGCAGGTCGGCGTGCGCTATACGCGCGCCGGGAAACGCAGTGGCCGCAACAGCTTCATTTCCTTCATTTCCCTCATTTCCGTGGCCGGCATCGGCCTGGGCGTGGCCGCCCTGATCGTCGTGCTCTCCGTGATGAACGGCTTTCAAAAGGAAGTGACTGACCGTTTGATGTCAGTGCTGGCCCATGTCGAGGTGTTCGATACCAGCGGCTCCATGCCCGACTGGCAAGCGCAGGAGCGCGCCGCCTACGCCAACCTGCAAGTGAAAGCCGTGTCGCCCTTCGTGGAAACCCAGGGTATGCTGCTCAATGATGAAACCATGCGCCCGTCCATCGTGCGCGGCGTGCTGCCGCAGCAGGAAGGCAGCGTTTCCAGCGTGGCCTCCCAGATGAAAGAGGGCAGTTTCAAGGACTTGACGCCAGGTTCGTACAACATCGTGCTGGGCATCGATCTGGCCAAGGCGCTCGACGTCAAAGTGGGGCAAAACGTCACCCTGATGCTGGAGCGCGAACCGAGGGCGGGCGAGGCGGCCAATGGCATCGCCATGCCGCGCATGCGCGCGCTGAAGGTGGCCGGCATCTTTGAGGCAGGTCACAATGAGCTTGACGCCGGTCTGGCGTTTGTGAACATGCAGGACGCGCAGCAGTTGCTGCAGCTCGATGGTCCGTCCGGCCTGCGTTTGCGCCTGCATGACATGAACCAGGCGCCGCAGGTGGCGCGCGAACTGAAAGCGTCGATGCCGGGGCAGCTGTGGATGCGCGACTGGTCGCGCGCCAGTGCCAGCTGGTATGCGCTGGTGCAAAGCCAGAAGAACATGATGTTCATCATCTTGAGCATGATCATCGCCGTGGCCGCGTTCAACCTGGTATCGACACTGGTGATGTCGGTCACCGACAAACAGGCCGACATCGCCATTTTGCGCACCCTTGGCGCCTCGCCGTTCTCCATCATGAAGATCTTCATGATCCAGGGCGCACTGGTGGGCTTGCTGGGGAGTGCCTTGGGCGTCATCGGCGGCGTGCTGCTGGCGCTCAACGTGGGCGTCATCGTGCCCTTCATCGAAGGCATTTTCGGCCTGCATTTCATCTCCAAGGAAATCTACCAGATCAGCGCCGTGCCATCCGACGTGCATTGGCTGGACGTGGCGCAGATCGGCCTGATTGCCTTTGGCCTGGCGCTGGTGGCGACCATTTACCCGAGTTGGCGCGCCGCGCGCGTCAAGCCGGCCGAGGCGCTGCGCTATGAGTAAGAAAATTACCCCCAAGGCAGAATCTGGGGTCGGACCCTCAGGGTCCGACCCCGGCACTTCGCCGTTGGGTCAGCACGGTGGCATGTCGCTTACACAAGAATCAATCACATCACAAGCATGTTAAAAAATATTCCTTTCGAATGGCTGGTCGGCCTGCGCTACACGCGGGCCGGCAAGCGCAGTGGCCGCAACAGTTTTATCTCCTTCATTTCCCTCATTTCCATGGCCGGCATTGGCCTGGGCGTGGCGGCGTTGATCGTCGTGCTGTCCGTGATGAACGGCTTCCAGAAGGAAGTGACGGACCGCATGCTGTCCGTGCTGGCCCACGTGGAAGTATTCGACAACAGCGGCAGCATGCCGGACTGGCGCGCCGAGGCGGCGCAGGCCTTTAAAAATCCGGCCGTGAAAGGCGCCGCGCCATTCGTGGAAACGCAGGGCATGCTGCTGCGCGACGATGCGCTGCGTCCCGCCATCGTGCGCGGCGTGCTGCCCGAGGAAGAGCCGAACGTTTCCGATGTGGCCGGCCAGACGCGCATGGGCAGCTTCAAGGCGCTGCAGCCGGGCACCTTCAATATCGTGCTGGGCATCGAATTGGCGCGCGCCCTGCGCGTCAACCTCGGTGAAAAAGTCACCCTGATGCTGGCGCAGGGCCAGGTCACGCCGGCCGGCGTGCTGCCTCGCATGCGCAGCTTCACCGTCAGCGGCATCTTCCAGGCGGGCCACAATGAATTCGACGCCGGTTTGGCCTTCATCAATATCGAAGACGGCCAGCGCTTGCTGCGCCTCGATGGCCCATCCGGCCTGCGCTTGCGCCTGGCGGACATGAACCAGGCGCCGCAAGTGGCGGCGCAGCTGAAAAAAACCATGCCGGGCGATCTGCGGCTGCGCGACTGGTCAAAACTGAACGCCAACTGGTTCGCCGCCGTGCAGACGGAAAAGCGCATGATGTTCATCATCCTGACTCTGATCATCGCCGTAGCCGCCTTCAACCTGGTGTCGACCCTGGTGATGACGGTGACGGACAAGCAGGCCGATATTGCGATCCTGCGCACCTTGGGCGCGTCTCCCGGCTCGATCATGAAAATTTTCATGATCCAGGGTGCGCTGGTGGGCATCCTGGGCACGCTGCTGGGTGTGGGCGGCGGCGTGCTGGTGGCGGTGAACATCGACGTCATCGTGCCCTTCATCGAGCATTTGCTGGGCGTGCAGTTCCTCTCCAAGGACATTTACTTCATCAGCACCGTACCGTCCGACTTGCGCTGGCCCGACGTCACCAAGATTGGCGTGCTGGCCGTGATCCTGGCCTTTTTGGCAACCCTGTACCCAAGCTGGTGGGCTGCCCGCGTGAAACCTGCGCAAGCCCTGCGCTATGAATAAACCACTGACTACTACCATGACCGACTTGAACAAACCTGTTTCCAACGGCGCTGCCGCTGCTTCTGCCGTCCTGTCCTGCCGCGGCCTGGGCAAGACTTTTACGCAAGGCAGCTACAAGGTGCAGGTCCTGGCCGGCATCGACATCGACATCCATCGGGGCGAGCGGGTCGCCATCGTCGGCGCTTCCGGTTCCGGCAAGTCGACGCTGCTGCACCTGCTGGGCGGGCTCGATACGCCCACCAGCGGCAAGGTGAGCTTGTTGGGCAAGGATTTCGCTACCCTCAGTGAAAAGGCGCGCGGCGACTTGCGCAACGCCTCGCTGGGCTTCGTTTACCAGTTCCACCATCTGCTGCCCGAGTTTTCCGCGCTGGACAATGTCGCCATGCCCCTGATGATACGGCGCATGAAGCGCGCGCAGGCCACCGAACTGGCGCAGCAGATTCTCACGCGCGTGAACCTGTCCAAGCGCGTCACGCACACGCCCGGTGAATTGTCGGGCGGCGAGCGCCAGCGCGTGGCGTTGGCGCGCGCCCTCGTCACGCAACCGGCCTGCGTGCTGGCCGATGAGCCGACTGGCAACCTCGACCATGCCACGGCAGAACAGATTTTCGACCTGATGCTGGAATTGTCGCGTACTCTGGGCACGGCCTTCGTCATCGTCACGCACGATATCGAACTGGCCAAGCGCTGCGACCGCGTGCTGCGCCTGACGGACGAAGGGCTGCAGCCGTATCAATACTGAACAATACCAAGGAGCCGCCATGCTGTGGATCGACACGCATTGCCACCTCGACGCGCATGAATTTGGCAGCGAGTCGCTGCAAGTGGCCGCGCGCGCCAGTGTTGATGGGGTGGCGATGATCGTCATTCCCGCCGTCGAACGGGCCAATTTCGCCATCGTGCGCGATCTGGCGGCAACGGTGCCGAACGCCTGCTATGCGCTGGGCATACACCCGATCTACGTGCCGCAGGCCACCGAGGACGATTTGATCGCCCTGCGCGAGGCCGTGGCGCAGGCCATGACCGACCCGCGCTTTGTGGCCATCGGCGAGATCGGCCTCGATTTCTTTATCCCCATGCTGTGCGAACCGGCGATGCGCGCCAAGCAGGAGCATTTTTTGCGCGAACAGCTAAAGATCGCCCGCGACTTCGACTTGCCCGTGCTGACGCATGTGCGCCGCTCGCAGGACATCGTCCTCAAGCATGCGCGCCAGATCCGTCCGAACGGCGGCATCGCGCATGCGTTCAACGGCAGCTTTCAGCAGGCGCAAGGCTATATCGACCTCGGTTTCAAGCTTGGTTTTGGCGGCGCCATGACCTTTACCCGCGCGCTGCAGATACGCCGCATGGCAGCCGAACTACCTTTGGCGTCCATTGTGCTGGAGACGGACGCGCCCGATATTTCCCCGGCTTGGTTACACCCTGGGCGCAACAGTCCCGAACAATTGCCGCGTATCGGCGCCATGTTGGCCGAACTGCGCGGCCTGGATATGGCGCAAGTGGCCGCTGCGACCTGCGCCAACGCGCGCGCCGTACTGCCCCGACTACCGTTGATGGAATAAGACCATGCATCTGAAAAAATTCACCAGCACCTTGGCGGCCTGCCTGGTCAGCGCCACCACTCCCGCCATGGCAGTCGTCAATGCCCAGTGTGACGGCATGCCGCGCCTCGACGTCGCCACGCCGGCCGGCTTTTGCGTGGCCGTGCTGGCCGACGGTTTGAAGTTTCCGCGTGGCGTGCTGCCGCTGACGAATGGCGACATCCTCGTCACGGACATGGCGGGATGGGCGCCGAAGCTGGGTAAATTGTGGCTATTGCAGCGCAAGGCGGCAGGCCCCGGCTACGCACGCAAGCTGCTGCTCGACAAGCTTGATCGCCCGAACGGCATCGTGCAAGGGCCGGACGGCATGGTTTATGTGGGCGAGGTGGGGCGTATCTTCCGCTTCGATTTGCGCGACCCCGCCCGCACCGTCAACGATGTGATCGGCGGCACGGCCAAGACGCCGCGCCTGCCGGGACTGGGCTTGCACCTGCTGACGACGATGCGCTTTGGCCCCACGGGCGACCTGTATGTCAACGTGGGTTCGAGCACCGATCATTGCGAGAACGATGGCCAGGCGCCCGATCCGTCCAAGCCCTGCGCTGCTGCGGAAGGCCCGCAAGCGCTGGGCGCCATCCGCGAATACAAGATGGCCTGGCCGGACGGTACGGTGACGAGCTGGCGCACGCATGCGCGCGGCTTGCGTAATTCGATGGCGCTGGCCTTTCATCCGGCCACGGGCGAACTGTGGCAGGCGGAAAACGCGCGCGACGCCATCCAAGTCGCCATGCCGCAGCTGAAAAGCGATGAAAACTTGCCGCACGAAGAGCTCAATTTGATCAAGGCCGACCGGCATTACGGCTGGCCGTACTGCTACGACGACAATGTCGCCAGCCCGGAGTATCCGAAGACGGCTTGCGCCACCGAGTACGTCGCTCCGCAGCGCCTGCTGCCGGCTCACGCCGCGCCGCTGGGCATGACCTTCTACACGGCCAGCCGCTACCCGGAGTTATACAAAAATAGCTTGATCATCGGCTACCACGGCTACCGCAGCAACGGCCATCGCCTGGTGGCGCTGCTGCCCGACAAGGCCGGTGCGCCGCTGGGCAAGTCTGTCGAGTTGATCGGCAACTGGGAACGCAAGGGCAAGCAGGGCAGGGGCGCGCCCGTCGACGTGAAGCTGGGCCAGGATGGCGATATCTACATGGCCGACGACCATAATGGGCTGGTGCTGAAACTGCACTATGAGGCGACCAAACCGTAATGCCTATTGCCCGGCCTCGCGCAGAGCGAGGTCGGCGCATCGTCCTGCAATCGGCCGGCCATCGCATCACGGACCAGGGCTGGCCTCTGGAAATCAGTGGATGCTTATGCGACTTTCCGCAGTAACTGCGACGTGTTGGAAATTGCTGCGACTACGGGCGTAAAGTAGCGAAGTCCACCGCTTCTTGCTGAGTTACACTGCGGCGACGAACTTCCGCTTTCGGCCAGGAGCGGACGGTCACGACTGAAAGAGCAAGAAATACAATCATGCCAAACGAACAGACCATGTACTCAAGCATAGTGAGTTGCTATGACAGCCTGCCCAAGCTTGAGGGCCGCACTGTCCACGCATTTCACTCGGAGTACAGTTTCGCGGCGCTTCGACTCGACAACGAGGAAGTTATTGCTTTCGCTGTAGAGGAGGAGTCAGTAGGGAAATGGTTCGAGGTGTTCCCTATCTGCCGGCACCATGTGTCGTTAGAGTACCCGTTGATGTGGACCGAGCTGAGCCTGCCCTTTACCGTAGCCCATAGCAAAATGTTGTGGCGTGAGGAATGGCTGGAGCCAGCCAAGGACAGTTCTGGTTTACTTGGATCGGGACCTCATTGCGTGCAGTGCGTATCAACGCTAGGGTCGGCTCCAAAGTCGAGCGCCAACGTCGTCAAGGTTCTTGCTGGAATCCGATTGAACGGGCGGAATGACTGTTCGCTGGTGATATGCAGCTCCGACAATACGCCGTTCAAGGTCGACTTGACGATGGATCGGTCTGAGATACACGAAATGATGCAGTTCCATACGAGCGAATAAACCCTGTCTATCGCACTGGGCCGACTGTCCGCAATGGGGCGCAAGCAGCCGGTCCCGATCCTTGACTCTGCTGCGCCGTTACCTTAGCCGTCAGGTCAGGCAAGAAGTGACTCGCAGCTATTTCGATATGCCTGTGGGTCAGTCGCAGCTATTGAGCGGAAAATCGTCGCAGCTATTAGCAAAATGGCTTGGGCGCCGCCTTACACGGGCGCACCTTGCGTCGCATCTATTTCGGAAAATCACAGCTTATTTGAACTTTTTGCCCGCGCGTCCGCGCGATGCCGCATTGTGCGCGCGCAGGATGGAGTCGACGCGTTCGGAGGCATCGCGCGACAGGTTTTGCGCCACGGCGATATCGGGGAAAAATTCCGGCAGGCGGTAACTGAGCCACGCATACGCCGAGTAGTAGCGGCAGGTGTCTTCCACCTGCTGCAGATTCTGCGTGCCACCGCCATATGCATGCTGGCGCAGTGTGCTGGCCTTGCCCTGCGACAGATTCTTCGCCCAGTGCTCCCACGCGGCTTGCAAGGAGGGCACCTTGCTCGATATCGGCACCAGCGACAGGGCGAACTTGTCGGCTACGGACAGTGGCAGGGTGTCGAGCCAGACGGCGCGCTCTTTCTGCTCTTCCGTGATGCGGGGGAAGAAGAAACCGTCCGGCACGTCGATATTGTGGATGAAGCGGCGCAGCAGTTTTGACAGCGATAGCTCGCCCGTTACCGATGAAATGCGGTGCAAATGTTCGAGCGAAGGGGCCACGGCGAAGCCGCTGGTATTGAGCGGATGCAGCTTTTCCTTCAGCAGGGCGCGCATCACTTCATGCGTCTCGTTGTCGTAGCCCGCTACCAGCCCTTCTTCGTGGACGCCGTAGCGGCCAGCGCGTCCGGCGATCTGGCGCGCCAGCGCCGCCGAAATCTCTTCTTCTTCGCGGCCGTTGTACTTGACGCAGGTGGTCATGACGATGCGCGCAATGGGCATGTTCAGGCCCATCGCCAGCGCATCCGTGCCGACGACGACATCGGCCGTGCCGTCGCGGAAGCGCTGCGCCTGAGCGCGTCGCACTTCGGGCGACAGGTTGCCGTAGACGGTGGCCACCGACAGGCCCGTTTCCGTGATCATGTCGCGCCACATCAGCACTTCGCGGCGCGAAAAGGCGATGACGGCGTCGCCGCGGCGCAGGTTGCGCACTTTGCGCACGGCGGTCGGCTCCATCGAC
Source organism: Janthinobacterium sp. CG_23.4 (assembly GCF_029892305.1). Lineage (NCBI taxonomy): Bacteria > Pseudomonadati > Pseudomonadota > Betaproteobacteria > Burkholderiales > Oxalobacteraceae > Janthinobacterium > Janthinobacterium sp. CG_23.4. Next base: position 2,765,393 of record NZ_JARXUX010000001.1, on the reverse strand, counting down.
AGGGGCGCCATGCGCTTTAATACATGCACTTCCAGCGGGCAGTCGAGGCGCTCGGCCAGCGCCTCGATGGCGCGCCGCGCTTCGGGCGCACCCACCAGGTACACTGTGTGGGCCGGCGCGCCGCAGACGGCCGCCGTCCATGCGGCGCCCCGGTCCGGGTCGCCCAGCATCTGGATTTCATCGATGACGGCCACTTCGACGACGGTTTTCGTGTCCAGCATTTCCACCGTGCTGGCCACATGGGTGGCACCGTCGACGACGCGGCGTTCCTCGCCCGTGATCAAGTTCACCGCCAGCGGTTTGCCGTGCGGCGCTGCTTCTTGCAAGCGTTCGTAGTTTTCCAGCGCTAGCAGGCGCAGGGGCGCCAGGTAAATACCGCTCTTGGCCTTGACCAGCGCTTCTATGGCGCGGTGCGTCTTGCCGGAATTGGTTGGCCCCAGCAGGGCGATGAAGCGGCGCGGCAGGCGGCGCGCCATCTCGAACGAGGCCGGATACTCGGCCAGGTTGATGCTCTGGCGCGTGCGCGCCGCGTGCTGCTCTTCTTGCTGGCGCTCGATGGCGTGGTTGAAGCGCTGGCGGATGCGGTCGAAGATCATGCCCGCCGGCTCCGACGTCTGCATGTCGGCCAAGGTGTGCAGGAAGAGCATCGGGTCCGTGTCCACATCCTCGCTCAGGCCAGCGATATCGGCGACGAAATCCATCACATGCTGGCGCAGCTCCTCGAAGACGGCCGCGCTGGCCCGTTCGCGCACCAGTGCCAGCTTGGCCTCGCGTTCCATCTTGCGCCACTTGGCCGGCCGTGCCAGCACGCCCTGCGCTGGCACCAGCGCATACGGCACCAGCAGATGCCCGGCCTTGACCGTGCCGGAAAAGCGCACGAAGACGCGCCCTTCCATCTTGACCAAGCGGATATGCTCGGCCAGCTCCCCCAGTTCCGCGACCAGGGTAGCGTCGTTATTGTCTTCGCTGCTGTCGGAAATATCGGTGGAAGTAACGGGGGGGAGTGCGGAGGAAGTCATGTCGTGCCTGGGTGTTGAAGTAAGCGAGGCCGATTATACCGTTGATGGCTGCTGTCGGTATTGCCCGGCCTTGGTCGCCATCTTTTCCGTCAGCGTGCGGCGTAGCGCCTTCGGCTGCGCTCCTGTCGATAGGGGCAGCGGGGACAGGATGCTTACTAAAGTCGCGGCGCATTGCACGCACGAACGGCTTTGTCTACCCACCATTGCGCCAGATCAGACGGCACAGCATGGAAAGCGATCACAGTACCTGAGCCCCTGACGCAGCGGCTGACGATCTTGCCGCAATTTTGCCGCGATCTTGCCCCGATTTCATCTTGCCCTTACCTTTACCTAGCCCCCGCCTTCCCATGCGCATCCTGATACTCGGCTTTGCCGCCGGCGCCACCGGGCTGCAGATGCAGGCCGGATTGCCGCCGCATGCAGGCCTGCTGCTATTGCTGATCGCGGGCCTGGGCTTGCCAGCCGGTCTGTTGCTGCACCGTCACGTGCGCTGGCGCTGCATCGTTGGCTTTGCCGCTGGGGTGGGACTCGGTTTTTACTGGGCTGCGTGGCTTGCCCAGGCCGCGCTGGCGCCGCAGCTGGCGCTGGCCGATGAAGGGCGCGACATCAGCGTCACTGGCACGGTGGCCAGCCTGCCATACCGTTTCGAGCAGGGCGTGCGCTTCAATTTTGCCGTGGAAAAAGCGCTGGGGGCGAAGGTGCCACCCTTGATTGTCCTGTCCTGGTACGCGGGCTTTCGCGATGCAGTGACGCACGAGGTGGGCGACGTGCAGCCGGGCGAGCGCTGGCGCTTGACGGTGCGTCTGCAGCGTCCGCACGGCAATGCCAATCCGATGGGATTCGACTATGAGGCGTGGCTGCTGGAACAGGGCGTGCGCGCCACCGGCTATGTGCGCCCGCAGCCAAGCGCCAATATGTCGAATCTGCGCCTGGCCGCTTTCGTGCCCGGCTTCGGCAATGTAGTGGAAGCGAGCCGCGCGGCGTTGCGCGCGCGCATATTGCGCAGCCTGGAAGGCAAGCAGTACGCGGGTGTGATCGTGGCGCTGGTGGTGGGTGACCAGCGCGCCATCGGGCAGTCGGACTGGCAAGTGTTCAACCGCACGGGCGTGAGCCATTTGATTTCCATCTCCGGTCTGCACATCACCATGATCGCGGGCCTCTTCGCGCTCGGAGCGGGGGTGCTGTGGCGCCGCTCATTTTTCACGCACAGGCAACTGCCCTTGCTGCTGCCGGCGCAAAAGGTGGCGGCCCTGGCCGGTGCGCTGGCAGCCTTGGTGTATGTGCTGCTGGCCGGCTTTGGCGTGCCCGCGCAGCGCACCTTGTATATGTTGCTGGTGGTGGCGCTGGCCTTGTGGCTGGAACGCATCACCAGCATAGGCCACGTGCTCTGCCTGGCGCTGGGCGTGGTGCTGCTGCTCGATCCGTGGGCCGTGCTGTGGCCCGGTTTCTGGCTGTCGTTCGGCGCCGTCGCCACCATCCTGTATGCGACGGCAGGGCGTATCACGGCGCCTTTGCCCGAGAGCGCCAGTCGCTGGCGCCGCTTGCGCGCCGCTGTGGCGCTGGGCGCACACACGCAGTATGTGGTAACGGTGGGACTGGTGCCGTTGACGATGCTGCTGTTCTCGCAAGTATCGCTGGTCAGCCCGGTGGCCAATGCGCTGGCCATTCCCGTCATCAGCCTGCTGGTTACGCCTTTGTCGCTGGCCGGCAGCCTGTTGCCCGCACCCTTGTCCGATGCGTTGCTGCTACTGGCGCACGCCATCGTGCAAATGTTGGCGCAGGTGCTGGAATGGCTGGGTGCGCGCCGCTTTGCCGTGTGGACGGCGCCCGCGCCGCCTCTGTGGAGTTTTTGCTGGGCCTTGTTTGGCACGGCATGGCTGCTGGCGCCACGCGGATGGCCGCAGCGCTGGGCCGGTATGCTGGGCTGGCTGCCGCTGCTGACGGCCTTGCCGTCGAGTCCGCCGCCAGGCCAGATGTGGATTACGGCCTTTGACGTGGGGCAAGGCATGGCCGTCCTGGTGGAAACGCATGGCCATCGTCTGCTGTACGACACGGGGCCCGCCTACAGCCTCGATTCCGACGGCGCCAGCCGCGTCATCGTGCCTTACTTGCGCGCGCGTGGCATTGCCAAGCTCGATGGCGTCATCATTTCCCACAGTGACCTCGATCACGCGGGCGGTGCCGTCTCTTTGCTGGAAAACATAGACGTGGGCTGGCTGGCCTCGTCGCTGTTCGATGGCCACCCGGCCATCGAGGTGCGGCGCGAATCGCAGCGGCCCTATCTGCACTGCATGGCAGGCCAGAGCTGGACCTGGGAAGGCGTGCACTTCGCCATGTTGCATCCACTGCTTGCCAGTCACACGGACATTTCATTGAAACCGAACGCCCGCAGCTGCACGCTGAAAATCACGGCAGGCAAGCATGCAATTTTGCTGGCCGGCGACATCGAAGCGGCGCAAGAAGCGCAATTGCTGGCGCGCTCGGCGCAGGGTGAGCTGGCGGCCGACGTGCTGCTGGCGCCGCACCATGGCAGCGGAACGTCTTCCACGCCAGCGTTCTTGAACGCCGTCCATCCGGGCTTGGCGATTTTCCAGGTCGGGCACCGCAATCGCTATAAACATCCGAAAGCGCAGGTGTATGCGCGCTATGGCGACATGGGCATCACGCGCCTGCGCACCGATGTGACGGGGGCTGTGGTGCTGGCGTTTGGCGAGGGTATCGACGTGACGCTGTATCGGCACTGGCGGCCGCGCTATTGGCATGGACGTTAGCGCTGCGCTATGACGGGCAGTCCGATGGTAGCTGGCCTTGGCGTCGATGGCGTGCAGTTTGCCGTGTATGGTGACACCATCGTCGCGCAATAGACGCAATAGACGCTACAGGACGCGTTCATCCGCTATTTTGAGCCCTTGCTGGCGCACATATTCCAAAAACAGCCGCGCCCCCTTGGCCATGCGCGAGCTGCCGTACACGGCGTGGATGCTGGGGTCGAGCTCCTTGGACGACGTCAACCGGTACGCCGTGCAGACCCGGCGCAAGCTGCCGCTGGCGACCGCCGGTTCCGCCAGCCAGCTGGCCAGGCGCACGATGCCGGCGCCTTCCAGGGCCGCCTGGAAAGTGGCGATGCCGGAAGTAAAGCGGAAGCGCGGTTGTACCTGGTAGCGCACGTTGCGCGTCGCAGAGACGAAATGCCAGTCGCGCAGGATGCGCGGAGCCGAGTGCATGATGATGTCGTGGCCGGCCAGCTCTTCCGGTTCGTCGGGCGCGCCCATGCGTTGTAGATAGTCGGGCGAAGCGTACATATAGCGGCGGTAATTCCACAGCGGGTAGCCGATCAGCTCACTGGACTGTGGGAAGGCGCCGCGGATGGCAAAGTCCAGCTTTTCCTGGATCGGGTCGATCGATTTGTCCGAGAAATGGATGTCCACCGACACATTCGGGTAGTCGCGTGAAAATTGCGCCACCACTTTGGGCAAGAAGCCCAAGGACAAAATTTCCGGCGCTGACAGGCGCACCCAGCCTTGTGGCGAATTACTCAGTTCAGCGAGCTGGTCTTCCGCCTCGGCCTGCGTTTCCAGCAAGTGCCTGGCTGACGCGTAATAGGTTTCGCCAGCCGTCGTCAGCGTGAACTGCTTTTGCGTGCGCACGATCAGCTCGGCGCCGATGGCGTCTTCGAGGAACTGGATGGCGCGCGTGACGGCCGACGGCGAGCGTCCCAGCATGCGTGCCGCATGGATGAAGCTGCGCTTTTCGACCACGCTGCAAAAGGCGCGTATCTCCCACATCAGTTTCATCGACATTGCATGACTCCCGGCAAAAGAGGCCAGTAGAGCGCACGCGGTGCATTCCGTCAAGCGTTACGGATGATTGCGTTTTCCGCAATTTGAAGTTGCATCTGGAAAAGCCCAAGGCGCCTATACTGCCGCTGTTGCTCATTTCTCATTGCTTATCATGCTGACCATCTCGCTGCTGTGTTTATTTGCCTTCTTTGCCGGCCTGATCGATGCCGCTGTGGGCGGGGGCGGGCTGATACAGCTGCCAGCCTTGTTCAACCTGATGCCGAACATGGCCTCGACCTCCTTGCTGGGCACGAATAAACTGGCGTCGGCCTGCGGCACCACGTTTGCCGCCCGCGCGTTTGTCGGCAAGGTGCATATTCCCTGGCTGCTGGTGCTGCCGGCCGTGGCCAGCGCCTTCATCATGTCCTTCATCGGCGCCGCTGCCGTGTCCTATGTGCCGCAGCAGGTGGTGCGCCCCATGGTGCTGGTGTTAATCATCATCATGGCCATTTACACCTTCATCAAGAAGGATTTCGGCACCACGCGCGTAGCGCGCCCCATCGGTGGGCGCGAACGCATCCTCGCCATCGTCATCGGCGGCGCCATCGGCTTTTATGATGGCCTGTTCGGGCCGGGTACGGGCAGCTTTTTGATCTTCCTCTTTATCCGCGTCTTCGGCTTCGACTTCATCCTTGCCTCGGCCTGCTCGAAACTGGTCAATATCGCCACCAACGTCGCTGCCCTGGCTTTTTTCATTCCCGCCGGCCACGTCGTGTATGCGGTGGCCGCACCGATGGCAGTGTGCAATATCCTGGGCGCCCTGACCGGCACCTGGATCGCCGTGCGGCGCGGCGCCGCCTTCGTGCGCATCCTCTTCCTCGTGCTGCTGGTGTTGCTGATCGTCAAATTGTCTTACGATATCTTTTTCAAGTAAGTTATTGAACCGAGCCTAGCCATGAAAACCATCTGCGGCGTGTTGTGGGATAACGATGGCGTGCTGGTCAACACCGAGCAATTGTTTTACGAAAGCAACCGCGACTTGCTTTTGCCCTACGGCATAGACTTGACCCCAAAGCAATTTTTTGACTGGTTCCTGGATAATAACTATGGCGCCTGGCATGTGTTGCTGGGGCGGGGCCACGCGATCGAACTGGTCGAGCGCTTGCGCGCCGAGCGCAGCGTGTTGTTTGGGCAACGCTTGCGCCAGGCGCGCCGGCTCGCTATGCCTGGCATCGCAACGTTGCTGGCGGCGCTGCGCCCGCATGTGGCCATGGGCGTGGTGACGAGCGCTTACGCACAGCATTTTCAGATCAGCCATGCGGCCACCGGCATGTTGCCGCACTTTGACTTCGTGCTGACGCGTGAAATGTATGGGGCAAGCAAGCCGGCCCCTGACGGCTACGCGCTGGGCTTGCAGCGCCTGGGGCTAAGCGCCGCCCAGTGCGTGGCCGTGGAAGATTCGCCGCGCGGCTTGCGCGCCGCCAACGCAGCCGGGCTGGAATGCATTATTGTGCGCAATCATATGAACCGCGAGCATGCGTTCGATGATGCCTTTTGCGTGGTGGAGTCAAGCGCCGAGCTGAGCGCAGTGCTGGCCTCCTTCGTGCCCGGCATGGCCATGGGCGCGGGCAATTAGAGGCCTTCCTCTGATACGCCTTGCCAGCATGCCATTACAATTGTCTATTGCATTCACCGGCACCATCCTACGATGACACTCCCGCAACTGCACTTTGCCCACGCCAACAGTTATCCGGCCGGCACTTACCGCAAGCTGTTCGGCTTGCTTAGCCAACATTACGCCGTGCAAGCGCTCGACATGCACGCGCACGACCCCGAATACCCGGTCAGCACGGGCTGGCCGGAATTGGTACGCGAGTATATCGATGAGCTGGAGCGCCGCTACAGCGCGCCCGTGATCCTCGTCGGCCATTCGCTCGGTGGCATGCTCAGCGTGATGGTGGCCAAGCAGCGGCCCGACCTGGTGCGCTGCGTGGTCTTGCTCGATTCACCCGTGGTGGCGGGCTGGCGCGCCTTGCTGGTGCGCCTGGCGCGCAATACGGCGCTGGGCGAGCGCTTTTCCCCTTCGCGCTTTTCTGCCCGGCGGCGCAAGCTGTGGCCCGACGCGCAAGCCGCGTATGCCCACTTTGCCGCCAAGGACATGTTCGCCATCTGGGCGCCGCAAGTGTTGCACGACTATATCGATAGCGGCCTGGCGCCGCATCCGCAAGGGGTGCAGCTGCGCTTTACGCGCGAAGTGGAAACACAGGTCTACCGCAGTCTGCCGCATCACATCGGCGGCCTCGTCAAGAACGGCTTGCCCGTGCCCATCGGTTTTATCGGCGGCACGGAATCGGTGGAATGCCGCCAGGCAGGCTTGAAAGCCACGCGCAAGCTGGTCGGCAAGTATTTCCGCCAGGTGCCGGGCGGGCATCTGTTTCCCATGGAAAACCCGGAACTGACGGCGCAAGTGGTGCGCGAGATGGTCACTTCCTTGCTGGCTAAAGAGTAGCCTCAGGCCAACGATTTTCATGTTGCAAGGGCCAACAGTGGCGGGTTTTCAAGTAAAATCCTGCCATTCGGGCCGCGCCTGCGCCAGGCGTGCAGCCCCGCCATTCCGATATTCTAGAAAGAAGCCCCTGCGATGACGATTAAAAGCGATAAATGGATACGCCGCATGGCGGAAACAACGGGCATGATCGAGCCGTTCGAACCGGGCCAGGTAAAGGAACGCGACGGCAACCGCATCGTATCCTACGGCACCTCCAGCTATGGCTATGACATCCGTTGCGCCGACGAGTTCAAGTTATTCACCAACATCAACACCACCATCGTCGATCCGAAGAATTTTGACGCAAATAATTTCGTCGATGTCTCCGGCAAGGGCTATTGCATCATTCCGCCGAACTCATTCGCGCTGGCCCGCACGGTCGAGTATTTCCGCATTCCCCGCAATGTGCTGACGATTTGCCTGGGCAAGAGCACCTATGCGCGTTGCGGCATCATCGTCAACGTCACCCCGTTCGAGCCGGAATGGGAAGGTTTCGTGACCCTGGAGTTTTCCAATACGACACCGTTGCCGGCGAAAATCTACGCCAATGAAGGCGTGGCGCAAGTGCTGTTCTTCGAATCCGATGAAGTGTGCGAAACCTCGTACAAGGACCGTGGTGGCAAATATCAGGGCCAGGTTGGCGTGACATTGCCCAAGACCTGATTATTCTGAAGAGTGGGGCGCTAGCTGTCTTTACCTGCCTTTACACCTGCCGCCCTACATCCACGCCCCATGCTTGCCGTTAACCTTGGTATTGAAACACTGAGGAGGCATCATGGTAGCGGCAATCGGTTCAGGCAGCGCAGTCGGCGCGGCCAGTAGCGCCAGTTCGGGCAGCAGTTCGCAGATCGCGGCGCTGCAAAAACAGATTACGGCGGCGCAAAAAGAATTGACGGAATCGCAAAAGGGCGAGCAGACGGAGGCGTCGCAGAAGCTGCAACAGCAGCTGGCACAGCAAATCTTGGCCTTGCAGGCGCAAATTGCCCAGTTACAGGCGGCGCAGCAAGCTCTTCAGGCGGCCAGTAGCGCCGATACGGCGATGAGTCCGGCTAAATCCGTCTCGTCGACCCTGGGCAGCATCATCGATACGCAGGCGTAGCAGCACATCCTCGCGCCAAAACGCCAGGCTCGCCGGAAAGTCAGCCTGGCGTTTTGACGGGCAATAGCATTTCCACGCACAGCCCGCCACCATTGCGCAAGCTGGCCGCTATGCGGCCCCCATGGGCACTGATGACGTGCTGGGCGATGGCCAGGCCCAGGCCATGGCCGTCCGTGCTGTGCTGGGTATGGCTAGCGCGGAAAAACGGTTCAAAAATGCGCGCCAGGTCGGCGCTGGCCACGCCGGGGCCGCGGTCCAGCACGGCAATGCGCAGCAGATCTTGCTTGCCGTTATGCAGGCGCGACAAATTCATTTTCACCGTGCCGCTGTCGGGGCTGTGTTTGATGGCATTGCGCACCACGTTTTCCACGGCGCGCGCCAGCAGTTCCGGCCGGCCCGTGACAGTGGCGTCGGCAATGACCGCGTCGCCCGCCAGGGCGATGCCCACCTGCCGCGCCTTCGCTTCGTAGCGGGCATCTTCCATTACGTCGTGCAACAGGTCGGCGATGCCGACGTCTTCGCTGAGGGGAGACCCGGCGCCCGCTTCCAGCCGCGACAGGGTCAGCAGCTCGCCGATCAGCTTATCCATGCGTTCGCTTTCGCGTTCGATGCGCTGCATCGAGGCGTCCATCTTGTCCGGCTGCTGGTGCGCCAGACCGATGGCAGCTTGCAAGCGCGCCAGCGGCGAGCGCAGTTCGTGCGATACATCATGCAGCAAGCGCGTCTGGCTTTCCATGAGGCTGCGCAAACGGCCTGTCATGCGGTCAAAATCGCGGCGCAGGTCCGTCAATTCATCGCCGCGCTTGCCGCTGGCGTGAAAACGCGGCGCCAGGTCGCCTTGCGAGGCAGCCTCGAATGCTTGCCGCAGATCGCGGATGGGACGCGCAAAATACCAGGCCAGCAAGAAGGAGAACAGCAGGCTGGCGGCGATGGCGGCGGCCAGAGGAATGAAGGTGCGGTAGGGGCTGTCCATGCGCGGGCCGGGTAGCATGCCGCGGCCGAAGTCGCCGCGTGGCGGCGGGGCGCCCGCTTCGCCAGTGCGAAAGCGCTCGGACGAGGGCAGGAACAGCAGGTAGCGCACGCCATCGCTGCCGATGACCTGGCGCACGACGGTATGGTGCTCGCTTTGTCCCGGCATGGCACGGGCCTTGTTTAGCATGGCGGGATGCACTGTGCGGCCCATCAGTTCTTGCCCTTTGGCATCGACTGCAAATACGCGCATGCGTTCGAGCTTGCCCAGGAATTGCCGCAAGGCCTGGCTACCGCCTGCTTCCACGGTGGCGCTGGCGGCCTCGATGATCATTTGCGCCGGCGCACTGGTATCGATATCGACGGCCCGCTCCTGCTGCGCCGCCCGGTTTTTCAGCCAGAAGGTACCGCCGATGCCGATGGTGGCCGTCACTTGCGCCAGCATGATGCACAGAAAAAACTTCCAGAACAGACGGCCCACGCTTACTCCTTGATCAGCTGGTAACCGAGACGGTAGACGGTCTGCAGGCAAGAGCGGCCGTCGGCCAGGCTGCCCAGCTTGCGGCGCAGGCTGCTCAAGTGCACGTCGATATTGCGGTCGAAGCGCGCCCAGGGCCGGCCCAGGCCCAGTTCCGATAATTGATTCTTGCTCACGGGCTTGCCCGCATTGCGCGCCAGCACTTCCAGCAGATTGAATTCCGTGCTCGTTAGCGCCAGGTGCGCGCCGGCCCAGGAAACGCGGCGCTGTTCCGGCCACATTGTCAACTGGCCCACGGCCAGCGGCGCCAGGCCCGAACTGTCGTGTGGCGCTGCTTGCGACCGGCGCAGGATGGCGCGGATGCGCGCCGTCAGCTCACGCGGCGTGCACGGCTTGGTCACGTAATCGTCGGCACCGAGCTCCAGGCCCACGATGCGGTCCGTGTCGTCGCCGCGCGCTGTCAGCATCAGGATGGGCAGGTTACTGCCGGCGCGGATGCGGCGCAGGGTTTCCAGGCCATTCATGCGCGGCATCATGACGTCGAGGACGGCGATGGCGTACAGGCCCGTCAGCGCCTCGGCCGCGCCGCTTTCGCCGTCATGCACGGCACGGGCGTCAAAACCTTCCTGCGTCAGGTATTCCAGGAACATGCCGACCAGTTCCACGTCGTCATCGATTAACAAAACCTTGCTCATGCCTGTGCTTTTTCGGGTGAATATCGCCCGATGATAGCAGTCAGCAGGGGCGGATCAGGTCCCTTTTACCCGCTTTTACATGCGTCTGCTTCCATTTGCACAGCTTCCTTTACACGCTTTTACGCGGCCCTAACGTTGCTTTACATGCCAGGCGCCGACAATCAGGGCTGACCGCGACGAAAGGAAAGCCCGATGAAACACCTTAGCGTCGCAGTATCCCTGGTGCTGCTGTCCGCTTGCAGCATGCCGCTGCTGGCGCTGGCCCAGCAAGAATCTGCGCCGGATGGCCCGCCGCCAAGCCCCATGCCGGGGCCACCGCCCGGCTTTGGTCCAGACCTGGGTCACGTCCCCATTCACGGCATGCCACGTTTGCCGCCGTTTCTGCATGGCATCGAGTTGAGCGAGGCGCAGCAGGACAAGGTTTTCGCCGCCGCCTACGCCCAGGCGCCCTTGCTGCGGGAACAGGAAACGATCGCTTTCAAGGCCCATGCGCAGCTGCGCGAGCTGGCCGGGTCCAGCGCCTACGACGATGCGAAGGCCGGCGCGCTGGCGAACACGGCTGCACAAGCCATGGGAAAGATCTGCTTGCTGCAGGCGCGGCTGGAGCAGCAATTGCTGGCCGTGCTGACGCCAGAACAGCGCAAGCTCGCTCCGGCTGCCAGGAAGGCGCTTTCGCCACGGGCCACGCACGTCCTGTTTCTGTGCGCCAGCCTGAACCTCGACTTGGCGGGCTTGCCCCATTTGTTGGGGTATGTATGGAATGACATGATCACGGTCTGGCAAGCGAGCTCGAAATGATGCGGCAGGCGACTGAGCGGCAGCAAGTCTTGCGCTGGCACTGGCACGAACACGCATGGCGCCAGCAGCATCAACGTGCTGAAGCAGTCGGGCGTGGTGCGCAGCGATATCCGTGCCAGTTTTAATGGCGCCATGGGCGTGGCGGCGGCCATGTCGCTCACTATTAAGTTACAGTTGCTCAACGCCAGCGGTAGCTGCGCTAGCCTGGCCGGCTACGCCGTCACCCTGAGCCCTGCCGTGAACGGTTAAGTTGCTGTCATGAAACCCAAGTCGCGCCGGCTGAAGTTGCCGATATTCGGGAACACGTCGGCTAGCTGGCTGTCGGCCACGCCGAACCATTGCGCCAGGGTGGCACCGTACTGTTCGACGGAAGTGGTCGGCAGCAGCACGCCGGAGCCGACGTCCAGCGCATGGCCCAGGCCCGTGGCGGGGAAAGTGCCGTAGATGTCGCCGCCCTTGACGGCGCCGCCCACGACAAAGTGGTGGGCACCCCAGCCGTGATCCGTGCCGTCACCGTTGCTGCTGAAGGTGCGGCCGAAGTCCGACGCCGTAAACGTCGTCACCTGGCGCCGCACGTCGGCGCCCTGCAGGGCTGCCAGCGTGGCGTCGAAATACGCGAGCGCGTGCGCCAGGCGCGCCATCAGGTCGCCATGCAGCTCCTTTTGGCGGTCATGCGTGTCGAAGCCGCCCAAGGTCACATAAAACACTTGCCGTTTCGCCCCCAGGGCGCCGCGCCCGCCGATGATGCGCGCCACGGTCTGCAATTGCACGGCCAACTGATTGACGCCGGACGCTCCCGTGTTCGGATTGATGTAGGGTGGCGGATTGGGTACGCCACCCGCGCCGGCCGCCAGCATGGCGCCGCTCAGCACGCTCTGGCTGGAAATGGCGCGCTGTACTGTCGCCACGTGTTCCTGTTCCATCATGTCGTCGCTCGCCGTGCTGATGATGTCACGCAAAGCGGCCTCGCCCTCGGTGGTGCCGAACAGAGAGCCGCTGCCGCCGATATTGCGGATCGGCACGGCGCCCGCCTGTCCCACCTGAAACTGGCGCACCTGTCGCCCGCTGAGGAAGAGGGCATTCGACGCAGCCGAGATGGCCGTAAACGTTGCATTGCCGTTGCCCGTGCCCAGCAGGTCACCCAGGCGTCCGCCCCAGCCCACGCTGGCGCCTTCCGGCAGGCCAGATTGCCAGGTCGATTGCTGGTCGTTATGCGAAAACAACTTCGGCGGCAGCGCCACATTGCCTGCTTTGTATTGCGCCAGTGTCACAGGCTGTATCAGGGTGCCCGCATTGGCGATGATGGCGGCGCGGCCGCCGTCGAACAAGTCTTTCAGGGGGGCTAGGGAGGGGTGCAAGGCAAAGCTGCGTCCCGCTTGCGCCGTGGCGGGCGTGATCGGCAGTACGCCGCCTGTTTCACCGACGCCGGCCAGGTGGATCGAATCGTTACCCCCTGTGTTGCGCAAGCGCAGGTATTCATTCCAGGATGGCGTGTCGGTGGCCAGCACCGTGTTGAAGGCATCGTTGCCGCCGGCCATGAACAGGCACACGAGGGCCTTGTAGCCGTCGGCTGACTGCGCCGCCGCCTGGCCCATGGCTGCCAGGTTGAGGGCGAATGGCGCAGCCGTGCTGCCGGCCAGGCCCAGCATGGAGCCGAGGAAGCGGCGGCGCGAGAAATGGGAGGTGGTCGTCATGTCGCTTCCTTATTTTTGAACCAGGTATTCAGGCGAGGCCATGGCCAGGAAAATGGCCAGGTGCACGCGGTAGGTTTTCGCCGTCGTCACTTGTGCGGCGTTGCTGGCGCTGGCGGCGGGAATGGCGATGCTCGTGACCGCAGCGAGGATCTTGCTGCGCAGCCGGGACGACATATTGCCGGACATTAAAAGCAAGTCGATACGGTCCAGCAAGGCGCCCGGCTCGCTGGCCAGGGCCAGTTCAGCCGTGTAGTCGGCCCGCACGGCGCGGCTTTCCCCCACGCCGCCGCGGATGGCATCTTGCATGAAGTTCAGGTAACCGGTGACGGAAGGCTCCGACGTGATCTGCATTTCCGGCGCCACCAGGCCCGCTGCTGCCAGCGCCGAATTGGGCGGCACGTAGGAGGGGCGGAAGTAGTTGAACACGGACGGCGCATTCATGGGATTCTGGCCCAGCCCCGAGAGTGGATCGCTGAGGTAATAGATGCGGTATTGCAAGGCGGCGTCCTTGGCGTTGAAGGCGCGCATCCAGTTGCCCAAACGCACCAGCGGTTCGCGCAGTTTGCCCGTGCGCAGGGTGCTGCCGGCTGGCGCCAGTGCCTCGGGGTCCAGCAGCACGGCGCGGATCACGGCCTGCATGTCGCCGCGCACGCCCGCACCATTGTTGGCAAAGGCGGCTGCGACCCGGCCCACATAGGCCGGGCTGGGATTGCTGGTGACCAGGCGCTGGATCAGCTGGCGGCCAAAGAAGGGGCCAGCATTCGGGTGGTTGAACAGGGTGTCGAGGGCTAGCGCCATGTCCGCTTCGCCTTCGCCGGCGCCTGCCGCACTCACGCCGAGAAAGTGTTTTTCGCTGGTGGAGTGAAACGCCGCGTAGTTTTGCATCGGTTTCCAGTCGCGATCGGGATCGGCCACGCTGCCATAAAAACGGTTCGCGGCCTGGTCTGGCCCAGCCCAGCTCCAGCCCGTGAATACTTTCGCCAGAGCGCTCACATCGTCGCGCGTATAGGTGTCGATCGGCTTGCCACCAGACAATTTCACTGAGCCATCCGCATTCAGATGGTAGAGGCCGATGGTAAATAATTGCATGACTTCGCGCGCGAAATTTTCGTCGGGCGTGCGCGTGCTCGATTCCTTCTGGTTGCGCAGGTGTGACAGGTACAGCCCCATCATCGGATGCGTGGCCACGCCCTGTAGCAGGGTGCGGAAGTTGCCGAACGCCTGTTGCCCCAGCATATCGTAATAGCTTGCCAGGCCCCGCGTCTGCGGCCACACGGCCTGGCTTTGCGTGGAGACGACGAAGATTTCACTGAGCGCAAAGGCGACGCGCTGGCGCAACTGGTCATCGCCGCGTACCGCCTGCTGCCAGAACGATTCATAGAAATCGGTCGGATTAGCCTTGCTGGCCGCCGCGCCTGCGGCCGGATATTTTGCGTCGATATACTTGCGGTGCAAGGTTTGTGGCTTGGAAAACTGTGTGCGAAACCAAGCCTCGCTATCGCTGGCGGCCAGCGCCTCGATGGCCGCCATGTCCGGCCCGAACGTGGCGCGGCCCAGGAAGCGCGATGCTTGCGGGCGCGTAAATGTGCTCGTCTGTTTGCTTGGGGGTGTGCTCAGGGGTGGCGGTGCCGTGGTGTTGCCCGGCGTTGTGCCGGGGACAGTGCTTGCTGGCGGCACGACCGAAATGTCCGGATTGCGGGCAGTATCGGACTGGCTGTCGCCGCCACCGCCACAGGCCGTAAGTACGGTCAGCGATGCGATGGCCAGTAAGTGGCGTAAGGTACGGTAAGTCATTAGTTTCCCTAGGGCAATAAAAATATGACCTGCTAATTGTAGGGCTTGCTTACCGGAATCCGCGTCCAAATAACTGTTTGCGTGTTGATCACATGAATTTTTAAGGTGCTTTTAGATGAATTTGATGCATTTTTCAGGTTTTTAAGCCGAAGTTTATTTTTTAAAAATGAAAAATATTTTTTATGCATAGGCTGTACTGTGGCGTATAAGCGACGTAATCATTTCCGCCAATTAAGCTTGTTCGAAAACTCATCTTGAGAGGGAAAATCACTGCATCGGAAACGATGGTTGTTACGCTATCGGCGAAATGCCGTTCGCCATGCCGTCGCCACGCGCGCATGAGTCGCCCATCCCGGATGCCTGCTATCGTCGCGGTTTGATCTGGCACCAGCGTGTGCGCTGGCCTGCAATGCAAAACGCCGCCTGATTTGCATCAGGCGGCGTCATGTAGGCAGCGGTGCTCCTAGCGCATCGTTACTGGCGGACGCAGTCGACGAAGTAACCACGCTTGCCATCGACTTCGCGTTTCACGAGGCCATGCACATCCGTCTCGAAGCCGGGGAAGCGCTCGTTGAAGTCGCGTGCGAAGCGCAGGTAGTCGACGATGGTCTTGTTGAAGCGCTCACCCGGGATCAGCAGTGGAATGCCCGGTGGATACGGCGTCAGCAGGATGGAGGTGATACGCCCTTCGAGGTCGTCGATGGCGACGCGCTCGATTTCGCGGTGCGCCATCTTGGCGAACGCGTCCGACGGTTTCATGGCCGGGATCATGTCCGACAAATACATTTCCGTCGTCAAGCGCGCCACATCGTAGGCCTTGTAGAAATCGTGGATTTGCTGGCACAGGTCGCGCAAGCCCATTTTTTCGTAGCGTGGGTTGGCCGCCGCAAATTCCGGCAAGATGCGCCACATCGGCTGGTTCTTGTCGTAGTCGTCCTTGAATTGCTGCAAGGCCGTCAGCAAAGTATTCCAGCGGCCCTTGGTGATGCCGATGGTAAACATGATGAAGAACGAGTACAGGCCACATTTTTCAATGATGACGCCGTGCTCGGCCAGGTATTTGGTGACGATGGACGCAGGAATACCCGTCTCGCCAAACTGGCCGTCCAGCGACAGGCCCGGGTTGACGATGGTCGCCTTGATCGGGTCGAGCATGTTGAAGCCGGGGGCGAGGTCGCCGAAGCCGTGCCAGTCATCCTCGGCGCGTATCATCCAGTCTTCCTGCTGGCCCATGCCTTCGTCGTTGAATTTTTCCGGACCCCAGACCTGGAACCACCAGTCCTGACCCCATTCCTGGTCGATCTTTTTCATGGCGCGGCGGAAATCGAGCGCTTCCATGATCGATTCTTCCACCAGCGCGGTGCCGCCCGGCGCTTCCATCATGGCAGCGGCCACGTCGCAGGAGGCGATAATCGAGTATTGCGGCGAGGTCGAGGTGTGCATCAGGTAGGCCTCGTTGAAGGCATCCCGGTCCAGTTTGACCGTGTCCGATTCGCGCACGAGGATTTGCGAGGCTTGCGACAGGCCAGCGAGCAATTTGTGCGTCGACTGGGTCGAGAAGATCATCGATTCCTTGGCCCGCGGACGGTCCTTGCCGATGGCGTGCATATTTTTGTAGAAATCGTGGAAGGTGGCGTGCGGCAGCCATGCTTCATCGAAGTGCAGGGTGTCGATCTTGCCATCGAGCATTTCGCGCAGGGTTTCCACGTTGTAGATCACGCCATCGTAAGTCGATTGGGTGATGGTCAAAATACGTGGTTTCTTGTTCTTCGCTTCGCGCGCGAACGGATTCGCTTCGATCTTGCGGGCAATGCTTTCCGGCGTGAATTCAGCCAGCGGGATAGGGCCGATGATGCCCAGGTGATTGCGCGTCGGCATCAGGAACACGGGAATGGCGCCGCACATGATGATCGAGTGCAAGATGGACTTGTGGCAGTTGCGGTCAACGACGACGATGTCGCCCGGCGCCACGGTCGAGTGCCACACCATTTTGTTCGAGGTCGACGTGCCATTGGTCACAAAGTAACAATGGTCGGCATTGAAGATGCGCGCCGCATTGCGCTCCGAGGCGGCGACTGGGCCCGTATGGTCGAGCAGCTGGCCCAGCTCTTCGACGGCGTTGCAGACGTCGGCGCGCAGCATGTTTTCACCGAAGAACTGGTGGAACATTTGGCCGATCGGCGACTTCAGGAATGCCACGCCGCCCGAGTGGCCGGGGCAGTGCCATGAGTAGGAGCCGTCGTTGGCGTAGTGCACCAGCGCACGGAAGAACGGCGGCGACAGGCCGTCGAGGTAGGATTTCGCTTCACGGATGATGTGGCGCGCGACGAATTCCGGCGTGTCTTCGAACATGTGGATGAAACCATGCAGTTCGCGCAAGATATCGTTGGGGATATGGCGCGAGGTGCGCGTTTCGCCATACAGATAAATCGGGATATCGGCGTTCTTGTAGCGGATTTCTTCGACGAAGGCGCGCAGGGACTTCAGTGCGTGGTCGGTTTCTTCGACGGAACCGGCACCGAACTCTTCATCGTCGATCGACAGCACGAAGGCCGACGCGCGCGACTGTTGTTGGGCAAATTGCGACAAATCGCCGTAACTGGTCACGCCCAGCACTTCCATGCCTTCTTTTTCCATTGCGGCGGCAAGGGCGCGAATACCCAGGCCGGACGTATTTTCAGAACGGAAATCCTCGTCAATGATGACGATAGGGAAACGAAATTTCATGCATGTCTCCAAAAAAGCAAGCCGCCCCTGACGTAATCGAGGGGCGGACTAGGGCGCGACGGTCAGGCGGTCGTGAAACCCGGCAGCCGCATAAAAAAAATAAGAACGGGATTCTCGCAGAAATGCGGCGTCTGCGGGAAAAAAATATGGTCTCAAAACATCACGAAAGAGCGCCAGCGTGACGCAACGGTGTGACAGGGGTATTACAGCAACGTTTTGCCCACGCAATTATCAACGTTACAGCCCAACCTTATCAGGCTTTGCGTTGCAGTGTGACAAAGGCGTAAGGCAGGCCAGATTTCTCCGAAACCTGCGATACACGCGCTGTTTCTTGCCAAACGGCATGCTCAATGGCGGGAAAAAACGCGTCGCAGTCAAATGTCTGGCCGATTTCCGTGATGATCACACGCTGTGTCAGCGGTAATGCTTGCTTGTAAATCTCGGCGCCGCCGATGACATAGCCTTCTGCGCCGTCGAGCAGGGCGATGGCCTCTTCCAGCGACGCCGCCGTTTCCACGCCTTCATGGCGCCACTGCGCATTGCGCGTAATGACGATGTTGCGGCGGTTTGGCAGCGGGCGGCCGATGGAATCGAAGGTCTTGCGGCCCATGAGGATGGGGTGGCCAGTCGTCATGCGCTTGAAGTGCGCCAGGTCTTCCGGTAATGTCCACGGCAAGGTGTTGTCGATGCCGATGCCGCCTTGCTGGTCGGTGGCGACGATGATGGTCAAATGGCTCATTGGTTCTGTGAAAGTGGTGGGGGCATGGCCCGATGCACGACATTATCCTTTAAATTGTCTGTCGCCTCCAGATGCGCGCGCAGGGCGGCGGCCAGCGCGCGCGGCGCCTCCAGCGGGATCATGTGACCGGTGTCGTCACTGAGCATGTGCAGGGTCGCTTGCGGCAGGCGAGTCGCCATGGCGCGCAAGTCGTCGGCAGGGACCAGCTGATCGTCTTCTGCGCCCACGATCAGCACGGGACAATCGAGCTCCGGCAAGCGCGCCATCAGGTCCGGGCGGGCTATGGTGGTGATAAATTGCGCCAGCAGCACCTCCTTGCCCAGGTCCAGTCCCATCTGTAAGATCAGGTCAGTGATGCTGGCGTCGTGCAAGTGTGACGGGTGCAGCAGTTCGCGCAGGCGCTGGCGCGTGATGCCCGTATAGGCGTTGCGTTCGAGCATGGCGACGATGCGCTGGCGCGCGCTCATTTCGGTCGGCTGCAAACCTTTGGCCGAATTGGCGATCAAAGTGAGGGACTTGATGCACTGCGGGTGCGCCAGCGCATGTTCGAGCGCCAGGTAGGCGCCCAGCGAAAAACCCAGCAGATGCACTGGTGAAGTGCAGTGCCTGGCTATCATCGATTGCATCTGCGCGCGCGTACGCGCCTGATGCAAGGGCAGGTGCTGCAGATGAAAGGCGTCGCCCAGGGCAGGGACCAGGCGCGACCACAGGCGTTCATCGCACAAGGTGCCGGGAATGCAAACGAGTCGCGTGCTGCCTTCAGGCAAGTCCAAGCCAGGGGTCGTATCGCTCATGGTGATGAAAATTTTTGTCGAGCAGTATTATCCGTCATTTTGCTCATCCGGGAGGCGGTACAGTCTTTTCTTGTGGCATTATTTTCAATAGTACGCGACTGACAAGCAGGCACTTTATGGTAGGCTCATAGCGCATCAAGCCGGAGTGCCGGCGAAATGACTTGTAGCACCGAATGCAACCCACTAATTGAAAAGGAATTAACATGGCGATCAGTTTGCAAAAAGGCGGCAATGTCAACCTGAGCAAGGAAGCTCCTGGCTTGAAGAAAATCGTGATTGGCCTTGGCTGGGACCCGCGCGCCACCGATGGCGCCGCTTTTGACCTGGACGGCAGCGCCTTTCTGCTGAAAACGGATGGCAAGGCGCGTTCCGATGCTGATTTCATTTTTTACAACAACCTGAAGTCGCAGGATGGTTCCATCGTCCACGCGGGTGACAACACCACGGGCGGCGGCGATGGCGACGACGAGAAAATCGCCGTCGACCTGGCCAGCGTGCCAGCCGACATCGACAAGATCGCCGTGGCCGTCACGATTCACGACGCCGAAGCCCGCAAGCAGAACTTCGGCATGGTGGGCAAGGCTTTCATCCGTTGCCTCAATGGCGACAACGGCGCGGAAATTGCCCGCTACGACCTGTCGGAAGATGGTTCGACAGAAGCGGCCATGATTTTCGGCGAAATCTACCGCGCTGGCAGCGAGTGGAAATTCAAGGCCATCGGCCAGGGTTTCAAGGGCGGCCTGGGCCCGCTGGCACGCTCTTTCGGGATCAACGCCTAAAACAGCGGTCAAAACCTGCTGTCGTGGCGATTTTCGGCCGCCGATGCTCACTGCCTCGGCGGCCCAGACCAGGCACAGCTGCGCGCCTCGTCCATAACTCGCTGCCGCTCGCTATGGTTTTTTCAACGCATCTGTACATGCGTACTGCCTTCGGACGACGCGCCTTGCCCTGCGCCCTGGTCCGAGGCTCCCACTGCTGAATAAATAATCCCATGGAAAACCTGGACTCGGCTCAGCGCTTGCCGCTGTCATCGAGCGCCCGCTCGTCACCGCCCACGACTTGTATGTCGGTTTGCCCGTTGAACACGGTGATGCGCAGCGGGGAGATTTATCGATGACTGAGTTTCTGCGCTGGCTGACACTGGCGCGCGGCCATGGCTTGGTGCGCTAGCGTACGGTTGATCGAATGAGCTTGTGCGGCTACAAGTGGAAGAGATTTGTAAATTGAAGTAAAAACAAGGCCTGGCATTTGCTTTGGCTGCGCTAATCGTGGCATGCTTTAAAAGTGCTCTCTCGCTGTAGTGTAGAGCCTCATCCTTAGCGTGACGATTATTTTTAAGCCAAATGCATACAAACCTTTTCCACTGTCTGGCGGGCGCCAGCCTGCTAGTCGCCGGCAGCGCCGTCCAAGCGCAAACTGTCACCAGCGACGCCATCGTCAAGCCGGTGCCGGCCAAGGCGCCTGCCATTGACGCTTCTCCTTCCGTCAGCGTGACGGCCGAGCGTCCCACCGGGCGCATCGACCGGCAAGTCTACGACGTCAAGTCCGACGTGGGCAGCAGCAATGGCACGGCGGCCGATGCCTTGAGTAATGTGCCGTCGGTGGCCGTGAGTGCCGATGGTTCCGTATCCTTGCGCGGCAGCAGCAATGTGCAGATATTGATCGATGGCAAGCCCTCGGCCATGCTGCAGGGCGATGCGCGCGGCGCTACCCTGAACGCCATGGCAGCTGACGATATCGAATCGGTGGAAGTGATTAACAATCCCGGCGCGCAGTTCGGCAATGAGGCTGGAGGGGGGCCGATCTTGAACCTGGTGATGCGACGTAACCGCAAGCCGGGCGGCTTTGCTAGCGTGAATGCGAATGCGGGTATCGCTGGACGCTATAACGGCGGCGTGTCTGGCAGCTACAACGACGGTCCCTGGGGCTACCAGGGCGGCGTCTATGTGCGCCACGACGGCCGCAACTCTGTCGGCGAGGTCAGCCGTGAGCGCCTGGACCGCCTGGTGCCCGGTATGGGCGCTTTTGCCCCCAGCAGCCAGCATTCCACCAGCAATGGCTTGAATGACTCGCTGGGCTTGCACGGCAGCGTCAATTACAACCTCAATACGCAAGATACCCTGGCCGCCAGCGTGTCGTATAACGGGCGCGGCAACGACCAGCGTTCGCTCGACCGCTACATCAATGGCGACAGCACGGGCAGCCGCATCGGTGACTATGTGCGCAGCACCGTGCGCAATGGCGACAGCCGCAACTACAGCTGGGGGGCGCGCTACGACCATAAGGGCGAATTGCCAGGTGAAACCCTGAAAATCGACTTGCGCGTATCGTCGTCGGCCAACGAGAGCGACAGCGATTACGTCAATACCTACACGCTCGCGCCCGTGCATGCCTTCGACAGCCGCGCGCGCCAGCACAGCGATACGGGCAACCGCATCGTCGACTTCAGCGGCGACTATGAGCGTCCACTGGCGGGCGGCACGGCTAAGCTGGGCTATAAAGTGGCCGATAACCAGAGCAGCTTCGACACCCTGTACACCAACATCAACCCCACTAGCCTGGTGGAAACGCTCAATCCCATGCGCAGCAACCGTTTCGAGCTCGACGAGCGCACTGTCGCGCTGTACGGTTCCTACCAGATGCGCCTGAGCGAGCGCTGGGGCGCCTTGGCCGGTTTGCGCGCCGAATACACGGACTTGCACGTGCGCCAGATCACCGGTGGCATCGAGGCCAGCAACAATTACGTCAACTATATTCCCAGCCTGTTTGCTACCTACAAGGTCAGTGACGAGAGCAATGTCCGCTTCAGCTATGCGCACCGCCTGCGCCGCCCGAGCGCCGGCGACCTGAACCCTTACGTGGTTTACCGTGACGAGTTCAATGTCTCGACCGGCAATCCCAAGCTCAAACCCACGCAGACCGATGCCTTCGAGATCGGCTATGAAACCAAGCTCTTAGGCCTGGAAAGCAGCTTGCGCGCCTACCACCGGCGCGACACGGACGCTATCGTTGATTACCGCTATTTTATTAGCGACAACGTGCTGCTGACGACGCGCGAAAACGGCGAGGGCAGCCATTCGAGTGGCCTGGAGTTCAGCGTCAGCGGCAAGCTGACCCCGGCCCTGACGCTGAACACGAGCGGCAACCTGGCGCGCAGCGAGCAAACCAGCTCAGACGACCTGGGCAACCGCAGCACGCGCACGGCGAATGCCCTGAGTGGCCGCGCACGCCTCAATTACCAGATCAATCCGGCTAACCAGCTGCAATTAGCCCTACAAATGCAAGGAAAAACGCTCTCGGGTCAGGGCTACCGCTCGCCGAACAATACCTTGAACCTGAGTCTGCGCCACACGGTGACGCCACAACTGAGCCTGGTCATGAACGTGACCGATGTGTTTAGCAGCAACAAGATGGAAACCATCATCAACAGCGCTTCCTTGCGCGAGACAAGCACGCGCCGCTTCGATGGGCGCATGCTGTATGTGGGGCTGTCGTATCGCCTCGGCGGCGCGACGTCGGCAGCAAAAGAGGGTGAGCGCGAACCGCGTTTTGGTCCGCCGGGCGGACGCGGACCGGGTGGCGCAGGTGGTGCTGGTGGCCCGGGTGCAGAGCCGGGCTAGGTCGCTGGCGCGATGTGCTGCCGGAAGTCGATGAAACCGTGCGCATGTCGATCATGCACGCGTCGCCGTGAACGGCAGCGTTGATCGGACGAACTCGCTGCCCTGTCGTTGGTCAAACGGCTGGCGCTGCATCGCTGCCAGCTGTTTGACCGGCATCAGACGGCCATCGCCGCCTTGATGGGCGCATGGTGTTCATAGCCTTCCAGCGAGAAATCCGACGGTTCGATTTTTTCCAGCCATTGCGGCTCGTACTTGCCCGTCTTGGCATAGTCGGGCACGCGGTCGGAAATGACAAAGCGCGGCGCCGGGAATGGCGTGCGCTTCAATTGTTCTTCCACCATGTCGAGGTGGTTTTCATAGATGTGCGCGTCGCCGATGAAGTAGGTGAACCAGCGCGGCGTGTAGCCCGTCAGGCGTGCCACCAGGTGCAGCAGGGCTGCGCCTTCGGCGATGTTGAAGGGCGTGCCCAGGCCGATATCGTTGCTGCGTACATATAAACATAGCGATATCTCGCGCGTGCTGGCGTTCGGGATGAACTGGTACAGCAAGTGGCAGGCGGGCAGGGCGACGGCATCGAGCACGGCCGGGTTCCAGCCGTGGAACAGGATGCGCCGGCTGCCCGGGTTCGTCATGATGGTGTCGAGGCACTCGCGCAACTGGTCTACTGCCTTGTACAGCAATACTTTTTGCACGCCAGCGTCGACGATGGGGGCGATGAGCGTAAAGCCGTTCTTTTGCGCATCGGCAATTTGTGCCGGCTGGTCGGCAGCGAGCAGTTTGTAGGCGGGCCATGACCGCCATTGCACACCATACACGGGACCCAAGTCATCCTCGCCTGCGCGGTAGGGATTGGCTAGCCATTGCGCATTTTCGTTGGCGTTCTGGTCCCATACTTTGCAGCCCAGCGCGCGGAACTGTGCCGCGTTGCGCGAGGCGCGCAGGAAGGCGCACAATTCGCCGATCACGGATTTGAAAGCCAGTTTCTTGGTCGTCACGGCAGGGAAGTTGCCGTTGGCCAAGTCGAAACGCATCATGGCGCCCGGCACGCTGAGGGTGCGGATGCCCGTGCGGTTGTCTTGCCAGCTGCCCGTTTCGAGCACGGTCTTGATCAAATCTTGATATTGCTGCATGTATTTCTCCAACGGTAAGGGTACTGATTGTAACGCAGGCACGACAGGTGGGCTGTCGTCAGCACACATAAATACGCTACCGTTACACCTGCACACATGACTTTGTGGTAATTTGTGTGTCCTTAAAGAAATACATAGAAACGACAGATGCTGCACCATGTTCTTGCGACAATTTGTAAATAACAATAATAACGGCGCCATGGTGGAGATGAGCAGGGCTGATTTTCTCAAGGCTAACTTGCGCCTGATCCTGGCTTGGCCCTTGCTTGGGCTGGTCTTGTGCGCGGTGTTGTGGACGGCCACCTTGCTGCAGTTGGAAGCGGAAAAGAAGGTGGCGCAGCAGCAGGCGCTCGAGAGCGTGTCTTCCTTGTCGAAAGCATATGGCCAGTATCTGTTGCGCACTCTGGAACAGATGGAGCAGCTGACCCTGCAGCTCAAGTATGAGTGGGAGCATTCGCACGGTCAGCTGCGTCTCGACCAATTGAAGACGCGGGGCATGTATGCCTTGCCGCAATTTGCCATCGTTGCCATCCTCGACCGCAAGGGTCATGCCGTGACGACCACGGCGCCGCTGCAGCGGCTGCGGGTCAACGAGCGCAGCGATATCCTGCTGCGCCACTGGCGCAGCAATTCCAGCGCGCTGCGCATCGCGCTGGGGCGCGCCAGCGTAGCGGCTGCCGCAGCATCGGGCGCCGATGAAAGCCTGGTGCACTTCACGCGCCGGCTGGAAGACGAGGATGGTAATTTTGACGGCGTATTGCTCATTTCCATTCATTCCAGCTATTTTTCCGAATTCTACAACAGTGTCAATTTCGGCAAGTTCGGCATGTCCGCCGTGGTGGGCGAGGAGGGCGAGCTGTTCAGCACGCGCCTCGGTTCGCGCGTCTTGCCCATGCAGAGCGGCCACGGCAGGCCGTTTCTCGATACCAGCTTCCTGGAAACGGAGAGCGGCGCCATGCATTCGGGCGGCAGGATCGCTTTTTCCGACCAGCAAAGCCGCTATGTAGGCTGGCAGGCGCTGAAAGCCTATCCGTTTACGGCCGTGGTCGGACTGTCGGACGGCGAACTGCTGCACCCCTACGAGGAAACGCGCACCATTTATATCGGCATCGCCCTGGCCGTCAGCGTGCTGCTGCTGGCCTTTGCCGCCGTCGCCACCGTGTTGTCGCTGCGCCTGGCATGGCGTCATCACCAGTCCGAAGGCGTGCGCAACGCTTATCGCATGGCTACCGAAGGCACCAGCGACGGCTTTTACATCATTGCCGCCCTGCGCGGCGAGGACAGCAACATCCTCGATTTCGAGATCGTCGATTGCAACGAGCCGGGCGCCGGCTACTTCGGCGTGCGCCGCGAGCAGTTGCTGGGCATGCGCTTGCAGTCGCGCGCCCACGAGCCGTATTTCCGCGACCTGATGCAGCATTACCGTGCCGCCATGCAGTCCGGTTTTTCCGAGGAAGAGATCGAATTGCCGGAAGGTAATCCCTTCAGTTTGCGCTGGATACGCCGGCGCCTGGTGCGTAGCGGCGACCGTCTGGCAGTGACCCTGCAAGACATCAGTACTGCCAAGGAGCATGAGCGCGACTTGCGCCGTCTGGCCAATGAAGATGGTTTGACGGGTTTGCCCAACCGCTATTGGCTGCAGCAATTCCTGCCCGGCGCCCTGGGGCGCGCTGCCATCGCGCAGCAGATGCTGGCGCTACTGTTCATCGATCTCGACGGTTTCAAGGATATCAACGACACGCAGGGCCACGCCGAAGGCGACAAGGTGTTACGTGCCGCGTCGCTGCGCCTGAAGGCCGTGTTGCGGCCGGGCGACCATGTGGTCCGCCTGGGCGGTGACGAATTCGTCGTCGTGCTCGATCCGGTGGAAGACGATAGCCGTGCCGAACAGGTGGCGCAGCGCATCGCCCTGGCCTTTGACGAACCGTTTTACCAAGGCAGCGAACGCCACAAGATGGGCGCCTCGATCGGCATCAGCCTGTACCCGCGCGATGGCGCCGAAACGGAAGTGCTGCTGAAGAACGCCGATATTGCCATGTACGCCGTGAAAGGGGCAGGCAAGGGCCATTACCGCTTCTTCCAGCCGGAATTGTACGAGACCATCCGCAACCGCCGCGAGCTGGAGCAAAGCCTGGTGGTGGCCCTGGAGCAGGATCAGTTCCTCGTCGTCTACCAGCCGCGCGTCGACGCCTTCAGCGGCGAGCTGTGCAGCATGGAGGCGCTGGTGCGCTGGCATCATCCGCAGCATGGCATGGTGCCGCCGCTGGAATTTATTCCCGTGGCCGAGAGCAGCGGCCTGATTTCGCAGCTGGGCGAAGTTGTCATCGAAAAAGTATGCCTGCAAATGGCGCGCTGGCAGGCCAGCGGGCTGGAACTGGTGCCCGTCTCCATCAACGTCTCGGCGCGCCAGTTCGGCCGTGGCGATGTGCACCAGGTGCTGGCGTCTGCGCTGACGCGCTACAGCATCGATGCACGGCTGATCGAGGTGGAAATCACGGAATCGGCCATGATGGATGAACAGAATCGCGCCGTGGAGCAACTGTCAGCCATCCGCGCCCTGGGCGTGCGGCTGCTGGTCGACGATTTCGGCACCGGCTATTCTTCGTTGTCGCAGTTGCAGAAGTTCGCCATGGATGGCTTGAAGATTGACCGCGCCTTCACCATGGAGCTGGGCCGTTCGGAGCAGGGCGAGGTCTTTGTGCGCGCCATCTTGTCGATGGCGCATGCGCTGGGCATGAGCGTGGTGGCCGAAGGGGTGGAGACGCGCGAGCAACTCGACATCCTGCGTGCGCTGCAGTGTAACGAAGTGCAAGGCTATTTCATTTCGCGCCCCGTGCCGGCAGAGCAAATGCTGGCGCTGATGCAGCAGCGCTTTCTGATACCGCGATAAGCGCCCATGCCAGCCCCTTGCAGAGCGCGATTGGCGAGGAAAATATCGCTCCGCCACAAAAAAGACCGAACGTTCGCTTTTTTCTAAAAAATATTATATGCTTCGCGCATGCCGTCAGTGAGGCAATTCGCGGCGGCAAGAAAAGTGCAAGGCGGGACAGCTTGAAATGTCCCGAATAGTGCGCCGAAGAAAATTACACATATATAATAAAGAGACTAACTTGAAACATAAATATCTGCCCCTTCTGATCGTTGCCGCGTTCGCCGGCATCTCCTCTACCGCTCAAGCATCGGGCTACCGTTTTGGTTCGCAAAGCGTTGCCGCCCAAGGCACGGCCGATGCCAGCGGCGCCGAAGCGGGCGACGCATCGACTATTTTCTACAACCCGGCCGGCCTGTCGCGCCTGGAAGGTACGCAGTTCGTTGGCGGCGGCACCATCGTGGTCCCGCATTCGACCTACCAGGATATGGGTTCGAAGGCGTTTTACCCATCCGCTGCACGTGCGCCATTTGCCGCTACCAAGGACTACGCCCCGGACGCGGTGGTTGCGCCAGCGCTGTATGCCAGCAAGAAAATCAATGAGCAGTGGACTGTCGGTGCCGGCCTGTTCGTGCCCTACGGCGCCAAGCTCGACTATGGCAATGACTGGTACGGCCGCTATGCGATCACCCACATCAAGCTCGAAGCCATTGCGCTCAATCCTTCCGTATCGTTCAAACTGGATCAGCACCACGCGTTTGGCTTCGGCATCACGGCCGAATACATGAAGGCGGAACTGGGCCAGGGCGTGGATGTACCCGGTTCGGTTGCTTACTTGCATGACAAAGCGCCAGCAGCATCGAAGGCTTTCTTAGATTCCATCGGCATGACGCAGGGGCAGGCTGCCAAGGACGCTGCGGGTTTGGCATTGCAAGGCGCCAAGGATGGCCATGCCTCCATGAATGGTCACGACTGGGGCTTTGGCTTCAACCTGGGCTATCTGTACCAGATGAATGAAGGCACGCGTTTCGGTATTTCCTACCGTTCATCGATTTCGCACAAGCTCAAAGGCATCACTATCTGGGATTTCTCGCAAGTGTCGAATAATGCTGCAGTGAATGCTTTCGTTGCCAAGGCATCGCGCAAGGCCAACTCAGAAGCGCTGGTGGAATTGCGTACGCCGGAAACCGTATCGGTCAACGCCTTCCACCAGATGGATGATCGTTGGGCCTTGATGGGCGACGTCACCTGGACCCGCACTTCGCGCCTGCAGAACCTGGACATCCAGTTCCCGCCGACGGCCGAAGGCGTCGAGCGTATCCGCCAAAACTGGAAAGACACTTACCGCGTCTCGCTGGGCAGCAACTACAAGTACAGCGAGAGCCTGATGCTGCGCGCCGGTATCGCCCACGATCAGGCACCGGTGCGCAGCGCCGAGCTGCGCCACCCGGCTTTGCCCGACAGCGACCGCATGCAGTACTCGATCGGTGCGAACTGGAAGCTGAACGCCAATTCTTCGATCGACCTGGCCTACAGCTACATCGACTTCAAGGATGCGCCGATGAACTACAAGAACGACTGCACGCCGGTGTCGCCAATCACCGCTGCTTGCACCGGCAACGGTGAAACCACCAAGGGCCTGTTCAAGACCCGCATGCAGTTGATCGGTCTCGCTTATAACTACAAGTTCTAAGCAGGTAGTGGCGGCCAATCCGGCCACCATGAAATGAAAAAAGCGCCTCAGGGCGCTTTTTTTTGGGAACGACAGTGGTGGTGTCGGGTTACGCGCTGCGCGCTAACCCGACCTACCCCAACCTGCGCCTGTCATTCAATTGCTGCCTGCTTGCGCATGCCCTGGTCCAGCAAGGTCAAGGCCAGCCGCACGGTGTCGTCTGGCAGTTCCAGCAACTGATCGCCCACATACCATTCCACCACGCTGTGCCCGGGCAGGGCGCCGTGGCTGGCGCGCCCGAAGAGCCAGATGCCGTGCTTTTCGGCTACCTGGTTGCGGATGGCGATGGCCCGCTCGCGCGAGACGGGCAAATGCAGGTGCAGCATGTTGGCCTGCGGCTGGGCAGGGTTGACGGCAATCGCCGGATAGTCGCGCAGCAGCGCGTACAGCCACTGCGTGCGTTCGAAATAGTGCGGCATGGCGGCAATGCGCGCGTCGAACTGCATGGCCGCTGCCACCACGTAGGGGGTGCGATGCACGACGTTGCCGCCCTGGCGGTGGAACCAGGCACGCGCGCGTTCGACAAACGCGTCACTGCCGGCCAGCATGGCGCCACCGAGGCCGCCGATGCCCTTGTACAGCGAGACATACACAGAATCGAAGCCGTCGCAGATGGTGGACAAGGGCTGGCCAAAACCGGCTTGCGCTTCCCACAGGCGCGCGCCATCCATGTGCAGATGGATGTTGTGCTCGCGGCAGTGGCGCTTGATGTCGTTCAAATCTTTCCAGGCAGGGCACTGGCCGCCGATTTCGCGCATCGGCAATTCGACCTGCGCAGCGCCCAGCGCATCGGGCACGGCGCGCAAGTCGTCCACCGTCCATGGGCGGTGCGGGTCGCCCAGCATCAAACCCTTGAAGTGTTCGAGCAAGGCGTGGTTGCCGCGCTCGTGGCGCAAGATATGCGAAGTGGGATGCAGCGCCACCAGCGAGGAACCCCGGTCCTGGCACGCCAGGCGCAGAGCCGTCACCTGCGTCATGGTGCCCGTAATGCAGAACACGGCCGCTTCGAAGCCGAGCAGGCTGGCGATCTTTTTTTCGAACTGTTCGATCAGCGCGCCGTCGCCATAGGTATCGTGCGCGATGTCGTTGGCGTCGCACCAGGCGGCCATGGCGGCAAAGGTGGCCGCCGGCGAAGGCTGGCGGTGGCCAGGCAGGACGCTGTGGCAACGCTGGCGCAGTTCAATCTCGGTCAAGGCGGTCACGCTAAATCTCCAGTGCAGTTAAAGTGTGGCGGTGGCCAGTTTCGCGCCGAAGCCGATGAACATGGCGCCCACGCCACCGCCCATGCCGGCCGACAGGCGGCGACGGCGGCGGAAGGTCTCGGCCAGGCGCGCGCCGACGAAGATGATGGCCGTCAGATAGGTAAAACTGATCACCTGGCAAGTCATGCCCAGGCCGATGAAGGACAGCACGGGATTCGGGAATGCCGGGTCGACGAACTGGATGAAAAACGAGATGAAGAACAAAATGGCCTTCGGGTTCATCAGGCTGATGATCAAGGCCTTGCGAAATGGCGCGCTTTCCTTGACGGGGGCAGGTGCTGCCGCCGTTTCTCCGTCGGCGGGGGCGGGCGTGCGCAGCTTGCGCCAGCAAGCTATCAACATCTGCAGGCCGATCCAGCCCAGGTAGGCCGCACCGATGTATTTCACGACATAAAACAGCGCTGGGCTCGCTTTCAGCAGCGAGGCCACGCCGCAGGCTGACAGCACCATCAATATCAGGTCGCCGGCGAAGATGCCGAAGGCGCCCTGGTAGGCTGGCCGCACGCCGCGTTGGGCGGCGACCGACAGCACATACATGGAGTTGGGGCCGGGCAGGATGACGATGAAGATGGTTCCCAGGAAAAAGGTCCAGAAATCGGTGATGCCCAGGTTGGCGTGGAAAAGTGCGTTCATGATGCAATTGCTTCTGCTGGGGTGAGCTGGACGTGATGGAATTGCAGGGCCGCTAAATTGGCGTACACGCCTTTCATGGCGACCAGTGACGCATGCGTGCCCGTCTCGACGATCTTGCCGTCTTCCATGACGATGATGCGGTCGGCCCGCTGCACGGTGGCCAGGCGGTGCGCGATGATGACGGTGGTGCGGCCCACCATGGCAGCTTCCAGCGCCTTTTGCACCAGGCGTTCCGATTCTGCGTCCAGCGCGCTCGTCGCTTCGTCGAGCAGCAGCAGCGGCGGGTTTTTCAGCAGGGCGCGGGCGATGGCGATGCGCTGGCGCTGGCCACCGGACAGGCGCACGCCGCGTTCGCCGAGGAATGATTTATAGCCATTCGGCAGGCGTTCGATGAATTCGTGGGCGGCCGCCATTTTCGCAGCAGCGATGACTTCCTCGTCGCTGGCGCCGGCGCGGCCGTAGCGGATGTTTTCCATGGCGTCGGCCGAGAAGATCACCGTATCTTGCGGCACGATGCCGATGGCGTCGCGCAGGGTATGCAGGTCGAGTTGCTTGATGTCGACGCCATCGAGGCGGATGCTGCCGCTTTGCGGGTCATAGAAGCGCAGGAATAGCTGGAACAGGGTGGTCTTGCCGGCGCCGGAAGGACCGACCACTGCCACCGTTTCGCCAGCGCCGATGTCGAGGCTGACATGATCGAGTGCGTGGGTGTCCGGCCGCGACGGGTACGAGAACATGACATCGTCCAGCGACAGCGCGGCGCCAGTGGCGGCGCGTGCGGGCAGCGGCAGCGGCGTGACCGGGGATTCGATTTCCGATTTGACGGCCATCAGCTCCAGCAGGCGCTCGGTGGCGCCGGCGGCGCGCTGCGCTTCGCCCATCACCTCCGACAATGCGCCGATGGCACCGGCCACGATGGACGCGTACAGGATGAATTGGCCCAGATCGCCACCCGTCATCGACCCTTCCAGCACGGCGCGCGCGCCCAGCCACAGCACGAAGACGATGGCGCCAAAGACGAGCAGGATGGCGATCATGGTCAAGAGAGCGCGCGCGCGGATGCGCCGCATGGCCGTCATGAAGGCGCCTTCGACGGAGTCGCCAAAGCGTTTCGATTCGATTTTCTCGTGCGTGAACGCCTGCACGGTGGGCATGGCATTGAGGATTTCGCCAGCCATGGCCGAAGCGTCGGCGATGCGGTCCTGCGAATCGCGCGACAGCTTGCGCACGCGACGGCCAAATACGATGATGGGCACGACGACGAGGATCAGCAAGCCGATGATGATGCCGGCCAGCTTGGCGCTGGTGACGAACAGCATCACCAGGCCGCCCAGGAACAGTAGCACATTGCGCAGCGCCATGGAGATGCTGGTGCCGACTACGGCCTGTATCAATGTCGTGTCGGTGGTGATGCGCGACAGCACTTCGCCGGTCTGCGTGGTTTCAAAAAATTTCGGGCTTTGCGTGACGACGTGGCGGTACACGGCGCTGCGGATGTCGGCCGTGACCCGTTCACCCAGCCACGATACTGTATAAAAGCGCGCGGCCGTGGCCAGCGCCAGGATGGACGCCACGCCGAACAGCGCGAGGAATACCAGGTCGACGTGCTGTATGCTTTTCGAGCCGGCCGCGCCGCCGAAGCCCAGGTCGATCATCTGCTTGAACGCGGCCGGGATGGCCAGGGTGGAGGCGGCTGCCACCACCAGTGCGATACCGGCGAGGAAGAACTGCTTGCGGTACGGCTTCAGGAAGGGCATCAAGCCCTTGAAGGCGGCCAGGCTGCCCTTTTTGAGTTCGCGGCTGCTGCCGGTATCAGGGGCGGTGGCGGGGGTGGGGCTTGCTGCGGTGCTGCTGGTATTGCCTGTATCTGTGCTCGTTGTCATTGTTTTCCGCTTGGTAGGTACTGTATCCGGTATTGATTGCTTATTATGTATTGTGTATTATTAATTATTAATTATTAATTATGTGTTACAAGCTTATTGGCTGCACGTAGCCCGTCATTTCCAGGTAGGCACGGCCCACCGGCTGGCCATCGCGCTCCACCGTGACGGCGCCTTCCCAGTACACGGCGCCGGTCGAGCGGCGCGAATCGAGTTCCTGGTCGGGCTGCAAGGGCTTGATCTGCCAGCGCGTGGTGCCGGTGCGGATCTCGGTGGCGACCGGGTATTGGGCCTGCGTGCGGGGCGAGCGCCATAGCTGCTTGGGTGTGAAATCGACCTCGCCGGGAGCGAACTGCGTCACCTTGCCGGACGCCTCGCGCCATGTCGCATGTGCCCATAGTTTAGCACCTGTCTTGCTGCGGATCTGGAAGGCCATCAGGGCGCCGCCATCAGCGAGGTTGGCGCCTAGCCAGTCCCAGCCGCTGGCGTTTGCATCGAGCACCTGGCTGGACCACTCGTGATCGAGCCAGGTGGTGCCTGTCACGGTTTCCGCCTTGCCGCCGGCGCGCGCGATGCTGCCACGGGTAGCAAGCTGTGGCTCGCTATAGTAGTAGCTCGCTTGCGCGGGCCGTGCGCCCTTGCGCGAATAGCCGCCTTCGCCCTGCAGCAGCACGGGCTGGGTGGGGGTCAGGGTCAGCTGCAAGCTAAAGTCGCGCGCGGCCAGGCTGACCTTGTAGCTGCCGTCGGCTTGCCGCTGCATGCGCCAGTCGTCGAGTTTTACATCTGTGTCGCCCACCTTGGCGTAGGCCAGGCCGAAACCTTCGCGCGCGCTTTTCTCGTCGTGCAGCAGCTTGCCCACCTTCGGGTCGGACAGCGCCGCGTGGCCGATGATCAGCTGTTTCGGCGCAAAGGCGCTGGGGTTCATCGTGTCGGCGGCCGTGGCGCTGCGAAAGAAGGTCACCTGGTAGCCCAGCTGTTCGCCGCCGCTGGTTTTGACCCACCCGGTGGCGTACCACCATTCGGTTTTATACGCGGGATGGGCGCCGAAGTCATGCGGCAGGCGCAGGCCTTGCCCGGTCGGCAGCGGCGTGACGGGGGCAAAGGCGGGCGGCGCGGCGATGGCGGCGGCGCTGTATAACAACAATAGACAAGTCAAACGGCGCATTACCAGTCCTCCCTGACGGCGCGGATGGGACCAGCGGACAGGGCTTGCCGGCCCGCGATCAGTGCCGTGGCGGCGGCTGCCGTCAGCAAGGCGCCGGCCACGATGCTGATCATGGACCACGGCAGGTGCAGTTGCATGGTCCAGTGGAACGATTGCGGATTGACGATGAAGACCAGCACAAAGCTGATCAAGAGCCCCAGGACAAAACCGGTAGCGATACCGAGCGCCGTCAGCGTGCCGCCTTCGAGCGCCAAAATGGCTAAAATCTGGCCGCGCGTCACGCCCACGTGGCGCAGCATGCCGAATTCGCGGGCACGCGCCAGGGTCTGTGCGGAAAACGTGGCGGCCACGCCAAACAAACCGATGACGATGGCGATGGCTTCGAGCAGGTAGGTGACGGCGAAGCTGCGGTCGAAAATTTGCAGGCTCAGGGCGCGGATGGCCGAGCGATTCGATACCTCCAGGCTGGCGCCAAATGGCAGGGCCTTCAGGCGCTGCTGCAGTTGCTCGCCCGTGGCGTCCTTGTCCAGCCACAGTGCCGCATCGCTGACATCGAGGTCGCCCGTCAACGCGCGATACTCATCGAGCGGCATCTGGATGGCGCCGGAAGAGCGCGCATAGTCGCGCCAGATGCCGGCGACGAAGAACTGGTGCAGGCCGCCGGCCAGCGGCAGGGCTATCCGCTGGCCCGGTTTGACGCTGTACAGGTCGGCGGCCGCTTCGGACAGCCACACGGCTTTCGCGCCATCTGGCACGCGCATGGTGTCGCCCACCAGCACCATGCTTTTTTCTGGATCGGCCAGGTTGATGGGACGTGCCAGCAGCACCACATTGGGTCGGTCGGGTGCCAGCGACAGCGAGCGCAAGCGTTGGAAATCCACCCGGGCCACGCCGGGCAGGGCAGTGATGGCCGCTTGTTCGCGCGGGTTCAGGCCCGCCGTTGCGCCGCCGGCGGTCGTGCGCATATACACGTCTGCGGGCAAGATCTGCAGCAGCCAGTCATCGACGGAAACGCGGAAGCTCGACACCATGATGGCCATCGCCACCATCAGGCTAAAACTCGACAGCACGCCGCCAAGCGCGATGCCGGCCTGGCCCGAAGCGTTCGCCAGGCGGGCCAGGGTCAGGCTGCGCACGGGTGCGTGGCCACTCGCGTCCGTGCGTAGCCAGGCGCGCTGTAGACAACGGAAAACCACGGCCGCCAGCTGTGGCATCAGGGCGATGGCACCGATCAGCAGCAGGGCGATGGACAGATAGCCAAACAGGGGTAGCTCGAACACGGCTGGCAGCAAGGTCATTGCGCCGGCCAGCAGCAGGCAAGCCAGTGCCGGCCAGGTTTTCGCCAGGCGCGTCGTCACGGCTTCCTCGCTGCCCGATTTCAGGGCGATGGCGGGAGCGGCACGCGCCGCCTCCAGCGCGGGCGCGGCGCAGCCCAGCAAGGCTACGCCCAGGCCGAGGGAAAAATACACGAGGGCGGCGACGGGCGTAAATTGCACCTGCGGCTGCACGCCGGCGAAATAGCCGGCACCCAGGTCGCCGCCGAAAAAGCGCAAGGCAACGGCCGCCAAGCCATAGCCGCCGGCGATGCCCAATCCGGCACCGACGATACCCAGGCTGGCGCCCTCGAGCAGCACCTGGCGCAGCAGCTGGCCACGCTCCATGCCCAGTACGCGCAGCAGCGCGAACTGAGCGCGGCGGCGGATGACGGACAGGGCTTGCGTGGAAAATACCAAAAAGGCGCCCGTAAACAGGGCCACGAGGGCGAGCACCGTCAGGTTGACCCGGTAGGCGCGGCTGAGGTTATTGTTGCGGCTATTCTGGTTTTCGTCATTCGGCTGGCCCACCTGGAAACGCCCCGGATACTGCGTTTCCAGCGCGCTGCTCAGCGCTGCCTGGAAAGCATCGCGGTTGACGCCCTGGCGCAGTTTCAAGTCGATGCGCGAGAGCTTGCCGAGTTTATTGAAACGCCATTGCGCCGCGCCGATATCCATCACCGCGATGCGCTGACCGGCGCGCGCGCTTTGCAGCGAACCGGCCACGCGCAGCGACACCGTGCGCGTACCCGATTGCAGGGCAATCATGTCGCCCTGCGCCAGCTTGAGCCAGCGCAAGGCGGCCGGCGATAAAAAGACGGTATCGTCGGCCAAGGTGTCGAAAGGCTGGCCCTCGGCCGGTGCGCCTATCAGGTCGGGCGAGATGAAGCCGGCGCGAAAGACGTCGAGCGCGAGGATGTGCAGTGGGGCGCCGCTCTCGCCCGCGCGGCCAGGCACCGCAAGCTGCAGATCGAGCACGGGCGAGGCCAAGGCCACGCCGTCGCGCTGCGCCAGCCACGGGTAGATGGCTTCGTCGAAAAATGCTTCGCGCCCAGCCACTTGCACGTCGGCCTGGCCGGACAGGCTTTTGACGGCCGTGGAAAATTCATTGAAGGCGGCGGCGTTGATCAGGTGGATGGCAAAGCCCAGCGCTACGCCGATGGCGATGGCCAGGATGGCGACGAGGGCGCGTACGGGATGCGCGCGCCATTCGCCCAGTAGTAGCCAGCGTGACAGCAGGCGCAGGGTCGCCGGCTTGGCCAACTGTGCGCTCAATTCGGGCATTCGATGGCCAGGCGTTCGCCGGCGCGCCGCGCTTTCAATTGCGCCGCCTCGCGCTGCTTGTCGTTGGCGCCGACGGCATCCTGCGCCGTCCACTTCTGCGCCAGGCGCAGCTGCGCACAATGCTTGTCGCGCGCCTCGATCTGCTTGGCGGCCCGTTCGCGCGCCTGGTCTTCCAGGCTTTCACGCTTCTTGCGCGCCGCTTCCATCTGGCTGGCGACGCGTTCCTGGCGCGTCGCCG
Source organism: Janthinobacterium sp. CG_23.4 (assembly GCF_029892305.1). Lineage (NCBI taxonomy): Bacteria > Pseudomonadati > Pseudomonadota > Betaproteobacteria > Burkholderiales > Oxalobacteraceae > Janthinobacterium > Janthinobacterium sp. CG_23.4. The sequence goes on along the minus strand of NZ_JARXUX010000001.1, from coordinate 2,729,134 downwards.
CACCCTTGTCGACGGCAGGCGGCGGCGCGGGTAGGTCAAGAATTTGCAGCTGGCCGCCGGTGCAGGGCGTGGCGCTATAGCTGGTCTGGCCGTCCTGCACGCATTTGTAGACATCTTGCGCGCCGGCGGGGCCGGCCAAGCCGGCGCAGATGAGGAAGCGGATGCATGCTGTTCTCACAGGACCTTCCCCGGATTCATGATGTTTTGCGGGTCCAGCGCCTGCTTCACGGCGCGCATCAGCTGCAATTCCAGCGGCGACTTGTAGCGCACCAGGTCCGCCTTCTTCAGTGCCCCGATGCCGTGTTCCGCCGAAATGGAGCCGCCAAAAGCGTGCACCTGGTCATGCACGATGCGGTTGATGGCATCCTGGTTGGACAGGAAAAGCGTGTCCGTCATGCCCGCTGGCGGCGCCACGTTGTAGTGCAGGTTGCCATCGCCCAGGTGGCCGAAGCACACGCGCTGGCAGCCGGGGAAGGCCGCTTCCAGGGCCGCATCCGTGACGGCGATGAAGTCGGCGATGCGGGAAATGGGCAGCGAGATATCGTGCTTGATGTTCTTGCCTGCCTGTGCCTGCGCCAGCGGAATATGCTCGCGCAGCTGCCATAGGCCTTCGGATTGCGCCACCGAGCTGGCGACGACGGCGTCGTCGATCAACGCTTCTTCCAGCGCCGAGCCGATGCTCGCTTCGAGCAGTTCCACGGCGTGTGCCTCGGACGTGCTGCTCGACAGCTCAAGCAGCACATATTGCCCATGCGGCTCGGCGAAAGGACGCGGCAGATGGGGGAACTGCTGCGCCACCAACTGCAAGCAATACTGCGACATCAATTCAAAACCCGTCAGGCTGGCGCCGCAATGGTCCTGCATCAGGCTCAATAAACGCAGGGCGTGGGCGGGCGAGGGCATGGCGGCCAGCGCCGTGATGCACGCTTTGGGCTGCGGATACAGTTTCATGACCGCGCCTGTGATCACGCCCAGGGTGCCCTCGGCACCGATGTACAGGTCGCGCAAATCGTAGCCGGTATTGTCCTTGCGCAATCCGCGCAAGCCGCTCCAGATCTCGCCCTGCGGCGTGACTACTTCCAGGCCCAGGCACAGTTCGCGCGTATTGCCGTAGCGCAGCACGGCCGTGCCGCCCGCATTCGTGGCCAGGTTGCCGCCGATGGTGCAACTGCCTTCGGCCGCCAGCGACAGGGGGAATAAACAGCCGGCGGCGCTGGCCGCTTGCTGGATGATTTGCAGGATGCAGCCCGCGTCGACCGTGATGGTGCGGTTGACGGGGTCGAGCGCGCGGATGCTGTTCAGGCGCGCCAGCGATAGCACGATGGCCGTGCCCGCGGCGTCCGGGATGCTGCCCAGCACCAAGCCTGTATTGCCGCCTTGCGGCACGACGGGAACTTGCCATTGCGCGCAAGCGCGCATGACGCCTGCCACTTGCTCTACCGTGGCGGGACGCAGCACGGCCAGTGCCTTGCCGGTGAACCTGCCGCGCCAGTCGGTGAGGAAGGGGGCTGTCTCGGCGTCCACGGTGAGCACGTAGGCGTCACCGAGCAGCTCGCGGCACGCGGCGAGGAAATCGGCTTGTGCACGCATGGGCTGTTCACTCATTTCTTGATGCTCACTTTATTGACTGTATTTACTTTTTCCAGCAATTCCCTGGCTATGCGCTTGGCCGCCTTTTTATACGGGCGCAGATACAGCACGGCGCAGAAAAAATAGATGCAGACGATGAGCGCTTCGCCCCAGGCCATCAGGGCCGAGGTGCTGTTCGTGTCGCTGTAGCCGCGCACCACGCCTTCGGTAAAGTACAGCAGGATCACCATCGACGACCATTGCAGCGTGTAGACATCGCGCTTGATGACGCCATACAGCGGTATGAGCAAAGGCACCGCTTTGAGCACGATCCACGAGCCGCCCGGCTTTAGCGGCGCGACGACGGTTTCCCACAGCACGCACCAGATGATCAGGGTAACGAGACTGGCGATGGCGCCCCAGTGAAAATACTTGTGCAGTACGCCGTGCATCATGCGCCCGCCAGTTTTGCGGCGTTTTCCGCCAGGCGCCGACCCAGGGCGATGGCCAGGCGCTTTTCATCGTCGCTGAGCGCCTTGTCGCCGGCGATGCCCGACCAGTGCGTGGCGCCATACGGCGAGCCGCCCGTCGATGTCGTCATCAGTTCAGGATGCGTGTAGGGCAGGCCCATGACCAGCATGCCATGGTGGAAGAGTGGAATCATCATCGACAGCAGGGTCGATTCCTGGCCGCCGTGCAGGCTGCCCGTGGAAGTGAACACGCAGGCGGGCTTGCCGGACAGGCTGCCTGACAGCCAATCGCTGGCCGTGCCATCCCAGAAGTACTTCATGGCAGCGGCCATGTTGCCGAAGCGCGTGGGCGAGCCCAAGGCCAGGCCGGCGCAGTCCTGCAAGTCTTCCAGTTCCACATAGGGCGCGCCAGCGGGCGGTACCTCGGGTGCCGTCGCTTCGGTCACCGTCGAGACGGCTGGCACGGTGCGCAAGCGCGCATCGCAGCCAGGCACGCTTTCGACCCCCTGCGCTATCAGCTCGGCCAACTGGCGCGTGGCACCATGGCGTGAATAGAACAATACGAGAATAATCAGATTGGTTGGCTTCATCATTGGTATTATAGGGCGCTTTACAGCCTGATACGACTGCTGTCATGGCGCCGTTCTAATTTTGCACATGTTTTCAAAATATATACTACCCGTCTTTCAATATCTGTGGCGTGCCCCGAGCATGGGACTGGCCGTCGTGCGCGGCCTGAGCTGGTCCGAAACGCGCGACCTGCTGCAGTTCGCGCGCCGCCGCGTGCGCGAGGAAAGCTTGCCGCAAGTGGCCGGCAGCCTGACGTTCGCCACCGTGTTTGCGCTGGTGCCGCTGTTCACCCTGGCCCTGGCCATCTTCACCACTTTCCCCTTGTTTAATACTTTTCGCCATGCGCTGGAAGACTATTTCGTGCAAAGTGTGATGCCCAAGGGCATTTCAAACACCATCCTCGACTATCTGACGACGTTTGCCTCGAAAGCCACGCGCTTGTCGGCCATCGGCGCGGCCACCCTGATCCTCACCTCGGTGGGCATGATGGGCTTGATCGAACGCGTTTTCAATCGTATCTGGCGCGTGCGCCAGGAGCGCCGCTGGAGCAAGCGCCTGCTCGTCTATTGGGCCATCGTAACCCTGGGGCCGCTATTGGTGGGTGTGTCGCTGACGGTGACGTCGCGCCTCTTCATGGCCACCAGTGGCGTGGTGGGGGCCGTGCCTTTCCTCGGCGCCGTGTTTTATACCCTGGTGTCGATCGGCCTGACCATGCTGGCGTTTACCCTGCTCTACATCGCCGTGCCGAACCGCGACGTCGACTGGCGCGACGCGGCCTGGGGCGGTCTGCTGGCGGCGCTGGCGTTCGAGGTGGCCAAGCGGGGATTCGGTGAATTTATCCAGGAATTTCCCACCTATTCGCGCATCTATGGCGCACTGGCCGCCTTGCCGCTGTTTCTCGTGTGGATTTACTTGAGCTGGATGATCACCCTGGTGGGCGCCTTGCTGGTAGCGGCCTTGCCTGTCGTGAAATATGAGCGCTGGTGGTACGAGGCGGCGCCCGGCAGCGAGTTCGTTGACGCCGTCGCCATTTTAAAAGTGCTGCACCAGGCTTGCCATTGCGCCGATTCGGCTCTGGTGGGCGCGGCCGAGATCCGCCGCAGCACGCGCCTGGGCTTCGAAGAGATGGAAACGCTGCTCGACAAGATGGTGCAGCAGGGCTGGGTGGGACGCGTCAACGTGGATGGCGCCGTGCGGGTGCAGTGGGGCAAGCGCGTGGCCGACGGTTCCGACCACTGGGTCTTGCTGGGCAATGTCAACCGCATCAGCCTGGCCGATGTTTACCGTTTATTCGTCTTCGGCGGCATGCGCGTCAATTCAGGCTATCCGGCCGGATCCACCAATGACCGCGACATCAAGGCGGCCATCGATGCCGCCGCGCTGGCAGCGCAGGTGGAAAACGCCGTGGAGAACGGGCTGGGCCTGACTCTGGCGCAGCATTTCGGCGTCGTGCGCTGTAGTTGAGCGAGGCTGCAAATGCGATGACTTGCCTCTCGCCTGCAGGCCCTGTTTGATACAGTATTGGGTTCAGCGCCCGGGCGTTCGCAAAGATCACGTGCAACACCTTTTCCTGTCAATGTCAGGGTGATGCCGGCATCACCCAGTGCGCCAGTGCGCTGCGTTCCAGTTTCAGATGCTTGGCCACGGCGGCTGCCTCGAAGGCCCACAGGCCGTAGTAGCCCCCCAGGCCTTGCGCGCGCAAATGGCCGTTGAACCAGTCTTCTTGCACCAGCGCCGCATGCCAGGTCCGCACGTAATGCTGCAGGTGCTCCAACTGCTGCGCGGGAGCGTGCGCTTCCAGGCAGTCATACAGGGCCGAATAGGGCTCGGCGAAATACCACTCGTCGACGCTGGGACGCTGCGGATCGATGGTGGACAGCAGCGCCTCATACACCCCATCTTCGCCATCGAAGGCTGTTTGCAGGGCGGCCAGGCGGCCAGCGAGGTCGTGGCGCTCGAACAGCAAGGTCGCGCCCAGCAACTGCAGGGTGCGGGCGTAATCCGTCAATTGTTGGAAATCGAAGGCGGGCAAGGCATCGTCAGCGTAGGCTGCGCCCAGGGCCGCGCGCGCCGTTTCGCAGGCGGCGACGGCCGCTTCCAGCGCCGTTTCCACTTCCGGCAAAGGCAAGCTTGCCGTGTAGCGCAGCGAGAAAACCTGGTAGGCCGTGCTGGCGGCGGCGCAAGCCCAATAGGCGTTATCGCCAGCGTCGATGTGCGCCTGCGCCTGCGCGCGGGCGTAGGCGGCCAGCAAGGCATCGAGGTAGGCCAGGTTGCGGGCCACATCGAACGGCATGCCGTTCGGCGCGGGCGGCGCCTGGCGCGGCGTGTATGGCCAGGGCGCCGCTGAAGAGGGGCAAGCGTGCGCACAGCGGCGCTGGATGGCCCAGTCGGCGAAGATTTGCTGCAAATACTGCGCTGTCTCGTCGTCGTGGGCGATGGCGCCCGCGCCCACCATGGTTGTGCCTAGCAGCGTGTAGCCGGGAAAGCGGCTGCTCTCGTAGGCGATGGTGGTGACGCTCTGGATGGCCTTGCCATCGCTCAAGTCGCGCACGCGGAAATAAACATCATCCCAACCGGCTAACGGCGGCGCTGGCGGGCCATCGGCCACGCTGGTCCAGCTGCCATCGGCCTGTTCTGCGTAGGCGTCGAGCAGTTCGTCGAGGCCACCCGGGCGGTCGATGCGGTTGTTGGCGTCGTATTGCAGTCCCAGTTCGGCCGCAAACGCTGCCGCGTGGCTGCCCGCGAAGACCAGGTACTGGGCGTTCAGGGTGCCGACCAGCAGGTCGCTATGCTGGCCTGCCACCGTCAATGCCTGTGGCAGCCGGTACCAGTGGTGGCCCGGGATGCCGGCCATCGGGCCGCCTGCTGCAGCTTGCGCATTACTGCAGCGCAGTTGTTCCAGCCAGTGATAGCGCTCGTGCCGCGCCGCTTCCGTGCCGCTGCCACGGCCAGTCAATTCATCGAGCAGAGTGTTGAGCAACATCATCCATCTATCCTAAAAAAAGTCCGTTTGGTCCATGTTCATTGCGCTGCTGCTGTTTGCGCAAAGGCAAACAGCGCGTCGAGCACGGCATCAGGCTGCTCGGCCATCAATTCATGTCCGCTGTCGACTTGCACCAGCGTGCCATGCGCGATTGCCGCTGTCAGCAGCCGGGTCGATTTGGGCGGCGTCATCATGTCGCGCGCGCCGACAATGAATAAGGTCGGGCAGTGTACCGAAGCGGCGGCGATTTCGCCGTTCGCGTAGGCATTGCAGGCAAAAAAATCTGTATGCAGCACGTGCTCGGGGTTGCGGGCGGCGATGCGCTGTTTCAAGCGCCGCGCGCCGCCCATGGCATAGAAGCCGGGGCCGGGAAACGACGGCTTTTGCGCGATCGACGAATGTGACCAGATATTGACCATGTCGATGGCAGCTTGTTCGTCCTGCAGCGCCGTTGCCAGCAGCGCGGGAGACACTTTCATCGGGTAGGTGGAACCGAGCATGGCCAGATGGCTGACACTTGCAGGTGCAAGGAATGCCGCTTCCAGCGCGATCAGGGAGCCCATGCTGTGACCGATGAGCATGGCCTTGGGCGCGCCGGCAGCGTCGAGCACGGCCAGTATCGAGCGCGCCAACTCCTCTATGCTGCTTTTCGCCGCGCCCTGGCTGCGGCCATGCCCGGGTAAATCCACGGCCAGCACGTTCCAGCCGTGGTGGGCGAAATAGCGCGTTTGCAGGGCCCACACGCAATGGTCGTTCTGCGCGCCGTGAATGAAGACGGCAGTCGGCTGATTCGGGTCAAACGCTTTGCCGCCGGTATAGCAGTAGAGCGTGCTGTTTTCGATGGTAAATAACATCTCAGGCACCTTTCTGCGACAGTTTCAGGCCGCGGGCCAGGTCTTCGATCAAATCGTCCGCGTCTTCCAGGCCCACAGACAGGCGCATGGTGCCCTGCGTGATGCCCGCCTGCGCCAGTTGATCGTCGGGTACGCGGAAATGCGTGGTGGAGGCGGGGTGGATGACGAGCGACTTGGCGTCGCCCACGTTGGCCAGGTGCGAGAAGATCTTCAGGCTGTCGACAAAGCGCTGGCCGGCCGCGCGGTCGCCGCGCAGGCGGAAGGTGAAGACACCGCCCGCGCCTTTTGGCAGCAGGCTTTTCGCCAGTGCGTAGTCGGGGTGGGACGGCAGTTCGGGATAGGATACGGATTCCACTGCCGGATTGGCCAGCAGGAAGTCGATCACCTTGCGTGTGTTGGCCACGTGGCGGTCCATGCGCAGGCCCAGCGTTTCAATGCCCTGCAAGATGGCGAAGGCATTGTGCGGGCTCATGACGGCGCCGAAATCGCGCAAGCCCTCGCGCCGCGCGCGCAGGGCGAACGGCGCCACCGTGGATTCTTCGGCGAAGACCATGCCATGAAAACCGTCATATGGTTCGCACAGCTCGGCAAAGCGGCCCGTCTTGTCGTACGCCGCTTGCCAATCGAAGGTGCCGCCATCGACCAGCAAGCCGCCGATGGCCGTGCCGTGGCCGCACAAAAACTTGGTGGCCGAGTGCAATACCAGGTCGGCGCCATGCTCGAAGGGACGCAGCAGGTAGGGCGTGGTCAACGTCGAATCTAGCATCAGCGGCAACTGGTGTTCGTGCGCCAGGGCGGCAACGGTCGCGATATCGAGCACCTCGAGGCCGGGATTGCCCAGAGTTTCGCCAAACAGCACTTTCGTATTTGGACGGATGGCGGCGCGCCAGGCATCGACGTCGCGCGGGTCGACAAAGGTCGTCTCGATGCCGAAGCGTTTCAGGGTGTAGGCCAGCAGGTTGTGCGAGCCGCCGTAGAGGGCGCGCGAGGCGACGATGTGCGACCCCGCACCGGCGATGGTGCTCAAGCTCAGGTGCATGGCGGCCTGGCCGCTGGCCGTGGCGATGCCGGCCACGCCATCCTCCAACGCGGCGATGCGCTCCTCGAGCACGGCGTTGGTGGGATTCGACAGGCGCGAGTATACGTGGCCGGCCCGTTCCATGTTGAACAGCGAGGCCGCGTGCTCCGAGCTCTTGAAGGCAAACGCGGACGTGAAATGGATGGGCGTGGCGCGTGCGCCCGTGGCCGGGTCGGGCGCCGCGCCCGCATGCAGGGTTAAAGTGTCGAAACCGGGGTATTTCGGGCCGCTCATGGTGTCTCCGCCAAGTTTTATAGTGGCAAGATCGTAACCTGATTTGCAGCTGAGTAAAAGGGCGCGCGTGCAGGGCGCATGGTGCCGTGCTGGCGCGTCGCGCAGCGTACTTGAAGTTGAAAAAAAGTGAACGGCTGCGCGTGGCGGTGGTACGATGCCGGGTCAGTGATATTCGGGCTGTTCGACCTTTGCGCGTGCGCCGCACCGCGGGCAAGCAGTTGCAAGCGAACGAAATCCTGGGCTTCAGGCGCACTCTCATGTATGTCCACCAGGAAAGAATTTATGCCCGCAATCTCGTTCGACGGCGCCCTTGCCGTGCCCGGACCATCTATCGCCGACGGCTTGTGTCGCGCAGGCTGGTACGTGCAGGAGCAATTCATCCCCGCTGAACTTAGTCGCCAACTGGCCGTCGAATGCGAGCAATCCATGCTCAGCGGCAAGATGAAAAGCGCAGGCCTGGGCAGCGGTCATGCGCCGCTATTGCAGCCGGACATACGCGGCGACCATATCGCATGGCTGGAAGCGGGCCGTTCGACGGCTTGCGATAGCTATCTGAAGCACATGGAAGCGCTGCGCCAAAGTCTCAATGGCGAGCTGTTCCTGGGGCTCGAAGAGTATGAAAGCCATTTCGCCGTCTATGCGCCGGGCGCCTTTTACCGGGCCCATTTGGACCGTTTTCGCGACGACGACAAGCGCACCGTGTCGGTTGTACTGTATCTGAACGACGACTGGCTACCCGAACACGGCGGCGCATTGCGCCTGCACCCGCAGGATGGCGGCCACGTCGATATCGCCCCGGTCGCGGGACGCATGGCCATGTTCTTGTCGGGTGAGATGCTGCACGAGGTATTGCCGACGGCGCGCCAACGTCTTTCGATCGCCGGCTGGTTACGCCGTAGGGCATGAGGAAAAGTTGCGCGCAATCGCCTTCGATTTGTTTGCGCGCAAGGCTGGATTTTTCCGCAGGCATAGGCTACAGTCGCACTCAGGGCTAGCATAATCAAAATACCAATCACGCGGACAGGACGGCCAATATGAAAGTATCTGAAATTCTCCAAGTCAAGGGCAATATTCTCTACACGGTCACGCCTGACCAGCCCCTGCTAGACGCGGCCAATACCATGGCTGAAAAAGACATCGGTTCGCTGGTGGTCATGGAGTTTGGTGATCTGGTCGGCATGCTGACCTTCCGCGAAGTGTTGAACGCCTTGCATGAAAACGCGGGCCAGATCGGCGGCGGCACCGTACGCAAGCACATGGATGACCATCCGATCACCGTCACGCCCGACACGGAAGTCAATGAAGTGCGCCGCATCATGCTGGAAAAACATGCGCGCTATCTACCCGTCATGAATGCCAAGACCTTGCTGGGCGTCATCTCCTTCTACGACGTGGCGCGCGCCGTGCTTGAAGCGCAAAGTTTTGAAAACCAGATGCTCAAGGCATATATTCGCGATTGGCCGGCCGAAACGACCGATTAAGCACACCTGATAAAGGTTGCTGCGCTTCTTGGTCACAAGTTTTTCCGCTTGCGACGGGTTGTTAAGTGCTAAAGACGATTTGAGTGCAGTAAAAACAACGCCGCCGGCGTTGTGCATTTCCGAGCTCATGGCACTAGGCCGCTCCCTGCAGCGCCTCGTTGTTCAGCCAGGCTTCCAGGGCCCTGGCCGTCATCGGGCGGGCAAACAAAAAGCCCTGCGCCATGGGACAGCCCAAGGCCTGCAAAATTTGTGCTTGCCGTTCATCTTCCACGCCTTCGGCGATCACGCCCAGGCCCAGGTTGCGCCCCAATTGGATGACCATTTCGGCGATGCTGCTGCCGCGCGCCGAGCCCGTGATTTCTGTCACAAACGCGCGGTCGATCTTCAGGCGGTCGATTTTCAGGCGCTGCAGGTACGATAGCGAGGAAAAGCCGGTGCCGAAGTCATCGATGGCGATGCTCACGCCCGTCTGTTTGATCTGCCATAACATCTTGATCAGCAGGTCCGGCTCTTCCATGGCCATCGATTCCGTGATTTCCAGTTCGATGAACTCGGGGGGCGCCTGCGTATCGTTCAGCGCGGCGCGCAGCATTTCCAAAAACAGCGGGTGGCGGAACTGCACTTGCGACACGTTGACGGACATGACGAAGTTGCGGTGGCCTTGCTCGCGCAGCAACACCAGTTCGCGGCAAGCCGTGCGCAGCACCCATTCACCGAGGTCGATGATGATGCCCGAGTATTCGGCAATCGGGATGAAACGGTCGGGCGAGATGAACTTGCCATCCGGTGTCTGCCAGCGCAGCAGCGCTTCGGCGCCCACGGGGCGGCGCGTGGTCAGGTCGATCTGCGGCTGGTAGACGACAAACAGCTCGTTCTGGCTGAAGGCCGTGCGCAGCGCATGCATCATGCGTACTCTCTCGCGGATTTCGATGCCCATGCTGCGCGAGAAATAGAAGTGCCCGGCACGCTGCTGGCTCTTGGCCCGTTTCAGGGCGATATCGGCATCCTTGAGCGCATCGGCGCTGGTGCCCACATGTTCGCCCAGCCGGACCAGGCCCAAGGTGGCCGACAGCTGCCCGCCCTGGCCATCGATATAGAAGGGAGCCTGGAACAGTGCCAGGATATTGGCCGGATTGACTTGCGACGAGTCGCCCAGCACGCAAAAGATGTCGCCGCCCAGGCGCGCCACCGTCAGATGCAGCCCCAGCTGGGTTTGCAGGCGGCCCGCCACGGCGACTAGCAAGGTGTCGCCGAACTGGTGACCCAGCGCGTCGTTGGTCTCGGCAAAGTGGTCGAGGTCGACCAGCGCCACGGTGGCGTCGCCGCGCGCGGGGCTGGCCATGGTGGCCTCAAGAATTTCCACCAGGCGCGTGCGGTTGGGCAGCTTCGACAATTGGTCGTAGAAGGCGGCATTGTGCAGATGCGATACCAGCTCGACATTGTCCAGGCCCACGGCGACATTGCTGCAAAACACTTCCAGCAAGCTTTCATCGATGGCGGTGAGGGGGCGTGGCAGGACCAGGTAAGCGGCGGCGTCGCGGCTGGTCTTGCCTGCGAAGTACAGGCTGGCATAGTCGTGCGCGTAGACATTGCGCCGCTGTGTCAGTGAGTGCTCGATGGCTGCCGTCACGCGCGGGTTTTGCAGGCGGCACAGGGCGCTGTGCGGCAGGCTCGCAAAGCTGCCCGTGCAGGCCGACACGAGCAGCTCCCTGGTGCTGTCGTCTTGCAAATCATGCAAATCATGCAAACACAGCACGCCATCGGCGTCGATACCCAGCAGGTCGGCGATCTGCGCCAGCACGCCAGCCGAGAAGTTTTGCACGCCGTGCAGCGCCATCAGCTCAGTGCTGGCGTGGACGATGCGGCTCAGGCCGCGCCGGCTGTTGCTGATCGAACGTATCTGCTCGTAGGAGCGGATGGCTGCCGTTACCGTGGTAAACAGCTTGATGCGCGTCAGCTCGGACTTGGTCTTGTAGTCGTTGATGTCGAAATCGCGGATGGCGTCAATTTCCGGCGCATAGCCGGGCTGGCCCGTGCGCAGGATGATGCGTACATCCGTCATCTTCAAGGTTTCGCGGATGTAGCGCACCAGATGCAGGCCCGCATCGTCCTGTTCCATTACCACGTCGAGCAGAATGACGGCAATATCGCATTCATGCTCGAGCAGTTCGCGCGCCTGGCCGGCCGAATACGCGTGTATGAATTCGAGCGGGCGGTGCTGCATTTCCAGATTGCCCAGGGCGAAAGTGGTGGTGGAGTGGACGTCTTCATCGTCGTCGATGATCATCACTCGCCACACGCTGCGCGGAGCGACGGCCAGCGGCGCCGCTGGTGGCTCATTGAGGAATACCAGGTCGTCGTGATCGTCCTTGTTGGCGTCAAGGGGGATGATCGGTGCGGGCATGTATAGCTTCTCCAAGATGACTCGATATTTTTTACGAGCGCGTCAAAAAAGCCCATGGCGTTGTTGGGCTGCCTTGCCGTACATGCGTACTGTCTTCGGCAACGACGCCTGGCCCTGGGCATTTTGTGACATGCTCTCGGCGCAGCACAGTCCCGGCTTGGCATCGGATATTGTGGGCGCGCTAACACCTAAGTATATAGCTATTTAATAAGCAAAATGCTTTTTTAAGTCTGCTGTTGAGTGCAATTTTTCTTGCATTGCACTCTTGCAACGCCTATTTGATGTTTTTTCTATCAAAAACTCCCCGAGATATGAAAATGGCGATGCGCACGGCGCAATATCGCGCTTTGCGGCTGCATTGGCGGCATGGCCTGCCCCGCAGGCTGGTAGAATTGGGTTTTACAGTCTTTCACACTTCCTATTATGTCCGGCAATTCTTTTGGCAAACTGTTTACTGTTACCACTTTCGGCGAATCGCATGGCCCGGCTATCGGCTGCGTGATCGACGGCTGTCCTCCGGGATTGGTCCTGTCGGAAGCCGATATCCAGCCCGAGCTGGACCGCCGCAAGCCGGGCACCTCGCGCCACGTGACGCAGCGCCAGGAATCGGACACTGTGGAAATTCTCTCTGGTGTGTATCAAGGCGTGACCACGGGTACGCCGATTGCGCTGCTGATCCGCAATGAAGACCAGCGCAGCAAGGACTACGGCAATATCGCGGAAAGCTTCCGCCCCGGCCACGCCGACTACACGTATTGGCATAAATACGGCGTGCGCGACCCGCGCGGCGGCGGGCGTTCCTCGGCGCGCCTGACGGCGCCCGTCGTGGGGGCGGCGGCGATCGCCAAGAAATGGCTGCTGCAGCAGTACGGCACCACCTTCAAGGGCTGCATGAGCCAACTGGGCGACATTGCCGTGCCGTTCCAGTCTTGGGAACACGTGCATGCGAACCCCTTCTTTGCCGCCAGCGGCGATGCCGACCTGATCGGGCGCATGGAAGCGGCCATGGACCAATTGCGCCGTGATGGCGATTCCATCGGCGCGCGTATTGATGTGATGGCGCAAAACGTGCCGGTCGGCCTGGGCCAGCCCATCTACGATAAGCTCGATGCCGACATCGCCTATGCCATGATGGGCATCAATGCCGTCAAGGGCGTGGAAATCGGCGCCGGTTTCGACTCGGTCGCGCAGAAGGGCTCCGAGCACGGCGACGAACTGACATCGCAAGGTTTTATCGGCAATAACGCCGGTGGCGTACTCGGTGGCATCTCGACGGGGCAGGATATCAGTGTCTCGATCGCCATCAAGCCGACGTCGTCGATCCGCACGCCGCGCCGTTCGATCGATAAAGAGGGCAATGCCGTGATGGTGGAAACGTTCGGCCGCCACGATCCTTGCGTGGGCATCCGCGCCACGCCGATCGCCGAAGCCATGTTGGCGCTGGTACTGATCGACCATGCCCTGATGCACCGCGCGCAGTGCGGTGATGTCTCGGTGAAGACGCCGAAGTTGAAGTAAGCTGAAGGTCGTCGGATTACGGGCCTGCGGCCCTAATCCGACCTACGACCCATGATGGTCGTCTTCTCGTTTAACAACGACGCTTGCGACACCTGACAAAACCGTAGCGAGCGGAAGGGAGAGGTGGCTGAGAAGCGCAACCGTACGAAGGTACGGTGAGCATCGCAGGCCGCCTATACCGACGCGCAGTAGGTTTGGTCAGGTGTTCTCATGCAACCTTATTTGCCACCAGCTCCAGCTGGTGGCGCATCTCCACCGACTGCACCAATAACGCCCGTATCTCGTTGATCAGGCTAAATTCCGTCTGGTTCAGCTGGATCGGCGGGAAGCTGTCGTCCCAGTCGCCGTACAAGAAGCCTGTGGGGTGGCCGTTGGCCGACAGAGGCAGTACGATAAAGCTGCGCGCCTCCGACAGCGTGGCTTTCCACCATTGCGGCAGCTTGGCGGCAAATTTCGGGTCGCGCGCATTGTCGATGAAAATCACGCGGTCGCTATTGAGGGCCGCGTGGAACACGTTCGGCTCATAGGCGTCGCCAAACACCATCAGGTCTTGCAGATCGGCCATGCCTTCGCCCATGCTGATGCGCGCCGAGTACAAATGATCGCGGTGGTTGCGCACGAAAGCCACCGAGCGCGAAAAATCAAAGCCCTGGTGTAGCGTTTCTAGCGCCATCGAGACCATCTGGCCCGGGTTGGCGCTGCCGATGGCGCTGCGCAAGTCGGCCAGGCCGCCGATCAGGATGCGATTGCCCTCGGCGCGCATGCGCGTCGAGGCCAGCTGGCGCGCGCGCCGTTCGGCCGGTTTCGACAAGGGCGCGATCGACAGGTCGGCCGCAGCCATTGTCTTGGCCTTGTCCACGGCCACCGCCAGGTCCGTCGAGGTCATGCCCAGCGTATCGGCATAGTCGTCGATCAGGGAATGCACCCGTGCCGCGCCGGCCGCATCGTCATGCCACAGCGAGTCGGCGCAGCGCGCTGCCATGGTCGACAGGCCCGCCATCCAGTCCGTGCCGTTGAGGGGGGCGTTGTCGAGCGACGGCTCCATCGGGTGCATGCCGTTGATCAGGTGCTGCGGCAAGCCCCAGTGGGCAGCCGTGGCATAGCCCACTTCCGGCAGCGATATACCGAGAATTTCGCGCGCCGCCGCCTCATTGCCGGCACCCGCATGCGCCTGCATGCGCGTCCAGAAATCGGTCATGTAGAACGTCACCATCATGCGGCCAAGAGTGTGCAGCATGGCGCAGACGACGGCTTGCTCCGCCTGCACGTTGCCGGCGTTGGTGGCTACCTGCTGCGCCACCATTCCGGCCAGCACGGCCTTTTCCATTTCCACGTGGGCGCTGACGGAGTCGGGTGAGGCCTGCGATAGTTCCTCGATCAGTTTCAAGCCCAGCGCCAGATGGCCGATGGCATCGATGCCCAGCACCAGCACGGCCTTTGAGATCGTGTTGACTCGCTGGCCGAAAGCTGAATACATGCCGCTATTGGCCAGTCGCAGCACCTTGTTCGTGAGGACAGGATCGGACAACACCGTTTGCGTGATGTCGAATTCATGGTCATCCTCGCCGCGCATGGCGCCGAGGATGGCGCTGATGGCTTTCGCGAAGCCGGGCATGTCGCCCTGTTGGCGCGTGCGCGCCCACAGCAGGTCCAGGGTGTTTTTGCCGAGCTGTGTCGGCACCGAGAAATGACATGGATTCATTGCCCCCCTCCGCGCTGTTCATGGGCATGCGGCGTGGACACCAGCGTCGCATAGGTTCTTTCGCTCAAGGCTGATAGCGCAGCATGGGCCGGCATCGGTTTGCCTGTCAAATAGCCTTGCACATACTGGCAGCCGCGCGACGCCATGAAGTGCATCTGCTCCTCCGTTTCCACGCCTTCGGCCACCACGGACAAAGTCAAATGCTTGGCCAGGTCGAGAATGGTGTTGCAGATGGCCGCATCCTTGCTCGATCCGGGCAAGTCCTTGATGAAGGTACGGTCGATCTTCAGTACGGAAATGGGGAAGCGCTTTAAATATGCGAGCGAGGAATAGCCGGTGCCGAAATCGTCGATGGCGATGCGCGCGCGGCGCTCCGTCATCTTGACGAGGATGGTTTCCGCATGCACGGGGTCGGTCATCAGCGTGCCTTCCGTGATTTCCAGCACCAGGTGTTCGCCCGAGAGGCCTGAAAAGGCGATGGCGTCATCGAGCACGTCGAGGAATTTGTCATTGCGGAACTGGCGCGGGCTGATGTTGACCGAGATGTAGAGCGGCCGCTTGGCCACGTCCTGGAACTGCTTGAGCTGCACGCAGGCCGACTTCAGCGCCCAGGCGCCCAGCAGGTTGATCAGGCCATTGGCTTCGGCAATCGGGATGAAGCGCACCGGCGGTACCAGGCCCAGGGTAGGGTGCTTCCAGCGCATCAGTGTTTCGAAACCTTGGATTTGCCGCGTGTGCGCGTCGACGATGGGCTGATAAAAGAGCAAAAACTCGCCTTCTCGCACGGCGTTGAACATGGCCGCTTCCAGCGAGATGTCATGTTCCGACGGACCGTTCAGGCGCGGGCTGTAGACCAGGCAGCGGGCCTTTCCCGTCTCCTTGGCGCGCGACATGGCCGCATCAGCCAGTGCCACCAGGCGCACTTCATCGTCGGCGTGCAGTGGATAGATCGAGACGCCCACGGATGCCCCCACGTAGATGGTGTGACCATCGACTTCGAAAGGCGCTTGCAGGGTTGCCAGCAGGCGCCCCGTCACCAGCTTGATCTGCGCATCGGTGGCGCTGCCGGGCAGTACGGCAACGAATTCATCGCCACCCACGCGCGCCAGCGTGTCGCTGTCGCGCAGCGTCTTGCGCAGGCGCATGGCGGCCAGGCGCAGCACGGCGTCGCCGACGGGATGGCCGAGGCCATCGTTGACTTTTTTAAACCCATCGAGGCCGATGGTGGCCACGTAAAAGCTCTGCCGGGAACGCGCCGCCTGGGCGATGACCATGCGGATGCGGTCCGACAGCAGCAGGCGGTTCGGCAGTCCCGTCAGCGCATCGTGCGTAGCCATGTGGCGCAGGCGTTCCTCCGTGTTGTGCTGGGCCGATGTGTCGCGCCCGACCACCAGCAATTCGGCGATGCCGTCTGCATTCATATAAGAAGACAGGCGCAGCTCGAACCAGATTTCCTGGTCCGGCGTTTGCAGGCGCACTTCCAGGCGCCCCGGTTCTTCCAGGCAATCTTGCAGTGCGGCCTGCAGCGCGGCGCGCGATGCTTCGGCGGCCAGCGGCAGCAGCAAATGGCCGCACAGGCCCGATGGCGCGCTGAACAGGGTGTGCGCGCGCTTGCTGGCGAACAGGATCAGGCCGTCCGTATCGAGCCGGAACACGAGGTCGCCGGCCTCTTCCATGAGGTTGTCCAACTCGTGGCGTGCCTCGCGGTGGGCGGCGGATGGGGTGCTGGAAAACATCGTGCTGGATTTTACCTTTTTGTTATCTTTTATCTGTTGTCACTGCCAGCGCCCCAGCAGTGCAGGGGCGCCAACGAAAGAGTGCATCGTGCGCTACGCGCGCCATCTTCGGCCGAGAGTAACTATCGGAACGCGATCTACACGAAATGTATCATTGAAAAACATTTGGTTACATGAAATAGAGCAACATTGCTTCAGGTTTTGCAAATATTCTTGCCTTCCATGAAAAAAAATCATCGTGCGCGATACGCGCAGATTTTTTCTTTTCCTGGGGAAATATGCTGCTGCGCTTGCTTCCTGGCGCGCGCTTGCCTTGCCATGCGCTTTGCGCTAGTCTGGTAGTTGAAGGTGTTGACGCTGCGCCAAGGATAGCAAGGGCGCCATGATAACAAATCACGCAAGGCCTCCATGAATGCCTTTGACACGCATGAAGTTTTCAACCAGGCCACGCCGTTTGAAAACGTCAATCTGTTCGCCTGCGATCCCGCCTTGATCGAGGCGCTGCGGCACGAGGGCGGTGGCGCGGCGCTGCAGGAGCTCGATGCGTTGGGCGCGAAGCTGGGCTGCGCCGAGACGTATGCGCTGGCGCGCCTGGCCAATATCCATGTGCCCGAGCTGCAGCAATTCGATCGGGCCGGGCGCCGCAACGACGAAGTGCAATTTCATCCGGCCTGGCATGCGCTGATGGCCATCCTTGTGGGAGCCGGTGCGCACGCGTCACCGTGGACTTCGCCTGGCCCTGGCGCCCAGGTGGCGCGCGCGGCGGCCTACATATTAATAGGGCAGGTGGAAAACGGCACGCAGTGTCCCGTAACGATGACCTACGCCTCGGTGCCGGCCTTGCGCCAGGCGCTTGATCTGCCGCATATCGCCGCGCGCTGGCTGCCGAAGATCCTGTCGCGCCAATATGATCCTCGCTCCCTGCCCGTGGAGCACAAACGCGGCGCCCTGGTCGGCATGGGCATGACGGAAAAGCAGGGCGGCTCGGACGTGCGCAGCAACACCACGCGCGCCGTGCCGGTGCCGCCGGCCGAGGCGCAAGCCCTGTTCGGCGACGAGGCCAGCGGTGCCTGGCGCATCGTCGGCCACAAATGGTTTTTCTCGGCGCCACAATGCGACGCCCATTTAATCCTGGCACAGGCGCTGGAGGGCGGCTTGTCGTGCTTTTTCCTGCCCCGCTACCTGCCCGATGGCAGCCGTAATGCCATCCGCGTGCAGCGCTTGAAGGATAAGCTGGGTAACCGCTCGAATGCCTCGGCGGAAGTCGAGTTCGCCAATGCCTACGGCTGGCTGCTAGGGCAGCCGGGGCGGGGCATTGCCACCATCCTGGACATGGCCAGCCACACGCGCCTCGACTGCATATTGGGCAGCACGGGCATCATGCGCGCCGCCTTGAGCCAGGCATTGCATCACGCGCGCCAGCGGGCCGTGTTCGGCAAGCCGCTAGTCGAGCAGCCCTTGATGCAAAACGTGCTGGCCGACCTGGCGCTGGAATCGGAAGCGGCCACGGCCTTTGCGCTGCGCCTGGCTCGTTGTTTCGATGAAAAAGACGATCCACAGCAAGCGATGCTGGCACGCGTGCTCACGCCGGCTGGCAAGTACTGGATATGCAAGCGCGGTCCCGCTTTCGGCTTTGAGGCGATGGAGGTGCTGGGCGGCACCGGTTATGTGGAAGATGCGCCGCTGGCGCGCTTGTATCGCGAGCTGCCCGTGAACGCGATCTGGGAAGGTTCGGGCAACGTCATGTGCCTGGACGTCTTGCGCGCCTTCGGCAAGTCGCCGGCCGCGCGCGACGCCCTGGCGGGCGAGCTGGCGCTGGCCGGCGACGCCGACGCTGCCTTCACTGAGTACCGCAGGCGCTTGCTGGCCGACCTGGAAGGGGCGCAGATGGATGAATTTGGCGCCAGGCGATTATCCGAGCGCATCGTGCTGGCCGTGCAGGCGGGATTGCTGCTGCGCCACGCGCCGCCCTTTATCTCGCAGGTGTTCCTGCAGTCGCGACTGGTGCAGGCGCCGGGCGGGGCGTATGGCCGCTTGCCGGCGGGCGCCGATTGTGCGGCCATCCTGGCGCGCGCACTGCGCGAGTGTTGAGCTCAATAAATCTGATTAATTCAAAAATTCCGGCCACAGGCGGGCTATGGGCTGGGATAATGCACCCATCCATCATTTTATCGACACACAGTACGCCTGTGGCCCAGGCTTGCCGCAGCGTCAGAGAGTAGAGAAAGAAAAACAATATGAAACAAGATCCACGCTTCCCGAATTTGTTCATTACCGATCACCCTTTGATCCAGCACAAGCTGAGCCACATGCGCGAGCACGACACGTCGACGCGCACGTTTCGCGAATTGCTCAAGGAAATCACGCTGCTGATGGGTTATGAAATCACGCGCGACCTGCCGCTGACCACGCGTGAAATCAAGACCCCGTTGGTCACGATCGACGCGCCTGTCATTGCAGGCAAGAAACTGGCCATCGTCCCTATCTTGCGCGCCGGCATCGGCATGAGCGACGGCTTGCTGAACCTGGTGCCATCGGCCCGCGTCGGCCACATCGGCGTGTACCGCGACCCGGCCACCCATATGCCGGTGGAATACTTGGTGCGCCTGCCTGATTTGAACGAGCGCACCTTCATCCTGTGCGACCCGATGGTGGCGACCGGCAATTCGGCCGTCTACGCCGTCGATGTGCTGAAGAAGCGGGGCGTGACGGACGAGCAGATCATCTTCCTGGCGCTGGTGGCCGCACCGGAAGGCGTGACGGTGTTCCAGAACGCGCATCCGAACGTCAAGATGTTCTGCGCCTCGCTCGATTCGCACCTGGATGACCATGCTTACATCGTGCCGGGCCTGGGCGACGCCGGCGACCGCATCTTCGGTACCAAGTAAGCCTTTCAGGCGAGTATGGCGATGGCAACCTTGATCGACCCGGATTTTCGCGCGCGCATGCGCGCCCTGAATGAAAAATATGCGACCCGCGTGCCTGCACTGATGCAGGCGATCAAGCAGGCAAGCGGCCGCTGCGATAGCGAAGGCCCACGTCTGGAGCCATTGACGGCGCTGCATGGCGCGCTGCACACGGTGGCCGGCTCGGCCGCGACCTTCGGCTTTGCCGTGCTGGGCCAGGAGTGCCGGCGTATCGAGCAACAGGTGCGTGCCATGCTCAATGCCCCCGCGCAGGCAGTGGCAGAATGGCCGGCCGTGCGGGGTCAAGTAGAGACACTGCTGCATTGGGCGGCGCTCGATGCGGGCGCGACGCATTTCAGTGCGTGAATGACAGCGCCATAAAGATGTGGTTGCAATGATTCATTTGATGCAACGCAAGGCATCGACGTTGCAGATTAGGATATAGTGTCTCCAGACCGCTGGTACAGGGTGCAGCAAGACGGGGATTTGACTATTAAAGTAGTGTTCGCAAGTTTATTTTGCGAAAGAATGGTTTTCCTCAGTTTTGTTGGTATAATTGGGCATCGTTGGATTCGAGGTAGTTGTGCAGTTTGTCTGTCATTTCTTTCTTGCTTCAAACGATATAACGGGCGCAAGCCCAACTTAACTGAAATAGGAAATTGTAATGGCAACTGGCATCGTAAAATGGTTCAATGATTCGAAGGGTTTCGGCTTTATTACCCCTGACGAAGGCGGCGAAGATCTGTTCGCTCACTTCTCGGCTATCCAGTCGAACGGCTTCAAGTCCCTGCAAGAGAACCAACGCGTTTCTTTTGAAGTGACCGCTGGCCCTAAAGGCAAGCAAGCTTCGAACATTCAGCCAATCTAATACGCTGGATCAAACGAAATAAAGAAATCCTCGGTCTCCGAGGATTTTTTTTCGCCTAAATTTCTGTGAGGCATGGATTTCACCTGTGTTTTAAGGGCCACGCGTTCTTTTCGACGTACTTTGCGTCACCGTCTAAGCCGACCTCCGCTGAGTCAGCCGCTGTGCTTGGCCCCTCCGGTGTCCTCAGTTAGTGCGTTCGCGCCAGTAATCGGCTTGCGAATACGAATGCCTTAAAAAATCCACGAAGGCCCGGATGCGCAGCGGCAAATGGCGGCGCTGGGCGAACACGGCGTAAATATCGTTTCCCGGGGCGGCAAACTGGTCCAGCACCGTCACCAACTGGCCGGAGGCGATTTCCGCGCCCACTTCCCACATCGACCGCCAAGCCAGGCCCTTGCCGGCCAGGGCCCAGTCGTGCAGCACTTCGCCATCGTTGCAGACCATATTGCCCGCCACCTTCAAAATCACATTCTTGCCGTTTTCGCGGAAGGTCCAGCCCCGCTGGCTGCCTTCGCTGCTGATCGCCAGGCAGTTGTGTTTGGCCAGATCGGCCGGGATGCGCGGCGTGCCGGCCCGTTTCAGGTAGGCGGGCGAGCCGACCAGCACGCGTTGGTTATCGGCCAACTTGGTGCTGACGAGCGAGGAATCGGACAGGCTGGCGATGCGGATGGCCACGTCGATGCCTTCGCCGATCAGGTCGACCAGGCGGTCGTTCAGGTTCAGCGACACCGTCACGTCACGGTGCTCGGCCACAAACGAGGGAATCAACGGCGCCACGTGCTGGCGCCCGAAGCCGGCCGGCGCGGAAATAAGCAAATGGCCGCTGGCCTTCACGCTGCGCTCGGCCACGGCCGCCTCCGCCTCTTCCAGCTCACCGAGTATGCGCTGGCAATCTTCGAGGAAGGCAGCGCCTTCATTCGTCAAGGCCAGTTTGCGCGTCGTGCGCTGCAGCAGTTTCACGCCCAGGCGCTGCTCCAGCGCATCGAGGCGCCGACCTATCATGGCCGGGGCGATGCCTTCTGCGCGCGCGGCTGCCGACAGGCTGCCCTTGGCCACCACTTCCACGAACGTTGATATTTGTCTGAACTGTCCCATGCCGTGCTCCTGCTATGCCATCACTTGTGATAAAAACGCATAGATGAAGTGATTTTTAATCTCGTTTCCATGCCTTATAGTGCAATACTATAGAACAAACGTGCCGCCCGGCAGAGTG
Source organism: Janthinobacterium sp. CG_23.4 (assembly GCF_029892305.1). NCBI lineage: Bacteria > Pseudomonadati > Pseudomonadota > Betaproteobacteria > Burkholderiales > Oxalobacteraceae > Janthinobacterium > Janthinobacterium sp. CG_23.4. The sequence goes on along the minus strand of NZ_JARXUX010000001.1, from coordinate 2,707,548 downwards.
TTTTCGCACCTTTGTCCGGCTTGCCAGCGCAATCGTTCCGCTTATACTTGGATCGCCAGATTACTTTTTCTTATATTGATTAAAAACCGGAGAACTTCATGATGCAGAACACCATCGCACTTCCAGAGGGCATGCACATATCGGGTGAAATCAAACCCGGCTACGAACAGATACTGACCCCGGCAGCGCTGGCGCTGGTGGCCAAGCTGACGCGTCAATTCGAGCCGCGCCGCCAGCAATTGCTGGCCCTGCGCGTGGAGCGCGCCAAGCGTCTCGACGCGGGTGAACGTCCTGATTTCCTGCCAGAAACCGCGCATATTCGCGACGGTGACTGGAAGATTGCGCCGATTCCACAGGCGCTCGAATGCCGCCGCGTGGAAATTACCGGCCCCGTCGAGCGCAAGATGGTCATCAACGCATTTAATTCCGGCGCCGACAGCTATATGACGGACTTCGAGGATTCGAACACGCCGAACTGGGATAACCAGTTGACGGGCCAGATCAATATGTTCGACGCCGTGCGCAAGACCATTTCGCTGGAGCAAAATGGCAAGTCATACAAGTTGAATGACAAGATCGCCACCCTCGTGGTGCGCCCGCGCGGCTGGCACCTCGATGAAAAGCATGTGCTGGTCGACGGCAAGCGCATTTCCGGCGGCATTTTCGACTTTGCCCTGTTCATGTTCCACAACGCCAAGGAGCAACTGGCACGCGGCGCCGGTCCCTACTTTTATCTGCCGAAGATGGAATCGCACCTGGAAGCGCGCCTGTGGAACGACATCTTCGTCATGACGCAAAACGAACTGGGCTTGCCACAAGGCACGATCAAGGCAACCGTGCTGATCGAAACCATCCTGGCAGCCTTCGAAATGGATGAAATCCTGTACGAACTGAAAGAACACAGCTCGGGCCTGAACGCGGGCCGCTGGGATTACATCTTCTCTTGCATCAAGAAATTCAAGCTCGACAAGGATTTCTGCCTGGCCGACCGCGCAAAAGTGACGATGACGGCGCCCTTCATGCGCGCTTATGCCTTGCTGCTGCTGAAAACTTGCCACAAACGCGGCGCACCAGCGATCGGTGGCATGGCGGCCTTGATCCCGATCAAGAACGATCCGGAAAAAAATGACATCGCCATGGGCGGCGTGCGCAACGACAAGGCGCGCGACGCCACCGACGGCTACGACGGCGGCTGGGTTGCCCATCCGGGTCTGGTGGAACTGGCCATGGGCGAGTTCACGAAAGTGCTCGGTGACAAGCCGAACCAGATCGACAAGCAGCGTCCCGACATCGACGTCCAGGCGTCGGATTTGCTGAACTTCCAGCCCGAAGCGCCCATCACGGAAGCAGGTTTGCGCTACAACATCAACGTGGGCATCCACTACCTGGGCAGCTGGCTGGCCGGCAACGGTTGCGTGCCTATCCACAACCTGATGGAAGATGCGGCCACGGCCGAGATCAGCCGCTCGCAAGTGTGGCAGTGGATTCGATCGAGCAAGGGTGTGCTGGAAGATGGCCGCAAGGTGACGGCCGAGATGGTGCGCGCCATGATTCCTGAAGAGCTGGCCAAGGTACAGCGCGATGCGCCCGGCGGCGACGGCCCGACTTATGTGCGTGCCGGCCAGATTTTCGAGGAAATGTCGACGTCGGAATCGTTCGCCGAATTCCTGACTTTGCCCCTGTACGAAGAAATCTGATCCTGATCAAGTAAATCGATAAAAAAATCCCGACGATGCCTGATGGCATCGCCGGGATTTTTCTTTTTAGAAACAGAAGCTTAAAAGTTGTTTTTCCACATGCGCAGCGCCGCAAACGCTTCCACGGGGGAGGCGTCGGTGGCCAGCTTGCCTTCTACCTTCAGGCTGGTCAAAATCGCCGGCTCGCGGTAGCGCAGGAAGGGATTCGTGGCTTTTTCCATCGCAATCGTCGACGGCACGGTCGATAAGCCTTGCTGGCGCTTTTCCGTGTCGATAGCGATGCGTTCCTGCAAGGCCAGGTTGCCCGGCTCGACGGCGTTAGCGAAGCGCAGATTGGACAAGGTGTACTCATGCGCGCAAAATACCTCGGTGTCGTCGGGCAGGGCGGCCAGTTTGCCCAGCGAGTCTGCCATTTGACCCGGCGTGCCTTCGAACAGGCGGCCGCAGCCACCGGCAAACAGGGTATCGCCGGAAAACAACCACGGCGAGCCGTTGCGCTCGTCGCGCTGGCGCACGTAAGCGATATGTCCCTTGGTATGGCCGGGTACGTCGATGACCGTCATCTGCAATCCCAGTGCGGCCACATAGGCGACATCGCCTTCGGCAAGCGGCTGTGTGATGGCTGTGATAGCCTCATGGCGCGGGCCAAAGACGGGCACGGCGAAATGCTGCAACAATTCAGGTACGCCACCGGTGTGGTCGGCGTGGTGGTGTGTGAGTAAAATAGCGGACAAGGTCAACCGATGGGCTTGCAGCACATCGAGGATGGCCATCGCATCGCCAGGGTCGACCACGGCGGCATGGCGGCCGTCGTGGATCAGCCAAAGGTAGTTGTCGGCAAAGGCAGGCACGGCAAGTACCGATAAAGCGTGTTCAGGGGAGTGTGTCATGAGCAAGAGAGAAAACTGAATGGACAGTGCGGCATCCGAAAAATCCATTATAGCGCTTGATGGCTGGCTGCAGACGCCGGCCGGCCTGTATGTGCGCGCCTGGGAGCAGCAATGCCTCGACAGCCTGAGCGTCGACATCTTCGGTTACAACGCGGTGCAGATCGGCTTGCCCCAGCTCGACGCGCTGGCCGCCAGCCGCATGCCGAACAAATGGCTGCTCGATTCGCGCCTGCCGTCACGCTCGCCGCAGGAGCGGCGCCTGACCTTGGTATCGGCCTTCGATGAACTGCCGTTTGAATCGCAAAGTCTGGACCTGGTGATCTTGCCGCACGTACTCGAATTTGCCGCCGAGCCACACCAGGTCTTGCGCGAGGTCGAGCGCGTGCTGATACCGGAGGGGCGCGTGATCGTTTGCGGCTTCAATCCGGCCAGCCTGTGGGGCGTGCGGCAGGGCTTGGCGAGGTTCACGGGACGCCATTACCTGCCGCAGGCGGGCGAGCTGATCTCTATGGCGCGCATGAAAGACTGGTTAAAATTGCTCAACATGGGCGTCAGTCAAAGCTATTTTGGCTGCTACGTACCTGCCTGCAGGACAGAAAAATGGCTGCGCCGCAACGCCTTCATGGACAAGGCGGGTACGCGTTGGTGGCCATATCTGGGTGCAGTGTATATAGTGCAGGCGATCAAGCGTGTCAAAGGGATGCGTTTGATCGGTCCGGCGTGGACCAAGAAACCGGCGACGGCGCCCGCAGGCGCACCGGTCACGAATAAAAGGCGGGAACAGCAAGATGGCTAAGTTTGAAGACAAGGTAGAAATTTACGCCGATGGCGCATGCAAGGGAAATCCCGGCACAGGCGGCTGGGGCGCACTGATGGTGGCCGACGGTGCCAAGAAAGAAATTTATGGCGGGGAACTGAACACGACGAATAACCGCATGGAATTGCAGGCCGTGATCGAAGCCTTGACGGCGCTCAAACGTCCCTGCCAAGTGGTGATTTATACCGATAGCCAATATGTCCAGAAGGGTATCAGTGAATGGATACACGGCTGGAAGGCGCGTGGCTGGAAAACGGCGGCCAAGGCTCCCGTCAAGAACGTCGACCTGTGGCAGGCCCTCGATACGGCCCAGGCCGTTCATGAAGTGGAATGGCGCTGGGTGCGTGGCCACAATGGTCATCCTGGCAACGAGCGGGCCGATGCACTGGCCAACCTGGGCGTGGAAACCGTGCGCGCATAAGCGCCCGCAAGCTCAGCCGGCTGCGCTTCCTGCCTCGCGCATTGCCGGCCGGCGCTGCTCACCAGCGCAGCGACGCTAGAGTGAGCACGGTTGCGCTTCTTGGCCGCAAATCGCTGCCGCTGACGACGTTTTTGACGGGCGTCCGGGCCTAACTAGTTGTAAGCGAAGGGCGCAGCTTTGCTATACTGTGCCCTTCGCTTTTTGCTTTTACGACTGAATCTGCCATGCGTCAAATTGTTCTCGATACTGAAACCACCGGCCTCAATCCGCGCACAGGTGACCGCATCCTGGAAATCGGTGCGGTTGAGCTGAACAACCGTATGTTGACGGGGAACAATTTTCACCATTACATCAATCCCGAGCGTGATTCGGAAGAGGGCGCGCTCGCCGTCCACGGATTGACGACGGAATTTCTCAGCGATAAGCCAAAATTCGCGCAGATCGCGGAACAATTGCGCGCGTATATCGCCGGCGCCGAATTGATTATTCACAACGCCCCGTTCGATATCGGCTTCCTCAACGCGGAATTCAAGCGCCTGAACCTGCCGCCCGTGCATGAGCAGGTGCATGGCGTCATCGATACCCTGGTGCAGGCCAAGGAAATGCATCCAGGCAAGCGCAACTCGCTCGATGCCCTGTGCGACCGCTACGGCGTCTCGAACGCCCACCGCAAACTGCATGGCGCGCTGCTCGACTCGGAATTGCTGGCCGACGTCTACCTGGCCATGACGCGCGGGCAAAACAGCCTGAGCATGGAAGAAGTGGAAGTCGCTGCCGATGGTACCGTACTGGAAATCGTGCCACTCGCCGAAGTCATCTTCCAGAGCGCCACTGCCGACGAACTCGCCGCCCATGAAGCGACCATCGCCGGCCTGGACAAGGCCGCCAAAGGCCAATGCATCTGGACCGCCGTCCTGGCGCCACCATTGGCAAGCTGAGAAAAAAGCCTCGCATACTAAATTTCCTGTTGCCAGCCCTTGCAGATGCCGCAACACCTATGCGATAATTCGCCTCGCTTCGGGAGGTTAGCTCAGGGGTAGAGCACTGCATTCACACTGCAGGGGTCGCAAGTTCGAAACTTGCACTTCCCACCAAGAATTCGTAACAAAATCAAGTACTTACATTAAAGCCGACACATGACGTGGTCGGATTTTTTTGTGCCTGTGTAATTGGCCTGTACGGTGTCCTTCCCCTCGAGCTTTACCAGTATCAGATAGCGGGATCGCAGTTCGACCAAGGTAGCGATGTGCCATTTCAAGCGATCGGTGCATTACTTAAGAAACTTTATGGGCTTGGCGGCGCACATGATGCTTTACAACGAGGAACGGTTCCACCAGGCGCTGGGCAACGACACGCCAAGCAATGTGTACCGTACGGGTATCGGCGGCGGCGCGATGATTCAAGCACAGCCTAAACTAAATTCATTCCTGCCTTGACACTGGGGTCCACTTTGATGATGCTGGTGCCAGCGCCATTGCAGTTAGCCTACGGACGCCGGTGGACGCCGGTCAAAGCGATGACGCGCTTGTGTCATCAAAAGGTCCTATCTATGGTGCTTGGACGAAAAAGGAGAATTATGCAAAAGCGTGTTTTAAGCGACCAAGAAATTGATCGTATTGTTGAAATGGCGTGGGAGGACCGCACTACCTTCGATGCCATCGAGATGCAATTTGGCTTGAACCAGCAAGCGGTGATCGAACTGATGCGCACGGAAATGAAAGCATCAAGCTTTCGTATGTGGCGCCAGCGCACGCATGGCAGAAGCAGCAAGCATGCCGCACTCAGAAGTGCTGACATTACCCGTTTCAAATGCTCTAGTCGGCGCCAATAGCGCACGTCCACCAAAACATGCTTTCCCGGTAATGCTCGGGTGTCAGCGCACTGTGTCGCGCACCGCAACGCGCCCGCTATCAGTCATGGGGCCAAGCTTGGGTCGGGCCTACGCATGGCTCTAGCCTGAATGTTTCATGAATTGGCATGGCGGCAGGCTTTTGTGTTGTCAGCGCTGCCGCCATGCTTGCCTGTCGATACTGTCCGACATCGATGCCGACCGTTTGTTGCTTATGCATCTGGCCGGTCTAGCAGGTGTTCTCATTCGGTCGACCGGCCTTTTCGCTTTGTCTGCCACCCACGATTTAAGTCACCAGCAACTGGCGATACTGGCCTGGCGTCAAGCCCAGGGCGGCGCGCATGGCACTGCCCATGTGCGATTGATGAGCGAAACCGCTGGCATAAGCGATGTCTGCCAGAGGCCTGTCCACCTCCAGTAGCATGTTCCGCGCCGCCTGCACGCGCGTTTCTACGATGTAGGCATGCGGTGTCATGCCTGTCGCCCGAGTAAAGTCGCGCAGGAAGCGCAGGAGTGGCAAGCCTTCGTCTGCAGCCAGCCGTTGCAGGGTCAGTCCTTGGTCAAATTGGCAAGCGATGCGCTCCAGCACCCGCGCCATGTTAGCCCGCGCCACGCGTCGGGGTGCCTCTTGATATACCTGCCGCAGCGACAGCAATGCCAAGGCTGCGTGTTCCAAAGCCAGTGGATCGGCCTGGGTCGCCAGCATTAGCCGCCGCAGGCGTAGCGCCAGAGCGAGAGCCTGCCGGTGCCCGGCCATTTCTACGCGCCTCTGCTGCCTAGCGTCCTGCGGCACGTCGCTCAACGCGGCGTCACGCCAGCGCAGTACCAGATATTCGCCACCGTGCTCAGATTCGGAAAAAATATCAATTCCGGCAGGCGTGCAAGCGAGGACGCCGGGCCATGTATCGAAATCGACGCGCCGGTCGGAGCCTATCGCATGCACGCCCCGCTGACGTTGCAGCGACACGCCCATGCTCTGTGACTGCGAGGGGTCGCGCGCGCTGTAAGGCACGCCCGGCAAAAGCTGCAGGCACAGTCCGCTTGCAGCGCGCGTTACCACAGGCATTGCGCCGCCTGTAATGTCCTCGATAAGTGGCCGTGCCATGTGAAATTTCCTGATAGATCAAAATGTTGGTCATGGAGATACTAGCCGGGCTCACAGCACTACATCTACCACTTAAGACAGGAAAGTATATGCGAACAATAGGCTTGATCGGCGGTATGAGCTGGGAATCGAGTGCTCAATATTATCGCATCATCAATCAGGGCGTACGCGCCCGTTGTGGGCCGCTACGCTCTGCGCCCGTGCTGCTCTACAGCGTCGATTTCGGCCCCGTCGCGCAAGCGCAACATGCAGGTCGCTGGCAAGATGCCGGCGCCATCCTGCGCGATGCGGCCGTACGTCTGCAGGCAGGAGGCGCCGACGGCATCGTGCTGTGCACCAACACAATGCATGTGCTCGCCGACGACATTGCATCGGCCACGCCATTGCCTTTCCTGCACATCGCCGATCCCGTGGGCACTGCGGCACAGGCACTGGGACTGCATACGGTGGGCTTGCTCGGCACCTCGTTTACCATGCAGCAACGCTTTCTGCGCGACCGCTTGGCGCTGCATGGCCTGGAAGTCCTGCTGCCTCCCGACGCTCAGCAAACTGCCTTGCACGACATCATTTATGCCGAACTGTGCGCCGGTATTGTGCGAGCTTGCTCACGTGCTGTGTTCCTGCGCGCAATTGATGCGCTGGCCGCGCGCGGTGCACAAGCCGTCGTCCTCGGCTGCACAGAAATCAGCCTGCTGCTGCAGCAGGAGCACAGCGACCTGCCCCTGCTCGACAGCACCCGGCTACATGCACAAGCAGCCGTCGACTTCGTCCTGGACAGTCACGCAAGTTGAGCGCCACTCCTTGCGCGGGCACGGCGCCCAGTGGCTGCGCATCGCCTGCGCGCACCCGGGCGGACAGGCCCTGCATGAATTGCCGCGTGTCGGCATGTATCGTTGCCGGGATTTTTTGTGCATCGGTGTGCATTGTGTTCTTGCTGCGAAGGCAGGCCATCTTGCAGTGTGCTAAATGGCCGGCGCCAGCGCTTTTTGCCGGGCGGCCAGCGCCGCGCCGATGAAGAGGGCGATGGACGAGGCGATCAAGCCCCGCTCCAGTCCGGCCGGGCCATCGGCGACCCAGCCGACCGCGATGGGGCCGATGATCTGGCCCAGCGCGAATACCGTCGTGTAGGCGCTGATGCCGGCCGTCCAGGATTGCTGCGGCAGGTTATGCCGCACCAGGGCCGTCGTCGAGGCCACCACCGACAGGAATACGGCGCCAAAGAGCAAGCCGGACAGGAATACGAGGGGCACAAAGCTGGTCAACGCGGGCACTATGGTGGCCAGGCCCAGCACGCCATTCAATATTGCCAGCGACTCGCCGCCCTTGTAGCGGTCGAGCATGCGCGCCCAAATACGCGACGATGCCACTACCGCCAAACCCAGCAAGGTGTAGAACACGGTGATCAAGGTGGGCGGCATGCTTTGCTCATTGAGCAGGGCGATGACGAAGGTCATGTAGCCGATGTAGCCGACGCCAAACATGAAATAGCCGGCCAGGCTGGGGGCGAAATCGCGCCAGGCGAAGCGGCGTGGCGTGTCGAGGGCGCGCGGCGACTCGCCGATGGCTTTCGCCGGCAAGGCCATGATGGCGGTGGCGAGCAGGCAGGCGATGCCCAACGCCAGCCATGGCCATTGCCAGGCATGCGCGGCGCCGTGCTCATGGGCCGACGTCAACGCGGCCGGCACCAACAGGGCCGACAGCGCGATGCCGAAACCCGTCCCGCCGTAGTACAGGCCGATGTAGAAGCCGGCCCGCTGGCTGTGCATGGAACCGAGGCGCGCCGCCAGCACACCACCGGCGATAAAAATGAAGGCGCTGGCGACGCCCGCGCACACGCGCTGCAGGAACAGGGTAGGCGTATCGCTGACCAGACCCGACATTAGCATGAAGATGCTGGCCAGCACGCAAGCGGTGAGCAGCAAGCGCCACACGCCCAGGCGGCGCATCAGCGCTGGCGTAGCCAGGGCGCCGATAAAATAGCCGAGTGCATTGAAGGTGTTCATGGCTCCGGCCAGCAGGTAAGACCAGTCCAGGTCGGCGCGCATGGACGGCAGCAGCAAGCCATAGGAAAAGCGCGACATGCCCAGGGCGACTGCGGCGCCCAGCGAGAGCGCCAGCGCCGTGGCCAGCGGATGGGAGGGGCAATGATCGTGTGTCGGCATGGCCTGAGACCCATCCAGAGGAAAGCGTGCAGTGGCGTTGGCATCCGGGTAGGCCGGTCGGCGGGCAAGGTCTGTGGCGGCAGTGACTACGGCGCTGATGGCACGCTGATGCTTTTTTGCCACGCATTGACTACTCATTCAGTAGTGATTTTCTACCTATTGGCTGCTAAGTTAATGAATCGGCGGCGCTAAGTCAAGCCGTTGCTGCGCTGTAACATGGCTGACAACAATGCAATCGTCGCTATCGTTACTTTTGGAGAGTATTGTCATGCATGCAGTCCCATATAATTGCAAATAGGAAATTAACTTGCCGAAATTCACTTGCAGGTTGCTCCTGTTCCTCCACACCATAAAGGCACTATGAACAAGAATAAACCTGGCGCGTTGTTGATGGCAGCGCTGATCGGCTCGGCATTGGCTGGCTGCGCTTCCGAATCGTCACAAGCCCTGGCTGTCCCTACGGTTGCCAGCGCAGATCGCCCTTACGTAGGGCCACGAACCCTGATCGCGGTCGGTAAATTCGACAACCGCTCGAACTTTATGCGCGGCATCTTTTCCGATGGCGTCGATCGCCTGGGCAGCCAGTCAAAAACGATCCTGATTGCGCACCTGCAAACGTCGAATCGTTTCAATGTGCTCGACCGCGATAACATGGCCGAGCTCAAGCAAGAAGCCGAATTCAAGAAGCAGGGCCAGAACATCAAGGGCGCTGACTTCGTCGTGACCGGCGACGTGACCGAGTTTGGCCGCAAGGAAGTAGGCGACAAGCAATTGTTTGGCATCATGGGCCGTGGCAAGACGCAAGTAGCGTATGCCAAAGTAACGTTGAACGTCGTCAACATCGCCACCTCGGAAGTCGTGTATTCGGCGGCCGGCGCCGGCGAATACAGCTTGTCGAACCGTGAAGTACTGGGCTTTGGCGGCACTGCCAGCTATGACGCCACCCTCAACGGCAAGGTCCTCGACCTGGCCATGCGCGAAGCGGTAGAGCGCCTGGTCGCTGGCGTCGAAGCGGGCGCAATGCGCAAATAATAAGGTATCCGATGAAACAGACAATGATGAACAAGGGCGCTGCCCTGCTGGCACTGCTCGCCTGTGCCGCACTGACCGGTTGCGCCACGCAATCGAAGACCCTGTACCAATGGGAAGGCTATCAGCCGCAAGTGTACGAATACCTGAAGGGCGAAAGTCCGGAGCAGCAGATGGCTGCCATGGAAAAAGACCTGCAAGTGATCGCCGCGAAGGGCAACCGTGCGCCGCCGGGTTTCCATGCCCACCTGGGCATGCTGTACTCGATCGCGGGCAAGCCCGAGCAGGTCGTCGCGCAATTCGAAGATGAGAAAAAACTCTTCCCGGAGTCGACGCCGTATATGGACTTTCTGTTGGGTAAATTGAAAAAAGGCGAAAAATTATGATCTCGCGCATATTGAAAATCGCCCTGTGCCTGGGTCCCGCCATCGTCATGGTCGGTTGCGCTACCAAACAGGCCGCTTATGACTACACGGCCTTCAAGGCGGCCAAGCCGCGTTCGATCGTGGTCTTGCCACCATTGAACAACTCGCCGGAAGTCAATGCCGGCAACAGCGTCTACGCGCAAGTGACCTATCCGCTGGCCGAAGCGGGCTACTATGTGCTGCCGGTGGCCGTGGTCGGTGAAACCTTCAAGCAAAACGGCTTGACGAATGCCGCCGATATCCACGCTGTCGATGCCAAGAAGCTCAACGATATCTTTGGCGCTGACGCGGGCCTGTACGTGACGATCTCCAAGTACGGCACGACGTATGCCGTGATCGACAGCTACACGGTGGTGTCGGTCGATGCCAAACTGGTCGACCTGAAGACAGGCACGCTGTTGTGGCAGGGCGCAGCCAGCGCATCGAGCAACGAAGGCAATAATAGCAGTGGCGGCGGCCTGGTCGGCATGCTGGTGACGGCGGCTGTCAAGCAGATCATCAACAGCAGCACCGATGCCAGCCACCCCCTCGCTGGCACGGCCAATGCGCGTATGTTGTCGGCGGGCGTGCCGAACGGCCTGTTGTACGGCCCCCGTTCGGAACGTTACCTGGCGCAGTAATCAGCCGTTAGCACCGCACACCTGTCCTGCATACGCCAGGGCAGGTGCTTGCCGGCGTGGTCAGTGCCAAACCGGCTTGCCCCAGCCAAGGTAAGATATCGCTATTTTTTGCGATTGTGAGGGTCTGCGTGCGCGTGTTGCTGGTGGAAGACGATCCGATGATCGGTGAAAGTCTGGTCGCGGGCTTGCGCGGCGAGTGCTATGCCGTGGACTGGGTGCGCGATGGTCACGATGCGGAGCTGGCGCTGGCCGGCTTCGCCTACGATCTGATGTTGCTGGATCTGGGTTTGCCCGGCAAGGAGGGCATGGAGGTGCTGCGTGCCACGCGTGCGCGCGGTGCCGAGCTGCCGGTGCTGATCATCACGGCGCGCGATGGCACGCGGGCCCGCGTCGAAGGACTCGACAGCGGCGCCGACGATTACCTGGTAAAACCGTTTGACCTCGATGAATTACTGGCGCGCATACGTGCGCTGCTGCGCCGCCGCGTCAGCCGTTCGCGCTCCGTCATCGAGCATGGCGCATTGATGCTGGACCTGGCCAGCCACGAAGTCAGCTACGCAGGTGCGCAGATCAGGCTGCCGCCGCGCGAGTTTTCCGTGCTGCGCGCCTTGCTCGACCATCCGGGCAAGGTTGTGTCTAAGCGGCAACTGAGCGAAAAACTGTATGGCTGGGATAGCGAAGTGGAAAGCAATACCGTCGACGTGTACGTGTACCAGTTGCGCAAGAAGTTTGGCGCCGATGCTATCCAGACCGTGCGTGGCGTGGGCTACAAGATGCGGCTAGCATCTTGATGACCATCCGCCGCCAGTTGCTGCTGGGCTTGCTGGCCGTTACCTTGCTGTGCGTGCTCGGTGCCGGCATTTCGCTGTTCCGCTCGCTGCTGGAGGAAAGCAATGAACTGGCCGATTTGCAGCTGCGCCAGCTGGCCGTAGCCTTGCCCGATGAATTTGCGCCGCCGACGGGGTTGTTTGCCGTGCACGACCCGGAAGAAGGATTCGTTCTGCAGGCGTGGGACGAGGGTGGCCAGGCGCTATCGGTGTTGCCGCAGCAGCCGGCACTGCCACGCTATGGGCTCGATGGCTTTGCCGATGTCAGCCTGCGCGGCGAGCAATGGCGCCTGTATGGCGAGACGCGGCGCAACCGTTACGTACAGGTGGCGCAGGCGCAGGCCGTGCGTAATCAACTGGCCTGGCAAATGACCATGCGCGCCGGCGTACCGTTGCTGGTGTTCGCGCTGATCCTGGCACTGCTGATCGTCGTCGTGGTGGAGCGCGCGCTGGCGCCCCTGCACCGGCTGGCCGAATCGGTGGCGGGCCGTTCGCCTTCGGCCCTGACGCCGCTGGCGGCGCACGACATGCTACCTGAGCTGCGCCCGGTGGCGCTGGCGTTGAATGGCTTGATGGGACAGTTCGAAGCGGCGTTGACGGCGCAGCGCAGCTTCGTCGCCGATGCGGCGCATGAATTGCGTTCGCCGCTGACGGCGCTGAAACTGCAGTTGCAGGTGGCCGAGCGGGCCGGCAGCGAGGAAGAACGCCGCGTCGCCCTGGCGCGGCTGCATGAACGGCTGGACCGCAGCACGCACCTGGTGCGCCAGCTATTGAGCCTGGCGCGCCATGAAACGGCGCTGGTGCCCAGTCAGTTGCAAATAGTTGATCTGAGGCAACTGCTGGAAGCGGCCGTGGCCGATCACAGCGCGCTGGCCGATAGCCGCGCGATCGACCTGGGCGTGCTGGAATCGGCGTCGGCGTCGGCGTCGAGGCCGGTGCAGGTGCAGGCCGATCCCGACGGCTTGCAAGTGTTGCTCAATAACTTGATCGACAATGCCTTGCGCTACACGCAGCAGGGCGGCAGGGTCGATTTGCAGGCCGCGCTGGAAGAGGGCAGGCCCGTGCTGCGCGTATCGGACAACGGTCCCGGCGTGCCGCGCCAGCACCATGCGCGCCTGTTCGACCGCTTCTTCCGCCCTGACGGCAACGACGCCTGGGGCTGCGGCCTGGGCCTGTCCATCGTGCGCCATATCGCCGAACACCACCAGGCCGATATCGCGCTATCCGATGCGCAAGCGGGGCGCGGCTTGCAGGTGACGGTACGCTTCCCGCAGCGAGCCTGAAAGCAAAAAAAGCGGATGCCGTCACCAGTATCCGCTTTTCAATGATGGGCGAGGCGCTTATGCCACTTCGGTGATGAACTGCTCGCGTGCGGGGCGCACTTTTTTCAAGTCCACCAGCCAGTCGCCTTCGTCGGCGCGATAGCCGAGCGGCAACATGACGACGGAGCGCAGACCTTTTTCGCGCAAGCCCAGGATCTCGTCGACCTTGGCCGGATCAAAACCTTCCATCGGCGTCGAATCGACTTTTTCTTCTGCCGCCGCGATCAGGGCCGTGCCCACGCCGATATATGCCTGGCGTGCTGCATGCTGGTAGTTGGTTTCCGCGTCGCGCTGCGGATACGTGCCCAGGATTTGCTGACGATACGCTTCCCAGCCTTCATTCTTGAAGCCGCGCACGGTGTTGACCAGGTCAAACATCGTGTTGATGCGCTCGACCGTGTAATTATCCCAGGCGGCAAACACCAGCACGTGCGAAGCGTCCGTCACTTGCGACTGGTTCCACGCATGCGCCTTGATTTGCTCGCGCAGGGCCGGATTGGTCACCACGAATACTTCATACGGGTGCAGGCCGCTGGAGCTGGCCGTCAGGCGCACGGCTTCCAAAATGCGATCGAGCTTGTCTTGCGGCACCGTTTTCGCCGGGTTCATCTTCTTGGTGGCGTAGCGCCATTGCAGTGTTTCAAGCAAATCGGACATGTAAATCCCTTTAAAATGAATAGGTCAGGTGGAAAATAATAGCCGATTCAGGCATTTCAAGTGCGAAGGGCCGAAGAACTTGCCTCGCGCACTACGCCAGGCGTTGCAGGCCCGTCCTTGCCGCCGCCTTCTTTCCCGCGCAGCCGGCACGCAAGGATGCGACAGCACGGTGTAGGTTATTGGCGTAATTCCATATTTCCAGTATTATGGAATAATTAAACACGCCATTTACCGGAACTCAGACCATGCTGATCGCTTTCCTGATCTTTCTCGCCACCTTGACCCTCGTTATCTGGCAACCGCGCGGCCTGGGCATCGGCTGGAGCGCCGCCATCGGCGCTTGTGTGGCCTTGCTGGCCGGCGTGATCCAATGGGCCGACATCCCTGTCGTCTGGCATATCGTGTGGAATGCCACCGCGACTTTCATCGCCGTGATCATCATCAGCCTGCTGCTGGACGCGGCCGGGTTCTTCGAGTGGGCCGCCTTGCACGTGGCGCGCTGGGGCGGTGGTAGCGGGCGCAAGCTGTTCGTGCTGCTGGTCTTGCTGGGCGCGGCGGTATCGGCCGTGTTCGCCAACGACGGCGCCGCGTTGATTTTGACGCCCATCGTTATCGCCATGTTGCGGGCCTTGAAGTTTTCCGCCAAAGCCACGCTGGCCTATGTGATGGCGGCCGGTTTCATCGCCGACACGGCCAGCTTGCCACTGGTGGTGTCGAACCTGGTCAATATCGTCTCGGCCGATTTTTTCAAGATCGGCTTTGCCCAGTACGCGTCCGTGATGCTGCCCGTCAACGTCGTCGCCGTGAGTGCCACGCTGGGCGTCTTGCTGCTCTTTTTCCGCCAGGATATCCCGCGCAATTACGATGCCTCGCAACTCAAGCGCCCAGGTGCCGCGATCCGCGACCTGGCCACCTTCCGCGCCGGCTGGCTGGTGCTGGCGCTGCTGCTGGTGGGCTTTTTCTCCCAGGAGCACCTCGGCGTACCCATCAGCCTGATCGCCGCCGTGGGCGCCGCGCTGCTGCTGGGCGTGGCCGGCAAGGGCGAGGTGATTTCCACGCGCGACGTGATCCGCCATGCACCGTGGCATATCGTCGTCTTTTCGCTGGGCATGTACTTGGTCGTGTACGGCTTGCGCAATGCGGGCTTGACGGCTTACCTGACGGGCATGCTCAATCACTTTGCGCAATATGGCGTATGGGGCGCGGCCATGGGTACAGGCGTGTTGACGGCCTTGCTATCGTGCGTGATGAACAATATGCCGACGGTACTGGTGGGCGCGCTGGCCATCGACCCGGCGACGGCGCAAGGCGCCGTGCGCGAAGCGATGATTTACGCCAACGTCATCGGCAGCGACCTGGGGCCGAAGATCACGCCTATCGGCAGCCTGGCTACCTTGCTGTGGCTGCATGTGCTCGACAGCAAGAATATCCACATTTCCTGGGGCTACTATTTCCGTGTCGGCATCGTGCTGACCGTCCCCGTGCTGCTGCTGACCCTGGCCGCACTGGCGCTGCGCTTGTCCTGAGTTCCGTGTATGGTGCTGGCTGACAGCAACTTTAACTGGAAAGCCATGAAATTACTGCTTGTGGGTGCCACCGGCCTGGTGGGCCGCGAAGTGCTGCGCCTGGCGCTCGCCGACGCGCGCGTCAGCACGGTGGTGGCGCCGGTGCGCAAGGCCTTGCCGCCCCATGCGAAATTGCACGCGCCCCTCGTTGATTTTGATCAATTGCCGCCCGATGCACCCTGGTGGCAGGCAGACGCCTTCATCTGCACCCTAGGCACGACCATGAAGGTGGCCGGCACGCGGCAGGCGTTCTTGCGCGTGGACCACGACTATCCGCTGGCCGTGGCGCGCCTGGCGCTGGCGGCGGGCACGCGCACGTATGCGCTCAATTCGGCCGCCGGCGCCAACGCCGCTTCGCGCATCTTCTACAACCGCGTCAAGGGCCAGCTGGAACGCGACCTGGAGCACCTGGGTTTTGCCTCGCTCACGCACGTGCGGCCGGGCCTGATCGGCGGCGAGCGCGACGTGGCGCGCGCGGGCGAGGGCGCCGCCTTGCGCCTGCTGCGCGTGCTGGGGCCCGTGCTGCCGGCGCGCTGGCGCATCAATCCGGCGCCGCGCATCGCCCGCGCCTTGCTCGAAGCGGCGATGACGGCTGCGCCCGGGGTGCATGTCGTGACGTCGGAACACCTGTTGTGAAGGGCGCCCCCAATATGACAGTGCTTACCGTTGCTGAAAGTGCAGGCCGTCTTGCAGCGGCTGGGGCGCGTCGTCGTCGAGGGCGATAACCCGGTCGTTCGCGCCGGGCACGCAGCCGTCGGCGATCGCTTCCCAGCCCCGGTGCACCACCACCTGCTTGCCGTCATGGCAAATTTCGACGCGCTCGCTGGCGGGCAGGTGCTGGCGCGCGAACGCTTCCAGGCTGGCCGGCAGGCTCACTGACAGTTGCATCGTGCTGATGGCTTGCGCCGGGTGGTCGTCCATGTGCACCAGCGGCACGAAGAGTGAGCCGAGCATCAGCCAGCGCGAACCCACGTCGACGCGGGCGGGTGCATAAGATGCGGCGCGCAGCCAGTCTTGGGCGCGTGCGCGCAAATCCTTGCCTGCGACCAGCTCGCCCCAGGCGGCGGCCAGCAATTCCACCACCCACTGATTGCAATTCTGGTATTGCAGGCTGTAGGCATACGCGTTGGCGCTGTAGCGGCCTGCCAGTAATTGCTGCACGCGCACGGGGTCGAGCAGGGTGTGGCGCAGGGGCGACACGGTGTGCGCCGGCAGTTTCACGAGCGAGATGTAGCCGAGCGATGGATTATCCGTGCCCATGGTGAAACCGGCCGTGCCCTGGTCGAAGATGCGCGGGCGGCCTTCGTCGCAGGCGTAATACAGCTGGCGCGCGGACCAGCCCGTGTCATTGTCGTGGCGCCAGGCCAGTGCCGCGTGCGAATAGCGGATGCCGAAGCGGCCCAGGTCCAGGCCGGAGCGGCTGATCAGGGCCACGCTGCCTACACTGGCGGCCAGTTCCTCGCGCACCACGGCGGCAAAGCGCAACAGGCGGTCCTGTTCCGTGGCCGTCAGTTCTTGGGTGCGCTCGCAAAAGCGCGCGGACGCCATAGAAGTGCCTGCTTGCGCGGCGCAGGCGAAGAGTAGGGCGGCGCAGCTGGCCAGCAGGCGCGGCGTCACCGCCGCGATCAAAGGCTGACCGGACGCGTCGCCAGTTCGCCGTACCAGTCGTCGGCCAGTACCAGGAAGAAGGCGGCTCGCGTGTCGTTGCGCGAAAATTCGATGCCGTAGGCGCGGTTTTGCGCATGCACCAGGTCACCCTGCGCCAGTTGCTCCTTGTCGAGCGCCGCCTGGGGCAAGTCCAGCACCAGCGGCGTTGCCATGGCATCGGCTTGCATGGTCATGCGTGTCATGCCGGCCTGGCCCGGTACGGCGGCCACGTCGATGATGCGGTAAGGGCCATTGGCCACCTTGTTGTCGCGCGAAGAGCTGTTGCTTGAACCATTGAGCGAATCGGAAATGCTGCCGCTCGACTGGGAGCCGGCGCTGGAGGCCGAGGAAACGACGCTGTCGGCGTTGGCATTGCAAGCTAAGCTCAGCGCTGCGGCCAGGCCGAGCATGCGCAAGGAGGTAGTCAAGGCAGTTCTCCAGTGTACTAATATCGCAATAGCAATCGCATGAGAGCAAGCCGGGCCCATCCCGGCCGACATGATCATAGCAGATCGTGGTTTAGCTGAGCAGGACCTTGATTAGGCTCTGCGCTTCGGCCGATGGCTGCGTGCGCAGCACTTGCAGCACGGGATCGTGCTCCAGGTAGGCTTGCAGCGACGCGCTGACGGTGACGCTGGCCTGCGGCAGCGGCGAAGGCACGGGCGCCAGCGCCTTGGCCAGCAGCAGGGTGTCGCGCAAGCCCTCGGGCGGCAGCATGATGGTCGAGCCGGGCAAGGCGTTGACGGCATCGGCCACCGACAGCGGCACGCCCAGCTGGCGCATCAGCGAGCGGCCGATCACTTCCAGGGCGGACGCCATCTGCGTTTCCAGGTGGGCGTACAGGCCCGGGGTCTTGTCGGCCTGGGCCAGCAAATAAAAGCCGGCCACTTCATGCACGATGCCGGCGAACAGGGCCGTATCGGCATCCGTATGCGTGACGGCGCCGGCCAGCGCATGCGCCAGCGCCGCCACGTGCACGGTGTGTGCCCACAGCTCGGTGGCGCGGGCGCGCAAGGCTTCGTCGCGGATGCCCGCGTTCTGCTGGCGGATGACGGCCGCCGTCGCCAGCGCATGCAGGTTGCGGTGCCCCAGCCGCTCGACGGCGGCGCGCACGCTGGTGATGGCGGGCGCCTGGCCGGGCGCGAACAGGGCCGAATTGGCCAGCGCCACGGCGCGCGCCGACAAGGTCGGTTCGCACAGCAGCAGACGGCTGATGTCGGACGAGTGGCAATCGGGATTGGCCAGTTCCTTTTGCAGCAGCAGGGCCGTGTTGATGCTGGTGGGAAACGCCAGGGTTTCCGTTTCGGCACTGGCCAGGAGTTGTGCCAGGCTGCTGAGCGTGTTGACGTGCATGGGTAGGGGCCGCGAAATTGCAATGCCTCATAGTATCAGGCAATCCGGCCCGCATGGCGTCCGGCGGCCTTTTCAGTCATGCGCCTGTCAGGGCAGCAGCAATGCATGCTGGCTGGCCGTGTGAAAATCGCGCCACACGCGGTTGATGCGGCTGTCTTCGCGGGCCGCGTACAGGCCGCAGTACGGATACGCGCCATCGACGGCTGAGCGCGCGGCGGCCACCAGGGCCAGCGAAGCGGCCTGCACGGCTTGCATGGTGTTGTCGTCCAGCACCGCGCCGCCTGCCACCGTTGCCCAGCTGTCATCGAGCACGGCGTAAAAACGCGCGCGCGCGGCGGCGCAGGTGTCTTTCTTGCCTTGCAGCATGGCGGCCACTTCCGGCACCTCCAGCAGCGGCAAGCCGGCGCGCGCATGGCGGCGGTGGCGCATGCATTCCTCGGCCAGTTGCATGAAATGCCCGGCCATGCCGGCCACGTTGGCGGCCAGGGTCACGTAGGCCAGTGAATAGAAGGGGTAGCGGTACAGGGGGCCGTCGGCCGTCGCGGTGGTCGCATCGATGGTGAAACCGTGTTCCTTGGCAAGCCATTCTGCGTCGATGCGGTAGCTGTGCGAGGCGCTGGCGCGCATGCCCAGGCTGTTCCATGAGGGCACCAGCTGCACCAGCGCGGCGGGCACGAGGAAGGCGCGGATGCGCGGCTGGCCTTGCGCATCGAGCAGGGGCTGGCCATCGCGCTGCAGGCGGGCGTTCAGGGTAAAGTGGGTCGCCATGGGCGCGCCGCTGGCGTAGTCCCAGCTACCGGTGATGCGGTAGCCGTCGCCTTCTTCCTCGGCAAAACCGGTGGCCGCGCCGCTGCCACCGAGGCAAACGCGCGGCGTGCCGATAATGGCCTGCGCCAGCTCAGGTTCCAAGAACCCCGCGAACCAGCCCGCGCCCGCGCACAGGGTCAGTACCCAGCCCATGCTGCCATCGACGGCGGCCACGGCTTCTTCCAGGCGCACCACTTGCGGCAGGGGCAGCTCGGTGCCGCCCGCGCTGCGCGGCGCCAGCATCGTCAGCCAGCCGCGCCGGTGCAGCAAGGCTTGCTGCGCCGGATGCAAAAAGCGGGCGGCGTCGGCCGCCGGCGCATGGCGCGCGATGCGGCGCGCGTCGCGCTCGGAAAGGGTAGCAATGGCAGCGTGCGGCATGAGTAAAGTCCGGCAATGGCAAAGGCGGGCATTTTCGCACAGCGTGCACGGTTGCGGGGGGCAAGGTGATTTCCGCTAGGCGCTGCGCCGACGGTGCTCGTCCAGCGTTTCGCCTGTTTGCTATGACGCCCGTTTCGCCACCCTGATGAATACCTGTGGCGTGGAAAAGCTGCTGGTCGGCGCCGCGCTTGGCAATGTGGTGCAAGGGCAGGGCACGACCTTGCCCGTCAGCGTCGCCGACATCGCCTGCCACCCGGCCAGCCTGGCGACCGACATGCCGTTCGGCAGCTCTGCCACGCCGCAAGCGGCGTAGGATAATGCCGTCCAGCTGCTGCGGGCGGGAGCGCATATGGTCAAGCTGAAGGGCGCCAGCTGGCTGACGATCTTGTCCGGCTGCCTGCTGGCGGGCACGGGCCTCGGGTTGACCAACACGCCCGTCACCAACACGACGACGGGCGCCGTGCCCGGCGAACGGGCCGGCATGGCGTCCAGCATCGACATCAGTGCGCGCATGGTCAGCCTTTCCATCAATATCGCGCTGCTGGGCTTTATTCTCGTCGCAGGCATCCAGTCCGCCTTGCGCCAGCATGTGCCTGCCGGGATGGATGCGGCGGCGCTGCGCGCCATGGTGGAAGGATTGTCGGCAGGCAAGGGTGCCGGCGCGCTGCCGGCCGGCGTGGCGAAGCTGGCGCTGGCACAGGGATTTGGGACCGTGATGCTGTATGGCGGCATAGCCGCCTGCCTGTTCGCCGTGGCCAGCGCGCTGGTGTTTGGTGCCGGGCGGGACGGTGCGCTTGGGGCGGGGCGGCTATAATCTGGGCACGTTGGCAAGTGTTGCTCAACGTCATTACGAGGCCGCCCATGCATAAACTGATTTCCGAACTCACCCGCCTGTACCTGTTCGAGGAACAGCAGCACTACGTCGATGCGCAGGGCGGCGCGCAGCCTTTGATGCCGGCCGTGCTGGCGCGCCATCTGTCGGGCGAACAGACGGTGGCCGTACAACTCGTGACCAGTAGCGGCCTGACGCGCGCGCTGGTGCTGGAGTTTGGCGGCAAGGGCGGCGGCGAAGCGCACTGGAGCGCGCTGTGCACGATCGCCAATGCCGTGCAGCATGAGCTGGACTTGCCGGCGCCCGCCGTCAGCATCTCGGGTACGGCGTTCCAGCTGTGGCTGTCGCTGGCCGCGCCCGTGCCCGTCGCCCAGGCGCGCCAGTTCGTGCAGTTGCTGCGCTCGACCTTTTTACCTGCCTCGACCGACATCCTCGCCACCGCGCCGCCAGACGACGTGGAGCAGGTGGCGCTGCCGCCATGTTTGCAGCCGTCGGGCAAGTGGGCCGCCTTCATCCACCCCAGCATGGGCGCCGCCTTCGTCGACGAACCGGGCCTGGACATGCCGCCGCCGCCAGCCGCCCAGCTGGGCTTCCTGGAAAGCTTGCGCAGCATCAACCCGACCCAGTTCGCGCAGGCGCTGGCGAAATTGCAGGGGCATGCGGGGCTGGCTGTCGTCTTGCCCGCTCCCGTCGTCGCCGCATTGCCAGTGGCAACGTCCGCCAGTGCGCCGGGCTTGCTGCTGCAGGACGCCACGCTGGAAGATATCGTGCGCTGGCTGCATGCGCGCAATATCGAGCCGACTTTGCGGCACAGGTTGCCTTAATGGGGCGATTGCAGATGTTGGCGGCAGACGGCCAGTAGCGGACATTTTCACGGATGTGACAAAGTATGCATTTTTCTTGCCGGCAATGCAAAGTCAGGCCGAGCAACGCGTTAAGTCCCATCCAGGAAACCATCAATGCACTTGCCCGCCGAGAAAAACGCCCCACCCGAGATTTTGATTTCATCATCGGCGATTGGCTGGTGAAACATCGCCGGCTCAATTCCAGATTCACCAATTGCAAGCAATGGACGGAGTTTGACGGGCTCTCTTCGACCGTCAAGACACTGGGTGGCTTTGGAAACCTGGAGGATAACGTTCTCTACTTCCCGGAAGCTAGCTTCCGGGCCCTTGCCCTGCGCTCGTTTTGTGTGAAATCCGGCACCTGGTCGATCTGGTGGCTCGATGCACGCAATCCGACGACGCTCGATGTCCCTGTCGTTGGAAAATTCTCCAATCACATCGGCGTATTTTTTGCAGATGACCTACTCGATGGCCAGGCAATCAAAGTACGCTTTACCTGCACTGCCACACTTGGGTAAAATCCGCGCTGGGATCAGGCTTTTTCCAAGGACCAAGGAAGAAAATGGGAAATGAACTGGATGATGGATTTCGTGCGCGCCACACAGGCAATGGCAGCCATTCAGCCTTGAAGGCTGAGGTTGTCAACGACGGCAAGC
The DNA here is from genome assembly GCF_029892305.1 of Janthinobacterium sp. CG_23.4. Taxonomy (NCBI): domain Bacteria; kingdom Pseudomonadati; phylum Pseudomonadota; class Betaproteobacteria; order Burkholderiales; family Oxalobacteraceae; genus Janthinobacterium; species Janthinobacterium sp. CG_23.4. The sequence continues at coordinate 2,685,644 of NZ_JARXUX010000001.1, read as the reverse complement.
GCGCAGAAGCAGTCAGTCAGATTGAATGACTGACTCTGATTTCGGCATCAAATTTTGTCGGCTCACCATGTCTGGAATGAAATTCTGTGAAATATCTTCTCAGTACTATTGCGGTGCTTGCTTGTACGAATGTGCACGCGGCTGCATGGCAGCCTGCCAGCGGACAGCAGCAATTGCCGATCTGGCCTGGCGCGATACCTGACGCGAAATCAGCCGCTGGACCGGAAGACGAGGTGACGTTACGGGAAGATCGGCTCATCGCAGGACGGCCCTGGCTGGAACTGGACAACGTTACGCGGCCTACGATGACAATTTACTCGCCACAGGGAAGGAGCACGGGCGCTGCCGTTATCGTTTTTCCCGGCGGAGGCTATTCGGCGCTGGCCATCGACCTGGAAGGAACGGAAGTTTGTGACTGGCTGACATCGATTGGTGTTACGTGCGTGCTGTTGAAGTATCGTGTCCCCGGATCAGGTCCCCACTGGGATAAAATCCGTAATGTCCGTGTCATTCCCAAGACGCATACGGCGTTGCAAGATGCACAGAGAACGTTGGGCCTCGTTCGCCATCATGCCGTTGACTGGAAAATTGACCCGAACAAGATTGGGGTGCTCGGGTTTTCTGCAGGCGGTCACCTGGTCGCGTCAATCAGTACGCATCGTCAACGGATCTATGTGCCGGTTGACAAGGCAGACGAGGAAAGTTGTCGTCCCGATTTTGCGGTGTCTGTTTATCCTGGCCATATGTCGGTCAACTATAAAAATGACCTTTCAAAGTTGAACCCAAGCATTGAAGTGACCAGTCAAACACCTCCGACTTTCCTGCTGCATGCGCAAGACGATCCGGTAGACCCGGTAGAGTTTTCTCTTCTCTATTATGCGGCCCTGAAGAATGCAAATGTACCCGTGGAGATGCATTTGTTCGCCGAGGGAGGGCACGCGTTTGGGCTCCGTCCTACGCAGCTTCCAATCACGAAGTGGCCCATGTTGGTCGAAACGTGGCTGGGTACGATGGGAATGATACCCAGGAAATGACAATGCAATACAGGTGGAAAGACCAATAATTCACCAATTTATCCTTTTCAACCTGGAACGGCAATATTGCAGTGTAATACAGCCAGAATGCGAACCTGAATACATGAAGATTAAAATTTGACGCGCCGAGCTCAAGGAACGCCGGATAGTCAGAAACCTGACAATGAGCAATGGCAGGGGCCGATATTCTGGGTCGATACGCACGTCACAGCGCCACTGGTTTAAATCGAGTCAACTTCCAGCGAAATCGCACCATGTAATCTGGCCTATGAATATCAACTACACATCCGATCAGCCATGCGCCGAGGCGTTCAAGGCACTGTACGACACGACTGGCTGGGGGCCGGTATCACGCGGGACTGCGTTTTATCAAGATGCACTTGTCGGCTCCTGGTGTTCGCGATCCGCTTATTTGAGCGGCAAACTTGTTGGTTTTGTGCGTGTCATTTCGGATGGCCGCTTGCACGCGTTTGTCACCGAGATGATTGTTCACCCCGAATTTCAGCATCGGGGAATCGGTGCGGCTTTGCTCAGTTCCATTCTTGACGGTTGTCGCGACGCTGGCATTGCAGATGTTCAGCTTTTCAGCGCCAAAGGCAAGTCGATATTCTATGAAAAACTGGGATTTTCCTCGCGGCCGGAAGATGCGTCCGGCATGCAATTGAAGGCAGCCACCTGAGTACACTGCGCCCGCAGCGTCGAGCCAGATATCTCTCTGGCCGGCATGCTGAAATCAAGCCGCCATTTCCCTGGCCAAGGTCAACACCAGTTCCTGCGCCCCCATTTCCCGCGCCAGCGGGGCGCCCTGGCCGGCCCATTGGGCGGCAAATTCGCTGTCGCCGTGCTGGCTAGCTGCCGCGTTCAATTGTTTTGCGGCATCGTAGGCGACGGGGTAATCGGCTGGCGGCGGGCTGCCCGGCGCTTCGCCATGCTCGATCAGGCGGTTCACCATGCCGCGTGCCAGGCGGCCCGAGAGCACGCTCGTCAGGCGCGTGGATGCTGCCCGCGCGCTGCGCAGGTTGGCGCGGTAGCTGGCATTGGCCGACGATTCCGGGCACAGCACGAACGCCGTGCCCAGCTGGGCGGCCACGGCGCCCAGGTCCAGCGCGGCGCGGATGCCTCGTCCATCCATGATGCCGCCGGCGGCGATCAGGGGTAGCGTGCTGCGGCCTGCCAGCAGGCGCAGCAGCACGCTGGTGCTGTGGCGCTCGTCCGGCGCTTGCGGATCGAAGACGCCGCGATGCCCACCCGCTTCCACGCCTTGCGCCACGATGGCGTCGACCCCCGCCTGTTCGATCAGCATCGCCTCGCGCACGCTGGTGGCCGTGGCCATGGTGTAGATGTCGGCCTGGCGCAGGGCGGCGATTTTCTCCGTCGCAGGCAAGCCGAAATGAAAGCTGACGACGGCGGGGCGCTGCTCCAGCAACAGGGCGAATCCCGCTTCATCGCCGACAAACGTTGGATAGATTTCATCGAGCTGCGTTGGCACGGGTGCGCCCAGCTCCACAAACAGGGGTGCCAGATGCGCCAGCCAGGCCGCTTCGCGCCGCGCATCCCTCACCGCCGGCGCATGGCAAAACACATTCACATTGAAGGGCTTATTCGTCAGCGCGCGCGTATCCATGATCATCTGGCGCGCCTGCGCCACGCTGCCGGCGCCGATGCCCAGAGAACCCAGGCCGCCCGCATGCGAGACGGCGGCGGCCAGGCGCGGCGTGGAGACGCCCGCCATCGGCGCCTGGATGATGGGCAATTGCAAGCCGAGGCGGTCGAGGAAGTGCTGGGACGTGGTCATGATGTTTCCTTCATCAAGTTGAGGATGCCGCATTTAATTCTTATTATAAGAATATAATAGCATAATCATTCTGAAAGAAAGAACATGATGGAAATGGAGTCATTGACGATTTTTTGTGCCGTGGCCAGTGAGTTGAGCGTCACCCAGGCCGCAGCGCGGCTGGGCCGCGCACCGTCCAGCGTCACCACGCGCATCCAGCAACTGGAAGCCGATATGGGTGCGCAACTGTTCGTGCGCACCAATAAACGCATGGCACTGACGGCGGCGGGCGAGCGCTTTCTCGAGTACGCGCAGCGTCTGCTGGCACTGGCGGAAGAGGCCAGGCATGTCGTCACGGGCGGGCGCGAGGGCGGCACCTTGCGCGTCGGCAGCATGGAAAGCACGGCGGCCAGCCGCTTGCCGGCGCTGCTGGCTGCATATCACGCCCGGTATCCGGCGACGCGCCTGGCGCTGAGCACGGGGCCGTCGCGCCCCCTGATCGAGCAAGTGCGCACGGGTTTACTCGATTGCGCCTTCGTGGCCTTGCCGCCAGCCTTCGGCGGCGCGGCCGCGCTGGGTGAACTTGGCCTGGCATCGGCATCCGTGTGGCGTGAGGAATTATGTTTGCTGCTGCCGGCCAGCGAAGGGCCGGTGCGCCGCGCTGTGGACGTGCGCACGCGCTCGCTGGCGGCGTTTCCGCAGGGCTGCACCTACCGCAGCATCGCCGAAGAGGTGCTGGGCGTGGCCGGCAGCACGCAGTGGCGGGTGCAGGAGCTCAGTTCGTATCACGCCATGATCGCCTGCGTGGCGGCCGGCGCGTGCGTGACCTTGTTGCCGGCCAGCGTGCTGGCGCTGTCGGACGCGCCTGCCACCCTGAAAACACTTTCGGTTGGGCAAGCCGACACCTTGCTGGTATGGCGCGCGGGATTCGACGTGCCCGCGTTCCAGCATTTGCTGGTACAGCTAGATGTGAAGTTGCAAGAGCTTATGCGGACTGGATCTGAGTCGTGACCTCGGGGCCTTGCCAGCAATGTCCTGATGCGGCCGGTGCCAGTTGTAATGACGGTTCCATTCCTGCGCATGTGGGCACGTTCCAGCGCGTTGTTATAAATGAAGTCGTCAGCATATTCCCGCGTTTTCGCAGGTTTCAACAGAATAGAGGCAAATGACGCGAGCGGGGCAGCGCCAGGACTTGCTTGTCACCAGGTGTGTTTATCGGTTCGGGCGGTCGACCGGCGCGATGATGAATTGAACACATGATAATGCTCCGATACGCAGCGCTTCTTCAAGTTTATGCAGGCAGACTTCTCGGAAATGATGTTTTAATGTAATGAGTGACAAAAAATATTTAGCCACGACCGTGGATTCTAAATTATTATTGGCAGCAGTTAATTGACTGGTTTCTCAAATATTTCGCGTGTAAAAAGTTATTAAATTAGCCATAATAACCTGTTATATGTCATACCAAGGAGAGTAAGTTGAAATCATTCGTCAGGAATCGTGTTTCTAACGTCGCGCTGTTCGCAGGTGTGCTTGCGGCGGCCTGGAGTCCCGCCAGTTTCGCCTGCTCCGATACGCCGGTGCTGGCGAGTATTTGCGTCATGGCCGTGCCGTTGACGTTCGGTCCTTTTAATCGCCAGTATGTGCTCGCTGCCGGGCAGGATTTATCGATCAATAACTATACGGCGTTGTACTCCCTGATCGGTACCACTTACGGCCAAACTAATAATGTGACCTTCAAGCTGCCCGACCTGCGCGGCAGGTTCGTGATCGCTGCCGACGGCGTCAATTACAACACGGGCGATAAAGGCGGGAAAAGTGCCATCACCCTGACGACAGACCAGTTGCCGCCGCATTTGTTCACCGTGACCGCGCTTCCGGTTGCCCTGAGTGGGGTGAGCGTTGCCACGGTATTGCCTACGCTGAGTGGCACGGTCAATATCGCCAGCAGCGTCGTCACCGGCACGGTGTCGGACTTGAAACTGAACGTGGTCGGTAGTTCGGGCGGTGTCACTTCGCCATCCGGTAACTATCTAGGCAAGAGCACCAGCCCTCTCGTTAACGTCTATTCCAGCGCGACGCCAGATGCCACGCTCAATGCCGGTGCCATCAGCGGCGGCAAGGTGTCGGTAACGCTGCCTTCCAGTACCGCAACCGCTAGCGTGCCAGGCGGCGCAGTCGCGGCAGGAACCTTGGGCGGCACTGCGACCGTCAGCGGCAAAACCAATAGCGTCGGGACGGGTGCGGCGATTGATATCAGGCCGCCGTATATTGCACTGACGTATTATATCGCGGCGCAAAATGCCCTGTATCCGAGCCGCGACTAAGACTAAGTAATGCCGATGTTGTGCTGGTCGGCAATGAGGCGCGCCAGCAGCGCCTCATTGCCAGCCGGGACGGCGCTTGCGTCCGTCACTGGAGATGCTGCAGTGGCTGAGCAGGCCACCAATAACGATTTTAGCTGGGATGCTGCTTTGCGTAATGTTGATGCAATGATCACTGCCGCGCTGTTTGCGGTCACGCTGAACGCGGGCGCCGCTGCGCGCGACCTTTCTGCCGAGTTGACGCGCGCCAACAAGGCCTTGGCAGCGCACGATTATGGGCTGGCGTACAAGGAGTATGCGCGCGTTGCCGCCGGCAATCCTTTGGCGCAATTTAACCTGGGACTGATTGAACGCGAGGGCTGGGGACGCCCGCGCGATGCTGTCGCAGCCTGTGCCTGGTTCGGCAAGGCGGCGCAAGGCAAGACCCCGGCGGCGCAACAGTTTTTCGGCGATTGCCTGGCCGCCGGCACTGGGCGTGCCGCCGATGGCAAGGCTGCCGTGGCGTGGTATCAGAAGGCGGCGCAATCAGGCATCGCGTATGCGAACTGCTCCGCCGGGGAACTGTATATTCGTGGCCAGGTCGTCGACAAGGATGTCGCGCGCGGCCTGGCTCTGTGTGCGCAAGCGGCGCAGGCCGGCTCGGCGCCGGCCATGTTGCGTCTTGCCGACTATTACAAAGACGATCAGGATGTGCCGCAAGACCTCGCGGCTGCGCGCTACTGGTATCAGCAGGCGGCGGAACACCGTTTGGTGGTGGCCCAATACCGCCTCGGCGTGATGCTGGGACAGGGCGAGGGCGGCGCCGCCAACCTGGCCCTGGCCTTGTTCTGGCTCGAGCACGCGGCCTCCGACGGGTATGCGCCCGCTTATTTGCCGGTGGCCATTTTGTATGGCAACAGCGCGCCGGACCCTGCCACCGGCGCGCTGACGCCGGACAGCCTGGCCAAGATTTACATGTGGAGCCGCGCGGCCAAAGCCAGCACCAGCAAGGCGGCGGACATCGCTGAAATCGAAGGTATTGAACAACTGCTGCAGCAAGTGATGCCACCGCAGTGGAAACCCGAGCTCGACCGCCGCGTAGCCGAGCATCTGAATAAATTTACTGTTAAATAAAATCAAGCACAGGCGCCGCCGTTGCTGATGCAGTTCGCCTATCACCAGGGAAAATCACCATGCATGCTTCCATGAACAGAATCTATCGACTCGTCTGGAGTCATGTCCACCAAACCTGGGTGGCCGTCCACGAACGCGCCAGGGGCAAGGGCAAGTCGGCCAATCGCCGCCTCATCGCCAGCGTGTTGCTGGCGGCCTCACATTCGGCCATGGCGGGGCCGACCGGCGGCCAGGTTACCGCCGGCAACGGCACCATCAACCAGAACGGCGCCACCACCACGGTGACGCAAGCGAGCCAGAACCTGTCATTGAACTGGCAGTCGTTCAATACCAGCAGCGGCGAGACGGTCAATTTTGTCCAGCCGTCGGCCAGCGCCATTGCCGTCAACCGCATCGGCGGCAATAGCGCCACCCAATTCTACGGCGCGCTCAACGCCAACGGCCAGGTTTATCTGATCAATCCGAATGGCGTGCTGTTTGGCAGCGGATCGCAAGTCAACGTCGGCGGCCTGGTGGCGTCGACGCTCGACACCGGCGACGCCGGCCTGGGCGGCGCCACGCGCCGATTCATGGGCAGCGGCACCGGCAGCATCATCAACCAGGGTACGATCAATACCGGCAACGGCGGTTATGTTGCCTTCATCGGCAACCAGGTCAGTAATTCGGGGACGATCAACGCCAGGGCGGGGACGGTGGCGCTGGGCGCGGGCAGCGACGTCACGCTGTCGTTTTCCGGCGATAGCCTGGTTCAGCTGCAAGTGAACCAGGGCACGCTGAACAACCTGGCTGAAAATGGTGGTCTGATCAATGCCGACGGCGGCGCGGTCTGGCTGTCGGCCGGCGCCAGGGATACCGTGCTGGCCAGCGTGGTCAATAACACGGGTATTATTCAGGCGCGCAGTGTGCAGAATGTCAACGGGGTGATTGTGCTGGAGGCCGGCAGCGCTGGCGCCGCTGGCAATAGCGGCACGCTCGATGCATCCGGCCTTGGACACGGCGAAACGGGCGGCGCCGTGAAAGTGCTTGGCGGCGCCGTCACACTGGCGGCAGGCAGTCTGACCGATGTTTCAGGCAGCGCCGGCGGCGGTACGGCGCTAATCGGCGGCAATTTCCTCGGCGCCGGCCCCGAGCAGAATGCGCACACCAGCACGGTTCAGGCGGGCGCGGCGATCAAGGCCGATGCCATGACCGCTGGTAACGGCGGAAGTGTTGCGGTCTGGTCGGATGGCGCCACGCAGTTCAATGGCAGCATCACGGCACGCGGGGGCAGCACTGCCGGCAACGGCGGCCAGGTGGAAACTTCGGGCAAGAACTTGGGCATCAATGCCAGCGCGGCTGTCAATACAGCGGCGCCCCATGGCGTGGCAGGCGACTGGCTGCTGGATCCCGATGATATTACGATAGGCAATGGCAGTGCCTTTAACAGCGGGTTAAATAGCGTTTTTTACCCCATCAATGTCGACACGCGGGTTTTGACGGCTGCGCTCAATAATGGCAACGTGACCATCAAGACCACCGGATCTTCGGCCAGTTGCACGGGTATGCCGACGTGTACGGGAGCGTCCGGCAATGGCGATATCATCGTGCTCGATTACATAGGCTTCGCGGTTGACTATGACAACGGCAATGCCGGCATTAATTGGACACTCGGTAACAACACGCTCACGCTGAGTGCTTACCGTAACATTGATTTCAAAATAACGCAGAATGTGAAACATTCAGCCAGCCCCACTGGCGATAAGATTGATGGTGGCGTCTACGTTCAAGGCTCCGGCAATGTCGTGCTGAGGGCAGACAATACCGCCACAGGGACAGGCACGGTCAATTTTGAAGGTACTTCCTTGACTCACCAGAATGCCCTTTCATTGGCTGATATTACAAGCACCATCTCCATCTATTACAATCCGGACAGCTATAACACTCCGACGCCCTATGGCAATTACTTGGTCGATAACGCCAGTAAACTGACGGCCTATATGGCCATCAATGTGAGCGGCTCGTCTGCCTCAAAGGTTTACGATGGTTCCACTATGACATCCGTGTCAGGGTTGAATCCCGCAGTGGCACTGCCGGGCGGACTGTCGCTCAATACCGCCAGTGCGCAGGCCACCTTTGCCGACAGGAATGTCGGCGCCAACAAAACCGTCACCATCACCGGCGTGACCGCGACCGGCACCGGTGCCGTCACCAGCACCTCCAGCGATGGCACCACCGTCATCAGCTACAACAGCAAAAACTACTTCATCAGCGGTCTCGACAGCAATACCGCCACGATCACGGCCAAAACCATCAACCTCACCGGCCTGACAGCCAACAGCAAAACCTATGATGGCACCACTACGGCCACACTGTCGGGCAGCGCCAGTGTCGCCGCCGGTATCGTCAACGGCGACAGCGTCACGCTTGGTGCCGGTAGCGCCACCTTTGCCGACGCCAATGCCGACGTTGGCAAGGCCGTCACCGTCACCGGCTATGCGCTGAGCGGCACCGATGCAGGCAACTACGTGATCTCCCAGCCGAGCGGCCTGACCGCCAACATCAACAAGGCTGATCTGACCTTGGCGGGCAGCAAAACCTACGATGGCGCCACGTCGGTGGCGGGCAGCACGCTGACGGCGACCGGCGTAGCCGGCCAGACCTTCAGCGTCACCGGGGCCGGTGACGCCTCGAACTTGAGCAGCAAGAACGTGCAAAGCGGTGCGGCGCTTGCCAGCGCCACGGGCCTGAACCTGGGCAGCAGCAGCAACGGCGGCCTGGCCAGCAACTACAATGCGATTGGCGTGGCCGGCAGCAGCTATACGGTCACTGCCAAAGGCATCACGCTGACCGGCATCAGCGCGCTCGATAAAATTTACGACGCCACTACCACGGCTGCGCTCAACACCGCCAGCGTTGGCTACTCGGGCCTGGTCGGCGGTGACTCGGTGTCGCTGGCAGGCAGCGGCACGGGCAGCTTTGCGGACAAGAACGCCGGTGTCAACAAGGCCGTGACCGTGAGCGGCTATACGCTGTCGGGCGCCGACGCCGGCAATTACGTGGTGACGCAACCATCGGGCCTGACGGCCAGCATCAGCAAGGCCAGCCTGGTGGTGTCGGGTATCGCCGCCGCCAACAAAACCTATAACGCCACCACGGGCGCGACCCTGAGCGGCGCGGCCAGCGTGAGCGCACTGGGCAGCGACATCGTGTCGGTGGTGGGCACCGGTGCCGGCAGCTTTGCCGACGCCAATGCCGGCAGCAACAAGGTGGTCAGCGTGACCGGCTATACGCTCACTGGCGCTGACGCCGGTAACTACAACGTGGTGCAGCCAAACGCGGTGAGCGCCACCATCCACAAAGCCGATGTCATCGTGTCCGGCAGCAAAACCTATGATGGCGCCACGTCGGTGGCGGGCAGCACCTTGACGGCGACCGGCGTAGCCGGGCAGCAGTTCAGCGTTACGGGCGCCGGCGACGCCTCGAATTTGAGCAGCAAGAACGTGCAAAGCGGTGCGGCGCTTGCCAGCGCCACGGGCCTGAACCTGGGCAGCAGCAGCAACGGCGGCCTGGCCAGCAACTACAATGCGATTGGCGTGGCCGGCAGCAGCTATACGGTCACTGCCAAAGGCATCACGCTGACCGGCATCAGCGCGCTCGATAAAATTTACGACGCCACTACCACGGCTGCGCTCAACACCGCCAGCGTTGGCTACTCGGGCCTGGTCGGTGGTGACTCGGTGTCGCTGGCAGGCAGCGGCACCGGCAATTTTGCGACGAAGAATGTCGGTGTCAACAAGACCGTGACGGTGAGCGGCTATACGCTGTCGGGCGCCGACGCCGGCAATTACGTGGTGACGCAACCATCCGACCTGACGGCCAGCGTCAGCAAGGCCAGCCTGGTGGTGTCGGGCATCGCCGCCGCCAACAAGACCTATGACGCCACCACCGGCGCGACCCTGAGCGGCGCGGCCAGCGTGAGCGCACTGGGCAGCGACATCGTGTCGGTGGCGGGCACCGGTGCCGGCAGCTTTGCCGACGCCAATGCCGGCAGCAACAAGGTGGTCAGCGTGACCGGCTATACGCTCACTGGCGCTGATGCCGGTAACTACAACGTGGTGCACGCGGTGAGCGCCACCATCCAAAAGGCCGATGTCATCGTGTCCGGCAGCAAAACCTACGACGGCGCCACGTCGGTGGCGGGCAGCACCTTGACGGCGACCGGCGTGGCCGGGCAGCAGTTCAGCGTTACGGGCGCCGGCGACGCCTCGAATTTGAGCAGCAAGAATGTGCAAAACGGTGCGGCGCTTGCCAGCGCCACGGGCCTGAGCCTGGGCAGCAGCAGCAACGGCGGCCTGGCCAGCAACTACAATGCGATTGGCGTGGCCGGCAGCAGCTATACGGTCACTGCCAAAGGCATCACACTGACCGGCATCAGCGCGCTCGATAAAATTTACGACGCCACTACCACGGCTGCGCTCAACACCGCCAGTGTTGGCTACTCGGGCCTGGTCGGCGGTGACTCGGTGTCGCTGGCAGGCAGCGGCACGGGCAGCTTTGCGGACAAGAACGCCGGTGTCAACAAGACCGTGATGGTGAGCGGCTATACGCTGTCGGGCGCCGACGCCGGCAATTACGTGGTCATCCAGCCGACCGACCTGACGGCCAGCATCAGCAAGGCCAGCCTGGTGGTGTCGGGCATTGCGGCAGCCAATAAAACTTATGACGCCACCACCGGCGCGACCCTGAGCGGCGCGGCCAGCGTGAGCGCACTGGGCAGCGACATCGTGTCGGTGGCGGGCACCGGCACCGGCAGCTTTGCCGACGCCAATGCCAACAGCAACAAGGCGGTCAGCGTGACGGGCTATACGCTCACTGGCGCTGACGCCGGCAATTACGACGTGGTGCAGCCGGCCGGCGTGAGCGCCACCATCAACAAGGCTGATGTCATCGTGTCCGGCAGCAAAACCTACGACGGCGCCACGTCGGTGGCGGGCAGCACCTTGACGGCGACCGGCGTGGCCGGGCAGCAGTTCAGCGTTACGGGCGCCGGCGACGCCTCGAATTTGAGCAGCAAGAATGTGCAAAGCGGTGCGGCGCTTGCCAGCGCCACGGGCCTGAGCCTGGGCAGCAGCAGCAACGGCGGCCTGGCCAGCAACTACAACGCGATTGGCCTGGCCGGCAGCAGCTATACGGTCACTGCCAAAGGCATCACGCTGACCGGCATCAGCGCGCTCGATAAAATTTATGACGCCACTACCACGGCCACGCTCAACACCACCAACTTGGCGTACTCGGGCTTGGTCGGTGGTGACTCGGTGACGCTGGCCGGCAGCGGAACGGGCAGCTTTGCGGACAAGAACGCCGGCGCCAACAAGGCGGTCAGCGTGAGCGGCTACACCCTGGCCGGGCTCGATGCCGGCAACTACGTGGTGACGCAACCGAGCGGCCTGACGGCAACCATCAACAAGGCCAGCCTGGCCGTATCGGGCATCGCCGCCATCGATAAAACCTATGACGCCACCACCGGCGCGGCCCTGAGCGGCACGGCCGTCGTGGCGGCCCTGGGCAGCGACAGCGTGTCGGTCACGGGGGCGGGCGTGGGCAGCTTTGCGGACAAGAACGCCGGCGCCAACAAGGCGGTGACCGTGAGCGGCTACACCCTGGCCGGGCTCGATGCCGGCAACTACGTGGTGACGCAACCGAGCGGCCTGACGGCGAGCATTGCCCGTGCAGCGCTGACGGTCAGTGGCATCACTGCAGCCGATAAAGCTTTCGACGGTAGCACTGCCGCCACGGTCAGCACCGCCAATGCGACGCTGGCAGGCAAGTTTGGCTCGGATGACATCACACTCGCGTCGACCGGCCAGTTTTCCGACGCCGCCGCTGGTGTTGGCAAGACGGTCAATCTGAGCAGCACTTATGGCGGTGCCGATATCGGCAATTACATCGTTACCGGACAAGCACAGGCAATCGCCAGTATCACGGGAGGGCCTGTCGTTGTGCCCGACACGCCGACGCAGCAAGTTCAAAGCGCCGTGACGCAAATGCAGTCGTCCTTGCTGCCGCCGCAAGCCTTGGCGCAATCGCAAGTATTGAACCTGTCCACGACGCTGGTGGTGCAGCAGATGACTGACTCCGGCAGCAGCAACAGCGACAGTAATGAGCGCTCGAAAGAGACGATGGGCCTGCCGTTAATCAATACTGCAACAGGATTTGGCACGCCCGCGCCGCTACTGAAAATTCAAAATGGCGGCATGCAATTGCCGCTCGTTGCTACCAGCAGCAAAGAGTGAAGAATATATGAATACCCTATCCAAACAGCCTTTCCTGATGAAACCCTTGTTCGCTGCGTTGTTGCTTGCGTCGCTGGAGGCCCAAGCCGCTGGTCAGCAAGTGCCGCCCAACGCCGGATCGATTCTGCAACAATTGCAACCACCAATTCCCAAGGCGGCGCAACCGATGGCGCCGATCCTTGAGGTGCAGCCGAAAATCGATGTCGGCATGCCGCCTTCGCAGCCGTTCCACGTGGGCAAATTGCGTATCACAGGCAACACTGCGTTTGCTACAGCAACGCTGCATGCATTGATTGCCGATCAGGAAGGTAAAGATCTGACGCTGGCGCAACTCGAAGAGCTCGCCGGGCGCATTACCGCATACTATCAAGCGCATGGATTTCCAATTACACGGGCCTTCATTCCGGTGCAGTCGATTACCGACGGCGTCGTTATTATCCAAGTCGTCGAGGCGCACTATGACAACGTCCGGCTCAAGAATCAAAGCGAGGTGAGCGATGATTTACTCCAGGCCTTTCTGAAGCCGCTCGCTACAGGAAAGTTAATTGTCGATGACGAACTCAACAATGCTTTGCTGTTGCTGTCGGACGTGCCAGGCGTGGGCGTGAATGCGGTACTCAAACCGGGAGCGACCACCGGTACGTCCGACATCGATATCGAGACGCGGTACATTCCGGCGACGCTGGCTAACTTGTCGCTGGATAACTACGGTAACCGCTATATCGGCCGCACGCGCTTGAGCGGCAATATCAATATTGTCAATCCATTCCATGCCGGTGACATACTGAGCGCCAACATGACCACCACCGGCGAAGGCATGAATTATCTCCGGGCGGCATATGACACGCTGCTCAACGGTCAGGGGACCCGGATCGGCACCGCATATTCTGCACTGCGTTACAAGCTCGGCAGCACTGCCCGCGCCCTTGATGCGAATGGCACTGCGGCAGTCGGCAGCCTGTGGGTAAGACATCCATTGATTCGTACCAGGCAATATAACCTCTATGCCCAACTGCAATATGAAGCCAAGACGCTGCATGATCGCGTCGATCTCACCGGCATCCGTACAGACCGGCAGCTCAGTAACTGGATAGCCAGTATCAACGCTGATTATCGCGACAGCCTGCTGGCAGGCGGCATGAGCACAGGATCGCTGAGTTGGACTAGCGGACGTACCAGTTTTGACGATGCCGCCGCCGCCGCATCGGATGCCGCGACCGCGCGTTCGAGCGGTACATTCTCGAAGTGGAATGTCAATCTCGCCCGCTTGCAGGGACTGACGCCGCGCGACTCGCTGTATCTCAGTTTTGCCGGGCAATGGGCAGACCGCAATCTGGATTCCGCCGAAAAGATGGCCATTGGCGGCCCTTATACTGTCCGTGCTTATGACATCGGTGCGCTTTCAGGCGACACCGGCTATGCCGCCAGTGTGGAAATACGCCATGAGTTGGGACGGCTGTTGTCAGGATCATGGCAGGCACAGGTGTTTATCGACAATGCTTATGTCAAGGTCAACCGCCAGCCTTGGGTCGTGACTGTGAACAGTGCGACCTTGTCCGGCGCCGGTGTCGGTCTGAGCTGGGTCGGCCCCGACCTGTGGCGCGCGAGTGCTTCCGTGGCAACCCGCGTGGGCGCGGTGCCTGCGCTGTTGTCCCGGCAGTCGTCGGCGCGTGCCTGGCTGCTCGTAAGCAAGGCATTCTGATCGGACAAACGGCCAGGTCAGAAAATGACTTGGCCGCCATCCTTGGCTGAGAGCCTATCGCCCAGCAGAAGGCGCGCCTGCGTGAAAAAAGCCGTGATGCATGTCTTTTGGCACGGATTTTTCTGATGCATGAGTCATACAAGGCGCAACGCTCAGTTGTTGTCAGCAGCGGGCGCGATGTCCCCTGGCTGTGGGGCCATTTTCCCCAGCCATTGCACCAGCGTGTCCGCCACCCAATCGCCATCGTCGAGCGGCAAGTCGTGGCCGGCGCCGGGGTGGAGCATGCAGGCGGCGTCCCATGCCTGCGCCAGTTGCTGCGAGCAGCGGTGGTCGACCAGGCGGTCGCGCACGCCGGCCAGGATCAGCACGGGCATGGCGGGGCGGCGGTCCGGGGCGCGGTAGCGGGCGGCCGACAGTAGCTGGCGCAGCGCGTTGCGGCGGCTGACCGGGTATTGCTGCTGAAAACTGAGCCAATCGGCCAGCAGCGCGGCATTGCCATGGGCATGCCTGCGGCTCGTCAGGCGCAATATCAGCGCTTCCTGGCTACTTTTGTCGCCCAGCAGCAGTTGGCGCAGCAGCGCGCCGTAGTTTTGCCAGCGCAGGCGACGGTAGAACAGGCTGTGCGGGCGCATGCTGGTGTTGATCAGCACGCATAACGCGACTTCCTGCGGATAGCGCTGCGCCCATTCGACCGCCACCATGCCGCCCAGCGACAGGGCCAGCAGGCGGTAGGGCGGCGCGATGCCCCGTTCGGACAAATCCTGGCGGCAAAATTCCACCATCTCGGCCACCCGCGTGGCGCTGTCCATGGCGTGCCGCTCGCCATTGCCGGGCAAGTCGGGCGTGACGATGGCCGCGCCGGGCAGCGATTGCGCCAGCCGGGCAGGAAAACCGCCCCAGTGGCGCTGTTCGCGCATCAGGCCGCGCAATAAAATCCAGGCGGGCGGCGTCATGATTCGTACCATTGCGCCAGCGCACGCCGGCGCTGCGCCTTGCGCAACAAGCCTTCCGGTATCCATCGGCCATGGCTGCTGGCGGCGCGCATGAGGAAATCGAACCACACCAGGTGCCGCCGCAGCACGCGCTGCAAGCGGTGCGCGGCCGTGGGGTTGAAGATGCTGACCCGGTTGAACAATTGGCGCGGATTTTTCTTGACCCACAGCCACGAGCCCATTTCCAGCGTCAGCGGCAGGAACACGCGCCCGCTGTAGCTGGTGCCGTTCAGGTACAGATAGTCCCACAGGTCGCCATGCGTGCGGTATTGCCGGCTTTGCGGCTCGAACACATAGTTGTGGTTGGGGTAGCTCTGGCTGAACAGTTCTTCCAGCGCGCCGATCTCGGCCAAGTGTTCGATCGGCACCTTGGTATGCGCGTGGGGAAACCAGATGCGGTCGCGCAAGCCGAAACCGGAATGGCAATCGAGGGCGATGCTGAACTGGCGCGACAGCAGTTCGCGTTCGACGAGGTCACACAGGGCCTGGCTTTCCAGCTCCATCGGCCCGCTAGCTGCGCCCCGATACCAGGGCAGGCGGGCGCTGTAGCGCTGGCCACCGAGCATGAACGGCACTGTTTCGCGCGCGCTCAGCGGCGCGTTGCGCATCAGGTCCACGCCGCGTGGATTGCAGCGCGTGGCTTGCCACATGCCGCCCGGATTGACGAGCGGCATGAATACCAGGCGCATGGTATCTAGCTGCTGGTGCAGGGTGGCATCCCAGCGCAGGCGTGCGATCAGGCTTTCCAGGAAGGACAGGAGCACTTGCGTGCCGATGCGTTCGAGGCCGTGGATACCACCAAAAAAGCCCAGCACGGGCACGTCGGGACTGGGATTGCCCATGGCAATCGAATACACGGGAAACGCGCGCCCATCCATGGCGATGCTGCAGGGCGCGGCAACTTCCAGATGGCTGCCGCCCTCGTCGATGAGGCGTTTCAGCATGACCAGCTCGGGCAGATTCTTTTCGATCATCAGGCGTCTGAAAGGGAAAGTGATAGCCAGTGTAGCCGAAATAGTTGGCGCGCCAGACATCGCGCATGGCGAAATTTTTGCTGGCCCTGTACAGCTCGATCAGCTGCTGCAGCGCCTGGCAGTGAAGGCCGCGCATCCTTGCACGTGACAAAGCGTGTATTTTTAGTAATTTTCAAGTGCTATGCTCGAAACGTAGGTGCGCAGCAAGTGCCCGGTTTGCAAGGCCATGCCGCCAGGAGAATGCATGAATAGCTCATCAATGCTGCCGCGGATACTCATCGTCGATGACGAGCTGATGCACGTGCGCGCGTTGTGCGATACCTTGCGCGGCCAGGCGTATGACACGACGGGGCTCGATTCAGGCGAGGCGGTGCTATCGTTGCTGGTCATCGAATCGTTCGACCTGCTGCTGGTCGACCTGATGATGCCGGGCATGAACGGCATCGCCGTCGTGGAGGCGGCGCGGCAGATCGATCCTGACTTGGCCTGCATCATCATGACGGGCGAAGGCACGATCGCCTCGGCCGTGCAGGCCATGAAGGCGGGGGCGCTCGATTATGTCGTCAAGCCGTTCAAGGTGTCGGGCATTCTGCTGATACTGGCGCGGGCGCTGGAGACGCGCCAACTGCGCATCGCCAATGCGCGCCTGGAATTGCTGCTGCGCCAGCACACGGCCGAACTTGACGCCATGAACAAGGATTTGCAGCTGGCCCGCGAAGTGGCCGAGCGGGCGAACCAGGAGAAGACCAATTTTCTGTCCAGCATGAGCCACGAGCTGCGCACGCCGCTCAACGCCGTCCTGGGCTTTTCGCAGATGCTGATGTCCGATTCCATCCCTTCGACGGCGCAGGAAAAGAAAACCTTCGCCTCGCACATCTTTGGCGCGGGCCGGCATCTGTTGACCCTGATTAACGATATCCTCGATATCGCCAGGATCGAATCGGGTAATCTGTCGCTGTCGATGGAAGCGGTGGGCCTGACCGACATTTACCACGAATGCTGGAAAATGATGGAACCGCTGGCGCACAAGCGCGGCATTACGCTGACGTTCGTGGAAGCGGGTGGCCTGCATGTACTGGCCGACCGCACGCGCCTCAAGCAGGTGCTGCTCAATTTGCTGTCGAATGCGGTCAAGTACAACTGCGAACAGGGCCAGATCCACGTCGATTGCCAGCCCGTCGATGCGCACCAGCTGCGCCTGTCCGTGCGCGACACCGGTGGTGGCTTGAGTGCCGCGCAGCTCGAGGCGCTGTTCCAGCCCTATAACCGCCTCGGGCGCGATGTGCGCGACGAAGAGGGCACGGGGCTGGGGCTGGTGGTCAGCAAGCGCCTGGCCGAAGCCATGCAGGCCAGCATAGGCGTGGCCAGTACGCCCGGACGTGGCAGCACCTTCTGGATCGATATCGCCAGTTGCCCGGCGCGCCAGCCGCTGCAGGAAAGTGCTCGCCTGCCCGTATTTCACCGCGTCGAGGAACCGATGTGCCTGCCGGAGCGCAAGACACTGCTGTACGTGGAAGACAATCCCCTGAATGTGACGCTGGTGGCGGGCCTGATCCATTTTCGTCCTGACCTCGACCTGCTGTCGGCCAGTGACGGCCAGACGGGCCTGGACATGGCGCGCCATCACCTGCCGCAGCTGATACTGATGGATAGTGACCTGCCCGACATCAGCGGCACGCAAGTCATGCAGCTGCTGCGCGCCGATCCGCGTACCGCGCATATTCCCGTCATCGCCCTGACAGCCATGACCAGGCCGGGCGATATCCACCAGGGACTGGCAGCCGGTTTCTACCGCTATCTCACCAAACCGATCGACGTGCTGGCGTTTTTCGAGGCCATCAACAGCGCGCTGGAGTCGGCCACGGCGCAGCGCAGCGCATGAACCGCATGGCACCGGCGCGGCCGATGATCTGGCTGGCGGCCATCGCGCTGTTGCTGGCGCTGGCCGTCGCAGCCATCTGGCGGCTCAAGACCCATGCCGTCGCGCCGCCCGGCCCGGTGGAAGTGCTGCGCCTGGCCGTGAATGTCGAGTACGTGGGCAGCTGCCCCGTGCTGGCCGCACGCGCACACGGCTATTTTGCGCGCGAGGGCATCGACGCGCTGCTGCAACCGTATTCGTCGGGCAAGGCGTCGCTGCAAGCCGTGTTACAGGGCCGCGCCGAATTGAGTACCGTTTCCGACATTCCCGTGGTGCTGGCCAGCCTGAATCAGCAGTCTGTCGTCATCATCGCCAGCATCTTCGAGGCCGAGCGCGATCACGGCATCGTGGGGCGGCTGGACCGCGGCGTGTCGACGCCGGCCAGCCTGAAAGGCAAGCGCATCGGCGTCACCCTTGGCACCTCCGGTCACTTCACGCTGGACGCTTTTTTGAACCGCCAGAAACTGCTGCCCGGCGAAGTTACCTTGCGCAACTATGCGCCGGAGCAGCTGGCTGGCGCGCTGGCCCGGGGCGAGATCGACGCAGCGGCCGGCTGGGAGCCCTTCCTGGCAGGCATGACCCATGCCATCGCGGGCAACGCGGCCATCTTTTATGGCGAAGATGTGTATGCGGGCCTGTTCAACGTCGCTGGTGGCGGCGATTATGTGCGCAATCATCCGGCGACGATGCGCAAGGTGCTGCGCGCGCTGCTTGCCGGTGCGCGCTTTTGCCGCGATGAGCCTGAGGCCGCGCGCGCCCTGTTTCCCAACGCATCGGCCAGCGAGGCGGCGCGCCTGCAGGCGGCCTGGCACGACTACCAGTTTGCCATTGTGCTCGACCAACGCTTGCTGCTGGCGCTGGAAGACGAGGCGCGCTGGGCCATCAAGAACCGGCTGGCCGAACGCAGCGACATGCCAAATTTCCTCGATGCCGTCTACCTGGACGCCCTGGAAGACGTGGCGCCGTCGGCCATGACGGTCATTCATTGAGAAAGCCACCGTGAAAATCGTCACCCGCTTCAAGATGGCCCAATTGTTTTGCGTGGTGCTGGTAGCCATCGTCGTCGCCACGCTGTTCTCCACCACCATGGCGATGCAGCGCGAACTGGCGAAGAACAAGGCCGCAGGCGATATCGTGCAAGCGGTGACGTCGCTGCGTTACCTGTCGATAGAATATGCGCAGCACCATGGCGCGCGCACGCGCTCCCAGTGGCAGTTGCGCAGCGAATCGCTGTCTATGGGCCTGCTGGCCACGCCCGCTTTCAATACCGGCGAGGAGCGTGCGCTGCTGGGCGAATTGCAGCTCGATCTGACGGGCGTTGGCGCTCTGTTCGAACTGTTTGTAGCGAATCACCGCGAGCTGGGGCAGGACCTGCAGCGGCGCGAGGTGCTGGGCGAACTGGAGTCGCGCCTGTCCGGCCAGATCATGGGCAAGGTACAGCGCATGATCGCCGATGCGACGCGACTGTCCGAACTGAGCCGCCAAGGCGTGCTCGATGCGCAGCAGCGGGCCAACTTCGCCGTGATGCTCTGTGGCGGCATGATCATCGCCTTGGTGGCCGGCTTGATCTATTTCACCATGAGCAGCGTCACGGGACCGCTGGAAAGGCTGCGCCAGGGCACGCTGATCGTCGGCGCCGGCAAGCTCGATTTTGTGCTCGGCCTCGACACCAGCAATGAAATCGGCGACCTCGCGCGCGCTTTCGACGGCATGACGGAAAAGCTGCGCCGCACCACCGTCTCGCGCGATGAGCTGAGGCACACGAATATCGCCCTGGAAACGCAGATCGCCGAGCGCCAGTTGGCCCAGCGCAAGGTGCATGAACAGCTCGAACGCCTGAACCTGTTGCAGCACATTACGCGTTCGATCGGCGAGCGGCAGGACTTGCACAGCATCTTCCAGGTGGTGGTGCGCAGCCTGGAAGAGCAGCTGCCCGTCGATTTCTGCTGTATGTGCCTGTACCAGCCTTCGCAGCACGCGCTGCAGGTGACGTGCGTGGGCGTGCGCAGCGAGGCGCTGGCGCACGCCTTCATGATGGGCGAACAGGCGCACATCCCCATCGACGAAAATGGCTTGTCGAGCTGCGTGCGCGGTAAGCTCGTGTATGAAGCCGATATCGCCGAGGTAGCGTTTCCGTTTCCGCAGCGGCTGGCGCAAGGGGGCTTGCGTGCCCTCGTCATGGCGCCGCTGCTGGCTGAAAATACGGTTTTCGGCATCCTCATCGTGGCGCGCCATGCCGCCCACAGTTTCACCAGCGGCGAATGCGAATTCCTCAGCCAGCTGAGCGAGCACGTGGCACTGGCTGCCAACCAGACGCAGCTCTATTGCGCGCTGCAGCGCGCCTATGACGATTTGCGCCAGACGCATCAGTCGGTGATGCAGCAGGAACGCCTGCGCGCGCTGGGGCAGATGGCCAGCGGCATCGCGCACGACATCAATAACGCCATTTCCCCCGTTGCCCTGTACACCGAGTCCTTGCTGGAGACGGAAACCAATCTCAGTGCGCAGGGCCGGCATTACCTGGAAGTCATCGAGCGCGCCATCGACGACGTGGCCACCACTGTTGCGCGCATGCGCGAATTCTACCGCCAGCGCGAACCGCAACTGGCGCCGTCGCCCATCAATGCCAACCTGGTGGTGCAGCAGGTGCTGGACCTGACGCGCGCCCGCTGGAGCGACATGCCGCTGCAGCGCGGCATCGTCATCACCCTGCACATGGCGTTGGCGGACGAGCTGCCCATGCTGCCCGGCAGCGTGGGCGAAATCCGCGAAGCGCTGACCAACCTGGTCTTCAATGCCGTTGACGCCATGCCGGACGGCGGCAACCTGACTGTGCGCACCAGCTGCATCGGTGTGCCCGGTCAGGCAGCGCGCCAGGTGCAGATCGAGGTGAGCGATACGGGCATCGGCATGGATGACAATACGCGCCGGCGCTGCCTGGAACCGTTTTTCACTACCAAGGGCGAGCGCGGCACGGGCCTGGGCCTGGCCATGGTGTATGGCATGATGGAACGCCATGGCGCCAGCATCGACATCCTCACGGCACCGGGGCTGGGCACGACGGTGCGCCTGGTTTTTCCCGCCTGCGCCGCTGGCGTGGTGGAAGAAGTGGTCGAGACGGCCCATGCCGTGCCGCCGCGCCTGCGTATCCTCGTGGTGGATGACGACCCGATGGTGCTCAAGTGCTTGCGCGACATCTTGGGAATCGATGGCCACGAAGTGGTCTGCGCCGATGGCGGCCAGGCCGGCATCGATTGCTTCCAGGCTGCGCATGATGCGCGCGATGTGCACGCGCACTTTGCAGTGGTCGTCACGGATCTGGGCATGCCCCATGTGGACGGGCGCAAGGTGGCCAGCGCGGTGCGCCAGTGTTCGCCAAGCACGCCCATCATCATGCTGACGGGATGGGGGCAGCGCCTGACGGCCGACAGCGACTATCCCGAACACGTCAGTTGCGTGCTGGGCAAGCCACCCCGCCTGAAAGAATTACGGCGCGCCTTGAACGCGGTCATGTCGACGGGCTAGGGCCATGCCGCGACTTCTGATGTTCGTCCCGGCCCGGCGCGCGGTGGGCATCGTGCTTTCCGCTATACTGGCCTCCCCAAATCGTCAACATTGTTCGAACATCACCATGGACTTGAGCACCCACGCCGCCGTCGTCAATTGCGAAGCCTATCGCGATGGCAAGAAAATCGCCCATTTCGATATCGACAAGGTGGGCGACTTCCTCGGCGAGCCCGATTGTTTCGTGTGGATAGGCCTGGCCAGCCCCGACGATATCGCCATGCACGCGCTGGAGTCCGCCTTTGGGCTGCATGAGCTGGCCGTCGAGGATGCGCAGGGCGCGCATGAGCGGCCCAAGCTGGAAGAGTACGGCGATACCCTATTCATGGTGATGCATACGGCCACCCTGGACGGCGACGCCATCGTGTACGGCGAAACCCACGTCTTTCTCGGCCCCCGCTTCATCATCACCGTGCGCCATGGCACCTCGGCCGGCTATGCGAAGTTGCGTGAGCGCAAAGAAAGCCTACCCGAAAAACTGGCCAGCGGTCCCGGCTATGTGCTCTATTCCATCATCGACTTCATCGTCGATCAGTATCAACCCTGCATCGACCATTTGCAGGCCAGATTCCAGCACTATGAAACACAATTGTTCCAGCCCAGTTTGAGCGAAGACAAATTGCAGGATTTCTACCAGCTCAAGACAGAGCTGCTCAAGCTCGATGCGGCGGTCAACCCGCTGCATGACATTTGCACCCAGCTGATCCGTTTCCATGGCGATATCGTGCCCAAGGAAAACCGCATCTACTACCGCGACATTCTCGACCACGTCAAACGCGTCACGCACACGGCGGGGCAGATGCGCGAGCTGGTCAATTCGGCCATGCAGGTGGCGCTGGGGCAAATCTCGATCCGCCAAAACGAGGTAGTCAAGCGCCTGGCCGCCTGGGCCGCCATCCTGGCCGTACCCACCATGGTCTTCAGCCTGTATGGCATGAACTTCGAATTCATGCCCGAACTGAAGTGGCGCGGCAGCTATCCGGCCGTGATCGTTGTCATTATTGTCGGCTGCTACTGGCTACACCGGCGCCTGAAGCGCGAGCGCTGGCTGTAGCTTGCCGCGCTACAGCATGCGCTGGAACACACCGTCCTTGTCGCGCAGCAGATGCTTGAGGCCCGCCAGCACATGCAGTCCGATCAGGCCGGCCAGGGTCCAGGCGCCCAGTTCATGCAGTTCGAAGCATTGTTCGGCCAGCGCGTGGTTGGGCGCAAACCAGCGTGGCAGTGCCAGGCCGAAGAAGGCCACGCCGCTCTGGCTCAGCAGCGCCCCCGCCAGGCCGGTCGCCGGCACCAGCAGCATGCCCGCATACAGCAGGCCGTGACCCAGGCGCGACAGGCGCGCTTGCCACGCGACCACGCATGGAGGCAGGCTTGCCGGCCTGTGGCCCAGGCGCCAGGCGGCGCGCGCTGCGAGCAGCAGCAACAGTAGCAGTCCCAGCGATTTATGTAGATTGAAATACACCTCGCTGCCCGGCTCGTCTTCTATTTCCATCATATACCAGCCCAGGGCCAGCATGGCGGGGATCAGCACGGCCATCAGCCAGTGCAGAATGCGGGCTGGAGCTGCATAGCGCCAGCCTGGTGTGCTTAAGTTATCGATGTGCATGGTATTTCTTTCTCAGTAAGTCGCGTGGATGAATCGTGTTGGCGTCGCATCAGTCTATGGACCAGATGGCGTGCGCGTCGAGCTGCAGGCGCGCTTGGGCCGCCAGCGCCTCGATCTGTGCCGTTTGCGCCGCCAGTGCCGCGTCGAGCGCCAGGCGGCGACCGGCCAGCGCGGCGCTCAGCGTACCTTCGCCCGCCTGGTAGGCGCGCTGCATCAGCTCGGCCTGGCCGATGGTTTGTTGTTGCACCTGCTGCAATGTAGCCCATATCGCGTGGCTATGCACGCTATCGCTGGCGGCACGCCGGGCCGCCAGGGTGACGCGCAGTTGCGTCTGGGCCAGCCGTTCGCGCGCCATCGAGGCCTTGATGGCGGCGCCCGACTTGTCGGCCGCGCGTCCGGCGCCGGGCAGGGGAAACGACAGGCTGACGCCGAAGACCCGCTCCTGGCCATCGCGCTCGCGCGCTGCGCGCAGCGCCAGCGTGGGATCGGGCATGGCGTCGCTGGCCAGGCGGCTGGCGCGCATGGCGTACAGATCGGCTTCTGCCTGGGCCAATTGCAACTCGTGGTTGTCGTGCGCGATGCGCTCGACCCAGGCCGGCACGCTGTCGCTGCCGGTGCTGGCCTGCGGCAGCGGCAGCGGCAGGGCAGCGTCTTGTGGGAGGGGCAAACCGGGGTAGCTGACGGCCAGCAGCGTGAGCGGTTGCTCGCTGCGCTGGCGCGCCTGCTGCAGCAGGGCCAGCACGCGCTGCTGTTCCGTATCGGCTTGCAGCAGTTCGAGGGCGGCGCCATCGCCGGCCCGCAGGCGTCGCGCGGCCGCCGCTTGCAACTGCTGCGTCACGGCCAGTTGCTCTTCCAGGCGCGCCACGCCGGCCAGTTCGCCCAGCGCGTCGAACCAATCGCGCAGCAGGGCACGTCCCGCCTCATGCCAGGCGTCCGCATACAGCGCGCGCGCCACGGCCAGGCCCTGTTCGCCCAGCGCCTGGTCCTGGCCCGCCTTGCCGAACCAGCGCAGCGGCCTTTCCAGCGCCATTTCCTGTTCCAGATAGCGTTCGCCGCCGGGCGCGCGACGGCCGCTGGCGCCCGCGCGCAGCGTCCATTCATAGGGACCGGCGATCAGCTTGTCGCGTTCGGCACCGGCCAGTTGCGTATTGAGCGCTCCTTGCCGCAGTGACGGCAAGCTGGCCAGCACGCGCCGCACCTGCGCTTCGGGCGGCAGCGCGTAGAGTGTGTCGGGCGCTGCCTGCGCACCGGCCGCCACGAGCAGCAGCGCCATGGCGCGCGCCCTCATGCCAGTCTCCCGTGGCACAGTAAGGGGCTGATCCAGTAGGCGATGTCGGGTTGGGGCAACGCCACCGCCAGCGCTTGCACGAGCAGGCGCAGGTCGGCATCGACGCCAGCGATCATGACGAGCTTGCGCCGTCCGCGTCCCCGCACTTGTTCCATGCTGGAGGGGAAGGGCGCGCCTTGGCCCATGCCTTGTGCCTCGAGCACGGAAAAGCCGGTCGCCCAGGCCGGGTGCAGCAACAGGAAATCGAGCACGTCTTCTTCGAGCGCCGTGGGGATGGCCAGCGTCAGCATGGCATCGCAGGGTGCGTAGGGTGCGTGGTTAGGGTGCGGCATGGATGGCTCCAGTCAGGGGGGCAATAAGGATCGTTGGCTGTGCCACGCCGTAGTGGCGGAACAGCAAGGGCAGCAGTACCAGGGTCAGCACGGTGGCGCTGAGCAGGCCGCCGATGACGACGATGGCCAATGGCTTTTGTATTTCCGAGCCGGGACCCGTGGCCAGCAGCAGCGGCACCAGGCCCAGGCCGGTGATGCAGGCCGTCATCATGACGGGGCGAAAACGCCGCACGGCGCCTTGCAGCACCAGCTGGGCCAGAGGCACGCCGCGTGCGTGCAGGTCGTTGAAGCAGGTGATCATGACCAGGCCATTGAGTACGGCGATGCCCATCAGCGCGATGAAACCCACCGAGGCGGGCACGGACAGGTATTGGCCCGTCAGGCCCAGTGCATACACGCCGCCGGTCAGCGCGAAGGGGATATTGACCAGTACCAGCAGGGTTTGCCGGATACTGCGCAAGGTGCAAAACAGCAGCAGGAAGATCAGCGCCAGCGCGACCGGTACGACCAGTGCAAGGCGCGCGGCGGCGCGCTGCTGGTTCTCGAACTGGCCACCCCATGCGATGCGGTAGCCGGGCGGCAGCGGCACTTGCCGCGCCACCAGCGCCTTCGCTTCATCGACGAAGCCGACCAGGTCGCGCCCGCGCACATTGGCGCGCACCACCACCAGGCGCGAGGCGTTTTCGCGCTCCACCTTGACCGGGCCGTCGACCGTGCGCAGGCTGGCCACCTGGCTCAGGGCGATGGCGGGGCCATTCGCCATCGGCAGGCGCAACTGGCGCAACAGCTCGGCCGACAGCTGCAGCTGTTCGCCGCCGCGCAGCAGCAGCGGCAGGCGCTTGCCGCCCTCGATCACAATACCGGCCTGACGGCCCTCGATCAGGGTGCGCAGGTCGCCCTGAATCTGTTCCACGGACAAGCCCAGGCGGGCGGCAGCCACGCGGTCGATGTCGACCTGCAGATACAGCACGCCCGAGTTTTGCGTCGTCAGTACATCCTCGCTGCCGGCCAGCGTTTGCAACTGGGTCACGATGCGCGCGGCCAGCGCACCCAGTGTCTTGTTGTCGGGACCGTAGACCTTGACGGCCACGTCGCCGCGTACGCCGGACAGCATTTCGGCAGTGCGCATCTCGATGGGCTGGGTAAAGCTGATATTGACGCCCGGAAAGCTTGCCGTGGCCGCGCGCAGGGCACTGATCAGTGCTTCCTTGTCCGTACTCTGCCATTGCTGGCGCGCCTTGAGCACCAGGAAAGAATCGGTTTCGTTCAAACCCATGGGATCGAGCCCCAGTTCGTCCGATCCCAGGCGCGCCACGATGCGGCGCACGTCGGGCACTTGTTCCAGGATGCGCCGCTGTATGGCCAGGTCCAGGCGCGCCGACTCTTGCAGGTTGACCGATGGCAGTTTTTCGATCTGCATGATGATGTCGCCTTCGTCCAGCGTGGGCATGAACGATTTGCCCACCTGCAGGAAGACGCCGGCGGCCAGCAGCAGGGCCGCCACTGCCACGGTGCCGACCAGGCGTTCGCGGCCCAGCGCGCGTTCGAGCAGGGCCAGGTAGGCCGCTTCCATTTTTTGCACCAGGCGCGGTGTGCCTGTGTGCCTGTCCGGCAGCAGCAGCGAGGCGAGCACGGGAATGACGGTCAGCGACAACAGCAGCGAGGCGGCCAGCGCGAACAGGATAGTGAGCGCTACGGGCGCGAACAGCTTGCCTTCCAAGCCTTGCAGGGTCAGCAGGGGCAGGAAGACGATCATGATCACCAGCATGCCGGCGCTGACGGGCAGCGCCACTTCGCGCACGGCCCGGTAGATGCGGTGCAGGCGCGGCACGTCCGCTTGTGCGTGGGCGCCATGGGCTTCGATGTTTTCCACTACCACCACGGCGGCATCGACCAGCATGCCGATGGCGATGGCCAGGCCGCCCAGCGACATCAGGTTGGCGCTCAGGCCATACGCCTGCATGAGCAGAAAGGTGCCCAGCGCCGCCAGCGGCAGGATGCAGGCCACCACCAGTGCCGAGCGCAGATTGCCAAGGAAGACATACAGCAGCACGATCACCAGCACGGTCGCCTCGGCCAGCGCGCCCGTGACGCTGGCCACTGCCCGCTCCACCAGCTTGCCGCGGTCGTAGAAGGTGCTGATGCGGGTCCCCTTGGGCAGGGTTGGGCCGAGTGCGTCGAGCCGCGCCCGCACTTGGCGTACCACTTGCTGCGCGTTCGCGCCGCGCATGGACAGCACCAGCGCCTGCACGGCTTCGCCGCGCCCATCCTGGGTCACAGCGCCGTAGCGCGTCAACTCGCCGATGCGCACGGTCGCCACCTGGCCCACGGTGACGGCCATGCCGCCGCGCCTATCGATACCGATGGCGCGTACGTCGGCTAGCGTGCGGATGCTCGCGTCGCTGCGGATCAGCAGCGCCTCTTCACCGCTGCCCAGGCGACCCGCGCCGTCGCTGCGGTTGTTCGCTTCGAGCGCTTGCTGCAGCTGGGCCAGCGACAGGCCGCGCGCGGCCAGGGCGGCCAAGTCGGGCACCACCTCGAAGCTGCGCACCATGCCGCCCAAGGAATTGACGTCGGCCACGCCGGCGATATTGCGCAGCTGGGGACGGATGGTCCATTCCAGCAGCGTGCGTTTTTCCATCAGGCTCAGTGGTCCTTCGATGGTAAACATGAAGATTTCACCAAGCGGCGTGGTGATGGGCGCCAGACCGCCGCTGACGGACGCTGGCAAGTCTTTCAGCACACCGGCCAGCCGTTCACTGACCTGCTGGCGCGCCCAAAACACATCGGTACCTTCCTGGAAGTCCAGCGTGATGTCGGCGATCGCATATTTTGACTGCGAACGCAGCACGGCCTGGCGTGGTATGCCAAGCAGTTCCTGCTCGACGGGGGCGACGATGCGCGCCTCGACCTCTTCGGGCGTCATGCCGGGCGCCTTTAGGATCAGTTTGACCTGGGTGCCGGAGACATCGGGAAAGGCGTCAATCGGCAGCGTGAGGAACGCTTGCACGCCGGCCGCCGTCATCAGGGCGGCCAGCACCAATACCAGCAGGCGCTGCGACAGTGACAAGGCGATCAGACGGGCCAGCATCACTTGCCTCCTTGGCTGGCGGAAAGCGAGGCAGGCCCGAGGCCGCTCCAGCTGCCCTTCAGTGCCGCCAAGCCGCGCACGGCCACCGCGTCGCCGACCGCCAGAGCGCCGCGCACCCACACCATGCCGCCGCCAGCCGGCGTCGCTTGCACGGGTACGGCCGCATACCCGTGGGCATTGGCGACAAACACATAGTCTTGCCGCGCCTCGCCCATGCGCTGCACCAGCGCCGCTGCCGGCACGGCCACGCTGTCCGACGGCGGCGCCGCGCGCAGCAGTCGCGCTTCGACAAAGGCGTTCACCTTCAGGCACGGGTCCTGGCCCACTTGCTGCGCGCGTAGTTGTGCGCTTTGCGTGGCGCTGTCGACGACGGGAGAGATGGCCGTCACGCGCAGCTTGGCGCAGCCCTCCACCTGCAGCAGGTCGCCCACGCGCAGCAGCGGCAGTTGGGTACGCGAGGCTTGCAATTGCACCCACAGGGGGCCGCTGGCGGCGGTGCGCGCCAGCAGCGCACCGGCTTCGACGCGCTGCCCTGGCTGGACCGGCAATTCGAGTACCGTGCCGGCCTGGCTGGCGCGCACCGTCAGCAAGGGCGACGGCGCATGGCTGTCGCGCAGGCGTCGCAACGCTGTCCCATCGAGGCCGGCGCTGCGCAGCGCCTGTTCGCGCTCGCGCGCCGCCAGTGCTGCCAACTGGGCCGCATCGCGGCTTTCTTCCAGGCGCGCACGCGCGATGATGCCGTCGCTGTACAGTCCCTCGTCGCGCGCCTGCCTGGCGGCGGCCAGCTTGGCCGCGCTGGACTTTTCCAGATAGTCGCGCTGCCATTCCAGCCAGGGCTGGCTGAATAGCGTCAGCAGTGGCGTACCGCTCCGTACCTGCTGCAAGGTGGCCACATGCACGTCCTGCACCACGCCGCCCGGCATGGCGCTGACCAGGGCACTCGCGCCGGGCGGCGTCACTACGGTGCCCGACAGGTATTGATCGTTGCCGGCCGGCGGCGCGTCGGCGGCCAGTGCACTCAGGGCAGACGCGGTGGCGATGCCGGCGCGGCTGATTTGCTGTGCGCTCAGGTGCAGCTGCTGCGGCGCCGGCGCGGCGGCCGACAGCAGCGGCCAGCAAAGCACGGCCAGCATGGTTCGGTGGGGCCGGCAGCAGTTAAGATGGGGGCTAGCATGCATGGGATGGCGTTCCGGGAAGTGAAGAGTGGCCTGATGGTGGGCGGCAGATATTAAGAAGTTCTTAACAACCCGCGCTTAAGCTGCCAATATGAACTCCAGACAAGACAGCCGACAGGACAGATAAACGATGCGCATATTGCTGACGGAAGACGACCCCCAGCTGGGGCGGGCCACGCAGATGGGGCTGGAGCAGGGCGGCTATGCGGTCGACTGGGTGCAGTCGGGCGAAAGCGCGCGCACGGCGGTGCGCCTGCATCGCTACGCTTGCGTGCTGCTCGACCTGGGCTTGCCCGGCGAAGATGGCATGCAGGTGCTGGCGGCGCTGCGCCGCAGCGCTTACGACGGGGCGATTTTGATCGTCACGGCGCGCGACCAGATCGCCGACCGGGTCGCCGGCCTGGACGCGGGCGCGGACGATTTCATCGTCAAGCCCTTCGACCTCGATGAACTTGCGGCGCGCATCCGCAGCGCCTGCCGCCGCGCTGCCGGGCGTACGCGCGAAGAAATCGTGCATGGCGATATCGTCATCGATGTCGCGGCACGTCAAGTGCTGCGGGCGGGCGTGGCGGTGCCGCTGACGGGCAAGGAATTGGGCATCTTGCTGATGCTGGTCGAGCAGCGCGGGCGCGTACTGAGCCGTGTGCAGCTCGAAGAGGGTATCTACAGCTGGGGCGAGGAAATCGACAGCAATGCGCTGCAGGTGCATATCCACCATTTACGGCGCAAGCTGGGCAAGGCGCTGATTCGCACCGTGCATGCCATCGGCTACAGTATCGACAAGCCCGACAAGCCCGACAAGCCCGATATGCCCGCTATGCCAGATACGCAGGCGCGTCCATGATCCCCGCCATCCCAGGTATCGCGGGCGCATGGTCGCTGCGGCGCACGCTGCTGGTCGTGCTGCTGGGATTGACATTCACTCTGTGGGGCTTCAGCGCCATCATCGTGTATCTGGAAGCGGGGCGCGAAAGCCAGGAATTGTTCGACCAGTCGCTGGCCGAGACGGGGCATTTGCTGCTCGCTTTGGCCGAGCACGAGGTGCAGGAACATGGCGTGAGCGCGGCGCTGGTGATACCGGTAGCGCAAAACCGCAGCCATCGCCAGTATCTGCTGTTCCAGGTGTGGGATACGCAGCGCCGTCTGCTGTACAAGAACGCTGGGGCGCCAGACCAGGCGTTCGCCGCGCCAGCCGAGATTGGCTACAGCTGGCGCAGCAACGCAGGCGGCCAATGGCGTATCTACACGAGCTGGAATCACAGCGGGAAATTGCAGATCCAGGTGGCCGAACCGGCCAGCCATCGCCAGGAAATCAGCAGCCGTTTCGCCCTCAAACTGCTGGCCATCGGACTGCCCATGGCGGCCATGGCGGCGCTGGCCATCTGGTGGAGCATCAACCGCGTGTTTCGCGCCTTGCGTCGCTGCGCCGATGAAGTGGCACTGCGCACGCCCGACGATCTCGCCAACGTCAGCGTAAGGGGCGCGCCCATGGAGGTGCAGCCGCTGCTGCAGGCGATCAACCGCCTGTTCGTGCGCGTGCGCCAGACGCGCGAGCAAGAGCAGCGCTTCACGGCAGATGCCGCGCATGAATTGCGCACGCCACTGGCCGCTATCAAGACCAACTTGCAGGTCTTGCAGCGCGCCCGCAGCGATGCGCAACGCAGCGAGTCTGTGACGGGCCTGGGCCTGAGCGTGGACCGCGCCACGCGCCTGGTGGGACAGTTGCTGACGCTGTCCCGGCTCGACCCGCAGTCGCAGCCGTCGCCCGAGCTGCCCGTGCTGGACCTGGCCGTCGTGCTGGCCGAACAGCTGCCCGCCTGGATGGCGCAGGCGCAGCGCCAGGAGTTGCTGTTGCAGGCTGACCTGGCTACGGCGCCATGTCGTTTGCAGCAGGACCATGTCCTGATACTGGCGCGTAACCTGATGGACAATGCCATGCGCTACACCCCGGCCGGTGGCACGCTGGCGCTGTCTTGCCGCAGCGAGGCCGATGGCGTGCTGCTGTGCGTGAGTGACACGGGACCGGGCATCGCCGAGCACTTGCGCGAGCGCGTGTTCGAACGCTTTTTCCGCGCCGCTGGTGCGCACCAGCCAGGCAGCGGCCTGGGTTTGTCGATCGTGCGGCGCATCGCCGAAACGCATGGCGCCAGCGTGCAGCTGGACGCCGGGCCCGATGGCACGGGCCTGGTGGTGACGCTGCGCTTTCCCGCGCCACGTTAGCCACGCTAGCCCGACCTTGTCAGTGCGATACCAGCACCGGCAAGGTCATCTCTTGCAGCACGCTGCGCGTGACACCGCCCAGCAGCGCTTCGCGTAGCCGCATGTGGCCATAGCAGCCCATCACCAGCAGGTCGCAGCGCCGCTGCGCCGCCATCGCCAGCAGGGCCGTGCCCACGTCCTGGCCCGGCGCTGTGTCGTGCTGCAGTACCTCGACGTTGACGCCGTGGCGTGCCAGGTACAGGGCCAGGTCAGCGCCCGGCTGCTCGCCATGCGCGTCGGGCTGGGCATGCGAATTGACGACCGCCAGGGTCACCTGCTGCGCGCCTTGCAGCAGCGGCAGTGCATCGGTGATGGCGCGCAGCGCTTCGGCGCTGCCGTTCCAGGCCAGCAGCGGATGCTGCGCGGCGCCCGCTGGCGCAGCATCGGCTGCATGCGGCACCATCAGCACAGGCCGGCCGCAATGGAGCATCAGGTATTCGGGCGTGCCGGCGATGACGCGCGATGGCGTATCTTGCGCGTCGGTCTGGCCCAGGATCAGCAAGTCGCAATAGCGCGCCTGCAGCAGCAGCGCGCCTTGCGCATCATCGTCGACAAAGCGCGTTTCGTAGCTACCGAGGCCCTCTTCGCAGGCGATGCGTTCGAACTCGTGCAAGGCCTCGCTGGCCTGGGTGCGCAGCACCTGCATCTGCGCCGGCGCGAATTGCAGCGCGTTGACGCCGCCGCCGTACGCGTAGCGCGAGAGGCCGCTCATGGCAGAGCCGATCAGGTGGGCGCCTTCGGCGATGGCCAGGCGCACGGCCAGGCGGATGCGTTGGGCGCTGTGGCGCGAATTGTCTACGTGGACCAGCAGGGTAGTGTAGGGCATGGTGTTTTCCTCGGATGTCAGGTATCGGTAATCAGGTTTGCAGCACATACGTGCCCGGCGCATCAGCCAGGTCGGGGCCCATGGCCGGCGGCGCCACCTGCGTGCCCGAGCGTTCTGCCAGCCAGGCTTGCCATGCGGGCCACCAGGAGCCGTCGTGGCGCGGCACGTCGCGTTGCCAGCTGTCCGCGTCGAGGTAGGGCGCGTCATGACGCTGCGTGGCCAATTGGTAGCTGCGGTGCGTCTGGCCTGGTGGCGAGACCACGCCCGCGTTATGGCCGCCCGAGGTCAGCAGGAAAGTGACGTCCGTATCGGTCAGCAACTGCAGTTTGTAGACCGAGCGCCATGGCGCCACGTGGTCCGTCAGCGTGCCGACGGCAAAGATGGGCGCATCGATGTCGGGCAGGGCGATGTGGCGCCCTGCAGTGCGGTAGCGACCTTCGGCCAGGTCATTGTGCAAGAACAAACGGCGCAGGTATTGCGCATGCATGTTGCAGGGCATGCGCGTGGCGTCCGCATTCCAAGCCATCAGGTCGCTGTCCTGCTCCTCGATGCCCAGCAGGTAATGGCGCAGCCGGCGCGACCAGATCAGGTCGTTTGAGCGCAACAGCTGGAAGGCGCCCGCCATCTGCCGCGTATCGAGGTAACCTTGTTTCCACATGGACGCTTCGAGAAAGCTCACCTGGCTCTCGTCGATGAATAGCGACAGTTCGCCCGGTTCCTTGAAGTCCACCTGCGAGGCGAGCATGGTGAGGCTGGCCAGGCGCGCGTCGCCGTCGCGCGCCATGCTTGCGGCGGCAATCGCCAGCAGGGTGCCGCCCAGGCAGTAGCCGGCCGCGTGCACCTGCGGCGCGCCCGTGATGCGCGAAACGGCGTCGAGCGCTTCCATCACGCCCAACTGGCGGTAGTCTTCCAGCGACAGCTCGCGGTCTTCTTCGCGCGGATTTTTCCATGAAATCATGAACACTGTGTAGCCCTGCTCCACCAGGTAGCGCACCAGCGAGTTGTGTGGCGACAGGTCGAGTATGTAGTACTTCATGATCCAGGCCGGCACGAATAGCAGGGGTTTGGCATGCACGCGCTCTGTCGCCGGCGCGTATTGCAGCAGCTCGATCAGCGCATTGCGGTAGACCACCTTGCCCGGCGTGACGGCCACGTTGTCGCCTGCCTTATAGTGGCGCTGGTCGGGCGCATGCGCTCCCATGGCGGCGCGGCACCAGTCTTGGGCCAGGTGCTGTGCGCCGTTGGCCAGGTTGGCGCCGCCGCTTGCCAGCGTGGCCTGCTGCACCACGGGATTGGTCAGCATGAAGTTCGACGGTGCCAGCATGTCGAGCCACTGGCGCACGGTGAACGTGACGACATCGGCGTGGTGCGGCGAGACGCCGCGCACGCCCGTGGTGGCGCGGTGCCACCATTGCTGCTGCAGCAAGAAGCCCTGGTAGAGCAGGTTGTACGGCCAGCGCTGCCAGGCCGGGTCTTCGAAGCGCCGGTCTTGCGGCAGCGGCGCGATGCACGGCGGTGCGCTGGCGCTGCCGGCCTGGGCCAATTGCAGCGCGGATTGCAACGCGTACTGCTGCCAGCGGCCGATGTTCTTCCACGCTTCCTGCAACAGGGCTTGCTGCTTAGATGGCGCCAGCGCCAGGTGGCTGAGCCAGTCGGCATAGGCATTGCCCAGCGCGGCTGGCGAAATGGTGCCCGTGAACTTGCCCAGCCAAGCGTTCAGCAGCAGGTCCAGATTGGCGCCTTCCGGCGCACTCTCCGGATAGCAGGCCCCCGCTGCGCCTTGCCAGGCACTGCCCTGGCGCTCATAGTCAATTTTTTGCCCCACGTTTGCCATCTGTGTCTTGCTCATCCAGGACTCCTGTCATTTATTTGCAGGATAGCAAGAGCTTGTTCAAAAAATTATGATCTACATCAAGTTTGCCCGGATGCGTGCCATAGCTTGCTTGCCGTCTGGATGGCCGTGCCCGTTTGCTGCATGAATAGGCGTAACTGCTCCTCAAACGCATCTAGGCGCGCCAGCAACGTCGTTTGTGGCGCCTTTGCCGCTTCGCGCTCGATGGCTGCGGCGATGGCGACGGCGGGGATGGCATGGAAGTTGGCCAGCAAGCCGGCCAGGGTATGTGCCTGCCGGCTCGCGGTGGGCCGGTCGCCCGCTTGCAGTGCTGCGCGCAAGGCGGCCAGTTGCTGCGGCAAGTCGGCGAGGAAGGAAGCGCCGATGATGCCGATCACTTCGGCATCGGCATTGGCCAGCGCGGCACCGTAGTCGAAGCGTGGCGCGCTGTCGCTTGGCGTCACGACCAAGGGCTCGGCTGGCGTCATGGCGGGCGCGAGTGCGGGCTTGCTGATTTGCAACACATGCTGCTCGATCAGGCTTTGGAAGGCAGCGGTGCGGAAAGGCTTGGACAGGTAGTCGTCCATGCCGCCGGCGATGCAGCGTTCGCGGTCGCCTTCGAAGGCGCTGGCCGTCATGGCGATGATGACGCTGCGCGCCATGCCTTGCGCTTCGCGCTGGCGTATCTGCGCGGTGGCTTCGAAGCCGCCCATCTCCGGCATCTGCAAGTCCATCAATATCATGTCGAAATGGCCGCTGGCCTGGCAGTCGAGTGCTTGCTGGCCATTCGCCGCATGCGTGACCCGGTGGCCCGCATGCGACAGCAGCACGGTGGCCAGTTCGCGGTTCATGGCATTGTCTTCGACCAGCAGGATGTCCAGGCTGGGTGTACCTTCGCGCACGCCATGCTGCGTTACAGCGGGCGTAGCGCTGGGCGCGCCGCGGCAGGTACCCAGCACGCTCATCGTGATGGCGAGTAATTCCTCGGGGCTGGCCGGCTTGAGCAGATAGCCCTCGATGCCCAGTTCGCGGCAGCGCGCCGCGTCGGCCAGGTTGCCGCTGGACGATAGCATGACGATGGGTACCTCGCTCCAGTGCGGCAGTGCGGCCAGGGCCGATGCCGTACCGAAGCCATTCATGCCGGGCATGGCAAAGTCCATGATGATGCAGTCGACCGGTAGCGCGCTGCGGCAATGCTCGAGCGCTGCCTCGCCCGATGTACAGGCGGTAACGGCGGCGCCGCTGCCTTCAAAGATCTGGCGCAGGATACTCAGGCTGCTGGAATTGTCGTCGATCAGCAGGAGCGTCCGCCCCGTCAGCGAGGCGTCCGGTGGCGTCAGGCAAGGCTGGTCCTCGCCGATGTTCAGGGCCAGGTCCACCGTGAAGCTGCTGCCCTTGCCCAATTCGCTCGACAGGCCGATGCTGCCGCCCATCATGCTCACCAGCCGGCGCGTGATCGACAGGCCCAGTCCCGTGCCGCCGAAGCGCCGCGTGGTCGAGCCGTCTTCCTGCTGGAAGGCGTCGAAGACGGCTTCTTGCATGTCGGCGGCGATGCCGATGCCGGTATCGCGCACGCACAGCTGCACTTGGGCTTTACCGTCGTCGCAGGCGCCCAGCCGGGCACTGACAGTGACCTCGCCGTGCGGCGTGAACTTGATGGCGTTGCCCGCCAGGTTGGTCAGTACCTGGCGTAGCCGGCCAGGGTCGCCGAGCAAGGTTTGCGGCAGCGCGGGGTCAACGTCGAGCACCAGTTCCAGACCGCTGACCTGGGCCCGCACGGCGAGGGCGCGCATGCTTTCCTGCATCAGTTGGCGCAGGTTGAAGGGTATGCTTTCCAGGGTCAGCATGCCCGCTTCGATCTTCGAGAAATCAAGGATATCGTTGATGATACCCAGCAGGGCGTCGGCCGAAGCCTTGACGATCTCCAGGTATTTGCGCTGGTGGATATCGAGTTCCGAATCGAGAACCAGGTCCGTCATGCCCAGGATGCCGTTCATCGGCGTACGGATTTCGTGGCTCATGTTGGCCAGGAATTCACTTTTTGAGCGGCTCGCTGATTCGGCCACTTCCTTGGCCAGCAGCAGCGCCCGCTCAGCCGCCTTTTGGCTGGAAATGTCGACGATGGTGCCCACCAGGCCCTGCAGGCTGCCGTCGGACTTCAGCAGGGCCGCCTTGCTGATCAGTACATCGACCTGGCGCCCACCGACGGTCATGCGCTCTTCATAGGTCTGATTGCCCTTGTCGAGCATCAGGCGCAGGTCTTGTTGCGCCACCTGCTGCGCTTCTTGCTGCGGCAAGATGTCGGCTGCCGTCTTGTGCAGAATGTCTGTTTTGTCTAGCTGGAAGAAGGCGCAAAAGGCGCGGTTGGCGCGCAGGTAGCGGCCCTGACCATCTTTCAGGCACAGGGGAATCGGAATGGTTTCGATCAGCGCATCGACAAAGTTGAGGTTGTGGCGCAGCTCGCGCGTCGCCAGGCGCCGCTCGGTGATGTCGGTCAGGCTGCCGGTGACGCCGGCCAGCCGCCCCTGGCCATCGCGTTCGGCGCGCGCGCAGACGTCGATCCAGCGCACATTACCGTCCTCGTTGATGTAGCGCGCTTCATGGCGCATGCTCTCCATCTCGCCATTGAGCAGCTGGGACAGTCCGGCTGCGGCGCGGTCGCGGTCGCGCATATCGATGAATTGCAGCACATTCTTGCCGATGCTGTCGGCGATGCTGAAACCGGTAATGGCGTGCCAGGCGGGGTTGAGGAAGGTCCATGCGCCGTTCAAGTTGGTGCGGAAGACCACTTCATTGAGGCTGTTGACGACGTTGCGGTATTCGCGCTCGCTTTTCGCGATGGCCACGGCCATGCGCTTGCTGTCGCTGATGTCCGTGCGGATGGCGATGTATTGATAGGGCTTGCCGGCGGCATCGAGGAAGGGCACGATAGTGGCGTCCACCCAATATTGCTCGCCGTTCTTGGCGTCGTTGCAGATTTCGCCATGCCATACCTGGCCCGCGGCGATAGTTTTCCACAACTGTGTAAAGAAGGCCTTGGGATGCGTGCGCGAATTGATCATGCGGTGCGTATTGCCGATCAGTTCTTCGCGCGTGTACCCGCTGATGGCGCAGAACTTGTCGTTGACGTAAATGATGACGCCGGCCGTATCGGTGATGCTGACAATGGCATGCTGGTCCATCGCAAAGCGCTGGTTTTGCAGTTCGATGCGGCGCAGTTCCTGCTGTGACACCAGCTCTGCGAGCAGCACCGAGAGGCCCTCGATGTCGCTTTCTTGCGGCAGGTGCAGGTCGGAATCGTCGTTGTCGCGCAGTCGCATGGCTGCCACGCGCAGCAATTGCAGGACGCGGTTGCGGCTGGCCAGTTCCGTGCGCAGCAGGTCATTCGTCGTACTCAGTTCCATCGAACTCAGTTCCAGGCTGCGCGAGCGCAAGTCCAGGTCGCGCTCGTATTGTTCGTAAGCGTTGTCGATGCGCAGCAGCAGGGCCGGCAGGCCGGCCAGGAAGCCGGCCAGTTCGCGCGGCATGTCCGCTTGCGCGCCCAGGGCCTCGGCCTGTGCCAGCAAGGCGATGCGGGCGCTGTCCGAGTCGATATCGCAAACGCGGTTCAATTGGCGTGCCAGGGTGCGGTTCATGCTTCGCTCATGACAGTGACGGTCATCGTCTGGTTATGCAGCTGGCACGCGCCATGCGGTTGCGAGATGCCGATTTCACCGTTCGAGTAAAAACCGGCGATATGGCTGGCACCGTTGCCCAGCAAGTCGGCGACCGCTTCGACTTCTTCTTCGACCCGGTCGCCCATGACCAGCTTGCGCCCCACGCAGCTGACCAGCAGGGCCAACTGATCGCCGACCGCATCGGCATGCAACTGGACGCCGCGCGCGGCTATTTCGGCCCCGTCGATGAGCCGGTTGGTACTCGAATGCATCAATTTCAGGTAGCCGTCGGCGAGGATGTCACCGGCCAGGGTCAGCGAACCCTGTTCTTCGTCGACGGCGAGGATGGTGCGGAAGACCTGGCTTTTTTCATGCGCGGCCGAGAGCATTTCAAACGGGAACAGCAGGCCCGAGCCGGGCAGGGCGCGTGCATGCTCGCCCAGGTACAGCTTGTAGATATCCAGCGCCCGCGCGCCGTCGAGCCCATACAGCACGTTGTCGACACTGCGCGTCACCTTGCGCGCCGGGCCGAACGCCTCCCAGCCGCCATGGCTGCCGTAGCCGAGACGGATATGCTCGCCGTACAGGCCGACGGCGACGATGGTGTTGTCGGCTGTACCGCGCGGACCCAGGGTCCAGGTCTGGCGGAAGGCGCCGCCGTCGGCGGCCAGCCCGCCCGATACGGTCACGCCCGGTGGCAGATTCGCTTGCAGGCCGGCGATGAGCGCACTGCCGTTGATGGCCACACCGGTGCCCAGCATGAACACCGCCTTCAGGTCGTCCTGCGGCAGCGCCTGGGCCAGGCGCTCGCCCGCGTCATGCGAGTCGGCCATGTCGCAGATGATGGCGTCGGCGATGGCCACCGTCGTGTGTTTGAAGTCGATGGCGGTGATGACGCAACTGTCGTCGTAGACGCGCTTGCCGGCGATTTCGCCGGCCGTGGAGCAGCCGGCGATGACGGCGCCCGGTAACTGGCGGCGCAGTGCCGCCGTCAGTTCGGGGCCGGTGAAGTAGGCGCAGGCGCCAAAGACCAGCACCAGCTGCGGCTGCATGGCGGCCAGGGGCGCCAGCACGGCATCGATGTCGGCACGGTTTTTCAAGATCAGTTGTTGCACGCGCATGGCAGGTTCCTCGCTTACAGTGATTGGGCGTGGTGCTCGATGGGGTCGGGCAGGCTGTTGCGGATAGTAAGCACCTCGTCCCAGGCGACCAGGAAGGCGTCGGTACACCGTGGGCAGAAATGGCTGCCCTTGTTTTGCTGCAGGAACAGGCGCGCCTGCTCCACTGGCCAGGCTCGCTTGTATGGGCGTTCCGAGCTGAGCGCATCGAAGACGTCGGCGACGGCGACGATGCGCGCCGACAGCGGTATCTGTTCGCCCGCCAGGCCCCGTGGGTAGCCGCTGCCATCGTATTTTTCGTGGTGGCCGCAGGCGATTTCCTCGGCCAGCTGGATCAGTGGCGAATCGCTGCCGGCAAGGATATGGCCGCCGATCTCAGCGTGCTGGCGCATGATGGCCATTTCCTCCGGGTCCAGCCGCCCCGGCTTGCGCAGGATATGGTCGGGCGTGCCCAGCTTGCCCACATCGTGCATGGGCGCAGCCTTGAGCAGCATTTCCTGCCACTGCGCATCCATGCCCAGGTTTCGGGCGATCAGCGCCGAGTAGCGCGCCATGCGCATGATGTGCGCACCTGTTTCGGGGTCGCGAAATTCGGCCGCCCGTGCCAGGCGCGTGACCAGCTCCATTTCGCGCGCCGTGACATTGGCGATGGCCTCGCTGACTTCATGTTCGAGCAGCTTGGCGCGGTCAGCCAGCATGGTTTGTGCCGTGCGCAGGGCCAGCAGATTGCGCACGCGCAGGCTGAACTCTATGGTGTCGACGGGCTTGGTGAGAAACTCCGTGACACCGAGCGAAAAGGCTTGCTTGCGCACGGCGCGGTCATTCTCGGTGGTGACCATGATGATGGGAATGTCGGCCATGCCCTGCATCTTGCGGAAAATGCTGAGGAATTCGTTGCCCGACAGGTTGGGCATGCGGTAGTCGAGCAAGACCAGATCCGGTACGTGCGACTCGCACCAGTGCAGCGCATCGATAGGGTCGCTCATGCACACGGCTTCGGTGCTGCTGGCCTTACGGGCCAATGTCGATAGCAAGTTCAGGTTGGTGTCGTTATCGTCGACGATCAGGATGCTCATGGGGTCTCCGGCGTAAGTCGGTCAGGTGGCGGTGCAGAATGGGCTGGCTGGCTCACGCCGCCAGTTTGCCCAGGGCTTGCATGCCCAAGCCTGACAGCAGGCTGTCCATATCGAGCACGATCAGCATGCGTTCATCGACGCTGCCGATGGCCGTCACATGGCCGGCTATCGTCGAGCCGTGCAGTTGCGGTGGGGGCTTGATCTGTGCCGGTGCCAGCTGCACCACATCGGCCACGCGGTCGACGACGATGCCGCTGGCACCATGCGCGAAGATGAGGATGATCACCACCGTTGAAGCGTCATATACGGGCTCGGCCTGGCCCAGCGCGATGCGCAGGTCGATCAGCGGCACGATGCTGCCGCGCAAGTGGATGAAGCCCTTGAGCAAGGCCGGCGCATTGGCGATGTGGGTCACGGCGTTATAGCCGCGGATTTCCTGCACCAGGCCGATGTCAATCGCGTACTCCTCATTGTTCAGGCCAAAGACCAGCAATTCACGGGCGCCCTCTTGTGCCAGCTGGCTCTCTGCTGCGGCACGTGCCGTGGTGTTTTCCATGTGTTTGCTCCTGTCAAGTGATGCGTGATGCATAAAGATGCGAGGCTTGCCTAGTAATCAAACTTGTAATCAAACTTGTAATCAGACTGGTTCGACGCGTGGGCGCAGATTGCTCTTGGCCTGCTGTGGTGAGGCGCCGGCTTGCATGAAGCCAGCTTTCCATTCGCGTTTGCCAATATCGACGGTGCTGGCGGCGGCGTCGAGCGGGCGCAAGGCCAAGAGGCTATGCATGGGCTTATCTCCTACACAGAAGGCAAAGATATCGGGTGATCGCAGCAAACATGGCTGGCGTAATGCCTTGATTTTGCGCTAAAAGAGATCATACATCAAATAAAAATGATTTAAACAAATATTACGATTATGATGATTATATTTGGTTTTTTGTACACAGAAAAAATGCAGGCCTTGACGAAAATGGCAGTGTGTAGCTGCCCCTTTCACTGAGGGGCCGGGAAGATCTTTCGCGCCTGTCGCTTGCTGATTGATAGGGAAAACTATTTTTTGTGGATTTATTTGTTGTATTTGATAAATTTATGCGCCAAACTCCAAAGATGCAGTGCGGCACGCGCGTGGTGCGTCCGACCTGGCATGCCAGTAGGGTAACGCTGGATGGAGGAAACGGACATGCGTAGGAAAATACCGACAATGGGCAGCGAAGCTGTGTACAGGGATCGGCGGCCGTCTGGCTCGATGCGCGAGGCGCAAGAGTCGGGTGCGGGCCTGTTGCGCTCACCGGTGCGGCGCCTGAAGCTGATCGCCTACCTGGTCCTGCTATTGGCGCTGATACCGGCAGCGACCTGCATGGCCATGGAGTGCGCCGGCATGCCGATGTTGTTCAGTACCGTGTGCGGCGTGGTGGCATGTGCGGCCCGAGCTGGGGCGCCTTAGCCGCCTGCAGTTGCTGCTGCTGATCCATGCCATGCATGCCAGTGCTGCAGCGCGTGTGGCCGTGTCGGATCGCGCCGGCGGAGCGCCGTGAGGTGCCGTACGGACAAATAGCGTTTAAAAGGCATGGCTGAGGGCGTAAATTAGCAGGCCGGCCAGGCCGCCCACGATGGTGCCGTTGATGCGGATGAATTGCAGGTCGCGTCCGATGGCCAGTTCGATGCGCTCGCTCATTTCTTCCTTGCTCCACAGGTCCAGCCGGCCGGCGATGAAGGCGCCCACTTCGCCCCGGTAGTGGCGCACGAGAGCGCCGCTGCCGGTGACGATGGCGTCGTTCAGCCATTGCCGTGCAGCCGCATCCGCGCCCAGCAGTAGGCCCGTCTTGCGCGCCAGGCTGGCGATTGCCTGCGCCAGCACGGGCTGCTCGGCGTGCAGGTCGGCCAGCAGGCGTGTGCGGATATGCTCCCACAGCGTGCCCAGCGTGGCTTGCAGCGTGTCGCTGGCGATCAGCTGCAATTGGTAGCGGCGCAGCGTCACTTGCCAGTGCGGATCGGCCTTCAGGTGCAGTGCGCTGTCGGCGATCCAGCCGGCGATGCGCTGGCGCAGCGGGTGTTGCGGATCGACGCGCACGGCGACGGCAAGCTTTTGCAGCGAGGCGAGCATGCGCGGCTCATACGCTTTCAAGGCTTTTTTCACCAGCGCGTTTTCGATCTGGAAGGCGCCCAGCACGAAGTCGCCGATGGCGGCGTGGTGGCGCTCATCGTCCAGGTAGGCGGCACTGCGGTCAAGCAAAAAGTCCAGCAGCTCCTGCGGCTTGCCGTCGGCGATCAGCGCGTCGATGCAGTCGGCTGCCACTTGCGATAGGTTCAATTGGCCCAGGTAGCTGCTGGCCTGTTCACGCAGCAGCCGGCCCACGGTGTCGTGGTCGGCCATCGCCAGCAACTGCCTGGCGAGGCCGGCGCTGGCGCTAGCGAACTGCTGCGCGTGCGCAGGCTGCGCCAGCCAGTCACCCAGGCGCGCGGCGGGATCGGCTTGCACGATGCGCTCGGCGATGCCTTGCTCGGTAATGAAATGGTTCTCCACGAAGGCGCCCAGGCTGCGGCCGATGTCCGTCTTGCTATTGGGAATGATGGCCGTATGCCACAGCGGGATGCCCAGCGGGTGGCGGAACAGGGCGACGACGGCGAACCAGTCGGCAATCGCCCCCACCATAGCCGCTTCGGCGAATGCTTCCACATAGCCCCAGGCGGGATGGCCGCCGCGCTGCGAGCGGGCGACGGCAAACACCAGGGCGGCGAGTAGCAGCAAGCCGACGGCCAGCCCTTGCATGTTGCGCAGGCGCGCGCGCTTGAGCTGGTCCGTGCTCTGCTCGAGCTGGGCGATGAGGTCGGGGGAAGGTTGCATGGATGGCGGCCTGCACAGGTTGCGAGACCGCCATCTTAACTGGCGCAGCGACACAATATGTCGCTGCAAGGGACTTTTTACTGCGCCGGGTGCAGCAGCGAGCGCCGGCGCGCGTAGCTGAAATAGATGACCAGGCCGAGCACCAGCCAGATGCTGAAAGCCATCCAGGTCACCCAGCTGAGGAAAGTCATCAGGCCCACGCACAGTATCACTGCCAGCGCCGGTACATACGGTACGCCAGGGCAGCGGAAGGCGCGCGGCAAGTCGGGACGCTTCTTGCGTAGCACCACCACGGCAATCGACACCATGGTGAAGGCGGCCAAAGTACCAATGTTGATCAGCTCGGCGAGGATGTTGAGCGGGATCACGGCAGCGATCAGACCGAAGACGATGCCGACCAGCCAGGTGGCGAAGAACGGCGTGTGGAAGCGCGGATGCACGCTCGACAGGCGCTTGGGCAGCAAACCGTCGCGCGACATGGCGAAGATGATGCGCGTCTGGCCGAAGGCCATCACCAGGATCACGGTAGTCATGCCGA
Organism: Janthinobacterium sp. CG_23.4; assembly: GCF_029892305.1. NCBI lineage: Bacteria > Pseudomonadati > Pseudomonadota > Betaproteobacteria > Burkholderiales > Oxalobacteraceae > Janthinobacterium > Janthinobacterium sp. CG_23.4. The sequence continues at coordinate 2,642,336 of NZ_JARXUX010000001.1, read as the reverse complement.
GAATGGCGCCCAGGTCGACGAAGCCGGCGATCCAGTTTTCGCCCGCATACTGCAGGGCCAGCGAGACGGGATGGTCGACGCCGAGGAATTTTTGATATGGCACGATGCCCGTCATGATGGCTGACACCACCACGTACAGTACGGCGCACACGGCCAGGGAACCGATAATGCCGATCGGTAAGTCGCGCGATGGCTTCTTGACTTCCTCGGCGGCCGAGGTAACGGCGTCAAAGCCGATGAAGGCGAAGAACACGAGGGCCGCTGCGCTCAGCATGCCGTGGTAGCCGAATGGCATATAGGGCTGCCAGTTGGCCGGTTGTACGTGGCGCGCACCGAAAATGATGAACAGCAGCACCACGCCTACCTTGATGGCGACCATGATGTTGTTCAGGCGCGCCGATTCGCGCACGCCCCATCCCAGCATGGCCGTCAGCAGCAGCATGATGACCAGGGCTGGCAGGTTGATAAAGGTGGTCACGCCGGGCAGGGCGCCTGGCGCGGCCGTCAGGGCTGCAGGCAGGGTGATGCCAAAGCCCGCCAGCAGTGACTGGAAGTAGCCAGACCAGCCGACGGAAACGGCGGCTTCGGCCAGGCCGTACTCGAGCAGCAAGTCCCAGCCTATCATCCAGGCGGCCAGCTCACCCAGGGTGGCATAGCTGTAAGTGTAAATGGAGCCGGCCACCGGCACGGTGGAGGCGAATTCGGCATAGCACAGGGCGGCGAAGCAGCAGGCGACGGCAGCGACGACAAACGAGAGCGACAGGGCGGGGCCGGCGGTCAGCGCGCCGGTGCCGGTGAGCACGAAAATGCCGGTACCGACAATGGCACCTATGCCCATGAGCACCAGATCGAAGGGCCCAAGCACTTTCGCCAATCCTCCCGGTTTCTTGCTGTGGGCGATCATGTCATCCAAATTTTTGGTTCTAAATAAGCTCACTTTTTCTCCTGGTAATCTTTGTCATGGCGCCATTGCCGCCCCGTAAGTAGCACGGCGCAGCCAGATTTTAGCCCAGCCGGTGGTTTTTCCAGAAGAAAAACTCTACAGTGCCGTGCGCATCGGTCTGCAAACTTGTCCGGCAGCTTAAAAAGCCCCGCGATGCTGCACCTGCACAATAAGGCAGGCGGCTACCTGGCGAAGTGCGCTTCTATTTCTTCCAGTGTCTTGCCCTTCGTCTCGGGTAATAAAAATGCTGCCGCCAGGAAATACAGCACCGTGCAGCCGGCGCCAAAGAAGAACAGCGTCGAGTAGCCATGCAAGCCTACCGTCGGCAGGAAGATGGCGGCGATCACCGTCGAGACGAACTGGTTTACCAGCAGGGCGATGCTCATGCCGTTCGAGCGGATGCGGGTAGGCATCAGCTCGGACAGGGCCAGCCAGACGCACACGCCCGGTCCCACGGCAAAGCTGGAGACAAATACGCAGATGGCAACGGCCACCAGCCAGCCATGCGTGGACGAGGGCACTGGGCCCAGGCTGGCCTTCTCGATGCGCAGCGGCGCTTCGCGTCCGGCGGCCGGGTCGGCGAATGGGTTCAGGTGCAGTTTGCGGAAAAACACGCCGATCACGCTGTCAGGCTGCACGGCGTCCGCGCGGGCGATGCTGACCTGGCGCAGCACCGGGTCGTCGCTGCGCAGGCTTTTCACGTTGCTGAACGGGCCATAGGCGTAGGCGATGGTCAGCTGCTGCGGCGTGCCGTCAGCCGCCGCGCCCAGCGCTTGCAGGGTGGCGCTGTCCAGGTGCAGCGTAAGAGCATCCGCTTGCGCTTGCGCGGCGATGGCCGGGCGCACGTCAGCCAGGTGCGCTTCGGCGCCGCGAAACAGCAAACCGGCCGCCAGCAGCGAGACGACGATGCCGCCCGTGCCCAGCATCAGCAGGAATTTTCGGCCCTTGCGGTCGACTAGCAGCACCGCCACCACCGTCATCACGGCATTCAACACCTTTAGCAGCACGTCCGCCATGTTGGCCGAGGCACCGGACAAGCCTGCCTGGTTAAGAATATTGACGACATAGGCGAGGATGGAATTGATGCCCGTCGCCTGGGTGCAGGCGAGGATCAGGCAAGCGAGCAGGAAGGGCAGCATGTAGCGACGGCTCAGCAGCGCCTCCTTGGGCTTGTCCTTGCCGCTCGTCTTGGCCGCATTTTCGGGCGTAGCGAGCATGTCGCCCAGTTCCAGGTCGGCAGCAGCGGGCAGGCGCGTGCGCAGCAGCGAGTCGCGCGCCTGTGCGATGCGGCCGCGTTGTGCCAGCCAGCGTGGCGATTCTGCCAGCAGCATGGCGCCGATGGTAAATACCAGGCCAGGCGTCAGGCAGACCCAGAAGATGCTGCGCCAAGCGTGGTCCTTGGCCGTGAAGATGGCGGCGCTGCGGCCCGCTTCGGGCAAGGCTTGCGCCGCTTGCGTGGCCGTCTCCACCGTCTGTGCCTGCTGCAGGCCGATCAGGGCAGCGGCCACCAGGCCGATGGTCAGCAGCAGCTGGAACAGGGCGGCGCCGCGTCCGCGCTGTTGCGCGGGCAGGCATTCGGCCAGGTACAGCGGCACGACGACGCCGATCAAGCCGCCGCTGATGCCTTGCAGCAGACGACCCAGCAGCAGCGGCGTGTAGCCGTCGGCCAGGGCGATCAGCGGGATGCTGGCGCTGAACAAGGCACCAGCGAGGAACATCACCCAGCGCCTGCCCAGCATATCGGCCAGGGCGCCGGCGAACAGGGAAGAAAGGACTGAACCCAATAGCACGGCGGCGACGATAAAGCTCAGCTGCTGGGCCGTCAGTTTCCAGGCCACCGAGGCCGTCGATTCCAGGTAAGGCAGGGCGCCGGCGATGATGCCGATGTCTATGCCATACAACAAGCCTCCCATGCCGGCAATAAATAGCAGGTAGCGCATGGCCCACACGGGGGCCTTGTGTGACGTGTCGTGCATGAAAACTCCGGGACGGGGTTGAGGTAGCTTGAGGTGCTTTAGCGGGTGGAAAGATCGATGGCCACGCCTTCGACGAAGACCGACACGGGCTGCAAGTTGGCATCGAGGACGACGATATCGGCCCAGGCGCCCGGCGCCAGGCGGCCCCGTTCGGATTCGCCCAGGTAATCGGCGGGATACAGCGACAAGCGGTTCGAGGCGTCGGCCAGGTCCAGGCCCAGGTCGACGAAATTGCGCAGGGCCTGGTCCATGGTCAGCACGCTGCCGGCCAGCGAACCCGTTGCCAGGCGCACGCAGCCCAGGCATTTGTAGACGCGCTGCGTGCCCAGGCCATATTCGCCGTCCGGCATGCCGGTGGCCGAGGTGGCGTCCGTGACGCCGTACAGGCGCGGGATGGCGCGCAGGGCCGCGCGCAGGGCGCCCTTTTCCACGTGCTGCAGGTCGGGGATGATTTCCGCGTATTGGGCATGCGCGAGCGCCGCGCCCACCATGCCGGGGTCGTAGTGCGTCATGCCCGTCATGCCGTTGTACAGGTGGGTGAAACCGGAGACGCCGGCTTTCAGGGCCGCCACGCCTTCGTCATACGTGCCGGCGCTGTGGCCGATCTGCACGCGGATGCCCATCGCCACCAGTTGCGGGATCAGTTCCAGGTGGCCGGGGATTTCCGGCGCCATGGTCAGCACCTTGATGGGGGCAATGGCGTGAAAGCGTTGTACCTGCGCCAAGCTCGCTTGCACCACGTCGGGCGGCTGCGCGCCCAGGCGGTGCAAATTTAAAAACGGCCCTTCCAGGTGCACGCCCAGCATGCGTGCGCCGTTGGCGGGGCGTGCGGCGATGACGCCGGCCAGGCCTTGCAGGGCGCGCAAGATCGACGGCTCCCTGGCCGTCAGGGTGGTGCCCAAGAGGGCCGTGGTGCCGTGGCGCGCATGCACCTGCGCCACGCTGGCGCCGGCGTTTGCGCCTTCCATGATGTCGACGCCGGCGGCGCCGTGTACGTGCAGGTCGATAAAGCCGGGCAAAATGGTCAGCGCGCTGTCGGCGGCAGTGTCTTCTTGTATCTGGACGATACGCCGGTCAAAGGCGATGCTGCCCGTGATCCAGCCAGAGGGGGTAAGGATTCTGCCGCTCAGCATGTGTTATTCCGCTATAAAAAGTTCGATGCCCAGCTTTTGCAGCCCTTCGCGGTACTCCTGGCTGATGCTGGCATCGGTGATGACGATATCGACGCGGTCCAGTTGCACGATGCGGTGCAGGCTGACGCGGCCGAACTTGGAGGCGTCGGTGAGGACGATGATTTTCTTTGCCCGTTCCACCATCTTGTGGTTCAGGCTCGCTTCCGCTTCGTGGTGGGTGGTCACGCCGAACTGCAGGTCGAAGCCGTCCACGCCCAGAAACAGCTTGTCGAAGCTGTAGGCTTGCAAGCAGGTTTCGGCCTGGCTGCCCTGGATCGACAGCGACTGCTTGCGTAGCAGGCCGCCCGTGAGGATCAGGTCCACGCCGGGTGCGTCGGCCAGTTCCCAGGCGATGTTGAGGCCATTCGTGGCCACCGTCACGCCGGTCGCGTCGCGCAAATGGCGCGCCAGCGAAATGGTGGTGGTGCCCGAGTCGATGATGATGTTATCGCCCGCTTCCACCAGTCGCGCCGCATAGGCGCCGATGCGTTCCTTTTGCGCGTGGTTGATGGCATCCTTCTGACTGATCGTGTGTTCAAGCGGCGGCGTGCGCGTCAGGGTCGCGCCGCCGTGGCTGCGCGTGGCCATGCCCTGCGCTTCGAGCGCATTCAAGTCGCTGCGGATGGTGACCGCAGACACGCCAAGCTTTGCCACCAGATCGGTCACTTGCACCGAGCCCTGCTGGGTAAGCATTCGAAGGATGGATTCACGGCGTTGGCTGGTATTTCGCATGGTGGCGGGCTCAGTAAAAAATGAAGATATCGAGCTTAACAGATAGCCGCTTCGGCAACGACGGGGACGGCCGTATTGCGGTTGCAGGCGCGCGCATATTGCGCCAGCAAACTGCCGATCTTGTGCTCGATCAAGGCCGATGCCTGCGCTTTCAAGCTGCCCTGCACCACGGCTTGGTACTGCTGCGGCAAATGCTGGCTCAACAGCGGTAGTGGAATCGCCAGCGCGTCCAGGTTGGCCAGCAGTTTGGCGACGCTGGCCACCACTTCCGGCTCGCCCCAGTAATAGCGGCAGCGGTCGCTCAAGCCGTAGCGACGCATCAATCGCTGTTCCTCCGGCGTACCCAGGTAGTGCTTGATCCAGTGCTTGGGCTTGGCCAGCATCACCTCGTCTAGCACCTGCATCAGCTGTGAAGTGGCGTGCGCCGGCAGCAGTTCCTGCTCGATCTGGCACAGCGCGTACAGCGCCTCGCGCAGGGCGAAGGTGGCGGCCGGGCCCACTTTCAGGATGGCGAAATGGTCGCGCACCATGGCATGCAGGCCTGATTCGCGCTGGTAGTCGGTGGAGTGGGCTTCGAACACCAGGCCAGGCTGCTCGCCAATAAAGGCCGACAGTGTGGCGGCCGCCGGCGCAGCGTAGTGCTCGATGCTATTTTGATCGAAATCGACGCCCGGCTGCACCACCATGGCGATGACGCGGCGCCACGCGCCATGCAGATCATTGTCGAGGAAGGCGCGGCGGTGCACGTCCAGGGTGCGGCGCGCCGCCTGCGCACTGGTGACGGCGCCGGCTTGCGCCAACGATGCTTCGCCACCGGGTATCGGCACTTCCGTGCCGATCACGTAGACAGGCGGCGCGAAACCGGCCGCTGCTGCCGCCGCTTCTGCGACGATGCACAGGCGCGCCGAACGGGCGGCCACGGTTTCATCGTCGAGTTGCAAAGGGTCATCCAAGCAGCGCATGCTGCAATCGAGGTGGATTTTATGGAAACCGGCCGCCGCATACGCGGCGATCAGGGTTTCGGCGTGGGCCATCGCGGTAGCGGCATCGAGGTGCTGCCAGGCGTTCGGGCCCAGGTGGTCGCCGCCCAACACCAGGCGCTCAGTCGGAAAACCCTGTTCGCGGGCCAGCGCCAACATGCTGTCGCGGAAAACGTTGGGTGTCATGCCCGTGTAGCCGCCGAATTGATCGACCTGGTTCGAGGTCGCTTCGACCAGCAGCACGGTGTCGTACTCGCTGGCCACGCGCATGGCGGCGCGCAGCACGCTCGGGTGGCTGCAGCACACGGCATACAGTCCCACGCGTTCGCCGCGGCGGTGCGCCTTGATCACTTGCTGGATCGGGGACAGGGTAAAGGTCGGGTTTTCCACTTGCTTCATTATATTGACGCCTTCGTATGTTGTCGTATCAAAAGGGCCGCGCCGCGCGCGCCGCCGGCATCGCCAAAGTGCGGTGGCAAGATGGGCGGCACGTGCACGCCGGGGAAGAGATGGCGTTTGACTGCCACCGGCAGTCTGTCATACAGGTGGGGCAGCTTGGACAGGCCGCCACCGAGCACAATGACGTGCGGGTCGTAGGCCAGCACCAGCCCGGCCAGCGCGTGGCCCAGCACGTCGAGGTGCACCTCCACCGTGCGCTTGGCCACGGCGTCGCCCATATTGGCGCGTGCGACGATGGACAGCGTGGCCAGCGGTTCTGTGCCTTCGCCGCCAAAGTGCGCATATAGTTTGCTCATGGCGGGGCCGGAGACATAGCGTTCCAGGCAGCCCGTCTTGCCGCATGCGCAGCGATACTCGGCCAGGCCGTGCTGCGCCAGTACGCTGGCGGGCAGGCTCCAGTGGCCCCATTCGCCAGCCACGCCGTTAAAACCGCGCAGCAACTGGCCGCCCACGCAATAGCCGCCGCCAGCACCCGTGCCGAGGATGGCGCCAAACATGCTGGCGCTATTTTTGGCCGCGCCACCTTGCGCTTCCGACAGGGCGAAACACTGGCAATCGTTGCCGATGGCGACAGGGCGCTGCAAGGCTTGCTGCAGCGTTTGCGCCACCAGGCGCCCGTTCAGCGCGGGCACGTTCGAGCTCAGTTGTCGACCGCTGCTGCTGTCGATCACGCCGGGCAAGCCTATGCCCACAGCTGCCGTCGTGCCCAGTGCAGCGTCGCCGTGCGCCACCAGGTCGACGACCGCCTGCACGAAGGCGCTGAAATCATCGCCCGGCGTGGCCACCCGTTCGCGGAACACTTCCGTCAGCGCGCCGTCGCGGTCTGCAAAGGCCACCAGCTCCATCTTGCTGCCGCCGATGTCGATGCCGTGGTAAGCCGCTATGTGATTAGAATTGCTCATGGCCATAGATGGTGACGCCCTGCACGACACGGTTGACGATGCCGCCGGCGAATGGATTGTCGGGACGCAGTTGCAACAGTGCAGACTGGTGCAGTGCATATTGCTGCGCCATCAGCAGCCACAGCGGGGCCAGCCAGGCGTCGGGCCAGGCCTGCGCGTCGGGCGCTAAGTTGGCAGATAAGTTGGCAGATAAGTCGCCGCCGATGCCCACCGTCAGGCAGGCTTGCGCCACGCCGTCGCGCTGCAGTTCTTTTAATAGATCGTCCTCGTACTGGCGCGCCAGCGGCTTGCTGCTGCGCAGCAGGATGACCAGCGATTGCGTGGTGACGGCCGATTTCGGGCCATGGCGGAAACCGAGTGGCGTATTGGCCATCGCCATCACGCGGCCACCCGTCAATTCCAGAATTTTCAGGGCTGCTTCCTTGGCCAGCGCTTCCAGCGGGCCGCTGCCCAGGTAGAACACGCGCTGCACGGGGGTGTTGCCCAGCTCCGCCACCGGTGCCGACCAGTCGCGCAAGGCTTGTTCGCCCAGCTGCGCCAGGGTCTCCAGGCGGGACAAATCCGTGTCCTTGCCCAGCACCGACAGGGCCGCCAGCAGCATGCTGCTAAAGCTGCTGGTCATGGCGAAGCCGCGGTCGCAACTGCCTTCCGGCATCAGCAAGTTATACGTGTTGGCGTCGTTGGCGCCCTGGCGCGCCAGCTTTCCTTCGGCGTTGCAGGTGATGTTCAGGAAACGCGCGCCGGGCACGACCTGGCGCAGCAGCTCCACGGCCGCCAGACTTTCGGGGCTGTCGCCGCTGCGCGCAAACGAGACGAGCAGGGTGGGCGCAGCCGCTTCCAGGTACAGCGCATGGTGCGTCAGCAAGGTGGTGGTGGCGATGGCGCGGATCTGCGCTGGCCAGGCCGCATTCAGGGTGTCGACGACGATTTCGCCCACATAGGCCGAGCTGCCGGCGCCCGTCAGGATGACGCGCTGCTGCGGGTTGGACAGCGCATCGCCGAGGAAGGCGGCCAGGCTCGCTTGTGCGTCGCGCAAAATGCTGCTCAGCGCGCGCCAGATAGCCGGCTGGTGGGCGATTTCCTCGGCCGTGTGCAGGCCGCCGATGTCGCGCCAGGTTTGAGTGTCACGCTGAAGTAGGGTAGTCATGAGAGGTCAGTAAAGTGTTTGTTGGAGAAAGCATAGGCACTAAATTTCGAAAAGTCAAATACGAAAGTAAAACGAAAGTAAATTATTTGGTAACTTGCGAAATAATGGTGTTTTACGGGGCTGGAATGCGGTGGCAGCGCCGCATGAAATGCCGTAATGGGGGCGGTTGTCGCTGAAATGCCACGATAGTGAAAGTATTATTTATGACATTTTGATTAAACGTAAGATAAATGCGCATATTTTGCGTATTTTATGAATATATTTGCGCTTTAACTTTCTTTATGTTGACGATATTAATTTTTCTTCTTAAAGTATTTCTATCACTTCGATTTCCTGAAAGCCAGCACATGCAACCCCTCCCGCTTCCCCGCCGTGCCCTTGCCGCCTGTGTCCTCGCCGCTCTTGCTACCCTGGCTGCGCCTGGCCTGCAGGGCGCCACTATCGGTAATTTGCAATCCCTCTCCGCCGTGCACGCGGCCGACATGGCCAAGGGGGAGGGTCTGGGTTGGGACTTGCGTAGCGATAATGGTATGCAGCTGCGTATCAGCCTGCCGCAGGTGGACGTGCTGCGTATCGAGGCGGGTGGCAAGGGGGGCTTGACGGGGCCGGGCGACAAGGCTGCACCGATAGTCGTGGGCCTGCCTGCTGCGCATGTAGCGTATCAACTCAGCGAGCAGGCCGAGCATATCTTGATCAGCACCGAGGCTCTGAGTCTGCGCATCGAGCGCAAGCCTTTGCGCTTCAGCCTTTTTCGCAAGGGTGACCCGGTGCCGCTGTGGCGCGAAGTGCAGCCGCTGTCGCTGGACGACAAGCAGGGCGTGCAAGTCCTTTCCAGCTTGCCGGGCGAGCGCTTTTTCGGCGGCGGCCAGCAAAATGGCCGCTTCGAATTCAAGGGTAAGCAGGTGCCGGTGTCGTATTCGGGAGGGTGGGAAGAGGGCGACCGGCCCAATCCCGCGCCATTTTTGATGAGTTCACGCGGCTGGGGCGTGCTGCGCAATACCTGGTCCGATGGTAATTACGACTTGCGCGACCAGCAGCAGATCTCGCTGCAGCATGCGGAAGGCCGCTTCGACGCGTATTTCTTCGTCGGCAAGCACTTGCGCGACGTCGTCGCCCGCTACACCGACTTGACGGGGCGTGCGCGCATGTTGCCCCGTTGGGCGCTGGAATACGGCGACGCCGATTGCTACAACGATGGCGATAACGTGAAAAAGCCAGGTTCCGTGCCGAAGGGCTGGACCGATGGCCCCACCGGCAAGACGCCCGACGTGGTCGAGAGCGTGGCGCGCAAGTACCGAGAACACGATATGCCGGGCGGCTGGATTTTACCCAACGATGGCTACGGCTGTGGCTACACGAATTTGCCCGCTACGGTGAAGGGCTTGGCCGCTTACGGTTTCCGTACGGGCCTGTGGACCGAAAACGGCGTCGACAAGATCGCCTGGGAAGTGAGCCAGGCGGGCAGCCGCGTACAAAAGCTGGACGTGGCGTGGACGGGCAAGGGCTATCAGTTCGCCATGGATGCGAACAAGTCCGCCTACGACGGCATTTTGAACAACTCCGACAGCCGGCCATTTTTGTGGACGGTGATGGGTTGGGCCGGCATCCAGCGTTATGCCGTGGCGTGGACCGGCGACCAGAGCGCCAGTTGGGACTACATCCGCTGGCACATCCCTACCCTGATCGGCTCGGGCCTGTCCGGCCAGGCGTATGCCTCCGGCGACGTGGACGCCATCTTTGGCGGCAGCCCGGAAACCTATCTGCGCGATTTGCAGTGGAAGAGTTTTACGCCCGTGCTGATGGGCATGTCCGGCTGGGCCGCAGCCGAGCGCAAGCATCCGTGGTGGTTCGATGAACCTTACCGCGACATCAACCGCCGCTACCTGAAGCTCAAGATGCGCCTGACGCCGTACATGTACACGCTGGTGCGCGAAGCCGAGCAGACGGGCGCGCCGCTGGTGCGCGGCCTGATGTGGGATTACCCGCACGATCCGGCCGCCTACACGGAAGCCTACAAATATCAATTTCTGCTGGGGCGCGACGTGCTGGTGGCGCCCGTCTACCGCAGCCAGGCCGTCAGCGGAGGCTGGCGCAAGGGCATCCACCTGCCGCAAGGCACCTGGTACGACTACTGGGATGGACGCCAGGCCACGGCCGACGCCAAGGGGCGCGACCTGGACCTGCAGGTAAGCCTGGACAAGCTGCCGGTGTTTGTGCGCGCCGGCGCCATCGTGCCCATGTATCCGGAAATGCTGTATGACGGCCAGAAGCCGAAAGATCAGCTCACGCTCGATATCTATCCGCATGGCGATTCCGAATACACCCTGTATGAAGATGACGGCAACACGCGCCAGTATCAGGGCGGCGCCTTCAGCCAGCAAGTGATTCGCATGCACCAGACGGGCGGCGATGTGCAAGTCGACGTCGGCGGCGTCGAAGGCCAGTACGCGGGCCAGGAAGCGCGTCGCGGCTATGCGCTGCGCATGCTGGCGCTCCAGCGGCCGGTAGCGGTAAAGGCGGGACAGCGATTGCTGGCCGACGCTGGCGATCGCGCTGCCTACGACAAGGCGCTCGAAGGCTGGTACTTCGACGCAGCAGACAGGCAAGGCACTGTGCACGTGAAAGTGGCGGCGCAGGATATCGGCCAGCCTTTGCGCATCCGCGTCGACGGCGCGCTGAGCGTGGCTCGATTGGACGCTCACTTCCCGGCTGCGCCCGTGCCGGGCCGCGCCTTGCCGGCCGATGCCATGCAGGTGGTGACGCGCCCTGGCGAGGAGAGCGGCTATCGGCTGGAAAACGCCTTCGATGGCAAGCCCGAGACGTGGTTCCGCACCGTGCGCAGCCCTGCGGTGAAAAGCGGTCCGCACGAGTGGGTAATCGGTTTCACGGAACGGCGCTTGGTGGACGGCATCGAACTGGCGCCGCGCAACGACCAGTACTGGAAGCATGGCCAGGTGCGCGACTATGAAATCTACATCGGGGATAACAATGGCGAGTGGGGTGCACCCCTTACGCGCGGCACCCTCAAGCTGGAACAGGGGGCGCAGACGATCAATTTTCGTGCCGCGGCCGGGCGCTTGCTGCGCTTTCGCGTCATGAGCACGCACAATCCGGAAGGCGATGGCGCGGCGTCCGCCGACCCGATGGTCACGGCGGCGCAAGCGGAGCCGCTGGCACGCGCGTTCGATGCGGCGCTGGCGGCCGACGTGGCGCCAGTGACGTTGTCCGAGTTCCGCGTGCTTGAGCATCGCGTGGCCGAAGGCGCCGAAGTACAGCGCTATCTGTCGGACCTGGCGTTAGCGAAAAATATCGCGCGTGACCGGCCGGCCGGCAAGGCGGCCGAGATGCGCATGAACGGGCTGTGGTTTCGCAAGGGCCTCGGCGTGGGTCCTGTCAGCAGCATCGACTTGCAACTGACGGGCACTTGGAATCTGCTGCGCGCCGACCTGGGCGTGGACGACAGCTGCCGCAGCGCGGGGGGCTTGCAATTCCAGGTATGGAGCGGTGAGCGGCTGCTGTATGACAGCGGCCTGGTCTCGGCTCCCGCAGTGGTCAAACCGGAAATCGACGTGCGCGGCCTGAGCGAGCTCAGTTTGCGTACCCTGGGCGCGCGCGGTAGCCGACCGTCCCAGGTCTGCGGCAACTGGGGCAACGCCGTACTCACCGGCACGGAGGGCGCGACAGTCACGCCGCGCTAGACACACTGCATCATTTCACTAAAAACGAGCCCCTCTTCGGACCGGGGAGGGGCTCTTGCAGCCTGACGAAAATAAATCACTTATAAAAAGGGAGATGGGAATGCACTTGAAAAAACTGATGGCCGCCATGATGGCGGTAGGGCTGGCGTCAACGGCGCTGGCAGCCGAGGGAGAGAAGCTGGCGCGCGTCGAAGTGACGGGATCGAGCCTGAAGCGCATCAACGCGGAAACGGCGTCGCCGGTGCAGGTCATCAGCGCCAAGCAGATCGAAAACATGGGCGCGCTCACCTTGCTGCAGGTGCTCGACAATCTGCCTGCTGCCCGTCCCGCGCAGCAGGACTTCCGTTCGATGTTCTCGGGCTCGGATGGCGGCTCGCAAGCGAACTTGCGCGGCCTGGGTGCGCAGGGCACCCTGGTGCTGCTCAATGGCCGCCGCCTGTCGTTCTATGGCGCGCCGGCAGGCTTCCAGACCATGTTCGTCAATATTGACGCCATTCCGGCCGCCGCCATCGAGCGCATGGAAATTTTGACGGACGGCGCATCGGCCGTGTATGGCTCCGATGCCGTGGCAGGCGTCATCAACGTGATCACGAAGAAGAGTTATCAGGGTCTGGAAGCGCGTGCCAATGGCGAATTTTCGCCCAGCGTGAAAGCGTTTGGCGAGCGCCAGGCCAGCGTGCTGTATGGCCTGGGCGACCTGGCCAGCGATGGTTACAACATCTACGCTTCCGTCAACGTCTACCAGCGCGACCGCATCGCGCTGGCCGATACCTGGCGCAAGCGTCCCGCGTATTTTTATGTGAACAACCCCAATTTCATTCCAAACATGCGCGTGGGCGTCGGCAGCGAACCGGGCGTGATGAATCCGGGGACCTTCTTTGTCTTCGACAAAGCCAACAACAATGCCCGCAGCCAGCGCGCCGTCAATGGCTGCAATAACAGCATCAAGGAAGCATCGGGCACGCGCTGCGTGTGGAATGCGCTGCCCAACCAGCTCGACACGGGCCCCACCTCGGAGCGCGCCACGGCTTACCTGAGCGGCCGGCTGAAACTGGGTGGCGACATGGAAGCGTTCGCGCAAGGCGCCTTCACCCACATCAAGATGCGCGGCGAGAACGGGCCGTCGAGCTTCAATAGCGGCAGCACGAACAACTGGTTCGCGCGCAACACCGGCAATACCCTGAATACCTTTGCCACACCTTACCTGAGCCCCAACAACGCTTACCTGAAAGGCAAGCTCGATGCTGACATGGTGGCCAAAATGGGCGGCGCGGCAGGCTTGAACTACTTGCTGCAGGATGCGACGGGGCACTTCGGGCAAAAGAATATCGATGAAAACTACCGTGTGCTGGTCGGCCTGCGCGGCAGCATCGGCGGCGGCTGGGATGTTGAAACGGCGCTCAGCGTAGCGGGCAGCCATTCCACGCTGTTCCAGACCGCTAATATCAACATCAAGGGTTTTGAACAGGCGTTCGGTCCGTTCACCAAGGACCCCGTCAGCGGGCGCACGCATATCTCGGACAATCCCGCCTACAAGTTCGGTGAAATCAGCGACGCCAACGCGGCGCTCCTGCGGGCCGCCTATCCCACCTTCGCCATCGAATCCTGGACCAAGCTGATGACCTGGGATGCGAAGCTCGAAGGCACCCTGTTCAAGCTCGGTGAGCGCGAAGTGCGCGCCGCCGTGGGCACCAACATCATGCGCGAGAGCTTTCTCACGCCCGGCAACGCCGATGCTGCCAATGGCCTGATCACGCAGCAGGGCGGTTCCTGGTTCGACGGCCGGCGCACCATCGCCGCCGTGTTTGGCGAAGTGGTGGTGCCGCTTAGCGATACCCTGGAAGTCAATGCGGCCGCGCGGCTGGATAAATACCCGCATTTCGCCGCCAACCTGGCACCCAAGCTGGGCCTGATCTGGCGCGCACGGCCCGACCTGATGCTGCGCGGGACGTATTCCGAAGGCTTTCGCGCGCCCAACCTTGCCGAAGCGGGAAGCGGCGGCGTCTTTGCGCAGGTGGGCGGTATCCGCGACACGCTGCGCTGCGACGAAACGAATGCCATGGCGCGCGCCTTGATGAAGTCCAAAGTGGCTACCGATGCGGACCTGGGCAAGAGTTTGCTCAATTCGAACTGCTCGACGACGGTAGGCGGCCTGACGCCGCCGAACCAGAACCTGCGTCCGGAGAAGGCCAAGATTTCGACCCTCGGTCTGGTCATGCAGCCGGCCAAGGATGTGAGCATTTCGGTCGATTACTGGTTTGTGTATCGCCGTGATGAAATCGTGCGCCAGGACTTCAACGAACTGTTCACGGAACTGGTGGGCAAGTATGGACCGACGCTGGCCGGTACGTCGAGTGCCATCCGCAATGGCCTGACTGACGCCGACCGCGGCAACATGGCGGCGGTGGCGGCCATGTGCGCCAATCCGGCCAATGCGGGCGTGTGCGCCGCTGGCGTGCCAGGCTACTCGGTCGGCAACCTGGGCGGCTTGATTAACTCGTACTCGAACCGCGGTCGGACCCTGATCGACGGCATCGACATCGACGCCCGCACGCGTTTTGCGCTGGGGGACTGGGGCAAGCTGAGCACCGGCATCGCGGCCACCATCCGCAAGCGCGACAGCCATAACAGCGAAGATGGCAGCGATATCAAGGGCAATACCGTCGGCTACTATGATTCGCCGCGCTACCGCGCCACTGTGAATGCCGACTGGAGCTACCGCAACGTCATCAGTAGCGTGTTCGTCAATTATTCGGGCAAGACGCGCTGGGCCTATGGTCCGTGGGACAAGGACAACACGCCGGAAAATTGCAGCGCGGCTTCCGTTGCCCTGCCGGCGGGACAGTGCAAGGGAGCGCCGTCCTACACCACGGTCAACCTGGCCTTCAGCTGGAAGCCGATCAAGCACCTGGACGTGGGCCTGAACGTGAAAAATGCGTTCAACAAGCAGCCTTACTACGATCCGAATGGCTGGGAAGGCTATAACCATAGCCAGGACCTGTTCGGCCGCCAGTTTGCCCTCTCTGCCAGCTACAAGTTCTTTTAAGGCTTGACGCTGCCCCAGCCCGTCGGCGCGGTTTGCGTTGTGATGGGCTGGGCGATTGGGATGAAAAAAAATTAATGTTTCGAAATGCGCAATGCGAAAGATAAACGTAAGATAGAACGGATGAAAATTTCTTTTTTCTCGTTTCCATCCCGCCATTATTGGGCTGTTCTGGCTCGGGCTTGCCCGATTTTTTTTGGCGCGTGTATCTGCTACGCCACGATAACGAAAGTTAACTACCAGGCAATGCATAAAAGCGAAAGATAAATAGCATTTTTGCCCCCGATTTGGCGACAATTTTGCGTTTTAGCTTTCTTTTTGTTGACGCTACTTCTTTTTCTTTTTAAAGTAATCCTACTAAAACGAAGATCGGCCGATACGGACCGATTTCCCGAAAAGTGCAACTGCCTGGCTGCACCGCTCGACGAACAACATAAAAATTGCGTCCCTCCGACTCTGCCCTGGAGCGGGGAGGGCGCGTATAACCCTCGATATAGACGGAGAGACAAGAATGCATACCACCCGATTCAAATTGCGCGACATCAGCCGCGCCGCAGCGATCGTGATCGCATTGGCGGCCGGCGTGCCAGGCCAGGCCTGGGCACAGTCGAACGCCACCAGTACCATTTTTGGCGCAGTGAGCACGCCGGCCGGCGCCAGCGTGGTGCTGGAAAATCTGGCGACGGGTGTGCAGCGCACTTTGACGCCGGATACGTCGGGCCGCTACGTGGCCAATTCCATGCCGCCAGGACGCTATGCGGTGCGCGTGCTGCGTGCCGGTTCGGTCGAAGCGTCGCAGGAAGTCGAAGCCCTGATCGGCGCCGGTGCGGAAGCGAACTTCGGTCCGGCCAGCGTGGCCGGTTCCGTGGGCCAGGAGCAAACCGTCGTGGTGAAAGCGTCGCGCAACTCGATCGACGTGTCGAACACCAACAATGGCGTGATCTTCACCGCCAAGGAATTGAAAGCGCTGCCGGTCGGGAATGATGTGGCTTCCATCGTGCAGCTGACGCCGGGCGTGGCGCGCGGCACCAACAGCGTGTATGGCAATGCGCCATCGATCGGCGGCTCGGGCCAGTCGGAAAACGCGTTCTACGTGAATGGCTTCCCCATCACCAACCTCCTGACACAGGTGGGCGCGTCGGAGCTGCCGTTTGGCGCGATCTCCAACCTGCAGGTGCTGTCCGGCGGCTATGGTTCGGAATTTGGCCGCTCCACGGGCGGCGTGATCAACATCACTACCAAGAGCGGCGGCAACAAATTTGAATTTGGCGGCAAGGTCTCCATCATCCCCGGTTCGCTGAAGGGCACAACGGAAAACCGATACTACCCGAACACGGGCGCCAATGCGCTCACGGACGGCACCTTGAAGTACTGGAATCGCGATAACAGCAGCAGCAGCAAGGTCGTCGGCTTGTACGGCAGCGGGCCGCTGATCAAGAACAAGCTGTTTGCCTTTGTGGCGCTGGAACAGACGCGCACGGACGGCGGCGCCGTTGCCGGTGCGCGCGACGACCTGGTGGACAAGGTGCTGCCGAACGGCTGGCGCGAGAGCAAGAGCAAGGTTGACCGCATGATGGCCAAGCTGGACTACAACCTGACGGACGACCATCACTTTGAATATACCAAGCTGTATGACCGCACGACCACGGACAGCCAAAGCTATGGCTTCGACTATGCCACGCTGAAACGCAACAACGTGCCTGGCGGCGGCAGCGAGACCACCATCAATTGCTGCGGTTCGTCGGCTGCGCCAGGCGCGAATATCGACATCTTCAAGTACACGGGCTATCTGACGGATAAGCTGACGCTGACGGCCATGATGGGCGCATCGCGCACCTCACACACGCGCACACCGAATGGCTACAATCCGCTGCTGGCACAGACCTCGTCGAACACCTCGACCCAGGTGCCAGGCCTCAATTATTCCAATCCGCAAACGGTGACCGGCACCCTGGTCGACCCATCGTCGGAAGACCGCCAGAAGGCCAAGCGCCTGGACCTCGAATACAAGCTGGGCAAGCACTCGCTGCGTGGCGGCATCGACCGCATCGACGTGGAATCGAAAGTGGGCCTGAGCCTGGCCGGCGGCTACCGCTGGAGCTACGAGAAGGTCAAGGATCCGAATCTGCCGATCAACGGCGCCTTTGAAACGCCGTACCAGGGCGGCGGCTACGGCAAGCAGGGCTATTACGTCAGCAAGGAACTGAACGCCAACCTGGCGCGTCCGACCAGCGTGCAATCGGCGCAGTACATCCAGGATCACTATCAGGTCACGCAGCGCGTACTGCTCGATCTGGGCCTGCGCCGGGAACAGTTCACCAACTACAGCAGCGATGGCGTGGCCTTCGTTTCGCAGCGCAACATGATCGCCCCGCGCCTGGGCGCCACCTGGGATTACCTGGGTGACGGCAGCCTGAAATTGTTCGCCAACGGCGGGCGCTACCACCTGCCGGTGCCATCGAATTTGTCGAGCAACATGGCCAGCCCCTTCCTGGCCACCAGCGAGATGTACACCTACACGGGCGTCGATCCCGTCACTGGCGCACCGACGGGCCTGCATGCCATCAGCAAGCCGTATTCGGCCAACAACGCGTATGGCCAGAGCCGCGATGCGCGCGAAGTGACGGCCGTTGGGCTGAAACCGCTGTCGCAGGATGAATTCTCGCTGGGCTTCGAACGCGCCCTCTCCAAGCAGCTGGTGGTGGGCGCCAGCATGCTGTACCGTAAGCTGAACGATACCAACGATGACGTCTGCGACGAGCGCCCGCTGCAAGCCTGGGCCACGCGCAACAGCGTTGACACGAGCAACTGGAGCGGCTTCCAGTGCGCCATCATCAACCCAGGCCGCGACAATAGCCTGATGGTGGACTTCGACGATGGCAAGGGCTTGCGCCGCGTCGATATTTCGGCGGCAGAATGGGGCAATCCGCTGCCGTCGCGTACCTACCGTGCCCTGAACATGTTTGTCGAGCACCCGTACACGAATGGCTGGTACGGCAAGCTGACCTACACCCTGTCCGTCTTGAAGGGCAATATGGAAGGCCAGACGGACAGCGTCGGCGGCGGCGATGTGGGCCTGACGGTCAGCGACGACCACAAGGAATTGATGTACAACGCCTATGGCTACCTGCCGGGCGACCATCGCCACGCCTTCAAGGCCTACGGTTTCATGCAGGTCATGCCGGACGTGATGCTGGGCGCCAACCTGTCGCTGACCTCGGGTGCGCCGCGCAACTGCATCGGCGCGCTGCCCGATGCGCTGAAGTTCGAAAACAATTACGGCGATTCCTACTTCTATTGCAATGGCAAGCCTGCGCCGCGCGGCAGCCAGGGCCGCCTGCCGTGGCAAGCTCAGTTGGACATGAACCTGGCCTATACTCCCGGCGCCGTCAAAGGGTTGAGCTTGAAAGTGGACGTCTTCAATGTGTTCAACAGCCAGACCGTGACCCGCTACACCGAAACGCGCGAAGACCATGGCGCCATCTCGCGCAATTACCTGCAGGTCGATGGACGCACGGCGCCGCGTTCGGTGCGTTTCACGGCTGAATACACTTATTAAACTGTCGCCGGTCCGCTGCATGGCGGGTCGGCGAAGAACATTACCAATGGAAGCGAGTAGAGACGAATGACAATACAAATCAATCGACGCAATTTCCTGTCCGCCAGCGCCGCGCTGGCCGGCAGCGCCATGGCCGGCAGCACATTGCTGCCTGGCGCCGCCAACGCCGCCACCGCCACCGGCCGCGACAAGGTTCGTCTTGGCCTGATCGGCACAGGCATGCGCGGCCAGGTGCTGCTGGCCGAACTGGTGCGCCGCGATGACGTGGAAGTCGTTGCCCTGTGCGATATCGACCCGATCATGCTGAAACACGCGCTGGGCCAGGTGGCCAAAGCCGGCAAGCCGCGTCCGCGCACCTATGGCGAAGAGCGCGACCAGAAAGCGTACAAGCGCATGCTCGACGCCGGCGGCCTCGATGGCGTGATCATCGCCACGCCGTGGGAATTCCACGCGCTCATGGCGATCGCCGCCATGCAGGCGAAGATTGCCGTCGGATGCGAAGTAGTCGCTGGCATTACCCTGCAAGACCACTGGGATGTGCTCAATACCCAGCTGAAGACGGGCACGCCGTACATGTTGCTGGAAAACGTATGCTACCGCCGCGATGTGATGGCTGCGTTGCAGATGGTGCGCGCCGGCCTGTTCGGCGAACTGCTGCACCTGCAGGGCGGCTACCAGCATGACCTGCGCGCCGTCAAATTCAACAGCGGCAATCCGGGCAAGCCGTACGGCGGCGGTGTGGAATTCGGCGAAAAAGGCTGGTCCGAGGCCCATTGGCGCACGCAGCACTCGGTCGAGCGCAATGGCGAATTGTACCCGAGCCATGGCATCGGCCCCTGCGCCATGTATACAAACATCAATCGCGGCAACCGTTTTACGCGCATCAACGCCTTTGCCAGCAAGGCGCGCGGCTTGCACGACTACATTGTCAAGCAGCCGGGCGGCGCGCAGCATGCGAACGCCAAGGTGAAGTTCAAGCTCGGCGATATCGTTACCACCACGCTGGCGTGCGAAAACGGCGAAACCATCATCTTGCAGCACGATACCAGCTTGCCGCGTCCGTATTCGCTGGGCTTCCGCGTGCAAGGTACGGACGGCCTGTGGATGGACCTGAACAATGCTATCCACATCGAAGGTGTCAGCAAGGCGCACGAGTGGGATGACTTCCAGGCCTACCAGGACAAGTATGAGCACCCGTTATGGCGCAAATATGCGGCGCAGGCCGAAGGCGCGGGTCATGGCGGCATGGACTTCTTCGTCATCCACGCCTTTGTCGAAGCGCTCAAGGCGAATGCGCCGATGCCGATCGATATTTACGATGCGGTGACCTGGAGCGCCATCACGCCGCTGTCCGAGCAATCGATCGCCGCCAACTTCCAGACCCTGGACTTCCCTGACTTTACGGGCGGCCAGTGGAAAGCGCGCCAGCCGATCTTCGCGCTCGACGGCAAGTACTAAGCCGGCACAACCCGCTACCGCACCTGGTGCCGTAGCGGGTTTTTTTACCCGTTTGTTTTTTAAACCGCGGCGCTCGCTGCAGGCCTTTTTGTGTCCGTTGCGCGCCGCACCACGAGGAGATGTTGATGAAACACAGAAGTTCATTACGCTATGCAGTCCTTTCCGCCATGTCCCTGCTGCTGGCAGCGTGCGGCGGCACCGCCCCCACCGCCACCACGGACGGCACGGCCTTGCTGGCCAGCAGCACGGCCGTGCCAGTGACGGTGGCCCTGGCTGGTAATGCCTATATCACCAGAGGTGAGGACGGCGCCGACATTACTGAGCAAGGCTTGACTGGCTGGAGCAATCCGGATGCCGTCGCCAGCACGTATTTCCGCGTCTCCGGAGCAGGCTCCGTTCAGGTGGCGCTCGATGCCAGCCTGGCCGATGGCGGCAGCAGCACCGTGCGCGTAAAGATCAACGGCAAGTCGTTCGACGTCAAGCTGACCGACAAGGCACGCAAGACTTACGCGGTGGGCACGGTGAACGTGCCGACGGCCGGCTATGTGAAGGTGGAATTGCAGGGACTGACGCGCGCCAAGGCCACCTTTGGCGAGGTCGCCGCGCTGAAGGTGACAGCAGGCGCCACGCTCAATTATGCCGACGATACGGAAAATTACTACTGGTCGCGGCGCGGGCCGTCCGTGCACATGGGCTACACGGTGCCGGCCAATACCGAGTATTTTTACAATGAGATGACGATACCCGTGGGCCAGGATGCCATCGGCTCCTACTTCATGGCCAACGGTTTTGGCCAGGGCTACTTGGGCATCCAGGTGAAGTCGCCAAGCGAGCGCTGGATATTGTTTTCCGTCTGGGATGCCGACAATGGCGCGAAAACCACCCTGGTCAGCAAGGGCGCCGGCGTGACCGACAATGCCTTTGGCGGCGAGGGCACTGGCGGGCAGACCTACCTGTCGTATAACTGGGCAGCCGGCACCACGTACCGCTTCATCACCCGCGCGCGGCCCGACGGCAAGGGTAGCAGCGAATATTCGGCCTGGTTCTTCGCGCCGGAAACGGGCCGGTGGCGCTATATCGCTACCTGGAAGCTCCCGGCCATTTCCACCTACCTGACGGGCGTGCATTCCTTCCTCGAAAACTTCATCGACACGAACGGCTACATGGAGCGCCGCGTTCAGTTCGGTAACCAGTGGGCAAGGAGTAGCGCTGGCGCCTGGTCCGAAGTGACGGCAGGGCGCTTCACGGGCGACGCCACGGCCACCAATGCGCAGCGCATGGATTATGCGGGCGGCCTGGAAAACGGCAAGTTTTACCTGCATAACGGCGGCTTCTTTGCCGCTTACGTGAAAACCGATCAGAATTTCACGCGGCCCGCGACAGGCCAGATGCCTGTCGTTGATGTGAATGCCTTGCCGATGCAATAAGCGCCCTCAGCCCGGCCGCTTGCCCACCATCGCCTCGATGCCGCGATAGTCAGTGAGTGGCCGGCTTGCCCGTTCAGTGCGCCCGATCCCGAGGCGCCCGCGATTCTGCTCGAAACAGCGCGCGAAGCTCGGTTCGAAACTTTGTTCGATATTGGCCGCTAACTCGTGCTTCGTGCTTCGTGCCTTGCCCTGCGCTCTATCTTCTGACGCTCACGCTTGCTACGACAGTGGCCAGGCCTGCTTGGTGACAGCCACGCCGACGATGTAGGCAAACAGCAGTATGGCACCGGCAAAGGCGGCGCCGCGCACGGCCGGCGTCTTGCCCCGCTTCAAAGCGATCGTGCCCAGCACGATGTAGCCCAGCAGCGCGCACAGCTTGGCAGCCAGCCAGGGCTGGCTGCCGGGCGACTGGCCGCTCCATACGGCCAGGGCGATGGCGCTGGCCAGCAAGGCCGTGTCGACCAGATGCGGTAGAATTTTTACCCAGCGCTGTTGCAAGGCGGGCGAGGCGCGCAGCATCCAGGCGCCGCGCAAGAGGAAAAGAAAGCCGCTGGCGACGGCGCAGCCCATGTGGAAATGCTTGAGGCTCAGATAGTCCATGCGTGATGTCGGGGGCGTTGATTGATGGTGGCGACAGCATAGCCGCCTTTGGCGCGCCGCGCCATATGTCGGGACGCCATGCCGGGCCACGCGGGTGATGATCTGCTCTGTTTCGTGCCTGTTCTGCAGGCGCCGAGTGTGCCAAAAACGCGTCCTTTTGTAAAACGCCCGCCATCCAGCCTAGGCCCGCACCGCGCCATCTAGTCACTTTTGCCGATGCGGCTATCCAGATTGCCTTTCCATAATCACCCTGTGGCCGATAGTGCCTTTCGCCTGCGCCACGTAAGCTGGTCGGGACGGCTGGCCAGACGGCCAGTGCATTCATGGAGAAACATCGTGGCTACCCTAGATGGCACTAAGAACAACAGTAGTAACAAGGCAGTCGAGCCGGGCATGCGGCGCAAGCAGGCGTGCGTGCTGATCAGCAGTACCTTCGCGTTTACGATCTGCTTCGCGGTATGGATGATGTTTGCCGTACTCGGTATTCCCATCAAGACCAGCCTGGGCTTGACGGAAACGCAATTCGGCCTGCTGGCCGCCATGCCCGTGCTGACGGGCTCCCTCGTGCGCGTACCGCTGGGCATCTGGACGGACAAATACGGCGGACGCCGCGTCTTCTTCTTGCTGATGCTGGCCAGCGTGGTGCCGATCTACTTGATTTCCTACGCCAGCGCGTACTGGCACTTTCTCTTGCTGGGCATGTTCGTCGGGCTGGCGGGCGGCTCCTTCTCGGTCGGTACGCCCTATGTGGCACGCTGGTACGAGAAGGAGCGTCGCGGCCTGGCGATGGGTATTTTCGGCGCCGGCAACTCCGGTTCCGCGCTGACCAAGTTCGTCGCGCCGGGCATCGTCGCCGCCTTCGGCTGGCAAATGCTGCCCAAGGTGTATGCGCTAGCCATGCTGGCCACGGCCATCGTTTTCTGGCTGTTTTCGTACACGGACAAATCGCACTTGGCGCCATCGGGCGAAAGCTTTGCGGCGCAGATGAAGGTGCTGAAGGACCCGCGCGTTTGGCGCTATTGCCAGTACTACTCGGTGGTGTTTGGTGGCTATGTGGCGCTGGCGCTGTGGATGACGAAGTATTACGTGGCCGAATATGGCTACGACCTGAAGCACGCGGCGCTGCTCGCTGCCTGCTTCTCGCTGCCGGGCGGCGTGTTGCGCGCATTTGGCGGCTGGATCTCCGATAAATATGGTGCGGCGAAAGTCACCTGGGCCGTGATGTGGGTGTGCTGGGTGTGCTTCTTCCTGCTGTCGTATCCGCAAACGCAGATGGTGATCGAGACCGTGACGGGGCCGCTGGCTATCCACATCGGCCTGTCGCCTCTATGGTTTACCGCGCTGCTGTTCATCGTCGGCATCGCCATGGCCGTGGGCAAGGCCTCCGTCTTCAAGTTCATCGGCGACGACTTTTCCGACAATATCGGCGCCGTCTCTGGCGTGGTGGGCCTGGCCGGCGGTCTCGGCGGCTTCATTCTGCCCGTGATGTTCGGCGCCCTGGTGGACCTCACCGGTGTGCGTTCGAGCGCCTTCATGCTCCTGTACGGCACCGTCTGCGTATCGCTTGTCTGGATGTATTTCTCGTTCAAGCCGCTGCGTGCAGCGACTTTCCCTCAACCTGTAGGAGTAACGCTGTGAGCAAACCAATGAGCCGCTACATGATCAATACGTGGGAGCCGGAAAGCCCGAGCTTCTGGCAAAACACGGGCAAGGCCACGGCCGCGCGCAATCTGTGGATTTCGATTCCCGCGCTGCTGCTGGCGTTCGCCGTGTGGATGGTGTGGAGCGTGGTGGTGGTCAATCTGCCCAACATCGGTTTTACCTATAGTAACAACCAACTGTTCTGGCTGACGGCCTTGCCGGGCCTGTCCGGCGCCACCTTGCGCATCTTTTATTCGTTCATGGTGCCGATCTTCGGGGGCCGCCGCTGGACGGCCATTTCCACGGGCTCCTTGCTGATTCCCGCCATCGGCATCGGCCTGGCCGTGCAAGATGTGCACACCGGCTATCCGACCATGCTGATCCTGGCGTTGCTGTGCGGCTTCGGCGGCGGCAATTTCGCCTCGTCGATGGCCAACATCAGCTTCTTCTATCCGAAGGCGAGCAAGGGCTTCGCGCTGGGCATGAATGCGGGCCTGGGCAACCTGGGCGTGTCGGTGGTGCAGTTTGTGGTGCCGCTGGTAATCACTTTCGCCGTCTTCGGCGCCTGGGGCGGTGATTCGCTGACCTGGCTCAAAAATGGCGTGAGCAAGGACATGTGGCTGCAAAACGCGGGCTTCATCTGGGTGCCATTCATCGCCCTGAGTACCTTGCTGGCCTGGTTTGGCATGAATGACCTGGCCTCGGCCAAGGCGTCGTTTTCTGAACAGGCAGTGATCTTCAAGCGCAAGCACAACTGGCTGATGTGCTGGCTGTACACGGGCACCTTCGGTTCCTTTATCGGTTATTCGGCCGCGTTCCCACTGCTGATCAAGATCCAGTTCCCTGACGTCAATCCCCTCGATTACGCCTTCCTGGGCCCCTTGGTGGGCGCGCTGGCGCGCGTGGCCGGCGGCGTGATTTCCGATAAACTGGGCGGCGCCCGTGTCACCCTGTGGTCTTTCCTGCTGATGATCGTTGCCGTGCTGGGCGTGCTGTACTTCATGCCGCAAGCTGGCGTGGGTGGAAGCTTCAGCGGCTTCTTCTGGATGTTCATGCTGCTGTTCGCCGGCACGGGCATCGGCAATGCGTCGACCTTCCGCATGATCCCCGTGATCTTCTTGACGGAGCACCAGCGCGCGGCCGCCGGCAAAGGCAAGGCGGCGCAGGAGCAAGCCATCGTTGACGCCAACAAGGAAGGTGCGGCGGTTCTTGGCTTCACATCGGCCGTGGCGGCCTACGGTGCCTTCTTCATCCCGAAAAGTTATGGCACCTCGATTGCGCTGACGGGTAGCCCCGACGCGGCCTTATGGTGTTTCATCGGTTTTTATGTGAGCTGCATCGCCATTACCTGGTGCTGCTACGCCCGCAAGAACGCACCGATGCCTTGCTAGTTAGAACGCCTGGCAAGTCGTTCTTGCCAGGTGTTCAGGAAATGAGAGTATGTGATGGAAGAACTGGAAAAATTCGTCAACGGCTTCAGCTTGTTTCAGCAGCAGTACTTCAGCGAGCCGCAGACCTTGTATGACAGCCTGCGCGACGGCCAGCGGCCCACGACCTTGCTCATAGGCTGCTGCGATTCGCGCGTCGATCCGATGCTGCTGACGGGCAGCGACCCGGGCGACATGTTCGTCGTGCGCAATATCGCCAACCTGGTGCCGCCATGCACGCCCGACGCGCCGCCTGGCGTCAGTTCGGCCATCGAGTTCGCCGTCTGCAAGCTTGAAGTGGCCAGGGTCATCGTGCTCGGACATGCGCGTTGCGGCGGCATCCGCGCGCTGCTGGAACCGCAGCCGTGCGCGCAAGGACAGGAAACGGACTTCGTGGTCCAATGGATGCGCATTGCCGAACCGGTGGCGCAGCGCGTGCGGCGCGAGCTGGCGCACCGCTCTTCGCAAGAGCAGCACCATGCGTGCGAGCTGGCCAGCATCCTGCAGTCGCTGGATAACTTGCTGACCTACCCTTGGCTGAAGCGCCGGGTGGAGCAGGGGCTCTTAAAACTGCATGGCTGGTATTTTGACATCGACAGCGGGGCACTGATGGCGTATTCGGCGCGCCAGCAGCAGTTCTTGCCGCTGGTTTGCCCAATCGAACGGGCGCGTCATCTGCACGAGCGCCCTTGGCCGGATTCAGTTAAAGCGTAACAGGTCGCCGCTGCGATCAAACGCCAGCAGGCTGTCGATGCGGCCTTGCTCGATGGCCGTCACCATGGCGCGCAGGGGCACCTCGCAGTCCTGCGCGGCGGGCGGCTGGCCGTCGCGCCCCGCCAATCCTGCTACGAAGACCACGTCCCAGTGCGTCTGCATCTGCCTCGATTCCTCTATCAATGTCTCGAAGCTGCCCAGTTCATCGGGCAGCTTGTCGGCGCACATCACGGGCGTGAGCGACTTGCCCTGGCCGCCCGGCTGGTCCTGCGCCTGGGTAAAGGTAAACAGCAAGCGTTGCGGCTGTTCCTGCTGGCCGGCGCTGCGCAGCAGGCTGGCGTAATCGGTAATGCTCATGGTTTTTCTCCTGGTTGAACGATGGCGACAGGTATACCGCAGCAGGCCTGAGGCGCCCATAGGCAATAGTGACTACCTGCCTATGCATTCCTGGTGCGGGAAACCGACTTCTTGCCAATACCGCCGCGCAGGACGCATCGATAGACTGTTTGCATCGACGCTCGAGCCATCGTGCTGGCAGCGTTTTTTAAGACTTGGCGCCGCTGTCTGCGGCGTAATGTGGAGGTAGCATGAGTCACTTTCTGGACCGCCTTAAATTTTTCAGCAAGCCCGCCGAGCCGTTTTCCAACGGCCATGGCACCGTGGTCGATGAAGACCGAACCTGGGAAAACGCCTATCGCCAGCGCTGGCAGCACGACAAGATCGTGCGTTCCACGCATGGCGTGAACTGCACCGGCTCATGCAGCTGGAAGGTGTACGTCAAGAATGGCCTGATCACCTGGGAAACCCAGCAAACCGATTATCCGCGCACGCGGCCCGACCTGCCCAACCACGAACCGCGCGGCTGCCCGCGCGGCGCCAGCTATTCCTGGTACGTGTATTCGGCGCAGCGCGTGAAATACCCGATGGTGCGCGGCCGCCTGATGGAAATGTGGCGCGAAGCGCGCAAGACCATGGACCCAGTCACGGCCTGGGACTGGATCAGCCAGGACCCCGTGCGCTCGCAGCAATACAAATCCATCCGCGGCCTGGGCGGCTTTGTGCGCGCCACCTGGGACGAATCGAATGAAATCATCGCCGCCGCGAATGCGCTGACGATCAAGAAATACGGCCCGGACCGCATCGTCGGCTTTTCGCCGATTCCCGCCATGTCCATGGTCAGCTATGCCGCCGGCACGCGCTACCTGTCGCTGATCGGTGGCGTGGCCCTGAGCTTCTACGACTGGTATTGCGACTTGCCGCCGGCCAGCCCGCAAGTGTGGGGCGAGCAGACGGACGTGCCGGAATCGGCTGACTGGTACAACTCGACCTATTTGATGGTGTGGGGCTCGAACGTGCCGATGACGCGCACCCCGGATGCCCACTTTTACACGGAAGTGCGCTACAAGGGCACGAAAACCGTCGCCATCTCGCCCGATTATGGCGAAATGGTGAAGTTCGGCGACATTTGGCTGGCCCCCAAGCAGGGCACGGACGCCGCGCTGGCGCTGGCCATGGGCCACGTCATTCTCAAGGAATTCCACTCGGAAGGCCAGAGCGCCTATTTCCGCGACTATGCGCGCCAGTACACGGACTTTCCCATGCTGGTGCTGCTCAAGGAGCATAACGGCACCCTGGTGCCCGACTACTTCCTGCGCGCTTCGCACCTCGATAACAACCTCGACGAGACCAATAATCCCGAATGGAAAACCCTGGTCGTCGACGCAAGCACGGGCACCATCACGGCGCCGGCCGACTCGATCGGCTTTCGCTGGGGCGAGTCGGGCAAGTGGAACCTGGAACAAAAGGCCGGCGGTAGCGGCGCAGCTATCGTGCCGATGCTGTCCATGATCAACGATAGCGACGCGGTCATGGAAGTGGGCTTCGCCTACTTCGGTGGCAAGGATGCAGCCGATATGCTGCTGCGCAGGGTGCCGGTGAAAAGCATCCGCCTGGCCGATGGCACGACCGCCCTGGTCACCACCGTGTTCGACCTGACCCTGGCCAACTACGGCATCGACCGTGGCCTCGGTGGCGAAAACGTGGCCGAAAGCTATGACGACGACGTGCCTTACACTCCCGCATGGCAGGAGAAGCACACGGGCGTGAAACGCGCCGACGTCATCACCGTGGCGCGCCAGTTTGCGCAAAACG
The DNA here is from genome assembly GCF_029892305.1 of Janthinobacterium sp. CG_23.4. Classification (NCBI taxonomy): domain Bacteria; kingdom Pseudomonadati; phylum Pseudomonadota; class Betaproteobacteria; order Burkholderiales; family Oxalobacteraceae; genus Janthinobacterium; species Janthinobacterium sp. CG_23.4. Next base: position 2,614,307 of record NZ_JARXUX010000001.1, on the reverse strand, counting down.
CAGACCAGACGCGCGGCAAGAGCATGGTCATCGTGGGCGCCGGCCTGAATCACTGGTACCACATGGACATGACCTATCGCGGCATCATCAACATGCTGATGATGTGCGGCTGTATCGGCCAGTCCGGCGGCGGTTGGGCGCATTACGTGGGCCAGGAAAAACTGCGTCCGCAAACAGGCTGGACGCCGCTGGCCTTCGCCCAGGATTGGGTACGCCCGATGCGCCAGATGAACGGCACCTCGTTTTTCTATGCGCACACCAGCCAATGGCGCCACGAAAAGCTGGAAACGGGCGACATTGCCTCGCCATCGGCGGCCGGCGGCACGGGAGAGCTGACCCTGCTCGACTACAACGCCAAGGCCGAGCGCATGGGCTGGCTGCCATCGGCGCCGCAGCTGCAAACCAATCCGCTGGAAGTGGCCAAGGCCGCCAAGGCGGCAGGGCAGGCGCCAGCGGCGTATGCGCTCGACCAGATCAAGGCGGGGCAGCTGCAGTTTTCCTGCGACGACCCGGACAATCCGGCCAACTTCCCACGCAATATGTTCGTCTGGCGCTCGAATATCCTGGGCAGCTCGGGCAAGGGCCATGAGTACTTCCTGAAGTACTTGCTGGGCACGCAGAATGGCTTGCTTAGCGACGAAGACGACTGCATCACGCCGAAACAGGTGAAAGTGCGTCCCGCCGCCGAAGGCAAGCTCGATTTGCTGGTGGTGCTGGACTTCCGCATGTCGACCACCTGCCTGTATGGCGACGTGGTACTGCCGACGGCTACCTGGTATGAAAAGGATGACTTGAACACCTCGGACATGCACCCCTTCATCCACCCGCTGTCCGAAGCCGTGCAGCCATTGTGGCAATCGAAGTCGGACTGGGAAATCTACAAGGGCATTGCCGCGAAATTCTCGGAAATCGGCGGCGAACTGCTCGGTACCCAGCAAGACATCATCCTCACGCCGCTGATGCACGATACGCCGGGAGAGCTTGGCCAGCCTTTCGATCCCAAGGATTGGCGTGCCGGAGAATGCGACGCCATCCCGGGCAAGACCATGCCGAACATGACGGTAGTGGAGCGTAATTACCGCGACGTGTACAAGAAGTTCAGCTCGATCGGACCGCTGCTGGAAAACATCGGCAACGGCGGCAAGGGTATTTCCTGGAAAACGGGGCATGAAGTCGAGGTATTGCGCTGCATTAACCGCACGGTGCTTGACGAAGGCGTGTCGAAGGGCCAGCCGCGCCTGGACACGGCCATCGATGCTGCGGAAATGATACTGACGCTGGCGCCGGAAACGAATGGTCACGTGGCCGTCAAGGCCTGGGCCGCGCTCTCAAAGATCACGGGACGCGAGCATACGCACTTGGCGCTGCCGCGCGAGCATGACAGCATCCGCTTCCGCGACGTGCAGGCGCAGCCGCGCAAGATCATCTCTTCGCCTACCTGGTCGGGCCTGGAAAGTGAAGAAGTCAGCTACACGGCAGGCTATACCAACGTGCATGAACTGATCCCATGGCGCACGCTGACGGGCCGCCAGCAGTTCTATCAGGATCACCTGTGGATGCGCGATTTCGGCGAAGGCCTGTGCGTGTACAAGCCGGCCATCAACACCAAGACGACGCAAGCGCTGCTGGGTAGCAAGCCGAATGGCAACAAGGAACTGGCGCTGAACTTTTTGACACCGCACCAGAAGTGGGGCATCCACTCCACGTATTCCGACAACTTGCGCATGCTGACCCTGTCGCGTGGCGGACCGCACGTGTGGCTGTCGGAGACGGACGCGAAAACGGCCGGCATCGTCGACAACGACTGGATCGAGGTCTTCAACGTCAATGGCAGCCTGACGGCGCGCGCCATCGTCAGCCAGCGCATCCCGGCCGGCATGACGATGATGTACCACGCCCAGGAAAAGGTCATCAACGTGCCCGGCGCGGAGATGACGGGCAAGCGTGGCGGCATCCACAACTCGGTGACGCGCGCCGTGCCCAAGCCGACGCACATGATCGGCGGCTACGCCCAGCTGGCCTACGGCTTCAATTACTACGGCACGGTGGGCTCCAACCGCGATGAATTCGTATTGGTGCGCAAGATGAACAAGGTCGACTGGCTTGAAGGCCCGTTGCAGGAAGAAGGAGCATAGTATGAAAATCAGAGCGCAAATCGGCATGGTGCTGAACCTGGACAAGTGCATCGGCTGCCACACCTGTTCCGTCACCTGCAAGAACGTATGGACCAGCCGCGACGGCGTCGAGTACGCATGGTTCAACAACGTTGAAACCAAGCCGGGCATCGGCTATCCGAAGCAGTGGGAAAACCAGGACAAATGGAATGGCGGCTGGCGCCGCACGGACGCGGGCAGGATCGAGCCGCGCCAGGGCAGCCGTTTGAAGGTCCTGGCCAATATCTTCGCCAACCCGAATCTGCCGGCCATCGACGAATACTATGAGCCGTTCACCTACGACTACGAGCACCTGCAAAGCGCACCACTGTCGCAAACGCCACCGACGGCGCGTCCAATTTCCGTGCTGACGGGGAAAAAGATGGAAAAAATCGAATGGGGTCCGAATTGGGAAGATGACCTGGGCGGTGAATTTGCCCACCGCAGCAAGGACAAACTGTTCGACAACATGCAAAAGGAGATGTACGGTACGTTCGAAAACACCTTCATGATGTATCTGCCGCGCCTGTGCGAGCATTGCCTCAACCCGACTTGCGTGGCCTCTTGCCCATCGGGCTCCGTGTACAAGCGCGAAGACGACGGCATCGTGCTGATCGACCAGGACAAGTGTCGCGGCTGGCGCATGTGCATCTCCGGCTGCCCGTACAAGAAAATTTACTACAATTGGTCGTCCGGCAAGGCCGAGAAGTGCACCTTCTGCTTCCCCCGCATCGAGGCTGGCCAGCCTACCGTGTGCTCTGAAACGTGCGTCGGGCGCATCCGCTACCTGGGCGTGCTGCTGTACGACGCCGACAAGATCGAGGCCGCTGCCTGCGTGCCGCAGGAGCAGGACCTGTACCAGGCGCAGCTCGATCTGTTCCTTGACCCGCATGACCCGGCCATCATCGCCGAGGCGCGCCGCCAGGGCATCCCCGACCTCTGGCTGGAAGCGGCCGTCAAGTCGCCCGTCTATAAGATGGCCGTCGAATGGAAGGTGGCGTTTCTGCTGCATCCCGAATATCGGACCTTGCCGATGGTGTGGTATGTGCCGCCCCTGTCACCGATCCAGGCGGCGGCCGAATCGGGCAAGCTGGGCGTCAACGGCATGCTGCCGGACACGCAAAGCCTGCGCATTCCCGTGCAATACCTGGCCAATTTGCTGACGGCCGGCGACCAGCCGCCCATCGTCTCGGCGCTGGACCGCATGCTGGCCATGCGTGCCTATATGCGCAGCAAAACGGTCGAGAAAGTCGAGAACCTGACGGTATTGAAGCAGGTGGGCTTGAGCAAGGCGCAGGTGGAGGACATGTACCACATCATGGCGATTGCCAATTACGAAGATCGCTTCGTCATCCCCAGCAGCCACAAGGAAATGGCGGAGGACAGCTTCAACGAGAAGGGCTCGTGCGGCTTCAGCTTCGGCAATGGCTGCTCGGACGGCAGCAGTGAGCCGACCTTGTTCGGCAAGAAAAAACACGGTTCGGCGATCTTCATGCAGATGCCGAAGTCGCGCAAAACGGCGCCAGGCGCTTAAGGAACTCAGATGAGACACGCTATGAATCACTATCACATCCTATCGCGCCTGCTGCTGTATCCGGAGCCCGAGCTGATCGCGCACTTGTCGCAACTGGACGCTGCGCTGGAGGTCGTGCCGGAGCAGCATGCGCTGTTGCGGCCCTTGCTGGCGCACCTTGAAAGCAGCAGTCTGATCGATCTGCAGCAGCAGTACGTGGCTACGTTCGACCGCAACCCGTCGCATTCGCTGCACCTGTTCGAGCATATTCACGGCGAATCGCGCGACCGGGGCCAGGCCATGGTCGACCTGATGCAGGAATACAAGCGCCACGGCTTGCAGATGACGGGGGACGATTTGCCCGACTTCGTGCCGCTGTTCCTGGAATTTCTGGCGCACATCGACGAGGCAGCTTCGGCGCCGCTGCTGGGCGATGCTGTCCATGTGCTCGCGCATATCGGGCGCAAGCTGGCAGCGAACGGCAGTGCGTATGCGCCCGTCTTCACGCTGCTTGAACGCCTCAGCCCGGTGGCGGCCGAAATGCTGGCCGAACCGCCGATCCGCGACATGGATGAAGCGCTGGAAACCTTCGGCCCCGGTGCGGATGGCGTCGAGCCATTGCTGCGCCAAGGTCAGGGCCAAGGTCTGGGCCAGGTCCCAGGCGGCGTCCATCCCGTGCATTTTCATCCGCAGCCGCGGCGCGCCGCTTAATTGGCCGCCTGCGCCCGCATGAGGAGAGTACATCATGAGTAATTACTTGCATCAATTTGTGTATGGCATTTATCCATACATCGCGCTGGCCATCTTTTTCCTCGGCAGCCTGATCCGTTTCGACCGCGAGCAATACACGTGGAAGTCCGATTCCAGCCAGCTGCTGCACCGTGGCAGCCTGCGCCTGGGTAATATCCTGTTCCACATCGGCATCATCGGCCTGCTGTTCGGCCATGCGGCCGGCTTGCTCACGCCCGTCTGGGTGTGGGATACGCTGGGCGTGACGCATAGCCTGAAACAGGGCGTGGCCATGGCCGCTGGCGGCATCATGGGCGGCCTGTGCCTTGCCGGTCTGCTGATCCTGCTGCTGCGCCGCTTTTCCAATGACCGGCTGCGCGCCGTCACCACGGCCGGCGACAAGCTGGTGATGCTGTGGATTTTGCTGACCTTGCTGCTGGGCCTGTCGTCAATCTTTGTGTCGGCCTCGCACATGGATGGCCACATGATGGTCTTGCTGATGAACTGGGCGCAGCACATCGTCACCTTCCGCGCTGACGCAGCCAGCTTCATCGTTGAGGCACCGCTGATCTTCAAGCTGCATCTGTTCATGGGCATGTCGCTGTTTGCCATCTTCCCGTTCACCCGTCTGGTGTATGTGTGGAGCGGCTTTGGCGCAGTCGCCTATCTCGGTCGCGCCTATCAACTGGTGCGCCGCCGCTAAAAAAGGAGCAATGTCATGGGGATCTCTGTCAATGGCATCGATATCGACGATGCCGACATCGCGCAGGAACTGCCGCATCACGACAGCGCCGGCAATCCGTTGAAACAGGCCGTGCATGAATTGGTGCTGCGCCGGCTGCTGCAAGACGAGGCCGAGCGGCTCGGCGTGCAGGGCGGCAGTATTGACGACCGCATCGAGGCGCTGTTCGCGCAGGAAGTGCGCGTGCCGGCCGCCGACGATGCGGCGTGCCGCAGCTTTTATGCGCAGCGCCCGCAGCTGTTTCGCAGCGGGGCGCTGGTCGAGGCGCGCCACATCCTGTTTCAGGTGACGCCGGAAGCACCTTTGGCGCTGCTGCGTACGACGGCGCAAGCCGTGCTCGATGCCCTGAAACAGGCGCCGCACCGCTTCGCCGAACTGGCAGCGCAGTACTCGAACTGCCCATCCGGGGCCCTGGGCGGCAACCTGGGCCAGCTGTCACCGGGGCAGAGCGTGCCGGAATTCGACGCGCTGCTGCTGCGCCTGGAAGCGGGCGCGCTGGCCGCTCATTTGCTGGAAACACGCTTCGGCTACCACATCGTGCAGGTGCTGCGCCGCGTCGAAGGCCAGGTGATTGCCTACGAGGCGGTGCAGGCGCAGATCGCCGACCGCCTGTCGCGCGCCGCGTGGCAGCGCGCCGTGCACCAGTATCTGCACTTGTTGGTGGGGCGCGCGCAGATTACGGGCATCGAGCTGGAAGGCGCGAGCGTCGAAGGCACCGCCAGCGCGCTGGTTCAGTAGGTTTTAATGCCTAGGCTGAAATGCGTAGGCTGGAAGACGTAGTGCGCTACGCCTTCTGGGGCGCAGCCAGATCGTGCCCCAGCCCTTACAATCGAGCTAGAAACAGGAGTAGTGTCATGCAGGGTAGCAAGTTGCAAGACCGTTTTGGCCGTTCGATCGATTACGTGCGGCTGTCCGTTACCGATCGCTGTGATTTGCGCTGCAGTTATTGCATGCCCAAGGATTTTCACGGTTTCGAGGAGCCGCAGCACTGGCTGAGGTTCGATGAGATCGAGCGTTTGCTGGGCATTTTCGTGCGCCTTGGTACGCGCCGCGTGCGCCTGACGGGCGGCGAGCCGCTGTTGCGGCGTGCACTGCCCGAACTGGCACAAAAGCTGTCTGCGCTGCCCGGTTTGCAGGATCTGTCGCTGTCGACGAATGCCACCCAATTGGGCAAGCACGCGGTGGCCCTGCGCGCGGCGGGCGTGCATCGCATCAATGTCAGCCTGGACTCGCTGGACCGCGCCTGCATGCAGCAGATCACGGGCCGCGACAGCTTGCAGCCTATTTTGGACGGCCTGATGGCGGGCAAGGCGGCCGGCTTTGAGCCGATCAAGATCAATATGGTGGCCATGCGCGGCGTCAATGACGACCAGATCGAGGCCATGGCGGCTTTCTGTATCGAGCAGCAGTTCATCCTGCGCCTGATCGAAGCCATGCCGATGGGCAGTACGGGCCGCAATGCCCGCTATATGCCGCTGGGGCCAGTGCGCGAGCGCCTGGCCGCGCGCTTTGGCCTGGTGCCGCAGGCGCAAGAACTCGGTGGCGGGCCGGCGCGCTATATGGCAACGCCCGACGGTCGCTCGAGCATCGGCTTCATCACGCCCATGTCGCAGCATTTTTGTGCCACGTGCAACCGTGTGCGCCTGTCCGTCGATGGTACTCTGTATCTGTGCCTGGGCCAGGAAGAGAAATTCGCCTTCGGTCCCCTGTTGCGCGGCGGCGCTAGCGATGCGCAGATCGAAGCGGCGATCCGCGCCGCCATCGAACTCAAGCCGCAGCAGCATGATTTCAATTCGCAGCCCGATAAAATCGTGAGGTTCATGGCACAGACGGGCGGTTGAGGTAGTTTGTATTTACATTCAAGGGCGGTATGAAATTGAAGGCGATGTTTTCCTCCTGGCAGAAACTGTCGACCAAGATCGTCGGCGCGCTGCTGCTTATGCTGGCGCTGGCATTGAGTGCCATCGGCTGCACCTTGTTCCTGTCGTGGCAGCTCGAAGGCAGTTCTGCCGCCATCAATGAAACGGGGCGCCTGCGCATGCAGACCTACCGCCTGTCCCTGCTGCTTGTCAGCGACGCCAGCGACGCCGTCGTGCAGGCGCGCCGACAGGTGCTGCTGATCGACGAGACCCTGGCCAAGATCGGCCAAGGCGACCCGCAGCGTCCCTTGTTCCTGCCTCCCAGCAGCGCCATCAAGGCCGAATTCGGACGCATCGGCGCTGCCTGGCGCGGGTCCTTGCGACCGGCCGCCCTGGTCGCCGATAAGAGCGCGCGCGGGCCTCAGTTCGAGCGTGACGCCGATACCTTTGTTGGCCAGGTCGATCAGCTGGTGCGGCTGATCGAGCACGATAGCGAGCAGCGCACTTTTTGGCTGCGCGCCTCGCAGCTGATCCTGGTGGGCATGGCCGTCATCGGCACGGTCAGCATGATTTATCTGATGTTCATGCTGATCGTCGAACCGGTGACGCGGCTGCGCCTGGGTATGCAGCGCATGAAGGAACGCGATTTCAGCGTGCGCCTGGCCGTCGATAGCAATGACGAATTCGGCCAGTTGGCCAGTGGCTTCAACCAGATGGCCGACCGCCTGCAAGCGCTGTACGGCAACCTGGAAGAGGGCGTACGCAGCAAGACGGCCACCCTGGAGTACCGCAACCGGGAACTGGCCCTGCTGTATGAAAGCGCCGCTTTCCTGCAGCGCCCGCAGCCGCTGAAAGACATTTGCGACGGCTTCATGCAGCGCATCGTCGATTATTTCGAGGCCGACGGCTCCACCGTGCGCGTGCTCGATGCCGAGCGGGGCAACCTGCACATGGTGGTGCACCACGGCCTGTCGGAAGAACTGGTAGCGTCCGAGCATTGCCTGAAGGTGGGCGAGTGCCTGTGCGGCAGCGCCGTCGAGATGAAAGTGGCGAAGGTGCACGACATGCGCCGCATCGACAAGGCGCACGAACTGCGCTGCCACCGCGAGGGCTTTGCCACCGTCTCGGTCTTCCATATCCATGCGCACGAACAGCAGCTGGGCTTTTTCAACCTGCATTTCCGCCATGCGCGCGTATTTTCCGCGCGCGAGCTGGGGCTACTCGAAACGCTGGGCCAACTACTGGGCATCGCGCTGGAAAACCTGCGCCTGGCCGCGCGCGAGCGCGAGATGGCCATTTCCGAAGAGCGTAACCTGGTGGCGCAGGGCTTGCACGACAGCATCGCGCAAAGCCTCAATTTCCTCAACCTGCAAGTGCAGATGCTCGACGACTCCGTGCGCAATGCGCGCTTCGATGAAGTGGCCGACATCGTGCCGGCCCTGCATGCGGGCGTGAAGGAAAGCTATGAGGACGTGCGCGAACTGCTGGCCAACTTCCGCTGCCGCCTGATGGAGGACGACCTGATCGGTTCCCTGCGCGCGGCTGTCGACAAATTTCGCCGCCAGACGGGCATCGAGGCCGAACTGCTGGCCGATGTCGACGGCGCGCCGTTCCCCCGTGAACAGCAATTGCAGCTTCTATTTATCGTGCAGGAAGCGCTGTCGAACATCCGCAAGCACGCCCAGGCCAGTCATGTCGAGGTGCGCCTCGCCGATCACCAGGACTTTACCCTGACGATCAGCGACAATGGTGTCGGCTTCGATGCTGCGGCCGTGCTGAAAAAGGGCGATAGCCATGTCGGCATCCAGATCATGCGCGAGCGCGCGCAGCGCATCGAGGCCACGTTCGATGTGCACGCCCATCCCGGTGGCGGCACCACGGTCGAACTGCACCTGTCGCGCGAGCAGCGCCGCGCCGCATAAGCCACACTCTGAAAGTACAAAAAATGGAGACTCTCGTCAAACCGATCACCGTCATGCTGGTCGATGACCATGCGCTGTTTCGCAGCGGTATCCGCTCGCTGCTGCAGCGCCTTAGCGACTTTTGCGTGGTGGGCGAGGCGGCCGATGGCGTGGAAGGCATCAAGCGCGCCATCCAACTGCAACCCGATGTGGTGCTGCTGGACTTGAACATGGCCGGTATGTCGGGCGTCGAAGCGCTGCAACTGATGCAGCACGACTGTCCCGACACTGCCATCGTCATGCTGACGGTCTCCGAAGACGCCGAAGACCTGGCGACGGCCCTGCGTGCGGGCGCCTGCGGCTACCTGATCAAAAATATCGACGCCGATTACCTGGTGCGCGCCATCCACCGCGCCGCTGCCGGCGAAGTCGTCATCGCCGAAGCCATGACGGGCAAGCTGGTGGCGCAGTTGCAGGCGGGCGCGCGGCGCGAAGAGCCAGTATCGGAACTCGACAAGCTCACGCCGTGCGAAAAGGAAATCATCGACTGCCTGTCGCGTGGCGAGAGCAACAAGGCCATTGCGCGCACCCTCGACCTGGCCGAGAGCACGGTCAAGATCCACGTGCAGAACGTGCTGAAAAAACTCAATCTCAGCAGCCGCGTGCAGGCGGCCGTGTATGCGGTCGAGCACCGCCAGGGCAAGTAGGCACCGGTGTGATGGGGTCTGACCAGCCGGGTCAGACCCCATGCTCACTTGTCGCTAGCGCCTAGTCCTTTTTGCCGATGGCAGTTCTTGCGCGTTTAAAGTAGTATATTGAATATATCTTTATCGCGAGTCCACCATGTCCATCACCCCGATCAGCGAGCCTTCCCCGCCTTCCACGACAGCCGGCGCCGCTCCCTGGCATGCCCGTCATGCTCTCTGGCAGCTGGGTTTTCGACCGTTTTACTTGCTGGCGGCCGTGTTTGCGGTCATCAGTATTGCGCTTTGGCTGGCCAGTTATGCCGGCTCGCTTGCGCCTGGCCTGCAAGTGGGCCTGGGCTGGCATATGCACGAAATGGTCTTCGGCTTCGCGCTGGCCGTCATCGTTGGCTTTTTGTACACGGCGGGGCGCAACTGGACGGGTTTGCCCACGCCGCACGGTGTCCAGCTGATGGCGCTGGTAGCGCTGTGGCTGGCAGGGCGCATCGCCATGCTGTGCAGCCCCGCACTGGTGGCGGCGGTGGTCGAGTGGCTGTTCCTGCCGCTGGCCGCGTGGCCCCTATATCGGGTACTGCGCCGTTCTGGCAATACCCGCAACTTGTTCCTCGTCGCTCTGCTGGCCTTGCTGGCGCTGGCCAATGGCCTGTTCCATGCGGCCGTGCTGGGCGCGCTGCCGCTGTCGCTGTTCCTGCCCGTGCAGGCGGCCATCTTCATCATTGTCTTGATCGAATCGGTGATCGGCGCACGCGTGATCCCCATGTTTACCCGCAATGGCGCGCCAAACATCAATCCAAATCGCCCGCCCGTGGCCAGTCCGAAGCGCGCGCTGCTCGCTGCGGCCTGCATGGCTGCGGCGGCCATCGCGTGGCTGGCAGACGCGCCAGCGTGGTTGACGGCGCCGTTGGCCCTGGTCGCTAGCGCCATGTCGCTGCTCAATGTGCTGGCCTGGCAGCCGCAGCGCACCGTGCGCGTGCCCCTGCTGTGGATCTTGCACCTGTCGTATGCATGGATAGGCGTCGGTTTTGCGCTACTGGCGCTGGCCAGCCTGGGGCTGCTGCCGGCCAGCGCCGCATTTCACGCGCTGACGGTGGGCTCGATGGCGGGATTGATCATCGGCATGATGACACGCACCACCCTGGGCCACACGGGGCGCCCGCTGAAGGGTGGCCGCGCGGAAGCGGCGATGTACTGCTTGATACAGTTGGGCGCGCTGGCACGCCTGCTGGCCGCCGTCGGTCCCGCAGCGCTGGCCATGCCGCTGCTGCTGGCGGCAGGCGCCTGTTGGTCACTGGCCTTTGGCTTGTATGCGTGCGTGTATGCGCCCTACCTGTGGCGCGCCAGGATAGATGGACGCGAAGGGTAGGTGCTGCCAGATACGGCGCCAGGCCAACAGTTTATGCATGCAATTGTTCTCTGGCCTACAGCAGCCCAGCATTGCATTTCTAGCGCAAACCCTTGCCCTTGCAGGCGCAGCACTGGTTAGTGCATGCTTCACCAGCACGATTATTTGCCGCGTCATGGTGCCATTTTTGCCGCCAAGGCTGGCTGACCGGGTAGCGGCGTCTGTGCCGTGATGGCAGCGGCCGCTTCGGTGGCCTGCGCCAGCGCCTGTTCCAGTGTATCGAGGGCGGCCGACGCATCGGCACCGGCACGCAGCAACTGCTCTGCTTGCTGCGCCGCTTGCAAGGTGGCGGGCAGGGCCAGGATGCCAGCATCGCCGGCCAGCTTGTGCGCCAATGCGGCGGCATCGTCGCCGGCGTTGGCCGCCAGCAGGGCGCGCATGGCGCCCACCGAGTTGCGATAGGTGCTGCCAAAGCGCGACAGGTGCCGGCGGTAAAGCGCTTCATCGAGCCACTGGGCCGTGCCTTGCGCCAGGTCGATCACGGCTGGCGCGCCGTATGTCGGCACGGGCGTCGTCACGTCGTCGATGACCGCAGTAAGGGCTGGCAGTGCCTGCGCATGGCGGCGATGTGCACGCGCGATCAGGGCGATGGTCTGTGGCACGTCGAATGGTTTGCTGATGAAATGATTCACGCCCGCTTCCAGTGCTGCCGTACGCTGGGTCTGGAATGCCCCGGCCGTCAATGCCACCACGGGCAGGTCTTGAAACTGCGGCAGTTGGCGCAGCGCGCGCGTCGCCTGCAAACCATCCATGACAGGCATTTGCACATCCATCAGCACGATGTCGACGGCAGCGGGGTGGGCCAGCAGCCAGTTCAGCGCCTCACTGCCATCACAGGCGAACGATGGCACTGCCCCTTGGTCGTGCAGGATATGCTTGAGCACATCGCGGTTGATTTCGCTGTCGTCGACCACCAGCACGCGCACGCCGGCAAGCACGCGCTCTTCCAGCGTCACCACACTGGTATCGATGCCGGCATCCCTGGCGCGCTGCTGGCGCGCTTGCAGCGCCGCGTGGTACAGGCTGGACGCTGTCACCGCTTCGTTGAGTACGGCGTCGGCCGGGTCGGCGCGGTCGGCATGGTGCTGCGCTGCTTGCGTGACCGGCGCGCCGCTGTCCGCCAGGATGACGACGGGGCAGTCCTGCGCCGGCAAGTGCTTGCGCAGCGCGCGTGCCGTGGCTATACCGTCCAGCTCGGGCATGCGCGCGGCCAGCAGGACGACGCCGGGCCGCTCGCCATCGGCGCAGGCGAGCGCATAGTCGAGGGCCGCCCGCCCATCGGACACCACATGCACGCTCCAGCCCAGGGCGCGCGCCACGGCAGCAGCGGCCTCGCGCGTGTCGGCGTTGGCGTCGGCCAGCAGGGCATGCAAGGCTTTCATGTCGGGTGAGGACAGGGCGTTGGCGGGCAGTAGTTGCAGCGGCAGCGTGAAACTAAATTCGCTGCCCCGGTCCAGGCTGCTTTCCAGGTGCAGCGAGCCGCCCATCAGGCTGACCAGTTGGCGGCATATGGTCAGGCCCAGGCCGGTGCCGCCGAAGCGACGCGTGGTGGACGTGTCGGCCTGGGCGAAGGCGGAAAAGATCGTTTCCTGTACTTCAGGGGCGATGCCGATGCCCGTATCGCGCACGCTGAAACGCAGCACTGCAGCGTCGCCGTCGCCGCTCTCTCGCGTGGTCAACAGCTCGACCGTGCCTTGCGCCGTAAATTTGATGGCATTGCTGGTCAGGTTCACCAGCACCTGTTCCAGCCGCAGCGCATCGCCCAGTACCTGGTCCACGCCTTCGGGCAGCGGTCCGATCCGCACGGTGATGGGCTTGTCATGCGCGGCAACGCCCATGCTGGCGGCGATCTTTTCGATCACCTCGGCCAGGCGGAACGGCGCCTGCTCCATGGTCATGTGGCCCGCCTCGATTTTTGATACGTCGAGCACGTCGTTGATGATGCCCAGCAAGGACTGGCCGGCGGCGCGGATCTTGCGCGTCATATCGAGTCCTTCCCCGCTCAGGCTGCCACGTTCCAGCAGCCATGCCATGCCAAGGATGGCGTTCAGCGGCGAGCGGATTTCATGGCTCATGTTGGCGAGGAATTCCGCCTTGCTGCGGTTGGCCGCCTCGGCCGCATCGCGCGCCAGCAGCATGGCCTCTTCGGCCTGCTTTTGCACGGAAATATCCTGCGCAAAGATCAGCGTCGCCGGTCCATCCTTGAGCATCACGCGCGTCGTGGTCTTGAACATGGGCACGGGCAAGCCTTGCTTGTCCAGGCCGAACGCTTCGAACACCTGTTCGCTGGGCGAGTCGGCCTCGATCAGCGCTTCGTTGGTGGCCAGTGTCGCCTGCGATTGCGCGGAAAGCATGGAAGACCAGGCTGCGCCGTTCAGATCGTCTTCGAGCGAATAGCCATGCAGCCTGCGGTAGCGGGGATTCGAGTAGATGAAGCGCCCGTGGCGCAGGATGGCGATGGCCAAGGGCGCATCTTCGATCAACGTGCGAAAGCGCGCCTCGCTGTCGGACACCGCTTGCATGGCCTGCTGCTCCGTTTCCTGTTGCACACGCCAAGCTGCCTGTTGCCGGCGCCGCCGTTGGCTCCAGAACAGCAGGCTCGCTGCGGTCAGCACCAGCATGGCAAAGCACAGGGCGTAGGTCAGCGCCTGGCGCTGCAACGGGGCGCTGATGGCCGCTTCTTCGCGGCTCAGGCCGATGATGATGGCACGGTCCATGTGCAGCGCGGGCGGCGCGATGGTGGCCATGGCCATGATGCGCTCTGCGCTGGCAGCGCCAGTGGCGACGCCGCTCAGGACGCCAGCCGGATAGCCGCTGTCGCGGAAGCGCCGCACGAAGCTGCCGGGGACATCCATATTGCCGCCATCGGCAGTCCTCTTGGGGTAGTTCATGAATTGGCGGCCGTCGCCATGCAACACCACGGCCCAGACGTCGGGTGTATACATGGCGGTGCGGAACTTGGCCGTGAAGTACTCGGTATCGAGGGTGGCCACCACCATGCCGGCAAAGCGGCCCTGCTGGTCCTGTACGATGCGCGACGCCGTGATGACCAGATCGCGCTCGAAGGAAAGAAACGGCGCCGAGATGTACAGCATGCGCGCATCTGGAGCGTCGCGCGCGCACTGGAAATAGTCGCGGCGCGAAAAATCCTGTCCGACCAGTTCTGCCATATTGGTGGCGACCGGCTTGCCCTTCGCATCGAGGACCAGCATGGTGCGCACGCCCGGCATGGCGTCGACCAGCGCCGCCAAGCGCCGTGGCAGGGCTGGTCCGGGGCCCGCAGCACCGGCGCCAAGATAGTCGCGGATCACGCCGCTCAGCACCAGGTTGGTTGCCGCCAGGTCGACTTCGATATTTTTAGCCAGCAACGCCGTCATCACGCTGAGCCGTTCACGCTCGGCCCCGTCATGTCGCGCCGCTTCACCCAGATGCGCGTAAGCGAGGGCGGCAGCCACGAGGAGCAGCCCGAGGAGCAAAAACAGCCATTCGATCCATAGTCTGCGTACCGCCGCCGCATCAGTGTGGTAAGTCATGTGGCGATGCTATACCTGATACGCACGGAGAACAACTTTTGTGTGCGACTATGCATGTGATAGTGTGGTCAATTTGATATCTTGCGCCGTTGCGCTGGCCGTACCGCCAAGCGGTAGCCGCAGGCGGAAGCTAGCGCCTTGGCCCGGCGTCGATTCCACGCCGATGCTGCCGCGCATCAAGGTGACGAGCTGCTGCGCGATAGCGAGCCCCATGCCGGCACCGCCGTGGGCGCGGCTGGGCGTATCGTCGGCCTGCGAGAATTTGTCGAAGATGCGCGCTTGCTGCGCCTGCGCGATGCCCGTGCCTGTATCGCGCACCTCGATCTGCAGGTCCGCGCCATTGAGCGTGACGTGGACATCGACCCGTCCTGTGGGCGTGTAACGGATGGCATTGTCGAGCACGATATCGAGCACGCGCACCAAGCGGACGCGGTCGCAATCGATGCTGGGCGGCGTTGCCGGTGAGACGTGCACGGCCAGCTGCAAGCCTTTGCGCGCCGCGCGCTGCCGGTGCGGCGCCAGCGCCAGCGCCATCAGCTGGTGCAGCGGCACGGCAGTAAGCTTCAGTCGCACCTGGTCGTTTTCGAGCGCACTCAGTTCCATCGCCGCCTCCACCATCGCCAGCAACTGGCGCCCGCTATCGTGTATCGTTTGCACGCAGGCGGCTTGTTCCGGCTCGCGCAGCTGCTCTAGCAGCAGCTCGGAAAAACCCAGGATGCCATTGAGGGGCGTGCGCAATTCATGCGACATATTCGACAGGAAGCGCGACTTGGCCTCGCTGGCGGCGATGGCCCTGGCGCGGCTGTCGACCAGGCGGTCAATCAGTAGCACCAGCGCAGCCCACGACAGCACGATCAGTGCGCTCGTCACGGCTGCCATCAGCAAGGCCTGGTTGCGGCGCGAGACGTAGTGGGCAAATACCGTGTCGCGGTCCAGTCCTATGAGTATGTAGAGCGGGTAGTTGGCCAGTTTTTCGTAGGCGTAAATGCGCAGCGTGCCATCGACCGGACTGCGCTCGGTAAAGCCGCCGCGCGTTTTACCTTGCATCAAGGCGAATACTTTACTGTCGCTAATATCCTGACCGATGCTGTTGACGGCACCAACCCGGCGCGCGCGCACCACGCCATCGCTGCCGACGAGCGCGATGGAACTGTTGTTGCCCAGGTCGACTTCGTCGTACAGGCGCGTAAAGTAATACGGGTCCAACGAG
Source organism: Janthinobacterium sp. CG_23.4 (assembly GCF_029892305.1). Taxonomy (NCBI): domain Bacteria; kingdom Pseudomonadati; phylum Pseudomonadota; class Betaproteobacteria; order Burkholderiales; family Oxalobacteraceae; genus Janthinobacterium; species Janthinobacterium sp. CG_23.4. The sequence continues at coordinate 2,598,561 of NZ_JARXUX010000001.1, read as the reverse complement.
ACCACGACCACGCCCTTGAAGCTGGCATCGGCATGGTTGATACGGCGCGTCATCTGGATCGACCATTTCTTCGATACGCGGCCCAGCAAGGGCTTGCTGATGTACAGTTCGCCGTTGTCGCGCTGCATGTGTACCCGGATGTGCTCGCGGTCGGCCAGATTGGTCGGTTTGAAGGGACGGCTAGAGAGTAAAGTATCGCCGTGTTCGTCGACGATGGTCAACAGGTTGTACAACGGGGCGCGATGCAGGCCTTGCTGCAGGTCCGCCACGATGTCGAGGCGCTTGCCCAGCGTCTGGTAGCGGCTGCGCAGATAGGTGACGGCCTGGTCCGCCCCTTCGATCGTGCGCATCGCGTGTTCGTCAAACACGCGCGCCATGCTGCGCGCATCGCGTCTGGCATCGGCGATGGCGCTGTCGTGCGCGTGCTGCAATTGCAGCACGGTGATGCTCCACAGTCCCGCCAGCAGGAGCGCCATGAAGAACCATAGCAAGGTGCGCGTATCGCAGCTTTCCCACGCCACGGCCTTCCAGTATCGGTACTTTCGCATGCTGCCTTCGCAAGGTCTGCCATGTCGCGCGGATGCCCAGCGGCACTGCTACGTTCCTTTATCAATTATAGCGAATATAGTTGATTTCATCGAATAAATAGATTTTTATGTCAACAGTGTTGTATCCAGCGCTCCACCATCGCGCGCAGTTGGGCGGCCGTAAAGGGCTTGGACAGGTAATCGTCCATGCCGGCCGCCACGCAGCGCTGCCGGTCGTCCTCGGTAACGCCAGCCGTCAGTGCGATCACGGGCAGGCGCGCCGTGCCGCTGGCCGCTTCGCGGGCGCGCAAGGCTAGGCAAGCCTGGTAGCCATCCATGACGGGCATCATGCAGTCCATCAGGACCAGATCATATTGCTGCTCGGCCAGGGCTTGCAGGCCCAGTGCGCCATTCTCCGCCGTGTCGATGTGGTAGCCACGGGCGGCCAATTGCAGGCACACCAACTGGCGGTTCAGGGCCGTATCCTCGACCAGCAGGATGCGCGCACCCGGTCCCGGCCCTGGTGTCGGCCCCAGTCCTTGCTCCGATGCGGGTGCGGGCAAGGCAGGCACTGCCGCTGGCGTGGCGACGCCCGGCGTCTGCAGCGCCTGGCAGGGAATGCGCACGGTGAAGCGGGAACCGGCGCCGGGCTCGCTGCGGCAGGAAATCTCGCCGCCCAGCAGCGCCACCAGGTGTTTGCAGATGCTCAGGCCCAGTCCCGTGCCGCCATAGGCGCCGCTGATGCTGTCGTCGGCCTGGCCAAACGGCGCGAAGATACGGCTTAGCTGCTGCCCGCTCATACCGATGCCCTGGTCGTTGACGCTGGCGACGAGGCAGGCGCTGGCGCCGTCCGGCGTTGCCGCTTCCAGGCGCAGGTGCACTGTCACGCTGCCCGACGGTGTAAATTTGATGGCATTGCTGAGCAGATTGCCAAGGATTTGCGCGATGCGTGTACGGTCCGAGCAAATTCGCTGTGGCACGCTGTTGTCGATATCACTGACAAGTTGCAGCTTCTTCCTGTCTGCTTGCGGGCACTGCAGCGCCAGCACCTCATCGAGCAGCTGCTGCGGGTTGAAATCGCTTAGCGCGATGTCTATCTGGCCTGCCTCCACCTTGGACAGGTCAACGATATCGTCGAGGACGCGCTTCAGGTGTTGTACGCCATCGCCGATGCGCTGCGCATATTGCTGTTGCGACGCGTCGAGTTCAGTTCCCTGCAGCATTTCGGTCATGCCGGCGATACCGACCATCGGTAAGTGGATCTCGTGACGCATGATGGCCAGGAAGCGCGACTTGGCCGCATTGCCCGCTTCCGCGCGCGCTTGCAGCGCCAGCGCCCCGGCCGCGTCGCGCTCCTGGCGCCGCAACAGGGTCATGATCAGCGCGATGGCCAGCGCCAGCACGAGCAGGCTGATGAGCGCCGCGCTGCCCATGGTGCGCAGCATGCGCCGCCAGCCCGCCAGGTAGACATCGTCCGTAATGGTCACGTTGATGGCCAGCGGATAGTCGCGCACCAGCCGCACGCCGGCCAGGCGGTCGACCGTGCGTCCCTGTTCGGCCGCGCACGGCCGCTCCACCTGCAGCACGCCATGCGTCTTGCCCTGTTCCAGCAAAAGGTAGGTGCTGCCCGTCAGGTTGCGCTTGCCCATCATGGCGGGCACGGCTGGCCAGCGCGCCAGCAGCGTGTAGTCGCTGCGGTACAGGGAAAAGGCCGTGTGTTCGCCGATGCTGCTGTTCTGGAAGAATTTACTGAAGAAGTCGCATGACAGCCCCACCAGCACTATGCCCAGAAAGCGGCCGTCCGGAGCGCTGATACGCCGGCTGATGTAGAAGGTCCAGGCGCCGTTGCCCTTGTTTTGCACCGGCGCGCTGACATGCATGCCGCCGTTCGGGTTGCGCCGGTGATACTCGAAGTAATCGCGTTCATCGAGGCGCAAGGGCGGCGCGGGAAAGGCGCGGCTGAAAGCGAGCACGCTGGCATCGCTGCCAACGATGGACACGACATCCACTTGCGGTACGCCACCGATCTTGTGCCGCAGCATCTGGTGCATGGCCTCGGTGCTGGCCACGGCGGCTAGCGCGCGCGCGTCCGCGGGCGTGGCGGCCCCGATGTCGTGACTCACGCTGTCGAGCACCAGGCTGGCCGCCGTCATGCTTTGCGCCGTGTTCTCTGCCAGCAGTAGCGACAGGTTGGACAGGTCCTGTTTCCAGTCATCGACCGCTTCGCGTTGCAGCAGCACGCCGGAAACGACGATGAGCAGCGCCAGCAGGCACACCAGCACCAAACCCACCACGGCTGCCGTGGTGCGCGGCCGATAGCGGTGCGCCAGGCGTAGCACGCCCTGGCGTGCGTTCATGCCTGCGCGCCTGTATATTCGCACATGCTGCGGCGTACCTCTTGCTCCACTGCGCCGACCAGCGCTGCCGTTTCGGCCAGCCAGCCGGCTGCCGCTACGCCCTGGTGGCGTACCAGATATTCCAGCTCTGCCAGGCGCGCCGTCAAGGCGTGGGCGCCGAGCAAGACCACGGTGCCGCGCAAGGTATGGCAACTATGCACGATGGCCTGCGCCGTACCGCTGTGCACGGCTTTCTCTACGCTCGCATACATGGCCGGCGCCGTATCGAGGTAGGTCTGGGACAGGGCGCGGAACATTTCCAGGTCATGGCAAGCGGCCTTGAACAGCACGGCTGGGTCGATGTGGCGATAGGCTTGCATGGGGGGGGGCTCCAGGGCGAAGGAACAGCGGTGGCGGGCTAGACGGCCAGGCTGTTGCGCCGCGCATGGCCGGCGCAGCAGGCGCGCAGATAGCCACGCAGCTCGTCGTAATTGACGGGTTTGGCAAAGAACACCACGCCTGGCGGCACGCCACCGCGTTCTTCCAGTTCCTCTGGCGTCAGGCTCGACAGCATGGCGATATGCATGTCTGCCAGTAGTGGGTCGGCCAGAATGGTACGGATGACCTCGTAGCCATCGATGCCCTCCATGATGATGTCGGCCAACAGGATGTCGGGTTGGTCGCGGGCGATTTCCATCAGGGCCTGGTAGCCGTTCTCACAAAAGCGCAAGCTTGCCTGCAAGCCCCATGAACCGATCTGCTTTTCATACAGCGCGCGCTCGATCGGATTGTCTTCGATCACCAGGATGGACGGCGGGCGTCCCGATGCCGCGGCGCGGCTGGCGCGCGCCATGCGCTGATCCTGGCCTTGCTGGCCGGGATTGCCCTTGTAGGCCTCGACCGCTGCGAGGGGAATGCGCCGGTGGCCACCCTTGGTCTTCCAGGCTTCGATAACGCCTGCTTCGACCAGTTGCTGCACCGATGTGACTGAGATGCCGAGGATCTCGGCAGCCTTTTGGGTAGTGCATACGTCTGCAGTGTGCATGATGGATTTTATGCTCGGGATGAAGGTGGCTGGAATGATACGCAATTAGGCTAAAAAAATCAATTTTAACAAATTAGATAAATTCACTAAAAACCTGCCGTGCCGCTGGCCGGGCTCTGGTGCGCGTGCGGCAAAGGGCATGATTGGTGGGCGCTTCCATGATCTCGCGCCATTCGCTCCATTCCGCACTGCTGTGGCGCAGCAAGGTTTCCATGTGCGCCGCATCCAGACCCAGTACCCGCGCGGCGGCCAGGGCTGGCTCGCGCTCGCCCATGCCATTGCGCAGTATCAGCTGGGCGAAACTGCTGGCCAGCTTCAGCAGCCAGGCCAACTCTGTGATGCGCCCGGCCTGCCCGCAGCCGGGCGGCGCGGCATGGCAGCGCACGGCGTTGCACAGCATGTCCGGCATGCCCCAGTGCTGCATCAGGCTGGCTGACAGCGCCAGATGATGGCGGTCGAAGCGCCGCGATTCTTCGCACAGCATTAGTGCCTTGGCGGCGCTGCCGTGCTGGCCCGGCCGCTGTGCGTACACTTGCCGATGCCGCATGGCCAGCTCCAGTTGGCCGATATTGGCCAACAAGGCGCATGTGTAGAGCTCTTTGGCCGGCGCCAGTTGCAGCGCATCGCCGAGCACGCGGGCGGCGCAAGCCATGGCCAGTGAGTACGAGCAGAATTGTTGTTCGTCGAAGTGCGCGTGGGTACCCGTTGGCAGGGCCCGGATGGCGAATGCCTGGCGCAGGGCGGGCAGGCCGATGGCGGCCAGCATCGCGGCATCGATAGCCGCATGCTTGCGTTCACCGGGTGACACGGCGGCATTCGCCAGGCCGATGACCCTGCCTGTCAGCGCAGGATCGCAGCCCAGTTGTTCGGCCAGCGCATCGAACCGCACCTGCTGCTGGCATAGCGTCGCCAGCCAGTAGCGGCGCCAGGCCGACGAGGGCAGGACAGCGCCGCCAAGCCGGCTCGCCAGATCAATGTGCGCATTCATGGCCGGTGCCGAAAGTCGTCGCAGTCATGCGCCAGCGCGGTGGCCGTTTGCAGGGCTGTGACCGCTTGCGACAGCGCCTCGAGCGCCTTCAGCAGGCGCGCATGCAAGTGGCGCAGCGCGCCGATATCGTTGGAAAAGCCTGCATGCACGGCCTGGCGCGCCAGGGCCTGCAGTGGCAGCAGTCCGATGGCGGCGCTACTGTCGACAATTTCCTGTGCCAGCATGCGCGCCGGGGCGGGGCGTTCGCAACGCAGTGCATGGGCGATACCGGCCAGGCGGTCGCGCGTTTCGGCCACGAACAGGGCCAGAATCTCACCTTGCAGGCGCCGGTCGCAACCGAACATGGCGTCCAGATGGGCCAGTTGGAACGGCGGTTGGTCCAGCGGCTCCGATTCTGGCGGCGCTGCTGTGCCTGGCGCCTTGGCCGGCAAGGTAGCCCGGCGCTTAGGCAGTTGCTGATGCAGATCGGCAACTCTTGCACTGGCGGCCGGTGCGCGGCCAGCCGGCTGCCAGCGCAGGCGGTGCCAGAGCAGGGCGGCCAGCAGCAACAGCAGGCCTGCCAGGGCCAGTGATGGCCCCACCAGAGAGACGTTGTCGCAACGAAGGCCGGGATGGACGGCCAGCAAGGCGTTCATGGCCATGCCTGCGTGTAATGAGCGTGATTGAAAACGTATGTCATGATGATGCTCCAGAACGATCGATGCCGCTGATACAGCGTGGTGCTTGGTTCAGAATTGTTCCCAGTCGCCGCCGTCGGCATTGGTGCTCGGTTTGCTGCGGGAATGGTTAGTGGCGGTAGTCGTGGCAGCGGCAGTGGCAGACGTGCGCTGGGCGACCAGTTTGGGCGGCACCGCCTTGCGCGCTGCAGGCTGCGAGGCCGTTGGCGCCTGGCGCGCCGGCGTCTTCTGTGGTACCGCGCCGACCTGATCATGATCGAGCTTGAAGGCGCCGACCACGCCGGCCAGGGTGCCCGCCTGCTCCTGCAACGATTGCGATGCCGCCGCCGCTTCTTCCACCAGCGCCGCATTCTGCTGCGTGACTTCATCCATCTGCGTGATGGCGCGGTTGATTTCGTCGATGCCGGTGCTTTGCTCGGCGCTGGCGGCCGAAATTTCACTGACGATGTCGGTCGTGTTGCGTACCGTGTCGACCACTTCCTGCATGGCCGCACCGGCCTGCTGAACCAGCTTGCCACCTTGTCCCACCTGCTCCACGGAATCGCTGATGAGCGTCTTGATTTCCTTGGCGGCCGCCGCCGAACGGTGCGCCAGGTTACGCACTTCGCTTGCCACGACGGCAAAGCCGCGTCCTTGTTCCCCGGCGCGCGCCGCTTCCACGGCCGCATTCAAGGCCAGGATGTTGGTCTGGAAGGCGATGCCGTCGATGACGCTGATGATGTCGGCGATCTTGTTCGATGAGCTGTCGATCGCTTCCATGGTGCGGATGACGTCACCCACCACCTCGCCGCCGCGCACCGCTTTTTCCGAGGCGCTGACGGCCATTTGCTTGGCTTGGCGCGCATTGTCCGAGTTTTGCCGCACGGTGGCCGTCAATTCCTCCATGGCCGAGGCGGTTTCTTCCAGCGAGCCCGCTTGCTGTTCCGTGCGTGCGGACAGGTCCAGGTTGCCCGCCGCGATCTCGCTCGAAGCCGTATTGATGGTCTCCGTACCGGAGCGCACTTCGGAGACGATGCGCACCAGGCTCTGGTTCATGTCGGCCATGGCGGTCATTAACTGGCCCACCTCGTCGTTCGAGCTGGCGCTGATGCGCACGCTAAGGTCGCCAGCAGCGATGGTGCGGGCTGCACCGACGGCGCTATTGAGCGCGGCGACGATGCGCCGCGCCAGCAGCAAGCCCATGCCGGCCGCCAGGGCCGTCACGGCCAGGGCCAGGCTGATCGACATCCAGCGCGCGCTGGCAGCAGTGGCGGCGGCATCGACCGAGCCCATATTGCCCAGTTTTTCGTTGTAGCGTTGGTGGGCGTCGAGGGCTTCGACCAGTTCCTTGATGAAGGGCTGGTTCTGCAGCAGCAAGTCGCGCCCCGCGTCGGTGTTGCCCGCCTTCGACAGGGCCATGACCTTGTCGCGCAGGCCGTCGTAGCGCAACAGGATGGCGCGCTCCGCGGCCAGCAGCGCCTTGTCTTGCTCGTCGGAAATATTCTCTTTCTCATATTTGTCCAAAGCCTGGCCGACTGCCGCACGCGCTTCCTTGATGCCCGCTTCCAGTTTGTCGCGTGCGGCACCATCCTTGCTGGCCATATGTTGCCAGACGGCCGTGCGCATCTGTGCGAAAGGGACGAAGATCTGGTTCAAGGTCAGCAAGCTGGGAACGGTGTTGACCGTGGCATAGCTGGCCGCCGTGTAGACGCGCCCCATTTGATAGATGCTGAAGCCTGCCAGCGCGGCAAGTCCAAGGATGACGCAGACAATCAAGGCATACAGGCGTTTGGCGATGGTCATGATGAGTGGCGCTCCACGTGTAGGTTGAAAATCAAGAAAATCGGTTTCCAGGCTTATCAATTTTCATTTTACGGCAAAAATTCAATTTATTCGAGAAATTTGTTATTCGCATTACTTATTTTGTGTGTCGACATTGACGGGTGAGGGGCGCGATGCAGGGAGTATCGGTTGTGACGAAAAACCAACATCGCGTAGCCATCTTTGATGGGCCAAGCGCTTGCCGGCGCAGCACCTCGCGACTGGCGCCCGTCATCGACCGGCGCAGCAAAACACCGTGCCCACTGCTGAGGCGAAAGTTCGCACGGGCATGGGCACCGCAAAGGCAATGCAATGGGGGTGGACTTGCCGCCGCAGACGGGCGTACCGTTTGCCGTGGAAAGCTAGTCTTGCAGGCTGGTGCCGGGCTGGTCAAGCCCGGCGCCAGCCTGCGGCGACGGTGTCAGATTATCGGCGCGCAGACACTGTCTTGCGCTGTCTTGCGGAAGGTTGCGCCAGGTTGCGCTAGCTTGCGGCATATTAAGGCTTTTTACTGTGCCGCCAAGCCCAGCGTCAGTTGCACCAGCTTGCCTGTTGCCGCCGGCGTTTTTTCCGGCGCGCCTGCGTTCAGCCTGGCTGCCGGCGTACCGTCTTGCTGCAAGGCGGCCAAGATCGCCGCGCTGCGCTGCGCGCCCAGTGTCGCCAAGGCGTCGGCAGGCAGCGGCTGACTCGCTTCCAGCTGCTCGCGCAGGCCGTGGTAGAACGCGCCTGTATCGGCCACTTGCGGCTCACCCTCGATCAGCTTGCCCAGGCGTTGCAGAACGGCGATGTTGGCCGTTGCCGCCGTGCTCGATGCGCTCGCTGATGCGCTGGCCGAGGCGCCGACTGTGGCACTGGCCGATGCGGCTGCGGCCACCACCACAGTGGCAGCGGCCTGCGCCGCCTTCTTTTGCTGCTCGAGCGCAGCCTTGCCGAAGCGCTCGCCGTATAGCTCGCGCAGGGCGCTGCGTATCTTGCGTTCGCCCAAGTCCAGCGGCCCCGCTGCTTCGTCCGCTTCTTCACCCGTTTTCAGCTTGATGCCGGCCTTGGTGATGACGCTGCGGCGCACCGCCTGGGCCCGCAGCGCGCTGGCATCGGTGTCGCTGTACTGGCCCGGCACGGCGAGCTTGAGCTGTTCGCGCTTGGCCAGGACGTGCGCCACCTGTTTGAGTTTTTCGCGCTCGGGCGGCAGCAGCACGGCGCTGCCTGCATCGAATTCGATGGCATCGAGCTTGTCGGCGCTGATGCCCAGCATGCTGCCCAGCGCGCGCAACGGTGCCGTGACGATTTTCGTCAGCACATTGCCCACGGCTTTCCAGACCAAGGCACCATAGCTAAATTGCGGGTCATTCATATCGCCCGACACAGGCAAGCCCAGTTCGATACGCCCGTCGCTATCCTTGAGGATGGCCAGCGCCAGTGTCAGCGGCAGCTTGAGGGCATCCGGGCCGTCGATGCGTTCGCCCAGGGTCAGCTTGTCGAGCACGATCTGGTTGCTGCCGTCGAGCTGGCGATTGCGCACCTTGTATTGCAAATCGAGCGACATCTTGCCTTCTGCCACTTTGTAGCCAGCGAACTTCACCGTGTACGGCGAGGCGGCGACCATATCGACGTTCTTGAAGAGCACGTTCAAGTCCGTGTTGTCGGTCGGCGCGAACGGGTTCAGCTGGCCGCGCACGCGGGCCATGCCGAATTCGTCGATGCGGCCATCGAGTTCGATCTGGCTGCGTGCATCGGCTTGCGTCGACAGGCCCGTGACGAGGCCATTCAATGCATAAATCTTGGCCGCGAACTGGGGCCGCAAGCTCAGGTCTGCAAAGTCCAGCTTGGCATTTTCCAGGCGCACGCGGCGCACGCGCACGGGGAAGGCGGCGTCGGCGGCCGGCGTGGCGCTGGCAAGTGGGACCGTCGCCGTTGCCATTGTCGTTGTTGGCGCCGGGACCGGGACCGGGGCCGGGGCCGGGGCCTTGATCAGCAGGCGCTGCGCGTTCAGGCTGCGGTCGTTTTCGATGATCAGCTGGGCGTTCGGCTCGACCACGCGCAGTTCGGGGATGTCGACAAAATCGGGACCCACGCTGGCCGTCAGCTTGTCGGCGCGCACGCTTTTCCATGAGGCGAAGCGCTTGCCATCGGTTTCATTGAGTACCAGGCCGGCAATATCGACGCCGCCCACATACTGGACCTTGGGCGCTTTTGCTGCGCCGCCGCCCATCGTCAGGCGGCCGTTGCCCGATAGCGAGCCGCCCGCCAGCGTCAGTTTCACGTGCTGCGCCAGCAGCGCTTGCAGGGGGAGCAAGGTCAGCTGTTGCAGATGCAGTTGCGCATCGACGGCGCCCGAGCCTGGCACGAACTTGCCCTTGGCTGCGAGCAAGCCGCCTTCGCGCAAGCCCACGCCAAGCTCGAACGGCAGCGCCTGCCGCATATCGCTGCTGACGTTGCGCAGAGACAGGCGGGCATCTTGCAAGTTGCCCTTGATGCCAGTACCCGCGTCATCGAAACGGGCGCCGAACTTGCTCAGTTCTACCTGGTCTACCTTGGCGGACCACGGCGCGGCTGGCGCTGCCTTGTTTGTGATAGTTGCGGCAGAGGTAAATGCGGGCAGTTTTTGCGCAATCGCGAACTCTCCCTGGCCGTTGCGCGTCAGATCGATTTGCGCGCCGCTGGCCGTCAGCGCGCCCAGGTCGATGGTGCGCGCCGCCACATCGATTTTGCCTTGCGTAAAGCCGAAGCGGGCCAGCTTGAACGGCGTTTGCGCGCCGCGCTGCATGGCCAGGTCGGCCAGGCTAAAATTGACGCCATCGACAATGATGCTGTTTCCCGCCTGTCCTTGCTGCATCGCCAATTGCAGCTGCAGTTGCAATTGTTTCGCGCTCAGTTGCAGCGCCGGCGTGACGCTTTCATCGATGGCGGACACGTCCACGTTGGCCAGTGCCAGCTGTTTCAAGTCCACCGTCCACTTGCCAGCGGTGGTTGGCGCCGCCGGCGCGCCGGCTGATGCTGCCGGTGTTGCCGATGTTGCCGATCGGTGATGGTCAGGCAGCATCAGGTTTGCCAGGTCGATCTGGCCCTTGGCATCGCGGCGCACGGCCATCTTGCCGCCGTACAGATTGATTTTATCGACGCTGACGCTGTGGCGTGCCAGGTCGGCGTTGACGCCGGCGATGCCTAAAGTATTTAGCGACGTGAATGCTGCGCCTTTGCCGTCGCGCGCTAACGCCAGGTCGCGCAAAGCCAGGCCAGCGCCTTTGACAGTCGCTTCGAGCTTGCCTTCGGCATAAGAAAAAGCGTAGGGCAGGCGCGCCGACAGCTTGCCGCTGACGACGCTGGCGCGCGTATAAGCTTTCAAATACGCGGCCAAGCCGGGCAGGGAGGCGTCGTTCAGTATCAGTTCGCCTTCGCCACGGATCGGGCTGAGCGAGGCCGTGCCGCGCCAATGCAGCTTGCCGCCACGCGCCGCGTCGGCACTGAGGCTGTAGTTGCCGTTGGTGTCGGGCAGGGTGGAGATATTGTCGAGCGTAAAGTTGATCGGCGCGAAGTTGTCCGCATAGCCGGCTTTCTGGTCTTGCCAGTCCACTTTGCCTTGTTCCAGCGCAAAGTGGGCGATGACGAGGCGCGGCATGGCGCCGTCGCTCTTGTCCGGGTGGCGGCGTTGCCAGGTGGCCAGCAGTTCGGCCAAGTTGAACTTGCCATCGGGCGTGATGGTCAGCTGCGCTTGCGGCGCCGTAATGCGGATTTCCGCCAGGCTCCAGGCGCGGCGCACGATGGATTTCCATTCCAGCTGGACGGCCAGCGCGCCGATCGACAGCAGCGGCGTGCCGTGCGTGTCGCTCGATCCGCTCAAGCCGCTCTTGGCAATCACGCCGGGCGCTTGCGTCAAGGTAATCCGCTGCGCTTCCAGGCGCAAGGTGAACGGGTTGAAACCTACGTCGCCGATACTGGCCCGGTGCGCGAGTTCTTTCTCGGCCAATTTGGGCAGCTGGTTTTTGATGACGTAGGGTAGCAGCCAGAAGCCGGCCGCGCTGTAGGCGGCCAGGGCGCAACCCGCGCCTAAGGCCCAGCGCTGCCAGCGCTGCCAGCGTTTCCAGCGAAATGTTTTCGTCTGCACGCTTTTATTGTCGATTGTGTTCACGAACTGACCTTTTAGTATCTTGTTAGGCGGCATATCTGCGCGCCGTGGCCGTCAGTATGCCTTTTTGCGGCCTCGTTTGCAAAATGAAAACGTATTCATGTGATAACAGCTACCCTCGATAACTGTTGCTGCCGATGCTGCCGACGCCGCCGATGTGGCGCTGACGCGTCGACACCGTGCGTCCGGTGCGCCGCGCGCCATCAAGCTGTCGAAGACGGCGGATTTGTCGTGGCGGCTTGACCTGCGCACTGGGCTCACGGTGCTTGCCCTGATATTATGTTGCCATGTTCATCAGCAAAGGCAAAGCTAGTATCGTCCTGTGGATCGCGTGTATCGCCATCTTCCTGGCCACGCTCGCCCCTACGGTGTCGCGCGCGCTGACGCTCGCCAGCGGCCTGGCCTTGCCCAGCCTGGAAATTTGCTCGGTGGCGGGCGGCCTGCGCCTGCAAGCTATGCCTATGCCCATGGGCGACGGCACGCAAGAATCTTCCGCGCCTGAAAAATCGGCGATGCGCATGGCCGACTGCCCCTGCTGCAGCATGCATGCCGACACCTTGTCGATGCCGCCGAGCTCCCTGGTGCGCGTTTCCGGCGAACTCATCACGGGCTTGTTGCCCGAGCTATTCTATCCATCGGCCACGCCCCTGTTCGCCTGGACGCCCGTCCAGCCGCGTGGCCCGCCCGCCGCTTTCTGATCTGTCCTTTTTCTTGAATTCCTGAACTGCCTTGCGCCGCGTGCGTCGTGCGCTTGCGTCCGTTCGCTTTACCTCTACAGAATCTGAAAGCAGCAGCATGAAACATATACCGTTATTGATTTCCCTCGCCATCGCCATGCCCGTCGTGGCGCAAACCCGCAGTGACGCAGAGACCATCGTCTTGCCTGAAATGAAAGTCATCGTTGCTGGCGTCAAGGAAGGCTACCGCCCCGTCGCCGACACGGCGCTGCTGCTCTCCAGCACGCCCGGCTACAGCGTGGCGGCAGGCGGCGGCGTGTCCGGCTTGCCAGTGGTGAATGGCTTTGCCGATGACCGCATCAAGATCCGTATCGATGGCATGGAGCTGACGTCGGCCTGCGCCAATCACATGAATGCGCCGCTGTCCTACATCGATCCGCAACAAGTGCAGCGCATACGCCTGATCGCTGGCGTGACGCCCGTTAGCGTCGGTGGCGACAGCATCGCCGGCAGTATCGAGGTGCAATCGAACGCGCCCGTGTTCGCCCAGCCGGGCGCAGGGCTGTTGACGCAAGGCAGTTTTGCCGTGTCTGGCCGCAGCGTCAACAATAGCGTGGCCACCAGCGTGCAAGCCGCAGCAGCCAGCGACAGCCTGAGCGTCGGCTACAGCGGCGCCTATACACGCGGCCATAGCTATGACGATGGGCACGGCAACAAGGTGCTGGGCAGCATGTATGAAAGCATCAACCAGGCCATGGTACTGGCGGCAAAAGGCCAGGGCCAGCAGCTGACCCTGCGCGCCGGCGTGCAGCACATTCCCTACCAGGGCTTTCCCAGCCAGTATATGGACATGACGGACAACCACGGCCAGTTCGCCAATCTCGCTTACCAGGGCACATTTGCCTGGGGCGTGTTCGATGCGCGCGCCTATTGGCAGCAGACCGAACATGCAATGGGCTTTTTCTCGGCCGAGCGCAAGGGCACGATGCCGATGCTGACGCATGGCCGCAACACCGGCTATGCACTGATGGCTAGCGTGCCGACCGCTGCCGGTGATTTGCGCCTGGGGCAGGAGTGGCATGGCTTGCGCCTCGACGATTACTGGCCGGCCGTGCCCGGTTCGATGATGATGGGGCCGCGCACGTACCTGAACATCAACGATGGCAAGCGCGACCGCACCGTGCTGTTTGCTGAACTGGAAACGCGCCATGCTGCGCGCTGGACGAGTGTGTTGGGCTTGCGCGGCGAGTCCGTGCGCATGGACACGGGCGAGGTGCAAGCATATGGCACCAATATGATGAACATGCCCGACCTGATGGCCGCCAAGGCCTTCAATGCGCGCAGCCGCAGCCAGCGCGATACGAACATCGATGCCATGGCGCAAGCCACCTTCACGCCGGACGCGGCCAGCGACTATGCATTCGCGCTGGCGCGCAAGGTGCGCTCGCCTAATCTGTACGAGCGCTACTCATGGGGCCGCGGCTCCATGGCCATGACCATGACCAACTGGTTTGGCGACGGCAACGGCTACGTGGGCAATATCGACCTCAAAGCCGAAACGGCCCATACGGCGGCCTTCACGGCCGACTGGCATGGCGGCGGCGAAGAGGGCTGGTTCCTGCGCGTGAACCCGTATTACAGCAAGGTCGACAATTACATCGACGTCGATGTGCTGGCGTCTTTTCATCCGTATATGAAAATGGGTGCGAATGGCAACTTGCTGCGCTTTGCCAACCATGATGCCAAGCTGTATGGCGCCAATATGGCGTGGCAGTTGCCGCTAGCGAGCAGCGCGCGCCGGGGGCGCATCGTGGCCTCGGGCAATGCTGCCTGGACGCGGGGCAAGCGCAGCGATGGCGGCGACCTGTATCGCATGATGCCGTTCAATGCCTTGCTGGCTGTCGAGCATACGCTGGGCGCCTGGAGCAGTCGCATCGAAACGAAGATGGTTGCCCGCAAGGACAAGGTCGATGCGCGTCGCTTTGAGCCCGCGACGGGCGGCTATGCCCTCGTCAATCTGCGCAGCAGCGTAGCGCTGGGCAAGATGGCCAGCCTGAGCGCCGGCGTCAGCAATCTGTTCAACCGCGCCTACTCGGACCCGCTGGGGGGCGTGTATCTGTCGGGTCTGAAGGCGAACGGCGGCGTGCTGCAAGCCTTGCCGGCCGAGGGCCGGTCGATTGATCTTGGGCTGCAACTGAAGTTCTAAGGGCGTAATCAGCGGGCGCCTTCCTGCAGCCGCTGCGGAAGGCGCCCGCCTCAGGTTTCGTCGCAAAGACAAAGCAGGGGCAGATGTGCGTGACTAAGTGCGCATGGCCTCAAGTGCGGCAACGCTGCCAGCAACGTGCCTGGCAACCCACCCGGCGTGTCTTGAATAATGGCAGCGCGTGCGTGCGGTGTCGATTATCGAGCGCCAGCGCCGAGTAAGCCGCCGCAGCGCCATCAATTTTCGCCTGCGTTCTTTTTGCGCCGTGATCCTGTCAGCACCCGCAGCGCAGTGGCGATCGGCACTTTGTTCTTGGCCAGATAGGCGGCAGCCGTGGCGGTATCGAGCATTTCCTGAAAAATAACGCCCACCTCGACCTTTTGGGCCGTCAAATCGTCTTGCCTTGCGCAGTCGAGGATGTCCATATTCGCAGCATTGGTTTTCTCATTTTTGGAACGCATTTTTACCTCGGTAGAAAAGAGAAAAAAATGTCTCCTTATTTTTGCCTTAAAGATAACTTATTTTTGTGACTTTGTGGAAATTTTTCTTTAATTGATAGTGCATTCAATAATTAAATTTAGCTATTGGCAGGCGCTTCCGGCTCCCCATTGTCTGATTAACCATCGTTTTCCAGCGGCACCCGGATGCGGTTTAATCATGGCTTGTTTCTACACGAGGTTGTCATGCTGCCTATTCCCGCCATCGCCGCGCTGTGCGAAAAGTTTCCCCTTGTGACAGCATTGATGGCCTTGCAGCCCTTGAGCTGGTTCAATCCTGGCATCGCGCCGGCGGCCGAGGCCTTGTGCGACGTGGGCTTGACGGCCGCTGACGTGGCTGACGCCAGCGCGCGCCTGGCGCGCTTCGCGCCCTACCTGGCCAAGGCATTCCCGGAAACGCAGGCCAGCGGCGGCGTCATCGAGTCGCCCGTCGTGCCGTTGCCCGCCATGCAGGCGGCGCTGGGCATGCCGAGCGGTCAGTTATGGCTCAAGCAGGATAGCCATTTGCCCATTTCTGGCTCGATCAAGGCGCGCGGCGGCATCTATGAAGTGCTGAAACACGCGGAAATGCTGGCGCTGGACGCCGGTTTATTGCAAGAGGACGATGACTACAGCCTGCTCGCCAGCGACGCCGTGCGGGCGTTTTTCGGCCAGTATGCAATCGCCGTCGGCTCGACGGGCAATTTGGGCTTGTCGATCGGCATCATGAGCGCGCGCCTGGGCTTTCGCGCTACCGTGCATATGTCGGCTGACGCGCGGCAATGGAAAAAGGATCAATTGCGCAGCCACGGCGTCACCGTCGTCGAATACGCGACCGACTACAGCGTGGCCGTGGCAGCGGGGCGCAGGCAGGCGCAGAACGACTCCCGCTGCCACTTCGTCGACGATGAGAACTCGCACGATTTATTTCTCGGCTACGCGGTGGCGGGCCAGCGCCTGCAAGCGCAGTTCGCCGCAAACGGCGTCATAGTCGATGCGCAGCATCCCCTGTTCGTGTACTTGCCATGCGGCGTCGGTGGCGGTCCCGGCGGCGTGGCCTTTGGCTTGAAACTGGCCTTTGGCGATGCTGTGCACTGCGTGTTTGTCGAGCCGACCCACTCGCCGTGCATGCTGCTGGGCGTGTACACGGGCTTGCATGAAGGCATCAGCGTGCAGGAAATCGGCATCGACAACCTGACGGCTGCCGATGGCCTGGCCGTGGGACGCGCGTCCGGTTTCGTTGGGCGGGCCATGCAGCGCTTGATCGACGGTTACGCTACCGTCACGGATGACGAGCTGTACCGTTTGCTGGCGACGCTTGCGCAAACGCAAGGCTTGCGCCTGGAACCGTCCGCCGTGGCCGGTTTCGCGGGGATCGAGCCCGTGCTGGCCGCGCCGCAATACCAGCAGCACGGCGATACTGCCACGCATCTGGTGTGGGGCACGGGCGGCAGCATGGTGCCGGAGCAAGAAATGGTGGCCTATGTGGTGCATGGCCGCGCCTTGCTGGCTGCCGTCGCCGGTTGATGCCGGCCTGGCCCGCCTGCGCGCCTGGTGCAGTATGGCCGCTGCTGCGGCGGCATCGGCTGGACCGGCAAGTGCCTGCAGCACTGGCTGGTGGGGCAGGCACTTGCTACACTGCAGGCCTCATTGTTTATGCGCAGTTGACGCGCACGAAGGAATTCCCATGCAGCCACCCCCACTGAACCCGACACCGCCACCGGAATTGCGCGCCACTGCGCTCGCTTGCCTGCTCGAACCGGACCCGGCGACGAAGGTGGCGATGGTGGCGGCCATGGCCGAAGCGCAGCTGGCGCTCGATGCGCAAGCGTCATTGGTGCCCGGCGGCGCCGTGCCGGGCCGTCCCGAGCGCCCGGAACTGGTGCCACCGCGCTTGGTCGGGCGGCGCTCGATGATCACGCCGGAAGGGCGCGCCATGCTGGTGCACGCGCTTGCGCATATTGAATTCAATGCCATGAACCTGGCGCTCGACGCCCTGTGGCGCTTCCCGGACTTGCCCTTTGACTACTATACGGACTGGCTGCGCGTGGCCAAGGAAGAAGCGACGCACTTTGCCATGCTGCAGGCGCATCTGCAGGTGCTCGGCCATACTTATGGCGACTTCCCCGGCCACGACAGTCTGTGGGAAATGGTCGACAAGACGCGCGCCGACGTGCTGGCGCGCATGGCGCTGGTGCCGCGCACCCTGGAAGCGCGTGGCCTGGACGCGATTCCGCCGCTGCGCGCCAAGCTGGCGCAGGCCGGAGACATGGCCGCCGCCGCCATTCTCGACATCATCTTGCGCGATGAAGTGGGGCATGTGGAAATCGGCAACCGCTGGTACGGCTACCTGTGCGAGCAGCGTGGCCTGGAATTGCGCGCCACCTACGCCGCGCTGGCGCTGCGCTACGAAGCGCCCACCCTGCGCGGCCCGTTCAACCTCGAGGCACGGCGCCGGGCCGGCTTTTCGGAGCTGGAATTGTCCGACTTGCCTGCCTGAGGCCAGCGTGCAAGCGACGCCGGGCAGGCTGCAGGTAAAGGCCCTGCACGCCCATATCCTGACGTTGCTGCGGCCGGCGCTGCCAGCATTGTCAGCATTGTCCTACCCATCTTGTCGAAACTGTCTGATTGTATGCCCTGCGGAAACACGCGATGATCGGTTCCATGCTACAACAACCAAGCAATCCGATGGAGTACGCGATGCACAAGCCAGAGCAGTCGATGCACGTAAACAAACCATTGCTGCTCATTTGCCTGTTCACCTTCGCTATTTTGGCGGCCACGCTGCTGTCTCCCGGCGATGCGCCGGAGAGCGCCGCCGCGCCAGCCGCCGTGGCGCGCGATGCCGGCCAAGCCGGCTTGCCGGTCTGCAGCAGCTTCGCCCACGAGCTCACGCGCCAGTGCCAAGTCAAGCTCCAGCCCCAGCCGGGGCGCCAGGCTTGAGCCAAGCTTGCATGCGGCCTACCCGGCGCGCCGTTATGCTAAGGTGCGCATGCGTAACGGCTTGCGCATTAGACAGGAGCAGCAGATGTTTGGCAGAAAAAAGAAGTTGGAAGAAAATCACGCCCCCCAGGCCGACAAGCAGTATGCAAAGAAATACACGCAAGACAGCTTTTGGGACAAGGTCGTCAAGTTCGCCAGGACGGCGGGACGCGAAGTCATCGAGAAAGCCCTGTGGCTATATTACGCGGCCCAGCAGCCAAATACCCCGTTGTGGGCCAAGACGGCCATTTATGGCGCGCTCGGCTATTTCATTTCACCCATCGATGCGGTTCCCGACATCACGCCCGTGATCGGCTATGCGGATGACCTGGCCGTGCTCGCGGCGGCCGTCGCCACGGTGGCCACCTACATCACGGCCGAGGTCAAGGAAAGCGCCGCCGAGAAGCTGCGCGGCTGGTTCGGCGCCTAGCCTTGCCTGGTCGCCGGCGCCATGCGCCAGCAGGCGCAGCACGACTTCTTTCTGAAATGAACGAAATTCCTTGTCGGCGCTGACATTGGCGAAGGCCAGCACGGCCGTCTTGCTGGCGCGGTCGACGCAGACGACGGACGCGGCGCCCGGATCGCCGCCGCTGTGCGTGGCCAGCGCCTTGCCGTCGACATCGCGCAGCTGCCACACCAAGGCTTGGCGCACGGACGAATCGGCCGGTACGACGGGCGCCGTTTGCGGGGCAAAAAATAATTGCAGGGTAGAATCTTGCAGGTAGCGGCGGCCATCGACCCGGCCGCCATTGCTGAAAATGGCCAGGAAACGGGCCAAGTCATGCGCCGAGCTGCGCAGCAGGCCGGCCGGCCAGTCTGGATAGCCGACCTGTGGCAGCAGTTGCAGGCCCGGTTCTTTGTGCGCATACGGCTGCGCGACGACCGTACGGCGCGGCAAGCTGGCCAGGTTCCAGGCCGTGCTGTCCATGCCCAGCGGCTCGAACAGGTGCTCGTGCGCGTAGGCGTCGAGGCCATCGGGGTTCAAGCGGCCCACCAGATAGCCGAGCAGGGCGATAGCCACATTGCTGTAGCGCCACTCGGTGCCAGGCCGGGCGGCAAACGACATATCGGCGTCATACCAGGCGCCACCACGCGACAGGTAGCCCTTGACGAAATCGCGCAGCGGTAATCGCGGGTCGCCCTGCACGGCAAACGCCGTCGTTTTTTCGTATACGGCATCGGAAATGCCCGACGTATGGTTGAGCAAATGGCGAAAGGTGATGGGCACGTCGGGAAATTTCGGATGCATGAGCGGGAAGTCCAGATAGGCCGCCACCTTGTCGTCGAGCTGGAAGGCGCCCTGTTCGAGCAGCATCATGACGGCCGTCGCCGTGACGAGCTTGCTGACGGAGGCAATATGGAACGCCGTGTTAGCGTCGGCCTTCTTGCTGGCCTCGATATCGGCCCAGCCATAGCCGCGTGCGAAGATGGTTTGCTCGCCGCGCACCACGGCCACGCTCATGCCCGGCGTTTCAGTACGGGCAAGGCCATCGCGCATGAAGGCGTCAAATTGCGTTTCCCACGCCAGCGTTGTCGGATCGGTGGCGCAGCCCGTTTGCAGCAGTGCCAGTGAGACGCCCAGTTGCAGCATGCTTCTTCGTTTCATTGATGCTCTCTTTGCTTGTTTTTAATTATCTTAACAACATTTCCGCCCGCCGTAGGTGCAATTGGCGAAACATTGCTTTACAGCAAATGCAAAGGGATCTGGCCCGTGCTGATTTGCGCCAGTAGCGTTCCAGCAGGGGGTGGACGGTCAGGCCGTACGCGACGATGGACAAGATGACGACGCCAATGCCGATACCGGCCCGTTCGCGCACCAGCAGCAGACCATCGATCAGGATGAGCCAGGCGGTGGTGCTATTGCGGCCCATGGCAGCGGCGCGTGGACAAGGGGCAGCGCGCCGCACGATGTTTACGCCATGTACCGCGACACGCTGTCGTTTTGCGCCTGCATTTCGCGCACTTCGATCGGGTCGTGTGAGGAGCGCAAGCGGGGCAGGCCGTGCGGGAAGTTGGCCGTAATAAACGCCAGCATTCGCTCGCGCACGATGCAGCGTAATTCGAAGGCCAGGCCAGAATCTTGCGCGCTGATCAGAAAGCGCACGCGCACGGCCCGCTCGTTCGAATCGGTCGCCTGCACCGTGCAGACCCGGCCATCCCATTGGCTGGCCGACTCGCAGATGCGCGTCAGTTCGGCGCGCAGCGGTTCGAGCGCGATGCTGAAATCGAGCCACAGGAACACCGTGCCCAGCAGGGCGGACGAGCTATGCGTCCAGTTCTCGAACGGATTTTCAATGAACCACTGCAGCGGCACGATCAAACGGCGCTCGTCCCACACGCGCACGACCACGTAGGTGCCCTTGATTTCCTCGACCTTGCCCCATTCGCCATTGACGATCAGCACGTCGTCGATGCGGATGGGTTGCGAAAACGCAATTTGTAGCCCTGCAATGAAATTGCCGAGCACGGGGCGCGCGGCGATACCGGCCACCAGCCCCGCCACGCCGGCCGAAGCGAGCAGGCTGGCGCCGATCTGCCGCGCGCCAGGCAAGGTCAGCAGCACGAAGGCCAGGCCCAGGATCACCACGATGGCGTGCGCGCTGCGCGTCAGTACGCGCGCTTGCGTGATCAGGCGGCGCGCGCGCAGGTTGTCGGCGACGTCGACGGGGTGGATGTCGGAAATCGTGATGGACAGCGCCTTGATGCATTGCATGGCTAGCCAGGTCAGCGCGATGATCAGCGCCACGCTGGCCAGGTGCGACACGGCGACCAAGCCCGGCGTGTTGTCGGGCGCACCGGCCAGCACCATGCGCAAGCCGAAGACGATCACGCACAGCTGGCTGGCGCGGAAAGCCACGCGCGTGACATTGGTGGTAAACGGGCGGCCATGGGCCAGTTTTTTCAGCAAGCCGATGCCAGCCCGGTGCAAGCCGATGGCGAGCACGGTGACCAGCAGGGCCGAAACGAGCACGCTCAGCGCCGAGCGCAGCGGGCCTCCCATCAGTGAGTGAAACGTGCTGAGATCCATAGGCGAAAACTCCTTCTGTGTCAGTGAAATGGCTGCCGGAAGCGGCTATTTTACGGGCAGGTGAGCTCGCAGGGACGTGCGTTGCCGAACGGATAAGAGTTGCGGCAAGGTCGATACTGCAAGTTATTGCTGCGCTGCGCCAAGCCACGTTGACGTTTCAACACGGCCTGCAAACCGGCGCCGCCATTTTTGCAATATAGTCATACTTGCAATGTTTGCTTATGTCTGCAAAGGAAAACGATGATAGTACGATCACTGCGAATGTCTTTGCGTTTCATCCTGCCGCTGGCTCTGGTGCTGGGATTGTTTGCTTATATTGTGGTGCCGCTGCTCGACAACATCACCCTGCGCTGGTATGTGCGTGACCTCGACAGCCGGGCGCAATTGCTCGCTGAAACTCTGCGCCCCTCGCTCAGCGAAGCCCTGCCCGCGCAAGATGCCACGCGCATCGGCGCGTTGTTCCAGGGCGCCATGCGTGATGAACGCCTGATCGCCATCGGCTTTTGCGATCATGCCGGCCACCTGGTCTACCAATCCGCGCAATACCCGGCCTCGATCGGCTGCTGGAGCACGCCTTCAGCGGGCGGTCTGTACAAATCCTTGGCGCAACTGCCGCAGGGGCAAGTCCACCTCAGCGAAACGCCGGTCATACAGGATACTACCGAGCTGGGGCGCCTGGTGCTGGTGCAGGACATGCGTTTTGTCGAACGCCGCAATACCGATACCAAGCGCTTCATTTTTGCTTTCCTGGCCGTACTGGCCGTGCTCATTTCCCTGATAAGCGTGTGCGTCGCTCACCTGAGCTGGCGCGGCTGGCTGTCGGGCGTGAAGGATATGTTGCGGGGGGAATTGATGCCGCGCAGCGCCATGGCCGTCCAGAGCGCCAATGCGCCCGTCGGCGCCGCGCCGCCGCCGGAAATGCAGCCGCTGATCGGCGACTTGCGCGAATTGCTGCAGCAATACCATCTGGAGCGCCAGGGCGACAGTGGCTGGAACTCGGAGTGGACGCCGGAAAAACTGCGCGGCTTGCTCGAAGCAGACCTGGCGGGAGATCAAGTGCTGGTGGTATCGAACCGCGAACCGTACATCCACACCATGACGGACACGGGCATCAGCGTGCAGCGCCCGGCCAGCGGCCTGGTGACGGCCGTCGAAGCGGTGATGCGCGCCTGTTCCGGCACCTGGATCGCACATGGCGCCGGTTCCGCCGACCGCGAAACGGTGGATAAATTCGACCATGTGCCAGTGCCACCCGATCATCCCAGCTATACCTTGCGCCGCGTATGGCTGACGCAAGAGGAAGAACAAGGCTATTATTATGGTTTTGCCAATGAAGGCATGTGGCCGCTGTGCCATATTGCCCACGTGCGCCCCGTGTTCCGCTCCTCTGACTGGGAGCAGTATGTCAAAGTGAACCGCCGCTTTGCCGAAGCGGTGATCGCCGAGGCGAAGACGGACAACCCTGTCGTGCTGGTGCAAGATTATCATTTTGCCTTGCTGCCGCGCATGGTGCGCGAAGCCTTGCCAAAAGCGACGATTATTACTTTTTGGCATATCCCCTGGCCGAATTCGGAATCGTTCGGCATTTGTCCGTGGCGCGAGGAAATTCTCGACGGCTTGCTGGGCAGCACGATCCTGGGCTTCCACACGCCATTCCACCGCAAGAATTTCCTCGAAACGGTAGACCGCTACCTGGAAACGCGCATCGCGCCGGAAGCGTCGACGATTTCCTATGGCGGCGAGATGACGCAGGTCGAGGATTACCCGATTTCCATCGCCTGGCCCGAGGAGCATCGCGAGCAGCCTGACGCAGCCACTTGCCGCGCGCAAATCCGTGCCGAACTGGGTGTGGCACCCGATCACTTGCTGGGCATCGGTGTGGATCGGCTCGATTACACGAAAGGCATCGTCGAGCGCTTCCAGGCCGTCGAGCGCATGCTCGAACAGCAGCCTGGCATGCTTGGCCATTTTACTTTTGTGCAAATCGCCGCCCCCAGCCGCGCTTCGCTAGACGAATATCAAAGTTTCGATGCGCGCGTGCGCAAGATGGTCGAGCGCATCAACCGCCGCTTCGGCAGCGGCAGCTATGTCCCCATCCTGTTGAAAGCCGAGCAGCATGGACAGGAAGACTTGCAGCGCTATTTCCGCGCTTCTGAAGTGTGCATGGTGACAAGCTTGCATGACGGCATGAATCTGGTGGCCAAGGAATTCGTCGCCGCGCGCGACGATGAGATGGGCGTGCTTGTCTTGAGCCAGTTCACCGGCGCGGCGCGCGAACTGCATGAAGCGCTGATTATCAATCCATATCACATCGAGCAAGGCGCCGAGGCCCTGTACCGCGGCCTGTCGATGCCGCCCGTGGAGCAGCGCGAGCGCATGAAGAGCATGCGTGCGCGTGTCAAACATTTCAATGTCTACCGCTGGGCCGGGCGCATGCTGCTCGATGCCGCCCGTTTGCGTCAGCGCGACAAAGTCATGAGCAAGATCGATGCCCATAGCCGCCGCAAGCGGCGCAAGGGGATCTGATGATGCAGATGCCTGACGATAGCGCCGCCGTACTGCAACTGCTGAGCAAGCCTGGCAGCGCCGTCTTCCTCGATTTCGACGGTACCCTGGTCGACCTGGCGCCCACGCCCGATGGCGTGCACCTGGAAGGGGGCATCGTGCAGGCGCTGGCCCTGCTGGCCGAGCGCCATGGCGGCGCGCTGGCGCTCATTTCCGGGCGCCCCGTGGCGCAGATCGATGCCATGCTGGCACCGCTGCTCTTGCCGGTGGCGGGCGTGCATGGCGTGGAGCGGCGCGGCGCGGATGGCGCGCTGCATGTGGCCGCTACGCCCGATGTCTCATCCGTGCTGGCGCGCGCGCTGGCGCTGGCCTCTGCCCACCCAGGCTTGCTGGTGGAACAAAAGCGGGGCGCCGTCGCCCTGCATTACCGCCTGGCACCGGAACTCGAACATTTGTGCTCGCAGGAAATGACGGCCGCCGTGCAAGCGTGCCCGGGGTTGTTGCTGTTGCATGGCAAAATGGTCGTGGAAGCCAAGCCGGCCGCCAGCGACAAGGGCGGCGCCATCGCCGCCTTCATGCGTGAAGCGCCATTCGCCGGCCGCCGGCCCGTGTTCGCGGGCGACGACACCACTGACGAGGCAGGTTTTGCCTTTGTACAACAAGTTCGTGGGCAGGGCGTCAAAGTGGGCAGCGGTCCCAGCGCCGCCATCCTGCGTCTGGCCAGTCCGGGCGCCTTGCGCGCCGCGCTGCTGGCTGCCGCCATTTCCTCATAAGGAGCAGATGATGATGCAATCTCCGCAACAAGCGTATGACACGCCCAGCGGCGCTGCCGGCTCGCTGGCCGCTTGCGCCGCTGGCGCAGCGAGTGCGTCGGCACCGGTCACGCCCGCCCAGGCTAGCCTCAACTGCGGCGTGGTGGGCAATTGCGCCTTCAGTGCCCTGATCGACCAGGCAGGGCAGGTCGTCTGGTCCTGCCTGCCCCGTTTCGATGGCGACCCCGTTTTCAACCGCTTGCTCGATGCCACGGAAAACGGCAGCGTGTGGGGCATCGACATTGAAAACCACGCGCGCAGCGAGCAATGCTACGAGCCGAACACGGCCGTGCTGCGCACGCGCCTGTACGATACCGAGGGGCGCGGCGTGGAAATCACCGATTTCGCGCCCCGTTTCCTCAGCCGTGACCGCATGTTCCGCCCGCTGATGCTGATACGCCGCGTGCGTCCGCTCGATCAGGCCGTACGCATCCGGGTGCGCTTGCGCCCCCGCTACGACTGGGGCCGCCTGGCGCCGCAGATCACGCAGGGCAGCCACCACATCCGCTATGTAGGGCCGGAACAGACCTTGCGCCTGAACACGGATGTTTCGCTCAACTATGTGCTGAGCGAAACGTATTTCGTGCTGGGTGGCACGGCCAACTTCTTGCTGGGGCCTGATGAAACGTTGGCCGGCGGCATCGACGAGACGGCGCGCATCTTTGAAAAGGATACCATCAATTACTGGCGCAGCTATACGCGCCGCCTGGCCGTGCCGCTGGAATGGCAAGACGTGGTCATCCGCGCCGCCATCACCTTGAAAATGTCTCTATATGAAGATACGGGCGCCATCATCGCCGCCATGACTACCAGCATCCCCGAAGCGCCGGGCAGCAGCCGCAACTGGGATTACCGCTATTGCTGGCTGCGCGACGCCTTCTTTGTCGTGCGCGCCCTCAATAGCCTGTCCGAAGTGGGCACGATGGAAGAGTATCTGCGCTGGCTGACGAATATCGTCGCCCGCTCGAAGGGCGGGCATATCCAGCCCCTGTACGGCATCGGCCTGGAAGAACAATTGCCGGAATCGACGTTAGCCCACTTGCCCGGCTACCGCGGCAATGGTCCCGTGCGCGTGGGCAACCAGGCACAGGAACACTTCCAGCATGATGTCTACGGCAATATCGTGCTGGGCGCGGCGCAGTCCTTCCTCGATCAGCGTCTGTTCCACCAGGCCGGCAAGGCCGAGTTTGCCGCGCTCGAAGCCGTGGGCGAACAGGCTTTCAGGCTGCATGCGCAGGCGGACGCGGGCATGTGGGAGTTGCGCACGCGCGCCCGGGTCCACACCTCGTCCATGCTGATGAGCTGGGCCGCCTGCGATCGCCTGGCCAAGGTCGCCCATCAACTGGGCTTGCCGGAGCGCGCCGACCACTGGAACAGCCGCGCCGTGCTGATCCGCGAACGCCTGCTGCGCGAAGCGTGGAGCGAGGAGCGTCAGGCGTTTGCCGAAAGCCTGGGCGGGCACGACCTTGATGCCTCCGTCTTGCTGATGGCGGAAGTGAACTTCATCGACCCGATGGACCCGCGTTTCATCGCTACCGTCGACGCGCTCGAAGCGTCGCTGTGCGACGGCCCCTACATGCGCCGCTACGAAGCGCCCGACGACTTCGGCAAGCCGGAAACGACCTTCAACATTTGCACCTTCTGGCGCATCGACGCCCTGGCGCGCATCGGCAGGAAAGACGAGGCGCGCAAGATCTTCGAAACGATGCTAAAGGCGCGCAACCACCTGGGCCTGCTGTCGGAAGACACGCACCCGGTGACGGGCGAAATGTGGGGTAACTTCCCGCAGACGTACTCGATGGTGGGCTTGATCAATTGCGCCGTGAGGTTGTCGGCGCCGTGGGATAGTGCGGTTTAAGCTGAACCCAAAAGCCAGGTCCAGGGTCTGACCTTCAGGGCGCGCGCCAGCGATGGCGCGGCCGTCAGCGGCGACGGCAACCACAGCGGCCCCCGCGTGCCTTAAAGCCTGGCGCTCAAGCCAATTTGAAAGCTGCGGCCTGGCAAGGGCGCAATGTATTTCAGTGGCGAATTGTGCGCCCTGGCATCTTCATCGAGCAAGTTGGTGCCGCTGATAAACACTTCGACTCCGGCAAACGGTGAATTGGGCACCTGGAGTTCGCGGCTCAGCTGAAAGTTCAGCATGGTGTAGCAGTCGAGCGGCACTTCCGTGCCGACACTTTTGCCCAGATACTTTTGCTTGGCATAGTAAGTGCTGGAAACCCTGGCCTTCCAGCCCTTGTTTTGCCACAGCAAATTCGCGCCGTAGCGGTTGGTGGGCATATTGGGCAGATACTCGCCGTCGTTATGCGCGCGCAGCTTGTCCGGATTGTCTGCCTTGTTCTTGACCAGGTCGGCAAATGCGGAGAGATTGAGCTTGCCGTAGTTGCCAAGTTGCACGTCCTGTGACACGTCGAGCTCGAATCCCTTGACCGTCGTATCGGTCTGCTTCCAATACTTCAAGGGCAGGCGGTTTGCCATTTGGGCTCCCGAGTGGCCAAGGTAGAGATAGTTCTCGTACTGCATGACGTAGCCCGTTGCCGACAACTTGAAGCCGCCATTGCCGAACAAGCCGGTAAGTTCGGTATTGCTTGCACGTTCTGCCTTGAGGTTCTGGTTTCCTTCTTCCTGGGCCAGGATCGAATAGTGCCGATTGCTTGCATACAACTCGTTGATATCGGGCGCTCTTTCCGAGTCGGTATAGCGCAGCTTCGCGCCGAAAAGCTGGCCTAGCTTGGCCGAGGCCCCCAGGCTATAGCTGTTCAGGCTGAACGCCTTGTCGTTGAGTTGGGAATTGCTCGCATTTCTCGAGGTCTTGAATCCGCTCTTGCGGATCTCGTGCTCCACTTTTTCATGGCGCAAGCCCGCATCGAAGGTGGCCCAGTCGAAGTCCAGGCTTTCCTTGACGAATAGCGCGCGGCTCATGGTGCTTGCATCGGGAAGGTAAAGTTGCGAGCCGCTACCGGCAATATCTCTGGCCTTGTGGCTCAGGCCAAGCGAGCCGCTCAAGGGCCCTGCGCGCCGGTGCGCAAGCATGAGCTCGGCTTGCCTGGTGTCGAACCGGTAGTCATTCGCCCTGGCAGAGCCAAGAAGTTCTGCCGATGCATTGCTCAGTCGAGATACGCGCAGTTGCGCGCTTTCAATATAGGCGACGGGCTCTCGCAGAAGCGCTTCCAGCGCATATTTATCCTGCTGTATCACCACGCCGACAGGCAGCGCCGCGTCATACTTCGCGCCGAAAGACTTGTTTTCCATGGAAAAGCCGGGCACGCCATACGCGCTATTCTTGGTATCGATACTGACTGCCACGTAACCACGATCGAAAAAATAGGTGCTGCCGACGGCAAAGTGGGAATTGCTGGCATAGCTATTGCCCAGGGTGCCATGGTAATCGGGCGTTACATCCTTGTTGATCTTGTTCTGGGTCATCGATGGCGTACCTGCGACATAAGCGGGGTTAGCCGGGTTGACGTAGGTCTTGCGCTGCCAGACGGACGTCGGCTTATTGGTGTAGAAGGAAAAATCACCGTCCGCCCAGTCCGGATTTTCTGTCATGAATTGATCGATAAAGGGCTGCGAAGCCTTGTTGTAGACCTGCTGGATCCGCGCTTCCTTTTGGCAACTATCGGATAAAAAAATATTCACGCCGCCCTGCGCAGGAAATAGCTGGCTGTTGCACACGCCTGCCTTGCTGTTGCCAGCAATAGCGTAATGCGCGATTTTCTGGAACGACATCTGCAAATTGGTCGAGAAGTGCTGCTGGTCGTTGAAGTTCATGCGCAAGCCCTGGGCGTCGGTATCGTTGTAGCCCTTGCGCAGGACAAATTCCAGGTTCTTTTGCGTGCTCTCCATGGTCCTGGAAATGAGGCCGGAATCGACGTCGACGCTGCCGCCGATCGCATTGCCGCCGAAACGCACGCTATCGGATGATTTGTTGACGGTGACGCTGCGCACGAAAAGCGGCTCAAACGCGATATTGATATCGCCACTGAGCGCATTCATGCCGAGGATGGACTGGCCATCTTCCAGGATCTGCACGCGGCTGCCGCTCAGGCTGCGAATTACCGGCGCGCCCGCATGCGGTCCAAAGGCGCTGCTTTGCACGCCAGAGACATGTTCGAGCATGCCGCCCAGCGTCCTGTTCTGGGCTTGTGTATTGTCGACGACAACGATGTTGTCGATGGCCGTAGGCTTGTCTGCCCGGACGTTGATGCTCTGCACGGTGATGTCCTCTGCCGCGTAAGCGAGCGGGCTAGTAGACAGCATGGCAGCTGCGAATACGTGATGGCGCATAAAAATCTCTAAAAAGCGGGATGGGGTACTGGCGTCGAATGCAGACGCAGCGCAATGGTGTCAATGCAACAGGGTTGCAATAGTAGCTTGCAGACCTTGCTATTGCAAGTTAATTGCATTTGATGGAATTGACCGCTTGAGCCCATGAGTGCTCAGTTGGCGTACTGGCGCACGGAAACGCCCAGCGCAGACAGCCGGCATCTGCCAGCGGCCGTGCGCGCGCTGCAGTCTGGAAAATATTGACGAGGGATGGTGCAGCGTGGCATTGCTGCAAGGCTTGCTGGCGGAGGCGGCCAACGCCGCAACGGGCGATGCGCCATGCAGCCGCCTTGGCAGGCAGCTGCATGGCGCAACCCTTATGCCGCTTGGGCGCTGCCTTGTTGACGGCTGCGGTTTTCCACCAGCACGGAAATACCCAGCACGACGATGCCGCCGCAGGCCAGCATCGCGCCGACCCAGCCCGTCGAGCGCAAACCCATGCCCGTGGCGATGGCGATGCCGCCGGCCCACGCGCCCAGGGCGTTGGCGATGTTAAAAGCGGAATGGTTGAGGGCGGCGGCCACCGTTTGTGCGTCGCCGGCCACGTCCATCAAGCGTGTTTGCACGGCAGGGGCGACGGCGATGCCGGCGCCGATGGCGAACAGGTTGATCGCCGTCAGCCAGACATTGCTGCTGGAGTAGGTGAAGGCCGCCAGCGCGGCCACGTTCCACAGCAGCACGCCAAAGATGGTCCACAGGCGCGAGCGGTCGGCCAGCCAGCCGCCGATCAAATTACCCAGGGTCATGCCGACACCGATGATGGCCAGCAAAATGGAGATGACGAGGGGTGACACTTTCGTAATTTCCAGCAAGGTGGGCGTGATGAAGGTGTAGACGGCGAACATGCCACCGAAGCCGATGGCCACCATCAGCAGGGTCAGCCATACTTGCAGGCGGCGGAACACGCCCAGCTCGCGGCGCGGGCTGGCATCCCCGGCAGCCACCATGGGCACGAAGATGCGCACCATCAGCATGGTCAGCAAGCCCAGCGCGACGACCAACAAGAAGGCCGAGCGCCAGCCCAGAGTCTGGCCGATATACGTGGCCAGCGGCACACCGAAGATATTGGCGACCGTCAAACCCATCAGGACGCGCGCCACGGCCTGGCCGCGCCTGTCCGGTTCGGCCAGGGCGGCCGCCACCAGCGCTGCCACGCCAAAATACGCGCCATGCGGGATGCCGGCCACAAAGCGGGCCACCACCAGCAAGCCGTAGTTCGGGGCGATGGCGCTGAGCAAGTTGCCGCCAGCGAACATCAGCATCAGACAGATCAGCATTAGACGGCGCGGCATGCGCGCCAGGAAGATCGTGATCAGCGGCGCGCCGATGACCACGCCCAGCGCATAGGCGCTGATCATGTGGCTCATTTGCGGCAAGCTTGTGCCCAGGTCGTCTGCCACCACGGGCAAGATGCTCATGGAGGCGAATTCGCCCGTGCCGATGGCAAGGCCGCCGAGGGCCAGGGCCAGGTCGGCATAGCCGGCGCCAAAAGGCGCGGTAATGCGCGGTATCAGGGGATCTACGGAGGCGTGCATGTTCTAGTTGCTCGGGTAAACAATGATTGGGTGGAGAGGCGCTGTGGCCCAGCCGGAAGTCCAGCCGAAGCTGGCCAAGCGCCACCAGAGGCGATGGCCGGCCGTATTTGCGGGCGATAAGAACTGCGCAAAGGCGAGATAGTAAGAGATTCGGGCAGGCCGTGCTGGGCGATGGCTGAAATCTGCTGCACTGCACACACCAGTGACCGTTCTTGTTGTTAACGATAACACGAAATGCGCCCGATGCCGCTACAGGGCAAGCACAGAAAAGGTGGCCAAGGCCGAAATGGACTTCCTTGCATCTTGCTTTACTTACCTTACTCACCTTACTCACGACTGCTGTAGTGCTGACAGACCCGCCACAACGATGGCGTGCAACAAATCCGTCACGTCCTGTGCATATTACCGAACGAGGATCGCTGCCAGCGTAGTCCCGACGATGGCAGCGCGCACTGTCACAGCCATTCGGTGATGCGTGTGCGGTTGCGCAAGGCGTATTGGCGCAAGCGCCACAGCGGCGACGAGACGATAGGCGTGGCGCTATGCGAGGCGTCATGGCCGCACTGGCCGCAGCTGTGGCGCCGGTGCGGGGCCAGCGCGAAGCTGCCCAGGTCCAGGTGCGGATGGCCGCAGCGGGTGCAGTCGCTGCAGTCCAGCGCTGCGCCGGCCTGCAATGCGGCCACATAGGCATGCGCTGCCGGTGGCGTGATATTGAGCTGCACGATGTCGGGCGGGAAGAGACCGGGCAGGGCGCGGCAGTCGATGGCCAACGCGGCCGTGTCGTGCGCCATCAGGGCGTCGCCGTCATCGGCCCTGGCGCGCAGTTGCAGCAAGCCGTCCGGCCCCAGGCGCAAGGTGCTGGCGTGAAAGCGGGCGGGGTCGAACAGCGGCGGATACAGCATATAGCCCATGGGGCTGGCATGCTGGCGGCAACGCAGCAGCTGCGTTGCCAGCTTATCGGCCAGGTCGGCCTGCGTGCCCCAGTAGCATTGATGTGTGCGGCACCAGTGGCGCGCCGCGCCATTGCGAAATTTACCGGCCGGCAGCAGGGCGCACAGCACGATGGCGTCTTCGCCCGCGCCGGCGTGAAAGTGGCCCGTGATGTGGGTGCTGGTGACGGCAAGATGGCCAGTACTCGCTTGCAGGGGCCAGCAAATGCCGGGCAGGGTCAACGGCGTGTCCAATAGGGCCTCATGGCGGGTGGCATGCCAGTCGCTAGATGGCTGGCAAGAGGGTTGGCATAAGGGCTGGCATAAGGATTGGCATAAAAGAGCGCGCCCACATGGGTGGGCTGCCGAACATTGACGCTTGCATGTTGTGCCGAACTCAATAGCCAGAAGGCAATGACCTCGTCAGCCAGGGCTTGAATATGCTCAAGGGTAAACTTTTTGCTTGATTGCCTGGCCCTGGAAGTGAAAAACCTCGCAGCGATGCGGGTTTTTTTCTTTCAGGCGGCGGCCATCATGCCTCGATGCTGCGCGTTCTATGGCGCTGCGCCGGTCGCTTGCCGGGTTTTCCGGCGGACCTTGCACAAGAGTCGCTGTTGTGCGCCGTAGCTACTTGACGTAAAGCAAGCTTGCTGCCTTGCTCGTGGCGCAAGTATTTTTCTGGTGCTATGGCCTGCCTTCTGATAAGATAATGCCCCTTTATTCAGGGAAGGGTCGACATGGCCAATGCTTGCGGCGTCGATTTCGGCACGTCAAATTCCACGGTAGGCTGGGCACGTCCCGGGCAGAGCACCATGCTCGGCCTGGAAGATGGCAAGACGACCTTACCGTCCGTCGTCTTCTTCAATGCGGAGGACGAGGAAGTCAGCTTTGGCCGCGCGGCGCTGGCTGGCTATTTGGCCGGTTACGAGGGGCGATTGATGCGCTCGCTGAAAAGCTTGCTGGGTACCAGTCTCATCGATGGCCAGACGGAAGTGGGCGGGCGCGCGCTGCCATTTCGCATGTTGCTGGCGCAATTCATTGGCGAAGTGAAGCGCCGCGCCGAGCAATCGGCTGGCCGCGAGTTCTCGTCGGCCGTGTTCGGCCGTCCCGTCTTCTTTATCGACGACAATGCGCAGGCCGACCAGCTGGCCCAGGATACGCTGGCTGAAGTGGCCCGTTCCGTGGGCTTCAAGGATGTCGCCTTCCAGTTCGAGCCGATTGCTGCCGCCTTCGACTATGAGTCGCAAATCGACAAGGAAGAACTGGTACTGATCGCCGACATCGGCGGTGGTACGTCCGATTTTTCGCTGGTCAGGCTGTCGCCGCAGCGGGCGAAAAAAGCCGAACGGCGCGACGACATCCTCGCCACCGGCGGCGTGCATATCGGTGGCACGGACTTCGATAAATACCTGAGCTTGTCGTCCGTCATGCCTTTGCTCGGCTATGGCAGCCGCCTGCATAACAATAGCGAAGTGCCTTCCAGTTATTATTTCAACCTGGCTACTTGGCATACGATCAACTTGGCGTACACCAAGAAAATCTGGGTGCAACTGGCCGACGTGTGCCGCGATGCACGCGAGCAAGACAAAGTGAAACGTCTGCAAAAGCTGATCGACGAGCGTGCCGGCCACTGGCTGGCCATGAAAGTGGAAGAGGGCAAGATTGCCCTGTCCGACGCGGCCGAAGTGCAGCTGGAGCTCGAGCGTTTGTCGCCCGCGCACAGCCTGTTGCTCAAACGTGCGCAATTCGACGATGCCATCGCTCACCTGTGTGGTTCCGTGGAAGAAACCGTGCTGCGTTTGCTGCGCGACGCCGGCGTGGCGCCGGAAGCCGTAGACACCGTGTTCTTCACGGGCGGCTCTTCCGGCGTGCGCTTGCTGCGCGAAAAGATCGCTGCCCTGGTACCGGCCGCGCGCAAGGTCGAAGGCGACCGGTTCGGCAGTATCGGCGCCGGACTCGCGCTGGACGCCGTGCGCAAGTTCGGCTGATAAAATGCGGGTGGCGTGTGCGTGGCGGCGTTGCCGCGCCTTGCCCTGCGCATTTTATCGAGACACTTATCGTTGCACCTACGAAAGAGCACCCCATGCATGTGTTTGACAAACCGATCGTCATGATCGACTTCGAGACGACTGGATTGTCACCCGATATGGGCGACCGCATCACCGAAGTGGCTGCCTTGCGCATCGAGGACGGGCGGATCACAGACCGCTATGTGACGTTGATCAATTGCAATGCGCGTATTCCTTCGTTCATCACGGGCTTGACGGGTATCACGCAGGCCATGGTGGATAAGGCGCCGCCCGTGACCGAGGTGCTGCCGCAGCTGCTGGAGTTCATCGGTAGCGATGCCTTGTCGGCGCATAATGCCAGTTTTGATGAAAAATTCCTGCGCGCGGAAAGCGCGAGACTGAACCTGACGCCCGCGCACCGCTCGCTCGTGTGTTCCTTGAAACTGTCGCGTCGCGTGTTTCCGGGCTTGGCCAGCTATAAGCTGGGCTTGCTGTCGAGCCAGTTGGGCATCGCCTTCAAGAGCGCCGCCCACAGAGCCGAGTCCGATGCCGAAGTGGCGGCGCAAGTGCTGATCCATATCGGCCGCCATTTGCGCAGCAACTACGGCATCGCCGATGTCGACGCCGACTTGCTGGTGTCGCTGAACAAGCTGGCGGCCGCGAAAGTGCCGCAATTTTTGCAAAAGCACCCCGCGCGCTCCTAATGTCCGCCGCACGCCTGTTCTGGCGTGCAAGCCCTCTTTTGGCATCAAGGCGGGCTCATCAAAACGATATAATTTTATTATCTTTTTTGAGCCTGCTCAAGTCCTTCCCGTGCATCGAATTTAAAATTTAGGCAACACGTGATTTCGCCGCCCTGGGCCGCCGCTTTGCGCGCTCTGCTGGCAAGCGCGATGTCGATGGGGGCGCACATGGACAAGCACCATACTGCCAGAGACAAGCACCAGGCGTATATCTGGTTTCGCACGGCTGCCGAGCAGGGTAATGCCTACGCCCAGTTCAACCTGGGATTGCTGTACAAGAAAGGCGAGGGTGTGGCGCAAGACGATGCGCGCGCCTTCGCCTGGCTACGCCTTGCCGCTTTGCAAGGCCTGGCTTTCGCGCAGAACCAACTGGCCGCCCTGTATTACCATGGCAGGGGCGTGGCGCAGAGTGATGCAGACGCCGTGTTGTGGTTTCGCCGTGCGGCCGTCCAGGGCGATGCTGCAGCCCAGCAGAACCTGGGGCAGATGTACCGCAATGGGCGCGGGGTACTGCAGAGCGACGAGTTGGCTCTGGCATGGTTTTACCGCGCCTCCGAGCAGGGCATGGCCAGCGCGCAATTCTTGCTCGGTGTAGCGTATGCAAAGGGGCTGGGCGCGGAAAAGAACGATGCGCTGGCCCTGGCCTGGTTCCGCAAGGCAGCCTTGCAGGGCGATGCGCAGGCGCAGCTCAATCTGGGGCTGATCTACAAGCGTGGGCAGGGCGTGGCGCAAAGCGATGCACAGGCGCTGGCCTGGTTTCGCCAAGCCGCTGCCCAAGGCTTGGCTATGGCGCAGCGGCAACTCGGCGTGGCGTATGCGCAAGGTTTGGGCGTGGCGCCCGACCAACTGCGTGCCTATGCGTGGCTGCAGCGGGCGGCCGAGCAGGACGACGCCGATGCCCAGTTCAACCTCGGCTTGATGCTGGCGCACGGCCAGGGCGTGGGCATGGACGAGGCGCGCGCCGTGCTCTGGTACCGGCGCGCCGCCCTGCAGGGCCATTGCATGGCGCAATACAATCTGGGTGGCATGTATGCGGGCGGGCGCGGTATCGTCCGCGATTGGCGCCAGGCGCTGGACTGGTATGCCAGGGCGGCGGCCCAGGGCGCGCCGAATGCGCAGTTCAACCTCGGTGTGATGTATGCCAATGGCCAGGGCATGCAACGCGACGATGTCTGTGCCGTGCGCTGGTATCGCACGGCCGCCGAGCAGGGCGATGTCAGCGCGCAAAACAATCTGGGCGTCATGTATGCGAATGGCCATGGCGTGCCGCCAGACGATAGCCTGGCCGTGCAATGGTATGCGCGCGCGGCCAGCCAGGGCTATGCGCTGGCGCAATACAACCTGGGCGGCATGTATAACAGCGGGCGCGGCGTGGCAAAGGATTTGCTGTGCGGCTACATGTGGCTGGCGCTGGCGGCCGAGAGCGGCGATAGCGCGGCGGCCATGGCCAGGGAAGCGGCCGCCGCCAGGCTGGAACCGGCACAGTTACAGGAAGCGCAACAGCTTATGCGGCAATGGCAGCAGGGTCGCTTTCCGCCGCTGCCGCCGCGCCACTGACGTCCAGCGCCGGTGCGCGCATGAGCGTGAGTTCGTCGAGCAATACCGCAATTTTCCCGCTTAAGGCCCCAGGCTCGCCATGCCCGTGCCTTGGCGCCGGTCGAGGAACAAGCTGTTGCCGTGGATCTTCTTCGCCTGCTTCTTCGCTTCGGCCGCCTGTGTGGCAATCTGATGGTGCGTGTAGTACTGGTGCGCCCCGACCTTGATGACGCCCAACGATAAGCTGATCAATGAATAAAACACTTTTTTCCCCTGCCGGTCTTCGCTGATGTAGCCGCCCCGTTCGCAGTCTCCCGTGCTGTGATAGGCGAGGATGGCGGTAGCAAAATGCTCGAGTATGGCCTGGCAGCGCACTTCCCAGTCTTCGCTCTGGAATAAAATCATGAAATCGTCGCCGCCGATGTGGCCGATGAAGTCGCGGTTCGGGTCGCAATGGCTGCTGAGGATTTCCCCCGTCAACTGGATCACGTCGTCGCCCTTGCGGTAGCCGTACACATCGTTGAAGGGCTTGAAGTGGTCGAGGTCGCAATAGCAGACCCAGAAACGGGCGGCGCTGTGCAGTAAACGGTCGATATGCTCGTTGATGGGCACGTTGCCGGGCAGTTGCGTCAACGGATTGGCATAACGCGCCGCATTGATCTGCATCTGCGTGATTTCGCGCATCAGGTCGTGACCCGTGCCCATGCCCAGGTAGCGGCCCTGTTCGGTAATGATGAAACCGTTGAACAGATGGTGGGCGTCGGATTGCACCATGGTGTAGCTGAGTTCCTGCAAGCTCGTCTCGTGGTCGGCAATCAGGGGCGTGGCATCCATGAACAGGCTGCACGATTTCTTGCCGTACAGTTCGCGCTGGTAGGGGCGGGCGAAGTGGTCGATCATCACGAAGCGACTGATCAGGCCTAGCGGCACGCCATTGTCGACGACGGGAATGATCATCAGCTTCGGCTCCTTCAGGAAGATCTGGTATACCTCGTTATTGTTTTTCTCGGGCGAAACGGCGGCCACCTGGTGCAGCAGCTTGCGGATGCTGGCGCCGTTCTTTTCAAGGCTGCTGCGCTGTGGATACACGGCTACGCCATTGCGCCCCAGCGCCTGTAGCACTTCGGCCGGCAGGGCGCGTGCCGGTACTGCATTCGGTCGGCCCAGGTGATAGCCTTGTCCGAACGCCACGCCCAGGTCGCGCAAGACCAGCAATTCCGTTTGTGCCTCGATACCTTCGGCGATCACCAGGGTGCCTGACTTTTCCGCGATTTCCTGGATCGAGCGCACGAATTGCAGTTTTACCGGGTCATTATTGATGCCCTGAATGAAATGCATATCGATTTTCACGTATTCAGGGCGCAATTCTGACCACAGCCGCAGACTGGAAAAGCCTTCGCCCAGGTCGTCGATGGCTATCTGGAAACCCATGTTGCGGTAATGCAGCACCGCTTCGCGCATCAGTTCGTAATCGTAGGTGGGCTGGTTTTCCGTCAGCTCGATGATGACGCGGTCCGGGTTGATGCCGATGTGCTCGATGTATCCCAGGGTTTCTCCATGGCGCGCATTGCGCAGCAGCAAGCATTCAGGGCTGACATTAAGAAACAATTTCCCTGGCAGTTGCAGTTCTGCAAAGCGCTCGAGCACCACTTGCCGGCACAGATGTTCCACTTCCAGCGTCAGCCCATGTGCGCGCGCCACCTTGAACAGATTCATCGGCGCGTGCAGGGGGCTATCCGAAGGCCCTCGTATCAAGCCTTCGTAGCCGATGATGTCGCCGCTGTGCATGTGGATGATGGGTTGGAACAGGGCGCTGAGCTTGCGCCCTGCCAGGATCTCGTGCAAGGCATTCGTTGCCTCGATGGACATGGAGGCAGAATGTGGCTTCAGGTAAGCTATATTCGATGGTATCGCGCCGGGCGGCGCGGCGGTGGCGGAAGGGAGGGCGAGAGTGTGCATAGGAGGATGTGGCGGCACGGCCTCTGGACGGGCCATGAACATATGAGCATGGTAACGAAGATTTATGACGGCTTGATGAAACGGGTTTGCTTTTGATAATGTTTCTTGCCTGTCCGTCAGTGTGCCAATTCTCGCCAATACAGTAATTTGTGACGGTAGTTCACCGCATTTCCCCAAACAAAAGACGGCAAATCCAGCAGATAACTGTGCTTTAAAAGTATCAATCCGCGCTATGATTTCTCTTGGCGAAAGTCAACATGGGCAGCCGCGCCGTACGTTTGAGCGGCTTGCTTTCTTCGACATCCAACAATGAGACAACCACCCATGCAATTACGTAGTACAACCCTCATATTGAGCTTGCTGGCCGCTTTTGCTGGCAATGCCATGGCGCAATCGTGCCCAGCCGACGATAGCGCTCCCGTGAAGTATCCGGTCAGCAAAAAAGTCGACCAGCAAGACAGCTATTTCGGCACCACCATCGCTGATCCCTATCGCTGGCTGGAAGATGCCAACAGCGCTGAGACGGGCGAGTGGGTGACGGCACAAAACCAGCTGACGCAGTCGTATCTGGGCACCATCGCCGAGCGCGCCACGATCAAGCAGCGCCTGACCAAGCTGTGGAACTATGAGCGTTTTTCTACGCCAAGCAAGCAGGGCGGGCGTTACTTCTACAGCCGCAACGACGGCTTGCAAAACCAGGCCGTGCTGTACACGGTTAAAAAACTGACGGACGAACCGCGTCTGCTGCTGGACCCGAATACCCTGTCCAGCGATGGCACGGTGGCGCTGGCCGGTACCTCGATCAGTCCGAATGGCAAATACCTGGCCTATGCCACGTCCGCTTCCGGTTCCGACTGGAACGAGTGGAAAGTGCGCGACATCGAATCGGGCAAGGATTTGACGGACCACATCAAGTGGGCCAAGTTCTCCGGCGCTTCGTGGACCAAGGATAACCAGGGTTTCTTCTACAGCCGCTATGACGCGCCAAACGAAGCGACCAAGCTGGCCGATATCAATTACTTCCAGAAATTGTATTTTCACAAAATCGGCACGCCGCAAAGCGATGACGTACTGGTCTTCGAACGTCCTGACCAGAAAGAATGGGCATTTGGTGGCAGCACCGTCAGCGACGACGGCAATTACCTGATCATCACGGCCACGCAGGGTACGGAACGCAAGAACCGTGTCTTTTACAAGGACTTGCGCCAGAAGAACGCCAAGGTGGTAGGCTTGCTCGAAGCGTTCGACGCTGCGTATGCCTTCATCGACAATGACGGCCCGGTATTTTTCTTCAAGACGGACAAGAATGCGCCGAAATCGCGCGTCATTGCCATCGACACGCGCAAACCTCTGCCTTCCGACTGGAAGGAAATCGTGCCACAAAGCGCGGAAACCCTCGTTGCCGTCAACCTGATCAACAATCAACTGGTGCTCGACTACCTGAAAGATGCGCAAACGCAAATCAAGATCGTCGACCTGAAGGGCAAACTGGTGCGTGAAGTGGCGTTGCCGGGCATCGGTTCGGCCGGTGGCTTTGCGGGCAAACGTGGCGATACGGAAACGTTCTACTCCTACACCAGCTTTACCACGCCAGCGACCATCTACCGCTACGATATGAAGTCGGGCAAGAGCACGATGTACCGCCAGCCAAAAGTCGATTTCGATCCCAACGCCTTTGAAACGCGCCAGCAATTCTTTACCAGCCGCGACGGCACCAAGGTGCCGATGTTCATCGTCTCGAAAAAAGGCATGAAGCTCGATGGCACGAATCCGACCTATTTGTACGGCTATGGCGGCTTCAACGTTTCGCTGACACCAAGCTTCTCCGTGGCCAATCTTGCCTGGGTGGAAATGGGCGGCGTCTATGTGATGGCCAACCTGCGTGGTGGCGGCGAATATGGCGAAGCCTGGCATCAGGCTGGCACCAAGCTGAACAAGCAAAACGTGTTCGACGATTTTATTGGCGCCGCGCAGTGGCTGGTGGACAACAAAGTCACCTCGCCATCCAAGCTGGCGATCGGCGGCG
Organism: Janthinobacterium sp. CG_23.4; assembly: GCF_029892305.1. NCBI lineage: Bacteria > Pseudomonadati > Pseudomonadota > Betaproteobacteria > Burkholderiales > Oxalobacteraceae > Janthinobacterium > Janthinobacterium sp. CG_23.4. Next base: position 2,559,316 of record NZ_JARXUX010000001.1, on the reverse strand, counting down.
GCAGCAATGGTGGCTTGCTGGTGGGCGCGGCCATGACGCAGCGCCCGGATTTGTTCGCTGCGGCCATCCCGCAAGTGGGCGTACTCGACATGTTGCGCTTCCACAAGTTCACCGTGGGCTGGGGCTGGGTGCCTGACTACGGCTCGTCCGATGACGCCGAGCAGTTCAAGGCACTGGTGAAATACTCGCCGCTGCACAACCTGAAGGCGGGCGGTTGCTATCCGGCTACCATGATCACCACGGCCGACCACGACGACCGCGTCGTGCCGGCCCATAGCTTCAAGTTCGCTGCCGCTGCCCAGGCAGCGCAAGGCGGCGCGGCACCCGTACTGATCCGCATCGACAGCAAGGCCGGCCATGGCGCCGGCAAGCCGACGACCAAGCAGATCGAAGAAGTGGCCGATCGCTGGGGCTTCCTCAGCCGTTCGCTGAAGATGACGCCGGTAGTGGCGGAGCCAGCCAAGGTGGCGGCGCAGTAATCTGCTCATCTTTCTGTCTTGAAAAGCGCGGGTGCAGTTGGCCCGCGCTTTTTTACGTCCGATGCCAAGGCGCGATGCGTGCCAGCAGCCCCTTTTCAGACATCGACTGAAAGCTTAAATGATCGAGGCCGCCCACGTCGATGCCGAACGATGCCGAATTGACGCAGTTGCTGGCGAGGCTTATCGGTGGATGACCACGAGTAAGGCCTTGCCTTCGGTCTTGCCCAGATTCCGGATAGTATGCGGCTGGTCCGCCGGATAGCGCGCCGTGCCGCCATTTTTGACCTTTTTCTTCGCCATGCCTACTTCCAGTTCCAGGTTGCCGTGGATCACTGTCAAATGCTCGGTGGTGCCCGGGTCATGCGGCTGCGACGCCAGTTCCCCGCCCGGCGCCAGGGTCACTTCATACCACTCGTATTTGCCGGCCAGTTCCATCGGCCCCAGAATGCGCAGCACGTAGCCCGCATGGTCGCCTGGCAGGGTGGGGGTTTCGTGGGCGTCCGTGATGCGGATGGTTTCCACGGTTTTTTCTGCGTTGGAGAGTAATTCGCCGATCTGTACCCCCAGGGCGTTGGCCAGTCGCCACGTGATGGCGATGGTGGGATTGGCTTTTTCGCGCTCGATTTGCGACAGCATGGACTTCGAGACGCCCGCGATGCGCGACAAATCTTCCAGTGTCAGGCCGCGCGCCAGGCGCAGCCGTTGCAGTGTTGCACCCACTTCGGGTGGAGAATTGGTCGAAATGCTGGTTTTCATCGGCAGGTGGCTTGCAAAGTTCAGTAGGCTTGGGTAATATCCACTATATTGAATTTCAGTTCGACATAGTGGATTTTGAGGAAAAGCACGGAAACGTGTAGACTTCAAACAGCGCTTCACGGTACAGCATACTGCGCGCACCGGTCAAGCGGCTGCTGTTCCCCTATGGCCGCTGAGGTCACCCGGATACCACCGATACAACAGGGACACACAAGGATCATCATGAGCGAGCAAGCGAAGAACACCTTTTTCAGCGGTCTGCAACAGAATCTCGATCAATTGCGCCAGCAGGGCTTGTACAAGCCCGAGCGCGTGATCGCCTCGCGCCAGGGCGCCGAAGTGGTATGCGACGATGGCCGTACCCTGATTAATATGTGTGCCAACAACTATCTGGGCCTGTCCGGCGATCTGCAGACGCAGCAAGCCTCTATTGCCGCCACGCAAAAATACGGCTACGGCCTGTCGTCCGTGCGCTTCATCTGCGGCACGCAAACCGTGCACAAAGAACTGGAACAGGCGATTTCCGCATTTCTGGGCACCGAGGACACGATTTTGTACGCGGCCGCATTCGACGCCAACGGCGGCGTGTTCGAGCCCCTGTTCGATGAAAACGACGCCATCATCTCGGACGCGCTGAACCACGCTTCCATCATCGACGGCATCCGCCTGTGCAAGGCTGGCCGCTACCGCTATGCACACAACGACATGGCCGATCTGGAAGTGCAATTGCAAGCGGCGCTTGCCGCCGGCAAGCGCCATAAGGTCATCGTCACGGATGGCGTGTTCTCGATGGATGGCACGATTGCGCAACTCGACAAGATCTGCGACTTGGCTGACAAGTATGGCGCGCTGGTGATGATCGACGAATGCCACGCTTCCGGCTTCATGGGCGCGACGGGCCGCGGCACGCACGAACACCACAATGTGATGGGCCGCATCGACATCATCACGGGCACGCTGGGCAAGGCCCTGGGCGGCGCCATGGGCGGTTTTACTGCGGCGCGCAAGGAAGTCATCGACACCCTGCGCCAGAAATCGCGCCCTTATCTGTTCTCGAACACCCTGGCGCCATCGATCGCCGGCGCCTCGCTGTCGGTATTGGAGCGTCTGGCCAAATCGACCGAACTGCGCGACCGCCTGCATGAAAACACGGCTTTCTTCCGCAGCGAAATCGAGCGCATCGGCTTTACCATCAAGCCGGGCACCCATCCGGTCGTGCCGGTGATGCTGTTCGATGCCCCCGTGGCGCAAAAATTCGCCGCCCGCCTGTATGAACTGGGCGTGCTGGTGACCGGTTTCTTTTACCCGGTCGTGCCGATGGGCCAGGCCCGCGTGCGCGTGCAGCTGTCCGCTGCGCACACGCGCGAACAGCTAGTGCAAGTGCTGGCCGCCTTCGAGCAGGCCGGCCAGGAACTGGGCCTGCTCACTACGACCACTACCACTACTAATTAATAAGAATTCAGGGACATAGCATGGAACGCATCTTAGTCATCGGCGCAAACGGCCAAATCGGTAGTGAGTTGGTGGGCGCGCTGGCGCTGCAGCACGGCGCGGACAACGTCATCGCCGGCGATATCGGCACAAACAATCTGTACCAGGCCAAGCGCTACGCGCAATTGAACGTACTGGATAAGGACGGCTTGGCGAAAATCATCGCCGACGAGCACATCACCCAGGTCTACCAGCTGGCGGCCATGCTGTCGGCCACGGGCGAGGCGGCGCCATTGAAGGCCTGGAGCCTGAACATGGATGGCTTGCTCAATATCTTGGAACTGGCGCGCGAACGCGGTGTCGCGGGCAAACCCTTGCGCATCTTCTGGCCATCGTCGATCGCCGCTTTCGGTCCGAACACGCCGCAGGCGAACACCGCGCAAATGACGGTGATGGACCCGACTTCGATGTACGGCATCAGCAAGCTGGCCGGCGAACGCCTGTGCGAGTATTACTTCAACAAGTATGGTGTGGACGTGCGCAGCATCCGCTACCCGGGCATCATCAGTTATAAATCGCCTCCGGGCGGCGGTACCACCGATTACGCCATCGCCATTTTCCATGCAGCCTTGCGCGGTGAGCGCTATGAATGTTTCCTCGATGCGAACACCACCTTGCCGATGATTTACATGCCAGACGCCATCCGCGCCACCATTGAACTGATGGATGCGCCGGCGGCATCGATCAAGATCCGTTCGTCCTACAATGTGGCGGGCGTGTCGTTCAACCCCGAGCAGCTGGCAAAAGCCATCGTGCGTACGGTGCCGGACTTCAAGATCAGCTATAAGCCCGACAGCCGCCAGGCCATCGCCGACAGCTGGCCGCAAAGTCTCGACGACAGCAAGGCCAGCGCCGACTGGGGTTGGAAAGCGCAGATCGGCGTCGAGCAGATGGTCACCGATATGTTGGCCAATGTCGACGCAGGGCAGCACGCCAAAGCTGCCTGAAGATTGCACAATAATTAATAAAAAAATACCAATATAAAGAGACACTACATGGATATGAGCGTATTTGACTTGTTCAAGATCGGCATCGGGCCGTCGAGTTCCCACACTGTGGGGCCGATGGCGGCGGCGCGGCGTTTTCTGGTCGAATACGGTTCGCTGGACCAGGTAGTGGGCGTCGAGGCAGCCTTGTATGGGTCGCTGGCGCTGACGGGCGTGGGTCATGCCACAGACAAGGCCGTCATTCTGGGCTTGATGGGCGAAACGCCGCAAGACGTGGCGCCCGATGCCGTCGACAGCAAGCTGGCCGCCATCGATGCGGCCGGTGAGGTCGCGCTGCTGGGTACGCACGTGGTGCCGTTTACGGCAGCGGCGAACTTGATCTGGCATAAGGGTGTCTCTTTGCCCGAACACCCGAACGGCATGCGCTTTACCCTGATACTGGCCGATGGCAGCCGCGTCGACAAGGTGTTTTACTCGATTGGCGGCGGTTTTATCCGTGCAGAGGGCGAAGGGCATGCTGCGGGCCAGGCGCAAGGCGAAGCGGAATCGGCCGCCAAAGCGCCGGTCGTATTTCCCTTCGATACCATGGAGCAGCTGCTCGCGCATGGCGTGGAAAGTGGTCTGTCGATCCCGGAAATGCTGCGCGCCAACGAGTGCGTCAAGCGCAGCGAGACGGAACTCAATGAAGGCCTGGACCGCATCTGGCACGTCATGCGCGACTGTATCGCGCACGGCCTGGAAGCGACGGGCAATTTGCCGGGCGGCTTGAACGTCAAGCGCCGCGCCGCCAAATTATGGCGTCTGGCGCAGGAGACGAAAGCGTCGGACAACCGCGCCAACGACTTGCCGCACGATGCCGTGCATCTGGTCAGCCTGTACGCGATGGCCGTCAACGAAGAAAACGCGGCCGGTGGGCGCGTCGTGACGGCACCGACCAACGGCGCCGCCGGCATCATCCCGGCCGTGCTGCGCTATTACGCGCATGATTGCCGACCCAGCGACCCTGTGGGCGGCGTGCGCCGTTTCATGCTGACGGCAGCGGCCATTGGCATGCTGTGCAAACGTAATGCCTCGATCTCGGGCGCCGAAGTAGGCTGCCAGGGCGAAGTGGGCGTGGCGTGCGCCATGGCGGCGGCCGGCCTGGTGGCCGCGCTGGGCGGCACGAATGAACAGATCGAGAACGCGGCTGAAATCGGCATCGAGCACCATCTGGGCATGACTTGCGACCCGATCGGCGGCCTGGTGCAGATCCCCTGCATCGAGCGCAATGGCATGGGTGCCGTGAAGGCCATCACGGCCGCCTCGCTGGCGCTGAAGGGTGACGGCACGCACTTCGTCAGCCTTGATGAAGTCATCGAAACCATGCGCCAGACGGGCGCGGACATGCAAGACAAGTACAAGGAAACGTCCTTGGGTGGCCTTGCCGTGCACGTCATCACGGTGAATCACGCCGCTTGTTGATGTGCTGATGGTGGTGTCGGATTACGCGCGCAGCGCTAATCCGACCTACGATACGCCACGGTCGGCGTAGGTCGGCTTAGCCCGCAGGGCGTAAGCCGACATCACCACCTCAGCCACCAACTTCACTCCTCCTCAAACAGCTGCTCCAGCCTTCTCGGGTAGTGATTCAAAAAATCGCGCGTCACGGCGTAGTGTTCCGTGTCTTCGTACGCCACTTCGTGGATGCCGCCGCCGCTAAACATCAGGATTTTCGCGTTCGGGTAGGCCAGCAGGATGGGTGAGTGGGTGGCGATGATCAGCTGCGAGTCATCCTGCACCAGCTGGTGGATCACCGACAGGGCTGCCATCTGGCGGCTGGGCGACAGGGCTGCCTCGGGCTCGTCGAGCAGATACAGGCCTTTGCCCCTCAGCTTGTTGATCAAGGTCGCCATGAACGCTTCGCCGTGCGATTGCGCATGCAGCGACTTGCCGCCGTAGCTGCCCAGGTATTCGGGCATGTCATCCATATAGGTGGCGACATTGAAAAAACTCTCGGCGCGCAAAAAATAACTGTCGTCCGGCTGCTTGTAGCTTTTGCTCAGGCGCAGATGCGCATGCAAGAGCGATTCCTGGTCCGATGGCACGGCGATGCGCACATTGCGCGTGCCGCCATCCTTGCCCAAGCCCAACCCCACGGCCAGCGCTTCGAGCATGGTTGACTTGCCGCTGCCATTTTCACCGACAAAAAACGTCACGTCGCGATGAAAATCCATGCGCACGAAGTCGCGGATAGCGGGGATGGTGAACGGATAGTTGTCCAGGTCGACGACGGCGTCAGGGCGCAGCGTGGCACTTTGCAGATACGGTTTTTTACTCAGCGACATGGCCGGTTCCATGAATGGCCGCACTGCGGCCGACAAGGACGAGTGTGGCGCAAATCGCGCGCGCACACCAGCATGGGCGCGCATCCTTTATGCAGCGCGTTGATCTGGTCAAACAAATTTCAAAAGTGCAATGCTTTTAAACGATGTCAGCCTTGCCAGGCGCTGCTGTTTGGCAACAAGCGCGCCGCTCAGCACGGCTGCTTGCGCATGCGATTCGCCTTGGGTAGCCTGTGGCACTATAATATCCGCTGCAATTCATGATCAACCGCACTCAGCTCAACTGGACTCTTCAAATTTATGCACTACGTGTCTACCCGCGCTGATAAAGCGCCATTGCAGTCGCAACAGTCATCTTTGCAGCAATTTTCCGACATCCTTCTGGGCGGACTGGCCCCCGATGGCGGACTGTATCTCCCAGAACATTACCCGCAAGTCACTGGTGCCGAGCTCAATGCCTGGCGCACATTGTCGTATGCCGACCTGGCATTCGAAATCCTGAAGAAATTCGCCACCGATATCCCGGCTGCGGATTTGAAGGCATTGACGGCGAAAACCTATACCAAGGCCGTCTACAAAAACGTCCGCGCCGGTGAAAACGCGGCCGACATCACGCCGCTGCGCTTGCTCGAAGAAAATAGCGTCAAGGGCGTACAGACCACGCTGATGCTGCAGGCGCTGTCGAACGGCCCGACCCTGGCCTTCAAGGATATGGCCATGCAGTTGCTGGGCAATCTGTTCGAATACACGCTGGCCAAGCATGACGCCGAACTCAATATTTTCGGCGCCACGTCGGGCGACACGGGCAGCGCGGCCCAATACGCGATGCGCGGCAAGAAGGGCATCCGCGTCTTGATGCTGTCGCCGCACAAGAAAATGAGCGCCTTCCAGACGGCGCAGATGTTCAGCCTGCAAGACCCGAACATCTACAACATCGCCGTCGAAGGCGTGTTCGACGACTGCCAGGATATGGTCAAGGCCGTCTCGAACGACTTGCCGTTCAAGGCGAAACAAAAGATCGGCACCGTCAACTCCATCAACTGGGCGCGCGTCGTGGCGCAGGTCGTGTACTACTTCCGCGGCTACCTGTCGGCTACCACCAGCAACGAACAGAAAGTGTCGTTTACGGTGCCGTCGGGTAACTTCGGCAATATCTGCGCCGGCCATATCGCCCGCATGATGGGTTTGCCCATCTCGAAACTGGTGGCGGCGACGAATGAAAACGACGTGCTCGACGAATTTTTCCGCACCGGCGTGTACCGCGTGCGCAAGTCGGCCGAGACTTACCACACCAGCAGCCCGTCGATGGATATTTCGAAGGCCTCGAACTTCGAGCGCTTCATATACGACCTGGTTGGCCGCGACGGCGAGCGTGTACGTGCGCTGTTTGCGAAAGTGGACAGCCACGGCGGTTTTGATTTGTCCGGCAAGCCTGGCAGCGATGGCGACGAGTTCAAGCTGGTCGCCAAGTATGGCTTCAAGTCGGGCAAGTCCACGCACCAGGACCGCCTCGACACCATCCGCGACGTGGCCGACGACTACGGCATCATCATCGATACGCACACGGCCGACGGCATCAAGGTGGCGCGCGAGCACCTGGAGCCGAATGTGCCGATGATCGTGCTGGAAACGGCGCTGGCGGCCAAGTTCAACGAAACCATCCTCGATGCATTGGGCGTGGACGCCGAACGGCCAGCGGGCTTCGAAAACATCGAAGACTTGCCGCAAAAGTTCATCGTGATGGATACCGATGTCGAGAAAATGAAGGCGTATATCAGCGCCGCCACGGGCTTGTAATGAGCGCCACTGCAATGACAGACACCAGCACTGTACGAAAACCCCTGTTGTCGGTGGCCGAGGCGCAAGCGTTCATGCTGTGCGCGGCGCGCCCGGTAACGGAGGTGGAGCACATCGACACCATGCGCGCCAACGGCCGCGTGCTGGCGCTTGCCCAGACCTCGACCTTGAACGTGCCCGAGCGCGATAATACGCAGATGGACGGCTATTGCGTGCGCGCGAGCGATTGCGCCAGCGGCGCTGCCAGCTTGCCCGTGTCGCAGCGCATCGCGGCCGGCCACGTGGGCCAGCCCTTGCAGCCGGGAACGGCGGCGCGCATTTTTACGGGCGCCTTGCTGCCGGACGGCGCCGATTGCGTGGTGATGCAGGAACAGTGCACGGCGGCCGACGGCGTGGTGACGGTAAACCACGTGCCGCAGGCGGGTGAGTGGGTGCGCCGCCAGGGCGAGGATATCCGCGCCGGCGGCGAGATCCTTGCTGCTGGCCGGCGTCTGCGCAGCCAGGAAATGGGCCTGGCCGCTTCGGTCGGCCTGGCGCAGTTGCCGGTGTTGCGCAAGCTGCGCGTCGCCGTCTTTTTCACGGGCGATGAACTGGCCATGCCGGGCCAGCCTTTGGCGCCCGGCGCCGTCTACAACTCGAACCGTTTTACCTTGCGCGCCCTGCTGGAAAACCTCGGTTGCGAGATCACCGACCTGGGTATCGTGCCAGACAGCCTGCAAGCGACAAAAGCCGTGCTGCGCCAGGCGGCCCAGGGCAATGATTTGATCATCACCTCGGGCGGCGTGTCGGTGGGCGAGGAAGACCATATCAAGCCGGCCGTGGAAGCGGAAGGGCGGCTGAACATGTGGCAGATCGCCGTCAAGCCGGGCAAGCCGCTGGCGTTTGGCGAAGTTAATCAGGCGTTCTTCGTCGGCTTGCCCGGCAATCCCGTGTCGAGCTTTGTCACGTTCTTGCTGTTCGTGCGTCCCTTCATCCTGCGCCTGCAGGGCGTGGCCGGCAATCTGGCGCCGCGCAGCTACAAGCTGCCGGCCAGTTTTGAACGCCTGAAGGCGGACAAGCGCAACGAATTTTTACGCGCCAAGATCAATCAGCACGACGAACTGGAGCTATTTGCCAACCAGGGTTCGGGCGTGCTGACGTCCACTGTGTGGGGCGATGGCTTGATCGATTGCCCGCCGGGGCTGTCGATTGCGCGCGGCGACATGCTGCGCTTTATCCCGTTCAACGAATTGCTGTACTAAGGAAGCCTTGATGAAGATCAATCTGCGTTTTTTCGCCAGCGTGCGCGAGCTGGTGGGCACGACACAGGAAGTACTCGAAGTGAGCGCAGCTTTGCGCACGGTCGGTGACGTGCGCTCCTTGCTGATCGCCCGCGGCGGCAACTGGGAGTCTGCGCTGGCGCAGGGCCGCGCGCTGCGCATGGCGCTCAACCAGGTGATGTGCGATGCCGATGCCGTGATAGCCGAAGGCGATGAGGTGGCGTTCTTCCCACCCGTGACGGGCGGCTGATCGCGCTTGCCAAATGCGACGGCCACTTCATCGAAGTGGCCGTTTTTTCATCAGGACTTGGTTTTCGGCTTGCTGAGCGTACTGTCGCTGCAAGTGGCGCAGGCGATGGCTTTCCTGTAGCGCCAGTACTTCGAGCCGATAAAGATGGCCGACGCCACCAGCGACCAGGCCAGGGTGCTGAGAATATCTGCGCCGCTGGTGGCGCCCTTGCTGTACTCGACGAGCATCAGGATGATGAATAAAATCGAGCTGGCCAGCAAATAACGGGAAATCCAGAATCCTGCACCCATGTGTTTCTCCTCTTGTCGTCTCGTTGTCTCGTTGTCGCGTCAAGTCTCGCCGCTTTTGACTGCAGCATCCGAGCGCAGTATGCAGCATTTTTCGGCATTATTGCTATCCCCGTGCCTTATCTCGACTAAAATGCCGGGGTTTTCAGCGTTTTCCCGGCTTGCCATGACCCATTCCATTTCCGCTCCGTTTCATATCGCCGTCATCGGCGGCGGCCCCGCCGGCCTGATGGCCGCCCAGGCGGCCGCCGACCAGGGGGCTAAGGTGGAATTGTTCGACGCCATGGCGTCCGTCGGCCGAAAATTCCTGCTCGCTGGACGCGGCGGCATGAATATTACGCACGCAGAAGGCTACCCAACCTTTGTCTCGCGCTATGCCAGGCAAGCGAGTCGCTTGCAAGCGGCGTTGGACCAGTTCGGCCCGCAGAATGTGCGCGACTGGGCGCACGGCCTGGGCGTGGACACCTTTGTGGGCTCCTCGAACCGCGTCTTCCCCACCGATATGAAGGCCGCGCCCTTGCTGCGCGCCTGGCTGCACCGCTTGCGCGAAGCGGGCGTGCAATTTCACATGCGCCACCGCTGGACCGGCTGGCAAGATGGCCAACTGGTTTTCGCCACGCCGGATGGCGCATGTCTGCGCTCGTTCGACGCCGTGATCCTGGCGCTGGGCGGCGGCAGCTGGGCGCGCCTGGGCTCCGATGGCGCCTGGGTGCCGCTATTGCAAGGGCAGGGCGTGGCCGTGGCAGCGCTGGCGCCGGCCAATTGCGGCTTCGACGTCGACTGGAGCGCACATTTCAGCAGCCGTTACGCGGGCGAGCACCTGGCCACGGTGGCCATCACGGCGCAGGACATCGATGGCTTGACGGTGAAGCGCCAGGGACAGTTCGTCATCACGGCCGGCGGCGTCGAAGGCAGCCTGATCTATGCGCTCTCGGCGGCCTTGCGCGAGCAAATTGCCGCTCAGGGCAGCAGCACCATCTGGCTCGACCTGACCCCCGATTTCAGCAGCGAACGGGTGTTCGAGGAAGTGACGCGGCCGCGTGGCGCGCGTTCCATGTCCAGCCATCTGCAAAGCCGGCTGGGTATCAAAGGCGTGAAATCGGGCTTGCTGCGCGAGTGCCTGAGTGCGGCCGACTTTGCCGACGAGGCCAAGCTGGCGCGCGCCATCAAGCTGCTGCCCGTTACCTTGCAGCGCCCGCGCCCCATCGACGAAGCCATCAGCAGCGCCGGCGGCGTGGTCTTCGACGGCATCGACGGCAGCATGCTGCGCGCCATGCCGGGCGTGTTCGTGGCCGGCGAAATGCTGGACTGGGAAGCGCCCACGGGCGGCTATTTGCTGACGGCCTGCCTGGCGCAAGGCAAGGCGGCCGGCGAGCAAGCGGTAGCGTGGCTGGAATCGACGCGTTAAAGCATCGCCGTCATTATTAGTGCCAGATGATGTCGCCTGAACCATTTTTTTGCGCATCGCGCTGGCGTGGGTTGCCGTGGACGTGAATATCGCCGCTGCCACGCAGGCTGAGGTTGGTGGCGTCGCGCACGAAGATGGTGCTCTGGCCCGAGCCTTGCAGGCTGACGCTGGCCTTGTCGGCCGACAGGTGCTCGGCATCGATATCGCCTGAGCCGCTCAGGTCGGCACGCAAGAATTTTGTGTTGCCGCTGGCAGCGATGCGCCCGGAGCCGACCATTTCCAGCACCACGCTGTCGCTGTTGCCGGCGTTGATGTCGAGGTCGCCGCTGCCGTTGACGGTCGCTTGTACCTGTTTGTAGCGTCCCGTAAAGCTGACGTCGCCCGATCCCGTCAATTCCAGAATGAAACTGTCGCCGGAAAATCCCGTGATCTTGCTGTCGCCATTGCCGTGCACTTCCACGCGCACCAGCGATGGCAGCACCAGTTCCACCTGCAGCGGCTGGCGATGGTGGAACAGCATGCCTTTCGGCCCGATATGCAGGGTCGTGCCGTCGGCGCTGGTCGCGACGTTCGACAACAAACGCTGCTCGCCGTTCACCTTCATCGATGGCGTGGCGCCGCGGCGCAGCACCAGGTCGATGGGGCCGGCCAGGTCGATGCTGTTGATGCCGGCGGAAATCGGGCGCGTTTCGCTGCGCACGGCGCGCCCGGCAGCGCTGCTGGGATTGCTGATGCCCTTGGCGCGCAGCGCGGCATAGGACAGGGCGATCAAGACCATTGCCAGCACGAGCATGGACAGGCCAACGTTGAACAAGCGTTTCATGGCAGCCTTTCTAGTGACCTTTGAGCAGGGAGACATTCATGGCGATGTAGCGCTTGATGCCGATCAAGGTATAGCGCGTCACCACCAGACTGAGCAAAAAGATGGCGATGCCGCCGAGCAGCATGCCTATGCCGAAGACCGTTTGCGTGGTGCGTGCATCGCGCTCCATGTCGGTGGAGATGCGGATGCCGCCACCGGCCAGCGCTTCGGCCCGCTCCATCATGCGCGATGAAGCGCCCGGCGCCTCGGTTTCTGCCGCTTCACGCTGCGACGGGCCGGGCAGGTGATCGACTTCGATGCCCGTGTCGCCGATGGTGATGCGTGTTTCGCGCCGCTCGCCGCCTTCGCCACCGTCATCGTCATGGATGAAGACGTGGCGCAGCGGGCCATCGAGTACCAGTTCGTTGGCGCCGGACAGGCCGCTGGCCGTGATGGCAATGCCGGCCAGATAAAAGCTCAGGCCGACGCCATACAGCGTGGTCAGCAGCGCCGCGTAGACGGCGGCCGGCACGACCATGAAGAGGTTGAAGATGGCTAGGCCCAGCAGCGAGACGAGCAGGCGCAGCAGGTTGACGGGGCTTTTCTTGTGCGCGAAAGCCTGGCGCCGGGTGCTGCTGCGCAAGGTCAGGGCAATTTTCTTCGGGTCGCCCAGGTCCTCGGCGACCTCGTGCTCGCTGCGGCCAGCCGCCGCTCCTTCGATGAAGGTCTGTTCGTAATAGTCCAGCGTCTTGGCCACCAGGTCCGGTGGCAAGCCCGCCAGCGCGCGCCGCAGCGCCTCCAGATAGTCTTGTTTGTTCATCATAGTGCTCCTGTTCCTGTTCCTGTCCCTGTGCCGGCGCGCCGCTTAGCCCAGCGTCGGCAGCAGCATGCTGGCCTGGCTTAGCAGTAATGGCGCTGGCGGCGCTGGCGGTACGTGAATGACGATCAGGGTAGCGAGCGCGACGCCTGCCAGCAACGCCAAGGCTTTCAAACTATTTTTTAAGTGCAAGGTAGTGTGCATGGTATTGTCCGTCGCATGGCCGTTGTCAATGCTCAGACTGTACTCAAGCGCACTCAGGCGCACCAGCGCGGTGCGACAGAATGCAATATCGCGGGGGCGAGTGGTAACAGGACAAGATGCAGCGTCGTCTACTGTGCCAGTTTGCCCGTGGTAAGGGCCTTGGCCGCTGCCACGCCACTGCGCACGGCAGCCTCGATAGTGGCCGGATAATCGTGCTTCCGGTCAGCATTGGCCGTATAGTCGCCAGCGAGCAGCAGGCCCGGCATGCCGCTGGCGTTGCCGGGGCGGACCAGGTCGGGCGTGCAGGCAAAGGTGGCGCGCTTTTCCGTGATCAGCTGGGTCCAGACGGGCTGCGCCAGTTCCGCACGCTGCAGCACCTGCGCCAGTTGTGCCGCGATGGCTTGCGCCAGCGCCGCGTGGCCTTGCTCGGCGGCTGGGCCGGACGCGCTGATGACGACGGCCAGCAAGCCCGCCTGGCGCGCGTCGAGCTGGCCCCGATCAAACACGAACTGGCCCCAGTGCTGCTGTTGCGGCGCATCGACGAGGGCGTAAAACGGCAAGTCCAGACGCACCGAGGCGTCGTATTGCAGGTAGCAGGTGCTGATGGCTTCTGCCGTGAACGCTTGCATGCGGTTAATCGCCTCGTCGAGGCGCGCATCGTGCACGCCGTGCAGCAGGCTCGCTGCCTGCACGGACGAGGTGGCCACGATTACGCCGTCAAAGCTTGCGCTGTCATCGAGCTGCCAGCGGCCATCGGGCAAGGCTTGCAAGGCGCTCACCTTGGCGCCCGTGCGCACTTCACCGCCATGCTGGGCCAGGTAACGCGCGGCTGCTTCGGGAAACAGGGCGCTCAGGTTCGTTTTCGGGATCAGCATGTCGGAAGCGCGTCGGCGCGATGCGCCCAGGCTGTCGCGCAGCACATTGAGGAAGACGCGCGCCGAAGCGCGTTCGGGCGGGGTATTGAGCGCCGCCAGGCACAGTGGGTGCCACATCAGGCGGTTCAATTGCTCGGTCTGATCGAAGCGCAGCAGCAACTCGCTGACCGTGCAATCGTGGTACAACTGCCAGCCCATGGTGCGCATGGCGGTGGAAAAACGCATCAGGGCCAGCTTGTCGGCGAACGACAAACCCTGGGCGCGCAGCAGGGCCCACGCCAGGTGCAGCGGCGCGGGCAGGCGCGGCGCAATGAAATCCATGCCGCCAGAATCTGCCGGATAGCGCATCTGCAGGGGCAGGGTGAGGATGAGCTCGGCCGGATCTTGCCCCGCGAGCTTGATCAGGCGCAAGGTTTCTGTGTAGGCACCGAGCAAGATGTGCTGGCCGTTGTCGAGGACCGTGTTTTCCCGCTCGACGCGGCGCGCGCGCCCACCCAGGGTGCGCGCCGCCTCGAAGACGGTGACGCCATGGCCGGCGCGCGCCAGTTCCATGGCCGCCGCGCAACCAGCCCAGCCGGCGCCGATGACGCCATAGCGTTGCTTTACGCTAGTGTTAGCTACGAACTTAGCCACGAACTTAGCCACGCACCCAGGTCTTCCATGCCAGCCACAGCTTGCGGATCGGCGTGAGCGAGATGCGCTGTTTCAAGACGTGATAGCCGTCGCGCTCGACTTCGTTGAGCAAGGTGCGATAGATGGCGGCCATGATCAGACCCGGGCGCTGGGCGCGGCGGTCTTCAAGCGGCAGCAGCGCGTACGCTTCCTCATACGCTTGTTGCGCGCGCGCCACCTGGAAACGCATGAGGTTTTCAAAGTTTTCGCTGTGGCGCGCATTCAGCAGGTCGGCCGCCGTCACATTAAATTGCTGCAATTCGCTGATCGGCAGGTAGATGCGCCCCTTGCGCGCATCTTCGCCCACGTCGCGGATGATGTTGGTCAACTGGAAGGCATGCCCCAGTTTTTCTGCGTACAGCAGGGTTTCCGGGCGTGTCGCGCCAAAGATGCTGGCCGACAAGATACCTACCACGCTGGCCACATGCCAGCAATAGCGGCTCATGGCCTGGTAATCGAGGTAGCGCGTCTGGTTCAAGTCCATTTCCATGCCGTCGATGATGGCTTGCAGATGCTTTTCTTCCAGCTTATATATATCCAGGTGCGGCTGCAGCGCGCGCATTACGGGATGCGTCGGCTTGCCCTCGTACATAGCCTTCACTTCCTTGCGCCACCAAACCAGTTTAGTGCGCGCCACGGCTTCGTCCGTGCAGTCATCGACCGTATCATCGACTTCGCGGCAGAAGGCGTACAGGGCCGTAATGGCCTTGCGCCGCTCGGCGGGCAGGAACAGGAAGCTGTAATAGAAGCTGGAGCCGCTCTGGGCGGTCTTTTGTTGGCAGTATTCGTCGGGAGACATAGTCAAAAGAGCAAGGGTTGCACATCGAAGCCGCTATTCTATCGTCTTACCGAGTGGGCGACGGGGGAAAAGCCGTTTTTACTTGTGCCTCTTGATACAGGCTTTTGCGCGACATGCGCAGCGCGCGCCAAAAAATGATCAGCCAGTCGCGCTTTTCCAGCTTGGGGCGGCGCCGGAATACATCGTAATTGACCGCTTCGATCGCTTCGAGGATGCGCAAACCTCCTTGCACGACGAGACGCAATTCCCAACCGATACGCCCGCGCAAGCGCAGGGCCAGCGGCGCTCCGGACAGCATCAGGGCGCGTGTGCGGGCCACTTCAAAGCGCATCAGGGCGCTCCATTTGCCGTGCGCCTCGGGCCGCTCAAAGGCGGCGGCGGACACGGCAAAGCGGCTCAAGTCTTCCATCGGCAGGTAAATGCGTTCTTTTTGCTGGTCGATGGCGACGTCTTGCAAGAAATTAATTAGTTGCAAAGCTGAACATATTGCATCGGAATCGCGTACATTCTGTTCATCGGCTGCGCCGTACAGATGCAGCATGAGCAGCCCCACCGGATTGGCGGAACGGGCGCAGTAATCGAGCACGTCGTCGTAACTGGCGTAGCGCGTCGTGTCCACATCTTGCTTGAAGGCCGACAACAAATCGTAAAACGGCTTGAGCGGCAGTCGGTGTTTGGCGATGACGCCAGCCAAGCGTTCGAACATGGCGCCGTTCTCGCCGACGTGGTCTTGCTCGCGGGCGATGCGGCCCAGCGCTTCTTCGTAGGCGTGCAGGCTGGCCAGGCGTTCGGCCGGCGTGGCGTCGCCTTCATCGGCCAGGTCGTCGGCGCTGCGGGCGAAGGCGTAGATGGCTTCGACGGCGGGCACCAGGCGGCGTGGCAGCAGGAACGATGCAACAGGAAAATTTTCGTAATGGTCTACAGGCATGAACACACTTCTCTAGTCTTGCAGTTTTGTGCGGCAGCCTGCCAGCACGGGAGGCTTGCCGAACGTTGTACGTCTCACTGTTAATGACGTAAAAGTCACTAAAAACTTTTACAGCCGATTATAATTAATAACCAGAAAGTCATTAGGGGCGTCACTCCCTGTCATGAGTCAGCTGATATTGTCACAAATTCAAGGATATCGCGTGCGAAAAAGTTTCGCCAGCACCATTTCGTAAGTGAAAAGTTTCCTCACGCAAAAATCTAACAGCCCGCATAGTAAAGGAAAATACCTTGTTTGCACTGAAAACCCCGCGCCGCGAGACCGGCGTACCCGCATTGCCCACCCTGCGGCTGATCGCCGCCGCCGCCCTGGCGCTGAGCTTGGCGGCCTGTTCCAAGACTGTCGTCAAAGTGCAGGAGGTGCGCCCCGTACGCGCGATGGTGTTGTCCAGTACCAACGTTGACGTGCGTGCCGAGCTGGCAGGCGAGGTGGTGCCGCGCGTCGTGTCGCAGCTGGGTTTTCGCGTGGGCGGCAAGATCGTCGCGCGCAAGGTCGAGGTGGGCGCCACGGTGACGAAAGGGCAAGTGCTGATGCAGCTCGATGCGCTCGACTTGCAGCTGTCGCAGGCCCAGGCCAAGGCGTCGCTGGTCAGCGCAGAAACGAACCGTGACCTGGCGCGCGCCGAACTGAAGCGCTACCAGGATTTGCGCGAGAAACATTTTGTCAGCCAGGCCGTGCTCGATGGCAAGGATGCGACTTACAAGGCGGCGCAGGCGAACGTGGAAGCGGCCCAGGCCTTGTACCGCGGCCAGGCGAACCAGTCCGCTTATGCCAGCTTGCTGGCCGATGTCGATGGCGTCGTCACGCGCATCGAGGCCGAAGTGGGGCAGGTGGTGGCGCCGGGCACGCCCGTGGTGCAGGTGGCCAAGAGCGGCGAGAAGGAAGTGGCGATCGCCATTCCCGAAGATCAGGTGGAAACCTTGCGTGGTGTCAAGGATGTGACGGTGCGCCTATGGGCCGATCCGAAGCAGGGCTTGCCGGGCAAGATACGCTTGGTATCACCCGTGACCGATGCCGCCACGCGTACCTATTTGGCCAAGGTCAGCATCCCCGATGCGCCGCAAGCGCGCCTGGGCATGACGGCCGTGGTGCAGTTTGCTTCGCAGAAGGCGACGCCGCAGATCAAGGTGCCGCTGACGGCCCTGTTTAATGAAAAGTCGCAAAGCTCCGTATGGGTGGTGGAAAACGGCGCCGTCAAGCTGGTGCCGGTGACGGTGGGTGGCGTGGCGGGCAATGAATTGCTGCTGACCTCGGGCGTGAAAGCGGGGCAGACGGTGGTCACGGCCGGCGTCAACCTGCTCAAGCCTGGCCAGAAAGTGTCCATTCTTGGCGCCGAACCGGTCAGCAAGTCTGACGCTGCCGCTGCCGCCGTCAGCCTGGGGGCGGCCAAATGAAGGGCGGCTTCAATCTGTCGCGCTGGGCCCTCGAACACATTCCGCTGACGCGCTACCTGATGGCCGTGCTGCTGATCGGCGGCATGATCAGCTACGCCAGCCTGGGTCAGGATGAAGATCCGCCGTTCACTTTCCGCGCCATGGTCTTGCAAGCGTACTGGCCCGGTGCCACCGCTTTGCAGATGGCCGAGCAGGTGACGGACAAGCTGGAAAAGAAGCTGCAGGAAACGCCTTACATCAATGAAATCACCAGCTATTCGAAGCCCGGTGAAACCTTGATCTTGCTGGAGCTGCGCGAATCGGCGCCACCCAAGGAAACGGCAGCGGCCTGGTATCAGGTGCGCAAAAAGATCGGCGATATCAAGGGCAGTTTGCCGGCCGGCGTGGTGGGCCCGTTCTTCAATGACGAGTTCGGCGACACGTATGGCTCCATCTTCGCCCTGTCCGGCGACGGTTTTAGCTACGCGGAAATGAAGGATTACGCGGACAAGGTGCGTCAGCAATTGCTGGCCGTGGGGCAGGTAGCCAAGGTGGAACTGTTCGGCGTGCAAGATGAAAAGATCAATATCATCTTTTCTCACAAGAAGTTTGCCCAGTTGGGTATTCCTTTTGACGCTATCGTGCAGCAATTGTCCGAGCAAAACAGCATCAACGCCACGGGCGTGCTGGTGACGCCGACGGATAATCTGCAAGTGCGCGTGACGGGAGCGATGGTCACCGTGAAGGATCTGGAAAGGCTGGAACTACGCGCCAACGGCACGACCTTCCGCCTCGGTGACTTTGCCAGCGTGAAACGCGAATTCATCGATCCTCCCAAGGACAAGATGCGTTTCAATGGCAAGGAAGTGATCGGCCTGGGCGTGTCGATGGAAAAGGGCGGCAATATCGTCGACATGGGCAAGGCCCTGCAAGCGACGGTGACGCGCATGAAGAGCGAGTTGCCGGTGGGCATAGAGCTGCAGCGCGTGTCGAACCAGCCGGAAGCCGTATCGGCCTCCGTGGGCGAATTCGTGCATACGCTGATCGAAGCCATCCTGATCGTGCTGGCCGTCAGCTTTGTCGCGCTGGGCTTGCACACCAAACCGCTGCGCATCGACGTGCGGCCCGGCCTGGTCGTGGCGCTGACCATCCCGCTGGTGCTCGCTGTCACCTTCCTGTTCATGCGCCTGCTCGACATCGACTTGCACAAGATTTCGCTGGGCGCCCTGATCATTGCGCTAGGCTTGCTGGTCGATGATGCCATCATTGCCGTCGAGATGATGGTGCGCAAGATGGAAGAGGGCATGTCGCGCTTCGACGCGGCCACGTTCGCCTACACGTCAACGGCGATGCCCATGCTGACGGGCACCCTGATCACGGTGGCGGGCTTCTTGCCCATCGGCTTGGCCAAGTCGGCCGCCGGCGAATACACGTTTTCCTTGTTCTCCGTGAATGCATTGGCGCTGATCATTTCCTGGGTGGTGGCCGTCGTCTTCACGCCCTACATCGGCTACGTCTTGCTGAAAGTGAAGCCGCACGCGCACAACAACCATGAATTGTTCGATACGCCGAACTTTCGCCGCTTCCGCCGCGCCGTCACCTGGTGCGTGGAATGGCGCAAGACGACGATCGCCGCCACCCTGGCCATCTTTGCGCTGGGCATTTATGGCTTTGACTTCATCGAAAAGCAGTTTTTTCCTGATTCCAGCCGTCCCGAATTGATGGTGGAACTATGGTCGCCCGAGGGAACGACCTTTGCCGCGAATGAACAGCAGGTGAAGAAATTCGAAGCCTTTGTGGGCAAGCTCGACGGCGTGGACAGTGTGACCAGCTATGTCGGCACCGGCAGCCCCCGTTTCTATCTGCCGCTCGACCAGATCTTCCCGCAGACGAATGTGTCGCAAGTGGTGATCTTGCCGAAGAGCCTGGCGGACCGCGAGCCACTGCGCCAAAAGATCATCGAGGTCTTCAAGAAGGATTTCCCGGAAGTGCGGGGACGCGTCAAACTGTTGCCCAACGGGCCACCGGTGCCGTATCCCGTGCAATTTCGCGTCACGGGGCCCGAGGTGCCCGGTGTGCGCGCCATTGCCGACCAGGTCAAGGAGGTCATGCGCGCCAATCCGAACACTCTGGGTGTGAATGACAACTGGAATGAATCGGTGAAAGTGCTGCGCCTGGATCTGGATCAGGACAAGATGCGCGCGCTCGGCGTCACCTCGAAAACCGTGATGCAGGCGGCCAATACGATACTGTCGGGTACGGTCATCGGCCAGTTCCGCGAAGACAATAAGCTGATCGATATCCAGGTGCGCCAGCCTTTGGCCGAAAGGTCGACGATTTCTGTACTCAATGACACGAATATTGCGACCGCGACGGGCAAGTCCGTGCCCATCTCGCAATTGGCGCGCGTGCATTTCGTATGGGAACCGGGCGTGGTTTGGCGCGACAAGCGCGAATGGGCCATTACCGTGCAATCGGACGTGGTCGACGCCATCCAGGGCGCGACCGTGTCGACGCAGCTGGCGCCGCAGCTCGATGCCTTGCGCGCCAAGATGCCGGCCGGCTACCGCATCACCGTGAAAGGGGTGGCGGCCGGCAGCGGTGAGGCGGAAGCGTCGATCGCGACCAACTTGCCGCTGGCCATCTTTATCATCTTCACCTTGCTGATGCTGCAGCTGCACAGCTTCTCGCGCTCGCTGCTGGTGTTCCTGACGGGCCCGCTGGGCGTGGCGGGCGCCGCGTTTGCCTTGCTGCTGCTGCACCGACCGCTGGGTTTCGTCGCCAACCTGGGCGTCATTGCCTTGTTCGGCATGATCATCCGCAACTCGGTGATCCTGGTCGACCAGATCGAGCAAGACATCAAGGATGGCTCGGCCCCATGGGATGCCATCATCGACTCGGCCGTGCGGCGCTGCCGTCCCATCGTGCTGACGGCCGCCGCTGCCGCGCTGGCCATGATCCCCCTGTCGCGCTCCGTCTTCTGGGGCCCCATGGCGGTGGCCATCATGGGCGGCCTGATTCTGGCGACGGCCTTGACCCTGCTGTTCCTGCCGGCCCTGTATGCGGCCTGGTTTCGCGTCAAGAAGCCGCTGGTGACAGCCAAGGAGCAAGCATAAATAATTACCTCAGGCCATAGGCATAAAAAAGGCGGCATTCCTCTGAGAAATCCAGTAAAATGCCGCCTCTGCTGTAGCGAGCGCTTGCCTGGCAAGTCCAGGCTGGTCAGATCGCTCCCGAGTTGTTAAAATCAGGGGGTGCGCAGGCTAAAAACCTGCGCAGCGTGCAGCTTGCGTCAAGTAGCAGATAATGCGGATGTGGTGGAATTGGTAGACACGCTGGTCTTAGAAGCCAGTGCTTCGGCTTGGGAGTTCGAGTCTCCCCATCCGCACCATTCCGGGTTGCTCCAGCCCGGAAGTGCAGCACCATCAAGTTGTTCTTCAGGCTCTCGTATGTGGGCCTCGTGCTTTTCAGCCGCGTGTTCTTTAATCTCGTCTTAGGCGCCTTTCCTGCTTTTCTCCCGTCTATCCTGGCCTGATTCGGCTTGCCCGTGCGCGTCATTTTTTGCCAGTCACTGGGTAGCAGGGCTGGTCACCGACACAGATTTTCCTGAAAAAAATGCCAAATTGGGCTAAATCCAAGGTTTTTTGGCTGAAATCTTCGTCAAGAGCGCATTTCTTTGTTTCGGACCGAGCGACAGTTCGCATATACTAATGAGGGAAGCAGGCTGGAAGGCCTGTCTCTGGCGAAATGAAGAATGCCGGGGCAAGAGTAAAGACAGGGCTACCCAGGCTGTAGCGACTCGTTCGCCGCCGCTGGTATCCTCTGTGGCCGGGCTGCAAAGCCAGCCACTTTCCCGAAGTCCTTTGTTATAATGCCACGCTTTACCGAATGATGGCCGGCCCTGTATTGACATACAAGCATGGCTGGACGCTCGGAGCCCTGTCGCAGTACTGGAAGCGGCGGATTGTTTGGTGCCTGGTGCGGGTTTTCCCTGCGCCGGGTAGACCAGGTCCATCGTCCCGTCTTCCCGTACTTTTGCAGATGAATATGCGAGCGAGTGAAGCTGGACCCAAGTCTTGCCGTCAGTGATGGCGCAAGGGGTCGGGTCTTCTTTTCTCGCACCAACAGTGTTTATTTTTTGGACGATTTTTTACATGGCAACTGCAGTCGAAACCTTGGGCAAACTCGAACGTCGTATCACGATCTCCTTCCCGCTGACGGACGTCCGCACGGAAGTTGAGAAGCGCCTGAAAGTGCAAGCCCGTACGGCTAAGGCACCGGGCTTCCGTCCGGGCAAAGTGCCGTTGAAAATGGTCGCAGCACAATACGGCTACCAAATTGAATCCGAAGTGTTGAATGACAAAGTCGGCCGCGCGTTCAACGACGCCGCCAACGAAAACAATCTGCGCGTGGCCGGTTTCCCGAACATCGTGCCGAAAGAAGAAGCAGCCGAAGGCCAGCTGGCTTTCGACGCTACCTTCGAAGTGTATCCAGAAGTCGCTATCGGCGACCTGACGGCCGTTGAAATCGAAACCGTGCAAGCGGACGTGTCGGAAGCCGAAATCGACAAGACCATCGATATCTTGCGCAAGCAACGCGTGCATTTCCACACCAAGGGCGAAGCTGGCGAACATGGCGACGGCGGTGAGCCGATCGCTGCCAATGGCGACCGCGTGACCGTGGACTTCGTCGGTTCTATCGACGGCGTTGAATTCCCAGGCGGCAAAGCTGAAGGCTACGCTTTCGTGCTGGGCGAAGGCCGCATGCTGCCAGAATTCGAAGCAGCGACCCTGGGCCTGAAAGTGGGCGAGTCCAAGACTTTCCCATTGTCCTTCCCTGAGGACTACCATGGCAAGGACGTGGCCGGCAAAACCGCTTCGTTCACCATCACGCTGCAAAAGCTGGAATGGGCGCATTTGCCGGAAGTCGATGCTGAATTCGCCAAGTCCTTGGGCGTTGCCGATGGCGACCTGGCCAAAATGCGCGAAGACATCAAAGTCAACCTGCAGCGCGAAGTCGCTGGCCGCGTAAAAGCACGCAACAAGGAAGCCGTCATGGACGCGCTGATCAAAGTTGCTGAGCTGGACGTGCCTAAAACGCTGATCGCTCAGGATTCCGAGCGCCTGGCTGAAATGACCCGCCAAGACATGGCGCAGCGCGGCATGAACGTCAAGGACGTGCCTTTCCCAGCAGAACTGTTCGCAGACAAAGCCGAGCGTCGCGTACGCCTGGGCCTGATCCTGTCGCAACTGGTGGGCGACAACACGCTGCAGGCAACGCCTGAGCAAGTCAAGGCGCAAATCGAAGATTTCGCCCAAAGCTACGAAGATCCACGCGAAGTGCTGAAGTACTACTACAGCGACCGTCGTCGTCTGGGTGAGATCGAAGCCCTTGTATTGGAAGAAAACGTCGTCACTTACGTGTTGGGCCTGTCGAAAGTCACGTCGAAAGCAGTTGCCTTCGACGAACTGATGGGAAGCAACGCACAAGCGTAAACCAGTTGGTATTGGGATGCCGTTATTGCCGAAAGACAGTGGCAGCATCCCCTAACTGCTTCACAAGGAAATGAAATGACAGGTATGAACCGTAATCCGGCGCTGGACACACAGATGCTCGGCCTGGTGCCGATGGTGGTGGAACAAAGCGGTCGCGGCGAGCGCTCGTATGATATTTACTCGCGCCTGCTGAAGGAGCGTTTGATTTTCATGGTCGGCCCGGTCAATGACCAGATGGCCAACCTGGTTGTCGCCCAGCTGCTGTTCCTGGAAAGCGAAAATCCGGAAAAGGAAATCTCGCTCTACATCAACTCGCCAGGTGGTTCGGTCTCGGCCGGCATGGCCATTTACGACACCATGCAGTTCATCAAGCCGGACGTCTCGACCCTGTGTACGGGCATGGCTGCCTCGATGGGCGCTTTCCTGCTGGCCGCTGGCGCCAAGGGCAAGCGTTTTTCGCTGCCCAACTCGCGCATCATGATTCACCAGCCGTCCGGTGGTTCGCAAGGCATGGCGTCCGACATCGAGATACAGGCCAGGGAAATTCTTTACCTGCGTACCCGCTTGAACGGCATCATGGCCGAGCGCACGGGCCAGTCGATCGAACAGATCGCCAAGGACACCGACCGCGACCGTTTCATGTCCGCCGACGAGGCCGTTGAGTATGGTTTGATCGACAAAGTGTTGACCAGCCGCGCTTGATGAGCCCCTACCGGTATTGTTAAGTATACAAGCAAACGCCCGGGCGATCAAACGTTCGGGCGTTTCGCTTTTATTTCGGGTAGCATGGAGTCTGTGCGCGTTATTTACTTGCGCCAATGGTGGCGGCCTTTGCAGGCTGCTGCCGCACTCCGGCTTGCGATTTTGCAATATTGTTAATGCAGTTCCAACCAAAATGCCTTATGTCAGACAAAAAATCCTCTAGCGGCGAAAAATTACTGTATTGCTCGTTCTGCGGCAAAAGCCAGCACGAGGTGAAGAAACTCATCGCCGGCCCGTCCGTGTTCATTTGCGACGAGTGTATCGACCTGTGCAACGACATCATCCGTGATGAAACGTCGAGCATCGAGACGGTGACCGGTACCAAATCGGACCTGCCGACGCCGCAAGAAATTGCCGCCTTGCTCGATCAGTACGTGATCGGCCAGCAAACTGCCAAGCGCATCCTGTCGGTGGCGGTATACAACCATTACAAGCGCCTCAAGCATTTGGGCAAGAAAGACGACATCGAACTGGCCAAGAGCAACATCTTGCTGGTCGGTCCTACCGGTTCGGGCAAGACCCTGCTGGCACAGACCCTGGCGCGCATGCTCAACGTGCCGTTCGTGATCGCCGACGCCACCACCCTCACCGAAGCCGGTTACGTGGGTGAAGACGTGGAAAACATCATCCAGAAGCTGCTGCAAAGCTGCAACTATGACGTCGAGAAAGCCCAGCGCGGCATCGTCTACATCGATGAAATCGACAAGATTTCGCGCAAGTCCGACAATCCGTCCATCACGCGCGACGTGTCGGGCGAGGGCGTGCAGCAAGCCTTGTTGAAACTTATCGAAGGGACGATGGCTTCCGTGCCGCCACAAGGCGGGCGCAAACATCCGAACCAGGATTTCGTGCAAATCGACACGACCAATATCATGTTCATTTGCGGCGGCGCCTTCGACGGGCTGTCGAAGGTGATTGCCAACCGTTCCGAAAAGAGCGGCATCGGCTTCTCGGCCACGGTGCGCAGCAAGTCGCAAAGTTCGGCCAGTGAATTGATGCTGCAAGCGGAACCGGAAGATCTGGTCAAGTTCGGCCTGATCCCGGAGCTGGTGGGCCGTCTGCCCGTCATCGCCACGTTGGCCGAATTGACGGAAGAAGCACTGATCCAGATTCTGGTCGAGCCGAAGAATGCGCTGATCAAGCAGTATTCGAAGTTGCTTGAGATGGAAGGCGCTGAACTGGAGATTCGTCCGGCCGCCCTGCATGCGATCGCCAAGAAGGCGCTGGCGCGCAAGACCGGCGCGCGTGGCTTGCGCTCCATCCTGGAACATGCTTTGCTGGACGTCATGTACGAATTGCCGAGCGAACAAAACGTGGTGAAGGTCGTCATCGACGAAAATACCATCACCAGTGGCGCTAAACCTTTATTGATTTATCAAGAGACTGCCAAGGCCTCCGGAGAAAATTGAAAACTGCCGAGACAAATGCATAAAAAGGGTTTTGATTACCTAATGCATGGCAGTACAATTTAAATTAATGAGTGCAGGCTTCAATCGTAAAGCCACTCGCGGCGCTTAGCTGCGTGTGGCTTTTTTATTATTACCACTGCATTTGTTAAAGTCATGCGGGTGAGTTTTGCGAAATAGACACTATGTTTGTTTCGCAGAATTATTTATTCTCGCCGGTCTTGTGTTTTGGCAGCGAGCGCCAACATCGTAAACACGCTTTCTATAAGGTACGCCATGACAACTTCCAAATTAACTGAGCAAACTCAACTGCCGTTATTGCCGTTGCGGGATGTCGTCGTTTTCCCGCATATGGTGATACCGCTGTTCGTTGGCCGTCCAAAGTCGATCAAGGCGCTGGAAGCTGCGATGGAGCAGGGCAAGAGCATTATGCTTGCCGCTCAAAAAGCAGCCGCGAAGGACGAGCCGTCGCCTTCGGATATCTATGAAATTGGCTGTGTGGCCAATATTCTGCAAATGCTGAAGCTGCCCGATGGCACCGTCAAGGTGCTGGTCGAAGGCGCGCAGCGTGCCCGCATTAACCATATCAGCGATGCCCCGACGCACTTTATCGCCGACCTCACGCCGCTCGAGTCCGAGCCGGGCGACGAGTCGGAAGTCGAAGCCATGCGCCGCGCGATCGTGCAGCAGTTCGATCAGTACGTCAAACTGAACAAAAAGATTCCACCAGAAATCCTTGCCTCACTGTCCGGTATCGACGATGCCGGCCGCCTGGCCGACACGGTGGCTGCGCATCTGCCCCTGAAGCTTGAGCAAAAACAAGTCATCCTGGAAATTTTCAGCGTGGCCAAGCGCCTAGAGCACCTGCTGGGCCAGCTCGAAGGCGAGCTTGACATCTTGCAGGTGGAAAAGCGTATCCGCGGCAGAGTCAAGCGCCAGATGGAAAAGTCGCAGCGCGAGTATTACCTGAACGAGCAAGTCAAGGCGATCCAGAAAGAACTGGGCGAGGGCGAAGATGGTGCCGACCTCGACGAGCTGGAGAAAAAAGTCGCTTCGGCCAAGATGCCGAAGGAAGCGCTCGACAAGGCTACGAGCGAATTGAAAAAGCTCAAGCTGATGTCGCCGATGTCGGCCGAAGCCACCGTCGTGCGCAACTACATCGAGACCCTGGTCAACTTGCCTTGGAAAAAGAAATCCAAGGTCAATAACGACCTGGCGAATGCCGAAAAAGTGCTTGAAGGCGACCACTACGGCCTCGACAAGGTCAAAGAACGCATACTGGAATACCTCGCGGTGCAACAGCGCGTCGACAAGCTGAAAGCGCCTATCTTGTGCTTCGTCGGCCCTCCGGGCGTCGGCAAGACTTCGCTGGGCCAGTCCATCGCCCGTGCCACGAACCGCAAGTTTGTGCGCATGGCCTTGGGCGGCGTGCGCGACGAAGCCGAGATCCGTGGCCATCGCCGCACTTATATCGGCTCGATGCCGGGCAAGATCTTGCAATCGCTGGCGAAAGTCGGCGTGCGCAATCCCTTGTTCCTGCTCGATGAAGTCGACAAGATGGGCGCCGATTTCCGTGGCGATCCATCGTCGGCCCTGCTCGAAGTGCTCGATCCGGAACAGAACCATACGTTCTCCGACCATTACATCGAAGTCGATTTCGACCTCTCCGACGTGATGTTCGTGGCCACCTCGAACTCGTACAACATTCCGCCAGCCTTGCTAGATCGTATGGAAGTGATTCGTCTGTCCGGTTACACGGAAGACGAAAAGACCAGCATCGCGCAGCGTTATTTGCTGCCGAAGCAGATCAAGAACAATGGCTTGAAGGAAGATGAAATCTCGGTAGCCGAGTCGGCCTTGCGCGACATCATCCGCTACTACACGCGCGAAGCCGGTGTACGTTCGCTCGAGCGTGAAGTGTCGAAGATCTGCCGCAAGGTAGTGAAGATGCTGCTGCTGAAGAAATCCGACAAAAAAGTCATCGTCAACTCGAAGAATTTGGATAAATTCCTCGGCGTGCGCCGCTACGATTTCGGCGTCGCGGAGAAAGAAAACCAAGTGGGCCAGGTGGTCGGTTTGGCGTGGACCGAAGTGGGCGGCGATCTGCTGACCATCGAAGCCGTGTCGATGCCGGGCAAGGGCGGCATCATCCGTACGGGTACCTTGGGCGACGTCATGAAAGAGTCGATCGAGGCAGCCCGCACGGTGGTGCGCAGCCGCGCACAGCGCCTGGGCATCAAGGCCGACGTGTTCGAGAAGAGCGATATCCACATCCACGTACCGGAAGGCGCGACACCGAAGGATGGTCCTTCGGCTGGCGCCGCCATGACGGTGGCGATGGTGTCGGTCTTCACGGGCATCCCCGTGCGTGCCGACGTGGCGATGACGGGCGAGATCACCTTGCGCGGCGAAGTGTTGCCGATTGGCGGCCTGAAAGAGAAGCTGCTGGCGGCCCATCGCGGCGGCATCAAGACGGTCTTGATTCCAGAGCAAAATGTGAAGGACCTGGCCGAAATTCCGGACAACGTCAAGAACAAGCTGGAAATCGTGCCCGTGCGCTGGATCGATAAAGTGCTGGAAATTGCCCTCGAGCGCACGCCGGAACCGCTGGTAGAAGTCGCGGCAGTGGAGGCTGTCACGGCCGCTGCGGCGAAACCGGATGCGGCTGGCGAGGTGGTAAAACACTAACTGTTTTCCCCTTTTTTCCCCGAACAAGCGCTTTTAGAGCGCTTGTTTTATATTGAAACGTGAATTGCGCTCCCAAAGCGCTTGACACATATACAGTGTGGCTTGTTTAATACGCCTGCACATTTTTTTCGCCGGACAGCTGTGGTGCCAGAAGTGCCGCAACGATACGGTAAACGTTTTATACCTTTGTAATTGGGGATGCTAGTGAACAAGACTGAATTGATCGACCACATTGCTGAAAAAGCTGACATTTCCAAAGCCGCCGCTGCGCGCGCACTCGACGCTGTTATCGGCGGCGTGACGGAAACTTTGAAAAACAACGACAGCGTGACGCTCGTTGGTTTTGGCACTTTCTCGGTTAGCGAACGCGCTGAGCGTACCGGCCGCAATCCGCGTACCAAAGAAGCGATCACGATCGAAGCGGCAAAAGTTCCAAAATTTAAGGCTGGTAAAGCTTTGAAGGATGCTGTAAACTAATGCACTTCGGTGAGGTGACAATCACCGAAAGCATTTGGCGGTGCCCAACGGTGCCGCGATTTCAGGGTTGAAGTTCATTGAATCGCAATCCTGGATGTAAATGCAAGTAGTACTGTGTATTTTTCGGAGTGGTAGTTCAGTTGGTTAGAATGCCGGCCTGTCACGTCGGAGGTCGCGGGTTCGAGTCCCGTCCGCTCCGCCAAAAAAATATGCTCTTAAGGAGTGGTAGTTCAGTTGGTTAGAATACCGGCCTGTCACGTCGGGGGTCGCGGGTTCGAGTCCCGTCCGCTCCGCCAGAATATAGAAACCCGCGCTGCTGAATAAGTAGCGCGGGTTTTTCTTTATGCGTCGTCCTATGCATCCGATGCGTCCGATTATCTTGGCGCTCCTGTCATTTCAATTCTGCGACGGCGGCTTTTTAAATGGCTGGCCCTTGCAATTAAATCCGCTTCAAGCTTTCCGCTGTTGAATGGCCCGGCTATGTTTTGCTTGGCGCCTGAGCAGCCATGCGGCGCCGGGGCAGGGCGCGCTCCCTGATTTACTCTTGCTATAGCGCTATGGGCATTGTAGAATCAGGAGATAATGGCTTGGGCGTCAGAATCCTGCTTTAGTTCCAGCGCCAAGTTGTTGAATCTAAAGGGGAAGTGGACATCTGTCCCGTCCATTCCGCCGAAGAAATCAAGGCGAACGCATGTTCGCCTTTTTTTATAGTGATCCACTCATCCCGAATTGGCTGACCATGTTTGAATTTATTCGTACCCATCGACGCTTGATGCAGTTTCTTTTGATGCTGGTCATCGTCCCGTCTTTTGCACTGGTCGGTATCAGCGGCTACCAAAGCTTCGGCGATGACGCGAACACCATCGCCAAGGTCGGCGACCAGGTCGTTACGCAGCAGCAATACGAAGAAGCGCAACGCCAGCAGATCGACCGCTATCGCCAGATGATGGGCGAGCAGTTCGACCAGAAAATGTTTGATACGCCGCAAGCGCGCCAGAGCATCCTCGATAACCTGATCGCCGAACGCGCCGTGGCTGCCGAAGTGGGCCGTA
Source organism: Janthinobacterium sp. CG_23.4 (assembly GCF_029892305.1). Lineage (NCBI taxonomy): Bacteria > Pseudomonadati > Pseudomonadota > Betaproteobacteria > Burkholderiales > Oxalobacteraceae > Janthinobacterium > Janthinobacterium sp. CG_23.4. The sequence goes on along the minus strand of NZ_JARXUX010000001.1, from coordinate 2,529,911 downwards.
GCCACCTCGTCATCAGCGATGCCGTGCTGCAAAAGGAAGTGCTGGAAATTCCGGGCTTGACTTTGCCGGACGGTAAATTCGACCTGGAACGCTACAAGGCCATGCTGGCGGCTCAAGGCATGACGCCGCAGATGTACGACGCGCGTCGCCGCAGCGACTTGGCCCTGCAGCAACTGGCCGGCGCCGTGCAAGGCAGCGCTTTCGCGCCGAGCAGCGTCTCGAAGCGCCTGTCCGACATCACGTCGGAAGAACGCGAAGTGCAGGAATTGCTGTTGCCGATCGCCCAGTACGTGTCGCAAGTCAAAGTGACGGACGCCATGATCAAGGCTTTCTATGACAAGAACAGTAAGTTCTTCGAAATCCCGGAACAAGCCAAGATCGAATACGTGGTGCTCGACGGCAGCGCCGCCGGTGAGCAAGTCGACGTCAGCGATGCCGACGTGAGCAGCTATTACGCGAAGAACCAGAAAGCTTACGCGACGCCGGAAGCGCGCCAGGCCAGCCACATCCTGGTCGCTGTCAAGAAAGACGCCTCGTCCGCCGACAAGGCAGCCGCCAAGGCCAAGGCGGAAGCCATCTTGGCTGACGTGCGCAAAACGCCTGCCAGTTTTGCCGCCGTGGCGAAAGCCAAGTCGGAAGATCCTGCTTCGGCAGAGCAAGGTGGCGACCTGGGCGTGATAGGCAAGGATGGCTTGCCAGCACCAATGCTGAGCGCGGTAAGCAAGCTCAAGCAAGGCGAGATCAGCGATGTCGTCGCTTCCGATTTCGGCTATCACATCCTGACCGTCACCTCGCTCAAGCCAGAGCATGTGAAAGCGTTGGACGAAGTACGCGGCGAGATCACGGCTGACCTGCGCAAGCAATTTGCTGCCAAGAAATATTCGGAAATGGCGGAAACGTTCACCAACACGGTCTACGAGCAATCGGATAGCCTCAAGCCGGTGGCCGACAAGCTCAAGCTGAAAGTCGAAAGCGCCGCCAACCTGTCGCGCACGCCGTCGCCAGCACTGGGCAAGGCGCCGTTCAACAACGCCAAGTTCTTGAGCGCCATCTTCTCGAACGATTCCTTGAAGGACAAGCGCAACACGGAAGCCGTCAGCGTCGCACCGAACGTGCTGATCGCTGGCCGCGTGGTGGAATTCAAGCCAGCAAGCAAGCGGCCACTGGCCGAAGTCGAAGCGATGATACGTCAGCGCGTGACACTGGAAGAAGCGGAAAAGCTGGCCAAAAAAGCTGGCGAAGCCAAGCTGGCTGCCTTGAAGGCGACTGGTGATGCGACCGGTTTCGGCGCCGCACAATGGGTGTCGCGTAGCAAGCTCGACGGCATCAACCGCGCCGCCATCGCGCAAGTCATGAAAGCCGACACGAGCAAGCTGCCTGCCTACGTTGGCGTGGACTTGCCAGCGCTCGGTTACGGCATCTACCGCATCGGCAAGGTACAGCAGCCGGCGCAAGTCGATGCTGCGCGTCGCCAGCAAGAAAAAGACCAGATCAGCGGCATCCTGGCACAGCAGGAAATGTTTGATTACGTCGAGTACCTGAAAAACAAGGCCAAGGTAAAGATCGTCAAGCCGGTCTCCGCCCCAGCCGCAGCAGCGCCGACCGCACCATAATCGGTCGCAACGCATAAAAATAGCCGCTCCAGGAGCGGCTATTTTTTTGTCTGCGAGTCGGGCACTTTATGTAACCCAACTGCGTAAGACTGGGGTCGGTCACTTCGTGATCGGAATACGCTCCATTGGAGCGTAATCCCCCTGAGGGGCCGACCCCGGCAGTTCGGCCTTCGGGGTGAAAACGGGATGAAAATTAAGTGAGCTTATGAACCGGCTTACTTGGCTTTCAGCAAGGGAGACAGCTGCGGCCAGATATTTTTCAGGATCGTTGGATGCGCCTGCGCATTCGGGTGCATGCGGTCGGCTTGGAATAGCTGTGGCTGGTCGGCGATGCCTTCGAACATGAAGGGCACCAGCGGCGCCTTCCATTCCTTGGCCAGCTTGCCGTATACGCCATAGAATTGTTCGCCGTAGGCGCGGCCATAGTTGGGCGGCATGCGCATGCCCACCAGCACCACCTGCGCGCCCGATTGCCTGGCCGCTGCGCCCATGGCGCGCAGATTCGCTTCAGCGGCCGCTACCGGCAAGCCGCGCAAGCCGTCGTTGGCGCCCAGTTCGATCAGTACGACATCGGGCTGGTGTTTGGCCAGCAGCGCGGGCAGGCGCGCGCGCCCGCCGCTGGTGGTCTCGCCGCTAATGCTGGCGTTGACGATGCGTGTATCGTTCTTTTGCGCCGCCAGGCGCTGTTCCAGCAGCGCCACCCAGCCCGTACCCCTTGCCAGCCCATATTCGGCTGAGAGGCTGTCGCCGAGCACCAGCAGCGTTTTTGGTGCAGAATAGGCATTCGTCATGCCAGATACCAGCAGCAGGGCTGCAGCAGGAAGCAGGGACAGTGCGCGCCGCCGCATGCGGCTACTGCCCTTGCTACTTATTTGTTCACGAAATTTTTTAAGATAGATCAGCATGTCCGAATTCCCTAAAGCGACTTCCACCAGTGTTCTCCCATCCGAGACAGCAGCACCGCGAGCGGCCCAGCGGCTCGCCGCAAGTAATAGCCAAAACAGCCAACATGCCCAGCCGGCCATCGAAGTGGTCCAGCTGGCCAAGCGCGTACCCGATGCCGATGGTGAGCTCACCATCCTGCATCATGTCGATTTTACCGTGCAAACGGCGGAGACGCTGGCCATCGTCGGCGCCTCCGGTTCCGGCAAGTCCACCTTGCTGGGCTTGCTGGCCGGCCTGGATACGCCCAGCGAGGGCAAGGTCATCCTCGACGGCACCGACATCTTCGCCTTGGACGAAGATGGCCGCGCCGGTTTCCGCAAGGAAAAGCTCGGTTTCGTGTTCCAGTCCTTCCAGTTGCTGGCGCACCTGACGGCGCTGGAAAACGTCATGCTGCCGCTGGAATTGCGCGGCGATCCGGAGGCGAAGGAAAAGGCGCAAGCCATGCTGGGCAGGGTCAACCTTGGCAGCCGCCTCAAGCACTATCCGAAATACTTGTCCGGCGGCGAGCAGCAGCGCGTGGCCCTGGCGCGCGCGTTTGTCACCGAGCCGCCGTTGTTGTTCGCCGATGAACCGACGGGCAGCCTCGACGCCGCCACGGGCGAAGCGGTGATCCAGCTGATGTTCGAACTCAACCGTGAGCGCGGCTCGACCCTGGTGCTCGTCACGCACGACAGTTCGATTGCGGCCCGCTGCGGGCGCACCATTACGATTGCGGCGGGCAGATTGGTCTGATGGGTCGGACCCGCAGGGTCTGACGCCAGTCAGCTGCGTCATTAAGCCTGCGTCATTAAGCCTGCGACAGGGCATTGATCAGCTTGCGTATCGCCGGGATTAATTCTCCAGCTGTCAGGCCGATGGGGCCGTTGCCAGCGGCGACGAGCGCGTCGGCCGCCGCGCCATGCAGCCACACGGCGCCCACTGCCGCTTCCCATGCCGGCCAACCCTGCGCCAGCAGGCTGCCGCACAGGCCGGACAGCACGTCGCCCGTGCCGGCAGTGGCCAGGGCGGGGCCGCCCGTGTTATTGATGACGATGCCGCCATCGGGCGCGGCGATGAGCGTGCCGGAACCCTTGAGCACCACGATCACGCCCAGCTGCGCGGCCAGCTGGCGCGCCGCGCCCAGGCGGTCAGCCTGCACCTCGGCCAGCGTCATATCGAGCAAGCGGGCCGCTTCCAGCGGGTGCGGCGTCAATATCGTCGCCCCCGGACCCGTGCGCACGGCCAGGGCCGATTGCAGTTCCACTTCGGCTGCCATCAGGTTCAGCGCATCGGCGTCCAGCAGCAGTGCGCTGTCGCTCTCAAACGTGCGCTGCAGCAGCTCGACCATGTCGACGTCGTCGCCCAGGCCAGGCCCTGCCACCAGCGCGGCAAAGTGCAGGCCAGAGAAATCCACGTCCTGGGCGCGGCGACACATCAGTTCCGCTTGGCCGCTGTCGAACGCGGGTGGCACGTCGGGAAATGCGATGTAGACGCGCCCCGCGCCCGCGTGCAGCGCCGTGCGGGCTGCCAGGATGGGTGCGCCCGCCATGCCTTGCGCGCCGCCGACGATGGCCACGCTGCCGTAACTGCCCTTGTGCGTATTATGACGTCGCCGCTGTAACTGGCGGGCGAACAGGTGCAGGCCGCTTAGCTGGGCTTTGGCCGGTGGCAGCAGGGAAGCATCGATGGCCAGCGCGGCCACTTCCACTTCGCCCGCATAATCGCGTCCGTTTGCCGTATGCAGGCCCGGCTTGTCGCCGATAAAGGTGAGCGTGTGCGTGGCGCAGATGGCGACGCCGTCGATGGCGCCCGTGTCCGCGTGCAAGCCACTGGGCACGTCGAGCGCCAGCACGGGGCATGCCAGCTCGTTGACCAGCTGCGCCATTGCGCGGCATTCGCCGGCCAAAGGGCGCGACGCGCCGATGCCGAACAGGCCATCGATGACCAGATGCCACTGCGCGCTGCCCACGACGGCCGAGGCCACGGTACTGGCCGCGTCCATGAAGCTCGCGGCGCTGTTACGCGCCCGGCTGAGCGCCTGTGCGCGCTCGGGCGAGGTGGCTTGCACCTCGCCCGCCAGCCATACGCGCACCTCGGTGCCGCTGTGGGCCAGGAGCGCGGCCGCTTCCAGCGCATCGCCGCCGTTGTCGCCGGGGCCGGCCAGCACCAGTACGCGCCGGTGCCCCGCGTTGCCGTCTTTCGTGGCGTGCAGCAGCTTGAGGGCGGCACTTGCGCCAGCCTGGCCGGCACGCTGCATCAGCAGCCCTTGCGGCAAGTCTTGCATGGCCGCTTGCTCGATGGCGCGCAGTTCGGCGATGCAATAGAGGGGAAGGGCGGTGCTGGCAAAGTCGTTCGAAGTCATGCTGCTTTCCTTTGTTAGTATGCCTTCAACATACGGCCTATCCGCGCGCAAGGCAAGGCGCGCACGCCTGAAAAGCGCCCCTGTCTAGCTAATGCCGTTCAGTGAGTGTTAGTGATACTATTTCTAGCCAGACGAGGTGTTCATCTGCGACACGTCGGGCCGGGGCGCTTACGCCAAGCCGGAATAGGCCATGCCGGCGCCGCTCAGCTGCGCCCGCACCTGGCCGACGTCGCGCATGGGCGCGCGGCCGAACTGGCGGCTGTATTCGCGGCTGAACTGCGATTCGCTGGCGTAGCCGACCCGGTAGCCTGCCGTGCCAGCGTCGATCTGCTCGACCAGCATCAATCGCCGCGCTTCTTGCAAGCGCAGCAGCTTCTGGTACTGCATCGGCGTCATGGCCGTAATTGCCTTGAAGTGGTGGTGTAGCGACGACATGCTCATGTTCGCCATGCTGGCCAGGTGCTCGATGCGCAGCGGCTGTGCGTAATGGTGCTTGATCCAGTCGATGGCTTGCCCCACCTGGTGCGACTGGCTGCTGCTCAGCGCCATGTGGCGCAGACGCGCGCCGACGGGGCCGTTCAGCAGGCGATAGGTCAGTTCGCGGCGAATCAAGGGTGCCAGCGCGGCGATTTCCTGCGGTTTGTCGAGCAGGCGGACGAGGCGCAGCATGGCGTCGAGCAGGTCGGGCGAGACGTCGCTGACGGAAATGCCGCGCGTGGCGGGAACGCCCTTTTGCGCTACCGCGCCGCCGTTGGCGCCCTCGCTGTCGAGCAACGCCGCCACGTCAACGATGTCGATGCCCAGCACTACGCACAAATGCGGTTGTTCTTCGCTCGCTTGCGCCACGCGCACCTGCACCGGCAGGTCGACCGAAGTCAGCAGATACTGCATGCGGCTGTAATGGAAGGTTTCGCTGCCCAATGTGACGTCCTTCGCCCCTTGCGCGATGATGGCCACGCTGGGGCGCGCCGCATGGAACAGCGAGTCGGTGACGCACGACTGGCGGTGGAAGGTCAGATTGCCGATGGCGGTCGCGTAGTCGCCGTTGCGCGGCGCGTGGCGGCTGATCAGGGCGACGATTTCATCTTGTGGAGCGAGTGCTGTGGACATGGGTGTCAGTGTCAATGTTAATGTCAAGGTCATGAAGGGCAGGGCAGGGCACGGCACGGCAGGAGCTGATCTTACGCAGATTTGGAGGATCGTGCAAAGGTCTTGCAGGATCGCGGTAACGGTGGCCGTCATTCTCAGGCACACTGCAAGCATCGCATGCGCAGCACGCGCCCCCTCGTCACACACCTATAGATACAGGAGATTTCATGACCACCATCGCCAAAGGCTACGCCGCACTGGGCCCCACCTCCGCACTGCAACCGTTCACGTTCGAGCGCCGCGCCCCGCGCGCAGACGACGTGGCCATCTCGATCAAATACTGTGGCGTATGCCATTCCGACATCCATCAGGCACGCGACGAATGGGGCGGCGCTGCCTTCCCGATGGTGCCCGGCCATGAAATCGCCGGCGTCGTCACCGCCGTCGGCGCCAACGTCAGCAAGTTCAAGGTGGGCGACCATGTGGGCGTGGGCTGCTTCGTCGATTCCTGCACCACCTGCAAGACGCGCAACGTGGACCTGGAACAGTATATGCCAGGCCTGATCCAGACTTACAACGGCCTGGAAGCCGATGGCAAGACGGCCACTCAAGGCGGCTACTCGGACAGTATCGTCGTCAAGGAAGGTTATGTGCTGTCGATCCCCGACAACCTGCCGCTGGACGCTGCCGCGCCCTTGCTGTGCGCCGGCATCACGCTGTATTCGCCGCTCAAGCACTGGAAAGCCGGCCCTGGCAAGCAAGTCGCCATCCTGGGCATGGGTGGCCTGGGCCACATGGGTGTCAAGATAGCCCACGCCATGGGCGCCGAAGTGACGGTACTGAGCCAGACGCTGTCGAAGCGCGAAGACGGCCTGCGCCTGGGCGCCGACCACTACTACGCCACCAATGACGCGCAAACCTTCAGCGAGCTGGCCGGTACTTTTGATCTGATCATCTGCACGGTGGGTGCGTCGATCGACTGGAACCAGTACATCAACTTGCTGAAAGTTGATGGCAGCATGGTCATCGTCGGCATTCCCGATGGTGCCGTGCCGCCTATCAGTGCCTTCGGTTTGGTCGGCGCGCGGCGCAGCCTGTCGGGCTCCATGATAGGCTCGATCAAGGAAACCCAGGAAATGCTCGATTTCTGCGGCCAGCACAATATCGTCTCCGATATCGAGATCATCCGCATCCAGGATATCAATGAAGCGTTCGAGCGCGTCGTCAAGAGCGACGTGCGCTATCGCTTCGTGATCGACATGGCCTCTTTGTAAGTCCGAAAAACCCCGGGGCCTTGTCGCCCCGTCTTCTCATCGAAGCGCAATCGTGGACGATTGAGCTTGGATGCAGACTTTTCGGCGGACCCCGAAGTAGTGTTTTTTTTCTACCTTATCGTCCTGGTCGCCTATCTACAGCAGCTTGACGTAGCTTAGCCTAGCTGGACGCAAGCTGGGCTCACTCTTTTTTGAGGCCCAGATGAAGGCGATTGTTGCGCAAAATATAGCGACCAAGCCTGCACGCCACCAATCGAACGCATGCGCGGCTCCAAGGAAGCAGACGATGGGCGCTTCATTTCGCCTCGATTCCCAGCATCTGTTTGATCACCGGTAAAATCATCTGCCACGCATTCGACGTGGCCGCGATCTCGTCGTAGTGGCTGGCGCCGGGTAAAATCAGCACTTGTGCCTGGTCGCCGGCCATGTTGGCCCTGGCCGCATAGTCGTGCGCGACGCGCGGTGGCGAGATGGTGTCGAGCTCGCCGGTAGCTAGCACGGTGCGGCTGCCATTCGGTATCAGGTCGGCCGCGTTGGTGTCGCTGTAGATGTCGGGGCGCTCAGTACTGGCGCAGCCTGCCAATTGCTCGATGTCGCGTTCGCAGCTGCGCTTGATCAAATCGCGTTCGTGGCGCAGATCGGCCAGGCCGCCCAGGCTGAGGATATGCGGCACTGGCAAGTACTGGTCGCGGTACAGCGGACTATTCTTCGGCAGTTTTTCGCGCCCGGCGATCCATTGCACCAACTGGCCTCCGGCCGAGTGGCCCATGGCCATGATGCGCTTCACGTCGAGCTGGTACAGGGCGGCGTGCTGCTGCAGGCTGTCCAGCGCCGCGTGCATGTCTGCATAGGTGCCCGGATAGCCGCCGCCCGGCTCGTCGACCCGACGGTATTCCACATTCCAGACGGCAATGCCTTGCGCGGCGAGCGCGCCTGCCACGTTGCGCATCTGCTCGATACCGCCGAAGGCCAGCGTCCAGCAGCCGCCATGCACCAGTACGACGACGGGGAAAGGCCCGCTGCCTTCGGGCCGGAACAGCTGGGCGTATTGCGACGGCGCGCAGCCATACGCGATGCGCGCCGTGGGCGCGGGGCCGTCCAGGGCCAGGTAGTCGTCCAGGCTCATGGGCGCGACGACGGCGCCGTCGACGGAGGCGAGCAGGGCGGATGGCAAGAAGGTGGACATCGTTGGTTTCGCTTGAGAAGGGAACAATACTTTAGCATAGCGCCGCGTGGTCGCAGAACGCTGTTTTAGCTGGAAGAGGGCTGCCCCATGGTATATTTCGGGCATCAGTTTTCCCCTTGTCGACACGGTGCACGCAAACAACATTCTTTCCTTGCTGGACGCAGAGCATAGCGCGCTGGGCAATATCGCCGCAGGCACCGACTTGCCCCATGCGCTGGAACATTTGTTACTGGCGCTGCAAGACCTGGCCGAGGGCGGCGCACATGCCTGTCTCGTGCTGATCGATGACGCCGACCGCTTTTACGCTTTGTCGGCCCCTAGCCTGCCGCAAGACTTGTGTATGGCCGTGCGCCACGGCGGCGCAGAAGCTTCGCCGTTCGGCACGGCGGCCTTTTCCGGTGCGCCCGTGTATTGCGGCGACATCTCGCGCGACGCCCACTGGAGCGCGGGCCGCAAGGAAGCCATGCTGCATGGCTATCGCGCCTGCTGGGTCGCCCCCGTCTTCGGTGCCAAGGGGCATATCCTGGGCGTGCTGGGCCTGTTTTTCCAGGCCCCATGTTATCCCACGCAACCCGAAATCGAATTGCTGGTGTTGGCCGCGCGCGTGGCCGCGCATGTCATCGAGCGGGGCCAGCTGGAAAAAGCGCTGCACGATAGCGAGCAACACTTTCATTACGCCATCGAGCTGAACACGCAAGTGCTGTGGACGGCCGACCCCGACGGTAAGCTCGACTATGTGGCGCAGCGCTGGCGCGAATGGACCGGCTGCAGCGGCCTGGGCAGCAACTGGCTCGATGCCCTGCATACCGACGATGTGCCCCATTGTCTGGCGGCGTGGCGCGCATCGGTGGACAGCGGCCAGCCTTTCGACCAAGAGATGCGGGTGCGCTGGCAAAACGGTTTGTACCGCTGGGTGCATACACGCGCCTATTGCCGGCTCGACGCGCGCGGCCAGCCGGCGAAATGGTATGGCTCCTGCGAGGATATCGACCAGCACTGGCAGGCGCGCAATGCCTTGCTCGACAGTGAGGCGCAGTTCCGTTCGCTCGCCTCGGCCATGCCCAACCAGGCTTGGCTGGCGCATGGCAGCGGCGCCACCTATTGGGTCAATGAACAGGTGTGCGAATACACGGGGCAGTCGATGAAGTCCCTGGTCTCCAGCGGCTTTCGCCACTGCATGCATCCGGACGACGTGCAGGCCATGCAGCAAAGCTGGGAACGGGCCGTTGCCACGGCCAGCGCTTACGAATACGAGTTCCGCATGCGCCGCGCCAGCGACGGCGCCTACCGCTGGTTCCTGGCACGCGCCTTGCCGTTGTTCGACGAGACAGGCACGGTGCTGCGCTGGGTGGGCACGAATACCGACGTGCAGGAGCAGAAAAACGTGCTGGAAAAGATGGCCTACCTCAATTCCTCGCTGGAAGTGGAAATGGCCAACCGTACGGCCGACCGCGACCGCATGTGGCGGCTGTCGACCGACATCATGCTGGTGGCCGACCTGGCCGGCATGATTATCGCTGTCAATCCCGCCTGGAGTGAAATCCTCGAACGTCCTGAAATCGAATCGCTGGGCATGGATTTCATCAGCCTCGTGCATCCCGACGACCGCATGGCGGCTTTGCAGGATTTGTCGCGCCTGGCCCATGGCGCGCCCACCTTGCGCATGGAAAACCGCTACCGGCGCCGCGATGGCGGCTACCGCTGGATTTCCTGGACGGCCGTGCCAGCGCAAAAGCTGATCCACGCCATCGGCCGCGATGTCACTGATGAAAAGGAGGCGCGCTTGGCGCTGATGCGCAGCGAGCAAGCGTTATTGCAGGCGCAAAAACTGGAATCGATAGGCAAGCTGACCGGTGGCGTGGCCCACGATTTTAATAACGTGCTGCAAATCATTTCCGGCAATTTGCAGCTGCTGAAACTGACGGTGGCCGACAATCCGCAGGCGGCCAGGCGACTCGATTCGGCCGCCTCGGCCGTCGAGCGTGGCGCCAAACTGTCATCGCAACTGCTGGCCTTTGCGCGGCGTCAACCGTTGAAGCCGCTGGTGACGGACCTGGGCAGCTTGCTGCGCCGCATGCACGAGTTGATCCGCCGCGCCCTGGGCGAAGCTGTCAGCGAAGAAACCTTCATCAGCGAGGGCTTGTGGCATACCTTGGTCGACCCGAACCAGATGGAAAACGTGCTGCTGAACATGGCCATCAATGCGCGCGACGCGATGCAGGGGGGCGGACGCCTTACTTTTACCTTGAGCAACGTCACCCTCGATGCCGCCTACGCCAGCCTGCATGCCGATGTGCTCGAAGGGCAATACGTGCTGCTGACCATTACTGACACGGGCCATGGCATGGAGCGCGACGTGATCGACCAGATTTTCGAGCCCTTCTTTACCACCAAGCGCGAAGGCGATGGCACGGGCCTGGGCCTGTCCATGGCCTACGGCTTCATCCGCCAGAGCGCGGGCCACATCAAGGTGCACAGCGCGCCGGGTGCCGGCACAACCTTCAAAATATATCTGCCGCGTTCGCTGGAAAAGCTGGCCGAGCCGCCAGCGGGCCTGACGGGGCCTGTACTGGGCGGCAGCGAGACCATCCTCGTGGTGGAGGATGATGCTCCCGTGCAACATACTGTCGTTGACATGCTGCGCGGCCTGGGCTACGACGTGCTGCATGCGGACGATGGCGCCTCGGCACTGGCCCTGCTGGGCACGGGCGTGGCCATCGACCTGCTGTTTACGGACGTGGTCATGCCTGGCCCTGTCAGCAGCAAGGAGCTGGCGCAGCAAGCCCGGCTGTTGCTGCCGGAACTGGCCGTGTTGTTTACCTCAGGCTATACGCACAATGCCATCATGCAAGGTGGCCGGCTGGATCCGGGCGTAGAGCTGTTGAGTAAGCCTTATCGGCGCGAAGACTTGGCGCGGCGCATCCGCCACCTGCTGGCCGACCGCCGCCTGGTGGGCGCGCCCGATCCGTCGGGACGGCGCATCTTGCTGGTAGAAGACAACGACGATGCGCGTGAAATGACGACGGAAATGCTTAATATGCTCGGCCATACCGTGCATGCCGTGGCCAGCGCCGAGGCAGCCTTGCCCCTGCTGGCCATGCCTGGCCTGGACGTGCTGGTGACCGACATCAGTCTGCCCACCATGTCCGGCCTGGAACTGGCGCGCCATGCGCGTGTGCACTGGCCGCAACTGGACGTGGTGTTTGCGTCAGGGCACGACTGGGGCGCCAGCCTGATGCAGGACGCCAGCGCGCGTTTCCTGCGCAAACCATTTGGCCTCGAAGAATTGGCTGGCGCACTGAAGACGCGCCGGCGCGACGCGTAGTCGGCTGGCGGCAGTGCGCTTACAGTGCGCTTATCTTGTCTGCCTCAGCTTCCAGACAGCGGCAGGGTGACGCTGAACAGGGCGCCGTTGCCGGGCGCGCTTTGCACAGTGATGGCGCCGCCATGCGCGTCCACCAACTGCTTGGTAATGAACAGGCCCAGGCCCAGGCCGCCCGTGTGGTCCTGGTGCATGACGCGCTCGAAGGCGTCGAAGATGCGTTCCTGGTCGCGCGCACTGATGCCGATGCCATGGTCGCGCACTTCGATGATGGCGCTGTTCTGCGTGCGCGCGAGGCTGATTTCGACCGGCTGGCCCTGGCCATAGCGCAAGGCATTACTGATCAGGTTCACAACGATCTGTTCCACGCGGAAGACATCCCAGTCACCGTCGATGGGTTCGAATGCCAGCACTTCGAGCACGCTGCCCGTGGCCGCTGCACATGCGCCCAGGTCGTCTGCCACGCGGCGCACCAGGCCGACCAGGTCGACCGCTACGCGGCGGATCGACAGCTTGCCGCTGCTGATGCGCGACACATCGAGCATGTCGTCGATCAGGCGCACCATGCTGCGGATTTGCCGCCCGTCGCGCGCCACCATCTTGTTGAGCTTATCCGGTTCGAAGGCGGCGAGATTGCCCCGTTCCAGGTTGACGGTGCGCATCTGTGTTTCCAGGAACAAGGTATTCAAGGGCGTGCGCAGCTCGTGCGCCACCATGGACATAAATTCGTCGCGCAGGCGCAGCGAGCGTTGCAGTTCTGCCTGGGTGACGCGTAATTGTTTTAATAACGCTTCCTGCTGCTGACGGCTGTGTTCGAGCGCCTGCACCTGGCGCCGCGTCTCGCTGCGCTGCTGGTGCAGTGCCACGAAGACGTTGACCTTGCTTTGCACGGCATTGATGTCGAGCGGCTTATGCAGGAAGTCGACGGCGCCGCTTTCATAGCCCTGGAAAGCGAAATTCATTTCCTTGCCGGCCGCGGTGACGAAGACGATGGGAATATGGCGCGTTTTTTCCGTGCCGCGCATCAATTGCGCCAACTCAAAACCATCCATTTCCGGCATTTGCACGTCGAGGATGGCCAGCGCGAAATCGTGCTCGAGCAGCAGGGTCAGCGCTTCTTCGCCGGACGATGCCTGGTAGACACTGCGGTCGCTCTCGCGGATCAGGGCATTGAGCGCGCGCAGGTTTTCCGGCAAGTCGTCGACGATAAGCAGTTTGGTACTTGTTTCAATTGTCATGTTTCATTCCTGGCATGGCCATGCCGTGCAGCGTAATGGGGGGGGGGCGGCGTGCGACAGCGCACGCTTGCGGTAGAGCTTTTCGGCGCCCGGCAATGGGTCGAAGCCGACGGCAAAGCGCGTGAAATGGGTACTTTCCTTGCTGCCCAGGCCGAGGAAGCCGCGATGGCACAGCGCGTCGTGGAACAAACCCAGAGCGCGTTCCTGCAAGGTTTTATTGAAGTAAATCAGCACGTTGCGGCATAAAATCAATTGCGCTTCAATAAAGACACTGTCCGTGGACAGGCTGTGGTCGGCAAAGTTGATCCTGTCGAGCAGGCGCTGGTCGAACTGCGCGGTAGCATGCTCGACCGTGTAGTAATCGGCCAGCCGGCCCAGGCCGCCGGCGGCCAGGTAGTTGTCGCCATAGTCGGACAGGCGCTGCAGCCGATAGGCGCCGCGCGCGGCCGTGGCCAGCGCTTGCGGATTGATGTCGGTGGCGTAAATTGTGCTGCGCTCAAGCAAGCCTTCCTCGTGCAGCACGATGGCCAGCGACAGCGCTTCCTCGCCCGTGCAGCAACCGGCCACCCAAATCGTCGGCGATGGATAGGTTTTCAGCACGGGTACCACGTGTTGGCGCACGGCGAGGAAAAAAGCCGGGTCGCGAAACATTTGCGTGACTGGCACGGTCAACATCTGCAACAGCTTGCCAAAAGCGGCAGGGTCGTCCAGCACCAGTTGCTGCAGGGCAGGCAAGTCCGCGCAAGCGAAGCGCTCTAGCGCCTGGTTCAGGCGACGCCGCTGCGAGGGCAGGGAGTAGTTGCGAAAATCATAGCTGTAGCGCTGACAGATCGCCTCCATCAGTGCATGCAGTTGCGTGTCCGTGTGCAGAGGCATCAGATGCGTTCCATTTTCGGCATCCACACGCGCAGCAGCGAATACAGACGGTCCAGGTCAATCGGCTTGGCCAGGTAATCGGAGGCGCCCGCCTGCAGGCATTCTTCCTGGTCATTTTTCATGGCCTTGGCGGTAATGGCGATGATGGGCAGTTTGTTATAGCGGCCATCGGCGCGGATCAGCCGCGTCGCTTCCAGGCCATCCATGCCGGGCATCATGACATCCATTAACACCAGATCGATATCGTCCACGCTGTTGAGCTTGCTGATGGCTTCGAAGCCGTTGCGGCCAATTTCCACCACCACGCCTTTCTGCTCCAGCGCATTCGTCAGCGCAAAGATGTTGCGCACATCGTCATCGACCAGCAAAATCTTGCGTCCCTCAAACACGCGTTCGCGGCTGCGCACCTGCTGCAGCATGCCCTGGCGCTCGCTCGACAGTTCCGATTCCACCTTGTGCAGGAATAAGGTCACTTCGTCGAGCAGGCGCTCGGGCGAGCGGGCGCCCTTGATGATGATGGAGCGCGAATACTTCATCAGATCCGCCTCTTCCTCGCGGCTCAAGTTGCGGCCCGTGTAGACGATAACGGGCGGGAACGAACACAGTTCTTCATGTTCCATGCGTTCGAGCAATTCGTTACCCTCGATATCGGGCAGTTTCAAGTCGATGATCATGCAGTCGAAAATCTGTGTCTTCAGTAATTCCAGCGCCTGCTCGCCCAGCGCCACGGCGGTGATTTCCACGTCGTCATCGCTGATCAGGTGGACCACGCTTTCGCGCTGGCGTTGATCGTCCTCGACCAGCAAGATGCGCTTCATCTTTTGCGTGAACTTCGACTCGAGCTTGCGGAACACTTCCTTCAACTGCTCGCGCGTGCGCGGCTTGGTGGCATAACCGACGGCGCCCAGTTGCATGGCTTCCTGGATCTGGTCATTGCCGGACACGATGTGCACCGGAATGTGGCGTGTCAGCGGGTTTTCCTTCAACTGCTGCAACACCAGCAAGCCCGGGCGGTCGGGCAAGCCCATGTCGAGCAGGATGGCGTCGGGCAGGAATTGTTGCGCCAGTCGTAAGCCTTCGTCGGCGCCATGGGCCACCAGGCAGCGGTATTGCATTTCATGCGCGAGCTCGAACAGGATGCCGGCAAACGCCGGTTCATCCTCGATCACCAACACGGAACGCTGGCCGGTCTTGCCGGCTGCCACGCTGTTGCGGTCGTCGAGGAAGGTGGCTAGCGGGACGGGCTGGACGGCGGGCGTTGCCCTGGGCGGCGTGGCGCTGATTTGTGCAGGCTGCTGCTGCTGCTGCTGCTGCTGCGTCATTGTCGCCACACGTTCCGGCATGACCGCCGGCAGCAGCAAGGAAAACGTGCTGCCCTGGCTTGGCGTGCTGGTCAGCTCGATGCTGCCGCCCAGCAAGGCTGCCAGGTCGCGCGAGATTGACAGGCCCAGGCCCGTGCCGCCATAGCAGCGGCTGGTGGTGCCGTCGGCCTGGTGGAAGGCGTCGAACACTTTTTGCTGCTGCTCAGTGGCGATGCCGATGCCGGTATCTTGCACCTGGAAGCGTACCTGGCCGGCCGCATCGGTGCTGACGTGCAAGGACACCGTGCCGGTATCGGTAAATTTGATGGCGTTCGACAACAGGTTTTTCAAGATTTGCTCCAGACGCTGGCGGTCGCTGAGCAACAACGGCGGCGCGTCCGGCGCCACGCTCGTAGTGAAAACGAGTTTCTTTTGCTGCGCCTGGGCGCCAAACAGCATCTTCATGCTGCTGAGCAGTTCGTCGAAGGGCACGGCTGCCGGTGTCAATTCCAGCTTGCCCGCTTCGACCTTGGAAATGTCGAGGATATCGTTGATAAGGCTCAATAAATCGTTGCCGGCCGAATAAATGGTTTGCGCAAACGTCACTTGTTCCGGCGTCAGGTTGCCGCTGGTGTTGTCCGACAGCAGCTTGGACAGGATCAGCGAGCTGTTCAGCGGCGTGCGCAGCTCGTGCGACATATTGGCCAGGAATTCCGATTTATAGCGGCTGGCCCGCTGCAGCTCTTCGGCGCGCGCCTCGAGCTGGGCATGTGCCTGGACGATGGCCATGTTTTTCTGGTCCAGCGACAGCGCCTGCACGGCCAGTTGCTGATTCGACTGTTCCAGCGCCGCCTTTTGCTCTTCCAGGTGGGCTTGCGACTGTTCCAGCACGCGCGACTGCTCGCCCAGCTCCTCGTTAGCGGTGCGCAATTCTTCCTGCTGCACTTCCAGCTCTTCATTCAGTTGCTGGGTTTCTTCCAGCACGTTTTGCAGGCGCTGGCGGTACAGGGCCGCTTCCAGCGAGGTGCCGACATTGGCGGCAATCAGGTTCAGCCATTGCTTGGCACGGGCGCTGACGCGATGCGTAAAGCCCAGTTCGATGACGCCGTTGACGATGCCTTCATTGCTGACGGGCACCAGGATCAGTTCCAGCGGCGTGCCGCTGCCCAGGCTCGATGTCACGCTCAGATAATTGTCGGGTACTTGCTGCACATGCTTGAGGCGTTTTTCGCGCGCTGTCTCGCCCACCAGGCCTTCGCCCAGCTTGATCACCTGCTTGTCCTGCACGCCCTGTTGCCTGAAGCCGTATACGGCCGTGCGACGCAGACTACCATCGTCGTCGACGACGTACAGGGTGGCCACGGCCACGTCGAGCCGGTGGGCGAGGAAATCGAGCACGTGCCGCCCCAGTTGCTGCAGGCCTAGCTGGCCGCTGGTGTGAGCCGCCAATTCGGTCTGCCCCGTGCGCAGCCAGGCTTGCTCCTGCAGCACGTCGTTGTCCTTGCCGCGCTGTTCGAGCGCATCGTTGTAGATGTCGGATAGACGCAGCAGTTCGCGCCGTCCCAAATAGGCCAGCAAGCCGGACATGCCCAGGCTGAGAGCGAGGAATACCAGTACGGCGAGTATGGTGCGGCTCTCGGCAGTATCGGCGCGTTCCTGGCGCAAGCGCTGCTCCATGGACAGGAAGGTAAGAAAGTCGCGGCGAATTTCATCAAACTCTAGCTTGCCTTCACCCTGGCGCACGCGTGCGAGAAATTCCTGGTTGCTGCGGCGTTGCGCGATCACGCTTTCGGCGTATTCCATCCACTGTTTTTGCAGCGCGCGGATGCGCCGCAAACGATCGACCTGGATGGCGCTGTCGGAGACCAGGTCGAGCAGGGTAGTCATTTCGACGCTGATTTTTGCCTTGCCCGATTTGTACGGGGCCAAAAACGTTTCATCGCCCGTCAGCAGGTAGCCGCGCATGCCCGTTTCCAGGTCGACCGACAACTTCATGACCTCGTTTGCATTACCGATCACCCGTTCGGAATGCTCGACCGAGCGCAGCGCCGAGAGCAGGTAGGCGATCAGGCCGACAAACACGAGCGCCGTGACGACCCCGATGACCAGCGGCAAGGTCACGTTACGGGCGAGGATGCGGCGAAAGCTGAAGGAATCGATCGGGGTTTTGGTATTCATCATATCCATATAAGGCTTAAGGCTGGCGCGAAAAGCAATTTTAATTGAAAAGCAATTTTTCTGGCGTTCAAACAAAGCGTGCGCCAGCATAACAGCCTGGCGCTGGATCGCCTGCTCGCAAGGCGCTGCAAGGCGTTGCAAAGTGCGCTAGCGTACAGTTGAAATGTGAAACATGGCTAACCCCTGCCGAAACAGAGCATGCATAGCCGTGAGCGCTCTGGTATAAAAAAGGCGCCGGACGAATCCGGCGCTGTGTGCTTGCAACTGCTGCAGCGACGGGTATCAGTCGCGAATTTCCAGCGCCCGGTTCAGGCTCAGGGCAGCGAGCGAGGCGACGGCGCCCGACAGCAGGTAGAAGCTGACATAGGCCAGGCCGAAGTTGGCCGACAGGCCCAGCGCCACCAGCGGGGCGAAGCCGGCACCGACCAGCCAGGCCAGATCGGATGTCAGGGCCGCGCCCGTGTAGCGGAAGCGGGCAGGGAAGTTGGCCGTCACGGCGCCCGCTGCCTGGCCGTAGGACAAGCCCAGCAGGCTGAAGCCGACCAGGATGAACACGTCCTGGCCGGCATTGCCACCGCCCATCAGGGTCGGCACGAATGCGCTGAAGATAGCGATCAGCACGGCCAGCACGGCCAGGGTCGTGCGACGGCCCACTCTATCGGCCAGCAAGCCGGAGATCACCACGCCGATGGCGGCCAGCACGGCGCCCAGCATTTGCACTTGCAGGAAGTCCGAGGCCGAACGCGTCTGGTAGACGGAAATCCAGGACAATGGGAACACGGTGACCAGGTGGAACAGGGCGTAGCTGGCCAGCGCTGCCAGGGCGCCGATCAGCACGTTACGGCCCTGGCCGCGGCTCATTTCAAGTATGCTCACCGGTTGCAGTTCGCGTTCATCGAGCAGGCGTGCATATTCTGGCGTCGACACCAGGCGCAGGCGGGCAAACAGGGCGACGACGTTGATCGCGAAAGCCACATAGAAAGGATAGCGCCAACCCCAGTCGAGGAAGTCTTCATCGCTCAGGTTGACCAACATGAAGCAGAACAAGCCGGCGGCGATCAGGAAGCCGAAGGGTGCGCCCAGTTGGCCCAGCATGGCGTACCAGCCGCGCTTGTTTTCTGGCGCATTCAGGGCCAGCAGCGATGGCAGACCATCCCACGAACCACCGAGCGCCACGCCCTGGCCGATACGCAGCACGGACAGCCAGATAATGGCAGCAAAGCCCAGGTGGGCATAGGTCGGCAGGAAGGCGATGCCGGCCGTCGACACGCCCAGCAGGAAGAGCGCCAGCGTCAGCTTGGCGCTGCGTCCCATGCGGCGCTGAATCTCCATGAAGATCAGGGTGCCGAACGGACGGGCGATGAAGGCAAACGAGAAAATCAGGAAGGCATATAATGTGCCCTCGAGGCGTTCTTCAAACGGAAAGAAGACGCGCGGAAACACTAGCACCGAGGCGATGGCGTAGACGAAGAAGTCAAAGTATTCGGAAGCGCGGCCGATGATCACGCCGACGGCGATCTCGCCGGGGTCGATATGTGAGTCGACTGTGGCTTTCCCGCTGGCATTGTGCGGGGAGTGCGGGGAGGAGTCGGCGGGTACATTCCCGCTGTGTATGTGTGTGCTGGACATGATGATCGTCTCCAATATAGTTTCGACTTAGGCCAACGCGTAACATACTCCAGGTGTCTCACGCCCGGAGTAGGACTATGTGATAGATAGTTGTAGGAAAAGTCCGCAAATACCTATCAAAAGTCCGAGCAAGGGGGTAGGACAAAACGTCCAATTGCCAACGCGTTCCAGTGAGAATACAGTAACATATCTTCATCCCCTGTACTGGACTTTCCTGATGTTTTCATTAAAAGTTAGTCGCGGACTGCCTCTCTTACCTCTCGCATTGTTGGCTGGTTGCAATACGGTGGTACTGAACCCGTCCGGTGACATCGCAGTTCAGCAAGGCAATCTGATTGTCATCTCGACATTGCTGATGCTGTTGATTATCGTTCCGGTAATCGCCCTGACCCTGCTTTTCGCATGGCGCTATAGAAAAAACAATACCGCGGCCAAATACGAGCCGGACTGGGACCACTCGACTCGCCTCGAGCTGATCATCTGGGGCGCGCCCCTGCTGATCATTATCGTGCTGGGCCTGCTGACCTGGATCAGTACCCACACCCTCGATCCTTATCGCCCACTGAGCCGTATCGACGCCAATCGCCCGATTCCTGCCAGCCACAAGCCGATGATCGTCGAAGTGGTGGCGCTGGACTGGAAATGGCTGTTCATTTATCCCGAGCAAGGCATCGCTTCCGTGAATGAACTGTATGCACCCGTCGATCGTCCGATCCGCTTCAAGATCACCGCCTCGTCCGTCATGAACTCGTTCTTTATCCCCGCACTGGCAGGTCAGATCTATGCCATGCCGGGCATGGAAACGCAATTGAATGCCGTCATCAACAAGCCTGGCGTATTCAAGGGTTTCTCGGCGAACTACAGTGGTGCCGGTTTCTCGGGCATGCACTTCAAGTTCCACGGCGTGAATGATGCAGACTTCGACAAATGGGTGGCATCGGCACGTGCCGGTGGCGGCGCGCTGAACCGCGACGACTACCTGTCGCTGGCCCAGCCAAGCGAGCGCGACCCGGTACGTCGTTTTAGCGCCGTACCTAGCGATCTGTATAAGGCAATTTTGAACCGTACCATCGTGTCCGACGCCCTATGTGTAACGCCGGTCGAACCATATAAATTGACGATGGCAAATAGCCCGGTAGCGGCCGTAACGGCAGTAGTCGCTAGCGATGTAGTAGTTGAAAAGGGTGTTCAAGCCAAGTAACGACTGCATGAATCCCGCAGCGCATTGCGTTGTAGATATTGGCGCCGTTTGCCAGGCGCCTCCCTTTTTTCTCTGAGAGTAACAATGCTAGACCATATTGATCTGACGAAGCTTATCTTCGGCCGTCTGACTTGGGATGCAATTCCATTTCACGAGCCTATCCTGCTGGCGACCTTTGCAATGGTTGGCCTGGGCGGTATCGCACTCGTTGCGGCACTGACGTATTTCCGCCTCTGGGCTCCCCTGTGGCGCGACTGGATCACCAGTATCGACCATAAAAAAATCGGTATCATGTATATGATCCTGGGCCTGGTCATGCTGCTGCGCGGCTTTGCCGATGCACTGATGATGCGCACCCAGCAGGCAATCGCCTTTGGCGACAATGCCGGCTTCCTGCCACCCGATCATTACGACCAGATCTTCACCGCCCACGGCGTGATCATGATTTTCTTCGTCGCGATGCCTTTTGTGACGGGTCTGATGAACTACGTCGTGCCGCTGCAAATCGGCGCGCGCGACGTGGCTTTCCCATTCCTCAACAACTTCAGCTTCTGGATGACTGCCATGGGCGCCGCCCTGGTCATGGCCTCGCTGTTCGTCGGCGAATTCGCCCGCACGGGCTGGCTGGCGTATCCACCGCTGTCGGGCATCGTCGGCAGTCCGGACGTGGGGGTAGACTATTACATCTGGTCCTTGCAAATTGCCGGGGTCGGCACGCTATTGTCCGGTGTCAACCTGATCGCCACCATCGTCAAGATGCGCGCGCCAGGCATGACCTGGATGAAAATGCCAGTCTTTACCTGGACCGCCTTGTGCACCAACATCCTGATCGTCGCCGCTTTCCCGGTACTGACGGCGGTTCTGGCCATGTTGTCGCTGGACCGCGCTGCCGGCTTTAACTTCTTCACGACGGAGTTGGGCGGCAACGCCATGATGTACGTCAACCTGATCTGGATCTGGGGTCACCCAGAGGTCTACATTCTGATTCTGCCGCTGTTCGGCGTGTTCTCGGAAGTCGTCGCCACGTTCAGCAGCAAGCGCCTGTTCGGCTACGCCTCGATGGTGTACGCCACCTGCGTCATCATGATTCTGTCGTACCTGGTATGGCTGCATCACTTTTTCACCATGGGTTCGGGCGCCAGCGTCAATTCCTTCTTCGGCATCACGACGATGATTATCTCGATCCCGACGGGCGCGAAGATCTTCAACTGGTTGTTTACCATGTACCGCGGCCGTATCCGCTTCGAACTGCCAATGTTGTGGACGATCGGCTTCATGGTCACCTTCACCATCGGCGGCATGACCGGCGTGCTGCTGGCCGTACCACCAGCGGACTTTGTGTTGCATAACAGCCTGTTCCTGATTGCCCACTTCCATAACGTGATTATCGGCGGCGTGGTCTTCGGTGTATTTGCTGCAATTAACTACTGGTTCCCGAAAGCCTTCGGTTACAAGCTCGACACCTTCTGGGGCAAATGCTCGTTCTGGTTCTGGTTGGTCGGCTTCTACCTGGCCTTCATGCCGCTGTATGTGTTGGGCCTGATGGGCGTGACCCGTCGTGTCAACCACTTTGAAGATCCGTCGCTGCAAATCTGGACCATCATCGCCTGGTTTGGCGCCGTCTCGATCGCACTGGGCATCGGCTCGATGCTGATCCAGTTCGTCGTCAGCTACCGCAATCGTCACGCCCTGCGCGACGTGACCGGTGATCCATGGGGTGGTCGTACGCTGGAATGGTCGACGTCGTCGCCACCGCCAGACTACAACTTCGCCTTCACGCCACAAGTGCACGAACTCGATGCATGGACTGACATGAAAAAACATGCGTACCAGCGTCCGACGTCCGGTTTCATGAAGATTCACATGCCGAAGAATACCTGGGCTGGTTTCGCGATCGCCGCACTGAGCGCAGCGGTTGGCTTTTGCCTGATCTGGCAGATGTGGCTCGTCGCCGGCATCAGCTTCATGATCATGCTGATCGCCATCATCGTCCATACCTTTAACTACAAGCGCGATTACTACATTCCTGTGGAAGAAGTGATTCGTACTGAAGACGCTTATACTAAATTGCTGAGCAGCCATGTCTGATACCATCGCCCATAACACCGGCGCCGCTGGCGCCGCACCAAGCACGCGCAGCTACTTTGTGCGCGAGCACCACCCGGAAAACGGCAGCTTGCTCGGTTTCTGGCTCTACCTGATGAGCGATTGCCTGATCTTCGCCTGTCTGTTCGCCACGTACGCCGTGGTGGGCCGCAACTACGCGGACGGCCCGACGGGCGCCGCGCTGTTCGACCTGCCGCTGGTGGCCGTCAACACAGCCATGCTGTTGCTGTCGTCGATCACCTACGGCTTTGCCATGCTGGCCATGCAGCGCAAGCAATTGCGCAGCACCCTGGTCTGGCTGGGCATCACGGGCCTGTTCGGCCTGGCCTTCCTGTCGCTGGAAATATATGAATTCATTCATCTGATCCACGAAGGTGCCGGTCCGCAGCGCAGCGCGTTCCTGTCGTCGTTCTTCGCGCTGGTCGGTACGCACGGCTTGCACGTGATGTTCGGCATAATCTGGCTCGTGACCTTGATGTTCCAGTTGAACAAGCATGGCCTGACCCCGGAAAACGGCCGTCGCATGATGTGCTTGTCGCTGTTCTGGCACTTCCTGGACGTCATCTGGATTGGCGTCTTCACCTTTGTCTACCTGATGGGAGTGCTGCCATGAGCGACCACCACACACACGGCGATAGCCAACACCATGACCAACACGATCATGGCAGCCTGAAAAGCTACACTATCGGCTTCATCCTGTCGGTGATCCTGACAGCCATTCCGTTCTGGCTGGTAATGACGAAAGTCATCACCGACTCGAGTACCATGGGCCTGGTCCTGCTGGCGTTCGCAGCGGTTCAAGTGGTGGTGCACATGGTGTACTTCCTGCACATGAACACCAAGTCCGAAGGCGGCTGGAACATGATGGCGCTGATCTTCACCATCATGATGGTGGTCATTGCCATGGCTGGTTCAGTGTGGGTCATGTACCACATGAACCACAACATGATGCCCGATCTGATGCCTGAGTACATGCATACGAAAACGGCTCCATGATGAGTCAACCGCGCCCAAGCAACACCGGGCGCGCCCCTGGCGCTGCATCGCAAGATGCCGCGCCAGGCCCACGCGGCATGGCTGTGCATTATTCAAGCATTGCACTGGCCATACTTGCGGGGATCATTTTTGCCGGTTTCTGTGCCTTGGGCACCTGGCAAGTCAAGCGTCTGTTCTGGAAGCTTGACCTGATCGAGCGCGTCGAACAACGCGTACATGCGCCCGCAACGGACGCACCTGGACCTGCAGCCTGGGCCAGCATTACGCCACAAACCGATGAATACCGCCACGTGCGACTCTCCGGTACTTATCTCCCCATTTTCAACACCCTGGTGCAGGCCACGACCGCACTGGGCAGCGGCTATTGGCTGGTGACGCCCTTGCGCCTGGCCGATGGCAGCACTGTGCTGGTCAACCGCGGCTTCGTGGCGAAACGCGCAAGCATCGCCGCCAGCACGCCGGCCGGCATCGTTCATGTCGATGGCCTGTTGCGCATCAGCGAAACGGGTGGCGGTTTTCTGCGCGAAAACAGTCCTGCCACGCAGCACTGGTATTCGCGCGATGTGGCTGCCATCGGCGCTTCGCACATGCTGACCAACGTGGCGCCTTACTTTGTCGATGCGAAGGAAAAATCGGAAACTGCCAGTGACGCTCCCGTCGGCGGCCTGACCGTAATTTCCTTCCACAACAACCACCTCGTGTATGCCCTGACATGGTTTGCGCTGGCCTTGATGGTAGCGGGCATCAGCTGGTGGTTGGTGCGCGCGAGTAGGCGCCGCCGCGCGCGTGAGAAAAGCCTTGATAAAGAGCAAGAAAGTGATCATGTCGGGCCGGATTGAGATCCTGCCCAATCGCGAAGTACTGGAGCGCGGTGCCGTAGCCCCCGAGATGGAGCATCCGGCCGGCCACCAGAACATGAAACTGCTGATACAGCTGCGCTGGCTGGCCGTGATCGGCCAGGTCAGTACCATCGTTGGCGTGGGCCTCGGGCTGGGTATCGCCTTGCCTGTGCCTTACATGCTCGAATTGCTGTCCTGCCTGATCGCTTTCAATTTAGCCAGCCTGCTGCGCTGGCACGAACGCCAGCCCGTTTCCAATACGGCGCTGTTTCTCGCCTTGCTGGTCGACGTCACCATACTGACGGCCCAGCTCTACCTGAGCGGCGGTATCAGCAACCCGTTTACTTTCCTGTATTTGTTGCAAGTCTTCCTCAGCGCCATGCTGCTCGAAGCGTGGTCGACCTGGATCATGGTGGCCATTACCAGCCTGTGCCTGGCCGGCCTGGCCTTGCTGCCCGGCCCCTTGATCTTGCCGATCGATCCCGAGCGCGGTTTTTCCAGCTTGTACGTGCAAGGCTTGCTGATCTGTTTTATTTTGAATGCCGCCTTGCTGGTGGTGTTCATCACGCGCATCAACCGCAACCAGCGCGCCGGCGACGCCAAGGTGGCCGACTTGCGCCAGCGCGCGGCCGAAGAAGAACACATCATTCGCATGGGCTTGCTGGCCTCGGGCGCAGCGCACGAACTGGGTACGCCGCTGGCGACCCTGTCCGTCATCCTCGGTGACTGGCGCCGCATGCCGGAGCTGAGCAAGAACAGCGAATTGCTGGAAGAAATCACGGAAATGCAGGCACAATTGCGGCGCTGCAAAAGTATCGTCAGCGGCATCTTGCTCTCGGCGGGCGAGGCGCGCGGCGAATCGTCCGTGAAAACGACGATCAACACCTTCCTCAACGACTTGGTCGACGAGTGGCGCAGCAGCCGGCCGATCCAGCAGTTCGAGTACGATAACCGCATCGAGCACGATGTGCCCGTGGTCTTCGATTCGACCCTGAAACAAACCATCTGCAATGTGCTCGATAATGCGCTGGAAGCGTCGCCCGACTGGCTGCGCTTCGAAGCCACGCGCGAAGCCGATTCACTGCACCTGGTGATTACCGACGCCGGTCCCGGCTTCGAGCCATCGATGCTGATGCATCTGGGCAAGCCTTATCAAAGCAGCAAGGGCAAGCCTGGCGGCGGACTTGGCCTGTTCCTGGTGGTCAATGTTGCGCGTACCCTCGGCGGTACGGTCACGGCGCGCAACCGGGTGCAGGGCGGGGCGCTGGTGCACCTGGCCTTGCCGCTGGCGGCCATCAAACTGGAAAAAGAAAGTGATCACCATGCAAGATGAGCGCCTGTTACTCATCATCGAAGACGATGCCGCATTTGCCCGCACCCTGGGCCGCTCGTTCGAGCGGCGCGGCTATGAGGTCATCCTGGCCACCAATTTCGATGAAGCGAGTGCCTTGCTGGAACAGCATTGCCCCGATTACGCCGTCGTCGATTTGAAGCTCAATGGCAATACTTCGGGCCTGGCTTGCGTGCAGATGCTGCATCAGCACGACCCGGAAATGCTGATCGTCGTGCTGACCGGCTACGCCAGCATCGGCACGGCCGTCGAAGCCATCAAACTGGGCGCCTGCCAGTACCTGGCAAAACCATCGAATACGGACGACATCGAGACGGCCTTCGGCCACGTTGCCGGCAATGCCGATATTGAACTGTCGAACCGCGTCAGCAACATCAAGACCCTGGAATGGGAACGCATCCATGAAATGCTGGCCGAGACGGATTTCAATATCTCGGAAACGGCGAGAAGGCTGGGCATGCACCGGCGCACGCTGGCGCGCAAGCTGGAAAAGCAGCGCGTGAAATAGGCGCTGCGACAGCGAAGCGTTGGCGAATGCTGATCCGAACTGCTTAGTGCTTACTTGCCGGGATCTTTGCCGGGATCTTTTTGGTTCGCAAATTGATCGAATTCCACGTTGTAGACATTGCCGTCGACTTGTTCAACCTTGCGCACATACACGGTTTGTACAATATCGCGCGTTGCAGGATCGATCATGATCGGCCCGCGCGGGCTGTTCAGTTTCATGCCCTTTAGCACGGCCATTGCCTGCGGACCATCGATCTTGCCGTTCAATTTGCGCACCACTTCATAGATAGCGGCCATGCCGTCGTAGGCGCCAACTGCCATGAAGTTCGGCCTGCCCGCGCCTGGATTGGTGCTGGCAAAATGCTTCAGGAATGCAGCGTTCTCCGGCGATTTGTGCGCCGCCGAATAATGGAAGGTAGTAATCACGCCCAGGGTTGCCGTACCCATCGCTGGCAACACATGGTCGTCCGTCAGGTCGCCGGTGGCGATAACCTTGATGCCGGCTTCGGCCAGACCACGTTCGCGGTAGCCCTTCATGAATGCGATACTCTGCTCGCCAGCAGGCACGAAAACGAAGACCGCGTCTGGCTTGGCATCCTTGATACGCAAGATGTAGGGCGAAAAATCCGGATTGCGCAGCGGTACGCGGATCGCCTCGGTCACCGTTCCTCCGCCCTTGACCAGTTCGCTCTTGAAGGCAGCTTCGGCATCGATGCCGGGACCGTAATCGGCCACCAGAGTCACCACTTTTTTGATATTGTTCTTGACCGCCCAGGTGGCCATCGGCGCCGAGATCTGTGGCAGAGTCATGGAAAAGCGCGCGATATAGTTGGACTTGCTGGTGATGGCCGAGGTGGCCGCGTTCATGATGATCATCGGTTTTTTGGCCTGCTCGGCAATCGGCGCAACCGCCAGCGCTTCCGGCGTCAAGCCAAAGCCTGCCAGGAAATCGACCTTGTCGCGCACTACCAATTCCTGCGCCAGGCGCTTGGCGATTTCCGGCGAGGGACCGGTGGTGTCCTTCAGGATGATCTCTATCTTCTTGCCCGCCACGCTGGCGCCATGCTGCGCCATATAAGTCTTGATACCGCCTTCCATCTGCTTGCCGTAATCGGCAAATGGACCAGAAAACGCGGCGATCACACCGATCTTGATGGTGTCCTGTGCTTGTGCCAGGCCGGCGTGGAGCAGGCTTGTTCCGACCAGCATCGCCAGTGCCGCTGCTTTTTTCATCGTCATTTCAGTCTCCTATCTATTGCATTTTTATGGTGGGCCAGCATACGGTCTGGCACGGTGCCGCATTGTCGCGCAAGGGCGATACTGTCGCAACGGCTAGCGTCAATACGTTCTTGACAATGCATCACGGGAACAATAGTATCGCAATTTCCGTTCGATAAACAACTGCTTGTGCGATAATCGCACACAATAAGATGGATAAAAATTCTGCATCCAGCAGGAAACCCCGTTTTACAACCCGGAGGAGACAACAGTATGAACAACACGATCCGTAGCGCCGTGGCGCTGCTCGGCGGCCTGTGCGCCAGCACGGCCATGGCGCAAAGCAATGTGACCATGTATGGCATCATCGACAGCGGCCTGGTCTACACGACCAACGCCAATGCACTCGGTGACGCCATCACCAAGATGCCGTCACTGAGCAGCTCCGTCCCCTCGCGTATCGGTTTCAAGGGCATCGAGGACCTAGGCGGCGGCCTGCAAGCCGTATTTGTGCTGGAAAATGGCTTTGGCGTCGATACTGGTGCGACCGGCCAGGGCGGACGCCTGTTCGGGCGCCAGGCGAACGTGGGCTTGAAGGGCAGCTTAGGCAGCATTACTGTGGGCCGCCAGCACAACATGAGCTATCTTGCGACGATGAAAGCCGACGTGCTGGGTCCGAACCTGTTCGCCATCGGCAGCATCGATCCTTACCTGCCGAACGCGCGCAGCGACAATGCACTGGGCTACCTGGGCGTCTTTTCTGGCGTGAGCGTAGGTGCCACCTATAGTTTCGGTCGTGACGGATCGGCCGCAGGTGGGCCTGCTGCCACCGCTTGTGCCGGGGAGGTACCAGGCAATGCCAAGGCTTGCCGTCAGGTGACAGCGATGCTGGCCTACGACAGCAAGGGCTTCGGCGTCAGCGCCTCATACGATGTCATGCATGGCAATGTGGGTGCCGCCGGTGGCATGAGCAGCAGCGACAACACGGATAAACGTTCGACCCTGAACGCTTACGTGATGGTGGGACCAACGAAAATTGGCGCCGGCATTGTCGAGCGCAAGTTGCGCGCCAGCACCGGTGCGCTCGATAGCGATTTGTACTACCTTGGCTTCAACTATCGCTTCGATGCCTTCTTGCTCGATGCCCAAGTGGCTCACCGTGACACCAAGGCGAGTGCATCGGATGTCACCATGCTGGCGGCGCGTCTGACTTACAATTTATCCAAGCGCACTGCCGTGTACGCTGCTGTAGGGCAGATGAAGAACAAGGGGACATCAGCCGTTGCCCTTGATGCGGGCGGCACGGTGGGTGCGGGCAAGACGCAGAACGGCATGATGGGCGGCCTGCGTCATACGTTCTAAGCGGGGCTGGCGGTTCAAAGAGGGGGCGCTCGTCGCCCCCCCATCCTGGCATCCTGGCGACACCAATTCTGCTAGGGCAGCAGCACCGACAATTCCTTTGCGCCGCGCTGCAGCACGGGCAAAAATTCCTGTTCCATTTGCGTGGCGCTCACGCGCGATGCCTGCGCGCCGACGTTCAGTGCAGCGAGCACCTTGCCCGACGCGCCGCGCACGGGCACCGCGATGGAGCGCAGACCCAGTTCCAGTTCCTCATCATTGATCGCATAGCCGTTCCGGCGCACCCCTGCCAGCACCTCGCGCAGCTGCTTTTCCGAGACAATGGTGCGCTCGGTCATCGGGCGTAATTTGGCCTGTGCAAAGTAGGTATCGAGTTCGTCCGCTTCCAGCTGTGCCAGCATCACGCGTCCAAGCGAGGTGCAGTAAGCGGGCAGGCGGCTGCCCGCGTTCAGTGCTACCGACATCACACGCGAGGTAGCCGAGCGGGCCACGTACAGCACTTCGCTGTCGTCGAGTACCGCCAGCGAGCACGATTCATTGAGGGCGCGGCTGATGTTATTCAGGTAGGGCTGGGACGACACGGCCAGTGGCGTCGATGAAAGATAGGAATAGCCTAGCGTCAGCACTTTCGGGCGCAATGAAAAATTGTTCATTTCCGCCTCAGCATAGCCGAGTTGCTGGAACGTATACAGACAGCGGCGCACCGCCGCACGCGGGATGCCGGTTTTCTGGCTAATTTGTGCGATCGTCAAAGCGCGGCGCGAGTCGCTGAATGCCCGCAGCACGGCCAGGCCGCGCGCCAGGGAGGTCATGAAGTTGGGATCGGTCAGCGCATCGATCTGCTCGGCAATGGTGAGTTCGGCAGCGTCTTGCTCGGTGATGGCCTCGGACGGCGAATTGATGGGGCGCTTGGTGGCTGGTTTAGTGGCTGGTTTGGGCATGGTCATGATCGGGTTGGTGCGGCGACGCTGGAGCGTGCCCGCAATGTACGGCTGATTCTAGTCGAGTCGCTGCGGTTTGTGTGCAGCGCATGTTTAGCTTGACCACGAGGGCCACGCATGGGTACACTTATTTGTGCGGTAATAATACATTAGTGCGATTATCGAACAAAGCGAATAGATTGGCAAGTTAGACCTTTACTCAAGAGACCATATCGTGATCGATAAAATATATGAATCATTGGAACGGGCGGTGGCCGACGTTCCCGACGGTGCCACCGTGATGATCGGTGGCTTCGGCAACGCCGGCATGCCTGCTGCACTGATCGATGCCCTGATCGCGCAAGGAGCACGCGAGCTCACCATCGTCAACAATAACGCCGGCAATGGAGAAACCGGCTTGGCAGCATTGCTCAAGGCCAAACGGGTGCGCAAGATTATCTGTTCCTTCCCGCGCCAGAGCGACTCGCAAGTGTTCGATGCGCTCTACCGCGCAGGCGAGATCGAACTCGAACTCACGCCGCAAGGTAATCTGGCCGAACGCATCCGCGCCGCTGGCGCCGGCATAGGCGGCTTCTTTACCCCCACTGGCTATGGCACCTTGTTGGCTGATGGCAAGGAAACGCGCTTGATCAATGGCCGCCAGTACGTGCTGGAATCACCTATCCATGCCGACTTCGCTTTGATCAAGGCACATCGCGGCGACCGCTGGGGCAACCTGGTGTATCGCAAGGCGGCGCGTAACTTCGGTCCTATCATGGCCGCAGCAGCAAGCTGCACCATTGCCCAGGTACATGATGTCGTGGCGCTGGGCGAACTCGATCCCGAGGTGATCGTCACCCCGGGCATTTATGTGCAACGTGTTGTCAGGGAGCAAGCATGATCAAGCGCTATACACGCGATGACATCGCGGCCCGCGTGGCCCAGGATATTCCCGATGGCGCGTATGTCAACCTCGGTATCGGCTTGCCGACCCGGGTCGCCAATTACCTGCCGCTTGATCGCGAAGTGTTCCTGCACAGCGAAAATGGCTTGCTGGGCATGGGCCCCGCACCGGCGCCCGGCGAGGAAGACGAAGACCTGATCAACGCCGGCAAGCAGCCGGTGACGCTGCTGACGGGCGGCGCCTATTTCCACCATGCCGATGCATTTGCCATGATGCGTGGCGGCCACCTTGATATCTGCGTACTCGGTGCTTTCCAGGTGTCGTCCGGCGGCGACCTGGCCAACTGGCATACGGGTGCGCCCGATGCGATTCCCGCAGTCGGTGGCGCCATGGACCTGGCGCTGGGCGCGCGCAAGGTATTCGTGATGATGGATCACCAGACCAAAGCGGGCGAAAGCAAGATCGTCGCGCAATGCAGTTACCCGCTCACTGCGGTTGCCTGCGTCGACCGCATCTATACCGACCTGGCCGTGCTGGCCGTCACGCCGGCCGGCCTGCTGGTCTGCGAAATGGCGGAGGGCCTGGACTTTGACGAACTGCAGGCCCGCACGGGCGCTGCGCTGATTCAATCGCTGCCTGGAGAGACGCCATGAAAGAAGCTTTTATCTGTGATGCGATCCGTACCCCTATCGGTCGTTATGGCGGCGCGCTGAAAGATATGCGCGCCGATGACCTGGGTGCGCTGCCATTGCGTGAATTGATGCGCCGTAATCCCGGCGTCGACTGGCATGCCATCGATGACGTGATTTATGGCTGCGCCAACCAGGCCGGCGAAGACAACCGCAATGTGGCGCGCATGTCGGCGCTGCTGGCGGGCTTGCCGCAGGAAGTGCCCGGCTCCACCGTGAACCGCCTGTGCGGTTCCGGCATGGATGCCGTGGGCAGCGCCGCGCGTGCCATCGCTGCTGGCGACTGCGCGCTGATGCTGGCCGGTGGCGTCGAGTCGATGACGCGCGCACCATTCGTGATGGGCAAGGCGGAAACGGCTTTTTCCCGCAACGCTGCCATCTATGACACCACCATCGGCTGGCGTTTCCCGAACCCCTTGATGCGCCAGCTGTATGGTACCGATGCGATGCCGGAAACGGCAGAAAATGTTGCTGAAGACGACGCCATCAGTCGCGCCGACCAGGATCTGTTTGCCTTCCATAGCCAGCGCAAGGCGGCGCAGGCGCAGAAGGATGGCATCCTGGCACAGGAAATCGTCGGCGTGCACATCGCGCAGAAGAAGGGCGAGCCGCAGCTGTTCGAACACGACGAGCACCTGCGCCAGTCCAGCCTGGAGGCGCTGGCCACATTGCGCGGCGTGGTGCGCCCCGATGGCAGCGTGACGGCGGCCAATTCCTCGGGCGTCAATGACGGTGCCTGCGCCTTGCTGCTGGCCAGCGCGCAAGCGGCCACGCGGCACGGCCTGACGCCAAAGGCGCGCATCGTCGGCATGGCCACCGCTGGCGTGGCGCCGCGCGTCATGGGCATCGGTCCGGCGCCTGCCACGCAAAAGGTATTGGCACAGCTGGGCATGACGCTGGACCAAATGGACGTCATCGAATTGAATGAGGCATTCGCCGCGCAGGCGCTGGCCGTGCTGCGCATGCTAGGCTTGCGCGACGACGACCCGCGCGTCAATCCGAACGGCGGCGCGATCGCCCTTGGCCACCCGCTTGGCATGAGCGGCGCACGCCTGGTAACGACGGCGATGTACCAACTGCAACGTAGCGGTGGGCGCTATGCACTGTGTACCATGTGCATCGGCGTCGGCCAGGGTATCGCCATCGTCATCGAACGCGTATGACCTGGCGGCGTGGCCTGCATGGCGCCGGCATGCGGTGGCGAGCAAGACCATACAAAACAACAAGAAACAAAAAGGAGACAGCAGTGACTATTGCACATCGCAGCACGCGCGCGCGGAGGGCCGGCATATGCTAGGCAACTTCATCGGCGTTTTATTCGACGGCATCGCCTACGGCAGCCTGTTATTTATCATCAGTGTAGGCCTGTCGGTAACGATGGGAATGATGAACTTCATCAATCTGGCGCACGGTGCTTTTGCCATGCTGGGCGGCTATGTCTGCGTCATGCTGCTATCGCAGCTGGGCCTGCCTTTCCTGGCCACCTTGCCGCTCGCTTTCCTCATCTGCGCGCTGGTCGGCCTGCTGCTCGAGCGTACGCTGTACCGCCGCCTGTACAAGGCCAGTCACCTCGATCAGGTGCTGTTCTCCATCGGTCTGACGTTCATGGCGGTGGCGGGTGCCACGTATTTCTTCGGCCCGACCCAGCAACCGGTGCTGCTGCCTGACTGGCTGCGCGGCCAGGTTGCGCTGTTCGGCCTGGACGTGGGCGCCTATCGACTGTTCCTGATCGGCGTGGTGGTGCTGGTCACCGCAGCTCTGGGTGTGCTGATCGAGCGCACGCGCTTCGGCGCGCAGATCCGCTGCTCGGTGGACAACCAGACAGCGGCGGCCGGCCTGGGCATCAATGTCAGCCGCGTCTTCAGCCTGACCTTCGCGCTCGGTTCGGGCTTGGCCGGCCTGGGCGGCGGCCTCGGCATAGACGTGCTGGGCCTGGACCCGACGTTCCCCTTCAAGTATATGGTGTACTTCCTGCTGGTGGTCGCCGTCGGCGGCGCAGGCACCATCAAGGGGCCGCTGGTGGCTGCGCTCATCCTCGGCATTTTTGACGTCGCCGGCAAATACTATGTGCCGCAAATGGGTGCTTTCGTGATCTATGGCTTGATGGTGGTGCTGTTGATCGTCTTCCCCGTCGGCTTGATGAGGAGAAAAGCATGAGTGTCATGCATGAAGTTCCCGTCGTCGCGCGCATTGCCGCGCCTGCGCCGCGCCTGGCCGATGGCCGCTGGCGAGCACTGGAAATCGCTTTTTGGCTGCTGCCGGTGGGCGCCTATTTCGCCTTTACCGGCTATCTGGTGCTGATTAGCCAGATCATGATCGTCGGCCTGTTTGCCCTGTCGCTCGACTTGATACTCGGTTATGCCGGCATCGTGTCGCTGGGCCATGCCGCTTTTTTTGGCCTGGGCGCTTACACGGCCGGCCTGCTGGCCGTGCATGGCTGGGGCGAGCCGCTGAGCGGCTTGCTGGCGGCGGCATTGGTGGCCGGCGTGTTTGGTTACATGACTAGTTTCCTGGTGGTGCGCGGACAGGATCTGACGCGCCTGATGGTCACGCTGGGCATCGGCCTGATGCTGTTCGAAGCGGCCAACAAGGCCGCCTTCATCACGGGTGGCGTCGATGGATTGTCCGGCATGATGCTCGGCAAACTGTTCGGTGTGTTCGAATTTGACCTCGAGGGCAAGACGGCCTACCTCTACAGTTTCGCGGTGCTGTTCCTGCTGTTCGTGGCGCTGCGCAGGCTGGTGCATTCGCCGTTCGGCCTCAGCCTGATCGGCATACGCGAAGGCGGCCAGCGCATGCCGGCCATCGGCGTGGACGTTAACCGTCGCCTCGGTGTCATCTTTACCATCAGCGCTGCCGTTGCCGGCGTGGCTGGCGCGCTGCTGGCGCAGACTACGCAGTTCGTGGGCCTGGACATGCTGGGCTTTTCGCGCTCGGCAGAATTATTGATCATCCTGGTGCTGGGCGGCACGGGGCGCCTGTATGGTGCGCTGATCGGCGCGGCCGTCTTTATGCTGGCACAAGACTTTATCGCCGGCCTCAATCCCACGTATTGGCAATTTTACATCGGCATGCTGCTGGTGCTGATCGTGCTGTTCGCACGCGGCGGTGTCCTCGGCGGCCTGGAGCGTCTGCAAAAACTGTTTGCCAAGGAGAAAGCATGAACACCGCCGCGATGACACTGCGCACCGAAGCGCTGTCGAAGAAATGGGGCGGCTTTGCCGCCAATAGCGACGTCAGCCTGACGTTCCAGCCCGGTGCGCGCCATGCGTTGATCGGCCCGAACGGCGCCGGCAAGACCACCTTCATCAACCTGCTGACGGGGACCTTCCCTCCCAGCGTTGGCAAGGTGTGGCTGGGCGAGACCGATATCACGCATTTGCCGCAGCACCAGCGCGTCAAGCTGGGCCTGACGCGCACCTTCCAGATTAATAATCTGTTTGCCGGCATGACCGTGCTCGAATCGGTGGTGCTGGCGATCAGCGAGCGACGCGGCTTGCAGTCGGTCTGGTACCAGACCGTCGCCAGCCAGAGCGAGGTGGTCGAGGAGGCCATGGCGCTGCTTGCCAGCCTGAAACTGACGGACGAGATCAACAGCATCACGCGCAGCATGGCATACGGCAAGCAGCGCCTGGTGGAAATAGCCCTCGCGCTGGCCACCAAGCCGTCCATCTTGCTGCTCGATGAACCGGCCGCCGGCATTCCTTCGGCCGAAAGCCGGGAACTGTTCAAAGTGATCGCGCAATTGCCACGCGATGTCACGGTGGTGTTCATCGAACACGACATGGGACTGGTGTTCCGCTTCGCCGATCGCATCACGGTGATGGTGGGAGGCAAGGTGCTGACGGAAGGTACGCCGGCAGAGATCGCGGCCGATCCGCGCGTCAAGGAAGTTTATCTGGGAGAGGCCGAACATGCGTGAGCTGCTGGCATTGGAGAAGGTCAGCGCCGGCTACGGCGAATCGATCGTATTGGAAGACGTGTCCTTGTCGATGAACGAGGGAGACAGCCTGGCGCTACTGGGACGCAATGGCGTTGGCAAGACCAGCTTGCTGGTGACATTGATGGGGCTGACCCGCTTGCACCGGGGTACGATCCGCTGGAACGGTAGCGACCTGGCGCGCGTGCCTACCTGGAAGCGCTCGCGCGCCGGGCTGGGCTGGGTACCGCAGGAGCGCCACATGTTTCCCTCGCTGACGGTAGAAGAGCATTTGACGGTGGTGGCCCGCCCCGGCCCATGGCATCTGCAAAAGATCTATGCGATCTTTCCGCGTCTGCTGGAGCGGCGCCAGAACATGGGGAACCAGTTGTCGGGCGGCGAACAGCAGATGCTGGCCATCGCCCGCGCCCTGATGACGAATCCCCGCATCCTGCTGCTCGACGAGCCGATGGAGGGACTGGCGCCCATCATCGTGCAGGAACTGGTGCGCATAGTGCGCCGGCTGGTGAAGGATGAAGGCTTGTCCGTCATCGTGGTGGAGCAGCATGCGCGCCTGGCACTGTCGCTGACCGAGCGCGCCATCGTGCTGGACCGGGGGCGCATTGTGCACGATTCCGACAGTGCCAGCCTGCTGGCCGATGGCGACAAGCTCGATCGGCTGGTCTCGGTGGCTTGATGTCAGTGAAGCGACCTGCAACGCGGGCCGCCTGTTGCATGTCAGAGAGCAGTCCAATTCTGCCAGCACCGGCAGGTGCGCGCTACGGGCGTGTGAAGAGGGAATCTAAGTAAGCACGCAAGATGGCGGCGCCTTGAAGGACGCCGCCATTTTTTTACAGGTGGGCGATGAAGCTGCGTACGGCGTGATCGAACGCCTGCGGCTGTTCGATCACGCTCAGGTGCGAGGCTTGTTGCAGCACGACCAACTGCGCTGCGGGAATGGCATCGGCCAGGACCTGCGCCATGGCCACTGGCGTACCCTGGTCCAGCGCTCCTGCGATGACCAGGGTCGGCACGGCGATCGCGCCCAGGCGCGCAGTGGTATCGACCTCGCCGACGGCATGGCAGCAGCCGGCATAGCCGACAGCGTCGGTGCTGACCACGCGGCGCCGGAAGCGCGCCACCGTGGCGGCATGCTGCTCGCGGAAGTCCTGCGTGAAGTAGCGCCCCATGACGGCGTCGCCGATGGCATCGACGCCTTGCGACTGCACGGTGGCGATACGCTGCTGCCACAGTTCGCGTGTGGCGCCCGGATAGCCGGAAGTGGTGTTGGCCAGCACCAGGGCGCGCACCAGCGAGGGATGGCGCAAGACCAGTTCCTGGCCTACCATGGCGCCCATCGACAAGCCTATCCACAGCACCGGCCCCGTATCGAGTTCGCGCAGCAGGGCTGCGGCATCGTCGGCCAGCGTCGCCATGTCGTACATGCCGGCAGGCGCTTCCGAGCCGCCATGGCCGCGATGGTCATAGGCGATCACGCGGCAATCTTCGGCCAGGGCCGTGGCCAGCGCATCCCACATGCTCAGATCGCAGCCCAGCGCGTGGCTCAGCACCACCGTGTGGCGCGGCGCCTTGCCGCTGCGCGGTGCGCGCACACTGTAGTGCAGCGATGGCTTGCCGCCACTGCGCCCTTCAAAGCCCGTGCCTGGATGGTGGCTGGCCGCAGGTGCCACGGGGGCCAGCGTATAGCCTATCTGCGGGCCCAGTTCGTGCAGGATCGCCATGGCGTGCGTGAAGGCCGTATTGGCTGCAGGAACGCCGGCGTAGATGGCCGACTGCATCAGCACTTCCTTCAGTTCGTCCGGTGTCAAACGGTTCGATGCCTCGCCGAGCAGTGCGGCGCGTACGTGCAGTTCGAATTCCTCCCAGCGGCCCAGCGCGGCGGTTATCGCCAGGACGATGGCGCGGCGGGTCTTTTGTTCGAGTCCGGGACGGCCCCAAATCTCATGCCAGGCAAAACGCGTGATCAGGTTCTGGAAGTCGCTATTGAAGCTGTTGGCGTTCGCCAGCGAGCGTTCCACCCAGGCGTCTCCCAGGATGGCGCGGCGGTTGTTCAGGCCACGCTCGAAGTCGTGGTCGATGGGGTCATGGCGCATGCTGGCCTCGCGATAGATGGTGAGTAAGGGTCGGGTGGGGGACGGCGTCCAGGGTGGCGATGTCGCTACGCAAGCGCTGCAATTGCTGTTGCGCCAGCGTGCGTGCAGGCGTGGCCGCAGCAGTGGCATCGAACAGGGTCGCCAAATGCGCCAGATCGACCTGTGCGCCCAGCGTGGCATCGGCTTGCACGGCCTCGGCCAGTATGTCGGCCAGGTGGCGCCCCGTGGCCAGCGCCTTGCCGCTCATGTTTTCCAGCAGCGCATGCGCCTGCGGCCGGCCGATGGCAGCCGCCAGGTAGGCTGCCGCCGCTTCTGCAAACACGAGGCCCTGCAGTGCGTCGATATTGCGCGCCATGCGCGGCGCATCGACTTGCAGGCCGGCGCAGGCATCGTTGAGTGCCTGCAGGGCGCCATGCGCGCTGAGGAACAGGCCCGGCCATTCTGCCATTTCGGCTTGCCAATTGCCCAGGCCCCGTTCGTGCTGCTGGCCCATGCTGGCCAGCAGGGCAGCGGCGCGCTGCGGCGTGCGCGTGGCGGCGGCCAGCGCGATCATGGCGCTGACGGGGTTGCGCTTGTGCGGCATGGCCGACGAACCGCCGCGACCATTGCCAGATGGTTCGGCCAGTTCGCCGATCTCGCCTTGGGCCATCAGGCTCAGATCGGTGGCAATCTTGCCCAGGCTGCCAGTGAGCACGGCCACTTCCAGGCCCAGGCGCACCCATTCATCACGCTGCGTGTGCCAGGCCGCATCGGCCACCTTCAGGCCCAGTGCATCGGCCATGCGGCGCGCCACCGCCGGACCTTGCTCGCCCATCACGGCCAGCGTGCCGACGGCGCCACCGAGCTGCAGTTGCAGGGCCTGCTGCGCGCATATGCGCAAGCGCGCCCGTGCACGCACGAGTGGCGCCAGCCAGCCGGCCAGCTTGAAGCCCAGGCTGGTCACCTGCGCCGGCTGCATCAGGGTGCGCGCCAGCACCGGCGTGGCAAGGTGCTGCTGCGCCAGGCGCAGCAAGTGCTGACCCAAGCTGTTCAAGCCATGCTCAAGCAGCAGCAGGGCGTCGCGCGTGGCCAGCACCATGGCCGTGTCGATCACGTCCTGGCTGGTACTGCCCCAATGGACCTTGCTGGCCGCTTGCGCATCGTACAGGGCGACGGTGCGGGTCAACTCTTTCACCAGAGGAATGGCCAGGCTGCCGGCGCGCCGGCCGTCGCTGATGATGGCGGCAATGTCATACAGCTGCGCGTTGCAGACCGAGGCGATGGCATGCGCGGCGGCTGGCGCGAGCATGCCTTCGTCGGCTTGCGCCTGCGCCAGTGCCTGCTCGAAGCGAAACATCGCTTGCACGATCGCCGCGTCGTCGAACACGGCGATCATCTCGCTGGTGGTAAGGAAGCTGTCAAAGATCGATACGCTCACAGCGCCTCCCGTTGTGCATTACACATAGTCGAAAAATACCGTTTCTTGCGGCCCTTGCATGTGGATGCTCCAGTTGTACTGGCCGTCGCCCGCCTGGGTGGCCAGCAAGGTGGCGCGGCGCGCGGCCGGCACTTGCTCCAGTATGGCCGATTGCGCCAGGTGCGTGTCGCTGTCCAGGAACACGGCGGTGAACTGATGTTTCACCAGGCCGCGCGCGAATACTGTGATGTAGGCCAGCGGTTCGCCGGGCGCCTGTGTGCATAGTGACAGGCGCAGACTGAAGTTGCCCGCGTCGTCGCTGGGCACGCGGCGAAAACCGGGCATGGCCTGGGCTGATTCGGCTGCGGCGCCAGCGGGCTGCCATGCCTCGATCTGCGCATCGTTGATGGGCACGCCGTCGCCATCAAAAATGCTGCCGTGGATGACGATGGTGGGCGCAGTCGTTTGCAGGCGGTCGGCGGCGCACAGGTCTACCGCCCATTGCCAGGCTGCGTGGGAAAATGGGCCGATGGTTTGCGAAGTCGTGATATTGCTCATGTGAGTATCCTTAAATGCCAAACGGCGTAGCGTCGCGTCCGCGCAGGACGATGTCGAATTCATAGCCCAGCATGTCAACGTCGACGGTGTGTTCCAGGCTGAAGCGCGAGATCAGGCGCTGGCGCGCGGCCAGGTCGGGAATGCTCTGGAAGATGGGGTCGTAGTCAAACAGCGGATCGCTGGGGAAGTACATCTGCGTCACCAGGCGCTGGGCGTAGACATTGCCGAACAAGGAAAAGTGGATGTGCGCAGGGCGCCATGCCTTTTCGTGATTGCCCCAGGGGTAGGGGCCGGGCTTGATGCTGACGAAGCGGTAGCGGCCCGCATCATCGGTCATCATCTTGCCCCAGCCGTTAAAGTTCGGGTCCAGCGGCGCATCGTGCTGGTCGCGCTTGTGGCGGTAGCGGCCGGCGGCATTGCATTGCCACACCTCCAGCAGTGAATTGCGCACCGGCTTGCCATCTTCGTCCAGCACCCGACCGGTGACGACGATTTTCTCGCCCAGCGGTGCGGCATCACCTTGGGTCGTCAGATCCATGTCATGCGGCAACAAGATGCGCGGCGAGGGCACGATGTTGTGCGTGACTGGCACGCTGGCGTCCAGGCGCAGCAGCGGCTGCGTGGGGCCGCGCTTGGCGGTCGATTTGTAGGGAGGGTAGATCAATTCCGGATATACGCCGGGGGCGATGGCATCGAATTTCAAAGCTGTCTCCTTGTTATGTCATGTGGCAGGGTGAAACGATGGTAGGCAAGCGCTACCATCCTTACAAGGTCGCCATGGCGTGCTATATTCGCTATGCGCACAATTTGTGCGAATAGCGCCCAAATCAGGTTTTTTCTACACAATGACATTAGCAACAGAGCTGCCTGCCAGCCGCGATTTGATCGCCGGACTGGAGAAGGGCTTGCAAGTGATCGCCGCGTTCGACCAGGAACGCAGCCGCTTGAGCATCGCGGAAGTGGCCGAACGCACGGGCCTGACGCGTGCTGCGGCGCGGCGCTATCTGATTACGCTGACGCACCTCGGCTATATGCGGCATGAAAACAAGCTGTTTTCATTGACGCCGATGGTGCTGCGGCTGGGACAGTCCTATCTGCATTCAGCGCGCTTGCCACGCGTGGTGCAGCCGCTGTTGTATCGGCTCGCCTACGCGCTGGGCGAGGCGGCATCCGTGGGCGTGCTCGATCACGACCAACTGGTGTGCGTGGCCGCCGTGAGTGCGGGCCAGCTGGTGTCGGCCACTTTGCAGCCTGGGACGCGGGTACCTGCCTACTGCACGGCGAATGGCCGCATGCTGCTCGCCAGCCTCACGCCAGAGCAGGCCGACGCCTTCCTGGCGCGCGCAGAACCGGAGCAGATCACTGAGCACACCATCGTCAGCAAGGAGCGGCTGCTGCTGGAAATCGCGCGGGCGCGGGCGCGCGGCTATGCGCTGGTGGACCAGGAACTTGAACTTGGCTTGCGCACCATCGCGGTGCCAT
Organism: Janthinobacterium sp. CG_23.4; assembly: GCF_029892305.1. NCBI lineage: Bacteria > Pseudomonadati > Pseudomonadota > Betaproteobacteria > Burkholderiales > Oxalobacteraceae > Janthinobacterium > Janthinobacterium sp. CG_23.4. Next base: position 2,489,360 of record NZ_JARXUX010000001.1, on the reverse strand, counting down.
TGAAAAATTTTCGCGGTGACATAGTGGCGGCGATGAATATCAGCGTGCATGCGGGGCGCATTCCGATCGAGCAGATGGTGCAGCGCTGTTTGCCTGCGCTGATCAAGATACAGGTCGAGCTGAGTTCCTTGCTCTAAGGTTCGCGGCCTTCGTCCGAATGGCGGCGGAACTGCTTGGGCGTGGCGCCCATGCGCTTCTTGAAGAGCCGGCTGAAATAGGCCGGGTCCTGGAACCCCAGTTCATAGGCGATGCTGGCGATGCTGGCGGGGACATAGGTGAGTTTTCGGCACGCTTCCAGCATCAAGCGGTCCTGCGTGATGTCGAAAGCGGACTTTCCCGCCAGTTTGAGGCACAGGCGATTCAATCGCGTCGGCGTGACGCGCAAGGCATCGGCGTACTGGCCCACTTGCCATTGCTGCTTGTAGTGCTGCTCCACTGCGGCGCGAAAACGACTGAACAGCTCAAAGTCGCTGCGTCCCGACTGGTCTGCCAGCCGGTGCTCTGCATGCACGCGCACAAGTAGTAGCAAAGCGCTGCGCGCCAGCCATTCCAGCATCAGGGTGTGTCCATATTGCGGCCAGGCCGCCTCCACCAGCAGGTTTTGTAGCAGCGAATCGAGGCGGCCATGTATGTCGGGCGCGCTGGCAAGGTCAATCGCCAGCGGTTCAACGAATAGCGATGAATACAGGTCGACGTGATTTTGCGCCACCGTGAAGATCACGTTCTGGTCCACTGTCAGCACGTAGCCTTGCGCTTCCTGTGAAAAGTCGAAGCCATGCACCACCGAGGAATGGATGGTGATGGCGACGGGGGCAGTACGCTGCCACAGCGCGTCGTTGACGCTGGCACTGACCTGGCCGCCGAATAAAAAAAGTACCTGAAACAGGCCTGGATGCGTATGCCTGGCGATATGCCAGTCGTGAAGGCGGCTACGCGTTTCGATCAATTCGATATGCACAAACTCCGCGTTTTCCGCCCCTGATTGTTCTCCATACAGCGAGAACTGTGGAATTTCCGGTGTGCTCGTCAAGGCGGTATCTTGCATGGATGGACATTGTTTGAAAGGTTAGGCGTGTATAAATAGTACAAGTTTTAGCGTATTTCATCCATGTTTTTTTCTTCCCTGCGCCGCTACCATGCAGGCATACCACCACAACATCGGAGACTGTCATGCGTACTCAAATCGCCATCATTGGCGCCGGCCCGGCCGGCCTGCTGTTATCCCATCTGCTACATCTGGAGGGCATCGAATCGGTGGTACTGGAAGCGCGTTCGCGCACCGACATCGAGTCGACCATCCGCGCCGGGGTGCTGGAGCAGGGCACGATGGACATCCTGACGCAGGCCGGCGTCGGCGAGCGCATGCGCAGCGAAGGCGCGCTGCACCATGGCATCGAGCTGGCCTTTGATGGCGCCCGTCACCGTATCGACTTGAGCGAATTGACGGGCAAGGCGATCACCGTCTATCCGCAGCACGAGGTGATCAAGGACTTGGTGGCGGCACGGCTGGCGGCAAAGGGCAGCGTGCTATTCGAGGTCGCCGACGTTGAACTGCATGACACGCAGACCCTGCGTCCGCGCGTGAGCTACCGCCATGGCGGCGAGGCATATACCCTGGAGGCCGATTTCATCATCGGCTGCGATGGCTACCATGGCGTGGCGCGACCGGCCATGCCTGCCCAGGAGCTGCGCAAGAATTTCCAGCGCATTTATCCCTTCGGCTGGTTTGGCATCCTGGTGGAATCGGCGCCATCGTCCGAAGAATTGATCTACGCCCAGCATGACCGCGGCTATGCCCTGGTCAGTACCCGTACACCGACGGTGCAGCGGCTGTATTTCCAGTGCGACCCGAACGACCACGTGGACAACTGGTCGGACGACCGCATCTGGGCCGAACTGCATGCGCGGCTGGAAAACCACGACGGCTGGAAGCTGAAAGAAGGGCATATTTTTCAGAAAAATATCATCGGCATGCGCAGTTTCGTCTCGACGCCCATGCAGGCCGGGCGTTTGTTCCTGGCAGGTGACGCCGCGCACATCGTGCCGCCGACCGGCGCCAAGGGCTTGAACCTGGCCGTATCGGACGTGCAGTTGCTGGCGCGCGGGCTGGAACAGTTTTATCGCCAGGGCAGCGAGGAGCGTTTGAATGGCTACAGTGACGCAGCGCTGAAGCGCATCTGGCGCGCCGAATACTTCTCCTGGACGATGACGCGCCTGCTGCATACCTTCGCCGACGCTACGCCATTCGAACGCGAGATGCAGCGCGCCGAACTGGCCAACATTGTCAACTCGCGTGCCATGGCAACGGCGCTGGCGGAGAACTATGTTGGCGCATTCTGAGTGGTCTCATTGCCGGGGTGCGTCTCATTGTCGTGGTGCTCAAAGCACAACAGCGTTCCAGGCAAGCAGCACCGCGCGCCATCTGCGGCATTGGACTACGCAGAGATTTAATTCGGCATGACGTCCTTGAGGGTGGCGACAGGCTGGTTGACTAGCTTGCCGTTGACTTTCTTGACTTCGCGGATATACATATTCTGTACGATGTCGCGGCTTTCTGGATGCATGCTGATCGGACCGCGCGGACTGCTCCACTTCATGTTCGACAGCACCCGGAGCGCCGCGTCGGCGCTCACGTTGCCATGGAGCGTGCGGATGGTTTCGGCGATCATGCCCATGGTGTCATAGGCCGTCACGGCGACGAAGGTGGCAGGTGGACGCTGGGGATTTGCTGCCGCGTAAGCCTTCAGAAAAGTCTTGTTCGCCGCATTGTCGAGCGCAGTTGAGTAGTTCAGCACCGTGATGACGCCGAGCGCTCGGTCACCAAGCGATTCCAGGGTAGGCGAGTCGCTGCTCATGTCGCCGACGCCGAGGAACTTGATGCCCGCCTTGTCCAGACCCTTGTCGCTGAAGGCCTTGAGCACGCCGATGCCGTCTTCCGCGCCAGGTGCGAAAAAGAATAGTGCATCCGGTTTTTCATCCTTGACGCGCTGCACGAAGGGCGAATAGTCCGGGTTCGCCAGCGGCACGCGTGACGAGCCCACGATCTTGCCGCCGCCTGCGCTAAAGGCCTTGACGAAGCGCGCTTCGGCATCGATGCCGGTGCTGTAGTCGCTGACCAGGGTGTAGACCTTGCCGACCTTGTTTTTTGCCGTCCAGGTGCCGAATGGCTCGGTCATCTGCCGCATCGTCATGCCGGTGCGCAGCATATACGGCGATTTCGCGGTGATGCCAGTGGTGACAGCGTTCATCACGATCATCGGGATCTTGGCCCTGGTGGCGATGGGGGCGACGGCCAGCGCGCTAGGCGTCAGCGAAAAGCCGATCAGGAAGCTCACCTTGTCGCGCGTAATCAGTTCCTGCGCCGCGCGCTTGGACATCTCGGTGTTGGTGCCGCCATCGTCACGGTAGATGACTTCGATTTTCTTGCCGGCCACACGGTCGCCGTACTGCAGCAAGTACGTTTTGATGCCATCTTCGAATGGCTTGCCGGTGTTGGCAAACGGGCCCGTGAGGGCAGCGATGACACCAATGCGTATTGTTTCTTGCGCCGTGGCGTGGCCGCTAGCCAAGGGAAGGGCGGCGACCATTGCGATCCCGGCCCAGGTCTTCATTTTCATGGGGCATTCTTTATAGTGATGGCGTTTGCCTGGTGCCTTGCCAGCTCCGGTCATGAAAGTCGTTTGCGTTCGACGCTGGACGCCATCAGTTGCTGGCTTGCGCACTGGCGACGACGGGCTGGCGGGCCAGTGCGATGAAAGCGCGCACGTAGTCGATGGCGGTGTCCGCTTCGCGCGCGCCCAGGAAGATCTGCTTGGCGATGCCGTGCACACCGAGCCGCACCGGCACCACGTCCATCTTGCTCGCGTATTGCTCGACCAGCCAGCGCGGCAGGGCCGACACGCCGCGCCCGCTGGCCACCATTTGCAGCATGATGTCGGTCGTTTCAATGGCTTTGTGGCGCCTGGGCGTGACGCCGGCCGGCAGCAGGAACTGGTTATAGATGTCCAGGCGCTCGATGTCGACGGGATAGCTGATCAGCACTTCCTGCGTCAGCTGCTGCGGCTCCACATAGGGCGCGCTAGCCAAGGCATGACCCTTGGCCACGACCAGCACCTGCTCATAGTCGAACACGGGCTCGAACTTCAGTCCCGGCTTGTACAGCGGGTCGGGGGTGACCAGCAGGTCGATCTCGTAGCCGAAGAGCGCGCCTATCCCGCCGAACTGGAACTTCTGCTTGACGTCCACATCCACGTCGGGCCAAGTTGTCAGATAGGGGGAAACCACTTTAAGCAACCACTGATAGCAAGGGTGGCATTCCATGCCGATGCGAAGCGCACCGCGCTCGCCTTGTGCGAATTGTCCCAGGCGCTCTTCGGCCAGGTCCAATTGCGGCAGCACCCGGTTCGCCACCGCCAGCAGGTACTGTCCGGCCTGCGTCAGGCGCAGATTGCGCCCTTCGCGCAGCCAGACGTCGGTGCCCAGTTGCTGCTCCAGCTTTTTCATGCTGTGGCTCAGCGCCGACTGTGTCAGGTTCAGCACGCCCGCAGCGGCTGTCAAGGACCCTTGTTTCTCGACTTGCTGGACGATGTTGAGGTGGATGCGTTCAAGCATTTATATGAGCCATGTTCATGAATTTATCAGATATATCCATTGTACTTCATGGATTGATCGTGGTGGCAACACCGGTTTTCTGCGCTGCCCACATGGGACTGGTGAAGCACTGCTTCGACTAAGGTCTGCAGCACAGACGATGGCGTCGAAAATCGAATCAAGCACAGTGCATCCTTGGGGGTGAGCAAGCAGGCGTATCACGGGCTGCAATTGCAGAAAGAGGGGCTGCTTGGGCTTATGCTGGCGCCCGCCACGCCATCTTCTGCACCTGGATATGCGGGTGGCTTTCCAGCGGCGCCCATTCCGGCAAAAAGGCAAAACCCTGTTTCTGGTAAAACGCTGCCGCGCGCGCATTCTCGGCTGCCACGTCGAGCACCAGCCGGGCGTGGCCATTGCCGACGGCGCATTGTTTCACGGCGTCGAGCAGGCGCTGCGCCACGTCCAGACCCCGACATTGCGGCTGCACCCACATGGCGATCAGATGGCACTCGCCATTGCCGGCCACCACTTGCGCGGCGAGGCCGATGGCTTGCTCTCCATCAAAGGCGAGGAAAAAGGTGCGCAGCGGCGTGCTAATGGCGCGCTGTTGCCAGTCGGCATCGGTAAAGCGGGCCGCGCTGGCGTGGCTGGCGCCAAAGGCCGTGGGGGTGTCGAGCAGGGAGGCCAGGCGCGTGGTTTTCAGTGCCGGCCAGTCGGCCGCGCTGCTGGCGCGGATAATGATATTGTTCAAATCGGCAAGATTCTTTCACTGGTGGCGCGGCCATGGTTGGGGAAATCTACTTGTATGTTCCTGCCAGCATCATGACGCTCGATCGTGCGGCTCGCCACCGTGCTTGATGGGGGCGTCTCAGAAAACGGGGAAAATCGTACGCTAAGCCTGCGTCGAGGCTGGCACCCAGCGGTACAGCGTAGGAACGGACACGCCGAGGTTCTTGGCCACGTCCTTGGCAGGCACGCCGCTGGCCAGCAGCTTCTTGGCTGACTCGATCTTGCTCTCGGTCATCTTGGGCTTGCGACCGCCCTTGCGGCCAAGCTGGCGGGCAACATCCAGTCCGGCGCGGGTACGCTCGACGATTAGCTCACGCTCCATTTTGGCGAGGCTGGCCATGACGTGGAAGAAAAACCGGCCAGATGGCGTACCGGTGTCGATAGCGTCGGTCAGGCTCTTGAACTGGATGCTCTGCTTGTGCAGCTCGCCGACCAGGTCAACCAGTTGCTTAACGCTGCGCCCCAATCGATCCAGCTTCCAGACCACCAAGGTATCACCCTCACGCAGTATTTCCTGCGCCTTGGCCAAGCCAGGGCGGTCGGCCCGAGTACCGCTTACCTTATCCTCAAAGACTTTCTGGCACCCGGCCTTGGTCAAGGCTTCGCGCTGCAACTCTAGATTTTGATCCTGCGTCGAAACACGGGCATAGCCGATAAGCATCGTCAACCTTGCTTCTCAGTCGTAAGAACTTTGGCATCGAAGGCAGCGATCTCGGTTTGATCAGGGGCTTCCCACATGTTGCTGGCTATTTCAAAGATGTGATCTGGGACCACCATTGAAAATGTCGATCCACGTTGCTCGTTGCGTTGCCTTACTCGTCGCCGGCGTACTTCCACGGGCGCGTCCAGCACATATAACTTAAGTGTTGCGCCAATCTCGTGAGCCTTGGCATACAGGTCATATCTGGCTTGCCGCTGTATCAATCCGAGTTCAAGGATCGGAACCTGATCTGCGTTAGACATGCCTACTGCATGACTCCAAATGACATCCAACAATCTGTCTTTGCGCTGCAGATACCAAGTAATTACGTCCTCTACCGGCCGATCTGGACTGAACAGTTTTGAGAACCACTCATCGAGTGCGATATGCGTACCTTGCAATTGGGTTGCTAGAGATTTAGCGAAAGTTGATTTGCCCGCACCAACCGGGCCTTCGATGAGATAGATGGGAGACATTTTTGGGTCGCTTTCATTATCGAAACTCATTGCAAGACTAATGGATCGAGAATAGTATTTCCAGAACTATTTTCGAGAATTGCAACGCCTTGATTTGGCGTGTCATGTTGGTGGCCTGGTGTAGCCTCTCAAAAACCCTCGTTTTCAAGAAGAAAGAGATTGCATGCCGCGCCGTTCGGTCCTGTCCGCTGCCGAGCGGGCAAGCCTACTGTTGCCACCCGACACCGAAGATAAACTCATCCGGCACTATGCCTTCGGTGAAACTGAGCTCTCACTGATTCGCCAGCGGCGAGGCGACGCCAATCGCCTGGGCGTCGCAGTGCAGTTGTGCTTGCTGCGCTTCCCTGGTCAAGGCTTGCTGCCCGATTCCTCCCTGCCAATGTCCCTGTTGCAATGGATCGGACGACAACTGCGCATCGATCCATCGTGCTGGTCACAGTATGCAGAGAGGGAAGAAACCCGGCGCGAGCATCTGCTTGAGCTGCGTGCATATTTGGGTGTGGAGCCATTCGGCTTGGCGCACTACCGGCAGGCCGTCCATGCCACCGCCGAATTGGCATTGCAGACGGACAAGGGCATCGTGCTAGCTGTTAGCGTCTTCGACACGCTGCGCCACCGACACATTATCATCCCGGCGCTGGATGTCATTGAGCGGGTCTGCGCCGAGGCCATTACCCGCGCCAACCGGCGCATCTACGAAGCCCTGTCCGAATCACTGGCGGACACGCATCGCCGCCGCCTCGACGAAATCATCGACCTGCATGACCGCATCCTCGGCAAGCTGTTCAACGCCGCCAAGAACAAGCATCAGCAGCAGTTCCAGGCATCCTGCAAGGCGATCAACGCCAAGGTGCGGCTGTATGGACGCATCGGCCAGGCGCTGATCGATGCCAAGCAATCGGGCCGCGACCCGTTCGCCGCCATCGAAGCCGTCATGTCCTGGGACGCTTTCGCCGAGAGCGTCACCGAGGCGCAGAAGCTTGCCCAGCCCGAGGGCTTCGATTTCCTCCACCGCATCGGCGAGAGTTACGCCACCTTGCGCCGCTACGCACAGGAATTGCTCGCCATGCTCAAGCTGCGGGCCGCGCCCGCAGCCAAGGACGTGTTCGACGCCATCGAGGTGCTGCGCGGCATGAATACCGACAACGCCCGCAAGGTGCCTACCGACGCGCCGACCGGCTTCATCAAGAAGCGATGGCAGAAGCTGGTGATGACCGACACTGGCATCGACCGGCGCTACTACGAGCTGTGTGCGCTGTCGGAACTCAAGAACTCGCTGCGCTCCGGTGACATCTGGGTGCAGGGTTCACGCCAGTTCAAGGACTTCGAGGACTACCTGGTGCCACCGGAGAAGTTCGCCAGTCTCAAGCAGTCCAGCGCATTGCCGCTGGCCGTGATCACCGACTGCGACCAGTACCTGAGCGAACGCCTGGAACTACTTGAAGCTCAACTCGCCACCGTCAACCGGATGGCGGCGGCCAATGACCTGCCGGACGCCATCATCACCGAGTCGGGTCTGAAAATCACGCCGCTGGATGCAGCGGTACCCGACACCGCGCAGGCGTTGATCGACCAGACGGCCATGATCCTGCCGCACATCAAGATCACCGAACTGCTGCTTGAAGTCGATGAGTGGACGGGCTTCACCCGGCACTTTACGCACCTGAAATCGGGCGACCTGGCCAAGGACAAGAACCTGTTGCTGACCACGATCCTGGCCGACGCAATCAACCTGGGCCTGACCAAGATGGCCGAGTCGTGCCCTGCACGACCTATGCCAAGCTCGCCTGGCTGCAAGCCTGGCATCCCCGCGACGAAACCTGCGGGGCGGCGCTGGCCGAACTGGTCAACGCCCAGTTCCAGCATCCTTTCGCCGGGCATTGGGGCGACGGCACCACGTCATCGTCGGATGGCCAGAACTTCCGAACCGGCAGCAAGGCCGAGAGTACCGGGCACATCAACCCGAAATATGGCAGCAGCCCAGGACGGACGTTCTACACCCACATCTCCGACCAGTACGCGCCGTTTCACACCAAGGTGGTCAATGTCGGTGTGCGCGACTCGACCTATGTGCTCGACGGCCTGCTGTACCACGAGTCAGACTTGCGTATCGAGGAGCACTACACCGACACGGCGGGCTTCACCGATCACGTTTTTGCGCTGATGCACCTGCTAGGTTTTCGCTTCGCGCCTCGCATCCGCGATTTGGGCGACACCAAGCTGTTCATCTCGAAGAGTGAAACGGTCTATGACGCCCTCAAGCCGATGATCAGCAGCGACAAGTTGAACATCAAAGCTATCCGTACCCACTGGGATGAAATTCTGCGGCTGGCCACCTCGATCAAGCAGGGCACGGTGACGGCCTCGCTGATGCTGCGCAAACTCGGCAGCTATCCGCGCCAGAACGGCTTGGCCGTGGCCGTGCGCGAGCTGGGGCGCATCGAGCGGACTCTGTTCATTCTGGACTGGCTGCAAAGCGTGGAACTGCGCCGCCGCGTCCATGCCGGGCTGAACAAGGGCGAAGCACGCAACGCGCTTGCCAGGGCGGTGTTCTTCAACCGGCTGGGCGAAATCCGCAACCGCAGCTTTGAGCAGCAGCGCTAGCGGGCCAGCGGCCTCAACCTGGTGACGGCGGCTGTCGTGTTGTGGAATACGGTCTATCTGGAGCGCGCCGCGCATGCTTTGCGCGGCAACGGTCATGCCGTCGATGAGGCGCTGTTGCAGTATCTGTCGCCGCTGGGCTGGGAACACATCAACCTGACCGGCGATTACCTCTGGCGCAGCAGCGCCAAGGTTGGCGCGGGCAAGTTCAGGCCGCTACGTCCGTTCGCCGGGTCCTAGCGTACGATTTTTTTCCGTTTTCTGAGACGCCCCCTTGATGACGCTATGGTGCGGGACGGTGGTGCGTTGCAGTTGCCACCTGCCGGTAAAGTCTGCGAGCGGGGCCGCGCTGGCATGCAGTCAGTAGCGGGCGGCGAGGAGCAGTTTTTCATGCTGTAGACAGTCTCATTTATCGCGTCATGGCGCGGCGCAGCACGTAGCTGAGGCCATCGACGGCGGCCACCATCAGCAGCATGGCGACGATGACGGTGGCGGCGCTGGGCATCTGGAACAGCGACAGGTGGTATTTCAGCATCTGCCCCAGGCCACCCGCACCGACGACGCCAAGGATGGCGGCGGCGCGGATATTGTTTTCCCAGCGGTAGAGGGTATACGACATCATTTGCGGGCCGCACTGCGGCAAGGTGGCGTACAGGAAAGTGGCGGCGGGACGCGCGCCATTGATGCGCAAGCTGGCGGCCGGCAAGGGCGGGCAATTTTCAAACGCATCGGCAAACAAGCGTCCCAGCACGCCCACCGTGTGCAGCGCCAGCGCCAGGGTGCCCGCGAATGGGCCCAGGCCGGCGGCGATCAGCAGGATGGAGGCCCACACCAGTTCGGGGATCGAGCGCAGCACGTTCAATATTGCGCGCGTGGCATTGCGGGCCAGGGTACCGAAACGCCCGCTGGCGGGCAGGGCCAGCAGCGCGCCCAGGAGAGCGGCAATCACCGTGCCGATGGCCGACATGGCCAGGGTTTCGAAGGTGGCGACGCCAATTTTCATCAAAAAGTTGGGTGCCAGGTCGGGCGGGGCGAAGCCGTGCAGGAAGTCGGCGCTCGTGCGCACGGCATCGGCGCTAAAGAATTCGCCCCATTTCAAGGGCAGGGTGGCAAAGCTGGCGATGACCAGCAGCACTAAGCCGGCCAGCAAGGCCCAGGTCGACCAGCGCACGCGAGGCGAAACAGGCAGCATGGAGGTGTCATTCTTCATGCCAGTCTCCGGCGCAGCATTGCCGAGACCGCGTCGGCGCCCGCCACCAGCAGCACGAACACGATCAGCATGGTGGCCAGCTCATTGCCTGCCATCATCTTCATCGATTCATCCATGCGCTGGCCCAGGCCACCGGCGCCGACAAAGCCCATCACGACGGAGCCGCGGATCGCGCACTCCCAGCGGTAAATCGTGTAGGACACCAATTCGGCGGCCGATTCGGGCAGGGCGCCGTACAGCAAGGCTTGCAGGCGGCCGCTGCCGTTGTGCAGCAAGGCGTTGCAGGCGGCGGCGTCCGACGATTCGAGCACTTCCGCATACACCTTGCCCAGCATGCCGCAATACGTGAGGGCAATGGCAATCACGCCCGCCGTCGGCCCCAGACCGACGATGCGCACCAATAACAAGGCCCACACCAGTTCCGGCACGCTGCGCAGCAGCACCAGCAGCGCACGCACGCAATGGCGCACGCCAGCGGCGAGCGGCGACACTTGGCCAGAGCCGATGCGCGAAATCGACAGGCGCTCCGTCACCAGGAGGGTCAGGGGTATGGCGCCCAGCATGGCCAGCGCCATGCCGGCCGTGGCCATGGCGATGGTTTCCCAACTGGCAATGGCCACCAGGTGCAAAAATTCCAGTGTATGGGCGGGTGGCACGAAGCTGGCAATGAATTGCCAGGTGGCCGCCAGGCTTTGCGCATCGCATAAAATCCACGGCTTAAATTCAGCCTGCACCAGCATCGGCCACAGCACCAGCAGCACGACGGCAGCGGCACTGAGGCGGGCGCGCCAGGCCGGATCGCGCGGCATGGCGGCATTCGCGGTTTTCAGCAAAGCGGCCTCGCAGCGTCCAGGTTCGCTTGTAGCGCATCGGCCTCGGCCTGGGGCGCGGCGTCGGCCTTGTTGCGGTACAGTTGTTCGATCATGGCGTCGCTGACCTCGGCGCTGGCCGCGTCGAAGACGATTTGGCCGTCGCGCAGGGCGACGATGCGCGTAAAGCAGGCGCGCGCGATGTCCACCTGGTGCAGGCTGCAGATCAGCGTGGCATGGCGCGCTGTCGCTTCGGCTTGCAGCACATTCATCGTCTGCACAGCGAGTGTGGGATCGAGCGCGGACAACGGTTCGTCGACGAGGAACACTTGCGCATTCGATACCAGCGCGCGGGCCATGCCGCAGCGCTGGCGTTCGCCGCCGGACAGGCGATCGACGCGCGCATACAATTTGTCTTGCAGCTCGAATTTGCCCAGCGCTTCCCAGGCGGCGCGCGGATCGACGGGCGCCAGCAGGGAACGGATCGCCGTCCACAAGCTCCATTGCGGCAAGCGTCCCGCCAGCACGGCATTGACGACGCGCTGGCGCGGCGGCAGCGGTGGCGTTTGCGGCGCCAGGAACAAGCGCGCGCGCAAGGCGTGGCGCTCGGCGCTGCCGATCTGCCAGGGAGAACTGCCCAGTACGCTCAAGCTGCCCGATGCGGGGCGCAGCGCGCAGGCCAGTGTGTGCAGCAAGCTGGTCTTGCCGGCGCCGGAAGGGCCGATCAGGGCGATCTGTTCACCTTGGGCCACGTTCAGGTCCAGCTCGCGCAGGGCCAGCGCATTGCTGGCGGCGCCCGCGTGGTGGACGCTGACCTTGTGAAGTTGGAATGTCATGCGAGAGTGGGGAAAGTGCTGGCCAGCGCACCGCAGTGGCGGCGCCGGCCAGCGGATTGGCTTGCTTTACTTGAGCAGACCGGCATCGCGCGCGGCAGCTTCGATATCTTTGTAGTTCTCGGCCTTGGTCGGGATGAACTTCGTGGCGCGCTGGAGCTCGAGGATTTCCTTGCCTTCAGGCGTGGATGGGTCCAGCGCCAGGAAGGCGTCCGTCAGCTTCTTGCGCACCACGGGGTTCATGTCGGCGCGCACGCTCCAGTTGTAATCGTAGTAGCCGGGCGTGGTGTAAAACACGCGCACCTTGCTTGGATCAACCTTTTTCGCTTCGAGCAATTTTTCCCACACGGAAATATTCAAGGTGCCGGCATCGACCTTGCCACCGGCGACAGCGGCGACGGTGGCGTCATGCGCACCGGAAAACGCGATGCGCTTCATGTCCGTGTCCGGGTTGATCTTGGCTGCCAGCAGGTAGTAGCGCGGCATCAAGTGGCCCGAGGTCGACGATTCCGAACCGAACGTGAAGTTCTTGCCCTTCAGGTCGGACAACTGATTGATGTCTTTGCTGGTGGTGACGAAGACGGAGCGAAACTTCGTGTCTTCCTCGCGCTGCACCAGGGGCACGATCTTGCCGCCGCTGCGTACGTTCGCCTGAACAAACGTAAAGCCGCCGAACCAGACCATGTCGAGCTTGTTGTTGATCAAGCCTTCGACCGAGGCCGCGTAATCGGTGACGGGCGTAAATTCCACCTTCATGCCCAGCTTTTTCTCCAGATAGCTGCCCAGCGGCTTGAACTTGCGCTGCAATTCCGTCGGTGCTTCATCGGGGATGGCGGACACGCGCAGCACTTGCTGCGCTTGCGCCAGGCCGCTGTGGATGGCCAGGGTGGCGGCGACGGTGGCCAGGATGGCGGGGAACTTGTTCAATGAGGTGGAGAACTTGGTCATGGGACTGCCTTTGCAAAAAATTTGTTCATTAAAATACTGAAACCCCGGTCGTGCCTTCCTGCATCTCACCGATGACGGCGGCGTCGCCAAAGCCTTCGGCGCGGAAAATCGCCAGCACTTGCTCGACGGCTTCCGGCGCACAGGCTACCAGCAGAGGGCCGGCCGTTTGCGGGTCCGTCAAAATCGCCTTGTCGATGGCGCTCAGGCTGTCGTCCAGCGCCACTTGCGCGCCATAGCCCTGCCAGTTGCGCCCCGAGGCGCCCGTGATGTTGCCATTTTGCGCCAGTTGCAGCACTTGCGGCAGCAGCGGCACGTCTTGCATGGCGATGCGCGCCTGCAATTTGGCGCCGCGCGCCAGCTCCAGCGTATGGCCGAGCAAGCCAAAGCCCGTCACATCCGTGAGCGCATGCACGCCGTCGAGCAGGGCCAGTTTCTTGCCCGGGGTATTCAATTTAGTGGTGTTATCGATCAAGGACGCGTAGCCATCGGCGTCCAGCGCGTTTTTCTTCAGCGCAGCGGACAAAATACCCACGCCGATCGGCTTGCCCAGCACCAGCTTATCGCCGGCGCGGGCACCGGCGTTGCGTTTCACCTGCGAGGGGTGAACCAAGCCCAGTACCACCAGGCCATAGATGGGCTCGACGGAATCGATGGTGTGGCCGCCCGCGATGGGGATGCCGGCCTGGGCGCAGATGGTTTCTCCGCCCTTTAAGATGAGGCCGATGGTTTCCACCGGCAGCTTGTTGATCGGCATGCCGACCAGAGCCAGTGCCATGATGGGCGTGCCGCCCATGGCGTATACGTCGGAAATGGCATTGGTGGCGGCGATGCGGCCAAAGTCGAACGGATCATCGACGATGGGCATGAAGAAATCCGTGGTGGCGATCAGCGCCTGCTCGTCGTTGAGCTGGTAGACAGCCGCGTCATCCGAGGTTTCTATGCCGACCAGCAATTCCTTGGGCAGGGGAAAGCCGCCGCTGCCCTTTAAAATGTCGGCCAGTACGCCGGGCGCAATTTTGCAGCCGCAGCCGCCGCCATGGGAAAACTCGGTCAATCGGATGGGTGTATTGGGTGTTGCTGCGCTATCGGACATGGTCGTCATCCTGCTCAAAAAGTTCATTAGAAGCCGCGCCAGCGCTCACGCGGCGCTAGCGGTACGGGGTGCGCCGACGATAGCACATAATGCACGCGCGGCTTGCTCAAAGGCATGTTCTGAAATATCGGGCAAGATCAGCGGCGCCGCCTGGGCGTAGCGGCTGAAGTTGCGGGCGATCGATTGCCGGTAGACGGGGTCGTAGTGCTGCACCAGCAACTGTTCTACCAGCTCGGCCATGCGGCCCGAGGTGGCCAGCTGCTGCCAGTGGGCAATTTTCTCGTGGCCATGCAGCTGCGTCAACAGGGCCAGCTGCACGTTCAGACGCTCGGCGTCGAGCACGTAATGCGCGTAATCATCCATCAGCAGTTGCACCCGCTGTTGCGTGGCCAACTGCACATCCGTGCACTCGGCTGCGCGCATCTTGTCCATCAGCGCGTCGGGCACACGCAAACGGCCCACTTTTTTGCTTTCGGATTCGATGAATACGGGCAGTTGCGCGTCGAAATGACGCAGTTGCTGCCACAGCGCACTTTCAAACGCCTTTTGCGAAGGCTGGTCTGCGTCCGGCAAGCCGCCCAGTACGGAGCCGCGGTGGGCGGCCAGGTCTTCCAGGTCGATCACTTGCGCGCCTTGCTTATTCAGTACCTGCAGCAAACGGCTCTTGCCGCTGCCCGTGGGGCCGCACAGCACGTTGATGAAGTCAAAGCGTTCAGGCAGGGTCGCCAGTTCGGCGTTCACATGGCGCCGGTAATCCTTGTAGCCACCGTCAAGCTGCGTCACGGGCCAGCCGATGCGTGCCAGGATGTGCGCCATGGCGCCGCTGCGGTTGCCGCCGCGCCAGCAGTAGACGAGGGGCTTCCAATCGTGCGGGTGGCCCAGGAAACCTTCTTCGATATGGCGCGCGATATTTTTCGCCACCAGCGCCGCACCCAGCTTTTTCGCCTCGAAGGCGCTGGTCTGCTTGTACAGGGTGCCCACGCGCACGCGCTGCTCGTCGTCCAGCACGGGCAGGTTGATGGCGCCCGGCAAGTGGTCTTCGGCGAACTCGGACGGGCTGCGCACATCGATGATGGCATCGAATTCGTGCAAGCGGGACAGGATGTCGCTGAAAGGCAGGACTGCAGGGTATTTCATCGTGGCGCGGCTGCTTCAAATGGGGAAAGACGTATTATCCCCGATAAAGGCCTGCGCCGTGGCGCCTTAGCCTAACAATCTGCCCAGTAGCGGCGCCAGCAGTACCGTCACGACGCCCGAGAAGATCATTGTCAAGCTGGCCACGGCGCCTTCTTCCGTACCCACGCGGCGCGCCACGGACAGGCCGAAACCGTGCGCGGCTGCGCCATACGGGGCGCCACGGGCGATGCGCATGCGCAAGGGCAGCAGTTTCAGCAAAGGCTTGCCTAGCAGCAAGCCGAACAAACCCGTCATCACGACAAAAATCCCTGTCAGCTGGGCCGAGCCGCCCATCTGGCGCGACGCTTCCAGCGCGAAGGGCGTCGAGACCGAGCGCGCCAGCAGGCTGCGCGCCATGTCGCCGTGCACGCCCAGCAGCCGATCCAGCAGCAGGGTGGCGGCCACGGAGGCGACGATGCCGGCGCAACTGCCCAGCGACAAGGCCAGCCCATGCTTGCGTATCAGCTTGCGCTCCTGGAAGATGGGCAGTGCGAAGGCGACGGTGGCCGGCCCCAGCAGCCATGGCAGCCAGCGCGTTTCGCCAAAATACGTGGCGAACGGCGTCGAGGTCAGCTGCACGATGAGGATCAGGATGGCCGAGGTGCAGATGGCGGGCGTCAGCAAAAAATGTGGATAGCGGCGGTGCACGGCTTGGTTGGCATAGAACAAGACCAGCGTCAGCAGCAAGAACAGCAGGGACAGCAGCAAGGTGCTCATGCTGCCGCCCTGGCTGCGCGCAGGCGCAGCAGTTTTTGCAGGCGCAGCTTGCGCTCATAGCGGCACACCCATTCCACCGTCAACGCCGTAGCCAGCATCACGCTGGCAAAACCGAGGCCGATATTTACGAACAGCATCACCCCTTGTGTCTTCAGTAGTTGTGTAAATTGCACCACGGATACGACCAGCGGAATAAAGAACAGCAGCATGTTCGCCAGCAGCCAGTTCGCGCCCAGCTCGATGGCGGCCGGCTGCAGCCAGCCCGCCAGCAGCAGCGCCACTAGCACGAACAGGCCTACCACGCCGCCGGAAAACGGCAAATGCAGGGCGGAAGCGGCCTCGTCCGCCAGCCACCAGGCGGCAATCAGGATACCCACTTGCCACGCGGTCAGCACGCTTTGGCGCCAGGCGGGGAGGGATGGCAGGACGCTGCTGGGAGGATGTAAGGCTTTCACGGCGGGCTTTCTAGCGGCTGGGGGAAGTTTTCATTGTAGTGACGCCACATCAAAAGATAAAATGACTTAAACTTATGATTATCATTCGATATTGGAATGCATCATGGATATCCGCTCGCTGCGCTACTTCGTCGAGGTGGTCGAACAGAACAGTTTTACACGCGCGGCCGCCAAGCTGTATGTGACCCAACCCACCGTCAGCAAGATGATTGCCCAGCTCGAGCAATCGCTGGACCTGGCTTTGCTGGACCGCGCCGGCAAGCGTTTTAGCTTGACCGACGCGGGCAAGGTGGTGCTGTCGCGCGCGCATGAATTGCTGGCATTGCACGCGGAACTGAAGGTGGCATTGCGCGACTTGCAAGAGCTGGAGCGGGGCGAGCTGCGCGTGGGGGTGTCGCCGCAGACGCATTCCACCCTGGCGCCATGGCTGGCCGAATACCACCAGCGCTACCCGGGCATCGAGTTAAAGATGTATGAAAGCGGCACGCAAGCGATCGAGCGCGACTTGCGCACGGGAACGGTGGAGCTGGGCACCATGCTCGACTACCCGGGCAATGCCGCAACCTGGCAGGATTTCGAAGCCTTGCCCCTCGTGCGCTCACCGCTATGCCTGCTGGCCGCGCCCGGCTCGCCTTGGCAGGGCCGCAGCAGCGTGGCCCTGGCCGAGCTGGCCGACAGTCCATTCATCTTTTACGGCGCCGCGTTTGCCCTGAACGAGATCGTGCTCGATGCCTGCCAGCGGGCCGGTTTTGCGCCGCGCATCACCGGCCGCAGCGGCCAGTGGGACTTCATTGCCTCGCTCGTGCGTCTGGGCGTGGGTATTTGCCTGCTGCCGAAGATGTATTGCGACACGCTAGCGCCAGCGCAATTTGACATCATTCCGCTGGCCGGCCCACCCGTGGAGTGGAATCTGATGCTGGCCTGGCGCCGCGGCGGACGATTGTCGTTTGCCGCGCGCGCCTGGCTCGAGCTCGTCAGGGAGCGCATGGCCGATGCGCCACGGTTACAATAGGCATCAGCCAACTTCCGCCCGAGCAGATGAACATTAACGCCAACGCCAACGCCAAGGGTACAGCCAAAATCAAACGCAGCACCGGCTCACTGCTGCTGGGATTGTTATGCAGTATGGGTCTGATGAGCGAAATGGGCTACGCCCAAGCCGCCATTCCCGTGTATGGCTACTTTGTCAAGAATGCTTATCCGCACGACGCCCGGGCGTTCACCCAGGGCTTGCTGTTCAAGGATGGTCACCTGTATGAAAGTACGGGCCAAAACGGCCAGTCCTCGCTGCGCAAGGTAGAATTGAGGACGGGCAAAGTGCTGCAGAAAAGCATGCTCGACAAAAAAGTCTTCGGTGAAGGCATCACCGCCGTCGGCGACGAGATCCTGGGCCTGACATGGGTTTCGCAAACTGGCTATGTGTTCGACCAGAAGAGCTTCAAGCTCAAGCGCACCTTCAGCTACCAGGGCGAAGGCTGGGGCCTGGCCAGCGACAGTCAATTTGTTTACATGAGCGATGGCAGTTCCGCCGTCCGCGTGCTCGATCCGAAAACCCTGGCCGAAATGCGCCGCTTCGAAGTGAAGGCCGAGGGGCGCCCCATCGAGCGCCTGAACGAGCTCGAAATGGTCGACGGCGAGCTGTTTGCCAATGTGTGGGGCGCCGACGTGATCGCCCGCATCGATCCGGCCAGCGGCAAGGTCGTAGGCTGGATCGACTTGTCGGGCTTGCTGCCGCCCGAGCAGCGAGGTACGGCCAACCCTGACGCCGTACTCAACGGTATCGCCTGGGATGCGCGCGGCAAGCGTTTGTTTGTCACGGGCAAACTGTGGCCCAAGCTGTTCGAAATCGAGCTGATTGAAATTGAGCGCCGTTGATGCTGCCTGGCGGACAGTGTTGCTTCGCCTTGATGGCGCCTCATGAAAATGTGCTTTTGCTATCGAGGTCAGCGCCAGCGACTACGAAGGCAAGGGGGGGTGGGGGGGGAGTGGGGGGCAGGCACGGTCAGGGGCTGATTTCTTGCGCCTGCCAGCGGCAGCTGTCGGCTTGATCGCCAGTCGACTAGCGAATGCGGGGGGATATCTGCAGACGTAGAAAAGGCCGATGAAGATCGGCCTCGATGATTACTGCATGTGTTGCTTAGCGGTAAAACGCTTCGACTTTGCCCTTCAATTTGATCTGCAGCGGACGGCCGCGGCGATCGAGCGACTTGGTGGAAGCGACCTTGATCCAGCGTTCGCTGATGCAATATTCTTCCACGTCAAGACGTTCCTTGTCGTTGAAGCGGATGCCGACGTCGTTCTCGAACACGGCTGCGACGTGGTAAGGGCTGCTAGGGTCGATCGACAGGCGATCGGGCAATGGGGGTAAGGTGGTGGTATCGTTCATGGGCGTAATTATCGCCCAGAATGCCGATCCAGACAACGGCCTTTCGCACCTCACCCGTCGGGCCGCCCAGGCGATAGCGTGACTGGCCCTACGGCACCCACGGACCGGCACGGCTCTGCCGCACCGGCCCTTGCTGCCGCGAAGTGCCGGCAGATTTACCGGCAATCACACGCTTCGGCAATCAGGATTTGTCACTATCCTTGTGGCTTTGACGCCCCGTTTCCATGCGCTTGTCATGCGCGCCGCCGTGCGAGCCGGCGCCCGAACCTGATTGTTCACTGGCGCTCTTGCCTGGCCCCATTTGTTGCGAGCCAGATTGCTTGTCGCCGTCATTCTTGTTGCTTGGGCGGTTTGCCTCGGCATTGTGCCCCTGCTTGCCGTCGTGGGTGCCGCCCGATGACTGGCGGCTGGCCGATGCCTTGTCCGGCTGCTGCTTGTCTGACTGTTGGTTTTCCGACTGCTTGTTGCCTGACTGTTGGTCGCCTGACTGTTGCTTGCCCGATTGCTGTTTGCTCGACTGCTGTTTGCTCGACTGATTAAGGCTTTTGTCATTGCTGTTTGAAGTCATGATCGTTACCCCTTTGCTTAGTTTGCGTCATCATCGGCAGCAAGGATGGCGTAAGGATGGATTAAGCGTGCCACTGCCTTGCCTCCGGCGCCGTGCAGCACCGTTAAGGTCATTTTCGCTGCCGGACGCCGGCTTAACCATAGGGGTACTAGCTGTCGCCACGTAGGAAAACTCCGTCATGCGTGGCAACCATTTCTGCATTGCATTTTTACAGATGCCGCGTTTCCTGCGGCGACGTGTCCCATGCGTCATGCCAGCCATCGACAAAGGTGACGGGCACTTGGGCCAGCTCGGCCACCGAGGCGTCATCGAGGCAGTTGATGCCGATGCCAACAAATGGGCCGCTGCGCGCGGACTCGCCGTAGCCGAACGGGCGCACGCCGCAATGGCGGCAAAAATAGTGGCGTTCGCGCCCGGCGCCGAAGCGGTATTGGCTCAAGTGCGTTTCTCCTGCCAGCAAGCGGAAGGAGGTGGGCGGCACCTGGCTGGCCCAGCAACGCATTTTCAGGCAATAGGAACAGTTACAGCGCAGGCTGGGAGCCGCCAAGTCGATCTCGACCGCGAAGCGCACACTGCCGCAGTGACAACTGCCATGGTAGGTTTTTTTCATCGTGGGTCTTTTAGCGCGATGCCGTACTGTCATGCTGGCGCACCTGCGCGCGCTGGCTGCCGACTAGCGCGCAGGCTGGATTGCGGAAGCCTTGCCGTGCTCGGCACCATGCAAGGCGAGATAGGCCGCCAGCTTCTGGTCGGCGATGCCCAGGGCGCGCAACACTTCTTGCGTGAAGGTGATGGGTGCCGTGCCGGGCGCCGTGACGATGCGCTGATCGGCCACGGCCCAGGGCACGTCCTGGTACATGGCGCCGCCCGCATAGCCAAGCTGTTGCAGATTGTCGGCGCAATTGGAAGTATGGCGCACTTTATCGAGCACGCCTGCCTGCGCCAGCACGCGGGTGCCGTCGCAAATGCCTGCCAGTACCGCGCCCTTATCGCGCGCGGCGCGCAGCAAGGGACCCAGATCAGGCGCCTTGCCGCTTTGCCAGTAGCTGCCGCCACACACCATCAGCAAGTCGAGTTCATCAAGAGAAATGGCCTCCAGCGCCAGTTGCGGCGTGACTTGCATGCCGCCGGACGAGGTGACCGGCAGGCCGCCCGGCGTGGCGAACTGCGTACAAAAGCCGTAATACTGGCGTGCCGTGGCATTGAACAGGGCGGTTTCCCAATCGGCAAAGTTCTCGCTCAGAATGGTGATAGCACGTGGCATGAAAAGTCCTGTCGCAGGTTGAGATATCGATAGTACAGGCTGGCTAGCCTGCTGGTAGCGAAAGCATAACAAAAAATACGGACAGTTTCTGGCAGGAGTGGGCTTGCAACGTCGCTACCACCTTGCAGGGGCGATTGCGCTACAATCGCCGGCTGCGTTCGCGTGGACCTGTCCAGCTTGAATGCCTATTAGCTATTCTATTACCTGTCACCTATTACCTATCGCCTCCATGCTGATTTTGTTTTGCCGTGTCCTGTCCAGCATTGCTGGCCTGTTGCTGTTCTATCTCTTCGATCAGTTAAGTGCCAATGAATTGCTGAAATTGAGCGTCTTGCTGGCCGCCTTCCTGCTGGGCCTGTGCGGCGTGTTAAATGCCTGGCGCGGAAACGCCAGCGCCGGCGCGGTCACCATGTTGCTGCGCATCGTGGTGCTTGTGTTTTATCTCGATGCCGCCGTCAAAGGTTTTTTGCGTGGCTATTTTGGCATGCGACCCAATCCCAATGCTGTCTTACAGGCAATTTTTGCGACCGATCAAACAGAAACGCGAGAATTTTTCTTGCACAACAGCATCGCCCTGGCGCAAGCGATGGGCTGCTTTGTACTCGTGGCGGCGCTGCTGCTGCTGGCCGACCGCCAACTGCTGCGCTGGCAAGCGGCGCGTGAGCATGCCGCGCCGGGAATGCTGGCGAAGGGTTTTGCCGTCAGCATGGCCGTCTTTCTCGTGCTGCTGCACGTCAATACCACCATGCGGCGCGAAAATCCGGCCTTGTTCTGGCCGCTGCGCTACCAGCAGTACAATGCGCAGCTTGCAGCGATGCAGTCCATGCAGCATGCGCTGACGGCGTCCATGGCCGCGCCGCGCGACTGGCAGGTGCACTATACGGGCGAGGATGCGCGCAGCGTCATCCTGGTGATCGGTGAGAGTACCAACCGGGCCTCGATGTCGCTGTATGGCTACCCGCGCGCGACCACACCCCAGCTCGACGCCATGCGTGCGAAGCTGCTGGTGTTCAAGGATGTGATTTCACCCGCGTCCAGCACGGTGGAATCGATGATGACGATGCTCACACCGGCCGATATCGGCAACCCCGATGCGTGGATGGCCAAGCCCAACTTGCTGATGCTGGCCGAGGCGGCCGGCTACAAGACGTTCTGGGTCTCGAACCAGACGCGTAACGATGGCTGGATCGGACTACTGGCAGGCGAGGCCGATGAGAGCGACTTCATCAACTATGGCACCGGCCGCGGCGAAAATAATTTCGACGACCAGCTGTTCCAGCCGTTCGCCCACGCACTGGCCGATAGCGCGCCGAAAAAACTGATCGTGGTGCACTTGCTGGGCGCACACCCTAGCTATGCCATGCGCTATCCCAGCCGTTTTGCGTATTTCGACCAGGCGCATGACGCCGTCAGCGCGCAGATGGCCCGCCAAGGCAGATCTGGTGCCATACGCAAGCAGCGCGACGAGTACGATAACGCCATCCGCTATGGCGATTACGTGCTGGGCACCCTGATCGGCATGGCCGACAGGGCCAAATCAGACCGCGCCACCTCACTGCTGTTTGTTTCCGACCATGGCCAGGAAGTGGGCTACAACCGCAACCACGCGGGCCATTCCGCGTCCGATAAAAGCGGCTATGAAATTCCCATGTTGATCTGGAGCAATAGGCAAGCGCCACAATCAACGACCGCGCGCGCCGCGCTGGAAAGCCGGCCGTATCAAACTGACAAGCTCGATGCGACCGTGCTGGGCTTGCTGAAGATCGAGACACGCTATTACGCTGCGCATGACGATATCCTCAGCGGCACCTTTCAAGCCGTGCCGCGCTTCATGAATGGCTTGCAATACCAGCGCGGGGCAGTGCTGGCACCTTAAGCCAAGCCCTTAAGCTAAGAATAAAAAAACCCGGCCCCGCCGCGCAAAGCGGCGGGGCCGGGCCCCTGGTGTGTTGCCGATGATTTGACGATAAGTTGCCGATTACTTCTCGGCGAACGCGCGCTCGACAACGAAGTCGCCAGGCGTCGAGGTATTGCCTTCCTTGAAGCCACGCGCTTCGAGCATCTCTTTCAGGTCGCGCAGCATGTCCGAGCTGCCGCAGATCATGACGCGGTCTTCGGCCGGATTCAGCGCCGGCAAGCCGAGGTCTTCGGCCAGCTTGCCATTCTCGATCAGCGCCGTGATGCGCCCCATGTTGCGGAAGTCTTCGCGCGTGACGGTCGGGTAGTAGCGCAGCTTGTCGCTGACCATTTCGCCCAAGAATTCATGCTTCGGCAAATGCTCTTCCAGCAGCTCGCGGTAAGCCAGTTCATCGACTTGGCGCACGCCGTGCACGAGGATCAATTCGTCGAAGCGCTCGTAGATATCGGGATCACGCACGATGCTGAGGAAAGGCGCCAAGCCCGTGCCTGTCGACAGCATGTACAGGCGCTTGCCTGGCAGCAGGTAGTCGGACACCAGCGTACCCGTCGGCTTGCGCCCGACGATGACGGTGTCGCCCACTTGCAAGTGCTGCAAACGCGAGGTCAGGGGGCCGCCCGGCACCTTGATGCTGAAAAATTCCAGGTGGTCTTCGTAGTTGGCGCTGGCGATACTGTAGGCGCGCAGCAAAGGCTTGCCATCGACGCGCAGGCCAATCATGGTGAAATGACCATTCGAAAAACGCAGCGACGGGTCGCGCGTGGTGGTAAAGGAGAACAGGGTATCCGTCCAGTGGTGCACGCTTAATACGCGCTCTTCATTCATCGAACTCATAGTGGTTGTTGGCTGGTCAAAAAAATGGTTAGTTGCTGGCAACTGCTGGCAAAAGTGAAACCCTGTGTAGGCCCGAACGCTATTGTACTGGCGTCCACACGAAATTGTTACCGTCTATCACCGCCATTGCTGCCGCACGCGGTGCCGACATTATAGTGCGAATGGCAAGGCGGGGCTGAAATTTGCCCGCAACCGGGCCATGGCCATGCGCGTTCTTGACCTGGCTCACTTTTTCAGGGCACCGCTCAAGAGCTGCTGCCAACGCGGCCCAGCGCAAGTGTTACATGGCAGGCGCACCCCGCAGGCAATACGCACAGGATGGCAGGGCAGTGCATCGATCGATGCTTGCGTGCTTGCAATGGCGTCCTTGTCGGTTTGGCGGCATGAGGGGCGATGGTGTGAACGATGATGTGAAATATGTCGCGCGCAGATCAACGATTTTGCAATTGCCGGAAAAGATGCGCCAAATGGGGCAGGGTGTGGGGAAACCTTGCGTGTATGATATTTCCTAATAGAATTGTTGGGCATCATTCATTTTAAGGGCGCGCTTCTTGTGCCTTTCAGGCCCGGAATCTGCATGCATGATTCCGCTCCTCAGGATGCCTGACCCACAGCGAAAGGTCATACAGATGTATAAAACAGTGCGCGACATGTTCCTGCATTTCAAGCAAGCCGTCCCATTCCGCCTCGTCCCCGCCCTGCTTTGCACGGCCTTGCTGGTGAGCATGCTATTGCTGCCCGTCCCCGATGGTTTGACGCCCAAAGCCTGGGGCCTGGTGGCAATTTTCCTCACCACCATCCTGGCGATCATTTTAAAAGTCATGCCCATCGGCGTGATGGCCATGATGGCCATCGTCATCGTGTCATTATCACAAGTGACGTCGACCTCGTCCAAGGGCGCGATCACGGATGCACTCAGCAGTTTCTCGAATCCATTGATCTGGCTGATCGTCGTGGCGATTTTGATTTCGCGCGGACTCAAAAAGACGGGGCTGGGCAGCCGTATCGGCCTGCTGTTTATCTCCTTGCTGGGCAAGCGCACCATGGGTATCGGCTATGGCCTGGCGATTTGCGAACTGGTATTGGCGCCATTTACGCCAAGTAACACTGCGCGCGGTGGCGGCATCGTCCACCCCGTCATGAAGTCGATCGCCAACGCCTTCGACTCGGACCCGGCCAAGGGTACGGAAGGTAAAGTAGGCACTTATCTGGCCCTCGTCAACTACCACGCCAACCCGATTACCTCGGCCATGTTCCTCACAGCCACGGCGCCCAATCCGCTGGTGGTCGATTTTGTCGCCAAGGCCAGCGGCCAGAGCTTTCACCTGACATGGACCACCTGGGCCCTGTGCATGCTGCTGCCGGGCCTGGTCTGCCTGCTGGCGATGCCCGTGATTATCTATTGGCTGTCGCCGCCCGAACTGAAAGTCACACCGGACGCCGTCACCTACGCCAAGGCGCAATTGAAAAGCATGGGGCCGCTGTCGCCGTCGGAAAAAGTCATGCTGGGCACGTTTGCCTTGCTGCTGTTGCTGTGGGCCAATGTGCCCGCCACGCTGTTTGGTCCCGCGTTTTCGCTCGATGCGACGGTGGTCGCCTTTGTCGGCTTGTTCGTGTTGATTATTACCGGCACCATCGACTGGGACGACGTGCTGTCCGAAAAGAGCGCCTGGGACACTTTGGTGTGGTTTGGCGCGCTGGTAATGATGGCCGAGCAATTGAACAAAACGGGCGTGATCGCCTGGTTCTCGGCCGGCATGAAGGCGGCCATCGTCGCCAGCGGCATGGACTGGCTGCCGATTGCCGCTATCCTGGTGCTGGTGTTCGTGTTTTCGCATTACTTCTTTGCCAGTACGACAGCCCACATCAGCGCCATGCTGCTAGCCTTCCTGACCGTGGGCTTGCACCTGATCCCGGCCCAATACCACGTGCCCTTCATGCTGATGATGACGGCCGGCTCGGCCATCATGATGACCTTGACGCACTATGCGACAGGCACCTCGCCCATCATCTTTGGCAGTGGCTTCGTGACGATGGGTAACTGGTGGCGTGTGGGCTTCATCATGTGCGTGGTGGAATTGCTGATCTTTGCCGTTGTCGGCACGACCTGGTGGAAATTGCTCGGTTACTGGTAAGACGAGTTGCACCAACTGGCACGCCGGCGCACTGCAATGAGGGCAGTGCGCGCCTTTCCCGATAAAGTGAAAATTGTTGACGTATTGTTGACCTGAAACAAGCAATGACAGGCATGTGCAGTGACGTGACAATGTTTGAGTCTTTTTGATTGGCAAATCGCTATGCTGCCGAGGCAGGTTGCGCCTGCTGCAACCTGCCTTATTTGCCTGAACTGACGACCGGCCTGTTGACGGAAACCGCGCGCGGCGGTGAACTCGATGCGGCGTTTAAGCAAACCTACGCCCAGCACGCGCAGACACTGATGTCGCAAGCCGTGATCTTTCATAACGGTATCATTCATACCATGGCCAGCGCCGGCAGCGCGCAGGTGGAGGCACTGGGCATGGCCGGCGGCATCATCATTGCCATCGGCACGCTGTCCGAGGTGCGCCTGGCCATGCAAGCGCACCAGCCCAACGAAACAGACCTGCGCGGGCGCACCTTGCTGCCTGGCTTTGTCGAACCGCATATGCACGTCCTGCCCAGCGCGCTGTACAAGAGCTGGCTGTCGCTGACGCCTTTCCAGCAGGCACCGCGACAACAGGAGTTGAATCTGGAATACAGTTTCCAGAGCATCAGCCAGCAGATTCGCACCGCGCTGGCACAGCCGGACAAGCTGCCGAAAGACAAGAAAGGCCAGCCTTGGTTGCTGGGTTTTGGCATCGATCCCTCGCTGATGCAGCCCTGGGAAGACATCACCGTCACCCAGCTGGACCCGCTGAGCAGCACGGTGCCCATCTTGCTGATGAATTCTTCCGGCCACCTGGCCTATCTCAACACAGCTGCGATGAAGGCGGCAAACATCGAGGACACCCCTTCCGGTGTATTGACCGAGATTGGTATCAGCGCAGCGCTGAAGGTCGCGCCGCTTCCCAAGCTACTGGAATTTGTCGGCTGCCTGAAGCAGGTACTGGACGATGCATCGGCGATGGGATTTACCAGCGTATTCGACGCCGGCCTGGGTGCCACCGACCAGCCACAACTGGAAATCGGCTTGCTCAAACTGGCGGCACAGCTCGGTCCGGTGCGTATCGGCGCCGCACTGTTCACCCCGCCTCAAGAAGAGGTACTGGACAACTGGCTACAGACCTACACGCCGGATCTGGACAGCCAAGGCGAGCAGCGTTTCAGTCTCAGGGCGATTAAGCTGATCGCAGATGGCTCGAACCAGGGTTTGACCGGCTACCAGAGCCAGCCCTATGCCTGCTCGCATGAACATGCCATTCCTGACGTGCCCGACACCGGCTTGAACAATTACCAGGACACCTCCGTGTTTACCCGCATGCTGGACAAGGCGGTGGCGCACGGCTGGCCGGTGCTGGTGCACGCCAATGGCGACAAGGCGGTGCAATATGTACTGGAGAGCTACAGGCAGGTATTGACGCCACAGCCAGGTGGCCTCAGCGAAGAGCAGGCGCAGAAGCGGCGCCAGCTGCGCCTGCGGGTAGAGCACGCATCGCTGCTCAATGATGATGCCATCGATAAAATGGCTGAGCTGCAGTTAAACCCCAGCTTCCTCATTGGCCACGTCGGCTACTGGGGGCACACCTTCCAGAACACCATTTTCGGCCAGGAGCGCGCCCAGTTGCTGGACCGCTGCCAGTCGGCATTGAATGCGGGAATGCACGTCAGCCTGCACTCTGACCATTTCGTCTCGCCACTGGGCGCCTTGCGCATGATGGAACAGGCGGTATTTCGCACCATGGAAGGTTCGCGCGAGAAAGCGGTGCTGAATCAGGAAGAGCGTCTGAGCAGGATGGCAGCATTGCGCGCCGTCACGCTCGATGCTGCCTGGCATTGTCACCTCGACCATCTGGTTGGCTCGCTGGAAGTCGGAAAGCAGGCTGATCTGGTGATTCTTGCGCAAGACCCGCTCGACGAAAGCGTGCGCAAGCTGCGTGACATCGTAGTCGAAGAAACCTGGCAGGCCGGCGTTAAAGTACACAGCAAGACCTAATGCCCACGAGTGTCCCCGCCAAGCCCAATGGCAGCTGACCGTCATTGGGCAACGCCCGCATGCGGGCGTTGCCAGCGGGGATTGTCAAGCTCAGGCCGGCTTGTGCTTGCCAGCGCTAACGCGGTTCCAGCCATAGCCGGCGGCGACGATCAGCACGATGGCCGCCTGCGCCAGCAGAGTTTCCGCCGTGGGCAAGATACCCAGCAGGTCGATGCGCATGAAGTCGACCGGGGTGACGCCAACCCAGCCAGCTTCTTGCAATGCAGCCACGCCTTTACCCATCAGTATGACTGCCAGCACGGCCACGAAGGCGGACGTCAGCGAGAAGAACTTGTCGATAGGCATACGCGCGCTGGTACGCAGCAAGGCCCAGGCAATCACCACCAGCAACATGATGGCCACCAGGAAGCCGCCCAGCAGGGCGCCGCCGTTGCCATCGGCCGCCAGGGCGGAATAGAACAGCACGGTTTCAAAGACTTCGCGGTAGACGGCGATGAAGGCGAGGGCGAACAAGCCCCAGGCGGAGCGCCGCGAGATCGCTGCCGTGATTTTCTCGTGCAGGTATTGCTGCCAGCGTCCGGCGCTGCTCTTCTGGTGCATCCACAGGCCCACGCTGAGCAAGACCAGGGCTGCAAACACGGACCCGAGCCCTTCGCTCACTTCTCGGCTGGCGCCGCTGATGGTGACCAGATACGTTGCTGCCACCCACGTCAGGGCGCCCGCCACCAGCGCGCTGATCCAGCCGCCGTGCACATAGGGCAGCACATCGTTGCGCTTGGCCTTGCGCAAGAAGGCGATGATGCCGATCACGATCAGCAGCGCTTCCACGCCCTCGCGCAACAAAATCGTCAGGGCGCCGATAAAGGTCGTCATCGGCTCGGCCTTGGCGTTGCCGAGCTCCGCTTCCACGTGGGCAAACAATTGCTGCAGCTTTTCGCCCGCCGCCTCGGCGTCGGCTACCGTACCCTTGGCGACGGCGGAACGGTAGGCCAGCATGGCGTTTTCAACGGCCAGCAGCAGCGATTTGTTGCGCGCCCCCAGCATCGGCTCGATCGGCTCGAAACCGTCGAGGTAGGCCGACAGGCCCAGGCGCGTGGCCGCGGCGCGGTCGCCCGCTTGCACGGCGACCAGGCTTTCTTCCAGGCGCAATCGCGACAGGGCCAGGCCGGTCGGCTTGTGCGCTTCAGCCTTGTCGGGATGGCTGCGCAAGTAGGCCGTCAGCGCCTGCGCCTGGTCCGCGCCCAGCTTGGCTGCCGCCGCTTCCTGGGTCAGGGTCGTCACGGCGGCCAGGTCCGGGTACAGGCTTTTACTGCGCGCATCGTCCTGCCACAGCTTGTCACCGTGCGCACGCGCCGCCGCATCGTGCGACATGCCACCCACGAAGAAGGCCAGGTCCCAGCGCTCGTTTTCCGACAACTGCCCAAAACTGGCCATCGAGGTGCCCGCCACGCCTTGCGAGATGACCTGATACAGCGCCATCAGGCTGCGCGACTGCGCCCGTTCGCCATCTGTGAAGGCGATCGGCTTTGGTTCCAGGCCGGCTGCCAGCGGACCGTCGCCGCCACCGGCCACACCGTGACAAGAAGCACACTGGGCCACATACAGAGCGGCGCCGCGCGCCAAATTGGGCAACACCTTGGGTGCCACGGGAATCGGGTAGGCGGCAATCAACAAGCCGTTTGCATGTTGGGCCAGACGCTTGACTTCCACGCCGTCCGCCTTGGCGACGACGGCGGCGCGCAATTGGGCGATGGCAGCGGCAATGGCCGCCTTTGAAGCGTGGGCGGGCAGGGCGGCGATCTGTGTCGTTGCGTTGTCCGTGAAGTCGAGCATTTCTGCATATTCTGCTTCGCTGGCAACCTTGCCATGCTCGACAGCACCGCTGTAATCGACGGCAACGTAATCAATCAATTGCCACAACTGCTTGGCGCCGGCGCCAGTATCGGCCACTTGCGCTTGTGCGCTGCCGGCCAGCAACAGGCTGGCGGCCACGAGCGGGTAGCAGACGAGCCATTTCCTCATTCCAATGAACATGATTCTCATTCTCATTTATTATCAACCGGGCGACTATAGGATAGACAGTGCAGGGTGTCAACGGCAGCACGGCTGCGTGCGGGGGGGCAAAAGCGGCGCGCCTGTCAATATGCTTGAGCAGGTGGCTGGAGAATGGAATGCGTTGCAAGGCGGGCCGATGAGGCGGCAGGCGGGATACTGCTACGATGCGGGCTGCGCGTAGAGTCTTGTGGCCAGGCAGCTGCCAGGGTCATCCACTTGCAGACCACCGTTTGATCTATAGCCAGCGATGCCCAGGCATGGCGAGCGGGCGGGGCCAGTTCGGCCGCGCTGGCTTTGTCAGCATAGCGACGGCACTCTGGCCGCCGCGCACAGACACCGTCTTGCCTGGTTGCTGCTTAGTTACTAATTAGTTGCTGCTTAGTTATTGCTTAGTTGCCACTTAGTTGCCGCTAAAATCGAGCACGATACGCGAAGCAACCTTGCCATGCTCCAGGCGGCTGAAGATGTCATTGATTGCCGACAGTGGCTGCAATTCCACGCCGGCCTTGACCTTGCCGTTGGCGGCAAAGGCGAGTGCCTCGGCCATGTCCTGGCGAGTGCCGACGAAGGAGCCGCGTATGGTGATGCAATTAGCAACGACGTCGAACAGCGGCGTCGGGAAGTCGCCCGGCGGCAGACCTACCAGCACGCACGTGCCGCGCTTGCGCGTCATCGCCACGCCTTGCTGGAAGGCATCAATCGACGGCGCCGTAATCAGCACACCGTGCGCGCCGCCCCCGGTCGCCTCGCGCAGGACGGCAACGGGATCGCCCTGGCGGGCGTTGATGGTCACTTCGGCGCCAAGGGCGCGCGCGTGCTCCAGCTTGCCTTCATCAATGTCGACAGCCGCCACGCGCAGGCCCATGGCCACCGCATATTCGATGGCCAGGTGGCCGAGCCCGCCGATGCCGGACACGGCCAGCCACTGGCCCGGTCGCGCCCCGGTTTCCTTGATGCCTTTGTAACTGGTCACACCGGCGCAGATAATCGGCGCCGCCTGCACGGCGGACAAGCCGGCCGGAATATGCGCGACGTAGCGTGGATCTGCCAAGATGTATTCGGCAAAGCCGCCATTCTTGGTATAGCCGCCGAACTGCGCCTCGGCGCACACGGTTTCCCAGGCAGCCAGGCAATGTTCGCAATGGCCGCAAGCAGAGTAGAGCCAAGGCACGCCGACGCGGTCGCCCAGTTGCACCTCGGTCACGCCGGTGCCCATGGCGACCACCAGGCCGATGCCTTCGTGGCCAGGAATGAACGGCGGGGTCGGCTTAACGGGCCAGTCTCCGCGCGCCGCATGCAAGTCGGTGTGACAAACGCCGCAAGCTTCCGTCTTGACGAGAATCTGGCCGGGTCCGGGAACCGGCACGGGGACATCGCGCAGCACCAGCGGCTGGCCCAGTTCCTCGACAACTGCGGCTTTCATGGTAGTGGGTATCATGTTCTTCCTTATGAAGTTGGTCATGCATAGCGTAGGGCGCCGGCGCCGGGCTGGGGGCAAGTCACTAGTCGTGTTGCACCAGCCAAGCGCACTGTCACAGTCTGGTCAACAGAGGCTTGCGAATGATTGCATTCTGCTGCAGACAGTTCGAAAAATGTTTGATTTACATCAATGTTTAGCGTTAGGTCAGATGTGGTGAGCTAGAACACTTGGAATACCAAATAAAGCATCCCACTCCCCACCGGCTATTTTACATAATATAAATTATGCGAAGTTACGGACGGATTTGAAAAAAACCGCATTTCCCCAACTTTCCAATCGCAAATGCGATTTCCCCCGTCCGTGCGCTGCTGTCGCCGCCGCTGGGCGCCAACGCTTGGATAAGCGGCATAGAGTACGGCTCGTCCCCTGTCTGTATTTTGTTTGTTCACGCCCAGGTTGGCGTGCTGTTGCATGTCTGGCGCTTCGATGATGCAGCCGATCAAGTCTTCCACTGTCCTGCGCGACACGACGTTGCCTTTGAGTGGCGCGTAGCGCATGCTCAGTTCGTATTCAATTTCATCTTCGTTTGTCATCGGCGCCGGGCGCACGATGATATCGCCATGCTCAACGCTTAGATGGCATCGGCGGCGCGATGCAATGGCATCAGGCCTTCGGCCAGCATGCGGTTGTTCGATGCGCCAAACTTGCAGAGAACCTTGTCATAGATACTTTGTCGTAGATGCGCATTGATAATAAAAAAGCCAGGCCTTCGACGCCAGCGGCCTGATCGGTAGTTGTCAACAATGATACTTGGCGTTGACACCGTGCTCGCGGCCTAGGCGAACGACCAAAGTTGCCGGCTCCAGCGACGCGCCACCAATGCGCGCTTGAAAACCCAATGGATGCTGACCTTAGTGCTCAATGGTGAAATGACGAAACAGGAAAATCGTACGCCGAGGATTTTTCGGCTTTCCCGACTATTTTGTTGACTTGTTGCGGGCCAGTTAGCGGCGCTGTGATTTTTAAAAGAAAATAGGAAACAAGCCAAACTTGCTTTTAGTTCAATGCGTTTTAATGTGGAGATTCCGAACTGACACGTCCACGCCCTGCCGCCTTTGCCAAATATAGTTGTGTATCCGCTGCCAACGGCGAGCCGTTGCGCCGAAGGCGTTGCGTTTCACTCAACATTGCCTGCCCGGTGCAGTACTGACATGGCTCATGAAAACTGCGCACGTAATTGCTCGCAATGACGGCGCGCAGCGGGGAAATCCAAGCGCGCGACACTGGCAGAGAGGTCGGCCAGATGTGCTCCGCCATGCATGAGCTCAATGCGCTCCATGACGGCGAGCGCACGCATGTTCGACCCCTTCAGCAATAATGCCAACTCATCGAGCAGATCGCGCATCGGCAGCGATACCGGCGATGCTACTGATGTTGTCGTGCCCTCTGCCCGCAGCGCGTCTGCTAGCTTGGCTGTCACGTTGGCAAGTTCTGCGATGCTGGCGTGTACCAATCTACCCATTTCGGCCAGCACTCGGCTAACGTCAGAGGGGTGGATATTGTGACGTAGTTGCTGTTCCAAAGCGGCGCAGTACGACTGCAACGGTGCGGCGCCGACAATGCCGGCGGCGCTTTTAAATGTGTGTAAAAGGTCAGCAGCCGAGCGTATATCCGGCGATGGCAACTGTTCGCTCAAAGCGGCGATAAAGGCCTTCGCCTCGGTGGAAAATGTCACCGCCAGGCTGAGAAACAGCGTACGGTTGCCCCCGAGCCGGGAAAGAGCCGCAGGGAGGTCGATGAATGACGGCTGGTCGAAACCAGGCAATGGTTCTGGCGCTGGTGGCGTCGAGTCCGTTGTTTCCGAGACAGCCCCCTGCGCAAGACTGGCTTGGCAGTGGGTCTGCAAAAGGTCGACCATAATATCAATATCAATCGGCTTTCCCATATGCGCGTCCATGCCGGCAGCCATGCAGGCGTCGCGTTCCCGCGCCATCACGTTGGCAGTCATGGCAATGATTGGTGTGCTGTGCAGTCGCATGCTCGAACGCATGCGCATGGCACAGGCATAGCCGTCCATTTCCGGCATCTGAATGTCGAGCAGCACGGCATCAAAGCCAGGCTCGGCCTCAAGCGCCATCGACAAGCCGAGCGCTCCACCGTTGGCGACGCTGACTTCAGCGCCTTCGTGCAGGAGCAGTTCGCGCGCCACTTGCAGATTCATCGCATTGTCATCGATGACGAGCACGTGCAGGCCAGATAGGCGCTGCAAACGCAGCGGGGGCGCCTGCGCTTCGGTTGTCATGACATGTCCTGCTTGCGCCGCGACGATCGCTTCGCGCAGCATGCAGGGCGTCACAGGCTTGGTCAGAAAACCGTTTAACATTCCACGTTCTGATTCCAGGCGCTCGGCCAGCGCATCGCGCCCGTGAGCAGTCACCATCAATACCATCGGTGCAGCGCTGGAGTGCGAGCGGATCCGGGCTGCCAACTCCCAGCCATCCATCCCAGGCATGCGCCAGTCAATCAAGACGGCATCGAACGCCAGTTTTGCCCTCGCGCTCTCGTCGAGTGTCGTCAACGCTTCGCTGGCGTTGCCCGCCGTCACGGCTGTCCAGCCGAAAGAAGTAATGATGGCGCTTAGCATCGTGCGTGCCGATGGGCTATCGTCCACAATCAGCACGCGCAGGCGGGTTGGTGCAACTGTATTTTCAGGCAACGACAGCGGCGCTATGGCAGGCACTGCAAGAGTCACCTGAAAGTGAAAGCAACTTCCGACGCCAACTGTACTTTCAACCTGCAGCTTGCCGCCCATCAGGCAGACCAGGCGCTGGCTGATCGTGAGACCCAATCCGGTTCCGCCAAAGCGACGCACAGTCGAGGCCTCGGCTTGCGTAAATCCCTCGAAGATGTGGTCCATATTATCAGCAGCGATGCCGATTCCCGTATCATTTACTTCAAACCTGATGTCACTCCCATGCTCGCCGCGCCGCAGCTGGGAAATGACGATACTTACCTCCCCCTGCTCGGTGAATTTAAGCGCATTGCTGGCCAAATTGATCAACACTTGGCGCAAGCGCGTCACATCGCCCATCAACCATGGCGGCAGCGCCGGATCGACCGAGAACAGCACCTCGACGTCTTTGTCGCCAATCAGCGAGGAAAGGATGGTCGACAAATCGCGCAATAGCGCCTCAACGGAAAAGGCGGCGGTCTCGAGCTCTATCCGGTTCGCTTCTACCTGTGAAAAATCGAGGATATCGTTCAGCAAGCCGAGTAGCGAACTGGCAGCCGAGCGTGACTTATCGGCATACTCGCGCTGGAGTGCCGACAGTTGCGTGTATCGCAGCAAATCGAGCATTCCCAGCACTGCATTCATGGGAGTGCGAATTTCGTGGCTCATATTGGCCAGAAATTGGCTCTTGGCCAGGCTAGCTTGTTCCGCCTGATCGCGTGCATTGGCCAGCACGCTGCGGATATCTCGCTCAACGCTGATGTCTTTGGCAATGCCAAGATAGCCGTCGATCTGGCCATCCGCATTGCGTATTGCGGTGACAGTCAGATTGACGGGCAGATGCATGCCATCTTTACGCACATAGGTCCAATCGTGCGACACGGAAATTCCATCTCGCGCTTCGGCAATTAATACCTCGAAGCCCGATATCTGCCTGTCGTACTCAAGCGTTAAGGCCGCGCCGCGCGTCAGCAGCTCGTCTTCCAGGTGCAGGATGGCTGGCGTGAACAGTCCCACCATGTCGGCAGCAGCGTAGCCGAGCAAACGTTCGGCGCCGGGGCTGAAAAGTTCGATGATACCGTCAACGTTGGTCTGAATGATCGAAAAGTCGCGCGCTGCATTCAAAACGCCTTGCAGCTTGCTTAAAGCATGAGCTTGCCCGGCTTCGGCCCGCTTGATTTGAGTGACATCACTGATAACACCGTATATGCCATCAATCCGGCCAGCCTTGGTGTCGGGTGTATAAGAAAACATGGCCTGGCGCCGCTCTCCCGATGCCAGGGTGATCGTGTCCTCGAACAGTTCGCTATTGCCTGACAGGACGGAATTAAGACGGGGGACCATGTCAGCGAAAGCCATCGGTCCAAGGACCTGCGATAAATGCCGATCGCGCATTTCCTCTGGCGACAGTCCAAACCATTCCACGCTGGCTCGGTTGGCGAATCGGTTACGCAAATCGCGATCCCAGTACACCACCAACGCTGGCGTATGGTCGAGAATTGTTTGTAGATCTGCCTGGGCCTGCTCGAGTGCCTCTTGGGCAATACGCCGTTGCTTGTTTTCGGACTGCATGGCATCGACGAGCATGCGCTGCTTCGTTATGTCTTGCAAGGCGCCAAACAATCGTACCGGTTTGCCGGCTTCAAATTCGGCTTCACCGACTGAACGCACCCAGATACGCGCGCCGTCGGCGCGCAGGAAAGGCGCTTCCACATCCCATGGCGCTCCGGTTGCCATGGCAGTTTCCACCGCTGTCTGAATCAGATCTCGGGCTTCCGGCGCATAAAATGCGATTGCTTGAGCAAGATCTGGCACAAAATCTGGCGCCACGCCATGGATACGGCAAGTTTCCTTGGACCACTCGATGTGTTGGGTCGTCAAATCGACCTTCCATCCTCCGACACCGGCAACCTCGCCCGTGCGGTTGAGCAAAAGCTCATTCGATTTAAGACGCGACATGGTGTCGTCGAGGGCAGATACGGTCGCATGGGAAAACGCGGTGATCCGTCTCTCCTCGATCAGGGCACGGCGCCCCTCAAGCAGCTTGACGACCGCGTGTGCCAAGTGCCGCAGCACTTCGCGTTGGCGATCGTCGAGCTTGCGCGTGCGGCGGTCGATGACGCAGATAGTACCAACGTTGGCGCCATCAGACAGCGTGAGCGAAGCACCGGCATAAAACCGAATATAGGGTTCCTTGAGCACTAAATCACTATCGCGGAACCGAGGATCTTGCAGGGCGTCTTCAACTTCGAACAGGTCGTCCTGAACAATCGTGTGTGCGCAAAATCCCAGTTTCCGCTCAGTTTCGAACACGCCTGGCAGCCCGATATTTGCCTTAAACCACTGACGGTCATGCGCAACGAGGCTAATCAACGCTATCGGTACTTCGCAAACCAAGGACGCTACACGCACCAGACTGTCAAATTCTTTCTCTGATTCAGTGTCAAGAATCTGCAGTTTATCAAGTGAATCGAGGCGTTCCACTTCGTTGCTTGGAAAGGGAAAACGCGTCATATAATTTTCCTTAGTCTCAGCTTTCCCCATGCCCGCCAGCGCCAAATGCAGCTTGGCGGGAATCGGCTCGAAGGGAGGCCCTTCGCCATGTCCTCTGGCCCACCTTAATGTAACAGAAATTCGACCAGTATTGTCTTTTTGAGACGTCTTGTACCGGCCTACCTTGCATACCTTCCCTCGGCGCTTCTTGCACGCACAAGCGAGCGAACGGCGCGCCTGGGTTCAAACTCTTTGATCCACTCAAGTTTGACGGTAATTGTGCCGCCGCCAGCATGGACAACGCTACGCCTTCTGCCAATAAGTACGAAGTCATAGATGCAAGCTATGAGTCCGGTTGGATTATTTTTCTTCCTTTTGCAAATGAGAATCGTTACTATTCAAGTCAGGAGTAAGCACATTCAACAAAAAGGAGCATCCCTTGTTCACCGCCATCAAAACATTCAGCCAGGTCAGCACGCACATGTCGATCGCCTTCAGTCTAGCCTATCTGTTGACGGGGTCACTGGCGCTCGGTGGCTTGGCCGCACTCATCGAACCGATCATCAACGTTGCCCTGCTGCCGTGGCATGAAAAAGCCTGGCACGCAATACGCCGCCGCTACGCCGCCAGCCGCCGGGGCTTTGTCGCCCTGGCCGGCGAAAAGCTTAGCCAGACGGCCCTGCATATGGGCGTCGCTTTCAGCGTCATGTACTGGGCCACGGGTTCCATGGCCTTCGGCGGCTTGCTGGCCGTAGTCGAGCCGATCTGCAACGTGATTGCCCTGCCTTTTCACGACCGACTTTTGGAACGAGTCCGCTCTCGCCTGGCATGCCGCGGTGCTGCGCGCCTCGCCCCCCTGTAATCACCGATCTCGAGGCGCGGCTCATACGGGCATCGCCACATCAGCGGATGCGCGTGGCCAACTGGCGGCGCGATGCGGATACCACACTAGCATCGCGATAGTCGGCAACCCACTTTCTCCTATGAAAACTCGGTTTTTTCCAGGTGCACGCGCCGTTGCAAAAACGCCCGCCTGAAAAAATATATGTTGCACCAATGCATGTTTGCCAGCATCGCGCTACCATGCAACGTCGGCACGCCGAGTGGCGCCGCCCCCAGCACCGGTTTCGCGCCGGCTTTCCCCTGCCGCAATGTGAAGGAGATTTTCATGCCCAAGTTTGCCCCCGCCGTTTGCCTGTCGTTCATCGTTGCCGCCTGCGCCTTACCGTTGGTGGCCGCTGCTGCCGAAGGCGGCGCGACACGCGCCGATGCCGAAGCCATGGTCAAGAAAGGCGTAGCCCAAATAAAGAGCGCCGGCGAAGCGAAGACGTATGCCGATATCACGGCAAAAGCGCCCGATTTCATCAAGCAAGATCTGTACTTGGTCGTCTATAAACTCGATGGCACGGTCGCCGCGCATGGCGCCAACCCGAAAATGGTGGGTAAGAACTTGATCGAACTGAAGGATATCGATGGCAAGGCCTTCGTCAAGGAACGCGTCGAGCTGGCCAGGAGCAAGGGTACGTTCTGGCAGGAATACAAATTCACGAATCCGGAAAACAAGAAAATCGAGCCGAAGATCATGTATTGCGAAAAGCTGGCCGAGACCGTCGTCTGCGGCGGCATTTACATGTAGCGGGCGGGCCGCCATCGCCGCCATCGCCGCGATGGCACACCGATTTCTCAACGATAGGGACCTCATGTGAAAATCGCACAGAAGATGTTGATCGTCCCGCTGGTCGCGCTGGCTTGCCTGCTGGCCATGGGGGCCTTGTCGTATTTCGCCATGCAGCAGAACGAGCAGCGCATGCGCGAACTGAAAGACGTCACCCTGACGGCCGAGCGGCTGGCCAATCATCAAGCGATTGCCCTGGGCCAGGTGCATGCCGATGTGTATGCGAAGATCGCCATCGCCGCCAGCCTGTCGGAGGAGCAATTCAAGCAATTCGGCACGCAAACGGATGGCCAGTTGAACGCCATCGTGCAAGGCTTGACGCAACTGAAGACATTTTCGGGCGCCGCGACGGAAGCGGCCCAGGCCCTGCCCGGCATCGAGCGCTACCGTGCCAGCGTGGCGCAGGCGCTGGACATGGCTTCGATGGACCCGAATACGGGCGTGGCCGCAATGCAAAATGCCGCCACGCACTACCAGCAAGTGCGTGGCCAGCTACGTCAGGTGATGCTCAACCTGGACCGCCACACTGCCGATGCGCTGCTGGAGACAAAAAACGCAGGCCAGCGCGCCGCTTGGCTGTCGCTCGGCTGCATGGCGCTCGGCTTTGCCCTGCTGGCCCTGATCGCTGCCTGGGTGGCGCGCTCTGTGGTGGGCCCCATCGACGCGGCCTGCCGCGCCGCCGAAAGCCTGGCCGCCGGCGACCTGACCATGCGTCTCGATGTTCGGGGCAACGACGAGGTAGGCAAGCTGCTGCGGGCGTTGGCCACGGTGCTGAAAAACTGGAACACTTTATTGGGCGAGATCCGTCAGGCGGGCTCGACCATCACGGTGGAAGCGAGTGAAATTGCGCTGGGCAATGCGGACTTGTCGGCCCGCACGGAGTCGCAAGCCCATTCCTTGCAGGAAACGGCAACGTCGATGCATGCCTTGACCGATACCGTGCGCGAAAACGCCAGTCATGCGCACCAGGCCAACCAGATGGTGCTGTCAACCTCGAACGTGGCGCTCGAGGGGGGCCGTGTGGTGGGCCAGGTAGTCGAGACGATGGGCGCGATCAAGGCCAGCTCCGGGCGCATCGTCGATATCATCGGCGTCATCGACGGCATTGCCTTCCAGACCAACATCCTGGCCTTGAACGCGGCCGTGGAAGCGGCGCGCGCGGGCGAACAGGGGCGCGGCTTTGCCGTTGTCGCCACCGAAGTGCGCAGCCTGGCGCAGCGCTCGGCCACGGCGGCACGCGAAATCAAGCAGTTGATCGAGGATTCCGTTGGCAGGATAGAAACAGGTAGCGAGCTGGCCGACAGCGCCGGGCGCACCATGGGCGACATCGTCGCCTCGGTTCAGCAGGTGACGGACATCATGAACGACATCACGGCGGCCAGCCAGCGCCAGAGCAAGGGCATCGAGGAAGTCAACAATGCCATTACGGAAATGGACGGATTGACCCAGCGCAACGCCGCCCTGGTCGAGGAATCGGCCGCCGCCGCGCAAAATCTGCAGGACCAGGCGCACGACTTGCTGAGGGTAGTCGACGCCTTCCGCCTGGGCGAAGGCAGTGCGCCGCTGCCGGCGTCTTAGCGCTGGATCTGCATGGCCGCTAGCGCGCAGTCAGGCATGGCTTGCCTGCCGCGGCCAGCGCCGGGTCGTCCTCTTCCTGCAGCAGCGTTCCCGCGGGACCTTGGCCGCTATAGCGCTGCCAGGTCACAGTGTTTGCATGCATCACAACGATCAATGGAGTTCGGTATGGCAGGCGCAGTCGTGGCCGCTGGCCGCCCCGGACAGGTTTTGCAGTATGGCGCAGTCTTGTGACGGCTGCGGCTGGTCGCACTGGTGGCGCAGGGTCACTAGTTGCTGCTGCAAGGTGTGCAAATTGGCCATCTGCTCGGCGATGCGCAGAATGTGATGATCGAGCAATTCATTGACGCTCTGGCAGCCTTCGGCAGGATTGTTCTTAAACTCCAGCAAGGCGCGGATATCGGTCAAGCCGATCTGCAGCGAACGGCAATGACGGATGAATTGCAGCCGTTCCCGGTGTTCTTCGCGGTATTCGCGGTAGCCGGCGCTGTTGCGTCCCGGTTCCTGCAGCAAGCCCGCCTTTTCATAGTAACGCACGGTTTCCACGTCACAATCTGTCCGTTTGGCCAGTTCCCCGATACGCATGGCATCCCCTTTTCAGTCTTTCGTGCAAATTTCGCTTGACCCTGTAGCGGCTACAGGGTTTCTAATGAAAGCATACACGAATCCTGAAAGATAATGCGATGCCGCACGATAGCCATAAACACGCGCAGGACCACGACCATCAGCACGACCATCAGCATGAGCATGAGCACAAGCACGAAGGCGCCCCGGCCGCTGCGCCCAAGGCGGCCAGTTGCTGTGCCAGCGAGCATGCATGCGCTGCGGCGCCGGCGGCCCCGCCCTCGCCTGCCCTGCCCAGCGCCGCCATCGCCGGCGCGAGCACGGCCAAGTACCGCATCGCCAATATGGATTGCCCTACGGAAGAACGCTTGATCCGCAACAAGCTGGCCACGATGGCCGGCGTGGTGGGCCTCGATTTCAATCTGATGAACCGCGTGCTCGATGTGCACCACACCCTGCCCTCGCTGGCCACGGTGGAAGCGGCCCTGCACGCCATCGGCATGCAGGCGATTCCCATGCAGGCGGACGCCGTTGTTGCGCGCGACCCGCACGAAGGCAGCCTGTCCGGCAGGCAAAAAGGCTTGCTGCTGGTGTCCGGCCTGGCCGCTGCCGCTGCCGAAGCGCTGGCGTGGACCACGCAGGCAGACAGTTCGCCGCTCGTCATCGCCCTGGCCCTGCTATCGATCGCCACGGGCGGCTGGCCGACCCTGAAAAAGGGCTGGATCGCCCTGAAAACGTTCACGCTGAACATCAACTTTCTGATGAGCCTAGCGGTTTTCGGCGCCATCGCCATCGGCCAGTGGCCGGAAGCGGCCATGGTCATCTTTCTGTTCGCCATTGCCGAATTGATCGAAGGCTTGTCGCTGAACCGGGCGCGCAACGCCGTACAAAGCCTGATGCAGCTGGCGCCCGACACGGCGACGATGGCCGACGCCAGCGGCGCCTGGCAGCCAGTAAGCGTGGCCACGGTAGCCATCGGCACCTTGATGCGCGTGAAACCGGGCGAGCGCATTGCCCTTGATGGCGTGGTCGCTAGCGGCGCATCGTCCGTCAACCAGGCGCCGATTACCGGTGAAAGCATGCCGGTGGACAAGGCCGTAGGCGACGTCGTGTATGCGGGCACCATCAATGAACGGGGCTTGCTCGACGTCACCGTGACGGCCAATAGCGGCAACAGCACGCTGGCCAAGATCGTCAAGGTGATTGAGGAAACGCAAGGAAAACAGGCGCCCACGCAGCGCTTTGTCGACAATTTCGCCCGCTACTACACGCCCGCTGTCGTCGTGTTCGCCATCCTGGTGGCCGTGCTGCCGCCTTTGCTGCTGGGCGCGCCCTTCATGGCCTGGGTATATAAGGCGCTGGTGATGCTGGTGATTGCCTGCCCGTGCGCGCTCGTCATTTCCACGCCCGTCACGGTGGTCAGCGGCCTGACGGCTGCCGCGCGGCGCGGCATCTTGGTCAAAGGCGGACAATTCCTGGAAACGGGCTACCGCATCAAGGCCATCGCCGTCGACAAGACGGGCACCTTGACCATGGGCAAACCGGCCGTCACGGACGTGGTGGCAATGGAGGGCAGCAATCGCGACGCCATTCTTTTGCTGGCCGCCAGCCTGGACGCCAATTCCGCCCACCCTTTGGCCGCCGCCATCGTCAAGGCCGGTCCGCCCGCCAGCAGCCACTTGCCCGTGACCCAGTTTGCCGCCCTGCATGGACGCGGCGTGCAAGGCGATATTGCCGGCCAGAGCTATTATCTGGGCAATGCGCGCCTGATGGCGGAACTGAAGGTCTTGTCGCCGGCACTGCAAGCCATCCTGGCGCGGCTGGAACAGCAAGCGTACACA
Organism: Janthinobacterium sp. CG_23.4; assembly: GCF_029892305.1. Lineage (NCBI taxonomy): Bacteria > Pseudomonadati > Pseudomonadota > Betaproteobacteria > Burkholderiales > Oxalobacteraceae > Janthinobacterium > Janthinobacterium sp. CG_23.4. The sequence goes on along the minus strand of NZ_JARXUX010000001.1, from coordinate 2,447,507 downwards.
GCCATGGTGCTGGCGAGCACCGCCGGCGCGCTGGGCGTGATCGCCGTGGCCGACGTGCTGCGCCCCACGGCGGCATCTGCCATCGCCAAATTGAATGCGCTCGGTGTCACCACGGTGATGCTGACAGGCGACAATCTGTTGACGGCGCAGCGCATCGCCGCTGAAGTCGGCGTGAGTCTGGTCAAGGCGGAGTTGCTGCCGGAAAACAAGCTCGATGAAATCAAGGCCCTGCAGCAGCAATTCGGCGTGGTGGCCATGCTGGGCGACGGCGTCAACGACGCCCCGGCCTTGGCGCAGGCCGACATCGGCTTTGCCATGGGCGCGGCCGGCAGCGATACGGCCATCGAAACGGCCGATGTTGCCTTGATGGACGATGAACTTGGGAAATTGCCCGAATTCATCAGCCTGAGCCAGCGCACGCGCAATATCCTCGTGCAAAACATCAGCTTCGCCATCGGCATCAAGGCCGTCTTCTTTGGCCTGGCCCTGGCCGGCATGGCGACCCTGTGGATGGCCGTGTTTGCCGACGTGGGCGCCAGCTTGCTGGTGGTGGCGAACGGCCTCAGGTTGCTGCGCGGCAGTAAAACCAAATAAGTCCGCGTGGAAAACTTTCCATCTGGACAATTAGTGTAAAAAACGCTACTTTGGCGGCTGACCTCCACCGCCGCCAAAGTAGCCGATGACCTTTCTTCCCCGCCTGACCTTGCTGGCCACTCTGCTGGCTGGCACCTCCCTGCATGCCGAACCGCTGTTTTTCACACCCTGCTCCGATACGGCCGCCCCCGGCAGCCTGTGCTCGGGATTGAACGTGCCCGGCAGCTACGATGCCCAGGGCCGCGCCGTCGGCGACACGGATGCTATGCACGTCTTCGTGCGCAAGTTTGCCGCCGATGTGCCTGCCGACAAGCCAGCCAAAGGGACCTTGTGGCTGGTGGCGGGCGGCCCCGGCGAATCGGGCGCTTCGTTCTACAATTTGCTGCCCACCTTGCGCCGCAGCTTTCCCGGTTTTGAATTCCTCATCCCCGACCATCGCGGCACGGGCCATTCGTCTCGCCTGTGCAAGCTGGAAGAGTCCGAACAAAGTCCCGGTGGCCGCGCACTGGCCGGCGCCGAATGGGGCAGCTGCTTTGCCGGCATCAACTTGATGCCGGAATACGCGGGCCAGTTTTCCATCACCATGGCGGCGCGCGACCTGAAAGAGGGTCGGCCGGGATTGCGGTTTTTTTCGCGAAAAGCTAACTAAGCTATTGATTACATGGAAAGAAATATTAATTGCATACTCACGGCAGGAATATTGGCTGTACAGAAAATTTTATGTCCCACGAGTATCGCTGTACCGGCCAGCATCTACCTAATGCCGGCCGGGATTCCTGTAAAAATTCCCAGAATTTGATCTAAGTTGGCTATTTGTGCCCATCCCCAAAAAATGTAAAAGTAGCCTCGGCTGCCCATTGAAACGCCGGTCAATTTGACGATTTTCGTCCAAGGCTTTGTGTTCGTTAGCATCATTCTTTTACTTTTTTGGGGTAGATTTTCCCTTCTTGGACGGCTAAATGTGCCCATCCCCTCGAAAAGGCTTTGTTGCACAAATAAGCTAAGCGCGTAAAACCCCAAACCCCAGACGGATTTATGGTATGGCCACCGTTGTAGGCGTGCCCAATCGGGTGAAGCGATTTAGGATGGCGGCACGAACCTGCAACTCGGCTACCTGTCGGTCGAAGTCGCGGGCCATCACCCGCTCGCCGAGTAGCTTGAAGCAACGCATTTTGGTTTCAACCAGACTGCGTCGATGATAGCCGGTCCACTTCTTCCATATTTTGCGACCGAGTCGCGGGTCGGCCGTGATTCGTGTAAAAATACCCAAATCATGCTGTAACTGTTTGATTTATTAGAAAATTCTCGTTATGTAGTTCATCAGTGGCAGTTATAGTTCCTGACCGAGCGTGTATTCACCATACCGGTTAATGTGCACGGTTTGATGTGGCGCTAGGCCGGCCAGGGATCTCCTCGTCAATCGGCAGGCCCTCATCTGCCTCTGTACGAAGGTACATCGAGAAATGTTTCGCCTCATATTTCTGAACGAGGTCCGCCAAAATCTCTAGGCGCCGTCCTTCTGCAGTTCCAGGTTCTGCTGACATAAGTACATCTATTTCTTTGAGCGCAGCAGCATAATTCTCAGGTGTTTCGATAAATTGATTTTCCATGTATAGACCCCTCAAACTTTACTTTTTGGGGCCGACCATTCAAGCGACTTCAAGATGAGGGTCGGCCAGGATGACGGGGCCTCGCTCGTTATGCGGCACTCGATTCCAGTCGATATTGAGCTATCAATTGGCGAGCAACCTTCAGTTCGGCTTCATATTTATCGCTGGAAGTTCGATGATAATTTTGAACGACCTCTCCGTGGGTATCGCTACTAATCTCAAACTCGACCGCCCCAAAGCGCCCAGCTATATCCTGAATGGGCGCGATACCCCATGCGTCCTCCCCCATTCCGTCAGGATGCACGACAATACTGTGGACATAGCCATCGCTAGAGCGCTCCGTTGCGCTGTACAGTGGGGAAAATTTCTTCCCCAAGATTGCGACGGGCTGTAGACCTGTCAGCTCATGCATAGCTTCGGCATAAGCGACGCACCCTCCAAAAGTGTATCTAGCGGCATCGTGTATAGGAATACGCGACTGCGGCTTTGGGGGGATTGCTTCGAGATAGGTGGGATTCGCCTTGATTGCCTCCATAGCCTGCGCGATCTTACTTTCATCCGGCAAGCTTCGCAATGGCAGCGTGGATAGTTTGTTCTCAGAGTAGAACCGCGTGAGCACTCCGCCATTAATCCTCAATGCCGTCAGGACTCTTATAGCGCGTTTGGCAATTGTGCTTTCTTGGAATTCGACAAGTGTCTTCACTCCGCGCACATCAAAAATCCCCTCACGATTGTCTTGGACGTAGACACGCAAGGGTGAGAGTTTGTCGTCCGATACATCATCGTATGGCGGTAGCGATTTGACGATCCAGTCGACGTGAAGCAGCCAGCCAGTTAGCCTAGCCAATGCGACCGCGAAATTGACGCAATCGTCCGCTTCCCACTCTTCGATAAGCTTTGGTGGAAAGCCTTCACGCTGCTTGATTTTTGATTGTCCCATATCGACCTACCTTCTCAATAAATTTGACATATTCCGCTCACGAACTTCGCCCTTTCACAATTAGAACATGAATGTGCCGAAGCCTAAAGCGAGCAATCAGAGGCCCGCATCGTCGAGTTCAGCCGTAGCGACCGGAGAAGCACAATGATTTGCCCGTTCTATTGTTGGAGCGGCCGCGATCTTGTCGAGGTAGGCCCGCATCTGCTCGCCAATTTGCACCTGCGCCTGCAGCTTCGCGTTTGCCTGCGCAAGTAAAAGCTCTAGTTCGCGGACTTGGGCCCGGACGGGCGCCATCTGATCGTTGGCGTCCCTCAGCTGTTCAGCCAGCAGCTCTGCCTCGGCGATTTTTCCGGCGAGTTGGCGCTCCGTATCGGCAGCGTGGGTGTGCGAGGATTGCAGCGTGTCGATCTTCTCCTCCAGCTTGCGGCCCCGCGTCAGTTGCTCATATAGGTCCTGCTTAGCGTGCGCCATCTCGGCAACCAGTTTCGCTCCCTCCTGGTTCAGGCGGGTCGTTTCGTCTTGTTTCACAGCGATCATTTGCTGTGCCAAGCGTAGCTCGGCCTGCACCTGCTAGACCTGCTGCTCGTGGCGCCGTATGTCGGCTTCGCGTTGCTCCTTTACGGACTGGCGGTAGTGCTCCAGCGCTTGGCGCGCATGCAAATGCTTTTCTTCCAGCGATTGGTGATGTGCCTGGTTCTCGGCTAGGCGCTGCACGAGATCCGCCACCTGCTGCTCGGCGACCAAACGCATGGTCGATTCGCTTTGATGATCGGCCTGGCTGGCCACCAGTGCCGCGCCTTGCTTTTCTAGGGCTATTTCAAGCTCCAATACGCGAGACCGCAGCTGCGAGTTCTCCATCTGGGCCGCTTGTAAGGAAACCACGTGCGCGGCCCCCTTCGCGTCGGCTTCAGCGCGGAGCGCCGTTACGTCTTCATCTGCCTCTTCCTGCAGCCGAGCGGCCAACCGCTCGACCAGATCCTGTAAGGCGTCGCTGATCGATGAGCGTTTACCGCCGGCGCCGCCGTCCTCAGCCTCCAGTTCCTTGAGGTACTTGTGGATAGTGGTCTTGGACCCGGTGTTACCCAACGCCACACGAACAGCGTCAACCGAAGGGTGACGCCCCTGCGCAAGCAAGGCATCGCGTGCTTTTTTGACATCTGAGTGATACAGTCCAGCACGAGCCATGGCCACTCCATGAAATAAGATAACGTCTTACGTACCATGTAATTACATACCATTTTTCGCGAAAATCAAGGTGATATTCGGCTTGAAATTGAGGCCGGATAATATAAGGTTATCCTGTGTCAGACGTCTTTTCGTGCCATTTTTTCCGCGTTTGCTGTACATTTGCCGATAGCACCGGACATAATTGGCAACGCCACTAGCGACGATCTACCCAGCCGACCTTTCCCGCCCGCTTTTTCTGCCTTACCATGCCATGTCTGATATCGACCTCTTTCTGCAGGCTGCCACGCGCGAGAACACGCGAAAGAGCTATCGAAGCGCGGTCCGCGACTTTGAAGTTGAATGGGGTGGTTTTTTGCCAACGACATCCGATAGCGTGGCACGCTACCTAGCCGACCGAGCCGGCAAGTATGCTATCAACACCCTGCGTCAGCGATTGGCCGCATTAGCCCAGTGGCATCTCGACCAGGGCTTTCCCGACCCAACCAAGGCTCCAGTAGTACGCCAAGTCTTACGCGGTATCCAGACGCTGCACCCAGCCGAGGAAAAGCGGGCAAAACCATTCCAGATCGATCAACTCATGGCGGTCGATCACTGGTTGACGGCCAACGTCGACGCCGCGCAATCCCAGCGTGAACTGGCCACCGAGTTGCGGTACCGCCGCAACAAAGCGTTGTTTCTCCTCGGTTTCTGGCGCGGGTTTCGCGGCGATGAGCTGACGCGCTTGCAGATCGAGCATATTCACATCACGCCAGGTGAAGGGATGACTTGTTTCTTGCCGCGCACCAAAGGCGATCACCAGCTCAAGGGTGGCAATTTCAAGGTGCCGTTGTTGTCGCGCTTGTGCCCGGTCAGCGCTTATGAGGAATGGATCGCCGCAGCGAAATTGACGGCTGGACCGGTGTTTCGTGCCATTGATCGCTGGGGCAACATCGGCGTCAACGGATTGAACATCGATAGCTTGGTGCCGCTCCTGCGTAATATCCTGCAAGAAGCTGGCGTGGATGCACCTGAGTTGTACAGCGCCCACTCGCTGCGCCGCGGCTTTGCCACCTGGGCGACTGCCAATGGGTGGGATCTGAAAACGCTGATGGAACATGTCGGCTGGAAAAACGCACAGTCTGCCATGCGTTACATTGACAGGGAAGATTCCTTTAACCGACGCCGCATCGAGCAGAACCTTCTTCCTCCTGCGAGCAAGTAATCAAACATTTGGGTTGGAGCCCGTATGCAGGGCCAACTGACATGAAGTGATGGGTTTGATATGGGCCGTCCTCCCTGGAGGCGTCGCAGAAAACGGAAAATAAAGCAAACTAAACTATTTTGCAGCGGCTCAGTGCCAGCTAAGTCATCCTCCGTAGTCTCTCCATTACGCAAATACCTGCGTTCTTTTTGGAGAAGCACCATGAATCGCTACAGCAAACTTTCTATCCTGGCCGCAGCCATCGCCGCTGCGGCCACCGTTGCCTATGCCGCCCAAGGCAGCATGGAAAACGATGCCATGGCCATCACCAAAGCCAAAATCCCGCTGGCTCAGGCTGTCACCACTGCCGAGCAACACGCCAATGGCAAAGCTGCACGCGCTGAGTACGAAAACTCGAAACAGGGCTGGGTCTACGACGTGGAAGTCGTCAGTGGGGCCAAGGTCTTTGATGTCAAAGTCGATGCCGACAAAGGCACGGTCATTTCGTCCGCCGAAGACAAAGCGGATCGTGACGACGACCACGACAAGCGAGATTGACTATACGCCACTATGGTCGGGGCACCCCTATGGGGTGATCCGGCCACGGAGAACAAATGGAAAACCTCAATCACGCACTATTTCTCTGGCTTAATGCACCAGAGCATCCAAGCACGCTGCTGTTGGCCGTCGCCACCATTTTCGCTGAATATGCCATTTGGGCGCTCCCGGCCATCCTTGGGCTCGGCTGGCTACGCGGAAGCGAACATACCCGCAAGGTTTTGCTCGAAGCGACCGCGTCAGGTCTAGCAGGCTTGCTCATCAACCAGATCATTGGGCTGGTTTCGCAACATCCACGTCCTTTCATGATCGGTCTGGGGCACACCCTGATTCCCCATGCGGCTGATTCTTCGTTCCCGAGCGACCATCTGACGCTCCTATGGGCCGTCGCCTTTAGTTTCCTGATGCACAGCAGCTCACGTGTGGCTGGCCTGGCACTGGCATTATTGGGGCTGCCTGTTGCTTGGGCGCGTATCTATCTCGGCGTTCATTTCCCGCTGGACATGGTGGGTGCGGCCATGGTCGGGGTGCTGAGTGCGTGGCTGGCCTTTCGTGAAGTACGCATGTATTTGCCCGCCGCTTACCGCCTTACCCTGAGCGTTCATCGAAGTCTCTTCCGAAAACTCATCCAAATTGGATGGGTGCGCAAGTGATGGGCCTATGGCTGGCCTAAGTTTGGCCGGTCAAACTTGCCCCAAGAACAACCAGCCCTTGCAGGAAACAACGCCATGAATACGCTGACCATGCCTTCCACATCAAATTGGCTCAACAAAGTCCCCGAAGTGACGCTCTCATTCTGGGTCATCAAGATCATGTCCACGACGGTCGGAGAAACAGGAGCCGACTTTCTGGCTGTCAATGCTGGCTTCGGCCAAAGCATGACTCGCACAGTGATGGGCGCGCTGTTGGCTGTTGCCCTAATCATACAGTTACGAACGCGGCGCTACACGCCCTGGATTTACTGGCTTTCGGTCGTGCTGGTCAGCGTGGTGGGCACCCAGATTACCGACCTGCTCACCGATGGGCTAGGCGTGAGCCTGTATGTCAGCACGTCAGCATTTGCCGTGGCGCTGGCAGGAATTTTTGCGGTTTGGTTTTGGGTGGAACGTACTTTGTCCATCCATGAGATTTTCACACGGCGCAGGGAGTTGTTTTACTGGTCTGCCATCCTTTGCACGTTTGCACTGGGCACGGCGGCAGGTGACTTGGCGACCGAAGCGATCGCTCTGGGCTTCACATGGGGGGCGATGTCATTCGGCATATTGATCGCTATCACCTATGCGGTATGGCGCATGGGCGGCAACGCCGTTCTGACCTTCTGGATAGGCTACATCCTGACTCGCCCCTTCGGTGCCGCACTTGGCGACCTGCTGACGCAGGCCAAGGCCTATGGGGGCCTCGGCATGGGTGCCATGTGGACCAGTGCTCTATTCCTAACCGTGATCGTGATGCTGGTGGCCGTCGCGCAGTTTAGCGTTGGCAATCGCATGAATGCACAAGCCGTCGAATAAACTCTATCGAAAAACTCAAGGAGAAATCATGCGCCATCTGCATTCGCTAACTCACTCCGTTACCACACTATCGGCCATCGCTCTCTTGGCCCTTGCGGCTGGCTGCTCAAAGTCTACCAACACCGGTACGGCAGGCTCTGTTTCATTAAAAACAAGTCAGGCTACTTCTGCACTGCAGGCAAAGACTGCATCCAAGCTTGGGGATCTGTCTGCGTTTCGGACCATCACCGCAGAGGTTGCTGCCCTCGTCGACAAAGGCGATCTGCCAGCTGCTAAAACGCGGATCAAGGAGTTGGAGGTCGCATGGGACTCGGCGGAAGCAGGCTTGAAGCCCCGTGCAGCGACTGACTGGCATATGCTCGACAAAGCCCTTGACCGCGCCCTTAGCGCCCTACGTGCAGATGTGCCCAGTCAAATCGACTGCAAAAAAGCTTTAGCTGACCTGGTGACCATTTTTGACTCCCTCCAAGCCAAGCACTAACTAGCAAACAGGAATTGAGATGAATATTTCAACCGAAAAAGCATTAGGCAAAGTCCCTGAAGTGACGCTCGCTTTCTGGATCATCAAGATTGCAGCCACCACGCTCGGCGAAACAGCTGGCGATGCCGTTTCGATGTCCATGAATTTGGGGTACCTGATTGGTACTGCTATTTTCTTGGCGGTATTTCTGACAGCGGTATTTGCGCAAATCAAGGCCAAGAAATTTCACCCCTTCCTTTACTGGGCAACCATCATTGCAACTACCACAGTCGGCACGACGCTGGCTGATTTTGCAGACCGATCACTTGGTATCGGGTACGCTGGTGGCTCGACCTTACTTATAGCTTTGTTGTTCGGTTCCCTATTTATATGGCATCGAACACTAGGCTCAGTGTCGGTCAGCACGCTCAGTTCGCCGAAAGCCGAGATATGCTACTGGGTAACTATCATGTTTTCTCAGACCTTGGGAACGGCACTGGGCGACTGGACAGCCGGTACCGCTGGCTTGGGCTACACCGGCGCCGCTATAGTGTTCAGCGTCTTGTTGGCACTGGTCGTTGCAGCTTACCATTGGACAAATGTGTCGCGGACCCTGCTTTTTTGGACAGCATTCATTTTGACTCGACCTCTCGGTGCCGTGGTGGGGGATTTTTTGGATAAGCCGCTCAGTGCAGGCGGCCTGGCTCTGAGTCGTTACTCAGCATCAGCGGCATTATTCGCCTTCATTTTGACTAGTATTTTGCTATTCAAGCAAAGGGCTGCCAGAACAGCGCATTGAATTATCGGTATAAGAAGGAGGAATAATGCGAGTCTTGCTGGTCGAAGACGACACCATGATTGGCGAAGCCATCCAAGGGGCGTTGAAAGACGCCTCTTATGCGGCCGACTGGGTAAAAAACGGTCAAACTGCCCTTACGACATTGGGTTGCCAGCACTATGACCTGGTGCTGCTCGACCTTGGACTGCCTGGCAAGGATGGGCTGGAGGTGTTGACCAACATCCGCGCCAAGGACAACCCCGTTCCACTGCTCATCATCACCGCCCGTGACGGCCTCGATGATCGACTGCGCGGCTTGGATGGCGGGGCCGATGACTACGTGCTCAAGCCCTTTGAAATGGCCGAACTGCTGGCCCGCATGCGCGCCGTGCTACGACGCAAGGGAGGCAGCGCAACGCCCATACTCAGCAACGGGGTTGTCTCGCTTGATCCAGCCACGCGAGAGGCCGCAGTCAACAGTAGTGCCCCGGCGCAACTCTCTAACCGTGAGTTCGCGTTGTTGCAAGCATTGCTGGCACGCCCCGGTGCAATTCTTTCCCGCAGTGATCTGGAAGACCGTATCTACGGATGGGGCGAAGAGGTGGAAAGCGGTAGTTGTCAACAAAGATGTCGCGTCAAGTCATGCAGCTTTTCTTAATTCCTCTGGTGGTTTCCGTTCTGGATTCAGCCAGACTTCATCGTTCAATTCCCAATCCCGCGTAGTCCCGGCCCAGCGCTCAGGATGGCGTTGTTTGGCGGCCTCGTAGACTTGCTTGCGGTATTTTAGGATCGCTCCGTCCCGACCATCATGGCGCTGCGCAGGCGTCACGAATTTCAGGCCGCTGTGCTTGTGCTGATGGTTGTACCACTGCACAAATGACAGCGTCCATTGTCGCGCCTTTTCGATACTTTCAAACGGTTTGCTCGGATAGTTTGGCCGGTATTTGCAAGTCCGGAACAGCGACTCGGCGTAGGCGTTATCGTTGCTCACACGGGGTCTGCTGAACGACGGCATGATCCCAAGCTTTTCCAGCGTCGCCAACATTGTGGAGCCTTTCATTGAGCTGCCATTATCCGAGTGGAGCACCACCTCACGCCCGGCCAGCCCCTCGGCCAAGCTGGCCTTGCGCATCAGCAGCGACGCCATTTCCGCAGACTCGGCGACGTTCACTTCGTGCGCGACGATCTTGCGGCTGTAGACGTCAAGAACCATGTACCAGTAAAGATACAAGCCTCGCACGCTGGTCGGCAGCCAAGTGATGTCCCACGCCCACAAGCGGTTCGGCTCGGTTGCGCAGTGGCTTGTGACGACCCTTGTGCTGGGCTTCTTGGCTCGGCCGCGGTGATGCTGCTGCTTCTCGTCTTTCAATATCCGGTAGACGGTCGATTCTGATGCTAGATACTCGCCCCGATCAGCCAAGGTCGGCACGATCTGGCTAGGTGGACTACTGGCAAATTCAGGGCTGTTGGCAACCTTCACAATCTGCTGGCGTTCCTCTTCGCTCAATTTGTTGGCCGGTGCCACGCGCCGACTGCCTTTGCGCCCGTCCGCCTGACTGCCATCACTGCCCTGCATCCAGCGCTGGTAGGTTCGAAGGCTGATCTCCAGCGCACCACACGCCTGCGCACGGCGACATCCGCCGTCAACAGCTTCTTCAACTAGCGTAATCACTTGCTGGCGATCTGGGGCGCAGATCAATCGTCCTCTGGCTCCCCCCAGATCGCCTGGGCTTTTTTTCTGAGAATGATCAGCGCCGCCGCCTCCGCCAGTGCCTTCTCTTTACGCTGCAAATCCTTCTTCAATTGCTTGATTTCCTTGCGGTCGCTTTTGCCTTGCGCGCGCAGTTCGCGGTGACGCTCGGCCGGCGCTTCATTGGCCTGCTGGCAGGCCTCGCGCCAATCGGCAACCTGCTCGACGAACAAGCCTTTGCTCCTGCAGTATTGAGCCAGTTCGGCCTCGTTCATGCGTGCTGTCTCCAGCACCACCCCAAATTTATCCGCCGACGACCACACCACGGCATTCTTTCCATTTCCCGGCACCGCCACTCCCTGAGATTGTAGATTTCGTCGCCAAGTATAAAGTGTCTGTTCCGAGATACCATTCTCCTTCGCCAAGGCCGATACCGGCCTGTTCTCCGGCGGCATCATTTGCCGAAGGATGGCTTCCTTGCGCTCTGCTGGATACTGATTCACTATACGTCTTTGCTCCGCCCCCGGATGGATTAAAGTGATTCAAGTGACGCGACATCTATCCTGACATAGGGGGTGCACTCTGCGCGCGCATGTTATGCTAGCGGGCTGAAAAGTTCGCAGAGGCTCAATTAGCGCGCTGGATTACTGATGTTGTGCGAGGCGACTTACTTCACTTAGAAAGAGGTATTCCCTCGGCAGTTCGCCCAGTTCCCGTAGTGTCCGCGCGTCTGCTCGGAATCACTAAGACCTTTGATGATTCTTGTAATGTTGTTAGAATAAAACTAATGTATTTTAATGCCCTGCAAATTGTGGGCAAACATGTGAGGAAATCATGGCATTGTCAAAAGATCTGGATACGTTGCAGCAAACGCTGATCCAAATTCATCGCGCCATTTTTGCGGAAAGCCCCTCGCCGATGAAATTGCAGAAGCTATGTTATTACGCGCAGGGATATATGCTCGCCGACGGAAAAGAATTGTTCCCAGAGGATTTCCAAGCCTGGCAGCACGGCCCGGTGATTCCGGAGCTCTACCAAAAATACAGCAGCTACTCTTGGCGCGCGATCGATGTCGAACTCCCCGCAGAGGTTGAGGACAAAGCTATGGAGGCCGATGTGGCCGACATCGTTGCGGCCTATGGTCGTTACGATGGCGCAGCGCTGAGCACGATGACTCATAGAGAGGCGCCTTGGTTGGATGCTAGAGGTGGCATTCCAGAATCGCAGGGAAGCAGCGCGGTCATTTCAAAGGATGCGTTGTCGCGGTTCTTCCAAGCTCAGCTTCGTCAAGATGGCGCGGGAAAATAAGTATTCCGGCCTTGCCGAGAAATCATTTCAGCTCGCGACCTCAATAAAGCTTGCAGTGTCGTTCGAACACGTCGATTGGGATGACGACGGTTATTTTTTTCTCCATGGACTCAACAGCGATTATTACGTGAAGCTCTTTGAGTGCATCACTGATTTGCAGAAAAGCACTGAGGACGAAATAGTTCAGCAGACCCACAGCTCGCTGAAGGCAAAATCCATTTTCAACACGAAGAATGGATTGCACAACAAATTCCCGGATTCGACGATCGAGGCGGTCGTTGCGAAATTGATCGTTGAACGTCCAGACAAAAAGGATTTGCCGGCAGTGACCGCCGACGCAAAAAAAGTCGTGAGCAGGGCCTTCGAAGTGAGGCTTGGAACGAATTGGGGTCGAATCCATGGCTTTGTGTGGGACAAGGTGTTCCATGTGGTCTGGTTTGACCCAGCGCACAACATGTATCCGGGCAAGGGCAACAAGCCCCAAGAACAGGCATCCTATGCCAAGGTGCGCTCCTTTTCCCCAGAGGCAGTCGAAGAGGTCCGCGCGATCAATAACAGACTTGTCGATGAAAAAAATGCCCTCGTCGAAGAGAAGCAAAAGCTTCAAGCCGAATTCGACGAGCTTTATGCAATATTTGCTTCCACGCCTGGAACTTGATTGAGTCTGCGAATTTCACATGATCTCCCCTAGATTCTGCGCGGCGAAAGGGGCGCTATTCGGGGCCGCCGCAGGCCTGAAGAAAAGGTGCTCACGGATTCTCAATTTTAGTCATCCAGGTCGCAGATTGGGCTGCTATCGATGAAATCGCCGCACCATTGGTCGGCCGCATTCTATGGATAGCAAAGGTAAGTCGTCATAGCGGGCCTGGCCTTTGAGTTTTTGCGGATCAGTAGCTGGCTCAAACCAACATCGAATGGTGCTTCACACTCTTATGTGAGCCTAAGATCAGCTCAGCTCAGTGCCCGATGGTTGCCTGCACAATGTCGAACAGTGTTCCAAGATGCGGCTTTACATGGACGCAAGATAGATTTGTCTCCATCAGTAGTTCCCACTCATGCGGCTTGCCGCCATTTCCCAAATTGCATTGAGCGGATCGCGCAGTGTGAGCATATACACCACGGGAGGACCGTTGACCTGCTTCATCCCCGCTCGGCGCAAGGCGCTGTTCATGGCAACCACAGGGTCCAGCGAGGTGTAGACGAAAGACGGATAGCGGGCGTTGTTGTGCAATGTCAGGTCCGAGCGTCCATGGAAGCGAATTTGCCCTGTTGGCGCGATGATTTTGCTTGCCCCCTATGTCAGGATAGATGTCGCGTCACTTGAATCACTTTAATCCATCCGGGGGCGGAGCAAAGACGTATAGTGAATCAGTATCCAGCAGAGCGCAAGGAAGCCATCCTTCGGCAAATGATGCCGCCGGAGAACAGGCCGGTATCGGCCTTGGCGAAGGAGAATGGTATCTCGGAACAGACACTTTATACTTGGCGACGAAATCTACAATCTCAGGGAGTGGCGGTGCCGGGAAATGGAAAGAATGCCGTGGTGTGGTCGTCGGCGGATAAATTTGGGGTGGTGCTGGAGACAGCACGCATGAACGAGGCCGAACTGGCTCAATACTGCAGGAGCAAAGGCTTGTTCGTCGAGCAGGTTGCCGATTGGCGCGAGGCCTGCCAGCAGGCCAATGAAGCGCCGGCCGAGCGTCACCGCGAACTGCGCGCGCAAGGCAAAAGCGACCGCAAGGAAATCAAGCAATTGAAGAAGGATTTGCAGCGTAAAGAGAAGGCACTGGCGGAGGCGGCGGCGCTGATCATTCTCAGAAAAAAAGCCCAGGCGATCTGGGGGGAGCCAGAGGACGATTGATCTGCGCCCCAGATCGCCAGCAAGTGATTACGCTAGTTGAAGAAGCTGTTGACGGCGGATGTCGCCGTGCGCAGGCGTGTGGTGCGCTGGAGATCAGCCTTCGAACCTACCAGCGCTGGATGCAGGGCAGTGATGGCAGTCAGGCGGACGGGCGCAAAGGCAGTCGGCGCGTGGCACCGGCCAACAAATTGAGCGAAGAGGAACGCCAGCAGATTGTGAAGGTTGCCAACAGCCCTGAATTTGCCAGTAGTCCACCTAGCCAGATCGTGCCGACCTTGGCTGATCGGGGCGAGTATCTAGCATCAGAATCGACCGTCTACCGGATATTGAAAGACGAGAAGCAGCAGCATCACCGCGGCCGAGCCAAGAAGCCCAGCACAAGGGTCGTCACAAGCCACTGCGCAACCGAGCCGAACCGCTTGTGGGCGTGGGACATCACTTGGCTGCCGACCAGCGTGCGAGGCTTGTATCTTTACTGGTACATGGTTCTTGACGTCTACAGCCGCAAGATCGTCGCGCACGAAGTGAACGTCGCCGAGTCTGCGGAAATGGCGTCGCTGCTGATGCGCAAGGCCAGCTTGGCCGAGGGGCTGGCCGGGCGTGAGGTGGTGCTCCACTCGGATAATGGCAGCTCAATGAAAGGCTCCACAATGTTGGCGACGCTGGAAAAGCTTGGGATCATGCCGTCGTTCAGCAGACCCCGTGTGAGCAACGATAACGCCTACGCCGAGTCGCTGTTCCGGACTTGCAAATACCGGCCAAACTATCCGAGCAAACCGTTTGAAAGTATCGAAAAGGCGCGACAATGGACGCTGTCATTTGTGCAGTGGTACAACCATCAGCACAAGCACAGCGGCCTGAAATTCGTGACGCCTGCGCAGCGCCATGATGGTCGGGACGGAGCGATCCTAAAATACCGCAAGCAAGTCTACGAGGCCGCCAAACAACGCCATCCTGAGCGCTGGGCCGGGACTACGCGGGATTGGGAATTGAACGATGAAGTCTGGCTGAATCCAGAACGGAAACCACCAGAGGAATTAAGAAAAGCTGCATGACTTGACGCGACATCTTTGTTGACAACTACCGCTGATAACTCCCATACGCAATGCTATATATCTCATCACTTCGTCCGACAGATTACAGATGATGGTGCTTTACTAATGGATATGTTGTGGGTTTGGCTTCCGCGCTACAACGGCTATTTAGTGGAGTTGTCTCGAGGAGAGAACATTGAACGGTTCTAAAGCGGTATGCTTGGAACCACATGGACCAGTAAGAAAGAAAAGGGCTAGCATGTTCGTTAGCGGTTTGAACACCGTAGGCAATGGCGGCGCGATCCTTCAGACGTTAGCTCCAACCTCGTCAATCCATTGCTGGTCCTTCCAAGCATTCCATCTACCTGGGAACGTACGAATTCACCCTCAACACCCATAAACTCGGCGACATTGTGCGAATCCGCGATTTCGCCCCATGCAATCTTCTTTTTGACCAGAGTCATGAATGATCGTGCCGGTGATGGATGTCAGGATAATGGGGGTGCGCATGGCGCAGCGGCAGATGCTGATGGGTGTGCACATGCGGCTCCTTGCCGTCCCAGCTGTCATCGTGCGTATGCTGGTGATGGGCGTCGTGGCTGTGCACATGCGTATGTAACAGCGGCTCATGCTCGTGATCGTGCTCATGATTTTCCGTTAAATGCAGCCAAATGCCTGCGGCCATCAACGCTGCGGCCAGCCAGAACAGCAGCCCGGGAATGTCGCCCAGCATGAACAAGGAGATGACCGCGCCGACAAACGGCGCCGCCGAGAAGTAAGCGCCCGTGCGGGCCGTTCCCAGGTGGCGCAACGCCAGCACGAACATCACTAGGCTCAAGCCGTAGCCGCAAAAGCCGACCAATCCTGCGTTCAGGGCAATGCTGACGCTGGGCAAGGTGTAACCCAAGGCCATGGCGATGGCCAGGTTGACGGAACCGGCTACTAGGCCCTTCAATGCCGCAATTTGCAAGGCATCGCTAGCGGACACCTTGCGTGTCAGGTTGTTGTCGATGCCCCAGCACAGGCAAGCGCCCACAATGGCGATCGCGCCCCAAGGCACGCCCAGTTTTGGCACCTGCTCCCAGGACAGCAGGATGCCAGCGGCGACGATCAGCAACATGCCAATGAAAATACGGCGGTCGAAATTTTCCTTGAAGACAAACCACGCCAGCATGGCAGTCAGCACGCCCTCGATATTGAGCAGCAACGATGCCGAGGAGGCAGGCGTCAGCGTCAGGCCGAACATCAGTAGGACCGGCCCGGCAATGCCGCCGAAGGCAATCGCCCCCGCGAGCCATGGCAAATCCGCAGTCGTGAGCGTGGCGGGTTTGTCCTTGGAGTTGCGGGTGAGCACCGCGCGCACCAAGAAACAGCCCAGCAAGCCCAGTCCGCTGCCCAGGTACAGGATTCCTGCCAGAGTGACGGGAGCGACCTGCCCTACCAGCGTTTTGGCAAAGGGCGTGCTGGCGCCAAACAGGGCCGCCGCCAGTAAGGCGTACACGACACCCTGATGCGTGCTGTGACTGGGTGAAGATGAAGAAAATGCCATACCATGCTTTCATAACGTATTGGTTTACTTAGTCTGCCAGTATGCACGATCCGGCACACCCTGGCAGCGCAACCCTCATTGCGGCCCGGTGAGGGGCCGCATGGTGCCTTACTTGGCGACCAGCTCGGCCTTGACTGTGTTCTTGTTCGTGAAGGTGATGCTGGCCTGGGCTCGGGTGCCCGCGGCCAGCGGCACCGCCGTCTTGGCGATCATCGTATTGTCCGCGCCGGGCTGCAAGGCGACGTCGGTCTTGGTATTGCCCGTCATGATTGTCAACACGCCAGTTGCGCCTGCCGTCGCGTAATTCTTGCCCGCGCTTTTGGCATACACCGTGGCTCCCATCTTGCCGACCTTCAATTCGAGCTTGATCTGGGCCGGCGCCTCGTCATGATCGTGGTCGGTGTGGGCCCACGCGCCAGGTACTCCGGAAACGAGCAACAAAGTGGCCAACGTCAACATAACTTTTTTCATGCAATTCTCCATGGATGCGGCGATTTTGGTCGGCCTCGCCGCGATAAGCCGTCGTACATGGGCGCGGCACCGTATCATTAGCGCCGCACACAGCAAACCAATCGTATTACTTACTTTTTGTAAATGTCCGCGTAGAAACCGCTGGAGCGCAGCACCAGGGTCACCGGCTCGGCCGATTTGTTTTTCCAGTACCAGCCGTGCACACCTGTAAAGGGCGCGATGAGCGAGCCGCTGGAGCTGCTCACGCCCTTGTCGGCGATGAAGCTCTCGAACTCGTCTTCCCGCGCGTTGACCGGCTCGCCATGAAAATCATGGTTGACCACGGCGCCACCCTTCGTTTCCCAGGAATAAATCAGCGTTGCACCCTTGGCCAAGTGGGTTTTGACTTCCAGACCTTTGCCGGGAGCCAGCGTAATTTCCTGCTCGTCCGAGCGGTATGGCACGGTTTGCTTGGCGGCAATCGTTCGTGCGCGTGCCTCGCCGGGCGCCGTTACCTGCGAGCCCTGCGGTGCGGGTGCGCTGTCGGCAGCGGCGGCCGCCGGGCGATGCAAGGTGGTCAAGCCCAGCGCCTTGCCGATTCCAGTGGGATCGATGCCGTATTCGGCAGGCAGGATCGCGACCGTCAAAATGAGGCCGGCAACCAAGGCCGCCAAGCCGGTACCGCGCAACAGTTCTTTTTTAGCGACCGAAATGCCGCCGTTCATGGGTGTGGATGTCATGGGTCGTGCTCCTATTTGCTGAGAAAGCCGGTGAATTGGTAGCCGGCCAGAATGAGTCCGGCCGTCATCAGGACGAAATTGCCAGTGGCGGCATGCCGTACAAAGCTGGTGGTGCTGCGCCAGTAGCGCATGGCGATCAGGATCATGCTCAGAGCGAGCAGCTGGCCGATCTCCACGCCGACATTGAAGGCGATCATGTTCGGCACCAGGCCGTCGGCGGACAGAGAAAAGTCCTGCAGCTTGGTGGCCAGTCCCAGACCATGGAAGAAACCGAAAATCAGCACGGCCGCGCGCTTGTTTGGCTGTACCCGAAAGACCGTCTGGAAGCCGCCCAGGTTGTCGAATGCGCGATACACGATGGACAAGCCGATAATGGCGTCGACGAAATAGGCATTGATGTGCCAGCCGTTGATCACACCCAGCAGCAAGGTAGTGCTGTGGCCTATGGCAAACAGCGTCACATACAGGCCGATATCCTTCATGCGATACAGGAAGAAGATCACGCCGCACAAAAACAGCAAATGATCGTAACCGGTGACCATGTGCTTGGCCCCCAGATAAATATACGGCAGGATCTGCATGCCGCTGCTGGCCTGCAGAAAACCCTTGTCGGACTCGGACACGCCATGCGCCGCCGCGACGCCAGCGCACAGCCATAGCAAGGTACCGGCCAGCCAACTCCACCAGGCGCCAAGGCCCGGTTTGTTCGTTATCAATTTCACGTAGTGCTCCTGTTAAAAGTCATGGCGTCGGGCGACGCCTGGAAAAATGCCTTATTCATGGTCCATGTCCCACACCACATGCGCGTCGACCAGGACGCCGTAATAGGCACGTGCCGCCGCCACCCGCGCCGCCAGGGAGTTTTGCTGGGCGGTGGTGGCCTGGCGCCGCGCCGTCAGTAGCGTAGGCAGATCGGCTTCGCCCAGGGTGTAGGCACGTTGCAGCAGGCGCGCGTTGTCACGCATGTCCGCCGCGCCCGCTTCGGCCACCTGCCAGCTTTCATGCGCGCCTTGCGCAGTAGCAAGCGACACAGCGATGGCACCGTCAAGGGCGCGTCGCTTCAGCGCGACTTCATGCTGGGACACCTCCATCGCCTGCACTGCCCGGCTGTCGCGCCCGGCCCGATGCGCTCCAGGCAAAGGAATGCTGAACATGATGCCGGTGATGCGCTCACGCCCACCCACTTCCGACGCGGTGTACAGGCCAACCGTGGGGTCTGGCGTGCGTTCGGCGCGCATGCGCGCGCTGACGCCTTGCGCCTTAAGCAGCTGCGCCTCGGTAATCTTGAGTTCATCACTCTGGGCCAGGATCCGTTCACGCCAGAAGGTAGGCGACTCGGCAAGTGGGAGCGAGGACGGCACGGTGGTCAACTCGCGTCGGAAGCCCGGAAAACGAGCATGCAAACGCGCCCAGGCAACAGCGGCCGCCGTTTTGGCTTCGATATTAACGCGTTGCTGGTCGGCCAGGTCGCCACGCGCCAGGCTGGCATCGAGCGCGGCGGCATCGCCGGCCTTGACGCGCTTGTTCACTGCTGCAAGATTGTCGCTGGCCGCCTGCTGATGCTCAGCTGCCAAAACCAGCGCCTGTTCCGCGTGTGCCCAATCCAGCCACAGCCCCAACAATTCACGGGCGGTCTCGTGCAAGGCCTCACCATAGCGCGCCTCTCCCTCTTCCAGCAGCGCCTGGCCGATGCGGCGATCCGCGCTTGCCTTGGCCGGCAGGCGCAGCGTGCGCTCCACGCCCGCATTCCACTCCTTGTAATGCGGGCCCGCTTCCACGGTGCGCCGCTGGGCAGTGACCTTGGCGGTCCATTCGTAAGGCGAGTCCTGCGCTAGCGCCGCATCCTGGCGCAGCATCTCGCGCCCGGCACGGGCAGCTTCCACCTCCGGATCCTGGTCTAACAAAAGGCGGACCATCGCTGTTGGCAGCAAGCCGGGCGTCGGCGGCAGTGGTGCGGCCTGGACCACACCTGCCGCCAGCGCAATGAGAAATCCATACTTCATAACAACTCCCCCGTTTCGGTAATGGGCGTGAGCCAATAGCGCACACTGCCGCCCTGCAAGACCTGGCGCAGCATGGACAGCACCTTTTCCCGATGCTCTTCCGGCAGAAGTGCATCGATGCGCGTCATCTTGGCAAGGCCAAGCACTTGCTCGGTGGTGCTGAGCCGGTCGTGCGCCAAGCCGTGTGCGGCCACCGCAGTGCTGGTAAAGAGAGAAATTTCACTGCTCATCAGCAGCGTGTCGAGCACGCGCTCTTCCAGCGGTGGAGGACACAGCAAGGTTAAACACAGTTCAGTCATGAGATTTCTCCTGCTTCGCCACCGCGAAGCGCAAATAAAGAATGGGTAACAGCAACAGGGTCAAGGCGGTCGCCGTGATCAGGCCGCCAATCACCACGATGGCCAAGGGGCGCTGGATTTCCGAGCCCGGGCCGCTGGCGAAGAGCAGCGGAATCAGGCCAAAAGCGGTGATGGAGGCGGTCATCATCACCGGGCGCAGGCGTCGGCGTGCTCCTTGCACCACCAACTCGGCCAAGGCCATTCCCTCGGCACGCAGCTGATTGAAATAGCTGACCAGAACGATGCCGTTAAGTACGGTGATGCCCAGCAAGGCAATAAAGCCGACCGATGCCGGCACCGACAAATACTCGCCTGTGACCCACAAGGCGACGATGCCGCCCACTAGGGCGAACGGGATAATCGACAGTATCAGCAGGGCTTGGCGCACCGAGCGGAAGGTCGAAAACAGGACGATAAAGATCAAGCCCAATGCCACCGGAACAACAACGCTCAAGCGGGCGGCCGCGCGCTGCTGGTTCTCGAACTGGCCACCCCAGGTGATGCGGTAGCCGGTTGGCAACGTCAGCGTCTTGGCCACACTGGCTTTGGCTTCGTTGACGAAACCCACCAGGTCGCGTCCGCTAACATTGGCAATCACCACGCTATAGCGGCTCCCCATCTCGCGGTCGATCTTGACCGGTCCCTCGGCCCGTTCCAGCTTGGCGACGGTACTGAGCGGCACGCTGCTGCCGTCCTTGGCGGTAATGCGCACGGCGGCAAAATCCGTCGGTGACAGACGGACAGATTCGTCGGCCCGCAGCAAGATAGGCGTGCGTCGGTTGCCCTCGACCGCATGTCCCGCCTGCTGGCCTTCGATCTGGACCCGCAGCGCATCCTGGATTTCTTCGACGCTCAGGCCCAATCGGCCAGCCTGCAAGCGGTCGACGGCCACGCGCAGGTATTGCACACCATCGTTTTGCACCGTGTACACATCCTGGTTGCCTGGTATGGTTTTCAGAACAGTTTCCACTTGCGACGCAAACTGGTTCAGCTGCGCCAGATCGGGACCAAAGATTTTCACGGCGATATCGCCGCGCACGCCGATGATCATCTCGCTCACACGCATTTCGATCGGCTGCGTAAAACTGTACTTAATGCCAGGCAACTGATCGAGTACCTTGCGGATCTCGTCTATCAAGGCTTCCTTGCCCTTCATTCGCCATTCACCTCTTGGCTTGAGCAAGAGGTAGGTGTCGGTTTGATTCAAGCCCATCGGATCGAGGCCGATTTCATCCGAGCCCGCGCGGGCCACCACGCCAGTGACTTCCGGCAGCGCTTGCATCAATGCCTGATGGATCTTGAGGTCCAGCGCAGCGCTTTGTTCCAGACTGACGGAGGGCAGTTTTTCGATACCGACAATCAGGTCGCCCTCATCCATGGTGGGCATGAACGTCTTGCCCACCTGCGTGTAGACCACACCCGCGCCGAGCAGCATGGCCACGGCGCCGATGGCGACCACCCGTTGCCGGCGCATGCTCCAGACCAGCACCGGCTCGTACCAGGTCAGCAGCTTGCGCGTTAGCCATGGTTCCTGATGCGCCACGTCGCGCAGCAGATACGAGGCCAGGACGGGAATGACGGTCAGCGACAGCAGCAGCGAGCCGGCCAGTGCAAAGACGATGGCCAGTGCGACCGGGGCAAAGAATTTGCCTTCCAGATCCTGCAGGGTTAGTAGCGGCAAAAATACCGTGATGATGATGACGATGCCGGAGGTGACAGGGACGGCCACTTCGCGCACCGCCCGATAAATCGTATGCAGGCGGGGTAACTTGCCAGCCGTCGGGTCGTGCGCCAGCCTTTGGACGATATTCTCCACTACCACCACGGCCGCGTCGACCAGCATGCCTATGGCAATGGCCAGGCCTCCCAGACTCATCAGATTGGCAGACATATTGAAGCCGCGCATGAGAATGAACGTGATCAGCGCCGCCAGCGGCAAGACCAGTGCGACCGTCAGCGCCGCGCGCATGTTGCCCAGGAACAGAACCAAGAGGACGACGACAATCACTGTTGCCTCCAGCAGCGCCGAAGAGACGGCGCCAACGGCTTTCGAGACGAGCTCGGCCCGGTCATAGAAGACATTCAGGGTGACGCCCTTGGGTAAGGTAGGCTGGATCTCACCGAGCTTCCTACGCACGCCTTCGACCACTTGCTGCGCATTGGCGCCGGCCAGGCCAAGCACCAAACCTTGCACAGCTTCCCCTTTGCCGCTCTGAGTCACGACGCCATAGCGTGTCAGCGAACCGATACGCACCTCGGCCAGTGCGCCCACACGTAGCGGCACCCCATTCTGTACCGTGACGACGACCGCGCGCAGATCATCGAGGCTGGTAATGCTGCCTTCGCTGCGCACCAGCAACACCTCATCGCCTTCACCCAGGCGCCCGGCTCCGTCGTTGCGGTTGTTGGTGCGGATTGCTTCGCTCAATTGAGCCAGGGTAACGCCGCCGGCAGCCATAGCCAGCGTATTGGGCACGACTTCGAAGGCGCGCACCACACCGCCCAAGGCATTCACGTCAGCCACGCCCGATACTGTGCGCAAGGCGGGACGGATCACCTAGTCGAGCAAACTGCGGCGCTCGGCCAGGGAAAGGCCGCCGCCCTCAATGGTAAACATGAACATTTCGCCCAGCGGCGTGGTAATCGGCGCCATGCCGCCGCTGATACCACCCGGCAAGCTCTCCGTGATACCGGCCAGCCGTTCACTGACCTGCTGGCGGGCCCAGAAGATATCGGTGCCGTCCTGAAAGTCGATAGTGACGTCGGCCAGGCCATATTTCGTCACCGAACGCAGGACCTTGGTCTTGGGAATGCCCAGCATTTCGACTTCGATCGGCACCGCGATGCGGCTTTCCACTTCTTCCGGCGTCATGCCGGGAGCCTTCATGATGATCTTGACCTGCGTACTTGAGACGTCAGGAAAAGCGTCGATGGGCAACTGGTTGAAGGCATACCAGCCAGCACCACTCAGCATCAACGCCGCCAGCAGGACAAATAGCCGTTGCGAGAGGCAAGCCTGAATCAGACGGGCTAACATCAGCTGCCTCCTTTTTCGCCCAGCCAGGAGCCTTTCAGGGCCACGACGCCAGAGATGGCGATATGATCGCCCGCCTTCAGCGTCCCGGACACGCGCACGCGCTGCCCGGCACTACTCACGACGGTCACCCGGCGGGCTTCAAAACCTTCCTTTGAGCGCACAAACACGTAGGCTTGCTTGCCGTCGTGCGCCAGTGCGGCCAGCGGCACGTCCCAAGCGGCAGTATTGGCGCTCAATGGCAATTGCACGGTGACCATTTCACCGGGCCGCAAGCCGCTGGTCCCGGCATCGAGTTCTGCGCGGATAGCGACCGTCTGGCTGCCGGGGGCGACGACCGGACTGATACTGACGATGCGTGCCTTGCTGTTGCGTCCCTCTATCTGCAAGGTGCCGCCGACCCGCCAAGCCGCAGATTCGGCGGCGGGCGCCTGGATGTCCAGTGCCAGGCGATCCAGTTGTGTCAGGTGCAGCAAGGCGGTGGTGGGATCGACCCTCTGGCCCGGCTTGACCTCGATATTAGTCACGATGCCGGCCTGGGAGGCCATGAGCGTTAATCCATCCTCCAGTTTACCGCTGGCAATAATGCGTTCGATCGCCTGCGCCGACAGACCGGCCAGGCGCAGCGCAGCTTTGGCCTGGCGCAACGTCGCTTCGCTGTCCTGCAGTGCCGCCTGTGATTCCTGCACACGGCGCTGGGCAATAATGCCCTCGTCAAACAAAGCACGTTCGCGCTGTGCAGTCTGGCGAGCCAGGCCGGCGCGGCTCGCAGCTTGCAGCACTTGCAATTGCAAAGGGCCGAGCTCCTGGCTGACCAGGCGTAGCAAAGGTGCGCCGCGCTTGACCATCTGGTTCGGCTGTACATACAGCTGCACCGCCAGGCCCGCCACGGGCGAGCTGACGATCTGCTCACCACTGGCGGGCAATGCTACCTGCGCAGGCAGGCTCAGCACGACAAGTTCGGCATCGCGCTGTAAAGCCCGCACTTGGATATTGAGGGCTTGCATCTGCTGTTGTGTGACAGCAAAATTGGCCGGTCGTTCTACGGCGAACGACGGCATGCAATATGCCAGCGCAAGCGCCAGGCACAAGGGCGAGAGTATTTTTCTTGTTTTCATGATTCTTTCCTGAGTACTAGAAACAGGGCTACTGGGGTGATCGAGGCCAAGGCCCGCAGGCCAGGCACGCCAACATCCACCTAGCGCGCCATATAGGCGGCGCCGGATGAAGGAAGGCAGCACAAAGTGATAATGCAACGAAGACAGGAACGCGCGACGCATCCGGGCGCGCGTCCACTCCAGCAAATGCATGAGTGGGGGCGCAAGCCTCCGGTCATACAGACGGAGTTAGGCTGTCAGCGCGTCGCTACAAGGGGGGCGAAACGGGGGATCGAACGATGGGAGCGGCAAGCGCAGGACGACAAATTGCGGTGGGACATTGGCGTCCGCGGCCGGCATGGAAAAGCCGCCAAAGGCGGTATGCGGGAAAAACTGAAGGTGGTCAACGGCGTGCAATGCCTGGTGTCCGGACTTGCCAGGCACGTCATTGCCGCGATCATCATGATCGCCGTCGTCGCTATGGCCTAGGTGGGCATGCTCATGCTCACCTGCATCCTGTTCGAGCTGGCCGATATGCGCGATCTCATGTGCCAGGCGAACGCTACTCCCCATCCATGCGCCGCTGTTCGTCATGAACATGACGAACAGAAAAAAAGCGAGATAGTGGGAGAGAGACTTGCGCATGCCCGGAATGTATCACGCCTGTCATGACTTTGCGAGGGCGCTATTGTGAAAATTAAAAAAAGTGCAGGAACCTTTGATCGTATTTTAATTTGGAATGGTAAAGAGTTCAATTCTGACAGGATTGTAATCCTGGCGTTAGACGACTGTCACCTTTCCAAGGTAGACTGAAGACAGAGACCGACGGCGATCTTCGCCATCCGCATAACGTGGACACAGCAGTTGAACGAGTGGAAAAGTGACATGCGATTATTAGTGGTGGAAGACGAGCAAAAGGCGGGCGAATATATTCAGAAAGGTCTGAACGAGTCTGGCTTTGTGGTTGACTTGGCGAGAACTGGGCCCGACGGACTTCACGCTGCCACTACTGCCCATTATGACCTGATCGTGCTTGACGTCATGCTTCCGGGCTTAGATGGTTGGCAAATCATCGCTGAATTGCGCAAAACGGTCGATACGCCGGTGCTGTTTCTTACCGCACGGGATGGACTCGATGACCGCATCAAAGGTCTGGAGCTTGGTGCGGATGATTACTTGGTCAAGCCTTTCGCTTTTGTTGAGTTGCTTGTTCGTATTCGAACGTTGTTGCGCCGAGGGCCGATCAGAGAAGCTGATATTTTTCAGATTGCCGATCTGGAACTGGACATTCCCAAGCGAAGAGTCATACGGGCCGGTGTTCGGATTGATTTGACTGCAAAAGAATTTGCACTTTTGCATTTGTTATCCAAGCGGGTCGGACAAGTTTTGTCCCGGCCGTTGATTGCATCGCAAGTCTGGGACATGAATTTTGACAGCGACACGAACGTGGTGGATGTCGCGGTACGCCGTCTACGTGCAAAAATTGACGACCCCTTCGAGGTCAAACTGATCCATACGATTCGGAGTATGGGCTATGTGTTAGAAGATAGACAATGAAGATCAAGAACTGGTCTCTCACAACTCAGCTGGGGGCGCTCTTCGCCTGCATCTCGGCAATTGTATTTTCAGCCTTAGGCATCTATCTCTATCAAGCACTCGCAGCACAGCTCCAGGCGCGGGATGATGCAGACCTTGTTGACCGTATTGTGTTCATAAGGCATATGCTTGAGGAAACACCGAGTGTAGAATCGATTCGTGTGGATCCGCACCGCTTTTTAGATGCGGTCGATTTGCATGGCGGCTTTTTGCTCGTTATGCAGGCACAAGACGGTGAAGAATTAACCCGCAATACTAGTGAACGTTCATTTATGCATGCCAATGGCGCTGTGCCGGCTGAGACGATGCCAGAGCCATCTCATGTACGTGCTGCGCTAGGGCATAGCGAACCCAACCTAAGGGTCATCGCAGCGCTAGGTACCGTTGGTTCGACAGCTTCCGTGGTGCAAATCACGCTCGCCCGGAGCGAAGAGAGTCACGCAGCTGTTCTATCTGCATACAAGCTAAAAGTTCTTGCTTCAGGCTTCTTTGGTGCTGTGCTAACAGCCCTACTGGGGTTTCTGCTTGTTCGTCGCGCGTTGCACAAAGTGAAGCTCTTCGCGCAGCAAGCTCAGCAAGTCAGTGCGCACAATTTGGAAGTGCGCTTGCATGCAAAATCAGCCCCGAAGGAATTCCAGATACTGGCTGATTCGTTCAATGAGGTGCTTGACCGCCTGCAAAACAGCTTTAATAACCTTTCCCAGTTCGCAGATGACCTGGCACATGATTTGCGTACGCCTCTTAACAATCTAATGGTGCAAACAGAAGTTGCCCTGTCTCACCCCAGAGAATCGGAGGAATATCAAAACCTGCTCTCATCTAACTACGAGGAGTTTGGCCGTCTAGCTAGAATGGTGGAAAGCATATTATTTTTGGCGCGGGCTGACCATGACCAAGTTTTGCTTGCAACTGAACAGCTTGATATTGATGTTGAGCTGACGCGAATCGCCGAGTATTTTGAAGGGCCGGCATCCGACGCCGGGATATCAATCATCGTCATCGCCACTGGTAAAGTGCTTGCTGATGGGCTCCTGCTTCGCCGCGCGGTGAGCAACCTTGTATCGAACGCCATTCGGTACACCCCAAAGGATGAAACCATCACGCTCAAGGCGATAGCTGACGACGACGGGGCCGTGGTTTCCGTTTCCAATCCTGGCCCAGGCATTATGCAAGAACATCTGCCGCGGCTGTTTGACCGATTCTACCGTTCCGAT
Source organism: Janthinobacterium sp. CG_23.4 (assembly GCF_029892305.1). Lineage (NCBI taxonomy): Bacteria > Pseudomonadati > Pseudomonadota > Betaproteobacteria > Burkholderiales > Oxalobacteraceae > Janthinobacterium > Janthinobacterium sp. CG_23.4. Next base: position 2,420,774 of record NZ_JARXUX010000001.1, on the reverse strand, counting down.
AAATCGAGGTCCAGTACGTCAGCCTCCGCTGGCTTGGGTCTTTCAATCGTCAAATCCATCATGACGCTTCACCATGGCCGCGCCAACGTCACGAGTGAGCCCGACGGAGTGACCGAATTCACGCTGTTTTTTCCAGCACCCATCACCCATTGATCGTTCGAGGCGAGTTTGCGAGGACAGGCACCTTGAAATTACCAAGGATTACCCCATAGCCTCACACCACCATTAGCGCAATCGCCGACGGGAGAAAAGGCATCTTGTTGTTCGATGTCACAAATGCCTTTGCCGCTGTTAAATGTCGGCGGCGTGGTTCCGCCGCCCCCGTTGGGCGCCAACCGCACTACTTCATTGGATGTTTCTTCATCCAGGCGTCGAATTGCGCGATCTCTTTCTTTTGCGCGGCAATGATTTTCTTTGCAGCGCTGATTATGGCTGCATCCTTGCCGGTATCGACTTCAACTTGCGCCATATCAATGGCCGCCTGATGGTGAGACCGCATCATCATCACAAAATCGTGATCAACATCGCCGGTCATTTTCATTTGGCCCATTTTTTCGTGCATGTCGTCCATCGACTTACGCATTTTCATTGAAGCGTCGCTGGAAGCATTTGCGCCCATTTCCATCTTGCCTGCGGAAGACGCCGACGTCTGCGCGGTGGCTACCACCGGTATTGTGTATGCCGATATAGCCACTGCGAGCGTGCATGCCAGATTGCGCGCAATGCCCAGACTACTGATTTTGTTGTTGGTATGCATATTTCTCTCCTAACAGGCTGTTGAAAAATCCCCATCCATGTCAACCAGGCGGAGGAGGCGTTGTGTATTGGACAGCAATTTTTCCAATTGATAATCAGGCCGCCATGCTACGGCAACTGGACGCGCACGCATCACATGCCTGCACGCACTCTTCCATACCGTCAAGTTCGCGGCAGCTATCAGCGCAAGCTTGACAGATATCGGCACAAACAGCGCACAAACGGGCGCTGAACGCAGAACCACTCAGCTGAAAATTTGCTGAGGTTTGGCAAATTTCGGCGCAGTTCACCATCAAACGAAAATGATCCGGCTCGACGTGTTTTCCACCCATCTTCAGACAATGGGTCATGGCCATCTTCAAACATATTTGATGGCATTGTGCGCACGCATCGATGCAAGACTGCATCTCCGAGACCGCCATACTTGATGAATTTTTCATGCCAAGTTCCTTATCAAAAATGATGAAATGACATAACAACATCACATCATATTCCGCAAAAATGCTACCTGTATGTACGGCATCGCACGTCGATCCACGATTACTCAACGAGCCGCATCCCTTGCCGCGCTGCACCGCCAGCTCAGGCGTTTTCCGATCGCCCTATCCAGCCTGCTTGCTGCGGATGAAAAGTCACTAAAAAAGTTAGCTCAAGTCGAATTGAGGAAAGGTACTTGACCGTGGAACTGCTGAGGTTTCTGTAATGTAAATGTAATGTTTCCGTCATTCGGGCGTGCGAGTCCCCTGCGTAGAATAGCTTCATCGGATTCACAGCTTCATTAACCCGCAAGTGAAAGGTAAGGACATTCTAATGAAATCGCTCAAAGCAAACATCGTCGCCGTTTTCGCTGTCATCGCGCTCAGCCCGCTCGCAGCGATGGCACACCAAGGCGAAATGCATTCGAGTCCTGCATTCGGCAGTGCTGCTCCAGCAAGGTCCGCCACCCGCGCCATCACGATTTCGTCAGCTACCAAGTATGTCAATGTCACCCAAGGCGACGTCGTCAAGTTTGACGTGGATGGCAAGACGTTCACTTGGCAGTTCGATACGCTGCGCGCCAATGCAAGCTTTGACTTTTCGGCAATTGCGCCCTCTGGCGCGAATACCCACGGCATACGCGTGTACGTGGCACCTAACCCGACCTACGCCAACTAAGTGCATGTAAGCCCGCCTGTGGGCTGCTGGCACATGAAGTTACTGAGATTTGCGGGACGACCAGTGAAGATGAAAGATGACCCACTGGTCGCCCTGTTTTTCGAGCAAAGCTGTTTCTGTGCCGAATAAGTGCACATTTTTGCCCTGGAATTGTCCTGTTGTCTCGGTTTCCTGCATCACGACTGCCAGATTTCCATCAATACGTTCGTTTTGTTTGAGCACTTTGCTTTTGGTGGCCTTAGCAAAGGCGGCATCGGCAGGCAGGTGATGGCCAGCGTATTCATCACGTGAACGCTCAACATGCCCGGATTCGTAAATTTTAATTTCCGGGCTAAGCAAAGTGCTCGCCTGCTCGGACTTGCCGCTGGCGAGCGCTTCGTGAAACGCAGCAACAGTTTCAGTTGGTGTGGCGGCGTATAGAGGGAGACTGAATACGGAAATAGCGATAAGGGAAGTCAGTTGGCGCACGAGGTCTCCAGTGTTTTTTGTCTATATGATGAATTGCGGTGATGCAATTAAATCAGCGGGCGGTGATTGTGGCAAGGTGGAAGTGAAAATACTCTGGCAAACTGAAATATGCTTGACCTTCCGTTAATTGGAAGGTGTAGCGTGAGTGGTCGGTTTCATCTCGGTTGGTTCGGGTAATGTGCAAGCAACCTGGTGGAGCACCACGGCGAGGATACGCGGATGAATCGTATGCTGAGGCGCATTGTAAGCAAGCTGGCACAGGTAAGGTGCAGGACAGCGGATACCTCGCCCTACTTTTGGAGGCATTGGCATGGAGCTGATAATGGCTACCACCCGTTCCTCGCGCCCCTTGAGCTCTTTTCACACCACCTTCCCCGCCGATTGCTGAAATCATGCACTGGCGTTCGCCTCACCTCGTGCTGTATCCACCCCGTAAGCAGTCAATTTTGAAAGAGAATCATGCAACGCTTCCACTTATTGCTTCTGGCAACGGTTAGCTTCTCGCCGGTTGTCTATGCACAATCGGCTCAACCCGCTAGCACCACTGCGGCGGTGACGGATGCTAAGGCCATAGTGCCGCCGCTGAAATATGTCTCTGCTTTTGCTGATGTTAAGCCGATTGGGGAAGCCCCGGTATCTCCAGATAAGGCCTGGATTCAGGCAAATCAAGATGTGACCGGGGGCTCTCAGCATGGCGCTCAGGGGGACATGACGATGGAAATGGTACCCGAGGCAAAAGGCCAGGAAAAACCCAAGCCGTCTTCGGCGAACGATCCGCACAAAGGCCATCAAATGAACATGAAAGGCAAATGACATGAAGCGATTATCGTTGCCAGCACCCAGTCGGGTAGCCACTGTATTCGGTGTGGTATTTCTTGCAGGTTGCGCTAGCTTTTCACCGGATGGTGGCTTAAATGATGTCTCTCGGTTAACGCAAGAGCGGATTGGACAAGTCAAGCCCTTCACGAAAGAGACGCTGAAAGACAGCCAGCAGTCCACTTCACAGGTGCAATCACTGCTGTCCGCGCCACTGACGCCTGATTCTGCGGTCCAGATTGCACTGCTCAATAATGCAGCGCTGAAGGTCTCCTTCGCTGAATTGGGAGTCTCGGAGGCTGAGTTTGTACAAGCTGGACGGATGCGCAATCCAAGTTTTAGTTTCGGCCGCATCAGCGGTGGTGGCAACGCGGAAATCGATCGCAGTGTGATGTTTGACATTGCGGGCCTGCTGACGCTGCCCACACGTCGACGCATTGAGCAAGGACGCTTTGAACAAGCAAAGCTGCTAACAGCTGCTCAGGCTGTGCAGTTGGCGGCAGAGACACGTCGGGCATATTTTATGGCGGTTGCGGCGGCCCAATCGGCCGCATTCGCGGAGCAAGTGCGTGGCGCCGCCGAAGCATCATCGCAACTTGCCGACAGCATGACCAAGGTCGGAAACTGGAGCACGCTTGACCAGGCCCGTGAGCGTGCGTTTTACCAAGATGCGTTGACACAGTTGGCGAGGACCAAGCATGAAGCAACAGCCACGCGCGAACAGCTCATTCGCCTCCTGGGCCTGTGGGGAGAGCAGCAAAACTTCACACTGCCGGACAGGTTGCCTCCTCTGCCGGAAAAGCCGCGGGAAACGGACAATGCGGAAGCACTGGCCATGTCACAACGCCTCGATATGCTGTCGGCCCGCCGCGAGACCGAAGCAACGGCCGCAGCACTTGGCTTAACAAAGGCAACTGGCTTCATCAACGTTTTTGATGCCGGCTACACCAACAAGAGTACGACAGGCTTGCCACGCGAGAACGGCTACCAGATTTCCCTCGAATTACCGATCTTCGATTGGGGTGGCGCCAAGGTCGCGCGGGCGGAAGCGCTCTATATGCAGTCCGTCCATCGCACCACCGACATCGCCGTGCGGGCACGCTCAGAGGTGCGGGAGGCCTACTCCGCATACCGTACCAGCTATGACATCGCCCGTCATTATCGCGACGATGTTGTGCCGCTGCGGAAAAAAATATCCGACGAGGTTCTGCTTCGCTACAACGGGATGCTTGCCAGCGTGTTCGAATTGCTGGCGGACTCGCGCGAGCAACTGATGAGCGTGAATACCGCCATCGAAACCCAGCGCGACTTTTGGATAGCGGAAACCAAACTTCAATCCGCCATCAGCGGTGGAAGTATGAACGATACAAGGACCATGCCATGATTTCACGTAGAGACTTTTTCAGAGGTGCAGGTGCTGTAGCGGTGAGTGCCGTTGCCGTTAGCAAGGCTGGTGCCGCGTCATTGCCTGAGGCAATGTTGATGGACAATGCCAAGACACACATTCCCCCGGCGCCCCCCACTGGACGGCCCTACAATCCGGTCGTGACCCTAAACGGCTGGTCATTGCCATGGCGGATGAAAAATGGCGTAAAGGAATTCCATCTGGTGGCCGAACCCGTAGTGCGTGAACTTGCACCAGGAATGAAAGCCAACTTGTGGGGCTATAACGGTCAATCCCCAGGGCCGACAATTGAAGTGGTCGAAGGTGACCGTGTGCGTATCTTCGTGACCAACAAGCTACCTGAGCACACCAGTGTTCATTGGCATGGACAGCGATTGCCGAACGGCATGGATGGCGTCACGGGCCTTACGCAACCGGGTATCGCTCCTGGAAAGACTTTCGTTTACGAATTCGAGGCCAAACGGCCAGGTACGTTTATGTACCATCCCCACGCCGACGAGATGGCCCAAATGGCAATGGGGATGATGGGATTCTGGGTCACCCATCCAAAGGATCCGTCGCTCCATGCTGTGGACCGTGATTTCGTTTTCCTGCTCAACGCGTATGACGTGGAGCCGGGAAGCTATACGCCAAAGATCAACACCATGCTGGACTTCAACCTGTGGACATTCAATAGCCGCGTATTTCCCGGCATTGACTCATTGCCAGTGCGCCAAGGTGACAAGGTACGCATCCGTGTCGGCAACCTGACGATGACGAACCACCCTATTCATATACATGGCCATGAGTTTTTCGTCACTGGCACGGATGGCGGCTGGACCCCACCGGCGTCGCGCTGGCCTGAAGTCACCACCGATGTCGCAGTAGGACAAATGCGCGCCATCGAGTTCGTCGCTACGGATCTGGGTGACTGGGCACTTCACTGCCATAAATCCCACCATACCATGAATGCAATGGGCCACTCAGTACCGACAATGATCGGCGTCAACCATCGCGGGGTTGCTGAAAAAATTAACAAAATCGTCCCTGAGTATATGGTGATGGGCGACAAGGGCGGCTCCATGGGAGGCATGGAAATGCCGCTGCCAGATAATACTTTACCGATGATGTCAGGTGAAGGACCGTTCGGTGGGGTTGAGATGGGTGGAATGTTCACCGTATTGAAGGTGCGCAAGGACCAGAAGCGCGGCGACTATTCCGATCCTGGCTGGTACAAGCATCCGGCCGGAACTGTGGCATACGAGTGGACGGGCGCCCTTCCTGAACCCGAACGTGCCACTAACGCTGGAGGGCAGTCGATGCCAACGATGAACAAACCCAATATTGAAGTCACTGTTCGTAAGCCGACCGGACATAGCGGTCACTAATTTTTTAACTGAAAGGAATCATCATGAAAAACCTGCACAAAGTTGTATTGGCAACCTTGATTGGCCTGTCATCCGTGGCAACGACCTCCGTGGCGTTCGCCCAGCAGCAGAGCGCCTCCGCGACGCAAGACGCGATGAGCGATGGGGAAATCAAGAAAGTGGACAAGGACGCCGGCAAGCTGACCATCAAGCATGGTGAGTTGAAGAACCTGGGCATGCCAGGGATGACCATGATGTTCAAAGTCAAAGAGCCGTCAATGCTCGACAAGGTCAAACAAGGCGACAAAGTACGTTTCGTGGTGGAAAAAGTTGGCGGCGCATTGACGGTCACCTCCATCGAAGCAGTCAAGTAAATTTAACAAAGAGAGTTGAAGATGAAGACCCTGCGGAACATTATTCTTGCCACATCCATATTGGCGGCAACGCTGGCTACCCCATTTGCCATGGCACATGCGAGCTTGAAGAGCGCCAATCCCGAACCTGGTGCCTCCCTGGCAGTTGCACCAAAGGCGATTACGCTGACCTTCAACGAAAAGGTGGAAGAAGCCTTTAGCTCAATCACTCTGAGTGATAGCGAAGGCAAAGCCGTCGCTGCAGGCAAGGCAAAGGTCGATGCCGCGAATCCAGCCGTCTTACGCTTGGAAGTACCAACATTGAACGCTGGTGCCTATACCGTGAGCTGGGCAGTTGCAGGACACGATGGACATCGTCGTAAAGGCGACTTGAAGTTCACGGTGAAATAAATGGACGCAGTCTCGCTGTTGCAAGTCAGTTCAGCTTTGCTGCTGAACCTCGGCTTTGCCTGGCTCGTCGGATCATGGTTTGCACGTTACTGGATGCGTTCCAGCGGCGTCAACCATGATTATTTCGAGCCTGCGCTGCGCAAACTTGACTTGATGGCGGCGGCAATCAGCACGGTTGCTAGTGCATCGGCACTATTGAGCGCGACGGCGATCATGGGAGGTGTGGGCCTGCGCGAAGCCTGCCCGATGTTCTGGATGATGGTGTCTACAACCGACTACGGACATGCAGGCTGCGCCACTATTGTGGCGATGCTTGCCCTCTTTCTTGTGCGATTAGTTGGCGGAATCGACCGCAGCAGCGATATTGCTGTCATTCTCCTTTTGGCTGTTTTTTCTGCAATACGGGCGTCCATGGGGCATGCGGGCGAGGAAGGCTTCTGGACTATTCCGCTAGCAGTTGAAGCAATCCATTTTTTTGCCATCGGCCTATGGACTGGTGCGGTGATGGTGTCCGGCTGGTTTGTTCTGCATGAGACGCGGATAAGGAAATTTGATACGGGGTCCACCGATCAATACCTCGAACTGATGTCCCAGGCAGCAATGCTTGCAGTAGTTGCCATTATTGCTACTGGCATCTACAGCGCCTGGCACCGAGTGGGGAGTTCCGAGCATCTTGTTCATACCACCTACGGCATCACTTTACTGGTCAAAGTTGCATTGGTCCTTCTTGCCATTGCCTTCGGCGGCTACAACAAATTTCGCGGACTACCTGCCGCCTCCCGCTCCTTGCGCGGCGTCACGCTGGTGAGAGTCGTTTTACAAGTAGAGACCTTGCTACTACTCGGTGCGCTGTTGGCGGCGGCAATTCTTACCACTCAACAACCACCTACCGCGATGTAATGCCGCGACGGTTTTCTACAAGAGAGTACGATATGAAAAAGATGACCTTAAATGCAATTGCAATAATGTTACTGGCCAGCTTGAGCACTTTCAGCAATGCTGCGGTGCCGGATATCAGCCCAGCAGCACATAGTGGCCACCAGCATGGCGCAAATGAGCAGAACGCATCTCTTGTGGGCAAGGCGGGCGACCCGAAAAAAGTGACGCGTACCGTCACTGTCGATATGAACGACACCATGCGCTTTAGCCCAGCGTCTATTGCCGTGAAACGGGGCGAGACCATTCGCTTTGTCGTCAACAATTCCGGCAAGATCAAGCATGAGATGGTCATTGGTTCTGAGAGCGAGTTGAAAGAACATGCCCAACAAATGGCAAAGTTTCCGGAGATGGAGCATGCGGAACCCAATCAGGTGACCCTAACGCCTGGAAAATCGGGAAGCATTGTCTGGCAGTTCGACAAAGCCGGCAAAGTGGAATTTGCTTGCTTACAACCCGGTCACTTTGAGGCTGGCATGAAGGGACTGGTATTGGTTTCTGCCAAATAGATGGCTTCATTCGGCGGGAATGTTCAATTCCCGCCGTTGCCGCAATAGCTGGTTCCACCACAGCCAACGAAACAGGCGAATCTGCCCAAGGAGTGATTCATGAGTAGAACTGACGCCGAGCATCATGCACACGAGCATCATCACGACAGCCACAGTAAAACTGAACCCGACGATGCGCGGCAGGCAGTAGACGAAAAACCATTCATTGACCCGGTATGCGGTATGCGCGTTGGCGCAAATCCCGAAAAAGAAATCACCTACAAAAGTACGGTCTATCACTTCTGTAGCGGGAAATGCATGACAAAGTTCAACGCAGCGCCAGATTCCTTCATCGATAGAGAGAATGCGGCGCCCGGACCCGAGCATTCGCTACAGCAGGGAGCAGTCTACACCTGCCCCATGCATCCAGAGATACGCCAGCCTGCACCGGGAACTTGCCCCATTTGCGGCATGTCGCTCGAACCTGAAATGCCGACGCTAGATGAGGCAGAAAATCCGGAGCTAGTCGATTTCCGCCACCGCTTCTGGTGGACGCTGCCTTTGACCCTGGTGGTGTTCCTGTTGGCGATGTTTGGACATGTGTTCCTTGAAATGGGGCTGCCAGGCCAAAACTGGATTGAATTCGCATTAAGTACCCCTGTCGTACTGTGGGCCGGCTGGCCATTTTTCAGGCGCTGGGCGCAATCGCTGGCACGCATGCGCCCGAATATGTGGACCTTGATTGGTTTTGGCGTAATGGCTGCCTATGGCTATAGTGTCGTCGCCACCATCGCACCGGGCTTCTTCCCGCCTACCTTTGCTGCACATGGCCGCATAGGCGTCTATTTTGAAGCCGCAGCAGTCATTGTTTCGCTCACGCTACTGGGACAGATACTTGAGCTGCGCGCACGCTCCCAAACTTCCGCCGCAATCAAATCCTTACTCGGACTCGCTCCGAAGACGGCTCGACGCATTCAGGATAATGGTACCGAAGACGATATTCCTCTCACGCACGTCCACGTCGGCGACAAACTCCGTGTCCGACCCGGTGAGAAGGTACCTGTTGATGGCGTAGTGCTCGATGGCGAGAGCTCGCTCGATGAGTCAATGCTGACTGGCGAGCCCTTACCTGTGACAAAGCGTCCCGGAGACACTTTGATTGGCGCAACGATCAATACCAGCGGGAGCCTGATTATGCGTGCCGAAAAAATCGGCAGCGACACGATGTTGTCTCAAATTGTACAAATGGTTGCGCAGGCACAGCGCTCCCGCGCGCCTATGCAACGACTCGCCGATAGTGTCGCAGGCTACTTCGTGGTCGTGGTGGTGTCCATAGCGCTACTGACGTTCGTGTTATGGGGAATGTATGGCCCTGAACCGAGCTGGGTCTTTGGCTTTGTAAACGCCGTTGCAGTACTGATCATTGCTTGCCCATGTGCATTGGGATTAGCCACGCCGATGTCCATTATGGCCGCCACAGGCCGCGCCGCCACCCAGGGAGTGCTCTTTCGGGATGCCGCGGCAATAGAAGACCTCAAGAAGGTCGACACACTGATTGTCGACAAGACGGGCACCCTCACTGAAGGTAAGCCTTCCTTTAACAGCGTGGTCGCAGCGCCCGGTTTCAAGGACGAAGACGTCCTGCAAATGGCGGCGAGCATCGACCAGGGCAGCGAACATCCTTTGGCGCACGCTATCGTCAACGAAGCGAACAGGCGAGCACTGGTGCTAACAAAACCTGACAGTTTTGAGTCCGCCAGCGGTATTGGCGTGCGCGGCACGCTTGGTGGGGTGCACATCACGCTGGGCAACACGGCCCTGATGGATGCTGACAAAGTCGATTGGAAACCGCTTGCAGACGTCGCGGAACGCTTGAGGACAGAAGGTGCTAGCGTCATGTATCTATCCTCTGACGGCGTTTTGGCAGGACTGATCGCCGTGTCGGATCCCATCAAGGCAACGACGCGTGAGGCCATAGAGGGCTTGCGCGCTGAAGGCCTGACCGTGATCATGGCGACTGGCGATGGGGTCACTACCGCACGGTCCGTGGCCGAAAGGCTGGGCATCACGGAGTTCTATGGCGAGGTAAAACCACAGGACAAGTTGGCTTTGGTAGAAAAACTGCAAAAGCAAGGCAAGGTGGTCGCCATGGCCGGCGATGGAATCAATGATGCCCCCGCGCTGGCGAAGGCTAACGTCGGCATTGCCATGGGTACAGGAACAGACGTGGCCATCAATAGCGCTCACGTAGCACTAGTAAAAGGAGATCTGCGTGGGATTGCTCTTGCCCGGCGAATCTCAGTGGATACCGTTCGCAACATGTGGCAAAACCTGGGTTTCGCCTTTATCTACAATGCATTGGGCATTCCCCTGGCTGCCGGCGTGCTGTATCCATTTACTGGCCAATTGTTATCGCCGATGATCGCCGCGTTAGCGATGAGCCTGAGTTCCGTGTCTGTCATTACCAATGCGCTGCGGTTACGTGGAAGCAACCGGCGCTCTTGAGCATCAATCAGGGTACCAATACCACCAGCCTCCTTGGCCGATTGGTAAAAATATGACGTGTCATGTGAAAACCCTATCACTACCTGGAAAGATGCGATCACCCCTGGCTGCACCAGATAAAACCGAACAACACCACCGCACACCTCGCGAAATACACGAAGTGCTTAGTCGAGCGGTAGGTGCCAAGCGGTCTCATGAAGGCTAACTCTCCTCTGCTGCTGCCGTGCCGACGGCACGGGTCTGACGCCGGCGTAGCAGCAGATAGACCGCAGGAACCACAAACATGGACAACAGCGGCGCGGTGATCATGCCGCCAACCATGGGCGCGGCGATGCGTTGCATGACCTCCGACCCGGTGCCGGTGCCCAGCATGATAGGCACCAGGCGGCGATAATGACCGCCACCGTCATCGCCTTGGGGCGCACGCGCAAGACCGCACCTTCACGAATTGCATCGAGCAGATCGGTTTCACTGGCGTTACCGTTCGCCAGACGTTCATCCCAGGCATGTTTTAAATAAAGCAACATGATGACGCCGAATTCGGCCGAGACGCCAGCCAACGCGATGAAGCCGACGCCGCCGGCAACTGACAGGTGATAGTCGAGTAACCACAGCAGCCAAATGCCGCCGGCCAGCGCAAACGGCAGCGTTGCCATGATCAAGGCCGCTTCGTCGAAACGCTTGAAGGTCAGATAGAGCAGCACGAAGATAATAAGCAAGGTCGCTGGCACGACGATTTTGAGTTTTTCAGTGGCACGCTCCAGATATTCGAACTGCCCCGACCATGCAATGGAGTAACCCGCCGGCAATTTGACTTCCCTGGCGACGACTTGCTTCATGTCATACACAGTCGAACTCAAGTCGCGATCGCGAATATCGACATACACCCAGCCTGACAGCCGGGCATTTTCACTCTTGAGCATCGGTGGACCGTCGTCGATGCGGATCGCGGCGACATCACCCAGCCGGATTTGCGCCCCCCGCTCTGTCAGCACCGGTAACTGGCGCAGTTTCTCGACTGAATCGCGCACCTCGCGTGGATAGCGCACATTAATCGGGAAACGCTGCAATCCTTCGACCGTTTCACCGATATTGTCGCCGCCGATCGCCGCTGACACCACGCTTTGCACATCTGCAATATTCAAGCCGTAGCGGGCGGCCGCGTCGCGATCGATGTTGACGTCGATGTACCGTCCGCCATTCAGGCGCTCGGCCAGCGCTGAGGAGACGCCCGGCACCTTCTTGACTGCGCGTTCTATCTCACCAGTGATGCGGTCAATTTCCTGCAAGCTAGCGCCTGCGACCTTGACGCCGACCGGGCTTTTGATACCGGTGGCCAACATGTCAATCCGGTTGCGGATCGGCGGCACCCAGATGTTGGACAGCCCAGGCACCTTGACGGTGCGATCCAGTTCCTGTATCAATTTTTCCGGCGTCATGCCAGGGCGCCACTGATCGCGCGGCTTGAACTGGATCATGGTTTCGAACATTTCCAGCGGCGCCGGATCAGTGGCGCTCTCGGCTCGGCCGGCCTTGCCGAAGACGCTTTGTACTTCAGGTACCGTTTTGATCAGCCGGTCGGTCTGCTGCAACAACTGTGCGACCTTGCCGGCCGACAGACCGGGCAACGCCGACGGCATGTACAGCACATCGCCTTCATCCAGTGGCGGCATGAATTCGCCGCCGAGCCTGGTCATGGGCCAGATCGTGATGGCTGCTACCAGTGCTGCCGCCAGCAAAGTCAGCTTTGGAAAACGCAGTACGACATCGAGCAAGGGGCGGTATATCGCGATCAGGAAACGATTAAGGGGATTCTTTTGCTCATCGGGAATCCGGCCTCGGATCAGATAGCCCATTAAAATGGGAATCAGCGTCACCGCCAACCCAGCCGCCGCCGCCATCGCATACGTCTTGGTAAAGGCCAGCGGCGAAAACATGCGCCCCTCCTGCGCTTCCAGAGTGAACACGGGAATGAACGAGAGAACGATGATCAAAAGCGAAAAGAACAGTGCTGGCCCGACCTCAACCGCAGCGTCGCCAATGACGCGCCAGTGCTCATTGCCCTTCAGCTGTTTACCCGGATGGGCATGATTCCAGGCTTCAATATGCTTATGGGCATTCTCGATCATTACCACGGCGGCATCGACCATCGCGCCGACGGCTATGGCGATACCGCCCAGCGACATGATATTGGCATTAACTCCCTGATAATACATGACGATAAAAGCGATCAAGATACCGATCGGCAGCGTGATAATGGCCACCAGCGCCGAGCGCAAGTGAAACAGGAACAGCGCGCAGACCACAGCGACAACAATGAATTCCTCGATCAGCTTTTCTTTCAGGTTACTCACGGCGCGCTTGATCAGGCTCGACCTATCGTAGGTTGGGACGATCTCGACGCCGGGCGGCAAGCTCGCTTTTAGCTTTTCCAGCTTGATCTTGACAGCATCGATGGTTTCCAGCGCATTTTTCCCGGAACGCATGATGATTACGCCGCCAGCAACTTCGCCCTCGCCATTCAATTCGGCAATCCCTCGCCGCATCTCCGGCCCAATCTGGATGCGCGCGACATCGCCCAGCCGGACCGATACGCCAGCGTCAGTCGTCGTCAACGGAATCTTGCGGAAGTCGTCCAGCGACTTCAGATAACCGGAGGCCCGTACCATGTATTCAGCCTCGCCCAATTCCAGCATGGACCCGCCCGTTTCCTGGTTGGCTTTCTGCACGGCGTCGACGATTTTGCCATGCGGAATGTTATAGGCGCGCATCTTGTCCGGATCGAGCACGATCTGGTACTGGCGCACCATGCCGCCAATGCTGGCCACTTCCGAGACGTTGGGTACCGCTTTTAACTCATACTTGAGAAACCAGTCCTGCAAGGCGCGTAATTGCGACAAATCGGTCTTGCCGCTACGGTCGACCAGCGCATATTCATAGACCCAGCCGACGCCAGTCGCATCCGGTCCCAGCGCGGTTTTTGCCTGCGGTGGCAGGCGTGATTGCACCTGGTTCAGATATTCCAGCACGCGTGATCGCGCCCAGTATGGATCGGTACCGTCCTCAAACAGAATATAGACGAAGGAGTCACCGAAAAACGAGTATCCGCGCACCGTCTTGGCACCCGGTACTGACAACATGGTGGTGGTCAGTGGATACGTGACCTGGTTTTCAACGATTTGTGGTGCCTGCCCCGGATAGCTGGTACGGATAATAACCTGCACGTCCGACAGGTCGGGAATCGCATCGAGCGGCGTGCGCGCGAGCGACCAGATGCCCCAAACCGTAATGAAGACAGTCGCCAACAAGACCAGAAAACGGTTGCTGATAGACCAGCGGATCAGTTTTGCGATCATTTCGCCACTCCCGCGGGTGCCTTCGTGCCGCCCATGGGCATGTTTCCGACTTTCGGCACACCGGTAGCTTGCGCAATAGCCGCGATCTCGAAGCTGCCATCCTCGCCTTGCTTGATCTCGAATGCAACACGGTCACCTATACGAATATTGGGTGGCAACCCATTGGACGGCAATTTGAATCCCATCGTCATCGCACCCCACTTCAGCGATGTGATAGGGCCATGCGAGATGGTGATCTCATCCTTGCCGATCTGTTCGACCTTGCCTACGCCATGGTGGCGCGGGGGTACCTGGTCTGCGTCCGGGGATGGCGTATCGCTCAAGCGTGTCGTGGTTCCCTTCAGGCTGGCCTCGGAATCGACCAGGAACTGCGCCGAGACGACCACTTTCTGGCCAGCGGACAGGCCCTTGCGGATTTCGGTGAGACCATTGCCTTCGCTGCCGACCTCCACATCGACGGGCATAAACTTGCCACCCTCCTGGGCAAGCATGACAACGCTGCGTGTACCCGTCTGGATGACTGCCTCCGATGGCACCTGCAAAACATCGGCGCCATTGTTTGACGCGAAGGTCAACGTAGCAAACATGCCGGGCAACAACTGGGCGCCGGGGTTAGCCAGCTCCACACGGGCTTTCAGGGTTCGCGTCGTAGCATTAACTTCCGGCAAAATGGCATTCACCTTGCCTTTGAAAATACTTCCGGGTAGCGCTTGTACCCGCGCTTCGACGGCATCACCGGGGCGAACCTTGGCCGCCACGCTCTCGGGCACTTCCGCGTTGACCCACACTGTCGCGAGCCCATTGATGCGAAACAGCGGTGCACCGGCGGAGACGGTCATTCCTTCCCGGGCGCCAAGTTCTGCGATCACACCGTTGATGGGTGCTGAGACTGTCAGGCGAGGATGGACCTTGCCACTCGATTCGACTAGCCGGATTTGCACCTCACTCATACCAACTAGCCGCATGCGCTGGCGGGCAGCGTCGACCAGGGATGCTGTTTCATTGCCTTGCATACGACGGCTCGCCAGATAGTCTTCTTGTGCCGCTATCCAATCAGGCACATACAAGTCAGCCAAGGGTTGCCCCTTTTTCACTGGATCGAGCAGGGCACGCGCATACAAGCGCTCTACAAATCCACCGCTACGCGCCTGCACCAGTGCCACGTCGCGCTCGTTATAGGCAACGTTACCGACGGCAACCAAGCCGGCGGACATCCTTCCTGATGTGACGAGCGCTGTACGCACGCCCAGGTTTTGCTGGACCCGCGGGCTGATCGTAACATTACTGTCCTCACCATCCCCCGCAGCATAGACGGGCACTAGCGGCATATCCATGAACGGTGACTTACCGGGTTTGTCAAACTTCTGGCCCGGCACCATGGGGTCATGCCAATATAATGGTTTCTTGTTGGCAGCACTCGCGGCGCCTGCTGCGTTGCCGGATACCGCCTTGACGTCACCTAGCGATACTGCCTGATGTGCCTGTCGTACACCAAACTGGTAACCGGCAAAAGCGACCGCTGCAAGGGCACCCGCAAGTACTAGGACGCGTAATTTCTTATTGTTCATTTGAATTCCTGCTGGCGATGTACTGCGGAAATCTGCGTGATTGCGATGTCGGGAAAGAGGAAGCGAAGCTGTGCCCAAAACTGGGCTGTATTCATCTGCAACTGCAGCAACTGAACGTGCATGTCCGCACTGTTACGCCTGGCAGCGAGCACCTCAGCCAAAGAGGCTTTTCCGCCACGATAGGAGGCCAGGACCGCTTGGCTTCGCTCGTCGGCAAGGGGCAATAGTTGGAGCGCGTAGCGCTCGCTACGTTCTTGGCCGCTCCTCCATTCGATGAGCAAGGCACGGATGTTGGCGGCATCTTCTCGCAGCAGTTCGTCGCGTTCGCTCCTCGCTTGTTCGACCAAGGCGAGTTTGGAGCCTAGTTCGCGGTCCTGCCGGTTTTTGCGATCCCACTGTAATGGCAGGGATAGGCCAACGGAGACCATGTTCGAGTAGGCCGCGCCGCGCTGCTGGAATGCGAACTCGATACTCCAGTCCGGATGCCGATTCGCTTGCGCCAGATTGACGTCGGCCTGGGCGACTTCTTCCTGCCGATTCAACACCATGATCTGCGGGCGGTGCGCCAGTTCAGTGTCGAGCAACACCGGGTCCAGAGGGATGGTGCCCAAGTCGGGCATGCTGGCATCGGCAAGTTCGCCGCTGCTGCCGGTCCAACGCACCAACATGTTTTTTGCCGTATTGAGGTCGCGTTCGACCTGACTGGCTCGGTCCTCAAGGGTTAACAAGGCAGAACGCGCAGCCAGCACGTCAGCCTGGCTGCCACGCCCGCCCCGATAGGCGGCCGTAGCGGCGTCAATTTCCTGGCGGGAAAAGACCACTTGTTCTGTCAGAACAACTGACATTTTCCGAATGTAGTAGACGTTGAGCCAGGAGATCGCCGCGTCGCGCTGAATCGCGGCGAGTGCGACATCTTTTTGCGCCTGCGCCTTGTCGGCTTCGCGCTCAAGACGTGCGGAACGCCAGCGCAATTTATCGGCGCGTGTCAGTTCCTGCGAAATGCCGATGCGCCGCATCGTCATGAAATCCCCGCTCAAACTAAAGCGATCACTGCCACTTAAGGGCACATTATCGATGCCGACCTTGAGAGTGGGATCGGGGCGCTGCGCCACCGCTACCGCCATTTCATGTGCAGCGACAGTTGCCTGGTCCTGCGCATGAAGTTGGCGCGAGCGGGCGACAGCCTGCTGCAGCGCCTCGGTGAAGGTGATTGGCAGGGGGGCCGCGCGCGCATCATGAACGAAGGCAAGCAGCGGAAAAGTAAGGGCGAGAGCGAGCGTCGTCTTCATGAATGGGCGAAGACGGACGACGCGTGCATGCGACTGCACGGAGTACGGGATTGGCATGGCAGCTCCAGAATGCGATGGGCAACAACGCCCTGTCGAACCCGACAAGGCGATGACGATCTAGGCAGTCTGGAGTATCAAATACGGAAACAGCAATGACGGATAGCGATAGGCGGTGCTGTTGGCCTCGCCAAGGTAATGAGCAAAGGAGGTTTTGTTGAATACACTACGGGAGTGTCATAAATAGCTAACGTCAAAAGCAGGACAACAGGGACGAAAGATGGGGGGTCGGCGACAGGTGTCTTGTCCAGCGACTGCCTGGATGCATCTCCAACAGCATAAATTTGACACAACGTCGACTGGTCACTGTCCATGCCAGCGCAATCTGTCATCGCGGGCGTCGCAGATGCCCCAACACCTGCGGCTACAACAGAGCCACCGCCTCCCATCGGTACGCCAGGGCACAGGTACGAAGCAACCGCATGCTGCATGAACAGCATGCTAAGTATCGCGACAAGAGTCGTGAACAATCTCACTGTGCGGGAGGTCTTCATAAACTATCTATATGGACAGTAATCGTAGCCTAGGTTGTATCAAACCCACTGTCAAGGTATTGCTGCGCTGCACTTGACCGTGACCAAGTACGGATCCGAATGACAGGTATCATCACTTTACGCATTACCATAATGGGAAGGTCAAAGACATATGTCGCCGGATTGGAATGCTTTACGTTTAATTGCTTGACAAAAAACTTGCAATCGATGCACCATTTCCGGCAATTCCCTCACTGGACCGGTGTCGACTGATTTCAATGACGAATATTCATGAAACGGCTTATCCACGCCTGAAACAAGAGTTCACTGTGCAGGAGCTCGGGGCGATCTACACGCCTTCGCGCGCTCAAATTGACCATATCTTCACTCTTTATCGCCAAGCATCGCATCGTACTTTTTTGCTGATCCAACTTATGCTGCTGCAAAGGCTTGGTTATTTCGTCCCCTTGTCGAGCGTCCCGGCTATCGTGGTGCGGCATATCTGCGAACATAGCGGTCTGCGCGTTCCGGCAAAACGGGCACTGGCACAATATGATCAATCCGGTAGCAAGACAATACACCAGCGCCGTCTGCGCGGGTACGTGGGGATCCGGGTGATGGACTCGTCCGATGAATACTGGTTGGAAGATCAGGCCCTGCAGGCTGCCCATACCAAGCAGGAACTACCCGACATTATCAATGTCCTGATTGAGGAGTTGGTCCAGCGTCGCCTGGAACTGCCTGGATTCACCTACTTGTTCAGGCTGGCTCGCCAGTCCCGCACCAGCGTCAACGACGGCATCTATAAGGCGGTGGCTGGCGGATTGCCAACTTGCGTGGTCGAGCGTCTTGAACACATGCTCACTGCCGGTGAGAACCTGCGCATATGGGATAGCCTCAAACGCGAGCCGAAGCAGCCCAATGTGCGTGCGGTGACGGATTTCTTGGCCCACATTGACACCATGATCGCGCTGGCGCAGGACCTGCCCAATACTGAGGCCATCGCCGCAACCAAGCGTGAACAACTCGTTTTGGAGGCGCGTGCCCTAGATGTGGCGGAAATGCGGCGGATCAAGCCACTCAAGCGCCACACCCTCATCGTGCTGCTGATTCAAAGCCAGTTGCAGAAGGCAATGGACGATATCGCCGAAATCTTCATCAAGACCATCCGCAGCTTGCATAACGGCGCCGAGGAACGGTTGCGGCAATATCACCTGCAGCACGCCGAACAGATTGAGCGTTTGATCGGACAGTTCCGCGAAGTGCTGACCGTCCTGAGCGAAGAGGCCAGCGAAGAGGAGCGCGTCGCCCGGGTCGAGCAATCCCTCGACGGGGATCTGGCGGCATGGATTACTGAATGCGACGAGCACATGGCGTATGCTGGCAATAACTATTATCCGTTCATGCTGGTCGGGTATGTCGGCAAGCGCAGCCTGCTCTTCAAGTGCCTCGAAGCGCTCAGCCTGAAATCCAGCTCCCAGGATCAGAGCCTGCTGGCGGCGATCGTCATCATCCAAAAGCATCGCTCCAGCCACAAGGAACAACTGCCAGCGGCAGAAGGTGCGCTACCTGAATTGGCACTGGACTGGATGTCCGATAAGTGGCGCAAGCTGGTTTTTGGCCGAGTCGCAGCCAACGCCCCAGCGAGTGTGCATCGCAAGTATTTCGAACTCGCCGTGATGACGGAAGTCATGGATGAACTCAAGTCGGGCGATCTGTACGTCGAGCACAGCGGCGACTACGATGATTATCGCAACCATTTGGTGGGATGGGAAGAATACGAGCGCGAGGTTAAAGCCTATGGCGAACTAGTAGGGCTGCCGGTAGAGGCACAGGCTTTTGTCGCGCAGTTGCTGGAAAAATTGGGCAACCTGGCGCGCGACGTCGACAGCCGCTTCCCGGAGAATAGCCTTGCCGATATCGACGGGAGCGGCATTGTGATCCGTCGCATGGAGCGTCCAAAGCCGCCGCCGGAACTTGACGCCATCGAGCAGATGGTCACCAATGAAATGGATCCGGTGAGCATCCTTGATGTATTGACCGAGACAGAAAAATGGTTGGACTTGCATAAACTCTTCGGTCCGTTGTCCGGCTTCGAGGCCAAAGTAGACGATCCGCGCAAGCGCTTCATCACTACGTTGTTTTGCTATGGTTGTAACCTGGGCGCCACGCAGACCGCGCGCTCGATCAAGGGCTTGAGCCGCAGGCAGGTGGCCTGGCTCAATCTCAAGCATGTCACCGAGCAGCGCCTGGACAAGGCAATCGTCAAGGTGATCAATGCATACAACCGCTTCGCGTTGCCACGTTATTGGGGTTCGGGAAAGAGCGCGTCGGCCGACGGTACCAAATGGAACATTTACGAGGCTAATCTGCTTTCTGAATACCATATCCGCTACGGTGGATACGGCGGCATTGGCTACTACCATGTGTCCGACAAGTACATCGCGTTGTTCAGCCACTTTATTCCATGCGGAGTCTATGAGGCGGTTTACATCCTTGATGGCCTGATTAACAACCAATCGGATATCCAGCCAGATACGCTGCACGGCGATACGCAGGCCCAAAGCACACCTGTGTTTGGCCTGGCTTCACTGCTGGGTATCGACCTGATGCCGCGCATCCGCAATATCAAAGATCTGGTCTTCTTCAAGGCGGACAAGGCCGACCAGTATGACAATATCGGCAGCTTGTTCCGTGGATCGATCGACTGGGAACTGATCGCGCGCCATCTGAAGGACATGCTGCGCGTCGTCATTTCCATCAAAGCGGGCAAGATCGCGCCATCGACGATCCTGCGCCGCCCAGGCACGGCTAGCCGCAAGAACAAGCTCTACTACGCGTTCCGCGAGCTCGGCAGGGTACATCGGACCATGTTCCTGCTCAAGTACATCAACGACGCGGAACTGCGTCGTACCATTCACGCCGCTACCAACAAGAGCGAGGAATTCAACGGCTTCATCAAATGGCTGTTTTTTGGGGGCGAAGGTATCATTGCCGAAAACGTTCGGCACGAACAGCGCAAGGTTATCAAATACAACCAGCTCGTTGCGAACATGGTCATCTTGCACAATGTCCATGAGATGACGCGGCTCCTCAAGGCAATACAAGCCAAGGGATATGTGCTAACGGAGGAGGTACTTCGCGGCTTAGCGCCATATCGTAAAGGGCACATCAACCGATTCGGCGAATACATGCTGAACCTTGAGCGAGAGGTGACCCCGATGAACTACAAAGTCGAATTTACTAAATAAATCAATTGGTTAGACTTCTTTTTGCGGTAAAAGCCGCAATCCCGGCCGGCCCTCTGAAAGCGCTGATCGAAGGCGAACGCGGAAGCAAGAAGCCGCCCGTGTATGTATATGGCGTGTCCTACGGCACGCAGCTGGTCTTGCGCACCTTGCAGCTGGGGCCGCTGCCCGTCAAGGGCGTCATCCTCGACTCGATGGTGCCGCCGCAAACGGATGCGCGCTGGGACTTGAGCCAGCGTTCGCACGTGGTCAACACGGTCGGCATGCAGGTGCTGGCCCGCTGCGACGCGCAGGCATCCTGCCATGCGGAACTGGGCGAGCCGGCCGCAACCCTGTACCGGCGCGTGCTGGACAAGGCGCAAGCCGATCCCGCCTTGCTGGCGAAGATTCCCGGCAAGAACCTGAAAAACTTTTTGGGCGCCATGCTCGACGTGCCGGCCGTCCGCGCCCGCATCGCGTATCTGCTGCGCGACCTGGACCAGGGCGGCGATGCGGAACTGGCATCGGTGCGCGCCATGCTGACGCAGGCGGCGGCCAGCCTGGGCAACTATCCCCAGTCGCCGCTGTCGATACCGCTGGTCAACATCATCAGCAATTCGGAAAATAATCTGCAGCCATCATTGCGCCCCGGCTGGGCCGCCATCGACATCGACCGCGAAGAGGCGGACTTGCTGTTTGCCAGTCCCCTGCCCCGCATCCTGCTGGGTGGCGGCTTGCCGACCTACCCGCGCGACGCCTATTTCGGGGCCTTGCCGATGAAAGTGCCACCAACCCTGGTGCTGCAGGGAACACTGGATCCGAAGACGCCGTACGCGGGCGCACAGGCGCAAGTGCAGGTTTTGACGCAGAGCAAGGCCGGCAAGGTGGCGCTGTCCACCGTGCACAACGCTACGCATTTCCTTTTATGGACGGCGCCTGCCTGCTTTGAACAGGCCAGTACCCGCTTTATTGCCGGCAAGCAGGCGCAGGATTGCACGCTATAGTTTCCGGCCACTAGATAGAATAGGACGACTGGTGGCCGCCGGCGCCGTTCTACGCCACGCCACAGGCGCTCGCCGCCGCCGAGGCGGCCGATGACTATTCGTACCTTCAGTTCATCGGCCTGCGCGGCGACGGCATGTTCGCCAAGGTCGACCAGCCCGCGCTGGGCACGCGTCCGCGCCGGCCAGGGATGTTACGGTGCTGAAACGCGCCGTGCACGAGCCCAACCAGGCCGTGCACGACGCCCAATGAACCGTCTTGCGCGACAAGGTGGCGCCGTGGCTCAAGCGTTGACGGATCAGATCGAGCAGATCGCGCGGCGCACCCGCAAATGCAGGTGGCGAATCGCCATGGCCGAGACTATCAAAATGCCCGACGCCGTGGCCAGCACGACAATAAATGCCTTGTCGAAGGCCGAACGGGCCAGCGCCGACACTTGCAAGCCCAGTTCGGCCGGCAATTGCTCGGCGGCCAGCAGTGCCGCGTCGAGCGTGTCATGCGCATTGGGCAACAGGCCCGCGCTTTCCGGGATCACCAAAGTGGCGCTGTAGACGGCCGACAGGATGGTGCCCAGCACCGTCACGCCGATCACGGCGCCCAGCTCGTACGACACTTCCTCGATCGAGGCAGCCATGCCGGCTTGCTGGGGAGCGACGTTGAGCATCACGGCGCTGGAGGCGGCCGTCATGACGGCGCCCAAGCCCAGGCCCAGAATCACCAGGCTGACCACTTGCGCCGAGACGGCGGCGTCATGCAGCACCAAATACAATGCCATGCCTATACCGGACAGCAACAATGAACCCCACAGTACCATGGCCTTGTCGGCGCGCGGCAGCATGAAACCCGTCAATGGTCCCGCAAACACGGAGGCCAGCGGCA
The DNA here is from genome assembly GCF_029892305.1 of Janthinobacterium sp. CG_23.4. NCBI lineage: Bacteria > Pseudomonadati > Pseudomonadota > Betaproteobacteria > Burkholderiales > Oxalobacteraceae > Janthinobacterium > Janthinobacterium sp. CG_23.4. The sequence continues at coordinate 2,398,284 of NZ_JARXUX010000001.1, read as the reverse complement.
GCGGCAACAGCAGCAAGCCCGCTTCCAGCGGCGACAATTCACGCACCAGTTGCATGTGCTGGCTCAGCGCCAGTTCCATGCCGATCAGGGCTGCGGAGGCCACCATGGCGGCAGCGACGGCGCTGGAAAACGGCAGTTCGCGGAACAGGGCGAAGTCGATCAGCGGCTTGGCTTGCCGTTTTTGGCGGCGCACAAATTTGAGCATGAAGAAGGCGCCCACGGCGAACGAGGCGGCAGCCAACGCATACGAAGGCTGCGACTTGCCCAGCTCCTTGATCGCATACACGCCACCGAGCAGGCCCATCATGATTTGCAAAGAACCGGCCAGATCCCACGGCTTGTCGCGGTTACCAGCCCGTTTCGGCAGGACGATGGTGGCCAGCACCAGGGTCAGCAGGACGATGGGCACGTTGATCAGGAAGACGGAACCCCACCAATAGTGTTGCATCAGGAAACCACCGAGCACGGGACCGAAGGCGGCGCCGCCGGAGGCAATCGCCGCCCACACGCCGATGGCAAACGAGCGCTCGCGGTGGTCCGTAAAGGTCAGGCGGATGATGGACAAGGTGGCCGGCATCATCAGGCCGGCACCGATGGCCAACAGCACGCGGGCAAAGATCAGCCATTCGGGCGCGGGCGAAAACGCGGCGCATAGCGAGGCGGTGCCAAACACGGCCAAGCCGGCAAGGAAAACGGGCTTGTGGCTCAAACGGTCACCGAGCGTGCCGAGGCCGGGTAGCAGGCCGGAGACGACCAGCGCGTAGACGTTGATGATCCACAGTTTTTGCGAGGATGTGGCCTGCAAGTCGCGCGTCAGCGCGGGCAAGGCGGTGTAGAGCACGGTCATGTCGACCACGATCAGGAACAGGGCGCTGGAGACGATGGCCAGCGTCAGCCATTTTTTCATTGGATGCATAAACAACTCATGTATTATTTAACAACTATCGGTTTGGATGAATTTGGTGCTGCGCAAATATTTACGTTCCAGGCTGCCACGGGCCTGGCCTTGTCGGGGGCGGCGGGCGTCAGCCACGGTCGCCATCCTTGTCATCCACGGCGGCGCTCGCTGTGCCAGCGTCGAGTTCGCGCAGCATGACGACGGACACTTGCTTGAAGCCACGGCCCCGGAAAAATGTTTGCGCCGTCAAGTTGTGCGCGCCGCATTCGAGGAACAAGCGGGCGATGCCGTGGCTGCGCAGCTCGTCGGCGACCCACTCCACCAGCTGACTGCCGATGCCGCTGCCGCGCACGGAGGGCAGCAAGACCAGGTCATCGAGCGCGGCGAATGATTTCGAGGCGCGCTGGCGCGTATCGATGGAGACCAGGGCCATGCCGACGATGGCGTCGCCGGCAGTGGCGACGGCCAGCAGGGTCGAATCGCCATGCGCCCAATCGTGCGACAGGGCGGCGCGGATTTCGCCGCGTATCACCTCAGGCAAGTCAGCGCGCCAGTTGCCAGGCGCGTCGGCGCGTTCGCCCTGCAGTTCCGAATGGGAAATATAATCGGCGCTGACGTTGTCAAGATATAACTTGCACAAGGTATCTTCGGCGCTGGCGTCGTGACACCAGTTGAAGCTGATGGCGGGGGTATGGGCTTGGGCGTTTTTCATGGCGGATCTCATGTTGTTGAATTGGTAAAGGCATTTTATGTCGCCCCTGAATGGCATTCAAGTTAAAATCCATCTGAAAAACAGATAGGTGGAAGCCATGCAATGGACATTGGAACAAATGCGCTACTTTGAAGCGTCCGTCGCGGCCGGTTCTTTCTCGGGCGCGGCACGCCGGCTGGGGCGTGCCCAATCGGTGGTCAGCACCTCGATTGGTTTGCTGGAGGCGGAATTGGGTGTGGAACTGTTCGACCGCTCGCGCCGCAGCGCCGTGCTGACGGAAGCGGGCAAGGTGATGCACCTGGAAGCGTGCGAACTGTTGCGCCAGGCCGAGCGATTGCAGTTGCGCGCCCAGCTGTTGAGCGCGGCGCCGGAAGCTCAGCTGACCCTGGCCCTGGACGAAGCCCTGCCCTATCTGGCCATCAGCAAGTTGGTCAAGGAGTTGGCGGCGCGCTACCCGGCGCTGGAACTGGTGATGCTCAACGCCACCGCGTCGGAAGTGGCGCAATACGTGGAGCAGCAACAAGCCGACGTGGCCTTCCACTTCGACCGTGGCCCCATCTCGCCTGTGCTCGAACAGCAGCATATCGGCAGCGTGGCACAAGGCGTATTCGTGGCAAAAGGCCACGCGATGGCGCATGGCCAGGAAGTGAGCCGCAACGAGCTGACCCGCTACCGCCAGCTGATAATGGATTCCGAGCTGAACCGCGAACACGCCTTCAGCCCCGCCGTCTGGTTTTCCGACAGCTTTTACAGCATTGCGGAAATGGTCGCCGACGAGCTGGGCTGGGCGATTTTGCCGCTCAACATCGCCAACTACGACAATTACAAAGGATATCTGCAGGAAGTACCCTGCCCTGCGCTGGCCCTGTCGCGCCTGCCCGTGCGGCGCCTATCGATTCATGGCAAGAAGCTCAGCGAGACGAGTTTGTGGCTGACGAGCAGATTGGCAGAATTATTGCTCGATGGGCCACGGCTGGGATGATACGCGCGCACCGCGCCGCAATCGGGCGGCGCTGGCCATCGGCTGCATCGGCGGTATCGTCAAGCCGACGCGCGCGCCGCGTATCTGGCGGCAATCTTGTGCACACTGGCACACTGCCCGATGCCAGAGCGACCCACACCTTGAAAACTTGCTGCGCTTGATTTATTACGCATGCGTAGTAATATGCTGCGCATGCGTAACAATACCTCGCCCCAGCCAGACCTCCCCGATGCCGTAGCCTGCCCGCTAGGAGAGCGTTCGCCGCACCTGTTTAATCTGCTCAACCTGGCGCGCCAGAACTTGTTTCGCTCGGCCGATGCCGTCTTGAGCGGTGAACTGGGGTTTTCCGGCACGCAAGTCGTCGCCTTGTTTGCCCTGAAGAGCGAGGAAGGCTGCCAACTGAAGGATCTGGGCCGCGCGCTGCAACTGAAAAACTCGGCCGTGACGGGCTTGGTGGCGCGCATGGAAGAGAACGGCCTGATCATACGTGGCCAGTGTGCGCTTGATGCGCGCGCCGGTGCCTTGCGCCTGTCGCCCAAGGGCGCTGACGTACTGCGCGCCGCCCTCCCCTTGCTCGACAGCCTGAATACACAATTGCAAGCAGGTTTCAGCGAAGCAGAGCTGGCCGTCGTCGCCCGCTTCCTGCTGCATGCCTCGCGCCTGCGTTTCCAACAAGACATTTAACCTTACCCTTACCCTTACCCACAGGAGTTACCATGCACCCCAACGACATGACCGGCTTGCAATTGATGCAAGCTTTCGCGCAAGGCTTGTTCCCCCGGCCCGGCATTTCCAAGACCATACCCATGGATGCGCACACGGTGGAGCACGGCAAAGTCATTTTCACGGCGACGGCGAATGAAAACCACACCAATGCCATGGGTGGTGTGCACGGCGGTTTCGCCGCCACCGTGCTCGACACGGTCACCGGTTGCGCCACGCACACAGTCTTGCCCGCTGGCGAAAGCTATGGCACGACAGACCTGAACATCAAGATGTGCCGTCCCCTGCCGTTCAACGTGACCGTCTTCGCGGAAGGCAAGGTCATCAATGCGGGGCGCAATCTGGTCATTTCGGAAGGCACGATCCGCGACGAGGCCGGCAAGGTATACGCCCATGCGACGGCCACCTGCATGATCATCCGCCCGCGGGAGCAAGCCGGCGCATAATATGCACTGGCCGCAGCGCCGATGCGCAAAGCCAGGCGGACCGTTTCAGGCCCGGTGAATGCGCCGATAAAGTCTCTTTAGGCCAGCAGCACTCTTGCATGACCTGGCCAGGACGGCACTTGTCGCTTTACGCTAAAGGCGCGAGATTGGACCGTGCAATACGGGGTGATGCAGATGCTCTTGCCGACGATTTAGCCGAATGGGGGTGCGCTGGCGTTGCGCTGTGGCGCTGAGCATGGACGCCGATCTGGAATAGGCTGACGGTCTGCACCAGATTTCCAGCTTGATCGCGCAGCGATTCGGCGGCAGCCGCAGCTTCTTCAACCAGGGAGGCGTTTTGCTGTGTGACACTGTCCATCGCACTGATCGCCTGATTTATTTGTTCGATGCCCGTCGTTTGCTCTTCGCTTGCGCTAACGATCTGCGCAATCACATCGGTGACGCGTTTCACGCTGCCCACCACCTCAGACATGGTGACACCGGCATCGTTAGCGAGCTTGGTGCCGAGATCAACACGTTCAACCGAATTGTCTATCAATACCTTGATTTCCTTGGCGGCACTGGCGCTGCGCTGTGCGAGGCCGCGCACCTCCGAAGCGACCACGGCAAATCCACGTCCTTGCTCGCCGGCTCTGGCCGCCTCCACCGCTGCATTGAGGGCAAGAATATTGGTTTGAAAAGCGATTCCGTCGATAACACTGATGATGTCAACAATTTGGCGCGATGCTTCGCTGATTGAGTCCATCGTGCCGACCACCTGGCTAACGACGGCACCGCCTTTGGTGGCGATATCGGAGGCATTGATTGCCAGCATGTTGGCCTGGCGTGCATGTTCTGCATTTTGTTTCACAGTCGATGTCAGTTCTTCCATCGAAGATGCCGTCTCTTCCAGTGCGCTGGCCTGTTGCTCAGTGCGGTTAGACAAGTCGTTATTTCCCGCTGAAATTTCTGCTGCTGCCGTCAACACCGTGTCCGAATCCTGACGCACGGACGCCACTACCTTGGCGAGCGAAAGCTGCATGCGCTGCAGTGCAGCCAAGATGCTGGTGCTGTCGGTGGCTTTGACCTTGAGGTCTACGGTCAAGTCGCCACTGGCCACCTTGCTCACGGCGTCGCACAAGACTAAGGGTTCCGCCCCCAATGCTGCCAGCAGACGGCGCGAAATCAGCGCTCCAGCGGCAATGGCCAGTACGGTGGCGAGGATGCTGAAAAAAATGAGCTTGTTTCTTGCCGACTTAAAGTCTTCCTCTGCTTCCTTGATCAGCTCGCTTGAACGCAGCGCTGTTGATTTCCCATAAGCATCCATTGCGGAGACCAAGGCCATTAACAAGGGGCGGCATTCCTTATTTATTTTGCTAATCGCCTCATCCCTTTTGCCTTGTAGTGCAAGGTCCACGATACCCAAGGCGACGGGCGCATATTGGCTTTCTATCTTGACAATGTTATCTATCATGCCGCGCGCCTCTTCAGACGTAGAAGATTGTTTCGCGAGCTGCTTGAGTGTATTCAAATTTGACACCACAGCCGCATGCGCCTGGGACACCAACTGCTTCTCAGTCTCCATGTCTGCCGGCGAGCTGACGATAACAAGATTCCTTGCGGCGACTGCGCGCAAGCCAACGGATTCCAGCACCAGATGCGCAAGGTCAGCGCGCGCCCGCACCCCATTGACATACTTTTCAAAGCCGGAAGCCTGATTCGAGATGCTGGAAATAGCAAAAATGGCAATGCCTGCCAATAAGATCACCACGCCACCGAAGGCCACTGCAAGCTGAGCGCGTACCGATAAATTCTTCACAATATTCCCCTAATGTCAGATTTGAACCTTGCTTGCGCACTCTGCTTGAAGATCAACGTAGATATGTTGTCAAAACCTTACTACACTCAGGTGATCGGGTCTCGCCATGCATGGTGCAGCGTGAACAACATTTCAATGGACTAGCGCAATGAACAGGCGTAGCGGGCCAGGTAGGCGCTATGCAATCAGCGGCGCTTTCAAAAGGCACGGGGATAGGTGCACTATAAACGAGATATATTATTTGGCTATTTCGTTTTATTTGTTGTTTTCTTTTTATTTGATGTATTTAGTTTCTCACGAAAAATCACAAAAATCAATCCAAAAACTAGATTTTATTGCGTCAAGTTAAGTTTTTCGCGCTCAAGGGCTGAAGTGGCGATGTTGTGGACATCTAGTCAGCCTTGCACTGCGCGTAGTGCGCTTCCAGTCGGCCTTATTGGGCTTTGAGCAGCCGTGGAACGTCAAACCCGCTTAAGTCACTGGCACATGGTCAACGTCTGCACCAGCGGGTGCAGATCGTCCACGTTGCGCGCTGGACCGTCGCGGCTGCGCACCATTACCGTGTCGCTTTCGCGGGCGAACACAAGCAAGGCGTGGAGCTGCGCCCGCTGTGTGTCGTTGAAGACATATGTCAAGTCATTGCGACGTAACTTCTCAGTCAGAGAGTGTTTGTCAGCGCCTTAAGGATTGCAGTAAGCACAATGCGCAGGGTCAGCTGCTGACCGGTCTGTCCGCTCAGCGATGCGCCTATGCTCACAGCGCAGGCACGTCCACACTTCGCTGCGATAACTTTGGGTTGGCAAGCGACACGATGCGCACGGCAGTCCCGGTTGCCGTGCGCTGATCCAAAAACCGGGGGCGCTGCATGCGGGGCAGGTCGATTGCAGGCGCTGCAAAAGATCGCCGGCAGCCTGTTCGATGTATTTCATGCGGCGAGGATGGGCGAAGGCGCGCAAATCCAACTCGACAAACACCTTGCCGCAACGTGATTGAGCAACACACCTGTCGAAGCACGTTTTGAGCCGCGTCCAATCGGCAATGTCCTTGCAGATGCGCGCATCGCTTTGCCCATCGGGGCGCAGCACCAAATGGTGCCCTGGGAAACCGACGCGTTTGGCAAACTCAGCCACTGCCTGCCAGTCGCCGCTCTGGATATGATCGTTCGGCGCGGCACCCTGGGCCATGCCGACAACTTCGATTCCCAGATGCTCATCGATCCAGACCACGAGCTCCACATTCCAAGGAAACATGCCCGTATGGGGATCAGGACCGAAGCTGCCTTCACTGGCGATTCCCTGCGAAGCATGCGCAAGCTCCATCCCTTTTCTTGCCTTGCGCCTGGCCGCCTCCAGTTGGGTACCGTGCCGTGGCGTCTCCCTTGTGAAGGTGCCCAGCTGATCAGTATCGAATCCAGTAACAAGTTCGATCGAACAACCCAGGATAGGCTCAAGCACAGGTGCGATCACAGCTTCCTTTCCATGCTGGGTCAGCAGGGCCACCCGGCTTCCTTTGTAACAGGACGGCTGCGCCATCATTCGACCTCCAGACACAATGGAAGCCATGTTCCGTGTTCGTAACGCTCGAAGCGAGCGAGCGCGAAGCGCCAGAGGTGGAGCCAGCCATTGTCGAGCAGTTGCCGGAGCACAGCATGTTTGCCGATCACCATGTCAATGGCCGCCTGCGGCGCATCGATCACCACGGTCAGCCGCAAGGGCTCGTGCACCCAGCGTTGGCCGTCATGGAGCGACTGACGGGACAGCCCGATGCGCAGATCGCCGCCGTTTCCCTCGAAGACGCCGAGGTTGCCACCGACCACGTTGTGCAGCAACTTATTGCCGCTGCCGAGCCGCAGCGGATCGCAGGTAGATGCATGGTATTGCCAGTTGATCCAATGCGCGACCAACATGGGCGCGGTCATCAGCAATTCCAGTACGCTTCCATCACCATCTTGGCTGGCGTCATAGTCATGCAGGAAACTGCGTCCATCCATCACAACGCCGCCGCTTCTGTGCCGGGGCGCGATCAGAAAAGCCGCATTGCCCGCGAGCCCCCATTCTGGTCGCGTTTGCGCGCCGTCGTTGGCACGGCGGCGCAGCTGAGCTAACAGCACATCATGCGGTGCGTGCGGGTCTAGTTGCAGGCTGGGCGCGCGCTCGCGGCGTACCTGATCGCAGGCCTGGGAAAACACCGCTTGCAGGCGCTCCCAGCGAGCGCGCGAATGTTCGGGCAGCAGATCAAGGTCAAAGCCCTCGATTTCATCGGTGGTGGTGTTATGCAGCGCTGCCACGAACACGGTCGATTCGGGAATGCTGAGCGCTTTCGCTTGCAAACCTTGGCGCACTGCTGGATCGTTGAGCAATTGCGTCAAGCTACGCGCATTGACTTCGCCACTCTGTCCGCAGCAGGCGCCACAGTCCAATGCGGCCGCGTGGGCGTTGTTGGCGCACTGACTGCCGTGCCCGACGAGAAGCACCATCGGCGCTACGTTTTGATCCAGACCCATGGCGTGAAGTACCCGCGCCGCAAGCGTCACTTTGGCTTCAAGGTGTACACCCAGCAGTTGCGGGCGACAGATGGGGCGATAGCGCGCTGGCAGTCCTGCCAGGTCGTCGTTGGCGCGACCACGCTTACTCGGCAGCAGCCAAGTCCCTAGCTTGCCAAGATAGCCCAAACCGGCCGCCTCGACGAAAGAGAACGCTGCCCCAGGCCAGCGGCTTGCAGCCTGCCATTGACTTGCCATGGCGAATCGGAGTTGACGTTCGCGACTGGCGGCGCTTTGCCGTGCTGGGTCGGCTGCGCGCTCGGCTGAGTCTGTGCTCATGATGCAATCACCGGCCTCGATGGAAGGCGCTAGCAAGCCAGGCAACTGCGGTCGCCGGGCTTGCGTCGACAATGGCGTGTAAGCCACTGGGAGACCGAAAAAACCGGCAAAGCCAAGCGTCTGGACGCCCGGCCATGCGGTCTCCAGGGCACGGCGCAGTGGCTCGCTGCGGACGTCGATGCAAAAGGCCGCCTGGACTTCAATCTCTTGCGGCACCAGGCTTATGCTGCTTGCCACGGCCAGCCGCTGCGCCAGGTTGCGCTGATAAGCAAGCTCCAAGGCCAATTGCCATACTTCGTCGATCAAAAAAGCCTGCTCGGCCTGCTCAAGCAGTAAGGGGGCCTGGCTCCAGCCTTGCTGAAGTGCGACAAACGCCTGCCCGGTCGCGCCGTCATCCTTGCACTCCAACAGCAGTGCGCCCCAAGCTAAACGAATTGCCAACAGCTCACGCAGGTGTGCGTCGGCCGTGCCCCGCTCCAATCGCGCCTGCCAGGCCAGGTAGGCACACCATGAAGCCCAACCGTTGACCGTGAGTAGCACCGATTCAAGGTAGTCCGCCCACACTGCCTGCGGCAGACCCAGGCGCTGCATCACCCAGCGCTCTGCCTCAATGGCGGTGGCTGGCAAGGCGCCGACGGCACTGCCCAAACGCGGCAAGCCCATCAACAAACCGATTCCATGGTCGTGTTGCAGGGTGTCTCGCCAAAAGCCGTACAAGCCCTGGGTGCGCTCTGGCTGCCAAATGGCCTGATGTACATCGAAGTAAGCGGCGCAGGTTTGGCTCACCTGGTGCGTGATGGCCTCGCGCCAGGACAGCCGCGCATGGCGGTTGGGATCGTTGTCGAGCACATCAATGAGCAAGGGCAATTGCGCTGGTGGGGCGCTCGCTTGCAGCGCATGGGCGCACTGCTCAGGCCCGAGCCCGGTCGCCTGCGCCTCGGGCAACTGGCGCAAAGCGAGCGCCAGATCGGCAGCGCAAATCCGCCCTTCGCGCCACGCCCGCAGTTGCTGTTCTCGCGGTGGAAAGACCTTGATGCCGCCGAGCACGGCCATGCGTGCGGCCACTCGGCGCACTGGCATGTTGATACGGGACCAATGTGGATTGACAGCAATGGCCCTATCGAGCGGCCATGCGGGTGCAATTGCGTGGCAGGCCTGGCTGCACGCGTGCTCGATCGCGCCATGTAGCGCCGCAAGATCGGCAAGGGCTTGCGTGGTGTTCGCCGTAGCCGGCGCGGCGTCGTTGGCAAGTATGTCTGTCATGAGATTGTCCTGTTTGGCAATTTAGCGCACAGCATCGGTGCGCGGCGATGTGGCCGATTCCGGCGCACACTGTGGGGTGGCCCTGGGCATCCAGCGAGTGGGCCAAAGGTGGAGCGCCAGACGCGTGTAGGCCTCGTCCAGATAAAATCCCGCATAGCTCCAGCGACGCCAGTTAGCCAGCAATTGCGGTCGCACTTGCAGCAGCGCCTGAAAGAAATACAAGGCCGCCATGCCGATCAAGGCGATCAAACCGAGCCCTTGGTGAGGAATATTCTGGAGGCCAAGAGGCAGCGCGTGCCCTGCAGTGGTGGCCAGCGTGAGGCCAACGACCATCACGCACCCGAAAAAGGCTTGCGCACTGCGTGCTTGCCAGTCGGTGTGCACAGCGGGTAAGCACAGCAAGGGAGCCCAGGCGAGGCCAAGCACCACGCTCCACCACCAAGGCCAGAATGCATGGCCTGCCAGTTTCAGCACCAACAGGACAGCGCAAATCGTCAGCACCGGTGCCAGCACCAGGCTGGTGATACTGGGTGATGGCGTACCGCGCAAAACCTGCAATCGGGTCTGACGCACGGCGCTCGATGCCGACAGGAAGGCATGGGCCTTGTAGAGTGAATGGCCAATCAGATGGAGAGCGGCCAGAGTGTAGAGGCCCAACGCGCACTCAAGCAACATGAAACCCATCTGGGCAACGGTTGACCAGGCCAGGCGGACCTTGATACTGATGCGTGTCAGCATCACCATACCGGCCAGTACGGTCGTCGCCAGGCCGAATACCAACAGCAGCATACGCGCTGGCGGGGCTTGTTCGAGCATAGGCGCAAAGCGGATCAGCACAAAGCCGCCAAGATTGACCACGCCAGCATGCAACAGTGCAGAGACCGGGGTGGGAGCTTCCATCACCTGGATTAACCACCCATGCACCGGCAGCAAGGCAGTGCGAAGGATGACGGCCAACACGAGTAAGACGGCGCTTACTTGCAGGGATACGGACAGGCCCGGCTTTGCCAAATGCAAGTACAGAGCCGAGAGCGAACCGCTGCCGACCTCTAGCCATGCCAGCGCGCTGGCGCCGAGCAGCATCACATCGGCTAGCCGATCGGCAATGCGTTTTTTGTGCGCCGCCAGCAGGGCGAAGGGGCGATCCGGGTAAAAGCACAGCAGATGCTGCAATGCGATGCCGACGGATGCCCAGGCCGCGATGAGCACGAGCCAGTGATCGGCCATCAAGAGCAGGTGGACACTAGCGAGCACAGTGGCCAGCACGCCTACATAGCGTCGCTGGCCGACCTCCCCCTCCAGATAACGGGCAGAAAACGCAGCGATGACCGTGCCAAGCAGCTGCACCAGCAAAGCCAGAATCAGACTCAACGATGTCGCTGTCACAACGCCTGGCCAAGGTGCGCCATTGGCACCCACCAGAAGCGACATGCCGGTGCATGCCAGCGCGGAAATCGAAACCAGCTGAAACAGGCGCCACAGTCGCGGTATCGAGATCGAATCAAGTCGCGTCAAGCCGGCCAACGCAGCCATCAAAGCGATGGGTGCCAAGGCACAAGTTAAATACAAAACGTGGGTAATATCCATCGCATAGCCTTACTTATATTTGTTGCGAGGATGATGCTCTGTAAAGAAACTTCTGTAAAATAGATTAATAAGAACGATGACATACTCAAAACAGAACGATGAAACTCAATCAACTCAATTTTCATCACCTATTTTATTTCTGGCGCGTTGCCAAGCTCGGACATCTGACCCGGGCTGCAGAGGAGCTACACACCTCGCAATCAGCAGTCTCGGCGCAGATTCGCCAGTTGGAGGCCCGGATAGGCGAGCACTTGTTTATCCGCGAAGGTCGTCGGCTGATCCTGACCGACGCGGGGCAACTTGTGCAGGCGTATGCCGACAACATCTTCGGTCTCGGCCAGGAAATGCTGGGACGCTTGGAAGGCCGCTCAGCAGGGATTGCCCGCCTTCGTGTGGGTAGCGTGGCCACGCTGTCGCGCAATTATCAGGAAAACTGGATTCGACCCGTGCTGACAAACCCCGCCGTTGTGTTGACACTGGAGTCCGGGCTGCTCGAGGGCCTGCTGACTCGGCTGGTAGAGCATCAGTTAGATGTGGTGCTCGCCAATGAGACCGTGCCGGCTGATCCTGATCGCCGTTTGCACTGCCGTTTTTTGGGCAGCCAGTTGATCTCGCTGGTCGGTCCTGCGAGCAATTGGGCATCGCAAAGCCTGCGCATTCCGGAAGATCTCAATGGCTTGGATATTGCGTTGCCAGGTCCTCGTCATGTCTTGCGCGCCCAATTCGACGCGCTATGTGCCACGGCAGGTGTGAGTCCCAGACTACGCGCCGAGGTCGATGACATGGCCATGCTGCGCCTGATTGCGCGCGACAGTGGCTGGCTGACATTGTTGCCCGAAGTGGTGGTTCAAGATGAGCTGCGTTCCGGCATTCTCGTCGTTGTGGGCCAGTCAACAGCCTTGCTTGAGCGCTTCTACGCCATCACCACATCGCGTCGGCTCCGTATTGAAGTGCTTGAGCAGTTGCTTGCTGGCGCGCCCGACACCTGATCGCTAGACAAATGCGGCAAGCTTATCGATGGCAGCTTGTCCAAGCCTGGCGCGCTATTTTTACCTGAACGACAGCGGCCATGCGCTGATCGCGCAAAGGCGCGGCGCATACGCTCCAGCACACCCCCACCGGCTGGGCTTGGCTGCCCAGCCCGGGAGCCGGATGGAAAAATTTTCCGGGCTTCCGGCTCAGACCTCCCTCTGAACCCGCTTTGGCCTTCCATTGCACCGCAAACCCATTATTTAGCGGCACTCTGGACACGCTGGGCGTGCTGCGGCGGCGACATTAGCCGTATCTAGCGGCCTGTTCGCGTATTTGTTGCCGGTACGCTGGCAGGTCTGGTCGCGCGCTGTCAGGTCGCCGGTTTTTTCTTGGCCTTTAGTAAACTGCCGGCCGCATTCTCTTCGAAGCGGCTCGCCTCTTCGATATAGCCATGCACGGTGCCGTCGTGGCGCCAGCCGCCCTGGCGCTTGATGGCCTGGAAATCGGCGCCCGCCCGGTACGCGCTGGTGGCCATGCCGCGGCGCAGACTGTGGCTGGACAGTTGCGGCACGTAATCGAGTTGCGCCAAGCTCGCGCAGTTTTCCAGCAGCGTGTTGATGCTGCTCGCGTGCAGCGCTTTCGCACTCACATGTCCCCACTGGTTGACAGGGCGCAGCAGCGGCCCGGAGCGGATGTACGCCGCCGCCAGCCAGGCGCGCAAGGCGGTGGCCGGACAGCACACGGCGTCGCCAAACGGAATGGCCTTGACGATGCCCTCGCCTGTTTGGTCCGTTTTTGAGCGCGGCAGTGTAATGACCATGCCCTGCGGCTCCCAGCTGATGTCTTCCAGCGTCAATCCCACCAACTCGCTGCGCCGAAAACCACCAAAGAATCCCAGCTGCAGCAAGGCGCTGTCACGCAGGGCCTTGATGCCGCCCAGCGCCGCCAGTCTCGTGACGATCACTTCCAAATCTTCCAGAGGCAGGGCCTTGGCCTTTTTTTTCGGCTTGCCATGCACGCGGGCGATGCCGGCTAAGGTCTTGCGCACGGTGGGTGTGGACGCAGGATCGCCAAAGCCTTGGTACACATGCCATTGCGACAGGGCTGTCAAGCGCAGCGCCAGGGTGCGCGCGTTCAGGCTATCGGCGTAGGCCAGCAGATAGCGGATGACGGCGGACTCGTCGGCCGGCAGCGCCCCGCCCCAGCACTGGAAGTGGCGGATGGCGCAGCGGTAGGTGCGGCGCGTGTTATCGGATGTCGCGGCGGCGAGAAAAGCTTGCTGGCGCGCGGCCAACTCGGCATCGACCAAGGCGGCGTGTAATGGCAGGGCCGGGATGTTGGCGCTTTTCGGCACGGCGGGACGGCGTTTAGAGAGGGGTAAATCAGGCATGGCGGCAGTGAAATCGCGGTTTTGTACTGGGGGAGCCACAGAATAGCATGTAAAACACGGCCATAACACGCGATAAGCGATCTTATAGCAACTTATATTTTTCAAAAAATATGAAAATTTAAGTCGTAATATTACGCCGCATTACGTATCATGTAATACGTTACTAAATTTCGCTCATAGGTGGTTTTATGGCCCGCACCGGCATTCTGTACTCTGATGTTATGAAAGCAGCCCAAATCGTCGCTGCCGATGGTCGCAATCCCACGGTCGACAGCGTGCGTCAAGCACTGGGCAGCACGGGCAGCAAGAGCACCATCGCTCCCCTGCTCAAGCGCTGGAAGGAAGAGTTCCAGGGTGCGGGCGCCGTGAAAACGGAGGCCGGCTTGCCGGCCGAACTGATGCAGGCGATGCGTGGCGTGTACGACAAGCAGCAGCGCGACGTGGCGCAGCAGCTGGAAACGGGCATGCAGCAGAACCGCGCCGAGCTCGAGGCGGCACTGGAAAAACTCAAGAAGACGGAAGCGCAACGGTTGACGCTGACCGAGGTGCGCGCCGCGCTCACCCAGGAATTGCGCGCCACTCAACAAGCGCTGGCGCAACTGAAGGAAGAACACCATTTTCGCGCCGTCACCCTGGCCACCCTGCACAGCGACAACGCCGGCCTGACGCAGCGCCTGGCCGACCGGAGCGAGGAAATCGCCGCTTTGAACCGTCAACTGGCCCAGGTGCGCGCGCAGTTCGATCACTATCAGGAAGCGGCGGCGACCCAACGCAGTGAAGATCGGACCCAGGCGCAGCAACGAATCAGCCGGCTGGAACAGGAAAACGCGCAGTTGCAACAGCGTTTGCAAGGCCAGCAAGCGACGCTGGTGCAGCAAGACATGCGCTTGGCGCAGCTGCAGCTGGAGCAGACGCGCCTGACGGGCGAAGCGGCTGCCGACCGCGCCGCCCTGGCCACCGTGCGGCCCGAGCGCGACCAGTTTGAATTTCAGTATCTGCAGGCGGCTGCATCGGCCGAAGCCCTGCTGGCCAAGCTGGACACGGCCTTGCAGGCGCTCAGCGATGCCAAGGTGGCGCTGAGCGCGCAAGAACGCCAGCTCGACATGCTGGCGGACAATGCCCAGGTGGCGCAGCAAAAGGCGACAGGCCTGGCGCAAGAGCGCGACGGCTTGCTGCGCGACAACGCCGGCATGGCGGCGCACCTGGCGCTATTGCTCGACAACAAGCAGCAACGCACTGTTTGAACCCGGCGACATGCTCGGGCTTGGCGAGCGTGCCTGCGTGACGCGCTGCGCCAGCCTTCAAGCCTTGCTCCATTGTTTCGCCTGCCACATGGGGCCGCAGGGCACGCGTCTGCGCAGTTGGCTGCATCAACCGCAAGCCTTGAATATGTCGTCAAAGCTTGTCCATGCTGGCGCGCTCAGTGGCAGCCTGGCTGTAGCGATCTGCAATTAAAACAGCGCCAACTCGCTGGCATCCGCGCTGACCTGCATCGCATACGCGCGCCGCGATGATCTGCGACGCATCGTATGGCCATTATATGAAGGTGAGCATTTTTTGATTGTTGACTAACATATTGCCCGGTGGAAAGACGATCGGCGTGCTATAGTGGCCGCAGGAGAGCAACCATGACGAGCAATTTTCGATCCAGCAAAATTGCAAGCTTGCTCGCTGGCTTCCTGGTCTTCGCTATCGCAGCAACGGTCGGTTCCGCCGTGCTCATTGCGCGCGAGCAATCGACCAAGGAATGGAGTACGCAGCTCAACAATTTGTCGCTGCTCCTGGCCGAGCAAACGGCGCAGGAAGTCAGATCGGCGATTCTGGTGTTGAACAGCATCGCCGAGAGCGTCACTGTCAGCGGCGCGACGACGGACGATCAATTGCGCCTCAAGATGGGTACTGCGGCGCAGTTCGCCAGCATGCGCGACAAGACGCAGGGATTGCCGCAAGTCGACGTGGCCACCATCGTCGCGGCGAATGGCGACGTCATCAACTTCACGCGATCACATCCGGCGCCACCGATCAACCTAGCGGACCGCGATTATTTTCAGGCGCATTTACAGCAGCCGAATCTGGGCATTCACATCTCGCGACCAGTGCGCAACAAGGGCAACGGCCAATGGACGTTTTACTTGAGCCGGCGTCTGAACGGGGCCAACGGCGAGTTTCTCGGTCTTGCGCTGGTCGGTTTCTCGAGCACTTTCCTTAGCGATTTTTACAACAAGATCAATCTGGGTGCCGACGCGACGGTAACCTTGTACCGCCGCGACTACATGATACTGGCGCGCTGGCCGCACGAAGACAAGCTGATGGCCGAGCTGAACCCCAGTGGCAGCAGCTTCAAAGTGATCGATGGCCTAAAGAAATTGCACGGCGTCGTGCAAATCGAAAGCCCGCGCTTTTCGCAAGGCGGCGAGCGCGTCTCGCGCCTGGGCGCGGCGCGGCTGATCGACAATTTCCCCCTGATTATTAACGTCACCGTGACCGACCAGCTTTATCTGGCGCAATGGCGCAGATTCTCGCTAGCGCTGTCGCTGGTAGGAGGGATCAGCGCCTGCGCCATGCTGGCGGCTTTCATGGTGCTGATATTTTCCCTGAAATGCCGCGAGCGGGACCTGGACAGGACGCGCGCCCTGCAAGCCGAAGCCGAGGCGGCCAGTACGGCGAAATCCGAATTCTTGGCGATGATGAGCCATGAAATCCGCACGCCCTTGACCGCGATCATCGGCTTTGCCGAAATTATTCAGCGCACCGTCATCAGCGGCCCGGCCAGCGATGCCGGGTCCATCATCGTGCGAAATGGTCGCCACTTGCTCGACATTATCAACGGCATACTCGATATTTCCAAAATAGAAGCGGGCCGCATGCATCTTGAGTACTTGCCATTTTCCCCCGTCGATGTCGCCAGCGGCGTAGAAACGATGATGGCGGCACAAGCTGCCAGCAAATGCATCGGTTTCAGCTTGCATGTCGATTATCCGTTTCCCGCGCAGGTCATGGGCGACCCTACACGCTGGAAGCAGATACTGTTCAACTTGACTAGCAATGCCGTCAAGTTCACGGAACTCGGTGCGGTAGCGCTCGAGCTTGAGTACAACAGCGAGCAACAGCGCCTGAAGTTGCGCGTGCGCGATAGCGGCATCGGCATGTCGGACGATCAGTTGACAATGCTGTTTAAGCCGTTCACCCAGGTCGACAGTAGCATCGCGCGAAAATATGGCGGTACCGGCCTGGGGCTGCATCTGGTGCACCAACTGGCAACCAAGATGAAAGGTGCTGTGCAAGTGCGCAGCAAGCTCCAGCAAGGCGCGGTGTTCGAGCTAGAGATCCATGCACCCATGGTGGAGCAAGCCGGTTGGGTCGATAGCGCACCTGTGACACTTAATGTCGCGCGCGAAATGGCGCCCGACATGATGTTGTCCGGTCACGTACTGCTGGCCGAGGATGGCCCCGATAACCGCCTGCTGATCGTGTCGCTGCTGCACCGGCTGGGATTGACGGTCGAGGTGGTGGAAGACGGCGCGCAGGCAGTGCAGGCAGCGCTCAAGGGCCAGTTCGACCTGGTATTGATGGACATACAGATGCCCGTGATGGATGGTGTTCAAGCTGCCAAGGTGTTGCAGGGCGCCGGATATGGTCGCCCCCTGGTAGCGCTGACCGCCAATGTGATGCAGGAAGATATCGAGGCGTACAGGGAAGCTGGCTTTGCGTGCAGCATCAGCAAGCCGATCGACGTCGAGGTGCTGGCGCGCCGCTTGTCTCAATTATTGGTGCAGGACATCAACACGGCAGCGCTTGGCGGCCTGGAAGATTTGCCTGGCTACGCCGACATTCGCCGCGCGTTCATCGACTCCTTACCGGCAAGCCTGCAACAACTCGATGCACACTTGCGGCAAAATTCGCTGCATGCGGCGGCCGAGCTCTGTCATACGCTGTGCGGCACCGGCGCCTCGTTCGGCTATCCTGGCCTCAGTCAGTTGACAGCAGCAATCGAGCGCGCAGCTAGGGCAGGCAATACCGACGCCGCTCGCGATGCATACGCACAACTGAGGGCGCTGGAAGAACTTATCGATTGCAAGGATTGTTAAACCATGAAAAATAACCGCTTGTCCACGCCAGTGATCATCGCCGAGGATGAACCCTTGATGCGCGAAGTGCTGGCATCGATGCTGCGCGGCTTCGGCTACCGAGCCATCACCTTCGCTGTCGACGGCCGCCAGGCCGCCCAACTGCTGGAGCTGCCGGAGTATCGGTCCGCACTGGTTTTTCTCGACATACATATGCCGAAAATGGATGGCATGGCCGTGCTTGAACATGCACGTTCGGTCGGCAGCAATGCTTTCATGGTGATGGTTAGCGCGGACAGCTCACTGGACCGTGTTCTGGCAGCGCTCAGCGGAGGAGCAAAAGGCTTCGTGATCAAACCTTACACGACGCAAAAAATTCTCGACATCACCACTAAATTTGAGCGGGCCCTTATTGGGTGAGCGCAGGCATGTCGACGCGCAGCCGCTGATCCTGGTGGTCGATGTCTATCCTCCCCTGTTCGCTTTGCGTGCAGGCGTACTGGGGCAGCCGTCGCTTGCGTATGCCCCCCCAGTCGGATTCAAACTGAAGTTTATCCAGCCCACAAGGCATCGATGAACGCCGCATCGTATTTATCCCTGGGCTCGCGTCCCACGATACCTTCACGTTCTCCCGGACCGGACAGATCGATTCTCTCGATAGGTATGCGCGCCCCAGACTTGCTCGAAAAAAATGCTTTTACGATCGGTTTGGTCAACGCAGATGCATTTTGTTCGACGACCACCGCGACTGTTCCACTGCGTAACTTGACCAGCGATCCGCTTGGGTAAATGCCGACTGTCTTGATAAAGGCGTTCAGCACTTTTTTGTCAAAATGTCCGTGCCATGACAACATTTGCGCGATCGAATCTGCTGGATCCCAACCCGGTTTATAGGCACGGTTCGACGTAATGGCATCGTACACATCGCAAACGGCGCCCATGCGTGACAGCAAGGAAATGTCATCCCCCTTCAAACCCTCGGGGTAGCCGCTACCGTCGATTTTTTCATGGTGATGCAAGCAGACGTCCAGCACTGCTGCATTGCTGAGCTTGCTTTGCACAAGTAAATCATGTCCGTATTGCGGGTGACGCTTCACGAGGTCGTATTCGGAGGCGCTGAGCTTGCCTGGTTTGTTCAACAATTCAAGTGGCAAGTTGGCCTTGCCCAAGTCATGCAGCAGGCCAGCAAGGCCGGCGTCGCGGCAGCCGTTTTCATCCATCCCCAGGTTTTTTGCCAGTGCCACCATCAGCGCGCAGACGGCCACTGAATGCATATATGTGTAGTCATCGTTCGTTTTCAGACGCACGAGGCTAATCAGGGCGTAGGAATTGTTCGAAACCGACTGCGTAATTTCTTCGATCAGCGGAAGGCATGAGTCAGGATCGATGGCCCTGCCTAGGCGCGCTTCGTTGAACATGGCCGCTGTGGCATCGCGTGCCTGACCGCAAATCAATCGCGCCCGCGATAATTCTTGCTCGAAGCTGACCGCGACGTTCGCTTGCGCTGCGCCTGGCGGCTCCGCGAGTGGCAGCGCCTGTCCCTTTTCTGTGTGCGTTGCCGCTTCTTGCTTGCTGCGCGCCGTATCGATCCAGCACTCATCTAGCCCACATTGCTGCGCCGCCCGAAGGTCGGCAGCTTCCGTCAGCAGAAACGTGGACCTCCAGAATGGGTGCTTCAGCCAAGGTCCGTCAAACCCGTGCAGGAACATTCCCAGCCTGAGTTCGACAACTTTAATTTTTTTCAACTGGGTCATACCTGGCTCCTGCGATTACGTGCCCGCTAAGTCGCGGCGCGGAACTCGGTCTTCGATGTGATGGGCATGTTGCCTGCAATAGCTGAGCAGGATCATGCTTAAGGTTAAGTTTCTGAGTTGCTGGGGAGCAGACGACGCCTCCAGATCGTTTTGTCTCTACGGCTGGACCTGGGTGTAAATCAGCGGCGGCAGCGTGCTCACATTTCCTCGATCCTGCCATTGCTCGCGCCGCGCCACTGCTTTTGCGCTAGTACACGCTAAAGCAGCAAGCTACTGAGGCACCCGAAGCATAACTGCTGCGGCTGCACCTCGGAGTGGAATTGGGTGAATGTTTTTGCGATGTGCACACTACCCCTAGTAACCGTTTCACAATTGCTACTAGCCCTGTGCGCCCTGGCGAGCAAATAGCTGCTTATCGGAAAATCCTTGACACGGCATATTTTCCTGCCATAATCATACCTACCAACTGATAGGTAAGTAGATTAGGCGCGAAAACACCATGACGACATTACAAGAACTCTCCCCATCGGCTGAGCGCATCGCAGATGCGGCGCAAGTGTTGGTTCAGCAAGTCGGTTATAACGGGTTCTCGTTTGAGCACATTTCCCAATTGGTGGGCATGCGCAAGGCCAGCATTCATCATCACTTTGCATCCAAAGTGGATTTGGGCGTGACGGTGGCTCAGCGTTACACCCACCAATTTGACGGCGCCTTGCGCCAGATTCTCACGGCAGTCAAACCGGCAACGCAACGGCTGCAAGCCTACGCGGATCTATTTGAAACGACCTTCATGAATGATCATCACCTGTGCGTTTGCGGCATGCTGGGGGCGGAATCGAATTCACTGGACGCTGCAGTGAACCTGGAAGTGCGGCATTTCTTTCAGCTCAATGTGGCATGGCTCACGGATGTGATACAGGATGGCTTGGCAAGTGGCAGCCTGAAGAGCGCACAGGGCGCCCCAGTGTTGGCGGAAACCTTGCTATCGCTGCTTGAAGGGGCGATGTTGGTCGGGCGCAGCCTGAAGTCTCCGCTGGGGCCACGCCGCATAAGCGATGTGTTTCTTTCCAGCTTGATTGTGTAATTTTTTTAAACGTATTGCCTACCATTTAATAGGTAGGTAATGCGAAAGAGCAACACTGGCTGAAGTCTTTCCGCCAGTGTTGCAAAAGCAGGGTGCGAGTACTGGTACACGCATCTATTTTTTGATATCGAAATGCCATTGCGGCAGAGGAGTTTTTCATGAGCACAGGTAATAAACAAAAGCGCGTTTTATTGGTCATGTCGTCGGTGGACGAAATGGGCATCAGCGGCAAACACACGGGCACTTGGTTTACCGAGTTGGCTGCGCCCTATTACATCTTGACCGAAGCGGGCTACGAGGTGGTGCTCGCTTCACCTAACGGTGGCGAGGCGCCAATTGACTGGTTGAGCATGAAAGCACCGTTCACCACCGAATACACCCAACGCTTTATGGCCGACGAGGTGGCGCAACACGCGGCCAAAGCAACACGCAAATTGCGCAACATCAACTACGACACCTTCGACGCGGTCTTTTTCCCAGGCGGCTATGGTTTGCTGTGGGATTTGGCCCACGATGCACACGTGATCAAATTGATCGAGGATTTTTACACCAGCAATCGCCCCATCGCGATGGTGTGCCACGCCCCGGCCATTTTGCGCGATGTGAGACTGCCCAACGGCGAGTATTTGGTGAAGGGCGTCAATTTGACCGGCTTCAAAAATGACGAAGACACTGAAATTGAGTTGCTCAAACACCTGTTGTTCTCGTTGGAAGACGAGCTTAAAGGCCGTGGCGCAAAGTACCAGAGCAAAGCCAACTGGGAGGCCAACGTCGTCGTCGATGGTGCTTTGATGACGGGCCAAAGCCCGGCCTCGGCGCCGCCTCTGGCCGCAGCCCTGGCCTTGCGACTCCAAAGCTGATCGAGCAAGTCTGCCCCGTTCGGTGCGTCCATAAAAGCGTGTTGAACGGGTCTAAGGCGCCATCTCTCTTCACAAGTGGCGACACGTTCGCCAGTGCTCGCTCAAACGAGAACACACCATGCAAGTGAAAAGCATGCTGATCGCCGCCGGCAGCGTAGTATGCTCCCAAGTGACGTGGTCCAGCGCTACTGGCAATTTTTGAACACCCCCCTAGCACCCGGATGCAAGAGCTTGACCTGCGCCCCAGGGCGGCAGTTATTTAACCCGTAAAGGTTCTACCCCCTATGATGGACACTTCTTTTCGTGCCCCGCCAGATGCCGTGATTGTCATCGGCGCGGGCCTGGCTGGCTTGCTCAGTGCGTACTTGCTGGAGCAACAGGGACAATCGGTGCTGCTGATCGAGTCGCGCGACCGCATCGGCGGGCGCGTGCTCAGCGATGCCGCCCACACCGGCGCACCGTTTGTCGACCTGGGCCCCAGTTGGGTATGGCCCGAGATCAATGAACGACTCAGCCACTGGAGCGCTACGCTGGGCTTGAAGCTGTTTGCGCAACACCAGCACGGGGCCGCCGTCATGGAAATGCAAAACCACGCTGTGCTGCGCCAAGAAACGACTTACGTGCAAGTACCGTCGTCCCAGCGCTGGGAAGGGGGCGCGGCGGCGCTCTTGAATGCGCTGTCGGCGCGGCTGGAACGCACGCAGATGTTGTTCAACGCACAGGTCACGCTGATACGCCATGCGCCTGACAACGCGGTGAGCGTCATCGTCGACGGCCCGCAGGGCCAACAGCAGTGGCGCGGGTCTGCGGCAATCATCACCTTGCCGCCGCGCCTCTTGGCCGAACGCATCCGCTGGGAGCCAGAGCTGCCCGCGAGCTTGACTGCGCAGTGGCAGCGCTCGCCCACGTGGATGGCGGGGCAAGCAAAATTGGTGGCCTCCTATAAAACGCCGTTCTGGCGCGAGGCGGGCTTGTCGGGCGACGCTGCCAGCAAGGCCGGGCCCTTGGTGGAAATCCACGATGCCAGCGATGCCTCAGGCCTATCGGCTGCACTCTTTGGTTTTGTGGGAGTCTCTGCGTCATGGCGCGCCAAAATCGGTGAGGCCGAGTTGGTTCAGCGCAGCTTGCAACAACTGGGCCGATTGTTCGGGCCAGAAGCAACTGCGCCAGAATGGGTGCATCTCAAAGATTGGGCGCAGGACCCGCACACCGCGACGCCTGCTGATGCCTTGCCGGTCAACAGCCACCCGACCCAGCCGCCGAGAAAGCTGCCGGCGCCGTGGGACGCGCTGGTGTATCTGGGCGGCTCGGAATTTGCCGACGACTTCAATGGTTACCTCGAAGGCGCGGCGCGCTCTGCCGAAATGGTGGTGCAGGAATGGCGTGGGCAGGCCTCATGCTGATCCATGCCGACCACACCATCCGTGCCTTGGTGCATGCCCAGGACTTGCCGTGGGTGGCGTCACCGCAAGCGGGCGTCGAGCGGCGCATGCTGGCGCGCATAGGCGACGAGGTGGCGCAGGCCACCAGCATCGTGCGCTACGCCAAGGGCTCGATGTTCCCAGCACATACGCACGACATGGGCGAGGAGTATCTGGTGCTCGATGGCGTGTTTCAAGACGAAATGGGCGATCACCCGGTGGGCCGCTACGTGCGCAATCCACCGGGCAGTCGGCACACGCCGGGCTCGCAAGCTGGTACCGTCATTTTTGTCAAGCTACGCCAATTCCATGCCCATGACCGCCAGTTCGTCGAAGTTGACCTGGGCCGTGCACCGCAGCACGGCGATGCCCAGCGTCCCGGTGTGCTGGTGCAAGATTTGCACCACGATGCACGTGAAAGCGTCACTGCACAATATTGGCAAGGCGGCCAGACATGGCAAGAAACTTTCCCCTATGGCGCAGAACTGCTGGTGTTGCAAGGCCAGGTGCGAGAAGGCGCAGACACCTTGCGCGCCTGGAGCTGGTTGCGCCTGCCGGCGGGCGCCCGCCTCGATGCGCGCATCGTCTCCGAGACGGCGACGCTTTGGGTGAAACGCCATTTGACGAAGACCTAAATCACCGGACATCTTTGCGCCTGATGCCTCGCTTACCCACGGCACAGTGATATGCGCATACCGATTTGGGCAAAGCCGGTGCCATCATTCTTGCGCGCATGCTGCAGTGAAGCAAACGTTCAGCCGCTCGCGGATGCAGTCGAGCGGGTGCGGCGCTTGCTGTAAAAAGTGAGAAAGTCTGCGGCCGGCAGCGCTTTCGCAAACAGCCAGCCCTGGCCGAATTCCACTTTGCGCTCGCGCAAATAATCGGCTTGTTGCTGTGTTTCGATGCCTTCAGCGACGATCTGCATGCTCAAGGCGCGGGCCATGTCGATGATGTGCGGCGTGACGCTACTGGTGGCGGCGTCCGTGCCGATGGTGTCGACGAAGGATTTGTCGATTTTAAGGGAGTCGAGCGGCAGGTTTTGCAGGCTCGACAGGCTTGAGTATCCCGTGCCGAAGTCGTCAATCGATACCTGATGGCCGCGCGCGCGGGCTTTTTCGATGGTAGCGCGGGCCGCTTCCACATTGATGAAACCGCGTTCCGTCGCCTCCAGCCAGATCTGCCGCGCCTCGATACCGGTGCCGTCGAGCGCCCGTTCGAGCACATCGAGCACCCTGCCCGTTTCAATATCGCTGGCGCACAGGTTGATGGCGATGTGCAGCGCGCGGTCGGCCTGCAGGGCGGCGCGCATATCGGCGATGACGCAATCGATCACTTGGTCGGTAATGGGCAGCATCAAGCCACCTTCCTCGGCCACGGGGATGAACAGGTCGGGCCGTATCATGCTGCCGTCGGGACGGCGCCAGCGTATCAGCGCCTCGGCGCCCACGCACACGCCCGTGTCGAGCGCGATGATGGCTTGATAATGGACAAAAAATTCGCGCCGCTCGATGGCGATCTTAAGTTCACCGAGCAGTGACAAACGGCGCCGTGACAGCCAGATGACGATGCCGACGATGAAGGCGGCCATTAGCAGGCCCAACGGCAAGAGCAGCAATTGTTCGCGGCGCAGCCTCGCGTTCAGCTTGCTACGCGGCTCTATCATGATGGCCGTCAAGCCATCGCGGTACAGCAGCGCATGAATGCTGTCAGCGTGCATGGCGTCGTGCACCGCTCGTTCGTCGGCGAGCAAGCGGTGCACCAGCACAGGGTCGGGATGATGCAAAGTGTCGAGCACGCCGCGCTTGCCCATGGCCACGGCCATCTGGATGTCATCGTCGATGATGACATCGGAAAAGCTCACGGTATCGATCAACACTTTATAGGCACGGTAAGACAGCCCGACCATGCGCTTGCCGCCGCTAACGACGGGGTACAGCTTGAAATCGAGGCCCATGCCATTGTCCATCGTGTACTGTGCTGGCTTGACAACGATGCGCGCCTGTTCGATGCCCGTAGAGGTACATTCGAGCAAGCCATTTTCGACATAGCCGATATCGTCGATGCTACGCTCGGTGATGGTCATGCGGCGCAGTTGCTCAATATGCGCTGCCGAACAAGGTAGCAGGTCGAGCGCATCGGCGCGGCGCAGGACGGCCCCAGCCGAAGTGATAGCACGGTGGGCACGTTCGAGGGCGTAGCGGCCCAGCAGGCGCAGGCGTTCCTGCTCGCCCTGTTCGGCGCGCACGGACGACAGGTAAAAAGCGAGGCTCAGGGGGGCCGCCACGCCGATGACTGCCGCCAGCACGCTGGTAATGATAATGCGTTTGTTGCGCATGCGCGCCTCCCGTGCCGTCACCGAGGATTAGCTGCGGTAGTTATATGATTGCTATGAATTGCTCGATTGCATCATATTACAAGTGCAGACGGCGCACACGAAACTGTCTGAATAGTTACATTTTTTTTATTTTTTTACCGGCAGTGCCCGACCGAAACAGGTGCTAAGCCCAACTGCGCGCGGCGGCGACCATCAATTGATTCAAGACGATGCTGCTTCAGCCCTGCTTCAGCACGGCCACGGCATAAGTGCAATCGACCGACGTTTCATTCTTGAACACGCAATCGGCGGGCGCACCCAGCTCCAGGCAATCACCTTCGTCCAGCACGTGGCGGGTGTCGCCTTCGATGAAGACGAGCTTGCCGGCCAGCGCCCAGATCAGCTGGCGCCGCGCCACATAAGCGGCCGCTGGCATCGCCACCACCGCGCCCGGCGGCAAGCTGATATGCACCAGGTCGAGCGGTATGCCCGACGCGGGCGACACGTGGCGCCGCACATAGCCGCTCTGCGGGTCGATCCACACGGGCTGCTCAGCCTTGCGCAGCAAGCGCCCTTCGCGCATCTCCGCACGGGCGATCAGTTCGGACATGCTCAGGCCGAAGGCACCCGACAGCCGTGCCAGCAAGGTGGCCGTGGCGCTGCAATCACCGCGTTCCACCTTGTGCACCATCGCGCGCGACACGCCCGAACGGGCTGCCAGGTGCGTCAGCGACCAGCCCAGGCTGTCGCGCTCGAGGCGCACCCGGGCCCCGATGCGCTGGTTCAATTCGTCTGGTTTAGTGGACATACATCGGATTCTAGTGGACAAGGCGGGGTCGCCAATCTATGATTTGTCCATTATAGTAGACGCCCAGCGAGGAAATCAATATGCATATACGCGACGCCCTGATCGGCGATATCGAGGCAATTACGGCCATCTACAACGATGCCGTGAGCAACACCCTGGCTATCTGGAATGAGCGGACCGTCGATGTAGCCAACCGCGCCGCCTGGCTCGCTGAGCGCGCGCGCGCCGGCTATCCGGTGCTGGTCGCCATCGATGCGCAGCAGCAGGTGGCAGGCTACGCCTCGTTTGGCGACTGGCGCCCATTCGAGGGTTTTCGCCATACGGTCGAGCATTCCGTATACGTGCGCGCCGATAGTCGCGGCGCCGGCGTCGGCAAGGCCCTGATGGGGGAATTGATTGTGCGCGCGCGCGGCTTGGGCAAGCACGTGATGGTGGCGGGCATCGAGGCCGGCAACGCCGCCTCGATCGCCTTGCACAAGCAACTGGGATTCGACGAAGTGGGATTGATGCGTCAGGTGGGCACCAAGTTCGGCACTTGGCTGGACTTGGCGTTCTTTCAGCTGCAACTCGATACGCGCAGCGATCCGGACGGCGTGACGCCGCCCGGCTAAGCTTACACCAGCATCACGCATCGAGCTCCGGCGGCAGACGGCGCAAGGCAGTATGTTCCCACGCAGCCACCAGGACCAGCACGCCGCTGGTGATGCAGGCCAGAGTCAAAGGCGTGTACAGGCGACCGTAAGCCATCGGGATCAGCGCCAGGATGATGCCGATGCCCAGCAAATGCGACAGCGGCGGCGTGGCACGGTCGTTGCTGACCCATTTGAATAGCGCATTGCCCAGTAAATACAGGATCGGCCCGCCCAGCAAGGCGCTGATGCCGGCGAAGCTCGCTTCGTCCGGACTCACGAGGGCCAGCTCATCGGCCACGGCGCTAACGATCACGCCGCCCACGATCAACACGTGGATATATGTGTAGGCCTTGCGGGCGATGCTGCCCGAGTCTTTCGCATGGGCGATGCGGTGGCGGCCCGCTTCGGCGCCCGTGTCAAAATACAGCCACCACATGGCGACACTGCCGACCAGGGCCGAGAAAAAGCCCAGCCAGTTGGCAGCCGTCCACTCCAGGCCCGCGAAGGTGGTGCCCGTCACCAGCAGCGATTCGCCGAGGGCGATGATGACGAACAGGGCGCAGCGTTCGGCCATGTGGCTGCCATCAATATCCCAGTCGGCGATCATCGAGCGTCCCAGGCCGGGCAGGCTGA
This sequence comes from Janthinobacterium sp. CG_23.4, assembly GCF_029892305.1. Lineage (NCBI taxonomy): Bacteria > Pseudomonadati > Pseudomonadota > Betaproteobacteria > Burkholderiales > Oxalobacteraceae > Janthinobacterium > Janthinobacterium sp. CG_23.4. Next base: position 2,371,119 of record NZ_JARXUX010000001.1, on the reverse strand, counting down.
ACTGCATCCATGGACCGGCCAAGTCGATCAGCAAAGCCGCGCCCCACCAAAACATGCGCTGCTCGGGCGATGCGACGCCGCCGGCGATCCAGAAAACGCCGGACAAAGCGGCCCACAGGGCGATGCGCTGGAAATTGCGGCGGCGCGCCACGGTGTCGGCGCGCACGGCCCACCAGGCAAACAAAGGACGCCCCACTTGCATGGCGACATAGGCGCCTGCAAAGGCCAGGCCGCGCGTGCCAAACGCTTCCGGTATCGAGGCCGACATGATCAGGCCGCCCAGCATCAGCACAAACAAGCTGATGCGCACGGGAATGCGCTCAGGGTCGAGCCAGTTGGTGATCCACGATGTGAAGATCCATACCCACCAGACGGCAATGAGCAGCAAGCCTGTCTGCAACCAGCCCATGGCGCTCAGGTGCGCCAGCAAACCGTGTGACAGTTGCGTCACGGCAAACACGAACACCAGGTCGAAGAACAGTTCGATCATGCTCACCTTGCCGCTGTCATGTCCGCCGCGCGTGCGCAGCAGCGATTTAGTTAATTCCATACATCTCTTTCATTCTTATTGGTAAAAGGTGAGAGCCTGGGCGTGCCTGGCCTCAATCAGGGCAAGCGGACCAAGTGTGCCGCCAGAAGATCGAGCCGCCATTGCGCCAGCGCCTGATGCGTGTTCAAGCCGCCAGGCGTTGCGCTCGTGCACCCGCATTTGCCGGGCGTGGTGACGGCTGTATTGCTGTTCCAGCTGCGCATAGACGGCAGCCGAAGGCCTGGGGGCGAGCATGAGAAGTTCGGGCAGCATGGGCATCTTGGTTCGTTTCAACATGAAGTGCAGAAGCAACTTAGCATATTTGACGACCAGCCGTGGAGCAAGCCCTGCAATGGGCGTAAAAACCGTGTGCCTTGGGCGCTCTTTAGCCTGGGCAAGGCACGCGTTTTACCTTGCCGCCCGTCTTGAATGGATCGGCGCCTGCGCCCGGATTCGCATCCATGCCATAGCAGGTGGCACCGCCGGGGCTGACGACACGCGTGGCGGGCCGCCCATCGGCCGTCAGGTATTGCTCCACGCGGATAAGCGGACCGCCGCGCCACGCCGAGGCGACCAGATTCTGGAAGCTGCTTGCGCTCTTGAGCTCGGTAGTGGCCAGCCATGGTTGTTCCTGCTTCAGCTCGGCACGCACGGCCTTGTCGGCGGCGCCTGCGGCGAGTCGCGCACGCGTGCGCAAGTCGGCGCTCGACGGCGCCGTGACGGGCGCGGCGGGCAAGTCGTCGACCGGCACGCTGATCGCCTGCGCTGTCACGGGAGCTGTCTCGATGGTAACGGGCCGCGTACTGCCCCGCGCGCGCGGCATGGGCATGGGCATGGGTCTGAGAATCGGCATGAGAATCGGCATGGGCATCGGCATGGGCAAGGTCATCGCTGGTGCTGGCGGCGGACGTACCGGCAGCAGGGTCATGAAAGCCACTTCGGTATATTGTTTGAATTGTCGCGCTGGCAAGAGCAGGAAATACAGACCCAGCGCGTGCATGGCCAGGATCAGCGCAACGGCCGCGCCTTTCAGGCTCAAGCTCCAGCGTATCTGCCTGCGCGTGAAAACGACTTGTAGATGGTGGTGCAATGGCATACGGTTTCCTGTGGGCGCCGGGCGCGATAGCCTATTCTAGCGACACTTGCGCTTGCGAATTGATAAATTTGCAAGGTGTCGCCTGCCGCGCCTTTTTCTGGCGCAATTCGGCACCTGGCACCTATGCATCACCAGGGTATCGACAGAGCAGCGCATGAGGTGGGTGCCATGCTTTGCCGCTATTGCTCAGCATTCCCAGTCCGCTGCTGCGCAAAAGCAAGCTGCCTGCCCGTATGCCGCCTGGGAGCGCGGCGTCAAGGGCACGTGGAGGATCGCTGCTTTCCACGCCGAACTCGATACAGGCTTTGCGCCTGCTCATGATGATCCACAAAACTTTTCCCTGGACGCATAGTCAGCCTCCTTTTCCGCTTGTAGCCTCCCCTGCGGTAGCGCGATGCCGGGCAATAAGGCGTTCCCCCGATGGCGCAATTGGCGCATACTATCGAAAGCATAGCCATTGCTGTGAGGGAGTTCGGGTGAATATTGCCACCGATCATGCGCTGCGGCGCCAGGCAGGCAGGCGCCAGCAACTGCAGCGCGCGCAGCGCATCTTCGCCATGCGCGACGCCGTTCTTAACGCGTGGGAGACGCGCGTGCGCGCCAGTGTGCGCGGCGCGGACCAATTGCTCACGCCCATACTCATCAATACCTTGCCGGCCTTTTTCCTTCATCTGGCAGAGGCGCTGACGCCGGGCCATCCGCGTGACAACGCCACCAGCAACAGCAACGTCCCTGCTGCACATGGCAATGAACGGGCGCGCATGACCAATTACGGGCCGGAACAAGTGATCCAGGAATACCAGATTTTTCGCGACTGCTTTGCCGCCGTCGCGCAGGACGCCGGCATCATGTTGCGCAGCAAAGACTGGCGTGTGCTCAACGAATCGATCGATATGGGCATCCGCGTATCGATACGCGAATTTACCAGCATGCACGAAGGCTTCCGGCGACGCATCGCCGCTGGCCTGTCGCATGACATGCGTAACCCCCTGGCCGTGATCAGCACCAGCGCCCAGTTGCTGCTGCGGCCGGCGGACCCGGAACGGATGGTATTGCTGGCGCACAAGATTGCCGAGCATTGCAAACGGCTTGACAGCATGATCGAGGAATTGCTCGATAGCCTCAGCTATTACCATGGCCAGCAACTGCCGCTGGTGCTGAGCCAGTTCGATGTGATGCCCCTGGTGCACGCCGTGGTCAGCCAGGTCAATCTGCAGCAGCCCGACAAATGCCAGGTCAGCGGCCTGACCGTCGTCGGCTGGTGGTGCGAGAACTCGCTGCGGCGGGCGCTGGAAAATCTGCTCGGCAATGCCCTCAAGTATGGCGCCGACGCGCCCATCAATGTGTACGTGGAAGCGGTGCATGAGCGCCTGCTCATCACCGTTCATAATGGCGGCCGGGCCATCGCGCCGGAACAGGCCGAACGCATTTTCGACTATCTGCGCCGCGAGAATGGCAGCGCCGCGCCGGGCTGGGGCATCGGCCTGCCCTTCGTGCAAAACGTGGCCGAAAGCCACGGCGGCAGCGTCGCCGTCGACAGCGCGCCTGAAACGGGCACCCGCTTCATTTTCGACGTCCCCATCGATTGCCGCCCTTTCGTGCAAACCGCCGACGCCGTCAAGCGTGACAGCTAGCGCCCTAACAGCAAGAGAAAATCAGCATCAAGCCAGACATCATGCACGCCGAGAAAATCAACAAAATGGCCCATTCGCGTTGGGAAATGCAGGCAATTTCCATCCTCCCCGACATTTGCATGCAGTTTGCCGGTGTCGATTTCCTCGACCCGCGAGCCTTCTGCTCCGATTCCGTGCCGGGCGTGACGGTCCTGCTGTCCGTGTACCGCGCCGGCAGAACGATTTAGGTCTACGTCATTGGCACTGGCTTGGCCGCGCTTGTTGCGCGGGAAGCTGGACAAATCGCTTTGCGCGTGCTTTTATGGCAATATAAATCAATATTCAATGTATAGTGACCTGAAAGGCAGGTGGCATATGGACTTGATCACTTCCGCCGTGCTGGCGGCCATCGAACATGGCGTGCCCAGCCATGCGCCCGAGGCTGTCACCGGCCAATATCAACGCCTGAAGCTGGCCATCGGCAAGTGCGACGGCGCTGCCGCCATCCTGGCCACCATCACCGCGCTGGAAGCGGCGCCGGCCAATCCCCAGCTGCAACTGGCGCTGTCGGCGGCCCTGGCCGCGGCAAACGTGCCCGATGACATGGGAACGCTGTTTGCCGCGCAGCGCTTGCTCGATACCCTGCAGCGCCTGCCTTCACCGCTGCCAGAGGTAGAAACGGCAGCCGCGCCAGCCGACAAGAGCGCCGTGGTGTCCAATTATGCGGTGGTGAAAGTGTATTTCGCCACCGACCGCCAGCGCAATGTGGGCAAGCCGCCGGCCCAGCGCTTCAGCGGCGAACGCAGCAAAGGCATGAGTAGCGGCAATGGCGGCGGCGATGGCCAGCTCAGCTATGGCAGCTGCGACATCAGCATCCCCCGCGACCACCGCATGGGCCAGCTGGAGTCGCCGTCGCTATGGCGCCTTGAGTTTCGCAACGACCCGGCCAAACACGTCGTGCTGCTGACGGCCGAAGTGCAGGGCCGCGATAATTTCTTTGCCGCCCTGAAAACGCAGATACGCGCCTCGGCTGGCAAGAGCGCCTTTGTCTTCTTCCACGGCTACAATGTGAGCTTCGAGGATGCGGCCCGGCGCACGGGCCAGATGGCCTACGACCTCGGTTTCGATGGCGCCCCCGTATTTTATAGCTGGCCGTCGCGCGGCGACGTGGCCGGCTACACCATCGATGAAAACAATATCGAATGGAGCACGCCCCACATCACCAACTTTCTGGCCGACTTTCTCGCCAGCACGGAGGCGGCGCAAGTGTATCTGGTAGGACACAGCATGGGTAGTCGCGGGCTGACGCGGGCCGTGGCCGACTTGCTGGCCGCGCAGCCGCAGCTGGCGCAAAAAATCACGGAACTCATCTTGTCTGCGCCCGATATCGACGCAGCCATCTTCAAGCACGATATCGCGCCGCAACTGGCCGGCGCGCGCAACCCCGTCACTTTGTATGCCTCATCGCAAGACTTGGCCCTGGCCGCCTCGCAAGCCGTGCACGGCTACCCGCGCGCAGGCGACAGTGGCGCCGGCATGCTGATCGTGGCTGGCGTGGAAACCATCGACGCCACGGGCGTCGACACGAGCTTCATGAAGCACGCGTACTTTGCGGAAAAGCGCTCGGCTCTTGCCGACATGTTTTACTTGATACGCGACAATACGCGTGCCGACCAGCGCTTTCTCGACCCCGTCGATACCGTAGCCGGTCGCTATTGGGCGTTCAAAACATGACGCGGCTTCATGCTTGTCGGCACGCATGCTAAGATACGGCCCATAGGGTGGCAAAGGCACGGCGATGACGCCGCCCGCCGATCCGCCGCAAGCAGGCCATATCATGTTGACAACATCCTCTACACCGCAAGCCGAATCGTTGATACGCAACACCAACGCCCGCGTCACCAAGACGCGCGTGAAGGTGCTCGACTTTTTAATGCTGCAAAGCCGTTCACTGACCCACCATGAAATCCAGCAGGCACTGTCGCAAGACAGCGATATCGATTCCGTCACGCTGTACCGGGTGCTCGAATGGCTGACGGAAAATGAACTGGTGCACCGCATCGCGGGCGCCGACCAGGTGTGGCGCTTCAGTGCGGGTGCCGGCCACCAGGCGCACGAACACGCACACTTCCAGTGCACCAAATGCGCGAACGTCACCTGTTTCAATGAAGTCAAGCTGCCTGCCCCGGTGCTCTTGCCCGAAGGTTTTAGCGGCGACGAAGTCGATTATTTAATCAAGGGCCTGTGCCCGCGCTGCAAGTAAGGCCATTCTGGCATCAGCTGAGCACGCAGCGATCCAGTCCACGCGTCAGCATCTGCTGCGGCAAATCGCGACCGATGAAAATGATCTTGCTGGCGCGCGTTTCGCCATCGCGCCACGGCGCACCCAGTTCCGATCCCATCAGCATGTGCACGCCCTGGAACACGGCGCGGCATGGCACGTCGGCAACGTAGAGAATGCCCTTGTAACGCATCAGCTGACTGCCGAACAGCTGCACCACGGCATCGAGAAAGTTTTCCACCTGAAGTAAATCAAGGGCCTGGGACTGGTGGTAGACGAACGATTGCACGCCGTCGCCATGGCGGTGGCCTAATTCTCCCAGGAAATCGGGCTCCAGCTCAACGATGGCGCTCAAATGGAAGCCACGAATATTCAGGATATCGCGCAGCGGTACGTGGCCAAAGCGCACCTTCTGTATGCGGGCGCGGCCATTGATGGCGAACAAACGCTGGCGCAGTGCGGCCAGCTCATCCTTGCCGACCAGGTCCGTCTTCGACAACAAGATGCGGTCGGCAAAGCCTACCTGCTCCTGCGCTTCCTGGTGCAAGGTCAATTGCTCTTGTGCGTGGCGCGCGTCCACCACCGTCAAAATGGCGTCGAGCATGTAAAACTCGCTGACAGACGGCTCGGCAAAGAAGGTTTGCGCCACCGGGCCAGGCGCGGCCAGACCCGTCGTTTCGATGATCACGTGGTCGAAGGCGATCGTCTGCGCTGCGCGCTTGGCTTGCAACTGCCCCAGGATGCGGATCAGGTCGCCCCGCACGCTGCAGCAGATACAGCCATTGTTCACTTCCACGATCTGCTCGTCGCTTTCTCGCAGCAGCAAGTCATGGTCAATGCTTTCTGCCGCAAACTCATTTTCAATCACGGCGATGCGCACGCCGTGATCAGCCTGCAATATGCGCTTGAGTAAGGTGGTTTTCCCGCTGCCGAGAAAACCCGTGATGATGGTCACGGGGATCAATTCTGTCATGAGGCATGCTTTCTTTGTACGCTTAGTCTTCCAGTTCTTCCATGCGCTGCCATTGCGGGAAGGGGTCGGGCAGCTTGCGCCAGGCGGCCATGCCCTGGCGCGTCTCTGTATCGTTGAGTTGACACTGTCTCAAGGCCGCCTCGATGGCGGCCTGGTCCATGTCCTGCCCGATGAAGACAAGCTCCTGGTAGCGGTCGCCGTATACCTCGCTCCAGCCCGCCTTCACTTCCGCCAGCGAGACCGCATCCGTGGGCCAGCGCTCCTTCGGCACGCAAGCCCACCACAAGCCCACGGGCTCGATATTCATCAGTTTGCCCGCGCCAGACAGGCTCGCTACCCATTCAGGGCGGCTGGCCAGCCAAAAATATCCCTTGCTGCGCACCACGCCGGGAATCGGCTGGGAAATATAGTCATGCAGACGCTGCGCGTGAAATGGCTCTCTCGCCCGGTAGACGAAGCTGCCGATGCCATACGTTTCGGTTTCTGGCGTATGGATCCCCGCCAGCTCTTGCGCCCAGCCCGGCATGGCGGCCGCCTGCTCCAGATCGAACAGATTTGTGCCCAAAATGGCGTCCAGGGGCACGACAGACTGGTTGGTTTCGATGATGCGTGCTGCCCGATTCAAGGCCTTCAGGATGGCCAGTACGCGCAGGCGCTCATCGGCCTGCACCATGTCAACCTTGTTGAGGACAATGACATTGGCAAACTCGATTTGTTCCGTCAATAAATTGGCCAGTTGACGGTCGTCGCCCTCGCCTGCGGTTTCGCCGCGCTGCTCCAGGCTGTCTTCGCTATGAAAATCGGCCAGCAGGTTGGCGCAGTCGACCACGGTAACCATGCAGTCGATGCGCGCCACATCGTTCAGGCTGTCGCCGTGCTCATCCTCGAAGTCGAAGGTGGCGGCCACGGGCATCGGCTCGCCCACGCCCGTCGATTCGATCAGCAAATAATCGAAGCGGTCTTCGGCAGCCAGACGCCGTACTTCCTGCAGCAAATCGTCGCGCAAGGTGCAGCAGATGCAGCCGTTGGACATTTCCACCAGTTTTTCTTCCGTGCGCGAGAGGGCCGCGCCGGCCGCTGCGGCGCTGTCCTTGACCAGCGCGGCGTCGATATTGACTTCGCTCATATCGTTGACGATGACGGCCACGCGTTTGCCTTCGCGGTTGCGCAGTATGTGGTTAAGCAAGGTAGTCTTGCCGGCACCGAGAAAGCCGGATAGGACGGTGACGGGGAGTTTGCGCTGCAACTGGGGCATGGGATTCCTTCAGGGTGGAGCCAAATAGGGCTGATCATGGAGCTTAAACCATCAAATGCAATTTACCTGCATTAACAATTATAATGCAACTTGATTGCATTTTGGTGGCAATCGTTGCCTGTCGCTCCCGCCTCTGGCCTGCAGCTGCCATCGCACACGCATGGCGATGCCAATCAGGCCAGCATTAGGCTTGACTTCAGGTCACTATCTTCGTCTTGGGGTATGGCGGGCAGACAGCAATGGCAGGCAGCTTGTCGCCGTTGATGCCGGGCCTGCTGGCGGCGAACGGCGAAGGCGTAGCGAAAAATTCAAGTATCGCGGCGCGCTGGCTGGAAAAATCGAGCGAACTGGGCAATCGACACGCCATGATCCTTCTGTACAACGCCTAGCGCGAAGGCCGCAGCGTGCCGCGCGACCAGCTCAAGGGCCGTGCAATGCTGGAAGAAGCGGCTCAGCACGAATACCCGCCCGCCATCGAGGAACTGGCCATGACGGTGCAAGCGGACGACGCCATCCGCGCGGGCCACCTGATGAAGGAAGCGACGGAACACCGGCACAATAACTGCAACAGGTTTCAAGCCACATGAAGGCTGACCCATCTTGCGCGGTGGAATGCCTGCTGGAAGCATGAGTTTGCCGGGCACGCAGTGTGTTCGTGGGCAAGCTGATGGGATGACATGACAGCGGCGCGGCGGCGGCCAGCCCGGCAATGGCACTAATCTTATGCGACGCCCGCCCAAGCGCGGTGAGCCTGGCATACAGGCTCAGCCCTGACAGTGCAGGGACAGGTCCTGGCGAGACGGCTGGGCAGTCCTGGAAACAATGCTTGCTCCCTAGCACCTTGCGCCCCGGCTCCCAGTCGTCAAAGCAGCCGGGTCTACTTACTGTCTACCAGCGCTGGATATCGATCTGGCCCGTAAGGCTCGTCTCTACCGGGTAGCCATCGACCTGCAAGGGCACGCGCCGCTTGACGGACGCGTCGCGCAGATACACGATGATCGCGTCCTGACCAACGGCAGTGCGCCCCAGGCTGACGCCTTCCACGCCGTCGATGGCCATCAACGCCCGCTCATTGCGCTGCCTTGCCGCTTCCAGGCGCCCCTGGGGCGCTGCATGGACGTAGGGTCCCCCTGCAATCGCAGGGCCAGGAGATTCATCTGGCAAGTACGGCATGGCGGCGTCCTCAAAGACGGTATATGGCGATTGTGCAAATTTACTGTTTGACATGACACATCCTCCTGATGCATTCCATGATACACCCCAGCATCGGGCCATCCGGCGCAGCGATGCACGATGGCCCGATAAAACCAAGGCTGGCCGCTACGCGCTACCCACGGCCAGGCATCGACGCTATCTATCATCATCGTGCAAAAGGCAGCGTTATGCAAGGCGGCATGCCGCCGCCGCGCCATCTCCTACCAGCTTGTTCAGGTGTACAGATTGACGTCGAGCGCCACCACCACCCGCCGCATCTGGTTGGCGAAGGTGATGTTGCCGCCGCCGGCGAACAACAGGCCGACGGGATTACGCTGCTGGTTCCAGGTCCAGATGGACGAGCCGGAATCGCCACCCGCACTGAACGCTCCGCTCACGCCCGTGATAGCGATCTGGTCCCGGAACAAGGCGATCCTGCCACCGCCGTAATTGACGTTGATGGTAGCGCCTAGCCCCGTAATGCGGCCCTGCGTCAATTGTGTGGTGCGCCCGGATTTGCCGACCAGCATGCCTAGCGAGGGTGCCACCAGCGCATTGCTGATGCGGAAGTAGGCTGGTACGCCGCCGCTCAGGTAGACCAGTTCGGGCCGCACCCTGTCTGGCCAGGCCCAGCCGGTGGCGCAATCGACAAAATTGACGCCGCCGCTGAAATTGATGGGCACGAAGCGCTCCAGCACGGCCACTTGATCTTGCGGGCAGCGGCCACCGTCGATGGGACCCGGCTGCACGATGCAGTCGTTGAACGCGGCGCCGTTGGAATTGGCCAGCACGTGATTATTGCTAAGAATCATCAAGCGGCTGTTGCGCGGCGCGCTGCGCCCGACGGCCAGACAGCCGATAGTGCCGGCCGTGATGCGGAAATGCCCGACCGAGACGCCGCCCGGCGCTGGGCGCAAGCGGAAACGATGCGGCTGCGCGTCGATCACGCCCGTGACGACGATGTTGACCGGCACCCTGTCGCTGGCCACGGCGCGCACACCCATGGCCCCCACGATGGCCGCCTTGGCGCGGTCGACGGAAGTGGGTTCGGCCACGTACAGAGTCAACGCTGGCAAGCCCGGTTCGCCAGACGAGCTGTCGCTGGCGCCCTCGCCCAGGCCGATGGATACCCCCTGGATATTGCCGCCGTCGCTGAAGGCATCGGCGGCGCGCACGCCGCCTGCCTGGGCCAGGCTCTGATGCATGCCGTCTTCGATGCTGCGCTTGATTTCCAGCAATTCCATACTGACGCCGCTCAAGGCGTCGGGCAGGTCGGAGACGGACGCGCTCTCGACCATATTATCGTCTTCGCCGGGGGCGGAAAATTGGCCGACGGCCTCTTCATCATCCGCGTTTTGCCCCCTGCCACTGCTGCCTGGTGGGGCACTAAAACCATTGTCATTGCCTATCATCATGTACTCCTCGTGGGTCGCTCTGAATATTCAGTGTGGGCGGGCTGCGGCAAGCGGTATTGATCCAGATTGAACTGTGCTGACGCATGACGGCACCGCGCCGCCTGTGGCAAGGAAGGAAAAAATAGTTCCTCTGTCAACGTTGAGCGAAATCAGGCATGCGGGCGTAGGCGATGCCGTATGCTTGGAATCTAAAATTTAAAATTTCAAACTCCATGCTTGACCCTGCTGATCGGAGTCCGAGTCAATGCAGGTATTGCGCAGCATGGCGCTCGGCCACCAGTACGCACATCGCGCAGGCACCTCCTGTGCACCTCTTGCAAACCTCTTGCACCCGTTGCACACCTCCTGCGCATCACCTCCCCCCACGCGCAACGGATCAACAACAAATGCGCACCTCAGGCCAGGCCCGCCTGCGCCACATACCAGGCGATGGTGTGACGCAAGCCTTGCGCCAGGTCATGCGTGGGTACATAGCCCAGCAAACGGGTGGCCTTGGTGATGTCCGCCTGCGAATGGCGCACGTCACCAGCGCGAAATTGGCCATATTCGGGCGCCAGCGGCACATGTTGCGCTAGTGTAGCGAGCAACATCTGTTGCATGGTGGCGTGCAACTGCGTCAAACTGGTGCGGGCGTTGACGGCGACGTTATAGACCTGGTTGACGGCGTTCGGGTCCGTGCGCGTGGCAGCGAGGATATTCGCTTGCACCGCATTATGTACAAAGCAGAAATCGCGGCTGGTGGCGCCGTCGCCATGGATGTGTACAGCCTGCTTATCGAGCATGGCGGCAATCCAGCGGGGAATGACGGCGGCATAGGCACCCAGCGGGTCTTGTCGCGGACCGAAGACATTGAAGTAGCGCAGCCCGATCGTTTGCATGGCGTAGCAGCGCGCGTACACTTGCGCATACAGTTCATTGACATATTTACTCAAGGCATACGGCGACAGGGGCGCGCCGATATGCTGCTCCACTTTCGGCAGGGCCGGGTGGTCGCCATAGGTAGCGCTGGACGCGGCATATACGAAGCGCTGCACGCCCGCAGCATGCGCGGCGGCCAGCATGTTCAGGTGACCGTTGATGTTGACGCCATGGCACAGCAGCGGGTCTTCCAGCGAACGCGAGACAGAACCGAGCGCCGCCTGGTGCAACACGTAGTCGACAGGGCCGCCAGTATCGGCACGACTGCTGCCGGCCAGGCTGCCGCCGGCAGCGTCGTGATCAGCATGAACCGCGTTGGCGCCTTGCGATCCGCAAGCGCGCGCGCAGGCCTGCGGATCGCGGATATCGCCTTCGACAAAGGTGAAACGTCGCCATGCCGCTACGCCCACGCTGACACGCACTTGCTCCAGGTTATGCCGGTGGCCGGTCAGGAAATTGTCCAGGCCGCGCACTTCCTGGCCCAGTTGCAGCAAGGTTTCCAGCAGGTGCGAGCCGATGAAACCGGCCACGCCCGTCACCAGCCAGCGGCGCGGCGTCCTGGCCAGTTGCGCACAGGTTTGCGCGTAGGCACTAGCAGCCGGGTCTGCCATGGCGCCGGCTACGTCCTGCGCCGTCGCTGCTGTCACATCGCCAGCGTCGGTCAGCATCACAGCCGCCACACATGCAGGCCGCCGTCCTGTAGCGGACGCGGGTCAAAATGCGATTTGATGTCGATGAAGCAACCGTTTTCCAGCACCTTGCTCTGGAAATCGGCCAGCGGGCGCGCCAGCAGGGCCTGGTGCGAGACGGCGCTGATGATGGCTTCGGCGCGCGGCAGTTGCTCCCAGCTTTCCAGCAATAGATCGTATTGTTCCAGCGCCTCGCGGCGATCGGCGACGGGGTCGTGCACATGCACCTGCACACCGTACGATTGCAGTTCGTGAATCATGTCGACCACTTTAGAATTGCGCAGATCCGGGCAATTTTCCTTGAAAGTGAGGCCCAGCACGTTGATGTGCGAACCTTTCAATTTGAAACCGGCGCGCACCATTTCCTTGATGGTTTTTTCCGCCACGAACTTGGCCATGCCGTCGTTGATGCGGCGCCCGGCCAGGATCACGTGCGGGTGGTAGCCCAGCATTTCCGCCTTGTGCGTCAGATAGTAGGGGTCGACGCCGATGCAGTGGCCGCCCACCAGCCCGGGCCGGAATGGCAAAAAATTCCATTTCGTGCCCGCCGCCTGCAGCACTTCCTCGGTGTCGATGCCGATACGGTCAAAGATGATGGCCAGCTCGTTCATCAGCGCGATGTTCAGGTCGCGCTGCGTGTTTTCGATGACCTTGGCCGCTTCCGCCACGCGGATGCTCGACGCGCGGTGTACGCCGGCTGCGACCACGCCTTCGTACAGGGCAGCGACCTTGTCCAGGGTGGCAGCGTCGTCACCCGAGACCACCTTGCGGATGCTGTGCAGGGTATGCGCCTTGTCGCCAGGGTTGATGCGCTCGGGCGAAAAGCCCACATGAAAATCTTCCTTCCAGCGCAGGCCAGAATGCTGCTCGAGGATGGGGATGCAGATTTCCTCGGTGGCGCCCGGATACACGGTGGACTCGTAGATGACGATGGCGCCGCGCCGCATATGGCGCCCGACGGCAGCGCTGGCGCCGGCCAGGGCGGAGAAATCGGGATTGTGCGCGCTGTCGACGGGCGTGGGTACGGCCACGACGATGAAATCGGCCAGTTCAAGCTGGGCCGGATCGCAGCCCACGCTCAGCCACTGCGCCGCGCGCAACTGTTCCGTACTGACTTCGCCGGTGGGGTCGACATGGTTGCGATAATTCTCGACCTTGCGTGTCGACAAGTCAAAGCCGATGGTGCGCTGGCGCATGCCAAACGCCACGGCCAGCTGCAAGCCGACATAACCGAGCCCTACCACCGCCACCACGACCGCCTTGCTATCCACGCTGCTGTCCATGTGCATGTGCTCCAAATGGTTGCGGCCTGAGCATCGCCGTGCGGGAAATTCTACGGTCGCCGGCCCGGTCATTCTTGAGCGGGAACAAGAAATGCGGATTGACGATAAGCAGGCGCGTGCAGAATCGGCACCTAGTTGAGCGCAATCAAGGAGAGCGACGGCCATTTTTTTAAGCTAGGCCATGCCCATCGCTGATGCACGCCGCTACCGGAGACTTCCATGGTCCGTTCCCTGCCCCGCCCTTTTCCCGGCTTGCCGGCCGTCGCGCTGTGCTGCACCCTGCTGCTGCCCTTGCTGGCGGGGTGCCACGGCACGCAGAGCAGCGCTTCCCTGCTGGCCGACGCGCAGCAGTACCGCCAAAAGGGCGAGGCACGCGCCGCCATCATCCAGTTGAAGAACCTGTTGCAAAAGGAGCCGGACAGCGCGCCAGCGCGCTTACTGCTGGGCAGCATCTATATCGACACGGGCGAAGCGCTGTCTGCCGAGAAAGAATTGCGCAAGGCAAGGTCGCTGGGGCTAGCATCGCAGCAAGTCATGCCACTGCTGGGCAAGTCCTGGCTGATGCTGGGCCAGTTCGACAAAGTCCTGGCCGAGATCGCCGACGATGCGGCGCAGCCCGCCAACGTGCTGGCCCTGCGCGGCGATGCCTTGTTGGCCCTGGGTCGCCAGGACGAGGCGCGCGCCGTGTTTGCGCGCCTGCTGGAAGCCCATCCCGGCCAGGTCGAGGCCTTGCTGGGCCTGGCGCGGCTGGCGGCGCAGGAGCAGCAATTGTCGGCGACCGAGTTGCTGCTGGCGCAAGCGTTGAACAACGCGCCCGCCAACCTCGACGCCTTGCGCCTGCAGGGCGACCTGCTGCGCCTGCAAGGCAAGAACGGCGCAGCGCGCCTGGCCTACATGCACATTCTCAAGCTCAAGCCGGACAATACCCAGGCCCATATCGACCTGGCCAACCTAGATATCCTGGAAAACCGCTACCTGGAAGCGGCCGCCCAGCTGGCCACGGCGCGCAAAACGGCACCCAACAGCCTGGGCCTGCTGCAAGTCCAGGCTATGCTCGATTTCCGCCAAGGCAAGAACAAAGCGGCCCTGCAATCGTTGCAACTGGTGCTCAGGGCGGCGCCCGAGCACATGCCAGCCATCTTGCTCGCTGGCGCCGTGCAACTGAAGCTGGGCTCGCCGCAATTGGCGGAAACCTATTTGCAGCGCTTCCTGGCCGTCTATCCCACACATGTGTACGCGCTCAAGATGATGGCGTCGATCGAACTGATGCGCGGCAAAACGGACGCCGCCCTCGACCTGCTACAGCCGGCGCTATCGACCTTTCCCAACGACGTGGAATTGCTGTCGCTGGCGGGCGAGGCGCATTTGCGCGCGCGCCGCTATGACAAGGCTGCGGCGTTTTTCGAACAGGCCAATACCCTGGCGCCGGACACGGCCAGGCTGCATGCAGCGCTGGGCATGAGCCACCTGGGCATGGGCGAGAACAGCCGTGCCATCGACGAGCTGGAACGCGCCAGCGTGCTCGACAAGAACACGCCGCAGGTGGGCACCATACTGGTGCTGACCTTGCTGCGCAACCAGCAGAACGACAAAGCCTTGGCCACCGTCAAGATGCTGGAACAGCAGCAAGGCACGAATCCACTGTTGCTGAACCTGAAAGGCGGCGTCTACCTGGCCTTGCGCGACGTGCCTGCCGCGCGCGCCAGTTTCGAGCAGGCCCTGGGGATGGACCCTGTGTACTTAGCGGCCCTGAACAACCTGGCGCAACTCGACCTGGCCGGGAAAAAACCACAACAAGCGCAACAGCGCTTCGAGCGAGCGCTGGCGAAAGCGCCAAAAAACGCCGACCTGTGCGCGGCGCTGGCCAAGCTGGCCGCCTCGCAGGGCAAGACGGACGAGGCGCGGCGCTGGCTGGAACGTGGCCATCGCGACAATCGCGACGCCGTTGCGCCGGCTTTGCTGCTGAGTAACTTTTACCTGCAGACAGGCGCGCCGGACAAGGCGCTGGAACTGGCGCGTACCCTGCAGGCTGGCCACCCGGGCGACGCCGATGCACTGGCCATGCGGGCGCAGGTCGAATACGGCGCCGGCCAGACGCAGGCGGCGCTCGACAGCTACAGCAAGCTGGCCAGCATACAGACGACATCGGCACCGGTGCAGATGCGCATTTCCAGCCTGCATCTGGCGCTGGGCGAGCACCAGAATGCGCTGCAAGCGGTCAAGCGGGCGCAAGTGCTCGATCCTACGCTGCTCGAAGCGCGCGTGGTCGAAGTGGCGCTGCTGCTGGCCCTGAACCGCCAGCACGACGCGCTGGCCGTGGCGCGCCAAGTGCAGCATCAGCAGCCGAAGCTGGCGGCCGGCTACAAGCTCGAAGGCGATGTGCTGATGGCGCAGAAACTGCCGCAGGACGCCGTCAAGCTGTACCAACACGCCCTCCAGCTCAGCAATATCGGGCCTATGCAGGTACAGCTATACCGCGCCTTGCTGGCCGCCGGCCAGCTGCGCGAGGCCGATGCACGCATGGCGGCCTGGCTGCAAGACAAGCCCGATGACTTGGGACTGCGCAGCTACGTGGCCGGCGTCAAACTGGCGGCAAAGCAATACCGCTCGGCCATCGAACAGCTGCAGTACATCGTTGCCAAGGACGCGGCCAATGTGGCGGCACTGAACGACCTGGCGTGGGCATATCAACAGCAACAAGATCCGCGCGCGCTGGCAACGGCCGAACAGGCGCTCAAGCTGGTGCCGGACAATCCCATCGTGCTCGATACCCTGGGCTGGATCGTGCTGGAACAGGGCGATGTCAAGCAGGCGACTACCCTGCTGCGCAAGGCCGCCGGCCTGGCGCCAAAGTTAGCTGAAATACAATACCACCTGGGTGCGGCACTGGCCAAATCGAGCGACAAGCCGGGAGCGCGCAAGCAACTGGAACAACTGCTTGCCGCTCACAAGAATTTCCCGCAGCGGGCCGAGGCGCAGGCCTTGCTGACCCAGCTTTAGGCCATGCTGGCGCCCGCAGCCCTGCCCGCCCTGGCAGCACGACTGCTGGCCTTGCTGGCAGGCGCCGCCTGCATGCTGGCACTGCGCCACTATCCGCTGGGACATGGCTGGCCGGGCCTGCTGTTTACTGCCCTGCTGCCCGCCTATTTTTTACTGCTGCGCTGGCGTCCGGCCTGCTGGCTGTTTTGCGTGCCCGCCTTGCTGCCCGTGCTGGACCTGGCACCGTGGACGGGCCGCTTCTTCCTCGAAGAAATTGACGTGCTGCTAATGCTGACGGTCGCTTGCGGCTATTGGCGCCTGGGCGGACCGGCCCAGAGCGCAGCGATGCAGCTAGCGCCTTGCGCCCGCGCCTGCCTGCTGCTGTGCACCCTGGCGTGGCTGGCAGCGCTGCTGCGCGGCGTCCTGCCGCTGCCGTCCCTGGACGTGTATGCCTGGGATAATTACCTGAGCCCTTACAACAGCTTGCGACTGGGCAAGGCCTGGGCCTGGAGCATGCTGCTGTTGCCGCTGTTACTGCGCGATGGCGACGCGTCCGCCCTGCGCCGCTACGCGCTGCCGGGCATGCTGGCCGGGCTGGCCATGGTGTCGCTGTTCGCGCTGTGGGAAAGGGCCGTGTTTCCCGGCTTGATGAACCTGTCCAGCGACTACCGCATCACGGCGCCGTTTTCCGCCATGCACACGGGCGGCGCCGCGCTGGATGGCTATCTGGCCCTGAGCCTGCCATTTGCGGGACTGTGGCTGGCGCGCGCGCGCAGCCGCTGGCAGGCGGCGCTGGCCTTGCTACTGCTGGCATTGGCCCTGCACGCGGCATGCGCCACCTTTTCACGCGGCCTGTATGCAGCCCTTGCAGCGGCCTTGGCAGCGCTCTTGCTGCTTGCCTTCTGGCAAACCTTGCGCGTAGCCTCCGGCGCGGCGCGGCAACAGGCTCGCTGGCTAGCCGTGCGTGGCATCATGCTAAGGCTGCTGTTAGCCGGCCTGGGCAGCGTCCTGCTTGTACACATGTTCAGCGTGGCCGGCTACCGGGGTTTGCTCGCCGCCGTGCTGCTGCTCGCGGCCAGTTTCGTGCTGGCAGCGCGGCCCTTGCCATGGCGCCTGGCGCCGGCCAGCGTGCTGTGCGCGCTATGCTTGCAGGGGCTGCTGGCCAGCTGGTGGCCGCTAGGGGAAGGCCAGCAGGCAAGCGGCTTGCTGAAAGGTCCGTATTTCCTCTTTTCGCTGGCCACCGTGCTGCTGGCGGTCGTGCTGCTGCCCGGCCCTGTGGGGCCGTGCAGCAGCGATGCCAGCCAGCCAGCCAGGCTGAGCCTGGCGATGATGGCATGGACCATGCTGGCGTGCAATGTCGTCTGGATAGGCTGGCACTGGGCCGGCGCTCGCGCCTTGGCGCCAGCCGGGCTGGTCGTCCTGTTGGCCATGCTGATGCTGTGCAATGGACGCTTGCATCCACCACTGTGGCGGCTCGATCGCACCAGCCTGAGCATGGCGGGCGCGGGGGCCATCGTACTGCTGCTGGCCATTCCCATCTCGGCCAGCTATTACGCCACCGAACGTTTTGCCAACACCGCCTTCGACATGCAAGGCCGCTTGCGCCATTGGCGGCAAGTACTGGCCATGCAGCCGTCCGACTGGAAAGATCAGCTGTTTGGCATGGGCATGGGCAGCTTTCCTGCCACGTATTACTGGCATAATCCCGCGGGCGAAGTGCCAGCCAGCATCGCGTATGCGCCGCAAAACAGCGCGCCTGGCAACTATTATGTGCGCCTGGCCAGTCCCGGCTACAGCGCCGGCTATGGCGAATTGCTGCGCCTGTTGCAACGCCTGCCCGTGCAGCCTGCCACGCGCTACACCCTGGCGCTCGACGCGCGCCGAACCGACGCCATGCCCTTGCTGCTGGTGCGCCTGTGCCAGAGACAATTGCTGTACGCACAAAACTGCGCGCCTATCGCACTGCGCCTGCGCCTGCCGCAACCCGATGCTGCGGCCAGCGCGTGGCAGCACTATGAAGTACCGTTCGACAGCGGCTCGCTGGGCGCGGGCGCCTGGCTGCTGCGCCCGCCCGTGCAGCTGGAACTGGCCGCCAGCGGCACGACCACGTCGTCCGTGATCGACATCGACAATCTGAGCCTGCGCGCGCCCGGCGGTGAGGAATTGATCGCCAACGGCGACTTTGCGCAGGCCAACAATTACTGGTTTTTCAGCAGCGACCATCATCACTTGCCGTGGCATATCAAGAGCCTGGCGCTACACTTAGTGGTGGAAACGGGCTGGTGCGGCGCACTATCCATGCTGGTCCTGCTGGTCCTGGCCGGTCTGCGCCTGCTGCGCCAGGGCGTACGGGCGCAGACCGGCCAGGGCGCGCTGGCCTGCGTCGCCGCCCTGTTGGGCTTTCTCGTCGTCGGCCTGTTCGACAGCCTGCTCGACGTACCGCGCATCGCCGTGCTGTTCTATCTGATGCTGCTGTGTGCCTTGCTGCAGCCCCCGCCACCGCTTGCCGCTGAAAGTGCGCCGCCATGAAAGCCATGCCATACACATTTTTCTTTGCCCTGCGATCGTGCCTCGTCCTGGCTTGGGTCGCCGCGCCCTGCCGCGCCGACGACACCCTGGCGCAAGTCGTTACGCGCGTGAAACCGTCCATCGTCGGCGTGGCCAGCCTGGAAAAGACGCGCACGCCGCCCATGCGTTTCGTCGGCACAGGCTTCGTGGCAGGCGACGGCTTGAGCGTGCTTACTTGCGCCCATGTCATCGAGAACATGCTCGACGCCAATCCCGGCGAAGTCATCGGCATACTCACGGGCCAGGGTCAGACGGCGCAATTTCGCCACGCCAAGGTACAGGCGCTGGACGCGGAGCACGACCTGGCCTTGCTGCGCTTCACGGGCGCGCCACTGCCCGCCCTGACATTGGGCGACGCGGCCACCGTGCGCGAAGGCCAAGCCATGGCCTTTACCGGCTTTCCGCTGGCTACCTTGCTGGGCTTATATCACGTGACGCACCGCGCCATCGTATCGTCGCTGACGCCGGTGGTCATACCGAGCGAAAATGCACAGCGCCTGGACCTGCGGCGCCTGGCGCAACTGAAAAAAACACCGTACATCGTGTTCCAACTGGACGCAACGGCATATCCGGGCAGCAGCGGCAGCCCCCTGTACGACCCCGAGACCGGCATCGTCTACGGCATCGTCAATATGGTCTATCTCAAAGGTTTGAAAGAGGCCGCCATCAGCGCGCCGAGCGGCATCAGCTATGCGATTCCGGGCAGCCATATGCAATCGATCTTGCTGAAAGAAAAATGACCTTCAGGTGCGTCCCTGTCGCAGCCGCTCGGTCATGCCAGGCTCATCCCATGTCGGAAAGAAATAGGGGTAAAACGAGCGCTCCCCTCCGTGCTGTTCCATCATGCCGCCGTATTTGTCGATCTGGGCTCGCATATAGTCGAGGTTCAGGCGCAGCAGCACGGCCGGCGCGCCCACGCGCGTGCACTCTCGTTCGCCGCCAAAATCGTTGAAACCGAGCATGCGCTTGTAAAACACCACATGGCGCGGATTGACTTCGATCACATAATCGGTAAAACCGTGAATATTATGGGCGTAGATATAAGAAATATGGATCAGCGCCGCAAACACACGCTTGCTCACGCCCTTGTCGATGGCCAGGCGCGACGGTTCGCACAGGCGCCGGCCTTCCTCACGCAGCACGTCTAGCTTGTCGCGGAAGTTTTCATCGGCGGGCAAGCCCGTCTCCTCATTGTCCAGGCACAAAGTCATGGTACCGACGGTGGCGCCTGCCGTTTCTGCAAACAGGGTGATTTTATTGAGCACATGCGCGGTGCCGGGATTGACGGCATAGCCGCGCCAGCCATACATCTTGCGGATCAGCAAACTGGCCGCCTCGCGCCGACCACGCGAATTGGCCATGCGAATATGAAAGCGCTGCAGGTCGAGCTCGTGCTCCATGGCCGGGTCGATCTTGCCTTCGCCCACCACCAGGTCACTGAAAGTACCTGGCGTGTCGAAGGAAATAATGGGTTCATCTTCAAAGCTCATCTTGTCCTCACGTTCATCGGCAACCATCGGGATGGATTGGGGGCCTATGCCTTGTGACAAGATAAAAACTTAAAAAGTTCCCAGCATCAGTTAAAAAAGCAAAAGAATTGACCTTTAGGCGTCATTAGGGCGCGCTGAAATTTGCCGAAAAGCACGAATATCATGACTGTTTTAGCGTTGTTGAGCTCACGCTTAAAAAAAACTCTCCGGTATCAACAGCACGTCGCCCGGGCGCATCATGACGTTGGCGGAAATATCCCCATCCTTGAGCAGGTCGTCCAGACGCACACCGAGCTGCTGCTGTCTGCCATCGCGCATGCGGATGATGCTGGCCTTGTTGCCGGCGGCAAAGTCGGTGATGCCGCCGACGGCGATGAGCACGTCCATGAGCGACATGCCCAGGCGGTAAGGCAGCGCCTGCGGCTTGGCTGCCTCGCCGATGACCCGGATCTGTTCGCCGTACGGGCCCGAAAAATTGGTGACGATGACCGTCACCACCGGTTGCTGGATGAACTTGCTCAACGCTTGTTCGATGTCGCGCGCCAGTTGGGTCGAAGTCCTGCCGCTGGCAGGCAAATCCTCCACCAGCGGGGTGGTGATCTTGCCGTCCGGCCGCACGGCCACCGTCAGCGACACTTCCGGATTGCGCCAGACAATGATGTTGACGGTGTCGCCCGGGCCGATCAGGTAGTCGTGCATGGGGGCGCTGTCGTCGGCCGGTGCCAGTGCATAGCGTGTGCGGCAGCCCCCCAGCATGCCGGCGGCGCCCGCCAAGACCAGCGTGTGGCATACAAATGCACGGCGTAAGCGATTCATGCGGGGCCTCCTCGATTCGATGGCGCGTCCATGTCCGGCCCCGCAGAACCAGCCTGGGCCGCGAACTTCCTATGATTATTAAAACCCGGCAAGCGAACCTTGAGGCGTATCAAGAAGCAATCATCTGAGGAAATCTTGCTGCGTGGGGGTTCTATACTTTGCTTACTCAACGGGCAAGCATTTCTTGCAAGACGCCATTGTTCGTGCCGCTCGGACATCGAGCGTGCAGCACCGTCACCGGAAGGAAGCGACATGGAGGAATTGATACAGCAGCTGCTTTCCAGCCTGAAAGGCATCTGGAAATACCGCTGGCATGCCGTGCTGGTGGCGTGGCTGGTGGCCATCGGCGGCTTCATCAAGATCATCAGCCTGCCCGACGACTTCCAAACGTCGGCGCGCGTGTTTGTCGATACGCAAACCATCCTCAAGCCGCTGCTGGCGGGCATGACCAGCGTGCCGAACACGGAACAGCAGGTGGCCATCATGAGCCGCACCCTGCTCAGCCGCCCGAACGTGGAGCGCGTGATGCGCATGGTCGACCTCGACCTGGGGACGAAGACCGTGCGCGAACACGAATCCCGGCTCGACGAACTGATGAGCCGCATCAAGATCAGCGGCACCAATGCCTACGATATCTACACCATCAGCTATAGCGGACGCGACCCGAAACTGGTGCGCGACGTGGTGCAAAGCCTGCTGACCATCTTTGTCGAAGGCAGTTTCCAGGGCAAAAAGGGCGATTCGCAGAAAGCCGTGCAATTTATCGACGAGCAGATCAAGAATTACGACGAAAAGCTCAGCGCGGCTGAAAACCTGGTGAAGGAATTCAAGATCCGCAACCAGTTGCTGCTGCCGCGCCAGGGCATCGACTATGGCAGCCAGTTGCTGATGTCGTCCGATAGCCTGAACACTGCCAAGCTGGAGCTGCTCGAGGCAGAACAGGCGCGCAAGGCCATCCTCAGCCAGATCGAGGGCGACGAGCCGGTGCTCGACCTTGAGCCGAACGCGTCGGCTATCGCGCATCCGGAACTCAACGAGCGCATCGCCTCACTCAACAAGAACCTCGACAGCTTGCGCATGCAATTTACGGAATTGCATCCCGACATTATCGCCTCGAAGCGCCTCATTGCCCAACTGGAAGAGCGCAAGATCGAGGAAAGCAAGCTGAAAACGGCGTCCGGCGACCCGGGCAAGAACTACAGCCCCATGCTGCAGCAGTTGAAGGTGGCGCTGACGGAGGCGGACGCCAAGGTGGCCGCTATCCGCGCCCGCGTGCAGGAATACAACACGCGCAATGAGCGTCTGCTGGCAAAAAGCAACGCCGTGCCCGAGGTGGAATCGCAGCTGGCGCAGCTAAACCGCGACTACATCATCAACAAGGAAAACTACGAAAAGCTGATTGGCCGGCGCGAAGCGGCGAAACTCTCGGGCGAACTCAGTTCCAACACCGAGATGATGGCCTTCAAGATCATCGACCCGCCCACGGTGCAATATGCGCCCGTCGGCCCGAACCGTCCGCTGCTGTTCAGTGCGGCGCTGGGCGCAGCCCTGGTGACCGGCATCGCCACGGCCCTCTTGATCAGCCAGGTACGCCCGACCTTTCTCAGTCCCGCCGAACTGCGCGATGCCACGGGCTTGAACGTGCTGGGCACGGTATCGATGAACTGGACGCCGTTGCAGCAAGTGCGCCGCCGCCGCGCGCGCTATGCCTTTAGCGCCTGCCTGGGCAGCCTGTTGCTGCTGTACGGCGGCGTCATGACGGCCGCGCTGCTCAAATTCTAGACCACGCCACGGGAGCGACGATGACCAGCAAGGAGCGCAGCAGCAAGGATAACGGCAGGCAGGCACCCAGCATCCTGGGCGTGGCCGAAGTCCCCGTGCCGTATATGGCGAACAGTGCCGATGGCGTGGAGGGCGCGGCCAGCGTGGAGGGCATGGCTAACACAGACAGCACAGACAGCACAGATAGCGCTGATTGTGCAGACATCGCGGCAGCGGCCGGCAATCCGCAGTACCGCAGCCTGAATCTGACCCGACTGGCGGAGCAAGGCATGCTTACGCAGGAAGGCGGACGCAGTTCGGTGGCCGAAGATTTCCGTATCATCAAGCGCCCGCTGCTGCGCCAGGCGCGCGCCAGCGGCGCCGAGGCCATCCGCCACGGCAACTTGATCGTCGTCACGAGCGCCATGCCCGGCGAAGGCAAGACGTATTGCGCCATTAACCTGGCCATGAGTATCGCCATGGAAATGGATATCACGGTGCTGCTGGTCGATGCCGACGTGGCGCGCCCGTCGGTGCTGAAAGTGCTGGGTCTGCCGCCCGAACCGGGGCTGATGGACGTGCTGCTCGACCCGCAACTGGCGATGGCAGACGTGATCCTGAAAAGCAACGTCGCCAACCTCAGCATCCTGCCCGCCGGGCGCAGCAACAAGCACGCGACAGAATTGCTGGCCAGCCGGGCCATGAGCCGCCTGCTGGCCGAGATCGCCAGCCGCTACGCCGACCGCGTCGTCGTCTTCGACTCGCCGCCCTTGCTGATCACCAGCGAAGCGCACGCGCTGGTGGGGCAGATGGGCCAAGTGGTGATGGTCGTCGAGGCGGAAACGACGACCCAGCACGCCGTCAAGGAAGCGCTGCGCCAGATCGATTCGTGCGAACACATACATTTAATCTATAACAAAACCAAATCGTTCCCCGGCAACAACTACTACGGCTATGGCCATTACGACTAGCCGCTGGCTGCCCTTGCTATCGTTGCTGCTGTCCGTGCCGGCCTTAGCGGTCGACTGGCTGGTGAAACCCTCGCAGCGCCTGCGTGCAAGCTACACCGACAATGCGCTGCGCGCGCCGCCAGGCCAGGCGCAAGCTGATTTCATCACGGAAATCGCGCCCGCCATCGCCCTCATCGGCACGGGCCCGCGCCTGCGCGTCGATCTCGATTACAGCTGGCATAAGTTGCTCTCGGGGCAACGCGGCAATAGCGACAATCACGCGCTGCATACCGCGGCCGATGCCGAGCTGGCGAAGGACTGGTTCTTCATCGATGCCAACGCCAGCGTCAGCCGGCAGAACCTCTCGCCATTCGGCCCGCAACTGATAGACGCGCTGCCCGACACAAACAATACCAGCACCGTGCGCACCACCGGCATCAGCCCCTATTTGCGGCACCGCTTCCGCGGCCTGGCCACGGCCGAACTGCGCTACACGCGCAATACATTCAACAGTGGCGGCGAATTGCAGTCCGTACACAGTGACGAGCTGCAATTGCAGCTCAGCGGCGAGCCGCACAGCATGGGCTGGGACTGGAACGCCAGCCACAACGTGCGCCGCACGCAGGACAGCAAGCTGGCGCCAGTGCGCATGCAGCGCAGTAGCCTGGGTTTGCGTTACACGTTGAGCAGAAAATGGGCGACCATGGCCAGCGGCGGCATGGAAAAGGAAGGCTATATCGCGCGCAGCGGCAAGGCACCGGAAGGCCGTTTCTGGTCGTTGGGCGGCGTGTGGACGCCTTCACCGCGCACCAGCCTTGCCTTCAGCACGGGCAAGCGCTTTTTTGGCAACACCTACAGCGTCGATGCCACATTCCTGCAGCGCCATACCAACTGGCAACTCAATTACAGCGAAGATATCACCACCATGCCGATGCAGTTCGCGCGCCTGGGCGAGCGCGACGCGGGCCAGTTGCTCGATCAATTATGGCGCGGCATGTTTCCGAATGCACGCGAGAGGCGCTTGCGCATCATTGCCTTCCTGCGCTACGCCAACAGCCTGGGACCGGAACAGGGCGCCATCCATTATTTTAGCCACAGTTACTTCCTGCAAAAGCAGTTGAAACTGACGATGGCGCGCGCCACGCCCAAAAGCACGATGATCTTTGGTGTCACAGTCGTCGAGCGCACGGCGCAAACGGCCAGCGGCATCGACAGTGTCTTGCTGCCAGGCCTGGAGTTCGGCAGCGAAGAGCGCACGCGCCAGATTGGCAGCAACGTCGGCTGGAGCTGGCAAGCCAGTACGCGCAGCAACGTCAATATCAATGCCGGCTACGCCAGCGTGCGTTCGCTGAGCGTGCCACGGCGCGACAATAACATCAGCGTGACGGCCGGCTATACGCGCCTGCTGCAGCCAAACATGACGGCCAGCATCGACGTGCGGCACACGCGGCACGCCAGCAACCGGGGCGACGGCTATCACGAAAACGGCGTCAGCGCGACGCTCACCATGCAATTCTAAGGAGGCCGCAGCATGTCCAGCATGTCCAGCAGGTCCGATCGTTCGCCACCGTCCAGCGCGCATCTGCACCTGCTGTGCGTGGTAGCGGCGCGCCCCAACCTGATGAAAATGGCGCCCATCCTGGCCGCCCTGGCACGCCAGGCGCCTGCCGTGCGCATAACTTTATTGCACACCGGGCAACATTACGATGCCGCCATGAACGACCAGCTGTTTGCCGACCTGGGCCTGCGCGCGCCCGACATCGCCCTCGACGTCGGCTCGGCCAATCACGCGCAGCAGACGGCCGAGATCACGCGCCGCTTCGATGCCGTGCTCGACGCCGCACCGCCGCTGGCACCGGACGCCGTGCTGGTGGTGGGCGACGTCAATTCCACCCTGGCCTGCGCGCTGGTGGCGGCCAAGCGGGCCATCCCCGTGATCCACGTCGAGGCGGGCTTGCGCAGCGGCGACCGGCGCATGCCCGAGGAAATCAACCGCGTGCTGACGGATCAACTGTCCAGCCTGCTGCTGACGAGCGAAGAAGGCGCGCGCGCCAACCTGCTGCGCGAAGGCATCGCCGCCGAGCGCATCCACTTTACCGGCAACGTCATGATCGACAGCCTGCGACAGCAGTTGCCGCGCGCCGTGCCACCTGCCACCACGCTGCGCGCGCACGGCTATGCCTGTCCACCCGCGTATGGCCTGCTGACGCTGCACCGGCCGTCGAATGTGGACGACGTGGCGCAGCTGCAAGCGCTGCTGCAGGCGCTGGGACAATTGGCGCAGCAGTTGCCGCTGCTGTTTCCCATCCACCCGCGCACCCTGGCCGGCTTGCGCCTGGCAGGCCTGGAACCCGTGCTGGCGCGCCATGCCATCGTCTGCCTGCCGCCGCTGGGCTACCTGGAATTGCTGGGCCTGATGCAAGGCGCGCGCCTGGTGCTGACCGATTCGGGCGGCATCCAGGAAGAAAGCACGGCCCTGGGCGTGCCTTGTCTGACGCTGCGCGCCAATACGGAACGGCCCGTCACCGTCAGCGCTGGCACGAATACACTGGCTGGCACTGACCCGACCGCCATCCTGGCGCTGGCACGCGCCATTCTGGAGACAGGCGGCAAGCAGGGCTGCATTCCACCGCTGTGGGATGGCCATGCAGCCACGCGCATCGCCGCCGTCATCGCGCCCTGGCTGGCAGCGCGCCGGAGTCTGCCATGACGCCGCCAGCAATATTACGCAACGCCCTGACCATCGACGTGGAAGACTATTTCCAGGTATCGGCCTTTGCGCCACACATCGCGCGCGCCGACTGGCCCCGCCTCGAATGCCGGATCGAGGCCAATATCGAGCGCATTTTGCTGCTGCTCGAGAGCCGCCGCATCCACGCCACTTTTTTTACCCTGGGCTGGATCGCCGAACGCTATCCGGCCATGCTGCGCCGTGTGGCCGAGGCCGGGCACGAAGTGGCCAGCCATGGCTATGCCCACCTGCGCGCCAGCGAGCAGTCAGCCGCACAGTTCGCCGACGATGTCTGCCATAGCAAGACCATCCTGGAACAATTGACGGGGCTGGCCGTGCGCGGTTACCGGGCGCCCAGCTTTTCCATCGGTGCGACCAATCTGTGGGCCTTCGACGTACTGCAGGAAGCAGGCTACCGCTACAGTTCCAGCATCTACCCTATCCGCCACGACCATTACGGCATGCCGGACTCTCCGCGCTATGCATGGCGCCCGCGCGGGCCGCACGGCGTGCTGGAACTGCCCGTCAGCACCGTGCGCCTGCGCGGGCGCAACTTGCCGGCCGGCGGCGGCGGCTATTTTCGCCTGCTGCCGTATGCACTGTCGCGCTGGCTTTTGCGACGCATCAATTCGTGCGACGGGCAAGCTGGCATATTCTATTTTCATCCCTGGGAACTCGATCCAGGCCAGCCGCGCCCGCCGGGTCTGAGCATGAAGACGCGCTTTCGCCACTACCTGAACCTGGGGCGCATGGAAGCGCGGCTGACGCGCCTGACGGCCGACTTCGCTTGGGACCGTATGGACCGTATTTTTCTCGAAAGCACATGATGCACGAGGCCAGCCTTCCGCCCGATCCCGCGCGCCCCAGCGCCGCCTTCTGCGCCCAGCCCGAGCTTGCGCAGGCCGCTGCCATCGTGGTGCGCTCGCTGCAGGCGCACGAGCATGAGCGCTGGGATGCCTTTGTCGAAGCTTGTCCCGAGGCCACCTTCTTTCACCGCGCCGGCTGGCAAACCATCGTGCAGCAAGGTTTCAAGCATGACTGCCATTTCCTGTACGCGCAACAGGACGGGCGCATCGTCGGCGTGCTGCCGCTGGCCCACATGCGCAGCCGTTTGTTCGGCTCGTCCCTCGTCTCGCTGCCATTCTGCGTGTACGGCGGCATCGCCGGCGCCAACCCGGCCGCGCGGCTGGCCCTCGACGCCGCCGCGCAGGCGCTGGCGCGGCGTCTTGGTGTGGGGCACCTGGAATACCGCTGGCGCGAGCTACAAGACGATGTGCAGGGCAATGCGCAAGACAAGACGCAAGACAAGACGCAAGACAAGGTACAGGACGATGCGCAGGACGGTGCGCAAAAAAATACGCGGGAGAGCGCCGCTGCAGGCTGGCTGCACAAGCCCCTGTACGCGACCTTCCGCCGTCCCTTGCAGCCGGATGCCGAACAGAATCTGCTATTGATTCCCCGCAAGCAGCGCGCCGTCGTGCGCAAGGCCATGGCGGCCGGCCTGCACAGCACCGTCGAAGATGACCTCGCGCATTTCTACCCAATTTACGCAGCCAGCCTACACCGGCTGGGCACGCCCGTCTTCGCGCGCCGCCATTTTTCGCTGCTACGCACGGTCTTCGGTAGCGCTTGCGAGATCCTCACCGTCTATCACGGCCGGCAGGCGCAAGCGAGCGTGCTGCTATTTTATTTCCGCGATGAAGTGCTGCCGTATTACGGCGGCGGCACGCCACTGGCGCGCAGCACGGGGGCCAACGACTTCATGTACTGGGAAGCGATGCGCCGTGCCTGCGCGCGCGGTTACCGCCTGTTCGATTTCGGCCGCAGCAAGCTGGGCACGGGGGCCTTCGACTTCAAGAAAAACTGGGGTTTTACCGCGCAAGCGCTGCCGTATGCCTATCGGCTCGTGCGCGCCAAGGCCTTGCCGGAAGTCAACCCACTGAACCCCAAATACGCGCTCTTCATCCGCCTCTGGCGGCGCCTGCCGCTGCCGCTGGCCAACCTGCTGGGGCCGCATATCGTGCGCCAGCTGGGCTAAGCAAGGGGATACACGATGCGCGAACTGTTATTGCTCACCCACCGCCTGCCGTATCCGCCCAACAAGGGTGACAAGATACGCGCGTGGCACATGCTGCAATACCTGAGCCGGCATTTCCGCGTGCATCTCGGCTGCTTCATCGACGATGACGACGACTGGCAACATGCGAAAACCGTCGCTGCCCTGTGCGCCAGCACGCGCTTCATCGACTTGCGGCGCGCCACTGCCCGCTGGCGCGCCTTGCAGGCGCTGCTGTCGCGGCAAGCCATGAGCGTACATTACTACCGCGATGCGCGCCTGCTGCAATGGGTCGATGGCTTGCTATATAGCGGCAAGGTGCGTCATGCGCTGGCCTTTTCCGGGCCCATGGCGCAATACATCGATGGCGCCGCGCGCCACGCCCTGCACCGCGTGATCGATTTCGTCGATGTCGATTCCGACAAATGGCGCCAGTACGGCGACAGCAAGCCCTGGCCCATGTCGCTGCTGTACCGGCGCGAAGCGCAGCTGCTATTGCAGTACGAGCGCCATATCGCCCAGCAGTTCACGGCCGCCAGCTTTGTCTCGCCGGCCGAAGCGGCTCTGTTCCGCCAGTGCGCGCCCATGGCGCAGCGCAAGACGGGGCATGTCAACAACGGTGTCGATACGGCGTATTTCAAGCCCATGCCAGCCCAGCCCGGCGTGTATCGGCCCGGCGTGCAGGCGCTGGTATTTACGGGCGCCATGGATTACTGGCCCAATATCGACGCCGTGCAATGGTTCGTGCGCCACGTCTGGCCCACGCTGCGGCGCCAGTTTCCCCAGTTGCAGTTTTACATCGTCGGCAGCGCGCCCGTGCCCGCCGTAACGGCGCTGGCCAAGGTGGCCGGCGTGGTGGTGACGGGCAAGGTGCCCGATGTCCGGCCCTATCTGGCCGGCGCGGCGCTGGCCGTGGCACCGCTGCGCATCGCCCGCGGCGTGCAAAACAAGGTGCTCGAAGCGATGGCGATGGGCAAGATCGTGCTGGCAACGCCGCAGGCGCTCGAAGGCATTGCCGCCCAGCCGGGCCTGGAACTGCTGCTGGCGCGCGACGATGCCGAATTCATCCACCATGCCGCGCGCGTGCTGCGCAACGCCCACGATGGTGCCGCCGAAGGGAGCTGCGCGGCCATCGGCGTGGCGGCACGCCGGCTGGTCGTGCACGATTACGACTGGGAACGCAACCTGCGCGGCCTGGGCGTCATGCTCGGCTTGTCTGCCGAGGCCGAGGCCGGCGGCAGCGCCGCAGCGCCGACTGAGCCCGTGCGGGAGATCTCCACATGAGCCTGCGGCGCAACAGCGTCGCCCGTTTGCCAGACGCGGCCGTCCTGGCGTGCGGCCCTGGCCAAGGCCTGACGGCCCAGCCCGCCCTGACGGCCCTGCTGCCGGCCTTGGCCGCCGTCATTCTGCTGTATCACGCCACCTTCTGGTCGATGCTGGAACTGTGGTCGCGCTCGCAGACGTTCGCGCACGGTTTCTTGATCGTGCCCATCAGTGGCTGGCTGGCCTGGCGCCAGCGCTCCCACCTGGCCGCGCTGGCGCCCCAGCCGTCGTCGCCAGGCTTGCTGCTGCTGGCAGCCCTGGGGCTTGTCTGGCTGCTGGCCGACGCCGCCAACGTCCCCGTGGTGGAACAAACTACGGCCACGGCCATGCTGCCCGCGTGCGTGCTGGCCATCCTCGGCTGGCCAGCCGTGCGCCTGCTGGCCTTTCCCCTCGGCTATCTGTTTCTCGCCGTGCCATTTGGCGAATTCTTCCTGGCGCCCCTGATCGACTTCACGGCCGCGTTCACGGTGACCGCGCTGCAATGGACGGGCATACCCGTGTTTCGCGATGGCAATAATTTTTCTTTGGCTAGCGGTAACTGGTCGGTCGTAGAAGCGTGCAGTGGCTTGCGCTACCTGATCGCTGCGCTGGCTCTGGGCGCCCTGTTCGCCCATCTGCACTGCCAAAGCACGCGGCGGCGCATGGCCGTCATGGCTGCCGCCCTACTTGTGCCCATCCTCGCCAACGGCCTGCGGGCCTACCTGATCGTGATGCTGGGCCACCTGAGCAATATGCGCCTGGCCGTGGGTCTCGACCACCTGATTTATGGCTGGCTGTTTTTTGGCCTGGTGGCGCTGCTGCTGTTTTGGCTGGCGACGCGCTGGCGCGAATTGGCGCCCCAGAGCGGCGTGCCGCGCGCGCCGCCCTTGCCCCCTGGCGCTGCTAGGGCCGGCATGCGTCCCGTCATACGCGCCAGCCTAGCTTGTGTACTGCTGGCGGCGCTGTGGCCGGCGCTGGCGCTGGCCACCCACCGAGCAGCAGCGGCAGCGCCAGGCTCGGCCGTCGTACTGACTTTGCCCGATCCGCCCGCCTGGCGACGCCTGCACGGCGCGGTCCCGGGCGGACCAATCTGGCAGGCGCCGTATGCGGGCGCGCCTGCGCTGTTTGCCGCCACGTATGTGCGCCAGGCGGGCGACGGCGCGCCAGTGATGTTGCAGCTGCACTGGTATGCGCGCCAGGCGCGCGATGCCGAACTGCTGACGCATCAGTCTGCACCATATGGCGCGCGCTCGATGGCGCTGGCGCAGCGCGTGCAAGAGCTCACCCTGCCCAGCGGCTCCCTGGCCGTACGCGAAAGCGTGCTGGCGCACGCCGGCGAACGCTTGCTGGTGTGGCGCGTGTATCGCCAGGGCGGCATCGTCACGGCCCGGCCCGTGCTGGTCAAACTGTTGCTGGCGCAAGCGAAGCTGCTGGGCACGCGCCAGGATGGTGCCGACATCATCGTCTTTGCCACCTACGACGAGCTGGCGCCGCCGCCGCGCGCGCGCCTGCAAGCGTTCCTGCAGGCAGCGCTACCGGTCATCGAACAACGCTTGCAGGAGCTGCCGCATGGCCCCTGACACTGACACTGACACTGCCACCTACCGCACGACAGCGGCCAATGCCGCCCCCCTGATCGTGCATGTGATTCACCAGCTTGACGTGGGCGGGCTGGAAAACGGCCTGCTCAACCTGATCAATCATTTGCCGCCGCAGCGCTACCGGCATGCCATCGTCTGTCTGAAAAACGCCACCGCATTTCGCCAGCGCCTGATCATCCCCGGTGTCGATATCATCAGCCTGGACAAGCGCGAAGGCAAGGACTGGCGCCACTATCTGCACCTGTACCGCGTACTGAAGCAACTGCAACCGGCAATCGTGCACACGCGCAACCTGGGCTGTCTCGAAGTGCAGCTACTGGCCTGCATGGCCGGCGTGCGTCTGCGCGTGCATGGCGAACACGGGCGCGACATGAGCGACTTGCACGGCACCGGTCGCAAATACCGGCTGCTGCGCAAATGCATGCTGCCGCTGGTGCAGCACATCATTGCCGTCAGCGCCGACCTGCGGCAATGGCTGGTCGATGCCATCGGCGCGGCGCCCACACAGGTATCGCACATCGGCAATGGCGTTGACAGCATGCAATTCCATCCGCGCCTGGGGGCACCGGCCGTCGTGGGGCCGCCCGGTTTCCTGTGCGATGACGCCTTCGTCATCGGCAGCGTGGGGCGCATGGTGGCCGTCAAGGACCATGCGTCGCTGGTGCAAGCGTTCTTGCTGCTGCTGGCGCAGCCGCGCGCGCGCGCGCGCCTGCGCCTGATCCTCGTGGGCGACGGGCCGTGCCGCCAGGCATGCCTGAGCCTGCTGCAGCAGGCTGGCGTGGCCCATCTGGCCTGGTTGCCCGGGACGCGTGACGACGTGGCGCAGCTGCTGCGCGCCATGGACCTGTTCGTGCTGCCCTCGCTGGCCGAAGGCAGCTCGAACACCATCCTCGAAGCGATGGCGACCGGGTTGCCCATCGTCGCCACCCAGGTCGGCGGCAACGCCGAACTGGTGCAGTCGGGCTGGAGCGGCACTCTGGTGCCGCCCGGTTCGCCCCAGATGCTGGCCGACGCCATGCTCGACTACTACCGCATGCCCGAATTGGCTTACTGCCATGGCGCGCGCGGGCGACGCCAGGTGCTGGCCGAACACAGCCTGCCCGCGATGGCCGGCGCCTACCTGGCCGTGTACGACCGCCTGACGGGCGCGTGCCAGCCCTCTCCCCTGTCCACCTCTGCCTGAAAGGCTTCCCATGTGCGGCATCAGCGGTATCTTTGATTTGCAGGGCCAGCGCGACATCGACGTGCTGCTGCTGGCGCGCATGAACCATAGCCTGCGCCACCGGGGGCCGGACGAAGCGGGCTTGCACCGCGAGCCGGGGCTGGGACTGGCGCACCGGCGCCTGAGCGTGATCGACCTGGCCAGCGGCCAGCAACCGCTGTTCAACGCCGAGCGCAGCATCGCCATCGTCTTCAATGGTGAAATCTATAACTATCGCAGCCTGACGGCCGAACTGCGCCAGTTTGGCCACCAGTTCCGCACCAGCAGCGACACGGAAGTCATCGTCCGCGCCTGGGAGCAGTGGGGCGAACATTGCGTGCAGCACCTGCGCGGCATGTTTGCCTTCGCCCTGTGGGACCGCCGGCGCCATCTGCTATTTCTGGCGCGCGACCGCCTCGGCGTAAAACCGCTGTATTACGCCGAGGCGGACGATGGCACCCTGCTGTTCGGCTCCGAACTGAAAGCCCTGCTCGCCCATCCAGCCATGCCGCACGCGCTAGACCCGCTGGCCGTGGAAGAGTATTTTGCGTACGGCTACGTACCCGAGCCGCGCAGCATCTTCCAGCATGCGCGCAAGCTGCCGCCCGGGCATACCCTCTGCATCCGCGCGGGCCAGGCCTTGCCCGTGCCGCAAGCGTACTGGGATATTCCGTTCACGCCGAATCCACCCGCCAGCGAAGCGCAGGCAGCCGACGAATTGCTGGCGCGCCTGCGCGAAGCGGTGCGCATCCGCATGGTGGCCGAAGTGCCACTGGGAGCCTTCCTGTCGGGCGGTGTCGATTCCAGCGCCGTCGTGGCGCTGATGGCCGGCGCAAGCACCACACCCATCAACACTTGCTCCATCTCGTTTGGCGACCCGGCGTACAATGAAACGCGCTATGCCGAGCAGGTGACGCGCCGCTACGCCACGGCGCACCACGCACGCCAGGTGGAGCAAGATGACTTCGAACTGATCGACCTGCTGGCCAATCTGTACGACGAACCGTTCGCCGACAGTTCCGCCCTGCCCACGTACAGAGTCTGCCAGCTGGCGCGCCAGCGCGTCACCGTGGCCCTGTCGGGCGACGGCGGCGATGAAAGCCTGGCCGGCTATCGACGCTACCGCCTGCACGCGCGCGAGGAAAGGGTGCGCAAGGCGCTGGCCCCCTTGCTGCCGGCGGGCTTGCGCGAGTCACTGTTCGGCACCCTGGGGCGGCTCTACCCGAAAGCCGACTGGGCACCGCGCTTCCTGCGCGCCAAGACGACCTTCGAGGGCTTGGCGCGCGACACGACGGATGCGTATTTTCATGGCGTCAGCCTGCTCGGCGACGCCATGCGCGCGCGCCTGTTCAGCCCCGAGCTGCGGCGCAGCCTGCAAGGCTACCGCGCCGTGGAAGTGCTGCGCCGGCACGCGCTGGCCAGTCCCGCGCAAGATCCCCTGTCGCAAGTGCAGTATCTGGACCTGAAAACCTACCTGCCAGGCGACATCCTCACCAAGGTGGACCGGGCCAGCATGGCGCATGCGCTGGAAGTGCGTTCGCCCCTGCTCGACCACGAGCTGGTGGCGTGGATGTCAGGCCTGCCGCCGCATTTCAAGCTGCGGCGCGGTGTCGGCAAGTACTTGCTGAAAAAGGCCCTGCACCCGCTGCTGCCCGACACTCTGCTGTACCGCCACAAGATGGGCTTTTCGGTGCCACTGGCCGCCTGGCTGCGCGGCCCGCTGCGCCAGCGCCTGCAACAGCGACTGCTGGGCCCCACCCTGGTGCAGTGCGGTCTGTTCGACATGGATTACGTGCGCCTGCTGCTCGATCAGCACGCCAGCGGACGGCGCGACTACAGCGCGCCCCTGTGGGCGCTGCTGATGTTCGAGGCTTTCCTGCGCCAGGTGCTGCCGGTGCACGGCCGCAAGACGCCGCTGCAGGCCCCGGCCATGGCAATGGAGTGAGTCCATGCGCATCCTGCACATCCTCGACCATTCGCTGCCCCTGCATAGCGGCTACACCTTTCGTACCCTGGCCATTTTGCGCCAGCAGCGTGCACTGGGCTGGCACACCATGCAACTGACCAGTGCCAAGCAGGGAGCGTCCGATGGGGCGCAGCAGCTGGTCGATGGCTGGCATTTCTACCGCACGGCGCCGAATGCCTGCTGGTGGGCGCGTCTGCCCGTACTGAGGCAGGTGGCCGTCATCATCGGTCTGGCCGTGCGCCTGCGCCAACTGGCACAGCGCCTCAAGCCAGATATTTTACATGCGCATTCGCCGGCCCTGAACGCCATCGCCGCCCTCAACGCGGGGCGCGCGCTGGGCATTCCCGTCGTGTATGAAGTGCGCGCCTTGTGGGAAGACGCGGCCGCCGACCAGGGTAGCAGCCGGCCAGGCGGCCTGCGCTACCGCCTCACGCGCGCGCTGGAAACGTATGCGCTGCGCCGCGCCGACGCCGTCACCACCATCTGCGAAGGCTTGCGACGCGAGCTGTGCGCGCGCGGCGTGCCTGCGCACAAAATCACGGTCATTGGGAACGCCGTCGATGCCGCAGTCGTCGATGCCATTGCCGATCCCGCGCTGGTCCACAGCCTGGGTTTGGACGACGGCCCTGTCATCGGCTACATCGGCTCGTTTTATGCCTACGAGGGCCTGGCCTTGCTGCTGCGCGCCATGCCGTGCCTGCTGGCGGCGCAGCCAAGCCTGCGCCTGTTGCTGGCAGGTGGCGGTCCGCAAGAAAAGGCGCTGCGCGCGCTGGCGGCGCAATTGGGTCTCCAAAGCGCCGTGGTCTTCGTCGGTCGCGTGCCGCATGCGCAGGTGGCCAGCTATTATCAGCTGCTCGACATCTGCGTGTATCCACGCCTGCCCATGCGCCTGACGCAGTTGGTGACGCCCTTGAAACCGCTCGAAGCGATGGCGCAGGGCCGGCTCGTGGTCGCCTCCGACGTGGGCGGGCACCGCGAACTGCTCGAACATGGCAAGACAGGCATGCTGTTTCGCGCCGGTGACGCCGAGGCGCTGGCGCAAGCCATACTGGCGCTGCTGCTGACACCTGCCAGCTGGCCGGCGCTGCGGCGCCAAGCGCGTGTCTTCGTCGAGACGCAGCGCAGCTGGGATGCCAGCGTGCGCCGCTATGCGCCCGTGTATGCGCGTTTGACTGCGGCGCGCAGGGGTGCGGGAGTGCCGGGAGGGCTGCCATGATCTTCGCGGGCTTGCGTATCGCCCTGGTCGGCCCGCTGCCGCCGCCAGCCGCCGGCATGGCCAACCAGACGGCGCAGCTGGCGCGCCTGCTGCGCGACGATGGTGCCCACGTGCAGCTGCTGGCCGTCAACGACAGCGTACTGCCGCCCTGGCTGGCGCGCATCCGCTACCTGCGCGCTGCATTGCGGCTGCCCGTGTTCCTGTGGCGTTTGTGGCGCATGGCCAATACGGTCGACCTGTTCCACATCATGGCCAATTCCGGCTGGTCCTGGCATTTGCACGCGGCGCCCGCCCTGTGGATCGCCAGTCTGAAAGGCAAACCTGCCCTGCTCAATTATCGCGGCGGCGAAGCGGCCGCCTTCCTGGCCCGCTCGCCGCGCCTGGTGGCATTGAGCCTGCGCCGCGCCAGTGCCATCGTCGTGCCCTCGGCCTATCTGGCCGGCATCTTCGAGCAATATGGCCATACGGCCCACATCGTGCCGAACGTGGTGGACTTGCAGCGCTTTGCACCGGCCACGGCGCGCGCGGCGTCGCCCGACGGTCCGTGCATCCTCGTGGCGCGCCACCTGGACACTCTGTACGACAATGCCAGCGCCGTGCGCGCCTTTGCCATCGTGCGACTGGCCTTTCCCACGGCGCGCCTGGTGCTGGCAGGCGGCGGGCCGCAAGGCGCGGCGCTGGCGCGCCTTGCCAAGTCGCTCGGCGTTCTGGACTGCGTGCGCTTCGCCGGCCCGGTCGACAACGCCGCCATGCCCGCGCTGTACCAGGCCAGCGATATCGTGCTTAACCCCAGCCTGGCCGACAATATGCCCATTTCCGTGCTTGAAGCGCTGGCCTGCGGCGTGCCCGTCGTCAGCACCAACGTGGGCGGCATCCCGGCCCTGCTGCAGGACGGCGTGACGGCGCTGCTGGTGCCACCCGGCGAGCCGGCCGCCATGGCGCAGGCCATCATGGCGCTGCTGCGCGACCCGCCGCGCACACAAGCGCTGGTCGACGCGGGCCTGGCGCACGCTTCCACCTTCAGCTGGAAGCGCATCGCGCCCGGTCTGGCCGCACATTACCGCCGCATCCGCGCCACGCCGCGTCCGGGCGCCTACACACGCTGCGTCGCGCACTGGCTGTTTCCCCTGCATGAATGGTGCAAGGGTCATCACAGCACGCGCCTGCTGCGCCGGCTGGAACGCTCGCAGTGGTGGAGCGCACAGCAATTGCAGCAATGGCAGCTGGCGCGCCTGCGCGCGCTGCTACGCCACGCGGGAGAGCACGTACCGCATTACCGCGCCCTGTTCGCGCGCAGCGGTTTCGACCCCGGCCAGGTCAGGCAGTTGGCCGATCTGGCGCGCCTGCCGCTGCTGCGCAAGAGCGATATTGCGCGCGCGCGCGACAGCTTCAAGTCTACCCGCGCCGTCGGCTTGCGCCCTTTCGCCACGGGCGGCTCGAGCGGCGAGCCGCTACAATTTTTCCTCGGTCGGCGCAGGATCAGCCACGACATCGCGGCCAAGTGGCGCGCCACGCGCTGGTGGGGCGTGGACATCGGCGACCGCGAAGCCGTGTTGTGGGGTTCGCCCATCGAGCTGCATGCGCAGGATCGCCTGCGCCGCCTGCGCGATGCGCTGCTACGCAGCATCCTGCTACCCGCGTTTGCCATGTCGCCCGTGCGCCTCGATGGCTATGTCAGGCAACTGCACCGCTGGCGCCCGCGCATGCTGTTCGGCTATCCATCGGCCCTGTGCCGCATCGCCAGCCATGCCAGCGCGCGCGACCTGCCGCTCAACGGCCTGGGCGTGAAAGTGGCGTTCGTGACGGCCGAACGTCTGTACCACGAGCAGCGCGCACAAATCGCCGCCGCTTTCGGCTGCCCCGTGGCCAACGGCTACGGTGCGCGCGACGCGGGCTTCATCGCGCACGAATGCGCGGACGGCGGCATGCACATCACGGCAGAAGACCTCATCGTCGAAATCGTCGATGCCCAGGGCCAGCCGCTGCCGCCAGGGGCCACGGGCGAAATCGTCGTCACCCATCTTGCCACGCAGGACTATCCCTTTATACGCTACGCCACGGGGGACATGGGCGCGCTGGGCACGCAAGCGTGTTCCTGTGGACGTGGTTTGCCCCTGCTGCAAAAGATCGAAGGGCGCAGCACGGATTTTCTCACGGCCTGCGATGGCAGCGTCATGCACGGCCTGGCCCTCGTCTACATCGTGCGCGAACTGCCGCAGGTACGCAGCTTCAAGATCATCCAGGAAAGCCTGCTGCGCACGCGCGTGCTGCTGGTATGCGTGGCGCGCCTGGACGACGCCACCCGCAACGCCATCGTGACCGGCTTTCAGGCCAGGCTCGGTGCCCAGGTAGACATCGTCATCGAGGAAGTCGACGAGATCGCGGCGGAAGCGTCGGGCAAGTACCGCTATGTGGTGAGTGAGGTGGTGTGAGGTGGTGTGAGGTGACTAAGGAGGGATTGCCAGCCAAGCGGACCTGGCCAGCATCGGCAACAGCCTGTACATCAGCGTCACGCGCCGGACGCCGCGAAGTATTCGATGCCGATGTGCTCCATCATCAGGTGCGCAAGCGCGCGCCGCGTAGCCATCGCCATGTCGGCAAGACCCACTTGACGCACTCGAACCAGACGATGCTGAGCGCGGCGACCAGCGCGCACGGCAGCAACAACAGCATGTCCGGCAGCGCGAAGGCGAACAGCTCGCGGATGATCGCCACACCCAGTACCAGCAGCAGCAATAGCGAGGCCGCGAGGCCTATCCATGCGAATGCCCGGTTCGACTTCAACCCCCTCTTCCATGACGGCTCGGTCCACTGGCGATTGACATAGATCAGTCCCAGGTTCGACGCCACCAGGCTGAGGAAGGTCGTCGTGCGCGCCACCGCATCGGAATAGTCCATCGAGCGCACGCACACGTGGAAGGCCAGCAGCATGGCCAACAATCCTGCGCCCTGCAGCAAGCCGCGCACGAGTATTTCACGGTCGAACAAATGCATGTCCGGCCGTCTGGGCTTGCTTACCATGGCATCGGCTTCGATCGGCTCGGCCTCAAACACGATCGAGCAGGCGGGATCGATCACCATTTGTAAAAACAGTATGTGCACGGGCATCAAGAGCAAGGGCCAGCCCAGCAGCACCGGCACGATGGACAGGCCAACGATGGGGACATGCACCGCGACGATAAAGACGATGGCCTTGCGCAGATTGGCAAACAGGCGCCGGCCATGCTGCACCGCAAGCAAGAGGGAAGAAAAATCATCGTTGAGCAATACCAGCGCTGCCGCCTCGCGCGCGACATCGGTGCCACGCGCGCCCATGGCCACACCGATGTTGGCCGCCTTCAAAGCGGGCGCGTCATTGACGCCGTCACCGGTCATGGCAACAATCTCGCCACGGCTGCGAAAAGCTTGCACCAAGCGCAACTTTTGCTCTGGCGCGATACGGCAAAAGACATCGGTATCAACCAGGCGCGCCTGTAGCGCCGCGTCATCCAGCGCGGTCAGCTCCACGCCGGACATCAAACCGCTGGCGTTGCCGGCGACACCGGCCTGCTGCGCGATGGCAAGCGCTGTGGCGGGATGGTCGCCCGTGATCATCACCACGCGTATGCCCGCCGCATGACATTGCGCCACTGCATCGGGCACTTCTGGTCGCAGCGGATCGTGTAAGCCCAGCAGCCCAAGAAATTGAAAATCAAAAACGTGCTGGCTGTCCGGCAAGGGCGACGCGGCAAAGGTGGCACTGGCCACGCCGATCACGCGCAAACCGTCGTTTGCCATGGCCAGCACCTGCGCCGCGATGCTGGCGGCGCGCGCTGGCGGCAAATGGCATAAGTCGATGATGGCCTCGGGCGCGCCCTTCGCCGCCACCAGGAGCGCGCCATGGTCCGGCGATCGCCACACCCGCGACATGGCCAGCATCTGGCGCGACAGCGGATAATCGTCAATCAGCTGCCAGTCGGCATGCAGGTGCTCGGTATGCGCCAGCAAGCGCGCGCCGGTCTCGACGATGGCCGACTCCATCGGGTCAAACGCGCGTCGATGGCTAGCCAGCACGCCATATTCGAGCAAGCCGTGCAGCTCTTCCGGCAAGGCAGCGGCGGGACTGCGCTGGCAATCATGGGCCGACTGCTCCGACCAAAGCCGGGCTACGTCCATGCGGTTGGCCGTCAGCGTCCCCGTCTTGTCTACGCACAGCAGTGTCGTCGCGCCGAGTAATTCGATCGCCGGTATGCTGCGCGCCAAAATGCTTTCCCGCCCCAGGCGCCAGGCGCCCAAGCCCAGGAAAAGCGTCAAGATGACCGGCAATTCTTCAGGCAGGATCGCCATGGCCAGCGTCAGTCCAGCCAGCAAGCCTTGCAAAGCGTCGCCACGCAGCCACCAGTAGGCCAATGCCAGGCCTGCGGCGAGGCACAAGCCGCCGATGGCGACATGGCTGACGACGCGGCGTGTTTCCAATTGTATCGGTGTCAGCTCGCTGCCCATGCTGGCAAGCGAGGCGCCGATGCGACCGAGCGCGCTATCGGGTCCGGTGGCGACCACCAGACCGCTGGCCGTGCCTTGCGTGATCAGGGTGCCGGAATACACCAGGCAGGCCGGACTGTCGCCAGTGTCGCCGCGGCCATGCTTGGCTACCGGCACGGACTCGCCCGTGAGCATGGACTCATCGGCCGTCAAATTCGATGCATTGAGCAGTTCGATATCGGCCGGCACGCGGTCGCCCTCGGCAAGCAGCACCAGGTCGCCAGGCACCAAGTCCCTGCCAGCGATGCGCTCCTGCTTGCCATCGCGTATCACCAGGGCGCGTGGACAGGAAAGGTCGCCCAAGGCATGCAGCGAGCGTTGCGTGCGCCTGCGCTGAAAAAAGGTGGTGCCCATGACGAGACACACAAAGCCCAGCAGCATCAGCGCTTCATTGCGGTCGCCAAGCAGCAGATAGATGATGCCGCAGGCCACCAGCAGCAAAAACATCGGTTCGGATACGACATCGAGCAGCAGGCGTGCGGCACTCAAGGGACGCGAGGCAGGCAAGGCATTCGGCCCACTTTTCAGCAAGCTTTCTGCAGCCTGCGCGGTTGTCAATCCTCCACTGCCTGGCTGGAGCGACATATCATCCCGCCTTTTCCGGCGTGGCCGACGGCGACGCACTTGCGTGATCCAGATCCGGTCGCCGCCATGGATCGATATGCGTCATCAGATTGAGAACCCGATGACGCTCGAGCACGCGGCGGCGCGCATCGACAGCAATCGTATGTCCCGCTTCGACCGTCAGTGATGCCTCGACCTCGATGTGGACATCGGCGATGATCATGTCGCCCATTTTTCGCGTGCGCAAATCATGCACGCCACTGATGCCGGGCGTCGTCAATAGCGTCTCGCGTATGGCACTGAGTTCTATCTCGTCCACCGCCCTATCCATCAAGTCATGCAGCGCGTCCCAGGCAAAGCCCCAACCCATTTTCAGAATCATGAGTCCAACGATCAGTGCAGCAATCGGGTCCAGTATCGGGTAGCCGGCGAGATTGCCGATGATGCCGACGCCAACGACAAATGAGGACGCAGCATCCGAGCGGGCATGCCACGCATTGGCGATCAGCATGCTCGATTTGATGCGTTTGGCTATCGCCAGCATATAACGAAACAGGCACTCTTTGGCCAATAGTGCCAGACCAGCCATCCACAAGGCGATGCTGTGTACTTCGGCGATGCTCTCTGGCGACTCAAGCTTCAATATTGCGCTCCACACCATGCCTGCGCCGACGGCCAAAAGTAAGAGGCCGAGAATGAACGAAGCGGCGTTTTCAAATCGCTGATGCCCGTAGGGGTGGTTCTCATCGGCATCCTTCTTGCTGTGGTGACTGGCGAACAAGACGACAAAGTCTGCCACGAGATCGGTGAGCGAGTGAATGCCATCGGCCACCAAGCCTTGTGACTTGGCATAGATACCGATGCAAATCTGTGCAATGCTCAAGCAAAGGTTGACGGCGACACTCACCCAGGTGCTACGCGACGCTGCAGCTGCTCGCTCCAAGGCGAAGTGTGAAGAATTCTCGTTCTCATCTTCGAATTCTGTTGGCGTCATAGGGGTTCACAATGGCAAGGTTGATCGATCAAGTCTGTGCGGCTCAGCATACTGGCAAAGCCAAATTATCGTGCATGCCGAAGCAAAATAAAAATTATATTTTTACTATCTTAATGCTTCTCATTTAATGGTAGTAGTTACAATATTGCAATCTTTTGATGAACACTGCTGCAGACATTGTGCACCGCGCCTTGCGACGTGCCGGGCTGCGGGGATAGGTGCCGGTGCGCAAAAATATGGCCTTAATATCAATATTACGACAGCACCGCAAGCCTTGCCATTTCGGTCTTTTTCATAAAAAATTTCATCCTATCGCGTGTTTTCAGCCCCAACTATGGTGATAATAGTGGGACATCCTCGACTATGGAGCACAAATGCGTCGCATATTGCTGGCAATGAGCTTGTTCGTGCAAGACGTCTCTGCAGAGCAAGCCGTGATGACCTGGCTGATTCCGGATTTGCCACCGATATCGATACGCAGCAATGACAAGCCTGGGTCCGGCATTGTCGACAAAGAAATCGCCTACATCGTTGCGCATTGGCCGCAGGTCGAGCACCGCTTCGTCTACGCCAATTTGAAACGCAGCTGGGCCATGCTAAAAGCGGGCCAGCCTGCCTGTTATTGCTTCACCTTGAGCAACCCCGAGCGGCTGAAAAGCGCCTATATTGTCGAAACAGGCGTGCTGCCGCCCTTGCATTTGCTGGCGCGCTCCGAGGTGGCGGGCGCGCTGCCACTCAATGCCAGGCAGGAAGTCGATTTGCCGCTGCTGCTGTCCAAGCACAAACTACGTGGCTTGATCAGCGAAAAGCGCAGTTTCGGCAAGCAGCTCGACAACATGCTGCGCCAGCGGCCTGCGGATGCCCCACTCACGCTGACTACGATCAGCAACTA
The DNA here is from genome assembly GCF_029892305.1 of Janthinobacterium sp. CG_23.4. Taxonomy (NCBI): domain Bacteria; kingdom Pseudomonadati; phylum Pseudomonadota; class Betaproteobacteria; order Burkholderiales; family Oxalobacteraceae; genus Janthinobacterium; species Janthinobacterium sp. CG_23.4. The sequence goes on along the minus strand of NZ_JARXUX010000001.1, from coordinate 2,328,265 downwards.
CGGCGAATCTATCTTCGCGATGATGCTGCTTAACCGTGTCGACTATACGATCGACTATGATTTCATCCTCTCTTATTACCAAAGCCGTAACGACAAACTGGCTGCGGTGCGCAGCTTCCCTATCGCCAGCAATGGAGAACCAATCAAGTTTGGTTTCGCCTGCCCGAAGACCGCATGGGGCAAGGCGACAGCACGAAAGATAGACGACATTCTGGGGACCCGGGAAGGGGCGCAGGCGATGCGTGAAAGCGTGGAGGCCTGGCTGAGCGAGTATACCCGCCGACGCTACGCAGATCAATTCGGCGCCTTTTACCGACGGCGCGAAAAACCGATGCTGCATCTTGATGGGCCATAAACATGCAAGCGTGTGTCGCATTGTTGAGCGAAACACGGATTTTTCCATGCCCGGCACAGCTGAACTCATGCTGCCACGTTCAAGCGCGCTATCATGATCATTCGCACCTTGTTCCCTAATGAACAGCATGGCTCATAGTTAATTACTACCAATTTGATAAATACAATTGATTTTACCAATCAATCGTTGGTACTTATACTCGGTACATATATTTCGATTTCGAACTATGTTGCATTCTCCCCCCCTTTTTTTAAAGACAGGATCAGCGATGAGTACAGAAAAAACAGTAGCTAAATGCCCCTTCAATGCTGCAGCGGGTGTGGGCACGACTAACCGCGATTGGTGGCCGCAGCAGTTGCGCCTCGATTTGCTGCACCAGCATTCGTCGAAATCGGACCCGATGTCGCAGCAATTCGATTACGCGGCGGCCTTCAACACGCTCGATTTGCCATCGTTGAAACAGGATCTCACCGCCTTGATGACTGATTCACAGGATTGGTGGCCGGCCGACTTCGGGCACTATGGCGGTCTGTTTCTCCGCTTGGCATGGCACAGCGCCGGTACCTACCGTACAGGCGATGGCCGCGGCGGTGCCGGCCGTGGCCAGCAGCGCTTCGCGCCACTGAACAGCTGGCCCGACAACGTTAACCTCGACAAGGCACGTCGCCTGCTGTGGCCCATCAAGCAGAAATATGGCAAGCAAATCTCCTGGGCCGACCTGTATATTTTGAGTGGCAACGTGGCGCTCGAAAGCATGGGTTTCCAGACGCTGGGCTTCGCTGGCGGCCGAGCAGACGTGTGGGAACCGGACCAGGATGTGTACTGGGGTCGGGAAAACAAATGGCTGGCCGGCGACGTGCGTTACTCACAAGGTTCGCCCGGAGTCGACAAAGTCAACGCCGTGCTGCCAAAAGACGACGATAGCGAAGCGCCACAGTCGCGCGATCTCGAAAATCCCTTGGCCGCCGTGCAGATGGGACTGATCTACGTCAACCCGGAAGGTCCGGACGGCAAGCCAGATCCGCTCGCCTCTGCCATCGACATCCGTGACACCTTCGCGCGCATGGCGATGAACGATGAAGAAACCGTCGCACTCATTGCCGGCGGCCATACCTTCGGCAAAACCCACGGCGCCGCCGCCGCAGAGCACGTCGGCTCCGAACCTGAAGGTACCGGTATCGAAGCGCAAGGATTAGGCTGGGCCAACAGCTATGGCACCGGCAAAGGTGGCGACACCATCTCAAGTGGCCTGGAAGTGACGTGGACCAGCACACCTACGCAGTGGAGCAACAATTATTTCGAGAACCTGTTCGGCTTCGAATGGGAATTGACGCAAAGTCCGGCTGGCGCACACCAGTGGGTCGCCAAAGGCGGCGACGGACTCATCCCGGATGCACATGACGCCAGCAAGCGCCATCGCCCTACCATGCTGACAACTGACTTGGCGCTGCGCATGGACCCGGCTTACGAAAAAATCTCGCGGCGCTTCTTTGAAAACCCGGACCAGTTCGCCGATGCATTTGCGCGCGCTTGGTTCAAGCTGACCCACCGCGACATGGGCCCGCGTTCGCGTTACCTTGGCGCCGAAGTACCAAAAGAAGTCTTCATTTGGCAAGATCCTGTCCCCGGCGTCGAGCATGCTCTGGTCGATGAGCAGGACGTCGCGGCGCTGAAAGAAAAGCTGCAGGCATCGGGCTTGACGGTGGCCCAGCTCGTCGCCACGGCGTGGGCTTCGGCATCGAGCTTTCGCGGCTCGGACAAGCGCGGTGGCGCAAACGGCGCCCGGCTTCGCCTCGCGCCGCAAAAAGACTGGGCTGTCAACCAGCCGGAACAGCTCAGTGAGGTACTCGCCACCCTGGCACAGATTGCCCAAGCATTCAACACCGGCGGCAAGTATATATCACTGGCCGACCTGATCGTCCTGGCAGGCAATGTGGGCGTAGAGCAGGCAGCAAAGAATGCTGGCCATGCGGTCGTCGTGCCGTTCACCCCAGGGCGCACAGATGCTACCCAAGAGCAAACCGATGTGCAGTCATTCGAGCCACTCGAACCGATTGCCGACGGCTTCCGCAATTACCTGAAGACGCATTACAGTGTGCCGGCCGAGGTATTGCTGGTCGATAAAGCGCAACTGCTGACCTTGACGGCGCCAGAGTTGACGGTATTGATTGGCGGAATGCGTGTGCTGAACACCAATGTCGGCGGCAGCCAGGATGGCGTGTTCACCCAGCGCCCAGGTGCTTTGAGCAACGACTTTTTTGTCGAACTGCTCGATATGAATACGCAGTGGGCACCGGTTTCGCGCACCCTGGACCGCTTCGAGGGACGTGATCGCAAGACGGGCGCGCACAAGTGGAACGCCTCGCGCGTCGATCTGGTGTTTGGCTCGCACGCCCAACTGCGCGCAATCGCCGAGGTATACGCCAGCGCCGATGCGGCCGCGAAGTTTGTGCACGATTTTGTGGCGGCATGGACCAAGGTGATGAACCTCGACCGTTTCGACACAAATTTGGCCCCTGCTGTGAATTAAGCGATTCAATGCCATGGTCCGCCTACCAGGCGGACCATTTACTATCATGACGACGCACTCGCCTTAGCTTGTACTGACAGCGTCTGGCAAAAAGCTGCCGGTCGGGGAACGCAACTTACACGACAGGCTCGCCCCTCCAAAAAACTTCCACTCATTGAGGCAAAAGCCAGCGGCGCGCAGCGTGCCGCATCTAGCCACAAAAGGTTTTGCTCAGCAACACGGCATCGATCAATTCAACGGCAAACAATCATTCCCTGCACAGCTGCTCGAGCCGCAGCTGGTCGCCCGCGGCCACAAAACACGCCGATTGCCAGCGCTGTGTGTGCAGTGCCTGGAGCGATTTTGGCGTACACCAGGGCGGATACACGCGCAGCGCGCGCTTGCCGCCGCTGCCCGCGCGCGACATCACGCCGCGTTCGATCAACACGGCGCGGGAAAAGACAAACAAGCCATGCTGCGCTGCGTCGCTCACGGCGATGATGAGGAAATCGACGCTGTCCGCTGCATCGAGCGGGGCGATCTCGGCAGCGGGGTGGAGTCGCTTCCAGACGGTGACGAACTGGCCGGTTTTCGTCGGCGTGGTTTTTGCCACGCGCAAGACCAGTCGCTTGCCGTGCAGTTCGGCGCGGCAGGCGCCGTAGTCTGCGCTTTCCGCTTCCGGCACGGGCGCTCGCGGCAATCCCAGGCAAGCCCACGGACTGGCCTTCATTGCGCGCTGAATTCGGCCGCTGCCTTGGCCGCCCACAGCGCTTCGGCATGGCTGGCGAACGGGCTATCGTAGCCGTCGAGCGTGCCGTCTTGGTCCATAAAATACAGCCACCAGCCGTCGTCCTGCTCGCGGATGGCCGTCTGGCCAGGCGCGCAGTGGGCTGCCACATCCTGCGCCGAGGTGAGGGTAATGATGCGGATGCCGCGGTGCGTAATCAGGTGATGTGTCATGGAAAAATATAGATTACTAAAAGGATAAAGCCCGAAGTGCAGCTGCAGCGGCTGCACCTAAAAACCGGCGTCAGCCAGCCAGGACGCTATTTTCGCACGCCTTGCCCTGCAGGAAGCATTGCAGGTTGTGATAGGTGATGGCGGCGATCTCGCGCAGCGCTTCGATGGTGAAAAAGCCCTGGTGGCCCGTCACCAGCACGTTCGGCAACGTCATCAGGCGCTGGAAGATGTCGTCATCGATGATGTCGGACGAGCGGTCCTGGAAGAACAGATTGCTTTCCTGCTCGTACACGTCGATGGCCAGCGAACCGAGCTGGCGCGATTTCAGTGCTTCGATGACGGCGCCCGTGTCGATCAGGCCGCCGCGCGAGGTATTGACCAGCATGGCGCCCTGCTTCATCAGCGGCAGCGTCGCCACGCCTATCATGTGGCGCGTGCTTTGCATCAAGGGGCAATGCAGGGAAACGATGTCGGACTCGGCCAGCAATTGCGGCAATTCCACCATGGTGCCCAGTTGCGCAAACGCGGGCGCCGGATACGGGTCGTGGCCCAGCACCTTGCAACCGAAACCTTTGAAAATGCGCGCCGTGGCCAGGCCGATCTTGCCCGTGCCGACGATGCCCACCGTCTTGCCATGCAAGGTCGCGCCGAGCAAGCCGTCGAGCGAGAAATTGCCTTCGCGCACGCGCGCATACGCGCGGTGCGTATGGCGATTCAGGGTTTGCACCAGGGCCAGCGTGTATTCGGCTACCGCTTCCGGCGAGTAGGCAGGCACGCGGGCGACAAACAGGCCCAGGCGCTTGGCCGCTTGCAAGTCGAGATTGTTGTAGCCGGCGCAGCGTAGCAGGACGGCGCGCACGCCGTAGCCGTGCAGCGCTTCGAGCACCGGCGCGTCGAGCACGTCGTTGACGAAGACGCAGACGGCTTGGGCGCCTTGCGCCAGGACCACGGTTTCCTCGCTCAGCAAGGCGCTGTGATACACCAGTTCGATGCTGGCGGAATCGGGCTGGGACGCCAAGGCTTCATCGAAGAAGCGACGATCGTAGGGCTGGCTGGCAAAGAAGGCGATTTTCATGGTGAGTCCTGGAAATAGCTCGATGTAAATACAGCATCATAGCGCAAGCACCGTGGCCCCCGGCGTACGCCTGCTACCGCTGGCCGCCTATTTGGGCGCGCGCGGCAAGCTCAAGGCATGGCGCAGATACGCCGTTTCGGCGGCGTGCTGCGCATGATAGCGCTCGCGTGCGGCGCGCATCGCCGCCTGGTGCGCCGCGATGCCGGTGTCCGTCAGCTCGATGCCGAAGTCCGCCGGCGGCTGCGGCGCGCCGCCGAACAGGCGCGCCAGGATGAACTGGCCCACATTGTCGCGATAGTGCGACGCTTCCCAGTAATAGCGCATCGCGGGCACACCCGTCACTTGCGGGATCGGTTCGCTGGTGATGCTGTTGAAACCTGAAAAATCGTACAGGCGCACGTCGCAGCCCTCGCGCCGGTAGCGTCCGGCCATCTGCGCCAGGTCGCGCTGCCACTGCTGCATGGCATCCCACTTGCCGCGCCAATACAGAGCGTCGAGCGTCAGCGCGTGGGTGGGATTGATGTACAGGCGCAAGCGCGTGCCACCCCGGCACAGCTTGCCGACGCTGGTGTCGAAGGCGAGCAGCGCGGGCGCCGTCGGCACCGGGCCGTCGCCAAACTCTTGCAAGCGTGGCGTGAATGCGCGCGCCGTGCCGGCCCAGCCATGCTTGCGGCTGGTAATGCACGCCTGGTCGCGCTGGCCGTGCAGGGCTAGACTGGATAGGCAGACGCCATCGTAGCTGCCGCTAAGGATGCGCCAAGAGTCGTGCGTCATGTCCACGCTCAGGCCGCGTTTGATGTTGAGCAAGGCACGCCGCACGAAAAAGGCGGGGCCATCGTCCGTCAAGCCCGGCTCCACGCCGGCCGAACCGCGCGCCAGGGAAAACGAGGGTGCGTCAATGCCCCACACCATGGTGTCGACATGGCTGACCCTGGCCGCATGCTCGGCCAGCAAGATGGCGTCGCCGATCGAAGCGCCCGACACGGCGCTGTTGAAGACGCTCTTGCCCTCGAACAAAGTACGCATGCTGCTCGCCGGCAAGCCCATTTCCGTGCGCGAATTGCCGATATAGACGACGGCCGGCCGATAGCGCGCCACGGCATAGGTCTTGCCCCACACGGACAGTTTTTCAGCCGTCGGGCGCAGGCGCTGCACCAACGGGCTGTCCCACTGATGCAGCAAATACGGATCGACGTGATAATTCATGCCCGAAACAATGGCCAGCACGGCCAGCACGCAGGCAAGGAAGATGGCGAGGTAGCGGCGGGCGTTGGTATCCATGCTCAGAATTGGAAGTAGAGAAATTCGCTGACGCGGTTCATGCTGAAGATGCAGGCAACAAACAGCGCTGCCAAGCCCACGCTCCAGCGCCGCGTGAGTTGCCAGTTGAAGTTCCAGCGACCTGCAGACTGCAATATTCTTTCAATGGCGGGCTCGTAGAGAAAGAAAATTTCTTGCGTGTTTGGCGCCCTGAACGCCAGCAGCATCGCCACCAGCAGCACCGGCAAGCCCGGCCCCGCCAGTTCGATCCAGCGGATGCCGTCGAAGGCCGGATGCAGGCCCCACTGCGCGAGGAGGCCCGCGTGACTGACCAGGGCGCGCGGCAAGCTCACGCCGTTCGCCCCCACCAGCGCGCCGGCGATATCGGAGGCCGTGGCGACATCGGGCGCGCGGAAGTAGACCCAGGCCAGCATGACGGCAAGAAAGGTCAGCAAGCTTGAGCACCAAGCCGGCCACCAGCGCGCCTGCGCCGCGCCAAAGACACTCTGCCACGCCTGCAGCAGCACCAAGTACAGGCCGTGCAAGCCGCCCCATATGACGAAGGTCCAGCCGGCGCCATGCCACAGGCCGCCCAGCAGCATGGTCAGCATCAGGTTGCGGTAACGCATGGCCTCGCCATGGCGGCTGCCGCCCAGGGGAATGTATACATAGTCGCGCAGGAAACGCGACAAAGTCATGTGCCAGCGGTGCCAGAACTCGGCGATATTGGCCGCCTTGTACGGCGAGTTGAAATTGAGCGGCAATTTCACACCGAACAGGCGCGACAGGCCGATGGCCATGTCCGAATAGCCGGAAAAGTCGAAGTACAGCTGGAAGGTGTAGGCCAGCACGCCGATCCACGCCTCGATCAGGGTGGGGGTGGCGCCGGCCGCGAAGACGGGGATGGCGAGCGGTGACAGATTGTCGGCGATCAGCACCTTTTTTGCCAGGCCAAGAGTAAAAATTGACAAGCCGATGGCGAAGTTGGCCGCGCGCGGATGCACATTGGCCGGGTCGGCGAACTGCGGCATCATCTCGCGGTGGTGCAGCACGGGCCCGGCGATCAGGTGCGGGAAATAGCTGACGAACAGCACATAATGGATGAAGCGGTATTCGCGCACCTCGCCCCGGTAACAATCGACGAGGAAGGCGATCTGCGTGAAGGTAAAGAAAGAGATGCCAATCGGCAAGATGATGTCGAGCGCGTGCAATGGCAGGCTGCCACCACTACCGCCGGCGATAGCGACCGCGTTCACGCTATCGATGAAGAAATTCGCATATTTGTAGTAGGCAAGCAAACCCAGGTTCAGCGCCAGCGCCGTCAGCAGCACGCGCTTGCGCGCTGCGCCAGCGCTGGCGCCGAGCAGGCGCCCGGCGCCGTAATTGAAGCAAATCGATGCCAGCAGCAGCGGCAGATAGCGCACCTCCCACCAGGCATAGAAGAACAGCGAGGCCAGCGCCAGCCACATGGCCGGCGCCAGGCGGCGCCAGCTGGAAGGCGCACTGCCTGCGGATGCCCGGCGACCGAGCAGAAAATAGCCGGCCAGCACGATGGGCAGATAGCCGAACAGGAAGGCGAAAGAATTAAACAGCATATTGCCTCCTGGAAGGCAAGAACTGGACCTGGTAGTAACATTCGGCAATCTGCGCCGCCACCCGTTCCCACGTAAAACCTTGCACCAGCGCTTGCACGCGCGTGCGCTCGGGCGGGTGCGCCAGCAGTTCGAGGATGGCCCGGCGCTGCGCGTGGCCATCGTCCCAGCGCAGCTTGCGCAGCGCGAACGCGGAATCGGGCAAATCGAGCGCGCTTTGCGCCGTCATGACGACGGGCGTACCGGCCGCCAGCGCTTCGAGCACGCTCAAGGGCAACACTTCGCCCTGACTGGGCAAAGCCACTACGCCGGCCGCATGGTAGGCGCTCGCCAGCAGCGGGGCGGCGTGCTCCAGCGTGCCGAGCCAGCTGACGTGTGGCAAGTCCAGCAACTGCTGGAAATACGCGTGTTGTTCGCGCGGGGCAGCGCCGATCAGCACCAGGCGCAAGCCCGTCCCTGCCAGCGCCAGCGCCAGTCCCAGCTGGTTTTTATACGGCGAAATGCTGCCCACCATCAGCACGAAGGGCTCGGCGATGCCCGTTTCACGCAAGAACAGATCGCCATTGGCTGTAAAAAAGTGCGCGTTAATCCCGTTCGGCAAGACGCGGATGGCCTCGGCGCGCATGGCGAAACCTTGCACGATGGCGTCGCGCTCGGCCTCGCCCAGCGCAATGACCATGTCGGCCAACTGCAAGGCGCGCCGCGTTTGCGCATAACTGGTTTGCACCATCCACTGCGTCAAACGCCCTGCCAGCCGGTCGGCCAGCCGCGCGCGCCAGGCACAGGCGCGGCCCCATTGAGGCGATAGCAAGGGCGACAGCACCACTGGGACACCTTGCTCGCTGGCCGCTTCCATGATGCGGTAAGTGCCATTGCTGGCCGAAAAAACATGCAGCACGTCAAAATCGGCCAGCCGCTCATGGTTGGCATCGACCAGTTGCACTTCCATGGGGCGCGCCGCCTTGGCTGGCAGCCGGTTCAGGGCGGCTATGGTTTCGCGCACCTGGATCTGCAAGCCGCCGTCGCGCTGGAACAGCATCGGGTAGGACAAGATACCGACACGCATGGTCATCCTTTCGTGCGCCCGCGCCGCTGATAGCTCAGTGCGATGATTTGACGGCCAGCCAGCGGTCGGCCAGCTTGCGTTGCAACAACAGAAATTCGCCGGCGAGCTCATGTTTCAACAGAAAAATTGCGCCCAGCCAGCACAGCAAGGTGAGCAGCGCCGTGCCCGTCAGCGCCAGCAGCGCCGGCGCATCCATGGGTAGCCACAACAGCGCAGCGACAGGCGCCATGCCGCTGAGACCGCAGAGCAGCAAACTCTTGTGCAATGTCCGCGCCAGGATGCGCCAGTCGAGTGCGCTCAAGCGCCGCAGGCAGCGATAATTGAGCCAGCTGCGCAGTACATTGCTGAGCACCACGGCCCAGGCCACGGTTACCAGACCGAACGGTGCCGCCGCCAGCAGCAATGCCACTTTGATGACGCCAGCGCAGGCATCGAGGCGCACCTGCGCCTGCAACTGGCCCGTCGCCACGAACAGGTAGCGGGCCATGCTAAACATGCTATACACGGCCGACGACAGGCATATGATGCGTATCAAGGGCACACATCCTAGCCATTGCGTGCCATACAAGACCTTGATCAGAGGTAAAGCCATGCAGGCGAGAAAGAGAAAGAAGGGCCAAGCCAACGCTGTCATGTAGCTGATCGTGCGCAGATACACGAGTTGCGCCCCACCCTGCCCTCCCTCTCCGCGCGCGCGCGCCGCGAACAGGGGAAACACCACGGGAGAAATGGCACTGGTGATGGCCTGATTAAAAATATTCAGTACGCTTTGCGCCTTGCCGAACAAGGCCAGGCTTTCAATGCCGAGCAGCTTGCCAATGATGAGGTCAGGCGCCGCCACGCCCGCCTCGTCGACCAGGCTGCCACCGGTCGCATAGGCGCCAAAACGGGCGATGGCGCCCATGCCGCGCCATCCCGGCAGCCACGGCAGTTCACGCGGGCGCACCAGCAAGCTCACTGCCAGCGAGGCGCAAGAACCGGCCAGCGCCGCCCACACCATGCTCATATAACTGTAGCCCTGCAGCGCCAGCAGCACGGCCACCAGCACGTTGGCCACACTATTGGCGGCATTAATGGCGTAGATGGCGCGAAAGCGCAGTTGCCGACGCAACATGGGTAAGGTTAAGGCGCTAAACGGAATCAGTAAAAAATTGATGGCCAGCAGGCGCAGCACCAGGGTCAGCCGTGGTTCGCCATACCACCGCGCCAGCGGCGCGCTGAGCAGCAGTACCAGGCTCGCCAGCAGCCAGGCAACGAGCAAGCTGGTCGCCAGCGCGGCCCGCAGTTTCACGGCATCGAGCTGCTTTTCCTGGATCAGGTATTGTCCCACGCCAAAATCGCGCACTACTTGCGCCAGCGCCACCAGCACGGCAGCGAGCGCATACACGCCCACTTCGGCCGGCGTCAGCAGGCGCGCCAGCACCATGCTGGCGATAATGCCCAGCAACAGTGCCGTGTATCTTTCGGCGAACGAAAAGGAAAACGACGCGCGGGTGGTGCTCATGCGGGCCGCCCGCGCCTACACCAGGCCCGCATAGAACTGCCGCAACTGGCGTTCCAGGCGTGACATCGAATAGCGCTGCACGGTTTCTTCGCGCGCCAGCCGTCCCATGCGGGCACGCCGGGGCGCGTCCATCAGCAGCTTGGCCACGAGCGCGCAAGCAGCGTGTTCGTCGTCGAGCGGCAGCAGCAGTCCCCCTGCGCTATCGTGCAAGATATCGTGGGTGCCCGGCACATCCGTGCCCACAGCCGGCACGCCGCAGGCCATGGCCTCGATGGTGGCAATGCCGAAGCCTTCGTTTTTACTCAGCAGCACATGCAAGTCGAAGGCAGGCATCAACAACTCGACGCGCTGCTGGAAGCCGGCAAACACCACGCGCTCCTGCAATCGCGCCTGTTGCACTTGCAGGCGCAGCATGGCTTCCAGCGGCCCCGTGCCTACCAGCACTAAATATAACTGAGGGAATTGCACGGCCAGGCTGGCGAACAGGGCCAGCAGCGCTTGCGGACGCTTTTGCGCCGACAGTCGCGCCACGCAACCGAGGACCAGCGCGTCGGGCGGCAGCCCGAGTTGGCGCCGCGCCAGCACTTTGCGTTCCGGCGAGACAATAAAAGTGTCCGTATCGACGCCGTTCGGTATCACGGCCAGCCGCGTCTGCGGCGCCAGCATGTCACGGTACAAATCAAGAAAATGGCGCATGGCGGAGGAAGACACGGCATACACGCCCTTCACGCTACGAAACGCTTCCTGCAGCAGTGGCCGCTGCCAAGTACTGAACGGTTCCAAAGGAAACGCATTGTGCACGCTGATGACGGCAGGCAGGCGGCACTGCCGCGCCAGCCACACGATGGAAGCGCCATAACTGGTCCAGCAAAAGGCCACATGGACCAAATCAGGCCGCAACTGCCGCAGCCGCCAAGCCCCCGTCAGCCGCGCGCGCAATAAACTCCAACGGCGCCACGCCCAGTGTTCAAGAAATAGCGGCGGTTCATACACGCGCACTTGCATCTGGCTGGCGCGCAAGTGTTGCGCCCAGGCTTGAAAACCGGGAAAGCGCCGCAGGGCCAGCACGCTGTCATAGCCGCTCGCAGCAAGTACTTTTGCCTCTTGCGCCAGGCGCAGCTCCATGCCGCCCAGCTCACCCGAATAACTGCTGATGACGATGCGCGGCAGGCGTTTGCGCCGTCCCCGCCATGCTTCATGAAAAAACCCCCGCAACCAGGCCCGTTCCCACTGGTGCAAGAACAGCGCGGCGCGGTCGCGCCGCAGCCAGGCGCGCACGGCGCCGAGCGTATCGCGCACGTATCGGCCCAGCATCCAGCGCGGCACGCCCAGCAGCTCCACGCTGGGCCCAAGCGTGGCCAGCCGGCACTGACCACGGCCAAACAGCATGGCACGGCGCAGTATCGACGCGCGCTGCACTTGCGCGACGCGAATGATGTGCGCCACGCGGGCCTGGGGACAGAACCAGGAAGGGTTGCCGGCCGCATGCAGCTCCAGGTTGAGGCGGGTTTCGCTGCCCATGGCGTAATTGCTCCCTTGCGGACCGATACTCTCGTCATAGCGGGCGCCCGACTCGAAGATGCGGCGGCGAATCGCCATGTTGGCGCCCCACACCAGGCCCGGATAGATGGGGGCGTCGCGCAGGTCGGGGCTGGTGATGCCCCATGTCACGCCGACGGGCGTCAGGCGCAGCAGCCATTGCGCCGGAGGTTCCCGCCAGGCGGGCACGATGGCGCCGCCAAACAGGGCGTAGCCCGGGTGATCGCGCGCGCAGCGCTGCAAGCGGCACAGCCAGTCGGGTGCCGGCATGGCGTCGTCGTCGCCAAAGACGAACAGCTCGCTGCCATCGCCGCCCTGTCGCAAGGCATGCTCGACGGCGCCGTTCAGGGCGGGACTGCGGCCGCGCCGCGCCACATAGATTGAGCTCAAGGGCAAGCACCCGCGAAAAGCGGCGATCACCTGCGCCGTGCCGTCCGTGCTGCCATTGTCGGCGATGAGCAGGCGCCAGCCGGCTGCAGGCGGGCGTAGCCGCATGTAGGCGCGCAATACCTGGGGCAACGTGCCGGCGCCATTGTAGGTCGCCATGAGAACGGTCAACAAGGACATGCCTCCTTGGTCTTAGCATGACAAAACTGGGTACTGAAAAGTATTCACCGAGTCAATCGCGTCAATCGAGTGTACCGAGCCTGCCCGACAGCAAGTTGAGCGACATCAGTACCATGCAGGCAAAACCAGGAGCATCCCCGTTCATGCGCGACATCGTGATCACCATCATCATCCTCGGGTCGCTGCCCTTCATCCTGAAGTCACCGGCCATCGGCGGCCTGATGTGGGTATGGGTCAGCGTGATGAATCCGCACACGCAAGCGTGGGGCTTTGCCAACCACTTGCCGTTTGCCTTCATCATCGCCATCGCCACCATGCTCAGCCTGCTGATAACGCGCGAGCCGAAAAGCCTGCCGCTCACGCCCGTCAGCGTGCTGCTGCTGCTGTTCGTCGCGTGGATGAATGTCACGGCGCTGTTCGCCCTGCTGCCGCAAGCGTCGTGGGTGCAGTGGAACAAGGTGATGAAGATCATGCTGATGAGCTTTGTGATCATGATGGTGATACGCACGCGGCGCGACATTGTGCGTCTCGTATGGGTGCTGGTGGCTTCGCTCGGCTTTTACGGGGTGAAAGGCGGCCTCTTCACTATCCGCAGCGGCGGTACGGAACGCGTCTGGGGCCCGGAAGAGACGTTTATTGGCGATAACAACGCGCTGGCCCTGGCCCTGGTCATCACCATCCCCCTCATGTATTACCTGCAGCAAAACACTGATAAACGCTGGCTGCGCCACGGCCTGTCGGCGGCCATGCTGCTGTCGGCACTGGCTGCGCTGGGCTCGTATTCACGCGGCGCCCTGCTGGCCATTGCCGCCATGAGCCTGTTCATGTGGGTCAAGAGCGAGCGCAAGTTGGTGCTGGGCGCGCTGCTCGGTGCGGTCGCGCCGCTGCTGCTGGCCTTCATGCCCGAGCGCTGGGCCGAACGCATGGACACCATCAACACGTATCAGGATGACGTGTCCGCCATGGGCCGCCTGAATGCCTGGCGCATGGCCTGGAACCTGGCGCGCGACCGCTTTCTCGGCGGCGGCTTCGATGTCTCCGACGCCGCCATCTTCGCCCGCTACGCGCCGAACCCCATGGATGTGCACGCTGCGCACAGCATCTACTTCCAGGCGATGGGCGAACACGGCTTCGTCGGCTTGTTGATTTACCTGGCGCTGGGCATTGCCACCTGGCGTACTGCCGCCGCCATTATCGGGCGCACACGGGGCCAGCCGGCACTGCGCTGGGCGCACGGCCTGGCCACCATGAGCCAGGCCAGCCTGATCGGCTTTGGCGTGGGCGGCGCCTTTCTCAGCCTGCTGTATTTCGACATGCCGTACTACCTGATGGCAGCCCTGATCGCCACGCGCATCATCGTCGAGCAGCCAGCGACAGCGACTACGCCCGGCACAAGCCAGGGCAAGGCCAAGGCCAAGGCCCGGGCCTCCATCGCGGAGCAGCCATGACGTCCAGCCTGTCCATTTTGATCTACCACCGCGTGCTGGCACGGCCAGATCCCCTGTTTCCCGGTGCAGTCGATGCGCGCCTGTTCGAGCGCCAGATGCGCCTGTTGCAGCGTTTCTATACGCCGCTGCCGCTGGCCGTGGCCGTGCAGCGCTTGCAAGATGGCAGCCTGCCGCCGCGCGCTGCCTGCATCACCTTCGACGACGGCTATGCAGACAATGCGCAAGTCGCCCTGCCGCTGCTGCAGCGTCTGGGCTTGCACGCCACTTTTTTTATCGCCACCGGCTACCTGGACGGTGGACAGATGTGGAATGACACGGTGATCGAGGCGGTGCGCCATGTGACCATGCCCGTGCTCGACTTGCGAGAGATCGGCCTGGACTGCCTGCCCGTCGCCAGCCTGGCGCAGCGGCAAGCGGCCATCGCCACATTGCTGGGCCAGCTGAAATATCTGCCGTTTGGCCGGCGCCAGCAGTTGGCCATGCAGATACGCCGCCAGGCAGGCACCGGCTCCGCTCCGCCCGCCATGCTCAGCACGGCGCAGTTGCGCCAGTTACACGCGGCCGGCATGGGCCTGGGCGCGCACACAGCGAGTCACCCGATTTTGTCTACCCTGCCCGAGCGTGCCGCGCGGCTGGACATCGCCAACGGCAAGCGCCAGCTGGAACGTTTGATCCAGGCGCCCGTCACCCTGTTTGCGTATCCGAACGGCAAGGCCGGACGTGATTATGGCGCGAAGCACGTGGCAATGCTTGACAGCCTGGGTTTCCAGGCGGCCGTGGCTACGGACTGGGGCGTGGCGCGTCCCGGCGCGGGGCTGGACCTGCTGCAACTGCCGCGCTTTACGCCGTGGGGTCGAGGACGGCTCGCGTTTCTGTGGCGCTTGCGGCAAAACCGCCGGCAAGCGCACCGAGCGCGCCCGGATGCTGGCTGAGCCACTGTTCGAGCATCAGCAGCAGCCATACCATGGTACCGTGATAGGCCGGATGTTCGGCCAGCAAGCGCCCTTGTAAATCGTCGATGAAGGCGGGGCGCACGATGCCGCGCCCGCGCAGCTGCGTCAGGTTGTCAAACGCAAATTCGCGTAGCGGCGCATGACTGTGCAGCCACTGGCCGAAAGGCAAGCCAAAGCCGTGCTTTTTCTTGCGTACGATGGCCACCGGCAATATGTCCGCCAGCGCCCGCTTAAAGAACGGCCGCAGCTGCCTGCCATCGAGCTTGTCGCGCGGTGCCAGACGCGCGGCAAACGCTACCATCGCATCGTGCAGGAAAGGAAATGTGGCTTCCACGCCAGCCAGCTCGCAAGCCTTGCGCACCTTGAACAGGTCGTTGTCGGCCAGCGTAAAGCGCATGTCCAGCGCCAGCAGTTCATTGATCTGGCTCAAGCCCTGGCCTTGCCGCTGCCAATAGGCGCCATTCACATAGCCGGGCGCCAGGTCCGGGTCTATGCTGTCGATAAAGTCCGCTTCCAGTACCGTGCGGTGGCCATGGCGCAGCAGCAAGTTGTAGCCGTCGAGCCTGGCCGGCAGCAGCTGGCTCGCTTGCGTGATATAGCTGCGCGCCTTGTCGCCCAGCCGCCACGGCTTGCCCCTGCGTTGGCGAAATAGCAGCGGTTCGATGATGGCTAGGCGCAGCATGACGGGCAAGCGCTGGTACTGCGACAGCAAGGCTTGGTGCGCATAGCGCTCATTGCCGCCAAACAATTCGTCGCCGCCATCGCCGCCCAGCAAACGCGTGACGCCGTCCTCGCGTGCCATCTGCGCGCAATAGTAAGCGGGAATCGCCGAGGCATTGCCGAAAGGCTGGTCGAAAATGGCCGCCATGGCGGGAATCGCTGCCAGCACGTCGCTTGGCGTCACGTAGCGCTCGTGGTGGATGCTACCGGCGTGGCTGGCGGCCAGGCGCGCATAGGCCATTTCGTCATAGCCGGGGACATCAAAACCGATGGAATAGGTGCGCGCGGGCCGACCCGTCACTTGCCCCATGATGGCGGCCAGCGTGGAACTATCTGTGCCGCCGCTCAGAAACGCTCCCGTGTTGCTGCTATCGGGGCCCAGGCTGCTTTCGACGGCCAGGCGCAGCAAGCGCAGCAACTCCTGCTTGTTGGCGGCAAAGCTGGCACGCGCGCGGCGCGCACCTGGTTCCTGGAAGGCCAGCTGCCAGTAACTGCCCTTGCATTGCTTGCCGCCGCGCATCAGTAGGTATTCGCCCGGCAGCAAGCGCTGCTGGCCTAGGTAAGCGGTGGCCGGACCTGGCACCATGTGGAAATACAGATAGTGATACAGGGCTTGTGGGTCGAGCACGCCACGCACCGACGGATGGGCCAGCAAGGCGTCCATCGAGGTGGCAAAGAACAGGCCCTGCGCATTGCTTGCATAGCTGAGCGGATGCATGCCGGCGCGGTCCACGGCCAGCAAGAGCTGGCCAGAAACGGCGTCGAGGATGGCCAGCGCGAATGGCCCCGACAGGCTGGTGCAAGCGGCCACGCCCCGGCTCAGCCAGAGACAGGCCAAGCGGCTCGCCACGTCCTCGGCCGAACCGTCGAGCACGGGCCGGCCCCAGATGGCTACTTGCAAGCCATCTTGCTGGTGCACATGGCCGCTGCCATCGATGGCGGCGACGGCCACGCCGCCCACATCGCTGACGCTGATGGCCAGGGGCGCGCCATCGAAACGCGACAGCGGCGCAGCCATGTTCTGCAGCGCGGCGCTACTGGCATCGGCCACGGCGACGCCCGATGCGCCGCCCGCCGCCCCGCTCGCTATAGCGCCGCTCGCTGCAGCGCCAGCCGCCGCCAGCCAACCGCACAGGCCGCTCATACCAGCACCTCGGCCGGCAGCGGATGGCCGAGAAAGGCGGTCGGGCTGGCCGTCAAGCCATACGCGCCCGACTGGAACACCACCACCAGGTCGCCCTCCTGGGCGCGCGCCATTTCCATCTGGTCGGCCAGCAAGTCCAGCGGCGTGCACAACGGTCCCACGACGGACGCCACTTCGCGCGCTCCGCCTTGCAGGCGGTTGCCGATGGCGACCGGATAATTCTTGCGTATCAGCTGGCCAAAATTACCGGACGCGGCCAAATGATGGTGCAAGCCGCCATCGGTGACGAGAAATACCTGTCCATGCGACACTTTGCGCTCGAGCACCGTGCACACATAAATGCCTGCCTCGGCCACCAGGTAGCGGCCCAGCTCCAGATTCAGGCGCGCGCCGGGCGCCGCCCGGGCCAGGATGGCGAGTTGCCGCTGCAAGCCTTGCGCCACGGGCGCCAGTTCCAGTGCCTGGTCGCCGGGAAAATATGGCACGCCGAAGCCGCCGCCGATATTTAAGGTGCGCAAGGGCGCTGGTGCGCTGTCGGCCAGTTGCAAAGCCAGTTGCACGCTCAGAGCCTGCGCTTCGACCAGCGCCGCCGCCGACAGGTTTTGCGAACCCGCATACAGGTGCAAGCCATGAAAATCGAGTCCCAGCTGGCCGATGCGGCCCAGTAGCGCTGGCACCAGCGCCGCATCAACGCCAAACGGCTGCGCGCCCCCACCCATGCGCATGCCCGTGCGACGCAGCGCGAAATCGGGGTTCACGCGCACGGCCACCCTGGCCGTCACACCCAGCCGTTCACTGGCCAGCGCCACCCTCTCCACCTGCGCGCCCGATTCCACATTGATCAGCACGCCGGCGGCCACGGCCTGCGCCAGTTCGCCATCGCGCTTGCCCGGCCCCGCAAAACTGATGCACTGCGGCGCCATCGGCGTATCGAGCGCCGTCGCCAGTTCGCCGCCCGAGGCCACATCGATGCCATCGACCAAGCCTGCCAGACATTGCACCACGGCCGGCATGGGATTGGCCTTCATGGCGTAATGCACATGCACACCAGCAGGCAAGGCGGCGCGCAGTGCGCTCACGCGGCGCGTGATATGCGCACGTTCATACGCGTAGAATGGTGTGCTGCCGACCCTCTGCGCCAGCCGGCGCAAAGACACGCCGCCAAGCTCCAGCATATCGCCTTGCACGGCAAACTGAGCCAAGGGCGCATGCGAAGGCATATGAGAAGGCACGTGCACAGGCGCATTCGGGGGCGCAAGCAAAGAAAAATTCAAGGGAACATCGGAGAGCACACCCGTGCTGTTTGGGCGGATCGAGTCCTTCATGCGCCATCTCCTGATTGGACCGCATAGACGCGCGCCAGTTCCCTGGCCAGCAATGGACGGTCGATCTTGCCATTCGGATTGCGCGGCAGCGCGCCGTCGCGAATTTCCACCCACAGCGGCACCATATAGCTGGGCAGTCGCGCGCGGCAGGCGGCCAGCACGCTGTCGCGCAGCAATTCCATGCCCTGCGCAGGCGTGACGAGCAAGGCGATGGCCTGGCCCAGTGCGGCATGGGGCAGGCCCAGCGCGGCCGCCTCGCCTACCAGCCCGCTCGCATACACGACCTCTTCGATCTCGGCCGGACTGACCCGGTAGCCGGACGTCTTGATCATGTCATCGCTGCGACCGACAAAATACAGGTAACCTTCGGCATCGCGGCGCACGGTGTCGCCCGACCAGACGGCCAGTTCCGGCAACACCAGCCCGCTCGCCCGCGGCGCCAGGGGCTTGAAGCGCTCTGCCGTGCGCGCCGCATCGTTCCAGTAGCCGAGCGCCACCAGCGCGCCACGGTGCACCAGTTCGCCCGGCTCGTCGTCTTCGCAGACGCTGCCGTCGGGGCGCAGCACCAGCACTTCCGCGTTGGGGATCGCTTGCCCGATGGAATCGGGGCGCCGCTCCAGCTGTTCCGGCGCCAGATAGGTGGAGCGGAACGCTTCCGTCAAGCCATACATCAGGTAGAGCTGCGTGCGCGGCAGCGACTGGCGCAAGCGCTCTAGCGTGGCTCTGGGCATCACGCCGCCCGAATTGGTGATGTAGCGCAGCGTCGTGGAAAGGGGCCAGCTCAGCTGCGATAGCTGTAACCACAGCGGTGGCACGGCGGCCAGGCCCGTGATGGCTTCCTGCTCCACGGCTTCGACGATATCGCGCTGCAGCAGGTAATTCATCAGCACGGCGCAGGCGCCGCTGGCAAACGCCGTCGTCAGCTGGCTCAAGCCGTAGTCGAAACTGAGCGGCAGGACGCACAAAATCCGGTCCTGCGGCGTGTTGCGCAAATAACTGACGACGCTGAGCGCGCCGGCCAGCATGTTCCGGTGCGACAGCACCACGCCTTTCGGACGCCCGGTGCTGCCCGATGTGTACAAGATGGCGGCCATGTCCGTGTCGATCACGGCGTGGCGCAGGGGGGTGGGTGTAGATGCGCCGGCGGCGACGCCACGCCACGCCAGCAGCCGCACGCGGCCAAGGCTGGTTTGCGGCCGCGGTTCCCCCGTCAGCAGCACCGTCTGCAAGTCCGGGCAGGCGGCCAGCGCGGGACCCAGCTGCGCCAGGCGTTCGCGCGAAGTGACAAGGATGGTCACGTTGCAGTCGGCCAGGATGTACGCCACCTGTTCCGGCTTGAGCAAGGGATTGACGGGCACGAACACAGCACCGGCGGCCGCCGCGCCAAACATGGCGCTGACGTTTTCCGGGCGTTTTTCCAGGTACACGGCCACTCGCGCGCCACGCTGCAAGCCCAGGGTCAGCAAGTTGCTGGACGCCTCGCACACGGCTTGCGCCAGCGCGGCATAAGACATTTCCTCGCCCTGCCAGGACAACGCTGGCGCGTGGGGCGCGCGCTGCGCCGCGTCGAAGATCAGCTCGTGTATCAGTGTCGCCATCGTCTCGCCTCCGGGTTGCCATGATCGCCATGCCTTCCCCTATGATTCAGACAAATGGCCACAGCGGTCTTGATTTTGATCAGTTAACAGTTTCAACAACACAGCTTGAGGCGGCGCAAGACCGCCGCTCGCCGCTGCGCTCTAATGGACAGCGTTGGCTGCATAGCCGCCCCATCCTTGATCGCCATGATTAGCTTCACGCGTTTTCCACGGTTACAACGGCTTGCGGCCAGCCTTCGCCAGCTGGGCTGGTGCGACAGCAGCTGGCTAGCCCTGGCGCGCCTGCTGGCGATGGTGCCAGGCGGGCGCTGCGCGCTGCATCGCTACCAGTTCGTGGCACAAGCCGTGGCACCCGGCTCGCTGTGCCGTGGGCGCGGCCAGTCGATCACAGTCACGCCCTGCCTGACGCAGGCCGATTTGCCGTCCGGTCCCGAACGCCGACCCGGTGCGCTAAGCGAACGCTACCGCCAGGGTGCGCAATGCCTGGTGGCGCGCAGGCAGGCAGAGACCAGCAAGGCCGACATGGCTGGCTGGATCTGGCTGCTGCGCCACGGCTACCGGGAAGACGAGGTGCGCGCCCGCTATGCGCTGGCCTCCAGCCAGTCGTCCTGGGACCTGGACGTGTGGGTGCATCCCGCACAACGGGGCGGCCTGGTCTTTGCCCGCCTGTGGGAAGAAGCCAATGCCGTGCTGTATGCGCAGGGCGTGCGCTGGTCGTGCAGCCGTATTTCGCGTTTCAACCGCGCCTCGCTGGGCGCCCATGCGCGCCTGGGCATGCACGCGCTGGGCACGGCCACCTTTCTTCGCTGCGGCCGCTGGCAATGGATGGCCGCCAGTCTGCCGCCCTATCTGCACCTGTCGCGCCGCCCCGACGATCTTGTCTGCCTGGACTTCGATACCAGCAGCCTGCCGCACTACCCTTCCCTGGAGCTCACATGTCGCATCTTGAAGCAGTAAAGCACATCCTCGATCGCACGCTGGGCTTGAACGGGCGCGCGTTGGAAGCGCACACGCCGCTGCTGGGCAGCGTGCCGGAACTCGACTCGATGGCCGTGATCGGCGTGATCGCCGCGCTGGAAGAGCATTTCAGCATCAGCGTGGCCGACGACGATATTCACGCGCGCCACTTCGCCACCGTGGGCACCTTGCACGATTTTGTGTTTGCACAGCTACGAGCATGAGCAGCGCCGCCCTCGACACGCTGGCGCTGCAGCCTTTCTTCCTGCCCGCCAGCGGCGGCCAGCGCTACTGCCTGCTGCACCTGCCGCCACCGGGCCGCCGAGCGCGCGGCGCCATCGTCTACGTGCATCCGTTTGCAGAAGAACTCAATAAAAGCCGCCACGTGAGCGCCGCCCAGGCACGCGTCTTTGCAGCCGCCGGCTACTGCGTGCTGCACATCGACCTGTTTGGCTGCGGCGACAGCGACGGCGAATTCGACGAGGCGCGCTGGGACATCTGGCACAACGATTTGCACCTGGCTTGCGCCTGGCTGGCGCAGCGCGTCGACGGCCCATTGACCGTCTGGGGTTTGCGCCTGGGCGCCCTGCTTGCACTCGATTTTGCCAGCCGCGCGTCGCTGCCACTGGCGCGTTTGCTGCTATGGCAGCCCGAACTCGATGGACGGCGCAGCATCGACCGCTTCCTGCGCCTGCGCCTGGCAAGCAACATGCTGGCCGGCGGCACACGCGAAGCGCCGGGCCAAGCGCGCGCCGCACTGGAGAACGGTGCATCGGTGGAAGTGGCCGGCTACCTGCTGGCACCGGCGCTGGCGCTGGCCATTGATGGCGTCAGCGCAGCGGCGCTGCTGCCCACGGTGCCCGTCTACTGGCTCGAGTATCAGGCGCCGCAGCAGGCCTGTACGCCAATGCTGCCATCGTTGCCATCGCCGGCGCTGGCGCAGCAGTGGCGCGAACAAGGTGCAGCCGTGCACGTGGCCAGCTTCGGCGATGGCCCGTTCTGGCACAGCGGCGAGCTGCTCGCTTGTCCGCAATTGCTGGACGCGACGCGAAAACTTTGCTGCGACTGGCTCGACGCGCCATGGATGACGCTATGAAACGCGACCAGGTCGCCAGACCCACCGTGTACCAACTGGCGCTGCGCTTTCGCAGCGCCGCCAGGGATGCAGAGACTGAGACCGAGGCGCAAGCGCGCATGGTCGGCATCCTCAGCCTGCCCGCCGCACCAGGCCCACGCGGCATATTGATCGTCACGGGCGGGCCCCAATACCGGGTGGGCAGCCACCGTCAGTTCGTCTTGCTGGCCCGGGCGCTGGCCGCGCAAGGCTGGCCCGTGTTGCGCTTCGACCTGCGCGGCATGGGCGACAGCGAGGGCAGCGCGCGCGATTATCGCGCCGCCAGCCCCGATATCGGCGGCGCACTCGCGCAATTCTTCGACGCCGTGCCATCCTTGCGCGAAGTGGTGCTGTGGGGCTTGTGCGATGGCGCCACGGCCGCCGCCTGCCATGCGCCAAGTGACCCACGCATCAGCGCCCTGATCCTGCTCAATCCGTGGGTACGCAGCAGCGCCGGCCTGGCGCGCGCCACGCTGCGCCATTATTATCTGCCACGCTTGCTGCAAGGCGCGTTCTGGCGCAAGCTGGCCGGCGGTGGACTGCAGCTGGGCGCCAGCCTGGCGTCGCTGCGGCAGGTGGCTACCGCCATGCAGGGACCGGCAACACCGGAAAACGATGCGCCCGCGCCTGCCTTGCTGCGGGCGTTGGCGCAATTTCCGGGCAAGGTGCTGCTGATCCTCAGTGGCGACGACCTCGGCGCGCGCGAGTGGCAAGCCTTGCTCGATAGCGATGCTGCCTGGCGCGTCGTCACCGCGCGCGCGCAATGGACGCAGGCGCAGGTGGCTGGCGCCAACCACACCTTCGCCAGCGCCGCCTGGCGCGGCGAAGTCGAACAACTGTGCGCACGATGGCTGCAGTCATGGTAGAGATTGCGCCAAAACGGCTGCTGATGGTGGCCTACCACTTTCCGCCGCTGGCGGGCGGCAGCGGCATTTTGCGCACCCTGGGCTTTGCGCGCCATTTGCCCCGCTACGGCTGGCAGCCGCTGATACTCAGTCCCGCACCGCTCGCGTATGCGCAGCGCAGCGATAGACAGCTCAAGACACAGCTCAAGACACAGCTCAAAACACAGCTCGATACCCAGCTAGATGCGCAGCTGGCGCGGATCGGCACGCAAGCCACCGTGTGGCGCACCCTGGCGCTTGACGCGGCGCGCCACCTGGCCATCGCCGGGCGCTATCCGCGCTGCCTGGCGCTGCCCGACCGCTGGAGTTCCTGGTGGCTGAGCGCCGTGCCGGCCGGCCTGCGGATGATACGGCAATACCGCCCCGACGCCATCTGGTCGACGTACCCGATCGCCACGGCGCACCTGATCGCGATGACCCTGCAAAAACTCAGCGGCCTGCCATGGATAGCCGACCAGCGCGACCCCATGCTCGATGACAGCGACCCGCTGGCACCGTATCCGCCCGACGCGCGCCTGTACCGCATGCATGCCTGGATAGAGCAGCGCATCGCGGCACGCAGTGCGGCCATCGTCTGCACCACGCCGGGCGCCATCGAGGCACACCAGCGGCGCCTGCCACAGCTGCGACGCGAACGCTTCAGCCTGATCGAAAACGGCCACGATGATGATGATGACGAAGGCGCCACGCCACTGGAGGTGCCGCCCAGCCAGCATAGACAGCATAGCCAGCGCAGCGACCATGCACGCTTCCTGCTGCTGCACAGCGGCGTGATTTATCCATCCGAGCGCGATCCGCAAGCCCTGTTCGAGGCCTTGGCCAAGTTGCGCCACGACGGCGTGCTGCATGCGCGCAATTTTCAGCTGGTGCTGCGCGCCACGGGCCACGACGCATGGCTGGCCAGCCTGCTGGCAAAATACGCCATCCAGGACCTGGTGCGCCTGGAACCTTTGCAGCCACATGGCGCAGCGCTGCGAGAAATGCAGGCCGCCGACGGCTTGCTGCTGCTGCAGGCAGCCAACTGCAATGCGCAAATTCCCGCCAAGCTGTATGAATACCTGCGCTGCCGCCGGCCTATCCTGGCGCTGACCGACCTCGCTGGCGACAGCGCGGCCAAGCTGCGCCACTGCGGCATCGACACCATCGGCCAGCTCGCTTCCAGCGCCGACTGCGCGCGCGCGCTGCTGCGCTTCCTGGCACTGGCGCGCCAAGGCCGCGCCCCGCTGGCCAGCGCCACCGCCATCGCCCAGCAATCACGGCAAGCCCGCAGCGAGGCCCTGGCCAATTTGCTGGACCAGATCAGCCACAGGAGAGCCGCATGAAGCATCGCTTGTTTGCCTGCACCCTCGCCGCCTGCTGCGTCCATGCCGGCGCTGCCGTTTGTCCACCCTACGTCAAGCATACGCCGGGCGGCGACTACACGAGCGCGGAAGACCGCGCCGGTCTGCCCGTGGTCGAGAACTTCCATTTCTCGCGCGCCGTGGAAACGCTCACGCAAGGCATGACGGGCAGCCTGGGCGCCGATATCAGCTACACCTTGGAACACTTCCCGAACCACCACCGGGCGCTGGCCTCGATGGCCAAGCTGGGCTTGCGCCTGAAAAGCGCGCAGCCAGCGGGCGCGCGCTATACGGTCAGCTGCTTTTTCGAACGGGCAATCGGCTTCGCGCCGCACGACGTGACGGCGCGCATGGTGTACGGCAACTACCTGCTGGCCACGGGCCAGGATGCGGCGGCGCTAGAGCAGCTCGATGCGGCCGGCCGCCTGGCGCCGGAACAAGCCACCATCCAGTACAACCTGGGCTTGATGTATGTCAAAAAGAAGGAGTACGAGAAGGCCAACGCGCATGCACAAAAGGCCTATGCGCTGGGTTTTCCGCTGCCGGGACTGAAGAACAAGCTAAAAGCGGCAGGAAAATGGCGCGAAGCACGGCCCGCCATCATTGAAACGCAGAAAGCGGTGCCAGCGGCAGAGGGGGCGGAGGCGGCAAAAGCAGCAGAGACAACAAAAGCGGCAGAAGCGGCAAGGCCACCGCTCATGCCGCCAGCCGTGCCGCCG
Source organism: Janthinobacterium sp. CG_23.4 (assembly GCF_029892305.1). Classification (NCBI taxonomy): domain Bacteria; kingdom Pseudomonadati; phylum Pseudomonadota; class Betaproteobacteria; order Burkholderiales; family Oxalobacteraceae; genus Janthinobacterium; species Janthinobacterium sp. CG_23.4. The sequence goes on along the minus strand of NZ_JARXUX010000001.1, from coordinate 2,303,615 downwards.
GTCGAGCAGCCTGGCGGGGAATAACGGCGAACCGCGCAGCCAGGCTGGCGTCCGGCATCAGCGCAGCACGGGTTTGACTTTCGACGCGGCCAGCACGGCGCGCGCGCGGGCCGTGTCGGTATCGTCGGCCGTGGCCAGCGCCACGCCCATGCGGCGCCGGGCGAACGATTCGGGCTTGCCGAACAGGCGCAAGTCAGCGCCCGGCACGCTCAAGGCGTCGGCCACGCCTTCGAAGGCGATGCCTTTCGCTTCCAGCTGGCCATAGATGACGGCCGAGGCGGCGGGCGAGCGCAGCGCCACATTGACGGGCAAGCCCAGGATGGCTTTCGCGTGCAGTTCGAACTCGCTCTGCACCTGGCTGGCCATGGTGACCATGCCGGTGTCGTGTGGACGGGGGCTCACTTCCGAGAACCACACCATGTCGCCCTTGACGAACAGCTCCACGCCAAACAGGCCCAGGCCGCCCAGGTTGTCCGTCACCTTGCGGGCGATCTCGCGCGAACGCTCAAGGGCCAGCGGCGCCATGCGCGCCGGCTGCCACGATTCCACGTAGTCGCCCTGCACCTGCAAGTGGCCGATCGGCTCGCAGAACTGCGTTTCAATGTGTCCCGCAGCGCCCACGGCGCGCACGGTCAGCAGCGTGATTTCATAATCGAAGTCGATGAAGCCCTCAACAATCACGCGGCCCGTATCGACCCGGCCACCGCTGGCCGCATACGCCCACGCCGTTTCCACATCGGCGGCGCTATCGAGCCTGGACTGGCCCTTGCCCGACGACGACATCACGGGTTTGACGACGCAGGGGAAGCCGATTTCCTGGCACGCCAGCTGCAACTCTTGCATGCTGCTGGCGAAGCGATATGGCGAGGTCGCCACGCCCAGCGTTTCGGCCGCCAGCGTGCGAATGCCTTCGCGGTTCATCGTCAGCACGGCCGCGCGCGCGTTCGGGATACAGGTGATCTGGCCCGCCGCTTCCAGCGCCGCCAAGGTGTCGGTGGCGATGGCTTCGATTTCCGGCACGATCAAATCGGGCTTTTCCAGGTCAATCAGGGCAGCGAGCGCCACGCCGTCGCTCATGTCGATCACGTGCGAGCGGTGCGCCACGGGGTGGCCCGGTGCGTTCGGATAGCGGTCGACGGCGATCACTTCCACGCCCAGGCGCTGCAGCGAAATGATCACTTCCTTGCCCAGTTCGCCCGAGCCCAGCAGCATGACTTTGATGGCGGTGGAAGACAGGGGCGTGCCGAAGGTGCGCGGCGCGATGGTGCTGCTATTGTTTGAGGTCATGGCAGGGTCAGGTGGCGTTGGAAAGATGGCTGGGACTATAACAAATGCCGGCCCTATTGGACAGGGCGCGGGTGCCGTGCTCGCTCAAGCTTCAAGCTTCAAGGCCATAGAATACGGCGATGAGGATGGCAATATTGGTGCAAGCGCGGGAAAATGTCGTCGTCGCGTAAGCGACAGCCACGCAGGGAGCGCGGTAGCGCAGGTAGACAAAACTGAACATGGCACCCGAGCCCAGAGCGACGATGGCATGCAGCAAGCCGCCGCTGATGTAATGCACAATGCCCCACAGCATGGCGCCGATGACGATGCTCAGATGGCGGCCGGCGCCCAGGCGCTTGAGTATTTCCAGCGGCAGCAGCTGGCCGAGGAAGGTTTCCAGGATGGGCGAATAGATGACGACCCAGAACACCAGCAAGGGCAAGGACATTTCGCGCTTGAACTTGGCCAAGTCGGTTTGCGCACCCCAGTATTCGGGCGGCATTAGCCATTTGGAGAGGAACAGGATGGCAAAGCACAGCACGCAGGTAAGTAAGCCCCAGCACAGGCCGGCAAGGGCTAGCTGCAGCACGGGCGGCGCTGCTTTGTCGTCGTCCGCGCTCGATAGATCATGGCTGCTGCGCACTTGCATGAGAAGTCCTGAAGGTGATCCAACACTCATTGTAGCGCGCAATATCGCTGTTGGCGCGCCGTTTTGGTGCGCCAACCGCCTCAGGCCGTCAAGCCGTCAGGCGCAGGGGAGCGTTGGCCGACTGGGCCAGTTTGAAGATGCCCACTTCCTGTTCCAGCTGCGCCGCCTGCTCCTGTAGTTCTTGCGCGGCAGCGGCGGCCTGCTCCACCAGGGCCGAGTTTTGCTGGGTGACGCGGTCCATGTCGACGATGGCGCGGTTGACTTGTTCGATGCCGGTGCCCTGCTCCTGCGTGGCGCGGCTGATCTCGGCCATGATGCCCGTCACCCTGCCAATGCCGGCCACTACCTCATGCATGGTGGCGCCCGCCTGCTCGACGAGCAGCGTGCCCGTGCCCACCTTGCTGACGGAATCGTCGATCAGGGTCTTGATTTCGCGCGCGGCCGCGCTTGACCTCTGTGCCAGGTTGCGCACCTCGGTGGCGACCACGGCGAAACCGCGTCCCTGCTCACCGGCGCGCGCCGCTTCCACGGCTGCATTCAGGGCCAGGATATTGGTCTGGAAGGCAATGCTGTCGATCACGCCGATGATGTCGACGATCTTGTTCGACGATGCATTGATCAGGCCCATGGTGTGCACCACTTCGACCACGGCCTTGCCGCCTTGCTCCGACACGGTTGATGCTTCGCGCGCCAGGCGGTTCGCCTCCTGCGCGTTGTCCGCATTCTGGCGCACGGTGGAAATCAGTTCTTCCATCGACGACGCCACTTCCTCCAGCGAGCCGGCTTGCTGCTCAGTGCGCTGCGACAAATCCCGGTTGCCTGAAGCGATCTCGGTCGAGGCCGTGGCGATGCTTTCCGTACCCAGGCGCACCTTGCCGACGATGGAGGCCAGGTTGTCGCGCATGGTCTTGATGGCAAACAGCAAGCTGCTGTCGTCACCGTGGCGCGTGTGCACGTCGATGGCCAGTTCGCCCAGCGCGATGCGTCCGGCGATAGCGGCTGCATACGCCGGTTCGCCGCCCAACTGGCGCAGCAAGCCGCGCGTGATGACGGTGGCGACCGCAATGCAAATGAGCACGCCGAGCGCAGCGAGCACACCGATCCAGCGCAGCGACTGGCCGTAGATGGCGCGCGCGGCCAGGTTGGCCTGCTCCGATTCGCGCTGCACGCTTTTCAGCATGGTATCGATGTCGGCGACGATCTTGCGCCGCAAGGGGCTGCACTCATCGACGAGGAAGGTACCGTACTGCTCCATCTGTCCCGCCGTGCGGAACTGGCGCGGACGCTGCAGTTCCTGCGCCATGCTTTTCAGGCCCGTGCTGACTTTCTCGAATTGGGGATCGCCGGCAAATCGCGGCGCCAGTCGGGCCAGCGCCTCCAGGTACAGCGCCTTCTGACTGTCGAGGATGGCCAGCTCTTTTTCTGCGGCAGCCTGGTCAGAAAAAATATACGCATTGCGGGCGGCCAGGCCCGTCTGGTCGAGTGCTTCGCGCGCCACGTACAGCGGGTCGAGCTTTTCCAGTTGGACTTTATCTTGCGCGTCCATGGCGCCAGAGATGGCAGCGATGCGCAGCAAAGCGAAGGTAGCGAGCACCAGCATGAGTAAAACCAGCAGCCCAAAGCCTGCGCTCAGGCGCACGCCTATCGTCAAACGATTGAATGACATCATTGTTGTTCTTGTCCTGTCTAAAGTTGTTTATTGCCGGTTTCGCTAGAGCCAGCGATCTGCTCGCCGTCGTGTTGCCTGTCCTGCATGGCGCAGAACGGCTCGCTAACTGGCGTTTTTTGGGCAGTCAGTTTTTAATTTCGGACAATGTGGGCGCGCGGGAGACGCCCCACGCCATACAAAAGCGGATTAAATTATAAGCGAAGCGCAAAATTAATGCTTTGAGGCAAGTAACGGCGCATCGATGAGGGCCGCTGTGTCATCTTTCCTTGACCGTGGCACGGCGTGGCACGGCGTGGCGCTGGCATTAACTGGTTATAATTGCCGCATTCTTAAAAAACGAGGTTGTGTATGAAGTGGGCCTTACTGGGCATTTTTGTGTTTTCCGTTTTACATATTCATTTTCGTGGCAAGGTGCGCCTGCCGTTTCGCCGCCAGATTTTCGATCACTCCTCGTTCATGGCGCCGCTGAACCTGTTCATGCATACTTTTTCCAAGGTGCCGGCGACGCCTTATCTTTCCGTGGATCAATTCCCGGAACTGGCGCCCTTGCAGCAGAACTGGCAAATCATCCGCGATGAAGCGCTGCGCATGCAGGAAATGAAAAAGATCAAGGCAGCTGAAAAAAACAATGACGTGGGTTTCAATTCCTTCTTCAAGTATGGCTGGAAGCGTTTCTACCTGAAATGGTATGACGCGAACCACCCGTCGGCACAGCAGATGTGCCCGCAAACCTATGCGCTGCTGCAATCGATTCCCTCGATCAAGGCGGCCATGTTCGCGGAACTGCCGCAAGGCGGCAAGCTCAACCCGCACCGCGACCCATTCGCTGGCTCCTTGCGCTACCACCTGGGCTTGCAGACGCCCAACGACGACCGCTGCTTCATCGACGTCGATGGCGAGCGCCACAGCTGGCGCGATGGCCAGGCCGTGATGTTTGATGAAACGTATATCCACTGGGCCCGCAACGATGCCGACAGCGACCGCGTCATCCTGTTCTGCGACATCGAACGCCCGATGCGCTACCGCTGGGCGCAAGCGCTGAACCGCTGGCTGGGTCGCACCCTGATGACGGCCGCCGCCTCGCCCAACGAACTGGGCGACCAGGTCGGCGGCGTGAGCAAGCTGTTCCAGATTTCCTGGACCATGGGCCAGTACCGCCGCCGCTTCAAGGCGTGGAACAAGACTGCGTATCAAATCACCCGCGTGGCACTCGTGGTGGGCGTGGCCGCGCTGATCTACTTTATTTAGCTGATGTAGTTGCCGCACTGTCTCACACACAAGCAAACCGCCTTCGGGCGGTTTTTTTGTATCAAGCATACATGCTAGGCTCGACCAGGGCTGAGGCTTGCAGCCCCACGCCAGGCAATAGTCCCCGGCGCGGTTGAATGACTACCCTAGCTGATTACCACATGATCACGCGCTGCTCGGGCGGCAGATACATCGGGTCGCCGGGCTTGATGCCGAACGCTTCATAGAAGCCGGGCTGGTTCTTCACCGTGCCCTTGGCGCGAAATTCGCCCGGCGAATGCGGGTCGCTCTTGATCTGCGCAATCGCCGCTTCGGGACGCAATTTTGCGCGCCATTTCTGCGCAAAGCCGATGTACAGCCGCTGTTCCCCGGTCAGGCCGTCGAGCACGGGCGATGCCTTGCCACCGAGCGAACGCTGGTAAGCCTTGTAGGTGATCGACAGGCCGGAATTGTCGCCGATGTTTTCACCCAGCGTCAGTTCGCCATTGATGTGGTAGCCAGGTACGGGACTGTAGGCACCATATTGCTTGACGAGACCGGCGGCCAGCGCTTTGAAGGCCGCGCGGTCCTCAGCCGTCCACCAGTTGCGCAAACGTCCCTTGGCATCATATTGGCTGCCCGAATCGTCGAAGGCATGGCTGATTTCATGGCCGAAGGTAATGCCCAGCAAGCCGTAATTGACGGCATCTTCGGCTTTCACATTAAAAAATGGCGGTTGCAGGATCGCGGCCGGGATGGTGATGGCGTTCAGCGACGGGCTGTAGCTGGCGTTCACCGTTTGCGGCGTCATCGACCATTCATCGCGGTCCACCGACTTGCCCAATTTCTCCAGGTTTTGCTGGCGGCTCCACACGCGCGAAGCGCGCACGTTGGCGATCAGGTCGTTCGGCTGCGTCTGCATGCTGCTGTAGTCGCGCCACGTGTCCGGATAGGCGATCTTCGGCTTCAAGGCTGCCAGCTTGAGCTGGGCTTCCTTCTTGGTTTCCGGACCCATCCAGTCAAGCTGCTCGATGCCATCCTTGAATGAAGCGACGAAATTGTCGAACATGGCCATCACGCGGGGCCGGGTTTCAGGCGGCAAATACATTGCCACATAACGCTTGCCGACGGCATCGCTGATGGCGTTGTCCGTAAAGCGCAGCGCCAGTTGCCACTGCGGTTCGCTTTGCGGCACGCCGCGCAGCACCGTGGCGTCGAAGGAAAAGCGTTCCTTGACACTAGCGCTGTCCAGATAGGACGCATAGCTTTCGATGATGCGCCAGTTCAGATAGCTCTTCCACGATGCCAGCGGCACGGCGGCCACGGTGTCGGAAAAGCCGGTCATGAAACTCGGTTGACGCACCACGGCCGAGGACGCTTTGGGCGCCAGGCCGGCGGCGGTAAAGTAAGCGTTCCAGTCGAAGGCCGGCGCCAAGGCGGCGAATTTATCGAAATCGACGCGGTTGTACGATTTGACGGGGTCGCGCATTTGCACGCGCGTCCACTGCACGCCCGCCAGGCGCGTTTCGAGGTCGAGGATTTGCGCCGCGTGTTCGGCCGCGCCCTGGTCGCCGCTCATGGCCAGCATGCTCTCGATATGCTTGAGGTATTTGGCGCGCACGGCTTGCAGCTTGGCGTCGTCTTCCTTCAGGTAGTAATCGCGGTCAGGCAAGCCCAGGCCGGACTGGCTGATATTGACCGTGTAACGCTCGGGGTCTTGCGCATCGGGCGCCACATAGGCAGAAAACGGCGTCGCGATGCCATTGCCTTGCAAGTAAGCGAACAGCGCCGGCAAGTCTTTTTTGTCTTTCACGCTAGCAACGCGGGCCAGCTCGGCGCGCAAGGGCTTGAAGCCGGCCGCATTGCGCGCCTTGTCGTTCATGAAACTCGTGTACAGATCGGCGATCTTGTGCGCTTCGCTGCCGGGCTTGCCGGGGTTCTTGACGCTGGCATCGATCAGGCCGCGCAATTGGCCCTGGGCGATTTCGCGCAACTCAATATACGTGCCCCACACGGATTTGTCGGCCGGGATGTGCGTATTGCGGGTCCAGACGCCGTTGACGTAGCCGTAAAAGTCATCGCGGGGGCTAACTGCCGGGTCCAGCGTTTTCAGGTCGATGCCGGAGACCGGCGCGGCGGCGGTAGCACCTTGCTGGGCGTACAGTGAGGGCGAGGATAAGGCGAACAGGGCGCAGCAGGCGGCGCTGATGAGTGAGCGTTTCACGAAGATTCCTTTAATTGTTTTAACTTCATATTGGGGAACATGCTGTGTCCAGGCATGGGAGGCCGGATTATAGTCGGCCTGCCAGTGGGCAACAATAACAGTTAAACAATTCCAGTAATCCGATGGGCGCCGAGGCAAAGCTCAAGCCCGCGTCGCTGGCGGCAGGCTCGATAGTGAGCTAAATAGATACACCAGCCGCACGCCACATTTCTTCTAGCTTACTTTACCGGCTCGAACGTCACGGTCAGCCCATTGCCTGTCGTCCTGATCTGTGTGGGCACGAATTGCACGCCTGCGTAGCGCAATTCATCGGGCTTGAAGGTGTAGATCGGCGTTTCATGCATGAGCTGATCGGCCACCAGGCTGGCCACCTTGGCGAACTGGCGCTGCTGCGCTTCATCCAGGCCGTCGATGCTGACCTTGTCCACGCTCGCTTCGCTCAGGTAGACGGCATTGCGCCGGGCGTCGAGCACCAAACGGCCCGACATGGCCAGGCTGCCGCGCCAGCTCTGGCGTATAAACGGCGGCAAGACGCTCGCATCCACGCCCAGAGCGACTCTTTCACGCTCGGGCTGCAGCGACAGTTGCGGGTGGGTCAGCTTGACGTCCAGCACCGACAGCACGCGCTTGTCGATGGGAAAGCGGCGCTCCAAGCCTTGCTGCATCTTGCTCAGCGACACATTCACGTCGCGCGGGCCGATCAGGGTGGAGCACGAAGCCAGCAGCGTGCAGGCCAAAGTGGCAATGGCGGCGGTTTTCAGCAAGGGATGGATAGCAGTCACATTCATGGATAGTCTCGGTGCAAAGATGGCGCCATCTTACACATGCGCCCGCTTCAACACAAACGGCGCCAGCTTGCGGCAGGCGCCGTTTCCTTACGTTAGCTTATGCCTACTCAATGCACGAACAAGGCGACGAGTATGACGATGGGCAATGGAATGCCCAGCAGCAGCAAGAGGATGGAACGCATGGCACTCTCCTAAATTGAAATGGGGGATTTAATACATGCTCACATGGCGCGCAACACGCGCTCATGGTCGCGCTGGCGTCCGCCGAATGTTGCTGCCAGGCTGGCGACGAAAGCGCCCAGCAGCAAGGCGACGAACATCCACAGTGCCGTGTGGGCACCGGCCTTGCGGGCCGTCTCGGCCGCTTGCTGGACACCGGCCTTGGCATCGGCGGCGGCCTTGGCGGCGCGGCCGTAGACGGCGTCGACTCGCGCTTCTGCGTCCCGCTGCGTCAAGCCGGTGCGGCTGGCCACGACCTGGCCCAGGTAGACGCGGTCATCGGCGGCCAGGCTGCCCGTAGACAGGCCGCTGGCAAAGATCTTGCCGATTTCCACGCGCTGCTCGGCCAGCGTGACACCAGGGTTCTCTAGCGTAGGCGTGCCAGTCGCCACAGCGGACACGGGAGCTGCGCGCAGCAGCATGTCCGAGTAGTAATCGAGCGCATTGGCACTGCTGCCGCCCTCGCCCGCCTTCGCACCGGCCGCACCGGCACGCGCCGCTGCGGCCGGCGACACTGCCGCCGCCACGCCGCTGCCCGCATCGATGGCGCCGCTGAGTACGGCGCGCGTGCCGCCGGCCAGGACGGCCACGGTGATCAGGCTGGCCACGGCCCAGGCCAGCAAGCCGTGCGCCGTATCGCGAAAATGCACTTCATCGGTGTGAATGGAACTCCATTTCACGCGCAAACGGCCCGCCATGTAGCCGCCGATACCAGACGCGGCCAGCTGCATGAAGGCCAGCCAGGCAATGCTCGACACGCCGATGGCCGTGGCGTTGAACGACCACGGCGACACGGACGACAGGCCCAGGCCCACGCCGAGGATCAGTAAAATGAAAGATAAGGCGGCCGCTGCGGCGGCGCCAGCCAGCACGGCGCCCCAGGACACGCCAGGATTGTTCAGGTCCGAGATAGACAATTGTGTCGCTTGCATGGAATTCTCCGTTGATTGTTGATTTTTAAGCTGTTCCGGCGGCCATGCCCGTCAGCTGTTCCTTGCGCACGGCCATTTCCTGGCCCAGCGCGTCAAGATCGACGGCCGTATCGCGCACTTTGGGAAACATGTCGCCTTCCTCTTCCTTGACGTGGTGCTCGATCTGCTCGGACAGCACCTTGACCTTGGCGTCGTACAGGTCGTCGGCGGGGTCCATCGCTTCGATTTGCGCAATGAGTTCCTTGGCGCTTGCGTGCTCGACGAGGGCTTCATCCATCAGGTCGCCGTCGTGGATGGGGCGGCGCACGGCCGGGTAGAAGATGTCCTCTTCCAGTTGCGTGTGCACGGTCAATTCCTGGCAAATCTGGTCGGCCAGCTTTTTCTTAGTGGCAAATGAGCGGTCGCTCAAGCCTTCATATTGAGCAAACAAGGCTTTGACGGCCTTGTGGTCCTGCATTAATAAATTGATCGCATTCATGGCGCCTCCTTGTTGTGGATGAGACAAGGATGCGTCATGACGGCGCCAGCGTATGTGCGCCGCCATACACAATATTGGTTTTTATACACTCACTTATTTACCTGCCTACTTGATGCCGTGGTGGCCCATCAAGTCGTACAGCGTGGGCCGGCTCACACCGAGCAACTCGGCGGCGCGGGCGATATTGCCATCGGCCCGCGCCAGTGCGCGCACCATCACCCTGTATTCGGCCCCTTCGCGGGCCAGGCGCAGGTTCAGCGGTTCCTCTTGCGGTGCCGCCTGGGCGCTGGCGGGCAAGTCCAGGTCGGCGGCCGCGATTTGCGGGCCATCGCTCATGATGACGGCACGCTTGATGCAGTTTTCCACCTCGCGTACATTGCCGGGCCAGCCATGGCTTTCGATCAACTGCAGCGCCTCGGCGCTGAAATGCAGGCTGCTCCTGCCTTCGCTGGCACAAAACTTATTCTTGAAATGCTGGGCCAGCAAGGCGGCATCGCCGGCACGCTCGCGCAAGGGTGGAATGCGCAAGATAATTTCGCCGAGGCGGTAAAACAGGTCTTCGCGGAAGCGTCCCTGCTGCGCCAGCATGTTCAAATCCTGGTGCGTGGCGCAGACGATGCGCACGTCAACGGCGATCTCGGCGCGTCCGCCCACCCTTTCGATGACTCTTTCCTGCAAAAAGCGCAGCAATTTCGCCTGCAAGGCCATCGGCATGTCGCCCACCTCGTCAAGAAAAAAGGTGCCGCCGTGGGCCAACTCGATCTTGCCCAGGGTTTGCCGCGCCGCGCCCGTAAATGCTCCCCGCTCATAGCCGAACAACTCGCTTTCCAGCAGGTTGTCAGGAATCGCCGCACAATTGATGGCCACGAAGCGCTGGGCGTGGCGGCTCGACAGCGCATGCAAGCCGCGCGCAATCAGTTCCTTGCCGCTGCCCGAGTCGCCCAGCAGCATCACACTGGCCGACGAGGGCGCGACTTTTTCCACATTGCGGCACAGTTTCAGCATGCCGGGGTCGCGGCTGACGATGCCGGCCAGCGGCGAGTCCGCCTGCGTCTGCAGCATGCGGCGGTTTTCCTGCTGCATCGCGTGCAGGTAGAACGCGCGCGCGATGACCAGGCCCAGCATGTCGGCGTCGAACGGTTTCTGGTGGAAATCGTAGGCGCCCAGTGCGATGGCCTTCAACGCATGCGCGCGCTCCTGGTTACCCGACAGGATGATGACTTTCGTGTCCGGCGCCAGCGCGAGGATGTGCTGCAGGGTGGCCAGCCCTTCCGTGGCGCCGTCCGGATCGGGCGGCAAGCCCAAGTCCATCGTCACCACGGCCGGCTGATGGCGCCGCACCAGCGCCAGCGCCGCCTCGCGCTCGCCCGCCAGCAAGACTTCATAGCCGTCAAAACTCCAGTGCAACTGCTTTTGCAAGCCCGGATCGTCTTCGATGACCAGCAGTTTTTGCTTGCCCATGGCACTCCTTTGCTAGGCCGCGTGCAGCGGCAGGATGACGCGAAATGTCGTACCGATGTCGGGGGCGCTGCGCACTTCCAGGCTGCCGCCCACTTCGCGCAAGTATTCGCGGCTTTCGAATACGCCGATGCCCATGCCGGCCGTCTTGGTGCTGTCAAACGGTTTAAATAAACGTTCGCGGATGAATTGCTCGCTCATGCCTTGGCCCGTATCGTCAAGCTCGACCACGGCCGTGTGCTGCTCGCGGCGCAGCCGGACGGCCACCTTGCCATCGCTGGCCGTGGCCTCGATGGCGTTCTGGATCAGATGACCGAGCACCCGCTCCAGCCGAGCTCGGTTGGCCAGCACCGTCAGCTCGCCATCGACGATTTCCAACCGTGGTGCTGGCGCCAGGCTGGCCTTGGCGGCCACGGCCTGACGCAGCAAGCTATCGAGCTGCAGCGGCGCCGGCGCTTCCGGCGCCTCGCCGCGCGCCAGTTTTTGCAGCAAGGTCCTCATTTTCTGCACGGAATGGTCGAGCGTGCCCAGCATATCTTGCTGGAAAGCAGGATTGGCGCGGTGCTTTTCGGCATTGCTTAATAATAAGGACAGCTGGGACACCAGATTCTTCAAGTCATGCACGATGAAGGTGGACAGGCGGTTGAACGAATCGAACTGGCGCGCCACCGACAAAGTGTCAAGCGATTCGCGGTGCGCGAGGTAGCTGGCGGCCTGGCTGCCGGCAATTTTCAGCACGTCGCGAATTTCCCAGTTCAAGCCTATGCGCGTGCGCGGCCGCGCCAGCGCGACAAAGGCGAATAGCTGGCCATGCAGCATCAAGGGCACCAGCAGCCACACGTCGGGCAGCGCCAGCAGCGCTGGCGGCAAGACCAAACCGCCGTAATGACCGGGATTTTGCTGACAATCGGACACGTCGATTACCCATAATTTTGCTGCCAGGAACTGGCATAGGCTGCCGGACGCCGCTTCGCTCCACGTGCTGGGCGGCCAGTTCCAGTTGGCGGCCGCGACAAACTGCCCCTGTTCGCGCAAGATCCACAACGCGCCGGCGCGGCTTTCCACCAACTGCGCCATGGCCTGTATCGCGCGTTCGCCCAACGCCGGGCCATCTGCGGACAAGGCACGCGTAAAACGCAGCCATTCTTCGCGGTAATCGAAGATGGCCTTGTAAAAATGTTTATTGATCGTGACCTTGAGCTTGGCGCGCAGGCTACCGGAAAACAGCACGCCGGCCAGCAACAGGGCCGCGCCACCCAGGTAGGCCATCTGCATCAAGGCGCCCCAGGTGCCGCCGAAATAGCGTAAATAATAGGCGCTGGCCGCCATGGCCAGCAAATAGATCGCCGAGCCCAGCAAGGCGGCCGAGCGATACATCATCTGGCGCGAGACGGACAGGCCCAGCGCCCAGCCCGGATTGCGCGCCGCCGAGACGGCCAACAAGGGCGCGCACAGGGCGTCGACGATGCCGCGCGCGGCCCAGATGTCGTCGTTGATGGCGCGAAACAGCAAGGCGTCGCTGTACAGGTAAAAGTCGTAGGCAAACAGGCCGCCCACGCCCAGGCAGGCGAACTTGATGCCCCAGCGATTCAAGGGCGGCGTATTGCGATACCACTGTTCCACCAGCAGCATGCCCAGCACGGCCAGCAGCAAACGGCAGGCACTGGCGATAATGCGCGCTGGCAAAGGCAGCGCCAGCCAGGCTGAGGCCATGGAGCACAACCAGGGCGCCAGCGCCGTCACGGTGATGCCCATCAGCACCAGGCGCAAGCGGGGCCGCGACGGTTCGATCAGCAGCAGCAAAAACACCAGCCAGGCCAGGGTACGCAACAGTTCCAGCGCATCGCCGGCCAGCGCGATGCGCTGTCCCAGCAGCACCAGCACCACCGTGCCCGTGGCCCAGCCGCCCGTCGCCAGGCAAGCCGCCAGCAAGGCGCGCGCATTTTGTCGCGCGCGCCAGTTGCTGATCAATAGCAATGCCAGCACGAAGAAGGCCAGCGACGCCAGGCCATGGCTGAGCGCCGCAGCATCAGTTGCCGCCAGCCAGTCCGACTGCGCCCGCATCATCGGCTACCCTTGCCAAACAGCACCACCTGCACCGTGTCGAGCAGGATCAGCAAATCGAGAAACAGGCTATTATTTTTCACATAATACAAATCGTATTGCAGCTTCTTTACGGCATCGTCGACGGAGGCGCCATACTGATAGCGCACCTGCGCCAGTCCCGTAATGCCTGGCTTGATACTGTGACGAATGTTGTAGTACGGCACCTGCTGCTTCAATTGTTCGACAAAGTAAGCGCGCTCGGGACGTGGCCCGACAAAACTCATCTCGCCGCGAAACACATTGAGCATCTGCGGCAGCTCATCGATGCGCAGCTTGCGGATCAGATTACCCACGCGCGTGACGCGCGCATCGTTGGCCAGCGCCCAGATGGGCTTGCCGTCACGCTCGGCATCGCAGCGCATGCTGCGAAATTTCAGCACCTTGAAGGGCAAGCCGTCGCGCCCTACCCGCTCCTGCTGATAAAACACCGGGCCACCGTCTTCCAGGCGAATGCAGATCGCCGTCAGCAGCATCACCGGCAGCGCCGCCAGGCAGATGACGCTGCTGGCCGCGAGGTCGAACAGCCGCTTCGAGGCGGCGCGAAGAAAACTCTGGTCGAAGCCGCCGCCATAGATCAGATAGCTCGGTTGCAATGAATCGATGCGAATCTGGCACGCTTCGCGCTCGAAAAACGTGGCCGCGTCGATCACCTTGACGCCGCCCAGCGCGCATTCCAGCAGTTGCTTGGCAGGAAACGCGCCATTGCGCCGGTCGCTGACAGACACGACGATCTCATGCGCGGCATGGCGCTGGGCCATGGCCAGCAGCGAGGGTTCAGCCGGCAACAAGGCCGAGGCCGGCACGCAGCATTGCTCGCCCGCCACATCGATGCAGCCGACCACTGTAAATTGGTGGAAACCGATCTTGCTGGTGGCCAAGTCCATGCATTCGCGCGCCAGCGCACCGCCACCCACCAGTATCAGCCGGCCTTGCATCAGCGCCGATTGCGAGGATTTGAACACCACCAGGCGCGCCAGCAACACGCCGATGGCACCGAGGCCGAAGATCAGCACGCTGCCGCGTCCGAAATGCAAGGACGGGACGAAACGGATCAAGACGCTGAGCACGGCAAAACCCAGCGCAAACGATGGCAAGATGCGCAGCAAGGTGTTGCGGATATCTTCGCGCGAGCGGTGCTGGTACATGCCCAGCGCGCTCATGCACAGCACGATGACCAGCGCAAAGATCGTCGATGACAGGTAGACCTCGCCCACCGGCAGTGGCCGCCTGCCGTCCGCCAGCCACAGCAGCGAGGTCAGGGTGGCCGACAGCAACAGGATCAGGATTTCCAGCAACAGCAAAATGAACGCTGTTTTCGACACATAATGGCTGAAGATGCGGATCATGGCTGCTCCTGCGGCAAAAGCAGCAGGCCGCGCACGGGGCCACTTGCTGCTGTCTTACCATAATGGCCAACTGTTGCGCGAAGACATTGATGCGCCACAAGCTACAGCCCCCGCCATCTTTCGCTGGCAGAATTTATCTCAACACATTACCGAATGTGGGGAAATGGCATATAGTATGCTTCCCCCAAAAGAGATAGATGTCATGAAATTTGATGTAGCGATTGTCGGCAGTGGCCTGGCAGGTTTATCGGTTGCACTGCATTTAGCTGAAACGCGCACTGTCGCGATCATTTCCAAACGCGCGCTGCTCGATGGCGCCAGCAACTGGGCGCAAGGCGGGATCGCGGCCGTGCTGGACTCGGGCGACAGCCACCAGCAGCATATCGAAGACACCCTGATCGCGGGCGGTGGCCTGTGCGACGAGAGCGCCACGCGCTACATCGTCGAGCATGGCCGCGAAGCGATCGAATGGCTGATCGAACAAGGCGTGCCGTTTACACGCGACGCCACGGCTGAACTGGGTTTCCACCTGACCCGCGAAGGCGGCCACAGCCAGCGCCGCATCATCCACGCCGCTGACGCCACCGGCCACGCCGTGCAAGTGACGCTGGAAGAAAAGGTGCGCTCCCACCCGAACATCAGTCTGTTCGAACACCATTGCGCGATCGACCTGATCACCTCCGACAAGCTGGCCATGAAGCCGACGCAGCGCAATGCGCAACCGCATTGCCACGGCCTGTACGTGCAAGATGAGCAAACGGGCAAGGTGCACACCTTTGCTGCCGAGCACACCGTGCTGGCCACGGGCGGTGCGGGCAAGGTGTATTTATACACAACCAATCCCGACACGGCCAGCGGCGACGGCATCGCCATGGCCTGGCGCGCGGGCTGTCGCGTCTCAAACATGGAATTCATCCAGTTCCACCCGACCTGCCTGTACCACCCGTATGCGAAATCCTTCCTGATCACCGAAGCCATCCGTGGCGAAGGTGGCTTGCTGAAACTGCCGCCCGAAGCGGGCGCAGCAGCGGGCACGCGCTTCATGCTGGCCCACGATGAGCGGGCCGAGCTGGCACCGCGCGACGTGGTGGCGCGCGCCATCGACTTCGAGATCAAGAAACGCGGCCTCGATTACGTGCACCTGGACATCAGCCACAAACCGGCCGAGTTCCTCATCGAACACTTCCCGACGATTTACGCGCGCTGCCTGGAACTGGGCATCGACATCACCAAGCAGCCGATTCCCATCGTGCCCGCCGCTCACTACACCTGCGGCGGCGTCGTCACGGACCTGTCCGGTCGCGCCGACTTGCCGGGTCTGTACGCCGTGGGCGAGACGGCCTGCACGGGTTTGCATGGCGCAAACCGCCTGGCGAGCAATTCCCTGCTCGAATGCATCGTCATCGGCCGCGCCTGCGCGCAGGATATCGAAAGCAAGGAAAAGCTGGGCACGCCGTACCTGCCCGACTGGGATGAAAGCCGGGTCACGGATGCGGACGAGGAAGTGGTAATTTCTCACAATTGGGACGAACTGCGCCGCTTCATGTGGAATTACGTGGGCATCGTGCGCACGACCAAGCGCCTGGAACGTGCCCAGCATCGCATCGCCCTCTTAAAAGAGGAAATCGACGAGTACTACCGCAACTTCCGCATCACCCATGATCTATTGGAATTGCGCAACCTGGTCGACGTGGCCTCGATGATCGTCAACAGCGCCCTGTCGCGCCGCGAAAGCCGTGGCCTGCACTTCAGCCGCGACTATCCTGAAACCTTGCCAAAGGCCATCGCCAGCGTACTGACGCCGCCGCATAGGTAGACGACAAAGCAAGCGCCTGCTTTCTCAAAGCAGGCGCATTGTGCGATCCGTCATTGCGGTGTTCTGCTTTAAGCCAGAAGCGGCCTTCAAGTAGCGTCAGTGAGATTCTTTTACGCTCCGCTATGTCAGATTCTCGCGCATTCGCGATACATCACCTGTCGACTATCTGCCGCAGTCGCACAATTTTCCTGCACGCTTTCTATAGAGAGAATCGAAATGACCTTGCGGCCGCAATATCTGCTTCTTGCCACTCTCGCCTGCATAACTGAGCCAAGCTATGCAGATGGTGGGCAGACACAGACCACGATTTCGTTTTACGCTGACGGCAAACCCGTTGCCGGGATGATATTTCCGATCGGTGCCAAGGTCGAGCTATCAGCCATGGCCAAGCGTATTGACACCGGTGTGAAGGAAGCGCGCTTCATGGGCAACGTGCAAGGCAGGTTCACGCCGCCGGCCGGGCAAGCAATCGTTCTGTTTGGACAAGAAGTTGTGCTAAGCACCGAAGCGATTAGTGCTGAGCGTGTGAAAGCAGTACAGGACATCGAGGCGATGGCTGGTCCCGATCAGTTGTACCGCGGACGCCCAGAAAACGGCGACCTTACCCCGGACGAGTGGAAACAGCAGACTGCAATCGACGTCGCCAACATGAAACGGCTGGCGGAAATTATCGATGCCTACGGCTGGCCCGGTCTGCGTTTTGCCGGCGCCGCTTCACAGACCGCTTTCCTGGTCCTGCAGCACGCCGACCACGCTAGTCAGAGCAAGTACCTGCCGCTGCTGCACGATGCGGTTAAACGCAGTGATGCCCTCGGCAGCCATTTCGCGATGCTCGATGACCGCGTGCGTATCGCCGACGGCAAGTTGCAGCGCTACGGCAGCCAATTGAGCACCAATCCGCTGCGACTCCAACCAATCGAGGACGAAGCCCATGTCGACGAGCGCAGACGCAGCATCGGCCTGGAGCCACTGGCTGACTATGTCAAACGGTTCGGGTTGACCTATTCCCCTAACGCAGCCAAAGGTAGTGGTCTAGCCAATTAAGGAATGGATGCCGTCAAGCAGTTACCGAGTAAAACGCAAGATATCCTTCTTCAATCAAGCACGTCTACCGAATTCCAATTCATGAGTAACCTTGGAGGCCTGAAATTACCGCTTTGGAGCGGAACCTGACAACGGCAGCGATGAGCCCTAAGCAGTCGATGACGTCACCATTAACGTATTTTTTATTCAAAGGAATAAACGAAAAAGATTTTTAGTATCTATGTCTTGACTGCCCTTGGAGCGATTTTCGGCAATCTGCTCTATGCCCACACTCTCGGCGACCCAACCGATTACCACTGGATGCGCACATTCATGTCTGCGATTTTTTCTGCTACATGTTTTGTTTTGCTTAGAAAGCAATGGAATACGAGCGCGGAAAGTTTTACATTCCACGCCGCGATTTCCCGCATGCGTTTGCAGATTGCCTTATACCAATAGAAATATTGCTGAGAGCACCTTGCCATGGCTGACGTTGCCTGACGCAAGAATCTGTCCTATCTTGATGTGGAGCCGCAAGAGCGTGCAAGAGCATGGAGGCATTCCACACACCAGCACCCTGCAAATATCGATCCCCATCTCATTCGGATGAATGATGCGCCGCAAAGTGCCCTTGCCTAGAATGACTCCTGCCTCAAGCCGTCCGACCGGGCGACACGTCAGGGGCACTCAACCATAGAGGCACAACATCATGAAAACCATTATTCTGAGCACGCTGTTGGGCCTGGTCACCGCCGCCGCCACCATGCCGGCCACAGCGCAAACCATACCGCAAGGGAACACCGTGGAAGTGCCGGGCCATGCGCTGCGCATCGACCTGCCGGCACAGCCCCGTTACATGATGCACGAAGAGTTCAGGCAATTCGCCGGCGCCTACGACCTGTCGAATGGCGATACCCTGCAGCTACGCCGTGCCGGCACCATCATGTATGCGCGCATAGGCAACCAGGACGAGCACCGCATCGTCGCCACGGGCCGCAATTCCTTTGTCGCACTGGACCGCCAGTTGAAAGTACGCATCGACCATCACGACGATGGCAGCGTGGGTGGCGAGGTAGTGATGGTAGTGCCGGCGCGCCAGTTGGCGGACGGTAGCACGCAGGGCGAACATGTCGCCGTGCTCGGTTCGCCAAGCCGCTGACGGCGTGGCACAAGCTGGCGCACGCCATGAGCATGCCGATGACAGTGCAGCAAGAGGCATTGATCGCCCGCCTGTATGACGCGGCGCTCGATGACGCGCTGTGGCCGCAGCTGTGCCGCGATTTGGCCGAGGCGTTCGGCGGCGCCAGTGACACCAGCCTGATCCTGCAAAGCGACAGCGGCGCGCAGCTGCTCAATCCTGTGGGGCGCTTCGGCAAGGAGACCGTCAGCGCGTATGAAGCGTATTACTGGCAGCACGACATCTGGGCGCAGCTGGCTTACCGGCTGGGCGTGGGCCAAGTGCACTGCAGCGCGGATCACATTCGGCCTCACGACTTCGAGCGCACGGAATTCTATGCCGACTTTTGCCGCCCGCATGCGCTGTACCACGTCATCGGCGCAATCTTGCCCATGGCGCCCGGGCAAGTTGCCCTGCTGGGCGTGCACCGCCAGTACACGCAGGGGCCGTTTGCGGACAGCACATTGCTGCAGGTGCAATTGCAAGCGCTGCTGCCGCACCTGCAGCGCGCCCTGTGCATCCGCGCCCGCCTGGCGCTGAGCAGCATGCGGGAACGCACCACGCGCGCGGCGCTCGACGCGCTCGACACGGCGGTGCTGCTGCTCGACGCACAGCTCGGCGTGCTCTACGCGAATGCCAGCGCGCTGGCCTTATTCGGCCCCAGCCTGGAGCGCAGCCTGCATTGCCCGGCTAGCGGCAGCCCCCGCTGGTGCGCGCTGCCGCAACTGGAGCAAGCCGTACGGCAAGCCATCGGCACCAGCCGCGGCAAGCGGGTCGTCGCGCCCGTGGCCAGCGCCCTGCGTTTGCCGCGCCCGGGTGCACCCGGCCTGTGCCTGACGGTGGCGCCCTTCCAGCCGCAGCAAAGCCCGGTCGGCCAGCGCCCGTGCGCCCTGGTGCTGGCGCGCAATCCGCAGGCGCCAGCCATCGCCGCGCCTGCGCTGCAGCAGCTGTTCGAGCTGACGCAAGCCGAATCGCTGGTCGCGCAAGCCCTGGCGCAAGGCGCTGCCATCGAACACATTGCCGCCGGCGGCGGCGTCTCCATCAACACTGTCAAGACCCATTTGCACCATATCTACGAAAAGACCGGCACGGCACGCCAGGGCGAACTGATCGCACTCATACACCAAAGCGCAGGCGGTGCGCGTGCTGGCACGTCCACACCTGGCATGGCCGCCAGCAATGCAGCGAGATCAACATGATGTCAGAACCTTGCCAGAGACAGCGCTACACGACCCGTTTCGCCGCGGCCAGCCGGTCGAAATCTGCTACAGGATGGGCAAAGTGACGATGGCATGCCCTACGTCGGAGGGCACGCCGCCGTGGGGGTGCAAGGGTTAATCTAGGCAACCGGGGCCGGCTGGCCTGGCAGTTATTGCAGCTCGAACTCCGCAGGAGTCAAACCCAGTTCGCGCGCGATCTTGCTGGCCACGCGCTGCTCGTTGGCATCGAAATTGCCGTCCGACGACGCCACGGCGATGATCATGCGTACCAGCAGGCGCGACGCCTCGACATTCGACTTCATCTTGCCCAGCGCCTGATAGGCCTTGGCTTCGCCGATATCCTTGTCGAATTCCAGCTGGCCGACATATTCCTGGAAAGCCTTGATCACGTCGGTGGTGGTAAATACCGACAGAGCATCATTGCTTTCAATAAACTTCACCATCTTCTGCTTCTCTTCCGCACTGACGTTGCCGTCGGCCATGGCGATCAGGGCAGAGCCGGCCATGGCGGCATTTAGGAAATCCTTGTTCTTGTACTTCAGGGCTTCCGTTTTCAGTTCACTCGCTTTGGTCTTCAGTTTGGACAAAAAGGAATCGAAACTCATGGTGTATCTCCGGGTTGGTGTAGGTGCGGCAGCGCTACGCTGCCACTGCGACCTATATAGGGGTGAGTGCCTGAATTGCAAGCATTGACCGGCCGCCGGTAACGGCACCAAGGCACGCCGCGCCGGCAGGCGTGCAGGCAGCGCCTGCATGGCCCCCGGTGTTACTCGCCCTCCTTGCTGGGCAGGCGCTTGCCCTGCAAGTCGAAATTCATCAGTGTATGCGCCACGCCCGGGGTATGGGTCGATGCATACCAGTTTGGCAACGATTTGAAGGTCAGCACCATGTCGAAGTCGCCGGCGATGTTGCCTGCATCCATCGGCACGTCGCCTTTGCGGTTTTGAAACCATTTCATCCATAGCGCCGAACCGGGCGCCGGCGTGAGCATGAAATCGGTGCCGTTCTGCGGTTTGGGCAGCTGGATGGATCCGGAGTTCAGTATTGGCAGCAAGAACGACGGCATGGAATGGCTGGCCAGGTTCCATTGCGCGGAACTGTGGCAGCTCATGCAGGACGAGCTTTGTGCGTTGCGCGCATATTTGAGGGTGGGTTTCTTCCCTACTGGATAGGCGATATTATTTATCGCACCATCGTTCGGGCCGGAAAGGCGTCCTCCCCAGCCCAGGGTAGCGCTGCCATAAGCGGGCGCATTCGGGTTCATCCAGTTTTCCTGCAGCACAGGCTTGACAATGGCAGGGTCACTGGCCTGCGGATCATTACCCCATTGTGCGCCCAGTACCACCATCTTGTCCCAGATGTCACCGGTCTTTGCCACGCGCGAATCGTATACCAGCGTGGTGAAGACCCAGCCTGTCTTCGGCGCGGCAACGCTGTCCTTGACGATGATATCAAACTGCATCAAATAGGTATTGGTCAACATTGGCGCCGTAGGTGGCTTGGGGAGCGTGGCGTTGACGCTCACATACGCGGGCCAGGAGACAGTGCCCTGCATGACGGGCCAGAGCGCCGGCCCGGCCGTGACGAACGCGGCCTTGATGATCACCGATCCTTCGGCAAATTGCGTCGATTGCGCCGTCAGATTGGGTTCCTGCGCCGTCGCACCCCACACCTTGTTGAGCGTCACGGCGGCGGTCTTGTCGTAGTAAGTCAGGACATAGGTGGTGATCGGTCGTTTCAGGCCGCTCGCCTTGAATAGATTAGCATCCAGCTCATCGGAGCCCACATACATGCCGCGCAGGGGTTCTCGCATGCGCACGCGCTGCTTGGCAACCGAGGTCGCGCCCATCCACGGCTCGTTGTACCAGCCGCGCTGGCCGGCATTCCAGTTCTTGTAGTCGAGTAACATGACGCGCATATCCGCCCCGATGGCAGCCTTCAGCGCCTCAGCATAGACGCCCGCATTCGCTGTCGTGATCTGGCCATTGTTGATGGCTGCGCGCCAGGGCATCGCCGGGATGGTCTGGCTAGCCGGATAGGCGTGGCTCAAGGCAAACACGGGGCCGCTATAACCGGCAGGCGGCGGCAGCTGCGAATTGGCGAACGGATCAATGGTTTGCGCGCTGGCATTGGCAAATATGCCAGCGCATAAGGCCAACATTGCAATTTTTTGCATGACTTTCTCCAGTTGAAGGACGACGAAAAAATCGATAGCCGGGCAGCCATGTGGCCTAGGCAGGCGTGCTGCGCACAAAACCGTGCACCCGCGAGAGAAACGCCACCTTAGTAAAGGGCCGCCCCTCAGAAGCAATAAACAGATGACCGTGCTCGGCGACGAACGCCTGAAACACCGGCCCATTCAGATGTCGCAGGAACGCAGCGTCGTTGCGATAGATTTCAAAAAACAGCAGCGACTGGGGACTGGCTGGCGGCAGCGATTGAAACTGGCTGGTCGCCGCGCGCGGGCGGTGAACGAGATAAGCCAGCGTATCGGGTTCCTGCGATAGCACGGCTTGCACCAGCACGGGCAGCGCTTGCTCCACCTGCGCCTCGCAGCCAGGCAGAATAAACCACTCGGACGTCAGATGTAGCGCATCATCAGGATATGGCGTCATCATCAATGCTCCTCATGCAAGCGCTGCCCACGAATCTCGGTTAAGAATCTTGCTGCTGCCAGCAGTGCCGCGGCCCTTGCCCTTGCCCTTGCCCTTGCCCTTGCCAGCATAGATCAGACGATATCAATGAAGAATTATTGAATTTGCAAAATATACGATGCCCGATTCTGCACCGTTTAATGTTGCCAAAAATTCACCAATACTTACAAATTGAAAATATGTCTTTTTTTGACCTTACCGCTCCATTCATCCAAGGAATCGGGCGTCTCCGTCTCCATGACCGCCAGTCGGCGGTGGTGATTGTGGGGGTGGCGAAGGGCTTGTAACGCCAGGAGATGATGCCCACTCTCCTCGTCGCAGCACTTTAATTACAAAAAACAAAAAGCCGCTGTCTCCCGACAGCGGCTTTCTCATTCCTATCCCAGCAGCAGCGTCTTGAAGCGAGACGCCGCGCCGTAAATAGCTAAATAAATTATCCCACAAACTTCCGTGCATTCCTGAACATGCGCATCCACGGCGAATCCTCGCCCCATGCTTCAGGGTGGTACGACTGCTGCACCGAACGGAACACGCGCTCTGCGTGCGGCATCAGTACCGTGAAGCGGCCGTCTGGCGTGGTCACGGAGGTGATGCCTTCCGGTGAGCCGTTCGGGTTGTACGGGTACGCTTCGGTAGCGGCGCCCTTGTTGTCGACGAAGCACATGGCTTTGCTGACTTGGGTGATGTCGCCCGTTTGCGAGAAGTCGGCGTAGCCTTCGCCGTGGGCGATGGCGATGCCGGCTTGGGTGCCGGCCATGCCGTTGAAGAAGATCGATGGGGAGTCCATCACTTCGACCATGGCAAAGCGGCCTTCGAATTTCTCCGACTTGTTGCGCGTGAATTTAGGCCAGGCGTGGGCGCCGGGGATGATCGATTTCAAGTTGCTCATCATCTGGCAGCCGTTGCAGATACCCAGGCCGAAGCTGTCCTTGCGGTTGAAGAAGCGCGCAAACTGTTCCGCCAGGCTGGCGTTGAACAGGATGGTTTTCGCCCAGCCTTCGCCCGCGCCCAGCACGTCGCCGTACGAGAAACCACCCACGGCGATCACGCCCTGGAAGTCGTCGAGTTTGACGCGGCCCGCAATCAGGTCGCTCATATGCACGTCGACAGCGGTGAAGCCTGCCTGGTGCATCACGTAGGCCGTTTCGATGTGCGAA
This sequence comes from Janthinobacterium sp. CG_23.4, assembly GCF_029892305.1. Classification (NCBI taxonomy): domain Bacteria; kingdom Pseudomonadati; phylum Pseudomonadota; class Betaproteobacteria; order Burkholderiales; family Oxalobacteraceae; genus Janthinobacterium; species Janthinobacterium sp. CG_23.4. The sequence continues at coordinate 2,280,206 of NZ_JARXUX010000001.1, read as the reverse complement.
TTAACGCCCTGCTCGCGCAGGATGGCAACACGCGGACGCACGCCGGTGGCGATGAATGGCGCGGCGATGTTGTCGTTCTGGTCGAAGGTGACGACAGGCGACATGCCCGGGTCTTGCACATCCAGCAGGCGGTCGTATTCGGCGTCCGCGCAGGCAGGGTTGTCGCGCAGGCGGGCGATGCGCCAGCTCGTTTCGCTCCACAGGCGGTGCAGCGCTGCGCGCGGCTGGGTGTAAATCAGCTTGGCGTCGCGCATGAATTCGATCACGTCGCGGTCATTCAATTTGCCGATGATATGGCTGCAGGCGCCCAGATTAAACGTGCGCAGCACGTCCATGACCAAGGATCTTTCTTCCGCGCGCACCTGGATGACGGCGCCCAGCTCTTCACTGAACAAGGCGCGCAAGGTCAGTTCGTTGCGGCGTTCGGCTACCTGGCCGGCCCAGTTCTTGGCGTCGCCCCAGTCGCTCGAATGCTCGCCTTCCATGGTCAGCATGTCCAGGTTGACGGACATGCCCGTGTGGCCGGCGAAGGCCATTTCCGTCAGCGTGGCGTACAGGCCGCCGTCCGAACGGTCATGGTAGGCCAGCAGCTTGTCGTCGCTGTTCAGCTTTTGAATGGCGGCGAAGAAGCCTTTCAAGTCTTCCGCGCTGTCGACGTCCGGCGTCTCATTACCCAATTGCCCCATGACTTGTGCCAGCGCAGAAGCGCCCATGCGGTTCTTGCCGCGACCGAGGTCGATCAAGATCAAGGACGTATCGCCCTGGTCCGTCTTCAGTTGCGGCGTGAGCGACTTGCGCACGTCTGTCACTGGCGCGAACGAGGAAACGATCAGCGACACTGGCGACGTGACGGCTTTCGCCGCGCCCGTGCTGTCGTCTTTCCACGTCGTGCGCATCGACAGCGAATCCTTGCCGACGGGAATGCTGATGCCCAGCGCCGGGCACAGGTCCATGCCGACAGCTTTCACCGTATCGTACAGCGCTGCGTCCTGGCCAGGCTGGCCGCAGGCGGCCATCCAGTTGGCGGACAGCTTGATGTCGGAGATGTCGGCAATCGCTGCGGCGGCGATGTTGGTGACGGCTTCGCCCACGGCCATGCGGCCCGAGGCGGCGGCGTCGATGACGGCCAGCGGCGTGCGTTCGCCCATGGCCATCGCTTCGCCCAGATAGCCTTCAAAGCTCATGGTGGTGACGGCGCAATCGGCCACCGGCACTTGCCATGGTCCTACCATCTGGTCGCGCACGGTCATGCCGCCCACGCTACGGTCGCCAATGGTGATCAAGAAGGATTTGTCGGCCACGGCAGGCAGCAGCAGCACTTTTTGCGCGACATCGGCCAGGTCCATGCCCGTCAGGTCGATGGCAGGGAAATCGTTGGCCACGTGGACCACGTCGCGCTGCATCTTCGGCGGCTTGCCCAGCAAGACGTCCATCGGCATGTCGACCGGCTCATTGCCTAGTTGCGGGTCGATCAGTTTGAGTTGACGTTCTTCGGTGGCCACGCCGACGGCGGCGAACAGACAGCGCTCGCGTTCGCACATGGCCTGGAACAATGGCAGGCTTTCCGGTGCGATGGCCAGCACATAGCGTTCCTGCGACTCATTGCTCCAGATTTCTTTCGGCGCCATGCCCGATTCTTCCAGCGGGATCTTGCGCAGGTCGAAAATCGCGCCGCGCTTGGCGTCGTTGGTAATTTCCGGGAAAGCGTTCGACAAGCCGCCCGCACCCACGTCGTGAATCGAGATGATCGGATTGTCGACGCCCATTTGCCAGCAAGCGTTAATGACTTCCTGGGCGCGGCGTTCCATTTCCGGATTGCCGCGCTGGACGGAATCGAAGTCCAGGTCGGCGGTGTTGCTGCCGGTGGTCATCGACGAGGCGGCGCTGCCGCCCATGCCGATGCGCATGCCCGGGCCACCGAGCTGCACCAGCAAGCTGCCGACGGGGATGTCGTTCTTGTGCGTGTGCTGCGCCGAGATATTGCCGATGCCGCCAGCGATCATGATCGGCTTGTGGTAGCCGAATACGGCGTCAGGGGCGCCCGCTTCTTTTGCGCCGACGTTCTGTTCATACGTGCGGAAGTAGCCGCCCAATACGGGACGACCGAATTCGTTCGAGAACGCAGCGCCGCCCAGCGGGCCTTCGATCATGATTTGCAGCGGCGAAGCGATGCGCTCCGGCTTGCCGTATTGAGTCGCTTGATCGGCCTGATCCGCCGCCAGACGCGATGTCATTGGCGCCGTCACGGAAGCGGCAGTTTCCCAGCTGCGCACGGCGTTCGGCAGCGACAGATTCGATACCGTGAAACCGGTCAAGCCAGCCTTGGGCTTGGCGCCGCGGCCCGTCGCGCCTTCGTCGCGGATCTCGCCACCAGCGCCCGTGGAGGCACCGGGGAAGGGAGAAATCGCCGTCGGGTGGTTATGCGTTTCCACCTTCATCAGGGTGTGCGTCAGTTCGGTTGAAGCCGCATATTCATGGTTTGCACCGCGCGGGTAGAAGCGCGAGACAGTCGCCCCTTCCATGATCGAAGAATTGTCGCTGTAGGCGACGACGGTACCCTTCGGTTGCAGTTCATGCGTATTCTTGATCATGCCGAACAAGGACTTTGGCTGCGCCACGCCGTCGATGGTCCAGTCGGCGTTGAAGATCTTGTGGCGGCAATGCTCGCTGTTCGCCTGCGCGAACATCATCAATTCCACGTCCGTCGGGTTGCGGCCAGCCTTGGTGAAGGCGGCGTCCAGGTAGTCGATTTCGTCTTCCGACATCGCCAGTCCCAGTTCCGTGTTCGCCGTTTCCAGCGCACGCTTGCCCTGCCCCAGCAAATCAATCGATTCGAGCGCACGCGCTTCGAGGGTGCGGAACAGGTCCTGTGCCTGGTCGGCGCTGCGCAGCACGGATTCGGTCATGCGGTCATGCAGCAGGTCGGCCACGGCGTTCAACTGCGCGTCAGTCAATTTGCCGGCTAGAATCGCGCTACCCAGGATGCCCGATTTCAGGTTGATGCGGAAAGCGATGCCGCGTTCGACGCGCTTGATGTGCGCCATGCCGCAGTTGTGCGCGATGTCGGTGGCTTTCGAGGCCCACGGCGAAATCGTGCCGAAACGGGGGATGACGAAGAACTCTTCGGCAACGCCTTCCGTATTGTCAGCGTGGGCCGGCTCGCCGTACGTCAACAAGGCGCCAAGGCGCGTGCTGTCGTCGTCGGTGAGAGGCGCACTGGCATCGATGAAATGGACGTAGCGCGCTTGTACGGCAACGATCGCAGGCGAAACCGCTTGCAGTTGGCTTAACAGACGGTGGCTACGGAAAACGGACAGGGCATTGGAACCCGGCAGTATCAACATGATTGGAAGGTGGTTGATGCAGCGTGGCTGCGGGTTAAAGGTAGGTATGACAATATCTTTCGTACGGCAAATTTCCTTTGCGCGCATTATACCCGTTTTACCCCTGCCTTATGACCGCGACTTGGCGCTGCGCCCCGCTTCTGCCCGACAACGCGGCAGTTTTTGACACGCCAACAACACCCTCAGGCCATCATAAGACGATCACATAGCGGTTCTTGCCCTGGCGCTTGGCCAGGTACAGCGCTTCATCGGCCAGCCGGTAGCTGTAGGCCAACTCCTTGCTTCTGTCCAGTTCGGTCACGCCCACGCTGATCGACACGAACTGCGTCGCATGGAAAGCCTGGCCGACGGCCTCGACCAGGGCGCCGGCAAAGACGCGCACGGCCTCGCCGCTGCCCGTGTAGATGACGCCGAACTCCTCACCACCCAGACGGCCGCACAAATGGCCTTGCGCCTTGTCGGCGATGATGGCGGCTGTGCGCACCAGCACCTCGTCGCCAACATCGTGACCCTGCTGGTCGTTGATGACCTTGAAATCGTCGATATCGATCATCAGGAAATGCAGCATGGCGCCATCGGATGCGCCATGCATCTGCTGGGCGCACTGCGTGAACATGCGGCGGTTATTCAAGCCCGTCAGGCTGTCCAGGTAAGCGAGGCGCGTCAATTCCAGTCTGGATTGATACTTCCGCAATCGCAATAAGCTGGCACTGCCATTGAGGGCCAGCCCGAACAGCACGCTGGCGGCGATCATCAGCGGTGCCCACGACTGGTCGGGCGAGCCGGCATTGACGGGATACAGGTCACGGCCGACGATCCACCACACGCCCACCACCACGACCAGATAGCTGAGGCCGCCGTTAAAGATGGAGGCGATCACGAGCGTCAGGAATACGCCCAAGGGCAAGACCCAGAAGCTGGCAGTGCCAACGGCGTCGGTCATGGTGCGCAGGCCAAAGGTCAGGGTCAGCACGGCGCAGACACCGGTGATATTGAGCGCGAGCAAGCCGGTGCAGCGGTAACGCATCAGCAGGCTGGCCAGCATGCCCAGCAACGCCAGTACGGCGTGCGCCAAGTTTGGGTGATAGGGTTCTGGCATCATCAGCCAGCCCAGCCCATAGGCGATGATACTGAGCATCTGCAAGACCATGACGGGCCGGCACACTTCTGCAAAATAGGCAAGCTGCTGTGCGCGGTTGCCGCCAAGCACAAGCGCAACGGCAAAGCGGTGCAAGGTAGCCAGATCAGGTATGCGCATGACGGTTATCGACACCAGAGTAGGATAAAGCGCCCGTGCAAGCTTGCGCATGCCTTCATGCGACATGACGCGGCGAGCAACAAATGTTGTATTTCTTCAACGCTATCACGCCAGTCCAGGGATGGATGTAAAAACAGGTGTCGCCACCGCCGCATGCGGCCCGCGCGTCACTAAATACAACGTCGGACGGCGCCGGGCGCGCCCGCCCTCGCGCAGTACGTCAGATTGCCTGCATTTTACTGGCCGTATCAAGGGGCTTTGCAGTATGCTAAGAATAAATAATGCTGCAGGCAAATACAGACAAGAAAAGCTCCAGCAAACGACCAAACGGATGAACGAGAATTGAACCATGCCAGAAGCTAGCGACTTATCTGTCCTGATCGTCGACCCGAACCCGAGCATGCGCGGCAATCTGCAAAACATGCTGAGTCAGGCGGCCATCACCAAGGTGGAGTATGCCGTCAATTCGGGCGCGGCGATCCGCTTGCTGATGAAGAAACCGTTCGATATCATCCTGTGCGAATACGATCTTGGTAGCGGCACGGACGGCCAGGATGGCCAGCAATTGCTGGAAGACTTGCGCCATCACAAGCTGATCGGCCTGTGGACCATCTTCATCATGCTGACCTCTGAAGCCATCCACAGCAGGGTGATCGGCGCGGCCGAACTGACCCCGTCCGACTACATATTAAAACCGTTCACCGTCGATGTGCTGAGCGGACGCATCACCCGGGCCATTGAGCGGCGCGGCATTTTCCTGCCCACCTATCAACTGATCGACAAAGGCGACTTGCGCGAAGCGGTAAAAAGCTGCCGCGCGGCCGAGTTGCAGTATCCGCGCCTGGCGGGCGATTTCACACGCTTGCGCGCCGAGCTGCACATCGCCCTCGATGAATGGGAGGAAGCGGAACAGCTGTACGCCGACATGCTGGCCACGCGGCCGATGGCATGGGCCCATCTGGGCTTGGCCAGTACCCTGTTCAAACAGCAGCGCCATGAAGATGCGCAGCAGGAGCTGCTGGAACTGGTGGAAACCTATCCCCGCTTCATGGCCGCCTACGACCTGCTGGCGCAAAATTATGAGGCCATGGGCCAGCAGATACAGGCGAAGCAAATCCTCGAAGACGCGGTGGCGATCTCGCCGCACATGGTGCGCCGCTGGCGCCACCTTGGCAGCATCGCGTTTGACACCGGCGATCTCGGCGTAGCCGAACGGGCCTACAAGCAGGTAGTGAGCAAAGCAAAGTACTCTGAATTCCGCGACCCAGAAGACCATGTCAACCTGGTAAAAACGCTGGTCAAGAAGGGCGATGCACCGCAAGCGAGCACTGTGCTGCGCGACATGGAGCGCTCCCTGCGCAGCAGTGCCAACGTACAAGCCTGCCGCGCCATCTCGGCTGCCATGTTGCATGAACTGTCGGGTAACGACAACGCCGCCGCCAGCGAACTGCAACTGGCCGCCGCCGCCCTGGACACAGCGCAAGGTCTGTCAACGCAGCTGAAAGTCGGCCTGGTGCAAAGCTGCTTGAAAAACAAGCTGGAACAGGCCGCCTCCGACGTCATGATGAAGCTGGTCAACGAGGCCGACAGCGACGTGACGATGGAAGCGGCCGTCGACGTGTTTGAAAAGGCGGGTCGCCACGACCTGGCGCAAGGCATGGGCCAGCAAATTACGCACCAGGTGCAGGAATTGCTACACGATGCGGCCAGCAAATCGGAAAGCGGTGAGCTCAAGGGGGCAGTATTCGTGCTGCGCCAAGCCCTGCGCAAGACGCCGGGCAACCTGCCCGTGCTGTTCGCCTCCGTCGAGGCCATTTTGCGCCAGCTCAACACGCTGGGCTGGGAAGCTCCGCTAGCGGAACAGGCGCAGCACCAGATGCAAGTGATCCGCAAGATCGACCCCAAGCATCCGAAGCTGGAGTCGCTCAAGCAGCAATACGCTGGCACGCAGCAAAAGTATGGTATCGCTACCTGACTCCCACCTGCGCCCTTCCCCCTGCCAGACGAACGTGCACGTGCTTTGTGCAAGTAAGGCAAGAGATTCAGCTATACTTTCAATGCGATTAATCTGGCAATCATGATTATGAGTAATACGCACGGTGAAATACCGTGCAAGGCGACGCCGCCGGCATGCCCGCCAAGGTGCGCACCGAATGACATGCCCCTCTCAGCTTATGACTATCGAACTAAGAAAAATAATTCTCTCCTCCCTGCTGGCGTCGCCAGCGCTGGCCATGGCCGGCGAACTGGAACAGCAAATGCAGCGTTGCGCCGTGCTTGGCGATGCCAGTGCTCGCTTGGGTTGCTTCGACACCCTGGCCAAGGCGGCGGAAAAGGCCACCATCGCCGCCGGCGGCAACCCCGCCACGGCGGCCACCACTTTGGCAGCTGCCGCTGAAGCCGCCCCCTTTACGCCAGTCAGCCCGCCTGGCGTCGCCACGCCGGCAGCGGTGAATGCCGCCATTCCGGCGATCGCGCAGGCTGGCGCGACGCCACCGGAAGCACCGATTTCGCGCACGCAACAATCGTGGGAACTCAACCAGGCATCCAAGCGTGGCCTGTTCAACTTCCGCCCGCACCGCGACACCTATCTGCTGCTGGCCAACTACAGCGATGCCTCGAACGACGAACCGTTCCAGGATTTCACGCCGGCCGGCATCAAGAGCCAGCACGTGGAACTGACCTTCCAGCTGAGCTTCAAGATGAAGATGCTGGAAGACATCGCCGGTACACCGATCGACATGTGGTTCGGCTATACGCAGCAAAGTTTCTGGCAAGCATATAACCGCAAGGCATCGAGCCCTTTCCGCGAGACCAACTATCAGCCGGAATTCATGCTGGTCGTGCCGATCAACAAGAATTTTGCCGGTCTGGAATTCAATTACCTGAACTTCGGCCTGGTGCACCAGTCGAACGGCCAGACCTCGACCCTGTCGCGCAGCTGGAACCGGGTGTATGCCGAATTGGGCGTGGAAAAAGACAATCTGGCCGTCACGGCCCGCCTCTGGCACCGCCTCGACAATAGCGCAAACAACAACGACAATATCGACATCACCGATTATATGGGCCATGGCGACTTGCGCCTGAGCTACCGCGACAAGGGCCATGAATACGCCGTTACCGCGCGCCGCAATTTCAGCAAGAAACATGGTTCGCTACAGGCAAGCTGGGCTTTCCCACTGAAGGCCAACCTGAAAGGCTATCTGCAATTGTTCTCAGGCTATGGCCAGAGCTTGATCGACTACAACTATTCGCAGAAATCGATCGGCGCCGGCTTCATGGTTGACCTGTAAGCGAGGCCGTGTAGCAAACAAAAATGGCGCCGAAGGCGCCATTTTTTTGTGCGATATCCAATTTAGCGCCGTGCGCCACCGAGCACGCGCGCCGGCAGCATGACGATGGCGCGCAGCAGTTCGAACACGCCATCGACGCCGATGCCGATCAAGCGAAATGGCAGCAACAGCAGCCAGGCCAGCGGATACAGCAGCAGGGCCAGCAAGGCCAGGGGCCAGCACAGCAGCAAAAGCAGCATCCACAGCACAAATCCCAGCATCGCATTGCCCTCGAATAAAATGTGCGGAGCAAGCCGTGCTTGCCCCGCTACCGTGACAGCACTATATAAAAGCGCCGTCGTGGCGGCAACGAGCATGCGATGAAATGCAGAATGCGAGGATGAACGGCGTAAAAACGGGAATAAACGGTAGCTTGCAAGCAGCTTATTGGCCAACTATCGACCGACTATTGACCGACTATTGACCGACGCAAATCACTTTCGTGATGTATTCATGCGCGTTGGGCTTCTTGCTGGTAGCCCATTTGATGGCCTGATTGGCCTCTGCGATGGTCATGATGGTGGCTTTATCCTTCGACTTGATGAAGGACACGCCTTCAAACACGCCTTCCTTGCTGCGCATTACCTTGGCAAACACCGGTGGCTTGGTCTCGCCATCGCTGATTTTGTTCTGTTGCACGAGGTAACGCTGATCGATCTGTTCCATGATAATAAAGCTGTCCAGTGGTAAAACACGAAATATACCCTGAATGGACGAACGCCGCAGGATGAAATCGCTGCGGCGTTGCACAAATAGCCATCGGCAAGCCCGACAACACCGTTACACAAGCATTCAGGCGTAGACGGCGTTCTGCGTCGCGGGCTGCAGATTGACATCGTAAATCACCTGCGCGCGGATCGACGCTTCCAGCGAGGGTATCGAGCCGCCCGCGCGGTACTGGAAGCTCACTTGCAGCACGTCGCCAGCCTTCACGGACACCGGCGTGGCCAACGGCAAACACATGTAGTGATTCAGCCAGTCGATGGTGCTCGAGCGCTCGGGTACGACGGCCAGGATGTTCTTGGTGACGAAACGCAAGGCGTTCAGCGTACCGCTGCGCTCGACGACAAACTTGCCGTCAAAGCCGAACACGCTATCCGTGGGCTGGCTGAAGTCGATGATGCTGTACACGGACGGCGCTGCCAGTTCCTGCACGCCCGGATGGATGGCCGTGGTTTCCTGGAATTGCACGATGGGTGCATAAAAGCCTTCGAAATCGTATTCCTGCTGCATCGGTTGCACGGCCATGATAACGGCTTCAGGCAGGAAGATGGGCAGCGGGCCGCCAAAGCGGGCCAGGTAGCGGCGCTTGAACGATTCGATCACTTCCACCTGCTTTTCACGCAGCATGCCCACATGGATCATTTCGCAAATGACCACATCGACGGGTTCGGGCGGCAGGTACTCGAAGGCATCCGCGTGGACGACTTCGACTTTTTCTCCGTTCGAATTGAGCGCGAGCATCTTGCGCGCTTCCTTGACCATGTCCGGATTGAACTCCACGCACCAGACCTTGTCGGCGCGCGCGGCGGCGAACCACGACAGCACACCGGTACCGCCACCGAGTTCCAGCACCTTCATGCCGGGTTTCACCGCGTAATCGATCGCCGACTTGAAGCCGTGCATACGGTTCTGATCCATCAACATATTGTGGTGATAATGGACGGGGATAAATTGCCCCAGGTAACAACTCTCGATTTCTCGTTCATTCAGCATGTCTGTCCTCTTGGAGTCTGGCTCCGATGGCCTATCGGTTTTGTCATTCCAGAAAGCAGTGATATCGCACGGGCTGCGTGAGGGGCGGCAACACAGCAGCCGGCGCCTGGGATTGGCTTTAGTGCCCATGCAAAAAATCTCCTGATTAATGCGACAAGATCATTATCGTTAATAGGCAGGGAGAACAAAGGGCTGAGGTGAGAGGCAATTCCATGCCAGTTTCGGCGCTGGCATGGAAAATATTGCTAGAAAGATCAATTACGCGCGGCGCGCGCCTTTTGCGCCGCTGCGATGATGGCCGCCACGCCGGGCTTGTCGGCGGCTTGGGCGAACTGCGTCGCCGTCCAGCCGTGGTCGCTCTTCACACTGGCGTCCGCGCCCCAGGATAGCAGCAGCTTGACGGCGTCTTCCTGCCCTTCGCGGGCGGCAAACATCAGCGGCGTGATGTTGGCAGGCGCGCGCGCATCGAGCACGGCGTCGCGCTGCAGAAAAATCTTCATGCTGGGCAAGTCGCCGGCCGCAGCCGCATAGTGCAGCGCCGTCCAGCCGCTCTGATTGACCTTGGCGCCCTTGGCCAGCAGGGCTTGCACGGCGTCTTGCTTGTGCATGTAAGCGGCCATCATCAGCGCCGTGTTGCCATTCGCAGAACGCGCGTCGATGTCGATGCCGGGCGTATCGAGCAGCAGCTTGAAGACCTTGTCCGCATCATCGCGCAGGGCCAGCACGAGCGCAATGTCGCCGCGCTGCGCGTCCAGCTGGTTCGGATTCATGCCTTCGGCCAGCATGCTGCGCACGCCACTGACATTGTTGACAGAGACGGCGCGGAAGAAGGCATCGGGCTCCGGCGCCGCTTGGCTGGCAGTGGCGCAGCACAAGAGCAGCGCCAGGACGAGTTTTTTCATCATGCTTAGCCTTACAAAGTTATTGCAGCTGATTAAGTTACTGCAGCTGATTAAGTTACTGCAGCTGATTGTGCTGGCAGTTGACTAAATAACTTGAAGAAATTTTCCGTCGTCTGACGCGCCACCTGCTCCAGCGGGATGCCTTTCAGGATCGACAAATACTCGGCCACGTGGGCCACATAGCCGGGTTCGTTCATGCGTCCACGGAAAGGCACGGGCGCCAGATAGGGCGAATCGGTCTCGATCAGGATGCGTTCGAGCGGTACTTCCAAGGCCACGGCTTGCAAGTCTTTCGCGCTTTTGAAGGTGACGATGCCGGAAAAGGAAATATAGAAACCCATGGCTATGGCCGCGCGCGCCACTTCGAGTGATTCTGTAAAGCAATGCATGACGCCGGCCACGCCGCCGTCGGACACGCCAGCACCCTCTTCACGCATGATGCGGATGGTGTCTGCACTGGCTGCCCGCGTGTGTATGATCAGGGGCTTACGCGTGATTCTTGAGGCCTTGATGTGGGTCCTGAATCGTTCGCGCTGCCACTCCAGGTCACCCGTCAGGCGGAAATAGTCGAGGCCCGTCTCGCCGATGGCGATGATTTTCGGATGGTCGGACAGGCGCACCAGGTCGTCCACGGACGGTTCAGGCGTGTCCTCGTAGTCGGGATGCACGCCAACGGAAGCGAAAATATGCGGATACTGCTCGGCCAGGGCCAGCACCTGTGGAAAGTCCGGCAAGTCGACCGACACGCACAGGGCGTGCGTCACCTTGTTCTCGGCCATCTTGGCAAGAATTTCGGGCATGCGAGCAGCCAGCTCGGGGAAATTGATATGGCAATGGGAATCGATATACATAGGGCACGATTGTACCGGAGAGTGCAAAAACTGGCAGGGGAAACGCTGCGCCATCCCCTGCCAAGGCGCTACGCACGCTTGCAGTCGATTGCAGTCGATTGCAGTCGATTACAGCTGCGAGGCAGGGTGATGTGCCAGCGCAACGAAATTGCCGCTCGATTCGTCGAGCGCATCGAGCGAGCCGTTCTCGATGTCGTACACCCAGCCGTGCAGGGTCAGCTTGTTTTGCGCCATGGCCAAGGCTACCGAAGGATGGGTGCGCAAGTTATTGAGTTGCGCCACCACGTTGGCGCGCACCATGCCGTCAATGCGCGACTGTTCCGTCGGATGCTCGACCGATTCGTTGATCATGCGCGCCGCATCGGCATGGTGCAACCAACTGCGCACGGCCGGCATGTGATCCAGGCAGGCACAGGTGGCAATCGCCTTCATGGCGCCGCAATCGGAATGGCCGCAAATAACGATGTCGCTGACGTTCAAGGCCGACACGGCAAACTCCACGGTGGCGCTCACGCCGCCCGGTTCGGGACCATACGAAGGCACGATGTTGCCGGCGTTGCGGATAACGAAGAGCTCGCCGGGCTCACGCTGGGTCACCAGTTCCGGCACCATGCGGCTGTCGGAACAGGAAATGAACAAAGCCTTGGGGGTTTGTCCCGTGGCCAGCGTCTTGAACAGCGCACGGCGCGTGGGGAAAACATCTTTTTGGAAGCGTAAAAATCCAGCAATTATGTCGCGCATAAGTAAATACGGTGGTTGGCATGCCGATATTATCGCTGATCTGGTACCGGTTCGCGCCTATTGCCCTGCCGCAGGCTGCCAGGGCACCCGCGCCCACACGAACGATAGCGCGACGAACTGCTCATGCGCCGCTACAGGCCCGTTTTACAGCAGCGGGCAAGCCTCGACCTGGCACTTGGCATGGCGCCGGGCCGGGCAAACAGTACGACGCGCTAGGCAAAAAGAGTTATCAAGATGTATAGTGGATGGCCGATGTGCCGCCATGGGGTTGCGCGCGGAAACGTGGAGAGTGTTGATGCTGAAATTTGCCGGCCCTTTGATATTACTCGCCTGCCTGGCAGTGACGACGCCTACGCATGCGCAAGTGCAAACGCAAGCACAAGCACAAGCGCAAGACCGGCGCGACGCCCCCAAGGCCAGCCCCGTGGCGGGCTTGTGCGCACCCATGTGTGCGTCGGCGCGCCAGGATTGCCGCGCACAAGTGCAGCAAGCAACAGAAGACGACACCAACCCGCTGCTGTCGATGAAGCCCAGCAGCAACCCCTACGTTGCCGCAAGCGGCGAAACGCGAGCACAGTCGCAGCAGTTGCAGCCGACGCAAGCCCAGGCCTTCCGCACCCGGCGCGCCGAACGCCAGCAAGCGTGTGAAGTGCAATACCGCAGTTGCACGCGCGCCTGCGGCTAAGCCATGACTGGCGCCTCAAGAACTAAACAATCTGGCTTAACTTGGCAACGCAAGGGTTTGATTCTATTGGCAACTTGATGCATAGTCGAGCAGCATGTCTTCCAGGAACAGCTTGGGCGACAGGGGATGCTCGGCAATCGCCCGGCGCTCGTTGGCTGCCTTGATGGCGGCCATCAAGCGGCTGACGTTGATGCGTGCAGCCAGCGCTTCAAGCTCGCGCCGGTGGCGCGGATAGTAGCGGATGGTGCCAGACAATTTGACGCAAAACACATCGTACAGCCAGCGCTGCAAGGACGCCACCAGCGGCGCCAATGGCGCCTTTTGCAATTTATCGGCCGCCTTCAGGGCCGCTTCCACACCGGGATTAGCGAGCACTTGCAGCAACTGCTCCGTTTCCTCGCGGCCACCCGACTCGGACTGCGCCAGCGCAGCCAGTGGTGCACCACCCTGCTCGCGCAGCCAGCTGTCGGCATCGTTCAAGCCTTGCTCCTTGAGCCAGGTCAAGGCCTGCGCGTGGCTGGGCATGGGCAAGGCAAATTTCCTGCAGCGCGAGAGGATGGTCGGCAGCAAACGGTCCAGGCTATTCGATGCCAGCAGGAACAAGGTGCCCGGCGGCGGCTCTTCCAAAGTTTTCAGCAAGGCGTTCGAGGCCGGCGTATTGAGCGCCTCGGCCGGGTACAGCACCACCACGCGCAAGCCTTGGCGGTGCGTGGAAATGTTCATGAAGTCGGCCAGGTTGCGGATTTGCTCGATCTTGATGTCTTTCGACGGCGTTTTGGTCTTGGCGCTTTTCTTTGTCCCCTCACCGTCTTCGCCGTCATCGGCTACCTCGTCTTCCAGTGCTTCCGGACGCACGCGGCGGTAGTCGGGATGGTTGCCCTGGCTGAACCAGCCGCACGAGGCGCACGCGCCGCAGGCATGGCCGTCCGCGCGCACGTCTTCACACAGCAAGGCTTGCGCGAAATGCTCGATGAAATCGGCCTTGCCGATGCCTTGCGCGCCATGGAACAAAATGGCGTGCGGCATGCGCGGACGCAAGGCTTGCAATTGCTGCCAGGCATCCTGTTGCCAGGGATAGAGAGAGCTGGTCATATCATTTTCTTTTATTCATCTTCTTTTATTCATCTTCTTTCAAATCCACGCCTTGCAAGGCCTGGCTCAAGCACTTTGCTCAAGCAGAACATCAAGCAATTGCGCGAGCTGGACTTGAATGTCAACGATGCTTTGCGTGGAATCGATAATGCGCAGGCGTTCAGGGAACTGCGCCGCGCGGCGCAGGTACTCGTTGCGCGTGGCGGCAAAAAATTCCGATCGCTCCTGCTCGAACTTGTCGAGCGTGCGCGTGGCGTCCAGGCGGGCTCTAGCCACGGCCAAAGGCACGTCGAACAGGAACGTCAGGTCGGGCTGCAGATGCGGATGCACCCACGTTTCCAGCGCTTCCATCTTGCGCAAGTCCATGCCCCGGCCACCGCCCTGGTAGGCGAAGCTGGCATCGGTAAAGCGGTCTGAAATAACCCACTCGCCGCGTTCCAGAGCAGGTGCGATGACTTGCGCGATATGCTCGCGGCGGCTGGCGAACATCAGCAAGGCTTCCGTTTCCAGGTGCATTTTTTCATGCAGCAGCAGTTCGCGCAGCTTTTCACCGAGGCTGGTGCCGCCCGGCTCGCGCGACGACACGAGGCGTACGCCGCGCTGGCGCAGGTAGTCGGCGACAAAGCCGATATGCGTCGACTTGCCCGCGCCATCAATGCCTTCGAAGGTAATGAAGCGGGCTTGATAGTGTTGTGTCATGAAACTCTTACTTTGATGATAATGAATGCCGGCAATTACCGCTGATACTGGTTCACGGCGCGGTTATGCTCGGGCAGGTTGGTCGAAAACTGGCTGGTGCCGTCGCCGCGCGCGACGAAATACAGTGCCTGCGTGCGGGCCGGCGCCAGCGCCGCCGTCAGCGATTGGGCACCAGCCAAGGCGATCGGCGTGGGCGGCAAGCCACCGCGCGTGTAGGTATTGTACGGGGTGTCCGCTTCCAGGTCGCGTTTGCGGATCTTGCCGTGGAAATTATCACCCATGCCATAGATCACGCTTGGGTCGGTCTGCAGCAGCATGCCTGTTTTCAGGCGGTTGACGAAGACGCCGGCGATCATGGCGCGCTCCGACTTTTGCCCCGTTTCCTTTTCCACGATGGACGCCATGATCAGCGCCTCGTACGGGTTTTTATAGGGCAGGGCCGGATCGCGCTTATCCCACGCTTCGGACAGGCGAGCGATCATGGCCGTGTGCGCCTGCTTGAAAATCTGCATTTCGCTGGCGCCCTTGGCAAACAGATAGGTATCGGGAAAGAACAAGCCTTCCGGCAAGCGGTATTCCGGGCTGATTTTCGCCATCAGTTCCTTGTCGGACAAGCCCACGGTATCGTGCTTGAGGCCCGCGTGGCTGGCCATCGCCAAGCGCATCTGCTTGAAGGTCCAGCCTTCGATGATGGTCAGCGACTCCTGCGCAAATTCACCGCGTACCAGCTGCGTGATCAAACGCTGCGGCGTGGTGCCCGGCTTCAACTCATAGGAGCCAGCCTTGATCTTCGAGGTCTTGCCTTCGATACGCGCCAGCATGTTGAACAGGATGGGCACAATGGGCACGCCAGCGTCCGCGATCTGCTGGCCGGCCGCATGCGCGCCGCTGCCGGGCGTGATCGTAAACGCGATCGCTTCGCCTTGCGCAGTGATCGGTTGCTGCGCCCAGTACACAAAAGTAGCACCGACGCCGATGGCGGCGATGAGCGAACTGACTACAAGTTTTTTAAAGAAAGCCATTGTTCCGATTCTTGTGATGCGGGCGCTGGCAAACAGCGCCCGCTTGTTATGCTCGTTCATTTGTGAACAAAGTGCGCGCAAAGCGGCTCGATCACTGGCAATTTTGCCGCTGCCGACGCAATTTGCGCGAGATCACTATAATGAAGCCGTAATGATAATGCTTAATCGCTGATCTAATGGAAATTATGAATAACTGGAATCAATTTTTAACGGCACAAGGCGCCCGCTCCGCTACCCTCGATGGCACGCCCGACAGCGGCGCTGTGCTCACCGGCGTCGCCACCACTGCCGCCCCCATCGCCGATTTTGGCCAGTCCCTGTCAGTGTCCCAGCTGCAAGAAGGTTTTGTCGCGGCCATCACGGACCAGGGCTTGATCGGCCTGAGCGGCGACGACGCAGCCAGTTTCCTGCACGCCCAGCTGACCAACGACGTGGAGCACCTGAGCCAGGAGCAAGTACGCCTGGCCGGCTACTGCACGCCCAAGGGCCGCTTGCTGGCCAGTTTCCTGATGTGGCGCAACGCCACCACCATTTATCTGCAATTGCCGCGCAGCATACAGCCAGCCATCCAGAAGCGCTTGCAAATGTTCGTGCTGCGCGCCAAGGCGAAGCTGCACGATGCCTGCGCCGATGAAGCGAATCAGGTCATCCTGGGACTCGGTGGCAAGCAAGCGGGCGCGGCTCTGTCCACCTGGTTCAGCAGCTTGCCCGCCACGCCGTTCAGCAAGGTCGAACATGCACTGGGCACCCTGCTGCGCGTGGCCGACGCATGCGGCAGCGCCCGCTATGAGTGGCTGACCTCTGCCGCCACGGCGTGCGAGGTGTGGCCGCAGCTGGCCGCGTCCTTGCACAAAGGCGGCAACGATAGCTGGCGTTTGTCGGAAATTCATGCCGGCATCGCGCAAATCACGGCGGCCACGCAAGAGCAATTCGTGCCGCAAATGGTCAACTTTGAGCTGCTGGGCGGCGTCAATTTCAAGAAAGGCTGCTACCCGGGCCAGGAAATCGTCGCGCGCAGCCAGTACCTGGGCAAGCTCAAGCGCCGCACCACCCTCGTCAGCATTGATGATGCGGCGGCAGTAGCCGGCGGCGAACTGTTCGCCGTCAGCGACCCGGAGCAGCCTTGCGGCATGCTCGTCAACACCGCGCCTAACGGCAACGGTGGCATCGACGCCCTCGTTGAAATGAAGTTGGGCGCGATCGCCGAGGGTTCAAGCGCAGCCGGCGCCGTGCGCTACGGCTCGGCCCAGGGCGTGTCCGTGCATTTCCTGCCCATGCCTTATGCGCTCGACGCACTCGACTTGTGAGAATGCCATGAAAGATTTATACATTTACTACCAAGTAAGCGAAGCACACGCCCAGGCGCTGGAGGCGCGCGTGCGCGCCATGCAAGCCAAGCTGGCGGCCGCGTCCGGCGTGGCGCCACAGATCAAGCGCCGGCCGGAAGTGAAGGATGGCTTGCAGACGTGGATGGAAATCTACCCCGTGGTCGGCGAAGGTTTTGCCGAACAGCTCGCTGCTGCTGCCGCCGCGGCGGGCTTGTTGGCCCTCACGGCCGGTACGCGCCATACGGAAGTATTCATGGATTTACCTCCATGTGCCTGATCGTTTTTGCCTGGAAAGTCAATCCGCACATCCCGCTGATTGCCGCCGCCAACCGCGATGAATTCTATGCACGCGCCAGCGCCCCCGCCGGCGCTTGGGCGGAACACCCGCAAGTGTATGCGGGCCGCGACCTGCAAGCTGGTGGCAGCTGGATGGGTATCACCCAGGCCGGCAGCGGCAGCTCGCGCTTTGCCGCCATCACCAATATCCGTAGCCCGCAAGAGCGCAACCCGGACGCCCCCTCGCGCGGCGCCCTGGTGGCGGACTATCTTGCCGGCACGCTGTCGCCGCAAGATTACATCGCGCAAATTCGTCCCGGATGCAAAGCCTACAACGGTTTTAATCTGGTGCTGGGCGACGCGCATACGCTGATCTGGCTCTCCAATCGGGGCGATGACGATGCGCGCAATGGCCAACCGTTGCAACCGGGCATCTATGGCTTGTCGAACGCCCTGCTCGATGCGCCGTGGCCGAAAGTGCTGAAGACCAAGGCCCAGTTCGCCAGCCTGCTATGCCAGGGCGCGCCCGACGATGCGTATTTCGACATGCTGGCCGACACCACGCGCGCGCCCGACTTCCGCTTGCCCGACACCGGCGTGCCGATCGACCTCGAGCGCGAGCTATCGGCCGTCTGTATCGAAACGCCGGGCTATGGCACGCGCACTTCCACTGTCGTGAAACTGTTCCCGAACTCACCCGGCGAATTGCATGAGCTGGTAATTCAGTAAGCCCCTCTGGGGTCTGACCCGCCGGGTCAGACCCCAAATACCGCCACGACTTCCTCGGCACTACCCTCCAATCACTGCTTAAAACGCTTGCGCGCAGAAAAAGAAAGCGCTTGCGCAAGCGCTTTCTTTTGTTTACGATAGATTCATACGCAACGACACAGCCGCGACCAATCGCAGCACAGATGGATAAAAATACATCTGGATTTTTTTACGATAGATTCATACGCGGCGATACAGCCGCTCGTTATCGCAGTACACAATAAAAAATACATCCGGAGACAGTATGGCCACTATGGAAGATGTCGCGCGGGCGGCGGACGTATCGTTGTCGACCGTTTCGCATGTACTCAACGGCACCCGCAAGGTCAGCCCAAAAACCGTTGCCGCCGTCAACGCGGCCATGCAGCAGATCGGCTATGTGCCGAACATGTTAGCGCGCGCGCTGGCCGGCTCCTCGTCGGGCACTATCGGCGTGGCCATTTCTGCATTCACCAATCATTATTTCAGCGAGACCGTGCGCGCCATCGAAGCCGCTTGTACGCGCCACGGCTTGATGATGCTGTTTTCCGATACGCATGACGATCCCGCGCAGGAACTCAAGGTGGTGCACAATTTGCACCAACGCCGGGTTGACGGCATCGTGCTGGCGCCCTCGGGCGAGGCGCACAACCGCACGCTCGACTATCTGAACAACAACAAAATCGCTTCCGTGCTGGTCGACCGCATGTCGCCCCAGCCGTTCGACCAGGTGGGGGTGGAAAACATCGCCGCCATGGCGCAACTGGTGCAGCACCTGATAGTTGCCCACGGTCACCGCCGCATCGGCTTCATCAGTGGCGCACCGGGCTTGTCCACGACACACGAGCGCATCGAGGGCTACCGCCTGGCCTTGCAACAGGCCAATATCGTTTTTGACCCCGCGCTGCTGCGCTCGGGCGACTCCAAGCTGGAGCGTAGCGGCGCGGCCACGCGCGAATTGCTGGCCTTGCCACCGGGGCAGCGCCCGACCGCCATCGTGGCGGGCAATAACCTGATGACCATCGGCACCATGCACGCCTTGCGCGACGCGCACATTGCTGTGCCGCAAGACGTGGCACTGGCCGGTTTCGATGATTTCGACTGGGCCGATTACTTCAGCCCGCGCCTGACGGTAATGGCGCAGCCGCTCGAAGAGCTGGGCGCCATGGCCGTCGACCTGTTGATCGAACGTATCGCCAACCCAGACCGCGCCCAGCGCGTGCAGCGTTTGTCGCCGACCTTGCGCGTGCGCAATTCCTGCGGCTGCCCCTGACCTTTTAGCGTAAAACAATATGCATCCAGCGATTTCCCTCGGTATCGACCTTGGTACCTCCGAACTGAAAACCGTGCTGATGGATAGCACGGGCAGCGTGCGCGGCCAGGCTTGCGTGCGCCTCGACGTGCACCGCCCGCAAGCGGGCTGGTCGGAACAAGCGCCGCAGGACTGGTGGGCCGCCTGCATCATCGCGCTGGGCCAGCTGCGCGCCAGCTGGCCGCAGGACTATGCGCGCATCGCCTGCATCGGCCTGTCGGGCCAGATGCATGGCGCCGTGCTGCTCGACGCGCATGACGCCGTGATCCGCCCGGCCATCCTGTGGAACGATGCCCGCGCCGAAGCCGAGGCCGCCTCACTGGCGCGCGACTATCCGGCCTACGCTGACATCACGGGCAGCCTGCCGATGGCAGGCTTGACGGCACCAAAACTGCTGTGGCTGCAAAAGCACGAGCCAGCCGCGTTTGCAGCCATCGCCTGCGTGCTGTCGCCGAAAGACTATCTACGCCTGCGCCTGACGGGGATCAAACTGACGGATATGTCCGACGCGGCCGGCACCCTGTGGCTGGACGAAGCCAAGCGTGCCTGGTTTGCCCCCATGCTGAGCGCCTGCGCCCTGACGCTGGCACAGATGCCGGCGCTGGCCGAAGGCGATGCGGCCACGGGCAAGGTGCTGGCAAGCATCGCCGAGCAACTGGGCTTGCCCCTGGACGTGGTGGTGGCCGGTGGTGGCGGCGATAACCCCGTCTCGGCCGTGGGCATCGGCGCCGTCAATGGCGGTGACAGTTTTATTTCCCTGGGCACCAGCGCCGCCATCGTTTCCGTCACCGAAGAACCTTTGGGCAAGCCCGACAGCGGCGTGCACAGCTTTTGCCACGCCCTGCCCGGGCGCTGGTACGCGATGGGCGCGATTTTGTCGGGCGCCAGCTGCTTGCGTTGGGCCACTAGCGTGCTGGGCCAGCCCGACGAGGCAGCCTTGCTGGCCTTGGTCGAAGCACACTTGCCGCTCGATGCGCCCAGCGCGCCATCCGCGCCCCTGTTCCTGCCTTATCTGTCGGGCGAGCGCACGCCGCACAACGACCCGCAAGTGCGCGGCGCCTTCTTGCAACTGGGCCACGACAGCACGCCGGCGCAGCTCGGCTACGCCGTGCTCGAAGGCGTGGCCTTCGCCTTGCGCGACGCCATGGCAGCTGTCACCTCGACCGGTGCCGTGGTGCCCCACTGCATGCTGGTGGGTGGCGGCGCGCGCAGCCAGTACTGGGCGCAATTGCTGGCCAATGTGTTGGGACGCGAGATGCGCACCTTGCATAACAGCGAACTGTCCGCCAGCCTGGGCGCGGCCAAGCTGGGCTTTGCCGCCATCGGCGACACCAGCCTGCTGGCGCAGGGCTTGCCCGTCAAAAACACTTTCCTGCCCGATGCCGCGCACAGCGCTGCGTTGAGCCTGCGCTACGCGCGCTACCGTAGCCTGTTTCCCGCCGTACAAGCCTTGCACCAACTCAGCAAAGGATAAGCAGCAATGCCTGAACATGCTCAACTGCAGCAACTGAAACAATACAGCACCGTCGTCGCCGACACCGGTGACTTCTTGCAACTGGCCCGCTTCGCGCCGCAAGATGCCACCACCAACCCGTCGCTGATTTTGAAAGCCGTGCTGCAGCCCGCTTACGCGCCCTTGCTGGAAAGCACGGTTGCTGCCCATAAAAATGCCTCGCTGGCCGATATCGTCGATGCCGTGCTGGTACGCTTCGGCCTGGAAATATTAAAAGTCGTGCCGGGCCGCGTGTCGACCGAAGTCGACGCCCGCTTGAGCTTTGACCGCGCCGCCAGCGTGGCCCGGGCGCGCCGTTTGATCGCCCTGTACGAGCAAGCCGGCGTCCCGCGCGCGCGCGTGCTGATCAAGATCGCCGCCACTTGGGAAGGCATACAGGCGGCACGCGAACTGGAAAAAGAGGGCATCTTTTGCAACCTGACCCTGCTGTTCGCGTTTTGCCAGGCGGTCGCCTGCGCCGACGCAAAAGTACGCCTGATTTCGCCCTTCGTCGGCCGTATCTACGACTGGCACAAAAAATCCTTGGGCGCGGCCTGGGACGAAGCGGCGCGCAGCCTGTCTAACGATCCCGGCGTGCAATCGGTCACGCGCATCTTCAATTATTACAAGCAACATGGCATCACCACGCAAGTGATGGGCGCCAGCTTCCGCAACGTCGGGCAGATCACGGCCTTGTCCGGCTGCGACTTGCTGACCATCAGCCCGGACTTGCTGGCCCAGCTGGAAGCGTCCAGCGTACCGTTCGAGCGCGCGCTGGGCATGGACCTGGGCGCGGCGCAGCCAGCCGTCGCTTACGACGAGGCGGCTTTCCGCTACGCCTTGAATGACGATGCGATGGCAAGCGAAAAGCTGGCCGAAGGCATACGCGGCTTTGCCATCGATGCAGGCAAGCTGGACGCCATGATTGAACAGTTGCGCAGCCATTAAGGCTATGTATTGAGGCTATGAATCAAGGCTATACATTAAGGCAACAATCAAGTTTTCACCCGTAGCACCAATCGCTTTTCACAATAAAAACCTTGGAGATTCTCATGAAAAAAGTCATTACCGCCACCTTGCTGCTGTCCGCCGCCTGCAGCGCCTTTGCTGCCGACAAGCCATTGAAATCGATCGGCGTGAGCGTGGGCGACCTGGCCAATCCGTTTTTTGTCGCCATCGGCCGCGGCGCGGAAGAAAGCGCGAAAAAACTCGGTGGCCCTGGCGTGAAGGTCACCACAGTGTCGAGCAAGTATGACTTGAACACCCAGGTAGACCAGATTGAAAACTTCATCGCCAACAAGACCGACATCATCATCGTGAACGCTGTCGATTCCAAAGGCATTGCGCCAGCCATCAAGAAAGCGCGCAATGCGGGCGTCGTCGTGATCGCCGTCGACGTGGGCGCCGTGGGCGCATCGGCCACCGTGATGTCCGACAACACCATGGCCGGCGACGTGTCGTGCGCCTACCTGGCCAAGCAGATCGGCGGCAAGGGCAATGTGGTCATCCTCAATGGCCCACCGGTCACTTCCGTCATCGACCGCGTGAATGGCTGCAAGAAAACCTTGGCCGCATTCAAGGATATCAAGATCCTGTCCGACAACCAGAACGCGAACGGCAGCCGCGATGGCGGCATGACCGTGATGTCGAACTTGCTGACGGCGCATCCGAAGATCGACGCGGTGTTCGCCATCAATGACCCGACGGGCATCGGCGCCGAACTGGCGATCAAGCAATCGAAGCGTACGGACGTGAAGCTGATCACGGCCGTCGATGGCGCACCCGATGCCCAGAATGCGTTGAAAAACAAGGCCGGGCTGTTTGCCGCCACTGCGGCGCAAAACCCCTACCGCATGGCTACCGACGCCGTGCAGATGGGTTACGACATCATGAACGGGCGCACGCCGAAGCAAAGCATGGTGCTGTTGCCGACGCCGGCCATCACCAAGGAAAACGTCGCCACTTACACGGGCTGGGTAAAAAACTGAGCTGCCTGACCTGAACCACGTGTTGTCCGCCCCGACCTGTGCCGGTGGCGGGCAGCAGTTTCACCAGCAAGCGAGGACAGTCATGAGCGACGATATTATTTTTGAAATGCGCGGCATCGAGAAGCGCTTTGGTGCCACACGTGCGCTGCGCGGCGTGCACCTGACGGTGCGCAGCGGCGAAATCCATGCCGTAATGGGCGAAAATGGCGCCGGCAAGAGCACCCTGATGAAAATCCTTTCGGGCGTGTACACGCCGGACGCAGGTGAAATCATTCTCGACGGCAAGCCGATCAAGATCCGCAACCCGGGCGAGGCGCGCGCGCTGGGCATCAACCTGATTTACCAGGAATTGAGCGTGGCCAGGAACATGACGGTGGCACAAAACGTCTTCATGGGCAGCGAACCGCAAGGACCGTTCTGGACCGTCAAGGGCGGCGAAATGCGTGCGCGCACGAATGCCATCCTGGCCGACCTCGGTTCCCGCTTCGACGCAGACACCATGGTGTCGACCCTGTCGATTGCCGAGCAGCAACAGGTAGAGATCGCCCGCGCCCTGGTGCACGAAAGCCGCATCCTGATCATGGACGAGCCCACTGCCGCCCTGTCCGACCGGGAAACCGAACAATTGTTCCGCATCATCGAAGAACAGCGCGACAAGGGCCTGGCCGTGCTGTATATCAGCCACCGCATGGCCGAGGTGGAACGCCTGGCACGCCGTATCACGGTGCTGCGCGACGGCGCCTATGTGGGCGAGTTGGGCAAGGATGAGCTGGATCAAAAGAAAGTCGTGCAAATGATGGTGGGCCGTCCCGCCGACGACTTTTATGCACACCAGCGGCGCAGCAGCCGTGGTCCCGAGCGCTTGCGCGTGGAAAACGTGGGCGGCGGCAAGGTCAAGCCTGCCTCGTTTTCCCTGCATGCGGGCGAAGTGACGGGCTTGGCCGGCCTGGTCGGCGCGGGCCGCACAGAACTGGCGCGCTTGATCTTTGGCGCCGACAAGAAGCAATCGGGGCAAGTGTGGCTCGACGGCGAGGAAGTGCATATCCAGCGGCCGCTGACGGCGATACGCCACGGCATCGGCTACCTGCCGGAAGACCGCAAGAGCCTGGGCCTGTTCATGCAATTGTCGGCCATGGAAAACATGTCGATGAACATCCTGGACAAACATGCCACGGCGGGCGTGCTCAAGCGTGGCGCCCTGACGCAGCTCACGCGCGAGGCGATTGCCAACCTCAACGTGAAAGTGTCGGGGCCGGACGGCATCGTGGGGGGATTGTCTGGCGGCAACCAGCAGAAAGTGTTGCTGGCGCGCTGGCTGGCAATCGCACCGAAAGTGTTGATACTCGATGAACCGACACGCGGCGTGGACGTGGGCGCGAAGAGTGAAATTTACAAGATCATCCACCAATTGGCGGATGCGGGCACGGCCGTATTGTGCATATCCAGCGAACTGGCCGAACTGGTCGGCATCTGCGACCGGGTGATGGTGATGTGCGAGGGACGCTTGACGGGCGAAGTGACGGGCGACGACATCACGCAGGAAAACATCCTTGCCTACGCCACCGAGCTGGAAGCGGCATAAGAGTACGCATTAGAATAATCATTCAGGAGATAGAGCATGACAACGAGTACCACCAGCGGCGCCGCGCGCGCCAGCGAACCCTTCAATGCCTCGAACTTGATGCGCCGCCTGGGCATGCTGCCCGTGCTGGTCGTACTCTACCTGGCCATGTACGGCCTGACCGTGTATTTCTCGGCCGACGGCACGTCGACCTTCATGACCAGCAATAACACCATGAACATCTTCCGCCAGGTGTCGATCAACATCGTGCTGGCGTCCGGCATGACTTTCGTTATTTTGACCAGCGGCATCGACCTGTCCGTCGGCTCCGTGCTGGCCGTCTCGGCCGTGGCGGGCATGCTGATGTCGCTGTCGGCGCAGTTCGCCGGCTTCTCTATCCCCACCTTTTTGATCGTCGGCCTGCTGCTGGGCGCGCTCAACGGCGTGCTGGTGGCGCTCGTCGGCCTCAATCCTTTCGTGGTGACATTGGGCACCATGACGGCCCTGCGCGGCGCAGCCTACCTGCTGGCCGACGGCACCAGCGTGCTGAATACGGAAATCCCCAGCTTCGAATGGATGGGCAACGGCAGCTTCCTGACCATTCCCTGGCTGATCTGGCTGGCCGCAGCGGTAGTGCTGCTGACCTGGTTTATCCTGCGCAAGACGACGCTGGGCCTGCATATTTACGCTGTCGGCGGCAATATCCAGGCAGCCCGTTTGACGGGCATCAAGGTGGGCTTCGTATTGATGTTTGTCTACACCATCAGCGGCCTGTTCGCGGGCCTCGGTGGCGCGATGTCGGCCAGCCGTTTGTACGCGGCCAACGGCAATTGGGGTACCGGCTATGAGCTCGACGCCATCGCAGCCGTCGTGCTCGGCGGCACCAGCCTGATGGGCGGCGTCGGTTCCGTCTGGGGGACGGTCATCGGCGCGCTGATCATCGGCGTGATGAATAATGGCTTGACCATCCTGGGCCTGTCATCGTTCTGGCAGTATGTGGCGAAAGGCGTGGTAATCGTGCTGGCCGTGATTCTCGACAGATGGCGCCAGTCGCACGCGCAGAACTGATTGTGCTGGTGGTGTCGGGTTACGCGCTGCGCGCTAACCCGACCCACCGTTGACGTCGTAGGTCCGATTAGCGCTACGCGCGTAATCCGACAATAGCCTGGAACACCAGCCGCATTTCCACATGCGCTATGCCCGCCTCTTCAAACTGCTCTCCCTGCGGCAAGAAACCGTGGCGCGCATAGAATGGCGCGGCCACGGTTTGCGCGTTCAGCACCACCGCTGCATCGCCGCGTTCGCGGGCTTGGTCCATCAGCGCGGTCAAAATGGCGCCGCCCACGCCCGTGCCGCGGCCCGGCTGGCGCACGGCCATGCGGCCAATATGGCCATCCGGCAATAGACGGCCCGTGCCGATGGCGTTGCCGGCAGCGTCAACAGCGACGGCGTGCAGGCAGACCGCGTCCATGTCGTCGAGTTCGATCTCGGCCGGCACTTTCTGTTCATCGACGAACACTTCAAAACGAATGGCGGTAGCGTCAGGGCCCAGAGTGGCCCAGTCGCCGAGGCGGATGGTGTGCTTGGTCATGGTAGGGACTAGAGGTAGGGGCTAGAGGTTGGGGCTAGAGGTTGGGGCTAGAGGTTGGGGCTAAAAACAGACAGAGACAGGCCGCGATTATCGCACGGCCCGCCCGACAGACGAGAATCAGCCCAGCTTCACCAACTGCTTGCCGAAGTTACGTCCTTGCAACAGACCGATGAAGGCCTCGGGCGCGCTGGCCAGGCCATCGGCCACGGATTCGCGGAACTTCAGCTTGCCCGTCGCCACCAAGGTAGCCAGTTCGCTCAAGCCCTGCGTCCACCATTGCGGCTGCTCGGAGACGATAAAGCCGCGCACGCTCAGGCGGTTGGTCAGGATGAAGCGCGCATTGTCGAGCGGCGTCGCTTCGCCGTTGTAGCCGGCGATCCAGCCGCAGATGGCCACGCGGCCAAACGCATTGGTGCGCGCCAGGGCTGCGTCGAAGATGGCGCCGCCCACGTTTTCAAAGATGGCGTCGATGCCGTCCGGCGTGGCTGCCGCCAGGTCTGCCGCCAGATTGCCGGCCTTGTAGTCGATGCAGGCATCGAAACCGAGGTCCTCGACAACATAGCGGCATTTCTGCGCGCCGCCGGCAATGCCGACCACGCGGCAGCCTTTCAATTTCGCCAACTGCCCGACGACGCTGCCGACGGCGCCGCTGGCGGCCGACACGACCACCGTTTCGCCCGCCTTCGGCGCCATGATCTGGTTCAAGCCATACCATGCCGTCATGCCGGGCATGCCGACAGCGCCCAGGTAGGCCGAGGCAGGAATGTGCGTCGTGTCGACCTTGCGCAGCATGCTGCCATCGGAGACGGCCACTTCAGCCCAGCCCAAGGTACCGACTACCGTATCGCCGACGGCAAACGTCGGATGCTGCGATTCGAGTACCACGCCGACCGTGCCGCCTATCATGGTTTCATTCAAAGCTTGCGGCGCCGCATAGCTTTTACCCTCGCTCATGCGCCCGCGCATATACGGATCGAGCGAAAGGAACTGGTTACGTACCAGCAACTGGCC
This sequence comes from Janthinobacterium sp. CG_23.4, assembly GCF_029892305.1. Classification (NCBI taxonomy): domain Bacteria; kingdom Pseudomonadati; phylum Pseudomonadota; class Betaproteobacteria; order Burkholderiales; family Oxalobacteraceae; genus Janthinobacterium; species Janthinobacterium sp. CG_23.4. The sequence continues at coordinate 2,253,258 of NZ_JARXUX010000001.1, read as the reverse complement.
ATCCGTGATGGCGGGAATATCCGCCGTTTCCAGGCGAAAGTTATCTGGCTGCACTTCGGCCGTTGGGCGCGAGGCGAGGACGATGCGTTGGTAGGTGGTCATATGAGATCCTGTTTTGGGTGAAGTTTAAAATTTAGCCCGTGAAGCAAGAGCTGGGGTCGGACCCGCCGGGTCCGACCCCAGTCCTTGTTCTTGGGCTACAAATAGCATCACTAACACTAACTTAACGGCATTAGGGTCAGAGCCGCCGGGGGAATGCGTCCCAGTGGGCCGCATTCCGATCGCGAAGCGACTGACCCCAGCCCTTCGCTTTGGAGTTAACGGGTTTTCACACTTCATAATCCATGCATTGCCGCGCTTCACGCACGGCGGCGAAAAATGGCTTGATTTTGACGTGCTCGGGATGGTTCTGATAGGCATCAAGCGCTGCGCGGCTGGCGAATTCGCTATACAGCACGAGGTCATAGGTGGCCTCCAGCCCCGGCTGGGCAATGACTGCCTCGAATTTCAAGATGCCGGGCACCAGCTTGGCGCAGGAATCGAGCAAGGCTTTCAATTTCAAGGCGTTGGTGGCGCGGTCGGCACCTTCGGCGTGGTCTAACAGTTTCCAGAAAATAATATGCTTGATCATGGTGGCAGGCTGCTTATCTATAAATGAAGCATGACTGTAACCGCTATTGGCGCGCCTTGCAGAAACAGGGAAAGCAACGCAAACGGGCGGCCCTGAAAGCCGCCCGCAGACTAACTTAACACCACATCACAGCACTTCAAACAGGCCGGCCGCGCCCTGCCCGCCGCCGATGCACATGGTTACCACCACGTATTTGACACCGCGGCGCTTGCCTTCGATCAAGGCGTGGCCCGTCAGGCGTGCGCCCGACACGCCATACGGGTGGCCGACGGCAATCGCCCCGCCGTTCACGTTCAGGCGATCCATGGGGATGTCCAGGGTATCGGCGCAATACAGCACTTGCACGGCGAACGCTTCGTTCAGTTCCCACAGGCCGATGTCGGCCACCGTCAAGCCCGCCTTTTTCAGCAGTTTCGGAATCGCATACACGGGGCCGATGCCCATTTCATCGGGTTCGCAGCCGGCCACGGCAAAACCGCGGAAGACGCCCAGCGGCTGCAATCGTTTTGCTTGCGCCACTTTCGCATTCATCACGATGGCCATCGAAGCGCCGTCGGAAAACTGGCTGGCGTTGCCGGCGCTGATGACGCCGCCCGGCATGGCCGAACGATTCTTGGCCACGCCTTCATAGGTGGTGTCGGCACGGATGCCTTCATCGGCAGAGATCGTCACTTCGCGCGACACCAACATGCCACTGTCCTTGTCGGCCACGCCCATGATGGTGCGCATTGCCACGATTTCTGCGTCGAACAGGCCGCGCGCCTGGGCTGCGGCAGCGCGCTGCTGGCTTTGCACGCCATACGCATCCTGGCGCTCGCGCGAAATCTGGTAGCGGCTGGCCACGGTTTCAGCCGTCTGCAGCATGGGCCAGTACACTTCCGGCTTGTGCTGCTGCAGCCAGACATCGCGCGCCATGTGCGTATTCATTTCATTTTGCACGCAGGAAATCGACTCGACGCCGCCGGCCGCATAGATATCGCCTTCGCCGGCAATGATGCGCTGCGCTGCCAGGACGATCGCCTGCAAGCCCGACGAGCAAAAGCGGTTTACGGTCATGCCCGCCGTCGTGACAGGGCAGCCGCCGCGCAAGGCGACCTGGCGCGCGATATTGCCACCCGTGGCGCCTTCCGGGAAGGCGCAGCCGACCAGCACGTCTTCCACTTCGGCGGCCTCGATACGCGCGCGCTCGACGGCAGCGGCCAGTACATGGCCGCCCAGGGCAGCGCCGTGCGTCATATTAAACGCGCCCTTCCAGGACTTGGCCAGGCCCGTGCGGGCGGTCGAAACGATGACGGCTTCATTCATGCTGTGTCTCCTTGTGGAAATATTATGTGCTTCATCATAAAGTCTTCGAAAGCAGAATAGCACATTTAAGTACGGTCGTTCGCAAAGCTATGACAGATAATAATTTGTAAGTTTGGCGTAAGTTTCAAGCAAGCATGGCGTAAGGTTCGGGGCACAAACTCCAACCCAGCCATTGCAAGAATGGTCAAAAAGACTACGGCAATGGTTCACTATAAAACATAGGGAGACAAACCATGGCAACACCATCCGGCTCAGCCGACGTACGGAAATTTTCCAGCAAGGGAACGCCGATTACACCCGAAGAACGCAAGGTCATCTTTGCATCCTCGCTCGGCACCGTCTTTGAATGGTATGATTTTTATCTGTACGGTTCGCTCGCATCCATCATCGCCAAGCAATTTTTCATCGGCGACCCCACCACCACCTTCATCTTTGCGCTGCTAGCGTTTGCCGCTGGCTTCATCGTGCGTCCATTCGGCGCGCTGGTCTTTGGCCGCCTGGGCGACATGATAGGCCGCAAGTACACCTTCCTGATCACCATTTTGATCATGGGCGGCTCCACCTTCATCGTCGGCTTGCTGCCGGGCTATGCGTCCATCGGCATCGCCGCACCGATCATCCTCGTCATCCTGCGCATCCTGCAAGGCCTGGCGCTGGGCGGCGAATACGGTGGCGCGGCGACCTATGTGGCCGAGCACGCGCCTGAAGGCAAGCGCGGCGCGTTCACAGCATGGATACAAACCACGGCAACGCTGGGCTTCTTCCTGTCGCTGATGGTCATTCTGGGCACCCGCCTGGCCACGGGCGAGAAGGATTTCGAAGCGTGGGGCTGGCGTATTCCCTTCCTGGTCTCCGTCCTTCTGCTCGGTATTTCCGTGTGGATCCGCCTGGCCATGAATGAATCGCCGGCGTTTGCCAAGATGAAAGCCGAGGGCAAGACCTCGAAAGCGCCGCTGACGGAAGCATTCGGCAAGTGGAAAAACCTGAAGATCGTCATCCTGGCCCTGATCGGCCTGACCGCCGGCCAGGCCGTCGTCTGGTACACGGGCCAATTCTACGCCCTGTTCTTCATGATCCAGACCCTGAAAGTGGACCTGGCAACGGCCAACGTGCTGATCGCCATCGCCCTGCTGCTGGCGACGCCGTTCTTCCTGTTCTTCGGCGGCCTGTCCGACCGCATCGGCCGCAAGTACATCATCCTCGGCGGCTGCCTGATTGCCGCAGCGACTTACTTCCCCATCTTCAACGGCTTGACCCACTTTGCCAATCCGCAGCTGGAAGCGGCACTGAAGAACTCGCCCGTGGTGGTGGTGGCCGATCCTGCTTCCTGCCACTTCCAGTTCAACATGACCGGAACCAAGAAGTTCCCCTCGTCGTGCGACATCGTCACAGGCTTCCTGTCGAACAGCTCGGTGAACTACACGAAGGAAGACGCACCGGCCGGCTCAATCGCCAAGGTGCGCATCGGGGCAAAGGAATTTGCCTCGTTCAATGCCGTCATGACGGCCGATGGCCTGAACTTCGATGCCGACAGCAAGGCCCGCGAAGTGGTACTCAAGAAAGAAATCGGCGCCGGCATCAAGGAAGCGGGCTACCCTGCGAAAGCCAATCCGGACCAGATCAACAAGCCGATGGTCGTCTTGCTGCTGTTCATCCTGGTGCTGTATGTGACGATGGTGTACGGTCCGATCGCCGCCATGCTGGTGGAAATGTTCCCCACGCGTATACGTTACACCTCGATGTCCCTGCCTTACCATGTGGGTAATGGCTGGTTCGGCGGCTTGCTGCCGACCACGGCCTTCGCACTGGTGGCCTTCAAGGGCGACATCTATTACGGCCTCTGGTATCCGATCGTCGTGGCCCTGGCCACTGTCGTGATCGGCACCCTGTTCGTCAAGGAAACGAAGGATAACAACATCTACGCCGACGATTGATGCGGCGCCAGCCCCGACCGCAAGGCCGGGGCCAGCAAAGCAAAACGCCGCTGACTCATGAACTGACTCCAATAAGTTGGACACCAACCTATTGGGGTTTTTCATGTCGAAGTACGCAGAACAGTTCAAGCTGGCAGTGGTCAAGCAATACCTTGCCGGCGCGAGTGGTTTCCAATTCTTGGCGAACCAGCATGGTGTTCCTTACTCCATGGTTCGCAAGTGGGTGGGACTATTTCGCCAGCATGGTGAGGACGGCTTGCGAAAGAAGTTCAGCCACTATGATGCAGACTTCAAGCTTTCGGTATTGCAACATATGTGGGCCAATGACTTGTCTTATGGCAAGACTGCTGCAGTTTTCAATATTCGGCATCATGCCGCCGTGGGCGTATGGGAGCGCTGCTATCATACGGGCGGTATAGACGCCCTCATGCCACGTCGCCGTGGCAGACCCACGAAAATGCCCAGCCCTCCAGACACAAAGCCATCTTTGCCCGTTAATGATTCAGAGCGTACCCACGAGGAGTTGGTCGCAGAGGTGAATCAGTTGCGCATGGAGGTGGCCTACCTAAAAAAGTTGCGGGCCTTAGTTCAATCACAGCAGCTACCGCAGGCGACAGCACGCAAAAAGCGCAAGTAATTATTGAACTAAGGCAGCACTTTCCCCTGGCTGGCCTGCTCAAGCTGGCCGGCTTGGCGCGCAGCACTTTTTACTATCAACAGAAGGCGGCGCAGGTCTGCGACAAGCATCAGGAACTGAAAAAGCAGATTGGCATCATCTTTGCCCTCCATAAGGGGCGCTACGGCTATCGGAGGGTCACAGCGGCGATTCGGCAGCTGGGCGAAAAGGTCAACCACAAGACCGTTCAAAGCATGATGGGCAAGCTCGGTCTCAAGTCACTGGTGCGGCCAAAGAAATACCGTTCGTACAAAGGCGAAGTAGGCCACGCTGCCCCTAACGTTCTGAAGCGGCAATTTGATGCACCATGCGCCAATCAGAAATGGGTCACCGACGTGACGGAATTCAATGTCTCTGGCGAGAAGCTGTATCTATCTCCGGTGATGGACTTGTACAACGGCGAAATCGTTGCATTTGAGACCGCCAGGCGGCCAGCGTTCGAACTGGTGGGTGTCATGCTCAAGAAGGCGCTGGCGAAGCTTAAAGCGGGCGAGAACCCCATTCTTCATTCGGACCAGGGATGGCAATACCGAATGCCTGCGTATCAGCGGGCGTTGCGGAACAAGCACGTTGTGCAAAGCATGTCGCGTAAGGGCAACTGCCTCGATAACGCGGCAATGGAGAGCTTCTTCGCAGTGCTGAAATCGGAGTTCTTTTACCTGAACAAATTCAGCAGCGTCGAAGAGCTACAAACCGGCATCAAGAAATACATTCACTACTATAATCACGACCGTATTAAGATGAAACTAAAAGGGCTGAGTCCCGTGCAATACAGAACCCAGCCCTTGGCCGCCTAACAAACTTAACCGTCCAACTTTACGGGGTCAGTTCACTCATCAGCGGCGTTTATTTTTTATACGGCGTATGCGGCGGCGAGCTTACTGGTCGCTCTTGCTCTTTTTCACCTGGTCGCGCTGCTGCACGTATTGCTGGTAGCTGGTCTGGTTGCGCTTGCGGCAGGCATTGCGGTCGTCAAAATTATTGAGGCTGTTGCAATACTCGCCGATCTTGTCCCGGTTCGCGTCATACAAAACTTCACAGCCACCCATGGCCAGCAAAAAAGGGACGATCAGATATTTCATTGCTACTCTCATGGATAGGGACGTATTGCGCGTAAAAACACCAGATTGCCGAATTGGCAAGCGAACAAGCTTTATCTTAACGCGATCCTGGCAAAAAGTACAAGAGCTCGGTATGTCAAAGTGGAGACGGTGAGGGCAAGACGGCCTCATGCCTCAGCAATGCTGCGTTCAACAACGGGTTGTCCGCCGCAAACGCCACCAAGTGCTCGAGCAGCACACGCACGCGGGCCGGCAGGTAGCGCCGCTGGGTCCACACGGCATACACATGGCGCGGCTGCGGCATCCAGTCGGGCAGCACACGCACAAGGCTGCCTCTAGCGACTTCATCGCGACATTGCAGAAGCGGACACAGCAAGATGCCGATACCCGCGTCCGCCATTTCCACAGCCAGGCGCATTTCATTGACGCGCAGGCGCGCCTGCGGTTCGATCAGCATCTCGGCGCCATCGCCTGGCCGCCGCAAACGCCAAGTGCGCAGCGGCTCGGCCACGATCAACTGGTGCAGTGACAGTTCTTGCAAGTCGCGCGGTACGCCTGCACGCGCCAGATAGGCCGGCGCAGCCACCATCACCAGCGCGGCGCTGCCCAGGCGCCGCTGCATCAGCGAGGAATCGTCGAGCGCGCCGACGCGGATGGCCAGGTCGGCGCCGCTACTGACCAGATCTTGCAGCAGATTCGACAATTCCAGCTCCAGGCGGATATCCGGGTACTGCTGCATGAAGCTGACCCAGGCGGGCGTGAGCAAGCCGCTGGCAAAGTTCACCGGTGCCAGTACGCGGATGCAGCCCGAGACGGCCGACAGGCTGGCATCGAGCTGCTGCGTCGCTTGGCGCAACGCATGCACGAGGGGGCGGCACTGCTCGTAGTATTGCCAGCCTTCCGCCGTCGGTTGCAAACGGCGCGCACTGCGGTTGAGCAAGCGGTAGCCCAGCTGGCCTTCCAGCTTTTGCAGCCGGCGCGTGACGGTAGCGGCGGGCAAGTCTTCCTTGACGGCCGCAGCATGCAGGCTGCCGGCCTCCACGATGGCGACAAACAAGGCCAAGTCATCAAGCATGAGCCCCCTCGCATGATTGCATTTATGGAATTTGAAATTGAAAATATGCCTCTAGTATAGATTGCTGCAATTCGTTACGCTAGCCTATCCTACATTGTGAAAGTGCCCCATGTCCGAAGCTCTGCGCCTGCGCTGCGTGTTCGCCTTCCTGATGTCGCTGGTGATGACATTGCTGATGAGCGCCTGGGTCACCTGGCTCAATATCGGCTTGCAAGCGGACTTCCTGCCCCGCTGGCGGCATGCGTTTTTTGCCGCCTGGCCCGTGGCCTTCTGCGCCGTGATGCTGTTTGCGCCCCGCGTGCAGCTGATCAGCCGTGGTATCGCAGCGCGCCTCACCCGCCCGGCACCTGCCTGCCCCGTCTGCGCACCAGTTACGCCATGTACTTGCAACAAACGCCCTTAACCGCCAGTTAGCCACCGCCAGTGTCTGTCGGTCACTTCGGCCCACGACCGCCCTGATCCGGGCTATGCTATGGCCGTCCTGGTTTTGTTAGTGGAATGCCCATGCTCGATCACGTTTCCCTCACCGTTGCCGACCTGGAACGCGCCGAGCGCTTCTACGATGCCATCTTCGCCGCGCTGGGCGTGCCCAAGGTGGGCAGCGACCATGCCGACGCCTGGGTAGGCTATGGCGAGCGCAGCGATGCTGAACACCCTGAACGCAGCTATTTTTCCGTACGCCTGGCCCCCAGGCCCAACGACGCGCCGCGCCGCCATTGCTGCTTCAAGGCCGCTACGCGTGTGGCCGTGGATGCGTTCTGGCACGCCGGCTTGGCACACGGCGGCATCGACGTGGGCGCGCCCGGCCTGCGCCACTATCACGCCAGCTATTACGCGGCCTTTTTGTGCGATCCGGACGGCAACCGCATCGAAGCCGTGTGCCATCGCGCCGAGGCCGGTTGACAGGACGGGGAAACCGCCTCTGTTCGGCATTTCCACTTCCATAGGATTTGCCTATAATGGCTGGCACGCCATACTGTTACCCGGTCCCTGCACCAAGAAGGAGATTCATGCATCATCTACTCGTCGGCCGCCCTGCGCGCACCATGCTCCTCTCCAGCGCCGGCTTGCTGCTGGCAGGCTGTTTTTCCGGCTGCTCGCTGCTGCCCTCCTCGCCGGCCACGCAAGGCGTGCCGGCCACGGCCGCCCTGCCCGACGCCAGCATCGCCTACAGCCTGAGCGGCCAGAACGGCTTGCCCGTGGTGTTCCAGTCAGCCATGGGCGACGGCAAGGATGTCTGGGCCAAGGTCGTGCCCGAAGTAGAGCGACAGCACCGAGTGCTGGTGTACGACCGCCCTGGTTACGGCGACAGCCAGAAAACCAGCACGCCGCGCGACCCGTGCACCATTGCCGCCCAGCAGCGCGCCCTGCTGGCGCAAGCGGGCTTGAAGCCGCCCTATGTACTGGTCGGCCACGCCTTGGGTGGGCTGTACCAGTATGTGTATGCCAAGCTGTACCCGCAGGACGTGGCCGGATTGATACTGCTCGATCCCACGCATCCGCAGCAATGGAGCCGCCTGCAAAAAGACGCGTCCGCCTACGCCATGCTCGTGCAAACCCGGCGCAAGCTGATGTTCAATAGTACCGAATCGGCCGAATTCGATGCCCAGACGCAATGCCTGCAGCATATCGACATGGCCAGTCCACTGCGCGTGCCGGCCATGCTGCTGGTGCGCGACAAGTTTGGCATCGAAGAAATGGGGTCGTTTGAAAACGTGCTGCAGGCGCAGGAACAAGAGTGGCAGCGCCTGTCCGGTGCGCCCGCCATTGAACGCATCACCGGCACCGGCTATTACATCCAGAAAGACAATCCCGTCATCGTCAACGAGGCGATCAAGATGGTGGTGAAGAAGAAATAGTCCGGGGTCAGACCCGTTGGGTCAGACCCCGGCAGTTATTTTGGGGTTTAACGTTCAGCTATTAAATCCCTTGCCCTCGCCCGCCAGTTTCAGCAGCAGCGGCGCCGGTGTCCACGCGTCGCCGTGGCGGCCTTTCGCATAAGCGGCAATGGTATCGAGTACATTGGGCAAGCCGAGCGTATCGGCATAAAACATCGGGCCGCCACGGAACAGGGGGAAGCCGTAGCCCGTCAGATACACCATGTCGATGTCCGAGGCGCGTTGGGCGATGCCCTCTTCCAGAATGCGCGCGCCTTCATTGACCAGCGCATACACGAGGCGTTCGACGATTTCCTCGTCGCTGACCTTGCGCCGCGCCACGCCGATATCGGCGCAGTGCTGGACTATCATGGCGTTCACCTGCTCCGAAGGATAGGCCTTGCGGTCGCCCGCCTTGTAGTCATACCAGCCGGCGCCCGTCTTCTGGCCGTAGCGACCAAGTTCACACAGCAAATCAGCCGTCTTCGAATACGTCACTTCCGGCTTTTCCACAGCGCGGCGCTTGCGAATGGCCCAGCCGATGTCGTTGCCGGCCAGGTCGCCCATGCGGAACGGACCCATGGCGAAGCCGAATTTCTCGACCGCCTTGTCCACCTGTTCCGGCAAGCAGCCTTCTTCCAGCAGGAAGCCGGCTTGCCGGCTGTACTGCTCGATCATGCGGTTACCGATGAAGCCATCGCAGACGCCCGAGACCACGCCCGTTTTTTTCAACTTTTTCGACAACGCCAGCGCCGTGGCCAGCACGTCCTTGCCAGTCTGTGCGCCACGCACGATTTCCAGCAGCTTCATGACATTCGCCGGGCTGAAGAAATGTGTGCCGATCACATCTTGCGGGCGTTGGGTGAACGCAGCGATCTTGTCGAGGTCCAGGGTCGAGGTGTTCGAGGCAAGGATGGCACCCGGTTTCATGACGGCGTCGAGTTGCTTGAACACGGCTTCCTTGACAGCCAGCTCTTCGAAAACGGCCTCGATAACGATGTCAGCCTGCGCGATATCGGCATACGCCAGGGTGCCGCTGACCAGGGCGATGCGCTGCTCGGCCTTCTCTTGCGTCAATTTACCCTTTTTCACCGTGTTTTCATAATTCTTGCGTATCGTCGCCAGGCCCTTGTCCAGCGCTTCCTGCCGCGTTTCCAGCAAGGTTACGGCAATGCCCGCGTTGGCGAAATTCATGGCGATGCCCGCGCCCATGGTGCCGGCGCCCACGATGGCCGCGCTGGCAATGGCGCGCACGGGCGTGTCGGATGGCACGTCAGGCACCTTGCTGGCGAGCCGCTCGGCAAAGAAAGCATGGCGCAGGGCTTTCGATACCGGTGACTGCACCAGTTGCATGAACAGTTCGCGCTCGTACAGCAAGCCCTCGTCGAATGTCATCGTCACGGCGGCCGCCACGGCATCGACGCATTTCAGCGGCGCAGGAAACGGGCCGGACATGGCTTTTACCGTATTGCGCGAGAACTGTAAAAAGGCTGCATGGTTCGGGTAGTCCACCTTGCGCTCGCGTACTGTTGGCAACGGACGCACATCGGCCACCTTGGTGGCGAAGGCGACGGCAGCTTGCAGCAAGTCCGCGCCGGGGGCTGTGACCTCGTCGAACAAGGCCGTGCCGGCCAGCTTTTCGGACGCTACGGGCGTGCCAGAGACGATCATATTGAGCGCCATTTCCAGACCCAAGACTCTCGGCAGGCGCTGCGTGCCGCCCGCGCCGGGCAAGATGCCAAGCTTGACTTCCGGCAAGGCCATCTGCGCGCCGGGCGCGGCCACGCGGTAGTTGCAACCGAGCGCCAGTTCCAGGCCGCCCCCCATGCAGACGCTGTGGATGGCCGCCACCACGGGCTTGCTCGCACTTTCCACCACATTGATCAGGGTGTGCAGGGTCGGTTCCGTGAGCGCCTTGGGCGAATTGAATTCCTTGATATCAGCGCCACCCGAAAAAGCCTTGCCAGCGCCCGTGATGACGATGGCTTTCACAGCCTCATCGGCCAAGGCCTGGCGGATGCCCGCGACGGCAGCCGTGCGCGTGGCCAGTCCCAGGCCGTTGACGGGTGGATTGGCGAGGGTAATGACGGCAACGGCGCCGTTCACTTGATATTGAGCACTCATGTCGCTTCCTTAGTGGAGTATCGGGTGTATCGGTGTATCGGATTATCGGTTTTTGCTTGGCGGTGCGAGTGCAGGCCCGAAAAGACGGGCCTGGCGCAGCAGCAGCAGCAGCAGCAGCCCTACGCGCGGCGTTTCGCTAAATGCCGGGCAACTGGTTAATGCCGTTCAGTTAAGGATTTTGGCGTGATTTATGAGCGCCACTAAATTTGCTAACCCCAGAGGCAAAGAGCTGGGGTCGGTCACTTCGTGATCGGAATGTGCTCCATTGAAGCACATTCCCCCTCAGGGTCCGACCCCTGTCCTGGTTCTTGGGCTAAAAATAGCATCACTAACACACTAACTGAACGGCATTACGGGCAACTGGTGGCCCTTGAACTGCTCGCGCAGCTTGTTCTTCTGGATCTTGCCGGTGGCGCCTGTGGGCAAGGCATCGACGAACAGCACGTCGTCCGGCGTCCACCACTTGGCGATCTTGCCGTCAAAAAATTGCAGCAAGGCCTCGCGCGTGAGCGCCATGCCCGGGCGCAGCACCACCACCAGCACGGGTCGCTCATCCCATTTCGGGTGAAACACGCCGATGCACGCCGCTTGCAGCACGGCCGGGTGCGCCATGGCCAGGTTTTCCAGGTCGATGGTGCCTATCCACTCCCCGCCCGACTTGATCACGTCCTTGCTGCGGTCCGTGATCTGCATATAGCCATCCGCGTCGATGGTGGCCACGTCGCCCGTGGGGAACCAGCCATCTTGCAGCACGTCGCCGCCCTCATTCTTGTAGTACGAAGAAATAATCCACGGCCCTTTCACCAGCAAGTGGCCGTAGGCAACACCATCCCATGGCAGCTCCTTGCCATCGTCGTCGACAATCTTCATGTCCACGCCGTAAATGGCATGACCCTGCTTTTGCAGGATCTTGCGCTGCGCCTCCTTCGGCAAGTCCAGGTGCTGGCTCTGCAAGCCGCCCGCCGTGCCCAGTGGCGACATTTCCGTCATGCCCCAGGCGTGGATGACTTCGATGTCGAACTTGTCGATCAAGGTATCCATCATGGCCGGCGGGCAGGCAGCACCGCCGATCACCGTGCGGCGGAAGGTGGAAAATGTCAACTTGTTTTGCAAGGCATGGTTCAGCAAGCCCAGCCAGACTGTTGGCACGCCGGCCGAGAACGTCACTTTTTCCGCCTCGAACAAGTCGTACAGTGACTTGCCATCCAACGCCGCGCCGGGAAACACCATGCGCGCGCCCGACAGGGGCACGGAATATGGCAAGCCCCAGGCATTCACGTGGAACATGGGTACGACGGGCAACACCGTATCGGAGGAGCGCACGTTGAGCGCACTGGGCATGGCCGAGGCATACGCGTGCAGCACGGTCGAGCGGTGCGAATACAGGGCGCCCTTGGGGTTGCCCGTGGTGCCGGATGTGTAGCACAACGTGGCGGCCGCATTCTCGTCGAACAAGGGCCAGGTGTAATCGTCGCTATGCGTGGCGATCAAGTCTTCATAGCACAGCAGGTCGGGGATGGCGCTGCTGGCGGGCATGCGGTCGCGCTCGCACATCAGGACGAAGTGGCGCACAAACGTGCAGTCGGCGGCAATTTTTTCCACCACCGGCAGGAACGTCAAATCAAACAGTAAAACCTGGTCTTGCGCGTGATTTGAAATATAGGCGATCTGATCGGGAAACAAACGAGGATTGATGGTGTGCAGCACCGCGCCCGAGCCAGACACGGCATAGTAAGCTTCCAGGTGACGATAGCCATTCCAGGCCAGGGTGGCAACCCGGTCGCCCATGCCGACGCCAAGGCTATGCAAGGCGTTCGCCAGGCGGCGCGCGCGCTGGTGGCATGCGCGGTAAGTGTAGCGGTGCATATCACCCTCGACGCGCCGGGAAATGATTTCACTGGCGCCATAATGACGCGCTGCAAACTCGATAATGCTCGAAATCAGCAGGGGCTGATTCATCATCTGGCCCATTACTGGACTCAAGGGAAATGCCGCCATCGTGTCTCCTGGAATGAATATTTGGTGATTCTTGGATTGGAAAGACTGCCCTAGTTTCGTACGAGCGTGCGGAAATCGTCAACGCATTTCGATATTGCAATGCAACATGGCATTTTCGCTATCGTTTTGTGCCGCGCAAGCACCCGCCGCAGCGCCCGCCACACGCCTTGGCGCGGTGCGGTAAAATCGCACTCCAGACTGGCGCTGTTTGCCGCCATCTCTTTTTTTGAATGGAATCGCCATCAGCGCTACTACCTTACCACTGGATAATGCCTTTGCGGCTTTGCCGCCGGCGTTCTATACGCATTTGATGCCGACGCCCTTGCCCGCCGCGTATTTCGTGGCCGCCAGCGCGCAGGCAGCCAGCCTGGTCGGCCTCGATTGCGCGCGCCTGGCCGAGCCGGACTTTGTGGCGCTGCTGAGCGGCAACGTCGTCGCCGAGCGCTCCAGGCCACTGTCGGCCGTGTACTCGGGCCACCAGTTCGGCGTCTGGGCCGGACAACTGGGCGATGGCCGCGCCATCTTGCTGGGCGATCTCGCCACCGCAGACGGTCCGCTGGAGCTGCAGCTGAAAGGCGCTGGCGCCACGCCGTATTCGCGCATGGGCGACGGACGCGCCGTGCTGCGCTCGTCGATCCGTGAATTCCTCTGCTCGGAAGCCATGGCGGCGCTGGGCATACCCACTTCGCGCGCGCTGTCTATCATGGGTTCGCAACAAGGCATCATGCGCGAAACGGTGGAGACGGCGGCCGTCGTGACGCGCATGGCACCGAGTTTTGTCCGCTTCGGCTCGTTCGAACACTGGTTTTACCGCAAGAAGCCGGAAGAGCTGAAAATCCTCGCCGATTACGTCATCGATGGCTTTTACCCGCATTTACGCGCTGCAGCCAATCCCTACCAAGCCTTGCTGCACGAAGTGTGCGTGCGCACCGCGCACATGATTGCACAATGGCAAGCGGTCGGCTTCATGCATGGCGTGATGAACACGGACAATATGTCGATCCTGGGCCTGACCCTCGATTACGGCCCCTTCGGCTTCATGGAAGCGTTTGACGCGCAACATATCTGCAACCATACGGACCAGCAGGGCCGCTATAGCTACGCCAATCAGCCGCAGGTGGGCCACTGGAACTGCCATGCGCTGGGCCAGGCGCTGCTGCCGCTGATCGGCGAGGTGGCCGAGGCGCAGGCGGCGCTGGACGCGTACCAGCCCGCCTTTGCGGACAAGATGAATGGCTTGCTGCGCGCCAAGCTGGGCTTGCAGGCGCAGCAGGACGACGATACGACGCTGTTCGACAGCATGTTTGCGCTGATGCAAGCGAACAGCGTGGATTTCACCCACTTTTTCCGCACCCTGGCGACACTGCAGGTGGCCGCCCCCGAGCATGACACGCCACTGCGCGACATGTTCATCGACCGCCCCGGCTTCGATGCCTGGGCCGCGACGTATCGCGCGCGCCTGCTGCAGGAAGGCAGTGTCGATGCGCAGCGGCAAGTGGCCATGCACCAGGTCAACCCGAAATACGTGCTGCGCAACTACCTGGCGCAAGTGGCTATCGAAAAAGCCCAGCAGCAGGACTACACGGAAGTGACAACCTTGCTGGAAATTTTACAAAAGCCATTTGACGAACAGCCCGAACACCATCACTATGCGGCCCTGCCACCCGACTGGGCCAGCCACCTTGAAGTCAGTTGCTCATCCTGAGGTACTACCATGACCACGAATAAAGTCAAAAAAACCGACGCCGAATGGCGCGCCATGCTCGATTCCATGCAATACCAGGTCACGCGCCATGCGGCCACGGAGCGGGCCTTCACAGGCAAGTTCTGGGATCACCATGAACACGGCATCTACACCTGCGTTTGCTGCAATACGCCATTATTTGCCTCGGACACGAAGTTCGATTCCGGCTGCGGCTGGCCCAGCTATTTCCAGGCCCTCGACCCGGCTAACGTGACGGAAATCGTTGACCGCAGCCACGCCATGGTGCGCACGGAAATTGTCTGCGCCGTGTGCGACGCCCACCTGGGCCACGTCTTCCCGGACGGCCCGCCGCCAACCGGCTTGCGCTATTGCATCAATTCGGCCTCCTTGCGCTTCGATCCACAGCCGTAAGGCCACAGGGGTCACTGGGAGCACGAATGTTGCTCCTAAGTTATTCCTAAGATGTTTACACCACGCTCATAGTAAAGTCTCGCCATGAAATTTCTATTCGACCTCTTCCCCCTGATCGCCTTTTTCGCCGCCTTCAAACTGGGCGGCATGTATGAAACGGCCACGCATGATTTGGTGCAGCAATACCTGTCCGGCTTGGTATCGGGCGGCCTGATCAAGCCTGAGCAGGCACCATGGATACTCGCCACTGTGGTCGGCATCGTCGCCACCGCCTGCCAGGTCAGCTATTTACTGCTGCGCGGGCGCAAGGTCGACGCCATGCTGTGGCTGTCGCTGTTCATCTTTGTCGTGTTCGGCGGCGCCAGCATTTATCTGCATGACGATTTCTTCCTGAAATGGAAGCCGACCCTGATCTACTGGCTGTCCGGCCTGGCCCTCCTGATTGCCCAGGTGGGCTTCAAGAAAAACCTGATCCGCAAGACCATGGAAGCGCAAGTGCAATTGCCCGATGCAGTCTGGAAGCAGTTACTGGCCGCCTGGATCATTTTCTTTGGCGCGATCGGCGCATTGAACCTGTTCGTCGCTTTTGTACTGTTCCAAGGCGACATGGCCGTCTGGGTCAGCTTCAAAGCGTTTGGCGCGACCGGCATTTTCTTCGCCTTCATCGTGGCGCAAACCCTGTTCCTGGCCAAACATATCAAGGAAGAAGCATGAACACAATAGCTAGCTCGCCAGAAACGCGCATGCAGCGCATCCGTAGCCGTCTGGAAACGGCACTTTCTCCTCTGGAATGCGTGCTGGAAGACGACTCGGCGCGCCACCGCGGTCATGCGGGCGCCGCTTCGGGCGGAGGCCATTACAATCTACGCATTATTTCTCGTCAATTTGAGGGGCTCAGGCTCGTCATGCGGCATCGACTGGTGTATGATTCCGTGCACGATATGATGCATAATGAGATACATGCATTGGCAATTGTTGCCTTGGCGCCGTCCGAAGCAGTATGAGTATCAGGATGGGATGGCGTTTCGGCATACCAGGGAAACTTGGTTTGCCGCTTGCCGCAAGCGTCATGTAGGCGTTTTCTTTCCATGCGTTTTTTACGAAACTTTCCCTAACAGGATTTAATAATGACTTTTAAGCCAGCCCGCTTGCTGATCGCACTACTCGCCGTTGTCGCGGTACCTGTTTTTGCGCAAAATGTTGCCGTTGTTAATGGCAAGCCTATCCCATCGTCGCGCGTTGATGCAGTCGTCAAGCAAGTCGTCGCCCAAGGCCAGCAACCGGATTCGCCGCAATTGCGCGAAATGATCAAGAAGGACTTGATCGGCCGTGAAGTGCTGATGCAAGAAGCGGAAAACAAAGGTTTCGGTAAAGATGCCGCTGTCAAGCTGCAAATCGAGAACGCACGCCAGGCCATCGTCATCAACGCCCTGGTCGGCGACTACCTGAAAAAGAATCCAGTCAACGACGCTGAAATCAAGGCTGAATACGATCGCTTCGTGGCCCAGACCGGCGACAAGGAATACCATGTGCGCCACATCCTGGTAGCCAGCGAAGCCGAAGCGAAAGACATCATCGCCAAGCTGAAAGGCGGCGCCAAGTTCGAAGACCTGGCCAAGCAATCGAAAGATGCCGGTTCGGCCGACAATGGTGGCGACCTGGACTGGGCAGCCCCATCGTCCTTCCCGAAAGTGTTTTCCGACGCCTTCGTCAAGCTGCAAAAAGGCCAAGTCACCGAGACTCCGGTGCAAACGCCTAACGGTTTCCACGTGATCAAGCTGGACGACACGCGCGCGGCAAAACTGCCGACCCTGGAAGAGGTCAAGCCACAGATCGCCGAAGCGCTGCAGCAAAAGAAACTGCAAGCGTATCAGGAAGAAATGATCAAAAAAGCGAAAGTTCAGTAAGAACTGACCTCCCCGGCGCCCTTTTCGGCGCCGGTCGTGTATTGTGCGCCTCAATGCCAACTGCACGACAGTCGCCATCTCTTGTATCGGTTTTTGTATATTTATTAGGAATGAACATGATTTTGAAGCCAGCCCGCCTGATCTTAGCCCTGCTCGCCGTCGCAGCGGTTCCTGCGTTCGCGCAAAACGTCGCCACCGTCAATGGCAAGGCCATCCCTTCGTCACGCCTCGACCAGGTCGTCAAGCAAGTCGTCGCCCAAGGCAAGCAAGCTGATTCGCCGCAATTGCGCGAAGCCATCAAAAAAGACTTGATCGGCCGTGAAGTGCTGATCCAGGAAGCCGACAAGCAAGGCTACGGCACGCGTGCCGAAATCAAGTCGCAGATCGACAATGCCCGTCAAAGCATCATCATCAATGCCCTGCTGGCTGACTACGTCAAGAAAAACCCTGTCAAGGACGCTGAAATCAAGGCCGAGTACGACAAGTTCAAGGCACAGGCTGGCGACAAGGAATACCACGCACGCCACATCCTGGTCGCCACCGAAGCGGAAGCGAAAGACATCATCGCCAAGCTGAAAGGCGGCGCCAAGTTTGAAGAACTGGCGAAAGTATCGAAAGACGGCTCCGCAGCCAATGGCGGCGACCTGGACTGGGCGAGCCCAGCTTCGTACGTGAAACCATTCTCCGACGCCATGGTCGCCCTGAAACCAGGCCAAGTCACGCAAACACCGGTGCAATCGCAATTCGGTTTCCACGTGATCAAGCTGGAAGAAACCCGTGCGACGAAGCTGCCGGCACTGGAAGAAGTCAAGGGGCAAGTGGCCGAGTCGCTGCAACAGAAGAAACTCGCCACCTACCGCGATGAACTGATGAAGAAGGCAAAAGTCCAGTAATAGCGCCAATCCAGGCTGGCGTGTGGCGCTGTGCGCCCTGCAACGTTGAGCGTACTCGCGTACGCTTGCGCTTCTCGGCCACACATCGCTGCCACGCGCCGTGGTGTCGTCAGCCGCTTGGATAGCCAGACTAGAGCGCTCTTCGGAGCGCTTTTTTTACGCCTGGAAGAAAGCGAGATGCGATGCAATTGCAGACAGCATTGACAGCCGCGCTGGAAGCGGCCGCCGATCCCGCACGCGCGGTGTCCATGCAGGCTTATCTGCGCAACCAGTTCGTGTTCCTGGGGGTGGCCGCGCCGCAGCGGCGCCTGGCCGCCAACACCTGGCTGGCGCGCTTGCAAGGTGTCGGTTCAGATGTCTTGCTGGAACAGGCGCAACTGCTGTGGCAGCAGCCGCAGCGCGAATACCAGCACGTGGCGCTCGACCTGCTGGCCCGATACCAGAGGCAACTGAATCCAGCTCACGTCCCCGCCCTGCTGGCGCTGGCGCGCCAGCGCGCGTGGTGGGACAGCGTCGATGGCATGGCGGGCGTCATCGGCGACGTACTGCAGGCCGAACTGCGGCGCGGCGGCGACGCCCATGCACATATGGATGACGCCATGCGCCACACGGATTTCTGGCTGCGCCGCATCGCCATGCTGCACCAACTGGGCTGGCGCGCTAACACGGATGCCGGCTGGCTATTCGATGCAGCACTGGCGCTGGCCCAGGAAGACGAGTTTTTCATCCGCAAGGCCATCGGCTGGGCCCTGCGCGACTACGCGCGCCACGCGCCCGAAGACGTGGTGGCCTTTACTAACGCGCATCGCCAGCGATTGTCCCCGCTCAGCCGCCGTGAAGCGTTGAAGCACCAGCCACGCTGAACGCCTGTCCAGCGAGATCGGCATAGATGGCCAGCAAGGCTGGCACATCATGGGCCTTGCAGGCGTTGTACTGAACTACCGCCGTGGGCGAAATGTGTGTCTCGCTGGCGAGCGCCATGCGCGCCCCTGATGTGGAATGGGTGGAAAGTTGCAAAGGGTAACATGCTCGCCCGTGTCCTTGTCCTGATAACTGCGATAATGACAAGATTCGTCGCGCAACGTCCATACAGGCGTCAGCAATCAAGCGCACCATCACAGCAGGAGTAAAGAGCATGAAATGGGAAGGCAATCGCGAAAGCGACAATGTGGAAGACTACCGTGGCGTGGCAGGCAGTGGTAGTGGCGGCGGTTTTGGCCTTGGTGGGCGCTCGATCGGTATCGGCACCATCGTCATCGCCCTCATCGGCGGCTATGTGCTGGGCGTCAATCCGTTGACCTTGCTCAATCTGCTTAGCGGCGGTGGCGGCCAGGTCAGCACGCAGGAAAGCCAGGCGCCCGCGCGCCAGTCACCGGCATCGGACGACATGGCACGCTTCGTGAAAATCGTGCTGGCTGATACGGAAGACACCTGGGGCGCCTTGTTCAAGGCCGAAGGCGGCAGCTATGTGCGCCCCAAGCTGCGGCTGTTTTCGGGCAGCACCGAGACGGCCTGCGGCACGGGCCAGAGCGCCAGCGGGCCCTTCTATTGCCCGGGCGACCAGAAAATCTACCTGGACCTCGATTTCTTCAAGCTGATGCAGCAGCGCTTCAAGGTCTCGGGCGAATTTGCCGAAGCCTATGTGATCGCGCACGAAGTGGGCCACCACGTGCAAAATCTGCTGGGCTTGTCCGAAAAGGTCGACCAGGCGCGCCGCACACAGTCGGAGCGCCAGGCCAATGCCATGTCCGTGCGCCTGGAATTGCAGGCCGACTGCTTTGCCGGCGTCTGGGCCTTCCACGCGAACCAGGAGCGCAAGATCCTGGAACAGGGCGACGTGGAGGCGGCGCTGAAAGCGGCCACGGCCATCGGCGACGATGCGCTGCAGCGCCAGTCGCAAGGCCATGTCGTGCCTGACTCGTTTACGCACGGCAGCTCGGAACAGCGCGTGCGCTGGTTCAGCAAGGGCCTGGCAAGCGGCCAGATTTCACAGTGCAACACCTTCGAAGCGCGCCAGCTGTAATGCCGCTACAGCAAGCATGCCGCCACAGCCGACGGCATGCACTCAGGGCACGCCGACGTCGTAGCGCTTGCCCAGTCGCTTCAATTCGCCTGTCTCTATCAGCTTATTCAATTCCTGGTCGAACTGCAGGCGCAGCTTGTCGAAGGCGGGCGAACGGGGGAAGGCGAAATAGCCGTTTTGTATTTCTATGACTTTGGGCAAGGGTTTCACTTGGCGGCCATAGCCCAGGCGGCTGATCACGGGATCGGTATTGCGGCGGTTGCTGACGAACACATCGACGTGCTTGTGCACCAGCATCTTCAAGCCATTTTCCACATTATTGGCCACGCTGATCTGCAAGCCGTGACGCATGCGCTCCCAGTCCGTGCCATAGGCCCAGCCATTGAGCAGCACCACTCTGCGGTTCTTCAGTACCGCCGGGTCGCCATCCCAGTCGAAGCTGGCATCCTGGCGCGTGTAGAAGACCATCTGGTCCTGGTAAAACGGCTTGTCGGAAAAGCCCATGCTGGCGATACGCTCGGGCGTCTTGTAGGGGCCGATCAAGATATCGGCCTGGCCCTGCACCAGCATGGCTTGCGCACGCGCCCAAGGCAGCATGCGAAAACGCACGGTATAACCGGTGCGCGTCGCCATCAGGCGTACCAGCTCGACGCCCAGTCCCGCATACTCGCCACTGTCCTGGTACTCGAACACGCGCTCGAACTGCGCGCCCACGACCAGCAGCTCGCGAGACTGTACCTGCAAGGACACGGCGCACGCCGGCCACAGCAGAGCCAAGGCAAGCCAGCGCCGCGCGGCTCGCTGCATCAGCCGACGATGCGCAAGGAGTAATCGGTGGCCCGCACATCCTTGGTCAGGCTGCCGACAGAGATGCGGTCCACGCCCGTTTCGGCAATCGCGCGCACGGTGTCGACATTGATGCCGCCCGATGCCTCCAGCAAGGCGCGGCCGTTGGTCATGGCCACTGCATCGCGCAGCATGTCGTTGCTGAAGTTATCGAGCAACACGGATACGGCGCCCGCCTCCAGCGCTTCGCGCAATTGCGCCAGGTTTTCTACCTCGATCTGCACCGGCACGCCCGCGTCGAGCATGCGCGCGTTTTCCAGGGCCTGGCTGACGCCACCGGCGGCCGCAATATGGTTTTCCTTGATCAGGATGCCATCGTACAGCGCCAGGCGCTGGTTCTTGCCACCACCGACGCGCACCGCGTACTTTTGCGCCAGGCGCAGGCCCGGCAAGGTCTTGCGCGTATCCAAAATGGACGCCTTGGTGCCCGCCACCACATCGACATACTGGCGCGTGGCGGTGGCCACGGCCGACAGCAATTGCAGGAAATTGAGGGCGCTGCGCTCGGCCGTCAGCAGGGCGCGTGCCGGCGCTTCAATGGTGCACACGACACTGTCGGCCTTCATCATGTCGCCTTCGGCATAATGCCAGACGATATCGATGCTGCGGTCCAGGCTTTTCATGATGCCTTCAAACCACGGCGCACCGCACAGCACGGCAGCTTCACGCACGATGACGCGCGCGGTCACGATCTCGTCGGGCGGCACCAGCTCGCCCGTCAGGTCGCACTGACCCACGTCTTCGAGCAAGGCGGCCAGCAAATTACCCTCGAACGCGCGCGCCAGGGCCGCATCGAAGGGAGCGAAAGAATTGACGAGAGTACTCATGCTGGACCGATTCCTTGGAACAATGTGGATTCTTTTGCCAGGTCCGCACCAGGCTTGAGGCCCGCCTTCTTGGCGGCGGCGAAGTCGAGCATGCGCTTGATCGAACGCACGGCCAGCTGGCCGACGGCGGGATCGACGTGGATTTCATTGTGCATGTTTTCCAGCGTTTGCGCCAGATTCAGCAAGCCATTCATGGCCATCCACGGGCAGTGCGCACAACTCTTGCAAGTAGCACTGTTGCCGGCCGTGGGCGCTTCGATGAAACGCTTGCCCGGTGCCGCCGCGCGCATCTTGTGCAAGATGCCATTGTCGGTGGCGACGATAAAGGTGTCGGTGTCCATGGTTTGCGCTGCCGCAATCATTTGCGACGTCGAGCCCACCATGTCAGCCTGGGCCACCACGTTGGCGGGCGATTCCGGGTGCACGAGCACCTTCGCTTGCGGATACTCTTGCTTGAGCAAATCGAGCTCGATACCCTTGAATTCGTCGTGTACGAGGCAGCTACCCTGCCACAGCAGCATGTCGGCGCCCGTTTCCTTCTGGATATACGAACCCAGATGCTTGTCGGGCGCCCACAGTATTTTCTTGCCCTGCGCATGCAGATGGGCAACGATGTCGAGGCCGATCGACGACGTTACCATCCAGTCCGCGCGCGCCTTCACGGCGGCGCTGGTGTTGGCATACACCACCACCGTACGGTCGGGATGGGCGTCGCAAAAGGCCGTAAATTCGTCCACCGGGCAGCCAAGGTCGAGCGAACAGGTCGCATCGAGGTCGGGCATCAGCACGGTTTTCTCAGGACTCAGGATCTTTGCCGTTTCGCCCATGAAGCGCACGCCAGCGACGACCAGGGTCTTGGCCGCATGATCGCGCCCGAAACGGGCCATTTCCAGCGAGTCGGAGACGCAGCCGCCCGTGGCTTCGGCCAGGTCTTGCAGGTCAGCATCAACGTAGTAGTGGGCAACGAGCACGGCTTCGCGCTCGATCAGCAAGCGCTTGATGCGCGTGATCAGTTCGGCTTTCTCGGCCGGGGATGGCGTCGCTGGCGTGCGTGCCCAGGCGTGGGCGGTGCAGCTGGCTCCGTCTTGTGGATGTTCGTACTCGACGGATTTAATGGCTAAAGTTTGCATGGCTGTGTCAAACAAAAACGGGACAAACCGGCACGGACGCAATGAAGCAGTTGCGCCGGAACAAAAGGACCGCGGCGCGTCGGTTTGAATGGTGCCAACTGACGCCAGCAATTTACCAACGCCTGGCAAACCCGTAGCGAGCGGCAGCGATTTGTGGCCGTGATATGCAACCGCCCGACAGCAGGCTGCGCATCTCGGGCCGCAAAGCGCGACGCTCGATGGGTTAGCACAGGTGTTTAGTCGATGCCCTGGCTTCTGAGGTAATCCTCATAGTTGCCACGGTAGTCGACCACTTCATTTTCCTTGATCTCGATGATGCGGTTGGCCAGCGAGGATACGAATTCGCGGTCATGCGACACGAAGACCAGAGTGCCAGCGTATTTTTCCAGCGCGATGTTGAGAGACTCGATCGACTCCATGTCCATGTGGTTGGTCGGCTCATCGAGCATCAGCACGTTGTGGCGGCCCAGCATCAGCTTGCCGTACATCATGCGTCCCTTTTCACCACCGGACAACACCTTGACGGCTTTTTTCACATCGTCACCGCCGAACAGCAAGCGGCCCAGGATGGAACGCACGGCCTGGTCGTCGTCGCCCTCTTTCGTCCACTGGCCGATCCAGTCGGTCAAGTTGGTATCTTTGGCGAAATCTTCCGTCGGGTCTTGCGGCATATAGCCCACGTTGGCGTTTTCCGCCCACTTCACGCGGCCCTGGTCAGGCTGCAGGCCGGCCAGATCGCCCGCGATACAGCGCAGCATGGTGGTCTTGCCGGCGCCGTTGGCGCCGATGATGGCGATGCGCTCACCCGCTTCGACCATGATGCTGAAATTCTTGAACAGCTGACGATCGAAACCTTTCGAGATATTCTCGACTTCAACGGCCAGGCGGTGCAATTTCTTTTCGCCGTCGAAACGCACGAACGGATACGCGCGCGACGATGGCTTGATGTCGTCAACCTTGATCTTTTCGATCTGCTTGGCACGCGACGTTGCCTGGCGAGCCTTGGATTTATTCGCGGCGAAGCGGCGCACGAATTCCTGCAGCTCGGCAACCTTGTCTTTCGCTTTCGCGTTGTTGGCCAGTTGCTGGTTGCGCGCCTGGGTCGAGGCGAACATGTATTCGTCGTAGTTGCCCGGATAAATCTTCAGGGTGCCGTAATCCATGTCGGCCACGTGGGTGCAGACCTGGTTCAAGAAGTGGCGATCATGGGAAATGATGATCATGGTGGAATTGCGCTCGTTGAGCACGTCTTCCAGCCAGCGAATCGTGTTGATGTCCAAGTTATTCGTCGGCTCATCGAGCAGCAGGATGTCCGGATTCGAGAACAGCGCCTGCGCCAGCAACACGCGCAGCTTCCAGCCCGGCGAGACATTGCTCATCGGGCCTTGATGCAGTTCAATGGCGACACCGGCACCCAGCAGCAGTTCGCCGGCGCGCGATTCGGCCGTGTAACCGTCGTATTCGGACACTTTGCCTTCCAGCTCGGCGGCCTGCATGTAGTCGTCGTCGGTCGCTTCCGGGTTCGCGTAGATCGCGTCGCGTTGCTGGATGGCCGCCCACATTTCCGTATGCCCCATCATGACCACGTCGAGCACGCGCATGTCTTCAAACGCAAACTGGTCCTGGCGCAGCTTGCCCAGGCGCTCGTTGGTATCGAGCATGACGTTGCCGCCCGACGGGTCCAGGTCGCCGCCCAGGATCTTCATGAACGTCGACTTGCCGCAGCCGTTGGCGCCGATCAAACCATAGCGGTTGCCGTCGCCAAACTTGACGGAGATATTCTCAAACAATGGCTTGGCGCCAAACTGCATCGTAATGTTAGCTGTAGAAAGCATGTGGTATCGGGTCTTTATCCAGTGAAAACAGGTAGTTAAGTACTTTTTCACTATTATACAGCACCCACCCCCATCGCTCTATAGCGACCAGGGGAAAGCCTCAGCGCGAACAGGCTGGAGAGCATGGGGCATATGCAGCAACGCCGGATGGGGGGGGGCTCAGGACCGGCAGCTATTGAACGTGGTGGCGGTGCGCGAGCAGGAGCGTCAGCGCCTACTTGGGCAGCGGCGGCTGGCGCCGCCTCATAGGCATCGCCTACGTTGGGAACGGCACCAGCGGCGTATGTGTGAGCAAGACTTTATCGGCACTCAACGGCAGTAACTGGCGGCAAGCATGCCGCCAGGGATGCGCAATGCGCGCGCTTTTACATGCCCAGGGACTTGAGCAGGTCGGCGTTATCGTCGTCTTCAGGTTCGGCTGCTGCCGGCTCTGCGTCGCGTTCGCGGTTCGCGTATTCCGTCTCCATCAGCGCGTCGGTATCGATTTCACGCGAGTCGAAATCGTGCAACTTGATGAACTCGGTACGGTCGATCGCCAGTTCCAGATAGAAAATGTTATTTTTTTCCGTGTAAAAGGTGACGCGGCGCATTTCCGGACGGTCCAGCGGCGTGTCCACGCTGAGCATCACCTGCTTGTTCAGCACCAGCATCTTCGGCTGGCTCTGGGTGATGTTCGTTTGCAGCTCGCGCCGCACCTTGCCCGTAAAGTCGCCCACGATCTGGTTCATCAGCTCGCCCATGATGTTCGACACTTCGTCCGACGTGTAGAAACTGGCCAGTTCCGACTTTGGCATACCCATGTGCAACATATAGCGCTCGTAGATTTCCATCGCCGTATCGGCGGCGAAATTGAGCACCACCAGGCCAGTGAAACCGCCATCGAACATGACGAAGCAGCCGATGTCCGGCTTCAGGCCGGTCTTCGTGATGCGCTGCACCATGCCTGAATAATTGACTTTACTTTGCGTTGCAACGTTGAGTACCCGCACCACCGAGTTGCACAAACTCATTAACAAATCTTCTGTACCGTACACAACATCCTTTTCTGCATCCATGAGCAATCTCTCCTACTATTTTAAAGATGACAGCACTGTTTACCTGACCGTCGCGAGCAGAAACACAACCGTTTCGCTCAGCAAGCGGACGACTTCACCTTTGCATGCCTGACCTTGCCTGGCCGTGCGAGCCGCGTTACCGCTGGCACGGACCGTCATTTTACTTTTTCTGTGTAGAAATAAGTATCAAAGCGCAGAATACCCATATGTAACATTCTCGTCCAGCCATACCTGCATTTACTTGACGATCTGTGCGGAAATGCCATATGCCGCGACCTGTGGGGATCAGGATACGGCGGCCTAGGCGCGCAGGGACAAGGCTCGGGGGCGATCCCCGGCTGGGCGCGCCACGCCGGCCTGTGCGCTTTGCTGCGCGTCCGTCAGGCGAAACACTTGCACGGCGTGCGACAGCTGCGCCGCCTGATCCTGCATCGCAGTGGCCGCCGCCGCTGCTTCCTCGACCAGGGCCGCATTTTGCTGCGTCACCTGGTCCATTTGACTGATGGCTTCATTTACCTGCTCGATGCCGAGACGCTGCTCTTCGCTCGCATCGGTGATATCGCCGATGATGGCGCTCAGGCGCTGCACACTATCGACCACATCTTGCATGGTGGCACCGGCCTGGTCGACCAACTTGCTGCCCGCACCCACCTTGTCCACGGAATCATCGATCAAGCTCTTGATTTCCTTGGCGGCGCTGGCCGAACGCTGGGCCAAGTTGCGCACTTCGGTGGCAACGACGGCAAAACCGCGTCCCTGCTCACCGGCACGGGCAGCCTCTACGGCAGCATTCAGGGCCAGGATATTCGTCTGGAAAGCGATACCGTCGATCACGCCGATGATGTCGGCAATCTTGCGCGAGGAATCATTGATCGAACCCATGGTCTGCACCACTTCGGACACTACCGCACCGCCCTTGACTGCCACGGCGGACGCTGCCGACGCCAGCGAGCGCGCCGCCAGCGCATTGTCCGCATTTTGCTTGACGGCGGCAGTCAACTCCTCCATTGAAGAGGCTGTTTCTTCCAGCGAACTGGCCTGCTGTTCCGTGCGCGATGACAGGTCCATGGTCCCGACAGCGATCTGCGCAGACGCAGTGGCGATGGTATCGGTACCTTCGCGCACTTCGCCCACAATGCTGACCAGCGCCGTGTTCATGTCACGCAGGGCGACCATCAGCTGACCCGTTTCATCGTGCGAACGCACGACGATATCACTGCTCAGATCGCCCTGCGCCACACGCTGGGCCAACGCCACCGCCTCGGCCAGTGGGCCGGTGATGTTGCGAGTCAGCAAGATCGCCAAGATGCACGCCAGCAAAGCGGCGGTCGCGCCGCCGCCCAGCAAGACCAGCGTTGTGCGCAATTTCAAGGCAGCCACATCCAGGGCACGCTGCGCGAGTAACATACTTTCCGTCTTGCCGATATCGGCAAGTACAATGCGCATCGTATCCATGGCGGCCTTGCCCTTGCCAGCCTGCTCGGCAGCCACCACGGCGTCGAGGCTGCCATCGACGACCGCCGCGCGACGCAAGCCGATCACGGGCTCGATCGCCGTCGCCAGCCATTGCTTCTGTGCGCCTTCCAATGTCTTCAGTCGGTCCAGCTGTGCAGGGTTGTCGGCAGTCAAGGCGCGGATTTTTTGCAAATGTTCGGCAAAATCGCGCTGACCACTTGCCAGCGGCTCCAGTGAGCTATCCTTGCCGGTAAGGGCAAAGCCGCGCTCACCAGTCTCGATGTTGATCAGGCTTACGAGCAAGGCATCGGCCTCCCGCATGACTTCATAGGTATGAATATTGAGTCCATTGGCATCATCCAGGCGGGAAAAATTCGCCTGCGCAGAGGCGACCAATATGGCCAGCAAAGCGACGACGACGCCGAAGGCCAGATACAGGCGGGTACCGATCTTTAAGTTGGATAATGCCATTTTCACACTCCATATCAGAACAAACATCAAGGCGCCATCATAGCGAAAAATGTGGAAACTTTTGTTGCTTTAGGGATACAATTTATACCTTATCGTCTTTATCTTACTTCCATGGATCAATTGTCTGCCTTGCTGCTGCGCTTTGGATTTTCAGCCGATACTTTTTTCCAGGGGGCGTTTTGCGGCAATAACCACTTTCCCGCGCAACCGGGAAGGGGGCATTTGCACCTGGTGCGCGAGGGGCCGGCGACTTTCGCCCACGCAGACGGCACCGTGCTGCGCATTGATGCGCCCGCGCTGGTTTTCTATCCGCGCCCGCATACGCATGCGCTGCGCACCGGCGCCTGCACGGCGCAACTGCTATGCGCCACCGTGCATCTGGCCGGCGACGATGAGGCCATGCTCAACAGTCTGCCGGCCTGCCTGCATTTGCCACTTGCGCAACTTCCAGCCATGTCTGGCGTGCTCGAACTGCTGTTCGATGAGGCCCACCGTGGCGGACTGGGGCGAAAAGTGGTGCTCAACCGTCTGTGCGACGTCCTGATCGTCCAGCTATTACGCCATGCGCTGGCCAACCGCCTCATGTCGGCCGCGTGCCTGCTCGACCAGTCCAACGCCGCCCTCACCAATGCCATGACTGCCATGCACGAGCACCCAGGGCGCCACTGGACGGTGGCATCGCTGGCAAGCCTGTGCGGCATGTCGCGCAGCCGCTTCGCGCGCCAGTTCCATGCGGCCATCGCTTGCCCGCCGGCCCAATACCTGACGGGCCAGCGCATGCTGCGCGCCCAGGCGCTGCTACGGCAAGGCTGGCTGGTGCAAGATGTCGCGCTGGAAGTGGGCTATGGCAGCCAGCCGGCCTTCACCCGGGCCTTTCGCGCATGCACCGGCTTGTCGCCACGCGACTGGCTGGCACAGGGCGCAAGCTAGATCTCGAAGATGGCCAGCGAGTCGCCGCCCCGCCCCAGCTCCAGGCTGCGCAATCGCGTCACGCTGGCACCGCAAGTGTTCTGCCAGCCCGAATCTGCTCGGATGGCAACTTAGATGGCCAGCGCTGCGGTAGCTGCGGCGCGCTGCGGCAGGTCGATGATGAAGATGCAACCATGACCAGGCACACTTTCCACACTCAAGGTGCCAGCATTGGCTTCCACGCTGCGCCGGGCAATCGACAGGCCCAGGCCCAGTCCCGTCTTGTTGGCACCGCCTTGCGTAAACGGCAAGAACAAGTCATGCGCGGCCTGCGGCGCCAGGCCGGCGCCGTTGTCTTCTACTTCGATCTTGACACGCTCGCCACTCGCATACGCGCGCAGCACCACCGTGCCATTTGGCGCACCGAACTTGAAGGCATTCTGCAGCAAGTTCCCCACCGCAGAGAGCAGCAAATCCTGGTCGGCATCGAGCTGCAGCAAGGGAGCAACCTCTTCCACAACCAAGGTGCAGCGCAGCAAGTCCGCCTCCAGCTGCGCCGAATAGCTGAGTTCACTGATAAAATTACTGAGCAAGAAGACCGACCGCTGCAAGGTCAGTCCCGCCTCCACCCGCACTTCCGCCAAAGAGCGGTCGATCAGGGTACGCAAACCGACGAGACTGCGGTCGAGCACGGCGCCCGTCGCCCCCGTCACGCCCATGCCGCCCTGCTTGATCGAGGCGACGGCCAGGCTGGCCGTACGCAGGTGATTGCGCAATTCATGGGCAAAAAAGCCGATGCGCTGGCTCAGCAGCAAAGCCTGCCGGTCGGCAATCAGCACGTCGCGCTGCTGGGTAAATTCGGAGACGGCTTCGGCAATGCCGTTGTCGAGGCAACGGTTCAACGTCCTGAATTCCTCGACGGCGAATTGCTCGCCCAGCGCCAGGGCCAGATCGCTGACAGCCTGGCACAGATCGCCATAATCGTGCACCACCTGGCTGACCGAATAGCCAAGTGCCAGTAATTGCCCGCCGTGCGTGGTGGCGCTATCGGCCAGTTCCGATATCGCCAGCGCATTGCCGTCGGCGGGACCGGAAATAGCCAGGCTCTTCACCATCAGGCCCGCCTCCTCTGCTTTCAAGGTGCGGATCAGCTGGTCCAGAAAGATGGGTATGCCATGTTGCAACTGTTGCTCGGTCGGTAATCGCAAAGGCCTCTTGGCAACTTTGTCTCGGCAACGACGCTCCAGTTCGGCGCGATTTTCGGATAAAAATAGATGCATCATGGCGTTTCCGGCAATCTCAAGGATGGACAATGCGCCAGCCTAAGCGAATGATCGGCCAAGCACCGTCTGCTAGCGAACATAACTGCGCATGCGCGCGTCTGGCAACGTGCGGCGCACGCGCCGATCATCGTCCCGTGCTATTGTCAGCAGATACCTAACCAAGCAGGTGCTGCGCATGCAAACCATTACTACCAGTGTCTCGTTCCGCTACATCGATCCGCGCCACAAGGAACCGGGCCCAAGCAGGGAATTCATCAATCAGAACATTCAGCTGCCAACGGGCGCCCATCTGCCGCGCCTGGGTGAAGCGATCGAACTGCTGCACTGGGACTTGCAGCGCGACGTGAAATCTGGCGTGTATTCGGTCCTGTTTATCCACACGCGCATCGCCTTGTTTGATGGCAACGACAAGCCTTCCGCCTGGCACACCACGGTCACCGTGGGACCGCTGCCCGAAGACATCGACGCGCGCTTCCTTAGCGCTGCGTCCTGATAGCCGCACCACGATCCCCACCCGTCTGGCCGGGCGCCAAAGCGCGCAATACGCGTCGTACAGCGCCCTGAAGCAAGCCGATGGTGCGGGCCAGCACGCCGGCCCCCTCCTATAATTGACGCTTCTCCTGTTTCCGTTCTTGAAAGCTCCCCATGTCTACACGCTTTTCCCGCCACCTAATTCGCTGCGCCGTCCTGGCGTGCTGCGCCCTGACCTCCCCGCAAGCGGCTCTTGCACTGGAGACGGGCCCTGTCGACGCGCGCGCCGTATGGCAGGAACGCTCGCTGTCGGCCTGCCGCAGCGAGCAACCGAGCGCCGCGCCCGAGGTCTGCCTGCTGCGCAGCATGCAGCGCTACGGCGCGCGTCCGCAAGCGATCGCCGCAGCCAAGATGCTGGTCAAGGCAGGCAAGGCGGGCTTCATCTCGGCCTGGCGCCCGCTGGACAAGGCGGCACTGGCCACC
This sequence comes from Janthinobacterium sp. CG_23.4, assembly GCF_029892305.1. Taxonomy (NCBI): domain Bacteria; kingdom Pseudomonadati; phylum Pseudomonadota; class Betaproteobacteria; order Burkholderiales; family Oxalobacteraceae; genus Janthinobacterium; species Janthinobacterium sp. CG_23.4. The sequence goes on along the minus strand of NZ_JARXUX010000001.1, from coordinate 2,222,873 downwards.
GTGACCTATCCTTTCCGCGCCAACACGAACGAAGGCAGCTTGCTCATTGGCAGCGATGGCGCGGCCATCGACGTCGACGAAGACGCGGTGCGCGAGGAAGACCGCGCCAGCCCCGCCTGGCGCGCCTTTGCCAGCGCCCACCCGGGCGCCGTACCGTTTGCTCCGGCCGAGTTCGTCGGCAGCACGGCCATCGGCGATGGCGGCTTGCGCCTGCTGTTTGCCACGCCCATGAAAAGCTGCCATGCTTGCGCCGACGACGGCGCGCTGCTGGTCGCCTATACGGTAGACAAGACAGGTGTCGTGCGCGAACGGGAACTGTTGACGATCAAGTAAATTTGACGGGCCCGACAGACAGCGCCGAAGAGCGCAAGAGCGCCCCCGTAGTGGGCGAAACGGTCATCGTCGGCGAATTGCTGGCGGGCCTGTTGGTGCTGGAAATATATGTGCTGGAACCGCCGCCGTTCAACCATGGTCTGGCATTGGCCACCTGCTAGGATGAAACCATGGCACCCTGGCGCCTCAGGCGGCGTCCCGGCTTGCCATGGCATCTGAAAAGGATGCCGGAAGAGACCCATGCAAGCATCTAGCCTCTAGCCTCTAGCCTCTAGCCTCTATCATCAATTATCGGATAGCCCTGAACGCGCATTGCGCGCCGTATTCAAGCGGCAAGACGCAGCCTGGCTGCAAAACATGGACAAACTGTAATCCGGCGCAGGGCGTGCGCGGCGCCACCGGCAGGTAGAATCGGCGACCCTTTTTGCCATGCCCGCGTCCTGATACCCATGAGCTTCCTGCAATTATTTATTCTTTCCATCGTCCAGGGCTTCGCCGAGCTGCTGCCCGTATCCAGTTCCGCCCACGTCATCATGGCGGAAAAACTGATGGGCCTGGACCCCACGTCTCCAGAACTGACCATGCTGCTGGTGATGTTGCATACCGGCACCATGTTCGCCGTCATCGTCTACTTCTGGACATCCTGGCGCGCCACGTATTTCAGTTCGGCCACCGCCTTGCGCAGCAATGTCCTGCTGCTCGCCGCTGCTACCGCAATGACGGGCATCGTCGGCTTCGGCTTGCTGAAGGGCATTACCCACATCATGCGCAAGGATACGCCCGGTTTTGAAATCGAGCACCTGTTCGGCAATGCGCAACTGATGGCCGCCGCGCTGGCCGCCGCCGGGATATTGATCATCGCGTCCTCGCGACTGAAGGCGCGTGACGGCGGCACCTTGTCGCTGGTCAAGGCCATGGTGATTGGCGCCGTACAAGGCCTGTGCCTGCCCTTGCGCGGCTTTTCCCGTTCGGGCGCCACCATTTCGACCGGCATCGCCATGGGCGTGCCGCAACGCAGTGCGGAAGAATTCAGCTTTGCCCTGGCCGTGGTGCTGACGCCAGCCGTGCTGCTCAAAGAGGGCTGGCGCTTTTACCAGGCCATGGCAAATGGCAGCCTGGACCATCTACAACACGGCAATAGCATGCTGCACCTGCTCGGCCCGAGCCTGTTGGGCATGCTGCTCTCGTTCCTGGCGGGCTTGCTGGCCCTGCGCTGGCTGTCGCACTGGCTGGAACGGGGGCGCTGGCATTTCTTTGGCGGATATTGCCTGCTGGCCTCGCTGGTGGTGCTCTACCTGGGGTAAAATCGCCGGGTTTGCAGTTTCCACTCCCATCCCAGCCAGGTTTTACAGAAAGCCAACGATGAATTTCGCAGCCACCGCCGCTCTCTCGCTTGCCATGTCCACCGACGCCTTCGCCGCCGCCGTGGGCAAGGGCGCCGCCCTGCACAAGCCGCAATGGCGCGAGGCGCTGCGCACGGGGCTCATCTTTGGCATCATCGAAGCCATCACGCCCATTATCGGCTGGGCCCTGGGCAGCGTGGCGGCGCCATACGTGGAAGCGTGGGACCACTGGATCGCCTTCGGCCTGCTGGGCAGCATCGGCCTATTAATGATACGCAATGCCCTCGCCGACGCCGACGAGGAAGAAGCACCGGTCCAGTCGCACTCATTCTGGGTGCTAGCCGTCACCGGCCTGGCCACCAGCATCGACGCCATGGTGGTGGGCGCGGGCTTAGCTTTGCTGGGCGCCAACATTGTCGTGACAGCCGCCGCCATCGGCTTTTCTACTTTCGTCATGGTCACTCTGGGTGTCATGCTGGGCCGGGTACTGGGCACGCTGGCGGGCCGGCGCGCCGAACTGCTGGGCGGCCTGGTGCTGATCATCATCGGCTGCGTAATTTTGTACGAGCATATCGGTCATCCAGCCTGAGGCCAGGGCGCGCACGCCACAGGCGCCGGCATGGCGCGCGGCGCGCTTTGTGCTACAGTCATCATCCTGTATTGCTGTCTCGCGAGGAGATCATCATGGAAACTCTGGAGCTGCTATTTGCCTCGCTGGTGCGCGAAACAGCCGTATCGATACGCGACCAGCATATTCCTTTTGCCATCAAGCACGACGAACGCGCCTATGTCGCGTGGATGGATGAGCACCCGATCCATGGCTATGTCCAGGAAGCGTATCGGGAGATCGAGGAAACGGCCCAGCAAATACGCGCCATTCGCGCTCGATGATGGCGCTTGCCGCAAGCGGCGCTACGCAGCAGGTATGCACCAAGCCCGTGCTGATCGAAACGCCGTGCAGCGACAAGCGCGTGCATGCGGCCTTGACCGGGGCGTCGGCGCATCCCCGGCAACGCCTCTATCGCGGCACCATCACGGCGCTGCCGCCCGCGGCTTTACCGGCCGGTAGCAAGCGGGTGCCGCAGCCGCCTGATCTGGTCGGCAATTAACGCGACGCAGGCAGAGACGCGTATAATCGCGCTCCCCCTGCTAAGAGTGCGTCACCATGGAATTTGTGAATTTACCGCTGGCCTTCCTGATCGGCTGCGCCCTGATTGCCTTGCTGGCCAAGAGGAAGGGCTACTCATGGTATCTGTTTTTCTTTGCCATCGCCGTACCGGCTCCACTGTTACTGCTGGCCCTGCCGCATGTGCTGGGCGTGGAGACGGCTTCATTGAATGCCGTACGCCTGGCCACCGCCCTATTCTTGCCCGTGCTTGGCTTGCTGGTGGCCTTGCGACGCAAAAGCTGACGCGGCGTACGGCTTAAGCGGCCTGCATGCCGTCGGCCAGGCGCCAAGCGACAGACAGCGCCAGTTGCTGCGCCTCTTTTTCATTACTGCAATCGTCGTAGTCGCAGGTGTCGGCATACGCGCCGCAGGCCTGGTTCAGGCTGACGTACGAGCCGACCCAGCGACCATCGCGGCGCTGGCTGGCCGTGGCGCTAATGATAAAGCCTTTGTGGATGGTGGGATTTTCAAACGACATGGTTCCTCCGATGCAAGAAGCGTCAGCCATCTGACTGAGCTCCACTGTGCGCCAGATCGGCGCCCGCAGTCTGTACGCTGGACCACACCCACGCCAAACGCGCGCCCTCCCCGTGTGCATCCTCGCCGCTCGGGCATGACTGCCCGAGTCTGGACGCTGCGCAAGGCGTCAGCCAATAGTGGCAGGCTGGTTCAATTGCGCGCGTGCGCCGACGACTCTCGCGTCATATCATCACGCTCAGCGCGCGCTGAAACTCGGCGATGTTTTCATCGTGGCGCTTATAGTAAGTCCAAGGACCTATCCGTTGCGACGTCACCAACTTGGCGCGCTGCAGCGCCGCCAAGTACAGGGAAACCGTCGATTGCGACAAGTTGGCGCGGGCCTGGATAATGCTCACGCATACGCCGACCTCGTCGGCATCGACGGCCTGTTCGGGGAAGTTTTTGGCGGGCTCCTTGAGCCAGGAAAGGATCGCCAGCCTGCCCGGGTTATCCAGGGCCTTCAGGACTTCGCTGATATCTACACTCATAAATCACACCATATCGACTTTTCGACATATTACGATATTTTCGATCAAGATTACAGCGCAAATACGCCGCCCGTGATAACCGGCAATCGCGTCTTAAGCACCGTAGCGTGGGTAGTCGGTATACCCGACAGCCGTGCCGCCGTACATGGTGCTCGGATCAGCAGCATTAAGAGACCAGCCGTTGGCTATGCGTTGCGGCAAGTCCGGATTGGCGATGAATGGCCGGCCGAAGGCGATCAAGTCGCCCCAGCCTTGCTCGATGACCCGTTCGCCGCGCGTTGCCGTGTATTTTCCCGCGTAAATGATCTGTCCGCTAAATGTGGCGCGCACAGCGACGCGAAAGGTTTCCGGGAGTTCGGGCGCATTGTCCCAATCCGCTTCGGCCAAGGACAGATAGGCGATGCCGACTTCCTCGAGCACCTTGATCGCTTCAATGTAGGTGCCATGGGGATCGTCCTCGACCAGCCCCAAATAGACGCGCGCTTCGTCCGTGCTCTGGAACAAGGGTGCAAAACGCACGCCGACACGATCTTTTCCCACCTTGTCGGCCACCGCCTGCGTGACTTCGCGCAGGAAGCGCAGGCGCTTGCTCAAGCTGCCGCCATACTCGTCGTCACGCTGGTTACTGTGGGCCGAAATAAATTGATTAATCAGATAGCCATTCGCAGCATGCAATTCGACGCCATCGAAACCGGCCGCCATGGCGTTTTCAGCGGCCTGCGCATACATGGCTACCAACTCGGTAATTTCCTCACGCTCCAAGGCGCGCGGCATCGACGGCTGCGCCAAGGCACCAACGCCGGGACTCGTCTCGATAAATACGCTGACCCCTGGCGCCAGGATGGCCGATGGCGCGACCGGTGCAGCGCCTCCAGGCTGCAGCGTGGTGTGCGACACCCGGCCCACATGCCATAACTGCGCGAAGATGATGCCCCCTTGCGCATGCACGCGCGCCGTCACCTTGCGCCAGCCCTCAACTTGCTCTGCCGAATGTATGCCAGGCGTCCATGCATATCCTTGGCCACGTGGTTCGATCTGGCTACCTTCGGTCACCATGAAGCCGGCGCTACTGCGCTGTCCATAGTAAGTAGCCATCAGATCATTGGCGATATTGCCGGGCTGCGTGCTGCGCGAGCGCGTCAGAGGCGGCAAGACGATACGGCTTTTCAAGGTGTACGGGCCGAGGCTGGTCGTTGTAAAAAGTGTCGAGTGTTTCAAAATTTCATCCTTTGTTTGAGTGCAGCAGCTGCCAGAGGAAGAGCAACAGGCTCTGCGGGGCAACGAGACAGACATTCTAATTCATATATCGCGATATCGCAATATCTTAATAAATAGATGTGACAGTCCGAGCCGATATCGCCTTGCCTGTCATCATCATAGGCGCTTGCGCGGTGCTTGCGGAAGGGAGGCTGCCCGGTGCTTACAGCCGAGATAGCGACTCAGTCACGTCGGCAGGCGCGCAAGGCGGCGCCACAGCGCTTCCATGGGCCCCTGACTGAAGTGGCGCAGCCAGTAGCGGCTCAGCAGCACCTGCCCCAGCATGATCAGCACGGCCAGTCCCAGCATCTCGGCCGGACGCAATCGAGCACCCCAGCCCAGTCCCGGCCCCTGCAGCAAGCAGGTGCCGAGCAGCGATTGCAGCAGATAATTGCTCAAGGCCATGCGTCCCACGGGCGCCAGCCATGTGCCCAGCCAGCGCAGCATGAAGGGACCGGCCAGCATCAGCGCAGCCACATAGCCGGCCGCCAGCAGTGGGCCGCCGGCGAACAGACCCACCTCGAACAGGGCCGTGTCGAGCGCGGTTTGATAGGGATCCGCCACTTGCCAGGCGATGGCGATGGCCGCCAGCAGGTTGAACGGCAAACCCACACCGAGTCCCACGGCACGCACGCGGCGCCACAGGCGCTGGTGGCGCTGCGGCTGCGTCAGCCAACCGAAACGCACGCACAAAATGCCCAGCAAGAACAACATTATGATATGCGGCAACATGATGCTGGCGTATAGCAGCGAGACCAGATAGTCATTGGCACGCAGCAAGGCCACGTCCCACGCGCTGCCTTGCGTGTACATCGCGTAACGGTCGGCAAAACTGCGCAACTCGCGCGCCGTGTCCGCTGCGCCGCCCTGCTGGCCCACAGGAATCAATAGACAAATGAATAGCAGGAAGCCGGCTGCCACCAGCCAGGCGCAGTTGCGCACGCGGCTGAGTCTGGCGGACGCCAGCGGCAGTAGCAGCATGCCGGCAACGGCATACGAGCTCAGCACGTCACCGCTCCAGACAAGAAAACCATGCAACAGGCCGCATGCCAGCAGCCAGCGCAAACGCCGTCGATACGCTGCTTGCGCCTGTTCCCGGCTGCCCAGCCGGCGCTGCAAGGAGCGTGTCTGCAAGGCAAAGCCGGCGCCAAACAAAAAAGCGAAGATGGGATAAAACTTCAATTGTGCCAGCGCCGCCACGGCGAAAATGAGGAGCTGGTCCAGTACCGGCGGCGGCGCGGGCAAGGTGCCGTAGCGCAAGGAAATCGTGCCCCAGGCAAAACCCCATATATTCACCAGCAAAATGCCAAACACGGCGATGCCGCGCAGCACATCGAGCTGCAGCAACCTGCCGGATTTGGCGTTCACGGCGCTCTTGGCGCTCATGGCATTTACGCGCGTGACAAGGTTGGATAATCGCTGACCTGCAGGCTGAAACCGGCAGCATCCGATTGCAGCCGCGCCAGGCCGCCGAACGGCAAGGTAAGGCGGCGGCGGATATGGCCAAATTCCAGCCCCGTCAGTACGGGCACGGGCAAGCGCTGGCGCACATAGGCCAGCATGGCGTCGACATCGTAACCCTTATCCATGGGACTGAGTTTATAGCCGGAAAAATCCCCGAGCACCACCGCATGCTGGCGATGCAATACGCCCGCATGCAGCAATTGCAGCAGCATGCGCTCGACACGGTAGGGGTGTTCATTGACGTCTTCGAGGAACAATATGCCGCCATCGATGTCCGGGAAATACGGCGTGCCCAGCAAGTGAAGCAACATCGCCAGGTTGCCACCCCACAAGGTTCCGGTCACATCGAGCTGCGCATTGCCCGCTGCCGTGGCCGTCACCGTGTGCGTCGGACCGGCCAGGCAAGACCACAGTTGATCGAGCGTAAATTGCTCGGGCTCGTCGCGGGTGAAATCGTCGCAGAGCATCGGGCCGGCAAAACTGGCACGGCCCGTTTTCGCCATCAAGCCCATGTGGAAAGCGGTGAAATCGCTGTAGCCGACAAACAGCTTGCCGCTGTCGGCCATGCGCTCGAAATCGATGTCGGGCAAGATGCGGCTGATGCCATAACTGCCGCGCAAGGCGATCACCACTTGCACGTCCGGGTCGGCCGCAGCGGCGTTGAGCTGCGCCAAACGTCCGGCATCCGTGCCGCCGAAGCGCTGGAATGTCTGCTCAGGGTCGTAGTAATTGTGAACCGTGGCGCCTTGCGCCTGCAAGCGGGCAATGCCGCGCGCCACGGCCGCTTCGTCGGGCGCGCAACCGCCCGGTGCCACAATGGCGATGCCAATCTCAGGTGTCTTCAAAATATGCCTAGCAAGTCGAGTGGTGGGTGCGGCAAAGTAATCCCCGGCATAGGCTTGTAAATGGATGACAAACAGTTGCCGATATTATGCAAGGCGCCTGCCACGACGCAGTGCAAGCGCACGTACAAGTACAAGTACAAGTACAAGTACAGGCTGCACTGCAAACTGCGGGCAACATCGCACAGGCCGCTTGTGGAAGCCAGAAATTACACTAATTTCTTGCGGGTTACTTGAGATCGCTGGAAGCGTATCTGGGGCACCATCTTACCTTGCAGATGCACATCGATCAAGGCGAGCAGACGCTCGATCAGCTGCGGCGGCATATCGTGCCCCATGCCTTCGATCACTTCCAGTTGCGCGCCTGGGATCAAGGCCGCAGTATCGATGCCGCAGGCGAGCGGTATCAGGGGATCGTGTGCGCCATGGATGACCAGTGCCGGGCAACGGATGCTCGCCAGCAAGCCCGTGCGTTCGCCCGAGGCGGCAATGGCCAGCATTTGCCGCGCCTCGCCTTCAGGGCACCTGCTGCGCTGCAGCGCCGCTTCGATACGCTGGTTCAGCAGTTTTTCCGCCACGGGATAGGCGGGGCTGCCGATGGCGCGCATGGTCGCTGCCATGTGCGCCAGCAATTCGACGCCGCTGGCATTGCGTTTCGGACGTTGCAATATAGCATTGCGCGCCGCCCGCGTCGGGCCGGGCAAGCCGCGCCGGCCACTGCTCGACATGATGGAGGTCAGACTGAGCACCTGCTGCGGCGCGCGGGCCGCCATCACTTGCGCAATCATGCCACCCATCGACACGCCGATCACATGCGCCTGATCTACGCCCAGGGCTGCCAGCAAGCCCAGCGCATCGTCGGCCATATCGTCGAGGGTGTAGGAAGTTTTCAGGGGCCAGCCCAGCAGGCTCTTCACGTAGGCCAGCGGCAGATACGGCTTGCCCGCCTGCGCCATTTTGCTCGACAAGCCGCTGTCGCGGTTGTCGAAGCGCACCACACGGTAGCCTTGTTCGACTAGGCCTTCGACAAAGTGCTCCGGCCAGGAGATCAGCTGCAGGCCCATACCCATGACCAGCAGCACGCACGGATCGTCCGGCTTGCCGTCGCTTTCATACGCTATGTTGAGGCCGTTCGCCATGATGGTTGCCATGATAGCCTCTCTTCAGGAACCAGCACGCAGGCACCATCGCTGCGGCCTTGCGCTTAGCATACCACTAAGGTGCGTCAGACATGAGACCGGCACGCGGCGCGCAGTGCAACTGTTGCCGCGCCGACACGCCGGGCGGCAACGCTGCCATCTCGCCGCTGCGGCTTACTTGGCTTTTGGCAAGGAATCGGCCAGCTCCACCCAAGCCTGTGGCTGCGCCTTGCCGCGCTCGCGCACGCCGAAGAAGGAAACCACTTGCGTGCCATCGCTATCGAAGAATTCGACGGAAGTAACGCCGCCGCGCTTGAGGACCCAGCCGCTACGCAGCGCCGTGTCGCGGATGTGCAGATTGAAGTCCGGGTCCAGCACGTTGAAGAAGCCGCCGCCGGCCATGGTTTTCTCGACCTTGCCGCTGTAGATCTGCGTCACGCCTTCATTGCCCAGGAAGGCCATGATCGCGACCTTGTCCTTGGCTGCATTTTCCAGCAGGGTGCGCAGCGCTGCCGGCGTCACGCGCTCGGCTACGCCGGCCGGCGCCAGGCGCAGGGCCTGTTCGCGCGTCACATGGAATTCACGCATGATTTGCGCAAACTGGTGCACATCCGTCATCTCTGTCCAGGCCAACTGGAATTCCTTGACGTCGATCTCGGCATCCGGCTTTTCTACTACCTTGGGCGCCACGGCCAGCACGTTCAGCTCGGTGCTTTGCTGTGGCTGGCGGAACGTTGCCACCAGCTTGTCGTAGACTGCCACGCCCGCTTCGCTGCGCACATAAATCTTGTGCACTGCAGTGCCGTTGGCGTCAAAGAATTGCAGGCTGCGCGTCGGCTTGCCATCGCGGCCCGCTTGCTCCACGGCAAATACATATTTCCAGTTTTCAAAGTGGAAACGCAGGTCGATCTTGCCGCCCAGGTAGCCGCCTGCGATATTGCGCTGGCGCGCTTCGGTTTCTGGATCCTGCTTGACGTCGGCCTGTTCCGACTTGTCGCCCGCCTGCTTGAATTTGCTGGCAACGCCCGTCGTTTCGATGACGCCGTTTTCATTGCGCGTGATCGCTTGCACCGTACCCAAGTCCAGCGCGGCGCGCATGATTTCGCGCGGCTGATTGCCGTCCGCTTGCAGTCGCGTGACGCCCTTGCCGATATTGCTTGCCAGCAATTGCGCTTCGGACACCCCCAGCGCGCGCGCCGCATCGCGGATCTGCAGCTTCGGCTGCTCCAAGCGCAAGGTGGACCAGCGTTCCGCCAAAGTGGCTGGGGCCGCGTATGCGTTTGCAATCAGCAGGCTGCCTAGCAGGGATAGAACGAGTTTGGATAACTTCATAAAAAGACCATTCAATCAAACATGGAAAAATAGAGGGGCAAACACCCCTCCCCGGTAAAAATCAGAAATTCACGCTGACGCTGGCGGCGACATTGCGGCCAGGCTTGGCATAGCGTTCGATCTCGGCACGGTTGCTCGCCGTGGTGCCGGCGAGGAGGCTGCGGGCCGACGCATAATCCCAGTACTTGCGATCCGTCAAGTTGTACACGCCCACGACAATCTTGGCGTTCTTGTGCACATTCCAGTAAGTCGCCAAGTCGAAGATGGTGTACGAAGGCACGGTAAACAGCGCACTTGAGTCGCCGGTGAGCAGGTTTTCCGGCGCCTGCTTGGCGCCTGCATGCACCGCCGTCAGCGCCAGGCCGAACAACTGGGCCGCGTGGTCATAGCCGACGGTCAAGGCCGACTTGGCCGGTGCCACCGAGGCCAGGCCAGCGCTTTTTCCCGTCCGGGTATTGAAGGAGCGGCCCTTGGCCACGCCGGTAGCGAGGTCGACGTGGTAGCCCTGCAAGGATGGCGCCCAGGCACCCAATTCCGCGCGCAGGGTCAACTCGGCGCCCCAGGTACGGGCATTGCCGATGTTGTCCGGGCGGAACAAACCGCGTGTAATGGTGGGATAATTCACCGGGTCATCCTTTTGCGTCACATACTCGATCATGTTCGTGTATTGCGTCTGGTAGAGCGAGGCATGCATGCTCAAGCCCTTGCTCACGTCGCCCTTCAAGCCCAGCTCATACGCCTCGCTGGTTTCCTTGCGCAAATTTGCATTGCCGAGCACGGCATAGCCCTGCCCCACACCCGTATAGCTGATGGAATCGTAAGTGCCCGTACGTTCGGCCGCCGTTGGCAGGCGCGTGCCGCGCGTGAAGGTGGCATACGCATCCATTTGCGGCAGCACTTCCACGGACAGGCTCAGGCTGGGCGTGAAGTAGGTGTCGCTCTCGGCACGCACCTCCTTGGCCGCACCGGGCACACCGATGGCGTAGTTTTGCAAATTTTTAGGCGCATCCTTGCGGTAATCGGCACGCAAGCCTGGCGTCAGCACGGCCTTCTTGCCAGCCAGGTTAACACTGAGGTCATCGCGCACGTACAGGGCCAGCTTGGTGCTATCCATATCGGCCATGCGGTTCTTGTTGGTAATCTGATGCTGGCCGGTGGCGATGATGAGACGGTCCTCACGCCACGGACGGCGCGTTTTCAGCTGTTCCAGTTGCACGCCATACAGCAGTGCATTGTCGGCATTGATGTGCTTGAACGCTTCCGAGCTTACGCCGATGCTGTCATTGCTGAAGCTCGTCTCGATAGAACGCTGCGCCGGCGTCATGTAGGTGTAGCGGCCTTGCGTCTTGTCATCGGTTTTCGCATTTTGCAGATACACTTTTGACGTCAGGCGCTCGAACAGCACGAAATCCTTCAGTGCCACCGCATGGCCCAGGCTCACGCGCGTGCGCTTGGTGGCGGACTCCTGCTGCACGCCGGTCGGATAAAACGTGGCGACCTTGCTGCGCAGATCGCGCTTGTTCTTGCGCTCGAACATGTCGACCGTCAAGTCCAGCTTTTGCTCACCCGGCAAGGCCCACACCAGCTTGGACAGCAAGGCATTCGAATGCCAGTCATCGGGGTTGGGCGCCGTGCTGCCACGGCTGTCCGTCTGCTCGCCATCGCGGTGTACGAACACGGCCAGGCCTTGCAGTTTGGCGCCGATCTTGGCGGCCCCCGTCAGCGTGTGCGCATTGCTGCGATCTGCCGTGGCGCGGGCGTACTTATAGGCCACGTAATGGTCCTGTCCTTCACCCAGGTAATCGTCGGGCGACTTGGTGATGAAGGCCACGCCGCCGCCCAGCCCAGGGCTGGCGCCGCTGACGGCCGTCGTGCCCGAATCGATGCGCACTTCGCGGAAAGTTTCTGGGTCAAAATAATCACGGCCCGTGCCGAAGGCGTTGAGCGTATTGCCGTCCGGCTTGGGTGCGGCATCGGGCAGGGCAATGCCATCGAGTTCCAGGCTGACACGGTTGCCTTCCAGGCCACGGATGTTGTAGCCGGTATTACCCGCGCCATCCCACACGGCGCCACTGCCCGAAGCGGCCACTGGTGCCGTAATCAAAGACAGGTAACGCACGATGCCAGCCATTTCCGTCACATTGCGGCGCTCCAGGTCTTCACTGCCGAGCACGCTCTTGGTGCCGGCGCGGCGCGCGTCATCCTGCTTGGCACTGACGACGATTTCCGGGAAGACAGGCAGCTTGGCCGGTTCCTGCGCGGCAGTGCCTGCATTGATGGCCGCATTGATGGCGCTATTTTGCGCAGCCACGGGCAGCAACGGTGCGGCAAACAGGCCCAGCAAGGCGGCGCGCAGCACCAGGTTGTGCCGGCGCACAGGCAGGCGGGAGGTCAATACGGCGGGGGCAGCGGAGCGCTGCAAAGACAGTGTCGTCATGATGATCCGGTGTAAGAGTAAAGGCTGGCTCTTGAACCTCGATCGATAACGATACGCAAGGGAAGTTTGCTGGCGAAAACAACACTGTAACACGAATCATTCTCATTTGAGAATAGCAAAGCGTTCCAGATAAATACTTTATCGCAATGTTTTCAAAAAAATCAGCCGGGAGGGCTGACATGGCTGACATAGGGATAGGGGCGCCCACAGAATTCGGAAAAATATTACGCTAATAATTTACGCCAGTCCGAAGCGGACGGAATTTTCCCTCTTCAATGTTGCGGCTCTGCGGCCAAACCTAGTCCCCGCTCAGGTTGATGTGTTCCCAGCCCAGCGGCGCCAGGTATTGCAGCATGGCGTCGTCGGGCAGCTTGTCGGCTTCGGGCAATGCTTGCGTCGCCCGTTCAAGGCATACGGTATTCCACACTACGATGGTGGCCGTCACCAAGTTCAATCCACTGGCGCGGTGGCGCTGCTGCTCGAAGCATCGGTCCCGGATCTCGCCAAGCCGGTGGATGAAGACCGCCCTGGCCAATGCGTTGCGCGCCTCGCCCTTGTTCAAGCCCGCATGCACGCGTCGGCGCAGTTCAAGGCTTTGTAGCCAGTCGAGGATGAGCAGCGTCCGTTCGATGCGCCCCAGCTCGCGCAACCCGATCGCCAGGCCGTTCTGGCGCGGATGGCTGCCGAGCTTGCGCAGCATGAGCGATGCCGTCACGGTGCCGTGCTTGATCGACGAGGCTAGACGCACGATATCGTCCCAAAGGGTGCGCATATGCTTGATGTTCAGGGTGCCACCGATCATGATCTTCAGCCTGGGATATTCCCCAACTGCTGCGGAAAAATACAGCTTGGTGTCGCCCAGATCCCGGATGCGCGGCGCGAAGCGGAATGCCAGCATGCGCATCAGCGCGAACACATGGTCCGTGAATCGGGCGGTGTCTGAGCAGGTTGAAATAGCTCGCGCCGGGCTCGACTCCGCCATCTTGGTCAAGCCGAGATTCATCGAGTCAGCTAGGATCGCCGACAGCAGCAAGGTCTTGTTCTGAACCTGCGCACCGCTTTTGAGGCGCATGAAGTGGCGGGTGAAAACGCGTCGAATGCGAGCATGGCACGTTTCAAACGCGAGCCGCTACACCTACCACGCCAACAACGCCACGATGGATGAGCACATGGAACACAGGACCACCACCGCCGCAAGGTGCGGGCAGCGGAGCGGTCGCATTATGGGATTTGAGGCGGTGGGCGGAGGCATCAATGATGTCTCTGCCGCCCTGGATTTTCTGACGCGCCCGCAACAATCACACTAGTCACGTCTGGAAAACGGAAACGATGCGATAAGCAGAGGCAAGTCGCACGCTAGTACGGCAGAGTTCGTGTCCGCTTGTCAGACGTGACCCTCTGCCTGCGCCTGCGTCTGACCCTCTGCCTGCGTCGCGACGTGCCTTTCTCGCGCCCATCACCCGTCGATGCCGCCGCCGTCATCATCCGTCTCCCCCCCCCCTTCACGCCACTCGAGGATGTCACCGGGCTGGCATCCCAGGCGTTCGCAGATCTTATCGAGCGTGGAAAAGCGGATGCCGCGTACCTTGCCTGATTTGAGCAGGGACAGGTTTTGTTCGGTGATGCCGACGTAACTTGACAACTCCTTGGATTTGAGTTTGCGCTTCGCCAGCATCACGTCGAGGTTGATGATGATTGCCATCAGATGAAACCCTCATTTTCCTCACTGATGCGACGGCCCTCATGCATGACGCCGGCAATCAGATAAAACAGGCTGCACACCAGAATCAACAGCAGTTCGTTTGAGGTGACTTCGAGCGCCAGCGGATAGTGGCTGGTGCTACCGGCAAGGTGCAAGGCAACGCCGCGCAAGGGTTTTTCCAGGTTGAACAACACAACCGACACGAGCATGGCGCCGGCGGACGCGCGCAGGTGGCCGATCGTGTCCACCGCGAATATTTTACCCTTCTGGAAATTGGCCAGGGCCCGCCCCAGGCGGAAAATGCCGTAGCTCAAACCCAACAGCCCGGGCAGCCCCACCGCCATGCCGACCATGCGCTGCAGTAAAGACAAGGCGTGCACCGATTCTGGCGCCATGCCGTCGGGCCCGAGCTCGACGTGCATGGGGCCGATGCTCAAGGGCGACGCGATGATCCACGACAGCAGAAACAGGCCGAGCTGCGCAAACAGGAAAGTCAGCAGCAGCCCACGGATAATCTGGCACATGCGGGTGAGCTGCAACGGGCCAGGATTGGTAAAGCCGCTAGTATTCATATACTCATTGAATAAAGTTAAAAAATTATTTTTACAATATTTCTCATCGTAAAAAATATTTCCTATTATAAGGTCATTATGACTTGGAGTTATCCGGGCGTGCAAGCAAATCGGGACTGCGGGCTGGTACCGGACAAGCTCCGTAAATTATCGTAAAAGAACAAATAAATATTGTTTTACAGTAATAAATTTCGTGGTTAGAGTGTGCTCAGCAGTTGAGAGCAGATGCGGTACCGAAGTTCATCAGCATTACGCTGAAAGACAGGCGCCGCTGGTGCATTCAAGGGCAGCGCGAAGCCCTGCGCGTTGACGTGGTTGAAGCAGCCCGGTTCGAAGAAGCGGGTGTCCGGTCACCGTCGATGTGGCGTTCCAATCCAACCTACTACGGAGTGTCAAATGAAAGCATCGAATGTCATGACCGAAGAATTCTCGATCGAAGCACTGGAAGCCCGCTTTGAAATGGAAGCTGTACCAGAAGTGCCAGGCACCGACTGGAAATGCACCTGCACTTTCGAGTCCTGATTCTAGGAAGTGCCGGCTAGCGGGGCACCAGCGCCCCGCTCCTGATCGGCACCCGGCTGCGCCCTCCGGCGTAGCTGGCGTGTCCAACCGTTTCGATCGTCGCCAGGACCCACCTCATGCCTCTTCCCAGCACGCTGCCGGTTCCGCGGCTCAAACCCGGCATCGGCATCACTCGTTACCAGGACAGTGCCGTTTCCCCTTCTCCCCGGTTTTTGCTGGCCTTGGAAGACAGTTATTTTCTCGTTTCTGGCAAGACCCGCGCTTTGGTGGTGGCCCTGCTGTATCAGCCCGCCGACAGCGCACAGCTCGCAAACTACTTCGAGGCCGAAAGCGGCCACCGCGTGCCCGCCGAGCAATTGATAGAACTGGCGCAAAGCTTGCACCCCGCGTTGTTCGCCGGCGCGCCCGCAGCCACGCGCGAGCTGCCTTTTCTTTTCAGCCTCACTTTGCTGCCGGCCCGCGCGGCCACCCGCGTCACCGGTTTCCTGACCTGGTTGTTCGCGCCGCGCCTGGCAATCGCCCTCATGCTGGCGTTTGCCGTCTTGCATATCGCGGTCTTGCCGGCAGCAATGCGCACCGCACACGGCGCCTGGACGGCCGGCCAATCGGCCGAAATGCTGGCGCTGTTCATGTTGAGCGGCCTGATTCACGAGCTCGGCCATACCAGCGCCTGCCGCTACTTCAAGTGTCGGCACGGGGCGATCGGTGTTGGCTTGTACTTCATTTTTCCCGCCTGGTATGCCGATGTCACCGCCGCCTGGATGTTGCCGGCGAAACAGCGGGCAGTGGTCGACTTGGGCGGTGTGTATTTTCAGTCGATCTTTCTTATTGCCGTTGATGCCTTCGCCCTGCTCACCGGCGATCCCATGGCGCTCAAGCTGGTCTGGCTGATCACCTTCACCATGTTGTTCACGCTCAATCCGGTGTTCAAATTCGACGGCTATTGGCTGCTGTCCGATCTGAGCGGCTTGCACAATCTGCACAAGCAGGTGCGCCAGTCGACAGCGTCGATGATCGCCATGTTGATGAGGAAACGCGCGCTGGCCGGGCCCAGTGTGCGCTCTAGCGTGCTGTGCGCGTATTCCGTGTTGAGCATCGGCTACTTCGTCTACTTCGGCCTGTTCCTGGCGCGTGAACTGGGCTTGCTGGCCACCACCTTGCTGCCGAAACTGTCGGCCGCTGCGCAAGCGCTGCGACCCGTTTCCATCGATCACGTATGGCAGCTAGTCGTGGCGGCCGGGGCGTTTTGCGCACTTTTGTTTTGGCCAATCATGATTTTGCTCGGCAGCTTTTTCTTCCTTGACAAGCTTCGCCGTGCACTGTCTGAGATCGTTGCCAGTGTGCAGACGGCCCGCGCCACTGTCGCATGTGCAACGCCTTCCCTGGAGAAAATCTGATGCGTTTCCCACGCCGTTTGATGCTGCGTTTCCTTCCCACCGGCGCGCGCCGTGTCCATCAGCGGCGCGACGCCCAGCTGCTCGATCAGGCAAGCCGGGGGACTGCCTATTTCCTCGGACCCGATCAGGACACCGGCGCACTGGCGCAGGCCGCGCTGGTTCAGCGGCAGTCTCTGCGCAGCATCAGCGTCAAGTCCAGCGCACAGCTGCCGCACGGCACCGTCCGGCAAACGCTCGCTACCGCGCTCGAGCATGGTTCCTGCCTGCTCGCTTTGCCGTTCAACACGGCGGCGATCCAGCTGATGCGGGACCTGGCCAACGACGCGCGCATGCCACTGATACTGGTCGAAAGCGCGGCGCTGCGCACGGTGCTCGAGGAAATACCGCTGGCGGACCGTGCCCTGCCGCGCTGCTCTACCCAAGATGTGATCGGCCACGTGAAGGCCGCCGCCAACAGCGACGCGCCACTGCTCTACGTCAGCTTTCCCGAGCTGCACGCACTGGGGACGGGCACGACGGCGCCAGTGACTTTCCTCGACAAGCCTTGCCGTTTCTCGCTGCTGGAGCCTTTGTTGTGCCGACACTCGATCAATACCTTGCTGACCATCGGCCACGCCGCTGCCGGGCCCGATGCTGGTTTGCACCTAGTTGCATGGGACGCTGCGGCGTGCCGCGTGGCCGATCCCGCCGGCGCAATGCGCAGCACCTTGGAATGGTTGTGCGCGCAGCTGGCGGCGGTGGCGGCCGCTATGCCCGCCCATACCCTGTCCTGGCCGCAGTTGTACCGGGCCAGCTTGCATTGTCGTCAAATCGAGCGCAACGATCAACTCAAGCAACTGGAAGCGTACTTTCGTATGTGGAAGCAGGCGCGCGGCGGCCTGCTCGACCATACCCACCAATTTGCCATGGCGCGCATTGCCGCCATGCGCGATGCCGCTTAAGTGAACAGGAGTCGCCACCATGCGATCAATTTCAGAATTGCTGCTGCTGGGTCGCATCGCCATGGCCCGCCTCGCTCTGGCCTTGCCCACCGCCGCCAGCAGGAACGCGAAAGAACAGTTCGCCACCTCGGTCGGCGTCGCTTTTCCCCATCTGAGCGAGCAGGCCAAGGCGGCGCTGTACGTGCGCCATCAGTTGTCGATGCGTAAATTCATGCTGATGAAGGAACACATGTCGGGACTGTCGGCCGGGCAGTTGAGCGACTTCATCGAGCGCAATGTCCAGGTCGATGGAAAAGTCCAGCTCGACACGGTGAAACAAAGCGCTGCTCCGGTCATTTTTGTAGCACCGCACTACGGTAATTTCCCGGCCGGCTGCCTGAAACTGATCAAGGAAATCGGCCACGCGAAAACCGTCAACGCATTCTACAATCCGCCTTCGAAAAACCGCACCTCCGAAGGCTTCGAAACCTTATTGAAGGGCCTCGACTATGGCTTTCATGCCCTGTTCAACGATCAAACCGCGGTGATAAAAGCGCTGCGCGTGCTGAAACGGGGCGAAGCGTTGACGATGATGCCGGACGTGTTCGATATCAGCGGCCACGCCCTATACGTGCCATTTTTCGGCCGGCTCGTCCCAGCGATGGCGGGCACGGCGCTGTTTGCATTGAAAAGCCGCGCTACCGTGATCGTCGGCTACAACTGCCCCGGCGATGGGCTCGCTTCGACCTTGAAGCTGGGCCGACCCCTGGTGTTCGAGCGCAGCGGTGACCTGGAAGCCGATATCGCCGGCCTGACTGCGGCGATCTTTCGCGAGCTCGAGGCCCAGATCCGCCATTCGCCCGAGCACTGGTTTTATTTGCAGGGGATCGGCGACCTGCTGGCCGACCGCCTGGTGTCGAGCGCCGGCGACGGCAGAGAATGGCTGGAAACGCTCGCCGCGTCTACCTGCCACTTTAGCGCCTTGCTGCCCGACTGGCCGGCAATCCTGCGGGAAATAAAGACGATGCAATCCGCCGGGCCTTGCCCCGACACCATGCACGCCATACCAAGAGAGGCATGACCATGAAATTCTTACCTGCACTGACGCTGTATTGCGCCGCATTGTATTGCGCTCCCGCGCTGTGCGCCGACCGCGAATGGACCAGTTACAGCAACTTGATGAAAATCACCAGCCTCGACAAGTTCTACGCCGCCCCGGCAGCGCAGCGTGACAAATTGCGCATGCTTGGCACGATGAAGCCGAACAATCCGGCAATCGCGCCGGCCAACGTGGTGTTCACTGTCGTTCACGGCGACGAGAGCAAGCGCATCGTGGTGGGCGCCGACGGCACCTTCGATCCGGTGATCCATGCACTGTGGGCACGCGACAATCCCAAGGTCTTGACCAGCATGCCTGCCGGCGAAAAAGCCGGGTTCTCGTTTTCCGTTACCCCGGTCCTGCCGGCCTGCCTGCAATTCGACTATGCCGCCCTGATGGACAGCGTGCGCCAGGTCAACACCCTGATCAAGTCGCAGGCCGGGATGATGCGTTTTCTGATGCCCACCTTTGTCGGCGTTCAAATGCGCTTTCCCGCCGGCCAGCGCACCAGCGCGACCATCCGCTCCGGCGAGCAAGAGCGGGTTGTCAACGCCGACGGCAACGGCGTGCTGCAGTTGCCGTTCGATGAAGCAACGATGGCGGTCAATCCCCGCGTGACGCTGCAGCAGCGGCCGCAGTCCGTCGACTTCATCGAGGACTAAAGCCATGCGCGACGGAGCGGCATGGCCGTCGCTGCGTGCCAGCCAAGCAGGCTGGGCATGCGTTCGCATCGTGATCGCCTTGCTGTGCGTGTTAGCGCCAATGGCGGCGCTGGCGCCGTTGAAAAAACATTACTACATGACCGTCGGCGCCACCATGCGCTGGCCCTTCGCCTGCATCAGCGTGCTGTGCATCCTCGGCGCTTACGCCGGCTATGTACGGTGGATCGAACGGCGTCGCGTCGGCGAGCTTGGCGGCAACGGCGCCGCCGTCGAATTGTCGGCGGGCCTGGGCATCGGTGCGCTGCTTTTCACCCTGTGCATGACGACTCTGGCCGGCGCAGGCGCCTACCAGATCAGTGGCCGCAACGAAGTAGCGGCCATGCTCGCCACCATCCCGGGCTTCGTGACCGGCGCCGTCTTCGAAGAACTGGTGTTCCGCGCGATCCTGTTTCGCATTCTCGAAGAAGCGCTGGGAAGCTGGATAGCCTTGTTCGTCTCGGCCCTCGTGTTCGGCGTGATGCACTTCGCCAATCCCGGCTCGGGTCTGCTCGGCGCCCTGGTCATCGCGGTCGAAGCCGGTGTCATGCTGGGCGCCGCCTACATGGCCACCCGCCGGCTATGGCTGTGCATTGGCATCCACTTCGCCTGGAATTTTTCCCAAGGCGGCATTTTTTCCGTGGCCGTCTCCGGCGACGCCCAGCAGGGCCTGTTTCAATCCCGCCTGACCGGCGCCGAATGGCTCACCGGCGGCCAGTTCGGCGCCGAGCTCTCGGTGGTCGCTGCCACCCTATGCACGCTGGCGGGGATTCTCATGCTGATGCACTGCGTGCGCACGTCGCGGATCGTACAGCCGTCGTGGCGGCGGGCGGCTGTTTGAAACAGAAATGGCGCGGTGCCTTGTGTCAGGCGGTTTTGCGCGAGGCAGTGTTGTTGACGACAACCACGCAGCGGAAGGGCGCCCGACTTTCGAGCGTCCTTGGCAGGACGAACGCACATCGCACGGTTGAGCTCGCGTCGCTTGTCCTCCTTGTCAGGCTTGACCTCTGCCGCTTGACAACGCAGCAGAGCGCTGCAAAGACAGTGTCGTCATGATGATCCGGCATAAGAGTAAAGGCTGGCTCTTGAACCTCGATCGATCACGATACGCAAGGGAAGTTTGCTGGCGAAAACAACACTGTAACACGAATCATTCTCATTTGAGAATAGCAAAGCGCTCAAGATAAGTGCTTTTTCGCAAAGTTTCTAAAAAACTAACCGGGATGGCTGGCATGGAAGGCAGGGCAAGCACTTGGCCACCCTGCCCTCACCTGGCGGGCATTAATCCGGCGGGTTGGCCAGCTTGCGCGCTTCGGCCTGGGCGCGGCGGCGTTCGGCGAAGAAACGCCTAAGGAAAGCGCCGCACTCGTCGGCCAGCACGCCGCCAACGATCGCCGTCTGGTGGTTCAGCGCCGGCTGCGCGAACAGGTTCAGCACGGAACCACAAGCACCGGTCTTCGGGTCGCCCGCGCCGTACACCACGCGCGCCAAACGTGCATGCAGCATGGCGCCCGAGCACATCACGCACGGCTCCAGGGTCACATACAGTTCGCAGCCTGGCAAGCGGTAGTTGCCCAGCTTTTCGGCGGCCGCGCGCAGCGCCATCACTTCCGCATGCGCCGTCGGATCATGGCGGCCGATCGGTTGGTTGTAACCGACGGCGATCACTTCCCCATCCTTGACGACAACGGCGCCGACGGGCACTTCGCCCAGGTCCCACGCGTGCTGGGCCTGCTCCAGGGCCAGTTGCATATAGCGCGCGTCGCGCACGCTATCGTGCATTTCAGTCATCGCTCACTTCTGCCCAGCAATTCGGGGTTTCATGCAACACCAGTTTATGCAGGTGCAAGCCGGTGCCGAAATGGTCGGTAAACGCCGCTTTCAGGATCTCGAAGGCGATGCGGGCCAGGTTTTCCACGGTCGGGATGCGGTCAATGACGACCGTTTTATGGTCGGGCAGGCTGGCCAGGAAATCGCGTACGGCGGTATCTTTTTCATACACCAGGAAAGCGTGGTCCCACACATCGACCAGATGTTGCTTGGCCAACGTTTTCACGTCGGAAAAGTCCATGATCATGCCATTGTCGGAATTGCCTTCCGCTTCGATGACCTTGCCGACCAAGGTGATTTCCACCGTATAGCGGTGGCCGTGCAGGTTGCGGCACTGGCTTTTGTGGTCGGGAATGCGGTGGCCCGCATCGAATTCGAGCTTGCGTGTGATAGTCAGCATATTGTTATATTAATAATAATTAAGGAATTTGCAGGAGTTTATGCGTCTGCAGGCTCAGTTTCCATTGAGGATTGCTTTTGCAGGTCTCGATGGCCAGTTGCAAGTTGTGCGCTGCCAGCGGGCCATCCATCGCCTGCACGAAAAAATTCTCGAAATCGAGTCCTGCATAGGCAGCCAGATCTTGCTGGAACTGAGGGATGACGACCTTGATTTCGTTGCCTTTGTGCACGACCAGGGTGGAACCCATCTTGGGGCTGACACAGATCCAGTCCACGCCGGCCGGCACCGGCAAGGTGCCATTGGTTTCGATGGCGATGGTAAAACCGACCGCATGCATGGCGTCGATCAGGGCCGTGTCCAGTTGTAATAGCGGCTCGCCGCCCGTAAACACCACGTATTTGCTGGGCGCGTAGCTGGCCGGCCACAGGCTGTCGATCAGCGCGGCCAATTCCTGGGGCGTCTTGAACTTGCCGCCCAGTTCGCCGTCCGTGCCGACGAAGTCCGTGTCACAGAACTGGCACACGGCCGTGGCGCGCTCGCTTTCGCGCCCGCTCCACAGGTTGCAGCCGGAAAAGCGGCAAAACACGGCCGGACGGCCCGCGTGCGCACCTTCGCCCTGCAGGGTATAAAAAATCTCTTTGATGCTATAAGTCACTGTATTTCCTAAGAGCTGGCTGGCGTCCTCGCGCAGGGCGTACGCAGCGGTTGCGGCGCGCAGCACCGTCACCGCAAAAGCCGATTGACAACCCTCTATTATATCGCGCCGCGACAGATTTCGTGCAAAAGCCGTCCCGCCCAGGCACGGCGACACCAACGGGCAAGCTTGCTGCGGTGACAGGCATAACTGCATAGCTTTTGCGCTTAGACAATGTAAATAGCCTAAAGCTAATATATTTTTCGTAAGACCATTGCTTAACGGAAAACATTGGGGGAGCGAGAACATGCTGCAACGCTGGCTAAGCCTGCTGTACCGCCTGAGCATTCTGGCCTGCCTGCCAGCTGGCGCGCTCGCCGCCCCGCATATCGAGCCGCTGCTGCCGGCTGACACACAAGCGACGCTGATGGCCGCTTGTGCCGTACTGCTGGGCGCGCTGGCGCTGTTGCTGCTGCGGCTGCTGCTGCGCCAGCGCCGCCAGACGCTGCGCCTGCAGGCACTGGAACAGCTGCGCGTAGACGCCGAACAAGCGCACCTGGCCAGCGAGCAGCGCAAGGCGCGCGAGCAGGAACGCCTGCGCATCGGGCGCGACATCCATGACGACCTGGGCCAGCATCTGCTGACCCTGAAGATCGACCTATCCATGCTGCAAGCGGGCACGCATGGCGCGACACCCGCTCTGGAGCGACAATTGGCCATGATGGCGCGCAATGTCGAGCTCAGCATCGAGGCGCTGCGCCGCATCATCCACGATCTTCGTCCGCCCGCCCTCGATGCCGGTCTGCAAGCGGCGTGCAAGGCCTTGCTGGCGGACTTCCAACGCAGTACGGGCATCGACTGCAGCTGCAATTATCAGCTCGACAGCGCCGCCGGCAGCGCACACGGCCGCCTGCTGTACCACGCGCTGCAGGAAGCGCTGGCCAATATTGCCCGCCATGCGCACGCCACGCATGTCCAGCTATGCCTGCAGCAAGTGGGCAGCACCGTGGCGTGCAGCATCAGCGACGACGGCGTCGGGCTGCCGGGCTCACCGCCGCGCCTGGGCTGCGGCCTGTCCGGCATGCATGAACGCGTGGCCGCCGCCGGCGGCAGGCTGCACATCGATAGCCACAGCGGTGCCGGCACCACCTTGCACCTGTCGCTACCGCTGCCAGACTGCCACGAAGAAGCGATGCACCATCACTGAAGATCTTGCTCAACATCAACACCATCGGCCCGCCACGCCGCATCATGGCCTACGCGCCCCCCCCATTCACGCCCGAGAAGGATGCATACATGCCGGATAGCCATGCACATGCCAGCGCGTCAAGCTGCGATGCAAGCCAGGATTTTGCCGTCAAGATGATGGAATTGCTGGTGGTGCCCACCTTTGTCCTCGACGCGCATGGGCGGGTGATCATCTGGAACCGCGCCTGCGTACAGCTGACGGGCGTGCCGGCAGACGAAGTGCTGGGCATGTGCGGGCCGGGCCGCTGCTTTTACAACGACGAACGCCCCACCCTGGCCGAGTTGCTGCTGGCCGGGCGCGGCGGCGATGCGCGCGCGCGACATCTGCAGCAGCAGTACCGTAGCAGCACGGGCAATAATTTATGCGCGCAAAACTGGTGCGACATGCCGCGCACGGGGCGGCGGCGCTACCTGGCGGTCGATGCCAGTCCCATCTGCGACAATGGCGACGAACTGATCGCCGTCGTCGAAACCCTGCGCGATATGACCGATGAAAAGCGTGCGCAGGGAGAACTGGAGCGCCTGGCCACGCGCGATGGACTGACGGGGCTGGCGAACCGGCGCTGCTTCGACGACACTATCCTGGCCGAATGGCAGCGCGCTCAGCGGCAGGGCCAGCCTCTGTCGCTGCTGATGGTCGATGTCGATAATTTCAAGCAATACAACGACAGCCACGGCCACCAGGGCGGCGACCTGTGCCTGCGCAAGGTAGCGGGCGCCGTGGCCAGCGAAATGCGCGCGAACGACATGGTAGCGCGCTATGGCGGCGAA
Organism: Janthinobacterium sp. CG_23.4; assembly: GCF_029892305.1. Lineage (NCBI taxonomy): Bacteria > Pseudomonadati > Pseudomonadota > Betaproteobacteria > Burkholderiales > Oxalobacteraceae > Janthinobacterium > Janthinobacterium sp. CG_23.4. Next base: position 2,198,758 of record NZ_JARXUX010000001.1, on the reverse strand, counting down.
GAGTTTGCCGTCATCTTGCCGAACCAGTCGCTCAAGGGCGCCGCCATCGTGGCCGAACGCATCCGCCAGCGCGTGGAGCGGCTGCAACTGCCGCGCAAGCACCTCAATGGTGCTTGCGTCACCGTCAGCATCGGCGCCGCCACGGCCCTGCCCGGCCCCGGCACGCAACTGGGACAGCTGATCCACACGGCCGACTGCGCCCTGTACCGCGCCAAGCACCTGGGCCGCAACCGCATCAGCCTGCCGGAATCGACACTCATCTAGGCACCCGCCCCAGCAGCAGGCCTTGGCAGTTTCTGGCGCACCGTTGACGGGCCAGCGCTGAGCTGCCAAAACACTTGCCCCTATGCAGGGGGGCATGAATATTCTATGCTGCGGCGTTGCACTTTCATAACATCCAAAAGAAGGAGCCCCCCGTGTCAAGAGTCATGCCCGCTTTGCTACCCACATTCCTACCCGCTTTCGCCCTGGCGCTGTCAGCCATGGCCGCGTCGAACTTGGGCGCCGCGCCCATCAAACCGGCCAGCGCCAGCAGCGCCTCTGCCAACAAGACCGATCTGCTGCCATTCAAGGCGACCGAAAAAACCTTGGCCAACGGCTTGAAAATCATCATCGTGCCGACCGGCTTCCCCAACCTGGTTTCACTGCAGATTCCCGTGCAGACGGGCTCGCGCAATGAAGTCGAGCCGGGCAAGTCCGGCTTCGCGCATTTCTTCGAGCACATGATGTTCCGCGGCACCAAAGCCTATCCGCCCGAGAAATACCAGGAAGTCATCACCCGCGCCGGCGCGCGCCAGAATGCCTACACCAGCGACGACTTGACCAATTACCACACCACGTTTGCCAAGCAAGACCTGGAAACCGTGCTGAAGGTCGAAGCTGACCGCTTCCAGCACCTCGATTACGCGGAAGACGCGTTCAAGACGGAATCGCGGGCAGTGCTCGGCGAATACAACAAGAACAGCGCCAATCCCGTCTCGAAACTGTTCGAAGTGATGCGCGACAGCGCCTACACCACGCATACCTACAAGCACACGACGATGGGTTTTATCCAGGACATCGAAGACATGCCGAACCAGTACGCGTATTCGAAGCTCTTCTTCGACCGCTGGTACCGTCCCGAGCGCAGCACCATCATCATCGCCGGCGACGTCGAGCCGCAGCATGCCATCGCGCTGGTGGAAAAATACTGGAGCAGCTGGCAGCGCGGCAAGCAGCAGGCGGCCGTGCCCGTGGAGCCGAAACCGCGCGGCCCCGTCTACAAGCACGTGGCCTGGCCCACGCCGACCCTGCCGTGGGTAGCCGTGGGTTTCCACGCACCCGCGTTTTCCGTGAAGGACAAGGATCAAGCGGCGTTGGCGACCCTGCTGTCGCTGTCGTTCGGCCGCACCTCGCCGCTGTATAAACGTTTGGTGCAAAACGAGCAAAAGGTCGACCAATTGTTCGACATGACGCCGGATCGGGTCGACCCGACCCTGGCCGTGCTGGGCGCGCGCGTGAAAAACATCGATGACGCCGTCTACGTGCGCGACGCCATCCTGGCCACGGTAGCGCAGTTGCGCGACACGCCAGTGAGCGAAAAAGACTTGGCGGACGCCAAGTCGGCCGAAAAGTATGGCTTGATACGCACCCTGGACAATACCGAGCAAATCGCCGGCACCCTGGCTTCCTTCGTGCATTTCGAGCGCTCGTATGCCACCCTGAACCAGTACTACCGGCTGATCGATACGCTCACGCCGGCCGACCTGCAGGCGGCCGCGCGCAAATACCTGACCGATGACGGCTTGGTGGTAACCACCCTGTCGCACCAGCCGATGGCGGCCGCCATCGCCGCCACGCCGAAGCTGGCCAGCCTGCTGCCGGCTGCCTTGAACGCCAAGTTCGACGTCTTGGTGCAAAAATCTGCGCTGCCGCAAATCCGCTACAAGCTGCTGTTTACGGCCGGTTCCGCGCAAGACCCCAAAGGCAAGGAAGGCTTGGCCGCGCTGACGGCCGCCATGGTGGCCTCCGGTGGTTCGTCGGAACGCAAGATCGACGAAGTCAACCAGACCCTGTTCCCGCTGGCCGGCAGTTTCAGCCAGCAAACGGACAAGGAAATGACAACCTTTACGGGCTCCATCCACAGGGATAACTGGACGCAGTTCAACGCCATCGCCCTGCCCCTGCTACTCTCGCCCGGTTTTCGCGAAGATGACTTCCGTCGCCTCAAGGATGCGCAGCGCAACGCGCTGTTGCTGGACCTGAAAGACAATAACGAAGAGGAATTCGCCAAGGAGCGCCTGCAAACGAATGTGTATGCGGGTACGCCATATGGCCACCCGGTGCTGGGCACGCTCGCCGGCATCGACGCCATCACCCTCGACGACGTGAAACAATTCTGGAAAAGCGCGTATGCGCAAGGCGCCGTCAAGGTGGGCATTTCCGGTGACGTCTCGGCTGCCATGACGGCGACGCTGACGCAGGCGCTGGCAAGCTTGCCCGCCGGCGCCGGCTTGCCGGCCACGGTAAAACCTGTGGGCCGCAAGGCACAGGGACTGGAAGTGGAGATCATCGAGAAAAACACGCGCGCCACGGCGATGTCGTTCGGCCTGCCGCTCGAGGTGACGCGCACGCACCCGGACTTCCCCGCCCTGTGGCTGGCGAAGACCTGGCTGGGCGAACACCGCGCCTCGAATTCCTATCTATACCAGCGCATCCGCGAACTGCGCGGCATGAACTATGGCGATTATGCGTATATCGAAGCCTTCCCGCGCGGCATGGTTCAGTTCTTCCCGAACCCGAACCTGGGCCGCAAGGCGCAGCTGTTCGAAATCTGGATACGCCCGGTGGCGCCCGATAACGCCCACTTCGCGCTGCGCGTGGCGCTGACGGAATTGGGCAAGCTCATCGACAATGGCTTGACGCAAGACGATTTCGCCACCACGCGCGATTACCTGATGAAAAACGTCTTTGTCATGACCTCGACGCAAGACCAGCAACTGGGCTATGCGCTCGATTCTCAATGGTATGGCACGCCCGAGTTCACCAAGCTGATGCGTGATGGCTTGGCCAAGCTGACGGTGCTTGACGTCAACCGCGCCATCAAGCAACACCTGTCGGCAAAGAACCTGTCCGTGGTGATGGTCGCCAAGGATGCGGCCGGCTTGAAAGAAAAACTCGTCAGCGATGCGTTTTCTCCCATCAAGTACGACGGCAACAAGCCGCAAGCCTTACTCGATGAAGACAAGGTCATCGGCGCGATGAAGCTGGGCATCAAGCCCGAAGCGGTCACCGTGACGCCGGCGGCGCAGGCATTCGCCAAGTAAGCCGGTGCTGTGTCAGCCCCACCCGATGCAGGCCGTCGGATGGGGTTGCGCGCAGCACGCGCGCCTGTCGAGCGCCCTGCCACAGCCAATGCATAGCGCGTCCAGCCGCATCCCACCTCACTCGAAGGGATTCGCCACCGACGTCACCTTGGGCGGGGGCAACTGGTCGGGCAGCGCTTGCTTTTCCAGCTGGGCCACTACGTCGCCCAGCAGTTTTTGCAGCTGTTTTGCCAGCGCCAGGCCCGGCTTGTCCAGGGTCAGGTCGATATCACCGCTGATGCTGATGCGGTCGATGCGGTTTTCGATATTCAAGCCACCGATGTCGAGCACATCGCTTTCATTGGCATACGGGACGAATTTCTTTGCGCACATGGGGTTTCCTTTTCTAGCGTGTTAATTGTTGGACTTGCTATTAACCTTCGGCAAACGCAGCATGCGCAGCTTTTGCTGGCGCGTCAGCGACGGCAACAGATCGATGCCTATCCTGTCTTCCAGTTGCGCAATGCTCAGCACTTCATACGCCTTGGTATCGACGTTTTCAATGAAATAGGCGGCGCCGGCGCGCTGGCGCGGGCTGTACACGACCTTGTACAGGTGGCTGGGCACAAGCACGCGTCCCACCTTGCGCAAGTTACCGCCAATAAAGGCTGGCCCCGTGATCACGTACAGGTCGCCCTCTTTCTTGGCCATCTTGCGCACGGCGCCTTCGATGCCAGCCCAGACATAGCGGTTGTTGCGCGCGTCTTGCGGCACCATATTGGCCAGGGTAAAGCTGTCGCGCTGGCTCTGGCGGTCCGGCATGTCGCCGTTCGGCGCCATGTGAAATACCCGGCAGAGTTCTATACTCAAAGTTTTTGTGCTTCAATGTCTAATTTCCGGGTTTACACCGTACGCAGCCTGGGCTCTTTCGGCGAAGCCGAAGGAGCCAGGAGTCCAAGCGATAGCGCGGCAGTGCAGAGTGACTATCACATCGGTGCTACCAAAGGCAATACGGAGACCGCTCCAGAATCCAATTGTGGGTTCCGCCTGAGGGACAGACCCCGTCGGTTGGATGGCCGTGAATCATCGTTACTGTGCGAGAGACTATTTTCGACGGCGTACTAAAAAGCCTCTGGTGAAGTCTTTAAGGGGTGGTTTGCTGTCATTCGAGGAGGTCTCCGTGTTCAGGTCGTAACAATTCAATTCTGGTGGAATGCTATCTTGAACTGGCTGGGGTCTTGCAGTTCAATCTGCGGGACACCTTTATATTCAGAAACTTTGCCCGTGATACAGATTGAGGCATACCCCACTTCATCGAATATTGTTTCGGACCAATATTTTGCGTTCAATTGTCGGGCATCGAATTTTGACCAGTGTTTCCCCCAAACAACAACTGTCAACCTACTCTGGCTGGGATACAGGCTCCCCACATCTAACCACATCGGGCTTCCCGTGACATTGGGCATCGGCTTGGTAGCGAGCAAAGGTCCTATGACAGTGACCACTTGTCCAATGTATTTTTTGGCTAATGACCAATCCAGTGGGTTTCTGCAATTCAGTGTGCCGTAGGAAGGTTTCTCGCTTCCTGCATTGTTGCCAACTGGACCTACCGGTACGGGGACCCCCGCCAGAGTAGATGTTCTTGCCGGAGATGCGTATGCAGGGAGAGCATCTGTTGGCACATATCTAGGCGGGGGCGAACTGCTTGGGGCGACTTGGGTAGCCACGCTCGGGGAGTTTCGCCAGAGTACTAAAGCGACAAGTACCGTTAGAGCAACCATGAGGAGAAGCTTATGGTTTCTCTTTGTGGGGACTGCTGGTAAGTGCTCAACAGGCAGTTTAACCGTACGACTGGCTAAGGCGCTTTCTGGCCTTTCCGGTGGCGACAACGGAAGAATTTCTGGATGAGCACTTAGCTTCGCGTTTTCAACTTTAGCCGGGACCGCAGTGCCCCCAGGTAGCTTACTCTGAGTCGTGATGATTTCAACGCGTCCAGTCTGCGCTTTCCTCAATCGATTAAGCAGACGGGAGATATGCTTGGCACATCGATGAGGCTCATCCCGGACATCCCGATTGGCAAACCGCAGGACGGGCCAACCCTGCGAGGCGAGGGATGCTTGGCGTCGCTGCCAATCCAGAAAATCTGCATACGACATTCCCGTTCCGGTACCCCGCTTGTCGTAGCCGTCAATTTCAATAGCAACGCGAACGGCCTCTGACTCAATGATAATGAAGTCGCAATAGCGGTTTTTGCCGTCGCTGTCGACGAAGGCGTACTGGGGGCTCACCACGTCGCACTGCAAGCCCTCCACTAACGGAAGGACTTGCTCGGCGAATATTATTTCGTATTCACTTCCCAACTTGTCTCGGTGACGTTCAAGCCAATTACTAAAGTTCATAAACAAACTCGTCGTTTAAGAGCAAATAGGCTCATTTAATCAGGCGCAGGAATTGCGGATTGGCGACCTTAATCTGTAGCGTGCTTTTATAGTTCTCAATCAGGCCACGGGCGCAAGCTTCGGCTCCCTGGAAAACGGACAGTCCGCCAAACCTAGCCTCGAATTTTGGCCGGTCCGTGTCCCACACCAAAAAACTGATGTGCTGATTCGGATACCGAGCCCCCATATTGATGTAAACTCCCTTGCCGAACGGCTTGACCTCGTAGACCCTGCCACACACCATCGCTTCCTGTCCAACATAAAAAGCGGCCTTGCTGGATTCAACGGTGGGTTCGGCGCGAACTGTCACAGTGGATAGGCAGGCCGAAGCGACTGCCACCAGACAAGCTTTCTTCATGTTTTTTTTCATTTTTAGGTCGCTGTAAGTCGTTGCGTTTGACATATCTCATCAATAGAGCGGTAGAGTTATGCCGCCAAGAAACCTATGATACAGAATAAAGATAGAATAATGCGGCTGTGTAATTATTCATTTTGGCCGTTGTAACCCAACACAGCCTGTATTGCGAGTACGAATGCTGGCGGGAATAGCTTGTCGCCGTGCTCGTTCTCAATGCTGCCATCTTCTCCAATGCGAAGGCTTTGTTGGGCCAACCTGGATGTATCGATACCCTTACGCATAGCATTTAGCAGCCTGGGCGACAGATGAGGCGCCTCTTTTGGGGTGGGGGGCTGTTGAGCGGCCTCGATGTCAGCCTGCGGCAGCAGGGTTGCTCCGACCTGAAGGGACTTGAATGCCGCGTGCAAATTGTCGTTCACAACCTTCAATCGCTTGGCGTCATCGAGGGCAACCCGAATAATCGCCCGAATACTGGGGTCCGTGATGAGGTCCAGTGCCTGCTCGACATTTGACTTAGTTCTGGCAACATACCGCGTTGCTCCGCTGACCGCATTGGCGAAAGCCGTGATGATTTCCCGGTAATGCGCGCCTTGAGAATTCCGAAGGCTTTGGGTTTTCGGCCCCGCCAGCTTCTCAAGCCGCCGCCCGACCTCGGCAAGCGAGTAGTCCCGGCCTCCGTCATCACGAATGGCGTTGAGAACCTTCCACAACTTTTCCAAGTTCTCGACCTTGGTCGGCTTCGTCGCCGCACTACGATGCGCAAGATACAGTTGGCGGGCATCCTTTAGGATGTCCGGTGCTGTGGTTTGAAGCTCGGTAGTCATGCTTGTTCCAGAATATGGGTTGCTCGGGCGAAGTCCAAAGTCTTAGGCTTCAAGTGTTCCAGTTGAGCTATAAATGCCTTGTCCAGCCCGATGGCCCGCAGCGTCGTGCGGCCATCTACCAGAGCGTGCACCGTATTGGCATCTAGGCGAGCATAGAGGAACCGGCCCATGGCGTTGGACACCTGTAGCGCGGCCTCATCGTCCAGCAGAGAAAACCGGGGGTCATGGCCAGAGTTGCGCAGCATGCGGTCGAAAAGCCGTGCCCGTTCCAGATTGGGCTGCTGCCAGTTGATGTTCAAGCCATCAAACAGTACGGCATTCGTGCAGATTCGGTTGAGCTGCTCAAATTCGTGCCCTTCGGACAGCACTGCTTCCAGCTGGCCCGTACCGCCCACGGCAACCAACGCCAAGTTGTCTCCCTTTTCCTGTGAGGCAATCCGGATACACTGTTCGGTAAGAGCATAGGCGGCCTGCAAGCTTAATGCGATGTGGTCCACCTCTGCAGTAGCCGACTCGAACGCCGTTTCGGTAATCTCCAACTCACGCTGCCGATGAAACGGGGCGCCATCTCCAAGGGATGCAGCATGAGCGTCGGTCAGCGCATCGAACTTTCCTTGCGCTTTCTCAAAGGTGAAGGACGTTTTTTTTAGCCGATAAGCGAGGTCATTGACGTGGGCCTCCAATCCGAAGAGGAAGGCGGGGCCTGTCATGAAAAATCGGCAGCGAGCACAGTTGGTAGCTCCGCCTGGAACGGCTTGGTAGCGGGTAGTTCCGGTTGAGGGGTCGGATACGGCCAGCCCTTCGTGACAGCGTTTGGCGGCGACTGGGCAGATACCATGGTCCATAACCAGCAAACCTACGCCCGTACCGCTGGCTGCGGCATCCAAGGCTGAATGGTGCCGGAAAGCTACCGCCTTCTCCAGTTCTTTACGGCTGGCTCGCTTAATGAAGCCGGCCATCTCCGCTTGTGACTTGCGCTGCCGTTCTAGCAAGGCCTCATCCATCCGTAGGCTCAAGGTTTCGGCATTAAGCTTGGTGTAGTAGAGCGTCATCAGTACGGTTGCGTGGCCGACAATCCTCATCAGGTATTCCGGCGGTACGCCCTCTTCGTACATGGCCGTGATGATGGAGACCCGTAAACCGTGGAGGTCGAAAGTGGCTGAAGTCGGCTGGCCATTGTGGTCCCTAGTCAAAATCAGTTTGATGGGGTCGCCATTGCTCAGGGTCTCGCCCGCATTGGCCAGCCGGCGCTCCATCTCATCCATGAGCTTCAGCCACAGATTGCGCACTCGCGGGTCGGTCACCGGCAGGTCAGGGCGAGTCTTGTTAGCAGGGTCACGAAACAGAAAGAAGTTCGAGCCCATCTTTGCCAGGTCATCTGCGTGCTTGACCTTCTTCAGCTCGATGATGTCCAGCCAGGCAGTTGGCCCTTTGACCGAATTGTATTTCTCCTGCCAGTTCCGCAGGTCAACCAGCAGTTTCAAAGCGTCTTTCTTTTCCCACGGCATGACATAGCCCTTGACCACGTTCTCGATGTCCGCAGTCTTGTTGGTGTTGAAGTAGAACACTGCGCCTTCGCTACCGTCCTTTCGTTTGTACCGGCGAAATACTCCCCGCTCTATGGGCTTGCCGCCGATGGGTGGATGGTGCTTACCATGATTCGTTTTCCACTGATTATCACCCAGGTAGCGATAGGTGTCAGCCTCGCCGCTATCCAGCATGCGGACCTGATAGGCCCGCGCAGGCAGCAACAGTTTGATGCGAATTGCGTAGGCACGTACGGGGCTCCAGACCGTCTCGAACTCTCCAGTTTCGGGGTGAAGCCAGCGAAAGGTATCCTTATCTCGACCCGCTTCCTTGGCCCATGCAAAATCATTCTCGGTCAGGATATGCATGGCCAAGCTAATCAGCCGGGTCGGCATGGCCTCACGGTGCGTCTCGCCTTGATTCGCATTCTTGTAAATCGCCCGCGGTAGCGGGTTAGCAAAGCCCGGCATTAGGATAGGTGTTTCGTTATCATCCGGCTGGGCACATACCTTGAGCAGCACTTCGTTCATGAACTCATGGATGACCGACATGGTCTGCCGCCCTTTCGTCCCCGGGACGTCAAACAGGGTAGTCGGGCGGCGACGGATATCGAAATATTCAGCCGGATTTCGCGGCAGTTCAGGATGCTCCTGGTAGTGCTTCAAAAAATTATTTACTGCCGATTTCCGCTTACGGAAGTTAGCAGGATTGGCTTCCAGGTGCTCAATCGCCAACCGCGCCCACTCTGCCATCGCCGGGTCTTTCAAAACTAACCAGCCGAACTTGTCATCCCGTGCCAAGTGTCCCATTTTGGCTTTAAAGAAGCCGAAGTCCTCTGGCGCCCACGCAATGGCCTGCTCGTGATGCTCTTCACGCAGGCCGCTGAGCACACCCTGGATGCCCGTAGACCGCATCTTGCCTTGCCGACTTCGTTCCGCTGTGAGATAGAACGTCTTTGGCGTCAGGTCGCCAATTTCAAGCACTCCTGTCCGTGCAAGGATGTGGTCAAGGATGAAGCGGAAGTTGGCGGAGTCATCACTACCGCCACGATTAAGGTACGACCGAATCCGGGTCAGATAGGAAAGCGGTTGCTCCGTGAATCCAGGGTTATCCAGCTTCAGCGAGGGGGAACTGAATGGTCGTTGCTCCTTTGCAGGCCAGGCCACCGCACCACAGGACCACAGTTGCAACATCAGTTCCACCAAGAAGCGTTGAGAGCGGGCTATCGAACTGGTGGTGAGCCTATCCTGAAATTCAGTGACCAGCACCACCTGCAAAGAGGCTGCTACCTCTTCGCGGGTCTGGCATTCGACCAAGGCTGCTACTGCCTTGCGCAGGCCCGGCGAAGGCCTGTGTTCTGGTCGAATTGCGTCCACCTTCGCAAGCCACTGGGTAGCAATTTCGGCCACATCGCTGCGTACGGGGCCAGGAGAGACCAAAAACTGGTCTAGGGAGTTGTTGATATAGATGGTGTGCCCGGTCAGGTCGCTGAAAACGGTTGTGAACTGGTCGACTTGGCAAATTGGGGTCATACAGTTTCCTTGAAAAGAGGGAGCGTTGCCACGGAGAGCTTGCCGATGGCGGCGGCGACGCTAGCTACGCCCATTTGGCGATAAACTTCCTGGCTCTTCGCATTCAGATGGTGCATGGCCACCTGGCCTTCCTTATCGCCCAAGCCCAGCTCGTTAAGCCATTGTCCGTAGCGATGCCGTAGGCCGTGGCTCGACGTTCCCGACCACTTGGCGGGTGTTAAGCCAATACGGCGCACAGCCGCCCTGAAGGAGTCGTCAAAGCCTTCCACCCCAAGAGGTTGACTGTCCTTGGTAAGAAATGCCCAAGGTACCTGTGGCGTCACCGGGCGAACATGTTGGATATACATGCGCCACAATTTCAAGAAGATGCGGCCTGCGTTCTTGTCAATCCAGAATACCTGGAATGCCTTGCGTTCCCGGCTAGTCAGCAGACCGCCCTTCCATCCTGCGTGCCGGCGCCCTGTTTCCTGTGTAAGCGGCCGGCGGCCACCACAGAAACGCTGCAAAAAATCGGCGCGGGTAGTTTTGCGCCGGGTGCCAGTTAGAGCGTCGGTGTATTCGGCGAAGCCGTCACTGGGCTCATGCACCAGGACGAGCGCCAGCTCGGGGTCGTCGGGGTCTACGAAGACGTCATCCACCCAGAGGTGAAGGGGTTCAGAGGCTCGGCAGCCGCCATAGCCACAGAGCAGGGAGATGAGAATGTCCCGCAGGTTATACCTTACCCAAGGGCGAGGGTCATGTCCCTGTCCTGGGTTGATAAAGCCCTTCCAGAGTAGGTCATCCAGCCGCTCCGCAGGAAACGCCTTGGCCTCTTGAAGTAGGCCATTGTGGTCACGAGGTAGATTTGTCCGACGGGCCATATGGGCGTTAGCCGACGCTTTTGAGCGGCTCTTTGTATGGGCCAGCAGAGAGCCCACCTTTTGCTTGTTCCACTTCCGCCAGAATATTAGCTGGTCCGCGAAGGAGGCTTGGTGGTGGATTGGATTCAACATCGTCGTACCGTATCGACGGCTGAGCCAATCACAGAATTCCAACAAGGCCTGGGACAACCGCTTTAAATTTTGTTGACTGGTTGGTTGCCAGTTAAGCCCGCAGACGTCCTTCCCGTCTCGGTAGGTGCCGAACCGTACATCATGGACAAAGGCCGTGTAGAGCAAGCTTCGTTTCGACGTCTCTTTAAATTCCTCCGCACGTACTGATAACCATTCGATGAACCTCCCGGCCGCCTGGGCATAGGTGCGCTCTGTGGTCAGCGATACACACTTCTCCCTGAAGAACTCAAGCAACTGCTCAAAAGGAGAAACGCCCACTATAAGTAACACCGTGGGCGCATCAGCACGGATTTTGTCTTGAACGAGGACCGTTTCCGTGTAAATCATCAAGAGGACTTACTCGTCATGATTACAAAATAGTACCGGTAATGCGCAGGCCATCCAACAAGTTCAGGTCTGTGGTCCTCACAAAGGTCGCGTAGTCTATAGGGCGCTCAATGCGGGATTCCGCGTTAGGCAGTACATAGGCCCAAGCACGCCCCGTCGCTTCGTCATAGACCAGTTTGAAAAGGCGAGTAGGTTTCCAGACCTTGCTTTTGCCGACAGTTTCGTGCCCTGGGTCGAAAATCGGACCAGAGAACACGAACACATTGCCCTGTGCCCGAAGGGCAAATTTACGGGTGTCCTGCTCCACTTTGTTCCAATTCTTACGATTCGAATTCGGGTCTTGTGGGACCATGTTCGAAAGGGCGAAAGACTGCGACATTGCCATCTGGTCAGGAGAGTCAGCAGCAGGCGCCATGTGGCCTCTATCTACCGCCGGTTGCTGGCTACGGTAGTCATTCAGCTCAGCTCGGCCGTTCGCAGGGATACGTGGGTCAGCAAAGAAGTCATTGGTGCGCACTTCGCCTTTGGCATCCAGCAGGCGCGCCGCAGACAGTCGCTCTACGACAACCAGAGGGGTCTTGCTGGTCTGGGAATAGAGCACAGCGAAGTCGTTCGAGCACAATGCCATCGGCTTCAATGTGGTCGTGAAGTATGCTATGTCGAGGAGCTTATTGCTAGGAAACTGGTCAGCACATGCTTCAAAGGAATTCCGGCGTTGCTTGGCGGAGTAAAGGGCAAGCGCTTCAGCTTGGCTAGTGGTACCAACGTAGCGCTCTTTCTTTTCCTGTGGAACACCGAAGTCCAGCAGGCCACGGTCATTTGCGATGCCAATAAATGCTACAGAGAGGGCAGCTAGCCCTGCTACAACTTTACGCAGGTTCATGGGGGTGAGCTCCTAGAATTTTGATGAGTATATCACATTGAGTATGTCTACTCAATGCAACTCGTTGTAGTTAGGGGTTGAGTATGGTTTGGGCCGGGTGTTGCATGTGGCCGCGGTCGAAGCCGCTGCGCGCATAATCGGCCAATTCTGCGCGCTGGGCGGCGGGCAGCTTGGGTTCGGCATGGAAGGAATTCTCGCGCGACAGATCATGCGCCGCTTCCAGCTTGTTCGCCGTCAAGTGCTCGGCCGACCACAAGGGCGTGCGCGTCAGCCCCGAATGCATCACGCCAAACACCTTGTAGCACAGTTCTTGCGTCGCCACGTCCAGCTTCGGGTTGGTGATTTCCGGCTTGCGGCCATCGACATAATGGGCCGGACAGGCATCGGCATGCGCCAGGTTGGCGGCAAAAGCGCAGGCTAGCAAGCCGCACGCCAGGGTCAGCCTGGCGATCGATCGTTGAATCATATTTCCTTAAATGAAATCTTTGCAGGCCAGCATTCTAGCGGACGCCGGCCTTCACCACCAATGCGCACAAAGCTGGCGTGCGCGCCTGTGTGCGAGAGGCAACGGGCGTGCATGCGGCGCTGCACGCAGCTGGCGCAAATATAGGTCAAGCGGCTGCGCACTACTATTCATATCTGCTAAGATTGTCTTGATTTATTCGCATCGACCATTCAACACTTGGAGAGCATATGATCAAAAAAACCCTGCTGCTGATCGTTGTCGTCGTCGCCGCCATCCTCGGCTATGCCACCACCAAGCCCGACACCTTCAGTGTCGAGCGCGAAATTGTCATCAAGGCCCCGCCCGATAAAATCGCCGCCCTGATCACGGACTTTCATTACTGGGCTGCCTGGTCGCCATGGGAAAAGCTCGATCCAGCCATGCGCCGCACCTTTATGGGCACGGCCAGTGGCCTGGGCGCGCAATATGCATGGCAAGGCAATGACAAGGTGGGTGCCGGCCGCATGGAAATCACGGAAGCGGCCCAGCCCACGCGCACTGTCATCAAGCTCGACTTCCAGAAACCATTCGAAAGCCACAACACCACTACCTTCAGCATGGCAACCGAGGGTGACGGCACCAGGGTGAACTGGACCATGACTGGCCCCAGCCCTTACGTCAGCAAGGTCATGATGGTTTTCGTCAGCATGGACACGATGATCGGCAAGGATTTTGAAAAGGGCTTGAATAATCTGAAGGCGGCGGCGGAGCGCTGAGGCGCCCGCTAGCGGCAGAAACAGGAGTCACGCGGCCCTGTTTTTTAGGCCGCCCCCTTGTGCTCAGGTCCGCTCAGAACTGCTCTATCCAGGCGGCCAGATGATCGGGCGTAAGCGCCGGTTCAGCCTGCACCACCTTGCCTTGCAGGCCGAGTTCCGTCTTGCTCAGCTGCAGGGACCAGCCGCGCCGCGCCAGCCACAGCAAGCTGGCCAGCCAGAATGCGTGGATGGATGAGACGGGCATGGTGGTGGGCGACTCCAGGAATTGCGTCAGCAGGCGTGCATCGAGGAACAGCGCCGTGCCGCCCTGTTGTTGCAGAGCAGCACCAAACACGGGCAACAGCATGTCGATGGTTTGCTCCACGCCGCGCCCCGGATGCTCGCGCTCAAGCGTGTCGAGCTGCAGGCGCACGGTGGCGGCAAAGGCGGTACTGCGGAAGGCTTCCGAACTGACCAGGTCGGCATAATCCATCAGTAGCCAGTCCGGCTCGGGCGGCGTGACGCCGGCCGTCAAGGCCGCCGACAGATACGCCTCCACGGGCAGCTGCTGCTCCGCACCAGCCAGGCTGGCGCACAGCGCATACAGGGTGCCGATGCGGTTGGCGACGACTTGCCGCTGGCGCACCATCAGTTTTTCGCGCAGTAATTGGGCATGTTCATTGCGCAGCCGCGCCAGTTCCAGCGTTTGTTTCAACTCCATGCGCAGGGCCGCGATATCCCATGGTTTCTGGATGTAGCGGTGGATCTGCCCCTGGTTGACGGCTTCCACAGTGTGCTCCAGTTCAGAATACGCGGTGGTCAAAATGCGCACGATATGCGGATGACGGTCCCAGGCATATGACAGCAACTCATTGCCGTAGGCGCCAGGCATGCGCTGGTCCGACACCAGCACGGCGATGCGCTCGGCGTGCTCGTCGAGGATGCGTTTGCCCTCCTCGACCGAGCTCGCTGTCAGCACGTTGGCCAGCGGCGCAATGGCACGCTGGAAGTATTTGAGGGCGTTCGCTTCGTCATCGACATAGAGTATCGTCGGCAAGCCTTGCACCGGCTCACGCTGAGCCGGTAAACGCAGATGGGTCTCAGTCATGCTCGCTCCTTATGTGTACGGGGAAATTCAGGGTCACCGTGGTGGCACTGCCAGACTCGGTGGCGATATCGAGGTTGCCGCCGAACGATTGCATCATGCGCTGACAAAACACCATGCCCCAGCCCTTGCTTTCGTCGCCGCTGGCACCGATAGGGTCGTTCAAGAGCTGCGCCACAATTTTCGGGGCGATGCCGGCGCCATTGTCGCGCACCGTGATGCGCCCCGCATCGATGCCGATGCTGATCGCAGGATGCGCTTTCTCTGCAACCGAGCGCAAGGCGTTCGCCAGCACGGACGAGACGATGAGCGCGACGCAATTGGGCGACTCGGCAATGGCGAAATCCTCGCCTTGTTCGAGCGTAATGGCGGCGCGCTGGGCCGTGTTCAAAGGATAGCTGTCAAGCAAGGTAGCCAGCAGTTGACGCGCGCTGCCCGCGCTGCGCCCGCCTTGCATGCCGGGCCCGGCGCTGGCCAGGCGCAGCGTGTCGACAAAGCTGGCCAGCACGGACAGGCAATAACGCGCATTGTCGTGCATCAAGATGGCCGCTTCGCCGATTTCCGCTTGCACTGCGGCGTGCGCCTGCGTACGCCGGGCGATGCCGCGCGCAAAATTGGCGACGGCTGCCAGCGGCGTGTTCAATTCATGCGCCAGGAAGGCCAGCGACTCCTCCATCGCCACCAGCGCCTGGCGGCGCGCGACACGCTCGCGTCCCGTCTGCACGGCCAGCTGCAGCGCCGTTTGCATGGCGGACAAGTCGAGCGGCTTTTCCAGCAGGCGAAATAGCGTGCCGCCGTTGATCAATTCGAGCAGCACGTCCTTGTCCGCGTACGCCGTCACCAGCATGCACACGATGTGCGGATAACGCTGCGCCACTTCCTGCAGCAACTCGCTGCCAAGGCGTCCCGGCATGCGGTAATCGGTGACGAGTACGTCGATGTGGATACCCTTGTCTGCCAGCACAAACAGTGCCGCATTGACGCTCTGCGCCGTCAGCACGCGATAGCGGGGACCGAGGCTGCGCTCGAAGTATTTGCAAGCGAGCGCTTCGTCATCCACATACAGCACGCTGGCGCGGCTATCGTTGTGCATGCTGACAGCCCTCCCAGTCAGAGCGCTGCAAGTCGAAATTCATGCTGGCCCATTGGCCCAGCTCGCTTTCGGCGCTGAGGGTGCCGCCGTGGCGCTCGATCACGCCATAGCTGATGCTCAGGCCCAAGCCCAAGCCCTGCCCCACTTCGCGCGTCGTGAAGAAGGGTTCGAACACGCGCGCCAGGTCTTGCGCAGCAATGCCGGGACCGTTGTCGCGCACACTGATGCGCAGGCGCTTGTCATCCCAACGGGCCGTGATGCGGATCTCGAACGGCGGCACATTGCCCTTGCGCATGGACAGCACGGCATTGCCCAGCAAATTGATCAGCACGCCGACGATGGCCGCCTCGTCGCCGCGCACCAAGGTGTCGGCAGGCAAGTCGTGGCTGATGCTGACATTCTTCGTTTCATGCCCCACCAGGCGGATGGCCGCATCGAGCGCGCTGCGAAACTGGAAGTGGCCCGTTTCGAGCTGGTCGCCACTCTTGCGGTAAGCGAAGGTCTTCAAGTCGGAAACGATGTGCTGCACGCGCAGCATGCCCTGCTTGGCGTCGGCCAGGCACTCACTCACCAACGCACTTTGCCGGGCAGCCGGGTCTTCGATGGCTATTTCGATGGCCATCATGCAGAAATTGACGGGATTGTTCACTTCATGCAGCATGCCGGCGGCCAGGGTGCCGATGGCGGCCATTTTCTCCTGCTGCAGCATCTGCCCCTTGATATCGGCTAGGCTTTTATTGGTTTCTTCCAGTTGCGTGTTCTTTTGCGCCACTTCCGCCTTCAGCTGGAACAGCATGAAGCGAGCGCGCTCATTGAAATGGGTAAACACGGCGCTGACGCTGGCCGACATGATGAGAAATAAACAGTTGACGACAAACGTCCCCGGCAAGTCGAAGCCGCCTGCATGCCAGGCGCAGGCGGCCACGTACAACAGGCAGGAAATGACGCCGAAAACCATGTTTTGCCACAAGCCAAACGCCAGCACGATGCCGGACGAATAGATCGCCAGGGTCATGCCCACATAGTAGATGGAAGTGGCGCCTTCGGTGACCGCGATCATCGAGGCGATCATGATTTGCGGCAGGATCAGCCACACAAAAGTCAGTCCCTCGATGCGCTCTTGCCCCCAGCGCGTGCGCATGGCAAGCACGACGCAAAAGATCAGCGCCGACACGACGATGCGCGCACCGGTGAAGACCGACTGCTGGTCCGGATACAGGGCCGAATCGAGACCCATGCCGAGCAGGATCAGCATGATGCCCGTGTAAGCCCCGCCGCGGCTAAATTCCAGGCGGAATTCGCGCAAAACAGCGGCGTAGCCGGCGTGCAGGGCTGGCGTATCCATCAAGGAATGCTCACTTCCGCAAAGACATTGACACCGGTGGCGTCGACATAAATTTTCGGCTGCGTCGCATGTTCGGGCAACAAGGCCGACAAGCCCGCTTCATCGCGATAGATCAAATGCCACTCCAGCAAATGCTCCATGCCAAACTTGCCCGGATTGTCAGCGTGCACATTCGTCACCAGCAAGCGCCCGCCTGGTCGCAGGCGCGAAGCGAAGTGCAGCATCAGGCGCGCACAGACCTTGTCGGACAGGTAATCGAACAGGCCGGCGCAATACACCGCATCGTAACTGCCGGGCGAGCCCGTGCCGCCCGAGCCATGGCGGCGCTTGAGCAGCTTATGCACGGAATCGTGCACATAATCGATAGCCACCACGCGTCCCGTGCGCTGCATGATGCTGCTCAGGCGCGCGCGCGTCCAGTCCAGCGTCTCGCTGCTGAAGTCGACCAGCTCGAAGGCCAACCACTGCGCATCGGGGCAGGCTTCGATAAAACGCTGCACCTCAATGGCCGGGCCGCAGCCCACGTTGAGCACCCTGTAGACGCGCCCGGCGGCACGCGCCGCGCGCGCCTTTTGCTCCAGGAATTGCGTCAGGATATCGATGCGGTTGCGGTGCGCCGTGGCCACGGCCGCCTGCAAAAATACCGCATTGACGATCTGGAAGTAGGTGCTCGGCCCCTGGCGCGGATCGTCCAACAACTGGTTGACCATCTGATAGTCACCTGCATAGCCTAGCGGTTTTGTGTACGTGCGAAAGACGAACGGTGCGCGCAGGATCAACGGGTGCAACGCCGCCTGGGCGAACGCGCGGTGGGCCGGCGCCCGCTCTTCCTCGACGAGCGAGGCTTCCACCTCGAGCTGGCGCAAGTACAGCTGGGTTTGCTCCATCAGCGGCAAGGCCAGTTCATCGAAGATATCGGCGCGCAGGCGGCCGTTTTCCTTCGGCAGCGAGTCGGACAAATCGACCTGCTCGACCCAGCGCGCCACTTCCGTCAGAAAGGCGCGCATTTCGTTGACGACGATCTGATAATCGCGGCGGATGCGGAAGCGCTCGCCCCAGCCGGCGACAAAGGCGCTCGATTCTTTCGCTACGGCGCCCTTGACCACCACCACGTCGCTCAACTCGCGCCACTCATCGATCAGGGTTACCGAAACGATGGCGGTCAGGCCAGTATTGACACTGCTGATGACGACGGCCTTGCCCACGTAGGCGTTCTTCGCCCCCATGCGTACCGTCACGTCATTGAGCATCTCGCTGACCTGCACAATCGAGTAGGGATTGTAGATTTCCATGACCAGAGAATTGCGCTGCAAGTTAACCATCGTGCCGCGCACGGCCTCACCCTGGGTGTTACGGAAACTGACGACTGGATCGATCTGCGATTGTGAATACACGATTGAGCATTATCAAGTTGCCCGGTTCACGGCGCACCACGCTGGTCGCGCCAATTTCCAGGCTGGGTTAAGGCACGGCACACCGATCGTCTGCCGCTGTGCCTGAGCGCCTCAAAGCGCGTCTGTTCGCTCTCTGATCGAGTGTACTATGGATGTGGTAGAACGGGCAATTGTTCCCTCTACAACAACTGTCTGCGGCTTAGGCACGCGACGCGCCCGCTTCAGCTTAACCGGCTACGAACAGCGCCAGCGCATGACGCAACAGTTGCGGCGTTTGCCCGGTCCAGCGCTTGAACGAGCGGCGAAAGTTGGTCGCATCATGAAAGCCAAGGTAAGCGGCCACGCCATCGTTGTCGTAGCCATGCACATGGAACAGATAGATGGCCTTGTGCGCGCGCACCTGGTCCAGTTCGGCCTGGAAATGCGTGCCGTGGCGCGCCAGGTGGCGCTTGAAGGTGGCTGGACTGACGCCAAACTGCTGCGCCGTGCGCTCCAGCGTGGGGGCGCAGCCGATATTGGCCAGCAGATAGTCGTACAACGCGCCTGGCAGGCTGGCGGCGGGCACGGGCGCCATTGCCGCCGAGCGCAGGGCCAGCGCGGCCGCCGTGGCATTGCCGCGCGGCCAGTGCTTGTCGAGCCAGCCCGAATCGATGAGCATGGCATCGACCTGGCAATCGAAACGCAGCGCCTGGCCCAGGTGCACTTCATGCTGTTCCACGTGACGCGGCCGCGCACGGTTGAAGCAAAAGCGCCAAGGCAGCGCCTCGCCGGCCAGCCAGCCAGCGGCACATGGCGGCCAGCGCCGTCATGTGCATTTCCACCAAAAAAGGCAGCTGGCTTAGTGCGCCGAACGCATCGGTCCAGTACAGCACCTGCAACTCGCCCGCCGCACGCAAGCGGGGCTGCAGCAACGGACACAGCAAGGTATGAAAGGCGCACAGGATGCCCAAGGCCTGGCGCAGATTCTGCGCCTGCAACAAGGCATGGCTGGCGGCGCCGTAATGACCGGGCAGCATTTGCTGGCCCAGCATGAAGCTGGTGTCGGCACTGTCCAGGCCGCGCGCCACGTTGGCCAGCAATTGCAGGTATTGGACGGCGCTGACCTGGCTTTCCGCCGATGGCAGCGCAGCACCATCGAGGCCCGTGCCCTTGAGCAACGGTGCCGTGGCCAGCTCGCGGCTACGCGCGTAATCGAGTACCAGCGCAGGCTGATGATGGGCCGGTACACGTCAAGATAGTTGTCACATAAATCTATTTTAGAATGCGTCGATTTTGTCCTTTCCTCAGCAGGTCATGCGGCGTGGCGCTGGTCAAGTTTGGACGGCGGGTTAAGCCAAACCTCGTCGGCTACCTGCCACGCGCGTGGCGGCCGTTTCCAGCGCAACGGATGGCGCTACCGCGCCTGCGCGTAGACCTCGCGCCGCTGCCGCAGAACGGCGTCGGCTACGCCGCTGTGGCGCTGTTCTGGTGTCACGAAGGAGAGGCCGCTATGCAAATGCTCGCCGTTATACCAAGTGACGAATTTCAGCACCCATTGCCGCGCCAGGTCGATGTCCTCGAATCCATGCGGCGGGTAGCCCGGCGCGTACTTGCAAGTGCGGAACCAGGCTTCGATATGTGCGTTGTCGTCAGAGACGCCGGGGCGGCTGTGCGACGGCGTGATGCCCAGCGTCTCCAGCTTGGACTTGAGCGTGTGCGCCTTTTGCGCCGCGCAATTGTCGGCGTGCAGGACCAGCGGCTTGCTGTGGGGGCGGCGTTCGCGCCAGCAAGCCCGTTCCATCAACGCGGCCGCCTCGTCGCCGCTCTCGTGCGCATGCACCTCCCATGCGACCAGCTTGCGGCTGAACAGGTCGATGACGGCGTACAGATAGAAGAACATGCCGCGCACCTGGCTGGGCAGATACGTCACGTCCCAGCTCCACACCTCGTTGGGGCCGTGGGCCACGTGGCGCTGCGGCTCGGTGGTCTGGGGCGCCTTGGCGCGGCCGCGATGCTGCTGTTTTTGCGCAGCACGCAGTATGCGATAGAACGTCGATTCGGACGCCAGATAGGTTCCCTCGTCGGCCAGACGCGGCACGATTTGCGCCGGTGGCAAGTCGGCGAAGCGCGCCTGGTGACAGACGTCGAGCACGCGCTGGCGTTCTTGCCCGCTCAGCTTGTGCGCCGGCACCGGTCGCACCGCCGTCGGTCTCGCATCGGCTTGGACCTCGCCCGTGCGGCGCCAGCGTGCGACGGTGCGCGCACTCAAACCCAGTTCGGCACAGGCCAAACCAAGAGGGGCGCCATCCTGGCAGGCTTGCTCAATATCGGCGACCAACTCCTGGCGCTGCGGCAACGCAATCATGCGTCCTCGCCGTCTGTCCACAGCGCTTCGTACTTTCGGGACAGCACCAGCAGTGCCGCCGTCTCGGCCAATGCCTTCTCCTTGCGGCGCAAATCCCTTTCCAGTTCGCGGATGCGTTTTTTGTCCGTCGCCCGTTCGGTGGCGCCAGCTCGGCTCTGTCCAGCAGATAAGGCCGTGTGGACTTCAGTGCGCCAGCGTTCCAGCTGCTCCACCAGCAATCCCTTGCGACGGCAGTACGCCGCCAATTCAGCCGCGTTCAGCGGGGCCGCCTCCAGCACCACCGCAAACTTGTCGGAGGAACTCCATTGCTCGGGATTTTGCCCATCGCCGGCCACCGCGCGGCCTTGCTCGCGTGCCTGCTTGCGCCACAGGTACAGCGTAGCTTCCGGCACTCCGGTGAGCTGTGCCACTGCAGCCACAGGCTTGTTATGCGGCGCACCCATTTGACTAAGTGGGCGGTCTCAAGGGCTTTGTTGCACAAATAAATTGAGGTTGTAATACCCCTTACCCCAGACGGAGTTAGGCCATTGCCACCGTCAACGGGGTGCCGAGCCGGGTGAAACGATTGAGGATGGCGGCGCGTACTTGCAGCTCAGCGACCTGGCGGTCGAAATCGCGTGCCATCACCCGTTCACCGAGCAACTTGAAGCATCGCATTTTGGTTTCCACTAGACTGCGTCGATGATAGCCGGTCCACTTCTTCCATATCCTACGACCAAGGCGCCGCATGGCAAGCAGTATGGTATTGCACGCTTCGGTCCCCGGTCGATGGTCTTTCCAAGGCTTGCCGTTTTTGCGCGTAGGAATAATGGCGTGTGCGCCACGCAGGGCGATGGCGTCATGGCAGGCCTTGGTGTCGTAGGCACCATCGCCACTGACGCTTGCGATGGCTTCGTTCACGTTAATTTGGTCGAGCAAGCATGGCAGCATCGGCGCATCGCCGGTAGCATTGTCCGTCACCTCAATGGCGCGGATTTCCAGGGTCGTGGCATCAATGCCAAGGTGTACTTTACGCCACTGACGGCGGTAGTCGGCACCATGCTTCTTCGTTTTCCACTCACCTTCGCCCAACATCTTGATGCCGGTACTATCGACCAGTAAGTGTAATCCTGTCGTCGTCGCGTTCGCCGTAATCGTCACAGCAAGATGCTTTTGACGACGGCTGACGGTGCTGAAATCGGGAACTTCCCAATCCAATCCAGCCAGCTTTAACAGGCTTTGTGCCATGCCCGTCGCCTGTCGTAACGCCAGGTTGAACAGCCCCTTGATGGTGAGGCAGAATTGAATTGCTGCCTCACTGTACTTCGCACTGCGCCCACGCTTTCCGCTGGCACTACCGTGCCAGCACATGTCCTGGTCTACCCATATGAGCAGCGAGCCGCGCTGCTTTAGCGCTGCGTTGTAGGCTTTCCAGTTTGTCGTTCGGTACTTTTGCTTGGTCGGTGTGCTCATGCCGCCAGTTTACCGAAATCCTGCATCAACTGGGGAAGACGGCGATTTGTGCAACAAAGCCTAACTGTAGCGTATTTTGCTAGAAAATATCGAAAAGGAAGCCGCGATACGGCAATAAAGTCGGCAACTATTCAATCAAATATCGCCCCGCTTAGCAAGCTGCCAGCAATTGCCAGGCTTAGGCATATTAAAATAGCGCCCCATGACCTCATCCGCCTCGACCTCCCCCCTGCCCGACAGCATTTTGCTCTCTTCCCTCGCTGTACTGGGAGGGCAGATTTCCGTCAATCTGGGGGCGGCGATTGCGAAGAATCTGTTTCCTGTCATGGGCGTCGAAGGCATTACCGCATATCGCGTGGGGTTTTCGGCGCTGATCCTGCTGGCGATCTTCCGGCCGTGGCGTTTCCGGCTGACGCGCAAGGATGTGCTGAACTTGCTGGTCTACGGTGCCGTGCTAGGACTGATGAACTTGCTGATTTACCGCGCGTTTGCGCTGATACCGATCGGCATTGCCGTCGCCATCGAGGTGACGGGGCCGCTGGCGGTGGCCATGCTGGCGTCGCGCCGGCCGCGCGATTTGCTGGCCGTCGCGTGCGCCGTGTTCGGCCTGTATTTATTGCTGCCGCTGCAGGGTAGCCCAGGCAGCCTGGATCCGGTCGGCGTGGCGTACGCGCTGGGGGCGGCAGTATGCTGGGCGTTGTATATCATCTTCGGCAAACGCGCCTCGACCTTGCAAGGCGGGCAAGCTGTCGCCTGGGGCATGACGGTAGCGGCCATGGTGACTGTGCCCATCGGCATCACGTATTCCGGCACGGACCTGCTGGCACCGTCGATGGCGCTGATGGGCCTGGCTATCGCCATGCTATCGAGCGCCCTGCCGTACTCCCTGGAAATCTTTGCCCTGCGCCGTTTGCCGCAAGGGGTGTTCGGCATGTTCAGCAGCGCCGCGCCCGCCGTCAGCGCGCTGGCGGCGATGGCGGTGTTGGGGGAACTGCTGAGCCTAACGCAATGGCTGGCCATCGCCTGCATCGTGTTCGCATCGGCCATGGCGGCGCTCGGTGCCCAAGGCGCCAAGCGCTGACACTATTCAAACTATTTGCCTACCCATTGCTGCGGCGCTTCCTGTACCGGCACTGGCACAGGCACCGGATACTGACATCATTGCGCCACTGGCCGGCAGGTTTTGCTGCCCGCCTGTAGAATACCTTATCGCGTGCCATCTCGGACCTCTGGTCCTTACAGCCTATGCCAGCCTCACTGATGATCTCTGCCAGCTTTCTTTTGCGTCTGTTCTCACCGCTCGCCGCTACCGCCTTGCTGCTGGCCCCAGGCGCTACCGCGCAGGCCGCCGCCGCTCCCGCTGCTCTCACGGGCAATGCCGAAGCGGGCAAGGCCGCGTATCACAAATGCGCCTCCTGCCATCAGGTGGGGCCTTCGGCGCGCGCCGGCTTCGGCCCCAAGCTGACGGGCGTGATCGGCCGCAAAGCCGGTTCCACTACCGACTATAAATATTCGGCTGCCATGAAAAACGCGAACATCGTCTGGACCGAGCAAAACCTGGCCAGCTACCTCAAGGCACCGAGCGATTTCATTCCTGGAAACAAAATGCGCTTCTGGGGCATCGGCAATGCCCAGCAAGTAGCGGACCTGCTGGCCTACCTGCGCACGCAATAAACACCTCCGATTAGCGCCGGCAACAAGGCATGCTTCACATGCCTCCATAACGCAGCTGACAACGGCGGCACCGACTGCACTTCACGCACTTGCGCTCTTTGTTGTTGACGATGCGCGCCGCGACTTCTTCCTTGCGGCCCGCATGCGCAGCGAGCGCAGCAAGCGCTACATGGCCAGACCATACGCGGCGCAGGGTCTGAAACGGCAATTTTGCTGACTAATCGCTGCACAGTGACTCAACGCACAGACCAGCGCCAGCTCCTGCGACAAGATAGTGCCATCCTTAAGGAGAAGCCATGTCCGCCACTCCCACTATGCCAACCACTCCCCCCATCCCCCAGCCGCGCCAGGGCCAGGCGCCTGCGCCGCTGGACAGGGTTGAATTTCATCTGCAATTCATCCGCTCGTTTGTCGACCCCACGTTCGACGCCGTCAGCGGCGCCCTGGTGCAGGTGGAAGAAGTGGCCTGGAAGAATTACCAGGATGGCCGCAAGGCGCCCGTCACGCAGAAGGCGGGGCCCGGTTTTGCCGACCCCGACTACGAACTGTCGGTGGAATGGCTGGCCACGCGCGAGCGCCTGCTGGCCGCCGCAGCGCGCCAGAAAGAGCCAGCCACGCCATCGCGCGTGCTGCTGATCTGCGGCGCGGCGCGCAACGACGGTTCTTGCCCAGGAGAAATCTCAAAGACCTGGCGCATGACGCAGTGGGCCAAGGACGTGCTGCAGGCCGAGCACATCGAAGCGGACGTGCTGGACCTGAGCTTGCTGACATCGTCGTATGACTTGCACATCCATCCGTGCAAGGGCTGCGTCTCGACGGCCATGCCCCTGTGCCACTGGCCGTGCAGCTGCTATCCGAACCATGGCGAACGCCAGACAAATGACTGGATGGCCGACATTTACGAGCGCTGGACGGCCGCGCACGCCGTCATCATCCTCACGCCCGTGTACTGGTACCAGACGCCTGGCGTGCTGAAACTGATGATAGACCGGCTCGTCTGCGCCGATGGCGGCAACCCCGACCCCACGACCACGCATGGCAAAAAAGCCGTGGAAGCGAAGGCTCTGGAATTACAAGGCTGGAATTATCCGAAACACCTGGCCGGACGCGCGTATGGCCTGGTCGTGCATGGCGACGTGGCCGGCATCGAAGGCGTGCGGCGGGGCCTGTCGGATTGGCTCGACTGGATGGGCCTCATCGATGCGGGCGCGAAATCGCGGCTGGACCGCTACATCGGTTATTACGACAGCTATGCGCAAAGCCATGAGATGCTGGACCGCGATACCCATGTGCAGGAAGAAGTGCGCAACGTGGCGCGCGCCGTGGCGCAAGCCGTCCAGCGACTGCGGGCGGGTGAGCTGGTACCGCCCGATGCGCCATTACAGGCTCCACGGCCAAAATGAGGCCGCGCCGGCCTACCCCGCCTTGCGTGTCGCGTGGCGACACAGTGCCAGGAAACGGTTCAAGCGCGGCGACAGAATCTTTTTGGACTGGCGCAGCAGGTAAAAGTTGCGCTCCAGCGGAGGCAGCATGGTTTCCAGTTCCACCAGTTGCCCACTGGCCAACAGATCGGCCACCACCACGCGCGACAGGCAGGCGATGCCCAGCCCGGCCGCCGCGCCATATTTGATCGCTTCCGAGTTGCTGAATTCGCCTGCGGCGCGCAAATAGTGCAAATGTGGCAGCAGCGCTTGCTCCACCGCCTCGCGCGTGCCCGAGCCCGCTTCGCGCAACAGCCAGCCCGCCTGCTGCAATTCCACAAAGCTGAGCAAACGGCGCCGTTGCGCCAGCGGGTGCGCGGGCGCAGCGACGATCAACATCTGGTCCGTCAGCCACGGTTCCACCAGCAAGCCCGCTGCGTGACACGGCCCTTCGATGAGGCCGATATCGACACGAAACTGCGCCACGGCGGCGGCGATGTCGGCCGTGTTGGCTATCGTCACCTGCGGAATGCTGGGCCCATGCTGCAGCGCCGCCTGCGCCAAAAGCTGCGGCAACAGATAGATGCCGATGGTGGTGCTGGCGCCGATTTGCAGGCTGACGGGCACGGACGGGTCGGCGCCCGCAAACTGGCGCTCGATGCTGTCAGCCGCGTCGCGCATCTGCCGCGCCTGCGGCAACAGCAGGCGGCCATTGTCGTTGAGCAGTAAACGCTTGCCCACGCGGTCGAACAGTTTCGCCTCCAGCAAGGTTTCGAGTTCATTCAGCGCCGCGCTGGCGGCCGATTGCGACAGCGCAATGTGCTCGCCGGCCGCACTGGTGCTGCCCGTGTCCGCCACGGCCAGGAAAATTTGCAATTGCCGCAAGGTTAACGCCACGCTTTCTCTCCCCTATCTACCTATTTTTAAGGTTGAATATACAAAAACAATCCGTTTTACCATTTAATAGGCGCACTGTACAGTCATGCCAAACACACCAGTAACCATGGAGCACGGCATGTCATCGCTATCAACACGCAACACAACAAGTTTCTGCGACCGCTATGGCCGCCTTCTTCCAGGCCTGCTGCTGAGCGGCGTGATCGCCTATGGCGCCATCGTCCTGGGCAAGCTCGCATGGATGCAAAGCCACGGCATGAGCGCCCTGACACTGGCCATCATGCTGGGCATTGTGCTCGGCAACAGCGTGTATGGCCGCCTGGCGCCCACTTGCGGCGCGGGCGTGGCGCTCTCCAAGCAGACGTTCTTGCGTCTGGGCATCATCCTCTACGGTTTTCGTTTGACGTTCCACGATATCGGACAAGTGGGCATGGCCGGCATCGCCATCGACGCGCTGGTGCTGATGTCGACGTTTGGCCTGGCCATATTGCTCGGCACCGCAGTATTCAAGCTGGAGCGCAACAGCGCCATATTGATCGGCGCCGGCAGTTCCATCTGCGGCGCGGCAGCCGTGATGGCGACGCAACCCGTGCTCAAGGCACACAGCGAGGACGTCAGCGTAGCGGTCTCGACCGTCGTGCTCTTCGGTAGCATCGCGATCTTTGTCTATCCGCTGCTGTATCAATGGAATCAAGGCTGGCATGTGCTGGCGGCCACGCCTGCCGCCTTCGGCGTATACATTGGCTCGACCGTACATGAAGTGGCGCAAGTGGTGGCGGCCGGCAAGTCAATCGGCCAGGAAACGGCGAATGCGGCCGTGATCGCCAAGATGGTGCGCGTGATGATGCTGGCGCCCTTCCTCGTCATCCTGTCGGCAGTGCTGGCGCGCGGCAAGGGCCAGGCAGGCGACAGCGGCCAGGAAAAGGCGGCCGCGCTGGCCATTCCCTGGTTCGCCTTCATCTTTATTGCCGTGCTGGCCTTCAATTCGCTGGGCCTGTTGCCAGCAAGCACAGTGGCCAGCATCACCGAATTGGACACGGTCCTGCTGGCCATGGCCATGGCGGCTTTGGGCTTGACGACGCACATGTCAGCCATCGGCCGCGCCGGTGTCAAGCCCCTGCTACTGGGCGGCCTGCTATTTTGCTGGCTGATCGCCGGTGGCGCCGCTATCAACCATGTCGTGGCCAGCTTGTTTGCCTGAATCTGAAGCTGAAGATGAGCTTGAGCTTGAGCCTGATTCAAGCGTGTGCCACTGACGCACGAGTCGAAAACTCCGGACAGTCAGTGCGTTTTGACTCCACACTCCCCTTTCGGACCTCCCCCAGGAACACCCATGCATCTGTCGAACTGGCTGGCGCACTGTACCTGGTGTACCTGGTGTACCTGGGCATCGCGCAATGGCATAGCAAGACCAGCATCGTCGCCGATGCACGCGTGGCGCTCGGCACGGCCAATTCAAGGAAAGAAGAGGCAGGGCTGCGGCACTCCACGGCGCGCAGCGGCACCTCGTCGGTGGCGTTCCCGTTGTTGCGATACGCCATGCCCGTCACGCTGTACCCATCGTCTGGCCTGCCCTGGCTATAGCGCAGCACGCCGCTATATTTACGCACGCTTTGCGGCACCTCCCACAGTCCATTGTTGCCGTTGACCTACAGGCCGGACAACAAGTGCCGTTCATCCTGAAAAGAACTGCTCGTGACTCGCTTCTGAAGATAGGCAAAACACCGGCGTTAAGATTCAAACATTTGCGCAAAATCAAGCTGCAAAACATTTGTTTTAAAACAACTCAATAAATCGAGGCAAGGTTATCTTTAGAGAGAATGTTGCCATGTAAAAAGTGCATACTAGCTTCCAGAATCCGCGCACAAGACCGGCCCGCCAGCATCTCCCGCCACGCCTGCCGCTCTTTCGCCCGCGCCGCACCGCCGCGCGCATCAGGGCTGTCGCTGTGATTTCGCCGTCTAAGCGACGCCCTGCCATGTCGACCATGCAGGCTGGCGCAGCCGCGGCAAAATCTTTGGTTTTTTCCATATTGTCAGACACCGGCACGCCTGCACGGCGCGGCCTGGCGACCACTTTGAACTGGAGAACTACATGACATTGTTCCTGCCCTCTTCCACTCTGCTGACACCGGGCGACAATCCCGATAGCCAGCGCTTCGTGCTGGCCTCGCAGCAATGGATAGACTTGCAGACGCGCATCCAGGCCGTGCTGGCCCTGCCGTCGGATATCGGCGAATACGAACAGCGCTACGGCGACGCCTCGTCCGGTTCGCAAATGAAGGAATGCTTCGACGCCATGCGCAAGCTGCGCCAGACGGCCGAGCGCTACGGCAGTCCCAGCAGCCTGCGGGCAAAGATCTTGCGCGACCCGAATTTCCTGGCCAGCGGCACGCGCCCGAAAAACGATGCCTTTTCCGCCACGGTCTGGACCGTGGAACGGGCGCACCGCGATGCCTTTACGCTGTCGTCGACCTTGCGCAGCATCCCGGAAATGGCGCGCCACGAATCGGCGGCCGACGTCACGGCCGGCATCAAGAGCCTGTTCCTCAACAATGGCCAGATACTCGACAATATGCAAAACACCATCGCGCAAATCGGCGAGTTGATTGCGGAATTCGAACAAATCGAAACAGCGCTGGACGAAGCCCAGTTGCTGATGCGCACCTTCACCGAACGCTCATCGAAGACACGCACTGAACTCGACAAGGAAATCGGCGCGCTGGGGCAGAAAATCGGGGAACTGGAGCGCGCGCGCGACGCCGCCTATTCGAAATGGCTGGCATTGACTATTTCCGCCTGCATCGTACCGGCCGTCATCGGCATCGTCGGCATTGCCATCATGGTGATCCTGGCCGTGCCCACGGGCGGCGGCAGCTTTGCCATCGGTTCGGCCGTCACCGGCGGCGGCGTGGCGCTGTCCGCAGCGGCGCTAGGCGCGGCGGCCGGCGTGGCGCGCGGCAAATACGATGGTCTGGTACAAGAAGTACACGATCAAAGCGCCTTCCTCGCCAAGCGCGTGTGCTACCGCAGCGACCTGGGCGCGCTCGATGAACTGATGAAATTCTCGCTGCCGGCATCGAACGGCATCCTGGGCCAGTTGCGCAGCGTGCAAGCGGCCTGGAGCGCATCGGCGCGGGAACTGGGCGCGCGCGCCAGCGATTTGAGCGTGGACAACCTGCATACCGGACCATGGCTGCGCGAAGCCGAGATGGTCAAGGCTGCCGATGGCTGGCGCACGCTCGACAACGCCTTGAAGGCGTTTATTACCGGGTCCTTTGTCGATGCCAATCTGATCGGCTTTGGCGCCAGCTTGCCGCCAGACCAGCCCGACTGGCAGCAGCAACTGGCGACCAGGCTCGCCGCCTGACGCCAGCGTTTTCAGTCGCTGTTTTCCGTACTTCCACGCAGTCTGATCTGATCACTGAAGGGAACTACCATGAGTGTTACCGCTATCAATACCGCCGCCACGCCATCGATCGAACCGCCCCCAGGCCTGACCACGCCGGCCAATCCCCAATCCGGACAAAAGAGCCAGTTTGCCCTGTTCAGCGATAGCTGGATCGAATTGCAAGCCTATGTGGGCTCGGCCAGCGAGTTGCCCATCACCAAGGGCGATTTCGAAAGCAAGTACGGTGCCGTCGATGGCTCGCAGACGGTACTCGATTGCATCGGCGCAATGAAAAGCGTGCAAAACGCCTCCACCGAATTCGGCAACCCGAAAAGCCTGCGCGCGGCACTGATCAAGAATCCCGGCCTGCTGGCCACGCCGACGCCGCCGACAGAGATCTACACGCACACAGTATGGCTGGGCCAGCGCGTGCATGACACCTCGACCAAGCTGGTGAGCGGCTATCAAAGCGTGCTCGATGAACTGCCGGGCCTGCCGGCCAAGGAACAGGTGGAGAACTTGAAAGCCTATCTGTTCGACCAGACCATGGGTCCGATACCGCTGGCGCAAAAAATGTCGACCGAAGTGGCGGCACTGATCAGGAAGCTGGGTCTGTTCGAACAGAAAATGAATGAATACAACAGCAAGCTGCAGGCATTTACCAGCACTTCGTCGACGATGATCGCTGATGTAAACCGCACCATCGGCGGCCTGGAAACGAAGATCGTGGAGCTGGAGAAACTGCGCGATGCAGCCTACAAGGCCTGGCGCGACTTCACCATCGCCGCCGTCACGGCGTCCGTCGGCTGCGCGCTGATCGGCGGCCTGCTGGCGCCATTCACGGGCGGCGTCTCGCTGCTGGTGGGCGGCGCAGCGGCCATCGCCACCGGCGTCGGGCTGGGCGTCAAGGCGGCGCAGAATCGTGCCGCCTACAACGAATATTGCACACAGATCAGCAGCCAGACGCAGGAATTGCAAAAGAAACAGCGGCTGCGCAGCGACCTGGGCGACTTCAACACGCAGATGGCGCGCGTGGGGCCGGCCATGTCCAAATTCCTCAGCAGCCTGCAAACGGTGGAAGGCGTATGGGTGCAGATGAATACGGACATGATCACACTGGGCAACAGCATCACGGAATCGAACGTGGGCAGCATGCCTTTCCTCGTCAAGGCGAAAGCCAATCTGGCCATCGATTCCTGGCAAGCCATCGATGACAGCGCCAAGCAGTTTACCGTGCAGTCGCTGGTCGACTACGACAACCTCGCATTCGGCCAGCACTTGTCGGAAAACCAGCGCGCAGCTTGATGACTTTGCCCCCCGGTTCAGGCACCGGGGGGCAAACATACCGATCGTTGGCATACAGAAAGGCAAACACCATGTCGAGACAATTCGGATATCCGCTGGCAGTGCAACAGGCGGCACTGTGGCAACCGGTTGATGATGGCAATCCCCATCTGGCGTTTGAAGGCAGCAGCGCCTGGGAGCACCTCACGTACTACATCGTTCAAGCGGACAAGCAGCAGCCCGGTCCGGACAAGCCGCTGGCAGCGGCGGCGCAAGCCGTAGCGGACGAGGCTGCCCGCTTTGGCACGCCGAAAAGCTTGCGTGCCCTGCTGGCCACATCGCCTGACGCCCTGGCGCAGGACACGCGGCCGGCCATGCTGTACGCGGGCCTGGTGTGGTTTGTCTTGCACCTGAAAAGTTCGGCTGCCAGCATGCTGTCGTATCAACAATCACTGCTCGAGGCCGGTGTTGTCGCCAGCGACAGGCGCGAAGTACTGCATGCGCTGGGACCGATGGTGGAAGAAGCGCGCGCGTCCATTGCCCCCCTGCGGCAAGGCTTGAACAGCTGGAAGGATGGCGTCTTGCCGGCGAATGCGGCGCTGGCCATGCTGGCAACACAGACGGGCACCGATCTGCAGGCGCAGCAAGAGGCGCTGGGGGGCTTGCTGGCAGCCATCGCATCGATAGAGGAACAATTGGCGCACCTGGGCCTGTTCAGCGGGCACAAGAAAAAGGAACTGGAGGCGCAGTTGCACGCCTTGCGCGAGCAGCTGGCGCGCGACACGGCGCTGTCCGAACAGCTGCGACTACAACTAGAAGGCGTCAACCTGCTGCTGGCCAATAGCGGCTGGCTGGAAGCGGCTATCGATGAGCTAAGCCATTGGCTGGACGGCTTGCGCACCGCGTGGAGTGCTCTCGGTTCCGGTACGACCCAGCTGGCGGCTGATGCCAGCGACGCGGAACTGGGCAACGACAGCTGGCTGGCGCAAACACTGGCCAGCGCCAACGCCTTTCCCCTGTGGCAGGCGCTCATCGTCGCCGCGCAACGCTACGCCAGCAACGCGCTGCTCGACTTCCCCGCGCCGCCCAACGCCACGGGATGGCAGCCATGATGCGCGCCGTCGCACGCCTGCTGCATCTGCTGGCCATGGCCACTCTGGCCCTGGGACTGCTGCATGCGCCCGCCATGGCGCAAAACAGCAATACCGCCGCGCTGGAAAACGCGCTGCGCCAACTGGCGCAATTCCAGCGCGAAGTGGCCAATATGCGCAATGCCGTACGCCAGCCTCTGGGACCGTACCCGCTGTCGACGCAGTGCAGCTGGTGCAGTGAGCACGCGTGGTGGGGCCTTGGCATGTGCACCAAGACGACCACGGAAACATGGTCGCAAAATGTCGATTTCACATGGACGCGCAACGAGCTTGATCAAGTGCTGGCCCGCGCCGAACGCGATGCGGGCAACCTGGGCGCGACCTATGCTCCCACCCAGGCGTGGATAGACAGCTTGCCAGCCTTTAGCCGCGCCTTTGACGCGAACGCCGATCGCGTGCTGGCGGTGCAGGAGCAGATTCGCCAGGGAATCGGGCCCAACGACGAGCAGCGGCAAACGGCGACGCAGGCGCTGCAACAGCTGAGCAGCGACATGGAGCGCAGTTCGGCCCAGCTGAAGGCGGGCACGCAGGCGCTGGCGGTGTCGCTGCAGCAGCAAAGCGCCTATCACGAACAGATCCGCCTGGCCATCGAGGGTGCCGACCGCTCGGCCCAGGAAGCGCTGCGGCAGATTGAACAGGCGGCCCAGTCGCATCACTGCCAGGATGGCTTGCCGCAAAAGTTCAACGCCATCCGCGACGACTTCAAGCGTTCGATCCTAAGCATCTCGGCAGCGTTCCAGCAGCTCGATAGCAGCAGCCGCGGCGCCGAGACCGGCCTGGCAGCACTGCTGGGCGCTGTCGTCACCTCGCAGACCGACATGCAATCCATCCTCGACCTGCTCAAGGCGGAGCAGAACGACAAGCTGGGCAGTTTCCTCGAGCGGCTGCACCTGAATGCGGCGAAACAGCAATGGCACGACCTGGCCAATGCCTATACGCGGGTGGCGCGCGAATCGGCGCTGGCGCAAGGAGGCGGCTGACAAAGACTGACACTGGCGCGATGTCGCCGCTTTGCGCCGTCTCAATGCCACGGCCGCCCTACTTCCTATGATGAGCATATG
Organism: Janthinobacterium sp. CG_23.4; assembly: GCF_029892305.1. Taxonomy (NCBI): domain Bacteria; kingdom Pseudomonadati; phylum Pseudomonadota; class Betaproteobacteria; order Burkholderiales; family Oxalobacteraceae; genus Janthinobacterium; species Janthinobacterium sp. CG_23.4. The sequence continues at coordinate 2,165,722 of NZ_JARXUX010000001.1, read as the reverse complement.
CAGCTTGTGCAATGCCGCATCTATTGGGGGGGCCGTGGGCAAATCGGATACCAGCAGCGTCGGCGCCAGTGCGCCGGCAGCGGTGCGCAAGAAAGATGCGCTACCATTCATCCTGCTATACATCCTGCTGGCGGGCTTGCTGGCCGTCATGGCGGGCGCCCTGCTGCCGCCGTACTACCACGCTGTACCGGCGCTGCTGTGGAGCATGGGCCTTTGCGTCAGCGGCATGCTGCTGGGATTTCTGTTCGGCATACCGCGCAGCCTGCCACTGGGCACCGTCAACGCCGCGCCGTCCGACGAGCGGGCCAATGGCAAGGCTAGGCCCACGGACGAGCCACCTGCGCCTAACGCCGATGCGGCGGCCGACAACGCCAGAAATACCCTGTTTTTGGGCACGCCCACACCCATGGAAATCAATTCGAACCTGGTGGAGGTGTCGGACTGGTTGACGAAGATCATCGTCGGCGTAGGCTTGATCGAGCTCAAAAGCTTGCCCGGCAGCGCGCACAGCATGGCCGCCTTCATCGCGCCCAGCCTGGCCACGGACATGCCCACGGCCATGGCGCTGGTGGGCGGCATCATGCTGTTTTTTTCCGTGCACGGTTTCCTGATCGGCTACCTGCTCACGCGCATTTACCTGTCCATCATGATCAAGCGCGCCGACAGCCTTGTCAAAAATGAGTCCGTGCGCCTGGAAAGCGGCAAGGAAATCGAAGTGACGGAACTGAGCCGATTACAGCAAAAGTCACTCGACGACATGCAGCAAGCCGTCACGCAGCTGCTGCTGGCCCATCCGCCCGATGGCGGCGCGGCCGTGACGGCCATGGCCGGCGTGCCGACGGCGCAAAAACCATCGAGCCTGGTGCTGTGGCTGGACGACCATCCGCGCAACAATACCTTGCTGGTGGAACAACTGGAACGGGAAAACATCAAGGTGGACCAGGCCGTGTCGACCCGCCAGGCACTGGCCATGCTGCAACAGAAACGCTACGCCCTGTTCATCACGGACATGGGGCGGGTGGAAAACGGCCGCAGGCTCAAGGATGCGGGCGTGCGCACAGTGCGCGAGGTACGGCAAGTGCAGCCGGAGCTGCCCATCATCGTATATTGCAGCAAGGATACGGTCGCCAACTACGGCACGCAAGCGGAAATGGCCGGCGCCCGCTTCATCACCACCTCGGGCACCAGCCTGCTGGCCAGCGTCAACCAGCTACTGCATCAGGGACGCGCAGATGGCGCTCCTTCGTTTATCTCATGACAGATGCATGGCAGACATGGCTTACAGTTTTTCCATCTTTTGCCGCACGGCTGGCGCCGTCGAAGACATCGGCGCCAGCTCAAGATAAGTTTTGTACGCAGCCTTGGCCTTGGCGACATCGCCAGCCTTGGCATGGGCGTCACCCAGGTTCAGGTAGGCGACGGCGCGCGACGGGTCCATTTTGAGCGTATGTTCAAACCAGCGCGCCGCTTCGCGGTATTTTTCCTGCTTGTAAAAGACAAAGCCCAGATTATTGGCCGCCAGCGCGAAATCGGGACGCAATTTCAGCGCTTGCGTAAATTGCGCTTCCGCCGCCACATATTGTTTCTCCTTATACAACTGCAAACCACGGTCATTGGCCCGCTGCGCCAACTGGCGCGTGGACGTCGGCACGGCGCCCGGCGTGACGATCGTCTGTTCGCCGCCCTGCAAATCCTTCACCGTCACGCTGGCCGCTGGCGGCTTGGCATCGAGCTTGCTGTTCAGGGCGATGGCTTGCGTCGATAACTGCGTCGTGTTCGGGTTGAGAAATTCCGTCTCGCTCTGCAATTCGAAGACGAAATCTCCCCCTTCCGAGCCAGGCAAGCTGCCAAACGCAGGGGTTTGGTTCGATACGCTGGACACGGCCGGCGCCACGTAGGCCGCCAGTTCCGTGGCCGTGATGAGACCATCGCCGTTCAGGTCACCCTTGCCCGCCAGGCCCTGCAGCAAAGTCCAGGTGAACACGGAATGACCATTGGGCCCACCATCGGCAACTAACTGGTCGCCGCCGCCGGCCGTCAGCATTTGCCGGCCTATGCGCTTGGCGTTGTCGCGCAAAAACGTGCTGGAACCGGCGCCACGCGTCAGGCCCAGGCCGCTGTAACAGGCATCCATGACGAAGAACGCATGCTTGGCGGTCAGCGATTCGGCGATATTCTGGATTTCCGTCATGGCAATCGCATCCGTGGCGAACTGCGCCGGGTCGGAATCGACGGGCACGATGTAGCCGAGGTCGCGCCCGGAGCTGAGCTTGCGCGTGGCGCCGTGGCCGGCAAAGAAGACGAAAATACGGTCATTCTTTTGCACGCCGCCGTGGGCCAGCTTGTCATGGAAGGCAGCCAGGATGTTGTTGCGCGTCGCTTCGCCATTCTTTAAGGTCACGACGCGCTCGGGCGCGAACGCGAATTTGTCGATCAGGGTTTCGCGCATGCCCTGCGCATCGCGCGCCGCATAGTGTAGTTTCGGCCACTTCGCATAATCGTCGATGCCGATCACCACGGCCCAGGAATTGGCATAGCCAGTCGTCACGGCAACTTTTTCGGGCGCGGGCGCCGTGCTGTTGGCGACCTGGAAACTACTGCCATCCCAGCCCGCAAATTGATAGCCTTCGGCAATCAGCTTGTCGAGCACGGCCGGCAAGGCTTTCACCGTGCGTTCGTGAATGTCGTGGAACAGGACGATGCCGCGTCCCGCCTTGTCGACCGAGGCCAGCACGCGATTCGTGATCGAGCTCGGCACGGGGTCGGCCCAGTCCAGTGAATCGATATTCCACATCACGGATTTCAACTGGGCGTCGGCCAGCGCGGCCATGCCTTCACTATTGCGCGCGCCATACGGAAAACGGAACAGCGCGGCCCGCTCGGGGCTGATAGCTTTCAACAGGGTATCGGTGCCGAGGATTTCGCCTTTCAGCTTGTCGCCCGTCTGTTTTGACAATTGTGTATGGCTAAAACTATGGTTGCCCACGGCATAGCCCTCTTGCATCAGCTTGCGGCTCACTTGCGCGCCTGCATTGAGCTTGGCGCGCCCTTGCGCGTCCAGGCTACCGAGGTTGCGCCCCACGCTGAAGAAGACGGCCGGCACGCCATATTGTTTCAAGATGGCGCTGATTTCTTCCGTGTAACGACGGTGCGGGCCGTCGTCAAAGGTCAGCACGATGGTTTTCTTCGGCAAACCCAGGCCAAAGATTTCCGCCTCATCTTTTTTTGGCGCCGGCTTCGCTTCAGGCACCGTGCCGTCTGACGGCGCGGCCGGCGGCACCGTGTAGGGTACGATGATGCCATTTTCCTTGAGGATCTGCTCGCGGCTGTACAGCTTTTTCAGTTGCGCCACGTAATCGTCCCAGCGCTCGCGCTTGAGTTCGATGGCGCGCTGGCCCAGGTTGCCGAAGATTTGTCGGATTTCCTTCTCGTAATGACGCTCGATCTCGCCCAGCGCGTCGAGATCCTCGGAAATGCGCTTGTGCAGCTTGATTGCTGGCAAGGAGCTATCCTTGGCTACGTGGGCCAGCATGCTTTGTAGCAGTTCGCGAAAAGCCAGGCGGTCCGCGTCAAACAGGCCGGGGGCCGATTCGATATACGTCAACAGACCATCAAGCGCCTCGAAGCGGCCGGGATTGGTGGGCGCCGTCAGTTGGTCCAGCGCGGCGTCGAGCTTGGCGATGCGTTCCTGGTTTTCATGGAACAGCGCCTGCCCCACTTTTCTCGCCTCGTCGCGCGCGCCTTCCGCCAAGCTTTGCTCATCGGCCAGCAACACGATGATCTTGCGGAAATTGCCCAGCAAGTCGCGCAGATCGCTGGCCACGGCGGCCGCATCAACGCCGGATTGCGGCGCGGCGGCCGGGTTGCCCGAGACGGGCGCCTGCGCCGTGGCGGTGGCGGCAGGACGGGTGTAGCGATACATGCCGGCCCCGGCGGCGAGTGCCACGACGACGGTGGCGGCGATCTTGATCTGCTTGGAAGTCACAGGCTTATCATTCCCTTCACATACTATGCATACAATTGAAATGGCGCAGATGCGCACGATGCATAATTGTAGAGCACGCTTGGCACTTGCTCAGGGCGCACCTATGAATTTCGGCAATAATTTCCGGCAACCCGCGATTGCTCGTAAAAACGGCAAAGACCCTGCACAAGAAACTCTGCGTCGGGGCGCTCTGGGTGACGACGGTTGGACTTAAGGCTGATGCGCAGCAAAGTGCTTGCGCAAGCCTTGCCAGCACGCATGATAGTCGTTTTGCAGCAGTTCGCTGGCCAGGGCGAAGGGCGTGGGCTTGAGGATGGTGCGCGTCTCGAACATGAAGGCCATGGTGTCGGCCACCTTTGCCGGCGCCGAGGCGTCACTGTGGGAGGCGCGTTCGAACGTTTGCGCATCGGGACCGTGGCCGGACATGCAGTTGTGCAAGCTGGCCCCACCCGGCACGAAGCCAGCCGCCTTGGCGTCGTACACGCCGTGGATCAGTCCCATGAACTCGCTGGCCACATTGCGGTGGAACCACGGCGGCCTGAACGTATGTTCGGCGGCCAGCCAGCGCGGCGGGAAGATGGCGAAGTCGATGGCGCCGAAGAGCGGATTTTCGCTCGGTGCTTGCAGCACGAGAAAGATCGACGGGTCCGGATGATCGTAGCTGATCGAGCCGATGGTGTTAAAACGGCGCAAATCGTATTTGTACGGCGCATAATTGCCGTGCCAGGCCACCACGTCCAGCGGCGAATGGTCGAGCGTTGTCTGCCACAGATGACCGCAGAACTTGGCCACCAGCATGCACTCGCCATCGATATCCTCGTAGGCCGCGTGCGGCGTAAGGAAATCGCGCGCGTTCGCCAAGCCATTCGAGCCGATGGGCCCCAAGTCGGGCAAACGAAACGCCGTGCCGAAGTTTTCGCACACATAGCCGCGCGCCTGGCCGTCGGGCAAGGTCACGCGAAAGCGCACGCCGCGCGGGATGACGGCGATTTCCTGCGGCTCCAGCTCGAGCAAACCCAGTTCGGTGGCAATCGCCAGCCGCCCTTCCTGCGGCACGACCAGCAATTCACCATCAGCCGAATAAAAGAAACGCTGCATGGCGCTGTTAGCCGCATACACATGGATGGCACAGCCGCTCATCGCTTCGGCGCTGCCATTGCCGGCCATGGTTTGCCAGCCGTCGATAAAATCGACCGGCGTACTGCTGTCGGGCAGCGGCAGCGGGTCCCAGCGCAGCTGGTTTGGCGGCGTGGGCGGCATGGCATGGAAATCGCTGACGATACGGCTATTGTCGAGTAGGGTAAATGGGCGATGCTGGCACGCCGGGCGGATGCGATATAGCCAAGAGCGCCGGTTCTGCGCGCGCGGCGCCGTGAAGGCCGTGCCCGACAATTGTTCCGCATACAGGCCCAGGGGAGCCTGCTGCGGCGAGTTTTGTCCCTGCGGCAAGGCGCCGGGCACCGCTTGCGTGGCAAATTCATTGCCAAAGCCGCTTTGGTAGCCGGCGCCTGTCATGCGCTCACCGCCAGGGCGATGGCCAGGCCGACCTGGCACAGCAAGCGCTGCGCCACGTCACCTTGGCCGATGGCGCCCATGACCCGCAAGGCCAAGCGTGCTCGCAACATTGTCCGTTGGCCAAAAACACTAGCCGCGTTTCGCGATGGGCACGTTGTCGATCTTCTGGTTGCCATAACTGAAGGAACCGTGGCCGCTCCAGTTGTTATCCGTCACAAATGTCGCTTCGAACTTGGCCAGGTAGCTGCCTATGGCCGGTGGCGGCACTGACACCACGTATTCGCCAGTCAGGCTGAACACGCGCGTGGCTTTACCCAGGCCCAGGCCATGCACGGGACCGCTAACGGGACGGATCACCACGCGGCCATGCGGCGGCGCGATCGACTGCGTAATCAGGGCTTCACCGCTGACACTGCCATCGTCGGGATGGTAAAACAGGGCCAGATTCAGGATAGGTGCACCGGGCAGTCCGAGATTGCCGGCGATCAGATAGACATGTTCTACCGCATTCAGTTCAGATGAAGACACAATGAACTCCTTTGGGGAAATGGTTACTGAGCCATGAAAAGAGAGATCGCGCGCGGCGACAGGCACTGGCTATCAGCCATGCTGATGGCGCTTGGGCGCATCAACACTCTAGCGACAGCATAGCCTGTGTTTTTGTATCAATATACTCACATTATTGCCTTGAATTCCAGGGTTTTTCTGCATTCCCCAATATGCGGGGCACCCTGCCATGAATGCGGCATGCGGCCTTAGATCTGGCGCAAACAATGGTGCTGGCTGGAGTGCAGCGATGCTGCTGCGCGCAAGCGCCTTTTGAACAGCCGGCGGGCGCGATGGCTATGCATCGCCCACCTCGCAGCGCTGCGCATCTGCCCTGCCGAGCTAGCCTTTATTGCTGACGCTGCGGCAAGACCCAGTCCGGCCGGATGTAGTGGCAGGTGTAGCCGTGCGGCAAGCGCTGCAGATAATCCTGGTGTTCCGCTTCCGCTTCCCAGAACGGGCCGGCTGGCGCCACTTGCGTCACCACCTTGCCGGGCCAGAGGCCGGAAGCGTCGACATCGCGGATGGTCTCGTCGGCCACGCGCTTTTGCTCGTCGCTGGTGTAAAAGATGGCCGAGCGGTAGCTGGTGCCACGGTCATTGCCCTGGCGCTCTTCCGTGCTGGGGTCGTGGATCTGGAAGAAAAACTCCAGGATCTTGCGGTAGCTGATGGTGTGCGGATCGAAAATGATCTCGATGGCCTCCGCATGCGTGCCGTGGTTGCGGTAGGTGGCGTTGGCCACGTCGCCGCCGCTGTAGCCTACGCGCGTGGCGATCACGCCCGGATAGCGACGCAGCAAGTCCTGCACACCCCAGAAGCAGCCGCCGGCCAGGATCGCGGTTTCGTTATTTTGTGTCATGTTGTTCATTCCTTGATCTGAGGACCTTATCTTACCCTGTCGCGGCATTTTCTTCAGCGGGCCAGCAAACGCTTGAGCTGCGCTGCCTGGTAAGCGCCGATGGCGTCGTTGAACAGGCAGCGGATCAAGGGGTCGTCGACGATGTCGGCGTCCATCAGTTCTGCCTGCGTCGCTGCGTCAAACGGGCCATCGTTGATGCGCATATACATTGATGTCAGCGATTCACCGAGCACCAGCGCCGCATGGCACTTCACCAAGGGCACTTCGGTGGTCCAGTCCGGCGCCTCGCCGGTGGCCGGCACACGATCGATCACGTCGCCATGCGTGCGGTAATGCAGGACGGTGACGCCGCCGTCATGGCCATACAGCGACAAGCGCCACAGGCGTGGGGCCTGGAAATAGCTGTCTTCGGACAGTTCCATGTCGCGGTAGCGCTCGAGCAAGCCGGACTGGCAAAAATCGAGCACCAGCGCCGTCTCGGCGGCATTCAAGGGCGCAAAATGGCGGGCGATGTCGGCGGTAGCGGGCGGGCATAGCGCCGGACGATAGTCGAAGTCGACGTCCTGCGGTCCCACGGGGATGACCCAGGGCAGCGGCGCGGCGGGCGTCAAGCCCTGCGCATCGAGCAGCACGGACGTGGACGGATCGAGGCGAAAAATGTGCGCATCAGGCAGGGCGGCACCGATCTCCTGCGCAAACTGGCGGTACGTTATCGGGAACATCGCCTGGTTGTACCAGGACCAATCTTCCTGTACGAACTGGCAAGAGCTGGGCACCAGGTAACGCGGCGCCAGGGCGCGCAATTGCGGCACCCAGTCATCGGGCAGTGTCACCTGGTCGCGCGCTGCCAGCGAGGGCGCGATGACGGCAATCTCGCGCATGGTCTGGAAGGGCCACAAGACCATGTCCCAGGGAGCAAAGGCGGCCAACTGCGCCAAGGTTGCCGGACCGATCCAGGAATCGACGACGTTGAGCACATTCAGGCCGGCGGCGCGCACCTGGAACAGCGAGTCGACATCATCGTCCAGCGCCCGGCGCGGGATCACCTCGATGGCGCCGACCCGCACGGGCATATCGACATGCAAGCGCGCGACGGCGGTAAAACCGAGCGCACGCAGCATCGCGAATAGCTCGTCGAAGACGCAGTACAGGTAGATGGGCGTAGCGCGGTCGAGCACATCGAGGCTGTCCAGCGAGCAGTGGTCGTCGTGGAAGTGCGAGATGAAGACGGCATCCCAGCGCAGCCGGCGCACGGCATCGAGGTCGAAGCGCACCGGGGGAAAGGCGTGGCAGTTGCGGCTGAACGGGTTTTCGACGATGGGGTCGAAGGCGATGGCCGTGCCTTCACATTCGAAGACATAGCCGGCGTGCAGGATGCGGGAGATTTTCAGGGGCATAGGAGGCTACACATCGTAGGACCAGGTTGGGCAGCGCGCATGATAGCTGAAAAGGCGGCTGCCCTGCCCCGTGTTGACTTAGTACGGATTATTCAGCACATCCATCGCGAAGTACGTAAAGATCATGTCCGCGCCCGCGCGCTTGATGGCACCCAGGGTTTCCTGCACCACGCGGCGCTCGTCGATGGCGCCCGCCTGCGCGGCGAACTTGATCATCGCGTATTCGCCGCTGACCTGGTAGGCGCCGATCGGCAGGCGCGTCACTTCGCGCAAGTCGCGGATGATGTCGAGGTAGGCGCCGGCCGGTTTCACCATCAGCGCATCGGCGCCTTCGGCTTCGTCGATCAAGGACTCGCGGATCGCTTCGCGGCGGTTCATCGGGTCCATCTGATACGTTTTACGGTCGCCCTTGAGGGTGCTGCCGGCGGCGTCGCGGAACGGGCCGTACAGGCCGGAAGCGAACTTGGTCGAATACGCCATCACGGGCGTGTCGTGGAAGCCGGCCGCGTCGAGCGCGCTGCGGATCGCCGCTACCTGGCCATCCATGGCGGCCGATGGCGCGATGATGTCGGCGCCAGCCTGGGCGGCGATGACAGCCTGCTTGCCCAGGTTCAGCACCGTGCTGTCGTTGTCGACCGTGTCGCCATGCAAGATGCCGCAATGGCCGTGATCCGTGTATTCGCAAAAGCAGGTATCGGACATGACCACCATTTCCGGCACGGCATCCTTGATGATGCGCGACATGCGCGCCACCAGGCCGTCCGGGTTCAGGGTATCGGTGCCATGGCTATCCTTATGGTGCGAAATGCCGAACGTCATGACGGAGCGCAAACCGGCGCGCGCGTAGCGCTCGATTTCCTGCGCCAGCTTCGCTTCGGGAATGCGGCGCACGCCAGGCATGGAGGTGATGTTGATGAAATCGCTGGCACCTTCATCGACGAAGATTGGCAGGACCAGGTCGCGCGGATTGATCTCGGTCTCGCGGAACAGCTCGCGCAGTTGCGGGGTCGCGCGCAGGCGGCGCAGACGCGAAGTTGGGTAGAGTGCTGACATGGGATCACTGGCTTCAGGTTGGGAACGCCAATAAGTATACGCCGATCAGGACGATTGCGCCGGGCCACCCGGCAAAAAAGCCGCGCAGGTCAAAAAATGCAGGCTTGCCCGTTGATTGGGTCTTCATCATACCAGCGCGCCTAGGGAAGCCTTGAGGCGATGGACATGCTTGCACGGCGACGGCCGCGAGCAGCCCGACACTGGCGGCTGCGCGCACGCAACCGCCAGTGTCGGGTAGAACGGATGACAGGGGGAGCGAAAATCAAGGGCGTTACAAGTTGGTAATGTCGACCTGGCGCCTGGCGCGCCAGCACATTATGGCGTGGAGTCTGCTACCGCCTCCTTGGGGCCGCGCTTAAGCCGCTGCAGCAGCCAACGCCGTGCCGGCACTTCCAGCAAGCGATAGCTCATGTTGCTGACAAATAGCAGGATCGCGGTGAAAATCGCCGCCTTCATCACATAGGCCGATATGCCCGTGCCCGGAAACATCAGGCGCAGCGGTTTTTGCAGCATCATGGCCAGCGGCACGTGCAGCAAGTAGATAGCATACGAGCAATCGCCCAGGAAAGCTGCTCCCCGGCCCTCGATTATCGCCGGCCGCAGCCGGGCGGCGAGCCATACCGTTGCGGGTAGTATGCCCATCACGACGAAGCCCAGCGGTATTACATCCGCGGTATCGCCCATCGCATAAAAGGTGGCGCACACGCCAAGCGCCAGGGCTGCAAAATAGGCCAGTATCCAGGTTTGCCTGCGGCATTGGAACAACAGCAAGCCACCTGCAAAGCCCAACAGGCCACGCAACAAACCTTCGTGTACGTCGTTTGACTCATAGCCGCCCAGATAGCGGTTCATCCAGACGGCGAATCCCCATAGCAGCAGCACCGAGCAAAGGTGTAGCGCGAGCTTCCGACGAAAAGTATGCATGCCCATGCGGACGGCAAGGAACCAGATCAGATTGATGGAAACCTCGACGAAAATCGACCAACTGGGTCCGTTAAAGGGAAAGGTAGGCCCGCTATCCTGCAGGCAGGGCAGCATCAGCGCATTAGGCACAGAGCATGCAATGTTAGTCGACATGGTGCCGAAATGGCTCTTGATCAGGGTAAAGGCTAGGGCCGCGAGTAACGCGACGGCGTACAGCGGATACAGCCTGGCAAAACGGTTGTGCAAAAAGTCTTTGAACGGCATGCCAAGGCGGATGCGCTCTTCATAGCTATGTGCCATGACCCAGCCGGATAGGATGAAAAAGAAGTCCACCGCCAGGTAAGCGTGCGTGATCTTGAAACCAAACAGGAAGGGCAGATGGTACACGGCCACCAGCATCGCGGCCAGACCACGCAAGCCGTCGAGAGAAACGATACGGCCGCTTAAATGGCCCTTCATCGTGCCAGCACCAGTCATGCTTACTCCCAATATTCGCCTGTCGAACTGGCGCGCCGCGCCAGCAATGAGAGCCAGGCAGATATAGCGATCACTCGGTGCGGCCACCCGACGACGGGCAGAATCCACCATCGAATGGCGACGCCACAAAAAAGTGGCATATTTTATCATGATGCTTTATTAAAAATCAAATATAACAATGCTTACGCCGCAAAAAACACGACGGACAGCAAGGCTGGCTTAGCGAACAACAAAATCGACCAGCCTGAAACGCAGGCGCAAGCCCGGCGCCGCATCCTCGATATCGAGGCTGCCCCCATGCAAGGCGGCGATAGCGGCCACGATGGATAGACCGAGGCCATTGCCGGGCAAGTGGCGGCTCTTGTCGAGGCGGTAAAAACGCTGCGTCAGCTTCGCCAATTCTTCGCTCGGCACGCCGGGGCCGTTGTCGCGCACAGCCAACCAACTGCCCTCTTCATCGCTGCCGGCCGACACTTCCACCGTGGCACCCGGTCCCGCATACTTGATGGCATTGTCGACCAGGCTGGCCAGCGCGCTGCCCAGCAGATTGCGATCGCCGCGCGCCGGCACGCTGTCGCCAAACATCTGCACCAGCAGCACGCCCTGCTCGTCGGCGGTGGCTTCGTACATTTCCACGATGTCAGCGCCGATCTGATACAGGTCAATGTCATCGAAATTCTCGGGACGCATGCCCGATTCGGCCGCCGCGATCTGCAGCAGCTTGTCGAACACGCGCGTCAGGTCGTCGATATCGTCGATAGCCGCCTGCGCTGCACTTTCGTAGCCGGCCACGCTCTGCTGCTGGCGCAAGGCGCCGTCGAGCTTGTTGCGGATGCGCGCCAGCGGCGTGCGCAAGTCATGCGCAATAGCGTTCGATACGTGACGCACGCCTTCCATCAAGTGTTCGATGCGGTCAAGCATGCGGTTGATATCGCGGCTCAGCAAGCCGAATTCATCCTCACTGGCGACGGGGATGCGCCTGCTCAGGTCGCCCGCCTCGATTTCCCCGGCAGTGCGACGGATTTGACCGATGCGCGCCTCGAGCTGGCGGCGAAACAGCCAGGCACCCGCCACCACCAGCAAGATGGCCACCGCGCCGCCATAGGCCAGCGAGCGCAGTACCAGCGTGCGGATAGACTTGCCCTCTTCCATGTCGCGTCCGACAAACAGGCGCGCGCCACCGGCCAGTTCACGGACCAACATGCGCGCGGGCCCCCTGCGCCCTTCGCGCGTGACGTCGTGGTGCAGCAAGCGCCCCACCGGACTGGCAGCGTCGGGCCAGGAAGACAGATTGCCCGCCACGCGGCGGCCATCGGCGTCGACCAGCAAGAATATCTCCGTGTCGCTATCGGTACGGTCGGTCAGCAGATGGGCAATTTCCGCCGTCGTGCGGCTGCTGCCACCTTGCTGGTACAGCGCCGCGAGGCGCTCCGAGAGCACGGTCAGCTTACGGTCCACGCTGCGGTCAAGCACGCCGATGGTGCCGAAATAGAATACGGCGCAAACGATGCTGATCGAGACGACCACCAGCACGCCATAGCCAAGCGCCAGGCGGGCCGCAATGGAGCGGTGCCAGTCAAGCACTATCGAGCACGCCCAGGGTGTAGCCGACGCCGCGCACCGTATGGATCAGCGGCGGGGAAAACTCCTTGTCCACCTTGGTGCGCAAGCGACTCACCTGCACATCGATGACGTTCGTCTGCGGGTCGAAATGGTAATCCCATACGGCTTCGAGCAGCATGGCACGCGTGACGGACTGGCCTTGATGGCGCATCAGGTATTCCAGCAGGCGAAATTCACGCGGCTGCAGGGCGATTTGCCGGTTGGCGCGCGTCACGCGCATGGTGCGCATGTCGAGCACCAGGTCAGCCACTTGCAGTTGCGTCGATTCGGGAACGGGCGCGGCGCGCCGCAGCAGCGCCTCGATGCGGGCCAGCAGTTCGGCGATGGCGAACGGTTTCGACAGATAATCGTCGCCGCCGCTGCGCAGGCCGCGCACGCGCTCGTCGACGCTGGACAGAGCCGACAGCACCAGCACGGGCGTATTGCAGCCCATGCCGCGCAGGCGGGCAACAATGGCCAAGCCATCAATCTCGCCGGGCAGCAGGCGGTCGAGCACCAGCGCATCCCAATCTTCGCCGCAGGCCAGGCGCATGCCGTCGATGCCATTGTCGCAGGCGGTGACGTCGTGGCCCGCCTCGCGCAGGCCGGCACAAATGTAACGAGAAGTTTCGGCTTCGTCTTCAATGACCAGGCAACGCACGGGAGATTCCTTGTAGAGATCGGGCAGAGAATAGCCGCAGAGAATAGCCGCAGCATACGCCAGACAAGCGCCACTTGCCAGACTTGTCGCACTCCCGTGGCGTCAGCGCGCATGCAGGCTAGTGCTACTTTCCGCGCAGCCTGACAATCGGGCAGTTGCGCTTCGGCAATGGCAGGCCACAGCGACAAGCTGGCATGGCATGGCGTGTTCATGCTCCTGCTCCACATATTTTATTCTTCAATTACTGCTACTATTGCAACATAATTCGTGCACACCGGCGCGTGCGGCGAACGATGACAGGGTCGGGTACAATATGCGCTCTAGAATGTTTGGCCGCGCCCGCGCGCATGTGCGCAGCTCTTATCGGCGCCTCCCGGCTTGCCGCGGCCTGCATCGATACCACTGCCACTCACACAGCAGGTGCGCCTGGCGCGTGCCACAGACGAATACTGCCATGAAATCGACCCACTCTCTCGCACTGGCGCTGGCCACGACCATTACTTGCGGCAGCGCCGCCGCCGCAGACTCCAAGCTAAGCATGCTATTCGATGAAATTCCCATCGGCAGCTGGAGCACCTCCGCCGAACTAGGCGCCATCACCACCTCGGGCAATACGGTCGGCACCTCCATCACGGGCAAGATCGACGCGCGCCAGGAGCTCGACGACTGGAGCAACCAGTACATCTTCAGCGGCTACTTCAAGGAAGATGAAACGACGAACGAGCACGGGGAAAAAGTGCGCGAGCGCTCGGCAGAACGCTTTTCCGCCTCCGCCAAGGCCGCCTACAAGCTGATGTCCAACCATGAAAAACTGTTTGTGCTGGCCTCGCACGTGAACGACAAGTTCGGCGCCTACACCAAGTACTCGACCCTGGCCGTCGGTCATGGCTCGCGCTGGTACCAGTCGAACGACAAAAGCGTCGACGTGGAAGTCGGTCCTGGCTATTTCAGCGGCACCAACGACGCGGGCGAATCGGAGCACGGCCTGACGGTGCGCGGCGCGGCCTCCATGAAGTGGAAAATCAGCCAGTCGGCGATATTTACGCAGACGATCAGCGTCGAACGGGGCACCTCAAACACCCACTCCATCGCCGAAACTGCCCTGAGCACCAAGATCAACGGCACCATGCAAATGAAGGCCGCCTTCAGCGCCCGCAACGACACGCGCGTACCGGACGACAAGAAGAACACGGATACGCAAACGTCGCTGACCCTGGTCTACTCGTTCTAACGCGCCCTCATTTCACCTCAACTTGCTGATGCTGATGCGGCCTGTGCGCGCCTGCGCCCTGCTCTGCGCTGCGGCGCTACTGAGCGGCTGCGCTGCCGTCACCGTCAGCGCGATCTCGCCGTCCGACTACCTGCAGCAACGGCGCGGCGACATCCTCACCACGGGTAAGCTCAGCGCCTCAGCCAGCGAAGTGCTGCGCATCATCGGCAGCGACAGCGCCGCCTGCGTCGCCAATACGGGCAGCTGCCGCGCCGACCTGGCCCGCTCCGATTTGCTCAGCGACGAGCAGCGCCTGGCCACACTCTCCGAATTATGGCTCGAAAGCGCGCTGGCAGAAGAGCAGCAAGGCGGCCATGCCAGCGCCAAAGTGCTGGCCGCCTGGCTCGAATCGGCCCGCTACGCCTATGCCTACCTGTTTTACACGGCGCGCACGCCGGGCCAGCGCGCCTTCGAGGAACGGCAGACGCAAATCCGCGACTACTATAACTACGCCGTGCAGAAAGCGGTCGGCAATCTGTTCCACCACCGTGGCCAGTATCGTCCCGACGGTCATGTGATCGGCCTCGCCGGCTGGCAGATCGACAGCGAGCTGTCGGCCCTGCGCCTGCCCGAAGACGGCACGCTGCCCGAGGAACTGCTGCCAGCGACTTCGCTGTCGTTTTCCGGCCTGCGCAATATATACCGGCGCGACGGCTTCGGCGCCGACCTGGTCGCCGTCATGCCCAAGCCGCGCGAGTCGACAGGCGGCCATGTGCCGTACCAGGAGACCCGCTACCCCGTCGTTACGGCGCTGATCCGCTTCGACGGCAACAGCTTGCAAGAAGTGCTGGCCACGCAGCAGTTGATGGTGATGCTGGTCGACCCGACGCGCAACGAATCGACGCGCATGGCGGGCCAGGACTTGCCCGTGGCGGCCAACTTCACGGCCGGCTATGGCCTGTGGCTGGCCCGTTCCGGCTTCGGCGTGCAGGCGCTGCGCACCCTGTTCGGCCGCGCCGACGGCATTTCGCGCCCGCAGGTGCACCTGATGCAGCCCTACGACCCGAACAAGCGCACCATCGTCATGCTGCACGGCCTGGCCAGCAGCCCGGAAGCGTGGATCAATGTGGCAAATGAACTGATGGGCGACGAACAGCTGCGCCGCCGCTACCAGATCTGGCAAGTGTACTACCCGAGCAACGCGCCGCTGGCCGCCAACAACGTCGCCATCCGCCAGGCCCTGCAAACGACTTTGGCGCAGTTCGACCCTGCGGCCAAGGCCGATGCGGCAAACGACATGGTCTTGATTGGCCACAGCATGGGCGGCGTGCTGGCGCGACTGATGGTCTCCGACGCCAGCAACAGCGTGCTTGACGCCATCACGCAAGAATACAATTTAGAGGGCGAAAAGGCGGAAAAAGTACGCGCCGGCCTGGCGCCCTACCTCAATTTCACGCCCATGGCGCAGGTCAATCGCGCCATCTTCATCGCCGCGCCGCACCGCGGCACTGCGTTCGCCAACCACAGGGTGGCGCGCTGGATCGCCAACCTCGTGACGCTCCCTTTCAACATGCTCGATCAGCTGTCGGACGCCGCCGCCAGCCTGGCGCAGCTCGACACGGGCAGCAGCGAAGCGCTGCATATTCCCAACAGCATCGATAACCTCAGCGACAAAGATCCGTTCGTGCGCCTGATAGCCGACCTGCCCATTAGCCCGAAAGTGCGCTACTACTCCATCATGGGCAACGACACGCCGGGCCTGCCGCTGGCGGCATCGAGCGACGGCGTGGTGCCCTACGCCAGCGCCCACCTCGACGGCGCGCTGTCGGAAAAAGTCATCCCGTCCTGGCACAGCGTGCAGGAAAGCCCGCAAGCGATCCTGGAGATACGGCGCATTTTGCGGTTGCCTGATTAGGCCAGTGCCGTCGTCCTACGCCGGCTCGCGCCACTTTTCCTTGATCTCCAGCATGGCCGGCAAGTGTTCCACGAACAGCACCAGCAAGTCAGGATCGAAGTGCGCACCGCTGTCGCGCTGCATGGTGGCGATGGCGTCCACCACCGTCCAGGCGGGCTTGTACGGGCGTTCACTGGTGAGCGCGTCGAAGACGTCGGCGATGGCGACGATGCGCCCTTCGTGCGGGATTTCCGCGCCTTTCAAGCCTTGCGGATAGCCGCTGCCATCCCATTTTTCGTGGTGCGTGAGGGCGATGCTGCGCGCAATTTTCAACAGACCGCCCGCATGCTCGCCGATGATGGCCGCACCGATTTCCGCATGGCGGCGCATGATATTCCATTCGTGCGCATCGAGCTTGCCCGGTTTTTGCAGGATGGCGTCGGGGATGCCGATCTTGCCGACGTCGTGCATGGGCGCCGCGTTGAGCAAATCTTCCGCCCTGGCCGCACTGTAGCCGGCCGCCAGCGCCAACTGGCGCGCGTAATAGCTCATGCGGATGACGTGCATGCCCGTCTCGTTATCCTTGTACTCGGCCGCCATACCCAGGGTCTGGATCACTTGCAGGCGCGAGCGGCGCAATTGCTCGGCATCGACCAGCGACAAATGCGTGCGCACGCGGGCACGCACGATGGATGGACTGACGGGCTTGATGATGTAGTCGACGGCGCCGGCATCAAAACCGTCCGCCTCGTCCTTCACGTCGCACAGGGCGGTGACGAAAATGACGGGAATGGCCGCGGTGAGGGGCATGGCCTTGAGCTGGCGGCACACTTCGTAGCCAGTCATGGCGGGCATCATAATGTCGAGCAGGATCAGTTCGACGGGGTTCTTCTGCGCCAGTTCCAGCGCCTTGGCGCCGTCCTTGGCGTACAGCAGCAGGTAATCGTCCTGCAAGATCTGCCGCAGCACCTGCAGATTCGTCGCCTCATCATCGACCAGCAGCAGGATCGGTTTGTCTTTATGTAAGGTCATGTCTAGCCCCATATCAGGAAAGGTCGGCAGGCACTGGCGCTTCCAGCCACGCCAGCAGCTGGCGCAGCACGCCTGTGGCGCGCGCAAATTCGAAGTCGTCGATGGCGCAGGCCAAAAGGTGCAGGCGCTGCTGCTGGCCGTGCGGCGCCAGCATGACGGCGACCTGCGCCATCAAGGCGTCGTCCAGCTGCCCGCCTTCGAGGCTGGCGATGGCTTGCCGCAGCAAGGCCCCTGCGGCGCATGCATCGAGGGGTGCGCTGGCGAGTGCTGCGTGCGCCGGCGCCGGCCGGGCCTCGCCGCCCGACTCCAGTTCGCCGCCCAGCGCCATAAAGGCGGCCGCCAATTGCACCAGCAATTGGCCGACCGGTAACTGGCGCGCAATCGCCTGCTCGATGCGTCCCAGCAGGCTGTCGATGTGCACCAGGCACAAGTTGCCCGCTGCGCCCTTGATACGGTGCAGCAAATGGCCGGCCACGCTGCCATCGCCACGTTCCAGTTCCGTGGCCAGCATGGCAGCGCAGTCGCCATTGGCCTGCACGAAGCGCGTAATGGCCCGCTGCAACGCTTCGTGGCCGCCCCACAGGGCGCTACCGCGCGGCCAATCCACCTGGCCGGTGGCAGTACGCTCCACCGCACCCAGCAATGGCGGCGGCGGCATGGCCACGGCAAGATCGAGCAGGCGGGCGATTTCTGCCGTCAGCTTGTGCATTTCCAGCGGTTTCGAGGCGAAACCATTCATGCCCGCCGCCTGCGCGGCGCGCCGGTCCTGTTCCAGCACGCTGGCCGTCAGGGCGATGATGGGCGTCGGCTTCAAGCCCTGTTCGCGCTCGTACACACGGATCAGGCGCGTCGCTTCCAGGCCATCGATCCGCGGCATTTGCACGTCCATCAGGACGATGTCGAAGCTACCTTTGCTAAACTCGCGCACGGCGCTCTCGCCATCGCTGGCGGCGATCACCTGGTGACCGGCCGCGCCCAGGCTGATCAGGAGCAGCTCCACGTTTTGCGGCACGTCGTCGGCCGCCAGGATGCGCAGCGGCGGCAAGGCCACCACGGGCTGCTCGGTGCGACGCAACATGGCCTTGCCCGGCGCCAACGGCAGCAGCACGTGAAACACACTGCCCACGCCCAGCGTGCTCTCCACCGTGATGCTGCCTTGCATCAGTTCGACCAGTTGCAGCGAAATCGTGGTGCCCAGGCCCGTGCCGCCAAAGCGACGGCTCATGGAAGAATCGGCTTGCGTAAAGGGGGCGAAGATCTTATCCAGACGGTCGGCGGGGATGCCGATGCCCGTGTCGTGCACGGCAATATGCACCTGACCGTCCTGCATGCCGACGGCCACGCGCACATGGCCCACCTCAGTGAACTTGACGGCATTGCCGATCAAATTGGTCAGCACCTGCTGCACCCGGCGCGCGTCGCCCAGGAAGAACTGGCGCATGCCCGGATCGACATCCACCTGCAGCAACAGCCCACGCGCATGCGCCGTGATGCGCAGGGAGGCCGCCACGTGCTCGACTAAGTCCGGCAACGAAAAGTCCACCAGTTCCAGCTCGGTGGCGCCTTTTTCCAGCTTGGCCGTGTCGAGGATGTCGTTGAGCAGTTCGAGCAGGGATCGCGCGGACTGGCCCACCGTGCCCAGATGGCGGCGCTGCAGGCTGTCCAGGGCGGTGCCCAGCAGCACTTCCGTAAAGCCGATGATGGCGTTCATCGGCGTGCGGATTTCATGGCTCATGTTGGCCAGGAAGCTGGTCTTCGATTCGGCCGCCAGCTCGGCGCGCTCTTTCTCCGCGCGCAGGCTTTCCTGCATGGCGCGCCGCTCGCTGACGTCGGTGGCCAGCTTGACCACCTTGAACGGCTTGCCATCGGTGTTGAGGATAGGATTGTAGGACGCCTGTATCCACACTTCCCGCCCATGCTTGTCGATGCGCTTGTACTCGCCCGTATTGAATTGGCCATTCGCCAACTGCTGCCAGAAGACGCCATAATCTGGCGAAGTCACATAGCCCGCTTCGCAGAAGATGCTGTGGTGCAGGCCCAGCACGTCGTCGAGCTGGTAGCCGAGCAAGTCGAGGAAGTTCTGGTTGACTGCCAGGATGCGGCCCTGCAGGTCGAACTCGATAACGGCCATTGCACGCGAGATGGCCGTCACCTTGCCCTCATATTCGGCGTTGCGCAATTTGCTGTCCGTGATGTCGAGGATGACGCCGTCGATCCAGCCTACCACGCCGTCGTTATCGAGCACCGGGCCGCTGCTTTCACGCACCCAGCGCTCGCGCCCGTCGCGGTGTATCATGCGGTAGACGTTTTCGAAGTCGCGCCGTTCGCCGGCCGCCTGCACGCAGGTATCGTTGACACGCTGGCGGTCGTCCGGATGCACGAGGTCAATTATCCTCACTTTCCCATCCATGAAGTCCTGCGGCATCCAGCCTGTCAGGTTAAACACGGCATCGCTGATGAAAATCATCTTCCATTCGGGCGCATAGCTGCAGTGGAAGGATACGCCGGGAATATTACGTATCAAAGAGCGATACTGGCGCTCGCTATCCTTGAGCGCCTGCTCCATGCTGCGCGAAGAGCGCATGTCGGTGACGAAAGCGACGAAGAGCAGCTGCCCCGGCGTGTCGATCTTGCCGATCGCCACGCGCATGGGCAACACCGCGCCACTCTTGTGGCGGCCATCGACTTCGCCTCCGCTGTCGAGGATGCGCGATGAACCCGTTGCCAGGTAGTCGCGCAGATAAGCTTGGTACTGGACAGCGTCGGCCGTTTGCAGCAACACGCTTGCGTCACGCCCCACGATCTGCGCCTCGCGCCAGCCAAACAGGCTTTCCGCAGCAGGATTGAAAGAGCGCACCTTGCCCTGACCGTCAATGGTGATCAAGCCGTCGGCCGCGGTATCGACGATGGCGCGCAGGCGCGACTCGCTGACACTGGCGTGACGAAGCAGCTGGCGGTAGCGCAGCAAGCCGTTCGCGGCCGCCACGAAGACCGTCAGGGTGACGCTGATCAGAGCCACCGCCAGGGCCATGAACGAGGCCTGCACGGTAATGGTGTTGTCGCCCGCCGTGGGAATGCCGGAAAAGCGCGCTGCCAGCATGCCCGTGTAATGCATGCCGGAAATTGCCAGCCCCATCACCACGCTGCTCGACAGCAGCGCCGCTAACGGGCTCAGGCGCTGGCACAAGGCGCTCAGGCCGAAGCGTATCCACAGCGCCAGCATGGCCATGACGATAGCCACCAGCAGCGACAGGGCAAACAGCCAAGGTTCATAAAGCAGGGTCAGCGAGGTTTGCATGGCGGCCATGCCGCTGTAATGCATGGAACCGATACCGAGCCCAACGAGCACGCCGCTCACCGCCAGCTGGCGCCGGCTGATGCCCGGGCGCGCCAGCAAGTGCAGCGCTACCCACGAGGCGGCCACGCCTGGCAGCATGGACAGCAGGGTCAGGCTGGGGTCGAAGGAAACGCGCGTGCAAATATCGAAGGCCAGCATGCCGATGAAGTGCATAGCCCAGATGCCGACACCCAATGCGATGGCGCCCGTGATGATGGCCGTCTGGCGCTGGAAGCCCCGTTCGCTGCTGCGCGCCATGCCGGCGATCTGCAGGGCCATGAACGAGGCAAAGATGGCGATGCCGATCGAAAATAGCACCAGCCCGGCATCATGCGTGCCATAAACAGACGGCACGGTATCGGTCGAGAAGGCAAAGATGGAACTCAGCATACTATCGAAATATTAAGAGAGTAAAGCCCAAGGTCGCAAAACATGGCAGCGCACCGCGCGCCGCTGATTGGAATTTTTCCAAAGAACTAACACAGCGACAATGACAACGACAACTATCGCCCAAGGCGAGGCTCGGTCATCACGCCAGCGCCTGCAGCGCGGAAAAAAGGTGCTCTTTCAGGGAGAAAAAACGGAATGCGTACAAACCCTGGCGCGCATAGCTTGCCGCCAGCGTGACGATGATTTTTAAAAGCATCTTGAGTATAGTTACTTTGCCGACAGTTTCATAGTACTTCAGCAATGCAGTTATCATCAATGACAGCTATTGCGGCTGCCACGCGACAAGGGGCCGCTCAAGCGTTTGCTGCCAGCGTGCCGGCGACAGCTTGGCCGCCATCGCCCATCAGCCTGCGCATCGGCACGGCATGAGCGACGATGGCGTCGTTCGGATTGCATTTCCCACCGGCGGTCGCGATCCCCGCGATGCCCGGCGTGGCGCACGGTAGCGCGCACGCCACCCGCGCATCGATCAGTGCTGGCCGATCTTCATGATTTTCAGGGCATTCGTGCCGCCGACCTTGCCCATAGGCTCGCCCCAGGTCAGCACCACGGTGTCGCCCTGGGCCACGACTTGATGTTCCAGCAGCAAGTCTTCCGCCTGCTGCAAGACCTTGTCGCGGTCCGTGCCGGACGTCAGTTCCAAGGTGCTGACGTTGCGGTACAGCGCCAGCTTGCGGCGCGTGCCCACGCTCGGGGTCAGGGCGACGATGGGAATGTCGATGTTGCAGCGGCTCATCCACAGGGCCGTGGAACCCGACTCCGTCAAGGTGGCAATCGCCTTCACGCGCAAGTGGTGAGCCGTAAACAGGGCGCCGTAGGCGATCGACTGGTCGATGCGCGAGAACGTGGCGTTGAGGAAATCGGCGTCCAGCTTGCAAGTATCCCACTTTTCCGCATCCAGGCAGATGGCGGCCATCGCTTCCACCGTTTCGATCGGGTAGCGGCCCGAGGCCGTTTCCGCCGACGTCATGACAGCATCCGTGCCATCGAGCACGGCGTTGGCCACATCCGACACTTCGGCGCGGGTCGGCACGGCGTTGACGATCATCGATTCCATCATCTGTGTGGCCGTGATCGCCAATTTATTTGACGCGCGCGCCATCTTGATCATGCGTTTTTGCAAGGCCGGCACGGCCGCATTGCCCACTTCCACGGCCAGGTCGCCACGCGCCACCATGATGCCGTCGGAGGCGTCGAGAATCTCTTGCAGCGCAGGAATGGCTTCGGCGCGCTCGATCTTGGCGATCATCATCGGCTTGTGGTCCCACGCTTCGCCGGCAATATTGGCCAACTGGCGTGCCATCACCATGTCGGTGGCGTTTTTCGGGAAGGACACGGCCACGTAATCGGCCTGGAAACTCATCGCCGTTTTCACGTCTTCCATGTCTTTCGCCGTCAAGGCCGGCGCCGACAGGCCGCCTCCCTGGCGGTTGATGCCCTTGTTATTGGATAATTCGCCGCCGATTTTCACTGTCGTGTGAATTTCGCTGCCGACGACCTTGTCGACCGTCAAAACGATGAGGCCATCGTTGAGCAACAAAACGTCGGCGGCGCGCAGGTCGCGCGGCAATTCCTTGTAGTCGAGGCCGCAGCGCTCGAGGTTGCCCAGTTCGCCGTTTTCGCCCCATTTTGCGTCGAGGATGAAGGAAGCGCCGTTTTCCAGGAAAATCTTGCCTTCTTCAAACTTGCCGACGCGAATCTTCGGGCCTTGCAAGTCGGCCATGATGGCCACTTCGCGGCCGCACAGGGCCGCCGCTTCGCGCACCATGCGGGCGCGGTCGATATGGTCTTGCGCCTTGCCATGCGAGAAGTTCAGGCGCACGACGTCGACGCCGGCCTTGAACATGCGCACCAGGGTGGCGATATCGTTCGAAGCGGGGCCAATGGTGGCAACGATCTTGGTGGCGCGTTGCTGTACTTGCAGAGTCATAATGTGCTGCTTTCTATAATAAGTTGCGACTAGGGCCAGCCTGGTAGGCCGGCCATTCCGGGGCGCTCGATCAGCGCTGGCTTTTTGTTACTTGGCCGCCATCAGGGCGACCGTGGTATCGAGCATGCGGTTCGAGAAACCCCACTCGTTGTCGTACCACGACGACACTTTCACGAGACGACCCGAGACCTTGGTCAGGGTCGCATCGAAGTTCGACGAGGCCGGGTTGTGGTTGAAATCGATGGAAACGAGCGGCTCCGTCTGGTACGTCAAAATGCCTTTCAGCGCGCCCTCGGACGCCGCTTTGAGCAGTGCATTGACTTCCTCGACCGTGGTGTCGCGCTTGGCGATGAAGGACAGGTCGACCAGCGAGACATTAATCGTCGGCACGCGTACGGCAAAACCGTCGAGTTTGCCATTCAGTTCCGGCAAGACCAGGCCCACGGCAGCGGCCGCGCCCGTCTTGGTGGGTATCATCGAATGCGTGGCCGAACGGGCGCGGCGCAAGTCTTCATGCATCACATCGGACAGCACCTGGTCATTCGTGTACGCGTGCACCGTGGTCATCAGGCCCGATTCGATGCCGATGGCGTCATTGAGCGGCTTGACCAGTGGCGCCAGGCAGTTCGTGGTGCACGAAGCGTTGGAAATGACGGTATCGGTGGCTTTCAATACATGCTCGTTGACGCCGAATACGATGGTGGCGTCCACATCCTTGCCACCGGGCGCGGAAATGATGACTTTCTTTGCGCCCGCCTTCAGGTGGGCCGAGGCTTTTTCCTTGCTGGTGAAGAAGCCCGTGCACTCGAGCACCACGTCAACGCCCAGTTCGCCCCAAGGTATCAGGGCCGGGTCGCGCTGCGCGAAGACGCGGATGCGGTCGCCATTGACGATCATGTTGTCGCCGTCGATGGTGACGACGGCCGGAAACTTGCCGTGCACCGTGTCGTAACGCGTCAAATGCGCATTCGACTTGGCATCGCCGAGGTCGTTGATGGCGACGATCTCGATATCGTGCTGCTTGCCGCCTTCATACAAAGCGCGCAAGACATTGCGGCCGATGCGGCCATAGCCATTGATGGCAACTTTGATGCTCATGCTGTCTCCTTATTGTTTTCTAATGAGTTCGGAAAGCCAACCCACTGGCAAATACCGGGGTCGTACCCTGAGGGTACGACCCCAGCCCTCGCTCTTGGGTTTGCCTTAATCAACCACTATTTCTTAAACCCGCCGCAATACCGTTGATCGACAAATGAATGCCCGTGCGGGCCGCCGCATCTTGCTTGCCTTCGCGAAAACGCTTCAACAACTCCAGTTGCACGTGATTGAGCGGGTCGATATACGGGAAACGGTTGCGTATCGAGCGCTGCATCAGCGGGTTCGCTTGCTGCAACTCTTGCTGGCCCGTAATCAGTTTCAAGGCATCGAGGGTGGCCGCATATTCGGCGCGGATGCGCGTGAAAATAGCCTCGCGCAAGGCCTTGTCCTTGACCAGTTCTGCATATTGGCCGGCGATGGCGATGTCACTCTTGGCCAGGACCATATCCATGTTCGACAGCAGCGAGGTAAAGAAGGGCCAATCCGTGTACATGCCGCGCAACACGTCCGCGCCGTCCGCCGGATGGGCGGCCAGGTAGGCTTGCACGGCGGAACCGAAACCAAACCAGCCCGGCAGCATCAAACGGCATTGGGCCCAGCTCAAGACCCAGGGGATGGCGCGCAAATCCTCGATGGACGTGGATTTCTTGCGCGAGGCGGGACGGCTGCCGATATTGAGCGCGGCAATTTCCGCAATCACCGTCGACTCCCAGAAGTACTGTTCAAAGCCATCCGTGCCGTAGACCAGCTCACGGTAAGCGTTCAGGGCCGTGCCGGACAGCTCTTCCATCGCGGCCAGGTGTCCCGCGCTGGCCGACGCCTTCGCTTGCAGCTGCGCCTGCGGCAGCAGAGTCGACTGGATGGTGGCCGCTACCAGCACTTCCAGGTTGCGCCGCCCCACTTCCGGATTCGCATACTTGGCCGTGATGACTTCGCCCTGCTCCGTCAAGCGGATTTGCCCCTGCACGGCGCCGGCCGGCTGAGCCAAGATGGCTTCATAGCTGGGGCCGCCGCCGCGCCCCACGGAACCGCCGCGCCCGTGGAACAATCGCAGCTTGACCTGGTGTTGCTTGAAAACCGACACCAGCTCGATCTCGGCCTTGTAGAGTTCCCAACCGGACGTGAGGAAGCCGCCGTCCTTGTTGCTGTCCGAGTAACCGAGCATGACTTCCTGCTGGTTAGCGCGCGACGCCAGCAAGCCCCGGTAAAACGGCAAGCCAAAGGCGTGCGCCATGATGGCGGGACCGGCGCGCAAGTCGGCGATGGTTTCGAACAGGGGGATGATGTTGACATCGACTGTGCGGCTATCCTGGCGCAGCAAGCCCACTTCTTTCAGCAGCAGCGCCACTTCCAGCAAGTCCGACACGCTGGCGGCCTTGGAAATGATGCAGTTAGGCACCGATTCCTTGCCATATTTGATGTGAGCTTCGCGCACGGCGCGGAAAATGTCGAGTTCAGACGTGGTTTCTGCCGAATATTGCGCATACGGCGACGTCAGCAAGCGTGGCGACTCCAGCTCGGCGAGCAGCACGGCGATGCGCTGCTCTTCATCGAGATCCAGATACACGAGGCCCGGCTGCGCTCCCGCAAACAGTTCGCCCACGACACGCTCGTGCACATCGGCATTCTGGCGCAAATCGAGCGGCGCGAGCGAAAAGCCGAAGAC
The DNA here is from genome assembly GCF_029892305.1 of Janthinobacterium sp. CG_23.4. NCBI lineage: Bacteria > Pseudomonadati > Pseudomonadota > Betaproteobacteria > Burkholderiales > Oxalobacteraceae > Janthinobacterium > Janthinobacterium sp. CG_23.4. The sequence continues at coordinate 2,140,086 of NZ_JARXUX010000001.1, read as the reverse complement.
CTTGACGGCGCGGCGCAGCTGGCGCAGCCGGCCCTGGGCCAGCGCGCGCAAGCCATTGGCGACCAGCGAATCACGAACCACGTCCAGGTCGGCCAGCAACTGGCCTGCACCAGCGTAGGGCTGCACCTCGTCGGCTTGCTTGCCCGCATGCTCGCCCTTGCTGGAGAACACGCTGCGCGTCGCATCCAGGCGCGCATGGATGCCGTGCAGGGCGCGGCGGTACGGCTCGTCGACGCGGTGCGGCGAGGCATCGGTCGAGCGTTCGGCCAGCGCGCGCAGCGGCTCGCTGCAGGCATTGAGTATTTGCGCCAGCGACAGTTGCGACGCGAGTTTGCGCAATTCACCGAGGTAGAAATCGAGCACCTTGTCGGCCTGCGTTTGCAGGGTGCTACGCAAGATGTCTGCCGTGACGAAAGGGTTGCCGTCGCGGTCACCGCCTATCCAGCTGCCAACCTTCATGAAATTGGGTAATTCTGCATCTTCCCAGCGGGCATCGCGCTGGGCCAGCATGGTTTCCAACGAGGAATACAATTTTGGCAGTTCGCGCAAGATGGTGTGGTCATAGAACGACAGGCCATTGGCCACTTCATCCATGACGGACAGTTTGCTCGTGCGCAACAGGCGCGTCTGCCACAGGGTAACGATGCCGCGGCCCAGCGCTTCTTCGTTTTGCTCGGCCTCTTCCGGCGTCATTTGCACGCGGTCGCGCTCGCTTAACAGGCGCGCGATGGCCATCTGGCAATTCTGGATGCTCTTGCGCTGCACTTCCGTCGGATGTGCCGTGAAGACGGGGCTGACGAAGGCATCTTCAAAGAACGCTGCCAGCGCATCGGCCTTGCCGGCGTCAAACACATTGCCGACGGCATGACTAAGGCTACCCTGGCGCGGCGGCGAACCGGCGATCAAATGGGCGCGCGTGCGCCGGATGTGATGTTGGTCTTCTGCAATATTGGCCAGTAGCGAAAAATAGCTGAAAGCGCGCGTCAATTGCGTGGTTTCTTCCTGCGACAGCGCTTGCAGCGCGTCCGACAGCTGCGCACGCGCCGCTGCATCATTATCGCGACGAAAACGGATCGCCAGCTGGCGCACATGCTCGATGCGCTCAAAGGCGGTCTCGCCCAAGTGGTTGCGGATGGCGTCGCCCAGCAGACGGCCCAGCTGACGGATATCGCTGCTCAACAGCTCGTCTTTCACTTCATTCATTGGCATGGTATTCATTTCCTGGGGCGGACACGGCGGCACCGCACAGATTGCGTCGTACGCGTTTCCCGGCCAGGGAAACGCCCATCATTCATTTTGTAGTAAATTTACTTCACCATCTCACCATCCTCTTGATTTTCATCAATAAAATCCATAATCAATGAGCCGCGAAGGGCTCGCACGGTGTTTGCCAGGGTGACAATATGAAAATTTACTACGCATTTAGACGAAAGGCAATTAACTTTTGTCTTTCCAGGATGAAAAGTGACGGCGCAAGTCACATATAGAGGCACTGTCCTGTATGCTGGCGGCTGAAACAAGGATGTCATCCACATCTTTCACCCACCGGACAAACCGTGGCGCGCGCAATGCCTTGAGGCCGAGTAGCAAAGCTGTGCCAATGCATGGTGAGCATCGCAGGCTGCCAAGGCATCAAGCTTCAAGCGCTGCAGGCTTGCCGGGTGCTTTACTCTCTTCTCCCATGCGACTGACTGCCTATACCGACTATACCCTGCGCACCCTGATGTACCTGGGCGTGCACCGCGACCGGCTGGTGACCATCCAGGACATCGCCGACTTGCATAGCATTTCAAAAAATCACTTGATGAAGGTGGTGCACCAACTGGGCCTGTCAGGCATCGTCGAAACGGTGCGTGGGAGGAATGGCGGCCTGCGTCTGGCGCGCGACCCGGCCCAGATCAATATCGGCATGCTGGTGCGCGAGACGGAAAACGATTTTTTCATGGCGGAATGTTTTAACCAGGAAAACAATACCTGCCCACTCACGCCAGATTGCCTGCTGAAAGCCAAGCTGGGCCAAGCCACGAGCGCCTTCCTGGCCGTGCTCGACACGGTCACCCTGGCAGCCATCCTCGAACCCGCAGGCAATGTGCCAGCGGCAGCGGCGGGCGTGATTCCCCTGCACCTGGCAAAGTAAGCACGCAGCGAGGCACCTTGGACGGTGCGCTAAAACAACAATGCCCGGCAAGCCGGGCATTGTTTTGTTCAGCAAACAGCTAATGCATTAATGCATCAATGCGCGCTGGCACCTGCAGCGCCGATGCCCGTCTCGGAACGCATTTGCTGCGCTTCGTAACCGGCACGGTCGATGCGCGCACGCGGGCTCTTGTCGAGCACCGAGAACAGCCAGATGCCGACAAAGCCTGCCGTCATCGAGAACAGCGCCGGCGAAGCGTACGGGAACAGCGCTGCCGGATGGCCGAGCACGTCGACCCACACGGACTTCGACACGATCGTCAGCGCTACCGCCGTGATCAAGCCCAGGAAGCCGCCGATGGTGGCGCCGCGCGTGGTGCAGTCTTTCCACAACACTGACATGAACAGCACGGGGAAGTTGGCCGAGGCGGCGATGGCGAAGGCCAGCGACACCATGAAAGCGATGTTTTGCTTCTCGAAGGCAATACCCAACACCACGGCGACAATACCGAGCACGATCGTGGTCACGCGCGACACTTTCAATTCATTCGCGCCAGTAGCCTTGCCCTTCTTGATGACGGTGGCATACAGATCGTGCGACACGGCCGACGCGCCCGACAGTGTCAAGCCCGCCACGACGGCCAGGATGGTGGCAAACGCGACCGCCGACATGAAGCCAAGGAACACATTACCGCCGACAGCCTTGGCCAGATGCACGGCCGCCATGTTATTACCACCTAACAACTTACCGGCAGCATCCTTGAACTCGGGATTGGTGCTCACCAGCACGATGGCACCAAAGCCGATGATGAAGGTCAAAATGTAGAAGTAGGCGATCCAGGTAGTGGCCCAAAACACGGATTTACGCGCTTCCTTGGCGCTAGGCACCGTGAAGAAACGCATCAGGATGTGCGGCAGGCCAGCCGTACCGAACATCAGCGCCATGCCAAACGAGATGGCCGAGATCGGGTCCTTGATGAAGGAACCGGGGCCCATGATGGCTTCCTTGGCGGCATGCACGTCGACCGCCTTGGCAAACAGCGCTTCCGGGCTGAAATTAAATTGCGCCAACACGGCGACGGCCATGAAGGTAGCACCGCCGAGCAGCATCACAGCCTTGATGATCTGCACCCAGGTAGTCGCCGTCATGCCACCAAACAACACGTAGATCATCATCAATGTCCCCACCAGGACGACGGCGATCCAATATTCGAGGCCGAACAGCAGTTTGATCAACTGACCCGCGCCGACCATCTGCGCGATCAGGTAAAAGGCCACCACGACGAGAGTGCCGGAAGCCGAGAAAATGCGGATCGGCGCCTGCTTGAAGCGGTAGGCGGCGACGTCGGCAAAGGTGTAGCGGCCCAGGTTACGCAGGCGCTCGGCCATCAGGAAAGTAATGATGGGCCAGCCGACCAGAAAACCAATGGCATAGATCAAGCCATCGTAGCCGTTCAAGAAAACGGCGGCGGAAATACCGAGGAAGGAAGCGGCCGACATATAGTCGCCTGCGATGGCCAGGCCATTCTGGAAGCCGGTGATGCCGCCACCGGCCGTATAGAAATCGGAGGCTGACTTGGTCTTCGCTGCCGCCCACTTGGTAACGAACAGGGTGAAGATGACGAAGGCGGCGAACATGATGATCGCCGTCCAGTTGGTGGGCTGCTTGACTGCCTGGCCGAGGTCGGCGCCGGCCGCCAGCACGCTGCCGCTGACGCCCGCCAGCGAGATCAAGGCTGCCAGGCAGGCGAATGTGCGTTGCGTCAATGGGCGGCGATTCATGCTTGCACCCGTGCCTGGATGGCGCTGGTCAGGTCGTCGAATTGCTTGTTGGCCCGGCGCACATAAATGCCGGTAATAACCACGGTAAACACGATGACGAACAGGCCTATCGGCATGCCCCAGGTCATCACACCAGTGCCCGTTTTAGTGGCGAGAAATTCCTTGTTGAAGGCGATCAGCAAAATGTAGCCATAGTAGGCCAGCATCATCAGACCCGTCAGCGCCCAGCCGAAGCGCGAACGCACTTTGACCAATTGATGATAATTGGGATCGCCCTTGATTTTTTGTACCAAATCGTCTTGCATGGTGTTGCCTCCGTTATGTAAAAATCTGCTCTTTTAGTGTTGAGCTTAGGTTCACAATACCGCGCGAGGCTTACCCGCCCCTTACGGCAGCGGTTTTTTCTCACAGGAGCAACACAGGGCTGGCAAGGTCAGTTCAGCGCGGCTGCGGGGCCGAAGAATTCATGGTGTGTCTGCTGTTCCGGCACGCCCAACTCGCGCAGGTATTGTTTAACAGCGCGCATAAAGGGCTGCGGGCCGAGGTAGTAGACATCGACGTCGCGCGAGGCGGGCAGCCAGTGATCGAGCAGCTCTTTATCGAGCAAGCCAAGCGCATCGGGCGCTTCTGGCTCGCCGCCATGTTCCGCATAGCAGTAATAGCGCTGCAGTTGCGGGTACTGCGCGGCCAGTTCGTCGATCTGCGCGCGGAACGCATGCACGCCCTGCTTGCGCGCCGCGTGAATGAAATGCACGGCACGCTTGCCGCGCAGGGCCGCCGTCAGCATCGGCAGGGTCGGGGTGATGCCCACGCCGCCGCTGATCAGCACCAGCGGCTTGTCGCTCTCTATCAGCACGAAGTTGCCCGCAGGCGGCGTCAGTTGCACGGTCGCGCCGACCTGCACGTGCGCGTGGAAGAAATTGGACACCTTGCCACCGTGCTCGCGCTTGATGCTGATACGGTACGTGCGACCATTACTGGCGGCAGAGAGCGAGTATTGGCGACGCATGGCCACGCCATCGACAGTAACCAGCACACCAATATACTGACCGGGCGCAAAGTCGAGCACGCACTGGCCATCGGCGGGCGCCAGCAGGAAGGAAGTGATCTCCTCGCTTTCCACATTTTTGCTCTGCACGATGAAGTCACGCGCGCCGCTCCAGCCGCCCGGTGCGGCGGCCTGCGCCTTGTAAATGCGCCCTTCTTCACCGGCCAGGATGTCCGCCAACTGGCCATACGCCGCGCCCCAGGCATCGATGACGGCGTCGCTGGCCACCTCGGCGCCCAGCACCTCGCGGATGGCTTGCAAGAGGCTGGCGCCCACCAGCCGATAATGCTCGGCGCGGATTTGCAGGGCCACGTGCTTGTTGACTATGGTAGCCACCAGATCGCCGAGCGCGGCAAGCTGGTCGATATGTTTGGCATACATCAGCACGCCATTGGCCAGCGCGCGCTGCTGGTCGCCGCTATGCTGGTGCGCCTGGTTAAAGTACGGCAGCACTTCGGGATGGTCGCGAAACAGATTCTTGTAAAAGTGGCGCGTCAGCGCTTCACCGCCCTGTTCGAGAATCGGGACGGTGGCCTTGATAATGGCGCGTTGTGCTTGGGTCAGCATGTAAAACTCCTGTGGGTATAGGTATAGCTAAGCTAGCGTTAGCTAAAGTAAGCAAAGTAAGCAAAGTAAGCAAGGAAGGCGGGGAGCGGGCCGGCGTTTCAGCAACCGGGGTCTGAGCATGCGTCTCGCGCTAGAGACCTGCGCCGGCGGCGACAAATAGTGCTGCGCGAGGGGCAGGTACCGCTGTTTGAATCGAGTGCTAACCGTGGCGCTCTTCTGTGCTTGCGTGTTGCCAGTGTAGCGGAATATGCTTAAACATGCAAACCATATACATCTTTATGCGCCATTGCCAGCATGGCACAGCAGCGGCAGCGCGTGCTAAAAAAAGCACGCGCCCGGTGGATACTCGGGCAGGCAGAAAAATGCGCGTGGCGGGAAAGTTTAGCGCAGGATGGCGGGCGCCACCGGCAAGGTTTCCAGGGCGATGAAGGCGTCCAGCGCGCGGCGCATCTCTTCGAACACTTGCTTGCCGTACGCCGCTTCCAGATGCTCATATTGCAAGTCGATCAGCTTGCCCATCTGCAGCAGCAAGCTCGCGCCCGCTTCCGACAGCTGCACCTTGCGGCGGCGCTGGTCGCCTTCGAACTTGCTGCGCCCGATCAGGCCGATTTCTTCCATGCGCGCCAGGATGCCGCTCATGCTGGGACTGGAAATCTGGCAGATATCGCACAGCTCGCGTGGTTCGAGGGTGGGGCTTTCATTGAGCGCGCGCATGATGCGCCACTGCTGCTCGGTCACGCCGAAGTGATTGAGGATGGGGCGGAAGTGCTGCAGCAGGCTGTCGCGGGCCTTCAACAGCAATTGCGGCATGTTCGGGTAACGGATAGGTAGCTGCAAGCGGAACTCCCTGAATGGCCAGCAAAAGAACGTCATTATACGGCCCGCCCCGTATCCACAGCAGGCCGGCAACGATGTATTTTTCGCTACGCCCGCTCTTCCCCGCCAGCCGATTCTTCGCGCGCATGCGCGTGTACGGACCACAGCACGCCCGCCGCCAACAAGACCATGGCGCCCCACTCCAGCGGTCGCGGCATGCGCTGCGCATACAGGAAACCGTACAGTAACGCGAACAGGGTTTCCGACAGGATCAGCTGGCCCGACAGGGTCACCGGCACCAGACGCGACGCCAGGTTCCACAGGTAGTTGCCGACCACGGATGCGCCCAGCGCCAGCAGCAGGCACACCAGCCAGAACTGGGACCAGTTGCGCGTCGGCACCGCGTCGGCAGCGCCCGCCTGCTGCAGCGCCAGCACTACGGCACCGACAATCAAGGCGATGACACCGCTGGCCAGGCCATACAGCATGGCCCATTCCACGGCACTGACCTGCGCGTGGCACTTGAGGAAGCGGGCATTGTCGAGCGCATACCAGGTCCAGCAGGCGAGCGCACAGACGGCGCACAGTACGCCGAGCAGTTTTTGGGCCAGGCTGGCGCCGTCCGTGCCAGCACCGCCGGCATGGCTGAAGATATCGAGATTGATACAGGCGATGCCCATTGCCACCACGAGCAGCGGCAAGGCCAGGCGGCGCAAGGGCGGCGCGCCGTGATCCTTGCGCCCGAAAATCGTCACGCTCAGGGGCAGCAAGCCGATAATGAGCGAAGTAGCCGCCACGCCCGCCAGCTTGACGCCGTAGCCCAGCAGCAGGTAATACACGACGTTGCCCGACAGCGCCTGGCGCAGCATGGCCAAGCAGTCGTCGCGCCGCAAGCGCCGCAGCAGGGGCAAAAGGCGCGGCAGCATCAGTGCGGCCGCCAGCACGCCGTAGCAAATGTAGCGGCCCACCATCAACTCGAGCGGAGAAAAGTCCGGCAGCAAGACCGGCACAATGAAAACGGCGCCCCAGAAGGCGCCGGCCAGCAAACCACACACAATCCCACGCCACATGGCCGCCACTCTCGCGTCATCATTTCAAGTGCGACAGTATGGCATGCGGCGCCCACTGCCGTCAGCCCCTGGCTTTTCCCGGATCGGGATCCGTATTGACGCCTTTTGCATGCGGCCAAAGACCATTTACGCCAGATCGACCCAAGGCACGGTGTCTTTGGGGTCCAACCGGGCGCCGCGATTCGCAGCTTTTGGCGCGCAAACCCGCGCGATAGTGGTAGTGTCAGGCTGCAGCATGCGGTGGAAGGTGGAAGCGGGTTGACTATTGAATCATTTCTACGCATAGCGCTAAGTGCTGCTTTTTCCTCTCTTCGATCATGTCCATCAGCCTGCGCCCCGTCACGACCGACAATTTTGACAGCCGCAGCGAACTGCCACTGCCACCCCAGCAGCGCGACTACCTCGACAGCAACGATTCGCGATGAACGTAGGCAAGGTCAGCAAGGTGGGCAAGTCGGGCAAGAATGCGCAAGATGCGCTAAGCTGCATCCGCCCTACCACTTTACAAGGACTAGCATGACCCTGATCGTCGTCGCCACCATCGATGCCCACACCGACCATATCGACGCCGTGCGCGTCGCCCTGGAAGCCGTCGTCCCACCGAGTCGCGCCGAAAGCACCTGCCTGCGCTACGAATTACACCTCGACAACAAGATGCCGACGCGCTTCATCATGCTCGAAGAATGGGCCGACAAGGCGGCGCTGACGGCGCACGAAGCGACGCCCCACTTCAAGGCGCTGGTGGCCGCCGTGGGCGACAAAGTCGTCAAGATCGACGTGGCGGAGTTAAGCAAGCTGAAGTAAGGCGCACGCTGAAATTCAATCGCGCGTTCCCCAAAGAAAGTTGTCACTTATAATCTGGCAACTTTTTTCATGGCATATCATGACCGTACTTTCCTCGATACACGGCGCTTGCGCCGCAGCCGTCTTGGCGCTCTGTACCAGTGCCGCCGCGCAAGCGCCCATGCCCAAGCTGGTGGGCGAGTACCAATTGCTCTCGTCGAGCACCGTGCCACCGAGCAGCTGGGGCTATGCCAAGGCCCGTGTTTCCATCAAGCAGCTCGATGACCAGCATCTGTTGATACTGCTCGCCTGCGAATGGAAACGCGAACCGAAGGCCGTCTGCGGCGACTATTTCTATGCCCAGTGGCGCGACGATGGCTTATATCTGCAGGATATGAACACTTTCGCCATGCGCCTGTATTTCGATCCAGCGTCACACAAGCTCACCATCATTTCGCGCGGCGCCGATGCCAAGCAAAGCGTGCGCCATGAGGTGTTCAGCGCAACGACCGCGCCACTCGTCGACCCGGCGCTGGCGCGGCGCATGAAGCGCGAGCAAGCGAATGCCGACAGCAAGGAAAACCGGCGCGTGTTCGGCCCCTACACCAAGTGGGACTACCGGGAAAACCGCATCGAATTCCAGCGCCAGGACGTGACGGCGCAGTAATATCGCGCTTGCGGCATGCACACCGTACAAGCGCGCGCGGGGCCGGATCGCCGTGTTTTATGCGCCTGTTTGATGCGCCTGTTTGATGCGTCTGTTTGATGCGCCTGTTTTATGCGCCTGTTTTATGCGCCTGTTTTATGGTCCTGCCTGATGGTCCTCTTTTAAAGGGTATCGAGCCTGTCGAGCATCGTGGCCGCCTGCTGCCGGAAGGCGGCGATCGCCTCCGCGTCCATCTTTTCCAGCTGGCGATAGGCCATGCCGATGCGGGGATTGCGTTCCAGGGTGTCCGCATTGCGGTGGAAGAAATCCCAGTACAGGGCATTGAAGGGACAGGCGCGCTCGCCGATGCGCGCCTTTTTATCGTAATGACAGCCTTTGCAATAATCGCCCATGCGGTCGATATACGCAGCGCTGGAGACATACGGCTTGGTCGCCAGCAGGCCGCCGTCGGCGAACTGGCTCATGCCGACGGTGTTGGGCAGCTCGACCCACTCGAAGGCGTCGATATAGATGCCCAGGTACCAGCCATGCACCTTGGCTGGATCCAGACCGGCCAGTAGCGCGAAATTGCCGATCACCATCAGGCGCTGAATGTGATGCGCGTGCGCCTGCTCCAGCGACTGGGTAATCGCCTGCGACAGGCAATGCATCTTCGTCTTGCCATCCCAAAACCATGCCGGCAGCGGGCGCGTGTGGCCAAAGAAATTCTTCTCCGCATAGCCGGGCATATTGGCCCAATAAACACCGCGCACATACTCGCGCCACCCCAATATCTGGCGGATGAAACCCTCGACTGCGGCCAGCGGAGCATGGCCGGCGTGATACGCCGCCTGCGCCCTGGCGACGACTTCGCGTGGCGACAGCATTTTGACATTGAGCGCAAACGACAGCAGGGAATGAAACAAGCGCCAGGCCTTGCTGCTCATCGCATCCTGGAAATCGCCAAAATACGGTAATGCCCGGCCGATGAAGGCATCGAGCTGCTGCAGCGCTTCATCGCGATTCAGCGCCCACGCCAGCTGGTCGGCCTTGGGGTTGCCGAAGCTGTTGACGCCTGCGGCGACGATGGATGCCCATAATTGCCCATGGTCGTGCAGCGTGCGCGCATCTTGCGGCTCGGCAGGCGTGCCGCGCCAGGGCTTGCGGTTATCGTGATCGAAGTTCCACTGGCTGCCAACGGGCTTCTTCGCGTCTTCCATCAGCACCTGATGCTTGCTGCGCATCTGACGGTAGAAAAACTCCATCAGCCATTGCTTGCGTCCGGCGAAAATATCGGCTGCCTCGTTGCGTGTCGTATAAAAATGCTCGCTGTCGACCATCCGCCAGGGGACGGCCGAGCGTCTTCCCGCCTGGTAAAGCTGCTGGTCCAGGCGCCACTCGTCGGGTTGCTGGTATTCGAAGGCGCTAGCGTCATAACGGGTAATCAGCGCTTCAATATTGTCCGGTATCGAGCGCCTGCTTTCCGCCTCGTCGATGGCGATGTAATGCACGTTGTGGCCGAGCTGACGCAACTGGCGCGCCAATTCGCGCATGGCAGCGAAGATCGCCAGGATTTTCTGCGCATGGTGCAGCACATAATCGGTTTCCTGCCTGACCTCCATCAAGACATAGATGGTGGCGGCATCGACTTCGGTGAACCAGCGGTGCTGGGCATTGAGCTGGTCGCCGAGTATCAGGCGCAGCGTGGGCTTGGTTGAGGTCATGATTATTCTATGCAATGGTTGAATTGGCCGGAGTGGCGTCGCTTATCCTTGCGGTGCCGGCTGCGGCGCGGAAGCAGGAACGGGCGCGGGAGCGGGCTCGGGCTGCGCCTTGCCATGCGTTTCCTGCTCGGCTTCGACCGGCATGGCCAGCGGTGCCGACGGCACGCCTTCTTGCAACAATTCTCCCGGCTCTTCCACCGGTTCGTCCTGTGCTTCCTCGACCGGCTGCACAGCGCGCAGCGGCGGTGGTGGCTTGCCACCGGGGAAGATGGCGTCACGCGACAGTTTGCCCGTGTCCAGCGCCGCCTTGAAGAAGTCGCCCACCACCAGCACGGCATTATGGCCGCCCTGCCCCCAGTAATTGCTGCGCATGCTCACCCTGGCGTCGTTAAAGCCGACCCAGGCGCCGCCCACCAGTTCCGGGTGCATTAAAATGAACCAGCCATCGGCATTGTTTTGCGTGGTGCCGCTCTTGCCCGCGACGTCGGAGCGGATGCCGAAGCGGCTGCGGATGGCCGTGCCCGTACCGCGGTCGATCACGCCGCGCATCATGTCCGTCAGGATGGCTGCCGATGCCGCCTGCATGGCGCGCTTGGGTTTGTCTTCGCCGAAACGGGCGATGACCTTGCCCTCGCGGTCCGTGATGTGCGTGACGACGAACGGCAGGCGCGCCTCGCCCTGGGCGGCAATGCTGGCGTAGGCGTTGACCATTTCCAGCAAGGTCACGGGACTGGTGCCCAGCGCCAGCGACGGCACTTTTTCCAGCTTGCTGTCACGGATGCCCAGCGCGCGCGCCAGCTTGATGATGGGAGGCAAGCCAACATCCTGCATCACTTGCGCCGTGATCGTGTTTTTCGAGTAGACGAGGCCATCGCGCATACTCATGTCGCGCCCTGTGGTGCCGCTCATGTCGGTCGGGCGCCATAGCGTGCCGTCGGCCGCCTTGATATCCGTCACGGCATCGCGGTAGACGTGCTCGGGGCTCAAGCCTTTTTCCAGCGCAGCGCCATACACGATGGGTTTGAAGGTGGAACCGGGCTGGCGCGCCGCCTGCGATACATGGTCGAATTGCTCGCGCGCAAAGTCGCGGCTGCCGACCCAGGCGCGCACGGCGCCCGTGGCCGGGTCCATGGCCGCAAAACCCGCTTCCAGGCGCGTTTTCGACTTGCGCAGGGCGGCCATGAAGGCGCGGTCGCCCTTCAGCTGTGCCAGCGCCGCCTCGGGCGCGGCGCCGGTGCCTGTCAGCTTGCGGTAGTCGGCCGATTCGCGCACGAAAGCGTCCAGCAGGGCCGGATGCGATTTCCAGAAATAATCGAACGGCACGCTGCCCGCCTGCATGCCCGCATACATGCCGGTCGAGGTGGACGACGGCATGCCCGCGCGGCTCCATTCCACGTCGGCAATCGCCTGCAAGGCATTCGCCTGGCGTTCCACGGCGCGCTCGGCCGCCTGCTGCAAAGCATGGTCGAGCGTGGTGTGCACCACCAGCGCATCGAGTGCCAGGTTGTAATCGTTCTCGTCGGCCCAGTCGATCAACCACTTGCGCACATAGGCCGTGAAATGGCTGTCCGACTGCGCCCGCTCGCTCTGGCGTTCGAAATGCAGGCGCAGCGGGCGCTTGAGCAACTGTTTGTAGCGCGCCTCGTCGATGACAGCATGTTTGCACATCTGCCCCAGCACCACATTGCGCCGCTGCAGCGAGCGTTCGGGATTGCCGACAGGATTGTAGTAATTTGTGCCCTTGAGCATGCCGACCAGGGTGGCGCTTTCCAGGATGTCGAGGCGCGACGCGGACTTGTCGAAATACGTGCGGGCCGCCATCTCGATGCCATAGGTGTTGTACAGGAAGGGCACGGTATTCAAATACGCTTCCAGGATTTCCGTCTTGCTGTAGGTGGCCTCGATCTTCAGCGCCGTGATCAGCTCCTTGAGCTTGCGGTTCAGGTTGCGCGAGCGGCCTATTTCCTCTGGAAACATATTACGCGCCAGTTGCTGCGTGATGGTGGAGCCTCCCTGGGGCTTGCCACCGGCCGTGTGCACAATGGCGCCGGCCGTGCGGGTGAAGTCGATGCCATGGTGGTCGTAGAAGCGATGGTCTTCCGTGGCAATGAGCGCGCTGATCACATTGGGCGAAATCTGCTGCAAGCTGACGCGTTCCTGCAAACCCTGGTCGAAGCGGGCCAATTCCTTGCCATCGGCGCTAACCATGCTGCTCGGTGCGGCCGCGCGCGCCTGGCGCAAGTCGTGGATGCTGGGCGTCAAGGGTATCAGCAGCAGCAAGTATACGACCAGCAGCGCCAGCACGGCCAGCATCAACCATGAGGCCAGCACCAGCGCGCGCCGCACCGGCGGCAAGGTCATCAAGTACGCATGGCCGCGCCGGTACAGCAGCACTGCCTTTACCCACGCCACACCGGCCAGGCGCCTCCCCTGCGCGCGCGCCTGTATCAACGCCTGCCGCGCTTTTGCCTGAAACTGCTCCGTGCCTGATGCCATGCTTGTAACCTTGTCTGATGCCGGATGATCCGTTTGCGCAAGTATATAGGGCGGGCAATGTGGCGGGATGGAAATAAGTAAGCGCAAGGACGGAAGATGACAGGATTATTGCCCAGACTGCGTCCCGCGTATAAAAGCGTCTTCCACCAGCAGCAGGGCGGCGCCCATCTGCGCACCACCAAACTTATCCTTATCCTTAGTCATTACGTGCAGGCGCTGGCCGTCACTTCTGCGCCTGCTCCAGCAAGGCTGGCAATGCTTTCAGCATGGCCTCGCGCGTGCGCAGGCCCGCCGATGGCAGGCTTTTCTGCTCGTCCTGCACCAGGCGCGCAAAAACGATGCTGCGCTCGCCCTTGCTGGCCCAGCCCACGAACCAGCCGTAGCCATGCGCTTCGTCAAAGCTGCCATCGGCCTGGCGCGGGAAGGCCGTGCCCGTCTTGCCATGCACTTGCCAGCCACCCACGTCCGCCAGGCGCGTCAGACGCTGCGTTTCCTGCATCGCCTGCCTGCTCACGGGTAGCTGGTAATTGACCAGTTTGCGCAGAAACCCCAGCTGTTCCAACGGTGAAATTTTCAAGGAAGAACTGATCCACGAGCGCTCCAGGCTATTCTCCTTGCCCTTGTCGCCCGACACATCGGCATTGCCATAGCCGAGCGCCCGCGTGTATTTCTGGAAGCGCTCGGCACCCAGCGCCTGCGTGATCTGCTGCGAATACCAGAGCACGCCATACTGCATCCAGCGCGACGGGTCCGTCTCCTGGCGCCACGCTTCGCCGCCCCAGTCCACATAGCCCTGGCGATACGGCAGGGTCGGCTGGTGCTGGTCCTTGAGGACACCGGCGTCATAGCCCATCAGGCTGAGCGCGATCTTGAACGTCGAGGCAGGGGTGACGCGGTCGATGCAATTACCTTCCTGCAGCAAGACGGCGCCCGTTTTGGCGTCGGCCATGGCGGTGCAAATGGTAGCGGCGTGGACATGCGAGGCGGCCAGAACGGTGCTTGTCAAGCCGAGGATGAACTGGGAAAGTGCGCGATATTTCATGGGCCTCCGGGGTTGGGGGAGCAGGACAAAGCGAAATTGTACTGGGCAGCGCGACGCGGTGCCAGCGACCATCGACCACCGTGAGCGTGTGATCCTGCCAACTAGCGTCCTGCAAGCGCGCCCGGTTGGCGTTCGCGCTTCAGGTGCGCCTCTTCCAGTTCGTCCATGCCCAGCTTTTCCTCGTCGATCAGCGCATGTTCGCATCGTTCGCGCTCCAGTTCCTCTTCCAGGCCACCTTCGCCAGGGCCCTGCGTGATTTTTTCCGGCATGCTGTCGTCCTCTGCGGTGCTTGAGTGAAAAGTTCAGGCGAGCTGACCCGCCTGCGCCACGGCATCGTGCGGATGCAAGCTTTCCATATGCCGTACGGTAACACGCGCCTGCGCATGGTGTGGCAGCGCCGCCTGCACGCGGCGCGCCGCGTCTTCCACATACATCAGATTAGCACCATTCAAGCGCGCAAACGCCTGCTCGTCGGCCCGTTTCACGGCCGTTTGCAGCGGCGTCGCCAGCGCCGCTTCCACCAGGTCGATCAGCGGAAACAAATCGAGCTGCGCCTGTTGCGTTAATGGCACGGTCACCGTCGCCGTGCTGCGCTGGCTGTGCGGCGTGGCCAGGCTGGCATGCTCTTGCAGCCAGTCGCGGGCGGCTACGGCGTCGACGCTTGCGCTGCCGAACTGCGCCGCAAAGGCGTCAGCCAGCAACTGCCGCGCCAGCGCCGCCGAACATGGACAGGTCGACGAATAGCCGATCTCCACCGTCAGTGACAGGGCAAAGCCCTGCGGGGAGCAACTGGCCTGCAGGCGCACGGGATACGACTTCCAACCCGACAGTCCTGCCGTCAACAGCGCCGGCTGGCGCCGCAGCACGGGGAACGCCAGCGCCAGGCGCGCCTGCGTGCTGCCGCAATCGGCGTGGCTGTCCACCATGCGCCGCAACACGGCGGCCAGGACAGCGGCATCGAGCGGCTGCGCGGCGGCAAACGCATCGAGCAGCAGATACAGGCGCGACATGTGGATGCCCTTGATGTGCGGGTCCGGCAAATCGACTTGCACGTCGGCGCAGGCATGCACTTGCTGTACCTGCCCGCCCTCCTCGATCCACAGCGGCAAGGCGATGCCCTGCATGCCGACCCAGTCCAGTGGTATGGGATGGCCGAGATGGGGGCCGGCTGCCACGTCGGGCAGGGGCAAGGAAAGGCAATCGCGCGTCATGCTCATGGCTCCATATGCAAACAAGTTGCATATAATGCAGAGAAAAACGTCAACTTGCAAGTTACTTGCATTAAACGGGTGTTACAGGCATAGCAGGCATGGCATGCGCTGCCTGGCGCCAGCTCAGCTAGCCTTGCGAAACGTCAAATTGATACGCTGTGCGCCCAGCAGCGCGTGTTCGCCCTCTTTCAGGGGTGCCACGCCGTGAAAGCGCAGGCGGTCGGCGCCGCCCCATACCACCACGTCGCCATGCAACAAGGCGATGCGCGCAGCCTTGTCGGCGCGCGCCGCCCCGCCGAACAGGAAGATGGCAGGCAAGCCCAGTGAGACCGAAACGATGGGCGCGGTGAAATCGCATTCATCGCGGTCCTGGTGCAGGGCCATGCGCGCACCGGGCACATAACGGTTGACCAGGCAGGCGTCGGGCGTGAAGCCCGGATAGCCGGCAGCCAGCGCCGCCTGCTGGGCCAGGCGCAGGAACACGGGCGGCATCGGCGGCCAGGGTCGGCTGCTGGCCGGATCGAGCCGCACGTAGCGGTAGCCGCGTCCATCCGTGATCCAGCCCTGGGCGCCGCAATTGCTCATGGCCACGGACATGCGCAAGCCGCCCGGCGTGGCCATATGGCGCAGGGGCGAGGCCAGCACAATGGCCTCCAGCGCCGGCAGCAGCTGGTCCAGATAAGGCAGGGCAAAAGCGCGCAGCAAGACCGACGCGCAACTGCCCGGCACCAGCGGCGCAGGAGCGGCAGGGGCTTGCTCTTCATCGGCAAAAAGGGAGAGGTTCATGCCACTTATTGTAGGCGCAGCATGGAAAAAGCGCACGCGCCTGCCCCATGGCTGCGCTACCGTGGCATTTCCAGCAGCAGCCTGCGGCGCCGACGATGGATCATTACGCCGCATTGCTGCACGCCCTCGCGCAGCAAGAAGAAACCCTGCCAGTCGAACGCCGCGCCAACGCTGCAGCGCTTTTCGCGCGCGAGTGCGCGCGATATTTGCCAGCATGACAGCGTGCCGCCAGCGCAGCATGCTGCAGTTTGCGCGCCGTTCGGCGAAGATACATGGCGTTTCTTGCCAGCCCGCAGTGCAACATGCATTTCGCTCCTGATTTGCGCGTGCATGCTTTAGAATCAGCCACCTCAGCCCCGTAAAAACAGGATAAAACATATGACGGCAGTCGGGAATACCGAACCACAAGAGCTCAAGCGCGGCCTGAAAAGCCGCCACATCCAGCTCATCGCCCTGGGCGGCGCCATCGGCACCGGCCTGTTTCTCGGCATCGCGCAAACCATCAAGATGGCCGGCCCTTCCGTGCTGCTCGGCTATGGCATCGCCGGCGTCATCGCCTTTCTGATCATGCGCCAGCTGGGCGAGATGGTAGTCGACGAGCCCGTGGCCGGCTCCTTCAGCTATTTTGCCCACAAATACTGCGGCCACCTGCCCGGTTTCCTGTCTGGCTGGAATTACTGGGTCCTGTATGTGCTGGTGAGCATGGCAGAACTGACGGCCGTCGGCATCTATGTGCAGTACTGGTGGCCGGACGTGCCCACCTGGGTCTCGGCGCTCATCTTTTTTTGCGCCATCAACGCCATCAGTTTGTTGAATGTCAAAGCCTTCGGCGAGATGGAATTCTGGTTCGCCATCATCAAGGTGGTCGCCATTATCGGCATGATCGTTTTCGGCGCCTGGCTGCTCGCTTCCGGCAACGCCGGTCCGCAGGCGTCGGTGGCCAGTGGCAGCACGGCGGCTTCTTCCCGAATGGCTGGCAGGGCCTGGTGATGGCCATGGCCGTCATCATGTTCTCGTTCGGCGGCCTGGAACTGGTGGGCATCACGGCGGCCGAGGCCGATGACCCGAGCACGACGATTCCGCGCGCCACCAACCAGGCCATCTACCGCATCCTGATTTTCTATATTGGCGCGCTGGGCATTTTGCTGTCGCTATATCCTTGGCAAAACGTCGTCACCGGCGGCAGCCCCTTCGTGCTGATCTTCCATGCACTCGACAGCAACCTGGTGGCCACGGCGCTGAACGTGGTGGTGCTGACGGCCGCCCTGTCCGTCTACAACAGCGGCGTGTACTGCAACACGCGCATGCTGTTCGGCCTGGCCAAGCAAGGCAATGCGCCGCGCGCCCTGCTGCGCCTGAACCGCCGTGGCGTACCGCTCGCTGCGCTGGGCGTGTCGGCCCTGGCCACGGGCGCCTGCGTGGTGGTCAATTACTTTATGCCCGGCGAAGCGTTCGAAGTGCTGATGGGCCTGGTGGTCTCGGCACTGATCATCAACTGGGCCATGATCAGCTGGATACACCTGCGTTTCCGCGCACAAAAAAAGGCCGAGGGCAAGACGACGCTGTTCCAGAGCCTGGGCTACCCATTCACCAATTACCTGTGCCTGGTTTTCCTGGCCGGCATTTTGGTGATCATGTACCTGACACCGGGCCTGCGCGTCTCCGTCTACCTGATTCCCGTGTGGCTGTGCGCCCTGGGCATCGGTTACTGGATCAGGCAAAGCAAGGCCAAGGCCTAGGCTGCTTTACGCTGAATCAAGCAAAAAACAAACCAGCAAAAAGCCCGCCTTCGCAAGAAGGCGGGCTTTTTTGTCGTTGACGCTGCACCAGAGGCAGCACACTAAGCAGACTCAACGCTGGCAGCCTCGCCCTGCTCCGGCAGCACATCGGCCCATGCAAAATATAAAATATAAAATATTAAATATTAAATATTAAATATTAAATATTAAATATTAAATTATATTGCAATATTTTTATGATTGCCATGCATCGCGCTCTGCCGCCACGCCCGGATTGGGGTATGTTCGGCATATAGCGCACGTCCTCACTGTTGCCGCAAGTAAATTTATACTGTTGCTCAAATGCCGAAAGTGACTATGTGTGACATTTCCCGTGCTCGCAATCACTATGATCGCTGAGAACACCGCAACACATCCGCATTCGCTGATACGTAACATCAAGCACGGCCCTAAGGAGACAGCATGAGACTTTTGAACTTAACGATAGCCAAGCGGCTCGGCCTGGGTTTTGGCCTGGTCGCCTTACTCCTGTTACTGATCATCACGCTGGGGCTAGCCAGCATGAAGCAAATCCAGGACCGCATGGATGAGGCAACCAAGGTCAACAACGTTGAAACCAGGCTGGCGCAAACTATGGATTTGACAGTCACCGAGCGGGCGTTGGCGCTACGCAATCTTATTTTGCTGAAAGAAGAGAAGGAAATCAAGATCGAGGTCGAGCGCATCGCGGCGCAGGAAAAGAAATATGCCGCCGCACAACAAAAGCTGGGAGAAATGTTCAGCAAATTGGGCGGCACATCGACCGAAGAAAGAAATCTGCTCGAACAGATCCGCCAGCAGAGCGAGCTGGCCGGCCCCTTCATCCAACGGGCCGCTACGCTGGCGCTGAGTCAAAAGCAGGAAGAGGCCTATCAACTGCTGCGCTATGAATTCCGCCCCGTGCAAAAGCGCTGGTGGGAATTGTTGCGCACCTTGATCGCGCTCGAAGAAAAGCAAAATAGCGAAGCCACTACCATCGCCGAGGAGGCTTATAACCAGGCGCGCCTGATGATGCTGAGCATAGGCTCGCTGGCACTGGTCGTGAGCCTGCTGGCCGCGGTGCTGATCACGCGCAGCGTGACGCGTCAACTCGGTTGCGAGCCCGACGAGGCAGCCGAGATCGCCGGGCAGATCGCCAGTGGCAACTTGGTTGTGCCCATCCATACTCGCGCCGGCGACACGCACAGCCTGCTGTTCGCCATGCAGTCGATGCGCGACAGCCTGGCGAAAATCGTCCAGCAAGTCCATACCAGCACCGAGACGATCTCCACGGCGGCGGGGCAAATCGCCATGGGCAACCTGGACTTGTCTTCGCGTACGGAACAACAGGCCAGCACGCTGGAACAAACCGCTTCCTCGATGGAAGAATTGACCAGCACCGTGCGCATTAACACCGACCATGCGCGCCAAGCCAACGGGCTGGCCGAATCGGCCTCCGATGTCGCTACCAAAGGCGGCGCCGTGGTGGCGCAGGTGGTCGACACCATGGCGGCGATCGATGTCTCGGCACGCAAGATTGTCGACATTATCGCCGTGATCGACGGCATCGCCTTCCAGACCAATATCCTGGCGCTGAACGCGGCAGTCGAGGCAGCCCGCGCCGGGGAACAGGGGCGCGGCTTTGCCGTGGTGGCTACCGAGGTACGCAATCTGGCGCAGCGCTCGGCAGCAGCAGCGAAGGAAATCAAGGAATTGATCGGCGATTCAGTCGACAAGGTGCAGGCCGGCAACCGGCTGGTCGAACAGGCCGGCTCGACCATGCACGAGGTCGTCGCCAGCGTGCGACGCGTCACCGGCATCATGTCCGAAATGCTCTCCTCGAGCCAGGAACAATCGACAGGTATCGAGCAAATTAATATGGCCGTGACGCAAATGGACAATGTGACGCAGCAAAATGCGGCACTGGTCGAGGAAGCGGCCGCCGCCGCGCAGGCGATGCAGGCACAGGTCAACAGCCTGAACGAGGTAGTCAGCGTCTTTAGTCTGGGCAACATCGCTAGCGTGCGCGCGGCACCGCCGCGCGTGCCTAGCCGCCCGCCAGCGCCACCGCCAGCGGCGAGGCACACGCTCGCCACGGCAAAGCCGGCCCGTTCCGCCGTCGCCAAGCCCAGCGAAATCGAGTGGGAACAGTTTTAAAGCGGCAACATAGGAGTGAGGCATATGGGTAAATTGGAACAGGTCGTCGCTGCAAGCGAAGTAGCGCAACACATCTTCCCGCATGCGGGCCATGTCGACAAAGAGCAGCGGGCCCTGCTGGCCCGCCAGCAGGCCGCGACGCTCTGGCTGACCGGCCTGAGCGGCGCAGGCAAGTCGACGCTGGCCTACGCGCTGGAGAGGCGGCTGCTGGCGGAGGGGCGACTCGCCTACGTGCTTGACGGCGACAATATGCGGCACCACCTGAATGGCGACCTGGGTTTCTCTCCCCGCGACCGCCAGGAAAACATCCGCCGCAGCGCCGTCATCGCCAGGCTGATGAACGACGCCGGCATGATGGTCATCTGCGCCTTCATCTCGCCGCTGCGCAGCGACCGCGAGATCGCGCGCCAGATCATCGGCTGCGACAATTTTATCGAAGCCTACATCAGTACGCCGTGCGCGCTGTGCGAGGAGCGCGATCCCAAAGGACTGTACAAGAAAGCGCGCGCCGGCCTGATACCGGCCTTTACGGGCGTCTCCGCGCCGTATGAGGCGCCGCTGGCGCCAGCGCTATCGCTCGATACGGCCGCACTGTCGCTGGAACAGGCTTGCGAACAGCTATTCCAGCAGCTTTGCCCGCGCTTCATCTGATGTCGCGCGGCTACCTTTTTCGAGGAATGATGAGATGAATAGCAGCTCCCCTTCGGGCATCGGCGCGCGCCCGCGCCCGGTCATGATGATCCCCCTGCGCCGCTGCGGCAGCCATGCCCTGCGCCTGCGCCTGAACCTGTCGCCGCAGTTTTATTCGCCGTATCCGCTGCACCTGATCGATATGATGCCGCTGCTGCCCCTGTACGGCGACTTGCGCGACGACCGTGCCTACTTTCGCCTGGTGGTCGATGTGGTGGGCCTGGCGGCGGTCAGCATGGTCAAGTGGCCGGGCGTCGTCTTCGATCCGGTGGAACTGTTCGAGACGCTGCGCGAGCAGCCGCGCAGCATCCACCGCGTGGCATGGGAACTACTGCTGCGCGCCGGCGAACGCCACCAGGCCCAGGTGGTAATGGACAAGTCGCTCGACAGCGTGCACTACGCCGATGACCTCATGGAGCTGTATCCAGACATGCTGTTCCTGAATGTGGTGCGCGATCCGCGCGCGCAAGTGGCGTCGATGAACCGCGCCATCATCCACGATTTCGACACCTTGCTCAATACCAGGACCTGGCTGGCAGCCCATGTGGCAGCTGACCATGTCATGCAGCGCTATGGGCAGCGCGTGCTGACCATACGCTATGAAGATTTCCTCTCGCGGCAACAGGAGACGCTGGAAACGGTCTGCCATTTCCTCGGCATCCGCTTCCTGCCGCAGATGCTCGACGTCGCCGCCTCGGCGGAAGCGCGGCAAATCGCGCAGTTGTCGTCGCTCTGGTCGGCCAACTGCTATGCGCCGATCGCGGCCAATATCGACAAATTCCGGCAGCAACTATCGGATGACGATATCAAGCTCATCGAAACGCTCACCGGAGCGTATATGGACCGCTACGGCTACACGCGTCTCAGCGGCGGTGACGCCAGCATCACGCCCGCGCTCATCGAGATGGCCGGCGTGCGCTCGGCGCAAGGACGCGAGCGTGCCTGGAGCGACCTGGAAGAGGATAATTTTCGCGACTACGTGCTGCGCCGTTGCCGCGCCGACTATCTGACACAGTTGCATGCACGGCTCAGCCAGAGCGGCGGCGCGGCCGACAGCGGCAGCATCGTCACGCTCGATCAGCTCGACCCGAAGGCGTTTGTCGTCAACGATTAATATTCTGGCGCAGCGCAGACATCGGGCCATGGCCGCTTGCGGGCTGCACACTGCGGCGCAATGAAAAACGCCGCCGGGATCACTCCCGGCGGCGTTTTTTATCCTGCAGCAGTCAAGCACTGACTGCCTGTCAGGACGGCATCAGATGCTGTCGAGCACCGCATTCAGGCTGGCGCTAGGACGCATGACCGCTTCCGTCTTCGCCGGATCGGGCAGATAGTAGCCGCCGATATCCATTTCCTTGCCTTGCACTGCTTTCAGCTCGGCGACAATCTTCTCTTCATTCTCGGCCAGGGCTTTTGCCAATGGCGCGAAGTGTGCTGCCAGCTGCGCATCATCTTTCTGCGCTTCCAGCGCTTGCGCCCAGTACATGGCCAGATAGAAATGGCTGCCGCGATTGTCGAGCTCACCAGTGCGTGGCGATGGCGACTTGTTGTTGTCAAGCAGCTTGCCGGTGGCTTCATCGAGGGTTTTCGCGAGGATTTTAGCCTTCGCATTGCCCGTCTTGATGCCCATGTCTTCCAGCGACACGGCCAGGGCCAGGAATTCACCGAGCGAATCCCAGCGCAAATGGTTTTCTTCCACCAGTTGCTTGACGTGTTTAGGTGCCGAACCGCCAGCGCCCGTTTCGTACATGCCGCCACCGGCCATCAACGGCACGATCGAGAGCATCTTGGCGCTGGTGCCCAGTTCCAGGATCGGGAACAGGTCGGTCAGATAATCGCGCAAGATGTTGCCCGTTACCGAGATGGTATCGAGGCCACGGAAGGCGCGCTCCAGGGTGTAGCGCATGGCGCGCGTCTGCGACATGATCTGGATTTCCAGGCCCTTGGTGTCGTGCTCCTTCAGGTACACCTGTACCTTCTTGATGACTTCGTTCTCGTGCGGACGGTAAGAATCGAGCCAGAACACGGCAGGCATGCCCGAGTTGCGCGCGCGGGTGACGGCCAGCTTGACCCAGTCGCGGATCGGCGCGTCCTTGACCTGGCACATGCGCCAGATGTCGCCCTCTTCCACCGTTTGCGTCAGCAGCACTTCGCCCGTTTCGATGTCGGTGATGTTGGCAATGCCGCCTTCCGGCACTTCAAACGTCTTGTCGTGCGAACCGTATTCTTCCGCTTGCTGCGCCATCAGGCCCACGTTCGGCACGGTGCCCATGGTCTTCGGATCGAAGTTGCCATGCCATTTGCAAAAGCCGATCATTTCCTGGTAGATGCGCGCGAAAGTCGATTCCGGCATGACTGCCTTGACGTCTTTCGGACGGCCGTCGGCGCCCCACATCTTGCCGCCGATACGGATCATGGCGGGCATCGACGCATCGACGATGATGTCGTTCGGCGAATGGAAGTTGGTGATGCCCTTGGCCGAATCGACCATGGCCAATTCCGGACGATGCGCGTGGCAGGCGTGCAAATCTTTCAGCACTTCATCTTTTTGCGACGCTGGCAGGGTCTCGATCTTGTCGTACAGGTTGCTCATGCCATTGTTGACATTCACGCCCAGCTTGTCGAACAGGTCTGCGTGCTTGGCGAACGCGTCCTTGTAGAAAATGCGTACGCAGTGGCCGAAGACGATAGGATGCGACACCTTCATCATGGTCGCCTTGACGTGCAGCGAGAACATCACGCCGGTCTTGAAGGCGTCGTCGATTTCCTTCTCGTAGAACTCCAGCAGCGCTTTCTTGCTCATGAACATGCTGTCGATGATTTCGCCCGCTTGCAGGGAAACCTTGGGTTTCAGCACGATAGTCTTGCCCGAGGCGGTGACCAGTTCCATCTTCACATCGCGGGCCTTTTCCAGGGTCAGCGATTTTTCGCCATGGTAAAAGTCGCCATGATGCATGTGCGAGACGTGGGTTTGCGACGCCTGGCTCCACTCGCCCATCGAATGCGGGTGCTTGCGGGCGAACTCTTTGACCGCCTTCGGTGCGCGGCGGTCGGAATTGCCTTCACGCAGCACTGGGTTGACCGAGCTGCCGATGCACTTGCCGTAACGGGCCTTCAAGGCTTTTTCTTCTTCCGTCTTGGCATCTTCCGGATAGTCGGGCAGCTTGTAGCCACGGGCTTGCAATTCGCGCACGCAGGCGATCAATTGACCCTGGGAAGCACTGATGTTAGGCAGCTTGATGATGTTGGTGTCCGGATTCTGGGTCAATTTGCCCAGTTCAGCCAGAGTATTCGGGACTTTTTGCGCGTCCGTCAGGAATTCGGGAAATTCGGCCAGTACACGCGAGGCCACCGAGATATCGCTGGCGACGACGTCCACGCCAGCGGGCGCGGTGAATTTTTTGATGATTGGCAGCAGGGAATACGTCGCGAGCAGCGGCGCCTCGTCAGTCAGCGTGTAGATGATTTTGGATTTTTGTGTTGCCATGTTCATTCCCTTGTATGCGGTGATGCCTGGTGGTTAACTTTCTTCATTCCAAACACAGGACGGTTAGCCTTGCTTTGGACGGCTAGTGTGCCGGCGGTGACGCCGTGCTTGCCCACCACGTATTTTAGACTGTCCTGCCGCTGTTTGTGTATCCGATGGGGACGAATCTTATATAAGACAGCAAATATCTGAAGCAGCCAGTGATATATGACGGTTTTACGCGCGACAAGATATGGCTGCGGACTGGCCGGGCATGTATGCGAGCATAAAAATATAGACAGAAATACACGTATATTTGCGCAAATCGTGTCACTCTCACGCGTTCTGACGATCCCGCGCACGTTCGCCAGCGCCAGCCACAGTTGCAGGGCGATCTAGAACTTACTGGATGTGAAAGGCTTTTGTGACCGGGCGTTCGACGATGCGGACTTGTCGTCGCACATCGCCGTCATCACAGCACGTCCTTGACTTGCTATTTAAGAAATTCTTGGCATGGCGACACCTTATCGGAGAAGGTGTTCCCGAGCTGCGCCCCTTTGAGGCTGGGATATGCCAGATCCGGCATACAAGGCGCAAGGGCTGGCCGACCCGGTGAGAGCACCTGGCCGACCAACCCTTGGAGTCAGTCAGAAAGCAAGCGTGACAGGTGAATCAAGCTTGCTGGCCGCCCTTGCGCTTCTTGCGCAGACGCGCCGCCAACAAACCACCACCGATCAACCACATGGCCATGCTGGAAGGCTCCGGTACCGGCGACACCGCCGACACCCCGACGACTACGGGCCCCAAGTCCCAGCCAAGGTAGCTATAGCCATCAACCTTGCCATCAATGAGATCGGCCAGCGAACGCCCAGCCAGATCGCCATCGAATCTGAACTCGTCGGTGCGCACGAAGCCAAGGTCATAGTTGTATACGTGGACGGTATTGGCACCTTCCAGGAAGTACAAATTATTTTGCTCGAAACCGATCATGTTACCGAGCTTGCCGGTCAGGGATGCGCCACTCCAGCCAGCTGCGCCACCCGAGAATGCAGTCTTCTTGGAATCGAACGCCAGCGTGCCGGTGAAGTAATTGTAGTAGCTCAAAGTACCATCGACATCCAGCCACACCGATTTATCATCACCCATGGCCAACAGATTGTTGTTACCCAAGAGACTCTGACCCGCCTGGGGACCGCCAGTCAGGGTCAAAGGATAGGCTCCGCGAGGGACTTCGCCCCACCCCTTGTCGACATACCAATCAGTCCAGTAGTTTTTGTTGGACACGTTTGGATCAACGAAGTTGATGTCCCAGTCTTCGGAGATGTCGTGTGCGCGAACCAGGTTGCTCGAGTTGCCTATCACATTGGGAGAGTTGAGCAAGGCCTTCCACAGGTTGTCGCTGGTGGCCTTGTTATTGCCATCTCCGACGACCAGCTCGGGAAACATCTTGTAGAGCTGCTTGTGGGGACGCACGTCATAGCCCTTGGCCGGATACCACTCTTGGGGATAAATCGTGGCACCATCCTGGTTGTAGCGGACTCCTTCCCTCCAACGCGAGACCTGCGTCCAGTTGTAGTCCGTCGCGGCCTTCGCCTCCATCAGACCAACGGTAGCCAACGCAAGGAACGCCAGCGCCATCTTAATTTTTTTCACCAAAATAATTACCTTTTTGAAAACAAAAATGTTGATATTAAAATACAATTAGTCGGCAGTGGGTTATCACCAACAAGCGCTTGCCATAGACATCGAGCAGGGTCCGCAGGTAGGTGTCGATATTGGTCTCGGCGAACAGAGTCGCCGAAGCAAAATCGCTAATTTATTTGAGCGGGGGGATTGAGCGCACTCACGGGATTGATCGCTACGTAGACACCGTCGCAGGCAAAGTCGACCAAATCGGGCAGGCCGTCGCCATTAACTGGGCGTCAAAAACGGGGAGAGATCTCCGGTTTTTACCGACTGAGACGCGATTTTTTTGGGCGTCGGGACATATTTTACCTAAAAGTCGTTTTTAGGCATTTTCATTACGATTTTTGGCAATTTTGGCACCTATGGCACCGGGTGTTGCCGCTCAACCGCAAGGAACGCTTGTGGGAAATGGGGGGCAGCGATACCGCACCCAGATCATCATTCGCCTCAACGGCAAACGCAGAAGCGAGGCCTACCTGCTCGCGCGGACTGAGGATTCAAAGACGCTGGTCAGCAACGCATACTGGCGATCAATATCAACAGAGCGGGATTTGAATGGGCACGGGAGCACGGTTGCCTGAGCCACGCGGATGCATCCATGAGCAAGGACGAATGGTCGGCGAAGAAGGAGGCATCGCCCGTGCGTATCCAATGGGACCCGGAGCGGGATCTGCTGTTGCGGCCGCAAGCTCACAGAGCCATTCAGATCGGTCTCAGCAAAAAGGCGGTAGAACTTTACGTAAATCAATGGATAACCAGGGTGGTGGATGTGACGCCGCTGGCCCACGCAATCCATGCGTTGCTCGCCCAAGAAAAGTTTGAGGAAGCAAAGCACATGCTGCCGCGAGAAAAACCGTATTCGTCAGTATTTCATCCATCCTGAGCGTTGACATCCAGGACCTGAGAGCGGGGTCAAGCAAGATAGCTCATGCAACACAGGCCAACTATTGGCAAGCTCAACTGCAACCGGCCCCCCCCCTGCGCGCGGCGGACTCAGCTCTGGCATTCGTACACGATCTCGACCTTGGCCGTGTCGACCGGAAGGAATACGAAACAAGGAATGCCGCCATGCCGCTCCCGGGCGGTAAAATCATTGCTATTGACCAGGCTGTGGTTAGCAAAACGCTCTCGTTCCTTTCATCACTGTGGAGACAGCTGCGTCACAGCCGGTCATTCAGGAACGTTGTATATTGAAAGGCAATATGTATGTCTGGCAACACCCATGTTTCTGAGCGCCTCAAAAGCTGCCGCGAGAATCTTCATATCTCACAAGTGCTGCTTGCCGAACTGGCGGGCATCAATCCCACGCAACTGTATCGCTATGAATCAGGCAAAGCCAAACTACTTATGGATGCGGCAGATAAGATTGCCGCAACCCTCGACGTCAGCACCGCCTGGCTCGTGCATGGCACATTGCCCATCGCCAGAGGGACGCAAATCGACCCGCCAGTGCCGGCCGGAGGGGCGCTAATCCTGAATTTTCTGGAACTTCCCCCCGTGCTGGCCTCCGCCGTGCAGCGCCTGTCCATGCAAAATGGCAGCACCGTAGAAATAGAGTTGCTGGACCTCGCGCGTCAAGGCCTCGAAGCCATCCAAAAAAAAGCCTTGGATTGCGCCGAGTCCGCAAGCAAGAGCGAGAAATAACCGGATCACTACCTTGCTGGGAAGTCGCGGTAGCTGGAGTGGTGCAGCGCACGGGGAAATACACGGAGCGTGATTCACGCGCTGACCTGTGTCGTCAAAAAACTGCCTGATGGCTCGATGGAGTCATTGACCTGGGATCGCGGTGTAGACGTCAATGCAAGTATTTCCTTGGCGCGACGGATCAAGCGCACGCACATCAAAAAAATGGCCATTGATAATTCTTTTTGAATTATCAACGGCCATCTATTTTTCACTTTAACTTTAAACAGTTAAAGCGAACTCATCACTCCCACTCGATGGTCGCAGGCGGCTTGCCGGAAATATCGTAGACGACGCGGTTGATGCCGCGTACTTCATTGATGATACGGTTCGACACCTTGCCCAGCAGGCTGTGCGGCAGATGCGCCCAGTGGGCCGTCATAAAGTCTTGCGTCTGCACGGCGCGCAGGGCCACCACGTATTCGTAGGTGCGGCCATCGCCCATCACGCCCACCGATTTGACGGGCAGGAAGACGGCGAAAGCCTGGCTGGTGGCTTCGTACCAGTTCGCAGGCAGCGCATCCGGATCGACGGCCTGGCCGGCGACGAATTCGTACGGCGTGTTGCGCAGCTCTTCGATGAAGATGGCATCGGCGCGGCGCAGCAGGTCGGCGTAGTCTTTCTTGACTTCGCCGAGAATGCGCACGCCCAGCCCCGGGCCCGGAAATGGGTGACGGTAGACCATGTCATGCGGCAAGCCCAGGGCGACGCCCAACTTACGCACTTCGTCCTTGAACAGTTCGCGCAAGGGTTCGAGCAACTTGAGCTTCATGGTGTCAGGCAAGCCGCCCACGTTGTGGTGGCTCTTGATGGTCTGGCCTTTCTTGCCTTTGCCGGCCGATTCGATCACGTCGGGGTAGATCGTGCCTTGCGCCAGCCATTTGGCGTTGACCAGCTTGCCAGATTCGACCTGGAACACTTCGACAAATTCGCGGCCGATGATCTTGCGCTTCTGCTCGGGATCGGTGACGCCAGCCAAGTGGCCCATGAACTGCTCTTCCGCATCGACGCGGATGACTTTCACGCCCAGGTTCTTGGCGAACATATCCATTACCATCTTGCCTTCGTCCAGGCGCAGCAGGCCGTGGTCGACGAAGACGCAGGTCAGCTGGTCGCCGATGGCGCGATGGATCAGGGCAGCGGCCACGGACGAATCGACGCCGCCGGACAGGCCCAGGATGACGTCGTCGCTACCGACCTGCGCGCGGATTTTCTCTACCGCTTCGCTGATGTAGTCGGGCATGTTCCAGTCCGATTTGCAGCCGCAGATATCATGCACGAAACGGCCGATCATGGCCTTGCCCTGCACCGTGTGCGTCACTTCCGGATGGAATTGCACGCCGTAGAACTGGCGCTCTTCGTCGGCCATGGCGGCGATCGGGCAGCTCGGCGTGTTGCCCATCAACTTGAAGCCTGGCGGCATTTCCAGCACTTTGTCGCCGTGGCTCATCCACACTTTCAGCATGCCGTGGCCTTCGTCGGTGACGAAGTCGGCAATACCGTTGAGCAATTTGGTATGGCTGCGGGCGCGCACTTCGGCGTAGCCGAATTCGCGTACCAGGCCGTTTTCCACCTTGCCGCCCAGTTGGGCTGCCATGGTTTGCATGCCGTAGCAGATACCCAGCACAGGCACGCCCAGTTCGAACACGGCTTGCGGCGCGCGCGGCGAATCGCCGTCCAGGGTGGAATTATGGCTACCCGACAAGATCACGCCGGCGGCGCCATAGTTGCGCACGAATTCGTCGCTGACGTCATACGGAAAAACTTCGGAAAACACGCCGGAATCGCGCACGCGGCGGGCGATCAACTGGGTGACTTGGGAACCGAAATCGAGAATGAGGATTTTAGAATGCATGATGGGGGCTTTATCTGGGGTCATTACAAAACCGGCGCACTGGGCGCCGGTCTGGTCTGTCGCTATAGCGCAGCGGAAAAATTATTCAGAGCAAGGCACTGTAACGCAGCCATGGGCAATTTTTCCTGTTGCGCTTACTCGGAGCGGTAGTTTGGCGCTTCCTTGGTGATCTGCACATCATGGACATGCGACTCGCGCATGCCGGCCGAGGTGATTTCCACGAATTCCGCTTTTTCGCGCAGTTCGTCAATGGTAGCGCAACCGCAGTAACCCATCGATTGACGCACGCCGCCCACCAGTTGGAAGATGATCGCCAGCACGCTGCCTTTGTAAGCCACGCGGCCTTCGATACCTTCAGGCACAAACTTGTCGGCCTTCATGGTGGCGTCCTGGAAGTAACGATCGGCCGAGCCGTCAGACATGGCACCGAGCGAACCCATGCCGCGGTACGATTTGTAGCTGCGGCCCTGGTACAAGATCACTTCGCCTGGCGCTTCTTCCGTACCGGCAAACATGGAACCCATCATGACGGTCGAGGCGCCAGCGGCCAGCGCTTTCGAGATATCGCCCGAGAAGCGGATACCGCCGTCGGCAATACATGGCACGCCCGTACCTTCGAGTGCTTCGGCGACGTTCGAGATGGCGGTGATTTGCGGCACGCCCACACCGGCAACGATACGCGTGGTGCAGATCGAGCCAGGACCGATACCGACCTTGACTGCGTCGGCGCCGTATTCCACCAGCGCCTTGGCGGCAGCGGCGGTGGCGATATTGCCGCCAATTACTTCCACTTGCGGGTACTTGGTCTTGATCCAACGTACGCGGTCCAGGATGCCTTGCGAGTGGCCGTGGGCCGTGTCCACGACCAGCACGTCGACGCCAGCGGCAACGAGCAGGTCGATACGTTCTTCATCCTTGGCGCCAACGCCGACGGCAGCACCGACGAGCAACTTGCCCTGGCTGTCTTTCGACGCGAACGGGTGCGAGGTCGACTTCTGGATATCCTTGACGGTGATCAAGCCGCGCAGCTCAAACGCGTCATTGACCACCAGCACGCGCTCGAGGCGGTGCTTGTTCATCAGGCGCTTGGCTTCGGCCGTATCGGCATCTTCGCTGACGACCACGAGTTTTTCGCGCGGAGTCATCTTGGCGGAGGCTTCTGCGTCGAGTTCCTTTTCAAAGCGCAAGTCGCGGTTGGTGATGATACCGACCACTTCCTTGCCCTTGACGACAGGGAAACCACTGATGCCGTATTGTTCTGTCAGCGCAATCACGTCGCGGATTTTCATCTCTGGCGGAATCGTGATCGGATCGCGCAACACGCCAGCTTCGAAACGTTTTACGCGGGCCACTTCACGTGCCTGGTCCTTCGGATTCAAATTCTTGTGGATGATGCCGATGCCGCCTTCCTGGGCCATCGCGATCGCCAGGCGCGCTTCCGTCACCGTATCCATGGCTGCGGACAGCAAGGGAATATTCAGGGTAATATTGCGGGTCAGGCGAGTTTTGAGGGACGTATCGGCGGGCAGAACGTTGGAGTAGGCTGGGACGAGCAGCACGTCATCGAATGTGAGTGCTTTTTGAAGTAGACGCATAGCATTTCCTATTGGCGCAAAAGTAGATTATACAGAAAAAAGTGCCCTCCGTCCTTGCTGCCCAGAAAAGATAATTGAAAATAGCTAAAAACCGCTCGCCAGGCAAATACCACAGCGGCGCCCTGCCCGCTCAGCCTTTTACAGGCTTGCTGCCGGCGCGGCGCCGGCGCGCCTCCTTCGGGTCGGCCTGCAAGGGCCGGTACACTTCCACCCGATCACCGTCGCGCAATACGCTATCGAGCGGCTTTTTCTTGCCATAGATGCCCACCATATTGATGGCCAGGTCTATGCCTGGGATGGCCTGCAACAAACCACTGTGCGCCACCGCCTGCTCAATGGAAGTGCCTGCAGGCACACGCAAGGAGCGCAGGAAGGTGCTGTCGGGCAGGGCGTGGCACACCTGCACCGTGATGTCCGCCTCAGCCATACACCGCCTCCGCGCGCTTGCAGAAGGAATCGACCATGCTGTTGGCGATCATGCCGAAGACGGGGCCGATGATCTGCTCGAGCACGCGGCTGGAAAACTCGTAGTGCAGGTCCAGTTCGATCTTGCAAGCATCTGCGCGCAGGGCCTTGAAGGTCCAAACGCCATCGAGGGTCTTGAAAGGACCATCGACCAGCTTCATCTTGATGGAAGTCGGCGCCACGTTCTCGTTGGACGTGGTGAAGCTTTGGCGCACGCCGTGGTAATGTATGCCCACGCTGGCGACGACCGTGCTCTCGCCACGCTCGCGCACCTCGACCACACCACACCAAGGCAGGAATTTGGGATAATCCTCCACCGCTGCCACCAGCGCGAACATTTGTTCAGCGCTATAGCCGAGAAAAACTGATTTATGTACTACTGCCATTGAAGAACCATTTGCTATGATGTTGAATATAGTGATTTTATCGCGCTTGCGCGAGACAGTAGTTTAACCGACCCGCGCACATTTACCATCTCATGACCATAGCAGACAACAGAAAAGCCTTCCACGACTACTTTATCGAGGACCGCTACGAAGCGGGCATCGTGCTCGAAGGCTGGGAAGTCAAAGCCATACGCGACGCCCGTGTACAAATCAAGGAAGCCTACGTTGTCGTTCGCGGCGACGAACTATTCCTGTTCGGCGCGCATATCAGCGCCCTGCCGACCGCCTCCACGCATATCCACCCGGAAGCCGTACGCACACGCAAGCTGCTGCTGCACCGTGCGGAAATGGATAAACTGATCGGCAAGGTGGAGCGCTCCGGCTTTACGCTGGTGCCACTCAACCTGCACTACAAGGGTGGCCGCGTAAAATGCGAAATCGGCCTGGCCAAAGGCAAGAAGCAGCACGACAAGCGTGCTGCCGAGCGCGACCGCGATGGCGCGCGCGAAGTGCAGGCGGCAATGAAGTCACACCGCCGCTGATACGCCACTGCGCGCAGCGTGCTGGGCGATTTCAAAGAGCATACGCATCAACAAACCCGGCTATATGCCGGGTTTTATTTTGCCAGTATCTGGGACAAGCGGAAAACTCGGCGCGGCAGGCCTAAAACAGGGAAGGGATTGGATCAGGCGGGAAGTAGACTGGCATGATCAAAAATGCCGTGGTGATGCGCAGAAGTAAAATAGCTTGGCCGGCTTGACCAATGAGAAAAAAATTAACAAAGTCACGGATGCTTGCATGCGGCCTTGCACCGCGTCTGTAGCACTGCATAGGACAAGCATCCGAATGAACGGTTGTTTAAACCTTCAGCAGATCGCGCGACTTCCCCGAATCGGTCCACTCTTTAACCCATTTCGGTTGACGACCACGGCCAGTCCATTGCTGCGTCGCGTCATCCGGATTGCGATAGCGCACTGCGACCGTGCCCGTTTTAGCGCGAATACCTGTACCGACCAGATCTTTAACAGAAACGCCCACGCTCTGGGCAATCGCCAAGATTTGCTCGCGCGCTTTGGACAGATCATCCTGTTCGCGTTTCTTCATTTGCTTCTTGATGTCGTCCTGCAAGGTGCGCAGCTCGGACAGGGATAAGCTCGACAGATCCATGAAATTTCCTTGTGTGAGTTGAAAAATATAACTGAACAGCTAAATTCTATCCAATTGTAACGCGACTGAGGTGATTTTTCTAAAGATTTGATTTATTTTTTACAATTCGATGCGCAAAAAACCTGTTTCCCCGGCTTTCAAGCAATACCAGTCTTCAATCACGCGAGCACACATCGAACTTGGACGACCTGCACAAGTACCGCTGTTTCGTACGACTGCGATTCGACACAAGGCCATCGCTTGCATTCACCTTTCGTACTTTTTTCATTGCGATTTATAATAATTATAAATTGCAATTAAAAATACGCATGGGCTCAATACTATCGCCAATCGCGCATCATTTGCAAGCGCCACCCAGCATCCTGCGCAGCAGATGTTACGTCTATCAAGACAATAAGCGGCGCCTTACAGCACATCATCTTGAAAGTGCATATAGCATAGCATGAAGAAAAAATTTTCAACGTAATTGATTAAGCCGACGATACTCCAATCCTGCCGCCAGCAGATAATCGGAGCAGCACAAATGCAAACTGCCCGCTATACAGCGGGCAGTATTGACGAAAACTTGCTACGGGCTTGCTATTGACCTAACCAGTCCAGTAATCAGGGCAGCGCCACGCTGCCTTTCGGCTTCTGCGTTTTCACCACCTGCATCGCCGTGGCGATCAAACCACTGATATCGCCCAGATTGGCCGGCACGATAATCGAGTTATTGGTTTTCGCCAATTGCGCAAACGCGCCCACATACTGCTCGGCTACTTTCAGGTTGACGGCGTCCTCGCCGCCCGGCTCACGAATGGCGGCAGCCACCTGGCGCAGCGCCTCGGCACTGGCTTGGGCCAGCGCAACGATGGCGGTGGCCTGGCCTTCGGCGCGGTTGATCGATGCCTGCTTCTCGCCTTCCGAGCGGGCAATGTTCGCTTCGCGCTCACCGCTGGCAATATTGATCTGCTCCTGCTTGCGTCCTTCCGAGGCGGCAATCAATGCGCGCTTTTCGCGCTCGGCTGTAATCTGCGCTTGCATCGCATGCAAAATTTCCTTGGGCGGTGTCAAATCCTTGATTTCATATCGCAATACCTTGACACCCCAATTCGCCGCCGATTCATCGATGGCATTCACGATAGCCGTATTAATATGGTCGCGTTCTTCAAATGTCTTGTCGAGTTCCATTTTACCGATCACCGAACGCAAGGTGGTTTGCGCCAATTGTGTAATGGCAGCAATATAATTCGACGAGCCATATGAAGCGCGCATGGCGTCAGTAATCTGGAAATACAGAATGCCATCGACCTGCAATTGCGTATTGTCACGCGTAATGCACACCTGCGGCGGCACGTCGAGTGGAATTTCCTTGAGCACATGTTTATAGGCGATGCGATCAACAAAAGGCACGACGATATTCAGGCCAGGCCCTAATACCGCATGGAACTTGCCCAGGCGCTCGACCACCCAGGCATGCTGCTGCGGCACCACATTGACCGTCTTGAAGACAAATACCAATGCCAGCAATAACAAGACCAGCGACATGCTTCCGATGCTTACTTCCATAATCTACTCTCCAGGTTATCCAACAATCAAACGGCTGCCACGCACGGCACGTATGGTGTAATGACCGGCCTGCGCATCGCTGCCTGCAATCAACTCCACATCCCACAAAGCGCCGCGATACATCACGCGCGCCGCGCCATCGACCCAGTGCGCGACCGCCACGCTTTGGCCGATATCCATATTCACATTCGGATCCTGTGCAGCATCGCGCCGCGCCGCCCTGCCAAAACGGCTGCGCCGCAATAACAGCGTGGCCGCCACGCCGACTATGGCCGCTGTCACGGCCTGCCAGAAGCCATTGCCGCCTGCCAGCGCCACCAACCCTCCAGCGGCGATACCGATGGCGATCATCAGCAAATAAAACGTGCCTGTAAATAGTTCCAGGATCAATACCATGCCAGCTGCCACGAACCAGCCTACCCATTCAGCCATGATGCCTCCACCCTTATATCTCCGAAAATAAAAAAACCCCGCAGCCTATATAAGCGACGGGGTTTAATGCACAGTACTGCCTGATATTTTTCTTGCCAAACACTTATATGCAAACAGTCTAACGCAATTCCTGACGGCGTCAATAGCCGGGACAGCAGCAGGGGCGCGGGCCCGGCATTTACTCTTCCAGCAGGCTGCGCAACATCCACGCCGTCTTTTCATGCAAATCGAGGCGCTGCGTGATCAAATCTGCCGTCGGCTGGTCATTGGCTTTTTCCAGCAGCGGGAACAGCCGGCGCGCCGTGCGCGCGGTCGCTTCCTGCGCCGCCACCAAGTGGCTGACCATGTCGAGTGCCGGCGGTACGCCCTCGATTTCCTTGATCGAGGCGAGCTTGACGAACTCCTTGTAGGTGCCCGGTGCCGGATAGCCAAGCGCGCGGATACGCTCGGCGATCAGGTCCAGCGCGCCCCACTGCTCCGTATATTGGGCCATGAACATCTGGTGCAGGGTGTTGAACATCGGCCCCTTGACGTTCCAATGAAAATTATGCGTCATCAGGTACAAGGTATAGCTGTCGGCCAGCAGGCCGGACAGTCCTTCCGCGATCTTCGCGCGATCCACCTCGGAAATACCGATGTCGATCTTTGTAGTCTTGCTTGGTTTTTTGCTTGCCATATGAACTCCGGTCTATGTGTTGGTGAAATCATTTTAGCTGATCTTGCGCCACCCCATCAATCTGGCGCGTGCAGCGCCCAGCATCAGCTTGAGATCTATGCGCGAGGCGTAAAAAAACCCGCTGCCAGGTGAGCGGCAGCGGGTTTTCAGAAGGCGAAAAGATGCTTATGCTTTCAGCGCAGCGAGCTTTTGCCAGGTATCGATCACCGAGTCCGGATTGAGCGACATCGATTCGATGCCCTGCTCCATCAACCAGACGGCGAAGTCAGGGTGGTCCGAAGGACCCTGGCCGCAGATGCCGATGTATTTGCCACGCGCCAGGCAAGCCTTGATGGCCATCGACAGCAGGGCTTTCACGGCTGGATCGCGCTCGTCGAAGTCGGCCGCCAGCAATTCCATGCCGGAATCGCGGTCCAGGCCCAGGGTGAGCTGGGTCAAGTCGTTCGAGCCGATCGAGAAACCATCGAAATGATCAAGGAACTGATCGGCCAGGATGGCGTTCGACGGCACTTCGCACATCATGATGACGCGCAAGTCGTTCTCGCCGCGCTTCAGGCCATTTTTCGCCAGCAGGTCGATGACTTTCTCCGCCTGCCCCAGGGTGCGCACGAATGGCACCATGATTTCAACGTTCGTCAGGCCCATGTCGTTGCGCACGCGCTTCATCGCTTCGCATTCCATGTTGAACGCTTCAGAGAAGTCGGCCGACAGGTAGCGTGCCGCACCGCGGAAGCCCAGCATCGGGTTTTCCTCGTCCGGCTCGTAGCGCGAACCGCCGATCAGCTTCTTGTACTCGTTCGACTTGAAGTCGGACAGGCGCACGATGACTTTTTTCGGCCAGAATGCGGCGGCAATGGTAGCGATGCCTTCGGCCAGCTTGTCGATATAGAACGCTTTCGGCGAAGCGTGGCCACGCGCCACCGATTCTACGGCCTTCTTCAAGTCGGCATCGATGTTCGGGTATTCCAGGATCGCGCGCGGGTGCACACCAATATTGTTATTGATGATGAATTCCAGACGCGCCAGGCCCACGCCCGCATTTGGCACCGACTGGAAGTCGAAGGCCAGTTGCGGATTGCCCACGTTAAGCATGATCTTGGTGTCGAGCTTAGGCAATTCGCCGCGCGACACTTCCGACACTTCCGTTTCCAGCAAGCCATCATAGATCTTGCCTTCGTCGCCTTCGGAGCACACCACGGTGACAAAGGTGCCGTCTTTCAGCACGTCGGTGGCGTTGCCGCAGCCAACGACAGCAGGCACGCCCAGTTCACGCGCGATAATTGCTGCGTGACAAGTACGACCGCCACGGTTGGTGACGATGGCCGAGGCACGCTTCATGACCGGTTCCCAGTTCGGGTCCGTCATGTCGGCAACGAGTACGTCGCCTGGCTGCACGCGCTCCATGTCGGCCGGGTCGTGAATCACGCGCACGGGGCCGGCGCCGATCTTCTGGCCGATGGCGCGCCCCGAAGTCAGCACCGTGCCGGTGCTCTTCAGCTTGAAGCGTTCCTGCACGTCGGTCGCCTTTTGCTGCGACTTGACGGTTTCAGGACGCGCTTGCAAGATGTACAGCTTGCCGTCGCGGCCATCCTTGCCCCACTCGATGTCCATAGGACGGCCGTAGTGGTTCTCGATGATGACGGCGTACTTTGCCAGCTCTACCACTTCGCTGTCGTTCAGCGAGTAGCGGTTGCGCATTTCGACGGGCACGTCGACGGTTTTCACGGAGCGGCCAGCTTTTGCTTCGTGCGTAAATTCCATTTTCAGCAGTTTCGAGCCGATATTGCGACGGATCACAGGCGACTTGCCTTTTTCCAGCATCGGCTTGTGCACATAGAATTCGTCGGGATTGACGGCGCCCTGCACCACCGTTTCGCCCAGGCCATAGCTGGAAGTGACGAACACCACGTCCTTGAAGCCCGACTCGGTATCGATGGTAAACATCACGCCGGCCGCACCCAGGTCAGAGCGCACCATGCGCTGCACGCCAGCCGACAAAGCCACTTCAGCGTGCGTAAAACCTTTGTGTACACGGTAAGAGATGGCGCGGTCGTTGTACAGCGAGGCGAACACCTGTTTCATGGCGTCGAGCACGTTGTCGATGCCGACCACGTTCAGGAAGGTTTCTTGTTGACCGGCAAAAGAGGCGTCCGGCAAGTCTTCCGCCGTCGCCGAGGAACGCACGGCAAACGACATTTCCGTATCGGAATCGGCGACCAGCTTGGCGTAGAACTGGTCGATTTCTGCGGCCAGGCGTGGCTGGAACGGGGTTTCCACGATCCACTGACGGATCTCGGCACCGGCTTGCGCCAGCGAGCGCACATCATCGATGTTCAGGCCTTCGAGGCGCTGGGCGATGCGTTCGGCCAGCGGCAAGCCGCCGTTTGCGCTATACGAGAGGAAATCGCGAAATGCCTGCGCCGTGGTGGCAAAGCCACCGGGCACGCGCACGCCGGCTTCTGCCAGCTGGCTGATCATTTCGCCCAGGGAGGCGTTCTTGCCGCCGACAGATTCGACATCCGTCATGCGCAAATGCTCGAACGCGGCGACATACACCGCGTCCTTGTCTTCCTGCTGTTGCGATACTGCGTTGGTCATAATGACACCCTTACTGATGATAGAAATCTTTACGCGCGGCGCACTGACAGTGTTCTTGTTATTCTTGGCGTCGTGCAGCACAATCATACCGTTCCAACCATTTTACCTTGTGCGGCGCAAATTGACGACGCACAATCTTGATCAGAAAACCCATGACACAAGATCCACGCCCCCCTCTGCCCTCCGCGGCCCGCACCGTCTTTTTCGTTTCCGACGGCACCGGCATCACCGCCGAGACCTTCGGCCACTCGGTGCTGACGCAGTTCGATCTGCGCTTCCGCCAGATCCGCCTGCCCTTCATCGATACCATGGACAAGGCCTACGAGGCGGCGCGCAAGATCAACGAAGCCTTCGCCGCCGACGGTCAGCGGCCGATCATTTTCTCCACCCTCGTGAAGAACGACCTATCGGCCGTGATCCGCAAGTCCAGCGGCATGCATATGGACTTGATCCAGACCTTTGTCGCACCGCTGGAGCAGGAACTGGGCGTGATGTCGACCCACACCATCGGGCGCTCGCACAATATCGTCGACAGCGAGGAGTACAAGAACCGCATCGAAGCGATCAACTATTCATTGGCGCACGACGACGGCCAGTCGCATAAAAACCTGTCCTCGGCCGATGTCAT
This sequence comes from Janthinobacterium sp. CG_23.4, assembly GCF_029892305.1. Classification (NCBI taxonomy): domain Bacteria; kingdom Pseudomonadati; phylum Pseudomonadota; class Betaproteobacteria; order Burkholderiales; family Oxalobacteraceae; genus Janthinobacterium; species Janthinobacterium sp. CG_23.4. Next base: position 2,101,190 of record NZ_JARXUX010000001.1, on the reverse strand, counting down.
TCTGGTGGGTGTTTCACGCTCTGGCAAGACCCCGACCAGCTTGTACCTGGCCATGCAATACGGCATCAAGGCGGCCAATTATCCGCTGATTCCCGACGATTTCGAACGCGACAAACTACCTTCCGCGCTACTGGAGTTTAAGAATAAAATTTTTGGATTAAGCATTACGCCCGAACGTTTGTCGGAAATACGCAACGAAAGACGCGCAGGAAGCAAGTATGCGGCCATAGAAAATTGCCGTTACGAAGTCAACGAGGCGGAAAAAATGATGAAACGCGAAGGCATCCGCTGGCTCTCATCGACCACCAAATCGATCGAAGAGATCTCCACGACGATCCTGCAAGAGATCAAGCCGAACCGCCGCGAGTACTAGAACGCTTGAGCAAACCTGCTGCGCGTCGGTATCGGCGGCTTGCGTCGGTTTGTCAGCTGTTCGTTTCTCTTGAAAGCAGCGTCAGCGCCATCAAGGCGGGCAGCGGCAACTGCTGCCCATTGGCTGGCGTTACCTGCGACAACAGCAGCAGTTTAGGCCCGATGGCCTGCTGCATCGCCGCAGCATAGCGGGCGACGATCTCGTCGTCGCTGATCGGCAAGCTCAGTCTGACCTCAGTGCTGGTCACACCACGGCGCTACGCCAGCCAGCGCATGGCCGTGCGCGTGGCCGGATAATCGAGATGACTCCACAACACGGTGTCACCGGCCTGCAAGCCCCGATACTGCGTGATCAGCACCTGCATGGATCAGCGCGGCCAGGCGCTGACGCAGCATGCACGGGCGCCGCCATGGCGCCGAAGTAGCCGTGCTCCAGATTGACGATGCCATCGGGCGGCGCAGGATACAGCGCGGCGACCTGGCGCCACCGGGCCGCGTCAGTGACAGCCGCATCGTCGGCACGCGAGAGGGAAAGCGGAAGGTCAAGCATGGCGGGCCTGAGCGTAAAGTGTCAGCTCTGGCTCTGGCGCACCTGTTCAAAGAAGCACACGGCGGCGCAAGCGGCCACATTCAGCGATTCGATCTGGCCCAGGTGGGGAATGACCACCTGCTGCGTGGCCATCGACAGCAGGTCGTCTGCCACGCCCTGCCCTTCATGGCCAAACAGCCAGGCGACGGGCTGGCGCAGGTCAACGTCATACAGACGCTGCGTGGCGTAGCCGCTGGTGGCCAGGGTACTTACCTTGGCGCCCGCAACCAGCGCCGCCAGGTCGACGTTCTCGAAGATGTCGAGCACAAAGTGTGCGCCCATGGCAGCGCGCAACACCTTCGGCGACCAGCAGAAGGCCGTGCCGGCGCTGCAATACACTTGCGTGATACCGGCAGCGGCGGCGCTGCGCAGGATCGAGCCCACGTTGCCCGGGTCTTGCAAATTATCGAGCAGCACCGCTGACACGCTCAGCGGCGCGCCGACAGCGCGTTCCGGCGTCTCGATCAGGAACATCACACCCACGCCGTGCTCGACCTGGCTCACCGCCTTGTACAGCGCGTCGGGCAAACCCAGTACATGCGCGCGCTGGCTTTCCAGCTGGCCAACGATGTCCGCCACTTCCGGGTTCTGCAAGGCGCTTTCGCTGACGATGCACTGCTCCGGCATGCCGCGCAGCTGCAGGTAGGACTGGCACAGATGTACGCCATCGAGCAGGGTGCGGCCCGACTTGCGGCGCGCCTGTGAACTGCCCGCCAGCTTCAGCAAATCCTTGTATTGCGCATTGTCGCGCGAGCTAATCGTCTTCATGCCAACACCTCCTGCGCGCCGAACAGCGCAATCACATTACGCACAGGGGCGAACGAGCGGCGGTGCACGGGCGAAGCGCCATGCAGATGCAAGCGCTCCAGATGCAGCTTGGTGCCGTAACCCTTGTGCTGGTCGAAGCAATACTCGGGATAGGCTGCATGCAAGTGCACCAGGGCCGCATCGCGCGCCGTCTTGGCCAGGATCGAGGCGGCAGAAATCGCATCGACCTTGTCGTCGCCGCCGATGATGGCCATGCCGCGGATTGGCATCACGGGGCAGCGATTGCCGTCGATCAGGGCCAGGGTCGGCACGATACTCAAGGCCTCGACGGCGCGGCGCATGGCCAGCATCGACGCCTGCAAAATGTTCAGGCGGTCGATCTCCTCTTCCGACGCTTCGGCGATGGCCCAGGCCAGGGCCTTGGCCTTGATCTGCGGCGCCAGCAGGTCGCGCTTGGCCTCGCTCAGTTTTTTCGAGTCGCGCAAGCCATCGATCGGCTGCTGCGGATCGAGGATCACGGCGGCAGCGAACACGGGACCGGCCAGCGGGCCGCGCCCTGCCTCGTCGACACCGCAGATGATTTCATCGAGCGAGAATGGCAAGTCGTCAAACAGGCCAGGATAGATATTTTTCACGTTGAATCTTTGGTTGGTAATGCGGTTGAAGCGGTGCTCGCGATTTATTTGCCGCTGGCAGCGATGACTTGCATGACGGCGTTGGCGCTGTCGCGCGCGCTGTCGCGCAGCAAGCTGTGATGCATGTCCGTGAAGCGCTGCGCCAGGCGCAGACGGCCGGGCACGTCGCTCAGTTGCTGCCACATGGCGTCGGCCAAGGCCTCGGGGCTGGCCGCATTTTGCAGCAGTTCGGGCACCAAGCTCTCGCGCGCCAGGATGTTGGGCAAACCAATCCACGGCTGGTAGCCCATGTGGCGCATGATTTCCCATGACGCGCGCATCATTTTGTAGGCGATGACCATGGGCTTCTTGTACAGCGCCACCTCCAGCGAGGCCGTGCCAGAGGCCACCAGAACCGCATCGGCGGCGCAGATGGCCGTGTGCGAGCCGCCATCGGTGAGTAAAATCTCGATGTCCTGCAAGCGAGCTTGCGCAACCAGCTGCAAAAAATACTGGCGCTGCTTCTCGCCAGCCATGGGCGCGACGAAACGCAGCGAGCGGTCGCGCGCCAACAAGAGCTTGCAAGCGGTCACGAACGCCACCGTATTGTATTTAAGTTCGCCCATGCGGCTGCCCGGCATCAGGGTCACCACATTGGCGTCCTCGGGCAAGCCCAGGGTGCGGCGCGCGGCCGCCTCGTCGGGCTGCAAGGGAATCATTTCGGCCAATGGGTGGCCGACATAGGTGACGGGCACGCCAGCCTTGCGGTAAATCTCTTGCTCGAACGGAAAGATCACCAGCATGTGCGAGACAGCCTTGATGATTTTCTTGATGCGTCCACCGCGCCAGGCCCATATCTGCGGCCCGATGTAGTGCACGGTGGGGATGCCGGCTTCCTTGAGCTGCTGCTCCAGACCCAGGTTAAAGCCCGGATAGTCGGCGCCGATGAAGACGGCAGGACGCTCGGCCAGCAGCTGGTCGCGCAGCGCGTTCTGGATGCCCTTGATCTCGCGGTAGCGGGGAATGATTTCGAACAGGCCGCGCACGGTCAGCTTGTCCAGCGGCCAGTCGGAAACGAAACCCTGCTTGGCCATATGCTCGCCACCGATGCCGTGGAAGCGCGCGCCGGGCAACTGCGGCACCAGGCCCGACAGCAGCCGGCTGGCCAACAGGTCACCCGACACCTCGCCGGCGACGATGGCGACCGACAGGTCGCTGCAGTGGTCAGCGAACGATGCCACGCGAGGCCACACCGAGGAATTCGCGCATGGCGCGAATATGCTGCGCCGCTGCCGGCGTTGCCATTTCTTCTTCAAACAGCGCTGCCTTGGCTTCTTCCAAGGTCAGGCCGGAACGGTAGATGAGTTTATACGCGGTGCGGATGCCATTGATCTGCTCGCGCGTGAAGCCGCGCCGTTTCAAGCCCTCGATATTGACGCCATGCGCCTGCGCCGGATTGCCGTTCAAGAGGACAAAAGGCGGCACGTCCTGCGTCAGGCTGGTGCTCATGCCGACAAAGGCGTGCGCGCCGATCTTGCAGAACTGGTGCACATTGGCGAATCCGCTCATAATGACCCAGTCGCCGATTTCTACGTGGCCCGCCAACTGGGCATTATTGGAAAAAATCGTGTTGTTGCCCACCAGGCAGTCGTGCGCCAGGTGTACATACGCTGAAATCCAGTTGTCATTGCCCAGACGCGTCACGCCGCCACCCTGTACGGTTCCCGTATTGAAGGTGCAAAATTCGCGGATAGTGTTGCGGTCGCCGATTTCCAGGCGCGTCGCCTCGCCCGCCCATTTCTTATCCTGCGGCTGCGCACCGATGGAAGAAAACTGGAACAGGTGATTGTCGCTGCCGATCGTTGTGTGGCCGTCGATGACGACATGCGGACCGACCTTGGTGCCGGCCGCAATGCGCACGTGCGGACCGATAATGGTGTACGGACCGACCTCGACCGAGCTATCGAGCTCAGCCTTCGGATCAATCACTGCAGTGGAGTGGATGGCCGCCATCACTGACCCGCTGGCTGGCTCGCATCCTGCGCGCTGCGGATAGTGCACATCAACTCCGCTTCCAGCGCCACTTTGCCGTCGACCGAGCCGACTGCCTTGTATTTCCAGATGCCGCGCGAGACGCGCAGGATTTCCACATCCATCTTCAGCTGGTCGCCCGGCTCGACAGGACGCTTGAAGCGCGCATTGTCGATGCCGACAAAGTAGACCACCGAATTTTCATCGGGTTTGACGCCCATCGACAGGAAGGACAACAGGGCCGCCGTTTGCGCCAGCGCTTCGATCATCAGCACGCCGGGCATGACCGGTTTGTGCGGGAAATGGCCCTGGAAGAACTCTTCGTTGACCGTCACGTTCTTGATCGCGGTAATGGATTTGTTCGCTTCCCAGTCCAGCACGCGGTCAACCAGCAGCAGCGGATAGCGGTGCGGCAGCAGCGATTTGATGGCCAGGATATCGAGGGTCTTTTTTTCAGTAGTCATTTTTCGTCTTGCGTGGTCAGTGTTTTAATTGTTTTTTCAAGCGCGCGGATCTTCTCGCGCATGCTTGACAGGTTGCGCACGATGGCGGCACTCTTTTCCCAGTCAGCATTCTTGGCCAGCGGGTAGAAACCCGTGTACTGGCCCGGTTCCGCGATCGAGCGCGAGACCATGCTGCCCGAGCCGACGTGGACGCGGTCGGCGATCGTTAAATGGCCCAGCACCATGGCGGCGCCGCCAAAGGTGCAGTACTTGCCGATGATGGCGCTGCCGGCTACGCCGACGCAGCCGGCCATGGCCGTATGCGCGCCGATGTGGCAGTTGTGGCCGATCTGGATCTGGTTGTCGAGCTTGACGCCATCTTCGATGATGGTGTCGGCCAGGGCGCCACGGTCGATGGTGGTGTTGGCGCCGATATCGACATCATCACCGATCACCACCCTGCCCGTCTGCGGAATCTTGATATACACGCCGCCTTCGTTGGCGAAACCGAAGCCGTCGGTGCCGATCACGGCACCCGAGTGGATAATGCCGCGCTGGCCGATCACGCAGCGCGCATGGAACGTCACGTTGGCGAACAACTGGGTACCGGCGCCGATGATGGCGTCGCGCCCCACCACGCAGCCGGGACCGATGACGCAGTCGGCACCGATCACGGCGCCCGCTTCGATCACAGCGTGCACGCCGACTGAGGCGCTGGCATCGACCTGCGCGCTGGCGTCGACAAAGGCGCTCGGATGGATGCCGGGCGCGGCCTTGATTTCATGCAGGGCGGCGAAATACTGCGCCGCGCGCGCGAAATAGACATAGGGATTCGGTGTGATGATGCGCGCACCGGCGTACTCGGCGCCGATCAGCGCGTCGTCGGCAGGCGTGACGATCAACGCAGCAGCGCCGCTGCTTGCGGCCTGCGCGCGAAATTTACTATTGCTCAGAAAGCTGATGTGCGAAGCGCCAGCGTCGGCCAGCGGTGCGATCCCTGTCACTTCCAGGTTGGCATCGCCCGCCAATTGACCACCGAAGCGTTCGACCAAGTCTCCTAGTCGAGTGCCCATCGATATACCCTTATAAAAACGCCTGACGATGCCTGCTGCGCGGCGCGATTTGCGGCCTCCGATGCTCACTGCGCTTTAGCACAGCTGCGCTTCTCAACCACAACTCCCGTCCGCTCGCTACGGCACTGTCAGGCTTGAAACCGTTACTGTTACTTGTCCAGCGCCTTCAAGACCTTGTCGGTAATGTCGATGCGCGGGCTGGCCCACAGAGCTTCCTGCAGCACGATGTCATATCCTTCGATATGCGCCATCTGCTGGATGATGGCGTTGGCTTTTTCAGCGATAGCGCTGCGCTCTTCATTGCTGCGCTGGCTCAAGTCTTCGCGAAATTCGCGCTGGCGACGTTGCAGTTCCTTGTCCAGCTCAAAAAACTCGCGCTGGCGCTTGGCGCGCTCGGCCTCGCTCAGGGTGGGCATGTCCTTTTCCAGCGCTTCATTGGCCACCTTGAAACGACTGCCCAGTTCCTGCACGGCTTTTTCACGCGAGCGGAACTCTTCGGCCAGCTTGGCGCTGGCAGCTTTCGCCAGCCTCGATTCGTTATAAATACGTTCGCTGCTGATCCAGGCGATCTTCGACTCCTGAGCCTGCGCCTGCACCGGCAACAGCGAACTCCAGCACAATGCGATCACGGCAAGGGACTTGGGCAAAGTAGCGGATGCGGTGTTCATGATACTCCATGGTCAAAAGGTAAAAGCTGTCGCCCCGGTTCAGATGGCCGGTTAGAAACCGGTGCCCATCTGGAACTGGAAGCGCTCCAGGCGGTCCGTCGGCTTGGCGTTCAGCGGCTTGGCATAGCTCAGCTTGAGCGGGCCCACCGGTGAAATCCAGCTGATGCCCAAGCCAGCAGAATAACGCAATTGCGAGATACGCATTTTTTCGCCTTCCTGGTAGACCTGGCCACCGTCAAGGAAACCGAACCAGCGCAAGCTGCGGTCATTGCCCGAACCTGGGAATGGCATCTGCAGTTCGGCGCTACCGATCAGGCGCGAAGCGCCTCCCAGCGCATCGTTGGTGCTCGGTTCGACCGCGCCCAGCGAGGAACTCAGGTAGCCACGCACCGAACCGATGCCGCCGCCGTAGAAGTTCTTGAAGACTGGATACACGTGCTTGCCGATGCCGTGGCCGTAATCGATCTCGCCCTTGAGCGCCAGGGTCACTTTGCTGAACAGCGGACGGAAATACTGGTGCTCATAGATGGCACGGAAATACTTCTGGTTACCGATCACGTCAGCTTCCAGGTTGACGCGCTGGTAACGACCGACCGATGGCGTCAGCGCACTATCGCGACTGTCGCGTTGCCAAGCCGCCGTCAGCGGGATGGCGTTGGTGGTAGCCGAACCGATACCGTCCGACGGGCCGCCATTGTCGATCACGTACTGCTTGAAGCGGACCGGGCTGGTGAGATCGGTTTCGATGCGCGAGCGCTCGGCGCCGATGCCAAAGAAGATGGTATCGACTTCCGAGAATGGCACGCCGAAACTGACGCGGCCACCGGTTTGCTTGATCTTGTAGCTGCCGATATTGAGCGCTGGTGGTTCCGTCGTACGCAGGTAAACTTCAAAGCTGCGCGAAATGCCATCGTCCGTAAAATACGGATTGGTTTGCGAAAACGCGATCGTGCGACTGTAATGGCTGGTATTGAGTTCGATGCCGACGGTGTTGCCGCTACCGGCGAAGTTGGCCTGCGAAATCGATGCCGACAGAGTGAACTTCTCCGATTGCGAGAAGGCGCCACCGATCAGGAAGTTACCCGTTGGCTTTTCCACTACCGTCACGTTGACGTCAACCTGGTCGGTCGTGCCCTGCGCTTCTGGCGTGTCGATAGTGACGTCCTTGAAGTAGCCGAGGCGGTCGACGCGATCACGCGACAACTTGATTTTGTTGCTGTCATACCAGGACGATTCGAACTGGCGGAATTCACGGCGAATGACTTCATCGCGCGTGGTGGTGTTGCCGGCGATATTCATGTGGCGCACATACACGCGCTTGCCCGGATCGATGAAGAAAGTAAAACCCACTTCATGCTTTTCACGGTTGATTTCCGGATTGGCATTGACGTTGGCAAAAGCATAGCCGAACGTAGCCAGGCGGTCCTGGATGCGTTTGTTCGTCGCCGTCAGGCGCGCGCCCGAATAGATCTCGCCCTCGCGCATCAGATTGAGGGCCTTCAGCTCTTCTTCGCGGCCGAACATCTCGCCTTCGAACTTGGTGCCGGCGATCTTGTACTTTTCACCTTCGGTGATATTGATCGTCAGGTAAATGTCTTTTTTATCGGGCGTGATCGACACTTGCGTCGAGTCGACCTGCATCTCGATATAGCCGCGGTCGAGGTAATAGGACTTGAGCGACTCGATATCGCCGGTCAGTTTGGTCTTCGAATATTGATCAGCCTTGGTGTACCAGCTGAACCAGCCGCCGGTGTTCAAGGCCAGCTGATCACGCAGCTCCTTGTCGCTGAAAGCCTTGTTGCCAACGATGTTAATTTGCTTGATGCGGGCCACGTCGCCCTCGTCGACGGCGAACACCACATTGACGCGGTTACGCTCGATCGGTGTGACGGTGGTGGTGATCTTCACGCCGTACAGACCATGCGACAAGTACTGGCGCTTGAGTTCCTGTTCCGCGCGGTCGACCGACGCCTTGTCAAAAATCTTGGCTTCGCCGACGCCGATTTCCTTCAATGCCTTGACCAGCACGTCTTTCTCAAATTCCTTGGTGCCCGTAAATTCCACGGCAGCGATGGCCGGGCGCTCCTCGACCAGCACCACCAGCACGTCACCATCGACTTCCAGTCGCACATCCTTGAAAAAACCCGTCGCGTACAGCGCTTTGATGGCAGCGACGCTCTTCTCGTCGGAGAACGTTTCGCCGACACGCACGGGCAGGTAACTGAAAACAGTCCCCGCTTCAGTACGCTGGATCCCTTCGACCCGGATGTCCTTGACAGTAAATGGCTGGACGGCCAGCGCATGGCCGGCACAGAAGGCCATGACGGCGGCGCCGATCAGGCTGCGACGAAAGGAAGGCAAGGCAAAACGAGCAGAATGTAATTTCATTGGGGTTATTCAATGGCTAAATCAATGGACAACATACACAAAAGATTGCTTGTGCGACTCACGCAATGGCATCAACCAGCGCCCTAATTAAGTAATCGCAACACGTCATTAAAGACGGCAAGCACCATCAAGGTCAATAGCAAACCCATCCCCAGGCGCTGAGCAATCTCGCCTACGCGCTCCGGCAAGGGGCGTCCGGTCAAAACTTCCAGCGAATAATACAGCAAATGCCCGCCATCCAGAACAGGAATGGGTAGCAAATTCATCACGCCCAGACTAATACTGATGAAGGCAATGAAGCTCAGATAACTTACCAGGCCGATGCGCGCCGTCTGGCCCGCGTAATCGGCGATCGTAATGGGCCCCGTCACATTCTTCAGCGAGACTTGGCCGGTGATCATTTTACCCAGCATTTTCAGGCTCATGACACTGGTATCCCACACTTTGGAGGACGCCTTGAGCACGGCAGAAAACGGTCCGGATGCGACGCTGATCATATCCGGCACCTGCCCCAGTTTTGCCTGGATCTTACCAACTGTTACAGCTCCCTTTGCCCCCGCGCCAGGCACGGCGTCAGGCGTAATGGGCAAGCTCAGGTCCTGGCCCTGGCGCAAGAGGCGCAATTGCAAAGTACGACCCGGTGCCTCGCTGAGGGTGGCGATGACGAGCGCCACGTCGTGCACGGGCTGCTCGTCGATGGCCAGAATTTGGTCGTTTTTTTGCAGGCCGGCGCGCGCGGCTGCACCGCCAGGCATGATTTCCATCAGCGTGGGGGCGGAACGGGCCAGCGTCAGGCCCAGCTTACCCAGCACGTCGCCTTCCAAGTCCGTTTGCGTCAAAGTGGTCGTCGGCAAGGTCGCTTCCTGCAGGCCACGATCAGGACGACGCACTTCGATGCGCGCAGCCTGCTTGTCGAGGGTGGACTGGATCAGCTCCCAGCGCAACTCGGACCAGCTGGCGACAGCCTTGCCATTGACCGCTTCAACCGTATCGCCGCTGCGCAGGCCAGCAGCATGGGCCGGCGTTTGCTCGGCCACGGGGCCGAGCTTGCTCGACGGCTCCTCGATGCCATGCATGAACAAGCTCGCGTACAGCACGATGGCGACGAGAAAATTGGCCAGCGGCCCGGCAGCGACGATGGCGATGCGACGCCACACGCTCTGGCGTGTGAACTCGCGGCGCAACTCGCTTTCCGGCAAGTCGCTAAGGTCTTGCGCACGGCTGTCGAGCATGCTGACATAGCCACCCAGCGGCAGCGCGGAAATAGCCCATTCGGTCTGGTCCTTGCCAAACTTGCGCGAATACACCACTTTCCCCATGCCGATCGAGAAGCGCAGCACTTTCACGCCGCACCAGCGCGCCACCACGTAGTGGCCCAGCTCGTGCAAGGTAATCAGCGAACCGAGCGCGACGATAAAGGCCAGCAAGGTGGTGATCAGCGTCATGCTGCCAGCCTCTGGGCGATATACGCATGCGCGGCCGCGCGGGCCAGGCGGTCCTGCTCCATCACGGCCTCGATGCTGGAGGCGGCGCCATGCGGCACGGTCTCGATCACGTGGGAAATGACGCGGTCGATCTGGCGGAAGCCGATCTGCTCGTCGAGAAAGGCTTGCACGGCCACTTCATTGGCCGCATTGAGCAGGGCCGGCGCCGTGCCGCCGGCGCGCAAGGCGTCGAACGCCAGCGCCAGGCAGGGGAAACGGCGCAAATCGGGACGCTCGAACTGCAAGGTGGCTATTTGCGCCAAATCGAGCTGCGCGACGCCGGAGGCGATGCGCTGTGGATACGCCAGCGCATGGGCGATCGGCGTGCGCATATCCGGGTTGCCCAACTGTGCCAGCACGGAACCGTCAATATACGACACCATCGAATGGATCACACTTTGCGGATGGATCAGCACCTCGATCTGCTCGGCTGGCGCACCGAACAGCCAGTGCGCTTCAATCACTTCCAGGCCCTTGTTCATCATGGTGGCCGAATCGACGGAAATCTTGCGCCCCATGGCCCAGGTCGGATGCTTGCATGCCTGGTCCGGCGTGACCCTATCGAGCGTTTCGACAGCGCGCGTAAGGAAGGGGCCGCCGGAAGCGGTCAGCACGATTTTTGCCACGCCCGCAGCGCCTGGCGCGCGGCCATGCGCATGCGGCAGACATTGGAAGATGGCGTTATGCTCGCTGTCGATGGGCAGCAGCACGGCGCCGTTATCGTGCACGGCATCCATGAACAGCTGGCCGGACATGACCAGCGCTTCTTTATTTGCCAGCAATATTTTCTTGCCCGCACGCGCCGCCGCCAAGGTGGGCGCCAGGCCGGCTGCGCCGACGATGGCCGCCATCACACCCGTCACTTGTGGTGCGCTGGCGACGGCGCACAGCGCCTCGACGCCATAATCGACTTGCGTAGCGACGCCCTGGCCGCGGAGCAGGCGCGTCAGTTCAAGGGCCGCGTCAGCGGTGCCGACGACGGCGCGCTGCGGACGGAACTGCAAGCACTGGGCGGCCAGTTCGGCCACACGGCTGTGCGCGCTCAGCGCATACACGCTGTATTGCTCGGGATGACGCGCGAGCACGTCGAGGGTGGACACGCCGATCGAGCCGGTCGCGCCAAGGATGGTGATGTATTGCATGAGTTTCCTTAAAGCCAGCTGGCCACCAGGGCAGCAAATGGCAGGACCGGGATCAACGCGTCGATACGGTCGAGTACGCCGCCGTGGCCAGGCAGCAGATTGCTGCTGTCCTTGATGCCGGCGCGACGTTTCAATTGGGATTCGAACAGGTCGCCGACGATGCTGGCAGCGACGACCAGCAGCAGCACCAGCAAGGTCACCAGCGAGCCGCGGCGCAATTGCAACTGCACGGCAAAGGTATCTTGCAGCACCGGCAACGAAGGCGCAGCAGCGATGGTGATGGCGGCGATGACGAGCACGGCGAGGCCGCCGCCGATGGCACCTTCCCAAGATTTACCCGGGGAAATGCTGGGCGCCAGCTTGCGCTTGCCGAAAGCCTTGCCCGAAAAATACGCGCCGACGTCGGCGATCCAGACCAGCGCCATGACGGACAGCAGGAACAACGGGCTATGCAGGAACAAGGCAATGATGGCGACGAAGCAGCCGACGATGGTGACCGGATACACCAGACTAAGCAAAGTATTGCCCAAGCCTTCGGTGGGCGGCAAGCCCGTCGCCAGCGAGGGCGCGAAGCGGATCAGCCAGATGGCCACGCACAGGGCAAACCAGAAATTGAGCTGCGCCATGCCGTTACCGACAAAAAACGTATACGCGAAGGCAGCAGTCCAGACGGCAGCAATCAAGAGCGCCTGGCGATTTTTAAAAATGCGGAAGCTTTCCCATACGGCGGCGCCGAAGAACGCCGTGGCGATCACGGCGAAGGCAGGGAAGTAATTCAGATACAGAACCGGCAGCAAGACCGCCAACAGGACCAGGGCGGTGATTATCCGTGTTTTCAGCATCAGTTTGTCTTTTCAGTTAATTGCGCGCTGGTACGGCCAAAGCGCCGTTCGCGCTGCTGGTAAGACGCGATTGCCGCGTCGAGGCACTCGCCATTAAAGTCGGGCCAGAAAGTGTCGGTGAAAAACAGTTCCGTGTATGCCAGTTGCCACAGCAGGAAATTGGAAATGCGCTGCTCGCCCCCCGTGCGGATGAACAGGTCGGGCTCGGGTGCGTAGGCCATGGCCAGGTGCGGCGCCAATTGTTCTTCCGTGTAAGCCTGCGCGGCAGGCTGGCCATCGTTGGCAGCCTCGGCCGTCATTTTGTTGACCGCCTGCATGATGTCCCAGCGGCCGCCATAATTGGCGCAGATCGTCACCGTCAGACGCGTATTGCGCGCCGTCTTGCGTTCGGCATTGGCGATCAGGGTTTGCAGTTCGTCGTTGAAGCGCGACAGGTCGCCCACCACCTTCAAGCGGATGTCGTTGGCATGCATCTTGACCACTTCGCGTTCCAGCATGGTGACGAACAGGCGCATCAACATCGACACCTCTTCTTCCGGGCGGCGCCAGTTTTCCGAGCTGAAGGCAAACAGGGTCAGATATTGAACGCCCCGTGCAAGGCAGGCCTCAACGATGCCGCGCACGGCGTCCGCCCCCTTGACGTGACCAGCCACGCGCGGCAGGAAGCGCTTGGTTGCCCAGCGGCCGTTACCATCCATAATGATTGCCACATGGCGCGGCACCGTGCCAACCTCAGGTACTGCCGTTGTCGAACTCGAATAGATCATGAAAACACGAACACTAAAAATAAAAGATGACTATTATGCGCCAAATAGCACTGCCCGGAAAAGCCGTGCTTTCCCGGGCAGCATCAAAAGGACTGAAAACTAGACTGTCAGCACTTCTTTTTCTTTGTCGACCACCATCTTGTCGATGTCAGCAATAAACTTATCCGTCAGTTTCTGCACTTCTTCCGACGAGCGGCGCTCATCGTCCTCGGAGCAGGCTTTTTCCTTGACCAGTTTCTTCAGCGACTCGTTCGCGTCGCGACGAATGTTACGCACAGCAATCTTTGCGTCTTCCGCTTCACTCTTGACCAATTTGACCATTTCCTTGCGGCGCTCTTCCGTCAGCGGCGGCGTAGGAACGCGGATCAGGTCGCCCTGTGCCGATGGGTTCAAGCCCAGATCAGCATCGCGGATAGCTTTTTCGATGGTGTTGGCCATCTTTTTTTCATACGGCTGCACGCCGATGGTGCGCGCGTCGACCAGGGTCACGTTGGCGACCTGGGTCAGCGCCGTCGGCGACCCGTAGTAATCGACCATCACGTGGTCGAGGATACCCGTATGAGCGCGGCCGGTACGCACTTTGGCCAAGTCGGCCCGCAGTGTTTCCAGCGACTTGGTCATGCGTTCCTGCGTGTTCTTTTTAACGTCAGCTAAGGACATTGCTGTACTCCTTGTCTTGATAATAATGAATATTCTACTTTGCCAGATTCAAGAAACAAACCCGCGCAGTTGGGAGTGCCGAAAACCGTTCAGGGCAAGGAGCAGCGCCGAAGCCGGTACGAATACGGCGAGGCGCTGCAACGCAGCCATGGCCGCTTCTCGGTGCTCCTTGTTTCTATACGTGAACCAGCGTGCCCTCATCTTCACCCATGATGACGCGCATCAGGGCGCCTGGCTTGGTGATCGAAAACACCTTGATCGGCAGTTTCTGGTCACGGCACAGGGCGAATGCGGTGGCATCCATCACTTGCAGATGCTTGGAGATGGCATCGTCGAACGTAATCGTATGGAACAGGGTGGCGTTCGGATCCTTCTTCGGATCAGCCGTGTAGACACCGTCAACCTTGGTGGCCTTCAGGACGATCTCGGCACTGATCTCGGAACCGCGCAGAGCGGCTGCCGTGTCGGTGGTAAAGAACGGATTGCCGGTACCGGCGGCAAAGACAACCACTTTGCCTTCTTCCAGGTATTGCAGGGCTTTCGGACGTACATATGGCTCGACGACTTGTTCGATGCCGATGGCCGACATGACGCGTGCAGTGATGCCGACGTGACGCATCGCATCGGCCAGAGCCAGTGCGTTCATCACGGTGGCAAGCATGCCCATGTAGTCGGCGGTGGCGCGGTCCATGCCTTGCGCGCCAGGCGCGACGCCGCGGAAGATATTGCCGCCACCAATCACGATTGCCAGTTCCACACCCAATTTCGCCACCTCGGCCACATCGGCCACCATGCGCTCGATCGTGGCGCGGTTGATGCCGTAGGGATCATCGCCCATCAGGGCTTCGCCGGACAACTTGAGGAGGACGCGCTTGTAGGCTGGTTTTGACATGAGCTGGGGCTCCATAAATGAGGTTATTCGAGTATGACATGGCGCAGCGCTTTGCAGCGCCGGACAGGCGTGCGCAACTGCCCATGCCGCCGCCCGGCACAACAGGTGCGGGCGGGCCAAAAAAACGGGCCTCTCGGCCCGCTTTACTTACGCTCCCTGGGAGGCAGCCATCTGTGCTGCGACTTCTGCTGCGAAGTCGTCTTGCTTCTTCTCGATGCCCTCGCCTACCACGTACATGGCGAAGCCTTTGACGCTGGTGTTAGCCGCCTTCAGCATTTGCTCAACCGACAGCTTGTCGTTTTTCACGAAAGCCTGGTTCAGCAGCGACACTTCTTTCAGGAACTTCTGTACCGAGCCTTCCAGGCGCTTGGCCAGGATTTCCGGCGATTGTGCTGGCTTGCCTTCGGCGGCCGCTTTGACTGCGTCTTCTTCGGCTTTCAGTTGGGCAACCGAACGCTCTTTTTCGATCAGTTCCGCAGGAACTTCGTTCGAAGACAGCGATACTGGCTTCATGGCCGCGATGTGCATGGCCACGTCTTTGCCTACTTGCTCATCGGCGCCGTCGAATTCGACGATCACGCCGATGCGCGCACCGTGCAGGTACGAAGCGAGCTTGTTGCTCGTTTCGAAGCGCTGGAAGCGGCGGATGGTCATGTTTTCGCCAATTTTGCCGATCAAGGCAGCGCGCACTTCATCGAGTGTCTTGCCATCGAGTGGCAGGGCCAGCAAGGCAGCTACGTCAGCCGGGTTGTGTTCTGCTACCAGACGGGCAGCGTTGTTGGCCAGTGCCAGGAAATCGTCGTTTTTCGCAACGAAGTCGGTTTCCGAGTTCACTTCGACCAGGGCGCCTACGCCATTGGCGATATAGGTTGCCACGACGCCTTCAGCGGTGATGCGTGCCGATGCTTTCGATGCCTTGCCGCCCAGTTTGACGCGCAGGATCTCTTCCGCACGCGCCATGTCGCCTTCGGCTTCGGTCAGTGCTTTTTTGCATTCCATCATTGGTGCGTCGGTTTTGCCGCGCAATTCGCCTACCATCGCTGCTGTAATCGCTGCCATGTGTTTCTCCTGATTCGGTGAGTCGACAGTCGCGGCCGGGCAGATATGCCTCGCCAGCGGTCACTATCGTTTTTTTGTTAAAAAAAAGGGGGAGCTGCTGCCACCCCTTTTCCCTTACTGCTGTGCTTACAAACAGCTATCTCGCGATAGCCTGGCAATTAAGCCTGTTCGTTTACTTCGACGAATTCGTCGCCAGCGGCTGCTTTAACCATTTCAACAACTTCGTTACCGGCAGCTGCACGGCCTTCGATGATTGCATCAGCAACACCGCGAGCGTACAACATGATGGCTTTCGAGGAGTCATCGTTACCTGGGATCACGAAGTTCACGCCTTCTGGGGAGTGGTTGGTATCGACAACGCCGATGACCGGGATACCCAGTTTAGCCGCTTCAGTGATCGCACCTTTGTGGTAGCCGACGTCTACAACGAAGATTGCGTCAGGAATGCCGCCCATGTCCTTGATGCCGCCGATCGATTTTTGCAGCTTGATCATTTCGCGGGAGAACATCAGCGCTTCTTTTTTCGACAGCTTCTCGATCGAACCGTCTTCGATCATCACTTCCATGTCTTTCAGACGCTTGATCGACGTTTTGATCGTCTTGAAGTTGGTCAGCATGCCGCCCAACCAACGCTGATCAACGAAAGGCACGCCAGCGCGTTGCGCTTCAGCAGCGATGATTTCGCGAGCTTGACGCTTGGTGCCGACCATCAGGATGGTGCCACGGTTTGCAGCCAGTTGACGCACGTGCTTCATTGCGTCCTGGTACATCGCCATGGTTTTTTCCAGGTTGATGATGTGGATCTTGTTGCGATGGCCGAAGATGAACGGTGCCATTTTTGGATTCCAAAAACGGGTTTGGTGACCAAAATGGACACCGGCTTCCAGCATTTCGCGCATTGTTACGGACATTATTAACTCCAGGGTTGGGTCTGGAATCCGATCAGTCACCATAGAGGCACCCTTGTCGACCGGATTCGCGTGTTTATATTGATTAAATACACTGTTTTACTGCATTGCCTAAAAGAGAATTCAAGCAACCCGGAATTCTACACCGAAATGACGGCCGCATCAAGTCTGCACTGCGAATCGCCGGCTCCTGGGGAAGCGCTCGATGTACCACGCTGGCGCCAGGCGTAGCCGCGCTGGCGGTTCATCCCGATTTGCGCACAAATCGCCGCCCAGCCATGGGAAGAAGGCGGCGAATTGAGGGCGCCTCGTTTATAATTTCAACATATTTGCAGACTTTTTTCCGCACCATGGAAATCGTCTGTGCTTTTCACCCGCGCTTTTCAGCCGGAAATTTTGCAGATTGCGACTTACACCATGCCTACCATCCGTATTAATAGCGCCGCCGACATCGAAGGCATGCGCGTTGCCGGCAAACTCGGCGCTGAAGTACTCGATTACATCACTCCCTTCGTCAAGGTGGGCGTCACGACCGGCGAACTGGACCGCCTGTGCCACGAATACATGCTCAACGTGCAAGGCACCATCCCGGCCCCGCTGAACTATTGCCCGCCCGGCTACACGCCTTACCCGAAGGCCATTTGCACCTCCGTCAACGACGTCATCTGTCATGGCATTCCGGGCGACAAGGTCTTGAAGAGCGGCGACAGCGTCAACCTCGACATCACTGTCATCAAGGATGGCTATCACGGCGACAATAGCCGCATGTTCCTCGTCGGCACCCCCACCATCCTGGCAAAGCGCCTGTCGGAGGTCACCTATGAATGCATGTGGCTGGGCATAGACCAGATCAAGCCGGGTGCCCACCTCGGCGATATCGGCCATGCCATCCAGCAACATGCGGAAAAGGCTGGCTACAGCGTGGTGCGCGAATTCTGCGGTCACGGCATCGGCAAGGTCTTCCATGAAGAGCCGCAAGTGTTGCATTACGGCAAGCCAGGCACTCTCGAACGCCTCGAAGCAGGCATGATTTTTACCGTGGAACCGATGATCAACTCGGGCCGCCGCGAGATCCGCGAGATGAACGATGGCTGGACCATCAAAACCAAGGACCGCAGCTTGTCGGCGCAATGGGAACACACGGTGCTGGTGACGGAGACGGGCTACGAAGTGCTGACCGTCTCGCCCGGCATGCCGCCGCCGCCCGCCTTGATCCTGAACAAAGCCTGATTTCTCCATCCCACGCACCGCCACCTCAGGGCCCAGATGAAAAAGCAAGTTCGGGAACAGCTGAAACAGCAACTGAAAGCCGACCGCCAGGTCGTCATTGCGGCCTTCCAGGCCGACGGCAAGCCTGAAAAACTGCTGCGCAGCCTGCGCCACAGCGTCGATGGCGTGCTGGCGCGCGCCTGGCAGGAAGCAGGTTTGCCGCCTGGCACGGCCTTGGTGGGTGTGGGCGGCTATGGCCGCGGTGAACTGTTTCCGTATTCCGACGTCGACCTGCTGATCTTGCTGCAGCAATCGCCCGATGCGCAGACACAAGAAAAGCTCGAAGAACTGGTGCAACTGCTGTGGGACCTGGGCTTGGAGATCGGCCACAGCATTCGCACGGTCGAAGAATGCATGGTCGAATCGAAAGCTGATATTACCGTGCAAACCAGCCTGCTCGAGGCGCGCCTCGTGTGCGGCAACGCGGACTTGTTCGCGCAATTACAGCAGCGCTACCAGGCCGCCATGCAGCCGCAGGCATTTTTCCAGGCGAAAACGGCGGAAATGCGTCAGCGCCATGCCAAATATGAAGACACGGCCTTCAGCCTGGAACCGAATTGCAAGGAAAGCCCCGGCGGCCTGCGCGACTTGCAGGTGATTTTATGGGTCGCCAAGGCGGCCGGCCTGGCCAATTCCTGGCGCACCCTGGCCACCAGCGGTCTGATTACGCTCACCGAAGCGCGCCAGTTGATGGAAAAGGAGCGCGCCTTCAAAGATATCCGCGTACGCCTGCACCTGCATGCGGGTCGGCGCGAAGACCGCCTGGTATTCGACATACAGACGGCCATCGCCGAATCGCTGGGCTTGCAAGCGACGGGCAGCGGCCCGCACATGCGCCGCGCCAGCGAATTTCTCATGCAGCGCTATTACTGGGCCGCCAAGACGGTGACCCAGCTCAACACGATTTTGCTGCAAAATATCGAGGCACGGCTGTTTCCGCAAGACGATGTGGCCGTGCCCATCAACGAACGCTTCAATGAAGTCAACAGCCTGATCGACATTAGCGCCGACGATACGTTCGAGCAATATCCATCGGCCATGCTGGAAATCTTTGTCTTGATGACGGAACGCCCGGCGCTGAAGGGCATGACCTCGCGCGCCACGCGCGCGCTGTGGCACGCGCGCTTCAAGATCGATGCCGCCTTCCGCCAGGATGACGTCAACCGCGCCCTGTTCCTGCGCATCATGCGAGCGCCCGTGGGCATCATCCACGCATTGCGACGCATGAACGAAATGAGCATCCTGGGGCGCTACCTGCCCAATTTCCGCCGCATCGTGGGCCAGATGCAGCATGACTTGTTCCACGTATACACGGTCGACCAGCATATTTTGATGGTGGTGCGTAACATGCGCCGCTTCACGATGAGCGAACATGCCCACGAATATCCGTTCTGCAGCCAACTGATGGCCGATTTCTCGCAGTCGTGGCTGCTCTACGTGGCAGCCCTGTTCCACGATATCGCCAAGGGCCGCGGCGGCGACCACTCGAAGCTGGGCGTGGCCGACGTCACCCAGTTCTGCCAGGATCACGGCCTGTCGGCAGAGGACACGGAACTGGTCGCCTTCCTGGTAGAAAATCACCTGACGATGTCGCAAGTGGCGCAAAAGCAGGACCTGTCTGACCCCGACGTCGTGCAAGCCTTTGCGAAAGTGGTCAAGGACGAGCGCCACCTGACGGGCCTGTACCTGCTGACGGTGGCCGACATCCGTGGCACCAGCCCGAAAGTGTGGAATGCCTGGAAGGGCAAGCTACTGGAAGACTTATACAAAATCACCCTGCGCGTGCTCGGTGGCGAGCCGCATACGGCCGACCGCGAGCTGAAAAACCGCCAGCAGGAAGCGCTGGCCACCCTACGCCTGTACGGCTTGCCACCGGATGCACACCTGAAACTGTGGCAGCAACTGGACGTTGCGTATTTTCTGCGCCATGACGCCTCTGACATCGCCTGGCAGACGCGCTCGCTGTGTGACAAGCTCGACAGCAAGTTGCCGGTGGTAAAATGCCGGCTGGCGCCGATCGGCGAAGGCTTGCAAGTAGCCGTCTACATACCCGATCAGCCCGACCTGTTCGCGCGCATCTGCAGCTATTTCGACCGCAAGAATTTCAGCATCCTCGACGCGAAGATCCACACGACCAGGAATGGCTATGCACTCGATACTTTTCTCGTCACCGAGCAGAACTTTGCCAAAAGCTACCGCGACATCATCAGCCTGATCGAGCATGAGCTGGGCAAACTGTTGCAGTCGCAAACGCCGCTGCCGCCGCCGGGCAAGGGAAGACTGTCGCGTCTGTCGCGCACCTTCCCCTTCCAGCCGACGGTAGACTTGCGGCCCGATGAAAAGGGCCAGTACTACCTGCTGTCGGTGGCCGCCAACGACCGCACGGGCCTGCTCTATACGATCGCCAATGTGCTGACCAAGTACCGCATCAACCTGCACACGGCCAAGATCATGACCCTGGGCGAGCGGGTCGAAGACGTCTTCCTCGTCGACGGTCCCGCGCTCAACAATGCCCGCAACCAGATATTGCTGGAAACCGATTTACTCGATTCGCTGAAAGTGTAACGACCTGCGCGCAGCGCCTACTATTACTGAAACTGAAACAACATGACCGAAGAATTATTACGCTTGTCCAAACGCATGTCCGAACTGGGCCTGTGCTCGCGCCGTGAAGCCGATGAATGGATCGCGCGCGGCTGGGTCCGCGTCGATGGCAAAGTGGTGTCCGAACTGGGCAGCAAGGTCACCCCGAGCCAGCGCGTTACCGTGGAACGCCAAGCCGCAGCCGAGCAATCGAAGCGCGTCACCGTGCTGATCAACAAACCCGTCGGCTACGTCAGCGGCCAGGCCGAAGACGGCTACACGCCAGCGGTGGCGCTGATCAAGGCGGAAAACCGCTGGGCGGAAGACCGCAGCCCGGAACAGTTCCACCCGACCCAGCTGCGCAGCCTGGTGGCCGCTGGACGTCTGGATATCGATTCTGTCGGCTTGCTGGTCTTGACGCAGGATGGGCGCGTGGCCAAGCAGTTGATCGGCCACGATACCGATGTCGACAAGGAGTACCTGGTGCGCGTGAGCTACACCAAGGGCGATACCCTGCCCGACAGCGAGCTGAAAAGACTCAACCACGGCCTGTGGCTCGACGGCAAGCCCTTGCTGCCCGCCAAGGTGCGCTGGCAGAATGAAGACCAATTGAGCTTTACCTTGCGCGAAGGCAAGAAACGCCAGATCCGCCGCATGTGCGAAGCCGTCGGCCTGAAAGTGCTGGGACTAAAACGCGTGCGCATCGGCAAGGTCAAGCTGGGCGACTTGCCAACGGGCCAATGGCGCTACCTGAGCGCGGACGAACAGTTTTAAGCGACGGCGTCAAGATGGCATGCGCAGCGGCATGCCAGCTTATAGCAGCAGGAATATAGTGATATAGAATCAATTATAGTGATTTTCTTAGTAAATATTGCCTTAAACCTATACACTATTCCCCATTAGAATAAAAGAGATACGCTGTCGTGAACGATCCCATTCCCAATCCACTGCGCAAAGGCGCACCCAGCCTGGCAGATGTCACCGAACCGATGGAGCCAGGCACCAAGCCGCACCATATGAGCGATCCGTGGGATATCGGCGAAACCCTGTGCAGCCTGGCCGATAACGGTGACGCCATCTCGATCTATCCGGCCGGCGGCGAAGATGTCATCATGGCGCGCATCCTGTCGGTCGACGACGACTTGCCGCAATTCGTGCTGGAACTCAATGAAGGCGCAACTCTGCCTGAAGGCGGCGCCACGTTTGTGTCATCGGTACAGAGTGCCAAGCTGCAATTTACCGTCAACGGCGAATGGGAAGCGTATCCCGGGCGCCCTAACGTCTACCTGACGAACTTCCCCGGCCATTGCCTGGTGCTGGAACGACGCGAATCGGCCCGCCTGGAAACCCCGCTAGGCGTGTACCACCTGGCCGCGTTTGTGCTCGAAGGGCGGCCATATGAATTGCAGCTGTATGACTTTTCGAGCGGCGGCATCGGCATGCGCGCCCACCCACGCGATACGATAGGGCTGTACGTGGGTCGCAAGCTGTCGCGCGTGCGCCTGGAACTGGGGCCGAGCAAGGTCATGATTGCCGACCTGGAAATTCGCCTCTCGCGCACTTTCCGCTCCTTCCTGCTGGGCGAGCAAGTACAAATCGGCTGCCGCTTCCTGAACCTGACGCCGGCCATGCAGGATGAATTGCAAGCCCTGCTCGACAACCTCGGCAGCAACCGCAAAGTGCGCTAGGTGAGTACTGGGGTCAGACCCTCAACACCGCCAACACATAGCTCTGCGCTAACGCATCCGGGGGTCTGACCCCCGATGTCGGCGGCCTAGTCGTCGTCGTTCGGATCGAGATCGGGAAACATGACCTCGGTATAGCCGAATTGCGTAAAATCAACGATACGCATCGGATACAAAATACCGTGCAGATGGTCCACTTCATGCTGCACCACGCGGGCATGGAAGCCGTCGCAGTCGCGGCTGATGGGCTGGCCAAACTGGTCCGCGCCTTCGTAGTGCAGTTCGCTCCAGCGCGGCACGCTACCGCGCAAGCCGGGCACGGACAGGCAGCCCTCGAAACCCTCTTCCTTGCGCTCTGCCAAAGGCGTCAGCACAGGGTTGATCAGCACGGTCTCCGGCACTTGCGGCGCATCGGGATAGCGCAGATTATTCTTGAAGCCGTAAATCACCAACTGCAGATTGACGCCGATCTGCGGCGCCGCCAGGCCCGCGCCATTGGCGGCATGCATGGTATCGAACATGTCGGCGATCAAGGCGTGCAATTCGGGCGTATCGAAGTCGCGCACTGGCTCTGCCATGCGCAGCAGGCGCGGATCGCCCATCTTCAAAATGTCGCGTACGGTCATTTTGCGTCCAATGTCGACTGCATTTCTTGCAAGTAAGTACGGAAGGCGGCGCCCGTTTCCGGATGTTTCATGCCCATCGCCATGCTGGCCTTCAAATAGCCAAGCTTGGAGCCGCAATCATAGCGCTGCCCTTGGTAGCGATAGGCCAACACGCGTTCTTCGCGCATCAGGGCGGCGATACCGTCCGTCAACTGGATTTCGCCACCGGCGCCGGTACCGATATTTTCCAGGTGGCCGAAGATGCGGCTGGTCAACACATAACGGCCCACCACGGCCAGGGTCGATGGCGCCACTTCGGGCGCAGGTTTTTCCACGATGGCCGAAACCAGTTCCAGGTCGGGCTGATAATTTTTTGCCGACACGATACCGTACTGTTTGGTTTCCGCGCGCGGCACGTCCTGCACCGCCAGCAACGAGCAATTTTCATACTGGAAGACATCGGCCATCTGCGCCAGCACCGGGCGCACGCCCTCTTCCACGTCCATGAAATCGTCGGCCAGCAAGACCGCGAACGGTTCGTCACCGATCACGGGACGGGCGCACAGCACCGCGTGCCCCAGGCCCAGCGGTGCCGACTGGCGTATGTAAATGCAATTGATGTGCTTAGGAATGATGTTTTGCACCATGTCGAGCAACTGCCGTTTGCCTGCCGCTTCCAGCTCCGACTCCAGCTCGTAGGCCGTGTCGAAATGGTCTTCGATGGCGCGCTTGTTGCGACCCGTAATGAAGATCATTTCCGTGATGCCTGCGGCCACCGCTTCCTCCACTGCGTACTGAATCAGTGGTTTATCGACAATGGGCAACATCTCCTTCGGTTGCGCCTTGGTCGCAGGCAAGAAACGGCTGCCCAGGCCAGCGACGGGAAAGACTGCTTTTCTAATTTTTTTCATGGGTCTTCTGTAGCTTCTGTAAGATATTGAATGATTAGTCTTTTGCCAGCAAGGCCAACAAGGCCAGCAGGCCCGCCTCGTCGAGTACGGCTACACCCAGTTCCTCGGCCTTGGCCAGCTTGCTGCCGGCGTCCGAGCCGGCCACCACGTAAGCAGTTTTCTTCGATACCGAACCGCTGACCTTGCCACCGGCCGCCTCGATCAGCTCTGCAGCCTCGTCGCGGCTCATATTGGGCAACGTCCCCGTCAAGACAAAAGTCTTGCCGTCCAGTTTGCCGCCAGAGACTGGCATTTCAGGCAATTGTGACAGTAATTCATTGCGCAGGGCGTCCAATTGCACAAGCAGCTTGACATGCGCTGCCTCGGCCAGCCATTGCGCCAGCGCTTCCGCCACGGCGGCAGGCAAGCCCGCGTGGAAGCTGGGTCCTTGCGCCGCCAGGCTGTCCAGGGTCACGCCCCGCTCCACCAGCTGTTTGCTGCGCGCTTGCGTGAGCTTGGGGATGCCGATGGCGGCCAGCAGCGTGGTCTGCTCGAGCTGCGTGCGCAACTTGGCACTGGGCGCGCGTTCACCCTGCGGCGTGACGCCAGCGTCCAGCAATGCCTGCAGCGCCTGCTGGTTCTTTTCTTCGGCAAAGAAATCGGCAATCGACTCGGCCACGGTACCGCCGATATCGGGCAGCACGCGCAGCAAGGCCGCCGGCGCACGGCGCACATAGTCGAGGCTACCGAGCCATTCGGCCAGGGTCTTGGCCGTCGATTCACCCACGTGGCGGATGCCCAGCGCGAACAGGAAACGCTCGAGCGGCGGACGCTTGCTCGCCTGTATGCCTGCCAGCAAGTTTTCCGCCCATTTCGTGGGAATCTTGCCTTGTTGCACTGTTTCTGGCGTCGAAGCATCGCGCTCGTCGGCGCGCACTTTCATTTCCAGCAGGCTATCGAGCGTCAGCCGGTACAAGTCGGCCAGACCATGCACATATTCCAGTTCGACCAGGGTATCGATGTAACGTTCCCCTAGGCCTTCGATATCCATCATGCGGCGGCCCGCGAAATGGCGGAACGCTTCCTTGCGCTGCGCCGAGCAGAACAGGCCACCCGAGCAGCGCGCAATCGCCTCGCCCTCTTCGCGCACCACGTGGGAATCGCAGACAGGGCAGCGTTCCAGCATCTTGAACGGCGGCGGCGCCG
Organism: Janthinobacterium sp. CG_23.4; assembly: GCF_029892305.1. Taxonomy (NCBI): domain Bacteria; kingdom Pseudomonadati; phylum Pseudomonadota; class Betaproteobacteria; order Burkholderiales; family Oxalobacteraceae; genus Janthinobacterium; species Janthinobacterium sp. CG_23.4. The sequence goes on along the minus strand of NZ_JARXUX010000001.1, from coordinate 2,076,252 downwards.
GTTCGGGGCGCTTGTCGAGCACCACGGACAGCACTTCCGGGATCACATCGCCGGCACGGCGCACGACGACAGTATCGCCCACGCGCACATCCTTGCGCAGCACTTCGTCTGCATTGTGCAAGGTGGCGTTGGTCACCGTCACGCCGCCGACCGACACGGGCGCCAGGCGCGCCACGGGGGTCATGGCGCCCGTGCGGCCAACCTGAATATCGATGCCCAGCACCAGCGTCAGCGCCTCTTCGGCGGGAAACTTGTGCGCCAGCGCAAAACGCGGCGCGCGCGACACAAAGCCCAGCGCCTGCTGGTCTTGCGTCGCGTTGACCTTGTAGACCACACCGTCGATTTCATAGGGCAAGGCGGGACGGCGCGCGCCGATATCGGCGTAGTATGCCAGCAAGCCCTGCGCACCCTGCACCACCTTGCGTTCCTTCGACACGGGAATACCCAGGATGTCGTACCAGTCCAGCAAGGCCGAATGCGACACTGGCATGACGGCGCCATCAAGGGCGCCGATGCCGTAAGCATAAAAACGCAGCTTGCGCTGTGCCGTGATGCGCGAATCGAGCTGGCGCAGGCTGCCGGCCGCCGCATTGCGAGGGTTGGCGAACTCCTTGTGCCCCGCCACACGCTGGCGTTCGTTCAGGCGGGCGAAATCGGCCTTGAACATCATCACTTCGCCGCGCACATCGAGCACAGCGGGAATCTTGTCGCCCTGCAGGCGCAGTGGAATGCCAGCGATGGTGCGGATATTGGCCGTCACGTCCTCGCCCGTGGCGCCATCGCCGCGCGTGGCCGCCTGCACGAACAAACCGTTTTCATAGCGCAGGTTGATGGCCAGGCCATCGAATTTCACTTCGGCGGCGTAATCGACTCCTGCACCATCAAGGTCCAGGCCTTCGCGCACGCGGCGGTCAAAATTGACGATATCGTCGTCGGAGAAACCATTGTTCAGCGACAGCATCGGCACGGCGTGCGTGACTTGCTCGAATTGCGGCAACGGTGCTGCGCCGACGCGCAAGGTGGGCGAATCAGGCGTGCGCAAGTGCGGATGGGCCGCTTCCAGCGCCTGCAGTTCGACAAACAACTGGTCGTACTCGGCGTCGGGGATGGTGGGATTGTCGAGCACGTGGTAGGCGTGCAGGTGCCGATTGAGTTCGGCAGTGAGTGCCAGGACGCGCTGGGCGGCGTCCTGGTTAGTCGGATCAGTCATTGTTACGCGATTCTTCAGCTAAATAAACGCAGGGCGCGGGTGGAGCCGGCCGCAATATCGGCCGCTTCCATTTCCTGGTAAAACTCTTGCACCTGGCCGGCGATCTCGGCCAGTGCCGCGTCCGACAGGGCCTGGTTGTAATCGTCGACGATGGTGGCGTCGAGGCGGCCCACCAGCGCTTTGGCGCAGGCAACCATGGCGCCGAAAGCGTCGCGTGCAGGCGCCACGCACGGCACGTCGAGCAACAGGGTCAAACGGGGCGTGGTTTCCTCGGCCAGGGTGACATTTGTCGACAGCGAGAACAGATAGCTGCCGTCACCATCGGGCATGACGAAACGGCCGTCAGGACGCACGTCAAAGCCTTGCTTTTCGAGGGCGAAGAGCAGGGTCGACATGGCCCACGGTGCACCGTTCGTGTGCAGGTTGACGCCCAGCTGGGCATCGTGACCGGCGACAAAGCGATGCAGATTGCGCGCTTCGGCCATCACTTCCATCATGTCGGGCACTTCCGGTTCGGCGCCGATCTCGTCGGCCACGCCACGCAAGCGCGTGACCAATTCCGAGTATTCCAGTTCATTCAAGGCCGTGCTGCGGCTGGCCAACTGCACGCCGCCCTGCATCTTGGTATACACACCGCCATGCGTGATCGGTTCCCAGTCGCCATTGACGTGCAAGCCGATGAAATGCACGGGCTTGTTGCCCACCAGGCGCAGAGTTTGCAGCACCGGCAAAATCTTCTCGCCGCGCACGGGCGCTTCCAGCGACAGGGGCAACAAACAATCGATCAGCGGGTCGACCAGGCTGGTCGCCTGCTCGCTGGCGGTGCTCACTTCTTGCACCGGCTCGGCGCCTGTTGCAAGGAGCGGCTCGGCCGGGGTATCGCCCAGCGACGGTTCCGCGTGTACGGGCGCATCCGTTACAACGGCCGCTGGCGACGCGCCAAACGACGGTTCGGCCTTGGCGTTGGGTGCGGCGTCAAAACGCGGCTCCTGGCGCAAGACCGGTTCCTGTGCCTGCGCCGCTGGCGCCTCGCCCTCGCGCATCAGCACGTCATCGTGGTCGGTGGAAAAGGCCCGTTCCACACTTTTCTTGGCCTTGTATTCTTGCCATTTGTTATACGAAAAAACACCGACGATAAAGACGCCGCCGGCGCCGAACAAGGTAATTTGTAAGTCTGTCATGCTGCTTGTGCCTCGGTAGCAAAATTTGCGGCGGACTCCATGTCCACCGCCACGATGCGCGATACGCCCTGCTCCTGCATCGTCACACCGATCAATTGATGGGCCATTTCCATCGCAATCTTGTTATGCGAAATGAAAAGGAATTGGGTCTGGTCGGACATGCGCTTGACCATGCGGCAAAAGCGTTCCGTGTTCGAATCATCGAGCGGCGCATCGACTTCGTCGAGCAGGCAGAACGGCGCAGGATTGAGGCGGAACATGGAAAACACCAATGCGGTCGCCGTCAGCGCCTTCTCTCCACCGGACAACAGGTGAATGGTGGCATTTTTCTTGCCGGGAGGCTGCGCCATGACTTGTACACCGGAATCGAGAATTTCGTCGCCCGTCATGGTCAGCTTGGCCTGCCCGCCACCAAAGAGGATGGGAAACAGCTCGGAAAAGTGGTGGTTGACCTTGTCGAACGTATCTTGCAGCAAGTCGCGCGTTTCCTTGTCGATCTTGTGGATCGCGTCTTCCAGGGTGTTGATCGCTTCCGTCAGGTCGGCATTTTGAGCGTCGAGGAAATTCTTGCGCTCGGATGCCTGTGCCAATTCGTCCAGCGCAGCCAGGTTGACGGCGCCCAGGCCCGTGATGGCGTTCGTCAGGCGCGTGACTTCGCCCTGCAGATACGAGGGCCGCATGTCCGGATGCAACTTTTCCGTCAGCAGCGCTTCATCGGCGCCCGATTCCAGCAATTGCTGGGCGAATTGCTCCTGGTTCAGACGCGCGGCTTGCTCCTTGAGCTGCATTTCCATGATCTTGTCGCGCTGCGGCTGCAAGCTGCGCTCCGATTGCGCGCGCGCATCTTCGGACAGGCGCAGCTGCTGGGTGATCTGGTCCAGTTCATGGCGCGCGTCCGCCAGCGCCCGCTCCTGCGTGGTGCGGCGCTCGAGCAAGTCCTGCAAGCCATCGGCGGCGGCGCCGTTTTCCAGGTTGGCCAGCTCCAGTTCGCCCGCCTGCAGGCTGGCCGTCACTTGCTGTGCCTGCGTGCTTGCCGTGGCGATATTGCGGCGCAATTCCTCGATCTTGGCGCGCTGGGCTTTTTCTGCGTATTCCGTGTCCTTGGCGTTTCGCTCCAGGTCGCGCAAGGCTTCGCGCGCTTCGGACAAAAGCTGTTCCTTGCGCAAAAAGTCGGTATGGCCGTCTTCGTGTGCTTCCTGCAAGTTGCCCAGTTCCATGTCCAGCTGTTCGAATTTCTCTTCCGATTCCAGCTTGGCCTGCATCTGTTCGGCTTCCTGCGCGGCGATTTCAAACAGGTCAGCGCCGATCTGCGTGCTGCGCTGGTTGAAGCGCGCTTCGACTTCCGACAATTTCACCACATCGAGTTGCAGCGTATGCACGGCAGACGTCAGTTGCTGTATGCGCAAGCGCAAGTCCGAGAGATTGCGCGTGAGGCTGGCGACGGCAGCATCGGCCCGCACGGCTCGGGCGCGCGCTTCTTCGGCCAGCAATTGCTGTGCGCGCAATTGTTTGCCTATATTCTCGATTTCCTGCTGGCGCCCCAACATGCCTTCCTGCTCAGAATCGGCAGCATAGAAACGCACGCTGGAAGCCGTCACCACATGTCCAAGCCTGGTGACAAAATAGCCGCCTGGCGGCAACTTGGCACGTTCGACCAGCGCTTCGGCCGCGTCTTCCACGGCATAGGCATTGTGCAGCCAATCTTGCAGCAAGCCGCGCAAACCCGGATCGTTGAGTTTGAGCAAGTTCAGGAACGGTTTCAGTCCCGCTACTTCCGCCACGGGCAGCGGCGCCACCGTCGACGGCGCGTACAGGGCCAGCTTGGCCGGCGGCGCATCGGCAAAAAAGGCCTTGGCCCAATCGATATTTGACAGCTGCAAGGCCGACGTGCGCTCGCGCAGGATCGACTCCATGGCCGCTTCCCAGCCCGCCTCGATCTGCAGCTTTTGCCACAGGCGCGGCAAGGTGTCGAGTTCGTGCTTTTTCAGCCATGGCTGCACCTTGCCCTGGGTCTGCACGCGTTCCTGCAATTGTTTCAAAGCAGAAAGACGCGCTTCGAGCTGGGCGTTAGCGTTTGTTTCGGCATTGACTTGCGCCTGCGCTGCGGCCCGTTCCTGCTCCAGCTTGGGCTGCTGCCCCAAAGCCTCTTCCAGATAGAAACCCTGTTCTTCCAGGGTTTGCTGCTTCTCTTCCAGTTGCAGCTTCAGGTTTTCCAGATGGCTGCTATCGGGCAGGCTCAAGCTATTTTTTTCCTGCTGCAAGCGCTCGCGGCGCGTTAACAGGCTGGCCAGGATGTTCGAGGCGTTGCGCTGGTGCGCCGATTCCAGTTCCAGCTGCTGCTGGGCCTGCATGATGCGCGCACGCGATTCCGTGCTCTTGTTCTGCGCCGCGCGCCAGGCCGCGTCCAGCTCGGGCAATTGCTCGCCCTTCTGTTCGGCCATCATTTGCGCTTGCTCAACCTTGGCAGCGAGCTCTTCGAGGTGAAATTGCGCCTCTTCGATCTGCTCCTGGTACTCGTCGCCTTGGCTGCTCCATTGGTCGCGCTGGGCCGTCAAGGTGGCTAGCTGGGCCTGCAGGCGGGCGCGCGATTCGATGACGAACTTGATCTGCGCTTCCAGGCTGCCGATTTCCGCATTCGTCTGATACAGATGGCCCTGCGCCGTATGTAAACGGTCGCCGACGGCAAAGTGCGCCTGGCGCATCTGCTCGAGTGTCAATTCCACGTTGCGCAGCTTGGCCGTCTGCTCTTCCAGATCCGTCTGTGCCTGTTCGACCTCACGGGCATAGCGCGTCTGCTCGTTGTGCGCCTCATTCTTGCGCAGTAGCCACAAGAGTTTCTGCTTTTCTTCCTGGTCCGCCTGCAGGGTGTGGAAGCGGGTGGCAACGGCCGCCTGCGCTTCGAGCTTTTCCAGGTTGGCATTGAGTTCGCGCAAAATATCTTCCACGCGCAACAAATTCTCACGCGTATCGTGCAAGCGGTTTTCCGTCTCGCGGCGACGCTCCTTGTATTTCGACACACCGGCCGCTTCTTCGAGGAAGACACGCAATTCTTCAGGGCGCGATTCGATGATGCGCGAAATCATGCCCTGGCCAATGATGGCGTAGGCGCGCGGACCGAGGCCCGTACCGAGGAAAATATCCTGGATGTCGCGCCGGCGCACGGGCTGGCCATTGATGTAATAGGTGGAGGTGCCGTCGCGCGTCAGGGTGCGCTTGACGGCGATCTCGGCGTACTGGCCCCACTGGCCGGACGCCTTGCCATCGTTATTGTCGAACACCAGCTCCACGGAAGCGCGCCCGGCTGGCTTGCGGTGGGTGGAGCCGTTGAAGATGACGTCCTGCATCGACTCGCCGCGCAATTCGGATGCTTTCGATTCGCCCAGCACCCAGCGCACGGCGTCGATGATATTCGATTTGCCACAGCCATTGGGCCCAACCACGCCCACGAGCTGACCTGGCACCTGGAAATTGGTGGGATCGACGAAAGACTTAAATCCCGACAACTTGATGGAAGAGAGACGCACGTGTTTTAGAGTTCCTGGCCTATGCTGGCGGTTGAGATCGGCGAAGCGGGCGCATAATCAGTTCATATTCGCCATGGCGATGGCAGCCTGGCCGCTCACCGAAAAAAAGTGCTTCATCATACCATTTCCTGATGCTTTTCTGGCCAAAAAACAACAGCGTCAAATGGCAGCTGGCGCCAAGTTAAGGGACCGGGCGGCGATCGTGTGCGAGTTTCCAATCGTCGCGGGAAAAAACGTGCTCGTGACCTGACAGCAACTTGGCCAGTTCTTGCAGCCACTGCTCGGTCGGCATGGGCTCGGCCTTGAAGCTCAGCACCACCATCAGTACCAGACTGACCAGCGCCAGCGCGTGGCTGACGGCGATATTGACGGCGCCACGGGCAGTCCACATGAAGCCCAGCGCCAGTGCCAGACCCAGCACGCAGCCACTGACCGCTTCCGATACGCTGTGTGCATGTACGACTACGCGCGAAATGCCCACCAGTACGGCAAACGCCACGCCGACCAGCACGCCGGCGTGGCGCCAGCGCGCTTCGGCGCGCTGCAACAGCACATACATCAGCACCGGAAACACGGCGCCGGCACGCATGGCGTGACCGCTGAAGCCAGTAAAGTCGAGCGCGCTGCTGCCTACACCCCAGCTCATGAAGGCCAGCTTCGACAGCACCACGAGGGCCAGGCCACCGCCATACCAAAGGCTCCAGCTGAGCACCAGGCGCCACTGGCGCGACACCAGCAGCCACAGGGCAATCGCCGCGCCAGCCGGCCCCATCACGGACATGTCGGCCGCAAAAGAAATTCCATTCCACCAAGTCATCGTCGCTGCACTTATTTCATGATCAGCTTGCACTATGCCACGACTGCGCCCTGTTTCGCGCGGCTTTTTGCTGTGCTGCAGCAAAGAATTACATTCGATTACAAAATTTCCGCAGCGGAACTAGGCGCTGCGCAGCTGCCGCACACGCGTCAGATATTCGTCAAGCGCTTGCCCTCGGGCGGCGCAAAGTCGCGGATCGATTCGATCATGCCCACTTGCAGCGCCTGGGCCGCCGTCAGGTGCAAGTCGGAATAGGTATGCACCTGCCATTGCTCTTGCGTCAGGTTGACATGGTCGCGCAGGATGCGCTCGGTGCGCATGTCGTCGGCGCGCAAGCCTTCGACGATGATGCTGAGCGCGTCGGGGCGCGAACCGGGCGACGCCGTGGCATGCGATTTGTGCACCATGAAGCGCGCCGTCTCGCTGGCATGGCGCTGCCGCCCGGCCAGAAACAGCGTGACGGCAATGGACGCCACGGCCCCTGCGTTGTAGGTAATGATGTCAAACGGCAACTTGCCGAGAAAGTTGTACAGACAGATGCCGTCGCTGACATAACCGCCATTCGACTGAATCAGGATGTGCGCGACGCTGAGCTTGTCTTCCGTCATGTCGGCTGCGGCGTCGAAGACGCGCCGCACCATGTCACTGTTGACGTCGCCCGAGAGGGTGAAGTAAGCGTGCTGCCCGGTGTTGTTGTCGATGTTATTGTCGATGTTATTGTCAGTGTTACTGTATGTCTCGCTTTGTATTGTGTTCATGTCAGCCACCCGCAAGAAAGCCCGGATTTGATCATAGCCCATTGCGCCACGAGGTGACGCGCACTTGCACGCGATGACGGCGCCGCCAAGCCCGTCGACAGGCACCTCTGCCGCGCAATTGCAGCTTCCGGAGCACGTCTTTACAGATTGACAGAATACCCCTGCTGGCATATATTCTTCACACTTGATCGGGAGAGGGCAACCCAGCGTTGCCGCCGAAGGGGCACTACCCAAAAACTCTCAGGCAAAAGGACCGATCAGGCGGACTAACTTTGTTGCTTTGGCGACATATTTAGCTCAACTCTGGAGAGCGGCCGCGGCTATTGCCGGCGGCCCACCGAAGGGGCGCACGGGGCAAGCCCCCCGTAATCTCTCAGGTATCAAGGACAGGGGGGTCAGTGATCACGCCAGAAAGCCGTGTTTGGCTAGCGTGTTCTGTTAACTTCCCCCTTTACCTTCGTCCCGAGGAATCCATGACGCTCAAAGCGACCCCACTCAACAACGCCCACCGTGCCCTCGGCGCCCGCATGGTCGATTTCGGCGGCTGGGACATGCCCGTCAACTACGGCTCGCAAATCGAAGAGCACAACGCCGTACGCGGCGATGCCGGCATGTTCGATGTATCCCATATGTGCGTGGTCGATATCGAGGGCCCCAACGTGCGCGCTTTTTTGCGCGGCTTGCTGGCCAATAACGTGGACAAGCTGCAAGTATCGGGCAAGGCCCTGTACTCGTGCATGTTGAATGCCGAAGGCACCGTCATCGATGACTTGATCGTCTACTTCTTCAATGAAAACTGGTTCCGCCTGGTCGTCAACGCGGGCACGGCGGAAAAAGACGTGGCCTGGATGCAGCAGCAAAATACAAACACTCACAGCGCCCTGACGATCACCGAGCGCCGCGATGGCCGTGACGCCATGGCCCTGGTGGCCGTGCAAGGCCCGAACGCGCGCGCCAAGGTGTGGCAAGTACTGCCGCAAACGCAAGCCGCGTCCGAAGCCATCAAGCCCTTCAACGTCGTCATCGTCAAGGACACGGCCTTCGGCGAAGTCATGCTGGCACGCACCGGCTACACGGGCGAAGACGGTTTCGAAATCGGCGTATCGGCCAGCCAGGTGGAAGCGCTGTGGAACGCATTGATCGCCGCTGGCGTCAAGCCGGCCGGCTTGGGTGCGCGCGACACCCTGCGCCTGGAAGCGGGCATGAACCTGTACGGCCAGGACATGGATGAAAGCGTCAACCCGCTCGACGCAGGCCTGGCCTGGACCATCGACCTCGTCAGCGAGCGCGACTTCAGCGGCAAGGCTGCCCTGCTGGCCCAAGGCCAGAATGCGCAATTCGTCGGCCTGATCCTGCGCGAAAAAGGCGGCGTGCTGCGCGCCCATCAACAAGTCATCATCGCCGGCACCGATGCCAAGGGCGAAATCACCAGCGGCACTTTCAGCCCGACCATGCAAGAGGCGATCGCCCTGGCGCGCGTGCCCAACGGCGTGAACGTGGGCGACACGGTGCATGTGGAAATCCGCGGCAAGCAACTGGCCGCCTCCGTCGTCAAGCTGCCTTTCGTGCGCAACGGTAAAATCCTGGCTGCGTAAGCGATTAGAGCCGCCCGCAAGACCGAACAAACATCATCAATAACGAACACTTACCCTCTGGAGCCACACATGAACATTCCTGCAGACCTGAAGTACACCGCTTCCCACGAATGGGTACGCCTTGAAGGCGACGGTACCGTCACCGTCGGCATCACCGAGTACGCGCAGGACGCCCTGGGCGACATCGTCTTCGTCGAACTGCCTGACGTGGGCAATACCTACGGTGCCGGCGACGACGCCGCCGTGGTGGAATCGGTCAAGGCAGCGAGCGACATCTACGCGCCAGTGGCCGGCGAAGTTGTAGCCGTCAACGACGACGTCGTCAACTCGCCAGAGTCGATCAACGCCGATGCCTATGCCAACTGGCTGTTCAAGATCAAGCCAGCGGACGTGTCGGCCCTGGACGGCTTGCTCGACGCTGCCGCCTATGGCGCCACCACCAGCGCTTAATCGCGTGTGATTCACGGGCCGCGTTTGCGGCCCGTTTGCTTTGGTTGCAACAAATTACAGCAGCGCCCGCGCGCCGCATTCCGGTTTTTCAGTCTTTTTTGGCCTCTATATCATGACCCGCACCAGCCTGACCCAACTCGAAGCACGCGATGCCTTCATCGCCCGCCACATCGGCCCCTCTTCCACCGAACAGCAAGCCATGCTGGCGAGCCTCGGCTATCCATCGCGCGCCGCGCTGATCGATGCCCTGGTGCCGGCCAACATCCGCAACAAGGGCACCCTGCCATTGGGCGCCTACTCGCAGCCGATGCCGGAACAGGAAGCCTTGTCACGCCTGAAAGCCATCGCCGGCAAGAACCAGGTATTGAAATCGCTGATTGGCCAGGGTTATTACAACACCTTTACGCCTGGCGTCGTACTGCGCAACATCTTTGAAAACCCCGCCTGGTATACGGCGTACACGCCATACCAGCCCGAGATTTCGCAAGGCCGCCTGGAGGCGATCCTGAACTTCCAGCAAGTGATCACGGACCTCACCGGCATGGGCATCTCGAATGCTTCGATGCTGGACGAAGGCACGGCCGCGGCCGAAGCGATGACCTTGATCCAGCGCGTGGGCAAGTCGAAGTCGACCGTGCTGTACGTGGCCAATGACGTGCTGCCGCAAACGCTGGAAGTGGTGCAGACGCGCGCCCAGCCGATCGGCATCGAAGTGCGTACCTTCAACCCTGCGGAAATCGAATCGCTGGACGCCTGCTTCGGCGTGCTGCTGCAATACCCTGGCGTCAACGGTGTCGTGCGCGATTACCGCGCCGGCGTGGAAAAACTGCACGCGAATGGCGCCATGGTCATCGTTGCGGCCGACCTGCTGGCCCTGACCATGCTTACGCCACCGGGCGAATGGGGTGCAGACGTTGTCGTCGGCAACAGCCAGCGCTTTGGCGTACCGCTCGGCTTCGGCGGCCCGCATGCCGGCTATTTGTCCACGCGCGATGAATTCAAGCGCAGCATGTCGGGCCGCCTGGTCGGCGTGACCGTCGATGCGCAAGGCAACAAGGCATATCGCCTGGCCCTGCAAACGCGCGAACAGCATATCCGCCGCGAAAAAGCCACATCCAACATCTGCACGGCGCAAGTGCTGCTGGCCGTAATGGCTTCGATGTACGCCGTCTACCACGGCCCCGTCGGCTTGCTGAAGATCGCCCAGCGCGTGCACCGCTTTACGGGCGTGCTGGCCGCCAACCTGAAGACCCTCGGTTATGGCGTCGTCAACGCGAGCTATTTCGACACCCTGACCATCAACGTCGCCGATGCGGCGCAATTGCACGCGACGGCCATCGCGCATGGCGTCAACCTGCGCAAAATCGATGCCACACACGTCGGCGTGTCGCTCGATGAAACCACCACGCGTGACGATATGGCGCTGCTGTGGAAAGTGTTCGCGCACGGCCTGGCCAACGCGCCTGCCGCGCCAAGCCTGGACGCCGTCGAAGCGAATGTGACCAGCACCCTGCCGGCGCAGCTGAGCCGCACCAGCGCCTACCTGACCCACCCCGTCTTCAACAGCTACCACTCGGAACACGAGATGCTGCGCTACCTGCGCAGCCTGGCCGACAAGGACCTGGCGCTGGACCGCACCATGATCCCGCTTGGCTCGTGCACCATGAAGCTGAACGCGACGAGCGAAATGATCCCCGTCACCTGGCCCGAGTTCTCGAACATCCACCCGTTCGCGCCAGATGCGCAAACCGTGGGCTACCGCGAAATGATCGCGCAACTGGAAGAGATGCTATGTGCGCTGACGGGCTATGCGGCCGTCTCGCTGCAGCCAAACGCCGGCTCGCAAGGCGAATACGCAGGCCTCTTGGTGATCAAGGCTTACCACGAGTCGCGCGGCGATGGCCACCGCAACATTTGTTTGATTCCCTCGTCGGCGCACGGCACCAACCCCGCATCGGCCAATATGGTCGGCATGCAGGTGGTCGTCACCAGCTGCGATGCCAATGGCAACGTGGACTTGGCCGACCTGAAGGCGAAAGCGGAACAGCACAGCGCCAACCTGGCCTGCGTGATGGTCACCTACCCATCCACCCACGGCGTATTTGAAGAAGGCATCCAGGAACTGTGCGAGATCATCCATTCGCACGGCGGCCAGGTCTACATCGATGGCGCCAACATGAACGCGCTGGTCGGCGTGGCCGCTCCTGGCTCGTTTGGCGGCGATGTGTCACACCTGAACCTGCACAAGACCTTCTGCATCCCGCACGGCGGCGGCGGACCCGGCGTCGGCCCGATCGGCGTGGGCGCCCACCTGGCGAAGTTCCTGCCGAACCAGCGCTCTACCGGCTACCGACGCGACGCGGCCGATGCAGGCATCGGCGCTGTCAGCGCCGCGCCATTCGGCTCGGCCAGCATCCTGCCGATTTCGTGGATGTATATCGCGATGATGGGCGCAGAAGGCTTGACGGCGGCGACCGAGACGGCGATTTTGGCAGCGAACTACATCGCGCGTCGTCTGGCACCGCACTACCCGGTGCTGTACACGGGCCACGACGGCCTGGTCGCGCACGAGTGCATCCTCGACCTGCGCCCGATCACGGACGCCACCGGCATCAGCAACGAAGACGTGGCCAAGCGCCTGATGGACTTTGGCTTCCATGCGCCGACCATGAGCTTCCCCGTGCCGGGCACGCTGATGATCGAGCCGACGGAAAGCGAATCGAAAGTGGAAATCGACCGCTTCATCGATGCCATGATTGCCATCCGGGCCGAAATCGCCAAGGTCGCCAGCGGTGAATTCGACCACGACGACAACCCGCTGAAGCATGCGCCGCACACGGCGCAGGTATTGCTGTCGAACAACTGGGAACGCAAGTACAGCCGCGAGGTCGCGGCCTACCCCGTCGCTTCCCTGCGCCAGCGCAAATACTGGCCACCGGTCGGCCGTGCCGACAACGTGTACGGCGACCGCAACCTGTTCTGCGGCTGCGCCCCGATCAGCTCGTACGAAGAAGAGTAAACGCCACGCGCCCGCTTAGGCGGGCGTGCCAGCGACAGGAAGGCAGGCCAGACGGCCTGCCTTTTTTCATGCCCGCAAGGGTAGGTCGGATTAGCGCGTGAGCGCGTAATCCGACACCGGCCTCGCCAACAATGTTGTCGGATTACGCTACGCTAATCCGACCTACGCAACCGGCAACGCCAGCAAGGCCGCGCCCGGCAACCCCAGCACGGTGCCCAGTATCGCCAGCAACATCACGTCACGCCGCTCGCAACGGGCGCGCTGCGAGCCCCAGGCTGCAAACAGCAGGGCCACTGCCACGCCGCTGAGCGCAATTCCCACTTCCGTCATGCCCGCGCTCCCCGCAATGGCAACGCATGCGTCCTTGTTACTTCTTTCATCGCTCTCATCCTTTTCATTGATTATAAAAGCTACCTACCGGTAGGCAGTAAGCGTACAATAAAAAGCACGGTGGCGTTCGATTCAACTGAACCCCGTTTTTTTCATGCGATAAAGGAAGCGCAATGCAGCAGCAAACCACACTCCCCACCGCCACGCTTGGACTGGCCGCTTGCCTGGCCTTGGTGGCCGTGCTCGGTCCGGCAGGCATCGACATGTACCTGGCCTCGATGCCGGCCATGGCCCACGAACTACACACCGCCTATGCCAACGTGCAGCTAAGCCTGACCGTTTTCTTGCTGGCCCTGGGCGGCGGACAGTTGCTGTGCGGGCCCCTGACGGACATGCTGGGCCGACGCTATCCGCTGCTGGCCGGCATCGCGGTCTACATCGTGGCCGCCGTATGGGGCTCGCAAGCGGATCAATTGAGCACCCTGCTGCTGGCGCGCACGCTGCAGGGCCTGGGCGCGGCGCTGACCTTAGTCGTGGTGATGAGCATGGTGCGCGACGTGGCCGATGGCGTGCAGGCGGCGCAGCTGTTTGCCCTCTTGATGACTATCGTGGGCCTGGCGCCCGTGCTGGCGCCCGCCGTGGGCGGCTTGCTCGATGCGCATTACGGCTGGCGCGCCGTGATGCTGGCCCTGGCCGCCCTGGGCGGCTTGACGCTGCTCAATAGCGTATTGTTCCTACCAGAAACTTTACCGCGCGCCCGCCGCATCTCGCCGCGCGGTCTGCACCGCACGTATGCGCGCATCGCGCTGCAGCGCGCCTTCTTGCTGCCGGCGCTGGCCCTGGCAGCCAGCTTCTTTTTCCTGTTTGCGTATATCGGCGGGGCAGCGCTGGTGTACCAGCGCGATTTTGGCCTGTCCGCCGGCAGCTTTGGCTTAGTTTTCGGCGCTACGGGCGTGGCAGTGCTGCTGGGCGCCATGGCCAGCGCCCGTCTGGTGGAAAAGTACGCAGTAGCGCGCCTCTGCGTGGCGGGCAGCAGCGCCATGCTGGGCGGCGCCGTGCTCGCCCTGCTGGGCGTCTGGGCGGGCTTCGGCATCGTCGCCGTCGTCCCCGGCATGTTCATGGCCCTGTTTGGTCTGGGCATTGCGGAAGCGGCGCTGATGGCCATGGCCATGGGATCGCAGCACAAGGCGCTCGGCTCCACGGCGGCATTGCTGGGCGCTATCCAGATGAGCTTATCGTCGCTGGCCACGCCACTGGCGGCCAGCCTGTCGGAATCGGGGCCGCTGCCCTGGCTGCTATTCTTGACCGTAGCGGGCCTGCTGGTATCATGGCTGACCCTGGCCACTGCGCGCGTCCATCCGGCACGCACCACCAGCCTGGGCGCGCACTGACGCCTCACTCACCTTCACCCCAATGATGAAAAAACGCTCGGCCTCGGCCGATAACATCTGTGCCGTCGCCGTCGTGCACTTTTCCGAACATGGCTACGATGCCTCGTCCCTCAGCGATATCGCCGAACAGGCGGGCATGCGCAAGGCATCGCTGTATTCCCACTTCGCCGGCAAGGACGCCCTGTTCCTCGACGTGTTTGCCGACGCGCTGGCCGAAGAGCAAGCCTTCATGCAAGCCTGTTTCGCCGACGAGGCAGCACTGGCGCTGCAAGTGTCCGATGGCCAGCGCGCCGGCGCCCTGTACTGCGAGCGCATGGCGCAGCGCTACGCGGACTCGGCCCATCTGCGCTTCTTGCTGCGCACGGCGTATCTGCCGCCGGCCAGCCTGCGCGTGGAAGTGGGCACCGGCTACGAAGCCTTGCTGGTGCAATTGCAGCAGTATTACGTGAAGAGCCTGGGCCGCATGGCGCCCGCCCTGACATCCCCGCGCCTCGACCTGTATGCGCAAGCCTACCTGGGCATCGTCGACAGCCTGCATGTGGAACTCATTTATGCGGGCGGTGCCGCGCTGCAGCAGCGCCATGCGGCGCTGTGGCAGATTCTGTCCGATTCGCTGGCGATGGCAGCGCAATCGGCATGATGCGCCATAGATTACTGCCACACGGCGAACCGACAAGCAGGTCTGACACAAGCCGCTATCGGCCCTTCGAAAGCGCAGCTAAATCACAGTCAAATCTGGTGCGGCTTGCCGCCGGATTTTTCGCATGCGAAGTTCCGCTTGCGCCCCATAGCCGCCGTACAAATGAAATGATAGCAGGCAAAGCTCAGTGCTTACGACGCCAGTCAAGATATTCAAACTCGCTGTCGTCCCTGTCCAATTCAACGCGGTAGTAGGAACGATTCGCCATCTCTTTGAATCCCCACGAACAGGTCCGCCAGCACTATTTGCATCAACATTTATTATTTGACATCTTATTTTCGTCTTCGCCCGCACCCACATTACACTTTGGAAACCTAAGATTTCTTCAGTTGACACTGTTGCAGCGCATCCATAAGATGCCCTCATTATTCATTTACGGAGTCCCACGTGGGTACTTGTTCTAGTGACAGTAGCCGATCTTGTATCGGTGATTGCCTCGGCAGCTAAACAGCAAGCAACGCGGAACTTCCTTTGCTCCGTGCCTTGCTGAGCAAGGTGCGGTGTCTCGCGGCCAGTCTGGCCGCGCGTCCCTCCCCCTCTTTCCGATCGCGACCGGCTACTGACCCGGATTGCCCGCCAGCACTATTGTGTCTTGGTGGCACGCAAGTCTTGCCTGCGGCTGCGCCGCCCGTCAACACCTCGTCGTGAAAGGAAGAGCCATGAACCTCTTCACCCGCTTATTCGAATCGTTCCTGCGCAAGCGCCATACTGCCGGCCATTTCCGCCGTCGCGCCATGCCGCTGGAAAACAGTACGGCGCGTCCCGTACCCGACCACCTGACCCGGCAGCTATTGACGGCCGCGCATGAAAACCTGGACAGCGCCCTCGACCGCCTGCACACGCGCATCGAAGGCTTGCGCGATGCCGAGGCGCAAGTCATCGGCGCACAAACGGGGCCAAATGAAGTCGAACATGAGAAGCCGCTAGCCTGGTTCCAGCACCTGTGGCTGTGCTACAAGAATCCGTTCAACCTGCTGCTGACCGTGCTGGCGGTTGTTTCTTACCTGACAGAAGACCCGAAGGCGACCATTGTCATCGGCACCATGGTGATGCTGTCGACCCTGCTGCGCTTCGTGCAGGAAGGCCGCTCGAACCGGGCTGCCGAGCGCCTGAAAGCCATGGTCAGCAATACCGCCACCGCGCTGCGCAATGGCCAGCAAATCGAACTGCCCATCCGCCAGCTGGTGCAGGGCGACATCATCGTGCTGTCGGCTGGCGACATGATCCCTGCCGATTGCCGTTTGCTTTCCGCAAAAGACCTGTTCGTCAGCCAGGCCGCCATGACGGGCGAATCGTTGCCCGTGGAAAAGATGGCAGAATTGGCCGATGCCCACGGCGACAACCCGATGGAGCTGGCCAATTTGCTATTCATGGGCACGAATGTGGTCTCGGGCGCCGCCACGGCGCTGGTGTTGTCCACCGGAAACCGCACGTATTTCGGCACCATTGCTACGCGCGTCACGGCCACCGAGCGCACGCCGACCGCGTTCGAGACGGGCGTCAACAGCGTCAGCTGGCTGCTGATCCGCTTTGCCCTCGTAATGGCGCCACTGGTGTTCCTGATCAATGGCTGGACCAAGGGCGACTGGATGGAAGCATTCCTCTTCGCACTGTCCGTAGCCGTGGGCCTGACGCCGGAAATGCTGCCCATGATCGTCACCAGCACCCTGGCCAAGGGCGCCGTGAAACTGTCGAAAAAGAAAGTCGTCGTGAAACGCCTGGATGCGATCCAGAACTTCGGCGCCATGGATGTGCTGTGTACGGACAAGACAGGCACCTTGACGCAAGACAAGATCGTGCTGGAACGCCATACGGACGTATTCGGCCAGCCCTCCGATGAAGTACTGCAATTCGCTTATCTGAACAGCCACTACCAGACGGGCCTCAAAAACCTGCTGGACCGGGCCGTGCTCGACCATGTGGAATTGCAAACGGAAATGCAGCTGGCGCGTGATTATGTGAAAGTCGATGAAATCCCCTTCGATTTCGTACGCCGCCGCATGTCGGTCGTCGTTTCCGAAAAGAATGATCACCATGAACTGATCTGCAAGGGCGCCGTCGAGGAAATGCTTGCCGCCTGCAGCCATTTGCGCCTCAATGGCGTAGACGTGCCACTCGACGCTGCCCTGCTGGCGAAAGTGCTGCACACCACGCACGGCTTGAACGCCGAAGGCTTGCGCGTGGTGGCCGTGGCCGTCAAGGAAGTGCCACCGCATAAAACCGTCTACGGCGTGGCCGATGAAACGGCGCTGACCCTGATCGGCTACGTCGCGTTTCTTGACCCGCCGAAGGAATCGACAGCGCCGGCCCTGCGCGCGCTGGCCGAGCATGGCGTGAGCGTGAAAGTGTTGACGGGCGACAACCACCTGGTGACGGTGAAGATTTGCCGCGAAGTGGGCCTGGCCGTGCATGGCGTGCTGCAAGGTCCGCAACTGGACGATATGGACGACGCTACGCTGGCCAAGGCAGCCGAAGACAATACCGTGTTTGCCAAGCTCAGCCCACTGCACAAGGAGCGCCTGGTGCGCGCCCTGCGCGGCAATGGCCATATCGTCGGCTTCATGGGCGATGGCATCAACGACGCGCCCGCCCTGCGCGCGGCCGACATCGGCATTTCCGTCGATTCGGCCGTCGATATCGCCAAGGAAGCGGCCGACATCATCCTGCTGGAAAAAAGCCTGATGGTACTGGAAGAAGGCGTGCTGGAAGGCCGGCGCACCTTCAGCAACATGCTCAAATACATCCGCATGACGGCCAGCTCGAACTTCGGCAATGTGTTTTCCGTGCTCGTAGCGAGCGCCTTCCTGCCGTTTTTGCCGATGCTGCCGCTGCACTTGCTGGTGCAAAACCTGCTGTACGACGTGTCGCAGATCGCCATTCCCTTCGATCATGTCGACGCCGAGCTGATCCAGAAACCACTGAGCTGGAATCCACGCGACATCGGCCGTTTCATGCTGTTCTTCGGTCCCATCAGCTCGATCTTCGACATCAGCACCTTTGTTTTAATGTGGCATGTATTCGGCGCCAATACGCCAGAACAGCAGACCCTGTTCCAGTCCGGCTGGTTCGTCGTGGGCTTGCTGACGCAAACCCTGATCGTGCACCTGATCCGCACACCCAAGCTGCCCTTCATCGACAGCATCGCTTCCGTGCCCCTGCTGGTGGCCACCACAGCCATCATGGCGGTGGGCGTGTTCTTGCCGATGGGGCCGCTGGCAAGCTACTTCAAACTGCAAGCCTTGCCGTTGGCCTACTTCCCCTGGCTGCTGGGCGTCCTGGTGTGCTACACGCTGCTGACGACACTCATGAAGCGCGTGTATGTGCGCAAATTCGGCTGGCAATAGTATGATGAGCCGCTCTTTCTCCTCACAAAGGCACGCATGAGCGGTTCTCCTCTTTCCAAGCGTCATCTCGCCCTGCTGCTGTCGGCGCTGGTGTTTCCCGGCAGCGGGCATTTCTTGTTAGGTCGCAAGGCACGCGGCTGCCTGTTCCTCGTGCCCGCCCTGATCGCCCTGGTGATCATATTGCGCCAGATCATGGCACGTTTGGACCAAGTTATGGCACAGATCGACAGTGGCGCCCTACCCCTCGACGTGCAGCTGATCGCAGCAAAAGTCGATGCGCTGTCGGCCAATGACGGCCCTGGCATGACGCTGGCCGTGAGCCTGCTGGCGGCTTGCTGGGTGGCTAGCCTGATCGACACCTTGCTCATCAAGCCATGACGACAGAAGCGCAGGCGCGCAAAGCGCGCAAGCAAGCAAAGATGCAAGCGCGGCGCGCGCAACTGGTGCTGCATCGCCAGGACCACGGCGGAGCGCTGGCCTGGCGCGGCTGGTTCGACGGTTCCGCCCATCCGAACCCGGGCAAGCTGGGCATAGGCGCTTTGCTGCTAGGGCCGCATGGCGAACGCATCGAAGTGAGTCAAGCGGCCGGTTACGGCAGCAGCAGCGACGCGGAATATGCAGCCCTGACGGCCCTATTGCAGGCGGCACTCGGCGTGCACCCGCCGCCGGTGCAACTGCTGCTGTACGGCGACAGCCAAGTGGTGATCAATGATGTGCTGGGAACGACGCCGCGGGGCGCCAAGGGGCTGGAACTACACAGGGCCAGCGTAGTGGCCCTGCTACAACAATTTACTGATGTCAGTTTGCACTGGCTGCCGCGCCACAGGAATGGCGAGGCGGACCGCTTGTCGCAACTGGCGATTGCCAGCTTCACCCCAGAGGCATCAGTACCGGGGCCGTCCCCTCAGGGTACGACCCCGGCCATTACGGGGTAAGCAACTTAAGCGGCGCGGCCGATCCGCAAGGCATCTTGCGGCGTTTTGGCCAGCGGGCGATGCATCCCCTTCAAGCCGCTGACACTGGCCTGCTGGCCATGCAATTTAAAGACGCTGACCACTTGCGCCAGATTGTGCGCCTGGTGCTGCATCGATTCGGCGGCCGCCGCCGATTCTTCCACCAGCGCCGCATTTTGTTGCGTTACGGCATCCATCTGGCCGATGGCGCGGTTGATTTCGTCGATGCCCACGCTTTGCTCGCTGCTGGCGGCCGTGATTTCCGTGATGATATCGCTCACGCGCTGCACGCTGTCGACGATATCGTTCATGGTCGAACCGGCTTGCGCCACCAGCATGCTACCCGCGTTGACTTGTTCCACCGACGCGCCGATCAACGTCTTGATCTCTTTTGCGGCACTCGCCGAACGCTGCGCCAGGTTGCGCACTTCGGACGCCACCACGGCAAAGCCACGGCCCTGTTCACCCGCGCGCGCCGCTTCCACGGCCGCATTCAAGGCCAGGATATTGGTCTGGAAGGCGATGCCATCGATGACGGAAATAATGTCGACGATCTTGTTCGACGAGGCATTGATCGATTCCATGGTCCCCACCACTTGCGCCACCACGGTGCCGCCCTTGACGGCCACCTGCGCCGCCGACGCCGCCAATTGATTCGCCTGGCGCGCATTGTCCGCATTCTGTTTCACGGTCGACGTCAGCTCTTCCATCGAAGACGCCGTTTCTTCCAGCGAACCGGCCTGCTGTTCCGTACGCGAAGACAGATCCTGGTTACCTGCAGCAATTTGCGTCGAGGACGTTGCGATGCTGTCCGTGCCGCTGCGCACTTCGCCCACGATGTTGAGCAAGCTGGTGTTCATGTCCTGCAACGCTTGTAACAATTGCCCGGTTTCATCCTTGGCGCTGACGTCGATCTGCGCCGTCAAGTCGCCATCGGCCACCTTGCGGGCGATTTCCACGGCCGTGCGCAGCGGGCGTACGATGCCCATCGTCAAGACCGCGGCGCACACGATGCCAAAGGCCAGCGCCAGCGTCGACAGCAATAACAGCAAGTTGCGGCTGGTGCTGGCGATGTCATCAATCTGCTGCGCGGTAGCGTCAATGCTGGCGCGCTGGTGCTCCAGCAAGCCGTAGACCATTTTCTGGTACTTCGCTGCGGCGGGCACGAAGGTTTTTTCGAACACTTCGTTGGCGGCCTCAGTCTGAGATTCCCCCTTGAGCTTATAGACCTGGTCGCGCGAGCTAATATAGACTTCGCGCAATTCGAGCAAGCTGGCGAACATGGCTTGCTCTTTCGGATCCTTGAGCAGCGCCGCGATTTTCTTTTGCAGAACAGCCGCGCTGGCGCTCGACACCTTCGACTCTTCAGCAAAATAGCCGCTCAGCGAGCTGTCGCTGCTACGGGCGATGGCGATCGTGCGCCGCACGGCGCTATCGATGCGCGTATACCAGTCAGAAATATAGCGTTCCTTGGCCAGCGGCTCTTCCATCATCGTACGCGTGGCGCCGGCCACGTCATTCAGGCGCCAGACACTGATGCCGGTGATGAGCATGGAAAACAGCAAAATGATGGAAAACCCCAATCCCAGACGCACCCCGATGCTGACGTTTCTTAACAAATTCATGTGAACTATCCTAATATTCTGAAGAGAGGCTCTGCAGCCAACCCAGGGACAGCATGGCGAACGCCACCACATTTGTCCCGCCAAATACACTGTTGCACGGCTCGCTTGCAGCGTGCGCGAGGAACATGCAGTAGCGTGCGCCCTACGGAAACGATATGCAATACTTAATGTCAGTAGTTCTTGAGCATATGCAGGGAAATTCTATGCACGCACCATTACG
Source organism: Janthinobacterium sp. CG_23.4 (assembly GCF_029892305.1). Taxonomy (NCBI): domain Bacteria; kingdom Pseudomonadati; phylum Pseudomonadota; class Betaproteobacteria; order Burkholderiales; family Oxalobacteraceae; genus Janthinobacterium; species Janthinobacterium sp. CG_23.4. The sequence continues at coordinate 2,055,135 of NZ_JARXUX010000001.1, read as the reverse complement.
CAGCCAGTTTCTCGATCAAACCCATGTCGGCGCTGGACATCAACTGGTCAATATCGACCAGGATCAGCATGCGCTCGTCGAGCGTGCCCAGGCCAGTCACATAGTCGGTATTGATCGCGTGACCCATGTCTGGCGCCGGCTTGATCTGTTCCGGCAGCAAGGTCGTCACGTCGGATACGCGGTCCACGACCATGCCCACCACGCGGTTGCCGATATTGAGGATGATGACGACGGTGAACTGGTCATAGCCGGGCGTGCCCAGATTGAACTTGATGCGCATGTCGACGATCGGCACGATGATGCCGCGCAAGTTGAGCACGCCCTTGACGAACTCGGGCGCGTTGGCGACGCGGGTCGGCGTTTCATAGCTGCGGATTTCGCTCACTTTCTGGATGTCGATGCCATACTCTTCCCGCCCCAGGGTAAAGGCCAGGTATTCGGCAGCCTTGGCAACGGCTGCGCCAGCATCGTTGGACATGGTATTCATGATGATCCTTTCGTAATCCTTTCGTTAACGCGCCTGATGCGCAGGCCAGGGCACGCTGCACGTGCGCCTTGGACGTGACGCGCCATCCACACAGCAATGAACGACGTCAGTTATGCGTTTTTTGCAAATATTTTCTAGTAATTAGCTTATGCATTAAATTTCCGCGAGGCAATACTACCCCATGTAAATGTTACATGCACTAAAAAAGAGCGCTTGACGGGAAGATGCTTTCTCGAAATACCATTGATATGGCAAATGCGGCAGGCGTGGAGGCAAGGCCCATATACACACGCGGCGGCGTTGTATGCCACACTGCAGCCCCTGCTCTTACCACCGTTAAACCATGCATTCTTTGCTTTCCCAATGGCAACCACGGCTGCTGGCACTGGCCACGGCCGGCCTCGATGACGACCGCGCCCACGACATCAACCACCTGCAGCGCGTCTGGCGCAATGCCACTATCTTGCTGCGTGAGCATGCGCAGGCCGACGCCCTCACCGTGATGGCCGCCTGCTATTTGCACGATCTGGTCAACCTGCCGAAAAACCATCGCGAGCGCCACCTCGCTTCGCGCCAGGCGGCAGCGCTGGCTTGCCGCCAACTGGCCGAGCTCGATTTTCCGGCAGAAAAACTGGCCGGCGTGGCGCACGCCATCGAAACGCACAGCTTTTCCGCCAATCTGGTACCACACACCATCGAAGCGCAACTCGTGCAAGATGCCGACCGCATCGATGCGCTGGGGGCCGTAGGACTGGCACGCCTGTTCTATACGGCGGCGCGCATGGACAGCGCCCTCGCGCATGACAGCGATCCGCTGGCCGAACATCGCGCACTCGATGACCAGGCATACGCACTCGACCATATCGTCACCAAGCTCGACAAGCTGCCCGCCCAGATGCAAACGGCAGCGGGTCGCAAACTGGCCGCACAGCGCCTGGCAGTACTGACCGATTTCCGCGCCGCCTTTGCTGCGGAGTGGGCAATTGCACCCTAGCGTGGGTGGCGATAGCCAGCGGCGCGCATGCTCTCTATAATACAAGGCCCAGCTATCGCGCCGCGCCGCAGCAAAAAACCTGCAAAGCGCCGACGCAACGCCAACAACTGCCCCCCGCAGGCCGCATGGCGGCGCGGGGGGCACGCCGAAAGCATGCATGTCCGACACAAGCCGCCCCGACAACCATTCCCCGTCTGCTCCCACCGCGTCCGCGCGCGCGGGCAAGCTCAATTTCATCCTCGTCTGCGTCTTCATCGACATGTTGGGCATCGGCCTGGTGGTGCCCGTTCTGCCCATCCTGATCGGTGATTTTGTCAGCGGCAAGGATGAGCAAGCGTTCTGGTACGGCATCATGGCGGCCGTCTTCGGCTTGCTGCAGTTCATCTTCATGCCCATGCTGGGCGCCATCAGCGACCGCGTCGGACGCCGTCCCGTGCTGCTGTACTCGATGGCCGGCATGGGCATCAATTTTCTTGCCACGGGCTGGGCACCCAACCTGGCCTGCCTGTTCATCGGCCGCATCATCGGCGGCGTCTCGTCAGCGAGCATGTCTGTCGCGTCCGCTTATGCCTCTGACATTTCCACGCCGGACAACCGCGCCAAGAGCTTCGGCAAGATAGGCGCCGCCTTTGGCCTGGGCTTCATTTGCGGCCCCATGCTGGGCGGCCTGCTGGGCGAGATCAATCTGCACTTGCCGTTTTACGTGGCGGCGGGGCTATCGGCGGCCAATTTCATCTACGGCTATTTCTGCGTGCCCGAATCGCTGCAACCGGGTCCGCGCCCGCCCTTTACTTTGGCGCGCATCAATCCGTTCGCCGCCCTGATGAAACTGGTGCGCCGCACAGACATCCGCGGCCTGGTGCTCGCTTTCGGCTTGATGACGTTTGCGCAAATGATGCTTAACACCACCTGGGTGCTGTACACGCATTTCCGTTTCGACTGGACGCCGCGCCAGAACGGTATCGCCCTGTTCTGCGTGGGCCTGTGCGCGGCCGTGGTGCAGGCGGGCTTGCTGGGCATGTTGATCAAGCGTTTTGGCGAAGTACGTTTGTCGCTGCTGGGCATGACCTCGGGCGCCCTCACCTACCTGCTGTACGGCCTGGCCACGCAAGGCTGGATGATGTATGCGCTGATCTTGTGCAACCTGCTGGCCTTTGCCGCCGGCCCGGCCCTGCAAGGCATCATCTCGAAGGCGTCCGCCGCCAGCGAACAGGGCGAACTGATGGGATCGCTGCAATCGATCAGTAGCCTGGGCATCATCATCATGCCCTTGCTCGGCAGCATGATCCTCGGTGAAATAAGCCATTTGGCGCCGCAGGACTGGCGCATCGGCAGTACCTTCTTTCTGTGCGCCATCATGCAAACCCTGGGCGTCGTGGTAGCCTGGCGCTACTTCAAGGCACGCGGCCGGGCCAGTCTGAGGCTTTCCACCACAAAATAGCCCGCGAGATAATATGGTATTTTAGAAATAAATAGGCGAAAATAACATCATCATGCGGGCGTTGCCGACGTCGGCGATTCGATGGTGAGCGAGGATCGGTATGACTGACTTTTATTCCAGCGCTTGGCGCCAAAGCGTGACCCTGCTGGCGCTGGCGCTGCCCCTGCTCGCAGCTGCGCAATGCTCGCGCGACATACAGGTGCCCGTCTCGGCGGTCGGCGCCAGCGTGGTGGTCAATGGCGCCAGCATCGGCGGCATCTATCCCGACTTGCTGCGCAGCATGGGTGCCAAGCTCGGCTGCAATTTCATCTTCACCGCCGTGCCGCGCGCGCGCCTGGAGGCGATGTTCGAGACGGGCAAGGCCGACCTGCTGATCCCGGCCAGCCGCACACCGCGGCGCAACCAGCATGGCCTGTTCATCCCCATGCTGGGCAACCGCCCCATGCTGATCTCGTTGCAGGGCACGCGCGCGCCCGTCAACAACGTGCAGGAATTACTCGAGCGGCGCGAATTGCGCTTGGCACTGGTGCGCGGCTACGACTACGGCACGGCGTACCAGGCGCTGGCGAAAGAGCTCAATAGACAGGGGCGGCTATCCTACGAAGTCGACGTGCTCTCCGTGGCGCGCCTGATGCAAAGCGGCTTCATCGATGCCACCATCATGGCGCCCACCATCCTGGCCGGAGTGGCGCAAAACGAGGCACGCGTGTACGGCCTGGTCGACCGCTTACGCCTGGAAGGGCTGCCGGAATTACCATGGGGCATGAGCGGCATCTACCTGTCGCGCAAGTCGCTGACGGCGCAAGACCAGGCAACCCTGCGCGAATTGCTGGACAAGGCGGCCCGCTCAGGCATCCTGATGGAAAGCTTCCAGCGCCATCACAGCCAGGAAATATTAACGCTCAGCATACGTCCGCGCTAAGCACCCAGGCCTGCCGGGCCTGGGTATCGCCGTCGTTCTGTTTGCCGCCCTCTTGCATGCCGCCTAGCGCGCCTCAAGCGGCACTATCGGCAACTCGATCGCGCTGGCCGCACCTGCCGCGTGGTAGACGCGCTGCGTGGCCTTCTTGTAATCGCCTGGCTGGGCCAGGAAGATGTTCGGCACGAAGGTTTGCGGATTGCGGTCGTACAGAGGGAACCAGCTCGATTGCACTTGCACGGCGATGCGGTGGCCAGGCAGGAAGACGTGGTTGGCGTTCGGCAAGGCGAAGCGATAGCGTTCCACCTTGCCCGCTGGAATGGCCGTCGGATGTTCGAGGCTGTCCCGATAACGGCCGCGGAAGATATCCATCGCCACGCCCAAGTGATAGCCGCCCATGGCCGGCTGCGATGGCACTTCGTCCGGATACACATCGATCAATTTCACCACCCAGTCGGCATCCGTGCCGCTGGTGGCGGCAAACAGGTTCACCATCGGCGCGCCGGCGATGCGCACGGCCTGTCGCAACGGCTCGGAAACATAGCTGAGCACATCCGTACGGTCCGCATAGCCGCGCTGGTCGCTGACCAGCCATGGTTTCCACTGGTCGCCATCGCCAAGGCGCACGGGACGCGCGACAAACGGCACGGGTTTCGCCGGGTCGGCCACGTATTCATCGTAGGCGCCGACGACCGCATCCTGCGCCACGTGCGCTGGCGCAAAGCCCAGTTTGTAGCCATCGTGCAGGTAAATCGGTGTCAGCTTGGTCTCGCAACTCTCGCAAGCCAATGGCCACTGCTGCAGGCGCTGCCACTGATTCGTGCCGCTCTGGTATGACACCACGGGCGCCGTATTGGCGTCCGGCGCGCCATCGATCAGGTATTGATTGAGGAAGGGCTGCATGACTCTTTCGCGGAACTGACGCGCCGTATCGCCGTCAAACCGCAGGGCACCCAGGCTGGAACCGTCGTAGTTGACGCCGCTATGACGCCATGGACCAATGGCCAGGTAATTGCGCTTGTTGTGCTTGTCGCGCCCTTCCATCGCCGCGTAACTGGCGTAGGGCCCATAGATATCTTCCTGGTCCCACTGCCCCACCACATGCATGGTGGGTACAGTCAAAGGACGCTTGGCGAGGATCTTGTCGAGTGCCTGTTCCTGCCAGTAACTATCGTAAGCCGGGTGTTCGAACAGCTTTTTTGTGTAAGTCAGCTTGTCGATGCCGAATTTCTTCGCGTAATCGCTGGCCGAGCCGATGCGCAGGTAGGCGTCGTAATCGTCATAGACACCCAGCACGGGCGCCTCGCCGCCGCCGCGCACGCTTGTCTGCCATGCCAGGTAAGACAGGCTCGGCATGCGGAAGGCGCCGTTGTGGAACCAGTCATCGCCGCGCCAGCCGTCGACCATGGCGCTCATGGGTATGGCCACCTTCAGCGCCGGATGCGGATCGACCAGGGCCATCAACACCGTATGGCCCTCGTACGAGGAACCCAGCATGCCCACCTTGCCATTGCTCTCCGGAATATTCTTCGACAGCCAGTCGATGCTGTCCCACGCATCGGTGACGTTATCGACCTTGGTATGGTTCAGCGGGCCGCGCACAGGGCGCGTCATCACGTAGTCGCCTTCCGAGCCATGCTTGCCGCGCACGTCCTGGAACACGCGGATGTAGCCGTTTTCCACCAGGGTATCGTCGCCCTGCGGCAAGGTGGCCAGCATGCTGGCGCTGGTCGCGCGCTGGGCGCGGCGGGCCGCGTTGTACGGCGTGCGCGTCAGCATGATCGGCGCTCTCTTGGCATCTTTCGGCACGACGATTACCGTGTACAGCTTGACGCCGTCGCGCATGGGGATCATTACCACGCGCTTGACGTAATCGTTCAGGTCGGGCATCACCAGCTTGGCACCGATATCGGGCGTCATCGCTAGCGTTTGCGCCAAAACGGGTGCAACAAAGAGCGAACTGCACAGAAAACTGACAGCCAGGGCCAGGCCGGTGAGCCGGACGGGGGACGACACGCGCATATTGTTCTCCAATGGATTCTTCATTCAATTGCTGCCAGACAAAAATGGCCGAACGACAATAGTACCCGGAAAGCAAGTTCTGCAGAAGGCTAGCCTCTGACGCAGTGCAGCAGATATATCGGCACGCAACTTGACAGAATGCGTACGAACTGCAACCATAACGGCATGAAATTTATCCCTTCACAACACGCCTGCTTGAATTGGTGGTCCCGCTCACTTTCGCGCGGCCACTGCATAGTGATGTGAATTTGATCCACGCCGCCTCGATCGGTGGCGTAACAGGCTCCAGCCTGGATCATCCCCGATGCAGGCGGCTCGAAAGGAAACTTGATGAGCTTGCCTAATACTCGCGACACCCAAAACGCCACCGGCACCGACACTGATAACGCACCAGCGGCACCGCTGTCGGCGGCCGCCATCGCTGCGCAATCCGTGATCCTGACGGGCGACCGCCCTACCGGCCCCTTGCACCTGGGCCACTACGTGGGCAGCTTGCGCGACCGCGTTTCGTATCAGAACAACTACAAGCAATTCATCATGCTCGCTGACGCGCAGGCGCTGACCGACAATATGGATGACATCGACAAGGTGCACCGCAACGTCCTCGAAGTGGCGCTCGATTACCTGGCCGTCGGCATCGATCCGGCCAAGACGACCGTGTTCATCCAGTCGCAAATCCCGGAACTGGCCGAGCTGACCTTTTACTACCTGAACATCGTTACCGTGGCGCGCCTCGAGCGCAACCCTACCGTCAAGGAAGAAATCCGTTTGCGCGGCTTCGAACGCGACATCCCGGCCGGCTTTTTGACCTACCCGGCCAGCCAGGCGGCCGACATCACGGCTTTCAAGGCCGGCGTGGTGCCCGTGGGTGAAGACCAGATTCCCATGATCGAGCAAACCAATGAAATCGTGCGCCGCTTCAACCGCATGTACAACCGCGAAGTGCTGATGGAATGCAAGGCGCTGGTGCCCGATATCGGCCGCCTGCCCGGCATCGACGGCAAGGCCAAGATGAGCAAGTCGCTGGGCAACACCATCAACCTGGGCGCGACCTCGGCTGAAATCACGGCCGCCGTGAAAAAAGTCTATACCGACCCGCTGCACCTGCGCGTGGAAGACCCGGGCCACCTGGAGGGCAATATCGCCTTCACTTACCTGGACGCGTTCGACCCGGAAAAAGCGGCGCTGGCCGAGATGAAAGCCCATTATGTGCGCGGTGGCCTGGGCGACAGCATCGTCAAGAAGCGCCTCGACCTGGTCTTGCAGGAAATGCTGGCGCCGATCCGCGCCCGCCGCGAAGAGTTCGCCAAAGACAAGGGTCAAGTCATCCAGATGCTGAAAGAAGGCACGTTCAAGGCACGCGAAGTGGCGGCCCGCACGACAGATGAAGTCAAGTCGGCACTGGGCCTCAACTACTTCTGATCATAGACAGTAATAGCAAACTGATGCGCCCAGGCGGAGTCGGGTAGAATCCCGTCTCCGCCTGGGCTATTTTTTTGCCTAACCCAACAGCATAGTCTGGGGTCGACCCTGAGGGTCCGACCCCAGCACTTGTCTTAGGGTCACCATATATTGAAACATAGCTAATGACCGACTCCGCTATCGAACAACTGCTGCAGCAGCATTTTTCCATCGATGCGCTGCAACGCTCGCCCGCCCCCCTACAGCAGGCGCTGCGCATGCTCGGTGGCTGGCTGGCCGCTGAGCGCGACACGCCGTATCCGCACACGCCGTACGCGCAACTGCTGACGCAGCTGTCCGACACCTGCCTGCCCGCGCACGGCATGCCCGTGACCGATTTCCTGCAAGAGCTCGACACCACCGTGCTGGCCAATACGGCCCAGCTGAACCATCCGCAATACATCGGCCATATGACGCAGGCCTTGCCCTGGATCAGCGTGCTGGCCGAAGCGTTTACGGCCACGCTGAATCAGAACCAGGTCAAGATCGAGACGGCGTATGTGTCGACCCTGATCGAAAAGCAGATCCTGGGCTGGCTGCACCGTCAGATCTACCAGCAGCCCGAACAGGTCTACGCGCAAGCGATGGCCGCTACCAGCGGCGCTCTGGGCAATGTCGTCAATGGCGGCACCATGGGCAATTTGACGGCCCTGGCCGTGGCGCTGGAGCAGCAGCTGCCCGGCACGCGCAAGCGGGGCCTGTTTGCCACCATGCAGGAATCGAGCTACGCGGGGCTGGCCGTGATCGGCTCGGCGCGCAGCCATTATTCCGTGAAAAAGGCGCTGGCGACCCTGGGGCTAGGCGAAAACGCCTTGCACCTGGTGGCCGTCGACCGCGACAACCGCATCGATGTCGCCGCGCTGGAGGCAACCATACGCGATTTGAAATCGCGCAATATCAAGGTCGTCGCCATGGTCGGCATCGCCGGCACGACGGAAACGGGGGCCATTGATCCACTGGCCGCCATGGCAGCCATTGCCGCGCGCGAATCGATCTGGTTCCATGTCGATGCGGCCTGGGGCGGCGCCCTCTTGATCGCGCAACAGTACCGCGCGCTGTACGACGGCATCGCCCTGGCCGACTCCGTCGTCATCGACGGGCATAAGCTGCTATGGCTGCCGATGGCGCAAAGCATGGTGCTGTTCAAGGACAGCACTAGCCTGAACTTGCTGAAACACAACGCCAACTACATCTTGCGCGACAATTCGGGCGACCTGGGCCAGACTTCGCTGGAAGGCTCGCGCCGCTTCGACGCCTTGAAACTGTGGACTTCGTTCAAGGTGCTCGGTGTGTCCGGCTACACCACCTTGCTGCAGCAGGCCGCTACCCTGTCCGGCCAGCTGCAGCAGCTATTGGCCGACCAGCAAGACTTCGAACTGCTGACGCGCTCTGACACCTTTATTCTGACCTACCGCTACGTGCCCGCGCACTTGCGCCAGCGCATGGAAAGTTTGCTGGCCAGCGGCCAGGACGATGCGGCGAGCGAGCTGAACAAGCAGCTCAATACGCTCAACGCCAAGCTGCAAAACCGCCAAAAGGCGCAAGGCCACAGCTTCGTCTCGCGCACGGTGCTCGAATCGACGCGCTACCCTGGCCCGACCAATGTGCTGCGCGTGGTGATGACCAATGTCAAGACGCGCCCCCACCACCTACGCGCCATCCTGGAGGAACAGCGGGCCATCGGCCAGGTTTTGGTGGCCGAGCTGAGCCTGTAAGCTAGCCCCCCATCAACCCTGACTGGATGCCCGATGCAACGCCTGAGCGCCCTCACCGATCTGTTACAGCATCTGTTGAAATGGCTGCTGCTGGCCTTTGCTGTGGCCGTGCTCGCTGGAACGGCCTCGGCCGGCTTCCTGTTCGCCCTCGACTGGGCCACGCGCACGCGCCAGGCGCACGCTTGGCTGATCTGGCTGTTGCCGGTGGCGGGCTTTGCTGTCGGCTGGCTGTACTTGCGCTACGGCAGCACTGTCGAAAGCGGCGCGAACCTGCTCATCGATGAAATTCACGCGCCGAAAAAAATCATTGCGCTGCGCATGGTGCCACTGGTGCTGGGCGGCACGCTAATCTCGCATTTGTTCGGCGCCTCTGTCGGGCGCGAAGGCACGGCCGTGCAAATGGGCGGCGCGCTGGCCGACCAGCTGACGCGCATGTTTCGCTTGAACAATGAAGACCGACGCATCATCCTGATGGCCGGCATCAGCGCCGGCTTTGCCTCTGTCTTCGGCACGCCGCTGGCGGGCGCGCTCTTCGGCCTGGAAGTGCTGGCCATCGGCCGCTTGCGCTATGAAGCCATGCTGCCCTGCCTGGCCGCCGCCGTCATCGCCGACCAGGTGGGCTTGCTGTGGGGGCAGTTATTAAACATTCAGCATACGCATTACGCCGCGCCTTTGATGCCCGCCCTTTCGGCCTGGACTTTGTGCGCGATGGTCATCGCCGGCGTGCTGTTCGGCATGACCGGCAAAATATTCGCGCAAGCCACGCACGGCTTGAGTGCCTTGATGAAACGCAAGATCGCCTATGCGCCGCTGCGCCCGCTGATAGGCGGCCTCGTCGTCGCTGTCGCCGTCTGGCTGCTCGGTACAGACAAATACATCGGCCTGGGCATTCCCACCATCGTCGACGCGCTCAAGACACCGCTGCCCGCCTGGGATTTCTTCGGCAAGATGGCATTTACCATCGTCTCGCTGGGCACCGGCTTCAAGGGTGGCGAAGTGACGCCCCTGTTCTTCATCGGGGCGACCCTGGGCAATGCGCTGGGCCCGCTACTGCAGCAACCGGCCACCTTGCTGGCCGCCATCGGTTTCGTTGCCGTGTTTGCGGGCGCCGCCAATACGCCCATCGCCTCGACGCTGATGGCGATGGAACTGTTCGGCGCCGAGATCGGCGTCTATGCCGCCATCGCCTGCGTCGTGGCCTACCTGTTTTCCGGCCACGCGGGCATTTATAGGGCGCAGCGCAGCGGCCACGCCAAGCGCCATCGTGCCGAGGAGCTGGACAGATGACGCAAAATATCGACAATATCGGCGCATTCCAGACCTAGGTTTCTGCAACAACCGTCTTCACGCTTACCATGCGAAGCATCAATGATGCCCGGCTCGATCTGCCAGGCCACAGTTGCGAGCTGGCGTGGCAATGGAGCGTCCTCTCAACTCACCACATTGCGCGTAAAACGCAAGGTTGATACGCCGGCATTGACGTAGGCATACGCTTGCGCGCTGCTGAAGACGAAAAAATCGCCGGTGGCCAGGTGCCTGGTTTCCGCCGCCAGCACGAGCTGCAACTCGCCTTCGAGCACGTACAGCATTTCGCTGAAGCCGGCCTGATCGGCTTGCGCATCATAGCGCTCGCCCGGCGCCAGCGTCCACGACCACAGCTCCACCTGACGGCTGGCGGGCGTGGCGCCCAGCAGCACGGCCTGGCTGGCTTGCGATGCACTTTGCCACATCAGTACGCGCAGGCTCTCGTGCCGCTGCCGTGGCGGCTGCACCAGGTCGACAAATGCCACGCCCAAGGCAGCGGCCACGTGATCAAGGTTAGCCAGGCTGATGTTGGTACTGCCTGCCTCGACGCCGTTGACCATGCGCCGGCTGAGGCTTGAGCGGCGCGCCAACTCCTCCTGACTGAGACCGGCGGCAAGGCGCAAGCGCCGCAGATTTTTGGCCAGGTGCTCGAGCACGCCACCGGCTTCCGCTTCGGCTTGACTGCGCAATATATTGCTCCTATGATGATGGGAAATATTTTGCTCATAGCATAACCTCCCATGAAAACACACGCAAGTCCCCCGCCCGCCTTCGGCCTGCCCGAATTGGCCCTGATCGCCATCACCTTCATCTGGGGCGGTACATTTCTCGTCGTGCAGCATGCCATGACGGTCAGCGGCCCACTGGCCTTTGTTGCTGCCCGCTTTGCCGTCGCCGCCAGCATCGGCGCCCTCATTTGCCGCGGCCAGTTGCGCCAGCTGAGCAGGGCCGAGCTGTTTACCGGCATGGCCATCGGCGTCAGCATCTTTGGCGGCTATGCGCTGCAAACCTATGGCTTGATGCATATCACAAGCAGTAAATCGGCCTTCATCACGGCCTTCTATGTGCCCATCGTGCCGCTGGTGCAATGGCTGGTCTTCAAGCGGCGGCCCCGCATCGCAGTATGGATAGCCGTCGTGCTAGCTTTCGTCGGCTTGCTGCTACTCACAGGCACCGATGGCCTGAGCATGGGTTTAGGCAAGGGCGAACTGATGACGGCCGTGGGCGCCATCGCCATTGCCCTGGAAATCATCCTCATCAGCCGCGTCTCGCCGCGGCTGAACATCTTGCGCGTGACCATCGTGCAGTTGGGCACGGCGTCATTGATCGCCCTGCTGCTGATGCCGGTCATGGGTGAAGCGCCGCCAGCGCTCAGCAAGACGTTCATCTTCAGCGTGCTTGCCCTGGGCTGCGCCAGCGCGCTGATCCAGTATGTGATGAACTGGGCGCAAAAGCGCATCTCTGCCACGAAGGCGACACTGATCTATGCGGGCGAGCCAGTCTGGGCCGGGGTGATCGGGCGTATCGCCGGCGAGCGGCTGCCACCCCTGGCCATCGTGGGCGCGCTATTGATCATCGCTGCTGGCATTGTCAGCGAATGGCGGCCCAAGCGCCTGCGCGCCGATGGCGAAGCCATCGCGCCCTCAGATTAATCCGCTACGCTGCAACGTCGCCCCGCCATGCAGGGCCAGCGGCATGGCCCTGGCCCAGCGGTTCGAAGACAGCGAGAACGTCAGCGCGCGCACCTGGTGGTACCAGCCGGCGGGCACGTACAGCATGTCGCCCGGCTCGACGATGCATTCGACCATGCTGGCCTGGCGCGCCAGGGGAAAACGCTCGAAATCGGGCGCTTCCGGGTCGAACGGCGAACCGAACAGGATGGCGTTCGCTTCGCTGGGATAGAGAAAGGCATCGTGGTGCGGCGGCGACAGGAAAATGCGCTTGCGGCCCCATACCTGGGCGAAGATATTGTCGTCATAATCGCAATGCAAGGGCGTGACCGTGCCGGCCGGCCCCACCCAAAAGCGCGGCGGACCCATCTTGTCGAAATACGTGGGCCAGTGGCACAGGCGGTTCAATTCACGCAATTCCAGATTGCCCAGGTATGGCGGCAGCGCGTACTGGCCCTCTACCACCAAGTCCAGGTATTGCCCCATCGACATGTCCTGCATGGCGCGGTCGACCGCAAACGCGGTGTTGACGTAGTCGCCCACCCGCGCACGCACGGGCAAGTGGCTGAACTGCTGGCGCAACACTTCGGGGCCCAGCGCAGACACAGGCCAGCGCTCGACGAGCCCGCGCATCAGGAAGGGCAAGCCAAGCGCGGCGCGCGCGCGAAAGGCTGCGGCGCCGAGCATGCCCAGGCGCGGCACTTCACTGATGGTGGGTAAATCACGCGCCGCCTGCTTGATGGCCTCGCGCATGGCGTCGATGGACGTCACGCCGCGCACCTGCGCATCCTTGTCTTCGCGTGCCTGCTTGCGTGCAAGTGCGGCTTCGGGCGAACTCGATTGTGCTGGCGGCCTGGGCGGCAGCGCGCGCAGGGATAGAGGGGTGGCCGCAAGCGGCAGCGGCACTTCTTTTTCTACGGACATAAACCTTCTTTGCGATCAAGACGTCACTGCAGGACGCGACAGTGCGCCATTTTAAGCCAGCAAGGCCCGACTGCGCGCATCAGCGTAGTGGCAAGGCAGAGTGCAAGCCAGCAAAAAACAGTGATATCGCCCGCCAAGGTCCCCCAGGAACGCATCGACACCTGACAAAACTGTCGCGAGCGCAAGGTAGAGGTGGCCGAGAAGCGCAACCGTGCTAGAGCACGGTGAGCATCGCAAGCCGCCTATACCAACGCGCAGCAGGTTTGGTCAGGTGTCCTCAGACAGGAGTTTTGAAGATGGGATCGACGATGAACTGCTGCGCCTTGATGCGCAAGGTGCGCTCCTCGTCCAGCTCGGCACGCGTTTCGCCCAGCTCTTCGCGTTCCGCTTCCAGCTCCAGGCGCGCGGCGGCCAGTTCCGTTTCCACGCGCGTCAGGCTTTCCAGCTTGAGCTGGGCCTGGACCAGTTCGGCGCGCGCCGCTTCGGCAGCCTCTTCCAGGCGGGGAATGCCTTCGAGCTTGAATTGCGCCTTGGCCAGGTCCATGCGTGCCTGCTCGGCCGCCTCTTCCAGGCGTGGCAACCCTTCCAGTCGCAGCTGCGCCTTGGCCAAGTCGGTACGGGCCTGGTTGGCCACTTGCCGCTCACGCGCGAGTTCCTCGCGCAGGGTTTCCAGCTCGCCCGCCTGCAAGTCGAGCAGCTCTTGCTGGCGCTCGTTCTCGCTGGCCAGGTCCATCAATTCCTGTTGGTTGTCGTTCATCTCGGCTTCGTGCGCGCTGTGGCTGGCGCTTAATTCCTGTCCTACATAATCGAGAATCGCTTGCTGCAGCACGGGCGACAGTTCGGCGGCGGCAGCGATCTGGCGCTGCGCACCTGCCTTGCGGCGCTGCAAGAGCTTGCTGATGGTGCCCTGGCAGGCGCCGTTGCCCAAACGTTCACGCAAGGCGCGCACCGTGATGGCCTGGCCTTCGCCGGTCATCGCTTCCATTGCCGCATTGATCTGTTCTGCGCTTACTTTTGCCATTATCGTCTACTCATGAATGTGACTCAGGACAATCTTGCCCAGAGGCATCATCTTATGCCAGTGGCGCCAAAGCGTAAAGTATTTCTCAATAGAAATTGCAATTACACAACAAAAGCGTGTGCAAACATGCGCCGTGCGACGATTAGACCACCTCACAAAACTATCGCGAGCCGATAGGAGTCGAGGCTAAAAAGCACAGCCGTACGAATGCGCAGTGAGCATCGGGGGCCGCGACCCGCGACGCGCAATAGGTTTTGACAGGCCTTATTCTTCCAGCAAGCCGTTTTCCGTCAGCATATCTTGCACCAGCTCCAGGCGCAGCACGGGATTGTCTTGGCTTAGCAGCAATTGCTTTTGCATGGCGCTCAGGGATAGCAACTCGCACCAGCGGTTCGCCACCCAGCCGCATTCGTCGAGCCGGTAAGGCGGCTGCAAAGGCATCTGCTCGGGCGGGATCTTTTGCTCCTGCAAGGTGCGTATCAGGGCACCGAGCGCATCGGCCACGTTCTGCTGCTCTTGGGGAAGAGCGATGACCTTATCGGATGGCAAGATTTCAATGTTCGCCATCCACAAGCCGTGCTTCAGCTGCTCGCTGGAAACAATGTGAAAGCGCTGCAAGCCCATGCATTTAATTTGCAGCAAGCCCGGCAGGGGCGCCGCCCAGTCGACGACGCGCGCCAAGGTTCCCACCGGCGCCAGGGTTTCCTGCTGGACCGGCTTGCGCACTTCCGCGCCGTCCAGCAATTGCACCACGCCGAACGGCTGCTCGCTCTTGATGCACTGACGTATCATGTCCAGATAGCGTACCTCGAAGATCTGCAAAGGCAGATAGCCATCGGGATACAGCACCGTATTGAGCGGGAATAAAGGTATCGAAGTCATACACGCATGATGGCACGAATGGCCTATCCGTGCAGCGTCGCTTGCACCTGCGATGATGTGCGCCCCCGATTATTTATAAAAACGGCGCTTCTTGGCCCGCTCAGCCGCCTTCGGCGCCAGCACCTTGACAGCCTTCTTCTGAATGGTGCCACCGGCTGACGTTCCCGGCACACGGTGTTCCGCCTCGAAACCGGGCTCCTCATTGCGTTTGAGGGTTTGCCGCGTCAGCGCTTCCACGGCCGACAGCAATTCCACCTCGTCGGCACAGACCAGCGATATCGCTTCGCCCGAGGCGCCCGCGCGGCCCGTGCGGCCGATGCGGTGGATGTAGTCTTCCGCCACGCTGGGCAAGTCGAAATTGACGACGACGGGCAATTGATCGATATCGAGGCCGCGGGCAGCGACGTCGGTGGCCACCAGCACTTGCACCTCGGCCGCCTTGAAGCGGGCCAGCGCGCGCAGGCGGTTCGGCTGCGTCTTGTCACCATGAATCGAATCGGCGCGCAGGCCCTGCTCCAGCAAGGTATTGACCAGTAACTCGACACCCTTGCGCGTCTTGACAAAAACCAATACCTGGCCCCAGCGCTTTTTCTTCAGCAGGTGCAAAAACAGTTCGGGCTTGCGTTTCTTGTCGCACACGATCACCGATTGCTTGACGGCCTTGACCGTACTGTTACGCGCGCTGACCTCCACCGAGATAGGGTCTTTCAGCATGGTTTTCGCCATGGCGCGGATGGCGTCCGAGAAAGTGGCCGAGAACAGCAGGGTCTGGCGCTGCTTGGGCATGGTCATCAGCAAGATATCGAGCTCGCGCTCGAAGCCCAGGTCAAGCATGCGATCCGCTTCGTCGAGCACCAGCGTTTGCACTTGCTCGAACTTGACGGCGCCCTGCGTCTGCAAGTCCAGCAGGCGGCCCGGCGTGGCCACCAGCACGTCGAGGCCCTTGCGCAATTTGCTGATCTGCGGCTCGATGGGCACGCCGCCATAGGCGACAAAGCTACGCAGCGGCAAGTTGCCGCCATAGCTGCGAAAGCTGGCATAGACTTGCTCGGCCAGTTCGCGCGTGGGCACCAGCACCAGCACGCGCACGCACTGGGGCGCCACCACGCCATCGAGAGTCAGGCGCTGCAACAGCGGCACGGCAAAGCCGGCTGTCTTGCCCGTGCCCGTCTGGGCGGCGGCCATCAGGTCGCGCCCAGCCAAGACGGCAGGAATCGCTTGCGCCTGCACGGGCGTCGGCTTGGCATAGCCGAGCTCGTCAAGTTTGCGGACCAGGGGATCGATCAGGCCGAGGGAGGAAAACGTCATGTGAAAGGCAATCTTGGCAAATGAAAAGGTGGCGCGCACGGACCGGCCGTGCGCGCGATTGCCGAGATTATAGGCCAGCGGGGATGCCGGCCGGGGTTTTCAGCACATGAGTGCCACATGAGCAGCACATGAGTGACACATGAGCAGCGCGCTCAGAACTTCATTTCCAGGGTCGCACGCGCCTGCGGCGAGCTGGGCGACATACTGTTGCGCGCTATCGTGCCGCTGGCGTCGGTATAGATGGTGTCGCTTTCAAAGTCTTGCGCCAGCAAGTTCGATATCGCCAGGCGCAGCTGATTCTTCGCATCGAACTTCCACAAGGCATAGAGGTCGAGGTCGCGCCGCGGCGACGTGTAGGCGCTTTGGCGCTCGGTGACGCGCACGGGGCCGCCGTTGCGGAAGTTAAAACTGCCGCCCGTGGTCAGCACGCCGTCCGGGGTCTTGTAATCGAGGCCAAAGTTGCCGCTGACCGGCGTTTGCTGGTCGAGCCGGTTATTGGGCCCCGGCACCTGCTCCACCTGCGACCAATTGCGGCTGATGCTGGCGCGCAAGTCGATGGCTGGCACGGGCGCAGCCAAGACGGCGCGCAGCGGGAACTTCGCTTCCAGTTCCAGTGTCTGCGTATTGGCACGGCCATCGTTGACGGGCTTGGACACCCAGCGCTCATTGATGAACAGCAAGCCCTGGCGCGTGTAGCCGTCGATACGGCGGGCCGACGCGCGCGCACTGAGCAAAGCACCTTCGGCCCAATAGTGTTCGTACGAAGCATCGATGCCCAGCGCCAGCTCCGGCTTCAGGTAGGCATTACCTTCGCGGTCAGGATCGGTCTGGCTATTATTGGTCGAGGTATTGCGGCGCGGAATCAAGCTCGACGTGGGCTGCGCCTTGTAGGTGCGCGTCAAGGCCAGGCGTATCTGATCACCTTTGGTATCAGGCAACTTCCACAGGGTTTGCAGCAGCGGGCTCCACACGCTGCTGCGCTGCTGCACTGCAGCGTAGGTGTCGCCAGCGCTGCGCGTATCGATGCCTTCCCAGCGCACGCCCGCATACATCGACCAGCGCGGCGTGATTTCCCAGTCGTCCTGCACGAAAAGGGCCAGGCGCTGGACGGTGGCGTCGAAACCTTCGTCGCTGTTGAGGGGCGGGCGCGCGCCCAACGCGGCCAGGGCCGCTTCGCGCTGCTGGCGCGATTCCTCACGCTGCGTGTGCGCACCATCCCAGCCCATGGACAAGGCATGGCCGGGCAGCAATGGCGTGGAATACTTGCCGGTCGAACTGACGCCATTTTCCGTCGCCTTCACGCCCACCTTGCGTTCCAGGGCCAGGCCGCTGCCATCGATAAAGCCTTGCTGCAAGCTGTCGGACGTATTGCGGGCTGCCGAGGCGCCAACTTTCAGTTCCAGCCTGGCGCCGCCAGCCAGCTTGTGCATCCACGTCAGATCGCTGCGGCCGAAGGCATTGTGGTTGCTTGAACTGCCCGCGTTGCTGTCGTAATCGGGGCGCAAGCCCTGCTGCGTCTCGGCACGGCTGACATTGCGATGGTTCGAGCGCCCGCCATTGAAGAACAATTGCGCCGTCACATTGTCGCCATTGGCCAGCACCCAATTCAGGCGGGGCGATACATTGATGCCTTCCGGGCGGCCATCGCCGGTGCCGTTGGTGCGGCGCAGCAGGTTTTGCCGGCCATCAGGCGCGTAGCCCAGTTCCAGCCCGGGATTATCATAGTGGTAATCGTAACGGAACAGCGAGCCTGCCAGCGAATACGAGAAATTGCCGTCGCGGTCGGACAGTTGCACGTTGACGCTGGGCGAGAAGCTCACGTCGCTGCCCTGCACGCCCAGCTTGAGCTCGCGCTGCACCGTCTTCACGGCCTTTTTCAGCACCACGTTGATGGTGCCGGCAATCGACTGCGTGCTGTACTCGGCGCTGGCCGCGTGCAAAATCTCGATGCGTTCGAT
Source organism: Janthinobacterium sp. CG_23.4 (assembly GCF_029892305.1). Taxonomy (NCBI): domain Bacteria; kingdom Pseudomonadati; phylum Pseudomonadota; class Betaproteobacteria; order Burkholderiales; family Oxalobacteraceae; genus Janthinobacterium; species Janthinobacterium sp. CG_23.4. Next base: position 2,037,028 of record NZ_JARXUX010000001.1, on the reverse strand, counting down.
GACATCGGGCGACAGGGTATCGAGCGAAAAACCGGCCGGCGCGCGTTCGCCGTTGAGCAAGATCTGCGTATAGCCGCTGCCCAGCCCGCGCATGCGGATTTCGCCCCCGCTGCGCCCTGCCGCACCGGAAACAGTAATGCCGGGCAAGCGTTTGAGCACGTCGGTGACATTGCTGTCGCCATACTTGAGGATTTCTTCGCTGCTGACAACCATCTTGCTGGCCGTATCGTCGCGGCGCGGATCATAGCCGCTGCCCTTGACTTCGACCGTCTGCATGGTAGGCGCAGCGGCCTTCTCGACCTTCTCTGCCTTCAACGGTGCGGCGGCGGCCTCGGCGCCGGCTGGCGTTTCGGATTGCTGGGCCTGGGCATGCCAGGCAAAAAAAACAGCGGAACAAATAACGGTAAGACGGAGGCAACGGCGTGGCATCATGAGCTGGCTGAAAAAGTTGGCTGAATAAATATGGCTAAAAGCGACAAAATGGACGGCTGCATTGTGCGGCAATTTTGCCCGAATGGCACAGTTTCCTGAAAATAATCCCTATAACAAATTAAATTCGGGGCAGACGGCAACGCACCGCCTGGCATACGGCGCATATCATTGCGCGCCACATCGCCGCTATAATGCGTTTTCGCCAATTCCCATCACCCCGTCAAAGGCTACCCATCGTGTCTGACCGTCTTGCCGTTTTGCCTCAGTATCTGCTGCCCAAGGGAGCGTTGACCAATTTTGCCGGCCGCATCGCCGGTGCCAAGGGCGGCGCCATGACCACGCGCCTGATCCGCTGGTTCGTCGGCCGCTACAACGTCAACATGGATGAGGCGCTGGACCCGGATATCACGCATTACGCGAGCTTCAACGACTTTTTCACACGCGCGCTGCGCCCGGACGCGCGTCCGCTGGCCAAGGCCGACTACGTCTGCCCCGTCGACGGCCGCATCAGCCAGTTCGGCCGCATCGACAAGGACCAGATCTTCCAGGCCAAGGGCCACAGCTTTAGCACCACGGCCCTGGTGGGCGGCGATGCGGCCCTGGCGGCCCAGTTCGAACACGGCAGCTTCGCCAACCTGTACCTGAGCCCGCGCGACTACCACCGCATCCACATGCCTTGCGATGGCCGCTTGACGCGCATGATCTATATTCCTGGCGAATTGTTTTCCGTCAACCCGACCACGGCGCGCGGCATTCCCGGCCTGTTTGCCCGCAACGAGCGCGTCGTCTGCGTATTCGACACGGCTAACGGCCCCTTCGTCATGACCCTGGTGGGCGCCACCATTGTCGGCAGCATGGCCACCGTCTGGCACGGCGTCGTCAACCCGCCACGCACAGGCCAGGTACGCGACTGGCGCTATGCCAACGACAATATCGTGTTGAAACAAGGCGAAGAACTGGGCCGCTTCCTGCTCGGCTCCACCGTCGTCATGCTGTTCCCGAAAGGCACAGTCGATTTCAATGCCGCCTGGCAAGCGGCCGGCCCCGTGCAGCTGGGCGTCGTCATGGCTAACGTGCCCACAGCCATTTAAGGCAGCACGGCGCGCTGCTAAATAGGCGCGTCCGTTTGGTACATTTCCTGCATCAGGTCCAGAAAGGCGCGCGTCTTGGCCGGCATCAAACGCCGACCTGGAAACACGGCCCAGCCCGTGACCAGCGGGAAGCTCCATTCCGGCAGCACGCGCACCAATTCGCCCGTTGCCACATAGGCCTTGGCAAAACGGTCCGTGCTGGCCGCGATACCCACGCCAGTGCACGCCATGCGCACCAGCAATTCCGGCGAGTTTGCCAGCAGGCGCACAGGCAAGTCGCGCTCCCAGGTCGTCTTGCCACGCATCAAAGTCCAGTGCACGAGGCCATGCACGGCGCGCGGCAAGCTGAGCAAGTCATGACCGTACAGGTCGTCGGGATGCTCAGGCAAACCATGCACGCTGACATATTGCGGCGAGGCATACAGGCCCAGGGTGCTGAAGGCCACGCGGCGCGCCGCCAGGCCTGCGTCGTCGGGCAAGTTGCCCATGCGGATGGCCAGGTCAAAATTTTCTTCCCGCAAATCCACACGGCGCGCCGACAAGTCCAGCTCCAAGGAAATGGCCGGGTAGCGGCGCACGAACTCGGCCAGCACCTCGCGCATCAGCGCGTCGCCAAAGTCGGCCGGCATGGAAATGCGCAGCAAGCCACTGGGCTGCGCCTGGCGGTGCTGGGCCAGCGCAGCGGCCGCCTCCGTTTCCTCGACCACCTTGCGCGCATGCTCGAGCAAGCTGGCGCCAAACTCCGTCAGCGCCAGCTTGCGCGTGGTGCGCAGCAGCAGCCGTTCGCCCAGCTTGGCTTCGAGTAGCGAAATGCGCCGCGACAAGGTCGACTTGGGCAAGTCCACGCGCCCGGCGGCGCGCGAGAAACTGCCGCATTCGATGACGCGCGCGAACAGTAGCAAATCTCCAGGATCGATATCCATATTTTTGATTGTTGCATGAGTGGATTAATGTTATCCATTTTAACGTCTTCTGCATCAATTTTGGAATTGCTATAGTTCATCCATCGCAAGACACCCTACACGGAGAAACAAGATGAACATCCTGCAAATTAATTCCAGCGCCCGCAGCACCGGTTCCGCCTCGACCCGTTTGGCTGACGCCATCGTTGCCCGCGTGCAAACCAGCCACCCTGACGCCAGCCTGATACGCCGCGACCTCGCTGCCGCACCGCATCCCGTGCTCGACGAAGCGACCCTGCAAGCACTGTTCACGCCGGCCGACCAGCGCACGGAAAGCCAAGCGGCCCGTATCGCCCTGGACGACGCACTCATTGCGCAAGTGCAAGCAGCCGATGTGATCGTGATTGGCGCGCCGATGTACAACTTCGGCATCACCGTGCAACTGAAAAGCTGGTTCGACGCGATTGCCCGCGCCAACGTCACTTTCAAGTACACGGAAAACGGTCCCGTGGGCCTGCTGACGGGCAAGAAAGTCTATGTGGGCCTGTCCCGCGGCGGTCTGCACCGCGATAGCGCGCACGACAGCCAGGTGCCTTTCCTCAATACCATGTTCGGCTTTTTGGGCATGAGCGACGTGCACTACGTGTATGCGGAAGGCATGGGCATGGGCCCGGAAGCGGTGGCCAAGGCGCAGGCGCAAGCCGATGCCGAGATCAATGCGATTTTGGTGTAAACGCTGACTGCCGCAACTAGGGGGCAGACGGAGACGCCGAGTTCCGGCGGGTCTGCCCCCAAACAGGAGAACACAATGCGCGATACCACCACCGTCAACAAGCCACGCGGCGTCGAGCGCGTGATCGCCGGCCAGGCTGTCATGGATGGCGCCGGCGTGAAGATCAACCGCGTGCTGACGCAGCAGCTGCAGCGCCGCCTCGACCCGTTCTTGATGCTAGACAATTTCGCCAGCGACCAGCCAAACGACTATATCGCCGGCTTCCCCGAGCATCCGCACCGCGGTTTCGAGACGGTCTCTTACATGATTCAGGGGCGCATGCGCCACAAGGATAGCGCCGGCAACGAAGGCTTGTTGAACTCGGGCGGCATGCAATGGATGACGGCCGGCAGCGGCGTGATCCACTCGGAAATGCCGGAGCAGGAAGAAGGCGTGATGGAAGGCTTTCAGCTATGGCTGAATCTGCCAGCGCGCGACAAGATGCGCGCGCCGTGGTACCGCGATTTCAGCAGCAGCGACATCCCCCGCTACAGCACGTAGGCGGGCGTGGCCGTGCAAGTGATCGCCGGTACCAGCCATGGCGTGGCGGGCGCCGTGCAGCGCGAACTGACGCAGCCACTGTACCTGGACATCGACTTGCCGGCCGGTAGCAGCTTCGAGCAGCCATTGCCAGATGGCCATAATGCCTTCCTGTACACCTTCCGTGGCGAGGTACAGGTCGATGGCAAGGCCGTGCCCGCGCTGCGCATGGCGATCTTTGCCAACCCGCCGGGCAGCGACGGCGTGCGCATCGAAGCACCCGAAGGCGGCCGCGTCATCCTCGTCGCCGGCCAGCCCTTGAACGAGCCCATCGCGCAATACGGCCCGTTTGTCATGAATACCCAGGCGCAAGTAGTGCAGGCCGTGCAGGACTTCCGCGAAGGCAAGTTTGGCGAGACGGCCGCGCAGTAAGCTGGTCTGCCATATCAAACACCTGCAGTGCTGGCGCCCCTGCAGGTTTTTTTACGTGCCGACTATCTTGCTGCTTTTCAATTACACTGACTGCCATCTGATTCAACAAGGCATGCCATGCAGCCGACGCACAGCGACCACGACGCCACCCGTCTGCACGCCCACCTGAAGGGTGACGCCCAGCATACCCATTCGTTCGAGGGGCGCAGCCAGAACATCCTGGCGTGGGCGCTGGCACTGACGCTATCGTTTGCCGGCATCGAGGTAGCCGCTGGTTTCCTGTCCAATTCGCTAGCCTTAATTTCCGACGCGGGCCACATGGTCACGGACGCCGCAGCGCTGGGCCTGGCCCTGCTGGCGCAATTGATCGCGCGCCGCCCGCCTTCAGCGCGCCACTCGTTCGGCTTTGGCCGCGCCGAAGCGCTCGCTGCCTTCGTCAATGGCTTGGCCATGCTGTGCGTGGTGGGGTCGATCTGCTATGAAGCCGTGCTGCGCTTTTCCGCCCCGCAAGCGGTCAAGGGGGGCATGGTTGTCATCGTCGCCTTCATCGGCCTGGCGATCAACGTGGTGGTGGCATGGGTATTGTCGAAAGACAAGCAAAGCGTCAACACACGCGCCGCCCTGGTGCACGTGATGGGCGATTTGCTCGGCTCGGTCGCCGCCATCGTCGCCGGCGCCGTGATTTACTTCACGGGCTGGATGCAGATCGACCCGCTGCTGTCGGTGATGGTGTCTCTGTTGATCCTGAAATCGACCTTCGGCGTACTGCGCGAGTCGTACCACTTCCTGATGGAAGGCGTCCCCCTGCATATCGACTACATCGCCGTGGGCACGGACGTGGAGCAAGTAAACGGCGTGATTGCCGTGCACGATTTACATGTATGGGACATGTCGCCGGGCCAACCGGCCCTGATCGGCCACGTGGAAATCGAGCACCTCGACCATTGGCCCAAGGTCTTGCGCGCGATCAAGAAGATGCTGTTGGACAAGCATGGGATTGATCATATTACGCTGCAGCCGGAGACGGCCACGATGGCGGGGCTGCATGCGGGTGACAAGACGCATTAATTTTACCCAACGGCAAATACCGGGGTCAGACCATCAGGGTCTGACCCCAGCCTCTGCTCTTGGGGTTCAACAAAACTAACTGCGCCTTGCCTCCAGTACACCACTGACGTCCTTGATCACATTGAGCGCCTTCAACAACTGCGCCGTCGAGCTGATCTCGGCCGTAAACGTCATGCGCGCCTGGCCCTTGGCGCTTTGGGTGTTGACGCCGATCACGTTGATCTTTTCGCGCGAAAATATTTCGGATATATCGCGCAGCAAGCCCTGGCGGTCGCCAGCCAAGATGAACACATCGACCGGATACACGGTGTCGTGCACGCCGGTGCTGCCCCACTCGGTGAAAATCACGCGTTCAGGCGACTTGGCGCGCATTTCCTCGAAGTTCTTGCAGGTGGCGCGGTGAATAGAGACGCCCTTGCCGCGCGTGACGAAGCCGACGATGCTGTCCGGCGGCGCCGGCTTGCAGCACTTGGCCAGCACCGTCATGAGGCCTTCCGTGCCCACGACCAGCACACCGGACTTGGCGCCCTGCTCCACGCTGGAGGCGCGACTCTTGCCCACCAACACGGCGTCTTCCGGCACCACCACTTCACCATTATCGTGCAGCGCCTGCTCCACGTGGCGCAGGCTGAATTCATCCTTGCCCACCGACAGGAACAGCTCGTCGACTTTCGCAAAGCCCAGCTTTTGCGCCAGCGCTTCCAGATTGACGGCCGTCTTGCCTTCGCGCTGCAGGGATTTTTCCACCAGCGCGCGGCCGTGGGCCAGGGTTTCCTGCATGTCGATGGCGTGGAACCAGGCGCGAATCTTGGAGCGCGTGCGGGTGCTGGCGGCGTAGCCGGTACCGAGCCAGTCGCGCGACGGCCCGGCCGTGCCTGGCGCGCCCTTGGCCGTGATGATTTCGCAGGTCTGGCCATTCTTTAATGGCGTATTCAGGGGCACCATGATGCCGTCGAGCTTGGCACCGCGGCAGCGGTGGCCCACGTCCGTATGCAAGTGATACGCAAAGTCGACGGGCGTGGCGCCGACCGGCAATTCGAGCACCCGCGCTTGCGGCGTCATGACGAAAATGCGGTCGTCCAGGGTGGCCGATTTGAGCTTTTCCACCCATTCGCGCTGGATCTCTTCCTGGCCTACGACAGCGTCAGCTACTTCTGTCTTCCAGGCCAGCAATTGACGCAGCCAGGCAATCTTTTCGTCGTATTTCTGGCCAGCAAAGTTGGAGCCGCCCTCTTCCTTGTAGCGCCAGTGCGCGGCCACGCCGTATTCGGCAAAGCTGTGCATTTCATTGGTGCGGATTTGCACTTCCAGCGGACGACCATCCTCGGCCGTCACTACCGTGTGCAACGACTGATAGCCGTTCGCTTTCGGGCGCGAAATATAATCGTCGAATTCTTTCGGGATGGGGGTCCAGACATTGTGCACCACGCCCAGCACCGTATAGCAAGTTTTCACGTCGGCGACGATAACGCGGAAGGCGCGGACATCGTACAGGGCCGTGAAATCGAGCTCCTTGCCGCGCATCTTGTTCCAGATGCTGTAAATGTGTTTCGGGCGGCCAAATACTTCCGCTTCGATACCGGCCGAAGCCAGTTCGGTCTGCAAGCGCAAAATCGCCGAGGACACAAAGCCCTCGCGCATCATGCGCTTTTCTTCGAGCATCTTGGCGATGCGTTTATACGCTTCCGGCTCGATGAAGCGGAACGACAAGTCTTCAAGTTCCCACTTCAGCTGCCAGATGCCGAGGCGGTTGGCCAGCGGTGCGTAGAGGTCCAGCGTTTCCTTGCCGTATTCACGCGTCATGTCGTTGAACAGCTTTATTTCGGCGAAATAGCGCAAAGTCGTGACGCAGGCGGCCAGGCGCACCAGCACGACGCGCATGTCGGAAGCCATCGCCAGCAACATCTTGCGCAAGGTTTCCACCTGGGCCACGGCTTGCTGCGCCGCATTCTTGCCGCGCCCCGCAGCGCTGCCGTGCTGTGCCTGGGTCAGCGCGCGCAGGCGTATCAGCTGGCGTACGCCTGTCGCCAGGTCGCACACCTGCTTGCCGAAGCGTGGCTCGATATCGGCCGCCGTATCCGGGTCCAGCATGGTCAGCTCGAACATCAGGCCGGCGATGCGCGTTTCTGCATCGCTGCGCAAGAAGGCCAGCGTGGTGGCCACGCCGATGGCAAACTCCAGCGCAGAACAGCCGGCAAAAGTCTGCTTGTCGCCATACGCTTCGGTGGCATACGTGAGCGCGTCGAGCACGCGCGCGCTGTCCGGCGCACTCAAGCCCTCTACCAATTGTTCCGATGTGGCGCTATTCGGGGCCGAGATGGAAACCATGTAATGCCTTATGAACTTAAAAACTTAAAAACCAAATAACTTAACGTTCTGCGGCGATGATGACAATTTCTACCAGGCAGGCCGGATTGGCCAGCTTCGCCTCTACGGTGGCGCGCGGCGGCGTGTGGCCGGAAGCTACCCAGTCATCCCACACCTCATTCATGCCATCGAAGTCCTTCATGTCGGCAATATAGATCTGGCACGACAGAATGCAGGTCTTGTCGCTGCCCGCTTCCATCAGCAGGCGATCGACGTGGCCGAGCACTTCGCGCGTCTGGCCGACGATGTCTTGCGTCGTGTCTTCGGCAATCTGGCCGGCCAGGTAGATGGTGTTGTTGTGTACCGCTACTTCGGAAAGGCGTTTGCCTACGTGCAGTCGTGTAATTTGCATGCTTCTTCTTTCGCTTGTTTCAAAATCTGTACAGCCTTATGGCTTCATTTATCTCTGACTACTTACCCAGCAAAAACTTGCGCGCGATGGCGATCTGCGCGTCGTGGACAAAAGTAGGCGCATGTCCGACACCTTCGATCTCGACCAGCTGCGCCTTTGGGCCGCGGCCCAGCATACTGTGCGCCGTTGCGCGCGACAGCAAATCCGATTCCGACCCGCGCACCAGCAAGGTGGGGCAGCGCACGGCATCGTAGGCGGCCCACAGCATGGCTTCGTCGCTGGCCGCCGATTCTGGCGTGGCCGAGCGGAACGGCATGGCCAGGCCCATATCATAGTGGCGGCGCCAATGGCCATCCTCATCCTGGCGCAACACATCGGCTGCCAGTTTATGCCACTGCGCGTCTGTATGCGGGCCGAAGCTGGCGGACACGTCGCGCACAAACTTGGCGCCCTGCTCGAAGGTTTCAAAACGCAAGTCCTGGCCGATGTAGTCGCCGATGCGCTGCAAGGCTTCCGGCGCCAGGGTCGGGCCGATATCGTTCAGTACCAGCTTGCTGATCGGACTGTTAGTCAACGATGCCAGGCCCAGGCCGATCAAGCCGCCCATGGACGTGCCGAACCAGTCCACCGTCTGGCGCTCGCCACACGCCAGCACACGCGCCAGCAGGGTCACCATATCGCTCACATATTGCGGCACGCGGTAGAACTGCGGGTTGGCCAGCCAGCCCGAGCGGCCGCGCCCTACCACGTCGGGGCAGATGACGCGGTAATCGCTGGCCATGGCGCGCGCCAGATCGTCAAAGTCGTCTGCCACGCGCGTCACGCCATGGGCGCAGACGAGCACGTTCGGATTGTCGGGCGCGCCCCACTCCTTGTAGGACATGGTATGCAAGCCTGCAGGGGAAATGCACTGGACGGATTTGATGCTCGCTTGAATCATGACAATTCCTTATTTGATGTAAAAAGAGCACCGCTTCCTGCCTGCCATGGGGTCTCTCGCGCGCGGGCGCTACGGCAGTGTAGCGCAGCACGGGCAATGCTCCAAGCGCACGCTTGAAATGCTGCGCCGCAGCACAGCACTGGCACCTTCGCCATGGAGCAATACCCGATATAGCGAAAATGCATATCTGCGGTTATCCACAATTGAGCCGGCCCGGCAATGCGTGGATGATCGCAGCATTAACGCGCAAGAGGAGACAACTCGTGAAAAAACCATTCTATAAAATCCTGTATGTACAGGTGCTGTTCGCCATCGTGGCGGGCGTGCTGCTGGGGGTGTTCTACCCATCCAACGCGGTCGACATGAAACCGCTGGGTGACGGCTTTATCAAACTGATCAAGATGATCATCGCCCCGGTGATCTTCTGTACCGTGGTCTCCGGCATTGCTGGTATGCAAGATGTCAAGAAAATCGGCCGCGTAGGTGGCAAGGCGCTGCTGTACTTTGAAGTGGTTTCTACCTTCGCACTGGCCATCGGCTTGGTCGTTGCCAACATCCTGAAACCGGGCGCCGGCTTCAACGCCGATCCTGCCCACCTGGACGCCAAGTCGATCGCGCAATACACGCACGCCGAAGGCATGACGACGACCGACTTCCTGATGAACATCATCCCGAAGACCTTCGTTGACGCCTTCGCCAAGGGCGACATTCTGCAAGTGCTCCTGATCGCCATTCTGTTCGGCTTCTCGCTGTCCCTGCTGGGCGAACGCGGCCGTCCCGTCACCAAGCTGATCGACGAGCTGTCGCATGCCATTTTCGGCATGGTCAACATCATCATGAAAGTCGCTCCCGTTGGTGCATTTGGCGCGATGGCCTTCACGATCGGCAAATACGGCCTGGCCTCGCTGATTCCATTGGCTAAACTGATGGGTTCGTTCTACCTGACCTGCTTCCTGTTCGTCTTCGTCGTGCTGGGCCTGATCGCCAAGTACACCGGCTTCTCGATCGGCCGCTTCTTGTTGTACATCAAGGAAGAACTGCTGATCGTGCTGGGCACGAGCTCGTCGGAATCGGCCCTGCCGGCGCTGATGAAAAAACTCGAGCGCCTGGGCTGCTCGAAACCGGTGGTCGGCCTGGTCGTGCCTACCGGCTACTCGTTCAACCTGGACGGCACCAACATCTACATGACCATGGCGGCCCTGTTCGTGGCACAAGCGACCAACACGGAACTGACCATCTGGCAGGAATTGACCATCCTCGGCGTGGCGATGCTGACCTCGAAAGGCGCTTCCGGCATCACCGGCGCCGGCTTCATTACCCTCGCTGCCACCCTGGCCGTGGTACCGACGATTCCCGTGGCCGGCATGGCACTGATCCTCGGCATCGACCGTTTCATGAGTGAATGCCGCGCGCTGACCAACTTCGTCGGCAACGGCGTGGCCACCATCGTCGTGTCGAAATGGGAAAAGGAACTGGACATGGACAAGCTGCACAGCGAGCTGGCCAATCCAACCCACCCGGCCGACGACGCCTATGTTGCACCAAGCGTAAATATCGTCAAGTAAGCAGCACTTTCCAAGCAATGGAATCAGAAGCCCCGCAGAGCAATCTGCGGGGCTTTTTTCATGGCGCGCTTAGCGCATTACATCACCAACCAAGCGTAAAGCCTGGACGACTTGCGCGGCAAGGCTGGCGCCTAAAAAAAAGGCGGACATCGCTGTCCGCCCTGCTCCATCACGACGCGTCGCTGACATTGCGCCGCTGCTATTTCACTTAAACGGCCGAAACGTCGAGTTCTGCGCCCGTAGCCGCCTGCACTTGTTCCTTGGTAACGCCCGGCGCCAGTTCCACCAGCTTCAAGCCGTTTTCCGTCACATCGATGACGCCCAGGTCGCTGATGATGACGTCAACCACGCCCACGCCCGTCAGCGGCAAGTCGCAGCGCTTGAGCAGCTTGTGCGACGTCGTGCCATCCTTGGCCGTAGCCACGTGTTCCATCAGTACCACCACGCGCTTGACGCCGGCGACCAAGTCCATGGCGCCGCCCATGCCCTTGACCATCTTGCCTGGAATCATCCAGTTCGCCAGGTCGCCCTTTTCCGACACTTGCATGGCGCCCAGGATGGCCAGGTTGATCTTGCCGCCACGGATCATGCCAAACGAGTCAGCCGAGCTGAAGTAGGCGGCACCGGGCAGGGCCGTCACCGTCTGCTTGCCCGCGTTGATCAGGTCGGCATCGACTTGCGCATCGGTGGGAAACGGGCCGATGCCCAGCAAACCGTTTTCCGACTGCAGGAATACTTCGATATTGTCCGGCACATAGTTCGCTACCAGGGTCGGCAAGCCGATGCCCAGGTTCACATAAAAGCCATCCTGCAATTCCTTGGCCGCGCGGGCAGCCATTTGATCTCTCGTCCAAGCCATGATGTTCTCCGTATTCTTTTTTATGCTTCAGTGCGCACGGTGCGCTGCTCGATGCGTTTTTCCGGGTTCGCGTTGACCACGATGCGGTGCACGAAGATGCTCGGCGTATGCACCTGGTCCGGATCGATCTCGCCCACTTCGACCAGTTTTTCCACTTCAACGACGGTGATCTTGCCCGCCATGGCCACGTTCGGGTTGAAATTGCGCGCCGTCTTGCGGTACACCAAATTACCTGCGCGGTCGGCCATATAGGCCTTCACCAGCGACACATCGGCCACCAGGCTGCGCTCCATCACATAGTGTTCGCCGTCGAATTCGCGCAGCTCCTTGCCGTCGGCAACAATGGTGCCCACGCCCGTCTTGGTGAAAAAGGCAGGGATACCCGCACCGCCGGCGCGCAGTTTTTCCGCCAGCGTGCCTTGCGGCGTAAATTCCAGCTCCAGTTCGCCGGCCAGGTACTGGCGCGCGAATTCCTTGTTTTCGCCCACATAGGAGGCGATCATTTTCTTGATCTGGCGCGTGGTGAGCAGCTGGCCCAGGCCGAAACCGTCCACGCCAGCGTTATTGGAAATGGCGGTCAGCCCCGTCACGCCCGAATCGCGCAAGGCGCCAATCAGGGCTTCGGGAATGCCGCACAGGCCGAAGCCGCCGACGGCGATGGTCTGGCCATCTTGGACGATACCGGCCAACGCCGAGGCGGCGTCAGGATAAACTTTATTCATGAGTGTCCCTCTATCTTTTGTTAAGCTTAGGTCTTGAGTCCATGGTTGAGTGCATGATTGCGTCCATGACTCAGGCAGCGCCCCAGCATAAAATACGCGAGTGGAAAGTACAATACCGTAGAACTACCGGCGCCGTGCCAGCCATCCCCTTGTGAGAGTGATACGTATCAGATGAACGCCGCGTCAGCCATCGATTATGAAAGCATCTTCCTGCACGCGCCCGTGGGCATGTGCATGTCGGAAAACCGCATCATGCGCAGCTGCAACGAAGCGCTGGCGGCCATGTTCGGCTATGCGCGCGCCCGGCTCGACGACCAGTCGTTCGAAGTACTCTACCCCACGCACGCCGAATTCCTGCGCACGGGTGAGCGCATCATCCCCATCATGAATGCCAAGGGCCGCTATTCGGACGAGCGCATCATGCGCCGCAGCAATGGGGAATTGTTCTGGTGCCACGTCACGGGCCACGCCATGCTGCCGAACGCACCGCTGGGAGCAGGCATCTGGACGTTCGAAGATGTCAGCGAGAAACGTCCCGTGACGGCGGAACTGACACCGCGCGAACGCGAGATCGCCGCCCTGCTGGTGGAAGGCAAGACCAGCAAGGTGATCGCCCGCCAGATCGACCTCAGCCCGCGCACGGTAGAAATGCACCGTGCCAAGCTGATGCGTAAATTCGCTGCCGCGACCTCGTCGGAGCTGGTGCACAAGCTGGTAGGACTGCAGCTACAGCGCTAGGACTGCGGCCAGGCCAACGTTTTAAAACGTGCTCATGCCGCCATCGGCAGAAATGATCGCGCCGTTGATAAAGTGCGAATCCTCACCCGCCAGCAACAGCAGCAAGCCGTCCAGGTCTTCCGGCTTGCCCGGGCGTTTATTGGGCAGCATTTCGATCAGCTTCTTGCCCTGCTCGGTGGCGAAATAATCTTCGTTGATTTCCGTGGAAATGTAGCCTGGGCAAATGGCGTTGGTGTTGATGCCATACTTGCCCCATTCCACGGCCATGGCGCGCGTCATGTGCACCATGCCCGCCTTGCTCATGCAATACACGCCGATCTGCGGCAGCACCTGCAAGCCCGCCATCGAGGCGATATTGATGATGCGGTGCTGTTTCTTCGGGTCGCCCTTGGCGCGCGCGATCATGCGCTTGGCCGTTTGCTGGGCCACGAAGAAGGAGCCGCGCAGGTTGGTGTCCATGACGAACGCGTAATCTTCTGGCGTGACATCGACCAGGCGTTGCGTGGTGGAGACACCGGAATTGTTGACGAGGATATCGATGGGGCCCGCTTCTGTTTCCGCATGCGCGATGGCCGACTTGATGCTGGCAAAGTCGGTCACGTCGAGCGACACCACGTGCGCGGCACCGCCATCGGCTTCGATTTCGGCGCGCAACTCTTTCAGGCGTTCGGTGCGCCGCGAGGCCAGCACGACTTGCGCGCCCGCCTGGGCCAGCACTTTTGCAAAACGCGCGCCGAGGCCGCTCGATGCGCCGGTAATCAGGGCAATCTTGCCCTCGAAATTGACTTCTATGCCCACGAGCTACTCCTGTTTTATTTTAGATAACATTTTACCGCACGCCATGGCGGCAGGGGGCAAAATACCCCGCGCCACACTTGAGCAAAGGTAAGCGGTATCATTACACAAAATGGCTCGAATTAGATTGCGGCAAGGGGCAATGTCACGCAAAATGGCGCCAAAGTTGCAATCCTCGACAAAAACAAGCACACTCGTGCTTAAATTTATACGAAGATTCCTCACCCACCCATTTAGTGACCAACAATCGAGACCATGACACAGCCTAATAACTTAGTTGAACAGTACGGACCGCGCGACACCATGGAGTATGACGTGGTGATCGTCGGCGGTGGCCCCGCAGGCTTGGCGGCGGCAATCCGCCTGAAGCAGCTGGCCTTAGAGAAGAGCCAGGAAGTGTCGGTCTGCGTGCTGGAAAAAGGCGGCGAACTCGGTGCGCACATCCTGTCGGGCGCCATCATGGACCCGAAAGCTTTGACGGAACTGATACCGAACTGGAAAGAACTGGGCGCGCCCCTGAACACGCCAGTGACAGAAGACCGCATCTTGCTGCTGACGGAAACCAAGGCCTACAAGACACCAAACTTCGCCGTGCCGGCCTGCTTTGAAAACCACGGCAATTACATCGTCTCGCTCGGCAATGTGGTGCGCTGGATGGGTCAGCAGGCGGAAAGCCTGGGCGTGGAAATCTTCCCCGGCTTCTCTGCCGCGGAAATTCTGTACAACGACGACGGCTCAGTCAAAGGCGTGGCAACCGGCAACATGGGTGTCAAGCGCGACGGCGAGCCAGGTCCCGACTTCCAGCTGGGCATGGAATTGCACGCCAAGTACACCTTGTTCGCCGAAGGCGCGCGCGGCCACCTGGGCAAGCAACTGATGGCCAAGTATGACTTGAACGCCGGCAAAGACCCCCAATCGTACGGCATCGGCATCAAGGAATTGTGGGAAATCGACCCGGCGCAGCACAAGCCGGGCCTGGTGATCCACTCGACGGGCTGGCCCCTCGATTCGAAGACCTATGGCGGCTCCTTCCTATACCACATGGAAAACAACCAGGTCATGGTCGGCTATGTGGTGGGCCTGGCCTACGAAAACCCGTATTTGTCGCCGTACGAGGAATTCCAGCGCTATAAAACGCATCCGGAAATCCGCAAGTTTTTCGAAGGCGGCAAACGCATTTCCTACGGCGCGCGCGCGATCACCGCCGGCGGCCTGCAATCGCTGCCCAAGCTGGTGTTTGCCGGCGGCGCGCTGATCGGCTGCGATGCGGGCTTTTTGAACATGAGCCGCATCAAGGGCAGCCACGCAGCGATCAAGAGCGGCATGCTGGCAGCCGAGGCAGCCTTCGGCGCGCTGGGCGAACAGCGCCAGCACGACGAACTGTCCAGCTATCCCGTTGCTTTTGAACAATCCTGGCTGCATGAAGAGCTGCACGTGGCGCGCAACGTCAAGCCTTGGCTGTCGAAGGGCCTGTACCTGGGCAGCCTGATGACGGGGATCGACCAGATCGTCTTCCGCGGCAAGGCGCCATGGACGCTGCACCATACGCATGGCGACCATGAATGCCTGAAACCGGCGGCGCAGTCGAAAAAAATCGTGTATCCAAAACCTGATGGCAAGCTGACGTTCGACAGACTGTCCTCGGTCTTCATCTCGAACACGAATCACGCGGAAGACCAGCCAATCCACCTGACGTTGAAAAACGCCAGCGTGCCGGTCGACGTCAACCTGGCCATGTATGACGGTCCGGAAGCGCGTTACTGTCCCGCCGGCGTGTACGAATACGTGAAAAACGACGCCGGCGCCGAACGGCTGCAGATCAATGCGCAGAACTGCGTGCACTGCAAGACCTGCGACATCAAGGACCCGACGCAAAATATCGTGTGGGTGACGCCAGAAGGCGGCGGCGGCCCGAATTATCCGAATATGTAAGCCACTCATTGCTGGCAAGCCGCGATGTACAATGGCGTGGACGTCGCAAGACGTCCACGCCATTTTTTTCAAATTGAACTTTCTGAAGAAGAAGTTTCTATAAAGCACTTCCAACCGTTACAATCGACAGTGGCATACACTCTTCCTTTCCCTCATGCACGCTACCGATCCCGCAACATTGCCGCCGAACGACGCTCAGCAGCCGAGTCAACAGGAAATCGACCACATCGTTCGCTTGTATGAAAGCGGCGAGCAGCTCCAGATGGAGGAGGCGACACGCGCCATGGCGGACGCCTACCCCACGTCGGCCCTGGCCTGGCGCGTGCTGGGCATGGCCTTGCGGCTGCAGGGCAAGGACGCCTTATCGGCCCTGCAAAAGACGGTGGAACTGGCACCCGACGACGCCGAAGCCCATCTGCACCTGGGCAATGCCCATATGGATGGCGGGCATCCCGACCTGGCCATGCCGTATTTCGTGCGCGCCCTGGAACTGGCGCCAACCTATGCCGAAGCGCTCAGCGGCCTGGGCGACGTGCTGCAAGCGCAAGGGCACCTGAAGGAAGCCGGGCAATGCTATGGCGGCGCGCTCGATATCGATCCCGCGCTCGCCATGGCGCATCGTGGCAAGGGCGACGTCTTGGTGGCGCAGCAGCAATTTCAGTCGGCGCAGTCGAGCTATCGCCAGGCGCTGGCGCTAGAACCGGGCGCAGCCGACATGCATCGCAAACTGGGCGACGTGCACGTCGCCCTGAACCGGCCCGATGCGGCACTGGAAAGCTATGCGGCGGCGCTGGAACGCGATCCTCAAAACGCCATGGCGCATGGCGGCATGGGCAATGTGCTATTCCGCCTCGATCGCAATGCGCAGGCGGCGGCCAGCTATCGCAGCGCCACGGCGCTACCGACGGCAAACGCGGCACACTACCATGGCCTGGGGCGCAGCTTGCATGCGCTAGGCGCAACGGCCGAGGCCGAGCGCGCGTACCGGCAATCGATCGCGCTCGACGCGTCGCTCGCCGCACCCATGCTGCATTACGCCGACCTGCTGCGTGAAACCCGGCGCAAGGAGCCGGCCATCGCCATTTACCAGGCAGCGCTACTGTTAGAACCAGGTAATATCGACGCCCTCAACAACCTCGGCATCGCCCTGCAAGAAGACGGCCAACTGGAGGCGGCGCTGGCATCCTTCCGGCAAGTGGCCCTGCTGGCACCGGACAGTCCTGTCACCCACAGCAATATCGCCGCCGTCCTGAACGCCATGGGACAGCGGGAAGCCGCGCTGGAAAGCTGCCGGCGCGCCGTGAAGCTGGGGCCGAAATCGACCGCCGCGCATGTCAACCTCGGTACTTGCCTGATGGAGATGGGCCGCCTGAGCGAAGCTGTCAACAGTTTTGAAACCGTGGTCAAACTCGATCCGCATCACCGCCGGGCATATGTCAATATCAGTGCCGCATTGACCCGCCTGGGCCGCATCGACCAAGCCATCGAGCATTGCCGCAAGGCACTGAAGATCAATCCGGACTGGGATGAATTGCACAGCAACTTGCTGTTCTACCTGACACACAGCGAAAAAATCGACGCTTCCGCCCTGTTTGCCGAGCACCTTCGCTATGGCGCGCAGTTTGAGGCGCCGCTGCGCGCCTCCTGGCCGCAGCATGGCAATGTGCGTGATCCAGAGCGCCGTCTGCGCATCGGCTTTGTATCAGCCGACTTGTATAACCATGCGGTAGCCCATTTCATCACGCCCATCCTGGAATACTTGAGCCAATCGCGGCAAGTGGAAATCGTCGCCTACGCCAACAGCTTTCATGATGACCATATCAGCCGGCACCTGCACGGCCTGTTCGCGCTCTGGCGCCAGGTTGAAAAACTGAGCCATGCGGAACTGGCGCAGCTGATCGCCAGCGACGCGATCGACATCCTGATCGACTTGTCGGGCCATACCGGCTTCAACCGCCTGCCCACTTTCGCGCGCAAGCCGGCGCCGCTGCAAGTTACCTGGATCGGTTACCCAGGGACGACGGGCTTGCAGGCGATCGATTACTTTCTGACGGATCGCTATTTTTCCCCTCCCGGCGAACTTGACGACCAGTTCACCGAGAAGCTGGTGCGCTTGCCTGCTACCGCGCCTTTTCTGCCATCTCCCGAAGCCCCTGCAATCAGCCCGGCGCCGTCGATCGAAAATGGCTACATCACTTTCGGCAGTTTCAACCGGGCGGGCAAATTGAGCCGCGACGTCATCGGCCGCTGGTCCGCCTTGTTGCGCATGGTGCCAGAGGCCAAAATGCTGCTCGCGGCGATCCCCGACAAGCAGGCCAGCGACCGGCTGCGTTCGTGGTTTGCCAGCGAGGGCATCGATGCGGGCCGCCTGATGTTTCATCGCTACACCAATATCCACGATTACTTGGCATTGCACAGCCAGGTCGACCTCTGCCTCGACACCTACCCGTACACCAGCGGCACCACCGGCTTTCACGCCTTATGGATGGGCGTGCCCACGCTGACCATGGTCGGTCCCACCTTGCCAGGTTACGTCAGTGCCGCCATCCTGTCGCATGCGCGGTTGCAAGATTTCATCGCCCGCGGAGAAGAAGATTTCCTCGCCAAAGGACTGTCGTACGCCAGCGATCCCGGCCGGCTTGCCGGCATACGCCTGGAAATGCGAGAACGGATGCGCAACGCGGCCAGCGGGCGACCAGACGAGATTACCCAGGGGCTGGAAGTGGCCCTGCGCCATATGTGGCAACGCTGGTGTGCGGGAGAGAAGCCGGCAAGTTTTGAAGCGACAAGTAGCGGTATTGCAGCGGAACCGCAAAAGGAAGGGCAACCATGACCCCAGCAGATAAAAATACGCCTATCTACATTACACAGCCCACGCTGCCGCCCCTGGAGGAATTTATTCCTTATCTGGAGCAGATTTGGGAAAACAAGATTCTGACCAACGGCGGGCCTTTCCATCGCCAACTGGAGCAGGCCCTGGCCGATTATCTGGGGGTGAAATATATTTCGCTGTTTTCCAACGGTACGCTGGCGCTGATGACCGCCTTGCAGTCCCTGCGCATCACGGGAGAAGTGATCACCTCGCCATATTCCTTCGTCGCCACTGCGCACTCCCTGCTATGGAATGGCATCAAACCCGTATTTGTCGATATTGCGCCAGGCAGCTTCAATATCGACCCGAGGAAAATCGAAGCGGCAATCACGCCACAGACCACCGCCATCATGCCTGTGCACTGCTATGGCAGGCCATGCGACGTCGCTGCAATCGATGACATTGCATCCAATTATGGATTGAAAGTCATCTATGACGCGGCCCATGCATTCGGCGTCAACTACCAAGGCAACAGCCTGCTCACGCATGGCGACCTGTCGGTATTGAGCTTTCACGCGACCAAAGTATTCAATACCTTCGAAGGCGGCGCCATCGTCTGCAGCGATGCCAAGATGAAGCGCCATATCGACCATTTGAAGAACTTCGGCTTTATCGATGAAGTGACAGTGGTCGCGGCCGGCATCAACGGCAAGATGAACGAAGTGAGCGCCGCGTTCGGGCTGCTGCAGTTGAAAAGCATCGATGCTGCACTACACGAACGCAGCAAGGTTGCACGCCGCTATCGCGAACAACTGGCCGGCATCGCTGGCATTTATTGCCCGCCCGATGCGCCCGAAACGAGCGCTAACCACTCATACTTTCCGATTCTGGTGCAACCAGGCTACGCCCTGTCGCGCGATGCCCTGTTCGATACCTTGCGCCAGGCCGGCATCATTGCACGCCGTTACTTTTATCCCCTGATCAGCGATTTTCCGATGTACCGCAACATGCCCTCGGCAGCCCGCACGAATTTGCCACTGGCCGGTGAAATGACCAATCAAGTCATCTGCCTGCCGATCTATCCCGAGCTGCAGACGGAGCAGCAAGATCGCGTGGTCGACGTCATTCGCCTGGCCAGTTCCATTACCAAGCCATCATGAAAACCATTATTTACGGCAATGGCGCCATTGCCAGACTGTTATATTCCTACGCACGCCACAGCATGGACATCGTCGCCTTCACAGTTGACGATGCCTGTATCGACGACGCCACGACCAGCTTCCTGGGCTTGCCATTGTTGCCATTTAGCCAGGTTGCCCTACAGCTGGCGCCCGATGAGCACGACATGCTGATCGCTGTTGGATTCCTGGAAATGAATGCCTTGCGGGCGCGCAAGCACCGCGAAGCCGAGGAAAAAGGCTACCGCCTGGCCAGTTTTGTGCACTCTTCCGTGCTGCGTCACGACGACGTGCTGATCGAGGACGGCTGTATCGTCCTGGACCATGTGGCTATCCATCCCGGCTGCCGCATCGGACGTGGCACTTTTATTTCGAGCAACGTTAATCTCGGCCACGATTGCGTGATCGGCGCCTACAACTGGATCAACGCCGGCATCGCGATCGCCGGCGATTGCCGCATCGGTGACGCCTGCTTTTTCGGCGTCAACTCCTCGACCGCGCACGGCTTGCGCTTGGGTGCGCGCAATTTCATTGCAGCCAATACGTTGATCAACCGAGACACCCTGGACGACCAGGTCTATCTGTCCGAAGCGGGCCAGTTGTTCCGACTAAAAAGCAGCTCTTTCCTCAAATTTTCCGGCATGGCAGGGCAGCAATGAGACAGCCTCCACAGGCAGCGCCGGAGACCATCAGCGGCATTTTCTTCGACCGCGCCGCCGCCACGCCGGAAAAAATCGCGATTGCCTGCGAAGGCCGGGAGATCAGCTACGCACAGCTTGCGCAACTGGTGGCGCGCTGGTCAAATGCGCTGGCAGCCAACGGCGTGCGGCGCGGCGACCAGATCGGCGTTATCTTGCCCAACAATGTGGAATTTGTTGCCCTGATACTGGTGGCCGCCGACCTTGGCGCCGGGCTGGTACCGCTCAGTCCGGCCTTGCCGCCGGCGGTCGCCCTGCACTCCTTGCAGGCAGCGCAGGCCAGGCACCTGGTGTCAACGTCGCCACAACTGGCGGCGCTGCGCGCAGAGCCGGGCAGCGCCGCTGTACATGGCTGTTGGCTTAGCATCGATGCCGCCGGCGCCGGCGCCACCACACTGGAGCAACTGCTGCAGGCGGCGCCGGCCGATGCACGGCCATTGCATGCGGGCCAGGCAGATGACGCCCTGATCCTGACCATGACCTCCGGCTCGACGGGTAGCCCCAAGCCCATCGTACTAAGCCAGCGCACTAAACTCAACCGTCTACGCGCGGCGGTCCAACTGTATGGCATGACGGCGCAGGATCGCACCCTGGCCGCGACGCCGCTGTATCACTCCCTGGCCGAGCGCCTGGTACTGCTGCCACTGCTGACCGGCGGCAGCGCGGTGCTGATGGCACATTTCTCGGCCCAGGCCTGGTTGCGCTGCGTGCAGGCGCAACGGGTCAGTTTCACGATTGCAGTGTCGTCGCAACTCAAGCAGATTGCCGCCCACATGGCACAGGACGAACACGACGTTAGCAGCTTGCGCTGCCTGGTGTCATCGTCGGCCCTGCTGGAAAACGCTGTAAAAGCCGATCTGCTGGCGCGCTTTTCCTGCGATTTCCATGAATGCTATGGCGCCTCGGAAATCGCCATTGCCACCAATCTCGATGGCAATGCGGCGCGCACCAAACTGCAATCGGTAGGGCGCGCTGCGCCAGGGGTCGAACTACGCATCCTGGGCGAAAACGATGAGCAATTGCCGTCCGGCCAAGCCGGTGAAATCGTCTGCAAGACCAACATGTTGTTTGGCGGCTATTTTCAACTGCCAGAATTGACCCGCGCGGCGATGTGTGGCGAATATTTCCGTACCGGCGATATCGGCAAGCTGGACGAAGACGGCTATCTGTATTTTCTGGGACGAAAAAAAGACGTCATCATTACCGGCGGCATCAATGTTTATCCTGCGGACATCGAGGCAGCGATCGGCTCGCACGGTTCCGTCACGGAAAGCGCCGCCTTTGCCTTTCCCGACGCCAGGCTGGGCGAAGTGGTGGCCGTGGCCTTGGTCGTCAGGGATCCCGCCAGCTTCGACCTGCGCCAGCTGCGCTTTCACTGCGCCAATGCGCTGGCCGATTTCCAGCAGCCGCGGCGCTTTTTTGTTGTTGAGCAGCTACCGAAAAACAGCATGGGCAAGCTAATGAAATTTCAACTTGTCCAGACCTACGCAAGCTCCCCGGAGCGGGAATAAAACATGGAAAATACACTTACAGCGCCCCCGGCACCGCTGCGGCTGGCGTTTATCGGCGGTTCGCGCAGTTCCGCCGTTGGCTATTCACATTTTGTGTCGAGCGCCATGGATGGGCTGTGGATGCTTGTGGCTGGCTGCTTCAGCCGTCATGTCGAGTCCAACCAGGAAAGCGGGCAGGTGTACGGCGTCCATCCAGAACGCATCTACGACACGTGGCAAGCGTTGCTGGCCAGCGAACAGGGCAACATCGATGCCGTCGTGATCCTGACCCCGACACCGTCGCATGTCGACAGCGTACTGGCCTGCATGCGTGCCGGCATCGCCGTTATCTGCGAAAAATCGCTTGCCGTCAGCAGTGAGCAGGCGCGCCAGATCATCGCGGTACGCGACGAACACCAGGCCTTCCTGGCAGTGACGTATAACTACGCGGGCTATCCGATGTTGCGCGAGCTTGAGCGCAAGATCCGCGATGGAAAACTGGGCAAGATTCTGCACTTCCAGGCCGAAATGCCGCAGGAAGGCTTTGTCCGCGTCGACGCCAGGGGCAACAAGCCAACACCGCAGGCGTGGCGACTGGCCGATGGCGCTATTCCGACCTTGCATCTCGATCTCGGCGTCCACCTGCATCAGATGGTAGCCTACCTGACAGGCGAAAAGCCGCTGGAGCTGGTATCGGACCAGAATCACTATGGCTGGTTTGCCGGGGTGGTCGACAATGCGGGCTGCCTGTGCCAATACAGCGGCAACATTCAAGGCCAATTCTGGTTCAGCAAGTCGGCACTGGGCCATCGCAACGGCTTGCGCATCCGCATCTATGGCGATTTGGCCGCTGCCGAGTGGTATCAGGCACAGCCTGAGGAACTGACTCTGTCGCATGTCGACGGACGACGCGAGATCATCGACCGAGCAGGCCAGGTCGAAGTGAGCAACGCCCTTCGCTACAACCGCTTCAAGGCCGGCCACCCGGCGGGTTTCATCGAAGCCTTCGCCAATTTGTACGGCGATATAGCCGTTGGCGTAAGGCAATTTCAACAAGGCCTGCCATGGCAGGGCGGCGCCGTGTACAGTGCGGAACTGGCCCTGGAAGGCATGCATTTCCTGGAAGCCATGGTTGCATCCTCGCAAAGCCGCCGCTGGGAAACCATCGAGGCCTGAACCCACCAAGAAAGCAACACCATGCAAGACGACATCCGTGCATTCATCCTCACCCTGCTAGCGAGAAAATCGCCGTTGCCTTCGGATTTCACCGACGACGACGACTTCCTTGCCGCTGGCATCATCGACTCGATGGCCATCATCAAGTTCATCCTGGAACTGGAAGCGCGCTTCGATATCACCCTGGACGACGACGATATTGAGTCAAAACAATTCCGCTCGGTGCGGGGCTTGCTTGCCCTGATCAACAACAAAACTGCCTGAAGAGATGCACATCGAGCATCCCACGTACGGAGACTAACCATGTCAGTTACAGCAATATCGATCACGCGGCACGCTGTCGCGGACGAACAGGTGCAGGCGTTTCTATCGGCCTCGGTGAGCGCGCCGCGCTTCCTGCTGGGACGCAACGAACATGCGCAGGCGCTGCTGTCGACGCTGGACATCGCGATTGATGGCATCGTCGACGACGGCGCCAGTGGCACGCAATGGCATGGCAAGCCGGTCATCGCCATGCAGCAACTTCCGTCCGATGCCATGGTGGTCAATTGCGCCATGTCGATCGCGCCGGTTGCGGCCGCCCGCAAGCTGGCGCTGCAGCCGGTGAAGGCTAGGCTCAGCTACGCCGACCTGCTGGCAGCGCGCCCCGACCTGGTGCCGGCCCCCGCCTTCGTCGCACAAATGCGTGCCGATGTCGCCGCCAACGGCCCCCGCTGGGATCACTTGCGCGCCCAATTTGCCGATGAGGAATCAAGAGCGGTATTCGACCATGTGGTGCAATACCGGCTCAGTGCCGATCCGCGCCATATGGCCAGCTACGAAGTGCGATTCTCGGAACAGTATTTCGAGCACTTCCTGTGCTTGTCGGACGAAGTGTTTGTCGACGCCGGCGGATTCGACGGCGATACGACCGAGTTGTTCTGCGAACGCTATCCCGACTACCGGGCCGTGTTCCTGTTCGAACCGTCAGCGAAGAATATGCAGGACGCAAAAACGCGCCTGGCGCAGCGGCACGGCATCAGCTACATCGAACAAGGCATTTCCGACCAGCCCGGCACTTTATGGTTCAATCCAGATGCAGGCTCAGCGAGCGCAGTCAGTGCGGCCGGTTCGAGCAGTATCGAGGTGACCACCCTCGACTTGGCCGTCAAGCAGGCCGTCAGCTTCATCAAGATGGATCTGGAAGGCTGGGAAATGCAGGCCCTGGCCGGCTCGCAACGCCATATCCGCGACGAGCATCCCAAGCTGGCCATTTCCGTCTACCATAGCGCCGCCGATTTCCATCGCATTCCAGACTATATCGCCAGCATCCGCCAGGACTACGACCTGTATTTGCGCCATTACACGCAGGGCTGGTCGGAAACGATCATGTACTTCGTGCCACGCCGCAACACCGCTCTATCCCCTGCGGAATTAGTAGCTTAACAATGACAGGACCCAGCATGACTACGACTACGACAAGCGCCCCCCAAGTGAGCGCGATACGCCCCAAAGTTCTTTTCCAAAAGGTTGAAACGAGCTTTCCCGACGCAAACATCATGTTCAGCGTCAGCATCCCCAGCAGCGCCATCGGCGGCATGACGCTATTGGAAAGCTCGATCCTGGTCAGCCTTGCGAAGCTGACCGGGGCGCAGACTTTTTTTGAATTTGGCACCTACATGGGCGCTACCTCGGTTTTACTGGCGAGCAACGCGCCGCCCGGCGCCCATGTCACCACGCTGGACCTGCCGCCCGCCGACATCGACCTGAGCGCCGCAAGCGCCGACAAGGCCGCCCTGATCCTGCAAAATGACACGGAAAACGACAATTACCTGCGTCGCCAGTTTGCGGAAAAAGGCGCGTTCTACATCGACCGCGCGCCAGCCGACGTCCAGTGCGCAATTACCCGCCTGCACCTGGACAGCCGCAAGCTCGATCCGCAAGCGCAGCAATTGAGCGCTCAATTCGATTTCATCTTCATCGATGGCGGCCATGATTACGAGACGGTGGCGATCGATACCGCCAACGCACTGGCCATGGCCAAGCCCGACTCTGTTATCCTGTGGCATGACTACCGATCAAAGATCCATGGCGACGTGACCCGCTTTGTCGATGATTTCAGTGGCGACCATGCCGTGATTCATGTCGAAAATACCATGTTGGCCTTTATACTGAATGGCAACTTCAAGCGCCTGCTCGCACAGTAACATGACGGAAAAAATGGGTGCACAGCCACCAATACGGCTCAATTGGTACCGCAGCAAGCTGACAGGCACAGACCTGTCGGCCTTGACGCGGCGCAGCGACATGCAGGGCGC
Source organism: Janthinobacterium sp. CG_23.4 (assembly GCF_029892305.1). NCBI lineage: Bacteria > Pseudomonadati > Pseudomonadota > Betaproteobacteria > Burkholderiales > Oxalobacteraceae > Janthinobacterium > Janthinobacterium sp. CG_23.4. Next base: position 2,011,930 of record NZ_JARXUX010000001.1, on the reverse strand, counting down.
AGTGCATATCGCCAGCCATCTCTTACTGCTCTGCGGCACCGGAACGCTGGCGTACTGGGCCTTCCTGAATGGCCATTATGGCTGGGCCCTGGCAGCACTGCTCTTCCATGGCAGCTTTTTCTCCTTCCTGGGCTGGGCTGGGGCCGGGCATGAACTGGTACACCGCACGGTCTTCAAGACGCGTCTATACAACGATGTCTTCCTGGCCTTGTTCGCGTTCCTGACCTGGAATAACTATGTGTATTTCCGAGCCAGCCATATCCGCCATCACCAGAAAACCGTGCTCAGCGGCCAGGATGGTGAAGTCCGCTTGCCGCAGACGCTGCGCTACAGGGAATGGTTCTGGGCGCTGTCGTTCGATTTGCCGGCCTGCTACCGGGCCCTAAAGATCGTGGTGGAAAACAGCCTGGGCATCATTCGTGGCCAGTGGGGTGCCCAGTTGTTCCCGGAACAGGCATCACGCCGCCCCGTCATCCGCTTTGCCCGCATTATCTTGTTGGGCCATCTTGTCATGGCCGCGGCCTTTGTTGCCACTGGCCACTGGCCGCTGCTATTGCTCGTCACATTCGCCACCTTTATCGCGGACTGGCTCAACAAGACCCTGGCGCTGGCCCAGCATTTCGGCATGCAGCCCGATGTCGACGATTTCCGCCTGAACAGCCGCACGGTCCTGCTACATCCTTTCCTGGCTTTTTTGTATTGGCAGATGAATTACCACATCGAACATCATATGTACCCGGCGGTACCGTTCTACCAGCTGAAAGCGCTGCGCAGTCAAATAGAGCACGACCTGCCGCCGGCATCGCGTGGCATGCGCGCCCTGCTGCGCGACATCGCCGCCATCAAACGGCAACAGGAGCGCGCCTCGGCCATGCCACCGCGCACCTAGCTTGACCACGCCCTATCAGTAGCTCCTGAATTACCAACAAGGAATTTCCATGCATGCCTCGTCCACGGCCCTCAACAACCCGATCTTGATTTTTCCTGCAGGTATGCCTCGCTCGCTCGATTACCTGGAGCGCTGCAAGCGCGATGGACAAGCCGTGATCGGCGCCTCGTCGCTCGCCTACGATGTCAGCAAACCGGCCTATCCAGAGTGGGCCTTCCTGCCGTATGTCAACGATCCAGGCTTCCTGGAGGCCTTGCAACTGCTGATCGCGCAGCGCGGCATCGCCGGCATTTACACCCCCAATCCCGTCGTCTGGAGCTATCTGAATGACGTGCTCAAGAAGTTGCGACCGGCCATTCCCCTGATCAACGCTTCACCGGTACATGATGAAATGAGCGGCTATCGTTCGGCCATGGCGCATGCGCGCAAGACGCTGGCGACGCCGCTGCCGATCGCCTCGGCGGTCGACACCAAGCCGGCTTTGCCGGAACTGCAGCTGGCCACCCTTTTCCGCCATGCCAATGTAATTCCAGGCATGTGCGATGACGAGAAAATCAGCGCCCTCTACGAAATTGCCCGCCACAGCGTGCGCGGCGACGTGGTCGAGATTGGCAGCGCATGGGGCAAGTCAGCGTTTGTGCTGGCGCGCCTGGCGCGTCTGTATGGCATCGGCCACACCTTGTGCATCGACCCCTGGCAAAGTGAGTACGTGGTGCAAAACGACACTGGCGGCCTAGTCGACAACTGCATCCACCATTACGATTACGATGAAGCGCTGCGCGTGTTCGAGATGAACCTGCTGCCTTACAGCGACAACGATATCAACTATCTGCGCCTGCCCTCGGTCGCGGCGGAACAGCAGTACCGCCAGACGGCAGCCGTGCATAGCCCGTCCTTCGGCACCACCAACTATGCGGGCAGTATTGCGCTACTACACATTGACGGCAACCATGCCTACGAGGCCGCCCAGGCCGATATCACCGCCTGGGCGAAGCATGTGCTCGCCGGTGGCTGGATCATCATTGACGATTATGTCTGGCCGTATGGCGACGGGCCGCAGCGGGCCGGCGATGAATTCCTGGCGCAACAGCAAACACGGATCAGCTCGGCATTTGTGATGGGCACCGCCTTGTTCCTGCAACTGCGCTGAGTCGCTTGAAAGGCATTCGGCATGCCAGGCTGTACGAAGGCAGCTGCCTGCCTCCCGCCTGTCCGACTGCCCATGCCGCATCGCGCAAGATCGCCGTCAGGATAGGACTCATCAGCAACAACACAGAAGTAGCGCAGGCAAAAGTAAGGCGGGTAAAAGCGGCGCATGGCCACGCCATAAAATTCCCATAGGAAAGTTTCTATTACACTGCCTAACAGTTACAATTCCAATTAACCTCACTTTTTCAACTTGCCATGACCGCTAACGCCACCACTGAGATGCATCTCGACAAAGACCTGCAAGCAGCGCTTGCAGCGCACCAGGCAGGGCTGTTGGAACAGGCAGAAGAACTATATCTGGCCATTTTGCAGGCCGAGCCTTATAACGCCATCGCCAATCACAATCTGGGCTTGCTAGCGGGCCAGGTTGGCCAGTTCAAGGCCGGCCTGCCATACCTGCACAAGGCGCTATCGGTGAATCCGGACGAAGGCCAGTTCTGGCTCTCATACGCAGATGGCTTGCTGAAAGCGGGCGAGCGCGAGCAGGCGCTGGAAATCGTCAACGAAGCGATCACCCGCGGGCTGGACAACGAACAGTCGCAAACGCTGCGCAAGCGCATCGAAGCGGCGATCGCGGCCACCCCGACAGCGCAGGAAACGCAGCACGTCATTGAGCTGTATCAAGCCGGCCACCATGCCGAACTGGAAGCGGCCAGCCGCGCCTTGACGCAGCGCTACCCCGCCTCGGACTTTGCCTGGAGCGTGCTGGGCACCGCCCTGCAACAGCAGGGCAAGGACGCGCTGCAGGCATGGCAACGCACAGTGGAACTTGCGCCACACGATGCCGAAGCGTATGGCAACTTGGGTATCGCCTGCCAGGCGCGCGGCATGCACGAAGAGGCCGTCGCCAGTTACACGCGCGCGCTGCAGCGCAATCCGGACTTTGTCGAAGCATATTGCAATCTGGCCGTGACCTTGCAGTCGCTGGGCCAACTGGAGCAGGCCGAACAGGCTTACCGGCGGGCGCTGGCGCTACGACCCGATTATGCCAAGGCCCACTTCAATCTTGGCAATACCTTAAAGGCAATGCAGCGCAATGACGACGCCATCGCCAGCTACAAGGCGACGCTGGCTCTGCTGCCCGGCGACGCGGAAGTCTACCTCAATCTCGGCAACGCCCAGCAAGACCTGAAACAATGGCAAGACGCCATCGTCAGTTACCGCGCCGTGCTACAACTGGCGCCGCATACGAGCGCCGTGCATGCCAACCTGGCCAGCGCGCTACATGAGGCGGGCGACTTCGAGGGCGCTGAGGCCAGTTACCGGCGCGCCATCGAAGCAACGCCGGGCGAAGCCGTGCTATACAACAACCTAGCCCGCGCGCTGCAATCGCAAGGCCACGTCAGCGATGCCATTGCAGCCTATGAACAGGCAATAGCCATCGATGGCAACTTCGTACAAGCGCTGAGCAACCTGGGATTACTGCAATGCCAGGAAAAAAACTACGCCTCGGCTATCGCCTTGTGCCAGCGAGCCCAACTTCTGCAACCCGGTGATGCCCAGGCCTGCATACAGCTGGCCGTCGTCTACGGCGCAGCCGAAGAGCAGGACAGTGCGTTGCTATATTTCCAGCGCGCGATCGATCTGGCGCCCGGCAGCGCCTTGGCCTACAAACAGCTGGGCGATTATTACAACACCATCCGCCGCTTTGCCTTGGCCGTCGAAGCCTACACCGGTGCGACCGAGCGAGAACTGGATGACGACGATGTGTACAACAATCTTGGCGTAGCGCTGCAGAAACTGAAGCGCTACGACGACGCCAATGCGGCCTACCTGCGCGCGCTGGAAATCAACCCGAAAAACGTCTCAGCCATATGCAACCTGGGCAACGTATTACTGGCGCAACAGAAGTATGAGCAGGCGCAGACACGCTACCAGGCGGCGATAGCGCTCGATCCCACATTCGAGCGCGCCCACTTCGCGCTCGGCAACTGCCACGTGTTGACCAATGCGCCGACAGCGGCGCTGGAATGCTACCGCGCAGTACTGGCCCTCAATCCCGAGTATCGCGACGCCTATGTCAACATCGGCAGCACCCTGAGCAATCTCGGCCGGATAGACGAAGCCATCGAAGCCTGCCGCGCAGGCCTGAAGGTATGCCCGCTGTGGGATACCCTGTTCAGCAACTACCTGTTCCTGCTGTCGCACAGCGCCGATATCGATGCGACCACGCTGTTTGAAGAGCATCTGCGCTTTAGCGATACTTTCGAGACGCATATGGCGAAGAATGCCAAGGAACACACCAATACGCGCGACGCGCTGCGCACCTTGAAAGTGGGCCTGGTATCGGGCGACCTGCACAACCATCCCGTACCGCATTTCATTATTCCGGTGCTGGAAAATATCCGCAGCGACGCGGGACTGTCGCTGTATGCCTACCATAACAATGCGCAGGACGACCACGTCTCGCAGCGCTTGCGCGAAGTCATCCCCCACTGGCGCCAGGTCGAGCAGATGGATGACCTCGAACTGGCGCAGCAGATCCGCGACGATGGCATCGACATCCTGATCGACCTGTCGGGCCACACCGGCAAGAATCGCTTGCTGCTCTTCGCTAGCAAGCCAGCACCCATCCAGGCCAGCTGGATCGGCTATCCGTTGACGACGGGCCTGCGCGCCATGGATTATTACCTCACCGACCCCTATTTTGCGCCGGACGGCATACTCGACAGTCAATTCACGGAAAAGCTGGTCCTGCTACCGTCCTGCTCGCCGTTCCTGCCATCGGAATATGCATCCGGTATCCGCCCTGCTCCCGCGCTGACGAATGGCTACCTCACCTTCGGCAGCTTCAACCGCATCACCAAGATCAACCGCAAGGTCATCGCGCGCTGGTCCATGCTGCTGCGCGCCATTCCGGACGCCCGCATGCTGCTCGCAGCCATGCCCACTTCGGCGCCGCATCCGCTTATCATGCGATGGTTCGAAGAAGAAGGCATCGCGCCGGAACGCTTGACCTTCGAGGGCCGCACGGGCATAACGCAGTTCATGGAAATGCACCATCGCGTCGATATCTGCCTCGACACCTTCCCGTACGGTGGAGGCACGACGACCTTCCACGCGCTGTGGATGGGCGTGCCCACCCTGACAACGGCTGGCACCACCCTGCCAAGCCGCATCGGCACGTCGATCCTGCTGCAGGTCGGATTGGAAGAATTCATCGGCAAGGACGACGACGACTATGTGCGCAAGGCACAGGCCATGGCGGCAAACCCGATGCTGCTGGGAGCCTATCGCTACAGCATGCGCCACCGCCTGGAACGATCGGCCATGGGTAACCCCGAGCTGATCACAGAAGGCCTGCAAAACAGCCTGCGCATCATGTGGCAGCGCTGGTGCGAAGGCTTGCCACCAGTCTCGTTCGCGGCCCCCGTGGCAGTCCCCAACCCGCCAATTGGACTCGCATAAGTAGGCAAAATATAAGCAAAACGAGGAACCCGCGTATGTCACGCAGCCACTGCTGCGCACTTGCAGCACTTTCCAGGCTATTTGCTAACCATCCGGGAAGACAAGATCGTGACGCATGGCGGCCCGTTCCATCAACAACTCGAACGGGCATTATGCGACGACCTTGAAGTAAAATTTAGCCGCCTTTTTACCAATGGCACGGTGGCGCTGATGACACAGCAGCAGGCGCTGCGCATCAACGGCGAAGTGGTCACCACGCCGCATTCGTTTGTCGCCACCGCACACTCCCTGCTGTGCAACAGCATCAGGCCGTCTTCGTTGCGGTCGATCGGCACAGCCTGAAGCTCGACCCGGCCAAGAAAGGGGCCACTAGCAGGCAGCAAGATCGATTGCACTGGCCAGTAAGGCAAAAAATACCATTTATTTTCAGAAATTTCCGTAAAGCATTTAATTAAGGTAGCGGAACGGTCGTCTTGTACTAGCAGGAGCAGATAAACGTCGCTCCTCACCGTAACCACTAAATTAGGAATGACACCATGCTGAGCCTTCACACCAACGCTGCCTCCCTGTCGGCACAAAATTCGATCACGAACACTCAAGCCAAACTGTCGACTTCGATGACGCGCCTGTCCACCGGCTTCCGCATCAATTCGGCCATGGACGACGCTGCCGGCCTGCAAATCGCAACCCGCCTGAAAGCACAAACCAGCGGCATGGCCGTGGCCATGAACAACACGCAAAACAGCACCTCGATGCTGCAAACGGCCGAAGGCGCGTTTGGCGAAGTAAACAACATGCTGGTGCGCATGAAAGACTTGGCTACCCAGGCAGCCGATGCCTCGTCGACATCCGCCGACAAGACCGCCATGCAAGCCGAGTACAACGCACTGGGCCAGGAACTGTACAACGTCATGACCAACACCACGTTCGGCGGCACCAAGCTGCTGGGCAAAGGTAGCGCTGCAGCTGACGGCACGCTGTCGACCTCGATGACGTTCCAGATCGGCGCCAGCTCGAGCGAAAAAATGACGTTCGACGTATCGACCAACCTGTCCGCGCTCAATACCGCCCTGGGCACCATTAGCGCGAACTTCTCCAGCGCAGCGTCGGCAAGTGCAACGGAACTGACCGCTAACGCCAACACCAACATCGGCCTGCTGGCCACCGCCATCGACAGCGTCAGCACCGTACGTTCGTCGCTGGGCGCGACGGCTAACCGTCTGGACCACGTCAACACCAACTTGGCGAACATCGCCACCAACACCAAAGCTGCTACCGGCCGCATCATGGATACCGACTTCGCTACCGAAAGCTCGAACATGACGTCGTCGCAAATGCTGCTGCAAGCTGGTACCGCAATGCTGAAACAAAGCAACAGCATGTCCTCGATGGTCATGTCGCTGCTGCAATAATATTGACTTGGCCGCTTGCGGCTCGTCTATCGAAGCCAGACTCCGGTCTGGCTTTTTTTTTGCCCGCGCCAGCATATATTCGCGGCGTAGTTAACTAAATTGCCATCACGTTTAACGATCTTGCCGGCATAGTCGCCAATAGCAGGTAGATCACGACAGCCAATCGCCTACTGGAGCCGCCGCGTGCTGAGCATGCATACCGATACCAAGGCCGCCGTCGGGCGCATCATGGAGCTCGATTGCACTGCCGAAGGCAGCAACATGCGATCGGTGCACATGTTGCTGCAAGCGAGCACGGCAATGCTCCAGCAAAGCAAGAGCAAGCTGATTATTTCCTTAATGCAATATTTACTGGCAGGGCGCGATGGCGGATCTGATTAATATGTATCAGCAGGAAGCAATGGCATGGCAATAGAGCGCATTTCATCGGGCAACCCGATACCCCTGATTACCCAGCGCTTTGACGTCAGCCCCGCTACGCCGATGCTACCGGGTGTGGTGCAGCCATTGGTGCCTATCGGCCCCTACATGGCGCCTGCGCCCGATGCCGGCACCCTGCCGGCGCAATTGGCGCAAAAAGGCCAGGACAGCCTGGCGTCGCTCATCAAGCCGAACGCCGATGGCGCCGGCGGCGCCATGCCGCGCGACAGCAGCGCCATGCAGGTCAATCAGCTGTTCTTCACGCGCCAGCTGGTGTGGCAGGCGCCCGACGCGGCGCAGCTGGCCGCCTCGTGGCGCGTGATGGTCAAAACGTACGGCGAGCAATATGCGGCCCTGCAAGAACAGGCGCGTGGCCAGCACGTGCCGGGCAATCTGTTCATGGCCGAACAGCAGCCGGCCCTGCTGCGCGAAGGCGCCCGTCCACCACTGATGGTCGATAGCGAAGCATGGCGCTTTGCCGTGTATGGCTGGGGCGGCCAACGCCTGCTGCTGCGCGTGCTGGCCAGCGACGAGGACGAAGATGCGCCCCTGAAGCGGCGCGGCAAGGTGGCGCTGCGCGTCGAACTGCTGATTGTGGGCATAGGCCGGGTGGTCATCCAGATGGAAGCGGCCGGCGATGGTGTACTGCTGGAACTGGCGGCCGATGAAGACAGCGCCTTGCGCCATTTGCGCCTGGCCTTGCCCGAGATCGCCGACGCCGTGCGGCGTGCGGGTCTGCGCGTGCTGCGCTGCCGCCTGAACCGCCAGCTGCACGCGCAACGCGTGCATGGCAATTACCCGATGCAAGCGGGCGCCGCCTCGCTGTCACTGGCCCTGTTTCGCGCCATGGCCGAGGTCGCGCTGCTGTTGACGCTGCCACCGGCGGAAGCGGCGGCCAATCCCGATGCGCCCTCCCCCTCAGCGGCCGAGGAGCAAGAGCAAGAGGAAACCATCGTCGCCTCGAAAGAAGTGGCAGCGCCGCTCGGTTATGACTATGGCGACGAGGAAGACCTGACGCAAGCCAGCAACGTGCTGCTGCTAGCCGATGGCAGCGAGCATGCGCTGCTGCCGCCCATCGACGAGCACAATTGATGGCTGCATAAAAAAACGGCGCATGCGCCGTTTTTCTTTTTATCCCACCGTACCGATGATGCTCACTTCGCGGTTTTCCGGGATTTCGTTATACGACAACACGTGCAGGCCAGGCGCGAACAGGCGCGCATAGCGGGCCAGCAGCGGACGGATCTGCGGCAGCACCAGCAGCAGCGGCGGCGTGCCTTGCTGTTTCATCTGCTCGCGCGCCACCGGCATATTGACCTGCAATTGCGACAGCAGATGCGGGTCGATCGGGTAATTATCCAGCGTCACCTTGCCCGACTGGCGCGCCTGGTTCAGCGAACCGAGCAGCATATTTTCCAGCTCGCCACCGAGGTTAAACGCCTGCATTTCCATCTTCTGGCCAAACAGGGCGCTGACGATCTGGCGCCGCAGCGCGCAGCGCACTTCGGCCGCCAGCAAGATCGGGTCCTTGGTGGTTTCCGAACTGTCGAGCAAGGTGGTGGCAATCGGCACGATATCCTTGAGTGACACGTTCTCTGCCAGCAAGACGCGAAACACGCGCAGCATTTGCGTGTGCGTAAGGGCCTTGTCGAGCGCGCCGGCCAGCTTGGGCGACATGGCCGTCAGCCGCTCCATCATGTTAGAAACGTCTTCGTGGCGGAACAGTTCTGGCAAGTATTCGCGCAGCATTTTCGACAAGTGCGTGGCGATCACGCTGGGCGCCTCGATGACCTGGTAACCGAGGCCCAGCGCATGCGCCTTTTCACCCGGTTCAATCCAGGTAACTGGCATGCCGTAGGCCGGCTCGATGCCGGGAATGCCATCGAGCTGGCCATACACATTCGGCGACGGGATCGCCATCAGGCGGTCGGCCTGCACTTCCGCCTGCGCCACCACGGTGCCCGACAGCACGATCGCATACTGCGACGGCTTCAGGGCCAGGTCATCGCGCACGCCGATATTGGGCAGCAGCAAACCCATCGCTTCGGACAGGCTCTGGCGCACGCCCTTGACGCGCTTGTTCAACGGCTCACCCTGGGTTTTATCCACCATGCCCACCAATTTATAACCGAGCATCACCATCAGCGGTTGCACGGCGGGCAATTGCTGCCACTCCAGTTCGGCGGGCCTGTCATCGCGCAAGGCCGCCTCGATGGCCGCCAAACCGGCCACATCGGGCGCCTTCACGCGCTTGGTCAGGCGCCAGGCCACGAAGGCCAGCACACCGGCAAAGGTCATGAACATGAACCATGGCATACCCGGGATCAAGGCCAGCGCCACCATCATGCCCGACGCGCTGTAGATCACCGTTGGCGAAGTCAGTACCTGGCCCGCCACCTGCTGTTCGAAGTCGCCCGAATCGCTGATGCGGGTCACCAGGATGGCAGCCGCAGCCGACAGCAACAGCGCCGGAATCTGGGCTACCAGGCCATCACCGATGGTCAGCAGCGCATATTGACGGAAAGCATCGCCAAACGACAGATCGTGCATCAGCGAACCGATGGCCACGCCGCCCACCATATTGATGATCAAAATCAAAATACTGGCGACCGCATCGCCGCGTACGAACTTCGACGCGCCGTCCATGGCACCGTAGAAATCGGCTTCAGCGGCGACGTCCTTGCGGCGGATCTGGGCTTTTTCCTGATTGATCAAGCCGGCGTTCAGGTCGGCGTCGATGGCCATCTGCTTGCCTGGCAAGGCATCGAGGGTAAAGCGCGCGGACACTTCCGAGATGCGCTCGGCACCCTTGGTGACGACGGCAAAGTTGATAATCATCAAGATCACGAAGACCACGATACCGACGACGAAGTTACCACCGATCACCACGTTACCGAAGGCCTCGATCACCTTACCGGCCGCGTCCGCCCCCGTATGGCCGTGCAGCAACACCACGCGCGTGGACGCCACGTTCAAGGTCAGCCTGAGCATGGTGGTGGCCAGGATCACCGTCGGGAAGACGGAGAAATCGAGCGGCCGCTTGGCCGACACGCTGACCAGGATGACGATCAGAGCCAGTACGATATTGAAAGTGAACAAGATATCGAGCAGCACCGGCGGCAGCGGCAGGATGATCATCGCCAGGATCACCAGCAAGAACAGCGGCGTGGCGAACTTGTGGCGGCGCATTTCGGCAACCACGCGGTTCAGGAAATTCATGAAGGTACTACCTCGCTCAAATGAGATGGCACGACCACCTCGGTGGGAAATGGGGGCTGGGCGGCACGCTGCCCAGTACGGAATGCTTTCAGCTGCAGTATGTAATTGAGCACCTGCGACACGGCCTGATATAGCTGTACGGGAATCTGTTGCTGCACCTGGCTGGTGTTGTAGATGGCGCGCGCCAGCGGCGGCAACTCCAGCGTCTCGACATGATGTTCCTTCGCCACTTGGCGGATATACAGCGCCATCTCGTCAACGCCCTTGGCAACGACAAACGGCGCCTCGGCGCGGTCCTGGTCATACTTCAGTGCAACGGCGTAATGCTCGGGATTGACGATCACCACGTCGGCATCGGGCACGGTCTTGCGCACGCTGCGCCGGCCGATCTGCTGCTGCAACTGGCGGATGCGCTGGCGCACTTCGGGCCGCCCTTCGCTGCTCTTGTGCTCTTCCTTGACATCTTGCTTACTCATGCGCTGGTTGCGGGCAAAGAAAAAAGCCTGCGCCGGCACGTCGATGATGGCGAACAGAACGAAGACGGAAATGAGCGCCATCAAGCCGTCGAGCATCAGCGCGGAACCATCGAGCATGGCTTGCTGCAGTGGCCTGTGCTGCAAGTCCACGTACTGCGTCAGGCTGGAACGGCTCACATGCACCAGCACCATGCCCAGTACGGCGGCCTTGGCGATGGACAAGCCGAATTCAAAACCGTGCTTGGGCGCGAACAGGCGGCCCAGGTTCTTGGCCGGGCTCAGGCGTTCCATCTTCGGCATCCAGTTCTTCGTGCTGATGACCCAGCCGCCCGGCACCAGCGAACCGAGCACCACGAACAAGGGTACGCAAAACAGCGGCACAATCATCTTGATGAGCAAGCCCACCGAGGTGGTAAACGCCATCGACATGGCATTTTCCAGCGCGCCCTTGCTGTCGAGCGGCATAAAGGCCATGGCGAACAGCTCGCGAAAGCTCAGCAGATAGCTGGGCAGCAGATAAATGAAGACCTTCATGCTGATGAGGATGCCCAGCGCCGTCGACAGGTCGCGCGAACGCACCACCTGCCCTTCCTGGCGCGATTTCTTCAGCTTTTGCTGTGACGCCTTTTCGGTCTTGTCGCCGCTGCTGTTATCCGCCATGGGCCACCTCTTTCCGCACGCTATCCATGGGCCACCCGCATCTGTTCGGTGATCATATCGAGCACGCGATTGGTCATGGCGATATAGTGCTCCGGGACAAAGCGCACAATCTGCGCCAGCATCAGCAGGCCGAATATCGTAATCATGGAAAAACCCAGCGAAAACAAGTTCAGCGACGGCGCCACGCGGTTCAGGAAGCCAAAACCCAGTTGCACCACCATGGTGGAAAAGACGATGGGCAAGGCCAGCAGCATGGCGGCGGCAAAGATCCACGCCACGTTATAGGCCACCGTCTGCAACAGCAGCGGGCCGTAGCCCTGCCCCACGGGCCAGGCCTTGAAACTGGCGCCGATCACGCCCGCCAGCACCAGATGGCCGTCGATGGCAAAAAACACGATCATGCACATGATGGTGAGTAAGCCCGTAATCACGTCCGACGAAGTGCCGTTAAGCGGGTCGTTCATGACAGCCATGGAAAAGCCCACCTGGCTAGACACCAGGTAACCGAGCACCGACATGACCGACATGGAAAAATGGAAGGCCAGGCCCAGCACAAAGCCGACAATCGCCTGCTCCAGGGTGGCGACGACGGCGTACAGGGAAAACGGATCGATTTTCAGCAAGTCCTGCGAGATGCCCGACGCCTGCATCACAGGCAACATCAGAATCGCCAGCACCAGCGACAGCAGCACACGTACAGGCGCCGGCACCATGGCGTCGCCGATCACGGGCGAGGCGCTGAGCATGGCCAGGATGCGGCAAAACGGCCACCACACGGCCAGCAAAAAAGGCAGCACCTGATTGAAAATCTGATCCATGGGCGCGCCAGGCTATCCGACCAGGGTGGCCGCGCGCTGAAAAATGGATACACAATAATCCATCAGGTAAGCAGCCATCCAGCGTCCGGCCAGGATCAGCGCCAGCAAGGTGACCAGCAGGCGCGGCAGGAAGCTCATGGTTTGCTCATTGATCGACGTGGCCGCCTGCACCAGCGCGACCAGAAGGCCCATCAGCAACCCTGGCACCACCAGGACGACCGCCAGCAGCATGACGATATGCAGCGCTTCGATGATCAGGTCGACGGCGACTTCAGGCGTAAACATTGGTCAATAGCCCTGTATGCTGGTAACTAAAGTATTGACGGTCAGGGTCCAGCCGTCGACCAGTACGAACAGCAGCAACTTGAACGGCAGCGAAATGACCAGTGGCGAGAGCATCATCATGCCCATCGCCATGAGCACCGACGCCACCACCAGGTCGATGATGAGGAACGGTATGAACAGCATGCAGCCAATCTGGAACGCCGTCTTCAGTTCGGATAACACAAACGCCGCCAATTTGACCGTGAAACTGTGATCTTGCGGGCGCGTGCTTGAAGGCTCGCCTGCCAGGTGGGCGATCTGCGCCAGCGCGGCCTTGCTCGTCTGCGCCAGCATGAAGCGCGAAATAGGCACTTCGGCGATCTTCAGCGCTTCCTGCATGCCGATCTGATCGCGGTCATACGGCACGAACGCGTCCTTCCACACTTGGTCGCCGATCGGGCGCATCACCAGCAAGGTGAGAATCAGGGCGATGCCCGTAACGATGCGATTGGGCAAACCCTGCTGCAGACCCAGCGCTTGGCGCAGCAGGGACAGCACGATGACGAAGCGGGTAAAGCTGGTCATCATCATGACCATCACGGGCAGCAGCCCGAGCAAGGTCATGACGACGAGAATCTGCATCTTCACCGACAAGTCGGTCTTTGCGCCCGGCACCACGCCAGACAGCAAATCCTGCGCCACGGCGGCGCTACAGCACAGCATCAGAAGCGGAACGGCCAGCGCGGCAGCGAACGCGCGGTGGCGCGGACTCAAACCGGGTAGCGCCAGCTTCATGCTGTCATCAGGTCGAGATTGAGGCCGTCGAGGTCGATGACTTTCAGGCCATAGTTCTCGCCAGCAACCACCACTTCGGCACGGCCAATCGGCGTGCCGTTGACCTTGATCACCAGCGGTTCGCCAGCCAGCATGTCAAGTTCAATCACGCTGTCCGGGCCGATGGCCATCAATTCTTCCAGCGAAATGCGGGCCGAGCCTACTTCCAGGGTCAGGGTGACGGGAATCTTGCGCATCATCTGCGGAATGTCGCGCCGCGCGCGGGGGCTGGCCACGTCGGACATGTCGCCCTGGTCGATGATCATGTCATCGCCCAGGTCTTCCAGCAAGGTTTCGCTCTGGTTGGTATCGGTCATATTCATATTATTCGACATCTTCAAATGAGGTTAAACAGAGCTTGCCCTTGTGTTCGGAAACAGCCGCTGTAAATAAACGGGAATCGTCGAGCATGACGTCGGTACGACTCAGGCTGACGGGAATCACATCGCCCACGCGCAGGTCGAACAAGGCACCCAACTGCACCTGCTTGCTGACCAGCCGACCTTCCAGGGTCACTTGCAGGCGCGAGGCGAGCGGACGCACGCTGCCACGCAAGGCTTTCTTGGCCTGCGCGCGCTCGGGCAGCAGGCCGCGCAGCACATCGGCCATCAGATGCTTGTCCAGCGAGAACCAGAAGTGGCCACTCTGCCCGGCTGCGGGGTCGCTGAGCGCAACGGTGGCGATCCAGCTGCCGCGCGAAGGGTGCACGCCCGACTGCACGGCGACCTCGGCAGTGGTGTCGATGTCACTATCTTTACCCAGCGTTTGCAGGTTTTTGTGAACGCGCGCGAACAAACTGTTTATCAACTGTTGTCCCAGCACCACAGCAAGGCGCTCTTCCGTTGCCGTCACGCGCACTTGCGCAGGATCGGGCAGCACGCCCTTGGCGCTGGCGCTACTGTAGCGGTAATTAAGCACGCTCAGCAGTATTTGGCGTTCCAGCGTAAAGCCCGCCTGACGGGCCGGCGTGGAAAAACTCAGCCAGCGATTGACGCCGTCTTCGTCTTCCACGCGCGACAAGGTCACGCCGTCGATCTGGAAATTACCCCAGTAGCGACGGCTCGTCGGCTGGCGCAGGACCACGGCCAGGTCGTCGCGCAGCTGGGCGCCGAATACGTGCAGCAAATGGACAGGACGTCCGAGCAGACAGGAATCGAGGACTTGATGGCGCACAGTTTGATCTGTCTTAGTGGTTATCATGAAGGTCATGTCGTATTGCGGTAGCAGGACAAATTATACGGATCGCCCGAAATTAAAACCAGCATCATCTTGGCCTTGCCGGCAAGTCCGCAAGCAAACGTTTGCGCACTATATCGCATGCTAGATGACTATAGTGCTGAACAATACATGAAAAAGCCAAATATTGCCATATATCAATATTTTTAAACCAATCCTCTCTTTACTTTATAGTTGCCCCGAGGTAAGCTGGGAGCGACAATATATAAATTTTCAGAGCGCCATTGCGCTTACCTGATTCCGGTTTTTTATGGCAGTCTTCATACGCTATTTGCGACCAGCAGAAACTTTTATCAGATAACCAATAGTTGTCATGGCCATGCAACTCACTCGGCGTGGGTTTGCTGAATTTGCTTGAATCTGCTGTTTGAATCTGCTGTTTGAATCTGCTGTTTAAATCTGCTTGAGCGGATGGTGTTGCAACTGATAAGACTGATGGGCCTTGCGCATCGCGGCGGACAGGAAGGCATTCACATGCGCCTCTGCCGGATTGGCAATACCAGTAATTCTGATTGATACGTCACCGCATATTGAAAGTAGAGGGCAACATGAGCAAGCAACTCGCAGGTCTGATCAAGGCCGATCTGGCAGCACTGATCAATGACGCGCACGCACTGGGCGCCAGTATCGCACCGGCCGCGCAGTTCGGCACACAGCAAGAAGCGGGCTTTTCATTTGCGCAAAGCATGAAAGACGCCATCGGCAAGGTCAATGGCGACGACCGCATGGCCGCACAGAAAATGAGCGACGTCGACAGTGGCAAGAGCGACGACATGGTCGGCGCCATGCTGGCCAGCCAGGAAGCAAGCCTGTCCTTTTCCATGTTGATGCAAGTGCGCAACAAGGTCATGGGCGCGGTCGACGAACTCATCAAACTGCCTCTGTAATCTTTACGTCCTGATCCACGCCCAGCCTCCCAGCGAAAGTTACCCAAGTGATTACCCCCATGAAGTCCGCATTTGCGCGCTGGCGCCTTGGTGCCCAGCCTGCCATCCCGCCCGCCTTGCTGAAAAACCTGCTTCCCATCGTCGTGCTGGCCATCGGCATCACCGCCATGGTCACCCTGTATGCCTGGCGCGACCAGGCCAACTACAAGCCGGTGTTTGGCGCGCGCGAAAAAGTGGCCGTGACGGACATGATGGCGACGCTGGACGCCGAGCACATCCCCTACCGCGTGCATCCGGACAGTGGCCAAGTGCTGGTGCCCGATGCCATGCTGGGCAAGGTGCGCATGTTGCTCGCTGCGAAGGGCGTGACGGCGCAACTGCCGGCGGGCCTGGAACTGATGGACAAAAATGATCCGCTGGGCGTATCGCAATTCGTGCAGGACGTGCGCTTCCGCCGCGGCCTGGAGGGCGAATTGGCGCAAAGCATCATGACGATGGACGCGATCGCCTCGGCGCGCGTGCATCTGTCGATTGCCAAGTCAACCTCGTTCGTCGCCAGCGATGGTGACAAATCATCGGCTTCCGTGGTGCTGGCACTAAAGCCGGGACGCACCCTGGCGCCGGAACAGATCGCCGCCATCATCAACATGGTCGCCGGCAGCGTTGCCAGCCTGGCGCCCACGCGCGTGAGCCTGGTCGACCAGGGCGGCAACCTGCTGTCCTCGCACGTCGACCTGACGGATGGCTTCGACGCCTCGGCCGCCGGCAATGAAGGTGCGAAACGGTTCCAGGATGAAATCCGCCGCAACGTCTCAGGGTTGCTCGGCCCCGTTATCGGCGAAGACAACTTCAAGCTCAGCGTAACGGCTTCAGTGAACAACGACCGTGTCGACGAAACGCTGGAAAAATACGGCGAAGCCCCGAAAGTCACCAGCGAAGCGATGCGTGAAGAGCAGGAACGCAACCGCACCGTGGCTGGCATTCCCGGCAGCCTGTCGAACCGTCCGCCAGCGGCTGCCGTACCGGCACCAACGGGCGGCGCCGCGCCGGCCGATGGCGCACCGAAGCCGTCGGACGATGGTACGGCCCGCAAGAACGCCACCACGCGCCAGTACGCGTATGACCGCAGCATCACGCAGATCAAGCGCAGCCGTGGCCGCCTGGAAAAACTCAGCGTCGCAGTTGTCCTCAACAGCGCGGCCGCACCGAATCCAAAAACGGGCTGGACCCCTGCCGAACTGGGCAATATTGAAAAAATGCTCAACAGCGGCCTGGGTATCAACGCCCAGCGCGGCGATAGCCTCAGCCTGACGGCGCTGGCCTTCCCCGCCAAGCCGCCCGTGGCGCAGTGGTGGGAAGAGCGCGACACCGTCGTCGACTTCAGCAGCTGGCTGCTGTATGCGCTGGGCGCCGTACTCGCTTACTTCCTGATCCTGCGCCCGCTGATGCGTTTGCTGACCACGCGCCTGACGCCGCCGACACTGAAACAGCTCGACCCGGCCATGGCACTGGCCGGCAGCAGCAGCGCCGGCGCGAATGGCGCAGCCGCTGCAGGCACGCCAGCCCTGGGCGCCAATGGCAACCCGCTGGCGCTCGAAGGCGCCGCTGGTGGCGGCAACATGCCGGTCGTGCCACTGCTGGAAAACTATAACTTGCCCCCCCCAGGCTCGGCGGTTGACGTGATGGTCGACCACCTGAAAGTGCTGGCTGAAAAAGAGCCCGAGCGTGTCGCCGAAGTCGTCAAACAATGGATGCAGAAAAATGGCCGAACTCAACAACAATAATCCCCTCGATGATGCTGAGGACGAAAACGTCGGCTTGAATCCCGTGGAACAAGCTGCCATCGTGCTGCTGAGCATAGGCGAGGAGCAGGCAGCGAACGTGCTGCGCTGCCTGTCGCGCGAAGAATTGCTGGAAGTGACGCAAGTGATGTCGCGCATGAGTGGCATCAAGGTCGAATCCGTGAAAACGGCCATGCAAACCTTCTTCGACGACTATCGTCAGCAAAGCGGCGTGCACGGCGCTTCGCGCAGCTACCTGAAGCGCTCGCTGGACATGGCGCTGGGCAGCGATATCGCCAACAGTGTGCTGAACAACATTTATGGCGACGCCATCCGTCCGAAAATGGCGCGCCTGCAATGGGCCTCGCCGAAATGGCTGGCCGAATACATCGTCAACGAGCACGTGCAGATGCAAGCCGTGTTCCTGGCCTTTTTACCGCCCGCGCTGGCGGGCCAGATCCTCGACGCCCTGCCCGTCGAAGGGCGCGACCTGGTGTTGCTGAACCTGGCGCGCTTAGACGAGATCGACCGTGACCTGCTGGTCGAGCTCGACGAACTGGTGGGCCGCTGCCTGGGCACGCTCGACACGCAAAGCACCAGCGTGGAAGGTATCCGCCAGGCCGCCGAGATCCTCAACCGCATGCCGGGCAACCGCGCCGCGCTGGTCGAACTGCTGCGCGCGCACGACCCGGACGTGGTCTCGGAAATCGAACTGAGCATGTACGACTTCCTGATCCTGGCCACGCAGAGCGATGCCACGCTCACGCGCATCCTGGAAGACGTGCCGATGGAGCAGTGGGCCATCGCCCTGAAGGGTGCAGAACCGTCGATCCGCGACGCCATACTGAAAACCATGCCGCGCCGCCAGGCACAAAGCTTCGAAGACATGATGCGCCGTTCCGGACCAGTGCCGATGAGCCGTATCGAACAAACACGCCAGGAGATCATGGCCACCGTCAAGGGCCTCGCCGATGCGGGCGAGATCGAAGTGCAACTGTTTGCTGAAGCGGTGATCGAATGAAACACTTTCGCTCATATCGTTTCCCGCCCCTGTCACAATTCATCGCCGCCGGCCAGCGTGCCGCCAGCGACGATACCGATGGTCAATGGCAGGCGTCCGTCTCGGAAGGTTTCGAGCAGGGCCAGCGCGACGGCTATGAAGTGGGCCTGGTACAAGGCCAGCAAGACGGCTACGACTCCGGGCGCAGCGATGGCATGGTGCAGGGTCGCGAAGAAGGCCGCAATGAAACCCTGGTGGCGCTGGATCGCCTGGCGCGCCCCGTCGACGCTATCTTGCGCGACCTGAAAAAAGTGCGCGCCGATTACCGCGAAGCGCAGCGCAAGGAAGTAGTCGACCTGGTGGCCAAGGTGGCGCGCCAGGTGATCCGCGCCGAACTGGCGCTGCAACCGGTGCAATTGCTGGCCCTGGTCGACGAGACCCTGGCCTCGATGCCGCCGACGCGCGAAGAAATCGATGTCTTCCTCAATCCGGAAGAACTCAAACGCATCAGCGAACTCGATCCGAAGCGCGCCAAGCGCTGGAACCTGATCGCCGACGCCCGCCTCGATGCAGGCGAATGCCGCATCAAGGCCGGCGACAATGAAGTCGACGCCGGTTGCCACCAGCGCCTCGCGGCCTGCATGGAACAAGTCAGCAGCCATCTGGCGCTGGCCGCCGAACACGCGGACCAGGGCGCGCCTGCATGATCGCCGACACGCTGCGCAGCTTCGAGATCGGCGATATCCCGGTCGCGACACCCACCGGCCGTCTGGTCGGCGCTTCCGGCTTGCTGCTGGAAAGCGCCGGCTGCCGTCTGCACACGGGCCAGCGTTGTCAAATTGAAACTGTGAGCGGTGAGTGGCTCGATGCACAAGTCGTCGGTTTCCGCGAAAAACTGTCCTACTTGATGCCGTTCAAGAAGGCGACGGGCCTGACCACAGGCGCCCGAGTGTTGCCCTTGCCCGACAAGGCGAGCCTGCAGATCGGCCCGTCATGGCTGGGCCGCATGGTCAATGGCCTGGGCGAACCGATCGATGACCTGGGCCGCCTCGGTGGCGAACACATCCTGGAAGTGACGCCGCCGAAAATCAATCCCCTGAAAAAACAACCGGTGATCGAGCCGCTGGACGTGGGCGTACGGGCGATCAACAGCATGCTCACCCTGGGCAAGGGACAGCGCGTGGGATTGATGGCAGGTTCCGGCGTGGGGAAAAGCGTGCTGCTGGGCCTGATCACGCGCCAGACCGTGGCCGACGTCGTCGTCGTTGGCCTGATCGGCGAACGGGGCCGCGAAGTGCGCGAATTTGTCGAAAAGTCGCTCGGCGCCGAAGGCTTGAAAAAAGCCGTGCTGGTGATCGCACCGGCAGACGAATCACCGTTGATGCGCATCATGGCCACCGAACTGTGCCATTCAATTGCCGCGCATTACCGCGACCAGGGCAAGCATGTACTTCTGCTGGTCGACTCGCTGACGCGCTATGCGATGGCCTTGCGCGAAGTGGCCCTGGCCCTGGGCGAGCCGCCGGCCACGCGCGGCTATCCGCCGTCCGTCTTTTCGAACCTGCCGCAACTGGTGGAAAGTGCCGGCAATGGCGCCCACCCGGAAGGCAGCATGAGCGCCATCTACACGGTGCTGGCCGAGGGTGACGACCAGCAAGACCCGGTGGTCGACACGGCGCGTGCGATTCTCGACGGTCACATCGTGCTCACGCGCGAACTGGCCGAGCGCGGCCACTACCCTGCGATCGACATCGCCGCCTCGATCAGCCGCTGCATGACGCAGGTGATCACCCCCGAACACATGCAGGCGGCACGCGCGCTGAAAGCGTCGATGGCGCGCCATGCGCGCGTGCGCGACCTGATCCCGCTCGGTGCCTACGTGCCCGGTGCCGACCCGATCACCGACCGCGCAGTGCAACTGCACCCACCCATCGAAGCCTTCCTGTGCCAGGGCATCAAGGAAGCTGCGCCGATGGGGCCGTGCATAGCCCAACTTGAACAGATCATGGCCTAGGAGCACACGTGAGCGACGCGCATACCATCCGCAACCTGACCACCCTGGTCGGCTTGCGCAGCACGGAAGTGGAACGGCTGCAAGGCGAAATGGCGGCGCAGACGGCCGTGCGCGAGCGCTACCAGAAAAACCTGGAGCGGCTCACTGGCCTGTGCACGGATAGCGGCCCCAGCGGCGCCCTGCCCCTGGCGCTGTCCGTCAACTGCGGCAATTTCAAGCAGGCGGTCATGCAAATGGCCGACCAGCACCGTACCGATCTGCACTTGCACGAGGCCAACATGGCCGTCTCGCAGCGCGCTCTCAATACGGCCTGGGCCAAACGCGAGGTGCTGGACCAGGTGCTGACACAAAAACAAAAACATGTTGCAAATGAGCAACAACGAGTCGATGGCAAGCGGCAAGACGAACTGGCGACGCAGTTCTGGTTCCGAGGGCAGGTAAAATGAAGTTTGTGTAAGTTTCTTTCAGGAAAACTTCACGAAACGGGAATGGGGGTCGCCTTGTACCGGTATATCCCCTTATTCAGGAGTCTGGCATGGCAAGCGTAATTACCTCACCGCAATACGATCCAATCGGCACAGCGGAAAAACTGGCTGCCAAATCAGTGGCGGCGCAAAAATCGACGCTGGCCGCTCAGACTACGCAGGCCAACTACACCAGTACGGCGCTGGGCAACCTGAAGTCGGCCATCTCGACCTTCCAGAGCGCCATGTCGGTCATGACAGGCAACAAATCCGTGCTGAAGCAGGCTGCGACTTTCAGCAACACCGCGTATGGCTCAGCTACGGCCGGCATCAAGGCGGCGCCGGGCAGCTACGCCTTCTTTGTCGAGCAACTGGCCTCTGCCAGCCAGACCTCGTATGGCGGCTTGAGCAGCACGATACCGGCCAGCGGCGGCAGCATGACCCTGCGCATCGGCGACCCGTTAGCTGCTGTCACCACCGACAACGCATTCAATATCGACTTGACGGCCGCCAACAAGGATGGCGACGCCTTCCTGACGCCGCAGGAAATCGCTGCCGCCATCAATGGCGACAGCAAGAATAATGCACGCGTCACCGCATCGGTCATCAATGTCGGCAACCAGGCGCAACTGGTGCTGACATCCAATCTCACCGGTATCGCCAATGCCGTCTCGATCACCACCGCGAGCGTGACCAATCCGGCGCTGCAGACAGCGCTGCAAAGCGACGTAAAAACCCTCGTCGCGCCCAAGGATGCTGTCGTCTGGCTGGGCGCCCAGGGCACTGGCACCAAAATCGAGCAGGCATCGAATACCTTCACCAACGTGCCGGACGTGAAAATGACGTTCAGCAAGGCCATGACGACAGGCGAGAGCCCACTTACCGTGACCGTCGGCAGTGACAGCGCCGGCACGATTGCTAATGTGCAAGCCTTCGTCGACGCCTACAACAAGCTGAAAAACGTGATCGATGGCTTGGCGAGTCCCGGCAACCCGGAGAAAAACATCGCCGCTGGCATCTTTGCCCACGATTCCGGCCTGAACGCCCTGCGCTCGAGCATGGGTGATGCCTTGCGCCTGAACGTCGATGGCGTGTCGCTGGTAGCGTATGGCATTACCGCCCAGCGCGACGGCAGCATCAGCCTGAATACGGCCAAGCTGACGGCCAAGCTGGCCGACAATCCTGCCGGCCTGGACAAACTGTTCGGCAACAACAGCCTGTCGGCCCCTACCGGCGTGCTCGGCGGCCTCGACAAGATGCTCAACCAGTGGAGCAATGTCACCAAAGGCCAGATCGTCCAGCGTCAGGCAGCCACGGACAAGCTGCAGAAAAGCCTGACCAAGAGCGGTGAACGCATCACCGCCCAATATGACACGGCATACAAGCGTTTCCTTGATCAATTTTCGCGCCTGCAAGTATTGCAGGAACAAATGACCCGGAATTCGAACATGTTCGATGCCATGTTTAGTAACAATAAATCCTAAGGCGAACGTGCCTGCCGCGCCGCCACCGTTAACATAGCGAGAAGATAATAATGTTGAACAATGAAGCTTACGGCAACTACCACGCCGTCAACCTCGATGCCCAGACCGCCCGCGCTACACCGGTCGAGCTGGTGCTGGTGCTGACGGACGGCTTGCTGGAAGAACTGGCGCGCGCGCGCGGGCACATCGTGGGCAAGCGCTACGAACAGAAGGCAATCAGCCTGGACAAGTGCACACAGATCATCAACGGTTTGTCGAGCTCACTCGATTTCGACAATGGCGGCGAAGTGGTGGTCAACCTGGCGCGTCTGTACGACTACTGTGTGGCGCGCCTGTACACGGCTGGCATCAAGCTGGACCCTACCTTGATCGATGAAGTGACAACCTTGATGACGACTATCAAGCGCGGCTGGATAGGCGTCCAGGCCAACAATGCCTAGGCGCGCCGCGCTGCAGCAGTTAAGCCGGCAATTGAGCGCGGCTATCGCGCAGCCGGACTGGGATGCGATGGAGAAACTTTCGGACAGTCTGGCGAGAAACATCCCGCTCATGGCCGAACGTGGCGCATGGACTGCGCTGGAACAAACAGAATTGTTGCAATTGCGCAAAATTCACGCGCAAGCGGTTAAAATTTGCTCTGAGGAAAAAGAACGCCTGGGCTTACACTTGGGTGCATTACAGGCAAATAAGGAAGGTTGGGTCGCCTACGCCGCACTCGGCGAATACGACTCTGAAGGGTATCAAGCATGATCATGAACTTCAACACAGCACCGGCCGCGGCGGCACCGAGGGCCAATGCGGCACCGGCATCGGCGCCAGCGCCGGCACTAACGAACACTTTGCCCGGTACGCCAGGCTATGGCAGCAGTGTGGCAGCCGCCGCAAATGACGCCGCGCCTGCCGCCCTGGCGCTGTTTGCGCAGGTGCTCGATGGCACAGGCGAAGCATCGACCGAAGCCGATACGGCAGCTGCACCTATAGCTGAGCCGTCCAATGATGCCGATAGCCAGGCCGATAGCGCCCTGCCAGCCATGGCCGCTCCGGTCTTGGGTTTGCCCGTGACGCTGCTGCCACCGACGGACGCAGCAACACAGGCAAGCGCCGGCGCGCTGTCGCAAGTGCAAACTCATGTGCAAACTCATGTGCAAACTCAAGTGCAGGCGAATGCGGCGCAGGCCAACCCGGCACTGAACATCAGCGTGCATGCGGCGGCCATCACGCTTACCGCCCAGGCAACGGCACAAGCGGCAGGGCGCGACATGCGCGAGCCGTTGGTCGCCGCCAACCCGGCAACAACATCCAAAGCCAGCGCCCCGGCACAGCCTTTCGAATCGCTGCTGCAACAAAGCGTGCCAGCAACAGCATTGGCCGCCCCTGGCGTTGCTGCGCGCGAAGGCGAACGTGGCCAAGCCACGCCACCACCCGCGCCCAACCTGGGCTTGACGGGCGTGGTGAGCAATACGGCCACGCCAGCCACGGCCGGCGATAGCATCAAACTCAACGGCCCTGCTCAGCAATGGCAAGAACCGCTGCGCGAAGCGCTGGGCGAACGCCTGCAGACGCAGATCGGCCGCAACAGCGAACACGCGACGATCCGCCTCGATCCGCCGATGTTGGGGCGGATTGAAATTTCCATCCGCCACAGCGCCGGCGCACTGCAAGTGAACGTCACGGCGTCGAACTCGGAAGTGTTGCGCCAGTTGCAAGGCATCGGCGAAAACATGCGCAGCGACTTGGCACAGCGTCAGTACACCGATGTGGCCGTCAACATCAGCGCCACCCCGCGCAGCCCTGCCGCCCAGGCATTTGCCGAAGGCGATGCGCGCGGCCAGCGTCAACCGGGCCGCCAGCAGGACGATGCCGAGCCGGGCCGCGCCCTGTCCGACGGCACGCCGTCCGGCACTTCTTCCAGCACCACTTACGCCATGCAAGAGCGAGAGACCGCCTGATGAATATGAAAATGAAACTGATCGCCGGCTTTGTCACCGTGGCCGTGCTGGCCGCCGGCGCCGCTGGCGGCGCCATGTGGTATTTTGCCAAACCGGTCGCCGGCCATGCCGAAGTTGCCGAAGCGAAAGCCCCACCACCACCGGCGACCGGCAAGAAGGCGCGTAAGTTCCTCACGCTCGACAAGGTCATCGTGATGTTGCGCCGCGGGCCAGGCGACAACGAAACGCATTACCTGTCGGCCGACCTGGTGATCGCCACCACCGAGGAAAAAGAAAAGCTGACCAAGGACCACTTGCCGCTGATGCGCTCAATCGCCGTGAGTACCTTGTCGAGCTTTCCCGTGGACAAGGCGCAGACCATGACGGTGGAACAATATGCCGAGCAGATCAACAAAGCCTTCAATGTTAGCTATGAACGCGAACAGATGGAAAAACCCTACACCGAAGTCATGGTCGGTAAGCTGATCATTGAATAAACCAACACGCCAGCCGACCTAGTGGGAGACCCCGTGGCCTATGCAGAGCAATACCAGCAAGCGTATGGCGCCGGCGAGTACGCTGCCGCCAGCGCTTGCGCGGCCGTGCTCAGCGTTACAGAAGAGCAACAACATCTGGTGGCGTATGCGCCTCTGGTGAAGCGCATCGTGCGCCAGCTCAATTCGCAGGTGTCGGGCGCCATCGACCGCGACGACATGGAACAAATAGGCCTGATGGGCCTGTTAGAAGCACTGCGCCGCTACGGCGTGCCGGATCAGTCCTTCGGCAGCTATGCCAGCCTGCGCATCCGCGGCGCCATCCTCGATGAACTGCGGCGCCAGGACTGGCGCCCGCGCGCCGTGCGCCAGGAAAGCCATCGCCTGCGCGACAGTGTGCGCGCGCTGACACGGCGCCTGGGGCGCGAACCGCTGGAAGCGGAAATCATGGCCGCCCTGAAGCTCACGCCGGAAGCCTTCCAGGAATACCAGTTGGCGGAAAACGCCGAGCTGATCATCAGTTTTGACGAAGTACTACAGGAGAGTCTGGGGCAGGCAGACAGCGCACCGAGCCCGGAAGAGCAATTGATGGTGCGACGCAGCCTGGAGCAAGCGCTGCGCGCGCTCGATGAACGCGAGCAACGCGTGATCCAGATGTATTACGAATTCGAACTGAGCTACAAAGAGATTGCCGCCGTGCTGGACCTGAGCGACGCTCGCGTCTGCCAGCTCAACAAGACGGCACTGGGCAAGATGAAAGCCATGCTGCAAGACGCCTAAGTTTCAGTAATAATTTCAGCAGTGTTTCAGCAAAACCCATCAAAATGACGCAGCACAATGACGCAGAAAGGCAGTAAACATGGTAATTATCGGTATCTTAATCGTGTTGGGATGTGTATTCGGAGGCTTCGCCCTGATGGGCGGCACCGTCCAAGCGATCTGGCATCCGGTCGAGCTGGTCATCATTGTCGGTGCCGCCGCTGGCGCCCTGGTGCTGGGCAATCCCAAACATGTACTCGGGGAACTGCTGCATCAGGTACGCAAGGTCGTCACGCACAAGAAGCAAGGCTCGGAATTCCAGCGCCAGTTGCTGCTGCTGATGTATGAACTGCTGCAAACGGCCGCCGGCGGCCTGAAGGCACTCGACGCACACGTCGAGGCGCCACGCGAAAGCGCCCTGTTCCAGCGCTATCCGCTGGTGCTGGAAGAGCCGAAATTGCTGGCTTTTATCGTCGACAACTTCCGCCTGATGGCGATGGGCAAGATCAACGCACATGAACTCGAAGGCGTGCTGGAACAGGAACTCGAAGCGATCCACGACGAATTGCTGCAACCGTCCAAATCCTTGCACAAGATCGCCGAAGCCATGCCCGGCTTCGGTATTCTGGCCGCTGTGCTAGGCATCGTGATGGCCATGAACTCGGTGGCCGACGGCGCGGATGCGGCCGAGATCTCGTCGAAAGTGGGCGCCGCCATGGTCGGCACCTTTATCGGCATTTTCTTTTGCTACGGCGTGCTCGATCCACTGTGCAACATGATGAAACAACTGGTCAGCGAAGAAGGTTCGACCATGGAGTGCGTGAAAGTCGTGCTGGTGACCCATGTGGCGGGCAAGCCGCCGCTGCTGGCGATCGACTCGGGCCGGCGCCTGGTGCAGCTCAATATCAAACCAAGCTTTGCCCAGCTGGAAAGCTGGATCAATGCGCTGGAAGATGGCGGCGCCGAACAAGAGCAAGGCCAAGGCCGGGGAGGCCGCCGTGCTAAAGCCGCATGAGAAACATGAACAGGCCATCATCAAGCGCGCCGGACGCAAGCATGATGACGATGGTCACGGCGGCGCCTGGAAAGTAGCGTTCGCCGACTTTTGCCTGGCCTTGCTGTCGCTGTTCCTGGTGCTGTGGCTGATTGCAGCGCGCGAACAGCAAGCGATGAAGGAAATCATGATGGATGCCTCGGCAGGCAGCCGCCAGGGCGAAGGCCAGGGCGTCATGCCGGAACAGAAAGGCGGACCGCGCGGCAGCCTGATCGAGCGTTTCCCCATGCCCCGCAAGGGCATGGGCGACACGCGCACGGAAGGCAAGCAAACGCAGGATGGCAAGGCCGGCACGGCGCCGCAGAACCAGACCAAGGTCAGTTACCAGTCGCCGGAAGACTTGCTATCGCTGTCACGCGCGCTCGACAAGCTCAGCGTGGAAGCTGGACTGAAGAGCAACTTGCAATCGGTGATCACGCCTTACGGCTTGCGCGTCATGTTGCACGATACGGACAAGCAAGGCATGTTCGTGCGTGGCAGCCCCGTGCCGACCGACCGCTTCCGCAAACTGCTGCGCCAGATGGGACCGGTCTTCGCCCAGATGGAGAACCAGATGCTGATCGTCGGCCATACCGATTCGCTGAAATACGCCAATAACGGCTATGAAGGTTATTCAAACTGGACCCTGTCGGCCAACCGCGCCATGTCGGCGCGCGCGCAATTGTTGATCGGCAGCATGAGTCCGGACAGCGTGCTGCAAGTGGTCGGCATGGCCGACCGCGCGCCGCTGGACGTGAAAAATGCCAGCGCCGGCATCAACCGGCGCATCGAACTGTTAATATTGACGCGGGGCCAGGCCGACAGCATCGCTGCCATGTTCGGCATCGGCGGGCAAAAGGCGCAAGGCGAAGAGCTGCAAGTGGATGAAGCGGATTCGGGAACCTTGCAGCGCCTGCGCGAAAAACTCGGCCTGCCCGCAAAGAAGGAGCGCGATGAGCATGCAAATTAAGGGCAAGGGGCAACGTATGAAGATATCCTCGGGCAATAGCGGCGTTGCCGTCAGCAGCAGCGCCATCGCGCCAGCCGAGGCAATCGTCGAGAACGCAGGCGCCGCCGGCGCCATGGGTGGCTCTTCGGCCGGTGCGGCCTTGCAATCGGCGGTGCTGCAACCGGCCATGGCCGCCCTGCGCGCCATGCCCGAGATGGATCACGAGCGCGTGGCGATGCTGCGCGATGCGCTGGCCAAAGGTGAATTGCCGTTCGATCCATCGAAACTGGCAGGCCTGATCCAGCGTTTCCACGGCGGTGAGTCGTGACCGCGCCACGCAAGGGCATCACGCGTCAGGAAGCCATGCGCCGCGTGCTGCAAGGCATGACTGACGACAGCGTCGGCTATGCCGCCCTGCAAGCATTACTAGAAGAACAATTTCAGGCCACCTTGCACCACCAAAGCACCGCGCTGACGGCGCTGGCCGACCGGGTCATCGCTGCCGTCGAACCGCTCGATGCGCGCCGCCGCCAGCGCGTCAGCCTGGTCACTGCCCTCTTGGGCCCGCAAGGCGATATGGCGCAATTGTTTGCGTTGTTGCAAGAAGAAGCGCGTAGCAAGGCCGAGGCCGAGTGGGTCGCGCTCGAGCAGATGGTACTTGAATGCAAGCGCCTGAATACCCGCAACAGTGATTTATTGACACAGCAGTACAGCATCATGCAGCGCGTGCTGCATGGCGAGGAAGATACCTATGCGCCAGCCTGATTTCATGACTACCCGCGCCACGACGGCGACATCATCGACGACGTCAACGCATGCCGTGCAAAGCAATATGCGCGCCACCGACGCTACCAGCTCCGCCGGCAGCTACAGCAGCGTGTTCCAGCAAGTTCAGGGCGAGGTGGCCCGCTTTATCGAACAGGGCGGCGGCAACGCCACCAGCCTGAGCCCGCAAGGACGCGCCTACCTGGAACAGAGCCAGCCCGTGAATGTACTTGGCAGTATCAATCAGGGCGGCGAAATCGGCGAAGTACAGCAGCAGTTTCTCGCCTCGATCAAGCCGTGGACGGAAGAAACAGGCGCGCGCCTCGGTGTGGCACCGGAAATTGTCGCCGCCCACGCCGCCCTGGAATCGGGCTGGGGCCAGCATCTGCTGCGCCAAAGCACGGGAGCGGACACGAATAATCTGTTCGGCATCAAGGCCGGCGGCAAATGGCAGGGTGACGTGGCCAGCAATGTCACCACCGAATACGAGGCAGGCAGTGGCACGGCGCTGAAGAAAACCGAGCGTTTCCGCAGCTACCCGGACCAGGCGAGCGCTTTTCGCGACTATGCGCAGGTGTTACTCGACAATCCGCGCTACCGCGCCGCCCTCAACACGGGTGCCGACGCGGGTGCCTTCGCGCAAGGCCTGGCGCGCGGCGGCTATGCCACCGACCCCAACTACGCTGCCAAACTGACGCAGTTGGCGGCGCGCTTGCAGCGCACCGCGCTCGCAGACTGATCTTTTAACTGATCTTTAAACGATTAACGGCCGGCAATATCGGCCGGTTCCACCACCCCCGCATCGACCACCCTGGCACGTATCACCGTGCCGCTGGTGGCGTTGCGCACGCGAATCACCGCGCCCAACGCGCCCGGCTCCATCGCTACACCGGCCACGCTCACTTCCACCTGCTCCTTGCGTGCCACGATATTGACCTCACTGCCCCGCTTGATCAGCATGGGCGCAGCTAACTGCGCCTGGCGCAGCACTTCACCGGCGCGCAAGCTGCGCCGGCTCGACAGGCCGACAGCGCCGGACAAGGAAGAAATACTGTCCGGCACCATTGTCACGTCGCGCCGCGCCATCGTCACGTCGCCCGCCTGCAACGGCGTATTGGCCGTGATGGATACGCTGCTGACGGCAACCTGGGCCGTAATGCTGCCGCGCGCCAACATTTCGTACCGCCAACCGTTGCTTCCGGGACATACCGCCACAAAGCGCATGCGCTGCGCCGAACGGCTGTCCGCCGTTTCCAGCGCGACAGGCGTGGCGCAATCGGGCACCGGGCGTGTGCTTTTTACCACAGCCACTTCAAACTGCGGTTCCAGCAATCCTGCCTTGGCTGCCTGTTGCGCCAATTGCACGCGCGCCAACTGTTCGACACGCGAAAATATATTGTCGGCTGGCAATTCTGCCCGACCTGCACTACTATATAGGCTGGTCACTAAAAATAGGCCCGAAATCAGTATGCGAGGACCTAGCACCGTTCGGATCACGGTAATGTTGTTGAAATGAATCATTGCTAACCTTAATCAAAGATACTGAGCGGCGTGACCTTACCATGCGTCAACATGAGCAACCTGGAATTTTACCTCTGCACCACCTATTTCTAGCCAAAACCGCAAAAAGCACGATCGAATTCAATACAAAGGATGACCATGGGGATTAATTTCAAGGATGCGCTAGGCGTGCACGCGGATGCATTGGCGCTGCGTGCCGACCGTACACGCGTGCTGGCAGCCAATATTGCGAATGAAAATACGCCCGGCTTCCAGGCCATGGACATGGATTTCGGCAGCGCGCTGCAGCAGTTGCAGGATAACGAGGCAGGCATGCTGTCGACCGATGACGATGCCAGTGCCTTATACCGCGTACCCTACCACCCCAGCCGCGACGGCAATACGGTCGAAATCGGCGTCGAGCAGGCGGCGTTCTCGCAAAATGCCACCGACTTCCAGACCAGCCTCACTTTCGTCAACATGAAACTGAAGGGTCTGGCCAAGGCCATTTCCGGACAATAAGGATCAGCATGAGCTTCCAGGATATCTCCAAGATCGCCGGCTCGGCGATGGCAGCGCAAACTGTGCGCCTCAATACCATCGCCAGCAACCTGGCCAATGCCGATTCGGTTGCCGGTTCCGAAGGTGAAACCTACCGCGCGCGCAAACCCGTGTTTGCGGCCGTCATGGATGGCCCCGGTTCCAGCGGCGCCGGCGGGCGCGTACAGGTGCTCGACGTGGTGCAAAGCGATGAACCATTGCGCAAGGTATATGAACCGGGCCATCCAATGGCCAATGCCGATGGCATGGTGTTCTACCCCAACGTCAATCAGGTAGCCGAAATGACCGACATGATGTCTGCTTCGCGCGCGTTTGAAACCAATGTCGAAGTTCTGGGCCGCATCAAATCGATGCAGCAATCGCTCCTCAAATTAGGTGAAGCATAATCCATGGAAACCAATCTCTTTACAAATAACAGCAGTGGCAGCAACAGCGGCAGCAATGCCGTCAAATCGCAGGTCAATGCCACCCAGGACATGTTCACCAAATTGCTGGTCGCGCAAATCAAGAACCAAGATCCCCTCGCGCCGACCGATCCGAGCCAGTTCGTCAATCAATTGACGCAGCAGGCGCAAACGGAAGCGATGCAAAACCTGTCGGCGCTGACCAGCGCCAATGCCAGCGTGCTGCAATCGATGCAAGTGCTGGCACTGGGCGCGCAAGTGGGCTCCGAAGTGATGGTCAACAGCGAAACGGTGCAGCTAGACCAGAGCAAGGTCAGCGGCAGCATTGCACTGGCCGCCGGCACCACCAAGACCACCGTGACCCTGAAGGGCAACGACGACAAGCAGTACAAGATCGAACTGGGCGCCAAGGGGGCCGGCAACGTGCCCTTCACCATCGATCCCGTGGCCCTGGGCTTGCCTGCTGGCACCTACAGCATAGCCGTTAGCACCAATGGCACCGAAAAGCCATCGGTCGACATCGCCGGCAAGCTCAACAGCGTGCGCCTGTCGTCCGGCGGCAACATGATTTTGAACGTGTCGAACCTGGGCGAAGTCAACCCTGGTGCGATCACCGGCTTTAACGGCAAGACGGCCTGATCGGCTCCCCTTCGTTTCTTGAACATTAATCTCCTCCTTCATTAAAGGAAGTCAACATGAGTTTCGACATCGCCCTGTCCGGTATCCAATCCATCAACCAACAGTTGAACAGCACCAGTAACAATATCGCCAATGCCGGCACCTACGGCTTCAAGAGCAGCCGCGCCAATTTTTCGGCCATGTACGCCGGTTCGCGCGCCACGGGGACGGAAATTGGTTCGATCACGCAAAGCATGTCGCTCAATGGCGGCGTACTCAACACAGGCCGCGCGCTCGACGCTGCCATCGACGGACGTGGCTACTTCGTCGCCCGCGATGCGCAAAACACCATGAGCTACAGCCGCGTTGGCATCTTCTCGGCCAGCAGCGAGGGCAAGCTGATCGACTCGAACGGGCGCCTGGTGCAAGGCTATGCAGCAGTCAAAGGCAGTAGCGCCCTGGGCACCATGGGCGATATGCTCATTCCGACGGGCCAGATTCCCGCCGTGGCAACGACCAAGCTGGCGTACGCCGCCAACCTGTCGGCTGAATGGACCGTCAAAACGCCTCCTTTCGACAAGAACAATGAACTGAGCTACAACAGCGCCAAGTCCTCGATCGTCTACGATTCGCTGGGCACCAAGCATTCGCTGGGCCAGTACTTCGTCAAAACGGCAGCGGGCGTGGACGTGCATTACACCTTCGACAACGCCACTGTGGCGACGGTGACGAACATGACCTTCGATGTGAACGGTAAGCTGGTCAACGGCACGTCTGCCGCGCCAGTGTTGCCGACGCCAGCGGGCGCGGCGGCGATGGCCGTTGCCATCGACTACACGGGCACGACCCAGTTCGCCGGCGAAGCGACCACCTCGACCGACCGCGCCGACGGCTATGCTTCGGGCACCTATACGGGCGTGGAACTGGCCGACGACGGCTCCGTCGTGGCGAAATACACGAACGGTCAAAAGCAAAGCATCGGCGTGATTGCCCTGGCCACCTTCCCCGACGAAGGCGCATTGACTGCTGTGAACGATACTAGCTGGGTCGCCTCGACCACATCGGGCACCGCCATCTATGACCGTCCGGGTGCAGGCATGGCCGGCAAACTGGTAACGAGCTCGCTGGAACAGTCGAACGTCGACATCACCTCCGAACTGGTGGGTCTGATGACGTCGCAGCGTAACTACCAAGCGAACTCGAAGGTCATCTCGACCGAGAACGCGATGCTGCAATCGCTGATGCAAGCGCTGTAATCGACCATACGCAAAGGGTAGAGCAATGGATGCGCTGATTTATACCGCCATGAGCGGGGCCGACCGCGCCCTGCGGGCACAGCAGGTACACGCCAACAACCTGGCCAACATCGAGACGGGCGGCTTTCGCGCCAACCTGGAAGTGTCGACGGCCCAGCCGCTGCAAAAAGGCTATGGCTACGACGACCGCCACATGACGCAGACCCAGTCGAGCGCCATCACTACGCGCATGGGCGACATCAGGGAAACGGGACGCGATCTCGACGTGGCCATCACAGGCAACGGTTTTCTCGCGGTGCAGTGGCAAAACGGCGAAGCCTACACGCGCGCCGGCGCCATGAACCTCGATGAAACGGGCGCGCTGACCCTGAATGGCCGGCCAGTGCTGGGCGAAGGCGGTCCCATCACGATTCCCGAGCATACCAGCCTGTCGATCGGCGTCGATGGCACGATTTCCATCCAGGTGCCGGGTACTGCGCAGATGCAAACTGTCGACAAGCTCAAGCTGGTCAACGCCGAAGCGGGCGAGCTGACCAAGAACGAGGCGGGCCTGATCGTGGCGCGCAGCGGCGAAGACTTGCAGGCTGATCCGACGGTGCGCCTGCGCGAGCGTCACCTCGAAGGCAGCAACGTCTCGGCCGTCGAGGAAATGGTTGCCACCATGAGCCTGAACCGCAGTTTCGAGATGCAGATGAAAGTATTCAAGGCCAGTGATTCCATGACGGAATCCGGCAACCGCCTGCTGGGCGCATAAGAATGCATGACATAAGCTACTGCGCGTTGCGATTTGCGGCCTGCGATGCTCACTGTGCTCAAGCACAGTTGCGCTTCTCGACCACAACTCGCGGCCGCTCGCTACGCTTCTGTCAAGCATTTTTCACCCAACAAAAAACAAACGAATTCAAGGAGTAAAGCATGAATCCAGCAATGTGGATCAGCAAGACCGGCGTGCAGGCACAAGATGCCAAACTGCAAGCTATCGCGAATAACCTGGCCAACGTCAATACGGTAGGCTTCAAGCGCGACCGCGTCGTCTTTGAAGACCTGTTTTACCAGATCGAGCAGCAACCGGGCACGCAGCGCGCCGACAACACGCTGTCGCCTTCTGGCGTACAGTTGGGTAACGGTACCCACATGGTGGGCACGCAAAAGGTGTTTACCACCGGCAGCCTGCAAACGACGAGCCGCGAATTCGACGTCGCCATCACCGGCAACGGCTTTTTGCAAGTGCTGCGCCCAAATGGCGAAGCTGCCTACACGCGCGCCGGCCAGCTGGGCATCAATGAAAACGGCGTCATGGTCAACGCCCAAGGCTTGCCGCTAGTGCCGCAGATCACGGTGCCGAACGGTGCCACGATCACCATCGGCGAAAATGGCGTGGTCACGGCCAGCGTGCCGGGCAATGTCAACGGCACCCAGCTGGGCCAACTCACCCTGACCAGCTTTGTCAACCCGACCGGCTTGCTGGCACTCGGTGAAAACCTGTTCCAGGAAACGGCATCGAGCGGTACGCCGACGGAAGGCCGTCCCGGCGATGGCGCACTGGGCAAGCTGAAACAGTTTGCGCTGGAAGGCTCGAACGTGCAGGTAGTCGAAGAGATGGTCGACATGATCGCTGCCCAGCGCACCTATGAAATGAACACCAAGGTGCTGTCGGCTGCCGACAATATGCTGCAATACCTGGCGCAAGCGGCGCGCTGATGAAGTTCGCCATGCACGCCACGGCGGCCTTGCTGCTGGTGCTGATGGCCGGTTGCGCCAGCCAGCCTGTCGCGCCGGTGGCGCCGAGCTTTTTCGACACGCCGCTGCCCGTGGCGCCGCGCAGCACGGTGCGCGGCGGCGTAGGCGGCGGCGTCTTCAATCCTGACGCAGGCATGGACCTGATTTCGGATAGCCGCGCCTTCCGCGTCGGCGACGTCGTCACGGTGGCCCTGCAAGAGACCACGCAGGCGAGCAAAAAAGCGGGCACTTCGTTCAACAAGGGTTCGTCCGTCGGCGTGAAGGCGGCCAATATCCTCGGCAAGACTCTGCCCAAGACGGGTGTCGACCTGTCGGCAGACCGCAACTTCGCCGGCGACTCGACCAGCACGCAACAAAATGCGCTGTCCGGCGCCATCACCGTGATCGTGCAGGAAGTGCTGCCGAACGGTTTGCTGCGCGTGCAGGGCGAAAAAACGCTGACCCTGAACCAGGGCGAGGAATTCGTGCGCCTGCGCGGCTACCTGCGCGCCGCTGACATCGATTCCAACAACCAGGTTTCGTCCTTGCGCATCGCTAATGCTCAGATCGTCTATTCCGGCCAGGGTACTCTGGCCGATGCCAATACACCAGGCTGGCTGACGCGCTTTTTCGTCGGCCCATGGATGCCGTTTTAAGGTGACCTCATGAAATTTCGCTCCGTCCTGCCCCTGGCAGCCATGCTGGCCGTGTTCTCCGGCTTTGCCCTGCCCGCCAGCGCTGCGCAAGTGCTGCGCAACCTGGTCAGCATCGAGGGCGTGCGCGACAACCCGCTGGTCGGCTATGGCCTCGTGGTGGGCCTGAACGGCAGTGGCGACACCACCCAGGTGAAGTTTTCCAGCCAGTCCGTGGTCAACATGCTCAAACAATTCGGCGTGAAGATGCCGGACGGCGCCGAAGCGAAAAGCAAGAACGTCGCCACCGTCATGGTCAGTGCCGTGTTTCCACCAGGATACCGCCGTGGCCAGGCCATCGATGTCACTGTCTCGTCCCTGGGCGACGCGAAAAGCTTGCGCGGTGGCACCTTGCTGCTGACGCAATTACGTGCAGCCGACAATGAAACGTATGCGCTGGCGCAAGGCAACGTCGTCGTTGGCGGTTTGAATGCCACCGGCAAGAGCGGCTCGTCCGTCACCGTCAATACGCCCACCTCGGGCCGCATTCCCAATGGCGCCAACATCGAGCGCGAGATCATCAGCGACTTTGCCACCAAGCCTTCCGTCACCCTGAATCTGCGCCACCCGCATTTCGAGACGGCCATCAATATCGTCGAAGCGGTAAACCGCCGCTTCGGTGCCGTCGCCACCACGCGCGACGCTACCAGCGTGGACGTGCTGGCACCGGAAAACCCGACCCAGCGCGTGGCTTTCATGGCAAAACTGGAAGCGCTGAGCGTCGAAGTCGGCGTCGACACGCCGAAAGTGGTCTTCAATTCGCGCACTGGCACCGTTGTCATCGCCGAAGGCTTGCGCGTGAAGGCGGCCGCCGTCACGCACGGCTCGCTCAAGGTCGTCATTTCTGAAAGTTCCAACGTCAGCCAGCCAGCGCCGTTCAGTGGTGGCCAGACCACCGTCACGCCGCAGTCGAAGGTCTCGGTCGACCAGGGCAACGGCAATATGTTCAAATGGCCGGCCGGCGCCAAGCTGCAATCTATCATCGACGTCGTCAACAGCCTGGGTGCTTCGCCCGATGACGTCATGGCAATCTTGCAAGCCCTGGACCAGGCCGGGGCGATCGAGGGTGAGCTGGTGGTTATCTAAGCTGACACTGAAAGCTGAATCGACATGAATATATACGACAGCAGCAGCGCCCTGCCTTCGGCGCTGGACGACAAGAGCATTTCGGCCGCCACGCCGGCCGATCCGCGCTACGCGGCCAAGGCTACCGAGGCGGCGATCAAGTTCGAAGCCTTCTTCATCTCGCACATGCTGCGCCAGATGCGCTCGGGCACGCGCGAGATGGCAGGCGAGGACAGCGTCTTCAAGGACCCCATCAACAGCGACATGCTGGAAATGGCCGACAACCTGGTCGCTGACAAGATGGCCGGCCAGCGCGCCTTTGGCATCGCCGACGCGATCCTGCGTCAGTTGCTGCCAAAGGCCAGCGCGCCAGTGGCAGCCAACATCCCTGTCAAGAGCGACAATATTGCAGCGCCGCTTAATAAATCTGTCTGAAGCGTCGCCTGTACAAGGTAACAACGATTCATTGCCTGCCATCATGCACGCGCCACTTTCACGAAAGAAAATTGCCCAATGAGCATCATTAGCAATGCATTGTCAGGCAGCCTCGCCTCCCAGGCCGCACTCAATGCTGCCAGCCAGAACATCGCCAACCTGCAAACGCCCGGCTATACCCGCCAGGGCGTTCTGCTGTCCTCGCTGGGCGCGGGCGCAGGCGTGCGCTCGGCCGGCAATGGCGTGGAAGTATCGGCCCTGCTGCGCTTTGCCGATGCGTATAAAAGTCAGCAAATGTGGCGCGCCGCGTCTGACCAGGGTTCCCGCTCGCAAACGCAGCCTTACGTGACGCAGCTCGAGCGCGTGATGGGTGACGACATCTCCAGCATCAGCAATGGCATCGACGGCTTTTTCGCCGCCCTTAACGCCTCGGCAGTCGACCCGACATCGACGCCGCTGCGACAGCAAATCGTCACCTC
Source organism: Janthinobacterium sp. CG_23.4 (assembly GCF_029892305.1). Lineage (NCBI taxonomy): Bacteria > Pseudomonadati > Pseudomonadota > Betaproteobacteria > Burkholderiales > Oxalobacteraceae > Janthinobacterium > Janthinobacterium sp. CG_23.4. The sequence goes on along the minus strand of NZ_JARXUX010000001.1, from coordinate 1,974,798 downwards.
CGCCGACGCCATGGCACAGCGCTTCAACAGCATCAGCAACGTCATGAGCAACCAGCTGCTGTCGGTGCAGCAGCAACGCGCAGCGATCATGCCGCAAGCCAATACCACGCTGGCCAACATCGCCGCGCTGAACCAGCGCATCAGCACCTCGGCTGCGTCGGGCACGAATGTGTCGTCGCTCATGGATGCGCGTGACCAGCTGATCGACGGCCTGGCCTCGCAAATGGGCATCGAAGTGCTCGACCAACCCGATGGCTCGCGCAATGTCTCACTGAAGTCAGGCCAGCCACTGGTCCTGGGCAACATTGCAGGCACCCTCAGCAGCAGCATGACGCTGACGGGTCAACAAACGTTCACCCTCGATTTCGCCAAGTCCTCGTACGTCCTCGATTCGGTAGCCATCGGCGGCCAGATAGGTGGCCTGGGCGAGTTCGAGCAAAATACCCTGAAACCACTGCAACAGTCGCTGCAAGATTTGGCCACGCAGTTGACCAGCAAGGTCAACACGCAATTGGCGCTGGGCCAAACCATGAGCGGCAGCGCCGGCGGCCCTCTGCTGACGTACGCGAATGGCAAGCTGGGCATTACTCCCGGCTTCAACGCCAGGGACCTGGCCCTGTCACTGACGGGTGCCGCTGGCGACAGCGGCAACTTGCAGAAATTGATCGATATCAAGAATCAGCCTATCGGCGTCAGCTGGGTCGGCTCTGTCCTGATGAGCGATGCCGACACGCAACTCGTCGGCAAGCTGGCCATTTACAGCCAGCAGAACCAGGCCCTGCTGAAGACGGCCAACACGGTGCGCGCGCAAGCCGTCGATGACTGGAAGTCCACCAGCGGCGTGAACAAGGACGAGGAAGCGATGAGCCTGGTGGAATTCCAGAATATGTACCAGGCAAACATGAAAGTCATTTCCGTGGCGAATAGCTTGTTTGATGCCACTTTGCAAATGATGGGTTAAGGAGAAAATCATGCGTGTCGCCAGTAGCCAGTACCAATCGCTGATTAATATTTCTCTTCAGCAAAATCAGGAACGCATCAATTACCTGACCCAGCAGATGTCCTCTGGCTTGCGCATTCAGTTGCCATCGGATGATCCGATCGGCAATGTGCGCGTTTCGCGCCTGACGCGCGAGCAAGCCATGGTGACCCAGTACCAGGACAATATCGCTACGGTAAAAGTGCGCCTGCTGAAAAACGAAAACTACCTGTCGAGTATGGTTACCGACATGGGCCAGGCGCGCGACCTGCTGGTGTGGGCCGCCGACGGCAGCAATACGCCCGACGACCTGAATGCGATGACGCAATCGCTCGCTGCCATGCGCGACAGTGTGCTCTATACGGCCAACCTGAAGGACCAGGAGGGCCGCTACATGTTTTCCGGCACCGCCACCGACCAGTCGCCCATCAAATACGACCCGGCGGCAGCCGTCGGCGCGCGTTACAGCTACGTCGGCAATACCGACACGCAGAACGTGGTGGTGGGCAATGGTGTGACGCAGGCGGCCAACGTCGACGTGAAGAACCTGGAAGTGTGGCTCAACAAGATTGACCAGGTCGTCGCCAAGCTCAGCACGTCAGGCGTCAACCCTAACGACCCTGCTGTGCGCACCCTCGTCAGCGACGCCCTGGATGGCACCGATGACGGCATGGATTTACTCTCAGGCAAGATTGCCATTTTTGGCGGCGCGCAAAACATTCTCACCACACTCTCGGGCAACCTGGCCAACGTCTCGCTGTCAAACGACATGGCATTATCAGATTTGAAAAAGACCGACATGGGCGCGGCCGCCATTGACCTGAACGGCTACCAGACGGCACTGCAGGCCACGTACAAGGCCTATGCCAAGGTCGGTACCATTTCCCTGTTTGATCTTCTCTGACCATCATGCAAATCGTTCAGACCTCTTCCTCTTCCGGCGTCAACGCCAAAGGCGCCGGCACAGCCCGCGTCATCGATGACGCGTCCGCTGCCACAAGCGGCAGCGCCAGCGCCAACACGCGTGGCGAGGCGCCGGCGGCGAGGAGTTCGACGGCAAGCCTGAAGCGCGGCCTGAGCAACTGGGATCACCAGTTACAGGGAGAGATTTCCAACGCGCAGCAAACACTCGATTACCTGGAACGTAGCAGCAGCCAGTTGCAGGCGCTGAAAAGCGAGCTGGCGGCCAAGCTGGCCGCGCGTCAGGGCCGCGAAGGACAAGTCGAAGCACGCGTGCGCCAGTTCAGCAATACCTGGCGCCAGCGCGCTAGCGCATCGGGTGGCACGCTAGACGCACAGCTCAGCTATACCAGCCCGCAAGCGGCACAGCAAAACTTCAGCATCCGCGGCCTGACCATGGCCAGCCTGCAAGATGGCCCGCAGGAAGTGCTGGCGTTTTCGCTCGGCGGCGCCAACCAGGCCCTGCGCTCGGTGAATATCGAACCTGGCCTGAGCGAGAGCGAAATCGTCGCGCGCTTCGACCGCGCACTCATGCCGTCAGGTATCGGCGTCAAGCTGGGCGAGAATGGCGAGCTGGTATTCAGCACCTCGGAAGCTGGCTGGGCCAACGTGCGCGACAGCCTGTCCGTGCGCGGCAACGGCATCCGCTATCCGACCGGCCAGATGAGCCGTGTGCGCACGGATGCGGAACCGGCCGCCATCGCCCCGGAAGAATGGCATACCGGTGACGTCGAAGCCTTGCGCGCCACCTTGCAGCACGTGGTGCAGGCGCTGGCACAGTTGCAGGCGGCGCGCAGCTCCGTCAGCCTGGCTCTGGCGCAGGCAACGGGACGCGTAGCCCGCGCCCAACCTGTACAAGTGAGCGTCGGCATGGATACGCTGGCGGAAAACTTTACCGAAAAGGCTAGCCAGCCCGGCTATGAATCGCTGTTGGCGATCAGCTCGGCGCTCGTCGGCATCAGCCGTGAGCGCGTCGTCGCACTATTGGGACTAGAATAAGCGCCCCGGGCGTGCGCTGCCTTGGCGCGCGCAGCGATGGTGGGGCACGCCCGCTGGCGTAGGGCGGTGCAACTGCAGCAGATGCTGCCCATTGGCCATTGCCCGTCGCCGATTGCCCATACGCCAGCGCACCCCTTCATCGAGCGCCAAAGTTCCCGAGATAAAAACCGCCGCCTCGCTACTCAGCTACACCCGGCTGCGCAGCCATGAACGCCAGTTCTGCGTCCCTGTCCAGGCCAGCAGGGCGCAGCAGCGCGTTCAGGCAGCCGGCTGAGCGGCAAGCAGGCGCGCCATCTGCCCTGCCGGCAGGACGCGGGAAAAGAAATATCCCTGCGCATAATCGCAGCCGGCAGCGCGCAGCAGATCGCGCTGCGCCGCCGTTTCCACCCCTTCGGCCACGACTTTCAGCCCCAGCCGCTGGGCCAGCGCAATGAGCGCCGTGCACAGTCCCAGCCCCAGCCTGGCATCATCGCATCCCAATTCGCTGACCAGGGAACGGCCGATCTTGAGCAGATCGATATCGGCCGTTTTCAGACAGGCGAGCGATACCTGGCCGCTGCCGAAATCGTCGAGCGCCAACGCCAGCCCCATGGCGCGGAACTGGCGCAGGCGCTCGACCACCTGGCGCGCCCCGTCAAGCAGCACCGCCTCCGTCATTTCGATGATGATGGCACCCGGCGCCAAGCCCTGGCCCGCCAGGTACCCACCCCAATCCTGGTACAGCGCGGCGTCGCAACGAAATTCCATGGCTGACTTGTTGATACTGATCTGCAACACGGTCCCATGCGCGTCTTGCCACTGCCGCGCCTGGCGCACAACCTGGCGAAAAACCCACTCGCCGATATCGATGATCAAGCCGTTCGTCTCGGCAAACGCGATGAAGTCGGCCGGTAGCAGCAGCCCGCGCAGCGGATGGCGCCAGCGCAGCAGCGCCTCGGCCCGCTCGATGGCGCCATCGCAGAGGCGGATGATGGGCTGATAATGCACTTCGAACTGGTCTTGCGCCAGCGCCAGGCGCATCTCGCGCAGCGTGCTGCGGCGCAATTCGGTCGCCTGCTGCAGGGCCGGCGTGAAATAGCTGTAACCATTGCGCCCCGCACTCTTGGCCGCATACATGGCCTGGTCGGCATGGCGCAGCAAGCTGTCCGGATCCTCACCGTCGGACGGATACAGCGCCACGCCCACGCTGGCCGACACTTGCACCGTATCGCCATCGAGCACGAAAGGCCGGGCCAGCGCCGCCGTCAGTTCCTGCAGCACGCACTCGATGCCACCGAGCTGCCCCTCACCGGCCAGGATGACGGTGAACTCGTCGCCACCCAGGCGCGCTACCGTGTCAGTGGCGCGCACGCGTTCGCTGATGCGCCGCGCCGCCTGACGCAGCAGCATGTCGCCCTTCTCGTGGCCCAGCCGGTCATTCACCTGCTTGAAATGGTCCAGGTCGATGAACAGCAGGGCCAGGTAAGCACCTTCGCGCCTGGCATGGTAGGCCTCGTGCTGCAGCCGGTCGAGGAACATGTGGCGGTTCGGCAAGCCCGTCAGCTGGTCAAAATTGGCTTGCCGCCAGATGCGCTCGGACGCTACCCGTTGCGCCGTGATGTCGCTCACCAGCGCCAGCGCACCGAAGTAAGTGCCGCACGCGTCGAAGATGGGGTTGGTGGCCAGCGTAGCCCACAAGGTGCTGCCGTCACGCCGCAGGAACTTGAATTCATGGCGTTCGGCAATGCCATCCTGGCGCCACGCAATGTTGCGCTCCAAAATGGCGCGTCCCTCGTCATCCATGAACGATGCTAACGGTTGGCCTAGCATATCCTCGATCTGGTAGCCCAGCATTTGCGCCATCTTCGGATTGACAAAGCTGGTCAGCGCCTGCGCATCGATTTCCCAAATGCCCTCCACGGCACTGTGGACGATGCGCCGGAAGCGCTCCTCGCTGCGTTCGAGCGCGGCCAGCTTGCCCTCGGCCTGCTCCAGCACCAGGCGCAGCGCCTGGCCGTTCGGGTCGGCACTACCGAGCAAGGTGACGGGCAAGCCGGCATCGCCGGCGCCGGGACGGGACGGCAACAGGAGCTGAAGCTGGATGCGCTCGGGCTCGCTGCTATTGAGCACGCGCTGCACGAACTGGGCGTAATCGTGACGAAAGGCTTCATGGATATACGAACGGAACAGCACGTGGCCAGGCCGTTCGCGTGACAGGCCGAGCAGTTCTGCCGCCACCAGGTTGACTTGCAGGATCACGCCATCGAGGCCCGAGACGACATAGGCGACGGGCGCCAGCAGGTATAAATCGTTGAAATAAGCTTGCTCGCGTTCAGCTTTCACCCGCTCCGGGCTGAAGACGCCATCGTCAAGCAGGGGCGCACCATGCTGTAGCGCGCCGTCATGGCAACGCGAACAACAATTCGCAGCAGATAGCGCTTGCAGTGGTGTATCCATGGCGGTCCTTGGCACTACCGCCCTGGCAACAAGGTGGGTGCAGTACGAGACTAGCATGCGCGGTGCACAGTGTCGAGCAATGCATGCGGGTATGCCACTTTCACCACAACCGCGGCTGAGGGTTCGTGCGCCGCCATACGCTAGCGCAGGGCACGATCAGCACCTGGCGTATAAACGCGGGCAGAGATGCAGGCGGGAAATCAATACCAGGCTGATATTGCGCGGGTCCCGCTTGTCATGGCCCATCGCAGGCTTTTCGTCGGAGAGTACGACAAAGGCAATGGCAGGCGCGGGCATGGCATATTTCACCGAGCCGGTAGCACACAGCGGCGCCGGACAAGCAGCATGGCCGCCGTGCACCCGCGCCATGCAAACGCGTCAGCGGCCCATGCTGCGCCGGCGCAAGCCGAAGTCATGGCCTACCACCAGCAAGGTGCTCGCTACCAGGCTGGACAGACCCACGATCAGCTGGATCAGCTTATCATCTGGCAAGATCCACAACGACGAATCGGGCGCCGCGCAGCCCGTCGCGGCACTGATGAGGGGCGAGATCCAGGCTGCATCGGGCCTCACGTCGAGCACGACGGCGCCATCGGCGCTGGTCTGCATATAAATGTCGCCCCCTTCGGCGAGGGTAAAACAGATGCCCACGCCCGTTTCCGTGGCGCCGATATTGTCCTGCATGCTGCGGTTATGCTCGTCGATCCACACTTCCACGTCATACGGCGTTTCCAGGTGCTCCCAAGGGCAAGGGCGAAAACGAGCACGCTGCGCCGTGCTGGCCAGAGTGTCAGGCCTGTCGGGAGTATCGGGAGTATCGGGGATGTTGCTGTCTGCTGCGCCTTGCATGCTCGTTAACCTTTTCTGCGGTGATGCGGCGGGACCGGTTGCCCGCCAGCCGCCATTATCCACGGTTCACGGCCAGCCCGGTATCGTTGGCGCACACATATCAGAATAACTGATAGCTATCAACTTTTAGTATCAGCATACCTGACTTAAGATGGCTGCCATCTCTTCTTTACAGGCTTTACATGCAAGGCATCAAACGCAAAATCGTCTACGTCACCGCCTTTGAAATCATCGGCATGGCCATTTCCACGGCTTGGCTGACGCTGCTTTCGGGCGCATCGCCCACCAGCACGGGTCCGCTGGCCATCATGATCACCAGCGTCGCCGTGATCTGGAACCTGCTCTACAACACGGCCTTCGAATACTGGGAAATGCGCCAAGTGTCGCGCACGCGCACCGTCTGGCGCCGCATCCTGCACGCGATCGGCTTCCAGATCACGCTCGTCATCTACCTGATCCCGCTGATCGCCTGGTGGCTCGACATCAGCCTGTGGCAAGCCTTCGTGCTGGACTTCGCGTTGATGCTGATCATCCCGTGCTACAGCTTCATCTTCAACTATTTCTTCGATGGCCTGTTCGGCGTGCCACTGTCGGCGCAACAGCCGAAGCAAGAACCAGGCGCATTTCAGGAAGCCGCTGCCGGCACCTCGCTCAGCAACTGAAGAAAGGACCGCGCCGCCATGCCCAGCGGCCGGTCCTTCATCCACACCAGGTGGATGGGCACGACCAGGCCATTGCCGGTATTCTTGAACGCCACGCGGCGCACCCGCCCGGCCGCCAGTGAATGCTCGATAGCCGAGGCGGCAAAGTTGCCCCACCCCAATCCTGCCTCGACCATCGCCAGCGCCATCGGCAAACTGTCGGTGCGCCAATAGGATAGCCCCACCACGGGGCGTGCATCGGCCAGGTCGAGTTCACGGCTGGCGACGATGATCTGGCGCAAATTCACCAATTCCTCAATATACAAAGGCCGACCCGCCGCGCTGGGCGTATGCTGAGTAGAAATAATTGCCAGCAAGGCATCACTGCCCACCAACTGAAACTGCTCCTTGTGATTGATGCGCCCGCCAGCGAAGGCCATACAGGCGCTGATGCGGCCCCGGTGCAGCATGTCGAGCACATCGTCTTGCGGCGCCGTCAGCACCTCGATGTCGAGCAGCGGATGGCGCTGCGACAGCGCGCGCACGGCGGCCAGGAAGGGAGCATGGTCGAGCTCGGCCGCAATGCCCAGCGAAATGCGGCTTTCCAATCCCTGCGACAATTCCTGCACGTGCAGGTGCAACTGTTTCAGCTGCTCGGCGATCAGGCGCGCATGGGGCATCAGCGCCATCGCCGCCGGCGTGGGTACGGCTTCGCGCGCGCCACGGTCGAACAGGGCGATCCCCAGTTCCGCCTCGATGTTGGCGATGGCCATGCTGACGGCCGACGGCGCGCGCCGCAAGGCGCGCGCGGCGGCCGAAAACGAGCCGCCATCAACGACGGCCAGGAACAGTTCGATGTTATGGCTGGACAGTTTCATGGCAGGCGGGAAATCGAAAGCGGACTATGGGACGCTGGCAACGCCGCCTCAACTTCAAGGCGTGGCGACGTACCGAGGCGCGCAGTGGCGCCGCGCCGACAAGCATCGCAGCTCGCCGCGCGCACCGCACCCAGGCTCCGGCGTTTAGCCTTTCCAGGTGCGCTGGAGGCCGGTATCGGCATGGATCCAGCCGCCACGCGGGCCGGAACGGTAATAAAAACCCACGCCGCCTTGCTTGAAGCTGCGCACCAGCGAGCCGAGCACTTCCGCGTTCAGGTTGGCCACGCGGATGTCGGCGGCGCGGCCCGAAATGTGCAGCGACTGGCGCGCGGCCGGCACGCCCGCTTCGCGCAGGCGGCTGTTTGACTCGGCCGTGCGATAGCCCGACAAAATCTCCAGCGGCTGCTCGATGCCGTAGCGGGCCACGAACGCTTGCGTGCCCCACAGGGTTTCGAGCAGTTTCGGGTCGATCGGAGCGGTCTTCTTGCCGTTCACATCGCGCAGCAAATGGCACAGTTCCTGGTAAGCCGAATCGATGACTTCGCCGTCTTTCCAGTACAGCAACCTGGCCTTTTCATTGCTGGCCGGGCGCACCACTTCCAAGGTGCGGGGCTTGAGCCAGAACTCCAGATCCAGCGCCTGCGCATCGAAGATGTCGGGCGGCGGCTCCATCTCGGTGATGGCCTGGCGCGACTGCGAAGTGATAGCACGGTCGACGCTGGCCAGTTGCGTCGGCTGCGGTGGTACGCCGGTGCGCGCGGTGTGCGGCTTGGCACTGGCCGAAGCGGAGGCGGGAGCGGCCGTGCGCGAGGCGCAGCCGATGAGCGGAGTGCTTACCAAGCCCAGCGCGGCCAGGCCCATACCGTGGTGTAGAAAGTTTCTGCGCGATGCCATAGTCAGTCCAATGTAACGATGCGAATACTATAGCGTATTGTGCCGCGAAGAAAAACCCTCAATGCCTATCGTGTCGCCCTTATTTCAGCCTCTGGCGCCCTAGGCGGTGCTCGCGCGGACGGTAACGTCCTGCTTTGCCTGCGCCAGCGCCGTCAACGGTTGGTCCAGCAAATAGCCCTGCACCACGATCGGCAATCCCGTCATGGCGGTAACACGCTGCAGTGCGGCCAGCGCCGCCGGCGTGTCAAGACGCTTGAAGATGAGGCGAATTTTCGCCGCATGGCACAGGGTCACGAAGCTGGCGATGGCCTGCTCGTCGCCGAGATTGCCCGCGTCGAGCTTGAACGCCTGCGGGTGCAAGCGCTGCAGCATGTCGCTGGCCTCATGCACGCTGCTCACGTTGATGGCCAGGCGGAAACCGTTGCGCCGATAATTATCGGCCACATAATTGAGCAGCCAGCCCTGGTTCGGCGTCACCGTCGGCAATTGCAGTACGATGCGCTCGATGGGCAAGCCCAGCGCATCAAGGATGCGCTGGAAGGCGTGGCCATGATTGCTGCTGACAGCACTCAACAGGCGGTCATGCACGTTCAGGTACAGGTCGGTCTGCTGCGCTTCGGCCTGCCGGAAAAAATTAATGGCGTGCAACATGCGGCACAAACGGTCCAGTTCCACCGATTCATCGTCGCTGGCCGCATGATCGAGCAAGCGCCACAGCGACAAGCCCTGGTCCGCCTTCGACACGCTGCGCGCCAGGCCCTCGAACGCCACCAGCTTGCCGCTATCGATCTCGCGCAAGGGCTGGAAAGCGCTGGTCATGGTGCAATTGAAAAAGCGCCCCAGCGCCCTGCCCTCTGCGTCAAGCCAGACACTGGTACCGGCCTGGGTTTGATGTGACAAACGGGCCAGGTAGTTTTTCAGGACAGGAAATGACATGCGTGCTCCTTCATCAGGCTGCGCCGGCTGCCCAGATGGGGGCCACGGCGCCAAAGTAGCCACAGTAAGGCAGCGCCAAGCAAAGGAGAACGAATGGTTTCGCCGTTTGATATGCATCAAGCAAATAAGCGCAGCGCCATGGACTGCGCATAACGATAGTTGGAAACATTCGTTCCAGCGACCTGCGCCAGCCTTTACTGTGGGGGTACACCGATACCATCAGGAAGCAGCGCCATGTGCCAGTTACTCGCAATGAACAGCAGCAAGCCGGCCGCGCTGGGATTTTTCTTTGCCGGTTTTGCCGAACGGGGCGGACGCACGGACGAGCACCGCGACGGCTGGGGCATCGCTTATCATTCCAGTGGCGGCTGCACCTTGCTCAAGGATCACCTGGCGGCCATCGATTCGCCGCTGGCCGCCAGCGTGCAGCAGCATCCCGTGAAGGCGACAAACATCGTCGCACACATCCGCAAAGCCACGCAGGGCCGCATCGCAGCGGAAAACACCCACCCGTTCGCCCGCGAACTGTGGGGCAAGACCTGGTCCTTTGCCCACAATGGCGACTTGAAAACCTGGCGCCCGCCCGCTAATGCGTACTACCAGGCCAGCGGCGACACGGACAGCGAACAAGCTTTCTGCCACGTGCTGGGCCACTTGCGCACGCGCTTTCCCCTGGGCGTACCCACGCGCGCCGCGCTGCGCAGCGCCATCACCGAGCTCGCCAAGGACATCGCTGCGCACGGCAGCTTCAATTTCATCCTCTCTGACGGTGAACTGCTGTTTGCTCACTGCTCCACGCATTTGCACTATGTGATACGCGAATACCCGTTTTCCGTGGCGCAACTGATCGACTGCGAACGCAGCATCGACTTTCGCCAGCACAACCATCTCGATGATCGCATCGCCGTTATCGCCACGCATCCGCTGACGCAAAACGAAGATTGGCAGGCGTTCGCGCCCGGCGAACTGAAACTGTTCGCCGGCGGCACCTTGCTACCAGCGAGCGAGAACACGCAGCAAGGCGTGTTCATCCAGATCAGTTACTAAGGGGAAATATGTAAAGTGACGTAAAGGCCCGCCGCCGGATGGCCGCGCTAAGAAGCAGAGCTGGCGTCAGGCCGAATTGCAGTTGCAAAAGCGCTTGCGCTTGGGGTCGCCGCCTAAGATACCTGCGGGATCAATCTGTTTCCAGCAAAAAATCGTTTCCACGCCGTACGGTGAACGCACATTGCCTGCCTCGACATACCCCTGCTTGACGAAGAAGGCTTGGCTGCTGGCCGTGCTGTGCAATTGCAGAGCCTTGATGCCCCACTCGCGCGCCTGCGCTTCGAGCTGCGCCACCAGTGCCTTGCCGGCGCCCCGGCCTTGCGCCTCGGGCAGCAGGTAACACAGCGCCAGCTTGCCCGCGCGCGTCAGCAAGCCGACGCCGACGACGGCGCCATGCTCGACTGCAACGAGCGAAAAATTGGTGGGCGAGGCAAACCAGCACGCCACCATCTGCGGTGTTTTATTGCCCATCCAGGCATCGAGAATGGCCGGATCGTCCCGATGATCGAGGCTGCAGCATTCGACGATGGAGCGTCGTAATACGTTGCACGCCTCGAAAGCGTCGGTCGATGTTGCAATACGAATTTCAAGACTCATGTACGCTCACAAAATATTCCAGTTGCCGGTGCAGATGGTTTTAGCCCTGCATGATGCGATTCGACTATACACCAAGCGGCGAAATCGGGTTTTTTGCCGCGCGCCGTCCGCCGCCTTTGCCTATGACGCAGTGCTTGCAGACTAAGTGCTGATGCGCACCTTGCGCCACGAATGTTTCCAAAAAACGATATCTGTTTTTTAGCATAACCGGGAATCGGATCTAAGCATATTACGAAAAATTCGTTTCTTTTCCGGCCAGAATTTTAGACTATGTCGGTCTATTCTCACAATAAGAGTTCAAAATGCCCTATTTTCACGCCGTATCGACTGCCGCAGCAACGCTCACCCGACGCTCGCGCCGCTGGTTCCTGGCCAGCGCCCTGGCCGCTTCGGCTGCCGCCATGAGCGTGCCGATGGCAGCTAGCGCCGCCGAACCCGTGGTGTTGCTGAACGCCTCGTATGACGTGATGCGCGAATTGTTCAAGGATGTGAATCCCGCTTTTATTGCTGATTGGAAAGCCAAAACTGGCGAAAGCATCACCATCAAGCAATCGCACGGCGGTTCCAGCAAGCAGGCGCGCTCCGTTGCCGACGGCATGGAAGCGTCCGTCGTGACCATGAATCAGGCGAATGACATCGATATCCTTGTCGAGCGCGGCCTGGTGGCGCCCGACTGGGCCAAGAAATTCCCGAACAATGCCGCGCCGTTCTACTCCACCATGGTGTATCTGGTGCGCAAAGGCAACCCGAAACACATCAAGGATTGGGACGACCTGGCCAAGCCCGGCATCAAAGTCATCGTACCGAACCCGAAAACATCGGGCAATGGCCGCTACACGTATCTGGCAGCCTGGGGCTACGCCGTAAAAAAAGGCGGTAGCGAGGCACAGGCGCGCGAACTGGTGAGCAAGCTGTTCAAGAACGTGCCGGTACTCGACGGCGGCGGCCGCGGCGCCACCACCACCTTCACGCAGCGTGAAATCGGCGACGTACTGGTAACGTTTGAAAATGAGGTGCAACTGGTGCGCGCCGAATTCGGCGACAACTTCGAAGTCGTGTATCCAAGCATTTCCATCCTGGCCGAGTCGCCCGTGGCCGTCGTCGACAAGGTCGTCGAGCGTCGCGGCATCCGCAAGGAAGCCACGGCCTACCTGCAATACCTGTACTCGGAAGCGGGCCAGGAACTGGTCGCCAAACACTACCTGCGTCCCCGTTCGGCCACGATCGCCAAGAAATACGCGGCCAGCTTCAAGCCCATTACGCTGTTTACGATCGATGACGTCTTTGGCGGCTGGAAACAGGCGCAAAAGAAACACTTTGACGATGGCGGTGAATTCGACAAGATTTACCAGAAGTAATCTGCGCTGCATCAGCAAAAAACCGGGACATGTTCCGGTTTTTTTATGGTGGCGCACCAGCGTCACACTCCAGTGCACTGAACAGGCTGGCGATTTCGCTGCTGCGGTGCGTGCCCGTCTTGGCCAGGATCGCTCGAATCTGGCTGCGCACGGTGCTGATGCGCACGCCCTGCCGTTGCGCATACTCGGCTGGTTCCATGCCATCCGCCAGCGCCAACGCCAGCGACCACTCGGCGCCCGTCAAACCGCATGGCCGCTCAAGCACCGCGGGCCAGGGCCGCCACTGTGCCCCGAATAGTGGCCGCAGCGACAACATGACCATCACCGCCCCGTCACCGACACCGTGCTGCCCGATGCGCAAGGGCAGCGGCAAGATACCGATTTCCAGCGCCGGCCGTCCATTGTCATCGGCGACATACAAGGGCGCGGGACGCAAGCAGGCCAATCCTGTGCATGCTTGCCGCACGCGTTGCGCCAACTGCTGCTGCACTGAACTGATACGCACATCGACGCAGCCGCCGCGCACGGCAATCAGGGGCCGAGCCTGGGGGCTGGCAGCGAGCAGCCGCTGCGCTGCCAGGTTCATGAAAACCAGCCTCAGGCAAGCGTCGACCAGCAAAACGGCGCGCGGCAAGGCGTCTAGCCCAGCCCAGGCCAGCGCGCCATGGGCCTGGGCTTGCTGCGCCGTATCGCGCAGACGCAGCACATTGGACAAATGCGCAAGCACGCGCTGCAACTGACCATGCGTGCGCCGGTCAAAGCGGCCCTGGCCGGCTGCGCGGTGCGCGGACAGGACGGTCAGCGCACCGTTGTCGGAGACGACGCCGCTGCACGAATAGCGCACGCCAGCGCGCAGGTAGAAATCCTGGAAATACTCGCTGCACGCCACGCTCTGCTCATTGAAATAATCTTGCATCAGGTGCATGCGCCCAGGCGGGCTACGCGTCAGTACCGCATAGCCGGGATCGAGCGCGTGATAGTAGCTGCGATATCCATGCTCCCAGGTTTGCTCATCCAAGCCGATGATACGGGCGTGCGATGGCGGCGTTGCCACCTGCGCCTTCAAGAAACAGCAGGCAACGTCGCCACCGGCAAGGCGCGCGAACGCACGCAGGGCCGCGTCCCACTGCACCGGCTCGAGTGCCGCCCGGTAAAAGGCGGCAATGACGGAATCGACATCCTGCTTATCCATCTCCACCCCTGCCTGAAAAGAATCGGCAGACCGATCCGTCGCGCAAGCCAAGAAGTCCACATGCTCAAGACAGCGCAGAACGTCAGACAGTGCAGCACGGCGCAAGTTCTATCAGCGCCACGCATGGCTGGACCGCGCAGCCACAGACCGGCGCGAGCACGCATGAAAGCAAGAAGCGATGCATGGCAAAACCTGCTGGTGGCGGCAAACAGAGATCGGCCAATAACAGGCTTGCGGCATGCTGCGCGCCCTATTTGCGTATCTTATTTGCGTATCTTATTTTCGTATATTGATATGCGTATCGATTCGTGGTCAACAGCGCGTATGCGCCGTAATCTGGCTATGTCGCGCCGTATGGCGCATTACGCTTACAAAGGAAATATCATGGCTATCACGGAAGTGAATGTACGCAACCAGTTCCGCGGCAAGATCAAGGAAATCATCTTTGGCCCCGTGGTGTCGGAAGTGGACGTGGAAACGCCGCACGGCATCGTGACCTCGGTGATCACCTCGCGCTCGATCAAGGACCTGGACCAGAAAGTGGGCAGCGAAGTCATCGCTCTCGTGAAATCGACGGAAGTGTCGATCGCCAAGATCCAGTAAGGCCGGCGCCGCCCATGCCCGCCCCGCCCCGCCAAGTGCGGGGCGTTTGCATTGCAGGCTAATCGCGAAACAAATGCGTCAACGTGCGGCTGACGGGCAACTTTTCCACGCTAGCCCTGATGCATTTCAATTTTTCGCGCCGCGGCGCCGGCAGCGCGGCGCGTAACGATTGCAGCAAGTGGACCATGTCGGCCGGTTGGGCGCCGAACTGGTCGCGCAAACGCGTCAGCGCCCGCTGCAGGCGCTCAGCTTGTACCGGTTTCAACAGATAATCAACGGCGCCAGCGTCAAACGCATCGACGGCGTACTGGTCGCAGGCCGTGACAAACACGACATGGGCGCGCTTGCCGATGCGCTCGGCCACTTCCAGGCCCGACAGTCCCGGCATGCGGATGTCGAGGAAGAGTGCCGCCGTTACCGGGTGCTGCAGCAGTCGCAGGGCTTCCTCATCGAAACCGCCATACCATCACGCAATTTTTCTCCACATAGTGCGTTCTCCCGGTCGTGTGATTCAGGCATGAACGCAGTCTACGGCGCCCCGGTAGCAGGGCCTAGCGCGGGGCGACGAAGCACGCAGCGACAGGCATCAACGACGAAGCGCGCGCCACCTGTCCGAGCAAGACTGCCAATCTTGCTTAAATAGTACGAAATTTCCATTCCGAAATCAATCAATGCGCGACAATTTTCACTACGGCAAGAATGAACACCTTTATTTGCCGAATTGACCGTAACGCCGCCTGTCGCGGGCCTGTAACGTAGACATCGCTTGATCTTTAATGGTATTGTCTAAGCTTGGCAAATATTGCTTCCGAGACACAAGCCGCATGCCCGTGCTAAGCGGTCCCGGCTTTGTGCGCAGCGCCCTCGATGGCGCCCCGAAACTGCTTTCCCATGACAATCCCATGCTCAAAAAAATGTTCGCCGCAGTGCTGATGACGCTTTCCACAGCGGCCATCGCCGTGCCCTTCGGTTCCCAGTCGATACTGGTAGTCGAAGATGGCACAGGCAAAGTCTTGCTTGAAAAAAATTCCAACGTGGTGGTGCCCATCGCCTCGCTCACCAAGCTCATGACGGCCATGGTCGTGCTCGACTCCAAGGCCAATATGCAAGATGAGATCAGCATCGACCGCGAAGATGTCGATACCTTGAAACATAGCACTTCGCGCCTGCCCGTGGGCGCCACCCTGAGCCGCCACGACGTGCTGCAACTGGCACTGATGTCATCCGACAACCGCGCCGCCGCCTCGCTGGCGCGCACATTCCCCGGTGGCCCGACGGCATTTGCCGTCGCCGTCAACGCCAAGATCAAGGCTCTGGGCATGCGCCAGACCGTCATCGAAGAGCCGACGGGCTTGTCGCCGAACAACCAGTCGACGGCAGCAGACCTGGTCAAGATGGCCGTGGCCGCCTCGCGCTACCCGGAAATCAGCCGCATCACCACCGATTCGAAGGACGTGATCCAGATCAAGGGCCGCGACGTGGAATACCACAACACGAACCGCCTGGTGGGCGCCAAGGGTTGGGACATCGGCCTGTCGAAGACGGGCTACACGAATGAAGCGGGGCGTTGCCTGATCATGCGCATCAAGTCGGCCGGCAAGTTCGCCACCATGATCTTGCTCAATGCGCGCGCCAATTCCGTGCGCGCCATGGACGCCGTCAACATCCGCCGCATGCTGGCGGCCGAGAACGGCATCGACGAGCCAAAAGTGCTGCGCGCTTCGGCCAGCCGGCATAAAAAAGCGCCGGCAAAAGCATCGAAACGCCGCCGCGCAAAGTAACTATTTCGCTTGCCGGTTGGTCATCACCACGCCGGCTATCGTCACCGCACCGCCCACCAGCATCGACGCCAGCACCGGCTCGCCCAGGAGTCCTGCGGCCAGCACGATGCCGAACACGGGTACCAGGTTGTTGAAGACGGCCGTGCGCGACGGCCCCAGCGCTTTCACGCCCTCGTAATACCAGACAAAGCCGATCACCGTGCCGAACACGCCCAGGTAACTAATGGCGGCCCACACTTGCCAGCCGAAGCTGTGCCACGGCACGCTCGGAAACTCCAGCACCGCCCCCACCAGCAGGAAAGCCAGGCCCCACATCGACGCATAGGTGGTGGCGGCAATCGGACTGAGTCCCTTCAGCGCCACCCGCCCAATCAGGGTGTAGGCAGCCCAGCTGGAAATGCCGCAGAACATAAATACTTCGCCCATGCCGATAGCGCTACCCGTGCCGTGCAGCAAGGCGCTGATATCGCCACGCGTAATGACGATGGCCGTGCCGCAAAACGCCAGCATGATGCCGAGCCACTTGAAGGAGCCGAGCCGCTCGCGAAACAGCATGGCCGAGGCGAGCGCCGTGACGATAGGGTTCAAGGCCACGAACAGGGCCGTGCGCCCGGCCGGCATGCGCGACAAGGCCGCCAGGAAGCACAGGTTGTAAAGAAAAATGCCCGTCAGGCCCAGCGCCGCCGTCGTCGCCAATTGCTTGCGGTCCAGGCGCGGCAAGCCCCCTTCCAGCTTCCACGCCAGTATGACCAGCAGCAGCACGGCCACGCCGAAGCGCCCGCTGGCGGCCGTCATGGGCGGCATTTGCTGCGCCAGCACGCGCCCCGCGATGAAGGTGCCGCCCCAGAACAGGGCGACGAAAATCAGTTTGATATACACCAGCGGCGATTGCACGGCAGGCAAGGCGGCTGGAGGCAGGGCGGAAGTGCGCATGGAAGGTCCTAGGATGTCGCTGCTGCAGCGGACGCTGCGCGTGCGGTATACTTATATATTAATACTAATATGAACTCATGAAATAATGAGTAAATACTCATACGCCAGGAAAACCACAGCATGACCTTCACGCAACTGGAAATTTTCACCCTGGTGGCCGAACTGCACGGCTTTTCCGCCGCCGCCGCACAACTGGGCATCAGCCAGTCGGCCGTCTCGCATGCCTTGAAGGCGCTGGAAAAGGAGATGGGCGTGGACCTCATCGTGCGCCACCAGGCCTCGGCCGAGTTGACGGAGGTGGGCCGCCAATTGCTGGTGCGTGCGCGCGAAATCCTCGGCTTGTCGGAAGCCATGCGCCAGGAAGCGGCCGACGTGCTGGGCCAACGCCAGGGTAGTTTGCGCATCGGCTCCTTCGGCCCTACTTCATCATTGAATCTGCTGCCAGCGATCACGGCGCAGTTCCGCCTGCGCTATCCCGGCATCACCCTGCGCATCGACGAAGGCGCCGACCATGAAGTGGTGCAGTGGATACGCGAGCGCCGCGTCGATGTCGGTTTCGTCGTGCTGCCAGACGAACGCTTCGATACGGCGCCGCTGGTGGAAGACCAGATGATGGCACTGGTGCCGCGCAGCCATGCGCTGGCGCAGTACCCGTCCATCACCTTGGCGCAACTGTGCGAAGGACCGTTCATCATGTCCGAGGCAGGCTGCGCCTGCCTGATCGAGCCCCTGTTCGCCAACGCGGGCCTGCTGCCACACGTGCCCTACCGCATCAGCCAGGTGATCACCATCCTCGACATGGTCAGCCGCGGCGACGGCCTGTCCATCGTCGCCGAACTGGCCTTGCCGCAGCGCCTGCGCGAACAGTATCCGGACTTGCTGGCCCTGCCCTTGCATCCGCCAGTCAGCCGCAAGGTGGGCCTGGCCGTGCGCGACCGGCGCCAGAACACGCCGGCCACCAACGCTTTTTTTGAGCTGGCCAGGCAGATGGCCCCGACCCTGGCGCCCCGGCGCGCCTGAACGCGACTTGGAAAGTAGCCACGCTGCGCGCCGTGCTGCAGGCGCTAGTGAGCAAGGCCAGGCTGGCGCAGTCAATCAGACCATCAGCATCAGCCAATCAAGCCGCGCAGCCCGCTCGCGCGCTGCGTGCGGCGCAAGATGGCGTCGAACAGCACCGCCTGCGTGGGCGACACGAGGGTAAAGAAGTCGCGCGCGCGCGTGATGCCGGTGTACACCAGTTCGCGCGCCAGCATGGCGCCGCCTTCCTGTGGTAGCACCAGTACCGTGTGGCGAAATTCCGAGCCCTGCGACTTATGCACCGTCATGGCGAACGCCGTCTCCACATGGCGCAAGCGCGTGGCCAGCACGCTGCGCACGTTCTCACCCTCGAGGAAATACACGCGCAATGATCCAGAGCGCGCCGGATCGCGCAGCGTCAAGCCGATGTCGCCATTGAACACGCCCGTGCCGTAGTCGTTGCGGGTGACCATCACAGGACGGCCCACATACCATTCGCTGCGGCGTATCAAGCCTTCCTTTTCCAGCCGCAGTTCGATGGCCGTGTTCAGCCCCGCCACGCCCCACTCGCCCTCGCGCACGGCGCACAGGATGCGGAACGCTTCAAAAGCGTGCAGTACGGCGCGCACCCAGTCATCGTGCTGCGCATACGCTGCCTCACCGCCATTGAGCAGTTCCAGGTAGGGCTGGTAGCCGCCCGGCGCGTCCACCCGCCCACGCAAGGCCAGGCGCAGCACGTCTTCCTGCTGCGCCGGCACGCTCCACGCCAGTTGGCCGCCGCTGTCGCTGGCGAAGCAAGCCTTGGCAAGATCGGGTCTGCCGCCGTTCACAGCCTGCGCCAGTTCGCCGATCGGGCCACTGAAACGGTGGCTGTGGCGCAGCATCACCGTCTGCTGCGCCAGTGCACCCGCCGCACCGGCAAAGTCAGGCGGAATGGCCACGCCGCTGGCCGCCTGCGCATACGCGATGGTGGCAGGCAGGTAGCCGCCCGCCTGCGCATCGTGGCACAAGTCGCCCAACACGGCGCCCGCTTCCACCGACGCCAGTTGGTCCTTGTCGCCCAGCAGTATCAAGATGGCCGTCGGCGGCAAGGCGTCGAGCACCGAGGCCATCATCTCCAAATGCACCATCGACGCTTCATCGACGATCAGCACATCGACGTCGAGCGGATTGCCCGCGTGATGGGCAAAAGCGCGTGTATCGGGCCGCGCACCGAGCAAACTGTGCAAAGTGCGCGCCGCGCCCATGCGGCGCGCCAGTTCCAGCAGGGGCAGCGCAGCGCCCACCTTCGCCGCCAGCCCTTCGAGCGCCTTGTCGATCGACTGTTTCAAGCGCGCCGCTGCCTTGCCCGTCGGCGCAGCGAGCGCGATGCGCAGCTGCTCGGGCTGCGCCGAGACGGCAAACAACAGCGTCAGCAAGCTCGCTACCGTATAGGTTTTCCCCGTGCCCGGGCCGCCCGTGATGATGGCCACCTTGCCGCGCAGGGCGATGGCGCACGCCACCTTTTGCCAGTCCGGGCCAGCATCGTGCGTCGGCTGGTCGAACACGATGTCGAGCCATAGGCGCACCTGCGCCAATGGCGCAGTGAGCAAATCGTGCGCGCGGGCGGCGATTTTCCCGCCCACCAGGGTCTCGTCGCGCCAGTAGCGGCGCAGGTACAGGCGTTCGCCATCGAGCACCAGCGGCTGGCGCAGATCGGCCGCGCCCACCTGCCACACCTGCGGCGCGCCGGCCAGCAGCGCGCGCCAGCCGTCAAGCGAGGTAGGCAGCGGGCCGCAAACGGCCAGCACGCCATGCCACAATTGCTCGCTCCAGCCCAGCAGTTGCGACGGCTCGCTGGCCAGCTCAAACAGCATCAGACAGCTATGCCCGCGCCCTTCCAGTTCGGACAGCACCACGCACGCCACGGCCACGGCAGGCGCATCGGGCGCATTTTCGTCCAGGCTGGCGATGAAGCGCGCGAAGGCGGCGCTCAGGCGGCGCAGATGGCCCGCCTCGGCCACGCCGTCGACGTGGGTAAGCAGGGCTTCGAGGGCCGGGTCAAGATTCATCGTGTTCCTCATGCTTCATCGTGTTCCTCCTGCTGCATCGTGTTCCTCATGCATCATGCTATTTCCACTTCCTGTGACAATAATTGATCGAGTCCATCGAGCAGTTCCAACTGCGGTGCCAGCCAATAGCAGCCATGCGTATCCGCATTCGCGATGCCGCGCAGGAACAGGAAAATGGCGCCGCCCAGGTGCTCGGCCGGGTCGTAGGCGTCGCCGAGCCGGCTTTTCAGCAGCCGGTGCAGGGCCAGCATGTAGATCGCACCCTGGATATCGTAGCGATGCTGCGCCATTCCGGCCGCCAGCGCGGCGCTGTGGTAAGCGGCGTCGTTGACACCGAGCGCATTGGACTTGTAGTCGAGCACCCAGTAGCGCCCTTCGTGCTCAATGACCAGGTCAGCAAAGCCTTTCAGCATGCCGTGCAACTGGCGGCGCGGCAGCACGGGGCGCGGCGCATCATCGAGCAACAAACGCGTACACAGCTGATCGAGCGCGCCGGTGGACAAATGCTCGCTGGGGAACCAGAACTCCATCTCGGACAGGGTGCTGCCCAACTGCGACAGCGAGGCGTCGAGCAGCGGCAACGGCGTGATGGCCACTTGCCTGAGCCAGGCGATGGCGTCTTCCTGGCGGTGGCCCCAGCCCGCCCGCTCGCAACGCGCAGCCAGGCGCGTATTGAAGTGTGCGTCATTGACACAATCAAAGCCCTCGCCGCCCATCCACTCCAGCTGCTCGTGCAAGAAATTACCAGGCACGGAACCACGCGGGAAGCGGTGCCATGGCGCGTCGCCCGTCTGCAGCGGCGACACAGCTGCCACGCTGGGCCCTGCCCCATCTTCCAGCAAGGTCTCTTCCAGCGCCCGCTGCGGCACGTGCGCCGCTGACACGGCGCCGATCTGGCGCGTCAGCGACGTAAAGCTGCCCACCGACCAGTCGCGCTCAAACTCGCCCACGAACACGGGCGCGGGGCGCAACTCGGGGCGCCGCTCGATACGGTCAAGCACCGTGCAGGCATCGGGCTGCGCCAGCGTCATGGCAGCAATGGCATCGCAATCGCCGGCTACCTGCTGCCAGCGCAGCAGCAACTGCCCGCAGGGCAGCTTGTCGCCGCCCGTCAGCAGATAGCCGAGCGCCGATTCGTGCAAGGTATTCTCGCCCGCCTTGCGCGCCGCCTGGGCGGCCACCCCCAGCCACAAGAAGTGGCGCGCGCGCGTCAGCGCCACATACAGCAGGCGCAAGTCTTCCTCGATGCGCGCTTCTTCGACCGCCGCCATCGCCGCATCGGACAGCGACAGGTCGAGGCGGCGCTCGCCATTGTCCCCGGCATACTCGAAGAAGCTGCGGTTGCGCTTATCGACCTTGCGCGCCGTGACGGCGAATGGCAAATAGACCAGCGGGTATTCGAGGCCCTTGGATTTGTGCACCGTGATGACTTTGACCAGCTCTGCATCGCTTTCCAGGCGCAGCACGCGCTCGTCGCCACCCTCGCCTTCGCCGGCAATCTGCTCGGCCAGCCAGCGTATCAGCGCTTGCTCGCCATCGAGCTGGCGGCTGGCCGATTGCAGCAGTTCGGCCAGGTGCAGCAGATTCGTCAAGCGCCGCTCGCCACCGGTCTGCTGCAACAGCATGGCCGGCAATTGCAGTTCGTGGATGAAGCGGCGCAGCATGGCCAGCACGCCCTGGCGCTGCCAGATCAGGTGCAAGGCCTTGAGTTGCTCGACGCGGCGTTCCCATTCCAGTTCGTCGCTCGACAGGCGCGCCAGCTGGCCCAGCGACAAGCCGATGGTGCGCGTGGCAAATGCGGCGCGCGCAAGGCCGCCGTCGAGGGGATTGGCCAGCGCCGCCAGCCAGCGCAACACATCTTGCGCTTCCTCGCTGTCGACGACGGAATCCTTGTCCGACAAGTAGACGCTGGCAACCCGGCGGCGCGCCAGCGCGCGGCGCACCGCCGCCGCTTCCTTGCGGTCGCGCACGAGCACGGCGATATCGGCCGGCTGCAGCCGCACGAAACCGTCCGGGCCATCGAAGCCGGCTTGCGCATCGCCGAGCATGGCGACGATGTGCTCGGCGCAATGCTGCGCGAAATACTCGCGGTAGCTGTCGCCGCGCAGCCCTTCATCGCTGGCGCAGGCGGCCAGTAGCGCAGGCAGCGGGCCGCTGGCGTTCACCAGGTGCTCGGCGCGGCCCTTGGCCTCGACGGCCTCGAACGGCAGCGGATTCTCGCCGTTCTTGCGGTAACGGAAGGCACCGAGCGGCACTTCGGCGCGCTCGGCATGCAAAAATAGCTGGTTGACGGCAGCCACCAGAGGCGCCGTCGAACGGTAGTTGGTGCCCAGCTGGTAATGGCGGCCGTTCGTTGCGCGCCGCGCCGCCAGGTAGCTTTGGATGTCGGCGCCGCGAAAGCCGTAGATCGACTGCTTCGGGTCGCCGATCAGGAACAGCCCTTGCGCTCGATTATTCTCGGCAATGCGGTATAACAAATTGAAGATCTGATACTGTGCCGGCGCCGTATCCTGGAATTCATCGACCATGGCCAGCGGGTATTGGTCGACGATACGCTGGCGCAGGGCCGCGCCATTCTCGCCAGCGAGCGCATCGTGCAAGCGCTGCAGCATGTCGGCAAAGCCGAACTGGCGCGACTGGCGCTTCAATTGATCCATGCGCCGCGCAATGGCCGCCGCCGCATGCAGGTGCAGCTTGTGCGCCAGCGGCGTGAGCGCTGCCAGGGCGCTCCCCAGCGCCTCGGTATGTTCGAAGCACTCGGGCACCTGCGCCGTAAAATTCTTGGCAAACGCATCCTCGATGCCGAACGGCGTCAAGCGTTCCCACGCCTTGGCCGTGATGGCCGGCTGCAGCAAGAGCGGGTCTTGCGCCCACTGGCGCAAGCCGTCGAACCACTTCGCCAGGTTCTCCGGCTTCATCTTGACGCCGTTAAAACACTTGGGACTGGCGGCGCGATGCTCGTTGATCCAGGCGGCCATCCGATCCACGCGCTCGACCCAGCCCGCCTTCAGGCTGGCCAGCTGCGCGCCCAGCGCCCGCTGTTCGCGCGCGATCAGCATAGATAAAGGCTCATCGTCCGCCATGCCCATGCTATCGGCACGGCGCGCCAGCTCGCGCGCGCCTTTCTTTAATGCGTCGACGTCGGGCCAGCAAGCGAGCAACACATCGAGCGCCTGCGGCGCCAGGGGATAGACTTGCTGACGCCAGTAATCGTGGGCCGCATCCTCGAACAGGGCTTGCTCGTCGCTGACCAATTCTTCATCGAACAGACTGCCGCTGTCGAACGCGTGCTCGCGCAACATGCGCTGGCACCAGGCATCGATGGTGAAGATGGCCGCTTCATCCATCGTCTCGGCGGCCAGCATCAGCCGGTGCGCGGCCTTTTGCCGTGCGCTCTCGTCAGGATAAGATTCCAGCAAGGCGTCGAGAAAGGGGTCGCTGGCGCCCGATTGCATGCCGACCTCATTGCGAAAATACGCGGCGGCCTCGATCAGGCGTTCGCGCACGCGGTTCGACAATTCGCGCGTGGCGGCGCGGGTAAATGTCATCACCAGAATGTCGGCCGGCAGCAGCGGACGCGTAAAACGGCTGTCGTCGTCGCCGTGGCCCCCGCCATGACCAAGTACCAGGCGCAGGTACAGCGCGGCGATGGTCCAGGTTTTTCCCGTGCCGGCCGAGGCTTCTATCAGCCGCGAGCCGTGCAGCGGGAACGTCAGCGGATTGAGCAAATGGCTCGTCATGGTTCTTCTCCCGCGCCATCATTGGGCGCGCTGATCGGATCAATCGTAATGTGTTGCTGCAGCCAGTCGGCCAGCGGGCCATACAGCTCGCGCGTGCAGTCTTCCCATGCTTCCTCGGCGGCCAGCGCGGAAAACTCGGGCCACAGGCGCGCCAGGCACAGTTCCTCGCGCTCGCCAGAGATGTCAAAGCCGCCGTCATACACGGCGCGCGGGTCGCCCTGCTGCACCAGCGCCAGCCCCGTCTTGCACGCCGTGGGCAAAGGATGGTTCATGCCTTCGCGCCACAGCGCCAGCAAGGTGGCCAGCGCATCGCGCGATGCGGCCGGATCGAGTGGCGCCATGCTGACGATGGCGTCGCGCGCCACCAGGTAGCCGGTGACGGGCAAACCCAGGGCAGCGGCGGCCAGCTGGCGCAGCCACATCAGCATCAGCTTGTCGCCGCGCGCCAGGCCGTCCTTGTCCGTCACCTTCGAGGAAATCTGCATCAGCCAGGCCGTCTCCTGGCCGTTGCTGCACAATTTATCGAGCCAGTCGTCGATGTGCAGTTCGCCAAACGTCAAGTTGATGGCGCGCTTGTCGGCTGCCAGCGGGAACGAGGCGCGCAGGGACAGCCACGCGCTACGCACGGGCACCAGCGCCTCGACCAGCTGCGCCTGCACCTGCTGGCCGATCAGGCCGATGGGCAGCACGCCGACACGCGCCAGCTTCTGCGCGCGCGCTTCCAGGCTGGCGCGCACCTCACCCGCTGCTTCGACGACGCCGCCATCATCTAACATGGTGTCTTCCAGCAAATAGCGTTCGAGCGCGTTCAGGCCGAACGGTTCTTCATCCTCGCCCAGCATGGCCGCATCGGCAAAGTGGACGCTCAAGCGGCGGCGGAAAAAATACTTGGCGGGCTGGCGCAGGAAGCTGGCCAGCTCGCCCAGTTTCAAACGCGTGCCGGGATCGAGTTCATACGGCCCCAGCGGCAATTCGTCGAGCGCCTGCAAGTGGGCATCGTGTGCCACGCGCCATTCGCGCGCAAACGTGAGCAAGCCATCGGCTTCGAAATAGCGGCGACTGAATGGCTGCAACGCGTGCTCGGTGGTGAGCGAAGCCAGGTGCCGGTCCAGCGACCAGCCGGCGACCAGATAGTCGCGCAGCTGCGACACCAGCACCGACGGCGGCTGCTCGGAATTGTCGCGCACATTGCGCCCCACCCAGCTCACATAGAGTTTGTCGCGCGCGGCCAGCAAAGCTTCGAGCATCAGGTAGCGGTCATCGTCGCGGCGCGAGCGGTCGCCCGGGCGCGCCATGCCGGGCAGCGCCAGCAGGTCGAAATCAGCCTTTGGGGCGCGGCGCGGAAAATCGCCATCGTTCATGCCCAGCAGGCACACCACGCGAAATGGCACGGCGCGCATCGGCATCAGGGTGCAGAAGGTGACGCCGCCGGAGACGAATTGATGGTTCAGGGTCGGCTCGTCCAAGGCGCCCAGCCACGCCACGCGCAGCACCGACAGGGGCACCGGCTCGACAAAGCCCGCATGCTCGCAGGTTTCCAGCCAGCCCTGCAAGGCGCCTTCGAGCTGCGCCAGGGTCAGGCGGTCGCCCTCGTCGTCGGCGTCAAAAAAAGCCGCCAGCAGCGCGCGCGCCTGCACGCCCCACTCGGCTGGCGTGCAGGCGACGGACAGCATGCTGCGCCAGCGCAGCAGCGCCTCGACCAGCTGCGCCAGCGAGCCCGCCAGCGCCGCATCGAGGCCACCCACTTCCGCATACGGCTCGATGCCGCCAAAGCTGGCGCCACTGCCGCTGGCATAGCCGAGCAGCATGCGCCGCACGCCGAAGATCCATGCATTCTGTTCCCCTGCCGCGCCCAGCCCCAGGCCGGCGCGGTGCGTCTGATCCAGGCCCCAGCGCACGCCCGCGCCTTCGATCCAGGCGCCCAACGTGGCCAGGTCGTCCGGCTGCAGGCCAAAGCGGGTGGCCAGCGCAGGCACGTCGAGCAGGTCGCGCACTTCGCTCTGGCGGCAGCGCTGCTGCGGCAGCTGCAACAGCCACTCGAGTGCAACGAGCAGCGGGTTGACGCTGCGGTCCTTCACGTCGCCGATCTCGAACGGAATGAAACGCTCGTCATTGCGCCGGTACTGGCCGAAGACGGCGTGGATGGCGGCAGTAAAGGTGTCGATATCGGGCACCATCACCACCACGTCGCGCGGACGCAAGAGCGTTTCGGTGCTGTGCGCGAACATGGCCAGCAGCTGGTCGTGCAGCACTTCCACTTCGCGCTGCACGCTGTGCGCCACATGAAATTCGATCGATCGATCACCGGCCTCGGGCGGCGTCTGTTCGTGTTCCGCCAGCGGGCGCAGTTCGCGAATGGCCACCTGTACCTGCTGCAGCAGGGTCTCTCCCGTTTCCTCGCCAAACAGGTCGATGCGCAGGCTGTCATCGCGTCCCTCGGCTTGCGCGTGTTCGTCGAACTCGTCGAGCATGCGGATGAAGTCACGCCCTTGCCTGCCCCAGCTGGCCAGCAGCGGATGACTGTGCGCATGCATTGCTTCGAGCGGCATTTGCGCCAAGTCGGTGCCGTTGCGCTGCCGCTGGCGCTTGTTTTGCGCGCGCAGCAAGTCGCGCCCGTCGATGATGTCGCCCCAGTAAAACTGGCATGGGTTGGGGACGGCCAGCACCACCTGCGTATGGCGCGCCAGCGCAGCGAGCGCCTGCAAGGTTTGATATGGCAAGGCCGATACGCCAAACAGCACCACGCGGCGCGGCAGCTTGCCGGCAGGAGGCAGGCCGGCGGCGATCGCCGCCAGGAAGGCGTCGTGGATGTCGGCGCGGCCCGTGTCGCGCTCGAAGGCCTCGACATCGGCGGTCACGGCGCGCCACAGCTGCGCCTGCCAACGCTGGTCTTCCTTCAAGGCAATGGCTTCGCCGCGCGCCGTACGCAGCTCGTCGCGCCCCGCAGCCCAGTCGGACAGCCAGTCGGCACGGTAGACCTGGTATTGGTCAAACAGGTCGGCCAGGCGCTCGGCCAGTTGCAGCCGGCGTTCGCTATCGCCATCGGCCAGGAAATAGCGTAGCGGCGCGAAGACGGGATCGGCCAGCAGCGACGGCAACAGGCGCATCAAACGCCAGCTCAGCGGCGACTTATCAAATGGCGACACGCGCGGCACCCGCTCGCGTCCCAACATGCCGCGGTAGCTTTCCCACAGCAGGCGCGCCGGCAGGGCGATGCGCGTGGCGGCGCACACACCCATCTCCTCGGCCAGGGCGATCTTCAGCCATTCGGCCACGCCGTTCGACTGCACCAGGAAGATATCCGTTTCCAGGGGCGCCAGCGGGTGCTGGCGCAGCCACTGGAAGACGGCGGCGCGCAGCTGTTCGAGCTGGTTGCCATGCAGTATGAGAAGGCCGGGCGTGACGGGAGTATGCATGCTGATCCGATGAGTTGCCGCGTCTGCGGCCGGGTAGCCACAGACGTCAAACGCCTATTATCGCCGCTGCCTGCGTCAAGGGGCGTCGCTGGCGATAAATTGGCGTGAAATTTGTTGCGCCACCTGCGCCAGCGCCGGCTCCAGCGCCGTCAGCAGGGCGCGCGCCTGCTGCAGGTCGCCGCCCGAGCGCAAGCCTTCGATCGACAGGCACAGGCTGGCAAAAGCATGGGCACCCACGGCCAGCGCCGACGACCTGCTGCGGTGTCCCAGGTCGGCCAGGCGGCCCAGGTCTTCCAGCGCCATGGCCTGCTCCATTTCGGCGATGCCGTCGCGCGCCGTATCGAGAAACAGCTGGGTGTATTTGCGCATCTTCACTGCGTCATTGCTGAACGTCAGCGCCAGGGTGGCCAGGTCGAGGATGGCGGTGCCGTGCAATGCCGGCGAAGCGGCCGATGGCGGCGCCTTCGGTGCTGCTGCCAGCCAGTCGCCCGCGTGCGCGCGGCCCATGCTGCCCATGCTGCCGATGCCACCGCGCAGGCGGAACCATTTTGCCAACACGTGAAACAGCAGATTCGGGGCGATCGGCTTGGTCACGAATTCATCCATGCCCGCCGCCAGGCAGCGGGCACGGTCTTCGCTTCCCGCATTGGCTGTCATGGCGATCACCAGCAGGCCGCTGAGCTTGGGGTCGGCGCGGATGCGGCGCGTCGCCTCGAAGCCGTCCATCAGCGGCATCTGCACGTCCATCAGCACACAGTCGTAGCGCTGGTGGGCCAGCAATTCCAGTGCTTCGCGGCCATTGCAGGCGACGCAGACAGTGGCGCCGGCATCTGCCAGCAATTCGCAGCCCACCTGTTGGCTGAAGACGTTATCTTCCACCAGCAGGATCGATGCGCCGCGGATCACGCCCAATACGTCGGGCGCCACTTCGGCGCTGCGCTCATCGCCCGCTTGCGCGCTTTTCTCCAGGCGCGCCGTGAACCAGAAGGTGCTGCCCTGACCCGGCTCGCTGTACACCCCCACAGTGCCGCCCATCAGTTCAACGAGCTGCTTGCTGATGACCAGCCCCAGGCCGCTGCCGCCATACTTGCGCGTGGTCGAGGGGTCGGCCTGGTGGAAAGAGCGGAACAGTTGCGCCACCTCTTCCTGTTTCATGCCTATACCCCAATCCTGCACCTCGAAGCGCAGCATGGCGTGGCTGCCGTGCTCTTCTGACTGGCGCACGCGCACGTAGATGCTGCCATTGTCGGAAAACTTGATGGCGTTGCTGGCCAGGTTCAACAAGACCTGCTCGAGTCGCAGCGGATCGCCACGCCAGCGCTGCGCCAGCTCGGGTGCGATATCGAACTGCAGCACCAAGCCCTTGACGACGGCCGCATCACCGAGCTGGCTGGCGATATTTTCCAGCAGCGTGTCGAGACGAAAGTCCAGCACTTCCAGTTCCAGCTTGCCCGCCTCGATCTTCGAAAAATCGAGGATGTCGTTGATCAGGCCCAGCAAATGCTGGCTTGAATGGAAGATTTTTTGCAGATAATCGCGCTGGCGCGCATCGGCCACCGATTTCAGCGCCAGATGCGCCATGCCGATGATGCTGTTCATCGGCGTGCGAATTTCATGGCTCATATTTGACAGGAAGTCGCTCTTGGCCTGGCTGGCAGCGTCGGCCTGTTCCTTCAGGCGGTGCAGTTCCGTCACGTCGGTGGACAGACCGATGAGGCCAGTCACGGGACCGGGCAAGCCCAGCGGTACCTTCACGCTCCACAACTGATGCACCTGGCCCTGCGCATCGACGAAGCGCTCTTCGCCGACGAACTTGACGCCGCTGTCAAAAACCTGGCGCTCGGTCAACTGCGCAGCGGCGGCCGCCTCGCCAAGCATCAACTCGTCATCCTGGCGGCCGAGCAACTGCTTCGCCGAGCGGCCCAGTATCTTTGCCGCGCGCGCATTCACATAGCGGTAGCGCAGGTCGGCATCCTTCATGTAGACATAGGCATCGACGCTATCGAGCACCGTATCGAGCAAGGTGCGCTGCGCCACCGCCGTGCGGCGCGAACGGTACAGGGTAAAGATGTAGCCATAAATGAGCAGCGTGCCGGCCACGCCGACGGCCAGCGCCAGCGACGGAAAATAGCGGTCAAAGCCGCTATACAGCTGCGCCTTGCGCACGCGAAAATGGGCTTTCCATACACCGCCCTGGTACAGCACGGGCAGCACCTGGTCGAAGTAATCGGCGTCGCTACCCGGTTGCGGTGGCGCCGCCGCCAGATCGCCGTCATCGTTGAACAGCAGGCGGTCCTGCGGCGTAATGCGCCATATGCCATCGGCAGGGCGCGCTTCGGCCGCGCTGTACAAGATCAGGTGCAACGGTTCCACAGTGCTGCGTTCGAGCGCGCTGTGCACCAGTTGCGCCACGCCGAAGCCGATGCCCACCGACCCCTGGTAGGCGGCGCGGCGCTCGGCCACGGTGCCTTGCGCCATGCCGTTGCGGTACACGGGCAGGCGCATGCCCAGGCCGACGTGGGCGGGCGGTCCCTTGATCATGATGACCTGCCCCGAGGCGCTCACTTCGCCACTGTCGCGCGACTGCTGCAGGGCTTTCGCCACCAGTGGGTTGGCGCCGATATCGACACCCATGCGTTCGGCCAGCAGCGGATCGGGTTCCAGGTAAGTCAGTACCGTGTAGTGCGGCCGCTCGCCTGACGGACGGATGGTGAAATCGGAATAGCCGCGCGGCGCCAGGCTGGTGTCACGGCGCACGTCGGCGACATAGGCTTCGCGCTGCGCCGACGTCAGCGCCACCGCATAATTGACCGATTCGATGGCGGGAAACTGGTGCGCGACATCCAGGCCCGCCACGTAATCGTGGAACTGGCGGCGCGTCAGTTGCTCGCTGGTACGAAACAGCGCTTCCAGACCGCGCAGCAGATCTGCATAGCTTTTTACCCGCGTGGCCAGGCTGTGCTGGGCGCCGTAGGTGATGTTGTCGAAACGCTGTTCGGCATCGTCATTGACCGTGCGCGCCGCGCCCGCGTACAGGGCGCCGCCCACCAGCAATGCCAGCAGCAACCCACCTAGCCATATCCTCACGCATGCTGCCGCCCCGCCCTGGCTCAAATTGTGCATCGTCGATCGCTTATTCCGGTTCCTCAAGTACGGACGCGAACGCCCGCACGGTTAATAAGAGGATACTATCAAAGCTGTTGCACCTCCAATCGGCAGCGTAAATATAGCTGCGCAATCGGTCAGACTGTGCGCGATCTGCAATGACTAAACATTGAGCCATTGCAGTGGGCAAGCAGCGCAGCTGCCGGATTTACTTCAGCGTCGGCATGGCAAACTCGGCGCCGGCGGCTGTCGATGCGGGCCAGCGCTGCGTGACAGCCTTCTGTTTCGTGTAGAAACGCACCGATTCCGGGCCATGCGCGTGGTGGTCGCCGAACAGGCTGCGCTTCCAGCCGCCGAAGCTGTGGAAAGCCATCGGCACGGGGATCGGTACATTCACGCCAACCATCCCCACCTGCACGCGGTGCGTGTATTCGCGCGCCGTGTTGCCGTCACGCGTATAAATGGCCGTGCCATTGCCGTATTCATGGGCGTTGACCAGCTCCAGCGCCGTCGTGAAATCGGGCACGCGCACGATGCACAGCACGGGGCCGAAGATTTCTTCCTTGTAGATCGTCATCTCCGGCGTGACGTGATCGAACAGGCTGCCACCAAGGAAAAAGCCGTTTTCATGGCCGGGCAAGACGAAACCGCGTCCGTCGGCCACCAGTGTGGCGCCTTCTTTCACGCCCGTGGCGATGTAGCCGGCAATCTTGTCCTTGTGCACTTGCGTCACCACGGGCCCCATTTCCGCAGACAAATCCATGCCTTGCGTGATTTTCAAGGCCGCGATGCGCGGCACCAGCGCTTCGACCAACTGGTCGGCCACATTGCCCACCGCCACGACGACAGAAATAGCCATGCAGCGCTCGCCTGCCGAACCGAAGGCGGCGCCCATCAGGGCATCGACCGTCTGCGCGATATCTGCGTCGGGCATGACGACCATGTGGTTTTTCGCGCCCCCGAGCGCTTGCACGCGCTTGCCCTGCGCGCAGCCGGTGGCGTAAATATACTCGGCGATCGGCGTGGAGCCGACAAAGCTGATGGCGCGCACGTCCCGGTGATGCAGCAAACCATCGACCGCTTCCTTGTCGCCTTGCACCACGTTGAAGACGCCATCGGGCAACCCCGCGTCCGTCAGCAGTTGCGCCAGCAGCAGGCTGGCCGAAGGGTCGCGCTCCGATGGTTTCAAGACAAAGGTGTTGCCGCATGCAATCGCCATCGGGAACATCCACATCGGCACCATCACGGGGAAGTTGAAGGGCGTGATGCCGACGCAGACACCGAGCGCCTGGCGGATGGACCAGGCGTCGATGCCACCGGCCACTTGTTGCGAGTATTCGCCCTTCATCATTTGCGGAATGCCGCAGGCAAACTCCACCACTTCGATGCCGCGCGTCACCTCCCCTCTGGCATCCGTAAACACCTTGCCGTGCTCGGCTGTGATCAGCGCCGCCAATTGGTCGGCATGTTCTTCCAGTAACTCTTTGAACTTGAACATGACGCGCGCACGGCGCAGGGGCGAAGTTTGCGACCAGGCGGGAAAGGCCGCGTGGGCGGCGGCCACGGCCGCGTTCAGCTCGGCGGCAGTTGCCAGCGACACCTGGGCCGTGACCGCACCCGTGGCGGGATTGAAGACCTCGCTCGTGCGCTCGGAGCGCGAAGCCATCGGGTTGCCACCAATAAAGTGGTCTATCTTTTGCGTTGTCATCTTGACTCCCTATTATGTACTCTGCATCAGCCACGCATGGGCCGGATCGTTTTTAAAATGCCATACGCGTTTCGGACCGGCCATCACGTTCAGGTAATAGCCGTCATAGCCGTACGGCACGGTAACGGGGTGGTAACCGCGCGGCACCATCACCACGTCATGGTTTTCCACGGCCATGGCTTCATCGATGGAACGGTCATCCGTGTAGACTCTTTGATACGCAAAGCCCTGCTCCGGATTGAGGCGGTGGTAATACGTTTCCTCCAGCGAACTTTCCAGCGGCACATTGTCGCTGTCGTGCTTGTGCGGCGGATAGCTCGACGAATGGCCCGAGGGCGTGATCACCTCGACGACCAGCAAGCCATCGGCCTCGGCCGTTTGCGGCAGGATGTCGCATACATAGCGGGTGTTGGCGCCCTTGCCGCGTACAGAGCGCGTCATGCTCGATGGGTCGATCAGCCGTGCCGGGCGGTGGGTCGTGGCCGGCGCGCTGCACAGGGCCACTTCGGCAGCGCTCACGGCAGTGATGCAGACCTGTGTTTCCAACGGGACGTACACGGCATACGGCGAGCGGTCTTCGAAGACGCTGGCACGATTACCGATGGCTTCCCAGCGCTGTTCGCCCGCCTGCACAGTGAGCGTGCCGGTCAGCACGACGATGCACAGCTCACGCTTGCCCGTGTCCAGCTTCACGGCCTCGCCAGCGGCCAGACGGTGGGCGGCAAAGCCAACATGCGTCCAGCCGGCCGATGCGGGCGTGACCTCGACGATGATGGAGCCGGGCCTGGCCTTGAGCAACAGCTGGCTCATGCTGCCTCCCGGCCCAGGCGGGGAATCGCGTCGACGAGGTGCGCCAGGTAATCGTGGCCCATCTTGGCATACTGATAACTGGGTGCGACGGCCGGGTCTTGCTCTGCCTCCACCACCAGCCAGCCCGCATAGCCGTGCAGATACAAACGCGTCAGGATCGCCGGAAAGTCGATGCAGCCGTCGCCAGGCACACTGAAAGCACCATTGATGACGGCTTGCAGGAAACTCCAGTGGCCATTGCGCGCCAGTTTCACCACATTCGGGCGCACATCCTTGCAATGCACGTGACAAATCCTGTCGATATGTTGATTTAAGACGACAAGCGCGTCGCCGCCGGCAAACGTGATATGGCCCGTATCAAACAGCAAGCCTACTTGCGGCCCCGTCAAGGCCATCAGTTGATCCACGTCGGCAGGCGTTTCCACATAGGCGCCCATGTGATGGTGATACGCCAGACGCACGCCGTGCGCCAGCAAGTGGGCGGCAAAGGCCGTCAATTTGTCCGCATAAGCCTGCCATTGCAGCTGATTCTGGAAACGCGGGCGTTTGTACAGCGGGCGCGCTTCGCCCTGAATGGCGTCGGCCACTTCGCCATACACCATGACAGTGGCGCCGCTGTCGGCAAGCAGGCGTAAATGCGGGCCAACAGCGGCGATCTCTTCTTCGACGCTGCGCTGCGCCAGGCGACCCGAATACCAGCCGGAAACGCAGGCCAGATTATATTTTCCCAGCACGGCGCTCAAGGTCGGCGCATCTTTCGGAAACTTGTTACCCAGCTCAAAACCCACATAGCCGATCTCGGCGCCCTCCTTCAGCGCTGTCTCCAGGGGCGTTTCGCCACCCAGGCTGGGCAAATCGTCGTTCATCCACGAGATCGGATTGATGCCGATCCTGACATTCCATGTCTTCATTTTTTTTGTCCTTGGCAATCAGTTTCATAACGTGCGCGCGCAAGCTGCACGCCGGGCTGGGTGGACACTTCGGGCACGGCCACTTGCCACCAGCAACCGCCTTCTTGCGTCGTGCGCGTGGCGTCCGTATCGATGCAGATCAGGTAGGTGCGCACAGCTGCTCGGGCCCGCAGCATCGCTTGCTCCAGCTCGGCGATACTAGCCACATGTTCGCTCAGCGCGCCCAGCGAACGCGCATGCAGGGCGAAGTCGACCACGGGTGCGCTATCGGGCAACATATTGTTGAACGAGGCATTGCCGCAGGCCTGTTGCAGGCGGTTGATGCAGCCGTAGCCACGGTTGTCGAGCACAACAATAATCAGTTTTTTGTCCAGCATGACGGAGGTGGCAATTTCCGAATTCATCATCAGGTAACTGCCATCGCCCAGCATGACGATCACCTCGGCAGCCGGTTTCGCCATCTTCACGCCGAGGCCGCCGGCGATTTCATAGCCCATGCATGAATAGCCGTATTCCATGTGGTAGCCACCGGGCGTGCTGGTACGCCACAGTTTATGCAGTTCGGCCGGCAAGGTGCCTGCCGCGCAGACGACGATGTCGCCGCTGGCGGAGTGCTGAGATGAACGCTGCACGGCGCCGATGACTTCGCCGTCATACGGCAAGCCGGCCCCCTCGAGCGGGCGCGTGATGCAAGTTACTGTCTCGCGCCACGCCTGCCCTGCCTGCTGCGCCCGGTCCAGCCAGTGCCCTGCGCTGTTCCAGCTACCCAGCAGCGGCGACAGTGCCTGTAAGCCAAGTGTCGCGTCCGCCTGCAAGCCCAGGCCACGGCGTTTCAAGGCATCAAAACTGTTGACGTTTAGGCTCAGCAATTGCGCCTGCGCAAACAGCGAGTTCGACCCCGTCGTAAAGTCCTGCAGGCGCGTGCCGATGGCCAGCACCACGTCCGCGTCTGCCGCCAGGCTGTTGGCGGCAGGCGACCCTGTCACGCCGATGGCGCCCAGTTGCAGCCGATGATCCCACGGCAAGGCACTCTTGCCCGCCTGGGTTTCCGCCACGGGGATGCCGTGGCGTTCGGCAAATGCCTGCAAGGCGGCGCTGGCCTTGCCGTACAACACGCCGCCGCCAGCGACGATCAGCGGCTGTTTCGCATTTTTCAACAGCTGGGCCGCGTCTTCCAATTCCTGCTCTACGGGCGGCACGGCGCGAAAACGCACGATGCGCGGCGCGAAAAAGTCGGCCGGATAGTCATATGCCATCGTTTGCACGTCTTGCGGCAAAGACAAAGTCACGGGACCGCAGGCGGCCGCGTCAGTCAAGGCGGCAATGGCGCGTGGCAAGGCCGTCAGCAACTGCTCCGGGTAGACGATGCGGTCGAAATAGCGCGACAGCGGCTTGAACGCATCATTGACCGAGACGCTGCCATCGGTGCCATCTTCCAGCTGCTGCAACACCGGGTCCGGCGCGCGCGAGACGAACACGTCGCCCGGCAACAGCAGCACGGGCAAGCGATTAACGTGCGCCAGCGCGGCGGCCGTCAGCAAGTTCGTCGCGCCCGGACCGATGGAACTGGTGACGGCCATCATGCGCCGGCGCATGTGGGCTTTCGCATAGGCAATAGCCGAGTGCGCCATCGCCTGTTCGTTGTGCGCACGGTAGGTGGGAAAGCTGTCGCGATACTGGTACAGCGCTTCACCCAGGCCTGCCACGTTGCCGTGACCAAAGATGGCAAAAGCGCCGCCGAACAGGGGCGCGCCATCCTCGGTGCGCAATACCGACAGATAGCGCACCAGCGCCTGCGCCATGGTCAACCGAATAGTGGCGCTCATGGCGCACGCTCCAGGCGCTTGCGTGAGCCTTGCCATAAGCTAATGAGGAGCTCGAAGTTGGCACGCACTGCGGCGATCAGGCCCGCGTCGTCGAGCTCTCCGGCCAGCCAGTGGCGGCTCGGTTCCTGGAAGATCGTGCGGCCCACCATGAAACCGCGGCAGGTGGTGCTGGCACTGGCTTGTTCAAAACTGGCGGCAAGTTTTTCGATCGGAGCATTCAAGCCCAGCAGGACGACGCCACGACAATATGGATCGCGCTCGTGCACCAGGGCATCGATGGCTTGCCATTGCGCAGCCGACATGCTTTCCAGCTTCCACCATTCCGGATAGACACCCAGGTTGTACAGGCGCTTGACGGCGCGCAAGACGGTATCATCGTTGTGCGCCAAGGCATGCGATGGTATGACTTCCAGCAACAGTTCGTGACCGCTCAATTGCGCCGCGTCATACAGGGCCTTGATCTGCGCTTCCTGTTCCAGTCGGTTTTCCACGGCATCGTCCGGGTGCAGCTGCACCAGGCATTTGATCACATGCTCCTTGGGCCAGCTGAGCAAGTGCGAACCGATGGAGCGGCCCCAGTCAAATTGCAGCGGGTTCGAGCCCGGCAATTCCACCGGACGGCCTATCCACCAGCCGCGTCCCGTCGCATCGTTGAGCGCATCAACGCCATAGCGGCCATCGATCAGCACGCCCGTCTTGCCGGACAACTGCAATGCCGTTTGCGTTTGCGCCACGGCTTGCACCATCAATTGCTTCAAGGCCGAGATGCGCGCTTCGGATGCCCCCGTTTGTTGCGCCAGCTCGAAAAATTGCGTACGGTGGTCAAACGCAAACACGCACAATTGATCCCATTGCTGGCGCGCCACCGTCGTGCGATGCAAGCGCGACAAGGTAGCGTCCTGGTCCGGCTGCGTGAGTTGTGCCGCATTGGCCAGGAAATAGTCGAGTTCTACCGGCGACGGCATGGCTGGCGCGCAACCGTGGCGCGATACGACCAGGGCGCCGCAGCCATTGGCATAGCGGCAGCACGCTGCATAATCCTCGCCGCGCAGCCAGCCCTTCAAGAAGCCGGAGAGGAAAGCGTCGCCCGCGCCCAGCACGTTCAGCACGTCCACGCGCACGCCACGGTAGTTATATGCCGCATCCAGGCTTTGCGGTACCACGCTGTCGATGACGGCGCTGCCCAGCGGACCGCGCTTGACGACCAGCGTGGCCAGGGTGGCGGCGCGCACGGCGCGCAGCGACGCCATGATGTCGGCGCCACCGCCGGCGATCATGAATTCCTCTTCCGTACCGACGATCAGGTCGAACTGCGGCAAGATCGCCTGCAGGTGGCCGGTCACGCCGTCGTTCGAGACGAAACGCGTTTCGCCATCAGCCTTGCCGGAGAGTCCCCACAGCACGGGCCGGTAATCGATGTCGAGTACGGTGCGCACATGATTGGCGCGGGCCAGCTTGAGCGCCTGCGTGCTGACGGCGTGCATGGCACTGCTGGAAAAATGCGTGCCGGTGATCAGGAGCGCTTTGCTGGAGGCAATGAAGGCCACATCCACCGAGGACGCTTCGATAGCCATGTCGGCGCAATTTTCCCGGTAAAAAATCAGCGGGAAAGTATTTTTATCCTTGATGCCCAGCATGACGAGGGCCGTCAGGCGGTCGCGGTCTATGCCCACATGACTGACGTCGCAGCCCTCTTTCGACAAGGTATCGGTGAGGAAACGCCCCATGTGATCGTCGCCCACTTTCGACAGCATGGCAGACTTCAAGCCCAGGCGCGCCGTGCCGAAGGCGATGTTCGCCGATGAGCCGCCCAAGTACTTGGCGAAACTCGTCGCGTCTTCCAGCGCGCTGCCGATCTGCTGCGCGTATAGGTCTACCGCCAGGCGGCCCAGGCAAATCACGTCCAGGGCGCGGCCCTGGGCAAATTGTGTCGGGTTATTCATGCTTATCCTTAAATCGTGACACCGTCGAGTTCAGCCATCAGCGTTTGCATTTCCGCACCGCCCGCCATCATGTCGAGTACTTCATCCTTGGAAACGGTTTCCTTAGTGTAAGTACCGAGCGACTTGCCCCGGTTCAAGAGGGTGAACGAGTCGCCCACGGGATAGGCATGGTGCACATTATGGGTAATAAAAATCACGGACAAGCCCCGCTCGCGCGCCTTGTAAATCAGCTTGAGCACATTGAACGACTGTTTCACGCCCAGCGCGGCCGTCGGCTCGTCGAGGATCAACACGCGCGCGCCGAAGTGGATGGCGCGGGCAATGGCCAGGCATTGCCGCTCGCCGCCCGACATGGTGCCGACGGCCTGGTGCGGGTCGCGCACCATGATGCCCATCTCGGCCAGCTTGTCGCGCGCCGTGGTGGCCGCGTATTCCATATCCATCACGGGCAGCACGCCAAACATTTTCTTGATCGGTTCGCGGCCCATGAAGAAGTTGCGCGCCACGGACAGCAAGGGCACCAGCGCCAGGTCCTGATACACGGTGGCCACGCCCAGGTCGAGCGCCTCTTTCGGCGAATTGAAGCTGACGCTCTTGCCGTCGACCAGATAGTCGCCACTGCTTGGCCGGTGCACGCCGGCCAGGGTCTTGATCAGGGTCGACTTGCCGGCGCCGTTGTCGCCCAGCAGGCAATGCACTTCGCCCGGCTTCAAACGCAGGGTGACGTTTTGCAAGGCGATGACGGAGCCGAAACGTTTGCTGATATTTTCCAGCGCAAGGATGTATGGGCTCATGGCTTATCTCGCTTCCGTGACACGCGCACGGACAAAGTTATTGAACAGTACCGCGATCAGCAGCATGACGCCGAGGAAGACGCGGAACCAGTCCGAATTGATATTGGTATAAGTAATGCCGATCTGTACTACGCCAAAGATCAGTGCGCCGAAACAGGCACCGACGACGGAACCATAGCCGCCCGTCAGCAAGGCGCCGCCGATGACGGCCGCGATGATGGCTTCGAATTCCTTTTGCATGCCGCGGTCGGCGGCGGCCGATCCCACATCAAATACTTGTAGCGTGGCAAACAAACAGGCGCAGAAAGCGGTGAAGACAAACAGCGACACCTTGATGGTTTTGACCGGCACGCCGACATTCTTGGCGGCGTTGGCATCACCGCCGACGGCGAAGATCCAGTTGCCGATACGGGTGCGGGCCAGGATGAAGCCCGACACCAGCGCCAGGCCGACCCACCAGACGATGACCTTGGGGATGCCCTTGACCAGCGGTGCGCCATTGTCGAGCGCCGTGATCCAGCCCGCCTTGGCCATCGAGGCGAACAAGGAGGTCCCCACTTCGCCCTGAAACAGGGCCACGGCCAGCCAGTCGTCGGCGGCCAGCGCGCCTATGCCGCTGACGATGGTGCGGTTGGCAAACATGATGGACAGCGCCAGGGTCAGGCCGCGCAGGATGAACAGGAAGGCCAGGGTGACGATAAACGAAGGCAAGCGCGTCTTGATGACCAGGTAACCGTTGAGCCAGCCCAGCGCCATCGACCCGGCAAAGGCGAACACGATGGCAGCCCACACGGGCCAGTGGAAATAGACGGAAGGGATGGCGATCATCATGCCGGCAAAGCCGATCATGGAACCGATCGATAGGTCGAATTCGCCGGCGATCATCAAGACGCAGGCGCCGATGGCGATGATGCCCAGATAGGCTGCCACTTGCGCCCAGTTGATGACGCCATCGAGGTTGAACATGCCGGAGTCGCCAGCCGTCAGGATAAAGAAAGCGAACACCAGGATGGCGCCCGAGATCGAGGCGAATTCCGGGCGGCTGAACAGCCGCTTGAACCAGCTGACCTGCCCCACGCGCTCATCAAAGTGCTGCTTTTGCGGCGACGTGCCAAAGGCAGCCATGCCACCGTGTTCCACGCTTAATTTCACGCTACTCATACTATGTCTCCCTTGTTTTATAGCAACCTGCCTGCCTCGACAGCAATTCCCGGGCGGCAGGGCCCGCGCGCCGGCAAGCAATGCCTGCGCGCGGGGACAACGACCAAGAACACCTATCAAAATCTACTGCGCGTCGCGATTTGCGGTCTCCGATGCTCACTGCCTCGGCGGCCCCGTGCCTTCGCACAGTTCCGCGTCTCAACCACAACTCCCATCCGCTCGCTACGGTTTTGTTAGGTGTTGTAGGGTATTGATGGAATTGAAAAGCGGGGGCTTAACGGAATTGGCCGGCGTATTTCTCTACCTTGCCGATATTGTCCTTGGTGACGTAACCAGGACCGGAACCGATATGGCGCGGACCATACGATGGTGCCAGGCCATACTCTGCCAGGCGCGCCTTGAACTTGGCGTTGTTGATCAGCTTTTCGCGTACCTTGGCCAAGTCCGTGGTCTTGTCCTGATGCATGATGGCCAGCACGGCAACGGGGATGTAGCCCTGCAGGTAGGGTTGCTGGTCGATGGCGAACTGGATGCTGCCATCCTTGATGCCTTTCGAAATTTCATCGGACAGGTCGAATGTGGCGAACCACATCTTGCCCTTCAAGCCCATTTTTTCCAGCGCCTTGAGCGAGGCATGGGCAGAAGTGGGCCCCAGCGCCAGCACGGCCTGAGTTTTCGGGTTGTTGCGCAGGTAGGCGCTCAACTTGCTTTCGATGGTGGTGGGATCTTCGCCCGCATCGAGGGTAGCGGCCTTGAAATCGACGCCGATGGCTTCGGCAAAGCCGCGGCAACGCTCGAACGACGATGGATTGGTCGCGTAGTGATTGACGCAGACGAAAGATTTGATGCCGGCCGCCTTGGCTTTTTCGCCAGCGCCCTTGCCTGCCTCGTATTCAGGCTGGCCCACGTGCATCACGGCGCCCAACTGCTCGCTTTGTGCCAGGGTACCGGAATTGATCGTGACAACCGCAATCTTCTTGGCAGCAACGAGGCCCAGCGGTTTTTGCAGCACGCTGAAGTCGGCGATGCTGACGATCACGCCGTCGTAGTTGCGCGCTGCCGATTGCTCGACCAGGCGCGCCATGTCGGCCAGGTCGCCGTTCGGTGGGTTGCGGTAATCGACAGTGACGTTGAAGTCTTCGCCTGCTTGCTTGACGGAATTTTTGATCGTATTCCACCAGGAATCGGAATCAGGCGCATGGCTGATGAGCACGAATTTCTCGCCTGCCGCGTGGCTGGCGCTCATGCCCAGACCCAGTCCCAGGCCGAGACCGAGCATGGCCAGGCTCTTCAGAAATCGCGTACGCTTATTGCTTTGCATGAATGTCTCCTTGAAGGATTAATTTTTATAGTTGCCAGCTTTTGTCGCGTGTCAGCGGGGAGCTGGAAAAGCGGCAAGCCCCGATGCACTGCGCACAGCTTAGGCCACAAAAAAGACAAATGCAATAAAATTTTCAATATATATTTAAATAGAAAATCATTTCTATTTTTACGATTCAATCCTATAATTCTCGCCAGAACCAGCCGTAGCGCAACTTGATACAGCGTCGCGGCCCAGCAAGCATACGGAGGAAAAAAACATGGCATCTACCGCCCCCATCGAACAACTGATGCAGCACATTGCCGCCGAGTACGACAATCTGTCGCGCCAGTTGAAAGTCATTGCCCAATACATCGAAAAGCACCGCGCCAGTTTGATGCTCGAGCGCATCAGCGACATCGCTAACGCCTGCGACGTGCAGCCGTCCGCCATCGTGCGCTTTGCGCAGCGCTTCGGCTACAGCGGCTTTTCCGAAATGCAAGACGTCTTCCGCCAGGCTTATACGGATCAGGCCGGCGCCACGCCCGACTACCAGCAGCGCATCCGCAAACTCATTTCCACGCGCGACGCCCCACTCAGCGCTGGCGACCTGACGCGCGAATTCGTCGGCGCCAGCCGTGCCGGCCTCGACGACCTGGCCACCAGCCTGGACGACGCGCAGCTGGAAGCGGCCGTCAACCTGCTGCTCAAGGCTGAAAATATTTATGTGATCGGCGTGCGCCGGTCGTTTCCGATCGCCTCCTACATCGCCTACGCGCTCGAACACACGGACAAGCGTGTGCACTTGATTAGCGGACTGGGCGGCATGCACCGCGAACAGATGCGTAGCGTGCGGGCATGCGATGTGGCGATCGCCATCAGTTTCTCGCCTTACGGCAAGGAAACCCAGCAGTGCATCAAGGCGGCGCAAGACAAGGGCGCCAAGGTGCTGGTCATTAGCGACAGCAAGCTCGCGCCGCTCGCGCGGGCCGCCGACGCGCTGTTGACCGTTACCGAGGGCAGCGCCTTCGCCTTCCGCTCGCTCACCAGCACCATCTGCCTGTGCCAGGCGCTGTTCATCGCGCTGGCATACAAATTAGAGCTCGACATCGAAGAAATCCACACCCCAGGAGAACATGATGATTGAAGTAGCGTTGTTCGGCGCCGGACGCATCGGCAAAATCCACGCGGCCAACCTGGCTGCACAAGCCGGCGTGCAGTTCAAGTACGTCGTCGACGTCAACGCGGAAGCGGCCGCCGCGCTGGCCCGCCTGTATGGCGGCAGCAGCGCCAGCGTGGAAACGGCGCTGGCCGACCCGGCCATCAAGGCCGTCGTCATCGCCTCCAGCACGGACACGCACGCGGACCTGATACTGCGCTCGGCCGCCGCCGGCAAGGCCATCTTTTGCGAAAAGCCGGTCGACCTGAGTATCGAGCGGGCGCGCGCCTGCGCCGCCGCCGTCCAGGAAGCGAAGGTCATCTGCATGCTGGGTTTCCAGCGCCGCTATGATCCCACTTTCAATGCCGTCAAGACGCGTCTTGACGCGGGCGAAATCGGCACACCGGAGCTGCTGGTCGTGACCAGCCGCGATCCGGGTCCGCCGCCGGTCAGCTACATCAAGGTTTCGGGCGGCATCTTCAAAGATATGCTGATCCACGATTTCGACATCTTCCGCTGGATACTCGACGATGAAGCCGTCAGCGTACACGCCACGGGCAGCTGCCTGGTCGACCCGGCCATCGGCGCGGCGGGTGATCTGGACACGGCCGTCGTCACCCTGCGCACGGCGAAAGGACGCTTGTGCCAGATCAATGCCTCGCGCCGCGCTGCCTACGGTTACGACCAGCGCTTCGAAGTGCTGGGCAGTGCCGGCATGCTGCAGGCGGGCAACCACAAGCCGACGGAAGTGACGGCCTATGGCGCCGTCAACGTCAGCGTGGACAAGCCGGAAGACTTTTTCCTGGAACGCTACCGCGTGGCCTACGCACAGGAAATGGCGCACTTCTTTGACGCTCTCAGCCACGGCACGCCGCTGCGCACCACCGTCCACGATGGCTTGCAGGCCTTGGCCCTGGCCGAGGCGGCCACGCTGTCGTGGCGCGAGCAGCGCGTGGTCAATCTATAAACCAATAATAAAAATATCTGGAGACAGCATGTCATCGGCAACATTAAAAATCGGCATCGTCGGCCTGGGCCGGCTGGGCCAGCGCCATGCCATCAACCTGGCGCAGCGCGTGCCCAACGCCGCAGTGGTGGCCGCCTGCAGCCCCGTGCCGGAGGAACTGGACTGGGCCGCCAGCACGCTCGGCATCACCAGCGGCTATGCCCACTACGACGCCCTGCTGGCCCATCCGGGCCTCGATGCCGTCTTCCTCGTCACGCCCACCTCGCTGCATGCGCAACAGATCATCGCCGCCCTGCGCGCCGGCAAGCACGTATTTTGCGAAAAACCGCTATCGCTGAACCTGGCCGACTGCCTGCAGGTGGAAGCGGAAGCGGCGCGCCACCCGCAGCTGACCGTCATGATCGGCTTCGTGCGGCGTTTCGATGCCAGCTACCATGACGCGCAGCAAAAGATCGCCCAAGGCTTGATCGGCAAACCATATCTGGTGCGTTCGCAAACCTGCGACCAGAACGACCCCAGCGGTGCCTTCATGCGTTTCGCCCCCACCAGCGGCGGCATTTTCCTCGATTGCAGCGTGCACGATATCGACCTGGCGCGCTGGCTGCTGGGCAATCCCGTTCCCAGGCGCGTGTACGCGAGCGGCACGAATGCCATTCACACAGGCTTGCAGGCGTACGGCGACGTGGATAACGGTCTGGCGACGGTCGAGTTTGCCGATGGCAGCATGGCCAGCTTCATGGCTTCGCGCACCATGGCGCACGGCCATGAAACCCTGACGGAAGTGTTCGGCACGGGCGGACGCCTGGCCGTGGGCAGCCATGCGCGCCTGAACCGCGTGGAAATCTCGGATGCGCATGGCGTACGCAATGAATGCACGCCAGATTTCTATGCCCGCTTCGCCGACGCCTTCCTGATCGAGGCGCAGGCATTTACCGATGCGGCGCTGGGCCGGCGCACCTTGTCATTGAGCTTGCATGACGCGACGCAAGCGACGCGCATCGGCATGGCCATGACGCAAGCGATGCGCGAAGCGCGGCCCGTGGAGCTGTAAGCGGTCAGAGGAAGCAGGCAGCCGGCGCGCGTAACGCCTGCCTGGCTTCCCCTGCCAGGCGCAACCCCATGGCCGCTGCCTCATTGACAGTGGCATGGTGTCGCGTGCACCTGCTGCCACGATGCGACGATGCAAACGACAACGGC
This sequence comes from Janthinobacterium sp. CG_23.4, assembly GCF_029892305.1. Classification (NCBI taxonomy): domain Bacteria; kingdom Pseudomonadati; phylum Pseudomonadota; class Betaproteobacteria; order Burkholderiales; family Oxalobacteraceae; genus Janthinobacterium; species Janthinobacterium sp. CG_23.4. Next base: position 1,930,610 of record NZ_JARXUX010000001.1, on the reverse strand, counting down.
CCGCCTGTCAGCTGACAAGCGGGCCGCTTTTTCTATGGCAGCGATGGCTTAGGCGATGCGTTCGCCATTGGCTGGATCAAACAGGGCAGCTTTCGACAGGTTGAACGACAGCTGCATGGTCTGCCCCGGCAGCACCGCTTCGCGCGGATGCGTGCGGCAAGTCACGGCAGCACCGTTCAAGCGCGTCGTCAGCAGGGTATCGGGGCCGGTCGGCTCGACCAGGTCGATCAGGCAGCCCAGTTCCTGGCCCACGTCGCCATGCGCGCTGCTCATGTCCGTGATCTGTTCCGGGCGCACGCCCAGGATCACGTCGCGGCCCGCATAGCTGCGCAGCTTGTCGGCGGCAAATGGCAAGGCCAGGCGCATGCTCTTGCCGGCGTTCTCGATGGCGACAAACACTGCGTTGCCTTCGATGACAGGCTTGACGGTGACGAAATTCATCGACGGCGAGCCGATGAAGCCGGCGACGAACAGATTGGCCGGGTTATCGTAGATTTCCTGCGGCGTACCCAATTGCTGCACCACACCGTCTTTCATGACGGCGATCAGGTCGCCCATGGTCATCGCTTCGATCTGGTCGTGCGTGACGTAGACGATGGTGGCCTTCAGGCGCTGGTGCAGCAGCTTGATCTCGGCGCGCATTTCCACGCGCAGCTTGGCGTCCAGGTTCGACAGCGGTTCGTCGAACAGGAACAGCGAAGGCTTGCGCGAGATGGCGCGGCCCATGGCCACGCGCTGACGCTGGCCACCCGACAGCTGCGCCGGGCGGCGGTCCAGCAAGTGCGTGATTTGCAGCGTTTCGGCGACGCGCGAGACGATTTCTTCCTGCTCCGCCTTCGGCACTTTTTTCACGTTCAGGCCAAACGCGATGTTTTCGCGCACCGTCATCGACGGGTACAGGGCGTAGGACTGGAACACCATGGCGATGTCGCGGTCCTTGGGCGGCAGGTCGTTGACCACCTTGCCGTCGATGAGGATTTCGCCCGAGGTGACGCTTTCCAGGCCGGCTACCATATTGAGCAAGGTCGATTTTCCGGAGCCGGAGCCGCCGACGAGGATCAGGAACTGACCATCCTTGATGTCGATGTCGATGCCCTTGAGCACTTCGACGCCATTCGTGTAGACCTTGCGGATGCTGCGTATCGATAAACTGGACATATTCTTTCCTTAACCTTTGACTGCGCCTGCGGTCAGACCGCGCACAAAATAACGACCTGCGACCAGATAGACCAGCAGGGTCGGCAGTGCGGCAATCACCGCCGCTGCCATGTTGACGTTGTATTCCTTCACGCCCGTGGACGTGTTGACCAGGTTGTTCAAGCCTACCGTGATCGGCTGCGAATCGCCGCTGGCGAAGACGATGCCGAACAGGAAGTCATTCCAGATCTGCGTAAACTGCCAGATGATGCAGACGACAAAAATCGGGCCCGAAATCGGCAGCACGATCTTGCGGAAGATCAGGAAGAAGCCGGCGCCGTCGATACGCGCTGCCTTGATCAGTTCTTCCGGCACGCCGATATAGTAGTTGCGGAAGAACAGGGTCGTGAAGGCCGTGCCGTACACCACGTGCACGAAGACCAGGCCGCTGGTGGTATTGGCCAGGCCAAATTCGCCCAGCAGGCGCGCCATCGGCAAAATCACTACCTGGAAGGGAATGAAGCAGCCCACCAGCAAGGCGGCGAAGACGATTTCCGAACCGCGGAAGCGCCAGTGCGCGAACACATAGCCGTTGAAGGCGCCCAGGAAGGTTGAAATCAACACGGCGGGAATCACCATCTTGATCGAATTCCAGAAGAACGGCTGCATGCCCTCGCAGGTGACGCCGGTACAGGCCGAAGACCAGGCCTTGGACCAGGAGTCGAACTGCCACACGTGCGGCAATGCCAGCAGGTTGCCGCTGCGGATTTCGTCGAGCGACTTGAACGACGTCGACAGGGTCACGTACAGGGGCACGATGTAATATACCGCGAACAGCAGCAGCAGCAGGTATAACACCACCCGACCCAGAGTGAGTTTATGGTTACTTGTAGGAGTGTGTGTCATCTCATCGCCTTTGCGCTGCGCGTTTCCAGGTACATCAGCGGCACGAGCACGGCCACGATGGTGGCCAGCATCATCATGGCCGATGCCGAGCCCAGGCCCAGCTGGCCGCGGGTGAAGGAAAACTGGTACATGAAGATCGCTGGCACGGACGACGAATTGCCAGGTCCGCCAGCTGTCAATGCGATGACCAGGTCGAAACTCTTGATGGCGATATGCGCCAGGATCAGCAGCACGCTGAAGAACACGGGCCGCATGGCAGGAATCACGATGCGCCAGTAGATCGTCGGCAAGGACGCGCCATCGACTTGCGCCGCCTTGATGATTTCATCATCGATGCCGCGCAAGCCCGCCAGGAACAGGGCCATGACAAAGCCAGACGATTGCCATACGCCGGCGATCACCACCGTGTAGATGGCCATGTCGGAGTTCACCAGCCAGTCGAAGGTAAACGAGGTCCAGCCCCAGTCGTGCATGACCTTTTCCAGGCCAAGGCTGGGATTGAGCATCCATTTCCAGGCCGTGCCGGTGACGATGAAAGAGAGCGCCATCGGATACAGGTAAATGGCGCGCAGCGCGCCTTCGGCGCGGATTTTCTGGTCCAGCAGGATCGCCAGGAACAGGCCGATGGCGATACTGCATCCGATGAACAGGACACCAAAGATGCCAAGGTTCTTGAGCGAGGTCCACCAGCGCTCATTGTCGAACAGCTCAACGTATTGCACCAGGCCGGCGAACTCGTAGTTCGGCATCAGCCGCGATTCGGTCAGCGACAGCCAACCGGTCAAAAAGATAAAACCATAGACAAATACCAAGCTGGCGATGAGCGTGGGGCCCAACACCATCTGCGGTATCCATCGGTCGAATTGCTTGCGTATGGACATAGTAGAGCCGTAGAGAGAACTGCGTGTGGCGCCGCCCTGGTCGAACGCCAGGGCGGCGCCTGCGATGCATGCGATGCAGCGGGCGCCGGCGGGAGCACCGGCGCCGTTGTGATTACTTCACCTTTGCCGCTTTGGCCAATGCGACAACCGCGTCTTTCGAGCTCATGTTGGAATTCATGAACTTGGCGATGACGTCGGTCACGGCACCTTGCGTGGCCGATGGCAGCGCCATGCCGTGTGCGAACGATGGCACCAGGCCGCCGCTCTTGTTGGTGGCATCCATGTCTTCCATCGATTTCAGGGCGCAAGCGTCAAACTTGTCCTTGGAAACGCCGGAACGCACAGGGATGGAACCCTTGTTCAGGTTGAAGATCGCCTGGAATTTCGGATTCATGATGGCGTTGGCCAGGGCGATCTGCCCTTTCTTCGCATTCGCATCTTTTTGCGTGAACATGGCAAACGAATCGATGTTGAAGGTGTAGGCCTTGTCCGTGCCAGGAGCTGCCACGCACAGATAATCCTTGCCCGCCACCTTGCCGGCAGCCGTGAATTCGCCCTTGGCCCAGTCACCCATGAACTGGAAGCCGGCCTTGTTGTTGATGACCATGGCGGTCGCGAGGTTCCAGTCGCGGCCTGCTGCATCCTTGTCGATATAGCCCTTTACCTTGCCCAGGGTATCGAACACCTTGAGCATGGTTGCGCCGGTCAATTCCTTCTGGTCCAACTTGAGGAGGGCTTTTTTGTAGAATTCGGTGCCGCCCACGCCCAGCGCGACGGATTCAAACACGGTGGCGTCCTGCCATGGTTGGCCGCCGTGGGCAATGGCGATGCCGCCCGATTTCTTGATCTTTTCGGCTGCCTCGAAGAACGCATCCCAGGTAGTCGGGGTAGTGGCCACGCCGGCTTTTTTCAGCACTTCAGGATTGACCCACATCCAGTTGACGCGGTGGACATTGACCGGTGCGGCAACGTAGTGACCCTTGTATTTCATGATGTCGGCGACCACTTTCGGCAGCACGGCATCCCATTTTCCCTGGATGGCAGCATCATCGATATTGGCCAACACGCCTTCCGCGCCCCACTCCTGGATCGATGGACCCTTGATCTGGGCAGCCGTCGGCGGGTTGCCGGAAATGACGCGGGTTTTCAATGCGGTCGTGGCGTTTTCACCAGCGCCACCAGCGACGGCGAAGTCTTTCCAACCGAAGCCGCTTTCCTTCACGATTTGCTGCAACTGGCCCACGGACTTCGCTTCGCCGCCGGAGGTCCAGTAGTGCAACACTTCCACGTCGGTCGCAAAGGCGCTACCAGCAAATGCCAGGGTGGTCAGTGCGGCCAGTTGGGTAATCTTGAATTTCAGTTTCATCTCCACATTCCTTTTTTGATCAAGCTTTTAGGGGGCTTCGGCATACGCGGGCCGAAAAAGGTGAAAGCTGCGTCTGTGCCGACGCTCTTGTACTCAAGCCCGCTTACAAACGGGCATCATCTTCAGTCAAAAGACGGCGCCGTGATCCATGCCATGCTGACATTGTCTTTATATCACGGTACGGCGCCAAAAACGCATCCGCAAAGGATGCGCCAGGTTGATCTGCATTACAAACATCAATACTGAACAAAACCGTTTGGTTCGGTGCTTAGAACCAAGTTTCCACTTGGAAACCATACGAGGTGCCGCTGGTATTGTTGTTGTAGATCGGGCCGCCATTGTTCGACGCGTTGACCGAAGCGGTAGCGGCATCGTTCCATTTGCCGTACGTGACGAAAGCGCGCAGTTCAGGACGCGACCACAGGCCAGGACCGGCCGAAATCGTCGGGGCGATGGTCAGCTTGGTCAAACGCTTGGCCGGCAGGCCGCCCGCTTGCGTGACACGGTCGGTACCCAGTTCGCCCACCAGCTTGAAGTTGTCGGTGAACGCATACACGGGCCGCACGCCGACCGAAGTCCAGGTCGAGGAACCGGTGGCGTTCGACTCGTCTTTTTGCCACAGGGCGACCAATTCCATGCCGAAGTTGGCCATCGGCTGGATCGCCATATCATTGAAGATGCGCGTGCGCTTGACGTCGGAGCCGAAAGACGTGTCGCCCGAGGCACCGAACTGGCCGTTGCCCGCACCACCGACACCAGGACCGACGCCGTATTGCACGCCGAAGGTGTTGCCGCCGCCAAAGACTTTACCTTGACGGTGGAAGGCCGACAGTTGCCATCCATTATGCTTCTTGCCGTAGAAGTCGTTGTCCTTGCCTTCGGCCGTGATGACGGTGGCGGCCAGGTCCAGCGTGCCGTTTTCGTTGACGGCAATTTCGCCGTAGATGAAGTTCTGGCGCACAGCCGAACGGGTGCCGACGATGGCGCCCGTTTTCGGATCACGCTTGTTGATATCGTTATCCTTGAAGAAGGCATACGAGAATTTACCGGGGCCCGCAGGGATGCGGTCCAGGCCGGCGCCCGTGCCGTTCATGTTGATATATTGCATATCGAGCATGTGGATGTCGGGACGGTAGTAGAAGCGTTTGCCGACCCAGGCCGTGCCGCCGTTCAGGAAATCGAGTCCTTGTGCTTCGACATAAGCCTTGACGATACCGAGCTTGTTGTCGCCGAAATCGGAATTCGGTGCATAGGCGTTGACCCAGATGGTGGCCAGGTAGTTCACGCCGCCGGACTTGGCGACGGACTTGGTGTAGCCGAATTCCGCGTAGGCATCGCACTCATTGCCCAGACGGTATTTCATGGTGTTGCCACCCAGGCCGAAGCAGCCTTGCGAACCGCCGTCGCCCGAGGTATTGCTGCCGGCGCCGGCGCGCAGGTAGCCGTGGAAGCCTTCGGCGTCGGATGGATACATGGGATCGGCGGCAGCGGAACCGCTGGCGATGGCTAAGACGATGGCAGCTGGCAATGTTTTCAATACGGCCTTCAGCATGGTGCGATGCAGCATGGTAAGTCTCCTCAGTAGTTATTTTTTATCTAGTCATTCTTGGCCGAATGGACTGGCCAGAATTCTTTCCAGCAGGGACATAGTAACTATACTACGAACAAATATCAACATATTATGTTGTAATCCTACGACTAGTCTGCGACACTTTATTTGCGTAACGACAAGCGAGTTCAAGCCCGGTTTTTCCCGCTGGCGCCACCCCATCAGGCACGATGGAAAGGCATTTGCGCGGGCACCCTGCTTTTTTCGGCACGCGGCACGTATACGAATTAAAATCCTTGGTTTTTGCCCATAACGACAGTGCGCCGCCACGACAGCGCACGCAAACGAGACAAAGCAGCGCCATGAAAATTGATGAGAAAATTGAAGTAGCAGGCAGCGATCCGGCGGAGCGTTTCAGTGACGGGCCGCGCCTGCTGGCAGACATCGGCGGCACCAATGCCCGCTTCGTGCTCGAAACGCGCCAGGGCCACCTGGAAGCGGTAGCGGTGCTGCCCTGCGACGACTACGCTTCGCTGCTCGACGCCATCACCGCCTACATGGCTAGCAGCGAGGCGCGCGCCGCCGGTTCGGCGCGCGTGCGCCATGCGGCCATCGCCATCGCCAATCCTATCGACGACGACAATATCCGCATGATGAACCATCACTGGTTCTTCTCGATCGAGGCGATGCGCGCCGCGCTGGGCCTCGACACGCTCTTGGTAGTGAACGACTTCACGGCGCTGGCCATGGCCCTGCCGTATCTGCGGTCCGACCAGCGCCTGCAGATCGGCGGCGGCATGGCGCGCGCCGATAGCGTCATCGGCCTGCTCGGCTCGGGCACCGGCCTGGGCGTGTCGGGCATGATCCCCGCCGAAGATCGCTGGATCGCACTCGGTAGCGAAGGCGGCCACGTCAGCTTCGCCCCTTGCGACGAGCGCGAGATGAATGTGCTGTCCTTCGCCTGGCGCGAACTGTCGCACGTTTCAGCCGAGCGCCTCGCCTCCGGGCGCGGGCTGGAACTGATCTACCGCGCCCTGTCCGAGCGCGCCGGCAAGCCCGATGCGCCGCCGCTGCTGGCGGCCGACATCACCAGCGGCGCCCTGAACAATGAATGCGACGTGTGCCTGGAAGCGGTGGACTGCTTTTGCGCCATCCTCGGCTCCATCGCTGGCAACGTCGCCATGACACTCGGTGCGCTGGGCGGTATCTATATAGGCGGAGGCATCGTGCCGCGCCTTGGTCACCTATTCGAACAGTCGCAGTTCCGCGCCCGCTTCGAGCAAAAGGGCCGCCTGAACGACTACCTGGCACAGATCCCCACCTTCTTGATCACGGCCGAACTGCCCACGTTCCTGGGCATCGCTGCCATCCTCTCGCAAAAGCTCAAGCGCGCCCATTCCGGTGCGCCCGTGCTCGAATCGGTGCGCCAGGCGCGCGTGCGCATGAGCCCATCGGAATGCAAGGTGGCCGACTGGGTACTCAAAGAGCCGAACGCCATGCTGACCCTGCCGATCGCCGAGATCGCCCAACGGGTCGGCGTCAGCCAGCCCACGGTGATGCGCTTTTGCCGCTCGATCGGGGTGCAGGGCCTGGCCGATTTCAAATTGAAGCTCGCCTCCGGCCTGACGGGTGGCGCCATCACGGTGGCGCACTGCCACGTGGAGATCTCGGACTCTGACGCCGAACTGGCGCGCAAGGTGCTGGGCAATAACGCCTCGGCCGCGCTGGCCCTGCGCGACATGCTCGACGTGAAGGCACTGACAGCGGCCATTGAACTGCTGCGCGGCGCGCAGCGCGTAGAATTGCTGGCCGTGGGCAGCGCCCGCGTGGTGGCCGACGACATGCAGCAAAAGCTGCTCAACCTGGGCATCGTCAGCAGCTTCTTTGCCGATCCGCAGGCGCAGGAAATGAGCGCGGCCATGCTCAAGCCGGGCGACGTTGCGCTGGTCATTTCCCGTTCGGGCACCCTGCCCGACCTGCTGCACACCGTCAAGGTAGCGCAGGGCTGCGGCGCGCGCGTGCTGGCCATTACAGCCAGCGGTTCGCCACTGGCCAGGCTGGCCGACGTGCTGCTGACCCTGAACCACCCGGAAGGCAACCTCAATTTTGTGCCCATGATCGTGCGCCTGCTGCAGCTGATGATGCTCGATATCTTGTCGGTGGGACTGGCGCGGCGCGACACGGCGCAGCGCACCAGCGCTACTGAACTGGAAGCAGGACAATTGCACGGCATGCGCATCAGCGGCAAGCTGAAATTCGGTGGACATCTCGAATAAGGCGGCGCACGCCGCCCCCGCCTCCTCCGACCCCGCCAGCGGCGCCACCGTGCACGACGTGGCGCGCCTGGCCGGCGTGTCGGCCATGACGGTTTCGCGCGTGATCAACGGGCGCGCCAGCGTCAGCGCGGCCACGCGCGACAAGGTCGCGGCGGCGATCGCCAGCCTGCGCTACCAGCCCAACCTGGCGGCCAGGGCGGCCCGCACGGGCACCCTGCGCATCGGCCTGCTATACAGCAACCCCAGTGCGGCCTTCCTCAGCGAATTCCTGGTCGGCGCGATGGATCAGTGTCGCCAGAGCGGCGGCCAACTGCTGCTCGAGCGCTGCGACGACCTCGATAGCCAGCGCGCCGGCATTAGCTGCCTGGTGGCCGCTGGCGTGGACGGCATCCTGGTGCCACCACCCCTGTGCGATTCGCCCGCAGTGCTGGCGCAGCTCAATCAAATGGGCATCCCGGCCATCGCCGTCGCCACGGCGCGCCCCTCGCCCGACGTGTCGGCAGTACGCATCGACGACTATGAGGGCGCGCTGGCCATGACGCGCTATCTGCTTGCGCTGGGCCACCGCGACATCGGCTTCATCGAAGGCGATCCGGCGCACACGCCCGCCCTGCTGCGCCGCCAAGCGTTCGAACACGCCATGCGCGAAGCGGGCTTGCCGGTACCGCCGCACAGGGTGGCGCAAGGTTATTTCACGTATCGTTCGGGACTCGATGCAGCGCGCCAGCTATTGGCGCAGCAACCGCAACCGAGCGCTATTTTCGCCAGCAACGACGACATGGCAGCGGCCACCCTGGCCGTGGCGCACGGCATGGGCTTGCAGATACCGCAGGACTTGAGCGTGTGCGGCTTCGACGATACACCGGTCGCTACCACCGTCTGGCCGGAGCTGAGCACGATCCACCAGCCTATCGCCGACATGGCGCGCGCCGCCGTCAATCTCGTCATCGACGAGATACGCCAGCGCCGCGCGGGAGAAGCGGCGCCCGCCACGCATCGCCTGCTGGAATTTACGCTGATGGAGCGGGCATCGTCGGGGCCATGGCGCCCCCGCTAAGCAGCCGCTAACGCACCACCGTGTGCTGCGCCAGCGACTCCACCAGCTCCACCGACGGCGGCGCGGCGCCGGCGGCCAGGCAAGCGCCAGCGCCGGCCGCGACGGCGAAGCGCAAGTGCTGGCCGCCGTCAGCATCGGGCCGGCACATCAGGCTGTATAGCAAGCCGCCAATGCTGGCGTCGCCCGCCCCTACCGAATCGACGACCTCGATGACGGGCGGTGCCGCCTGCCATGTCTGTTCGCCCTGGACCAGGGCCGCCCCCTGTGCGCCGCGCGTATACAAATACGTGGCGTGCCGATTCCAGCTGCGCAGTGTGGCAAACGCGCCATCGATGTCGTCATGGCGGAACAGGCCCGCCAGGTCTTCGTCCGACACTTTGACGACGTCGGCCAGTTCCACCATGCAACGCAAGGTGGCGTCGTAGCGCTCATCCATCAGGGTGCGGAAATTCGGGTCGTAGCTGATGTTCACGCCAGCGGCCTTCAATGTCCGCGCCAGCGCCACCAGCTTGCCCGCCAGCGGTTCGCGCGCCAGGCTGATGCCGCCGAAATGCACCCATTGCACCGCCTGCATCCAGCCGGCAGGCAAGAGCGCGGCGTCGAAATGCAGGTCGGCGCTGTCGTCACCGATGAAGTAATAGCTGGGCGGATGCAGTTCATGCACGATGGCCAGCAGCGGCGACTTCGCATGACGCTGCAAAAAACGCATGTCCAGGCCCGCCGAGTCGGTGGCAGCGGCCAGCGCATCGCCGAAGACGTCGAGACTGACGGCGCCGGCAAAGGCGCTGGGCAGGCCCAGGCGCGCCATCACGCGCGCCACATTCCAGGTCGAGCCGCCCACCTGGCTGCTCCAGGCGTGCGCGCCCGTGCGCAGCATATCCGTCAGCGCTTCGCCGGCCGACACAAAACGTGGCAAATGCACGGCGTTCATGCGGCACCGCCAAGCACGTTCAACACTTCATAGCAAGCGCCCATGGTGTGGTAATCGACCTTGCCAGCCGGGCTTTTATGCGCGCTGATCTTGCCGTTCTCGGGCGTTAAAATGCGATACCAGGCGCCGTGCTCATGGTCGACAAAATGCGTCCAGCTGTAATCCCATATCTTGTCGTAGCTGCGCCAATAGGCGTCGTCGCCGGTGCGCGCGGCCAGCACGGCGGCGGCGGCGAAGCTTTCCGCCTGCACCCAGAAGTATTTGTCGCCGTCGCAGATTTCATCGTGCGGACCGAAACCGTAGTGGATGCCGCCATGTGCGCTGTCCCAGGCCTTGGCCAGTGCCATGTCGTACAGGGCGCGCGCGCGCGGCAGCAGCCATTCGGACGGGCCGGCCAAGAATGTCGCGTGGCGCTCCATGATCAGCAGCAGCTTGGCCCACTCCGTGAAGTGGCCGGGCTGGTAACCCCAGGGGCGAAAGATATTGCTCTTGTCGTGCAGGTTGTAGTCCCAGTCAATCGACCAGTCGGGTTGGTAGTGTTCCCAGATCATGCCATTGGCCAGGGCCGCCTGACGCACGCAGATGTTGTGTGCCAGTGTCTCCGCGCGATGCAGGTAGCGCGCCTCACCGGTCGCTTCAAACGCGGCCAGCATGGCTTCGCAGGCGTGCATATTGGCGTTCTGGCCGCGGTAGCCGTCCAGTGTGGCCCAGTCGGCGCTGGCCACGTCCGCATACAGGCCGTGCTCGGGTAGCCAGAAGCGCTGCTCCATCAGTTCAAACGTCTCGTCCAGATAAGCGCGCGCTTCCTGCATCCCCGCCTGCAAGGCGTGTGCATACGCGAGCAGCACGAAGGCCAGGCCGTAGCATTGGTTGGCGCCGTCTTCCACCGTCTTGACGCCGTCTTGCCATTTGAGTTGCCAGGCATAGCCACCCGTAAGCGGGTCGCGGTGCACGTCGCGCAGGAAGGCCACGCCGTGGCGCAGCGCCGCCTGGTAATCGTTATCGCCGAAATGGCGGTAAGCCATGGCGTAATTGAAGATGAAGCGCGTGCTGCTGACCAGGTGGCGGGTGCTGGCATCGTACACCGTGCCATCATCGAGGAAGAAGTGATAAAAGCCGCCGCTCGCATCGAGGGCGCGCGGGTGGTAAAAATGCATCGTGTGCAAGATGTGCTTTTCGAGCGTTTCCCTGGAGCGAAAATTAGGATGCATGATGGTCTCATTATATTGTTATCGATAACAATCATCATAGCATGGCGTCCCCACGCCGTCATACCCAGTCAGGGTGGCTCGGCCAGCCGGTGCTTTTCACGCCACAGCGCCAGCTGTAACGGCTGCACTGCAGGCGATGTTTGACACGGCACTTCCGAAGGCTTACATTGCACGAGCCCATCACTGACACAGGAGTAGCATGCATCGCTTCTCGAAAACCGCCTTGAGCTTGCTCGTCGCCCTCGCCACCAGCGCTGCCGCCAGCGCCGCAGACACCACGCTGACAGGCTGCGCCGCCAAGCGCGACAGCATCCGCAGCCAATTACACCAGGCGCAGCAACAAGGCTTGTCCGACAAGGTCGCTGGCCTCACGCGCGCGCTCGCTGAAGTCAACGCTCGTTGCAGCGACACGGTGCTGGTCGAGCGTCACAACAAGAAGGTACTGAAGGCGCAGGCGAAGCTGAACCAGACGGAGCGTTCGCTGCGCCTGGCCCAGGAAGCCAATAAAGAGCCGAAGAAAATCGCCAAGCTGGAAGGCAAGCTGGAAAAGGCCAAGGCGGAACTGGCCGCCTTGCAAGCGCAACAGCCTTAAGCGGCGTCACCGAGCGACGGATCAGTGCTGGAAGCGTCCAGCGCACCCGAGCCAGTCTTGCCGCGCAAGCCATACAGATTGCGCGACAGGCTGCCGATCGGCGCCCCTTATTTCATCGAAATGGTGGTATTGATGCCGCTGCCGCCATCGTCAGGAGCGAACCAGCGCGCCGTGACGGTCTTGGTTTGCGTCCAGAAGTACAAGGCTTGCTTGCCGTTCGGCCCCAGGTCGCCCAGTTTCGAGGCGCGCGAGCCGGTGAAGCTGAAGTAGGCCACGGGCACGGGGATGGCCACGTTGATGCCCACCTGGCCGACGTCGATCTCGTTCTGGAATTTGCGCCCCGCCCAGCCGGAAGAGGTGAAGATCGAGGTGCCATTGCCGTTCGGGTTGGCGTTGATAAAAGCGATGGCCTGGTCCAGCGTATCGGTCTCGACGACGCACATGGCGGGGCCGAAAATCTCTTGCGTGTAGACCGAGTTCGATGCTGCCACGTTCGCAAAAATCGTCGGCCCCATGAAGTTGCCGCCCTCGTAGCCGGCCACCTTGAGGCCACGGCCATCGAGCAGCAGCTGCGCACCTTCATCCACGCCCGCCTGTATCAGTTTTTCCGCGCGCTGCATGGCCGCTTTCGACACCATTGGGCCCAGGTCGGCCGTGCGGTCGCTGCCCGGCCCCACTTTCAGCGCTTGCGAACGGGCGACGATCTCGGGCAGCCAGGCGCGCGCCTGGCCCACCAGCACCACCACGGAATTGGCCATGCAGCGCTGGCCGGCTGCGCCGAACGCCGCGCCGATCAGATTATTGATCGCTTGCTCCTTGTTGGCGTCGGCCAGCACCACGCAATGGTTTTTCGCGCCCATCATCGATTGCGCGCGCTTGCCCGATTCGCTGGCGCGACGGTACACATGCGTGCCCACATGGGTCGAGCCGATGAAGGATACGGCCTTGATGTCGGGATGGTCGCACAGCATGTTGACGACATCGGCGCCACCATGCACGACGTTCAGCACGCCGGCCGGCAAACCCGCCTGATACATCAGTTCGACCAGGTACATCGTCGATGATGGATCTTGCTCCGATGGTTTCAGCACGAAGGTATTGCCGCAGGCGATAGCAATCGGGAACATGAAGCACGGCAGCATGACGGGGAAGTTGAAGGCCGTGATGCCGGCGCCCACGCCCAGCGGCTGGTAAATATTGTAGACATCGACACCCGTGGCCGCGTTTTCCGCAATTTCTCCCAGCTGCAGGGTGGCGATCGAGCACGCGTGCTCCACCACTTCCAGGCCGCGCATGACTTCCCCTTCCGCGTCGGGCAAGGTCTTGCCATGCTCACGCGTGATCAGCGCGGCCAGCGCACCGATGTTTTCGCGGATCAGGTGCTGGTATTTGAGCATGATGCGCATGCGCGCGGCCAGCGGGGTATTGCGCCAGGTGTTAAAGGCTTCCTTGGCGGTGGCGACGGCCAGCTTGACTTCGTCCGGCGTGGAAAACGGCACCCTGGCGACGATTTCCTGCGTCGCCGGGTTGACGACGTCGCGCCACTCGGTGCTCGATGATGCGTGATGCTGGCCGCCGATGTGCAGGGCGATGGCGGGGACTGAGGTGAGGGCTTGGTTCATGGTTTGCTCCGGGTGTGCGATATTCATAGGGTGTGGCTGAGCAAATGAGTACTGGGGTCAGACCCGCCGGGGGAATTTCCCCCAGTGGGGGAAATTCCGGTTCCGAAGGAACTGACCCTGGCCCTCTGCTGCTCAGCCAAAAATTATTTCTTGACCAAGTTGCACGCGGCCGCATCCATAGTCTTGAAGGCTTGCTCGGCGGGGATGGTCGACAGCACTTTCAGGTAATCCCAAGCCCCCTTCGATTCGGCCGGGGTCTTCACCTGCACCAAATACATGTCGTGGATGACGCGGCCGTCGGGGCGGATCGAGGCGTTGTTCATCACAAAATCCGTGATGGGCAGCTCGCGCATTTTCTGGCCCACGAGCTTGGCATCGTCGCTCTTCGCCGCCGCCACCGATTTCAGGTAGTGGTAGACGCTGGAATACACGCCCGCCTGCACCATGGTCGGCTTGGCGCCCTTGTTGAGTGCCTCGAAGCGCTTGGCGAAGGCACGGCTGCGCTCATCGTAATCCCAGTAAAAGCCGTCCGCATAGACCAGGCCCTGCGCCGTTTCCAGCCCCAGCGCATGCACGTCGGAGAGAAATACCAGCAAGGCGGCCAGGCGCTGGTCCTTGCCGCTGCCGATGTGGAACTCGCGCGCCTGTTTGATGGCCGATACCGTGTCGGCGCCACCATTGGCCAGGCCGATCACCTGCGCTTTCGAGCCTTGCGCCTGCACCAGGAAGGACGAGAAGTCAGAGGCGTTGAGCGGATGGCGCACAGCGCCCAGCAGCGTGCCGCCATGGCGCTTGACGACTTCGCTCGCATCCTTTTCCAGCGAATGGCCGAAGGCGTAATCGACGGTGACGAAGTACCAGGATTTTTGCCCCAATTTGGTCAGCGCCGCCGCCGTGCCAGCGGCCTGCGAATAGGTGTCGAACATCCAGTGAAAACCGTTTGGCGAGCAGTCTTCATTCGTCAATCGCGTGGTGGCGGGGCCGCTGAACATGGCGATGCCACCCTTCTCTTTCATCAGCTTTTGCACCGACAGCGCCACCGAGGAATTGGTCAGATCGGCGATGGCGTCGACCTTGTCGCGGTCTATCCACTCGCGCGCCTTGGAGGCGGCGATATCGGCCTTGTTCAAATGGTCGGCCGAGACGATTTCGATCTTCATGCCCTTGCATTCGGCCTTCAGGCAATCCTCGACGGCCATCTGGCTGGCAACGACGGAGCCGCGCCCGCCCATGGCCGAATACGGGCCGGACATGTCGGTCAGGATGCCGACCTTGACGACGCCATCGGAAATCTGCGCTTGCGCGCCGCCAAATGCGAGGCAAAGCGCCAGCGCGCCCATGGCCAGAACGGGTTTTTTCATGCGTGTCTCCAGGTGGATGGATATTTATAGGTATCGACGCATTCTGCATGTGTAAAAATATGCACTCAAGTGAAATTAATGCGTAATTCCTTTGCAAAAATGCACAAAGGATTGCTGCCATGCTCGATTGGGACAATGTAAGAGTCTTCCTGGAACTGACGCGCAGCGCCGGCCTCGTCGATGCGGCGAAAAAACTCGGCATCGACCATTCCACCGTGTCGCGGCGCATGCGCAAGTTCGAAGAGCAGGTGGGTACGCAGCTGTTCGATCGCAATTACGTGGGCTACCAGCTGACGCCGGAAGGCCACCGCCTGATGGAATATGCGGAAAGCATGGAAAGCACGGTGTTTGCCGCCACCGAGGAGCTGGGAGAACACAACCGATTGCTCTCGGGGCAAGTGCGCCTGGGCGCCACGGAAGGCTTCGGCGCCATCGTGCTGGCGCCCCACCTGGCACAGTTTTGTGGGCACTACCCGCACATCAGCGTGGACTTGATCGCCGTGCCGCGTTTCGTCAGCCTGTCCAAACGCGAGGCCGATGTGGCCATTTCCATCGAGCGCCCGCTCTCTGGCCCGTATGTCGCGACGAAGCTGTCCGACTACCGCTTGAAACTGTACGCCACCCCAAGCTACCTGGCGCGCCACGCCCCCATTACCAGCGTGGCGCAACTGGCGCAGCACGCCATCATCGGCTACGTCGATGACCTGGTCTTCAGCGCCGAGCTGCGCTACATGGACAATGTGGCACCCGATTCCCTGCGCGCGTTTCGCAGCACCAGCGTGATCGCCCAGTACCACGCGGCGCGCGCGGGCCAGGCACTGGCGATTCTGCCCTGCTTCGTGGCCCAGCAGTCCAATGAACTGGTGGCCGTGCTCGACGGCGAGATCGATTTGTTGCGCGCCTTCTGGATGATTTCACCTAGCGAGCGGCGCAACATCGCGCGCGTCAGCGCCCTGTGGAACTATCTGCGTGGCGCCATCGAACTCAATCACGCCTATCTGATGGGCGAAACGAGCTCGCCCAGCTGGCCAAGCTGACTGCACGCTACACTGTCGCCATCGACTCACTCAAGGACTATGCCATGCTGATGAATGCAAGCCAGGCCGTACTGCTCATCGTCGACCTGCAAGGCCGGTTGATGCCAGCCATCCACGATGCCGGCCTGGTGCTGGCGCAAAACCTGCGCCTGGCACACATCGCGCGGCTGCTCGACGTGCCCGTGCTGGGCACGGAGCAAAACCGCCAGGGGTTGGGGCCGAACGTCGAGGAAATCGCGGCCCTGTGCCAGCAAACCTTGCACAAGACGCATTTCGGCGCCTGTGCCGATGGCTTGCAAGCCATCCTGCCGCCCGGACGAAAACAGATCGTCGTCACGGGCTGCGAAGCCCATGTGTGCATGCTGCAGACGGCCATCGGCTTGCTGGAGCTGGGCTATGAAGTAATCATCGCCATCGACGCCGTCGGTTCGCGCCAGGCTGCCAGCCGCGACGCCGCGCTGGCGCGCCTGGACAAGCTGGGCGCGCACCTGGTGACGGTAGAAATGCTGGCCTTTGAATGGCTGCGCGACTGCAAGCACCCGCGCTTTCGCGAGGTATTGGCGCTGATCAAATAGCCACTCCTTTACGCAAGATCAAGCCCGACGACTATGCATTGGCTAACTTGGTAACAGCGCCGCCATGGTGAGCGGTACAACTGTCGAACTGAGCTGGAGAACCATCATGGCCTATATCCTGCGGGGAAAACTGTGCGGCTTGATCTGTGCCGAGTGTCCTGAAGCCTTGTCGCACGTCATCGTGCGCCTGTACCGCCCGCGCGCGGCGCAAAACGTCACGGCCCTGGCCGTGGCCAGCGCCAAGGAAACCTTTGCCATCCTCACGGACGACGAAGTGCCGGCGAAAGCGCCGTTTTTGCTGGCCGAAGCGCGCACCGATGACGATGGCAACTATAGTTTTAGGCTGGAAGGCGATTATCAGGGCGAGGCCGTCGAGGTCGACATCCTGTGCCCCACCGTGCCGCAGCTGAAGCCGGGGCCGAAAGACCCCGTGCCACTGCAATTTTCCATCACCACCATCCAGCCGCGCTGGCGCCAGGCCGACAACGCTTTCCTCGCCGTCTGGGACTATTGCCTGCCGCAACGCTTCTGGTGCCTGGTGCGCGCGCACTTCGGCGCCTGGACCATCTGCGGCCGCCTGCGCACCTGCGATGCGCCCCACACGCCGATCGCCGGCGCCACCGTGCGGGCCTTCGATGCGGACTGGCTGCAGGACGATGCGCTGGGCGTGGCCGTGACAGATGTCAGCGGGCGCTTCCGCATCGATTACCTGACGTCGGACTTCACGCTGACGCCGTTTTCACCGTTCATCAACGTCGAGTTTGCTAGCGGCCCCGACGTGTATTTCACGGCGCAGCTGGGCAGCGTGACCATCCTGTCGGAAACGCAGGCCAACGGGCACCGGCCGGGGCGCGAAAACGTGGGCCACTGTTTCTGCGTGGAATTGTGTTCAAAAAACGTCTTGCCGCCCGATGTGGAAGGCGTACCCCACTGGCAGCAGGTCGAAGTGTTCGATATCCACCCGTTCCCCTCGCTGGCCGGCTTTTCTGCGCAAGGCTATGCGGGTGGCGCCGGCGCGTCCTACGTGTTCGGCGGCGGCGTCACACTGAAAGGCAATTGTCCGCTGCGCAACAGCGCCAACCCCGCCAACCCGCTCGAATACCGTTTCCTGATCGGCCTATGGTCCTGGCCCGGCGGCAGCGACGACCCGACAGCCATTCCCACGATGGCGCCGACCAGCATGGCACCGCTGACGCAAGTGCTCGGCACCCTCGTCGGCTATGTGTTTTATACGAATGGACTGGGCCTCGCCGACTCGGCACAGGTGATCGTCGATGCGGGCGACTTACAACCGGGCGGCTGGATACGCGTGGACGGCAAAAACGTCACCGTGGACATGCGCGATGGCACGACGGCCATCGTCAACGTGGCGCCCAACACCTTCCTGCGCACCTTTGACTTGCTGACCATAAATACGCCCGCCATCACCAGCCTGCATCCGACCAAGCTGCCGGGCGGCTTGCCCATCGTCGTAGCGGGCCGCAGCCTGAGCGCGGACGAGAGCGAACCGATACGCCGCTACCGCCTGGGCTTCGAGGTGCGCGACGGCAATACCCTGGCCACCGTAGCCACGGATGGGCTCGATTCCATCGTCTTCGACAACTCGCCCGTCATCGTGGCGCTGGACCTGGAAGAGTTACGCAGCAATGCCTGCAAGCCCATCGCGGGCGGCCTCGTGCATATCCTGTACACGATCGACCACCCGCATCTGCGCTTTTTCAATATCACGATATCGAACAACAACGGCATCGCGCACCCGCCTCCACCGTTGCCGGCCGCCAGCTTCACGCCGCCACCACCGACGAGCCACTATCTGTTGCGCGGCGGCGCGGGCGGGCCTCATCTGTCAGGCAACAATGGCGGTTTTCCCGTCAACGTGGCGCTCGACCCACCGTGCGCCTACCGTGTGGCGATTGCTTGGCAGACGCGGCATTACCTGGCGTCGTCGCACAGCATTGACCGCCTCTACTGCAAGTAGGCAAGCTTAGAAGTAGCGCACCCACGCCTGCCTGGAGGTGCGTTTGTAGTTGGCAAACGCGCGGCAGGGAAAGTACAGCACGGGCATCAGGGTCAGCGCGATCAGCCAGACTTGCCAGATGTGCCCGACGCCGTAGCGGGCACCGTGATTGGCGCCCAGCACTGCCGTCAAGGTGATGCTGATGGCCAGCAGCAGATACAGGTGCAGCAGATAATAAAACATGGGCGCGCCGCCAAAGGTGGCGCAAGCGCGTGTGAACCAGTTGTCCAGCGACTCCAGCCAGGCCAGGCCCAACAAACCGAAGCCCAGGGTAAACAGCAAAAAGTCCAGCGACGGCGGATACTTGCTAAAGTTCAGCACGCTCATGGCCGTGCGCAAGGCCGTGTCGCCCGCCACCCATGGCAAGGTTTCGCCGTAGATATTGAAGCCGCGCAGCACGGCCAGCAGCAGCAAGCTTGCCGTGCCTAGCGCCAGCAGCAGGCGGCGACGTCTGTCGGCAGACAGACCGCGCGCATACAAGGGGCCGGCCGCATAGCCAAGCACAATGACGCCTATCCACGGCAGCAGCGGATAGCTGACCTTGATTTTCATGGCGCCGTCCGCCACCAGATAACCGCGTTGCAGCAGCACAGTCAATACATCATAGGCCAGGCTACCCTGTTTCGCGTGTAAGCCCGTAAGCAGATGCTGACCCGCAATAGTCGCCAAGCCGAGCAGCACCAGCAGCCTCAACGGCAACTGGTGCAGCACGGCCAGCGCCATCATGGCCAGGCCGATGACCCAGATCACCTGCAAGTACAGCACGGCGGGCGGAAACGCGCCACTCCAGGCGAAGTTGACAAATACCAACTCCAACAGCACCAGCAGCAAGCCCCGCTTGAACAAAAAGCCGGCAGCGCTGCGGGTTCCGGCAGCCGGATGCGCGTACAGCCAGGCCGACAAGCCCGTCAAGAAGACGAACATGGGCGCGCAAAAGTGCGCGGCCAGGCGCGTAAAGAACAGGGCCGGATCGACATGAGCCGCATCCATGGGATCACTGACCTGGTGGTGCAGGAAGACCGTTTCGCGCACATGGTCGAACAGCATGATCAGCATGACGAGGCCGCGCATTACGTCGATGACGACGATGCGGGTGCGCAAGGTGGCGGGGAGAGTCAAGGTCATGGCCATCGCTTAAAAACGGTAATGTGCATGCACAGTGAGCGTGCGCTCAGCCCCGGGTGCCACCCACAGGGGGCTGTAGGAACTGGCATAGTAGCTGCGGTTGAACAGATTTTCCACGCTCAACGCCAGGCGCAATTGAGCATTGGGCGAGTACGATGCCAGCAATTGGGCTGTCGTGTAGGCAGGCAGGGTAAAGCTGCTGCTGACGGCCACGTCGCCCTGGCGCTTACCCACATAATGCACGCCACCGCCCACGCTGGCCGTGCCCGTGCCCATGGTGAGCTGCTGCGTGGCCAGCAGCTTGGCGCTGTGGCGCGGCACGTTGGCAAAGCGGCTGCCCGTGACGATGGTGTTGTCGCCGCGCGTGACGGTGGCATCCGTGTACGCATAGGCGCCAGAGACGCGCAAACGGCGCGCCACTTCGCCCGCCACGTCCAGTTCCAGGCCCCGGCTGCCCACCTCGCCCGCCGCAATCGCGAAATCCGTGTTGGCGCGATTCGTCGTCAGCACATTGCTCTTGCGGATGTCATACACGGCCACGGTGCCCGTCAGCTTACCCGTTTCCAGCTTCGCGCCCAGTTCATACGAGCGGCTGCGCTCTGCAGGGAAGGCCTGATTGTCTATGCTGATGCCGCTGTTGGGCCGGAAGCCCTTGGCCGCACTCGCATACAGCGACCAGTTTTTTGACGGCCGATAGACGAGGCCCGCGCGGGGGCTGGTGGCTGACAGCGACTGGCGGTTGCTCACGTTGAGGCGATTGTTCACGACATCCTGCGTGTACGTGTCGCGGCGCACGCCGACCAGCGCCTTCCACTGCGCCCCCAGGTCCAGTTGATCTTGCACATACAGGCCGCGTGCCTGTTGCCCTTCCTGCGTATCGATGGACAGGGCCAGTGGCGCGGCCTGGCCGCCATACACGGGATTGAAAATGTCGACGGCATAGGCATTCGCGGCGCCGGGATTGCGGCGCAGCTGTACCCTGTGGTCGTCGAAGTGATAGGCGTCGACACCGGCCAGCACCTCGTGCGCCAGCGCACCGGTTTTGAACTTGCCCAGCAGCTCGACGCGGGCCGACACGTCGGTGGCCGTAAAATCGCGGTGGCGGCGCTGGCGGTTCAAGGTGCGGCCATCGGCCAGCAATTTGTTCGCCTCGGTCGAATAGCCGTTCAATTCGCTGTCGCGATAAGAGGCACCCGCCTGCAACGTCCAGTCGTCGGACAGCCCGTGATGGATAAATAACTGCTGCCCCAGCGACTTGACCGTCATGCGACCATCGCCCGGTTCGCCCAGGAAGCGCGCGACGGGAACAAGACCGAGCTTGCCATGCACGGCCACCACGCCCCGGTCGAACGGCGCGCGCTGCTGTACCGCTTCGATTTCATACGACACGGTCGTATGCTCGCCAATCAGCCACAGGAAGGACAGAGAAAACAGGCTGCGCTCGACGTGCAGCGTGTCGCGAAAGCTGTGTCCTTCTTCATGCGCCGCGTTGAGGCGATAGGCAACGCTCTGGCTCAACGGTCCCGTCAAGTCCAACGCGGCGCGGCGCGTCTGGAAACTGCCTAAGGACAGATAGGCGCTGTATTCGGGCGCGAACTTCGGCTTCTTGGTAGTGATGTTCACCGTGCCGCCCGGCTCGCCCCGGCCGTACAGGGCCGAAGCGGGGCCTTTCAGCACTTCGACCGTCTGCGTATTGCCGGCATCGCGCATGCCGTTGTAGCCACGGCTGCTACTGAAGCCATTGACCATGTAGTCGGACCCAAAATTCGGGTCGCCCGTGAAGCCACGCATGGCGTAGCTGTCCCACAGGCCGCCCAGCGAGCTTTGCTTCGCAATGCCGCTGGCCAGGTCCAGCGCACCGGCCAGTGTCGTCACGCCCGCGTCGCGCAGCAGGTCGCTGGTGAGCACGCGCACGCTTTGCGGCAAGTCCATCAGCGAGGCATCCGTCTTGGTGGCGCCCGTGGCGGACAGGCTGCGGTAATGCTGGCGCTCTGAGCTGACGGTGACGACATCTTGCGCAGCGAGTCCGTCCGCCAGGGCCAGCGGACTGGCGGCGGCCAGCAGCAGCGCCATCGGACGCGGTAAAGAGTGGAGCATGGAGATTCCCAAAAGAGATTTATAATGCAAATGAATTGCATTATAAATGATAATCAACTCTCATTAAAAGACTTGCCTGCCTCAATTGCCGCCCGGCTAGCGAACCAGCCTGCCTGCGCCGCAGCACCGCACATGGAAAAAACTCAGCGCATAGGCTGAGTACCGCAGGCCAACGATAGCTTTGCGGACAAACGCCCCAGGCATTAATGTGCAAGAAATAACTTGCATATTAATCTGGAGCCGGGGTGCGTGAAAAACTGGAAAAACTGCTGGCGCAGGGACGCGACAGCGCCCCGCTACGCTGTGGCCCGGGTATTGCTGATACGCGGGCAAAAACAGCGCCAGGCGGCCGGCCAAGGCGCCCTAATGCGCGTGCGCGGCGCCCTTGGCCTGCACAGGCGTCGCCTCGCCCCGCTCTGTCGCCAGGCGCTTGGCCAGCAAGCCGCCCGCTTGCGCCGCATAGGCGCGGCAGGCGTTGGCGTCGACCAGGGGGTGGTCCGTGCCGCTGCGCTTGGCGGCCTTGCCCAGCAAATCTGTCGTGCCCGGATGCACGGGGATGATGATGTCGCATGGCAAGGCGGCCACCTTGGCGATGCTCGCTTCGAACGCGGCCGAAGTGTCGGCAGCATTAGCCTTGCCCTTGCCCTTGCCAGCGCCTTTTCCCGTATACGTGAAATCGCCGCTGGCATACGGGTTCAGGCTATCGGCGTACACCATGCTCAGGCAGCGCGCGCCTTCGCACGAGGTCCAGGTCCACGTCGTGCCGCCGGGCGTGTGGCCAGGCGTCATGTGGGCGCTTAGCACCACAGGCCCCAGTTGGACGCTATCGCCCTCGCCCACCACCTTGACCTTGGCCACTTTCGCGACATGCACGACGGGGTCGGCCTGGTATTGCGGGTCATCCTTGCCATTGGTGCCGCTTTGCAGCGCCAGCGCGCCCGATGCACTGGCCACTACCGTGGCGCCGCTGGCGCGTTGTAGTGCAGCAATACCGCCTGCATGGTCCCAATGCGCGTGGGAATTCAAAATGAACTTCACATCTTCGATGCGAAAGCCCAGCGCCTTGATGCTTGCCACGATCAGCGGCGCCGATTGCGGCAGCGCGCCGTCGAGCAAGATATGGCCCTGCGGACTCGTCACCAGCACGGCGGACAGCCCCGCCGTGCCCACATACCAGCTATTGCCATACAGATTGAATGGCTGGACGGGCGCATTCCACTGCTTGCAATTATCGCAATTAACAGGTTTATCCTGCATCGGTGCCAGCGTCTTTGCCTGCACTGTGCCTGCCGCCATAGTCGCAACGGTCGCAACGGTCGCAACCGTGGCCAGCATCAACTTCGCCAATAGTGTCATCTTCATCTCCAGAGTGTAAAAAAGGGCGTGCTCGGCGGCGCGCCCGGGGGGGTATCAATGCATGTGATCTGTACTGCCGGCCAGGGCGTCGCGGATATGTCCGGCATCGAGCGAGCGCCGCTGCGCGCCGTCGGCGTCCAGCAGCACCACGGTAACTTGCTTGTCGCCACTGCGCATGTGCATGCTCAGGCAACTGCCGGCCGCGTTGCTGCTGCCCGTTTTCGATAGCAAAATATCCCAGCCCTTGCCACCCACCAGCGCGTTGCTGTTGTGCAAGGTGCGCGTCTTGCCATTCACCGCCACGCTGGCCTGCGGGTGGCTAGTGATGCGGGTAATGTCCGGATAGCGCGCTGCCGCTGCGACGATTTTCGCTACCTCGTTTGCCGTGGAAGTATTCGCGGGCGAACTGCCGACCGGGTCCGTCAAGCTGGTGCGCACGAGGCCCAGGCTATGTATCTTCGCTTGCAATGCCTGCTGAAAAGCCGCACTGCCACCGGGATAAGTGCGCGCCAGTGCGGCGGCGGCGCGGTTATCGGACGGCAGCAGCGCCAGTTGCAATAGCGCCCCGCGCGACACCGCCACGCCATCGGCCAACAAGCTGTGGCGCTGCGGCGCAGCATCGCCATCGGCGCGCACAATGCGCAACTTTTCATCCGCGTCTAGCCCCGCGTCCAGCACCACCATGGCCGTCATCAGCTTGGTGATCGAGGCGATCGGCACCACGGCATCGGCATCCTTGGCCATCAATACCTGGCCTGTGCTATCGTCAAATACCAGCATATGCTTGGCGCTGACGGGCAATGCCAGCATCGCGCTGGCGGCATCGGCCAAGGCCGCCCCGTTGAGCGCAGGCTTGCCCTGCGCCTGCAGCAGCAAGATGGCACAGGCCAGCAGCAAAGCGGGCACGGCCAGCTTCCAACTGCCAGTGTCGGTGCCGGGGCCGAAGCCGGGCAGCATCAGGCGTTCGATGCGCGTCAGCAGCGCTCCGCCACGGGCCGACATCAGCAAGCCGGGCTGGCTGGGGCCAGCCGCGTGCAGCGATAGCGCATGCAGGGCCGTGGCCAGTTGCTGCGGGTCTTGCAGTGACTGTGCAGCCAGGGCATCGGCTACCTGTTCCCGTTCGGTGCGCATGCGCGCCGACAGCCACCAGACGACGGGATGGAAGAACAGCAGCGCCTCGGCCACGCTTTGTAGCAAATTGAGCAGGTAATCCCAGCGCCGCACGTGCGCCAATTCATGCGCCAGCAGCGCTTCGAGCAAGGCGACGGGCATGCCGCTCAACAAGGCGGCCGGCAGCACGATGACGGGGCGCCAGAAGCCCACGGTCACGGGGCTGGACAGTCGCGCATGCAGCTTCAGCGGCACTTGCTGACTGCCGCGCAAGCGCAAGCGCAAGCCCATGCGCAGCGCCAGCGCATCGAGGCGTGCCTGCCAGATGGCCGGCGCCTCGACTGCCTGGCGGCGCAGCTTGCCGACCCAGGCCAGGCCCAGGCACAGGCGTAAGCTCATCAAGCAGACACCGGCGCCCCAGGCCAGCACCAGGGCCGGCATCCACGCTTGCAGCGCAGCGTGCCAGGCGGGCGGTGCAGCCAGCGCCAGCGGGGACGACGCGGCGCCCGCGTCCGACAGGAGTGCGAGCAGATGCAGTATGGGAATACACAGGCATAGCAGCAACGCCAGCGCGCAGACGCCATAGCGACTGCGCGCGCTGGCGTGGCGCAGCAGCCAAAGCAGGACAGCGCCGACGGCACCGACGATCAAGCCCTGCCAGACAAAATACAGCAAAACCCAGCCCAGCGCCGGGACCAAGTGGCCCACATCGTTGACCAAGCTTGTCTCCAAGTTCATGGCGCCTTGCCATCCTTGCTACGCAATATCTTTTCAATTTCCAGGCGTTCCGCCTCGCTCACATGCTCGCGCAGCGCCGTGAGCACCAGCGCCTTGCCAGAACCGGAAAAGACCTTGCCGATCAAGTCCTTGAGCAAACTCGTTTGCAGCTTTTCCTGCGCCTCGACGGCAGCATACAGCTGTGGCCGCTGGCTTTCATCGCGGCTCAAGAGGCCCTTGCCATGCATCAATTGCAGCTGACGCAGTACGGTGGCATAACTGGCGTCGGCACGCTCTTCGGCCTGGGCGTCGTACACGGCCCGGGCATCCGAGGGACCGCACCGCCACAGGATGCGCAACAAGTCGAGTTCGGCGGCGGTGGGATGGGGGGTGCTGGTATTTTTTAACATGCGACCAGATTAACAGTTCTAGAACTAAATATCTAGAACTTTTTTTCTAGTAGCATAATGAGTACGGCTCAATCGCTATGCAGCTTGTGATGCATGCGCCGCAGCCCCAGCCAGACGGCCCCCGCCACGAACGGCACCAGCGCGCCGACGAGGATTTCCGGGTTCACGGGTAAACCGAGCACCTTGGCCGCCTTGCCCGTGTAGCTGAACAGGCCGATCACATAATACGAAATGGCCGCCACGGACAGGCCTTCCACCGCCTGCTGCAAGCGCAGCTGCTGCGCCGCGCGGGCGTTCATCGATTGCAGGATTTGACGGTTTTGTAATTCCTGCACGATGCCCACGCGCGTGCGCAGCAAATCGTTGGTGTTGGCGATGCGCTGCGCCATCGCTTCCTGGCGGCTGGCCATCGCTTCGCAGGTATTCATGGCTGGCGTCAGGCGGCGGTCCATGAATTCCTCGACCGTGGGGATGCCTTCGATGCGCACTTCGCGCAACTCCTCGATGCGCGCCTTGACCAGACCCATATAGGCTTTCGAGGCGGAAAAACGGTAGCTATTGTCAAGTGACAGCTTTTCTATGCGGGCTGCCAGGCGCGTGATGCGGTCGAGCAAGGCTTGCTCGGCAAGGCCCTCGTCGGCCTTGGCCAGGCCCGGTGCATCATCCGTATCGACCATGGCGGCAGCCAGGGTCGCCAGTTCGTTTTCGATGGCGTTCAACGATGGTGCCGCCTGCATGGCGTAGGGCAAGCCCAGCAAGGCCATCATGCGGTAGGTTTCGATTTCCAGCACGCGCTGTACCAGACGGCCGGACTGCTGCGAGCGCATGCCAGCGTCGCGGATGACGAAACGGCTGAAGCCGTCAGACTGGATGGTGAAATCGGTCCACAATTCGCCGCCCTGCAGCACCTTGCTGCCGGCCAGGGTATTGCCTTCGAACACGCGCGACAAGCCCTGCATGAAGATCTCGGCCGGATCGTTCGCCTGCTCCAGCACCACGTGCGCGGCCACCATCAGCTTGCCCTTCAAGCCCGCCAGCCATTGCTGTGGCAATTGCGCCAAAGGCATGCGCTCGAACGCCTGCTCCAGCGGCAAGGCGGCGCCTGGATGCTCGGCGAAGGTGAACGTGGCAAATTCCGTGTGGCACTCCCATTTCAGGCGGAAGCGACCAAAATCGTAATAAAAATACTTGGCTTCGGCAGTTGGGGGCGTGACGCCGAAATGCGTGCACAGGGCCGCCAACGTGGCGTGCTGGGCCGCCATATTCGACGCGCCCGGCGCCGCGCTGTCGTCTTTATACACGGCCAGATGGGTGATCAGCTCGGGGGCGTCGAGCTGCAGGAAGGGCCGCGAGTGGATTTCCGCAGCCAGCGGCACGCGCAAGGCGTGGTTCAAACTGGAGTTAATCAAGTGCATGATAGCCAAAGGTAAAGTTGTAAAACTGCTTAGACCGGCGCGCGTGCAGTGGCGCGCGCAGCACGGGTCTGATTGTCACAGTGTAACAAAGCAGAAAGCATGCCGACTTTTTCACAGGAAAGTCATGTTTTTTGATCAATTCGACCGAAGCCTGTCCCAGCGCCATTTTACAAATACGATCGCATAGCCAGGCTGCGACAAAAGCGGACACCAGCGCAAACACCAGCCCGATGCGCCCGCCCCCGCTGCGCCAGCCTTGTCGCTTGCCCGCTCTTGCTTCATGCCACGCCCACGATGTATGCCGCCGTGCACCCTTGTTCAGCCTTGCATCAAACAGCCGTTTTACGCTCAAACAGACGCAAAAAAACCCGGCGAACCGGGCTTTTCAAGGACCTTGCGGCAAATTTAATGCTTCATTGCCGGCGTGCTCGTCGCCCCCAGCGGACGCGCTACGGCATTGATTTCTATCGTTTCGCGGTGCTTGTCCTCGCCCTCAAGCACCAGGGTCAGCGGGATCTTGTCGCCCGCCTTGACCTGACCTTTGAGTTCGAGCAGCATCACGTGGTAGCCGCCCGGCTTCAATTCGACGGCTTTGCCCGCTGGCAAGGCAATTTCCTTGACCTGGCGCATGCGCATCATATTGTCCGTCATGCTCATTTCATGGATTTCGGCCACGCCGGCCACGGATGAGCGCACTTCCAGCAGGCGCATGGCTTTCGGCGCCGTAATCTGCATGAAGGCGCCCGTGGCTTTTTGCTGCGGCACGGTGGCGCGCACCCACGGGTCGGAAATCTGCACGCTGCTTTGTGCGATGGCGGAGAAGGACAGCACGGTCAGGGCCGTGGCCAGCAGGGTTTTCAGGTGGGTCATGCTTGTTTCCTCGGTCTGGTTATGATTGCTTATAAGGTGTATTTCGATTGCATCAGGGTCTTGATGTCTTGCACGCACTCGTCGCCCGTCAACTGGTGTTTCAAGCCCAGGCGCATGCGCCCCTGCGCATCGAGCACATAGCTGATGGCCGTATGATCCATGGTGTAAGAACTGCCGCTCGGCACACGGCGGTAGAAGACCTTGTAGTTGAAGGCAGTCTGCGCCGTCGCCTTGGGGTCCGTGCGCAAGCCCAGGAAACTCGGGTCGAAGGCGCGCATATACTCGCCCAGCAACTCGGGCGTGTCGCGCTCGGGATCGATGCTGATGAAGATCACTTGCAGCTTCTCCGCATCGGCGCCCAGTTTCTGGCGGATTTCCAGCGCCCGCGACAGGGCCGTCGGGCACACGTCCGGGCATTGCGTGAAGCCAAAGAAGACCATCACATATTTGCCCTTGAAGTCAGCCAGTGTATAGACCTTGCCGTCGGGGCCACTCAATGTGAAGTCGGGCTTGTAATCGCCTCCCGTCAAATCGAGACCGTTGTAATGGGGCTTCGGTGCTTGTTCGCAAGCGGCAAGCGTGAGCAATCCTGCCGTGCCGGCGAGAAGAAAAAGACGACGTTTCATGGTAATTCCGGCCCAATGGGCGTAGTTGATACAAGTTGGGATGCAAATGCCATGCCGCAATGCGGCAGGCAGAACAGCGCTATTCAGGCCAGCGCCGGCGGGCCGCGCGGACTGGCGCCGAGCCACGCAAACGGCGCTCGCTGTGCCTGAAAGAACAATGGCGGATAATGCTCGCGGCCCTTAATGACGGCCAGCGGCGACGATGACGATGGCGGCAAGCCCACGCTGCCAGCGTGACTGATACAGAAAGCACAATGCTCGATGTGCAGCAATACGGAATCGGTGGTCGATTTGGCGGCTGGCGCCAGGTACGCTTGCGTGTAGACGGTGCCGCTGGCCGAGCACATTTCGACGGCGGTACTGTTCGCGTTTGCATGCAGCGAGGCAAACGCATACGACAACGACGGCGACAGTGCATTAAGCAGTATCGCCATACAGGCCAACCACAGATGCCACCGCTTGCGCTTGAACGAAGATCCCATGCGTCCGATTATAGCGGAGTATGGCTTTCGCGTTGCGCGGGCGCGCCCGCCTGGCCGCGCAGGAACACACTGGGGCGCACGCCGGCCACGTCCACGCAAGCGTCGCAAAATGCGGGGATAGAGGCAAAGCCGGAGCCGGCCGCTACTTGCGCCAGGTCGCGCTCGCCGCCTTCCCCATCGGCGCCCGCTTGCGCCGCCGTGTGCAGCGCATGCGCGAGGCGCTGTTCGCGTACCAGACTGAGCAATGCCTCGCCCTCGGCAAACAGGCGCGCCCTGGCTTTGTGCGGCGTCACTTGCCACAGGCTCGCCAAGCGCGCCGCCGTCCATTTTCCTTGCGGCGTAGCGAAGATATGCAGCGCCAGCGCCTGGCTCCAGCGCTTGCCGCTGCCGTGGCCGACATCGCTTGCATCGCCTTCCAGCGCCAGGCTAAATACGGCCGGCTTGCCCCGCCCCGGCATCACGTCGCAGGCAAAGCGCAGAAAGGCTGGCACGACAAAACTCTCGCCGCTACCCAGTTTCTTGGTGGTGATTTCATTATGCAAAGTCACAAAACCCTGGCGCACGGTGACGCGCAGCCTGAGTGGAAAGCGCAAGCCCAACAAGTGCAAAGGATGATCGGAAACGAGGGCCATGCGTCAGGTCAATGTGGACAATAAACTCCCAGCATGCCACACATCGCGCAAGCAGTCTGTCATCACAGCGACGCCACGCCATAGCGGCGCAAGCCATCGAGATCCACCACGCGGATGGCTTGGTAAGCAATGCTGATCAGTTGCAATTCAGCCAGACGGCCCAGGGCCAGGTTCACCCTCTGACGCGAAATACCGGTCAGCAAGCCGATTTCTTCTTGCGACAGCGCAAGCACGCTGGAGGTGCGCGGATACAACATGGGATGGAATAGCTGCGCAATCGCTTGCGCCACTTGCGCGTCGACGGCCAGCAGGCGTTGGTTCTGGATGGTGGCGATGAATTGGCCCATGCGTTCATTCAACTGGCGGATGACGTAGGCATTGAAGGAAAGACTCTCGGCCAGCAGCAGATGAAACAAGTCCAGCGGCACCAGGATGATGTTCGCGGCGCGCACGGCCACCACGTCGTAGCGGCGCAGTTCGCGCTTGAGTACGCTGCCCTCGCCACACCAGCCGCCTGCCGGCACGCCGGAAAAGGTGGCAGCGCGGCCATCGGCGCTATACACGGCCAGCTTGATCAAGCCCGTGTGCACGCCGATCCAGTGCGCCGACGGTTCGCCGCGCCGCGCGATGAAGCCACCGGCCGCGTAATGCCGGACCACGCTGCCGGCACGCAACAAGTTCTGATGCCTGGCATCGAGGGCCGCGAACCAGTCGTGGCTATCGAGTTCGCTCACCACACGGTCTACACTATCGTTGCTATCCATTCTATCTTTCAAACCTGTCACTAAGATGACAGTGATTTTCAAGCGTCGGTGCTATGCTGACCGGCATCAATCCCGCAACAGGGAGCTAGCGATTTTTTACCAGGAGACAAGCATGACACCTGACTTCAACACCGGACTCGGCAAAAACAGCGCCAACTACGCCGCCCTCACCCCGCTCGACTATATCGCCAGGGCAGCGGCAGTATATGGCAATCGCCTGGCAATTGCACATGGCGCCGTGCGCCAGACATGGAGCGTCACCTACGCGCGCACGCGCCGCCTGGCATCGGCTCTCGCCACGCTGGGCGTGGGCACGGGCGACACGGTAGCCGTGATGCTGCCGAACACGCCCGCCATGGTGGAAGCGAGCTTTGGCGTGCCCATGGCCGGCGCCGTCCTCAATGCCCTCAATATTCGTCTCGATCTGGCCTCCTTGATCTTCATGCTGCGCCACGGCCAGGCGAAGGTGCTGCTGGCCGACACAGAGTTTGCCGAACTGGCGCGCCAGATGGCGGCGCAAATTCCCGGCTTGCGCGTGATCCAGGTCAATGACGTGCTGGGACCAGAAGTGGCAGCCTTTTCCGACCTCGACTATGAAAGCCTGCTGGCCAGCGGCGACCCTGATTACGACTGGCCGCGGCCGGCCGATGAATGGGATGCCATCGCCCTCAACTATACGTCCGGCACCACGGGCGACCCGAAAGGCGTGGTCTACCACCACCGGGGAGCGGCCCTGAACGCCCTGTCAAACATCCTGGAATGGGACATGCCCAAGCATGCCGTGTATTTATGGACCTTGCCGATGTTCCACTGCAATGGCTGGTGCTTCCCGTGGACCATCGCCGCGCGCGCCGGCGTCAACGTGTGCCTGCGCAAGTTCGAACCGAAACTGGTATTCGACCTGATGCGCGAATTACGCATCACCCACTATTGCGCGGCGCCCATCGTGCACGCGGCGCTGGCCAACGCGCCCGCCAACTGGCGCGCAGGAATCGACTGGACCGTGCGCGGCATGGTCGCTGGCGCGCCGCCGCCAGCAGCGATGCTGGCCAAGATCGATGCCATGGGCTTTGACTTGATTCACTCGTATGGTTTGACCGAAGTGTATGGCCCGGCCGCCATCTGCGCCGAGCAAGATGCGTGGGCAGCGCTGAGCCAGGAAGAGCGCGCCGTCTTCAAGTCGCGCCAGGGCGTGCGCTACCACTTGCAAAGCGCTGTCGCCGTGCTGGACCCGGAAACCATGCAGCCGGTCGCGGCTGACGGCGAGCAGATCGGTGAAATCATGTTTCGAGGCAACATCTGCATGAAGGGTTACCTGGAGAATGAAAAGGCGACGCAGGAAGCGTTCGCCGGTGGCTGGTTCCATACGGGCGACCTGGGCGTCATGTACGCGGACGGCTATATCAAACTGAAGGACCGCAGCAAGGACATCATCATTTCCGGTGGCGAGAATATTTCCAGCGTGGAAGTCGAAGATGCGCTGTACCACCACCCGCAAGTGCTGGCCGCCGCCGTCATCGCCCAGCCGGACGAGAAATGGGGCGAGACGCCGTGCGCCTTCGTCGAGCTGCGTGAAGGCGCCAGCGTGACGGCAGAAGAACTGATGGCCTTCTGCAAGAACAACCTGGCTGGCTTCAAGGTGCCGAAAGCCATCTATTTTGGTCCGCTACCGCGCACCTCGACGGGCAAGATCCAGAAGTTCGAATTGCGCAAGCGCATGCAGTCGGACAAGGCCATCGACGTCTGATCCTCGTCCTGGTTCAGTCGTCCTGGTTCAGTCGCCCTTGATCAGTCCCTCTTGTCTGTCGGCCACGCCGGCTGCGCCACCGTCAGTCGCGCAAAGCTGGCGAGGCTGGCCACGGCGGCGAATCCTGCC
Organism: Janthinobacterium sp. CG_23.4; assembly: GCF_029892305.1. Lineage (NCBI taxonomy): Bacteria > Pseudomonadati > Pseudomonadota > Betaproteobacteria > Burkholderiales > Oxalobacteraceae > Janthinobacterium > Janthinobacterium sp. CG_23.4. The sequence continues at coordinate 1,898,612 of NZ_JARXUX010000001.1, read as the reverse complement.
GCCAGGCACAGCGCATACGTCGTGCCTTGGGCGGCAGAAACGGTAAAGCAATAGGCGACCAGTGCCGCGCCCATGGCTTGCCCGAGCAGGCGCGAGGTGGCCACCACGCCGCTGGCACCGCCAGCGCGCTCGGGCGGCGCGCTACCCATGATGGCTTGCAAATTGGGCGCCTGGAAAAAGCCGAAACCGATGCCGCACAAGGCCATGCGCCAACCGATGTCAACAGCGCCCGGATGGGCCGGCATCCACACCAATGTCAGCAAGCCGCCGGCCAGCGCGGCCAGGCCGATGCCGCCCAGCATGCCCGGTGAATAACGTTCGCTCAAACGCCCGGCCACGGGCGCCATCACCGCTACCAGCACGGCCCACGGCGTCATCAAAAAGCCCGTCTCGATGGGAGAGCGGCCCAGTGTCACTTCAAAATAGAATGGCAGCGAGACGAACGCCAGCCCCTGCGCCGCAAAGGTACAGATGGCCGTCAGCGACGACAACAAAAACAGCGGGCGGCGAAACAGGTCGATGGGCAGCATGGGCGCCGCATGCCCGGCCTGGCGGCGCAGCAGCAAGCAAAAGAATACGGCCGCGGCCAGCAGTTCCGGCAGCAGCACGGCGCTGGACGCATGATGGGCGGCGTCGCCAAAAAATAAAATGAGCAAGCCAAAAGCACCCACGTTGTACAGCGCCGTGCGCCCGTCCAGCGTGTGCCCCGAGAGTTTTGTCGCCGGCAACATGCGCCTGGCGAGGAAAAAACCAATCACGCCCAGCGGCACGTTGATAGCGAACAACCATGGCCATGAAGCCGTCGCCAATATCAGCGAGGCCGCCGTGGGACCGATGGCGAACGCCACGGCTACCACCAGCGCATTATTGCCGAACGCGCGTCCTAGCAAATGCTTGGGGTACAGGGCGCGCAGCAGCGCCGTATTCACGCTCATCATGGCGCTGGCGCCGACACCTTGAAAAAGCCGTGCTACCACCAGCGAGGGCAAGGACCAGGCCAGCGCGCAAGCGAGCGAAGCGAGGGTAAATAGCAGCATGCCCGCGATAAACACACGGCGGTAACCGGCGATCTCGCCGAGGGCAGACAATGGCAGCAGCGTCGCCACCATGGCCAGCTGATACACATTCACGATCCAGACGGAGGCGGCCGGCGTCGTGCGCAGCTCGCTGGCGATGCCCGGCAAGGCTGTGTTGGCAATCGCCGTATCGAGCGAGGCCATGCCCACGCCGATGGCCAGCGCCAGCATGGCCCACAAGCGGGCACCGGGCGGCAAGCCATCCTCGCCCACCGCGACGCCTTGCTCCCTGGCGTCTCCCCTGTCTTGCCGCCGCATCATCATTTCTGGCAGTCGATGACCTTGTAGTCCTTCGAATAGCAGATGCGCAATTCGCCCGTATGCTGTTCATAATTGAGCCAGCGGCCCTTCAGTTGCGGGTTGTGCTGCTTCATCCACTGGAACAGCGCGTTTTTAGGCATGCTGCTGTCCGGCAATTTCAAGGCTTGGAACAGTTCGCGCTCTTTCTCGAAATACTCTCTGGCCGTCGCGAAATCGCAGGCGCCATGCTTTTCCCATTCGCCCTGCAGCAAGGCTTCGCCGGGCTGCATGCACATATACGGCAAGATGTCCGACGGTGCCAGTTTCGGCAAGTTGCCCTTGCAATAGCGCGGATGCAGTTCCGTCTTGCGCGGCGGCGTCACGGAAATGTCTACACAAGTAGCCGGGCGATTGGACTGCGCCCATAAGCCATGCACGATCCAGCCGAAGTGATTACTCTCGGCGCACTGGAAGGCAGCTTTCTTTGACACTGCGCCACGGCGGCGCTGGCTGTCGCAAAAACCGGGCGACCACGATAGTGCCAGCATGAAGTAATCGGTGGGCACGTTCGTGCTTTGCTTGTAGCAAGTGTTTTTCTCGTCCGACGGCTTGACGTCATAATCGTTGTAACTGACGTTGCGCGGGATGGCGCACGTGGCCTCGGCCGCGTGGACGGCGCCGGCTGACAGGCTGAAGAAAACGGCGGCCAGCGCCGGCAAGACAGTTCGTAATGGCATCGGGTTTCCCGTTCAAGATATAAAAACGCCGGCAACGTGCCGGCGATGTCTCAATCAAACAAGTTGATCAGCAAACCTTGTGCATCCAGCCGTGCGTGTCCGGTGCCGTGCCATGCTGCAAGCCCAGCAACGCTTCGCGCAGGGCCAGTGTGACGGCGCCGTTTTCGTTGTTATTGATGGTCATTTCAAAGCCCTTGGCCTTGGCCACGCCCACCGGCGTGATGACGGCCGCTGTGCCGCAGGCAAACACTTCGGTCATGCGGCCCGAAGCGATATCGTCGCGCCATTGCTGGACCGACAATTTACGCTCTTCCGTGGCATAGCCGAGGTCTTTTGCCATTTCCAGCAGGCTGCGGCGGGTAATGCCTGGCAGCAAGGTGCCCGTCAGTTCCGGCGTCACGACGGTGACCTTTTCGCCATCTTGGTAGACGAAGAACAGATTCATGCCGCCCATCTCTTCGATGAATTCACGTTGTACGGCGTCCAGCCACACGACCTGGTCGCAGCCCTTTTCCTGTGCTTGCGACTGGGCCATCAGGCTGGCCGCATAGTTGCCCGCGCATTTGGCTTCACCGGTGCCGCCCGGCGCGGCGCGCACGAAGTCTTCGCTGATCCACACGGTGACCGGTTTCACGCCTTTCGGGAAATAGGCGCCAGCCGGCGAGGCGAACAGCACGAACAGATACTCTTCCGACGGCCGCACGCCCAGGTAAGGATCGGTGGCGATCATCAGCGGACGCATGTACAGGCTCTCGCCCGTGTTCTTCGGCACCCAGTTGCGGTCTTGCGCGATGAGCGCGTCGCCCGCTTCCAGGAACAGCGCGGCAGGGATGGCCGGCATGGCCAGGCGCGCGGCGCTGCGATTGAAGCGCTCGGCATTTTGTTCGGGACGGAAAGTCTTGATACTGCCATCGGGCTGCGCAAACGCTTTGTAACCTTCGAAAATTGCCTGGCCGTAGTGCAGCGACGAAGCGGACGGGTCCAGCATCAACGGGCCGTAAGCCTTCAGTTCGCCCTGCTGCCACTTGCCGTCACGGTAAGGAATCACCACCATGTGGTCCGTGAAGATGCGCCCGAAGGCGGGATTGACCATGCGCGCGGCGCGCTCGGCATCGGACAAGGGGTGGGCGGATGGCGTGACGATGAGATTCGGTGTGGAAGTGGTCATGGCGGCAATAGTAACGAGTGAACAGTATCCCTATTGTAGCGCCTATAGCGCCTATAGTGCCCCATCAGGCAAACCAGAATGGGCAAGACAGCGGCCCCGCTGCGCAAAAACTCGCGCCCGATCTTGCGAATGATTCTCGTTTGCGTTATTTTGCGTTAATATATCAGCCTTCCTTCTTCACTGCCATGCCAGGCACCCAGCATGGCAGCGCTATCGAAAGCTGCCATGACGACGTCCTCCCTTGCACAAGCCCAGCTGCGCGCCAGCGCCAACGCTGCGTCTGAGACCCGCCAGCAGCGCCCACTTGCCACCGCGCCGCGACAAAAGCGCTGGCACTGGAGCTGGAGGCAGCTATGGTTTCAATTACACTGGTTCATCGGCATCACGGCCGGCACGGTGCTGGTGATCATCGGTATCAGCGGCGCCATCCTGGCCTTCAACGATGAATTGCTCGATGTCATGAACCCTGGCGTGCGTCATGTGCCTGTGGAAACACGTACGCCGCTGACGCCGGCCCAGTTGACCAGCATCGCTGCCACCGAACACGGCCAGCGCATCGCATCCATCACCATGTATGCACAGGCGGGCGCTGCCCCACGGCTGCTCTTCGCACCGAAAGACGGCCAGCGGCGCGGCGCGTCCATCTATCTGCATCCGTACACGGGCGTCACCCAGCCGGCGTTGACGGGGGCGCAATTTTTCGAGTGGATGGAATCGCTGCACCGCTGGCTGCTGCTGCCCCGCGATCCGGGCCGCCAAGTGGCAGGCGCACTGGCCTTGTGCCTGCTGGGCCTGGCGCTTTCCGGCCTGTATCTGCGCTGGCCCCGCCGTGCGCTGGACTGGCGCACCTGGCTGACCTTTGACCCGGCCCTGAAGGGTCGCTCCTTGCTGTGGAATTTGCACGCCGTAGCCGGCACCTGGTGCCTGCTCGTCTACGTGGCACTGACCCTGACGGGCATTTACTGGAGCTATGACGTGGTGCGCGACAATATCGATGCTTGGGCCGGCAAGCCGCCACGGGTATCGCAAGCGCCGGGCAAGAAAGGCGCGCCCAAGGAGCAATCGCCCGCCGTCGACATCGGCCTGGCGTGGAGCGTTTTCCAGCAACACGCCGCCGGCTGGACCCTGGCCAGCGTGCGCCTGCCCACACGTGCGGGCGAAGCCGTGCAATTTACCTGGCTGGCCAGCGATGCGCCGCATGAGCGCGCACGCAGCCGCTTGAGCATTGCACCGGCCGATGGCAGCGTCACGGAAAACGCGCCCTACAGCCAGCAGGCGCTGGGCGCGCGCCTCGTCAACATCATTTATCCGCTGCACATGGGCACCTATTTCGGCTTGACGGGCCGCATCATCGTCACCTTAGCCAGCCTGGGCCTGCCCCTGTTCGCCATCACGGGCTCGATGCTGTACCTGGGCCGCCGCAAGGCCAGGCGCGCTGTGCAGGCGCAGCGGGCTCTGCTGGCTGGCATTGCGGGCAAGCAAGATACCGGCTTGCCCACCCTGGTGGCCTACGCCAGCCAGTCGGGCCAGGCCGAGCGCCTGGCCCTGGAAAGTGCGCGCGCCCTGCAGCAGGCAGGGGTGGCCGTCGACGTGCAATCGCTGAACCACTTCGATCCTGCGCAATTGCGCCAGTACGAACGGGTCCTGATCGTTGCCAGCACCTTTGGCGAAGGCGAGGCGCCGGACGGCACGCGCCGCTTCGCGCGCCTGTTGCAACAAACATCGGGCACGCCGCTGGCAGGCCTTGAACTGGGCTTGCTGGCCCTGGGCGACCGTCATTACAGCCACTTCTGCGCCTTTGGCCATGTGCTGGAGCGGCAATTGCGCGCGCTAGGCGCGACGCCATTGTTCCCGCTGATCGAAGTCGACCAGCACGACAGCGCCGCCCTGGCCGACTGGTCGCAAGCGCTGGCGCGCTGCAGCGGCAGCGCCATCGAGGCCATCTGCGTGCAGGAGCAGACCTCATACGAAGACTGGCGTTTGCTGCGCCGCGTGCTGCTCAATCCCGGCAGCCTGGGCGGCGAACTGTATGAAATCACCTTAACTGGGCCGGCCGGCGCCACTTGGCAAGCCGGTGCGCTGGCCGAAATCATCGGCTGCAACGCGGACGGCAGCGATGCCGACGCGCATGGTACGCATGGTACGCATACGGCGCAGCATGCGCCGCGCAGCTACTCGCTCGCGTCGCTGCCTTCCGATGGAGAACTGCAGTTGCTGGTGCGCCAGGAACGCCACGCGGGCAAGAATAACCAGGGCTATGGCATTTGTTCGGGCTGGCTCACGCGCTTCGCGCCGCCAGGCGCCAGCATCCGCCTGCGCCTGCAAGCCAATCGCGCCTTCGCCCCCACCCTGGTCGATCTGCCCTGCATTTATATCGGCAACGGTTCCGGCCTGGCTGGCTTGCGGGCGCACCTGCGCGCACGCAAGCGGGCCGGACTGGCACGCAACTGGCTGCTGTTCGGCGAGCGCCAGCAAGCCGTGGACAGCATCTGCGCTGCTGAACTCGACGCCTGGGTCGCCGATGGCCACCTGGCACGCCTGGACCGCGTCTTTTCGCGCGATGCTGAAACACGCGAGTATGTGCAGGACCGCCTGCGCGCCAACGCCAACATCTTGCGCAACTGGCTGGCGCAAGGCGCCATCGTCTACGTGTGCGGCAGTTTGCAAGGCATGGCAACAGGAATCGATGCAGTACTGCAAGAAACACTGGGGCAGGAGGGCTACGATGTCCTGCTGGCGGCCGGACGTTATCGCCGCGACGTGTATTGAGCGAGATCAGTGAACGACAGCAGTGAACGACAGCGGTGAACGAGATCGTTGAGCGACAGCAGAGCGCCGCCGGCACGATCGGGCCATGTGGGCAGGCGCCACGGCAAGGGCTGATACAGCTGATACAGCTGATAACTGCTAACTGATGCAGCGCAACACAGCAATTAGTTGTAGTGTCAAGCAGATCAACCACCTTGCGATTATGCTAGTGCGCAATGAAAGAAGCGAGGCAGTGACCGGCAGCCGGCGCATCCCTGCGCTGCCGCCGGAACAAAAGCGACTACTTGCGGGGTAATCCCGTTCAGTTAGTGTGTTAGTGATGCTATTTTTAGCCCAAGAACTAGGACAGGGGTCGGACCCCAATCCACCCAAGTTAAGGAGCAAGCCCGCGCAATTGCTGGCAATTCAATGAAATAGTGCTTGACGTGGCACTGGCTTTGCGCAGCCGCCGCCTTGCTGACCTCTCTTTTTTCGACAGCGGCAAGGCGGCGGCCAATGAAGGTCTTTTGATCTTCATTGGCCCTTCATGTCGCTCGCTTCCTTGCTGTCCGATTTCTCCGACCATCTTCAATCCGACCAGTTTCGGCTTAGCGCCCGCCATCCTGATCATCCGATGGCGTTTCAACGGCGCCGCAAACTGCCGCTGCCATCCTTGGTGGCGCTCATGCTCACCGGCATGCGCAAGAGCGTGCAAACCGAACTTGATGAATTCTTTGGCCATCTGCAACAGCAGGCGCAACTGACGCACCAGGTGAGCGCCCAGGCTTTCGCTCAGGCACGCTCAAAACTTGCTACCACGGCCATCCCAGAGCTTAACGACTGGCTCATTGCACAAGCACAGCAGCATGGCTACCTGCCGCGCTGGCACGGTTTCAGGCTGGTCGCCGCTGACGCCTCGACCATTCGCTTTGGCTTGCGCGCCAGCCATGTCAAACGCGCCGCCGTGGCCGATCAACTGGTGTTTGGCTTGTTTCTACCCGGTGCCGAATTGATGCTCTCGGCCTCGCTATACAGCACCGACGTCGGTGAACGCCAGATGCTGTTCGAACAGCTCGACCGGCTTGGCAAGGATGATCTGCTGTTACTCGACCGAGGCTACCCGTGCTATTGGATGCCTGCCGTATTGAACCAGCGCCACATTGCCTTCTGCATGCGTGTCGAACAGGCGCGCGGTGGCGGCTTTCCCTGCGTCAATCAGTTTCTGAAGTCGGGGCTGCAGGAGCAGATCGTCACGCTGCGGGCGCCGGATCGACGCGATGCGCTTGACTATGAATGTCCCATTGAGCTGCAGACCGTGCGCCTGATACGCCATGTTGCCTCGACCGGCAAGGTGCGTGTTCTGATGACTAACTTACTGGACGTTGAACAATTCCCTGCCGCATTGTTCGGATACCTCTACCACCAACGCTGGCGCATCGAGGAAGCCTTCAAGCGCATCAAACACCGCCTCCATCTGGAGCACGTGACGGGACTGTCACAGCAGGCCCTGATGCAGGATCTGGCCGCCAAGGTAATATGCGATAACCTGCAGGCGTTGGCGAGCTGTGCTGCCGGCCAGCAAGATGCATTGCCGACGGACAGACGCATCAACCGCGCCTATGTCCATTCGGTACTCAAGCCGCTCTTGCCATCGTTGCTGCTTGGGCTGGCGGCAGCCCACTTGCTTGCCGACGCGCTGGCTCTGATCGCCAAGCGAACGTTTCAACATCGCCCAGGACAATCAAGGTCACGGCAAACCAACGCCTACAAGCCCCATAAATACATGGCCTACAAGGCTGCTTGATGGCAGCCTGTTGCTTAACTTGGGTGGATTGGGGTCCGACCCCAGCTCTTTGCCTCTGGGGTTAGCGAATTTACTGGCACTCATAAATCACGCCAAAACCTTTAACTGAACGGCATTACTACTTGCGGGTGACAATTTGTTGCCCGTTTTGCGTTGAATTGATCCACCACCCACATCTGCGCTCTTCACCATACTTTTGATCCAGATCATGGATTTTCACCTGCACTGCGGCCACACTGGCACGGTCCGCTTCGCATCGAGACGGACTTAACCGGGGGCATCGGCATGGGTATATCTGCTTGGAAAGATGAGATGGCGCTGGGCGTTCCCGCCATCGACGAGGCACATGAGGCGCTGTTTCAGGAGCTGGCGCGGCTGGGGCAGTTGAGCGACCAGCATTTTAGCGTCGCTTTTCGCGAGCTGATTGCGGCCGTCGAACGCGATTTTCGCGAGGAAGAGGATTTGATGGAACAAATCGACTTTCCCTCGCTAGCCAAGCACCGCGAACAGCACGCGCGCTTGCTCAGCGGCTTGCACCATGCCTGGGCCGCCGTCGATCAGGGCGACATGGAACAGGGTCGCCATGCGCTGTCGCTCTTGCCGCAATGGCTGATTTTCCACCAGGCCACCATGGACCTGGCACTGGCGGCGGCGCTAGAACTGGTGCAGCCCCAGCCGAAATAGTCTCTACAGCAGCAGCACCGTGGCTTGCTCGGGCAAGACGACGCGGTAGTGTCCCGGATATTTGTCTTCACCGTCAAAAATCTTGCAAAACACGGGCTGGCTGATGTCATTGACGGCAGGCTCCTTCATGGGCAAGGTGGCGATCAGTTGCTCGCCATCCATCAACTGCAAGGCGTGACCGCGCTCGATGGCGCAAAAGGCCAGCGATTGCACGTCGTTGGCGAACGGCCGCTTGTACCACGGCGTGATGGCCCGCACGGCGCGCCGCGCGTCGCGCAGCACTTGTCCCACGCGCGTGACACTCCACGCATCGCGCGCCACGGACGGCTGGAGCACGATATTGGCCGTCAGCTCACCGCTGCCCTTGTTCACCAAAAACATGCCATCCTGTGCGGCGATGTCCTCGTTGAGCGGCACCACAAACACGCCGCCGTCCGAGACCTTGATCGGCACGGGTGCGCCAGTGCCGATCAAGGCCACGCGCACATCGTCGATGCTGGCGTTCAGCTTGGCCGGAATCAGGCGCAGGGCCATGACCACGCTGCCGCTCGACACTTGCCACACTTTCCTGGCTGTCAGATAACTCTCGCGGTAAGCCGTGAAACGTATGCGCGGCGCCTTGGCGTCGCTGCTAGCGGTGATCGTCACCGTTTGCGAGGGCAAGGCCTGTTCCGCTGGTGTGGCTGGTGTGGCTGCCGTGGCGGCTGTGGCAGCTGTGGCAGTAGCTGTAGGCACAGCGGGCGGCGGCATGGCATCGCTGACAGGTGGCACGCTGGCACTGCGTAGCGGCGCCGAAACAGCCGGCGCTGCCGCGTGATCCTGGGCCTGAGCCTGGCCCAGCGACATGAGACACCACCATCCGGCACAAGCAATCCATATACGCATGCATTTCTTTCAATGAAGAGAATATTTTTTGTCGGCCCCGCATTATCGCAGAAGGGAGGCCGCTACACCGCGCCTGGCCTTGCGCTGGAACTGCCGGCCTAGCCATGCCATAGGCGCACTGGCGCCATCCTGCTACACTGGCGCTATCTGATCAAGCAAGAAACTGCAAGACGACTGTCTCGACATCACACACCATGCCCTACCTGTCCATCCTGTTATTTAGCCTGTTGTATTTGCTGGCCACATTCTTTTTCCACATTCCCGCCCTGGTCGCTCTCGCATATGGCGTGCTCAGCCTCAGCTGTTTCGTCGCCTACGCGATCGACAAGTCGGCCGCCCGACAGGGGCGCTGGCGCACTTCGGAACGCACCCTGTTACTGCTAGGACTGCTGTGCGGCTGGCCGGGCGCGGTACTGGCGCAGCAATGGCTGCGCCACAAGTCCAGCAAGCGCTCGTTCCGCGTGCTGTTCTGGCTCACCGTCGCCCTCAATATTGCCGCTTTCGTGTATTTCAGCATGCATTACGCAGCGCCCGATATCGGCACCGAGGTGGCGCCCATCGAGTTATAGGACTGCCGGTCGCCTCACTCGCCCAGCAGGCGCAGCGATTCCAGCCAATCCGCCTTCCATTCGCGCAACAAAGGCTGCGTGGCAAACGCCTTCTTCAGGTGCGCCATCGGCACGCGGTGCACATCGTGCAAGCCGAAAGCGAGGGTAACGGGATGCCACAGGTGACTGTTCTTGCCGCCACGCGAATTCTTGCGCACGCGCGCCCCGTCGTCGCCAAAGATGCCCACGCCACTGGCCAGCCCCTGGTCCAGGTTGACCTTGCCCACGCCGGCAAAGGCAATCAAGATCTGTTCGCGCCCCAGGCCTTTGAGGGCACTCGGCAAGACCACCGGCGCCTTGTCAAGCTCTGCCTCTGGCGGCTGCGGCTGCTGCAACTCCTTGAGCAAACGCAACAGATCGCGTTCCTGGAAGTGCAAGCCATCGAGCGGCACGCGCAAGCCCGGCGCCTTCAGTTCGATGGCGATATTGCCGGAGTCGCGCGTAAAACGCAGCCAGACATCCGCAGCGCCGGAGACCAGGTGCTGCTTGTCGCCGATGAACACGACGGGCGCCGCATAGCGCGTCACGCCGTCATGGAACAGCTCGGCCCACGTGTCGCTGTAATCGAGCCAGACGTACGGCAAGCCCCCCTGCTCCAGCAGGCGTGCCAGGGTCCATGGCGTGCCTGTCTGTTGCGCTAGCCAGGCACAGGCTTCAACGGCGGTGGCGCGGTACGGCAGGGATAGGGAAGTCATGGCAGTTCCGTCGATAAAAGTGGGACGCAGTGTAGCAGACACGACCGCCGCTGCCATCATTGCCGGCTTGGGCAAGCGCAGCGGGCGCGCTCTTTTTGCGTCATGTGCTAGGCTGGCAGCTTCAGAGCATCAACAAGCGCGATGGCCATTGCGGCCCCCTGGCGCACCACAGCAAGGACATGATCATGCATCCGAGCACCAATGCCGCTACCGCGCCCGCCCCGCCACCTGAACGCGATTCACCCACGCCGGCCAGCGAAAGCCATGCCGAGCAAGCGCTTGATGAGGCGCTCAAGGAAAGCTTTCCGGCCAGCGATCCGATTGCCATTGCCACCGCCAAACCGTCGGGCAGTGCGCGCGCCTGAGAGCACACCGCATCAGCCACCTTTTTGGGTGGCTTTTTTATTTTGCAAAAGCTGAATCCATCTGCCCCGTCCGCGCGTAGATGAATATACCATGAGCAACTTAAGTTACTACGCGCAAAGGAATCGACATGCAGCATTACAGCAAAAAGACGAATCCCACGGACCAACGCCTGTACCTGGCGCAGCGCATCGACCAGGCAGACGCACGCATGCAGCACGTGCACGATAAGGTCGAACGGCAACGCTGCGCGCAATGGATCACGGCCTGGGCCGTGGCGGCGGGCGCCGACGCACCGCGCGACATGATGCTGCGCATCCGCGGCGGCTTCATTTTGCTGTGACAGAAAAGTAAAAGCCCCGCCGGGCGCTCAAGCACCGGGCGGGGCAAGTCAAGCCGACATACGCCTATTTTGGTGTGTCGCGTTGCTGCGCGGGCGACGTGTCGCCATCGGCAATTTCATACCACATCGCATTGAGTACGGCGAAGGTCGCCGCCAGCGGAAGACCGAGTATCCAGGCGAAATACCACATAGTTATAACCTTTCCTTAATTCTTAGTAAGCGTGAGCGCTGTCGTCCGTGATGGCTTTGGCATCAACCTTGCCCCACAGCACTTTATAGACCCAGGTCGTGTACGCGACGATGAGGGGAATGAAGACGGCCGTGGCGACCAGCATGATGAACAGGGTCATGTGGCTCGACGAGGCATCCCACACCGTCAGGCTGGCGCGCGGATCGATCGACGATGGCAGGATGAACGGGAACATGGCCGCGCCCACACTGAGGATGATGCCGGCGATGCCGGCCGCGCTGGCCAGCAAGGCGGGCACTTCGCGGCGCGCACGCAGCAGGGCGAACGCCAGCAAGGGGCCCAGCAAGCCCACTACGGGGGCAATCGCGGTCCACGGATGGGCGGCAAAATTGAGGAACCAGGCGCCCACGTGCACTTGCGCCGTTTTCAGCATCGGGTTCGACGGGCCATCGACGACGACGGCGCTGGTGACACGGTAGCCATCCACCCACAGCCACAGGGCCACGCCGGCCAGTGCATACAGCACGACTGTCGCAAGCGCGGCGACGCTGCCGTAGCGGCGCGAACGGTCAGCCACGGCGCCGTCCGTTTTCACTTGCAGCCAGGTGGCGCCGTGCATCACCAGCATGGCGACCGAGACCAGGCCGCACAGCACGGCAAACGGGTTGAGCAGCGCAAAGAAGCTGCCGTCATAGAAAATGTGCATATCCGACGAGAAACGGAACGGCACGCCCTGCAGCACATTGCCGATCGCCACGCCGCAGATCAGGGCCGGCACGAAGCCACCCACGAACAGGGCCGCATCCCAGCGGGCGCGCCAGCGCGGGTCTTCGCGCTTGCTGCGAAATTTGAACGCCACGGGGCGCACGATCAGCGCCACCAGGATGGCGAACATGGCCAGGTAAAAGCCCGAAAACGAGACCGCGTACAGCTGCGGCCAGGCGGCAAAGATGGCACCGCCACCGAGGATCAGCCACACCTGGTTGCCTTCCCACACGGGACCGATACTGTTGATGATGACGCGGCGCTCGAGGTCGGTCTTGCCGGCAAACGGCAGCAACATGCCCGTACCCAGATCGAAGCCGTCGGTGATGGCAAAGCCCACCAGCAAGATGCCGATCAGCAGCCACCAGATCAGGCGCAGTGTTTCGTAAGAAATCATGTCATGCAAAATCATGGTCTGGCCCTCCTTAGGCGCGTTGAGTATGAATGGCTGCGCCTGCTGGCACGGGAGACGGCGCCGTCTCTTCCGGCCCCTTGCGGATGGCCTTGAGCATGAGCTTCATTTCAATGAGCAACAGCACGGTGTAGATGGCGGCAAAGCCGGCAATCGTGATCAGCAAGGTGGTCGCGCCCAAGTTAGAGACCGCCGCGGCCGTTGGCAGCACGCCTTCGATCACCCACGGCTGACGGCCCAGTTCGGCCACGATCCAGCCCGCTTCAATCGCCACCCACGGCAGCGGGATGGAAAACACGGCCACTTTCAGCAGCCAGCGGTGCTTGTCCAGCGTACGGCGCGTCGACAGGATGAAGAACGTGCCGGTGAGCAAGATAAAGAACATGCCCAGACCCACCATCACGCGGAAGGACCAGAACAGCGGTGCTACGGGCGGCACGGTATCGAGCGCGGCCTTGTGGATCTGCTCTGGCGTGGCCAGGCGCGGGTCATCGACATAGCGTTTCAGCAGCAAGGCATAGCCCAGGGAATGGCCTTTCGACTCGAACATATCGCTCGCCTCCTGCGGCACGGGCGCGCCCGGCGCCACGCTGCGGATGGTTTGCAGCGCGTCATACGCCTTGATGCCATCCTGGATCAGCAATTGGCCGCGCTCGACCAACTGCTCGATGCCGGGAATTTCCGTCGTCAGCGAACGCGTGCCGATCAAGCCCATCACCATCGGGATGTGCACCGCGTAATGCGTCTCGCGCGCTGTCGCGTCAGGAAAACCGAAGGCGGTGAAGGCGGCGGGCGCCGGCTCCGTGGTCCACATCGCTTCGATGGCGGCCAGTTTCATCTTTTGATGTTCGGACGACAGGTAGCCGCTTTCGTCGCCCAGCACCAGTACCGACAGCGTGGCGGCCAGGCCGAACGAGGCGGCCACCGTCATCGAGCGCTTGGCCAGTTGTACGTGACGGCCCTTCAACAGATACCAGGCGGAAATACCCAGCACGAAAATCGCCGCTGCCGTGTAACCGGCCGAAACAGTATGGACGAATTTCGCTTGGGCGACAGGATTCGTCAGCACGGCACCGAAATCGGTCACTTCCATGCGCATGGTCTGTGGATTGAAGGCCGCACCGACGGGATTTTGCATCCAGCCGTTGGCAATCAATATCCACAGGGCCGAGAAGTTCGAGCCGATGGCCACCAGCCAGGTCGTGACCAGGTGGCCGCGCTTGGACAGCTTGTCCCAGCCGAAGAAGAACAGGCCGACGAAGGTCGCTTCCAGGAAGAAGGCCATCAAGCCCTCGATGGCCAGCGGCGCGCCGAAAATATCGCCCACATAGTGGCTGTAATAGCTCCAGTTCATGCCGAACTGGAATTCCATGACGATGCCCGTCGCCACGCCCATGGCGAAGTTAATACCGAACAAGACACCCCAGAACTTGGTCATGTCGCGCCAGATGGTGCGGTTTGTCATCACGTAGACCGTCTCCATGATGGCGAGGATCACGGACAGGCCTAAGGTCAGCGGAACAAATATAAAATGGTACAAAGCTGTCAGCGCGAACTGCAGTCTGGATAAAGCGACAATATCGAAGTCCATATAATTTCCTTGGTGTTTCCCTACTTTAATTGCAAAATTGACATTTTTCTGTTGCTAGTCGATAGACGCCCATGTGGCAAAACTGCCGAGCAGCGCCGCCTGTGTCTCCCCTATCGTTCTTCAATCACCGCGCAAGCGCGCCAGCGCTGCCTCGAAATCCGGCGTGCCACGGCGCACGTCAGCGACGATGCGGCCATCGCGCAGGCTGAGCAGCCGGTCCGCCAGCGCCGCCTCGCGCCGCAAGTGGGTGGCGATCAGCAGAGTGCGCCCGTCGCTGCGCGCGCGCAGGCGCTGCAAGACATCGATTGCCACCGGTGCATCGAGTGCCTCGGTGGCTTCGTCCAGCAGCCACAAGGTCGATTCGTGCAGGCACAGGCGCGCCAACGCCAAGCGCCGCGCCTGGCCACCCGACAAGCCCAGGCCACCCTCGCCCAGCAGCGTATCGAGGCCGCCCGCCAAGGCCCGCACGTCCCCCTCCAGGCCGGCCGCCTGCAGCGCCGCCCACAGCTGCGCATCGCTGGCGGACGGGTCGGCCAGGCGCAGGTTGTCGCGCAGGCTGTCCTGGAATAGTTCCGTCTTCTGCGTAAACAGACAGGCGCGCGAGGCGCTGACGATCCCCGACAGCGGTGCCAGCTCGCGCGCGGCGATGGCCAGCAATGTCGACTTGCCCGCGCCACTGGGACCGATCAAGGCCACGCGCTCACCGTGCGCGATGTGCAGCGAGACGTCATGCAAAATGGCGACATCGCTGCCCGCATGCGCGGCACTGATGCGTTCCAGGCGCAAGCCGTTTGCGGCTGCGGCGGGCGACAGCGGTGACTGTTCCAGGCTTGCCAGGCACGGCGCCAGACGGCGCATGGCCAGCAGCATGCGACCCGCTTCCAGCGCGCCACGGCGCAGTCCCGCAAACGGTTCCACGGCCGTCAGGGCAATCAGCAAGGCCAGCGCCGCCAGCGGCAGGTTCAGCGCCTGCTGCTGCACCAGCGCGGCCACGGCCAGCAGCACGCCGGCCAAGGTCACGCTGGCGGCCACGCCATACGCGGCACTGGCCGCCGTATCGAGGCGCAGCAAGGCGAAATCGGCTTGCGCCAGCGAGCGGTCGATCTGTCCCAGCGCCGCGCATTGGGCCTCGATGCGGCCCGCCATCACCAGGTCCGTCTGGCCGGCCATCAGGTCGATGCTGCCGGAACGTAATTTTTCGATGGCGCGCGAGCGCAGGATGGCGGGACGGCGGGCACGCTGCGCCACAACCGAGCTGATGCCGCCGCCGGCCGCCAGCAGCCACGCGGCCAGGCCCAAGCCCAGCTGCCACTGCAGCACGCCCAGCGCGATGCCGGCCAGCAAGGCCACGCACAGCGCCGTAAAGGCCGGCACCAGCAGGCGCAAATACAGCGCTTCGAGCGCATCGATATCGGCCGTCAAGCGGAACAGCAGCTTGGCAGGCTGGCGCAGCAAGCGACTGGCCGCTTCCGGGCGCGACCAGGCACGGAACAGTTGCACGCGGATGCTGGCCAGGGCGGCGAAGGTGGCGTCGTGCGTGACGAGACGCTCCGCATAGCGCGAGCCCGTGCGGCCGATGGCGAGCAGGCGGATGCCGGCCGACGGGCCGAACACGTCGAACAGCACGGCGGTGGACGCATGCAGGCCAGCAAGCGAGGTGGCAGTGATGAACCAGCCAGACAAACCCAGCAAGGCCATGCCGGCTACCGCCGTCAGGGCCGCCAGCATGGCGCCAGCAATCAATTTGCCGGGCTGGGCCAGCAGCAATTGCCGCAGGACGCGATGGCGCATGAAGGAAGTTTTCATGCGCGTCCTTCTTCCTTCTGTGCCTGCGGCTGCGGCTGCGCCTGCATGTGCGCCTGCACATCGACCTGCACCGTGCGCTGCAGGCGGCCAGCCAGCACGGGGTCGTGCGTGGCGACGATCATGGTTTTGCCCCTTGCCAACGCCAGCAAGGCGTCCGTGACGCGCGCCGCCGTCTCACTATCGAGGTGGGCCGTCGGTTCATCGACCAGCAACAGGTCGGCATGCGGGTGCAGGGCCACGCGGGCCAACGCCAGGCGCACCGCTTCGCCGCCGGACAGGCCCTGGCCCCCATCGCTGAGCATGACGGCCGGTTGCGCCTGAGCCACGGCGGCCAGGTCGGCCAGATGCAAAGCCTGCGTCACTTGCGCGGCGTTCGCGCCAGCGCGGCCCAGCGTCACGTTCTGGCTGACGGAGGCGGCAAACACGTGCGCACGCTGGCCCATCCAGGCCATGCGCTGGCGCAAAGTATTGACCGTGCTGTCGTTCAGGCGCACGCCGCCGATGCGGATCTCGCCGCCGCTGGCGGGCAGCAAGCCAGCCAACAACGAGAGCAAGGTAGTCTTGCCGGCGCCGCTGGCACCGAGCAAGGCCACGTGTTCGCCGGCATGCACGGTCAAATCGAAGCCGTCGAATACGCGCGCTTCGCCAGGGTGAGCAAAGCGCAGCTCACGGACGTCGACGGCGGGCGGCGGCGCCAGCGCCATGGCGGCGGCGGAGACGGCAGCTGCTGGCATGCCGGCGCCAGGCAGGGGCACGCCATCGGCCACCAGGTCATGCAAACCGGCCAGCCCCGCTTCGCCGGCCGCCTTGTCGTGCCAGACGGCGGCCAGCTCGCGCAGCGGCTCGAAGAATGCGGGCGCCAGCAGCAAGATGAACAAGCCCTGCCCCAGGCTGAGTTCCCGGCCCCAGGTGCCGAAATTGATGCTGCCGAGCAAGGAGAAGCCAATAAACGCCGCCGCCATGGCAACGCCCAGCGCGGAAAACAGTTCCAGCACGGCGGACGACAGGAAGGCGATGCGCAGCACGAGCATCGTGCGCCGACGCACCGATTGCGACGAGGCATCGAGCCGCTCGGCCGTGGCGTCGACGGCGCCCAAGGCGCGCAGAGTGGCCAGGCCGCGCAGCCGATCCAGCAGGAAGGCGTTCATGCTGCCCATTTCCACCATCTGCGCGCGGCTGGCCGCTTGCGCGCCCATGCCCACCAGCGCCATGAAGACGGGAATCAGGGGGGCGGCAACGAGCAAGATCAAGGCGGCAATCCACGACAGCGGTGTCACCACAGCAAGGATCACTAGCGGCACGAGCAACACTTTCCAGCGCGCCGGCTTGTAGCGCACCAGGTAGGGCACGATGGCTTCGGCCTGCTCGGCGATGACGCTGGCCGCCTGGCCCGACTGCGCGCGCTGGCGATCGAGCGGCGAACGGCGCGCCAGCGCTTGCGCCACCTGGACGCGCAAGGTAGACAGGTGCTCGCGCGCCGCCGCATACATGCGCCGCGCACCCCACGCTTCGCAGCCGGCGCGCAGCACGCCCAGCAGCAGCACGCCAGCGGCCGGCAGCAGGGCCGCGCGCCAGAGTGCACCGCCCTGCATGGCTTGTACGGCCCAGGCCAGCAAGGCCGCTTGCGGCAGCCACAGCAAGGCGGCGCCACCTTGCGCCAGGCTGGCGACACGGGGAAGAACAAAGCGGGGCAAGGATAGGGGCGGGGACGGCAGTGGTGACAGGTTAGGCATATCTATACTTCTTGAGTTTTCAGAATTTTCTGTAAATTCGATTCTTAGTATAATACTGCGAAACATGACATATATCAATTGACCCCACCCGAATGGCGTGAAAAAATCCAGATAATTATGAAAACTCAACATATTCAAATGACGCCGCTGATCCTGACCTTTGTCAGCCATTTCGGCGAGATGGGCAGCCGCTGGGGCTTTAACCGTACGGTGGGGCAAGTGTATGCCTTGTTATTTGTCGCAGAACATCCTTTGCACGCGGACGAAATTGCGGAGCACCTGAGTTTTTCCCGCTCGAACGTCAGCATCGGCTTAAAGGAGTTGCAGGGCTGGGGCTTGATACGCCAGTCGCGCATTCCGGGCGACCGACGCGAGTATTTTTCCTCGCTGGGCGATGTATGGCAAATCTTCCGCGTCGTGGCCGCCGAACGGCGCCGCCGCGAAGTGGCACCGACCCTGACGGTGCTGCGCGAATCGCTGCTGGCACCGGCCACGCAAGCCGGCGACCAGTATGCACAAGAGCGCATGCGCGAAATGTATGAACTGGTTAACCTGGCCAACACCTGGTTCGACGACTTGCAGCGCCTATCGCCCGAATCGATGGCGCAACTGATGAAAATGGGCGCCAAGATGCAAAAGCTGCTCAATGCCAAGGACCGCCTGTTCGGCAAGAGCCCCCACGACGACGAAAAATAAGGCCCGCATGCGCCTGCAGCGGCGCCACGTATACACGCCGCATACGCGCAGCAGCTGACTATTTACACCATCTTTATACCGCTCTGGCTATGCTCGTTGGCACGACAGCCAACCTTGCGAAGGAGCATCCATGCATGAATCCCCATTCCAGTCTCGCGCACGTAGCGTGCTACGCGAGCATTTGCCGGCACGAGAACGGCTGCGCCTCGCGCGTCGGGCGAGCAAAAAAAAGCTGTCGGTATTGTCTGCCCTGCTATGCTCGGCGCCGCTGGTGTATTTACTGAGCGTGCTGCTGTTTGCGCAGCCGTGAGCTGATACGCGAAACGCAAATCACGAGGGGAAGATGCAGTGCGGCCGACTCATGGCGCATGCTGTGTGACCAGTATGAACTGGTCCGCCCAGAGGGAATCGAACCCCCATTCACGGTTTAGAAGACCGTTGTCCTATCCGTTGAACGATGGGCGGAAAGGTGCAGTATTTCAATTCATGCGCCAGCCATGAAATGCCTGCGCAGAATAGAAAACGGGCTGTCATTTCTGACAGCCCGCTTATGACTTTGGTCGGAGTACAAGGATTCGAACCTTGGACCCCCTGGTCCCAAACCAGGTGCGCTACCGGGCTGCGCCACACTCCGCAGAAAAGATAATAACGCCCCCAAGCAATTTCGTCAATTGGCATAGACGAATTAGATGGAAATACCTATCGCGCCTGCCCTGCCCTGGCCTGTCCAGCACTTTCCTGCTTAAGCGCTGACTTTATCGGCAATGCGGCGCGCCATCGACTCGGCCTTGTCCTTATGCTTGGCTTCCACCATGACGCGTATCAACGGTTCGGTGCCCGAAGCGCGGATCAGCACGCGGCCCGTGTCGCCCAATTCGGCCTCGACCATTTCTTTCTCGGCCACCATGGCGGCATTTTTCTGCCAGTCGAAACCGGGCGCTACGCGCAGGTTGATCAGGGTTTGCGGGAACAGCACCAGCTCAGCCAGGCACTGCTGCAGGTTCTGGCCGCTGCGCTTGAGTGCGGACAATACTTGCAGCGCGGAGACGATGCCATCGCCCGTCGTGTGGCGATCCAGGCACAGCAAATGGCCGGAGCCTTCGCCGCCCAGTATCCAGCCCTTTTCCTGCATGACTTCCAGCACGTAGCGGTCACCTACCTTGGCGCGCGCAAAGCCGATGCCCTGCTGCTTGAACAGCACTTCCAGCGCCATATTCGTCATCAGGGTGCCCACGGCGCCAGCCACGGGGCCCGTCGCCAGGCGATCCTTGACCATCACGTACAATAACTCGTCGCCGTTATACAAACGCCCCGTGGCATCGCACATGATCAGGCGGTCAGCGTCGCCATCGAGGGCGATACCGAGATCAGCGCCATGCTCGACAACAGCGGCAGCCATGGCCTTGGTTGCCGTGGCGCCAAAGCCCGCATTGATATTGAAGCCATCGGGCTTGTTGCCGATGGCAATAACTTCCGCACCCAACTCATGAAACACGTGTGGCGCGATATGATAAGCGGCACCATGCGCGCAATCGACGACGATCTTCATGCCACGCAAGTCCAGCTCGTTCGGGAAGGTGCTCTTGCAAAATTCGATGTAGCGGCCCTGGGCATCGTCCAAGCGCTTGGCGCGGCCCAGCTTGTCCGATGGCACGCAGGCCATCGGTTCGTCGAGTGCCGCCTCGATTTCCAGTTCCACGCTGTCGGGCAGCTTGCTACCCTGGGCGGAAAAGAACTTGATGCCATTGTCATGGTAGGGATTGTGCGAGGCGGAAATGACCACCCCGGCCGACAGGCGCAGCGCCCGCGTCAGGTAAGCGATCGCCGGCGTCGGCATGGGGCCGGCCAGCATCACGTCCACGCCAGCGGCCGACAGGCCCGCTTCCAGCGCTGCTTCCAGCATGTAGCCGGAAATGCGTGTGTCCTTGCCAATCAACACTGTCGGGCGCACCTTGCCACCTTGCGACTTGGCTAGCACCTTGCCGGCCGCATAGCCGAGGCGCATGACGAAATCGGGGGTGATCGGAGCCGTGCCCACCAGACCGCGGATGCCATCGGTGCCAAAATATTTACGCGTCATCGTATTTCTCTTTTTGTTGTTTATGATAAATTTTACAATATTAATGTGCCATGCGCCAGACCTTCAATGCATCGACGGTTTCAGCCACATCATGCACACGGATAATTTCTGCGCCTTGCGCTACCGCAGCTAGCGCCCCGGCAACACTACCGGCAAGGCGCTGCTCCACGGCACGCCCAGTAACGGCGCCTATCATCGACTTGCGCGACAGCCCCGCCAGCACCGGCAAGCCCAGTTCGCTGCGCAGCTGGCGCGTGGCGCGCAGCAAGGCGTAGTTCTGCTCCACCGTCTTGCCAAAGCCGAAGCCGGGATCGACGCACAGGCGTTCACGATCGATGCCGGCTGCCGTCATCGTCTCGACGCGTTCGTGCAGGAAGGCAATCACTTCGCGTACCACATCGTCATACTGGGGCTGGTCCTGCATGGTTTGTGGCACGCTTTGCATGTGCATGATACACAGCGCGCAGTCGCTGCCCTGCACCGCCTCGATGGCGCCAGGCGCGCGGAAACCATTGATGTCATTGATCATGTCGGCGCCCGCCAGAATCGCTTCGCGCATCACTTGCGGTTTATAAGTATCGACCGACAGCGGCTTGCCACAGTCGCGCAAAGCGTACAGCACCGGCATAACGCGCTGCAACTCGTCCTGCAGCGGCAAGGGCGGCGCGCCGGGGCGACTCGATTCGCCGCCGATATCGATGATATCAACGCCATCGAGCATCATCTGCTCGGCGCGCGAGAGGGCAAATTCCAGGTGCTGATACTGGCCTGCATCGGAAAATGAATCGGGTGTGATATTCAGGATGCCCATCACCAGCGCCTGCGTGCCCTGCAGGTTGAAGCCGAAACGGCCGAATTGCAAATAGTGTCGCATGTAACTCTTTTTAGTCGTCAGGAAAAATTTGCAGCGGCAACGAAAAAGGGCAAGGATCGCTCCTTACCCTTTCATACAACACGCCGCCGCTCAAGCGGCTGGCGCTATTAAGCTGGCGCCGTCACGTTTGGCGAGATGCCACCCGTGTCGCTATCGCCCGCATTACGGCGTGGCGGGATGACTTTCGGCGGATGCGGCTCGAGGCCGGCCATGATGTCATTAATTTGCTGTGCATCGATGGTTTCCCATTCCAGCAAGGCTTTGGTCATCATTTCCACCTTGTCGCGATTACTTTCCAGCAAGTTACGCGCCAAAGCATATTGCTTGTCAAGAATATTGCGGATTTCGGCGTCGACCTTTTGCTGGGTCGCTTCCGAGATCGTCTTGGTAGCACCACCGAAGAAACCTTCGTTTTCGCTGTCTTCGTAGACCATCACGCCCATGCTGTCGGACATGCCGAAGCGGGTCACCATGGAGCGGGCCAGCTTGGTAGCGCGCGAGAAGTCATTCGAGGCACCGGTGGACATTTGTCCCACGAAAATCTCTTCGGCGATACGCCCACCGAACAGGATGGAAATCTCTTCCAGCATCTTGTCCTTGTAGGCGGACAAGTTGTCGTGTTCCGGCAACTGCCAGGTCAGACCCAGAGCCCATCCGCGCGGCATGATCGTCACTTTGTGCACGGGATCAGCTTTCGGCAACAGCTTGGCAACGACGGCGTGACCGGATTCATGGTAAGCCGTATTGCGACGCTCTTCCTCGCGGATGATCATCGACTTACGCTCAGGACCCATATAGATCTTGTCTTTCGCGTCTTCGAAGTCGGCCATTTCCACCAGTCGCTTGCTGCGGCGGGCGGCAAACAGGGCTGCCTCGTTGACCAGGTTGGCCAGGTCCGCACCCGAGAAACCAGGGGTA
This sequence comes from Janthinobacterium sp. CG_23.4, assembly GCF_029892305.1. Lineage (NCBI taxonomy): Bacteria > Pseudomonadati > Pseudomonadota > Betaproteobacteria > Burkholderiales > Oxalobacteraceae > Janthinobacterium > Janthinobacterium sp. CG_23.4. The sequence continues at coordinate 1,876,196 of NZ_JARXUX010000001.1, read as the reverse complement.
CCACGGGCCAGGATATCGGCTTTCACATCGGTACTGATAGGTACCTTGCGCATGTGCACGTTCAAGATCTGCTCGCGGCCGCGGATATCGGGCAAGCCGACAGAGACTTGGCGGTCGAAACGGCCGGGACGCAGCAAGGCTTTGTCGAGTACATCGGCGCGATTGGTGGCGGCCACGACGATCACGCCGGAGTTCGCTTCAAAACCGTCCATCTCGACCAGCAACTGGTTCAAGGTCTGTTCGCGCTCATCATTGCCGCCGCCCATGCCGGCACCGCGGTGACGACCAACAGCGTCAATCTCATCGATGAAAATGATGCATGGCGAATGCTTTTTCGCGTTTTCAAACATGTCACGCACGCGCGACGCGCCCACGCCGACGAACATTTCCACGAAGTCGGAACCGGAAATCGAGAAGAACGGCACCTTGGCTTCGCCGGCGATGGCACGCGCCAGCAGGGTTTTACCCGTGCCCGGCGGACCGACCATCAGCACGCCGCGGGGAATGCGGCCACCGAGTTTCTGGAACTTGCTCGGGTCCTTGAGGAAGTCGACCACTTCGTTGACTTCTTCTTTCGCTTCGTCGCAACCGGCGACATCGGCGAAGGTCACGGTGTTGCTGGCTTCATCCATCATGCGTGCCTTCGACTTGCCGAACGAGAATGCCCCGCCCTTGCCGCCGCCTTGCATCTGACGCATGAAAAACACCCAGACGCCGATCAACAGCAGCATGGGGAACCAGGATACAAAAATAGTTTGCAGGAACGACGCTTCCTCTGGCGGGCGCACATCGAAATGCACGCCGTTGTCGCGCAAGTCGCCAATCAAACCCTTGTCGAGGCTGGTGGCGGTGGTACGCACCTTGGTATCGTCCATCAGCTTGGCGGTGATCGACGAACCTTCGATCACAACATCCTTGACGCGCTTGGCTTTGACTTCATCCAGCAAATCGGAATAAGCGATGGCCTTGCTGCCGCCTGTGGCGCCATGACTGTCGAATTGCTTGAACAGCATGAACAACAGCAGCAATACGACTACCCAGATGGCAGATTTGGAAAACATGTTATTCACGAAGACTCCTTGGATGCAGTGCGCATCTCTTTACCAATAGCTAGAAACACGATTTTACTCGCAATAAGCGGGCCGTGCCAAAGCCCACCGATTCGTGCGCGCGAAACAACGCGCACACATGAAAAATGCAGTATAAACAATTTAGGCTTTTAAGCCATCAGACGCTACTGCACTTCTCGTTCCCATGTGCGGATCGCCCCTTAAATATCAAGGGCCGAATCATCTTCTTGCACAGCATTTTTCAGCGGATTCTTGATTCCTCGCCCCATCAGGAAGATTTCTGACGATTTATCGCGGCTGGCCTTGGGTTTTTTCTGCACCACGACCTTGAATTCAGCGCGGAATTTCTCCACGATCTGGCTGAAACCCATGTCCTTGAAGCATTTCACCAACAGCACGCCCGATGGTTTCAGGTGCAATTGCGAAAATTCGAGAGCCAGGTCAATCAAGTGTTCCATGCGCGCCGCATCGGCCGTGGCGATACCCGACAGGTTGGGCGCCATGTCCGACAGAACCAGGTCGACCTTGCGTCCTTGCAACACCACTTCCAGCTGGCGCAACACGCGCGCCTCGCGGAAGTCGCCCTGGATAAAATGAAAATCGGCGATTGGCTCCATTTCCAGCATATCGAGGCCAATCAGGGTACCATTGACCCCGCCGCCATCCTTGCCGGCCAGCTTGCGCCGCGCGTACTGGGCCCAGCTGCCAGGAGTACACCCAAGGTCGACAATGACCTGGCCAGGTTTGATCAGTTTTTCGTCTTCATCGATTTCTTTCAGCTTGTATGCTGCCCGGGCGCGGTAGCCCTCTTTTTGCGCTAACTTCACATAAGGATCATTTATGTGGTCGTGCAACCAGTTTTTGTTTAATTTCTTCTTTGCCATTCGCGTAGAATACTGCTTTTAAGGGAATTACTAAATATTATTATGCTAAAACTTACACCCGTAGAGCGCAGCGCACTGCGCGCCGAAGCACACGCGCTGAAGCCTATCGTCATCATTGGCGAAGCGGGCTTGACACCTGCTGTGCTCAAAGAGATCGACCTTGGCCTGGATTCGCACGGTCTGATTAAAGTCCGCGTGTTCGGCGATGACCGCGAAGCCCGCGTCGGAATGTACGATACGATTTGCGGCAATCTCGGCGCCGCCCCGGTACAACATATTGGCAAACTGCTGGTAATCTACCGTCCGAAAAAAGAAGTGGTTAAGGAGAAGGTCAGCGCCGGCAAAGGCATGCGCGAAGTGACCATCGTCAAGGCCAGCGCCAGCGGCACCAAGCGCCCTAGCGTGACGAAAGTCATGATCAAGGGCAATGAGCGCGTTACCGAAGGCGGTTCCATCAAGCGTGCCAAGCCACGTCAGAAAAGCGCCAAGAAAAGCGCACTGGGCAGCAAGTAAGCCTGTTCACCCGGCAACTGCAAGGCTGCCGGGCTTGAAACAAGAAGCGGAGCACGGGATTTCCCCTGCTCCGCTTTTTTATTGCCGCTACGGCATTTGTCGGATTACGCGTGGCCTACGGCCTCGCTAATCCGACAAGCACGGCAGCGATTATTGCTGTTTCCAGATCAATACGCCCGCCAGCAAGCTCTGCACGGAAAAGATCAGGGTCGATACGCCATGCAGCATGCCGAAACGGCTACGCATGGCTTCGTCCATGATACCCGATGAACCCTGCGCTTGCGCCTTGAGCGCGGCCATCAGGGGCGTGATGCCGAAATGGCTGAGCAGCGCACACACCAGCATAGACAGCACCAGCGCCCCCAGCAGACGGCGGCGCTTGAGCTCCAGCGCGCCCGCACCCCATTGCAGCAAGGCCAGCAGCACTACGGCGCAGGCGAAGGACAACCAGGCTTCGGCACGGAACATGCTGCCGGCGATGTTACCCGCCAGCACACGGTCGCTCAAGGTGCCAAACAGCGTGGGCGCCACGATGAAACCGATGGTCCACAAACTGCCAGCCCACAGGGTGGCAACCAGGAGGCGCAGGCGGCTCAGCATCAGATATACAGTACTTCCAGAATTTCGTATTCGCGCGGGCCAGACGGCGCCTGCACTTCCACCACGTCGCCGGCGTACTTGCCGATCAGCGCGCGGGCGATCGGCGACGTGACGGACACTTTATTCTTTTTCAGGTCGGCTTCATCGAGACCGACGATCTGGTAGGTGACTTTCTGGCCCGACTCCAGGTCTTCCAGATTCACGGTCGAGGCAAACACCACGCGGCCTTCCGCGTCGAGCGCGGTGGGGTCGATGATTTGCGCTGCACCGAGCTTGCCTTCGAGTTCGGCGATACGCCCTTCGACGAAGGCCTGGCGTTCCTTGGCAGCATCATACTCGGCATTTTCCGACAAATCTCCGTGCGAGCGCGCTTCGGCGATCGCATCGATGACGATGCGGCGTTCCTTGGTCTTCAAATGATGCAGCTCTTCTTTCAAGAGTTCTGCGCCGTATTTGGTCAATGGGACTGAGGTCATGTTATCTCTACTATCTGCTAGTTATCGGCGCCGTTGCCCGTGTTTTATCACGCTTAACGGCTGCACCAAGTGAAAACCACAGAGGCCGCGCGCTGCTCTGCACGGAACTCTGTGGTTGATAAGCATGCAGTGTACCGCCTAACGGCGGTCACTGCAAACGCACTTAGTTCAAGGTCTTGTGCAAGCCTTGCAAATCGTACACACGCAGCTCATCCAGATGGCGGATGCCTTCGACCGCCGCTTCCGCGCCGGCGATGGTGGTGTAGGTCGTCACGCGCGAGGCCAGGGCCGAAGTGCGGATGGCCCGCGAATCGACGATGGCGCTGCGTTTTTCTTCCACGGTGTTGATCACCAACACGATTTCATGGTTCTTGATCATGTCGACGATATGCGGACGGCCTTCGATCACCTTGTTGACTGGCGTGACGGCGATGCCGGCAGCAGCGATCACGGCGGCGGTACCCTTGGTGGCGACCACGGTGAAGCCGGACTCGACCAGGTCACGCGCCACTTGCACGGCGCGCGGCTTGTCCGACGCTTTCACGCTGATGAAGACCTTGCCCGATTTTGGCAAGTTCACGCCGGCGCCCAATTGCGACTTCACGAATGCTTCGCCGAACGTCAGGCCTACGCCCATGACTTCGCCCGTCGATTTCATTTCAGGGCCGAGGATAGTGTCCACGCCCGGGAACTTGACGAACGGGAACACGGCTTCCTTGACGCTGAAATACGGCGGCACGACTTCCTGCGTGATGCCTTGCGAGGCCAAGGATTGACCGACCATGCAGCGCGCGGCGATCTTCGCCAGTTGCAAACCGGTGGCTTTCGAGACGAAAGGCACGGTACGCGAAGCGCGTGGGTTGACTTCCAGCACGAACACGACATCTTTCATCGCGCCATCGATTTCCTGCTTCTGGATCGCGAACTGCACGTTCATCAGGCCGACTACGTTCAAGCCCTTGGCCATCAGCGCCGTCTGGCGTTTCAGTTCATCAATCGTTTCTTGCGACAGCGAATACGGTGGCAGCGAGCAAGCCGAGTCGCCCGAGTGCACGCCGGCCTGTTCGATGTGTTCCATCACGCCGCCGATGAACGTCGTTTCGCCGTCGGAGATGCAATCGACGTCGCACTCGATGGCGTCGTTCAGGAAGCGGTCCAGCAACACCGGCGAATCGTGCGACACCTTGACCGCTTCGCGCATGTAGCGCTCGAGGTCGCGTTGCTCATGGACGATTTCCATGGCGCGCCCGCCCAGCACGTACGATGGACGCACGACCAGCGGGTAGCCGATTTCCTGCGCCAGCGCCAGGGCGTCGGCTTCGGTGCGTGCGGTGCGGTTAGGCGGCTGGCGCAGTTCCAGCTTGTGCAACAGTTGCTGGAAACGCTCGCGGTCTTCGGCCGCATCGATCATGTCGGGCGAGGTACCAATGATGGGCACGCCATTCGCTTCCAGGTCCAGCGCCAGTTTCAATGGCGTCTGGCCGCCGTACTGCACGATCACGCCCACCGGTTTTTCGATGGCGACGATTTCCAGCACGTCTTCCAGCGTCAAGGACTCAAAGTACAAACGGTCCGAGGTATCGTAGTCGGTCGAAACTGTTTCTGGGTTGCAATTGACCATGATGGTCTCGTAGCCATCTTCGCGCATGGCGAGAGCGGCATGGACGCAGCAATAGTCAAACTCGATACCCTGGCCGATACGGTTCGGGCCACCGCCCAGCACCATGATCTTTTTCTTGTCGCTCGGCTTCGATTCGCACTCTTCGTCATAAGTGGAATACATATACGCCGTGTCGGTCGAAAATTCCGCTGCGCAGGTGTCGACGCGCTTGTAGACGGGACGGATGCCCAGCGCATGGCGCTGCTGGCGCACGGCCGTGTCGGTCGTCTGCAACAGGAAACCGAGGCGGCGGTCCGAGAAGCCTTTTTGTTTCAACTTGTACAGGGTGTTCTTGTCCAGCTTGTCCAGCTTCTGCGTATCGAGCCACAGTTCCAGGTCGACGATTTCCTTGATCTGTATCAGGAACCATGGGTCGATCTTGGTCAGATTGTGCACTTCTTCCAGGGTAAAGCCCTGGGCGAACGCATCGCCCACATACCAGATACGCTCAGGACCAGGCTCGCCCAGTTCTTCTTCGATCTTTTCGCGGTCCTTGGTCTTTTCATTCATGCCGTCCACGCCCACTTCCAGGCCGCGCAAGGCTTTCTGGAACGATTCCTGGAACGTACGGCCTATCGCCATCACTTCGCCGACCGATTTCATCTGCGTCGTCAGGTGGTGGTCGGCGGTCGGGAATTTCTCGAACGTAAAACGGGGGATTTTCGTGACGACGTAATCGATCGATGGCTCGAACGATGCCGGCGTGGCGCCGCCCGTGATTTCATTGCGCAGCTCGTCCAGGGTGAAACCCACGGCCAGCTTGGCGGCAATTTTGGCAATCGGGAAACCGGTCGCTTTCGATGCCAGCGCCGACGAACGCGATACGCGTGGATTCATTTCGATGACGATCATGCGGCCATCGACGGGATTGATCGAAAATTGCACGTTCGAGCCACCGGTGTCGACGCCGATCTCGCGCAGCACTGCCAGACTGGCATTGCGCATGATCTGGTATTCCTTGTCCGTCAGCGTTTGCGCTGGCGCCACCGTGATGGAGTCGCCCGTGTGCACGCCCATCGGATCGAGGTTTTCGATCGAGCAAATGATGATGCAGTTGTCCGCCTTGTCGCGCACCACTTCCATCTCGTACTCTTTCCAGCCCAGCAACGACTCTTCGATCAGCAACTCTTTCGTCGGCGACGCTTCCAGGCCGCGCTTGCAGATGGTTTCGAATTCCTCTTCGTTGTAGGCGATGCCGCCGCCGGAGCCACCCATGGTAAACGATGGACGGATGATGGTCGGGAAACCCAGCGTGCGCTGCACGGCCCACGCTTCTTCCATCGAGTGCGCCACGCCGGAACGGGCCGAACCGAGGCCGATCTTGGTCATCGCGTCCTTGAACTTGGAACGGTCTTCCGCCTTGTCGATGGCTTCCGGCGACGCGCCGATCAGCTCGACGTTGTATTTCGCCAGCACGCCATTGTTGAACAAGTCGAGCGCGCAATTGAGCGCCGTCTGGCCGCCCATCGTCGGCAAGATAGCGTCAGGACGCTCCTTGGCGATGATGCGCTCCACGACCGACCAGGTAATCGGCTCGATATAGGTGACGTCGGCCATTTCCGGGTCCGTCATGATGGTCGCAGGATTGCTGTTGACCAGGATGACTTTGTAGCCCTCTTCGCGCAGGGCCTTGCACGCTTGCGCGCCGGAATAATCGAACTCGCAGGCCTGGCCGATCACGATCGGGCCAGCGCCAATAATCAGAATACTTTTAATATCTAAACGTTTAGGCATTTTTCTTTTTCTCCTCCGCAGCCATCAAGTTGATGAAGCGGTCAAACAGGTAAGCAACATCCATCGGGCCCGGCGACGCTTCAGGGTGGCCCTGGAAGCAGAAGGCCGGCTTGTCCGTGCGGGCAAAGCCCTGCAGGGAGCCGTCGAACAGCGATTCATGGGTCACGCGGCAATTCGCGGGCAGGGTTGCCGCGTCGACTGCGAAACCGTGGTTTTGCGAGGTAATCAAGACTTGCTTGGTTTCCAGGTCTTGTACCGGGTGGTTGGCGCCGTGGTGGCCGAACTTCATCTTCAGGGTCTTCGCGCCGGAAGCGAGCGCCATGATCTGGTGGCCGAGGCAGATGCCGAAGGTCGGAATACCCTTCTCGATCAACTCGCGGGTAGCAGCAATGGCGTAGTCGCACGGTTCAGGATCGCCGGGGCCGTTCGACAGGAAGATGCCGTCCGGATTCAACGCCAGGGCGTCGGCCGCCGTCGCTTGCGCCGGCAGCACGGTGACTTTGCAGCCGCGCGCCGTCAGCATGCGCAAGATGTTGCGCTTGACGCCGTAGTCGAAGGCCACGACGTGGTATGTCGCGTCGGCGTCGGCCAGTTGGCCGTAGCCTGCACCCAGCGTCCACTCTGTTTCGCGGTACTCGTAGGCTGCCTTGCTCGATACTACCTTGGCCAGGTCCATGCCGGCCAGGCCGGGGAAGGAACGGGCCAGTTCCAGCGCTTGCGCGGCGGATGGCTCATTGCCTTGCGTACCGACCAGGATGGCGCCGCCCTGCGCACCTTTTTCACGCAAGATGCGCGTCAGCTTGCGTGTATCGATGCCGGCGATGGCGACGATATTTTCAGCTTTCAGGTAATCGGACAGGGAGAGCGTGGAACGGAAATTGGATGCCAGCAGCGGCAGATCGCGGATGATGAGGCCAGCGGCGTGTACCTTGGAAGATTCGACATCTTCCGGATTGACGCCCGTATTGCCGATATGCGGATAGGTCAGGGTGACCATCTGGCGGCAATAGCTGGGGTCGGTAAGGATTTCCTGATACCCGGTCATGGAGGTATTGAAAACAACCTCGCCCGTGGTATGACCGGCGGCACCGATCGAAAAACCTTTAAAGATCGTTCCATCAGCAAGCGCTAATATGGCTGGAACGGCAGGGCCAGAAAAAAATGGCGGCAAGGGCAACTCCTGATAAAGTTACCGTAGCTGCGCCACGTCAGACCGACCGCCGTAGTACCCGAGCCAGATGCACTCAGGGTGTTTCAACGGTCATTTTGAATGAGGGGATGGGTAGTCGCTACGGTATATGTGTGATTGGCTAAACCTTTGAATTATAACCAAAAGGGTGCTTTTCCACAAGGAAGAAAATAGACTATGGGCGGCATTTTTTTGTGCAGCAACACAAAACCGGCACCCCATGAAAAAGCCGCCCGGCTTGCGCGGTGCGGCTGCTTCATTCTTCTGGAGATGCAATTACGGTTATTACTTAAATCACCGTTGACGTCGCAACACATGGCCAAACCTACTGCGCGGCGCGCAGCAGGTTTGGCCAGCTGTTATACCAATGCGGCGATACCGGCTTTGGCGATTTGCGCATCTTCCGCCGACTTGACGCCCGAGACGCCGACGGCACCCACGTAATGTCCATCGACGACGATAGGCACGCCGCCTTCGAGCAAACCGTCGATTTCCGGCGCGCTCAGGAACGACACGCGGCCGCCATTGATCATCTCTTCATAGATGCGCGATTCGCGGCGCCCCAGCGCGGCCGTCTTGGCTTTCGATGGAGCAATGTGCGACGAGATCGGCGCCACACCATCCATGCGCTGCAGCCACAGCAAGTGGCCGCCGTCGTCGACGATGGCGATCGCGACCGCCCAGTTATTCTTGACCGCTTCCGCTTCGGCGGCGGCAGCGATTTTCTTTACGTCGTCCAGGGTCAAAATCGGTTTCGATTGCATGATGCGTCCTTGTTATGTTGTAGCAAAGTTGAAGCAAAATTGTATACGAAATGCACAGCGGCACTCGCGCTTACTGCTCGCGCCTGGCCTTCAGCTTTTGCTTGAGCTGCGCCATGACGGCAAAAGTCGCCTGCTCGCCTGCCAGGATCGCCTGATTGCGGCTGTTGAAATCGTTGCCCTTCATGCTGCCCAGGCTGGGCTGGATCACCACATCCGCATCCTTGAGCTCGAACTGGTTGATGCGCTGGCCCATGATGGCAAACGTCTGCATGATCACTTCCATCGAACTGATGGCTTTTTGCGCATCCGTTTGCGACGAGATATTCACGGCGATGATGAAGTCAGCGCCCATGTCGCGCGCAAAGCGCACGGGCACGGGAGCGACCAGGCCGCCATCGACGTAGGTGTGGCCGGCGATCGTCACGGGCTGGAACACGCCGGGCACGGCCGACGAGGCGCGCACTGCCATGCCGGTGTTGCCACGCTGAAACAGGATCGGTTGGCCATTTTTCAAATCAGTCGCCACCACGCCAAACGCAATCTTGAGTTTTTCCAGCGGCACGCCGCCGACAGCCTTGTTAACATAGCTTTGCAGGGCCTCCCCCTTGAGCACGCCGGACGACTTGCCGAACAAGGGCAAGGCCCAGTCGGAAATGGCCGCCTCGTCCATGTCGAAGGCCATCTTTTGCAAGGCGAAACCGGAGTTGCCCGCCGCGTACAGGGCGCCCACCACGCTGCCGGCGCTGGTGCCGGTGACGATGTCGGCGTGGATGCCCTGCGATTCGAGCGCCTTGATCACGCCGATATGCGCAAAGCCGCGCGCCGCACCGCCGCCCAGCGCCAGACCGATCTTGATCTTGCGCGGCGGCACAACGATCGGTTCCGGTGGCGTCAATACTTGTATCGGTTTCGGCACGGTGGTATCACAGCCGGCCAGTACAAAGGCGGCCAGGGCAAGCAGGGTCAGGCGTTTAGGGAGCATAGTGGCAAAAGAAAACCGCGCGCGGCAGTGACAACAAAGGAGGGCCGATTGTAGCGCAAGCGGGGCCGCTGGCACTGAAGCGGGCCTTAAATGTTTGTGCTGACGATGAATCGACTGCCCCTTGCGACGATATGCTTGCGCCATAGCAACATCGCGCGCCAAATGCCAGCCAGCCTGGCGCAGGTGCATCACAGGTAAAGCGGAAACGCTTGACAGCCGCGTTCGACTTCCCGTACATTGAGCGCATGTCCTCTTTCAAACAATCCTCCCCTTCCCTGCTGTCGCTATCGCGACTACCTCTAGCACGCGCATAAGTTTGCCGCATTGCTTCGCTTGGCCACACGCCGGCGTGTTTCAAAAACCCTGGAAGGTTTGATGATGTTTGCACCACTCCCCGCTACACCCGTAACTTCTGCCGCGAGCGCCACCGCTGGCGTCGTTGCCCTGCTTTGCCTGCTAACACTACCGATCGCTTGCCTGGCCTAGTATGACGTGGCCGCCCGGCAAGCTTGCGCCACAACCATTGATTTCCCCCTATCTTCAGGAGTACCCGATCATGATGTTGCAAAACCCTGCTTCCAAATACCGCGCCTTTCCACCCGTCAAATTGACCGACCGCCAATGGCCGAACCAGATCATCAGCAAACCGCCTATCTGGATGAGCACAGACTTGCGCGACGGCAACCAATCCTTGATCGAGCCGATGAGCGCAGAAAAGAAACTGCGGTTTTTCGAGATGTTGATCGCCATCGGCCTGAAGGAAATCGAGGTGGGTTTTCCATCGGCATCGCAGACCGATTTCGACTTCGTGCGCAAACTCGTCGATGAAGGCCGCATCCCGGACGACGTCACCATCATCGTGCTGACGCAGTCGCGTGAAGAATTGATACGCCGCACGGTGGAATCGGTCGTCGGCGCCAAGCGCGCCATCGTCCACCTGTACAATTCCGTGGCGCCCGTGTTCCGCAAGGTAGTGTTCGGCATGTCGCGCGAGGAAATCACGCAAATCGCCACCACCGGCACCACCCTCGTGAAACAGCTGGTGGCGCAGCACCCGCAAACGCAATGGGGCTTTGAATACACGCCGGAATCGTTCTCCACCACGGAACTCGATTTCTCCAAGCATATCTGCGACGCCGTCAGCGCCATCTGGAAGCCGACGCCGGCCAACAAGATGATCATCAACCTGCCATCGACCGTAGAGTGCAGCACGCCCAATGTGTATGCGGACCAGATCGAATGGATGTCGCGCAAGTTGGCGCGCCGCGATTCCATCATCATCAGCGTGCACCCGCATAACGATCGCGGCACGGCAGTCGCGTCGGCAGAACTGGCAGTCATGGCCGGCGCCGACCGCGTGGAAGGCTGCTTGTTCGGCAATGGCGAACGCACCGGCAACGTCGACCTGGTGACCCTGGCGATGAACTTGTACACGCAAGGCGTGCACCCGGGCCTCGATTTCTCCGACATCGACAGCGTGCGCAAGTGCGTGGAAGAGTGCAACCAGTTGCCCGTCCACCCGCGCCACCCATATGCGGGCGACTTGGTCTTCACGGCATTCTCCGGTTCGCACCAGGATGCAATCAAGAAGGGTTTTGCCAAGCAACAAGCAGACAGCATCTGGGAAGTGCCGTACTTGCCCATCGACCCGGCCGACCTCGGTCGCAGCTACGACGCCGTGATCCGCGTCAACAGCCAGTCCGGCAAGGGCGGCATGGCGTATTTGCTGGAACAGGAATACGGCCTGGTCTTGCCGCGCCGCTTGCAGATCGAATTCTCGCGCGCCGTGCAAGCCGTAGCCGACGCTACGGGCCGCGAAATCGCCGCACACGATATCCATGCCATCTTCCAGAACGAGTACCTGCTGCAGACGACGCCGTACGCCTACGCGGCACACCGCATGGTGGAAGACACCAGCAGCGATGAATCGGTGCAGATCGATATCAGCCTGTCGCACCGGCAGACGCCATTGGCCCTGCAAGGCGGCGGTAACGGCCCCATCGATGCCTTCGTCAATGCACTGGGCCTGGACATCAAATTGATGGATTACCATGAGCATTCGATAGGCTCGGGTGCCAATGCGCAGGCGGCTTGCTACGTGGAATTGCGCCTCGATAACGGTCCGACCCTGTTCGGCGCCGCCATCGACAGCAATATCGTCACCGCCTCGTTCAAGGCCGTGCTGTCGGCCGTGAACCGGCGCCTCGCGCAGACGGAAGCCGAAAAAATAACAACGGCTGAGGTGGCCGCAAGCGCCGCCTGAGTCCGACTCGGACCTTCAGCATAGGAAGAAAAGCGGCAAGGCTTGATCGCCGTGCCGCTTTTTCATTTCTCTTGGGCAATTAGTAGTGCAAAAAAAGTATTACCGGCCATATAATCGTTTCATAAAAAGACCAGCGGAGACAGATCTAAAAGATTAGCTACCGAGGGAATGAGTATGAAATTGACGAATATGAAGATAGGCGCGCGCCTGGGTGCCGGTTTTGGTGTGGTGCTGCTGCTGATGGCAGTGCTGGTAGGCACGGGAATGCTGCGCCTGGAAAAGATCGGCGGGCTCAGCGAGTCCATCATCGAAAATGACTGGGCCAAGGCCGATGCCATCGCCACCATTCGCAGCGCCACGCGTTCGAACGCAGCGCTCGTGCTGGAACTGTTCATCCACGCCGATGCGGCCCGCGCCGACGCCATCCACGGTGAAATCGATGCCAACAAAACCATCATCAGCGATGCGCTGGCCATCCTCGATCGCCTGATCGTACTGCCTGAAGGCAAGGAACTGCTGGCCACCCTGAAGCAGCAGCGCAAAGCCTATGTCGCCTCGTTCAGCCAGACCGATAAGTTGCTGCTGGCAGGGCAGCGCGCGGAGGCGGCCGTGCATGTGCGCGACGACACCCTGCCCGCCCTGAACCGCTTGCAAAAAACGGTGAACCAGATGAACGAACTGCAGCGCGCAATGGTCATGCATGGCGGCCAGCAAATCGAGCAAAATATTTCAGCGGCGAATGTGCTGATGGCCAGCCTGGGCACGGCCGCCCTGCTGCTGGGCGTGCTCTTCGCCTGGTGGGTCACGCGCTCGATCACCACGCCGATTGCGTATGCCTTGCGCGTGGCGCAAGCCGTGGCGGCAGGCGATCTGAGCAGTAAAATCGTGGCCGATGGCAACGATGAAACGGGCCAGTTGCTGCAGGCGCTGCATGCCATGAATACCAACCTGGCGACCCTCGTGGGCCAAGTGCGCAGCGGTACGGGTACGATCGCCGTGGCGTCGAGCCAGATTGCCAGCGGCAACGCCGACCTGTCGGCCCGCACGGAAGCACAGGCCAGCGCGTTGGAAGAGACCGCCTCGTCGATGATCGAACTGACGAGTACCGTGCGCAGCAACAGCGACAATGCGCGCCAGGCCGACAGCTTGGCGCGCTCGGCATCCAACATCGCTCAGCGCGGCGGCACGGCCATGGCGGACGTCATCGGCACCATGGATGCCATCAATGCCTCCTCGCGCAAGATCGTCGACATCATCGCCGTCATCGACGGCATCGCTTTCCAGACCAATATCCTGGCCCTGAACGCGGCCGTGGAAGCGGCCCGTGCCGGCGAACAGGGACGCGGCTTTGCGGTCGTCGCGTCCGAAGTGCGCAACCTGGCGCAGCGCTCGGCAGCAGCGGCCAGGGAAATCAAGGAACTGATTGCCGACTCCGTCAACCGCGTAGGACAGGGCGCGCAACTGGTCAGCCAGGCGGGCGTCACGATGGAAGAAGTGGTAGCCAGCGTAGGCCGGGTCAGCGCCATCGTCGGCGAAATCAGCGTCGCCAACCACGAGCAGAGCGAAGGCATCGAGCAAATCAATGCCGCCATCATGCAGATGGATCAGACGACGCAGCAAAACGCAGCCCTGGTCGAGGAGGCGGCCGCAGCGGCGGCAGCCATGCATGTACAGGCGGGCGAACTGGAAACCCTCGTCAGCCAGTTCAAGCTGGAACAAAACACCTGCAGCAAAGCACCGTCTCTCGCTGCGCGCTGCGTTCCACGCTTGCAGTCGGCAAACTATGCCACTTGACGCGCCAGGCGGATGCCGGAAAATTGCCAGCGTGCACCAGCCGGGAAGAAATTGCGGTAGCTGGCGCGCGCATGGCCAGCCGGCGTGGCGCACGACGAGCCGCGCAGCACATACTGGTTCAGCATAAACTTGCCGTTGTATTCGCCTAACGCGCCCGGTGCGGTGCGGTAGCCGGGATAAGGCGCGTAGCTGCTGCTGGTCCACTGCCAGCAGTGGCCAAACATTTGCCGCAGTCCTGCCCCCGGTGCAGCGGCGGCCGGCTGCATCTCGCCGAGCTCCACGGCAATGCCTTGCGCCGCCACCTCCCACTCCGCTTCCGTCGGCAGACGCGCGCCGGCCCAGTGCGCGTAGGCATCGGCCTCGAACAGCGACAAGTGCGTGGCTGGCGCCTGCAGGTCGAGCCGGCGCAAGCCAGATAAAGTAAATTCCTGCCATTGCCCCGCCTCGTCGCGCTGCCAGTACAGCGGACATTCCAGCTGCCCGCTACGCACCCAGTCCCAGCCTTCGGCCAGCCACAGATGCGCCGTGCGGTAGCCGCCGGCCTCGATGAAGGCCAGATAATCGCCATTCGTCACCAAGGCACTGGCCAGCTCGAACGGCGCCACGTATTGCCGATGACGCGGCAATTCATTATCGAAGCAAAAACCATCGCCCGCATGGCCGATCTGCGCCAAACCGCCGTCGAAGGCGAGCCAGGCCGTGGGCTGGGCATGTGCTTGCACTGGCGCCACGACCTTGTCCGGCGCACTGTTTAAATCGGCGCGATCCAGATAAGCGGAATCCAGGTAAGCGGGAAATAGCGCGCTCTGCGCCAGCAGGTGTTTCACGTCCGTCAACAGCAATTCCTGGTGCTGCTGCTCGTGTTCGAGGCCCAGCGCCAGCAGCATGGTCAGCCGTTCGCGCGCGTCGCGCGCCAGTTCGCTCCCCAGCAAGCGGGCGATGCGCGCATCGACATCGCTCCGGTAGGCGCGCACTTGGGCCATGCCGGGGCGCGTCAGCAAGCCGCGCTGCGCGCGTGGATGCTTCTCACCTACGCCGTTGTAGTAGGAATTGAATAGTACGCGAAAGGCCGGGTGAAACGGCGCGAACGCCGCTTCCATGCTTTCCAAGATAAACGTTTCGAAAAACCAGGTGGTGTGCGCCAGATGCCATTTCACGGGACTGGCGTCCGGCATCGATTGGGCGCCGCAATCCTCGTCGGATAGAGGTTCGGCCAACCGCAGCGAGTGCTGGCGCACCTTGTTGTAATGATCAATCAGCATCTGTTTCCTTCTCAATCCCGGATCACGCGCGCGTAAATCACGGCAAACCATTGCTGCGGGTCGGTCCAGACTTGTACGGTGGAAAAGCCGGCCTGCTCGAGCAAGCCGACGAAGCTGGCGCGCGTATATTTGTAGCTGTCTTCCGTATGGATGCGTTCACCTTTCGCGAAACGCCGCTGACCACCTTTCCAGTGGACAACTTGCTCGCTGCGCGCCTCCAGGTGCATCTCGACACGGCGCTCGTCGGCATTGAAAAAGCCATGATGCTGCCACGCGCGCACGTCGAAGTCCGCGCCGATGAGGCCGTTCACATGGCGCAGCATGTTCAGGTTGAAGGCGGCCGTGACGCCCAGCGCATCGTCATAGGCAGCATCGAGAATGGCGTCGTCCTTGATCAGGTCCACGCCGATCAGCAAGCCGCCATCGCTGTCCGCATTGGCGCGCAGGCGACGCAGGAAGGCGGTCGCTTGCTCAGGAGCAAAGTTGCCGATGGACGAGCCTGGATAGAAAAACAGGCGCCGCGCCGCGCGCACGCTGTCGGGCAAGTCCAGGCGACTGGAGAAATCCAGGCCCAGGCCCGTCATCTCGATGTGCGGGAAGCGCTGCTGCAAGCGGCTCAGCGATTCACTGAGGAAATCATAGGAAATATCCACGGCCACATACTGGACCGGGTGCAGTAGCGGGAACAGGCCAGCGGCCTTGGCGCAATTGCCGGCACCCAGGTCGATCAGCGTGCTGCCGGGCGCCACGGCATGCGCGATCTCGGCGCCGTAGCGGGCGAAGATGGCCGCTTCGGTGCGCGTCGGATAGTACTCGGGCAAGGCGCAGATGGCTTCGAACAGTTTCGAACCCAACGCGTCGTACAGGTACTTGGGCGAGGTCCAGGCATCGCGCGCCAGCAGACCGCTGCTGATCTCGACTATCGTGGCAGGAGTGGCGCTGGCCACTTGGACGTTGCTGGCGAGATACAAATCTGACTGCTGTTGCGCGAGTGGCAGGATCATGGGCTGGCGTCGTTTCTCAAGGTTCACGAAAGGGTTGCAGGGCTGGCAGCCGGCATGCGCCCGTGCTGCCTGCTACCGCGCAGAGCATGGCACGGCATGGCGGGCACCATCTGCGATGATTTTTCTCATCATAGCGCAATGCGTATATGACAGACGTGCGACAGGTAACTTAAGGTCAAACTGGCAGCGCGCACTCAAAACTGCTAATGCCCAGCAAAAATGATAATCCTGTCGTATACTACACGTTGCCGGCCAAATAATCCGCGCCCCTTTGCAGCTCCCAGGCCCCCTCTCCCCCGCGTGCCTCACTTTACGATCGCCATTTACACCATGCTTGAATTGCGCCATCTGTCGAAGTCCTATGCCCATGCCCGTCCTGTGCTGGCCAACATTTCCTGCCGCTTCAAGGCTGGGGAATTCATTGCCATCATGGGTGATTCGGGCGTCGGCAAGTCGACCTTGCTGAACCTGATCGCCGGCCTCGATACGCCCGATGCGGGTGCCGAAGCGCAGCCTATCCTGGTGGACGGCATAGCCATGTCCGGCCTTGATGACGCCGCCGCCACCCGGCTGCGTCGGGCCCGCATGGGCTTTATCTTCCAGGCCTTCCATGTCTTGCCGCACCTGACTCTGCTGCAAAACGTGGCACTGCCGCTGCTGCTCAACGGCATGCCCCAGGAGCGCGCCGCCAGCATGCTCGAAGCGGTCGGTCTGGGCGGACGCGGCGGTGACTTTCCGCAGCAACTATCGGGCGGCGAAATGCAGCGCGTGGCCATTGCCCGCGCGCTCGTGCACAAGCCGGCGCTGGTGCTGGCCGATGAGCCCACCGGCAACCTCGACCCGGATACGGCACACAGCATACTGCTATTGCTGCGCGCCGAAATCAAGGCCAACGGCAGTTGCGCGATCATGGTCACGCATTCGCTGGCCGCCGCCGAAATGGCGGACAGAACCATGATTCTGACCAAAAACGGCTTACAGAATGCAACGATCACCTAGCAAATTGATCAAACACTCAGTTAATTTAACTGACCATCTTTCACAAGTTTTGTTATCGTAGTATTATTGAAAAAACCTGCATTGTTATTAATTTTGCAACGCAAACGCTGTCACCTCAGGCAGACAGGCATACTGCGATGACAAACGACAGCCGGGACCGCATACAGTGGTTTCGTCCCTTGCATAACCTGAAGGAGGAGTAAATGAACGTTCGGCAAAAGAAGCTGGAAATGATTGAAGCGATGAACCGGGCGCGCGCGCTCGAACCATCGAGTTTTGTGCCCAACAAGCTGCTAGATACCCTCATCGAGAAGATGAACCTGAAAAATGATGCGGAACTGTGCCGTGTTCTGGAAGTCCAGCCTCCCATCATCAGCAAGATTCGTCACGGCAAACTGTCGGTCGGTGCAACGATTTTATTGCGCATGCATGAAAAATCGGAAATCACCATCCGCGAACTGAAGGAACTATCGGCCACGCCTATCCACTGATACACCCGCTGTTGTCATGCCATGCCAGGCACCCAGGTCCCCGGCGCCATGAACTTTTGCCATGAAATTCGCGTAGTTGGCTCAACGTACAACATCCGAGCACGATTGCGAAGAGACCCAGCCCAAACCATGCTGACCGTTTCTCTGCCCACCCGCTCCAGCATCCCCCCCTCTCCTTTCACTGCGCATTGCCTCCCTGCTTGCCAGCATGTCGAGCCAAACTTAATCCGATACAAGCCGCATACTCGCTGCACCTGTCACGGCCAGCTTGTCAGCAGTGATCTGCGCCGCATAGCGAGCACCGCTCCCGCACCGCCAGTGCAGCGCCCGACGCTCACGCGCGCGCCGCGCTGACTGCGCGAACTGCCGCTACCCTACAGTACGGACACCAGCTGGCGCAGCGCCGTGCAGGCGCTGACCAGCCACTGCAGGCCTCACTGTCGAGTATCAGCCAGGCACCACGCCGTAATGGCGCGCATAGCGCTCGTCCAGGTTCGCCAGCGGCATCATCATGAACATGTCGGCGCTTTCGAAATCAGGATCCCACGCCGGTTCGCCGCAAATCCAGGCACCCGAACGCAAATAACCCTTGATCAGCGGCGGCACCTGCGGCTTGTGCGCCGCTTCCACCTGATGGATAGGGAAAGGCAGGTGTGGCGTGACGCGGTATTCGCTTGGGGCCATGTGTTTTTCGGCCAGCGCCTGGTACACGGCAACGGCGTTATGCCCACCGTCAGCCAGGCTGATGCTGGCGCAACCGACGAGGTAGTCGCAGCGCTCGCGGCGCATATACTCGGCCAGGCCCGACCACAGCAGCATGATGACACTGCCGCCCCGGTACTTGGGATGGATGCAGGCGCGGCCTGCCTCGACCATGCGGCCGCGCAGATTCTTCAGGCGACTCAGGTCGAACTCGTTTTCCGAATACAGCCGGCCGATCTTGGCCGCCTTGGCCGCGCTCAGCACGCGATAGGTTCCCACCACTTTCAGGGTATCGGCATCGCGCACGATCAGATGATCGCAATGCGCATCGAATTCATCGCTATCGAGGCCATCGGCATTGGCCAGCGACGTCAAGCCCATCGTCTCGATAAACACCTTGTAACGCAAACGCTGTACTTCACGCAATTCCGCCGCTGTTGTGGCTTGGCTTAGCACCAGTTGGACAGGCCGGGCCTTGGCTTCCTTTGACGCGCTAATATTTTGCATGGTTTCATCCCCTGTGAACAAGACAACTCCAGCGTACTTGCTTAATATGTCAGGAAAATGACAGCCAAATGTCATTTCTATGACGCAAGTAAATGCCATGCGGGAAGCGTGCATCATTACCACAGTCGCCGCGCAGGAAGCCATGCTGAACGCAAGGAAAGCCCCGCACATTACGCCCTGCACGGGAAGCCAGCGTAGTGAACTTACAGCGTGATACCGGGGGTGTAGTCGACGAAAGCATCCTGGCGACAGAAGCCAACGAGCTTCATGCGCGCCTGCGTGGCAATGGAAATAGCCAGCGAACTGGGCGCGGAAATGGTCGCCAGCAAAGGGATCTGCATGCGCGCCGCTTTGCGCGCCAGCTCATAACTGCCGCGACTCGACAGGAAAACGAAGCCGCGCCGCATATCGGTGCCGCTCAATGCCAGATGGCCTATCAGTTTATCGAGGCCGTTATGCCTGCCGATATCCTCGAACAGGTGCACGATATCGCCATCCGGCGTGCACCACGCGGCCGCATGCACGCCGCCGGTGGCCAACATCAGTACCTGGTGCTCGCGCAAGCCATTCGATGCGCGCGCCAACGCGGCGGGCAGGTTGACCTCGATCAGCGCCGGCGGCAGCGCTTCGGGCTGCAAGTCGAGCATGTCGATGCTGTCGATGCCACACACGCCGCAGCCGCTGCGGCCCGTCAGCGCGCGGCGCCTGTCTTTCAGGCGCACGAAATCTTCCTGTGCAATGGTCAGCGCCACTTCGGCGGAATCAGGGCGCAGGAACACTTCGCAGTCGAAGATGGCACTGGCAGAAGCGACCACGCCTTCGGTCAGCGCGAAGCCGTACGCGAACGCTTCGAGGTCGCGCGGCGTAGCCATCATGACAACATGAGATATGCCATTGAAGACCAGCGCGACGGGAATTTCCTCGGCGACATGGTCGATGGCATCGGTGGACTGGCCCGCGCGGTGGCGGACGATAACGCGCTCGACGAAGCCGGCGCGTTCACTACTGGTTTCTTCTGACATGGCAACCATGGGGGAACTATCACAGCCCTCATGGTAAACCAGAATCGGCAAGCGGGGGCGCGAAGCCCTCCGCGCGCGTCATCAATCCTTCTTTGGACGGCCCGTTTTCAGCTGCGGCAAACTGGCCAGCACGCTTTGCAGGGTCGCCAGGTCGATCTGGCTGATCAGGGCAACGCCGATGCGCAGCAATTCGCTTTTCTTGA
This sequence comes from Janthinobacterium sp. CG_23.4, assembly GCF_029892305.1. Lineage (NCBI taxonomy): Bacteria > Pseudomonadati > Pseudomonadota > Betaproteobacteria > Burkholderiales > Oxalobacteraceae > Janthinobacterium > Janthinobacterium sp. CG_23.4. The sequence continues at coordinate 1,856,077 of NZ_JARXUX010000001.1, read as the reverse complement.
TCTCGAAACCAGCCTTCAGGCAAACTTTCTTAACCTGACCCAACACTTCGTATTCCGCTTCCGGCATGGTAAAGCTATCGCGCACCAGTTTCGGCTTGCGGGCCTTTTCCTTCACGGCGACGACCTTGGCAAGCGGTGCTTTTTTCGCGGCCGCCGGCTTGACAGCGGCTTGCACTGCCGGCTTGGCGACAGCCTTGGTGACCGGTTTGGCCGCCGCCTTGGTGGCAGGCTTGGTGGCAGGCTTGGTGGCAGGCTTGGCAGCGGCTTTGGCGACCGGCTTGGCGACCGGCTTGGCAACAACCGCCTTGGCCACTGGCTTGACGACGGAGGCCTTGGCAACGGCAGGCTTGGCTGCGGCGGGCTTGGCGACTACTGGCTTGGCGGCAGCTTTTGCCACCGGCTTGGCTAGCGGTTTCGCGGCAGGCTTGGCAGCCGGTGCGGCCTTGGCTGCTGCCGCATTGATCGAGGCGCTGGTGGGGAACATCGATACGGGCGCGCTGTCGGTTTTTTGCACTGGAACAGTTTTCGTCATGGTTTTTCCAATCTAATAAATAATATAAACAATATATACTTTTTTTTAAAATCTTGCTTGCCAAACATCAAGCCATGCCTATGGCATCGCTGCCTAGGTGCTGGCGCGGATGGTAAAATCGACCCCGACTTCATCCCAGAATTCCTGTTCCTTTTCAATCCAGAACGACACGGTGGGATGGTGCGCTACCCAGTCGCGCTTGATGTCAAGCTCGATTCGGCTTTTCATACGCAGGCGCAGTTCGCTAAAATCGGCTTCGATACGCGCATGCATCAGCAGAATCGACAGACGCAGCGCCAGCACGGCCTTGGCGAAATCAGGGTCGGACAACACTTCGCCGATCTTGCGCAAATTGCCCTTCTGCGCCAGGATCAAGCGGCTCATGGTCTTCTGTTCGCGCGTGGTAAAACCGGGCAAGTCCGCGTTTTCCACGATATAGGATGCGTGCTTGTGGTAGCCCGTCTGCGACACGGCCAGGCCCACTTCGTGCAGCAGACTGCTCCAGCGCAGGCATTTCACCAGGGCCTCGGAGGTGGGCTTGAGCTGCGCATACATGGCCAGCGCCTGCTCGGCGACGCGGCCGGCGCGCTGCTGATCGATATGAAATTTCTCCATGCAGGACTGCACCGACTGTTCCCGGCGGTCGCGCTTGGTCGAGCGCAGGTACAGGTCCCACATCACGCCCATGCGCAGACCCGCCTCGATCGGCGTCATGACGGGAATGGCCAGTTCGCGGAACAAGCCGATCAAGATGGCCAGGCCACCGACGATGGTGCTGGCGCGATCGGGGCGCAAGCCAGGCATGTCAATGCGGCTGGTATGGCCGATTTCGATGAAGCGGCGCACCAGCGCATCGAGGCTGGCGCCGGACAGCAAGCCATCGCCCAGTTTATTGCGGGCGATAATGTCGGCGATGGTGCGGATGGTGCCAGAAGAACCATAGGCCGTCTTCCAGTGCTGCGGATGATACGGCGGAGCGGCATCCTCGAAATGGCTGCGCGCAGACAGGATGGCCGCCTCGAACGAGGGCGCGTCGATGCGCCCGCCAATGAAGAACGACAGGCTTTGCTTGACAGTACCCAGGCTGAACGATTCGACGCGCTCGATATCGTTGCCACGCCCGAGTATCAGTTCGGTCGAGCCGCCGCCGATATCCATCACTAGCCGGCGTTCGCCAGGAATGGCCAGCGCATTGGCCACGCCCATGTAGATCAAGCGCCCCTCTTCCTCGCCAGAAATAATCTCGATCGGGTAGCCGATGGCTTGCTCGGCCAGTGGCAGGAAGACCGCACCGTTGCGCGCCACGCGCATGGCCGAGGTGGCCACCACGCGCACGGCATCGAGTTCATAGCCGGCGAGGATGGCGCGAAAGCGCTGCAAGCAGGCCAGCGCGCCCTGCATGGCGGTCTCGGTCAAGTCGCCATTGGCGTCCAGGCCGGCGGCCAGGCGTATCGGGTCGCGCACGCTCTTGACCACGCGTATGGTGTCGCCATCATGCTTGCCGACGTGTAAACGAAAACTGTTGGACCCCAGGTCCACCGCTGCATACATACTTGCCTCTTGTCTTGTCATTGCCGTGCCAACTGAAAAAGTTGGCAAACTCAGTTGCTAAACTATATAAATCATTTAAACGATTTAAAAATCCTACCACACTACCCCCATCGTATGACAGCGGCGTGACAGGATGGTGACAAAACAGCGGCCCACTGCGGTACTTATGGCACGATAGTGGTAAATAGATACACGGCAAAAATCACCAGGTGCACCGTGCCCTGCATCACGGTGGTGCGCCCCGTGCCCAGGGACAGGGTGGCCACCATCAGCGACAACAGCAACAGCACCGTCGATTTGATATCGAGTCCCAGGGTGATCGTCAGGCCCGTGGCCAGCGACACCACGACCACGGCGGGAATCGTCAGGCCGATGCTGGCCAGGGCGGAGCCGAGCGCCAGGTTCAAGCTCGTTTGCAAACGGTTGGCGCGCGCCGCGCGCACCGCGGCCAGGCCTTCGGGCAACAGCACGATGGCGGCGATGACGATGCCGACCAGGGTCTTGGGCGCGCCCATGGCGGCAATGGCCGTCTCCAGCGCGGGTGCCAGCGACTTGGCCAGCAATACCACGGCGCCCAGGCATACCAGCAGCGCGCCGGCGCTGACCCAGGCGACAGTGGGCGTGGGCGGTGCCGCATGCACCTCTTCATCGCCGACCGCTTCCTCGGGCAGGAAGTAATCGCGGTGGCGCACCGTTTGCACCAGCACGAACGTGCCGTACAAAACCAGCGAGATGACGGCGATAAAAATGAGCTGGCTGGAGTTATAGTACGGGCCGGCGGCGCTGGAGGTGTAATTGGGCAGCACCAGCGTCAGGATAGCGATGGCGGCCAAGGTGGCCAGCGACGCGCTCACGCCAAGCAGGCCGAAGCTCTGCTCGCGGTGGCGTCCAGCACCCAGCAGCAGGCAAATGCCGACGATGCCGTTCAAAATGATCATGATGGCGGCAAACACCGTGTCGCGTGCCAGTCCCGTCGTTTCCGGCCCGCCGGCCAGCATCAGCGAGACGATCAGCGCCACCTCGATCAAGGTCACGGCGAGCGCCAGCACCAGCGTGCCATAGGGTTCGCCGATGCGGTGCGCCACCACTTCTGCGTGGTAGACGGCGGCCAGCACGCTGCCGATCAGGCCAGCGACCAGCAAGATCTGGTAAGCGCCAGCGACATTGAAGGTGGCACCGAACAGTAAGAGCCAGCCGACAAGGGGCGCGGCAAGCGGCCATACAGGCAGGGATTTGAGCATTTTCATGATAGGCCTGGCAAGAGTAAAAAAGGGAACTGCAGTGCGGACGAGCAGAGAGACCCTGGCGCGCATGGCGTAGCATAACTTGCTTGGCTTAAATAACAGTTAGGCAATGCCTACCTCCCGGTGCCCACGCCTTGCGCCTCGCTCACCGTGCTGCAGTGCAGCTACCCGCTAGCCATAACTATAGTACCTTTGGTAACATAAGCGTGTAATTTGCTTGTCTTTTTGCTTGCACAAGCGATGCTATTGCAGGGCACGCTCTCGCGGCAATGAGCAAAGACAAGGCATGAACCGGAATAAACAAGGACAGGCCATGAATCGAGCAAGCAGCGCAGCTATACGCAGCGCATTATTTTTCTTCGCCAGCAGCATCCTGTGCGCTGGCGCACAGGCAGGCACGCAGTCGCCCCCCGAGGACGCTGGCGAAGCACAGGCGCACGCTGTGGAGCTGATAGAGCTGATGGAGCTGATGGAGCTTGTGCAGACTGGGCCAACCCGCCTGAGCCGGCCAACGAGTCAAGGTGGCAAGACAGCCTGCCGCCCGCACCGCCGGTGACGCCACGCGAGGAAAAAATCTTACCCAGAAGCGCATGGTTTCGCGTGACACCGATGAAGGCACCAGACAGGCGCTGCGATCCCGGCCTCGACGCCTTGTTCTTGAGCAAGGAATGCGGCAAGGAGCCCAGCTGGCTGGGGTCGCCCAGAAAATAGCCGCGCTACACGTCCAGCGTGCTGCTACCCTGCGCCTCGACCACCGCGTTGCGGCCCGCCTGCTTGGCCGCTTGCAGCGCCTCGTCGGCGCGCTTGAACAGGCTGACGCTGCTGTCCTCGGCGCGGATGGTCGTCACGCCCAGGCTGGCTGTCAGCTGCAGCACGGCACGCTCCGTCTTGACGGGCAGCGCTTCGATGGCAGCGCGGATGCGCTCGGCCACCATCAGCGCATCGACCAGGGTCGTGCGCGGCAGCTGGATAGCAAATTCGGCGCCACCCAGGCGACCCATCAAGTCACTGTCGCGCAGTTGCTGGCGACAAATATCGACGATCGCTTTCAGCACCGCGTCGCCGACCGGATGGCCGTAGCTGTCGTTGACGCGCTTGAAATGGTCGATATTGAGCACCACCAGCGCCGTCGGCAAGCCTGGCCGGCGCGCCAGCGCCATCCACGGCGCCAGCGCCTGGTAAAAGCCGCGCCGGTTCGGCACGCCCGTGGCCGCGTCGAGCACTTCCAGGCGCGCCAGTTCGCCGCCCAGTTTTTCACGCGACAGCAACAGATAGCCGAAGGCATTCGTCAGCATCATCAGGTACAGGGCGCCGAAACCGGCCAGTTGCAGCAACTCGGCGTCGACATCCGGCACGGCAGCGGCGAGCATGCCGCGCGCGGCGATCAGCAGCGACAGCAGGCCCATGCTGACAACGAGGAAGCGGCGCAGCATGCTCGCCTCGCGCCATTGGAGGCTCAGCGCGGCCACGCCAGAGAGGAAAAAGCCCGCCACGATCAGCGAGCCGCCGGCGCTGCGCAACAGCGGCGCGACGTCAAACAGGTAGCCGGCGGCAAACAGCGCTAGCGACAGGCCCAGTGCCGGCAGCATGGTGCGGCGCCAGCCACTGCGTCCGGCCGCCTGCCACAGCGCGCCCGCGTCGAGCGCCATGCCGGCAAACAGCAGGCTGTTGCCCAGCAAGATGGACAGCACATCGGGCAGCACGCCGCGGAAATACAGCAAACACCAGGCTACGGCCTGGCATTGCTTGGCCACCGCCCAGGTGGACATGCTGAGCGACTTCTTGCGCTCGTATTCAAAGAAGAACAGGGCCGCGCACAGGCTGAGATTGCCCAGCGCCAGGGCCAGTACCAGGGTCTTGATATCCATGGGCTACGCTATCGATGCGCAGGCGCAGCGCGCCAGCTCAGATTTCGTGTTCGACATTCGTGCTGCCGTCGCCGACCTTGCTGGACCACGCCTGCACGAAATACTGCTTTTCCATGTCGTTGGGCGCCTCGTGCCAGAACACGATGAGGGTGCCCTTGTGATCGTGGATCTGCGCCACTTTTTCAATCAATCCGACATTGGCGGCCACGTCGGCCAGCGCCGCCGCGTAACCATACACGCGCGTCAGCCGCTCGATGCGGTCAGGCTCGGTCAAACTGTTCGTCGCGGTAATGATGGGGTGGTCTAAAAACATGCTTGTCTCCATGGTGCCCGACTGCGCGGCCGAACCGCCGCGTGCCGTAGAGCGCCTTGCGCTGCGCCTGAAGGCGAGTCGGACGGCAGGCGGCAAGCTCGCCTATGCCGTCTACGGACGCTCGGTGCGAATTAATCGGGTATGCTCATGGGGAGCTTATCAGATTTCTCTGAATGCAACAAAGCATCTCCCCCAGCCCACTCAGCGAACCCGTCCTATGTCGCATAGCAAATTACCTGCCGTAAGCGCGCCTCAGGTGCATACCTGCGGTGACCGGCGCCGCCTGGAATTCCAGCCCGGCATGATCCAAAGCGAAATGCTGCTGTCGCGCCCCGACCACCTGCTGCTGCGCTATGCGCGCGCCATGATGTGCTTCACCCTGTTCGTGCCGCGTCCCAGGCACATTGTGATGGTGGGACTGGGCGGCGGCTCGCTGCTGAAGTTCTGCCACCGCTACCTGCCCGAGGCGCGCATCACGGTGCTGGAATTGCGCGCCGACGTGATCGCCCTGCGCGAGCAGTTCATGCTGCCGCCCGACGATGCACGCCTGCGCATCATCGAAACGGACGCCGTCAACTATATCGCCAAGCATCCAGGCTGCGCCGACGTACTGCTGCTCGATGGCTACGACGAAACGGGCCTGCCGCCCGCACTCGGCAGCGCACGCTTCTATGCGGACTGCCTGCGCGCCCTGCTGCCCGGCGGGGTGCTGGTGGCTAACCTGTTCAGCTATGACGAGCACTACCGCGCCATGCTCGCACGCCTGAACCTCACCTTCCGCGGCGCCGTGTGCCACTTCGACGGCATCGCCGGCAATAATCGCATTATCTTCGCCGCCAGGCCCGACCAGCTCGGGGCGGACCGTGCCTTGCGCATGGTGCGCTTGGTGCGCTGGCGGCGGGTGTGCGGCCTGGCTTTCCTGAACCGCTTGCTGCCCGCATGGCAATTGTGGCGTGTGCGCAGGCAGTCGGGCGCGGGCGGCGACTGACAGCGGCCTTCCAGCAGCGTCGATGCTGTTGCTAATTCACAGCAATTTGGTGCAAAATCAGTATCATGCATGTAGTTTATGACAGACTACGGCCTGCGCGGGGCCGGCAGGCGCCACACCATCGAAGTGTCCATGAAGTGAGATAGGAAAAACCATGCTGCGTGGCCGCCTGCCATTGAGGATTTCTGCCGCTGCAGCGCTGACCTTTGCCTGCGGCATCAGCATCACCGCAGCGCTGTTCGCCGCCATCAGCGAACTCGAATACGACAAAATGAGCCTGAGCCTGCAGCAACGCGCCGGCGCGCGCGTGGCCGCCATCGAGCAGGGACTCGACGACGCGGTCGAGCTGCTGACCACGACGAACCAGCTGTTTGCCGCAGTGCCACTGGTCACGCGCGCGCAATTCCAAGACTTCGCCACGCCGCTGCTACAGCGCCATCCTTTCATTCAGGCCTTCAATTTCCACCGCTTCTTGCCGCACGCACAGCGCGCCGCCTTCGAGGCCGAGCTGCGCCAGATTGTGCCCGATTATGCCATGACGGAAATGCGCGATGGCATCGTCGTGCCCGTCACGACACGCGCCAGCTACCTGGTGGTGGACTACCTCGTCCCCTTGCACAGCAACCGCGCCGCCTTTGGCCTGGACGTCAGCCAGAACAGCTTGCTGGCGCAAGCGTTGGAGCAGGCCATCATCAGCGGCCAGACCACCGCCAGCGGCCTGCTGACTCTGGCGCAGGGGCCGCAACGGGGCTTCCTCATCCTGCGTCCCGTGTACCGCCACGGCGCGCCCCTGCAGACGCTGCAGCAGCGGCGCGCGGCGCTGATCGGCGATACGGCCGTCGTCGTGCGCGCAGACGAACTGGTACAGAAAATCCTCGCCGGAGCCGACTTGCTGGGCGAGCCGCAGCTCGCACTGAGCGTCTATGCCGACGCTAGCGCAGACCCGCGCCAATTAATCTTCGGCCATGGTCAGGCGCCCGCCGATGCAACGTCCGGAACTTGGCAGTCGCTGCCGCGCTGGCTGCAATTTCCCTATCACAGTCATTATGAGCGAAGCTTTGCTTGCGCCGGTCGCTCCTGGCATGTGCGCGTGGAGGCCCATCCACGCCCCTTCCTGGCCGACCACCTGGGCTCCCTGCTCACCCTGATCACGGGCTTGCTGTTCAGCGTGCTGACGGCAGCGTTCGTGCAATCGCTGACGCAGCGCTCGCGCCGCGTGCAACTGCTGGTGGAACAGCGCACGACCGACCTCAAGCGCAGCAATGAGCTGCTCAGCGCCGACGTGCGGGCGCGCAAGCAAACGGAGCGCGCCTTGCGGGAAAGCGAAAAGCGCTTCCGCCGGCTGCTGGCACTGTCCTCGGACTGGTACTGGGAACAGGATGCCAACTTCTGCTTCACCCACATCACCAGCGGTTTCTCGGACAAGTCGAACATGCCGCTGGAACGCTTCATCGGCATGACGCGCTGGGACAACAACCCGGAGATGCGCAATTCGCGCTGGGGCAAGCAGCATATCGCCTATCTGGAATCGCACCTGGCCTTCTCCAACCTCGAATATGCAATGAAAGACCGCAATGGCCAGCTGCGCTGGTTCAGCGTCAATGGCGAACCGCTGTTCAACGAGCTGGGCGAATTTCGCGGTTACCGGGGCACGGGGTCCGAAATCACGGAACGCAAGCTAGTCGAGCAAAAAATCCAGCACATCGCCCACCACGACGTGCTGACTGGCCTGCCTAACCGTGCCCTGCTGCGCGACCGCCTGGCGCAGGCGATGGCCCTGTCGCGGCGCAAGAACCGCGCGCTGTGGGTGCTGCTGATCGATCTCGACCGTTTTAAATTTGTGAATGACAGCCTGGGCCACAAGGCCGGCGACCTGCTCCTGAAAACCATCGCCGCACGCCTGCAGACCAGCCTGCGCGAAAGTGATATGGTGGCGCGTCTGTCGGGCGATGAATTCGTCGCCATCCTCAGTGAACAGGCCGACGAAGTGCTCAGCGACGCCATCGTGCAGCGCCTGATGCATGCCGTGGCCCAGCCGGTATTGCTCGACGGCAAAGAATTTTTCGTCACTTGCAGCATCGGCGTGGCCGTCTACGACATGTCGCGCTACGACGCTCCCGGCGACGTGACCTTGCATGGCGAGACGCAGAACCTGATCGAGCAAGCCGACATCGCCATGTACTGCGCCAAGAAACAGGGCCGCAACAACATCAAGTTCTATACCACAGCCATGAACCAGGCCACGCTGGAGCGCCTGCGCATCGAGACGGCGCTACGCAACGCGCTCGAGCGCGAGCAGTTCGTGCTGCATTACCAGCCGCAGGTGGACCTGGCCAGCGGGCGCATCGTCGGCGTGGAAGCGCTGCTGCGCTGGCAGCACCCGGAGCTGGGCATGGTGGCGCCGCAGCGCTTCATCGCGCTGGCAGAAGATACGGGCCTGATCGTGCCGATCGGTGCCTGGGTCATGCGCCAGGCGTGCGCGCAGGTGAAAAGCTGGCATGCGGCGGGGCTGGACAAGCTGCGCCTGGCCGTGAACCTGTCGGCGCGCCAGTTCAATGAACCGAACCTGGTCGCCTCGATCGCCGAAGTGCTGCTCGAAACGGACCTGCCGCCCGCCTGCCTGGAACTGGAATTGACGGAAAGCCTGTTCATGCACGACGTGGCGCTGGCGGTCAGCCAGCTGCACGACATGAAGGCACTGGGGGTGCAACTGTCGATCGACGACTTCGGCACCGGCTATTCGAGCTTCGCCTACCTGCGCACCTTCCCCATCGACGTGCTGAAGATCGACCGTAGTTTCGTCGGCGACGTGGCGCGCGATGCCGACGATGCGGCCATCGTCGTCTCCATCATCGCCCTGGCGCACAATTTGAAACTGCGCGTGGTAGCCGAAGGCGTGGAAACGGCGGCACAACTGGACTACCTGCGCCAGCACGGCTGCGATGAAGCGCAAGGCTATTATTTCAGCCACCCGCTGCCCGCACACGAGGTGGAACTGCTGCTGCGCAGCGACATCAACGTGGCCGCCTGAGCGGGCATCTCGCTCATGCAAACTCACAGGCATGGCAGCAGTTGCGGCGTGCCAGCGACGCTACTGCTTGAATTCCAGCGAGAAACTGAAAGGCACCACCATCGCGCAGGGATGGCCCGCGCATCGGCCCGGCGAATATTTGGCGAGCATGAAGACAGACGCCGCCAGCTTGCCAGCCTCGCTGTCGGGACTTTCCAGCACGACGACACTCTGTGGCACGCCATTTTCGTTGACACTGACATTGGCGCGCAATACACCGGTGATGCCCGCATACGAAATCATATGGCGCATGGCGCGCGACACGAACGACAAGCCCTTTTCCGGATAGGCCGGCACATCATCATCCTGCAACAAGGGGTAGCGGCGTTTGACGAGCATTTGCTGCTCGCGTGTCAATTCGGCATACGATTTTTCCGGCGGTACGGCATGGCCGCTACTGACAACGGGCGCAATATTCGAGCCGATATATGCGTCTTTCTGCTTGATGTCATACAGCCTAGGTGTCGCAGAAGCCTCCGGCTGCTGCGTCAGCTGAAAGCTGCCATTGAAGCGTGCCTTCAGCACTTGTCCGTTCGGGTATAGTATTTCGCCGCCCCCCAGAGGATTGCCTTCGTGCCATGCGCCCCGATAGACGCCGCCCAACGCAAATGTCATGCTGCCGCTGCCTTCCGGACCATTCTGCCAGCCGCCCTCATAGCGGTCGCCATTTCGCGCTATCACCGTCACTGCACCGGCTGGCGCATCGCGCTCGAACGTGGCCGTCATCTTTGCCTTGTCCGCAAAGACGATCAGGCCAGGACCTTCAAGCATGCCGTTCCGATAGCTGCCTTGGTGCAGGCTGCCATCCGCCCACTGCGCGATACCTTCACCCTGCGGCTGGCCCTCGCTCAGCGCCCCTTCATAGCGTTCCGTTGCATTGCCGTCCTTGCTCCATTGCAAGGCACCGGGTCCGCTGGCATAGCCGTCCTTGCAGGCGCCACTCCAGTACGCCGCTTGACCGGCAACCCGCGCATGCTCGGCAACACGACAATCGGCCTTGCCGGCGTAATTGATCTCAGCGGCGCCGGCACTGGACGCACACAGCAAGACAATCAGGAAAAATAGCCTTTTCATTTCATCCTTGGAATGTTTTTGATTGCCATAGGCTAACATGCCAGATTTGATGGAAAATACGCGTTTTCTCACGCAGCGCACTGCAGCTGCCGCCGCACGCTATAGCGCAGGCAGCCTCACCAGGACCTCAAGTTCCTCCCAGCTTCCGTGCGGACCCCAGCCGGCCAGGAACGCGTCGACATCGAGCTTACTGGCAACGTCGGTCTGCGCCTCTGCTTGCTCCCACAGCGCGTCGCACTCCGAGCAGACGATCACCTGCTGCCCCGTTTTGCGGATGGTTGCGTGCAGCAGGTCGCCATATTGGCCGCAAGTCGGACACTGCATGCCGCTGTCCATGGCTACAGCTTCTGCTGGAGGAATTCGAGGAAACAGCGGATGCGCAGCGCCTGCTGCGTATTGCGCTCATACACGGCGTCGATCTGCTGGCGATAGCCGGTGTAAAACGGCTGCAGCACCTTGACCAGGCGGCCGGCCGCGATGTCAGCCTGCGTCATGAAGTCGGGCAAGCAGACGATGCCCTGGTCGTGCAGCGCCAGCTGGCGCAGCGTTTCTGCACTGGTCGCGGCCAGCGCAGGCACGGTCTGCAGGCTGTTGCCGGCAGCGTGGCGCAGCGGCCAGTGATTGCCCCGTTCATCTTGCGCAAAACCCAGCAGGGCATGGCCGGACAGCGCTTCCGGCGTGCCTGGTACGCCGTGGCGCGCAAGGTAGGCGGGCGTGGCCAGCACGTGCAGGGGACTGGCACTGAGCGCTCGCGCATGCAGGCTCGAATCGACGGGCGCGCCGATGCGAATAGCGATATCGGTGCGCTGTGCGAGCAGGTCGGCGATCTGCTCGTTGCTGCTCAGCTCCAGACGGATCTCCGGGTACATGGCGCGAAACTCGGCCACGTGGGGCACCACGCAATGGAACATGAAGGGCGAGGCGGCATCCACGCACAGGCGCCCAGCAGGCTTCTGGCGGCGGATGCGGATCGATTCCTCGACGTCTTCCATCGAGGCAAGGATGGCGCGCGCCTTGTCCAGAAATAGCTGCCCCTCTTCCGTCAGCTCCATGCGCCGCGTGGTGCGCGTCAGCAGCGAGGTAGCCAGCTTGTCTTCCAGGCGCGACAGCGCGCGGCTGACGCCCGAGGTGGTTTGCCCCAGATGCACGGCGGCCGCGCTCAGGGTGCCGCTGTCGATGACGGCGACGAAGATTTTCAGGTCGTCCGAATTGATATCCATTGCTGCCTTCTTATTGCCCACATTATTGCCCACATTATTGCCGGAATTTCACAGATCCCGGCATTATAATAGAATCGCGGCAACAATCAGGGCGATAGGCAAGATCAGGCAACGTAGAACAAAATGGCGATAAAATGACAGCTACTGCCAGCCAGCACGCATAGGTGCCAGATGCCGTGACCATGGCGCAGCTTGTGGTCGGTGGCATAGAAAACGATACCGCCCGTATAGCACAGCCCGCCGGCCACCAGCCACAGGAAACCGTTCCACTCGAGCGCCGCCAGCAGCGGCTTGATGCCGATGACGATCAGCCAGCCCATGGCCACGTAAATCACCAGCGACAGGATGCGCGCGCCTTTCGCGTACACATATTCCTGCACGATGCCAAACAGCGCCAGCGCCCAGACGACGCCGAACAGCGACCACCCCCATGGCCCGCGCAGGGTCACCAGCATGAACGGCGTATAGGTTCCCGCGATGAGCAGGTAGATGGCACAATGGTCGAGCCGCTGCAGCACAGCCTTGGCCTTGCCGCGCACGCTGTGGTACAGGGTGGAAGTGAGGTACAGGGTCAGCAGCATCGCCGCATACACGCTGCAGCTGACGATTTTCCAGGGGTCGCCCGCGCGAGCTGCGGCGGCGACCAAGATGACGCCGCCGATGGCCGCCAGCGCGGCGCCCAGCATATGGGAAATACTATTGAACCGCTCACCGTGGTACATGCTTGACCGCCCGCTGCGTTAAAAAACGCTCATCGTACACGCTTGGGGAGATCTCGGTGCGCGGTTTGCGCAAGGCAGTACCGCTAAAAACCGGGGCGCATGCAGTTGCCGCCCCGTTTATTGCGGCTCAGCCTATCAAGCCGCTTCCGCCTTCTTGCGCGCGGGACGGCGTGCCGGGGTCTTGCGCGGCGCCTTGGCCGGCTTGGCTTCCGCCACGAGCGCCACTTCCAGCGGCGCCATTTCGACGACAGGCGCCGCTTCAAGTACGGCGTCAAGCGCCTTCTTGACCGGCTTTTTCGATGCTGCCGCCTTGCGCGCCGGCGTGCGCGGCTTGGCCTTGGTCTTCGCTTCGGCAACAGTTTCGGCGACCGTTTCCACGACCACCTCGGCTACTGGCTCGGGCGCCGGCTCGGGCGCTGCTGCCACCTCGACTGCCTCGGCACGCGCTTCGCGGGCGCCATCGCCATTCTTGCGGCCACCACGGCCATTACGGCGCGAACCGCGCTTGGCGCTGCCTTCTTCTGCCACCACCTCGGTTACCGCTTCGACTACTTCCTGCGGCGCTTCCTGCGACGCTTCCGGCTGCACTTTCGGCTGTGATGCCGGCACAAACTGCTCGGTGACAGCCGCTTCGGCCTCGGCCACCGGCACGAAGGCCTGTGGCGCTTCGCCGCGGCGATGTTCATTCTGCTTGCGGCCACCACGGCTATTGCGGCGCGAATCGCGGCGGCTACCGCCTTCGCGATGGTTGCCCTCTTCCGCCGTCACGCCAGTGTCGCCACTGGCAGTGGACTCGCTGACTGTCTGCGTGTTCGCGGCAGCCGGCGCGGCTACCAGGGCGCTGCTGCGGTAGACATAGGCACCCGATTTCTCGTCGCGGCCAAATTCGAGCAAGCCGCGCGTCTGCGCTTCTTCCAGCAAGTTGCCGAAGGTACGGAAACCATAGTAAGACTCGCTGAAGTCCGGTTTGCGGCGCTTGATTGCTTCTTTCAGCATCGAAGCCCAGATCTTGCCGCTGTCGCCGCGCTCGGACACCAGCGCGTCGAAGGTTTCGACGGCCATGTCGATCGCTTCGGTCTTGCGCGACTCGTATTTTTCCTTGCGGCGTACTTCTTCGTCGGGCGAACGCTTGACGGCTGCAGCCGGGCTTTCGCGCGCATCGCGCTTGGCGGCAGTGCGGCGGCTCTCGCGCACCAGGTCATCGTAGAAAATGAACTCATCGCAGTTCGCTACCAGCAGGTCGGAGGTTGACTGCTTGACGCCCACGCCGATCACCTGCTTGGCATTTTCGCGCAGCTTCGACACCAGCGGCGAAAAGTCGGAATCGCCGCTGATGATGACGAAGGTATTCACATGCGCCTTGGTGTAGCACAGGTCCAGGGCATCGACCACCAGGCGGATGTCGGCAGAATTCTTGCCGGACTGGCGCACATGGGGAATTTCGATCAACTCAAAGTTCGCCTCATGCATGGTGCCCTTGAAACTTTTATAACGGTCCCAGTCGCAATAGGCCTTCTTGACCACGATGCTGCCCTTGAGCAGCAAGCGTTCGAGGATGGGCTTGATATCGAATTTTTCGTAGTTTGCATCTCGCACGCCGAGCGCGACGTTCTCGAAGTCGCAAAACACGGCCATGCTGAGGTTTTCTGGGGATGACGCCATAAGGGTGAATTCTCGCTCGATAATAAGGGCTGACGGAAGGCGCAACGCCTCCCTTTTCGCCTAGTATATTCGCCCATCGCCCGTTTCGGCGACAACTATCGTGCGCGGTACGCCTATTGCGCATGGTCAGCGGCGTTTGCACTGGTGCTGGCGCGTAAGCCGGCGACGCTTTCAGGGGCCGACAAGGAAAACTGAGCAGAAAACCGGGGAAACAGGGCGTAACAGGTGGAACAAGAGTAAACTAGCGGCATTCTGAAGGAGCCGTCATGTCCATATCCGCACTCACCACCGGTACCTCGGGGCTGACCGCCAACCAGCGCGCGCTGGACGTGGCCGCCAATAATATCGCCAATGCGAATACGCCGGGCTTCCAGCCACAATCGGCCAACTTCCAGGAAACCAGCCCGGCCGGCACCGGCGTCACCCTTTCCGTCGAAGGGCGCAAACTGGCCGCCAGCGAGAGCGTCAGCGGCGCCAATGCAACTGCGGCCAAGGCCGCTGAAAGCAAGCCTAACGGTGTGGGCCTGGCATCCGAACTGACGGATAACCTTGTCTACAAGGCTGGCTTCAACCTGTCGGCGAATGTCGTCAAGGCGGCCGACCAGGCCTTGGGCAGCCTGATCGACGTCAAGACCTGAACCGCGCAACTATCAACACAATAGTTTAATTTCTCCTCTCCAGCGCCAGCCAGTCGGCGACACCGGCGTTTTCCCCGCGCACATCCATAACGCCAGCCCGCGCCTGCAGGGCAAGGACGCCCTCGCCTGCCGCGCATCACTGCACGGCTTCGCGCAACAATTGCTCCCCCGAGCCAACTGCTGCACAAATGCGCGCCGATGCGGCATCAGCAAAGTCGCGCGCGAGCCCAATCTCAGGCCTTTTTCATGCAGCGCAGCATTTCGCTGTGCGAACGGACGTTTCACAAAACGGTTGACTTGTACGCTACGGCTAGGCAAACTCGCTTCGGGGAGGCAGAAAATGAATGCACATATGACAAATCGTCAGGTCGCAGCAGATCCGGAAATCATGGTCTTCAGCGATGATGAGGAAGGCAAGGACCGCCAGTTCGTCAACGCGCTGGCGCGCGGCCTGGAAGTGCTGCGTTGCTTTTGCCCCGGCGAAGTGTTCCTCTCGAACGCAGACATGGCCAAGCGCACGGGCATCCCGAAACCGACGATTTCGCGCCTCAGCTATACCCTGACCAAACTGGGCTACCTCAATTATTCGGACAATTTGGGCAAGTACCAGCTGGGCGCCGGCGTGCTGGCCCTCGGCTACCGCATGCTGTCGCACCTGGACGTGCGCAAGATGGCACGCCCGCACATGGAAGAACTGGCCGAACATGCGCAGGCCTCCGTGTCGCTGGGCACGCGCGACCGTCTCAGCATGGTCTACGTGGAGACCTGTCGCAGCAGCGCCAACGTCACCCTGCGCCTCGACGTCGGTTCGCGCATTCCCTTGATGACGACGGCCATGGGCAAGGCCCTGCTGTGCATCTTGCCGCAGGCCGAGTGCGACTATCTGATGGATCATGCACGCGTACACGACACAGAACGCTGGCCGCGCATCAAGGCCGGCATCGAGCAAGGCTTCAAGGATTACCAGGAGCGCGGCTTTTGCATCTCTGCCGGCGGATGGCAAAGTGACGTGCATGCGGTGGGCGTGCCCATGCCGGGCCTTGACGGCGAACAGGTGATGGCCTTCAATTGCGGCGGCCCCGCCTTCCTGCTATCGCGTGAAAAACTCGAATCTGACCTGGGGCCGCGCCTGGTTGCCTTGGTCAAGACAGTGGAAAAAAATCTGGGTCGCGGTTAGACTGCGCGCCCCCTCTCAACATTGCCTCCGAGGACCCCGATGATACGCGACGAAGAAACTCTGAACATTCTGCTCGACAGCATCGCCCGTTTCGTGCGCGAAGTGCTGGTGCCGAACGAGGCGCTGGTGGCCGAAACGGATACGATACCGCCCGCCATCGTGGCGCAGATGCGTGAACTGGGCCTGTTCGGCCTGTCCATCCCGGAAGCCTATGGCGGCCTGGAGCTGAGCATGGAAGAGGAAGTGCGGGTCGCCTTTGAAATCGCCCGCACTTCGCCCGCCTTCCGCTCGCTGATCGGCACGAACAACGGCATCGGCTCGCAAGGCATCGTCATCGACGGCACGCAGGCACAGAAACAGCACTACCTGCCGAAGCTGGCGAGCGGCGAGATCATCGGTTCATTCGCCCTGACGGAAGCCGATTCCGGCTCCGATGCGGCATCGCTGCGCACGAGTGCCGTGCGCGATGGCGATTTTTATATTCTCAACGGCAGCAAACGCTACATCACCAACGCGCCCGAGGCCAGCATCTTCACGGTGATGGCGCGCACGGACCCCATCAAGCGCGGCGCCTCGGCGATCTCCGCCTTCATCGTGGAAAAGGATACGCCGGGTCTTTCCCTGGGCAAAATCGACAAGAAAATGGGCCAGCAAGGCGCGCATACCTGCGACGTGATCTTTGAAAACTGCCGCGTACCGGCAGCAAACATCATCGGCGGCAAGGAAGGCGTGGGCTTCAAGACGGCCATGAAGGTACTCGACAAGGGCCGTTTGCACATCGCCGCCGTCTGCGTGGGCGCGGCCGAGCGCATGCTCGCTGACGCGCTGGCGTATGCCATGGAGCGCCAGCAGTTCGGTCAGCCTATCGCGCAATTTCAGCTGATCCAGGCCATGCTGGCCGACAGCAAGGCAGAAATTTACGCCGCGCGCAGCATGGTGCTCGACGCTGCGCGCCGGCGCGACAGGCAAGAAGACATTTCGACAGAAGCGTCGTGCTGCAAGCTGTTCGCCTCCGAAATGTGCGGCCGCGTGGCGGACCGCTCCGTGCAGATCCACGGCGGCGCAGGCTACATCAGCGAATATGCGGCCGAGCGCTTCTACCGCGACGTGCGCCTGTTTCGCATCTACGAAGGCACGACGCAGATCCAGCAAATCGTCATCGCCCGCAACATGATCAAGGCAGCGCAAAAGTGAAGCAGGCGGCGATGGATATCCCAGCCTTGCTGGCCCGCTTGCCGGCGCGCCTGTCGGCTATCCCCGCCTACTGGGCGGCGCGCGCGCCGGACGCGCCCGCGCTGCACGAGGGTGGACGGCACTGGACCTATGCGCAGTTACAGCACAGTGTGGAAAATGCAATGCAGTTGTTGCGCAAGCTCGACGTGCGCGCCGGCGACCGCCTGATGGTGGTGGGCGAAAACGGCGCGCTGCAAGTGGCGCTGATCTTCGCGGCCGCCAGTATCGACGCCTGGATCGTCAACGTCAATGCGCGCCTGTCGGCACGCGAGATCGACACCATCGCCACGCATTGCTCGGCGCGGCGCGTGCTGTTCCTGGCCGGCGCCTCGCCGGAAGCGGCCGCGCATGCGGCGCGCCACGCTGCGACCCCATGCCGGGTCGATGGCATGGGAGAGCTGCTGGCCGGTGGCTTGAGCGACACAGCCATCGCCGAAGCCTGCGTGACCGGCAATGAACAGGTGGCCGCGCTGATCTACACGACGGGCACGACGGGACAATCGAAGGGCGTCATGCTGACGCACCGCAATCTGCTGTTCATTGCTGCCGTCTCAAGCACATTGCGCGGCTTGACGCCCAGTGACCGCGCCTACGGCGTGCTGCCGATTTCGCACGTGTACGGTCTGGCCTCGGTTGCACTGGGCACGCTGTATGCGGGCGCGGCGCTGTATCTGGTGCCGCGCTTTTCCGTCGACGCGCTGCTGGGCGCGCTGAAAAGCGAGGCATTGACCATCGTGCAAGGCGTGCCCGCGATGTACGCCAAGCTGCTGCAAACCCTGGGCGGCGCCGACACGCCGCTGCCCACCCGGCTGCGCTTCGCGTATGCGGGCGGCTCGCCGCTGGCACCATCACTCAAACACGACGTCGAAAAACTGCTGGGCACCGCGCTGCACAACGGCTACGGCATGACGGAAAGCGCGCCCACCATCAGCCAGACGCGGCTCGACGCGCCGCGCCAAGACAGTTCCGTCGGCACGCCGATTCCGGGCGTGGAAGTGCGCGTGGTGGACGTGGCCGGCGCGGACGTGGCGCCGGGCGAAGCGGGCGAACTGTGGGTACGCGGACCGAACGTCATGGCCGGCTATTACCGCGAACCTGCCTTGACGGCGGCGACCATGCGCGATGGCGGCTGGCTCAACACGGGCGACATGGCGCGCCAGGAGCCGGACGGCGCCCTGTTCATCGTGGGCCGCACCAAGGAGCTGATCATCCGTTCCGGCTTCAATGTGTATCCGCTGGAAGTGGAAACCGCTCTCAACGCGCATGCTTGCGTGGTGCAGTCGGCTGTGGTGGGACGCACCCTGGACGATGGCAACGAAGACGTCATCGCCTATGTGGAACTGGACCCGCAGCACCCCGTGACGCTGCAGGCTTTGCACGATTACCTGGCGCAGACCCTGTCGCCTTACAAACGCCCGTCGGCCATCATCGTCATGGACGCGCTGCCAGCGGCCGCCACGGGCAAGATTTTAAAGGGCCAGTTGCGGCTACTGGCACAGAACAGACAGTAAATTTTCCATTGCAGTTGCTTTCAATAGACCCGACAATAAAACCCAGGCGGGTAGCTTTGCCGGCACCGATCCTGGCGCTGGCAAACCGAGTCACATCACCGGAGGAGACACGATGAAACGCAGATACACACGCATCGCCATGGCAGCGCTGCTTGCCAGCGCCTCGATGACGCACGCCAGCGCCGACGAATTCCTGGTCGGCGCGGAAATTCCCCTGACGGGCAACCTGGCCAGGGTCGGCGCCGGCATGCAAGAAGGCATCATGGTGGCAGCCGAGGTATTTAACAAGAGCAATGGCAAGCACACCATCAAGGTCATCACCATCGACGACGAATCGGCGCCCGCCAAGGCCATCGCCGCCGTGGAAAAACTGGCCAGCCAGGGCGTGGTGGCCATCACGGGCGGCTATGGCTCAAACAATATCTCGCCTGCCTCGGATACGGCGAACAAACTGGGCCTGGTCTACATCACCTCGGGCGGCGTGGACGACAGCTTGGTGACCAGCGGGCGCAAGAATTTTTTTCGCATCAATAACACAGCCGGCTACGAAAAGGCCATGCTGGGACTGTTACAGGACGTGGGCGCCAAATCCGTCTCCATCGTCTATTCGACCAAGGATGCCACCACGGGCCTGGCGAAAGACGTGGAAAAGGCCCTGGCCGCCAGGGGCGTGAAGGTGACGACGCACTCGTTCGACCCAGCCATTACCGACTTCAAGCCCATCATCAACAAGATCAAGCTGCAGGATAAATCAGAAGTGGTGGCCATGGTCGGCTATGAAAACGACTACGTGGGCATCATCCGCGCAGCCCGCGTGCTCAAGCCAAAAATCAAGGCCATGGTGGGCGTGTGGTCGCTGGCCACGCCGAAGATGGCGGCCGACTTCCCTGAGCTGATGCCAAATGTCTTCGGTACGGCCTTGCTGCCCTTCCCCGCCGACTTCAAGACAGCCGACGGCATGACTTTCAACGACGCCTACAAACAGCTGTACAAGAAGGAACCCGATTACCTGGGCCAGTTCGGCTATGTGCAATCGATGCTGCTGTTCGAGGCGATCGCGCGCGCGGCCGACAAGGGCACGCTCAAGAAAGGCGGCGTGGCCGAGGAAATGCGCAAGACAGACCGCGAAACGCTGATCGGCCGGGTGCAGTTTTCCGCCAATGGCGACAACCCGAACTTCGTGCATCGCATGGCGCAGCACCAGGACAAGAAGGTGGTCATCGTCTGGCCAAAAGAACACGCCACGGGCAAGCTGGCCTATCCAGCCCTGCCCTGGTAAGCGGCAGCCTCCCCCTGCACACGCGCACGCCCGCCGGGCGTGCACCGATGAACGGCATCGCTGATGCATCCGTGGCGATGCAAGCGGGATGCCTGACGGGACGACGACATGACAGAATTAATCTTGCAAGCGCTGTATTCGGGCTTGCTGCAGGGCGGCTCCTACGCCCTGATCGCACTGGGACTGGCGCTGGTCTTCGGGACCATGAAGGTGATCAACCTGGCGCACGGTGAACTGGTGCTGCTGGCCGCTTACATTGCCTACAGCGTGGAGTCTGGCCTGGGGCTCGGCCCCATGTTCGCCATTCCCATCGCGCTGGTGATCGTCAGCCTGGCGTCCGTGGGCGTCTACCTGATAGTGAGCCGCATCCAGAAAGACCGCGAAATCAATTCGCTGATCCTCACCTACGGCATCGGCGTCATTCTCACCAATGGCATCTTGCTGGTGTGGAAGGCGGACATCCGCTCGACCTCATCGAGCTGGCTACAGGAGGGCATCGAGATCGGCCCGTTTTTCAGCATGCGCAGCGAAGTGATTTTCTTCGGCGTCAGCCTGGTGCTGATGGCGGCGCTATGGCGCTGGCTCGCCACCAGCTGGTATGGCCGCGCCGTGCGAGCCGTTTCCAGCAACCGCGACGCAGCCAAGCTGATGGGCATTGACCCGGGCCGCACGGAACTGGTCTCCTTCCTCGTGGCCGGCATCCTGGCCGCCTTCGCCGGTGTCGCCCTGTTCAGCTATGGCGTGATCCAGCCGGCCTACGGCGGCGCGCTGACGGTAAAAGCGTTCATCATCACGGTATTGGCCGGCATCGGCTCGATCCCCGGTGTGCTGATCGCCGCCGTGCTGCTGGGCGTGGCAGAAGCGCTGACCGTCACCCTGGCCAGCTCCGCGCTGCAGGAATTGTCCGGTATGGTGCTGTTCCTGCTGGTGTTGTTCATCATGCCCAATGGTTTGTTCGGCGCACAACGGAGGCGCGGATGAAGCGCTCGACACTGATTTCAACAGCCAGTTTGCTGCTGGCCGCGTACATTGCCGTACCGCTGGCCCTGGGCGGCAACCAGTATGTGATGAGCATGGTGGTGGCGGCCCTGATCATCGGCGGCGTGGCCATGTCCTGGGCCCTGCTGGGCAACTTGGGCGGCATGGTCAGCTTCGGCCATGCCGCCTTCTTCGGCGTGGGCGCGTATGTCTCGGCCCTCACTAGCGTGAAACTGGGCTTGCCCGTGTTACCGGCCATGCTGCTGGGCGGCGCGGGGGCAGCCATCGCTGCCGTCATCATGCTGCCCGTGCTGCGCCTGCGCGGGCCGTATTTTGCGCTGGCCATCCTCGCCTACGCGCATATCTTCCGCATCCTCGCCACGCAATGGAGTTCGGTCACGGGCGGCGCCGGCGGCATCAACAACATCCCCACCCTGCCAACCGTTCTCGGCTTCGATTTATCCAGCAAGACGGGTGCCTACCTGGTGGTGCTGACGCTGGTGGTAGCCTGCGCCTTCGCCTACAGCCGCATCCGCGCCAGCCACTACGGCATCGCCCTGCGCGCCATGCACGACAGCGAAGACGCCACGCGCGTCGTCGGCGTCAACAGCACCTTGCTGAAAGGCGCCATGCTGCTGGTGTCAGCCTTCATGGCGGGCCTGTTCGGCGCCTTCAACGCCCACTACATCAACTTCCTGGAACCGGACTATGCCTTCAGCAGCCTGTGGGTGACCTTGCCCATCGTGGCGGCCATCTTCGGCGGCTACCGCACGCTGCTCGGCCCCGTGCTGGGCGCCGTGGTGGTCTACCTGGTCGACCAGCTCATTTTCAAAGCACTGATCCCCACGGGCCACCAACTGGTGCTGGGCGTGCTGCTGGTGACGATGATCGTTTTCAGTCCGAACGGCCTGCTGCCGCTGCTGAAAAAGTGGCTGAAGAAAGTGCCGGTCAAGGAAAAAGCGAAGGAGAAAGCACATGCTTGAACTCGATAATGTCTCGGTGCGCTTCGGCGGCCTGACGGCCGTCGATTGCGTCACCTTGAAAGTGGGCAGCCACGACGTGATAGGCCTGGTGGGCGCGAATGGCGCCGGCAAGACCACGCTGTTCAATGCGATCTCGGGCCTGGTGCGCCCCACCAGCGGCAGCATCCGCTTCGAGGGACGCGACATCATGGCCACCCCCATGTACCAGCGCGCGCGACTGGGACTGGGCCGCACCTTCCAGATTCCGCAACCGATGCATGAATTGACAGTGCGCGAAAACCTCATCGTGGCACAGCGCTTCGGCACCGGCACGGTGGACATGCGCAAGATCGATGAAATACTCGAATTCACCAGCCTGGCGGACAAGGCCGGGCGCGACGCGGCCAGCGAACTGGCGCTGACGGAGCTCAAAGCACTGGAAGTGGCCAAGGCCTTGGCCACCAATCCGAAACTGCTGCTGCTCGATGAAGTGCTGGCGGGCCTGGAAACGAACGGCAAGCGCCGCTTCATGGGCATGCTGAAGGATTTGCATGCCGCCTTTGGCGTGGGCATCGTCATGATCGAGCACGACATCGAAACGATCAGCAATCTGTGCCAGCGCGTCGCTGTGCTCAATTTTGGTCAATTGATCGCCGACGGCACGCCCGACGCGGTCTTCCGCGATGCGGCCGTCATCGAAAGCTACACGGGAGCCGCGCATGCTTGAACAAATGCTTGAAGCGACAGCTGAAACGATGCCTGAGACGATGCTCAAGATAACAAACCTGCGCGCCGGCTATGGCGCCATCAATGTGCTGTGGGATGTGTCACTGTCCGTCCAGAAGGGCAAGCTCACTACCATCATCGGCCCGAATGGCGCCGGCAAGACCACCGTGCTGCGCGCCATCATGGGCCTACTGCCGGTGAGCGCGGGCAGCATTGCGCTCAACGGCAGTAGTATCAACGGCACGCCCACCTGGAAGATGAGCGACGCGAAAGTCACCATGATCCCTGAGGGGCGCATGACGTTTCGCGACATGAGCGTGGAAGAAAACCTGATCATGGGCGCCTTTCCGAAGGAGCATCGCAGCCACATGCCAGCCCGCCTGGCCGAGGCCTATGCCATGTTCCCGCGCCTGCACGAACGGCGCCGGCAGCTGGCCGGGTCACTGTCCGGCGGCGAGGCGCAGATGCTGGCCATGGCGCGAGGATTGATGTCGGACCCGTCGCTGCTGATCATCGACGAGCCTTCGCTGGGACTGGCGCCGCTGGTGGTCAACGAACTGTTCGACATCCTCGCGCGCCTGAAAGACGGCCGGCGCACCATCATTCTCGTCGAACAGAATACGGCGCGCGCCGTGGGCGTGGCAGATCACGTCTACCTGATGCAAAGCGGCACAGTGGCGCTGTCGCAAAAAGCTTCCGAGGTCAACCTCGATCATTTACATGCGCTATATTTTGCACGCTGAATGACAACAGCCGCACGCAGTTGATCTCCGTTGGCGTCAGTCGTCATCGTCGTCGGCCAGCTTGTCAAACGCCAGCAGCGCACTTTTGCCAAGTCCGGCCGTCACGAAGGGATCGTCGGCCGCAAGGCGGCCCGTATCGACCAGCATGCGCAGCTTGCTCAAGCGCTCGCCCAGCGCCAGCGCTTGCGCCTGCGGATCGGCATCGGTGTGGGCATCGGCGTCGACATCGACGCCCGCCTGCTCGATCGCGCGGGTCACGGAGGCGGGAAACTCCCATAATTCGGCGATCCGCACCGACAAGATACGCGCTTGCGCAAACACCTGGGCAATGAAGGCGTCCGATTGCGGAAAGGCATCGGGCGCGTGCATCTGGTCGATCAGGCGGAACGCCACCACCAGGCCGACATTGGCCATCAGTCCCGCGAGATAGGCGTCGAAGGCGTTTGCCTGCATGGCCGGCGCGAGCAGGTTGGCCGCCAGCGCGCATTTCTCGGACTGGCGCCAGATCAGCGGCGCCGTGCGCACGGTCAGCCCGCCGCTTTGCATGCTGACGATGGGACGAAAGGCGACGCGGGCGAGCAGCATGCGCACGCCGTTTTGCCCGAGCAGCATGATGGCGCCTTCCATATTGTTGATCGACGGGCTGGTGTTGTAGCGCGACTGGTAGCAGGGCCTGTTTGCTTCGCGGTAGACCTCGGCGACCAGCAACACGTCCTGCGCCAACTGGCGCGACAGCTCGGCCGCATTCATGTTTTCCTCTTGCAAGGTGCGCATCAACTGCGGAATGATGGCCGGAATGCGCGGTATCAGCGCAGCGCCGGCGATCGGTTCACGCGCCAGGCGCATCAATTCATCCAAAATCTGCTGTTCGGCCTGCTCCGGCGCCTGCGTCGCACCCACGGCCGCCAGCCAGCGGTAGTAGATGGC
This sequence comes from Janthinobacterium sp. CG_23.4, assembly GCF_029892305.1. Classification (NCBI taxonomy): domain Bacteria; kingdom Pseudomonadati; phylum Pseudomonadota; class Betaproteobacteria; order Burkholderiales; family Oxalobacteraceae; genus Janthinobacterium; species Janthinobacterium sp. CG_23.4. The sequence goes on along the minus strand of NZ_JARXUX010000001.1, from coordinate 1,831,659 downwards.
ATCGATTTCGCTGATGGAGGCTGGCTGGCGTGTGATGTCGGGCGCCGCTGCAGATGCAGCTACTGCCACTGGCGCAGGCTTGTTTTTTTCGTCGCCGCCGTTGAGTAATTTTCCTATCCAACCCATTTTGTCGTTCTAACTCTTTATCCATCATTATCGCGCAATCCGCCCCGCAATTTTACTTGATGACAGCCGCGCTGGTGCGGCGAATGTGACCGGCCTTGTGCACCTGCGGCAAAGTGCTACAGTGGCGCCGTCTCGGCGTCTCCTGCTTTGCAAGGCCCCGCCTGTACGATGCAGTCCTGGCGCGCCGCGTGACGATCGTGCGCGACACGCCGCACGTCGACACGCGCCGGCGCATGCTGGCGCATTTATTCCAGCGCCAGACCCCACCACCGAGGACAAGTGCATGCCATGCTGGCCGGCACGCGCATCGAAGCGCCGCAGCTCGACGAGTTCTATTGCGCCGGCGAAGCGGGCGGGCACACGATTTTCTTGCGCCGGGCTGGAACGACGCGCACGTGTGGGCAGGGCGCTCAGTTATTGCCGCCGTGGCAGCAGGCGCACAGCTTGTTGCCGCCGAGGGCGCGGCAACAAGCGCCGACAAGCGCCGGCAATCGCCCGTATCATTGGCGCAACAAAGATCGCGCTAACGCTCGTGCATGGGTTTGATTTAAGACTGGCTTCAGCCTCGCCGTGCATCGTCGATAGGGCGCCAGCAGCCATGGCGACGCCCCTCACACCCACACTCACGGGCACGGCCCAGCGAAAGAGCCAATATGAAAACATGGATGCGCGCCAACAAAGGTTTTTTGATGTTTCTGCTGCTGTTCGGCGTATTTCGCACGGCCGTGGCAGACTGGAATCCGATACCATCGGCATCCATGCGCCCCAACCTGCTCGAAGGCGATGTCGTCTTCGTCAACCGCCTGGCCTTCAACCTGAAAGTGCCGCTGACCGACATTGTGCTGCAGCGCCTGGGCGAGCCGCAGCGCGGCGATATCGTCACCTTTTCCTCGCCAAAAGACGGCACGCGATTAATCAAGCGCATCATCGCCTTGCCCGGTGACACGGTGGAAATGCGCGACGAGCGCTTGCTCATCAATGGCCAAGCCGCGCAGTACACGGCGCTCGACACGGCGCCCGAAACCGTCGCCAACGTAGGCCTGCTGACGGCGCAGCGCATCAGCGAGCGCAACCACAACGAGCAGCACCGCATCCAGCTCTTGCCGCAAATCGCAGGGGCGGCGCGCAGCTTTGCCGCCGTGACGGTGCCGGTCGACCATTTTCTGATGCTGGGCGATAACCGCGATAACAGCGCCGACTCGCGCTATTTCGGCTTCGTGCCCCGTGAATTGCTGATCGGCAAGGCCGAGCGCATCCTCGTTTCGGCCAATATCGAGGAGCATTGGCAGCTGCGGCTATCGCGTTTCGGCATGCCGCTCGAGTAAATATCTGCCCTTGCAACGGCGCCGCGTTTTTCGGTTAACATGAGGCACCATGCAAAAAATTTCCTCAGCCAGCGAGCAAGCCGCCAGCGATGATCGCACCCTGGAACCGCTGGCGCAGTTCCTGCAGCGCCATCCCGACGTGCTGCTGCTGACGGGCGCCGGCATCAGTACGGCGTCCGGCATTCCCGCTTACCGTGATACGGAGGGCGTGCGGCACGGTAATGCCCCCGTGCAAGGCCCCGATTTTCGCCGCCAGGAAGCCGTGCGGCGCCGCTACTGGGCGCGCTCCATGGTGGGCTGGCCCACCATGGAGCGCGCCGCGCCAAATCCGGGCCACCTTGCCATCGCGCAGATGGCACAGCGCCAGCTGATCGGCGGCCTGGTCACGCAAAACGTCGATGGCTTGCACCAGCAGGCAGGCAGCGCCGCCGTCACGGAGTTGCACGGCAACTTGCATGGCGTGGTGTGCCTCGATTGCCGGGCCCATCACACGCGCCGCCTGATCCAGGATCAGCTCGAACACGATAATCCGCACCTGCTGGGCACCACGGCCACGCCGGCGCCCGATGGCGACGCCTTGCTGGAGCCATCCCAGCTGGCCACCTTCCACCTGCCCGTCTGTCCCCGCTGCGGTGGCACCGTGCAGCCGGACGTGGTGTTCTTTGGCGATGGCGTACCCGCGGCCCGCGCGGCCGAAGCCGAGCGTAAGATGATGGAGGCCAGCGCCCTGCTGGTGATAGGCTCGTCCGTCATGGTGTATTCCAGCTTTCGCCTGTGTCGCATGGCGGCCGAAACGGGCAAGCCCGTGGCCGCTGTCAACATGGGCAAGACGCGCGCCGACCATTTGCTGGCCTTCAAGACCGAAGCACCGGCACAAGACATCTTGCCAGCACTAGCGGCCATGCTGGGCTGATACTGACTCGGCGTTACGCCACTCTGGCTATACTGTGCGATTAACGAGGAGAATTCATGCTGGAACTGTTGAGTGAACACGCCTGTTTTGGCGGCGTACAACGCTTTTATCGCCATGACGCGCACGCCATCGGCCTGCCCATGCGTTTTTCAGCCTTCATTCCCGGTACGGCGCCGGGCAGCGCGCTCAGCACCAAGCGCCCGGCCCTGTTTTACCTGGCGGGCCTGACCTGCACGGAAGAAACCTTCATGATCAAGGGCGGCGCGCAGCGCGTGGCGGCCGAACAAGGCTTGATCCTGATCGCGCCCGACACCAGCCCCCGCGGCGCGAATATCGCCGGTGAAACGGAGGCCTGGGATGTCGGCGTGGGCGCCGGCTTTTACGTCGATGCCACCGAAGCGCCATGGAACAGCCACTACCGCATGTATAGCTACATGTTGGAATTGCGCGCGCTGCTGCAACATGAATTGAACATCGACTCCGAGCGCACGGGTATTTTCGGCCACTCGATGGGCGGTCATGGCGCGCTCGTGCTGGCCTTGCGCAACCCGGAACTGTTCCGCTCCGTCTCCGCCTTCGCCCCCATCGCCGCACCGAGCCAGTGTCCCTGGGGCAAGAAGGCATTCACGGGCTACCTGGGCAGCGATGCGGCCAGTTGGCAGCAGTACGACGCCAGCGCGCTGATGCGCAGCAGGCAAGGCCAGCCGGCACTGTTCCCTAACGGCATATTGATCGACCAGGGCCTGGCCGACAAGTTCTTGCCCGAGCAGTTGTACCCCGAAGTGTTTGAAGCGGCCTGCCGCGACGCCGGCCAGCCATTGCAGCTGCGCCGCCATGCCGGCTATGACCACGGCTACTACTTCATCGCCAGCTTCATGGAAGAGCATCTGCGCTTCCATGCCAAAAACCTGCGCGCCGTGGCCTGATCAAACGCTATTGCAGCGTACTGGCATGCCCGTTGGCACGCTGGCACGTGATACTGCCACGCGCCCGCATCAGACGGCGCCATGCCGGTCCAGCCCCTTCAGCACCGCTTCCGGGCGGATCGGCAAATGGCGCACGCGCGAGGCCACGGCGGCAAAGATGGCGTTGCCGATGGCGGGCGCCACGGCTGTGGTGGGCGGCTCGCCCATGCCCATCGAAGTTGCTGTGCTGGCAACAAATTCGATGTCGAGCTCGGGCACGTCGGCCATGCGCAGCGGCGTGTAGGTATTGAGGTTGGTATCCTTCACTTCGCCATTGAGGAAAGCCGTGCCTTCATGCAAGGCCATGCTCACGCCCCACAGCGCGCCCCCTTCCGCCTGCGCAAGCGCGCCATCGGGATCGACGATGCTGCCCGCGTCGATCACCATGAACAGCTTTTCGACTTTCACCATGCACGTGCTGCGGTCCACCTTGACGCGGGCAACGCAGGCCGTCCAGGTGGGCATGTCGCGCTCCTGGCCAAAGGTGGCGGCGATGCCCAGGCCCGTGTCGGGTGGCATGGGCTTGCCCCAGCCCGCCTTGTCCGCCACCCGCTGCAGCACGTGGGCCAGGCGCGCGGCACCGCCGACGGCGTTCGGCGCACTGCCCACGTTGCGCCCCGTCGCCTGCAGCAGCGACAGACGCAAGGCCAGCGGATCGACCTTGGCCGCCTGCGCCGCCTCGTCCATGAAGCTTTCGACTGCCCAATTGGTCCAGCCCGGCCCCACGGAACGCAGCCAGCCGGGGCGAAAACTGCTGCTGGCCAGGTCATTCGACACGGCCCGCACGCGCTGCGCCCCCACCGTGTACCAATGGTCGGCACCGGCGATGGCGAACGGGTCATACGGATGACCCTGTTTATCCTTGGCCAGGAAGGCCGGTATCATCGCTTGCGTGGGCCAGCCCGCGCTCGCCTCGTGCACCATCGCCGTCACCTTGCCGGCATCGTCGAAGGCCATGCGCACATGCTGCACGGACGGCGAACGGGGCGAATCGAAACGGGCGTCGTCAGGCCGCGTGCAAATCATCTTGACGGGACGTCCCACGGCTTGCGCCACGAGCGCGGCCGGCACGCAATAATCGCCATTCAAGCGCCGCCCAAAGCCGCCACCGAGCAGATAGGGATGCAGCACGACCTGACTTTCTGGCACCTGCAACGCCTGCGCCAGCACGGGCAGTATCAACGATTGCCACTGGTTGCCTGCATGGATATGCCAGACGCCGTTGATTTCCTGTGCCAGCGCATTGACCGGTTCGAGCTGGAAATGCAGCACGGTGCTGGTGGTGTAGTGGCGCTCGAGCTGCAGGCTGGCATCCTTGAACGCTTGCTCCACACCATCATCATCGACCACGCGGGCACCCAGGCTGGCATCGGCCAGCTGCTTGGTGGCGTAGTTGACGATATCGTGCTCGGCCACGTGGGCCGCTGCGCCAGTGCGCCATGTCACCTGCACCAGGTCGGCCGCTCGAATGGCGGCCGCATACGTCTCGGCCACCACCATGACCCAGCCGGGCACCGTGCCGCTGGGGTCTTGCAAGGCGACCGAGCGCAAGTAGCCCTGCACTTTTTTCGCGGCCGTATCATCGATAGACACCACCTTGGCGCCGTAGCGCGTAGGCGGAATCTTCGGACGCGCATACAGCATGCCCTCCACCTGCGCATCGATGCCGTACACGGCCGTGCCATTCGTCTTCGCCGGAATGTCGAGCGCTTGCACCTGCTGACCGATCAGGCTGCGCTGCTGCGCTGTCTTGAGCACGATGGCTTGCAATTGCTCGGGCGTGTACTGGCGCGCCAGCTTGCCACGGCGCACAATTTCGCCATAGCTGATCGAGCGCCCACGGCCATGCACCATGCCCAGTTTGGCATGGCAGGCGGCCACGGGCACGCGCAGCAGGCGCGCGCCCTCCTCGACCAGCGCCAGGCGCCCGGCCGCGCCGGCACGGCTGAGCGGATCAAAATTCTGCCAGACAGACCAGCTGCCGCCCGTCACCATCAAGCCCCATTTCGGGTCCGTGTCGACGTAATGCAGGCGCACCTTGCTCCAGTCCGCTTCGAGCTCCTCGGCCACGATGCGCGCCAAGGCCGTGCCGATATGCTGGCCCATTTCCGCCTTGGCGATATTCACGGTGACCATGCCGTCACGCTCGATCTGCAACCAGATGCTGGGATCGAACGCCGGTGCGCTGGCTTTGACCGGCGGCGCGGGCGCTACCTTGCCGGCGGCTAAGGAACTGTCGGCGCGCAAGAACGCCAGCGTAAAACCCGTGCCGGCGGCGGCGATCAGGAAACCGCGCCGTCCCAGCGAGCTGGGACGGGCAGCAGAATTTTCTTTCGGCAACTTAAACACCGGGCGCCTCCTGCATGCCGGCCGCCAGCTTGATGGCTTTGCGGATGCGCACATACGCCATGCAGCGGCACAGATTGCCGCTCATGACGGCATCGATATTCGCGTCCGTCGGCTGCGGATAGTCGCGCAGCAAGGTGGCCGCCTGCATGATCTGGCCCGACTGGCAATAGCCGCACTGGGGCGCCTGCGTGGCGATCCAGGCCCGTTGCAGCGCGTGCGTGCCGTCCGGCGACAAGCCTTCGATGGTGGTGATGGCGCAACCGTTGACGGCGGCGATCGGCGTGATGCAGGAGCGCATGGCGCGGCCATCCACATGCACGGTGCAAGCGCCGCACATGCCGATGCCGCAGCCAAACTTCGTGCCTTTTAAGTTGACTTCGTCGCGCAGCACCCACAACAGGGGAGTCTCGGCATCGACCTCGGTGCCGAAGTGCTGGCCATTGACAGAAATGTTATACATAAGTGTTATCCATGAGTGTTATCCATAAGTGCTATCTATGAGCATTGCACATAAGAAAGTTTCAAGAATTACTTGCCGGCACGGGTGCGCGCTACGGCTGCATCCAGGTTCGCCCAGGCCGGCTCGTGGCTGCGGCTGCGGCGCAGATAGGCGGCCAACTGGGCCACGTCATTGTCCGTCAGCGAGGCGGCAAAGCCGGGCATCAGCACGCCGGGCATGGCTTCGTCCTTGCTGATGCCGTGCAATATCACCTGAATCAGGTTGGCGGGATCGGGCGCGCTGACGGCGCTGTTCAAGCTCAGTTCCGGCCGCAGGGCCACGGGCCGACCATCGCTGTTCGAGTGGCATGACGCGCAGGCGGCCACGTACAGGCTGGCGCCACGGTCGTTGTCGACCAGGCTGACGCGCTGCGAACGGGCAATGCCGGTTTTGATCACTGAATCCGCATCCACCTTGCGCCCGGCAGCGCCGGAAACATCGGCAAAATAGGTCGCCAGTGCGCGGATATCGCTATCGGGCGATGCGCCCATGCCTTCGTGCACGACGGCCGACATGGGCCCGGCAGCGACGCCATGCAAAGATGTCGCTCCCGTACGCAAGAAGGCATACAGTTCCTCCTGCGTCCACGGCAGCGCTGCAGTATTGGCGCTGCTCAGGGCCGGCGCATACCAATGGTCGATGGCCGCGCCCAGATACGGTGAATCGACCAGCTCGGCGCCCAGCGCATTGCGCGGCGTGTGGCAGGCGGCGCAGTGCGCCAAGCCCTCGGCCAGGTAGCGGCCACGGTTCCAGTCCGGCCCTTGTGCGGGATCGGGCTGATAGCTGGCCGGCTTGAAAAACAGCAGCTTCCAGCCCGCCTGCAAGGGGCGCAGATTCAAGGGGAAAGGCACGCTATTGGCGGGCACTACCGCATACACGGGTGGGCGCGTCATGAAATAGGCGTACAAGGCCGTCAGGTCGGCGTCCGAGACGAGGTTGAAATGGGTGTAAGGAAAGACAGGAAACAGGTGCGCACCATCGCGCCCCACGCCTTCGCGCATGGCCCGCTGAAAGGCCGCTTGCGACCAGCGGCCGATGCCCGTTTGCGGGTCGGGCGTGATATTGGTCGCGTAGATCGTACCGAACGGCGTGGCCAAGCCGTGGCCGCCCGCGTAATCGGCGCCGCCCTTGGCCGTATGGCAGGCGGCACAATTACCCATGCCGGCCAAGATGCGGCCGCGCTCGACCGCTGGCGGCGAAAAGGCCGTGGCGGCAGGCGGATTGACGGGCGCCAGCGCGGGGCGCCAGTAATATAGGTAGGTGGCCAGGGCCGCCATGATAAGCAGCGCCAACAGCAGTAGCAGGCCCGTCAAGATTTTTTTCAGCAAAGCAGGTACCGGTAAGTGTCAAAGACCACGGGCCAGCCGGGAAAAAACGGGGTTGGCGCGTGTTGGCGGGTGTCGGTGAATTTCGCCGAATTTCGCCGAGTGTCGGCGGCATGGCCAATTGTCCCGATCTTACCGCGCTTATGACTGCTTGTATGTGCGCAATCACACGCAGGCAATGCCGCGCGTGCTCTGCAGCATATAATCAGCATTTCAGCACGCCGCCGCTCCTCGCTCCTCCATGCATACCGTTGCCATCATCCTCATCCTTGTCTTGAGCGTCGTCCTGTGCGGCTTCATCGCCCGCTCGCACTGGGTCAAGCTGCCGCTCCCCCTGATCCAGATCGCCGGCGGCACGGGATTGGCCCTGTTTGGCGTGCAAGTGCCACTCGATCCCGACATTTTCTTCTTGCTCTTCATTCCGCCGCTACTATTTCTCGATGGCTGGCGCATCCCCAAAGGCGCCTTCTTTTCCGATGCGCGCTCGATCCTGATGCTGGCCATCGGCCTGGTGCTGTTTACCGTGCTGGGCATGGGTTTCTTCATCGACTGGCTGATCCCCAGCGTGCCGCTGGCCGTCGCCTTCGCGCTCGGCGCCATCCTCTCGCCGACCGACCCCGTGGCCGTGTCGGCGATCGTCGCTGGCAACCCGATTCCGCCGCGCCTGATGCATATCCTCGAGGGCGAATCCTTGCTGAACGACGCGTCGGGTCTGGTCTGCTTCACGTTTGCCGTGGGGGCCATGCTGACGGGCGGCTTTTCCATCGGCGCCGCCTCGCTGAGTTTCCTGCAGGAAGCCGGTGGTGGCATCATCATCGGCCTGGCCATTGCGTGGGGCGTGGGCCTGACAAATAAATGGCTGGTGAGCAAAGTCGGTGAAGAACCGGGCTTGCAAATCCTCATCAGCATCCTGATCCCGTTTGCCGCCTACCTGGGCGCCGAGCATATCCACGGCTCGGGCATTCTGGCCGCTGCCACGGCGGGCGTGTGCATGCATTATGCCGACCTGATCGGGCGCCCGCTGGCCGCCACGCGCACCCAGCGCAAGGCCGTGTGGGATACCGTGCAACTGCTCTTGAATGGCGTGATCTTCGTCATGCTGGGCGCGCAACTGCCCACCACGGTTGCCGGCTTGCCCGCCGCCTCCGTGGGAGTGGGCGCCGGCAGCGCCTGGAAACTGCCGCTGTTCGTCATCGCCATCACGGTGGGGCTGACCTTCATGCGCTTCATCTGGGTCTTCATTTCCATGAAGCTCACCTTGTTCAAGCATCACAAGAAACAAGCCGGTGAACCGAAGGACGCGGCGCTGCTGGCGCGCCCCAGCCTGCGCCTGCTGCTGGTGGCGTCGTTTGCCGGCGTGCGCGGCGCACTGACGCTGGCCGGCATTCTGACGCTACCCTTGTTCTTGCCTGACGGAAATCGCTTCCCCGCGCGCGACCTGGTCATCTTCCTCGCCATGGGCGTGATTCTACTGTCGCTGATACTGGCCAGCGTGACCTTGCCCCTGCTGACCAAGGGCCTGGTATTCGCGCCGCCCGCGCGCCGCTCGACGGAAGAGCGCAATGCCCGCGCCGCAGCGGCCGAAGCGGCCATCGCGCGGCTGGAAAAAGTCTGCGAGGGCATCGACAAGAATGACAAGCAGCAAATCGTCAACGAGGCGGCCAACCGCCTGATCGAAGCCTACCGGCGCCGGCTCGCGTACGGCGAAAGTAGCAACGACGAAGCCATGCGGCTGCAGGAACTGGCCAAGGCCGAGCGCGCGCTGCGCCTCGAAGCGCTCAATGCGGAACGCGATGAACTGTTCCGTCGCCGCATCTCGGGCGAACTGGACGACACTATTCATCTGCGCCTGCTGCGCGAAATCGACTTGCTGGAAGCGACACTGGAAGAATAGCAACACTCTGGCGCGCAACGGCATTGTAGAGAGCGCATGCTCATGGTAAAGAATGCAAGTTTCGACATTCGTCTTTATAATTGAAGGCTCGATAGCATAGCGTCGCGATGTACTTTCGGCATGGACTTCTCAAGCCTGTGCTCATGAGTAGCGCTGTAAATAGCCACCGGACCTGAATAAAGACACACTACGCCGTGCCCTCTTCCCCTTGCCACCGGCAGCGCAGCGCGCCGCCGGCACTGTTCGCCTCTCTGTTGGCCGCCGTGCTGCTGGCCACGCTGTTCGTCTGCAGTACGCTGGCACCGGGCGCGGCGTGGGCGCAAACGGGTGCGGCAGCCGACATGAAACGTCCGGCCGAAGTAGCCCAGGTCCTGTTTGGCATCATCAGTTACGTGCGCTGGCCCGTAGCGCGCCCCGAAGTACGCGTCTGCATGCTCGGCGCGCCCCGCTACGGCGCGGCCATCGTCGACACACCCGCCTCCAGCCTGGGCCAGCGCATACGCGTGAAAGTCGCGCCGACGGTAGCGGCAGCGAGCGAATGCGACGTCGTATACCTGGGCAGCCTGCCCGAGGGCGAGCGCGAGCGTCTGCTGGCGCAGATCATCGGCAAACCGGTTTTGTCGGTCGCCGAACCCGGCACGACCTGCTCCGTCGGCTGCATGTTCTGCCTGCGCCTGGCCGAGGCGCAGATCGGTTTTGACGTCAATCTCGACGCCATCGCCCGCAGCGGCCTGCGCGTGCATCCGAACGCCTTGCAAATTGCACGTCGCAAAGCACCGCCGCCATGAGCGCCAGCATGCTTCCCAAGCTGACACGCAAGCCCCGCCCCACGCTCGACAGCGTGCTGCGGCGCGCCCACCTGAGCGTATCGGTCATCGCCGTGCTGGCAGCGGGCCTGACACTGACGGCCGTGGCCCTGCTGGCCCTGCGTGTGTATTCGGACCAGAACCTGCGCCTGGTAGCCCGCTCGATGAGCTACACAGTGGAAGGAGCCGTCGTCTTTGGCGACTCCATGGCCGCCAGGGAAGCACTGGCCTTGATCGGCGTGAATGAAGACATTGACCAGGCGCAAGTGAGCGACAAGACTGGCAAGGTGCTGGCCCGCTGGGAACGCGGTCAGCACGGCACGCGCTACGCCATCGAACGCGTGCTGACGGGCTGGATTCTGCCCGATTCGTTGACGTTTCCCATCGTGCGCAGTGACCAAGCCATCGGCAGCATCAGGCTGGTGCCGCACAGCCGCAGCCTGCTGCCTTTCTTGCTCAGCGGTCTCTCCTGCCTGTTAGCTTGCCTCGTGCTCAGCCTGGCCGTCGCCGTACGCCTGTCGCGCCGCATGGAAGCCGAAATCACGTCGCCGCTGCGCCACCTGGCGGAAACGGCGCACCGCGTACGGCGCGACCGTTCCTTCGAACTGCGCGTGCCGCCGGCCAATATTGCCGAACTGAACCAGATCAATGACGACTTCAACGCCCTGCTCGACGAACTGGAAGCGTGGCAAAGCCATCTGCAAAAGGAGCACGCCTCGCTGTCGCACCGTGCCAACCACGACAGCCTGACGGGCCTGTCGAACCGCGCCTTCATGGAAGCGACGCTGGAATGCGCCATCCTGGAAGCGCGCGTCGGCACTGGCAAAGTGGCCGTACTGTTCCTCGACAGCGACCGCTTCAAGTACATCAACGACAGCTTCGGCCATGCCTCGGGCGACCATGTGCTGGTGACGATCGCCACACGCATCAAGCAGCAGTTGCGCGAGGGCGACCTGGTGGCGCGCCTGGGCGGCGACGAATTCGCCATCGTGCTCAAGCCGCTGCGCAGCAGCAGCGATGCCATGCACATCGCCGACAACATCATCGCCGCCATGACGCAAGCCATTGAGCTGCCTACCGGCGACAGCATCGTCAGCTCGCTGACCATCGGCGTGGCCGTCTTCCCTGATCACGCCATCGACGCTGCCTCGCTGGTCGCTGCGGCGGATGCAGCCATGTACCGCGCCAGGTGGCACGCGCGCCGCAACCCCATACTCAACCCTGACCACAAGGAGCAATACCATGCAATTCATTTACAAAAAATTAGGCCTCGGCTCGCTCGGGCTGTTCATGCTGGGCCTGCTGGCCGCCTGCCAGAGCACGCCAGCGAGCAAGCCCACCTTCAACGCCGAGCAAGTCGCCACCTTGCAAGAACAAGGCTTTAAGCAGACCGACGAAGGCTGGGAACTGAGCTTTACCGACAAGCTGCTGTTCGAATTCGATGCCGCCAAGCTGACGCCACAGAGCCGCAGCGCCATCCAGAAAATCAGCGCCGCCTTGCTGAAAGTGGGCATCACACACATGCGCGTGGAAGGCCATACGGATAACGAAGGCCCGGAAGCGTATAACAACAAGCTATCGCTGGCGCGCGCCAACGTGGTGGCCGACGACATGAGCGCCTCGGGTATCGCACGCGACAACATCATCGTCAAGGGCCTGGGCATGAGCAAACCGGTAGCCTCGAACGCCAGCAAGGCGGGCAAGGCCGAAAACCGCCGCGTCACCGTCATCATTTCGGCCCCGTGAACGCGGGCGTGCCCCTCGCGCGCTGGGTCGTGATGGGCGTGTCCGGCTGCGGCAAGAGCGCCGTCGGCAGCCTGCTGGCCGGCGCGCTGGGCGTACCCTACGTGGAAGGCGACGACCTGCATGCGCCGGAAAACGTGACCAAGATGGCTGCTGGCATGCCACTCGACGATGCCGACCGTGCCGGCTGGCTGGCCGCGCTGCGCGAGCAGATCGCCGCGGCCCGCGCGCAAGGCAGCGGCCTGGTGCTATCGTGCTCGGCCCTGAAACGCAGCTACCGCGACGTGCTGCGCGTAGGCGACCCGGCCCTGCGCTTTGTCCACCTGGACGGCCCGCGCGACGTGCTGTCGCGCCGCATGCAGCGAGCCGGGCATTTCATGCCGCCCAGCCTGCTCGATAGCCAGCTGGCCACCCTGCAACCACTGCAAGCGGACGAGACCGGCATCGTGCTCGATATCTGCCAGCCGCTAGCCGTTTTGCTGGCACAGATCCTGCGAGCGCCCTGAGCGGCAGCCACGCGGCTGGACAGCCCGTAGAGCGCTGTGTAGACTGGAGCGTACTTTCATGAGGAATTTTTATGACCACACCTACCACCAAACCAGCACCGGGCCCGGAATTCTGGGAACGCGCCGATCAGGTCATCGCCCTGGCCAATGAACAATGCATGCATAGCGGCGGCAATGAAGTAGCCACCTCGCTGTTGTACGCGGCCGCACGCTTCAACGCCTTCCTCGTCGCCAGCAAGAGCGAGGATGTGGCCAAGATGCAGGAAGAGAAGGAAGGCGCCGTAGCTTTCTTTACGGAACAGTACAAGCGCATGCTGAACGATAACTTCAACGACTACATCAACAATTTCGACAAGTACACGCAACCATCTTCGGCCCCCAAGGGTTGATGTCAGCAGCCGGCCGGGGCCATCACCGGCATCGTGTTCGCCTTCAACTGGACGGGCCCGCCAGATAATTGTTTTTCACGCGTACGTAATGCTCGGCCGAATAACGCAGGTAGGCGATCTCCGCTTCCGTTAACGGGCGTACCTTGGCGGCGGGCCGGCCCACGTACAGATGCCCGCTTTCGAGCACCTTGCCCGGCGACACCAGGCTGCCCGCGCCCAGCATCACGTGTTTTTCCACCACCACGTCATCCATGACAATGCTGCCCATGCCGATCAGGCATTCATCGCCGATGTTGCAGCCATGCAAGATCACGGAGTGGCCGATGGTCACGTACTTGCCTATGGTCAAAGGCGAACCGTCGGGCTTGGCCGCATTCTTGTGCGACACATGGCCCATGGAAAAGTCCTGGATATTGCTACCCTCGCCGATAACGATGCGGTTCACGTCGCCGCGCAGCACGCTATTGCACCAGATGGAACAGTCGTCGCCGATCTGCACATCGCCAATCACTTGCGCCGTATCATGCAGGTAGACGCGTTCGCCCAGTACGGGGCGGGTATTGAGGTAGGAACTGACAGGCATTGATCTCTCTCTTCATCACATTAAACAACAAATCTCACACCAAGCCGGCACGGCAAGATACCAGCGGCGTCATGGCGGCGACGCTGCTGGCATGCAAAAAGCCATGCTGTGCAGTAGCGCAGCAACCGTATGCTGGCGCAGGTTTTCCGCCCTCCATTGCTGCCATCCATTGTTCCATACGGCGCTGACCTAGGAAATCGACTCGGGCGCCAGCGTGAGGCCGAGTACGCATGCCGCCAGCAAGCCGTTGATGCGCTGCGTGTCGATCAGGTGCTGCACCACCGTGTGGCCTGCATCGGGAAACGGGTACAGGGTGCAGCGGCCGAAGGCTGCCAGGCGCTGCGCGTGCATGGCGTCGAGGTTGACCGATTCGCTGGCGCTGATGCTGGCACTGCCTCCGGCGCTGGCCGCGTCCGGTCGGGCCGCGTTCGGTCGGGCCGCGTCCGGCCGCGTGCCGAACAGCAGGTGCAAATGCGTCTGCTGCGTCGCCCTGGCACGGCACAGGGCCGCCAGGTCGTAGTAGCCCGAGGCAGGCGCATCCTGCGCCAGCGACTCCATCACGGTCAGCCAGCGCAGCTCATGGTACAAGCGCGCCTGCTGCACGTCGAGAAAGGACAAGGGGCCAAAGGCGACGATCTGCTGTGCCTCGAGCAGCAAGCCAAACATCACGGCCGCGTAGGCGCCCATGGACTGCCCGATGGTCGCGACCTGGCTTGGCGCGATGCGGCGCACCAGCTCGCGCAGGGCTTGCGCCGTTTCATCGACATGGCTGCCCAGGCCGGCGATGCGGCGGTGATACCAGGCATTGCCGGAATCGCGCACGAGGATTTTGTTCAGCGGCTGGCCGCTGGCCTGTTCGAGCTTGCGCAAGCGTCCATAAAAATCGAAGGCGGGGCGCGTGGTCCACGAGACGAAGCCGAAGGCGATGACCAACGGCGCGCCGGGCACGATACGGTCGACCAGCACGTCGTCGGCACTGGTGGCGACCAGTCGATTATCCAGCGCTTGCGCTTGCAGCATCGGCCCGGCTCCCGATCAAGGTTGAAACAGCAGAAAGCATCAGTGTAATGCCAAGACTGGCAAAATGGAAAGAATCGCTGCTACCGTACGGTTACAATGGCAGCGAGCCCATCACCTGAAAGGAAGCCATGTCCGCACTGCCCTCGCCGCTGTCTGCGCCACCGCCATCGGCCGCCGGCCGCTACAGGGCTTTTCTGTTTGACATGGATGGCACCGTCATCAACTCCATCGCCGCCGCCGAACGCATCTGGGGCGCCTGGGCGCAGCGCCAGGGCCTCGACGTGGCAGCGTTCCTGCCCACCATCCACGGCGCGCGTTCGGTCGACACCATCGCCAAGCTGTGCCTGCCCGGCGTCGACGCGCAACGCGAGTCGCAAGGCATCACGGATGCTGAAATCATCGACGTGGAAGGAATTATTGAAATTGCCGGCGCGCTGCGCTTTTTACAATCGCTGCCGCCGGCGCAATGGGCCATCGTCACGTCGGCGCCGCGCGCACTGGCGACGGCACGCCTGAAGGCAGCTGGCATGCCGATTCCTGCCATCATGGTGACGGCGCAAGACGTAAATGCGGGCAAACCCCAACCCGATTGCTACCTGCTGGCGGCGCAAAAACTGGGCGTGGCGCCCTCCGACTGCCTGGTGTTCGAAGATGCGTGCGTCGGCATCGAGGCCGGCGAGGCGGCTGGCGCGAAAGTCATCGTCGTCACCGCCACGCATGCGCACCCGCTCGCTACGCGGCACGCCAGCATCGCCAGCTATACCGCCATCGCGGCAAGGCTCGATGAGGAAGGATTTATCGTACTTGAGGACGTGGCGCCGGAGAAGACCGGCGCCGGCTGACAGCGCGGCGTGGTGTGACGTAGCGTAGCGGTCTAGTGGATGCGATTCAGCAGCGCCGGCTGTCCAAATTCCACCAGTTGTGCCTTGGATTTCTGCATATAGCTGGCCCAGAAACCGGCCAGCGCCTGCATGGTCTTCGGATCGCGGTAGGTCTTGCTCTTTTGCCCGTCGGCGGCCAGCAGGCCGGCGCCGATCACGTACACGCGGGCGCCGCCGAAATCGGCCAGCATCTGGTTTTCCTCGATCGTGCGCATCTCCTTGATGGAATCGATCTTGCGCACGGCCCTGCCCTGGTCGGCATAGAAATTGGCCACCGATGAATTTTCCAGCATGTCCGAGACGATCAGCACGACCTTGTTTTGCGTCGGCGATTGCTGCACCATCGCCGAAATGGCCTTAATGCTGGCCAACACGTCCGACTTTGCGATATCGCTGCTGGTGTTATCAAAGGCACTGCGCAGCGCCTTGCCCATCAGTTGCGCGGCCTGCTGCGCCTGGCGCGTCGTGCATTGATCGAACTTCGACAGCATGGGCTTGGAAATATCGTCGCGTTGCCCCGGCTGCAGCAGCGTGTCGAGCGCGCCCGAAGCGATCACTTCCGTATAACGGCCCTGCGTGTAGGCGGAAAACGTCACCACGGCAAACGCATTGCCGGGGACCAGGAATGGCTTGACATTGTCCGCCACCAGTTGCTTGAGGCTGGTATCGAGCGGCGTCGTCTGGTCGATGGCGACGAACAGCTGCGTCGTCGGCTTGCCGGCGGCAGGCAGATTCTTGCTGTCATAGCAGCTGCGCAAGGCATCGCCGGGACCGGCCACGGCGGCACCGGCCAGCAGCAGCTGAACTACAGGCAACAACCATTTCATAACAGGTCCTCCAGCTCAGCATCGCGCGATTTGCGCTCTTCCTTTTGCTGTTTCAGGGTGGCGAGCACTTGCGCATGCAGCTGCATCGGTAAGGCGCCGATCAACTGTTTCTTCGCTTCCTTGTCCTCGCCGAGGGCATCGAGCTGGCGCAGGATGTCGGCCAGTTGCGGCGCGTCCGCCTGCACCACAGCCTTGACGGGCTCAGGCGCAGGGACGGGCGCCGGAGCCGGCTTGGCGGCGGCACGGGCCGCTTCCTCGCGGGCATGCTCGCGCTCGTGGTTGCGGTCGCGATGGTCGGCCGTGCGCGCTTCCTGCACATAGTCGCGGAAGGTCTTGCTCAGGTGCTGGCCCGAGGTGCCCACATTGCTGTTATTGGCCATGATGCGCTGCTGCAAGACCGCCAATTTGGCTTGTGCCGTATCGGCGATGCGGCGGTAGTGCTCGCGCACGGCCGAATACGTGGCATAACGGCCACCACCCATGGCGGCGAACGCCTGCGCGCTGTTTTCGCCCGCAAAGCCCCAGCGGTAGCCAAAGATCACGCCCAGCAATTGCAGGAAGACAAACACCACGGCAAGGATGATAAAAGTAGCCCAGCCGCCACGACCGTCGATCTTGGCTTCATCGGCCGCCACTTTCTTGTCGGCGTCGTTGTTCGAAACCGCATCCGCATCGGGCAGCGCCACTTGCTGCATGTCCAGGCTGTCGCTGGCGGCGCGGCTGTTGTGGTCGATCTCGGCGCTGACGGTGCTGACGCGGTGCGCCAATTCCTTTTCCAGCACCTGGCCGCGCACATAGGTGGCGAAACCGGCGATCACCAGCACGATCACCAAGGTAGCGATACTGACGACATAGCCGGGATGCGCACCCACGCGGTTGCACAACTGCGTGTACGACGGCATGCCATCATCCTGCGACTGGTCGCGCGCCAGCGGAATGGTGCCCGTAAACAGCTTTTCGCGGCGCTTGTCCTCGATCCATTCACGGCGCGCATTCTTGATGCGGCCTGATTTATACAGTTCGTGTCCGGCAAAGTGGGTAAATGCCACCAGGATCACGGAAATGAGAAAGGCGATGCCATAGGCACCGTTTTGCTGGAGATTCTCGCTAGCGCCAGGAATCGTATAGCCGGCCAACACATACGAGAAACCCAGTGCCTCGACAAACACCGTCGATACCGTCAACAGCCAAATCCAGCCCGGCGTGTTTTTGCGGCCATTATCGCCAGCCTTGGTCAGGTACGTAACTTTCTCATTGAAATCGTGTTCGTCCTGCACATGAACGAAATTCTTGTACTCCTGGCACAAGGTGCGCTCGCCGGAAAACCAGCCCGGATAACTGCTGTCTTCATTCGCATCGCGCGACAAGGCGGCAATGCGGCCCACGACGGGGAAACTGACCCAGGTATTGAACCACCACCATTTGACCTTTTCCCACAGGACGGTAATCGCCACTGCCGCCAGCAAGACGCTGACAATACTCCACGCCGCCAGTGGATAGCTTGCAATAAATTCTTTCATTTCAGGTTCCCTGTATTATTTTTGATAAATTCTTGGTTTGAAATCGGCGGCATAGGTTTTTTCCGCGCGCGTATAGACCAGCGTGCCGGCCTTGGCGGCATTGGCGCCGTCCTTGCCAAACACGATATCGACGCATTCCAAGCCCGCACGTCCGTTCAGGAACATGCGATACAGCAGACCGTTCTCGCCCAGATAGGTATTTACCTCCGGCGATACGCTTATCTCCGCCTGCCCGCTGTTGCGCTTGGCCGGATTGTAATTGGTATAGACCTTGAATTGCGGCGGATTGGCCAGCGCGCCATCGACGGCCAATACCGAGACCTTGTTGATGACGATCTGGTGTCCATTGACCTGGTCCGTCCAAGTCTTGCCATACAGGCCAGGCATGAATTCGCTGGTCGAATAGACCTTGCCATCAGCCAAGGCCTTGACGGCATTCGAGGCACGCGGACGGTCGCGGCGGCAATCGGTCATGACCAGCGGTTCCGATGCATAGGCGGTGCTGATCAGCGAGAAGGACGGGCGCTTCGGCATAGCCTGGCCCACATTGGCCAGGTTGACCGAGGTGGTGTACGGCACGCCGCCAAAATCGATGGCCTGACCCGCATCGCTGTCCGCCTTGCCGCCCTTGGAGTTGCTGGCGCGCGGCGCGGTAGCGGCAGGGGCGCTGGCCACCGTGTCCGCACTGGCTGCAGCGCCCGCTGTCGCCACTGCAGGCGGCGCATTGGCCGCGACGCGGGCATTGTCCTTGCTCGTTTTGGCCGGCTTGCGCGCCGCAACGGCCGGCGTGCCGCGTGCGGCCACGTCGACGACGGCGGCAGGCGCGATGGGCGTACTACGGTACAGATCGTAACGGGGCTTGCGCGCCGTCAAATAGGTGTCGAAACTGGCCTGGTTGGCCAATTCCACGATTTCCACGCGGCGATTCAGTTCGCGGCCTGCCTCGGTGGCATTGTCGGCCACAGGATAGGCCTCGCCGGCGCCCTGGAAATACAGCGAATGCTTCGGAATGCCGCGCTTTTCCATATACGCCGAAACAGCCCGCGCGCGGCGCTCGGATAAATCGGCATTCAGGCGCGAATTGCCCGTATCGTCCGTATGGCCAATCAACAGAATCTTGCGCGCGGCTATCTGCGCCAGGTATTCCGCCTTCTTTTTCGGATCCTGGATATCGGCCGTCATGGTACGCGCATTATAGGAATCGGCAATCGCGGAGAAATAGTTTTGCGCGCGTTCCGTCAACTGATCGGAATTCAATTCAAAATGGCCGCCATTGACGCCCTGCCCACGCACTTCCACCACCGAACCGACTGCGCTCTTGCGGATATCGGCGCCATTCGCGTTCGCATTGAGGGCGGCATCGTCAAGTACGCTGCCATTGGCGCCCACAGTCGATATCTTCATATCCAGGTCATATTGCTTGGCAATTTTCGCCAGGGCGCAACGACGCGCATCCATATCATGACCGATCAAGCCGCCAACTGCCCCGCCCAAGACGGCGCCAATCAAGCGACTTTTATCCGAGTGCTTGAATTGATTACCGATCACCAACCCCGCAATTGCACCGACGGCAATGCCGACATTGCGTGCATTATTCGAACAAGGGTCTTCGCTGGCAAAGGTTTCTTTAAATGAGGGCTGGCCGGTACGGGGGTCGGTGGCGCAACCAGAAACGGTGCTTGCGCAAATGGCAGCGGTGAGGATTTTCAGCCCAAAACGTAAGGGCATGCGCTTGGCACCCGCTTGCAAGGAAAATGGAATCAAAACGGGCTCTTTCTCGTGACAGGAACAGATACGAATATCCCCCATGGCGCGCAATAATGCGTCAAGATGAATACTTACTAAACACTCAATATCTGCATGTTCTCATATTCCGACCGTTTTTTGGAAATTTTTAGTTCTATATAGAAAGTATTCAGGCCCGCAATTTTCCTGCCGGCGCGCCTCGCTCGCGCCCTCCAAAAAGCTGCCACATTGTCGTTGGAATTGCCGAAAGCATGCTTCCATGCGCATTGCAGCGCAGCCACGCTTGCCTGCTGCGCCTTCCAGCGGCGCGCAGGAGCGGGGGCCGGCAGTGACTTTTTTCACGCAGCGGGTCGTCGTGTGATTTTGGCCACTTTCTTGTTTACCCGTCAGCAACACTTCTAAAGTGACAACACACGCGCCAATATCTGCTGCTCCAGCGCGGCGAAGCGCGCACTGCCACGCGCCCTGGGGCGCGGCAAATCCACGCGCACATCGAATGTGATGCGGCCATCCTCGATCAGCAGCACGCGGTCGGCCAGCGCCACCGCTTCAGCCACATCATGCGTCACCAGCACGGCCGTGAAACCGCGCGCCAGCCACAGCGACTCGATCAACTGCTGCATTTCGATGCGCGTG
The DNA here is from genome assembly GCF_029892305.1 of Janthinobacterium sp. CG_23.4. Lineage (NCBI taxonomy): Bacteria > Pseudomonadati > Pseudomonadota > Betaproteobacteria > Burkholderiales > Oxalobacteraceae > Janthinobacterium > Janthinobacterium sp. CG_23.4. Next base: position 1,811,606 of record NZ_JARXUX010000001.1, on the reverse strand, counting down.
AGCGCGTCGAGCGCCCCCAGGGGCTCGTCGAGCAGCAGCAATTGCGGCTCGTGCACGAGGGCGCGCGCCAGCGCCACGCGCTGTTTCTGCCCGCCCGACAGGGAAGCCGGCCAGTCGTCGGCACGCTCGGCCAGGCCCACGGTCCACAGCGAGGCCGCCGCCGCGCCGACGCAGCGCGGCAAACCCAGCGCCACGTTGGCTAGCACCGTCTTCCACGGCAACAAGCGCGATTCCTGGAACATGATGCGGATGTCGGGTGCGCCCACGCCGCTGCCGATGGCGATCTTGCCTTCATCGATGTTTTCCAGGCCCGCGATCGAGCGCAGCAAGGTGCTCTTGCCACAGCCGCTGCGCCCGACGATGGCGACGAACTCGCCCGCTTCCAGCTGCAGGTCGACGTTATCCAGCACGCGACGGCTGGTATATGACTTAGTCAGCTTCGTCAGTGCCAAGGGTACGCCGCAGCGCTGCAAGGGAGCGCACGGCACCGTCTTCGCCTGCGGCATCGGGCTCGCCGGGCCGTATTGCACGAAGTGCGACAACAAATCTGTTTCGATCTGGATAGGGGCGAGCAGCATGATATTTTCTTTCCTGATTGCGTCACTATTGGTCACTATTGGTAGGCGCGATTCCAGCGCAGGCAGTGGCGTTCCAGCGCCCGAGAAAACAAATCGGCCAGCTTGCCCAGCAAGGCGTACAGCAAGATCCCCACCAGCACCACGTCCGTTTGCAGAAATTCGCGCGCATTCATGGTCATGTAACCGATGCCGGCCTGCGCCGAAATGGTTTCGGCGACGATCAACAGCACCCACACGAGTCCCAGCGAAAAGCGCACGCCTACCAGGATGGAAGGCATGGCGGCCGGCAGTATCACGTCGCGGTATAGCGGCCAGCCCGACAGGCCGTAGCTTTTCGCCATCTCGATCAAGTCCTGGTCAGCCGATCGGATACCATGGAAGGTGTTCAGATAGACGGGAAAGAACACGCCGACGGCCAGCAGAAACAGCTTGGCCGTCTCGTCGATGCCAAACCACAGGATCACCAGCGGGATCAGGGCCAGCGCCGGGATGTTGCGCACCATTTGCAATGTCGTGTCGAGCAAGGTTTCCGCCTGGCGGAAGCTGCCCGTGACTAGGCCCAGCAGCAAACCGAGTCCCGCGCCGATGCCAAAACCGAGCGTGGCGCGCCACAAGCTCGTTTTCAGGTGCAGCCACAGTTCGCCCGATGCAGCCAAGTGCCAGAAAGCCTTCGCCACGGCCCATGGCTCGGGCAAGATGCGGCTCGACAGCCAGCCCCATTGCGCGGCCAGTTGCCACGCCAGCAGCAGCGCGGGCAAGGCCCACGGCGCCAGTGCGTGACGTAGCGAAGGCCACGGCGCGCTACTGGCCCGTTTTATGGTGCCGGCAGCCATCTCAGGCCACCTTTTTTTGCGGCGCGACCGGCACGATATTGCTGGCCATGACTTCGCCGAAAGGGCCGCTCAAGGACTGCTCACCCGCAGCCTTGCCCTTGCCCAGCAGCGGGAACACCAGTTCGGCGAAGCGGTACGACTCTTCCAGATGCGGGTAGCCCGAGAAAATAAAGGTATCGATGCCCAGGTCCGCGTATTGCTGCATGCGCGCCACCACCGTGGGCGCATCGCCGACCAGGGCGGTGCCGGCACCACCACGCACCAGGCCCACGCCGGCCCACAGATTCGGCGACACTTCGAGCTTGTCGCGTCGCCCGCCATGCAGGGCCGCCATGCGCTGCTGGCCCACGGAATCCATTTTGCCGAAAGCCGCCTGCGCCTTGGCGATGATGTCGTCATCCAGATGGCTGATCAGTTCATCGGCCGCGCGCCAGGCCGCCTCGTTGGTTTCGCGCACGATCACATGCAATCGGATGCCAAACCGGACTGTGCGGCCTATTTTTGCCGCACGCGAGCGGATGTCGGCGATTTTCTCGGCGACGGCAGCGGGCGGCTCGCCCCACGTCAGGTAGACGTCCATCTGCTCGGCGGCCAGTGCATGCGCCGGCTCCGACGAACCGCCGAAATACAGCGGCGGATACGGCTTTTGCACGGGTGGATACAGGGTTTTCGCACCCTTCACCTGGATATGCTTGCCCTCGAAATCGTAGCCGGCCTCGCCGCCCTCGCCCGCCAGCGTGGCGCGCCACACCTTGATGAATTCATCGGAGATTTCATAGCGCTTGGCATGGTCGGCAAACAGGCCGTCCGCTTCCAGCTCGCCCTGGTCGCCGCCCGTGACGACGTTGATCAAGAGGCGCCCGTTCGACAGACGGTCAAACGTTGACGCCATGCGCACGGCCAGGCCGGGCGTGGACAGACCGGGACGCACGGCGACCAGGAACTTCAGCTTTTGCGTCACGCTGATCAGGGACGAGGCAACCACCCACGCGTCTTCGCAGGAGCGCCCCGTGGGCAACAGCACGCCGTCATAGCCCAGCGTATCGGCGGCGACAGCCACCTGGCGCAAATAATCGGCATCGACAGGGCGCGCTCCCTGCGACGTGCCCAGGTAACGGCTGTCGCCGTGGGTCGGGATGAACCAGAAGATATTGAATGACATGGTATTTATTCCTTATTTTGCGCTGGTAGCCAGCTGGCGCGCCGGCAGCAGCGCATCCTTGACGCTGATCGGTTTTGGAATCAGCTTCAGGCTGGCAAACGCATCGGCCACCCTTTGCTGCGAAGCCATGACGTCGACCGACACGGGTTTGACGCCGTAGGCATAGCGCGAAGCTGCCAGCGCCACCACTTCCGTGCTCAGGCCCGTCTGCGCCGACAAAATCGTCGCCACTTCGTGCGGATTGTTGCGACCCCATTCATCGACCTTGGCCACTTCATCGAGCACGATGCGCAAGATCTCGGGATTTTTTTCCGCATAGGTGCGCGACGCCAGGTAAAACTGATAGTTCGCCACCAGGCCTTTGCCATCGGCCAGCACGCGCGCGCCCAGCTGCTTTTCGGCGGCCGCCAGGAACGGGTCCCAGATGGCCCAGGCGTCCACGCTACCGCGCTCGAAGGCGGCGCGCGCATCGGCTGGCGGCAGGAACACAGGCTGGATGTCGGCATACGCGACGCCGGCCTTTTCCAGTGCTGTCAACAGCAGGTAATGCACATTCGAGCCCTTGTTCAGAGCAACCTTCTTGCCCTTCAAGTCTGCCAGCGTGCGCAGGCCCGAGCCCTTGGGCACGACGATGGCTTCGCTGGCCGGCGACGCCGGCTCATTGCCGACATACACCAGGTTGGCGCCGGCTGCCTGCGCAAAGATGGGCGGTGCCTCGCCCACGGTGCCGAAGTCGATACTGCCCACATTGAGCCCTTCGAGCAGCACCGGGCCGGCCGGAAACTCGGTCCATTTCACGCCCACGCCCTGCTCGGCGAGGCGTTTATCGAGCGTGCCGCGCCCCTTGAGCAGGGCCAGGGTGCCATACTTCTGGTAACCAATACGCACCTGCACCTCCCCCTTGGGCTGCGCGAGCGCCGCAGCCGGCATGCCGGCCGCCATCACGCCGGCAGCGGCGGCAAACAGCAGGCCCAAAGTGGTACGGCGCGAGAGTCGTTGTGCATGGCGATGTGTCATGGCAGTTCCTTGGTCGGTAAATAATCAGGCGGCTTGACATTGCGGCGCATAGGGCTGGTCTTTCAGCGAGCGGCCGGGTATTGAAGCATCAGCCGCCGCTGGCGGGCGCTGCCCCTGCAGCACGAACAGGCCATTGGAGAGTTCTTCGATTCCGGCTTGCACGCGCTCGGCAATCTGCGCGTCCAGGCTCAGGCCCTGCTCTGCGTGCCATGCCAGCTGCTGCGCATGGGCGTAAATGCTGGTGAACACCTGCTTGGCGCCCAGCGCCTGCAGCACGGGGCGCAGCGCATAATCCAGCGCCAGGGCATGGGCGTGGCCGCCGCCCGTGGCCAGCGGCAGCACCAGCTTGCCGGCCAGGCCATCTTGCGGCAGCAGGTCGAGAAAGGCTTTCAGCAAACCCGTATAAGACGCCTTGTAGATCGGCGTGGCGATCACGATGGCATCGGCGTCGGCCACGGCGCGCACGGCACGGGCAATCGTCACGTCGTCATGTTCGGCCAGCAGCAGGGCACGCGCCGGCAGGTCGCGCACATGCAGCTTGGCGTAGCTGTGGCCCTGTAGCGCCAGTTGTTCGCCGATATGCAGCAGCAAGCGGCTGGAACTCGATGGTAGTTGTGGGCTACCGCCCAATAACAAGATGCTCATGTGATGTCCGTCCCTGCAGGTTGTCGAAGATGGAGTTACTCGGATGCTTGCAGCCTATCGCCATCAGCGGCCCGGCAAAACGAATGCTTTCGCGCTTCGACATGCGTTTTTTGACTATCCGGGCTTGACGCCCCGCACGCGAAGGCGCCGGGGGCCGTGCGCCTTTTTTCGCATATCCATGCGCGGTTTTCTTCGTGTACGGCGCACGCCTGGCGGTGCACTATCGGCTGCATCGTCTTTCTGGAATGTCATCCATGTCTAGCGCTTTCCTCCACACTACCCGCCCCCAGCGCCCCGCACAGGAGCTGCTGCAGGACGCCATCAGCATTGCCACTGCACTCGCCGCGCGCCTGGCCGAAACGGCGAACGCCCGCGACCAGGCCGGCGGCCATGCGGCCCAGGAACGCGAGTGGTTGCGCGACTCAGGCTTGCTGACCTTGTCGATTCCCGTCGAATTCGGCGGCCAGGGCGCATCCTGGCCCCTGGTGTACCAGGTGATCCGCATCCTGGCGCGCGCCGACAGCGCACTGGCCCATATCTTCGGCTTCCACCATTTGCAACTGGCCGGCCTGCAGCTGTACGGCAGCGCGCAGCAGCAGCGCCGCTTGCTGGCCCTCACCGTCGATGAACGCCTTTTCTGGGGCAATGCCTTGAATCCACTCGACAAGCGAGTCAGGGCCATCGACAGCGATGACGGCTACCTCCTCGACAGCATCAAGAGCTTTTCTTCCGGCTCCGTGGGGTCCGACTGGCTGACGGTTTCGGCCTGGCACGCGCCCACACAAACGGCGCTGATCGCCGCCCTGCCCACGCGCCAGGATGGCGTGAGCGTGCAGGCGGACTGGGATGCCTTCGGCCAGCGCCAGACGGATAGCGGCAATGTACATTTTCATCGCGTCGCATTGCCGCAGGAACTGGTGCTGCAGGCGCCCGCGCAGGCAGCTACGCCGCAAGCGAGCGTGCGCTCGCAGGTCGCGCAACTGATCATGGCGAATCTCTATCTGGGCATCGCCGAGGGCGCATTCGAGGCGGCACGCCGCTATACGCGCGAGCAGGCGAAAGCCTGGTTTGCCGCGGGCGTGGCACAAGCCACGGACGACCCTTTGATACAGCACCGCTACGGCCAGCTTTGGCTGCTGCTGCGCCCCGCGCAAGTGCTGGCCGACGCGGCGGCGCAGGCACTGGAAACCGTGTTGCGCAAGGGATCGCTGGTCACGGCGCACGAACGGGGCTTGCTGGCCGTCTCCGTGGCCGAAGCAAAGTGCCTGGCGCACAAGGCGGGGCTGGAAATCAGCAGCCAGATGTTCGAACTGACGGGCGCCCGTTCCACCTCTGCCCAATATGGCTTCGACCGCTACTGGCGCAACGTGCGCGTGCATACCCTGCACGACCCCATCGACTACAAGCTGCGCGACCTGGGGCGCTTTGCCTTGACTGGCACGCTGCCCGAGCCAACCGCGTACTCATAACTTACCCACCAAGGAGACACCATGACCATCGCCCGCCGCAACGTATTGCTTGCCACCCTGAGCCTCGCCCTGGCCAGCAGCCTTGTCTGCGCCAAGGACCCGAAAGACATCACCATCGGCACCAGCGCCGGTCCCTACGCGGACCAGATCAAGCTGGGCATCAAGCCTATCCTGGAAAAACAGGGCTACAAGGTCAGGCTGGTGGAATTCAATGACTATATCCAGCCCAATTTCGCACTGGCCGAGGGGTCGCTCGATGCCAACGTATTCCAGCATATCGTCTACCTGAAGAAATTCGCGCTCGAACACAAGCTGGCGCTGACGGACCTGATCACGATACCGACGGCGCCAATTGCCATCTACAGCAAGAAGCACAAGAGCCTGGACGAGGTGAAGGAGGGCACGACGGTGGGCTTGCCGAACGATCCGACCAACCAGGCGCGCGCACTGGTGCTGCTCGATCAGCTGGGATGGATCAAGCTGCGCGCCAGCTTCGACCCCGTGCGCGCATCGGAAAAAGATATCGCCGTCAACACGCGGAAAATCAAGCTGCTGCCGCTGGAGGCGGCGCAGCTGCCACGTTCCTTGAGCGATACCGATTACTCCTTCATCAACGGCAATTACGCATTGGCTTCCGGGCTGAAACTGAGCGATGCGCTGCTGACCGAGAAAATCTCGCCCAACTACATCAACCTGGTGGCCGTGCGCACGGCCGACAAGGACAAGCAGTTTGCGAAAGACCTGGCGGCAGCCTACCGCTCGCGCGAATTTCTCGACATCACCAACAAGCACTTTGCCGGCTACTCTAAACCTGATTACCAGCAAGGCGTGCAGACGGCTGCCAACGCGGCGAGCAAATAAGCCATGGCCAAAACGATACGCTTCAACGCCTTCCAGATGAACGCCGTCGGCCACCAGTCGCCGGGGCTATGGACGCATGCGAGCGACCGCAGCCACCGCTATACCGATCCGCAGCACTGGACGGAACTGGCGCGGCTGCTGGAGGCGGGCCTGTTCGATGCAGTGTTCCTGGCCGACGTGCTGGGTGTGTATGACGTATATCGGGGCAGCCTTGATGCGGCCTTGGAACACGGCGTGCAGGTGCCGCTGAACGACCCGCTGGCCCTCGTGCCCATCATGGCGCAAGCCACCACGCACCTGGGTTTCGGCGTCACCTGCGCCCTCACCTATGAACATCCGTACACATTCGCGCGGCGCATGTCCACCCTGGACCATCTCACTGGCGGGCGCGTCGGCTGGAATATCGTCACTGGCTACCTCGATAGCGCGGCGCGCAACCTGGGCCTAAACCAGCAACTGGGCCACGACGAACGCTACGACTTGGCCGACGAATACCTGGAGGTCGTCTACAAGCTGTGGGAAAAGAGCTGGGACGATGATGCCGTCGTCAACGACAAGGTGCGCGGCATCTACGCCGACCCTGCCCGCGTGCACCCGATCAATCACGTGGGGCGCCATTACCAGGTGCCAGGCATCCATTTATGCGAACCATCGCCGCAACGCACGCCGCTGCTGTACCAGGCCGGTACCTCGCCGCGCGGCACGCGCTTCGCGGCGCGCCATGCGGAGGCGACCTTTGTCAGTGGCCCCAGCAAAACAGTGGTCAAGCACTACGCCGACGACTTGCGCGCCGCCGTGCGGCTAGCGGGACGCGATGGCGATGCGCTGCTGATCTATGCGCAGGCGCTTATCATCACCGGCGCCACCGAAGATGAAGCGCGCGCAAAACACGCCGATTATCTGCGGCACATCAATATCGAGGCGGCGCTGGTACTGTTGTCGGGCTGGACCGGCGTCGATTTCAGCCGCTATCGGCTCGACGCCACCATCGACTACATCGATTCCCCGGCGGGCCGCTCGGCGCTGGCCTCCTTCAGCCAGGCCGACCCGGATCGCACCTGGACGGTGCGCGAAGCGGCCCAATACATCGGCCTCGGCGGGCGCGGCCCCGTGATCGTCGGCGATGCGCGTCAGGTGGCCGACCAGCTGGAAAGCTGGATAACCGAGACGGGTATCGACGGCTTCAATCTGGCCTTCGCCGTGGCGCACGACAGCATGGCCGACGTGGTGCAATACATCGTGCCAGAACTGCAGCGGCGCGGCCGCTATCGCACCCATTACAAGCAAGGCAGCTTGCGCCACAAGGTCTTCGGCCAAGGCCCGCGACTGCCCGAAGGCCATGCGGGACGCCAGGTCAGCATCGCCTCCGACAGCGCCGCTCTGGCAGCGGCCTGACGTAGCAGATAAACTGCCCTGCGACGTGCTCATCTCGGCGCATCCGGAAGCGTCGCAGCTTTGGCAGCGGCTGGAGGCGAGCGCCACGCGCGGCAGCGATGCCTTTATCGAGCCGCAGGCGTGCCGCGCTTACGTAGCGGCCGCGCACACCCGGCTCGACGCCCGCCTGGAACAGGAAAAGCGCTGACGCCGCAGTAAAACGCGTACTCGCGTATTGCGAGCGTGCCTGAACAACGTACCGGGCCAGGCACTGCACGGCGCAGCAGAGCGTACGCTGGCAGGCCAAGGCGCAGCGATGCAGCGCCGCCGCGATCGACGTTTTCTCGGAATCGCTTCAATCGTTGCGCATCTGCGCCTGCGATACATTGCTGTTCGCTGGCACGCTCTGCGTCAGCCATACATTGCCCCCGATGGTCGATCCCGCGCCGATGGTAATACGCCCCAGCACGGTCGCGCCCGCGTAAATGACCACGTCATCTGCGACGATGGGATGGCGCGGCGTACCCTTGATCAGGGCGCCGGAAGCATCGGCAGGAAAACGCTTGGCGCCCAGGGTGACGGCCTGGTACAGGCGCACGCGCTGGCCGATAATGGCCGTCTCGCCGATCACCACGCCGGTGCCGTGATCGATGAAGAAAGACGCGCCGATGTGCGCGCCCGGGTGAATGTCGATGCCCGTCAGGCTGTGCGCGATGTCGGCGATCAGGCGCGCCAGGAACGGAGCACCGAGCGCGTGCAGGCGGTGCGCCAGGCGGTGGTACAAGATGGCGATGGTGCCCGGGTAGCACAGCATGATCTCGGCCACCGAGGTGGCGGCCGGGTCGCCGGCGTAGGCGGCTTGCACGTCCGACACCAGCAGGGCGCGGATATCGGGCAAGCTGGCGGCAAAGGCGCGCGTGATATCGCGCGCCTGCAGCGCCAGGGCCACATCGTCGCTGGCGTCTGCGCCCTCATCGCCGGGCGGTCCGGAAAATAACAGGCCACGGCGCACCTGCTCGCTGAGCCGGTTCAGGGTGGTATTGAGTGTGTCGCCGACAAAGTAGTCGATGCTTTCGTCCGTCAGGTTGGGCCGCCCGTAATGCGTGGGGAACAGCGCTGCCGACAAGCCGTTGACGATGCTGGTGAGCGCTTCGCGCGACGGCAGTTCGCGCACCCTGCCGTTATGGCGGATCTTGTGCTTGTCTTCGCGCGAGATGCGTAGCGCCTGGATCACGGGCCCCAGGTTCCACTGGGGCGTGTCGTCGGCGGGCGCTGCGGGATCAATGCTGTGCATGGCGTGTCACTTCCAAAAAAAACGGCCAACAAGCCGGGTCGCCCTAGCATAATGGCGGCGAGGGGCGAAGCCAACGAAGGATTCTGCGCTTAGATATGCGGAAAACGCATATCGTTGACCAGCAAGGCGCGCGCCTGACCCGATTCCAGTGACTAGCGTAAAATGACGGGCTAACAAAACAAATCTTCAACATGACTAAATTATTAACCTGGATTTTAGCGGGCCTGGCGATGGTCGGACCGCTTGCAATTGATACCTACCTGCCGTCTTTTCCCGCCATCGCGCACGATTTCAATGCCAGCCCCCTGCTGGTGCAGCAAACCCTGAGTTTTTTCCTGTTCACCTTCGCCTTCATGATGCTGTTCTACGGCACCCTGTCCGATTCGTTCGGCCGCCGTCCCGTGATTCTCGTCTCGCTGGTAATGTATGTGATCGCCTCCGTGGGCGCCGCGCTGGCGCCGTCGCTGGGCTGGCTGCTGGCCTGGCGCGTGCTGCAGGGCCTGTCGGCGGGCGCCGGCTCCGTGATCGGCCGCGCCATCGTGCAAGACCGCTATTCGGGCGCCGCTGCGCAAAAAATCCTCTCGCACATCATGATGGTATTCGCCCTGGCGCCGGCCATCGCCCCCGTGCTGGGTGGCTGGCTGCAAGTGTCGCTGGGCTGGCGGGCGATCTTCTGGTTCCTCACGGCCTTCGGCGTACTGATGTTCCTCGTCGTCTGGCGCGCGCTGCCGGAAAGCCTGCCGAAGCAGCAGCGCCATGCCTTCCACTTGGGCGACATCGCCGTCAATTACTGGAAAGTGCTGTGCCACCGCCAGTTCCTGCTGCTGTCGACGGCCATCGGCGCCGCCTTTGGCGGCTTCGCCCTGTATATCGGCTCGGCCGCCTACTTCATCATCAACATCCTGCATTTGCCCGAAACGGCATTCGCCTGGCTGTTCATTCCCTTAATTGGCGGCATGGTGTTCGGCTCGGCCCTGTCGGCGAAAATCGCCCATCGCATCAGCCAGCGCCAGATGATCTGGGCCGGCTTCATCCTGATGCTGCTGGCAGCGCTGGCCAACATCGGCTACAACGTTGTCTTCGCCGCCGAAGTGCCATGGGCCGTGCTGCCCCTGTTCTTCTATTCGTTCGCCCTGTCCCTTGCCATGCCTCCGATGACGCTGATGGCCCTGAACCACTTCCCCAACAACAGCGGCCTGGCCTCGTCGATGCAGTCGTTCATCCAGATGCTGCTGTTCGCGCTGGTGTCGGGCTTGGTGGCGCCGCTGCTGTTCGACAGCGCCCTGAACCTGGCGTATGGCGTGATGGCGGGATTGCTGGTGGCGCTATTGTGCTGGGTGTTTGCGCAGGGTAAGCGCTAACGCGCAGGTCCGATTACGGCCAGGGCGCAGGCGTGACGTCCAAATATTGCGCGCCGCCCTGCTCCGGTTCCGCTTCATTCTGCTGCAACGGCTGCTTCAACGGCTGCTTCAACGGCCCGGCCGGCGAACGCAAACTTAACAGTTCCTTGCGCGCCTCGACGAAGTCAGCCGAACTGAGCGGATGTTGCTGATCCGGCCAGTGATGGACTGCCCATTCCTGCAAGGTTTCAAAGCGCCGCCACAGTTCGGCAATGAATTCACGGCGCGCTTGTTCACCTTCTTCACCTTGTTTACCTTGTTCGCCCGTCTTCCCGACGTCTTGCCCGCTATATCCCTGCATGGCTGCTCCCTGTGTGATACATCATGGGGCAAGACTACGCAGGGAACAGCGAGGCGTCTGTTAGCGAACGAACACTCAGTGATGCGGGTAGCTCGGGCAAACCCGCGGCGCTGCACGTCGCCCCGCATGGCCAGATATTTCTGCCCGGGTTTGAGCATCGGACGCCCTGCTGCATGGCGTCATGGTCAATGTAAGACGGGAAAGCTGACGCGTTTCCCCACGCGCCTAGCGACGCGCCTGGCCCCTGGCCCAGGCGATGATGGCATGGGCATCGATGGCGCCCGGCTGGCGCGCCACTTCCACGCCGCGCACGAACAGGGCCAGCGTGGGAATGCTACGGATATTGAAACGGCTGCCCAGGTCCGGCGACGCTTGCGTATTGACCTTGACGACGCGAAACGCCGGCTCCAGGGTTTTGGCGGCCTGGACATAGAATGGTGCCATGCTGCGGCACGGACCGCACCACGGCGCCCAGAAATCGACCAGTACGGGAATGTCGCTGCGCTCGATATGCTTGAGGAAACGGGCGCTGGCCAGGTCCACGGGCTGGCCCATGAATAAATCCTTCTGGCACTTGCCGCAGGTCGGTTGCGCGTTGAGCCGGTCGTGCGGCAGGCGGTTGACGGCATCACAATGGGGGCAAACGATGTGCAGGCAGTCTGGCGTGGTCGAGGTCATGGCATTCCTGGGGAACGTAGCGTAAAGTTGAGCGATATTTTACGGCTTATCGTGCAGCGCTGTCGGCACGCTGGCAGCGCCTGCGTCAATACTCCACTATAGTGTGCTGGAACGGCGCGCATCTTGCCCGCCCAGCCAAGGAAAACAATGCCTGATGTCGCAAAAAACATGGATTTGAGCAGCAAGCCGGCGCACGCAGAACTCGATGCCGCCCTGGCCTTGCAACGTGCCGCCTACTTGCTCCACCCCGTACCCACGCTTGCCGAGCGCAAGCGCGACCTGCAAACCCTGCAGCGCTTCATCGGCGAGCATAAAGAAGCGCTCTGCGAGGCGATCAGTGCCGATTATGGCAACCGCTCGCGGCACGAAACCTTGCTCGCGGAGATCTTTCCCGCCACCGACGGCATCGCCCATGTACTGAAACACTTAAAAAAGTGGATGCAGCCGCAGCGCCGCAGCGTCGATAGGCGCAATTTCCTGGGCGCCCGCAACCGCGTGCTGCCCCAGCCACTGGGGGTGGTGGGCGTCATCGTGCCGTGGAATTTCCCCGTGAACCTGAGCCTGGTGCCGTTGACCTACATCTTTGCCGCCGGCAACCGTGCCATGGTCAAGATGAGCGAGAACTCGCGCCATCTGAGCCGGCTGCTGATCGACAAGATGCCCGCCTACTTTCCGCCGGAAAAATTGCAGTTTTTTGAAGAGACAGGCGGCGTGGGCGTGGCTTTCTCGCAACTGCCGTTCGACCACCTGCTGTTTACCGGCTCCGGCCAGACGGGGCGCGCCGTCATGGCCGCAGCAGCGCGCAATCTATGCCCGGTCACCCTGGAACTGGGCGGCAAGGCACCGGCCATCGTCTGCGCCGATGTCGACTTGCGCATGGCAGCCGAGCGCATCTTGTTCGTCAAGTATCTGAACGCAGGGCAAATCTGCACCAGCGTCGACCACGCCTGGCTGCCCGAGGCCAGCATCGCCGCCTTCGTCGCGCACGCGCGCACCATCATGCCCAAGCGCTACCCGCGGCTGGACACGCCCGACTACACTTCCATCATCGACGAGGCCGCTTTTGAGCGCTTGCTGCTGGCGCTGGACGACGCGCGCGACCGCGGTGCGCAAGTGATTTCGCTGTTGCCGGGGCCAAGCTACGACCGGGCCACGCGCAAGATCGCGCCGCACATCGTGCTCGATGCGCCCGAGGACAGTCTGCTGCTGCAGAGGGAAATCTTTGGCCCCATCCTGCCGCTGCGGGGCTATACCAAGCTTGACACCGTGATCGACAGCATCAACGCGGGGCCACGCCCACTGGCGATCTACCCGTTCAGCAACGACGCAGACACCGTGCAGCGCCTGATCGAGCGCGTGATGTCGGGCGGCGTGTCCGTCAACGATGCCCTGTACCACGTGGGCCAGCACGATCTGCCCTTTGGCGGCGTGGGCGAATCGGGCATGGGTCACTATCATGGCGTGGAAGGCTTCCACACCTTCAGCAAGCTGCGCCCGGTGTTTTACCAAGCGCGCTACAGCGCTTTGACACTGCTGTGGCCGCCGTATGGCAAACTGGCCAGCCGCGTGCTGGCCTTCCTGACACGTTGATGCTTTACAGCTGATGTTTTACAGGAACAGCGAGGCGGCAATGGCCCACATGACAAAGGCGATGATGCCGTCGAGCACGCGCCAAGCCATGGGCTTGGCAAACACGGGCGCCAGATAGCGGGCGCCAAAACCGAGCAGGAAGAACCACAGGGCCGAAGCCATGATGGCGCCGCCGGCGAAGTAAAAGCGTCCCACGCCTTCATGCTGGCCGCCGATCGAGCCAAGCAGGATGACCGTATCGAGGAAGGCGTGCGGGTTGAGCAGGCTGAACGCCAGTGCCGCGCCGATCACGGCCCAATAGCCTTCGGGGGCCTTGGCGGCCGACACCGCCATGGCCGTGGGACGCCAGGCCGACTTGGCAGCACGCAAGCCATACGCGATCAGGAAGGTGGCGCCGCCGGCCTTGGCCCACAGCAGGAAATTGGGATTGTCGGCAATAAACGTACCCATGCCGGCCACGCCGGCCGTGATCAGGATGGCGTCGCACAGCAGACACACGAGTATGCAGGTGAGCACGTAATGACGCCTTAAACCCTGCTTGAGCAAGAATGCGTTTTGCGTGCCGATGGCCACGATCAGGCTCGCTCCGAGCCCCATGCCTTTCAAGAAAATTGCGCTGTCCATATTGCATCCTTTATATTGCTTTCCATCACGCGCACGGTCGCCCACGCTCTGCCGGCAACGGCAAAGTCATCAGAGGTAGGTAGAGGGTGTAGCGGAACCAGGAGGACCGCGCGGGAGAGTGGAGTTGTTACCCTATTTCAACAGTGTAAAGAAAAAGTAAATATAAGTATAATTAATGATTCTAAACATATATAAGAGAATCTTATGCGCGTCGTCGATTACCGTGGATTGGCCGCCCTCGACGCCGTGATCGGCCTGGGCAGTTTTGAAAAGGCCGCGCAAGCGCTGGCGATCAGCCAGCCGGCTGTGTCGCAGCGCATCCGCACACTGGAAAACCTGGAAGGCACCCTGTTGATCATCCGCAGCCACCCGCCCCTGCCCACGCAAGCGGGGCAACGCCTGATCGCCCACTACCGCCAAGTCAAGCTGCTCGAAGCGGCGCTCGACGCTCAGCCTGGCCCCACCACGCAATTGCCGGAGCTGGCCATCGCCGTCAACGCCGACAGCGCGGCCACCTGGATCCCGGAAGCGCTGGGGCCGCTGCTGTCGCCGCCGTCCTGCCTGCTCGATATCCGCCTCGACGACCAGGACCACACCCTGAGCCAGTTGCGCGAAGGCCGCGTGTTTGCCTGCGTTACCAGTGCCGACGACCTGGTGGCCGGCACCACGGCCACGCCGCTGGGCGGCATGCGCTACCTGTGCGTAGCGTCGCCCGCGTTCGCGCAGCAATGGTTTCCTCACGGTTTTACGGTAGAAGCTGTCAGCCAGGCGCCGGCCATCACGTTTGGTAGCAAGGATGCCCTGCACGAGCGCTATCTGCAGCACCGCCTCGGCTACGCGGGCCGCTATCCGCACCATGTACTGGGCTCGGCGCGCGACTTCGTGCGCTTCATCGAAGCAGGCTATGCCTATGGCATGGTACCGCTGCTACAGGCGGAAACGGCGCTGGCCGCCGGCCGGCTGGTCGACGTGGCAGCCGGGCAGGCGCTCGACGTGCCACTGACCTGGCATGCCTGGGATATCCAGACGCCCCTGACGCGCACCTTGTCGGACGCCGTCATCGCCACGGCACGCAAATGGCTGTTGCAGAATTGAGCGACGCATGCAATCGTTATCTATGACAGACAGCAACTTCCCCTCGCCTGCCCTGCCCTGCATGGCCTACACTGCAAGCATCATCCACAAGCATCAGGAGCCAACATGACGATCCTGCGCACCACCATGCTCGGCGTGCTGGCGGCCATCCCGCTCGCTGCCAGCCTGGTCGCCTGTTCACCCTTGGGTGCCATCAATGCCTTGTCGTCCGGCAGCGCCTCGCAAGTGACGCTGGGCCTGCCCTACGGCCCCCTGCCACGGCAAAAACTCGACGTCTATGCTCCAAAAATGCGCACCGGCCCCGTGCCCGTGGTGGTGTTCTTTTATGGTGGCAACTGGACGACGGGCGAGCGCGCCGACTATGCCTTCGTTGGCCACGCGCTCGCTGCGCGCGGCTACCTGGCCGTGATCGCCGACTACCGGCTATATCCACACGCGCACTACCCCGAAATCTTGCAGGATGCGGCCCGCGCCGTGGCATGGGCGGCGATGGAGTCTGGCCGCCATGGCGGCGACCCCGCCCGCTTGTTCGTCATGGGCCATAGCGCCGGCGCCTACAATGCAGCGATGGTAGCGCTCGATGCCAGCCTGCTGGCGCGCCACGGCATGCGCCCGCACGATTTGCAGGGCTGGATAGGCTTGGCCGGTCCGTATGATTTCCTGCCGATCGAAAATACCACCGCCCAGCCCGTTTTCTTTTACCCGGACACGCCCGCCTCTTCGCAGCCCATCTACCACGTGACTGCCGAAGCGCCGCCCGCCCTGCTGATCGCTCCCCTGCCCGGACAGGATAAACTGGTCAATCCGCAACGCAACACGGCAGGACTGGCCAAGGCCTTGCGGGCTTTGCACCGGCCCGTGACGGAAACGTATTTTGCCAAGGTCAGCCACACCACCTTGGTCGCCTCTCTGGCCAGTCCCTTGCGCATGCTGGCGCCCACGCTGGACGCCGTGAGCGCCTTTATCGACGCCAACAGCAAGGTCGATAGCGTGCTGACAGCTGACACGGGCGCGGGCACGCACGCGCGGCAAATCCCCGCCACGCCCTTACCTGCCGCAACGGCGCAAAGCGCCACCACGCAGACGGCCGCGGCGCGCACCCACGACAAAACCTCCGCCCCTTAAAGAAGGACGCTCTGAAAAGACCGCTCTGCTCGGGCGCACGACGCTGCACCAGCTAAACTCAGCGCAGCGCAGCGCAAGGCTAGGCCCGCGCGATACGGGTTCAGCGACCGCTCAGCCGTCAGCCGATAACCGACAGCCGCTTATTCTTTACGGCTGGCGCTGCCGCTTTTTCCTTGGGCGGAGCCCGCATGCGAAGCGCTGCCGCCGGCCGAGCTTTCGCTGCCGGCCGACTGCTGGTTACCCTGCTGGTTACTCTGCTGGTTGACGTTTTGGAGGCTTTGGCCGTCACGGCTTTGCATGCCGCGCTGCTGGTCGCGGTTGGCACCATTTTGATGAAAGGCCTGAAACGGTTCGGCGATACGCTGCATGGCTTCTTGCTGCTTGCGCGCGTTTTTCTCCGTTTCTTCTGAAGCCGTGCGGGCCACTTCTTCGGCCAGGGCCTTGGCCGTACGGCTCGTTTCATTCACATGCCGCTCTGCCACATTGGCCAGTTCAAGCTGCGTATCGGCCGCCAGGCGCGACAGCTGTTGCTGGTATTTGCGCAGTTGCTCGGCCGCTGGCTGGCCCGCTACGGCAGCCACCTGGAATACATCTTCAGCGCGTTCGAGCGTCAGCAGGCTCTGGCTGGTGGCGGTGCTTTGTTCCAGCAAGCCTTGCGCCAGCTGTATGTTCAGCTCATTGAAGTGCTGCAGCAACTGAAACAGCGACTTTGACAAACCATTGAAAAAGGCCAGTTGCGCTTCCAGGTGGTTTTCGGCGGCAGGGGTAACACGAAAAGAATAGGAATACATGAAGTTCCTCACTAAATAGCGATTGGGTAGACACACGGCGCCACCAGCGGCTGTCGCACGCTTACGCAGACGGCCGGGCTACGCCACGAAACGCGAAAAAACATATCCGATTGGTGGAGAGATGCTTTGCAACGCGAGTCCCAAGGCTACGTGAGTACCGCAGGTGGGGGATGATCAGGATCAAATGTGCGCCAGGCTGCGCAGAAATTTTTGGCTCAGCGACAGGCCCTGGCCAAACATCAATGACGCAGCGGACAATCCGTGTCAAGCACGCTCAACGAGCGTCGCCGGTACTGGCACCCGGCGCGACGGGCTTGTAACCATGGCTGCGCAGCGACGCTTCCAGCCAGCGGTTGGCATACCAGCCGCGCGCCAGCAGGTAACTGAGCTCCGCGACAGCCATCAGCAGCAGCATCGGAGCGAGGCGCAGTTCGCTGGCCAGTTGGCTGCCAAACCACAGGCAGACATCCATCGCCAGCATCAGCAGCAACAGCCACCAGCGGCGCTTGGCCACGGCCCAGAGCCAGCCCAGAGACAGGGCTGACCAGGAAAATCCCGCTCTCACGTAGGCATAGCGGCCGGCATCGTCGGCAAACAGGGTGGCGCTGTGCTGCATATTGCTCTCCTCAGGTCATGCTCGGCGTCACGGCTCGGGATGGTGGCAGACGGCTTCGACATTGTGACCGTCCGGGCCCAGCACGAAGGCGCCATAGTAATTCGGGTGGTAGATGGCGCGGATGCCAGGGGCGCCGTTATCCTTGCCGCCTGCTGCCAGCGCGGCCTGGTAAAACGCATCCACCTGGGCGCGGTTGTCTGCCACGAAGGCGAGATGCATGCCGGCATGCGGCGTACCGCCCACGCCGAACCAGAAATCAGGCTTGCCATCTTTCCCCAGGCCAACCCAGCCATGCACTTCCATCACCACCGATACGCCCAGGGGTGCCAGGGCAGCAGAAAAGAAAGCCTTGCTGGCCTGTGCGTCGCTGACATTCAAACCGATATGATCAAGAATCATGAGGGCACTCCTAGCAGAATGTGGCACGAAAAACGCAGTATGTATCGCAATTGCATTATAGGCAAGGTTTACAAGCACTACTGCGCGGCGGAAGATGTCCGCACAGTAGTGGGGCTGATGGAGTGATCGCCTGGCGCCTGCCTCGCTCAGCGCAGGTTGCCCGTATGGCCCAGCGAATAGCGGCCCGGCTGCGGCCACACGGTCAGGCCGTGCGGTTCCTGGCCGACTTTCACTTTGGAGACGTCGCCACTGTGCGTATCGATGCGATACACGACATCATCAAAACGGCCGGACAGCCATAGATACTTGCCATCGGCACTCACATTGCCCATGTCGGGGCTACCGCCACCGGGAATCGGCCACTGCGACACCACTTTTTCGGTGGCGAAATCGATCACGCTGACGCTGCCCTTGCCCTTCGGCTTGCCGTGGATGCGGTGCGTGCCGCGGTTGGCCACGTATAGTTTCTTGCCGTCACGGCTAGGGTACAAGCCATGCGCGCCCACGCCGGTCTGGATGAAGCCGATTTGCTTCAGGGTGGCGCCATCGACGATGTGCACGCCATCGGCGTCCATGTCGGCGATATAGAATTTCTTGCCATCGGGCGAGATACGTATATCTTGCGGCATGCCCTTCTTGACGCTGCAGATTTCATTTGCCGGGCCGCCCACGGGGTCGGACTCGGCAAAACGCTTGGCCGGCATTTGCAATTTCAGGTAGCTCTCAACCTTGCGCCCCACCAGGTCGATCTTGGCGATGGTGCCGTCGAACTCGCAGGTGAAGATGGCGTAGCGTCCGTCATTTGAAAAATCGGCATGGTTGATGCCGCCGCACTGGGGCGTGTCGATCGCATACTGTACCGCCATGGTCTTCGGATCGCGGAAATCGAGGCGGCGGCGCGCCTCGGCCACGACGATGGCCGACTTGCCGTCCGGTGTGAAGTACATATTATAAGGATCATCGACCGGCACTTCCTTGCCCGGCTTGCCGCTCAAAGGGTCGACCGGCGTCAGACTGCCCTTGTCCGTGCGTTCGGCATTGTTCGCTACCCACAGAGTGCGCAAGTCCCACGACGGCACGACGTGCTGCGGGCCGCTGCCGACCTTGAACTTGTCGACGACCTTCAGGCTATCCTGGTCGATCACGTAGACATCGTTCGAGCGCAGATTGGGCACATAGATGCGGCGCAAGTGATCCTTGACGACGGCACTCATATTGCTGCTGGCAGTGCTGCCATACACGTTTTTCGGGTCCACCAGCGGCGGCATGCCCGGCAGCGGAGAATAGATGGCAGCGGGTGCAGCGGCGGCAGGGGCCGCTGTGCTGGCGCCGATGACCTGGCTGGCCACGCCCAAGGCTGCCAGTGCGGCAGCCAGGACGGACAAGGTGACGATGTGACGTCGTTGAGATTTTTTCATGTTATTTCGCGTCATTTTCGTTGCAAAAGCCGGAAGTTCAGCACCCCGGCGGATGTTATTGATTACGTTGCAGCAGCTGCCTGATGGCGGCCACCGAGCTATCGACCTGCAGCTTGATGCCGATCTGGCCCAGTTCCGCCGTGGCGCGCGTGGCGTCGCCGCGCACGCCGTCGGCCACGCCGGGCTTGGACCCGTGGGCCATGGCATCGCTGCGCACCATCGACGGCTGCGTCGCCAGCATCAGCGCCGCGTCGGCCATGCCCGCGTGCAGGCCGATCTCGGCGCTGCTATAGCCACGCTTATGCAGTTCGGCAATATAGGTCGATTGCGTAATGTCATAATAGCCGGACAAGGCATACGCACGTGCATCGTGCAGCGCGGATGCTTTTGCCCAGGCAAGGTTGAGTTTATTCGCCACATTCTGCTCGTTCTTTTGGTAACCACCGTGATCACCGAGGAAGATGATGTCGCGGAAACCATGCTGGCGCAGGCTGGCAGCTATCGCTTCCAGTACGGCTTCGAAAACGGCGGGCGGAATCGAAATCGTGCCGGCATAGCGCATGTGCCCGGCCGGGGGCGCAATACTGCCTTCCGGCACATAGGAAACGACGGGCGCAACCATGGTGTTGCCCAGCTTTTGCGCAATCTGGCGCGCCAGCAGCCCGGCACGCACATTGTGTTTACCCAGCGCAATATATGGCCCGCTCTGCTCGACGCCGCCAATCGGCACCAGCACGGTGGTGGCGCCGTGCTCGATACGGCTGCGCAACTCGGTACTGGTCAGCTCTTCCAGCATGACGCTGCTATTGGCAGGCGTGGCAGGCGTGGCGGCCATGACCGGTGCCGTGACCAGCAGACAGCAACATATCAGGACGAAGCGGGAAACGAGGGGCTGGCGTGAGATGCGCCGCGTGGGTGGCGCGCAAGGCGCCGTTTGCTGGGGGAACTGCGGAGTCATAAGCCACCATCTTTCCAAGTTCAAGGCATGGCGCCGTACCTGGCCTTGCCAGGCACGCTGGCTGCCACGCGAGAATTGTATTCCATCATGACGGGAACGGCACGTTAATTTGCGACGCTACGCTGCCTTGCCAGGAATTGACGATGGGAAACTATCCGTCAGACTGTTGTCGCCTTGGCCCCATCCACCTCGCCATCATGGATAGCAGCGTTGCGTTTTTCGGCATAGGCCTTGAGCGAACGCATCGTTTTGGGCAGACCTTGCCGGACTTGTTTGGCAACGCCTGGCCCGAACAGAAAAGCAAGCGCGCCAGAGAACCATACGCGGTGAATGACTTCCGATCCGCCATCTGCGGCAACAACCGTGTGCTCAAAATGTAGTCGGAATAGCGGAATATGCCCCTCGACAGTAAACGATCGGCCGGCAGAGCGCTCGGTGATCAGCATCGCAATACCCATCCCTTTGCTGGGAACTATCCTGCCCTTTGTGCCAACTTCGAATGGCCCGTTGAGGCACGCTTGCCGTGTATCGGGGTCCCACGCATGCCATCGGTCGACTTCGCTCCAGATTTGATCGATGAGCGTGGGCGGGACTGCAATGTGGATGCTTGCTTCGATCTGCCTCAATTTTTGATCTCCCCATCATGTTGATGAAAGTCAGCGGGTCTTTTATCGGGCCCCGCGCCGTGTCTCTCGTCAACTTGGTTCACCGTCGCCACAGGGACAGAACGCAACGCTTGCTTGAACAACTATCATATCACCGAAAAAAACCCCGGCGTACCGGGGTCGTCACAAGGTTTAACTGCGGGCGCTGCGACTGGGCAGCGTCATGCGCCGGCTGGCGGCAGGCGTCGCCCTGGCCGGCAAGCCAGCCGCCGTTTTCAACGATGTGGCCTGCGCATCGCCACGCAAGCGGAACACGGCCACTACGTCGACCAGCTCGACGGCGCGCTCTTGCAGCGACACTGCAGCAGCGGCCGCCTCTTCCACCAGGGCTGCATTTTGCTGGGTCACCTGGTCCATTTGCGAAATGGCCTGGTTCACTTGTTCGATGCCGGCGCTTTGCTCGTGGCTGGCATTGGCGATGTCGCCCATGATGTCCGTCACGCGACCGATGCTGGCGACGATCTCTTCCATCGTCGCGCCCGCCTGATCGACCAGCGCGCTGCCGGTGTTGACTTTATCCACGGAATCCTCAATCAAACCCTTGATTTCCTTGGCCGCCGCTGCCGAACGCTGCGCCAGGTTGCGCACTTCCGTGGCCACCACGGCAAAACCGCGGCCCTGCTCGCCCGCGCGGGCCGCTTCGACGGCCGCATTCAAGGCCAGAATATTGGTTTGGAAGGCAATGCCGTCGATCACACCGATAATGTCGGCAATCTTCTTCGCCGATTCATTGATCGAACCCATCGTGCCCACCACTTGCGCCACCACGGCGCCGCCCTTGCGCGCCACGTCCGAGGCGGACACGGCCAGGGTATTGGCTTGGCGCGCATTGTCCGTATTCTGCCGCACGGCCGAGGTCAGCTCTTCCAGGCTGGAAGCCGTTTCTTCCAGCGAAGACGCCTGCTGCTCGGTGCGTACGGACAAATCCGCGTTACCGGCGGAAATTTGCGCAGCTGCCACGCTAACCGTATCGGCCGAGGTGCGCACGGTGGCGATCACGTCGACGATGCGCTCCAAAAACTTGTTGAAGGCGGTGGCCGTGCGGCCCACTTCATCCTTGCGTTCGACGGGCATGGCCGACGACAAGTCCAGCGAGGCGCTGACGCGCTCCAGGGTATGCTCGATATTGCCCAGGCCGCCACTGATGGTGCGGTAGATATGCCACGCTAGAGCGCCCGTCAGCAGCACGGCCACGCCCAGCACGGCCAGCATGGTGGTAAACGCCGTATCGTAGGCGGCGAGGCTCTCGGCCTTCACGTCGTCGACCAGCTTATTGTTGTAGGCAATATGCTCATCTATGCTCTTTTTCACGGCAGCGGCCGTGAGGGCCAGTGGCGTTCCGGCGAGCAAGGTGGCGCGCACGCCATCCATGTCGCCAGCGTAGGCGGCAGCGAAAAATGGCACCAGCGCGCGGCGGTAGGCTTCCATGGCGGCCTGGTCGGCGTCGAGCATCTTGCTGTCCGTGGCGTCGTACAGGCGCTCGGCGCGGTAAGTGGCGATGAGCTTGTCAAAATTGGTGTTGGCGTCGACCACGGCCTTGTCCAGCGCCGTCTTGTCGGCCAGGTTGGCGAACACGGACAGGCGGTAGCCAGCCAGGCGCGCATCGGCCAGGAAACCCTTGGCCGCATTTAAACCCTGGATGCTGGGAATGATGCGGTTTTGCACGGTATCGAAACGCTGCTGGGCGCGCTGCAACTGAATGGCGCCGCCGGCGCCCAGCAGCAGCAGAGCCAGCAAGGCGATGGTAAGAGTCACAATTAATTGTTTGGTGATATTCATGATGTTTCACAGTCAGGAAAACAGCCTGGGGAGCCAGGCAGGATAAGTAGCTGCCGATCAGGTGGCCGGGGACGTGTTGCTGGCGACGTCAGGCCGCCAGGGGGGAAGCATCAGGCTTGCGGCGCAGCAAGTCGCCATGCTGGCGGCAAAATGCCAGGCCCGCCTTGTGGCCCACGTCAAACAGCAACTGCATGTTCGAACTGGACCAGTCCAGAGTGTCGGGCCAGTGCTGTTCGGGGATGCCGCCCATCAAGTCGAGTTTCAGCAAACGCCGCTTGGGCTGGCCCGTGCGCGCGTCGGTGTTGTGCTCGAGTTCAAACAGGCGCAATTCGCTCTTGGAAATTTTCACCAGCGGCGTGATGATGGAGCGCACCCAGGCGTCGTACAGGTTGCGCGGCCTGCGCAGCAGGCGTTCGTCACCGAGGATGTCGAGGATGACCAGGGTGTCGGCGTCATGGTGTTCCCCCTTGCCTTCGATAAAGGGCTCGAAATTGAGCGTGTCGAGCGCCGCACCTTCGATGTAATCGTCACCATCGATGGTCGTGGGGGCATACAAGAAAGGAAACGACAGGGCTGCGCGCACGTGGATCGGTGCGATCTCGTGCTTGCCCCAGATTTGCATGCGGTGCTCGCTGAGATTATAGGCATTGATGTAAAAATCGGGACGCATATGCGCCACGCCCGAAAAATCCACGGCTGATTCCAGGAAAGGCAAATGCGCGCACAATCCCAGACTCTTCGCCGACAGGTCCGATGGCGACAGCGACGACAGCATCAGCTTGCCCCAGTCCGACCAGGCAGTGGGCACGCCCGCAAAGCTTTGCTGGAATGCCTGGTAAAAAGGATTGTTGGCCGGCGCCTGGAAAGCATCTCGAAAGGTGCTCGCGTGCATGCCCGGCTTCTGGAACACCTTGTAGTTGATCGGAATCATCTTGTAAATGCTGTCGGCCACGCCTGTATCGGCCCAGTTTTGCAAGGCTTGGCGCGGCGTAGCCTGATGCGGCGTGGTGTAAAGCAAGCCCATCAACACACCGGCGCCGGAGGCCGAAATGACATCGAATTCGATGCCTGCATCGAGAAACGCGGCTAGCGCGCCCGCAATCAAGGTGGAATTTGGTGCACCGCCACCAAGCAGCAAGCCCGTCTTGCGGGCAGGTTTCTTGGCGGGTGCCCGATATGGCGGCGTCATGCTTGCTGTCTTCATGCACACTCCCTGAACGGAACCGGGCTCGCGCCCTCATTATTGGTGACTACACGCTTAATACGCTGATGCATGCCAATGTTGTAGCAATAGGAAACTATTGCAATCTGACACAAACAGATATTAAATTAACATAGATCAATTCTTTTTTGCAATTTACTTGACGCATGATGGGTATTCAGAAAAGACATAAGTTGACAATACGCGGCGTGGCGTAGTGCATCGCAGCAAATATATATTCTGCAATGTTGGGGAAAATTTTCCTGATGTCAGAATATCGCGCAACTCCCGTCATCGCGGCTGCCAGACTGTTCGACGGACTCGCGATGGCGCGGGAGCATACAGGTGGGCACGCAAATGCGTCACAAAGACGCGATTTTTGCGCCGCCGGTGGCGGCCCGACGGCCACAGCAACGAACGGTTGCACGATTACAGCAGGCACTGGGCCAGCAGGGCAAGATGATGCGCTAGCCGATCACGGGCAGGCCGAGACCACGCCTGCCGCGCGCCGCCGTGACGCGGTGCGACGATTGCCTTTCTGCATCACCGAGGTCGTACGGATCAGCCTAGGAAGCCTGTTCATATTGGGCAGCGCCACCAGCCTTTGATGTTTCTCCGCAACAGCTCAACAGTTGAAGAAGAATTCAAAGAGCAAAACTAGTTTACCGATCAAAGCGCTTTGAACTATACTCAAAGCGCTTTGAACCATAACTAAAGCGCTTTGGCTGTGCGAAGTTATGCGCACCGATCCCACACCTATAAAAATACTGGAGACGCAATGAACAAACATTTCTTGAAAACTTTGCCTGCCGCCGTGGCGTTGGCCTTGAGCGCTTCGGCTGCCCAGGCGGCGTTGCCGATCGACTTCGGCGGCTACATCCGCTCGGGCTTTGGCACCAGCAGCGAAGGCGGCAAGGAAGCCTGTTTCGGCCTGGCCGGCGCCTCGTCCAAGTATCGTCTGGGCAATGAGTGCGAAACCTACGGCGAGCTGAAATTCGGCGGCGAAGCCTTCAAGGCAGCCAACGGCACCACCTTCCGCATCAACACCCTGGTGGCGTTTTCCGTCAACCAGAATCAGGACTGGGAGCAGTCGAACCCGTCATGGCGCGAAATGAACGTGGTGGCCGACAAGATCGGCACGGGCGCCTTCGCCGAAGCGCGCGCCTGGGTCGGCAAACGCTACTACGACCGCCAGGACGTGCACATCACCGATTACTACTTCTGGAATAACAGCGGCCCTGGCGCCGGCCTGGAAAACATCGACCTGGGCGCCGCCAAGCTGGCCTACGCCATCGTGCGCACGGCCGACGACGGCGACAGCAAGCGTATGGGCCTGTCCCACGACTTGCGTTTTTCCGGCATCAAGGTCAACCCGGACGGTGAACTGACGCTGGGCCTGCAATTGAATCAGAAACGCAACGCGCAAGGCGCGGCCCCCATCGCCGGCGGCCACTTGCTGACCATCATGCATACGCAGGGCAATCTGCTGGGCGGCTTCAACAAGGTGGCATTGCAGTATGGCAAAGGCAGCGCCGCCAACACGGGCGGCTTCAGCCTGGGCGCCGGCAAGGATGACAAGGTCGTGCGCCTGACGGAACAGGTCATGATCCAGCCCAAAGGCGCCTGGTCGGGCATGGGCACCTTCGTCTACGAAGACAAGGAAACGGCGGGCGTCAGCAGCAAATGGACCTCGATCGGCGCGCGTCCCGTCTACCACTTTACGGACAACTACAGCCTGGCGGTGGAACTGGGCCACGACATCGTCAAGCCGGAAGGCGGCGAAAGCCGCAACCTGACCAAGCTGACCATTGCCCCTCAACTGTCGGCCGGCAACAGCTTCTGGTCGCGCCCCGTGCTGCGCGCCTTCTACACCTACGCCAAATGGAACAAGGCAGCCCAGTCGGCCGCCGTTGCCGAATCGGCGTTGTCGACGACGGGTGTGTTCGGTGGCAAGACCAACGGCAGTTCGCTGGGTTTCCAGGTGGAATCCTGGTGGTAATGGCATCCAACATTGGCTGATGCCGCAAGGCGCCTGCCACTGGCAGCAACACCGCCCGCTCACCGAGGGGCAGGCAATATCCGGACCCACCATTTCGCCGCTGCACGCGATGGCCGGCAGCTACACTGTAGTGTTTTCAGCAGTATCCTCTTTTAGCGCGGGCGCCCCTGGGTTTGCCCGCGTATTTTTTTGGGCGCTGGCGCCGCGGGTCATCCCCCTGATCATTCCGGCATTTATCAGATAAACTACCCTGCATCGCTCCCGACCCATCCCAGACGCAGCATCCATGAACCTCAAAAATCTCGCCAAAACGCTAGGAATATCCGAAACCACCGTCAGCCGCGCCTTGAATGGCTATCCGGAAGTGAGTGAACGCACGCGCGAGCGGGTGCTGGCCGCCGCGCAGGCCGCCGGCTACCGCCCCAACCCCATGGCGCGCAGCCTGGCCGTGGGACGCACGAATATCGTCGGCATCATCTACCCGCTGATGCCGAACGACCTGGCCGACCCCATGTTCATCGACATCGTCGGCGGCATGTCGGAGGCGCTGGAAGCGCAGCAGATGGACATGATGATCGCGCCCGCCTCGGCCACCAATGAATTCCACACCTATCAACGCATGGTCAAGGGCCGTCGCATCGATGGCCTGATCGTCGGACGCACGAAACCGTACGACGAACGCATCGCCTACCTGGCGCAGCAAGGCATGCCGTTTGTCGCGCATGGCCGCACGCAGCTGAACCAGCCGCACGCCTGGTTCGACTACGACAACGAGGCGGGCATGCGCCTGGCCGTCGAGCGCCTGGCGCAGCTGGGCCACCAGCGCATCGGCCTGATCAGCGCCACGCCAGACCTGAACTTCGTGCGCCAGCGCGTCGAGAGTTTCCAGCACGCCATGCAGGCCGGCGGCCTGGCCGTCGATCCGGACAACTTGGTCGACCATGCGCACGACCGCCGCGCCGGCTACCAGGCGATGCAGCGCCTGCTGGCCCGCTCGCCCCGCCCCACCGCCGTCATCGTCGACAATCACATGTCGGGCGTGGGCGCCGTGCGCGCCCTGCTCGACGCGGGCATCGCCATCGGCAGCGAGATGTCGCTGATCGTCTGGGGCGTGATGGAAGATTCCCTGGCCGGCCACAACGTCACCACCGTCGTCCAGCCCGACCCACGCGGCGCCGGCGCGAAGATGATCCACATGCTGCTGGCCCTGATGGATGGCACGCCCGTCGCCGACTTGCAAGAGCTGTGGCCGTGCGAACTGTTGCCGGGCGAGTCGACCGGACCGGTAATACACGCCTGATTTACCCCTGGAGCCAACTGCTGGGGCCGGTCACTGCGTGATCGGAATGCGTCCCACTGGGACGCATTCCCCCGGCGGGTCGGACCCATCTTGTTGTCCTGAATCACCCTCATAAAAAAATCGTATGTCTGGCGCGTGTATCGCTTTACTTTTCAAAGCGCTTTGAACTATACTCATTTCATACCCAAAGCGCTTTGAATTTTAAAATAAGACGTTCGCCTACCAACCAGCAGCGCTGTCCTGATAGCCGAGGCTACAGGCAACTTTTAAGAAATCATTCATGCCGACCATCCAGAACAATCTCGCCCACCTGCCCGCCGACTGGTGGCGCAGCGCCGTCATTTACCAGGTTTATCCACGCAGCTTCCTCGACAGCAATGGCGACGGCATTGGCGACTTGCCCGGCATTACCTCCAAGCTCGATTACATCGCCGCCTTGGGCGCCGACATCGTCTGGATCTCGCCCTTCTTTACGTCGCCGATGAAAGACTTCGGCTATGACGTGGCCAACTTCTGCGACGTCGATCCCATGTTCGGCAGCCTGGCCGATTTCGACCGCCTGGTGGCGCGCGCCCATGAACTGGGCTTGAAAGTGATGATCGACCAGGTGCTGTCGCACTCGTCCGATGTCCACCCGTGGTTCGTGGAAAGCCGCTCCAGCCGCGACAATGCCAAGGCCGACTGGTATGTCTGGGCCGACCAGAAACCCGATGGTACGGCGCCCAATAACTGGCTGTCCGTGTTCGGCGGTTCCGCCTGGCAATGGGAGCCGCGCCGCGGCCAGTACTACCTGCACGATTTCCTCGCCAGCCAGCCCGACCTGAATTTCCATAACCCGGCCGTGCAGCAAACGCAGCTGGACAACCTGCGCTTCTGGCTGGAACGCGGTGTCGATGGCTTCCGCTTCGATTCCTGCAACTTCCCGTATCATGACCAATTGCTGCGCGACAATCCGCCGGCCGCGCAGCGCGACGCCAGCAGCGTGTCGGCCATCAACCCGTACGGCATGCAAGCGCACGTGTACGACAAGACGCAGCCAGAAAACATCGCCTACCTGCAGCGCGTGCGCGCCGTGCTTGACGAATATCTGGCCATTTCCATCGGCGAAGTGGGCGACGACAATGCGCTGGCCACCATGGCTGCCTACACGGGCGCCGACAAGCTGCACATGGCTTACAGTTTCAACTTGCTGACGGCGGAGTTTTCCGCCGCGCACATCCGCACGCAGGTGGAAGAATTCGAAGCGCAAGTGGCCGACGGCTGGGCGTCCTGGTCCGTGGGCAACCACGACAGCGTGCGCGTCATGACGCGCTGGGGCGGACAACACCCGTCGCCATCGCTGGCCAAGGTGGTGCTGGCCGTGCAAGCGGCGCTGAAAGGCACGCCGTGCCTGTACCAGGGTGACGAGCTGGCCCTGACCGAAGCGGACATTCCTTTCGAGGCGCTGCAAGACCCGTACGGCATCCCGTTCTGGCCCCAGTTCAAGGGTCGCGACGGCTGCCGCACGCCGATGCCGTGGGTGGCTGACGCGCCGCATGGCGGCTTCAGTTCGGCAAAACCCTGGCTGCCCGTGCCGCCCGAGCATCTGGCGCGCGCCGTTGACGTCGAAGAGCGCGATAGCGCCTCGCCCTTGACCTTTGCGCACAACATCCTCGCCTGGCGCCGCACCGTACCGCAATTGCTGGGCGGCGACATCGTTTTCTTCGATGCGCCCGAACCCGTGCTGGCCCTGCGCCGCGACTTGCCCGGCCAACCGTCCGTGCTGGCCGCCTTCAACCTGGGCACGCAAGCGCTCACGTTTGCCTGGCCCGATGCGGCGCCAGCGGCCTACCTGGCCGGTCACGGCTTGCCAGGCAGCAAAGAAGGCCAGCAAATCAGTCTGCCAGCGCATGGCGGCTGGTTCGGCACCCTGGCGTAAATCGCAGACTTTGGCGGCCGTGCCGCCAATTACAATAACGAGCCCCGCGCATCAGCGGGGAC
This sequence comes from Janthinobacterium sp. CG_23.4, assembly GCF_029892305.1. Taxonomy (NCBI): domain Bacteria; kingdom Pseudomonadati; phylum Pseudomonadota; class Betaproteobacteria; order Burkholderiales; family Oxalobacteraceae; genus Janthinobacterium; species Janthinobacterium sp. CG_23.4. The sequence goes on along the minus strand of NZ_JARXUX010000001.1, from coordinate 1,782,454 downwards.
GGCTTGACACAGTGAGGACGACATGGCGGGACTGAAATTAGCAGGGCTGAAGAAGGCGTATGGCGACGTGCAAACCCTGCACGGCATCGACCTGGAGATCGCCGATGGCGAATTCATGGTCTTCGTGGGACCGTCGGGTTGCGGCAAATCGACCTTGCTGCGCAGCATCTGCGGCCTGGAAGAAATCAGCGGCGGCGACTTATATATTGGCAAGACGCGCATGAACGACGTGCCGCCCGCCAAACGCGGCATCGCCATGGTGTTCCAGAGCTACGCCCTGTACCCGCACATGAGCGTGGCGCAAAACATGGCGTTTGGCCTGAAGCTGGCCGGACAGAGCCGCGTGCAAATCGCCGACGCCGTGCAGCGCGCCGCGCAAATCCTGCGCATCGAACCTTTGCTCGAACGCAAACCAAAAGACCTGTCGGGCGGCCAGCGCCAGCGCGTGGCCATCGGCCGCGCCATCGTGCGCAAACCCGACGTTTTCCTGTTCGACGAACCGCTGTCGAACCTGGACGCCTCGCTGCGCGTGCAGATGCGCATCGAACTGGCAAATCTGCACCGCGAATTGCGCTCGACCATGATTTACGTCACGCATGACCAGGTCGAAGCGATGACCCTGGCCGACCGCATCGTCGTGCTCAACGCGGGCCGCATCGAACAGGTGGGCGCGCCGCTCGAGTTGTACCACCACCCCGCCAACCTGTTCGTGGCCGGCTTCCTCGGTTCGCCCCGCATGAACTTTCTCAAAGGCAAGATCCACAGTGTCGTCGACGGCGTGGCCAGCATCGCCACGAATGCGGGCGGCATGCTGCAGGCGGCGTTGACGCAGCCATTGGCCACCGGCACACAAGTCACCATCGGCGCGCGCCCCGAACACGTGCAGGCGTGCGCGCCCGGTGTGGCGAGCGCCATCACGGCCACCGTGCAGGCGGTGGAAAAATTGGGCGACATCAGCTATTTGTATGTACAGGTAGCGGGCAGCGACGAGCCGCTCGTGGTGCGCGCCGATGCCGATACAAACTGGGCCATAGGCCAATGCGTGGCGCTGCAGGTGGCGCCCGCGCGCGTCCACGTGTTCGACGAACACGGCCAGACCCGTACCTGATTGCGAACTTAAGGGGCCAGGCGCTACAGGCGCCGCCTGGCCTGGTTGCATCGTTTCAGCCTTGATACTCAACATAAACTTAGCATAAAAAAAGATACTGGAGATTGACATGTCCGTCACACACGCGAAACGCAGCTTCATCAAGACCACCCTGATCGCCGCCGCCCTGGCCGGCATCGGCAACCTGGCCGCCGCCAGCATGGCAAACGCGGCCGAAGCAGGTACCCTCTTGATCTGGATCAATGGCGACAAAGGCTACAAGGGCCTGGCCAAGGTCGGCGAGGAATTCACCAAGAAGACGGGCATCAAGGTCGTCGTCGAACACCCGGAAGATGCGCCGAACAAATTTCAGCAGGCAGCGGCCGCCGGCAAGGGCCCGGACATCTGGATCTGGCCGCATGACCGCATCGGCGGCTGGATTGACGCCGGCTTGCTGCAACCAGTGACGCCAAGCAAGGAAGCGCGCGCCGCCATCCTGCCGCTGGCATGGAACGCCTTTACCGTGGGCGGCAAGACCTGGGGCTATCCGATCTCCATCGAAGCCGTGGCCCTCGTCTACAACAAGGATCTGGTGCCGAATCCGCCCAAGACGTTCGAGGAAATCGCCGCGCTGGACAAAAAACTGTCGGCACAAGGCAAGAAAGCCATCCTGTGGGATTACACGAATACCTATTTCACCTGGCCTTTGCTGGGCGCGGGCGGCGGCTTCCCGTTTGAAGTCAAGAGCGACGGCCGCTACGATGCGGCCAAGACGGGTGTCAACAATGCCGGTTCGCAGGCGGGCGTGAACGCGCTGATGACCCTGATCAACAGCGGCGCCATGCCGAAGGGCGCCGGCTATGCCGAGATGGAAGCGGGCTTCAACCAGGGCAAGATCGCCATGATGATCAACGGCCCATGGTCGTGGGACAACGCGCGCAAATCGAAAATTAATTACGGTGTGGCAACGATTCCTACCGTGGCCGGCAAGACGGCCACCCCATTCGTGGGCGTGCTGGGCGCGATGGTGTCGAAAGCCAGCCCGAACAAGGACCTGGCGACAGAATTTTTGGAAAACCAGGTGCTGCAGCTCAATGGTCTGAAAACCATCAACGCCGACGTCCCGCTGGGCACGCCAGCGAACAAGGTGCTGTTCGACGAATTGAAAACCAATCCGAACATCCAGGCGACGATGGAAAGCGCGCAAGCGGGCCGCCCGATGCCGAACAACCCGGAAATGGGCCGCTTCTGGTCATCGATGCAATCGGCGCTGGAAAACATCACGCAAGGCCGCCAGTCCACCAAGGATGGCCTGGACGCGGCGGCGAAGCGGATTACGACGGCCAATTAAGCCATATTTTGTTTGAGCGTAGGTCGGATTAGCGTGTAGCGCGTAATCCGACATGTGCCGCCAACAATGTTGTCGGATTACGGCCCTTTGGGCCTAATCCGACCTACGTATCATTACAGGTATCCATCGTGCGCAAGTTTATCGGCCCTACGGTATTGACCATCAGCATGGCGCTGGGTCTGTATCTGCTCTTCATGTTGTACATTTCCGGCCAGACCATGCTGGCCGCCGTTTTCCTCGGCTTGCTGACCCTGACGACGTTTGTCTTCACGTCGCCGCGCGCCTATGCCTACCGTTATCTGTTTCCCGGCATCACGGCGGTCATCGTCTTCGTGCTGCTGCCGATGGTGTACACGGTGTCGATCGGCTTTACCAATTTCAGTTCGCGCAACCTGCTCACCTATGAGCGGGCCACGCAATATTTGCTCGACGAGACGCAGCGCGTGGAAAGCACGGGCTACGCGCTGACCGTGCACCAGGACAACAAGCAATATCGCTTGCGCCTGGAAAGCCCGGACACGGGCGACGTGCTGCTGTCCGAGCCGCTGGCCCTGAAGCGCGCCGTACCTTTGACCGTGGAGGTGGCGCCGGCCGACCCCGTGCAGGCGCCCGTGCTGGTCCCGCCGCTGCCCATCAAGGACATCATCGCGCTGCAAAAGGATTTGAAACAGCTCACCCTCGTCATGCCGAACAAGATCGAGCTGCGCATGGTCGGTTTGCGCGAATTCGGCCCCGTCGCGCATGTCTACAAGCAACTGCCCGACAAAACCCTGAAAAAAATCGCCACGGGCGAACTGGTCAAACCGAACTTCAAAACAGGCTTTTATGAAATGCCCGATGGCACGAAACTGGAACCGGGCTTCAAGGTCAACGTGGGCTTCGCCAACTTCGTGAAGATCTTTTCCGACGAAGCGTTCCGCGGCCCCTTCCTGCGCATTTTCGTCTGGACCATCGTTTTCGCCTTGATCAGCGTGGCCACCACGACGGGCCTGGGCATGGTGCTGGCCGTGCTCTTGAACTGGGATGCGCTGCGCTTCCGCGGCCTGTACCGCACCCTGCTGTTCCTGCCGTACGCCGTGCCCGGTTTCATTTCCATCCTGGTCTTCAAGGGGCTGTTCAACAATAACTTTGGTGAAATCAACCTCGTGCTCGACGCCCTGTTCGGCATCAAGCCCGCCTGGTTCTCCGACACCACGCTGGCCAAGGCCATGATTTTGATCGTCAACACCTGGCTCGGCTACCCCTACATGATGGTCGTGTGCATGGGCTTGATCAAGGCGATTCCGTCGGACCTGTACGAAGCCTCGGCTCTGGCCGGCGCGGGACCGCTGACGAATTTCTTCAAGATCACCCTGCCGTTGATCATCAAGCCGCTGACGCCCTTGATGGTGGCCAGCCTGGGTTTCAACTTCAACAATTTCGTGCTGATCAGCTTGCTGACGGGCGGGCGTCCCGATTTCCTCGACACCACCTTACCGGCCGGCACGACGGACTTGCTCGTGTCCTATACCTACCGCATCGCGTTCGTGGATTCCGGACAGAACTTTGGCCTGGCCGCCGCCATCTCGACCCTGATTTTCTTCCTCGTGGCCGCGATTTCGCTGGTCAACATGCGCCTGACGCGCATGAACAAAGCATAAAGGACAGTAATGGCTATCGTTGTCGACCGTTCCAACCGCTGGCGCATCCTGGCGGCCCACGTCGCCGTGATCGCGCTGATCGCGCTGGTGATGTTTCCCTTCCTGATGATCTTGTCGATCTCATTGCGGCCCGGTAACTTCGCCTCGGGCAGTTTGATCCCGCCCGAGATCAGCTTAGAGCACTGGCGATTGGCGCTGGGCATGTCTTACCAGGCGCCCAACGGCACCCTGGTCGAGCCGGACTTCCCCGTGCTGCTGTGGCTATGGAATTCCATCAAGGTGGCCAGCATGAGCGCCACCGTCACCGTGCTGCTGTCGACCACCTGCGCATATGCGTTCGCGCGCATGCAGTTCCGCTTCAAGTCGCAAACCCTGTCGGCGCTGATGCTGCTGCAGATGTTCCCCGCCGTGCTGGCACTGGTGGCCATCTACGCCATCTTCGATGTGCTGGGTAACTACGTGCCATGGCTGGGCATCGACCACCACGGCAGCCTGGTGCTCGCTTACACGGGCGGCATCGCCCTGCATATCTGGACCATCAAGGGCTACTATCAAACCATCCCCATCGAAATCGAGGAAGCGGCCAAGGTCGATGGCGCCACGCAATGGCAGGCGTTCATCTACGTGCTGCTGCCGATGACGGTACCGATCCTGATGGTGGTATTCCTGCTGTCCTTCATCGGCGCCATCATCGAATATCCGATCGCCTCCGTACTGCTGCATGAACAGAACAACCTGACCCTGGCCGTCGGTTCGAAACTGTTCCTGTACGAGCAAAAATACCTGTGGGGCGACTTCGCCGCGGCAGCCATTTTGTCCGGCCTGCCCATCACGGCCGTGTTCCTGCTGGCGCAAAAATGGATGATCTCGGGCCTGACGGCTGGCGGCGTGAAGGGCTGACCATGCGACGCTCCCTGACGACGCTGACCGCCCTGCTCCTGTGCGCTTCGGCGCACGCAGGGAGCGAGGGTTCGGAAAAATTCTCCGACAACCCCATCGTCTACTTCGTCGTAACGGACCGTTACGCCAACGGCAATCCCGGCAACGACCATAGTTATGGCCGCGCGGCCGATCCGCAAGGCGGCGATGTCGGCAGCTTTCACGGCGGCGACATCGCCGGCATCACGCAACAGCTGAAAGCCGGCTATTTTCAAGACCTGGGCGTCAACGCCCTGTGGATCACGGCGCCGTACGAGCAAATACACGGCTGGGTGGTGGGCGGCAAGCAGCAATTCCAGCACTACGCCTACCACGGCTACTGGGCGCTCGATTACACCACCATGGACGCCAGCATGGGCACGCGCGAACAATTGCGCGAGATGATCGACACGGCGCACGCACAAGGCATCCGCGTGCTGTTCGACGTGGTGCTGAACCACCCCGGCTACGCGGACTTGCGCACCCTGGCGCAATACAAGGTGCCCGTGCTGTGGCCCGGCCACGAGAAGGCCGGCTTGCGTGATTATCACAGCTTCATCGACTACAACAACGTCGCATTCGCGCAGTGGTGGGGCCCGGACTGGGTGCGCGCGGGCCTGCCCGGCTATCGCGAGGGCGGCCAGGATGATGTCACCATGCAACTGGCCTATCTGCCCGACTTCCGCACGGAGAGCGGCAAAGCCGTGGGCTTGCCACCGATACTGCAGCGTAAAAGCGACACGCGCGCCGTGGCCCTGCCCGATGCGACAGTACGTTCTTACCTGGTCCACTGGCTGGCCGACTGGGTGCGCGAATTCGGCGTCGACGGTTTCAGGGCCGACACCGTCAAGCACGTGGAGCCGGCCAGCTGGCTAGCCCTGCGCGCGGCGGCCACCGATGCCCTCATGGATTGGAAGGCGCGCCATCCGCAGCAAAAGATTGATGACGCGCCGTTCTGGATGACGGGCGAAGCGTGGGGCCATGGCCCCGAACGCAGCAGCTGGTTCGATGCCGGCTTCGACTCGATGATCAATTTCGACTTTCAACACCGCGCCGGCGGCGACTGGGCAAGCATCGATGGCGTCTACCGCCGGTACGCGGGCTTGCTGAATAAGAGTCCCCGCTACGACATCCTGTCGTATATCTCTTCGCACGATACCAGCCTGTTCCCGCGCAAGGAACTGAAACATGGCTTGTCCGCCCTGTTGCTGGCACCCGGTGGCGTGCAGCTGTTCTACGGCGATGAAAGCGGTCGCCAGCCTGGCGCGGCACCGATCGGCGACGAACAGCAGGCCACGCGCTCCGACATGAACTGGACAACCATGGATGCGGCCATACTGGCGCATGCGCGCAAGCTGGGCCAGTTCCGTCTGCGCCACCCTGCCCTGGCGCGCGGCGAGCATCGCCTGATCGACGAGAAACCGTATGCGTTTGCCCGCGTGATGAAGGACGACGCCGTCATCGCCGTGCCCGAAGCGCAAGGCGCGCTCGACCTGAAGGTGCACGGCGTGTTCGCCGATGGCGCCCTGCTGCGCGACGCCTACGCCAATCAAACCTATATCGTCAAAGATGGCGCCGTCGCCGTGAACGCGGCCGGCACCGTCCTGCTGGAGAAAGCTGCACCATGAGTACCTATGACATAGTAGTGGTCGGCGGCGCCGGCATCGACACCATCGTACGCGTCCCCGATTTGCAATTGCCCGTCGCCGATTCCGTGCACGTGCCCCCCATCCACGACTACGTGGCGCACACGGGCAATGGCGTGGCGCTCGGCTGCCATGCGCTGGGCTTGCGTTGCAAGTTCATCGACTTCATCGGCGACGACGCGCAAGGCGCGGCCATCCTGCAGCGCTATAAAGAGGCAAAGCTCGATTTTTCACACATCGTCGAACCGTCTGGCACGCGGCGCAGCGTCAACCTGGTCGACCCGCAAGGGCGCCGGCTGTCGCTGTACGACGGCCGCCATCGGCAAGACGTACGCATGCCGGCCGCCTTTTATCTTCCCTACCTGAGACCGGCGCGCCACGCGCACTTTTCCATCATGGGCTGGGTGGCCGAACTGTTTGCCGACGCGCAAGCGTGCGGCACGACGGTATCGACCGATTTGCACGACTGGGATGGAATCAACGCGCACCACAAGGTCTTTGCGCTGCGCGCCGACCTGGTCTTTCTCAGTACGGCCGCGCTGGGCGAGCGCACGGAGTCGGTCATGCGCACGATAGTCGCGCAGGGACGCGCACAGGCTGTCATCGCCATGGCCGGCGCGCAGGGTGCGTATGTGCTGGAACGGGGCAGCGCGTCCGTGCGCCACACTCCGGCGGCGCGATTGAAGCTGCCCGTGGTGGACACGAATGGCGCGGGCGACTCGTTTGTGGCCGCCTTTTTGCATGCCTGGCTCGATGGACGACCGCTGGACGAGGCCATGCGCCGCGGCGCCATCGGCGGCGCGTTTGCCTGCGCGCAGCGTGGCACGCATGAACGTTTCATCGCGCTGGCAGAACTGCATGACTTATATCAAGACAGCACTAGCTTATGACTTAATATTCTATCAAGCGTTGCAATGAGTTAAGGTGCGCATGGCACAATGGCTGCGGATTTCACCACCGCACACCATCGACACCGGAGACCACATGAGAATCGAAACCCTGGCCGTGCACGCCGGCTACACCCCCGACCCGACCACCAAGGCCGCCGCCGTCCCCATCTACCAGACAGTGGCCTATGCCTTCGACAATGCCCAGCATGGCGCCGACCTGTTCGACTTGAAAGTGGCTGGCAATATCTACACGCGCATCATGAATCCCACGCAAGACGTGCTGGAAAAGAGGGTTGCTGCGCTGGAAGGCGGCGTCGCCGCGCTGGCCGTCGCTTCGGGCATGGCAGCCATTACTTATGCGATCCAGACCATCACGGAAGCGGGCGACAATTTTATCTCCGCCAGCCAACTATATGGCGGCACCTACAATCTGTTTGCCCACACCCTGCCGCAGATCGGCATCGAAGTGCGCTTCGCCGACGCGCGCCAGCCCGAGACCTTCGCCGCCCTGATCGACAGCCGCACCAAGGCCATCTTCTGCGAATCGATCGGCAACCCGCTGGGCAATGTCACGGACGTGGCGAAACTGGCCGAAATCGCGCATGCGCACGGTATCCCGCTGATCGTCGACAACACCGTGCCCAGCCCGTATCTGTTCCGCCCCATCGAACATGGCGCCGATATCGTCGTCCATTCACTGACCAAATACTTGGGTGGCCACGGCACCACCGTGGGCGGCGCCATCGTCGACAGCGGCAAATTCCCGTGGGCCGAGCACAAGGAGCGCTTCAAGCGCCTGAACGAACCGGACGTGTCATATCACGGCGTGGTCTACACGGAAGCCTTTGGGCCCGCCGCCTTCATCGGCCGCGCGCGCGTGGTCCCGCTGCGTAACATGGGCGCGGCGATTTCGCCCTTGAGCGCCTTCCAGCTGATCCAGGGCATCGAAACGCTGGCCCTGCGCATGGACCGCATCTGCGATAACACGCTGGCCCTGGCCAAGCACCTGAAGCAGCATCCGAAAGTCGCCTGGGTCAACTACGCGGGCCTGGAAGACCACCCGGACCACGCGCTGGTGAAAAAATACATGCAAGGCCGCGCCTCGGGCATTTTGTCCTTCGGCCTGAAATTGGCAGCTGACGAAGATCCGCGCGCGGCCGGCGCCCGCGTGCTCGACGCCCTGCAGTTGTTCACGCGCCTGGTCAACATCGGCGACGCCAAGTCGCTGGCCACCCACCCGGCGTCGACCACGCACCGCCAGCTCAATGCCGAAGAACTGGCCAAGGCGGGCGTGTCCGAAGACATGCTGCGCCTGTCGGTCGGCATCGAGCATATCGACGACTTGCGCGAAGACCTGGAACAGGCCTTGAGCGCGGCCTAAGAAACATGTAGTCCGGAGGGCTGTGCATGCCATCACCGGCGGCATGTCGCTCCCTTCCGCTGCCTGGGCTGCCCGCGCACCGCAGTTCAGTTCAGTTCAGTTCAGTGGGCAGCGTCGCATCAAGCTTGTTCAGGGTGGCGACCGCCGCCCTCGATGATGCCGCCTTTCGTCTCCCGCACTGACGCTGGCAAGCGCCATATTTCCGGCTATCGCGGCGCCAGCAACTGCGCCACCTGCCTGATCCTCTCATCCACCGAACCTGACACATTGACAAAGGCGATCCCCCGCCGCGCCAACTCGGCCTGATACCACGCATGCTGGCGCGCGCGGAAATTCCCGTCGCGGCGGGTGCCGTCCTGAATGAAGGGAAAATCGGGCGCGCACAACAGCACCAGGTCGTAGCCATGCTCGGCCAGCTGCGCCAGCTCCAGCTCGGCCTTGCCGAACATCTCGATGCAGTAAAAATAGGTGGTCAGGGGCGATGTATCGCAAAACAGCCAGCGCTGCGCGGCCAATAGCATCTGCGCTTCGCGGCGCAGCTGTTCCCGGCCGATCTTCAGCAGATCATCATAGGCCAGCACGCCATCCTGGCTTTCCCACAGTTCGCGGCCATATTCGGCCACCCATTCCGTCTCGAAATGCCGCGCCAGCGCCTGCGTCAGGATCGTCTTGCCGCTCGATTCGCCTCCGAGCACGCACACGCGCGTAACAAAATCGGCGCGCACAATGGGTGACAGGAAGGCGCTGCGCGCCTGCGGGTCTTGTCGCACCAGGGTGCCTGACACGGGCACCAGCGTTCTCGCCGGGTCCACGCTGACATGCGCTACCGCTCCCATCGCGTAATGCCGTTCCAGCACGCCCGCAAAGCCGGGACCATAGTCTTCGCTGCTGAACACGGCATCGACGGGCAGCGCCAGCACCGTCCAGCACAGCCAGCCCATGAAGTGGCGATGCTCGTCGCCCTCGTCGTCATTGTGCGGCAGCGAACGCGCAGGCACGCAGCGCACCGCGCACAGGGCGGCCAGGCGCGCATCGTCCAGCACGACGATATGCGCCTGCGGGAACTGCGCGCGCAGCCACCGTTCCCGGCGCGCCGGGTCCAGGCCGGGAAATTCGGGTTTGGTGTAGCTAAGCACCAGCAACTCTTCGCAGGCCTCCTGCGCACGATTGATCAACAGTTCGTGGCCCTTGTGCAGCGGGCAGAATTTGCCTACCACGAGGCCGCGTTTATAAAGGTTCATGCCGCTGCTTCCTGCAAATCCGAGGTGTATTGAATGATCTTGTCTTGCGCCAGCAAAGTCTCGACCGTAATGGCGCCGAAAAAGGGCGCGAGCAAGGTGCGCGCCCGATCGGCTTGCGGCATGGCGCCCGGCGCCAGGCGCAGCACGACACTGCCATCGCCCTGCTGGTGCACGCCGAACAGGGCGATGGCCAGCGGCTTCAGGGCGTGCGTGATGTCGATATTGTTGATCCATTCGCCGTTGATCATCCTGTAGCGCAAAGGGCTGCGCCCCGCCAGGCCCACCAGCACGGGACCGTGCGGTCCATGCGTCAGCGACGCGTAATCGCCCGTGCGGTAGCGCACCAGGGGCAGGCAAAAGTTAAAACCGCCCGTCACGGTGATTTCGCCGCGCTCCCCGTCGGCCACGGGCCGCCCTTCCCTGTCGAGGATTTCCACGTACAGCCGGTGCTGCAGCAGCACGTGGCCGCCCGCCTGTTCGTCGTAGACGGCCACGGGACCCACTTCATTGAGCGAATAGATGTCGAGCACGGGGCAGCCGAAACGTTCTTCCAGGCGCGCCCGCATGCCGGGCAACAGCATCATCGACACGGACAGCAGCGCGGCCGGCTTGTGCGTCATGGACAAGGTCAGCAGCTCGGCAAACGAAATAGGGTCGCCCGCGATCAATTCGGGCGCCATGGCGTCCAGGTAGCGCGCGCGGTCGTCCGGCTCGCGCCAGTCGTCCACGTGCAGGTTGATCTTCGCCAGGCCCGATTCGTCCATCGTGGGCGTGACGGAGACATAGGTGAAGCAGCGGCGCTGATGCCCCAGCAGCATGACGCCCACCTGTCCCGCGCCATGGCGCAAGGTCACACCAAAGCGCCGCAGCGCGCGCTTGTGGAAGGCCAGGTAGCGCCCCGCCACCAGCGGGTGCGAAGCGATCAGCAACGGGTGGCCCGTGGTGCCCGCGGTCTGGAAATTGATCATGCGCGCCAAGTCCGCATTGTCGGGCACGAAGGCGGCGATATCGTGCGCCAATTCGGCCCGGCTGATGGGCGTTGCATCGATGAGACGCGCCGGTGGCGAACCGCAGGCACGATAGTAGGGCACCGTGGCATAAGTCGCCCTGAGAAAATCCGGCAGCCAGGATGGCGGCGCGGCCGCGCTCCAAGCGACTACCGCCTGCATGACTTCCTGCTCATAGGCGCGCAGCGCTTCAACCTCCCCGGCCAGCAGCTTGTTGCCGCTGCGGTTGCGGTACTGGGGCGCGCAAGGATGGCTGCGCAGTTTTTCCAGCATGCGCGCACCCGCTTGCGTCAGCGTGGGACAGTAGTCGCGGTCCGATTCCCAGGCGCCGCCCGGCAGATTGACATCAGGTTTGCCAGCGGGCGTCATTCGCGCGACCACTTGTCGGCCGATTCCTCGGCCGCCTTCTTCGCCAGCGCCTCGCGGATCTCCCGCGCGCGCTGTTCGGCTAGCCGGCTCGCTTCGAGCAGGCGGCGGCGCTCCGTGCCGCTGATGGCGGACAATCTGTCCGTCGCCTGCGCCACGCTTTCGTCACGGGGCCGAAAGGCCAGGCGCGCCAGCACGATGCGCGCCAGCTCCTCGCGCCGCTCCGGGTCGTGCGTGAACTGGTGGGCTGGCGTGGCGGCGGCCAGTTCGCGTGCCGTCTCGCCCAGCACCTGCAGCAAATCCTGGTGCCGCAATTGCTGGCCGATGAACCACTCGTCGGCCAGCAGCCAGCACAAGATCATGGCCAGCGCCAGGCGATTGCGGTCCGCCTTCACTTGCGCGCCGATAAAACCCTGCAGTGACGCGGCCGGCGCGCGGGTGCCATGCAGCAGCAAAATGTCGTTGACCAGTGCAGCAACCGCCACCGCCTGCGCGTTGGCGACGCCGGCGATGCGGGGCTCGGCGAGGAACTCGACGGGGGTGTCGGCCAGGCGGTGGGTCAGGGTTTCGAGGTGGGGACCGATTTGCATCATGATGTCATTACCTCAACCCAACGGCATTCTGCTGCGTATATTCATCTTATTTAACGCTTCACATAATGCCTGCGGCTGAACGCACGCGCAAAGTCCAGCAAGTCTTCGTAGCGCTCGACGGCGTGGATATCCCAGCCCTGTTCGCGGCGCGCGCGTTTCAGGGTTTCATAGGTCTGCTGCAGCCACGTGTGGCTGGCCGCGCCATCCCAGCCGCGCTCCAGGTTCAGGGCCATGGTGCCACCCGCGCCGCCCTGCGCCAGCGCCTTGGCGGAAATATCCCAGCCGCTGTTGCCCAGTTCATCGTCGTCGAACATGGTGGTGATGCCGTCGTCGGAAATCATCAGAATATGCGCTTGCCGTTCGCGCTTGCCCGCAAAGGTCTTGCGCAGACAGTGGATGGGGAAACAGGTGGCGCCGCCAAAAAATTCCGTCAGCACGCCCAGGATCATGTCTTCGTCGCGCACGAAACCTGGCGTCTGCATCACCTCATTCTTGCCGCTCCACAAGGTCACCTGCACCTTCGCCCCAGCGCGCAGGGCGGACAAGGCGATGACGGCGCCAGCCAGGGTCAGGAACGAGGTGTGCGCCTGCGGGTTGGGCATGGAGCCGGAACTGTCCACGTACATGTCCAGGTCGACGGGCACGGCGTCGATGGCGCGCGCCGGTTCGCGGCCAACCACGCGGCGCATGGTGGTCACGCCGGGCACGGGGCGCGGCGACTGCATCACCGATTGCAGCCAGTCGATGTCTTCCAAAGGGTCGCCGATTTCCCACGCTTCCAGCCCTTCCATCTGCGGCTCCTGCGACTCGGGCGCGGGGCGGCTGGGAAACGCCACCAGGTGCGGCAAGGCGCGCTCGCGGTAGTAGCGGATAGCGATCTCATGGTCGCTCAGGTTGATGCCCGAGGCCTTCAAAATGTCGCCCAGCTCGAACGGCTCGCGCAACTGGCCGCTACCCGGCCTGGCCGGCGCCTCGGCTTGCGGCTCCTCGCCATCGAGGCCGGAGATGCGCTTGTCGTGCACGGGATGGATGGCGCCGCCCTCTTCGTCATCCTCGATCTGCTGCGCGCCATACGTCTGGCAGCCACGGGCCGCGTCGCGTGTGTCCTGCAGGTAGCGGCTGGGGTCAAGACTGCCACCCAAGGCATCCGTGTCGTCCACCAGGTACGGCAACAGCAAGGTGGCAAAGCGCCCCGCCGCCAGCATCCAGTCATTCGCATACACGCGTACCAGGCGCGCGCCCAGCCAGGCGTCCGTATCGAGGCGCTCATCCACATTGGCGCCACCCAGCTCGCCCTTTTCCAGCTGCCACAGGTTTTCATAGATGCGCATGTACAGGGTCCACACGCCGCCGCTGGCCCTGGCCTTGCCGTCCGGCGAAGGCTCGCGGCCCTGTTGCAGCTTGCGATAAATGTCGGCCATGCGCAAATTTGCCTGGCGCTGCAGCCGGTCGTTGATGAACAGGTCCGTGTACAGGTTGGCCACCATGGGCGCGTGCTGTTCCAAAGTGGGCAAGGCGCGGCGCATGCGCGCCAGCAGGCGGAACTGGTCACTGGCGCTGCCCGGCGCGAGGATATGGTGGCCGATTTCATGCGCAAGCACTTCCAGCGCATAGTCGTTCAGCCCCAGCTCCGTCACCAGCGGCAAGTCCACCACGATGCTCTGGTCCAGCAAACGGATCATGGCGAAGCTGCCGGACAGCCCCTTCTTGCTGGCCTTGACGCCGCTGGCGCACAGGCTCGGGTCGCGCAAGCGCGTAAATTTGCTCCACACGGCAAGGGCCTCGGGCCAGGCAGCCTGCCAGGCGTCGATCAGGGCGGGTTCAGCGTCCTTCTTCATGCGCGCGGCAGCAAGCGGATCGCGTGCGTCCACGGCGACGTGATGGCAACTGTATGCGCATTGGCGGCAAGCGCGATGTCGCCGCCCGGTAGGTCGAGCGCGATGCTGCGCGCGCCGATATGCAGGCTCGCACCATCGACGCGCACGGACGATGGCAGCTCGTTTGGCGCCTGCTCGAACTCCTGCGCCGTGGCGCTGTGCAGCACGGCGCCGCAGGCATCGGCCACCAGCAGGTAGTGGCGCTCGGCGCTGCGCACGACAAAACCGTCCTTTGTCGCGCGCACTTGCGGCGGCGTGCCGAAAGCACCACCGAGGCCGCTGAAGCTGCCGAAATCCCTGCCCTCGGCATTGCCGCGCCAGGGATTCGCCAGCAACTGCGCATGCACCTGCGGCCACTGCGCACCGGGCTCGCCAAAGGCGGCCAGCGCCAAGGCTGGCGGCAAGGTATCGGCGGCGGCCAGCGCGCCCAGGCGGAAATGCGCGACACCGGCGCGCCAGGCCAGCACCTGGCCAACGGCGCGCAGCTGCGCCAGCGTGGCGATCTGCGCTGCCAGGGCGGCCAGCTCGCGCTGCCACTGCGCGGGACGCGCGCCCGCCACGGAGGCTATGTGGATGGCGGCGTTGCTGAGCATGCCCAGCACCTCGACGGGCGCCGTCGCCAGCAGAGGGGAAAATTGCGGTGCCAGTTCGCGCCAGACGGTGTTGAGGAAGAAATTTTTCGCCGTCGGCCCCGCCAAGCCGTGGCCCACCAGCTCCAGAGCCATGTCGTAGGCGGCCAGGGTGACGCCGCCTGCGCGCTCAGGCGCAGCGTCGGCTACGGCCACTACCAGCGGATCGACGCCATCGTGCAGGAAAGCGCCGAAGGCGGCCATGTCGAGCGATGGAAAACGCCGGCGCGCTTCCGCAGCGCGGCCGTTGAACTGGGCGCGGCCGCCGGCGAGTATCGAGGCAAAGGCAGGAGAGATCATCGCCGCTCCTCAATCGCTGTGCGAGAAGTGCAGCAGATAGCGTTCATCCCCCAGTTCGAAAGCGATCTCGTCCCAGTGGATCGCGTACCAGAAACCAGGTGGCGGCGCCATCTTCACGACATGCACTGTGAATCCGGCCAGCGACATGTCCAGCGCTTCGAGGAATGCGTCGACGAGGCAGGCGCGAAAACGGCCCGGCGGCGCCGTCTGCATGTGGGCCGACGAGAAGAACCAGCGCTGGCATACCTGCTCCAGCTGTGCGCGCCCGCACGGTGCTACCTTGAGGTGCCACAGGGGCGCCGGCAAGTCGCGCGCGGGCTCGATGACGTGCAAGGCATGCTCTTCCACGCGCATGCCCAGCGCCGTGAGCAGGTCGGGCGCGTCCGGCAGGCGCTGCAGCTCGTAGCTTGCGCACAGGTCGCCGGCCTCGCTGTTCAGCCTCTCAAGCGCGCCGAGATACCCTCGGCAGTGATCCATATTCAGAGCGTAAATCATTGCGAACGCAGCCAGCTACGGTAATTCGTATAGCGCTGGTGCAGGTATTTGAGCTTGAGCAGATCGTCATACAGGGGACCATACAGTTTGCGCCCCTTGGTGCGTTCGCCGATCAGCTTTTCGATGCGGTTCAGGCGTGCCAGTGTCTCGCGCTCGCTGACGCCATCGAGGCCCAGGTCGAATTCGGCCGACAGCACGCCCACCGGATCATCGCGGTCCAGGTCCAGGCGGTTGAATTCATCGTTCGACAAGTCGAACAGGCGACGCAACCAGCCCAGCCTGTCGCTGCGGTAGGCGGCGTTCTCGGGCAGCGCGAAAAATGGCGCGTCCGGGTCCGGCTGCAGCTTGTTATGCAGGACGAAGGGCAGCACCTGGCGCAAGTCTTCCAGCTCCACCTCGCCGTTACCGCGGAAGTAGGCCATGGCCTTGGCGTAGATCAGCAGCGCCATCAGGGTGCGCACGGAGATGCCATTCAAGGTCTGGCAGCCCAGGTCCTTCAGGCGGTCGCGCCCATTGTCGGCCGCCTGCGCGGCGCCACGGTCGGCGCCAGCCAGACGCGCCGTATCCTTGGTCATGTATTCGAACTGGCCGCCGGCCGTCTCGAACAGCTCGAACTGGCTGGCGAAAAATTCCAGGCGGCGCCGCACGGCGTCGGGTATGCCCACCTGGCGGATAGATTCGCCAATTTGATCCACCTCGCCTTCCGTGAAGATGATATCGGGCGGTACCAGTTCTTCGGGCCGCACGTTTTCTTCCACGCGCAGCAGCAGTTCATTCAGGAAGCGCGGATTGAAAGCCAGCGCCTGCACCGTCACGTCGACCCGGTCGCGCAGCGCTTCGATCACCTGGTACGTACCGCCGCCCTGGTCGTCGTTGGCCGTCAAATACCAGGCCGCTTCCGGGCATTCGTAAATATGGTTCAGCACTTCCGCGTAATTGTCGCCCATGACGGTGAGCAGCGCGCTTTGCGTGCGCGTGGGGATGCGGTTGTATTCATCGACGATTTTCACGCGCATGCCCAGCCAGGCGCGCCAGGCGATGCGGATATCGTCCATGCTTTGCGCGTTGACCAGGTCCGCCGGCAGCGGATTGCCCAGCAAGTCGGCCACCGTCATCTGCGGGTGGCCATGCTGCATGGCGCGTTTGACTTCCTTGACGGTGGAACCGGCCAGCACGCCCATCAGCAGCGCGCTGGCCGTCTTGCCCCGCCCCGGCCCGCCGACGAACAGGCATTTGCGGCGCGTGGCGAACGTCAGCAGCGGCAGCAAAATAAAACTGGAATAGCTTTGCGCCGACGGCAAGTTCAGGGTGCGGCGGCTGTCGCCCACCGAATACGTCTGCGACGGGCCATCGTTGTACTCGATATCGTAATGGGGGCTGATGATGGCGTGGTTGACGATCCAGAAATAGGCCTGGCGCAGCTTTTCATCGAAAGGCCGCGCTTGCGCCTCGCCTTCCGCCCCCAGCGCGATGGGGCCCTGGTACAGGTCCGCCACGTCGAACTGCCGCGCGGCGGGCACGGCCTTGGGCTTGGTGGGGGCTTGCGACAGGCGCTGGAACAAATGGAAGGCGGACATGGTTCGTTTGCTTTAAATGGGGTCAGACCCGGCGGGGCTGACCCCGGGTACGAAATTATTGCATATCGTTCCCACTACGCCTTGTTCACATCGACCACGGCTTCCTCCTGCTTGCGCCAGCGCCACCAGCCCAGCGCCACGCATGCCACCAGCAAGCACAGCAAACCGGCCACTTCATGGCCGATGTCATACAGCGAGGCGCCCATTTGATTGAGCGCGACAAAGCCCTGGATGCCGGCCGTCGATGGCAGCAGCCAGCGCAGCCATTGCAGCACCATGGGCATGGACGAGACGGGCCAGGTCAGGCCGGCCAGGAACAGCACGGGCATCGAGGTGGCGATCATCAACTGCGTACCCCGTTCGCGCGTGCGAAACAGCATGCCCAGCAGCATGCCGAAAGCCGCTTGCGCCAGCGAGAACAGCACCAGCAGCAAGAGCATGCCGCCGAAGTTGCCGCCGCGCGGGTAATCCTGGAACCAGAAAACGAAACCGAAGAAATAGCAGCAGTTGATGAATGCCACGCAGGCAAACGCCAGCAGCATGCCTGCGTAGCCGCCTGCCGTGCGTCGGCCCGCGAGGGGAAAACGCTGGTGCTGAAACCAGGTGCCGAACAGCATGGTCATGCCGATCAGCAAGGTTTGCTGCACGATCAATGTCGCTACACCGGGCACGACATAGGCACCATAACCTTCCTTGACGTTAAACAGGGGCACGGCGGCCAAGACGATGGGCGAGCGCTGCTGTTTGGCCTCGATGGCGGACGGTGTGCCCGCGCCCAAACGCTTGAGCTCTATACCGGCCGACACCGTCCCCACCACTTCGGCCAGGCCGTTCAAGGCGACCTTGTTGAGCATCAAATACAAGCCATTGCCGGCCACCTGCGCGTGGGCGGTGCGGCCGGCCAGCACGTC
Source organism: Janthinobacterium sp. CG_23.4 (assembly GCF_029892305.1). Taxonomy (NCBI): domain Bacteria; kingdom Pseudomonadati; phylum Pseudomonadota; class Betaproteobacteria; order Burkholderiales; family Oxalobacteraceae; genus Janthinobacterium; species Janthinobacterium sp. CG_23.4. The sequence goes on along the minus strand of NZ_JARXUX010000001.1, from coordinate 1,764,545 downwards.
TGCCTGCAAGCCATCGGGCAGGATCAACACGCCCATGACCTTGTCGCTCCACAATAAATCTTGCGCGATGGGCAATTCCGGCGTGACGGCCAGCACCTGCAGCGACGGATGGGCCATGGCAAAACGCGTCAACTGGCGCGACATGGCGCTGCGGTCCTGGTCGACGATCACCACGGGCACGCGCTGGACGATTTCCGTCGCGTATGGCAGCGGATAGAAGAAAGAGTAAATAATGCCGCCGACAAACAGCAACGTCAGCGCGCCCTTGTCCGTCAGCATGGCGCGCCAGGTGGCAAGAAAGGCTGACCAGCAGCTACTCATGTGCGCCCCCATGCTTGCGGGCTATTGGCGCGACGCGCCAGCAGAAATACACCCAGCACGCCGCAGCCGATGGTGATAGCGGCCAGTATCAGCATTTCCTGCACCCCATAGCGCCACGGCGCGCCGGCCAGCCAGTACTTCGTTTGCAGCTGTAGATAATGCGTGAGCGGCAACGCTTGCGCCCAGGCACGAGCCGGCGCCGGCATGGCCATCAAGGGAAAGGCCTGGCCCGCAAACGCGAAAGCCGGTGCCGTGATGAAGGCCGCGCCCGACAGGGCCAGACGCAGGGACACGGTGGCCGCTATCAGCAGGGTCGCCAGGGCGCAATAGGCGAGCACCAGCAACAACATGCTCAGCAGCAAGGCCGGCAAGCTGCCCGCTACGGCCCAGTCCCGCGCCAGGCTGAAAAATAGCAAGTACAGCAGCGCCAGCGCGCTGTAGGCGATGAGGGGAAACAGCAGCTTGGCGCCGACGGCGCGCAGCCAGCTACCGTTGGCCGAGGCCAGCCATTGCGGCACCGTGGCGTCGCGCAACTCGCGTCCGATGGAGGTGACGACGGCGACGACGATGAAAATCTGCAGCATCGCTGGCATCAGGGCCAGGGTCAAAAACGCTTCATAGCTGACATTTTCATTGTACAAACTATTCAGCGTGGTGCGTATCGGTTCGAACTGGGCCGCCGCCTGTACGGGCGACATGCCCTTTTTCATCCTCGCCGTCATCTCGATGCCGGCTGACAAGGTCGTGCTGACCGTGCGCACATCACGCAGCAAGGCGCCCGCGTGCGAGGAAAACTGCGCGTTGTACAACCACTGTACGGTGGCTTGGCGGCCACCCAGCAATTTCTGTTCAAAATCATTCGGGATCAGCAGATAGCCGAACGCCGTGCGTTCGCGCAGGCGGTGCAGGGCTTCATCGCTGGACGCCACTTTCGCCGTGACTTCAATGCCGGGCGAAGCGTCGAGCCAGCGCGTGAGCTGGCGCGACAAGGCAGAGTTATCGTTATCGATGACGACGATGGGCAAGTCGCGTGCGATGCCGGCAGAAAACACCAACCACAAGATGGCGCATAGCAACACGGGAATCCAGCTGAGCATGCCGACATCCCAGAAGTCGCCGCGCAAACGTCCCCATTCGCGTGCCAGCGCCGTCGGCCGCTCTTTGTCAGGCTCGCTCATCGGCTATCGGAGCGGGGGAAACACGACCGACATGCCCGGACGCAAGCCCTCGACCTTGATGGCGGGACGCAGGCGTATCTCGAAGGTGCGCAAGTCCGTACCGCCCGGACGGGCAGCGCGCCAGGTGGCAAAATCGGGCAGCACGGCCACCGAGCTGACCTTGAAACTGACTTGCTGCTGCAAGGCTGGCACGCTGGCCGCATGCGTGCTGCCCATGGCAAACGCCGCCATGTCATCTTCGCGCACCTGCAGCACGGCCCAGGCATCGTCCAGGTTCACCAAGGTGATGACAGGAAAACCTTGCGGCGCCAGTTCGCCCGGCTGTATCTGGATCTTGCTCACTTGCCCGGCCACCGGTGCGGCGATCTTCGTTTCCGCCAGCGCGATTTGCGCTTCCGTCAGCACCGCCCCCACCTGGCGCGCCTGGGCAGCAGCGGCCGTCTTGTCTTCCGCACGGGCACCCTGTTGCGCCATGTCATATTGCGCGCGTGCCGCTTGCGCCAGCTGGTCGGCGGCGCGCCATTGCGCCTGCGCCTCGTCACGTTTCTGCTCGGCGATCACGCCTTGCTCGAACATATTGCTGACGCGGCTAAAGGTAGTCTTGGCGATGGTCGCCCCCGTTTGCGCCCGCTCCCAGTTGGCTTTGGCGGCGCGCACTTCCTCTGGCCGCGCGCCCGCTTGCGCCTTCTTTGCCACGGCGTCGGCTGCCTGCGTGGCGGCCGTCGCTTGCGCGATCTTCGCATCGACTTCCGGGCTCGTCAGCTGAAACAGCAGTTCGCCTTTCGGCACCGTCTGGCCCAGCGTGACATACAGTTCGCCCACCCTGCCCGGCACTTTTGACGAGACATTGACTTCCTGCGCATCCATCTGCCCCTGCAAAGGCAGGCGCTGCGGCTGGAACGCCTGGTACAGACCCCAGCCCACGAAGGCCAGGATGAGAATGAGGAGGGCGGCGGTGCCGAAGGCCCATGGTTTTTTGGAGGTACTCATTATTCTTTGTCCACAGGTAATTGGATATCGGCCGCGGCGGCCAGGCTGCCCAGGCGCTGCGTCTCGCCCGTCGCTTCGAGCAATTGCGCCAGCCCCATCACATAGTGATAGGCCGTCTGCGCGCGCTGGGTTTCCACCTTGGCCAAGTTCAGACGCGCATCGACCACTTCCAGCGACGTCACTTGTCCTTGTTGGAACGCTACTGTTTGCAAACGGATATTTTCGCGCGCCAGCTCCACCGACGAGGCCGTGGACAGGTATTGGATACGCGCGTTTTCCAGCGCGCGCCAGTTTTTCTCGATCAGGGTGGGAATGTCGCGCTCGGCCTGGCGCGCCACCACTTCCACCCGCTCCTGGTCGAGCTTGGCGGCGGCGGTCATCTTGCCCGTATTGATGCGATGCACCAGCGGCACGGATACGGCCAGGCCGATGGCCCAGTTCGAGCGCACCATCTGGCCGCGATTTAGATTGTAGTTACCGATGGCAAACACGGTGGGCGCGTACTCCTTGCCGTGCAGCTTCAAGGCTTGCTCAGCCTGCATGCGCTTGCTGTCGATTTTTTTCCAGTTCGCATTTTCGCGCATGCCCGTGCTAATGAACGATTGCAAGCTCCCGACCGGCAAGCTGTTGACGAACAACGGCGTGCTGGGCCGCACTAGCGTGTTGACGGCGAGCAAACGGGCTAGCGCTACTTGCGCGATTTCCGCGTCGCTGCGCGCCTGCGCTTCATCGCTGCGAGCGCTGTCCAAGGCCACGTCGGCGCGCAGGCGTTGCGCGCGCGAAATCAGGCCGCCCTTTTCCAGCCTGGCCGCGTCACGCTGGTGTTGCGTCACGCCGACCGTCACTTCGGCCCGCACGGCCACCACTCGCTTGGCCAGCAGCAACTGGAAATAGCGCTGCGCCACCAGGGTGGCCAACTGTTCTTCCGCTTCCGTGCGCTCCGCTTGCGCGGCCAGCGTCTGGCTGGAAGCGAGGCCCTTGACGGCATCGAGGCGCCCGCCAGTGTAGATGGGCCACATGCCCAGCAAGCCGAACGAGGTCAGATCCGTCACCACTGCGCGGTTGAGGGAATTGGGGATATGCGGCGTGGGCAAGCCGGGCATTGGCGGCAGCACCGCTTCGATGCCGCCCACCAAGCCGCTGGTATCAATATTGAAGTCCGTCGACAAGCGACCGCGAAATGCCGTCAAATCGACGGAGGGGCCGTCGATATTGGACAGCGCTTCGGCCTTTAATGTTTTCGCGCGCACGTCGAGCGCCGCGCCCTGCACGGTGCCCGAAACCTTTGCTGCTTGCTGCAGCGCTTCGTCAAAGCTCAACGGTGCGCCCGCTGGCAGCTGTGCCTGCGCGGGCATCGCCGCACCCAGCGCGCTGGCCAGCAATAATGATAAATGCCCTTGCAATATACCCATGTAGCGTCCAGTCAGTGAATGAGGGGAAAGCACGGGCTTGCCATGTTTATACTTTCACAATAACAATTATATCCACGGATGTCTATTGCAGCCTGCACTATTGCCTGATGTGGCTGGCACGCAAATCGCATCGAGTAGCGCAAGCGTGCATAAAAGGCAATATTTTTCAGACTGCGCGAGAAGGTGTCAATTAATCGAGCTCAATAAAAACGCAAATAGATTATAAATCTTGCGTGCGGCTCTGGACGGCATGTGCAGTCCTCGCCTACGCTGTTTATTTATTTAAAAACAAGAGGAAGCCATGCAGACAGCGCGCTTGAATATTATCGGTATGGATCACGAAGGCTGCGCCGACAGGCTGACGGGCGCGCTCGAAGCGGTCACGGGCGTGGCCACCGTGTGCGTCTCGCTGGCGCGCCAGGGCGCCACGGTACAATTTGACGAACGGCAAGCCACGCAAGAACGCCTGCTGGTGGCCATTAACGACGCCGGCTTCATGGCCGAGGCCTCCGATGAGAAACAACTGCCGTCCTGCAGCGGCGCCTGCGGCCAATGCCGTCACTGAACGCCGAGTCGAGCCCTTCTGCGCGCGCCTCCCCCCTTCTACGCTCAGCCTTCCCGCGCCGCCAGGTCGCACAGATACGCCAGCACGCGGCGCGGTTTCAGCGCCTGCAAGTCGAACGGCGGCAGCGCGATGGCGTCGAGCGTATTCTTGAACAGCAGGCCCAGTTCGGTATCGCCTTCCAGGCTCAAGCGACGGCTGAAGAACAGGGTGTCCGGATCTTCCTGGCGCCGTGCCAGCAGCATCAGGTCATGCACGCTGGCGGCGATGCACAAGTGCGGCACGTCGGCATAACGTTCGGCCACGAACACTGTGCCCTGCCACTCGAAATCGAAGGCGATGCCCGCATCGAGCAAGCGCAGGCGCAGGCTGCGCCCTTCCAGGCTGCGCCGCACGTCGTCGGGCAATTGCGGTGCCAGCAAGCGATTCAACCCTTGCACGAACAGCCAGGAGGCGGGATACGACGGTAGCTTGGACAGCAATTCGGCCAGCGGTTCGGGCAGCCGGTACGCGGGGTACGCGGCGGCAGGCTTGCTCGTCACGGGCTTGGCAGGGACCGGGACCGGGACCGGCAACCTTTCCAGTTGATCTTGCATGGTGCTTCCTTTCGATGCGTTCAATGAGCGGCGTGTAGTTCCATGCCGGGCTGACCGTGCCAATAGCCGTCGCAGGCGGCGGCCGGCTGGCAGGCAGCCAGCTGGGCCTGGGCGCCGACGCCGCTGACCTGGCCGCGGCGCGCCCGGTCGAAAATGGCGATGACTTGTTGCGTATGCATGGCCTGTGGGCTGATGCGCACCACCGCCACGCCCATGTCGCGCATGACGTCGAGTTCGCGCACCAGGTTATAGACCAGCGCCGACTGCGTCTGCGTGCCATTGAGCACGAGGAATGGCACCTCATCGCGCGTGCGCAGCAGCAGCCCGTCCGGCTCTTCCAGGCAGCTATAACCGCAATCGTCCTTCGGCAGGTTGCGGTTACGCGCCGTGAAGCAGCGCGCGGAAAACGCCAGCGGCATGCGGCCGTAGGCGAATACTTCCGTCTCCAGCCCTTGCGGTTTCTGGCGCTGCATCTCGGCCAGTGCCACCCGTCCCATTTCCAGCGGCATCACCCAGCGCCGCGCACCCAAGCGCGCCAGCAGTTGCAGGCTGGGGCCATTGAACAGGTTCAGGTGAGGGCCAGCGACAAAGGAGACATCCTTTTGCATGCAGTGCACAGCGCCCATGTCATTCGCCTCGACCGCATAGCGGCCATTGCCCGTGATGCGGCGCAGGATCGCCAGTTCGCTGCCCGCCTCGATCAGCGCTTGCGTCGACAACACCACTTCCTTGCCGCTTGCAGCGAGCATGTCGGCGATATCGAGCCAGTCAGCCAGGCGCAGCTCGTGCCTGCGCGAGCATACGGTTTCGCCCAGATACACGATATCGACGGCGCTGCCGGCGATCTGTTGGTAAAACTCGAAGACGGTGGCGCGCGGCCAGTAGTACAGCAAAGGGCCCAAAGAGAGTTTCAGCATGCCTTTTCCAGTATCTTTTAAGTTACAAAACCGTAGCGAGCGGCTCGCAGCGAGGCCGAGAAGCGCAGCCGTGCTTGAGCACGGGGCCGCGCCCCGGGATGCGCAGCAGGTTTTGCTATTTCCAGGAGCGATGGTAAGCGCCCAGGGTGTGCTGCTGACCCTCGGCCAGCTTGTCCATGGCCGCCATCCAGGCCGGCTTGACGGCGTAGCGCGGATGACCTTCTCGGCAGGCGTCAATCGCTTCACGCCACACGCGCGTCACCTGCGCCACGTAGGCGGGACTGCGCTGGCGCCCTTCGATTTTCACGGCACGCACGCCCATGGCGATCAGTTGCGGCAGCAGCGCCAGGGTATTCAAGCTGGCCGGCTCCTCGATCGCGTAATACACTTCGCCATTGACTTCGAAACGCCCCTTGCACAGAGTCGGATAGCTGGCGTTTTCAGCCGGTGCGTAGCGCTCGATCAGCACGCCGTTCAAGCGCGACTCCAGACCGTTCGGTGTTTCCAGCCAGCGCACGGCCTTCGCTGGCGAGCATACGCCGTGGGTGTTCGGCGCCTCGCCCGTCGCATACGACGACAGTGCGCAGCGCCCTTCGACCATGACGCACAAGCTGCCGAAGCCGAACACCTCGATCTCCACCGCGGTCTTGCTGATCAGTTGTTCCACCTGCGCCATCGACAGCACGCGCGGCAGCACGGCGCGGGAGATGCCGAAGTGTTCGTGATAGAAGTTGATGGCTTCATAATTCGTGGCCGAGCCCTGCACCGACAGGTGCAGGCGCAGCTGCGGCTGGTGCTGGGCGGCGTAGGCCATCAGACCTGGATCGGCGACGATTATGGCGTCGATGCCCGACGCGGCGGCGCGGTCGATGGCGCTGCGCCACACGGCCCAGTTATGCGCCTGCGGATAGGTATTTAGTGCCAGCAGCACCTTGCGTCCGTACTGGTGGGCGTAGCGCACCCCCTCGGCGATGGCCTTCTCGTCGAAGTTGAGGCCGGCGAAATTGCGCGCATTGGTGGCGTCGCGAAAGCCCAGATAAACGGTGTCGGCGCCATTATCGACGGCCGCTTTCAGGGCGGGCAAGCTGCCGGCAGGGCAAACCAGTTCCAATGGTCCGGCTACGCAGGGGGCGGTGGTTGCTTCAAGCATCATGCTGTTCTCAGTCCTGTATCGGCTCAGGTGCACACTATAGCCCCGCCCATGCTGCCCAGTCGTTGATGCAGGTGAAGGAATACATGCATGGCTGGCGCACCTTCAACTTGCTTGACCTGGCTGTAAAATGCCCATCTTTCCTCCTGTTTGAAGGCCCACCATGCCCCGCAAAGCGCTGCTGATTTTCCTGCTGACCGTGTTCGCGCGCCGCCAACGGCCGCAGTTGCATCAGGTCGCCATCTTCGAGGCGCGCATGGCCAGCTGGAGCACCTATACGCCGCTGGAAATCTGCGCCCGGGTGCTGCCCACCTCTGTCACCAGCATCGCCGCCTTCTTTTGCGCGAGCTGGCTGGTCCTGCGCGAAACGCGCTGGAACAAAACCGCCTGAGGCGTAATGCCGTTCAGTTAGTGTGTTAGTGATGCTATTTTTAGCCCAAGAACCAGGACAGGGGTCGGTCACTTCGTGATCGGAATGTGCTCCATTGAAGCACATTCCCCCGGCGGGTCCGACCCAATCCACCCAAGTTAAGGAGCAAGCCCGCGCAATTGCTGGCAATTCAATGAAATAGTGCTTGACGTGGCACTGGCTTTGCGCGGCCGCCGCCTTGCTGACCTCTCTTTTTTCGACAGCGGCAAGGCGGCGGCCAATGAAGGTCTTTTGATCTTCATTGGCCCTTCATGTCGCTCGCTTCCTTGCTGTCCGATTTCTCCGACCATCTTCAATCCGACCAGTTTCGGCTTAGCGCCCGCCATCCTGATCATCCGATGGCGTTTCAACGTCGCCGCAAACTGCCGCTGCCATCCTTGGTGGCGCTCATGCTCACCGGCATGCGCAAGAGCGTGCAAACCGAACTTGATGAATTCTTTGGCCATCTGCAACAGCAGGCGCAACTGACGCACCAGGTGAGCGCCCAGGCTTTCGCTCAGGCACGCTCAAAACTTGCTACCACGGCCATCCCAGAGCTTAACGACTGGCTCATTGCACAAGCACAGCAGCATGGCTACCTGCCGCGCTGGCACGGTTTCAGGCTGGTCGCCGCTGACGCCTCGACCGTTCGCTTTGGCTTGCGCGCCAGCCATGTCAAACGCGCCGCCGTGGCCGATCAACTGGTGTTTGGCTTGTTTCTGCCCGGTGCCGAATTGATGCTCTCGGCCTCGCTATACAGTACCGACGTCGGCGAACGCCAGATGCTGTTCGAACAGCTCGACCAGCTTGGCAAGGAAGATCTGCTGTTGCTGGACCGAGGCTATCCATGTTACTGGATGCCCGCCGTGTTGAACCAGCGCCGCATTGCCTTCTGCATGCGCGTCGAACAGGCGCGCGGTGGCGGCTTTCCCTGCGTCAATCAGTTTCTGAAGTCGGGGCTGCAGGAGCAGATCGTCACGCTGCGGGCGCCGGATCGGCGCGATGCGCTTGACTATGAATGTCCCGCTGAACCGCAGACCGTGCGCCTGATACGCCACGTTGCCTCGACCGGCAAGGTGCGTGTTCTGATGACCAATTTACTGGACGTTGAACAATTCCCTGCCGCATTGTTCGGAGACCTCTACCACCAACGCTGGCGCATTGAGGAAGCCTTCAAGCGCATCAAACACCGCCTCCATCTGGAGCACGTGACGGGACTGTCACAGCAGGCCCTGATGCAGGATCTGGCCGCCAAGGTAATATGCGATAACCTGCAGGCGTTGGCGAGCTGTGCCGCCGGCCAGCAAGATGCATTGCCGACGGACAGACGCATCAACCGCGCCTATGTCCATTCGGTACTCAAGCCGCTCTTGCCATCGTTGCTGCTTGGGCTGGCGGCAGCACACTTGCTTGCCGACGCGCTGGCTCTGATCGCCAAGCGAACGTTTCTACATCGCCCAGGACAATCAAGGTCACGGCAAACCAACGCCTACAAGCCCCATAAATACATGGCCTACAAGGCTGCTTGATGGCAGCCTGTTGCTTAACTTGGGTGGATTGGGGTCCGACCCCAGCTCTTGCCTCTGGGGTTAGCGAATTTACTGGCACTCATAAATCACGCCAAAATCCTTAACTGAACGGCATTACCGCCTGAGGTGGTTTTTTCACCTGGATCAAGGATACGCACAGCGCTTGCACGCCACCTTTGACATCACTACATTTAGTCGATAGTCTTCAAAAAAACACCGTATGTTGTGTTTATTGGAGGTTCCATGGCGACAAATGCAGTTTCCCCCACACGCGGCCAGGTCGATGTCGCCGCGTCCATCAATGAATACCTGGAGCGGCGCGACTGGCGCGTCAACGCCAACGCTAACCAGGGATACTCCCTCGGTGGCCTGATCCTCAATGTGTCGGGCAAGGTCATCGCCAACTACTGGCTGGACCAGGTGTATCCACCGGAAGTGGGCGCGGCGCACCGCGAAGCGGCGCTGCACATCCACGACCTCGACATGCTGGCCGGCTATTGCGCCGGCTGGTCGCTGCGTACCCTGCTGCATGAAGGCTTGAACGGTGTACCAGGAAAAGTTGAGTCAGGCCCGCCGAAACACATGTCGAGCGCCATCGGCCAGATCGTCAATTTCCTCGGCACCCTGCAAAACGAATGGGCCGGCGCGCAGGCGTTCAGCTCCTTCGACACCTATATGGCGCCCTACATCCGCAAGGACAGCCTGCGCTACGAAGACGTGCGCCAATGCATGCAGGAGCTGATCTTCAACCTCAACGTGCCATCGCGCTGGGGCACGCAGACGCCGTTTACCAACCTCACTTTTGACTGGGTTTGCCCGGACGACCTGCGCCAGCAGATTCCCGTCATCGCCGGCCAGGAGATGGACTTCAGCTATGGCGAGCTGCAGGCGGAGATGGACATGATCAACCGCGCGTATATCGAGATCATGATGGCGGGCGACGCCAAGGGCCGCGTCTTCACCTTTCCCATCCCCACCTATAACATTACCGAGGACTTCGACTGGCATAGCGAGAATGCCGAACGGCTGTTCGAGATGACGGCACGCTACGGCTTGCCCTACTTCCAGAATTTCATCAATTCGGAACTCAAGCCGAACATGATCCGCTCCATGTGCTGCCGATTGCAACTGGACTTGCGCGAGCTGCTTAAGCGGGGCAATGGCCTGTTCGGCTCCGCCGAGCAGACCGGCTCCCTGGGCGTGGTGACCATCAACTGCGCGCGCCTGGGCCACCTGTGGCGCGGCGATGAAGTGGCGCTGCTGGCTGACCTGGACCGCCTGCTGGAACTGGGCAAGAAAAGCCTGGAAATCAAGCGCCGCACCATCGAGGACCTGATGCAGCAAGGCTTGTTCCCCTACACGCAGCGCTACCTGGGCACCCTGCGCAACCACTTTTCCACGCTGGGGGTCAATGGCATCAACGAGATGATCCGCAATTTCAGCAGCGACGCGTATGACATCACGACGCCGCAAGGCCATGCGCTGGCCGTACGCCTGCTCGACCATGTGCGCGCCCGCATGGTGGCATTCCAGGAAGAGACGGGCCACATGTACAACCTGGAAGCGACACCGGCCGAGGGCACCACGTACCGCTTTGCCCGCGAAGACCGCAAACGCTATCCGGCCATCGTGCAGGCGGGCACGCCCGAGCAGCCGTATTACACGAACTCGTCGCAGCTGCCCGTGGGCTACACGGACGACCCGTTCGAGGCTTTGGCCATGCAGGACACACTGCAGCGCAAATATACGGGCGGCACGGTACTGCACCTGTACATGACGGAAGCGCTCTCGGACGCCAACGCCTGCCGCGAGCTGGTAAAGCGCGCCCTGAGCCGCTTTTCGCTGCCCTACATCACGCTCACGCCCACGTTTTCCATCTGCCCACGCCACGGCTACCTGGCCGGCAAACATACATTCTGCCCCACCTGCGACGCGGAGCTGATCGCCCGCAAGCAAGCCCACCCTGCTGCATCACTCGAGGAAACGCCATGAATACACGTCCCGACTTCACTCCCGCCATCAGCCTGCTCGACAGCGAACGCCAGCGCTGCGAAATCTGGACCCGGGTGATGGGCTATCACCGCCCCGTCGCCTCGTTCAACATCGGCAAGCAGGGCGAATTCCATGAGCGCCAGTATTTTACGCAAGCGAGCGCCCGGCTTGACCAGCCCGCCCGCGATGGCAGTTGAACTGAAAGTGGGGGGCCTCACGCCCTTTTCCGCCACCGACTATCCGGGCAAGCTGGCGGCCGTGGTCTTCGTGCAGGGCTGCCCCTGGCGTTGCCGCTATTGCCACAATCCCCATTTGCAGCGGCGCACGCCCGAGGGCGCCATGTCCTGGCGCGACGTGCTGGCCTGGCTGCGCCGCCGCGTCGGCCTGCTCGACGCCGTCGTCTTCAGCGGCGGCGAAGCGTGCATGGACCCGGGCCTGGCGCGCGCCATGCATGACGTCAAGGCGCTCGGTTTCAACATCGGCCTGCACACGGCCTGCATTTATCCGCAGCGCCTGCAGGAAGTGCTGCCCCTGCTCGATTGGGTGGGCTTCGACATCAAGGCGCCGTTTGCCCACTATCGTCTTGTGACGGGCGTAGCGGGCAGCGGTGATCCGGCGCGCGCCTGCCTGGACGCCATCCTTGCCAGCGGCGTCGCTTACGAATGCCGCACCACCGCCCACCCGGACTTGCTGCCCGATGCACAGTTGCTGGCCCTGGCCACCACCCTGGCCGCCAAAGGCGTCGACAACTACGTGCTGCAGCAGTTTCGCGCCGAAGGCTGTGCGGACGCGTCGCTGGCCAGCCGCCCCCTGCACGGCTATCCGGCGGCGAGCACTTTGGCGCACATCGGCGCCATGTTTGCGCGATTTACATTCCGTCATCATGGCAGTTGAGCCGATAAGCACATAATTTTGCAAAGCCCGGCAAAATTATTCTTTACACAACACCAAAATGCCTGGCGTACTGTAAGGTATCAACTGTGCTGCGCACCACGCGTAGCGCGTCAGATTCTTCACACCGCATCACAGATAAGCGTCATCCATGAACGAGTTCACCGCAGTCCAGCCAGGCATTCCTTCCACCCACGCCGACATTCTGTACGGCCCGCCGCGACCGGATCTGCTGCGCGAGGAAGTGCTGGCCGACCTGCTCGAGGCGACGGCCCGCCGCTGCCCCGCACAGATCGCCCTGATCGCCGGCGAGCGCCGCATCAGCTACGCCGAACTCGATGCACAGGCCGGCCTGGCCGCGTCGCGCCTGGTGGCCGCTGGCGTCAAGCCCGGCGACATCGTGGGCCTGTGGCTGCCGCGCGGCCCCCATTTGCTGCTGATGCAGGCGGCCATCGCCAAGGCGGGCGCCGCCTGGCTGCCCGTCGACGAAGACACGCCAGTCGAGCGCCTGCAAGTATGCCTGGACGATGCCAATGGCGTTGGCGTCATCAGCTGCGCGCAGTTCGCGCCGCGCCTGTTTGATGCTGGCGTCCAGCGTCCCGTGTGGACGGCGGAAAGCCTGCTGGCGCCCATCATGCCGGGCGAACATCTGCCCACGCGCGGCAGCGTCCTGCCCGAACACCCGGCCTATGTGATCTACACGTCCGGCTCGACGGGCAAGCCCAAGGGCATATTGATCAATCAGCGCAGCATCTGCCACTTCCTGCGCAGCGAAAACGCCGTGCTGGAAGTGACGCAAGCCGACACCGTCTACCAGGGCTTTTCCGTCGCCTTCGACATGTCCTTCGAAGAAATCTGGATCGCCTACCTGGTGGGCGCCACCCTGTGGCTGGGGCCCAAGGATATCTCGGGTGACCCGGAAGCCTTGCCGCGCGCCCTGGCCGAAAACAAGGTCACCGTGCTGCACGCCGTGCCGACATTGCTGGCCCTGTTCGCCGAGGACGTGCCCAGTTTGCGCTTGATCAACCTGGGCGGCGAGATGTGCCCCGAGTCCTTGGTCGAGCGCTGGTCGCGCCCGGGCCGCGCCATGTTCAATACCTACGGCCCCACCGAGGCAACCGTATCGTGCAGCCTGGCGCGCCTGCGCCCCGGCGAACCCGTCACCATCGGCACGCCGCTGCCCAACTATGGCTTGCTGGTGCTGCAGGTGGCCGAGCCCGGTGAAAACCGTCGCTTGGCCCTGCTGGCGCGCGGCGAAACGGGAGAGCTGTGCATCATCGGCCCCGGCCTGGCCGAGGGTTACCTGGGCCGGCCCGACCTGACAGTGGAAAAATTCCTGGCCAATCCCTGGAGCACGGGACCCGGCGATACTCGCCTGTACCGCACGGGCGACCTGGCGCGCATCGATGCCGACGGCCAGGTGCTGTGCCTGGGCCGCGCCGACGACCAGGTCAAAATACGCGGCTTTCGCGTGGAGCTGGGCGAAATCGAAGCCGTGCTGGCGCAGCAGGCGGGCGTGGGCACGGTGGCCGTGTTGCTGCGCAAGGATGATGGCATCGACCAGCTGGTGGCCTACATCGTCGGCAGCGACGATGCCCCCGACGACACGCTGGCGGCGAAAACCCTGCGCGCGGCCTTGAACCTGCATTTGCCGCCGTATATGGTGCCGGGCCGCTTCGAGCTGCTGGCGCTGATGCCGCGCCTCACTTCCGGCAAAATCGACCGCAAAGCCTTGAAAACTATGCCATTGTCCGCACCGCCGACAGCTGAAGCGAGTGCATCGGACGCGCCGGAAACACCGGCCGAAGTGGCCCTGTTTGCGGCCCTGGCCAAGCTCTTCCCGGGCCAGGCAATTTTGCGCCAGCTGGACTTCTTCAGCGACCTCGGTGGCCATTCCTTCCTGGCCGCCCGCCTGGCGTCCGCCCTGCGCGCCGATCCGGCCTACGCCCACGTGACGGTGCGCGACATTTACCAGAACCGGCAAATCGGCAAGATCGCCGCCGCGCTCAATGAGGTGCCCGCATTGGCCACGCCGGAAGCGGACTGGACGCCGCCGTCGACATGGAAGCGCTGGATCTGCGGCGCGGCGCAGGCGGCAGCCGTGCCGGGCCTGGTCACCTTGCGCATGGCGCAGTGGATGGCACCGTTTTTCACTTATCACTTCTTCACCGGTGACACGGGAGACACCGTGCCGCGCGCCATCGCCGCCTCCATCGGCGTATTCCTGCTGGCGACGTTGGCCGAATTTGCCATTGCGATTGCCGGCAAGTGGCTGATCGCCGGGCGTCTGAAACCGGGCAGCTATGCGCTATGGGGCGTCACGTATTACCGCTGGTGGCTGGCCGACCGCCTGGTCGAATCAGCGCCCGCGTATCTACTCAGCGGTTCGTCGCTGAACAGCTGGTGGCTGCGCGCGCTGGGCGCGAAAGTGGGCAAGGAAGTGGTTATCGGCTCGATGACCCTGCGCGCGCCCGACTTGCTCGATATCGGCGACAACGTCAGCGTGGGCAATGCCGTCAACTTTGAAAACGCCCGCGTCGAACGGGGCCGCTTGCTGCTGGGCCGCATCCGCATCGGCGACGACGCCTGCATCAGTTCCTATGCGATTTTGGAAGGCAATACCACGGTGGGCGCCTTCGGCCACCTGGAGGGTCAATCGGCGCTGGCCGATGGCGCCTGCGTGCCCGACGGCCGTATCTATACGGGTTCGCCCGCGCGCGACATCGGGCCCTACGATCCTGCCAGCCAGCCGCCGCGCCCCGCCGTCTCGCGCCTGCGCCTGACGGGCGAAACCCTGTTCTTCTGCTTTGGCATGGTCTTGATCGCCGTGCTGTTCTTCATGCCCGTCTTCCCCAGCTTCGTGCTGATCGACTGGTTCGACGAACGCGAAATGATGCCGTGGTTGCAGGGACGCGACGTGACGACCCAGCTGGCGCGCTACTTCCTGCTGGCCTTCCCCGCCAGCGCCGTGCTGATCGTGCTGACGGCCTTGCTGTCGGCCGCCATCCGCTGGGGCGCGCTGCCCCGTTTGAAGCCGGGCAGCTCGCCCGTGCACAGCAATATCTATTGTGCCAAGTGGCTGGTCAGCCATATCCAGGAGTCGAGTCTGAATGTGCTGCACGGCATCTACGCCACCGTGTACGCCCCGTACTGGTACCGCCTGCTGGGCGCCAAGGTGGGCAAGGGCGCCGAGATTTCCACGGCGCTGGGCGTGGTGCCCGACATGCTGACCCTGGGCGACGATACCTTCATCGCCGACGCCGTCATGCTGGGCGACGAGCAGATCGATGGCGGCTGGATGACCATGCGCCCCACCGTCATCTCGCACCGCAGCTTTGTTGGCAACGGCAGTTATATCCCGGACGGCACCACCTTGCCCGAGCACGTGCTGATCGGCGTGCACACGCATGCGCCGCGCAATGCGCAGATGCATAGCGGCGATACCTGGCTCGGTTCTCCTCCGATGCACCTGCCCGCGCGCGAACAGGTCGCCGGCTATGCGGAACACCTGACGTTCAAGCCGTCCATGCTGCGCCGCCTGGGCCGCAGCCTGATCGAAGCGTTCCGTATCGTCGCGCCGCACGCGGTGGTGATCGCCGTCGGCTATACCCTGGTACTGGACGTGATGCCGATTGCGGGCGCCGGACGCTGGGGCGAAGTGGTGGGCGACCTGACCATCGCCGGCCTGGCCTATGGCATCGGCAATTTCCTGGTCGTGGTGCTGTTTAAATGGCTACTGCTGGGACGCTACCGCAAGCACGCGGCGCCCATGTGGACGCCCTTCGTGTGGATTTCAGAAGGCGTGACCAACCTGTATGAAGGCATCGCCGTGCCCAACTTCATGCGCTACCTGCGCGGCACGCCATGGCTGCCGCTGGCTTTCCGCCTGTTCGGCTGCAAGATCGGCCGTGGCGTCTACATGGACACGACCGACATCACGGAATTCGACTGCGTGCACATCGGCCACTACAGCGAATTGAACGCCCTCACCTGCCCACAAACGCATTTGTTTGAAGACCGCGTGATGAAGATCGACCACGTGGAAATCGGCGAGCGCGTCTACATGGGCCCGCGCAGCTCCGTGCTGTACAGCGCCAAAGTGGGCGACAATGCGCGCCTGGGTCCCTTGACCCTGGTGATGAAGGGCGAACACATCCCCGCTGGCAGCAACTGGGCCGGTTGCCCGGCCGCACCCCTGCGCAGCTGATGGATGCAACGCTGCTCTGGCCGGGCGACGGCGTGCTGGTGATCGGCATCGCCGCCGTCATGCCGCGCGCCGAAGCGCGCCAGCGCATCCGCGCCGCCGTGCGCGCAGCGGCGGCGCGGTGGCAAAAGATGGACATCGAGGCGATCTCGGTGGAGTCAACGCCAGGAGCCCCTTCCCGTTTGCTGCTGGCCGGACGCGCGGCGGCTTTGTCGTTCACCCACGAGGAGGGACTGTCGCTGGCCGCCGTCCATCTGCATGGCCCTGTCGGTATCGACGTGATGCGCGTGCAGGACATTGCCGACTGGGCGAATCTGGCGCGCGATTACCTGGGACCGCAGGTGGCGCAGGAACTGGCCGCCTGCCCCGCCGCCCTGCGCCCGGCAGCGCTGGCACGGGCTTGGACGGCGCGCGAAGCGGCGCTCAAATACTCCGGCCAAGAGCTGGCCGAGTGGCAAGAAGCCACGCCAGCGTGCCGTTTGCAGGCTTTACCCGTGCCAGCGCCCTACGTGGCAAGCCTGGCCTATTAATCTTCCTTGTCACTTCCCGCCGCGCCGATCTGGACGAAAATCAGTTTTGCGATAATACTGACGAGTAATCCCAGCACCCCGAGCAATTCCAGCATGATCTTTCCTTCGCAATGACAGCAGAGCAATCCACTGTAGCCTGAACGCCGGCGCAAAGCGAATATCAAATCCGGCAGTCACCGATCTCGAAAAGGCATACGATTGATTTCCCTTAAACAGTTCCGCTATTTTGTCGAAGTCGTCGATGCGGGCAGCTACTCGCGCGCAGCGGAAAAGCTGTACATCGCGCAGTCGGCCCTGAGCCGGCAAATCAAGGAACTGGAAAACGAGGTGCAGGCGCTGCTGCTGACGCGCGACGCGCGCCATATCGAACTCACACCGGCAGGACAGGTGTTTTATGATCGCGCCAGACGCATTCTCGACGAGATCGACGAAACCGTGCGCCAGACCCGCCATGTAGGGCAAGGCGCGCAAGGCATCATCCGCCTGCTCCATTCGAGCTCCGTCACCCTCACGCCGGCCATAGGCGCGGTGCTGAACCGGCTGCTGGCGCAGTTTCCAGGCCTTACGCTGGATATCTCAAAGGGCTCGTCGGAAAACCAGGCAGCCGATATCGAGGAAGGCCGCGCCGACCTGGGCCTGGTGCGCCTGCCGACCCTACGCAAGCATGCAAATATCGTCGTGCACGAACTGTATGCGGAAAAGCTGGTGGTGGCCGTGTCAGCGGCCTCAAAACTGGCCACACTGGAGCGCACGACCATTGCCGCCCTGCGCGACGAAGCGTTCGTCTCGATCCCGCACACGGACCGCGGCGGCCTCAGCTACCTGGTGGCGAGCCTGTGCCTGGCGCAGGGGTTTTTTCCAAAGGCGGCGCGCGCCCTGTCGCGCAAGACCTCGCAGCTAAACCTGATCGAGGCCGATATGGGCATCGCCATCGTCCCCGACAGCATGCGTTTGCTGGCGCCGCCGGGCGTGCGATTCATTGCACTGCCCGATGAGCAATCGCATTGCGCCGTGGGCCTGATCTCGCCGCGCGCGGCCAGCGGCATGGTTGCTGCATTTACGCAAGCGTTCGTGCGCGAGATGAACGCTTTGACAACGGTCGCTTAAGCTTGCGCGTACAGCGCCGCATCCACGTTGCGCAGCGCCTTCGTCACAGCGCCAGCATCGATGCTGCCGGCCAGGAAAACGGGACGCGGACTGGCAAGCACGCCAAGACGCGCGCTCAAGGCCGCGCGCGATTGTGTGCCAGAATGGACCATTACCCACTTCCAGGCGATACCATGGCCGACTACAAAAACCCCAGCTACGTGGCCCGCTCGATGCACCCGCGCTTCGATGAACTGACCTCGCCAGGCGATGCCGTACCGTATTCAGGCATTTACCGCTGCGATGGCTGCGCGCATGAAATCGTGTCGACGCAAGGCCACGTCATGCCGCCGCAAAACCATCACCAGCACAGCAGCGAGCAAGGTGCTATCCGCTGGCGCCTGATCGTCAGCCCGCGCTGATTGACACGCGCCAAATGGCGGACGATACTTGATTCATCCGCCATCGCCTATGGAATATCACTGGAATGTCACTGGAACACCCGCATGCGTAGCGTCGATTTTGAAGTCCGCAAAGAGTGTCCGCCGCAGCTGTGCGACTGCGAACGGCAGCGCCTGCTCGACGATGCGCAGGCAGACCTTGCCATCTTGCGCCTGAACCTGACGGAAGAAAAACGCCTGCTGGCGCACATCGAGGGCATCGCCACCCATGCGCAGCTGCAAAAGCTGCAGTTGCTGTTGAAGAGCAACTTGGGCGTGGAATTACAAATCACGCCGGGCAGCGGCGAAGTGCGCACCGTGCGCGGCTTCCAGATCCGCCTGCTGGAGCGGCCCGGCCTGTGCCGCAAGACGCGCGCAGCCATTCCGGCCGCGGTGCGCCGCTGCCTGGCCGCGCATCCGCAAATCGCGTTTGCGATCTTGAATGAAAACGATTTGCTGGGCGCAGTGTGAGCCGAGTAGGTCGGATTAGCGGAGCGTCATCCGACACCATTGTTGGCCTCGCAATGTCGGATTACGCGGTTCCTGCTAATCCGACCTACGCCGCTGACCCCGGTTTTACGCTGCGTGTATCTCGATCACTTTCTTCCCCTTCGCGGCGCGGGCGCGCAACTGTCCGCAGCCGCCCTCGACGTCCTGGCCGGCCGAATCGCGCAATTTGGTCAGCACGCCGCGCGCGTGCAGGGCAGCGGCAATGGCGTGCGCCTTTTCCCAGCTCGGACGCTTGAACGGCAAGTCGTCGATGGTGTTATACGGGATCATATTGAGCACGGCATACTTGCCCTGCAACAGCGCCACGATGCCGTCCATCTCGTCCTCGCCATCGTTCACGCCTTCCATCAAGGTCCATTGATACTGCACCGGGTAGCCCGTCAGACGCGCATACGCGTCACCAAACGCCACCAATTCGCGCGGAGATAATTTGGGCGCGCGCGGCAGCAGCTGCTCGCGCAGTTCCGGCTTGGTGGTGTGCAGCGACAGGGCCAGCGCCGGCTTGACGCGCCCTTGCGGCAGGCGCTCGAACGCGCGCGGGTCGCCCACCGTGGAAAACACCAGATTCTTGTGGCCGATATTGCCTTCGGTGCCCAGCAATTCAATCGCTTCCATCACATTGTTCAAATTATGCGCCGGTTCGCCCATGCCCATGAAGACGACTTTTTTCACGCGGCGCAGGGTACGCGCCAATACCACCTGCGCGACGATCTCGCCGCTGGTGACTTGCCGGATCAAGCCGTCGCGACCCGTCATGCAGAACTGGCAGCCGACGGCGCAGCCCACCTGGCTCGACACGCACAGGCCGTCGCGTGGCAGCAGCACGCTTTCCACCGTCTGGCCATCGTGCAGCCCCACCAGCAGGCGCGCCGAACCGTCCGCACCCGGATGAGTGCTGAGCAGTTTCAGCATGCCCTGCAATTCGAGGTCCAGCGCAGGCAAGGCCTCGCGCACGGGCAGCGGCAGGAAATCCTCGGCGCGGCGCCGGCCCTGGTCGTGCGGCTGCGCCTGTATCCAGTCGCGCAGCACGCGCTGTTCGTGCAAGGGCTTGGCGCCCAAGGCGCGCAGGCGCTGACGGAGATGGTCGATTTGCATGGATTCTCAATGAAAAAACGGCGCGCAGCAATGAAGCCAGCGCGCCGTGTTAAGGGTAAAAGCGTTACACCTTCTTGACGAACTCCGTCTTCAGGCTCATGGAACCGAAGCCATCGATCTTGCAGTCGATATCGTGGTCGCTATCGACCAGGCGGATATTCTTGACCTTGGTGCCCATCTTGACGACGCCGCCGCCGCCCTTCAATTTCAAGTCCTTGATGACGCTGACCGTATCGCCATCTTGCAAGATGTTGCCGGCCGAATCGCGGTACACCTTGGCGCCCTCCTCCACGGCATCGCCTGCCGTGGCCGACCATTCATGCGCGCATTCAGGGCAGATCAACTGGCTGCCGTCTTCGTACGTGAATTCGGATTTGCATTGCGGGCATGGTGGTAATGTGCTCATTTTTTTCTCTGTCTGGTGAACAGCGCGTGCTGTAAAAGCCGACAGTATACTGCCTACACCCTGCATCAGCGCGCTTTTTTCGCCATCATTATCAAGGACGGCGAATAATCTCGATGGTGCTGTGGACAATTTCCTCGTGGATGCCGATGCGCGCGCGCAGCGCGGCGGCTGTCAGCGCAGGGTCGCCGCTGAGCACGGACAAGGCGCACGAGTACAACTGCTTGCCCACCCGCCACACGTGCAAGTCGACGATGCGCGGCGTATCGCCGGCGCTTTCCACTTCCACCGCTGCACGAATTTCATCCACCACGGGATGGTCCATCTCGCGGTCCAGCAAGACCTTGCCCGTCTCGTGCATCAGCTTTTTCGCCCACAGCGCCACCAGCACGGCACCAACAATGCCCATCACGGGATCGAGCCAGCGCCAGCCGTAAGCCCACGCACCGCCCAGTGCGACGAGGGCCAGCACGGACGTGGCGGCATCGGCCAGCACGTGGATGTAAGCGGCTTTCATGTTCAGGTCTTCGCCGTGACCATGCCGATCATGATGATCGTGACCGTGGTGATCGTGACCGTGTTGATGCTCATGCTCGTGATGGCCGCCGAGGATCAGCGCACACACCAGGTTGACCACCAGGCCGAAGGCCGCCACCGCCATCGCTTGCGGATAATGGATGGGCTGCGGCGACAACAGGCGCTCGACGGAGGCCGCCACCATCAGCACGGCGACGCCCAGCAGCACGATGGCGCTGGTGTAGCCGGCCAGCACCTCGATCTTCCACGTGCCGAAGGCGAAGCGGGGATCGCGCGCATAGCGGCGCGCCGCCGCATACGCAAACGCGGCCAGGCCGATGGCCAGCGCGTGCGAACTCATATGCCAGCCATCGGCCAGCAGGGCCATGGAGTTGTACCACCAGCCGGCGACGATTTCCAGCACCATGGTGGCCAAGGTGATCCACATGACGATGCGCGCGCGGCGTTCTGCCTTGTCGCTGGTCCCGCCAAAAACATGTTCGTGCTGCCAGGCTGACAGGTCTTCCTCGATATGTTGCAGTTTCATGCTGGTCTCTTTGATCGATTATTTGAGGTAGGTGCGCAGGATGGCGGCGATGTCGTCGGCGCCCCTGGTGCGCTCGTCGCTGGCAAGATCGGGACTGGCCACGTGCTCGCGCAAGTGCTCTTCGATGACTTCGGCCATCAGGCCATTGACGGCGCCGCGCACGGCGGCGATCAACTGCAGTACTTCGCCGCAGTCGCGGCCCTCTTCCAGGCCCCGCTCCAGGCCTTCCACCTGGCCGCGGATGCGCTTCACGCGATTGAGCAGCTTGGTCTTGTTGTGCGCCGTATGGCCCATGATTTCACCCGAATAAATACTATAGGGGGGTATACTATCAGAGAGCACGGAACAAGGACAAGGCGTAAAAAAAGCCGCACATCGGGAGCGATGTGCGGCTTGTCATGCAACAGCCCCATTCCTGCAATCAAAGCACCCCAAGCCGGCACAACATCGAGTTCAACGACCAAGCCAGTGGCAGCTTCGTCAAGCCTCACGCCAGCAGTGACTGCTTGCGCACAAAATGTATGGCATGCACGGTGTGCGGCTGGTCCAGCAGCACGCACTGCTTGCCCGTGCGCTTGCAATGGTCATGCACGCGCCAATAGGCATCATGGCTGACGCAGCCGGTCTGGCAAATCACCAGGTCGGCCGCCACCAGGCCAGCTTCCAGGGCCGCGGCATCGTCGGCACCAGCGGCGCCGCCCGCATGATGGAGAAAGCGCCCGCCGGCCTGCTCGACGGCATGCTGCGCCATATGGGCAGCGCCCATAGCCTGGCCCATATCCTGGCCCATATCCTGGCGCATAGCCTGGCCCATAGCCTGACCCGTATCCTGGCTAAAATAGCTGCCCACGTACAGCACGGCTTTTTCGCGCAGATCGGCTTGCAAGCCTGGCACGGGCAGCCACTGCAGGCGCAGCAACTCGCGCATCAAGTCTTGCACCCTGTCGCCGAGCCACTCGACCCGGCGGGCCAGCCTGGCACGCGTCGGCAAGCCCGGCATGCTGGCCGCCAGCTCGGCCAGTTCATCACGTGCCAGCGCCAGCTGCGTATCGCGGATCACCACCTGTACCCGCGCACGCATCAATGCCGACTCCAGCTGCGCGATGCGGGCCGCCTGCGCGGCCAGCTGTGCACTGCAACGGGCCTGGGCCCGCCCATACTCGCCCATCAACACGCGATGTTCATGCGCGATCAGATCCTCATTGCCATACACACTGCCCATCATGCCCTCCTTCACCAGCAGTGGCGCCATGGCGCCAGCGCGTCGCTATCCATAAGACATGAATTATAAATGAGAATCATTACTATTTGGATGCACAAATGCAAGAATGATGCGCGCGCTGGCCGCTTGCAACAAGCAAGCCGCTTCAGCGGTCCGCGCGCCAAAGCGCCGCCAGCCCGAGCATCTACGCAGGCGTGGCAGGCACGCCGGCAGTGACGCCCGCGAGGAGCTTGAACACCCCCACTTCGCGCACCAGGCTGGCAGCTTGCTCTTCCAGGCTGCCGGCAGCGGCCGCCGCCTCCTCGACCAAGGCGGCGTTCTGCTGCGTGACCTCATCCATCTGCGTGATGGCCTGGTTGACCTGTTCGATACCCAGGCTCTGCTCCTGGCTGGCGGCGGCGATTTCACTCATCAGGTCGACCACCCGCTTGACGGATGTCACTATCTTGTCCATCGTCGCACCCGCCTCGTCTACCAGCTTGCTGCCCGCATCAACGCGGTCGACCGAATCGCTGATCATGGCCTTGATTTCGCGCGCGGCGCTGGCCGAACGTTGTGCCAGGTTGCGCACTTCGCTGGCGACGACGGCGAAACCGCGTCCTTGTTCGCCCGCCCTGGCCGCCTCCACAGCCGCATTCAAGGCCAGGATATTCGTCTGGAAAGCGATGCTATCGATCACATCGACAATATCGACGATCTTGCGCGAGCTGGCATTGATGGCACCCATCGTATCGACCACGCGCTCGACCACCTGCCCGCCCTGCACGGCAAATTGCGACGCCGACAGCACCAGCTCGTTGGCCTGCCTGGCATTGTCGGCATTCTGTTTGACCGTGCTGGTCAACTCCTTCATCGCAGAAGCCGTTTCTTCCAGCGAGCTCGCTTGCGCCTCCGTGCGCGAGGACAGATCGAAATTACCGGCCGCAATTTCGCGCGAAGCAAGAGTGATGCTTTGCGTGCTGCTGCGCACCTGCCCCACGGTGCGCGACAGGCTGCCATTCATCGCTTCGAGCGCCTGCAGCAATTGACCAGGCTCATCACAATAGAGCTTGTCGACGCGATTGGTCAGGTCGCCGGCCGCCACCATCTGGGCAGCCCGCAGCGCCTGCTGCAAAGGACCGGTAATGCTACGGCTGATCAAGACGGCGCCGGCGATACTGACGCCCAGCAATGCCAGCAGCAAGCCCGCCAGCAGCACCGTCGCCGAGCGCGCCCTATCGGCCGACTGGGTCTCGAACGCGCCCGAACGCTTGCTGGTAAGGTCGACGACCCGGTTGATGGCCACCAGATGGGCGTCGTAGTTGGCGCTCATGGCGCTCATGGCATTGGCCACAGCGGCCTTGTCCGCAGCCCGCAGCGCCGGGATGAAGCGCGTGAATGCCGTTTCATAGAATGCCACTGCAGGGGCATGCGACTGCGCCAGCAAGGCATCGGCGATGTCGGTATCGAGACCTTGGCCACGCCAGAACTGATGGCGCGTGTCGTATTCGCCCTTCAAGACCTTCAGGCGCTCGACCAATTTGTCTTGCGCCGCCCGGTCTTCGGACGCCATCAGCTGAAAGGCCACCAAATAGGATTCGAGGATGTATTCGGGCGGCGGCAGCACATCGGCCACAAGGTCCTTGCCCTGCACAATACGCTGGTACACGGGCCCATTGACTTTCAATTCGCCGAGTACGCGCAGCGACAAGCCGCCATACACGATCAGGCCCAGCGAAAAAATGGCGACCAACAAGGCCAGCCTGTGCGACAGTTTTAATTGGCGAAGTAGCTGCATTTGCGTATTCCCTTCGTAATCCGGACCATGCCCACAATGCCGTTGGCATATGCCGCACTGGTCAGAATGAAGTTTCTGCGCAGCATTTGTTGATTATGCAATTTTTAAAGAAGCTTGGGGAGAGTCAGGCAAAAAAAGAATGACTGCAGGGGACAGGTGCTGCCGAGCCCGGTGTATTTGCTACGCCGCTACCAAGCAGTCGATATTACTGCCAAGCACCGGGAAAAATTTTCGCGCATGCGCGTGCGCCGTGGGCAGAAAACCAATGGGAGCGCAATGCGGGGAGTGGAAATGAAAAAACCCGCCGAAGCGGGTTTTTAAAAATACTGGCGGAGACGGTGTCCGCCTAAGCGATGTTCGCCAAACGTCGCTTGATGCCCCTACGCCCTTGAATTCATGCGATTTTTTTGCCAATTAGTCCGCATGGTGCCGCTTGATTGCGTTAAAATCCGCACTCTATATGTGGGTAGGAATGGGGGTAGGCTATGGCGCGAACGGTGGAAAAATTGACTGCGCTAGCGGTAAGCCGCGCAAAAATGCCCGGATATTTTGGCGATGGCGCCGGCCTGTATTTGCAGGTATCGAAGACGGGAACCAAAAGCTGGATATTCCGCTACACGCGCGAGCGCAAGAAGCGCGAGATGGGCCTGGGCGCCGTGCACACTGTAACCCTGGCCGAGGCGCGTGGCAAGGCACGAGATTGCCGTGCGCTGCTGCTGGATGGGAAAGACCCCCTGGAGACGCGCGCGGCCGACAAGCTCAGTGATGCTCTGGACAAGGCCCGGGCAATCACGTTCAGCCAATGCGCCGCCGCCTACATCGCCGCACACCGTGGCAGCTGGAAGAACTTCAAGCATGCTGAGCAGTGGGAAAATACGCTGGCGACGTATGCAGATCCTTTTATCGGGGAGTTGCCGGTGGCCGCAGTCGACACTGGCATGGTGGTCAAGGTACTCAGCCCTATCTGGCAGGAAAAGACCGAGACGGCCACCAGGCTGCGCGGACGCATCGAGAGCATCCTGGATTGGGCAACCGTCAGCAAGTACCGCGTGGGCGAAAACCCAGCCCGATGGCGTGGCCACCTGGATAACCTGCTGGCAGATCCCGGTAAGCTGGGGCGGGTAAAGCACCACGCTGCCCTGCCGTGGCAGGATATAGGCGAATTCATGGAAGAGTTGCGCCAGCGCGAAGGCGTGTCGGCTCGCGCCGTGGAGTTTGTGATTCTGACAGCCGCCCGATCTGGCGAGGTTCGTGGAGCGGTTTGGGAAGAAATAGACCTCGACTACGCGCTGTGGACAATTCCAGCGATTCGGATGAAGGCAGGCCGGGAGCATCGCATTCCATTGTCGGCCGAGGCGATCACGCTGCTCAAGCAGCTGCCGCGCGTCGACAAGCATATTTTCCCGGGGAGTAGAAAAGCAACACCCCTATCCGACATGAGCCTGACGGCCGTGCTGCGCAGGATGGGTCGAAACGAGATCACCGTGCACGGCTTCCGGTCGACGTTCCGGGATTGGTGCTCGGAATCGGTGGCCAACTCGTTCCCGCGCGAGGTTTGCGAGCATGCGCTGGCGCACAGCTTGCCAGACAAGGTCGAGGCAGCGTATCGCAGGGGTGATCTGCTGGAGAAACGGATTTTACTCATGCAAGTGTGGGCAAACTACTGCAATGCAGTGCCTGCTGTGGCCAGTGTGACGTCGATCCGTGGGGCTTCAGTGTTGGCGGCTACCGACACCCAGCAATAATTGCTTCCAAATGGGACTCATATGCTCGGCCGCGCGGCCAGTCCCGCGCCAACGCCAGGACGATCTCGCCATCCGTTGCCGCTGGCGCCAGCTGGTCGAACTCATAGACCGGCCGCCTCGGCAGCACCTTTACACATGGTGTAAAGACAGGGACTTCGACCCGCTGCACTACCGGCGGCGCGCTGCCACACCCGGCCAGCAGCAATACAAGCATCCATTTCATCGCACGCCCTCCAGTAGCAGCCTGACGGCCGGCATCGCCTCATCGCAGGTCGTGGCGCGCGCGCCAGCGATCCGCGCCAGGGCCGCGTCATACTTCTTGCCCTTGGCAACGGCGGCCGCCTGCGCGACAGCGCCGCGCTCCTGCGCCGCTAGGGTTGCCTTGGCCATGCCATCGATGGCGCGGTTTTGCTCGGTGATCGACGCCCGCAGCGCAGCGCTGACGCCCTGCTCCTGCACCAGCGCAGCGCGCGCGGTGTCACGGTCGCCAGCGGCCAGCCACCAGCCGGCGCCGGTGGAGCTGGCCACCAGCAGCAGCGCGGCGGCAAGGATGACGGCGGCGGCCTTCCAGATACCGCTGACGGCGGCGCCCGCCAGCGCGCTGATGGCGCTCAAGATGCCCGCCAATCTGGCATTTCAACAGTCTGGCTAGCCAGCTCATGGTAGCAATCGCCGAGAAACTGGATCCGACCATCGATGACGAATGAATGGCACACCTCCGGCGGATCCCCCTCTTCTTTCACAAATGACGAATCGACCGCGCGACCTGTCGTGACCAGCACAGAAGGCGAAAACGTTGGTCTATCGCCGTTGCCATTGAACGACCAGGCGGGGCCGGACCAGCCTTGTCCGGCTTCGTGGACGACGTGATCATAGCTGCAACCGGGGCAATGAAACATCAGCCCGCCCAGCTGGCTGCGCCAAAGCTTGCTGCCCAGGGCGCTCACGGCCGCACCTGCAAGATGCCAGCGCGCGTGCCATGGCGGTCAATGGTGATGATGCGGTTGATCGGCTTGGCCACCATCTTCGTGCTGACGTGTATCCAGGTCAGTTCGTTGATGATCTGGCCGATGCCGAACTCGTCCAGCTTGGGCAATAGCGCCTGGCATACCTGGTACGGCGTCATGCGCAGCGCCTTGAAGTCGGCCGCCATGCCGCGCACATGGTCGCTGCCATCGCTGCTGCCAATGCCGCGATTCACCGGAATCGAGCGGTAGCCGCTGATATTGGTCAGCGGCGTGTCGATGCCTGCGCAGGCCGTCAGGTAGTTGCGGATGCGCTGGAGCATCTCGGCCGTGCGCTGCAGTTCGGTCAGCACAGCGGGCGGTGGCGTATTATCGACACCGTGGCGCGCGGCCCAGTCGGAGGCGGTCAGTTCCTGCAGGGTGAAATTCTTGGTCAGGTTCACAGGCCACCCCGCACGTCCTTGAAGTCGGCGGCCGCATCGCGCGCCAGCTCGCCGATATCCTTGTCGCGGCGCTTGTCGAACCATCGTACGGTGGCGCCCAGTATCCACCAGGCAGGCAAGCCAGCGGCGACCATCAGCGGCGCGGCGATGAATAGGAAGCCAAAGGCCGGATCGCTGCCGTACAGCACGGCCACGGCGCGTGCGCTGTCGAACAGGCCCGGCATCCAGTTGCGCACGACTACGACCAGGGCTGGACCCATCAGGGCGGAAAACAGAATGGTGACGAAGAAGCGCACGAAGGCTTCCTTGGCAGATTTAGGCCACATGAACATGAATCCCAGTGAGGTTGCGGCAGCGCCGGCGAGGACCGGGATGCCAAAAATTTTAATCAATGCGCCGCCGGCGGCGGTTGTTTCGATGGCCATGTAGTGCCTTTCAGGTGGTGGAAATGAAAAAACCCGCCGAAGCGGGTTTATGGTGGAGTGCTGCGCTAAAAATTATGGAGTTGCTGGCTCAGCGTACGGCGGGAAAGCAGGTGCGCCGTCGATAGGTGGGTCCTCCTGTTCCGGCGTATTGCCTTCCGCCAACCAGGATAAATAAGCCTGGTAGTCTTGATTCTCAGGGTCCCGTGGTACATAGGCGTTATCGGCCAAGCGAATAACGTAGGCACCATTTAATTGTTTATACATCATAGCTCCGCAATTCTAATGACAGTGAATGATCCGTTGGCCATAAGCATAACCGCGTCACCTGCGACGTATCGCGTGGTGGAGTAGCCAACGCGGATTGAAAGTCCAGATGGCCCGTAACCCGGCTGATCCGGCCCCGTAACCATTTCCCCTCCCAGCCTTGACAACGCTCCAGAAAATGAGAGAGTAGGTGACACTCGCATCGCGCCCGACAGCGGCACCAAAACGTACGCGGTATCAGTGCTATACGCCTGCCCAGTGCCGACAACCACGTTATGGCCGAACGCATCCCTCCTGTAGTAGTACTGACAAAGGCTGAGCTCTAGGCTATATGGCCTGCGCTCTAACGGGGTTGCAGTGTTTGCTATCTCTAGCTGCACATTTGCAAGCCCCCCTTCCTGCCCAGCACCGAAAGCTAGGGGGGCGTTTGCGCCTATAGGGAACACCGCTAAACCCGTAGTCGCTGCTGCGGGAACTGCAAACCGCGCTGTAACACGAGTCCACGCGGCATTTGGTATTGTTGCCACTGGGTCTAGCGAGGGGATGAACGTTATGGCCTGCCACGAGTCTTCTGCCCCTGTGGAGTACCCTAGTTGCGGGGCAATGCTCCTACTTGCCCCTGTGGACTGATATACAAGAAAAGATAAGACGACAGCAGTGCCAGCCATGTCTTGGCAGTTTATAGCCTCGATGCGCTGCTGTGCCTGTACGTAAGTGTTACCAGCAGCCCCTGCCCATGTTAGCGCTCGGAGCTTGCCATCAATATCTAATGGCCGTTGCTCCCAGTTCACCGCAGTCCCTGCCGAGATTAAGTGCCACCGATCTAAGGAGATACCAAACCAGACGCTCGCCCCGCTGATTCCACGTTGAGCCACACGCATACAGCCGTTATGGATGCGGTTTTTCATGCCCGTACTGTTTATGCTCGCCTTTAAATCCAGCGCAGCTTTTTGCTCAGTGCTGACCGGCTTGTCTGCGTCCGCAGTATTGTCGACAGCCCCCAGCCCCACATCGGCCTTGCTGCCCGATGTGGCCACGGCTGCCAACACGGGCTTGTTCTTGATTTCTTTGACCGAGCCCGGCGCCGCGTTCCAGTCGGGCTGAATTGGCAGCAGCTGCCCTTCAGCCAACTGATTGAGCTTGTCTAGCCAGTCCCGCATGCCAGGAGTAAAAATATCTGCCATTACAGTTCCTCGATATCAAGCGATGTTGCATAGGTTTTAAAGTACGGCGCCGAAATGGCGGCCAGTTCGCTGAGGCGGCCATATAGCTGGTGGGTTTGCTCCAACTCAGGATCAGCATCATCGGGAAACAGGCTCACCAGAATCGGCAGGCGCTTTCCGCTGCCGCGCACCAGGCGCCAGACTGCAGCGCGATCTGTCGGCGTCATGTGATCGAGCGGCAACGACAGCTTGCGGTAGCTGCAGCCAGCCTCGACGCCCTGCTCGCCGGAAGCCTTGCGGTACTGGGTCGACGTGTCGACGGGCGTCACGCTGGCGCCGTAGCTGGCGTTGTTATCAGGCTCCCAGTAGTTCCCCATCACCAGGCGCGAGCACTCGATGTAGCCAGCGGGGTTGCCGGGGTCGGCCAGCTCGATCACAAAATAGCGCGCGGTCTGGCGCGGGAACCAGGCCCGCGCATAGGTGCCACCACCAAATGAAAAGGCATTGACTGCCAGCGCCGTGGCTCCCCAGTCCCAAGCGCCCAGCGGCGCGTAGGCGCATGCCAGCACTAGGCCGGTATCGATCACCGGAACAGCATCCCCGGACGCGGTATAGCCGCGCACACGGATCTTGGCATTCGAAGTCAGGTTGCAGAACGGCAGGACCACGACGCCTATAATCTCGCCCAGCGGCAGCGTGGCGGTAATGGTCAGCGCCGTGCCGACAGAGCGCAGCACGGCTGACTTGCGTTCTCGCTGCAGGTTGCTCGGGCCAAGCGCGCCGGCCTGGCTCGATGCGGTGAGCGCCGCGCGGTCGGCAGCGTTGTCGTAGATGATGCGAAGATTTCCCATTTACGACGCCTCCTGCCAGATCACCGCCTCGATGGCGGTGTGTGATGTGGCCGCATCGAGTTGCTCGCGCAATGCCTGGCCTTGGTCGACGATACGCTGCACATGCAGTCCGGCCGCCGCGCCCAGCGCCATGGTGCTGGCACCGTCGAACGTACGGGTGGTATTGTCGGCCAGCACCCATGTCACGCTGTACGGCTCGCCTGCGGCAACAGCCATCAAGGCCAGCATGGCGGCGCCCGTGATGCGGCCAATCGACACGGCGTCGCTATCGAACCGCGCGCCGCCAAACGTGAAGCCGCCGGCCAATGCCGCATCGCGCGCTGCTTTGATCAACGCCCATCGCCGCTGGCGACATGCGTCGATGGTGCTGTCATTCTCGACCCATGCCGGCGCCACACCATTCCAACGCAATACCGCTGTGGGGCTTGGCGGGTTGCCGAAAACCAGAGGCCGCTGCCAGGGGAAGTACTCGATCCCCTCTTCCTCATTCGGTGGTGGTGGCAAAGGCCCGGTAAAATCGGCTGGATCTGGACGGCCGCACGCATACAGCACGCGGCCATCGGCATCCACGGCAATAAATTGTGTCATGTGAAATTCACTATAAAGTTGAAAGACCGGGTTTGCGTTTGCCCGGTGTTGGTGTCGGTGCAGGTGCAAATGGCGTAGAGGTCAAATTCGCCGGTCACGCCGCGCCCGGAAACCCCCGGCAGTACCTGCGCATTGGTGTAATTGTTTGTCGACACCCAGGCAAAGGTGCTGCCCTCCAAGCGCCATAGATAGCTGAAACTCCCGCTGCCATTGGTCGCCACTGCCGTATAAGTGCCGGCGAAACCGTCTACGGTATTGCGCCCCATCGTGAAGTAGTTGCCGGATGCGCTAGGGGAAATGACCAGATCAAAACTGGCAATTTTTGGATTGACGACATATAAATTATTGCCATCCCATCGGATACCAGCACCTCCACCTTGGCCCAGGCTGAATTTGGGGATGCCTACGTCAATGCCCAGCCAAAATCCATTTCCGACGTTGAAGCCCGTCTGCCCCGAGGAAATGGAGCCGCCGGGAGCAATCGTCACGGCGCCAAACGAACCGGTTACGGCCGAGAGTTTCCCCGAGTAGCTGGCCTGGCCGCCCTCCACCTTCAGTCCCGGCATATAAAGGTTGCCATCTGCCCGGGCCTCAAAGTATTTCCCCG
This sequence comes from Janthinobacterium sp. CG_23.4, assembly GCF_029892305.1. Lineage (NCBI taxonomy): Bacteria > Pseudomonadati > Pseudomonadota > Betaproteobacteria > Burkholderiales > Oxalobacteraceae > Janthinobacterium > Janthinobacterium sp. CG_23.4. The sequence continues at coordinate 1,733,217 of NZ_JARXUX010000001.1, read as the reverse complement.
TGCTGTAGCAGCCCATGAGCAGCCCAGCGGAACTAAGGTGGAAACCGCCGAGGCCATTGGTGGGCCATGCGTAGTCCTTGGTCAGGTACCCAGGGCCGCCATAGATCGTGACCGCCCTCAAGGTGCCCGCCGTAACCTCCCCGAGATCCGCACTGATCGCGCTCAGCCTTCCCACTTTCAATGCATTCAGGTACGGCGCGCTCCACAAGGTCGTGCCGCTGGCCGGGTTGAAAATCCCATCAGACCGGTACAGCGATTCGCCCGCGGCGAATTCTTGCGGCGAGCCCTCCCATACAGTGCCTGCGCCCCAAGTGTTGAGCGGCGGGTACGATGTGCTTCCGGCCGTGCTGATCGTTGCCGGCGCGCTGGCCAGCGAGGATAAGCTGGTCTTGCTGTAGCAGACGCGCGTGGAGTTGCCAGTCACGCCATCGAAAATCTTGCTCACCGTCTGGCTGGCGGTGTAGGTCAGGCCATCGACCACGATGCGGGCCGTGATCACGGTCGTATTGCTGGCCATGTCTGCGTAGCGCAGCGTTGCGACGTTGCCTGCAAGTTCGAGCACGCTGCCATCGCTGGTGCTGATATCGACCGTCCCCGCCATATTCAGCATTGCCGCCGTGAACGTGATGGCTGCCGGGCTGGCCAAGCCCGTTGCCGCTACCTTGAACGCCTGCCCCGTGGCCGCCAGCAGCAGCACGCGGTCAGTGGCCGGCGCGAAGCGCGGCACGGTGTTCATGATGATGTTGTCGCGCTCTCCTGCAATGGTCCTCATACCAGCACCCCCACGGTGACACGGCCGGTCAGCCAATAGCGCGACAGCAACACCACCACACCCGGCAAACCATCCTGCAGGCCGAAGCGCGCATCGCGCAGCAGCACAGGCTGCCCCAGTTCAAGCATCATTAATTCAGGCTCCCCGTCAAGTTCATAAATGGTGCGCGGCACCTTGTTCATCGCCAGGCGCCGCGCCGCCTCGGCCCGCGCATCGGCGCGCGATTTGAGGCACGTCTCGATCTGCACCGGGTCATCGGTCAAGCGGTAGCGCGCACGCACCGCAGCATCGACCACTGTTTCGGTCAGCCATTCTGCGGCATACAGCTCGGCATGCGCCGGCGGCAGCGAGGTGACAAGGCCGGCCTGCACTGTGTAGTTGAGGTCAAAGGCGATCTTGACGGCAGCGGCCACAGGCAGACGCTGGACCGGGCGCAACGAGTGCTCCAGCATCTGGTCCGGCCCGATCTCAATCGGCACGCCGATAGCGGGCAAGGTGATTTGCACCAGGCGCAACTTGCCCGTGCGCGACATTAGCGCCTGGGCGCCCACACTGGCCGCCAGTTGCTGGATGGCCTGCGCCTGGTTCGTTCGGTCCGCAACGTACAGGCCCACCTTTTGCGGGTGAGCGGCGTCGAAGGCGGCTAGGTTGTCCAGGTCCAGGTCATCCAGAGTGAAGCGGTCAGCTGCCTTGCCGTAGCCGGTGGCAATGCGCTGCACCAGCGGCGCGATGCGCGGAGCGTAGCCGCCAACGTTGTCGCCCTGCACGCTGACGGTGACAGCGTTGGCCAGCGGGTTGATCGGCAGCGTGAAGCGCCCCGTGGCGGCATTGACAACGGTCGGCACCGGCTTGCCGCTGGTGCGCGCCTCGTCATTGACGAACCACTCGACCGGCCCCAAAAATCCATACTCCGGAGTATTTGGGTTGATCAGCAACGGCGTCACGTTGTGACATTCGCCGAACGGAATCGGCAAGATTGCGTCCTTGTTTGGCGACGTGCCGCCCAGCTTGGCCTCGGTGATGGGCGTATTTAAGCGCTGCATCTTGTCGCGCAGCACCAGGTTGATGGTTTCCCGACTGGAACTGCCAACGTCATCAATGATGCCGTCAAACACTAGGCGGAAGTCGGCGCGCGGCCAACTAGGGTCGCCAGCCCAGGCTTTGATGGCACGGTTGCGCCAGACATCAAGCAACCAGCCATCAAGCGCGCCATCGCCGTTGTCCAGCTCAATGTCGCCACCCGATAGACCAGCTTCACCCGTCAAGCTGACCTGCTCGGTGAAAGCCAGGCCGCCAGTGGCCAGCGGCAGATACTCGGTGTTGGCTGGCACTTCGGTCGGCCCGGTGACGTACGGCCGCGAGGCGATGTAACGCGTCACCTCGCTGCCTGCCACGTTCACCTGCGCCTCAATCAGCACCATGCGGGTGGCTGACGGGCTTTGCAGCCATTGTAGAAATTGCTCATCGGTCATGCGTATTCACCTTTCACTGTATTGGCCCAGGCTGAGCCCTTGGCTGATTTGTCGACACCAGCCACAACCGTTTTCGCCGCTTTGTCGTTCGATTCGACGGTGGCCTGGATGGTGGCGCCGGTTTGCTTGTCCTGATCGGCACGGTGCGCAGCCACTTCCGCGCGCAGCAGCTTGATCTCGGCCACCAGGGCGTCGGTGTTGCCGCCGCCCTGGCTTGGTGCGCCACCGAAGTAGCGGCGCATGACTGCAGCAGCTTGTGCATCCATAACCACTTCGCCGCGGTGCAGCTCGGCCGCGTAGCCGTCAAACGGCACGTTGGCCAAGCCGCCGGCATGGGAGCCGTCGAACTTCACGCCCAGGCCAGTCGCCGTGCCCATCGCCGCATGCAGGTTGGCGATGGCTTGCGCCACCGTCAGCACGCTGTCGTTGATGGTGATCAGGCCCGACACCTGGGCCTTGAGGGCATCCAGGCTGGCCTGCTGCACGTCGACCTGGGCCGAGGCCCATTTCAATGCCTCGTTGTTGGCGGCCACCACACGGGCGTAATCTGCCGCGTAGCGAGCATCCGTAGCGTTGACCACCTGCGAGGCCGTCAGGAATGCCTGCTCGGCAGCCGACAGGCCGGACTGCGCCGTCGTGTCGCCGGCATTGGCCGCCGCCAGGGTCTTCTCGAACTGGGCGCGCGCCTCGGCGTACTTCTGCTCCGGCGTCAGGATGGACTGGTTGCCCAGGGCCATGCTGGCGTTCAGGCCATTGAGCGTGGTCACCCACGATTTCGACTTGTCGAGCGCAGCCTTGGCGGCGGTCGATTCGGTTTCGTAGGCTTTGGCCAGCGCATCCTTGGCCGAAACAACAGCCTTGGCGGCCTGCACCTGGTCGAACAGCGCACGGTTGACGGCGGCGATGCTGGAGCGCTGGATGGCCAGCAGTTCAGTTTCGCTTTTCGTCAATTCGTTCAGCTGCTGCAGCAAATCCTTGCGCTCGCTGGCGATTTCGCTGGCAGTCTTGTTCACTGCCGAGAGATCCCCGGTTGCCGCCGCCAGCTCAGCTGCGTAATCGGCAGCCTTCTTGAATGGTTCAGCAATGGCGATCAGCTGCGCATACATGGCCTGGCCAGCGGCCGTGTTCAAGTCCTGCGCCAGCACCAGGGCCTTGAACTGCTCGCTAGTCGTTACGCTGGATTGGCCCAGGGCGGCCATGGCCTGCTGTACCGATTTGGTAATCGGCGCCATCTGTTCGGCCTCGCTCAGGAAGTTCTGCACGAAATAGCTGGTGCCACTGGTCAGCTTGTCAAGACCGCCAGTTGCGGCAATCAAGCCTTCGCTGAGCGCCACCGCGCCCAGGCCGGTCGTGTTGAACGACTTGCCCAGCACGGCCAATACGTCGGACACCTGCATGTAGTCGTTGGTGACGCGCACCAGCGTTTCCAGATAGCCTTCGCCGACAGCCTGGTATTGCTGCAGGCCGCCCACGCCAAACTTGGCCATGTCGTCGCCCATCTTGGAAAATGCGGTTTCCAGTGCTTTCTGCTGCTTTTCGCCCGTTAGCCCTTTCAGGCTGATCTTGCCCAGATCGACGACGAAAGTATTCAATTTGGCATTAAAAACATCGCCGCCCATGCCCAACACATCCGCTGCACTGCGGATCGTATTGCCCATGCTGCTGATGATCATGCTGAACTGCTGGTTCATTTCGGTCGACAGGGCAGCTACCTGGGTGCTGTCCTTGCTGCTGTAGCTGATGCCAAACGCCTTTTTCTTCGTATTGACATCAGCGTATGCCTGGGCCGTGAAGCCTAGCGCATCGACATTGCCCAGCGACATGGTCTTTCCGGTAATGCCCTGATCTTTGATGGAAGTGGAAGTGTTGAACAGTTTCGACACTACACCGCCCAGCACCGCCCCAAGCACGGCGCCAACGGCCAGGCCCAGCGGACCACCAATGGCGGCCATGCCCATGCCTAGGTATGTACCAAGCGCTGCGCCACCAACTCCCCCAGCAGCAACACCAGCGACGGTACCCAGGGTGCCGCCCAGCACTTTGGTGCCAGTCTGCACACCAGCTGCCGCACCGCCGCCTTCGGCCGTGACGCCCGAGCGCGCCAGCAGGTTGCCCAGATTGCCGATGCCGGCCACCATCTGCTTGAGCGAGGCATCCATGGAAATGGTGTGCACCAGGCCCAGCCCGGAATTCTTTTCCATGATGGCCAGGCTGTGGGCAATCGATTCCGATTTCGCGGACGAGTCGCCCAGCACCGAGCCGGTGCCGTTGGCAGCCTGGCGTTGTTCGGATACGCTGACGCTGCCGCCGCCTACGCCGCCCAGCATCTTGGCGCCGATGGCCACCACGGCCGCAAGTGTCGCGGCACCAGCGGCCAAGTTCATTGGGAACGGCAGCGAGGCCAAGGCCTTCACCACGGCCGTAATGCCCCAGGCGCTGGCTTCGGTTGCGGCCAGGCCTGTCGACGCGGCACTGGCAGCAGCCTCACCGCCCACCTTGGTGGCGTTTAGCGTCAGGTTGGCTGCCACCTCGGCTTCTTTGAAGAAGATCTTTTTGACCATCGATTCGACAGCCATCGCCATTTCGTAGGCCCGGAAAGCTTTTTCAGCGGTCTGCATCACCTTGTAGCCGGTGCTGTTTTCCTTGAAGAAGCCCTTGGCGGCGCTGGCCATGTCGCCGTACGACCGCACCTGCGCCTGCGCGCCCTGCTGCGCGGCCATGGCCTGCGCCTTGGCGATCTTGGTCGGATCGCCGGCGGCAGCCTTCATCGACGATGCGAGCTCCGCCGCGATGGCAGCTTGGCCGCGCGAAAAGCCGGTCAAGGCAGTGGTCATGCCGCCAATCGCTGAGCCCACGGCGCCAAAGCTGGCAGCCATGCCCGATGCGGCGTCCTTGGCTGCATTGTCGACCGCCGTCAGGATATCGAGCAGTTCCTTGGCTTTCGTTACATCGGATCCAGCATTAAGCGCGCCCAGCGTAGCCGCCGTGGTCGCCTTTTCCTTTTGCAGGCCGATCATGCGCATCAGGTGATTGACCTCCGCTTCGTCCAGGTCAAGGTCTTGCGGGCCGCGCCGCGCCAGGCGGTCTTCCAGGCGGGCCAGCGTCAGCGCCTCGATCTGCGCCTTGGTCAGGCCGAAGGTGGCGATCGCCTGCTTGTTGGCCTCGATCTCGTCGAACACCGACGCGGCATGCTTGTCGCGCTCTTCCTTCAGTTCCTGAATCGCCTTCTTCACGCTCTTGCCCGACAGCAGCAGAGCGTCTTCGGCAGCGACCTGGGCGATCAGCACGCGCGCGCGCTCGATGTCGGCCGTGTTCAATTTGGTCTTGTCGGCCAGGATGGCTGCATTCAGCTTGACCGTCATTTTTTGCGCATCGGTCATGCTGCTAAAGCCAAGCGCTTCGAGCTTGTTGGCCTCCAGTTTCTCTTGGATGGAGGCGACCAGGGTCTTGTAGGCGTTTTCTTCCTGCTTCAAGGCCTTGGCCGCGCTCTTGTCGGCATACTTCAAATTAATGCGCCCCAGCATCTCAGCGTACTGTGCAGCATTCATGTTGCGCGATTTCAGGTCCGCGATCTCGGCGGCGCGCTGCTCCTCACGGGTAGCGTAGATCTTTTTCCACTCGTTATAGGCTTCTTGCCCCATCATTTTCTCGGCGGCCGCGCCTTTCTCGCGCGATTTTGCGATTTTCGCGTTTATTACAGCAATTTCCTTATCAATTTCTCGCATCAGGTCCAATGCCATGCTCGAAGACGTACCCCTTGCCCCTTGTTCATACGCCGCACGACGGCGTTCTAAAGCTGCCAATTGCGCGTACGCATCCGCATATTTCTCGGCTTCTTCTTTCTTAACGCCTTTTCCCCGTAGGGCTATGATCGCTTCGTATTTCTCGATTTGCTTGTCGAGCACCTTATTGATGCGGATGGTGCCTTCCTCCAAGGATTCCACCGCCTCGACATTCGCCTTTTTCGCCGTCTTACCGAACGACTGCCACGCCAGGATCAACGCCCCGATCAGCAGGATTGCTGCGCCAAGTGGGCCACCAAGAAATGCTGTGGCTGCGCTGAGACCTCGCATGGCCCCCGCCAGTACGCCGGTGGCCCCGGCGAGGCCTGCTTTTGCTGCCGCCTGAGTGGTATCTGCCACTGCAATCTGTTCGCTAATCCTTTTTTGTTGCACGCCAAGGATAGCCAACTCTTTCAGCATGGCCGAACGGGCCGCTTCCGCCACAGCTAGTTCCGCCGTAGAAGTGCGCAGCACCATCAAAGCGTAGCTCTGTGCGCCAGCGGCTTCTGCCGCAACGATAGCGGCCTGGGCCGCACGAATATTTGCCTGAGCTTGGGACAGGCGCGCAATGGCTTCCGCGCGCGCTTCAACTATCGCCACCTGGGTGACAGCAAGTTGCGCCACTTTCGCGTCGGCCGCTACTACATCAGCCTGCATTTGTGCCACCGTTGCGGCGCGCAGCGCAATGCTCGCAGAAACCTGCTCATACGTTTTAGTCACCCATGTTGTCAACCAGGTACCGATCTGGTACGCAGTCAAAGTCTTGAGGATAATGACCAAGCCATCCAAATTCTCAGAAAGAAATTGAATGGCGCCAGTAATAAGCGCCACAGTACCGTTGGCCTGCGCCTGCATGCCGAAAAACTCCAGCATTTCATTCTTCAGCACCGTGAATGCGCCAGATATCGTCTGGATATTCTTGCTTTCCTCGCGCAACGATTCCAGCGCCTTCGGCAACACTGTGGCCATGATGTTGGAAGTGATCAGCCCCTCGCCTGCCATCGCCTTGAGCGCGCCCACCGGCAGGCCCATGCCGTCAGCCAGCGCCTTCATCAGGCGCGGCGCCGCCTCGTTCACCGCATTGAATTCCTCGCCGCGCAGCGTGCCGGAGGCGAATGCCTGCGACAACTGCAGCTGGGCCGATGCCGACTCAGTCGCCGTGGCGCCGCTCACGCGCAGCGCCAGGTTGACGGTCTCGGTAATGGCAGCCACTTGCTTTTGCGTTGTCCCGAGCTCCCGCGTGCCGTTGGCAATTCGGGCATACAGCACCCCCGTGCTGGCCAGATCCTGCTGCGAGGTCTTCGCAATGCGTTTGACGGCGTCGTAGGACGCGGCATAATCGGCCACTGACGTCGATGCCAGGCGCAGCTGGGCCGTGAACTTGGCGTATTCATCGGCCATCTTGATGATTTCGGCCAGGCCCGCACCGATACCGATGCCGGCCAGTGCCGTCTTCATGGCATTGGCGGCCGCGTTGATCCTGTCCTGTGTCTCCGTGACGACGCGGCGCGCCTGGGTCATATCATTCTGAAGCCGCGCAATGTCCGCCCGCAGGCGGATCTCCATGTCTCCGACAATCATTGCTTTTCCAATAACAAAAGGCCACCTCGCGGGCGGCATGAACGAAAAAAAACCCGCTGGCGGCGGGCGATTGGTATGTGATATTTACCGGTGATGCCTTGTAGTAATGCCGTTGCTACGGCCTTTATTGCAAAAACAGTTTCAGCGTGAGCGCCAAGCCTGCGCATGCAGAGCCGATGGCTATTCCAGTTGCCGCAATCACCGCAGCGGCAGCAAGCCGCTTACCTACAATCCCAGCATCCTTTGGGTTCATCTTTCCCTCCACCTTCACTTTATTTTTCGGGGTATACTTCACGTAAATTCACTTTCAAATTTGGCTTGATTGCTGAATTAAAAAAGCCCGAGACGTTTGCGCGTTCGGGCTTTTTGCTTTTTTCTTGCTATGCAAGAAACAACTCAAGGGCACGTGCTGATGTGCGGCGCCGCTACCACCAGCGAACCGCTTTCACAAGACCCTGTGACGAGAGCATCAGAATGGCGGCTCCAATGCTGAACTGAATCCACTTGTTTTTTACGAGTTCCATAATTGCCCCTTTTCCAAGCGCCTTGAAAATTCCAAGTAATACGGTAAAATCCATAAATGTTCTTTCGTAGTGGTGTACGACTGAATTAAAAAAGCCCGAGACGTTTGCGCGTTCGGGCTTTTTGCTTTTTTAGTGCTATGCAAGGAACAACTCCAGGGCGCGCGCTGCAGCGCGGCCTTGACTGGCGCGCAGCGGTGCCGACTCGCCCCATGGTGGTGGGCAATCGGTCTTACTGGCCTTGTGCGATTCGGCCACATAATCTGCTGACAGCCGGCGCAGCAGCCGGGCCTCCCACGGCTCCAGATCGACACCCGTGGCCAGCTGCCATGCCGCCATTTCAGCAAACGTCACCGGCACGGCGCCCATGCCGCCGGCCATCGCCGGGCCAAACTCATACAGGTAACCCAGCAGGTGCTGACCACAGTCGACAGGCGGCATTTCCACGTCGACCTTGCGCGCCAGCATTTCTTCGCGCCGGCTGGGCGCTTCTTCGTCATCCCGGCTGCCGGCGCGCCGCTCCTGATTTGGCCGAGCCGGTACCGCATTCAGCCAGGCGCCATGCCGGACAAACAGGCTTAGCTGTTCGCCGACGGCTTCGTAAAATTTGCCCAGTCATTCAGGTGGGCGTTGAGCTGCGAGTTGACGAAGCCCAGTTCGAGATCGGAATACACGGCCTTGTACAGCGCCTCGCCGGCCAGGCTGTCGATTTCGATGTTTTCGAACGATGCCGTGCAGGCCGCCAGAGTATTGGCCGCTTCTTCGGTGCGCTCTTCAGCGCTCTGTTTGTCCTTGCCCTTTTTCTTCATGCGGTCCATCAGCGCGCTGGTGTTGACGGCCGTGACCTTGGCAAATTGTTTCGAACCCGGGCCATACAGGGTGACGCGCATCGGACGGCTCAGGTCCGGCTTGCCGTCGGCGCCATCGGCATACATCAGTTCGTCGTTGCCGTCTTTCAGGTGGACGACGGAGGTGGCGGCAACTGCATATTTTTTGATCGACATGGTGGTTTCTTTCTTCGAGGGTAGGTAAATGCCCGTGCCAAGCCCGCCCGCCCCTCGAAGGGCGAAGCGGACCCGGTCGGTGCTGGGGTGGCCTGTGGCCGTGATGGTTGCCGCTTACGCGGTGAGGGTGTCGCTCTGGCGCAGCAGAGTGAAAGCGCCCTTGACGGTGTCGTTGCTGCCGCCCAGGTTTTCGACAAACTTCATCACCTGGGCGGTGAAGTAGCGAATGCCGCCACCCTGTTTGACGACCTTGAACGCCGGAATGGTGTAGTCGTTGGCCGCCGCTTCGATCAGGATCTGGCCGGCGTCGTCTTCGACCCAGGCGCATTCCATTTCTGCATTTGGCAGCTTGTAGCTGCCTTTCTTTTCGCGGTCGTGCGCGTTGCTGACGGTCGACAGCGTCGAGGTGCTGTACTCGCGCCCCTTTACACCACCCACGTTGGTGATGTCGCCCACCTCGATCCAGGTGAGGGCCGCATAAGCCGCCACCGTATCAGCAGCGGGGCGGGTCGCGCAGACGTACAGCTTGGTGCCCGCAACTGTCTCGAAATCATTTTCGAATGCCATTTTGATACCTTTCATTAAAAAAGCCCGCACGCAGGATTGCGGTACGGGCGGGCTGGAAAACCTGTGGTCGTAAAAAAACCGGCTTAGCCGGTCAGGTGAATTGCAGTGATGGTTGTAGTTTTTTGTCTATTTCGGCCAGCCTTGCTGCCAGTGGCGGCTTGCGCGACTGGTGCTCTTGCAACCCCTTCCCGCACATGCTGGCAAATCTAGCTTGCGCATCGACGGCAGCCTTGGCTTCGAACCATGCTGCCATTAGCGAACGGTTCGGCCCGGACTGAGCTTCGAGCTGGTCCAGCACCCAGGCGCGGAACTCAACGCCTTTGCGAGTGCGGGCGAACATGCCAATCAGGTGCGCGCCGCGCAAACTGAATAGACGGGCCTCGGCCGTAATGCCCGAGAACCCCGAAACCGGGGTCTCGACGAGCGCGGTCATGGAAGCCCGGAATTCCGTGCTATGGACTTGATAGATGCGCGACACCTTATCGCTACGGCTGTAGCCCAGCGCGGCTGCGATATCCGCAGCCGTGAGCCATGTCTGCCCGTCGCGCTCGATGATGCGCAGCTTTTTCCCATCGAATGTCAATTCACTCATATCGCCTTTCTGTGCCCATGGGGCGTAAAAAAAGCCGCACAAGACGGCTGTTGCTGTATTTTTACATCTAATTTTCTTCGACAAAGACCACCTTGAAGTCGCGCGACTGCTGATAAATGCCTGCATCGTCGTCGATAATGTCGGGGCCGACCACGTCGCGCATCACGCTGCGCACGGCAATACCTGCCACCGTGCCGGTATGCGCACCCGCGCCCAGCTTAGCGGCCTGCAGCACGGCCTTCTGGTCTGCATAGGTGCCGGCGTGCACCGTGAGCTGGACGCGCGCGGTGACCTGGACGGCGCGCTGGCCCAGCGACACGGTGGGCAGTTCACCCCGCCTGATCTCCGTCAGGCCAATGGCCGGCAGCGGCGTGCCCTGCGGCACGGTACCAGCCACGATGCGAGCGGCCGGTACCAAGGCCAGCACCGGAGCATGCGCGATCAGCAGCGCGCGGATCACTTTGATGGCGCTCATTTCTTGCTGCGCGCCTTGCCAGCGGCCGCCGGCGCCGGTGCTGCCTCGGCAATGATGGCTGCCACTTCGACGGCTTCGTCGCGTCGGAAATAGGCAGCAGCACGGCGCTGCCCGCGCGCGGCGTCGGTCATGGTGTATTCAGCGCCGGCCTGCAGTTCGATCACGGTCACGCCATCGATCGAGCCGGGCATGGTTTTCAGCATCTTGATTTTCATGGTGGTCCTAATCGGTTTCAGCCGCTGGCACATTGATGCCTTCGGCGGTCAGGCGCTTGCGGATCTGTGCGCCCACGGCGGCGATGGCGGCGTCCGGCTTGGTGTCGAACGCCGGGCGAATGAAGGGGTGCGCCTTGGCGCCCGGGTGGTGCACCACCCGGGCGCGGGTCTGGCCAATGACCAGGGCGCCCTTCTTTTTCGGCACGATCTTGTGCGGCTTGGTGCCGAACTCGACCATGTGGCCATACCAGGCGCGCTTGTTGCCTACGCGCACGGATGCCGACACTTTGCCGCCCTTGGCCTTGGTGACCACGCGCACGCTGCGGCGAAGCTCGCCGCTATCGACCGGGATGTTTTCCTGCACCTCGGCCTTGAACACGTTGGCGCCCTGGCGCAGCGCCGAGCGCATGATGTTGCGCTCGATCTTGGCCGGCAGGGACTTGAGGAAGTCGTCCAGCGCCTTGCCGCCGGTGATGTTGCGGTCGTCTGCCATTATTGCCCCTGGGTTGAATACTGCTCGATGGTCATTTCCAGCCATTCCCGGCGGCCGATCTCGGCCGGGCCACCAACGATCTGGAAAACCACATCGGTGTCGCCATGCAGCGTGATGCGCATGTCGGACGTGATGCCGCGCAGGTAGCGCATGCGCAGGCGCGCCGGGCGCGTGGCCACAGCCAGGCCGTCTTGAACCGTTTCCGACTTACTGGGCAAGGCATCCTGCACCTGGGCCGGCACGCGCGCGGCGAACGGCGCCCAGCCGCCAGGCTGCGGTCCATATTCGCCTTCAATCATGCCTGGGCGCTCGAAGGTGACGCGCCGATCCAGTTGGCCGGCGCGCATCAGATGCCATTCCCGATGCGGTGCGGGCGCAGCAGCTCGCGCGCGCCAAGCGGCAACTGCGCCACCGATACGGCCAGCACACTGTCCTCGCGGTTTTCGTACATATCGCCGAACAATTTCAGGATGCCGACCTTGATATCGTCCGTGATGACCATGGGGAATAGGCCGGCGGTACCGGCGTCGACAGCCGCCGCCATCGTTTCCGCATCGGCGTACACCTGGCGGTTCAGGTAGGTCAGCGCGGCGCTTTCGGCGGCCGACAGGATCAGGGGGATCACGTCGTCCTCGTCGGTGCCGACGATGCGCTGATAGCCCTTGGCCAGATCAGGTGTCAGGAACATGGATTACTTGTCCTTTTTCTTCGACTCGACCGGTTCAGGCACTTCAAGCACTCCCAGGCTCAGCGCCGCGTCGACCAGCTCGAGCGGGCATTCGTCGCCCGGTTGGAACGTTTCGGGATAGATTTCGCCGTCGCGCACGCCACGGAACTCTTTGCTGAAAATCATGGTGATTCCTTTCGAGGGTCGCACCGGGCCTGGCAGACCCGGTGCTGGTGGTTTAGGCTGCGACCGTCAAGGCCTTGAGCACGTCGGGGTTCATCAGGCCGCCGCCGACGCGCTTGGTGGTGTAGAAGTGCACGTACGGCTTGTTGGTAAACGGGTCGCGCAGCACGCGCACGCCGGTGCGGTCGACGATCATGTAGCCGCGCTTGAAGTCGCCAAACACGATCGGTTTGGAGTTGGCGGCGACGTCGGGCATGCCCGCCATCTCGGCAATGCCATAACCCAACACAGTCGCGGGGGCGCCCGCTTCGAAAGACGGCTGCCACAGGTAATTGCCCTGGCCGTCTTTCAGTTTGCGGATGGCCGCCTGCGTGTTGCGGTTCATCGCCGCACGTGCATTGGCTGTATACTCGCCCGGCAGGGCATACACCAGGTCGATCAGGCCGTCGGCGGTCAGCGTCGACGCCGCACCGCTCTTGACGGTCTTGATGTCGCCCCATGGGTGGGCCGCCGCGTTGGCGCCGCCGGTGATGTAGGTCAGCAAGCCGTTCGGTTTGTTGGTGCCATTGCCGGTCAGGAAGGCAACACCTTCCTGGATCGAAAACTCGGTTTCGACTTCCGACGCCAGCCATGCTTCCAGGTTCACAGCGGAATCATCCAGCATCTGCTGTGTAGCGGCCGGGTTCGCGTACAGCTCGCCCGTGTTGTAGGCCAGGCTGCCGAGCGTCGGTCCGTTGGTTTCAGGACGTAGCGCCGTTTCGCCCACCCAACCAGAATTCGTGCCGCGGTTGTTGAACAGCTTGCTGAAACCATTGGTGCTGATGTTCTGGATGAAGCACAAGGCGCGCATCGGCGAGACCACCAGCAGGCGGTCGGTGATGGTGCGGTCCCATTCGACCGGCGCCAGGTAACCGCCTTCGCTGGCCGTGCCCTTGTTCAGCGAGGCCTGCACTTCACCCTTCTTGAAGTGCGCACTGAAGGCTTCGGTATATTCCTTGTCCTTCAGAGCGCCGGTGGCGCTGTTCATTTGCGCCGCAACGATTTTTTCATTTGCGGCATCGACAGCGGCCTGCAATTTGGCGATGTCGGCATTGATGTTGTCTACCTTCAGTGCCTGCAGCGCGTCGGCGTTACCCTTCTTGATTTCGTCCAGCTGCTTGGTGTGCTCGGCCTTGAAATCGTGGAAGGCCTTGTTCACGCCTTCGATCAGCGCATTCACTTCGCCGTCGGCGCGCACGGCAACAATGCCGCGCGGGATGGGTTGGCCGGCCTGGGCGGCGTGCGCCGTCAGGGCGCTGGCGATCATCGCCGTGGCGATGCCGGTCATCATTACTTTTTTCATTTGGTGCCTTTCAGATTGTTGATCAGGGTTTGCAGTGACGCTGCTACTTCTTTCGTGCCAGCGCTCGGCATGGCGTTTTTTCCAGCAGCGCCCGGCGTGCCAGAAAACAAGGACTTGATGGCTTCGCGGCGCACCGAACGGGAATGCCCCGCCCGGGCCATGGCCGCTTCCACCATCGCAAGATATTTCGTGTCGGCGCTGGCCTCGGGATCGTGGCCCATCTGCTCGCGCGCCAGGATTCCGCTGGCAAAGCCTTGCTCGACGGCTTGGGCTGCGCCCAGCCAGCTTTCCTTGTCCATCATGGAGGCCGCTTCGGCCGCGCTTAGCCCGGAACGGGCGGCGTAAACCGAGGCCATGGCCGCATCGAACGGTGCCAGCTGCTCGGATGCCTTGATCATGTCGTGGCGGTTGCCGATCGCCATTGCCCATGCGTTATGGATCATCAGGAATGCGCCGTCGCCCATCAGGATCTCGTCACCGGCCATGGCGATCACGGAGGCGGCCGAGGCGGCGATGCCCATCACCTTGACGGTCACCTTGGCCTTGTGCTCGCGCAGCAGGTTATAGATGGCCACTCCCTGGAAGAAGTCGCCGCCAGGCGAATTGACGTTCACCGTCACGTCGCGCGCGCCGATATTGCGCAGTGCGGCCGAAATGCGCTTGGCGGTCACGCCCTCGCCGTCATGCGACTCGCCGATGCGGTCATAGATCGAAATGCTGGCGCCGTTGTCTTCCGCAGCGGCGCGAATGCCCGGCTCCCAGCGCTCGAGCGCATCAGGGCGCATGTCGAACTGGATGGCGCTCAGGCCCTGGGCGGCGTTGATCTCAGGCAGTTTTAACAGGGTCATTGGGTGTCTTCGCTTGGTTGGCGGGCGCGCGCAGCTCGTCGGCGCCCTTGTCGGTGGATCGCGCCAGGTCTTGCAGCTCGCGCACTTCGTTTTGCGTCATCCATGGCGCGTGGCCACCGGAGCCCAGCGCCTTGGTAAAGAATTCGGCCTGGTCCTTCAGGGTGCCGCGCAGCAGCGCGCGCTCGTTGAACTTGGCGCGCAGCTTCTTGTTGTCGTCCTTCGACAGCAACGTGCGCTCGATGCCCTGCTCCCAGATCGTGAACCAGTGCTGCAGCGAGAACTGGATGAACAGGATGGCCAGCTGCTCGATGCCACTGCCCCAAGAGGTATCGTCCATCATCAACAGCGGGCGCGGCACGCCCATGGCGCGGGCAATTTCCTCGATCTGGTGGTTGCGGTTCTCTATGTGCTGGGCGTCAGCGGCCGTCGTGGCCCACTGCTCAGCCTTCAGGCCCTCTTCCAGGATCATCCACTTGCCTGCATTCTCGGCGCCGGTCTTCTCGTTGATCGAGTCTTGCAAACGCCCAAAGGCTTTGTCGGTGAGCGCGCCTGCCGCCGAGAGCGCCCCGCCGGCCATGACGCCATTCTTGAACAGGCGTGCTGCAGCCTTCTCGGCCTGCTGCGCGATGCCGATGGCTTCATGCGCCAGGCGCACGCGGGACAGGCCCGTCACGCCATCTTCGGACAGGTCGCGCAGGTGGAATACCTCTTCCGCCGGCAGCGGGACTTGGTGTCCATCCTTGCGGGTGTACGTATAGACCATGTTCCAGCTGTCATCCAACTCAGCCTTGACGCGGCCCGGACACATCGGAATCAGGCGTAATACCTGGCCGCGCGACCAGATCACGCGTGCATAGGCATTGCCGTGCATCATCACGCGCAGCTGCATCAGCGCCTTGAATTCGTAGGCGGTCTGCCAGCTGTTCGGCTTGGCCTTCAAAATGTCGTACAGCGGGTGCTCGGTGGCATAGCGTTTCTCGTCGCCGCGCTCGACCAGGTTGAGCGGCAGCATGCCGATCGATTCCGAGATCAGCGTCACGCAGCGCAGCAGGGCCATGTTCTGCAGCGCCTTCGACGCGTTGACGTAAGCGCCCGAGGCGGTTTCGCCACCCGTGCGCATGAAGGCCAGCAGGTCGGGATCGTCCAGGCCGGCAAACAGGTGTCCGGTCGACGCCTGGATACTCGGCGCCACCGGTGCTGCGGCGGCCGGCTCCGAGACTTCGCTCACATCGCTTGGGCGTGACTGTGCCTCCGGCGCTGCTGCTGGCCGGAAGAAATCTAAAATGCTCATGGGTTAAACAGTCCTTATGCCGCGCGATTCATACACCGAGCCACCTTGCGCCGGCGGATTCAGTTCCATCAAAGAGACAGCGTCGAAGGCCGCCATCAGCGGGTCGATCTTGGCGGACCCGGACGCCTGCTTGGTAATCAAGATGGCGTTACCTCGCGGCTCGACCTTGGCATTGCCCACGCACCAGGCCATCATCGGCTGGCCGCCGTGTTCGATCACGCCCTCGGCCAGCTTACGCTCGGTGGTCTTGATCGCGCCGCCGAGGCGCCAGCCCTGCGAAATGGCGACAATTTTTTCCTGCGGTATACCGGCCTCGACCATCGCATCGAGAATGGCGCCGATGCCGGCCGAATCACAGCCGACCTTGTCGAGCAGCCCGGATTGCTCCACTTGCAGCACGGCCGCCGCCACCTGCTCGACGTCCTCGCCGATGCGCTCGACCAGCACCAGGTCGCCCTGCTTGGCGAAATCCTCGAATCGGGCGGCCTCGATTTTGCGCCGCTCCATCACCGAAGGGTGCGCCCATGCCCGGGTCCACAGAAGCCAGCGGCGCGTTTCGCGCTCGCGGCCGATTACTGCCAGGCCCAGCAGGTCGTCCAGTCCACCGCCATCGATGCCGACGGTGGCCACTTCGCTGCGCGCCAGCAACTCGTCCAGGGTCAGCGCCGGGCGCAAGCCCTGCTGCTCCCAAAAGTCGGCGCCAGGCCAGCGGTTCGACATCAGCGCCAGGCCGATCTGCACATTCAAGTGCTTGGCCAGGAAGCCGCGGAATTCCACTTCGCCCTTTTCCTGCGCCTGGCGGAAGCCTCGCTCGATGAATTCCTCATCGACCGACGTTCCCATATTCGGGTTCGTCACGTAGGCGTTCGCCACTTCTCGGTGCGCACCTGCCTTGAGCATGCTCTCCGGGAACTCATACAGCAACGGGTAAAACGCCGGGTCATGAATCCGGCCATCGCGCACGCCGCGCGCATACAGAAGCCGCGACAGAAATGCGCCGGCCGGTGGATCGTCCGACTGCGTGGTCGCAAAGATCACAAATCCCTCGGGCCGCGAGGCCAGGCCGCCAGTCGCCTCCAGCAGCATGGCGTCTGCGCGCGGGTTTTTACCGAATAGCCACAACTCGTCGACAAACACGCCGATCGCCTTCTTGCCCGACACTGTTTCGCCGTCGGCGGCCACCACCTTGAGCGTGGCGTTGGTGGTCAGGTGCGTGATGGTGCGGATATGATCCTGCACCTTCAACAGCACAGCCAACTCGTCGTCGGCGCGGATCATGGCCGCCATCGGTTTGTAGCTGTTGTCTGCCACCTCTTTCGTAGGCGCCAGGACGATGTATTCCCCTTCCAAGCGCCAGTTCAGCAGCAGCGCCGTGATCATGATCCCGGCGGCAATCGTCGACTTGCCGTTTTTCTTGCTGATCAAGAGCATGAACTCCTTGATCAGCCGGCGCCCGGTCTCGGCGTTGTAGGCGCCGAAGATCGCCGCCACGAAATCGAGCACCCACTCACGCACCACGTCGCCCATGCGCGGACTGCCCGGCGCATCGACCATGCGCAGCTCTTTGAAAATCGCCAGCGCTGCCTCGGCCTGGTCAGGATAGAGCGGTGGGCACGGCGTTAGCGGCAAGCCAGCGACTATGCGCGTCTCCCAGTCGTGGCATGCTGTGCTCCACTCCGGGTATGGCGTCATTTACCGCCACCTGATACCAGGCGCGGCGGTGCTGGCGGCGCGCCGAACCGCCCACTGGCAGCTTTCTGCGCCGCATCCAATTTTTCCTCTTTCTTGCCGGTCTCGCCTGGCTTCTTGTGCACGAAGGGCATCAGCGCCTTGGCGGCATCAATGCGCAGCTTCTCGCCCAGTTCAATATCGTTCATCGCTGCCATCAGGAACGTTTTTGGGTCCGTGTGCTGCAACGCGCGGTTCAAATCGAACGTTGGGCGTGGCGACGGAGCGGCTGGCGGCAGCGCCGCAGGCGTACCAGGGACGACATTGGTGCGCGCCGCCTTCAGGTACTCGGCCACGGCCGGATCTTTAACAAGACGCGAGCCAGCAGCCGATGCCGTGGCCGCGCTGTACCCGGCCACAATCGCCGCATCCTTATTGCTGCGGCCAGCCAAAACGGCATCGGCGAACGCACGCTTTTTGCCTGTTAAAGCCATTAACAAAATCCTCAGTGAGGGAAAAATTCTGCGCGTGGGAGAGGACGCGGTCTAGATCGGCGAGGGGTCGAGGACTTTTCACTCCCCCCTCCCCCCCCTCCCCTGATATTGCTTTTTTGAAATGTTTCTCTTGATCAGTGTTATTATTTTGCAACATGTGAAATATTTTCTTTTTGGAACATTTCTTGATGTTGCTTTTGTGCCATCTATTCGCCGCGCCGTTGGGCCGCCTCTTCGCGCTGCTTGTCTGCGCTATGGTGCATGCCGCACAGCGACTGCCAGTTGGCCTTATTCCAGAACAGCGCTTGGTCGCCTCGATGCGGCTCGATGTGATCGACCACGGACGCCATAGGCACAGCCAGACCCACGTCTGCACAGTGCAAAATGGCCGTGCTGGGCGCCATGTCACGAATGGCGGCATAGAGCGGATCACGCAGGCAATACACGCAAAACGGGTGGCTACGCAAATAGCCGACACGGGCCTTCTGCCAGGCGTAGCCGTAGCCGCGCTTGGTGCTGCTAGCAGTAGACGAGCGCCACGAGCTTGCGGCCAGCACTGGAACGCTGCCAGGCAGAACTGCAAGGCGAGACTTCAGGGTGGTGAGGCGCACCATCAGATGGCTACCGGCTTGAACGTCAAGCCCTTGCGAATCCAGTAGTCGACTCGATCCATGTTCGGCTCAACATCGAGTAGGAAGGACAGTGCGCGAACCGTGTTCAGATAGGGGAAAAGCCACCATGCTACGCGAATCTCGATATGCCCCACGGTGACGCTCACTCTTGGCCACCTAGGCTGGCACAGCGCACGTCTGCTGCGGCAACGCTGGCGTAGGATTCGGCGTCGGGGAGGCCGGCGCCGGTTTCGGTGATAATGGTCATGGGATTTAGCCTACTTTGCGCATTTCAAAACCTTGTACCGTCATGGTCCCGCTTCCGCCCGCCAGGGTTCCAACCTCCGCGCGCATGAACATGGAGGCGTTGCCGCTGCCGCTGTAAGGCGGGACCACGAAACGCGGCGTCTTGAGGTGCAGCGTGTGGTTGCCATCCGGGATAGAAGTTGAATCAGTGAAAAGCCCGTAATGCGACCGCGCCGCCGTACCGTCGTTGATGTTCGCCCGGATACTTACGAATTGCAGATTCACCCCGTTTGCAATCACTACCTTTGCCCTGCCTTCGAGAATGTCACCGGGCTGTAGCTGGGGTGTCGTCCAGTTACCACTTGCAATGAAGTCGTCGTACAAGTAGTGAGTTGTAAGCGCGGTCATTATGCAAGATGGGTCTGAGCGGCTCTGCCCGTTCGCCAGCGCGCGCGCTGCCTTGGACCAGCTTCCGCCGGCAGTGGTCATGCCGGTCGGGGTCGTTGTTCCACCCTGCATGAGCGGATTACACAAGCCCGCGATGTTGAAGCAAACTCCAGTTGGATTGTTCACCCGGTCAAAGATATCAGACTGCAGCGTAGCAAATTTCAGTTGCGGCTGAATGCCGCGTGCGATGTAGTAATTCGCTATCGCCATGCCTTCGAGCCAGGCGCCCCGGCCGTTCGGGTGCAGCACCGAGTCATACATCAGGGCGGGGATGCAGTTGCCGAACGCCGTGGTGTTGTCGCCATATACTTCGCTCACCGGGATGAACTCAATGGTGCCAGAAAGCGACAGTTGGTACAGCCATTCGTTCAGGTGTTGATTCTGCTGCTTTGCCGCCGTAGTGGCGGCATCGTTTCCGCGCGGGCGAATTCCAGTATGCACGGGAATGATGCCCATCGCCCGGAGTGCTTGAAACAGCGCGCTGTAGTTCGCCTTAATCTGGCTGATGGTGAACAGGCCGCTATTGGTATCATTTGTGCCGCACGACAGGAACACGCGGGAATACCGGCGCGTCGCATGCCGCGCCGCCAGGGCTGGGAGTTGGGTAGCGATGATCGCGTCGATGGTCGATCCGTACACTGCGACGTTGTCGGTTGGCTCAAAATTCCATGACCACCCGAGATAAGAAAGCGCCACGCAAACAGGCCCGCGCTGATTGTAGCTCAAGCTGCCGGCGATGATGCTCGTGCTCTGCTGAGCGATCGAGTCGCCCATGATAGCGACGTTCGAACCGTAGAACTGTGGGGTTTGCACTCCCGCACCTGGGATTGCCAGCGGCGCGCCATATCCGTCGAACTGGAGAATAGTCGGTACCAGCACCGCATCCCCAGCCGTCGCGGCAACACTCCCTACTGAGCACGCGACCAGAAACTGCTGCTCCCCAGCATACGGCCCGATAGGCGCAAGCGCACCCGCGCCGACCGGCCAGGATTGCAGAGAATTCGTGCCACCCAGCACAGGATCGAGGCGGTAGACGACGCCAGCGGTACCGGCCGAGCCGCTGATGTTCAGGACTTGGCCTTCCGGCAGCAGCACGGGCGCTTGCTCGGCGGCGCGTAACGTCAGTGAGCCAACAGCGATCTGTACCGCCTGCAAACGTAGACCCGGACGAGGAATAAAGTATTCGAACCCGCCAGTTAGATTGGCTGACGCTTGGCCCGACGCGATCATGCCCGCTTCGGTGCTTGCTTCGAATGTGGCGATGGCGCCAACAGGGCGCTGGGCGTATGGTTTCAGCAAGCGGACGGTCATGGAAGCGGCTTTCTTTCAGTTGGTTTTACTTGCAACTTCATTTGCTTACGATGCCAGTAGCCTGGCCAGGCGACGCACCACCATTAAGAAAATGGGATAGCCACACGTCCACGTTCGCGCGCCCCGCTGCATTCATCAATCTGGCGACGGCGGCCAGGTCATCCGCAGTCAGCGCAATACGGACCTCCAGCGCGAGCACATCATCGGCATCAGTTGCCATGCGCACGCCCGCGAGCGTGTTGGCTGGAAGCTTGAAGTGTGCGACAACGGCGCGAGCGAACTCGATACCGGTATGGAAATCAATTTGGCTCATGTGACTATCTTTCGATTTGTGTGACCTTGGGTACCAGCCCGGCCGCCGCACTGGCAACACACGCTGGGCAATGGGTAGCAGTATGAGTGCGATAGTGGCGCCACCGATTGCCGCAGCTGTCAGCGCGATGGTGATAAGCATCCGGCGCAAGTCGATATCGAACATGCGGCACCTCAAATAAAAAGGCCGCTGGCGCATGAATGCAGGCAGCGGCTAAAGCCAGGGAAGGCGGAGAAAGTGGAGTTCCAAACAAAAAAAGCCTGCGACCTAGAGGTGGCAGGCTTCAATATTTCCGGGCGCAGAAAGTCCCGATGAGCGAATCTTACACCGCTTGCACGGCGTGCGCAAGGGTCAGCATGCCACGCGACCCTTGAGTATTTCGTACAGCCTGTACACGGCTTGGTCGAAGATGGCGTCGAATTGGGCGCGCCAGACACAGCGCGTGTTCAAGCCGAAACAATGGGTAAGCGCCTGCAGCAGTCGATGCGCCTCTTCGGCCTGGGCCAGTTGTGCTGCCAGCTGGTCGATGCGGTGCATGTCGCCGGCCTTGCTGGCACGGGTGATCAGGTCTCGGTAGTGGCGTGGCTTCATATCACGCGGTCCAGGTATGCAGCGTAGGCTTGGCCGGTGCCCACATCCATGGCCACGCCAGCAGTATGAGTGCGATAGTGGCGCCACCGATTGCCGCAGCTGTCAGCGCGATGGTGATAAGCATCCGGCGGAAGTCGATATCGAACATGCGGCACCTCAAATAAAAAGGCCGCTGGCGCATGAATGCAGGCAGCGGCTAAAGCCAGGGAAGGCGGAGAAAGTGGAGTTCCAAACAAAAAAAGCCTGCGACCTAGAGGTGGCAGGCTTCAATATTTCCGGGCGCAGAAAGTCCCGATGAGCGAATCTTACACCGCTTGCACGGCGTGCGCAAGGGTCAGCATGCCACGCGACCCTTGAGTATTTCGTACAGCCTGTGCACGGCTTGGTCGAAGATGGCGTCGAATTGGGCGCGCCAGACACAGCGCGTGTTCAAGCCGAAATGCATCATCACTGCCTCGCGCTGCATTACCGGCAATTCCCACACTGCCGTGTGTACCTCGCGCACCAGGCGCTTGTTCACCTCGATCTCCATGTCTTCGAAGGAGTGTATGCGCGCATCGGGTGCGCCGAGGCATTGTCGTGGCACGCCCTCGGTCAGCGGCTCACTGGTCCGCATCCAGTCGGCCCACCGGTCGAGCAGCGACAGCACGTTATCGTGGTGCCGCTCCAGCACCGTGCGTGGCTGAATCGATGGAAGGACCGGCCCGCGCACTGCTGGCGCAGGCGTCACCAACTCGGACAAAGGATCGACATAGTCGTCAAAGATCACATCAGGTACTGGTGCGCTCTTGCCGGCCCATCCCAGCGTAATTTTTTCTCGTTTCATTCCATTCCCTTGACTGTTTTGCCATTGCGGGCGCTATCGCCCTATTCTTATTACTGCTAGACAGCTACCACTTGATGCTGCCGTCCTTGCCCCACACTGGGAAGGCATACGCCGCCACGGTGCACACGACCGAAAGAAGCAAGTGGACCGCCGGCATGGTCCCGCGCACGGTGTAGTCGATGCCGCTATACCATCCGATAAAAATCCAAAATAAGAACATCGCCACTGTCGCGATGGTTCGCATCGATATCTTGCGCGGGCTGGGGTGCTTCACTTCGTTATACATTTCATTCCCTGATTGATTGGCGCCGCTAAGCGCCGGGGCAGATTCCATCTTTAACCGATGATTCACAATAATCATGAATATGAGGAAATATGCGGCTTGCCGGGGTGGTCTTCGCCACTTTCCCGCCAACGCTTTTGCCATTTCCTATGCTGGGTGCAGCGTCACCGCCAGGCTCAGCTGCGTGGCGATGTGATGCTCCAGCGTCGCGCCGCGCGACACCTCCCAGCCAGGCAACAGGTGGATGCCATCGCACGTCACCAGCTCGGCGATATCGCGCCGCATACACGCTTCCCACGACGTCGTCTGATCTGGGTTCACCTCGGCAGGGTTGATCACGGTATGGCCCTGGGCGCGCAGCTCAGCGGTGGCCGCATGGAACGCGGGGAAGTTGAGGCCCGGCATGCCGGTCATCGGGCCTGCAATGTAGATTTTCATGGTTTTTCTTTCTCGATCAAGGGCGCCGTAATTAAAATTGCCCGTTTAGGCCTTGTCTCCCCAGTTCGCACCCACCGGGCAATGCCCAATTCGCACGCACTCGTTAGGCAGATGCCGTTTGCCATGCCAGCATGCGTGACCCGGCCACCACAACCGCAGTGACAGGCGCGCTGCCGCCCAGGACGCCTGGGTTTCTTCTCGCTGTAACGGACGTTTCCAGTAGATGAAGCGATGCGGCCCCATCCATCCGTGCCGCCGGTTGCCGCCGCACGTAAGGCCGCCGGGTTTAGTTTGTTCAGGTCGACCATCAGGATTGCTCCACAAACGTGATTTCATCGGGCTGGCGCGGGGTCGCGTCGCCCATCAGGTAAATCGAGGTGATTGCTTCCAGCGCCATCAAGTCAATGAGGGCTGCGCGGATCAGTCCGCCATTCTGCTGGGCGGCTTCCGGAACTTCGTCCTGCGCTTGAATGGCCGGCAGCACGCCAGTGCCGCTGCAAGCTGCACACCTGCCCTCCCACTCGCCATCTTGGTAGTGCGTTGCCCCGTGACCGTTGCATGGAGGGCACTCAACCACAGCCTGAACGCGTTCGCGCTCGCCTGCCACCACCGGGCATGCTGCAAGTAACGGCTCCAGCGCGGCACGCAGCCGCTCGCGCAGCTGGTCAGCATCATGGAATTTGATGGCGATAGCGCGCAGGTCATTCACCACTTCGCGCAGGACGTGATCTTTTGGCTTCAATTTATTCTCCTGGTACCGGTTCGATTGCCCCTGAATCAGGGCCGGAAACGCCATCAACTGATGACTGATGATAATCACTACAATGTGTATTCATGCGGCCTCACGGGGTATCTCCCGCCACTTTCTCGCCACGACCAAACCCGATTTTGTCGGCAATATCGTTCTGCGCCTGCGCCGCGGTGTCGCGGTTTTTCTCCAGGTAGGCCATGGTGGTCATCGGCGACTTGTGGCGCATCACGGCCTGGATGGTCTGGATCGGCACGCCCTGCTCCGACAGCATGGTGGCGAAGGTGCCGCGCAGCCTGTGCGGGGTGATGCCCTTGATTTTGCAGCTCAGGTTGGCTGACTTCATGGCCTTGCGGGCGAAGCCGGGCGGGTGCTGCTGGGCGCCGCCGCGCTTGCCGGCAATGAGGCCCTCCACCTGGCGGTGCGGCGCCAGCTGCTCGACCAGCCAGTCCGGTACCGGCACCGGCTCGGCCTCGCGGCCCTTGGTGATGCCCGGCGTGTAGGTGGCGCGCTGCCAGTCCAGCCATTCCCATCGCGCGCCGGCCGCCTCGGACTCGCGCAGGCCTAGGCCAAACATCAGGCGAATGGCCGTGGCCACCGACGGATCGGAGCGCGTTACCTTGTCGACGGCAGCGAACCACTCGGCCACCGCGGCGATCGGCAGGATCGAGCGCGGCCGCTTCTGCACCTTCAGCATGCGCACCTGCCAGGGGATCGAGCGGATGATCTCGCGCTTCACGGCCCAGTTGGCGATCAGCTTGAGCACGCGCAGCCAGTGGTTCGCGCTGGCCGGCTTGTGGTCGACCAGGTGCTGGTTGCGCGCCAGCTCGACGTGGCTGGTGGTGATCTGGTTCAGCGGCAGGCTGCCCAGGTCGTAGAAGTGCAGCCGGGCGGTGGTCTCCACGCTGCGCTGGTGCGCGGCGCTGCTGATCGGGCCGTTCACCTCCAGCCACTCCTGTGCCATGGCCGCCAGCGTCGGCACGACTTTGCCGCCGTTGGTCAGGGTCAGCGCCTCGTCATACGCGCGCTGCGCCACCGCGTTAGCTTTCGTCTTGCTGCTCTCGCGGGTGCTGCGCTGCACGCGCGCGCCGGCGATCTGGAAGCGATAGTGGTAATTCTTGGCCTTGCCGGCGCGGAACAGGTGGAAGGTCATGCTGCAGCCCGTCCGCGATACGATTCCCAGTCGAACACCACCCACTGGCCGCCCTCACGTAGCCGGTCAAAGCTGCGATCACCCAGGAACGATTTCAAGCCGCCCTTGCCCTGGTTCGTCAGCAGGATGGTCGGCATCAGCGCCCGGTACCGCTTGTCGATGATGTCGAACAGGTTCACCTGCTCGGCCTCGGTACCGTACTGCACGCCGACCTCGTCGAGCACCAGTAAATCCACGCCGGCCAGCATGTCGAGCACCTGCGTTTCAGTGCGCTCGGAATCGCGGCGCCAGGTGTTACGGATCATGCGCACGGCATCGATGGCGCTGGTGTAGAGCGCAGTGTGCCCGGACATGACCGCCTGGGCGATGGCGATCGCCAGATGGCTCTTGCCGGTGCCAGGCACGCCAGAAAACACGATCACGGTACCGCTGCGGCGGTGTGCGTCGAAGTTACCGGCAAACTCCATGGCCACGCACAGCGCCCGCTCCTGCGCATCGTTTTCGACGATGAACGATTCGAACGTCTTGCGCCGGTACCGCTCGGGGATGCCGGCCTGGTTCAGGCTCGATTCCAGCCGGCGCTGCGCCTCTGCCACACTACGGACGGCTTCGGCTTGATCCTTCTCGGCCTGGGCCTGCTTCGAACAATCCGGGCAGCCCATCCAGTGCGTCATGCGGCCGACGGCAAAGCCCTTGGCCGTGTAGTCGCCATGAATGTCGCACGACGCGGGACGCTCGCTCTGCGCCACCGTCAGGGCGGCAAGGCGGTTAGGTAATTCGGCCATCGTGGATTCCTTCGTGATAGTTTATATTTTCAAAATTGCTGTGGCGCGATGCCTGCTGTGGCCCGGTCCGCTGGACGTTGCCTGCCGGCGGCAAGACCCATTCCGCCTTGAACCCCTGCCAGCCGCGTGTGCAGCACATCGCCAGTGTCGAGTCCAGGCTCATGCCGGCCGCGTCCGCCTCGCGTTTGATCGCGTCCAGGGCCGTCTTGCTCACCGGCGCCTTCTTGGTCTTGCGCAGTGCTAGCCAGTCCGCCGCCGTTTGCTGAGTGACGCCCGATGCGACCAGATCCACTTGTGCCGAATACTTCGGCGCAGCCGCAGCGGCCGGCACGGCCGTATGTTCTTTGTTCTTTTCTGTATCTGTATCTGTATCTGTATCTGTATCTGTATCTAGGGCGTTACTTTTCCGTTGCGGTAACGTTACATCGCCGTTTCGCGCTACTTCTTCGGCTAATTTCTTGGCCGCCCGGTGCTTCGCCACCCTCTGTGCGCTGGCGTCTGAGCTGAACTGGCGCTTTTCCCAGTTCAGCAGTTCCCACGCCTCGTTGATGAAACCTTTCGCGAGGAAAAGCGCCTTCGTTTCTTCAAGTTGCGCGGCGTCGATACGCAGGTGAAACGCAATCTCATCTGCCTGTAACGTTACAAGCGCGTTACTGCAACGCATGCACATCAACATGACGTAACGACGCTGCATTACCTCGGGCAGCATTTGCACCTTCGGGTCGTGCGCGAACTCGGCATACATGCGGAACCAGGGGTTGGACATTATTTCCACCCACCCCGTCCAGCATCGACGGCGCGTATCGCATGCGCCTGGTCGTTGTTCAAAGTCATGTCCAGCCTTCCATCCAGCCGTGAATGGGTCGGGGCGTGACCGGCGGGCTGGATTCGCCAGGTCGCAGCTGCGCAGCCGCTGCCCCGTTTGAAACTTGTTCTGGCCGTGCTGCCAGACTTTTTGGTGGGGATTACCTTTGGGTGTTAAATTATCAATTCCACTCAACAATTTACATAAGGCAATCCCCGTGAAACTTGATCGCGCTTTGCAGCGGAAAATACTTGAAGACCTAGCGCCCCATTTCACTGGGATGCCGCAATACCTGATGGGCAAGCAAACGCCACAAGAAGAGCGTGATAGTCTTGTGTTTAATCTGATGTATCTGCAGGCGCATGGGTTGGTCGAAGCGGGCCTGACTCAATTTGCCGACGGCACTTGGGGGCACGGCGGTGCTCGCATAACACACGATGGGCTCGATTTTTTGGAGGCAGACGGCGGACTGTCTGCAATCCTTGGTGTGATTGTGATTAAATTTCATGACGATGCAATCAAACAAATCCTCGAGGCCCACATCCAGGCATCCAACCTTCCTGCCGCTGAAAAGACTGGATTCGTTGATCAGCTCCGAGAGCTGCGTGGCGAGTCCATAAAACACCTGACATTGAAACTATTGGATGCGGCGGCGGACAGTGTCCCGGCCGTACTTCGGTCAATTCAAACGTTGGTATAAGGCGGCCTGCGGTTTTCTGCTCCCAGCCATCGCGTCGCTCATAGCGCTCGTAGCCGATTGGTTCGTCAGCGCCAAGCTTGCCCAATGCGAGCCAAAACTCGGTCAAATGCGTATCGATGGACAGATAGGTTTCGGTCGAACCAGTAAAGGCGCGACCAGTAAGGCGAACCTGGCTTGCTGGCTTCAGGTCGCCGTCAGCGATTGGGCTCATGCTTTCTCCCTCGCCGCGCGCCCCGGATGCAGCACACGCTGCAGCACATCCTTCGTCCGGGACATTGCCTTGCGCGCGCCGGTGAGGATGCGCACGATGCGCGCCTTCTTCTCAGCCGCCCGCGCTGCCTTGCGCAGCGCGATTTCGTAATTGGCTTGCGTGGGCGCGGCCACGACGGCCGCCAGCGAGGCCATCGCGTCAGCGTCAGCACTGGCCAGGTCGCAGATATCGCCCAGGCCCAGGCCGCCCTCGTCTTGCGTCTCGATGGCGCGCACGCACAGGCCGAAGCGGCGCAGCATGTCGTTCAGGCAGTGCACGCGCGCGTCGTCGGGCATGCCGGCCAGGATCGACAGGATGAAGTTGGACGGCAGGAGGTTGTTTTCCTTGGTCTCGTCCTCGAGCCAGCGCAGCACGCGGTCGCTGTTGTTCTTCATGCGCTGGAACTCGTCCGTATGCGCGTCGAAGCGAATGCCGGTGACGGCCGGGCCGCCGACGTGCGCATGCGCCGCGACGACCATGTCGATGGCGCTCGCGCTCGACAGGCCGGCGGCCCGGCGCCAGTCGGCCACGTGCTCGCGCAGGATGCCGATCAGGGTTTTGTGCGACTCGTTACGCATTGCGTCTCCTATGACGTTTTGTGATGCAACTGCTACTGCAAATTAGGGTGAGGGTTGCCGATGCGCTACAGTGTCAGTTCCACAACATCAACCCGACACAAAGGAACCCTCATGGACTACTCGAAATACGCGCTTGCACTCCAGCTGCTACAGCTGGCAAAACCGGAAATTGCTGCGGCAATCGAGGAAAAAACCCGGCGCACGCCACTCAAAACACTCCCCTGCGATGATCTGGAGGCAATCGTGTTCGACTACTTGGATCAGTTGAAGCCCGTGGTGAACCACATTGATCAATGGGCAGCTGGTACTGATCCGCGATAAATTTTTGGCCACTTGTACCGCCCATGCAGATGCTGGCGCAGATGGGCAATCGCACAGCCGGCAGCCTCTAGTTCAGCCTCCCTGGCATCAAGCGCGGCCAGGCGGACTGGATCTTTTGCCAGCCCCGCTTTCATCAGCGCAAGCTGCTGTCGGCGGGCGTAATTGTCATCAAGCAAACTCGTCAGCCTTTTGTACTCGACCATCTCGGCCGCGTTCAGCGGTCCCGGAACTGGCGGCTCCGACTGGACCTCTGCTGTTTTGTGCGACTCGTTACGCATGCTTTTTTCCCTGGGGTAATTTATGCTGGGTGAATGGACAATATTTCATCAACGCATCTCAATTTGTGCATTCGGCAGGTCCGGCCAAATCAAATTCCAGTCATCGGGCCTCAGTTCTTGTCTCGTTACCTGCCCAGCCGTTAAGGATTCGATTGATGCGCAGTACCGAATAGGGATAGGCCGGATGCTCTTGATCCACTGATGAAGCACTGCTGGAGAAATTTGGAGGGCCCTCGCGAAATCTACTTGGCGGGTCTTCGAATTAGTCAGGTAGGTTGAGAGGTTCATGCCGCAATAATAGCATTGCTATTTCGTAAGTCAATAGCAATGCTCGTTGCTTCGTTAAATAGCATTGCTATACTTTGCCAATGAAAAAAGAAACAAACTCACTAGAACCCTGGCAACAAGAAGACGCCGCCCGACTAAAGGAACTGTTTGCTGCTCGCGAGCCTAAACTTTCGCAGGCGGAATTTGGTGCGACGTACTCGCTTGGATCGCAGGCTATGGTGTGGCAGTACCTTTCTGGTCACCGCCCTCTCAATCTAAAGGCGGCTCTCAACTTTGCTCGCGGACTTCGTGTCCCGGTGAGGGCAATCAGCCCTACGCTGGAATCTCAATTGCTCCAGTCAGTAGAATCTGTGGGCGAGCAGCAATACGAGGAGGTTCGCATGGCTACTGGGAAGTATCAGGAAGTCGTCGTGGCAGATCCAGACAGCCCGGAGTTCTACCAGATCCCCAAGGTCAAGCTGCGCTTATCGGCGGGTATGACGGGATTCCAAACCGTTCCTGAAATTTACGACGGCAGCAAAGTGAGCGTCAGCAAGAACTGGGTGGATAGGAACGGTTTTATCCCCAGCAAACTCCTAGCGCTGACCGTAAAAGGGGAAAGCATGGAGCCTAACCTGTATGCGGATGATGTAGTCATCATCAATACAGGTGACACAAAAATCGTTGATGGGGCAGTTTATGCAGTAAATTATGAAGGGGAAGCTGTGGTCAAGCGCATGGCGCGAGATTCCGGAGAATGGTGGCTATCGTCAGACAATCCAGACCAGCAAAAGTATCGCAGAAAACGCTGTCGTGATGGAGAGTGCATGGTAGTGGGCAAAGTTGTCAAAAGAGAAACTGAAAGAATATGAAAATAACAGGTATTGTCATTTTAGTCTGCGGCCTAGTTTTGTCGGTCTTTGCGCTCTTTATGGACACTACGGTGTCGGTGAAGAAGCGTGATTACGGCTACGGCGTAACATCGCCCGCGATGGAGGTTTCCAACATTGACCTTATCGCGAAGCGCCAGGGCTTTCTCATTTTCTCCGGGATGCTGTCAGTTGTGGGCGCCATTTTGGTCGGGTTTGGTTCGATTTCGAAGCCATCAAACAGCAAAGAGGCCGAGGTGGAAGAGGGCGAAACACAGCATGACTTGCCTATATCAGGCCCCACTAGCAGCTCCGTCTCAATATGCCGGAATTGTCATTGCATGGGTGCGGGCGATGCAGTTGAGTGCCACCGCTGCGGCGAGCCGTTTCCGACATGACGTAAATCACGATCCACCGAGGCTCGCTATATGCGAGCTTTTTTCGGGTATTCGGATTGCTTGGTGGATATGGGGTGGCGTAGATGCAACACAATCTAACGAGGTGAGACGGAAAATAAATTTGACTCCCCGCCCATTGCCGCGTAAGCTTTGTCCCAGGTGCTAAAAACGCCTACGAAGTAACAGCGGCGGTGAACAACCGCATTGGACGTGTAAGCGTCATGCGGTTTTCTGCGTTCGGCCATTGGTTTTTCCCGTCTATGGCCGGGAGTGCGACGGATAAAAGACCCGCAAGGGGAAGAAGTCTGCTCGTCACGTGCTGCCGCTGGCATTTGATGAGTTTTTAGCTCCCGGCCACCCTCTAAAAAAGGGTGAACTCAATTTCAGCGGAGAATCACCATGACCACTACATCTACAAATGTGGGGTATTCGGATTGCTTGGTGGATACTACCCTCCGTTGAGCGGAGGGAATTACAACAGGTGAAACGGAAAATATAGTTGACAGAGCGCGTGTCGCCGCGTAATCTACTTCCCAGGTGCTCAACACACCCATCACTTGGCGCTCTCCCCACGCGAAAGATTTGGGGTATTTTTACGGCTATAGGTTTCCTACGGCCGGGTAGTGCGCAGCCCATACAAGACCCGCAAGGGGAAAAGCTGCGAGCCGTCCAAGTGCGGTGTTGAAGTACCCGGCCACCCCTCAACAGGGTGACATTCAACAATCACTTGGAGATTCACCATGTCAAACCTGCCTGTAGTGTTCAATTTCGGAACCCAATCCATCCGCACCATCGACCAGAACGGCGAAATCTGGTTCGTGGCCGGCGACATCTGCGCCGCGCTCGACATCGCCAATCCTCGTCAAGCAGTGGGCCGCCTCGATGACGACGAGAGGAATACCGTCTGTTTAACGGACGGTATTCAGCCCACCGCCGGAAACCCGAACACGAACATCATCAACGAGTCCGGCCTGTATAGCCTGGTCATGAGCAGCCGCAAGTCCGAGGCCAAGCAGTTCAAGCGCTGGGTCACCCACGAGGTGCTGCCCGCCATCCGGACAACTGGCCGGTACGAGGCGGCCGCCGGCCAGGATGCCGGCTCCCCTGCGGACCGATTGATTGGCAACCCTGGCTACTACCGTGAGTGCCGCGATGAGTTGTTTGCCTTCGCCGACAGCATGGGCCCGGGCGTCAAGTGGCCGGCGGACGAGGAGAAGCGTCAGCGCATTGCCGACGGCTACCTTACCGACATCCTCAGCAGCCGCCGCTGGCTGATGAGCTTCGACTACCGGGGCCAGCTGCAGACGACGCCGGTTCACAAGGACGCCTGCGTCATCAACTGCAACGACCCTAGCCAGCTGTCGACCATGGTTGGCGAGAGTATCCCCCTGGAGCTGTTGCCCGCCGTCCTCGAAGTAGCCAACGACCGCCTCATGCAGGTATTCAAGTCGAACATCGCAAAGTATAAGAAATGACAACCCCAGCCAGCCTGTTGTACCCCCTCTCCTTGACCGTCACCGCCTTCAAGCAGGAGGAGTACGACTACCACTTCCACGTAGAGGCTCCCGAGCCGAATACGTGCCCTGGCTGCGGGGTGGTGGACGACCTGGTCAAGTATGGCAAGAACGACCAGGCGTACCGTGACGTGCCTATCCACGGGAAGCGGGTGACGCTGTGGCTCCAGCGCCGCCGGTACCGCTGTAACTCGTGCCGGAGCGTGTTCCGGCCGGCGCTGGACGACATGGACGAGACCAGGGCCATGACCAAGCGGCTGATGACCTACATCGAGAAGGCGGTGTTGTATCGAACCAACAACGAAATCGCCAGGGAATGCGGCATCGAGGAGAAGACCGTCCGCCTGGTGTTCGCCGCGTTCGTCGAGCGCCAGAAGGGCGAGTTGGACTTTGTGACGCCGCGCGTGCTGGGTGTTGATGAGCTGTACCTTCAGAGGCAGTTCTGCTGCGTCCTGACCAACATCGAGCAGCAGACCGTCGTCGAGCTGCTGCCCAACCGCAGCCTGGAGCTGGTCAAGGCGACCTTCATGGCGCTGCCCGACCGCAAGAACGTCGAGGTGCTCAGCACCGACATGTACAAGAACTACCTGGAGGCGGGCCGCCACGCCTTCCCAGATGCCAAGCCCGTGGTGGACAAGTTCCACGTCGTGAAGATGGCCAACGAGGCCATGGAGGTGGTGCGCAAGAGCATAAAGAAGGACCTGAGCGACTACCACCGCAAATTGCTAAAAAACGACAGAAAGCTCATGCTGATGCGGGAGCGCGACCTGACCCCGGCCACCAGGCTGGTAATCGCCGAGTGGTTCGACAAGATTCCGGCGCTGGGGGCGGCCTACGCCTCGAAGGAACGGTTCTTCAAGCTCTACGACGCCAAGGACCTCAAGGAGGCTACCCTGGCCTACGACGAGTGGCGCAAGACCATCCCAGCGGGCCAGGAGGAGCTGTGGGGCGGGCTGGCAGGCACCGTGGAGCGCTGGCGTGGCCCCATCTTCAACTACTTCACCATGGACTACCGCGTCACCAACGCCTTCACCGAGTCTGCCAATCGGAAGATGAAGGACCTGAACCGGGCCACCAGGGGGATGTCGTTCGAGTCCTTCCGAGCCAAGGTGCTGCTGGGCGCTAAGCACAAGGTCGTCCGCTCTCGTGTCGCGAAAGCCTCGCCATTCGACGGCACCTTCATGGGGCGCTGGACCCCAGACATGATGGGCTCCACCGAGACGGTGCTCAACTACGGCACCCCTCTGTCAACCATGGACGACATTCTGTACGGCAACGACCCGGCAGCATAGTTTCAACCAGACAATCCGAATACCCCTTTTTTTTCGTCTAATAAAAATATTATTTTTCAATAGCATTGCTATTGCTATTGAAAAATAGCAGTGCTACTATTTATCCATCGACGCACCACCTCAACCGATGGAGAGAAAATGTCACACGCCGCCAGCAGCACCCCAGCACCCAGCGCCACCGTCAAAATCCCCTACCTCGCCTGCGCTGAATGCAACGCAATCATCCAGGCCAACGCCAGAGAGCAGCCTGGCGCAAAGCCAGCGTCAGCCATCGACCTGATCGCCGACCGCCTGCTCGACGCCGAACTCTGGCCCGAAGACAGCGAGCTCGTCGCCGAGATCCGCGCCATCTTCATGCATAACTGGGGCATGGACCAAGCCCAGGCCGACGCGCGCATGTCCCGCCTGAACTACAGCGATGCCGTCGCCACCCTGGAACTGCTGGCGGGCCCAGGCGCCATCGGCAGCGCCTTCGCTGGCGGCGTGTATGCCGGCATCATCCGCGGCGTCGACGGCGCACCAGATCAATACCTGGTGCTGCTGGACGGCGACACCGACGGCGTCACCTGGGACGCTGCATGCGCCTGGGCCGAAGCCAAGGGCGCAACCCTGCCAACGCGGGCCGAGCACCGCCTACTCATGGCAAACCTGCCTGACCAATTCCAAGCGCGCTATTACTGGTCCAGTGAGCAGGCCGGCCCCTCTACCGCGTGGAATCAGAATTTCGACGATGGCAGCCAGGACAACGACTTCCGCTCGTACGAGGGCCGCGCCCGCGCCGTTCGCAGATTCAAAATTTAATCATTTATCAATTTCAACGCATCTTCTAGGAGCTTTCGTGAAATTCAATTTCTACATCGTCATCGCCGTGGCCATCATCGGCGCCATCACCGGCAGCTTGGCCGTGAGCCTGGGCGAAATCGAGCCAGCGGCCAGCGCCGCCAGCCCTGCTGCTGTCCGCTTCAAGGCACAGGAGGCGATAGCTCCCAGCTGCACCGGCTGCCTGTTCGAGCGCTCTTACGGCGTGTGCTCGGCCGCCGCGGCGCTGGCCACGGCCAACGACCAGCCGGACTGCGACGACCGCTCACCGGCCGGCATGACCTATATCTACGTCCTGGATAAAAGCGATCCGCGCCAGATGGGCCTGATCAAACCCCTGAAACAAATGGAAAGCACATCATGAGCACCACGACCGAAATAAGAAAATTCCTGCGCCTGCCCTCGGTGATCGAAATCGTCGGCATCCAACGCACGGCCATTTACGACCGAATCAAACGCGGCACGTTCCCGGCGCCGATCAGCCTTGGGCCGCGCGCGGTGGTGTGGGATTCGACCGCGATAGCTGACTGGCAGGACAAAATCATCGCTGATGCGCAGGGGTCAGCGGTAAAAAAGTGATGTGGGTAGAAATGTGGGTAGGGATTTCAGAAATGAAAAAAGCCCTTGAAAATCAAGGGCTTTTTAAAAATACTGGCGGAGACGGTGGGATTCGAACCCACGATACAGGTATAAGCCGTATGCATCCTTAGCAGGGATGTGCCTTCGGCCACTCGGCCACGTCTCCTAGCTGATTACTCAACTATGTCTCTGTAGCTAACTGCGCTGCAGCGACGAACGTCATAATATCGACTGCCCCCCCTTTGGTCAAGGGCGTGGAGCAATATTTTTGGAAATTTAAGCTTTTTCCAGCTCGAACGCTTTATGCAGCGCGCGCACGGCCAGCTCCATGTACTTTTCATCGATCAGTACGGAGATCTTGATTTCGGAAGTGGAGATCATCATGATGTTGATGCCCTCTTCCGACAGGGTACGGAACATTTGCGAGGCAACGCCAACATGGCTGCGCATGCCCACGCCGACGACGGACAATTTCGACACTTTCGCGTCGCCCGTGATGCTCGTCGCGCCCAGCGATACGCTGTTCGCTTCCAGCACGGCCAGCGCGCGCGGGTACTCGCCGCGCGAGACGGTGAAGGTGAAGTCCGTTTTACCGTCGACCGACTGATTCTGTATGATCATGTCGACTTCGATATTTGCGTCCGCCACCGGCCCCAGGATGTGATACGCCACGCCTGGGCGGTCGGGCACGCCAAGCACGGTGATTTTGGCTTCATCGCGGTTGAAGGCGATGCCGGAGATGACTGCTTGTTCCATGTTTGTATCTTCCTCAAACGAAATCAGGGTGCCTGAATTGGCTTCTATTTCCAGCGGCAACATCGGGTCGGTCAGCGACGACAGCACGCGCGTGGGAACGCGGTAATTGCCGGCAAATTCCACCGAACGCGTTTGCAGCACTTTGGAACCGAGCGAAGCCAGTTCCAGCATTTCTTCAAAGGTGATGGTCTTCAGGCGGCGCGCCTCGGAGACCACGCGCGGATCGGTCGTATAGACGCCGTCGACATCCGTGAAGATCAGGCATTCGGCTGCCTTCATGGCAGCGGCGATGGCCACTGCCGACGTGTCCGAACCGCCGCGGCCCAGGGTCGCGATGTTGTCGTGTTCGTCGACGCCCTGGAAACCGGTAATAATGACAATTTTGCCCGCATCGAGGTCGCGCTTGACTTTTTCGTCATCGATCGACTGGATGCGTGCTTTGGTAAAGGCGGAATCGGTCTTGATCGCGACTTGCCAGCCAGCATACGATACGGCTTGTTTGCCGATCGCCAGCAGTGCCATCGACAATAGGCCGACAGACACTTGTTCGCCTGTCGAGGCGATCATGTCAAGTTCACGCGGATCGGGTTGATCCATGATTTCCTTGGCCAGTCCAATCAGGCGGTTGGTTTCGCCCGACATGGCAGATGGCACCACCACGATTTGATGCCCCGCGTCGTGCCACTTGGCAACGCGCTTGGCGACATTCTTGATACGGTCAGTCGAGCCCATCGACGTACCGCCATATTTGTGGACGATTAAAGCCATAAGAGTGAAGTTTCCGCTCAAGAAGAATAAAAAAGGAGGGCTTTACTCTACATGCCGCAATGCAAAATAACAAGCTAAAAAGCGCATGAGCTCATACCGATTACGCATAAGGAAATAAGCAATCCATGCAGTCGGGAGCGCATGGACAGCCACTTGCCAGCCACCCCGAGAGTGGCCGTAGCGGCTGCCCTTACGCTCAGCAGGGGAGCCAGCGCAGGGCTACGCGCGGCCGCTCCAGCAAGCTCAAACAATGGCAATCGAGACCGATACCGGCCGCATACAACAATTGTTGCGCCGCACACACAAGGGGCAGACGTTCACGCTCCCAGGCGGGCACGCCAAACGCCTGATAGTGGTATTTCAAGCTCTTGGTGGGGCGGTTCAGGGCCAGTTTCAGGCGCTCGCCACCTTGGCGGAAGTCGATCGTCAAGGTTTGAGCTTGCAACCAGGCAATATCAATGCCCTGCTCACCGGCTGCCAGCACATCGAAATGCAGCACGCCGCCATACGCGGGAAAGGCCAGGCTGGCCTCGCCGCGCCAGGTAAATTGCTGACTGGCTTTTTCCAGGCCGGGGATGTTCGCGTCGCTCTTGTCACGCATGCCAGCGAGATCATCGAGCTTGGGCGTCAGGTACAAACGATCGCGGTGACGCCGCACATGGCATTGAGGATGCGTCACCAGCAATTGCGCATCGGGCCGCGCTTCGAGCAATTGCGCCAGCATTTGCGCCAGCCAGGCCGTCGATGGCATGCGCAAGCCACGCGTGCCGAACCAGTGACGCAGCAAGTTGTAGCATCGGTCTGCGCTCAATTCACGCAATGTCGCCAGTGTGATGCAATCGTCGTCCAGGCAAGCGGCCAGATCCTGGGTCGCCAGTTCCGCCAGCAGGCGCTGCGCCGATTGCGCATGCTGGGCGCTGCGGGCGAAACGCTCTTGGAAACCGGGAAAGGCTTGCGCCAGAACGGGCATCACCTGGTGCCGCAAGGCATTGCGGGCAAAGCGGGGATCATCATTCGATTCGTCGTGAATGTGCGCGACGCCATGTTGCCCCACATACGCTTCGAGCTCCTTGCGCGCCACGGAAAGTAAAGGGCGCGCCATCACCAGATCCGGATTACCCAGCAGCTCGGGCGCGCTGTTGGCGCCATCCATGCCTGACAGACCCGCCGTACCGGAGCCGCGCAGCAATTGCAGCAGCACCGTTTCAGCCTGGTCATCCTGATGATGGGCCGTCAGCAGCAGACGCACGCCGTGCACGGCGCACAGTTCGCCCAAGGCTGCGTAACGGCGCTTGCGGGCGGCCTCTTCCGTGCCTGTCTTGGCATTTTTTTCCAGGGTCACACGGCGCGCCTCAAAGGGTACGCCGAGGTCGGCGCATGCTTGCTCGCAATGGGCCAGCCACGCATCCGCATTCGGGCTCAGGCCGTGGTGTACGTGAAACGCGTGCAGGGTCACGGACCGTCCCTGCGCCCAGGCATGTGCCAAGTGCAACAGGGCTGCGGAATCGAGGCCGCCGCTAAGGGCGATGCCGACAGCACTGCCAACTGGCGGTGCGCAGGCGTCCAGCGCGCGGGCAAAGATATCGGCGACGGTGGCGGTTTGTTGCTTTTTCAATCAGGACTCCATGAATGCAAAGAGGGACAGGCTGCTAAACGGATGGTGTCGTTTAGCGGACTGTCCCTGGTGTTGTCTCAACCCAAGACCTTGAAAAGCCGGGGTCAGACCTTAAGGTCTGACCCCATACTCTGCCGTTGGGCTTACATAATTTACTCGCTCGGCGTGGTTTCCTTGAACTTGCCGTAGCTCAGCAGTTTTTCATGACGCGCGGCCAGCAAGTCCTTGGTTTTCATGCCATGGAACTGGCGCAGGGTGTCGGCCAGTGCGCGTTTCAGCAAGGTCGCCATCTGCTTCGGATCGCGGTGGGCGCCGCCCAGCGGTTCATTGATGATCTTGTCGATCAGGCCCATGGCTTTCAGGCGGTGCGCCGTCAAGCCCAGCGCTTCGGCCGCGTCGGAGGCGCGCTCGGCGCTCTTCCACAGGATGGAGGCGCAGCCTTCCGGCGAAATCACGGCATAGGTCGAGTATTGCAGCATCAGCACGGCATCGCCCACGGCGATGGCCAGCGCGCCGCCGGAACCGCCTTCACCGATGATGGTGGCGATCAGCGGCACTTTCAGCTCGGCCATCACGTACAGGTTATGGCCGATGGCTTCCGACTGGCCGCGCTCTTCCGCGTCGATGCCGGGGAAGGCGCCTGGCGTGTCGACGAAGGTGAAGATGGGCAGATTGAATTTTTCAGCCACTTTCATCAGGCGCATGGCCTTGCGGTAGCCTTCCGGCTTGGGCATGCCGAAATTGCGCAGAGCGCGCTCTTTCGTGTCGCGCCCCTTCTGGTGGCCGATGACCATGCACGGCTGACCGTTGAAGCGGGCCAGGCCGCCTACCACCGACAAATCGTCGGCGTAGCTGCGGTCGCCATGCAATTCGTGGAAATCGGTGAAGATTTCATTCACGTAATCCATGGTGTAGGGGCGCTGCGGGTGGCGCGCGATCTGCGCCACTTGCCAGGGCGTCAGCTTGGCGTAGATATCTTTGGTTAGCTGCTGGCTCTTCTTGGCCAGACGGTCGATCTCTTCCGAGATATCGACGGCCGAATCGTCTTGCACGAAGCGCAACTCTTCGATCTTGGAATCGAGTTCCGCGATCGGCTGTTCAAAATTGAGGAAAGTCGTTTTAGTCATTGTACCTCCAGGTTTTACCGGCCACGGCGCCAGCGCGCGCGGCCTCATCTATGATTATTTTACCGTACCGGCTGCTGCGCCGGGGGCTGCATCGGGTGCGGCAGCAGGGTCGAGACTGCGCCACAAATACCACGTCGCCACGGTGCGCCACGGTTCCCAATTGGCGGAAACTTCGCGCGCATCGCTGCGGGAAACAGGTTCGCCGGAGAAATAATTGACGCTGATACCCTGGATCAAACCGGGATCGTCGAGCGGCAAGACATTCGGCC
Source organism: Janthinobacterium sp. CG_23.4 (assembly GCF_029892305.1). NCBI lineage: Bacteria > Pseudomonadati > Pseudomonadota > Betaproteobacteria > Burkholderiales > Oxalobacteraceae > Janthinobacterium > Janthinobacterium sp. CG_23.4. The sequence goes on along the minus strand of NZ_JARXUX010000001.1, from coordinate 1,694,293 downwards.
GGAGCAGATTAAATATCAAAAACATCTCGGCTGTCCAGCGGCCGATGCCGCGGATCTGCACCAGTTCGGCGATGACGGCTTCGTCATCCATCTGGTCCCACTGGCTGGCGTGCACGCGCTTGGCCTTGAAATGGTCGGCCAGGTCGAGGATGTATTCGGTCTTGCGTTTGGACAAGCCGCAGGCGGACAGTTGCTCGGCGCCCGCCTTCAACACTTGTGAGGGCGTGCATTTGGGGCAAGCGGCCAGCAGCTTTTTCCAGGCGGCATCGGCCGCCTTGGGCGTGATCTGCTGGCCCACCAGCGAACGGGCCAGGGTGGTAAACGGGTCGCTATGGCCGACCAGGTGCAGGTCGCCAAATTGCGGGATGAGCTTTTTCATGATGCGGTCGCGCTTCATCAGCTCGATCTTCGCCTCTTCCCAATAGTGCGGCACCTGGATCACCTGCGCCGAATTCGTCACCTTGGGTGCTTCCCCGTTTTCCCTGGACGTTGGCATCATGCGCGGCGCCAGTTGGTCGAGCCGTCAGGCTTGTCTTCGAGAATGATGCCAGCGGCCAACAGTTCGGCACGGATCTTGTCGGACTGGGCGAAGTCGCGCGCTTTTTTCGCCGCACTACGCGCCGCGATGGCCGCTTCGATGCCGGCTGACGCATCTTCGCCGCCAGCGGCAGCGCCGACAGTCGCTTGCAGGAATTGCTGCGGCGTGCGCTCGAGCAAGCCAAACACGCTCGCCAGACCCTTCAATTGACGCGCCAGGGCCGGCGATTTGCTCTTATTGACTTCCGTTGCCAGGTCAAACAGGGCAGCGACGGCCAGTGGCGTATTGAAATCGTCATTCATCGCCTCGGCGACGCGGGCTGCATGCGCTTCGTTCCAGTCGATGGCGCCCTCTTCCACCACCACATCGGACAGCGCCGTGTACAAACGCGTCAGCGACAGGCGCGCGTCGTCCAGATGCACGTCCGAGTAATTGAGGGGGCTGCGGTAGTGCGCGCGCAGGATGAAGAAGCGGATCACTTCGGCATCGAACTTTTGCAGCACTTCGCGGATGGTAAAGAAATTGCCGAGCGACTTGGACATTTTTTCATTGTCCAGGCGCACGAAGCCGTTATGTATCCAATAATTCACGCTGGCATGGCCGAACGCGCCTTCGGATTGGGCGATTTCATTTTCATGGTGCGGGAATTGCAAGTCCGCGCCACCGCCGTGGATGTCGAACTGCTCACCGAGCAGGGCGCAGGACATGGCCGAACACTCGATATGCCAGCCCGGGCGGCCGCGGCCCCACTTCGTGTCCCATTTGACTTCTTCCGGCTCCGACTCCTTAGCCGACTTCCACAGCACGAAGTCGAGCGGATCGCGCTTGCCCGTATTGACGTCGACGCGCTCGCCGGCGCGCAAGTCATCGGGCGACTTGCCCGACAGCTTGCCGTAGCCGGGAAAGTTGCGCACGGCGTAATTGACGTCGCCATCGCCCCCCTGGTAAGCCAGGCCCTTCGCTTCGAGCTGCTCGATCAGGCGCACCATCTGCGGCACGTACTCGGTAGCGCGCGGCGTATGATCGGGCGTCAGAATGCCCAGCGCGGCCGTGTCTTCATCCATGTAGCGGGTGAAACGCGTCGTCAGCTGGGAAATCGTCTCGCCGTTTTCCACGGCGCGACGGATGATCTTGTCGTCGATGTCCGTAATGTTGCGCACATAGGTGACGTCGAAACCGGAAGCTTTCAGCCAGCGATAGATGACGTCGAACGCCATCATCATGCGCGCATGGCCGATATGGCAATAATCGTAGATGGTCATGCCGCAGACGTACATGCGTACCTTGCCGACTTCCATCGGGACGAATACCTGCTTCTCGCGAGCCAGGGTGTTGTAAATCTTTAGATTGCTCATCGTACTTTGCAAGTGGAACGACCGCCAGCCTGGGGAAACGACAGACGGGCGCGGACACCGGGGGTGCCGCGCCACTGAACTGCCGTGTGCGCCAAGGCTGGTCGAGCCGCTGTAGTGTTGTTCTTGTTTGTTAGAATTAGGGCGTTAGCGTTCAAGTATAACATTGATAAAAACCATACTGGCCCGATATGAATCAGGTTTTTACGATGTTGAACCGAAACTCATTTCTTTAGCACGACAGCAAGTTTAGAGAAAAATAACGATCAAGGACACCTTCATGCAAGAAATTAAATCGAAACGCCTGTCTTTCCTGGCCCGCTTTTGCACCGTGTTTGCCGGCCTCACCCTGGGCAGCGCCGTCGTGGCAGCCGCGCCTGCAAGCCCTGCGGCTGCCCCCGCCTCGGCGCCGCACGTCAGCCTGAAAACCAGCCTGGGCGAGATCGTGCTGGAACTGAACCAGGAAAAAGCGCCACACAGCGTGGCAAATTTCTTACAGTACGTGAAAAGCGGATATTACAAGGGCACCGTGTTTCACCGCGTCATCGACGGCTTCATGATACAGGGTGGCGGCTTCGAGAAGAACATGAAGCAGAAAGCGGCGAAAGCGCCGATCAAGAATGAAGCGCAAAACGGCTTGCAAAACGTCACCTACAGCATCGCCATGGCGCGCACGGGCGACCCGCATTCGGCCACCTCGCAATTCTTCATCAACGTCAATGACAACGGCGCGCTCGACTATCCGGGCCGCGACGGTTTCGGCTATACGGTATTCGGCAAAGTCGTCAGTGGCATGGACGTAGTCGACAAGATCAAGGCCGTGCCCGTTGCCGACAAGGGACCGCATCAGAACGTGCCTGTCACCCCCGTGGTGATCGAATCGGCGACTTTACTCAAATCTGCGCCCGCAAAACTGTAAAATAGCGTTTTTACGGCCCTGAACCATGGGGGCCGTCGAATCATTCTTCATCCAATTCATTAAGGATCATCATGACATCCGTTATCATCACCACCAATCTGGGCAAGATCACCGCTGAACTGGACGCCGAGAAAGCACCGAAAACGGTTGCCAACTTCCTGGCTTACATGCAAGCCGGTCACTACGACAACACGATTTTCCACCGTGTCATCGACGGCTTCATGATCCAGGGCGGCGGTTTCGAGCCAGGCATGAAACAAAAGCCAGCCGACACCACCGTGGAAAACGAAGCCAAGAACGGTCTGAAAAACGATACCTACACGCTGGCCATGGCCCGCACGTCGGACCCGCACTCGGCATCGGCACAGTTCTTCATCAACATCAAGAACAACAGCTTCCTCGACTATCCAGGCCAGGACGGCTGGGGCTACGCCGTGTTCGGCAAAGTCACCGACGGCAAGGAAGTCGTCGACGCCATCCGCGCCGTAAAAACCTCGCGCACCGGCATGTTCGCCGACGTGCCAGTAACGGACGTCATCATCGAGAAAGTCGAAGCAGCATAAGGTAGGCCTGCAAACCTATTGCTCAGCCCACTGCCGGGTTTCCGTTGCTCGCTGTACTCAAGTACAGCTCCGCTACTCGACCCGGCATTGGGCCTGCTCGCTACGGTTTTCAGAGCCACCTTCAGCAATTCATTCAATACACCAACCAAACCGGGCAGTAATCATGCGTCTCGCAACCAAGCAATCCGTTCACTACGGGAGCGTTGAACGATGACAATGCCTGCCGCACTCTTTATTTCCGACCTGCATCTGCAGAGCTCGCACCCGCGCACCAGCGCGGCCTTTCTTTCTTTCCTGGAACGCCATGCGCAATATGCGCAAGCGCTGTATCTATTGGGCGACCTGTTCGAATACTGGGCCGGCGACGATGACCTGGAAGACCCGTTCAATGCGCGCATGACGGCAGCCATCCGCGCCGTCAGCGATGCTGGCGTGCGCGTCTACTGGATCGCCGGCAACCGCGACTTTCTCGTCGGCTCCGGCTTTGCCGCCGCCGCTGGCGCCACCCTGCTCGAGGAACCGCACGTGGCCACGATTGCCGGCCAGCGCATCGTCTTGCTGCATGGCGACGCCGAATGCACGCAAGACCTGCAATACATGGAGTTTCGCGCCATGGTGCGCCAGAGCGCCTGGCAAAAACAGTTCCTGTCCATGCCGCTGGCACAGCGCAAGGCCATCATTGCCGGTTTGCGCAAAAGCAGCCGCGAGCACAATGGCGAAAAATCCATGCTCATCATGGATGTCACGCCCGACGCCATCGCACAAGTATTTGCCGAACACGACAGCAGCGTGATGATACACGGCCATACGCACCGCCCGGCCCTGCATCAAGTTGGCAATACCGTGCGCTATGTCTTGCCCGACTGGGAGTGCGACGTCGCGGCGCAGGAACAGCCGCGCGGCGGCTGGATTGCCATCGATACCCGCGGCAACATCATGCGCCATGGCTTGAACGGCGATATCATCGACTAGACCAGCGCTGACTGGCGCACGGGCATTTGCTCGGTAGCCGCGTTTGCCTGGGCTAACCGTCATGGCGACGTCCATACTGATCACCTCGGCACGGCCGGCTGGCACATCTCCACGCCGCCACCAGCCACTTCCTCCTTGATGGCAGCCATCTGCAGCGCATGGCCAGGCAACTGGCGCAAAAATATGTGTTGATTTTCCAATTCTTAGTGTTATAGTTAACTACAACACCAACTCAATACATCACGGAGCTTGCATGCCGACAGTACTTTTTACTCCCCGCCCCGCGCCACCCATATCGGAGCGCATTCCATGAGCGCGCAATGGAACGACAATAGCCCCATCTACCGCCAACTCAAGGCCAGGGTGGTGGGCATGATGCTCGATGGCATGCTGCAATCGGGCGACGCCCTGCCTTCGGTACGCCAGGTGGCGGCCGATTATCAATTGAATCCCATCACGGTCTCGCGCGCCTACCAGGAGCTGGTCGACGATGGCCTGGTGGAAAAACGCAGAGGACTCGGTATGTATGTCTTGGAAGGCGCCCGCGACAAATTGCTGGCCAGTGAACGCGAGCGCTTCCTGCGCGAAGAATGGCCGGCGATGCTGGAACGCATCACGCAACTGGGGCTGGACCTCGATCGACTGCTGCAAGCGAGCCGCGACAGCGGCGCACCTGGAGAGAACGCATGAATGCATTGAACAACGATAGTGTCATCAGCGCGCGCGGCCTGCGCAAGCAGTACGGCAAACAGGTGGCCCTCGATAGCATCAGCTTCGATATCGCGCCAGGGCGCATCGTCGGCTTGATCGGGCCTAACGGTTCCGGCAAGACCACCACGCTCAAGGCCATCCTCGGCTTGACGGGCTTCGATGGCGACTTGTCGGTGCTGGGGCGCGATCCGCGCGTGCAGCGCGACGCGCTGATGGACGACGTGTGCTTCATCGCCGACGTGGCCATCCTGCCGGGCTGGCTGCGGGTGGCCGACGCCATCGATTTCGTTGCCGGCGTGCATCCACGTTTCGACCGCAGCAAGGCCGAACGCTACCTGGCCCACACCAAGCTGACGCCAAAGATGAAGGTCAAAGCCATGTCCAAGGGCATGGTGGTGCAGCTGCACCTGGCGCTGGTCATGGCCATCGACGCCAAACTGCTGGTGCTCGACGAGCCCACGCTGGGCCTGGACATTTTGTACCGCAAGCAGTTTTACCAGAACCTGCTGGAAGACTATTTCGATGAGAACAAGACCATCGTCATCACCACGCACCAGATCGAGGAAGTGGAACACATCCTCAGCGACCTGATGTTCATTCGCGACGGCAAGATCGTGCTCGCTTCGACCATGGAAGAGGTCGGCGAGCGCTACATCGAGGTGATGGTGGGCCCGCAGCACGTCAATCCGGCGCGCGCGCTGCAGCCGATCAGCGAACGCAGCGTGTTCGGCAAATCGGTGATGCTGTTCGACGGCGTTGACCGCACCCAACTGGCGGCCCTGGGCGAAGTACGCACGCCTAGCCTGGCTGATCTGTTTGTCGCGACCATGAAAGGATCGTACCAATGAATATTTCCCCTGCAAACAAGCTGCAATGGCTGCTCCGGCGTGAATTATGGGAACACAAGGGCATGCTGGTGTGGACCCCGGCCCTGATCGGCGTCGTCATGACGGTGCTCGGTGCCGTGATGGCGGCTGCGACGGTCGCAAAGACCAAAATGCGCACGGCGCTGGTGGTCAATGGCGAGGAAATTTCCTGGAGCACCATCTTCAATACCCGCAGCTTCGCTCCGCGCCGTACGGAAATCATCGACGCCGTCGCCAACAACTATACCTACGCGGCCGCGCCGCTGTTCCTGGCGCTGGGTTTGCTGGTGTTCTTCTATTGCCTGAGCGCCTTGCATGACGACCGCCGCGACCGCAGCGTGCTGTTCTGGAAATCGCTGCCCATCTCGGATGCGCAGACGGTGCTGTCGAAAGTGGCCATCGCCCTGCTGGTCGCGCCACTGATCGTGGCTGCCGCCGCCAGCCTGACCTCGTTGGCCCTGATTTTGCTACTGAGCGGCGTGCTGGCGGCCAACGGCATCGACGTGTTTGCCGAACTGCTAGGTTCTCCCGGCCTGTACCTGGGACCGCTGCGCGTGTTCGGCTTGCTGCCCGTGTATTGCCTGTGGGCTTTGCCGACGGTCGGCTGGCTGCTGATGATATCGAGCTGGGCCAAATCGAAAGTCTTCCTGTGGGCCGTCGGCGTGCCGCTGCTATTGCTCATTTTGACAGCCTGGGTAGGCAAGCTGACGCAGACGGAAAACGAACTTAGCTGGGTACAACTGCCTGTCTTCGGACGCGCCCTGCTGGGCACCCTGCCCGGCAGCTGGTATATGTTCGAGCCGCAACTGCTACCGCAGATGTACGCCATGGCAGCAGGGGGATCGCACATGACACGCATCGATGTCTTTAGCAATTCCTGGTCCAGCCTGGCCTTGCCAGCCGTCTGGCTGGGTGCGGTGGCCGGCGCGGCGATGATATACGCGGCCATCGGCCTGCGCCGCTGGCGCGAAGAAGGCTGACAGCGCACGATACCGGCCCCATCTAAAACGCCCCGTCCGTCGGTAATGCCGTTCAGTTAAGGGTTTTGGCGTGATTTATGAGCGCCAGTAAATTCGCCAACCCCAGAGGCAAAGAGCTGGGTCGGACCCTCAGGGTCCGACCCCTGTCCTAGTTCTTGGGCTAAAAATAGCATCACTACACACTAACTGAACGGCATTACCGTCCGTCGGGGCGTTTTTGCATATTGGACCGGTTCAGTCGCCTGAAAAAGTAGTTATTTACCAACACCGGCGGGCGCAAGCTGATCGGCAGAAGCGATCACCGCAACCTTGTCGGAGTCGATGAGGGAGCGGTTAAGCAAGGGGAGCGCTGCTTCAAGTGGCCCGCTGCAACTGGCCGATAACACTGGCCACCTTGGCGGTAATCATATCGACCGCAGGACCATTGGCGCCATGCGGCAAAATGACATCGGCATTGCGCTTGGTGGGCTCGATGAATTGCTTGTGCATCGGGCGTACGGTTTCCAGATACTGCTCGGTGACGCTCTCTACCGAACGGCCGCGCTCGGTAATATCGCGTTGCATGCGGCGGATGAAGCGCACGTCAGAAGCGGTATCGACGAAAATCTTCAGCGACATCATGTCGCGCAAGTTGGCGTCGTACAAGGCAAACAAGCCCTCGACCACGATCACCGGGGCCGGCTTGACTAGAATAGTCCTGCTGGAGCGGTTATGCAGTGTGAAGTCGTACTCGGGCATCTCGATGGCCACGCCGTTACGCAAAGACTGGATGTGCTGCACCAGCAATGACCACTCGAACGCCTGCGGATGGTCGTAATTCTGCTGGCGGCGAACTTCTGGGGTGAGGTGTGTCTGGTCGCGGTAGTAATCGTCCTGCATCACGACCGAGACCATGTCGGCACCAAAGGACGCCAGTACTTGCTGGGATACGGTGGACTTGCCACTGCCGCTACCGCCAGCGACACCAATAACAAACGGTTGGAAAGAAATCTTATTCATGCCCAATGATACCGGAAACGCGCTCGAACTGACAGGGAGCGGCTAAAAGCCAGGCGTGAAGGACTGCTATTCGAATTGCTTGCGGAAGGCCTCGAACTGCGCTGCCAGGCCATCGAAGTCGCTGCGCAATTGCAGCACTTCCTGTTCCAGCTGGGCGACCCGGCTGCCCTGCTGCGGCGCGCTGACGGCACCGGCAAAACCGGCCGCCGTCTCGATCTGCGCCAGCGCCTCTTCGCCGCCCAGCAAGTGGCCATAGCGCGGCTCCTTGGCGCCGGGAGCGACCGCCAGCCTGGCCACCAGCGGCGGATATTTGTCAATCAAAAATTGCAGGCCGGACTCCACTTCCGCCACCGACTTGAACTCATGCACGCGGCCACTGCGGCTGCGAATCTCGCCCGCCGTTTGCAAACCACGCAGCATCAATATCGTCAGGATGGCCAGCTTGTCCTGTTCCAGCGACCACTTGATGCGCATGCGGTGTTCATACTTGGCGACCCGTGCACCTGCCTGCGTGATGCCGTTGACGAATTTACGCTGCATCAAGCGCTGCAGCACGTCGTACACGGTTTCCTCGGACAAGACCATGACGGGGTCGCGGCTGGACAGCTGGTTGCAGCCGTTCGTCAGGGCATTCAGGGACAGCGGGTAGCTGTCCGGCGTCAGCGCTTCCTTTTCAGCCAGCACGGCCAGCACGCGGATCTCGAAGGGGTCGAGCAAATTCGGATTGTCACTACTCTTTTCTGCTGCATTTGCGTCTGTAGTCATGCCTGTTTCCTTAATCAACCAGCTTGTTCATTTGCTCGGAATCGAATTTATCACAATCGGGCACGCCCTGGCAGCAGATGCCCGCCGCCTTCAGCGTGGCGACGATGGTTTCGATGCGCTGCTCCTGTGCCACGGCATGCGTGATCAATCCTTGCAGCGCTTTCGACAGGGGATCGTCGCCGTTGGGCGTCACGCCATACGCGGCAAACAGGTGCGCCGTGCTGCCCTCGCGCAAGGCACTGACATCCTTTTGTACAATGTGCGCCGGGTTGCCAACAGCCGTGGCGCCGGACGGCACGGCTTTCAGCAGCACGGCGTTCGAGCCCACCTTGGCATACTCGCCTACGGTGAAGCTGCCCAGCACCTGGGCGCCGGCGCCCACGATGACGCCACGCTGCAGGGTCGGATGGCGCTTGGCGCCGCTGTGCAGCGAGGTGCCGCCCAGGGTCACGCCCTGGTAAATGGTGCAGTCGTCGCCGACGACGGCCGTCTCGCCGATCACCACGCCGAAGCCATGGTCGATGAAGACGCGCCGGCCGATGACAGCGCCCGGGTGGATTTCAATACCCGTGATGATGCGCGCGATGTAGGAAATGAAGCGCCCCACCCACTTCATGTGGCGCGTCCAGCACCAGTTTGCCCAGCCATGCATGACGATGGCGTGCAAGCCCGGATAACAGGTCATCACCTCCCAGCCATTGCGGGCGGCGGGGTCACGTTCTATGATGCTGTTGATATCTTCGCGCAGGTGGTGGAACATAAGACGGATTTCTGAATAGATAAGAGACAAGACGCAAATGGTAGCGTATTCGGCGGTGCGCTGCCGGGGAGGCAGATAAACAAGCGCCGCCTCAAGGGCGGCGGCTGATCAAATGCACTCAACCCAACGGCGAAAGTGCCGGGGTCGTACCCTGAGGGTACGACCCCAGGATTTGCTTTTGGGGTAAAAATAGCTCAAGCAAATGGCACGCTGAAGACTTGGCCGCTTGTTATGGCTCCAGCGCAATACGCTGGCGGCGCGCTTCATACAAGCACACACCGGAGGCCACCGACACGTTCAGGCTCTCGACGGAGCCGAACATCGGGATGCTGACGAGGATGTCGCAGGTGTCGCGCGTCAAACGGCGCATGCCTTCGCCTTCGGAACCCATGACCAGCGCGGTCGGGCCCGTGAAATCGGCTTCGTACAGGCCTTTTTCGCCATCGTCCGAGGTACCGATCAGCCAGATGCCGCGGTCCTTGAGTTCACGCATGGTACGCGCCAGGTTCGTCACGGTGATGTACGGGACGGTTTCGGCGGCGCCACTGGCGACCTTGGCGGCCGTGGTATTCAAGCCCACGGCGCGGTCCTTCGGCACGATGACGGCATGTGCGCCGACGCCGTCGGCCACGCGCAGGCAGGCGCCCAGGTTGTGCGGGTCGGTAATGCCGTCGAGTATCAACAGCAGTGGCGGGCCGTCGATGGCGTCCAGCAGCTCATCGAGATTGCGCGCCAGCGACAGCTGCGACGCAAAGGCGATTACGCCCTGGTGACGGCGCGTGCCGACAATCTTGTCCAGACGCGAGGAGTCAACCGGCATGACGCGCACGTTGGCAGCCTTGGCGGCAGCAATCATGTCTTTCATGCGGCCGTCGACGCGGCTGGCATCGACAAAAATTTCTTCCACGGACGACGCTTCGTGACGCAGGCGCGAGGTGACGGCATGGAAGCCGAAAATCATTTTATTCTTCATGTGTTATCGCTTCTTTTATCGCTTGCTTTTGCTTGTTTTTGATACAGTTTTTGCTGCACGTGGTGCCGCTGCGGCGGGGGCCGCAACAGGTTTTTTGCTACGCTTGGGCGCCGCTGCCTTGGGGGCTGCCGCTTTCGGCGCCGCCTTGGCTTGCGCCTTGGCAGCAGGCTTGGCTGGCGCCCGGGCGCCATTGGCACGGCCGCCGGAGCCATTGCCGGCCTTGCCGCCGTTGTTGACGACGGCCTTGATCTCGTGGCGCTGTTCGGTCACTGGACCTGGCTTGTGCATCGATTTCTTCTCGCCCTTGCGCTTGCCGCCACCGCTCGCTTTGGCTGGCGCTTCTTCGCCCGCCAGTTCCGCATCGGTCACCAGACGCAGGTCGATCTTGCGTGTCTCCAGATCGACACGCGCCACTTGTACCGTCAAGCGGTCCGTCAGCTGGAAGCGCTTGCCCGTGCGTTCGCCGCGCAATTCATGGCGCGCATCGTCGTACTGGAAGTAGTCGGTGCCCAGCTCGGTGACGTGCACCAAGCCTTCGACAAACAGGGTGTCGAGCTGCACGAACACGCCAAAGGTGGTCACGCCCGTGATGGTGCCCGTGAATTCCTCGCCCAGCTTGTCTTGCATGAAGTAGCATTTCAGCCACGCTTCCACGTCGCGCGACGCTTCGTCGGCACGGCGCTCGTTGGCGGAGCAATGCACACCGAGCGCGTCCCATATGGTCAGATCGGTCTTCTTCGGCTTGCCGTCGGCCTTGTCCTTGGCCTGCTGCTTGCGCGTGGCGTTCGAGACGTTGGTGTTCAACACGACCTTATCGGACAGCTTGGGCTCGTATTTCTTGCCTTGCAAAATAGCCTTGATGGCGCGGTGCGTGAGCAAGTCGGGATAGCGACGGATCGGGCTGGTGAAGTGGGCGTAAGCCTCATAGGCCAGGCCAAAGTGGCCGATATTGTCCGGACTATAGACGGCTTGCTGCATCGAACGCAGCAGCATCGTTTGCAACAGGGCCGCGTCGGGGCGCAGCTTGATCTGCTGCATCAGCGTCTGGTAATCCGATGCCGATGGCGTGTCGCCACCCGTCAAGTTCAAGCCTACCTGTTTCAGGAAAGTGCGCACTTGCGTGAGCTTTTCCTTGGTCGGGCTGGCGTGGATGCGGTAAGTGCCAGGATGCTTGTTGCGCAGCAACAAATCAGCGGCACAGACGTTCGCTGCCAGCATGCACTCTTCGATAATCTTGTGCGCTTCATTGCGCGTGCGGGGGATGATCTTTTCGATCTTGCCGGCACTATTGCAGACGATGTACGTTTCCGTCGTCTCGAAATCGATGGCGCCGCGCTGCGTGCGTGCTTTCAGTAAGGCGCGATACACAGTTTCCAGGTTTTGCAGCTGCGGCAGGATGTCGGCGCGGCGTGCCGCTTCGGGTCCCTTGGTATTGCCCAGCACGGCAGCGACTTCATCATACGTGAGGCGCGCGGCAGAATGGATCACGGCCGGGTAGAACTGGTAGGCCTTCAATTCGCCCTTGTCGCTGACGACGGCGTCGCAGACGAGGGTCAGACGGTCGACGGCCGGGTTCAGCGAGCACAAGCCATTCGACAGCTTTTCCGGCAGCATCGGGATCACGCGGCGCGGGAAGTAGACGGACGTGCTGCGTTCGAGCGCGTCGACGTCGAGCGCGTCGTTCGGCTTCACGTAATGGCTGACATCGGCAATGGCCACGATCAGGCGGAAGCAGTTGGCGCGGCCGATCTTGACGGGTTCGCAATACACGGCATCGTCGAAATCGCGCGCATCTTCGCCATCGATGGTCACCAATGGCACGTCGCGCAGGTCGACACGCTCTTTCAAGTCGGCGGCACGCACTTCGAACGGCAGTTTTTCCGCCTGTTTCAAGGCAGTGGCGGAAAAGATGTGTGGCACGTTGAATTTGCGCACGGCAATTTCAATTTCCATGCCGGGATCGTCGAGTGCACCGAGCACTTCAACGATCTTGCCGACCGGCTGCTTGAAGCGCATCGGCTGTTCGGTCAACTCGACGCTGACAATCTGGCCGGCCTTCGCCTTGCCCACCGAGCCGGTCACCAGGATGTCCTGGCCGATGCGCTGGTCTTCCGGCGCCACGACCCAGGTGCCGTTTTCCTGGATCAAACGACCGATCACGTGGGTATTGGCGCGGTAAGTGACTTCCACGATCGTGCCTTCCGGGCGACCGCGACGGTCCGTGCCGACGATGCGGGCCATGACCTTATCGCCATGCAAGACTTTCTGCATTTCTTTTTCAGGCAAGAACAGGTCGGCGCTGGCGTCGTCGGGAATGACGAAACCGAAGCCATCGCGGTGGCTGGTGACGCGACCGGCGACAAGCGCACTCTGGTCGGCCAGGCAGAATACGCCGCTGGCATCAGACTTCAGCTGGCCGTCACGCTCCATCGCCTTCAGGCGACGGACCAGGACATCCATGGAATCGGCATGCACTTGCAGCGTTTTCCCCAGAGACTGCGGGTCGAGAGGCGCGTTGACGCTGCGGAATATGCCGAGAATGTCCTCCCGGCTGGGGATGGTGTGGGTATTTTGGCTCAAAAGTATTTCTATAGTTGTTATTGACAGTGATCAAACGGAATACAAAGACCGATGACATCACCGTCAATATTGACACGGTGATGTCCGGTAGTGTACCGGACGACGCCTTGGTTTGCCTAACGGACAGCGTAGCGGAAACCGAACAAGTGCCCCGCCAATGAAAAAAAGGGGGAAAAGTGCGCAATGCATTTGACTTCGGCAAATATTGCTCTATAATCTAGCCCTCTTGCAGCAAAACGCCTTTATCGGCGTGGCGTCACAAGAGAAGCGGTACAGGGTTGATGTGCAGTATGGAGCGAAAGCTCATCTGGCGCAAAACTCTTCAAGTCGCTATGATAGCAGAATTGTTGCTAAGTTATTTGGCAACAATGACGCCAGAAGCAAAGTAGTAAAGTAGTGAGTTACAGCAGCATCAGTGCCCACGTGGCGGAATTGGTAGACGCGCATGGTTCAGGTCCATGTGCCTTCGGGTGTAGGGGTTCGAGTCCCTTCGTGGGCACCATTACCTAATTCGCAAAAAAGCCGCAGACTTTCACGAGTTTGCGGCTTTTTTCATTTCTGTGCCGCAAATCACCGCCTGCCGCTCATACTGCGGCAGGTCGGCAGCCGCGCCCGCTCCCGCTCCCCAAGGAAGGAATCTGACGAAAAAGCGCTGAAAAAAGAGGCACATCTTGCCTTTTTTCATAGGGAACAGCCGTTTTCAGGCGAAAAGATATGTTTCTTGAAGAAAAGTGCAAAATGTTGATTGACCGAATGCGCGCCAGCCCTTATGATTTTGTCCTCGCTGCAGAACACGCGGCGATAAAGAGTAGCAAGCAGTAACATTGCCCACGTGGCGGAATTGGTAGACGCGCATGGTTCAGGTCCATGTGCCTTCGGGTGTAGGGGTTCGAGTCCCTTCGTGGGCACCACCAGCAACGCGTTGTTGAGCGTTGTGATCCGCAGTAAAAAGTGATAAAGTAGTAAAGCAGTCAGCAGCATAATGCCCACGTGGCGGAATTGGTAGACGCGCATGGTTCAGGTCCATGTGCCTTCGGGTGTAGGGGTTCGAGTCCCTTCGTGGGCACCACCAGCAACGAGATGTTGTCGTTGTAGTCCGCAGTACAGTAGTGAGACAGCAGCAGATAGTAATAAGCAATAAGCATTAAGCAGCATCAGTGCCCACGTGGCGGAATTGGTAGACGCGCATGGTTCAGGTCCATGTGCCTTCGGGTGTAGGGGTTCGAGTCCCTTCGTGGGCACCATTACCTAATTCGCAAAAAAGCCGCAAACTTTCACGAGTTTGCGGCTTTTTTCATTCCAGAATGCCACGCGGCCACCCTCTCCTGCGGCCGCGCCCCTGCATTTCCCTTACTTCGCCAGCGCCGCCTTGACGGCGTCAAGCAGGCTAGTCGTCGGACGACCAATCAGCGCGCTCAATTGCTGCCCATTGTCTTCCAGAGCCCCATCGGCTGCGCCCGCATCGGAATCGGCCAGCAACTGCGCAAAACCTTCCGGCACGCCCACGCCAAGCAAGGCTAGCTTGAAGTCGGCCTGCGCCATATCCTTGTAGACAATCGCCTTGCCCGACTGACGCGCCACTTCAGCGGCGTACTCGGCCAGGTTAAAGCCCTGGTCGCCGGCCAGTTCATAAATGGCTTGCGGCTCTGGCGCCGTCAACACGGCAGCGGCGGCGGCGGCGTAGTCGGCGCGCGCGGCCGACGAGAAACGCCCGCCTTGCGCTGCACCCAATACCACGCCATGTTCAAGCACGGGCGCCAGGTGCTCCGTGTGATTTTCCAGATACCAGCCGTTGCGCAGGAAAGCGTAAGGCAGGCCGGAGGCGCGGATAGCCGCTTCCGTGATGACGTGTTCGGCGGCCAGGCCCAGCGGTGACGTGTCGGCGCGCAAGACGCTGGTGTAGGCGAGCAGAGACACGCCTGCCCGCTTGGCCGCGTCGACGACATTCTGGTGCTGCGGCGCGCGCTGGCCCACTTCGCTCGACGAAATGAGCAGGATTTTTGTCGCGCCCTTGAAAGCCGCGTCGAGGCTGGCAGCATCGTTGTAATCGGCCTGGCGCACTTGCACGCCCAGTGCGGCCAGGTTGGCGGCCTTGGCCGGGTTGCGCACGGCGGCGATGATGTGCTCTGCAGGTACGCACGTGAGCAGGCTGGCGATGACGTGCTGGCCCAGATTACCTGTGGCACCGGTGATGACGATCATGATTTTTCCTTGGAGAGTGGATGACAAGACCCTATAATAGGACTATTACTTACTTATTGTAAGTACGTACCTTTTGGTAAGTATTAATTTACACGCCCACCACACTCCCATCTTGAAGGCCAACTAGCATGTCCACAGACACTCCAGGGGCCAGCCTGCGCGCCGCCCTCACCGAGCAAAACCAGGGCGCGCAACTGCTCGCAGCGGCCTGTCCGTCGCGCGTCGTGCTCAGCCACCTGACCAGCCGCTGGGCCGTGCTAGTGCTGGTATTGCTACTAAGCGGCACGCGGCGCTTCAGCGAACTGCGCCGCGAAGTGGGCGGGGTCAGCGAAAAAATGCTGGCGCAAACTCTGGAAGCGCTGGCAGGCGACGGCTTCGTGCTGCGCCAGGCATATCTGGTGATACCGCCCAAGGTAGAATACAGCCTCACGCCGCTGGGACGCGAGGCGGCCGAACGGCTGGCCGTGCTGGTCGACTGGATCGAGGATAATTACGCGCGTATCGAACAGGCGCGCACCGAACTGGCATCACAGAAGGCGTAACATCGTCTGCCATTGCCTTGCTTTGGCTTACCAGGAATTGTCGTTTACTCCGACTTGCCTTGATGTAATACTAACCTCACACCTCACGATACGCGTAAGGGCGCGCCACCATGACTCAGTTGATTTCTTCCATCGCCGATCGGGCCAAGGTGCTACTGGTCAGCAATTCACCTGACGATGTGCGCGAACTGCTGTATGTGCTGGACCGACATAACCTGGGCACGGGACTGGCGGGTGATGTCGACGAAGGCGTGCAACTGGCGGCCGGCGGTACCGACTTGATCTTGCTCGACGCGGCGCTGGCCGGCACGAATATCGGCGCCACCTGCCTGCGCCTGCGCAATGCGGGCGGAAGCCACGGCGTGCCCCTGCTGCTGATGTCGGCCACCCCCAGCGCCGAGGAACAGGGCCGCAGCGTGGGCGCCGGCGCCAGCGATTACATCAAAATGCCCTTCAATGCGCGCGACGTGGCGGAAAAAATCCTCATGGAACTGGCATTGCACAAGGCCGAGGTGCAGGCCGCGCGCCTTTCCGTTACCACTGCAACGGCTGCAACACCGGCGCGGCCGCGGCATCCGCAAACGCTGGAAGTCAATTACCATGCCATCCTGGCTGGCTCACCCGACGCCGTGCTGCTGTTCGATATCGACAACCGCCTGCTGATCGACGCCAACCACCTGACCGAAGAATTGTTCGGCATGCCGCTGGC
Source organism: Janthinobacterium sp. CG_23.4 (assembly GCF_029892305.1). Taxonomy (NCBI): domain Bacteria; kingdom Pseudomonadati; phylum Pseudomonadota; class Betaproteobacteria; order Burkholderiales; family Oxalobacteraceae; genus Janthinobacterium; species Janthinobacterium sp. CG_23.4. The sequence continues at coordinate 1,677,862 of NZ_JARXUX010000001.1, read as the reverse complement.
CGAACTGCTGCAAGGCGGCATCGAGCCGCTGTTCCCCAGGCATCAGGACGACGGCCGCGCCTCGCCGCAATTGCTGGAAGAGAAGATCGGCGATACCTTGCAAGGCAAGATCGTCGTTTTCCGCGCCATCTGCTGCCACCGCGACAGCCACCTGATCGCCTGCGAAATCCGTTTGATGCGCTTGTCCGTGCCAGGGCGCCAGCTGGTCCATGCGCGCGTCATCGACTTAACCGAACGCAACTTCGCCGAAGCGATGCGCGCGGGCCAGAGCGCCTTGCTGGAAATGGTCGCCAAGGGCGCACCCCTGAACCCCACCCTGAACCAGCTGCTGCTGATCGAAAGCCAGTCGCGTGGCGTGCTCTGTTCCATCATGCTGCTCGACGATGATGGCATCCACATGCACAGCGCGACCGGTCCCAGCCTGCCGCCCGAGTACCTGGCCCAGCTCGAAGGCGTGGCCATCGGACCCGGCGTGGGCTCCTGCGGCACGGCCATGTTCCGGCACGAACCGGTGGTCGTGAGCGATATCATGCACGATCCGCTGTGGGCACCTTACCGCGATCTGGCGGCACCGTTCGGCTTGCGTGCCTGCTGGTCGCGCCCCATCTTCGGCCAGGATGGCGCCGTGCTCGGCTCTTTCGCCATGTACTACCGCGAAGTGCGCAAGCCCGATGCGCACGAGCTGCAGCTGATCGATACGGCCACCGACCTGGCAGGCATCGCCATCGGGCGCATGCGCCACGAACGCGAACTGCAGCGCCACCGCGCCCACCTCGAAGAGCTGGTAGACGAACGCACGGCAGCCTTGACGCAGGCCAAGGAGCACTCCGAGCAGACGAACCGGGAATTGGCCGCAGCGCTGGAAAACCTGTCCATCACGCAAGAAGAACTGGTGCGCCGCGACAAGCTGGCCGCACTGGGCGCGCTGGTCGCTGGCATTGCGCACGAACTCAATACGCCGATCGGCAACGGCCTGGTGGTGGCCACCACCATGGCCGAGCGCACGCGCGATATCCAGGCCAGCTTCCAGGACGGACTGCGCCGCTCCGAACTCGGTGCCTACCTGAGCCAAGCGAGTGAAGCGGACGCCATCATGCTGCGCAACTTGCAGCGCGCCGCTGACCTGGTCTCGAGCTTCAAGCTGATCGCCGTTGACCACGCCAGCTCGCCACGGCGGCGCTTTCCGCTACGCCAGTTCATCGCCGAACTGATGCTGCCCATGTCCACGCTGCTCAAGGCCGCCGGCCTGAGCCTGACGCAAAACGTACCAGACGGCCTGGTCATGGACAGCTATCCCGATCCGCTGGGTCAGGTACTAAGCAACCTGCTGGAAAACTGCCTGCGCCATGGCTTCGAGGGGCGCAGCGGCGGCAATATCAGCATCACCGCGTGCGCCAGCGATGACGGGCAGATGATCACCGTGTCCATCGCCGACACGGGCGTGGGCATCGCCGCCGACGATCTGGCGCGCATTTACGACCCCTTTTTCACGACCAAGCTCGGGTCCGGCGGCTCGGGCCTGGGCCTGCATGTGGCGCACAATATCGTCACGGGCGTGCTGGGTGGCAATATCGGCGCCAGCAGCAGCACCGGTGCCGACAGCGGCACCACCTTCACCCTGCAGTTACCGGCCGCAGCGCCGCAATCGCCGGCTGCCTGAATCGCTGGCGCGCTACAATATCGGCAGACTTTTCTTTCGGAGCACTGATGAAATACCTGATCGCCGCAGTCCTGCTGGCCGCCTGCGCGTACGCCTCGGCCGCGCCGGCACCCTGGTACCAATGGCGCAGCAAGATCGACGGCACCCTGTCATGCGCCCAGTCCACCCTGGGATTTGGCTGGGAACTGGCCTCGGGACCGTACAAAGATAGCCGTTGCGAAAAACCGGCGCTTGTTAAATAATGGGGCCATGACCACACGGGGCACCGGCTTGAGAGCAAGCAATGGCAATGCGGCATCGAAAGAGTATGGAACGATAAGAACGTATCTATTCAAACCGAGGAGACCACATGTTTACAAATCCCGAACAATTCGCATCGGCCACCAAGGCCCTGTTTGAATTCCAGCTGATGACCTTCAACAGCCTCACCTCCAAGGCCGTGCAAGGCGTGGAGCAGGTACTGGCGCTGAACATGGCTACCGCCAAGTCCGGCATCGAAGATGGCCTTGCCGCCAGCAAGGAAATCAGTCAGGCCAAGGATCCAAAGGCTGCCATGGCGGCCGCCGCTGCCCAACTGCAACCGGGTGTTGCCGGTGCAAAAGCGTATAAACAGCAACTCGACGACATCATCAAGGAAATCCACACGGAATTCACCACGGCCGCAGAAGCCCACGTGGCCGAAGCAAAAAGCAATTTGAGCGCCCTGATTTATGACGTCACGAAAAACGTGCCGCCGGGCTCGGAAAACGCCGTGGCCATCGTCAAGGCTGCCATCGACAACGCCTTCCTCGGTTACGAACAAGTAACCAAGGCCACGAAACAGGCCGTGAAGACGGTGGAAGATCAAATTGCCAAGGCTAGCGCGCAAGTGGCGCAGGCCACGGCCGGCGCACAAGCTGCGCCTGAAAAGGCGGCGCCCGCTGCCAAGCCGAAGGCTGCCAAGAAGTAAGTTGACTCCATGTGGGGTCAGACCCGCCGGGTCTGACCCCAGCCTTTGCTTGGCTTCACCTCACCGGCACGATCCGGTACACGCAGCGCCGCCCGCCCTGCAGCAGATATTGACTGCGTTCCACCATGCAATCGTCCCCCAACACCCGCTGAAAGATGGCCAGCTCCGAGCGGCAGAAATTCTGGCATGCGGTGGCCGCTGCGCAAATCGGGCAATGGTTTTCCACCAACAAGACACTGCCATCGTCCTGCGCCTCGGCATGGGCCATGTAACCCTCGTCATCGCGCGTCCGCGCCAGGATCTCCACTCTTTGCGCCAGCGCAAGGCGCAAGTCGATCAGCGTGCTGTAGGCGGCGACACTGCTGCGTTCGCGCGCGTCGATCAATTTATCCAGGCCCTCGTCACCGAACAGGTTTTTCACTTGCCCGATCAATTCCAGGGTCAGGTCGGCATGCCGGTCCGGATAGCGCGCGTGGCCCTCGCGCGTCAACGCCCAGCGCCGCGCCGGGCGCCCCACCTTGTCAGCCACGTCCTCGAAAGCCACCAGGCCCTTCTGCTGCGCCGCTTCGAGCTGGCGCCGCGCGCCCATGGAGGTGATGCCGAGCAAGAGCGCCAGTTGCTGCGCCGTCTGCGGCCCGCGCAGCTTCAACAGCGACAAGCTCTGCCCGGACGTACTGGCGCTCATGCGACCGCCTTGGCGTCGGCGGCGCCATCGAGCTGGCGGCGCCAGGCCGCCATGCGCCAGGCAGCCCAGGCGGCGGACATGGCGCCTGCGGCGAGGATCAGCCGCGTGTCGATCAGCGTCAGCACCGAGCCGCTCAGGGCCACGACGATATTGGCAATGCAAAAGGTGGTGGACAGCAAGCCCATCACGGCGCCCTGCCCGTGCACGCTGAAGCGTTCGGCGCACCAGCCCTGGATGACCGTGTTGTACAGCGCATTGGGAATGCCGAATAGCACGATGGCGGCGAGGCCCACCCATATATCACCCAGCGCCAGCACGCCGATGGCCAGCGCCACGCCACTCGCATACCAGCTGGCGCGCAGCAGCGGCGCATGGCGGCTGGGACCGCCCGCCAGCAGCGAGGTGATCGTCATCGTGCCGCACAGGCCTACATTCACCCAGGCAATCTCCTGCGCATGGTAACTGGCCGTCTCGACTAGCCACAGCGGATAAAACTCGTAAAAACTGGCCACGCCGCAGGTCAGCGCAAGTTGCACGATGAACAAGGTGCGCAACTCGGCATGGCGCAGCAAATTGAGCACATGACGGTCGCGCGCCACCTGCCACCACGAGGTCGTCAATAGCGAAGGCGTTTCGCGCGGCAAACCGGCGGCCACCAGCACGGCGACGAGCATCAGGGCGGTGGCGGCGATCCAGAATGGCACCGTGACGCCCCAATGCAGGGTCGCACCCGCCAGGATCGGGCCCACCAGCCAACCAAGGTAAAACGCGCCATTGAGCCAGGACATGGCGCGCAAGCGCAGCGGCCCCGTCAACTGGTCGGCCAGCATGGCGCGCGCCACGGCGCCGTTTCCTTCCAGCAAACCCGTGATGAAACGGGCCACCAGGAACAGCGGATAGGACTGGATCACCAGTGCCCATGCCGTGATGGCGTGGCCAATGGCGGCGCCCACGGCCGTGCGCATCAGCAAGGGACGGCGACCATAGCGGTCCGACAGCGGCCCCAGCACGGCCGAGCCGATCAGCAGGCCCAGCGGATTGATGGTCAGCGCCAAGCCGAACAGCAGTTTCGACGGCAAACCCAGGAAATGATTGAAGGCATTCGGCGCCTCGGCGGCGAACAAGGGCGGCAAGATCGGGTATGGCAGGGAGGCGCCGATGGTCGATAGCAGCGCCAGCATACAGGCGGCGCAAATGAGAATGATGTTTTTCATGCGGCCTCGGCGGATTGTCTCTGGCAAGCCTACGTGGCCACGCCATATAAGTAAACTTAAATGTTTATTAATTATACCCGTCATTGCTTTGCTGCCTTGCATGCCATCGCCTCGGCTATCATTGCCCGAGCAATCACAAGCTCAAGCGCTGTTTTGCCTGCCGTACAGGTGGCTGGACATGAAATCGCTGGGCAAGCGGCGGCGGAAGGTTTAAACTGTATATAAACACAGTAAAAATCATCCGCTTGCAACTTGCCCTGTTGCACCACCGCCCTATTGCCCTGTTGCCCTGTTACCCTATCGCCCCCATGCTGAGAGTCCTGGAAAATCCCTTGTACTATCTGGATAATTTCCAGGAAGTCTTACACTGGATCGGCGCGCGTTACGCCGATCTGCTGAGCACTGAAGAAATACAGTTCATCGCCGCATTCGGCGCACTGCCGCAGCCCTCGCGCGCCCTGTTCGTGCGCCTGGTCATGCGCAAAGGCTGTCTATTTCGCGCCAGCAAACTCAATTACCCGGAAATCGGCGACACGCGCGCGGCCGCCCTGCCCTTGCTCGCCTTGGCATGGGTGGAGGCCGACCCTGTCATTGCGCTCGATGCGGTATTCGACTTGCTGCTGAAAGCAGAAGTCGCCGAAGCCTTCAGCCTTGCAGCCCCCCTGAAGACGGCGCGCAAGGCCGAGCAACTCGACGCCTTGCGCGAACAACATGCTGAAGCTAAGCCGTTTTCCGCCTGGTATCCGGCCTCGGGCGACGTACTGTACCGCATCGGTCTGCAACCGCTGTGCGACCGCCTGCGCCTGATCTATTTTGGCAACTATCGCCAGGACTGGTCGCAATTCGTGCTGTCCGACCTCGGGGTGTACCAATATGAAAAAGTGGAATTCTCGCCGCAGTCGCGCGGTTTTCGCACGCGCCAGGATATCGAGCACTATGAAGTGCTGTACCAGTGCCGCGAACGCTACAACGACGACGTGCCGGCAGAAGAAGTGCTGCAGCAACTGGCGGCGCTGCCATTATCGCCGGACAATACCTGGCTAGCCAGCCGGCGCGACAAGCTGCGCTTCCAGATCGCCCAGCATCTGGAAAAATGCCAGGACTGGCCAGCCGCCTACCGCGCCTACGCCGATTGCCGCTATCCGGGCGCGCGCGGCCGCGCCATCCGCGTGCTGGAAAAAGATGAGCAGGCGCAAGCGGCCTACGAACGCCTGACGCTGGCCCTGGCCGCGCCGGAAAGCGAAGGAGAACAGCAATTGCTGCTACGCATGGCGCCACGCTTGCGGCGCAAGCTGGGCCACGCAAAACAGGCAGCCAACGTTGCCGCCGCCGTGGACCGCATCGATCTGCGGCTGCCGCATCCAGGCGCAGCGAGCTACGTCGAAGGCGTGGTGCAGCAGCACCTGATGCAGGACGACGCGCCCGTGTACTACGTGGAAAACACCCTGATCAACTCGCTGTTCGGCCTGCTGTGCTGGCCGGCCATCTTCAAGGCCATACCGGGCGCCTTTTTCCACCCGTTTCACCGGGGCCCGGCCGACTTGCACAGCGCCGATTTCCATGCGCGCCGCAGCCGGGACTTTGCCGCCTGCCTGGCGCAACTGGACGACGGCCGTTACCACGCCGCCATCCGCGCCACCTTGGCCAGCAAGCACGGCATCGTTTCGCCCTTCGTCAGCTGGCAAGCGCTGGACAAGGACTTGCTGGACCTGGCGCTGGCCTGCATCCCGGCGGCCCACCTGAAGAAGGCGTTTGAGCGCATCTTGCTCGATATTAAAAACAACCGCAGCGGCTTGCCCGATTTAATCCAGTTCTGGCCGGCCGAGCAGCGCTACCGCATGATCGAAGTCAAGGGTCCGGGTGACCGCCTGCAAGACAACCAGCTGCGCTGGATAGCGTACTGCGCCGAACACGCCATGCCCGTCAGCGTGTGCTACCTGCAATGGGAGGGCGCGCCATGAGCTACACGATCGCCGTGCGCGCCCTGTGTGAATTCACCGCCAAGGTGGGCGACCTGGACTTGCGTTTCACGCCCGCCCCCACGGCGCAGGAAGGCATGGCCGGCCACGCCACCGTGACTAGCCGGCGCGACGACGATTACCAGCGGGAAATCAGCCTTTGCGGCGACTTCGGCCCCCTGCATGTGCGCGGGCGCGCCGATGGCTACGACCCGGCGCGGCGCCAGCTGGAAGAGATCAAGACCTACCGGGGCGAGCTCGACGCCATGCCCGCCAACCACCGCCAGCTGCACTGGGCGCAGGCGCGCATCTACGGCCATTTGCTGTGCAAGCAACTGAAACTGCCCATGCTGCGCGTGGCGCTCGTGTATTTCAACATCGTCAGCCAGAAGGAAAGCGTCATGCACGAGGAATGCACGGCCGAGGCGCTGCGCATTTTCTTCGAGCAGCATTGCACCCTCTTCCTGGACTGGGCCGAGCAGGAAATGGCGCACCGGGCCAGCCGCGATGCGCAGCTCGCCAGCATGGTCTTTCCGCACGCCGACTTCCGTCCGGGCCAGCGCCAGCTGGCAGAGGCCATGTACAAGGCCAGCAGCCGTGGTTGCGGCTTGCTGGCGCAAGCGCCGACGGGTATCGGCAAGACGGTGGGCAGCCTGTTCCCCATGTTGAAAGCCACGGCCGCGCACGGCCTCGACAAGCTGTTTTTCCTGGCCGCCAAGGTGCCGGGGCGGCAAATGGCGCTCGACGCCTGCGCCATCCTCAAGGAGAGCGCGCCGCTACTGCCCCTGCGGGTGCTGGAACTGAGCGCCAAGAACAGCGCCTGCGAGCATCCTGACAAGGCTTGCCACGGCGAATCGTGTCCGCTGGCGCAGGGGTTTTACGACCGCTTGCCGCTGGCGCGCGAAGTCGCGCTGGCCAGCGGCTTGATCCTCGACAAGCAAGCGGTGCGCGCCATCGCCTTGCAACAGGGTGTTTGCCCCTACTACCTGGGCATGGAGCTGGCACGCTGGAGCGATGTCGTCATCGGCGACTACAATTACTATTTCGACCTCAGCGCCATGCTGTACGGCATGACCCTGGCGCACGACTGGAAGGTCAATGTGCTGGTTGACGAAGCGCACAATATGGTGTCGCGCGCGCGCAGCATGTATACGGCCGAGCTGGAGCAGGTCAAGCTGAAGCTGTTGCGCAAGGTCGCGCCTGTCGCCTTGAAGAAACCGCTGGACCGCCTCTCGCGCCAGTGGACGACCTTGCTCAAGGAACAAGATGGCGACTACCACGTGCATGCGGACTTGCCGGAAAAATTCTTTGGCGCCCTGCAAGGTGTGGCGACGGCCATCGGCGACTACCAGGCCGAACACGCGGCAGCGCTGGATGAGGATGTGCAGCGCTTTTATTTTGACGTGTTGCTGATCAACCGCCTGGCGGAGAGCTTTGGCGCACATTCGCTGTTCGATGTCAGCAAGACAAATACGGGATCGACTGCTGGCTCCACCGTCTGCATTCGCAACATCGTCCCGGCGCCCTTCCTCAAGGAACGTTTCGCGGCCAGCCACAGCACGGCCCTGTTTTCCGCCACCCTGAGCCCGTGGAATTACTATAGCGACACCCTGGGCATGCCCGCCGACACGGCCTGGGTCGACGTGGAATCGCCTTTCCAGGCGGAACAGCTATCCGTGCGCGTGGCTGACACTATTTCCACGCGTTACCAGCACCGCGCCGCTTCGCTACTGCCCATCGTGCAACTGATGGCGCGCCAGTACGCCGAAACGCCGGGCAACTACCTGGCCTTCTTCAGCAGTTTTGATTACATGGAAAAGACCGCCAGCCTGTTTGTACAGCAGCACGCCGACGTGCCCATCTGGCAGCAGCCGCGCCGCATGGACGATAATGCCCGCGCGCAATTCCTGGGCCGCTTTGGCCTGGACACGCGCGGCATCGGCTTTGCCGTGCTGGGCGGAGCCTTCGGCGAAGGCATCGACTTGCCGGGCGCGCGCCTGATCGGCGCCTTCATCGCCACCCTCGGTTTGCCACAGATCAATCCCGTCAACGAGCAGATCCGCCAGCGCATGGGCGACATCTTCGGCGCCGGCTACGACTACACGTATTTGTATCCGGGCATGCAAAAAGTAGTGCAAGCGGCTGGCAGAGTCATCCGCACGCAGTCGGACAAGGGCGTCGTCTATCTGATCGACGACCGTTTTTCCCGACCCGAAATCCGTCAATTGCTGCCGACCTGGTGGGACGTGCGGCTAGCCGACTAATGCCTTGAGTTTTTGATACCCGGCCTTGCTCACGGGAATGCGCGTGTCATCGCGCAAGATGGCTACGTGACTATCCTTGCTGCTCGCCTCGATGCGGCCTATGCCATCGATATTGAGCAGATACGACCTGTGCACGCGCACGAACCTGGCGGGATCGAGCTGGATTTCGAGCTGCGCCAGCGTCTGACTTTTCAGGTAAGACTTGCCCTCGGAACGGATGCTGATGTAATCGTCCTGCGCCTCGATATAGTCGATGCGGGCGCTGGCGATCACATGGACCTTGGCACCGTCGCGTATCAGCACGCGGGCCAAAGGGGCGGCGCGCGTGGCCGCCTCACGCGCCAGCGTCAACACGGTCTCGGGCATGCTGCAGTTGCTGCGCGCATGGGCCAGCGCCTGCTCGAAGCGCTGTTCGCTGAACGGTTTGAGCAGGTAGTCCAAGGCGTGGTATTCGAACGCCCTTAATGCATACTGGTCGTACGCCGTAACAAAGATCAGCTTGGTCTTCGCGCCGATCAGCTGCGCCACTTCAAAGCCATCGAGGCGCGGCATCTGGATGTCGAGAAACACCAGTTCCGGTGCCAGCTCCGCGATGGCCTTGACGGCTTCGAAGCCGTTGGCGCATTCGGCCACGATGTCGATATCGTCATGGCGCGCCAGGTATTCGCGCAACACGCTGCGCGCCAGCGCTTCGTCATCGACGATGGCCACCCGCATTCTTGCCTGCATCATGCTTCCTCCGTGTCGCCGGTCTGCGCCGGCATCGATAGCGTCACTTCAAACGTCGCGTTGCGCCGTATCCAGTGCACGCCCGCTTCATGCCCATAGGTGCTGGCCAGGCGCTGGCGCACATTGTCCAGCCCCACGCCCTTGCCGTGGGCCGGTCCTTGATCCACATCCACCGGATTGCGCACGGCAATGTGCAGCAAGCTGCCCGCGCGCTGCACCGCGATCTCGATCAGGCCGCCCTGCGTCAAGCCGCAGATACCATGCTTGACAGCATTTTCCACCAGCGGCTGTATCAGCATGGGCGGCAGCAGGCAGGCCAGCGCGCCGTCATCAATGACGAGCGCCACTTGCAGGCGCGCGCCGAAACGCACTTGCTCGATGGCCAGGAAATGGCGGATCAGCACCAGTTCCTGCTCCACCGCAATGTGCTTGTGCGCTTCCAGGCTCAGGCTCTGGCGAAAGAAACTGGCCAGTTGCAGCGTCATCTGGCGCGCCCCCGCTGCATCGATCGATGTCAAGGCGCTGATGGAGTTCAGGCTGTTGAACAGGAAATGCGGATCGATCTGCGTACGCAGCATGCGCAGTTGCGCTTCCTGCGCCATCAGCTGCGCTTCCAGGCCCCGCTGCTCTGCCATCCTGGCGCGCACAAATTGCAGCAACAAATAATGCACGGCGACAGCGAGGCAATACAGCAGCACGCCCAGGCCGAAAAACAAAGCCAGCAGCGATTGCGTCAGGTTCACGCCCAGCCAGCGCAGCTGCAGCAACAGGCTGGCGCTATTCATAAATTGCAGCAGGGTAGCCCACAGCAAGCCCGCGAACAGGGCCGCCACGCCCATCACGCCGGCAATGGCGAGCGGATGGCGCGCATGCAAGGGATAGGCGCGGCACAGGTAAAATGCGGAAAAACCCGAGCCGATCGCATACACGAGCGTAGCCGGCACCACCAGCACGATTGCATTGAGCCGGGGCGCCTGGGCTACCCTGGCCAGCACGCACGCCAGTGCCAGCCCCAGCGCCAGGCAGAGCACCACCACGGCCGCGCCGCCGTGCCACTTCGACAAGGGCCCGGACATGCGCGCCTAGTTGCGGATTTCCAGGCCACCCATGATGGCGTAGCCGGTCACGTACAAGCGCTTGGCCTGATTCGGCGGCACGATGGTCTTTTCTTCAAAGCCGCCGAGGATGGGCGTGCCCTGCAGCACTACGCTCCAGTCGGGCGGAATCTTGATGGTGACGCCGCCACACAGGGCAAATACGTTGAGCACGGCTTCGCCTTCGATCGATGCCTGGCGCAAATCGATTTCGCAGCCGGCCATGATGACATTGATATCGCCGCCCCTGAAGCGCTGCGACGACACGCGCCTGACATAACCGCCGAGGATAGCCGTCACTTCGATGATGCAGTCATCATCGGCCTGCGCGCCGGTGCCGGGCACTGCCGTGGTGTCGGCAGCGGCCTTGTCCAGCGACACGGCACCGCTACGGGGCAGGCCGAAGGAATCGGGCGCGGCCGTGCTGTCTTGCTGTGCGGTAAAACGCCGGCGCCGCTGGCGTTGCTGCGCGCCGGGCAAAGACTTCGACACTACGGCCACGCCCAGGCCGATGATCAGCAAGGGCCACAGCAAGTCCCAGTTCAGGTAGAAAATACCCATGTGTTTGAGGGTGGCGACCACGCCCAGCAGCACCAGCGTGCCGCCCAACAAATAGCCTTTCGCACTGCGGCTTTGCGACAGTTTCAGCAAGCCAAACACGATCAGCACCGTGGGCCAGAAGCGAAAGGTGTAGCGCACATTGATGAGGCCGAGGTTATCGAGCAGGAACAACAGCCCCAAGCCGATGACGATGACACCGAGCACGATCTGCGATGGCGAGTGCAGCGGCGGTTTATTTTTCATGCTCGGACTCCCGGTAGGCAATAAAATGTTTGTTCAGCAGCGGTTCCAGGACGAGGCCAACGCCCCAGGCGATCAACAAAGCTGGCCAGCTACGGTAGAAATTCAAGTGCCACAGTTCTTCGTACGATACATACCACCAGGCAGCGAAAAAGATCAGCCACAAGCCGCTCAGCACCTGCTTGGCGGACACAGGCGTGAGCAATTTGTTGAGGCCGAAGACGAGCAGTATCAGCGGCCAATAATGCCATAGTGCAAAGTAATCGTGGAGATAGATCACATCGAGCCGGTCCAGCAAGATGACGGCGCCGATGGCGATCAGCAGCACGCCCCACAGCAGCTGGGTACGGCGGGAATAAGCAGGTTCAGGTTTCACGTTGTCCCCTTGAAGTTGGTTAATCGTAAAGATACGCCGATTTCGGGCGCGCGAAAACACCGCTTCGGCCAATGGCGGACAGGCAGCGGTGAATGGCGCAGCGGCTGGCATGAGAGGCAAGACCGGCTGGGCCGGCATGGATGGAGTAAGCGGTAAGCGGCAAGCGCTAAGCGCTAAGCACCACAAGCTGGAGTAGCAGTGCGCGGCCGCCTGGCGCAAGTGCGCCAGCAGCGGAAATCTGGTGCCGATCCTTGAGGCGACCGGCTGACCTGCTGGAAGATCGAACATGGCGCCAACTTCACGGCAGTGCGTCTCAACCAAGCGCAACCATCATACTCCCGATCGCCACTTGGCACCGTTCGCTAGCGTACACAGATGCCGCTTTGTTGAGCTGCATCAAACGGCGCTGGTGCGCTGCGGCCATCACATAAAAGTGCTCGCGCGACACAATAGCTATGCCTTGGACGCAACTGTCTTCTGTTTGAGCTGCAGGGCGGCGATGTAGCGGCTTCGGTAGGCGGGGTCTTGCGGCGTCAGCAGGGTCAGCCTGTCGCGCGCGCGCGTGGCGGCCACATAAAAACGGTTTTCCTCTTCCAGCGGGTCGGTCTTGCTGCGCGGAAATTCGTCAACGGCCAGGTAAGGCAGGATCACATGGTTGTATTCGAGGCCCTTGATCTGGTCGATGCAGGCGATGACCAGCTTGGCCTTGCCGCTGGTCACGGCAACAGCCTCCTCCATCTCACCCAGCCAGCCGGCAAAGCCGCCCAGCGCCACGCCCGCTTCCTTGCACACGGCAATGAAGCCATGCAGGGAGCGCGCCACGACCCGCGCCTGGGCCGGGTCGACATAGATGCGGCGCGCCGTCTGTTCCAGTTGCATCAAGCCAAAGATGTGCTGCAGTGCTTCGCCCGCCAACGCATCGGCTGGCAAGGCGCGCAGATAGTCGACGGCAGCCAGGGTCAGCGCCGCCTTGTCCTGGTTATGCGACTTGGCCAGCTGGTTCGTCAAGAAGCCTTCCAGCAAGTCCGGATAATTGGCGACGTCGGCCTTGGCTTGCTGCAATTGCGTGCGCGTAAACGGGATTTCCGCAAACGCCACCAGGGCTTCGAGGATCTCGCCGCGACGCGGACCGCTCTTGATGGCGTGCAAATCCTTGCGGGCGATGGCGACCATGCCGCGCAGCATCAGCACTTCCAGGCTCAGCAGATAACTATTCATATCCACCAGTCCGTACGCGATGCCGCTCTGGAACAGCGCCGTTTCCACACGGATCGCCTGGTCACGGTCGCGCAGCAAAATGGCGGTCGTGCCCGCATGCGCGTGTTCCAGGGCGGCGATCAGCTGCGCGCTGCAGGCCTGCGGCTGTGCATGGTCATATTCCAGCAGCTCGATGTGGGTGGCGCGCGCCAGGGCCGAGACGCTGGCCTTGTTCTTCAGCACGCCCATGGCCTGCGCCAGTTGCGGGCCGTAGCGGTAAGATGCCGTCAGCGGCAAGCGCTGCAAGGCAGGAAACTCTTGCTCGAAGCGCTGGCGCAGGAAGCGGTGATCGGCGCCCGACCAGGTGTAGATCACTTGATCCTTGTCGCCAGCGCCGCAGAAAAACGCGTTGCCGCGACGTATCAGCATGGTAAGCAAGCGGAACGAGGCTTCGTTCAAATCGTGCAATTCATCGGCAACGATGATCTGGAAGGCCGGCAATTGCTGGCGCAACGGCTCGTCGCCATCGAGCATGCGCACCAGGTCGTAGGTGGCATCAAACGCTGCGCGGAACTCGATGTCGCCCGTGTCGGCACCGCGCAAGCCTTCATACTCGCGCAGCCACAGATAGTGCGTGCGCGACATGCCCAGCATGTCCAGATTGTCATCGAGGGAGTTGCTCTCGAAGTCGGGATGTTGAAAATCCAGGCGTGCCTTGGTACGCAACTGTAACTTCAGGAATTCGGCAATCGCCCCGTTCGTCGTAGTGATTTCCAGCGCATAGCGCTCGGCGTACTTCTCGCAGACCACTTCCAGTGCTTCCCAGGCCACGGGACGCAGCTCTTCATCGCTGCGCATGAACGCCACCTGCATGTTTTCCAGTTGCAGCAGTAACTTGGCGGCAAAGGCGTCGAAGGTATCGATGATGAGGCGCTTGACGACGCCCAGCGGCACACCCACTTCCAGCAGGCGCTGGCGCAGGGCCACGCGCGCCGCCTCGGTGAAGACCAGGGCCAGCATGCGCTCGGGCGCGCGGCCCCGGTGCAGCGCCTCGGCCAGGCGCAGGGCCAGCGTCGTCGTCTTGGCGGCGCCGGCATTGGCGTCGATCAAGACCACTTTCTTTTGCGCCGTCTGGATAGCCACCTGCTCTGGCGTGGGCGTGATGCGTTTGGGAATGAACTGCGGGGCGTTATCGGTACTCAAAAATATTCCTGAAAAGGGTGGCAACGGCATCTGCCTGTGTCGGGCTTACCAGGCGCAGGTACGCAGGCCGGCAAAAATGTCGCCGCGTTCGGGCGCGTGGAAGGCGCGCATACGCAAGCAATGCAGGCGCGGCGGCGTAGCGAAGGCGGCGCCACGCAACACCTGGTGCTGCATGAAATACGGCGCCGAGTACTCGCGCCAGGCGTCCAGCGCAAAGCCCGGATGACCTGACAGCGCAGCATACTCCCATTCCGCCTCGGTCGCCAGGCGGCGCCCCGCCCAGGCGCAGTACGCTTGCGCTTCATACAGGTTGATGTGGCGCACGGCTTCATTCGGCGGCAAGGTCGTGCGCTGGCCGAAACGCATGGTGCGCCACTGTGTCGCTTCGCGCAGCCAGTACAGGGGCGACGAGCGCTCCTGCTGCATCAGCCAGGCGCTGCCGGCCGCGCTCCAGAACTGGCGGTTCTGGTAGCCGCCATCGGCGACAAAATCGGCAAACTGGGCATTTGATACGACGCAAGCATCGATGGAAAACGGCGCCACGTAGCAGCGGTAAGGCGGAGACTCATTGTCGAAGGCAAACCCGGGCCTGCGCGGCGAGCCCAGTTCGATGGTTTTGCCAGGAAAAGTGATTTCCCCTGCTCCCGGCGGCAAGACGGCACTGGAAGACAGGCACTGCGGGGCTTCCAGGCCCAGCCATTGCAAACCGGTCAGCATTTCCTCGCAGCACAAATCCTCATGCGCCAGCGCCAGCCGATACGGCGCCAGGGCGGTGTCGACATTGGGTACGCGCGAAAGTTTATCCAGGACCCTGTCGAGCACTTCGCGGCAATACGTTTTCACGGCGCCCGGACTCGGCAGTTCCAGCTTCCAGCGCGCACGGTGCTCGACCATATTGGCGTCGAACAGGTCGTCGCCGCGCGTCAGCAGGCAATTGCTGACGGCGTCGCCAGGATGGCTGGACGCGGCTTCACGCAGGATATACCACTCGGCGAACCAGGCGATGTGCGCGAGTTGCCATAAGGGCGGATTGAGGCGCGGATGGTGGGGCAGGCCCGCCACCACGTCCAGGCCGGCACTGATATAACAGTCGAACAGGGACAGGGTATTCTGGCGCGCGGCCTGCAGCGACTGGGCCAGTTGCTGCGCGCCGGCGTGGCGAAAAGAAGCGTTGATTAAAGTCATGCGCTGATTGTAACGACTTATGCCAACATTACACCAGTCGCCGGGGGAAACTATCGCCCCTGCGAACTATTTGACCAGCAGCTCACCCTGCAGCGGCATCACGACGGACTTGGGCATGCTGACAATAAAACTGCTGCCCTTGTCGGCCACGGACTGGATGGCCAACGTCCCCCCGTGGCGCAGCAATACGTGCTTGACGATGGCCAGGCCCAGGCCGGTGCCCTGAGTTTCGCGCGAACGGCTCTTGTCGACGCGGTAGAAACGCTCGGTCAGGCGCGAAATATGCTCCTGACTGATGCCGATGCCCGTGTCCTGCGCGATGAATTGCGGTCCGGCCGGGCCATCTTGCCAGCGCAGCGTGATGCTGCCACCGGCTGGGGTATAGCGCACGGCGTTCGACGCCAGGTTGCCAAAGGCGCTGTACAGCTCGTCATAACTGCCCAAGACATCGGGCCCCTTGCATTCCATGCTCACTTCATGCTTGCCTGCAGACAAACCCTTGGCGTCGCGCAAGACTTGCTGCATGAGCTTCTTGACATCCACCGGCTCGGGGCGCAGCGGATAGTCGACCGATTCGAGTCGCGACAGGGTCAGCATGTCCTCGATCAAATGCTGCATGCGATGCGCCTGCTCCGTCATCAGCTTGATGTGTGCGGCGCGCGTGGCGGCATCCAGGTCCAGCTCGGTAGAGGCGATTTCCAGGAAGCCGACGATGACCGTCAGGGGCGTGCGCAGTTCGTGCGAAGCGTTGGCAATGAAGTCGCGGCGCATCATTTCGATGCGTTCCGTCTCCGTCACATCGTGTGTGACGAGGATCTGGCGGCGGTTTTCAAAGGGAATAATCTGCACGATCAGCTTGCGATTGCGGAAAGTAATCGTCAGCGGCTGGTCATAGCGGCCGAGGATGATGTAATCCATGAACTCGGGGCTGCGGATCAGGTTAGTCACGCGCATGCCCTTGTCTCGCTCATGCGTCAGGCCCAGGTGTTTCTCGGCAGCCGGATTGCACCATTCGAGGAACAGCACGTCATCCATGATGACGACGCCATCGGGTAGCAGATGCATGGCCTGGCGGAAACGCGCCAGCCATTCCGTCAGCTCGGACTGGTTTTTCTCGTCGTCGCGACGCATGCGGTACAGGCGCGCGAAGATACTGGTCCAGGCGCCCCAGCCGTCGGGCAGCTTGGCGCTTTGCGGATTGTCCAGCCAGTCACTGAGCTGGAACAGATATGACAGCTGCACGAACACCATCATGGCCATCAGTACGAAGGCAATGCCCAGCGCATACGTGGCGCCAAACAGATACCAGACGATGGACACGCCCAGCAACGCCAGCACCATGCGCAAGGCGGCCGGTACCCAGAACAGCAATTTCGGATTCATAAGAGACAGGCTTTACTTTTCAGACAACATATAGCCGACACTGCGCACGGTCTTGATCAGGCTTTCCGCCTCTTTCAATGCTTTGCGCAAGCGCAATACGTGCACATCGACCGTGCGTTCCTCGATCACCACATGGTCACCCCAGACCTTGTCGAGCAGCTGGCTGCGCGAAAATACGCGCTCTGGATGGGCCAGCAAGAATTTCAACAACTTGTATTCGGCATGGCCGATATCGATCTTCTGCTCATCCATCATCACGGTACAGCTGACGGGATCCAGGGCCACCTTGCCAGCGCGCATGGGTGCCTGCGCGTGCTCCGGACTCTTGCGTCGCAGCAGAGCCTTGGCGCGGGCCAGCAGCTCGCGCGGCGAGAACGGCTTGGTGACGTAATCGTCCGCGCCGCTATTGAGGCCGGCCAACTTGTCTTCTTCCATGCTCTTGGCGGTGAGCATGATCACGGGAATGGCGGCGAAATTGCGGTCGGCGCGAATGCGCGACAGCAAGCGCAAACCCGTCTGGTCAGGCAGCATCCAGTCCAGCAGGATCAGGTGCGGCGTGCGGTGCTGGATGAATTCCCAGGCATCGGCAACGTTTTGTACAGAACAGCAATTCCAGCCTGATTCGCGCAGCGAATAGGTCACCAGTTCAACGATGGCCGGTTCATCTTCAACAATCAATACCGTGGTTTTATCAGATGCCATAAAGCTTACTCAGGGAGCTCCTCGGAAATGGCGGGAGCAGCCAACTTGGTGTGGCGGATATCCCTGCCTTCGACCACGTAAATCACGTATTCGGCGATGTTTTTCGCATGGTCGCCGATCCGTTCGATGGCCTTGGCCACCCACAGGGTATCGAGCGCCGCCGAAATCGTGCGCGGGTCTTCCATCATAAAGGTGATCAAGTTGCGCATGATAGAACGAAACTCATGGTCGATAATGGCGTCTTGTGCAATTAATTGCAGCGCCTGCTTGCCATCGTTGCGCGCGAAGGCGTCTAGCGCGTCGTGCAACATGTCGGTGGCCGTATTGGCAATGCCGCGCACCATCTCGTAATGGTTGACGACGCCGTTGCCTCGCATGTGCAGATTCTTCGCTACGCGGGCGATTTTTGTCGCTTCGTCGCCTACGCGCTCGAGGTCGGTAATCACCTTGATGGTGGCCATGATGGTGCGCAAGTCGTTGGCGGCTGGCTGGCGGCGCACGATCAAATGGCTGCAGGCATCGTCCAGCGACACTTCGAGCTGGTTGACGACGTCGTCTTCGCGCATCACGCGGTCGGCGCGCTCCGAGTTGCCGATGCGAAAGCACGTCATCGCGTCAAGGAACTGGGTTTCAACGATGCCGCCCATCAGGAGCACTTTCGAGCGGATCGCTTCGAGTTCGTTGTCGTACTGCTTTGATGAATGTTCGCCTATCATGCTGTCTCTCCGTATTCAGTTGTCTTGTGTGTAGCGATACGCGGCGGATCAGCCGAAGCGGCCGGTGATGTAATCCTGCGTTTCCTTGCGCGCCGGATTCATGAAAATCTGGTCCGTTTCGCCGAATTCCACCAACTCGCCCAGATACATATACGCCGTGTAGTCGGAGCAGCGCGCGGCTTGTTGCATATTGTGCGTCACGATGGCGATCGTGTAATCCTGTTTCAGTTCGCTGATCAGCTCTTCTACCTTCGAAGTCGAAATCGGGTCCAGCGCCGAGGTCGGTTCATCGAGCAGCAAGACGTCCGGTTTCACCGCCACGCCGCGCGCGATGCACAAACGCTGCTGCTGGCCGCCCGACAGCGACAGGCCGCTCTTCGACAGCTTATCCTTGACTTCGCCCCACAATGCAGCTTTTTTCAGCGCCCATTCGACGCGCTCGTCCATCTCGCCCTTCGACAGGTCTTCATACAGGCGCACGCCGAAGGCGATGTTGTCGTACACGGACATGGGGAACGGCGTCGGCTTCTGGAACACCATGCCGACCTTGGCGCGCAACATATTGACGTCCTGGTCGGCGTCAAGCACGTTGCGGCCGCGGTACAGGATGGAACCTTCCGCGCGCTGGCCCGGATACAAATCATACATGCGGTTCAGGGTGCGCAGCAGGGTCGACTTGCCGCAACCGGACGGGCCGATGAAGGCCGTGACCTTCTTTTCGTGGATGTCCAGGTTGACGTTATGCAAGCTTTGCGTTTTGCCGTAAAAAAAGTTCAGGCCCGAAATCTCGATGGTTTTTTTCTTTGGTGCCAGGTCTTGTGCTGGATTCATTTGCGTATTCATAGGGGTTCGCTTCGCTCGGTATCTGTTTAATTAGGGACTTTTTGGCTGAACACGGTGCGCGACAGGATATTTAAGGCCAGCACGCTGAAGGTGATCAGCATTGCGCCACCCCAGGCCAGCGAGCGCCAGTTGTCGTACGGGCTCATCGCAAACGATGCGATGACCGACGGCAAGTTGGCCATAGGCGCATTCATGTTGAAGCTTTGGAACTGGTTATTTAGCGCCGTGAACAGCAGCGGCGCCGTTTCACCGGCGATACGGGCCAAAGCCAGCAGTACACCGGTGATGACACCTGCCTTGACGGCGCGCAAGCGCACCAGGGTGGCGACCTTCCAGCGTGGCGCACCGAGAGCAAAGGCGGCTTCCAGCAAGCTGTTCGGCACCAGACGCAGCATATTGTCCGTGGTACGCACCACCACCGGCACGGCGATCAGCGACAGCGCGATGGCGCCCGCATAACCGGAGAAATGCTTGACGTGCGCCACGTACAGCGCATACACGAACAGGCCAATAACGATCGATGGTGCCGACAGCATGATGTCCGTGACGAAGCGCGTCACTTGCGCCAGCTTGTTTTCTTCGCCATATTCGGCCAGGTAAATACCGGCCAGGATACCAATCGGGGTGCTGACCAGCGTTGCCAGTGCCACCATCAGGGCGCTGCCGACGATGGCATTGATCAAGCCACCGCCTTCGCTGCCGGGCGCCGGCGTCGTTTGCGTGAACAGGTCGATGGACAGCGCGCCGAAACCCTTGATCACCAGCGTGAACAGGATCCACACCAGCACGGCCAAGCCCAGCGCCATGGCAGCGACCGACAGGCCGATGCCGATGCGGTGCATCAGCAGGCGCTTGCGGTAGACAGGATTCATGGCCGGCTTGGCCGTAACGTCGAGAGTGCTTACTGGGCTGAGCTGGCTCATTTCGTGCCTTCCTTGCGGGACATGCCAGCCAGCATCAGCTTGGCGGCGGATAAGACGATTAAGGTGATGACAAACAGGATCAGTGCCAGCGAGAACAGCGAAGCCACGTGCAGCTCCGATTGCGCTTCGCCGAATTCATTGGCCAGCAGGGAAGTAATACTATTACCTGCGGCAAACAATGACCACGACAGTTTGTTAGCGTTGCCGATGACGAAGGTAACGGCCATGGTTTCACCGAGCGCGCGGCCCAGGCCCAGCATGACGCCACCGACGACGCCGGTCTTGGTATAAGGCAAGACGATCTTGCGCACCACTTCCCAGCGCGTGCAACCGAGGCCGTATGCCGATTCCTTCAGCACGGCAGGGACGATTTCAAACACGTCGCGCATCACGGAAGCGATGAAAGGGATGATCATGATGGCCAGTACCAGGCCGGCCGTCAACAAGCCGATGCCCATCATGGGGCCACTGAACAGCTGGCCGATGACGGGCACGTTGCCCAGAGTGGCTTTCAAGACAGGCTGGACATGGTCGGCAAACAGGGGCGCGAAGACAAACAGGCCCCAGATGCCGTAGATAATCGATGGCACGCCGGCCAGCAGCTCGACGGCCGTGCCCAGCGGGCGGCGCAGCCAGGCTGGGCAGATTTCCGTGAGAAACAGGGCGATGCCGAAGCTGACGGGAAAGGCGATCAGCAGGGCGATCACCGACGTCACCAGGGTACCGATGATGGGAATCAGGGCACCGTACTGGTCATTGACGGGGTCCCACTCGGCCGACACGATAAAATGCAGGCCGAACGTCTTGAAGGCCGGTATCGATTCCATGATCAGTGAAATGATGATGCCCACCAGGACGATCAGCACCGACAGGGCGAACAGCATCGTCACCTTGTGGAACAGGAAATCCTGGATGCGCTGCTTGCGCATGGTGGAAAGCATTTGCGTGTAGCTGATGGAATCGCTCATGGTGCCGCCTGGCATGGGGATCGTGGAGGTGGTAGATTGTGCGCTCATAATGTGCCGTGTGGGTGGTACTGCAGGTATTACCTATTTTGAACTCTTGCTTTTGCATGCCTGTCAAAACCTACTGCGCGTCGCGATTTACGGCCTGCGATGCTCCCTGTACCTTCGTACAGTTGCGCTTCCCGGCCGCAACTCCCTTGCGCTCACTACAGTTTTGTCAGGCATATTACTTTTATTCTTTTAGCCAGGACCGCCTGCAAGGGCTTGCGCGCGGCCTTGGCTAACTCCCTGCCCCGCCGTACTGCTGGCGGAGGGGCAAGGATGGATACTTTAGATAGCTATTGAAGCCATCGAGCTGGCAGATTAGTAAATCGCTTTGCCCGATGCGTCTTTCAGGTTAGCTTTCCACGACTCTTGCACCAGTTTTACGACCGATGCCGGCATAGGCACGTAGTCCAGTTCAACCGCAGCGGCGCCGCCGTTTTTGTAGGCCCAGTCGAAGAACTTCAGAACTTCTTTTGCCTTGGCTGCGTCAGCCTGGACTTTGTGCATCAGGATGAACGACACGCCCGTGATAGGCCAGCTGTTCTTGCCAGCCTGGTCGGTCAGGACCACGCCGAAGCCTGGGGTTTGCGTCCAAGGTGCAGAAGCGGCTGCTGCCTTGAAGTTTTCGTCGTCAGGCTGCAGGAAGTTGCCGTCCTTGTTTTGCAGCTGGGTGTGCGACATATTGTTTTTCTTGGCGTAAGCCCACTCGACGTAGCCGATCGCACCCTTGATACGCTGCACGTTGGCGGCGACGCCTTCGTTACCCTTGCCGCCCACGCCCACGGCCCATTTCACAGCCGAGCCGGCGCCGATTTTCGATTTGAATTCCGGGTTGGTTTTCGACAGGTAGTCGGTGAACAGGAAAGACGTGCCCGAACCGTCGGCACGGTGCACCACGGTGATTTCCGCGTCCGGCAGCTTGACGCCGCTGTTCAGGGCAGCGATTTCCGGCGCGCTCCACTTGGTGATCTTGCCCAGGTAGATGTCGGCGATGACTTTGCCCGTCATCTTCAACTGGCCTGGCTTGACGCCATCGAGATTGACGATGGTGACCACGCCACCCATGATGGCAGGGAACTGCATCAGGCCGGCTTCTTCCAGCTCTTCTGCCTTCAAAGGCATGTCCGAGGCGCCGAACTCAACAGTCTTGGCCTTGATTTGCTTGATACCGGCGCCGGAACCGACGGACTGGTAGTTCAAACCATTGCCCGTGTTGGCCTTGTAGGTTTCAGCCCATTTCGCGTAGATCGGGTACGGAAAGGTAGCACCAGCACCTGTCATATCTGCCGCCATGACGGAAGCAGAAGAAAATGCCATCGCTGCCGAAGCACCCACGACGATAAATTTGAACATTTGCTTCATTTGCATATCAAGTCCTCAGGGTTGTTAGGGCGCAAAGTCCCGGTTGAATGCTGCGCAGTCTAGCAAGCGAATATGACAGCTTTATGACATGCGTCAAATTTCATAAAATATATGCCTACGCCCCGGAGAGTGCTATTTCCGGCAGGAAAAATGACAGCATGTAGGACGATTTATGACAGACTATGTCACGCTTACGTCATATTTCATGATTACACTCACAGCGCGTCATATATGATGAAATACGGCTAGAATTAACTATCTGCAAAGACAAAAGAATATGAAACCAGAACTGCACACGGAAGTGAACAAATCGGGCATCCTGCTTGACCGCGAACTGTCGCAACTGACTTTCAACCGGCGCGTCATGGCCCAGGCGGAAGACCAGAGCATTCCGCTGCTCGAGCGCCTGCGCTACCTGTGCATCGTCAGCAGCAACATGGATGAGTTCTTCGAGGTGCGCGTGGCCAGCCTGATGGCGGCCAGCAGCATCAGTGGCACGCTGGCCGGCCACCCCGCCCTGGCGGCCAACCTGCAGCGCATCGGCAAGGAGTGCCATGCGATGGTGGAACACCAGTACGAGATATTAAATAGCGATGTCTTGCCGGCGCTGCGCGCAGCGGGCGTGCACTTGCTGCGCGACAGCGACCGCAACGAGGCACAGCGCGCCTGGGTCAAGCAGTATTTCGACCGCGAAGTGCGCCCCCTGCTCACCCCCATCGGCCTGGACCCGGCGCACCCCTTCCCGCAAGTGGTAAATAAAAGTCTCAATTTCATCGTTTCGCTGAGCGGCAAGGATGCATTCGGACGCGGCACGGCGATTGCTATCGTCAAGGCACCGCGTGTTTTGCCACGCGTCATCAAGCTGCCGGACGACATATCGGGCGATGGCGTATCGTTCTGTTTATTGTCTTCCGTCATCCATGCACACATCTCGGACTTGTTCGCCGGGCGTGAAGTGATCGCCTATTCGCAATTCCGGGTCACGCGCGACAGCGACCTGTGGGTGGACGAGGACGAAGTCAAGAACCTGCGCCAGGCCCTGAAAGGCGAACTGGTAGGGCGCCAGTTCGGCACCTCCGTGCGCCTGGAGGTGGCCCACAACTGCCCGCCAGAACTGTCGCAGTTCCTGCTCGACCAGTTCAACCTCGATCAAAGCCGTTTGTACCGCGTCAATGGCCCCGTCAATCTGGTGCGCTTGTCGGAAATGATCGACCACGTCAAGCAGCCCGAGCTGCGCTTCCCGCCCTTTTTCCCGGGACTGGCACATAAAGCCATCGGCAACGACATCTTTGCCGCGCTGACCAAGCACGATATCTTGCTGCACCACCCTTACCAATCGTTCCAGACAGTAATCGACTTCATCCGCAGCGCCGCCTACGATCCATCCGTGGTCGCCATCAAGCAGACGATCTACCGCACGGGCATGAATTCGGACTTGATGGAGTCACTCATCACGGCGGCGAAGCTGGGCAAGGAAGTGACGGTCATCGTGGAATTGATGGCGCGCTTCGACGAAGAAGCCAATATTAACTGGGCCGACAAGCTGGAACAGGCGGGCGCGCAGGTCGTCTATGGCGTGGTGGGACTGAAAACCCATGCCAAGGTAGCGCTCGTCATCCGCCGAGAAGAAGGCGCGCTGCGCTTCTATGCCCACTTGGGCACCGGCAATTATCACCCTACCACCACCAAGCTGTACACCGACTTCGGCTTGCTGACGGCCAACCAGAACCTGGCCGTGGAAGTAAACGAAGTCTTCATCCACCTGACCAGCCTGACCAAGCCGCACAACCTGAATCATCTGTGGCTGGCGCCATTCGGCCTGCAAAGCGAGATCATCAAGGCCATCCGCAACGAGGCGAAGATCGCCCGCTCCGGCCAGCGCGGGCGCATCATCGTAAAAGTCAACGCACTGGTCGATGAGTCCGTGATCCGTGCCCTTTATGCAGCCTCGACCGATGGCGTGAAGATCGACCTGATCGTGCGCGGTGCCTGCACCCTGAAGCCGGGCGTGCCGGGATTATCGGAAAACATCAAGGTGCGCTCCGTGATCGGCCGTTTCCTCGAACATAGCCGCATTTATTACTTCCGCAACGATCTGGCACACGATGTCTACCTGGCCAGTGCCGACTGGATGAGCCGCAACCTGTTCCGTCGCGTGGAAGTGGCATTCCCGGTACTGGACCGGGCGCTCAAGCGGCGCGTAATCGCCGAGGGCCTGAATCCCTATTTGAAGGATAATACGAACGCTTGGGAACTGGAGCCGACGGGCCATTACGCGCGCCGCAAGCCGCGCGGCAAACAAACGCCGTTCAGCGCCCAGCAGTATTTGATGCACACACTGGGCACGCCTAGCGTGGAGGTAGGCGAGTAGGCACTTTTTACATAGAGGAGCACAGCATGGATCTGATCTTGTGGCGACACGCAGAAGCCGAGCCGGGCTTGCCCGACCTGGAACGCACCCTGACCCTCAAAGGCCAGAAACAGGCGCGCCGCATGGGGGAGTGGCTGGCATCGCAACTACCAGAAAATTGCCGCATCCTCGTCAGCCCCGCCTTGCGGACCTTGCAAACGGCGCAAGCACTTGGGCGCAAGTTCAAGCTGATGCCGGAACTGGCGCCCGGCGCCGAGGCGCAAGACATCCTGAAGGCGGCCAACTGGCCCGGCGGCAAGGAAACCGTACTCATCGTCGGCCACCAGCCCACCCTGGGCCAGGCGGCCGCCCTGCTGCTGACGGGCGAGGAGCAGGAATGGGAAATGCGCAAGGCCAGCGCGTGGTGGTTTTCCCAGCACGAACCAGGCGACCCCATCAGCGTCTATTTAAAAGCCGTGATGGCGCATGACCTGGTTGTGAAATAAGTGGAATCAAACGGGGAAATGCGCAAGGCCAGCGCAAGGGTGGACAGGTTTTCCCAGCACGAACCAAACGACCCGGTCGGTATCTATGTGAAAGCCGTGATGGCGCATGACCTGGTCGTGAAATAAGCGGAATCAAGCGGAGAAATGCGCAAGGCCAGCGCAAGGGTGGACAGGTTTTCCCAGCACGAACCAAACGACCCGGTCGGTATCTATGTGAAAGCCGTGATGGCGCATGACTTGGTCGTGAAATAAGTGGAATCAATCACGGAAATGCGCAAGGCCAGCGCAAGGGTGGACAGGTTTTCCCAGCACGAACCAAACGACCCGGTCGGTATCTATGTGAAAGCCGTGATGGCGCATGACTTGGTCATAAAATAAGCGATCAATCACGGAAATGCGCAAGGCCAGCGCAAGGGTGGACAGGTTTTCCCCGCACGAACCAAACGACCCGGTCGGTATCTATGTGAAAGCCGTGATGGCGCATGACTTGGTCATAAAATAAGCGATCAATCACGGAAATGCGCTAGGCCAGCGCAAGGATGGAAAGGTTCTCCCGGCGCGAACCTGACGACCCGGTCAGTATCTATGTGAAAGCCGTGATGGCGCATGACTTGCTTGTGAAATAAGGGGGCTGAAATAGAGCAATGCGCAAAAAATGCGGCGGGACAAATACTGGCGGAGATCCCAACTCCGCGGCCTTGCAAAGCGCTGCCGATCTGCTAGAGTTTAATTGCATCAACTACGTGTCGGAGCCCTGCCCCGGCACATTGAGCAACCCAGCGGACAGCCGTCCAACGGCGGCTGAAAGACCATGATTACCTTGCTCGTTTTTCTCTTTATCGCCATCTTCGCCGCCATTATCGGCTTCGTTGCATTTGAACTGGTCGAAGAAATGCGCGGCAGTCACCACAAGCTGATGGACCGCTACCACGAGTAGCGTTCACCTCGGCACTATTGCATGGCGCCAGTGACGACCTACAGGTCCGCCCCTCGCGCCATCGTTGTATCTGCCGACAAAACTCACTGCGCGATTGGATCTTCAGTCGCACCGAGCTGCGCGCCAGGCAAATCGGCATCGTCCAAAGCCTGCTCGCGACATCGCGCCGGCACAATGTCCATCCTTACGATTACTTGGTCGCTGTCTTGCAGCGCGTGGGCCAGCATTGCGCACCCGAGATCGAACAACTGGCCTCGCGCCTGTGGAAGTCGCTGTGCGCCAACAAGCCGCTGCGCTCCGACCTAGACCAGCGCGACGAACGCCAGTGACGTCAATGACACCGTCTGTTTAGCGCTTACTTGCCAAGGTATTCGGCTTGGCAATCTGAGCCTTCATGCAATCGCCCGGCGGATGGTAAGCGTTGCCCTTGACATGCGCCACAACGACCGCCTGGCAGCGCAAAAAGTGGCCGTAAAGGTCGATAGGCGAGCAGGTAGGACGAGCGAGTGAAAGCGACGTACGGCCCGACGAAAAAATAATTGACTTGACGAGCGACTGCAATACAAACCATGTCACCAGCTCTCGACGCTCGCATCTGCAACGGGAACCGATTTAATCTCAATCGCTGAGCCCGACCGCGTAGCGCTACATCGAGAAAACAACGCCAGCGCAAGCAGCATAATAATCGCTTGTGTTGGCATCGCTTGTACCTTAATCTAAATCAAGCGGGGGGCAAAACTAAGCTCCCGCAAACAGAGCACGCTGTTATCGCGGCACTGATAAAAATTGCCGGGACAAGCGCTCCATCCGATGAAATGTCGTTTAATATTGAGGAAAAAAATGCCTAAAGCAAGACCGCTGCGCATCCTGATTGTCGACGACAATGATTTATCCCGCGCTTTACTGCGTGTGATACTGCGCGGCGATGAACATGACATTGTGGGCGAGGCGATATCGGTGCAGCAAGCGATACAAATGTGTCAGACCATGCAACCGGATGTGGTGCTACTCGATATCCTGATGCCCGGCGTACCGGGGCTCGATGCTATCGGACCCTTGAAGAAAATCAGGCCACAAGCTCGGATACTGATGGTGTCTGCAAATGATGATGACGACAACGTCAAACGGGCCATGGAGGAAGGGGCCGATGGCTTCATCGCCAAACCATTCAATTCAGCGTCGATCCTCCAAACTATGCAGCATATGGCAGACACATTCACGTTTGCCGCGCCGGCCACCTTAGCCGGCCTCTCCTGAAGGTCGCGACCAGAGTCGCTGGCCATGTTGCTCGCATCTATGCCACCGTTGACGTCAGATAAAGACTAGACCATGCCACTATACAGATCCATTGCCACCCTCGGTCTCGTACAAGCTCGCGGCGCGGTGCTGGCATGCACCGCTGTCGCCATCGCCTGTGCTGCGCTGCCGACGTGGCACCATGCCGGCCCATTGCAACTGCTTACATTGATCGGCGTGACGCTTGCTAGCCTGGGCAGCGTCTGGTGCGTCGGCCGCGTAGCGCCGATCGCCGCATCGACCGAGGCGCGTTGCGTTGACAGTGACGGTGGCGCGCAACAACTGAGCCGATTGCTGGCCGGTATCCTTCCTGTATGGCAGACGCAAACGGGTATGGCCAGATCGCAGAACGACACGGCCGGCCTGCAAGTGGTCGACAATTTCACCTCCATGATCAGGGAATTTGACAACGCTGGCTTTGGTGGCGTCGGTGGGCAGGAAAGTGCGGCCAACGAGGACACCACCATCAATCTGCTCACCTTGTGCGAACGCGAATTAACGCCGGTTGTCGCCATGCTCGAGCAATTAGTTCGCAGCAAGGACGAATTGCTTCAGCGGGTGAACGATCTGGCGAAGGAAACTGCAGAGTTGAAAGCGATGGCCAGCGAGGTCAGTCTGATCGCCGCCCACACCAATATGCTTGCCATCAATGCCGCGATCGAGGCGGCGCATGCCGGCGCCTCCGGACGCGGCTTCGCCGTGGTCGCGGCCGAAGTGCGCAAGCTGTCGAATATGTCGGCAGAAACGGGCAAGAATATCGCCAGACGGGTGCAGCATATCGGACAGAGCATGACTACCACACTGGACAGCGCCAATATCGCTGCCGCCAGTGACCGCAAAACCATGAGCGTGACAGCCGAAGTCATCGGTGACGTGCTGCAGCATGTCCGTTCGCTGGGCAGTTCAATGATGCAGATGCGCACACACGGCAACATCATCCGCAACGATGTCGAACAGATGATGGTTGCACTGCAATCCCAGGACCGTGTGTCGCAGATACTGGAAGTGTTGGGCAGTGATATGACACGCCTGCGCGAACTACTGAGCGATCCGTCGAGCGAACTGCCTAGCAATGATGACTGGATGAGCGGCGCGGACAGTTCCTTCAAGCGCCGACACGGCATCCTGAGCAAGCCTCCGACTATCACCCCGGGTCAGCCCGCGGCAAGCGGCGAAGTGGATTTTTTCTGAGACATTGATACGTATTATTGAATGGTGGGAGCCCAAGCATGGCAAAGACTATTTTGGTGGTAGATGATTCGGTTTCGCTGCGGCGCGTTGTCGCGCTGGCCCTAAGCAACGCCGGCTATGAGGTGATCGAAGCCGGCGATGGCGTCGATGGCCTCGCGGCCTTGGAAAAGCAGGGTAGCAAGAAAGTGCACCTGATCATCAGCGACGTCAATATGCCGCGCATGGATGGGATTGAATTCGTCACCCAACTGAAGCAGAAAAACGCCTTCAAGTTTACGCCGGTGATCATGCTCACCACGGAAGGCGACGATGAAGTCAAGCATGCCGGGCGGGCCGCCGGCGCAAAGGCCTGGATCATCAAACCGTTCAATCCGGCGCAAATGTTGAACGCTGTCACCAAACTGATCCTGCCCTGAAGGAGTCGCCATGAGCGTGATTGCGATCGCCGAGAACTTGACCATCGAGCACGTGGCGGCCTTGCGCGCCACGATGCAAACGGCGCTGATGGCCGGCGACAATAACGACTTCGTCCTGGACCTGGCCCAGGTCGTCGAGTTCGACGGCGCCGGGATGCAGCTGCTGCTGGCCTTCGTCCGTTGTGCCGCCGACAGCGGCAAGGCAGTGGCCCTTCGCCGGGTGCCAGAGCCGGTGGCGCGCTTGCTAGCCGAGTACGGTCTGTCGGAACGCTTTTCATTGGAGCAAGCGGCATGAATGACGAACTGTACGGAGACGCGCTGCTGATCTTCTTCGAGGAAGCGCGCGAAATGCTGCAGCAGATTGAGGATTGTCTACTGTGCCTGCAGCAGGACCCAGACAATACGGAAGCGGTGCACACGCTGTTTCGCGCCGCCCACACGATCAAGGGAAGCAGCGGAGTGTTCAGCCTGGAACGTGTGGTGTGCTTCACGCACTTGCTTGAAAGCGTGCTCGATCAGGTACGCAAACGAGCGCTCCACATCGATCCAGCCCTCGGCGAACTGCTGCTGGCCAGCCGTGACATGATCGGCGCTTTGCTGCAGCAAAGCGAGCAGCACTGCGCCGACGTGGCGACCCTGGCTGAGACCGACGCTCGCGCTGCCGTGCTGGCCGCCCGCCTTACGCGCTACCTGAACGGCGACGTAACAGTGACACAACCGGCCAGCAACATCGCAGCAGCGACGCCGCAAGCGGCGTCCTGGCACCTGTCTCTGCGCTTCCGGTGCGACACCTACCGCAACGGTTTCGATCCGTTGACCGTCATCGCCTACTTAAAGACGCTCGGCCAGTTCGATACCATCGTCACAGTCGAAGACGGCTTGCCTGCTTGGGAAGCACTCGATCCTGAATCCTGCCACCTGGGTTTCGAGATCTGCCTGCTGACCAGCGCCAGCAAGAGCGATATCGAAGCGGCCTTCGAATTCGTGGCGGAAGACTGCGACATACGCCTTATCCCGCCGACTCGGCGTGTGGCTGATTTTATTGCCCTGATCAATGATTTGCCACAAGAGCTACGCCTCGGTGACATACTGGTTAGCTGCGGCGCCCTCACACGTGATGCACTCGACGCGGCGCTGGCGCGCCAGAAAAAAGAAACGCTCAATGACACCCCACTGGGCGAAATACTGGTGGCCCGGCACCAGATCCCCGTCGAAGTGGTTGATGCCGCGCTGGAGCGGCAAGAGCGCGGCCCAACGCAGCGCCAGGATGGCGGCCTGTTCGTGCGGGTGCCGGCCGACAAGCTCGACGATCTCATCAATCTGGTGGGCGAACTGGTGATCTGCGGCGCCAGCGCCAGCCTGCAAGCGGTGCAGGCCGGGCATACCAGTCTGGTCGGCACGACGCATCAGCTGAGCCGACTGATCGAAGAAATTCGGGACGGTACGCTCGGCTTGCGCATGGTACGCATCGGCGAGACCTTCGTGCGCTACCGGCGCGTGGTGCACGACGTGGCGCGCGAGTTGGACAAGGAAGTGCGCTTGGAAATCGATGGCGCCGAGACCGAGCTCGACAAATCCGTAGTCGAGAAGATCGGCGACCCGCTGATGCACCTGGTGCGCAATGCACTTGATCATGGCATCGAGCCGCCCCAGAGCCGGCTGACCGCCGGCAAGCCGGCACAAGGCCGGATCGGCCTGACGGCACGCCACGACGCGGGCAATATCGTGATCGAAGTCAGCGATGACGGCCGCGGCTTGGATGGCGAAAAACTGTTGGCCAAGGCACGCGATCGCGGTCTGGTCGGTGCCACACAGCAGTTGAGCGAGCGCGAAAAGCTTGAACTGATCTTCGCGCCCGGCTTTTCCACGGCCGAGCAGGTCACCAATTTGTCAGGGCGCGGGGTCGGCATGGACGTGGTGCGCAAGAACATCGAAGCGCTGCGCGGCACGGTGACCCTGCACAGCGTGCCCGGCAAGGGCACAACCGTCGAGATCCAGTTGCCGCTGACGCTGGCCATCATCGATGGCTTCTTGGTACGCATCGGCGACGGCTCCTTCGTGATCCCGCTGCACGCCGTCGTCGAATGCATCGACGCCGTCGACGACGGCGCCGCAGTGGGCCGGCAGGCGGCCGGTTTCATCAATTTACGCAACGGTGTGCTGCCGCTGCTGGACTTGCGCACGATCTTTTCCGTGCCAGGACCGGCGCCGGCCAAGCGGCGCATCGTCGTGGTTCAGGGCGGCGGCAGCGCCGGCCTGATAGTCGACCACCTCGATGGCGAATACCAGACCGTGATCAAGCCGCTAGGCAAACTGTTCCGCAATCTGCGCGGCATCAGCGGCTCGACCGTGCTTGGCTCGGGCGACGTCGCTCTGATTCTCGATGTGGCCACCCTGGTCAAGATGGCGGCCCAGGGCACGCCACGCGACAGCGGAGCCGCCTTGGCCATCCCGGGTTAGCCCACAGCAGTTGTAACTGAGCACATAAACAAGAGGCGCCGCTGCCCGATACGCCTCGCAAGCCACCTATTTCAAGCGTCCAAGGAGGACAACATGTTAAAGGAACTATCGATTCGAGCCAGGCTGGTGATAGTGATGGCCTTGTTGGGCGTGCTACTGGCGGCCGTCGGCATCTTGGGCCTGTACGGTATGCAAAGTGGCAATGAAAGCATGCGCCGCCTGGTGGACGAGGAAGTCAGGGACCTGACGGCGATCAACGATATCCAGGTCCGGCTATTGCGCAATCGCGGCCTGCTGGCGGAAGCCATCGTGGAGCCCACGCTGATTCGGGAACATGGCGCCAAGGTCGATGCCAACATCGCGGAAAACACCAGCCAATGGGCGGCCTACCAGCGCATACAGAGGAGCCCCAAGCAACAGCGCCTGGCCGAACGATTCCAAGACGCACACGGTAAATATGTGGCGGAAGTGTTGCGCCCGATGCTGGCGGCTTTGCGCATCAACGACCTGAAACAGGCGGGGACATTGGCGGCCATATCGGGCACGCGCTATGTGCCGGTACACGACAGCATCATGGCAATCGAAAAAATGGAAAATGATATCCTGGCGCAGCAATATCAGCATGCGCTGGGAACATTCTCCACCATACGCGCCATCACGATAGGCGCCATCGCACTGGGCCTGGCGCTAGCGCTCTGGATGGGACGATCGTTGCTGGCCGCTATCATCAAGCCTTTACTGCGCAGTATCGCCGTTTGCGAAAGCATGGCGGGCGGCAAATTCGACAATCTGGTCGAGTCCCATCGCAATGACGAGCTGGGACGCATGATGACGGCGCTGGGCAATATGCAAACCCTGGTCGGCCAGCAGCAGAAGCAGACCCTGCGCATCAAGATGGCACTTGACTGCACGTCCACCAGCGCCATGATTGCCGACGCCGACGGCACCATCATCTACATGAACCAGTCGCAGACGGCGTTGATGGCCGAGGCCGAAGGCGACATCCGCAAGGAGCTGCCGCAGTTCCGCGCGGCCGAGATCATCGGCGGCAGCTTTGACCGCTTCCATAAAAACGCGTCGCATCAACGCAATCTGCTGGCCAGCCTGCAGAGCGTGCACAAGGTCGACATTAATGTTGGCGGGCGCGTCTTCAACCTGACCGCCACGCCCATCGTCGACCCACAGGGCCAGCGCAGCGGCACCGTGGTGGAATGGAAGGACCGCGCCGGCGAACTGGCGGCCGAACACGATGCGCGTGCCAACGCGCGCATCCGCCAGGCGCTGGACAAGTGCTCGACCGGGGTGATGATCGCCGATATCGAGGGCGCCGTCATTTACCTCAATGACGCGGTAGCCGCGATGATGAAGGAGGCCGAGGCGGATCTGCGCAAGGATCTGCCGCAATTCCGGGCCGATCTCATTTTGGGCAGCAATCTTGACAGCTTCCACAAAAATCCCGCCCACCAGCGGGCGCTGTTGGCCGACCTGCGCGGCACGGACCGCTCCGAGCTCGTGCTCGGCGGGCGCACCATGCAGCTCACCGCCAGCCCCGTCCTGAACGCGCGATCAGAACGCCTGGGCACGGTCGTCGAATGGCGCGACCGCACCGGCGAGGTGCTGGTCGAACGCGAGATCGCTGGCGTCGTCGATGGCGCGGCGGCGGGCAACTTCAGCCACCGCATCGATCCGAACGGCAAGGAAGACTTCTTCGCCATCATGGCGGCCGGCATGAACCGCCTGATGGACACCAGCGAAACAGGCCTGAACGAGGTGCTGCGCATGCTCAAGGCGCTGTCCAGCGGTGATCTGACCCAGCGCATCAGCGCCGATTACGACGGCACCTTTGGCCAATTGAAGGAGTACGCTAACAGCACCAGCGACCAGTTGACCAATATCATCACCGATGTGCGTAATGCCGCCGACGCCCTGACCTCTGCCTCCGAACAGGTCAGTTCGACGGCTCAGAGCTTGTCGCAAGCAGCATCGGAGCAAGCGTCCGGCGTGGAACGTACCAGCAGCTCGGTGGAACAGCTTTCCAGTTCCGTGGCACAAAACACGGAAAACGCCAAGGTCACGGACAGTATGGCTCAAAAATCGTCGCGCGAAGCGGTGGAAGGCGGCGACGCCGTCACGCGCACCGCTGAGGCGATGAGGCAGATCGCCGCCAAGGTCGGCATCATCGACGACATCGCCGACCAGACCAACTTGCTGGCCCTGAACGCGGCCATCGAGGCGGCGCGCGCCGGCGCCTCAGGCAAGGGCTTTGCCGTGGTGGCCGCCGAAGTGCGCAAACTGGCCGAGCGCAGCCAAGTCGCCTCGAAGGAAATCGGTGAGCTGGCCGGCACCAGCGTGACCATGTCGGAACGCGCCGGGCGCCTGCTGGACGAGATGATACCGTCGATCCGCAAGACGTCCGACCTGGTGCAGGAAATCGCAGCGGCATCGGAAGAGCAAACCGGCGGACTGTCGCATATCAGCAAGGCCATGGGACAGTTAAACCAAGTGACCCAGCAAAATGCCGCCGCGTCTGAACAGTTGGCCGCGACCTCCGAAGAGATGTCGGGCCAGGCCGGCGCGCTGCAGCAATTGATGAGCTTCTTCACCATCAGCCAGCAGGCGCGCGAGCGTCCCGAGCTGGAACCGGTACGCAAGGTGGGCAATGTACGGCAGGTGGTCGGGAGCGGACGCAAGATCACCGCCGGACAGCTGATCGACGAGTCTCAATTCAAGCGTTTCTGAAGCGAAGGAACTTTCATGCACACTGCAGCATTGAACGCCAGCGCACAGCCGGACGACGACGACGGGCACACCGAGCTCAGACAGTATTTGACCTTTTCTCTGGGTGAAGTAGTGTTCGCGCTTGGGATCGAGTCAATTAAGGAAATCCTGCGCAATGTCCACCCGGCCACTGTGCCCCTGATGCCAGCCCATGTACGAGGCGTCATCAATCTGCGCGGCGCCGTGGTGCCGGTGATCGACCTAGCGCTGCTGTTCAAGCGGCCCGCGCTGGTGGTGGGGAAAAACACGTCGATCATCGTGCTCGAACTGAGCGAAGAAGGTGACACGCTGGAAATCGGCATCATGGTCGACGCCGTGGCGGCCGTGATCGACATCGCCGCCGAGCGGATAGAACCGGCGCCCGCCTTCGGTACACCGGTGCGCTCTGAGTTCATCGAAGGCATCGGCAAACTCAGCGAAGGCTTCGTGATCATCTTGCATGCCGCACGCACGTTCGCACTGAGCCAGATGGTGCCGGCGGAGGCCGGCGACGTATGACGGCCGACACCTTGATGGATCGCGCGCACGGCCTCGCTGGCAGGCCGGCGGAATCGACAGGCATCAGCGATACCGATTTTGCCACCATCCGCGATCTGCTATTTCAGCAGGCCGGCATCGCGCTGACGCCGGCCAAAAAAGCGCTGGTTTGCAGTCGGCTGTTCAAACGGCTGCAGGCGACCGGACTCGATACCTATGGTGCCTACTTTGCGCTGCTGATGTCGGGTAACGATGGCGCGGAGCTGCAGATCGCGATTGACCTGCTCACCACCAATGAAACGTATTTTTTCCGAGAGGCAGAGCATTTCAGCATGCTCGCCGCCCTGGCGGAAAAGGCCGACCGCCAGCGCACGTTCCGGGTCTGGAGCGCGGCCTGCTCCAGCGGCGAAGAAGTCTACACCATCGCAATGACCCTGGCCGAGCTGAGCCGCACTGCGCGTGCACCCACTTGGGAAGTGCGCGGCTCGGATTTGAGCACACGGGTCCTGGAGACGGCGCGCCAGGGCCACTATACGCGGGCCCGCACCGGTGACATGCCACCGGCACTGCTGAAACGCTATTGCCTGTACGGCACAGGGCAATATGAAGGCACGCTGCTGGTGGACAGTGCCTTGCGCGACCGCGTGGAATTTGCCCAGATCAACCTGATCGAACCGTTGCCGCAGCTGGTGCCTTTCGACGTCATTTTCCTGCGCAATGTGCTGATTTATTTTGACCCGCCCGTCAAGCGCAAGGTCGTCACACAGCTACTAGACACATTACGCCCGGACGGCGTGCTGTTCATCGGCATGGCCGAGACCCTGAGCGGTGTCATAGACGGCCTGGTGTCCTGCGGCCCGGGCGCCTACCGGATGGAGCGACGCTCGTGAGCGAACGCAATTTCAGCGCACTGGCGGCACGCGAGGTGTTTCTCAATCCCGGTGAACTTGCTTGCGGATTCCAGCGCGAGGTGTTTGGTACCCTGCTCGGTTCCTGTGTGGCAATAACGCTATGGAACCCGCGCTATCGCTTCGGCAGCATCTGCCATTTTGTCCTGCCGACGGCGGCGCAGGCGTCCACCGCCGATGGACGCTACGGCAGCAGCGCATTCACACTG
Organism: Janthinobacterium sp. CG_23.4; assembly: GCF_029892305.1. Lineage (NCBI taxonomy): Bacteria > Pseudomonadati > Pseudomonadota > Betaproteobacteria > Burkholderiales > Oxalobacteraceae > Janthinobacterium > Janthinobacterium sp. CG_23.4. The sequence goes on along the minus strand of NZ_JARXUX010000001.1, from coordinate 1,642,080 downwards.
ATGCGCGCCGATCTGGCGCGCTATGGCATACCGCTGCACGAATGCACGGCTAAAATCTTCGGCGGCGGGCGCATGTTCAACAGCGCCTCTGACGTGCAGGATATCGGCGCGCGCAACGTGGCGATGGCGCGCCAGCTGCTGGCCAGCGCCGGCCTGGCTGTCAGCGCCGAGAATGTCGGCGACGAGGGCTACCGGCGCCTGTACTTCGATGTCGGCAGCGGCGATGTTTGGCTCAAGTTTGACTGGATCGACGGCGACCAGGACGACACCATATTATGAAGCCAGCTATCAAGGTCTTGATCGTCGACGATTCGGCTGTCGTGCGCCAGGTACTGAATGCCATTCTGTCAGAAAGTGCGCAGCTGCAGGTGATCGGCTGCGCAGCCAACCCCATACTTGCCCAGCAGCAGATGGCGCTGGAATGGCCTGACGTGATTGTGCTGGACCTGGAGATGCCGCGCATGGATGGCTTGACTTTCCTGCGCCAGATCATGCAACAGCAACCGACCCCCGTGTTGATCTGCTCCACCCTCAGTGAACACGGCGCCGAGGTGACGCTGCAGGCCATGGCAGCCGGTGCCGTCGGCTATGTGACCAAGCCCAAGCTGGGCTTGCGAGATTTTTTGTCAGATTCGGCGGCGGAGCTGATTCGTCACGTATTGCAGGCAGCGCAAACCAGACCACGCAGGCTGTCTGGTGCGCCGACCATGCCGCCAGTGCCGATGTGCGCGCCGGCGCTGGCGCGCACATCAGATAAAGTTGTCGCCATCGGCGCCTCTACCGGCGGCACCCAAGCCCTGGAATTGCTGTTGACCGGCTTGCCAGCGGTCTGCCCCGGCATCGTGATCGTGCAGCATATGCCGCCCACCTTTACAACGATGTTTGCGGCGCGGCTAAACAGTCTATGCGCAGTCGATGTGCGCGAGGCCAGCGATGGCGACCGTGTATTGGTTGGCCGGGTGCTAATTGCTCCGGGGGGCAAGCACATGCGACTGGCTCGCAGCGGCGCCTATTATCTGGTGGAAGTGCTTGATGGCCCGCCTATCAATCTGCATAAACCGTCGGTGGACGTACTGTTCAAGTCAGTCGCAGGGGCTGCCGGCGGCAACGCGCTGGGCATTATCCTGACCGGCATGGGTGACGACGGCGCGCGCGGCTTGCGCGACATGCGCGCGGCGGGCGCGCGCACGCTGTCCCAGGATGAGGAAAGCTGTGTCGTATTTGGCATGCCGCGCGAGGCGCAGCGACTGGGCGCCGTGCAGCATATCGTTCGGCTAGATCAGATGGCGAAGGAAGTTCAGAAATTCGCCCTGGCGTGAATCCGCCATGATTTCCGCTCACACCAGCGTCGGCCCATCGCCCAGCAATTGTTGCAAGACGGATTTGAGCGCCTCCATCGTCACAGGCTTTTCCAATACACCCAACAGCTTGAAGCGTTGCAATTGTGCCACCAGTGACGCCGAATGCTGCACTTGCTTGTTCTGGCCAGATATCAGCAGAAGAGCCCCCCGGAAAGCGCGCTCGGCGACGCTGCCGATGAATTGAAAACCATCCATGCCGGGCATGTGCAGGTCGCTGATGAGAAGATCGGTCCGGGTACAGGCTCCATCGAGCAGCGACAAGGCTTGCACACCACTGCGCGCCAAGGTGATTTCCTCAACGCCCAATTGGTGCAGCATGTCACTGAGTATTTCAAGCTGGAATTCATCGTCATCGACGATCAGAATGCGCAATTGCTGAAACGAAGAAAATGAATTGATAGCACTATTCATGGGGCCTCCATATTAAGCCAAGCATACGCCATATTAGCTCCGCAGTAACGCACGCAAAGCGACAAAATTGCTTCTGTCGTATTGTTTTTCGATATCTCACTTAATTCTAGCGGGGAAATATTGTGCTAAGACCTGACGATCATCCTGATGAAGCGATGCGTATATTGGAACTGCATGGCTTGGGCATACTGGACACGGCGCCTGAGGAGCGGTTCGATCGCATCACTCGCCTCGCAATGCGCTTGTTTGATGTCAAATTCGCGCTGGTTTCTTTGGTTGACGCCAAGCGTCAATGGTTCAAGTCGAATCAGGGACTTTCCGTGTGCGAGACGGCGCGCGATATTTCGTTCTGTGGTCATGCGATTCTTGAGGATCAGGCTCTGGTGGTCGAGGATGCGCACCTCGATGTACGCTTCGCCGACAATCCGCTGGTCGTTGGGCCGCCCGGATTACGATTCTATGCCGGGATTCCATTGCTGGGCCCCGCCGGCTACCCCTTGGGCACCTTGTGCGTTATCGATACGAAACCTCGGCGCTTCAGCCCCAGCGACGTGGCCTCGTTACGGGATTTGGGTGATCTGATCGAGGGCGAGCTTGGCGCCACTTCGCTCGCTGCATCGAGGCGAGCGGCACTACTGAGCCAGGCCAGAATGACGGCGGTGATCGACAACATCATGGATGGCATCATCACCACGGATTGCGAGGGCAATATAGAAACGATAAATCGGGCGGCATCGCGTATTTTCGACTACGACGCTGCGGCGGTGATCGGGCAAAACATTCAAGCGCTGATGCCAGAAACGTATCATCGCGAGGGGAGCGACCTGCGTGCGTTCATCGCCGATGACATCGACAAATTTATCGGTACCGTGCGAGAGGTAAACGGGCGTCAACGCGACGGCACACAGTTTCCAATGGAACTGTCCGTCAGTGAGATCAGTTGCCCGGGCTATCGGGGCTTTGCAGGCATCTTTCGCGATATCACCGAGCGCAGACGCCACGACCAGGAATTGCTGGTCGCAAAACACAACGCGGAGTCAGCGAACCGCGCCAAAAGCGACTTTCTGGCCAATATGAGTCATGAGATTCGCACTCCACTGCACGCGATGCTCGGGCTGACCTACCTGTTAAGCACAACGACTCTGTCGGATGACCAGCATAGCTATCTCAAGATGATAGAGTCATCGGGACAGTCCTTGCTTGCGATCGTCAACGATATCCTCGATTTTTCGAAAATCGAGGCAGGCCAGATGATGCTGACGCCGACGATCACGTTGCTCAGCGATCTACTACAGCCACTGGCGGCGATGATGAGCGTCAGCGCCGGCGACAAGGATCTAGAATTGCTGATCGGCGTGGACCCCGCAGTTCCCACGGCCTATCTTTGCGATCCACTGCGCATGCATCAGGTGCTGCTCAATCTGCTAAGTAACGCCATCAAGTTCACGCAAGTGGGCGAGGTATCGCTGTTGATCGATTGCATCGAGCGCCGTGCCCAGAGCGCCGTCTTGCGTTTCAGGGTACGCGATAGCGGAATCGGTATCAGCGAAGAACAGCAGTGCCGCTTGTTCCAGGCCTTTACTCAGGCAGACTCATCAACGACGCGACGCTTTGGGGGAACGGGTTTGGGGCTATCGATTTCACATCGGCTTGCAACAATGATGGGGGGAGAAATAACGATCAGCAGTCAATTCGGACATGGCAGCGAGTTCTGCTTCTCGCTGGAGTTGCCGGTCGCTCCTCTCGGGCAAGCAAGCTCCACAGCCTCGGCATCAGTCAGTGCGCACGGCTCTGGTCTTCGTGTTTTACTGGTCAGCGACTATGCGGCGAGTATCCGATATGTAGGTGAAATGATCGAGGCAAGCGGATGGAAGATGATGCAGTCAGTGAGCGCCGAGCAGGCTCTCGATTTCATCCATGCAGCAGCACAGAAAGACAGCCATTACGAAGTGGTGCTAGTCGATGGCAACAGCGACACCACAGGCACGGTGACCTTGCTACGGGAAATTCAGGCCTTGCGATGCGATGCACAGATTCCGCTGATCGTGTGTATGACAAATGTCTTCGGACGCCGCTTGCTAGAGCAAGCGGGCGCCGTTGGTATCGATGCCTTCCTCACCAAACCAGTCATATCGGCCACGCTGCGCAAAGCAGTGGACGAAGCGCGTACTTGCCACGACCTTGGCGCAAAGGCCGCGTTACCATCGACACAGCAGAAGATGCAGCATCGCATTGATGCTCGTATATTGCTGGTGGAGGATAATGTGCTGAACCAAATCGTCGCAAGTAGTATTCTTCGACGGGCGGGAATCGACATCGATATCGCCAATAATGGTCAGCAAGCGGTCGAGATGTTGAGGGAAAAACCTTTGCACTACCAGATCGTTCTGATGGATGTGCAAATGCCGGTGATGGATGGGATACAGGCCACTGTGGCGATACGCCAGTGCCTTGGACTAGATGTTCCAATATTGGCCATGACCGCAGGCGTGCTCGATACCGAGCGTTCACAGTGCCTCGATGCAGGCATGACCGATATCATCCCCAAGCCATTCGATGTTAACCTTGTGTTTGCGATGCTCAAGCATTATTTGCCCACCACTGCTGCTAGCGTGGCAACAGCGGTGGTGTCGCAAGCAATCGGTTCAGCACTTGACGGCGTATTCGATGTCGATTACTTGTTCGTCGTTGATGATCCAGCTACTCATGTTACGACAATTGACTTAATTGAAACAATCCTGATAGCGGTCGCTAACGACTTCGAGACAGCTGATTGCGCGCGCATTGCCGGAGACTATAGCGCTGCGTGTCGTTTGCTGCACGAGATGCGGGGCACTCTCGGCTCATTGGGTGCGAGTCGTTTTGCACAGGCGACCCGCGCCGCCGAGTCCGCCCTAAAGGCGGAGGAAACTGACAAATTTGATTCGCTGTTTGAAATTGTCAGCCAAGAATTGGTGGCGTGTCGGCACGCCGGTGTCGCATGGTTGGCATCTCGACGTGCTCAACTGTTAAATAGTTAGGCATCGGTATTGAGGATCTGTCAACATTACAAACCGGCAATGGCCGCTCAAACTCCCGTTTTGAACTTCGTATAGATGCGCGTCATGAGGCGACGGATATCGGCCGTGGTCGCTTCTGGTGCCGCCATGCGCTGCTTGTCGGCATCGGACAGGAAGATGGCCTTGTTTTCGCCGATGTCCTTGCGCACATACTTGATGCTGGCCGGATTCGGATTCGCGTAAAACACCTTGTTGCTCAGGCTGGCATGCACTTGCGGGCGCAGGATGTAATTGATGAACAGGTGCGCATTGTTCGGATGGGGCGCATCGGCGGGAATGGCCATGGTGTCGAACATCAGGGCCGCCGTCTTCGGCACCAGCACCTGGATCACATTGCCGTTTTTCGCGTCGATGGCACGCTGGCGCGCGATATTGATGTCGCCCGACCAGCCCAGCGCTACGCACACTGAGCCGTTGGCCATGTCATTGATGTAGCCGGACGAACTGAACAGCGTTACATAGGGACGAATGGCTTGCAGCACCTTGCCCGCTTCCTGGTAGTCAGCGCTGGACTTCGAGTAGGCAGGCTTGCCCAGGTATTGCAGGGCAGCGGGCAGCACTTCCGACGGCGAGTCGAGAAAGGACACGCCGCACGATTTCAGCTTCGACGCGTATTTCGGGTCGAAGACCAGGTCCCAGGCATTGTCGGGCATGGCCATGCCGCCCAGGGCAGCCTTGACCTTGTTGACGTTGATGCCCACCGTCGTGTAACCCCACAGCCAGTCGACCAGGTAATCGTTGTTCGGATCGATCTTCGCCAGCTTGGCCTGCAGGCTGGGATCGAGGTTACTCAAGTTCGTCAGCTTGCTCTTGTCGAGTTTTCGCAGCAGGCCCGCATCGATCTGCAGGCGCGCCCACTGTGCCGTCGGCACCACGATGTCGTAGCCTGACTTGCCCGCCACCAGTTTCGCGTTGAGGATTTCGTTATTGTCGAAAACGTCGTAGCGTACCTTGATGCCGGTTTCCTTCTCAAAATTCTTGATCGTGTCGTCGCCGATATAGTCCGACCAGTTATAGATGTTGAGTACTTTTTCTTCCTGAGCCTGAGCTTGGGCAGGCAATGCCAGCATGGCTGCCGCCAAGGTCAATCCCACGCCGATGCGCCGTCCTGCTTGCCATGTGTTTGCCATCGTACCGCCTCCAGAAGAATCAGAAAATAGTCACGATAATAGCAAGAAGGGCGGCATCAGGTCTAGCCTGATACCGCCCTTCTTATTGCTGCAAAATCCCCCCACCGCAAACACCGGGGTCGGACCCTGAGGGTCCGACCCCAGCCTTTCGCCGTTGGGGCCAACGTTACACCTTGTCCAACCCCACTGGCGCACCCGAAAACACCAGGTTGCCGTGCTGCGCATCGATGCGAATCTCGTCTTTCGGGCCAAACTTGCCTTCCAGGATCAACTTCGACAGCGGATTTTCGATCTGCTGCTGGATCGCCCGCTTCAGTGGACGGGCGCCATACACCGGATCGTAGCCAGCTTCGGCGATTTGCTGCAAGGCCGCGTCCGTCAAGCTCAGCTGCATGTCCATGCGCGCCAGGCGTTCTTCGAGAATTTTGAGCTGGATCTTCGCGATCGCGCCGATGTTTTTCTCGTCGAGGCCATGGAACACCACGATTTCGTCGATGCGATTGACGAACTCGGGACGGAAGTGCGAGCGTACCTCGGCCATCACGGCCAGCTTCACAACACCGGGATCATCGCTCTCCATGGCCTGGATTTTATGCGAACCCAGGTTCGAGGTCATGATGATGACGGTATTCTTGAAGTCCACCGTGCGCCCCTGGCCATCCGTCATGCGGCCATCGTCGAGCACTTGCAGCAGCACATTGAAGACATCGGCATGCGCCTTTTCCACTTCGTCGAGCAAGATCACGCTGTACGGTTTGCGGCGCACGGCTTCCGTCAGGTAGCCGCCCTCGTCGTAGCCGACATAGCCGGGCGGCGCGCCGATCAGGCGAGCCACCGAATGCTTCTCCATGAACTCGCTCATGTCGATGCGTATCATCGATTCTTCCGTATCGAACAGGAAGGTCGCCAGCGCCTTGCTCAGCTCGGTCTTGCCCACGCCCGTCGGCCCCAGGAACATGAAGGAACCATAGGGACGGTTCGGGTCGGCGAGGCCGGCGCGCGAGCGGCGGATGGCGTCAGCCACGGCCGTGATTGCTTCATCCTGGCCCACGACGCGCTCATGCAGCTTCTCTTCGATGTGCAGCAGCTTGTCGCGCTCGCCCTGCATCATGCGCGACACGGGTATGCCCGTCGCGCGCGACACCACTTCGGCGATTTCCTCGGCGCCCACTTCCGTGCGCAGCAATTTGGGCTGGTCGGGATCGCGTTTCGGGATGCCGCTGTCAGCCTGCTTGAGCTGGGCTTCGAGTTGCGGCAACTTACCGTATTGCAATTCAGATACTTTCTGCCAATTACTTTCGCGCGTCGCCTGCTCCATTTGCAGCTTGACGTTTTCGATCTCTTCCTTGATGTGCGTGCTGCCTTGCACCACGGCTTTTTCCGCCTTCAGGATTTCCTCGAAATCATTATATTCGCGCTGCAGCTTGACGATTTCTTCCTCGATCAAGCCCAGGCGGCGCAAGGAAGCTTCGTCTTTTTCCTTTTTCACGGCCTCGCGTTCGATCTTGAGCTGGATCAAGCGGCGTTCCAGCTTATCCATCACTTCCGGCTTGGAATCGATCTCGATCTTGATCTTCGCTGCCGCTTCATCGATCAGGTCGATCGCCTTGTCGGGCAGGAAACGGTCCGTGATATAGCGGTGCGACAGCTCGGCGGCGGCGATGATGGCCGCATCCGTGATTTCCACCTTGTGGTGCAGCGCGTACTTATCCTGCAAGCCGCGCAGGATGGCGATCGTCGCCTCCACGCTCGGCTCGTCGACCAGCACTTTCTGGAAGCGACGTTCCAGCGCGGCATCCTTCTCGATGTACTTGCGGTACTCGTCAAGGGTGGTGGCGCCCACGCAATGGAGCTCGCCACGCGCCAGCGCCGGTTTGAGCATATTGCCGGCATCCATCGCGCCTTCGGCCTTGCCCGCACCGACCATGGTGTGCATCTCGTCGATGAAGACGATGGTTTGCCCTTCATCCATGGCCAATTCCTTCAGCACGGATTTCAGCCGCTCCTCGAATTCACCACGAAATTTCGCACCAGCCAGCAAGGCGGCCATGTCGAGCGACAGTACGCGCTTGCCTTTCAAGGACTCGGGCACTTCGCCGTTGACGATGCGCTGCGCCAGGCCTTCGACGATGGCCGTCTTGCCCACGCCCGGCTCACCGATCAAGACGGGATTGTTCTTGCTGCGGCGCTGCAAAATCTGGATGGTGCGGCGGATTTCATCGTCGCGGCCGATCACAGGATCGAGCTTGCCCTTGCGCGCCCGCTCCGTCAGGTCCAGCGTGTATTTTTTCAGGGATTCGCGCTGGCCTTCGGCCTCTTGCGAATCGACCTTGTTGCCGCCGCGCACGGCCTCGATGGCCGATGCCAAGGCCTTGCGGGTCAGGCCATTTTCGCGCGCCAGCTTGCCGCAGTCGGACTTGTCGTCCGTCATGGCCAGCAAGACCATTTCACTGGAAACGAACTGATCACCGGCCTTTTGCGATTCTTTGTCGGACAAGTTCAAGAGGGCCACGAATTCGCGGCTGACCTGCACGTCGCCGCCCGTGCCGGACACCTTGGGCAAGCGTTCGAGCGAGGCGCCCAGGGCCTTGGACAGGCCGCCCACGTTGACGCCGGCCCGCTGCAAGAGCGAGCGGGCACCGCCGTCGTCCTGGTTCAACAGGGCCGTCAGCAGGTGCACTGGTTCGATATAGGGGTTGTCATTGCCCACGGCCAGGCTTTGCGCATCGGCCAGGGCTTCCTGTAACTTGGTGGTGAGTTTATCTTGTCGCATGAAAAGTACTCCCGGTTAATTAGTTATTAAGCAAATTGGGGTGAGGCCGTACTTTTCAAGCAGTCACAAACTAGAAAACTGATGCATTCTTGTAAATGCTGGCGTGCGCCATGCATACGCCTTACATGGCGTTCTCTGGTGCCGTCCATTTATCCAGCGCCGTCGCGTCGCTGTCGCGCGCATCGACCCAGCGCGCGCCTTCGGGCGTATCTTCCTTCTTCCAGAACGGCGCTTCCGTCTTCAGGTAATCGATGATGAACTCGCAGGCGGCGAAGGCCTCGCCGCGGTGGGCCGACGAGACGGCCACGAGCACGATCTGTTCCTGCGGCAGCAAGGGGCCGACCCGGTGTATCACCAGCGCAGCCGACACGGGCCAGCGGGCTCGCGCCTGTTCCACGATGGCCAGAATGGCCTTTTCCGTCATGCCCGGATAATGTTCGAGCTCCATGGCGGCCACCTCCAGCCCGTCGTTCATGTCGCGCACCGTGCCGACAAAGCCGACGACAGCGCCGACCTTGGGGTTGCCTGCACGCAATTGTGCGATTTCTTGACCAAGGTCAAAATCGGCTTGCTGGACGCGCACTGAAATGCTCATTTGACCTGGCCTCCTATGCGCCGCAGCAAGGTTTCGATGCGGCTGGCGGTGCGCGCATCGGTGGTGGCGGCAATCGCACACAGCTGCATGAGCTGCGCCGCTTGCGTGAACGGCTTCTGGCCTGATTTGAGCGACGATTGCAATACTTCCACCTGCATTTTCAGGCGGTCGCGGGCAAATTCGGCGCCGCTATCGACGCCGGCGACAATTTCCAGACGCAGCACTTCCGCGCGCAAGCGCTCCTGGTTGGCCTGCAATTGCTGCACGTAGGCAGCACTGCCCTCGCCCAGTGCCGCCTGGGCGGCGGCAAAGCGCTGCTGCAGGCTACGTTCATACTGGGCGTCGAGAGCGGGCAAGGCGCTCCAGCGCTGCGCCCAAAGCGCCGCATCGGCGCCGGCATCGCCTTCGAGCAAGGCCGTTTCCAATGCCTGCGCCAGGCGCAGCTTGTCGCGCAGGGCGTTGGCCTGGGCAGCACCGGCGCGCTCGGCAATGGCGTCCGCTTGCGCTTGCACACCGGCGACAGCGGCTTGGTAGCGCTGCTCGATCTTCGCTTCGCTGGCGCGCGGCACAGGGCCGGTGGCATTCCAGGCGGCACGCGTCTCGCGCAGCAATTGCTCGATGAAAGCGCGACGGGCCTTGTCGTCGGTGTCGGGCACGACGGCCGTTTCCAGACTGACGCACAGGGCTGCGCGCGCCTGCAGGTGTTCGCGGCGTTCGTGGTCGGCCGCGTGCGCCGTTTCCTTGCGCTTGGCAAAAATATCGTCGCAGGCGGCGCGGAAACGCTGCCACAGCGCCTGTTCCGCGCGCCGCTCCAGCGGCAAGGCTTTCGCCAGTTCCTGCCATTTATCCTGCAACGCTTTCAGCATGTCGACCGTGTTGCGCTCCGATGGTTTGAGCAAGCCTACTTCGACGATCAATTGTTCGCGGCGCGCCGTCTCGATCTGGCGTTGCGTGTCCAGCGGCTTTGACAAGGCGTCCAGCGCGGCACCAAACTCGGCATCGAGGCGTTTCTTTTCCTTGCGGTCGATGGTGCCCAGGTGCGTCCATGCCTGGCGCAGGCGCTGCGAGCTTGACGCGACGTGTTTCCAGTCGGTACTTTCTTCTGCTGCCAGGGCCGCCGTTTCCGCGATCAATTCCTGGGCCCTGGCTGCATTGCCATGACGCTCTTCGGCCAGTTGCTTGAAATGCTGGGCCGCCGGCGCATAGGCGAGGCTGCAGGCGGCATCGAAACGCTCCCACAGGGATTTAGGCGCGGGGCCGGACAAGGTATCGAGCGACTTCCAGCGCTCGCGCAAGCTGCCCACTTTCTTGGCCAGTTCGGCCATCGGCAATTGCTGCGCAGGCAATTCCTCGCCCGCCTTGACCAGCTCTTCGCGCGACACGTTACCACCCCAGCGCGCCCAGTCCGCCAATTGCTTGAATTGTGCGCGCACATGCGCCAGGCGGTCCGCTTGCGCAGGCGTCAGGCGGCCGTGTTTGCTATCGCGCAAAGTCTTGTCATGCTCGGAAGCCACGTGCAACAAACCATCTTGCAGCGCCGCTTCCATGGCGTCTAACGTCTTGAAAAACGCTTCCGTCACTTCCTTCGCCACGGACGTCTGCTCCTGGCGCGGCTTGCGCGGCGCAGGTTCGGCAAGTGCTGGCGCGGCCACGGCCGGCGCAGTAATGACAGGCGCTGGCGCGCTGGCCAGCACGGCCGCAAACTGCTGCTGCAAGCTGTCCGACAGCGGCGACTCGGGCAGGCGCGGCAGAGCTTGCCAAGCGCGCTTCAAGGTATCGGCGTCCAGCGTGGCGCCATCCTGTGCCTGCCATTGCGCCAGCAAGGCCTGGCGCGCGTCGAACAAGGCCTGATGCTGCTGCAAGGCTTGCAAGACGGACTGCGCCTGCTCGCGCGCTTGCGCAAAGTCGTTCTCGAGGTGTTTTGGCAGCGAAGCGCGCTCGGGCGATAGTACATGCTGCGCATGTTGCGCATCCAGGTTGGCCAGCGTCTGCGCCAGCTCTGCGGCGCACTGGCCATTGCTTGCAAGAGCGCGCGCGGCGGCGACGGCGTCGATCACGGCGCGCTGCAATAGCACTTGCGCTTCCAGGCGGGCCGCCAGCGCGGCACGCGCAGCGGCAAAGGCAGTCGCCAGCTCGGGCGTGGCCTTGATGACTTGCCATTGACGGTCCAGCTCGGCTACTTGGTTGGGACTCAGCTTATCATCCTGCAACAGGCGCTGGGCCGTGGTTATGCTGGCTTGGGCACGCTGAGTTTCTGCCGCCTGGTGGCGCAGCAAGTCGATGCGCCCCTGCATCAGCTTGGCGACGCGGCGGTCCGTGTTACGCATGGCCTGATGGACTTTTTCCAGCAGCGGCAAGGCATGGATGTGTTCTGCCGCGATCAGGCGGGCATCGGCAAATTCGCTGGAAACAATAAATTCAAAGGCCGCTGCTTCATCGCCCGCCACGGCGCGGGCACGCGCAACCTGTTCGGCGCGGCGCGATGCGCTCTGTGCCGAGGCGGCGGCCTGTTCTGCCACGATAGGGTCTGGTGCGGAAGGCTTGCTGGCAGAACGCTTGAAAAGAAATTCGAACATGACGGGTTTCGCGTGGATCAAAAGCACCATCATAGCAAAGCCCGGCACATTGCATCGAACAGGTCTGCACAAGTTATTAAATGGGTAACTTGACATTTCTCCCATGCTGGCATCGGCGAAAAATCAGGGGCGCAGGGCCGGTACTAAGGGGCCGACGAGGTGTGCGCTCGCTCCCCGCTCAAGCCCGCGCGCGCAGGGGCTGCGGCACGCCAGGCACGCTATCAGCGGCGGTGCTGCCGGCGCTGCCCATGCTTGCTGCTGCAGCGTCGGGCACACCCGTTGCCGGCACAGGCAAGGGCAAAACAAAAGGCAGCACTTGTGCCTTGCCGCGGCGTGCTTCCTGCAAGCGCGCATCATGGGCAAGGAACTGGTGGGCGATGGCAAACCACGCTTCGCCGACGATGACCTTGCGCGCCAGCGTAAATAGTTCGCGCTCTTCTTTTTCCAGGCGCTGCAGCAAGGCCGCGCAAAAGGTGTCGATCGCCGCGCACAGCTGCTCGGCCTGCTGCTCGGAGCTGTCGAGAGCGCTGCCTATACTGTGCTGCACGACATTGATGCTTTCCAGCGCCGCATGGTTCAAGCCGCTGATCTCATTGAGCAAACCATTGAGCAATCCATCGGCATGCGGCGTAGCTTGGCGAATGGCGGGGATCAGATACATCTCCACCTTGCGCCAATAGCCCCCCTGGTACAGCCGGTTCAGGCAGTCGCCCGTGGTCTGCAGTTGCGCCAGGCTCAGCTGGCTATGCTGGCGCAGCTGCACCTGCATGTATTTTTGCAATGCCAACAAACTCATGCGGATGCTTGCCTGTTCTACCGACAGGGAAACCAATATATATGTTGCCGTAAGCATGCACTCACTCCCAAAAATGCGCTCGATGTCTGATCCTGGAAGTGAAAGTGTAAAGACTACCGACGGCGGCCGATTTGATCCTGCACAAACCCACAGCGCCCCCCCCCTGCGCTTTTTCAGGGCGCGCGCAATCGGATATGCAGGTTGACCACGCCTGGCTCTTCCGATGGCGTGACTTCGCCGCCAAAACTTTTTACCAGCCGCTGCATGCCCTTATTGCGTGCCATGGCCTCGCCCACCAACGCTTCCGTGCCACGGCTACGGAAGTAGTCGACCAGTTTTTCAAACAGGATGTGGCCCAGGCCCTTGCCTTTCAGGGCCGAGCGCACGGCGATGGCGAAATCGGCATGGATATTGTCCGGATCGGCCACGGCGCGCACTACGCCCAGGGTTTCCGGCTTGCCGTCGGGGCCCGTGTGGGTGGCGATGAAGGCCATGGCACGGTCGTAATCGATCTGCGTCAGGCGTGCCAGCTGCGACACGGGCAGCTCGCGCATCGAGGTGAAAAAGCGCAGGCGCACATCATCCGGGTCCAGCGCGTGGAACAGGTCCATGTGCTGCGGTGCGTCCTCGGGGCGGATGGGGCGCAGCAGGATCGATAGCCCCATCCACGTCACCTGCTCTTCGAGCTCCTGCGGATACGGGCGGATGGCCAAGCGGTCACTCTTTTGGCCAGGCTGCAGGCGGATGCGCGCATCGAGGGCGATCACGCCGTCAGCGTCGGCCACCAGCGGGTTGATATCAAGTTCGGCCAGCTCGCCGATGTCGGCCACCAGTTCGGCCACCTGGATCAGGGTGTAGCAGACGGCGTCGATATCGGCCGGCGGCTGATTACGGTAGCCGGCCAGCAGTTTCGACACGCGCGTGCGCGCCAGCATGTCGCGCGCCAGCACCATGTTCAGCGGCGGCAGGCCGATGGCATGGTCGGCCGTCACTTCCACGGCAATGCCGCCCTGCCCCACCAGGATGACGGGGCCGAAGGCGGCGTCCGTGGTGACGCCGACGATCAGTTCATGCGATTGCGGCCGGCGCGCCATCTGCTGCACCGTAAAGCCGTCGATCAGCGCATCGGGTCGCATGCGGCGCACGCGCTTGAGCATGGCGGCGGCGGCCATGCGCAAGATGTCGGGCGTATCAAGGTCAAGCGCCACGCCGCCGACGTCGGATTTGTGGCCGATATCTGGTGAGTGGATCTTCAGCGCCACCGGATAGCCGATGTCCGCCGCTACCGCCAGCGCCGCTTCCACGTCGGCCGCCATGCGGGTAGTGGCCACGGGGATGCCGTAGGCGGCCAGGATTTCCTTCGAGCGGCACTCGCCCAGCACCGTCTGGCCGGCCGCCAGCGCGGCGGCGACGATTTCGCGCACGCGGGCGCGGCGCGGCGTGGCCGACATGGGCAGCTGCGCCGGCACTTGCATCAGGGTTTCCTGGTTGCGCCGGTACTGCACGATCTGCATGAAACCATGCACGGCTTTTTCCGGCGTGTCATAGGTGGGAATGCCGGCCCGGTTGAAGACCTGGCGCGCGGGCGCCACGGTGGTGCCGCCCAACAGGCACGACAGCACCGTGCGCGAAGTGGCCTTGATCAGCGGCGTAACGGCTTCGGCGATGTCGATCGACGAGACCATGGCCGTGGGCGCGTGCAGCAGCAGCAAGGCGTCCGCCTGCGGCTCGTCGAGCAGGGGCTTGATGGCGTCTACATAACGCTGCACCGGCGCGTCGCCGGGCAAGCCCACGGGATTGTCGTGCGACCAGCCCCGTGGCAGGGCCTTTTCCAGCGCGATCACCGTATCGGGCGACAAATCGGCCAGCTTGCCGCCGCTGCCCACCAGCGCATCGGTAGCCATCACGCCCAGGCCACCGCCGTTGCACAAGATCGCCAGGCGCTCGCCACGCTGTGAGCGGATATGCGTGAGCGTTTCCACGGCGTCGAACAGTTCCTCGGCCGAATACACGCGCAGCATGCCGGCGCGGCGGATGGCCGCGTCATACACGGCGTCGGAACCGGCCAGCGCGCCCGTGTGCCAGGCCGCCACGGCCGCGCCTTCGGCCTCGCGTCCGGCTTTCAAGACGATGACGGGTTTGCTGCGCGCGGCCGCCCGCGCGGCCGACATGAATTTGCGCGCCGCCTGGATGTCCTCCATGTAGAGCAAGATGGCAGCCGTATCGATGTCGCCAGCCAAATAGTCGAGCAGGTCGCCGAAATCGATGTCGTAGCTGCCACCGAGCGAAATAAACTTGGAAAAGCCCACGCCGTGCGCATTGGCCCAATCGAGCACGCCCGACACCAGCGCGCCCGACTGCGACACGAAGGCGATCTTGCCGCTGGAAGCGCCCAGATGGGCGAAGCTGGCGTTCAGGCCCAGCTTGGGCACGAGCAGCCCCATGCTGTTGGGCCCCAGGATGCGTAGCAGATGCGGCTTGGCTGCTTTCAGCATGGCCAGGCGCAGCGACTGCTCGCGCACCGGGTCGAGGCCGGACGTCATGACGATGGCGGCACGCGTGCCCAGCGCGCCCAGTTCGCGGATCAGCGCCGTGATGGTGGCGGGCGGCGTGCAGATGATGGCCAAGTCCGGCGCTTTCGGCAGCTGCGCCAGATTGCGGTAGCATTTCAGGCCCATCAACGCGTCATACTTGGGATTGACGGGCCAGATATTTCCGCTGAATTTTGTACCGTTCAATTGCGTCCCCGGCCCCGCCGCGCCCAGCAGGTTGGCCAGCGCGATGGCGCCCAGCTTATGTTCGCGCGCCGTGGCACCGATCAGGGCCACCGAGGTCGGCTTGAACAGCTTGTCGAGATTACGCATACTCATGTTCTGGCCTCATGGATTGCCGGAGCGGCGACACCAGTGTATCGGATACGCTGCCAAAAAAACTTGACCGCATGGTGCGTTTCGCAAAAAACCATGCGCCTACCAGCGCGAACGATGGCTTTCCGTCACGCCCGCCAGTTGTGCCACGATGCGCTTGGGACAATCCGCGCTGGCACGCACCCAGCCGCTGAAGGTGCCGATAGGCTGGATGTAGCGGCTGGCGGCGAGCCACAGATTCTTATCCTCGCGCCGCGCCCCTTCCGGCTTGAAGTGCAAGTCCAATAAATCGTCGTCCGTCCACACGTGCCAAGGCGCCAGCGGGTTGTCGGGGTTGAAGTCGAAATGCGCGCGGCCCAGCGCATACAGCTGGCCATCGAGCCACAGCGCGTTTTCATGCGCGCCAAAATAACCGGCCTGCAGATTGAAACCCAGCTCCAGACTATGCGCCGAAGCCCAGCGCCATTCCGTCTCGCGTGCCAGCAAGCCGTTCGAATAGTCGAAGCTGGCCACGCCATCATCCAGGCTGTAGCCCAGGGCGCCGCAACGCACGCTGCCCGACAAGGGCAGGCCGCCCGATTTTTGCGTCGCATGCACGCTGCCACCCTCGGCCACCGGCCCGATCGCCAACAGGATAGGCGCCACAGGCGGGCCGAATTGCGCGTCGATGCCGAAATGGCCACAATCGAGCTGCAGGCGGAAACGCTGCTGCGGTTGCGCCTCGATGGCGATGCTGTGTGCCAGGAAGCGGAAACGGCTGCTGGCAGCAGCGTGCGGCGCCACGGAGGCGCAGAGGCCCGGCACGCCGTCCTGCGAAAAGGCAGCCACGATCTTGCCCTTGTGGCGGTCGAAGGCATACGCGAACGCCGTGCTGGTCCAACCGAGGTCGACGATGGCCACGCCACAGAACAGGGTCGGCGTCGACAGGGCCACGTAATGCCAGCGCTTGTGGTGAAACAAGCGCCAGAATGCGCCGCGCGCGTACGGCGGCGCCAGCGCGGCCCAGTCGAATGCATCCAATTGGCCCGTGTAGCGACCTAAGCATGGAACGCCATTAGCGTCGAGCAGGTGGGAAGGAGCCGGTGGCAGCATCATGCGGCCCGCCTTGCGCTAGCGCCACTGTCGTACAGGGCCTCGGCCAGCTGCGCGCCGAATAGCCCCGGCCGTGCTTGCGCAATATCAATATTCGGGCAGGCATGCCAGTGCGCCAGGCGCTGCACGGCGCCGGCCACGTCCTGCACCAGGCGGTAATTAAGGCGCACGCCCTCCTCCAGCGCCAGCGACTTGATCTCGACGCGCCCATGCGAACGGTGCGCCTCGGCGCCCCGGTGCCAGGCGCGCGCGGCAGCTAGCGATAAAAGAGAAAGGTCGAGAGAAATATGATGGTCTGGGCTGTGCATAGCTGAAAGATACCGCATTGCACGTGGTACTTGCACGTTTTATCGCTCTCGGCTTGCCCGCCAACTGCACGCGGTCCAGGCGCACGATGCCGCAAACGCAACCGACGACAGGCAAGCGCAGCGCATTCGCGCCCAGCTTAGGTCACCACATGCGCATGGGAGGGGCAGCCAGCGACCGGTTCAGTCCTTCTTCTTGATCAGGCCAGCCAGTGCGGCGAACGGATTGTGCGTGGCGGGCGCCACCTCGGCTGACAGCAAGCCGGCGCCACGGTCCGCTTCCAGATAGCGCGAGTGCTCATTGTCGTGGCAATATAGGCACAGCAATTCCCAATTACTGCCGTCGGGCGGATTATTGTCGTGATTATGGTCGCGGTGGTGCACCGTCAGTTGCTGTACGTTGGCACGCGTGAATTCGCGCGTGCAGCGGCCGCACACCCACGGATACATCTTTAGCGAGCGCTCGCGGTAGCCGCTCTCGCGCTGGTCGGCGGCACGGCGCGCTTCAGCCACGATCTTGTCCAGTCTTGCCGCGTCGGGCTTTTTACTTTGCATGACAACTTTCGATATGGAAGGAATGAATCCGCATTTTAATGACGATGCAGGGCCAATTGTACTTTTTCTGCCACTCTCAATGCCCGTGCCACCAGCGCGGCGCCTGTTTTTCGCCTGTGCAGCGACGCGCATATTTGATTTATCGCAGAATTAACGCAAAATAGAATCAGCGACAGACTATAAACGGACGATGGAGACAGTAACAGGGCGCCGCGAAAAAAGCCGATCGGACCTCATCTGCGCCATGCAACTGCTCCACGTTCCCCTTTTCAATGAATCAAGCCTGCTAGCGCCCGTGATAGCGATAACCAGACCCCTGCAACGACTTGCGCGCCGCCTGTACCTTATCAGCCTGGTGCCCCTGTTCGCGCTCGTCTTGCTGCTGGTGCTGTGGACGGCCGTCTACTACCATGTGAGCGAGGATCGCGCCAGCGCCGTACGCGACGCCGTGGCCGCCAGTCAGTCGCTGACGCGCACTCTCGCCGACCATACCAGTTTCACGCTGCGCCAGGCCGATCATGCCACGCAATTGTTCAAGCTGAAGTACGAGGAATCGAATGGCGGCCTGCGCCTGAATGAATTCATGCGCCGGCGGGGCCTGCTCGACAGCGTGTTGCCATTGAAGCTGGCACTGCCGATTGCCCTGATCGACGCACAAGGCCGTGTGATCGACAGCGCCAACGCGTATTTTTCGGAAAACCTGGCCAAGCAGGCATTTTTCCGGGCGCTGGCCGTCAATTCGTCCGATACGGCCCTGGTCGACACGCCCATGCTCGATGCCGGCAGCAAGCACTGGACCATCCGTTTGGTACGCCGCCTGAACGATGCGCAGGGCCGCTTTGCCGGCGCCATCATTATCCATGTCGACCCCACCTATTTTGTCGACGATTATGACCGGCTGAACCTCGACGAACAGGGCGCACTGATGTTGGTGGCGCGCGATAGCGGCCTGACGGTAGGACGCATCGGCGAGCAATGGTTCCGCAGCGAGCACATCGTCTTGCGCAAGCCCGATACACTCCAGCAGGCGAGCGAAGAATTGCTGCTCGATCCACCCGTCGACACAACAGCGCGCATCTACAGCTACCGCGAACTACCACGTTTCCCGCTGCTGGCCGTGGTAGGCGTCAGCCGTGCTGGCGCCCTGGCGCGCTTCGAACATCGCCGCCTGACGTATATTTATGCGCTGCTCGCCGCCAGCGTGCTCATCGTGGGCTTTACGGCCCTGCTGATGCGCCAGGGCGCCCGCCTGCGCCACAGCATCCGCCAGGCCACGGAAGCGCAAGCCTTGCTGCGCGCGGCGCACCAGGCTAGCCTCGACTCCGTACTGCTGCTGAAGGCCTGGCGCGCCGCGCCGGGCAAGCCGGTGGCAGACTTCATCTTCGCCGACGTCAACGAGCGGGCCGCCGACATGCTGGGCAAGCCACGCTGCGAACTGCTGGGCCAGCGTGTACTGCAACAGGTGCCGCTGCTGCGTGACGAGCGTTTCTTCAAGTGTTTCGTGCAGGTGATGGAAACGGGTCAGCCGATGGAGGATGAATTCGAACTGACGCTGGCCTCGGGCGGCACGCGCTGGCTGCGCCACCAAGTGGTGCCGATCACCGACGGCGTGGCCGTCACCTCGCGCGACATCAGCGCGCGCAAGCACGACGAACTGGCGCTGCAGGACAACCGCAGCTTCCTGCAGTCGCTGATTGACCATTTGCCGGTGCTGGTCTACGTGAAAAGCGCACGCCCCGAAAATTTCGGCCAGATGGAGGTGTGGAACAAAGCGGCCGAAGATATTACCGGCCACCTGGCCAACGACGTCATCGGCAAGACCGATTGCCAGGCCTTCCCGCCCGACTTCGGCCTGCACGATGCCGAGGACGATCGCGCCATCCTGGCCGAGCGCGGCGTCATCGACCGCACGGAAAAACCGTTGCGCCTGGCCGATGGCAGCCTGCACTACCTGCGTTGCGTCTCCGTGCCCGTGTTCGACGAACAACAGCAGATCGAACATATCCTGTGCATCGCCGAGGATATCTCGCAGCGCCGCCAGCAGGAACTGCAACTGCGCCAGAAACAGGCCGAACTGACCGCCGTCAACGACGCCTCGCCGCTCGGTCTGGTGCGCATGGATCGCCAACGCCGCTGCACCTACGTCAACCGCACCTTCGAATCGATCACGGGTCTGCCGCGCGCCGCCGCCCTGGGCGCCGGCTGGAGCAGCGCCGTGCACCCGGACGACTATCCGCTGCTGCACGTGGCGCTGGAACAACTCACGCGCACCCAGGCGCCGTTCCAGGCGACCTTGCGCTGCCTGCAACGCCATGGCAAGCTGGTCTGGGTCTCCGTGAAGATCGCCCCCATCCTCATCGATGACCAGATCGAAGGCTACGTGGGCAGCCTGGACGACATCACCACCTTGCGCGAATCGGAAGTGGCGCTGCTGGAAAGCGAAGCGCGCCTGCGCACCATCGCCGACACCTTGCCGGCCATGATCGCATACATCGACGCGGACCAGGTCTACCGCTTCCTGAACATCGCCTATGAGCGTGAATTCGGCCTGACGGGACGGCAGGCGCTGGGCCGCAGCGTGCGCGAGACCGTCGGCGAGGCACGCTACCGCACAATTGCGCCGTATATCGCGCGCGTGCTGGCCGGTGAAACGTTGAGCTTCGAGGAAGAAGATCAAAAGGAAGGCATCGAGAGTTGCATGGAAGTGATCTACATTCCGCAGATCGGCGAAGACAAGCTGCAAGTGGTCGGTTTTCATGTCATGCGCCAGGATATTACCGTGCAAAAGCGCGAGAAACAGCGCTTGCTGAAGCTGGCCCAGGTCGATGCCCTGACCGGCTTGTCGAACCGTGCCGGCTTCCAGCAAAAACTCAGCGACGCCATGCACGCCAGCCGCCAGCAACAGCACCTGATGGCCGTCATGTACATGGATATCGACCACTTCAAGCACGTCAACGATACACATGGCCACGGCACCGGCGACGCCCTGCTGCGTGCCTTCGCCCAGCGCCTGACGCAGACCATGCGCGTCACCGACATCGTCGCCCGCCTGGGCGGCGACGAATTCACCATCGTCATGGAACAGATCGCCCGGCCGTACGACGCCGTCGTGCTGGCGGAAAAGATCGTCGCAGCCATGCAGCAGCCGTTCGAACTCGATGGCATCACCGTGCGCATTTCCGCCAGCATCGGCCTGGCCTTTTATCGCGACGAAGATATTTCTCCCGCCGTGCTGCTGCAACGCGCCGACGTCCTGCTATACCAGGCCAAGCAGGATGGGCGCAATACCTACAGGGCTGGCGTGCTGACTACTTGATATGGCCGCTGGCGCAGCGCGCGAGTCTGCCCCCTATCATTCCTGCTATATTGGCGCCTGTCTTCCCTACCCTTGCCACACCATGCGCCTGCTGCACACCTCCGACTGGCATCTGGGCCAGACCCTGCACAATCATGAACGGGGCTACGAACACCAGCGCTTCCTCGACTGGCTGCTCGACACGCTCGTCACCGAACGCATCGACGTACTGCTGGTAGCGGGTGACGTGTTCGACAACGCCAACCCATCGGCAGCCTCGCAAAAGCAGCTGTACGTGTTCCTGCAGCAGGCACGCGCACGCCTGCCCGCGCTGCAACTGGTCATCGTCGCCGGCAACCACGATTCTGCCGGACGGCTCGAAGCGCCCGCCCCCCTGCTGGCAGCGCATGGCACGCACGTGATTGGCCACCTGCTGCGCGATGAAGCTGGCAATATCGACCTGGAACGCCTGCTGCTGCCCTTGCCCGGCGCCGACGGAAAAGTACAGGCCTGGTGCCTGACCGTGCCCTTCCTGCGCCCCGGCGACGTGCCCAAGCTGCCGACCGGCGATACCCAGGATGCCTACCTGGGCGGCATCGCCCTGCTGTACCGTCAGTTGACGGACCTGGCGCTGGCGCGCCGCCAGCCCGGGCAAGCCATCCTTGCCATGGGCCATTGCCACATGGTGGGCGGCGAAATGTCGAACGATTCCGAACGCCGCATCGTCATCGGCGGCACCGAGATGCTGCCGTCAGGGATCTTCGACGCCTGCATCGCCTACGCGGCGCTGGGCCACCTGCACAAGGCGCAGGCCGTCGGCGGGCAGGAACACATCCGCTACTGCGGCAGCCCGATACCCCTATCGTTCGCGGAAGTCAATTACCGCCACCAGGTGCTGTGCCTCGATATCGACGGCGAAATGCTGCAGTGCGTACGCGCCATCGAGGTGCCGCGCGCCGTGCCGCTCTTGCGCGTGCCGGCCACGCCAGCAAGCATAGCCGAAGTGCTGGCGCAACTGGGCGCGCTCGACGTGCCCGCTGCACCGGCACAAGAGCAGCCATTTCTCGAAGTGCGCGTGCGCCTGGACGCGCCCGAACCGGGCCTGCGCGCGCGCATCGAGACCGCGCTCGACGGCAAGAGCGTGCGTCTGGCGAAGATCGAAACCTCGAGCGCCGCACGCAGCAGCGCTACGCAAAGCATGACGCTCGACCAATTGGGCCAGTTGCAGCCCGACGACATTTTCCGCCGCCTGTACTTGCAAAAATACGGCAAGGAAGCGCCGCCCGAACTCCTTTCGGCCCTGGCCGAACTGCTATTGCCCGGCGCCTGACCTTTTCGCTCCTGAAGAACCATGAAAATCCTGAAAATCAGCGGTAAGAACCTGGCCTCGCTGGCCGGCGAATTTGAAGTCGACTTCCAGCAAGAACCACTGGCGTCTAGCGGTCTGTTCGCCATCAGCGGCCCCACGGGCGCGGGCAAAAGCACCCTGCTCGACGCGCTGTGCCTGGCCCTGTATGACGCCACGCCGCGCCTGCTGAAGGTGCTGGGCCGGGGCAGCGCGCTGCCCGACGTGGGCAAGGAAACCGTGAACGCCCAGGATACGCGCACCCTGCTGCGTCGCGGCACGCCGGACGCTTATGCGCAAGTGGACTTCGTCGGCAACGATGGTGCTCACTACCGCGCGCGCTGGAGCGTGCGTCGCTCGCGCACCAGAGCCGAAGGAGCGCTGCAGGCGACCGCCATGAGCTTGCACCAGTTACCCGCGCTGCAAGCGATCGGCGGCACCAAGACGGAAGTCAAGGAAGAGATCGAAAAACGCATCGGCCTGTCGTTCGAGCAGTTCACGCGCGCCGTACTGCTGGCGCAAAACGAATTTTCCACCTTCCTCAAGACGGAAGATAATGACCGCGGAGAATTGCTGGAAACCCTGACGGGCAGCAGCATCTATAGCGACATTTCCATGCGCGCCTTCGAGCGGGCAAAGAAGGAAAAACAGATCCTCGAACGCCTGGGCGAAAAGCTGGCCGACCAGCGCCCCCTGTCGCCGCAAGAGCGAACCGACAGCGAGGCGCTATGCAGTGCTGCCGAGAGCAGCCTGCAACACATCGACCAGCGCAAGGCGGTACTGGAACTGCAGCAGCGCTGGCACCAGGAGACGCACAAGCTGCAAACCCAGGTGACAGCGGCGCAGGAGGCGCTGGGCAATGCGGCTGCCGAACACGCCGCCGCAGAAGCACGCCGCACGGCGCTGGCGCAGTGGGAATTGCTGCAGCCGGCGCGCGCCCTGATCGACGACGTGGCGCGCCTGGCCAGCGAGATCGCCGGTACCGGCGCCGCGCTGGAAGCGTCGCACGGGCAGGCGACGCTAGCCGTCGCTGCCGAGGCGCAACTGGCGCAGGCCTTGCAGCTGGCGGCGGCGGCCTTGCAGGCCAAGGAAGCGGCGCAACGCGATGCGGCGCCACAACTCGACAATGCCAAGGCGCTCGATGCCGGCATTCGCGCCCGCTTGCCCGCGCACCGCCAGGCCAGCGACGCGGCGCAGGCAGCAGACCAGGCCAACGAGTCGGCACGCGGCGCGCTACTGGCAGTGCAGCAGCGCCAGCACGCCGTGCAGGCGGAGCAGGACACGGGCCGTCTGTGGCTGACGGCGCACCAGCACTGGCAGGCACTGGCCACGTCATGGCAATTATCAGACCAGCTATTCGCCCAGGCAGGCCAGGTCGCCGCGCAAGCCGATGCGGCCGACGCCAGCGTGGCCGAATCGACGCAGCGGCTACGCCACGCCACCGATGCGGCGCAGCAAGAGCAGGCCGCGCTGGCCGCTGCCGCAGCGGCGCTGGCTACGCGCGATGCCGAGCGGCGCGCAGCCGCTGGCGCCGTACAAGCGATCGATGGACAGCTGCTGCAGCAACAGCGTGGCCAGCTCGAAGAGCATGCGCGCCAGTTGAATACGGCGGAAAAGACGTGGACGGAGCTGGCGCGCAAGCGGCAGGAACTGGCGCACGGACAAGCCAGGGCGGCCCAACTGGCGCAGGCGGCGCTGGCGGAAGACACGGCGCTAGCGGCGCAAGCTGCGCGGACGGCGCAGCTGGAAGCGGGCCTGGCGCAGGCGGAAAAATCCTTGAAGGGTGCCGAAGCGGCATGCGCGGCAAGCGTCGAACAACTGCGCGCGACCCTGCAGGAAGAACAGCCCTGCCCCGTGTGCGGCGCACTCGAACACCCGTACACGCAGCATGGCAATCACCCTTTGCAAGCAATGCTGGCCAGCTTGCAAGATGAAGTACTGGCCTGCCGCACGCAGGCGCGCAGCAATCTGGAGCAGCTGGCCACGCACAGGGCGGCGCTGGCCGGCTATGCGCGTGAGCAGGCGCAAACAGCAGCCGAACTGGCAGCCCTGCCGCCCGCCATCGCCGCCCTGGAAGCACAATGGCGGCCGCATGACGAGACACTGCAACTGCCGCCAGAAGCCGGGCGCGCGCACTGGTTCACGCAGCAGTTGGCGGCCAATGCGGCACGCTTGCAGGCGCTGGCGCTGCAGGAGGCGGCGTTGCGCGAGGCCAGCGCGCGGCGCGAGCAAGCACAGGTGGCGCACGAACTGGCCGGTGCGGAGCACGCGCGCCTGACGGCCGCCGTCACTGAGACGCAAACACGGCTGGCGCAGTTGCGAACGCAGCAGGCGGCAAACAAGGACAGGGCGCAGACCTCGCGCAGCGCCCTCGATGGCTTGCTGGCACAGCTCGATGCCGCCTTTGCCGACACGGATGGCGCCGAAGACTGGAAAGATGGCTGGCGCGCCGGCCCTGCCGCCTTCCGCGCGGCGCGCGAAACGGAAAGCCGGCAATGGCTGAAACAGCAGGCGGACCAGGACAGCCGCAGCCATGCTCTGACCACGCTGGCAGTGCAGCTGGACGCGGCCAATGCCGCCGCACGCACGACGCAGCAACTGGCACTGGACGCGCATGGCGCATACGCGGCCCTCGATGTGCAGCTAAAAGCGCTGCAAGCGCAGCGCGCGGCATTGTGGGGTGGTCAGCCCGTGGCCGAAGTGGAAAGCACGCTGGCAAGCGCCGTCGCGCGCGCAAGAACTGAGCTGGCGCAGCAGCAAGCGGCGGCGCAGGCAGCGAGCCAGGCGCGCGCGCGGCTCGATGAGGCGTGCGCGCAAACGGCCCTGCGCCTCGATACCTTGCGCCGGCAAGACAGCGCGGCAGCAGCGGCGCTGGAAGATTGGCTGCGCCAGTTCCAGCTTGCCCATCGGGCCCATGCGCCCGCCGACATGGCCGCCTTGCATGCACATCTGGCCATCACGCCGGAAGCCATGCGCGCCGAACGCGAAGCCCTGCAATGGATCGCCGACCGCCACACGGCGGCACTGTCGGTGCTGGCCGAACGCCAGCAGCAGCATGCGGCCCACCTGGAGCGGCCACCGGAAGCACTAGAAACGGACGAGGCCACGCTGCTGGGCGCGCTCGACGCACTTGGCACGCAACGCCAGGCGGCCAACCAGGAAGCGACGCGTCTGCGCCTGGCCATCGCGCAAGATGACGCCCGACGCCACAGCGCACAGGCGATGCTGGCACAAATCGAGGCGCAAGCCCTCATCGAACGGCGCTGGGCCAGCCTGAATGAATTAATCGGCTCGGCCGACGGCAAGAAATTTCGTAACTACGCGCAGCAATTCACGCTCGAAGTGCTGCTTGGCTATGCCAACGCGCATTTGAACCACTTGGCGCGCCGCTATCAACTGGAGCGCATCGACAATCCAAACAATCCGTCTCTCGGCCTGATGGTGCGCGACCAGGACATGGGCGGCGAGCTACGCTCCGTACACTCGCTGTCAGGTGGCGAATCGTTCCTCGTCTCGCTGGCCTTGGCACTGGGCCTGGCCTCGCTATCGTCGAACCGGGTGCGCGTGGAGTCGCTGTTCATCGACGAGGGTTTCGGCAGCCTGGACACGGAAACCCTGCGCGTCGCCATGGATGCGCTCGACGGCTTGCAAGCGATGGGCCGCAAGGTGGGCGTCATCTCGCACGTTCAGGAAATGACGGAGCGCATCGCCACCCGCATCCTCGTGCAGCCGGGGTCCGGCGGCAAGAGCGTGGTGACGGTGCGCTAGCGCAGCTGCCCGCACATCGGCCCATCAGCGAGGCAGAGACTCGCGGCCCAGCTTGAGCAAATCCCAGCCCAGTTCGCGGCGAATCTGCTCCGGGTCGGGCGGGGGCCGGCGCTGTTCCAGCTCCGCTTTCAACCATTTCCTGACCAGCTCCTTGGCCGGCGGTACAGGCTTTTGCTTGTCATGCTTTTCCATGCTGCTACCTCTTCAATGGCGGTCCAACGACCTCCT
Organism: Janthinobacterium sp. CG_23.4; assembly: GCF_029892305.1. Lineage (NCBI taxonomy): Bacteria > Pseudomonadati > Pseudomonadota > Betaproteobacteria > Burkholderiales > Oxalobacteraceae > Janthinobacterium > Janthinobacterium sp. CG_23.4. The sequence continues at coordinate 1,615,924 of NZ_JARXUX010000001.1, read as the reverse complement.
GTAGACGTTCAACGTCATGGCGCGAATTGAGTTGACCTGCGCGTGGCGCAGATGCAACAAGGTGTAACGATGGCCGGAGTACGTTAAAATCGCCGCCTTCGCGCAGGCACCGCCTGCGTCCCGCAACAGTTCAAGGAAAACCATGAAAGCCGCCCGCAGCCTCACCTTCAAGTGCGTCAAATGTCAAAAATCCATGCAGGTCTACCTGCAAAAAGTCTCCGCCTGTTCGCATATCCAGCCTTACCAGGGTATTTGCGCATGCGGCGAACTCAAGCGCCACGCCACGGGCCAGGCCGATGCCGTCAAGTCCTACCTGGAGTCGGCCGATGGTAGTTGGTCGCACCATCACTAATGGTTAAAGTACGGACGATTATTGTCGTTAATGAAGTATCGTTAATGACGATATACAGCCCGTATAGAACCGACCATGTCCCAGCTTCCCGCCTACGCTTCCCCCCTCGCTTCCGGCTCGCGCCAGCTTGCCGCCACGCCCATGCCTGGGCAAGCGCTGCAAAAACCGCGCGCCGGCACGGCCGGCCTGGCCGCTATGCCCTTGATGCAGCGCGCAGGGCAAGACATGGTGGCCCTGTCGAGCAATGCGCTGGACCTGTCGACCAAGGGCTTGCAACGGCGCACGGACGCGCTGGGCAACGCTACCGTCGATACAGCGCAAGATTTCCTCTCCAGCATGACGCGCCAGCTGTTCGGCGACGGCGCCAGCATCGCTTTCGATTCGGTCGACCTGCAAGCCGCTTCCAGCTTCAGCAGTGGCAGCGCCAGCGTTTCGGGCGCCGGCAACAGCAGTCGCGCCGCCGCCTTCAGCCTCGATGAAAACGCCCATTTCATCGGCAAGGGCAAGATCACTACGGCCGATGGCCAAACCTTCGACTTCGAACTGGAAGTGCAATATCAATCGAACATCAGCGCGGGCGTGCTTGAGCAAACGCGAGGCGCAAGCCAGGAAGCAAGCCCGGAAGCAAGCACCGCCGATGACGCCGGGCTGCCCGCCAAAGCGTTGGCCGCCACGACCTTCGCCGGCAATCTGCACGAGCTGTTCAAGCTGCTGGGCCAGCAATTGCAAAGCAGCATTTTCAATCAGCAATCCGATGGCGCCAGCGCCAGCGGCAAGGAGGGCGACCTGGCGGGCAGCCTGAGCTTGCGTTTGCTCAAACTGGTGCAGCCTGACAATAGCGCCGAAACAGCCAAAAAACCCGTGCAAAGCATGCCCGACGACCAGGCGCGCGCGCGTGCGCTGGCCATCGCCTATGGCGCCGACAGCGCTGAGAGCACGGCCAGCGACGTATAATGGAAGACGGCCTGCGCAGGCGACCATGCCGCGCGCCACCTTCTATCGATTGAATCCCATGTCCGACACTTCTTCCCCTACCGTTCATCCGCAGATCCACTGGAGCGAAAACGGCGCCGAGCACTCGGCCCGCTGGCGCTCGGAAAGCGGCATGCCGCCGCCCAAACGCGTCGTCATCGCGGATGACCGCACGACGGCCGACCAGGCTTACCGCCTGGCTTGCGAAGGCACGGCCATGCTATGGCGCGGCGACTTCCAGAACGCGCGCCAGTTGCTGCAAGCGCTGGCGCGGCGTGCCGACCACAAGAACGACAAGCCCAGCAAGAAGGCCAAGGCCGCCAAGCTGGTGCAAGCCGAACCCTCGGCCACGCAAGCGTTCCATTTGCACCGCCAGGCGCAGTCGCAGCGCGCCCGCACCCTGGCCATGCTGCTGCTGCCCTTCGAGGCCGACTACACGATCGCGCTGCGCCGCGCACCGGATGTGAAACTGGCTTGCAATGAAGCGTATGGCCGCGGCGAGGAAGCGTTTATCGCCTCGCTGCGCGAGCTGCTGGGCCTGATCGGCGCGCATGAATGGCGCCGCACTGGCGTGGAACTGCCGGCCCTGGGCCAGCGCATCCATCCGCATTACGGCGTATTCGCCCCGATCCGAGGCGAATACGTGGGCTTGGTGGCCGACGCTCCCCTGCCGCCGCGCGCCAGCCTGGCGTTCGATATCGGCACCGGCACGGGTGTGTTGGCCGCCGTGCTGGCACAGCGCGGCGTCGCACGCATCGTCGCCACCGACCAGGATGCGCGCGCCCTATCGTGCGCGCGCGAAAACCTGGCCCGCCTCGATTTGCTCGATAAAGTCGACGTAGTGCAGGCCGACCTGTTCCCTGCGGGACGCGCACCGCTGATCGTGTGCAATCCGCCCTGGCTGCCCGCACGTCCCAGCTCGCCCATCGAATATGCCGTCTACGATCCGGACAGCCGCATGCTGCGCGGTTTCCTTGCCGGCCTGGCCGAGCACCTGGAAGCGGCCGGCGAAGGCTGGCTGATCTTGTCGGACCTGGCCGAGCACCTGGGCCTGCGCCCGCGTGCGCAATTGCTTGAATGGATAGCGCAAGCGGGCTTGAAGGTCGTCGACCGCCTGGACGTGAAACCCACGCACCCGCGCGCGCAAGATGCCACGGACAGCCTGCATGCGGCCCGCTCGAAGGAAATCACCTCGCTGTGGCGCCTCGCGGCAGCCTGATAACAGAACTGCTGCAAGGCCATTGCGCATTGCAGCAAACGGCGCTATAATTCGGCTGCGGGGTGGAGCAGTCTGGCAGCTCGTCGGGCTCATAACCCGAAGGTCACAGGTTCAAATCCTGTCCCCGCAACCAATACATAAAAACCGCTGATTCCCGCAAGGAACTCAGCGGTTTTTTCATTTTCGGCACAGCATGCTCAGCGCCTTCATGCAAGCCCAAGACCCTCGCTTTTCATGCGCCCTTTCGCAATGCAACAAAGTCGGTTATAATTCGCCTGCGGGGTGGAGCAGTCTGGCAGCTCGTCGGGCTCATAACCCGAAGGTCACAGGTTCAAATCCTGTCCCCGCAACCAATACATAGAAACCGCTGACTTCTGCAAGGGACTCAGCGGTTTTTTCATGTCTGGCCTTGCCCGCAGCTATGCGGCGACGCTGGCCCGGATCTGCCTGGCCGCCGCATGCAGGCTGGCCGCTACGCGTTCGAGCTTGTCGGCGCCCGCCGTTTCAGCCAGGGCGGCAAAGGCGCTGATATGCAACGTGGCCACCATCGCCGGCGACACTTCGAGCTCCAGCGCGGTCTTGCTCAATTCCGTCGACGCCTCGAGGCAAGAAGCGCTGCCCGCCTCGAAAGCCTGCTTGGTTTCCAGCAATTCCTGGCCACCCTCGGCCTTGGCCACGCAAGCGTCGACCTTTTGCTGGAAGGCCGGCAAGGTGTCGCGCACGGGCCCGGGCCCGGGCTCAGGCGCCGGTTCCGGCTCCGCAGGAGCAGGAGCGGCATGCACCGGCTTGTCCGCCACCGGCATGTCGCGCAAAGTCAGCCAGCGTTCGATGGCAAGAAAATCGGCAAACGGCTCGGCTACCTTGGGATTCATCAACCAGACCTCGCCCGTGCGCCAGTCGATGCGGGCACCGCGCTCATTTCTCGCCAACAATATATCCTTGCCGCCTTGAGGATTCGACACCCGGCCGATATCGCGCCAGTTCATCAGTTCGGCCTGGCGCGACATCGCCTTGACCCGATGAAAAAAAGCCAACCATAAAAATCTGGCGACCAAGACAAGCAGGACTGCGCCAACTATCCACATCATTTTTCGCTCCGCAGCACATCGACAGCCCGCATTTTCTCACATGGAAGCTTGCGCCAAGGAAACTTTTACATCTGCCACGCGGCAGCGTCCAGCATTGAGTTGGGCCTGTCCGTGCAGGAAACGCCGCAATCGGTCAACATGCATCTGGCCAAGCTGTTTGACCGGCGGTACACGGCTTAGGTGTTGGACTGGTGCTACTCAGGCATGCATGAGCGCGAGCGCAAGGCGGCACTGAGGGTGCGGTATCCGTTCTAGGACTGGCTCAATAGTTCACACCGGCACAGGGCCAGTGATACAATTTTCCGCTTCACGGACATCGGCAGCTCTAACCGCCAATGCCTGCGCCCATAGAAACACCCAAGGAGAATGTGTGAAGGACCTCGCCCCCGCCATGCCAGCCGATCCGGCCGACCAACCTGCCAACCCCTCGCGCCGGCGCATTTTCCAGGCCGCTTCCGCAGTCGGCCTGGCCGCCAGCCTGCCAGTGCTGGCCGACGCAGCGCCAGCCAAAAAGTCTATCGTCAAGGGCTCGCTCGATGCGAAACTCAAGGCGCACGTCAAGAACGTGGTGGTGATCTACCTGGAAAACCGCAGCTTCAACAATCTGTTTGCCAACTTCCCCGGCACCAGCGCGCCCCTGTCCGCCGTCACGGCCGAACAGGCGCAGCAGCTGGACCGCGACGGCAAGCCGCTGGCCACCTTGCCAAAGATCTGGGGCGGCCTGGTGCCGAACCAGCAAAATATTGGTGGCATCGATTATCTGATCAAGGAAGAGCAGATTTCCGGCCTGCCCAACGCCCCCTACAAATTGAACGACGCAGCCGGCAAGCCCCTGCCCGAAAGCATCATCACGCGCGACCTGGTGCACCGCTTCTATAACAACCAGATGCAGATCAATGGCGGCAAAAACGACGGCTTTGCCGCGTGGGCCGACAGCGGCGGCCTGGTGATGGGTCACTACGGCGAAACGTCGAAAAACCTGAACCTGTGGCAGATCGCCGAGCAGTACACGCTGTGCGACAACTTCTTCATGGCGGCCTTCGGCGGCTCCTATATGAACCACCAGTTCCTGGTGACGGGCCGCGCCAACGAATATTTCAATGCGGCCGAGACAGCGGCGAAGAAAAAGATCGCCGTGCTGTCCGATGGCCCGCAAGGCGTGCGCCTGGCGATCTCGCCCGATTGCCCCGCCTCTGCGCTCGATGGCAAGCCAAAGTACGTGAACGACGGCGCGCTCACGCCGGACGGCTACGCCGTCAATACCATGGCGCCGCCGTACCAGCCCAGCTATATCCGCCCCGCCTTTGACGGCGACCCGCTGCATGCCGATCCGGCTGACGCGAACACGCTGCCACCACAAACCTATGACACCATCGGCGACCTGCTGTCGCGCAAGGGCGTCAGCTGGGCGTGGTATGGCGGCGGCTGGCAAGCGGCGCTCGAGCGCAAGGGCGGCGGCAGCAAACCGAACTTCCAGTTCCACCACCAACCGCTGAACTATTTCAAACAGTTCGCGCCTGGCACCGCTGCGCGCGCCGAGCATCTGCGCGACGGCGGCACCGGCGACAGCCCGATCTCGAACAAATTTCTGGCCGCCGCCGTGGCGGGCAAGCTGCCGGCCGTGACCTTCTACAAGCCGCAAGGCAACCTGAACCTGCATGCCGGCTACTCGGATATCGAGTCGGGCGACCAGCACGTGGCCAACGTCATCGAGCATCTGAAGCAATCGCCGCAGTGGAAAGACATGATCGTGGTGATCACGTTTGACGAAAACGGCGGCTGGTGGGATCACGTGGCGCCGCCCAAAGGCGACCGCTGGGGGCCTGGCACGCGCATTCCCGCGATCGTCGTCTCGCCCTACGCAAAAAAAGGTGCCGTCGACCACAGCTTCTACGACACGACCTCGATCCTGCGCCTGATCACGCGCCTGCACGATCTGCCGCTGCTCGAAGGCCTGAAAGTACGCAATGATGCCTTTGCGGCGCGCGGCGCCCTGCCGCCAGGTGACTTGACTGGCGCGCTGAGCTTCCGCTGATCGCGCAGCGGCACATCGCGGCGGCGCCCACAATGCGGCACGCCTGTGATACACTGCGTGCCGCACTTTGAACCTGTCGCCGCAGGTTCTTAAATCCGCAGGACCGGTTTTCCTGACGGTTGTTCCAACAATGAGCCCGACTCCAGTAGCCGGGCTTTTGTTTTCTGGACGAGATGCATAGAGTATTCACATGGCGGACAGTTTTTTGCCCGCTCCCCGGCGCCGTTTTGTCGCTGCCAGGGGCCAGAGGTTCAGAAATGAGAGATAAAAAAGATAACGCCACCATCGACTTGCCAGGTTTCGGTCCGCCGCCAGCGCTTGAAGTGTCAGAGCCTGCGCCGGAACCGCAGCGCCGCCCGCGCGTGCGCAAGGTGGCTTTGAAGCAGGTGCAGCTCGAATTGCTGGAGCCGACCGATGCCACGGGCTTACCCGTGTGGACGCGCGACGCCGGCCTCGATCTGACCGGCTTGCCCATCTGGGCGCCAGATCATTGACCCATGCCGGCGGCCGTTTGCCGCCAGCTCCCACACCACCATCCGCACAAGGGCGTAGAACGCCTGTAGACTGTGCCCATCCACCCGCTTTTTACCGGCTACGCCCCTATGAACACCACCACTGACACCACCCATTCTTTTTCCAGCCTGCCGCTGACGCCCGCCTTCCTGGCCAATCTGGACTCGCTCGGCTACCACGAGATGACTACCATCCAGGCACAAAGCCTGCCGGCGGTGCTCGATGGCCGCGACCTGATCGCCCAGGCGAAAACGGGCAGCGGCAAGACCGCCGCCTTCGGCATCGGCATTCTGCACAAGCTCAATCCGGCCTGGTTTGCCGTGCAGGGCCTGGTCATGTGCCCCACGCGCGAACTGGCAGACCAGGTGGCCAATGAATTGCGCCGTCTGGCGCGCGCGGCTGGCAACATCAAGATTCTGACACTGACGGGTGGCGCGCCGATGCGCCCGCAAATCGCCTCGCTGGAACACGGCGCCCACATCGTCGTCGGCACGCCGGGCCGCCTGCGCGACCATCTGGGCCGCGGCACCATCAATCTGAACCACGTGCAAACGCTGGTGCTCGATGAAGCGGACCGCATGACGGACATGGGCTTTTACGAAGAAATCGCCGGCATCGTCAGCGCCTGCCCCGCACGCCGCCAGACCCTGCTGTTCTCGGCCACGTATCCGGAAGACATCCGCCGCGCCACGGCATCGTTCCTCGTCAATCCGCTGGAAGTGACGGTCGAGGCGCAGCACGACAACAACAAGATCGAGCAACGCTTCTACGAAATCGGCTTCGACGAGCGCAACAGCGCCGTCGGCAAGCTGTTAAAACACTTCAAGCCGGAATCGACGCTGGCTTTCTGCAATACCAAGGTGCATTGCCGCGAACTGGCCGAAGAACTGCGCCAGCAAGGCTTTTCCGCGCTGGCCCTGTACGGCGAACTGGAACAGCGCGAGCGCGATGAAATCCTGGTGCTGTTCGCCAACCGCAGCTGCTCCGTGCTGGTCGCCACCGACGTCGCCGCGCGCGGTCTCGATATTTCCGACCTGGGTGCAGTGATTAACGTCGACGTCTCGAAAGACACGGAAGTGCATATCCACCGTATCGGCCGCACGGGCCGCGGCAGCAAGAAGGGCCTGGCCCTGTCGCTGTGCGCGCCGAACGAGAAAAAATGGGTCAAGTTGATCGAGCAGTACCAGAACAGCGCCGCCGAATGGCACGACCTGAAGGAACTGGCTGAAGATGATGGCATGGAAGCGCTGCCGGCGCCCATGGTTACCCTGTGCATCATGGGCGGCAAGAAGGACAAGCTGCGCCCGGGCGACTTGCTGGGCGCGCTGACGGGCGACGCGGGCCTGACCAAGGAGCAAGTGGGCAAGATCAACGTCTTCGAGTTCATGACCTACGTGGCACTCGATCGCAAGGTCGCCGAAGCCGCCTTCAAGCGCCTGAACGCAGGCAATACCTTGGGCCGCGACTTCGGCAACATCAAGGGCCGCAGCTTCAAGATGCGCTTTATCGAAGCGTAAGCAGCGCCAGTACGCGCAGCGGCGTCTCGTGCGACGTAACCAGGACGGGCAAGCCTGGGCACTCGCTGGCTGCGGGGCGAACACTCCGGCCCGACGGCTCGCAGCAGGCACTCACAAGGCGCGCGCCTGCTGGCCCTGAGGCGTATCTTCGATGACATAACCGGCCGCGCGCGCCAGCGCGCGCAAGCGGTCAGCCTCGGCCCACAGGCATTGCGCGCGGGCGCAGGCCCGCTGCGCCATCCACGCCTGCACCTGCGCCGGCACGTCTACCTGCGCTGGCTGCCAGCGCAGCAAGTCCAGTCCCAGCGCCGCATCGAAGCGGGCCAAGGTCGTTTTTTTCACGCCGTCCGGCACATCACTTTTCAGCAGCTCCCAGGCCACGGCCAGCGCACGCGGATAGTTCAAGTCATCGTTGATGCACGCCGTAAAACGCGCCAGCCAAACGGGATCGGCCTCGCCATCCGTCGCGCCCCGCTCTTGGCTTAGTGCATGTACGGCCACGCGTAGGCGCGCCAGGCCGGTGGCGGCAGCGAGCAAGGCCTCGTGCGTGAAATTGAGGCTGCTGCGGTAGTGGGCACCGAGGCACAGATAGCGATAGGCCAGCGGCTCGACACCCTGCTCCAGCAGGCTTTGCAGGCGCAAAAAATCACCTGCGGATTTCGACATCTTTGCATCCTGCGTCTTGAGGAAAGCGCCGTGCAGCCAAAAGTTCGCCAGGCGCGTGCCATGGCGTGCTTGCGTTTGCGCGATCTCGTTGCTGTGGTGGACCGCCACGTGGTCTTCGCCACCGCAATGGATGTCGAAATACGTGCCCAGGTGCTTTTCGGCCATGGCCGAGCATTCGATGTGCCAACCCGGGAAACCCAGGCCCCACGGACTATCCCACTCCATCTGGCGCTGTCCCGCTACACCACTGAACTTCCACAGCGCAAAATCGCAGATATCGCGCTTCTCTCCCAGTTCCACCCGCTTGCCTGCCTGCAGACCATCGCACTGCAGGCGCGCCAGCTGGCCATAATCGTCCTGGCGCGTGGTGTCGAAATAAATGCCGTCGTCGGTGCGGTAGGTGTAGCCCTTCGCTTCCAGATCGCCGATGAAGGCGATCTGTTCCGCGATATGTTGCGTCGCGCGGCACCAGACGGTGGGCGGCAAGATATTCAACTGGCGCAAATCGTCTTCAAACGCGCGCGTGAATGTGGCGGCGATGTCCCACGCCGACTCGCCGCTGCGCCGGCTACGCGCTTCGACCTTGTCGTCGCCGCTGTCCGCATCCGATGTCAAATGGCCGACGTCCGTGATATTCATCACGTGGCGCACTTGCAAGCCATTGAACGCGAGCGCGCGGCGCAAGCCGTCGACGAACAGATAAGTGCGCAGGTTGCCGATGTGCGCGTAATCGTAGACGGTGGGACCGCAAGCGTACAGGCCCGCATGGCCTGCAGCAATGGGTTCAAACGGGCGCAGGCTGCGGCTATATGTGTCGTACAAATGGAGTGTCATGCGAAACTTTCATGAGCGCTGCGGAAAAAGAAAATGGCCACAGGTTTTTCAACACTGTGGCCATCGAATGAGGAGTAAAACCTTACCGTCGCGTTGCCGCATCCTCACGGAGCCAGGCGCAAGGACACAGCGCAAGAGCGGCGCCCGAGGCAGAAACTGGAACGATAGTAAACGTGGTCATGGCACAAATATCGCATGCAGACGGGCGGGCCGTCAAGCCCGCCCGCGCCACGCGCTTATTTTTTTGCCTGCTCGATCTGCGGCAGCAGCGCCGTCAATATGCCCAGCAGCGGCAGGTAGGAACATATCCGGTACACATGGGCGATACCTGACACGTCCGCCAGGTGGCCCATGGCAGCGGCAGCGATGCCGGAGACGCCAAACATCAGGCCAAAGAAAATGCCCGCGATCATGCCCACCTTGCCTGGCACCAGTTCTTGTGCAAAAACAACGATGGCGGAAAATGCGGAGGAAATCACGAAGCCAATAATCACCGTCAATATGGCCGTCCAGAACAGGTCGACATACGGCAACAGCACGGTGAAAGGGGCGGCGCCAAGGATGGAAATCCAGATCACGCGCTTGCGGCCGATGCGGTCGCCGATGGGGCCACCCATGAAGGTGCCGGCCGCTACGGCGGCGAGGAAGAGGAATAGGTAGAGCTGCGCTGCGCCTATGGACAGGTGGAACTTGTCGATCAGGTAAAAGGTGTAATAGCTCGACAGGCTGGCCATGTAAATGTATTTGGAAAACACCAGCAAGGCCAGCACGCCCAGCGCTTGCAGTACCTTGTTGCGCGACAAGTTCAGCCCATGACCACCGGCCTTCGGCTTGAAGCTGGCCAGGTGGCCGCGGTACCAGTGGCTGACCTTGTACAGTACGCCGATGGCCAGCAGGGCCAGCAGACTGAACCAGGCGATATTGCCCTGGCCACGGCCCACGATGACGGCCGCCGCCAGCAGCGGTCCGAGCGCGGAGCCGACATTGCCGCCCACCTGGAACAGTGACTGCGCAAAGCCATAACGCCCGCCCGATGCCATGCGCGCCACGCGCGACGCTTCCGGGTGGAAGGTCGATGAACCGACGCCGATCAGGCCCGCAGCGATCAGCAGGGTCGGGAAGGTCGAGACGATCGACAGCATCAGCACGCCGACCAGGGTAAAGCACATGCCAACGGGCAACAGGAAAGGCAAGGGGCGGCGGTCCGTGTACAAGCCGATCCACGGCTGCAGCAACGATGCCGTGCACTGGAACGTCAGGGTTATCAGGCCGACCTGGGTAAAACTGAGTGAAAACTCGGCTTTCAGCATCGGGTAAATCGATGGCAATAATGCCTGGATCAGGTCATTGAGCAAATGCACGAAGGCGACGGCGCCCAGCATGTGCATGGCCAGACCGGATTCTTGTGGGGAGCGATGAAGCGAGGGGACCGCCGGCACGGACTGGGCCAATGCTGGGGCAGGTGTACTTGTATGCATGTATCTTCCGCAATAATCGGGCACGGCGGGCGGCCGGCCAAGCACCCAGTATAGTATGGTCATCGAACTGATAACTTCCAATAATCGTCGCATAAGTGACAACCGAGTGATAACTGAGTGACAACTGAGAGCGCCACCCAAGGCCCCACATGCATACCCACCACCCCGCCCAGACCCATGCCGATGGCGTGCCGTTCAGCCTCGCTACCAGCTCGCACGATTACCAGCACGTGCCACGGCCCGTGACAGCTATGTCCCGGCAATATGCGGCGGGCGACTATACGGCGCTGCACAGTCATGTGCGCGCGCAACTGCTGTATGCGACACAAGGCGTGATGCGCGTCTCGACCGAGCATGGCGTGTGGATATTGCCACCCCGGCGCGCCCTGCTGATTCCTGTGGGCGTCGTGCATGAAGTCCACATCTTGAGCGAACTGAGCATGCGCACCGTGTACATCGATGCGCAGGTGGCGGCCCCGTATGGCGCCGATTGCAAGGTGCTGGAAGTGAGTCGGCTGCTGCGCGAGCTGATCTTGGCCTTGCTGGCCGAACCGATCGAATATGCGCTGGCGGGGCGCGGCGACTGGCTCGCGCACCTGATTTTGTCGGAACTGACGGCGGCCGCTAGCGTGCCCATCGCCATACCCTGGCCCCGCGACCGCCGCCTGGTGGCCATCTGCTCAGCCATCATGCGCGCCCCCGGCAGCCGGCGCAGCATGGAGGACTGGGCGCAGGATGCAGGCGCCAGTGCGCGCACCCTGATCCGCTTGTTTCCCAAGGAAACGGGCTTGCACTATCGACAATGGCTGCAGCAAGTCCACCTGGCAGAGGCATTCTGCCGCCTTGACCGGGGTGAAGGCGTGGCCGCCATCGCCTATGCGCTGGGCTATGCCAGCCCCAGCGCTTTCAGCGCCATGTTTCGCCGCATCCTGGGGCGCACGCCGCAGCACTATCTGAGCGAGTGGCGCGCTGCTGACTGAGAATGACGCAAGCGTGCATCGCCAATCACGGCGGCGAGGAAGAGGAATAGCTACCACTGCGCTGCGTCTATGAACAGGTGGAACTTGTCGCTCATGTAACGGTGAATCAGGATAACGTCCAGCTCGCCGCTTGCGCTGGAAATACGCAGCGACGCGTGCATCAGTTCTTCAACAGCAAGTCGGCTTCGGCGATGCTGGGCGCGCCGAAGTGCACGCTGTGCACGCCACCATTGGCATCGCTGCCCATGTACACACCGGCCATGCAGCGCTGCAGCCGGTCGTACAGGATGGTGTAGTGGTGAAAACAATTGTGCGGTTCGCAGACGCGGCTCAGCAGGCGCGCCTTGCCATCGATCTCGATGGACTTGAGCGGGCTGGCCATGCCATCGGCTACCCAGCGCTGCCGCTTCAGGCCGGCCTTTTTCAAAGCCACGTTGGAGGCCGTGCGAAACGCATCATCGGCCTTGTAGATCTCGACAGAATATGGGCAGGTGTGGCCACCGTCGCAGCGTTGCGCTTGCTCCATGAACGGCGGCTTGGGCGTTTGCGCTTGCGCCGGCATGGCGGCCAGCACCACGGCGACGCCCAGGATCAGCGCAGCGCCTGCATGATGCTCGACGGCAGTGCCGGTGTGCGCCGGTGCAACGTCGCCTGCTCATAAGCATACGCCATCGCAATGAGCGGTATGTCGCTGTGGGCAGGGCCAATGAAGGACAAACCCACACGCAAGCTCCCCACCAGGCCAGCGGGCACCGTGATATGCGGCAAGGCGCACGGCGCCTGCGATATGCCATCACATGTGGGCCCCACCAGCGCATCGAGCGCGTGCGAACGCAGCAACGCGGCAATATCGCCTGGCGCGGACGCAGGCGGCGGCTCGATCAGTTCCGCGCCCTGCTCGCGCAGCACCCGCAGTGCCTGCTCGATCACGGCATCGGTCCCGGCACACTGGCCAAACAGACTGCGTGCGACACCAATGCGGCGCCCATGCAAGCCGGCCACATCGAGCATCGTGCCATCGACCAGGCGCTCGCCCGTCAGGGCGGCGAGCAGCCAGGCCGCTTCACGCACGCTCGGTGCCATCGGCCCGGCAGTGGCTGGCTCGCCGCCCTGCCCGCCTGCCGCCCTGCCCGTGGGCTTGATGGCGACCAGGCCACACGTCGATGCGGGCGCGACGGTGGAGCCCTCCGCCGCGCTGTCCACGGCCAGGATGGTCAGGCCAGCCCAGCTGGCACTGGCATACGGCACGCTGACCGCAGCCCATTGGTGCAAATCGCTTTTGCCGATGATGACGGCGCCAGCCGCGCGCAAGCGCGCCGCGACAAAGGAATCGCAGCTGGCACGCGTGGACAGGGGCGCCTGGGTCCGCGTCTTCATGCGGTCGCCGGTGGCAATGTTGTCACGCAGGACGATAGGGATGCCATGCAAAGGACCACGCACCTTTTGCACCTGCCGCTCGCGATCCATTTCCAGGGCAATTTTCAGCGCATCGGGATTGATTTCAATGCCAGGATGGGCACGCGCACCGGTACTCGACAGCGAGCGGATGCGGGCAAGGTACTGCGACGTCAGCGCATGGGAACTGAGCTTGCCTGCCGTCATCATCTGCTGTTGCGGCAAGACGCCCGCATCGAGCAGATGGGCCATCGGGCTGGCGGGCGCTGTGGCACGGGTCAGTACCGGGCGCGACAGGCGCACCGGCACGGCCGCTGCGATAGGCGGCGCTCCCCGATGTGCGCCGATGCGCACCATATGACTACGCTGCATGGTATCTCCAGGAAACCTCAATGTTTCTAACGCAATAATGTTCTGGGCATAGCATAGCAGTCCTTGCAACATAATTGTTGTCGACAGAAATTAATTTTTAAGCAAAAAAAAACGCCGCCCGAATGAACTGACCCCAATAAGTTGGACACCAACCTATTGGGGTTTTTCATGTCGAAGTACGCAGAACAGTTCAAGCTGGCAGTGGTCAAGCAATACCTTGCCGGCGCGAGTGGTTTCCAATTCTTGGCGAACCAGCATGGTGTTCCTTACTCCATGGTTCGCAAGTGGGTGGGACTATTTCGCCAGCATGGTGAGGACGGCTTGCGAAAGAAGTTCAGCCACTATGATGCAGACTTCAAGCTTTCGGTATTGCAACATATGTGGGCCAATGACTTGTCTTATGGCAAGACTGCTGCAGTTTTCAATATTCGGCATCATGCCGCCGTGGGCGTATGGGAGCGCTGCTATCATACGGGCGGTATAGACGCCCTCATGCCACGTCGCCGTGGCAGACCCACGAAAATGCCCAGCCCTCCAGACACAAAGCCATCTTTGCCCGTTAATGATTCAGAGCGTACCCACGAGGAGTTGGTCGCAGAGGTGAATCAGTTGCGCATGGAGGTGGCCTACCTAAAAAAGTTGCGGGCCTTAGTTCAATCACAGCAGCTACCGCAGGCGACAGCACGCAAAAAGCGCAAGTAATTATTGAACTAAGGCAGCACTTTCCCCTGGCTGGCCTGCTCAAGCTGGCCGGCTTGGCGCGCAGCACTTTTTACTATCAACAGAAGGCGGCGCAGGTCTGCGACAAGCATCAGGAACTGAAAAAGCAGATTGGCATCATCTTTGCCCTCCATAAGGGGCGCTACGGCTATCGGAGGGTCACAGCGGCGATTCGGCAGCTGGGCGAAAAGGTCAACCACAAGACCGTTCAAAGCATGATGGGCAAGCTCGGTCTCAAGTCACTGGTGCGGCCAAAGAAATACCGTTCGTACAAAGGCGAAGTAGGCCACGCTGCCCCTAACGTTCTGAAGCGGCAATTTGATGCACCATGCGCCAATCAGAAATGGGTCACCGACGTGACGGAATTCAATGTCTCTGGCGAGAAGCTGTATCTATCTCCGGTGATGGACTTGTACAACGGCGAAATCGTTGCATTTGAGACCGCCAGGCGGCCAGCGTTCGAACTGGTGGGTGTCATGCTCAAGAAGGCGCTGGCGAAGCTTAAAGCGGGCGAGAACCCCATTCTTCATTCGGACCAGGGATGGCAAGGCCGAATGCCTGCGTATCAGCGGGCGTTGCGGAACAAGCACGTTGTGCAAAGCATGTCGCGTAAGGGCAACTGCCTCGATAACGCGGCAATGGAGAGCTTCTTCGCAGTGCTGAAATCGGAGTTCTTTTACCTGAACAAATTCAGCAGCGTCGAAGAGCTACAAACCGGCATCAAGAAATACATTCACTACTATAATCACGACCGTATTAAGATGAAACTAAAAGGGCTGAGTCCCGTGCAATACAGAACCCAGCCCTTGGCCGCCTAACAAACTTAACCGTCCAACTTTACGGGGTCAGTTCACGAAGGCAGCGTTTCTTGGCAGTCAAGCACTGGGACAGGCAGGACCGGTGTTCGTCGGACCCTTCGAGCAGCGCAGCATGACGCTCTATCAGTTGCGTACGACACGCTTGTATTCGTTGGTACGGGTGTCGATTTCGATGACGTCGTCTTGTGCCACGAACAGCGGCACTTGCACGCTATGACGGTGTGCATCGATGGCGTTTTCGATCTTGGCTTCTTTCAGGACGTTGCCCGATGTGTTGCCCTTGACTGCAGGCTCCGAGTACACCACCAGACGGGCGATGGTCGTTGGCAGTTCAACGGAGATGGCTTTGCCGTCGTAGAAAATGGCTTCGCATTCCATGCCGTCCTTCAGGTAATGCAGTGCATCGCCCAGGTTTTCTTCTTCGATTTCGTACTGGTTGTACTCGGTGTCCATGAAGACGAATAGCGGGTCGGCGAAGTACGAATACGTCACTGGCTTTTTATCCAGAACAACAACGTCAAACTTGTCGTCGCCGCGGAACACGTTTTCCATCGGGGTGTTCGTCAGAAGATTTTTCATCTTCCATTTGTAGGTGAAGCCCGTGCGGCTCGAACCGTTGACATCAGAACGCAACACGATCATTGGCTTGCTGTCGACCATGATGATATTGCCAACACGAATTTCTTTTGCGGGTTTCATAGGAATGTACGTAAAAAGTGGGGTTGCATGAAGACCATCTGCCGCCTGGGCGCCATCAGCGCCGCAAGCTTGCGTTTGATCGGTTAAAAATACGTTAGAAATAACCGGGCATTTTACCTTAATTTTAAGCAAGCGCCTATCTCGTCGCGCCGGCAAACGCCAGCAAGTTACTTGCCAGATCGCCATTGGACTGCATCTGCCGCTGCCAAGCTTGGGCGCGCGCACTGATGCGCGGCAAGTCGGCTTGCAAGGCCGGCCACAGTTGCGCCCACGACAAGGCGTGCACGCTAGCGCCATTCCAGGCCAGCGCCGCTTGCACCAGGCTGTCGATGGCAGCGTCCGCATCGGCCGCATAGCGCTGCAGGAAGGCACGCAATTTCACATGGTGCAAGTTTTCATCCTGCAGGTAGATATGCCAGAGAAAAGGTCGGCCAGCCCATTGCGCGCGCACGAAAGAATCCTCGCCGCGCACGAAATTGACGTCGCAGGCCCACAGCAAGCGGTCGTAATCGTCTTGCGCCACGAAAGGCAGCACGCGCACGGTGAGCGCGCCACGCGTGCGCGCAGCACCGACTGCCGCAGCATCGTCGCCGATAAACGCTTGAACGGCATCGAACGCGACCCCTTCTGGCACCAGGCACGTCACCGGTTCGCTACCCGCCTGCCACACAGCAAACAGCTCGGCGACCGGGGCGGACGGATAGCAGAATAGCGATACTTTTAGAGCAGACATTTCCGCTGCCGTCACGCCGAACTGCCCCAGGAATGCTGCCATGGCAAGGGCATCGACCTGGAACGCCAGCCGCTTTTCGTCCAGCCCCGCTTCGCGCAGCAAGCCGCCCGTCTTCCGCGTAAAACCGGGAAAAAAGAAATGTTTGATCATGCCATGGCGTGGCGAGGTCAGCGCATGGCAGCCCTCGACCCACTCTTCTGCCGTCAAGCCTTCCAGGTTCAGCCACACAGGATGCGGCGCGCACTGCGCCATGGCGGCGATGTAGCCGGGCGCAATGTCACAGGCAAAGAATTCGATGACGATATCGGCGATATCGTCAGTGGCAAACACGCCATCCTGAGCGCGCCAATGGCGCACCGTCACGCCGCCGGCCTGCTGCACCTCTACCGCCACGTCGATGGCGGGGCAGATGCGCTGGAAGCTCACAAGATCATCAACCCACAAGGTGACGGCGACGCCGTGTTCGCCGCTCAACTGGCGCGCCAGGCGCCAGCAAATACCGATATCACCGTAATTATCGACAACTTTACAGAAGATAGCCAAAGATGGTGTGCGATCGCTAGGTAATGACATGAGCAGGTAAAGGTGATGGAAACAACGTTGAGATGCCGGCAAACAACAAAAAAGCCGCGCTGTTACCAGGCGGCTTTTTTGTTGGCTGATTCAGCCGGTCTGGCGTCCCCAAGGGGATTCGAACCCCTGTACTCACCGTGAAAGGGTGATGTCCTAGGCCTCTAGACGATGGGGACAGAAAATCTGTCCTGAATGCGCTACTCTGCATCCCGACCTGTTTACTACGCGAATCTGGCGTCCCCAAGGGGATTCGAACCCCTGTACTCACCGTGAAAGGGTGATGTCCTAGGCCTCTAGACGATGGGGACAGAAATCTGTCCTGAATGCATTACTTCGCATCCTGACCCTGTACAGCAGCAACTGCAGAAACAAAAAAAGCCTGACTTGTCAGGCCCGTTCAGCACTGCACTCACTTTACAACGACATCCTGGCGTCCCCAAGGGGATTCGAACCCCTGTACTCACCGTGAAAGGGTGATGTCCTAGGCCTCTAGACGATGGGGACCTGTGCTGGCTTTACTCTCAGCGGACTCTTCGTTGAAGGCTTTGCTTAAGCCCTCAAAAAAGCGTGCGCGAAGTTTAACACGAAGCGATTCCCAAAATCAACCACTGGGCTTCTTATTTTCCACCTTATTTGCATTCCTCTCTCCCGCGGGAGCAGAATGATGGCAAGAAGACATGCAAGGCGGCAGCACGCCAAGCATCTGACTCAGGCCTACCCCAGATCCCCTTCGCGCGATGCGCCGACAATGAGCAGCATACACATACCCAGCTCGCGCTGCCAGCACGGTAGTGAGGCAGCGCGGCAGCAAGCTGATAACCCCCACCTCTTGCATGCCATGCAGCGCTCTCACAGCCGGGCAGCTAAGTCCTATTCCCCCGAGGGGTATGGCGGAAAGTGTCGCAGAATTAAAAAAAGCCGCTCAAGGCTAATGCCGTTCAGTTAAGGGTTTTGGCGTGATTGATGAGCGCCAGTAAATTCGCTAACCCCAGAGGCAAAGAGCTGGGGTCGGTCACTCCGTGATCGGAATGTACTCCATTGAAGCACATTCCCCCGCCGGGTCCGACCCCTGTCCTTGTTCTTGGGCTAAAAATAGCATCACTAACACCAACTGAACAGCATTACCGCTCAAGGCGACTCTGGTTATCACGTGTTTTCTGCGCTGTTGGTGGAGGTTGGCGGGAGCTAAGCACTGACCTCTTGCATGCCATGCAAGCGCTCTAACAGCTTAGTCTTATTCCCCTAGGGGTATGGCGGAAAGTGTCGCGGAAATAAAAAAAGTCGCTCAAGGCGACTTTAATCTGTTCACTATCTGTTTCAGCGCTATTGGCGGAGGTTAGCGGGAGCCAACCGCTGACCTCTTGCATGCCATGCAAGCGCTCTAACAGCTTAGTCTTATTCCCCTAGGGGTATGGCGGAAAGTGTCGCGGAAATAAAAAAAGCCGCTCAAGGCGACTTTGATTATCGTGTGTTTTCTGCGCTGTTGGTGGAGGTAAGCGGGATCGAACCGCTGACCTCTTGCATGCCATGCAAGCGCTCTCCCAGCTGAGCTATACCCCCCGGGCGCAGAAACACTGCTACTTCTTCACTACCAAAACACCAGACTGAACTGGCGTCCCCAAGGGGATTCGAACCCCTGTACTCACCGTGAAAGGGTGATGTCCTAGGCCTCTAGACGATGGGGACCTCGGTACTACATTTTTACTTCTGCGCTGTTGGTGGAGGTAAGCGGGATCGAACCGCTGACCTCTTGCATGCCATGCAAGCGCTCTCCCAGCTGAGCTATACCCCCCGGGCGCAGAAATAATAAAAGCCGCACTTGGCGACTTTGTTCCACTACTTGCTTTCCGCCCAGAGCACGTTTTTACGAGCCTGAACTTACAACAATCAGTACAAACAACTGCCACTACTATACCACAACTACCTGGCGTCCCCAAGGGGATTCGAACCCCTGTACTCACCGTGAAAGGGTGATGTCCTAGGCCTCTAGACGATGGGGACCGCGGAACTTCCAAACAACATCTGCACCACCTCAACGACTAACAAAACCTGACTGCGATTTTGCTGCTGGTGGAGGTAAGCGGGATCGAACCGCTGACCTCTTGCATGCCATGCAAGCGCTCTCCCAGCTGAGCTATACCCCCGTTGGTGCAGAAACAAGAGTATAGCAAAGAAGTTTCACTCTGCAAATACCCTTTTTCGTCTATGAACAACTTTTCATCGGGACGGTTTCCGCACACTCTTTTCCGACTATTTGGTCGCGATGTTTACGGCCAGTTTTACAGCCAGTTTGCCAGACGCGCCAGCACAGTCTCGCGGCCGAAGACCACCACTACCTGGTCGATGGCCGGCGTCTGCAATTGGCCCGTCAAAATCAAACGCAAAGGCATGGCCAGCAGCGGCATCTTGATGGTGTTGGCAGCCAGCACTTCCTTGACCATGGCGGCCACGGCTTCCTTGCTCCACTCCACCGTAGCGATGCGCTCGGCAAACTGCGCCAGAACGGGCTTGATGGCGTCCGTGATGTGCTGCGCCACCAATGCCGCTTCCGGCTGCGGCGCGCGGAAGAACAGCATCGAAGCCGCTGCCAGTTCATTAACCGTGTTGGCGCGTTCTTTCATCATGCCCAGCACTTGCGCCAGGTCCGGCGCGCCTTCGAAGACGGCACCGGCGGCCAGCATTTGCGGGCGCGCGAGGTCGGCCAGGCGGGTGTTGTCGGCTTGCTTGATATAGTGGTTGTTCAACCAGGCGAGTTTTTCATTGTTGAACTGGGCCGCCGATTTCGACAGGTGGTTCAGGTTGAACCACTCGCAGAACTGCTCGGTCGAGAACACTTCATCGTCGCCATGGCTCCAGCCCAGGCGCGCCAGGTAGTTCAGCATCGCTTCGGGCAGGAAGCCCTGCGCCGGGTAATCCATGACGCTGACGGCGCCGTGGCGCTTCGACAGCTTCTCGCCATCCGCTCCCAAAATCATCGGCAGGTGACCATACAGCGGCAGCGGTGCGCCGATGGCGCGCAGGATGTTGATTTGGCGCGGGGTGTTGTTGACATGGTCGTCACCGCGAATCACGTGCGTGATCTGCATGTCCCAGTCATCGACGGCCACGCAAAAGTTATACGTCGGCGTGCCGTCCGGGCGGGCGATCACCAGGTCGTCCAGTTCGCGGTTGGAAATCGTGATCGTGCCCTTGACCACATCGTCCCAGGTCACGTCGCCATCGAGCGCATTCTTGAAGCGCACGACCGGCTTGCGGTCCGCTGGCACGGCCGGCAGGGTCTTGCCCGGCTCCGGACGCCAGGTACCGTCATAGCGTGGCTTTTCGCCGGCGGCGCGCATGCGCTCGCGCATCGCCTCGACCTCTTCCGGCGACGAATAACAATGGTAAGCAGTACCTTCGGCGAGCATCTGCGCCACCACTTCGCGGTAGCGGTCCATGCGCTGCATCTGGTAGAACGGACCTTCGTCATGGTCCAGGCCCAGCCACTTCATGCCTTCGATGATGGCTTGCACGGCTTCCGGCGTGGAACGCTCCAAGTCTGTGTCTTCGATACGCAGCACGAAAGTGCCGCCGAAGTGACGGGCATAAGCCCAGCTGTACAAAGCGGTGCGGGCGCCGCCCAGGTGCAGATAGCCGGTCGGGCTGGGAGCGAAACGGGTGCGGACAGGGGTAGCGATTGTGGTCATCGATGTTATCAGGCTTGAATAAGTAAAACGCCATTTTACTCTGTTGACCGCCACCACTCCACAAGCGCCGTCACAGTTGCTGCAGCCGCCTTTTCACCTCGCCCGCCTGCGCCTGCAGCGCCTGCTCGAACAGGGCGACCAGTTGCGACAAAGGCCGGTGCAGGGGCTTGACCAGATTCACCGTGAACGGCAGGGACACGGCAAAACGGCGGATCTGCAAGCCCTGCCCCGCATAGTCCAGCGCCGTGAGCGGATTGACTATCGCCAGGCCCACCCCTTCGCGCACCATGGCGCAAACGGAGGCCGCACTATGCGTGTCGAGCGCCATGCGCCGCTCCACGCCGGCCTGCGCGAAGATGGCGTCGATCTGCAGGCGGTAGGGGTCGACGGCGGCCAGGCTGATGAAAGGCAGGCCCGCGAAGTCCGAGGGCGCCAAGGTCGTCTTGCCAGCCAATGGATGGCCGTCGGGCAGCACGCACACTTCATCGACGGACATCAAGGTAGCGAGCGCGGTGCCGGGTGGCGCATTGCCCACTTCCGTCAGGCCGATATCGTGGCGCTGCGCCGACAGCCACTCTTCGAGCAGCGGCGACTCCTGCGGCGTGATGCTGATGCTCACGTTCGGAAAGTCGGCGACGAAGCGCTTGCACGCCTGCGGCAGCAGCGACTGGGAAAACACGGGCAGGCAGGCAATCGACAACTGCCCCTGGTCGAACTGGCGCAGTGCCGCCGCCGTGCTGACGATGCGCTCAAGGCCGAAATACGCGCGCTGCACCTCCTCGAATAACTGCAGCGCCTGGGCGGTCGGGCGCAGCCGCCCCCGCTCGCGCTGGAACAGGATCAAGCGCGTCAAATGTTCAAGGCGCGCCAGCTCGCGGCTGACGGTGGGCTGCGACGTATGCAGCATGGCGGCGGCAGCCGTCACGCTGCCCGTCGTCATGATGGCGCGGAAGACCTCGATATGGCGCAAGGAGATAGTCATGCCCATATCATAAATGAATAAGGCAGGCTCAAATGGATATTTTATATTCGAAGCGTCATCAGCCATCATGCCGTCATACCCTCATTTACCGAAAGCACAAGATGCAGCCCGTCAACGACCAGACCCTCGCCCAACTCGCCCAGCAACACGGCACGCCGCTATGGGTGTATGACGCGGCCACCATCCGCGCGCGCGTCGCCCAGCTGGCACAGTTCGACACCGTGCGCTTCGCGCAAAAAGCCAATTCGAACATCCACCTGCTCACATTGATGCGCGAAGCGGGCGTGCACGTCGACGCCGTGTCGCTGGGCGAAATCGAACGCGCGCTGCAGGCAGGCTTTACGCCCGCACAAACGAATGGCGCCGCCGGCGTGGTGTTCACCTGTGATCTGTTCGACCGCGCTACCCTGGTGCGCGTGGCGGCGGCGAAGATCGAAGTCAATTGCGGCTCGGTCGACATGCTGCGCCAGTTGGGCCCAGTCTCGCCCGGCCACCGCGTCTGGCTGCGCATCAATCCCGGCTATGGCCATGGCCACAGCAACAAGACCAATACGGGTGGCGAAAACAGCAAGCACGGCATCTGGCACGAAGAGCTGCCAGAGGCGCTGGCCGTCATCCGCACCCATGGATTGCACCTGGTGGGCCTGCACATGCACATCGGCTCGGGCGTCGACTACAGCCACCTGGAAACCGTCTGCGGCACCATGGTCGACCTGGTGAAAAACATGGGCCACGACCTGGAAGCCATTTCCACGGGCGGCGGCCTGTCCGTGCCTTACCGCGAAGGCGAGCAGCCGGTCGACACGGGCCACTACTTCCAGCTGTGGGATGCGGCGCGCAAGCAGATCGAGGCGCACCTGGGCCACGCCGTGCACCTGGAAATCGAACCGGGCCGCTTCCTGGTAGCCGATGCGGGCCTGCTGCTGGCCGAAGTGCGCGCCACCAAGCAAATGGGCGGCAATCACTTCACCTTGTTAGATACGGGCTTCAATGAATTGATGCGCCCCGCCATGTACGGCAGCTACCATGAAATGTCGGTGATTGCGCATGACGGGCGCGCCCTGGACGCCAGCGCGGCATGCGCCACCGTCGTCGGCGGCCCCCTGTGTGAATCGGGCGACGTGTTTACCCAGCGCGATGGCGGCGTGGTGGAAACGCGTTTGCTGCCAGCAGCGCAGGTGGGCGACTACGTCGTCTTCGAAGGCGCCGGCGCGTATGGCGCGTCAATGTCGTCAAACTACAACAGCCGCCCGCATGCAGCCGAATACCTGGTCGATGGCGCGGATGAGCAACACCCGTCGCGGCTGATCCGCCGCCGCCAGACGGTGGCCGAGCTGATCGCCCTGGAACAGTTCTAAGCGGTTTGCGATACTCGCCCCGTGCGGGCATGCGCATCTGCCAACATCGGGGCAACGCATCGACAACACCAGCGCGGCCGGGCAATACCTGCAGGCGCTGCGCACCTCCCCCTTCGTCAGGCAGATGATGGAGCGCACCTTGCCGTTTGCACCCGGGCCTTTGCCGACCTGACACAAAAGGGCGTGGCTGTGCGCATCCTGAGCAATGCGCTGGAAGCGAGCGACGTGGCGGCCGTGCATGCGGGCTATGCGAAATGGCGCAAAGCGCTGCTGGAAGCGGGCGTGCTGCTGTATGAATCGCGCCGCTCGTGGGAAGCAGGCGAAGCGCGCGCAGCCGGGCCACCTCGGCAGCTCCGCATCGAGCCTGCATGCGAAGACCTTTGCCGTCGACGCGCAGCGCATCTTTGTCGGCTCCTTCAATTTCGATCCGCGTTCGATCGCCTTTGGGCCTCGTCATCGACAGCCCCGCGCTGGCCAGCTAGCTGGGGCAAGCCATGCGCACCAGCATCGCGCCTGCCAGGTGCTGCTGAACCCCGGCGGCACCCTGTACTGGATCGCCCGCGACGCCCACGGCGCCGCCACGCGCTACGATACGGAGCCAGGTAGCAGCGTGTGGAAGCGCATGGGGATGGCGCTTTTGTCGCTGCTGCCGATAGATTGGCTGCTGTAAGCTGTTTTGCCAACACTGTTGTCGGATTACGCGGGGCTTTGCCCCGCTAATCCGACCTACGCTCTTCGCAAGGTCATCGTAGGTCGGGTTAGCGCAAAGCGCGTAACCCGACAAGCACGTAGCCCCCCTCTTTTACCGCACCACCTCCGTCAACACCCGCCCTTCCGACGCGGACGGCTGGCGTATGCGCAGCAGATGGGCCAGGGTCGGCGCAATATCGACCACTTCCGCGTACTGGCCATAGGCGCCCGGCTTGATCCAGCGCGGGCCCAATACCATCAGCGGCACGTTGGTGTCATAGGTGTACGGCGTGCCGTGCGAGGTGCCGCCAACGCCCTTGCCGAAGTACCAGGCCGGCTTTGTCACCAGCATCAGGTCGCCCGACAACTGGCGGTTCCAGGCACGGCGCATCAGGGTATCCATGCGCGTGGCCACAGCTCCCGTTTCCATCTGCGTGCGCGTGTAGACTTGCGCCAAGCCGTCCTGCTGCAGCAGGAAGCGGGCCGCCGCATCTTCCAGGGCAGCGCGCTCGATACCGCTCTTTTCGGCCAGCGCGTAATCGAGGTAGATATTCGGCAGCGACGACGTCGTCACCAGCTTGTCCACGCCCAAGGTCGTAGCCAAGTGCTGGTTCAATGCCGGCACCAGCTTGTCACCGTCGATGCGCTTGGCGGAAAAACCACCACGCGCTTCCGTGAATTCAGGCACATTGGCAAATCCATGGTCAGCCGTCAGCACCACCAGCACGTTGTCCATGCCGACTTTTTTATCCAGGTCGGCAAAGAAGCGAGCCAACATGCGGTCCAGGCGCTGCAGGTGGTCGTGCGACATCTTGCTTTCCGGGCCGTAGGCATGGTTCACATAGTCGTGCGCGGACAAGCTTACGCCCAGGATATCGGGCACGCCGGCCGGATTGCGCCCCAGGTTCTCGCCGTCGACAGCCGCGCGCGCGAATTCCAGGGTCAATTCATCGAGGAAGGGACCGGACTTCAAACGGCTGTAGTACTCGCCATCGAGCTTGCCGCTGTCGCTGTAGTAGGCGAACGGGAAGGTGTTGCGCGTGCCGGGCTTGGCCGGCACCAGGTCATCACGCGCGTCGCGCGCATAGGCAGAATCGGCCAGCAGCGGCGTCCAGCTCTTGCCATAGTAACGATCCTGCGGCTTGGCCGCCTGGTAGCGCTGTACCCATTGCGGATGCTGCTGCATGTAATAGCTACTGCTGGCGAAATTGCCCGTCTTTTCCATATACATATAGGCCGTGCCCGTTTTCCCGGCCAGCAGGATGGCGCCACGGTCCTTGCCCGACACGCTGATGACCTTGGCCTTGTCGCCCGTGGCATAGCGCAACTCGTCGCCCAGCGTACTCACGCGCAGCTTGGTCGGCGCGGTGCCATCGTCCGGCTTGGTCTCTTCGCCGATGTAATGGAAATTGCCATCCTCGGTGCAGTACACGGATTTTTTCGTGACGGGATCGATCCAGTTATTGCCGATCACCCCATGCTGGTAAGGATAGGCACCCGACAGCACGGCCGAGTGGCCGATGGCGGTAACCGTGATGCCATGGGCCTGGTGCGCATCACTGAACCACGCGCCTTGCTCGAGCAGACGGCGAAAACCACCTTGGCCGAACTGCTCGTGGTAGCGCGTCAACTGTTCTTGCGGCAGGCCGTCCACCACCAGCACCACCACCAGCTTGGGTTGTGCGCCAACCTTTTGTGGCGCGGGCGCGGCATGTGCGGACAATGCCAGCAGTAACAAGGCAGGCATTATCTTGCGTGTAAGAGAAATCATGAGTGTCATGGAGTCGTGTAGATAGCTGATTGATGTGCGCGGCAATCACACCGCGGCCAGCCCGGCAGCGTACCCACACAACATGACAAGAGCATGACGGCGCACACCGGGACCGCTGCCATCCTCGTTCAAGCTTGCTTAAAAGTCAAACACTGCCTTCACAACGGCCACCCGCGGGTCGCCCAGCGGCAGCACGTTGGCGTTCAGCACGCCCGCGTAGTACTCCTTGTCGAACAGGTTTTTCACATTCAGGCTGACCCGGTAGCCGCGCCCTTGATAAGCCAGACTGACGTCGGCCACGGTATAGCCGGACACCGCGTAATCGACGGCTGGTCCGGTCTTGCTCGCGTCATGGCGCATGCCCAGGCCGGCCGTCCAGCCGCCCAGCACGCCGCCGCGGAAGCGATAATTGGCCCACACACTGGCGCTTTGGCGCGGCGTATTGAGCAGGCGGCGGCCCGCCATGCCGCCATTGTCTTCGGTCACGCGGGCGTCGAGCACGGTCAGGGCGCCCTGCACGTGCCAGCCATTGCGCAGGTCCGCACTGACTTCCGCCTCGAAACCGCGCGTGCGCTGCTCGCCCGTCTGCACCTGGGCGCTCGACAAGATGGCGATATGGGCCGGATCCGGGTCGGCCGTGGTGACGTTGGTGCGCGTCAGGTCATAGATGGCCATGGCGCCGTTAATGCGCCCGCCGGCAAACTGAAACTTGCTGCCCACTTCCGTCTGGCGCCCTTCTTCGGGCTTGAACTGCACGCTGAAAAAGTCGCTGCCGCTGACAGGCAAGAAGGAAGTGGCGTAGCTGACATAAGGGATGATATTCGGCGTCAATACATATGACAGCGCCGCATTGCCGGTGGTCGACGCGGTATCTTGGCGCTGCGTGACATTGGTCAGGCCGTTGAGCTCGCGGTTGCGCGCGCGGTCGTGGCGCACGGCCAGATTCAGGCGCCACTGCTGGTTCAATGTGATCTGGTCACGCAGGTACAAGCCGCTCGACGATACCGTAGTATTGCTCAGGCGGTTGGCCGGCGGGCATGTGACAGCCATGTTATAGACCGGATTCAGCACATTCAGGGCGCCGATGTGGCACGCCTGGTTGGCATAGCGCACGCGGTCGTGATTGAGGTCGAGGCCAGCCAGTACTTTGTGTTGCATGCCGCCAAGCGCAAACGTGCGCGAGGCATTGGTGTCCAAAGCGCGGTTGTTGCCATCGACATCTTGCAATTGGGCCGAGCGGCTTAGCAGCAACTGGTTGACGGACAAGCCGGACAGCGGCACAAAGCGGCCATCCATCGACATGCTCTGCCAGCGGAAGTTCTGCGCCACTGTCCAGCCATTCTCGAACCTGTGCGCCAGGCTGTAGCCGACTTGTTTTTGCGAGGAGTCATAAGGGCCGAAACCGGGCTCGCCATAGAATTGATCGCGCTTGAGCGGGCCATTGCGATTCGGCAGCAAAGTTCCCTTGAGCGGCGCGCCCTGGGTGCGCAGGTATTCGCGGCGCGTATAGGAACTGAAAATGGTGAAGTCGGTGCTGGCGCCCAAGTCCAGCGACAGCGATGGCGCCAGGTACTGACTCTTGAACCAGACCTGGCCGGTCTGGTCGTCGGTGTCGGACCACAGGCCGTTGATGCGCCATGCCGCCTTGCCACTGTCGTTCAAGGGCCGGCCCAAGTCAAAAGTAGCCTGCTTGTAGTTGTAGCTGCCGACGGCGAAGCCGGCCTGGTTAAAGCCTTCGGCGCGCGGACGCTTGCTGACCATATTGACCATACCACCGGGCTGCACCAGGCCGAAATTGATCGAAGCCGGGCCTTTGAGGATGTCGATTGACTCTACGCCGAACACTTCCTGCGCCACATAGTTAGACTGGTTCAGCTTCAGACCGTCCACGTAAATCGACTCCGAAGCGCGCTGGCCGCGGATAGAGAAGTCATCCCAGCCACGCTTGCCCCAGGTGCCCGACGACACGCCGGCCGAACTCTGGATCGCTTCGTTGAGGGTAGTGACCTGGCGCGAATCGAGCAAGTCGCGCGTCAGCACCGAAATCGACTGCGCCGTCTCGAACAGTGACAAGTCAGACTTGGTGGTGCTGGCGCTAGCGCGCAAGGCGCCAAAGCCCGCACTGTCGTCGCGGCTGCTGGCCACGTGCACACTCACGATGGCGTCAGGCGCGGCATCAGCGTTCGCCGCGACAGCCGCGCTACCGTCGGCCAGGGCCGGATTGCAGAGCAAGGTGGAAGAAATAGTCAGGCACAGCAGGCGCGCGGCAAAGGCGATGCGACGGGGTGTAGGCAGGATATCATGGAGCATCTTCACCTAGTTGAGAATGATTCTTATTATTATATGTAAATTCTGGTAAAGATGCCATGGTGATCTTGTTTTACGCGCCGTTTTCCAGCCTTGGCCAGGGTTGCATGTCGGCACAGGCAAAAAAAATGCCGCGCATGGCGGCGCGGCATTGTCATGCGTTTTCCTGATCAATCGTTTTTAATCACAATGCTCGGAAACTTGTTGCTCATATCCTTGGCTTTCTCCGCCACCTTGATGGCGATGGTGCGGGCGATCTGCTTGTAGATCGCGGCGACGGGGCCATCCGGCTCGGCCACGACGGTCGGCGTGCCTGAATCGATCTGCTGACGGATCGCCATGGTCAGCGGCAAGGCGCCGAGAAATTCCACGCCAAAGTCGGCGCACATCTTTGCGCCGCCGCCGGCACCGAAGATTTCTTCCGCATGGCCGCAATTCGAGCAAATGTGGGTGCTCATGTTTTCCACCACGCCCAGAATCGGAATGCCGACTTTCTCGAACATTTTCAAGCCCTTGCGTGCATCGAGCAGCGCGATGTCCTGCGGCGTGGTGACGATGACGGCGCCGGTGACGGGCACTTTCTGCGACAGCGTCAATTGAATGTCGCCCGTGCCTGGCGGCATATCGACGATCAGATAGTCGAGGTCGCGCCAGTTGGTCTGGTCCAGCAATTGCTGCAAGGCTTGCGTGACCATGGGGCCGCGCCACACCATCGGCTCGTCCGGATCAATCATGAAGCCGATCGACGATACTTGCAGGCCATGGTTTTCCATCGGCTCCATGCTCTTGCCATCGAGCGTCTTCGGCTGGCCGCTGATGCCCAGCATCATCGGCTGCGATGGGCCATAGATATCGGCGTCCAGCATGCCGACGCTGGCGCCTTCGGCAGCCAAGGCCAGGGCCAGATTGACGGCAGTAGTCGATTTGCCAACTCCGCCCTTGCCGGAAGCCACCGCAATGATGTTTTTCACGTTGCTCATCGGCTTCAAGCCGCGCTGCACCGTGTGCGAAATGATTTTCGACGACACGCCCACGCTGATATTTCCCGCGCCCGGCAGCACCCGCAGCGCGGCCAGCACGGCTTTACGGATCAGGTCGATCTGGCTTTTGGCTGGGTAGCCCAGCTCGATGTCGAGGGAAATATCACTCCCATCAACTTTCAGATTCTTGACGGTTTTACTGGAAACAAAATCTTTATGTGTATTGGGATCAATAACCTGGGCCAGCGCGGCCTTGACGTCTTCTACTGTGATGCTCATGTAAATCTCCATGTGTACTACCTACGTGCAATATGCGCAGTCTAGCGCAAATTCGCCAGGCGCGATCAAGACAAAAGCATCCGTTGCCAACGCTGCATCTGCTCATATTGCGTTTCCGCTGTTAAAATGACCTATTATCCATCCCAAAAGTGCATCAATCATGACTCGCAAGCTGTTCGTCACCACTGCCCTGCCTTACGCAAACGCCGCTTTTCACATTGGCCACATCATGGAATACATCCAGGCTGATATCTGGGTCCGGTACCAGCGAATGCAACGCGATGGCACAGCTAGCCGTGAAGTGCACTTTGTGGGCGCCGATGATACACATGGCACGCCCATCATGATCGCTGCCGAAAAGGAAGGCATCACGCCGCAGCAATTCGTCGCCAACATCGCCGCCGGCCGCGCCCAGTACCTCGATGGCTTCCATATTGCCTTCGACAACTGGTATTCGACCGATTCGCCGGAAAACGTTGATCTGTCGCAATCGATCTACCGCAAACTGCGCGATACGGGCTTGATCGTCACGAAAACCGTCGACCGTTTCTTCGACCCAGTCAAGGGCATGTTCCTGGCCGACCGCAACATCAAGGGCGAATGCCCGAAATGCGGCGCCAAGAACCAGTACGGCGACAATTGCGAAGTGTGCGGCGCCGCTTACCAGCCTACCGACCTGGTCAATCCGTTCTCCGTGTTCACCAACGCGACACCGGTAATGAAGCCGTCGGAACAGTATTTCTTCAAGCTGTCCGACCCGCGCTGCTTCGAGTTTCTCAAGGATTGGCTCAACACGCCAGGACGCTTGCAGCCGGAGATGGTCAACAAGGTCAGCGAATGGCTGGGCGAAGCGGGCGAAAAGCTGGCTGACTGGGATATCTCGCGCGATGCACCCTACTTCGGCATCCCGATTCCCGATGCACCGGGCAAGTTCTTCTATGTGTGGATGGACGCACCGGTCGGCTACCTGGCCAGCCTGAAAAACTATTGCGACAAGAAAGGCCTCGATTTCGACGCCCTGTTGAACGATCCTGCCACGGAACAAATTCACTTCATAGGCAAGGACATCGTTTCCTTCCACTTGCTGTTCTGGCCCGCCATGCTGAAGTTTGCCGGCCACCCGGTGATCGACAAACTGAAAGTCAATGTCCACGGCTTCCTGACGGTGAATAACGAAAAAATGTCGAAATCGCGCGGCACGGGCATTTCGCCGCTGCGCTACCTCGATCTGGGCATGAACCCGGAATGGCTGCGCTACTACATCGCCTTCAAGCTGAACTCGAAAGTGGAAGACCTGGACTTCAACGGTGAAGATTTTGTCGCCCGCGTGAACAGCGACCTGATCGGCAAGTATGTCAACATCGCCAGCCGCTGCGCCGGTTTCATCGCCAAGCGTTTCGACGGCAAGCTCGCATCGATGCTGTCGCCAGGCGCGCAAAGCTGGATCAAGCGCGCGCTGACGGTGGACGTGAATGGCGTCATCGTCGAGCGCCAGGCCAGCATCGCAGCGCACTTTGAAAACCGCGAGTTCGGCAAGGCCTTGCGCGAAATCATGGAGATCGCCGACATCACCAACCAGTATGTCGATGAAAACAAGCCGTGGGTCCTGGCCAAGGACGTCGAAAAGACGGCCGAACTGCACGACGTATGCACCACGGCCCTGATCCTGTTCCGCCAGCTGACGATTCTGCTGTCGCCGGTACTGCCGGGCGTGGCAAAGAACGTCGCGTCCTTCCTCAACGATGCCGAATTCACCTGGGCCGACACGCAAGTGTTCGGTGACGCCGTCTCGAACAGCATGCTGGGCCGTACCATCGGCGCCTACAGCCATTTGATGACGCGCATGGATGCGAAGATGATCGAAGCGCTGTTTGATGCACCCGCAGCCGCTACTGCTGCTGCACCAACTGGCGATGCCGTGCTTGACGCCGCCGCTCCCGCCGCCGCCGCCATCGAAGAACTGGCGCCCGAAATCAAGATCGACGACTTCCTCAAGGTCGATCTGCGCATCGCCAAGATCGTCAACTGCGAACTGGTGGACGGCTCCGACAAGCTGCTGCGCCTGACCCTGGATGCGGGCGAAGGTCGCCTGCGCAATGTGTTCTCCGGCATCCGTTCGGCGTATCAGCCGGAAGAACTGGTCGGCAAGCTGACGGTGCTGGTGGCCAATCTGGCGCCGCGCAAGATGAAGTTCGGCATTTCCGAAGGCATGGTCATGGCGGCGTCCGCCGCCGATGAAAAGGCGAATCCGGGCATCTACATCCTGAACCCTTGGCCAGGTGCCGAACCTGGCATGCGCATCCGCTAACGATCGACACCAGGACCAACAGGAACCGATGATGAATATCGTGGTGCGCGAAGCAACGAATGCCGATGCACAACTGATGGCCGATCTGACCCGTGCTGCGTGGGCCGGCAAGGTCGCGGCCTCGTCCAGCGGACACCACGAGACGGCGCAGCAGGTACAAGCCCAGCTGCGCCACGGCGGCGGTTTTGTGTTGTTGATCGACGACATTCCAGCCGGTTCGCTGCGCTGGATGCCGCTCGATAGCGACTCCGCCATCTGGAAGATTTCACGCATGGGCGTGCTGCCAGCTTACCGCGGCAGCCACGTCTCACAACACTTGCTCGAAGCCATCATTCATCACGGCCTGTCGTGCCAGGCCGAGGAATTGCGCCTGGCCGTGCGGCGCGACCAGCGCAAGCTGATCGATTTTTATGCGGCCTTCGAATTCGAACTGGCCGAAGAACTGGAATATTCGCACGCCAATCCCGCTGAACCGGCGCCGATGGTGATGCGACGCCTGCTGCGTTATTGATTTTTAGCAATTTCGCCCCCGGACTGACCGATACAACAACCCGCCAAGCGACATGGCGCGGTAAAATACGGCCGCCTGACCTTACTTATAAGACACTCAGAAGAAAATATGAAACTGCCTGCAAAACACAACAACTACGTATCCGACCATACCTTGTTCATCGCCGAACTGAAAGCCAAAAACCCTGGCATGGAAGCGGGCCAGCAAGCCGGCCGCGCCCTGCTGTGGGACAAGCCGGCTGTCAGCATCGATGAGCAGGAGCGCCAGCTGGCATCGGCCGTCAAGCAACAGCCTTACGTCTACCAGAACAAGAACTAAGATCTGGAACCGGCACGATGTTGCCTGAAGATTCTGCAGTGATGCCGCAAGCCGACGCTGCCGGTGCCGGCGCGGTCATCGAGTTGCCACAGCCGCTTATTGGCGTCGATGGTGGCGTTGATGGTGGCGGCCCTGCAGCCCCTGCGACAGCGCCGACGGACGCAGCGCCCGCCGCCGATGCCCTGGGCATTGCCCGCCTGTATGGCGAGCCCATGCTGCGCATGCCGACGGATTTATACATTCCGCCGGACGCACTGGAAATCTTCCTCGAAGCCTTCGAAGGCCCGCTCGACTTGCTGCTCTACCTGATCCGCAAGCAAAACTTCAACATTCTCGACATTCCGATGGCGCAGGTCACCCTGCAATATCTGAAGTATGTGGACCAGATTCGCGTGCGTAACCTGGAGTTGGCCGCCGAGTACCTGCTGATGGCAGCCATGCTGATCGAGATCAAATCGCGCATGCTATTGCCATCACGCAAGAGCGACGTCGAGGAAGACGGCGGCGACCCGCGTGCCGAACTGGTGCGCCGCCTGCTCGATTACGAGCAGATCAAGCTGGCAGCCTACGACCTGAACGCCATCCCGCAGTTCGAACGCGATTTCGTGCGTACGCAGATTTTCATCGAGCAAAGCCTGACGCCGACTTGGCCGGAGGTGGAGCCGGTGGACTTACAGCAGGCGTGGCTGGACGTGCTGAAACGCGCCAAACTGACCCAGCATCACCGCATCAGCCGCCAGGAACTATCGGTGCGCGAGCACATGTCGAGCATCCTGCGTCGCTTGCAATCGTCGCGCTTTGTCGAATTTAGCGAGTTGTTCGACATTGCCGGCGGCGTGCCCGTGGTGGTGGTCAACTTCGTGGCACTGCTGGAACTGGCCAAGGAAACCCTGATCGAAATCACGCAAGCAGAACCGTTTGCCCCCATCTACGTCCGGCTGGCATATTCGCCCGCCTGATCCTCTCCCTTTGTCACTGACCACCGTACAACGGGGTTTTAGCGAAAGCAATCCATGAAAATTATTTCCGACATTGAAGAATTGCGCGACCAGCTCAGCGGACAGCTGCGCACGGCGTTCGTCCCCACCATGGGTAACCTGCATGAAGGCCATTTGTCGCTGATGCGCCTGGCGCGCAAGCATGGCGACCCCGTCGTCGCCTCGATTTTCGTGAACCGCCTGCAATTCGGCCCGAACGAAGACTTCGAGAAATATCCACGCACCATGGCGGCCGACATCGCCAAGCTGGAAAAGGAAGGCGTCTACGTGCTATTTGCGCCGACGGAAAAGGAACTGTATCCGGAGCCACAGGAATACCGCGTACGCCCACCCGATGACCTGGGCAATACCCTCGAAGGCGAATTTCGCCCCGGCTTCTTTGAAGGCGTATGCACCGTCGTCACCAAGCTGTTTTCCTGCGTGGGCCCGAGAGTGGCCGTGTTCGGCAAGAAGGATTACCAGCAGTTGATGATCATCCGTAACATGGCGCGCCAGTTCGCGCTGCCGACAGAAATCATCGCTGCCGAAACGTACCGGGCCGACGATGGCTTGGCCTTGTCCTCGCGCAATATGTATCTGTCGGAAAGCGAACGCGCGGAAGCACCGGAGCTGTACCGTGGTCTCACAGTCGTCGCCGAAGAAGTGCGCAAGGGCAACTTGGCGGTGGGTGAACTGGAACAGGCGGCGATGCGTGTGCTCGACGGGCGTGGCTGGAAGTCGGACTATATCGCCGTGCGCAAGCGCGCCAACCTGCAAGCGCCGAGTGCCGCCGAACTGGCCGCCGGCGAGCCGCTGGTGGTCCTGGCGGCCGCCAAGCTGGGACAGACGCGCTTGATCGATAATCTGGAAATCTGATATCAAGTTCGACGGGGACATTCGGCCCCGTCTCTTTATCGCCCCAGCACTTTTCCATTCCTGCCAGCTGGAACTCGGCAAACAGCCGCTTGTCGTGGCCGCGTGCAGCCTGCCACATGTCATCGCTACCGCATCGAGCACAACGCCCTCTCACGCCCACAGCTTGTGCTGGGTCGCAGGCAGCCTCCGGCTGCGCAGAATGGCCTTTGCCTGGGCAAAAACTAAAGGTACTCAGCGCATCGGCCATCCATGACGCCCACCGTACTGACTGTGCGATGGCGGCCACGCATGAGGCCACCAGCCGGGGCAGCGTCGACGCCATTGCCCCCACGCGAGCGTTGGATGAAGCAACAAACTGCGCGCGCGGACGGCTTGGTGCCGTCAAGGGACAAACCGATGAAAAAAACGCTGCCAGTTCATTCACACGGGCAGCGTTTTTTTTAAGTGTAGCAAACCGGGATCAGGCGCCGGCTTTTTCCAGCTTCTCGAAAATCTTGTTCAGCTTTTCATCGAGGGTCGCGGCCGTGAACGGCTTGACAACATAACCGCTGGCGCCGGCTTGCGCGGCGGCGATAATGTTTTCTTTTTTCGCTTCTGCGGTGACCATCAGCACCGGCAGCTTGGCCAGTGCGGGATCGGCGCGGATATGCTGCAGCATCGTCAGGCCGTCCATGTTAGGCATGTTCCAGTCCGAGACAACGAAATCATACGATTCCGCGCGCAGCTTGGCCAGGCCCATCACGCCGTCTTCCGCCTCATCGACGTTGGCATAACCCAGTTCCTTCAACAGATTCCTGACAATGCGGCGCATCGTCGAAAAATCGTCAACGACTAAAAATTTCATCTTTGGATCAGCCATGAATAACTCCGTTGTTTCTGTAGCGGTTTGTTAATAATATCGACATGAATGCCGACATTATGGTCGACACTACGGCAGCAAGTTGTAGGATAGCATTTTCGTTGCTTTTAGGCGAACAAACTTGCCCCAGATCATACAAAACGTGGCTTACACGCGCAAAGCACGCATGCCATGCGCAGCCAGGTATCCCAGCACCATGCCCGGCAGCGCCGTCAGAGCGCCGACCTCATGCGTAGCACCGACGGCGATCGCCTCGCGTGGCATGCCGAACACCACGCAACTTGCTTCATCCTGCGCGAAATTATACGCTCCTGCAGCCTTCATCTCCAACATACCTTGTGCGCCATCCTTGCCCATGCCGGTCAGGATCACGCCGACGGCATTCTTGCCCGCCGATTGCGCGGCAGAACGGAATAATACATCGACCGAGGGGCGGTGACGATTGACCGGTTCGCCCTGGTCGATCTTGGTCATGTAGTTGGCGCCGCTGCGCGTCAGTGTCAGGTGCGAATGGCCGGGCGCAATATAAGCATGGCCGGGCAGCACGCGTTCGCCGCCTGCTGCTTCCTGCACCGAGATCTTGCACAGTGAATCGAGACGGCGCGCAAACGAGCGCGTAAATCCCTCCGGCATATGCTGCGTGATGAGGATGCCGGGACAATCGGACGGCATCTGCATCAGGAATTCACGGATCGCTTCCGTGCCGCCGGTGGAGGCACCTACGATGATCAGTTTTTCGCTCGACGTCAAGGGACTGCGCAGCGCGGGCAGCGGCGTGGCAACCTTGTCACCGGCCGCCGGCAGGGTGCGCGGGCGGATACGTGCCTTCGAGGCGGCGCGGATCTTGTCGGCGATCATGTCGGTGTACTCGCGCATGCCGCTCTGGATCGACATCTTCGGCTTGGTGACGAAATCGACGGCGCCCAGCTCCAGCGCGCGCATGGTGATTTCCGAGCCGCGCTCGGTCAACGACGACACCATCAGCACCGGCATCGGACGCAAGCGCATGAGTTTTTCCAGGAAGTCGAGGCCGTCCATCTTCGGCATCTCGACGTCAAGGGTCAGCACGTCGGGGTTGGTCTGCTTGATCATCTCGCGCGCTACCAGCGGATCGGGCGCTGCCCCCACCACTTCCATGTCGGGTTGGCTATTCACGATTTCCGTCATGACGCTGCGTATCAGCGCCGAATCATCCACGATCAATACTTTGATCTTCATAACATATCCTTCCAGGCCTTGCGGCCCTTATTCTTAATCGGTAAAACGCCAGACAAAACCGTCGCAAGGCGCACAGCGCGACGCGCAGTAGATTTGGTCTGGTGTTACTAGAACAGCTCGATCTCGCCGCCCACAGGCGCCACCTTGAGACGGCTTGCGTAATCGAGTTCGCGGCGTACCAAGGTGTCATTGTGCGTCTGCATCAGCTTTTTCACCAACACCTTGCCGGTGCGGGGGAAAAAATATACCTTGCGCGGGTGAATATCATTCAAGTCCTCGGCCACCACGCGCATTTTTTCGGCTTTCAGGTAATTGATGACGAAGGCCGCGTTGCGTTCCCCGACGTTAATCGCCGTGAAGCCGCGCAGCACGGCACCGCCGCCAAACACTTTCGCTTCCATGTTCTCGCGCCGCGCGCCGGCCTTCAGCAAATCGTTGATCAGGATCTCCATGGCGTAGGTGCCATAGCGCATCGATGCTGAAATCGGGCTGTTAGGATCGCTGCCGCCGTCGGGCAGCATGAAATGGTTCATGCCGCCCAGGCCCGAGACCCGATCGCGGATGCAGGCTGAAACGCACGAGCCGAGCACGGTGACGATCAGCATATCCTTGTTGGTAAAGTAGTACTCACCAGGCAAGATCTTGGCGGCCTCACAATTGAACGTCCTGTCGTAATAGACGTTAGTGGCGAATTGCTCTTTGGATTCCATGCTCATATTTCACTCTCATGTACGATGCGACGATGCCTTGGGCGCGGCGTCCCGCGACTGGTCGAGCTCATAGACTGTTTTACCGCGTAGCTTCAATGAATCCGACACGTACAGAAAATTCTCCGAGTGGCCCGCAAACAACAGGGCATCGGGCTTCATCAGCGGCACAAAGCGCGACAGTATCTTGCGCTGCGTTGCCTTATCAAAATAAATCATCACGTTGCGGCAAAAGATGACATCGAAATGTCCCGTCAAGGGCCAACTGTCGGCCAGCAGGTTGAGCGGCTTGAACGTGATCATCTGGCGCAGTTCCTGGCGTACCCGCACCTGCCCATCGCGATCGCCCTTGCCGCGCAAGAAAAAGCGCCGCGCACGCTCGGCCGGCATCTTCTCGAGCCGATCCAGGTTATAGACGCCATTGGCGGCCGTGGCCAGCACATTCGTATCGATATCCGTGGCGATAATGGTGACCGGCGGCGTGAGCGTGTTGAACGCCTCGCACACCGTCATGGCGATCGAGTAAGGCTCCTCGCCGGTGGAACTGGCTGAACACCAGATGGTGATCGGCCCACTCAATTTTTTCACATGCTCGGCCAGCAGAGGGAAGTGATGCGCCTCGCGGAAGAATGACGTCAGATTGGTCGTCAGCGCATTCGTAAACGCCTCCCACTCGTCGCCCATGCGGCCAGCTTCCAGGTCGTCCAGGTAGCGCACGAACGAGGAGATGCCGGTGGCGCGCAAGCGCCTGGCCAGGCGGCTGTAGACCATCTCCTGCTTGCTGTCGGCCAACGCGATGCCCGCTCGCTTGTAAATCATGGCGCGGACTCGTTCAAAGTCCTTGCCAGTGAAATCGAACTCCTTGACCGAATCCATTTTATTTTGCGGCATTTTATTTTTACCTCTCTATGACTACTCTGACCAATGCCTTTGCAAGTATAACTAGCGGGACCGGGTTGTCGTCAGAATTCTTCCCAATCGTCGCCACTGGCCGCTGCCGGCTTTTTTGCGGGCGGTGGCGTGCCGGCCTGCGCCGTCTTGGCCAAGCGCCGCGTATTGGTCGTCACTGCCGGCACCAGCCGTGCCGCCGCCTTCACCGGTACGGGCGCGGGCGCGGACGCCAGCGCCGCGCTCTCGCCGTCGAGCTTGAAGATGCTCACGGCGTCGGCCAGCTTCTGCGCCTGGTCCTGCATGCTTTCGGCGGCCGCCGCCGCTTCCTCGACCAACGCCGCATTTTGCTGCGTCATCTGGTCCATCTGCGCGATGGCCTGGTTCACTTCCTCGATACCATGGCTCTGTTCCTGCGTTGCCGCCGTGATCTCACCCATGATGTCGGCCACCTGTCGTATCGACGACACGATCAGGCCCATGGTCTGCCCAGCCTCATCCACCAGACGGCTGCCAACATCGACCTTGTCGACCGAGTCGCCGATCAGGCCCTTGATCTCTTTCGCTGCGCCAGCGGACCTTTGGGCAAGATTACGCACCTCGGACGCCACCACCGCAAAACCGCGACCCTGCTCGCCTGCGCGCGCCGCTTCGACGGCCGCATTAAGCGCCAGGATATTCGTCTGGAACGCAATGCCGTCAATGACGCCGATGATATCGACAATCTTGCGCGAACTTTCCTTGATCGAGCCCATGGTATCGACCACTTGCGCCACCACCTTGCCGCCCTGCTCTGCCACCGACGATGCCGACACGGCCAGCTGGTTGGCCTGGCGCGCATTGTCCGCGTTCTGCTTCACGGTCGACGTCAACTCTTCCATCGACGATGCCGTCTCTTCAAGCGAACTGGCCTGCGTTTCCGTGCGGGCCGACAGGTCAGCATTGCCGCTGGCAATCTCTCTGGACGCTACGGTGATGGTTTGCGTTCCGTTACGCACGTCGCTGACCGTCTGCACCAGGCTATCGTTCATGTCTTTGAGCGCCTGCTGCAATGCGCTCGTTTCATCCTTGCCCTCGACCACCACGCGCGATGTCAGCTCGCCGGCGGCCACCTTCTGCGCCACCGCCACGGCACCGGACAGCGGCACGGTAATCGAGCGCGTGATGAAGATGGCGCACCAGGCGCCGATCGCCACCGCCGCGCCGCCCAGAATGAACAGTATCATCATCAGGCGCGTATCGGCCGCCAGCGAGTCGTCCATGAAGCTTTGCTGGGCCACATGCTGCAAGTCGAGCAGCTTGTTGATGTCGGCCAGGGTGGTCTTGTTCAAGGGGTCGATGCGGGTGGCAATCACCTTGGCAGCGCCCTCGCTGTTAAACGCCAGCACCTGCCCCATCGCTTCCTTGAAGGCGGCATCGACTTCGCCGTCGACCTTGGCGACATTGGCCAGCAGCGTCTTTTCGCCATCGGACAGACCCAGGCTGGACAGCTTGCCGCGCGCACCTTCGTACAGCTTGCGTTGCTCGCGCACCTTGCCCTCTTCCACCTGCATCAGCCCCACATCGCCCTGCAGGCCGATATTGCGCATGGCGATGCCGGTTTCGAGCATCGCGCTTTTCATCAGCGACGCCTGCGTATTCTTTTCACTTGCCAGTGCCAGGCCCGTGAGCAACTGGGACTTGTTACGGTAATTCAATGCATTCGCCGAAACGATCACCACCACCAGGATGGCGAGGATGCTACCGAAACCTATTCCCAACCGGGTGCCTATCTTGAAATCACGCAAACTCATTACAGTCTCCAATATTTCTGTGAACGGCGCCCTTTCAACCGTAAGGCGCCGTGTTGTGGCCTGGCCTCTGTCGGACCTTGCAGCCTGCCAGCGCGCGTTAAGCGTTAAGCGTTAAGCATTAAGCATTAAGCACTAAGATACTGCGCGCGTCGGCACATGCATATTTGCAGTGATGCTTGGCGTGGTAAAGCGGCGACGCACCGGGCGTCGCCTTGCTGCCATCGGGCCGCTTACGCCGCCAGCTTGTCGATCAGGCCCATCTCGCTGCTCGACATCAGTTTGTCGATGTCGACCAGGATCAGCATGCGTTCGTCGATGGTCCCCAGGCCGATCATATAGTCGGTCGAGAAGGCCGTGCCCATTTCCGGCGCAGGCTTGACCTGCTCAGGGCTGAGGGTGGTCACGTCGGAGACGCTGTCGACCACCATGCCGACGATGCGCCCGCCGATGTTCAGGATGATCACTACCGTGAACTGGTCATACACAGGTGTGCCCAGGTTGAACTTGATGCGCATGTCGACCACGGGAATGATGATGCCGCGCAGGTTGATCACGCCCTTGATGAATTCAGGCGCGTTGGCGATGCGGGTGACCGCTTCGTAGCCACGGATTTCCTGGACCTTCAGGATATCGATGCCGTACTCTTCTGAGCCAAGGGTAAAGGCCAGGAATTCACGGCCGGCGATGTCATTGCCGTCGCCCGCATTGCCTGCGGATTTTTGTTGAGTATCTGACATGGTGTGTTTTCCTATCTTAATCTATCGGTATTACGAAAAAATGGACTCGTCAGCCAGCTGGCGAGAGGAACGGATCAGGGCGGCAACATCGAGAATCAGCGACACGCCGCCATCGCCCAGGATAGTGGCTCCAGAAATGCCCACCACCTTGCGGTAGTTCGACTCGAGGTTTTTCACCACGACCTGCTGTTGCCCCACCAGGTCATCAACGAACAGGGCCGCCTTGCGCCCTTCCGTCTCGAGAATCACGCAGATGCCTTCCGAGGGACTGGTAAAGCGCGGTGCGATATCGAACATCTGGTATAGCGGGATCAAGGGCAGGTACTCGCCGCGCACCTTCACCACCTGGCCACGGCCAGCGATGTCCTTGACATCCTCAACGGCTGGCTGCAGCGATTCGATGACGAAGCCCAGCGGTAAAATATATACTTCGTCGCCGACACGGATCGACATGCCGTCCAGGATGGCCAGGGTCAGCGGCAGAGAAATCGAAATCGTCGTGCCAAAGCCCTTCGCCGAACGGATGTCGACGACGCCGCCCATGGCGCTGATATTGCGCTTGACGACATCCATGCCCACGCCTCGTCCCGACACGTCGGTGACCGCCTCGGCGGTGGAAAAGCCGGGCGCGAAGATCAACTGCCATACTTCGGCGTCGCTCATCGTGTCGGACACGTCCAGTCCCTGCTGCTGCGCCTTGGCCAGGATGCGCTCGCGGTTCAGTCCCGCGCCATCATCGGATACTTCGATGATGATGTTGCCACCCTGGTGACTGGCCGAGAGGAACAGGCGGCCAGCCTCGGTCTTGCCGGCTGCCACGCGGGTGGCCGGCATTTCCACGCCGTGATCGATGCTGTTGCGCACCAGGTGCGTCAGCGGATCGACGATGCGCTCGATGAGGCCCTTGTCCAGTTCCGTGGCGGCGCCATTGGTGATGAAATCGACCTTCTTGCCCAGCTTGGTCGCCAGATCGCGCACCATGCGCGGGAAGCGCGAAAAGACGAAATCCATCGGCATCATGCGGATCGACATGACCGCTTCCTGCAAGTCGCGCGTATTGCGCGTCAGGTGACTGACGCTGTCGAGCAATTTCTCGTGCAGCATCGGGTCGAGCGCACCTGCGCGCTGCTCGATCATCGCCTGCGTAATCACCAGCTCGCCCACCAGGTTGATCAGCTGGTCGACTTTTTCAATCGAGACGCGGATCGACGACGATTCGGCACCAGCCTTGTCGCCCTCTTTCTTGGCCGGTTTCTTTTCCTGCTCTACCTCGGTCGCGGCGCTCGCCACGACCGGCACGCCGGCAGCGCCGGCGTTGCCTGCCTTGGCGGCGTCGGCGCGGATCTGGTCCAAGGGCTGGAAAAAACCATAGCCCTGTTCGGTGTCGCTGCGCACATCGGCGGCGGCGCGAATCTCCTCGAGCGGCTGGAAGAAGCCATAGCCGGGGTCCATCGCGCCCGCAGCGCCAGGCGCCCCAGGCAGCGGATCGAAGAAACCATAGCCCTGGGCTTTTTCCTGCGCCTTGCGGGCCGCTTCAGCTTCGCCTGGTGCCAATGGTGGCGCCTGCGTGATCACCATGTCGTCGGGATTGAGTACGAACGAACAGATGGCCAGGATATCGTCGAGGCTTTCATGCGTCGTCACTTCCAGCATCTTGCGCGCATCGGCCAGCGTGGACACGGCGACGTCGCCCAACAAGCCCAGTTCGGCCGCCAGCGCATCGACTTCGCGCTCTTCCATCTGCGGCAGCGCGAGACGATAACGCTGACCACCG
Source organism: Janthinobacterium sp. CG_23.4 (assembly GCF_029892305.1). Lineage (NCBI taxonomy): Bacteria > Pseudomonadati > Pseudomonadota > Betaproteobacteria > Burkholderiales > Oxalobacteraceae > Janthinobacterium > Janthinobacterium sp. CG_23.4. The sequence continues at coordinate 1,573,941 of NZ_JARXUX010000001.1, read as the reverse complement.
GCATGGTTGACAGCTTCTTTTTCCGCCGTATGGAAAGCTGGCGCGACGGGCGTGAGCGCAGCCACGGGCACGTCCGACGAGAACGACTGCAGCATCATGCGCACATTGGCCACGGCATCCTGGTCGACGGCGCTGCCCAGGCGATGGCCGTCGAGCTGCATCTTGAGGATGTCCTTGGCGGCCAAAAAGGCATCGACGTGATCCGCCGTCAGAGCCATCTGGCCCTGGCGGATACGGTCGAGCAGCGACTCGAGGATATGCGTCACCTCGCTCATGTCGGAAAGGCCGAAGGTCGATGCGCCCCCCTTGATCGAATGAGCGGTACGGAAAATAGCATTCAAGTCTTCGGCGTCAGGCGCCGCAATATCGACGGCCAGCAGCAGTCGTTCTTTTTCAGCCAGCAGTTCTTCAGCCTCATCGAAAAAGACCTGAAAAAACTGGCTAATATCGATGGTCATAGGGTGACTCCGTCATTTGCATCGTTGCGCTGCGCGGCTAGCATCAGCCGATCACCTTCTTGACCACTTCAATCAGGCGTTGTGGATCGAAGGGCTTGACCAGCCAGCCATTGGCACCGGCGGCACGTCCTTTCGACTTCATTTCGTCCGACGACTCTGTCGTCAGCATCAGGATGGGTACCTTCTGATAATTCGGCAGTTCGCGCAGCAGCTTGATCAGCTCCAGGCCATCCATGCGCGGCATGTTCTGATCCGTCAATACCAGGTCCACGCTTTGCAGCTTGGCTTTTTCCAGTCCGTCCTGGCCGTCGACGGCCTCTACCACCTGGTAACCGGCGGCTTTCAGACTGAACGCCACCATCTGGCGCAATGAGCTGGAATCGTCCACTGCAAGTATCGTTTTGGCCATCTTTGCTCCCACTTATTCCGGGCATCCTGCCCGAGTATTTGATTAAACAATCCACGCAACCGCAAGCGTTTCGCACTGGTATGCTAAAACAGCTCGATGTCGCCACTTTCCAAATGCTGTTGACTGACAGCCTTGCGCAGTACGCTGCGCAACTCCAGGCTTTGAATCGCCAGCGCCATGCTGACCCGCCCCAGCAAGGCGACAATTTCTTCGTTGTCGCTTTCCGGCAACATCTCCGCGCTATGCGAGCCCAAGGTGCCGAGGAACTCGCGCAAGCCCGTCACGCGCTTCAAGGTGCGGGCGATCAGCTGGCTGGTCATATCCTGGAACTGCAGGCTAGTGATGGCAGCATTGACATAGCCCCCCACTTCGTCCTGCAGTGCCAGCAATTTTTCCCGCTGCTGCTCGGCCGGAATACCACCTTCGAGCAACATGGCGATGGTATCTTGCTGCGCAGCGACAGCTGCATGTATCGCCATAAAATTGAAGGACAGCTTCTCGATCGCCTCTTCCAGCAAGATGCCGGTCTGCATCAGGTCGGTTTCCACCTCCGTCAAGTGCTTGCCGCCATGGTCCGACACGCCAGACATCAGGCGCTTTACATGCGAGCCAAGTATTTTCTTTCTTGTCATAAAGGTCTCATTGTTTCAATACACCACGCGTTGACATCATTACGTGTTATTTTTTCACCGCTGCCGGGCTGGCAGCCGGTGCCGCCGCAGGCGGCGCACCCGATACCAGCCCTGAAGCGACAGCGGCGGAAGCGGCATCGGTCACCGGCAGCTCTATCGCCGCCCCATCGCGCAGCACATTTTCTTCCGTGCGCTTGTTCATGACGATGATGCTGATGCGCCGGTTGATCGGATTGAAAGGGTCAAGCTTGTCCAGGTGGGCGGCCGAGCCCAGTCCCACCACGCGCAATACTTTTTCTTCCTTCATGCCGCCTATCACCAGTTCGCGCCGCGACGCATTCGCGCGATCAGCCGACAACTCCCAGTTGCTGTAGCCGGCATCGCTCATGTAGGGCGTCGAGTCGGTGTGCCCGGACAGGCCGATGCGGTTCGGTACTTCATTGAGCACGAAGCCGATGGCATGCAAGATTTCCTTGGTGTACGCTTGCAGATTAGCATTGGCGAGCGCAAACATCGGACGGTTCTGCTCGTCGACGATCTGGATGCGCAAGCCTTCGCTGGTAATATCGAGCAGCAATTGATTCTTGTACTTTTTCAGCAGGGGATCGGCATCGATGGTCGCCTCAATGCGCGCCTTGAGCGCCTGCAGGCGCTTGCCCTCCTCGCGCTCGAGCGCGGCCTTGGCGGAATTGAGGTCAAACGACTTGCGCTGCTGCTCTTCCTGCGCCTTGCGCACTTGCCCATCCTGGCGTGACAGATCCTGGCCACCGCCCTGGATCACGGAATTACTTTCGCCGCTGCCTGAGCCGCCCGCCATCGCCACTTTCAAGGGGGTCTTGAAGAATTCGGAAATGCCGTTCAAGTCGCCCTTCGAGGTGGAGCCCAACAGCCACATCAGCAGGAAGAAAGCCATCATGGCCGTGACAAAATCGGCGTAGGCGATTTTCCACGCCCCACCATGGTGGCCGCCAGCCGTCTTCTTGATACGCTTGACGATAATCGGGCGCATGCCTTCATCGGCCATGGCGTCCTCCTTTCGTGTCCTGCAAATAAATCATAGTGTCCATGCGTATGTACACAGCTTACTTCGTTTTCGATTTCTTGATATGGTCTTCCAGCTCGTTGAACGTCGGACGCTCCGTCGAGTAGAGGACCTTGCGGCCGAACTCCACGGCCAGCGCCGGCGCATAGCCGTTCAGGCTGGCCAACAGGGTGACTTTGACGCACTGGAACATCTTGCTCGACTCTTCCAGCTTCTGCTCGAGCAGGCTGGCCAGGGGCCCGACGAAACCATAGGCCAGCAAGATGCCGAGGAAGGTACCGACCAGCGCGTGCGCGATCAACATGCCCAGTTCGGCTGGCGGTATGCCCACCGATTCCATCGTGTGCACCACGCCCATCACGGCGGCGACGATACCGAAGGCGGGCAAACCGTCGCCCACCTTGGCAATCACGTGGGCCGGCACGGCGCCTTCGTGATGGTGCGTCTCGATTTCATTGTCCATCAGATTTTCAATCTGGAAGGCGTCCATATTGCCCGATACCATCAGGCGCAGGTAATCGGTCATGAATTCGACGATATGGTGGTCGGCCAGCACAGCCGGGTACTTGGAAAACAGAGGGCTCTCTTCGGGCTTGTCGATATCGCCTTCGATCGACATCAAGCCTTCCTTGCGCACCTTGCTCAGTACTTCGAACAGCATGGACATCAGTTCCATGTACATGTCTTTGGTATAGCGCGAGCCTTTGAACAGGCTGGGCAAGGCGGCAATCGTCGCCTTGATCGACTTGTTATTGTTACCAACAAGGAAGGCGCCCACAGCGGCGCCGCCGATCATCAGCAACTCCAATGGCTGGAACAGCGCCGCAAGATGCCCGCCCGCCATCGCGAAGCCGCCAAAGACCGAGGCGCAGACGATGATGTATCCGATTATGACTAACAAGTGCCCTGACTCCCAATAATGGCCGGGACTGCGTACCCGGCATGTTCAAACCTGTTCCCGCCCTCTGGCGACTGCGCCGACGAAGAAGGCCGCGACAAAAATGACTAAAAGTCAATAAACATGGCCGCTTTTCAATGCAATTTCGAGAAAATGCCTTCTGGAACTACAATAACGTGAGATTGCCCTATGGGCAAGCAAATAACGCAGACAATTGCTTAAAAGCACCATATGTAAAGCAAAGGGCCGCCCTCTGTGGCGGCGATGGTCTTGTCGGGTCGGCGTGCCGCAATCTGGAATTCGTAACTAAGAAGCATACTTCCGGGCAACATTTCTCTTTCCGCCTTGCGCCACAGGGCCGCCATGGCCGTCGGCGACAGATAGGCAAAGACCGCATCGTAGCAACTGAAATCGAGCGCTTCGTAGTCGCCGCGCATGAAGCGCGCGCGACTGCCTGACAGCCGCGCACGCAGACGGCTCGCCAGCCACGGCAGTGGCGCCAGTTCGATGCCGGAAAACTGCCCATCGGGCCGACGCTGGGCCAAGTCCAGCACCAGGCCGCCCAGGCCGCTGCCTATATCGATCAGCCGCACGCCGGGACGGTCCGCGATCAACGCGGCGACCGCATGCCATACGCGCGGCCCCGACGGGTAAAACGGCACTTGCGTACGAAACGTCGACCAATACAGGCTCAGCAAGAAAATAAACGCCGCCAGGAACACCGTCGGCGGCCATTCCAGCAGGCTGGCCGCCAGCAGCGCAGGCGCAAACAGCAGGCCGATGGCGCACCACCAGCGCGCCAGGCGCGCGCGCCAGGTAATGAGCGCCGCCAGGATGCCTTGCAGCATGGCGACGACTGGCAATGAGACGGTCACGCCTGCGCGCACCAGTCCATATACCAATAGCAATAGCAAGGGAAAGGCCAGCAGCTGGATCAGGATGGCCTTGAGCGCGGGCGCGCGCAGGATTTGTTGCAGCATGAGACAGTTATCGGAGGAAAACGCCAGTGTAAGCGAAAGCACGATGAAAAAACCGGAGTCCGGTATGGCGAGCGGCTCCGGCTTGTGCGATGCAACTAATATCAGGCGTTCATATCCTGCGGCGCGACAGCGGCAGCTTCGTCGCGCGCCTTCTTGGTCTTGCCCGCACGCGAAGGCATGTGGCACAGGCCGCAGACATAATCGGCATTCAGGTCGAGGCAGTTGACGACAAACTTGCCGCCGCACTTGCCGCAAGGCGCCATGTTCAGCATCTTGCTGCTGAAAAAGCGCACCAGAGTCCAGGCGCGCGTCAGCGACAGCAGCGGCTCCGCCCCCGCCTCGGGTGGCATCTGTTCCAGATACAGTTTATACGCCTTCATCACGGCTTCGATACCGGTGGCACCGGCGTGGTCAACGAGGAATTTGTGGATATTGATGAACAGCGATGAATGAATATTCGGCTGCCAGGTGAGAAACCAGTCTGTGGAAAAGGGCAGCATGCCCTTCGGCGGCGAGACACCTTTCAATTCCTTGTAGAGATTCAACAGGCGTTCGCGCGACAACGACACCTCTGTCTCCAGCAATTGCAGACGCGCGCCCAACTGTATCAACTCGATGGCCAGCTGGATTTCCTGCGCTTCCGATACAACACTTTTCTTGGCCATGCTGACTGCTCCGCGACTGAAAGACACTAATTTAACAAGGTTTCCGGCGAAAAGTTCAGTGCAACACGTGTTACCGAAGACAGTAAAAATATCGGGCGAGGCAATGCGCCGCCATGGACATTGAGGAAACCTTAGGCGATTTCTTCGACGCCCTGACCGGCCATCAGAATTGCTGCGTGCGACTGGGCCAGCGAACGATCCTTATTATAGTTCGTTAACATGCCCAGGATGGCGCTGTCGTCAAAGCGGAAGCGGGCCAGCATCATGTTGCCACCAGCGAGCTTCAGGATCTGCGCATTGCTCATGCCTTCGATCAATTCTGCGATGTCGGCGGCTATGCCCAAACGGAAGATGGCCGTTACCTTGTCTGCACGAATCATTTGCTGGGCCAGCATCAAGTAGCTCAGGTTAGCGTCGCGAATCTCAGCCATCATGTCGTTAGCAGTCATTTCCATCTCCTCAATCCGTTGAATTCAGCTGGCGTTGTTTGTTGCCAGTGAGATACATTCTGCAGGAGCGACATGAAACGCAACAGAGGCGGATCGCTGTATTTTTGGTCAGGCAATAGAGGGTGCGATCGTAGGTGTTTGTCTGACAAACACTGCTCGATCATGCTCGCACGCCAGTAAAGGCGCGGATGTGGGAGGTGGGCACTGGACCTGATTTACCCAACTTCAGGCTTGTAAAAAATACCGCTTCTTTACAACAACTTGACCGGAATCAAGTCTGCTTACCTAGATAACGGCTGCCTAGGCAGGAACTTTAGGGCTTTTTTGAAAAATATTTAAAAAGACCTAGATTCTTTTTGAACGGTTTACCACCGTTCATGTACTCGTTCACGGCAGCGCCTGGCAAAACTTTAGGGTGATTTGAAAATATTTTTGAAAATCGTGCATTTTTTTGCTGCAGCACGATAGAGAGACACTTCGCGTCCCCGTCTGTGACGGAAATTGCGCTTTTTGGCGGGGATTTGTTACACTGCCTGCTCCAAAACAATACTTTAAGCCTCAAGCAATATAGTACTATTGAGACAAGTATCAACCTGAAAGCCACCATGATTTCTCGACATGACTGCAGCGCGCGCGACCTCGATGATCCCCTGGCGTCCTTGCGCCAGCAGTTCGATTTGCCGCAAGGCGTGATTTACCTCGATGGCAATTCCCTGGGCGCACGACCGAAAGCGGCCCTGGCACGCGCCCAGCATGTCATCACGGCCGAATGGGGCAATGACCTGATCCGCAGCTGGAATACGGCTGGCTGGTTCGACTTGCCCAAGCGCCTGGGCGACCGCCTGGCACCGCTGCTGGGCGCTGACTGCGGCGAAGTGGTGATCACCGACACCACCTCCGTCAACCTGTTCAAGGCGCTGGCCGCAGCCCTGCAGATGCAGGCCACCACCCCCGCCCATGCCGCGCGCAGGATCATCGTCAGCGAACGCAGCAACTTCCCCACCGACCTGTACATGGCACAAGGCCTGGCCGCCTGGCTCGATCGCGGCTACCAACTGCGCCTGGTCGACAGCCCCGAGGAACTGACGCAGGCCATCGATGCCGATTGTGCCGTCGCCATGCTCACGCACGTCAATTACCGTACCGGCTACCAGCACGACATGGCCTTTGTCAGCAGCCATTGCCACGCGCAAGGCGCGCTGGCGCTGTGGGACCTGGCCCATTCGGCTGGCGCCGTCCCGCTGGACCTGAACGGCGCTGGCGCCGATCTGGCCGTCGGCTGCACCTATAAGTACCTGAATGGCGGCCCCGGCTCGCCAGCCTTCATCTGGGTGCCGGCTAAGCATCAGGCGCGCTTCCATCAGCCGCTGTCCGGCTGGTGGGGCCACACCACGCCGTTCGCCATGGACCCGCTCTTTGTTCCCGCCGACGGCATCGCCCGCGCCCTGTGCGGCACCCAGCCCATCGTCTCGCTGGCATTGATCGAATGTGGCCTGGAGATCTTTGCGCAAACGAGCATGGAGGCAATCCGCCGCAAGTCGCTGGCACTGACGGATCTGTTCATCGCGCTGGTAGAACAGCGCTGCAGCAGCCATCCGCTAGGCCTCGTCACGCCGCGCGAGCATGCTCGGCGCGGCAGCCACGTCAGCTTCACGCACCCGCACGGCTATGCCGTAATGCAGGCGCTGATCGCGCGCGGCGTGATCGGCGACTACCGCGAGCCAGCCATCATGCGCTTCGGCTTCACCCCTCTCTACACCAGCTTTGCCGAAGTATGGGATGCAGTGGAAATCCTGCGCGACATCCTCGACACACTAGCGTACGACATCGCCGCCAAGCGCGACGCAGTGACCTGAACCTTCCCATGAGCGACGACAAGACTATGAACCAGGAAAACACCAGCGGCTGCCCCATGCATGCGGGCGGCCAGGACGCGCAGTGGCATGGCGCGCAGATGGATTTCAGCGAATCGATGAGCTACGGTAACTACCTGGCGCTGGATCGCATCCTGACGGCCCAGCATCCGCTCTCGCCGAATCACAACGAGATGCTGTTCATCGTGCAGCACCAGAGCAGCGAATTGTGGATGAAGCTGATGCTGCACGAAATGCATGCCGTACGCGCCAACCTGCAAAGCGGCGACCTGGCGCCCGCCTTCAAGATGCTGGCCCGCGTGGCGCGCATCATGGACCAGTTGGTGCATGCCTGGGACGTGCTGGCCACCATGACGCCGCCCGAATATACGGCCATCCGTCCCTACCTGGGCGCCTCGTCCGGCTTTCAGTCCTTCCAGTACCGCGAAATCGAATTCATTTTAGGAAACAAGAACTCGGCCCTGCTGAATGTACATACGACGGCGCCCGATACCTACAAAGTACTCGATACCGCCCTGCGCTCGCCATCCGTCTACGATGAAGCCATCAAGCTGCTGGCGCGCAGCGGCCTGCCCATTGCCCCCGAGCGCCTGGACGCCGACTGGACCTTGCCGACCGCCGCCGACGCCTCGGTAAAAGCGGCCTGGCTGGAAGTCTACCGCGACCCGTCGAAACACTGGGCCTTGTACGAGCTGGCAGAAAAACTGGTGGATCTGGAAACGGCCTTCCGTTTCTGGCGCTTCCGCCATGTGACAACGGTGGAGCGCATCATCGGCTTCAAGACGGGCACGGGCGGCACGGCCGGGGTGAGCTATTTGCGCAAGATGCTCGACGTCGTGTTGTTCCCCGAGCTCTTCGCCCTTCGCACGGAGCTCTGATCGCAAGAGGAGAACTGATGCCGGCCATGGCTCCTGGCGCGGCATCGAGGCGCTGCTGGCCGCTGGCGCGCCGGCCACCTTGAAGAACCCGATTCTAGCGACGGGCAACAGGCAGCACGACGAAAAGGCCGGCCTTGACTGGTATCAGCGACCGGCCGCCAGCTTGTGCTGCCACAGCGCCACGTCGATCATCACGCCATCGACGCCCGTGTTACGGATATACACGCGATAGCTGCCCTGCCCCATATCACCATCCAGATAGGCGGTGCGCTCGTTGCGCTGCAGCCTGGCACCCTTGGCCAACTGGCGGTAACGCGCCACCACCGCGTCGAAACTGGCGTAGCTGCGCAGCGCCACTTCCAGGTCACGCGGCGGGCGGCCTTCTGCATGGTCCAGCACATTGTTCTGTTTCTTGCCCTTGAGCGTCAGCGGATAGGCAAATACGCCAGCGCCGGCCGACGTCAGCACCGTGGATTTATCGAGCAGCAGCGGCAAGAGCGCGGGCGGATAGGCAGGCGGCAACTGGGCGCGGTTCCAGCCTGGCAGGGCCGGCTGCGCCAGCACATATTCGACGCTGGCGATCTTCTGCCCATCGACGCCCGCTTCCTTGTCGCCCGCGATCAGCGCCAGCATGGGCGGCAATTGCCGGGCCCAGGCCAGCAAAGGCGCCGCTTCGCCAACCAGCATGCCTTTGCGGTGGAACACCGTCAGTACCGCATTCGGATCGGGGTTGCAGACTTTCGCCAGCGGCTGGCCCTCCAGGTGGCAATGCCCGTTGACCAGGCCAAAGGCAATGATGACACCACGCTTGTCGAGCAGCATGGCGCCCCGTTCACGGCCCTGCTGGCGGTCATTCATCGACGCCAGCAACTGGCGCCCGTCAGCCAGCGCGGTGCGCGTGGCGTCGCGCTTTTCGCTGATCGCTTCCAGCGCCTGCACCAATAGCAGTTCGTCGTCTTCCGTGTAGCTGCCGCGCGCGTAACCGAAGAAATCGAACAGGGCCGCGCGCACCTGCGCATCGTCGCTCAGGCGCGGCAAGGGACCGCCAGCAGCGAGGAAAGACAGGCTTTTCCCGGCCGGCGACGAGGGTGCCGCCATGGCGCGGGCAGGCTGGGCAAGAACACAGGCCGCTGCCAGCAAGGCGCCACCCAAGCTGCGGCAATTGGAAAAGGTGATATGCATGATTCTGTCTGTCGGGGATTTGGCCGCTATGACGGCCACGCATGAGGCGGCGACGATTCTAGCATGGCGCCAGCGCCCATGCGGTGCCGCTGGCGGCCGCAGCTTTGATCGCGGACCCGTCAGCCCGGCAGGCGCCTGCCAAGGCGCGCGCTGGCCAGCACCGCCAGCGAGCTCAAGCCACCAGAGAGCACGCTGAAGTAAATGGCCCGCAGCGGATGCTGGGGCAGCAAGTACGCGAGCACGGCCGCACCCAGCAAGGCGCACAGCAGCGGTTTCAGCCTGCCGGGCGGCAGCAGCGCCAGCAGCAGATTCGTGCCCGCATACATGTAAAACACCAGCAGCAAGGCACGGCTACCGGCCACGCCGCGCGAACCGAGGCTGCCGAACAGCTGCGTGTACAGGAAAAACCCCAGCCAGCTCAACACAATAAACAGCAGACAGCCGAGCGCATGCGCGCCCAGGCCCGCCATCAAGCGCATTTTCATGCTGCTCCTTAAAGAAAAAGCCGGCCCTTTCACGCAGAAAGGGCCGGCTTGCTGACGCTGACAATAAGACGATTACTTCGCCGTATTGAGCAGCAATTCGTTCAGGCGCTTGACGAAACTGGCCGGATCGGCCAGCGAGCCACCTTCGGCCAGCATAGCCTGGTCGAACAGGATGTTGGCCCAGTCGCCGAACTTGCCGCCTTGCGCGTCTTCGTACTTCAAACGCGTCACCAGCGGGTGGTTCGGGTTAATTTCCAGAATCGGCTTCGATTCCGGCGCACTCTGGCCAGCAGCTTTGAGCATGCGCAGCAGGTTACCCGACAATTCGTTTTCATCGGCCACCAGGCAGGCTGGCGAATCGGTCAGGCGGAACGTCACGCGCACGTCCTTGGCCTTGTCGGCCAGCACGGTCTTCATCTTGCCCACCAGGTCGGCGTACGAAGTTTCCGTTTCTTCGTGCTCTTTCTTTTCCGCTTCGTCTTCCAGCGCGCCCAAGTCGAGGCCACCTTTTGCCACGGAGACCAGTTCCTTGCCTTCGAAATCTTGCAGGAAGGACAGCATCCATTCATCGACGCGGTCCGTCAGCAGCAGCACTTCGACACCCTTCTTGCGGAAGATTTCCAGGTGCGGGCTGTTTTTGGCAGCGGCGTAATTGTCGGCCGTGACGTAATAAATCTTGTCCTGGCCTTCCTTCATGCGTGCCACGTAGTCGGCGAACGCGGTGATTTGCCCATCGCTGTCGTTGCCGGTAGAAGCAAAGCGCAGCAGCTTGGCCAGACGTTCCTTGTTGGCAGCATCTTCGCCGATGCCTTCTTTCAGCACCTGGCCGAATTCCTTCCAGAAGACGGCGTACTTGTCTTTCTTGTCCTGCTCGTCCGCATTTGCCAATTCTTCCAGCATGCCCAGCACACGCTTGGTCGAGCCTTCGCGGATCACCTTGACGTCGCGCGATTCCTGCAAGATTTCACGCGATACGTTCAGCGGCAGGTCGGCCGAGTCGATCACCCCGCGCACGAAGCGCAGGTAGGTCGGCATCAGTTGCTCGGCATCGTCCATGATGAAGACGCGCTTGACGTACAGCTTGATGCCGCCACGCTTGTTGCGGTCCCACATGTCGAACGGCGCCTTGGCCGGGATGTACAGCAGCTGCGTGTATTCGCTACGCCCTTCCACGCGGTTGTGCGTGTGACTCAAAGGCGACTGGAAGTCGTGCGAGACGTGCTTGTAGAATTCGTCGTACTGTTCCGGCGTGATGTCGGCCTTGTTGCGGGCCCACAGGGCGCTGGCCTGGTTGACGGTTTCGAATTCGTCTTTCAGGACGGTTTCTTTTTTCTCTTCGTCCCACTCTTCCTTCTGCATCACGATCGGCAGCGAGATATGGTCCGAGTATTTGCGGATGATGGACTTGATCTTCCAGCTCGACAGCAATTCATCCTCATCCTCGCGCAGGTGCAAGATGATATCCGTGCCGCGCGATGGCTTGTCGATGTTCTCGATGCTGTAGTCGCCTTCGCCGGCCGACTCCCAGCGCACGCCCTCAAGAGCGTCCGCGCCGGCACGGCGCGTTTCGACGGTGATCTTGTCGGCGACGATGAAGCCCGAGTAGAAGCCCACGCCGAACTGGCCGATCAGGGCCGCGTCCTGCTGCTGGTCACCCGACAGCTTGCCGAAGAATTCCTTGGTGCCCGACTTGGCGATGGTGCCCAGGTGCGAGATCGCCTCGTCACGGGTCATGCCGATGCCGTTGTCGGAAATGGTGATGGTGCGCGCATCCTTGTCGAAGCTGACCTTGATCTTCAATTCGTGATCGTTGCCATACAGGGCGTCGTTATCGATCGCTTCAAAGCGCAATTTATCGGCCGCGTCGGACGCGTTCGAGATCAATTCGCGCAAGAAGATTTCCTTGTTCGAGTACAGGGAATGGATCATCAGGTGCAGCATTTGCTTCACTTCGGTCTGAAAACCCAGGGTTTGCTTTTCGGAGACAGCCATTTTTACCTCATAGTCTTGTGGCGTGGATGGAAAGGTTTTCTTTCAATTGGGGATGCTGCAAGCGATTTCAAGAGCCCTGCCAAATGTACCGCAATGCCGCGCCATGTCCCGCCTAAGCCAGTACGCGGGCAAAAAATGCCCAAATGCGCGGGTCCTGCACGGTCGCCAGGTTCAGGCGCATGCGGGTCGACGGTAACTGGCGCGGCGAAAACAGGCTGCCGGGCGCCAGCACCAGCCCTTCGGCCAGCGCCTTTTCGGCCAGCACATTCGTGTCGCAGCCCGCGTCAGCCCACACAAACATGCCCGCCGATGCCGGATCGAAGCGCAAGCCCGCCTGCTCGGCCTTGCGGTACGTGCCCTCGCGCACCTTGTCGAGCCGCGCGCGCAGGCGCTCGGCATGCTTGCGGTACAGTCCCTGCGAGACAATTTTATACACCACGCGCTCGCCGATGTCACTGGTGGTGAGCGTAGCGAGCATCTTGCGGTCGGCCAGGCGCTGCGCCCGCTCCTTTGATGTGGCGATGAAGCCCACGCGCAGGTTCGCCGCCAGGCTCTTCGAAAAGCCGCCCAGGTAAATCACGCGGCGCAGTTGGTCCAGCGCGGCCAGGCGCGTGGCCGGCTGCACCGCGCCGCCCGGGTGCATATCGCAATAGATATCATCCTCGACGAGCAGGAAATCGTGCTGCTCGGCCAGGCGCAGCACCTGGAAAGCCTTGGCTGCCGACAGCGACGTCGAGCTGGGGTTGTGCAGCACCGAGTTGATCACATAGAGCTTAGGGCGGTGCAAGGCCGCCAGTTCGGCCAGCACGGCGATATCGGGGCCGTCACCCAGGCGGGCAATGCCGATGACGTTGATACCCATGGCGGCAAAGGCGCCAAACATCAGCCAATACGCGGGATCGTCGACGAAAATGGTTTCACCGGGACGGACGAACTCGCGCGCCACCAGGTCCAGCGCCTGCATCACCCCCACCGTCGTGACGATCTGCTCGGGCGGACAGGCGATTTCCAGCCCCGCCAGTTTCAGTTGCAACTGCTGGCGCAGCGGCAGGAAACCCTGCGGCGCGCCATACCCCAGCAGCAAGTTGCCGGGCTGGCGGCTGACGTCGCGTAAAGCGCGCGCCACCAGGTCGCCGTCAAGCCACTCGGCGGGCAGCATGCCGGAGCCAGGCGCGGGGATGGCGGGCGCCTGGCGAAACATATTTCGGATCAGCCAGACCACATCCATCGTCTGCGCCGCCGCATCCTGCGCGCCATCTGATGGCGCCGGCGCGTTCAGCGGCAAGCGCTCGCGCACGAAAAAGCCGGCGCCGCGCCGCGATTCGAGGTAGCCGCGCGCCACCAGCTTGTCGTAGCTGGCCACGACCGTGGCGCACGATACACTCAAGCTGGCGGCGCACCGGCGGATCGAGGGCATGCGCGCGCCGTCGCGCAGCAGCTTGTCGTCGATGCGTGCAGCCAGTGAACGCACGATCTGGTCGATCAGCGTTTCGCCCGAGGCGCGCGACAGCAAGGGGAGAGGCGGCGATGCAGGTGCATTGCTCATATGACCATGACAGTGTGTGAAATTATGTGCGAAAGTGTATTTGTACTGTATCGCTATTGAGCTCTAGGATAACAGCATTGGGCGCCTTCATTCAGCCCGCCGATAGACCCACGCCACCGGTACCAGGACAGCCATGCCATCGCACGCCACCACCTCCCCCAGCCACCTCCTGCGCCTAGCCGCAGACCGCAAGGGCCTGTTACTGGGATTGACAGCCGTCGCCATCTTCAGTCTCACCCTCCCCTTTACGCGCATGGCGGTGACCGAACTCGACCCCACTTTTGTCGCCCTGGGCCGTGCCCTGGTCGCTGCCGCCCTGGCTGGCCTGTGGCTATGGCAGCAGCGGGCAGCGTGGCCGCGGCGCGAACAATGGCTACCACTGGCGCTCGTATCGCTGGGCTGCGTGCTGGGCTTCCCTTGGCTGACGTCGATCGCCATGCGCAGCCTGCCCGCCTCGCACGGCGCCGTGCTGGTGGGCATTTTGCCGCTTGCCACCGCCGTGTTTGCCGTGCTGCGCGGCAAGGAGCGCCCTTCTCCGGGATTCTGGCTGATGGCCCTGCTGGGCACGGCGCTGGTGGTGGCGTTCGCACTGCGCCAGGGTGGCGGCAGCTTCCACCAGGCCGACTGGCTGATCTTTGCCGCCGTGCTGCTAGCGGCGCTCGGCTATGCCGAAGGGGGGCGCCTGGCGCAAGTCATGCCGGGCCAGCATGTCATTTCCTGGGCGCTGCTGCTGGCCGCACCCCTCGTGCTGCCCGTGGTGCTATGGAACGCCTGGCCACAGCGCGCGCTGATGGCGCAGGCCAGCGCTGCGGCCTGGCTGGGCTTTGCATACATTTCCGTCTTTTCCATGTTTATCGGCTTCTTTTTCTGGTACCGGGGCATGGCGCTGGGGAGCGTGGCGCGCGTGGGACAGACGCAACTGCTACAGCCTTTTCTTACGCTACTGGGCGCGGCCGTGCTGCTCAATGAGCCACTGACAGGCGCAAGCCTGCTGTTTGCCGGCGCCGTGATCGCCGTGGTGGCCATCGGACGCAAGCTGAAATAGGCCAGCTTGACGCCCGTTTGCAACGCCCGTGCGCGTACGGATGGGCAGAGCGGCGTGCAAGCCGTACAATAAGGCGGCACCATGGCGACGCCTACCCGGCGCCGCTTGCGCACGCACCGCCACAAGCGGGCCAAAAAAACCAGCCGGCGCAGCTCGGCATCTTCTGTGAGACTCGTATGAAAATTGAAAATCCGAATCCGATCCAATGGCGCTTTGCAGAACGCGCGGAACAGCTGCAAAGCTCGTTCATCCGCGAAATCCTGAAGATCACGCAGCGTCCCGAGATCATTTCATTTGCCGGCGGCCTGCCCTCGCCAGCCACCTTCCCCGTGGAAGAAATGAAAACCGCTTTCGACAAGGTCCTGTCGAACAACGGCAAGGTGGCCCTGCAATACGGTCCCACCGATGGCTATCTGCCGCTGCGCCAGTGGATCGCCGACTCGCTCTGCGCCCAGGGCAGCAGCATCTTGCCCGAACAAGTGTTGATGACCTCCGGTTCGCAGCAGGCGCTGGACTTGCTGGGCAAGGTACTGATCGATGAAGGCAGCCGCGTACTGGTGGAAACCCCCAGCTATCTGGGCGCACTGCAGGCGTTTTCCGTCTATCGTCCCGAATTCGTTTCCGTCGATACCGATGACGAGGGGCTGGTGCCGTCGTCGGTCGACCCTGTCGCCGATGGCGCACGCCTGCTGTACGCGCTGCCGAACTTCCAGAACCCCACGGGCCGCAGCCTGTCGGTGGCGCGCCGCGTGGAACTGGTGGAGACCTGCGCCCGCCACGGCCTGCCGCTGATCGAGGACGATCCGTACGGCGCCCTCAGCTACAGCGGCGAGCCGTATCCGAAGATGATCAATATGAATCCGGACGGCGTAATCTACATGGGTTCATTTTCCAAGGTGCTCACGCCAGGCATCCGCCTCGGCTACGTGGTGGCGCCGATGCCGCTGGTGCGCCGCCTGGAACTGGCCAAGCAGGCGGCCGACCTGCACACGTCGCAGTTGACGCAAATGGTCGTGCATGAAGTGATCAAGGATGGCTTCCTGGAGCGGCATATCCCCAGCATCCGCAGCTTGTACGGCAAGCAATGCCAAGCCATGCTGTCGGCACTGGAAGAGCACTTCCCGGCCGGCGTCACATGGACGAAACCGGAAGGCGGCATGTTCATCTGGGTCACTTTGCCGAAACACATCGACGCCATGAAACTGCTCGATGAAGCCATCGCCAACAAGGTCGCCTTCGTGCCAGGCGCGCCGTTCTATGCCAACACGCCGGAAACGCACACCCTGCGTCTGTCCTTCGTGACGGTGCCGCCGGAACGCATCGTCGAAGGTATCGCCATCCTGGGCAAACTGATCGCCGCAAAAATGTAGTGCCATTGTCCACGCCCCGCCTGCTGCGGGGCGTGTCTTGCTACCCCTTCCGAGCCAACGACTCAGCATCTTTCTCACGCAAAAGCCATCTTCACAACAGCAACTTCGTGTATCTATTTTCAAAAAATTCACACAAGTATTGCTTTAAGCTCTACGGCAACAACGATTTTTAACCCAAAAAATTGGCGAAGCGGTATGATTTGAGCACCGCATCAAATTTGAATCGGCTCAGCTTTTGACTATACATGCACAGGTGCCCGAGGTGCGGCCAAGGCCGCACCTCGGGCACTACTTTGTTCGCCGCCGCACGTGGCGGCCAAGGCGTGCAGGACTTCGGCATCACCGAAAGTACAGCAAATGCTGGCATCGCAGAGTACATCCAAGAAGGCCGGCAGCAATGAGTACAGGTAGTGTGGGGCATTCCCAGCGGCGCGAAGCCGCTATTTTGATAGTCGATGATGCGCCAGCCAACCTTGAGCTGCTGCGCAAGCTGATGACTGAACAGGGCTATCAAACCTATGTCGCCACGTCCGGCGAACGGGCGCTGGAGATCGCCCAGCGCGCCCATCCCGACCTGATCCTGCTCGACGTGCTGATGCCGGACATGGATGGCATCGAAACTTGCCGCCGTCTCAAGCAGCACCCGCTGACGCAGCGCATTCCCGTCATCTTCATGAGTGCCAGGACGGAAACGCAAGACGTGGTGGCCGGTTTCGACTGCGGTGCCGTCGACTACATCAGCAAGCCGCTGCGCATGGCCGAAGTGTGCGCGCGCGTGCGCGCCCATTTGCACATCCGCAACAACAATGAAAACCAGCAGGAACAGGCCGAGCGCCTGCGCACCATCGTCAACAATATGGCTGAAGGCTTGCTGATCATCGAGGCGGACGGGCGCATCCAGTACACCAATCCGGCCTGCGATCAGTACCTGGGCTATAGCGAAAACGAATTGGCTGGGCGCTCGATTGCCGAACTGCTCAGCCCTCTGGTGACGCAGGAATACCTCGATTACTTCGCCATGTACGCGGCCAATCCGGAAACGGCGCACAACCACGGCACGCGCGAAGTGGCAATCCGTCACCGTAGTGGCGCGTCGCTCAGCATGGACCTGACGCTGACCCCCATGTATCTGCGCCAACCGCTGTACATCGGCCTGCTGCACGACATCACACACCACAAACAGTCGGAAGACGCCTTGCAACGCGCCGCCTATCTGGACCCGCTGACAAAAATCGCCAACCGCCGGCATTTCGACAGCTTCCTGGAAAAAGAGTGGCAGCGCGCCGTGCGCGGCGGCGGCGCCCTGTCGCTCGTGGTGCTCGACGTCGACCACTTCAAGCTGTACAACGACAGCCTGGGTCACCCAGCCGGCGACATCTGCCTGCAACAGGTGGCGCAAGCCATCGCCTCGCATGCGGCCCGCCCGGGCGACTTGGCAGCCCGCTACGGCGGCGAGGAATTCGTCATGCTGTGTGCCGACACGGACGCCGACAGCGCACTGCTGCTGGCCGAAGCCATCCGCACGAACATCGAAGCACTGCAACTGGCGCACCCGCGCTCCATCACCTCGCCGTGGATCACCGTCAGTATTGGCGTGGCGAGCATCCACCCGCACCAGCTCGATGATCGCGAAGCGCTGTTCGTCGCCGCTGACCGCGCCCTGTACGCGGCCAAGGAAGGCGGCCGCAACCAGGTACGCACCACGCATTCAGGCAGCGCGGCCTGGGAAACGGTCAAGGCACTGGTGCTGCGTTGAAGTTTGAAGTTGGAAGTTCAACGGAACATGCAACGGACCGGAAGTAGGCCAAAGTTACAAAAAAGGCACCCTGGGCCCTAATGCCGTTCAGTTAGTGTGTTAGTGACGCTATTTTTAGCCCAAGAACCAGGACAGGGGTCGGTCACTTCGTGATCGGAATGTGCTCCATTGAAGCACATTCCCCCGGCGGGTCCGACCCAGCTCTTTGCCTCTGGGGTTAGCGAATTTACTGGCGCTCATCAATCACGCCAAAACCCTTAACTGAACGGCATTGCACCCCGGGCCCGCGTCTTCGGCCCGCTGTTCCTGACATTAATCAAAACTTACGCGATACGCTCAACTTCGCATTGCGCCCCACGCCGGTGACCGCCTCGCTCAGATACGGCATATAGTTGCGGTTAAAGACGTTATCGACCGTCAGGCGCAATTGCGTGCCGTGCCAGATACCCTGCCCGCCATCCCAGGAAGCGAACAGCGTATGGAGCGCATAGCCTTTCGATGGCGGCAGACGGTAGACATTCCCCAGCGGCAGGACGCGGTCCTGCTTCGCCACGAAACGGCCCTGCCAACCGATACTGGCCCCAAGGTCGGGCATGCGCCAGCCCACACCTGCCATCAATTTATTCGGCGCGATGGTCGACACGGGTTCGTCATGACCCCAGGGGTCGCGCTGGGATCCGGTGCGCGTGCCGCGCTGCTTCGACAACGAAGCGCTGGCAAACAGGCGCGGCGCGTTGTAGTAGGACTCGAGCTCCACGCCCTGCGTGTGGAAACCGGCCAGATTACGCTGGGTGGAAAGGGCTGGCGGCAACATGCCCGAGCCAGGCACATAGCCTTCGATCAGGATGCCCAGGCGCGGGCCGATATTGTCGCTGACGCGATTCTGGTACGCCGTCAGGCGCAGCTGCACGTCGTCGCGCTCCATGAACACGTTCTGCCGGTGCAGCATGAAGCCCGTGCGCACGGCCGTCACACGTTCGACGGCCAGGTTGCGGCTGGTGCCCGGTGTCGATGAACCGAGCTTGGACGACACATAATATTCATTCGAATACATCTCGTCTATCGTCGGCGCACGCCAGGTGCGGCTCACATCGCCGAACAGCGCCACGCTGCTCGACGCCTTCCAGAACAGGCCCAGGCGGGGCGACCAGTCCGCGTGCACCTTTTCGCTGAAGTCGTGACCAGCCGCCGCCAGCGCGCTGTTGTAGCGCGGCGCCTTGTTCGGCACGCCCCCGGAAACAACCCGGTCATGACGCAGCGCCGCCGTTAGCGTCAGGTCGCCATACGTCATCGCATCCTGCAGATACAGGCCCGTGGTTTCCTGGCGCCCGGCCGGCATATAGTAAGGCTGAAAGTAGCCGTAGTTGTAGCTGGGATCCTTCAGCGCCGTCGACGATGGGTAATACATCAGGGTGTCGCGCACGTTCTTGTGCCATTGCAGGCCCATGAGCAGCACGTGCGAAATGGCGCCCGTCGTCAACACGCTTTCATTGCGCAGCTCCGCAATGCGGTCCACGTACGAGGCCCAGCTCTCGTTGCCCAAGGATCCCAGGTAAGAGCCCAGCGAAGCCGATGGCAGGCGCTTGTCATGTTGCTCCGTGTGCGAATAACCGACGCTGGCCGTCAGCTTGATCCATCGATTATCCTGCGGCGCGTACTGCCACTTCACGGCATATGTATCGTCGTCCTGGTCGCGATATACGGCCTTGCGCTGCCACGCCTCGTCCAGTCCATACTTCCTGATCTCCGCCTCGGTCGGCGTGGGCACGTCTTCCCCCATGGCGGCGAACGGGCCCCAGCCCGCGCTACCGCTCTGCATGGCCGTCAGGGTCAGCAGCTGTTCCGGCGTCAGGCGGATATTCAGCTTCGCCAGGCTCGATGGCGCGTCGATGGCGGAAAAGCGGAATGGCTTGCCATCGGGTTTGCGCAAATCGTCGGACTTGCGCTGCGTGGTGAAGGCCATCGCATCGTAGCGGCCGTCTTCCGTGCGGCCATAAACGGCCACGGTGGCGTCGTTTTCCCCGTTATTGGAGTGGCGCGAGTACTTGAGCATGGCGCCCACTTTCTCGCCGCCTTCCAGCAAGTCTTGCGCGTCCTTGGTCTCGACCGTGATGACACCACCGAAGCCGCCATTGCCATACAAGCTCGTATGCGCGCCCTTGTTCACCTCGATCTGCTTGATCAGCTCCGGCTCGATGAAAATGGAACCCTGGCGGTATTTTCGAAACCCTTGGGCACGCCGTCGAGGATGACTTTCACGTCCTGCACTTTATTGAAGCCCCAGATATTGAGGCTCTGGCCGCTGGGACGGGCCGTGCCGGCCAGGTCTACGCCGGGCAAGGTATCGAGCAAGGACGCGACATTGTCCGCCTGCTGGCGTTCGATATCGGCGCTGTTGATATACGAACGGCCCGCCGTGCCGGCGCTGATGGCGTCGCCAAATACGCTGATGGCGGGCATCGACACCTCATCGGCCTGGTCGGCCATCGCTGCCGCCCGCGCATGGCCCTGCGCGCCGCCCAATGCCAGCGCCAGCGCGGCGGCCAGCGGGGTCCATCCTTGCAGCGGGGTCCGTCCTTGTTTACTGCTACTCTTCATCGCTATCCTTGCCTGGTTTTCATACTGATGGAATGAAAAAATGCTGGGGCAGAGGAAGACTGTGCACGATCAAGCGGTGGCGTTGAAGCAAGCGTGGCGGCGCGACTCTGCCCGCACGGACGCGCCGCTGGCGCATGGCCGGCGGCGCACTGCAATCACTGGAATAAGTTGCCTTAGTGAAATGCAAAACACATCATATATTAGATGCGAATGATTCGCAATACGGTGTCATGCGTTTTATTCCGGATAGCCGGTGATATCGGCGATTTCGCGGTACAAGGGCTGCAGCCGCGCATACATCTTGCGATACACGCGCCGGTACAGCTGTTCGTAGATTTTGCAGTGCTCGGGATGCGGCTGGAATAACTTGCCCCTGCGCGTCATGGCTTGCACGGCGGCGGGGAAATCCGCATGCCAGCCCAGGCCCACGCTCGCGGCGATGGCCGCGCCCAGGCCCGAACTTTCATACACATGGGCGCGCGCAGCGGGCAAGCCGAAGATGTCGGCCGTCAGCTGCATGGCCGCGTCGCTTTGCGAGCCGCCGCCTGCGATGCGCAGCTCCGTAATGGCAATGCCGCTGCGCCGCTCGATGCGCTCCTTGCCTTCGCGCAGCGCATACGCAAGCCCTTCGAGGATGGCGCGGTACATATGCGCGCGCGTATGCACATCGCCAAAACCGATCATGGCGCCCTTCGCTTCCGGGCCAGGCACCTTGATGCCGGGACTCCAGTACGGCTGCAGCATCAGGCCCATGGAACCGGGCGGCACGGCCTCGACCAGGCGCTCGAACAGCGCCTCGGCAGAGCAGCCCGTGCCATCTTCGGCGGCGGCCGCCCGTTCGCGGTCGCCGAACTGCTCCTTGAACCAGTTGACCATCCAGTAGCCACGAAAAATCTGCACTTCCGTGCTGTAGGCGCCCGGCATGGCGGCCGGATACGGCGGAATAAAGCGCGTCACTTCCACGTAGTTGCGGTTGGTCGTGTTGATGGTGGCCGTGGTGCCGTAGCTGAGGCACGCCACATGCGGCTCGACGCAGCCGGCGCCCAACACTTCGCAAGCCTTGTCGGCGGCCGCCGCCAGCAAGGGCGTGCCTTGCAAGATGCCCGTCGCCGCAGCCGCCGCAGCCGTGATGGCACCCATGCGCGTGCCCGGCGTCACCAGCTCCGGCAGCATGGAGCGCTCGATCGCCAGTGCCTGCCACTTCCAGTCGAAGCGCCCGGCCCAGGTGTGGCGCTTGTAGTCGAACGGGATGTAAGCCACCTGGGAACCCGTCGAATCGGCATAACGTCCGCAGAGGCGGTGGTTCAAGAAGCCCGACAGCAGCAGGAATTTATGCGTGCGGCGCCAGATGTCAGGCTGGTGCGCGCTAATCCAGTTGATCTCGGCCTCGCGGCGGAAATACGTGATCGTACCCTCGAGGCGCGTGACGCGAAAAGCGGCGCGCCACCACGGCGCCAGCGGCGGAATCTGGCGCGTGCAGCGCTGATCGAGCCAAGTGATGGCGGGGCGCAGGGGGACGCCATGCTCATCGACATTGACCACCGTACCGCGCTGCGTGGTCACCGCCACGCCGACCACCGAGGACTTGGCTATGGCCGTGCTGCGCCACAGTTGCTGGCACGCTTCGCAGACGGCTTGCCAGTAGCCTTCGGCATCATGCTCGGCCCAGCCGGGATGCTCGGAATAATATGCTTCCAGGAACACCTGCGCCTTGGCCGCCAGGTTGCCGTCCCTGTCAAACAGCAGCGCGCGCACGCTTTGCGTGCCATTGTCGATGGCAAGAATGTAAGCTGCCCGGTCCGATACGCTCGCCATGGATTCAGCGCGCAACGTCGAGCGCGACTCGATACCAGCCGACGTCGACGCGGTCGCCATTCGCGCAGGTGATGTGCAGCAGGTCTTCGCCCAGTTCCTCGACGAGGGCGGCCACGGGCTGGCGCAACAGGATGGTCTCGATGATACTCTCCTCTTTTATATTTTTATGATCGCTTCAGTTGCTTTGCGGCACGCTGTAATGACTGCGCCACAGGGCCAGGTAGCGCGCCTGCTCCGCGTCCCAGCGCGCATCGTCCCAGCCCAATTCATGCTGGCAGATGGCACGCAGGCGCGTCATGATAGCAAGCGCGCCGCCGGCCAGCTGCACACCGAGGCGCGTGCGCCGCAGCAGCAGATCGTCCAGGTGCTGCACGTTCTCATTGCGCGCGCCCCAGCGCAGCTGCGCCCAGAGCGTCTGCGTGCCGGCAATTTGCGCCAATTCGCCCTCGTGCGACGCATCGCACAGGGCCTGCGCGGCCGCGCCATAACGCCCGAGCAGACGCGCGCGCTGCTCGCCATCGAGCAGCAAAGCCTTGCCCGACAAGGGCGGCGTTGCGTCAAAAATTGGCAATGGGCGCAGATCCGCCTGCCAGCCTGGCAACAGCGGCGCGGCGCGGCGCAATGCGTCAAGGGCGATCACACGAAACGTCGTCAGCTTGCCGCCCGCCACCGTCAACAAGCCATGCTCCAGCCATAGCGCATGTTCGCGCGCCTCCTTCGACGGGTCAAGCTGGCCGCTATCGATGACGGGACGCACGCCGGCATACGTGGCCAGCACGTCGTCTTCGCCCAGCGCCAACTGCGGAAACTGCCAGCGCAGCGCCACCAGCAGGTAGTCGAGTTCGCCGCGCGTGATGGCAGGCTCCAGGTCGAGGCTGGCGTCATGGTCGACATCGGTGGTGCCCACCAGGGTCACGCCCTCCCACGGATAGGCGAAGACGGGGCGGCCATCGCGCGGGTGCATCAGGCTGACCGCTTGCGCCAGCGGCAGGCGCCAGGCAGGCAGCAGCAAATGGCTACCGCGCAGCGGCCGCAGCTTCGGCTTTTCTCCCACCTGGCCGCGCAAGCGGTCGGCCCAGGCGCCCGTGGCGCTGATCACCAGGCGCGCGCGCGCCGTCAATGTTGCGGCGCCGATGCCATCGTTCAAAACGCCCCCCACGACCCTGCCATCTTCACGCAGCAGCGATTCCACGCCCAGATAATTGACAGCCACGCCGCCATGGCGGCGCGCTTCCTGCAGCACGCGCAGCACCAGGCGCGCGTCGTCCGTCTTGGCGTCCTGGTACAGCATGCCACCGCGCAGTCCTTCGCGCTGGACATGCGGCGCCAGCATGGAAAAATCGGTCGCATCGACATAGCGGCGCGCCCGCTGCCCCGCCATCACGTCATAGATGGCCAGGCCCAGCATGAACTGGCGCCGTCCCGGTTTCCTGCCCGCGTAGTCGCCAAAGGCGAAGCCCTGCGGCTCGACCAATCCGGCCGCGTCGGCCAGCAAGGCTTGCCGTTCATGCACCGACTCGCGCGTCATCGCGAACTGCCCCTGCTTGAGGTAACGCAAGCCGCCATGCACCAGCTTCGAGGAGCGGCTCGACGTGCCCCAGGCGAAATCGCGCTGCTCGACCAGCAGCGCCTTCAGGCCGCGCCGCGATGCTTCCAGCAAGATGCCAGCGCCGGTGATGCCGCCGCCGACGATCAGCACATCCCAGTGGCGCGCCAGGACGCCAGGCAAATCGTCGCGGTTCACGGCGCACCCGCCACTTCGGGCAGCAGTTTACCGGGGTTCATCATGCCCTGCGGGTCAAACTGATGCAGCAATGCGCGCATGGCGGCGATGCCCAGTGGGCCCTTTTCGGCAGCCAGCCACGGCGCATGATCGCTACCCACGCCGTGCTGGTGGCTGATGGTGCCGCCGTTGGCCACGATGGCAGCGCAGGCCGCCTCTTTCAGGCTGCGCCAGCGCGCCATGTTTTCTTCATACGTGGGCGCCAGCCGGTACACATACGTGGTGTAGACGCTGGCGCCCTGCGCATACACATGCGACAGATGCGTGTAGGCGTGCACCTGCTCGCCATGCGCGGCCAGCGCCCTGGTGCCGGCCTGCTCCAGCGCTGCCATCATGGGCGTGACGCGGGGCCAGTCGACGGCAGTTTCCACCGTGTCGATGACATAGCCGTGCTCCCAGGCGCCATTGCGCAGGTAGACGTTGCGAAAGCGACCCTGCTTCCACTTGTCGCCCATGTGCCGCCCCACATGCACGCCCTTGTGCCGCCGCGCCAGCGCCAGGGCGTCGCGCAGGGCCGCGCGCGCCGGTTTTGCGTCTCCGCTGACGCCCACCATCAGCATGCACTTGCCTTGCGCGCAGCCGCGCAGGGACAGGTAGCGCTCCAGCAGTGCCACCAGTTTCTTGTGGCCGGCCAGGGTCAGCATGGTTTGCGTCTCGAGCGCGTTCGACAGGCGCAGCATGCATAAAGGCAGACGCGACTGGGCCAATGCCCGCACGGCCGCCTGCGCCTGGCCCCAATCGGCGAAAAACACGGCATGGAATGCTTCATGGGGCGGCAGCGGTGAGATGCGCACGGTAGCTTGCGTCAGGATGCCCAGGCGCCCTTCGGAACCGAGCACCATTTCGCGCAGGTCGATGCCGGCCGCCGAGGCGGGAAAGGTGGGAATCGTCAAAGTGCCGGATGGCGTTTCTACTTCACCGCCCGCGAACAGCTGCTCGATGCGGCCATAGCGCAGCGATTGCTGGCCCGACGAACGCGTGGCGATCCAGCCACCCAGGGTGGAATATTCGAACGACTGCGGATAGTGGCCCAGGGTATAACCCTGCGCGCGCAGCTGCGCTTCCAGGTCGGGGCCGTAGACGCCGGCGCCGAAAGTGGCCAACTGCGCTTCGCGGTCCAGATGGCCCAGCGCGCACAGGCGCACGAGGCTCAACGACAGCACGGGGCGCGCGCCCGCAGCCACCGTCAGGTGCCCGGCCACGCTGGTGCCGCCGCCGTGGGGTATCACCGCCACACCGGCATGGTGCGCATACGCGAGCAGCTGGCGCACCTGCAGCGCACTGTCGGGAAAGGCCACGCCATCGGGTACCGCGCCGATGCGGCCGTGGCGCAGCTTGAACCAGTCGGGCAGACTTTGGCCGAGCGCATGACGCACGCGCGTGGCAGGCTTGGTATCGATCAGCGGATGCGGCGCCAGACGCGAGGCGGGAACTGCCGCACAGACGGCGTCAAATGTGGCATCGTGCATGCCGCTACCCGGCCCCAGGCGCTCGCCCAACAAAGCCAGCGCCGCCGCGCTCAACGCAAACGTGACGCTCTCGTCACCCCAGCCATTCCAGCGTTGCATCGAAATCCCCTGTAGTTGGCCAGTTGCACGCCACGGCGGCTTGCTATACTGTGCTTGCCTGATTTTCTTGCTAGATGAATAGCATATGCCGCCAGAGACGAAAGATATTGGTTTTTCATGACAATTGCATTGTTGCATCATGCCAGGCACTGACAGCGACCACGCGCAAGGGCGGGTCGCGGGCGCCTATCTGCAGCCGCTGCTGGAAGCGGCCGGCGCGCACGGCATCGCTGCCGCCACCCTGGCGCAGGCGGCAGGCATAGCGCCGCACAGCCTGGAAGCGTCAACGGCCAGCCTGGCCGCACGCGACTACGTGCGCCTGCTCGATGCAGGCGCACAACTGGCGGGCGACGCGCATTTTGGCCTGCACGTGGGCCAGCGCGTACGCATGGGTACCTATAGCGCGTATGGCTTGATTTTGCTCAGTTGCAAAAATATGGGCCAAGCGCTGGAACAGACGGCGCGCTATGAACGGCTGGCGCACGACCTGGGCCGCTCGACCCTGCAGCGCGATGGCGCCGTCGCGCATTACGGCTGGAGCAGTCACTATCCGGGCGCCAGCCGGCACTTGGTCGACAGCGTCTTTGCCGGTGTCAAAGTGTGCGGCGACTGGCTGGCGGGCATACCCCTGCCGCCGGCCCGACTGGCGTTCACCCACGATGGCGGCGGCGACTTGCTGCGCTGCGCCACGCACCGCGACGAATATGTGCGCGTGCTGGGCAGCCTGCCCGCGTTTGGCGCCAGCACGAACACGGCCAGCTTCGAGGCGCAATTGCTGGACTGGCCCGTGCCGAACGCCGACGTCAGCCTGTACCCCGTGCTGTGCCAGCACGCGGAGCAGTTGCTGGCACAGCGCCAGGCCACAGCAGAAAGTAGCGGCGCCATCGAGGCGCAAGTACATGCCGCCATCGTGGCGGGCTTGCGCCAGGGTTCGGCGCGCCTGGCCAGCGTTGCCGCCATGCTGGCCGTCACGCCGCGCACCCTGCAGCGCAAGTTGGCCGACGCGGGCACCAGTTTCCAGGCCTTGCTGGACCAGACCCGTTATAGCCTGGCGCGTGATTATTTGCGCACGCCGGACCTGTCGCTGGTCGACATCGCCTTTCTGCTCGGCTACCAGGAACAAAGCGCGTTCAACCACGCGTTCCGCGTCTGGGCGGGCACCAATCCCGGCGCCTGGCGCCTGCATCAATTGCAGGCGAGACAAGCCCGATTCTAGGCATGGGCGCGCCGTGCCCGGCGCATTTTCTGGCTATACTGGCATGCTCTGACTTCCCACGATCACTCCAACCCGCAATGCAAAGGATTAATATGCAACTCAAAGACAAAGTCGCACTGATTACCGGCGCCGCCAGTGGTATCGGCAAGGAAATAGCCATTGAATATGCAAAACAAGGGGCCAAGGTGGTCATCGCCGACCTGGCGCTGGAAGCGGCCAGCAAGACGGCCGAGGAAATCAAGCAATCGGGCGGCCAGGCGTTTGCCGTGGCCATGGACGTTTCCAGCGAAGCACAGGTCGAGCAGGGCGTGGCGGACGCCGCAGCCCACTTCGGCGGCATCGATATCCTGATCAGCAATGCGGGCATCCAGATTATCAGCCCCGTTGTCGACTACCCGTTCGATCAGTGGAAAAAAATGCTGGCCATCCACATGGACGGCGCCTTCCTCACCACGCGCGCCTGCATGCGCGAAATGATCAAGGCCGGCCGCGGCGGCGCCATCATCTACATGGGCTCCGTGCACTCGCACGAAGGTTCGCTCTTCAAGAGCGCCTACGTTGCCGCCAAGCATGGCTTGCTGGGCCTGGCCAAGGTGGTGGCCAAGGAAGGTGCGAAAGATGGCATCCGCGCCAACGTCATCTGCCCCGGCTTCGTGCGCACGCCGCTGGTCGACAAGCAAATCCCGGAACAGGCAGCCCAGTTGAACATCAGCGAAGAAGACGTGATCAAGAAAATCATGCTGAAAGACACGATTGACGGCGAATTCACCACCACCGAGGATGTGGCGCAAACAGCCGTCTTCCTGGCAGCCTTCCCATCGACGGCGCTAAGCGGCCAGTCCATCGTCGTCAGCCACGGCTGGCACATGCAATAGTGCCAACTGCCGCAGGCAGCCACACCATTTGCCTGCTGCGTGACACGGTGAACCTCAAGGAGCGGACAGGGCGGCGGCTGTCATGTGGCGGCGTGGCGGCGCGGCGCGCAGGGACGTGGCCGTGGCCGCCTGGCCGTCGCGCCGCCGTTCCAGCTTGAACAGGGCCATCGCTTGCTCCAATTGCATGGCCTGGTCTTGCAGCGAAGCCGAGGCCGCCGCCGATTGCTCCACCAGCGCCGCGTTCTGCTGCGTCACTTCATCCATCTGCGTGACGGCCATATTGACCTGGCCGATGCCATGGCTCTGTTCGCGCGAGGCTGAAGCAATCTCATCCATGATGCCGTGCACGCCCTGCACGGCGCCCAGCATCTCGGCACTGCTGACGCCTGCCTGTTGCGCCAGTTTCGCGCCCGCCTGCACTTGCGCCAGCGATGCCGTGATCAATTGCTTGATTTCCGTGGCGGCCGACGCGCTGCGCTGGGCCAGGCTGCGCACCTCGCCTGCCACGACGGCAAAGCCGCGCCCCTGGTCGCCTGCGCGCGCCGCTTCGACAGCCGCGTTCAGGGCCAGGATGTTGGTTTGGAAGGCAATACCCTCAATAATTCCGGTAATGTCGCCTATCTTCTTGGAAGAGGCGTTAATTTCATCCATCATCATCACTACCTGGCCAACGATTTCACCGCCGCGCCCCGCCAGGCCATGTACCTTGCCAGCCATGTCGCTGGCCTGCACGGCATTGCTGCTGTTTTGCTGCACCGTAGCGGCCAACTGCTCCATGCTCGACGCCGTCTGCTCCAGGGCCGACGCCTGCGCTTCCGTCCGGCCCGACAAATCCATATTGCCGGCAGCGATTTCCTGGCTGGCCATGCTGATGCGCAGGAAATTACCGCGCACATCACCGACGATAGAGTGCAAATTGACGCGCAACTGGCGCAACGAGCGCAGCAGTTGCCCCATCTCATCGCGCCGGGCGGTATCGAACTCGCCCGTCAGATCGCCGCCCGCCATCACGTCACAGGCCTGGCGCGCCTGTTGCAAGGGCTGCAACACGGCAAGGTGCAAGCCACGCCAGAAATACAGGGTCGCGCACAAGGCCACCGCGGCCAACCCCGTTATCCAGCCTCCCGCTCTGGTCGGCAACAGACCCGCATCCCACACCAACTGCAACAGCAATAGCAGGCTCAGCGAGCCCAGGTTCCAGCCTATGCGCTTGCCCAGTGCCAAGTCACGCAAGCTGAGCACCTTGGCCAGCCAGCCCGTGCGCACGGCTACGCCCTGCCTGAGGATGATGCCATTGGCCTGCCCCGCCTTCATGCGCGCGTACAGGGCGCACGCCTGCGCCACCTGCTGGCGCGTCGGCTTGGTGCGCACGGACATATAGCCGACAGCCACGCCATCCTCGACTACCGGCGTCACGTTCGCCAGCACCCAATAGTAATCGCCATTCTTGCAGCGGTTCTTGACCATGCCGCTCCACGAACGCCCCGCGCGGGCGGTGGCCCAGAAATCGGCAAACGCTTCGACCGGCATATCCGGATGGCGCAGAATGTTCTGCGGCGCGCCCATCAATTCGTCCGCACTGTAACCGCTGATGGCGATGAAGTAAGGGTTCGCATACGTGATATTACCTTGCAAGTCAGTAGTCGAGACGATGGTCTCGGTATCGCTCAGGGTGATCTCGGTATCGGTGACTGGAAGATTGAGTCGCATGGTTACACCCTCAGAATGAGCCCGTGCGGTGACGGGTAAGCGGACAAGGAACGATCACCAGGCAGGAAAACGGATGCGGCACTGGCACCCTTATTCTAATGTTTTATTATAAATAAAATATCCTTTATTCCGACTATGCCGCGGCAGGTTCGCCGGCCCAGTAACGGTCGACGTCCAGCAAGCCCCACTGGGCGGCGCTTTCCGTGGAAACAATACGCTCCTGGCAACCCGGCGCGGCCAGGTCGATGACGCTGGGCACGATGCAAGTGCCGGCGCGGACGGAAAAGAATGCACGCACGGTCGGCGAGGTCAGCGTCTTGCCCTGCGCTTGTCCCACCACCACGGCCAGGCGCTCCGACTGCAGCCGCACCAGAGTACCGAGCGGATAGATGCCCAGACATTTGACGAAAGCGGCAAACAGTTTCGCATCCAGGTGCCCGCCGCGCCAGGCGGCCATGCGGCGCAGCGACTCGGCCGGGCACCAGCCCTGCTTGTATGGCCGGTTCGAGGTGACCGCGTCGTATACGTCACAGATGGCGCCCATGCGCGCATACAAGCTGATTTCGTCGCCACGCAATCCTTTGGGATAACCGCTGCCATCGAGTTTTTCATGGTGGTGCAAGCACACGTCCAGCGCCACCGGATCGATATCATCGACTTCGAGCAGCAAGCGATGGCCGGCCGCCGCATGGGTGCGCACGCAGGAAAACTCCGCGTCGCTGAGGCTGCCAGGCTTGTTCAGGATGGCCGATGGCACAGCCATCTTGCCGATGTCGTGTAACAATCCCGCCAGGCCGGCCGAGCGCACCTGCTCGGGCGCCAACTCCAGCTCCCGGGCCAACGCCGTCATCAGCGCACATACGGCCACCGAGTGCATATAGGTATAGTTATCGGCGGTTTTCAGGCGAGCCAGGCCCAGCAACATGCCGCCGCCCAGCAGCACCGAGGCGGCGATATCATCGACCAACTCGTAGGCATGCCCGACGGATAGGGCCTTACCCATGCGCGCTTCGTCAAACATCGTTTGCACGGCTTGGCGCGTGCGCTCGATCAACCGCCGGGCATGCGCCATTTGCTCGTCGCGCGACAGGCTGGGCGCGACTTTCGCAACGGCGACGTCGACGCCATGCGCTTTGGCTTCGGTGCAAACTGCTGCGGCTGCGGCTGCGGCTGCGGCTGCGGGCGGTGCGGCAACGACAACAGGTTCAGGCGGCGCCAGGCCGCGTGCGGTATCGATCCACACTTCGTTCAGCCGGGCCGCCAGGATACGCTCCAGGTCAGCCGGCGATTCGAGCAAAAAAGAACGCTTCCAGAACGGCGTCTCAAGCCAGGAGCGGCCGAGGCGCTCGATATACATACCCAATACCAGGTCGGTACTCGCTATTTTTTTCAGCACGGAGGCTCTCCAGACATTCAGGTTGCGACAGCGCATTGCGTGTGACACATCATACGCTGGAATAAATGATTCAACCAAATATACCACTTTACATTGCACATTCGCAATATATTGGGGATAAACGAACAAAAAATAATGAATTTTGATCATTAACACCAATTACATGCCAAAAATAATTAAATTTAACAATTTAATTGACTTTATATTGACACGGGGCAATTTTTTGGGCATGACATGGCTATCGGTGCACATTGGCGCGCGCCATTGAGCGTGGCGAGCCGATGCTCACTCCTGACAACGCCAGCACGCCCAGCAATGCCGTCGGCGCGGCCGGGGGCAGCGTGGCGCGTGGCGCCTAGCGCGGCACGTAACGCCAGCCGGCGCTTTCCAGCATGAAGGTGAGTTCCGTCTTGATGCCATCAGGACGGCTCGGCACGCTCAACTCGGTGTCGCACACCAGGTAACCCGTCTTGCTCTTGACCTCGCACTCGTTGATGGCCTTGACCTGCATGGTGCTCTGCGCCTCCTGCATCTGCACATCCTTGGCCGCTTCCGGATCGCGCGCCACTTCCTCTTTGGCCCAGGCGCGCAACATGGCTTGCGCCTCGGCCGGCGATGGTCCGGCGAACTTGGCGTGCTTGCGCTCGACGCCGACCCAGGTATCGTTATCCTTGCGCAGGGGCAACACTTGAAAGCCATCGCGCATGCCGGCGCGCATGCCCACCAGGCACACCACCTCGCCTGGCACTTCCTGCGATTCGCGACAACCGTGCAAGCTGCTCACCTTGACGCTGATCGGCAGGCTCGATGGCGCCTTCGCATGTGTCTTGGCCACGCCCGCCTGCACGGCCGCCTGGATTTGTTCCTGCGTGGGCATGGAGGCGGCATGGGCCGGCAAGGTGGCGAACAGGGCGGCAAAGGTCAGGGCGAGAGTCGTCAGGCGCATGGCATGGGCATGGGCATGGGCATCAAGAGTGGTCGTTAAAGATCGAAAGTCTAGCACTTTGCATAAAACAGCTGTTTCTGTACAGACATGTTCCCAGCGTCCGGCGCGGGGTGGCTCGCCTCACAGTAAACGGGAGCCTGGCGCAACTGAGGCAACTGCGGCAGCTTGCGCCATTGCGTAGCGTGCCAGCAACTGGCACTGCCAGCCGGCTAAGCGACGCTCAACTCGTCATGCAAGCACCTCTTTATTGCTATGATATCGGGCTGCCGGCGGTACAGCCGGCCACGTCGATACCATATCAACAACGTCGTCATCAGAATCGGGAGTTTGAATGAGTTTACGTCTGCTGCTCTTGGGAGCATTCAGTGCCGCCATGGCCACCACCGCCATTGCTGCAACACCGGCGCTAGCGGCGCCGCGCGGCTTCACCGTCGAAGACATGGTGGCCATGGAACGCGTGGGTAGCCCCGTGCTGTCGCCGGACGCCACGCGCGTCGTCTACACGGTGCGCAGCACCAACCTGGACAAAAACCGTGGCAACACGCAGCTGTGGATGATCGACCTGCGCGCGCCGAACGCGGCGCCACGCCAGCTCACGCGCGGCGAATCGAGCGCCAGCGACCCGCAATGGTCGCCGAACGGCGACGCCATCTACTTCCTCTCGGGCCGTTCCGGCTCCTCACAAGTGTGGCAACTGCCCCTGAACGGCGGCGAAGCGGCCAAGGTCACCGACCTGGCGCTGGACGTCGACACCTACCGCTTATCGCCGCAGGGCGACCGCCTGGCGTTGAGCATGGGCGTCTTCCTCGATTGCGCCGATATCGCCTGCACCAAGAAGCGCTTGAATGAAAAAGCCAGGAACAAGGCGAGCGGCATGGTCTACGACCAGATGTTCGTACGCCACTGGGATAGCTGGGCTGACGGCCGCCGCAACGCGCTGTTCTCGGCGCCCATCGACGCCAGCGGCAAGGTCAGCGCCGAGCCTGTCAGCCTGAGCGGCACCCTCGATGGCGACGCCCCCTCGAAACCGTTCGGCGACAACGGCCAATACCACTTCAGCCCGGACGGCAAGACGGTGGCATTCTCGGTGCGCGTGGCCGGCAGCAAGGAAGCGTGGTCGACCAACTTCGACGTCTACACGATTCCAGCAACGGGCGGCCAGGCGCCGCGCAACCTCACCGCCGACAATCCGGCCTGGGATGCCAAGGCCACCTATTCGCCCGATGGCCGTACGCTGGCCTATGTCGCCATGACCAAGCCGGGCTTCGAAGCGGACCGTTTTCATTTGGTGCTGATGGATGTTGCCACGGGCAAGAAGCGCACCCTGGCCGATGACTGGGACCGCTCCGTGGCCGATTTCCGCTGGACGCCGGACGGCAAGGCTTTCCTGGTCGCCGCCGATGACGTGGGCCAGCATCGCCTGTTCCACATTGACGCGGCCAGCGGCAAGGTCAATGCGCTGACCGGCAAGGGCGCCGTGGGCGACTTCGACGTGCGCGGCAATACCATCGTGCTGGCGCAAGCCAACCTGGCCTCGGGCGCGCAGCTGTACACGCGCAAACTCGACGCCAAGTCGGAGACGGCGCCGATGCTCCAGCTGACGCAGCAAAATGCAGCCGCGCTGGCCAACGTGCGCTTCGGCGAGTACGAGCAATTCTCGTTCGCGGGCGCGAATGGCGAAACCGTCTACGGCCACGTGATGAAGCCATGGAATGCCAAGGCCGGTGAAAAGTATCCGATCGCCTTTTTGGTCCACGGCGGCCCGCAAGGCAGCTTTGGCAACGGCTGGAGCTACCGCTGGAATCCGCAAGTGTATGCGGGCGCCGGCTACGCCACCGTCTTCATCGACTTCCACGGCTCCACCGGCTATGGCCAGAAGTTCACGGACTCCATCAGCGGCGACTGGGGCGGCAAGCCGCTGCTCGACTTGCAGAAGGGCCTGGAAGCGGCCACCAAGAAGTTCCCGTGGCTGGACCGCGAACGCAGCTGCGCGCTGGGCGCCTCGTACGGCGGCTACATGATGAACTGGATCGCCGGTAACTGGCCGGACGGCTTCAAGTGCCTGGTCAACCATGACGGCGTGTTCGACAACCGCGGCATGGCTTACGCGACCGAAGAACTGTGGTTCACCGAGTGGGAAAACGGTGGCACTTACTACGACGCGCCAGCCAAGCACGAACAGTTCAACCCCGTCAACTTCGTGAAGAACTGGAAGACGCCGATGCTGGTGGTGCAGGGTGACCTGGACTTCCGCATCCCTACCGCGCAAGCCTTGGGCACTTTCACGGCGCTGCAGCGCCAGGGCATTGCGAGCAAGCTGCTGGTCTTCCCGGACGAGAACCACTGGGTGCTGAAACCGGCAAACTCGCTGTTGTGGCATCACACGGTGCTGGACTGGCTCAATACGCATACTAAAAAGTAAGCCTGGCGCAAAATAACAAAGCCGCACAGTTCGCACTGTGCGGCTTTTTTTCATCGGTCAAACTGCATCAATACGCCATCAATACGCAGCGAGCGCCTTGGCGAACTTCACGATCCACAAACGGCTAGGACGCTCGCGGTCGTCGCCGCGCGCCACGCGGATACTGTTGGCAGCGTTGCAGCCGACCGCGCTGCTGGTGACGATGGCGCCGTTCGCATCAACCGTGCACTTGGTCACGTCGGCGTCTGCTACTTCCATGCCATTGGCGTCAAAGATCTTGGTTTTCAGGCCGAAGTCGTTGTCATTCGCCAGCGCGATGGTGGAGTCATCGATCAGGGTCAGGCCTTCGGCCTTTTCCGCCGCCCAGCCGATGGCGTTCAAGTCCAGTAGCAGGGTTTTCTTGAGCGGCGTGACAGCAGCCCAATCGGCGCCGTTGACGGCTGCGCCACCCATGCTGCTTTTTTCCAGGTCGGACGTCGTCGCGTTGAAGGCGGCGGCCGCGATATCGGTAGCGCCCTTCAATTCGACCAGCATCAGCTTGTTGAAGACCTTGCCCGAAGGTGCGGCACCTTGCTCGATGACGAGGAACTTGCCGCCGCCCAGCGCCACCATGTCGCCCAGCTTGGCGTTGCCCGTGCGGCCATCCTGGTAGTCGGCGCCATTGAGCGGATACGCATACATCTTGCCGCTGCTGCCCGTCGTCGGATCGAATTCGATCCAGCGCGTGAAGCGGGCGAAGCGTTCGACCTGTTCATTCTTCTTCGTCACCGTGTACGGCGCACTGCCGTCCGACAAGGGGCTTTGCAGGAAGGCATACAGCTTGTCGTTGCTGGTGTCGAGTGTCATGCCTTCCATGCCGCGATTCGCGCGGCGCTTGGCGAACAGCGCCGGCAAGCCCTTGCCCGGCTCGTACTTGGCCTGGATGACGCCCGTGGCGGCATCGATCTTGATGATGAAGGGGCCGTATTCATCGGACACCCACAGCACATTGCGCTTCGCATCGACAACGATGGCTTCCGAATCGAGACCGCCCGCATTGAAGACCGCCTTGCCGGTCGCGTCGAACTTCATCGCATCCATGACGGGAATTTCGGCCGAATTGCCGACCTCGCCGATGGGCACGGGCAAGCCCGAACTGTTGACGCTGGCCGATACCTTGATCGGCGTGCTCGCTGTCAGCATGGCGCCATTTTTGCCCACCGTGATCACGCCGAACGAAGGGGTAAAACTGGGCGACGGGAAGATCTTGCTACCGCTGCTGCCCTTGCCCGATGGGTCGGGTACCTGCGGGCCATCGCCGTTCGGTCCGCGATCCGTCAAACCATAGAATTCCAGCTCGCCAGCGGCGTTCTTGCCCTTGTAAGCCAGTCCCGAGCCATACGACGGCAGGAAGCCTTTCGGGAATTCGCCCTTGATCTTGACGTTCGCGCCTTCGTACGGCACATAGTATTTGTCGGCCGCCTGGATCTGGTAGCGCGTCACGGTGACTTTTACTTCACCCACCGGGTTGGCCTGCGTCAGCGCTTCATTCACGGGCGCGCCCGCCTTGGAAGCGAGCGTATCTTCAAAATGCTCGCGCACGAGGGTACGGCGCTCGGCATCGACCGTGCGGCTGGCGAATTTGCCACCCACGCTGCTCAAGTGTGCGGCCAGGGCCGCGTTAAAAACGGCCGGGGCGCCAGCAAAGTCGAGCGTCTTGCCGGCCAGCGCCGTCTTCACTTCGGCCGTCAGCTTGATGCCATTCGACGGATCGCTGTCCTCATCGAGCAGTTGCAACGCCAGCAGGCGGTTGACGACCTTGTCGTCGGCGACATTCGTGCTGGCCGCCAGCGCCAGCGGCGTGACGATAGCGCCACATGGCGCCGAACCCAGGGCCAGGGCGCCGATACTGAACGCTAGCGTATCGCCGGGGTTGCAAATGAATTCGCCCTTGGCATTGGTGCTGGCCTTGACCGCACTGCCGGCCACGTAATCGAGGCCTTCCACCGCGCCGTCGAGGAACACGCCCGTCTGCGCCACGGGCTTGGCCGGTTCCGTCGGCGTATTATCGCTGCCGCCGCAAGCGGACAGGCACAGGCTGGCGGCAATGGCCAACAGGGTCAGTTTCGGGGTCGACGTTACAGCATTGTTCATGCATTCCTCGGCTAGGGTGAAATTCAATCCTGCAGAGTAACTGGCCAAAGTGACAAGCCCATGACAGCCTTCACGCCAGTGGCGTATCCGCGACAAGCCGATGCCGCCAGAACGGTCATCGGCCTGGCACCGGAACGCCTTGGGCGTGACGCCTTTCACCTGCCGGTAGCGGCGCTTGAAGTTAGCCCCGTCATTCAATCCCACTGCGTAACAGACGTTGCTGACATAAGCGTCCGTCTGCTCCGGAGCAGTATGTGCAAGCGTATCGATATGCAGTAAAAACAACACTCTGAAGGAAAGTATTGTCACTTATTCGTTTTGTGTCAGGCCGCCTAAAAAAGCGCTGCTAGACTTGGTTTGCGGCATTAGACCGTCTGCGCTCGCCGTCCCCCGGGGAGGCCAGCGCTACCAACCACATTATTTTGGAGAACGCATGAATCGCCCTGCATTGCAAACTTTAGCTGCCTTACTTCTGGCCATCACCAGCGCTTCCGTCATCGCCGACCCCATGTATCCATCCGACGCCGAAGGCTTCCACGGCTACCTGCGCGCCGGCGCCGGCAGCAATACCTCGGGCGACGGCGGTTCGCAAGGCTGCTTCGGCCTGGGTGGCAACACCATGAAATACCGTCTGGGCAATGAGTGCGATGCCTACGCGGAATTCGGCTATACCAAGTCCGTCGCCAAGTCCGGCGGCGTGAACTACCTGGCCACCATCTGGGTCAACGCCTATGCACCGAATTCCGATTTCGGCGACAACAAGCTCGGTATCGTCAAGGCTTATGTCGAAGCACAAGGACTCGATTTCCTGAACGGCGGCACGGCCTGGGTCGGCAAACGCTTCTACTACCGTCCCGACATCCACATGCTCGATATGCAATATATCAACATGAACGGCACGGGCGCCGGCCTGGACCGCATCCCTGCGGGCCCCGGTAAATTCTCGTATGCCTTCTTTAAGGATAACGATATCAACAAGCGTGATCCGAAAACGGGCGCCATCGTTGGCACCCGTTCGGCTGTGCGCCAGAACTTCATCTACGGCGAAATTGCCGTCAACGAAAACGGCACGCTGGACCTGGCCGCCACCGTCATCACGGCCGAAGGCAAGGACAACGACCTCTACGGCAAGAAGCATAATGGATGGCAACTGTCGGCCTTCCACCGTCAAGGTAAAGTCTTTGGCGGCGGCAACACCTTCGGCGTGCAATACGGCGTCGGTCCTGGTGTCGGCGGTGCGGGCAACGGCCAGTTCGGCGCCTCGGGCGACACGTCTTTCGGCTCCGACGTCAAGCGCACGCGCATCTTCAATGATATGGCGATCCAGCCGATGGCCAACTTCGGCATGGAATTGGTCGCCCTGTGGCAAAAAGACGAGTCGAACGCCACCGGTTCCTCGACCTGGACTTCGGTCGGCGTGCGGCCCGTGTATGCGTTCACCGACAACTTCAAGCTGGTGGGCGAACTGGGTACCGACCGTGTCACGCAAGCGGGCGGCCTGCCGGCCAAGCGTTTGACCAAGCTGACCATCGCCCCGACGATTTCGGCCGGTCCTGGCCTGTGGTCGCGTCCTGAACTGCGCGCTTTCGTCACGTACGGCAAATGGAACGATGCCGCTACCGCTTCGGTCAACGCGTCGAACAATGGCGGCCCGATCTACAACAACAATACCAGCGGCACCTCGTACGGCTTCCAAGTGGAAACCTGGTTCTAAGCCTGCTTGACGGCAGCAACGAAAAGGGGCGGAACCGCAGTTCCGCCCTTTCTTGTATGCACTAGCGGCGCGCCCTTACGGCAAGGCCACCGGCAATTCCGGATACTCCTGGGTTAATGCATACTTGCTGCCGCCCACGGTGAGCGTGTAGTTGGCCGGCCCCGAGATCGGCAAGCGGTAGTTCAGGGTCAGCGCCACGGAACCGCCCGGCGCCAGCGATTGCCAGGCGGGAAGCGTAAAGCGGGCCCGATTGTAGTTCTTCGTGAAGCCGCCGATATTGTTCGGCCCCGTATAACCGGCATTGATCACCGTCAACCCGAAGCCCGACTGGTCGCTCATGTCCGATGGTGCCGAGACCGGATAGTCAAATTCCACCACGGTGCCGCCCGGCAAGGTCGATGCCGTATTATTCTTTAGCGTCATCACCGGGTTGATGGGGAAGTTGCTGTCGCCCAGCTTCCAGCCACCGAGGCTGATGCTGACATTGGCCGTCGTGCCCGGCATGGCGATTTCAGCGCGCTTGTTGCCATACACGCCAGCCGCGCGGAAGGCCTGGTACAGCACGTCCGTCAGGGTGGTGCCCATGAAGTACTCGCCCTTGCCGCCGTTGCGCGTGGCATCCCAGGCATAGTCGCCCGCCATTTCCCAGATCATCACGCCGCCGATATTGTTGTTGACGATGTACTGGGCCTTGGCCGCGATCGATTGCGTGGTTTCCGTGGAAATAAACACTTTCTTGGTCGCATTCCACAGCCACGGCGCCACCATGGTGCTGCTGTAGTACGGCACATAGCTGCCTACCAGCGCCTTATCAGTGACTTTATAGGCATCAAGGTAGCTGGGCACTATGCCGTTCTGCAAGTTCAGCGCATGCCAGATGGGGTTGCCGCCACCGGGCGTGGGTTTGCCTTGCGAGTCAAGGTCGTACCAGACGTTGTCGATGCCGGTAGCGCCCATGCCGCAGGTTTTCACGCCCGCACAGGTGACGGTGGAGTTGGTCAGCGCCGTCGTACCCCACAGACCGTTGGTGCCGCCCGTCACATCCTTCCAGCCCCGCGTATAGAAGGGCACGCCGATATTGATGCGTCCCGCTTGCATGGCGCCACGATAATAGCGGTACGCCCAGTCCGTGTTCAGGTAGCCGATATTCTGGTATTGGTAGGCGTTGCCGGCCCGCAACTCGCCATCATTGCCATCGTCAAACAGCGCCGCATTCGGTCCCACATACTGGTTCCACGCGCCGTGCAAGTCGTAGGTCATCAAGCTGGCGTAATCGAGATATTTCAGTCCCGACATGTTTTCCTCGCCGCGCAAGACCCAGCCCGAGGCAGAACCGGCAATAGTCAGCAAATAGTATTTATTGTCCTGCACGGCCGCTTCGTCTAGCTTCTGGCGCAACACTTTGAGCAGCACGTTGTAGCTCGTCATCAAGCCCGCCAGGCGCGGCTTCGAGGCGGCGAAGTCATTCGGATTGCCCGCTTCATTATTCGTCGTCGGGTGTTCGTAATCGACATCAACGCCATCGAAGAAGTTGTACTGGCGCACGAAAGCCACCATGGAATCGGCCAAGGTGTTGATGCCGGCCGTGTTAATGCTGCCGTCCGCATTCGTCGTGGCAGTATAAAAGCCGCCGCTACCGGCCCAGCCGCCCACAGAAATCATCAGTTTCACGCCTGGATACTTCTTCTTGTATTGCGCCAGCAAGTTGAAATGGCCTTTGTACGGCAAGGACGGGTCCATGGCTGCGGCTGGCACATTGGGCCACGTGAGGGCCGTATCGGGATTGGCCGCGCCGCTGCCGATGGCGATTTTCGAGGTGGCCGGATCGACGGAAGCAAACGCATAATTGAGGTGGGTGATCTTATCCCACGGCAAGTTATTCACCAGATACGTCGGGCTGCCATCGACGCCCGTGCGCCAGCTGGCAAAATAGCCGACGATGCGCCGCTTCAAGCCATTGCCGAGCACTTCGCGGCCGTTCGCGTCATATACCTTGCAGTACGGCACATTTGGCACGGCCGAAATCAAGCCGTCGGGACGGCAAGCCGTAGGCGTCGGCGTCGGCGTCGGTGTCGGTGTTGGTGTTGGTGTCGGTGTTGGTGTCGGTGTCGGTGTTGGCGTTGGTGTTGGCGTTGGTGTTGGCGTTGGTGTCGGCGTTGGTGTCGGCGTTGGGGTATCCGTTACGGCCCACGCGCCCCACTGATTGGTAGCGCTGGGAACATTGCCCTGCGTCCACCACTTGGCCTTGTAGGTGACGCCCTGGTAGAGCACGCACTGGCCGCCCGTGTAGACGGTGGCGGCATCCCAGACGGCGCAAGTTTCCATGGCGGCCAGCAAGGTGTTTGGCGTGGCCGTCGTGCCTTCCTGGCCACCGCCGCAAGCGACAAGCACGCCGCTGAGCAAGGCCATCAATAATGCATTCGATTTCATAGGGTATGGGTCTCCGTTATGGTGGTACAGGTTGTACGTTGTGAGCTGTTGCAGGCCCCTTGAGGGGCTCTTGTCAACTGTGATCCCTGGCTGACTTTCTTGCGCTTGCTGTTACTGCAACTTCACATTCCAGTTCGCTTCCACGCATTTCACGTAGTTCCCGGCCAGCAAGGCACTGTAGGGCGTTTGATAGCTGACCAACTGGCATTGATTGTCGCCACCCGCGCTCCAGTTCTTTTCCCAATAGATGTTGTAGGAAGCGGAACTGGCCGGGGTAAAGCGTTGCATATTGGCGCACGACAATTGTTCGCGGGAATAATCCCAGCCCATGTCGGTGGCAAATTGCTTGTAGTAATCAATGCGGTTTTGTGCGGCCTGCTTTTCCGTACCCTGCCCACACTCGGCATTGATGATCATGATGGTGGTGGCAAAGTTATTGCCGGCACCGGCCGCCGTATCGGTCGCATTCGGCACCCACGTGCCGTCGAGCACATGCAGCATCGACGGTTTCGGTGGCTGCGGATAGACAAAGAAGAACGTGGCCGAGGCCAGGTTCAGCCAGGTCGAGGCCACCAGGTCAGGATTTTTCAGCAGCACGGATTGATCGCCGTCATGCATGGCTTGCGAAAACGGACCGTAATTGTAGTTGTAGGACAGCTGCTTGGCACCGCGGCCAAAATATTTTTTGAAGCTGCCGTCGGCATTCTTGCCGCAGGTCCACACCTTGTTGAAGACGGGGTCGGCGCATTCGATGTTGTAACCGCAGCCCACACCCATCTCGTCGCAGCCCAGTTCGCGCAAATACTTCAAGCCCTGGCGCCATTGCGGCAAGGGGCTGTTGGCATTATGGTCGCCCGTTTCCTGCCCGAAATGGGCAAACATGGTGGCCAGACTATGACGGCAGATGGCGTCCGCATTGCGCCCGTCGCTGTAGTCGTCGCACACGGCAGGGAACTTGGCCACGGCTTGCAAGAAGCGCTGGTAGGTGTAGCTGACGTCGCGCGCGGCAAAATAGTAGTCCCACTTCGCCGCCGGCAGCAGGCGTTCGACGCGCTTGACGTTGAGCGGATTAGTGGCCAGGCCAGGCTGAACGGCTTCGACGGCCGTATTGCCCAACGTACGGATCGAGGCCTTGACCTTGCGGAAAAAGTCATTATTCGTCAGCGCTGCCTCGTTGGCCTCGGCCTGGGCCTTGGTGGGCACGCCTGGTGTCGGTGTCGGGGTCGGGGTCGGGGTTGGTGGCGGGGTTGGGGTTGGGGTTGGGGTTGGGGTTGGGGTTGGGGTTGGGGTTGGGGTTGGGGTTGGGGTTGGGGTTGGGGTTGGGGTTGGGGTTGGCGTACTGGTATCGAGGCTCCACGGCCCCCACTGATCGTTGCCCGGTGCCGTGCCCTGCACCCACCATTTGGCGCGGTAGACCTTGCCGTCGTACACGGCGCATTGCCCTGCCGTGTAGACGGCGCTGGCGCTCCAGGCCGTGCAACTGTCGCTGACGGCGGTGGCAGCGAGCAGCGTCGATGGGGATGGGGGTTGGGTAGTGGAATTGCCGCCGCAAGCGAGCAGCGCGCTGCCCAGCAGGCCAGCCATGAATGGCGTCGCCAGCCGGCTTGATTGCCGTGTCTTCACATTGTCTCCTGAACGTTATACGAAAACTATCGAAGTAGCTTTTTATGTTGTACGTAAAGAAAGCCCAAAGCAGCATCGGCTTTCTATACAGAGAATGCGACGTCGGAAATTGGTAGTCAAGTGGTTTTATATAACCGTATTTTTTTCAATACCAGTCACGTCAGGCGGCCCCGCTACAGCGCGGCAGGCAACGAATGAGGGAAGTGGAAAATGCCGTGTTTGCAGCAACTGCCGGCAATACCGCGCCGACAACGCTGCGGCAAGTGGTATTAGCACTGCCGTACACGTTTTTAAGCGTTGCAGTATCAACACTTAAATAGATTTTCAAGGAAACGATACGATGTGCGTTCAAAAAATGAATTGACATCCGCCCCTTCGTCAACGAAGGCCATTCCTACGGCACTCAAACAAAAGCTGCTTGAGTCGCTTCGCTAGGAAGCTGCTTCATCGAGCGACCTGAATGCATCATCTCTCGACGGATAGCGAAGATGCGAGGCACTGTGGGCACCAGGGAAAAAGAGGGTTTTGATAGAAAAAGCAATCTAAAACCAGTTTGGTTTTTTTGCAAGGCACACGCTCGAAGCGTGCGCCTTGCAATGTGCCACTTGCAAGCTAGGCCAGTAGGAAACGTCCGCCGCTGGCGTCAGCAGCGGGCGTATTCATCTAGCGGCATAGACGCTTAATAGCGGTACTCCAGGTTGATCCATACGCGTGGCCGCGGATCACTATTCGTTTCCGACATTGGCCGCCCTCCTGTATTGCGCCAAGCCAGGGCCACATCCGCGCTCCAGGCCTGCTGCTGGTAACGCAGACCCAAGCCACTGCCGCGCAGGCTGCGCCGGTTATCACTGGCCGCGACCGGATCGGCGTTGACCGTGATGCGCCCTGCATCCATGAAGGCATATGGCGTATAGGCGCCAGCGGCATAGCGCAGTTCCAGCTGTGCCAGGCCGCCCTCGTCGCCGGTGGCTTCGCCGGATGGATACGCGCGCACGCCACTGGCGCCGCCCAGGCTCAGCTTTTCGGACGAATCGAGGTTCTTGTTGGCCTGCTGCCAGCTCAAGTGGGCCATCAGGCTGAAACCGGCGGGCAAGGATTGCAGGCGCACCACATCGAGGTTGACCTTGCGAAAACGACCGTTGCTCTTGTAATAATCAACGGCAGTCAAGCCCGCATCGAGTTTCAGCTTGCCTGGAGTCCAGCTCACGCTACCGTAGGTGATGCCATCGAACGCGTCGCGGTAATCGAATTGCAGTGCCATTGGCATGGACTGGCTGGACTTGCTTTCGTAAGTGGCGGTGCTATCGCGGTTATCGTGCAAATCCTTCGATTGATAGGTGGCGATCAAGGTCAGATTGGCCTTTTGCGAGCGCAAGATGGGATAGCTGAGGCCAGCGCTGGCAACCTTCGCGGTTCCATTCGCATGCAGGTTGGCGAATTCCTTCGCCAGCGCATAGCTGGTATGCGAGTAGCCTATGTTACCGCGCAAACCGGACGCTCCCAAAGGCAGGCTGTAGCCAAGCGAGCCGAGCCATAAATCCTCCTCGCTCAACAGAGCACGCACGCTGAGCTGGTCGCCTAGCAGGAAGGGACTATTGATGTCGACATTCGCACGCACGCGATTTCTTCCCGTGTAGCGGCTGCCGGCATTGTCCAGGCCGACATCACCGCTCACGCGTTTGTCGCGAGCAACCTGGACGATCAAATCGCCCGTCCCCGCTGCCGTTCCAGGACGCATGGCGGCGGCCGAAGTGATACCGGGCAAATCGTCCAGCAACAGGGCGGCCCGTTCCAGCGCTCCACTGGCGATCACGCTACCGGGACGCAAGCCATCGAGGAAGGCCGTCGCCTGCCGCACCAGAACGCCATCGTCGCCTTGCGCCTGCACCGCG
The DNA here is from genome assembly GCF_029892305.1 of Janthinobacterium sp. CG_23.4. Classification (NCBI taxonomy): domain Bacteria; kingdom Pseudomonadati; phylum Pseudomonadota; class Betaproteobacteria; order Burkholderiales; family Oxalobacteraceae; genus Janthinobacterium; species Janthinobacterium sp. CG_23.4. The sequence goes on along the minus strand of NZ_JARXUX010000001.1, from coordinate 1,530,159 downwards.
CCATAACGCCCCTCAATGACGTCGATGCGCAAGTAGCCCTGTTCCAAGTCTTGCGGCGGCAGTACGGCGCGGGCGAACGGGTAGCCGCTAGCCTGGTAAACACCGGTGATGCGCTCGGCCAAGTCACGCAAGCCGGCCAGATCGAACGTCTTGCCCGTGACATCGCCGAGCGCTGCACGCAGGGCTTCCTCGGCGACGACGGAATTGCCCGTCAGCGTGACCGAACGCAAGACCACGGACGCGCCTCCCGGCGCCAGGGCAGCGGAACCCAACGGCGCCTGAATCTTCAGTGACTGGCTTTCACGCGGCGGTGCAATCGGTGGCTGCAGACGCTGCAGGGTTTGCCCCGCATCAGGGGGAACTTGCGCCTGCGCGGCCGATGCAAAATGCCATAAAGCCAAACCCAGCGCCATGGCAACAGCGGTGTGCTGTGGATGTTGTTGTTTTTTCATAGTCTTTTTTTTGTATGTTGAATCAGTAACATCATTGCGCCACGCCTTCGGAGACCGGGACTGCGGGAGCAACGTTAATGCCGCCATTGATGACAAAGATGCGCGTAAAGCCTGACATGCCGCTGCCACCCGACGCTGGCAAAGCGGCCAGCAACGTATCTGGCGCAGTGCCTGTAGCCTCTGGCGCGGATTGCGCCGCCTCCACCCATGGCACCAAGGCCAGGCCGCCGATCAGGCTGATGCCGCCATCGGGCACGCTGTTGGCACCAGGAACGACAGACGCGATACCCGGCACGGCCAGGTCGATAGCCGAAGCAGTCGTGCCTGCCGCCACATCGTTGGTGCCGGTGGTGATTTGACGGCGCGCCAGGCGAATCGCGTTCTCCAATGCCGGATCGGCATCTATCGTCAAGTTGCCGTTTTGCGCCGTCACGACATAATTGCCATTGGCCAAGGCGGAAGCGTCGATCGTGTAACTACCGACGTTTTCACCAGCGGCGCGGCGCAGGACGCCGGCCAGGCTGTCACCGGCAACCAATTCACCCTTACTTACTTGATAAGTGAGGCCAGGATCGACGTTGCCGTAGACCTTGCTCTTCGCATCGGCCGTCACCGTGACCGGGCGCGCGTCGATGCTGGCGCTGATACCGCTGGTATTGAGCACATAATTGGCATTCGACAGGCTCAAGGTGCTGGAATCAAAGCTGCTGTAACGGCCGGCATTGCGGCCGCTGACGCTGGCAGAACCCGTGACGGCAGGCGCGCTGTCGCCATTGACCAGGCCCGACAGGACGAAGCCGGCATTAAACGTGGTACTGCCATCGTAGGTTTTCGTTACGGCCACGTTCAGCGCACGAGGCGTCACCGTCCAGTAGACAGGGCCGCCCGGCGTCAAGGTATAGCCTGCCTTGCCCAGAACCAGGCCCGTATCATATTGAATTGTGTACACGCCGGCCGACGAAGTCGCCGTCGGCGCACCGAGCCAGGATACGCTTCCGCTCGCGCTGGCATCCGTGATCAGCAAGCCGCCACTGAGCGCGTCGTACAGCGCATAGTTAAAGACCGGCACGTCGCCATACACGCTGCTGCCTGGCGTCAAGCGTACGTACACCGGCTTGGACGCATTGCCCGCCGCGTTATCGACAGAAACGATAGCGTCGTTCAATTGCGCCACTGGGGCCGCCGCGTAATACACGGACAGGCCTCCGGACTGTCCAGGCGCCAGGTCGGCCGCGCGCAGGAACATGGCATAACTGCCGTCAGTCTGGCCGGAAGTGACGGCGACGCCCCGCGGATCCTGATTGATGGCATTTGAAAAATTGCAGCAACGGGTATGGACGGTATCCACGCCAGCCGTGGTGGAGTAGAACAGGACGGCCGAACCGCTCGTGGTGCTGGAGGTTTCCGTCACCATCAGGGCGTTGGAAGCATTATTGCTACCAGCCAATGGAACAAATGCACCTGCTGTGATATTGCCCTTGATCTTATAGTTTCTATCCGACTCACCGATAAAGTCGTCGCCCGTTCCTAACCACATGCGCACATTCGTCAGCGCTGTACTGCTCAGATTGGTAAGCCGGCTATCCATGTTGACGAAAGCATCGCCAGCCTTCAAGGTATAGGTGTGCGTAATGCTGGCCGACTAGTTCAGGCTGCTGAAATTGAGCGTCCCCGTCGTCACGATCGATCCCATGCCTTCCTGGTAGCCTGCGATATTGAGTGAACGGTTGCTGAGCGCCGTGGCGTAGCTGCTCCCCGTCCCCATGCCATCGGGGCCGCCGGGCCTGCCGTCGGAGATCAGCACCTGTCCATCGTTATTCCAGGCATTGCTACCATTGCCGCCAGCGGCAACGGCAAATTCAAACGGGCGTCTCAGGGTCAGCTGAAACCAGCCGTCGCGACCCGCAGTGGTATTGTCGAAATAAAATGGCGTCTTCAACAGCCCATCGCTGGTGAACGAGTTTTCAACACCATCGCCAAAACGTACTTTGCCATTGCCCAGCAGCAGATTATTCACGCGTCCGGCACTGCCTTTTTGCCAGGTGAATGCGCTGGCATTCGGGATGTTCACGGCGACGCCCGGCGAAACACGGTAGGCACTGCCAGCGCCATCGGCCGTCGCCTGGCCGTACTGGTAAGCCAGCGATGCCGTGCCGGTGGCGTTCAGATTCGCATTGATGTTGATGTTGCGTTCTGCCGTCAGCGTGAGCTTGTTGGCAGACCAGTTGATGGCATCATTCACGTGGATGTCGCCATTGCCGCCCGTCGTCCCCATGCTGGTAGTCATGATGGAGAAATTGTTGCTGGCCAACGCATCCGCTACATCGGCGCCAGTCATGTTGCCGCCGCTGGCGGCCACCGTGAAGTCGTTCGGATCGATCAGCCAGGTGCCCGTCTTGCCGCGCGGAGCGGCCGTGGAGACACGCGCGGTGCCGATATCGACCCGATTCGCACTCGTCTCGACAAAGCCGCCGTCACCGCCTTGCGGCGCGCTGGCATCGAGCACGCCGGCGACATGGACACTCCCCTTGTGCATATCGCCCAGCAACACGATCTGGCCTTTTTCGCCGGTGGCCAGGGTATGCGCCTCGATCACGCCCGTATTGTTGATGACGCTGGAAGCGAGCTGGCCGGCCGCCTTCGCCGTAAGATAGACCTGGCCGCCATCGGCGCGGATGGCGCCGCCATTTTCGATCAGGGTGTCGATCGCGCCCTGTGTCACCTGCAGCCGGACCGGGCCGCCAAGATCAAGCGTGACCTCACTACCAGCACCGAGCAACACATTACCTGCATGGGCAGCGATGGTGCCGCTATTGCTGATCTTGGCCGAGATCAGGGCCACATAACCGCCGTCCGCCGCGCGGATCGCGCCGTCATTGACGACGCTGCCGGCGCCATTGCCGCTAAAGACGTGCTTGTTGCCGCCCAGGCTGGCATTGTCGACATCCAGGGTCGATGCGACGAGAGCGCCTACATTGACCTGCGCCGTACGGCCAAACAGGATGCCGTTCGGATTGATCAGATAGACCTGGCCGTTAGCATTGAGGCGCCCGAGTATCTGTGAGCCGTTGTGATCAAGAATGCGGTTGACCGCCAATGCACTGGCCGAGGGCTGGACGAAGTTGACGGTTTCCTTGCTGCCGACATTGAAGCTGGCCCAGTTCAAAGTAGCCTGCTGGCTGGTCTGCTGAATCGTCGTCGTCGTGCCAGACTGGCTGATGGTCGCCGTGCCGGCCACCACCTGGCCACCCGCCGGCCCGGCGCAAGCGGGGCCTCCCAGCGCCAATGCCGCCATGGCGGCAGCGGCGGCGGCCAACTTGCGGCGTGCGCCCTTGCCGCGCCCGCGCGACGTCTCGGCAACAGCAACCCAGGCGTTCAAAACGTGACTCCAGACGAGCCGATAAATGTGATTCAATGATCCATGACGATGCATACAGTCTATCCTTGTTAATCTTTTGCATACGGAATACCGATGCACCTTTGTAAGCGCGCCCATGGGTACGGGTGAGAAGGCGGGAACGACGATGTCAGCCGGCATGCGCCACGTGCGCCAACGGCTCTCCTCGCTTCCACTTACGTTGCTTTTTTAAACACAAATATGACAAAAAGCACCATAAATTCCTTAATCGCAATGCAACAAAGATTCTGGATTTATAAGTGAGCAAACCTGAGCGATTCCCGACCAATTCAGTCGGGAATGTGCCGCAAAAAAACTGACCATGTCACCCTGCCCGGCACAAGTGCGCGCCGCCAAAACGATCCGCCATTGTTGCGCCACGTTGAAGCTTGTCTTGCTTGTAGATGAGGCCATCGTGCGACGGCAAGGATGCAAATTTGTCGGCGAGCGCGGCTTTCGCGTCAGCGCAGCCGCCAAGCTGTCATGAAAATCGAAACCGGAAACTGCGGTTTTTCACGCTTCTTCGCGCTTTTTCAAGACTTTTCACCCCGTATACGACGCGCGGCGCGGCCCTTGGCAGGGGCGCGCCGCGCGCGAGAGCTTGTGACGGCTTACTTCTTGCTGAGGCGAGTAATCAAGCTGGACGTGTCATAACGGTTGCCGCCCGCCTGCTGCACTTCGGCATAGAACTGGTCCGTCAATGTCGTCACGGGCAAGTCGCTGCCGTTGCGCTGGGCTTCGGCGAGGCAAATGCCCAGGTCTTTGCGCATCAGGTCGACAGCGAAACCGAAGTCGAACTTGCGTTCGATCATGGTCTTGCCCCGGTTTTCCAGTTGCCACGACTGCGCCGCGCCCTTGGAAATCACGTCCACCACCAGCGCCGCGTCGAGGCCGGCATTTTCCGCAAAGGCGATGCCTTCGCTGAGCGCCTGCACCAGCCCCGCGATGCAGATCTGGTTGACCATTTTCGTCAGCTGGCCCGAACCGGAGGCACCCATATAGGTGACGGCGCGCGCGAACAGGGCGATGACGGGTTCGGCGCGCGCATACGCTTCCACATCGCCACCCACCATCACGGTCAGCTTGCCGTTTTCCGCGCCCGCCTGGCCACCGGACACGGGGGCGTCGAGGAAGAAGACGCCCTGCTCTTTCGCCGCCGCGTGCAAGGTGCGCGCCGCTTCGTTTGATGCCGTCGTGTGGTCGATCAGGATGCTGCCCGGCGCCATGGCGGACAGCAAGCCACCGTCTCCCAGGATGACTTGATACAGATCGTTATCGTTGCCGATGCACGTGAAGACGAACTCGGCGCCTGCAGCCGCGGCGGCCGGCGTGGCGGCGCTGCTGCCCTTGTGCTGCTCGAGCCAGGCGGCCGCGCGAGCCGGGTTGCGGTTGTACACGGTGACGTCATGCCCGCCCGCCGCCAGGTGAGCTGCCATGGGAAAACCCATGACGCCCAAACCGATGAATGCCATTTTTGCCATATTGTCCGTCCTGTCGATGAATGAATCTAATTATTGTTGCACAAATGGCCTATGTCGGCAGCATGGCGCGTCCATATGGCCAACATAGCGCGCAAGCAGTGGCGATTGGGGAACATCGGCATTTCAACTATGCAAGATAGAAATTGTGGCAAACATTTTATGTTGCATTTTTTTCTAGCAAATATTATATTGAATTGGCATCAGAAATTTTAATGCACAGCGCCGCTTTCCTTTTCCCCATCCCTTTTAAGGAGCCAGTCTTGCAAACCACATTGTCCCGCCTGAAAATCATGAGCGCAGCCGTCCTGCTGCTCGCCGCCAGCGCTGCACAGGCTGACATCACGGTCTTTACCAGCCAGTCTGCCTATCTGGCAGCGGTCGGCAATACCGGTGTCGATACCTTCAATGATTTGCCGGTCACGGCACTGGACAGCCCGCTGTACCGTAACGCTGGCAGCTACGCCTACACCGCCAGCAGCGTTGGCGCCTCGTCCATACTGTATGGTGCCGGCGCGGGCAGTGACCACTGGCTGAGTACGGACAACCGTAACGACAGCGTGCTGTTCTCCAACTTTTCCGGTGCCGTGCGCGGCGTGGGGGGATTCTTTTTCGGGTCGAACTTGTTCGGTGAATATGCCGGCAGCCCAAGCATTACCCTGACCGCCCGCAATGCGCTGGGTGAACAGCTCACCTACAAGTTGACCTTGCCGACGCAGGCGTCATTTGTCGGCTTCTTATCGTCGGGCGCCTTCTCCGAGCTGAGCGTCAGTAGCGCCGGACAGATCGGTATCTGGCCAACCATCAATAATTTGACGGTGTCGGCCGTACCGGAGCCAGCCACTTACGGCATGCTGCTGGGCGGCCTGGGTTTGCTGGGCTGCATGGCGCGCCGCAGGCGCACCAGCCAGCGCTAGGCAGCTGGTAACTGGCAACTGGCAACTGGCAAGACTGAGGCTGGAGCAGTTTATTGCGGTGGGGGCGCTGACAGTTACTGCTTGAATGGAGGAAAAAACGCCTTGCGCTGCGCGCTTTGGGCGGTTTTTCTACCTGCATTGATGCGCTGGTGATTTTCTGGCGTTGCGGGAATAAAAAAAAGCTCCCTTGCAGGAGCTTTTTTTATGTATTCTGGCGGAGAGGGTGGGATTCGAACCCACGGTACAATTTAACGTACGCTTGATTTCGAGTCAAGTACATTCGACCACTCTGCCACCTCTCCGTTTACTGCGGTCTATTCGTTCAAACTGGCATGCCCGTTTGAACGAGGCACTATTTTAGCATGGGCATTGTTCAGTTGGGTAGGGGGTTTGTTGCTAATCTTGCTGTTGAAAGGCGAAAACCATTGAGGCGATTTTTTGGAGGCGTCGCGGGGTGGGCTTATTACTGCCAGTCAAAAACTGATTGGACGATTCGGGGACGTCGCCGGGTATGCATAATACTACCAGTCAAAAACTGATTGGACGATTCGCGGACGTCGCCGGGTATGCATAATACTACCAGTCAAAAACCAATTGGACGATTCGGGGACGTCGCCGGGTATGCCTAATACTACCAGTCAAAAACCAATTGGACGATTCGGGGAGCCTCGCGCGAGTACGCGCTCGTCTTCGAATCCCACGCGTACGCCCCGCAGGGGGCGTACTCCTCTGCGCCGGCACAAATAAAAAAAGCTCCCTTGCGGGAGCTTCTTTTATTTGTTCTGGCGGAGAGGGTGGGATTCGAACCCACGGTACGATTTAACGTACGCTTGATTTCGAGTCAAGTACATTCGACCACTCTGCCACCTCTCCATTTACTGCGGTCTTTTCCCGCATTGCTGCGAGAAGGCAAGATTATAGCAGCCGCTCGAAAAAATGGAAGGACTATTTCAAGCCTTCCATGGCGGCCCCTACCGGGCTCTTTTACGCCGTCAAATGCGTCAAGCCACCCATGTAAGGACGCAGCACTGGCGGGATCTCGACGCTGCCATCGGCTTGCTGGTAGTTTTCCAACACGGCGACCAGGGTGCGGCCCACTGCCAGGCCGGAGCCGTTCAGGGTGTGCGCCAGTTCAGGCTTGCCGGCCGCGTTGCGGAAACGCGCTTGCATGCGACGGGCCTGGAAGGCTTCCGTGTTCGACAGGGAAGAGATTTCGCGGTAGGTGTTTTGCGCCGGCAGCCACACTTCCAGGTCGAAAGTTTTGCTGGCCGTAAAGCCCATGTCGCCCGTGCACAGCGACATCACGCGGTAAGGCAGGCCCAGGCGTTGCAGAATCGTTTCCGCATGGCCGACCATTTCATCGAGCACTTGGTACGAGGTATCCGGGTGCACCACTTGCACCATTTCCACCTTGTCGAACTGGTGCTGGCGGATCATGCCGCGCGTGTCGCGACCATAGCTGCCCGCTTCCGAACGGAAGCATGGCGTGTGGGCCGTCATTTTCAGGGGCAGCTGATCGAGCGCAAGGATTTCATCGCGCGCGATGTTGGTCAGCGACACTTCCGAGGTCGGGATCAGGTAGAAGGTCTCGCCCTCGCCTTCCACGCCGCCCTTTTTGACCGAAAACAGATCGGCTTCGAATTTCGGCAACTGGCCCGTGCCGCGCAGCGAATCGGCGTTGACCATGTAGGGGGTATAGCATTCCGTGTAGCCATGCTCGTCCACGTGCGTGTTGAGCATGAATTGCGCCAGCGCGCGATGCAAACGGGCGATGCCACCCTTCATGACAGAGAAGCGCGAACCGGTCAGCTTCGTCGCCACTTCGAAATCGAGGCCCAGCGGAGCACCCACGTCGACGTGGTCCTTGACCTCGAAATCGAAACTGCGCGGCGTGCCCACCTTGCGCACTTCCACGTTGCCCGACTCGTCAGTGCCTAGTGGCGCCGATTCATGCGGCAAATTCGGCACGGCCATGATGAAATCGCTGAGTTTGGCTTGCACCAGGGCCAGCGCCGCTTCATCGGCTTTCAATTCATCGCCCAGGCCAGCCACTTGCGCCATCACGGCCGAGGTATCTTCCCCCTTGCCTTTCAACATGCCGATTTGCTTGGACAGCGCGTTGCGCTTGCCCTGCAGCTCTTCGGTGCGCGTCTGGATCGCCTTGCGTTCGGCTTCGAGGGCATTGAAACCTGCCACGTCGAGCTGGAATTTGCGCGTTGCCAGGCGGGCGGCAACAGTGGCGATGTCTTTACGGAGAAGTTGGATATCTATCATGGGTGGATGGCGGTGCCGATGTATCGAAAGCACCCATTGTACCAAGACCCGTTCAGTTCTTTATGAGTTTTGCGCAGCGCCAAGCATCATCATGGTAGCCTGGCTGGACACTCGCCCCGCTTTATCGCAGGTGCTCAGACGGCGGATCAAATAAACGCAGCTTTTTCGGCAGCGCTCAAGCGGCGGGCGCTGACGCTGACGACGGGCATCGCGCTGTCGGCAGCCTGGGCAATCACGGTGTTGCTGGCACTCACTTCCAGGGGATGCGCGCCGGCAGTGGCAAAGCTGGCGCCGATGGCGATCATGGCGGCGGCGACAAAGGTGATTTCCATGTTTTTCAGTGCGTGCATGATGTGACTCCTGGTTAGTTTGCGTCGTTGACTGCTGCTGGTATGGTGGTACTTTAGCTAACGGCCACAAACAAGGCCACCGGCTTGCGACCAGCGGCCAAAAACAGGGAGCGAACGGTAAAAAACGGGGCTTGAAGCGCGCAGTGACAAGGCATCCTTGACGAGCTGCACTAAACGGCTGATCGCCTGCCCGATGCGGGCGCTGCCGGCATCATCGACAGCACTTTCTAACAACGTCGGCACGGGCAATTCTCGCTGCGCCTGGCACACTGGCAGGCTGGCGCCAGCGCCCTGCGCTGGGACTCTAGCTCAGCCCTTGCCGGCTACTTTCCCTGCTTTCCTGTCGAGCTCGCGCAGCCATGCCAATTTATCGGCAATCTTGCTTTCCAAGCCACGCGGCACGGGCTGGTACCAGCCCGGTTCAGCCATGCCGTCCGGGAAGTAGGTTTCGCCGGCCGCATACGCGTCAGGCTCGTCGTGCGCATAGCGGTAGGCGTGGCCGTAGCCGAGTTCCTTCATCAATTTGGTCGGCGCGTTGCGTAGGTGCACCGGCACTTCCTTTGATTTATCTTTCTTCACAAACGCCATGGCCGTGTTGAAAGCGTTGTAGCCGGCATTGCTTTTTGCGGCAATCGCAAGGTAGATTACCGCCTGGCCCAGCGCCAGCTCGCCTTCGGGCGAGCCCAGGCGTTCATACGTCGCGGCCGCGTCATTGGCCATGGTCAAGGCGCGCGGGTCGGCCAGGCCGATATCTTCCCAAGCCATGCGCACGATGCGGCGCGATAAATAGCGGGGGTCGGCGCCGCCATCGATCATGCGGCAAAACCAGTACAGAGCGGCGTCCGGGTTCGATCCCCGCACGGATTTATGCAAAGCGGAAATCTGGTCATAGAAATTGTCGCCGCCCTTGTCGAAGCGGCGCGAATTGAGGGTCAGCGCATTGTCGACAAAGGCTGCGTCGATATTCGTCGTGCCCGTCGAGCTGGCGGCCGTCTCGGCCTGTTCCAGCAAATTCAGAAAGCGGCGCGCATCGCCATCGGCGTAGCCGATCAGGGTGTCGGCGGCCGCCTCGTCGAAGCGCAAGTGGGTCAGCGCCGTGCTTTGCGCCTTGGCCAGCAAGAGCTTCATCTCGTCTTCGTTGAGCGATTTCAAGACATACACTTGCGCGCGCGACAGCAACGCCGAGTTGACTTCGAAACTGGGGTTTTCCGTCGTCGCGCCAATAAACGTCACCAGGCCCGACTCGACGAAAGGCAACAAGGCGTCCTGCTGCGACTTGTTGAAGCGGTGTATCTCGTCGACGAACAATAGCGTGTGCTTGCCGAACTGGTCCAGGCTGTGACGCGCCTGATCCATGGCTGCGCGAATATCTTTCACGCCTGCAAACACGGCCGACAGGGCGATGAATTCGCTGTCGAAGGCATTCGCCATCAGGCGCGCCAACGTCGTCTTGCCCACGCCGGGCGGCCCCCATAAAATCATCGAATGGGCCTTGCCGGCCTCGAATGCCAGGCGCAGCGGCTTGCCGACACCCAGCAGATGCGTCTGGCCGATCACTTCGTTGAGGGTACTTGGGCGCAAGGCTTCGGCCAGCGGCTGGCGCGGTGCGGTGGAAAAGAGATCCGCCATCATATTTACCGGGTAAGAATGCAAAGGCCTCGCATGGTGCGAGGCCGGTCAATAACAGTATGCGAAAAATTAATTATTAATCACATCCGCCCCTTTGGGCATGACAAATTTAAAGTGATTGGCAGATAGCGCCGGATTCTTCTGGAAATTCTTGAACGCCAGCACCGAGGTCTGGCCGAACGAGTCGCGCAACTCCATCGCTTCGGGCACGCCGTTGCGCAAGCCGATCATGATTTCGTCAAACGTCGTGTCCTTGGCTTTCGGCGTGGCTTTCAGCCACTCCAGGCCATCGCGCGTACCCGCTTCGGCCAGGGTGAAATTCTTTTCCAGGTCGTTACTGCCAAACAAGATCGCCGCTGGCGAGGAACCGAGCGCGTCGCCCAGTTTCTTGACCGTCACCTGGCTCAAATCCTTGTCATAGATATACAACTTGTCGCCGTCGGCTTGCAGCAACTGCTCGTAGGGTTTCAGATAGGTCCAGATGAACTTGCCGGGACGGGCGAATTCAAACGTGCCACTGGCCGGCGTCGATACCTTGGCCTTGCCGCTGGCGTCCGCCTTCTTGACTTGCCGCTGCACGAACTCGCCCTTGGCCGACTTGGTACCGGCCGCAAAGCTCTTGAATTGTTCCAAGGCACTGGCCGAGGCGCTGGCCGCGAACAGCAGGCTGCAGGCGATGCCTGCCGCGCCCACGACGATTTTTGCCACGACACTATATTGTTGCTTCATTCTTTTTATCCTTGTTCGCTACTTGCCACCGGCACCAGGATTTCCCGGTTGCCATTGGATTGCATGGTTGATACTACCCCGCTCTGTTCCATCTGCTCGAGCAGACGGGCGGCGCGGTTGTAGCCGATGCGCAAATGACGCTGCACCAGCGAAATCGAGGCGCGGCGGTTTTTCAACACCACCGCTACCGCCTGGTCATACAGGGCATCGGCCTCGCCACCGCCCTCGCCCGGCGCGCCGCCTTCGGCGCCGTCGCCTTCCAGGGTGCCGCCTTCGAGGATGCCCTCGATGTAATTCGGTTCGCCCTGCAGCTTCAGATAGCTGACGACTCTGTGCACTTCCTCATCGGAAACAAATGCACCGTGTACGCGCATCGGCAAGCCGGTGCCGGGCGGCATGTAGAGCATGTCGCCCATGCCGAGCAGGGCTTCCGCGCCCATCTGGTCGAGAATGGTGCGCGAGTCGATCTTCGACGACACCTGGAACGCGATACGCGTGGGAATGTTCGCCTTGATCAGTCCCGTGATCACGTCGACAGATGGGCGCTGCGTGGCCAGGATCAAGTGCAAACCGGCGGCGCGCGCCTTTTGCGCGATACGCGCAATCAGTTCCTCGACTTTTTTGCCCACCACCATCATCAAATCAGCCAACTCGTCGATGATGATGACGATGGTAGGCAGTTTATCGAGCGGCTCCGGCGAATCGGGCGTCAGGCTGAACGGATTCGGAATATGTTCTTCGCGCTTTTTCGCGTCGGCAATCTTCGCGTTGTAGCCGGCCAGATTACGCACGCCCATCTTGCTCATCAGCTTATAGCGGCGCTCCATCTCGTTGACGGCCCAGTTCAGCGCGTGTCCAGCCTGGCGCATGTCGGTAACCACGGGCGCCAGCAAGTGCGGAATGCCTTCGTAGACAGACATTTCCAGCATCTTCGGATCGATCAGGATCAGGCGCACGTCGAGCGGGTCAGCTTTGTACAGCAGCGACAAAATCGTCGCATTGATGCCCACGGACTTACCGGAACCGGTGGTGCCGGCCACCAGCAAGTGCGGCATCTTGGCAAGGTCGGCCACGACGGGCTTGCCAGCGATATCCTTGCCCAGCGCAATCGTCAGGCTCGACACGCCATCGTTGTAGACCTTGGAGCCGAGGATTTCCGTCAGGCGCACGATCTGGCGTTTGCTGTTCGGCAGTTCCAAGGCCATATAGTTCTTGCCGGGAATGGTTTCCACTACGCGGATCGAAGTGAGCGACAGCGAACGTGCCAAGTCACGCGCCAAGCCCACGATCTGGCTGCCCTTCACGCCCGTGGCCGGCTCGATTTCGTAGCGCGTGACCACGGGGCCCGGGTAAGCCACCACCACCTTGGCATCCACGCCAAAATCGGACAATTTCTTTTCGATCAGACGGCTCGTGAATTCAAGGGTTTCCACAGAAACCGTTTCCACCACAGGTGGCGCTTCGTCCAGCAAGGACAGCGGCGGCAACTTGCCACCGCCCGCTCCCTCGAACAGATGAGCTTGACGCTCCCTTTCCACGCGCTCCGACTTCACCACCGTAACGACTTGCGGCTCGATCTTCACGGGCGGCGCGACCACATGCTTTTCCACGTGTTTGGCGCGCTCGATCACCACCACTTCGTCGCGGCGCACGGCCGCCACTTCGCCCTGGCGGCGGTCTTCGCGGTCCTGGTAGCGCAGGACAAACCAGTTCACGGTGTCTTCGATGGCGCCGCCGATGCGCTCGGCCACTTGCAGCCAAGACACATGAAAAAACAGGCTGAAACCTAGGCCAAACAGCAACAGCAACAGCAAGGTGGCGCCCGTGAAACCGAAGGCCACGTGGGACGCGTGTCCCACCAACTGGCCCAGCACGCCACCGGGCTCGCGCGGCAATTGCACGTGCAGGCTTTTCGCCATACGCAGATATTCCAGGCCCATGCTGCCGATCAGCATGATGGAAAAGCCGACGATGCGGATCAGCATCTCGACATGGTGCTCGCGCTCGACCTCCTCCTCTTCGAGCAGGAAGCGCTTACTCAGGCGGCGATAGCCATGCCACACCGTGCGCAGCAGCCAGACGCACCACCACCAGGCGGAAAAACCAAAAATATACAGCAACAAATCGGAAAAAGTCGCCCCCAGCTTGCCGCCCAGGTTGGCTACCTTGTCGACCGAAGTCGCATGCGACCAACCCGGATCGAGCTTATTGAAGCTGGCCAGTATCAGCACGAAATACAGGGCAAACGCGGCCAGCGCGAACCAGCGCGCCTCGGACAGCAGCCGCACCAGCCGGTTCGGCAGGGGCCGGCGTTCGACCGGTTTGCGGGTGTAGCTATTTTGATTGGCCTGGGCTGGTTTAGTCATTCTGGGAAGCGCTGCAAGGTGATAAATGTTTCTGAAAGGGAATTTCCCATCATAAGCAAGTATTCTAAGCCATATATGCCCCTGACGGCCCCACGATTCGTCGCCACAGACGGCTTGGTCTATAATCAGCAATTGCTTGCGCGAGCACAAAACACCCTTGTTCTTTGCGCGTATGCCCCCAATTCGGACAGACCCCACTCATAGAGAAGCCTCCCATGACCACTACCAAACACGCCCGCGTTTTGATCCTCGGCTCCGGCCCAGCCGGCTATAGCGCCGCTGTCTACGCCGCCCGCGCCAACCTGAACCCGATGCTGGTCACCGGCGTGGAACAAGGCGGCCAACTGATGACCACCACCGACGTGGAAAACTGGCCCGGCGACCCGATGGGCGTGCAAGGCCCGGACCTGATGCAGCGCTTGCTGCAGCACGCCGAACGTTTTAATACGGAAATCGTGTTTGACCACATCCACACCACCTTCCTGAACGAAAAACCGATCCGCCTGAAGGGCGACAGCCACGAATACACGTGCGACACGCTGATCATCGCCACGGGCGCCTCCGCGCAATACCTGGGCCTGCCGTCGGAAGCGCAATTCATGGGCAAGGGCGTGTCTGCCTGCGCCACCTGCGATGGCTTCTTTTACCGCAACCAGGAAGTGGCCGTCGTCGGCGGCGGCAACACGGCCGTCGAAGAAGCGCTGTACCTGTCGAACATCGCCAATAAAGTCACCCTGATCCACCGCCGCGACAAGTTCCGCGCCGAAGCGATCCTGATCGACCGCCTGAATGCCAAGGTTGCCGAAGGCAAGATCGTGTTGAAATATAACCACACCCTCGATGAAGTGACTGGCGACGAAGGCGGCGTGACGGGCCTGAACATCAAATCGACCATCGACGGCAAGGTCGAAGCGCTCTCCGTGCACGGCGTGTTCATCGCCATCGGTCACAAGCCGAACACCGGCATCTTCGAAGGCCAGCTGGAGATGCACAACGGCTACATCAAGACAAAAACCGGCCTGGAAGGCATGGCCACGGCCACCAGCGCAGCGGGCGTGTTTGCCGCCGGCGACGTACAAGACCACATTTACCGCCAGGCTATCACCAGCGCCGGCACGGGTTGCATGGCAGCACTCGACGCCCAGCGCTACCTGGAAGGCCAGGAGTAAGCGTCGCATGGCGTCGATGAAAGACTTTGCCGACCTGAAAGCGGTCAGCAAGCAGCTCAAGGAGCAGGCCGATGCGCGCGCGCAAGCCGCCGTTGAGCGCGCCCAGCAAGTCAAGGTGCAGGCCGTGGAGAGCAATCTGTTCAAGGCCAGCATCGGCGGCGTCAAGCGCCTGCCCGAGTCAGACCGCTACGTGCCCAAGCTGCCCAAGGCGGGCGCCATGGCCTCGCAGCCGGTGCGCAAGCTGACGCCGGAAGAGGACCATGCGGCCGTGCTGCGCGAATCGCTGTCGGACTTGTTCGAGGTCGACCATTACCTGGAAAACGATCCGGCGCTGAACTATGCCCGTGCCGGCGTGGGACCGGACGTGGTGAAGAAGATGCGCAAGGGCCACTGGCCCATCCAGGATGAGCTGGACTTGCACGGCTTGCGCCGCGATGAGGCGCGCGACGCCATCGGTGCCTTTTTGAACCAGGCGACGCGGCGCAAGCTGCGCTGTGTGCGCGTGATCCACGGCAAGGGTTTTGGCTCGAAAGGCCAGGAACCGGTCTTGAAATCGATGGTGCACAGCTGGCTCGTGCAAAAGGATGAAGTCATCGCCTTTTGCCAGGCGCGCCGCTCCGAAGGAGGCGATGGCGCGCTGGTCGTTTTGCTTTCCGCAGCGCTGCAGCCGATACGCTAGGATTGATAGCCAGAAATTGTAATTGAGCAACAAGTTATCCCAATCAAGTCCCATGCGCACGGCCCCGTTTGTCACCATTCGGGGCCGTGTCATGTTAACCTGTGATAATTATTTCCTGCCCACGTGCTCTGCCCATGATGCCACCCCAACTGCCGCCTGGCTCGCTGATCAAGATCATTGAGGTCACCGCCATCCTGGTGGGCGCGTTTTCCGGCTTCATCGAAGCGCGCCGCAAGCGCATGGACCTGGTCGGTGTCTTCGTCGTCGCGTTCATCACCGCGTTTGGTGGCGGTACCCTGCGCGACATCCTGCTCGACAAGCGGCCTTTGTTCTGGGTTTCGCACCAGGAATACGCGATTTTGATCTTTGTGCTGGCACTGACGGCAGCGCCACTGATACAGCATTTGCGCCAGATCGTCTCGGAACGCCTGATCGTCATCGCCGACGCCATCGGCCTGGGCATGTTCGCCATCGCCGGCGTGGCCGAAGCCACGCGCGCCGGCATGCCACTCTTTATCGCCTCGATGATGGGCGTGATTACGGGGATTTTTGGCGGCGTGATGCGCGATATTGTCTGCAACGAAGTGCCGATGGTGTTTCGCGATGGCAAACCCTACGCCATCTGCGCGTTTTTCGGCTGCTGGGCCTATCTGCTGCAAATGCATTTCGGCGCCGAGCACGACTTCGCCCTGTGGACCAGTGCCAGCGGCATCACGGTGCTGCGCCTCATATGCTGGAAATTCGATATGCGGGTGGGACGGTGAAGCGCGCTGCTGCGCAATCGGGCCGCTTTGGTGGCTCAGCAGCGTCGGCTTACGCGCTGGCGCGCTAACCCGACCTGCGGCATGACCCACATTGCTACACGTAGGTCGGAATAGGCTCGAAGAGCCGTCATCCGACAACATTGTTGGCTTGGATTTACACCGCGTCCGGACCCGTCTCGCCCGTACGGATGCGGATAACCTGCTCCACGTCGCGCACGAAAATCTTGCCGTCGCCAATCTTGCCCGTGCGGGCCGCCTTGATGATGGCGTCGACCACCAGCTCCGAGATGCTGCCGTCCACCACCACTTCGACTTTAACTTTCGGCAAGAAATCAACCACGTACTCGGCGCCACGGTACAGCTCGGTATGCCCCTTCTGGCGGCCGAAACCCTTCACTTCCGTCACGGTCAAGCCCGTCACGTTGACATCGGCCAGGGCCTCGCGTACTTCGTCGAGCTTGAATGGTTTGATGATGGCGGTAATCTGTTTCATGGCTACTCCTAAAAATTGTTGGATCGTGGACAGATGGCTGCTTATTCGTAGAACTTGGAAGTAATCGGGTAGCGCCAGTCGCGACCGAAGCCACGGTGTGTGACGCGGATGCCCACCGGCGACTGGCGCCGCTTGTATTCATTGATCTTGATCAGTCGCGTGACCCGGGCCACATCGGCTGGCGGGTAGCCAGCGTCGATAATGTCGGCGAGCGGGCGGTTTTCTTCCATGTACAGCTGCATGATGGCGTCGAGTACCTCATATGGCGGCAAGGAATCCTGGTCCAGCTGGTCGGCGCGCAACTCGGCGGACGGTCCGCGCGTCAGGATGCGTTCGGGTATCACGTCCAACACGCTGTTACGCCAGGCACACAGGCGGTACACCAGCGTCTTGGCGATATCCTTGAGCACGGCAAAGCCGCCCGCCATGTCGCCATACAGGGTGCAATAGCCAACTGCCATCTCGCTCTTGTTGCCCGTCGTCAGCACGATGCTGCCATGCTTGTTCGACAGCGCCATCAGCAAGGTGCCGCGGATGCGCGCCTGGATGTTTTCTTCCGTCGCGTCTTGCGCCAATCCCGCAAACTCGCCAGCGAGGGTGGCGCGGAAAGCATCGAAGGTAGGCTGGATCGGTATTTCATCGTAGCGCACATTGAGCCGTTTTACCATGTCGCGCGAATCGATCCACGAGATATCGGCCGTAAATTGCGATGGCATCATCACCGCGCGCACCTTGTCGGCGCCCAGCGCATCGACGGCGATGGCCAGGGTCAGGGCGGAATCAACACCGCCCGACATGCCGATCAGCACGCCCGGGAAGCCATTTTTGCCTACATAGTCGCGCACGCCCAGCACCAAGGCCTGGTACACCTGCGCCTCAATGCTCAACGGCGCGGCCAGCGCTTGCGGCACGGGCTTGGCGCCGTCGAATTGGACCAGTTGCAAGTCTTCCTCGAAATGGCGCAGCTGGGCGCAAATGGTACCGGCCGCATCCATGACAAAGGAATCGCCGTCGAAAATGAGCTCATCCTGGCCACCGACCAGGTTGGCGTAGACCAGGGCCATGCCTTGCGCACTGACATTCTTGCGCATGGTTTCATAACGCAGATGCTGCTTGTTCATGTGGTACGGCGAGCCATTCGGCACCAGCAGTACTTGCGCGCCGGCCGAGCGGGCGCGCATCGGGGCATGCTCGAACCATGTGTCTTCGCAGATATTGATGCCGAAACGCACGCCCTTCACGCCAAACACAAACGCCTGGTCCGACGACGTGAAATAGCGTTTTTCATCGAAAACAGTCGTGTTCGGCAAGTCGTGCTTGCGGTAGGTGCCGAGCACTTCGCCGTTCAGCAGCACGCAGGCAGCATTGTGGCGCACGCCCTTGGCGTCTTGCAGGGGCAAGCCCACCACGACGTGCAAATCCTTGAACTGGGCGAGGTCGGCGGCCAGTCCGGCAAACGCTTCCTGTGTTTTTGCGTAGAATGCATTACGCAGCAACAGGTCCTCGGGCGGATAGCCAACGAGCGACAGTTCCGGCGTGAGCACGATATCGGCGCCCGCCTCAAATGCGCGGCGGGAAAGGTCGAAGATCTTGGCACGGTTACCGGCCAGATCGCCGACCGTACTATTCATTTGAGCAATTGCGACTTTGACTGTCATGATGGTGGAAATTTCGTTTTATTAATTTAATTAAACAAGAACAAGACAGGGGCGCACAGGCCGGTGATGGCGCCCCGAGAGTGATCAATGCAAACTACAACAATGAATTATCGCACGGCTGTCGTCTCTACCCTGGCTGAAATTGGCGAAGCGGCCTGGTCTGAACTGCTGGCCAGCCAGGCCGATGCCAGTCCCTTTCTCTCCTACGCCTTTTTGCACGCGCTACACGAGTCCGGCTGCGCCAGCGCCGACACCGGCTGGCAGCCGAATTACTTGGCGCTGTGGCAAGGCGAGACCCTGGCCGCCGCCCTGCCCCTGTACCTGAAAATGCACTCGTATGGCGAATACGTGTTCGATTGGGCCTGGGCTGAAGCTTATCAACAGCATGGTCTTGAATATTACCCGAAACTGTTATCGGCGATCCCCTTCACGCCCGTCAGCGGTGCACGCTTGCTGGCCCGCGATGACGAGGCGCGCGCCGCCCTGCTCGCCTTTTTGCAGACCCAGCAGCAAGCCAGTGCGGTGTCGTCCTGCCATATCCTGTTCCCGCCGGAAAGCGAGGCGCGCCAGCTGGCGCAAGCGGGCTACCTGATGCGTAGTGGCGTGCAGTTTCACTGGCTCAATCCGGGCTACACGGATTTCGAGCAATTCTTAGCTACCCTGGAACACAAGAAACGCAAGAATATCCGCGCCGAGCGGCGCAAGGTGCAGGAAGCGGGCGTGACCATGCGCCAGGTGCGCGGCGTCGACGCGCTTGACGCCGACTGGGTCCTGTTCCATCGCTGCTACAGCAATACCTACGCCGAACACCGCTCCTCGCCTTATTTGTCGCTGGAATTCTTCCGTCGCATCGGTGCCAGCATGGCGCAGAACATTTTATTGGTGATCGCCGAACGCGAAGGCCGGGCCATTGCCGCCTCGCTGGTGCTGCACACGGCTGACACCCTGTATGGCCGCTACTGGGGCGCGCTCGAGCACGTACCGTGTTTGCATTTCGAGACGGCCTACTACCAGCCGCTGGAGTTTTGCATCGCCAACGGCATCGCCACCTTCGAGGGTGGCGCCCAGGGCGAGCACAAGATGGCGCGCGGCTTTTTGCCGCAAAAGACTTGGTCCGCCCACTGGCTGGCGCACCCTGCCTTTGCCGATGCCGTGCAGCGCTTCCTCGAACGCGAGCGCGGCGGCATCGACGCCTACCTCGATGAATTGAACGAACACAGCCCGTTTCGCAGCTAGAAAAAGAAAAACGCTCCCGGCCATGCTAGACGGGGAGCGCTGTGAACCTCAGGCGCGAGTCAGACACGACTCCGGCGCCGCCTTGCTTAGGCTTGTTCAGCATCCTTCTTGAACGCAGCGACGCCGCTCAGGATTTCTTCCTTGGCCACGTCAGGACCGTACCAGCCGTCGATCTTGACCCATTTGCCTTTTTCCAGGTCTTTGTAATGCTCAAAGAAATGCTGGATCTGGCGCAGGCGCAGTTCATTCAAGTCTTCCGGCTTTTGCCAGTGGCTGTAGATCGACAGGACCTTGTCGACTGGCACGGCGAGTACTTTCGCGTCTTCACCCGACTCGTCGGTCATTTTCAGCACGCCGATAGGACGGCAGCGCACGACCACGCCTGGGATCAGCGGGAATGGGGTGATGACCAGCACGTCAACCGGGTCGCCGTCCGGCGACAGGGTGTTCGGCACGTAGCCGTAGTTGCACGGGTAATGCATGGCGGTACCCATGAAGCGATCGACGAAAATCGCGCCGCTTTCCTTATCGACTTCGTACTTGATCGGATCGGCATTCATCGGGATTTCGATGATGACGTTGAAATCGTTTGGCAGGTCGCGGCCGGAAGAGACGTTATTCAAACTCATGGGGTTCCTCATTAGCGGATTGTGTTTTAACCGCGCAATTATAGCGAAGTAAGGGCGGCTTGTGCGCTGCAGCAGCAGCGCTGCCGACATTTTGCGCCCCAAGCCAACAACAGTGGCATGCACGGCGCGCAAGGCGCCACCGCGTGCGCAATAAAAAGCCGTTCAGTGTGCACGGAACGGCTTTTTCAGGTCTGCAGAAACAGCTTACAAGCTGACTTGCAAACTGGCTTACAGGATGGTGGCCAGCGCGCACTGCCGGTAATGGGCAGCAGCCTGTTCCGTCTGCTGCAAGGCATCGTGCATCTGCGCCAGCTTCAAGTGCGCGTCGCGCACCATTTGCGGCTCGTTCGCGTCCGACAAAGCCTGCTCCAGGTGGCGCTGAGCCTTGCCCCACAGTTTTTGTTTGAGGCACAAGGCACCCAGGGTCAGCGCCAGTTCCGCATCGAGCGGACGTTGTTTCATCCATTGCTCGCAATGCTCGATCTGCAGCAGCAGGGCCGGTGTGCCGGCCGGTGCCGCCGCTAAGCGGTAGGCGCGCACGACACGCGCATCCCAATCGGCGGCCAGCGATTCTTCGCACACGAGGCGCGCTTCGTCGTGCAGGCCGCGCACATTCAGGGCCGTGGCGGCGCGGCAGGCGATGTAGGGCTTGACGCGGTCTACACTCGGCACGCTGGACCACACGCGCATCAACGATTCGGCGTCATGCGATGGGTCGGACAGCAAATGGTCGTAGGCCAACTCGCGCAGGCGCGACGACAAAGCCGGATGCAAGGCGCGATGCTTGTCGAGCGAACGCACGAGGCGCAGCACTTCCGGCCAGTTCTTGGCCTGCTGCTCGGCTTTCAGCGACCATTGCAGCGCGTGGATATGCCGCGTGCCGCTGGCGTTGAGTTCACGCACGGCCGCCAGGGCCGCTTCGGGCTGATGGTCGTCGACCAGCAATTCTGTCACCGTCATCAAACGCGCCGTCTTCAAGCTGGCATCGGCTTCGACGCGGGCCAGCCAGCTGTCGCGGCGTTCGGACTGGCGCATGCGGTGCGCAGCGCGCGCGCCGATCAGCGCGGCCAAGCCGGCGTTTTCTTCCAGCTCGGCAGCGCGCAAGGCGGCCTTTTCGGCGTGGCCGAAACGCCCTTCGAACAGGGCTTTCAAGGCTTCGCGCAAGCCCTTGTTGCCATCACGCTCACGCTTGCGCTGGCGGTAGGCCGCCACTTGGGCTGGCATGCGCGCGGTGGCGCGCACGGCGCGCACCAGCAGGTAGAGCAGCACGAACAGCAGTGCTTGCAACAGCAGGAAGAAGTTCAGCGACAAATCGATGCGATATGGCGGGTAGAACAGCACCACATTGCCAGGGTTGAAACGGGCCGTCACGGCGATACCGATCGCCGTAGCCATCAGGGCGAGTAACCAGAGAAATAGACGCATGGGCTCAGGACTTCGCTTTGTAGTTGCGCACAGCCGTCAGACTGTCGGACAAGGTTGGCATGTCGATGGCCAAGTTGCTGCCCTGCACCTGGCGCAGCAAGGATTGTGCCGTCTGCGTGCTCTTGGCACGGGTGTCGAAATACTTGGCCAGCGCATCTTGGGCGGCGATCAAGTCATTCCTGAACGCGGTTTCATTGCGCGACAACAAGGCCATGCGGGCATTGAGCAGGCGCAACTTGACGTTTTCGCGCAAGAAATACGCTTGCGTCGGCGACAGCATCAGCGCTTCCGGCGTATCGACGCGGCGGATGCGTATCAATTGCCGCACATCAGTCCACATGTCGCCGCTCCAGGTATCCCAGCCGTCGCGCACTTTTTGCAGCAGCGGTTCGGGCGCCGGCGGTCCTGCCAGCTTGCCGCTTGCATCGCGCACGGCCTTGGGCTTGGCCTCGGCCTTGGCCTCGGCCTTGGCCTTGCCCGGCTTTTCCGGCGCGGCCAAGGCCGGCGTCTCGTCGGACAGCATCGGCAGCGCGTCGATCTGGGCGATCACGGCATCGAGGCGCAGTGCCACGCCCGTCGAATCGACGCTGGGCAGGGCCTTGAGTTTTTCCATGTCGCGCCCGATGGCGCGGCGGATGGTGATGAATTGCGGCTTGTCGGAACGCGACAGGCTGCGATCCGCATTTTGCAGGGCAATCAGCGCACCGGGCACGTTGCCGGCCAGTTGCAGCTGCTGGCTGGCGGTCGACAACACTTGCTCGATTTCCGTCAATGCCCACTCGTCGCGGTTCTTCGACAAGTCGTTATACAGTTGTTCCAGCGCCAGCTGCTGGCTTTGTGTTTCGCTCTGGCGGTTTTCCAGCGCGCCCACCTTGATTTGCAGCTCTTTCGTGCCTTCTTGCACGTTGCGCGCCAGCACGCCTGTTTCAGCGTTGCTGACATCGCCTTTTTGCAGGCGCTTGGCAACTTCTTCGCGCAAATTGCGGATTTGCTTGCTGGTCGACCAGCTGTGTGCCGCCAGCAGTACCGCCAGCACGATGACGGCGATGCTCATGGGCTTTTGCAGCTGCTCAAGCAAGCTGGGCGCGCGGCCAGCGGATTGGTCGGCCGCCTGCGGCGCCGTCTTCACGGCGCTGCCAGGCGTTGCATTCGGTTCGGAGAGTGTAGGCATTTCGTTCATGGTCGTGATTGTAACGCGGCGAGCACTCCTGCGTCGCCTGATCCTGTCAAGGTAACACGGACAAAACCCAGGGCCGCCGCCGTTTGTGCAATGCGCGCGTGCGGCACGATCAGATGCTGCTGTTGCATTTTCACAACAGCCGTCTTTTTATCATCCAATTCTTCGAGCAGCGCCAGCAAACCGCGCAGCGCTTCCGAGCTGGTGATGATCCAGTCATTATCATGCTGCAACAGGCTTTCCAGGGTGGCCCGCAAGGCTGGCGTCAGCGTTGGCACCTGGCGACGGTAGGCCGTCAGGAACGCGACGTCGGCGCCGGCGGCGCGCAAGCCGTCGGCCAGGTAATCGCGTCCGCCATCGCCGCGCACGATCAGCACGCGCTTGCCGCGCAGGGCCGGCAAGTCCAGCGCCAGCAACAGATGTTCGGAATCGCTGCGCGACGGGTCCAGCGGGCTGCTAATGCTGGCATTCGCAGCCGTGACGCCATGCGCGGCCAAGGCCAGGCGGCTGCCCTCGCCCACCACGGCCAGCGGCACGCCGGACGGCCAGACGCTCAAGTGCGCAAAGACGCAGTCGATGGCGTTCGGCGAGACGAACGCCACCAGGTCGAACTCGGTCAGTCGCGCCAGCACCGCTTGCAGCTGCGCGCCTTCCTCTGCGCCGTCAAGCGCGTGGATTTCCAGCAGTGGCAGCACGGTCACGGGCCAGCCTAGCGCCGCAATTTTGGCGGCCAATGGCGCCGCTTGCGCTGCCGGCCGCGTGATGACCACGGTGTCAGGCATGCGGCGCCAGGCCTTCATGCTCGTCAGGCGTAACGATACACGAGGCGAGGATGCCGGCGGCATCCTGCTCGCGCAGCAGTTCAGCCACCTGTTCACCCAGCAATTGCGGCGCACTGGCCGGACCACTGACATCGGCGCTGGCCATGCGCGCGCCGTCCGGTGTGGCGACCATGGCGCGCAAACGCATCTGTTCGCCTTCGACGGTGGCAAACGCGGCCAACGGAATCTGGCAGCTGCCGCCGAAAATCTTCGACACCTTGCGCTCGGCCGTGACAGCTTGCTCCGTCTCCGTGTGGTTCAGCGGCGCCAGCAGGCGCACCAGGTCGGCGCCGTCGCTGCGCCCGCTGCGAATTTCGATCGCCATGGCGCCCTGGCCGGCGGCCGGCAGGCTGTCTTCCGGCGCCAGCACGGCGCGGATGCGCGCGGCCAGGCCCAGGCGTTTCAGGCCGGCAGCGGCCAAGATGATGGCGGCATAGTCGCCACGGTCGAGCTTGCCCAAACGCGTATCGAGATTGCCGCGCAGGGGCAAAATCGTCAGGTGCGGATAGCGCGCGGCGATCAGCGACTGGCGCCGCAGGCTGCTGGTACCGACCACGGCGCCATGCGGCAGCTCGGCCAGGCTGACGTAATCGTTGGAGACAAACGCGTCGCGCGGATCTTCGCGCTCGAGGATGGCGGCCAGGCTATAGCCTTCTGGCAACGTCATCGGCACGTCCTTCAGCGAATGCACAGCCAAGTCGGCGCGGCCTTCTTCCATCGCCACTTCCAGCTCCTTGACGAACAAGCCCTTGCCGCCCACCTTCGACAGGGCGCGGTCGAGAATCTGGTCGCCGCGTGTGGTCATGCCGAGAATTTCAACGCTACACTGTGGGTACAGGGCGGCCAGGCGCGCGCGCACGTGTTCAGCTTGCCACATGGCAAGACGGCTCTCGCGCGTGGCGATCACCAGGCGCGCGGGTATGCTCGGGGGCAATTCGTTCGGGGTCAATTCGGATGCTTTCAAAACAAGTTCTTTCGCTGTCATTGTCGTTGCGATTGTCATTGCGATTGGCGTTGCCTGTGCGCGCGTCCGCGATCAATGTGTATCGGGTGGCGCCCGGCGTGGCTATAATCGTTATCCCTTTGCCTAGAAGGCCAAGCTAGGCTGGCGTCCATGTTGAAGACCACAAATTTTATCATGCGCCCCCTCCCCCCTGCGGCCAAACGCCCGGTGCGATCCACATTTCCTTGCTTTTACACTTACTTTGGTTCTTTATCATGCTCAATGACGCAGTAGCACCAGAAATAGTTCCAGCGGCCGGCTCCGACAAGGACGCGCCACTGAAAGAAGACATCCGCCTGCTCGGTCGCCTGCTGGGAGACGTACTGCGCGAACAGGAAGGCGACGCCGTCTTCGATGTGGTGGAAACCATACGCCAGACGTCCGTGCGCTTCCGCCGCGAAGCGGACGCGGGCGCCGCGCTCGAACTCGACGCCATGCTCAAGGAACTGAGCCGCGAACAGACCATTTCCGTGGTGCGCGCTTTTTCCTATTTTTCGCACCTGGCCAACATTGCCGAAGATCAACACCATATCCGCCGTCGGCGCGCCCACCTGCTGGCCGGCTCGCCAGCGCAAAAGGGCAGCGTCAGCTTCGCGCTGAAAAAACTGCGCGCCGCCGGCGTGTCACGCCAGACCGTCGACACTTTCTTTCAGGAAGCGCTGATCGCTCCCGTGCTGACGGCCCACCCGACGGAAGTGCAGCGCAAGAGCATACTCGACGCCGAGCACGACATCGCGCGTCTGCTGGCAGAGCGCGACCGGCAGCTGACGCCGAAAGAACGGCAAGCCAATATGCAGCTGCTGCGCGCGCGCGTCTCCACCCTGTGGCAAACGCGCATGCTGCGCTATTCGAAGCTGACGGTCGCCGACGAGATCGAAAACGCGCTGTCCTATTACCGCATCACCTTTTTGCGCGAACTGCCGGGCCTGTACGACGATATCGAGGAAGATATCGCCGCCCAATACCCGAACGGCGACGGCACCATCGAGCCCATCAACGCCGCCTACGTGCAGATGGGTAGCTGGATCGGCGGCGACCGCGACGGCAACCCGAACGTGAATGCGGGCACCATGCAGCATGCGCTGACACGCCACGCCACCACCATCCTCGACTTTTACCTCGACGAGGTGCACACGCTGGGTGCGGAATTGTCCGTCTCGACCCTGATGGTGGGCGTCAGCGAGGAACTGCAGGCGCTGGCCGAGCAGTCGCCGGACGCCTCGCCGCACCGCAGCGACGAACCCTACCGCCGCGCCCTGATCGGCATCTATGCGCGCCTGGCCGCCACCGCCCGCGCCCTGGGTGCCACCAATATTTTGCGCAAGGAAGTGGGGCCGGCCGCAGCGTATCGCGACGCCGCCGCGTTTGTGACCGACTTGCGCACCATCGTCGCCTCGCTCGAATCGCACCATGGCGCAGCGCTCGTGCGCCCGCGCCTGGCCACTCTGGCGCGCGCGGCCGACATCTTCGGTTTCCACCTGGCCTCGCTGGATATGCGCCAGACTTCCGACGTGCACGAACGCGTGCTGGCCGACCTGTTCGCGAAAAGTGGCGTAAGCGCCGACTACACGGCCCTGCCCGAGGAAGATAAGCAGGCCCTGCTACTGAATGAACTGGCGCAGCCGCGCCTGCTGTACTCGCCGTATATCGCCTACAGCGCGGAAACGGATTGCGAACTGGCGATTTTGCGCACGGCGCGCGATATCCGCCAGCGCTATGGCGCGCGCGCGATCCGCAACTACATCATTTCGCACACGGAAACCGTGTCCGACTTGCTGGAAGTGCTGCTGCTGCAAAAAGAAACAGGCTTGCTGCGCAGCGACTGGAAGGCGGGAGGCGACGGCGACAGCAGCTGCGAGCTGATGGTCATCCCCCTGTTCGAAACCATACCCGATCTGCAGCGCGCGGCCGGCATCATGAGCCAAGTCATGGCCTTGCCTTTGCTTAAACAACTGATCGCCAAACAGGGACAGTTGCAGGAAGTCATGCTCGGCTATTCCGATTCGAACAAGGATGGCGGTTTTCTCACCTCGAACTGGGAACTGTACAAGGCCGAACTGGCGCTGGTGACCGACTTCCAGAAGGCCGGCGTCAAGCTGCGCCTGTTCCATGGTCGTGGCGGTACGGTGGGCCGAGGCGGCGGACCCAGCTATGAAGCCATCCTGGCCCAGCCGCCGGGCACCGTCAACGGCCAGATCCGCCTGACGGAACAAGGCGAAATCATCGCCTCGAAGTTTTCCAATGCCGAAATCGGCCGGCGCAACCTGGAATTGCTGGTGGCCGCCACCCTGGAAGCGAGCCTGGCGCCGCAAGCAGCCAGTGACGCCCACGCCAGCCAACTGGCGCAGTTCGAGGCCGTGATGGCGGACCTGTCGAAACTGGCGTATCACGCTTACCGCCACCTCGTGTATGAAACGCCGGGATTTACCGAGTATTTCTTTTCGGCCACACCGATTGCGGAAATCGCCGAACTGAACCTCGGTTCGCGCCCCGCCTCACGCAAGGCCAACCAGCGCATCGAAGACTTGCGCGCCATTCCTTGGGGCTTTTCCTGGGGCCAGTGCCGCTTGCTGCTGCCAGGCTGGTTTGGCTTTGGCAGCGCCATCGAAGCGTGGATTAACGACGCTGCGGGCGCCGCGAAAGATGAGAAGATCGCCACCCTGCGCGCCATGTACGCCGCATGGCCATTCTTTGCCACCCTGTTGTCGAATATGGACATGGTACTGGCCAAGACGGACCTGGCGATTGCCTCGCGCTATGCGGAACTGGTGGCAGACCAGGACTTGCGCGAACGCATCTACAAGCGCATCACAGATGAGCATGGCACCACCTTGCGCTGCCTGGAGCTGATCACCGGCAACACGGAGCGCCTGGCGGGCAACCCGCTGCTGGCGCGCTCGATCCAGAACCGCTACGCCTACCTCGATCCGCTGAACCACTTGCAGGTGGAATTGATCAAGCGCAACCGCGCCCTGTCGGCAGAAAGCAAAATCGACGAAAGGGTACACCGCGGCATCCAGCTATCGATCAATGGCGTGGCGGCAGGTCTGCGCAATACCGGCTGATCGCATCAGGCTGCCATCGGCAGACAGGGGCCGGCACCGAGAGAGCCACGGGCCACGGGCAGGCCCCATGCACACCGCAGCGACCAGGGAGGCCGACTCGCGCCTCGTCCTGCGCATCAGCGACAATGGCATCCGCATCGGCATAGCGATAGCACGTCACAAAAATTATCAAAAAAGGTAGTAAATTAAGTATGCATTTACGGCATAAAAAAGTATAGTAAGTTTTTTCTTTGAAGAGCCTATCATGCCGCCACGGTTCTCATGCCTTCCCGCCACCCTGCTCGGCCTGCTCCTGCTGGCCGCCGTCACCGCTGCCAGTGCCACCAACTATGCCGAACGCGGCTTTGGTGAAAAAGATGGCAATGGCAGTATCGCATCCGACCTGAACCCGGCCGGCCTGGTAGCGGGCATCGTCATGGAAGCAGAAGGACGACGCCGCGCCGTGACGTATCAGCATGGCCGTATCCGCGAACTGGGCACCCTGGGCGGCAATGAAGGTTTCACCAAGGCGATTAATACGCATGGCGTGGTGGTGGGCTCGGCGCAGACAGCCACTGGCGCCTGGCATGCATTCCGCTTTGAAGAAGCGGGCGGCATGCGCGACCTGGGCACCCTGGGCGGCACCAGCAGTTACGCCACCGCCATCACGCGCGACGGCCAGGTGGCCGGCTATGCCGATACCAGCGACGGCGATTTCCACGCCTTTATCACGAAAGCCGACCTCAGCCTGCAAGACCTGGGCACCCTGGGCGGCGCCAGCAGCTATGCCAGCGGCGTAAATATACATGGCGTGGTGGTGGGCACGGCGCAGCGCGGCGATGGCTACCGCCGTGCCTTCGCCTACCGCCCCGGCGCGGGCATGCAGGAAATAGGCACACTGCCCGGCGGACGCATCAGCTCGGCCACCGCCATCAATGATGCGGGCCTGATCGTGGGCGCCTCGGAAACGGACAAGCGCCGCTGGCACGCATTCGCCTGGGATGGCAAGCGCATGCTCGACCTGGGCGCCCTGATCGGCCAGGGCGACAGCTACGCCACGGCAGTCAACGCTGCCGGACACATCGTCGGCAGCGCCCACATCAAGGGCTTTGAACCGATGACCTTTGTCTACAAGGAAGGTGTGATGACGGTGCGCCGCCGCGACGATGGCCTGTACCTGACCAACAAGATCACGGACGCCGGCCTGGTGGTGGGCGCCATTTACACGGGGCATAAATTCCAGGCCTTCGCCGTGCCATCACAAGCGGCCCCCGCACCGCAGCGCAGTAATCCATTGGACTGGCTGGTGATCACCATCGTGATCTCGGCCAGCGGCGTCCTGCTATACAAATTGCAACGCAACTATCGCATGGGCCTGCCGGGCGCGCGCACGCGTCTCATGTAAGCCAACGCTACGGATGGACGAAAAAAAAAGAGGCTTGCGCCTCTTTTTAAATGTACTCAATACCTATCGCGACACCTGACAGTAGCGTAGCGGGCGCAAGTGAGGACGCGCAGTAGGTTCTGGCGGGTGTCTCTAGTTTTGCGTCAGGAAGGTTTTCAGCTTGTCCGAGCGCGAAGGCTGGCGCAGCTTGCTCATGGCTTTCGCTTCAATCTGGCGGATGCGCTCACGCGTCACGTCGAACTGCTTGCCCACTTCTTCCAGGGTATGGTCGTTCGACATTTCCACGCCGTAACGCATGCGCAGCACTTTCGCTTCGCGTGGCGTCAAGGAATCGAGCACTTCCTTGATGACATTGCGCATCGACGCGTGCAGTGCGGCGTCCAGCGGTGCCAGGGTGGTGTTGTCTTCGATGAAGTCGCCCAGTTGCGAATCGCCATCTTCGCCCATCGGCGTTTCCATGGAAATCGGCTCTTTCGCGATCTTCATGATTTCGCGCACCTTGTTTTCCGGCATTTCCATCTTGACGGCCAGCGTCGCCAGGTCAGGCTCGCTGCCCGTTTCCTGCATGATCTGGCGCGAGATGCGGTTCATCTTGTTGATCGTTTCGATCATGTGCACCGGCACGCGAATGGTACGCGCCATGTCGGCGATCGAACGCGTGATGGCCTGGCGTATCCACCAGGTGGCGTAAGTCGAGAACTTGTAGCCGCGACGGTATTCGAATTTATCGACCGCCTTCAGCAAGCCGATGTTGCCTTCCTGGATAAGATCGAGGAATTGCAAGCCGCGGTTGATGTATTTCTTGGCGATCGAAATAACCAGGCGCAAGTTGGCGACCGTCATTTCGCGCTTCGCGTGACGCGCACGTTTTTCGCCGGCAGCCATCTGCTTGTTGATCTTGCGCAAGTCAGCCAGCGGCAGGGCCACGCGCGCTTGCAGGTCGATCATCTTCTTTTGCAGTTCCTTGACGGCGGGCACGTTGCGGCTGAGGATGGCGCTGTACGGATACTTGCAATCGACTTCGCGGTCTACCCATTCCAGGTCACATTCATTGCCCGGGAACACCTTGATGAAGTGGGCGCGCGGCATGCCGCATTTGTTCACGCACAGTTCCAGCACGGCGCGCTCGATGTGGCGCACTTCTTCCATCTGGCCGCGCAGGGTGTCGCACAGCTTTTCCACGACCTTGGCCGTAAAGCGGATGCCCAGCAATTCCTGCGAAATGGCTTCCTGCGCCTTCGTGTAGGCTTTCGAGTTGTAACCCTCGGGCGCCTTGCGCATCTTTTCGTACTGCGTCGAAATGACGTTGAACTTCTCCAACGCATTCTTTTTCAGCTGGGCCAATTGCTCGCTGGAGAAACCGGCTGCGCCGCCATTCGCGTCGCCGTCTTCTTCCTCGGCTTCTTCTTCCTCTTCCTCGTCGTCACCGCTGGCGACGACCGGCGCAGCGGCAGCGGCAGGCGCCGGGGCATTACTTTCGTTCAAGTCGACAAAACCGTCGACCACTTCATCGACCTTGATCTCGTCGCGCGCGATTTTTTGCGACAGAGCAACGATTTCGCCGATGGTGGTCGGGCAGGCGGAAATTGCCTGGATCATGTCCTTCAGACCGCCTTCGATGCGCTTGGCGATCTCGATCTCGCCTTCGCGCGTCAGCAGCGCCACGGCGCCCATTTCACGCATGTACATGCGCACAGGGTCGGTGGTGCGGCCAAAGTCGGAGTCGACCGTCGACAAGGCGGTAGCGGCAGCGGCTTCGACTTCATCATCGCTGGTGACGGTGGCGACGTTGTCGGTCAGCAACAAGCTTTCCGCGTCAGGGGCGCGCTCGTAGACGGCGATGCCCATGTCGTTAAAGGTAGCGATGATGCCTTCGATCGCTTCCGGATCGATGATATTTTCCGGCAATTGGTCATTGATCTCGGCATAGGTAAGGAAGCCGCGCTCCTTGCCCATGTTGATCAAGCCCGTGATCTGCTTGCGACGGCGTTCCAGGTCCGCTGCCGAGGCTTCCGGATCGCCCAGTGCATCGGCCAGGCCGCCTTTGGCTTTGCGGTCGCGCGCTTTCGATACCGCCTTCAGTTCGGCGCGCTCAACGGCGTTAAGCGCTGCCACTTCATCGTTTTCTGGCGTGAATTCGCTCGGTTTGCGGCCACGTCGACCCGGCACCTTGACGCTCGGCAAGAAGTAATTCGAGGTGTCGATGGCGGCCAGGGCATCGGCGTCCGTGGTCTTGCTGACCACTTGCGCGCCGGTGATAATGGTCACGGGCGCCACTTCAGGCTTGGCGCGCACGACTTTCGAACGGGCAGCCGTCACCACTTTATTCGTGGCGGCGCTTTCGCTGATCTTGCGTGGCGCAACCGGCGCCTTGGCGCCGGGAGCGATCTTCACGCTCGGAGTCTTGGCCGGCGCAGCATCGACTACCTCGGCAACGGCTTCGGCGGCAGGTGCGGCAATGGCTGCTTCCACAGCCGACTCGGCCGGCGGCACGGCAGCGAGACGCGAACGGCTTTTCTTTACCACGGTGACGACGGTGGGCGCCGTCGTGACGGTGGCTTCCGGATTCGCTTGCGCATTATCGATGAAGTAAGATAAAGTCGTTTTGGGTACGGCAAGTGGTGCCGCAGCTGGGCGTGGCGCCTTGGCGGACAACGTTAAAGTTTTTGGCGTATTCTTCATGAGATATCTCTTAATGCGAGACCAGATGGTGTCGGCGCGAAGTGAATGATTCCACCTAAGCCTGCGAAACCGGACTCGATGGAGCGTATTGTTGCCGCTGCCGTCAAGGGCAGCGGCGCCTGTCTATCGGGACGTTCAAAGCCCGCGCACACAGCGGCGGCGGGGCCGAAGCCGGGTCAGATAAATAAGCGATGTACATTGCGGAATGAAAAAAAGCCCGTACCAGAACGGGCTTGAATCTATTGTTGTTCAGTGAAGACACAGCGGAGAGCAAGATTATGCACGAAGGCCAGTTATCTGGATAATTGATAAGCAAAATATCTGGTATCAAAAATATCAATAATAGTGGCCCTGCACCGCACTGCTCTTATCCCCTGCACACCTGAGCCAGACCGTGAAATACGGGGCCTAGTCATCAGCGCAAGCGGACATTATACACATTTCTCGCCATTCGCGCTGCGTGCACTGTCGTGCGGACTAGCTTATCTCTGCACAAGTTGCCAAAAAAGACAATGCACTTGCCTGTGGCGCGTGCTATGCTCGCCTTTTATAGCCCAACCAATGATGTCGATGACCAGCTCCACGCCAGACCAGCAAGCCACCACTCCAGACACGCCAGTCGATGCAGCCCCAGCGGCGGCTCCAGCGGCAGCGGCCACGCCGGCCCCTACCGGCCTGACAGCGCGCGCCCTGCTCAAGCAGTTCCAAGAGCAATTCCCGCCGTTCCGCGATTGCCTGCCATTATCGATCGGAATCGACAAGCAGATCCTGGCACGCCTGCCGGACCTGGACCGCAAGCTGATGCGCACGGCGCTGGGCATCCACACGGGTTCGCTGCGCTATTTGCGCATGATGGAAAAAGCCAAGATTCGCTATGACCTCGACGGTACAGCCGGCGCAGAAGTGACACAGACGCACCGCGACCACGCCACGCAAGTGTTGCAGCAACGCTTCAAGAAGGAAGCCGATCGCAAAAAGGCCGAACGCGACGCCGCCGCTGCCGAAGAAGCGAACCGTTTGCGCCTGGAAAAACTGAGTCAGCTGACCGCAAAATTCTCGCGCAAAGGTTGATCCGGTTTCATGGACACAGCTGTCGCACCGCCTCTGCCCCCATATCAAGGCATTGCAATCGAGCACGTCAAACTGGTACGCACCAGTGATGACGCCAGGGCCGCCATGGCAGCCCTGCTGGCAGCGGACGCCATCGGCTTCGATACGGAATCGAAGCCGACCTTTGTGAAGGGCGAGTCCTCCACGGGGCCGCACCTGATCCAGTTGGCCACCGACGACATCGCTTACCTGTTCCAGGTAGGCAGTGCACCGGCCTTGGCCTTGGCCGAACTGAAAGCCATCCTCGAATCGACCACCACCATCAAGGTGGGCTTTGGCTTGTCCGACGACGTCAAGCGCCTGCGCAACAAGCTCGGTATCGCGCCGGCCCAGGTGCTC
The DNA here is from genome assembly GCF_029892305.1 of Janthinobacterium sp. CG_23.4. NCBI lineage: Bacteria > Pseudomonadati > Pseudomonadota > Betaproteobacteria > Burkholderiales > Oxalobacteraceae > Janthinobacterium > Janthinobacterium sp. CG_23.4. The sequence continues at coordinate 1,496,933 of NZ_JARXUX010000001.1, read as the reverse complement.
GACCTGTCCGTCGCCCTGCGCGGCGGCCAGCGCAACGACCTGGGCGCGAAGACTGCCGTGGCCAAGTTCTTTGGCCTGCACCTGCAGAAATCAAAAAAGATCTCCACCACCAACTGGGCCACCTCGCGCCTGACGGAAAAACAGATCCTGTACGCAGCCGACGATGCGCAAGTGGCCCTGCGCGTGTATCGCCGCTGGATCGCCGACGGCGGTAAAGTAACGGCGCAAAAAGCCCCCCGCGCCAGCACGCCGCCGGCCACACCGCCCGCCCCCGTCTGAGCTGGTGCACGCATGGCGGCACCCCCTGCCGCCAATGACCCATCGCATGTCAATCCTACTCCCTTAAAGCGATAACTGATAACTGATAACTGATCTGTCGTGTTCTTCACAACTGATGCTGTCAGAATCACCGTGGCGGGTATATGCTAGGGTAAAAAATGATCCGTGCAGCAAGACCGGCACGCCGTTGCGACCGACGAGAGAGCTTATTTTGCCATGCCACTTTCCAGACAACTTTCGCTAGCACTGCATTGCCGCTGCGCACTGGCACTGGCACTGGCACTGGCACTGGTGCTGGCCCTGGCACTGCCCTTGCCCGGCCTGGCGCTGGCAGCAGCGGCGACGCTACCAGCGCGCCACGACAGCCTGGAACAGCGCATCAAGGCTTGCACCGCCTGTCATGCGCCAAAGGAGCGCCATGATGCCTTCTTTCCCCGTATCGCCGGCAAGCCGGCCGGCTATCTGTACAACCAGCTGCTCAACTTCCGCGAAGCAAGGCGACAGTACCCGACGATGAATTACATGGTCGAACACTTGCCCGACGATTACCTGCGCGAAATCGCCGAGTATTTTGCGGCGCAGCACCCTGCCCCGCCGCCGGCCCAGCCCAGCAGCGCCGGCAAGGCGGCCCTGGCGCGCGGCAAGCAGCTGGTGCTGCAAGGCGATGCCGGCAAAAAAATTCCAGCCTGTAGCGCCTGCCATGGCCACCAACTGGCCGGCGTGGCGCCAGCCATCCCCGGCTTGCTGGGCTTGCCGCGCGACTATATCAACGCCCAGCTCGGTGCCTGGAAGAATGGCATACGCCGCGCCCATGCGCCCGACTGCATGGCGCAAGTGGCCCAGCGCCTGTCGGATGCGGACGTGGGCGCCGTCTCGGCCTGGCTGGGCACGCAAGTGGCCAGCGCCGACGCGCGCCCTGCCAGCAGCATCACCCTGCCCTTGCCGCTGCACTGCGGCGGCGTGCCAGGTTCTGCGGCGCAGGTGGCGCCATGAAAAAATGGATGATCGCGGCCGGCCTGCTACTGCTCGCCGGCGTTAGCGCCAACGTCCTGCTGTATCCGGACGACGACCTCGGCCCAGCCGCCGTTGCCAGCCCCCTTAGCCAGCAACAGCTGGTCGCGCGTGGCGCCTACCTGGCCAAAGCGGGCAATTGCATGGCCTGCCACACGATGCGCGGCGGGGTGGCGTACGCGGGGGGGCGGGCCTTGCAGACGCCGTTCGGCACAGTGCTCTCACCGAACATCACGGCCGACAAGGAAACGGGCATAGGCAGCTGGACGGCCGACGATTTCTGGCGCGCCATCCACAACGGCAAGTCGAAAGACGGCCGTTTGCTGTACCCGGCGTTCCCCTACACCAACTACACCAAGGTGCAGCGCGCAGACAGCGACGCCCTATACGCATATTTCCAGCGCGTGCCGCCGCACAGGCAGGCGAACGCGCCGCACGCGCTGCGCTTCCCCTACAACCAGCAAATCGCGCTGGCCGCCTGGCGCGCACTGTACTTCAAGCCCGGCGTGTACCAGCCGCTCACGACGCACAGCATGGAATGGAATCGTGGCGCCTACCTGGTGCAGGGCCTGGGCCACTGCAGCGCCTGCCATAGCAGCCGCAATGCCCTGGGCGGTAGCGACGAGACACTGTCGGGCGGCCTGATACCCGTACTGGGCTGGTACGCGCCCGCGCTGACATCGGATGCGCAAACGGGCCTGGGCGACTGGGACACGGCGCATATCGTGGCATTGCTGCAAACGGGCGTCTCGCCGCGCGCCACCGCCTTGGGCCCCATGGCCGAGGTGGTGCGGCAAAGCTCGCAGCATATGCGCAGCGACGACCTGCAGGCGATGGCCGTGTACCTGAAAAGCTTGCCCGGCCCGGCGCAGGCGGCAGCACGCCCCCCGCGCGAAACGTCAGAGCAAGTTCGGCAGCAACTGGCACTGGGGGAAAAACTGTATCGGGCGCAGTGCGCGAGTTGCCACCAGGCCGACGGCAAAGGCGTGCCGCCTGACTACCCGCCGCTGGCCGGCAAGCGCGCGCTGACGACGGACTCGGCCGTAAACGCCATCCGCCTCGTGCTCAACGGCGGCTTTGCGCCCGGGACCAGCAGCAACCCGCGGCCCTATGGCATGCCGCCGTTCGGTGCCGCCATGGATGACGCCGAGATAGCGGCCGTGGTGACGTATGTGCGTGCCTCGTGGGGCAATAATGCGCCGGCGGTTTCTGCATTAGAAGTCAACAAGTACCGCAGCGTGCCGCTGGACTAGCCGTCCATCATTCCCAAGCCCTGCTACAGCCGGAGTCGGATCCTCAGGATCCGACTCCGGTGATGCGCGGGTTAGCCATAAAAAAACCGGCCGGCGCCGGTTTTTTTCACGTCAGGCAGCCGCTCTCAACGGAACTTGCTTTTATGTCCGGTCTTCAAGTCCAGCGCATAGCGCACGCCGTTGTCCGTCAGCATGACTTCATCGGGCGGCTCTTCGCCGGCCAGGGCGCCGTCGATCAGGGGCAAGCCTTCGCCCTTGCGCATCAAATCATCGCAGCGCTCGTACACGTTCACGCAGCCGGTAGAAGCCATCAGCGATTGCACGATGGCCACTTTCCACGCATCCACGCCACCGGCATTGAATTGGCAAATCAGATAGCCTTGCACGCCGCCAAATAACTGCACCACCAGGCCCGGCAAGCCCTCGTCTTCGCCCTTGATGAGGGTCAACAGCTGGTTCTCGCCCGCCTTCTTGATGACTGGCAGTTTTTTCTCGATGGCAGCCTTGACGCGGCGCTTGATCAGCGCATGGTCGACCGGTTCATCTTCCTTGAAGCTCCAGATGCGCGCGCGGATTTGCGACTTCGAATTGTAGGCGGCGCGGGCGATGAATTGCTTCGCCGAGCTTTGCACGATGGCCGTCGAGCCGGGCTTCATTTTTTCCTGCGGCTTGCCTTCGACTTTTTCAATCGCAGACGCGTAAATCCAGGATTGGCCCAGCAAGCTCTTTTCCTTGCCCTGTTTGATGGTAATGATCAGCATGTAATTCCAGTAGTGTGAGCGGCGCGAGCCGGTCGTCGTATGTCCAATACCCGCATGATACCTCATGCCATCGCGTCACAGCCTGCTGCATTCTGTGCCGCCGCTGCCGCAGTCTGTCGCAGCGCGCTACACAGGCGCGGGTGTCTGGCCTACCATGGCTGCAGACTAATTCAAAACAGGGAGCAAGAATGACACAGCCACTTTTCCAACCTCGCCACCTTCGCCGCCTTCGCCACGCCGGCATCGCCAGCGCCCTGCTGCTGGCCGCCTGCGCCCTGGCCATCCCGGCCGCGCCGGTGCTGGCGTCGCCACTCGACTGGATCTCCGGCAACAGCATCGAGGGCAGCGGCAAGCTGCAAAAGCAGACGCGCGAGCTTGCCAGTTTCCAAGGCGTGACGCTCAATGTGCCGGGCACGGTCGAATTGCGCATCGGCAACACGGACAGCATCACCATCGAGGCCGACGACAATATCGTGCCGCTGATCGAGACGGTGGTGGAAAACGGCACTTTGCGCATCCGCAGCGCCAAGCGCAACATGCATTTCCGTCAGAGCAGCCTGAGCATTGTCATCCAGGCGCGCCAGGTGGAGCGCATCAGCGTGGGCGGCTCGGGCAGCATCACGGCAATGGGCTTGCGCGCCGATAAGCTGCGCTTCGACGTGGGCGGCTCCGGCGCCATCCACGCGCCTGACCTCGATAGCCGCCAGGTGGCCGTGGCCGTCGGTGGCAGCGGCAACTTTACGGCCAGCGGCAAGACGCGGCAACTGACGGCATCGATCGGCGGCTCGGGCAATATCCAGGCAGGCCGCCTGGCCGCGCGCGACGTGCAGGTGAGCATCGGTGGCTCGGGCGAGGCGCAAGTGTGGGCCAAGGATGACTTGAGCATCAGCATCGGCGGCTCGGGCGCAGTGCGCTACTACGGCGATCCGCGTATCAGCCGCAGCATGCAGCGCTCAAGCAGCATCGAGCGCCTGGGCAGCGCGCCGATATAAACGCCAGCAATGACAAAAGCCCGGATCGCTCCGGGCTTTTTGCGTTTCAAACGATCACAATCAGCGCGCCGGCTTGACCGGCTCGCGCTCGATCAAGACTGTGTTGACGCTGTCGGTCAGCCAGATCTGGCCATCCTGGATCGTGCATTGCAGTTGCATGTTGCGCTGCGCCAGCTTGCTCATGTCTTGCGCCGCCTCGGATGGCAGGTTGATCACGGTCAAGTTCTTCGCCCGTTCCAGCTTGTTGGCGATTTGCTTCCACCAGATATGGCTGGTTGCGCCGTAACTGTAGACGATCACCTGCGCCGAACGCCCGCAAGCCTTCAGGATGCGTTTTTCGTCGGGCTGGCCCACTTCGATCCACAGCTCGATGGCGCCTGTCAGGTCTTTCTGCCACAGGTCGGGCTCTTCAGTATCGAACAAGCCCTTGGTAAACGTCAACGCCTCGTTGGCGTGGATGGCGAACGCCAGCAGGCGCACCATCATGCGCTCGTCCGTTTCGGACGGGTGGCGCGCCAGGGTCAGGGCGTGATCCTGGTAGTAATTGCGGTCCATGTCAGCGATCTGCAGATCGGCTTTGAAAATTGTTGCTTTGAGGGCCATCGTGTTTCTGTCTCTGTAAAGTGGATATCAATATTGTACGGGCGGCGCTATCAGCGGAAGACCACGGTCTTGTCGCCATTTTTCAAGATGCGGTGCTCGACGAACCATTTCACGGCGCGCGCCAGCACCACGCACTCGACATCGCGGCCAATGGCGGTCAGCATTTCGGCATCCATCGCATGGTCGACGCGTTCGACGTCCTGCTCGATGATCGGGCCTTCGTCGAGGTCGCCCGTGACGAAATGGGCCGTTGCGCCGATCAGCTTGACGCCGCGCTGGTGCGCCTGCGCGTACGGCTTGGCGCCCTTGAAGCTGGGCAGGAAGGAATGGTGGATATTGATGGCGCGGCCATCGAGCGCCTGGCACAGGCCGGGCGAGAGGATTTGCATGTAGCGCGCCAGCACCACCAGGTCGATCTTGTGCGTGTCCATCAGCTCGATGATCTTCGCTTCCTGCGCCAGCTTGGCCGCTTCCGGTGCTCCGGCCGCCAGGGGCAGGTGGTGGAAGGGAATATTGTAGCTGGCCGCCAACTGGTAGAACTCCATGTGGTTCGAGACGATGGCGGGAATTTCCACGTTCAGCAAACCACTCTTGTAGCGGAACAGCAAATCGTTGAGGCAATGGCCGATCTTCGACACCATCAGCATCACGCGCGGCTTGACGCGCGCATCGTGCAACTGGCCATTGAGCTGCATGACTTGCGACAGGTCGGCGAAGTCGCTGCGCAACTGGGTGTCGCTGACGCTACCGTCTTCCAGCGCGAAATGCACGCGCATGAAGAACAGCTGGGATTCCTGGTCGCCGAACTGGGCGGAATCGAGGATGTTGCAGCCGTGTTCGGCCAGGAAGCCGGACACGCGGTGCACGATGCCGCGCTGGTCCAGGCAGGACAGGGTCAGGATGTATTCGGGATGCGTCATGGTCGAGGAATAATGCAAAAAAGAGGGCTATGCTCGGCTAAGCCAGGCGCGCCGGCCATCGGCTGCGCTGCCGCGAGCCGGCTATTGTCGCACGGCCGGGCCTGCAAGCCTGCATTTTCCACACGCGCTGCATGACTGCCAGCGTTGGCAAAGCGCTACATCTTCATTTGATCTGGCACAAAGTCATCGCGTTTTTACGTCTGCCAGCCCGAATTCTCACAGCAAACCGGCATCCCGCAGGGAACCTGGGACGCCATACGGCGTCTATCTCTTTGCTTGTTTCAGCACACGTCGCATCCGCTACACCGGGTGTTTCTCGGACCAGATTTTCATTGAGGTAGAACATGTTCACAAACAGCATCCCTCCCCATCTCAGCCCAGCGCTGAAGTCGCACCTGGAAATCCAGTGCAATTTCGCCACAGAACTATCACGCAAGCTGTTCGACACGGCGCAGCAACTGAGCGAGCTGCATCTGCGGCTGGCGCAAGAACTGCTGCAGGAATGGGGCAGCGCCAGCCAGCAACTGCTGTGCGCGCGCGACACGGGCGAGTTCCTGTCGCTGGCCGCTGCCCAGTTGCAGCCGGGTAGTAACAAGCTGCGCCAGTACCAGCAGCAACTCGGCAATCTCGTCGCCAACGCCAATGTCGAAATAAAGCGCACGGCAGAGTATCACTTGCCCGAAGCGAGCCGCACGGCCGTGGCCTTCGCTGACGAAGTGGTGCGCAAGACGGCCGAAGAAACGGAAAAAGCCACACAGCGCCAGCGCGAAATGCTCGCAAAACTGCATGCCACGGGCCACCGCGACGGTGCGGGCCGCAGCAGCGATCCCGGCAGGCAATCCGATCAAGCACATTGAGCACCCGTATTGACCCGTATTGAACACCGGGCCACTACCCGACAACAAGGAGAGCGACATGGCGAACAGTAATGAGCAGGGCAAAGGCGCTGGCAGCAGCCAGAAAGCCAGCGCATCGGGCAGCAGCAAAGGCACGGCCAAACGCGGTTTCGCCGCCATGAGCGAAGGCCAGCAACGCGAAATTGCCAGCAAGGGCGGTCAGGCAGCCCATCAAAAGGGCACGGCGCATGAATTTGACTCGGAAGAAGCACGCCGGGCGGGGCAAAAAGGTGGCGAAGCGGTCAGCCGCAACCGTGTACACATGGCGGAAATCGGCAGGAAAGGCGGCGAGAGCCGGCAATCGGCCCAACGCGCTAATGAAGGCCGCAACAGTAGCGCGTCGCGCAGCGGCAACGCCGAGCAGCAAGCCAAGGCGAGCCTGCAAGGCAGCCACGACGACGAGCACAAGGCAGAACCGCGCTGATCTGCCACGCCAGGCCAGGCTAGACAAGGGCGTGGGGCGTGGGGTGGCCGCAGCGGCCGATGTCGGCGCTGGCACAGCGCGGGGCGCGGCGGTATGGTACATTCTCGCCTTACTCTCGACCGCGCCCTTCCCCGCATGCAGCCATCCCTGAAATACCTGAGCGCCTATTCCGAACAAACGCAAGCGCAAGTGCAACAACTGATCGCGCAAGACAAGCTGGGCGAAGTGTTGCTAAAACGCTACCCGAACGCGCATGAGGTGCGCAACGACAAGGCCTTGTACCAGTACGTACAAGAGTTGAAGAATGAATTCCTGCGCAATGCCGAGCCCATCAACAAGGTGGCGTTCGACAGCAAGATCCATGTGATCCAGCACGCGCTGGGCTTGCACACGTCGATTTCACGCGTGCAAGGCGGCAAGCTCAAGGCCAAGCATGAAATCCGCGTGGCCACCATGTTCAAGGAAGTGCCGCTGGAATTCCTGCGCATGATCGCCGTGCACGAACTGGCGCATGTAAAAGAAAAGCAACATGACAAGGCCTTCTACAAGCTGTGCGCGTATATGGAACCGCAGTACCACCAGTACGAGTTCGACGTGCGACTGTACTTGACCCAACTCGACCTGTCGGGCCAGCGCCTGTGGTCGTGAGCACCGGTGGCGACAAGTAAGCAATAGCCGCCAGCTCAAGCAGCGGCGGCTTTTTTCATGCGCGCCGGCAGCGCCGGCGCCAATTCAAGTTCAAGCTCAGGTTAAGGCGGCGTTCTTGCTGCGGCGCATGAAAGCCAGCAGGCCCAAGCCGCCCAGCAGCATGCCATATGTGGCCGGTTCCGGCACGGCGCTTACGTTGGCAGCGATATTATCGACCTGGAAGGTATGCACGAGGCCTTCTTTCCACGATGCCGACAACAGATCGTAGCCACCTTCGGAGTAGGAGGGTAAAACGGCAGCAAAGATGCCGGAGGTCTCCAGCGCATTGAAGTTAATGGTGCTAGTTTGCGCGTGGGCGCCGCCAGCGGCGAGCATGGCAGCGACGGCAGCCGTGCGCAAGAGGGTCAAAGCTTTCAAAATAACATGCTTTCAAGATGGGCAAGCAGCAAGGTTGTGGCACTTTGCACTACCTGCACGTTGTCGCAGGAAACTCAGGCGAGCCGCGGCGGACGTCTGATATATCTGTCTTTTGGACAACACTAGCTTGGCACCGTCGTATATAAAAGATATTTTAGATTTCAAAAAAAACATGTCTATTGAGAAGTACCATGGATGAATTGGCAACTTTAATATTGTTCCGGTCCAAAATTTTCGTGTGGCAATAAAAAAGCCATGCGCTTTCCAGGGCATGGCTGTCGGGCTTGGCAACGACGCACGCGCACTAGGGTGCGCTATCCTTCAAGCGCTGTACCAGCGCTGCCGGATCGGCATCGGCATTCAGGAAAGCTGCGTGCTGCGGGCGGATGAAGCCCTGCTCCCTGCCATTTTCCACGAAGGCCAGCAAGCCATCATAAAAACGCTCGACATTGAGCAAGCCGATAGGCTTGGCGTGCAGTCCCAGTTGGGCCCACGTGAGCATCTCGAATAGCTCTTCCAGCGTGCCATAACCGCCGGGCATGGCGATAAAGGCATCGGACAGGCTGGCCATCATCGCCTTGCGCTCATGCATGTCCTTCACGATGAACTGGCGCGTCAAGCCCGTGTGACCCACTTCGCGTTCGACCAGTTGGGTGGGAATCACGCCCGTCACCTCGCCTCCCAGGCGCAGCACTTCATCGGCGATCACACCCATCAGGCCAACCTTGCCACCCCCATACACCAGTGAAATATTTTCCGCCACCAGCACGCGCGCCAGTTCCCGCGCCGCCACGGCATAGTCCGGCGAGACGCCCGCGTTGGCGCCACAGTACACACATAAAGCCTTGATCACGGTAATCCTTAATCTTTCAATTCGTCGATAGCCACCTCGATATCGAGGCGTTCCTTGGCGTCCAGTGCGACGCACTGAGCCGCCTTTTCATACAGGGCCAGCGCTTCCGCCAGCTTTTTCTTTCCGTCAAGCATATTCAAGGCGCGCGCATATTCGCTGTGCGCCAGCGCCGAATGCGGCGTCAGGGCCAGCGCCGTCTTGAAGTGCTGATAGCCATCTTCCTTGTTGGCGCCATAGGTGAGGCTGCCGATCATGCTGCCGACCTTATCGATAATTTCCGTATGATAAATTCCAAACGCGATATGCGCTTCCGCATGCATGGGCGCCACCGTCATCGTGCGGTCCAGGCTGTTACGTACGCGCGCGCCCATACCCTGCGCCAAGGCCTTGACGACAGACGTGCCCAGCGCATAGCGGCCCAGGCTATAAGCATGCCAGTAGTAGCCGGCCGGGTTATCGGGCTGCTCGCTTTGCTGGCGCTCGCAGCGCTCCGCGACTGCTTCATACATGTCGAGTTTCTGGCTGTCTTGCACTTCCAGGTGCGTGGCATAGATACAGGTCGCCTTGTGCGCCACCGCATAGCCGGGCACGCCGACGGCCAAGCCCAGCTTCACGGCGCGCTCGAAGTCGCCCGCATGGAAAGCCAGCCAGGCCTGCACCAGCGCCGGGTGCGTGGGAAACGGTTCCACATCGCCCGCATGCAGGCGCGCCCAGGCTGCCTCCAGCGTATGCGGCGTGTAGACATATGCTTCTTCAGGATAGGGAAATTGTTTCCAAGCCATACATGTCTCCTGTAAATAACGACTTGCCGCTTAGCCGCAGCGGCACGCTCAGTCGTTGTTGAGTTTGGTCACATACTCTTCCGAGAGTTTGCGAAACAGCAAATGCGTTTCATTGCGCAGATACGGCCCGATCAGGGACAACACCTGATAGCAGCCGCGCGCCAGCGCATCGGACATCGATTGCTGCTCGCTGTACTTGCGCGGGTTGCGCACATATTCGTACGACAGCCAGTAGGTAGCAACGACCACCATATTTGTCGCCATGGCAGCCACTTCCATGTCCGACGCTTCCAAAGACTGTTCGCTGCGCAAATCTTCGCACAGCTGCGTAGCGACCTTAATTTTGTGCGCCAGGATCAGCTTGAAATGCAATTCCAGCTTGCGGTTGCGCGACAGCAGATCATTAAGGTCGCGATAGAAAAAGCGGTAGCGCCAGATCAGTTCGAACATCAGGTGCAGGTACAGCCAGACATCCTCGATATTCGAGCGGCGCCCGTCAGGCACGGTCAGGATGCGTTCGATTTCCGCCTCGAATTGGACGAAGATCGAATTGACAATGTCGTCCTTGTTGCGGAAGTGGTAATACAGGTTTCCCGGCGAAATATTCATCTCTTCCGCAATCACGGTCGTCGTGATATTCGGCTCACCAAACTCATTAAACAGACGTAGCGACAACTCCAGGATGCGTTCGCGGGTACGGCGTGGTACTTTTTGTGGCATAACGGGCAATCTCTCTGTGTTCTGCCGCAAGCATACCACCTAAGATAGCTGCAATGAAACACTCTGCCCCACGGCACCGGCGAAAAACGCAGGCAAAAAAAAGCCCGCACGCGCAGGCCGGAGCAATGCTGCACCAACTCAGGCGGGCGCTGTTTTTTTCTTCGCCGCCGCTGTCGCAACAGGCTTGCTCACTGGCTTGCTCCTGGGCTTGCTCGTAGACTTGGCTGCGGCGCGCGGTGCGGCCACCGCGGCCAGCTTGGCCGGAGCCCTGGCGACGGCCGCTTTCGGCGCCGCTTTCGGTATGGCTTTCGCCGCCCCCTTCACGGCGGGCTTGGGCACAAGCTTGGACTTGGGCGCCGGCGCGGCCTTGCCCGTCAGCGCTGCCACCTGCGAGCTCAAGGCATCGATCTTGGCGTGCAGTGCGACGATATCGTTTTGCGTCGGCACGCCGATGGTGGCCAGGGCACGCGCCACGCGCTCTTCAAACACCTGTTCCAGCTTGTCCCAGGAGCCGCTGGCCTGCTTGCCCACGCCATCGGCCAGCTTGCTGACGCTATCGCTGACATCGCCCACCTTGTCTTCGGTGCGCCGCTGGAATTGCGAGCCCTCCTTCAGCAGCTTGGAAAACACGCGCCCGCCCTCTTCCTGCGCCTTGGCGTAGGCACCGAGGCCCGCTTGCCAAATCTGCTGCGCGGACGAACGCACCGCACTCATCAATTCCTGGTCTTGCGTCAACTCTTTCAATTTCTTCACCATCGCCAGCTCCCGTCATCTGCAAGGCCATGCCACTTCATGGGTGATTTTTATTCTAGTGAGCAAAACTAGAGACGGGCGTCTAATGCGATAGAAAACTGCGTCTCAACGCGCGCCAGCACACGCAGTGGCAAGCGCCTAGGCCGCCGCTTTCACCGGTCCATGCAGCAGCTTGTGCAAGCGGAAGCCTTCGCGGATATTCTCGCGCAGCACGGCGCCTTTCCAGGGCTTGGTATAGAAACGGTCGACGGCGCCACGGTTGATGGCCGCCATGATGGGCGTCAGGTCGGCAAAAGCCGACAGCATGATGCGGAAGGTATCGGGGCACAGGTGCTTGACCCGCTCCATGAATTCGGTGCCGCTCATGAGCGGCATGCACTGGTCGCACAGGATTACCTGCACCTTGAGGCGCGCCAGGATGTCGAAACCCGCAGCGGCGGTCTGCGCCGTCAGGATGCGGTAGCCGTCCTGCGCCAGGAAGTCGCTGAGCACGTCGAGCATGAAGACATCGTCGTCGACGATCAGCAAGGTTTGCTGCTCATCGCTATCGGCATCCTGCGGCGCCTGCAGCAGCTTGCCAGCCATCAACATCTGCTCGAATTCTTCCTGTGGCAAGGGCCGACTGAAATAATAGCCCTGCATCTCGTCGCAGCCATGACGACGCAAATAAGCCAGCTGCGCATCGTTTTCCACGCCTTCGGCGATCACTTCCAGCTTCATGCTGTGCGCCATGCTGATGATGGCCAGCACGATGGCCGCGTCGTCAGGGTTGCTGGTCACTTCACGCACGAAGGCGATGTCGATCTTCAGCTTGTCGATGGGGAAACGCTTCAGGTAGGCCAGGCTGGAATAGCCGGTGCCGAAATCATCGATGGAAATCTGGATGCCGAGCGACTTCAGGTTGCGCAGCACAGCGATGGTTTCCTCGGCGTTCGACATCAGCGAGCTTTCCGTCAGCTCCAGTTCCAGCAGATCGGGCGCGATATCGTACTTGCTGATCGCCTTGAGCACCTCTTCTTCCAGGCCACCGACGAAAAACTGGATGCCCGACACATTCACCGACAGGTGCACAGGACCGAAGCTGCTGGCACCCCACTCGCTGATCTTCTTGCACGCTTCGTCAAGCACCCAGTTACCGACGCGCACGATCAGCCCCGTTTCTTCCAGCAGCGGGATGAACAGGGCCGGCGATACCATGCCATGGCCGGGACGACGCCAGCGTATCAGCGCCTCGGCGCCGCTGACGCGCCCCGAGAGGATGTTCACCTTGGGCTGGAAGAACAAAACGAATTCCCCATTGTCGATGGCACGCCGCAGGGCATTTTCCATGTCCATCCGCGCCATCGATTGCACATTCATTTCCGCCGTGAAGAAGCGGAAGGCGTCGCGCCCGGAATCCTTGGCGCGGTACATGGCCGTGTCGGCATACTGAATCAGGGTGTCGGCATCGACGCCGTCTTCGGGGAACACGGAAATACCGATACTCACCGTCACCGTCACCTCGTGCCCCTGCAAGTCGAAGGGCTTGCGCATCGCTTCGCGGATCTTGTCGACCACGCCCACGGCGTGTTGGGCGCCTTCAGGCAGCACCAGGATGGTGGCGAACTCATCGCCGCCAAAGCGGCCGATGGTATCGCGCACGCGCAGGCAATCGACCAGGCGGCTGGAAAACTGGCGCAGCAGGTCATCACCGATGGCATGGCCCAGGGTGTCGTTGATATTTTTGAAGCGGTCAATGTCCATGAACAGCACGGCCACGGTCCACTGGTGCTCCTGCGCCTGAGACAGCGAATGGGTCAGTGAGGCATAAAAATGGCTGCGGTTCGGCAAGCCCGTCAAGGTATCGAAATGGGCCAGCTTAATCAGGCGCTGCTCGGCATCCTTGCGCTCGGTGATGTCGCGCGCCACGGCCACCAGAATCCAGCTCTGTCCCGAGCGCAGGGTGCGCCGCTGCACTTCCACCGACAGCGGCGAGCCATCCTTGCGATGCAGCTGCAATTCCTTCATCGGGCCGGTCTGGTCGCCCGCCAACAGCTTGCTGTAGAGCTCTTCCAGCTGGATCTCGCCCTCGTTCGCGCCCTTCGGCCCCACGCGCAGGAAATCCTCGCGTTCAAAGCCCAACATGCGGCAGGCAGTCTGGTTGACATCGACGAAGCACATACCGGCGCGGTCAACGAGGAAAATCGCATCGGCCGTGGCATCCATGGCCAGGCGGAAACGGCGCAAGTCTTCATCGAGGCGGATGCGCGCCGCCATGTCCAGGGTCAGCTGCTCGTGATGGCGCTTGATCTCCTCGTACAGCAGCAGGTTGTCATAGGCGACGGCGATCTGCGCCGCCACCGTGGCAGCGACCCGCTCGTCGACTTCCGAAAACTCGTTCGCGCCCAGCTTGTCGACCAGGTACAACCAGCCATGGCTGCGCTCGCGCGAGGCGATGGCAACGCCCAGGAAGGAGTGCACGGGCGGATGCGTGTCGGGCAGTCCCAGCGCGCCAGGGTCACCCTTCAAACCATTCACACGGCAAGGCTGGCGCTGTTCCAGCAAGCGGCTCAGGATACCCGCGCGCGGCGCGCTGGCGATGCACTCAAGGCTTTTCTCGGCGCCGCAGGAGGAAAAATAACTGAGCTTTTCGGCACCCTCTTCGAGTACGCCTATGCAGGCGTACTTGGAGACGCAGATATTCTGCGCCACCTTGCAGCCCGCCTCGATCAAGGCGCGCGGGTCGCGCTCTTCGCCCAGCTTGATGCCCAGCTCGATCAAGGCCGTCAGGCGCAGACTGACCGCCTGCAGGCTCGACAAAGAGCGCGACAGGCGCTCCGTCATGATGCTCAGGTCTTCGGGCATGGCGGCGTGGCCTTCGCGCTGGCTGGCCAACTGCGAAATCTGCTGACTGCTGGACTCGACTTCGTCGAGGTAGCCACTGACCTGGTGCTCGATGTCGGCCAGCTGGCCAGTGGCGAGAGAGGCCGCACCGCCGCCCGCGCCTGGCACAGCGGACACCTGGGGGGACGCCGGCAGCAGTCCCAGCGCCTCGTCGACCGTGCGCAAGATAAGCTCGGGGTCGGACGGCTTGGGCAACACCCAGCGTACGCCGCACGCCTGCGCCAGCAAGATCGCTTCCTGCTCTCGGTACGTGGCAGTATAGAAAATGATGGGCACGTCGCTCAGCGCGGGATCGGCATGCACGCGCGTGACGAATTCGTAACCGTCCATGTTCGGCATGAGGATGTCGGAGATGATCAGGTCCGGCCGCTCGGTGCGCAGCACTTCGAGCGCATCGGCGCCGTTCCCCGCCTGCAGCAGGCGGTGGCCGCCGTAGCCAAGCAGAGCGGTCAGGAATTCACGGTTCAACACATGATCGTCAACGATCAAGATGGTCGCTATGTCGTTTTTAACTGGCGTCGACGGCGCCCCGGGCAAAAAAGATTCCAGCTCCGCCACGAACAGGTCCGGCTCGATCGGCTTGCCGATATACCCATTGAAACCCGCTTCAAGCAGGCGTTCGCGGTCGCCCACCATGGCCAGCGCCGTCACGGCCAGGGCCGGGATCTTGCACAGCAGCGTGTCTTTCTTCAGTTGCGCCACCACGCCATAGCCATCGAGCTTGGGCAAATGCACGTCGCAAATGATCAAGTCCGGCAATTCGCTGCGCGCCATGCGCACGCCTTCTTCGCCGTCATAGGCGGCCAGCGGCGTGTACCCGAAGGCACGCAGCAAGTACGCCATCAATTCCATATTGGTGGCGTTATCTTCGATAATCAGGATACGTGCAGACAATTAGCACCCCCAGGAAAACTGCATAGACTCATTATCTGACTGCCCTCATCATTGCGCTTGTACGGCACCATGCTAATCCTACAATATTTTGCCATACATCGACGCAAAATAACTCACATGCGTATCTGAACGGAACGGCGCATGCGGCCTCGGCAATCATTGCTAGTCATCACCTTCGCAATACTAGCTTAATACAGGACACCAGTGGAAAACAGCACTTTCTGGCCCTGGGGCTGTTAAAGCCGGGCAACAGCAGCGTTCAAAGAGAGCGTCTCGCCCTGCAGACAAAACACAACAAGATTCAGGAAAAATGGGCGCAAGAAAGGGGCCGCGCGACTTCGTGCTTGGTAGTGATTTCCGCCAAGAGCTGGTGCAGCACGCCCGGATCGCTGGCCAGCGCCACATGGCCGATGCCGCCGTAGGCCAGATTGCGCGCACCGGGCAAGTGGGCGGAAGTTTGCGGCGCGACAATATTATCGTGATGCGAATACATCGAGGTGATCAAGGCGCGCAGTTCCGGTGTCTCGCTGGCGGCCAGCTGCACCAGCCAGGCGTGCGGCGCGCCGCCCAGTGCGCCATGACTGCGGCGCATCTGGCGTGCATTCGTTCCCGTCGCCAAGTTGGCCAGCACCGTACCGTGGTGCGGCGTGCCGATGGTGATGATGCGCGCCACGCGGGCGGCGCCGTAGCGGCGCAGCCAGGCGCGCGCCACCAAGCCGCCCATGCTGTGGGCAACGATGATGACGCGCTCGCTGCCCGTGCGGACGCACAACGCTTCGACGGCGCGCGCCACTTGCGGCACGACATCCTCGATATCGGCAAATATGGGCTCCAGGTCGACGGCGTCATGCGCGATGCCTGCCCGCGCCAGCTGGCGACTCAGTGGCGTCCAGTAGCCGCGGTTGCAGACATAGCCGTGGATCAGCAGCACCGGCAAACCGCAAGCATCCGTGGCGGCGTCTGGCGCGTGCAGGCGCGGGCGCAGCATGCCCCATGACGAGGTCAACAAGGTGGCGCGCAATTCGCCCAGGAACAGACGCGCGGCGCCCTGTACGCCAAGCTGATACTGCGCTGGCACCGGGCTGCCAAGGCGCCGGCTCAGGCGAAAATTGTATGCCTCGATCAGCGCACGCATGGCCAGCAACATGGTCAGCGCCAGCAGCACGGCGATGCCGGGCGAAGCGACGCCCCAGGCATGCATGAGCAGATAGGCGAACCCCAGCACGGCCAATACCTGCAGCAGCATCAGCCACTTGAGGATGCGCGCGATCATGCCGTCGCTGGGGTGGGCATGGGTACGGGGGCCGGCTTGCCGGTCATCGCTTGCGCCAGGCCGCTGGCCAGGCGCGCCGCTAGCGCATAGATCGTCAGTTGCGGATTGGCGCCGATCGAGGTGGGAAACAACGAACCGTCGTGTACAGACAAGTTGCGCACGCCGTGGTAGCTCCCATCGACCCCGGTCACGCCCAAGCGCGCATCGTCCGACATGGTACAGCCGCCCATCACGTGGGCCGACACCACGCGCGTCAGCAGCGCCTTCAATGGCAAGGCATTGATGGCCTGTTTCGCCTGCGCCCAGCTGGTGTAGTGGCTGGCCAGCTCGTGCACGGGATACACGCTTTTCGCACCGGCGGCGAACTGGATTTCGGCCATCGACAACAGCGCGCGCCGCACGCCATCCCACATAAAAGGCGTGAGCGGATAGTCGAGCACGGGCGCGCCGAAACTGTCGATGGACACGCTGCCGCCCACGGAATCGTGGTGAAAACCGTCGCGCAGCAGCGCCAGCAAGCCCTGCACATGGGGGAATTCGCGCATGGTGCGCGCATGTTCGTCGCCGAAGCCGCCCATCGTGGTAGCCATCAGCAGCGGATGCAAGGGCGGCGCTTCGAGCTTGTAGCCGATAGCACCGTCGATGGGCGCCACGTGCAGGAAATGGTCGGAATAAATCGTCTGCGGCGCGCCCGCATAGGCATCGACGCGCTGAGGGAACAGGCCCGCCGAGATCACCGTCGGATGCAAAAAGGTGCGCCGGCCCAGCAAGCCATGCGGGTCAGGTGCCTGCGAGCGCAACAGCAGCGCCGGCGAGTTGATGGCGCCGCCAGCGAGCACAAAATGCTTCGCCTTGACGCTCAGGCGTACGCCCGTCGGTGCCTGACCGCTGGCATCGAGCGCGCTCACTTGCAGGCTGTCGATGCGCTCGCCCTTGAAGATGAAACGTTCGGCACGCGCATGCACGAGCAGACCCGCGCCCAGCGCCAGCGCCGAGGGGATCGTCGTCACCAGCATCGACTGCTTGGCATTGGTCGGGCACCCCATGCCGCAGTAGCCGAGGTTCCAGCAACCGTTCACATTGCGCCGGATGGCTGCCGTGGGGATGCCCAGCGCCGTGGCGCCACGGCGCAATAAGTCGTTGTTTTCGTTCGGTGGCGCGGCCCAGTCGCTCACGTGCAAGCGTTTTTCCATCATGGCGAACCACGGCGCCATCGCATCGACGCCATAGCCTGCCAAGCCAAAGTGCTTGTGCCAGTATTCCAGGGTGCCGGGCGGCGTGCGAAAGCTCGAGGTCCAGTTGACGGTAGTGGAACCGCCGACGGTGCGCCCCTGCAAGATGTTGATCGCCTTGTCGCGCGTCTTGCGCGCGGCCGATTCCTGGTACAAAGTGGGATACGCATCGGCTTCGCGCATCTTGAAGTGTTTCGAAGACTTCAGGCCGCCCTCTTCGACAAGCAAGACTTTCAAGCCGGCCAGCGCGAGGATTTCCGCCGTCACGCCGCCGCCGGCGCCGGTGCCGATGACGACGACGTCCGCTTCGAAGGTGCGCTCGGCGCTCAAGGTGCTGGCGTCGGTGACGTTCCAGCCGCTGGCAACGCCGATGGCGATAGGGTCGGGAATGGGAGATGTGCTCATGATGGCCTTGTCAACTCAATTCAGGCAGCGGTCCCGGGTAGCCGATGGCGGCCCAGTGGGAGGCATCGGCGTACCAGGCGCCAAGGATCAGGTCGTGCAGCGCCAGATAAGCCGTCTGCAGGGTGGCCAGGCGGTGCGTGCGCCACGCCTGCAGGAAGGCGGCGACCTGGGCCGGGTCGGCCCCGGGCCAGCCTTGGTCAACGCCGGCGACGAAACGCCGTGCGGGCGCCAGCGCCAGCAAACCAAACAGGTCTTGCACTTCCTGCTGCGCCGCCAAGGGCAGGCCATGAATGGCCGTGTCCACGCCGGCGATGGCGCCATCGAGGGCCTTGCTGCGCGCAGCGCCGGCCGGTGGCAATGCCTCGCCCAGCATGGCCGGCACGATGGCCGTCAGCGCCGCACGCGCCTCGCCATCGAGCACGAAGCGGCCAGGCGGCGCAGGCCCCCGCAGCGCGCGGTATGCGACGCCGCCGACGGCCAGCGCGCAGGCGCCGAGCACGCCCAATTTCAGAAACGATCTGCGTCGCATCAGCATGTCTCCACCACTTTGTCTCCCCTTGTTTTGTACAGCCTTTTACAAACCAGTGTACGCCAAAGGAAGTGCTTGCCTGCACGCAAAACTTAGAGCACCGCATCTATTTTTTCGACTGAAAGCATCGGCCATGCGCGCCTTCGAGCCAGGCGATGGCCTGCGGCGGAGACGGCTGCGCGGCGCGAACTGGGCGCCTTGGAGATGGCGAGCAAGCGAGCAATGGAATGCACTGGCGCGGCCGCCAGATCTCGATCAGGATGCTTTTTTGGCCATTGCCAGGATATGGCGCGCGATGCCGCGCAGGATGTTGACTTCTTCCGTCTCCAGTCCCGTGCGCGAAAACAGGCGTTTCAAGCGGGGCATGAGTTTTTTCGGGTTGTCGGCATCGAGGAAATCGATGGCCACCAGCGCCTGCTGCAAGTGATCGTACATGCCGTCGACCTGCGCCAGGCTGGCCGCGTCGCCATGGAAACCGACGGCACTGGCGATCTGCCCGTCGCCAAGAGCGGCCACGCGACATTCATAGGCGACGACTTGCGCCGCCTGCGACAGATTGAGCGATGAATACTCGGCATTGGCGGGTATATTGATCAGCACATTGCACTGCTCGACGATCTCGTTGGGCAAGCCGAAGCGCTCATTGCCGAAGATGACGGCGGCATGCAGGTCAGCGCTGGCGACGAGCTGCGCCGCAATGGCGCGCGGGGCCGTGACGGGCGGAGAAAATTCGCGCAGGCGGGCCGAGACGGCGGCCGCGTAATTGCAGCCTTCGAGCGCTTCGGCAATCGAGCCGACAATGCGCGCGCCAGACAATATATCCTGCGCGCCACTGGCGAAGGCCACCGCTTCGGCATCCGTCAAGGCATCGGGAAAACGCGGGTTGACCAGCACCAGATCGGAAAACCCCATCGTTTTCATGGCGCGCGCGACGCCGCCAATGTTACCAGGACGACTAGTTTCTACAAGAATAAATCGCAGGCGTTTGAAAAGAGATGTATTGGTTTCAGGCAGATTCATTTAAGGGGCACATTGTGCAGTATCAATAAACAAGGGGATGACAGCGAATTGACCGCTACTTTGCCCCACAAGGCTCGATTTTACCCCGTACTCGCCTGTGCAGCCGCACTTGTCCCTAATTTTTAAAATTGTATTTTATTTAATTTTTTTGATCTTTCATGCCAGAGCGACAGGATCACCATCGTCTGGAACCCGAACCGCATCAAGGTCTCGCTCAGCCATTTCACCCGCTGCACTTTTCGATATTGCCAGGCTGACGTCAACCACCACATGCCGCTATAAATTACAGAACAATTTAGACGACAATGCTGTTGCTCTCCTTGTTGCTCAAGCGAGTTTTGTCGCCTGCTGCAGGCACTTGGAGAGCTTGTCAAAATGCAGTAACGCAGCCTGCGTAAGCTCGATTTGCTTGCGACGCGCGTCGTCGGTGTCGGACAGCATGATCCAGCCCTTCTCGCGCATGGAGGTCAGCCGACTGTGCAGTGTCGCCGGTGAGCCTAACTCTTTTTTTCCCATCATGTCGCGTACGGAGAGCCGCTGCTGCTCCTGTCCGGCACGCGCTATGATACCCAAAATACGCTCTTCCAAGGGATCGAGCGACGGCAGGGATGGCAAACCACGTAATGCCTCTGCTAATTGCAGGAAGCGCATATAGATGTCGGCGGGGCGTTTAGGAGTTGTCATGGCGCGGTTGTAAACTACTGTGTAATTGTCGGCTCAAGCGACAGTCTTTACTGCTATAAATTCTAGCACGCAAATGACTGATCAACGAGAATACGCAGGCGGGGGCAATAGCGCAAGCACGCCTTTGGCCGTGTACACCACGATCAATGTCCCCATTAAGTCACCGACAAACATCACGGCAAAGCCGCTCATCAAGTGAGGGTCATCACGTATGGCAAACCAGAGGTGGTGCAATAGCGGACTCGCAAGCGAGCAGCCGACGGCGCACAGCAACAGCCGCTGAGGCGTCAGGTTCGTCAACGAAGCGCGTAAGCCCAATCGCTCTTGCGCGATCACGTAGACCAGATAAGGGCCAATGGCCCCCGCAATCGCGCCCATCGTCGCTCGCAACGGATCGCCTGGAAAGTAGTACCAGTAGCAGGCGAACCATCCGGTGATCAGCAAGCCAACCGCGCCCGACCTGCCGAACAGCAGCGTGCACAAGAGGCGCGTACCGGCGGGCAAATAAATCCACCCGATGCCTTTCAGGAATTGTGCTCTCGCAAAGAAGAGTTCGTTCGCCAACATCATCAGCCCATGCATAATGATCGTAGCGAGTATCAAGTACAGATTCATGCGCATGGGGGAGATAGGCTGTTTCATGTTCGATATACTCGATGTCGCACGCGTGCGGACATTGTAAATGAGAAACACTTGGCACAACTAGGCAATCACTGTTTTGACGCGTACCGCCTGCCAGACTGCCTGAAAAGCGTTACTGCAAAGGCTTTTCAACAAAATGACTTGGCCGTTGGCCCTCCATGCTGCCAACAACTGTCGCCCAATGTCGGTGTACCCGACACTCACCGTCTGAACACGCCCCAAAGTATGCGCTGTGAGATGTAGTGAGCCAGAGGTCTGGCTTAAGGCTTCATATCAACCGTCGAATAAATGGTAGCAATCAAGCAATTTTGCGCGGCAACTGCTATAATTTTTGTATCAATATATTAGTCACCCCTGTCCGGTAACTAACTGGCGCACCCAAGACATGATGGCCGTCCGGCCGAACCGTGCACATTGCAATTAACTTGAGTCGAGCAAATGAAGAAAGCGCCTATCGTATTGATGCAGACAACAGTCGGGGATGGCGGTGATTGTGACACGTGCGGTATGAGAAAAATGTATGCCCAGCTTCGGCTTAACTTGGCCATGGAGCGTTTCCTTAACGCGAGAAGTCGGCAAGAAAAAGGACAGGCGGCGCGATGGGTCGTCGCCTGGAACGGCCAACTCGTGCAACCGGCAAGCAAGTCGCCGCGCCCTGAGGAAAAATTGCCTGCACAGCGATATAAATCGTGACATATTCAATTTAAAAATTCACATTTCTGCGCATTTTCTACATACGATGCGACGAATGACGTGAAAGCTGCATCGGCAAAGGCGTTCCATTGTATAACGCTTAAGTCAGCGTTTTCATGGCGCGTACAACGCCGCCAATGTTGCCAGGGCGACTAGCTTCAGCAAGAATAAATCGCAGACGCTTGAAAAGAGACGTGTTGGTTTCCGGTAGATTCATTTAAAATAGCGCTATTGCGCGGTATCGATACAGAAAATTTCGGGAAACGGAGTCACAAAACGCTGACGCCGGGCCGGGATTTTAAGCAGTTCGACACCGCTCCGCTCTTTAATTCATTCTTGCACTCTATCGTACCGGCGCCGAAAGGCGACGCTGGGCGGTCGCGTGCTTTTAACGGAAGCTCACATGCACCCAATGCTCAACACGGCGATCAAAGCCGCCCGCCGCGGCGCCGCCGTCATCAACCGCGCCTCTTTTGACCTCGACCGCGTCGTCGTCACGGAAAAACAACATAACGATTTCGTCACCGACGTCGACCAGGCGGCCGAACAAGCCATCATCGAGGTGCTGTCCAAAGCCTACCCGGACCACGCGTTCCTGGCTGAGGAATCGGGAGCTTCCGCCAATAGCCATGACGAGAATGAATTTCAATGGATCATCGACCCGATCGATGGCACCACCAACTTTATCCACGGCTTCCCGCAGTACTGCATCTCGATCGCGCTCGCGCATCGCGGCGTCGTCACGCAAGCCGTCATCTACGACCCGGTACGCAACGACCTGTTTACAGCCACCAAGGGCGCCGGCGCCTACCTGAATGAAAAACGCATCCGCGTCACCAAGCTGGACCGCATCTCGAACGCCCTGCTGGGCACCGGCTACGTGGCAGGCAGCGCCCGCGCACTCGATGAATACCTGAAGATGTACGCGATCATGGGTGAACGCAGCCAGGGCGTACGTCGCGCCGGCTCGGCCGCGCTGGACCTGGCTTACGTCGCTTGCGGCCGCCTCGATGGCTTCTACGAAAAAGGCTTGAAGCCCTGGGATATCGCTGCCGGCGCCCTGATGATCACGGAATCGGGTGGTATCGTCGGCGAGTTCAGCGGCGAATCGGACTACCTGTACAAGGGTGACGTGATTGCCGCCAGCCCGAAGATCTTTGGCCAGATGATTACCTTGCTGACGCCTTTCGCGTAAGGTTAAGCATCGGCGCCGCGCACGCGGCATACTGAAAAAACCGGCCTAGGCCGGTTTTTTTACGTTCAGGGACTGACATGCCCGGCCACGACAAAGCCCAAAGTCATGGCCACCACCATCGCCGCGCCTGTCGGCGTGGGTGGCGTGGGCGATGGCAGGTCGAACCGGCGACACACGACGCCCACCAGCACGCCGAGCACGGCGCCGGCCAGCATGACGTTCATGGCGCCTCCCGCTGCGCTTGTGCTGGTGCGCGGCGCTCAAGGTACAGGCCCGTCAGCCAATAGCCGCAGCTAGTCAGAAACACCAGCAGCGCAGCGCCCAGCACTGGCGGCGCCGGCACGGGGATGTGCGCCAACTGGCAGACGAAGCCCACGACAAAGGCCAGCAGCAGCCCCAAAATCACTTTTTTGTATTGCATGAAGTTCCCCTAGAAAGCGAAGCAGCTGCACCCGAGCGTGCCCCAAAAGCCGGAAAAATCGGAAATCGGCACGACCGACTTGCGCGCCCGGTCGTGCGCATGCGCATGCACGCCGCAGGCGCCCGCGCACTGGTGCGGCGGCAACGCTTGCGCCGGCGTGGCCGCAGCACGGTAATGGCCCGGCACGGTGCGCACGGGCGACCATTCGGGCAACACGGGAATCGAAGGCGGCGCCAGCGAAGAAAATGACCCCTGGACATAGACGATTTTGCCGCCCACCACGGTCAGCACGGATTCGATGGACTTGATCGCCTCTTCCGACACCATGAAATAATCGGCCGACAATACGGCCAGGTCGGCCAGCATGCCCTCGCGGATGCGTCCCTTCTTGCCCTGCTCGCTGGAAAACCAGGCACTGCCCGCCGTCCACAGCTACAGCGCAGTGTCGCGCGACAATCTGCCCGCTGCATCCGTCAGGGCCAGGCCGCCCACGGTGCGCCCCGATACCAGCCAGTACAGCGCCGTCCAGGGGTTATAGCTGGCGACCCTGGTGGCATCGGTGCCGCCGCCCACGGGCACGCCCGCGTCCAGCATGCGCTGCACGGGCGGCGTAGCCCTGGCAGCGTGGGCGCCGTAGCGCTCGACAAAATACTCGCCCTGGAAAGCCATGCGGTGCTGGATGGCCAGGCCGCCACCCAGCGCCTTGACGCGGTCGATATTTTTCAGGCTGATGGTTTCCGCGTGGTCGAACAGCCAGTGCAAGCCGGCGAACGGCGTATCGCGGTTAACCTTTTCGAACACGTCGAGCGTGCGGCTGATCGATTCGTCATAGGTGGCATGCAGGCGAAATGGCCAGCGCTGCTCGACCAGGTGGCGCACGACCTTTTCCAGCTCGTCTTCCATGCCAGCGGCCAGTTCGGGGCGCGGCTCGATGAAATCCTCGAAGTCGGCGGCGGAAAACACCAGCATTTCGCCGGCGCCGTTGTGGCGCAAGAAATCCGTGCCGTCGCCCGGTTTCAGCATGCCGGTCCACTTCTGAAAGTCTTGCAGCTCGGCGCCCTTGTTTTGCGTAAACAGGTTGTAGGCGATGCGGATGGTCAGTTGCTCTTTTTGCGCCAGTTCATCGACGACGGCGTAATCCTCGGGATAATTCTGGAAGCCACCACCGGCGTCGATAGCGCTGGTGATGCCCAGGCGATTCAGTTCGCGCATGAACTGGCGCGTGGAATTGACTTGCAATTGCAGCGGCAACTTGGGGCCTTTCGCCAGGGTCGCATATAAAATCATGGCGTTGGGCCGGGCGATCAGCAAGCCCGTGGGGGTTGCCGGCTGCGTCGCGCACGATCTCGCCGCCTGGCGGGTTCGGCGTATTTTTATCGTAGCCGACCGCGCGCAAGGCGGCGCGGTTCAGCAGGGCGCGGTCGTACAGATGCAGGATGAAGACGGGCATGTCGGGCGCGGCGGCGTTGATTTCATCCAGGGTCGGCATGCGTTTTTCCGCAAACTGGAATTCGGTCCAGCCGCCCACCACGCGCACCCATTGCGGGTTCGGCGTGCGCAGCGCCTGTTCTTTCAGCATGCGCAAGGCGTCGGCCAGCGAGGGCACGCCTTCCCAGCGCAATTCGAGGTTATAGTTCAAGCCGCCGCGTATCAGGTGCAAATGCGAGTCGTTCAGGCCGGGAATGACCGTGCGGCCGTCCAGGTCGATCACCTGCGTGGCCGGGCCGCGATGGCGCATCACGTCTTCAAGGTCGCCCACGGCGAGAAATTTGCCGTCGGCGATGGCAACGGCGGACGCCAGCGGCTGCGTCCTGTCGACCGTGTGGAAACGGCCATTGTGTAAAATCATGCTTGCGCTCATGCTAAATCTCCGAAATCAGATGCTAACACTTGCCCCGCCGGCAAGCGGCGGGGACAAATCATGTCTATGAGCAATTAAGGAGCCATCAATGGCCTTCGCTGGCGTTGAACATGGATTTGGCGTAGATCAAGCCCAGGCCATAGCCGCCGCCGTGCGCCACGGCCGTCGCCACCGTCTCGTTGTAGGTGTCGCTGCGGGCCCAGTCACGCTGCAGTTCGAGCAAGTATTGCACCGACGTCATCGGCTGCGCACCCGCCTGCAGCATGCGCTGCATGGCCATCGCATGCGCTTCGTCGGACACGTCACCGCTGGCGTCGGCGATCACATACACCTCGAATCCCTGTTCCAGCGCCGACAGCGCGGGACCCACGATGCAAACAGACGTCCACAGGCCGGCCAGCACGATCTTGCCCTTGGCGTAGCCATTCACCTTGTCGGCGATGCGCACATCTTCCCAAGTATTCATGGTCGTGCGGTCGATCGGTGCCTGTGCGGGGAAGACCGTCTGGATTTCATCAAAGATAGGGCCGGAGAACGATTTGGCGGCCACGGTGGTGAGGATCGTCGGCACCTTGAATTGCGCCGCCGCCTTGGCCATCAGAGCCGCATTGTTGCGCAGCAGGGCCAGGTCGATGGAGCGGGTAGCGAACGCCATCTGCGACTGGTGATCGATCATGATCAGGGTATGATCATTTGGAGTCAGCAGTTTTTGTGCAGCTTGGGCGGTAGCGATAGGCATGATGTTTTCCTTTGTGAAAATAATTGAATATATAAAATGTATTACTTTCGTGGCGTTTCCGCCCGCAAACTGGTGCAGTTGCTGCATGCCAGGCCAGTGCGGTGCAGTATGCACGAGACATCTTGAAAAAAAACGGAAAGAATGCCAAGCTATATACGATTTTTTCGATGATTAAAATTACGCGCATCGGCGCGCCACAACACCGGGAGAAAACATGGGATTTGAATTCAGAATTACGGCCAGCCTGACGCAGGAGCAGCGCCAGCACATCGCGCAACTGCTGGCCACACGGTCGCAAGCACCCGACGCGCCCGACGCCGCCCTGCCCGAAACCGATATCCGCTTGACGGACGCCGGCCTGTATATCTGCCAGCACCTGCGCGCCGATCCCTGGCACGCACTGGCATCATTGCGCGCCTACCTCGATGCCAGTGGCATGAGCTACACCGTCGAAGAGATCGATGACTAGGCCTGCGAGGCGCCCCAGGCGAGAGCGCTGACTAGAACTCTTCCCATTTGTCATTTTTGGCGAGACGTGAGCCGTCGCCCGCCTGCACGTTGCGCGGTGGCGGCGTCTTAGTCGGCAACACCTTGGCTGCGGGGCGCGACGCCATGGCAGGCGGACGCGCCGACCAGCGTGCGCCAGCGCTCGCCGGCTTGCGGCGCGGCGCCAGCGGTGCGGCGTCCACCTGCGCCGTCTTGAACACGCTCACCACCTCGGCCAGCCGGGCAGCCTGCTCCTGCATCGATTCAGCCGCTGCGGCAGCCTCTTCCACCAGCGCAGCGTTTTGCTGGGTCACTTGGTCCATTTCGCTGATCGCCTGGTTGACTTGCTCGATGCCAGCCCGTTGCTCGTCGCTGGCGGCCGAGATCTGCCCGACAATGCTGCTGACCCTGTGCACGCTATCGACGATCTCGCGCATCGTGTGACCGGCCTCGTCGACCAGGCGCGCGCCGCTCTCCACCTGCGCCACCGAGTCGTTGATGAGGGTCTTGATTTCCCTCGCGGCGGCGGCCGAACGTTGTGCCAGGTTGCGCACTTCGGTGGCGACGACGGCAAAGCCGCGCCCCTGCTCGCCCGCCCGGGCCGCCTCCACGGCCGCGTTCAGGGCCAGGATATTCGTCTGGAAGGCAATGCCGTCGATCACGCCGATGATGTCGACGATCTTGCGCGATGAATCGTTGATCGAGCCCATGGTATCGACCACTTGCGCCACCACGCTGCCGCCCTTGCCTGCCACGACAGAAGCCGACGCCGCCAGGCCGTTGGCCTCGCTGGCACTGTGCGCGTTTTGCTGTACCGTGCTGGTCAGCTCCTCCATCGACGAGGCCGTCTCTTCCAGCGAACTGGCCTGCTGCTCCGTGCGTGCAGACAAGTCACTATTGCCCGCGGCGATCTGGCGCGACGCCGTGGCGATGGCCTGCGTGCCGCCGCGCACTTGCGTGACGATGTTCAGCAGGCTGGCCGTCATGTCTTTCAAGGCCTGCATCAGCTCGCCCGTCTCATCCTTCGAATGCACCTCTACCTGCACCGTCAAATCGCCCTGCGCCAACTGCCGGGCGATGTCGATCGCCGAGCGCAAGGGCGCACTGATGTTACGCGCCAGCCAATAGGCGAGCAGGACGCCCAGGACCAGCGCCGCCGCACCGCCGCCCAGTAAAGTCCAGCGCGTGCGGACCTGCAGGGCCGCTGCCGCTGCCGTGCGCTGGGCCAGCAAGCCCATTTCCACCTGGCTGATCTCGCCAAGCAGCGCCCGCATGGTATCCATGCCACGCTTGCCCCTGCCCTCCTTCACCCGCGCCAACACAGGCTCGATGGTCGCCGTGCCGTGCACCACGGTACGCCGCATGGCGATCACGGGATCGAGCGCAGCGGCCAGCCAGGCTTGCTTGGCAGCATCGAGCTTCGCCAGGCGCTCCTGCTGGGCCGGGCTATCACTGGTCAAGGCGCGCGCCGCCGCCAGGTGCGTGCCAAACGCGGCCTGCCCTTCCTTGTATGAGTCCAGCGACGCTTCCTCGCCCGTGATGACGTAGCCGCGCTGGCCAGTTTCCATATTAATCAAGCTCTCCAGGATCGCACTGTTTTCAGCGAGCACCTGGTAAGTATGGGTATTAATGGCAGTGGCGTCGGCCAGCCGCGAGACATTCAGCGTGGCGACGCTGACCAGGGCGACCAGCAACAGAACGATGCTGCCGAAACCGCCATACAGGCGGGTGGCGATGCGAAGATCGGCGATACGCATGATATTGCTCCAGGAGTGAGCACCCCGGCACCACGGCAAGACCCGCGCATGGAGTGCTAGCACCAATATTAGTCACTAATGCGCATGGTGAGCGCGCCATAGGCATGCACTTCCTTTACCTGTGGCCTTGCGCACCTGAAACAAAATCGGCGGTTTTTTGCCATGCTGTTATACTTCGCGTGTGCGGCACATATGACCAGTCCCCTTGCCGCTGTCTTTCGACCCCTAATCTGATTGCCTGCGACTGGCGCCTCACGACGGCGACAGGCCGATCTCACAATAAAGTTACCATGTCCTTTTCCTCCCTCGGATTGTCCGACGCTATCGTACGTGCCGTTACCGAACACGGCTACACCGTGCCGACCCCCATCCAGTCGCAGGCGATTCCCGCCGTGCTGGCTGGCGGCGACTTGCTGGCCGGCGCACAAACCGGTACCGGCAAGACGGCCGGCTTTACCCTGCCCGTGCTGCACCGTCTGTCGACCGACGCGAATGGCGCGTCCATCACCAGCACCACTTCGACGCGCCCGATCCGCGCCCTGATCCTGGCACCGACGCGCGAACTCGCCGCGCAGGTCGAGGAAAGCGTGCGCGCCTACAGCAAGTACACCAAATTGAACTCCACCGTGATCTTCGGCGGCGTCGGCATCAACCCGCAAATCAAACAGCTCAAGCACGGCGTCGACATCCTCGTCGCCACGCCGGGCCGTTTGCTGGACCACATGGGCCAGGGCACGGTTGACCTGTCGAAAGTGGAAATCCTGATTCTCGACGAAGCCGACCGCATGCTCGACATGGGCTTCATCCGCGACATCAAGAAAGTGCTGGCCGTGCTGCCGCCAAAACGTCAGAACCTGCTGTTCTCGGCCACGTTCTCGGAAGAGATCAAGGCCCTGGCCGATGGCTTGCTGAACAAGCCAGCCATGATCGAAGTGGCGCGCCGCAATTCGACCGTGGAAGTGATCAAGCAAAAGATCCATCCGGTCGACCGCGACAAGAAGCACCCGATGCTGTCCTACCTGATCAAGTCGAACAACTGGACGCAAGTGCTGGTATTTACGCGCACCAAGCATGGCGCCAATAAACTGGTCGAGCAACTGGGTGCGGACGGCATCGGCGCCCTGGCCATCCACGGCAACAAAAGCCAGTCGGCGCGCACGCGCGCACTGTCCGAGTTCAAGGATGGCACATTGCAAGTACTGGTCGCCACTGACATCGCCGCGCGCGGTATCGACATCGATCAGTTGCCGCACGTCGTCAACTACGACTTGCCGAACATTCCGGAAGATTATGTGCACCGTATCGGCCGCACGGGTCGCGCCGGCGCCAAGGGTGAAGCCGTGTCGCTGGTCTGCGTGGATGAGCACGAAATGTTGAAAGACATTGAAAAGCTGATCAAGCAAACCCTGCCGCGCGAAGTCATCGAAGGCTTCGAGCCAGACCTGAACGCTCGCGCCCAGCCTGTGCAATTGCGCAGCGGCACCGGCGGCCACCGCAACAACAGCCGCGCGCCAGCTGGCGCCGTGGTGCGCGTAAAAACCGGCGGCAGCGGCGCCAAGCCACGCAGCGCCGGCCCAGCGGGCGGCGGTGGTGGTGGTGGCAACCGTGGCGGCAATGCGCCGCGTTCGGCAGCATCGCACCGTTCCGGCGGTCGCGGCCGCTAAAACGCGGCCTTAAGGCGCCCCTTTCAGGCGGCGCTTGTCTGTATCAACAAGACGGTAAAACCGTTCCAGAACCTGCTTCTGGAACGGTTTTTTTACGCATGCTTACCTTTGCCGGTTTTGAGCTAGGATGGTGTCCATCGTCCTCACCTGCGTACTGCCATGCCGAACTTCGCCGCTAACCTCAGCATGATGTTTACCGAATTGCCTTTCCTGGAGCGCTTTGCCGCCGCCAGGGAGGCGGGCTTCGATGCTGTCGAGTTTCTGTTCCCCTATGCCGTCGAGGCGCGCCAGATCGCTACGCGACTCGAACGTCACCATCTGCAACTGGCCGTCTTCAACTTCCCGCCCGGTGACTGGGAACACGGTGAGTGGGGCATCGCCTGCGATACGCGCCGGGGCGAACAATTCCGTCACTATGTGCAAGTGGCGCTCAACTACGCGTTGGCACTCGGTGCGAAGCAATTGCACTGCATGGCGGGCATCGTAGCGCACGGCATGAGTCTGGGACTGGCACGGCAAAGCCTGATCGGCAACCTGCAATATGCAGCCGACGCCTGCCTTCCACACGGCATCGACGTGCTGATCGAGCCAATCAACCGCTACGACATGCCCGCTTACTTTCTAAACCATAGCCAGCAAGCAGCCGACATCATCACCGACTGCCAGCGCAGCAATGTTTTCTTGCAGTACGACGTTTATCACATGCAACGCATGGAGGGTGAACTGAGCAACACCATCCGTACCATGCTACCCCTGATCCGCCACATCCAGATCGCCGACACGCCTGGCCGCCACGAACCGGGTACGGGCGAGATCAACTACCGCCACTTATTCAAGCTACTGGACCAGATCGGCTACGCAGGCTGGGTCGGCTGCGAATACCGCCCTGCCAGCGATACCGTGGCAGGACTGGGCTGGCGCGAGCAATTGATGGGAACTGCGGGAACTGCGGGGACTGCGGGCATCGCGGGAATTTAAGACAGCAAGCACAGTTGATCGCAGCACGCTTGCGCCCGCACAAGGCAGCCAGCGCAGGCCGGCCTGAGAATACCTTTCCATACAGTATTTTCTGTCGAGAGCTCACGTGTCCGCCCTGCCTATCCGCCATCAGCGCGCCCTTTGCCTGCACATCTGCCTGGCCGTCGCACTGTGCGGCTGCGCCACTTCCCGCTACGACCTGGCGCAAGTGCGCGCCCTGGCCAGCGGCACCAATGCCCTGAACGCTTTCAGCGAACTGTCGCAGCGCCACGTGGACAGCTATCAGCGCGCGCGTCCGTATCTTTCGCCGGCCGAAGACGCGCGCGAACGCCTGCTCGATGCGCAACGCCGCGCCGCGCAAGCCGATGTCACGCGCCTGACGCAGGCCGTGCGCCTATACCTGCAAACGCTGGGCCGGCTGGCGCAAGCCGATGCCTATGACGTACAGCCCGAACTGGCCGGCGCCGGCGCCGCCATCCGCGCCTGGCCGGGCAGCGGCATCGACGATCGCCATGTTAACGCCTACACCCTGTTGCTGCAGCAACTGTCGCGCCTGGGCGGCTCCGCCAGCCAGCAGGCACACTTGGCGCAAGTGCTGCACGACGGCGACGCGCCGCTGCAAGCCTTGCTGGCCGCGCTCGACAGCTTGCTGGCGCTGTACGACAAAAGCGGCGATAACGAGCGCGACATGGTGCTCGGCTTGCTCGACGTGGAAATTGCGTATGCCGACACGCCGCAGCAGCGCCTGCTGGCCGTACTGGCGAAAAATATGCAGCAAAGCAAAGCCGAAGAATATCGGCTGTATGGCTTGCGTCATACGCTGGCGCGCCAGCAATTGGCGGCACTGGCGCGCGAACACGCCCGGCTCGCCGCCAGCCTGACCACTACGGAGGAAAAATGGACGGATCAGTAGGCAGGAGCAGCGGCAGCGAACGCCGCGAAGCCGCTCTCAGCAGCGCCATGCGCGTCGAACAACTGGCCGACAGCCTGTCGCAGGCGGCCGTTACCCTGCATGGCGCCGTCATGCGCGCCATCCGCAAGCGCGCAAGCCAAGGCGAAAACGGCATCAGCCACAGTCAGGCACAAACCGTCTTCGCCCTGGAAGTGGCCTTGCGCCAGCAAGCCAACCAGCTGTATGCCGATGCCGCCGGGCACACAGTCGCTGGCCTGGAAACGGCGCAGCGCCAGCTCAGCGGCCTGCTCGACACAGTGCGTTTGCACATCGCCCGCAACGACGACGTACGGCACTGGATCAGCCTGGCGACGAGCTTGTTGCATCTGGGCAGCGCCGTGCTCGGCGGCAATCCCATACGCATCCTCGGTACCCTGGACAAGGTGCGAGAGCGGCTACAAGATAGGGCACCTGGCTGATTCAGCCAGCAGCGAGGCGAGACAAACTGGTACCAGCAGATCATGCACGACAGCGCAGGCAGTAAAGCAAGCAGGGCGGCCAATTTTGGGCTAGCATCATGGAAGTAAGTGCTACCGGGTGATGACCATGAATCGATTACCGCAAGACCAGCTGCAGCACCTGCAAGGCGTGCTCGAGCAACGCAAGCTGGCGTTGCTCGAACAGATAGAGAACGAAGTGGCCGAGGCCGACGCGCGCGCCTCGCTGCTCAATGAAATCGAAGCCTCGCCTGCCGACAACGCCAGCGTGCGCACCTTGAACGCCCTCGTCAGCGAAGCGGCCGAGCACAACGTGGCGCAGCTGTGCATGATCAAGCAGGCGCTGGCCAAGTTTGCCGATGGCAGCTACGGCCTGTGCGACAACTGCGGCGAAGCCATCGGTCTGAAGCGCTTGAACGCGCGCGCCGAGGCGCGCCTGTGTATCGATTGCCAGACGCGGCTGGAAAAGGCACAACGCTAACGCCGCCATGGCAAGGCATGACCCAAGGCAAGGCATCGCTGCCCTTCCCCGTGTTTCTTGCCTTTGCTGCCGCGACTGTCGTTGCCATGCGTCCGCGCCCCAGCGCCCATTGTGCTTGCCGGCTGGACGGATGACTGTGCCCTACTGCCCTTGCCCTACTGCAAGCGATACGCTTGCTTAGCTCATGTGCTGTCCGCCATTGATGGCGATATTGGCGCCCGTGACGAACGCCGCCTCGTCGGATGTCAGGTAAGCGACCAAGGCCGCCACCTCATCGGGCTCGCCCAGGCGGCCCACGGGGATTTGCGGCAAAATCTTCGTCTCCAGGATATCGGCCGGCACAGCCGTCACCATCCGCGTGCGCAGATAGCCGGGCGAGACCGTGTTGACGGTAATGCCATGGCGCGCCACTTCCAGTGCCAGCGCCAGCGCCTTGCTAAAGCCATGCAAGCCCGCCTTGGCGGCCGCATAGTTGCACTGGCCAAACGCGCCCTTCTGGCCATTCACGGACGAGATATTGATGATGCGGCCCCAGCGCTTGGCCAGCATCGGTTCGAGCACCTGCTTGCTCATGTTGAACACACTGTCGAGATTGGTGCGCATGACCTCGGCCCAGTGCGGCAATTCCATCTTGTGCATGCTCTGGTCGCGCGTGATACCGGCGTTGTTGACCAGCACATCGATGCGGCCGAACTGCGCCAGCACGCGCGCGACGGCATCGCTGCAGGCAGCGAAATCGCCCACGTCCAGGGCCAGGGGATGGAAAACATACGCTTGCGCCTGCTGCTCGTCGAGCCAGCTACCCACGCGTGCATTGCCCGGCGTATGCGCGGCCACGACGGCAAAGCCTGCCGCATGCAGGCGACGGCACAAGGCCGTGCCCAGCCCGCCCATGCCCCCCGTGACCAGCGCCACCCTGTGTTCTTTCATTGTTATCTCTCCCCGCTTGTTATGGTTGTTCTGCGTGGCATCAAGTGTAGGAGCAGTTTTTATCGCCAGCTTTGCGCAAGATCAAGTGCTCAACCTGACGCAGTCGTGCGCGGCAGGCACCCCGGTCTGTGCCAGAATGGCCATTACTGCACCGCGAGAGGCCAGGCCATGACGTATAAAACCGTATTGCTCCACATCGACGACGGCGCCGGGCGCGCCACACGCATCGCAGCGGCAGCCAACATCACCGAGGCTTGCGGCGGCCACCTGACGGGCGTGGCGCTGACGGGCGTGTCGCGCCTGCTCTACCAGAACCAGCCCGACCTCGACGCCGACCCGAACCTGAGCTTGCACCTCAATTTCCTCAGGGAACGGGCAACGCGTTCGCTCGACGGATTCGATCAGCAAGTGCGCGCGGCCGGCGTCGCCTCGTTCGAGCAGCGCGTGCTCGACGATGAGGCGGCGGGCGGCATCAGCCTGTTGGCCCGCTATGCGGATCTGGTCGTCATCAGCCAATACAATGCCAAGGATAAATCGCCATCCGTGATGCGCGACTTTCCCGCCTATGTACTGCTGCATTCGGGCCGCCCCGTGCTGATCGTGCCGTACGCGCCGCCGCTGCCGCTGCTAGCGCCGCCCGCAGCGGCGCGCAATGTGCTCATCTCCTGGAATGCCAGCAAGGAAGCGAGCCGCGCCGTGACGGCCGCCCTGCCTCTGCTGCAGCGCGCCGGACAAGTCCATGTGGCCATCTTCGATGCCAAGGTACATGCGGCCGAGCACGGCGAACAGCCGGGCGCCGAACTGACGCACTACCTGGCGCGCCACGGCGTGGCAGCGCACCTGCATCTGCTCGATGGCGGCGGCGTGCGACGCGGCGATATCGGCGCAGCGCTGCTAACGCAGGCGATGCAGCTGTCGGCCGATTTGCTGGTGATGGGGGCGTATGGACATTCGCGCCTGCGCGAAACCATCCTGGGCGGCGTCACGCGCACGATTCTGCAGAACATGACGATCCCGGTGCTGATGGCGCACTAAGGCCGCTTGGGAGCCGCGCACTAACTGCCCTGCCAAGGCTGGCCGCGGATCTTCGCCACCTGACGCTGCGCCAGCCACTGCCACAGCTGCAGCGCGTCATCCTGCGGCAGGGCCGACATGTGGCGCGGGTTGGCCAGGGCGATTTCGCAATCGCGGTCCGACCACTCCTCGAAAGTGACTTCGCCTCCGCTAGCGACCTCGACCTGATACATCAAACCGTCGTCGTAGCCAAAGCGCAACAAGACTGAGGCAGGGCTGCCGTCCGGCGCCATGCCGCCGGAATAGACTTCGGCCAGCGCATCGGCCAGCTGTGCCGGCGAGGGCGCGCAGATGTCGCGCCCATCGGTTCTAGTCAGAATGAACCATGCCTGTGTCATGACGCGCCCTCCTATCCATACTCGTTAGCATGCGAGGCAAGTACTACAGGCAGTCACCTTGGTCCAGTCTCACTACGGGCGCACGGAAACTATTCCTGTCGCCATTATTTATTAATAATGACGAATACTGAGAGGTATCATACCTAAATTTCGTACAGCGCGGAATGTATGCATGTTGCACCATAGCTACGCTGCGTCACGCCACCAGCACGGGAATGCTGAGCGGATCGAAGTCATGCCAGTCGCCATTGGCAATCGTGCCCTGCGCTTCCTCGATATGCTCGGCGCCGAGCCGGCGCAGCGCCCCGAGCGCCAGCTCACGCTCGTCGGGACCGCCCAGCGCGACGGCGACCAGCATGCCCGGATGCCGTGGCTGGCGGCGATTTTCGCCATGTCGGTCGCCATCTCGGTCGCCATGCATTTCCGACTCACCCGCCTCCTTCATTTTATTGAAACTGTAGAGCGAGCCAACGTGGGCGCCCACCAGCGCCCCTACCACCGGACCCAGCGGTCCTGTCGCCAGCGTGGCGGCGGCGCCAATGCCCGCGCCCACGGCGGCCCCGACGGCCACGCCTTCCAGCACGCCTTCCGGCGTCTCGCGGGCGCCGGGTGAGACGTCGCGGTCACCGCCGAGCCCATACAGATCATGCTGCCCCGGCTGATTGACAAAGAAGGCGCTGATGCGGCTGGCGGGAAAGCCCACCCGGCTCAGGGCGACGCGCGCGGCATCTATCTGTTCATGCAATTGAAAATGAGCTGCAATGATGTGTGACATGGTTCGGCCCTCCTGGTCGGCTGCGGACGCACCGTGCGCCACCGTTCCAGCGTGCGCCCGCCCAGCGCGAAATACCGTTCGCTTACGCACATAGCTGCTCAATCACATACGCAGTGATGCGCATGTGGCAAGCGGGCTGCGGCTATCGGACAGTGATTGTCGTGCGCAGGCATGTTGCGCCCGCGCAAAGAAATCCTCGGGAGTGACTCGCTCCAGCACTGGCCTTTGATCGGGCCAGCAAACGCAAAGCGCCGCAGCGCGGCGCTGGCAAGCTAGGCTAGGCTAATCAGGGGCGGCTGCAGGCCTGAGGTGGCCGCTTACCAATGCTGGGCAAAGTTGGGGAATGGCGCGGCCCTGTGTTCGGGCTCGACAGGCGGCGCCATCCAGTCGCGCGGGTCGACCTTGTAGTACTGCAGAAATTGCGCATACAGCTCGGCATGGTGCTCGGCCATCTGATACGGCTTTTCAAAGAAAGTTTCCGTGGCCACGGCAAAGAATTCGGCGGCATTCGTGGCCCCATAGTGGTCCATCACGCTTTGCTGCTCGAGCATGGCGTCGTGGCGCAAGTTATCGAAGTCGCGTGACAGCACGGTGGCCCAACTACGGTAGCTCGACACGCTGGGCAGATAGGGCGCGCCATTCGCGGCGCCCGATTCGCTGTCGAGCTGGTGCGCGAATTCATGCAGCACCACATTGTGGCCATCGGTCCAGTCGGCGGCGCCGCGCTGCACGTGGTCCCAGGCCAGCACCACGCGGCCATCGCCCCAGGATTCACCGAGCAAGCCGTTGCTCGATGGCGTCACCACGCCGCCCGGCCCCACTTCATTGCGCGTGACGATGAATTGCGTGGGATACACGAGGATGGTGTCGAGTTCCGGATACACGCGGGTCTGGCGATTCAATAGCAGCAAGCAGGCCTGGCCGGCGATGGTATAACGCATTTCATCGGTGATCTCCAGGCCGCCACAGCCGACGAATTTCTTTTGATACAGGAATTGCACGACGAGATCGCGCAATTGTTGCTGCAGCGAGGCCGGTATGCGCGCATACACGGGAATGTTTTTTTCCAGTATGGCCAGCGCCTCAGGTGGCAAGGGCCGTGCCAGGGCGCGCCGCAGACGCCAGCGGGGGAACCACAGCGACAAGGCGATGGCGGCCGTGACGAGGACGATCCACAGTAGCGGGTTCATGCAGCGACACGCTGCATGGCAGCGGGAGCAACGAGGGCAAGAGGGCGCATAAGACTAAGGCAGACGGCGTAGGCACACAAGGACGAGCTCCTTCGAATGAAGCCGCAGCGGAATGGGCGGACAGTCCAGACCACATGGGGTTGATTGATATCTTTTCAATCCACCAAGCTCAAAGGGTCGGCTCGAACGCCGAAAGCCGGGTCGCAACCCGGCTGTCAAGGTGCTAGGAATCATGCCAACTGAATCATACCAACTAATAATAGTGCCAACTGTGCCAACGACAGGCATCGGGCCGACAGCCAGCAGCCAGCAGCCGCGCGGCCACTGCGGCACCGCGGCACTGCGGCACTGCGGCACAAACTTGTTTACTCTGCTGCCTTTTGCTGAGGCGCACCAAACAGCGCGGCAACGAGCGGGTCGCGCGTCACGGGACCGCGGTTGACGCGGATGGCGTAATGCGTGTCATCGGCCAGGATATGGAAGTGACGGCCGCTGCCTGCCATGCTTTGTTCGCGCAGGCCGGGACGGTCTTTGCGTGGTGGCGCACCTTCGCGTTTCGGCTGGACAATGGCGGCCAGGAAGGCGCGCACGCGCTCAGGGTCTGGCGTGAGCTGGTACACTGCCTTGCCCAAATAAGTGGCGGTACCTTCGATGTAGCGGGCCAGTTCGATCACGCCCGCTTCGCGCAGGTCGCGAATATATTTGCGTGCACCCGATGGCGAAAACTTGAGGAACCAGGCGATTTCATCGGCCAGCATCTCGTGCAGCGACAATTCGCCGATCAACTTTTGCATGTTTTCGATGCGGCGTAGGGTGGCCGACGTCGAACGCACGCGCTCGATCGGTGCCATGGAGATGGGATTCATGCGTTCCGCAGGGACCGGGGCCGCACGCTCTATCATTTGCGTACCTTTTTCGGGGCTACGAAGTTCCTGGTGCGCTGCCTTTAATTCGCTCTTCACGTGAGACTGAGTCATTGCATGCATTTGAATACTCCTTTTAAACGATTGCCGGTAGCCCGGATTGTTAAATTCTTGGCAATTTTTATGCCAGAACACGACAAATCCTGAGCGTCTGGGCACAGAATGCCACCCTGCTTCCCCTTGGTCTGTGCGTTAACGAACATTAGAAGCAAGAAAGTGCGAATTATTTCCTCGGAGAATTATTTCTGTGCGACATCTAAATGCCGTGATATTTCTGCGTTCAAGGTGAAGTGGCGAACAGAATCATCGGCATTCTTGCAATAAATTCAAGCTTCACGCGAGGCGCAAGTACGAGGCGCACGCCCATCCACCTGCGCCGACCCCATCGCGACTATCTTGATACTTTACAAAGGACTCATCATGAACATGCCTGCCCTGCTAGCCGCTGCTGCCCTGCTCTCCCTGTCCGCCTGCAAGAAACCAGCCGAGGCGCCGCTGCCAGCAACGGCGCCCAACCCTACGTCCACCCCACAAGTGATGCCGGCCCCCGTCACGCCGGCCATGCCGGAAACGGGTGCGGGACGGGTAACGCCGCCTGCGCCGCTGACCGATCCGGCCACCACGCCAGCACTGCCACCGGCCACGGCGCCGAAGTAAGCGCGCCAGAGGGCAATCCATCAGGCGCCCACGCGGCGCCGCCCCTACTCCACGGGGGAGTTGCGCGTTGCCAGCCTGTTTGCAACGCGCTTTTTTACGATTAGAGTCAGCCACGCCACGAAGGTTCCACGACAGGCGCAGCGCCGGACAGCATCGAAGCGGTCCGCCGCGAATGCGGCAATCCGCACTCGCGTAACGTTCGCCGTGCGAAAAGACGGAATAGCGCCATTTCCCGTTTTCAACAGATTCAGATTAATCCTTTATAAACAATCACTTGCAATAAACTCCAAAATGCGCTCCACTGGCACGGAAGATGCTTTTATATGTTCATAACCGCCTCCAGAGCGGCAGCATGATCGACTATATAAAACTAACAACTTTTTGGAGACAACCGCATGGCAAGCACCTTCCGCATCTCGTCCTTATTGAACCCCAAGGCACTCGCCGTGGCCGTCGCACTGGCTGCGCAATTCCCGCTGGCCGTCCATGCGGCCGACCTGGTACGCCTGGGCAACCTGAAATTCGCCCATTACGGCGCCGTCGCCTATATGAAGGAAATCGCGCCGAAATACGACTTGAAGATCGAGGAGCGCATCTTTGCCAAGGGCCTCGACATCGTGCCGGCCATGATCGCCGGCGAAATCGACGTCTCCGCCAGCGCGCTGGAAGCGGCCATCACGGGCCGTGCCACCGGCTTGCCCGTGTATTTGGTGGGCGGCTTCGCCAAGGGCGGCGTGCAAATCGTCGGGCGTCCCGACCTGAACATCAAGGGCATTGCCGACCTGAAAGGCAAGAAAGTCGGCGTCACGCGCGGCGGCCCGCAGGAAATCTTGCTGTTTGCCGAACTCAGCAAGGCCAAGCTGACTTGGTCCGATAAGCCGGGCAAGGACGTGCAAATTCTGTACATGGGCTACCCGGACCTGAACCAGGCCCTGCTGACCCGCGACATTGACGTCATGAGCCAGTCCGAACCCTATTCCACGCAAGCGATCCACAAGAAATACGGCGCGGCCATCATCAAGCCGTATGACACGCCGCTGGGCGAGCCCGTGCGCGCGCTGGTGATGACGGAAAAAATGTACAAGGAAAAGCCGGCCGTGGCCCAACGCTTCATGGATTGCTTCGTCGCCGCCACCCGCGCCTTCCTGGCCGACCCAAAGCTGGCGGAAAAATACGTGCGCGAATCGATGTTCAAGAACCAGATCACTAGCGAGGATTACCGCGATGCCATCGACAATGCGATTTTCACGGAAGATATCAGCCAGAGCCACGTGCAACTGACCACCGACTACATGGTGAAATTCGGCGTGGGCCGCATGGCCAACCCACCTGCGGCGCAGGATTGGGTCAAGCTGGACCTGCTGGAAAAAGCCAAGAAATCCTATGTGCCACGCTAAGCACGAGCACACTAATCTGAAAGTGTCACGATGAATATTCAAATGATGAAACGCTTCGCGCACGGTGCCATCGTGCCCGTGCTCGTGCTGCTGTTCTGGCAGGCACTGTCGACGTTTGGCTGGATCAATCCGCAAATCCTGCCCTCGCCCTTGGCCGTGCTGGTGAAGTGGTATGAATACCTGATTCCCATGCAAGCGTACACGCCGGAGACGGGCAGTTACCTGGTGTGGATGTTCTCGGGCGAACTGCCGCATGACGCCTGGGCCAGCCTGTCGCGCGTGCTGGGCGGTTTCGCCATCGGCGCCGGCCTGGCCTTGCCGCTGGGCTTGCTGATGGGCACCAACAAGACCATCTATAAACTGTTCGACCCGCTGGTGCAGGTGCTGCGCCCGATTCCGCCGATCGCTTACATTCCGCTGGCAATTTTGTGGTTTGGCCTGGGCAACCCGCCCGCCTTCTTCCTGATCAGCATCGGTTCCTTCTTCCCGGTGCTGATGAATACCATCGCCGGCGTGCGCCAGGTCGATGGTATTTATATCCGCGCCGCGCGCAACCTAGGCGCCAGCCAGATGACGATGTTCCGCCGCGTCATCCTGCCCGCTGCCACGCCGTATATTTTGGCCGGCGCACGCATCGGCATGGGCACGGCCTTCATCGTCGTGATCGTGGCGGAAATGATCGCCGTCAACAGCGGCCTGGGTTTCCGCATCCTGGAAGCGCGCGAGTATTTCTGGTCTGACAAAATTATCGCCGGCATGTTTACCATCGGCCTGTTCGGCCTGGCCATCGATATGGCCATGAATGCACTGAATAATCATTTGCTGCAGTGGCACCGCGGCCTGGAACACTAAGAGGAACGGCCATGACCACGATCAATATCAATGCAGTCAATAAAATCTTCACCACCGGCGGCGCCGACGTCATCGCCCTGAAAGACATCAATCTGGAAATCGCCAGCGGCGAGTTCATCTGCCTGCTGGGGCCGTCCGGCTGTGGCAAGTCGACCCTGCTCAACGCCATCGCCGGCTTTTCGCAGCCGACTTCCGGTCAGATCCTGGCCGGCGGCAAGCTGATCACCGAGCCCGGTCCCGACCGCGGCATGGTGTTCCAGGAATACGCGCTATTCCCATGGATGAGCATCGAAAGCAATATCGCCTTCGGCCTGGAAATCGCCGGCAAGACGCCGGCCGAAATCGGCGAACGGGTCGACATGCTGCTGAGCATGCTGGGCTTGACGGAATTTCGTGCCCGCTACCCGAAAGACTTGTCAGGCGGTATGCGCCAGCGCGTGGCGATCGCCCGCGTGCTGGCGCTCGATTCTCCGATCATGCTGATGGATGAACCGTTCGGCGCGCTCGACGCCTTGACGCGGCGCAACTTGCAAGATGAATTGCTGAAAATCTGGAAAGTCTTCGGCACCACCATCGTCTTCGTCACGCACTCGATCGAGGAATCGGTCTACCTGGCCGACCGCACCATCGTCATGACCTACCGTCCCGGCACCGTCAAGCGCGACGTGGCCATCGATCTGCCGCGCCCGCGCGACCCGAGCGACCCGGAGTTCAACCGCCTCAAGCGCATGCTGGGCGAGATGGTGATGGAAGAGCAGCAACGTCATCACAATGCGGAGACCATGGCCAGCACCGCTGACTAATGGTCGTGCAAGCAAACCCGAGAGCAAGTGCCGGGGTCGGACCTTAAGGTCCGACCCCAGTCTTAGCCTTGCGGGTTTCAGCTTTACAATACCGGCGTATTTAACCCGACACACGGAGCACCATGGCATTCGGCAAATGGCCCCTGAGACCCGCGCTCGCCCCCCTGCTGGCCGTGGCGTCGCTGGTGCTGTTGACGTGGGCTTCGTATGCCTGGGTCAAGCAGCGCCAGCTCGATGAATTGCATCGCACGCTAGATTCGCGCGCGCAGCTGTATGTGGCCTCCATCGGCGGCGCCCTCAATAAATACGAATTCCTGCCCCTGGCCGTGGCCCAAAGTGATGCTGTGGCGCAATTACTGGAGCAACCCAGCGCCGACAAAGTCACGCAGATCAACGCCTATCTGGTCGACATGAACCGTCGCGCAGGCGCCTTTGCCGTCTACGTGCTCGACGACAAGGGCACGACCCTAGCGTCGAGCAACTGGCAAGAGCGCAGCTCCTACGTGGGCGTCAACTACGGCTTCCGTCCCTATTTCAAGAATGCGATTGCGGGCGGCATCGGCCGCTTCTATGGCATCGGTTTCTCCACCTTCGAGGCCGGCTATTTCATTTCGCAGCCGGTGCTGCGTGACGGGCGCATCATCGGCATCGTCGCCGCCAAGGTCAACCTGGACTGGATCGAGCAGTCGTGGCGCACGCCCGGCGCGGGCGAACAGATCTGGGTCAAGGATGCGAATGGCGTGATCATCCTGGCCACCACGCCCGCCTTCAAGTTCAAGACCCTGACACCGCTGTCGCCGGCTGCGAAGAACGATATCAGCGCGCAGCGCCAGTTCCTGAACGAAAATCTGCCCATCTTGCCGCACAAGGTGCAGCGCCAGTTCGTCGATGGCGCCAGCGTGATGACCCTGGAGCGCCCGCAGGCTGGCGACACTCCGGCCCTGTCCGGCAGCGCCGAGAAAGTGAACTACCTGGCCGTAAACCGCGCACTGGGTCCGCTGCAATGGCAAATCACGGTGCTGGCCGAACTCGACGATGTGAATGCGGCGGCGCGCAACGCAGCCATCGCCGCCGTGCTGGGCTGGGCCTTGCTGCTGCTGGCCCTGATGTATGCGCGCCAGCGCCGGCGCCGCATTGCCGACAAGCTCAATGCGCAACAGACACTGGCGCGCGCCTATGAACAGCTGGAAATCAAGGTCGCGCAGCGCACGGCCGATCTGGTGCATGCGAATGGCCGCCTGCAGGCAGAAGTGGCCGAGCGCGAGCGCGCTGAGCAGACCCTGCGCTATGCCCAGGCGGAACTGGTGCAAAGTGGCAAGCTGGCCGCCATCGGCCAGATGGCGGCCGGCGTCACGCACGAGCTGAACCAGCCGCTGGCCGCGCTGCAAACGTTTTCCGACAATGCCAAGGTATTGCTGGCGCGGGGCCGCATCGACGATGCACTCGATAATCTGGCGACCATTTCCGAGCTCGTCAAACGCCTCGGCTATGTCACCTCGCAACTGAAAGGCTTTGCGCGGCGCAGCGACGATGCGCGCAAGCCCGTCAGCGTGCGCCAGGCGTTTGCGCAAACCATGCTGCAAATGCGCACGCGCAAAAATGCGCAGCGCTTGACCCTGCATGAAAGCTGGCCCACCGACGACATCATCGTGCTGTGTAACGCCATCGGCCTGGAACAGGTGTTTAGCAACCTGATCACCAACGCCATGGATGCCGTGCCCGAAAGCGAGCCCGTGCAGATATGGTTCGAGGTGCGCCGCGAAGGCAACTACGCCGTGCTGCATATCACCGATAATGGCCCCGGCATCGCGCTGGCATCGCTCGACAAGATCTTCGACCCCTTCTATACCACCAAGGAACACGGGCTGGGCTTGGGATTGTCGATCAGCGCAGGCATACTGCGCGCGGCCGGCAGCACACTGGCCGTGCGCAACCGCAGCGCGCAGGAAGGGGGCGGCGCACAATTTACCATCACCCTCTGCTGCGCCCCGAGGGAGAGAGACGAAGGAAACATCTGATGCACGAGAATAATTTTGAAGGCATGCAAGTGCTGCTGGTGGAAGACGATGCCGTGGTGCGCAAAGGCGCCCGGCAATCGCTGGAACTGGCGGGCTTGCAAGTGACGGCCGTGGCCACGGCGGAAGAAGCACTGCCCTATCTGGTGCCTGAATTTGCCGGCATTTTATTGAGCGATATCAAGCTGCCCGGCATGGATGGCTTGAAACTGCTCGATATCGCCGTGGCGCAGGATGCCAGCCTGCCCGTGATCCTCGTCACCGGCCACGGCGACGTATCGATGGCCGTGGGCGCCATGCGCCGTGGCGCCTACGACTTCATCGAAAAGCCGTTTTCCGCCGACTTGCTGGTGGAAGTGTGCCGCCGCGCGCTCGACAAGCGCCATCTGGTGCTGGAAAACATGGACTTGCGCCGCCAGCTCGCGCAGCGCGTTGGCATCGAAGCGCGCATCGTGGGGCGCAGCGCGGCCATGGCCAAGGTGCGCCAACTGGTGCTGAGCCTTGCGCCAAAATCGGCCGACGTCATCATCCTGGGCGAAACAGGCACCGGCAAGGAACTCATTGCGCGCTGCCTGCACGATTTCAGCGAACGGCGCGATCATCCTTTCGTGGCCATCAATTGCGGTGCCCTGCCCGAATCGATTTTTGAATCGGAACTGTTCGGCCACGAGGAAGGGGCATTCACGGGCGCGCAGCGCCAGCGCATCGGCAAGATCGAATACGCCAACGGCGGCACCCTGTTTCTGGACGAAATCGAAAGCATGCCGCTGGCCTTGCAAGTGAAACTGCTGCGCGTGCTGCAGGAAAGGCAAGTCGAGCGCCTGGGCTCGAACAAATTGATATCCGTTAATTTCCGCGTGATTGCCGCCGCCAAGGAAGACTTGAGCGTGCTGGCGGAACAGGGGAAATTCCGTCCCGACCTGTATTACCGCCTGAACGTGGCCAGCCTGACCCTGCCGGCGCTGCGTAACCGGCGCGAGGATATCCCCCTGCTGTTCGAATTTTTCGTGCTGCAGGCAGCGCTGCGTTACAGCCAGCCGGCCGCCATCGTCAGCGGCGAACTGATCGCCTCCCTGATGGCGCAGCGCTGGGCCGGCAATGTGCGCGAACTGCACAATGTGGCCGACCGCTTCGTGCTG
The DNA here is from genome assembly GCF_029892305.1 of Janthinobacterium sp. CG_23.4. Lineage (NCBI taxonomy): Bacteria > Pseudomonadati > Pseudomonadota > Betaproteobacteria > Burkholderiales > Oxalobacteraceae > Janthinobacterium > Janthinobacterium sp. CG_23.4. Next base: position 1,452,302 of record NZ_JARXUX010000001.1, on the reverse strand, counting down.
GGCTTGCTCGACGATACGCTCAGTCCGGCCCGCTGCCGCGAAGCCTCGCTGGCCGAGCAGGTCGACACCTTCGAAATTTCCATCATCGAGCAAGCCTTGCGCCGCCACAACGGCAACGTCATCGATGCGGCTGCCAGCCTGAATATTCCAAAGAAAACTCTGTACGACAAGCTCAAGCGATTTGATATCTCGACCGAGCAGTTCCGTTAATTGCAAGCAATTTTCCGACACAGCCATGCGGCGGCGTCCTACCCGTTCAGGCGGGCGCACGTGTGAGAATGCCAGCTCGAATCAACACTTGCACAGGACCCTGCCATGAAAACCGCCACCGTCTTGCTGGCCGCCACCCTGATGACCGTCGGCGGCGCCTGGGTACAAGCCCAGTCGACGACGAATGTGAACCAGACGGGCGACCACACCAACAATGCCAAAGATCCGGGCCAGCAATCGGACGAATCCGACAAGCTCGACAACAAAGGCAAGGTCGTCGACGACGCCAAGCCAGCCAAGGCGCGCACGGATAAGCGCATGCGGCGCAGCAAGCCCGTGGCCACGCCGGACACCCGGGCAGACAGCGGAGCGACAACCTCGCCGCCAACCACGCCGGTAGCACCGGCAAGACCAGCAACACCGGCACGCTAAGTCACGCATCCAGCGCTGCGCCAGATTGCTCCTTGGCAGCTATCATCGCGCTGTTACAAGATAGTCTGGATCGCAATGCAAGCAGCATGCCGTGGGGTAGTGACGACAGTCACGGCAGGCGCGCTGGCCACCGCGGGCTGACAGGCGGCGCCTACGGTGGACGAAGGCATGGAGCTGACGACGGGCATCCACAGCGCACCGTCATCATTTTTGACGGCGTTGTGCTCGCCTCACCAGCACCTACTTCTTATCAGGAAATCATGTCGCCGATCGAACGCAAATGGTGGTTTGCCATGCCTGTCATGTTAATCGCCATGGGCACCACGCTGTGGCTACTCGATTGCGCGCGAGTACCACGCACGTACTCCTTGGCTAGGGTCACTATTTTCAGCCTATGCTGGGTGCCGCTGCAGCGTAGTCTTTCTTTTCTACTCTGGATATTGCTGTTGTGGCTGGCGCCTGGCCTGGCAGACAAAAAACTGTCCCAGCACTAGAGTCGCCCCCCCGCCCCCGCTGCAGCTAGAAATCATGGCGATCAAACAACCATGCGCCATCCCTTTTCACAAATACAAAAGTCTCACGATGAGCGCCGTTGTCGGGCGGCATGCCGCGAAAATCCACGCTCAAGAAAATAGTCTGGGGATCGTGCACCGCCCAATTCCACATTTTTTTCGATATGTAATAATTTAGGTGATCTATTTTCGGAGGAAATCGCATCTGCTTGATCCCGTTACTGGTAGCAAGCGCGGAAAATGATGACGGGATTGCGCGAACCTGACTATAAACCTGGAAAAATTCCATCACTGGATTAATAGCCTCTTTCACCACAGCCAAATCTTCGGCAGTCTTGATTGCAGAAAGATCCACCCTGTTTTTTATTTTCCGATTAGGTGGCTCCTTCATAAAACTAAAATCCAATGCTCTGACATTGACAGTTTTTTCCTCAGCAGCTACTACTCTCTCGGCAGCATGCCCTGGTGGCAGAATTACTCCAAACCCCAAAAAAATAACAAGAAAATAGAAGTTCCGCATTTCAACTCCCGCAAAATATTTCTGAAATTTATTTTTCAACATAAAAACAGGGCAAGCTTGTTTCGCATCTTCTTTCGCCATACAGCAGCCGCTAGCGATCTTGAAGCAGAAGACAGCGAGAATATCCTTCCCACTATTAAAATGTAAATATTTTTTCCGCTTTTTTTTGGAACTTTTCATCTACACATTTTTGCCGATATTTGCACTTTGATATTTCACATACTATTCCGACAAAGACAGCATCGATGACAGGCGCAACACCACACTTTTTTGATAAATGAATCAACGGGCATGATTCAAACAGCAGGACAGGCGAATGGCAGCGGCAACAGCGTCAGAACTAATTTCGCTGCGCCAGCGCATTGCCCCGCACCTGAAACGCCACCTGCGCTACCGTCTTGCCGGCATCATCAACGAGCGCCAGTGCGTGCTTGCCCGGCACGGGACGCCAGCGGATGCTCTCGCTAGCGGCCCCCATGTCCTTGCCGTCGAGCACCCAGCGCAAGGCGTGACTGCCCTGGGCCTGGAAGAACACGCGCTGCAGGACGGGCGGAATGTCGGGGTCGATGGCGAGGATGCTGTCCTCGGCCGGATACACGATGGCGGGCGGCTTCATGGTGTCGCCCAGCACGGCGATGACGGGGCTTTCCGTACCAGAGATAAACCATTCGCGGCGCGGCGCTTCCAGCGCAGGCTGATACGCCACCATCTGCTGCAGCACGCCGGGCGGCGCTTTCGGCGCATGGCTGGGCAGGCTCTTGTGCAGATAATCCATGACGTCGCGCCACACGGGAGCGGCGCCCGTCACGCCCGAGACGTCCCACATGGGCTTGCCGTCGAAATTACCCACCCACACGCCCACCGTGTAGCGCGCCGAATAGCCCATGCACCAGTTGTCGCGCATGTCCTTGCTGGTGCCCGTCTTGACGGCGCTCCAGAAATTCGTCCCCAGTTCGTTGCGCAAGCCAAAGGTCATGCTGCGCGCGGCGCGGTCGGCCAGGATATCGCCGACGATGAAGGCAGCGCCCGAATCCATCACGCGACGCTTATCCTTGCCAGCCTGCCCCGGCTGCAGGCTGGCCGTGCTGTACAGACCACCATTGGCCAGCGCGCGGTAAGCATTGGCCAGTTCCAGCAGGGTCACTTCGGACGAGCCCAGTGCCAGCGAAGGGCCGTAGTATTCGGCCGCTTCCGTCAGGCTGGCCAGTCCCACTTCCTTGAGACGGTTGTAGAACCCGTCCTGCCCTGTCAGTAGCAGCGTGCGCACGGCGGGAATGTTGAGCGAGCTGGCCAGACTGGTACGGGCGCTGACGTAACCCTTGAAGTTGCGGTCGTAGTTTTGCGGTGCATACATGCCCGACGCCGTGGCGACATCGAGCGGCGAGTCGTCCATGACGGAGGCGGCCGTCATCAGGCGGCGCTCGATAGCCAGCGCATACAGGAATGGTTTCAGGGTGGAACCGGCCTGGCGCAGGGCCGTCACGCCATCGACATGGCTGCCGCCCGCATTGCCCACATAGGCAAGGACTTCTCCGCTGCGGTTGTCGAGCACGATGATGGCGCCATCGTTGACATTGCGCTCGCGCAAGGATGCCAGTTGCTGGCGCAAATTTTCCTGCGCGAAACGCTGCAGGGGAGCGTCGAGGGTGCTACGCACGGAGGCGCCCGATTGCTTGAGCAGCTGCTGCGCCACTTGCGGCGCCGGCGCCAGCTCCGCGTACAGGGCCGTGCGCTGCAAGGCCGTTTGCACGCGCTGGCCGATCAGCTGGCAACTGCTGTCCATACGCCATTGTTGCGCCAGCGCGCAGGCACGCCGCGTAACGATGGCCGGTGACGCATTCGGCGAGCGCACCAGGCTGGCCAGAATGATGGCGTCCGTCTGGCTCAAGCCCGACGGCGCCTTGCCGAACAGGCTGTATGACGCAGACGCGATGCCTTGCAGCTCGCCGCGAAACGACACCAGATTCAAATACGCTTCGAAAATCTGCGCCTTGCTCCAGCTGTCTTCGATGGCCTGGGCGGCACGCATCTGGTCCCATTTCTGGCGCAGGCTGCGTCCGCCTGCTTGAGCCTGCAAGTGCGCGTCGAGCTGACCCGCCAGTTGCATGGTGATGGTCGAGGCACCGCGCGGCTTTTTCGAAAGCAGATTATCCCAGGCGGCCGTGGCCAGCGCGGACACATCCACGCCAGCATGGCGCATGAAGCGCTGGTCTTCCGCCAGCAGCACCGCTTGCTGCACGGCGGGGGAAATATCGGCCAGCGCCACCCACGGCAAACGCCGCACCTGCATGTCGACGCGTAACGATTGCAGGGGCGCGCCACTGCGGTCCAGCAACTGCGCTTCCGAGCTGCGATAGGCGGCCTGTACCTGTCCCGGCGTCAATACCGCTTCCGCGAAGACCGGGCCGGCCAGCAGGCAGCCCATCAGTAAAACACTAGCTTTCACTGCGCCACCTTCACGTTCGCATTTGGCGACTCGCCAAACATTTCGGGCGCATACATGGCTTCGATGCGCGTCGCCGGCAGGCTGAAATCGCCGGCATTGTTCAGGCGCACCGTGTATTGCACGCTCCACGTGCCTTTTGGTACAAACGCGTAATACGCGCGGAAAGCATCAAACGCGCGTTCCTCGAACGTGGGCCAGACCCAGCCGGTGTTCTTTTCGCCAGCCGTCAGCAGCTGCGAATCGCGCCCCAGGCCATTGCCCAGCACCGTGGCGCTGGCCGGTATCGGGTCGTCGACCACCACCCAGCTCATGTCTGACTGCGCCGACAAATCCAGGCGCACGCGGTAGACATCGCCGCGCGACCAGTGGCCAGCGATTTTCTGTTCCACGGGCGTCACGGTTTTCTTGATCGTGTAACCGCTGGACACGGGCGCCTTGAGCGCGATGGCCGCCAGGCTTTGCACGGTGACCCAGGGCTTGCCCGTGCCGCTATGCGCCAGGCCCAGGGTGTCCATGCCCTTCGGCCACGCTTGCAGCACGGGGCCGACTTTCGCCGCGCCATTCCACACGAGCGCTTGCGTATCGCCGCCCAGCTTCACGGCGCTGGCCCCCGTCACGGCTGTGGACTCGAACTTGGCCGAGAATTTGGCAATCGCCAGGGTGCCCCAGGCGTTGGCCACTGTGGTGTCCCAGCGGCCCTTCTTCTGGCGGCCCATGCTGCCGCGCACCAGGCGGCCGATATCGTCCTTCCACGCCGGGTCGTCCATTACGGCCAGCAGCAGCCGGTTGGCGTTGACGTCGCCGGAGACCATCAGCCACCACCAGTTATCCTTGCGCTCGGTGGAAAAGCCCATGGTCGTGCCCTGGAAATTCAAGCGCGAACGCAAAATCTGCTGCGCTTCGGCCAGCAGCGCATCGCGGCGCGCCAAGCTTGGTGTGCGTTGCAGCAGCAAGCTCCAGTCGATGACGGCGGACGTGGGCCACAGGTTAGGGCTGATGCTGATGCTTTCCAAGGCATCGGGTGGCACCTTGTTGGAACGCGACAGCGCTTCCAGCGCGGCCAGCTTGCGCACTGCCAGGTCGGTCGTCGCCAACGCGGAATGGCGCACGATGCGCCCCTGCACGAAGGCCGTCAAGGCTTCTTCCATGCGGTTCTTCGTCTGTTCGGGAATCGCATAGCCCGCTTCCCTTGTTGCCGACAGCACATACGCCGTCAGGCTGTCGCTGCCCTGCTCCATGAGGGGGAAGTATTTCAGCATGCCATCGCCGTCCAGGTAAGCGGGCAAGCTGGCGGCCAGCTTGTTCCACGCCTCCTGGTCTTGCAGGGCGATCGCCTTCGAGGTGTTTTGCTCGAAGCAGGTGTAGGGGTAGGCGGCCATGTACTCGCGCACGCCGGGCAGCTCGCCGCCCAGTCTGGCGACAAAGCTGGTCTGGATGCCGCCCCGGCCCGGCAAGGCGCCGGCTGGCATTTGCACCGACATATTCGTCGGCTTGTCGACCTGCAGCAAGGTCGCCTGATAGGTGCGCACGGGCGTGGCCTGAGCTACCTTTTGCGTGATTTTCAGTTTATCGCTATGGCTGCCCGCCTTGGCGGCGATCTCCCACACAATGCTTACCGCACCGAGCGGCACCTGATAATCCCAGCCCACTTCACGCGCTTCGCCGGCCGCCAGCCTCACACTTTGGCGTGGCAGTGCCTTGCCAGCCGCGCTGGCATCGAGGTCCACGCTCAAGGACGCGGCCGAAGTATTGCGCAGCGTAAAGCCTGCACGCAACTGGTCGCCTTCGCGCACGAGGGTGGGCAAGCCCGACATCAAGATCAGGTCTTGTGAGCTGCGGATATCCGTGCTGCCCGTGCCAAACAATTGCTTGCCCGCGCTGGCGACGGCAACGATGCGGAAAGCCGTCAGCGAGTCGTTGAGCGGCACTTGCACCGTCGCTTCGCCCTTGGCGTCGAGCTTGACTGTGGCCTTCCAGAACAGCAGAGTGTCGAACAGCTCGCGACTGGCACCCTTGCCGCCGCCACCGCCAGCCGGGAAGGCCTTGCGCCCGAAGTGGCGCTTGCCGATCACCTGCATCTGCGCCGTCGCCGTGGCCACCTGCAAGCTGCGCTGCGCCATCATGGTATCGAGTAATTTCCAGCTATCGTTGGGCATCAGTTCCAGCAAGCCAGTGTCGACAGCCGCCAGCGCCACTTCGGCACCTTCTGGCAAGGGCTTGCCATCGGCGCGGCGCACGCGCACCGACACTTCTGCCTTGTCACGCGTTGTGTACACCTGCTTGTCAGACACCACCATGACGTTCAGTTCATGCGCCTGCCACCCGACGTTCAGCGGCGTGATGCCCATCTTGTAGGCTGGCTTGCCCAAGTCGACCAGGGCCGTGGGCTGCACGCCATCGACACGCCCGCGCACGACAAACACGGACACATACACATTCGGCGCGTAGTTCGGTTTGACCGGGATAGTGACCACAGGTTCCCGGCCATTCAACTGGCGCACATAGGTGTCGAGGATGCCTTCGCGCTCGACCGTGATCAGGGCCGTGCCCGAACGGAAAGGCATGCGCACTTGCAAGCTCGCTTCCTGGCCCGGCTCATAGCGTTTCTTTTCAGGCAAGACGTCAATACGATCATTGTCGCTGGCGTTGAACCACCAGTCGCCGCTGCCGGCCACCCAGGTTTCGCGCTTGGCGACAGCCGCATTGCCGGCACTGTCCTGCGTGCGGGCGCGCAATATCAAATTGCCGCTGGCCGGTGCCTTCACGTCGCAGACCAGCAAGCCCTGCTTGTCCGTCTTGCCAATGCAGGCGGAACCGAGCTTGACGATTTCGCTGCTGTTTTCATACGCATAGAAACCGCCGATCAAGCGGCGGCGGTGCGAATAGCTGTTGCGCTGGAAGAAGTCGACGTCGACTGCCGCATTCGCCACGGGCTTGCCATTGGTGCCCAGCACGACGACCGTGAACTTGAAAGCATCCTTGCTCAAGGCCCAGGCGTCGGGCTTGATGCCGATCACAACATTCGATGGCCACAGCGGCACGCGCGTGGCAACGGAAGCGGTCTCGCCATTCGCATCCTGGAAAGCGAGCTCCGCCACCAGGTCGCGCGGCGCGGACAGCTGCGGCAACTGGTCGATGACGATGCGCGCGCCGCCCGCCTTATCCAGAGTCAGGCTTTGCGTGCGCGCCGCCGTGGCACCGGGGCCGGCTGGTCCACCACTGCCTTCGTCCTGCCATGCGCCCTCATCGTCGTCATAGCCCGTGCCCTGCTGCACCAGGCCTTCCTTCACGTCGCCATTGCTGAAGCTGACATCGGGATAGTCGGGAAACATCACGCTCTTGTCCTGCAGCAGCGTGCGCAGCTTGACGGGCGCGTTGGTGGCGGCGCCGCCGGCCAGATACGTGATTTGCGCATCGAGGGCCAGCTGTTTCACCTGCACGGCGGGCGCTATCGGGCCCTGCAGCACGGCTTTCATGGTGGGCACGCGGAACGCTTCCACCCGGAAACTGCCGGACGGGCGCCCCGCCATCGTCACAAGGTATTCGCCCTGCTTGGCGTCGGCGGGTATGCGCCAGTCATTTTCCGCCGTGCCACTGGCCGACCAGCGCAGGGGCAATGGATAGTTTTGCTCGCTGCCCTGGTGCGTGATGACGACGGCGGTGGCGCTGCCGGGGCCGTTGTTGCTGTCGACCAGGCTCATGCCCTCGGCCGTGTGCTTGCGGATGAAATGCTTCATATGCACGGTTTCGCCGGCGCGCAGCAAAGTGCGGTCGAATACCGTGGCCAACAAGGTGTTGTCGGCGCGCGTGTCGTCCGTGGGCAGGTTGAAACGCCAGGCTTCGATGCCGCCCACCCAGTCCGACAGGGTGAACGTCATGTCGCCGCCGCTGCGCGCACTGATAAAGTAGCGCGCATTGTTTTTGCAGCTGGAGTTGGCCAGTTCGCCTGGGATGTGCGCCACGCCGTCCGCCCCCGTGGCGCCTTGCCACAGCAGCTTGCCGGCGCAGTCGCGCACGGCCACTTGCGCTTTTGCAACAGGCGCGCCCTTGTCCAGCGACGTTACCCACACGAGCGACGATTGCGCGCCGTGCTTGAAGTGGGCCGCCAGGTTGGTCACCAGCGCGGCCGTGCGGATATACGCCGTGCGCGGTTTACCCAGCAGCACCTTGCCCAGGATCGGGCTGGCCAGCTCGACCACATAAAAGCCTGGTTTCTGCAGCGCAATGCCGATCACTTCAAAGGTTTTCTTGCCCTCGGGACGTGGCAGGCTGATGGGGCGCGTGCCGGCGGCGTCGGCCAGCACGGATTTGCTCATATTGCCCGCATACTGGGCATACGGTTGCCAGTATTCGCTCCTGTCGCCATTGCCGGCCAGGCGCTGCATCCACTCGATGATGAACTTGTCGTCATTGTCGGGCACGCGCAAGGTGGCGCCCGTGGCCGCCGATGCCGGTGCCGATTCCCTGGTGATTTCATTGCCCGACAGCATAGGCTCGATATTGCGCACCGTCACGGGCAACAAGGCGTCGCCCTTGGCTTCGATAATGCCGAACGGGGCTGGAAACTTCAGCAGCGGCGGCTGTTCGCCGGTGCGCACCGTCATGGGAAAGCGCGCGCGGTTGAGCAAGGCACGGCCGGCGTCATCCGTCAGTTTCGGCGGCAGGTTCAGGACAAAACTGGCTTGCACGGGAAACGGCCCGTTGAAGGTCACGTACTGCACGAATTGCGCTTTTTCCTCTTCCTTCGCGATCGTCGGCGCATACGTCTTGCCCCCGCCCTTCAAGGTCATGGCGCGCACCTGCGCCGCGCTCACGGGTGCGGAAAACTCCACGCGCATGGGTAGGAAGGGGATGCACTGTTCTTTCGGGTTGCTGCGTTCGCAGCTGAACTTGGCCGTGAAATCGGGACGTGTCCTGAACTGCAGGGTTTGCGCCTTGTCCGTGGCGATGCCGCTGGCGCTGGCGATACCCTCGCCCCACTCCAGCGACACCTTGGCGTTCGCGGGCAAGCTGCGCTTGCATTGCAGCACGGTGACGGGCAGCGGTGGCGCGCCCTTGCTGGCGACGGGCATGCCCACTTTCCAGAGCAGGCCCTGCTTCTTGAAGTAGACGCTCAGATAGCGCTCGAGAAAACCCTTGCGCAGGGTTAAAACCTGCTCCAGTTCCTTGCCCACAAGGCGCCGCACGGGGATCTTTTCATTGATGCCATCAGCGCGGCAATACGCGTTCGCGGCCATGCTGGCCTCGTTCGGCGCGGCGTCGAGGCCCAGCACGAAGATCTGGTTTTCATCGATATACGACTGGCCGTCATAGGGGATGGACTCGACGATCGCCGGGCCGCCCGTGGAAAAGTGGTAGGACGCCGCTCCTTGCAAGGGCTTGCCCGCCAGGTCCTTCAGCCCCCCGTTCAAGGTGAAACTGCAAGCCACGCCGGCGGGCAAGTCGCGTTCGAAATCAAAGTTCCAGTGACGCTCGTCGGCCCAGCGTCCGGCACCCGCCACGACGCCAGGCTCGGCCTTGCCACAATCGATGGCGAACGGCGCGGGCAAGCCCATGTCGCCGAACGGCACCATCGGCGTGGCAAACTGGACCCGCACCTGGCGCACGGCCTTCACCGTGCCGCTGGGCGAAAACTGGGACACGCCATTATCGGCCCGTACCGGCGTAGCCATGCCCAGCGATAGCAGCAGACATAGCGCCCCCAGCTTGCCAGTGAGCGGGGAAGAAAAAATACGGGACAGGTCAGGCACGGGAAACTCCTTGATGAAAAGTGGCGCAACTGGCTGCAGCGCGCAAAAATGGCCGCAGCGAGCCCGGTAAGGCAACAGAATGGGGCCGGAATACAACATCCAGATCAGATTAGTTATCAAGCTCATCATTGTTACTAATATACAGTGGCATGCTGCTAATAAGTCGTACGATTGCCTCTTGCTGCGGCGCCAGGAAGTGGCCGTGCTGGTAAAAATCCCGCCGCTTCAATTAGTTTTTTTCAAGACAAAAGTGTTTGTCGTGAATCTGCAACAGCTTTGATACACAACATGGCTTTGTGCGCCAGCGTACGGATCACTTTGAACTGAAATCGTATTCTCTGCTCCAACAGCAGTGCATTTATCGCAAGACGGGCGCACCTGGAATTGTTGTCTATCGCTAGCAATAGCAGGTGCAGCATGATGTCGCTTTGATGCTGCAGGGAAAATCTCTAATCAACGTTGGGAGTTACTTGTGACTAATCAAAAAAAAATCGCCGTTGCCGCTGCGGTCCTGTGCTCCGCCCTCGGCACGCAGGCCCAGGAAATCAATCCTTCCTGGTATATTCAACCTAGCATCAACGCACTCAAGCCAGATTCCGACTTTGCCACGGATAAAACCGGCTATGGCGCAGGCTTGCGCTTCGGTAAGCCTGTTTCCCCGGACTGGGATATCCAGCTGGGCACCACGTACGCCCGCGCCAAGGATGGCGCTCAGCGCTACGAGCAAAATACGCTGGGCGTAGATGGCCTGTACCTGTTCTCGCGTCAAGCCTTCCGCCCCTTCCTGCTCGTCGGTGCCGGCATGCAGCGCGACAAGGACACCAGCTTCGCCTTCGGTGAGCGGAGCAAGAGTTCGCCCTACGCCAGCGTCGGTCTCGGTTTCCAGTCCAGCATCAATGATCAACTGTCTTTACAGGCTGACGTGCGCAATGTGCATGGTTTCCTGCGCGGCAATACCTTCGATCCGAGCAGCAAGTCCAACAATTACTACGTCACCGTGGGCCTGAACTTCGCGTTCGACAAACCACCTGCGCCGCCGCCACCACCACCGCCGCCGCCGATAGTGCGCGAGCAAGTCGTCGTGGTCGTGCCACCACCGCCACCGCCGCCACGCTTTGAAAAAGTGACGATGGCGGCAACGGAACTGTTCGCATTCGACAGCGACAAGCTGGGTCCGACACAGACCAAATTGGACGAGATCGCCAGCATGCTCAACGCTGCACCGGACGTCACCAACGTCGTCATCAGTGGCTATGCCGACCGCATCGGAGCGCCCAAGTACAATCTGAAACTGTCGCAGCAGCGCGCTGATGCAGTCAAGCAATACCTGCTTGCTCATGGTGTCGCCGCCAACCGCCTGACGGCCGAAGGCAAGGGTTCCACCAATCCTGTCGTCACCTGCGATAATAAGAAACGTGCCGATCTGATCAAGTGCCTGGAACCAAACCGCCGCGTTGAAGTAGAACAAATCACCATCGAACGCCGCGTACAGTAAGCGCAACAGTGGCACGCCACTTGTGAATAAAAAAGGGGCTCACGCCCCTTTTTGCATTGAAAGCCATCATGAATTTGTTTACCCATTATCCTAAACTGGCCGCTCTGGGGCCGTTCAGCCGGCAAATGCGCAGCGTCATCGTCTGCTCCGTCACCGAATGGCTGGAACACCGCGCCTCAAGCAAGGGCGCCGCCCTCGCCTACTACACCCTGTTTTCCATCGCCCCCATCCTCGTGCTGGTCATCGCCATCGCCGGCTTTTTCTACGGCCCGGCCGCCGCGCGTGGCGAACTGATGGGGCAGTTGCAAGGCTTGCTCGGTACGCAAGGCGCCGAAGCCATCCAGTTGGTGCTGGCCGGCGCAAAGAACCATGAACAGGGCCGCATCGCCACCCTCATCGCCAGCGCCCTGCTATTGTTTGGCGCCACCAGCGTGTTTGCCGAACTAAAAGCCAGTCTCGATGAAATCTGGCAAGTGCCGCCCCTGAAGGAAGCGGGCGCCTGGGACATGCTGCGCACGCGCCTGCTGTCGTTCGGTCTGGTGCTGGTGCTGGCCTTCCTGCTGATGGTGTCGCTGGTGGTCAACGCGGCCATGGCCATTCTTGCCAACTTCTGGGAAGGCGTGTGGAAAGACACGGCCGTGCTGTTTACCATATTGTCTAACCTGATCGGCTTTGCCGTCATCGCCAGCCTGTTCGCCGTCATCTATAAGATGCTGCCACGCGTGCGCCTGTCGTGGCGTGACGTGTTGATCGGCGCCGTGGGCACGGCTTGCATGTTTTCCTTGGGAAAATATGCAATTGGCGTGTATATCGGCAATAGCGGCGTGGCCAGCAGCTATGGCGCGGCCGGTTCGCTGGTGGCACTGCTGTTATGGGTGTATTACTCGGCGCAAATCTTCTTCCTGGGCGCCGAATTCACGCGTCAATTCACCCTGCAACTGGGCAGCATGAAGGATATGCCGAAGACGCAGGACGGCGATGTCCAAGTGAAGATACTGAAACGCCACCAGTCCTGATGATCTGCCCCCCACATGCGAACGACAACCGTGGGTGGCGTTGGTGTTGCGGCAAGCTATTCGCCTAGCAATTCCGCCACCACTTCCATGCCTTCTACGCGCTCGGCCACCACTTTTACGATGACGATGATAGGCACGCCCAGCAGCAAGCCCCAGACGCCCCACAGCCAGCCCCAGAACAGCAGGCTGATGAAAACGGCCGCGGGATTCATGCGGGCGATGCGCCCCGTCATCCAGGTAGTGACAAAGGTGCCCACCAAGGTGGCGATCGCCATTGACGTGCCCGTCACCAGCAAGACCATTTCCAGCGATTCGAACTGCAGGAAGGCAACCAGCCCCGTGGCGATGGTGATGAGCAAAGGGCCGAAATACGGCATGATGTGCAGCAAGCCGGCCACGATGGCCCAGGCACCGGCATTTTCCAGACCGATCACGCGCAAGGCGATCCACATCAGCACTGCCAGCAAGACATTCGTGACGAGCAGCATGAACATATAGTTCTGTATCGAGGTATTGATGTCTTCCAGGATGTGCACGGTGACCTTCTTGCGGCTCAGCGACGGTCCCGTCAGCTTGACGAGCTTGCGCTTGAAGGTGTCGCCCGACAACAGCAGGAAAAACACCAGGAAGATAACGATGCTGGCCTGACTAAGAAAGCCCACCAGGCCCAGCGAACCGGCCCAGACCCAGTCCATGATCTTGAAGTTGGGCGCCTCGGCAGCGGCGGCGCGGCGGTTGTTGCGACGCGCTTCGGCGCCAGCGGCGACTTGCTCGATTTCATTGGCTACGACCCGCATTTTCTGCAAGGTGCTGCTCTTGCCGCCCGTGCTGGTGGCAATCAAGCGCGACAGCTTCTGCGTGGCGGCAGGTAATGCTTCAACGATGGATTCAAATTCGCCCTGCACGCGCTCGACCACAACAAGCGAGCCGAACAGGATCAAGGCCATGACGACAGTGACGCCGACGGCGCGCGGCAGGCGCAGCTTTTCCAGCCAGGCGACGACACGATTAAGCGTATAGGCAATAAAAATGCTGAAGATGACGGGAATGAGGAATTTCTGCGCCCATTGCAGCGCATAGATGAAGCTGACCGTAGCGATGGTGCCCAAGGCAAGGCCGCGCGCATTGACATGTAGCGGCAGGCGCAAGGAGGGGTCCAGGTGTTCTCCGGGAGTGCCGGGAGGTGGCCCCGCTGGCTCGCTGGAGCTAGCCGTCAACGGCTCGGGCGGGGCATTTTTAGGCTCAATAGGCATGCGATTCCCGCAGCGGTCGGTGGGGGCCACAGCGCCAGCCACCGGGCTGGACGCTGCGGCAGCTCATGCCATTACTTGACGCGGATATCGTTTTTTACCGACTTCACGCCTTTGATGCCACGGGTAATGTCGCCCGCTTTGGCGGCGTCGGCTGGCTGGGCAACAAAGCCGCTCAGCTGAACCACACCCTTGAAGGTTTCAACGTTGATTTCCGTCGATTTCAGGGTCGGCTCGTTAAAGATGCTGGCTTTGACTTTGGTGGTGATGGCTGCATCGTCGATGTATTCGCCCGTACCTTCTTTGGTTGGAGTCGAAGCGCAACCTGCAACGGCGAACAGGGAAGCGACGAACAGGCCGGTAGCGATAGATTTAGTGAATTTCATGGTTTTTTCCTTAGGAGTGGTCAATCAATGTGCTCACAACGAGCTTCTTATACCAATCTGGTGACTGCGCGCCGGATGGCGTTCAGTAGCCAAACTGGGTTTTTGCAGCCTTGATACAGTCATCCTTGGCTGCGCCGGCTAATGCATCGCATTTTTCTGTCGCGACCTTGTACTCGGCTTTTCTCTTTGCTTCACGCGCATCACTGCGCGCTTCGATGACTTTCTTGTCTGCCTTGGCGTCGGCCAGCGCAGCGACCTTGGTGGACTTGGCCAGCTTGACGCAGACATCCTTGTCGTTGCCCGTCAGCGCATTGCAGCGGGCCAGGTCGACGTCATGGTTGGCATCGGCAATCTTGATGCGCGCCTTGGTATAGGCACGCAAAGTGTTCGTGTATTGCGCCTGAGCAACTGCTTCATCATAGGTGCGCACAGCCTTCGCTTCGGCGATGCAGACATCCTTCGGGTTAGCGGTGATTTTTTCGCATTGCGCATGCGCCAGCTTGTAATTGAGGCCAGCCTGTTCGTTGGCCGTCTTGTAGGCTGCTTTCGCTTCCGGCGTGGCGGCCAATGCCTGGCCGCCCCAGACGGCGCACGCCAAGCTGACGACGATGGCGGTGAAGAGTTTGTTCTGGTTCATCTATTTCTCCCTGGTGGTGACAAGCATGTCTGCTTGGCATGACTACCGTTTTACGTGGATAGTCGCCGCTCTTCTGTACGCTGCCGTACACAAGCAATTTATTTTGAAAGCGGGAGGCAGACAGGGAGAAATAACAAAGTTTTGAAACAAGGTTTTGACACCAGGTCTGGCAGCATCGCACACGCCAAAAATACGATTTCGACACGAAATAAGTGCGTGCGGCAGCGTACAGACCGGGGACAGGGGCGTGACTAAGATGAGTACCACACCCTCACCTCGTCAGGAGAATAAAATGAAAAACTATGCCACATTGGCTGCACTGATGCTCGCCGCCACCGCCGTATTGAGCGGTTGTGCCACCGGTCCTTCAGCATCACAACAATATTACCCGGCCAATCAGCCTGAGTCCGCCATATACGGCACCGTCGACTCCATCCAGATCGTCCAAGGTGGCGCTCAAAGCAGCGGCGCCGGGGCCGTGGTCGGCGGTATCGCCGGCGCCCTGCTGGGCAACACCATCGGCTCGGGCGGCGGACGCACGGCCGCCACCGTCGCAGGTGCCGTTGCCGGCGGAGTCGTGGGCAACCAGGTAGAAGGCCGCAGGCAGCAAGCGCAGGCTTACCAAATCAGCGTACGCCTCGACAACGGCGAATACCGCACCGTGGTGCAGGACACGGCCAATGACTTGCGTCCGGGCAACCGCGTGCGCGTCGTTGACGGCCGCGTCTATCGCTATTAATTTTCGGCGCAGCTTGCCAGCAGGCATCCTGCCATCCCACATGCGTTGTACGATAACAAGGAGTTGCCATGGGCACCATCATTCTGATCATCTTGATCCTGGCCCTGGTCGGCGTCCTGCCTACTTGGCCGCATAGCCGCAATTGGGGTTATGGCCACCTCGTTATACACAACTTTTTACCACTTTAAAATCAAAGGGTTACAGCAATTTCTTCAGCGCGTACCCCACAGTGGTGGCGCCAGAAAAATGCTATTTTTCTTAGCTTTCAGCCGTAAATTGCTCGAATTTTAGGCAATTTTTGACATGGACGGTGATTCCGAGATTTTCTTGGATACTTGTGTATAACGGGGTGGGTTATGGCCCTAGCGGCATCGCCGGCCTGGTCGTCGTGATACTGATACTGCTATTACTGACGGGCAGGTTGTAAAAAAGACGCTGCGGCACCTTTTGTCACTTCAGAGGGTCACCGCAGCATTTTTCTGGACGGTAGTTCTCAGCTTGCCCACCTGCGTCATTTTTCAGTATCTTGGCGCACAAAGTCACGCCTGAATAGCGCCGCTTAATTCATATTTTCCCAAGAAAATATTTCGTCAATTGGCTCAGGCTTGCCAACGTGATACCCCTGCGCGCAATCGACACCGAGATCTTTCAACAGCATCAAAATATCGGCACTTTCAACAAACTCGGCGATGGTTATTTTTCCGGTCAGGTGCGCAATCTCATTGATACTGCGCACCATCGCGCAATCAACGGCGTCGTTTGCCATGTCTTTTACAAACTGTCCGTCGATCTTCAGATAATCGAACGACAGATGTTTCAGGTAAGCCATTGAAGACATACCACTACCAAAATCATCGAGAGAAATTCGCGCGCCGCGTTGATGCAGCATAGCGATAAATTCAGTAGCGATGTCCAAGTTCCCAATAGCAGCAGTTTCAGTGATTTCAAAGGAAATTTTGTGTGCAGGTATTTTTTCGCGATCGAGTGCATCCATTAAAAACTGGTAAAAGTCTTTATCTCCGATAGATTTCCCTGACAAATTGATCGCGATTACCTTTACTTTATCAAGCCTGTCAGCATGCAACTTCATCCATTCAAAAACATGACTAACAACCCAGCGGTCGACTTGCGGTGCCAATCCAAAGCGCTCAGCGGAAGGGATGAAAACACCGGGCAGCACCAAGGTTCCATCCATCTCACGCAGGCGCAATAAAATCTCAAAATGCAATCCTGATTCAGCATGCTCGCCGAGTTGCATGATCGGTTGCGCAAAAAGTTCAAAGCGATTTTCATCAATTGCTTGCTGCAGACGGGCTGCCCATTGCATTTGATCTCGTTGCTCTATGATGATTCTATCTGCATCCACATACAGGTGCACACGCCCACGACCTTCATCTTTTGCAGCAAAGCATGCGCCGTCGGCGGCTTGCTGTGCTGCCTGCGCATTAGCCCATCTACCATCTAAGGGCACCACCCCGATACTGGCACCAATACGAAAAAAATTACTACTGTGCTGAAAACGGATTCGCGCCACTTTCTCGCAAATCTGTTGCGAGATACGGTGCGCCGCATTCAAATCGCAGCCTTCAAGCAACAGCGCAAATTCATCGCCACCCAAGCGTGCCACCAAATCCTTGGCACGCACGGATTTTAGCAGCAAGGCTGAAACCTCTTTCAACAAAGCATCTCCGGCGGCATGCCCACAACTGTCATTGACGATCTTAAACTGATCCAGATCGATGCAACATAGGGCATGCGAAACGCCTGTAGCAATCGAAGACTCATACATTTCAAGCAGTACCCGATCAAATTGCGCACGGTTAGCAAGCCCGGTCAAATGATCAAGACTCGCTCGGCGCTCCACCTCCTGCCTCAGTATCCTTTGGCCAGTCACATCACGAAAAACCATCACGACACCGATAATGACATCACCCGCCGTAAAAATCGGCGCAGCAGAATCTTCAACTGCATATTCACTACCGTCTTTACTGATCAATACGGTGTCGTTCGTCAAGCCAACGATCGCACGCTCATCCAGACAATGCGCAGTGGGATTCTTTACAATTTCTCGCGTAAATTGATTAACGATATTAAACACCATTGTCACCGGCAGACCTATGGCGTCAGCCGATGCCCAGCCAGTCAACTTCTCTGCACTAGGATTGAGGTATTCGACTTCTTGGCGATCATTGGTGACAATGACTGCATCGCCAATAGAAGGCGGTCTCAAGTATCAAGTGCAACACCGGGTTAATGAATCGAATCGGCTTGTAATTGCAATCTGATCATGTGTTCAGTATAAACGGCCAATGGCGTTTTCCAGCCGAGCGTTTGCCTTGGCCTTGTATTCAGCGATAGTACGATGGCGTCGAGTTCCTCCTGGGAATAAATCGATAGATCTGAGCCCTTGGGCATGTACTGGCGCAGCAGGCCGTTGGTATTTTCGTTCGATCCGCGTTGCCAGGGGCTGTGCGGATCGGCAAAGTAGATCTGCACGCCGGTACGTTCGGTTAATATTTTATGGCCATGCATTTCGCGTCCCTGATCGTAGGTCATCGACTTGCGCAGTGCTTCCGGTTCACGGTTCAGCACGGCCGAGAAACTGTCGACGACCGACTTGGTGCCAGCGTTCTCCATCCTGGCCAACACCACGAAACGCGTGGTGCGCTCGACCAGCGTGCCCACCGACGAGCGGTTGCTTTCACCCTTGATCAGGTCGCCTTCCCAGTGCCCAGGGATGACGCGGTCCTCAATTTCTGGAGAGCGGATGTGGATGCTTTGCATGTCCTTTATCTGACCGCGCCGATCGGTGCCGCGACTGCGCGGTTTGCGAACCTGGTTGTGGTGTCGTAAGCAGGCGATCAGCTCGCGCTTGAGTTCGCCACGCGGGTGCAGATAGATAGCGTTGTAGATGGTCTCGTGCGAGACGGTTTTATCGGTTTCAGTAGGCCACATGGCCTTCAGTATGTTGGAAATTTGCTGGGGCGACCAGAGTCGATTGAGATAGTGCCGCACGACTTGAAAAAGAACGCTGCCCGATTCCATCTTGGGTGTGCGCCTTGGCATCACTCGACGCGCCGCACTTTGCAAATGCGCCAGGTTCGCATCATAGGCGCCAAGGCCGGCATTGCGCCGGATTTCGCGGCTGATCGAACTGGGTGAACGGCCAAGGCGTTTAGCAATAGTTCGGACGCTGCACTGGTCATCGCGCATCGTCATCACGACGGCGCGCTCTTGGGTCGTTAAGTGGAAATAGATTCTGGGCATCGCAACACCTTACAGGAGCAGGTGTTGCACTTGGTTTTAGAGAATGCCGAACTTAAAGTGACACGTGTACGTTCAAATTCATTCGACAGTGCCAGTTCTAAGGCTTTTTTTTCCGTAATGTCATTGATGTAACCATGCCAAAGTGTACTGCCATCGACGCGCGACTCCGGGGTTGCACTACCTTGTAGCCAGCGGATGCCGCGCTTAGGCAAAATTACCCGATACTCTTGATGCCAGACAGTGAGATTTTTAGCAGAATCAGCAATGCCTTGATTAATCGCTTCAATATCATCGGGGTGAAGCCGATTGAAGGCCGGACTGGCATCTTTTTGTAATTGTAAAGGGTTTAACTCATACACATTGCGTACGCCCTCACTGGCGTAGGGAAAGCAGGAGCTACCATCGGCACGCAGCAGGAATTGGTAAATCGTACCGGGTACTTGTTCAGTTGCTTTTTTTACGCGCAACAATTCTTCTTCAAGGCGCTTACGTTCATTCATGCGAACGACGACACATTCGGTAACGACGTTACCATCAATATTGCGTTGTACAGCGTTAAAAATGACGGGAATATTTTTCCCATCAGCGCCAGCGAGAATTATTGCGATTTCTTCCACTCGCCCTTGAAGATGCAGCAACGCCATAACCTGCATGTGAAACATTAAACGCTCTGCCGATGTCAATAACGCATTCAAACTTTTATTATTTAACTCATCCAACGAAAAACCAAGCATCGTCGCCAACGTTTGATTTGCAGCGACAATTTTCAGATTGCTGTCAAATACAAATAAGCCACAAGGTGCTTCCTGAAAATTAAACCTTGAAATGTCCATATATTCAAATGACGCTATGGCTGACTGGAAAGGAAATTTTCCATCAACGCGATTGTCTCTTCCGGATGACTCATATGCGGGCAATGTCCGGTGGCTTGCATTTTTTGAAAATTACTATTTTGCAAATGTTGATGCAGATATTCACCAACGGCAAGTGGCGCAACAGCATCGTCCTGACATTGAAGGAGCAAACACGGCTTGGCGAAATCGCTAAGGTCAAGGCGATTATCAGCCAAGAAGGTGGCTTCTGCAAAACGCCTTGCAATCGGCGGGTCCATTGCACAAAAACTCGCTTCCAGCTCTTGCGCCAAATCCGGCTGATCAGGGTTTTTTGCGACGACTCCCGCCAGGTAGCTTGCCCAACCGGGTTGATTGCGGGAGATCATATCGAGCAAGCCTTCAATATCCTCACGCTCAAAACCACCTATGTAATCGGGGGCATCATTCAAATAACGTGCTGATGGACAAATCATCACCAATTTTGAAATCCGCTCGGGAATTTCACGTGCGGCCAACAAGCAAATCATGCTGCTGACAGAATGCCCAACCAAAATGGCATCGTGAAGATCAAGCGCTTCACAGATATCGATGACATCTTGGGCATATCCTGCCAGATTTGCATACCTTTCTGTATCATAAGCGTCCAGATCAGACATGCCCGCACCGACATAGTCAAATAGTACAACCTTATAGTCTTTCTCAAAGGATGGGCTGACCTTACGCCACATTGCCTGATCACAACCATAGCCATGCGCAAAAACGATCGTTTGAGATCCAGCACCACTTACTCTGACATTATTTCTTTTTATAATATTCATAACAACTCTATTTCTTCAAGAAACAAACTAAAATCAATAAACTTAATCTTTTAAGCTTATCTATTGCGGTGCTTGCAAAACACCAGAAGCGTATCAAATCAAGTGCTGCACAAGCTACACGGCCGGCTGCCTTGTGATATCTTTATCAGCCTCCTACCATCTGGACGCAACTCGCCTTCGGACGAAACATGACGATATAGTGTTTGCCGGGTAACGCCAAGCTCTTCACAAAGAACGCTTATTTTGGTTTCGGGATTGCCCATGGATGCCAATGCAAGACGCAGCTTGGCTGGGGTCATCTTGAAGGAGCGCCCTCGACTACGCCGTCCCCGGCCAGCACCTTCAATCCGACTCCCCGCGCTGTCAGCTCATGCACAGTGTTGATCAAATGGCGCAAATCCCGGCCTAGGCTGTCGCGCTTCCAAACTGCCAGCGTATCGCCTTCGCGCAGCGCTTTGAGACAGGCTGTCAAGCCGGGCCAATCTTCCCGTTTCCCCGATGCCTGATCTTCGTAGAAATACTTTGGATCAACGCCAGCGAGCTCTAGCGCATCTCGCTGCAAGTGCCTGGCCTTCGACGCGTCGGCCTTCCATACCCGCACATATCGAATTAACACGATTTTATCTGTCAGTTATATGGTAGCTTGTGTGACAGTCTCCGCTAGTGATTGAAGGTCGTCAACAATAGTTAATTAACTGGTCATTTAATTTAAGACACGTAAACGGCTCTGCCGAGACATAATGTAACAGAAATTCGGGCGCAATTACTCTTTAGAAAACATGCTCCTCAAGCTGCCTTGGGCGGCCCTGTCACGCCGTCTGTACGAAGCCAGATCGACCCGGCGCGCCAAAGCGTCATCGAGCAAGGGTTTCGGTGACGCTTTGGTGCTCACGGGCGGCGTACGCATCAGAAGAGTGGTGCAATCGTCTTCTTGAAATGACAACAACGATTTGTCACGCAATAAAACGTATAATTAATATGGTTAAAAAAGCGAATTGGCTGTAAGCGGGTGTCAAAAGACAAGGGCTCGCAAGCCAGGCACTTGCAACGAGATGCGCTGGCGTTGGCCGGTGTCGAGCCAGAAATTGATCAACTCATGACAGTAGTCGCATCATGCTGTTGCTTGCAAGCCCTCCATACAGCCAGCCACTTTGTCCACCGATGGAGGTAACGCAATGTTTCGACTTTTGTATATCAGCCGTGCCGCCCCCACCATATCGGATGAACAAGTGCAGGACATCTTGCAGTGCTCGCGACGAAATAATCCGAACACCGGTATCACTGGTATCCTCGTCCACGGTGGCGGACTGTTCATGCAAGTTTTAGAAGGGCCGGAACAGGAAGTGTTGCGGAAATATGTAAAGATTCTGGATGACCCGAGACACAGCGCTGCAGAAATTCTTTACATTTCTCCAGCGAACAATCGGATCTTTCAGAAGTGGTCGATGGGCGGTATCGAGAGCGATCCCTTGCAATTTCAATATATTTCCAAATTGCACGCCCGCCGCCTGGAAGTCGTCGACGCAAATACGTTTACGGAGACGATGCGCGAGTTTGCACAGCGCTTAAGAGAAGCGAAATAGGGTAGGCGCAGCAAACCCTGAACGGCGAGGTAACCAAGAAGTGCAAGCGCCCTGTTAGCGCCGATCGAAGTGCCCACCACGGCATTGCTAGTTTCAACGCTTGCGGCGCAGCCAGCTGGCGGCAACGGCGGCCACGGACACGAGGACCAGTGCCGGCTTGACCAGCTTCTTGCGTCCAATAAACGATAGCACCGTCAGCACATAGGGCATGGCGCCTTGCAGGCGCATGCCGCCCGGCGCCAGCAGGGACTCGACACGTTGGCCGGCAAAGCCGACCGCCGTCTCGACCACGCCCTGTAGCAGCGATTCGGGACGCAAGGAGTAGCCCACGTTGGCGCGCGCATGTACGATACCCACGCGGTACATTTCCCCCTGGGCAATCAGCAGGCGCTTGCGGGCGGCTTGCGCCGCCAGTTTGTCGTTTTCCGACATGAATTCTCCTAGTAGAACTGACTGGACATGGCGAGCAACGCGCCGACACAGGTCCGGCGCGTTCCCGCCAGCAGCTTACATCAGCATGTCGCGGTCGGCCTTCAATTCCGCCATGGTGGCGGGCATCGACAACTTTCCTTGACGCAGCATGGTGCGCGCATACACAAGCAGCGCCATGGCCAGCAGTAGAAATACGACTGTCATGATCGCCAGGATCTTCCAGCCCAAGCTATCCCAGGCCAAGAAAACCACCAGCACGCTGCCGTAAGCGATGGCAAACAAGCCCGCCATGACCGCCAGCGCAAAAACGACCACCAGCTGCAGCATGTGATTGCGCACTTCCGACAGCTCGATGCTGGCCAGTTCCAGACGCGACAACATCAGTCCGACGGCGTTTTTGGCCAGGCCGGCGACCGAGCCGATCAATCCCGGCCCCTGGTGAGACGAAGCAGACTTGTCCATATCGCTCCTGAGAGTGGATTACTTGCGGCCCAGGATGAAGCCAACCAGCACGCCGACGCCTGCGGCGACGGCCACCGTACGCCATGGGTTTTCCTTGACATAACCGTCTGCCTGGGAGGCCAGTTGCTTGGTTGCAACGATGGCCGATGCTTGCGCTTCGTGCGCCTTGACCAGGGCGGCATCCAGAGTTTTCATGCCTTTGACACGAACTTCATCGGCTTTTTCGCCGGTCAGGGCGGCAGCGGCGCTGAACAGGGCTTGCGCATCCTTGACCAGGGTTTTGACATCGTTATTGACGGTGGTGATATTGTTTTCCAACATGGTTTAGCTCCTTAGCTATGGATGAATGTCGTTACTATACCTACTTTACTCAAAAACACTATTCCATTAGATCGCGCATATCATCGGCGTGCTCTTCCTCGACAGCCATGATTTTGATCAACAAATGGCGTGTCGTGGGGTCTGTATCGCCAATTTTTACGATCATCTGGCGATACGACTCGATCGCCACCCGTTCGGCGATCAGATTGGCACGCACCATGCTTTGCACGTCTTCGGAGTCATCATACTCGGCATGACTGCGTGCAAGCAATGTTGCAGGATTAAAATCTGGCTTGCCATTCAGTTGCACGATGCGTTCGGCCAGCCAGTCGGCGTGCTCCTGCTCCTGCTGCGCATGCTCGAGAAACTCGGCCTTGATGCTGCCATTGTCGCGCCCGCTCACGGTGTAGTAATGACGTTTATAGCGCGCGATACACACCAGTTCGGTCGCCAGCGCACCATTGAGCAGGGTGATCAACTCCTGGCGGTCGCCCTGATAGCCGGCCGTCACGGCGCCATCATCGAGGTTTTTTGCGGCAGCGCGGATGGCGGCCGTGTCGATGCCAGCTGGAATGTCAACAGATGTTAGGGTCATGATGTTTCCTTTCAAGTCTTGCATGGGTATCCACCGGCCAAGATGCGGCCGGTGCTGCCTTCTAACGAATTACACACCGGACAACACCGTAGCGAGCGGCAGTCAATTGTGGCCGAGAAACAGAGCTGTGCTATCGCACAGTGAGCGTCGGAGGCCGCAAGTGGCGACGCGCAGCAGGTTTGGTGTGGTGTTTTAGCGGCGCGCGGGAATGGCCGTGTTATCTTCCGACAAGACGATTTCCACCCGGCGATTCAGCTGGCGGTTCGCCGCGCTGTCGTTGCCAGCGGCCGGATAGGCAGCGCCATAGCCTTTCGTGGCGATGCGGTCACGGCTGATGCCTTGTTCCAGCAGCGCATTGCGCACCGATTCGGCGCGACGCTGCGACAAGTCCAGATTGTGCGCGGAGCCGCCAGTGCTATCCGTAAAGCCTTCGATCAGCACCGTGCGCTGCGGGTTGTTTTTCAGCACGTCGGCCAGCTTGCGCGCCGTCGTCGCGCCATTGTCCGTCAAGTTCGCCTTGTCGGTGCCAAACAGCACGTCGCCCAGGGTAATGACCATGCCGCGTTCGGTTTTCTTGGCGGCCAGGTCGGCCAGCTGCACCTCCAGTGCGGCAGCGCGGGCGGTAGCATCACGGGCCGATGCTTCAGCCGATTGTGCCTGGGCCTTGGCCACCTGCGCATCGGCCTGTGCCGCCTGCGCGCGCGCCGTGGCCTGGTCGGCCTGCTGCGTGCGCGCATCGAGGCGTAACTGGTCGCGCTGCTTGCCGGCGTTGGCGATATCGGCTTCAGCCGCTTTCTGCTTGGCTACCTCTTGCGCTGTTGCAATTTTTTGCTTGGCCAGGTAAGCCAGCTTGTCGACTTTTTCGCTGTCGTCCTGGCGCGTGGCGGCGGCATTCGCCGCTTCCAGCGCAGCGCTCGCTTCGCGCATTTCGCGTGGCGCGTAGGTCGACACCATCGGGTTCGATTGCGCCGCCATGTAGTCGCCGCGCGTCTGGTCAAGCAGGCTGGTGGCGGTTGGTGCGGAGCTGCAGGCGGCAACAAAAGCGGCCATGGCCAGCAGGCCTGGAATCGTGGTGTACGTAGCTTTTTTCATGATGGGGTCCTGGTTATTGTTGTTAGTTATTGTTTTGGAGCTTGCTCGTTGGCACGCTCAAGCTCTTCGCGCATGACGCGGATGTTCTCGTTGATTTCATCGGCGGCGCTGCTGGCCTTGGCGGAGTTGGCCTTGCTTTGCGCCAGCTTGGCATC
Source organism: Janthinobacterium sp. CG_23.4 (assembly GCF_029892305.1). NCBI lineage: Bacteria > Pseudomonadati > Pseudomonadota > Betaproteobacteria > Burkholderiales > Oxalobacteraceae > Janthinobacterium > Janthinobacterium sp. CG_23.4. Next base: position 1,427,351 of record NZ_JARXUX010000001.1, on the reverse strand, counting down.
GGCTTGCGCCTGGTCGGCCAGGTCGCGCGCCATCTTGTAGTCGCGGTCTTTCAAGGCTTGGTTGGCCATGCGCATTTTTTCGCGGGCAGATCGCATTTCATCGGGCGCCAGGTCGGCGGCGCCGGCGCTGGCGGCGTTATCGACGGCGGCACGCGATACGGCGACATCGGCCGTGGCAGGCGTTTTCAAGCTCGAGCAGCCCGTCATCAGGACCACGGCGGTGGCGCAAGCAGCCAAGGCGGTCAGTGGGAACATCTTGAAATTTTGATTTGTCATTTTTTTCTCCTGGACAATGTTGATCGGTAGCTTATTGGTAGCTTGTTGGCAGCTTATTGGCAGCTTATTGGCAGCTTACATACGCCGATACCTCTGACATCAGCAACGGCGTTGGATGTATGACGTTATAGGCTCAGACTCCCCGCAGATCCGTTCGGTGCCGCACATAGAGTAAGAAATCGACAATACTTGCGTGGACAACGTGCGCCAGCGCACGTGCAGGCCAAAAAAACCTGAAACGCACGCCGCTTGGTGGCGATTCCTGTAGCATCGTGCTCCAGTCCAGAAAGAATCGCCTGCACCCCTATGCCACGTTTTACTACTCTCTCGCGCCGTCAGAAAATCACCGTTGCCAGCGCCGCCGTACTCGTCACCCTGAGCGTCACGGCCATCGTCGTCATGCTCAATATGGACTGGAATCGCGCCAAGCCCTGGCTTGATGCGCGCGCCAGCGAAGCGCTGGGCCGGCCGTTTGCCATTGTGGGCGATTTGTCGCTGACGTGGCAGCAAGCACCGACTGCGGGGCAACAAAGCTGGCGCGCCTACCTGCCATGGCCGCATTTGCAAGCAAAGGACGTGCGCCTGGGCAACCCGCGCGGCATGACAGGAACGGATGAGCAGGCGCAGCTGGCCAGCGTGCGCCAGATAACATTTTCCCTCAATCCCCTGGCCTTGCTGGACAAAAAAATCCATATCCAGCAATTGCGCTTGGACACGCCGCAGGTGCATTTGCTGCGCAACAAGCATGGCCAGAACAACTGGACTTTCGACCAGCAGGAACGGCCATCGCCGTGGCAGCTGGAATTGCAAAGCGTGGTCTTCAGCAAGGGCACGGTATTGCTCGACGATGATGTCACGCACACGGCGATGCGCGCCGACGTCGACACCATCGCGCACGACAAGCGCTACGGCATCGCCTGGACGCTGTCGGGCAACTACGGCGGGGCAAGCATCGAGGGCGGCGGCAAGGCGGGCGGCGTGCTGTCGCTGCAGCAGCAAGGCACGCCCTTCCCCATCGAGGCCGACATACGCGTCGGCGCCAGCAGCGTGGCTATCGAAGGCACCCTGACGCGCCCGGCCGACCTGGCCGCGCTCGACGTGCGCCTGAAAATCGCTGGACCCAGCATGGCGCGCCTGTATCCGTTGACGGGCCTGCTGCTGCCGGAAACGCCGCACTTCAGCACAGAAGGCCATTTGACAGGCACCCTGGCGCCCAACGGCGGCGAATGGGTGTACGAGCAGTTCCGCGGCAAAGTCGGTTCCAGCGATGTCGAAGGCAAACTGCGCTTTTCAGCCAGTACGCCGCGCAAGCGCCTGACGGGCGAAGTGCACTCGCGCCTGCTGCAATTTTCCGACCTGGGCCCGCTGGTAGGCGCCGACTCCAGCGCCAGCAAGAAAGAACGGGGCGTGCCGTCGACGCAGCCGGCAGGGCGCGTGCTGCCGGTGGAAACGTTCAAGAGCGAGCGCTGGAGCAGCCTGGACGCCGATGTGCGCTACACGGCCGATAAAATCACGCGCGACGCAGAGTTGCCAATCAGCAAGCTCGACACGCATGTGGTGCTGAGCAATGGCGTGCTGTCTTTGACGCCGCTCAATTTCAATCTGGCGGGCGGCACTCTGAGCGCGCAGATCAAGCTCGACGGCAGCGGCAAGGCCCTCACCGACGGCATCGTGGCCGAACTCAAGGCCAGCGCCCGCCATCTGCACATCGAGCAACTGTTTCCCCGCCTGCAGGCCCTGCAGGCGAGCGTGGGTGAAATCAATGGCGACGTGTCGCTGTCGGCCACGGGCAATTCCGTCGCCAGCCTGCTGGGCAATTCGAACGGCGAAGTACGCGCGCTGATCAACCGGGGCAGCATCAGCAAGCTGCTGCTGGAAGAAATGGGCTTGAATATCGGCAGTATCGTGCTCACCAAGATGGTCGGCGATAAGCAAGTCAAGCTGAACTGCATGGTCGCTGATTTCGCCGTCGACAAGGGATTGATGCGCACGCGCCAATTTCTGGTCGACACGGACGATGCCGTGTTGCATGTCGACGGCACGGTGAGCCTGGCCAATGAGCGGCTCGATCTGACCCTGCGGCCGGACAGCAAGGGCTTGCGCATCTTTTCGCTGCGCTCGCCCCTGTATGTGCAAGGCACATTCAGCAAGCCCGAGGTGAGCGTCGACAAGGGCGTGCTAGCCCTGCGCGCCGGCGGCGCCCTGGCGCTGGCCGTGGTAGCGCCCGTGGCTGCCCTGCTGCCGCTGGTCAACACCGGCCCCGCGACCGGCCCTGCAGAAGACAACGAATGCGCCGCCCTGCTGGCGCAGGCACGCGTCAAGCCGGCGGCGCCGAAAGCGGACAAGACTGGGCGCAAGAGCCGCTGATGAGTACGGCAACCGGCGGCGATTACAATTGTTACACCCCTATGTGCGTTATCGAACAGACCCTGCCTAGTCAGGATCCTATTCTGTGACCATGCCTGCAACACGTGGCGAGACGAAATACCACCGACCCCTACCAAGCCGGCGTCACGAGGTCCGAATTCATAGGAGAACTATCATGCAAATCATTAAAAAAATCGCCGCCACCACATCCGTTGCCGCTCTGCTGCTGAGCTTGACTGCTTGCGCCAACATGTCCGGCCAGGATAAAAACACGGCCATCGGCGCTGGTATCGGCGCTGTCGCCGGCTCCGTGCTGACGGGCGGCAGCGCCGTCGGCGCCGTTGGCGGCGCCGCCGTCGGCGGCGTCATCGGCAATCAGGTCAAGCCGAAGTAAGCGCTGCATAACGTCGCATGACGTCGCATGACGTTGCACAAGAAAGCGAGGTAGGCACCCAGGTGTCCGCCCCGCCCTCTTGCGTCCCTTGTCCGTCGTCCGGAGTCCATTGACGACATTAAAAAGTTATCATGAGGAAAATCAGACGAAGACATTCGCCATGCCGATGGCGCCGCTATCCTTGACCAGCGCATAGCAGCGGCAGGAGACCGCTTCCAGGCCTGCGGAATCGAGGATTTCGATATTGCCGCGGCTGTAGGTGATCAGTTTTTGCTGTTGCAGGGCGCTCGCTGCCTTGGTCACGCCGACCCGCCGCACGCCCAGAGTATGGGCAAGAAATTCATGCGTCAGGTGAAATTTTTCCGACTGCAGGCGATCGCGCGTAATTAGCAGCGAACGTGCCAGTCGCGCCTCAAGCACGTGAAAGCGGCTGCACACGGCAATCTGGATAGCTTGTGCCAACAGGGTGTCCGTGTAGCGGTACAGCAGGCGCTGCAGCGAATCGAGCTGTGCAAACTCGGCGCAGAACTCGGCCCGCCCGATGCAACTGGCCGTGCCGGACCGTTGCACCACGGCACGCACTTGCGCCAAGTCATGTCCCAACGCAACGGCAGCTCCCAGCACGCCTTCGCGGCCGACGGAGCCCACTTCCAGGGTCATTCGCCCTTCCGCCACGGCCAGTAGCGAGATCAGGCAGTCGCTGGGGAAATAGATGTGGCCGATAGGCTGGCCCGGTTCGTACAGCACCTCGCCCACCTCGACCGTGACGGTATCGAACAGCGCCGTCAGGTGCCGCAAGTCAGGCTCGGGCAGGCTAGCGAGCAAGCGGTTGCCAGCGTCAGGCTTGCCGGCAAGCGTACCCGGGCCGGGTCGGCCTGCGTCGCGGGACAGGATCATGCTGGCGTTCGTTGGTGGCATTGCTTTTCCTTGGTGTCGTTACAACTCGACATGATGTTTACTTAGCCTACGGTGCGGTACCGTCCCTGTATGTACGGTGACGCACGGAAGCGCGGCACGCGGCACAGCACACTGGCAGCATGCGAGCACAACACGCACTACCCATTCCATTATTCAAACAAACCAAGGAAATCTCCATGTCCACTACCAAATCGCTCCATCCTTTGGTGCTTGCCGCCGCCGTCGCCGTCCTGCTGTTTTGCGGCGTGGGCACGGCGGCCCTGATGGGCTGGCTGCCCTCGTCCCAGGGCGGTGCCCAGACACTGGCGGCCAGCACCTCGGCCGAACAACTGGCAAGCTTGCAAGAGAACCGGCCGCCACAGTCCGTACCCGAGCCACAGCCGCAACAACAAGCGCAGCAGCCAGCACAGCAAGCTCAGCAACCTCAGCAACCTCAGCAGCAATATGCGACAGCCCCGGCGCCGCAGGTGTGTAGCAATTGCGGCGTGATCGAAGCTATCCACGAAGTCAATACGCGCGCCGAAGGCAGCGGCGTAGGCGCCGCGGGCGGCGCCGTCGTCGGCGGCTTGCTGGGCAACCAGGTAGGCGGCGGCCACGGCAAACAGCTGGCCACCGTGCTGGGCGCCGTTGGCGGTGCCGTAGCCGGCAACCAGATCGAAGGCAGCGTGCGCGCCACGCGCAGCTACAACATCGTCGTACGTCTCGATAACGGCAAGACGCGCACCGTGCATCAGAGCGCCGCGCCGAATTGGCGCCAGGGCGACCGCGTGCGTGTCGTCAACGGCGGCTTGCGCGCCATGGGCTAGGCGCGGCGAGGCCAGGCGAGGCACATCGCCCCCCGCCCGGCCTGTTCTGGTGTTTTCTTTTTAGCAATGTTCGTTGACGCACAGATGAGCTTGCCGCCGTGCTGGATGATGCACCCAGGAAAGCTCAATCAATGTCTTGCAGGAGATGCAATGGAAAACCAGACGGCTAGCGGCAACACAAGTAACACAATCTGGCTCGGCTTTATCGGCGCCGGCATCCTCGCTACCGCGCTGGGCTTCTGCGCGCTGGACCTGGCGCCATTGCAAGCGAGCTCGTCCGTGTTCGGCGTCATGCTGCTGCTGACAGGCGGCATGCTCAGTTGCCTGGCGGGCGCCGTCGGCATGGCCGGCATGCTGACCTGGATACCGGGCATGGCCGATGAACACGCCGACCGGCCCCGATAGTTGATCCTTGTGTACGACAGCGTACAGAAGGCTAGGGAAACAAAGTAGACACTCAGTCATGGCATCGGCGTTCAGCGACACAGTCGCCGCGCAATGACAAAAACCGATGACAGCGCCAGATGCCAGCGCCGCACAAGACCAAGGCCAAGGCAGTCGCCGTCATCCACACATTACTCTCGGAGGACATATCATGCTGTATACAATCGCCGTCGTACTCATTATTCTTTGGCTGCTGGGCCTGGTAACTTCCTATACCATTGGCGGCTTCATCCACATTTTGCTGGTGGTAGCCGTCATCATGGTCCTGTTGCGCCTGATCAGCGGGCGCGGCTTATAGCCCAGATCGTTAGCACAGGATGACAGGGCGGCGCACGTGCAAACGGGCGCCGCCTTTTTGCCGCCTCTTGTGTACAGTGCGCGCGCTGGCACGCAGCGGCATTTTGCAGTAACGTGTGCAGGTAATCGCTGGGTATGTCCCCATCACAAAACAAGGAAAAATCCATGAAAACATACAAAAACGGCGCTGGCGCCAAATCTCTGATCGGCATGCTGGTCCTCGCGCTGGCCGCCACGGGCTGCGCGGACATGTCCTCGACACAACGTGGTACGGCCACGGGCGCTGGCATCGGCGCGGGTCTGGGTGCCTTGATCGGCGGCACTACCGGCGGTGGCAGCGGCGGCCGCACGGCCGGTGGTGCCCTGCTCGGTGCTGCAGCGGGCGCCGTGGTCGGCAATATCTGGTCGAACCGCATGGAAAACCAGAAGCGCGCGATGGAACAAGCGACACAGGGCACTGGTGTACAAGTGACTCAGACGGCCGATAACCGCCTGAAAATGGAAATCCCAAGCGATATTTCCTTCGACACCAACCGCGCCGACATCAAGGGCAACTTCCGCCCCATTCTCGACCGCTTTGCCGCCACCCTGAATGAAAACCGCAACACCACGGTCAGCATCGTCGGCCACACGGACAGCACCGGCAGCGCTTCCATTAACGAACCGCTGTCGGTGGAACGCGCGGCCCACACGCGCGACTACCTGTCCATGCGCGGCGTGTCGCCAACGCGCATCGTCACGGAAGGCCGCGGCGCCCGCGAGCCGATCGCCTCGAATGCGGATGCCTCGGGACGCGCGCGCAATCGCCGCGTGGAAATCTACGTTGCAGAGTTAGCGCCACGCTAAGTGGACATGCATCTATAAAAAAAACCCGCTGGCAAGGTCTTTGCCAGCGGGTTTTTTTGCAGCTGAAACAGCTTATTTCGACGTCGTTGCCTTGGCGCCGCTTGCGCCCTCTTTCGCCAGCTTGGCGAAATCGCCCGCCGTGACGATCGAAATGGCCGCCGGCTTCAGGTAATCGCGCAAGACCTGATTGACTTGTGCCAAGGTCAATGCTGCCACCTTCGCTTCCAGGTCCTTGTCGTACGCCATGGTCCGGCCTTGCGCCAGGTAATCGGCCAGGCCGCGCGCCAGGCCGCTGTCTTGCGTACGGCCCACTTCTTCCGATTGCAACCAGCCCTTTTTCGCTTCGACCAGTTCCGCTTCCGAGAACCCGTCGGCCAGCACCTTGGCGATTTCCTCACGCAGGGCAGCTTCCACCTTGGCCGTGTTTTGCGGCGCGCTGATGGCATACGCCATCCAGAAACCGGCCGGCTCGCGCGATGGCACGGTCACTTGCGAACCGACGCCGTACGACAGGCCTTCCTTCTGGCGGATGCGATCGGCCAGGCGGCTGCGCAAGGCGCCGCCACCGAGCATGTGATTGGCGATCACCAGCGCCGGATAGGCCGCTGCATCATCCTTGAGCGCAATCGGCTGGATCGCGAACAGCACGCTGTTGGCCTTGTCCGGCGTTTCCAGCGTGACTTTCTCGCCACTGACGGGCTTGACGGCATCAAGAATGCGCACATACGGCTGCTGCGCCTTCCAGCTGCCGTACAGGCTGGCCACTTGCGCCTTCAGCGCGGCCGGGTCGAAGTCGCCCACGGCGGCAAAGGTGGCGTTCGACGCGCCGTAGTAGGCGCCATGGAAGGCTTTCACATCGGCAACACTGATGGCTTTCCACTGTGCCAGCTCAACCGGCAAGGTCGCCACGTGGCGCACATGGCCTTCCGGCGTGGCGTCGAGCAAGCGGCGAAAAGCGTTCACTGCCTGCGGCTGCGGCTCAGGCAATTCCTGCTCGGCGCGGCCCACGCGCTCGCGCTGCAATTCCAGGAACTGCGTCTCGCTCAGGGCCGGCTTTTGCAGCACTTGCGCCAGCAGGTCCATGGCGGCCGGCAAGTTCTCGCGCTTGCCCATCAACATGGCGGTGACACCTTCGGCGCCGCCCGAGATGGCCACTTGCGTGCCCAGTTGGTCAAACTTGTCCTTCACTTCCTGGCGCGACAGTTTATCCGTGCCACGCGACAACAGATTGGCCGTGTAGCTGCCCACTTGCGCCTTGCCGCGCAAGCTGTCTTCACTACCGAGCTGCAATTTCAACACGACGCTGACGGTATTGCCCTTGGTTTTCTTCGCCAGCAAAGCGCCCTTCAAGCCGTTTGGCAAAGTGAAGCGCTGCGTGCGCGCCTCGATATTGTCGGGGCTCGGGTCGAACGCCTCACCCTGCGCCACCACGGCACGGCCCGTATAGCCGGCCAGTTGCTGCGCCACGTCGGCGTAGGCCGGCACGACGGTGCGGTCCGGCGCATCGGTGGGGATGAAGCGGCCCAGGGTGCGGTTCGAACTCTTCAGGTATTTCTCGGCTGCCGCCTGCACCTGCGCCGTCGTCAATTTGTCGAGCTGATCGCGCTGCAGGAAGAACAAACGCCAGTCGCCGGCCGCCAAGGACTCCGTCAGGGCGATCGTCATGCGCGCCGTGTTCGAGGTGATCAGTTCGACCTGCTTGTTCAGCTGCTGCTTGACGCGTGCCACTTCCGCATCCGTGATCGGCTGCGATTTCAGCTCTTCCAGCACTTTCAGCATGGCCGCTTGCGCCGCATCAAGGTTGCCATCGACGGGTACCAGTGCGCCGAACAGGTTGTAGCCGGGCTCCAGATTGCTCACGGAGTTGTATTCGATCTTGCTGGCCAGCTTGGTTTCCACCAGCGCCTTGTGCAGGCGGCCGGCCGGGGCGTCCGTCAGCACGTGACCGAGCACCTCGATGGCGACGGCATCGGGATTGCCGGACGGCGCCACGTGATAGCCGGCGCCGACGAACTGCGTACCACCGCTGCGGCGCACCGTGACGGCGCGCTCGCCATCTTGCACCGGTTCGGCCGTGTAAGTCGGCTCGATCACGCGCGTCGGTTTGGCGATCTTGCCGAACAGCTCATTGATCTGCTGCAATACCTTGGCTTCATCGAAGCGGCCTGCCACCATCAGCACGGCATTATCCGGCTGATAATATTTATGATAGAACGCGCGCAAGCGGGGAATGTTCACCTGCTCGATGTCGGAGCGGGCGCCGATGGTCGACTTGCCATAGTTGTGCCAATCGTAGGCGATGGCCTGGATGCGTTCACTGGTTACGCCGATCGGGTCGCTCTCGCCCATCTCGAATTCGTTGCGCACGACCGTCATTTCACCCTTTTGCGTCTTCGGATTCCACAGGTCATTCTGGTCGATGGCGGCGTTGACCATGCGGTCCGCTTCCATGGCCAGCATCTGGCGCAGGTTATCGTCGTTGGCGGGGAAAGTGGCGTAGTAATTGGTGCGGTCATACCAGGTGGTGCCATTGAACTGCGCGCCCGTCGAATTGAGGATCTCGACGGGGGTTTTCGTGCCCTTCTTGACGCCGAAGTTGGCGCTGGGCTTGAACAGCAAATGCTCAAGCAAGTGGGCCATGCCCGTTTCGCCATAGTTTTCATGGCGTGAACCGACCATGTAGACGATGTTGGTGGTCAGGGTCGGCTTGCTGGCGTCGGGGAACAACAGCACGCGCAAGCCATTGGCCAAGCGGTATTCGGTGATGCCTTCGACAGAAGTGACTTTGACGGCGGCGCGCTGGGATGCGGCCTTGGCGGTTTTCTGGGTCGGTGCAGCGTCCACTGCGGTGGCGGCTAGGATGAACGACGGCGAGACGATGCCGGCGGCAAGCAGGAGGGCGGTAATTGGTTTCAAGTCGGAGTCCTAGTAACACTACGATATAAAAAATGCGAAAGATGCGAAAGATGCGCAAACGAAAAATGCGCAAGCGCAAGGCGATACAAACGCAAAAATTGCCACAGGCCCGCGCTGCGTCTTCGCCGCCCAGGGAAATCATTGCAATCTCAATTTACGGCATACTTACCAGTTATGCAAGTGCTGTCATCGGGCTGTTATTTGCCCATGCTATACTCCACAGTTCCAGAACTAACTGCCTGTATATGAGACGAGCTCTCGTCCTGCTCTGCCTTTTTGTTTTCCTCGCCCTACCCCAGGCGTTCGCCAGCATGGCTGACGCCAGCACTTCCCCATTTCAGCCTGCAGTCGCGGCAGGCACTACTGCCGTGCCTGCCCTCAATGCCGATTGCCCTGAGAGCGCCGCCCATACGGGCCTGCCCGGCGAGCGCTGCGAGGCCGAAGAATGCGACAACGACCCCATCACGCTATACCCGAGCTCGCACCAAGGCGCGCCGTTTTGCGCCATCATTTGGCAAGCGGGACCGGGCGCACTTGCCGAAGCGGACGCGCGGCAGGCCACCCGGCCGCCGCGCGTCCGCCACTGACACCGCAGCACGCATCGCACTCAAGCCGGGGCCATCGGCCGCCGGGCGCGCTTTATATTAATTGACTTTACAAGGTTACACACATGGAATGGTTATTTGACCCGACAATCTGGGTCGGCCTGCTGACGCTGGTCGTACTGGAAATCGTACTGGGTATCGACAACCTGATCTTCATCGCCATCCTGGCCGAGAAACTGCCGCCGCACCAGCGCGACAAGGCGCGCGTGCTGGGCCTGAGCCTGGCCCTCGTGATGCGCCTGGGCCTGCTTTCCCTGATTTCCTGGCTAGTCACCCTGACCATGCCATTGTTTTCCCTATGGACCTTCGCCTTTTCGGGACGCGACCTGATCTTGCTCTTCGGCGGTGTATTTCTGCTGTTCAAGGCCACCACCGAGTTGCACGAGCGTCTCGAAGGCGTCACGCATGCCCAGGCGGGGCCGAAAGTCTATGCCGGCTTCGGCCTGGTAGTGGCGCAGATCGTCGTGCTCGATGCTGTCTTTTCACTCGACGCCGTCATCACGGCCGTCGGCATGGTGGACAATCTGTACGTGATGATGGCCGCCGTCATCATTTCCATCGTCGTCATGATGCTTGCTTCAAAAGTGCTGACGCGCTTCGTCAACGCCCACCCCACCGTCGTGGTGCTGTGCCTGAGCTTCTTGCTGATGATCGGCCTGTCGCTGGTGGCCGAAGGCCTGGGCTTCCACATTCCGAAAGGATATTTGTACGCCGCTATCGGTTTCTCGATCGTCATCGAGTTCTTCAATCAGCTGGCGCGCCGCAACTTCCTCAAGCTGCAGTCGAACGCACCGCTGCGCGACCGCACGGCGCAAGCGGTCCTGAGCCTGCTGGGTGGACGCACGGGCCGCGAAGCCGCTGAAGAGCATGAAGTCAAGGAATTGCCCGACGTCTCCGCCTTCGGCGTGGAAGAGCGCAACATGGTCAGCGGCGTGCTGACCCTGGCCGAACGCTCGATCCGCTCGGTGATGACGCCGCGCGGCGACGTTTCGTGGGTCAACCTGAACGATAGCAGCGAGAAGATGCTGCAACTGCTGCGCGAAACGCCACACAGCATGATTCCTGTCTGCAAGGATGACCTCGATAATGTGATCGGCATCGCGCGCAGCAAGGACCTGATCGAGGATCTGGTATCGCACGCCAAGATCGACCCGGCCAGCATGCGCGAAGCCATCGTCATGCCGGAAGCGGCCGGCGTGCTCAAAGCCATGGAAACCCTGAAGCGCTCGCGCGGGCAGCTGGTGCTGGTAGTCGACGAGTTCGGCACCGTGCAAGGCGTGCTGACGCCCATCGACATCCTCGAAGCCATCGCCGGCGAATTCCCCGACGAGGACGAGCTACCCGACGTGGAAGTGCTGGCCCCCGGCCACTGGCGCATCGATGGCGCCACCGACCTGCATTACCTGGAGCAAGTGTTCGAGAAGGAAACCCTGGTCAGCGAAGATGGCGAATACAACTCGCTGGCCGGCTTCCTGCTGGCGCATTTTGAAAACATGCCAGCCGTGGGCGAAGTGCTGGAGCTCGATGACTTGCGCTACGAAATCGTCGAAGCCGACGAACGCCGCATCGCCTGCGTGGACGTGCGCCGCATCGAGCCCGATCACAGTTTGTAACACAATGGCAAGCGTGACTGGCTTGCCATGCCGTATGCTGAGGTCTGCCTTTTTTGGAGACGCCAACATGAACCACTGCCTACTACGCCTGAGCTTGCTGGCCTGCGCCGCCATCGGCGCGCAAGCCGCTGCCCAGGCCGCCTCGCCCTCCACCGCCATCAAGCCGGGCCTGTGGCAAGTCGACAGCAAGATGGCCTCGCCGGACGCCGCCACCGACAACACCATGTCCCTGCTGCTGCAGCAGCTGGGCAACCTTCCTCCCGATCAACGCAAGCAGCTCGAAAGCATGGCCGCCAGCCGCGGCATGGCCATGCCCACCGTGGGCGCCGACGGCGCCGTGCGCGTGACGGCTTGCGTGACGCCGGAAATGGCGGCGCGCAGACAGATTCCCACGGGCCAGCCCGGCGATTGCAAGTCGAAGAACAGCGACATCGCGGATGGCATGCAAGTGTCATTTTCCTGCAGCAAGCCGAAATCGAGCGGCGAAGGCCAGGTGCGCTTCCTTGGCGACCAGGCTTTCAGCATGCAACTGGCGGTGACGACGACCGCGCGCGGCGCGCCGGAACAGGTGAATGTGACAAGTAAGGGCAAATGGCTGGGGGCAACGTGTCCTGCGCCATCGAGCGCTGCCGCTCAGAAACCGTGACGAAAACCCATATTTAAAGCAGCGTCGCCGCGTCCGCTGTCGCTGGCATTACCCACCGTGTAGCGGGCACCGTTCTTGTTGTGGATCTTCGCGTAAGACGCGTAGAAATCGCTGCGTTTTGACAAGGAGTACGTGAGGCCGACGGCCACTTGGCTGGCGTCGCGGTTGGCCAGGTCGCGGTCATCCTTGCGCACATACGAGGCCAGTAGCTTGAAGCCGCCCACGGGCACGGACACGCCCAGCAAGGTGTCGCGGCTGTCCGATGAGGACATCGACAACGCCAGCGAGCTGTAGGCGTTGTTCGGGTCCCAAGGCGAACTGCCATAGCCCTTGTTCACGCCCACGGCGGCAAAGGCGGTGGCCACTTTCAGGTCGATATTGGCCGCGATCAGGGTGTTGCGCGACGACATGTCGATGGCGGGCAAGGTGCCGGAGGCGAGAATGAAATTGCTTTTGCGCTGGTGCGATACGCTGACATTCACGGCGCCGGCCGAGTAGCCTAGCGTGGCGCCATAGGCGCGGTTGTTGGCGCTGCTGTAAGGCGACTCGCCGAAGCTATAGATGGCGCTGGCGGACACGCCGCGCAAGGCGGGCGTCACGTATTTGACGGTGTTGTCGTAGCGTTTCACGCTGTAGCCAGCCAGGTTGCTTGCGCTGCCGGCCATGCCGCCCTTGAACGGGTCGGCCACGTCGGTGAGGGCCAGGTATTGCGGGTTGTATTGACGGCCCAGTGTCAGCGCGCCCAGGCGGCTGTCGAGGCCCACATAAGCTTGGCGACCGAACAAGCGCCCGTCTTCCGACTGGCCCGTGTCGTTCTGCACGCCCGCTTCCACGGTAAATACGGCGGACAGGTCATTGCCCAAGGCTTCTCTTCCCTGCAGCCCCAGGCGCGAGCCCGATGCGACGCCGCCGGACACCTTGGTGCCGGCGCAATTGGCAACACAGCCGCGTTCGGCAACGATACCGGCGTCGAGCACGCCGTACACGACAACGTTACTCGATGTGGCACTGCCCGCGCCATCGGCAGCCTGCGCCGCCGCTGCCCCCATCGCTGTCACAGCAAGCGCGAAATACAAGATTTTCATGATTAATATCTCGGTGACGTGGGTGAAAATTCCCGGTATTGATCAGGACATGCGCTGTATGTCTGATCTGAGTGTTACCTTATCCTCGCTTTTTGTCCAGCCCTCCGTGCGTTGTGCAACAGAAACTTCAGCTTAGCGTCCAGAAATGCGTCGTGCACTGACAACACGCAAGCGTGAGCATCATTACGGTATTTGCGGCAAAATGGCGTGGAAAGTAGGCCCTGCCTTGATGCAACGTTCGGTAGCGAACGTTGCATGATTTGACGCAGGCGGTACACTACCGGTTTTACCGACAGCGGCTCGCCCGTTTTTTCTGCATGCTAGCTATCCTCGAACGCATAGCCCCCAACTCCAGCAATATCGACTTGCTGGTGGAATTATTCAACTCACTGCGTCCCAAGCGCCCCCACGACAGCGCTACCGCGATCGCCAATGTGCGCACCCTGCGCCAGCTTCTCAAAGGTAACCCCGCACAGGCGCGCGCCCTGCATGAATACGTGCTGCGCGTACTGGCTGCACGCCGCCACGCCAGCCTGTACTCAGACATCGGCGTGCTGTCGAACAGCGGTTTTTTCACCGAATTGAAACGCCGCATCGCCTACCGCATGCTGCCACCCGCCTTGGGCGACGAGTACCTGAACGACGCGCTCGACCAGGTGCTATACCTGAAGACCGATTATGTGTGGATCAGCAACGTGCCCGCTGCGGACTGGCTGGAACTGTTCGACGTGCTCACCGCCGACACTATCGAACTGGCCGTCGGCGATGGTAACATCATGCTGCCGGGCATGCTCGACGCTATCCGCACCCTGTCCTACCGCGTCTGCGCCATGGGCCTGGAACCGGAACTGACACGTTTTCATAACGAAATCGAAGTCTTCCAGTCGCCGTTCATGGTGCAAAACACGGAAGTGAACGCCTACCTGGACGCCTACACGAAGCTGTTGCATGGCAATATCGAGCACATCGAGGACGCGCGCCACCTGCTGGTGATGCTGGACCAGTGCGACGCCGTCATCGCCAAGATCCGCAAGAAGGCGCTATACCAGGGTACCAGCATTGCCCTCACGTATTTACTGGTGGCGCTGGCGCAAAGCATCGACCGCCTGCGCAAATTGCTGTTCCTGGTCGACACGAGTGGCGAGCTGCCCAGCTCGGCCAACGTCGATATCGCCGCCATCACGGTGGACGCCACACAAGACTTGCTGCATCCGCAGCCCGTTAGCCGCCGCCGCGCAGGCGCCGTCGCGCTGGCGCTGGAACTGATACGCGCGCACAACCACAAGTACAAGGTCAGCGATCTGTTTTCCGACAATATCAACTTGCTGGCGCGCAATGTGACGGAAAACGCCAGCCGCACGGGCGAACACTACATCGCGGAAAGCCGGCGCGAGATGGGGGCCATGTTCCTGTCCTCGGCGGGCGCGGGCATCATCATCGGCTTCATGGCCCTGTTCAAGATCCTGATGTCGTATTTGCGCTCGGCGCCGCTGGTGGAAGCGTTCATGTTCAGCATGAATTACTCGATCGGCTTCATGTTCATCCACTTGCTGCACTTCACGGTGGCGACCAAGCAGCCGGCCATGACGGCCTCGCGCATCGCCGCCGGCCTGCACAGCAAGGATGGCAGGAATATCGACCTCGACAGCATGGCTGAACTGATCAACAAGGTCTTCCGCACACAAAACATGGCCGTGCTGGGCAACCTGGCCACGGCCATTCCTACAGCCTGGTTGATCGCGCTGGGCTACAAGGCGATCACGGGCCACCACCTGGTGTCGCCGGAAAAAGCCATGCATCTGCTGCACGATATCGACCCCATCGGCAGCCCCGCCATCTTCTACGCCATGATTGCCGGCGTGTGCCTGTTCGTCGCTGGCCTGATTTCGGGCTACTATGACAATCAGGCGCTGTACACGCGCTGGGCGCAGCGCATCGCGCAATTGCGCAGCCTGGGCCGCGTGATCGGCCAGCATCGCTTGCAGCGACTGGGCCTATACCTGGAAAACAACCTGGGCGGCCTGATGGGTAATTTCTATTTCGGCATCCTGCTGGGCTCCATCGGCACGCTGGGCTTTTTGATCGGCTTGCCGATCGATATACGCCACATCACTTTCTCGGCCGCCAACTTTGCGACCGCGCTGGTGGGACTGGACCATAACATGAGCTGGCAACTGGCTGTCAAGTCGCTATCGGGCATCTTCGCCATCGGCACGGCCAACCTGCTGGTCAGCTTTGGTTTGGCGCTGTGGGTAGCGCTGCGTTCGCGCCAGGTGCACTTCAAGCACGGCATGCAATTGTTGAAAATTCTGGGCAAGCGCTTCCTGCGCTCGCCCATCGTCTTCTTCTTCGGCTCGAAAAATCCGCCGCCACTGGCACTGGCCGATGACTCGGCTAACCTCCATCCCACGACCAAGGCTCAAAAATGATCGCCAGGCGCATGCAACCCTGCCTCACCGCCTTAATGCTGTGCTGGACCCTGGCTGCATGCGCCTCGCTGCCCAATGTTAAAAACCTCAACACCACCCTGGAACCTGTCGCCAGGCCCAAGGTGATCACGGGCAAGGGTGCCGTGCTCAATGTCAACAGCCGCGCCGCCCTGCTCAACAAGCGCTGGGCCAAGTCCGGCATGGACTTGAAGACCCAGGCCGCACTGGAAGAGGCGGCCACGGGCGTGCCTTTAATCAAGGGCAACAAGGTGACCCTGCTGTTTGATGGCCCGCAAACCATGGCCGCCATGTTCCAGGCCATCAGCGGCGCGAAAAACAGCATCAACCTGGAAACGTACATTTTCGACCAGGACCCGCTGGGCCTGAAATTTGCCGACATGCTCATCGAAAAACAGCAGGCGGGCGTAACGGTCAACGTCATCTACGACAGCGTGGGCACGCTGGGTGTGCCGCAAGCTTTCTTCGAGCGCATGCGCGCGGCCGGCGTGCACCTGGTGGCATTCAACCCCGTCAATCCGGCCAAGCTCAAGGGCGACGAATGGAAGATCAACAACCGCGACCACCGCAAGGTGCTGATCGTCGACGGCAAGACGGCGTTTACGGGTGGCATCAATATCAGCGATACCTATGCCAAGAGCTCGCTGTTCCGCTCGACATCGAAACCCACAGACAAGAAGGACGTAGGCTGGCGCGATACGCATGTCAAGGTGGAAGGGCCGGCCGTGGCCGCCTTTCAATGGCTGTTCATCCGCACCTGGGCCCAGCAAGACCAGTCCGATTTGCCGCACGCCGATTATTTCCCGATCCTGGCGGAAGTGGGCGACAAGCTGGTGCGCGTGGTGGCCAGCGAGCCCGATGGCGGCTTTGAAATCTACAAAGCCTATATTTTAGCCATCCAGGTAGCAAAAAAGTCTATTCACATCACCTCTGCCTATTTCGTGCCCGACCAGCAGACAGTCGATGCCCTGGTGGCAGCGGCCAAACGCGGCGTCGATGTCACCGTGGTACTGCCTGGCGTGTCCGACAGCGGCCTGGTGTTTCATGCAGGACACGCGCTGTACGACCAACTGCTGGCCGGCGGCATCCGCATTTTTCATTTGAAACTCGCCGTGCTGCACGCCAAGACGGCCGTCATCGATGGCGCCTGGTCGACCGTGGGCTCGACCAATATCGACATGCGCAGCTTTCTGCATAATAGTGAACTGAACCTGATCGTGCTGGGCGACAGCTTCGGCCGTGAAATGGAAAACGCCTTCCAGGAAGACTTGCGCGACTCGGAAGAGATGACCAAGGCGAAATGGGATACGCGGCCCGTCTCGGACCGCATCAAGGAGTGGGCGGCGCGTTTCATGAACTACTGGCTATAAGGCACAGAAGTGTGCCCCGGCAGGTCGGCGTAGGTCGGCGTAGGTCGGCTTAGCGCAGCGTAAGCCGACACCATCACCAAAACCACCACCACCGCCAACAATAGCGTCGGATTACGCGCCGCTTCGCCCCGCTAATCCGACCTACAGCGGGCGCAAGCTGGCCCACACGCCGTCGGCGCGTTCGAACGCTTCCGTGCTGACCTTTTCAAAGTCGCTACTGTCTTCACTCCAACCGTAGCGCTCGACGCGGATACAGCTGTCTTCGATACGAATGACATTGAACGAGTTCGACTCGCCCCTGCCCCGCGTGGACGTGGCCGTACCGGCCTGCACCATCAGGGCAGCGTAGCCATCGATCTTGTAGCGCGCCGACGTGTCGCCCGCATGGCTGGCGTGCAAATGGCCAGCTAGCAATAAATCCACGCCACATTCGGAAAACATTTGCAGCGCCAGCGGCGCGCGGTCCACCAGCTTTTCCTTGTCAAAATGCTCGGGCAAGTCGAATGGATGATGCGTGACGATGATGCGCGTCAAGCCGGGCGGCAAACGCCCCAGGCGTTGGCGCAGGACATCGATCTGCTGGTGGCTGATGCGCCCATCCTTGAAGGTCAGGGAACGGGCCGTGTTGATGCCCAGCACGGCAATTTCCGCATCCACGTATTCGGGCGACAAATCGGGCGTCACATGGCGCCGGTATTGCACCAGCGGCGTCAAAAAGCGCGAAAAGACGTTATACAGGGGTACGTCATGGTTGCCCGGCACCACGATCTGCGGCCCCGGCAAGCTATCGAGAAAGGTGCGCGCCTGCTGGAACTGGACGCTGCGGGCGCGCTGCGTGAGGTCACCCGAGACCACCACCACATCGGGCTCCAGGCGCTCGACTAAGGCGCGCAGCGGCGCCAGCAAGGCCGCATCGACCCTGCCAAAATGCAAATCGGATAAATGCACGAGTGTGCGCATGGTCTTAATCGGACGCCAGTGACGCGGCAGGCACCAGCACGGCCAGCGCAGCCGGACGGATACGATAATACAGCGGCGTATTCATGATGCTCACTTCGCCATCGGTGGCTACGCGCAGGCGCCGGTGTCGCGTGGCAATTTCCAGGTCATTGACCGTCAGCATATCGAAATCCTTGGCTTGCGACAATTTGCCGAACAGCGCGTGCAAGGCCAGCTTCAGCAAGCCCAGGCGGCCTGGTCGCTGCGCCACGTACAGGCTCAGTTGACCGCCATCGAGCCGCTCGCGCTCGCCGATATTCAAGCCTTGCATCAGGTATTCATTATTGCCAATGAACACAAACGGCGTGCGCCGGGCATGCACGGCGTCCTTGAGTTTCAATTGCACGCTGAGGAAAGGATAGCGGCGCAACGCAGCGACCAGGGCCCAGCTGAAGGCCAGCCACTTGCCCCGGCCCAGCCGACGCTGCTGCTTTTCACGGTCGCGCACGATATCGGGATACAGGCCCAGGCTGGAGTTGTTCAGGAAAATGCGGCCATTCACTTCGCCCACGTCGACTTGCTGCAGCACGCCCTGCGCCACATTGGCGATGGCCGCGTCTAGCGCCAAGGGAATGTTCAAATCCTTGGCAAAATGGTTCAAGGTACCCAAGGGCAAGACGCCAAACGGCGTGCCGCTGCCCACGACGACAGAGGCGACGGCATTGATGGTGCCGTCGCCGCCACCGGCGACGACGATGGGCGCGCCATCGCGCAGGGCCTGCTCGGCCTTGGCGATCATCTCGGACCCGCTTTGCGCCAGGGTGATGGCGGCGTCGAGGCCGACGGCCTGGAACTGTGCTTCGAGCTGCTGCGCCCAGTCGAGCGCATAGCCGCAGCCGGCGGCGCCGTTGATAATGACGACAATTTTACTCAGGATCATTCCCCTTATTTGGATAGACGGATATGTCGGCGGCGGCGCAGGGTCGACACACCGGCAATACAAATGGCCAGCCAGCCATAACTTTCCGCCATGGCCGCCAGCACGTCGCTCAAGTAATGCGCGCCCAGGTAGATGCGGCTGAAACCCACGAGCGCCGCCATCAGGAAGGCGCCCAGCGCGATGGCGATGCGCTTGCCCCAGGCGCCTGGCGCCGTCTGGCAAATCAGGTAGGCGGCCAGCAAGCCGTACAGGGCCGTCGAGGTAGCCGTATGACCACTGGGGAAGCTGTAGGTGCTCAAGGCCGTCTGCAAGATGGGCTCGTCAAAACTGGGCCGCGCGCGGACAAAAATATACTTTAGCAGCACGTTCAAAAACATGACGCCCGGCATGGTGATGAGCAGAGTAAACAACCAGTAGGTAGCGCCCTTGCGGTGCAGATACCAGCCCAGCAAGGTGGCCAGGGTGATGGCGCCGATCACGCCATGCATGTGCGTAATGAGCAGCAGGCAACGGGTGACCCACGGCACGGCATGCTGGTTGAACCACTGCGCCACCTGCAAGTCGATCACCGTGATCTGGGCCATCCCCATGACGGCTTCGGCGATCTCGTGGAAGACCACGATGGCCACCAGCATCAAGGCCACGCCCACCGTCATGTGCAGGCCCAGTTCACCCTCGGGCGATAGGCGCGCTTCGACAAAGCGGCGCAGTTTCGTGCTCCAGCCCGCGCTCATGGGCATATCATTCTTCTCTTGCAAACTGCTCTCCCTTTCCTGTTGATGGTGCTGGTCAAAAAAACCACACCGGCAAAAAATACTGTTTATTCATACAGTAACTGTGTTTTCATACAGTAGTTATGCTATTCTGATGACTCGTTCAACACATCTCCCTCAAAGGAATTGTCATGGCAACATTGAATAGCGGTTTTGGCTCACGCTTCGGCCTGGAATACGCCCCAAGCTCTTTCCTCGTCCGCATGGGCAAACGCGAAATCCTCGTCTGCCGCGACTTCCGCAAGCGCTACTACACCGTCAATCCCTTGATCGAGTGCGGTACGGGCATCGAGCCGGGCTATGTTGAAGTGCTGCTGATGCGCCGTTGGTTGCTTATCTTATCCAAGGCGCATTAAATACGCCGTAAAAATCTGCTGCGCGGCGCGATTTGCGGCCTGCGATGCTCGCTGTACTTCAGTACAACTACGCTTCTTGAGCACGACTCGCTGCCGCTCGCCACGATTTTTCTCGGCGTATTCCCGGGCTTTCGACGACCTTGCTTGAAAGCCTGGCCCGGCCATGCCGGAAGCGCGCCAGTAGCGGCCAGCGGCAACGCTGGCCGCCCCCTCATTACTGTGTGCGTTCCGGTGCGGCCGGGCTGGCAGGTGTTGCAGCATAAAAAATATTTGCCTCATACCAAACCCACCTCCCACCTCCCAACTTATAGCAGCCCCAGTTCCAGCGGTTTCACGCCGGCAAACACGTAATCGAGTTGCGCCGGCGTCAAGCCGAACGTGCGGCGCAGCAAGCCACCCAGCACGGCGCGGTATTCATTGAGCACCGGCATGTCGCGGTTCTGGAACAGCGTCGCCTGCGAAATCGCCACTTGCTCGCCTGCCACCTGCTTGCCCTTGACCGCGCCGCCCAGCACCCAAAACACGCTGCCATGACCATGGTCCGTGCCGCGGTTGCCGTTTTCGCGCAAGGTGCGGCCAAATTCACTCAGTACCACCACCACGGTATTGCGCCACTCGCTGCCCATTTCCTGCGAAAACGCGGCCAGGCCACGTCCCAGTTCATCGAAGCGCCCCGCCAGGTAACCGTTGGCCCCGCCCTGCCCCACATGCGTATCCCAGCCGCCCACGTCGACGAAGCCGATATTGTATTTGTCCTTCATCAAGCGGGCGATGCGCTGCGCCTCCAGTGCAAAGCCGCCGGTACTGATGGCGTTGCGGTTGGCCGCCAGCATTTCTCCCGTCAATTCCTTCCTCACATCGTCGCGCACGGCAAAGCCCGCGCTGACCGCTTGCTGCAAGGGCATACCCTTGTACATGGCGGCGATCAGCTCGCTTTGACGCGCATCAATGCCCGACTTGCCCACCGAACGCAACCCCATGTTCGGCACTTGCGCGCGGCCCTCGAAGATCAGCGGCAGTTGCTCGGTGAAGGAAAACGCGTAATGGCCCTGATCGCTATTGAGGCTTTGCGCCAGCCGGTTCAAAAAGCCCGAGCGCACATCGCGGCGTGCGCCGATCTCCTGCCCCAGTTCGATGCTGTCCTGCGTCTCGAAATGGCTGCGCGTCAAATCCGTCGTGCCGGCAAACGCAATGAAAGCCGCCTCGCCGGCGTTGAACATCGGGTAGATCGTCTCGCGCAAGGCCGGATGCAGCGCCCAGTCAGCATTCAATGCCAGAGCGCCGTTGTCCGCACCGGGTTTCACAATGGCGATATTGGGTCGTGATGCATAGTAAAAATCGCTGCCGAGCGGCACCAGCAGGTTGTTGGCGTCATAGCCGCCGCGCAAAAAGACCAACAACAGTCTGGCATGCGTGGCGGGCGCGGCCAGCAAGCTGCCTGCATGCGACAACAGGGGTGCGGCAGCCAGGGCTTTCAACAGATCACGACGGTACATGGCGATTCCTTCAGTGTCAACTTAGCGGTGCATCATTTCGGGCGAGGACAATAGGAAAATATTCCATTCCTGCGGCGACGCGGCCTGCTCCAGGGCTTGGCGCGTGGCCAGGCTCAAGGTCGGCTGCAACGACTGGTAAAACAAGGCGCTGGCCAGCTGCGGAAACGCGGCCTTTTCCTGCGGCTGCGGTCCCTCCGTCTTGAACAGGCCGGCGCTGCCCGCGCCGATGGTGCGGGCGATATCGAAGCGCGTCGTCATCTGCCCAGGGCTGGCCCACGACGCATCGGTCAAGGGGTAACCGTCCGGCGTCTGGCGTCCGTACAGCGGCTGGCCCATGCGCGCGAGCCAGTTCAGCATGGGGCCGGCGTTGAGGATGGGCTTATCGTCATAGCTGAGGCGCACGGCCGACACCACGTAGTGCATGGGGTCCTTGAATTTCTTGCCCAGCGATAGCCGGAACTCCGGGCTGCTGAACATGGTCTGCAGCACGTCGGCGATCATGCCATCGCTTTTCTGGAAGGTGGCCACCATGCGCACTAGCAGCGCTTCGGGCGGATGGTCGCCAACGAAATACTGGGCCAGCTTGCCGCTGATGAAACGCGCGGTGGCGGGACTGCGGCTGAGGCGATCCAGCGCTTCATCGAGCTCAGCCAATCCTCTGCCCTTCAGCGTTTGCCCAAGGAATTGCTTATCGCCGTAATCATGGCGATTCGGATTAAATTCGAACAAGCCCCGGCGCACATACTGTGATTGCAGCGCCGGCTTCACCTTTGGCGTGTCCGCTCCCAGGTTGACGCCCACGCCCGTCAGGATGCGCGCCAGCTCCTGCACGTCAGCCTGGCTGTAGCCGCCGTTGACGCCCAGGGTGTGCAATTCCATCAGCTCGCGCGCATAGTTTTCATTGATGCGCTTGACGGCATTGGCTTCATTGTCCAGATAGCGCAGCATGGCCGGATGGTGGGCGGTAGCGCCCAGCAAGTCTCGAAATTTCCCCAAGGCATGCGGCGCGATGGCGTTCGCCTCGTAATCGCCCACCATGGCGCGCAAGTTGTGCTTACCCTGGTGCACGCTGAAGTGATTGAGCCAGAACCAGCTCAACTGCTGCTGCAACTGATTGGTCGAATACACGTCCAGCAGCAAGGAACGCGTGGCCGCCTCGCGCGCCAGGCGATTGAGTTCCTGCTGATAATCTTTTTGCGCCTGCTGCTTTGCCATGTCGTCCATGCCACCGGCCGACTCCTTGCGCTTTTGCTCCATAGAAATCACCAATTGATCCAGCGGCACCTGACTGATAGTCATGGCGTCGATCTGCGCAGCGATGGCCGCTGGCAAGGCTGCCTTTCGTGGATGCAACTGCGCCTGCAGGTAAGCGTTCCAGCCTTGCGCCTGCACCTGGCGCACGCTGCCCGCATTGACGCCCCAACTGACCCTTTGCAGCATGGCGATGTCCTGCGCGGGACTGGTCTGTACGCGATGCTCGGCCTGCAAGGCAGGCTCGGCAGTACCACAGCCGGCCAGCAACAGCAGGGACATCAAGGTCGTCGGCAACAGTCGGCTGGGGCGCATGGCTATCCTTGGGGCAGTTTTTAGGGCGGTGGCATGCACACTAGCTGAGGGTACGCTCAGCTTGAGCTGCACATGATTACCATTTGCAACGATTTGTAATCACCGACGTCATGTTGATCATTGCGCACACTGATCGCGCAGGAAATCGCGCAATTGCAGCACCAGCGGCGTCACTTGCGCCCGGTGCATGCATACCAGTTGCAAGGGCGCGGCCTCACCCGCGACCTCGGGCAGCAGCACGTGCAGGCGGCCGGCGGCGACGTCGCCAGCCACATCGAGCCGCGATTTATAAGCGATGCCCAGGCCCGCCACGGCCCAACGGCGCACCAGGTCGGCATCATCGGCGCTGCGGTTGCCACTCACTTGCACGCTCACTTGCTCGCGCTGAGGCAGGCGGTAAAAGGTCCAGCGGTCGTGCATGCCATCTTCCAGTGCAAAGCGTAGGCAATTGCGCTGCGACAATTCTTCCAGCGCCAGCAGAGGGCCATGCGCACGCAGGTAATCGGGCGAGGCCACCAGCACTCTGTCGTTGGCGGGCGCGATCGGCATGGCGACCATGCCCGAATCGTCCTGCTGCCCGTAACGCAGGGCAATATCGACTTGCTGGCGCACCATGTCGGCCACCCGGTCGCTGACGCTGAACTGGTATTGCAGCTTCGGGTGGCGCGACTGGCACTCGTCCAGCCAGCCCAGCATCAGGTTACGGCCCAAGTCGGAAGGCATGGCAATTTTCAAAGTTCCGCCGAAACTGTCCTTGCCGGCCAGCAGTGCATCGTGGCCTGCGCGCAGCAGGCGCAGCGCTTCGCGCGCAGGCTCGATGTATTGCGTGCCTTCCGCCGTCAAGCTCAGCGAACGCGTCGTGCGCGCCAGCAGGCGCAAGCCCAGCTCGGCTTCCAGGCGCTTGACGGCGGCGCTGGCCAGCGCGGGCGAAATGCCGAGCTCGCGCGCGGCCGCCGACAGGCTGCCCCGGTCGGCCGTGCACACAAACACCTGCAAGTCATCGAGTCGCAGCAATTTTCAGTATTCCTTTGAAAGTGTTTCGGCACGCGCCCTCTTTTTCCTGGACGCGGAAGTCACCATCATACGTCATCGCCACCCCACTCTTGACCCAGGATTAGCATGAAAGCCATCGCCTACCACCACAGCCTGCCCATCACGGATGCGCACGCCCTGCTCGACATCGAACTGCCCACGCCCGCCGCCACGGGGCGCGACCTGCTCGTCGCCGTGAAGGCCATCTCCGTCAACCCCGTCGATACCAAGATACGCAAGAACCGCGCGCCGAAAGAAGACCAGCCCGAAGTGCTGGGCTGGGACGCGGCCGGCGTCGTCACCGCCGTCGGCCCCGACGTCACCCTGTTCCAGGTGGGCGATAAAGTCTGGTACGCGGGCGCCATCAACCGCCCCGGCAGCAACAGCGAGTTCCAGCTGGTGGACGAACGCATTGTCGGCCACATGCCGGCCAGCCTCGATTTCGCTGCGGCCGCCGCCCTGCCCCTCACCAGCATTACGGCCTGGGAATTGCTGTTCGAGCGCCTGCAACTGAGCCGCGACAAAAATCTTACGGGCAAGTCCCTGCTGGTGATCGGCGCGGCCGGCGGCGTCGGCTCCGTGCTGGTGCAGCTGGCGCGGCAATTGACAGGCGTAACCATCATCGGCACGGCCTCGCGCGCGGAAACTGCCGACTGGGTCAAGCAACTGGGCGCCCACCATGTGATCGACCACAGCTTGCCGCTGGCGGGGGAAATGACGCGCCTGGGCTTGCCGCCTGTCGACTACGTGATCAGCCTGAACCAGACCGACAAGCATTTCGACCAAATCGTGGAATTGATCGCCCCGCAAGGCAAGTTCGCCCTGATCGACGACCCCGAGCACATCGACGTGCGCAAATTCAAGGGCAAGAGCGTATCGCTGCACTGGGAGCTGATGTTTACCCGTTCGCTGTTCCAGACGGAAGATATGCTCGAGCAACACGTATTGCTCGATGAAATGGCACAGCTGGTGGACGCCGGCGTCATCAAGACCACCGTGAGCGAGCGCTTTGGCACGATCAATGCAGACAATTTGAAACGCGCGCATGCGCTGCTGGAGAGCAATACGGCGAAGGGCAAGATTGTGCTCGAAGGCTTTTAAACTCAGCTAATCAAAATGGCCCGGAAGTCATTCACGTTGGTCAAGGTCGGGCCAGTGATCACACTGTCTCCCAGCGCCTGAAAGAAACCGTGGCCATCGTTGTTGTCCAGGCTATCGCGTGGCTTGATGCCCAGCGCCCAGGCGCGCTGCACGGTGTCCGGCGCCAGCCACGCCCCGGCGATATCTTCCTGGCCGTCGACGCCATCGGTGTCGCCGGCCAGCGCATGGATGCCCGGCGCACCGTCGAGCGCGATGCCCAGCGCCAGCAAAAATTCCACGTTGCACCCACCCCGGCCATGGCCGCGTATCGTCACCGTCGTTTCGCCTCCCGACAGCAGCACGCACGGGGCGGCAAACGGCTGGCCCCGCACGGCCGTTTGCAGTGCAATGCCGGCCATGACTTTGCCTACCTCCCGCGCTTCGCCCTCCAGGCTGTCGCCTAATATATACGGCGTGACGCCAGCTGCGCGTGCCACGCTAGCGGCCGCTTCGAGCGCCAGTTGCGGCGTGGCGATCAGGGTCGTATGCGTGCGCGCCAGCCGCGCATCATCGGGTTTCACGGATTCCCCGCGCCCGCTTTCCAACGTTGCTCGTATGCTGTCCGGCAAGTCCATGCCATAGCGGCGCACGATGGCGAGCGCGTCTTCGCACGTGCTGGCGTCGCCCACCGTGGGACCGGAAGCGATATCGCCGAGCTTGTCACCGGGCACGTCGGAAATGGCCAGGGTGATGACTTGCGCCGGATGGCAGGCCGCCGCCAGGCGCCCGCCCTTGATGGCGGACAAATGGCGGCGCACGCAATTGATTTCGCCGATGCTGGCGCCCGAGGCCAGCAATGCACGGTTCAAGGCTTGCTTGTCTGCCAGGCTGATGCCCTCGAGCGGCAAGGCCAGCAGGGACGAGCCGCCCCCCGAAATCAAACACAGCACAGTGTCGTCAGCGTGCAAGTTGGCGACCAGGTCGAGCATGCGCTGCGCGGCCTGCATGCCGGCCGCATCCGGCACGGGATGCGATGCTTCCACGATGTCGATGCGTTCACACGCCACGGCGTAACCATAGCGTGTGACGACCAGCCCAGACAACGGCCCCGGCCAGTGCTGCTCCACGGCTTGCGCCATGGCCGCCGACGCCTTGCCGGCGCCGATGACGATCAAGCGCCCCTTGGGGGCGGGCGGCAGATGGGGCGGCACGCAGTGCGATGGCTGCGCCGCAGCGATGGCGGCGTGGAACATGGCTTGCAGCAAGGCGCGCGGCGCTGGGGTCGTCGTCATCGTGTTTCCTCCGGTATCGGACCCCGATCATAGCAGGGCCGACGCCGCCCGCGCCATCGGTAGCAGCGGTGCCAGCGGGTACCAAATTGCCTGGCAGCTAGAATGGCATCTTGCACACATCATAGGAACAGCATGAGCGACGCCATCGAATGGACCAGTCTTGCCCGCACTTTCGGGCTGTTTACCGTCACGGCCGTGGCTGAACTACTGGGCTGCTATCTGCCCATGCTGTGGCTCAGCAACAAGGGCAGCGCCTGGCTGCTGGTGCCGGCCGCCATCAGCCTCTTGCTCTTCGTCTGGCTGCTGAGCCTGCATCCAGCCGCCAGCGGCAGGGTATATGCCACGTATGGCGCCATCTACATCGCCACGGCGCTGGGATGGCTATGGCTGGTGGACGGCATCACGCCGGCCTGGACGGACATCGCCGGCGTGAGCCTGGCCCTGGCTGGTGCCGCCGTCATTGCCCTGGGACACAAGGCGGCTTGATTTATATCAAGCGCCATGCGCGCGGAAGTTCGTCTCCGCCGACCACACGGCGCTGGCGCGGGCCAGCAAGACCGCTTCGCCATCGGCCAGCCAGTCGTCGGCATCGGCGATCTTCCACATGGCTTGCAGCAGCTTGCGGCGCAAGTCCGGGTCATCGATTTCATCGAGCAGGCTGTCGATCACGCCATTGGCCAGCTGCACGGCGCCATGCACGGTCGAGGTCAGCATGTCATCGCACAAGTCTTGCAGCAGTTGCTGAAAGGCAGCCGGCGCCAGGTCGATATGTTCGAGAATTTTGCTGCGATGCATGGCTTGCAGCTCGGCGCCGGCCAGGTTGCCGTCGACCACCATCATCAAGGCCAAAATACGTCCAGCTGCCTGGGGACTGTTCATTGCATAGGTACGCATGATTTTCTACTTTCTCAGTTGATTAAAAGGCACGCCACCGCCCTGCGGGGCGCGCCGTACTACACTTTATTTCTTGTCGCTGCGGGTGATGAAGACGCTCGCCACGCAGCTGGACACGATCAGCACCGCCACTACCAGCAACGACGCTTCCACCGGCACGTGGTACCACGGCATGATCAGCATCTTGGCGCCGATGAACACCAGCACCATCGCCAGGCCATACTTGAGCATGTGGAAGCGGTCCGCCACGTCCACCAGCAGGAAGTACAGAGCGCGCAAGCCCATGATGGCGAACAGGTTCGACGTGAAGACGATGAACGGGTCGGTCGTGATGGCAAAAATCGCCGGGATCGAATCGACCGCAAAGATCAGGTCCGTCACCTCGATCAGGATCAGCACCAGGAACAGCGGCGTGACATAGCGCAAGCCACCTTTTGTCACGAAGAAACGCTCGCCATGGTCGCCGTCGGCGACCCGCAAATGGCGGCGGGCAAAACGCAGCACGGGATTGTTCGCCACGTCTGGCTCCGCATCGGCCGCCACCAGCATGCGCATACCGGTAATCAAGAGGAAGGCGCCAAACAGGTACAACACCCAGCTGAACTCGCTCACCACCCAGGCACCAGCCAATATCATCACGGCACGCATAACAATCGCGCCCAGCACGCCGTAAATCAAGACACGGCGCTGGTACTGCAGCGGCACCTGGAAGGCGCTGAAGATCAGCAGGAAGACGAAGACGTTGTCGACCGACAGGGCTTTCTCGATCAGGTAGCCGGAGAAAAACTCCAGCGCCTTCTGGTTGGCGATCTCGGGTCCGGCCGTGCCATTCAGATACCACCACAGGCCGCCGTTGAACAGCAGGGCCAGGCTGACCCACACCAGCGACCACGTCGCCGCTTCCTTGACACCCACCTTGTGCGCCTTGTTGCCGCCGAAGACGAACAAGTCCAGCGCCAGCATGAACAGAACGAATACGATGAAGCCGGCCCACATGGGTGCCGTCGCAATGCTTTCCATGCCGTTCATTGGTAGCCTCCGCAACTGTTTGTCTCTATCCTGATAGCCATGGCTGTCTCCTTGCATGAATGGAGCAATCATCATAGTCCGAATACAAACATCGAACAAATCGAATATAATTTACAAATACATCGTAAATTTCGATGTATTAAATTTCCGGGAAGCCCATGTCTACACTCAACTTCAAGCACTTGCGCTATTTCTGGATGGTCGCCAAGACAGGCAGCATCGCGCGCGCGGCCGAGCAGTTGCACCTGACGCCGCAATCGATCTCCGGGCAGCTCAGCGAGTTTGCCGATACCCTGGGCGTGGAATTGTTCCGCCGCAGCGGGCGCCAGCTGGAATTGACGGACACCGGCAGGCGCATCCTCAGCCATGCCGAATCGATTTTCAGCACCGGCGATGAATTACTGGAAATCGTGCGCGACCAGTCACGCACCGTGACGACAACTTTTCGCGTGGGCTGCGCCGATTCCGTCTCGAAACTGATCGCCTGCCGCCTGGTCGCGCCCGCGCTGGGCCTGGCCGAGCCGCTGCGCATCATTTGCCGCGAAGGACGGCTGGCCAGCCTGCTGGCGGACCTGGCCGTGCACCGGCTGGACCTGATCATGGCAGACCGCCCCATCCCGGCCCATTTGAGCGTGCGCGGTTTTAACCATTTACTCGGTGAAAGCGGCATGACCCTGTTCGGCACGCCCGCCCTGGCCGCCACCCTGACAGGGGGCTTTCCGCACTGTCTGGATGGCGCGCCGCTGCTGCTGCCGGGCGAAGACTTCGCCATTTACGGACGCTTGCTGCAGTGGCTAGGCGACAACCATCTGCACCCGCGCATCGTCGGCGAGTTCGACGACAGCGCCATGATGAA
The DNA here is from genome assembly GCF_029892305.1 of Janthinobacterium sp. CG_23.4. Classification (NCBI taxonomy): domain Bacteria; kingdom Pseudomonadati; phylum Pseudomonadota; class Betaproteobacteria; order Burkholderiales; family Oxalobacteraceae; genus Janthinobacterium; species Janthinobacterium sp. CG_23.4. The sequence goes on along the minus strand of NZ_JARXUX010000001.1, from coordinate 1,398,068 downwards.
CGCCTTCGGCCAGTCCGGCGCCGGCCTGTTCTTTGCACCCACCGTGATCGCACCCCAGGTTTGCGAACAATACGCCGTGGTGGCGCTGGGGCGGGTCGACAGCCTGGTCGAGCAAGTGTATGCGATCACCACGGAGCGGCGCTTGAGCCACCCGGCCACCGTTGCCATCAGCCAGAGCGCGCGGCACGAGCTGTTCGTCTAAGCGCTGACGACAAAAGCACGCGGGGCGGTGCAGCCACACGCTTGCCCGAACATTACAAATTAAACGGAAACGGCTGCATGCCCGCCTGCCTGTCATCGGGGGCGACCACGGCCAGCAAGGCGCTCAAGCCCTGGTTCAAGTGCGCCAGGCTGTCGGGGTCCAACTGGGCCAGCGCGCTGGGCAACAAGCCGCGCGCCGGCTGCGGCGCGACGGCGATCACGGCCTGCCCTTCCAGCGTCAGGGTCAGCGTGACTACACGCTGGTCGGGCTGGTCGCGCGCCTTGCGCACATAGGCTTTTTTCACCAGCGCATCGACCAGGTTGCTGGCCGTCGTCTGGTGGATAGACATCTTGCCAGCGAGCTCGCCCATGCGCAGGCCTGGCTGCTCCAGCAATTCCTGCATCGCCCACAATTGCGCGCCCGATACGCCGCATTGCTTCTCGATCTGCGCCGAGTGCCGCTGCGCCGCGCGCATGACGACGCGCATGTTTTGCAAGGCCAAGCCTTGCGCCCTGACCAACGCCGAAACTTCCGCTTCCACCACCATTGCCTCCAATTATAAGATCCGGCTTCGCACCTGCTGGTGGGCCGCAATCGCTGCATGATACCTGCAAAGGCAGGCGTGCTCATAAAACAAGCAAGCGCCGGTCGGCAGCTTGCTCCGGATAAGGAACAGCAACGGCTTTACCCGCCGCGCAAGCGATGCTGGAGCCAGCGGGGGCAGGAACAGGCTGGGGCAGAGGCTCAGCCCGCGCCACCCTTGACGGGCGACAACTGGCTCGCATGCAGCCGTGCATACGCGCCGCCCTGCTGCAGCAAGGCGGCATGGCTGCCCGACTCCACCAGGCGCCCGCCCTGCATGACGACGATGCGGTCGGCGCTTTCGATGGTCGACAACCGGTGCGCGATAACGATGGTGGTGCGGTTGCGCATCAGCACTTCCAGCGCCGCCTGCACCTGTCGCTCCGACTCCGTGTCCAGCGCGCTGGTCGCTTCGTCGAGCAAGAGAATCGGCGCATCCTTGTACAGCGCGCGCGCAATGGCCAGGCGCTGGCGTTGCCCGCCCGACAGGCGCGAACCGTTCTGGCCAGCCTGCGTTGCGTAGCCTTGCGGCAACTGCGTGATGAAATCGTGGGCGTAGGCGGCGCGCGCCGACGCTACGATACGGGCCATGTCCGGCGCCGGGTCGCCATACGCGATATTTGCCGCCATGGTGTCGTTGAACAAGATCACATCCTGGCTGACGAGGGCGAACTGGCGCCGCAGGTCCAGCAAGGCGTAGTCGCGCACATCGACGCCGTCGAGCAGGATCTGGCCGCCGCTGACGTCATAGAAGCGCGGCAGTAAACCCAGCAAGGTGGTCTTGCCGCCACCCGAGCCACCCACCAGGGCCACCGTTTCGCCGGCGCGGATGTCGAGCGTGATATCGCGCAAGGCCGTGGGCGCATCGGGATCGTCGCTGTTGTAGCGGAAGTGAACGTTTTGCAAGGACAAATTACCGTGCACCGCCGATGGCGCAATGCTGCCCGGGTCCGGTTCCAGCGGCGTATCGATCAAGCCAAACACGGACTCGGCCGCCGCCAGGCCCCGTTGCAATGGCTCATTGATTTTCGTCAAATTCTTTATCGGCGATTGCATCGCCATCAGCGCGCCCATGAAGGCGACGAAGGCGCCCGGCGTGATGGCACCGCTTTGCGCGCGCAGCATGGCAAAATAAATCACGGACGACAGGGTAATGCCGACGAGCATCATGATGAAGCCGGAATTCATGGCCGAGGTGGCTGCGTGCTTGACGGCCAACTGGCGATTACGCTTGACGACGTCGACGAAGCGCGCCTGTTCATAATCTTGCCCACCGAAGATTTTCACCACGCGCTGGCCGGCGATGCTTTCATCCAGCACCGACGTCAGCTCGCCCACGGCTTGCTGGGAACTCTTGCTCAGGTGGCGCATGCGGCGTCCCGCCAGGGTCACGACGATGGCCACGATGGGCATCGAGGTCATGCAGAACAGGGCCAGTTTCACGTCGATGCTGAACAATAAAACCAGGTAGCCGATGGTGGCGACGGAATCGCGCACCATCACGTTGAGCACGTTCAAGCCCGCTTGCGACACCTGGCTGGCGTCGAAGGCTACGCGCGACTGCGTCAGGCTGGTGGTGGTAGTATCGAAAAAACGGCTGGGCAGGCGCATGATGGTGGCAAACATCTTTTCACGCAGGTCCGCCTGCACCCGGCTCGATAGCCATACGGAACCATAATCGCCGGAAAAACTGGAGACCATGCGCAGGACGGCCAGGCCCAGGATGGTGGCGGGAATCACCCACAAATCGACTTGTCCTGCGTGTGCCGGCAAGAAACGATCGACCCAGCCCTGCAGCATGCCCATCATGCCGGAGGCGGGCGCGACCTGTGTGCTGGCCGTCGCGCGCATGGCATCGACGACGTTTTGCAACTGTCGGATTAACAATACATCGGTGGCGGACGCCACGCCGACAGCCAGCAAAGTGGCTGCAACGATGGCGCCATAGCGGCGAAACTGGCCGGCCAGGCGAAAAAACAGGAGGCGACTTTGCTGCATGCAGGTGGGAAAAGTGAGGGTAAAGCGTGATTCTAACGCGTGGATTGCTTACCAATGAGAAAATCGTCGCCCTGCCGGCACTGATCGCCGGCAGGGGCAGTCCTGCGGAGGCAGGAAATCAGGACTTCGCCACTTTCCACGCTGCATCGCCAGCCTGGCAGAGCTTCAGTTTGAGGGTCTGTTCCTGGCCTTTGGCGCTCAAGGCGACCTGCACCTTGCGGCAGGTGCGCGCATCCGTCTTTTCCGTGTCGCTGGCCGTGATCTCGGCGGCGATGCGCACGCAATTGCGCAAGCACTGTTTGCGGCCCCTGAAGGGCAGAACGTTGGCAAGCCGAAACGGCTGCCGCATAATGCAAGCATGTTCAAACTGACTTTTCTCGGCACGTCTTCCGGCGTGCCCACGCGCCACCGCAACGTCACGTCGCTGGCCCTGCAAACCACGCACAACCGCGACTGGTGGATGATTGATTGCGGCGAAGCCACGCAGCATCGGCTGCAGCGCCTGCCCTTGTCCGTGCACGACCTGGTGGGCATCTGTATCACCCACGTGCATGGCGACCACAGCTACGGACTGCCGGGCTTGCTGGCCAGCGCCTCCATGACGGGGCGCAAGAAGCCCTTGCTGCTGATCGCCCCGGCCGCCATCAAGGCCTGGATCGACGCGACCCTGCTGCACACCGAACTATTCCTGACGTATCGGCTGATCCATATCGACGTCGACAGCGCGCAAGTCGTCCATCAGGAAGCGGGCTTGAGCATCGAGCGCCATGCGCTGTCGCACCGCGCACCGAGTGTCGGCTATCGTTTCGCGCTGGAAATAAGCCGCTGGAAGCTGGACAAGGCGGCCCTGCAGGCGGCTGGCGCGCCACCGGGCCGCGCCTGGGGATTATTGCAAGCTGGCCAGGATGCGCTGCTCGACGATGGCACGCTCTTGCGCGCCGCCGCTTTCCGCCAGGTGGAAACGCAACGCGCCACGGTGGTGATCGGCGGCGACAACGACACGCCAGCGTTGCTGGCGAACGCCTGCAACGGGGCGCAGTTGCTCGTGCATGAAGCCACTTACACGGAAGCGATGCTGCAGAAGGTCGGCCCCGGTCCCACGCACAGTTCCGTGCAGCGCGTGGCGCAGTTTGCCGAGTCTGTCCGCTTGCCGAACCTGATCCTCACCCACTTCAGCGCCCGCTATCACAATGCGGACGGCATGGCCGAGCTGGCAGCGGAAGCACGCCTGCATTACTCGGGAGAGCTGTTCCTGGCGCGCGATTTCGACAGCTATGAACTCGACGCGGCCGGCGCACTGACCAAGCTGCCAACAAAAACATGACGATACATCGCGCCAGCATCACCTTCCATGCCGCCAATGCGGACGATACCGCCGCCTTCATCACATTGCGCGGCATGACGCGGCAAAACGCCGTTTCCAAGGAACGCCTGGCGGAAGTGGGTATCACGGCCGAGTCCTGGGCCCAGATGATGCACTCGGGCAGCCTGCCTGGCCAGGTCTGCCACCACGACGGCAAACTGGTCGGCTACTGCTTTGGCGAGCGCGACACGGGCGAAATCATCGTCCTGGCGCTGCTGCCGGAATTCGAAGGCTTGGGCATCGGCAAGAGCATGCTGGAACATATCATGGCGCAACTGCGCGCACACGGCCATGCACGGCTATTTCTTGGCTGCTCCAGCGACCCCGCCTCGCGCTCCTACGGTTTTTACCGCCATCTGGGCTGGACTGCAACGGGTGCCGTCGACAAGTACGGCGATGACGTGCTGGAGTTTCACTTTACAGCCTGAAGGCCTTGGCCAGCAGACCCAGGGGAAAGCTGTAGCGGCAGCGTCAATCGCTGCGGCGGGCAATTGAGGGGCCGACTATGCTTTGCCATCATAAGAAGGTCATCTCCAAACCGGCCATCCTGACAGCGAAAAAGGTGACGATCCCCAAGGCCAGCAGCAATAGCGTGAACAGTGCGACCACCTTGCCGCTCGCGCTTAGCAGCGCGCGATTCTGCTTTGCCTTGTCCTTATCCTTCTTGCCTTGATCGTAATGCCACTTGATGGCAAAAAACATGCCCGTGCCGAGCACGAGCGCCTTGAACGTCACGAACACTATCGGGGTCCAGTCCATCATTTTGAGTCTTTCCAGGTTATTACTTGACACTATCGATCGTGAGCAGCACTGCCTCAAACGCCGCTTGCGCAGCTTCTGTTACTACCACTCCACCACTCCACCAGGCATCGTGCTTGCCTCTTTCATTATATCTATCGATGCGATCACGATGGCATCGAGCGCAGCGATTTTCCAAATGCAGGTGAAAGGTGGGAAAGCATCAGCGACTGCCATGCAAAGATGGTGTTGCTGCACGCTCTGATGCATACTACTTGAAAACAATTTCCATACATTGAGACAAAATGTCCCAGTTGAAAACCATGCAAGATGACAATTTGCCCATCTGGTTGCCGCGCTTGGCCCGCAACAAGGGGCCACGTTTTTTGCAAATTGCCGATGCATTGCAAGCGGCTGTGGCAGATGGATCGTTGACGCCGGGCGAGCGTCTGCCTACGCAGCGCCAGTTGGCGGCACAGCTGGGCGTCGACCTGACGACGATCACGCGCGCCTACGACGAAGCCCGACGCCGCAACTTGCTGGAGGGCCGCGGCGCGCGAGGCACTTATGTGGCGGCGCCGAAAGTCGAATTGACCGCAGTCCTCGACCTGAGCATGAATACCCCGCCGCCACCGGATGGCGTGGACTTCGACGACATGTTGAAGCAAGGCTTGTCGCAAGTATTGATGAGGGCAGACAATGAATTGCTGATGACTTACCACTTGGGCGGCGGAAGCGAGTCCGACCGCAAGGCTGGCGCCGCATGGCTGGCACCAATGTTTGGACCTCTGGATGACGCGCAGCTTGTTGTCTGTCCCGGTGCGCAAGCGGCGATCGCCGCATTGATCCTGGCGCTGACGCAGCCTGGCGATGTCATCCTGGCAGAGCCCACGAGTTATCCCGGCTTGCGTGCGGCAGCGGCGCAATTCGGCCGACACCTCATCGCGGTGCCAGCGGACAAGCACGGGATGCTGCCTGAGATGCTGGAGCAAGCGTGCCGCCAGCACAAGCCAGGGCTGGTCTACCTCAATCCGACATTACAGAACCCGACTGCCATCACCATGCCGGAACGCCGGCGCAAGGAGCTCGCCAGCATCGCGAAGCGCTGCAAGGTGCGCATCATCGAAGACGATCCCTATTGGCTTCTTGCCGATGCCGCGCCACCGCCTATTGCCACGCTTGCCCCGCAGCAGGTGTACTACATCTCCACCCTGTCGAAATGCCTGACGCCCGGCTTGCGCGTCGCCTTCGTGCTGATACGCGACGCGCACGAACGCGAGCGTTTCCTGGTCTCGCTCAGATCATTTGCGCTGATGGTCGCGCCCCTGACGGCGGCACTGGCCACCCAGTGGATACTCGACGGTTCGGCTGACAGATTGATGCAAGGCGTGCGCAAGGAGGCACGCCTGCGCCACCGGATGGCGCGCGACATCCTTGCGGGGCGCTACAGCGGCTTGGGTGACGGCCTGCATGTCTGGCTCGAGTTGCCGGCGTACTGGAACTGCTCACAGCTTGCGCATGCCGCCGCCAGCTCCGGCATCGCAGTCACGCCTGCGCAGGCATTCGCCACTGGCAGCGTATCGGTAAATGCCATTCGGATCTCTTTGGGTTGCATCCGAGACCGTGGACGCTTGCAAGCGGGTCTTCAACGACTGTCGCATCTGCTTGCGCAGCGGCCCGAGTCGTTCAGCGCTGCGGTGGTTTAACGGTTCAGGAAGCACTGTACTTCGTGCAGCAGTACTGCCCATGCGCTTGCAGATTGCTTGGGTGTGTACTGCCAACGGCGGGCGCCAGGATGGCAAGCAGCCCATGGTTGTTGGCTGAATTCTTCAGCGAGCAACGCCAATCTGGCCAAGCGCGGCGATCGCTTCAAACTCGATCACCGCGGCCCAAGGTGAAGGGCCAAGCCAGGCCGGCTTCAAAGGCCCATGGGCAAGCAATGACCAGCGCCACCGCTACGTGATTGCCAACGGTGACTGACATAAAAAGTGCCGTCAAAACGCACTGTTTCCGTATCAAAGGCAGGCACGGAAAAAACAACTTTTCCTACGCGCACTAGAACCCGGACAGATGTTTCTCAGCCTTTAAACATCTTCAGCAATGCCACTGCCGGGGACGTTGAACCGATCTTGCGGTTTGTTTGAGCCGCATCGAGGACTTCGACAAGTTCATCATATTTGTCGGCTTGCCTGTCGTTCAAGTTGGTCATATTCATATTCCAGCGGGGGAAGGTACGAAAGCTCGCCGGCTCGTTGTACAGTACCCGCGAATTTTTGTGTCGCGGATCGAGTTCGATTTTTTTATACAGCTTATCGAGTGCAGCTATCGGACCTTCCAATACTTGCAAAAACCAACCACCGTTGTAAAACAGACTACCTGTTACATCGATTGGTCCATTATTTGTCTTGGCTTTTTCTTGTATCGAAGAGAGGTCTTCTGGAGACATCTTACGCGTGGCTTGACTTATGTAAATGAGTTGATTAATTGACACTTTAACATCCTATCTTCTGGGACCCTAGGTCGTATTTGACTAGGCCAGCGGACATACTACCCGAGAAAATGATGTGCCGTTTGAAGTGCGGGGAAACGCTCAGCCGGACTAGCGACCTGGGCAGTAGTGCAGACCGTTGTTGTCATTGAGCGGGCCATGTGGGAGGGCATGGCGCTGCCGCTCTTGGGCGATGCGCTCCAGATCCAGAGCGGGCGGGGCGCGAGGGTCAGTTCCGGCATTCAGACACGGACTGAGGCGGGCGATGCGGTGCAAGCAGGCGCCGTCGAAAAGCAAATTAGGACCACGAACGCGCGCCTGCGGTGCGCGGCAGCAGTTGGAGGATTCGGGGCGCCTAGCGCCATCGGCCAACCCCTCCACCTTAAAAATTGCTACTTAAGTAATATTATGAGATTTCGCAATTAGATACTCCTAAGACTGCGGAACAATGCCTGTGATCCCCCATTCAACTCTCGGAGACATCATGGCAATCGACGTATACCTCCAAATCGACGGCATCAAAGGCGAATCGACCGACTCCGGGCATTCAGGCTGGATTGAAATTACTTCGGCACAGTGGGGCGTCACGCAACCAAAAAGTGCGACCGCATCGACTGCTGGCGGCCATACCGCCGAGCGGTGTGAGCATCGAAGCCTTTCAATCACCAAGCTGGCAGACATCTCATCACCACTCCTGATGCAGACCTGTTCTTCCGGCAAGACGATCCCCAAGGCCAAGCTTGAATTCATGCGTGCCGATGGCGACGGCAGGCCTGTCAAGTACTACGAGGTAGCGCTAGAAAATGTCTTGATAGGCAATATGGAGCAGATCGTGCATGAAGGCAGCGTCTTGCACGACGCTATTGGACTGAAATTCTCAAAAGTCATCTGGAAATACACCCAACAAAAGATTGGCGGCGGCGCCAGTGGCAACACGACCGGTGGCTGGAACCTATCGACTAATCGCATGACCTAGGAGGAACGGAGCATGCTTGAAGTCCAACGCAAGGATAAACGCGGCCTCTTCATCATTCCTCAAGCCCCGGAAGATGCCGGTTACTACGTGTATGGCACCCCTGGCGACGGGGCTGGCCAATACGCCCACCCAGCGATGATGACCGCGATCTTGCGGGTAGAGCGGGAATGGCAAGCTATCGATAAACGCAAATTCGGGGTTGGGAACATCAGCTTAGCCGAAGGCGTAAAGTATAAGGGACACGCGACGCATCGAAGCGGGCTTGAGGTCGATGTTCGCCCACTGCGCAAAGACGGTCGCCAGGTCGCAGTTCATTGGTACAACGAAGAGTACGACCAGGTAGGAACGGGCAAGCTCATTGAGCTATTTCGCACTTACTCTTCTGTCGTATTAATCTACTTTAACGATAGTCATATCCCATTTGTAACTTATCAGGCAAACCATGATCATCATTTCCACGTGAAATTGCGAGGCTGACATGAAAAAAATACTGGGATTACTTCTTGGCGTAACAGCACTATTCACCCTCGCTTATGCAAATGATAGTTCCGGCTGGACATCTGAATACAAGCCACTTAAAGGCTCATATCTGATCTATTCTGGCGAACTGGGAGAGCAAGAGGCGCCAACCCAGATTGACCGTAAGCTTGCCATCGAAGTTACAGGCCAAATGGCGCGCGACATGTTTACTTCCATGCCTCCAGATTTCAAGCCCACATGCAGCGGCGAGAAAGGCGACCGTGATCGACGTAAAGGCAATCTCTATTGCACCTATCATAATGGCAAAGAATACCGATGCTTTATCGGTCTGAATTTGCGAACTGGTAAGAGTATTGGGGCAGGCTCATGCTGAAGTACGGGCGCGAGGATCTGGTCCGGCATTCAGACACGCACTGAGGCGAGCGATGCGGTGGAAGCAGGCTCAGTCGAAAAGCAAATTAGGACCACGAACGCGCGCCTGCGGCGCGCGGGGCTGCCGCGCAGCGGCAGCAGTTGGAGGATTCGGGGCGGGCTGGGCCGGTAGGCCCAGCCATTCGAATCTCACACGCAGGGCGCGAAGGCGCCCTGCTCGCTTCCGCCAGGCAATAAAAAACCGCCCGAAGGCGGTTTCTTTATTTCCTGGCGGAAGCGGTGAGATTCGAACTCACGAACAGTGTAACCCGTCGCTAGTTTTCAAGTCTTCAAAATACTTCATACATTTCAAACACTTACGCGTAATTTCGTTCCGCATGCAAGGTTTTTCCACCACCTTGCAACGTGCTGTTTTCACCGCCCCACACGGACGATGCGGAAACGTTTTTTGTGCGAGAGTGGTCTGTGAATCGCTACGAGTTCACAAGGTAGAAGGAAAGCTATGGTTTCCCATAGCCTCCTCTAGCATAGAGCTAATAATTACTTCGATTTAACATGCTTACGGACAGGTACTGTCATTACAACAGTTGTCTTAGGATGGGTATTTGCGTACTGCTGAGTCACGATACGTCCCGTGACTGCGCTAATAGGCATTTTTTTGGTTGTTGCAGGCTTAGTGGCCATGTTTTTACTCCTATAAACAAACGGATCAAGTCAACAGGTATCAAAAAATACAATTGAAAAAATATGATGAAATCTGTCGAAATTTTGCTTAGAATGGAGTCAGGGCACCGCAAAAGTGTCCTGACGCGTAAAGCCTACGATCTTCTGATCATATGGGGTTTTGCCATATCCGATCCCTGCCTTCCTAGCTCAATACATTGCTAGTTATGTTCCGCCTCTCAGCGGCTGGGTTCAAAAAAGAGGCGGTCAACGTTGGCGCGTTGACTGTCTCGCCTCACCTATCATCCACTTATATCCCCCTACATGTAGTAGTTGAACCAAGGAATGAGTCTAATTGTAGTGACGCTTGGACATCGATGCAATAGTTTTCCGGCATCCGCCGGGGTAATTTTTTGTATTTTCATATACGATTTCGGTTGACTTTTCAGGCCATGGACTCATAGCCATGGTGAGAAAGAGTGATCACTAACTTTTCTACAATCTCGGCCATCTCTCCGGTAAAACATCGTAAAAGTGGAAAAAATCTCATTCCAAGCCATAAGGTCTTAATGATGTGGCCGAACCTTTCGAAAACGCACCTCACTATCGGACGCCTCTTCTACTTCGATATCTAGAGTGCAAAGCCAGGATTGGGCGTAGCTCACCAACTCCCCGACATCATTACGGACGCGCTCGAAACCCGACAGCGTGAAGCGGCCGTCGTTCGCCCATAAGATGTGTGGGTCAATCAGCTCATACCCATCGCGCGCGCTTTGGGTCAACCTAGCGACCTTGACCGGGCGCCGCAATCCCTGGTCTGTCACGTCCATGTTCGTGAGCATTCCGCGATGGGTCACCGTGTACCGGTCCGACAGCATGCGGCGCGGTATCTCCACCCCCAGCTTGCGCATCATCACCATCCTAATTTTCATCGCATCACCTACAAAAAATACTGTATATATATATACAGTATATCAAAGTTAAAAACCGGCTATCATCTTTCCATGTGCGGACGCGTTGACATGAGTGAGAACTCCCGGCTCTACCTGAATGCCATCGGGTGGACGGATGCGGCTATCGACAGCCAGGAACAGATACGCTTCAACGTCATGCCCGGCACCTACGTGCCAGTGCTGCACCTCAAGGACGATCAACCACACTTGGATGACACGTTCTGGAGCTACCGACCAGCCTGGGCCGCCGCTGCGACACCCGTCCCTGGCAAGAAAAAAATCCCCATCGCCATCAATGCCCGCGTGGAAAAACTCGCCGGCGCCTACTGGAAACCCTTGCTGCGCGCCGGGCGCGGCATCGTTTGCGCGTCGGGCTGGTACGAATGGACCGGGGAAAAGGGCCAAAAGCAGCCCTGGCACATTCACCGCAAAGACCGTGAGCCGCTGTTCTTGCTCTCGCTGGCCAACTTCGCGCCGTTCAAGGAAAACCGCGAGGAAGCGGGCTTCGTCCTGGTCACCGCGGATTCAGTCGGGGGAATGGTCGACATTCACGACCGCCGCCCCGTCACCGTCAGCGCCGACGACGCGCGTCGCTGGCTCGATCCCAAGCTGACAACCGACGAGGTCATGCACATCGCGCGCACGGCCATGCTCGATGCCGCTCTGTTCGAATGGCATGCCGTGAGCACGGAATTGAACCGTGGCGCGGATGGGCCGCAGGTAGCCGAGCCACTGACCAGAACCGAATAACAACGGGCCTTGCGGCTGCGATACAGACCCGCCAGCACACAAAAAAAGGCTTCCCCACGCCATCACACCAGCCGCACGAATAACCGCTCAAAGTGCGTCAAAATGCGTCAAATCTCATGCCCCCTCTTCACCCCACCGCGCCAGTCCTCATGCGCCTTCGGCCATGGCGCACATTTGAGTCAAAAGACCCCTACATAGCGGGCAGGTGTGGAGGGGGGACAACTGCGCGCGCCGGGCCGAAATGGGACTTTTTCTTGCTCTCATGGCAATATCATTCATCAGGACGTGAAAAAGCCGCCTCATGGGCGGCCTGTGCGGTGGCTGGGGCGCTGCGGCGCGGCTGGGCTATCGTGCCCCGGCCTGCCGGTTAGCGCGGCATGACGGTCATCCTGGACGGCCGGCGCGGGCCTTGGCCGCCTGCTCCTTCTCGTAATCGTCGCGGCAATCCACGTTGCAGAACGGCAGACCGGGCGCCAGCGGTTCGTCGCAGTAGTGGCAGGAACCCTGCGCAGCCAGAGCCGGCCGGCGGCGCACGGCAGCCAGGCCGCGCGCCACTTCGGCGAAGATGATCTTGTCCGTGTTGTCGATGTGGTCGCTCATGCTGCCCCCTCCGGCTTGGCCAGCTCATACGGGGCGAACTGCACCACTTCCACGCCGGCCCATTCGTTAATCGCCATGAACTGCGACTGCAGCGGCACCAGCTCGTTACGCGCGAACACGCGCGCGGCAGGCTCCACGGCGCCGAAGCCGCCGGCATTGTTCGGCAGGATGCCCATCAGCTGCGGCGGCACGCGGTGCGCGGCCAGTTGGTCGTCGCGCGTCACGCTCTTGATGTTGAAAAACTCGTCCTTGGCGGCCACGTCCGACACGGGCAAAATCTGGATGCCATCCTTCTTGCCGTTCGGCGCGTACATGAACAGGTTGCGAAAATTACCCGGCCCCTTGCTATCGCGCATGGCCTGGCGCAGGTTGTCCACATCCTGGGTATTCGCCGCCGCGTCCGTCATGTAGAAGACGAAACCGGCGTGCGAGCCGTTCTTGTAATACTTGCGACGGAACAAGGTTGCCGCCTCGTTGAGCCAGGCCGATTGCAGCGCGCTCAGGTATTGCGGCACGCCGTACAGCTCCTGATTCACATCCGGTTCCATCAGGTGGAACACGCGGCCCGTTTCAAACTGGTGCGCGGTGCCGTGATTGGTCACGAAGAAATACGTGTCCCAGTCGATGCCGCGCCGCATGTACTTGGCCAGCGCATGCGCAAACGTCAGCGGGCGTCCGCTACGGCTGGGGCGGTCTTCCAGGTAGCAGTTGCCGAAGGTCAGGAAGTCGAGCGCAAGGCGCTTGAAGGCGTCGCGCGACAGGTATTTGCTGGGCATCAAGGTGGACGCCAGCACGTTGGCCTTGAAGTGGATGGCGCTGGAATGGTGCACGCCGGCATTGAACGACTTGGCCAGGCCGGCCAGGTTGATGGGCGGCTCGTACCATTGGCCATTCTTCCAGCATTCGAAGCAGTCGAGAATGTCGCCGTGCTCCAGCACGGGCGTGGGGTCGCCGAAGGAAAACGCCTGGATGCCGGCGGCGTCCGGCGGCGCCGTCGTGATTGCAGCAGGTGCGGAGCGCGCGCGGGCGCGCTGATGTCGTGCTTTGCTCAAGAATAAATCTCCATGATGGATTGGTTGTTGTCGGTACTGCCTTCGAAGGGTTCGTGGTCGAGCGCGTGCATGCAGGCCCATGCCAGATCGGCGTGGCCCGTTTCGTCGCTGCGCCCGGCCACATAGGTGACGTGCCGCCCGCTGGGCGTGAGGGTCTTGCGGATCGCCATGAACGATTGCGCGATGTCGATCCAGCCGGCGTCAAATTCCAGCCGGCCCTTGCTGATGATGTTCTTGGCCTTCAAGACCATGCGGGTTTTGACTTCCGGCGAGTAGTTCAGGGCTGTCACGGCCGGGAAAAAGCCGCGCACGATGGGCAGCACGCCGATGCCCATGCCGGTCGTGTCGATGCCGATGTATTCGACGTTGTAGCGCTGCGTCATCTGGCGGATGGCTTCGGCGTGATCCTCAAAGCTCTGCCCGCGCCACTGGTGGCGTTCCAGCACGCGGAACTTGCCGCCGGCCGTCATCGGTGGCGCCAGCACGACGCAGCCGGCGCTATCGCCGTTCAGGGCCGGGTCGTAGCCGATCCACACGGCGCGGTTGCCGAACGGACGCAGGCCCAGCAGCGGCTTGTAGTCGTCCCATTCGACCCAGGAATCGACCATGCAGCGCTGCAGTTCGTTCAAGGGGAAGACCGACGCCGAATCGTCGATAAAATTGCACATCAACAGGTTTTCGAACTGGTCGGGGCTGTATTCGAAGTTGCGCAGCTCGTCGATGTCGAACAGGTTGCAGCCGCCCCGCTCGGCATCGAGGATCGTGACGATCTGGCGCCAGAGCTTGTCTTCGCCCGTGTAGCCGGACGACAGGCGCCGGTGGCTCACATCGATATTGAATTGCTCGGCCTTGGCGCGGCGCTTGTTGAACAGCTCGCCCGTCCAGAACGGGTAAGCCTGGTGCGTGGTCGAGGATGGCGTCGAGAAATACGTCTTGCGCCACTTCTTGTGGATGGCCATGCCCGAGGCGACCTTGTTCAACTCTTGGAAATTCTGCGTCCAAAAGAATTCATCGAAGTAGAAATTGCCGTGGTAGCCCTGCGCCGTGCGCGCGTTGGTACCCAAGAAATACAGGTGGGCGCCGTTCGGCAGCACAATAGGGTCACCCGTCAGGTCGATGCCGGCCGCCTCGCGCGCGAATTGCACGATGTATTGCTTGAAGACGTGGGCCTGGCTTTTTGAGGCGGACAGGAAGATTTGATTGCGGCCCGTCTGCATGGCGTCGGCCAGCGCCTCACGGGCGAAATACCAGGTGGCGCCGATCTGGCGGCTCTTGAGGATGGCGCGCGTGCGCTGATCGCCATTGCGATACCAAACCTTTTGATAGTCGAAGAGCGAATCCTGGAAGGCGTCGAGCAGCTGGATGCGCTGTTCTTCGCTAAAATCGTTGCGCGTCGGCTTCTTCTTGGGGCCGGCATTGCGGTTCGCCAGCTTGGGGTTGAGATCGACCTCATTCCCTCCGGGTTGCTCGTACCTGCGCACGCGCGCCATCTGCACGATGGCGCGGGCAAGTAAATCAATTTCCTTGAAGTCGCTGCCGCTCTTGACCTCTTTTTCGACCAGCTTGATGATGCGCAGCTCGACCGCGTTTTCGACGTGCTCGATGCCTTGCGCCTTGTCCCACTCGTCGCGCGCCTTCCAGCTATTGATGGTGCTGCGCTTGATCCCCAGGTGGCGGGCGATGGACGAAATGCGCCAGCCCTTCCAGTACAGGCCGCGCGCCGCGCGGCGCGGCTCGGATTCGGGCACGGCCAGTTCGGCGATTTTCTCGTCGGGGCTTTGTTCGCTTATTTTGTCAATGTCTAACATGCCGCCAGCGTAGGCCGCGCGCGCGTGGAACGGGGAAAGGCAGAAGTCGCTATGTCCCATAGCAACCCGCCCCGCATTGAATCGCCGGGCAGCAACGGTGACCATGGCGTTATCCGATCAACCGAGACACGCCACCATGCCTAAATCCCAGTTCTTCCGCGTCGCCACCGAAGGCGCCACCACGGACGGCCGCAACATCGACCGCGCCACCATCGAGCAGCTTGCCGCCAGCTACAACCCGAAAACCTACGGTGCGCGCATCTGGCTGGAACACATTCGCGGCATCCTGCCCGACAGCCAATTCAAGGCCTACGGCGACGTGATCGCCGTCAAGGCGGAAGAAGTGGACACCGACAGCGGCAAACGCCTGGCCCTGTTCGCGCAGATCGAGCCCACGCCCGAACTGGTCGCCATCAACAAGGCCAAGCAAAAGCTGTATTCCAGTCTGGAAATCAATCCCGACTTTGCCGATTCGGGCATGCCCTACCTGGTCGGCCTGGGCGTCACGGACAGCCCCGCCAGCCTGGGCACCGACGCCCTGAAATTCTCGGCGAACCGCAAGCAGCAAAGCACCAACCTGTTTAGCACTGGCGTCGAGGTCGAACTGGTATTCGATGAACCGGCGGGCGTCAAGCTGGCCGATGCCGTCAAAAACTTGTTGTCGCGCTTCTCCAATAAATCCGGCACCGACGCGGCCCAATTCGCCGACATCAGCGAAGCCGTGCAAACCCTGGCCGGCCACGTGGTCACCGCCAACGACAACTACGCCAGCACCCTGGCCCGCCTGGAAAAAACCGAAACGGCTTTGACGGCAACGCAGCAGGAGCTGGCCACCTTCAAGAAGCAGATGGACGAAGCGCCCGGCAACGCGCCGCGCCGCCCATCGGCCACCGGCAACGACGGCACCGTGCAGACCGAGTTTTAAGCGTCCGCGCCCTCACCCCACATTTATCCAACAACGGAGCACCAATCAATGAAAAAGCAAACCCGCCAGGTCTACAGCCAGTACGAAACCCGCCTGGGCCAACTGAATGACACGGACAGCGTGGCCAAGACCTTCAGCGTGGCGCCCAGCGTGCAGCAGAAACTGGAAACGAAGATGCAGGAATCGAGCGAGTTCCTGTCGAAAATCAACATCATGGGCGTGGCCGAACAGGAAGGCGAAAAGCTGGGCCTGGGCGTGTCCGGCCCGATTGCCGGCCGCACCGACACCAAGGCCAAGGAACGCGAGACGCGCGATCTGTCCACCCTGGACAGCACCAAATACCGCTGCGAGCAAACCAATTTCGACACCCACCTGACGTATGCCAAGCTGGACGCCTGGGCCAAGTTCGCCGACTTCCAGGCGCGCGTGGCCAATGCCATCATCATTCGCCAGGCGCTGGACCGCATCGTCATCGGTTTCAATGGTGTAAAAGTCATGGCCAACACCGATCTGGCCGCCAATCCGCTGCTGCAGGACGTGAACAAGGGCTGGCTGCAGCACCTGCGCGAACAGGCGCCCGAGCGCGTGCTGGGCCTGGTCGGCAGCGGCCTGGCCGGCAAGGTCATCATCGGCGAGGGCGCGGATGACGACTACGCCAACCTGGACGCCGCCGTGGTCGATGCCGTCAATTTGCTCGATCCGTGGTATCAGGAAGACACGGGCCTGGTCGCCATCATCGGCCGCAAGCTCTTGAGCGACAAATACTTCCCGCTGGTGAACACCACGCAGGCACCCACGGAAACCTTGGCGGCCGACATCATCATCAGCCAGAAGCGCATTGGCGGCTTGCCAGCGGTGCGCGTGCCCTACTTCCCGGACAACGCCATCCTGATTACCCGCTTCGACAATCTGTCGATCTACTTCCAGGACGGCGCGCGCCGCCGCCGCGTCGAGGACAAGCCCTCGCGCGACCGCATCGAGAACTACGAGTCGTCCAACGACGCCTACGTGATCGAAGACCTGGGCCTGGCCGCCCTGGTGGAGCACATCGAGCTGAAAGCCTAAGCCATGGGTAACCTGTCCCCTGCCCTGCGCCACCGCGCGCGCATGCTGGCCGAGCGCACGGCCGGCGCCGCCGAGCCGCTGGGCGTGACCACCGGCAGCGCGTATGAGCTGATGCTTTACAAGCTGTCCGACGACCGGCGCCGCCTGAAGTCCATCCAGTCGGTAGAACGCAAGATCGAGGTCAAGGCCACCATGCTGGCGACCTATGCGCAATGGATCGACGGCGTGCTGGCCGGCGGCAAGGGCGCGCAAGACGATGTCGTGGCCACCCTGCTGGTGTGGCACATCGACACGGGCGAATACGACCGCGCCCTGGTCATCGCCGCCTACTGCATGGAGCACAAATTCACCCTGCCCGACGGCTACAGCCGCGACATTCCGACCATGATGCTGGACGAATTCGCCGCCGCCTACCTGCAGGGCAAGCTGGGCGACGATCCGCAGCATGCCGTGGCCGTGCTGGGCACCGTCGAAGCCATGACGGCCGCCAGCGACGCGCCCGACCAGGCGCGCGCCAAGCTGCACAAGGCCATCGGCCTGGCCATGGTGGCCGTGCTGGACCAGCAGGACGCGACGGACATCGCCCCGGCCCTGCTGGAACAAGCCGGCGCCGCCATGGCGCAGTTGCAGCGTGCGCGGGCCTTGTCCGAGTCCGTCGGCGTCAAGAAAGACATGGAACGGCTGGAGCGGCGCATCAAGCGCGCGGCCGATTCCAGTTAAAGAGCAGCCCCCGGCGCACAGGCGGCACGGGGGGACTCTGGCCAACACAGCGGCCTGATGAACCCCGTCCACCGCCTACCCTTTCACTCCCACCGCAGACACTATGTCCTTTATCGCCCTTCCTCCCCGCGTACCAGGTGCCGCCAGCACGCCGCCCGCGCCAGCGCCCGGCATCGTGGAAAACGATGGCTGGTTTCCCGACATCCTTCTCAGCGAAATGCGCGACGCCATGCGCCTGGACGGCACCGTCACCGACGCGCGCCTGGTGCAAGCCGTGGTCGATGCCATCCTGCAGGTCAACCGCGAGCTGGCCGCCTGGCAGGGCCAGCATGCGGCGGCCGGCATCGCCACGCTGGCGGACGTGCCGGCCACGCGCATCAACCGCGAAAGCCGCCTGCTGGCGCAATACCGGCGCGCCGTCTACAGCACGGCCAAGGCCGACCTGATCGAGCGTTACCGCGACTACGACACCACGGCGTCGTCGGCCAGCGACAAGAAAAGCATGGAATGGCTGGACGAGGCACCCGGCGCGCAGCGGCGCAATGCGCAATGGGCCATCGCCGATATGGTCGGGCGCACGCATTTGACGGTGGAATTGATCTGATGCAGGTGCGCACGCAGCAGCACGACACGGTAGACGCGCTGGTGTGGCGCTACCTGGGCGACGGCGCCGGCTACGTCGAGCAAACCCTGGAAATAAATCCGGCCCTGGCGCGCCACGGCGCCGTGCTGCCGGCCGGCCTGGTCGTCACCCTGCCGGAACCTGCCGCCAGCGTGGCCGCCGTGGCCGACGTTGTGCAGCTATGGGACTGAATTTTTTTACAACCTTCACTTATCCTCATCATGGAGAAACAAGCTATGTCCGCAGAATCGTTTGGTGGCTTCGCCGCCTTGGTCAAACTGTACGGCTTCAAGGCCGCGCTGGGCATGATCGGCGCCGCCATGCTGTACATCGTGCTGCCGCCCTTGAACAGCGACGGCACCTTCAACAAGGGCGAATTCGTCGCCCGCCTGGCCTGCGCGGGCGTGTTCTCCTGCCTGCTGGGCGGCACCGCGTATCAGCTGCTGTGCGCGCAACTGCCGGCCATCGGCGCCATGGTCAACGCTTCCGCCGTCGATCTGATCGTGGGCGCACCCGGCTGGTGGGTATCGCGCGCCGTGGCCCTGTGGTTCCAGCGCCGCAGCGACAAGGACATCGCCGAGCTGGTCAACGACGTGAAGGAGCATTGATGGCCGCCACGGAAAACCCGCTGATCGCGCGCGCCATCGATGACGTCCTGCGCGCCGAAGGCGGCTATGTGAACGACGCGCACGACAAGGGCGGAGAAACCAACTTCGGCATCACCGTGGCCGTGGCCCGTGCCAACGGCTACCAGGGCGCCATGCGCGAGCTGCCCGTGGCGCTGGCGCGCGCCATCTACACAGCCCGCTACATCACGGCCCCCAAATTCGACCAGGTGCTGACCATCCATGCCGGCATCGGCGCGGAACTGATCGACACGGGCGTCAACATGGGCCCGCGCGTGGCGGCCGAATTCCTGCAGCGCTGGCTGAACGGTTTTAACGATACGGGCGCGCGCTATCCCGTGCTCACCGTCGATGGCAACTTGGGCACGCAGTCGCTGGGTGCGTTGGCAGCCTTCCTCGCCTGGCGCGGCCACGAAGGCGCGGCCGTCATGCTGCGCGCCCTGAATGGCTTGCAGGCGGCGCGCTATCTGGACATCACCGAAACGAACAAGACGCAGCGCCGCTTCCTGTTCGGCTGGCTGCGCACGCGGGTGGCGCCGTGATCGCCGCGCCGCCCTGGCGCGCGCTGCCCGTGAGTCTGCTGGCGGGCGCCGTGCTGGGCTGGACAGTGCAGGGCTGGCACAAGGACGCCGCCCTGGCCGACTTGCGCGGCGCGGCGGCCACCGCCCAGGCAACGGCCGCCGCCGCACTGGTGCAAGCCACAGGCCGCGTGCTGCAACTGGAACGCGCGGCCACCGGCCAGCTCGCCGCGCGCACCGATCAACTTAACGAGGAAAACCAGCATGCACAAACTGACCGCGACCGCTTTATGGCTGACGTGCGCAGCGGCGCTCTGCGCCTGTCAATCCCCGTCGCCGGGCATTGTCCCGGCGCTACCGCCAGCACCACAAATTCCGCCGCTGCCGGCAGCAATCGCCAGCAAGCGCGTGCCGAACTTGACGGCACGGCTGCGGCAGCTCTTGACGCCATCGCCAGCGACGGCGACGCCGCCACCCGCCAGCTCAACGCCTGCATCGACGCCTACAACCTAATGCGAGACACCTACCATGTACAAACCGAATAGCCTGCGCCAGCACCTGGCCGCCGCCATCCCCGAGCTGCAGCGCGATCCCGACCGCCTCGTCGTCTTCGTCGACGAAGGCAACGTGGTCGCCACCGCCACCGCCTCCCTCTCCTTCGAATACCGTTTTAAATTGAACCTGATCGTGACCGACTACGCGGGCGACGCCGACGCCATCATGGTGGCCATGATCGCCTGGCTGAAAGTCCACCAGGCCGAACTGATGGCCAACGAGGAACAGCGCAAGCGCGGCATCAGCTTCGAAGTAGATTTTAATAACCATGAAACAGTCGATATTTCGATCAAGCTGGACTTGACCGAACGCGTCATCGTCAAGCGCGGCGAAGGTGGCCGCCACGACATCAAGCACGCGGCCGAGCCACAGGGCACGCCCGGCTATGCGGACGAGTTCTGGACGCTGTATGACGGAGATACCATGCTGGCTGAATGGCAAGTGCCGCAGGCGGCCACATGAGCGATGACCTGCACGCGCTGGAAGCGTGGGTCGGCGCCCTGCTGGCAAAGCTCCAGCCAGCACAGCGCCGCGCCATCAACCACAAAGTGGCCATCGACCTGCGCCGCAGCCAGGCGCAACGCATCAAGGCGCAGCGGGGGCCAGATGGCACGGCCTACCCGGCGCGCAAGAAGCGCAAGGAGTTCAAGGGGAAGAATGGACGCATCAAGCGACAGAAGGCGGCCATGTTCGCCAAGATTCGCACCGCCAAACACCTGAAAGTAAAGGCGACCAGCGACCAGATCGAGGTCGGCTTCTTTGGCTGGGTGGCGCGCGTGGCGCGGGTGCATCAGTTTGGCCAGCAAGACCGAGTTACAAAAAAAGGGGCCGCCTACAAGTACCCCGAGCGGCCGCTGCTGGGCTTGAAAGAACCGGATCGGACGTTGATACGCGAATCCTTGTTACGTCATATGAAAAAAACCTAAGATGCTTCAATGAAAAATTCAACTGACATTAGTTATCAGATGCGTTAGAGTGACATACAATCAGAAATTTAAAAAAATAAAATGGCACTTACGCTACCTTCAAATTGTCTTTCTTGGCAGCTAGGTCAAAGCAAATCCACATTATATTTTTACTTTAGACACATTCATGCCGGCACATAAACTATATATAGCAGGTAAAGCAGTACGTCTACACGGATCTCTTATCACTCCTGACTTCAGAACGCAGCGTGTTCTCTGCTCAGACCCATGGGATTTCGTTTCCCTATGGTTAAAGAGAAATCATCGTAAAGACGCACTCTTTTACTGGGATCAAGCTAAGCATTTCTACCAAGCATCTTTATCTCTTCCAGACTTATCGTCTCCTCTTACTTCCTACTACTGCTTTCTAAATGCAACAAAAGCTCTCTTGGTTTCAAAAAATGAAAATTTTGTTGAAAACCACGGAATTGGCGGCAGGTCCGTAGCTGGTCATAAATCATTAGCTAACGAAATTGTAGATTTTCAGGGAAGCGGCATTCTCCCCGCTCTATGCAAATACCTTGCAGAACCAGATAATGCTGGAAAAAGCTTCACTTTACGCGAAATTTTCTGGCAAATGCCGTTTGTTCATCGCTCCTTTTGTCTTTCCTATAAAGGGCAGACTGAACTTTTCATTCCACTTGTGAATAATAACTTCATGCGTAGAGATGGCTCTAAGGAAGCTTGGTTTCAGGCTGAAATAGATCGCCGATACATAAACTCAAGTACAAAAAAATCAATTCAACCTGGCTTTGAACTTTTCGAAGAAAATGATCGTTTTTTCATTCGTAGGAAGCGCAGATTCCGATGGTCTGGGCACGACATCGAAAATAGTATCATTCAATTCAAAACATACCACAAACAAATTCGCCGCCGAGTTGTTCCTATATATTCATCTGAAAATAGATGGTATCTAAAAAAATCCGTTACTGGACATAATAGAATTTTGAACTCTCAACTCGTTTTAATATTTGCTGCCATGCATCGTCTAAGTGAACTTAGTCGATATGACCCCATTTCTCTATCGGGCCATTTCAACGTAAATCACAACTGGCTACTTTCTGAATTTATTCGCATGGCGCCAGGACAATTTGTGTATGGCATGGCATCGGAAATCACTGGACTTGAGTTCATTCGACCGGATGCTTTTTAATTTCTTTTGGCAAGGTATGACCTTTACACAAACTGTGTTCTAGGATAGTTCTCGCTATGTGTCCTGTATATTTAATCTCAGTCTAAAAAACTTCTGCCACACGTCGAAACACAGCGGAGGCGCAATCGAACTAAAGAGACTCGCCACCTATTTTTTCAAAGCCAAAAATCACATGACTAAATCTGTCGTTATTGAACTTCAAGAACTCGCTTCTAATGGCGACAATAGCATCGGTGACCTACTTAGAAAAACCTTGATGATTGCGACAAAATTGGGATTGGCCGATATGCGCCAGTGGGCACTATCAGAATTAAACGGTTACAAAGAAGTTTCTCGCAAGAATCTTCCAGCGTATCGTGTGATTCACGGTGAAATTAAGGTTCACAATCCAATGAATGGCCTGATACCCTTTCAAGTTCCACCTGACTGGCATGATGCTATTTCAAGGATCGAAGTGAGTGAGTCATTAGAATCCATATTGCAACTTACAAACAGCACAAAATATGGCAAAAAAGGAACTATTGCATACCATTTCTCGCCTGAAATTGAGAAAAAACTGATGGATGCTCAACAGGGCAACCTACAACTTAGGCCGCTACGTACCGTCGGAGTCAATCAATTGATGGCCATTCTGAGCGCCGTTAGGACACGGATTTTAGAGTGGGCGTTGACACTCGAATCAGACGGTATTCTAGGAGAGGGGCTTTTATTTTCTGAAAGAGAAAGGCAAGCAGCGATGCACAACATAAGCGGACAAAATTTCCAAGGGATCTTGGGCAATGTCGATGGAGGTTCCTCAGTCAATCAGACAAATTCGCAGCAAATTACGGCTGCCGATTTTTCCTCGTTAGCACGCCATTTGACTCAAAATGGAGTAAGTCAAGATGACGTTAAAGAATTAGAGTGTGCTGTACGCGAGGACCCCAAACCAAGCACTCCTGATGAGTTTGGGCCAAAGGTCAGCAATTGGATTGGGAAGATGGTGGGCAAAGCCGCTGGCGGTGGCTGGCAGATTGGCATTGCAACCGCAGGCGGATTTCTAGCAAATGCGTTAGGAAAATTCTACGGCAGTGCCTAGCCTGCGACGAATTTCTCAACCTCGCATTTTTGACATGAAACATTTGTCAGATACATGAGGGGGCACTAAACCACATATCAACCCGCTCCCGCGTGCATCCGCACGCGGACTTCGGCAACATGCATTGCATGAACGCCGACCTGTCCGACCTCCTCCGCTTGCTGCAAAACCTGATCCGCCTTGGCTCCATCGCCGAGGTCAAAGGGGCCAAGGCGCGCGTGCGGCTCGGCCCGACACTCACCACCGAATGGCTGAAATGGGCCACCCGGCGCGCCGGCAGCACGCGCACCTGGTCGGCCCCGACCATCGGAGAACAGGTCATCGTCTTTTCCCCTGGCGGCGACCTGACGCGCGGCGTCATCCTGCCAGCGCTGTACTCGCAGGCATTTGACGCGCCCGACACCAGCGACAGCATCCACACCACGCATTACCCGGACGGCGCCGTGGTGCAATACGACCATGCGGCCCATGCTCTGACGGCCACGCTGCCAGGCGGCACCGCCACCATCACCGCCGACAAGGTGACGTCGAACGCACCGAGCACCATCTGCACGGGCGACCTGACCGTCATGAAAAACCTGATCGTCATGCAGACGGCGACCGTCCACGGCGCCACCGCCTTGAATGGCGGCGTAAACGCCAAGGCCGGCGCCGCTGGCGGCGTGGCCATGGCCGTGCAAGGAACAATCAAAGCCAGCGAGGACGTGCTGGCCGGCGCCATCAGCCTGGCCAAGCATCCGCACGGCGGCGTCAGGGCGGGCGGCGACCAGTCGGGTGGGCCGCAATCATGATGGGCATGCACGCCGCCACCGGGCGCAGCTTGACGGGCCTGGGCCACCTGCGCCAGTCGGTCACCGACATTCTCACCACGCCTATGGGCTCACGCATCCGGCGTCGCCGCTATGGCTCCGAAGTGCCCGAGCTGATCGACCAACCCCTGAACAGCGCCACGCAGTTGCGCATCTATGCCGCCACCGCCTTTGCCCTACGCCGCTGGGAGCCGCGTTTGCAACTGTCCAGCGTCCAGCTCACGCGCGACACGGACGGCGCCATCGCGCTGCTGCTCGATGGCACGGCCAATGGCCAGGGCATCACCCTGGCCGTGCCAGTCAAAGGAGGCGCCGCATGAGCACGCCCATCGACCTAACCCAGTTGCCGGCGCCCAGCGTGGTGGAAGTGCTGGACTTCGAAGCCATCCTCGCCACACGTAAAGCCCACCTGGTCAGCCTGCTGCCGGAAGCCCAGCGCGCGGCCGTCACGGCCTTGCTTGAGCTGGAATCGGAACCGGCCACCAAGCTGCTGGAAGAAAACGCGTATCAGGAAACCATCCTGCGCAACCGCGTCAACGAAGCGGGCAAGGCCGTCATGCTGGCGTTTGCCCTCGATGGCGACCTCGACCAGCTGGGCGCCAACGTCAATGTGGCGCGCCTGGTCATCACGCCGGCCAATCCCAACGCCATGCCGCCCGTGGCCGCCGTCATGGAAGACGATGACGCCTACCGCCTGCGCATCCAGGAAGCGCCGGACGGCCTGTCCGTGGCCGGCCCGAAAGCCTCCTACGAATTCCACGCGCGCAGCAGCGACGGCCGCGTCAAGGACGCAAGCGCCACCAGCCCCGCGCCGGCCAGCGTCACCGTCACGGTGCTGGCCAACAACGACACCGGCATCGCCGACGCCGACGCCGCGCTGCTGGCCATCGTGGCGCGCGCGCTCAACGCCGAGGAAGTGCGCCCCTTGGGCGACCGCCTGACAGTGCGGGCCGCCCAGGTCATCGACTACCAGATCGAGGCCACCTTGTTTATCGGCGTCGGCCCGGAAGTGCCGATCCTGCTGGACGCCGCGCGCGCCAACGCCGTGCGCGTGTCGCAGCCGCGCCGCCCGCTGGGCCACAGCATCTACCGGTCCGCCTGCAGCGCCGCCGTGCACGTCGAAGGCGTGCGCAAGGTCGTCTTGACCAGCCCGGCGGCGGACATCGAACTGAACGCCACCCAGGCCGCGCGCTGCACCGCCATCAAGTTGAATGTCGTGGTGCGCGATGAATAAGACCGTGCCCACCCTGCCACCCAACACCACGGCGCTGGAGCGCGCCATTGCCGTGGCCTGCGCCGAGCTGGTCAACGTGCCCGTGCCGCTGCGCGACCTGTGGAACGCCGACCGATGCCCGGTTACCCTGTTGCCGTTCCTGGCCTGGGCCTGTTCCGTCGACCGCTGGGACGACGCCTGGCCCGAATCGACCAAGCGCGGCACCATCAAGGCGTCCTATTTCATCCACAAGCACAAGGGCACGATTGCCGCCGTGCGCCGCGTGGTGGAGTCCCTGGGCTATTTGATCCGCATTACCGAATGGTGGCAAACCACGCCACCGGGCGTGCCGGGCACCTTCCGTCTCGACGTCGGCGTGCTGGACACGGGCATCACGGACGCCATGTTTCAGGAAATGGAACGCCTGATTGCCGACGCCAAGCCCGTCAGCCGCCACATGACGGGCCTGGCCATTTATCTGGAAAGTCGCGGCAGCATCTACGCGGGCGCTTGTGCATACCACGGCGACAGCATGACCGTGTATCCCTGGATCGCGGAAACCATCGAAGTGCGCGGCACGCTGTTGCAGGCCGGCGCATCCCATACCATCGACACCCTGACCATCTATCCATGAGCACATACTTTGCCATCCTGACCGAAGTGGGCGAGGCCAAGCTGGCCAACGCCATCGCCCTGGGCCAAACCCTGAAACTGAAAAGCCTGGCCGTGGGCGACGGCAACGGCAATCTACCCATGCCTGTGCGCACACAAAAGGCACTGGTGCGCGAGGTACGCCGCGCGGGCCTGAACCAGCTGACCATCGACCCGGCCAACACCAGCCAGATCATCGTCGAGCAAGTCTTGCCCGAGGACGTGGGCGGCTGGTGGATACGCGAAATCGGTATCTTTGACGAGGCCGGCGACCTGTGCGCAGTGGCCAACTGCCCGCCCAGCTACAAGCCCCTGATGATGGAAGGCAGCGGGCGCACGCAAGTGGTGCGCATCGTGCTGATCGTCGCCAGCACGGCCGCCATCGAACTGAAAATCGACCCGTCCATCATCCTGGCCACGCGCAAGTATGTCGATGACCAGGACATTACCGTGCGCGCCTACAGCGATGCGCAACTGGCCAAGCACCTGGCCTCTCTTGATCCGCATCCGCTGCTGGCCAAAGTCGCTTACGTCGATCAGCAGGACGCCAGCGCACACGCCTATGGCGATCAGCAACTGGCCAATCACCAGGCCGCTGCCGACCCGCACCCGCTGCTGGCGAAGGTCGCCTACGTCGATCAGCAGGACACCAGTGCGCGCACCTATGGCGACCAACAACTGGCCAAGCACCTGGCTGCCGCCGACCCGCATCCACTCCTGGCGAAGGTCGCCTACGTCGATCAGCAGGACACCAATACACGCACTTACGGCGACCAGCAACTGGCCAAGCACCAGGCTGCTGCAGACGCGCACCCGCTCTTGGCCAGAACTGCCTATGTCGATCAGCAGGACGCCAGCGCACGCACCTATGGCGATCAGCAACTGGCCAAGCACGCAGTGGCGGCTGATCCGCATCTGCAATACAGCATGAAGGAAGTGGCAACACTGCCGAAGTTTGACGCCTCCGCTAAGCTGGTCAATGCCGATTTTGTGCAGCAGGCGCAAGGCAACATGGTGCGCTATTCCCACGTAATCGAAAGCCGCACGCTCACCGCCGAGGACATGGGCTGTGCCCTGTACTTCCCTTATTCGGGCAGGACGCTCACCATTCCCGCCCCGGAATCGCTGGGTATTCCCCACAATTCCGGCAAGTGCGTCAAGTTCTTTGGGCTAGGCAGCACAGGAACCCTTATTGCCGCACCAGGCGTGAACATCGGATTTGATGTCGGTATGGTGCAAAGCATCACGATCAAGCTGGGGCAATACCTTACCCTCATGGAAACCGGGCCAAACGTGTGGCAAGTCATCGACTCGACCGCCGAAATGTGGCGCAATGCCGACTTCGCCAATTATTTCAATAACGTTGCTCCGACACCTGCACGCTTTGACGTCAGCACCAGAATTGCCACAACCGAAGCGCTGAAACGCAGCGGTATCACGCATTCGGCATCGTTTGGCTTTTCCGCAGCCGCGACGCTTACCGCCGAACAGGTGGGCGGCTTCGTCTATACCTTTGGCACGGGCGGCTTTACATTAAACCTCCCGTCCATCACCGGCCTGCCGACGGGGTCCAGCATCACCTATTCCAACCAGGGCGGGATCGCGTCCATGCCGGTGACATGTGCCGCGCAAGGTGCCAATACGATTCAAGTCAACGGGGGTATCGCCGCCAACGTCAAAGTAGCTGGGGGTGACTCGCTGACATTTGTTGTCATCGGGTCAAATCAGTGGGCCGCAATCGGGACTGGCACCCTCTCGGCCTCCGCATCATTTTCCGCAAGTACTGGCCCTTCCGGTCATCGCCGCCTGCCTAGCGGCGATATCGAGCAATGGGGGAAGATCAACGGCGCGACCGCGATGGCGCCCTTTAGCCAGAACCTGGCGTTTCCCATCGCCTTCCCCAATGCATGCAGAAGCATTCACGTGCAATGCATGAACCCCACTTCGCTGGCCGGCTACACCGGCCGCGTCGCCAGCCTGACGCGCGCGGGTGCCTGGGTTTCCAATTCGGACGGCATCAATGCAGTGGGCGATGTTCTTGTTTGGCGTGCCATCGGAGATTAATCATGACGACCTTTTTTTCAAAAACCACCTTGGGCTTTTATCCGTCTGCGATGCGCGACGATTATGACGCCGCCGGCACCTGGCCAGACGATGCGCGGGAAGTTTCGATCGAGGGCGAAGCGATCTTGCGCGAGGCCATCGCCGCGTGCGCATCCATCCGCCTGACCGCTGGCGGGAAATGGAAAATCACCGCCGCCCCGGCGCCGACGTTCGCCGTGCTGACCGCCCCGGTTCTGACCGCCGTGCGCCAGACGCGCGACGCCATCCTGAACCGCCTGGCCGGCATCGGCTTTGCCGCCATGGCCGACGGCGACGCCGACACTGTGCAAGCCATCGCGGCGGCACGCACCTGGCTGCTCGACATCACCACCTGCCAGACGGTTGCCGCCGCGCAGGACATCGAGGCGCTGCAAGCGGCCGTCAACGCCGAATACGCGCGCATTGCCGCCACCCTGTCCGGCGAGGCGCGGCGCGCCTTCGATGATACCGCCGGCACGGCAGCACCCCAGTAACGTCACATTCACCACTCACCAGGAGAGCCACATGGCCACCGACTACCACCATGGCGTGCGCGTCATTGAAATCAACGAGGGCTCGCGCCCCATCCGCACCGTGTCCACGGCCGTGCTGGGCCTGATCGCCACGGCCGACGACGCCGACCCTATCGCTTTTCCACTGGACACGCCCGTGCTCGTCACCAACGTGCTGGCCGCCATGGGCAAGGCCGGCAAGACGGGCACCTTGTACCGCAGCCTGGCGGCCATCGCCGCGCAAACCAAACCCCTGACCGTCGTGGTGCGCGTGGCCGAAGGCGAGACGGAAGCGGAAACCACCAGCAACGCCGTGGGTGGCGTGTCGCCCGATGGCAAGTACCTGGGCGCCAAGGCGCTGCTGGCCGCGCAAAGCAAGCTTGGCGTGAAACCGCGCATCCTGGGCGCGCCGGGCCTGGACACCCAGGCCGTGACCAACGCCTTGGCCAGCGTGGCGCAGCGCCTGCGCGGCTTCGTGTATGCGTCCGCCTATGGCTGCGCCACCGTCACGGC
Source organism: Janthinobacterium sp. CG_23.4 (assembly GCF_029892305.1). Lineage (NCBI taxonomy): Bacteria > Pseudomonadati > Pseudomonadota > Betaproteobacteria > Burkholderiales > Oxalobacteraceae > Janthinobacterium > Janthinobacterium sp. CG_23.4. Next base: position 1,369,036 of record NZ_JARXUX010000001.1, on the reverse strand, counting down.
GGCCACCACCTATCGCGGCCAGTTCGGCCAGCGCGAGGTCATGGTCATCTGGCCGGATTTTGTGAACTGGGATACCGCCACGGACGCCGAGGCCAGCATGTCGGCCGTCACCTACGCCATGGGCCTGCGCGCCAAGATCGACGAGGAAACGGGCTGGCACAAAACGCTCTCCAACGTGGTCGTGAATGGCCCCACCGGCATCAGCAAGGATGTGTTTTTCGACCTGCAAGACCCGGCCACCGATGCCGGCATGCTCAACGCAAAGGAAGTCACCACCCTGATCAACATGGGCGGCTACCGCTTTTGGGGTTCGCGCACCTGCGAGGCGCCGGGCGGCTTCTTCTACTTTGAGAGCTACACGCGCACGGCCCAGGTGCTGGCCGACACCATTGCCGAAGCGCATTTCGCCTATGTCGATGTGCCCTTGCATCCGTCGCTGGTCCGGGATCTGCTGGAAAGCATCAATGCCAAGTTCCGCGATTTGAAACGGCAGGGCTACATCATTGACGGCCATGCCTGGTATGACGAGCAGTACAACGACAAGAACGGACTGAAAGACGGCAAGCTGGCCATCGACTACGACTACACGCCCGTGCCACCGCTGGAAAACCTGCGTTTCCAGCAGCGCATTACCGACCGCTACCTGGCCGACTTCGCCGCACGCATCGCCGCGTAATCGCCAACACCACTCTGCCCGCCGCGCGCGGGCGCAACTGAAAATTGGAGAACACCATGGGCCTGCCCCGCAAGCTGAAAGACTTTATTTTGTTTCAAGACGGTACTTCGTACATGGGGCAAGTGCCCGAAGTGACCTTGCCCAAACTCAGCCGCAAGATGGAAGAGTACCGCGCCGGCGGCATGAGCGGCCCCGTGTCGGTGGACTTCGGCAACGAAGCCATCCAGCTGGAATGGAGTGCCGGTGGCCTGATCGCCAGCGCCCTGCAGCACTACGGGGCCAGTTCGCACGGCGCCGTGCAACTGCGCTTTGCCGGCGCCTACCAGGAAGACGATGACGGCACGGTGGCCGCCGTCGAGGTCGTCGTGCGCGGCCGTTACAAGGAAGTCGATATGGGCACGGCCAAGATGGGCGACGACACCACCCACAAATACACCATGCCTTGCAGCTATTACAAGCTGATGATCGACGGCGCCACCATCATCGAGCTGGACTTCATGAGCGGCACGGAAATCATGGGCGGCGTCAGCCGCAACGACGCCGTGCGCCGCGCCATCGGCATGTAATCCCCCGTTTACTTACCACCACACCACAAGGACAACACCATGAACAACGATACCCAAAACAGCGCCGTCATCGAACTGGACGAACCGATCAAGCGCGGCGACAGCCTCATCACCTCGCTGACCGTGCGCAAACCCAAGGCGGGCGCCCTGCGCGGCATTTCCCTGATCGAACTGGCCAACCTGAACGTGTCGGCCCTGCAGATCGTGCTGCCGCGCATCACCGAGCCGACCTTGACGGCGCACGACATCGCCAACATGGACCCGGCCGACCTGCTGGCCGTGGGCGCCGAGGTTGCCGGTTTTTTGGCGAGCAAAGCCGATCGCCTTTCGGTATCCCCAGCGAAGTAGAAGACGCCATGGCCGACATTGCCGGCGTCTTCCACTGGACGCCGGCAGCGATGGACGATTTTACGATTGATGAACTGATGGCCTGGCGCGAACGCGCCCGGCAGCGAAGCGGAGCAGAATAAATGGCAGGCCGGGATTTGAGGTTACAGGTAGTGTTTGCAGCGCTGGATAAAATCACCGGCCCGCTGAAAAAGATCATGGGCGGTTCCAGCGACACGGCCAAAGCATTGAAGGCCACCAGCGACCGCTTGCGTGAGCTGAACGCCCAGCAAAAGAACATCAGCAAATTCCGCGAACTGCATAGCGGTATCAATGCGACGCGAACCAAGCTCAAGGAAGCGCAAGACAAACTCAATGACCTTGCTGCGAAAATGAAGCAGACCGAGGCACCCACGCGCGCCATGACGCGTGAATTGAAGGCTGCGACCAAGGTCACGCAGGACTTGACGCTGAAAGGCCGAGAGCAGAGCCAGCAATTCCGCGTCCTGCGCACCAGTCTCAAGGACGCCGGCATTGACACGCGCCAACTGGGCAAGGCCCAGGAGTGGCTTAAAAACAGTATCCAGTTGACGAACGTTGAACTGGCCTCGCAACAAAAGCGCCTGGCCGCATCAGCGGCCAAGCAGCAGCGCGTCACCAACGCCACCCAGCACGCCGACAAGCTGCGCAGTAAGGCGGGCAGTATTGCCATGGCGGGCGCCGGCGCGACCGCCACTGGCGCCGTGGTCGCCGCGCCTGTCGTCAAGGGCTTGCACGAAGCGAAACACTACGAAATCGAAACGGCGCGTATCCGCGCGCTGGGCACGCGCACGGCCAAGGAAAAAGAGCACGCGATTGCTTTTGCGAAGGAACTCAAGACGTATGGCGTCAGCCAGCTGGAAAAGACGGAAATGATCCGCGATTCCATCTCGATCTTCGCCGATGGCCACCACGCTGAAATGGCCCTGCCGACTATGTCGAAGATGAAATTCATCAACGATACGCTGTACCCGGAATCGGCCGGCGAGCGCAATGCGCAACTGTTCGCCATGCAAAAGGTCATCGAGCTGCGCGGCAACGCCGGTTCCGTCGAAGCCTTCAAGAGCGATGCTGACCGGATACAAAAGGTAATTGCTGCCACGGGCGGCCGGGTCGGCGGCGAAGACTGGCGGCAATTTACCATCCGCAGCGGAGTCGCCGGTAAAGGCCTGAACGACAATGCCTTCTTCAACCAAATGGAACCCATGCTGCAGGAACTGGGCGGCTCGACCGCAGGCGTGGGCTGGCGGTCGTTGTACAACAACATCTACCAGGGCAAGGGCACGCAGCGCGCGGCCAGGGAAATGCAAAGCCTGGGCCTGTTGAGCGGCAAGCACATCAAGTATGACAAGGTGGGGCAAATCAAATACATCCAGGCCGGCGCCCTGCTGGAAGGCGAACTGTTCCAAAAAAGCCCGCTCGACTGGATCGAGAAAGTGTTCCTGCCCAAGCTGGCGGCCAAGGGCATCACCGACAAGGACGAGATCAACAGCAAGATCGGCGCCCTGGTTTCCAACAGCAACGGCGCTGCCTTCCTGATGCGCATGGTCGACCAGCGCTTGCAGATTCGCAAAAGCGAACGCCTGAACCAAAACTCGGAAGGCATGGACAGCCTGCACGTGCGCGCACGTGGCTTGGGCGCCGGCGCGGAGCGGGAAGCGCTGGCCAAGGTTTCCGACCTGAAACTGGTCATGGGTGAAAAAATCCTGCCTATGTACACGCAGGGGCTGAAAATGGCGATTGCCGCCATGACGCGCCTGAATGGCTTCATGGAGCGCAACCCCACCGTGGCCAAGGTCATGATCGTCGGCTTTTCAGTCCTTGCCGGCATCCTGCTGGTGCTCGGCCCGCTGATGCTGGGCATTGCCGCCATGATCGGCCCGTATGCCATGCTGCACGTCATGTTCGCCAAGATGGGCGTGACGGGCGGCGTGCTCACTCCCATCTTGCGCGGCCTGGGCGGCGCCTTCATGTGGGTGGGCCGCGCCGTGCTGTGGCTGGGCCGCGCCTTCTTCATGAACCCGATTGGCATTGCCGTGACCTTGATTGCCGGCGCCGCCTATCTGATCTATAAAAACTGGGAGCCGATCAAGGCTTTCTTCGTCGGCCTGTGGTCGGACGTCAAGGCGGCGTTTGCCGGCGGCTTCGTCGGCATCAATATCCTGATCGCCAACTGGTCGCCACTGGGCCTGTTCTACCGCGCCTTCGCGGGTGTGCTGGGCTGGTTCGGTATTGCGCTGCCGGCCAAGTTCACCGACTTCGCCGCCGGCATCCGGGAGCGCATCGCCACAGGCCTGGCGCCGCTGGCCGGCTTCTTTACTGGCATCTGGTCGGAGATCAAGACCGCCTTTGCCGGCGGCATTGGCGGCGTCAGCGCCCTCATCCTCAACTGGTCGCCGCTGGGGTTGTACTATCGCGCCTTCGCGGGCGTGCTGGGCTGGTTCGGCATCACGCTGCCGGCGAAGTTCACCGACTTCGGCGCCACCATACTGCAGCGCATCACCGCATCGTGGCAACCTATCGCCGCCTTCTTTGCCGACATCTGGGCGCGCCTGCGCACCGTCTGCGCCGGCGGCATGGGCAGCATCACGGCCCTGGTCATCAACTGGTCACCGCTGGGCGTGTTTTACCAGGCGTTCGCGGGCGTGCTCGGCTGGTTCGGCATCGAGCTGCCTGCGAAGTTCACCGCGTTCGGCGCCAACATCCTGCGCGGCCTGGTCAACGGCATCACGGGTTCCATGGGCGCCGTCAAGGACGCCATCAGCAACGCCGGTAGCAGCACCATTGCCTGGTTCAAGGAAAAGCTGGGCATCCACAGCCCGAGCCGCGTGTTTGCCGAACTGGGCGACTACACCATGCAGGGCCTGGCCGTGGGCCTGGACCGCAGCGAGAGTGCGCCGATTGCCAAGGTATCGGGCCTGGCGCAGCGCCTGACGCAACTGGGCGCCGGCATCGCCATCGGCACGGCCACGGCGCTACCGGCCAGCGCCTTTGATACGCGTGCGCCGCTGCCCGTGGGCGGGTTCGGCGCCGGCATGACCATCCAAGGCGACAAGATCGAAATCACCTTCCACGTACAGGCCGGCACCGATCCGCAAGCCATCGCGCGCGCCGTGAGCGTGGCGCTCGATCAGCGCGACCGCGAAAAGGCGGCACGCATCCGCTCTTCCCTGCGCGACCACGATTAAGAAAGAAGCACCACCATGATGATGATTTTAGGCATGTTCGTGTTCAGCCTGCCCACCCTCGCCTATCACGAGCTGCAGCGGCAAACGGAATGGAAGCACGCCAGCACGGCCCGCGTGGGCCTGCGCGACGCGCACCAGTACGTGGGGCCAGGTGACGACACGATTACCCTGTCCGGCTGGGTGGCGCCGGAACTGACCGGCTCCCTGTATTCGCTCGATGCGCTGCGCATGATGGCCGACACGGGTAAATCGTGGATTTTGATCCAGGGCACCGGCCGTATCCTTGGCTCTTACCGCATCACCAGCATGACGGAGGGCCGCACCATCCTGGACGGCAGCGGCGGCGCCCGGCGCGTGGAATTTTCGATTACCCTGAAACGCGACGACGACGGCGTGCTGGCCATGGTCGGCCTGGGCGACATCGGGGACCTGAAAAACATGCTATGCATCGACGGCATCACCAGCAGCGTGGCCGGCGCGGCGAAGAGCGCCGTGGGCAGCGTGGTAGGCAACGTGGTCGGCGGCATCACGTCGAAATATGGCGGCGTCGTCAGCGAGATGAAAGACAAGATCGGCGCCGGCATCAGCGGCGCCATCGGCAGCGCGGCGGACAAGTTCAAATGAGCGAGCACATTCCCACCTTCAAAGTCAGCATCGAGGACAAGGATTTGACGGCCATCGTTTCACCGCGGTTAATCAATTTGACCTTGACCCTGTGCCGTGGCGACGAGAGCGACCAGCTTGACATTTCCCTGGACGACAGCGACGGCAAGCTGGCACTGCCGCCGCGCGGCGCGCAGATTGCCCTGGCGCTTGGCTGGCAAGCGTCCGGCCTGGTGGACATGGGCAAGTTCACCGTCGACGAGGTGGAGCACAGCGGCGCGCCCGACACCATCACCCTGCGCGCCAGGTCGGCCAACCTGATCGACACCTTCAAACAGCAGCAGGAACACAGCTTCCACAAGACCACCCTGGGCGCCATCATCGAGGCCATCGCCTTTCGCAACGAGCTGGCGTCGGGCGTGTCAGCGCGCCTGCGCGATACCGCCGTCGAGCACATCGACCAGACCCACGAAAGCGATGCGGCCTTCCTGCGCCGGCTGGGCAGGAAATACGACGCGGTGGCCACCGTCAAGAATGACACTTTGCTATTCATCCCCATCAACCAGAGCCGCACGGCCAGCGGCAAGGCGCTGCCCGTCATCACCATCACGCGCGCCCTGGGCGACGGCCACCGCTACCACAGCGCCGAGAGCGACGCCTATACGGGCGTGCGCGCCTTCTGGCATGACGAGCGCTACGCGCGCCGCCGCAGCGTCGTGGCCGGCGTGCCCGGCAACAGCAAGCGCCTGCGCACCACCTTTGCCAGCGAGGCCGATGCGCGCGCGGCGGCCGTCGCCGAATGGCAGCGCATCCTGCGCGGCCTGGCCACCTTTGAAATGAGCCTGGCTTTGGGCAACCCGGCCGTGTTCCCGCAATCGCCCGTGACTGTGACAGGCTTCAAGCCCGAGATCGACGCCAACGAATGGCTATCGGTCAAGGTCACGCACAGCCTGGGCGGCAACGGCTTTACCACGCGCGTGGAGTTTGAAACGAAGACGGAAGCGGTCGAGGCGGAGCGCGAGGACGAGAAAGACCCGGACGAAGGCATCACGGGCGTGGTGGCCAAGTGGAAGGACGTGGCGAGGAAGAAGAAAAAAGCGGGACAGGAGCAGGCTGGTGCCAAGGGCACGCTCAAGACGCTGGAGCATGTTTACAAAAGCAAGCAGGCCGCCAAGCGGGCGGCGCTGCATGCTTGGAAGCATATCGAAGAAGTGCGCGACATCATCAGGGAGAACAGCGAGGAGCCTTGAACGCCTGTGGCGGGATGAGTAACAACATGAATGTGGTGCATTTACCCCAGATCAACGGCTGCTTTCGCCCCAAAGCGGCCTACTGTAACTGCATCGACGCAAACGATACTGAGTCACGGTAGGATCAGTGCTTCCTCGTGCGCCGTAGTTTTAGGAAAACAATCGTCGCCAACAGCAAATACACTACAGAAATAGCGCCCATTGCAGACTCATCGCTTACACCGAGAACGCGGGCCCAAATGTGCAAAATCGGCGGCACCACCAATATCGCAAAGGAGCTACCGAGTAACACCAGTGCCAAGGCGGTAGCACGCGTACGGCTCGCAGGCCAATTCTTTTCCGTTGACATTTCGTACTCCCATAGTTAAGTAACGCTCAAGGGCCGCTTCTGGCCGACAGCGGTCCAAGATCATAACAAGTTGCCAAGTGGGAAAACTCACACATTGTCACGTTCTCGTGAATGGCCGCCTCTGGCCAAAAGGCGACCAGCCGGGCCAAAGTTGCTAACCCAAGCTACCGCGCACCCAAATTGGCAAACCATCTGAGGAAGTGGAAGCGCACTCACATTTGACCCCGTGCACCGTCTCGATGACGATACCAAGTGAATACGGCTTCCCATCGTAATAACATGAATTCTTGACAAACCTTGTAGCCGTGGAAGTCTTCATTTCACATTTATACTGTGGCCAGCAGCAAGCAAAAAGCAATGGGGCTAGAGCGGCAACTTTCCACTTCCCTGCGCTCCTTGACAAAGAGAACCTACCCTTTCGCCACGAGTTACGTCGGTGATTTTTTTTTGCGACCCATGTTGATCGTTTGCGGAGCCGTAATATCTCCGTGAATTTGCTGGCCTACTTTGCCATGAAAAACCATTTGCGTGTTGCGTTCGATTCCTCTTGGTGACGGGGAGGCAGCCGGCTCCGTAATCCCCTCAACAACGCCAAGTACCCGTGCTTTTCCTCGCAGATCCAGCTTACGATATCCGACCAACAGCTCATTTTCGTCGTCGGTCAACGTAGCGCTTGCGGCCGTGCCATGTAACACATATTGCGTATCGACGCCCACTGATGCGATAGCAATTAGATAATCCGCACTAGGAAATCTCTTATCTTGTTCGTAATTAATTTGTGTGCCCTTCTCGACCTTCCCAACCAGTGCGAATTCCGGTTGAGTCATGCCTAGTCGCTTCCGTTCGCTTTTTAAGCGCTGCCCTAATGTATCCATATGTCTATCTTTTAGTTGCAAAGTACAATTTTTTGTACTAAAGTGACGTCATTACCATGTGACGTATACAAATCATATCCTATGACATCTACCGCTCCAGTCACGCGCCAGCCGAAGAACCCACTTTCGCAGCCAATCCCGATTCGCTTGCTCCCTCCTGAGATCGAGCGCGTGGAAAAATTTGCCCAACTCGACTCCCGCTCTCGGGCCTCATTTATGCGCTTGATGCTGCTACGTGGCCTTCAGTCTTACGAGGCCGAACTCGAACAATTCTCCCTTGTCCATCACGCCTAACAGCACAGGAGCAGGCCCATGTATCCCGATCCAAAACGCGTCCGTAACAACCGTGTCATGGTGCGCCTTGACGAATATGAGTATGACGTCCTGGCGGCCATCGCCAATTATCAGGGCGAGGAACTGGCGCCGTTTCTGCGGCAGCTCGCGCTTCGCCAGGCGGCAATAGTACTTGGCGACGACAACAGTGCCACCTTACCCAGCATTGCTGCCTAAATGAAGTCACCAATCAGCAACTTTTGAGCAGCCGAAAATATGCCCGACCGTTCCGTACCTGTAGAAACATGCGATGAAGACCAAGACACGTTTGAACGTGTCCGAATACAGCAGGGCTTGGACACCATCGACCAGGCTATCGAGTGGTTGATTAAGGATAACGTACGAATCGGGATTCGCAAGATGAGCGGCCGAGGCCGTGCCCTGTATCAAGTGAAAAGAAAGAACAAATGAGAGTCATCGGCCTGCCCTGCCCGCATTGCGAATACACCGTCCGCGCCGTCAAAAGCCGCACGATGTCCGCCATGTTCAAGGAAATCACCTACATGTGCCAGAACCCCGAATGCGGGCACTCCTTCGTGGCAGGCCTTGAAGTACTGCGCACCCTCTCGCTGTCCGCCATGCCGAAGCCTGATATCCGCATCCCGCTGTCCCAGCATGCCCGCACGGCGGCCACCAGCCAACTGGCCCTGGACCTGACGGCAGGATGCTGATGGCTATCCCTATCCTCGCGCCGCCGTAGCCCGGCCGCTGTAACTCCCCTCTTTTGCTGTGCCCTGCAGCGCTCCCTTTTGAGCGTGCGGGATTCGTTCAACCTGAAATAAGGAAAACCGATGGAAAACACGCTGCACGCCACCAGTCATGCCGACCAATCCATGGCATCAAGCACGATCCGCCCGACCTTGCAAAATTGTATTGTCCCTGTGGCGCCAACGTGTTTTCTGCTGCAAGCCGGCGCTGGCATCGGCATTGCAGCGCTGACCACCCACATCCATGAGATTGCCAAGACCTATCACGCCTACGGCGCTGCCAATCTGACCTTCATCGTCAGCGATGCGCGGGCACTGGAACGTGACGGTTTTTTTGCACCAGCCAAGCAGCGCGCCCTGGTCGGTAAGCTACCCATTGAGGTGAACTACATTTTCGCCAACGAAGCGGGTTCCCGCCACTGCTGCGGCGCATCGCACACGCTCCCGTACTGGGCAGAACATTTTTTCAAGGCAGGAGCACGCTGATGCTGCGCCTGGCCAAAACCTGCGGCATCTGGCTGCTGTCGCTCCTGATCGTCATCGCCCCCGGCGTGCTGCGGGCCATTGGCTTCATCAAGGACTGAGCCATGCCGGCGTCCCTTATCGACAATCACCTGTCCTTCCAGCCTGCCGCCGAGATTCTAGCCGCGCGCGACAAGGACATGCCGACGCCACCAGGTGCCGGGCATGCGCTGGCCGCCATCGCCGAAGCCAAGGCCCAGCTACGCAGCATCAAGCCGCGCAACTTGGCGCCCTTCATGGCCCAGGCGTGGGGTTTGTCGCCGCGTGGCGCGCGCCGCTCCGTGCTGATTGCCGCCGGCATGGACGCAGACCGCTGGGAATCGCCCATCCATTCATTTACCGAGGAAGAGCGCATCGAACTGCGCGCCGCCACCTCTGCCGCTATCCGTGTGTACGAAAGACTGTTGAATGCAATCTAAACAAATCCTGCTGCCTGCCCCGCAACGCCACGAAGCCTTCTTGCGATCCGCCCAGTTCGCGCCCGAGCTGGCCCGCATCCCCTACAAATGGCGCAACCGCGTCATCACGGCCGCCATGGCTAAGATGGTCTGGTCGTCCTGGTACAAAGTCTATGAATCCATCGCCACCAGCTTTGTGCGCGAGTTTGCCGAACAGTACGTGCCGGCCGGCGTCGACCTGTCGCAGAGCGATGCCGACATCGTGGCCACTGCCGAACGCGCTGCAGCCGGCGTGACCAAAATGCTGTGGATGGCCGTGTCCGACACGCACGCCCTGCAGATCATGGAAGACGAATGCGCCTCGTATGGCATCGAGCTGCCCGAATTCGATGCGCTGACCGACACCATTGCCCGCCTGGTGGACGCCCGCTGGTGGCGCCGCCAGTTGCGCAAGCGGGTCAAGCGCGCCTTTGAAGCTGGCAATATCCGCCTGGGCTACGTGAACTATCGCGGCGAACCCTACGCCAGCAACGATGCCGTGCTATCGCGCCTGGCGCAGAACCGGCGCAACGCGGCAGCGCTGGCCGCCACCCTGGTGCAGAACGAAAACGGCCAGCAATTCAGCATCGCCGAACTGGCCGAAAAAACGACGGCCAACAAGGCCATCCGGCGCGGCGAGCTAATGTTGCGCATCAACGGCTTTGAGCAGATCGCCCGCGAGTGCGGCGACCAGGGAATCTTCATCACCTGGACGTGCCCATCACGCTTCCACGCCATGCAGCACAGCGGCAAACCAAACGACAAGTTCGACGGCTCAACGCCGCGCGAAGCCAACGCCTACTTGGGCAAGATGACCTCGCTGTGCCGCTCCGCACTGGCGCGCCGAGGCATCGGCCTGTACGGCTTTCGCATCGCCGAGCCGCACCACGACGGCTGCCCACATTGGCATCTGCTGCTGTTCGTGCGCCCGACCGCGAAATACAAGACGGTCCACCTGCAGGACGTGGCGGGCCGCGCCATCCGCATCATGAAGCGCTACGCCTGGCGCGTGGACCGTGGCGAACCGGGCGCCTTCGCGCGCCGCCTCGACGTGAAACGCATCGACTGGGCCAAGGGCAGCGCCGCCGGCTACATCGCCAAGTACGTGGCCAAGAACATCGACGGCGTGGCCGACCACAAAACAAAGGAAGGCTATGTCGTCAAGGCCGACACCGAAGGCGATGTCGAACTGACGCCATCGGCGCGCGTCGAGTCCTGGGCCGCGTGCTGGGGCATCCGCCAATTCCAGCAATGGGGCGGCGCGCCCGTCACCGTGTGGCGCGAACTACGCCGCATCGAGAAAAGCATGCTCAACGAAGCGCCGGCCGCCATGCGCCGCGCCTGGAATGCCGTGCAAAAGATTGACGGCGAAAAGCGCGCCTGCTGGGCCGAATACCTGCGCGCCCAGGGCGGCGCCCTGGTGCCGCGCAAGGAACTGGTCGTCACCCTGGCCAAGGACGAAAAGACCGTCATCGGCCGCTACGGCGAAACCCAGCGCATCACGCCCTACGGCGTGCGCTGCAGCGATCTGATTGGCGTGGTCTTCAAGTCCGTGCGCCATACGTGGACGCCGGTACAGGCCACAGGCGGGCGCGGGGTGGCTGTTGGGGTTGCCGTTCCTCGGACTCGTGTAAATAACTGTACGCACCCCGACCGCCCTGCCCCGGCAACGCCGCCGGCGGCGCCCGCACCAAACCTGCCTGACGAGGCAAAAACAGCGCTGATTGCTGCCTGGGCGGCCGTCAACGCCTGCCCATATCCCCGGCTGATCGTCCCCGACAACCCACCCCATGAAGGAAATGGCACATGAGCACCTATGCCGTGATCGTTCGCACGCAAACCGAACGCTTTGAATATTCCGCGCTTGCCGCTTCCAGCGGTGACGTGATCCAGGCCGCCATCGACCGCTTCGGCGTGTGCGGCGTTACCGCCAAACTGAAAGGAGCACCGCAATGCTGAACACTTCGACCAATTCGCCGCGGCAAATCGCCCTGGGCGACCGCGTGACATTCGATACCGATGAAGGCTACCAGGCCGGCACCGTCAACGACCTGCGCCGCGACGTGGGCAATGGCGAACTGCATGCGTGGGTGGAGCTGGACCACCAGTGGCCGGGCATGTTCCGGGCCGTGCCGCTGGGCGCCATCGAAGCGGTCAAGCGCGCACCTGCAGCCCTGGGATGCCAGCCATGACAGCGGAGCGCCCAATGCCTGCCGTGGCGGCCCTGTTCGTGCGCGCCAATTCGATCTACAAGACCATGCCGGCGGTTGACGCCTGGGATGCGGAACGCGACGCCCGCGCCTGGCCGGGTGGCGTGCCGGTGGTAGCGCATCCGCCATGCCGCTCCTGGGGCACGCTGCGCCACCTGGCCAAGCCGCGCCCGGACGAAAAGGAACTGGCGGTGTGGGCCGTCGCCCAGGTGTGCAAGTTCGGCGGCGTGCTTGAGCACCCGAAGCGCTCGACCCTCTGGCCACACTGCGGCTTGCCAGCGATCGGCGAGCGGGACAAATTCGGCGGCTGGACACTGCCCATTTTTCAAAGCTCCTTTGGCCACCGCGCCGAAAAGGCCACCTTGCTGTACATCGTCGGCTGTGCGCCGGCTCAAATACCGGCCATGCCCATCGTCCTGGGCGACGCCTCGCATGTGATCGCCCCGTCCGGCCGCAACCGCGCCGGCGAGCGGCGCCGGAAAGGCGATCCAGGCTGGCGGCCGGAATGCGGCAAGGCAGAACGTGAACACACGCCCGCCGAGCTGGCGCATTGGCTGGTAGCCCTGGCTCAACAATGCGCGGTGCCAGCATGAACAGCCCATTCCTGTTCGACGGCCCGGGCGTCATTTCGTTCAGCGGCGGCCGTACCAGCGGCATGATGCTGTGGATGACGATTCAGGCCTACGGCGGCACGCTGCCGGCTGACGTCGTGGTGTGCTTCGCCAACACCGGCAAGGAAGAGGAAGCGACTCTTGAATTCGTGCGCGACTGCGGCGAGCGCTGGGGCGTTCCCATCGTCTGGATAGAAAACCGTCCTCGCAATGAAGTGCGCGGCAAGGAATTTGCCATCGTGGACTTTGCAACGGCCAGCCGCCGCGGCGAGCCGTTCGCCGATCTGCACGACGAAAAGAAATTCCTGCCGAACCCTGTCGCACGCTTCTGCACGGCGGAACTCAAGGTGCGGCCGATGCAGCGCTATTTGAAGTCGATAGGCCTGGTCGAGTGGACCACGTTTATCGGCATGCGTGCCGACGAGCCCTTGCGCGTGGCGCGGCTGGCAAATCAGGACTACGGCAAGCACGAAGTGAAAGAAGCGCCCCTGGCGGCGGCTGGCCTGACCGTGGCCGATGTCAGCGCATTTTGGGTGGGACAAGATTTTGACCTGGGCTTGCCGAACATGAGCGGCAAGACGATGCACGGTAACTGCGATCTGTGCTTCCTGAAAGGCGGCAACCAGGTGCTATCCCTGATCCGCGAAAAGCCCAGCCGGGCGCTGTGGTGGATACAGCAGGAAAAGAACGCCCAAACGGCCGGATCGGGTGCTGGCGGCTGGTTCCGCAAGGACAGGCCCAGTTACCAGGCGATGTATGACATGGCGATGAATCACGGTGAATTGTTCCCGTTCGATGATGCGCTGACCGATTGCGGTTGCACAGACTAGAGGGGGCATAAAAAAATGGATCAGTACAAAGAATTCTGCCGGCTGCGCGACCACCGCAAACCTGGCGCCGAAGTCCCTCAATACACGGAGGCCGAAGCGTTCGCCTTGGCCACGAACAAATGCCAAGCATGCAGCCCGGCCACAAAGAAAGCAGCATCCAATGAATAACCTATTTGACAATTCGATCCAGTCCGAAACCTTGACTGCGGAAGAGCTGGAAACCATTTCAGGCTGCTGCCGGAAAGTGGATCAAATCAAATGGCTGCAGCAAAACGGCTGGACCTTCATCAAGAACCGCGCGGGCGCGCCCATCATCGGGCGCCTGTACGCCAGGCTGCGCTTGAGCGGCATCAATCCCGCCAGCCTGGTGAGCACGCCGGCCTGGGCGCCGGACCTGTCTAAAGTACGTTAATAAAATAGAAAGAAAGCAATGCGACCTAAGAGCACTGGCTACAAACTGCCGCCGCGCATGCTGCGCCGCGTGCGCAAGCTGAAATCGGGCGAAACCTGGACCGGCTACTACTACAACGGCCGGGACGACGCCGGGAACCGGAAGGAATACCCACTGGGCACGGATCTGGTCGAGGCCAAGCGTCTGTGGGCAGAATACGAATGCAAGCCGGTTCCAACGGACGCCACGCTGATGGAATACGTGTTCGCGCAGTACGCCCGCGACATCCTGCCAGGCAAGGCGCCCAGCACGCAGCGCGAGAACGCCAGCTCCTTGAGCCAGCTGCGCCCGGTCTTCGACAGCGCGCCCATCGACGCCATCACGCCGCAGGACATCGCCCGCTACCGCGACGCACGCAGCGCCAAGGTGCGCGCCAACCGCGAAATAGCGCTACTGTCGCACGTGTTCAACATGGCCAGGGAATGGGGCTACACGAAGCGGGAAAACCCCTGCCGTGGCGTGCGCAAGAACAAGGAAGTGCCGCGCGACTTCTATGCCGACAAGGCCGTGTGGGAGGCGGTACGCAATACAGGCTGCGAAGAGCTGCAGGACGCCATGGACTTGAACTACCTGACCGGGCAGCGGCCGGCGGACGTGCTCAAGATGCGCGACAGCGACTTGAAGGACGGCGCCTTGCAGGTTCGCCAGGGCAAGAGCAACAAGCTGTTGCGCATCGTCCTGGAGCATGACGGCATCAAGTCGGAGCTGGCCAAGGTCATCGAGCGCATCCACGCTCGCCCGCATCGGCCGCGCACCACTTTCATCGTCGCGCTGCCGAACGGTTGCCAGGTAAAGAAGTGGCATTTGCGCCTGCGCTTCGATAGCGCCCGGAAAGCTGCTGCCGATCTGGCGCTAAAGGCAGGTGACGAGGAGCTGGCCAGCCGTGTCAAGGCCTTTCAGTTCCGCGATATCCGGGCGCGCTCCGCCAGTGACATTGCCGACCTGGGCGCCGCCAGCTCCCTGCTAGGGCATAGTGAAAAAGTCATCACGGAAAAGGTCTATCGGCGCATTGGACAAGCAGTGAGGCCTACGAGATAAAAAAAGCCCGGCATCGGCCGGGCTGGTCCTATGTCATGCAACAACGAATTCCACAGGATCTTTAGCCTTGAATGTTTTCTTACGCATGACTGTGATGATGATATTTTTATGGGTCACGCCACTGTTCACTGACGACGTCTTCTGAACAGCACAAGGCATATTGATATGCGACTGAGAACAACGAATATTGAACGTGTCTTGGTCGTTGAGCACAAGGATTGACATGATGTGCTGGTCTATCAAACGCACGAAAACGTCCTCCAACTCAGCAATATTCAGCGGCGGTACATTGCGTGCATCGTTCAGCCTCTCAGCGGAGAAATGCACAGTCATAACAAATTTTGCGTTATGTTGAGAGAGCGTTGCGTTGACTCGTTGCTCAAGGCCATGTAAATCTGCTGCTGAAATTGTCATTGTTATTCTTTAACTATTGTACTCGACGAGCTCTTGTAATTTTTTGTTGAGAATTTCATCAGATTTAGCTGTGATAACGCCCAACTCCCTTGACTCGCTAAGCGTGCCGAAGCGGACATTAAACTCTTCGTTATCAAAAGAGTCAACAAAAACAAATCGTCCAGTCTCTCCATCGCGGAAAGAAGCGAAATTTTCGTCGGTTGACATACTGAACTTAAACATAATACCCCTCCCTATCAATGAAAAGCGAATTCGCTTTGGATGAATATTGGATGCGGTTGAATGCAAAAACATCTTACGAATACGTATTGCTAACACGGTCTAGACCGATTAGATGCTTCACATCGTATCACGAACGTGAGTTTCTGCCAAAGTCAACCGCAAAGTTTGGCCGGAAAAGTACCCAAATTGAACGGTTTAGCGAATGAATGAACTACCGGCTGGTAGGAGTACATACTTGAATACTACAATAGCAACACTTTGGACAGTTGCGGAAACCGTTTCCGCAACTAGAACGTTGTGAGTAGCAAGCATGGCTTGAATTAGATTAAAAAAAGACGCAAGAAAAAAAATAAGCCCTTGAAAATCAAGGGCTTATCTTATTTTTCTGGCGGAAGCGGTGAGATTCGAACTCACGAACAGTGTAACCCGTCGCTAGTTTTCAAGACTAGTGCCTTCAACCACTCGGCCACGCTTCCTGTTGGCAGCATTATACATAAAGGTCGGCGGCTTACCAATGGCTAGTGGTGGTGGCGGCTGATTTTTACTCGCGGCAAGGGGCGGGGTCTGTGTATGCGCTGGCATCATGAACGGAAGCCCTATAAGCCCCAGTTTTCCCGCAGCGCTCTTTCAAACGCCAGCGCAGGTAGCGGACGCGAGAACAGATAGCCTTGCACTTCGTCGCAACCCGCACTCTTCAGGAAGGCCAGTTGTTCGGCCGTTTCCACGCCTTCTGCGATCACTTTGTGGTGCAGCTGCTGGGCGATGCTGATGATGGTGCTGGCGATGGCGCAGTCGCTGGCGTCGGTGGGGATGCCGGTGGTAAATGAGCGGTCGATCTTGAGGGTGTCGATGGGGAAGCGTTTCAAATAGGACAGGCTTGAGTAACCGGTGCCGAAGTCGTCCAGCGACAGGGCCACGCCCAGCGCCGTGATGCGGTCCATGATGCCGATTACGCGCTCGATGTTGTGCATCAGCGTGCTTTCCGTGATTTCCAGTTCCAGCCAGGCCGCCTCCAGGCCGTAGCGGGCCAGGGTGGCCGCTACTCTGGCGGGCAGCGCTGACGTGAATTCGCGTGCGGAGACGTTGACGGCCAGGCGGATCGGCGGCAGGCCCGCCAGTTTCCACGCTTGCGCCTGGGCGCAGGCCGCCTCCAGCACCCATTCACCCACCTGCACTACCAGGCCCGTCGATTCGGCCAGGGGAATAAACTCGGCGGGCGGGATCATGCCGTGCTGCGGGTGGAGCCAGCGCACCAGCGCTTCGGCGCCGATGATGCGGCCGCTCGCCAGCGCGTATTTTGGCTGATAGTGCAGCAACAATTGCTGTTCTAATAAAGCCTGGCGCAAGCCTGTTTCCAGGCGCATGCGTGCCTGCATGCCCACATTCATGTCATGGCTGTAGAAGGCCACGCTTTCCGCTTCGCCGCCGCTGTCCTGCTTGGCGCGGTACATGGCGATGTCGGCCAGGCGCAGCAGGGTTTCCGCGTCTTGCCCGTCTTGCGGATACACGCTGATGCCGATGCTGGCGCCCACGCGCAAGTCGTGGCCTTCGATCAGGAAAGCTTGCACCAGGGAAGCGAGCAGCTTTTGCGCCACCATGCTGGCTTCGAAATGCTGGCTGATGTCGAACAGGCCAACAGCGAACTCGTCTCCGCCCAGGCGCGCCACCAGGTCTTGCTCGCGCAACACCGTGCGGAAACGCACGGAGACCTGACGCAGCAGTTCATCGCCGATACGCCGGCCCAGGGTGTCGTTGATCAGCTTAAAGCGGTTCAAGTCGATGAACAGCACGCAGCCGAGCATCTTGCTGCGCTGCGCCACGGAGAGGGCCTGGTCGACCAGCTTGGCCAGCAAGGTGCGGTTGGGCAGGCTCGTCAGCGGGTCGTAGTAGGCCAGGTGATGCAGGCGCTCTTCAGCCAGTTTGCGTTCCGTGATGTCCGTCAGGTAGGCGATGAGTCCGATCGGCTTGTCGTCCATATCCTGCAATGGCGACAAGGACAGGCTGGCCCAGAAGATCTCGCCTGATTTTTTTCGGCGGCGCACCTCCATCAGGCGCCCGCCCTGCTCCAGGAAGGCGTCGTGGAACGCCGTATCTTCGTCGTCGTACAGGAACAAAATATTACGCCCCACGGCTTCCACCGAGGTGTAGCCAAACAGGCGTTCGGCGCCCTTGTTCCAGCTGGTGATGTAGCCGGTCAAGTCCATCGTCAGCACCGATTCGTGCAACTGGTCGAGGATTTGCGTCTGCTGCGCCAGCAAGGCTTCAACCTGCGCAAAGGCATGGGTCGAGCGTTGCGCCAGCGAATGCACCTGCAGCACGCCGGCCGTCAGCGAGGCCAGGCTGGCCAGTTGGCGCCGGTCAGCGTCGCCGTACAGGCTGCGTCCCGCCACGCGGTAATGGCCGAAGCAATGGCCATCGAAACTGATTTCCTGCAGCAAGGCCGGTGTATCGCACGGGGAAAGCGCGGGCAGTGCAGCGGCGTCCACGCTGGCCGCAGGCAGGAACTGTCCATGCGGGCTGGCCATCACGACGCTGGCGATACGCCCCAGCTCATCGACCAGCGCAGGGCCGCGCAAACGCATGACGGCATCGCACAGGGCGGCGCTGTCACCGAGGTAATCCGACACCGGCAGCAAGGTCATGCTAGAGGTTCCGGCTAACCTGGATGGCCCACTGGTAGGCCTGTAACAGGCTGCACCAATAGCTTGCTCCATCGATGTCGGCGCGGCGCAAGGCTTCGGGCGACGGCGTGGCGCTTTCAACCAGCGCCAGCAAGTTGCCCAGTTCGCCGTTGCGTTCCAGCAAGGCGGCGCTCACTTCAGGCGCCAGGTTCAGGCTCGGGATGATGGCTTGCATGGGCATGCCCAGCAAGACGTCGAGCAGGGAAAACACGCCTGCCATGAAGGCCAGGTCTTGCGCGTCGCGGTCACCGCCGCGCACTTGGCACAGCGCTTCCATCTGCGCCGCGCGCACGGCCGCCAGCGGCAGTAGCGCGTGGATCTTGCCATCGTCTTGCTGGCGCGCATACAACAGCAGTTGCAGCCAGCGCTGCAACTGGCGCCGGCCCAGCAAGCTGATAGCCTGGCTGAAGCTGGAAATCGGCGCCGTGAAACCGAAGGCGGCTGAATTAACCAGTTTCAATAAATGATAGCTGAGCGATGGGTCCTGCTTGAGCGGCACTTCCAGTTCGTGCGCGTCGGCATCGCGGGCCAGCAGGCCCAGCAGCGCCAGCACACGGCGTCGCGACGTCGCATCTTCCGGCGTGCTTTTCTGGCGCGCATGCTGCAAGGCATAGTCGCCGGCGAACCAGCTCACGCCGATTTCTCGCAACTCGGCAAGCTGTTCGGCGTCGACGATGTTGTAGGCCAGATGCGGTCCCGGCAAGGGCAGCAGCTGATGCAGGGCCGGACGGACGCCGGCCGCGTCAAAGCTCAGCGCGCGCGCGTCGACCTGCGCCGCCGCCACGGGACCGGCATCGGCGCCATCGAGAATGATGCGATAGCCAGCGTCGCGCCATTGCTGGCATTTTTTCTGGATCTGCTTGTCTCCGGCAAGATGCGCTGGCAAGCGGAAAATGGTGCGTTGCGGCGCCAGTTGCGCCAGCACGGCCTCGTCCACGCCATGCGGGTCGAGCAAGGGAATGATGCAGTCGAGCGGTGCCAGGAAGGCATACGCATCAGCAGCGCCTAGCGCCGCCAGCAGTGGTGCCATCGAGGCCTGCGGTACATGCAAGGTGACAGCGACCCACTCGTTATGAGCATTGGACACTGCTTGCAATCCCACCAACGGAAACAGGTTTGATTCAGACGCTGACATCGGTATCTCAGTGTGGGTAGGGCGCCATAGTAAGTAAACTGAACAGCATAGGCATCCCTGGCCCGACAGGGGTGCCATTTCAACAGCGAGGGTCATTCTATCCGAATCTCACTCAAGAAACAGTTTAATTTTAGCAATATATATTCAAAAAAAACAGTTCGCCGGGAGACTAATCCTTGCAAGTCAAGCAATTCTCAGCTTGTCAGCCTGTCTTCTGCGTCATGCAGTTGTATCGTTGCGTGACACAGACCCGGCACCGCGCGCACCTTCTCAGGCACTGCCACCATGTGCATGCTCGACCGCATACTTGATCAATTCAGCCTGCCCCTCGATCCCCAGCTTGCGCTTGATATTGAGGCGGTGCGTCTCCACCGTGCGCACGCTCAAGTCCAGGTCGCGCGCGATCTGCTTGTTCGACTGGCCCGCCGCGATGTGCTGCAGCACTTGCTGTTCGCGCGTGGTGAGAAAGGAATCGTGCACTTGCGGGCGCGACAATTGCCGCGCCAGGCCAGCGCTGTAATAAATACCGCCGGACATCACCGTCTCGATGGCGAAGACGATATCTTTCCCCGGGGCATCTTTAAGCACATAGCCGCGCGCGCCGGCGGCGATGGCTTGCGACACATATTCGAGCTTGTCGTGCATGGACAAGATGAGCACGGCAATCTGCGGAAACGCCTGCTTGAACAGGGCGGTTGCTTCAATCCCATTCGTGCCGCGCATATTAATATCCATTAACACGAGGTCCACCTGATGCATGCGCGCCTGACTTAAGGCTTCGTCGGCGCCACCCGCTTCGGCCACCACGTCGAAATGCGCTACCGCCTCCAGGCGCGCGCGCAAGCCGTCGCGCACGAGGGGATGGTCGTCCACCAGCAGGATGTTGATCGTCTTGGTCATGATTGCGTATCTATCAGTGTGTGGATGGAAGACCGAGCCGCGCCAGCACCAGAGTGCCGGCCGGTGAAGAAGTGATGTGCAGGCTGCCGCCGATGGCTTCCATGCGTTCCGTCATGTTGCGCAGGCCGATGCCGCGCTGCGGGTGCAGGGCGATGCCATCGAAATCGAAGCCGCCGCCGTTATCCTCGATGCGCAACTCGACCGCCCTGCCCGCCTCGTGCAGGCTCACTTCCACGCCGCTGGCGTGGGCGTGGCGCTCACAATTCGTCAACGCTTCCTGGGCGATGCGGAACAACACGGTGTTGACCATGTCGGGCAAGCCCTCGCCCGCCGCCGCCGGACTGGCCGTGAAACTGGCTCGCACGCTGCTGCTGTCATTAAATTCATGCGCCAGGTGGTCGAGCGCGGCGGCCAGGCCCAGGTCGTCAAGAATGGCCGGGCGCAGGTTGTGCGAAATGCGCCGCACCTCGCCGAGCACCTTGTTCAGTTGATCGGCGGCCCGCTCGAAAGTGGCAGGCGCCTTTTCTTTCTGTTCAGCATTGCCGGCCAGGCGCGCGATGCCCGCCTCGATCTGTAGTTTGATGGACACCAGCCACTGGCTGATACCGTCATGCAAGTCGCGCGACAGTCGCGCCCGCTCCTCCTCTTGCGACTCGACCACGCGCTGCGCCAGCACTTTCAGCTTCGCATCGGCCACGCGCAATTCGCGCAAATTGAGTACCAGACCGCAGGCGGCCACCACCAGTGAACCGAGGATGGCGATGGCGGCGATCAATTCCATGGTCGAGCGGATATTACGCGACTGCTGGGCGTCGACCTTGGCCAGCGCCTGGTCCACGTCATCCATGTAGATGCCGGTACCCATCATCCAGCCCCATTCTGGCATCAATATCACATAGCCAAGCTTGGGCGCGGACTTGTTGGTCGACGGCTTGATCCAGTTGTAGCGCTCGAGGCCGCCGCCGCTGCGCGCCCGCCGCATCAGGCGCTGGATGGTCAGATTGCCGTCGGCGTCGCGCAATTGCCACAAATTTTGCCCCACCAGTTCGGGCTGGCGCGGATGCATCAGCGAATTACCCTGCAAATCGTAGATAAAAAAATAACCATCGTCGCCATAGCTGAGGGCCGACAGGATGCGCTTGGCTTGCTCTTGCGTAGCGCCATCCTTGCGTCCCGACTCGACTAGCTGCGCGATGGAGTGACTGGCCAGGGTGACGTAATGCTTGAGTTCGGCTTCCTTGCTGGCCAGATAGGCCTGCTGGATGGTGGCGCGCTGCTGCTCGGCCAGGCTGATCGCCTGGTGTCGCACGGCAAACGCGATGGCACACAGCGCAAGAATGAGCGGCGTGATGGCCAGGAAGATGACTTTCTGTCTGAGTTTCATGGCCTTGCGCGCTCCGGCGGCGTGGATACGGGTGGGAATGTGTGATTTTACGTCGCCGGGCCGCGACCACCCTACGTAGTAATACTGATCGCTACTGCGTAGTGGTGCGCTTGCGGCAATTATACGATTCCTGAATACTCGCCATAAGCTGTAAATACACCAAAAGTAACATCAAACTGGCGACGACCAGGAACAGTACACCATCATCGCACGGCATAGCGCCCGTCAAATCTCTGGAGGAAGCATGAACCGCATTTTCAAACAGCTCGGCTGGGCAGCGCTTGCGCTAGCCGGCGCCGGGTCCCTGGGCGTCGTCGCCCTGCAACGTGGCGAGCCGATCAGCGCGATCTGGATCGTCATCGCCGCCGTCTGCGTCTACCTGATCGCCTATCGTTTCTACAGCCTGTTCATCGCCGACAAGGTGCTGGGGCTAGACGCGCGCCGCATGACGCCCGCTTTCAAGCACAACGATGGCCTCGACCATGTACCGACGAATAAATATGTGCTGTTCGGCCACCACTTCGCCGCGATTGCCGGCGCCGGCCCCCTGGTCGGCCCCGTGCTGGCAGCACAGATGGGCTATCTGCCTGGCATGCTGTGGATACTGGCCGGTGTCGTGTTTGCCGGCGCGGTACAGGATTTCATCGTGCTGTTCATTTCCATGCGCCGCGATGGCCGCTCGCTGGGCGACCTGATCAAGGCTGAACTGGGCGAAATTCCCGGCATGATCGCCTTGCTCGGCTGCTTCATGATCATGGTCATCATCCTGGCCGTGCTGGCCTTGATCGTGGTCAAGGCACTGACCGGCTCCCCATGGGGCAGCTTTACCGTGATGGCGACGATCCCCATCGCCCTGTTCATGGGCGTGTACTCGCGCTTCATCCGCGTGGGTCGCATCGGCGAAATTTCCATCATCGGCTTCGTGCTGCTGATGCTGGCCATCATCGGTGGCCAATATGTACAGGAACACGCCGTTCTCGGCCCGATGTTCACCTTCACGGGCACGGAACTGACGTGGATGCTGATCGGCTACGGCTTCATCGCTTCGGTGCTGCCCGTGTGGCTGCTGCTGGCGCCGCGCGACTACCTGTCGACGTTCCTGAAAATCGGCACGATTCTGGGCCTGGCCATCGGTATCATCGTCGTCGCGCCCTACCTGAAAATGCCGGCCATGACCAAGTTCATCGACGGTTCCGGCCCGGTCTGGTCAGGCAATCTGTTCCCCTTCCTGTTCATCACGATTGCCTGCGGTGCCGTTTCCGGCTTCCACGCGCTGATTTCCTCGGGCACCACGCCGAAGATGATTGAAAACGAAAGCCACGCCCGCTTCATCGGCTATGGCGCCATGCTGATGGAATCGTTCGTTGCCATCATGGCCCTGGTGGCCGCCTCGACCATTGAGCCGGGCATCTATTTCGCCATGAACAGCCCGGCCGCCCTGATCGGCACCACGGCCGAGTCCGCCGCACAGGCGATCTCGCAATGGGGCTTCTATGTGACGCCGGAAATGCTGACGCAAACGGCCAAGGACGTTGGCGAGCACAGCATCATTTCGCGCGCAGGCGGCGCACCGACCCTGGCGGTTGGCATGGCGCAAATCCTCTCGGGCGCCATCGGCGGCCAGGCCATGATGGCCTTCTGGTACCACTTCGCCATCCTGTTCGAGGCGCTGTTCATCCTGACGGCCGTCGATGCAGGCACGCGTGCGGGCCGCTTCATGCTGCAAGACTTGCTGGGCAGCTTCGTGCCAGCGCTGAAACAGACGGAAAACGTCATCGCCAACCTGCTGGCCACGGGCCTGTGCGTGGCGGCCTGGGGCTACTTCCTGTACCAGGGCGTGGTCGATCCATTGGGTGGCATCAACACCTTGTGGCCATTGTTCGGCATCGCCAACCAGATGCTGGCGGC
This sequence comes from Janthinobacterium sp. CG_23.4, assembly GCF_029892305.1. Classification (NCBI taxonomy): domain Bacteria; kingdom Pseudomonadati; phylum Pseudomonadota; class Betaproteobacteria; order Burkholderiales; family Oxalobacteraceae; genus Janthinobacterium; species Janthinobacterium sp. CG_23.4. Next base: position 1,345,380 of record NZ_JARXUX010000001.1, on the reverse strand, counting down.
CATCGCGCTGATCCTCGGCACCTGCGTGTTGTTCAAGATGAAAAAGGGCCAGTACGCCTGGGTGACCATCACGCCGACCATCTGGCTGCTGCTGTGCACCCTGACGGCAGGCTGGCACAAGATTTTCGACGCCAATCCGCGCGTGGGCTTCCTGGCGCATGCGAAGAAGTACTCGGCCGCGCTCGACCAAGGCACCTTGCTGGCGCCAGCCAAGTCGGTAGCGCAGATGCAGCAGATCATCTTCAACGATTACCTGGACGCCGGCCTGGCCGCCTTCTTCGTCATCGTCGTGATCAGCGTGCTGTTCTTCGGTATCCGCACCGTCATGAAGGCACGCGCCGACAGCAAGCCAAGCACCAGGGAAACACCGTTCCAGGCTATGCCCACGGTGCAATAATGATCGATGAGATCATCAAGGCTGGACGGTATCTGGGGCAAAGCATGCGGCTGATGTGCGGCTTGCCCGAGTACGACACCTACGTGGCGCACCGGGAAGTGACCCATCCCGGCGAGCCGATGATGACGTATGAAGAGTTCTTCCGCGAACGCCAGGAGGCGCGCTATGGCGGCGCCGGCAAACGCGGCGGTTGTTGCTAATACCGGGGTCAGCCCCTTTGGGTCTGACCCCAGCTTTTTTCAGGGTTTGCCTGTAGCTTGGCGACAGGTTTGATTTCATACCCCAAAGCAGATACTGGGGTCAGACCCGAAGGGTCCGACCCCGACTATATTTAGTTCCCCTCCCCCCTCTTCCCTTAGACCCACATCAACATCGGGACGTGTCTTCACGTCTATATTTTTCCAATAGGCATTAAAAAACAGTCAACAGGTCAACCGGAGAAGCGCCGCCACCATGTTCAACTTCCAACGCTCCAGCATCAGTCAGAAGCTGACCATGATCTCGGTGCTGTCGTCGGGCTGCGCGCTGCTGCTCGTGTTCGTGGCGTTTGCGCTGACGTCCGTACTCAGCCACAAGGGCGATGAAGGCCAGCAGTTGCTGTCGCTGGCGCAGGTGATCGGTGCGGCCAGCGCGGCGCCATTGCTGGCGGGAACATCGGCGCAGCCACAGGCGCAACAAGTGCTGGCGGCGCTGGCGGCGCGCGAGGAAATTACCCAGGCGGCCCTGTTCGACCGGGACGGACGGCTATTCGCCTTGTACCGCTCGGCGCAGCATGAAAAGGAGCGGGGGGCACTGGCCATGCCGGAAGACCTGGACCCGGCACTGCTGGCCGACATCGCCGCGCAGACGGTCAAGCAGCCGGTCAAGCAGACGATCACGCAGGGCGGCGGCCCGACGCTGACCTCCGCCATGCGTCTGTACCGTCCCATCTACTGGCCAGGCGAGGCGCAACAGCTGATCGGCGCCGTACTGATCGAGGCGGACTTGAAGCACATGTGGCGTAACATCGGGCGCCACGTGGGCGCCCTGGTCGGCGCCACCGTATTTGCCTTTTTGGTGGCCGTGTTCCTGGCGCGGCGCTTCAAGAGCGTGATTGCCGAGCCGATCACCAAGCTCATTGATACGGCGCAAAAAGTGTCGCGCAGCCAGACCTATAGCCACCGTATCGCGCACCAGCGCAGCGACGAGCTGGGCGTGCTGATCGACAGTTTCAACGATATGCTGGCGCAGATCGATAGCCGCGACAGCACCCTGGCCAATTATCGCGACCAGCTCGAGCGCCAGGTGAGCGTGCGCACGGCGCAGCTGGAAAAGGCCAAGGATGCGGCGGAGGCTGCCAGCCAGGCAAAAAGCGCCTTCCTCGCCACCATGAGCCATGAAATCCGCACGCCCATGAATGGCGTGCTGGGCATGACGGAACTGCTGCTGGCCAGCGCTTTGAGCCCGCAGCAGCGCCACTACACGAGCATGGTACAGCGCTCGGGGCAGAATTTGTTGGTGATTATCAACGACATCCTCGACTTTTCCAAGATCGAGGCGGGCAAGCTCAGCGTGGAGTACATCCGCTTCAATTTTCGCGAATTGCTCGATGACATAGAACACGTGTTCACACCGCAAGCGGAGGCGAAAAATATCAGCCTGGAATTCGATATCGCGTTTGATATCCCCATCGCCATTTGCGGCGACCCATACCGTTTGCGCCAAATCATTGTCAACCTGCTCGGTAACGCCATCAAGTTTACGGAAACGGGCAAGGTCACTGTGAAAGTGGCCGTATGCAGCGAAGATGCGCCTGGCGTGGGCTTGCGCTTCGAAGTGCACGACACGGGTATCGGCGTATCGAACGAGGCGCAGGCGCGCATCTTCGAATCGTTCTCGCAGGCGGACGGCTCGACCACGCGCAAGCACGGCGGCACGGGCCTGGGATTGACGATCTCGAAACAGCTGGTGGAACTGATGGGCGGCACTATCGGCGTTGATAATGCTTTAACGCAAGGATCAATCTTCTGGTTCGAAGTAAATTTCGATAAGCGGCGGGTCGACAGCGACGACCCGTCCTTTAACCTGAAAACCACGCGAGGATTACGCGCCTTGATCGTCGACCATACACCCGCCACGCGCGCCGTGCTGGAGCGGCAACTGGCCAGCTGGCACATCGTCAGCGACAGCGCCGACACGGCCAGCGACTGCCTGCGCAAGCTGCGCGCGGCCGCGCAGGCCGGCACGCCGTATGCCGTGGCCCTGCTCGACATGGAATTGCCGCGCACCAGCGGCCTGGCCCTGGCCGCCACCATCAAGAGCGACCCGCTGCTGGCCGAGCTCAAGCTTTTGCTGCTCAGCACGCAGCGCACGGCGGCCGATCCGGTGCAGCGGCGCGAGGCGGGCGTGGCTTTCCAGCTGATCAAGCCAGCCCGCGAATGCGACCTGTTCGACTGCATCGTCACGCCGCCGCGCGCCGGCGATAGCCTGCGCTTGGTGGCACCGCACGCAGCGCGCCCTGCAGTACGCCATCCCGGCCGGCGCCAGCGCCGCCGCGTACTGCTGGCCGAGGACAATCACGTCAACGTGGAAGTGGCGCTGGCCATGCTCGACAGCTTGGGTCTGGACGTGGTGTGCGCGCGTAACGGCGAAGAAGCCTTGCAGGCGGCGCAGGCCGAGGATTTCGATTTGATACTGATGGATTGCCAGATGCCCGTGATGGACGGCTTTGCCGCCACGGCGGAAATTCGCCGCCACGAACAGCAGTGCGGCCACGCGCGCGTGCTGCCCATCGTCGCCATCACGGCCAATGCACTGCAGGGCGACCGCGAAGCGTGCCTGGCGGCGGGCATGGACGATTACCTGAGCAAGCCTTTCACGCAGCAGGACCTGGGCCACACGATCGCCCGCTGGATCACCCTACCGCGCGCAGCCACCGTGCACCACAGCGAAGTGCCGCAGCCGCAAACGCCGCCAGTAGTGCCACCCGAGGTGACGCCGCCCGCCTCCCCGCCAGCGGGCCAGGCACTGAACCGGCAGGCGCTCGACAACATCCGCGCCCTGTCGCGCACCGATGGCGATGCCCTGCTTGAGCGGGTCATCCAGGCCTTCGTCGGCGAGACGCCGCGCCAATTGAACGCCATGCGCGCAGCGATTGCCGGCGCGGACGCGCAGGCGCTGCGCAAGGTGGCGCACAGCCTCAAGTCGGGCAGCGCCAACGTGGGCGCCGATGGCCTGTCGCAGTTGTGCAAGGAGATGGAAAAACTGGGCCACGCCGGCAGTACCGAGGGCGCGGCTATCCTGCTGCAGCAGATGCAGCAAGCCTTCCTGGCCGTCAGCGAATCGCTAAGCGCCATCCTCGTGAAGGAACACTGACATGACAGCGCACCTCTCCCCCCCACGCGGCCTGGTGCTGGTCGCCGACGACGATCCCGTGATGCGATTGCTGATGCGCCAAATGCTCACGCAGGTGGGCCTGGACGTGATCGAGGCCGAAGACGGCGTGCAAGCCTTGGCCAGCTACAAACACAACGAGCCGGACCTGGTCATGCTCGACGTCGACATGCCGTGCCTCGATGGCTTTGCCGTGTGCCGCCAAATCCGGCTCCAGGCAGTCGGGGGCACGGTGCCCATCATCATGGTCACCGGCGGCGACGAACTGGAAGCGGTCACGCACGCCTATGAAGTGGGTGCCACGGATTTCATTTCCAAGCCCATCAACTGGCCCATTCTCGGACACCGCGTGCTATACGTGCTGCGCGCCAGCGACGCCATCGCCCGGCTGCGCATCGCCGACGCGCACAACCGCGCGGTGCTCGCTGCCATTCCCGACACCTTCTTTCGCCTGAACCGCGAAGGCTATTATCTCGACTATGAACAGGGCCACGAGGCCAGCGCGGGCTTTTCCATCAGTGACTGCGTGGGCAGCCATATCGGCGACGTGCTGCCGCCCGAAATTGCCGCGCGCCTGCTCGACCAGGCGCACGCCGTGCTGGCCACGCAGCACATCGGCTCGGTCGACTACACACTCACGCACGAAGACAGCACGCGTCATTTTGAAGCGCGCCTGGTCGCGACGGGGACCGACGAGGTGCTGGGCCTGGTGCGCGACATCAGCGAGCGCAAGCGCACCGAAGAGCAGATCCGTCGCCTCGCCTATTGCGACAGCCTGACGGGCATCCCCAACCGCCAAGCGTTCCTGGAAACGCTGGAACACGAGCTGCAGCGCTCGAAAGAGCACGACAAGAAATTCGCCGTCCTGTTCATGGACCTCGATGCCTTCAAGCGCATCAACGATACCCTGGGGCATGACGTGGGCGACCATTTGCTCAAGGTGGTGTCGGAGCGCCTGCATGAAACCATCCGCCCCAGCGACCTGGTGCTGCACGCCGAACACGAGTGTGTAGCCACCTTCGGCGGCAGCAACCTGGCGCGCCTGGGCGGCGACGAATTCACGATCTTGATTCCCGACCTGGAGCGGGTGGAAGATGCGCTGAACGTGGCGCACCGGGTCAAGGAAGCCATGCGCCGACCATTCATGATCGAGGGGCACGAGATTTTCGTCACGGCCAGCATCGGCATTTCGCTCTATCCGGAAGATGGCGAGGACTGCAACTCGCTGCTCAAATATGCGGACACGGCCATGTACCACGCGAAGAACTGCGGCAAGAACAATGCCAAGCTCTACAGCTCTTCACTGACGATGGAAATCATGAGCCACGTCAAGATGGAAGTCGGTTTGCGCAAGGCATTGCAAAACAACGAGCTGTATTTGCTGTACCAGCCGCAGATCGACGTGCCCAGCACGCAAATCGTCGGCGTGGAAGCACTGGTGCGCTGGCGCCATCCCGAACGGGGCATCATTTCACCCACGGAATTTATTCCGCTGGCCGAAGAGACAGGACTGATCGTCCCCATCGGCGAATGGGTGCTGCGCACGGCGTGCAACCAGGCCAAGGCCTGGCAAGGCGATGGCGGACGGGCGATCCGCATGGCCGTCAACCTGTCGGCCAAGCAATTCAAGGATGAGAACCTGATGCAGATCGTGCTCTCGGTCCTGGCCGACACGGGCCTGGACGCGCGCCTGCTGGAGCTGGAGCTGACGGAAGGCACCTTGATGGACGATGCGCGCGCCACCATGGCGACTCTGGAGCAGTTGCGCGGCATCGGCGTGTACCTGTCGATCGACGACTTCGGCACCGGCTACTCATCGATGAATTACCTGAAACGCTTCGACGTGCGAGCCTTAAAAATCGACAAGAGTTTTATCGCCGGCTTGCCGCAAGACACAGAAAACGCGGCCATCACGCGCGCCATCATCGCCATGGCGCATGGCTTGAAAATGGTGGTCGTGGCCGAAGGCGTGGAGACGGACGAACAACTGCTGATGCTCGAAGAGTACGGCTGCGACATGGCGCAAGGCTATTTCCTGGGCCATCCCTTGCCGCACGACACGATCACGGCCATGCTGGCCCGACAGACGGGCCAGTTGCTCAGCGACAAAACTAGAGTACTTCGAAGGCAAGGATTTGCGTGACTTGCTGCGCGTTAAAATTATCGTCAGAAATCATTATCAGACTGCGGTGGCCATTTTCCAGGCGCGGGCCCCAGCTGATGCCTTCGATATTGTCGATTTTCGCCAGGCCGATCTTTTCCAGGTCCAGCAGCAATCGTTTGCGCACCGGTACATACGTGGCACCCGCCAACGCCGGCAGGGCCTCAATATCGGTGGCGCCCTGCGTTTCCATCGCGTAGATACGCACATGATTGGCATACACGCCCTCGGCGTTTTCCACGCCGGCCCGTTCCACCACCAGCAACTGATGGTCATTGACGGCAAGGATTTCCGACACGCCATTGTCCGCCTCGCGCCCCGGTGCCGGCCGCGAAGCGACCGGCTCAATCGGATACGCATACTGGGCCAGCACCTTGCCAGTGCGGTCCAGACGCGTGATGCGCGTCACGGAACCGTGTTCGGGCGTGGCCGGCGGGCCATCCTGGTACAGGGCCGCTTCCATGCCCAGCCACAGGCTCTTGCCATCGGCGGAAAACGACAGCGCTTCAAAGCTCAGGTTGTTGCGCGATCCCGTTTTTTCCTTCGACACCTTGAACATGGCGGGCGTGGGCAAGGTGGCCAGATAACGCCCTTCGCTATCGGCATGGCGCACGAACGGGTGCAAGCCTACCTTGCGGTTGCCTTCGCTGGCGTACCACAGGCTGCCGTCCTGCGGATCGACGCGAATGCTTTCGATATCGGGCACCTGGTCGCCAGTGTCGAGCTTGGCATGCGCCAGGTTCGGATAGCGACTGCCGTCGGGCTGCGTGAAGAAATGCACGCTGGTCAGGCTCACGCCGGTAAACGCCTTGCTGTCATAGGCCAGGGTGGCGCGGTAAAAGCGGGCCGGATTGATTTCCGAACGGTCATCGCTTTCTATCACCCAGTTATTCTTCACCGCATCATAATCGATGCCGGACAAGCCGCCCACCGTGGTGCCCTGGAATGCCTGTTTCAAGTCGATGCGCTGCTCGCCGATCAGGCGCAGGCCGGCAATCGGCGCCTCATGCGGGAAGCTGGCACAGGCGCTGAGAAGGATGGATACGGCTAGCGCGGGGATCAGGCGCGCGCGCAGGGCAAGGAGGGACGACTGCTTCACTAAATTCCTTTATTAAAACCAAAGGGCACAATCTGGGGTCGGACCCTTAGGGTCCGACCCCAGTCCTTGCCTGGGGTCAAAATGATTTGCCAAGCTAAACCTACACCACCCCATCGGCCTTCAATCGCGCGATGGCGGCCGCGTCATAGCCGAGCGAGGCCAGCACTTCATCGTTGTGCTGGCCCAGGGTCGGCCCCAGCCATTGGGTCTTGCCCGGCGTGGCGGATAATTTCGGGCTGATGGCAGGCAGTTTGACGGGCGTGCCATCGGCAAAATGGTGTTGCTCGAACATATTGCGAGCGATAAATTGCGGATCGCTCAGCATATCGCGCACCGAGTAAATTTTACCCGATGGTACGTCTGCCGCCTTCAACACGGCCAGTGCGCTATCGATCGTGTGTGTGGCGCACCAGGCGCCGATGGCATCGTCGATCTCCTGCGTGCGCGTCACGCGGCCATCATTGCGCGCCAGTTGCGGGTCGCCCGCCATGTCGATGCGCCCCATGGCCAGCATCAAACGCTTGAAGATGGCGTCGCCATTGCCGGCAATCACAATGTTTTCGCCGTCGCCCGTCGTATAGGTATTCGAGGGCACGATGCCAGGCAAGGAACCACCGGTGCGCTCGCGCACCACGCCCGCCTGGTCATATTCGGGCACCAGCGACTCCATCAGGTTGAACACCGATTCATACAGGGCCACGTCGACCATCTGTCCTTCGCCGTGCTCGCGTCCACCCGTCACATCGCGGTGGCGCAGCGCCATCATGGCGCCGATCACGCCGTGCAGGGCTGCCACCGAGTCGCCGATGGACACGCCGACGCGCACGGGCGGGCGGTCGGCAAAGCCGGACACATAGCGCAAGCCGCCCATGGATTCGCCGATGGCGCCGAAACCGGGCAAGTCCTTCATCGGTCCCGTCTGGCCAAAGCCGGACAGGCGCACCATGATCAGGGACGGTTTGATTTGCTTGAGCTGCGCATAGCCGAGATCCCACTTTTCGAGCACGCCGGGGCGGTAATTCTCGATGATGATGTCCGCTTCCAGGGCCAGCTGGCGGGCAATCGCGCGCCCTTGCGGCGTTTTCAGGTTCAGGGTCAGGCTTTTCTTGTTACGCGCTTGCACCGACCACCACAGCGAAGTGCCATCTTTGAGCACGCGCCAGGTACGGATGGGGTCGCCACCATCGGGCGACTCGATCTTGATCACGTCGGCGCCGAATTCAGCGAGCATGCGGGCGCAAAATGGCCCCGCGATCAGGGTGCCCAGCTCCAGCACTTTGATGCCCGCCAAAGGACCAGCAGAGATATTTTCTTGCATGATTTAGGTTGCCCTGCGGTCGAGCATCGCGCGGGCAATCGTGCCCGCGTCAACGTATTCGAGTTCGCCGCCCAAGGGCACGCCACGGGCCAAACGGCTCACGCGCAAGCCCCGCGCCTTGAGCATTTCGCTGATGTAGTGAGCCGTCGCTTCGCCTTCATTCGTGAAATTGGTGGCCAGCACCACTTCACCGACCACGCCATCGTTGGCGCGGCCCAGTAATTTTTCCAGGTGGATATCTTTCGGACCGATGCCGTCGAGTGGCGAGAGTCGCCCCATGAGGACGAAATACAAGCCCTTGTAGGTCAGTGTTTGCTCGATCATCAACTGGTCGGCAGGCGTTTCCACCACACACAGCAAGCGCTTGTCGCGCTCTTCGTCGAGACAAGTCTCACACACTTCATGTTCGGTAAAGGTATTACACAGGCCACAGTGATGCACGGCATCGACGGCCTGGAACAGGGCGCGCGACAGCATGGCCGCGCCTTCCCTATCGTGCTGCAACAAATGAAATGCCATCCGCTGCGCCGACTTGGGGCCGACGCCGGGAAGGCGCCGCAGCGCCTCGGTCAAAAATTCAAGCGACTTGGACATGGATCAACCCTGCCCCGTGCCACAGATCGTGCGCATGCGGCGTGGCATCAGAATGGCATTTTGAAGCCGGCTGGCAAGTTCATGCCGCCAGTCAAGCCTGCCATTTTTTCCGCCGATGTCGCTTCTGCCTTGCGCACGGCGTCATTGAAGGCGGCAGCCACCAGGTCTTCCAGCATGTCCTTGTCGTCGGCCAGCAGCGACGGGTCGATGGAAACGCGCTTGACGTCGTTCTTGCACGTCATGACGATTTTCACGAGGCCGGCGCCGGACTGGCCTTCCACTTCCACCAGCGCCAGTTGATCCTGGGCCTTTTTCATGTTGTCTTGCATTGCTTGCGCCTGCTTCATCAGGCCAGCCAGTTGATTTTTCATCATAAGAATGCTCCGTTCAATTCAGTTTAGTAATAATCAATGCAGGGTCGGCGCAGCAGAGCCGGCCGGTGCAGGGGTAATCGTCCCCGGCACGACAAAAGCGTCGAATGCACGCTGCATGTCGAGCACGAAGGGGTCGCTTGCGATGGTCGCTTCCGCTTGCAGCTGGCACGCTTCGCGGTGGGCCTGCGCTTGCGCGCTGGCCGTGTACCAGACGGCGCCCAGTTCCGTATCGACGTTGACCTTGCGGTCAAAGCGCTCGCTCAGGGCTGCGGCCAGTTTTTCCACGTTGGCCTGACTGCGCCACGTGTCGATGGGCACGCGCAGACGGAACGTGGTGCTGTGGCCATCGTGCAGGCACTCGATCAGCTCGGCTTGCACAGCCAGCTGCTGAGCCACGCCGCGCAGCGGCAGGACGGCGGCGACGGCGGGCCAGTTGCCGTCCCAGTCCAGCCCCGGCACGGGCGTAATCACATATGGCCCGCTGGGCGCAGCTTGCTTGGCAGCACGTTGCGGCATGACGACGGCGGGCTGCTCGGTGCTCTGCGCGGCTGGCGCCGAGACGGCGATAGAGGCGCTGTCGTCAGAAAATTCGGTAACCCACGGCGGCAAGTCGTCGTCGTCCGGCGCCGGGGCCTGCTGTGGCAGCGCAGCCTGGCGTGCCGACGGCGCAGAGGCAGGCGCGGTCGCGCCAACTTGCACCACGACCACGGCTGGCGCATCGTCCCACGGCGCCAGCGCTTTCGCAGCGGCGGGCGGTGGCGGCGCTGCCTGGACCGGCGCGGCCGGAGCTGGCGTCAGTACCGTAGCCGCAGCCGCAGCGGCGACTTCGGGCGCCGCCGGCTTGGGTGCCGACGATGGCGCCGCTGGCGCGCTGCCCGGACGGCCTTTCGAGGCGGCACGCGCCGCTTCCAGCGCCGCATTGATGGCGGCACGCGCGGAACTGATAGGTGCGCCCGATGCAGCCGGTGCAGCCGGTGCAGCCGCAGCCGAGGCTGCTGGCAGCGGCGCGGCCGGCACTGGCGACGGCGTGGCTAGGGGTGCCGGCGCAGGAGCACGTGCAGCAGCAGAGGCAGCCACGCGTGGTGGCGGCGCTTCGCTGCGCGCCATGCTGGCGGCAGCGGCGGCGGCGACGGCGGGCGGTGTCACGGCAGCATGGCTGGCCACGCTGTTCATGGCGGCGCGGGCAGCGGGTGCAGAAGCTCCTGCTGCGGCGCGCGCGGCAGCGACGGCAGCGGGACGGTTGCCCGGCGCTGCCACAGGCGCTGCCGCCGGTACGCCATCGGCACCGCCTACGCCGGGCCGAAAGGCCAGCATGCGCAGCAAGGTCATGGTAAAGCCCGCGTATTCGTCAGGCGCCAAGCCCAGTTCATTGCGGCCATGCACGGCAATCTGGTAAAACAGTTGCACTTCTTCGGCGTCAAAAGCAGATGCCAGGCGCACGATGTCAGCGTATTCGGGCAAATCCTGCGGCAAGGCGGCGGGCACAGTTTGCGCCAGCGCAATGCGATGCAGCAAGGTGCCCAAATCTTGCAGGGCACCGTTGTAAGACAGGCTGCGCGCCGCCATCTCGTCGGCCACGGCCAGCAGGTCGGCGCCATCTTGCTGCGCCAGAGCGTCGAGCAAGCGCACCAGGTAGGACTGGTCGAGCGCGCCGAGCATGCCTTGCACGGCATCGAGCGTTACTGCGCCGGCCGCATAGGCGATAGCCTGGTCCGTCAGCGACAAGGCATCGCGCATGGAACCGTGTGCGCCCTGAGCCAGCAGGCGCAAGGCCGGCTGCTCGAAGGCGATGCCTTCCTGCCCCAGGATATTGTCCAGGTGGCTGATGATGTGGCCAGGCGGCATCTGCTTGAGGTTGAACTGCAGGCAGCGCGACAGCACGGTCACGGGAATTTTTTGCGGATCCGTCGTAGCCAGGATGAACTTGACGTGCTCGGGCGGCTCTTCCAGGGTTTTCAGCATGGAATTGAACGCATGGTTGGTCAGCATGTGCACCTCATCGATCATGTAGACCTTGAAGCGCGCATTGCTTGGCGCGTAGACCGCTTGTTCCAGCAGCTGCGCCATTTCGTCAACGCCGCGGTTGGACGCCGCATCCATCTCTATATAGTCGACAAAGCGTCCCGCATCAATTGCCGTGCACGCTACACACACGCCGCAAGGCTGGGCCGTGATGCCACCGCTACCATCGGGACCGATGCAATTGAGCGACTTGGCCAGGATGCGCGACAGGGTCGTCTTGCCGACGCCGCGCGTGCCCGTGAACAGGTAGGCATGGTGCAGGCGACCGCTGTGCAAGGCATGCGTGAGCGCGCGCACGACATGCTCCTGGCCGACGAGCGTCTCGAAATTCTTGGGGCGGTATTTACGGGCGAGGACTTGATAGGACATGCTGAGATTTTACCATGCGATTTTGCGGGTGATCCTGCGCGACGGGCGCAAGCCTCATGGCCGGGCCATACACTATGGCAAACGCGGCAAAGCAGCAATTGTATAACATGGCCCGTGAGAGACAGGGAAAACACGGCACGCTCGGCAATGCTGCGGCACTAGGGAAAAATGTCGCCGTAAAAACAAAAAAGCTGCCCATGGCAGCTAGCTTGATGATCCTCATACAACATTCCCGAAGGAGGCGAGCCTGATCTGCGGCACTCATGGTTAATAGCCGTGGCTGCTTCGTTCCCGACCTGACCAGGTTAGCCATGCCACGATGCGCAGGGGCCCGCCGGGGATAATTATAACCGACCTGCGCAAGATTGGGGAAGTCACACAAAACCAGCGTACCCCCAAAGGCAAAATCTGGGGTCGTACCCTGAGGGTACGACCCCAGCATCTGCTCTTGGGTTGGCTCTACAAGCCCAGCTCTTGCCAGATGCCATCCACCCTGGCCTTCACTTCCGGCGTCATGGCGATGGTCGTACCCCACTCGCGCGTCGTTTCGCCCGGCCATTTATTCGTCGCATCGATACCCATCTTGCTGCCCAGGCCGCTGACCGGCGAGGCAAAGTCCAGGTAATCGATGGGCGTATTGTCGACCAGCGTCGTGTCGCGGATCGGGTCGACGCGCGTGGTGATGGCCCAGATGACCTCTTTCCAGTCGCGGATATTCACGTCTTCGTCGACCACCACGATGAACTTGGTATACATGAACTGGCGCAAGAAGCTCCACACGCCGAACATCACGCGCTTGGCGTGGCCCGCGTACTGCTTCTTGATCTGCACCACGGCCATGCGGTAGCTGCAGCCTTCGGGCGGCAGATAAAAGTCGGTGATTTCGCCAAACTGCTTTTGCAGCAGCGGCACGAACACTTCATTCAGGGCCAGGCCCAGTATGGCCGGCTCGTCCGGCGGCTTGCCCGTGTACGTGGAATGGTAAATCGGATCGCGGCGCATGGTGATGCGGTCGATGGTAAATACCGGGAAACTGTCCTGCTCATTATAGTAGCCTGTATGGTCGCCATACGGCCCTTCCAGCGCATGTTCATAGCCGCTCGGATGGTTTTCATCGGGATAGATGTGACCTTCGAGCACGATTTCGGCCGAAGCGGGCACACGCAATTCGCTGCCGATGGCTTTCACCAGCTCCGTACGGCTGCCGCGCAGCAAGCCGGCGAACTGGTATTCGGACAGGCTATCGGGCACCGGCGTCACGGCGCCTAATATAGTAGCGGGATCGGCGCCGAGCGCGACAGCGATCGGATACGGCTTGCCCTTGTTTTGAATCGCATGCTCGCGGAAGTCCAGCGCCCCGCCGCGGTGCGCCAGCCAGCGCATGATGACCTTATTGCGTCCCAGCACTTGCTGGCGATAAATACCCAGGTTTTGCCGCTTCTTGTTCGGGCCCTTGGTGATCACCAGGCCCCAGGTGATCAGGGGAGCGATATCGCCAGGCCAGCAGTGCTGAATGGGCAGGCGCGCCAGGTCGACGTCATTGCCTTCCCAGACGATTTCCTGGCACTTCGCGCCGCGCAACTCTTTGGGCGACATATCCCACACGGATTTCACCAGCGAACCGAGGCCCAGCAAATCCTTGAAACCCTTCGGCGGTTCCGGCTCCTTCAGGCGCGCCAGCACATGGCCGATCTTGCGCAACTCGCTGACATCTTGCGCCCCCATGCCCAACGCCACGCGGCGGGTGGTGCCGAACAGATTGCCCAGCACCGGCATCGTGTGTCCCGTGGGATTATTGAACAGCAAGGCCGGTCCGCCCGCACGCAAGGTGCGGTCACACACCTCGGTCATCTCCAAAATCGGTGAAATAGGGGTCGAAATGGGCTTAAGCTCACCCATTTGTTGCAGCTGGGAAATAAAATCCCGCAAATCTGAATATTTCATGTGTTTTTAAATTTTTTTGACGTCGGACGCCGTTGCTGAAGGATAGATGCCAAGTAATTGATTTTATTGGCTTTTGGCACAATGCAAGACAATAAGTTAGACATAAAAGTAATAAAGAATCGATTCGTTAGTATTGACTTGATATAAAACGGCTTCTACAATTCGCCCAACTTGAAAGAGCACGCCGGCCCAGAGCTTGATTTTAGCGTTTCTCTTTCATTCACGGAGTCGGGGCTCCACATGACATTTTAAGGAGTGTTTTCAAAAGGCGTCTGCCTTACCCCCGGTAAAAGTTGTATTGCGACTGATCCAATACCAAGATGGGACGGATCAGCTCAAGCAAGCAATGACGGCGTTTCTCGCACGCATCCATACGCGGCGGTAACGATGTGATATTTCTGATGCACGGCATTGGCAGCACCCACGACACCGCGACCCTGCGGAGGGACTGCCTGTTGACGCGACATTTCGGGGAACTCTATGACTCATCGTAGCACTGAAGCAGCCTTGTCTGCTTCAACCATGGCTGGACAGCCAGCGTTGGCGCGTTTGCGCGCCCGCGCACAAGCCATTTCGGCACGCGGCGTATTAGCAACGGCGCAACACACACTGACAGTGTTCGGCATTTCCGCCCTGGCGCTGATCGCCCTGCTGATGTTCCGCCCCGACCTGGGCAAGCAACTGACGCACAGCCTGTTCCCGCTGCCGATGGCAGAAGCACAAGCTGTTGAAGCACCGGCGCTGTCGGCACTGATGGAAGCGCCTGCTTCCGTACAAACGGCCGCCGCCAACGAGGCACCTTTGACCAAGGAAGAAAAAGCCTTGCTGGGCACGCAAAAGCAGCAGCAATGGGTTACCACCTGGCTTGCCAAGCGTTACCGCGTAGCCAACGATGCGACCAATATGCTCGTTTCGACGGCCTATCTGACGGCGCGTGAAATCAAGCTCGACCCGTTGCTGATCCTGGCCGTGATGGCCGTCGAATCGGGCTTGAACCCATTCGCCGAAAGCCCCGTGGGCGCACAAGGCTTGATGCAAGTCATGTCAAAAGTACACCATGAACGCTTCCAGGAAATGGGTGGCGTGCAAGCAGCGCTGAATCCGGTCGCCAACATCCGCGTCGGCTCCTTGATCCTGAAAGACTATGTCACGCGTGGCGGCTCCGTCGAAGCGGGCTTGAAAACCTACGTGGGCGCCGCCAACTTCGCCACCGACTCGGGCTACGGCTCGCGCGTGCTGGCCGAATACCGTCGTCTGAAGCAAGTATCGAACGGCCAGCGCGTGCCGACCACCACGCCAGTGATGGCATCGAACACGCCAGCGCCAGCCAAGGCCACGCTGGCCGAAAGCGGCAGCATCAGCCTCAAGATGGCAACGCACAACGAGATCGCCGGCCTGTGACCCTTTAGAAGCCCTCACAGGGCTAGCAAAAATAGTCTCCAATAAAAAAGCCACCGCACGCAAAGTGCCGGTGGCTTTTTTATTGGCTGCGGCTATCACCGCAGAATCTGTGTCTCTATTACTTGCGCTTGTTGGCGTTGACTTCGTCCTCGCGCAATTTCACTGCCAGCTTGTCGAGCACGCCGTTCACATATTTGTGGCCGTCGATGCCGCCAAACGACTTGGCCAGCTCGACCGCTTCGTTGATGACAACGCGGTACGGGATTTCCATGTTGTTCTTCAGCTCGAAAGCGCCGATCAGCAAGATGCCGTGTTCGATGGGCGACAGTTCGGCGATATTGCGGTCGATCAAAGGAGCCATGCTGTCGCGCAGCGCCAGCGAATCCTTGATGGCGCCGTACAGCAGCACCGTGAAATGATCGCCATCGGCCTTGTCGAAGCCGTGCGCGGCGCGAATATTGTTGACGACGGTGGTCGCGTCTTCATTGTTCAGCAGCCACTGATACAAGCCCTGCAGCGCAAACTCGCGCGCGCGGTGACGCGGCGTGCGGTTTTTGCTGGGATTGGCGAGCAAATTTTTCTCAGTCATGATTGTTACCTGTTCTTAAGTACGTGTTCACTACAAATTCCGGCGAGACATTGCGGCGTGCTTTTAGGCAGCGCAGCCGCAATTAAAGCGTGCGTGAGAAGGATGTCAGGGCAAGGCGCGAAACCGAAGACAGTACGCAAGTACGGCGAGGCCTTGCAACGCAGCCATGGCATTCTTGTCACCCGCGCTTAATCTTCGTCGGATTCTTGCAACTCTTCTAGCGCTTGCGCCAAATTAGCCATTTCCACTGCCACGCGTGCCGCTTCGGCTCCCTTGACCAGCATGCGCACTTCCGCCTGCTCGTCGTTTTCGGTCGTCAACACTGCGTTGGCGATAGGAATGCCGTAATCGAGACCGATGCGCGTGATGCCCGCGCCCGATTCGTTCGATACCAGCTCGAAGTGATAGGTTTCACCGCGAATCACGGCGCCCAATGCGATCAGGGCATCGAATTGCTCGGTTTCTGCCATTTTTTGCAGAATCAGTGGGATTTCCAGGGCGCCCGGCACGGTCACGTGCAGGATATCTTCATCGGCCACGCCCAGCTTGCTCAACTCTTCCAGGCATGCCGACAGCAAGCCACCACCGACGATTTCATTGAATCGTGCCTGGACGATACCGACGCGCAAACCTTCGCCGGCAAAATTGGTTTCATAGGTTCCTACGGTCATCATATGCCTCTTTATAAGTGTTCAGCGGCGGCGCCGCGCGCCGGGCCGCTGAAGATTGTGTATCAATTACTTCTGCTCGCCAGGGCACTGAAAACCCGTCACTTCCAGGTCGAAACCGACCATCGACGGCATTTTGCGCGGGCTCGCCAGCAATTTCATCTTGCTCACGCCCAGGTCGCGCAAGATTTGCGCGCCGATGCCGTAGCTGCGCAAGTCCATGCTGGCGGCACGGCCTTTCGGCTTGGCTTGCGGCGTGTCGAGTGCAGCGAACTGCGCAAACAGTTCACTCGAGGTCTCGCCACAGTTCAGCAAGACCATCACGCCCCGCTCGGACTGCTTGATGGCAGCCATCGAGGCGGCCACCGTCCACGAGTGGGTGGTCGCTTCGTTTTCCAGCACATCGAGCAGCGAGACAGGCTGGTGCACGCGCACCAGCGCTTCCTGGTCGGATACCAGATCACCGTGCACGAGGGCCAGGTGGGCCGACGAGCTGGGCTTGTCACGGAAGGCGATCAAACGGAAATCGCCGTGCGCCGTGCGCAAGGTGCGCTCGGCAACGCGCTCGACCAGCGATTCCGTCTGGCTGCGGTAATGGATCAAGTCGGCAATCGTGCCGATTTTCAAGCCGTGTTGCTCGGCAAACACCAGCAAGTCCGGCAGGCGCGCCATGGTGCCGTCGTCCTTCATGATTTCGCAAATCACGGACGCGGGCGTCAGGCCAGCCATGGCAGTGAGGTCGCAACCGGCTTCCGTGTGGCCTGCGCGCATCAGCACGCCGCCTTTTTGGGCTTTCAGCGGGAAGATATGGCCAGGCTGGACGATATCGCTGGGCTGCGTGCCCTTGGCAACAGCCACCTCGATGGTCTTGGCGCGGTCGGCAGCGGAGATACCCGTCGTCACGCCTTCGGCCGCTTCGATCGAGACGGTAAAGTTGGTGCCATAGGCGGTGCCGTTGCGCGACGTCATCATCGACAGGTTCAGCTCGTCGCAACGCTCTTCCGTCAGGGTCAGGCACACCAGGCCACGCGCATGCGTGATCATGAAATTGATGGCTTCAGGCGTCACGAAATCGGCGGCAAGCACCAGATCGCCTTCATTTTCCCGGTCTTCTTCATCGACCAGTATCACCATGCGGCCCGCGCGCAATTCAGCGACGATCTCTTCGGTGCTGGAAATAGACATTATTCATCCTCTTAGGACGCCTGTCAAAACCTGCTGCGCGTGAGTACGGGCGGCCTGCGACGGGCAAAGTACCTTGGTACGCTTGCGCTTCTCAGCCACCTCTCCCTTGCGCTCGCCACGATTTTGCCTAGCGTTGTTAATGAAACTAAAAACTGCAACATGGAGCGCGAAGATTCCGCGAATTTGCAGGAATTTTCTTATAGTCTGCTATTTTAAAGGATTTAGCGCTTGCAGGCCTGAAATAAGACAGCTTTGCGGCATGCGCGCCGCAGCCTGCCCCACAAAGCGCCAATTGCCCGACCCGGCGCAGACAAAGGCGGCAAAACGCGCGCCGCCGGCCTTGCAAAGGGCCCGGCATATTCGACTCAGCACATTCGACTCAGCACATTCGGCTCGGCACATTGACTGCCGCTTCGCACCCCGTAGTTTGCGCCGCAGCAGGCGCTCCTTTTCGCACCCCTTAGTTTGCACCGTAGCAGGCGCTCCTTGTTCCTTTTCGCACCCCTTAGTTTGCACCGTAGCAGGCGCTCCTTATTACCGTGGAAGCAAGCCTGCTGCCCTAGATTTTAGGGACGGGCTTGACGGCTTCCACGGGGGCCACCGGGGCCACCAGCGGCAGGCGCGAGTCGCTGGCCGGCATTGGCCCATGCATCAAGCCAGGATTGAGGGCGGCATTGTTCACATGATACGCGGCGATGGCCGCAGCCACGGACGGGTCTTGCGCTGACGGCGGCGGCATGGCCATGCCCGCATTTTGCGCGGCCAGCTCTTGCGCTTGCGCATTTTTCTGGGCTAACTGCGCTTGCGCCGTCGCCTGGCCCGCATCGGCCTGCACTTGCGCTGCGCCTGCCAGCGCCGGGGCAGCACGCGCGACCTCCTCTTGCTGCGTCGGCAGCGCGACAAGCGTCAGATCGGCCTCGACATTGGTCGCCAGTAAAGCGCCCTGCTGCCGGGCCAGCGCGGCACCGGCCTGTGCCAGCACGTCCGTTCCCTGTTGCAGGGCGTCCAGCGTGGCATTGCTGTCGGCCGCATACGCGGCCTGCAACGTTGCTGCATTCACCTCTCCATTGCGCAAATCGATGCCGATGCGGGCCAAGCCCGCCTGCGCCAGCGCAGCCGTCGCATTCATCGTGCCATCGCCTGACAGCACATCGTAGCGCTGCGCCAGGCTGCCCGCCGTGTCGCCGGCCGTCGCCAGTTGGCTGGCATTGATCGTGCTCGTTTGCAGCTGGCTCAACGATGCCGTCAACTGCCGCGCCAGCACCAGCAAGTCGTCATTGACATTGACGCGGGCATTGGCTGCCATGGCCTCGTCCGTGACGCCCTGCAAGGCCAGCAGTTGCCGGCGCGACAAGGCCACCCCGGACAGAAACTGGCCCAGCGCAGAGAGCTCGACCTGGGTCGATGGCAGCACGGCAAGCGTTGCTGGCGCGCCAGACGACGGCACAGGCGATGCTGGCGCCAGCGCCGCCGCCTCGCCCACGCGGGGCGTCGCCGGTATGGCATTAGGCACGCTTGCGCGCGAAATCGGGTCCATGCCTGGCCTCCACTACGCAAAGCTACATAGTATGCGCGTAGTGACGACAAGCGGCACACGCTAGGCCAGGCACCGCTGTATTGCTACACTCGATAGCTTCGCTGCATCACTACGCTTGGTAGCTGTGTTCGGTACCGTGTTCAGCGCCAGCCTTGTCCAGCGACAGCATGCGCTCGACATAGCGGGCGATCAAGTCGATTTCCAGGTTGACCTTGCCACCGACCGTCATGTGTTTCAGGGTCGTCATGGCGATCGTGTGCGGAATCAGGTTGATCGAGAAGCGGCAGCCGTTGACGGCACCCGCGCCCAGGTCTTCCACGCGATTGACGGTCAGGGACACGCCATTGACGACGACAGAACCTTTGATGGCCAGGTATTTCGCCAAGGTGTGCGGCGCTTCGATGACCAGTTCCCACGATTCGCCCACGGCTTCAAATTTGCGCACGATGCCCAAGCCGTCGACGTGGCCCGATACCAGGTGGCCGCCCAGGCGCTCGGCCAGGGTCAGGGCTTTTTCCAGGTTCACTTCCGTGGCGGTATCGAGGCCCGCGGTGCAATTGAGGCTTTCACGCGAGACATCGACGGCAAAGCCCGTATCCGTTTTTTCCACCACCGTCATGCAAGCGCCATTGATGGCGATCGAATCGCCCAGGGCCACGTCGGCCAGCGGCAAGCCGCCCGCATGGATGCTCAAGCGCACGCCTGCATCGAGGCCGCCGTCGAGCGCTTGCACGGTTTCAATCTTGCCGATGGCGGCAACAATTCCTGTAAACATGGAGCTAACCTTAAAAAAGTATAAAAAAAATATCAATTGCGCTAGGCGAATCTAGCAAGGATACGCAAATCTTCGCCCACTTGCTGAACCTGGTGAAATTGCAAAGTACGTTGCTGTTTGAGATCCGTCAATGCGGGCAAGGCAAACATGCCTTGCGCATCGCCCAACAAGGTGGGCGCCAGGTAGACCAGCAGTTCGTCGACGCAGCCTTCGCGGATCAGCGAGCCGTTCAGCCTGGCGCCGGCCTCGACGTGGACTTCATTGATTTGCCGGCGACCCAGTTCCTGCATCAACGCGGCCAGGTCTACCTTGCCAGCCGCGTTCGGCAACAGAATGACTTCCGCGCCCAAGGCGCGCAGCTGCGCTTGCTTCTCGGGATGGGCGACAGCGGCCACGATCCACGTGCCGCCGCCGGCAAGGATGCGTGCATCAAGGCTGATGTCGAGCCGGCTGTCGACGACGATGCGGCGCGGCTGGCGCGGCGTTTCGACGGCGCGCACGTTCAATTGCGGATCGTCCGCCTTGAGCGTGCCGATGCCCGTCAGGATCGCGCAGGCGCGCGCACGCCACGCATGGCCGTCGGCGCGCGCTGCCGCCCCCGTGATCCACTGGCTTTGCCCATTGTGCAAGGCTGTCATGCCATCGAGGCTGGCCGCCGTTTTCATGCGCACCCACGGCTTGCCGCGCTGCATGCGCGAAAAGAAGCCGATGTTCATTTCATGTGCCTGCTCCGCCAGCACCCCCGTGGTGACGGCGATGCCGGCCGCTTCCAGCTTGGCCAGCCCCTGCCCCGCCACCAGCGGGTTCGGGTCCGTCATGGCGGCCACGACGCGCCCCAGCCCGGCGCGCACAAGCGCATCGGAACAAGGCGGCGTACGGCCATGGTGGTTGCACGGTTCCAGCGTGACATAGGCGGTGGCGCCGCGCACGTCGTTGCCGCGCGCCGCCGCATTGGCCAGCGCTTGCACCTCGGCATGATCGTGCCCGGCCGCCTGCGTCACGCCGGCACCGATCACCTGGCCATCCTTGACGATCACGCAGCCGATGCGGGGATTCGGCGAGGTCGTGTATAAACCGCGCGCCGCCCATTCCAGCGCCAGACGCATGCCATCGATATCGTTCAGTATTTCCACGGGCTTCTTTAATAGTGAGTAATGGGTAAGCAACAGGTATTTCAGGTGATCCAGGTGTTTCAGGTGATCCAGGTGATTCAGATGAGCCGGCTCAGGAACTGTCGGCCACGCCGCTGCAATTGACCGTTTGCTGCTGCGGGTCGCACACACGCACCCTGCCCAGCATATTGATTTTAATATGCCGCACCTGCTTTCCCAAAGTCAGGGTCAAGGTACCCCAGCGCGCTGCCAGGCTATTGCTTGCGCTGCAACTGCGCCCTGCGCCATTGTAGGCGATATAAAACGGCGCCGTGGCCGACGAAAACGCGAACTGGGTCGTGATGCCTGACGGCAACGGCCCCTGGCGCAACAGCAATTCGTCAGCACCGTCGAACACCAGATTGGCATTCTGGTCGACAAAGATCAGCCAGCCAGCGCCCCAGTCCGTGCCGCCGGCTCCGGCCGGCATCAACAGCACGCGCTGTCCGCGCGCCATCGCCTGCGCCCGCGTCAATTCGATAGCCGAGAACAAGTCCATGACTGCCGCGCGCATTTGCTGGCGCGCCAGCAAATGCGGCAAGGCGGGCATGGCAGCGGCCGCCAACAACGCGGCAATCACCAGCACGGCCAGTAATTCGAGCAAGGTATGCCCGTTCCAGCGTGGCCGCCGCTGCGCGAGCATGAGCTAGGGCCAGCAATGGCTGGCGGGACCGCTGCTGCTGCGCTGACCCGTGCTGCGCAAGGAGAGGACGCCGCAATCGGCATCCTGAAACTGCGCATCGACCTTGGCGGTGCCGGGCAGGGCCCGCAACAACACGCATTGCTTGATTGTTAATCCGGGACAGGCAAGCGCCTCGATTTCATACGCGCTGCCAGCGGCGCCCCCTTCGCCGGACCACCATGGAAACGCTTGCACCTGCGGCGCCGGCAAGGCCGATGAAAAGGCCAGATAGTGATTATTTTGCGAATAATAACGTTCCTGCTGCTGCATCAGCCGCAGCAGGGCCGCCTGCCCCTGCACCCGCTTGGCGCGTACGACATGGCCGTGATAAGCGGGCACGGCCAGCGCCAGCAGCAGGCTCGTGATCGCCAGCGCGGCCAGCAGTTCGATCAGGCTAAAGCCGCAGATGCTGCCGCTATTTGCAACGGGCCTGTACCGCCTTGCAAGCGCAGCCATGCGCCCTCCTCTCTCGCAAAAACGCCAGCCGCTGCGCTGGCGTCGCCCTCTGCGTCCGCTTTCAGCTCGTCAACGTCGACATGCCAAGCATGCCGGCCCTATTTTTTCTTCGCCGCCTGGTGCAATTCGCGCCAGTTCGCCACTTCTCGCCAGCTGAGGCGCCGCGCCGGCAACGGTGCGCTGAGGACCTTGATGCCCACCGCGCTGGCGGCAGCGGACAAGCCGGGCTGCAACACGAGCAGTTGCTTGCGTCCCTCGGCACGCCCTGCCGCCGTCACGGCGCCCACCGTGCTGCTCAGTTCCAATGCCAGCGGCGGCGCGCGCGCCAGGCCATCGAACAAACGCCCCGTCTGCGCGCCCGCCTGCACGATACCGGCGCTATCGGCGGCAAAGCCGCTCAGTACATCGAGCACATACAGGCGCGTGGCGGGCTTGGCACAAGGGTCGCGCCCAGGCAGGACGGTGTTGAACATCACCTTGCCGGCAGCGAGCACGGCACTGCTGATGCTGCGTTCGCCCGTCTGCGCAGGATTGAGAAAATCGAAGTACCAACCGCGCATGGCGGCGCTACCCGTATAACGGAGCTCGGCGCCATCGAGACGCACGCCGCCCACCGCCTCGCCCAAGCTGCGCGGCTCCAGGTCAGCCCGGCTGCGCGTAGGAGAAGCGGCCTGCAAATCATCGTGCACGGCATAAAACGACTGTGGCAAAAAAGCGGCCGGCCAGGTATCGGCCGCTTCGACCAGCTTGCCCGTGCCGAACAACAGCAGATAGCCGCCACCGGGCGCATAAGCCACATTCAACTGCTGCGTCACGGGCTGGCGCCGGCCCTGCGCATCGCGCGCCACAAACACCAGCTTGCGCCCCTGGCCATCCTTCCACGGCGGCGCGCCAGCCATGTCAAGGCGCCAGATATTGCCCTGCAAATCGCCAGCATACACATGGGCCAGCGCGCCGTCGCTGCCCGCCACCACGGCGGCGGGCGGACCCAGCGCCTGGGGCAAGGCGTCCGCGTCTGCGTCCGCATTCGGGTTTGCGTGTGCGTCCGCACCACTGTCATGGCCGCCATCGCCGCCGCTGGCCACGGGCACCTTGAGCCGGAAGTAATTGCTTCCCAACACCCAGGGTGTGCCGGGCGCCTTGTCCAACGCCAGCAGGAAAATGGCGGCGGCCGATGCGGGCGCCGTCGTATTCTTGCCATCGCTCACATAGTTGTTATAAGCGCTGGCGACGATGGCGAAATCGCGGTAGGCCAGCGCGCCTTCTTTGCCACCCATGTTGATGCGGGCAAAGGCGGGCGCTGCGCGCACATTGCCCATCAGCTTGTCATCGCGGTCCGTGAATTCCCACAGCGCCCCGTCCTGCGCGAAGCGCGCCGGGTCGGTGATATCGAGCGCAAACACGCCCTGCGCGCCGCCGCCCATGCCCGACACCAGCACCGTCTTCCAGCGTCCCGATGCCTGCACTTGCGCCGTTGCCGCCGCGCCGTCGAGCAGCGGTCCCGCACTGTAGTGAGTGCTCGCAGCGGCTGGAGCAAGGTGCAGCAGGGCTTGCGGCAGATAGGCAAACAATTCCCTGCCCGTGCGCGCATCGAATGCATGCAGCAAGCCATCGTTGGCGCCCAGGTACAGCATTTTCCGGCGCTGCAGCAACGCCTTGCGGTGCAAGCCATAAGCGGTGCCCGGCATGCCCAGACCCGGCGCGCCCACATACAGTAAATTGCCGTGCGGCGCCGCGCCCAGGCTGCCGGTGCGGCGCCGCAGGAAGCCGCCTGGCTGGCCCACTTCGTGCGTGCGCTCGCCCAGCAGATATGCGAGGCGCGCCTCCGCATGGCCCGCCTGGCCATCGCCACCCTCGAATGCGTTGCGCTGCTGTGCATCGAGCCGCTTCCATTCCAGCGGCATCAAGCTGCCCTGGGGGGCAAGCGTATAGACGGGACGCAAGGCGGCAGGCGCAGCATCGGGCAGCAACTTCTCCTGCCCGCCAACGCGCCACAATGACTTACCGGGAAGCAATGCAGCATCGGCAGCCACGGCAAACGCGGTGCGCGACAAGCTCATGGCACCATCGGCCAGGCGCATCTGCGTCTGGAACCAATATGCCTCTTCAGCGCCGCTGGCCAGCGCCAGCAGGGCCGGCCCCGCCAGCGTCGCGGGCAAGCTACCCTTGTCGGCGGCCACAAAAGCGGCGCGCAAGCCCGCGATCAGGGCGGCCGGATCACTGCCCGGCAGGTAATGGGTGGGCCAGCGGCCATCCACGCTCCACTCCTCCAGCGCATTGCCCGACGCGCTACTGTAGGGGTTGGCGTCGCCGTTCGTATCGAGAAAACCGCCATATTTGGCCGCCAGAAATAAGGGAGTAGCATCGGGCACGCCCGCCGGGTCGCCCTGGCGCAAGTCGCCCGCATAGTGATCGATGCGGGCCATGCCGGCGTTCTTGGCGCCAGGGCGCAGTGCCTGCACATGCGACCAGTAGGCCAAGCCCGCCGCATGGTAGCTGGCGCCGCGCACTCCGTGGGCCAGCAATTCCAGTGCTGCCAGCTCGGGCCGTGGTGCAGGATTACCTTGCGCAGCGCCACTTTCCAGGCTACCGACCGCATGCGTCCAGGCCATCGCATCGAACGGCGGCGACGCAAAGCCATCGGCGGCGCGCGCGCGGTCGCCGTTTGACGGGGGCGTCGCCGCAATATTGCCGGGTACGTAACGGTCGCCTGCCATGCCCGCATCGCCGAGGCTGACGACGCTATGGCGCTGACAGCTGACGCTGCGCGGGTCGCGCCAAACCGTCACGACCGGCAAGCCGTCGTCGATGGCGGGCGGCACCGTGGCGGGCGGCAGTACGGCGCTCGCTTGGCGTCCCTGCAGGTAGCGCAGTGATTCGTACAGCAATTCGGCCAGCGGAGCCGCGCTGGCGTAGGCACCGGGACGCTCCGCATTACTGCGGCCCAGGCCATTGATGTAAGCGCCCACCGCGCCGCCTGATTTGGCAGCTTGCGCCACATACACGCCATTGACGCGATTCCACTCGGCATCGGGATTGTCTTGCGGCAAGAAATCGGGCGCCGTCCAACGCTGCGGTCCCACGTGGGCCAGCGGCGCGCGCAACACGCCGCCATACACGGGGCCTAGGCTGGCGGGCAAGCCGTTCAAGTGGCCAAACACGCCCACGCGCACCCTGCCGCCATGGCGCTGCACGGCACCCACCGGCTTGTAGTTTTTGCCATACGCCAAGCACAAGTCGTCGCGCAACGGCCCCTCATCGGCGTCGCAGACGCGCACGCGCGCCAGGAACACGCCGTGCGTGGCAGCGCTGCCGGGCGCGTCGCAACTGCCGCCCACAGGCTGGCCGAGGCTGGCGTCGCTGAACAGCAGGCGGTTGCGGCAGGAAACGATGGCCAGTCGCGCCAGCGCAAACGGTGTCGCCGCCGCCACGCCGTCCTGCAAGACCTTGCGCGGAAAAAAGAGAGGATGGGCAAAAAAGTCGATGGGACCGTCGGCATTGGGCAGATACGCGCGCTGCAGCACCGTCTTGCGCACTTCATCGATGACGCGGTCGCCGCCCGTCAAGGCATAGCGCACGATGTCGAGCATGCTGGCACTGGCCCAGTTAAGAAAGTTGCCACTAAAACTATCGCCGCCGCAGCCGTGCAGCGCATCGGCCGGTTTCAGCGCGGAAAAGTAAGCGGTCGCTACGCGCAAGTCCGGCAACATGGCGCCATCCTTGATGCGATACGGATAGCCATAGCACATGCGCGCATGAAAATAGCCGGCGTACTCGCGCTGCGGCGCATAGTCGCCGCCGTGCGCGGCAGCGGCCGCAGCATGCGTCAACGATAGATTGAGCAGCAGATTGGGCGGCACGCGGGCAGCGTGCAAGCCAGCGTCGGCCCGCACCAGCGCCACCGGGGGAACCGCGGCAAAGGCGCCGCCGCCAGCCAGGACAGCGAGCAGCAGCGAGCAGACGCGGCCAGCGCGCCGCGAGGCGGACAAGCAATATGACAAGCGAGCGAACAAGCAAGCGGACAATACAGCGAACGACGCAGCCCTCATGGTCCGCCTCCCGCCGCCTCTTTGCGGTAGTAACTTTGCAGCACAACTTGTGTGCTTTCCTGCGCGCCAAACCCGATGGCAGTGATGCGATACACATAACTTTCCGTGGCCAGGCCGCCGGCTATTGCCGCTGCCTGCGCGCCGGGCCGGTGAAATGGCAGTAGTTCGATCAGGTAGCGGGGCCGGCGCGACGGCAGGAAACCCTGCCCCGTCTGCATGACGGTGCCGGTAAATTGGCCAAACGGCACCGTACGGCTGCCCGCTTCGGCGCCAGCCAAATCCATGCTCAGCCAGAGCGCCGGCGCCTCCGGGGGCGCAGGCAGGCACAGGCCGAGTGCACCGCCTTCGCCGCAGCCGGTCGCGAAGCCTGCCGCACTGCCCGGCGCGAAGAGACTGCTGCGCCCGGGCACGCCGGGCAAGCCTTCGATATCATTCTGCGCATCCATCAATGCCTCCTCCGCTGCCTGAAACGCGATCTGCCGTTCACGCTCGACGCGCGCCGCCTTTTCGCCCTGCAAAGCCATCTGCGCCGCCGATATGCCCAGCAGCAAGATGATCACGAGCAGACACAGCACATACACCAGGGTCGCGCCACGCCAACGCGCGCCAGCAGCGCCTCTGGCGACGCCAGCGCAGGCGCCCATGCCGGCCATCATGGCGCCGGCCTATGCTGGCCCATTGCGCAGCATAATGCTGGTCTGCACCAGTTGCCGTAGCCGCGAGCGCGTGGCTGCGGGCAAGGCCGCGCGCGCGATGCGCACGCCCGTGTCGCTGGCGCCGTGCGCCTCGGCGTATGCTTTGCCGAACAGGTCGAACTGCGACGGTCCCAGTTGCGCCATTTTGTCCACCTGCCCCACCTCGCCATGCAACAGCAGCGCCACGCGCACGCCAGACACGCGCTTCCAATGCGTGCGGCGATGAAAATCGCGCTGACGCTCGGCCGCATCGGCCCCCTCCAGCACCAGCGCGGCATCGCGGGCGTCGAGCACGCTGGCGTTGACATACCGGTTTGCCACGCCATCGGGCGGCGTATCCGTGTCGAGCCCATACAGTACCTGGAAAGTATCGACGCCACGGATGATGGCGTCCGCGCCCCAGCCGTTCGCGCCACGGTATTTACAGCGCAGTTCGCCCACGCCATCAGCGCCCTGCGCGACATAGAAAATGCTCCAGCCGCGCTGTGTCTCGGCTTTCGCGGCGCCCACGCCGAAACCGGCGCAATTGAGCACAGAGCCATCGCCACCCTGCTGCTGGCCGCTGCCATAAAAACGCAAGGCCAGCACATCGCTGCCATGCAAGGCGCCGGGCAACGCGCCGCTGATGCCCTCACTGTTCTTGACCAGGCTGCGCGCGTCGAGGCCGGCGATATTGGCGCTATCGTCATCGGCATGGGCCACGGGCGCGGCGCTGCTGTCCCAGTTCACATACGCGCTCTGGCGCACGGCGCGGGCGATGCTATCGAGCGCATAGCGGCCGTTGTCATCGAGGCGCACGCTGGCGGACTGCTCGCCATAACTGCCGCTGGCGGCCAGCAGTACGCTACTGGCCGCCAGCATCAACAGCGCCCCCAGCGACAGGGCCACCAGCAATTCGACCAGGCTCATGCCGTGGTGCCCGCGCAAGACAGTGTTCATGTGCCACCTCCGCCGAGCTGGAATGCCAACCGGGGCAGCGACTCGCCAGCCCCATTTACGGCCGGTGATCGGTCGGGCTGGCGGCCACGCCAACCGAGCTTGATGACGATGGGCGCGCCCTTGCCGCCGCTGCACGCCCAGTGCAAGCCCTGGGCGGCGCCATCCCAAGCGGGAGCATCGCGGCAGACACGCAGGCGCGCGCCGGGCAAGGCCGCTTGCAACTGCTGCTTCCACTCGGCGATATCGAATTGCGCCAATTCGGCCGCGCTGCAGGCAGCAGGGCCGAAGCAATCGGGTGCGCCGCCAGCAGGCTCGGCGTCGTCCGCTGCCGCGTAGCTGACGTTCAGGTAGGCATTGCCCGCATCGGGGCCATACATGAGCACGCTGTTCGCGCGCATGCGTTCAGCCATGCCGGCAGCCAGTTGCACGCCCGCCGACAACAGCGCCGATTCATGGCGCGCGCGCAGCGAGCTCAGTTGCAAGATGCTGGCGCCCAGCAAACCCAGCGCCAACAGCAGCAGCGACACCAGCACCTCGACAAGGCTGCTGCCATCCATGGGACCACGCGCGCCGCTGTGCATGAGCTTCTCCTGCAGCAAGACTGGAGCCGCACGGACGTCCGGCCCAGTTACACGATAGGCGTGCGCAAAGACGCGGGCATGAGGCAGCGCAAACGTCGCCAATATAGGGAGGGAAGAAGGAAAAACGGCCGCAGAAAAAAGCGCCTGGATTGATCAGACCACTTGCCAATCGAGCGCTGGCGTGGTGCGCGTGGGAGGCTGCCTCAGCGGCATCTGATATAGCTGATGTCGCTGATGTCGCTGCTGTAACTGCTGTAGCTGATGCAGCTGATACACGGCATGGCGAAACAGCGTCAGGGCTTGCTGCGCGCCTGTCCCACTTCGGCAATCGCATCCTGGAACTCGGCCACGTCTTCGAAATTCTTGTACACGGAGGCGTAGCGGATATAAGCGATCTTGTCGAGGCGCTTGAGTTCTTGCATCACCAATTCGCCGATATAGCCGGAATCGACTTCGCGCAAGCCGCTGGTCAGCAATTTTTCCTGGATGGAAGCGATGGCCGCATCCAAGGAGGCTGCCGCGACGGGTCGCTTGCGCAAGGCCAGCATCAAGCTGCCGCGCAACTTATCCGCAGCGAAGTCCGTCCGGCTGCCATTCTTTTTGACGACGGCCGGCATGATAAGTTCAATCCGCTCGTAGGTCGTGAAGCGCTTGTCGCATTTGCCGCAACGGCGGCGCCGCCGAATGGCATCCCCGTCCTCCGATACGCGCGTATCGAGAACTTGGGTATCGCCGTGCTGGCAAAATGGACATTTCATGGGCTGGCTACAACTTTATAGTAATAATTACGGGAAATCGCCGCCCTGAAATACAAGGGCGCCCCAATCACTGCGGGCGCCCTTGGGCACGGCTGGAATGGGTCAGACAGAATCTTACTCCGTATGACACATTCTGGACAAATAATTATGCCGCGTATACAGGATGTGCATCGGCCAGCACTTTCACGGCCGCTTTCACGCGCTCGATGGTGGCGGAGTCATGCGGATTGTCCAGCACGTCGGCGATCAGGTTGCCCACTTCTTCCGCTTGCGCTTCCTTGAAACCACGCGTCGTCATCGCCGGGCTGCCCAGGCGGATACCCGAGGTGACGAAGGGCTTTTGCGGGTCATTCGGGATGCCGTTCTTGTTGCAGGTGATGTGCGCGGAACCGAGGATGGCTTCGGCTTCCTTGCCCGTCAGGTTCTTGGCGCGCAGGTCGACCAGCATGACGTGCGATTCGGTGCCGCCGGAAACAATGCGCAGGCCACGCTTGATCAGGGTTTTCGCCAGCACGTCGGCGTTCTTGATCACTTGTTTCTGGTA
This sequence comes from Janthinobacterium sp. CG_23.4, assembly GCF_029892305.1. Lineage (NCBI taxonomy): Bacteria > Pseudomonadati > Pseudomonadota > Betaproteobacteria > Burkholderiales > Oxalobacteraceae > Janthinobacterium > Janthinobacterium sp. CG_23.4. The sequence continues at coordinate 1,315,720 of NZ_JARXUX010000001.1, read as the reverse complement.
TTCGACGAATGCCGGGCTCAGCGCTTCTTTGAAGGCGACCGCCTTAGCGGCGATCACGTGCATCAGCGGGCCACCCTGGATGCCAGGGAAGATGGCCGAGTTGATGGCTTTTTCGTGTTCCGCCTTCATCAAGATGATGCCGCCGCGCGGGCCGCGCAAGGACTTGTGCGTGGTCGAGGTGACGAAGTCGGCGAACGGCACCGGATTCGGGTACAGGCCAGCGGCGATCAGGCCGGCGTAGTGGGCCATGTCGACCAGGAAGTAGGCGCCCACTTCCTTGGCGATCTTGCCGAAACGCTCGAAGTCGATCTTTTTCGAGAAGGCCGACGCGCCAGCGATGATCAGCTTTGGCTTGCGTTCGCGAGCCAGGCGCTCCATCGCCTCGTAATCGATGTCTTCTTCCGGCGTCAAGCCATACGAGACGACGTCGAACCACTTGCCGGACATATTGAGCGGCATGCCGTGGGTCAGGTGACCGCCTTCGGCCAGCGACATACCCATGATCAGGTCGCCCGGTTTCAGCACGGCAAAGAACACGCCCTGGTTCGCCTGCGAACCAGAGTTCGGCTGTACGTTCGCGCATTCGGCGCCGAACAATTGCTTGACACGCTCGATGGCGAGCTGCTCGGCCACGTCGACGTATTCGCAGCCACCGTAGTAGCGCTTGCCTGGATAGCCTTCGGCATACTTGTTCGTCAGCTGCGAGCCTTGCGCTTCCATTACGGCTGGCGACGTATAGTTTTCCGACGCGATCAGTTCGATATGATCGTGCTGGCGCACGTTTTCTTTTTGAATAACGGCGAACAATTCAGGATCGACGTTGGCGAGGGTGTGATCTTTTGCAAACATGTAAAAACTCCAAGTATGAGGGTGCTTGTACTGGCAGATTGGATCGAATGAGGGGAGCCGGCGTTAATTGAATAACAACATTGGATAGGCAGCCTCTTCGTACTGTTCCATAGTGGCTACCCAGGCGAACGGCTGATGAAAAATCTCACGTTTCCCGGTGGGTGCCCACCTTTCGCCGGATTGCCGACCGCCACATTATGGGGATCGCTCCGACTTTTCGCCAGTCACGTGAGACGTAATGGAAATCAAATTGTAAGTCAAGTGCCCAAATTGAGCAAGGAATGCAACCATGCCACCGTGCGCCAAGGCGGTGCGCCAAGGTGAAGCGGACAAGGCCGCAGCCCGCAGCGGAGACTGCGACGCTTAAGCTGTGCTTAAACCTGGCGGCGGTATGTAAGCGTATGTTACGGGACTTGTCATTATGCACCCCGCATTTACAATGCCGCGGTGCAACTTGCATCCCGCTTTTAGGCCACTTTTATGCGGTTTTTGCATGGCTTTCCAGCAAAAGCCCACAGTCACAAGAAGAAAAATCGCGTAAAATGTTGCTCAATCTCACTACTGGCACAATAAACATGCCTTCAGTCTTTACCTGGAACGTGCGTGTCTACTATGAAGATACCGACGCCGGCGGCATCGTCTATTACGCAAATTACCTGAAATTTTTCGAGCGCGCGCGTACCGAATGGCTACGCGCCATCGATGTAAGCCAGCAAGCATTGCTGCAGCAGCACGACGCCATGTTCGTTGTCAAAAGCGTCAACGCCGACTATCATGCGCCAGCCAGACTCGATGACACGGTAAGATTAACATTAAGCATAGAAAAAATGGGACGCGCCTCCATTGTTTTTCTGCAACAAGCCTGGTGCGGCGAGCGCCTGCTGAACACGGCCCGCGTCAAGATCGGCTGCGTCGACTCGGCATTGCGCCCGCGCGCCGTGCCTGATGCAGTGGCGGCCCGCATGCGCGCCGCCTGAGCCCTACCCGCCACCCCCGGACAATTCACCCAACAGACTGCCAGCCAATGAACGTTACACAAGATCTTTCTTTCCTCGCGCTCATCAGCAATGCCCATTTGATCGTGCAACTGATCATGGCCCTGCTGCTGCTCATTTCCCTGACCAGCTGGACCTACATTTTCCGCAAGATGTTTGCCGTGCGCCAGGCGCGCAAGCAAACGATCGAATTTGAACGCAGCTTCTGGGCTGGCGGCAACTTGCATGCGCTGCACCAAAATGCCAGCGGCAACCGCGACCAGAGCGGCGCGCTGGCGCGCATCTTCGATGCCGGCATGGGCGAATTCATCAAGGGCAAGGCTTCCTACGGTGCGCGCGAAGCGCTGGACGTAGGTGCCGTACTCGACGGCGCCCGCCGCGCCATGCGCGCCGCTTTCCAGCGCGAGATGGACGTGCTCGAATCGCACCTGGCCTTCCTCGCATCGGTCGGCTCCGTCTCGCCCTACATCGGCTTGCTCGGTACCGTCTGGGGCATCATGAACGCCTTCCGCGGCCTGGCCAACGTGCAGCAAGCCACCCTGGCTGCCGTCGCGCCCGGCATTGCCGAAGCCTTGATCGCCACCGCCATCGGCCTGTTTGCGGCCATTCCGGCGGTCGTCGCCTACAACCGCTTTTCGCATGATATCGACCGCCTGGCGATCCGTTTCGAGAGCTTCGTCGAAGAATTCTCCAACATCTTGCAGCGCCAGTCGCGCTAAAAGGGAGCGTCCATGGGTTCCTCATTCAATAGCGGCGGCATGCGCGGCGGCCGCGGCCGCAAGTTCAAGTCCGAAATCAACGTCGTGCCATATATCGACGTGATGCTGGTGCTGCTGATCATTTTCATGGTGATGCCATCGTCGAACAATCCCAGCGTGGTGAACTTGCCCAATGCGGAAAGGTCGGCGAAACCGCCCGATGATTATATCCAGATCGTGCTCAAGCCGAATGGTTCGCTATCGATCGGCGTCATCGGCAAGGAACAACTGGCGCCGGAAACGGAACCGAACCGCGATGCCCTGCTGCGTAAGCTGCGCGGCTTGCACGAGAGCAATCCCGACTTTCCCGTAATGATTGCGGGCGACAAGGAAAGCAAGTACGACGACGTGATCCAGCTCATTTCGGAAGCGAAAAAGATGGGCATTACCCGCGTCGGCCTGGCCACCAAGTAAGCACCGCAGCGTATTTCCAGACTTGACCGTTTTTAGATAGACTAGACTTTGCAGACCAAACAAATCGACCATGTACTCGGCAAGCCCTATAGCGTGCCGCGCGAACGCAGCCGCTGGCCCTCGCTGGGCCTGGCGCTGGCGATGCACCTTGGCCTGCTGTTTTTCCTGTGGGTGGGCGTACACTGGCAAAATACGGAACCTGTCGCCGTCGAAGCGGAAGTGTGGGACCTGAAAGTGCAGACGGCCGCGCCGCCGCCTGAGGTAGCGACCGAACCGGAGCCGACACCGGCGCCGCCGCCGCAACCGCAAGTGGAACAGCCGGCCCCGCCGCCACCGCCGCCGGTGGCAGCCCCCGAGCCGAAGGTCGACCTGCGCGAGGCGGAAATCGCCCTTGAGCGCAAGAAAGCCAAACTGAAAGAAGAGAAAGCGGCAGCGGAAGAACGCCGCAAGCAAGAATTGAAAGAACGCGAGGAAGAAAAGCGCGCACTGGAAAAACAGCAGCAAAAAGAAAAAGACAAGGCTGAGAAGCTGGAAAAAGAAAAGGCAGAAAAAGCAGAGAAGGCCGACAAGCTGGAGAAAGCCAAGCTGGCCAAAGAGAAAGCGGCGGAAGAAAAAGCCGAGAAAGAACTGTCCGAGAAAAAAGCGGCGGCCGAGAAAGCGGCCAAGGCCAAGAAAGCGGCGGCTGAAAAAGCCGCAGCCGACAAATTGCATGCCGATGCCATGAAACAGCTGATGGCTCAGGCAGGCAATGGCACAACGGGCACGGCCGCGAAAGCGACCGCGCCACGCAAGGACAGCGGCTATGTCGCTGCCCTGACGAGCAAGATCAAGAGCAATATCGCGTACAGCGGCAGCACGGACGTGCCGGGCAACCCGCGCGCCGTGTTCAAGATCGAGCAACTGCCAACTGGGGAAATTATTTCGGTCCGAAAGATTAAAAGTAGCGGCCTGCCGGCGTATGACAGCTCGGTGGAAAACGCCATTAATAAATCGTCGCCACTGCCAAAGAAAAAAGATGGCACTGTGGAACGCGAGATTGAACTCATATTCGAGATGAAGGATTTGCCTAAATGATGACCATGAAAAAAATGAGCTATGTCGTGCTCTGCGCGGGCCTGATGCTGGGGGCGTCCGGCGCCCAGGCGCAGCTGCGCGTGGAGATTACCGGGATCGGCAGCAACCAGATCCCGGTGGCTGTCGCCAGCTTTGTCAATGAATCGGCGGCGCCGCAATCGCTGTCTGGCATCATCAAGGCCGACCTGGCGCGCAGCGGCGTGTTCAAGCTGATCGACGCCGATGCGCCCGTCTCGGAAACGGCGCCGGTCAGCTTTGATCTATGGAAGTCGCGCGGCGCCGACGCGCTGGCGGCCGGCACCGTGCAAAGCATGGCCGATGGCCGCCTGGACGTGCGCTACAAGCTGTTCGACACCATCAAGGGCGCGCAGCTGTCGGGCATGAACAATGCGGCTGCGCCGCAGTTCAACCGCCTGCTGGCGCATAAAATTGCCGATGACATCTATGAAAAACTGACGGGCGTCAAAGGCGCGTTCGCCACGCGCATCGCCTACGTCACGCAATCGGGCCGCGAATACCGGCTGGAAGTGGCCGACGCCGATGGCGAAGGCATCCAGGTCGCCCTGCGCTCGAACGAACCGATCATTTCGCCGTCATGGTCGCCGGACGGCACCAAGGTGGCGTATGTCTCGTTTGAAAAGAAAAAGCCCATCGTCTACGTGCAAAACCTGGTGACGCGCGAGCGCACCATCGTGTCGAACGAAAAAGGCAGCAATTCGGCGCCAAGCTGGAGCCCGGACGGCGCGCGCTTGGCCGTGGCGCTGTCGCGCGATGGCCATACCCAGGTCTACACCGTCAATGCCGACGGCAGCGGCTTGCGCCGCGTCAGCAACAGCAGCGGCATCGATACGGAACCCCAATTTTCGGCAGACGGACAAAGCATTTACTTCACCAGCGATCGCAGCGGCGGACCACAGATCTACCGCATGTCGGTCAGCGGTGGCGAAGCCAAGCGCGTGACGTTTGGCGGCTCTTACAACATCAGCCCGCGGATTTCGTCCGACGGGAAGACTCTCGCTTATATTTCCCGTCGCGATGGCAATTTCCAGCTCTACGCGCTCGACCTGGCTAGTGGCCAGGAACTGCGCCTGTCGGACACCGCCAACGACGAATCACCGAGCTTTTCGCCGAACGGGAAATATATTATGTACGCGACCGAATCCGGACGACGCAAGTCGCTGGCAGTGGTATCGGTGGATGGCCGCGTCAAACAGCGCTTGACTACTCAAGCTGGCAATATCAAGGAGCCCACCTGGGGTCCTTTTATGAAGTAAATGCTGTACAGTTTCACCTTTAACCATGACCCGGAGAATAAAAATGAGTAACTTTAAAAGTTTGGCTTTCATCGCCGCTACCGCAGCCCTGCTGTCCGCTTGCAGCACCCCAGTCAAAGTAGCAGAAACCCCAGTCGTTGAGCGCGCTCCTGAAAAAGTCGCCGCACCAGTTGACACCCGTCAAGTTCAGCCAGTGACGACCGCTTCGGTCGATCCACTGGACGATCCAAAAGGCGTGCTGGCTAACCGCAGCATCTACTTCGACTTCGACAAATACGTCGTGCGTGAAGCGGACACCGCAGTCGTGCAAAACCACGCTGGCTACCTGGTGAAAACGCCTAGCCGCAAGATCCTGATCCAAGGTAACACCGATGAACGCGGTGGCGCTGAGTACAACCTGGCCCTGGGCCAGAAACGTGCTGAAGCCGTGCGCAAGTCGATGGCCGCCCTGGGCGTGCCAGAAGGCCAAATGGAAGCCGTATCGCTGGGCAAAGAAAAGCCTAAAGCACAAGGCAGCAACGAAGCAGCATGGGCTGAAAACCGCCGCGCTGACATCGTTTATTGATGTTGACGGGTAAGCGCTGCAGCATTGACGCTTACCTAACTGGCCAGTCATAGGCATAATAATGGGGCGCAGCGCGGTGATTCACCGCCCGGCGCCCCGTTTGCATGTTTTGCGTAACCTTTGAAAGCCCGACCCATGATGACATTCTCGAAAGCCGGCGTCGCCGCCGCCTTGATGGCCGCGTTTGCCTACCTGCCCCTGCACGCCAACGCCGCCCTGTTCGACGACGACGAAGCGCGCAAAGCCATCCTGGAGCTGCGCGCCAAGGTCGACGCCATGGCGCGCGACCTGAACAACCGTATCGATACCAAGGCGGACAAGACCAGCACCTTGAGCCTGCTCAACCAGCATGACCAGACCATGCAAGAGATCGCCCGCCTGCGCGGCCAGATCGAAGTGCTGGGTAACGACCTGACAAATACGCAAAAGCGTCAGAAGGATTTCTACACCGATATCGACGCGCGCCTGCGCAAGCTCGAACCGCGCCAGGTCACCATCGATGGCCAGGAAGCGGCCGTGGGCGTGTCCGAGCAAAGCACCTATGAATCGGCATTCGGCCTGTTCAAGTCGGGCGACTACAAGGGCGCCGTCACGGCACTGGACGCCTTCGTGAAACGCTACCCGGAATCGGCCTATGCGGCCAACGCGCAATACTGGCTGGGCAATGCCTATTACGCCCAGCGCGACTGCAAGAACGCCATCACGGCGCAGCAGGCAGTACTGAAGCTCTACCCGGACAGCCCGAAGGCGCCTGACGCCATGCTCAACATCGCCAGCTGCTACACGGAGCTGAAAGATAAGCCCAATACCACCAAGACCCTGAACGCCCTGATCTCGCGCTATCCAGGCTCGAGCGCAGCGCAAGCGGCCAAGGAACGGGTCGGCAAAAAGTAAAAGCGGGGAAAAAGTTGCCCCTTGGGTTTGACAGAATCGCGGGCACCCCCTATAATCTTCCTTCTTCGGGTCGTTAGCTCAGCTGGTAGAGCAGCGGACTTTTAATCCGTTGGTCGCAGGTTCGAATCCCGCACGGCCTACCACGAATACGCAGTACTGATCTGCTTGCAATCTTTTACGGCAAGCATTTTCCTACGGCACAGTGTTACCGAAGTTGTTGTACAGTTTTTGGGTCGTTAGCTCAGCTGGTAGAGCAGCGGACTTTTAATCCGTTGGTCGCAGGTTCGAATCCCGCACGGCCTACCAAATACTATGAAGAAGCCAACCGTTCGCGGTTGGCTTTTTTGTTTTGCAGCAGCATCAGCGGCACACTAGGGCGCGGTCATCACAGCCATCTCATCACGCAATCGGCCAGCAGCACTTGCGCTTGACAAGCACATCGGGGGCGCCATTTCCCGACGCCCCCTTCCTCATCCGCCTCACTTCAAGCGCCAGTTTTTACCGCGATACCCACGCCTGTCGCCCAGCCAGATGCGCCACCACCTGGCCCACCACCCGCCCCAACGGCACCTCCACCCAGCGGTAAAACACCGCCCCGGCCGCCAAGCTGGCACCCCAGGCCACCAGCATGCCCAGCGCCTGCCAGCCTGGCACCAATGGGACATGGGCAATAAACCAGGCATTGACCAGTAGACAGACGGGGAAGTGGACCAAAAAAACGGCATACGAGATGCGCCCTAGAGCATTGATGACGCCCCAGGCGCGACTGCGCGAAGGCGTGCGGGCGCGGCCAAACAGGAAGAGCGCGCAGGCAACAACCAGCGCCAGGACGATGCGGCTGCGGTAGTCGATGGCCAGTGCCAGCAGCGCAGGCACGGCGGCCATCAGCATGAGCGCAGTCATGGTCGCGGGCTTGCGCGCAGGGTCGCTGGCCCACCAGGCCATGATCCCCAGGCCATAGCTGCCAAAGAAATACGGCGCCCAATTATCCCAGGCGGCGTCGAGGTTAAAATACAGCAAGGAAAAAGTGATGCCCGCGGTGATGACCAGCGGCATCAGCCAGCCCATGCGCCGCTGGCCCGCCAGGCGGCCACCCAGCCACAGCAGCGATAGCGTCAACAGGTAGAGCTGGAAATCGATGGCCACGTACCAGGCGCCGGCGGACAGCGATGCATAGCCCAGCACGCCGTGCAGCAGCAAGGCATGCGCGCTCAGCTGGCCCAGGGTGGCGGCGGCCGACATGGAGTCGTGCAGCATCCAGATGCCGGCCACGGGCGTCGCCACGGCCGCAAGCACGGTGGCGACCAGGAAAGGCGGCGCCAGCTTGGCATAACGGCGCCAGATCGCCTGTAGCGGGTTAGCAATGCCGGGACGGGCGGCGGGCGACAGCGATTTGGCGACCAGAAAGCCGCCGATGACGAGGAATACTTGTACGGCGATGCGCGCACTACCACCGAGCCAGTTCAGCAGCGCAGGCCATAGGGGCTGCACGTAGTCGGACATGGGCCCGTAAAATGCCAGGTGGTGCAAGACGATCAACTGCGCCGCACCCGCCTTTAATCCATTGATCCAGCCAAACTGCGGACGATTTGCCAGGTCCGCCTGTGATGCCACTGCTGCTGCCGTCATTCCCATCCCTTGCCATGCCAGGCAGTGTCGCCAGCCGTCGCGCAAAAGGCGCGCGGCTGAGGATTTACCGAAAGGCCGATATCATAGCCGAGCCTGGAGGGTGGCGGGGCACGACAGGCGGCTACACGCCCTATATGCTCGCCTACGCTGCCTACAGCGCCGCTGGTGCCGAGGGTACTATTTCTGCTGCGCCAGGATGGCATCGAGCAAGCCAGGGAAACGGTGCTCGATATCGGCGCGGCGCAGGGTATTCATATGCGTCGTGCCGGCGTTTTCCGTATGCACCAGGCCCGCTTCGCGCAAAACCTTGAAATGGTGGGAAACGGTCGACTTCGGCCGCCCGCCGTCGAGGTCGCCGCAAGCGGCCGCGTCCACTCTGGCCAGGTGGCGCACGATGTCGAGGCGAATGGAATCGCTCAAGGCGTAGAGTACGCGTTCGAGGACGAATTCGCTGGCGGGAGGATGTTTGTGTGGACGCATGAGCAGAATCATACAGCATGCGCTATACTAATTCCATTCTTCGAATATTTACGAACTACCGAATCAGCATTTCCCTATCTACCCCCCCCACACACACAAAGGCCACCATGTCCGCCCTCTTCCAGCCCTACACTCTCAAAGACATCACCCTGCGCAACCGCATCGCCGTGCCACCCATGTGCCAGTACATGGCCGTCGATGGCCAGGCCAACGACTGGCATCTGTCGCACTACGCAGGCATGGCGCGCGGCGGTGCCGGACTGGTGATCGTCGAAGCGACGGCCGTGGCGCCGGAAGGCCGCATCACGCCCGGCTGCACGGGTATCTGGAATGATGATCTGGCGCAAGCCTTCGTGCCCGTCGTCAAAGCCATCAAGGCGGCCGGCTCCGTGCCCGGCATCCAGATCGCCCACGCGGGCCGCAAGGCCAGCGCCAACCGCCCATGGGAAGGCGACGACCATATTCTTGACGGCGACACGCGCGGCTGGCAAACCATCGCGCCGTCCGCCATCGCCTTTGGCGGCGGCCTGCCGAAAGTGCCGCGTGCCATGAACCTCGACGATATCGCCGGCGTGCAACAGAACTTCGTCGACGCGGCCGTGCGCGCCCGCGAAGTGGGCTTCGAGTGGCTGGAACTGCACTTCGCCCACGGCTATCTGGCGCAAAGCTTTTTCTCGTCCCACGCGAACCAGCGCGACGATATCTATGGCGGCAGCGTGGAAAACCGCAGCCGCTTTTTGCTGGAAACATTGAAAGCCGTGCGTGCCGTATGGCCCGAGCACCTGCCGCTGACGATCCGCTTCGGCGTGCTGGAATTTGACGGCCGCGACGAACAAACCTTGCTCGAATCGATCGGCCTGGTGCGCCAGTTCAAGGAGGCCGGCATGGACATGCTCAGCGTCAGCATGGGCTTTACCATTCCCGACGTCTCGATTCCGTGGGGTCCGGCCTTCATGGGCCCGATTGCCGAGCGCGTGCGCCGCGAAGCGGGCGTGCCCGTCTCGTCCGCCTGGGGCTTCGGCACGCCGGCCATTGCCGAGCGCGTCGTCAAGGAAGAGCAACTCGACGTGGTGATGGTGGGCAAGGCGCACCTGGCCAATCCGCACTGGGCATACTTTGCCGCCAAGGAACTCGGCGTGGAACGCGCCTCGTGGACCCTGCCGGCGCCGTACGCGCACTGGCTCGAACGCTATTGATCATCGTTGAGCGTTGCCGGATGCCCCTCCAGGGGCAGTTCCGGCAAGAACAGCAGGAAGACCAGTCCCACTAGCAGCAGCACGGCGCCGGCGCCAAACACGCTGGCGATCGCATGGCGGTAGACTTCCACCGTCTGCGCCGCCGCCTGCGCACCGAGCGCCGAGACGGCTTCCACGCCATGCTGGTGCAGCTGATGCGCCAGGATGGCGCCGGACGCCGTCACGCCCAGCAAGCCGCCCAGCGAGCGGAAAAAGGCCAGCATGGCCGTGCCCACGCCGCGGCGCGCCAGCGGCAAGGCATTTTGCACGGCAATCGTCATGTTCGGCATCACCAGTCCCAGCCCCGTGCCGAGGAAGAAGATGGCCGGCTCGATGATCCAGTACCCGCGCGACGTTGCCATGGCCCACGCCAGCACGGCAAACGCCAGCACCGCCACGGCCAGCCCCACCACCTGCACCATCTTGTACTTGCCCGAGCGCGACAGCACGCGGCCGTTGAACATCGACGACGCCACCAGCCCCACCATCATCGCCACCGTCATCACGCCAGACTCCGCCGGGCTGGTGCCCATCACCAGCTGGAAGAACAGGGGAAAGAAGACGCTGGCGCCCATCAAGCCCATGAAGGTCATGGCCATCACCAGGCTGGCAATATTAAAGGTGCGGTTCTCGAACAGATCGGGCGGCAGCACCGGTTCATCCACGCGGCTCACGTGGAAGGCCAGCCAGATACCCAGCAGCACGGCAATGCCGCCGCACACCTTGATGGCCAAGGAATCCCACGGCCACTCCGTGCCGCCCAGCGCCAGCACCAGCAGGGCCGCCGTGATGGCGCCCGTCAGCAATGCCGACCCCAGGTAGTCGATCTTGTGCGCATGCGCGCGCGCGGGTTTGCGCATGGCGCGCGCAATGATGACAAAGGCCGCCGCGCCGATGGGCAGGTTGACATAGAAAATCCAGTGCCACGACAAGGCATCCGTGATGACGCCGCCCAGCACGGGCCCCAGCACGCTGGTGACGGCATACACCATGGGCACCATGCCTTGCCGCTTGCCCCGTTCGGCCGGCGGCACGATGTCGCCGATGATGATTTGCGCCAGCGGCATGAAGCCGCCTGCACCCAGGCCCTGGATGGCGCGGAAGATGATCAGCTCCGTCATGTTCTGCGCCAGCCCGCACAGCACGGAACCGAGCAAAAAGGTCAGCAGGGCCGTGAAGATCATGGGACGGCGGCCGTACTGGTCAGCCAGCTTGCCGTACAGGGGCATGGTGGCCGTCGAGGCCAGCACATATGCCGTCACCACCCACGACAGATGCGCCATGCCGCCCAGGTCGTCGACGATGCGCGGCAAGGCCGTGGCGACGATGCTCTGATCCAGCGCACCGAGGCCCAGCACGGTCATCAGGCCCAGATAGATGGCGCACACTTCGCGTTCGGTGACGGGTTTTACGGCATCGGAAGCTTGATCGTGGCCGCTCATGCCTGGCCAATCTCAAGCAGCGGCTGCATGGCGGCGGCCAGTGCATCGATCTGCTGCGGCGTCAGACGGGCGATGCGCCGCGCCAGCGCATCGCGGCGCCGCGCGCGCAAGGTTTCGAGGATCGCCAGCCCTTGCGCGGACACCTGCAGGCCCGAACGCCGGCGGTCTTGCGGATCGGGCGCGCTGCGCTCGACCAGGCCCGCCTCTTCGAGCGACTTGACCTGCGCGCTGACGGTCGGCCCGCGCACATTCTGCAGGCGCGCCAGCGCGGCCACGCCGATGCCTGGTTGCTCGTGAATCAGCGCCAGCAGCATGTATTGCATCATCGACACGCCGCCTTCCAGCTCGCCCCCTTCGCGCTGCATGGAACGCAGCAGGCGCTTGAAGGCAGTACGCAATTCATCGGACAGCGCCAGCGCGCGTGCGGGGATGGGGAGGTCTTCGGTAGTGGACATAGGAATATATAAGTAGGTAGGCTATCTACCTATATTATACCCTACCCTGGCACCATGCAAGGTTTTTTCCATTCCCGCCCTTCCCAAAAGCGCCATTGGCCGTCATAATAGCCGCCCTTGGGTCGTTAGCTCAGCTGGTAGAGCAGCGGACTTTTAATCCGTTGGTCGCAGGTTCGAATCCCGCACGGCCTACCAAGAATTTGTGGTTCGTTTGCAAGTCTTCATGGCAAGCACGTACCGCACAGTGTTACCGCAGTTCAGTTGTAAAAAGTTTTTGGGTCGTTAGCTCAGCTGGTAGAGCAGCGGACTTTTAATCCGTTGGTCGCAGGTTCGAATCCCGCACGGCCTACCAAATACTTCAGAGAAGCCCACGAATTTCGGTTCGTGGGCTTTTTTGTTTCTGGTCGCTCTCTGGTCGCTGCAAAACAAGCACAGCCCCATCAAAGCAGGCTGGCTTGCTTCGCCACTAGCGGTAGCAAATTTGTGGTTTGCCACTAGTCTCCATCTAGGCCATTCGTGTTTTCGTTTGTGCCGCGCTGCCATGGGCTATGCGGGTCGGCAAAGAATACCTTCACCCCGGACTCGACCGTGAAGCGGGCATGATCCGACAGTTCTTTGCCGCGATCCCAGGTCAATGACTGCCACAAAAGGGTGGGCATGTCCGTCACGGTATTCTTGAGCGCATTAGCCATCGTGACAGCTCCGTAGCCAGCCAACGCAGGGCCATTTTTCGTCCTAGGTATCAATCCGTAGCCTTCCTCGCGAGGCAGGTGGACAAGCATGGTGAATCTGCTTGAACGCTCAACTAGCGTTCCGATCGCGTGCTGCTGCGCGACGGCAGGCGCGACACAGTCGAAGCGACCTGTGTCATCGCGCGCGAAGTCGATGCGCCCGAAGGCGTCACGCCGGTGGCGTGGCGCCTGCTGACCAACTGCCCGGCGACAACGCTGGAGCAGGCATGCCAGGTGATCGACTGGTATCGCGCGCGGTGGGAGATCGAGCTCTTTTTCAACGTGCTCAAGAACGGCTGCAAGGTGGAAAAAATGCAGTTGTCCTCCATCGACCGGCTGGAGCGGGCGCTGGCCTTGTACATGGTGGTTGCCTGGCGCATCGCCTACCTGATACGCATGGGACGGACCTGTCCCGATCTGGACGCCAGCCTGTTCTTCGATCCCGACGAAATCCAGGCAGCCTATATGCTCAACAAGAAGCTGCCACCACCGACCTCGTCGCTCAACGAAGTGCTACGCCTGATCGCCCGCGTCGGCGGCTTCCTCGCCCGCAAGTGCGATGGCGAGCCCGGCGTCATGACGATCTGGCGCGGTCTGCACGATGTCCATGTGTCAGCTCAAACAATCAGGATGCTGCGCCAGATGGGCGCCTTGGGTGGTTGACTTGTGTGTAATCCAATGGGTTCAAGTCCGCCATTCGTACACGATTTCAGCCTTGGCCGTCTCCATCTTCAGCAAGTTGCATTTTATAAAACACCGATATTGCTCGATTCACTGCCATGCCCTTCCCCATACCTCCCCGGCGTCACGCCCATCACCCGCTTGAACATGGCGATGAAGGCGCTGACGTTGTCGTAGCCGAGGTCCAGCGCAATGGTCGTGACGGGCTGGCCGGTGGCCAATAATTCCAGGGCGCGCAGGATGCGGGCGCGCTGGCGCCAGGCCGAGGGCGTAAAGCCCGTCTCGATCGTGAAACGGCGCGCCAGGGTGCGCGGCGAGACGCCGGCCCAGGTGGCAAACGCTTCCACGCCCCGCTCGTCGGCCAGGTCATCGAGCACGGCGCGCGCCACGCGCAGCAGGCGCGGGTCCGTGGGCAGGGGCAAGCCGAAGGACTCGTGCGGCGAAGCGGCGATCTCGTCGAGGATCACGCCCGCCACGCGGGCTTGCCGCGCATCGAGCGCACCCTCGTCCCAGGCGCTGGCGCGGGCCACTGCCTCGCGCAGCAAGCCCGAGACGCGCATCACGCAAGGCGCAGCGGGCAAGCTGGCGCAACTGGCCTCGTCCACATACACGCTCCAGCCCGCAAACGGGCCATGCGAACGCAGCGCATGGACGTGATGGGGCGGCATCCATACGCAGTGGCTGGCCGGCACTACCCACTGTCCGCTGTCCGCTGTCGGCGGCAACGGAAAGCAAGCCCCGCATGGCGCCGAACAGCTGGCCGCTGGCATGGCGGTGCGCCGCCGTCACCCGTTCCTGCGGCTGGGCAATGCGCATGGCGCGCAGCGGCGACGGCGACGACGCTGCAAAAATTGGCGGCTTTGACGTATCGAATGACATAAACAACGCAGGCAAGACAATCCGGCCATCATACAGTGAAGTCTTTCCAATATTCAGGAGTTCAGCATGCGTGCAGAAGACGTATTAGCCGATCAACAAAACCAGGGCCAGTTCAACGGCGTCACCGTGCGCAAGGGCACGGTGGGCGCCTTCCTCGCCAATGCCAGGCTATGGCTGGACGACGCCAGCAGCATCGACGAAAAGGCCGTCGCCGAGCACGACATCCTCGACGCCTTGCCCGCACTGCACGCGCTGGGCCTGTTCGATATCCTGCAAGTGCGCGACACGGCGCTGCGCGAACTGGTGGCCGCCGCCGCGTGAACGGGGGGACTGACTCGTGCCCGGCGCGCATTTCCTCTATCATGTTGCTTTGCCCGCCTTCGCACCCGCCATGCCGTTTACCATCGCCACCCCCGTCTACAGCGAACTGATCATCAAGAAAAGCCGTTTCATCGGTTGCGTGCAGCCGATGACGGACCGCGCCAGCGCGCAGCAGGTAGTCAATGACTTGAAGGCGCAGCATCCGGGCGCCTGCCATGTGTGCTGGGCCTTGCTGGCGGGTGGGCAGTCGGCGGCCGTCGACGATGGCGAACCGAGCGGCACAGCCGGGCGGCCCATGCTCGACGTGCTGCGCCATCAGGACCTGGAAGGCGTGCTGGCCACCGTGGTGCGCTACTTTGGCGGGATCAAGCTGGGCGCGGGCGGCCTCGTGCGTGCCTACACGGACAGCGTGGCGCAAGCGTTGTTGCAAGCGGAACAGACGGCCATCGTGCGCCAGCGAACCTTGCGCTGCACGGTGCCATATGCGATGGAAGGCATGCTGCGGCGCGAACTCGATGGCGCCGGCGCCACCTTGCTGAACGTGGAACACGGCGACGCCGTGCTGTTCGACTTCAGCCTGGCGGAAACGGCGGCCACCGCCCTGCTGGCCCATCTGCATGAGGCGGGCAATGGGCGGATAGCCTGGCTAAAAGTTGAAGCCGAAGAGGAAGAGTAAAACCTACAGGTCGCGCGGCCGCTTAATCTGCAGCAAAATGAAATGTATCCACGCCAGCGCCGGCAACACCAGCAACAGCAGCATCAGTCCGGCCGGCATGTCCGGCACGAAACGCACGAAGCAGGCAAGAAAAGCGGCGATGGCCAGCCAGAAGCGCCAGTTGAACGCATATGCCTTGCGCGCCACCGTCGCCAGGGCGATGCGCCAGAATTCCAGCAAGGCCCACAGGCCACCCGTCAGCAACAGAGCGGCCAGGGCATGGTCTCCGGGGGCGTCGGCCCAGGTGCGCACCAGGTTATACAGCAGCACCGGATAGCCGGCCGTGACGGCCAGGGTAGCCGGGCCGGCGGCGATGACAGCTTCAAACAGCTGCCCTTTGGAACGATGATCCACTAAACCTTGCTCCTCAAGCCACGACGCCCGAATGGGCGGCGATCACTTGCAGCGCGCCGGCCGCATCCTGCGTCCAGACGCGCGTAAAACGGAAGTCGCCATGCGTCTCCACGTCGTGATACTTGCCCGTCAGCTGCATGCGCACGGAGACCACGGCCACGTGGCCGTTGACGCGCACATGGCGCTCGGAGGCGCGCAAGTCCGTGATGGCCAGCAGGCGCTGCTCGTGTGCTGCCAGGTCCGCATGCTTGCTCAGCAAGTGCCCCAGGTGATTGGTAAACAACAAGTCATCGGCCAGCAACACATTCAGTACAGCCACGTCGGAGGCCATCATGGCCAGGCGCAAGCGCTCTTCCGCATCGAGTACTTGGGCTTCCGTTAAAGCATTCATCTTTTTCCTTAAAAATAGTGCGCCAGATTAGCAAACGAACAAACGTGCAATGCTGGCATGAAATCTTCCTTTTCACAATCATCCGGCAGACCTATACCTGCGCTTATGCCTGTGAAGCATATTTATATAGCGTAATATTCGCAGCGGTATGGCGCAAAACGCCACCATAGTACTGTACAGTACTTGCCCTTCCGCCCCGGGCTGGGGCAGCTGTCAGTGGTAGTACAGTTTTATGTGCTGCGTGCAGTCTCGAATAAAACCAAGATAAGGCCCCCTTCATGGCAATTAACATCATTCTGAACCTGCTCGTTGCGTTGCTCGTCTTCGCCTTCATGTTCCACCAGCAACGCAAACACGCAACGTTTACCGTGCGCGTATTCACGGGTCTGGGCCTGGGCGTGCTGCTCGGTGCGGCCGTGCAAGCGCTGTATGGCGCCGGTTCGCCCATCATCGCGGGCACCAATGAATACATCGACATCGTCGGCAGCGGCTACGTCAAACTGCTGCAAATGATCATCATGCCGCTGATCATGGTCTCCATCATTTCCGCCATTCTAAAACTCAAGGATGCGAGTTCCCTGGGCAAGATCAGCGCGCTGACCATCGGCACCCTGCTCATTACCACCACGATCGCCGCCGCGCTGGGCATTTTGATGGCCAAGCTGTTCGGCTTGACGGCCGTCGGCCTGACCTCGAGCGCGGCAGAAGTGGCGCGCGGCGTGCAGTTGCAAGGCTCGCTGGAAACGGCAAAAGCCCTGTCGCTGCCAAAATTGCTGGTCAGCTTCGTGCCGACCAACCCCTTCCTCGACATGACGGGCGCGCGCAAGACGTCGACCATCGCCGTCGTGGTGTTCTCCATCTTCATCGGCATCTCGGCCACGGGCATCGCGGCGAAAAAGCCGGAAATCTTCGCTTCCTTCGAAAGCTTCATGAAAGTGGCGCACGCCATCGTCATGCGCATGGTCACCCTGGTGCTGCGCCTGACGCCGTACGGCGTGTTTGCGCTGATGTTTGAAGTGGTGGCCTCGTCGAGCTACACGGACATTTTAAAGTT
The DNA here is from genome assembly GCF_029892305.1 of Janthinobacterium sp. CG_23.4. Lineage (NCBI taxonomy): Bacteria > Pseudomonadati > Pseudomonadota > Betaproteobacteria > Burkholderiales > Oxalobacteraceae > Janthinobacterium > Janthinobacterium sp. CG_23.4. Next base: position 1,298,530 of record NZ_JARXUX010000001.1, on the reverse strand, counting down.
GATCAACTTCGTTGTCGCCTCGTACAGCGCGCTGATATTAATGTTCCTCGTGCACCTGGCCATCATCGCCGGCGTGGGACTGAACCCGCTGCGTTTCGTGAAAAAGGTCTTCCCCGTGCTGGCCTTCGCGTTTACGTCGCGCACGAGCGCCGGTTCGATCCCGATGAGCGTGCAGACGCAAACCCAGCGCCTGGGCACGCCGGAAGGCATCGCCAACTTCGCCGCCTCGTTCGGTTCGACCATCGGCCAGAACGGCTGCGCCGGCATCTACCCTGCCATGTTGGCCGTGATGATCGCTCCTACCGTCGGCGTCGACCCGTTCACCGTCAGCTTCCTGCTGCCCTTGCTGGCCATCATCACCATCGGTTCCGTCGGCGTGGCCGGCGTGGGCGGCGGCGCCACGTTTGCCGCGCTGATCGTGCTGTCGGCGATGGACTTGCCCGTCGCACTGGCCGGCTTGCTGATCTCCGTCGAACCGCTGATCGACATGGGCCGTACGGCCCTCAACGTCAGCGGCTCAATTACGGCCGGCACCGTCACCAGCAGGGTCATGGGACAGACCGACCTGGCCATCTACAACAGCGACGACGCACCCGACTTGGACGAAGCGGAACACGCCGCCTAAGAAGGCATCCACCGGCGCGCCGCGCCTTGCCGCTTTCGTCTATATTTATTCACAATAAATACAGAGGAAGGCGCAAGGCGATGGAGCAGAAATGGCCGCAGCAAATCTGGATCGTGCGTCACGGCCAAAGTGCCGGCAACGTGGCACGCGATGCAGCCGAAGCGGAAAAACAGTTATTGATCGCCATCGCCGAGCGCGATGTCGATGTCCCCCTCTCCGAGCTTGGCGCGCGCCAGGCGCACGCCCTGGGCGACTGGTTCGCCACCCTCCCCCCTGATCAACAACCGACCGTCGTGCTGTACTCGCCGTATGTGCGGGCCTAGCAAACGGCACAAGCCGTGCTGGCGCGCATCGATGCGGACAGCCTCGCCTCCGTGGTGGCCGACGAGCGCCTGCGCGAAAAGGAATTCGGCATTCTCGACCGCCTGACCGTGCACGGCATTGCCAGCAAGTACCCGGAACTGTACGAGCAGCGCCAGCACGTCGGTAAATTTTACTTCCGCCCACCGGGCGGCGAAAGCTGGTGCGACGTCATCCTGCGCCTGCGCAGCGTGCTCGACACCATCACCCGCGAATACCGGGGCGAACGGGTGCTGATCGTCGGCCACCAGGTCATCGTCAACTGCTTGCGCTACCTGCTGGAACGCTGCGACGAGCACGCCATCCTGGCCATCGACAAGGCGGCCGACGTGCCCAACTGCGGCATCACTTCGTATGCCTTCAACCCCGCCCTGGGCAGGCACGGCAAGCTGCAGCTGGACCTGTGCAACTTCGTCGCGCCGCTGGAAGCGGCCGGCACCCCCGTCACGGCCCAGCCCGACATGCCGGCCGCGCCCAAATCCTGATCCTTCAGCGGCCTGCGTGGACGCTATCGACAGCACGCCTTGCCTACATCACGCCTTCCCTGCTGCGTTCCTGGCGACATAAAAACAACAGCATAAGCATATCCAGAAAGAATCGTTAGCGCCGGCGGGCGCCTCCCTTAAGCTCATGGCAACTGTTTCCAAACCGACACTAATCGAACCCAAAGGACCACGCCGTGCATACGTGCCACTTCTATCCTGTATCTGCCACTCCCGCCACGCCGCTGCGCGCCATCGTGCTGGCCTGCGCCATGCTGGGCGCACCGTGCGCCTGGGCACAAGATGCGCAACCCACCACCGGCAGCGCCAATGAAACGGCCGGCGCCAGCATCGACCAGGTCACTGTCGTCGGCTCGCGCGCGCGCAACCGCACGGTGTTCGACAGCAGCGTGCCCATCGACCGCTTCGGCGTGCGCGAAATAAGCAACGCGCTGTCGACGGGCGACGTCGGCGCGGCCCTGCAAAACCTGTCGCCGTCGATCAATTTCCCCCGCATCGAGTCGAGCGGCGCATCGGACTCCGTGCGCGGCATCCAGCTGCGGGGCCTCGCGCCCGACCAGGTGCTGTTGCTGATCAACGGCAAGCGCCGCCATACGAGCGCCGTGCTCGACACGGAAAGCAGCTTCGCCGGCACCGTACCGGTCGACATCAACGCCATTCCGCCGAACGCCATCGACCACATCGAAATCCTGCGCGACGGCGCCGGTGCCCAGTACGGCAGCGATGCCGTCGCGGGCGTGATCAACATCGTGCTGAAAAAAGCCCGCACGGGCGGCGGCGCCTCCGTCAGCTATGGCGCCAACCACACGCATTTCGAGCCCACCGATCAAACCCTGACGGATGGCCAGAGCGTCATCGTCAACGCCGACTATGGCGTGCCGCTGGGCGAGGCGGGATTCTTCCGCTTCGGCGCGGAAACGCGGCGCCGCTCGCCCACGGAACGGGCCGGCCCCAGCGACGCGGGCTGGACTTCCTACAACTTCACGCCGGCTGACCAGGCGCTCGACGGCAAGGTCGTATTCAAGTCGGGTGACTCACGCCAGCGCAACAACTACCTGTTCTACAACACCCAGCTCACCCTGGCAAATGGCCTGGACTTGTACTCGTTTGCCACCCTCAACGAGCGCAAATCGGACGGCAGCGCCTACTTCCGCTATCCGGGCGACCCGTCGAACGTGCCGGCCCTGTATCCGAACGGCTACCGCCCCGTCACCAACGGCGACAAGCGCGACCTCAGCATCGTGGCCGGCGTGCGCGGCAGCGCGGGCGAGTGGAACTGGGACGCCAGCGCGCGCCACGGCAGCGACCGCTTTGACTACGGCGTGAGCCACTCCGTCAACGCTTCGCTGGGCGCGGCCAGCCCCACGCGTTTCAAGCTGGCCGGCTTCGACTTCCGCCAGAACGCCTTGAATCTCGATGCCACGCGCACCGTCGACATCGGCCTGCCGTCACCGTTGAGCGTGGCAGTGGGCGCCGAATGGATGCGCGAAACCTACACCAGCTCGGCCGGCGACCCCGCGTCGTATGCGGCCGGCGGTTTTACCGACGCGCCACCGGGCGCGCAGGCGGGACCCGGCTTGCGCCCATCGGACGCCTACGACGGCAGCCGACAAGTACGCTCCGTGTATGCAGACGTGGAAAACGACCTCACGCCGCGCCTGCTGGTGGGCGCCGCCGCCCGCTATTCTGACTACAGCGACTTCGGCAGCGCCAGCACGGGCAAGCTGTCGACGCGCTATAAAGTAACCGACACCTTTCTCGTGCGCGGTTCGCTGTCGAACAGCTTCCGCGCACCGGCCCTCGTGCAGACGGGTTTCCGCTTCGCCACATTAAACTTCAACGCCGATGGCACGGCCCTGCAAACATCGGCCCTGCTGCCGGCCAGCGACCCGCTGGCGCGCAGCTTCGGCGCGCAACAGCTGAAACCGGAAAAATCGGCCAACGTCTCGCTGGGCCTGGCCTGGAAACCGGCGGCCGCCACCAGCGTGACGGTGGACGCCTACGTGATCCGCATCCGCGACCGCATCACGCGCTCGAGCGATTTGCAGAGCGACGCCGTCACCGCCTACCTGGCCGCGAATGGCCGCAGCGACATCCAGTCCGTGGCCTACCTGGCCAACCTGCTCGACACGCGTACCAAGGGGCTGGACGTGGTGCTGAATCACGAGCTGGCCTTCACGTCAGGCAAGCTGAACCTGAACGCGGCGCTGAACCTGAACAAGACCAGTCTCGACAAGGTGCGCCAGAGTTCCGCTACGCTGGCCAATATCGATCCGAGTTTGACCCTGCTGACGGAGACGAGTTTGTTCCGCATCAAACATGCGTCACCGACCAGCAAATTGATCCTCGGTGCCGACTGGCAAGCGGCCGGCTGGGGCGTGCAGGCGCGCGCCACGCGCTTCGGCGAGTTGAAAGATTTTTCCTACGACAGCGATGCGCCCCTGATCGACGGCATTCCCGCACAGCGCTTCGGCGCCGTCTGGTCGCTGGACCTGGAAGGCCAGTTAAAACTGAGCAAGCAACTGACGGTGAGCGTGGGCGGCAACAATATCCTCGACCGCTATCCGCAGCGCGTGCGCCAGACGAATAACGCCACGTATGGCGGCGCCCTGCCCTACAATTTCATCAACCCCATCGGCGTCAATGGCGCGTATTTCTACGCCAAGCTGAACTACACGTTTTAAAGTCACGGAAAGAACATATGATCATCAAACGCATCTCCCACCTCGTCGCCGGCGCCTGCCTGAGCGCCCTCCTGCTGTCGCCCGCCCAGGCTGCCGCACCGCTGGTGCTGATGACGGACTTTGGCACGGCCGACGGCGCCGTGTCCGCCATGCATGGCGTGGCCTATGGCGTCGACCACAAGCTCACCATCTCGGACCTCACGCACCAGATTCCCGACTACGACATCTGGCTGGGTGCCTACCGCCTGTACCAGACGGCCAATTACTGGCCGCAAGGCACGGTGTTTGTTTCCGTCATCGATCCGGGCGTCGGTACCAAGCGCAAGTCGGTGGTGCTGAAAACCAAGGGTGGCCGCTACTTCGTGGGGCCGGACAATGGCCTGTTCACGCTGATCGCCGAGCGCGACGGCGTAGCCGAACTGCGCGAAATCGATGAAAAGGTCAACCGCCTGGCGGGATCCGCCGAGTCGTACACCTTCCATGGCCGCGACGTGTACGCGTATGTCGGTGCGCGCCTGGCGTCGGGCGCCATCAGCTATGAACAGGTGGGTCCGCCATTGCCGAGCGAATCCGTGGTGAAGATTGCGTATCAAAAACCTGTTCGCGACGGCAATACCATCCGCGGCATCGTGCCGGTGCTGGACGTGAAATATGGCAATGTGTGGACGAATATTCCGAAATCGCTGCTCGACGAATTACAGGTGAAACTGCATGACCCGCTGCAAGTGCGCATCTTGCACAAGGGCAAGCAAGTGGCCAAGGTCACGGCACCCTTCGAACACACGTTTGGCGGCGTCGCCAAGGGCAAGCCCCTGGTCTACCTGAACAGCCTGCTCGACGTGGCCGTGGCCATCAGCCAGGGTGACTTTGCCGCCAAATACCACGTCGCCTCAGGCGTAGATTGGGAAGTGGAAGTGAGCAAGGTGTCGTCGTCGAAATAAACCTAGCTGCGGCCGGGACATCCTGTCCTGGCCCGTCTGGCACTATCCGCAACAGGTTTGTACCACGTCAAAGCCAACACTTATACGCATCGCAACAACGCTACACCATTGTAACGACGGTGCGCCTGCGCACCATGTTGCAAGCGCTACCTGCCTCGCTCCAGATGCGCCATCTGGCGAGGCAAAAAAAGAGCCTTCCGATGGAAGGCTCTTGCAACACCCAGGCGCAGCGCAAGCTGGCCTTGGCCCGGTCTTACTTTTGCAGGCTGACCGACGCCGCTTTCGGCGTACGGCGTCCCATCAGGAACAGCACGGCCTTTTTCAGCATGCGGTAGACGAAGCGCACCAGCAGCAAGGTCAGCACGCATTCGAGCAAGGTCAATATCATGGCCACGATCACGGGCATGCGCGCGGCGCGGCGGTGGAACTTGGCGACTGCACTATCGCGGGCGATTTCGATGCTGTCATAGAAGGTCGGTACGACCAGCAAGGTCAAAATCGTCGAAGTGATGGTGCCGCCGATAATGGCGATCGCCAATGGACGGTAGAACTCGCCCCCTTCTCCCAGGCCCAGCGCCACTGGGAACATGCCGGCGATCAGCGCAAACGTCGTCATCAGAATCGGGCGCAGGCGCATGCGCCCCGCATACATCAGCGCCTCCTCGCGGCCATGGCCCTCTTCTTCACGCTTGCGCGCCGCATCGAGCAGCAAGATGGCGTTCTTGGCGACCAGGCCCATCAGCATGATGATGCCGATAAAGCTCATCAGGTTGAGAGTATTGTTGGTGATCACCAGCGCCACCACCACGCCGATCAAACTGAGCGGCAAGGACATCATCACCGCCACCGGCGCCGTGAAGGAACCAAACTGCATCACCAGGATAAAATACATCAGGCCGATACCCATCACCAGCGCGATCAGCATTTCCGTGAACAGCTCTTGCTGGTCCTGGCCAGCGCCACCGAGCGCCAGGCCGTAGCCGGGCGGGAAGTCGATCGAGTTGGCCAGCTTCATGGCGTCGCTCGTCACTTCGCCGTTCGAGCGGCCCTGCGCGTTGGCCGACACCGTGATCGTGCGCTTGCCATTCTTGTGCTCGATACCGGACGGGCCCTTACCCATGGTAATGGTGGCGATCTGGTCGAGCGGCACCATTTGCGAGGTGCCCGTCACACTGATCGGCAGGCGCTCGATGTTTTCCGATGCCACGCGGTCATCGGGATGCAGGCGCACGGCCACGTCGCGCGTTTCGCCCGTCGGATCGACCCAGTCGCCCACTTCCACGCCGGCAAACGCCACGCGCAACGATTGCGCCGCATCATTGACGGAAATGCCCATCGAGTTGGCCAGGCCACGGTTGAGCTCAATTTGCAGCTCGTTCTTCGGATCTTGCTCGGACAGGCCGACGTCGACGGCGCCGGGAATCAGGCGCAGCTTGTCCATGTAGGCATTCGTGATGGCCATCAGCTTGCGCGAGTCGGGCCCCGTAAATTCCACCTGTATGGGTTTTTGCGAACCGTTGCTCAAGTCGTCCTGCACCACGTATTCGGCGCCCACCAGGCGCGCCATCTTTTCGCGCAGTTCGACCGCGATTTCCTTGGCCGAGCGCTTGCGGGTGTTGCGCTTGCCGATGTCCACATAGACTCGTCCACCGCCCGCATTGATGGAGCTGTTGGTGTCCTTGGTTTCCGGCAAGGTACGCGCCAGCACAGCCGCCGCTTCCAGTTTCAGGCGCGCATACTCGATGCTGCTCGACGACGGCGTGCGCACATTGATCATCAGATTGCCCGAATCGGAAGCTGGCAAGAAACTCGTACCGCCATGCGTTACATGCAGGGCGATGGCGCCCACCAGGCTGCCTAATGCGATCACGGCCATCCAGCGGCGGTGATGCAGGGCCCAGGCAATCACGCGGCCGTAACGGTCGGCCTGGTGGTCGAACCAGTGGTTGAATTTCTCCAGCACGCGGCCGATACCCTTTTTCGGCGCCGCGTCTTCCTCGAGCGGGTCGCCCCAGTAGGCCGACAGCATCGGGTCGAGCGTAAACGAGATACCCAAGCTGACCAGCACCGAGCATGTCACCGTCAAGGCAAACGGACGGAACCATTCTCCGGAAATGCCGGGCATGAAGGCCACGGGAATGAAGACGGCGATGATGGAGAAGGTCGTGGCGGCCACGGCCATGCCGATTTCAGCCGTGCCTTCCAGCGCGGCCGTGCGGCGGTCCTTGCCCATCTGCATGTGGCGCACGATGTTTTCGCGCACCACGATGGCATCGTCGATCAGCACGCCGATGGCCAGCGACAGGCCCAGCAAGGTCATGAAGTTCAGGGTGAAGCCGCACAACCACACGGCAATGAAGGCGGCAATCACGGACGTGGGCAGGCTCAGCGCCGTGATCAGGGTCGAACGCCAGGAATTGAGGAAGGCGTAGACGACGAAAATTGTCAGCACGGCGCCCAGCACCAGCGATTCGATCACATTGTTCAAGCTGCGCTGGGCGTTTTCGCCGCCGTCGCGCGTCACTTGCAGCAGCGTACCTTTCGGCAAGGTCTTGTTGATCTCCGCTACCATGTCACGGATCTTGTTGGCCACGCTGACGGTGGAAGCGTCGCGCACGCGGGTCATTGAAATGCCCACGTTGGGCTTGCCGCTACGCATGCTCAGGCTGTTGACTTCGGCAAAGCCATCCCTGATGGTGGCCACTTGCGCCAGGCGCACGATTTCTTCGCCGCGGCGCTTGATCACCACTTTCTCGAAGTCGCTGGGCGACTCGATGCGGCCCACCAGGCGGATGCTTTTCTCGTCCAGCGTGCCGCGCACCTTGCCTACCGGCGCATTCGTGTTCTGGTTGCGCAATGCGGTGACCACGTCGCTGACGGACACATTGTATTCACGCAATTTTTCCGCCCGCAGCAGCACGGATAGTTCGCGCTTGAGCGAACCGCCCACGTTGACCAGCGCTACGCCATCGACGGTGCGAAAGCGGTCCGACAGCACGTCTTCAGCCAGGCGCGAAATTTCCGCATGGCTTTGCGTACTCGACGACAGCGCCAGCTGCATGATCGGCTCGGCAGCCGGGTCGATGCGCTGCAAGATAGGCTCGCGCATTTCCGTCGGCAACTTGTAGCGCACGGCGGCAATCGCATTGCGGATATTATCGGACGCCTCGATCAAGTTGGTCTTGAAGGAAAACTTCAGGAAGATGGTAGCGGAACCTTCATTGGAGTCGCTATTGACCTCGGTGACGCCGGAAATGCTTTGCAACGACTTTTCCAGACGGTTCACCACTTCGCGCTCGACCGTATCGGGCGATGCGCCAGGGTAAGGAATGCTGACGACGATGAAAGGTACTTCGACATCGGGATTCTGGTTGACGCGCAGTTTCTTGAGCGCCAGCAAACCGACGCACATCATGGCCAGGATCAGGACGATGGTGGCGGTGGGCCGCTTGATACTGAAATCGGAAAGGAACATGGCTTAGTTTCCTTTACCGGCAACGGCGGTGCTGCTGCTGGCCATGGCGGCGGCTGGCATGGCCTTGTCGGCTGTCAATTCCACTTTCTGCCCATCTTTGAAAGTCGAGCCAGGCGTGCGCAGCACGGTGTCGCCACTGGCCAGGCCACTTTGCACTTCCCACTGGCCCGTGCGCACGTCGCGTGCACCGATGCGCAGTGTGACTTTATGCAAGGCCTTGTCCTTGACTTTCCACGTATAGGTCAGGTCGCCCGCCTTCACCAGAGCCGAGTCGGGTATCATCAAGGCGCTGACGGTTTCCGTCTCGATGCGTCCTTCCGCATACAGGCCGGCCACGCGCGGCTGTTGCTTGTCATTAAAATCGACCAGCACGGCCACTTGGCGCGTGACAGCGTTGGCGGCAGGATCGACGCGGCGCACCTTGCCCGAGAAGTCCTGGCCTGGATAACCATTGATACGGAACAGCACGGGCTGGCCCACCTTGACGACGCCGATCTTGTCGGCCGACACCAAGCCTTCGAGGCGCATACTGGTCGGATCGATGACCTTGATCAATTCCTTGCCGATTTGCGCCGTATCGCCATTCGATACTTTGCGCTCGCTCACGATGCCGTCGAACGGCGCACGCACGAGGGTGCGCTGCAACTGCTGGCGGGCTTGGGCGGCGCGGCTCTTCGCAGCAGACAGGTCGCTTTGCGCATTGTTGCGGCGAATTTCCGCATCTTCCTGCGCCTGCGTCGAGGTCATGCCCGAGGCGCGCAAGGTTTTCATGCGCTGGAACATGCGTTCTGACTGTTCCAGCACCTGGCTGGCGGCACGGCTGGCTTCCTCGGCCGAATTGAGACTGTCGCGGATGGACGTTTCGTCCAGGCGCACCAGCACGTCGCCCCGCTTGACGACCTCGCCGTTTTCTTTCATGACCTGGATCACCACGGCCGACACCTCGGCGCGCAAGTCCGCGTTGCGCTCGGGCTGCACGGAGCCGGTAATGACGGGCCCCGACGCCAGCGCATTGCTGTGTATGGTCAGCAGGTCTTCCGGCGAGACGAGCAAATTGACGGCGGCACCCGCTTGCTCCTTGGTCCCCTTGCCAGCGCCTTTGCCAGGATCTTTGGACTCTTTGCCGCAGGCGGCCAGGGTAGAAGCGATGGCCAGAACAAACAGGGTTTTGCGCAACATGGATAATTCTCCGGATAGATAGCAGCGCTACCGTCGCACCGGCCCGGATAGGGCCGGCAAGCGTTAGCAAGCATTTATTTTTATTAAAACCACAAGTGCCAAAGTATCCATGAGCGTATCCGGGCATGTCAATCGGCGCTTTCCTGGAATGCTTTAATCCATGGACGAAACGTAGTTTTTACGCCCTGAAACGCAAAACCCCGCCATTGGCGGGGTTTTGCGTTTCAGGGAACAGGACGCCTAGCGGGCAAAAACAGCGTTGATCAGGAAAGCGATCGCCACGCCCGTGCACAGGCCTCCGGCGATTTCCACCAAGGTATGGCCCATGCGCTCGCGCAAGGTCTTGTGCGCGGCGCTCACCGCTTCCCCGGCCAGGCGATTGATGGCCGCCGCCTGCTTGCCCACGTGCTGGCGCAGGCTGTTGGCGTCGATGATGACGATGAACGCCAGCGTGACGGCCACGCCGAAGGCCGGATGGCCGATGCCTTCGCGCAAGGCGATCAGTGTTGCCATGCTGGAAACGACCGCGCTATGGTTGCTGGGAAAGCCGCCATTACCGACCAGGCCGAACGCCCATTGCCGCGTGCGGACACTGTTGATCAGGAATTTGATCGGTCCGACCAGGATCCAGGTGATCAGGGGCGTGACGAGGTAAGCGATATCCACGGAGTATTCCTTCTTATATGTCTGTAAAGTGTGCGGGCAGCTGCGGCCGCCAACGGCGGCGCGCCGCAATTATCGCAGATCATCGGCGCCAGCAGAACTGTCTGTCATCGGACTATAAAACGCCGCTCCCGGGCGGCAACTACTATAAACTCATGGCATATACAACAATTGACGTATATCAACACTGAGTGCGGCGCGCACAGCGGCGCGGATAATCAAACGTCTTTCATACTTGCAACGGGGTCCTCATGCGGCATTTCAGAATTTCCTTTTTAGTCACTTTTATCCTGATGGCGGTGTCAGGCTGGTGGGGTTACAGCCATGGCGGCATGTCCGGTCTGCTCCAGGCACTATGGATCACGGGCGTGCTGGGCATCATGGAAGTGTCGCTGTCGTTTGACAATGCTGTGGTGAATGCCTCGGTCTTGCGCCACTGGAATGCATTCTGGCAAAAACTCTTCTTGACCGTGGGTATCCTCGTGGCCGTCTTCGGCATGCGGCTGCTGTTTCCGCTGGTCATCGTTTCCGTCGCCACGGGCCTGGGCCTGCTTGACGTCTGGACCATGGCGACCACCACGCCGGACGTGTATGCCAAGCACCTGACGGACAACCATGCGCAAGTGGCGGCGTTCGGCGGCGCCTTTTTGCTGCTGGTATTCCTGAACTTCCTGTTCGATGATGAGAAAGAATTGCACTGGCTGGGTTGGGCCGAGGAAAAAGTCAACGCGCTGGGCACCGAAAGCCTGGCAGTCCTGATCACCATGGGCGCCGTGGCCGCCTGCGTGGCGATGGGTCCCGCGGAAGAAAAATACAGCGTGCTCGCTTCGGGCATCGTCGGCATCGCCGTGTATATCGGCGTGAACTGGATCAGCGGCTTGCTGGAAGAAGGCGAAGCGCACGCGCAGGACGGCGACGAAGGCGCGGGGCCGGCAAAAAGTGGCAATGGCGACCTGGTCAAAACGGTGGCGCGCGGCAGTATCGGCGGCTTCCTGTACCTGGAAGTGCTCGATGCCTCGTTCAGTTTCGACGGCGTGATCGGCGCCTTTGCCATCACCAACGATGTCGTCATCATCATGCTGGGCCTGGCCATCGGCGCCATGTTCGTGCGTTCGATGACGGTCTTCCTGGTGCACAAGGGCACGCTGGACGAATTCGTCTATCTGGAACACGGCGCCCATTACGCGATCGGCATCCTCGCCTTGATCATGCTGGCGTCCATCAAGTACCATATTCCGGAGTGGTTCACCGGCCTGTCGGGCGTGGCCTTCATCCTCGTTTCGCTGTGGTCGTCCTTGCGCTATCGCAAACGGCACGCAGCGCAAGCTTGAAATCGGCGCTTGCGTCCCCAGTTAAGAAAGTAATGGCACGAGCGCCTTGCGCTCATCCCATGAAGGCATGTTTGAGTTTAATTACTAAAAGGAGCACCACATGGCAATCAGTTTGCAAAAAGGCGGCAACGTCAACCTGAGCAAGGAAGCACCGAACCTGAAGAAGATCATCGTCGGCCTTGGCTGGGATCCCCGCTCGACCGATGGCGCTACCTTCGACCTTGACGGTAGTGCTTTCCTGCTGAAAACCGACGGCAAAGTGCGTGGCGACTCTGACTTTATCTTCTACAACAACCTGAAGTCGACCGACGGTTCCGTGCTCCACACGGGCGACAACACCACGGGCGAAGGCGAAGGCGACGATGAGCGCATCGAAATCGACCTGACGCGCGTGCCCGCTGACATCGACCGCATCAGCATCAGCGTGACCATCCATGACGCCGACGCGCGCCGCCAGAACTTCGGCATGGTCTCGAAAGCCTTCATCCGCTGCCTGAACGCGGAAGGCGAAAAAGAAATCGCCCGCTACGACCTGTCCGAAGACAGTTCGACGGAAACGGCGATGATCTTTGGCGAGATCTACCGCTACAACGGCGAATGGAAGTTCAAGGCCATCGGCCAGGGCTTCAATGGCGGCCTGGGCCCCCTCGCACGCTCCTTCGGCGTGAATGCCTAATATACACACGCGCTAAACCTGCGGTGCCGCGCACTTCGGGCCTGATTGCTACGGTTTCGCGCGATGCATGGGGCTAATGTCATATCATTGCTGCCGCCTGAACAGTTCAGGCGGCTTTTTTTTGGAGATTTATCATGCCAGTATTTAGTGTCACCGGTGACGTCGATCCATTCCTGCACGTCAGCATGAAGCAGGGCGAAACCATCTATTGCGAATCCGATGCCATGGTGATGATGGAAACGGCGCTGGACTTGAAAGGCAAGATGACGGGCGGCTTGGGCAGCGCCATCATGCGCCGCTTCGCAAATGGCGAATCGTTCTTCCAGCAGCACATCGAAGCGGTGCGTGGCAGCGGCGACTGCCTGCTTTCGCCCACCCTGCCGGGCGCCATCGAAGTGGTCGACGTGGGCGCGCGGCAGTACCTGCTCAACGACGGCGCCTTTGTCGCCGCCACCTCGGGTACGGAAATGAAGGTACGTACGCAAAGCATCGGCAACGCGCTGTTCGCCCAGTCGGGCGGCTTCTTCGTCATGGAGACGGCAGGCACGGGGCAAGTAGTCGTATCGGGCTTCGGCTCCATGTTCCAGCTCGACGTCGAGCCGGGCAAGGATGTCGTGATCGACAATTCCCACGTAGTCTGCTGGGACAATAGCCTGAAATACGACATTTCCGTGACCACGGGCGGCGGCGCCAGCGGCGGCGGCATCGGCGGCTTCCTCGGCAATATGGTCAATAGCGTGACTAGCGGCGAAGGCATCGTGCTGCGTTTTTCCGGCTCGGGCAAGGTCTTCATCTGCTCGCGCAACCGCGACGCCTTCCTCAAGTGGACAGCCTCCGGCAAAGCCAGCTAAGAGCAACCGAGCAAACCTACTGCGCGTTGAGATAGGCGCCCTGCGATGCGCACCGGCTCGGCGCCCCCGTACTACATTACGGTTGCGCTCTTCGGCCACCTCTTCCGTGCGCTCGCTACGATTTTGTCATGCGTTGTTAGTTTGTTGTTCAACGTTGCAGTTCAAAAAATTGCTAAGGCCAAGTTAAGTCTGGCTATATAGAATTCCCGCGCGCGCACCTGCGCGCGGCTTCCCCATTTCCACCCGGTCCCCGTACATGCAAAGAGTCTGGTTCAACAAAACATTTTCCTCGGTCGGCACGGCCATGCGCCTGATCCGCGAGGCCGATATGGCCGCCACTAGCGGCCAGCCGCGCTATCACATCGTGTGCAGCAATACGAATGCGCATGCGGCGGCCTTTTTATCGGCCCACGAATATGCAGTCGAACCGTCGGGACTGACGGGCCTCAATTATGTCGAGTGGTGCCTGGAATTTTGCCGCGACCGCGCGATCACGATTTTCTGGCCCGGCAAGGAAGCAGGCCTGATCGGCAGCGCCAGCGCGCGCTTTGCCGCCCTCGGCACGCGCGTGCTTAGCGTGGCCAGTGAAGACACGCTCGCTTTGATGCACGACAAGGCGCGCTTCTGCGACGGCCTCGATCTGCCCATGGCCTCCCCGGCCGACTACCGTGCCGTGACAAGTATCGAGGAATACGACGCCGCCTATGCCGAGCTGCAGCCGCTGCATCGCAAGCTGTGCATCAAGCCATCGGAATCGGTGTATGGCCTGGGCTTTGCCGTGCTCGATGAAGAGCGCACCAGCGCCCAGCTGCTGCTGGCCGGCGCCGCCTACCAGATCAATGCGCAGGAGCTGCGCAGCGGCCTGGCGCAGATGGGAACCTTCAAGACGCTACTGCTGATGGAATACCTCGATGGCCACGAATACAGCGCCGACTGCGTGGCCGACCAGGGCAAGCTCATTTGCGCCGTGCCGCGCAAGAAGCTGCACGTGGGCGGCAACGGCCAGTTGATCGAGCTGCGCGCCGACTTGCTGGCCGCCTGCGAAAAACTGGCGCGCGACTACCGCCTCAATGGCGTCTTCAACATCCAGTTCCGAGAAGGCGCCAACGGCCTGGCGCTGCTGGAGATTAACCCGCGCATGTCGGGCGGCATCGGCATGGCGTGCGCGGCCGGACCGAACCTGCCCTACCTGGCGCTGGCCGGCTTCGACCAAGGCTACGACAAGCTCAGCGTGCCTGCCATCGGCGAGGGCATGCGCGTGGCCGAAGCCGCCTACGCCGTGGAGCTGCCATGAACATCGTCAAGAAGCAGATGCCGACGGGCGAACTGACCCTGAAGGTGGACGAGGCACGCTTTCCGCTGGACTGGCTGATCGGCTTTGCCGCGCGCGCCAACGCCAAGCGCGGCTTCCTGTTCCTGTCCAAGGTACTGGGCAAGCACTGGCCCGTCACGCCGCGCGCCATGGAAGCCATCCACGACAACCTGGCCGCGCAGATTCCCCCCAGCCTGCCCGGCCCCGTGGTCTTCATCGCCATGGCGGAAACGGCCGTCGGCCTGGGACAGGGCGTGTTCGAAGCATGGCTGCGCGCCCATCCGAATGGCCAGGCCCTGTTCCTGCACAGCTCGCGCTACCGCGTGGGCACGGTGCCCTTCTTCGAATTCGAGGAGTCGCACAGCCACGCGCCGCGCCAGTTTTTGCACCTGTCCGACGCCGCCAGCGCCGTGTTTTCCTCGGCCCGCAGCCTGGTGCTGATCGACGATGAAGCATCGACCGGTAATACCTTCGCCAACCTGGTGCAAGTGTGCCGCGCGCGCTATCCTCAGCTGGAAAAGCTGCACCTGGGCGTGATTACCAATTTCATGGGTCAGGCCGCCAACGCCGGCCTGACCCAGCGTTTTGGTCTGCCCACTACCATAGGCGCGGCGCTGTCCGGCCATTACGCCTTCCAGGCCGGCGATGCGCCTGCGCCGATAGCGGCCAGCGCGCAGCGCTTCGAGGCCAACGCGGAACGGGGCGCCAGCCCTGCCTTTGGCCGCATTGGCGTGGGGCGCGCGCTGACGCCGCCGCAAGGCCTGGCGGTGCAACTGGCACAGGAAATCGGCGCTGGCGACTCGGTGCTGGTGCTGGGTACGGGCGAATTCATGCACCCGTCATTTCTGCTGGCGCGCGAACTCGAAGCGCTGGGCAAGAACGTCGTGGTGCAATCGACTACGCGCTCGCCCATCCTGTCGTGGGGCTCCGTTAGCCATATCCTGCGTTGCGACGATAACTACGGCGAAGGTATCGCCAATTACCTGTACAACGTGGCACCTGGCCAGTACCAGCACGTTTTCATCTGCCATGAAACGCCGGCCAGTCCGGCCCTCATGCAACTCGCCGGCCAGCTGAATGGCCGCCTGTTTCACTTTCAATCAGAGACCAAAATTGAAGAAATTCCTGTTTGTTGATCTGGACGACACACTGTTCCAGACGCCGAAAAAATGCCCGGGCCAGACCGACCTGCAGCCAGCGGCCTACCTGAAAAATGGCGATGCCTGCTCGTATACGACGGCGCGCCAGCGCGCCTTCTTTGAATTTGCGCAAAGCGGCATGACACTGATTCCCGCCACGGCGAGAAATGGCGACGCCTTCCGCCGGGTCGACCTGCCGTTTACCAGCTACAGCGTGCTCGATTACGGCGGCATCGTACTGCAGCCAGGCGGCGCGCTCGACGCGGGCTGGCTGGCACTGATGCAAAACGACATGCAGACGGCGCTGCCCGGTCTGCAAGACGCCATGCGCATCATCGACGATTTCCAGATCAAGGCGGGCATGCCTACGCGCGCGCGCCTGATCGAGGATTACAACACGCCGTTCTACATCGTCGTCAAGGACCATGAAGCGCGCGGCGAGCGCCTGGCCGACATCGAAGAGCAGGTGCTGCAACAGTGGATTGCCAAGGAAGGCAGCGACTACTTTATCCACCGCAACGGCAACAACCTGGCCGTGCTGCCGAAAACCCTGAACAAGGCGCGCGCCGTCGCCTACCTGCGCGCGGAACTGGAAGCCGAGCATGGCCCCATTCTCAGCTTCGGCATGGGCGACAGCCGCTCGGACGCCCGTTTCATGGCCGCCTGCGACTACGCCATCATCCCCAACGGCACCCAGTTGGCAGCACTCACCGTGGCGGCGCTATGACCGAAGGCGCGCAGCATTTCAGCGGCAGCTACCGCCAGGATGACGTTGAGTTCCTGCTCACGCCGATGGCGCTCGAACCCATCCTGGACCTGGCCGAAAAGGAACGTTTGATCCAGTCCGGACAGCGCCACTACAGCGAAATGCTGTCGCCGGAGTCGCTGCCCTCGCCCGCTTACCTGGCGCTATTCCAGAACGCGTTTGCGGCCAACCGCCTGCAGATGGCGCGCGACTGCCTGCGCCTGGCGGCCCTGATCACGGCGCGCCGCACGGGCCCGATCACGCTAGTGTCGCTGGCGCGCGCCGGCACCCCCGTGGGCGTCATCCTCGGTCATTTGCTGCGCCAGGTGTTGCAGCGCGAATGCAGCCATTATTCCATTTCCATCATCCGCGACCGCGGCATCGATGCAAATGCGCTCAAACACATCCTGGCGCAGGGCCACGCCGATGCATCCATCGTCTTCGTCGATGGCTGGACAGGCAAGGGCGTGATTTCGCGCGAGCTGCGCCAGACGGTCAGTGATTTCAACGCCGCGCAGGGCACGGCCATCGACGGCGGCCTGTTCGTGCTGTCCGACCTGGCCGGCACAGCAGCCTGCGCCGCGTCCTGCGACGACTACCTGATCGCGTCGAGCATTTTGAACGCCACCGTCTCGGGCCTGGTGAGCCGCTCCGTGCTCAATGACGCCATCGGCCCCGACGACTTCCACGGCTGCGTCTACTACGCGCAGTTCGAACAACACGATCAGTCGCGCGATTTTGCCGACGGCCTGGTGGCCGATGCCGTGGCGATCGCCGCCAGCAGCGGCATCCCGCTCGCTGAGGCGACCGATGCGCCAGCCATGGCGGCGCGCTCGCAAGCCTATATGGCGCAGGCGCAGCAGCAATACGGCATCAGCGACATCAATCTGATCAAGCCAGGCCTCGGCGAAGCGACGCGCGTACTACTGCGCCGCGTCCCCGAACGCCTGATCGTACGCGACATGAATGCACCGGATGTGGCACATTTACTGCTGCTGGCACACGAAAAAGCCATCCCCGTCAGCGTAGAACCGGCGCTGCCCTACCAGGCGGTCGCCCTTATCAGGAGCGCAGTCGATGGATAACAACTCGCTACACCCACAAAGCGAACACAAGGCAGCGCTGGGCGCCTCCATGTATGTGCCAACCACGCACAAGGACTTGCTGGCGATTGCCAATGGCGACAAATTGAGTCATTTGCGTTCGGTCATACTGTGCACCGAAGACGCCATCGCCGAGCGCGACCTCAGCTACGCACTGTTTAACCTCTCGCTGGCGCTGCAAAACATGGGTGCCGAATCGGACACGCTGCGCTTCGTGCGCGTGCGCAATCTCGATGTGCTGGCGCGCGTGCTGGGCATGCCCGGCGCCGAAAAATTGAGCGGCTTCGTGCTCCCCAAGTCCACGCGCCACAACTTTGCCGCGTATTTCGAGCTGGTGCGCCACACGCATCACTTGCTGATGCCGACACTGGAAACGGTGGAAGTGTTCGACGACGAGGAAATGAAGCAGTTTCGCCTCATCCTGTCGGCACCGGAAGTGCGTCGGCGTATCCTGGCGCTGCGCATCGGCGGTAATGATCTGTTGGCCCTGCTGGGACTGCGCCGCCCTACCAGCGGCACCATTTATCAGACACCGCTGGGACAAGTCATCGGCCGCCTGATCACCATCTTCAAGCCGCACGGCTTCCAGCTGACGGCGCCCGTCTTCGAGCACCTGTCACAGGGCAACTGGCTGGACGCCGAAGTGGCGCAGGACATGGCGCACGGCATGATCGCCAAGACCGCCATCCACCCAGACCAGGTGCCGCAGATCGAGCGCCACTACCAGGTGGCGCAGTCAGACATCGAACTGGCGCTGCGCATCATCGACCCGGACAGCCCGGCCGTTTTTCGCATGCAGGAATCGATGTGCGAAGTGGCCACCCATTCAAGCTGGGCGCTGCGCATCATCGAACAGGCGCGCCTGTTCGGCATCCGCCATGCGGCCGAGGCGGCACCGGCGCACCAGGCCAACAATTCATTGACTCAACTCTCAAGCGACGAAGGGATTGCACCACCATGAACAATTTCACACGCGGACAAAAAGGCAAACTGGCAGACCTGAGCTTGAACGGTCCCTTTGCCGTCACTCTCGATATCGCTTCCGGCGCAATGGAAGTCGATGTCAGCTGCTTTGGCGTCGATGCGGCCGGCAAGCTGTCGGACGACCGTTATATGGTGTTCTACAACCAGAAAAGTACGCCGGACAACGCTGTCACGGTGGAGCTGAACGGCTCGCGCTCCACCTTCCAGGTGGACCTTGCCCGCCTGCCTGCCAGCATCGACAAGCTGGTGTTTACGGCGGCGACCGAGCAAGGCAGCATGCGCACCCTGGGCAATTCCAGCATGGCGCTGGGCCAGGCCGCCACCTTCGCCTTCACGGGCAATGACTTCCAGGAAGAAAAAGCGGTCATCATCGGCGAACTGTATCGCCGCGACGGCAGTTGGCGCTTCGGCGCCGTGGGCCAGGGCTTTGCGGGTGGCCTGGCGGCGCTGCTGAAGCACTTTGGCGGCAGCGAAGCGGCAGCGTCTTCCCCTGCGTCCGCTCCCACTCCCGCGCCCACACCAGCGCCAGCGGCAAACAAAATTTCGCTGTCGAAAATCCGCCTGGAAAAGCGCGGCGACAAGATCTCGCTCGACAAGCGCGACAGCGGCGGTTATGGCCGCATCCGCGTCAACCTGAACTGGAACCAGAACGCTGCGCAAGGCCAGGCGCCTGCCTCCAAGCTCGACACGGGCTTCCTCGGCAAGCTATTTAACAAGCCGGCCGGCCGCGCGGGCGGCATCGACCTCGATATCGGCTGCCTGTTCGAAATGAGCAATGGCAGCAAGAGCGCCGTGCAGGCACTGGGCAACAGCTGGGGCGCTTACGACAGGGCGCCCTACATCCACCTGGAAGGCGACGATCGCACGGGCAGCGTCAGCAACGGTGAAAACATCTTCATCAACGGCACCCATTTCGAGCAAATCAAGCGCGTGCTCGTGTATGCCTTCATCTACGAAGGCGTACCTAACTGGGCCGCCACGGATGGCGTGGTGACGATCGACATTCCCGGCCAACCGAGCGTGGAGGTGCGCCTCGATACAGACAGCTCGCACGCCATGTGCGCCATCGCCATGCTGGAAAACCAGGGCGGCAACCTGCAGGTGACAAAATTGGTGGAATACTTCGGCGGCCAAGGTAAAATCACGGCGCACCAGGCCATGGACGAACGCTACAGCTTTGGCCTGAACTGGAAAGCAGGCAGCAAAGACTGAGTGTACGTCGCCACTAGCGGAAGGCTGGGGTCAGACCCGAATGCCGTTAAGTTAGTGTTAGTGATGCTATTTTTAGCCCAAGAACAAGGACTGGGACTGGGGTCGGACCCTGAAGGTCCGACCACCAGCTCTTTGCCTCTGGGTTTGGCGAATTTACTGGCGCTCATAAATCAGGCCAAAACTCTTAACTGAACGGCCTTCGGGTCTGACCCCGGGTTTTCTTCAATTTAACGATAAAAGTCAACATGACCCCTACGACCAAAAAAGTCACCTTCGCCTTCGTCATCTTCCTCGTGGCCGGCGTCCTGCTGCTGGCCGCCTACGCCTGGACGGCCCTCAGTTTCTCGTACTCGGAAGGCGAACGGGCGGGCCACCTGCAAAAGTTCGCCAAACGGGGCTGGATTTGCAAAACCTGGGAAGGTGAATTGCTGCTGACGGCGCTGCCGGGCACCATCCCTGAAAAATTCCAGTTCAGCGTGCGCGACGAGGAAGTGGCGAAGCAACTGTCGGCCGCTGCCGGCAAGCGCATCGTCGTCACCTACAGCCAGCACAAGGGCGTGCCGACGCAATGCTTCGGCGAGACCGAGTATTTTGCCGACAAAGTAGCACTGAGCCAGTAACAGCACCCTTTCCGCAATAGCGCGCCGGCCAGCCATGCTAGATCATAGATACTAGATACTAGCGCCGGCGCCATTGCCTTCCCCTCCCAGCAGCAAGTCACTGCCAGCAAGAAAAACGGGCCGCGGCAGGTCCGTACGCTCAGATACCCATATCGAACAACAGTATCGCGAGCGGCAGTGACGCTCGCGATACTGCAATAGAGGCCGCGCAGTCGGTTTGCTTCGGCATTTTGCCTAGCGCGAACGCCAGACGGCGCCGGCGTCATTGGGCTGCGTCAAACGCTCGATCACTTCGCGCGTCAAGCTGGCCGAACTGACTTGTTCGGCTTTCGCGCGGGCGGCGCTCAAGGAACTGGAAAAGACGGTTTGCGGTTGCTCCAGGCTGGCGCGCAGCGCCGCCAGCTCATGCTCTTGCTGCTGCGCGCGGGCCGTATCGAGTTCCAGCAACTGCTGCTTGGCGGCCGCCATCGCGCGCGTGGTGTCGGCAACCTTGCGCTGCAGGGTGGCATGGGCCTGGGCACTGGCCAGCAAGGCTTGCTGCGCGGCGAGCTTCTCGCTGGCCGCCTGCTGCGCGACCCGTTCCAGCTGCTCGCGCCGACGCATGGCATCGAGCGCTTGCTGTTCCAGGGTGGCGCGCGTTTCAGCGGCCACCGTCGCCTGCTTTTCCGCTTCCAGGCGGCCGGCGATGGCTTGCGCGGCGCGCTCTTCGGCGCTGCTGGTCTGACGTTGCTGCACCAGCTTTTGCGCGATCAAGGCCAGCGACTCACGCTCGGCAGCGACGAAATCGCGCTCCGACGCCAGTAACGCATCGGCAGCTTGCGCCTTGTCTTCTTCCACGCGGGCGCGTTCGCTATGCACTTGTCCCAGTTCCACGGCCAGGCGCGCCTGCGCCTGCACGGCTTGCGCGGCAGCGGCTTTCTGCTCGCCTTCGAGCAAGGCCTGGTCGCGCAGGATACGCAGGGCACTGGCTTCTTTTTCCGTCGCTTCGCGCAAGGCCTGTTCGGCCGCGTGCTGGCCGCGCAACAATTGCGCTTGCGCGTCTTCGGCGGCGATGCGTTCTTGCGCCGCGTTGAACGCCAGCGCTTCGGCTTCCAGTTTCTGTTTCAAGGCGGCCAGGGCGCCTTGTTCGGCGGCCAGGCGCTGCTGCTCGGCTTGCAGCAGCTGCTCTGCCTGCTGCGCTTTTTCCTGCGTCAGTTGCGCCGCTTGCGCTTGCGCAGCCAATGTCGCCGTGCCTGCATCAAGCGCGGCCTGCTCGGCGTCATTCTGGCTGGCGGCCAGTTGCGACGCCTGGCGTGCCAGTTCGGCGCGTGCATGCGCCAGGCTGGCGGCACGCTGCTGCTCTTCCAGTTCGCGCGCTGCCGCCACGGCGGCGGCCTGCTCGGCCGCTTCGCGGGCCTTGGTTTCTTCAAGAGCCGCCGTTTCCGCCTCCAGCTTGGCGTGGCCGGCGATTTCAGCATCCTGTTCGGCGGCCACGCGGGCCAGTGCCACGGCGCGCAGCTGGCGGTCCACCTCGATGCGCGCTTCGGTGGCGGCAAGGATGCGCACGTCGGCATCGCGGCGCGCCTGCGCGCTGGCCACGGCAACCATTTCCAAACGCTCGCGGTGGATGGCCGCGTCGCGCAATTCCTTTTCCGTTTGCAGGCGCAAACGCAGCGACTGCGCCGCATGGCGTTCCGATTCCGCCTGCGCCAGCGCGATGGCTTCGCGTTCCTGTTCCAGGTGCGCCAGCGCGCGCGCTTCTTCCAACGCGCGCACTTCGGCGGCGGCGCGGTTGAAGGCCGATTCCAGCGCGATCTGGTCGGCGCGTTCGCGTTGCACCGTCAAGTCCAGCGCTTCGCTTTCCGCTTCGGCCAGCATCTGCGCGGTCTGGCGCGCACCATGCGCATGGCGCTCGCGTTCACGCGCCAGCACGGCGACGCGCGCGTCGGCCGAAGCGATGCCTACCATTTCTTCCTTGGCCGCCTGCACGGCGGCGACCCGCTCGACCGCTTGCAGGCGCGCCTGCTCCGTCTGTACTTGCAATTCTTCGGCGGCGCGGGCGGCCTGCTCGGCCAGCTCCGACTGCACGGCCACTTGCTCGCTGGCGCGCAAGCGGCTTTCCTGCTCGACGCGCGAACGCTGTTCAGCGGCCAGGCGGATGGCATTGTCGGACTCCACGCGGGCGCGCAGTTCGGCCGTCTCCTGCTTGACCGCTTCCAGACGGGCTACGCTGGCCTGCGCGGCGGCGCGCATGGTATCGAGACGTTCACGGTTGGCGGCGATGGCTTCTTCGGCCGCCTGCGCATTTTGCTGTGCGGCGGCGGCGGCGGCAGCGTCGATGGCGGCGCGGTCTTCGGCCAGCGAGCGCACGCGCGCCTCGGCCAGCGCGCGGCTCTCGGCGGCGCAGGTGGCCTTCGCTTCCGCTTCCACGCGGGCAATCGCTTCGTGGATGGCCTTCAATTCCATTTTCTGGCGTTGCGCAGCAGGCGCCTTGCTATCGGCTTCCACCGTTGGCTCGGCCTGCGGCTGCAGCATAGGAGTGGCAGGGGTGGCAGGGGTGGCAGGAGCAGGAGCAGAAACCGATGCAGCAGATGCAGCCGGCGCCTCGGTCTTGCGCTCCAAATCCTTGAAATCATGCAGCGACACCATGCTGCCCTGGTCGAACTCGTCGTCAGCCGCATAGGCGACGGTGAGGGAAGCGGCCTGACGCTGATTTTGCTGTGCTTGCATGATTTCTCGCTTATTCGGGTGAATTCCATTGCTTATAGGAATTTGTTAGCACCATTATCGAGCAGGCATGCACAAATCAGCGCGGCAAGTAGAGGGGCGTTTACCGCCCTTTTCCCGCGTTTAGGTCAAACCGGCCACAAAGGCGCCTCCTCCATCAAGGCAACTTGCTCCCTCAGTTCCAATATCCTGTCCTGCCAGTAGCGCTGCGTGTTGAACCACGGGAAGGCGACGGGGAAGGCGGGGTCGTCCCAGCGGCGCGCCAGCCAGGCCGAATAATGGATCAGGCGCAGGGTGCGCAGCGCTTCGACCAGGTACAGCTGGCGCGGGTCGAAATCGCAAAAATCTTCGTAACCGGCCAGGATGTCGCTCATCTGGCGCACCATCTCGCCACGCTCGCCCGACAGCATCATCCACAGGTCCTGGATGGCCGGGCCCATGCGGCTGTCGTCGAAATCGACGAAATGCGGGCCCGCGTCTGTCCACAGCACGTTGCCGCCATGGCAGTCGCCATGCGTGCGCAGGACGGCCACGTCACCTGCGCGGTCATAGCAGCGCTTGACGCCATCGAGCGCCTGCTGCGCCACGCTGGAATAGGCGGCCACCAGTTCAGGCGGCAGGAAATTACCCTCCAGCAAGAATTCGCGCGGCTCGACGCCAAACGTCTGGTGATCGAGCGCCGGTCGCTCCTGATAGGTGGACAGCGCGCCGACGGCATGGATGCGGCCGATGAAGCGCCCTATCCATTCCAGCGTCGCCGGATCATCCAGCTCTGGCGCGCGCCCGCCGTGACGGGGGAAGACGGCAAAGCGGAAGCCCTGGTACTGGTGCAGGCTGCTGCCATTGATCTCCAGCGCCGGCACCACCTGGATTTCACGTTCGACCAGCTCGGAGACGAACGCGTGCTCTTCCAGGATAGCAGTATCGCTCCAGCGCTCGGGGCGGTAAAACTTGGCCACCAGGGGCGCGCTGTCTTCGATACCCACCTGGTAGACGCGGTTTTCATAGCTATTGAGGGCCAGCAGGCGACCATCACCGCGCAACCCCACGCTATCGAGTGCGTCAAGCACGCAATCGGGGCTCAGGGCGGAAAAGGGATGGACGGGCCGGTCGTCCTCGTGCGGCTGATTTTCATTGTGCATAAGCGACATTGTACGGCGCGCGCGGGCCGCCGGCACAAACACTTCTGTGACGAAGCCCAGCTAAGCGTATACTAGCGCCTTACATTCAATCAAAGAGCAAGCCATGCAACTCGAACAGCCATTATCAGAAAAAGAATTCGACGAATTAGACCAATTCCTGTTGTCGGAGCGCTGCTCCGAGGACGCGATGACCATGGATATGCTGCACGGCTATCTGACGGCCGTCGCCATCGGCCCGGAACCGATCATGCCGGCAGAGTGGTTGCCGCGCGTCTGGGGCGAAGATGCCGAAGATGCACCGAAATTCAAGAACAGCAAGGAAGAAGAACGCATCGTCAACCTGATCATGCGCTTCATGAACGAAGTGCTGGTGACGTTTGAAGTGGCGCCGAAGGAATTCGAAGCCCTGTTCGTCGAGCACGACTACGAAGGCCAGACCCTGATCGACGCCGAAGCCTGGTGCTGGGGCTTCTGGGACGGCATGGAATTGCGTCCTGGCGCGTGGAATGAAATCTGGGAGTCCGAAGTAGCCGAGCTGATGCAGCCGATCTATTTGCTGGGCGCCGACGAAATCAAGGAAGAAGAGCTGAAACTGGTGGAAGACCCGGTCAAGGCGCACAAGCTGGCGCAGGAGCTGGAAGCGAACCTGCCAGCCATCCACCGTTTCTGGGTACCGCGCCGCAAGGCACCGGTGCAAACCATGAAGCGCGAAGAGCCGAAAGTGGGCCGCAACGACGACTGCCCATGCAGTAGCGGCAAGAAGTTCAAGAAATGCTGCGGCGCCGAGCCGGCAGCCGAGTAACACTGCCACGCCCCTGCCCCTGATGCCGGCCGCCCCTTGTCGGGGCCCGGCGTCAGTCGAGGCGGACGTGTAGCAAATGATTCAGGCGGCCCTGCGCGCCACGCTTCTGGCTGGGATGACGCAGACGTCGCCATCGCTGTTGCTCGCCGTCCTCAGGGCAATGCCATATAGCGCGGACAGCGCGGGCACGGCGCCGGCGTCGCTGGCAATATCGGCCAGTAGCTGGCCGGAGCGCACCAGCAGCAGCCGCTCGAAACCCAGCAAAGCATGATTGATGTCGTGCACGATGGCGATGACGGCGTGGCCGCGTGCGGCGCAAAACTGCTGCAGGCTATCGAGCAGATCGAACTGCAGGCCGGGATCGAGCGCTGCCAGCGGTTCGTCGACGAGTATCAAGCCGTTTTCCACATCCCACATCTGCGCAAAGATGCGCGCCAACTGCACCCTGGCCTGTTCGCCGCCGGACAAGGTATCGAGGCGGCGCTGCAGCAGATGCGCGGCGTGCGCGAGGGCGGCCGCGTCCTGCACGATACGCCCCAGTTGCGGGTCGACCAGGCGCGCCACGCGTCCCAAGCCAATCACCAGCGCGCACTGCAGCCCGAAGGCCACGTTCGAACCTTGCGGCAGGACGGCGCGGCGCCGTGCCAGCTCAGCCAGCGGCCACTGCGCCAGCGGCCGCCCTGCGAACACCACCGTGCCCGCCTGCGGATGCAGTTCGTTTGCCATCAGTTTGAGCAGGGTCGACTTGCCCGCGCCGCTGGGGCCGAGAATGGCGATGCGCTCGCCAGGCGCTACCCGCACGTTGAAGGGGCCGAAATACTGCTGGCCCAGTTGCGTGGTGGCGAAGCTCAGCTCAAGTAAGGGCGTCATGCGTATCGCTCCTAGGCAGTGCCGTGGCGGAAGCGCCGCAACAGCATCAAAAAGAAAGGCCCGCCCAGCAAGGCGGTGAATATGCCGACCGGGACTTCTGCGGGAATGGCCACGGTGCGCGCCAGCGTGTCGGCCAACAGCAGCAGCAAGGCGCCCATCAGCATCCCCAGCGGCAGCACGCGGCGCTGGTCGGCCCCCAGCCAGGTGCGTACCAGATGCGGCGCGATCAGGCCGATGAAACCGATGCCGCCGCACCAGGCGACGGCAAAGCCCGTCAACACGGCCACCAGCACGATCACTTGCGTACGCAACCGGCCCACGTCGATGCCCACGTGCAGCGCCTGCGCCTCGCCCAGCGCCAGCGCGTTCAAGGAGCGCAGCAGGAAACGCGTGGCCCACAGCGCGCCCGCCAGTACCAGCAGCAGGGCCGCCACCTGTTGCCAGCTGCCGGCCGATAGCGAGCCGAGGGTCCAGAAAGTGAGAGTGCGCAATTGATCGTCGCTGGCCAGGTAGATGCACAGACCCATGATGGCCACCGTGATAGCGTTCAACGCCACCCCCGTCAGCAGCAGGCCGACGATGGAGCCCGGCGTGGCCCAGCGGGCGACTCTGTCGAGCAACACGCAAATGAGCATGGCGCCGGCAAACGCGGCTCCCGGCAGCAGCCACACGCGCAACTCGGGCGCTATGTGCAGGCTGGCGGCAAAGACGATGGTGGCCGCGCCAGCGCAGGCGGCGCCACTGCTCACGCCGAGCAGCCCCGGGTCGGCCAGCGGATTGCGAAACAGTCCTTGCGTCAAGCCGCCGGCCAGCGCCAGCGCGGCGCCGATCAGGATGGCGAACAAGGCGCGCGGCAAGCGAATATGCCACAGCACATACGCGCCGCCCGACAGTGACTGGTCGCCAGCTTGCCACGGCGCCAGCCAGTCGGCCAGCGCCACCGGTACGGCGCCCGCCTGTACGGCGATGAGCAAGCCGCAAGCCAGTGCAGCCAGCAGCACTCCAGCAGCGCCCCAGTGTGGCAAACGCCAGGACGCTGGCGCCGTCATCGTGCGCAGGTTCATGCCGCCATGGCTTTGGCGAAGGCGGCATCGAGCTCGGTCAGCGCCTGCGGCATGCGCGGGCCAAAGCCCAGCAGCAGCATGGCTTCCTGCGAGACGATGCGCTGCTTGCGCCCGGCCGGCGTCTGCGCCAGGCCCGGTAATGTGAGGATACCGTCCACGCCGCCAGAAGCCTTCAAGCCCTGCTCGGTGACCAGCACGATGTCGGGCCGCGCGGCGATCACGGCTTCTGGCGTGAGCGGCTTGTAGCCGGCGAATCCACCCTGGCCGCCCATCACGTTGATGGCACCCGCATACGCGAGCATGGCGTCGGCACCTGTCTCGCGTCCGCCCACCATCACCTGGTTGGGCGCATGGGCGAGGATGAACAGCACGCGCACGGCTGATTGTACCGGTGATTGGCTACGCTGGCGCACTTTGGCCAGGGCGCCGTTCCACTGCTGCTGCAACGTTTGTACCAGGCGTGCGGCGGGATCGGCACGTCCCGTGATCTGCCCCACCTGTTTCACGCGTTCGAGCAAGCCTTCAAATTTGTTGTTGGCGTTCAGTACCGTCATCGTCACGCCCGCGTCGCGCACCTGGCGCAGCACCGTTTGCGGCCCCGCTTCCTCGGTGGCGATCAGCTGCGTGGGGGCTAGCGACAGCACGCCTTCTGCCGACAGGGTGCGCGCATAGCCGACCTGCGGCAACTGCTGCGCCACGGCCGGATACAGCGAGGTGGTATCGACGCCCACCAGTTCGCCCTGCGCCCCGAGCGCATAGACGATTTCCGTCAGGGCCCCGCCCACGCTGACGATGCGCCGCGCTTTGAGCAGCGGCTTGCCGGCGTTGCTGACGGCGGCCAGCACCTGCATCGGCGCGGCCAGCGCCAACGCCCCTGCCCCCATTTTTTTCAGCGCGATGCGGCGCGCCACGCTGGCGGCGATCATGCGGCGCATAATTCGTCCTCCTGCACGACGCGCTCGACGATGTGGCGCCATTCGCACAATTCATGTACCCCTGGCTTGCGTTCGCCAAAGAACATGACGATGCTCTCGCCCTTGGCGTCGAACAGCTCCACGGATGTCACCAGGCCATCGACGGTGGGCTTTCTGACCACCCAGGCGCTGGCGATATGGTCTTCGCGCAAATGCAGGCTGAAGCGCGTGTCGAGGACATTGATCCACGGCCCCATCACGGCGACCTTGTGCACAGGCCCCGAATGAATCTGGAGCATGCCCGCATTGCCGACGAAGGCCATGATGGCGACCTTTTCACGGGCGGCCTCGTTGAGCAGGTCGAGCACGCAGGATTTGTCCAACGGCTGCACGAAGCGCGCTTCGGCAAGGCGCAGGCCCTGCAGGCGCGAAACCGAATACTTTTTCAGCA
Organism: Janthinobacterium sp. CG_23.4; assembly: GCF_029892305.1. Taxonomy (NCBI): domain Bacteria; kingdom Pseudomonadati; phylum Pseudomonadota; class Betaproteobacteria; order Burkholderiales; family Oxalobacteraceae; genus Janthinobacterium; species Janthinobacterium sp. CG_23.4. The sequence goes on along the minus strand of NZ_JARXUX010000001.1, from coordinate 1,270,178 downwards.
GGGTGAAAAACTCATGCGTGTCGCGCAAATCGGCCCAGGCGGCGCGAAAACCGGCCACATCGACCTGCGCGTCGGGCAATTCCAGCGGCGCCGGCGGTGGCGGCGTCACGACGATGCCGGCCGCCTGGTCGACGTCGGCAAAGCGCGCCACCAGGGCGTCATAGGCCGCCAGGTCGCTTTCCGAGCGCAGAAAAATCTTGTGCACGGCATGGCCGGCGGCATCAAAAAATTGCAGGCTGCGCTGCATTTCTGCTTCGCCGCCTTTTTCGCTTGCCTCGCGCACGGCAAAGCCATGCGTCCAGTGACGGTAAAACACGCGCAGGTCGATCTCGCCGCCCAGCACCAGGCCCACATGGTTGTTGTGACTGGCCTTGCGGTAGACGCCGGTTTTTTCATGCACGCAGGAAGCGTTGCGCGTCAGCGCCATGACTTCGCCCAGCGGCTCCAGGGCGGCGATGATGGCAGGCCAGTGTGCCTGCAGGCGCTCGGCGCCCAGCAAGGCGCCATCGGCCAGCGACAGCCCTGCGTGCGCGGCAATCAGTTCGCCTTCAGAAATGCCCAGTTCTTCGGCGATGTCACGCTGGCGGGCTTTTTTCTCGCGGCGCAAGCGGGCAAACTCGCTGGCAAGCAGCTCGGTATTGCAAATGGGGAAGGTACTCAACACGGCGTCTCCTTTCAAGGCGAACACTGGCTGGCATCGGCTGGCTGGTGATGGGGGAATCTTGACGTCAATTATAAATGAGAATCATTCGCAATCAAGACTTATTTGTACGCAACATTTGCGCGCAAAAAAAAGCGCCGCGACAGGAAACCCGTCGCGGCGCCAAAGGAGACCGATCGATACAGCCGATCAGTTCAAGAAAACAGGATCAGCAGACTCAAGCGCTCGCCTGCGCAGCCGGCATGGCCGCCGTCTTGGGTGCGGGACGCTGCGCCAGCAGGACCACGGCGGCCAGCACCATGGCACCGCCCAGCAACTGCGTGCCGCTGACCGATTCCTTCAGCAAGGTCACGCCGAACGCCATCGTGATGACGGGTTCAAACGTGGAAATGATGGATGCCTTGGCGGCACCGATCTGCGCCACGCCGGCAAAAAATGCAGCTATCGCGATCGCCGTCGAGAACAGGGCGATGGCGCTGACTGCCAGCCAACCCGTTGCCGTGCCTGGCAAAGAAACACCTTGCCACATGGCAATCGCAGTATTCGACAGCCCAGCCGTACCGAGGATCACCACACAGGCGGCCAATGGGTGAATATTGTCGCGGCTTTTCGACAGGCTATTGCCAACCAGGATGTACACGGCGTACACGCCGGCGGCCATCAATGCAAGGGCAATGCCGATAGGTTGACCCTGCAGCTTGCCGCCCAGGGTGATGGCCATGCCCGCAATGGCCAGCGCCATCAGTACCAGCATGCGCCGGTCCAGCTTTTCCCAGCCCAGCGCCAGCGCAAGAATGGTCACCAGCACGGGATAGACATACAGCAACATGCCGCACAGGCCACTGCTGGCATACAGCAGGGCATTGAAGTAACCTTGCGACTGGACCGTGTACATGAGCCCCATCAGCATGTAGCCGACCAGCAAGCGGCCGCGCGGCAAGCGCCAGCCGCCCAGCCAGACCAGCGGCAGCAACAGCATGGCGGCAATAACGAAACGCAAGGCCAGCATGCTCGACGGGTTGACCCCGGACGCATATGCCGCCTTGGCAAACACTGCGGAGCTGCCGAAACCGGCAGCCGACAGCAACACCAGCGCAACAGCGCGGCGATCAGACATGACTAAACCTCTTTGAGTACGCCAGGGTAAACCTGCTGCGCGTCGCGCTTTGCGGCCGGCGATGCTCACCGTACTGAAGTACGGTTGCGCTTCTCGGCCACAAATCACTGCAGCTCGCGACGGTTTTCCCAGGCGTTGTAAATATTAATGCCAAGCAAGGCTGGAAGGTGATGCGTACGTGAAATGCATGCGTGAATCATATTGCGGGTCACTTCACGCAGTGACGGCATCATATTCCCTTGCGCGAAATGAAACAAACCAATATTCTTCACGGATAGGCCAAATATTATTGAGGCTCAATTCTCTTGAAGAGTGCTATGTCACGTTCCTTGCCGCCCCTCGCCGCCCTGCACGCCTTCGAGGCGGCCGCCCGCCATGAAGGCTTCCAGCGCGCGGGCGAAGAATTGCACGTCTCGGCCGGCGCCATCGGCCATCACGTGAAACAACTCGAAGCGTGGCTAGGCGTGGTGCTGTTCCAGCGCCTGCCACGCGGCGTGGTGCTCACCAGCGCCGGCCAGCGCTATGCGGCGTCACTGGGCCCCATCCTCAAGCAACTGGCTGATGTATCGGAGCAAGCGCGGCGCCAGGGCGATGACAAGGTGGTGACGGTGACGGCCACCAGCTCGCTCGTCTCGCGCTGGCTGATGCCGCGCCTGGGCCGGCTGCGCGACCGCTATCCGCAAATCGAACTGCGCGTGCTGGCGTCGATGCATCCGGTCGACCTGGCGCGCGACGGCGTCGACGTCGCCATCCGCCTGGGACCGGGTCGCTATCCGGGCCTGAAGGTCGATTTACTCATGGAAGAATGGTTTTCCGCCGTCTGTAGCCCAGGCTTTCGCGCCAACGCCACCAGCCTGCGCCAGAGCGCAGACCTGCTGCGCTACCCGCTGCTGCACGATGAGCCGGAAGTACACCTGCCCGGCGAAATCGACTGGACGCGCTGGCTGCACAGCTGCGGCGTGCATTACAGCGGCAATAGCGGCAACAGCGGCGCGCGCTTTTCGCACACGTATTTATGCCTGGACGCGGCCGCCAGCGGCCAGGGCGTGGCCATTGCCGCCAGCCCCCTGATCGGCGACGACCTGCGCTCGGGCCGCCTGGTGCGCGTGTTCGAACACGCCGTGCGTGGCCCCCACTGCTACTATTTGCTGCGCTCGCCGCAGGCGGAAACACGCCCGCTCGTGCATGCCTTCTGCGAATGGCTGATCGCCGAGGCGCGCGCCGACCAGGAAACCGTCTGGCCCAGCGTGCAGACAGCATGACGCACAGGGAACTGGGGCGCAGCGCCACATATCGCGTCCAGCATGAATATGAACAAGCCACGGTGACGGCGGCCGATGACAGGCAAGCCAGCCTGGGCAATTCTATGGTGACCCGGCCGTGGCCTTGATCGATGCCGATGAACAGTGGTGCGCCGTGGCGGGCGAGGGATTGGTGCTGTGCCGGCTGGGCCAGCCGTTCGAGCAGTGCTCGGACTATTTCCGCCAGCCTGGCGAAGTGCGCTGGACCACGGCTTTACGGCAAACGGGAGCGTTTGCGCTGAAGTGGCAAGATGAAGATGGCGCTTGGCGCAGCCTTGCCTTTGAGGCGGCGGATGTGTCGGCTTACGCGCCAGGGCGCCAAGCCGACAACACCATTACAGTTTAATAAAGTGTTCGCGGTAGTATTTCAGCTCTTCGATCGATTCCAGGATATCGGCCAGCGCCGTGTGCTTCTGGTGCTTCTTGAAACCGGTGGCGATTTCGGGCTTCCAGCGCTTGCACAGCTCTTTAAATGTCGATACATCAACATTGCGATAGTGGAAGAACGCTTCCAGCTTCGGCATGCCGCGCACCATGAAGCGGCGGTCCTGGCCGATGGTGTTGCCGCACATGGGCGACTTACCTGCTGGCACGTATTTTTTCAGGAAGGCGATCAATTCCGCTTCCGCCTGCGCCTCCGTCACGGTCGACGCCTTGACCTTGTCGATCAGGCCCGAGCGGCCATGCGTGCCCTTGTTCCAGGCATCCATCTTGTTCAGGGTTTCATCCGATTGATGGATGACGAACACGGGACCTTCTGCCAGCAGGTTCAAGTGCATGTCCGTCACCACCACCGCCACTTCGATGATGCGGTCGGTATCGGGCTCCAGGCCCGTCATTTCCATGTCGACCCAGACCAGGTTCATCTCGTTTGGACGTGCCGGCACCGCCGGTGCTGGGGTGGATGCAGAGGTGGGGGCAGTTAAGTCGGTCGCTTGTGACATAATTCTCTCTTGATCTAATCAAACTAAATAATCAGCCATTTTCTCACAGGCACAGAATGTATTCACTCGCGTTTTCGATTTTGTTTGTCTCCGTCCTCGTTTTGACCCTGGCCGTGCGCTTCTGGCTCGCTTCGCGGCAGATTCGCCACGTGCTGGCCCACCGCGCCGCGGTGCCGCCCGAATTCGCGCAAAAGATCCCGCTGGCCGCGCATCAGAAGGCGGCCGACTACACGGTGGCGAAGACCAAGTTCGGCTTGCTGACCCTGCTGGTCAACTACGCCGTGCTGATCGGTTTCACCTTGCTGGGCGGCTTGCAGTGGCTGGCGCTGTCATTGAATGCGTGGATGGGAGCGGGTTCGCCCATGCTGTACCAGATCGGCCTGATCGCCGCCTTTGCCGGCATTTCCGGCTTGATCGACCTGCCTTTCGATTACTACCGCCAATTCGTGCTGGAACAACGTTTCGGCTTCAACACCATGGCACGCAAGCTGTTCTTCACCGACATGCTCAAGGGCGTGGGCCTGGGCGCGGCCATCGGCCTGCCGCTGATCTGGGTCGTGCTGACCCTGATGGCCAGGTCGGGCGACCTGTGGTGGCTGTACGCGTGGTTCGTCTGGAGCGGCTTCCAGTTGCTGATGATGGTGCTGTTTCCGACCGTCATCGCTCCCCTGTTCAACAAATTCACGCCGCTGGCCGACGAATCCTTGAAAAGCCGCATCGAAGGCTTGATGCAGCGCGTGGGTTTCGCCTCGAAAGGCTTGTTCGTGATGGACGGCTCGAAGCGCAGCGCCCACGGCAATGCGTATTTCTCGGGCTTTGGCGCCAACAAGCGCATCGTCTTCTTCGACACCCTGCTGTCGCGCCTGGCGCCGCAGGAAATCGAAGCCGTGCTGGCGCATGAGCTCGGGCATTTCAAGCTCAAGCACATCGTCAAGCGCATCGCCATGATGTTCGTCATCTCGCTGGGCTTTTTGGCGCTGCTGGGCTTGCTGAAGACGCAGCCGTGGTTTTACGCGGGCCTGGGCATCGATCCCGTCGCCCTCGCACTGACGGGCCAGCCGACGGACGCGCTGGCGCTGCTGCTGTTCATGCTGGCCTTGCCCGTCTTCACTTTCCTGCTGGGACCGTTGACCTCGCTCAGCTCGCGCAAGCATGAATTCGAAGCCGACGCCTTTGCCGCCAAGCACACGCAAGCCGACGACCTCGTTACGGCGCTGGTAAAAATGTATGAAGACAATGCGTCGACCCTGACGCCCGACCCACTGCACTCGGCCTTCTACGACTCGCATCCGCCGGCCAGCGTGCGCATCCGCCACCTGAAAGGGGCCACCACATGAATACGCCAATGACTACGCAAGACCTGGCTCAACTGTCGTGCGCACCGCGCCAACAAGCGCTGGGCGACACCGACAGCGCCACCCTGCTTGCACTGCTGCCCCAATGGACGCTGCAAAATGGCAAGCTGTGCCGCGACTTCGGCTTCAAGAATTACTACCAGACCCTGGCGTTCATGAACGCCCTCGCTTATATGATCCATACGCAAGACCACCATCCGGAGCTCATCATTACTTACAAAACCTGCGCCGTGCGCTTCGATACGCACTCGGTCAACCAGGGCGCCGGCGGCCTGTCCGAAAACGACTTCATCTGCGCCGCCAAGGCCGATCTGATCTACCAGAGCAGCCAGGTGGCTCCATGAGTGAAGGCAAGTTGACGGGCGTCATCATCGCCGCCCACGGCCGCCATTACCTGGCCGACGTGGACGGCGCCAAGCTGCAATGCGTGACGCGCGGCAAAAAGACCAATGTGGCAGTGGGCGATATCGTCCACCTGACGCGCACCTCCAACGACCAGGCCGTCATCGACCGCATCGAGGAACGCAAGACGCTGCTGTACCGCTCGGACCAGTACAAATCGAAGCTGCTGGCCGCCAATTTGACGCAGCTGTTTATCGTCGTGGCGACAGAACCGGGCTTTGCCGACGATCTGATTTCGCGCTCGCTGGTAGCGGCCGACGCGGCCGGCATCGAGGCGCGCATCATCCTCAATAAAACAGACGTGACCGCTTCTCTGGAGCGCGCCCGCGAACGCCTGCTGCCGTATTCCTCGATGGGCTATCGCGTCGATGAAGTGTCGGCGCGCGCCGAACCGGAACATGCCGTGGCCACCCTGGCGCCGCTGCTCGCTGGCCAGTCGTCGATCCTGATCGGCCAGTCGGGCATGGGCAAGTCGTCGCTGATCAACCTGCTGGTGCCGGACGCCGACATCGCCGTGCGCGAAATCTCGGCCGCGCTCGATACGGGCAAGCACACGACGACCTTTACGCGCCTGTACAAGCTCGACGTACTGGGCGCGAACAGCTCCATCATCGATTCTCCCGGCTTCCAGGAATTCGGCCTGTACCACTTGTCCGAGGGTATGCTCGAGCGCGCCTTCCGCGAATTCCAGCCCTACTTGGGTAGCTGCAAGTTCTACAACTGCCGCCACCTGATCGAGCCGCAGTGCGCCATCCTGCAAGCATTATCTGACGGCAAGATCGCCAAGATGCGCCACACCCTGTATGGCCAACTGCTGCACGAATCGGCGCAGACGCTGTATTGATCTGTTCTGTTGCTGCGCCAGCAAGTGGGTGCCAGCAAGTGGGTGGCTATCGGCTACTTCACGCCCGGTAAGAAATCACCGGAAGCGCGGCCGGAGAGTGTAGAAAATACTCTCCATGCGGCTCAACAAACATCCGGATGCAGCTTACAATGCGATCCAATAAGGTGTCACTGGCCGTGGGCCAGCACCATCGACTTGCGGGAGATTTCGAATGGAAATGTTCGCACTCGAACATGAGATTGCAGAGTGGGAAGACACCCTGCGGCCGCTACGCGCTGTAGAGCGCCTGCCTTTGCTGATGCTGCTGGCCTGGCATTTACGCCAGCGCAACTGTGCCCAGGCGCAACACTACGCGGCCGAAGCAGAAGGCTGGCTGCCGCTGGCAAAGCTGCCGGCACCGGCATTGGCCATCGCGCAGGCACGCCTGCAACTGGTGCGGGCGGAAGTGACGTGGTTACAAGGTTCGCTCGATGCAGCCGCAAGCATGGCCCTGGCGGCGCGCGCCATCCTGTGCGCGCACGGCGACGCCGCCGGCTGCGCCGACGCCCACTGGCTGCTATCTTCAATTGCCGTCGACCGCGGCGACCATGCGCGCTGCGATGCCGAGCTGCTGGCCGCGGCGCAGCAAGCGCGCAGCGCTGGCGATGCGATGCGCGCCAGCCTGGCCGACGCGGCCATGGCGCGCTGGGCTGTCTTGCGCGATGCGCCGGCCGCCCAGGCGCGCTGGGGCAAACACTTCCAGGCCGACAGCGCCAGCGGCAAGCTGCCAGCGCCGCTGGCCACCTGGGTGCATGACTTCCGCGGCTTGCTGGCGCACGCGTCGCGCGACCTGGGGACGGCCGCCGGCCACTACATGCAAAGCTATGAAGCGGCGCTGGAAAGCGGCCAACTGCGTGACGCCATCACGGCCGCCATCAATATCGGCGACTGCTTCGCCAGCCTCAACGACAATGCATCGGCCCTCGAATGGATGCAATGCGCGCAGGACATGGCGCACCCCACCGGCTGGCCGCGCAGCATCGGCGCCTGCCAGACGCATACGGCCGAAGCCATGCGCAAACTGGGACGCCTGGCCACAGCCGAAGGCTTGTTGCGCGAAGCACTACACACGCTGGCCCCCCTGGCGGGCGCGCGCACGTATGCCAACGCGCTGTTCCACTTGGGCGAGCTGAGCTTGGACAAAGGCGACTACGACACGGCGCTCGACGCTTTCATGCGCCTGGCGCAGCGCGCCGAAGCACTGGGACAAGCCGATTTTCGCAGCATGGCCCAGCGCGGCAGCGCCCACGCGCTCTCCTATCTGGACCGCCCGGACGAGGCACTGCAGGCGGCACAGCGGGCGCGCCAGCTGGCCACCGAGCAGGGCGACGCCATGCACCAGGTGGCAGCGCTGCGCGTCTTGTCCATGCTGCATGCACGCCACGAGCTGCCAGCGCCAGCAGGCATGCTGGAATACAATCCGGCCCTGCACTACCTGCATCAGGCGCTGCAGGTAGCGGCCGGCATCGACGGCTATTCACCACCCGCTGAACTGCTCGATGCGCTGGCGCGCGAATATGCGCATGCGGGCGACTATGCGCGCGCCTACGATATCGCCCTCGATGCGGGCGAGGCGCGCGAAAAAAGCCACACGCAGCAGGCCAGCAACCGTGCCGCCGCCATGCAGGTCTACCGCCAGACCGAACATGCGCGTTCGGAAGGCTATCATCACCGCGAACTAGCCACCTCCGAAGCACGCCGTACCGAAGTATTGCAACAGACCAGCGACACGCTGGAGCGGCTGTCGGCCATCGGCCAGGAAATCACCACCCACCTCGATGCCAGCGCCGTATTCCAGGTGCTCGATCGCCACGTGCATGCCTTGCTGCCAGTAAACACCTTCGCCGTCTATATGCTCGATGCAGAGGGCATGGCGTTACGCCGCGCGCACGGCATGGAAGCAGGCCAGCGCCTACCCGACAATGCCATTCCCATGAGCAATCCACGCGCCTACTCCGTGCGCTGCCTGCTGGGACGGTGCGAAGTGTATATCGACCAGGTGCCGCCCAAGCGTCACGCCTACACCGTCCCGGGCACCCTGCACAACCAGAGCGTGCTGTACGTGCCCTTGATGGTGGGCGAGCGCATCCTGGGCGTCATGACGGTGCAGGCTTGCCATGCGCATGCGTATGGCGAACGCGAGCGGCTGATCTTCCGCACCCTGTGCGCGTATGGTGCCATCGCGCTCGACAATGCCAGCGCCTACCGGCAGCTGCAAGATGCCCAGGCACAATTAGTGTCACAGGAGAAACTCGCCGCCCTGGGTTCCTTGATGGCGGGCGTGGCGCATGAACTCAATACCCCCATCGGCAACAGTTTATTGATCGCCAGCACCATGCAGCAAAAGACGCAAGACGTGGAGCGCCTGATGAACGGTCCCGGCCTGCGCCGCTCAGACCTGGCCGCCTACATCGACGATGCCGGCAAGGCGTCGGCGCTGGTGATGCGCGGCCTGCACAGCGCTGCCGACCTGGTCAATAGCTTCAAGCAGGTAGCGGTCGACCGCACCCCAGAACAGCGGCGCCAGTTTGACTTGCAACAAGTGAGCAATGAAATCATCGCCACCGTCATGAACCGCATCCGCAGCTCGGGCCACCGTATCGAAACGGACATCGATTTCGGCATCGCCATGGACAGCTATCCGGGTCCGTTGGGCCAAGTGATCACCAATCTGATCAACAACGCCCTGCTGCACGCCTTCGCCCCGGCACCCAACGATGGCGCCGGCAGCACCGGCTGCATGCGCCTGTCGGCCACGCGCGATGGCGCACACGTGCAGATCGTCTTCGCCGACAATGGCGGCGGTATCGCCGAACAGCATTTGTCGCGCATCTTCGACCCCTTCTTTACTACCAAGCTGGGCCAGGGTGGCAGCGGCCTGGGTTTGTCGATCAGCTACAACATCGTCACGGCCCTGCTGGGCGGTACCATCGAGGTGGCCAGCAGCCCCGCCGGCACGCGCTTTACGCTGGACCTGCCCCTGCTGGCGCCGCAGATCAATGCGGCCACCCCGGCCAACATCTATTGACAGGGCGATACCCTGGCTGGACGCAAGCACTTGTCTACACAGGTACCCGTCCTGTCAGTCTTTCCAATCTAAAAGCAAAACCCTTATAATTAAACGGCTGAAGTCCCTGTCATTGCATTATTTTCAACTTGGCAAACCGCATCGACCCGCGCGACAAACAGGCACGGGCACCGATCAACACAGCAGCGCGCCGGGCGAGGCAGTCATCAGACGAGATGTAGTACGCTGATGCAACCCGGCGGGAAAGGCACGCCGCCGGCGGCCTGCGCATCTTCAAGTGGTCATTATGTCGACAAAAAAACCGATCAAGCATTACCTCCAGTTCTCCGATTTCACATTAGAAGAGTACGAATATGTGATCGAACGCGCCCATCTGATCAAGCGCAAGTTCAAGAATTATGAAATCTACCATCCACTGATCGACCGCACCCTGGTGATGGTCTTTGAAAAGAACTCCACCCGCACGCGTCTGTCGTTCGAAGCCGGCATGCACCAGCTGGGCGGCGCCGCCATTTATCTGAACACGCGCGACTCCCAGCTGGGCCGCGGCGAGCCGGTGGAAGACGCGGGCCAGGTCATGTCGCGCATGTGCGACATCATCATGGTGCGCACGTTTGGCCAGGAGATCATCGAGCGTTTCGCCGCCAACTCGCGCGTGCCGGTGATCAATGGCCTGACCAATGAACACCATCCGTGCCAGGTGTTTGCCGACATCTTCACCTACATCGAACACCGCGGCTCGATCGCCGGCAAGATCGTCGCCTGGATCGGCGATGCCAATAACATGCTGTACTCGTGGCTGCAGGCGGCCGAAGTGTTCGGCTTCCACGTCAACGTGTCGACGCCAAAAGGCTACGACATCGACCTGTCGCAGGTCAAAACCGAGCGCTACAGCTTCTTCGCCAACCCGCTTGATGCCTGCGAGGGCGCGCACCTGGTCAACACGGACGTGTGGACCAGCATGGGCTACGAAGCGGAAAACGCGGCCCGCATCGCCGCTTTCGATGGCTGGATCGTCGATGGCGCGAAGATGGCCCGCGCCGCGCCCGACGCCCTGTTCATGCACTGCCTGCCTGCTCACCGCGGCGAGGAAGTGGCCGCCGAAGTGATCGACGGCCCGCAATCGGTGGTGTGGGAAGAGGCAGAAAACCGCCTGCACGTGCAAAAAGCGCTGATCGAGTACCTGTTACTGGGTAAAATCAGCTAATTGGCCAGGTGCTTATACTCTGGCAGCATCGCAATACCTACATCGACAACGACAACTGGAAGCAATATGAGCGACATTAAAAAAGTAGTCCTGGCCTATTCCGGCGGACTCGACACCTCCGTCATCCTGAAATGGCTGCAAGATAACTACCAATGTGAAATCGTCACCTTCACGGCCGACCTGGGCCAGGGCGAAGAACTGGAACCGGCGCGCGCCAAGGCCATCAAATTCGGCATCAAGCCGGAAAACATCCATATCGAAGACGTGCGTGAAGAATTCGTGCGCGATTTCGTCTTCCCGATGTTCCGCGCCAACACCGTGTATGAAGGCGAATACCTGCTCGGCACCTCGATCGCCCGTCCTTTGATCGCCAAGCGTCTGATCGAAATCGCCAACGCCACCGGCGCCGACGCCATCTCGCACGGCGCGACCGGCAAGGGCAATGACCAGGTGCGTTTCGAACTGGGTGCCTACGCCCTGAAGCCAGGCGTGAAAATCATCGCTCCATGGCGCGAGTGGGATCTGCTGTCGCGTGAAAAACTGCTGAAATACGCGCAAGACGCCGGCATCGACATCGACATGAAGCACAAGAACGGCGGCGCGCCGTACTCGATGGACGCCAACTTGCTGCACATCAGCTTTGAAGGCCGCCACCTGGAAAACCCTAGCGCCGAAGCGGAAGAAACCATGTGGCGCTGGACCGTCAGCCCTGAAAATGCGCCGGACGAAGCCGAGTATCTGGACATCGAATACGAAAAAGGCGATATCGTCGCCATCAACGGCGTGCGCATGTCGCCCGCCACCGTGCTGGCCGAACTGAATAAAGTTGGCGGCAAGCATGGTGTGGGACGCCTGGACCTGGTGGAAAACCGCTACGTCGGCATGAAATCGCGCGGCTGCTATGAAACCCCGGGCGGCACCATCATGCTGAAAGCCCACCGCGCCATCGAATCGATCACCCTGGACCGCGAAGTGGCCCACCTGAAAGATGACCTGATGCCGCGCTACGCGTCGATGATCTACAACGGCTACTGGTGGGCGCCCGAGCGCGTCGCCCTGCAAACCCTGATCGACCACACGCAGGAAACCGTGAACGGCTGGGTACGCATCAAGTTGTACAAGGGCAATGTCATCGTCGTCTCGCGCGATTCGAAGACGGACTCGCTGTTCGACATGAACATCGCCACCTTCGACGAAGACGGCGGCGCCTACAACCAGGCCGACGCTGGCGGCTTCATCAAACTGAACGCCTTGCGCATGCGCATCGCGGCCATCGCCCGCGAAAAGCGCGGCCAGAAGTAAATAGTTGCCGGGAGGCACCACCTCCCGCGCCATTCCAAGCCGCCCACGGGCGGCTTTTTACATTTACACCGCAATCGACGACGATTTACCGGGCTGCATGCCCCCGGTATCGCCCCCAGCATGGCAAAATACTACCGTGCAATTTAGAGCACCTGACATCAGCTATGCTTCTGTCCGGCGCTCTTCATCGAAAACTTCCCGCTTCCGGAGCCACCATGTTCAAAGACCTGAGTATCAAGAATAAACTATACCTGGGCTTCGGCTCCATCGTGGCCATCGTCCTGATCCTGCTGGCCGTTGCCTACAACAGCTTTTCGCGCCTGTCGCAAGCCAGTGCCTTGGATCGCCACACGATGGAAGTGCTGGTCGAGATCGACAAGATTCAAAATACCATCCTGCAAATCCAGGTACAAGTACGCGGTTTCATCCTGACCGGGAACGAAACCTCGCTGACGCCGGAAACCGATGAAACGATATTGTTGAACAAGCATACGCAAAAAGCCATCAGCATGACGCTCGAGAACACGCAACAGTCGGAGCGCTTCCGCAAGATTGACCAGCTGACCAGCGTCTGGGTCAAGGAATGGATCGTACCGCTGATCGAAAAGCGCCGCGCGCTGGGCGATGCGCCGGGCGCCACGGAAACGGTGGCGCGCACCATGTCGCCGACCGGTTTCCCGGCCGTTGCACAAACCAAAAAGCTGCTCGACGAAGTCGCTGCCGAGGAAAGCCGCTTGCTGGTCGAACGCACAGCCAACACGGCAAAATTGCAGGAAAACATGGTGCTGACCCTGGCCCTGGGTAGCTTGCTGTGCGTGCTGCTGGCACTGGGCATTTCCTACCTGCTGGTGCGTTCCATCCTCAACCCGCTGGACAACCTGACGCAGGCCGTCGGACGCATCGCCGGTGGCGAGCAAAGCGCGCGCGCCACCATCGTCTCACGCGACGAGCTGGGCAAGGTGACGGAGGAATTCAACCGCATGGCGCAAACCATCGAGGACAACCAAGCCAACGAACTGGCCGCGACCAACAGCTTGCGCGCCAAGGTCGATTCCTTGCTGGACGTGGTATCGAAGGCAGCCTCTGGCGACTTGACGGGCAAGGTCAGCATCACAGGCAGCGACGCCATCGGCCAACTGGGCAACGGCCTGGCGAAGATGTTCGAAAACCTGCGTAGTCTGCTCAACAATGTGCAAAAAGCCGGCATCCAGGTGACGACGTCCGCCACGGAAATCGCCGCCTCGGCGCGCCAGCAAGAAGCCACGGGCATTGAGCAAGCGCAAACCAGCGTGGAAATTCTCAGCACCACCAAGGAAATATCGGCCAATACGAGCCAGTTGCTGAAAACCATGGAAGACGCCACCGCCGTGGCCGACTACACGACGAATGCCACTGCCGAGGCGCAAAACAACCTCAAACGCATGGATGCCACCATGCAGCACATGGTCTCGGCCACCGATTCCATCAATGCCAAGCTGGCCGCCCTGTCGGAAAAGGCCAGCAATATCAATAGCGTCCTCATTACCATCACAAAAGTGGCCGACCAGACCAATATCCTGTCGCTGAACGCCGCCATTGAGGCGGAAAAAGCGGGCGAGGCAGGCCGTGGTTTTTCCGTAGTGGCAACGGAAATTCGTCGCCTGGCCGACCAGACCTCCGTCTCCACCTGGGATATCGAGCAAATGCTCAAGGAAATGCAGTCGGCCGTATCGGCCAGTGTGATGGGCATGGATAAGTTCTCTGAGGAAATTCGCCGCAGCGTGGGCGAGGTGCGGCAAGTGGCCGAGCAGTTGTCGTCCGTGATGGACCAGGTGCAAAAACTCACGCCGCAATTCGATGTCGTGCTGCAAGGCATGCAGTCGCAAGCGATAGGCGCGTCACAAATCTCCGACACCATGATGCAGCTCAACGATGCGACCCAGCAGACGGTAGAATCCTTGAAAGCCACCAGCGAAGCGGTGCATCAGCTGCAATATGCGGCAGGTGACCTGCAATCGTGCGTCTCTAGCTTCGCCGTCAACATCTGATCCCATGAAAGTACTGCTCTTTCACATCGGACGCGACCGCTATGGCCTGCCCCTGGCTGGCATCGTGCGCGTCTTGCCGCTGCTGGAACTGAAGCAGTTGCCGCTTACGCCCCCTTATGTAGCCGGCCTGATGGACTTGCACGGCGTGCCGGTACCCGTGATCGACCTGTCGCGCCTGGCCGGGCTGCCGGCCGCCGCCGCGCAGTTTGACACGCGCATCGTCATTGTCGATTACCGCGCACCGAGCGGCGCGACACATGCGCTAGGACTACTGGCATCGCAGGTGCGCGGCATCGCCGACATCGAATCGCAACAACTTACAGACAGCGGCGTAACGACTGCGCCGTTCCTGGGTCAGGTGGCCAGTGATGCCAACGGCATCGTGCAACTGGTCGAACTGGAACACCTGCTGCCACCCGACGTGCGTGCGCTGCTGTTCCAAGACGCGAGTGCGGCATGACGGCACAAGCACTGCTGCGCCGCGCGACCGGCCTCTCCATTTCCAAGCCTGTCGCCGAACGAGCCGTCAGCCAACGCATGGAGCAGACCGGCTTTAGCGATCGCACAGTCTACCTGCAGACGCTCACGCCAGCCGAAATGACGCAACTGATCGAACTGGTCGTGGTACCCGAATCGTGGTTGTTCCGCGATCCGCAGGCGTTTTACGCCACCGTCGAACTGGTGCAGGAACGCTGGGCGCGCGGGCGCGCCACGCGCATCCTGTCGATTCCGTGCGCGGGCGGTGAGGAACCGTATTCGATGGCCATGGCGCTGCGCGACGGCGGCATGCCAAAACAGGCGTTCAGCATCGATGCCTATGACCTGAGCCCGCGCTGCATCGAGCGGGCGCAGGCAGGCGTCTATGGGCGCAACGCCTTCCGTACGCAGGACGTGGCCTTCCGCGAACGCTATTTCACGCACGTGACCGACGACGCCTACCGCATCGTCGACGCCCTGCGCGAACAGATCAGCTTTAGGCAGGGCAATTTGCTGCAGTTCGATACCGCCAGCTACAGCGGCCACTACGACGTCATCTTTTGCCGCAACCTGCTGATTTACTTCGACAAGCCGACCACGCGCGCGGCCATCGACAAGCTGTCCGCCCTGCTGGCCGACGATGGCATGCTGTTAGCTGGCTATGCGGAAGTGCCGTCGTTTTGCCAGAACGGCTTTACGCCACTGCAATACCGCCAAGCCTTTGCCCTGAAGAAGGAAACGGCGGCACCGGCTGCCACCGTGCAAGTGCTGCCGCTGGCGAGTGCGCCTACTCTGCGCAGCGTGCTGCCGGCAGCAAAGCGCGCGGCCGTGCTTGCACCGCCCAGCGCGCCTGCGGCGCCGCGCACGCGCCCCGTGTCCGTGCTCGCTCCCTCGACGGCACCAGCAGCAGCGACGCCAGCCGATTTGCTGGCCGAGGCGCGCTTGCTGGCGGACCGTGGCCAACTGCGCGAGGCCGGTGAAAAATGCCACGCCCACCTGGCACGCGCACCCGAGGCCGCGGAAGCGTATTTCATGCTGGGCATAATCAGTGAACTGGCCGGCAAGATGGACCTGGCCGACGACTACTGGCGCCGCTGCATCTACCTGCAGCCGGACCACTACGAAGCGCTGTGCCATCTGGCCCTGCTGGCCGAACGCAATGGCAATCACACTGCCGCCACGACTCTGAAGGCGCGCGCGGCGCGCATCTACCAGCGCCGCCAGGCGTCCAACTAAGGGGCACGCATGACCAAGCGCATCGCCACCGATTCCCCCGCCACCATCGACGACTGCTGGAACCATATCGGCGTAGTCGGCGACCAGAGCTGTCCCAAGCTGCCAGCCTACGTGCATTGCCGCAACTGCGACGTGTATGCGGGCGCCGCCCAACGCAACCTGCAGCGGCCCGTGGACGAACACTACCAGCGCGACTGGGCCAGCCACTTCCGCCAGATTGACGCGGGCGGCGCAGTGTGCGACAGCTCGGCACTGGTATTTCGCATCGGGCGCGAATGGCTGGCGCTACCTACACAGGTGTTCGACTCCGTAGCGCCGCAAGCCACGCCGCACGCACTACCGCACCGCAGTGGTTTCGGCCTGTCCGGCATCGTCAATATCGGCGGCACGCTGTATCCGTGCATGTCGCTGGCACAACTGCTGGGTATCGACGAACAGGGCGCGCCACCGGCCAAGGGGCGCCACACCTTTGCGCGCCTGCTGCTGATGCGCTGGGAAGAGCAAGCCTACGCCCTGCCCGTAGCCGACCTGCACGGCATCGTGCGCTATGCATCGGGCAGCCTGCAAACACCTGCAGCCACCATCAACAAGGGCCTGTCGCGCTTTCTTTTGGGTGTCATCACCGAGGGCGACCTGCGTATCGGCTGCTTGGACACGGCGCTGATCGGCTTTCAACTTGCGAGACTATTACGATGAGCCAGGACCAGCACGGCGACCTGAGTGCCTTTTCCATGCTGGACCTGTTCCGTATGGAGGCCGACAGCCAGACCCAGATTCTCACCGATGGTTTGCTGGCCATGGAGCGCCATGCGGGCGACGCGGCCGCCGTCGAATCGATGATGCGCGCGGCGCACTCGATCAAGGGTGCCGCCGCCATCGTCGGCCTGCAAGTGGTCGTGCAACTGGCACATGGCATGGAAGACAGCTTTGTGGCCGCCCAGCATGGCCGTCTGAAGCTCACGCCAGAACGGGTTGACGTGCTACTGTCCGGCGTCGACCTGATCGTGCAGTTGTCACGCCTGGACGATGCGAGCGCCGAAGCGTGGCTGGCCAGCAACGCGGCGCAGATCGACCAGACCCTGAAGGCCATCGCCGGCATCGCCGAGCTGCCCGAACTGCCGGCCCTGCCCTCGCCCATGCTGGCGCCACCGCCGGCAGCAAGGCGCTTGCCGCCTGAAACGGCTGAGCCGCAAGCGCAGGTGGCCGGCGACTTGGCGGGCGAAGAAATGGAGTCGACGACCGCACCCGCGCTGCGGGCCAGCACGCCAGCCAAGGCCCCGGCGCAGAATTTCGACAAATTGCTGTCGCTGGCCAGCGAATCGCGCATCAATGCGCACCAGATGCACCCGTTTGTCGGTGCCCTGCAGCGCTTCAAGCGCAACCAGAGCAGCCTGTTTTGCGCCATCGAGCAGCTGCACGAGGCCATAGCCCGATGCGGCGACCCGACCCTGATGGAAAAATCACTGCTGGCACTGCACAAGACACAGCCTCTGAAGCAGTTCATGCTGGAGCACATCGCCGACATCGAAGCCTATGAGCGGCGCCTGCTGGCCGTCTCGCAAGGCATGGTCGAGGAAGTGCTGGCCCTGCGCATGCGTCCTTTCCGCGACGGCATCCACGCGTTTCCCCGCATGGTGCGCGACCTGGCGCGCAGCCTGGGCAAGGAAGTGCAACTGGAAATCGACGGCGAAGATACCCTGGTCGACCGCGACATCCTGGCGAAGATCGAAAGCCCGCTGAACCACATGCTCAGGAATGCCATCGACCATGGCATGGAAGGCCCATACGAGCGCATCGAGGCCGGCAAGGCAGCGCTGGGCACGGTCCGCTTGGAGGCGCGCCACCGCGCCGGCATGCTCAGCATCGAGATCAGCGACGACGGACGCGGCGTCGACCTGGAAAAAATTCGCCAGTGCGTCATCGAGCGCAAGATGGCCAGTCCCGCCATGGCTGGCGCACTATCGCCGGGCGAGTTGCTGGAATTTCTGTTCTTGCCTGCCTTCAGCCTGAAAGCGACGGCCAACGAGCTATCCGGGCGCGGCGTAGGCCTCGATATCGTACACGAGACGATACGCCAGCAAAACGGCACGGTGCGCCTGGAATCAGAACCCGGTCGGGGATTCCGCGCCCTGATTACCCTGCCGCTGACGCAATCGATCGTGCGCGCGCTGGTGATCGACGTGCAGGGCGAAGCCTATGCCATCCCCATCGTCAAGGTGGAAAGCGTGGTGCGCCTGCCGCAAGCGGCCATCCATACGCTGGAAAACAAGCAGTTCTTTGAACTCAAGGGCGAGCATCTGGGTCTGGTGTCGGCGGCGCAGGTGCTGGAACTGGGCACAGCGCCCAGCAGCGCCGACGATTTGGCTGTCGTGGTGATCGGGCGCGGCAAGCAAAGCTATGCGCTGGTGGTTGACGCCATCCGCGGCGAACAAAGCCTGGCGGTGCAGGCCATCGACCCGATTTTTGGCAAGATGCGCGATATCTCCGCCGCCGCCCTGCTCGATAATGGCGAACCGGTGCTGATCCTCGATGTACCCGACCTGCTGCTATCGATCGACAAGCTGCTGCACGAGGGCGGCCTGCACCAGCTGGCGCAGGCGGGCCACGCGCAGCAGCGCCGCGCCAAGCGCATCCTGGTGGTCGACGATTCGCTGACGGTGCGCGAAATGGAGCGCAAGCTGCTGCTGGCGCGCGGCTTCGAAGTCGATGTGGCCATCGACGGTATCGACGGCTGGAACGTAGTGCGCAGCAGCGAGTACGACCTGCTGATCACCGATGTGGACATGCCGCGCATGGACGGCATCGAACTGGTCTCGCTGATCAAGAAGGATCTACACCTGCACAAGCTGCCGGTGATGATCGTCTCGTACAAGGACCGTCCGGAAGACCGCGCGCGCGGCCTGTCCGCTGGCGCCGACTATTATCTGACCAAAGGCAGCTTCCACGACGAGACCTTGCTCGACGCGGTGGCGGACCTGATAGGAGATGCCCGCATATGAGCTTTACTTCATGAAAATTGCCATTGCCAACGATGTCGCCATGGCCGCAGAAGCCCTGCGCCGGGTAGTAGCGAGCACGCAGGAACACCAGGTGCTGTGGATAGCGCGCACGGGACTCGAAGCGGTGCGCATGTGCGAGGGCAACCGCCCCGACCTGATCCTGATGGATCTGAACATGCCGGAGATGGATGGCGTCGAGGCGACGCGCCTGATCATGGAGCAAAACCCATGCGCCATCCTGGTCGTCACCGGGCGTCCGCAAGACAATGTCAACCAGGTCTTCCGTGCGTTAGGCGCCGGCGCGCTCGACGTGACTGCTACCCCAGTGCTGCAGGGACAAGTGGGCGGCGACAGCGAACTGCTGGCCAAGATCAAGACCATCGGCAAGCTGATACGCCACAGCACCGAAGTGCCGCCACTACGCCAGGTGCAAGCCAATGGCGAACGCGGCGACGGCCAAGCCACCACCCTGGTGGCCATAGGCGCCTCAACGGGCGGGCCGTCAGCGGTGGCCAAGGTGCTGTCCGGCTGGACAGCGCCGCCCGGCTGTGCCATCGTGGTGGTGCAACATATCGATGCAAGCTTCGCCTCGCATTTTGCGAAATGGCTGGACGATCAATTGGACATGCCGGTGCGCGTGATCGCCGAAGGCGACGAACTGGTGGCAGGCAGCGTGTTGGTCGCCAAGACCAATGATCACCTGCTGCTAGATCAAAATTATCGTTTGGGTTACGATGCAGCACCACGCGACTATGTTTACCGTCCGTCGGTCGATGTCTTCTTTCATTGCGTGGCCCAGCACTGGCGCGGCGACGCCATTGGCGTGTTGCTCACAGGCATGGGCCGCGATGGCGGCGACGGCTTGCTGGCGATGCGCCGCGCGGGCAAGACGACGATAGCGCAAGACCAGGCCAGCAGTGCCGTATATGGCATGCCGCGCGCGGCGGCAGAACTCGATGCGGCGCAGCACATCCTGCCGTTGGATAGAATAGGCGCCAACCTGCGCAGCCGCCTGGGTGCAAAACTCAACCATGGGTGGGAACCCTCCCCCAACATCTGAAAAGAATGTAATGCCAGAATTTTCCTCTAGTTTCGCCCTGCATGAGCCCGCATTGACAGAATTTAAGGTCAGCGTGCTGCTGGTGGACGACCAGTTGATCATTGCCGAAGCGATCCGGCGCATGCTGAGCGACCAGCAGGACATCGAATTTCATTACGTGACTGACGCCACGCAGGCGCTGGACATGGCGCTGCGCTTGCAACCGACTGTCATCTTGCAAGACCTGGTGCTGCCGGGCATCGACGGCTTCACGCTGATCCAACTGTACCGCGAAAACGCGGTGCTGGCGCATGTGCCGGTGATCGTACTGTCGGCCAAGGATGACCCGAAACTGAAGGCCCACAGCTTCACCGTCGGCGCCAATGATTATGTGGTGAAACTGCCGGATCGCCTGGAATTGCTGGCGCGCATACGCCACCATTCCAACGCGCACATCAGCCGCCTGCAGCGCGACCAGGCATTTCGTTTCCTGCGCGAGAGCCAAAAAAACCTGGCCGATGCAAATATTGAATTGCAGAAACTAGCCGCTCTCGATAGCTTAACGGGCATCGCCAACCGCCGCCGCTTCGATGAAACCTTGCAATTTGAATGGCAGCGTGGCCAGCGCGACAAGACAGCGCTAAGTCTGCTTTTTTGCGATATCGACGATTTCAAGAGCTACAACGATCACTTCGGCCACCTGGCGGGCGACCTTGGCCTGAAAAAAGTAGCCGCCGTGCTGACCGAACATTTAAAGCGCCCGGCCGACCTGGCGGCCCGCTATGGGGGCGATGAGTTCGCGCTGATCCTGCCCGAAACGGAGGCGGCAGGCGCTTTGCTGATCGCCGAAGCGTGCCGGCGTCACCTGGAGGGCTTGCGGATCGAGAATCCGGCGTCCCACCAGGGCATCGTCAGCATCTCAATCGGCGTGGCGACTATGATGCCTTCACCGAACTCGTCGGTCGAGCAACTGATCAACCACGCCGACCAGGCCCTGTACGCGGCCAAGCGCGGCGGACGCAACAGCGTGTTGAGCGCCGATGACGTCGAGGACTGATTTTTAACTGAAGGAAAGTGAAGCATGAGCACACAACTGGACAATGTCAGCGTCGTCACAAAGTCGAATATCTATTTTGACGGCAAGTGCGTCTCGCACAACGTCATCTTGGCCGATGGTACGAAGAAAAGCGTAGGCGTGATTTTCCCGTCATCGCTGCGCTTCAACACGGGCGCACCAGAAACGATGGAAATCGTCGGCGGCCTATGCAAGGTACGCCTAGCTGACGCCAGTGAATGGAACAGCTATGGCGCGGGTCAAGAATTCAAGGTGCCCGGCAATAGCTATTTTGATATCGAAACCGTCGAAACTGTCGACTATGTCTGCCACTTTGCTTAATTAGACAAACACAGGCTCAGGTGATAGGCGCACGCCATATTTCGCCTCTACATCATCCTGTATCGCTGCCGCCAGCCGGGTAATGTCCGCGCCACGAGCGCCACCATTATTCACCAAAACGAGTGCCTGCTTGGGATACACTCCCACAGGCCCAAGGTTTTTCCCCTTCCAGCCACACTGATCGATCAGCCAGCCGGCCGCCAGTTTTTCCGTGCCATCGGCTTGTGCATGGTGCACGAGCGTGGGGAAACGTTCCAACAAGGCAAGACATTGCTCTCTTGGCACAACAGGGTTCTTGAAAAAGCTGCCTGCATTGCCGATCACGGCCGGGTCGGGCAATTTACGCCGGCGTATCGCCATCACCGTTTCAGCCACTTGTTGCGGCGTCGGCTCGGCAAGATGGCGCTCGGCCAAGGCATTTGCCAGTTCAGCGTAGCGCAAATTCGGCTGCCACTGGGCTGGCAAGGCGAACGTCACTTCCAGCACGATCAGCTCGCGCCCGTCTGCCTGCTTGAAGATACTGTCGCGGTAGGCGAAGCGGCAAGCGTCGCGGTCCATGTCGAAGACTATGCCGCTGGCGCTATGCATGACGCTCACGCTATGCAGACAATCCTTGATTTCGAGACCGTACGCGCCAATATTCTGGATAGGCGCCGCGCCCACGGTGCCGGGGATCAGCGACAAGTTTTCCAGTCCGCCCACGCCTTGCGCGAGGGTCCACTGCACGAAGTCGTGCCAGTTTTCACCGGCGGCGGCCGTGACGAGGATGGTCTCGAAATCCGCCTGCGCCAGGCGCATGCCGCGCGTGGCCATGTGCAGCACAGCGCCAGGAAAGTCGCCAGTCAGGACGATGTTGCTGCCGCCGCCCAGTATCAAACGGGGCATGGAAGAGAGCGAGCAATCTTGCAACGCCGCCTGCAATTGGGCTTGCGACGTGATGCGTATATAGGCGGCCGCGTTGGCCGTGATGCCGAAGGTGTTCAGGCGCTGGAGGGGGTAATTGTGTTCGATGGTGTGCTCTGCAGACAAGGGATAGCGATTATTTTGCTCGATTATAGAATGAAACCGACAAAAAACCAGCGCAGGACAAGGGCAGGTCGTCCGTTGTCCGTTAAAATGTCGCATCTTTAACGAGGCTGTGCCATTTTGCAAAGAATGCGCGCGCCCGGCGCGCTACCAGCGCGTTCGCTCCAACACGAAAGGAACAGACCATGCCATCATTTGATGTAGTCTCCGAAGCCGATATGATCGAAGTCAAGAACGCAGTCGAGCAATCCAACAAGGAAATCACGACCCGCTTCGACTTCAAGGGCAGCGACGCACGCGTCGAACACAAGGAAAACGAATTGACCGCATTTGCCGATTCGGAATTCCAGCTCAGCCAGGTGCGCGACGTACTGACGAACAAATTGACAAAACGCAAGGTCGATGTGCGCTTCCTTGACGAAGGGGACATCAAGAAGATCGGCGGTGACAAGGTCAAGCAGATCATCAAGATCAAAAATGGCATCGAATCGGATGATGCCAAGAAAATCGTGCGTGTCATCAAGGATAGCAAGATGAAAGTACAAGCGAGCATTCAGGGCGAAGCAGTGCGCGTCACGGGCGCCAAGCGCGACGACCTGCAAGCGGCCATGACCATGCTGCGCAAGGACGTGCCCGACATGCCGCTCGAATTTAACAATTTCCGCGATTAATTTCGATGAGGCGCGCGATCCGGCATGCGCGTGCACCGGCATGGTCGCAAGCTGCCTCGGAGAGGTCTGCCCGCTTGGGGTAGAATTGACGCTGCGCACAGCTACATGTGTCCGCGCGCCTTAGCGGCAGCGGGCTTGACCGTGCATCTGGCTCAGTGATAACCATGGTAGTCTAAGGATAGCAATGAAACGTGTTGATGATTTCCGCCTGCGATTTGGCAAAAAAGAATATGTGCCCATCATGATAGGCGGAATGGGTGTGGATATTTCCACGTCGGAGCTGGCCCTGGAAGCGGCACGGCTGAACGGTATCGGGCATATCTCCGATGCCATGGTGGAAGATGTGTCGGATCGTCGCTTCGATACCACCTACGTCAAAGACAAGACGAAACTGTACAAGTTCAACATCAATAACAGCGACAAGGCCGTAGTGCAGTTCGACCTGGGCCGCCTGGCGGAAGCACAACGCCGGCATATCGGCAGCACCATGGAAGCAAAAAAAGGCGATGGCTTGATTTTCGTCAATTGCATGGAAAAACTGACCATGAACGGCCCCCGCGAAACCTTGCGCGTGCGCCTGAATGCGGCGCTGGACGCCGGCATCGACGGCATCACGCTGTCGGCCGGTTTGCACTTCGGCTCGTTTGCCTTGATGGCGGACAATCCGCGCTTCCGTGATGCCAAACTGGGCATCATCGTCTCGTCCGTACGCGCCCTGCAGATTTTCCTGCGCAAGAACGCCAAGCTGGACCGCCTGCCCGACTTCATCATCGTCGAGGGACCATTGGCTGGCGGGCACCTGGGTTTCGGCATGGACTGGGCAAATTACGACTTGCACACGATTACTGCGGAACTGCTGGCCTATCTGAAAGCGGAACAGCTCGACATCCCTCTGATCGCCGCCGGCGGCATCTTCACGGGCAGCGATGCCGTCTCTTTCCTGGAAGCAGGCGCAGCTGGCGTGCAAGTGGCAACACGTTTTACCGTCACCGAGGAATGCGGTCTGCCACCCAAGGTCAAGCAGGAATATTACAGAGCCTCGGAAGAAGACATCATCGTCAACAGCGTTTCACCGACCGGCTACCCAATGCGCATGCTCAAAGGCACGCCCGCCATCGGCGCCGGCATCCGTCCAGGCTGCGAATCGTATGGCTATTTGCTCGACGCGACAGGTAACTGTGCCTACATCAATTCCTACAACCGCGAAGTGGCGGCTCATCCCGAGCAAAAAACCGTCGTCGTGATGGACAAGACTTGCCTGTGCACGCACATGCGCAACTTCAACTGCTGGACCTGCGGCCACTACACGTATCGCCTGAAGGACACTACGCACAAGCTGGACAATGGCGAATATCAGATCCTGACGGCCGAACACGTCTTCAAGGACTATCAATTCAGCGTCGACAACCAGATCGCCCTGCCGGAAAAAGAAGTGCAGGCCTGAATCTTCTCAGCCTGAAATAAAAATGGTGCAGCTTGCGAAGGCTGCGCCATTTTTTATGCCTGTCACATTGCCAGCAATGCCCGTTCGATCCGTTCGAACTTGGGCCGCTGCAGCACTTCCTCCTGCACGCAAGCATCCTGCAAAGCCTGCAAGATGGGCAAAGGAGTCGTACAGTGCAAGAGCAACTCGCCCAGCAGCACACCAAAGGCGCGCACCTCTATACCCTGCAGCAAGTGTCCTTGCGGCGAGTCGGGCGCAAACATGGACGCTGCGCCAAAGTCGCCCAGCAGACAGGTGCCACCATGCGCATGCAGGATATTGTGGCCATACAAATCGCCATGCACGATACCGCGCGCATGCAGCTGACACATGGCCGACGCGATGCCATGGGCAATCGCCAGCACTTGTGGCACATCAAAGCGCACGCCATCGGCATACACATCGCGCGTGCATGACGCCAGGCTCGGCGGTCCCGCCAGATTGCCGAAAGCAGCGTCGATGAGCGGCATGACGAGCCCGGATGCACCTTGTGGATGCGCATCAAGCGCTCCAATGATAGGAATCAGGCTAGCATGGGCACCGGCGCTGATACAGGCAGCCATTTCGCTGCGCGGCAAGCCGTCACTGGTCATCGCACCCTTGAACACTTTGACGGCGACATCAGTGTGCTCATCGAGCGTTGCGCGATAAATCACGCCTGAAGCACCCTCGCCCAGCTGCTGCCCTAATGCGAGACGCTGCCACGCCACGCCAGCTGCGCCGGCATCGGCCAGCGCCGCCAGTTCCCGACCTTCAGTCAAG
This sequence comes from Janthinobacterium sp. CG_23.4, assembly GCF_029892305.1. Classification (NCBI taxonomy): domain Bacteria; kingdom Pseudomonadati; phylum Pseudomonadota; class Betaproteobacteria; order Burkholderiales; family Oxalobacteraceae; genus Janthinobacterium; species Janthinobacterium sp. CG_23.4. The sequence goes on along the minus strand of NZ_JARXUX010000001.1, from coordinate 1,244,862 downwards.
GGATTGCCCGCATACGCGAGCCAGCTCAGGCGTGGCAAAGACAGCAGGCAGTCGGGAAGCGCAGTGTAGCGGTTGGCGGCGATACGCACCAGTTCGAGCTGGCGGCAGTTAGCCAGGGAAGCAGGCAAGCTGGTCAAGCAATTTCCCGCCAACATGAGTTTCTGCAATTCACGGCAATTGCCTAGCTCATCGGGCAACACTTCGATGGCATTGTCGGTCAGTGTCAGCCAACGTAGTCCCGGCGGCAATGCTGCAGCCGGCACCGCGCGTATGCGGTTCGCCTTGAAGCCGATCATGCTCAGTTTCTGGCAGGAACCGAGCACGGCAGGCAAGGTGGTGAACAGATTATCCGAACAAAAAATGATGCGCAACTGGTGCAGGCGCGGCAAATCGTCGGGTAGGGAGGATAGCGCATTGCCGGATAAATCTAGGATTTCAAGGCTATCGGCCAGATCGAAGATCTCACGAGGAAAGTCGGTTAAGCCGCAGGACAGCTTCAAGCGGCGCACGCCGGCCAGTTCACCAGTGCGCAATTGTTCCAGTGTATGCAAAGTAGACAAAATATCCCTTTCAAAAACCCGCCAATATGACATGGCTAAAACCGGCAGACGAAAAAAAACCCCACCATTGCTGGCGGGGTTTCTCTCTAGGTGCAACAGCCGGGAGCTGTTACACCAAATAACAAGCCTGACGATAACCTACTTTCACACTGGTTGCAGCACTATCATCGGCGCAAAGTTGTTTCACGGTCCTGTTCGGGATGGGAAGGGGTGGGACCAACTTGCTATGGTCATCAGGCATAACTTGTACTGGCACTTGTTCTCGATAGAGCAACAAGGCCTGAATCTGGAAGAAGCAAAGATTTTTGGGTAATGAATGGTATCAACAAAATCACAACGTTGTACCGTCTTATCCTCTGTACCTGCTAAGGTTATAGGGACAAGCCGTACGGGCAATTAGTACTGGTTAGCTTAATGCATTACTGCACTTCCACACCCAGCCTATCAACGTCCTGGTCTCGAACGACCCTTCAAAGAGCTCAAGGCTCTGGGAAATCTCATCTCAAGGCAAGTTTCCCGCTTAGATGCTTTCAGCGGTTATCTCTTCCGAACTTAGCTACCCGGCAATGCCACTGGCGTGACAACCGGTACACCAGAGGTTTGTCCACTCCGGTCCTCTCGTACTAGGAGCAGCCCCCTTCAAATTTCCAACGCCCACGGCAGATAGGGACCAAACTGTCTCACGACGTTTTAAACCCAGCTCACGTACCACTTTAAATGGCGAACAGCCATACCCTTGGGACCGGCTACAGCCCCAGGATGTGATGAGCCGACATCGAGGTGCCAAACTCCCCCGTCGATATGAACTCTTGGGAGGAATCAGCCTGTTATCCCCAGAGTACCTTTTATCCGTTGAGCGATGGCCCTTCCATACAGAACCACCGGATCACTATGTCCTACTTTCGTACCTGCTCGACTTGTCAGTCTCGCAGTTAAGCACGCTTATGCCATTGCACTATCAACACGATGTCCGACCGTATCTAGCGTACCTTCGAACTCCTCCGTTACACTTTAGGAGGAGACCGCCCCAGTCAAACTGCCTACCATGCACTGTCCCCGATCCGGATAACGGACCAAGGTTAGAACCTCAAACAAACCAGGGTGGTATTTCAAGGTTGGCTCCACGAGAACTAGCGTCCCCGCTTCAAAGCCTCCCACCTATCCTACACAGATTGGTTCAAAGTCCAATGCAAAGCTACAGTAAAGGTTCATGGGGTCTTTCCGTCTAGCCGCGGGTAGATTGCATCATCACAAACATTTCAACTTCGCTGAGTCTCGGGAGGAGACAGTGTGGCCATCGTTACGCCATTCGTGCAGGTCGGAACTTACCCGACAAGGAATTTCGCTACCTTAGGACCGTTATAGTTACGGCCGCCGTTTACTGGGACTTCAATCAAGAGCTTGCACCCCATCATTTAATCTTCCAGCACCGGGCAGGCGTCACACCCTATACGTCCACTTTCGTGTTTGCAGAGTGCTGTGTTTTTATTAAACAGTCGCAGCCACCAGTTTATTGCAACCCTTTCACCCTCATGGAGTAAACCAATCAAGCTACCGGGGCGTACCTTTTCCCGAAGTTACGGTACCAATTTGCCGAGTTCCTTCTCCCGAGTTCTCTCAAGCGCCTTAGAATACTCATCTCGCCCACCTGTGTCGGTTTGCGGTACGGTCTCGTATGACTGAAGCTTAGAGGCTTTTCTTGGAACCACTTCCGATTGCTTCGTGAACAAGTTCACTCGTCTCAACCCCTTGAATTGCGCACCCGGATTTGCCTAAGTGCCTTCTATGAGCCAAAAACCAACTATTCCAACAGTTGGACAACCTTCCGCGATCCGTCCCCCCATCGCATCATACGACGGTGCAGGAATATTAACCTGCTTCCCATCAGCTACGCATCTCTGCCTCGCCTTAGGGGCCGACTCACCCTGCTCCGATGAACGTTGAACAGGAAACCTTGGGCTTACGGCGTGGAGGCTTTTCACCCCCATTATCGCTACTCATGTCAGCATTCGCACTTCTGATACCTCCAGCATCCTTTACAAGACACCTTCGCAGGCTTACAGAACGCTCTCCTACCATATGTGCGCTCCTTTAAATACACTCGATGTTCGCAAGAGCTTTGGTCTCTACTAACTTGCTTCGCAAGTAAGTATTGCCCAGCTCTGCTCTATCAATGCGCTTAAAGGAGCGCACATATCCGCAGCTTCGGTGACTGGCTTAGCCCCGTTACATCTTCCGCGCAGGACGACTCGATCAGTGAGCTATTACGCTTTCTTTAAATGATGGCTGCTTCTAAGCCAACATCCTGACTGTTTTAGCCTTCCCACTTCGTTTTCCACTTAGCCAATCTTTGGGACCTTAGCTGGCGGTCTGGGTTGTTTCCCTCTTGACGCCGGACGTTAGCACCCGACGTCTGTCTCCCAAGCTCGCACTCATCGGTATTCGGAGTTTGCAATGGTTTGGTAAGTCGCAATGACCCCCTAGCCATAACAGTGCTCTACCCCCGATGGTGATACTTGAGGCACTACCTAAATAGTTTTCGGAGAGAACCAGCTATTTCCAAGTTTGTTTAGCCTTTCACCCCTACCCACAGCTCATCCCCTAATTTTTCAACATTAGTGGGTTCGGACCTCCAGGGCGTGTTACCGCACCTTCATCCTGGCCATGAGTAGATCACTTGGTTTCGGGTCTACACCCAGCGACTGATCGCCCTATTCGGACTCGATTTCTCTACGGCTTCCCTATGCGGTTAACCTTGCCACTGAATGTAAGTCGCTGACCCATTATACAAAAGGTACGCAGTCACGGAACAAGTCCGCTCCTACTGTTTGTATGCACACGGTTTCAGGATCTATTTCACTCCCCTTCCGGGGTTCTTTTCGCCTTTCCCTCACGGTACTGGTTCACTATCGGTCGATTACGAGTATTTAGCCTTGGAGGATGGTCCCCCCATATTCAGACAGGATGTCACGTGTCCCGCCCTACTTGTCGTACGCTTAGTATCACCGGTCCGATTTCACATACGGGGCTATCACCCACTATGGCTCCTATTTCCAGAGGATTCTGTTATCGGTCCGACTATCACGTACAGGCTCTTCCCATTTCGCTCGCCGCTACTTTGGGAATCTCGGTTGATTTCTTTTCCTGCAGCTACTTAGATGTTTCAGTTCGCCGCGTTCGCCTTGCATACCTATGTATTCAGTATGCAATACCCTAAAAGGGTGGGTTGCCCCATTCGGAAATCTGCGGATCAAAGTGTGTTTGCTCACTCCCCGCAGCTTATCGCAAGCTACTACGTCCTTCATCGCCTGTAATCGCCAAGGCATCCACCATGTGCACTTATTCGCTTGTCCCTATAACGTTAGCCTCTGTTCACCGAGGTGACCAAAGAGCGCTACAGGGATAAGAAAGTACAACGTTGTTGCTTGTTTGTTGATACATACAATCATTACCCATCGATTTGCTTTTTACGGCAAACCGATCAATAAATAATCTTTACTTCTTCCAGATTGTTAAAGAACGAAACAGCTTTGATCGCTAAAAGATCAAACCTAAACCACAGTCTTATTGACTGGCTTACGTTTGTACTTTCGAGTAAAACTTGGTGGAGGATGACGGGATCGAACCGACGACCCCCTGCTTGCAAAGCAGGTGCTCTCCCAGCTGAGCTAATCCCCCTGTGGGTATTACATTACTGGTAGGTCTGGCTGGACTAGTGTCCACCTTACCCCCGGGTTTGTATTTACTGGTAGGGCTGGTTGGACTCGAACCAACGACCCCCGCGTTATCAACACGGTGCTCTAACCAGCTGAGCTACAGCCCCAACGCGGTGCTACTACGACTACTGTTTCTTCTTAATTAAACAGCCGATAAGTGTGAACATTTGATGCGTGAATCATTGCTGATTCGTGCAAACTCTAGAAAGGAGGTGATCCAGCCGCACCTTCCGATACGGCTACCTTGTTACGACTTCACCCCAGTCACGAATCCTACCGTGGTAAGCGCCCTCCTTACGGTTAAGCTACCTACTTCTGGTAAAACCCGCTCCCATGGTGTGACGGGCGGTGTGTACAAGACCCGGGAACGTATTCACCGCGACATGCTGATCCGCGATTACTAGCGATTCCAACTTCATGCAGTCGAGTTGCAGACTACAATCCGGACTACGATACACTTTCTGCGATTAGCTCCCCCTCGCGGGTTGGCGGCGCTCTGTATGTACCATTGTATGACGTGTGAAGCCCTACCCATAAGGGCCATGAGGACTTGACGTCATCCCCACCTTCCTCCGGTTTGTCACCGGCAGTCTCATTAGAGTGCCCTTTCGTAGCAACTAATGACAAGGGTTGCGCTCGTTGCGGGACTTAACCCAACATCTCACGACACGAGCTGACGACAGCCATGCAGCACCTGTGTACTGGTTCTCTTTCGAGCACTCCCAAATCTCTCCGGGATTCCAGCCATGTCAAGGGTAGGTAAGGTTTTTCGCGTTGCATCGAATTAATCCACATCATCCACCGCTTGTGCGGGTCCCCGTCAATTCCTTTGAGTTTTAATCTTGCGACCGTACTCCCCAGGCGGTCTACTTCACGCGTTAGCTGCGTTACCAAGTCAATTAAGACCCGACAACTAGTAGACATCGTTTAGGGCGTGGACTACCAGGGTATCTAATCCTGTTTGCTCCCCACGCTTTCGTGCATGAGCGTCAATCTTGACCCAGGGGGCTGCCTTCGCCATCGGTGTTCCTCCACATATCTACGCATTTCACTGCTACACGTGGAATTCTACCCCCCTCTGCCAGATTCTAGCCTTGCAGTCTCCAATGCAATTCCCAGGTTGAGCCCGGGGATTTCACATCAGACTTACAAAACCGCCTGCGCACGCTTTACGCCCAGTAATTCCGATTAACGCTTGCACCCTACGTATTACCGCGGCTGCTGGCACGTAGTTAGCCGGTGCTTATTCTTCAGGTACCGTCATTAGCAAAAGATATTAGCTTTCACCGTTTCTTCCCTGACAAAAGAGCTTTACAACCCGAAGGCCTTCTTCACTCACGCGGCATTGCTGGATCAGGCTTTCGCCCATTGTCCAAAATTCCCCACTGCTGCCTCCCGTAGGAGTCTGGACCGTGTCTCAGTTCCAGTGTGGCTGGTCGTCCTCTCAGACCAGCTACTGATCGATGCCTTGGTAGGCTTTTACCCTACCAACTAGCTAATCAGATATCGGCCGCTCCACGAGCATGAGGTCTTGCGATCCCCCACTTTCATCCTTAGATCGTATGCGGTATTAGCGTAACTTTCGCTACGTTATCCCCCACTCTAGGGTACGTTCCGATATATTACTCACCCGTTCGCCACTCGCCACCAGAGCAAGCTCCGTGCTGCCGTTCGACTTGCATGTGTAAGGCATGCCGCCAGCGTTCAATCTGAGCCAGGATCAAACTCTTCAGTTTAATCTCTGTTACTTTGCCGTTTTACCGGCATGGTCGAACTATTTAACTAGTTCAAACCCCTCGCATTGCGAGGTGTTTGCTCACTCAAAAAACTGACAGGCCACTACTTTCGTAGCGCCTATTTCATTATTTCTTGTGAACATTTGATATTTTAAGTTTTACAGCGATCCGAAGATCGCTGCTGCACTTACATCAAATGCCCACACTTATCGACTGTTAATTGTTAAAGAACGTATTCGGTACTACTTATTTACCACTTTCGCGCTATCGACAAAGCGTTGTGTTTGTCAGCTGCGAAGAAGGCAGAGTATGAAGCATTTTTTTAAATCCGTCAACTCCGTTTTTCAGCGCATTGCGCTTTAAAACTTTTTTACCCTGCTTTACTCTGCATTTACATGCGTCGTTCAGCAAGGGGGCAAATTATAGCCCTGGCCCGCAAACTCTGCAAGCCTTCTTTTTCGCCGCAGCATGTCCTCTCTGCCCAGCAAGCATTGTCTTCACTTCAAGCGCCTTTTTGTGCAGCCTGTCGCAATCGACTGGCATAGTTCGAGGTCTTTAGGCACAGTGGCAACATCAGATTCTGACGCTGCTCAACAAGGACTCGCACTTGCCCCCAGCGCCGCTTAACTCTTGTACTTGAAAGTGCTCTCCATGCTTCCGATTTCCAGCCTGCCTCAATTGTTGAAAACCATCCTCGCCTGGTTGCAACGAGCATTCGACGCAACGACGACTTGGGTAACCCAGCTATCTTGGTGGAAATTTTTCCTGTTCGCCGCCCTGGCCCTGATCGCCGGCTCCATTTTGCAAGACGAACTGTTCTCGTCCAACCCGGATGAGGAAGTCGTCATCAAATCGCATAAGCGCAGCAGCAAAGGCTCGGGTGAGACGAATATCCTGATCGACGATACCGGCATCCATTTCAATCCGCGCAACAGCAAGAACCGGCGTAGCAGCACGGCTGATGCAGCCAGCGATCCGACCGATGCCGCCACTGCGGACGAGCAGGCAAAAGCGGTGCCGCCGGCACCGCCCGAACCGCCCGCCGCCGCCACCAAACCCAGCTATCCGGTGACCACCAATGCTTCAGGGGAAGAGGTCCATATCGAATTGCCGCCACAAATCGGCGAAGAGTTGTCGAATGCCATAGAAGAAGCGGTCGATGATGCTGCGGAACAAAAAGTATCACGCTATCACCAGCAAGCGTCGACTTGGTTCAAGAGCTTTGTGTCTTTGCTGGTGCTGGCCCTGTTCGCCATGAAAGCTCTGGTTGGCGGCAAGAAACGTGCGGAAGCGCAAACCATTACGGCAAATGAGGCGGCCGAACGCGCATCCATGCAGCGCCAGCTCAGCGAAGCAAAAATGCAAATGATGCAAGCGCAAGTCGAACCTCATTTCCTGTTCAACACCCTCGCCTCCGTTGAGCACCTGATCCAGACCGATCCGCCGCGTGCGGCGAAGATGCAACGCAGCCTGATCCAGTATCTGCGCGCCGTACTGCCGCAAATGCGCGACAACGCCCTGATTACCAATCTGGGCCGTGAAGCGGACATGGTGCAAGCGTACCTGAACCTGCTGAAAATGCGCATGGAAGAACGCCTGACCGTCGACTTCCAGATTCCAGACGGCCTGCGCAGCGCCGCCTTTCCTCCCATGATGCTGCAATCGATGGTAGAAAATGCCATCAAGCACGGCCTGGAAGTCAAACCGGAAGGCGGCACCTTGCGCATCCTGGCCGAAGTAGCACACAGCAAGCTGCGCGTGATCGTCACCGATGACGGCCTGGGCTTTGGTGTCGTACCCAGCGATGGCACGGGCCTGGGCTTGCCCACCATCCGCGAGCGCTTAAAACTGCTGCATGGCGACCAGGGCAGCCTGACCATCACACCCAACCAGCCCAGCGGTGTGTGCGCCGTGATCGAAGTACCGTATCAACTATCCAAATAAGCGAGCTCAATAAGATAGTTGATAAAAACGCTAATTCATTGAATAATCAATCTTCGCCTGTTCACACTTGAGACCTATGCCTACCGCTATTATTGCCGACGACGAAAGACTGATGCGCGACCAGCTGCGCCTGCGCCTGGGCCAAGCCTGGCCCGAACTGGAAATCATCGGCGAAGCCAAGAATGGCGACGAAGCAATTGAACTGGTGGCGCAACTCAAGCCCGACTTTGCATTCCTCGATATCCGCATGCCGGGCAAGACAGGCATGGAAGCGGCGCAAGTGATTGGCGGCAAGACCCATATCGTCTTCGTCACCGCCTACGATACCCACGCCGTCGAAGCCTTCGAACGGGGCGCAGTCGATTACGTACTCAAGCCACCCGAGCATGAACGTTTGCTGGTGACGGTCGAGCGCCTGAAAACGCATTTGAACAAGCCAGCGCTCGATGTCAATGGCAGCGTCACGGCCATGCTGTCGCAGCTGGCAGAAAAAATTACGGCCAAGCCCAGCTACCTGCAATGGATACAGGCCAGCATCGGCCAGGACTTGCGCATGATCCCCGTCGATGAGATTTTATTTTTCCGTTCTGACGAGAAATACACCTGCGTGCAGACAGCCAAGTATGAGGCACTGATCCGCAAGCCTGTGCGCGATCTGGCCGAAGAGCTCGATCCTTCGCTATTTTGGCAAATCCACCGTGCCACACTGGTCAACGTCAATGCCATCGAAGGCGTGACGCGCGACATCCGCGGCCGTCACTTGGTACTCATCAAAGGCAAATCCGACAAGCTCGAAGTGAGCCGCAGCTTCTTGCACCTATTCAAGCAAATGTAAGCGAGTCGCCGCCCGGCATGCCGGCGCGGCGCATAGTCCTCTTTCTTCCCCTTTCTGTGCCACATCAAGCCGCGCCGCAGTGGCCGGCTTAGGCTATCTACAGTCCTGTCCGCCATCGCTGTCCGGCCGGCCTTCGTACACGTTCGCAAGGAGAAGCCCATGCCTGATCGAGGCAGTCCACGCCTGCTGCGCATCTTGCCGCTGGGCATGGCGGCAGCGCTTTTACTGTGCTTGCTTCCTGCTTTGAACGCCGGCCGGCAACGGCGGGCGCACGGCCAGGCCATCATTGACAGCGCCAGCGCCAGCGAAGCCATCATCAGCATCGATAGCGAACGAATCATCGTGCATGCGAACGCGGCGGCAGCCAGATTATTTGACGACACGCCGGCCCACATGCGCGGCATGCGCCTAGGCCACTACATCTTGCGCGACTTACGCACTCTTTGCAGCCTGAGCAACCATGATGGCGATGCGCCGTTTGGCGATATCAATCAAGGACTACGCCTGTCGGGCCGGCGCGCCACCGACTACACCCTGACGGGCAGGCGCAGCGATGGGGCCATGTTTGCGCTCGAAGGTTCACTCTCGGCCATGCAGGCAGATGGCGGCAGCGTGTTGACCATCATCGTGCGCGACATCAGCGCGCGACAGCAGATGCACGAGCAACTGGCTCGCTCCTTTTCGCAACTGCGTGAATTGTCGAATGCGCTGCAATCCATCCGCGAAGAAGAGCGCAAGCATATCGCGCGCGAACTGCATGATGACCTAGGGCAATTGCTGGCTACCTTGCGAGGCGACCTGACGCTGGTACGCCAGCACACGGACACGACTTTGTCGCTACAAGCGTTGCTGCACAGCATGGATGGCTTGCTGCTGACGGCCATCACTTCGCTGCGGCGCATCGCCAGCAACCTGCGGCCGCGCGCGCTTGATGAGGGGGGATTGTATTTTGCACTACAAAAACTGCGCCATGACTTCCTGTTGCGCCGCACCATCCATTTTGACTTGCTGGCCGACGAGGCCGACCTGGTGCTCGACGACGCGCGTAGCACGGCCATCTACCGCATCGTGCAAGAGGCGCTGACGAATATCGCGCGTCACGCCGAGGCCAGCCACATCACCATCGCCCTGCACCGCATCAATTCCTCTCTGGCAATCACAATCCAGGATGATGGCCACGGCATTGCTGAACACGACCTGGAAAAAGCCACGGCACTCGGACTGCTAGGCATGCGCGAACGGGTATGGGGCTTGAACGGCAGCATCTATATCGGCACCGATAGCGAACTGGGCGGCACACGCATCGACATCTCGCTGCCCGTGCAGGCGGAAGTGACGCAAACAGCCACGGCATAAGAAAAAAAGGCACCCGCAGGCGCCTTTTTCATTCATCACATCAACTGATGCTTAGAATTTGTGGGTCATGCCCAGCTGATACATCGATTTTTCGCTGAACTGGTCGCGGCCACCGTAGACGTACACAGCGGTACGCTTCGACAGCGGGTAGTCGTAGCCCAGACCATAGGCCTTGGCCGTTTCCTTGCCGCTGACGGTGCGGCTGTCTTGCTTCTGCTTCACATAGCTGACCTTGATTGCGCCGCCGCCGATGTCATAAGCCAGACCCAGCAGGTAGCTCTTGAAATCGCCGGTAGCGGCAACATCGGTATCTGCTTTCGAGTAATCAAAGGTGACTTTGGCAGGGCCAAATTTGTAACCGCCACCGACGATCCACAGTTTCGGCTCGGCTGCTGCGTTAGCAACGGACTGTACTTTCTTCTGGTAGCCGGCGTGTGCGCTCACTGGACCCTGGTCATACGTGGCAACCACGCTGAAGCCCGAATCGGCATCTTTGATTTCGCTGGCAACGTATTGGCCGCTGACGACAAAACCGCTGAACGATGGGCTGTTGTAGGTCACAGCATTGCTCACACGCGACACGCCCACGACCGATGTGGCCGGAATGGCTTGTGCGCCGTTTGGCGACTGGCCGCCGCGCATGACTGGCTCATTGATCTTGCCGATGACGCCGTAAGTGTTGAATGGATCAACGCGTGCCAGGGTGCCGTCGATCAGGTCCTTGGTACGGCCCAGGTAGACGGTACCAAAGTCACCGGTCAGGCCAACCCATGCCTGGCGATCGAACAGGGTGTTGGTGGACGCTTGCGCACCAGTATCACCCTTGAATTCGCCTTCCAGGTTGAAAATGGCCTTCAAGCCGCTACCCAGATCTTCCGTTCCCTTGAAACCAATGCGCGACGCCTGGTTTTCACGTTCCAGCATCGCCGCACCCGTGGTCTTGGCAATACCCAGATCGACCACGCCGTAGACGGTAACGTTCGATTGAGCTTGCGCAGTCGCCGCTGCGAAGGTGCCGATGATCAATGCTGCCAGAGTAATTTTTTTCACTTGAGATTCTCTACATTAAGTTGGACAAGTTGAGCTGCTGCTTAGCTGCTGAACAGAATCATGCCCACGAATTACTTCAACAATATGACATCGACAAGATGTTGCTTTTTATCACAATAGCGTGTGACATAAAAACAACAGCCGAAAAAAAACCGCCCGCAGGCGGTTCAGCTTACCGTTCCAGCCTTATTTCAGACGGCAGCTCAGCAGCCAGTAATATTCCAGGCGCTTCATGCGGATTTCACGGGTCGAATGGGCAAACTTCTTGCGCAGGTGGCTGTCCGATGGGAAATTCTTCAACACTTCATAGCGCTCGCCTGCCGGCGTCGTGTGGAACTGGTGAGTATTGCCTTCCAAGTCAGTGCGCGCGATGACGGTGCTGCTGCCATCGACATAGGAATTGTCGATCAGCACCAGCACGATGTCCTTGCCCAGCTTGCTGCGCAATTGCTTCAGGTATTTGTCCTGGTCTTCGCGCTTGACGTGCGACCACCAGAAGCCGGCGAAGACAGCAGTAAACTTGCCCAACAAGTCATCGGGCAAATTGAATGCGTCGAGCTTGGCGATGGTGACGTTGTCGGGCAAGCCGCGTGCCTGGGCCAGCGCCAGCATTTCATCGTTGATATCGGTGGCCAGCACGGACACGGCCGACTCGGCGACCAATTGCGTCCAGTAGCCGGTGCCGCAGGCCAGTTCCAGCACGGTGTGCCCTTCCAGCACGTCAGCGACCTTGTCGCGCAACACTTCCAGGTCTTCCTGGCGTTCGGGCTTGTCATAGACGCGCTCGTACTGCTGCGCGATGGTGGCGTAATATTTGGCAAGCTGATCGGTAATCATCGTTTATTCTCTTCTTAAATAATCTTGGCCAGGCACATCACCCGGCCGACTTCATGCATTGTTATAGTTCGTAGTGCTCTTTATCACCGCTCATCGCCTGCTCAATGAGCTTGCGGTTCAGGGTTGGCGTCAGCAACTCGATAAAGGTATAAATATAGCTGCGCAAATACGCGCCCTGCTTGACGGCCACGCGCGACACATTCATGCCAAACAGATGGCCGACAGGGATGGCGCGCAAGCCTTTGTCGCGTTCGGCATCGAAGGCCATACCCGCTATGATACCAATGCCCATGCCCAACTCGACATAAGTCTTGATGACATCGGCATCGATGGCTTCCAGCAAGACATCCGGCTTCAGGCCACGCAGCACGAAAGCGTGGTCGATCTTGTTACGTCCGGCAAACGCGCTGTCATAGGTAATGAGGGGAAATGCGGCAATTTCTTCCAGGGTGACGGACTTCGATTTGAGCAGCGGATGGTCGAGCGGCACCACCACCACATGCTCCCATTGATAACATGGCAAGGTGATCAAGCCATCGATGGCGGCGATCGATTCCGTAGCGATGGCCAGGTCGGCCTGGTCGCGCTGCACCATCTCGGCGATCTGGCGCGGGTTACCCTGCAGTAAAGACAATCTGACCTTGGGAAACTTCAGCATGAACGCTTGCACGACCTTGGGCAAGGTGTAGCGCGCCTGCGTATGCGTGGTCGCAATGGTAAAGCTGCCGCTATCTTGCGCCGCGAATTCCTTGCCGATGCGCTTCATGCTGTCGATTTCCTGCATGATCAGCTCGACCGATTCCAGCACCAGGCGACCCGGCTCCGTCAAGCCACGGATGCGCTTGCCGTGACGCGTAAAAATATCGACGCCCAGCTCTTCCTCCAGCTCGATAATGGCTTTCGACACGCCCGGTTGCGACGTAAACAATGCCTTGGCGGCGTCCGTCAGGTTATAGTTCTGACGGACCGCTTCGCGCACGAAGCGCAGTTGATGGAGATTCATTGCTGGTTTACCCTAGATTGCCGTCATTTGCCAAGTTTCCGCACCACCCATGATTTTGCGTTCATGCTTATACGCATATCGCATATAAGCAAATGCGTACTAAGTAGTTTGGGATAAACACGAAGTTTATTACTATTGCGGGTACTTTGGGGGTGCAAGCATGACTTTGTCTTATATAGTCTCAGGATTCGCCGTAGGATTACTCGTAGGAATGACCGGCGTGGGCGGCGGCTCGCTGATGACGCCGCTGTTAACCTTGCTGTTTGGCGTGTCGCCCTCCGTGGCGGTGGGCACCGACCTGGCGTTCGCCTCGATCACCAAGAGCGCCGGCACCCTGACGCACCGCCTGCGTGGCACCGTCCGCTGGGATATCGTCAAGCGCCTGTGCATCGGCGCCCTGCCTGCCGCCGTCGTCTCAACCCTGGCATTGAAGTCATTCGGCACCCTGTCGCCGGAAATCGGCCAGATCATTCGTTACTCGATCGCCGGCTCCGTGCTGCTGACCGTCGTGGCGCTCATCTTCAAGGGGCGAATGCTGGCTTGGATCAATGCACACCCTGAGAAACAATTACAGGGCAAGAAACTTGCCGCCGCGACCAGCATCGCCGGCGCCGTGCTGGGCGTGCTGGTGACGGTCTCGTCGATCGGCGCCGGCGCCATCGGCGCAACCCTGCTGGTGATGCTATACCCACGCATGAGCTCGGCCGAAGTGGCGGGCACCGATATCGCCTACGCCGTGCCCCTGACAGCCATCGCCGCCCTGGGCCACTGGTGGCTCGGCTCCATCGACTGGGAATTGTTGGCCTCACTGCTGGTCGGCTCCCTGCCTGGCATCACGCTCGGTTCCTGGATCGCCCGCTCCGTGCCAGAAAAGTTTTTACGCGTACTGCTGGCGATGACCTTGACCGGCGTGGCAGTGAAGCTAATCTATTAGTGCCCCACCATGTAACAAGAGCAAAATCAAGAACATCATCCCAGGCAGTCTTCCAGTACCCCGGCTTTTTTAGGAATTGATATGTACCATTACGATCAGTACGACCACCTCATCATCAAAGAACGCATCGCCCAGTACCGAGACCAGGTTGTGCGCCGTATTGCCAATGAACTCACGGAAGAGGAATTCATTCCGCTGCGCCTGCAAAACGGCCTGTACATGCAACGCCACGCCTACATGCTGCGTATCGCCGTGCCGTACGGCTTGCTGTCGTCCAAGCAGATGCGCATGTTCGCGCATATCGCGCGCAAGTACGACCGCGGCTATGGCCACTTCACCACGCGCCAGAACATCCAGTTCAACTGGATCGAGCTGGAGCAAACTCCCGATATCCTGACAGAGCTCGCGTCGGTAGAAATGCACGCGATCCAGACTTCCGGCAACTGTATCCGTAATACAACATCTGACCCCTACGCCGGCGTTGCGGCCGATGAAATCATCGATCCACGTCCTTATGCTGAAGTGTTGCGCCAGTGGAGTACTTTCCACCCCGAGTTCATCGCCCTGCCGCGCAAATTCAAGGTCGCCATCAATGGCGCCAAGGAAGACCGCGCGGCCATCGCCGTGCACGATATCGGCTTGACGGCCGTACGCAACGACGCTGGCGAAGTGGGCTTCAAGGTCATGGCCGGTGGCGGCATGGGCCGTACGCCGATTTTGGGCAGCGTGGTGCGCGACTTCCTGCCATGGCAACATTTGCTGACGTATGTCCAGGCCATCATGCGCGTGTATAACTTGCACGGCCGCCGCGACAATAAATACAAGGCGCGCATCAAGATTCTGTTGAAAGCCATCGGCGTGGAAGAATTCACGCGCCAGGTGGAAGCCGAGTGGGTCGACTTGAAGGATGGCGCGGAAACATTGACGGCCGAGGAAATGCAGCGCGTGGCAGACTTTTTCAATCCGCCCGCCTACCTTGCCCTGCCAGAACTCGACTACAAGGCGGAACACGCGGATAACAAGGCCTATATGAACTGGCTGGCGCGCAACGCCAAGCCGCACCAGCGCGCTGGCTACGTGGCCGTGGTGCTGTCGCTAAAGAAAACGGGCGTGCCGCCGGGCGACGCGACGGCAGAGCAGATCGACTTCGTAGCCGACCTGGCCGAGCGCTACAGCTTTGGCGAACTGCGCGTGACGCATGAGCAAAACCTGGTGCTGGCCGACGTGGAGCAATCGAAACTATTCAAACTGTGGCAGGAAGCGAAGGCACACGGGCTGGCCACGCCGAACATCGGCTTGCTGACCGACATGATCTGCTGCCCGGGCGGCGATTTCTGCTCGCTGGCCAACGCCAAGTCGCTGCCGATCGCGGCCGCCATCGCGGAACGCTTCGACAACATCGACTTCCAGCATGACATCGGCGAGATCGAACTCAATATTTCCGGCTGCATCAATGCCTGCGGCCACCATCACGTGGGCAGCATCGGCATCCTCGGCGTCGACAAGGATGGCAGCGAATGGTATCAAGTGTCGATCGGCGGCGCGCAGGGCAACCATGCTGCCATCGGCAAGATCATCGGACCATCGTTCTCTGCGCTGCAAATGCCTGAAGTCATCGGCCGCCTGCTGCACGTCTACGTGCGCGACCGCCATGAAGGCGAGCGCTTCGTCGATACGGCGCAGCGCCTGGGCCTGGCGCCGTTCAAGGAACACGTGTATGCAACGCCGATCACGATCGGCAACCTGGTGGGAGAAGACGAATATGTTTGAAGTACGCGAAGAAATTATCAAGAACGCCGCTGTCGTGCCCAATAGCTGGGGCTTGCTGCGCCTCGATGAGGGCGAGACGCCGGAAACGGTCATCGTGCCTGCCGGCAAGGTCATCGTCCCCCTGTCCGTTTGGCAAGCACAGCGCGAGACCCTGCTGGCGCGCCAGCCAGACATCGGCGTCTGGCTGGCCAGCGACGAGCGCCCGGAAGAACTGGCCGCCGACGTGGCGCAACTGCCCGTCATCGGCGTGGACTTCCCGAAATTCACGGATGGCCGCGGCTATTCCATCGCCTTCAACTTGCGCGCCCGCCTCGGTTTCCAAGGGGAATTGCGCGCCATCGGCGACGTGCTGCGCGACCAGTTGTTCTCCATGCATAGGGTCGGCTTTGACGCGTATGCGACGCGGCCTGACCGCAGCATCCATGACGCGCTGAAAGGTTTGTCTGTCTTTTCGGAAACCTACCAGGCCTCGTGGGATCAAAAATCACCGCTGTTCCGCCGCCACCAGCGCGAAGGCCAGAATCCTGACCGCGACAACGCGGCCGGCATCTGAGGACGCCTCATGCGTGATCTGACTACATTAATTGACGCCACCGGGCAAACGCTGGCACGCATCGCGGCGGACTTTTCGCCGGCCGTGTTCGCGTCCAGCCTGGCCGCCGAAGACATGGTGCTGACTGACTTGATTCTCAAGGCAAAGCTGCCAATCGGCATCTTTTCTCTGGAAACAGGCCGACTGCACCAGGAAACCCTGGCCGTACTCGACAAGGTCAAGGCCCGCTACGACCACGACATCATCCTGTACCGTCCACAGCCGGAAGCGGTGGCTGACTACGTGGAACAGCACGGTCTCAACGCGTTTTATGACAGCGTCGAGATGCGCCGCGCATGCTGCCACATCCGCAAGGTCGAGCCACTGGGACGCGCCCTGGCCGGCAACAAGGCCTGGATCACGGGCCAGCGCCGCGCCCAGTCCAGCACGCGCGCCGAGCTGCACGTGCAGGAAGAAGACGCCGCACATGCAATGACAAAATTCAATCCGCTGGCCGACTGGTCTGAGCAGGATGTGTGGGACTATATCCGTGCCAACGATGTGCCCTACAACGCGCTGCACGACCAGGGCTACCCATCGATCGGCTGCGAACCGTGCACGCGGGCAATACAGCCTGGTGAAGATGTACGTGCCGGGCGTTGGTGGTGGGAAAACCCGGACTCCAAGGAATGCGGCCTGCACATGGTGGACGGCAAATTGATACGCATCAAATCCGTGGCAGCCTGATCAGACACAACAGACTCAGCAGAACAAGAAAGCACACCTATGAGCAATATTTTGAACCAGCGTCATCTCGACAGCCTTGAATCTGAAGCCATCCACATCATGCGTGAAGTGGCGGCCGAATCGGCCAACCCCGCGCTGCTGTTTTCCGGCGGCAAGGATTCCGTCGTCCTGCTGCGCTTGGCCGAGAAAGCCTTCCGCCCAGGCAAATTCCCGTTTCCCCTCGTGCATATCGACACGGGCCACAACTTCCCGGAAGTCATCACTTTCCGCGACAAGAAGGTGGCTGAACTGGGCGAACGCCTGATCGTCGGCTCCGTCGAAGACTCGATACAGCGCGGCACTGTGCGCCTGCGCAACCCGGCCACGGATTCGCGCAATGCAGCGCAAGCGGTGACCTTGCTGGAAACCATCGCCGAACACAAATTTGACGCCTGCATCGGCGGTGCGCGCCGCGACGAAGAGAAGGCCCGCGCCAAGGAACGCATTTTTTCCTTCCGCGATGAATTCGGCGCCTGGGACCCGAAAGCCCAGCGTCCCGAACTGTGGGACCTGTACAACACGCGCGTGCATCCCGGTGAAAACATGCGCGTCTTCCCCATCTCGAACTGGACCGAACTGGACGTGTGGCAATACATCGCCCGCGAAAAACTGGAATTACCGCCGATCTACTTCGCCCACGAACGCCAGGTGATCGCGCGCAACGGCTTGCTGGTGCCATTGACGGACCTGACGCCGCCGCGCGAAGGCGAAACGGTGGAAACGCAAGTCGTGCGCTTCCGCACGGTGGGCGATATCTCGTGCACCTGCCCCGTGTCGTCCGACGCGGCGACAGTCGACGCCATCATCGCCGAGACGGCAATTACGCAAATCACGGAACGCGGCGCCACCCGCATGGATGACCAGACTTCCGAAGCCTCGATGGAAAAACGCAAGAAAGCAGGATATTTCTAATGAACGCAGCAAGCCAGAACACCACCTCACCCGTCAATGTCGAGCGCGGCATGTTGCGCTTTATCACGGCCGGTTCCGTCGATGACGGCAAGAGCACCCTGATCGGCCGTTTGCTGTTCGACAGCAAGGGCATCTTTGCCGACCAGCTCGACGCCATGTCGCGCTCCAAGCACAAGCGCACGGTGGGCGACACGGTCGACCTGTCGCTGCTGACGGACGGCCTGGAAGCGGAGCGCGAGCAAGGCATCACCATCGACGTGGCCTACCGCTACTTTGCCACGCCCAAGCGTAAATTCATCATCGCCGACACGCCGGGCCACGAGCAATATACGCGCAATATGGTCACGGGCGCCTCGACCGCCGATGCCGTCATCATCCTGATCGACGTGTCGAAAGTCAAACTCGGTGACGATGGCAGCGTGGAACTGTTGATCCAGACCAAACGCCATTCGACGATTGCCCATTTGCTCAAGATCGAGCATGTGGTCGTCGCCGTCAACAAGATGGACCTGGTCGACTACGATGAGACGGTGTACACGCGCATCGTCGCCGCCTACCGCGAGTTCGCCCAGTCGCTGGGCTTGAAGGACATCACGCCGATCCCGCTGTCCGCCTTGACGGGCGACAACGTCGTCGAACGCGGTGACAAGCTGGGCTGGTACACGGGCCCGACCCTGATCGAGTTGCTGGAGTCCTTGTCCGTCTACGACGAATCGCACGACACGCCGTTCCGCTTCCCGGTGCAGCTGGTGGCACGCCACAATGGCCACGAAGCAAACGACTTCCGCGGCTATATGGGGCGTATCGAAGCGGGCAAGGTCAGCATCGGCGACACGCTGCTGGTACAGCCATCGGGCCAGACGGCTAGCGTCAAGGATATCGTCACCCTGGACGGCTCGCTGCAAACTGCCGTGGTGGGCCAGTCCGTGACCTTGCTGCTCAATGAATACCTCGATATCTCGCGTGGCGACCTGCTGGCCGGAGCCGACCGTCCCGCCACCTTGCTGAAACAAGTGGTGGCCGACGTGTGCTGGCTTTCGGAAGACGCGCTGGATCTGCGCCGCAAGTACTGGATCAAGCACGGCACCAAGCAGACGGCGGCGAAAGTGACGGCGATTGATTCTATCCTCGATATCAATACGCAACAGCGCCATCCGGCTGAAGGCTTGAAGCTGAACGATATCGCCCGCATCAGCCTGAACGTGCAGCAGGCACTGGCGGCCGACGCGTATGCCGATATCCGCGCCACCGGTGCGTTTATCCTGATCGATGAAGTGACCCACCAGACCGTCGCGGCGGGCATGATTCGGCTGTAAGCGGCGTCTCGACTGAAGAAAGCAAACATGAACCACTCCACATCTCACCCCGGCAAGGTCTACCTGATCGGCGCCGGCCCCGGCGCGCAAGACTTGATGACCTTGCGCGGTGCGCGCCTGCTGGCACAGGCGGACGTCGTGCTGCACGATGCACTAGTCACCGCAGAGATGCTGGAGCTGTGCCCGCAGGCGCAAAAGGTTCTTGTTGGCAAGCGCTGCGGCCAGTTATCGACGGCGCAAGCGTTCATCAACAAGCAATTGGTGGACCATGCGCGCAAGCACGCCATCGTGGTGCGCCTGAAAGGCGGCGACCCGATGCTGTTCGGCCGCGCCGACGAAGAGCTGCGGGCGCTGGAAGAAGCGGGCATCGCTGTCGAAGTGGTGCCCGGCATTACCACTGCGCTGGCGGCGGCCGCCGCCACACAGCAGCCGCTGACCAAACGGGGCGTCTCGCGCAGCGTGGCCTTTTTCACGTCCAGCACGGCGCCGGGCGAACCGGACCAGACACGCATTCCCGACTGCGACACCTTGGTGCAATACATGGGTGGCCGCGAAGCCATCGCCACGGCGCAGCGCCTGCTGGCCCAGGGCCGGCGCGCTGACACGCCCGTGGTCGTGATTGAAAACTGCAGCCGTCCGGAACAGCGCATCGTGCGCCTGCCGCTGAGCGCCCTCGCGCATGGCTTGGGCGACACCCACGGCCCCGTGCTGGTGATGCTGGGCGATGCCATGGCCGCGCGCGCGCACCAGGGCGTCGAGGACACTGCCATTCTGGCGCGCTATGGCTGACTAAATACAGCGTATTTGAGCGACCTTGCAGTGAGCAGATGTCTGCAGAAGAAGCCTGTTGCGCCGCCTGAAAAAGCTGTGCCGGCAAGATGCAAGCGCGTAGTCATCCTGCGCGAACCCACTTTGCCTGGCTGCGCTTAGGCGTGTTCAAAAGAGGAAGGTAGCGGCAGTAGCCGCTGCAGTGTGGCGGCCACGCGCAGCAGGCGCGGGTCGTCATCGTCGGCCTCGTCGCAGGTATCGTTGATACAGAAAAACGGCAAACTGCCGAATTGCGCCAGCAGTTGTTCCAGCTGCTGCGGCGCCTCCACATCGCCGCTGGCGATATGCAGCGGGTCGAGCATGCGCGCGCGCGCCATGCCCTGATGCACCATCCAGCGCGGCACCAGATCGGGCAGCAATGCTGGCACCTGCCAGGAGCGAAACACTGTCGCGCGCACGCCGGCAAACATGGCCGGCGCCAGCGCCTCGAGCGCATGCAGCGCGCTTTTCAGCATCGGCCGCGGCGCATGCGCATACAGCTGCGGTTCATGCCGATAATCGGCGTACTGCGCCGACAGCCATTGCCGCGACAAGGTGGCGCAATTGACAGGCGCGGCCATGTCGGCGCGCAAGCACTGCACATCAGGCTGCAGCGCGCTCTCCGTAAAAACGCTCAAACGCCGGTCGCCATCTTCGCCAAACCAGAATGCGGGCACGAACGGCGCGCCGATAAAGACATCGTCATTGAGATAAAGGAAACGTTCGGACAAGCCTGGAATATGGTGCAGATACGATTCGATATGGCCGGAATCGAACACCGGCAGGGATGCGCCAGGCATCAGGCTGGCATGGTCGATCACCGTCAGGCGCGCAGAAGCACGCAGCCAGGCAGGCACCTGGCGGTCCGTCAGCAAATAGACATGACCGTGGTCGGGAAAGAAACGCTCGAGCGCGCGCAGGTTGTAGCGCAGTTCGCCGTTGTCGCGGTAGCGCCCCGCCACGTTGCCGTGCAGGGCCAACTGGCCGGGATGCGCCTGCGCCCAGTCGGCATATGCCTGCTGTCGGCGCGCATGCCAGGCCGGATCGGCGCCATCAACCCACAGATAAACGATGTCGATGCGCGTCGCTGGCATCGCGCTGGCGGCGCAGCTCAAGGGATAGCACTGGAGCATGGCGCCGCCACGCAGTAATCGGCGATGGCAGCGAGCACGCTGGCGTTCTCACCCACCGCCTCGACCACCTTCAAGCGCAGTTGCGGATGCTGCTGGCGCAGTTCTTCCACCAGGAGCGGCAAGTCGCGCAGCACATGCCCGCCCTGCCCCAGGAACACCGGCACCACCGTAACGTCCAGGGTTGCACCTGCGGGTAAGTCAGCCAGCAGGCTTGCTACCACCTCGGGCAGGCGTGGCGTCATCAATTCCAGAAAGGCCAGGTGCACGCTGGTGTCGGGCATGCGCGCCTGGGTCAAATCGCGCAAGCGCTCGAAGGGTGCGGCCCACGATGCGGCGCGCGCGCCATGTGCAAACAAAATCAGTGCCTGTTTCAAGTTCTTCTCCATCAATGCCGTTCCACCCACCACAGGGCGCCCAGCGCCAGCAGCAAATACAGGGTGCTCGGCGCCACTGCAGTCAGGAAGGCTGGCCAGGTGCTGAGCAGCCCAAGATGCGAAAAAAGGGTATTGACCAGCATGAAGCTCACGCCGATCATGATACCGATAAATATCTTCAGGCTGATGCCGCCGCTGCGCGTGTGCATGTAGGCGAACGGCAGCGCCAGCGCCATCAACACGAAGATGGCCAGGGGATCGATCAGCTTTTTCCAGAAGGCGATGCGAAAACGCTCGGTTTCCTGCTTGTTCTCGGCCAGATGGCGCGTGTACACGGCCAGTTCGCTGGCCGACATGCGCTCGGGATCCGAAGCCGACACCGTCAGGATCTTCGGCGTCACTTCGGACACCATGTCCTTGCTGGCACTATGCACGGTGCGTACCATGCTCGTTTCCTGCTCATAGTAGTTCGCCAGCTTCGGCTCGAAGTCGGGCGAGGTCGCCGCGCTGTTCGAAAACGAGGTTTCCGTCACATCGGTCAGGCGCCAGGTATTATTGCCTTGATACGTCGCCCCCTTCGCTACGGTCAAGGTACGCAAACGGAAATCGGTGTCAAATTCGTATAGCTTGACGTTTTTCAGCTGGCCGTCCGGACGCGCTTCGCCGACATTGAAAAAGCGCGAACCGGTGACGCTGCCCGTCAGGCCATCGCTCTTGACCATATCCTTGGTCCACAGGCCGGAGCGAAATTCGCTCGACACGGCCGCGCCGCGCGAAGTCAGCTTGAGGCGTTCGGCCAGTTGCTCGGTGCGCGGGGTAATCAGTTCACCGAAGATAAAGGTAATGACCACAAAGACGATAGCGATGCGTAACAGGAAACCGGCCGCCATCGCCGTTGACATGCTCGAGGCGCGCATGATGGTAAATTCGGAACTGGCGGCAAACTGCGCCATCGTGTAGATCGTGCCGATCAGTGCTGCAATCGGCATCACCTCGTACACATGCCCCGGCACCAGCACCAGCACATACAGGAATGCATACTGGATGGTGTAGCCGTTGCGGCCCACCTTGGGCAGCTCGCCCGTCAGGTCGATGAAGGCTTGCAGTGCCAGGAATGCCAGCAGCACGAACAGCACTGCCTGGAATATCGAGACCGTAAAATAGCGCTGTAAAATCTTCATTTCGATGCCGCTTTACTTGGTTTACCGGCGCGGCGCGCGCGCTTGAAGAACGCCAGCAAGACCAGCGGATGATAACGGTGATTCACATTCAGGCGCCACGCAAACAGCGCCACGACGGCCAGTGCCGCCAGCAGGTGCAGCGGCCACCAGGCCAGCCCAAATGTCAGGCGTCCCTGTTTTACGCTCGCTTCGACGACCTTGATAAGATTGTTGTAAGAAAAGAAAATCAGCAGGGCCACGATCAGGTTGGCAGAACTGCCCGCACGCGGATTGACAAAGCCCAGCGGAATGGCCAGCAAAATCAGCATCAGGCCAATCAGGGGCGCACTAACGCGCCATAGCAATTCGGCCATGGTATAGGGATTCGGATCGGCGATGAGTGCCATGGTGCTCATGGCGCGCACGCCCAGTTCCGCGCCCAGTTCCTGCTGCCGGCTCTCGATGCGCATGATGTACTGCTCGAATTCCATGGTCTGGAAGTCCCCTTGCGCCGGCACGCCCTGATAGCGGCGTCCACTCTTGAGCACCAGGAAGCGTTCACCCTTGGCGTCGGTATTGATCACGCCTTCGCGGGCGACGACGACGACGGCGCTGCCTTTTTCATCGACGGTATTGACGAAGACGTTCTGCACCACGTTCTTTTCGCCACTGACACCCTCGACGAAGAAGATGCGGTTGCTACCAGCCGATTCGCGGAACTGGCCCGGCGTGACTTTCTGCAGGTCTTCGCGCTTTTCAAAGCGCGCCACATATTCATCGCTTTTCTTTTGCGCCCACGGCGTGGCATACAGGCTCAGGATGCCGGTGACCAGCACCAGCGGCAAGCCGAAACTCAGGACCGGCCAGATCCAGCGCGACAGGCTCAGACCGGAGGCGAACCACACCACCATCTCCGACTCTTTGTAGCTGCGGGTCACGACCATCAGCACCGAAATGAAACCGGTAAGGATGATGATGGTGGGCAGTTGCATCAGGGCGGAAAAGACCATCAGCGACATGACGTCGGCCGACGCAATCTTGCCGCCCGCCGCCTTGCCGAGAATACCGATCAGCATCCAGGTGAGCAGGATGCTGAACAAAACAGTGAAGGTGGCCCCGGCAGCACTAGCCAATTCACGTCGAAGGGCGCGTTGAAAGATCATTCGGAGTTTATAATTCGGGTCAGTTAGTTGAGTAACACGTTACTAGTAAATGAAAACGGAGAACCAAATGGACTTTAGCATAAAAGCATTCGATACCAAGAGCACCCTCGGCACGGCCAAAAGCGGATGCATCGCGGTTGCGGTATTCGAAAACAAAAAACTGTCGCCTGCGGCAAAATCGCTGGACAGCAAGGGTGCAATTTCGGCTGCGCTGAAGTCCGGCGACATCAGCGGCAAGCCTGGCAGCACCCTGCTGCTGCGCGCAGTCGATGGCGTCGTCGCCGAACGTGTTCTGCTGGTAGGCATGGGCAGCGATGAAACTGTCAGCGAAAAAAGTTTCGCTATCGGTGTACAAGCGACCCTCAAGGCTTTCGCTTCGCTGGGCGCTGCGGACGCCATTATCGCATTACCGCTGACGGAAGTGAAAGAGCGTGACGTAAATTGGGCAATCCGTTGCGTGGTGCAAGCCGCACATGACAGCCAATACCGCTGCGACTCGCAAAAAAGTAAAAAAGATCCGGCGCCAGCAGGCGTGCGCAAGATCGTCCTGGCAGCGCCAGCAACGGCAGCCACGCGCGGCGCACTGACGCAGGCAATCGCCATCGCCAACGGTTCCGACCTGACGCGCAATCTGGGCGACTTGCCAGCGAATATCGCCAACCCAACCTACCTGGCCAACACGGCCAAGCAGTTGGCCAAGGATTACAAATTCGAAGTCGAAATCCTGGACCGCAAACAGCTCGAAGCGTTGAAAATGGGTAGCTTCCTGTCCGTCACCAACGGCAGCGAGCAGCCGCCGAAATTCATCGTCCTCAAGCACATGGGCGGCAAGGCCAAGGACGCGCCGGTGGTCCTGGTTGGCAAGGGCATCACCTTCGACACGGGCGGCATTTCGCTCAAGGCTGGTCCTGGCATGGATGAAATGAAGTACGACATGTGCGGCGCCGCCTCGGTACTCGGTACCTTCCGCGCCATCGGCGAAATGAATCTGAAGCTGAACGTCATCGGCGTCATCGCCGCATGCGAAAACATGCCGTCGGGCCGCGCCACCAAGCCAGGCGACGTCGTCACCTCGATGAACGGACTGACCATCGAAGTACTGAACACCGATGCCGAAGGCCGTCTGGTGCTGTGCGACGCCTTGACTTACGCCGAACGCTTCAAGCCTGCAGTCGTGGTCGATATCGCCACCCTGACGGGTGCTTGCGTCGTCGCCCTGGGCCACCACAACAGCGGCCTGTTTACGCGCAGCGATGCAGCGCATGACCAGCTGGCCAATGAACTGCTGGCAGCGGGCAAACAGTCGAGCGACACGGCATGGCGCATGCCGATCGAAGAGGAGTACAACGAGCAGCTGAAATCGAACTTCGCCGACCTGGCCAACATCGGCACGCCAGGCGGTGGTTCGGTGACGGCAGCGGCCTTCCTGGAAAACTTCACCAAGAAGTACACCTGGGCGCATCTGGACATCGCCGGCACGGCATGGAAATCGGGCGGCGCAAAAGGCGCAACCGGCCGCCCAGTACCGCTGCTGACCACGTTCCTGATCAACCGCGTCTAAGAGAAGGCCAGACCAAAGCTACTGCGCGGGGCTATTGGCGGCCGGCGATGCTCGCTGTACATGAAGTACAGCTGCGCTTCTCGGCCACCACTAGCTCCCGCTCGCTACGGTTTTGTCAGGCGTCGCTACGTAAGAAGACAGCCGCCACGGTCACTGACCTGGCGGTTTTTTTATGTGTCATTGGATCAGTAGACGACGGAATTGGGCAAGGGCGATGGCGCCACTTTCGGCTGCACCACGGCCTCCGGCACGGCGGGCGCTGGCAGCGACGCGGAAATCGCCGCGGGCGGCGGAGCCAGGCGCGCGGGGTCTTGCATGACGATGGTCAAAATCGATGGATAGTCAAAGCCCGCCCCCGTGTTGCGGTCGACGAAATAGCCAACGCCCAGGGTCAGGATGATATTGCCCCAGACGCTGCCATTGAGCTTGGGGTCGATGTGGTCATCCGTCGCAATGGCGGGCGAACCGTGCTTGCGGCAGTCGACTGTCAAAGGCTCCTGGCTCTTGCGGATGGTAATGCGCCCCGGCGTCGTGACAAACCACTTGCCGACATCGTTGCTGAGGATGCAGCCCGCGCCATTCAATTCGCGGTTATCCAGGACGGTTTGCACCAGCACCATCTGCTCGGTGTTGCCAGTCAGGGTGGCGCAGCCGCCCAACGCCAACAGCAGCAGCGTCCTGACGGCCAGGGCGGCAGACGATGGTAGGCGCATGGGAAGCTCGCTTAAGGGACAGGAATCAACGGACGGGAATCGGCTGCTCGCCAGGCACGGCGACGGCGGTAACACTGTTTTTCGGGCTACCCTCGATCAGGCGGTCGGAATACACGAGATAGACCAGCGCATTGCGCTTGCTGTCGACCATGCGCACCACGCGCACATGCTTGAAGAAGATCGAGGCGCGCTCGGTAAACACTTCCTCCTGGCGCGGCAGCTGGCCCTTGAATTGCAGCGGCCCCACCTGGCGGCAAGCCACGGACGCATCAGCCTTGTCTTCGGCCAGGCCGATGGCCCCCTTGATGCCACCGGTCTTGGCGCGCGACAGGTAGCAGCTAACGCCAGCGACACGCGGATCATCATAGGCTTCGACGACGATCTTGTGGTCAGGGCCGATCAGTTTGAACACCGTGTCGACAGAACCGATAGTTTCGGCCTGCGCCACGGCGCAGGCAAAACCCAGCACTAAAACGGCTGGCAGCAATTTACGCATGAAGATAATCCCAGGCACGCACGCACGCGGCCGTCAGTTGCCATCAGTTAATAGGAGCGAAACGCTGAACCATGACGCCTTCGACTTCGATCAGCTGAAAGAACACGTCTTTCGGCCGGGTCCAGATGGTGCCGTCCGCGGCGCGATACACGATCATCGGCGTCAGATCTGCCTCCAGCGTGGCTTCGCACACCAGTTCATAAATGCCGCCCTTGTAATGCCGATAACGCATCGTCGCCCCCTCAAGCCGTTGAATCTTCGCTCTTCTCGTCGGCCAGTGCCTTCTGCTTCATCTTCAGGCCCTGGATCACTTGCAGTATGCCTTCCATGCCGGCAGCGCCATCGGCACCGCTGAAGGCGTCGAGCACCTCATTGAGCACCTTGTTGCGCACGCTCGCTTCAGCCGAGGACATCTCCAGCGCGCGCTGGGCTTTCGCCGCCTTTTCGGCTGCGCTCACGCGCGGCTTGGCCGGCGTCTTGCCATGCGTCAGAGCTGCCTGCCAGATCACCCAGCGACGCTGAGTCTCGAAAATCAGGTACTCATCCGGTTTATCTTCTCTTCGCCGCACAATGTGGCCGTCACGCTGCGCCCACGCTTCAAATGCAGTTCGCATTTTCTTCCTTTGCAAATGCTACGCGCAAGTCTCACTATTAAAACTGCAACATTTCAAAATAGTACCATCTATTGATGTTGCAAAATAGTATCATAGATATAGTACTGCAATTTATATAACAAGTCT
This sequence comes from Janthinobacterium sp. CG_23.4, assembly GCF_029892305.1. Lineage (NCBI taxonomy): Bacteria > Pseudomonadati > Pseudomonadota > Betaproteobacteria > Burkholderiales > Oxalobacteraceae > Janthinobacterium > Janthinobacterium sp. CG_23.4. Next base: position 1,217,428 of record NZ_JARXUX010000001.1, on the reverse strand, counting down.
GGCGGCGCCAGTGACGGAATTAACACTCCGTAACGGCGCAGTGGTCATGTAATCGGAATAGCAATTACAACTAATTACAACTGCTTCCTGTTCGGTTCTCAACTTGGCTGTAACAAAGGCGTATGACACAGTTGTTACATTGTGCCATTTTAGTAGTTTTTATCGCGTTTTAGCGAGAAACTTTACACCTTTGTCGCGTTAAACGGCACGACAAAGCCCGCCACGCCAAGCACTTATGCTAAATCAAACATAAGGATTGATCAATCATACACAAAAACATAATATTCCTGCCCCACGATTGGCTAAATATAAACACTTTATGAGCACTATTTTTCCCTGTGGGAAAATAAAGTACTTGCACGACAAGCGGGGAGCAGCACGTCGACGACACGCATGCGGTAAGATTCGCGCTTATCGATACCTATTCAAGCAAGGATTTTTCCCATGAAAATTGCCACCTGGAACGTCAACTCGCTCAAAGTGCGCCTGCCGCAAGTGCTGCAGTGGCTAACAGACAACCCGGTCGACATACTCTGCTTGCAAGAGACCAAGCTCACGGATGACAAGTTCCCCGTCGCCGAGATCGAGGCGGCCGGTTACCAGGTGGTCTTCAGCGGCCAGAAAACCTATAACGGCGTAGCCATCCTGTCGAAGCTGCCGATCGCCGACGTGGTGAAAAACAATCCTCGCTATGAAGATGCGCAGCAACGCATCCTGGCCGCGACAATCGGCGGCGTGCGCGTCGTGTGCGCCTACGTGCCAAACGGCCAGAGTGTCGACTCGGACAAGTACGAATACAAGCTGGGCTGGCTGTCCGCCCTGCACGACTGGCTGGCCGAAGAAGCGCTGCTGCACCCGCAACTGGCCGTCGTGGGCGACTACAATATCGCGCCCGACGACCGCGACGTGCACGACCCTGTCGCCTGGGCTGGGCAGATACTGGTCTCGGACAAGGAACGCGCCGCCTTGCAGCGCCTGTTCGACATCGGCCTGACAGACGCTTTCCGCCTGTTCGAGCAGGCGGAAAAATCGTTCAGCTGGTGGGATTACCGCCAACTGGGCTTCCGCCTGAACAAGGGGCTGCGCATCGACCATATCCTGCTTTCGCCAGACTTGACGGCCCGCTGCACGGCCTGCGTGATCGACCGAGTGCCCCGTAAATGGGAACAGCCATCCGACCATGCACCGGTTGTGGCAACCATCGATTAAGCCATGCAGGCATCATCGAAAGTGGACCACTGTAAGTGGCAACAGCCATCCGACCATGCGCCGGTTGTGGCAACCATCGATTAAGCCATGCAGGCATCATCGAAAGTGGACCACTGTAAGTGGCAACAGCCATCCGACCATGCACCGGTTGTGGCAACCATCGATTAAGCCATGCGGGCATCATCGAAAGTGGACCACTGCAAGTGGCAACAGCCATCCGACCATGCACCGGTTGTGGCAACCATCGATTAAGCCATGCGGGCATCATCGAAAGTGGACCACTGCAAGTGGCAACAGCCTTCCGACCATGCACCCGTCATGGCCACCGTCAATTAAGCGCTGCGTCGCTCCAATAGTAGCTGCGCATCGGCTGCCGGTACGGGGGCAGAAAACAGATAGCCCTGCGCATAACGGCAGCCGTTCGCCTGCAGCAGGGCGAACTGCTCTTCCGTCTCCACGCCCTCGGCCACGGTCGATAACTGCAGGCTGTCAGCCAGCGCGATGATGGCCGCCACGATGGCGCGGTCTTCCGCGCTGTATTCCAGGTCCTTGATGAAGGCACGGTCGATCTTGACCTTTTTCACCGGGAAGCGCTTCAGGTAGGCCAGGCTGGAATAGCCAGTGCCGAAATCGTCGATCGACAGGCGCAGCCCCATGCCATTAATCTGCCGTAAAATCTCCAGCGTATGCTCGCCGTGCTGCATCAGCGCCGTCTCGGTGATCTCGAATTCCAGCAGTGCCGGATCGATGCCAGTTTCCCGCACCACCGCGCCGATGGCCGCCACCAAGCCCCTGTGCATGAACTGGCGCGGCGACAGATTCACCGCCAAGGGCACTGACTGCAAACCCTGGCACTGCCAGGCCATGCTTTGCTCGCATGCCTGGCGCATGACCCATTCGCCCACCGGCACGATCAAGCCGTTTTCCTCCAGGATGGGAATGAAGCGGTCTGGCTGCACCAGGCCGTGACCGGGGCGGCGCCAGCGCAGCAGCACTTCCATGCTATGCAGGCGGCGCGTGGCGATATCGATGATGGGCTGGTAAAACAGTTCAAACTGCTGCTGCGCCAGCGCGGTGCGCAAGCTGCTTTCCAGGTCGAAGTGCAGGGCCGCCGTCTGATTCATCGTCTGCGTGAAAAACTGGTAATTATTACGCCCATTGCCCTTGGCGTGGTACATGGCCGCGTCGGCATGGCGCATCAGGGTATCGACATCACCGCCATCGTCCGGATACATACAGATGCCGATCGACGGTGTCACGTGCAGCACATGGCCGTCGAGCGGAAAGGCGGGCATCAGCGCCTCGATGATCTTCTCGGCCATGCACGCCGCTTCGTCGGTGTCGTGGATGCCTGGCAAGAGTACGACGAATTCATCGCCGCCCAGGCGCGCCACCGTATCGCTGGCGCGTACCGCGTGGCATAGGCGGACAGCCACTTCCTTGAGCAGCAAATCGCCCGTCATGTGGCCCAGCGAATCGTTAATGGTCTTGAAACGATCCAGATCAATGAACATCACGACCAGCTTGCGCGCCGAACGCTGCGCAGCCAGCATGGCCCGTTCCAGGCGGTCCGACAGCAGCGCGCGGTTCGGCAAACCGGTCAGATTGTCGTGATAAGCCATGTGAAGCACGCGTGCCTCGGCCTGGCGCCGCTCAACGATCTCTCCTTGCAGCAGCAAATTGGCACCGGCCAGTTCGGCCGTGCGCTCCTGCACGCGCAGTTCCAGTTCGTCGCGCGCACGGCGCACCGCCTCGGCCGCCTCGCGGCGCGCCGTCACGTCGTCAACCAGCCATACTGAACGGCCATGCGCATGCGCCAGGTCAAACGGCCGGCCGGACAGGCGCGCCCAGAAGCGGCTACCATCCTTGCGCACCAGCTGGTATTCCGACATGTGCACGCGGCCCGCGCAGAAATCGCGCGCCGTCTCGCCACGCGCGGTTTCCCACGCGGCCTCGTCCGGATACAGCGCCTGCACCGACAGGCCGTTGATCTCGCCGGAGGCATAGCCGAAAAGTTCTTCCATCTTGCTGTTGGCACGCAAATTGTAGCCGCCCTCGACCATCGAAATGCCAAGCACGGCGCTATCGAGAATGGCCTGGTTTTCCAGCAGCGCATTGCGCAAGGATTCTTCGGCGCGCTTGGCTTCCGTGCGGTCCTCGATAATCCAGATGGTGCCAGCGGCGGGATCGTCCGGATTGACTACATAGGCGATCAACTGCGCCCACAAGGTGCTGCCGTCACGGCGCATCATTTCCACTTCCGTCTGGAACGGCTTGGCCAGCGACAGGAAGGGGAAGGCTGCCGCGCCCAGCAACTCGTAGGACTGCTGCGACACGTACAGCGCGCGCCCGGGCAAGCCCAGCGCCTCGTCGCCGCTGTAGCCGAACATCGCGGCAAAGCCCAGGTTATAGCGCGAGATCTGGCGGTTCTTGGTAAACAAAATACTCACCGATGCATTCGTCATGATGGCTGCCACCTCCATCTGCGCTTGGCGGCTGGCCGTGACGTCTTCAATGATCCAGATAGTGCCCTGCTCGCTGTGCGCCTGGTCGACGGCCTTGGCGCGGATGCGGCACCAGAACAGGCTGGCGTCGCGGCGGCGGAACAGCGCTTCATCCTGCTCGTACGGCAAGCCCTGTCCCAGCAGGGGCTTGGCCTGCATGCCAAACTCCTCGTAGGCGGCGGGTGAGGGAAACAGCTCGGCGGTGGATAAGCCCATCATCTCTTCCTGCGCGTAGCCGAACATTTCGGCGAAGCGGGGATTGCAGCGCAAAACCAGGCGCGAACGCGAAAACAGGATGCCGACGGACGCATTGTCGAGGATGGCCTGCTGCTCCAGCATCAGTTGGCGCGTGGCCTCCTCGGCTGCCTTCTGCGCGCTGCGGTCGTCGAACAGCCAGATCGTGTCGCGCAAGCCGCGGTCGGTCTGGCTCTCCGGGTTCAGCACGTAGCCATACGCCAGCGCCCAGAATGTGGAGCCATCGCGGCGGCGCATCTCCATCTCGCCCTGGAACGGCTGGCCGCGCCGCAGCAGTGGCGACGCCTGCCGCACCACGTTCTCATACGCCGCGCGCGACGGATACAGGTCGGCGACGGCCAGGCCCACGCCACTGTCGCCATCAAAGCCAAAGCATTCGGCAAAGCGGCGGTTGTAACGCAGCACGCCCTTGTCGCGCTGAAAACCGATCGCCAGCGGCGCGTTGTCCATCACGGCCTGCATTTCCAGCAAGGCACGGCGCAACTGGTCTTCATCGCGCCGATGGTCGCTGATATCTTCGATGATCCACACCGTGCCGTCATGCGTATTGAGAGGATCGACGGCGCGCCCGTGCAGGCGGCTCCAAAACAGCGTACCGTCCTGGCGCCGCAATTCCAGTTCGGTGCGATAGGGCTTACCTTTCGAGAGCAGCGGCGCCGCTTCCAGCCCCAGGGTGCGGCAATGCTCGGCGGAGCGGTACAGCACCGCGCCTGGCATGCCCGTCAACTGGTGACGCGCATAGCCAAGCATCTCGGCGGCGCGGATATTGCACTCCTCGATGAAGCCCCCCTTGGAAAACACGATGCCCACGGCCGCGCTTTCCAAGATGGCCTGCTGTTCCAGCAAGGTCTTGCGCAAGGCTTGCTGGTTGCGCTGCTGCACGCTGATATCGGCAAACACCAGCGTCGCGCCCGGCAAGCCTTCGCCCAGCGGCAGCGGCTTGGCCCATACCTGCACGGCGATGGCGACATCGGCTCCCTGCAGGCTGCTGTCCCAGTGCCGTTCGCGCCCGGCCACACCCAGCGCGCCACGCAGCATGCTGGTACTCGACGCGCGGTAGGCCTCGGCAAAACACTCGACAAGCAGCCGGCCAGACACATCCCTGCCCAGCAAGGCGCTCAAGGCGTCATTCACCGCCACCACCATGCCGCTGGCATCGCAGGCGCAGGCAGGCAAGGCGATCAGCTGCAAGGCCTCGGCGATGAAATCGGGACTGGTCGGTACGCGGTGCATGGACGCCATCGATGGTTAAAGGCAAAGTAAACATACGCCTGGGAAAAATTTTCAAGCGTCATGCTGCTACTAGATCATAAACCAGTTTTCGGCGGTTTTTCCATATTCATTATGGACCATATATGAAACGTCACAGGCTGTTTGCAACACGCCCGTTGCAAAGCCGTTCGATGGCAAAAAAATGAAACAAATCGTTTAAAATAAAGCATGCGCCGCCCTCCTCAACCTCCGCTCGACCAGCGCGACAAACCCGTCATCTGGACCGTCTCCGTGTCGCGTTTGTTCGACCTGTTCCGCGACATCACGCTCGAGTACGACGACCTGGCGACGATCGAACCGATCAACCTGGGCTTCGACGACGCCGTACGCCATATCCGCGAACGCATGGCCACCGAGCGCTGCGACGCCGTCATCGCGGCCGGCTCGAACGGCGCCTATCTGAAAGGAAGGCTGTCGGTACCCGTCATTATCGCCAAGGCCAGCGGCTACGACGTAATGCAGGCGCTGGCGCGCGCACGGCGCATTTCGCCGCAAATCGGCGTTATCACCTACCAGGACCCGATGCCGGAACTGGCCGAATTTGCCACCACCTTCGGCCTGCATATTGCGCAACGCACCTATGCCACCGAGGAAGACGCGCGCGCGCAGATCAACGAATTGAAGGCAGCCGGCATCAAGGCCGTCGTTGGCGCGGGCCTCGTCACCGACCTGGCCGAAGAGGCCGGACTGGCCGCCGTCTTCGTGTATTCGGCCACGGCCATCCGGCGCGCCTTCGACGATGCGCTGGAACTGGCGCGCCTGACCCAGATCGAATCGAACCGGGGCCGGCGCGCGGTAGTGGCAGACACTTTGCGCGCGCGCCATGGCCTGCATGATTTGCGCGGCGAATCGGAAGCGATGGAAGCGCTGCGCCAGTCGGTGGTGCTGTATGCCCGCTCGCCGGCGACAGTGTTGATCCAGGGCGAGACGGGTAGCGGCAAGGAACTGGTAGCGCAGGCCATCCACCGAGAAAGCCCGCGCAGCCTGGGTGCGAACCGGCCCTTCATCGCCATCAATTGCGGCGCCATCGCCGAATCCCTGCTCGAATCGGAGCTGTTCGGCCACGAGGACGGAGCGTTTACAGGCGCGCGCCGGGGCGGCCATGCAGGCCTGTTCGAGGCGGCCAACCACGGCACCCTGTTCCTCGATGAAATTGGCGAAATGCCGCTGGCCCTGCAAACGCGCTTGCTGCGCGTACTGGAAGAGCGCGAAGTGGTGCGCGTGGGCGGCACGCGGCCCATCGCCATCAGTGTGCGCATCATCAGCGCCACCCACTGCGACCTAGAGCAACGCATCCGCGAAGGTCGTTTCCGCGCCGACCTGTTCTACCGCCTGGCGGTGCTGCGCCTGCATTTGCCCGCCTTGCGCGAACGCGCCGACGACATTGCCGGCCTGGCCGAATGGTCGCTGAAAAACGCACTGGCTGCGCTGGGCGCCCGTCCGCACCCCAACCTGCACGCGGAAATCCAGGCCTGCGCGCCGCTGTTACGCCGCTACGACTGGCCCGGCAACGTGCGAGAATTGCGCAACCTGGCCGAACGCCTGGCCCTGTTCCTGGCCGCCGAACCACTGCAGGCGCTGACGCCGGCCTTCGTGCTGGGGGTCGCCCCCGAGCTGGCCCAGGCGGCCCAGGCGGCAAGCATGCCGGCCAGCGACGCCTTGCCGGCACCACCACCTGTCCGGCCCGAAAGCGCCAGCGAAGTACTGGCGCGCTTTGGCGGCCGCCGCGATGCCGCGGCCGACTACCTGGGCATCAGCCGCACGACGCTATGGCGCCGGCTGCGTACAGGCTGACGCCCGCCCCCCGACACGCGCCATGGGCGACTGGATTTTCTTGCACGACTTATGGGCGCGCTGCAACAGGCACAGCGGCACATCCGACTGGGCCGTCAGCGACTTGCGGCCCGTTGCCGTCGCAGGCAACGCGGACGATTTTCTTATCTGGCACCAGGCACTGCCCCATTGCGCCACTGCCAACCATGGCCCGTCGACGCGCATGGTGCAATACCCGCTCTATTTTCCCGAGCACTGCCAGGATCAGGACGCATGGATCTGAGCCGTTCATCCCGCCCTGGCGCCGCTCATCCCGCAGCGCTGCTTGCATGGCGTCTGGGCCGGTAGGATGTTCATCAAGGATCGGACAGGTGCGCATACCGCCCATGGTCTTGCAAACGCTGGTGGAAAACGCCGTCAAATATGGCGTGGAGGCGAGTCCCGATGGCAGCGATATCCGCATCGCGGCGCGACGCGCCAGCCCTAGCGACGGCACGTCCATGCTACAGATCGAGGTCGCTAACACGGGCGCCTTGCGCGAACCCGGCAGCTCCACCAGCGTTGGACTGCGCAATGCGGGCCAGCGCTTGCAGCTGGCCTGCGGCGAGCGCGCCAGCCTGGATTTACGCCAGCAGGCGGGCTGGGTGTACGCTACCATCCATTTGCCGGAGCAAGCATGCACGTAGCGCCGCTCAAGGTACTTTTGGTCGATGACGAGCGCCTGGCGCGCGCCGAGCCGCGGCGGCTGCTGGCGCCGCATGTGCAGCGGGGCGCCGTGGACATCGTGGGCGAGGCGGCCAGCGCGGCCGACGCCGTCGCGCAGATCGGCAAGCTGCAGCCCGATCTACTGCTGCTCGACGTGCAGATGCCGGGCGGCTCCGGCTTCGACCTTCTGGCCACGCTCGACGCGGTGCCCGACGTCATTTTTTGCACGGCTTTCGACCAGTACGCGCTGCAGGCATTCGAGGTCAGCGCCCTTGACTACCTGCAAAAACCCGTGCAGGCTGCGCGCTTGGCCACGGCGCTGGCGCGTGCAGGCGCGCGGGCGCAAGCCGTGCCGCTACCCGCACCGCGCAAGGTTTTCATCAAGGATGGGGAGCGCTGCTGGTTCGTCGCGTTTGACGATATCCACCTGCTCGAATCGGAAGGTAACTACACGCGCGTGCATTTCGCCAGATCGTCAACCTGGCACAGGTGGCGCAAGTGGCGCCGAATGCGGCCGATGGCCTCGACCTGCACCTGCTCGATGGCAGCGTGGTCGAGGTGTCGCGCCGCCGCGCGCAACAGTTCAAGGCCGTCACTAAGCTGTAGCTCCTTACTTCAAGGCGGGGATAGGCTGCGCCTGGAAGGCGGGACGCGGCTGCTCCCTGAGCTTTTTCGCCAGTATGTCGAGCGCCACTTCCAGCTGGCGGTCGGCGCCCAGGAAGGTGGCGTGCGGCGGGTTCTCCACCTCCACGTCCGGCACCACGCCCACGCCTTCAATCAGCCACTGTCCGTCGATGCCGAACTGGCCGTTTTCAGCCACACGCGCCATGCCGTTATCGAGCAGGCGCGTATTGTCGCTGAGCCAGACGCCGGCGCCGGCGGTGCGCTTACCCACCAGCGGTGCCAGTTTCAATGCCTTGATGCCGGCGGCGAAAGTCTCGCCATCCGAATACGTGAGTTCATCGACCAGCACCACCAGGTGGCCGCGGAACGTGTTCTGCATGTTCGATGACGGCTGCACGCCCGGCGGCGCCCAGTAGGCCCAGGCCTTGCGCAGCAGTTTTTCGATGATCCAGCTATCGATATTGCCGCCGTTATTGCGCCGCACGTCGATGATCAAGCCTTCGCGGTTGATGTTGGCGTAAAAGTCGCGCGCGAACGAGGCGATGTCGTTGGCGCCCATGGCGCGCAAATGCAGGTAGCCGATGCGCCCTTGCGAAGCGGCTGCCACCTGCTCGGCGCGGCTCAATTCCCAGTCGCCATAGCGCAGCGCTGTCTGCTTTGCCATGTTGACGGGCGTGACGATGACGGCGCGCGGCAAGCCCTTGCCACGTTTAACCTGCAACAACACCTGCTTGTCGGCCTGGTTCAGCAGCAGGTCGCTGATATCGCGCGCGGCCAGCACGTCCTTGCCATTGACGGCCGTGATCACGTCGCCCGCCTTCACGTCTACCTCGGGGCGCGACAGGGGTGAGCGCGCCGAAGGCAATTCTACTTCGCTGCGATAGACATGCTCGACCTGATAGCCGTCGCCGGTACGCACCAGCACAGCCCCGAGGCCAGCCGGCGTGCCTTCTTGTTCCGTGCGGCGCAATTCGCCGGGACGGATCTGCGAATGCAGGGCACCCACTTCGGCCACCATCATGCCCAGCACGTCATTGAGCTCGGCCCGATCCGTCACCCGCTCGACCAGCGGCGCATATTTGTCGCGCGCCGCCGTCCAGTTGACGCCGCGCATCTTCGCGTCGTACAGGAAGTCGCGATGCAAGCGCCAGGCGTCGTTGAACATCTGCTTCCATTCCAGGCGCGGATTCGAGACAAATGTCCAATCGTCGACTTTGACTTTTGCCTTCGACAGGTCGGCCGGCAGCTTGGCCCCCGCCTCGATTACCAGCATCTCGCCCGGCCCGGTGGCGGCCGCGCTGCTTGCTGTCCTGTAGTACAGATGTTTTTTATCCTGGGCCAGGTCGAATTCACGCACATCGGCCACCAGCAGTTCCGGCTTGGAGCCGGTATTGCCGATGGCGAGTGTCTTCAGACTGAACTTGTGCTCGCCGCTGTCGCGCTCGAGGAAATACAGGCGCTTGTCGTCGGCAGCGAGCGCGCTGTAATTACCGGCCGCCAGCGGCACCTCATACAGGCGCTCGGCCAGGCCCTTGAAGACGACGTCCGGAAGCACGGCCGCCGCTTTCTTCGAGGCCGTCTTGCCAGCGACCTTTTCCAGCGCCTTTTCCGCCGCCAGTTCGGCTGCCTTTTCGTCATCCGTCTCGGCCGGCTTGATGCCGGGGCGGCTCAGCTCATCGTCGGGCTGGAAGGGAAACCGGTTGCCCGGCTGCAGCGCCAGCGCATACACGCCGATGCGCTTGTCGAACACGGGGCCCATATTACGGTCACCCCACGGCGACCCGTTGGCCAGCTGGAAATTGCGCGCCGACATGAAATACAGCCAGCGCCCGTCGGGCGAAAACACGGGCGAGTCCGATGTATAACGGTCGCTGGTGACGAACTGTAACTGCTTCGACGCAATGTTATACAGGCCGATCTGCTCGCGCTGCTCGTTGCTGGCCACGCGCACGATGGCCAGGTTGCGGCTGTCGGATGACCATTGCACTGCGTCGTGCTTGTCCACGCCCGCCTTGCCCGCATCATCGATCAGCTGGTTCGCTTTGCTTGTCAGGTCCAGCAGCCAGAAACGCCCCTTCTTGTCCGTGTGCGCCAGCCAGCGTCCGTCCGGCGACGGATACAGTTTCCAGCGGTGCTTGTCGCCGTGCGTCGTCAGCTGCTCGCCCTTGCCCGTACCATCGGCGGCGTACTTCCAGATTTCGTTTTCCCCGCTCGTGTCAACGATGGCGAAGACGGATTTTTCGTCGCTGGAAAAGACCGCATCGCGCGCCCGCGCTCCTTCGGGAATGGCGATATCGACGCGGCGCAAGCTGCCCGTGCCAGCGATACTGACACGGCCCCTTGCCGTGAGGATGACGCGCTCATCCTTGGCCGATAGCTGGACATTGCTCAAGGTATCGAGTGGCGAGCGGATCTGGCGCGCGCGTTGCTGGTCGAAATCGGACAGCAGGCTGATGGCCAGCGGCTGCGAGGCGCCTGTTGCAGGGGCGGCCAGGTCCAGCACATGCAGATCAGCGCCCAGTTGGTAGACGACCTTGCCATCGCCCAGCGCGGCGTTGCGCACGTCCCACTGCGTGTGGCTGGTCAATGCGCGGCGATCGGAGCCGTCGGGCAGCATGCTCCACAGGTTATCGCTGCCGCCCTCGTCGCTGATATAGACCACACGACCCTGCCACCACATGGGGCGTTTGTTGTTGCCTGCCAATACTGCAGGCTCGGTATGCATGCGCACGGCCTCGCCCTTGCCATCGAGCGCATAGCGCCACAGGGTGGCATGCGCGCCGCCCCGGTAGTTACGCACATTGTCATTCGTCATGGCCAGGCCGAAACGCGTGAAGAACAGCGTCTTGCCCGCGTCGTCGAGCACGGCATCGTTGGCGTCAGCGACGGGAAACACGCGTCGCGTCTGCTGCACGGGGTCGATGGCGGCGACGATGCGGCGCGAGGCGGGACCGTCCGTGCCTTGCGTGCTGACCAGCACTTCACCCTGCGCCGTCCAGCCCAGCACCAGCACAGCGCCATTGTCATACGAAATACGTCGCGGCAAGCCGCCGGCCAGCGGCATCACATAGGCTTCCTGCGCCCCTTCGTAGGCAGCGGAAAACGCCAGCCACAGGCCGTCGCGCGACATTGCCGCATTCGTTTCATAGCCGGGATGCGTGGTCAAGCGCTGCGCCGCGCCGCCATGCACGCTGCTTTTCCACAAATCGCCTTCGGCCGTGAAGACGACGCTGTCGCCGCGCACGGCGGGAAAGCGGAAATAGCTGCTGGCAGGAGCGGCGGCAGCGTTGCCGAGCAGACCAGCGGAAAACAGGAGGGTGGCGAGAGTGCGGGAAATTTTCATGCAAGCATCCAGATAGCGGTCAGGGCAATAAGGTGGCATGGACATCATGTCGATACCGGACAGCAATTCTGGCATAAGCACGACCGAAGAAAACCTTCTTTATTGGCCACAAAAACGTAAAAAAACCCGCGCCACTTGCGTGGGCGGGTTTTTCGACAAGAGCAGAAACGCTCTGAACGCCGAACAAAACCGTAGCGAGCGGCAGCGAGTTACGGCCGAGACGCGGAACTGTGCTCGAGCACAGTGAGCATCGGAGGCCGCAAATCGCGACGCGCAGAAGGTTTGGTTCGGTGTTCTTATTCCACTTCCACCGTTTCCGGTGCAGCCGTCGGCGCCGCATCGGGCGGTTCCGGGAATTCCAGCAAGATCTGCTCCTTGTCGTCGATGTCGACAGTGATACGTCCGCCGGTGACCAGGCGGCCGAACAAGAGCTCGTCTGCCAGGGCCTTGCGGATCAGATCCTGGATCAGGCGTGCCATTGGCCGCGCGCCCATCAGCGGGTCGAATCCTTTCTTGCCGAGGAAAGCACGCAGCTTCTCGGTGAACACGGCTTCGACCTTTTTCTCGTGCAACTGCTCTTCCAGCTGCATCAGGAACTTGTCGACCACGCGCAGGATGATTTCCTGGTCCAGCGCGCGGAAGCTGATGGTCGCATCGATGCGATTACGGAATTCCGGCGTGAACATGCGCTTGATGTCGGCCATCTCGTCGCCTGCCTGCTTGGAATTGGTGAAACCGATCGAGGCCTTCTGCAAGCTTTCCGCACCCGCATTGGTCGTCATGATGATGATCACGTTGCGGAAGTCGGCTTTGCGGCCATTGTTATCGGTCAAGGTACCGTGGTCCATCACTTGCAACAGGATATTGAAAATGTCCGGATGGGCTTTTTCAATTTCATCGAGCAGCAAGACCGCATGCGGCTTCTTGGTGATCGCTTCCGTCAGCAAACCGCCCTGGTCGAAACCAACGTAGCCCGGTGGCGCACCGATCAAACGGCTGACGGCATGGCGTTCCATGTATTCCGACATGTCGAAACGGATCAGCTCGATGCCGAGGATGAACGCCAGTTGCTTGGCTACCTCGGTCTTGCCCACGCCCGTCGGACCGGAGAACAGGAAAGAGCCGATCGGCTTGTCCGTCTTGCCCAGGCCAGCGCGCGCCATCTTGATGGCCGAGGCCAGCGCGTCGATGGCGGGATCTTGTCCGAATACGACATTGCGCAAGTCGCGGTCTATCGTCTGCAGTTTGCTGCGGTCGTCCTGGTTGACCGTTTGCGGCGGAATGCGCGCGATCTTGGCAATGATGTCCTCGATCTCGGCCTTGCCGATGGTTTTCTTTTGCTTCGATTTCGGCAAGATGCGCTGCGCTGCGCCGGCTTCATCGATGACGTCGATCGCCTTGTCGGGCAAATGGCGGTCGTTGATGAAGCGCGCCGCCAGTTCGGCCGCCGTCGTCAGGGCCGACGCCGTGTATTTCACGCCATGGTGCTCTTCGAAGCGCGACTTGAGACCGCGCAAGATCTGCACGGTTTGCTCGACGGTCGGCTCGTTGACATCCACTTTCTGGAACCGCCGGCTCAAGGCATGATCTTTCTCAAACACGCCGCGAAATTCCGTGTACGTGGTCGCGCCTATGCATTTGAGCTGGCCATTCGCCAGTGCCGGCTTCAACAGGTTGGAGGCGTCCAGCGTACCGCCCGAAGCCGAACCGGCACCGATGATGGTGTGGATTTCGTCGATGAACAGGATGCCGTTCGGATTGTCCTTCAGCTGTTTCAGCACGGCTTTCAGACGCTGCTCGAAGTCACCACGGTATTTGGTACCGGCCAGCAAGGCGCCCATGTCCAGCGAATACACGACGGCATTTTGCAAGATTTCCGGCACATCGTTTTGCGTGATGCGATAAGCGAGGCCTTCGGCGATGGCGGTCTTGCCCACGCCCGCCTCGCCGACCAGCAGCGGATTGTTCTTGCGGCGACGGCACAGGATCTGGATCACACGGTCGACTTCTTCCTCGCGCCCGATCAGTGGGTCTATTTTGCCTTCGGCGGCGGCCTTGTTCAGGTTTTGCGTGAACTGGTCGAGCGGGCTTTCCTTCGGCTGGCCATCGGCAGGCGCTTCTTCCACCCCTTCGGAGGCTTTTGCGCTTTCCGTCGACTGGTCCTTGCGCACGCCGTGCGAAATGAAATTGACCACATCGAGACGTGTCACGCCCTGCTGGTGCAGGTAATAGACAGCATGCGAATCCTTTTCGCCGAAGATGGCTACCAGCACATTGGCGCCAGTAACTTCCTTCTTGCCATTCGAGGCGGACTGGACGTGCATGATCGCACGCTGGATCACGCGCTGGAAGCCAAGCGTCGGCTGGGTGTCAACTTCGCCCGTGCCAGGCACAGTCGGCGTGTTGTCGCCGATGAAATTGGCGAGCGTCTTGCGCAGGTCTTCAATATTGACCGCGCAGGCACGCAACACCTCGGCAGCAGAGGGATTGTCCAGCAGTGCCAGCAATAAATGCTCAACCGTGATGAATTCGTGCCGTGCCTGCCGAGCTTCGACAAACGCCATGTGCAAACTTACTTCTAATTCCTGCGCAATCATACTTCCTCCATCACGCACTGCAGGGGATGCCCCGCCTTGCGCGCATGCGTTAAAACGAACTCCACTTTGGTACACGCTATATCTTTAGAGAACACGCCGCACACTCCTTTGCCGTAGCGATGAACACTGAGCATGATTTGCGTCGCCGTTTCACGGTCCTTGTTGAAATACTCCTGAATCACGGCCACCACAAACTCCATCGGGGTGTAGTCGTCATTGAGCAAGGCTACCTGGTAGAGCGGTGGCGGCTTCAGCACTTGCCGCTCCAGCAGGGTTTCTGTGTCGTGCTTGGTTGCCATACGCTTATTCTAATGCTTTCACAGTGGTTGTCATGCGCAATATCTGCGCCTTTCCAATTGTTCTCAATCTTACGCGTTTTCTTAATACTGCGCAGATGGCGACCTTGCCGTCAAAATCAAGAGTTGCTTTTTTTGGTTGTTGTGAAGAATTTGGCAATATCGATGGAAAAGCGCTTGACTTCATTATTTATTCCGCCAACAATGCTGTATCGACTGTTGCAGTAATGTACAGCTTGATAAGAATGAGACGTCGAGGAGGGGGCAAGAAGCTTCTTGCTTTTATGGCTCGTGTGATTTGTTTTAATTTTGAAAGTTCTTTTTATGGCAACAGGTACAGTTAAGTGGTTCAATGATTCCAAAGGTTTTGGCTTCATCACCCCAGATGACGGCGGCGAAGATTTGTTTGCGCATTTCTCCGCAATCAACATGAACGGTTTCAAGACCCTCAAAGAAGGTCAAAAAGTTCAATTCGAAGTCACGCAAGGCCCTAAAGGCAAGCAAGCTTCCAACATCCAAGCAGCCTAAGCACCGCCGGCCCTCAGATGTGAAAAACCCCGTTGTCCGACGGGGTTTTTTTTCGCCTGCAAGGTGCGCAGCACCCTGCCCTGGCGCGCCAGTTACATGTGCTCGATCATCACCTTGCCGAAACCCGAGCACGACACTTGCGTCGCGCCTTCCATCAGGCGGGCAAAATCATAGGTGACGCGCTTCGAGGCTATCGATTTCTGCATCGACGCAATGATCAGATCGGCCGCTTCCAGCCAACCCATATGGCGCAGCATCATTTCTGCCGACAGGATCAGGGAACCGGGGTTCACGTAATCCTTGCCCGCATACTTGGGCGCCGTACCGTGCGTCGCTTCAAACATGGCGACGGAATCGGACAGGTTGGCGCCCGGCGCAATGCCGATGCCACCCACTTGCGCCGCCAACGCGTCGGAAATGTAATCGCCGTTCAGATTCAAGGTGGCGATGACGCTGTATTCGGCTGGACGCAGCAATATTTGTTGCAGGAACGCATCAGCGATGGAATCCTTGACGATGATGTCGCGGCCCGTCTTCGGACTCTTGAACTTGCACCAGGGACCGCCATCGATCAGTTCGGCGCCGAATTCCTTTTGCGCCAGCGCATACGCCCAGTCGCGGAAGCCGCCTTCCGTGTACTTCATGATGTTGCCTTTGTGTACGATCGTCACGGATGGCTTGTCATTGTCGATCGCGTACTGGATGGCCTTGCGCACCAGGCGCTGCGTGCCTTCAATGGACACGGGCTTGATGCCCAGGCCCGAGGTGGCCGGGAAGCGTATCTTGGTCACGCCCATTTCATTGATCAGGAAATCCATCAATTTCTTGGCTTCGGGCGAGCCTTGCTGGTATTCGATGCCCGCGTAAATGTCTTCCGAATTTTCGCGGAAAATCACCATGTCGGTCTTTTCCGGCTCTTTCACGGGCGACGGCACGCCCGTGAAGTAGCGCACGGGGCGCAGACAGACATACAGGTCCAGCTGCTGGCGCAGGGCTACGTTCAGCGAGCGGATGCCGCCACCGACGGGCGTAGTCAGCGGACCCTTGATGGAGACGACGTAATCTTTCAGCGCGGCCAACGTTTCTTCCGGCAGCCACACATCGGGGCCGTACACATTCGTCGCTTTTTCGCCTGCGTAGATTTCCATCCAGCTGATCTTGCGAGCGCCGCCGTAGGCCTTGGCCACGGCAGCGTCGATCACCTTGAGCATGACCGGGCTGATATCGACGCCCGTGCCATCGCCCTCAATGAAGGAAATGATGGGATTATCTGGTACATTCAGCGAAAAATCGGCATTGACGGTGATTTTTTTGCCGTCAGCAGGTACAGTGATATGTTGATACATCGTGATCTCCGAAGTGGGACACACCGCTGGCGGGCAACACTGGCCGGCGACGCGCTCTGCGGTTGCAGAGTTTACAAAAACAAGTCCGAACATGGCGGCAACAGCGCACTCTAGCAGGGAAAGAATGGCCGGGCCATCTGCTTCACACTGCAGCATGCAGCGCCAGAGGACCGTATCGCCACACTGGCATCAGGTCTTCTATAAGATATAAGACTAGCGTTTCACATTATGTACCAGTATCTTACATGGCGCCACACTTTTACGGCGCCATCCTGCGGCCACCATTGTTTGCATCCATTCATTTATCAGCATGCCACTCATCCTCTTCAATAAACCATTCCAGGTCTTGTGCCAGTTTTCAGCGCAAGACGGCCGCGTCACCCTGGCCGACCATTTGAGCATTCCCGGCATCTACCCGGCCGGCCGACTCGACGCCGACAGCGAGGGCTTGCTACTGCTGACGGACGACGGCCGCCTGCAGCACGACATCAGCCACCCCGCCCGCAAGGAAGCGAAAACCTATCTGGTGCAAGTCGATGGCGTACCCGACGCGACCAGCCTGGCACGCCTGCAGGCGCCACTGGACCTGGGCGACTTCATCACCAAGCCATGCCGGGCTGTGCGCATCGCCGAGCCGGACTGGTTGTGGCCACGCAATCCACCCATCCGCGCGCGCGCCGACCAGCCCACCTCATGGCTGGCGATCACCTTGAAAGAAGGAAAAAACCGGCAAGTACGGCGCATGACGGCTGCCGTCGGCCTGCCCACCCTGCGCCTGGTGCGCAGCGCCATCGGCCCGTTCTCGCTGGCCAGCCACCCCTTGCTCCCCGGCGAATGGTACGAGGTGCCGGCCCAAAACATTGGAAAAGCGTGAGCAGCACCAGCAAAGTCTGATTGCCCAGGCGCGCAAGGCAAAATAGCCGCTCTCGGACGCCGGCAAGCGCGTGAAAAAAGGGCATCACCGGGGCTTACGGCAGCGAGCATGTTGCTGTGACCCCACGCTTTCAGCGCGACCAGACAGCATGCTTGACCTGACGCTCACCAGCATCGCTTAATCGGCGCTTCGCAGTCACCGTCACGCCCCATGAAAACGTCCCTTCGCCGCCTCAGCCTGTGCATCGTCCTGATGGCGTGTGCCAGCACTGCACAAGCACAGACACCGCAAAAGAGCGTGCAACTCTCGGCCGGCATGCATTTGATACAGGCGCAAGTAGCCGCCACGGAACAGCAACGCGAACAAGGCTTGATGTACCGCGAAAAGATGCCGCCGAATGCGGGCATGCTATTCGTCTTTGACCACTCGTCGACGCAATGCATGTGGATGAAAAACACGCCGCTGCCCCTATCTGTGGCTTTTATCGATGCCAGTGGCAAGATCGTCAACATCGAAGACATGCAAGCGCTCACGCTCGACAGCCATTGCTCCAGCAAGGCAGTCCCCGTGCGCTATGCGCTGGAAATGAACCTGGGCTGGTTCAGGCAAAAGAACATCAAGCCAGGCATGAGCATCGGCAACTTGCCCCCGTTGCACTAAGCCGTGGCGGCCGGCAACAGGGTGTTGCCAGAAAACGCGGCCGAGGATGGCCATCAGGATGGCAAAAGAGGTGGCAAACGAGGCGGCAAAAATCATGCGCGCACGCGAAAAAACCCGCCAGAACGAATCTGCGGGTTTTTGCTTTTCAACCAGTGCCAGCGTACCGGCACAGGCAAGACCACCTGGGTGGCTTGCCTGCTGGCGAATATTAAGCGGACAGTGCTTTCAAAGCAGCTGCCAGACGGCTCTTATGGCGAGCTGCCTTGTTTTTGTGGATGATCTTCTTGTCAGCGATACGGTCGATGGTCGACACGGATGCTTGGAAGATTGCAGCAGCTGCTGCCTTGTCGCCGCCCTGGATCGCTTTGCGAGCAGCTTTGATAGCCGTGCGCAAGGTCGAACGTTGGGACGAATTGTGTGCGTTTTGCTTAACTGCTTGACGAGCGCGTTTGCGCGCTTGTGCGGTATTTGCCATGGAATTTCCTAAAACAGGGTCAAAGTGCGTTTGCAAACATTAGTGTTTGCCAACCGGTGCGTTCTGTGCGTCTGCCGAACCATGTGTGCCAAACCAGTGCCTGTCAAACATTAGTGTCTGCGTAACAGAATTCTGTACAGCCTTCGATTATAGCGATATTTTCAAGCGGGGGCAAATCAAAAAACCGTATATGGTGCCAAAAACACCTGCAAATGGGCGGGACAAGGGCGAATCGGCAGCACCGGTGAGCATATTTTAAGCGTTTACCGGCCCCGCACCCGGCTATAATCTGCCCCCATGAACTTGCTTAAAACACTCGCCGCCATCTCCAGCATGACCATGCTGTCCCGTGTAACCGGATTATTGCGCGAAAGCCTGTTCGCGCGCGCCTTTGGCGCCGGCGCTTACACGGACGCCTTCATTGTTGCTTTCCGCATCCCCAACCTGTTGCGCCGCTTGTTTGCCGAGGGGGCGTTCTCGCAAGCTTTCGTGCCGATCTTGTCGGAATACAAGAACCAGCATGGCCAGGAAGCGAGCAAGCAACTGGTCGATCATGTGGCCACCACCCTGGTCTGGGCCACCGTGCTCGTTTCCCTCATCGGCATCGTCGCCGCGCCATGGTTCGTGTACGCTATCGCCACGGGCCTGAGCAAGGATGCGGGCGCCTTCGATGCCGCCGTGTGGATGACGCGGCTGATGTTCCCATATATTACTTGCATGTCTTTCGTGGCCCTGGCCGGCGGCATTCTCAATACCTGGCGCGAATTCAAGATTCCCGCATTCACACCCGTGCTGCTGAACCTATCGTTCATCGCCGCTTCCTTATTGCTCGCGCCACAATTGAAACAGCCAATCTACGCCATGGCCATTGCCGTGTTCGCCGGCGGCTTGCTGCAAGTGGCCCTGCAGATTCCTGCACTGATCAAGATCGGCATGTTGCCGCGCCTGTCGCTCAATCCCGCCATCGGCCTGTCAGACGGCGGCGTGCGTCGCGTGCTCAAGAAAATGGGGCCGGCCGTGTTCGCCGTCTCGGCGGCGCAGATCAGCCTGATGATCAATACCAGTATCGCGTCGCGCCTGGCCGAAGGCAGCATTTCCTGGCTGTCGTATGCCGACCGCCTGATGGAGTTCCCGACCGCCATGCTGGGCGTAGCCCTGGGCACCATCTTGCTGCCCAGCCTGTCAAAGGCGAATGTGGACGGCGACAAGACGCAATACTCGGCCCTACTGGACTGGGGCTTGCGCCTGACTTTCCTGTTGGCACTGCCAGCCGCCGTCGGCATGGCAACCCTGGCCACGCCACTGATCGCGACCCTCTTTCACTACGGCAAATTTACAGCCGAATCCGTGAGCATGTCGACGCAGCCGCTGGTGGCCTACAGCCTGGGCCTGATCGGCATCATCCTCGTAAAAACCCTGGCGCCCGCGTTCTATGCCCGCCAAGACATCCGCACGCCCGTGAAAATCGCCATCGGCGTGCTGATCGCCACGCAATTGATGAATCTATTATTCGTGCCCTACATCGCCGTGGCCGGCCTGGCCCTGTCGATCGGCCTGGGTGCCTGCCTGAACGCCAGCTTCCTGTACTGGGGCTTGCGCAAGCGTGGCATCTACCAGCCGAAACCGGGTTGGGCCAAGTTCTTCCTGCGCCTGTTGCCGGCGCTCATCGTGATGGGTGGCGTGGCGGCCTTCGGCGCCCTGCGCATCGACTGGATCGCTATGCAAGCCCATCCGCTGTTACGGGCCGGCGCACTGGCCTTGCTGGTGGCACTGTGCGCCGTAGCTTACTTTGCCACCCTGTTGCTGCTAGGGTTCCGCTTCCGCGACTTCAAGCGCAGCGTGTGAGCAGCCACGCAGAAGGTCGTTGCCGGCACCTCGCCTTGCGCAGATAACTGAGATATCGGCATAGGGGCGGCCAGTAACTGACCGGTCCCCTGCCACACCACCCGGCATGCGGGTCCGCACCGGGCGGTTCGAGTAGTTGAGGTTATGAGAGGCGAGGCATGCCAAGTCGATCAAAGTAAGCAATCGTCAGCACATTGTTCAGTGCCAACCGGCTGTTACGCCACCAGCGATGGCTGTTCTTCGCCACCAGCAGCGCCACCTTTTCCGATGCCCCCAAGGCCAGCAATTCACGATACATCGTCTTGCCACGTTTCCAATGCTTGAGCTGAATCGCCCGCAATCGGTGACGTATCCATTCATCCAGCCTGCGCCAGACTCCCGGTGTTTGCGCCAATCCAAAGTAGGCTTTCCAGCCGAGCATGTAGCGCCGCAGCGGTTCGATCAGCTCGGTCATACTGCGCCCACAGGTGCGCCGGGTCAGTTCCCGGATCCTCTGCTTGAACGTTGCCTGCGCCTTATACGATACCGCACGTTTGATCTCGTCTCTTGGGCCTTGCCATAGCTCGTACCCCAGAAACTTGCGGCCAAACGCACTGGCCACCGCGCTTTTCGACACATTGATCGTCAGGCGCAGCTTGTCGTATAAACGCTTGAGCAGGGCCATCACCCGCTCGCCAGCTTTCCGGCTGCGTACATAAATATTGCAGTCATCAGCATAGCGGGCAAAGCGATGGCCCCGGCGTTCAAGCTCCCGATCCACCTCGTCGAGCAACACATTGGCCAACAGCGGTGACAGCGGCCCGCCTTGCGGCGTGCCCCGTTCGCGCTCGGCCACCACGCCGTTGTGCATGATGCCGGCGTTCAGAAACGCCCGGATCAGCCGGATCATGCCGGCGTCCCTGATACGCTTCTGTAGCCGGTCGATCAGCACGTCGTGGTTGACGCGATCAAAGAACTTCTCCAGATCGACATCGACCACCACCCGGTAACCCTGCTGCACATATTGCTGCGCGGCGAGCACGGCGTCGCGTGCGCGACGCCCCGGACGAAAGCCATGGCTGTGTTCACTAAAGGTGGGATCAAGCAGCGGTTGCAACACTTGCAGGACGGCCTGTTGAATCAGCCGGTCGACCACGGTGGGTATCCCCAGTTCACGTTCGCTGCCATCGGGCTTGGGAATGCCGACGCGACGCACCGGACTGGGCCGGTACGTGCCTGCCATCACTTGATCGCGGATGGTCGGCAATGCGGTTACCAGATAGCGGCCGGTCGCGGCGATGTCCAGACCGTCCACGCCTGCTGCACCTTTGTTCGCCTTCACGCGTTTCCACGCGCGTTGCATGTTCTCTCTCGCCAGCACCTGCGCAAGCAGGTTTGGCCCTGCGTCCACGGTGCCATGCCGCGTGGGACGAGCTTCATCGCTGCGTGCTTCAACGATGGCTTCACCATCGCCCGCCGCACACCGCTCCGCTGACGCGGACATCTGATGCAATGCCTTCCCCATCGACATGGTGTTTGACGCTCCTTCTCGTTCGGCCCTTCGCCTCAACAAAAAAAAATTCAGGCTACTATGGCCTCTGCTGACTTCTCGCTCCGGCTTGCGCCGTCGCCCTTTCAGGCATGAGGCGAGATCTCTCCAGGTAAGAAAGCACTCCTTCCCTGCACAACCGCCGGATTTACGCCACTTCGCCTTGACCACAAGAGCTTCGCGGTTTCTGGCCCGCTCGCCCTGCTCGGCAGCGCCTTCTATCCGGTTCTTGTCCATCGGCTCGCAGATTCGCTCCACGCTTCCTCTCCACGGTCGGTCACCCTTCCGCAGTTGCGCTTCACTTCGTTCACTGTGGTCAGCTCACGACGGGACTTGCACCCGCAAGAGTGCGTCCATGCTGGACGCACCAAAAAAAAACCCGCCGAAGCGGGTTTTTGCATCTTGCACAGCAGCGATATCAGGCAGCTTTTTTTGCCGAACGGCGACGGGCCATGAAGCCAAGCAGACCCAAGCCACCGAGCAGCATGCCGTAGCTTGCTGGCTCTGGTACGGCGCTTACCGTATAGGTGCCGCTGTAGTTAGCGCCAGCTTGGGCGGTACCAAACAGTTGCAGTTTGAACGGGCCAACACCGCTGTATTCCACGCCGAAGAACTTCAGGCCGCCAGCCGAGAAGGACTCACCCAACTGAGCATTCAGGTTCGACGTGAGGGCATTGAACGTCAGTTTCTGGCCGGTAATCGACAAGCCGATATTGTACTTGCCAGCACCCAGGCCGCCCAGGATGATCTCATCCAGACCACCGGACAAAATGCCATTGCCAACAACTGCGTTGAAGGTGTGGGTGTTACCGTCAGCGGTAATATCAAGGACTTGATCGCCTGCATAAGCGCTCAACGATGCGGCTGCTAAAACGCCTGCAACGATAAATTTCAATTTCATAGTGTATTCCCCAAAAAGTGATTTATGGCTGCAAAGCGCAGGCCACCAATGCTTACGGTACCAGAAGTACCGTTAAGAATAGTAGCATAAATGCATTAAATTAATTATAAATAACATACCAAAGTTTCTTACTGGATAACAATTTTTTGAGTGAAATATTTTCCTAAATCGACGACTTTCCCTGAAAAAATAGTTAGCAGCAGATCTAACGGTTTTTCCTGCATTTTTAAGGTGCAACGGCTGGCTCGGCAACGTTTTCGGCAGAATCTAGCGATTCATGCTCCTCAGCAGGCTCTCGCGGCGACTGTTCTTGCGGTGAGGCAATAGGCTTAAAAAACAACGACGGCGCCTGCAAGTCAGGCGCGTCCGCTGGCAACTCCGCCCCAGGCGCGGTCGCCGCTGCGCTAGCCTGGGCCGCTTGCGCTTGTGGGTCGAGCATGAAATGCCACTGCGAAAAATGAACCCTGCCCTCGAAGCCAGCAAAGCGCGGCGCGAAGTTGCCGACCTTCAATGGCGTCGCCTTCGACAGGCTATGCACGCCTATGATGAGGTTGCTGCCCGGCTGGTACAGCAGACCCCACTCGGCGCGCCCCGTGATGGGGTCGACAAACAGCTTGCGCAGATGCCGGCGCACCTGGGGGAAACGCGGATCGCGCAGCAAGGCGGCCAGATTCGGCGGCTGTTGCGGCTGTCCTGGCGGCGTGGCGGCCGCGTAACTATAGAGAGCGTCGGAAAATTGCGCGCCGATGTCGAGCAATTCCTGTTCCGCCGCCTGGCGCTGCAGCAGGGAACCCATCTTCAATCCGGCCGCGCCCACCAGGCCGAGGATGGCCACCAGTATGATCAGCCCCAGATAAGTAAAGCCGCACTGGAGGCGATGCGCGATGGCTTGCGGACGGCGCATCATCGCTACCAGTCGGCAAATGGCGTGCCACTGCGGTCCTTGCCGGGCGCGCCGCTTCTGACGTCGTACACCCGCCCCGGCGTATCGTCGGGTGGCGGCACGATGATCCAACTGGCGTCGCTATCGGTGATGGGATCGATGGGCATGGAGCGCAGGTATTTTTTGTCCACCAGTTGCTCCAGCGACTCGGGATAGCGGCCCGTATCGCCATGGTACTGGTCGATGGTCATGCGCAGATTGCGCAAGTTATCGATCAGCACAGTTTCCTTGGCCTTGTCGAGGCTGGGAAAATACCGGGGCACGGCCAGGGTCAGCAGCAAAGCCACGATGCCCAGCACCACCAGCAGTTCGATCAGGGTAAAGCCGCGCATGCGGACGCTGCGATCATGGACAGGCATGGTTCACCATTTGCGGTAAGGTACGTCATTCAAGCCCGTCTTGTCAGACGTGGAATAGACATCGTAGACGTCGTCGCCCTCGCGCGGCGCTGCCGCTTCGCTGGCGTAGCTGCGCTTGCCCCAAGTCTGCGCATCCGTCAGGCCCGCGTCCGGATTGAACGGGTCACGCGGCAGGCGACGCAGGAAAAACAGCTTGCTGCGTTTGGGATTGCGCTGGTCCGGCACACCCTCGACCAACAGTTCCAGGCTTTTCGGGTAGCCGCTGGCGTCGGGCGAGCGCACGATGCGGCCTTCGTCGCCGGCGCGTTTATAGGCATCGAGCCCCTGGCGGATCTCGCGCAGTGCGCGCCGCAATTCCTGCTCCTGGCGTCGCTGCAACGTCACCTGCGTGATGGGCACCACCAGGGTGGCCAGCACGCCCAGGATGGCCAGAGTCACCAGCAGCTCGATCAAGCTGAAGCCGCCGTCTCGCCACTGCGTGCGCGCCAGTCTCATTTGGCAGGCGGTGGTGCCAATGGTGCCAGCGGCACCGGCTGGCTCGATGACAGCGGTACGGGTGCCGCCTGCAACGGCACTGGCTGGCCTGCCGGTATCGGCAGGGGCGAGGCGGCCGGCTCGGGCGATGGCGCCACTACCGGCGCGGGCACGCTCTGCGGTATGCTCGATGGCAGCTGGACCGGCTCCATCAGCGGCTGCGCCGGCGCCGGCTGCATGCCCACTGCCGACGCGCCGGAACGCACGATCAACGTGCCCGGCATCTGCGTGGGCGCCTTGGCCGCCATGTCGGGACGGCGACGGAAACTGCCCTCCGTACCGGCCGGAAATTCAGATTCATTCGCTTCCGGACGCTGCACCGTGCGCACCAGGTGCGGCGTGATCGACAGCACGATTTCCGTCTTCTGGCTGTCATCCTTGCTGCTGCCGAACAGGCGTCCCACTACGGGAATATCGCCCAGGCCTGGCACCTTGTTGCCCGAGCTGCGCTCTTCATTATTGATCAAGCCCGCCAGCACCTGGTTTTCGCCATCCTTCAACTGCAGCATGGTCGAGGCCTGGCGCGTGCCGATCTGGTACAGGGTCGAGCCGCTCTTGGTGATGGTCGGCGCGCCCAGGTTGCTCACTTCGAGCGAGATGCGAATCCCCACTTCATTGTTCAAATAAATGGTCGGCTCGGCATTCACCGTCAGGCCCACGTCCAGGTAGCTGATGGACTCGAAAGCGAAGCCACCCATGCCCGGCGAAATCGTGGTGGTCACCACGGGCACCCTGTCGCCGATGACAAACTTCGCCTTTTCCCGGTTGCGCACGCGGATGCGCGGGTTGGCCAGGATGTTGGCGTCGCCGTCGGTCTTATTGACATTGGCCGTCACGGCCAAGTTGCTTATGCCGATGCTGCGCTGGTTCAGATTATTCAAGTCGTTGATGGTCAGCCCGGCGCCGCCCGAGGTACTCAGCGGCGTCAGCGACAGGCTCGATGGCCAGGCCACGCCCAGTTCCAGCAGGCGGCTGCGCTTGACTTCGAGGATTTCCAGTTCCAGCACCACTTCCGCTTCCGGCACGTCCTGCAGCGCAATGAGGCGCTCGGCCAGGCGGATTGCCTCGGGCGTGTCGCGCACGATGACGATGTTGAGTTTTTCATCGGCCACCACGTCGCGCGTCTTGAGGATGGTCTTGAGCGTGTTGGCCACCTGCTTGGCGTCCGCGTTCGCCAGGAAGAACGTCTTGACCAGCACCTCCTGGTATTCCTTCAGTTTGGCCGCCACGTTCGGGTAAATCAGGATCGTGTTCGCATCCATCACCTGCTGTTCGAGCTGGTTCGTCACCAGCAGGAAGTACACGGCCGATTCCACCGTGCTGTTTTTCAGGAAGATCGAGGTTTTTGCGTCCGCCTTGACATCCTTATCAAAGACAAAATTGAGGCCGGAACGGCGCGCGATCAGCTCGAACACCTGTTTTAACGGTGCATCGCGAAACTCGATAGTGATCGGCTGCTTGTACGACCTGGCCAGGCCCGATTCGACGACGGGCGGCGCGGTCTTCTCGTCGACCTCGCGCAGCAGCGCGCGCGCGCCGGCGTGTTGCGGCTGCTCCGTGAGGATAGACTTCAGGCGCTGGCGCGCCGGGTCGTACTGTTTTGCCTCAAACGCCGTGCGTGCATCGGCCAGCAATTTACCCTGGCGCTGCTCGCGCTCGAGCGCGCGCAAGCCGCTGTTGGCACGCTCGTTCTGCGCATCGATTTCCAGCACGCCCAAAAAACCCGCGCGCGCCAGCTCGCTCTGGCCCGCCTGCGCCTGACGCTCGGCCTGCTGCAAGCGGCTAGAGATTGCCCGTTCGCGCGCCTGCAGGTAGGCGCTGCGGTATTGCGCGTTGCCGGGGTCTTGCCGCAGCGCTTCTTGCAGCTTTTGCAGGCCAGCTGCGATGTGATCTTGCGCAATCAGCTCGCGCCCGTCGCGGTAAGCCTGCTGCCCCGCGCAGCCCGACAGCAGCACCAGCAGCGCCAGCAAAGGCGCAGATGAAAAGGAACGAGACATCAATCGAGTACTCCAATGTTAAGCTGCTGAACCTGGTTCAACGGCAGATAGGTGAGCGTCATGACGGGCGGCGCGATCGTCACGACCTTGTAAGCGCCATCGATGACGGTATTGGCGCGCACGATATACGTCTTGTCGGCGCGCGACAAAAACACTTCCCAGGCGCCGTCGGCGGCCGCCTTGCCCAGGTAGACGAAGGGCAGCGGCGGCGCCATCGGCGGCGGCGGTGGTGGCGCAGCCGTCAGCGCCATTTTCGGCGGCGGCGGATTCCAGTCCTGGCTCTGGAAGACGCCATTGGCGCCGCCAAAGGTGTCGCCATCCTCGCCCGCCACCTCGCTGCGCGGCAGCAGCACCAGGATGGCCGGCTGCGCCGCCTGCGCCCTGCCGCCGGCATGGCGCGCGGGCGCGACGGCCCGCTCCACCGCCTCAGCCACCTCGGCCACGGGCTGGCGCTCGCCGAACAGCAGCAAGGCGCCGGCGCCCAGCACGCCGGCGAGCATGAGACCATGGCGCGGCGTCATGGTGCATCTCCCACGCTGTCGGACAGCGTATCGGCCAGATAAAAGGTCAGGCGCAGGCGCGCTTCGAGCTGCGTGTCGGCGATCTGTTCGCGGCGAAAACTCAGTTCGTCGAGCGAAGCGAAGGGCATGGCACGCAACGCCTGCAGCGCGAACTGCCATACGGCCGTATAGCTGCCCTTGAGCGGCAAGGTCACCTGCCAGGTGGTGACGCGGCTGGCCTTGTCGTAGCCACTTTTATATTCTCCCTGCGCCAGCACCAGGCCATTCTTCGCAGCCAGGTCAAACAGTTGCTTGACCTGCTGCTCCGCATGACGCTGCTGTCCCAGGGCGGCATAAAAGCGCGCCATGTTTTCGCTGGCCGTCGCCGGCGCCGCCGCCGCTGCAGTCGCCACGGCCAGGGACGGCTGCGGCAACGGCCGCGCCTCGAGTTGCGCCGCCATGGCGCGCTGCTGCCAGGCCCAGACCCAAGCGGCCGCGCCCAGCGCAAGCAAGGCCACGGCCAGACAGGCGGGCGCGCCCAGGCGGCGCAACAGCAGTTGCGCGCGCAGGCGCAAGAGATTGATCTCGATGGCTATCATGGCATGCCCCAGCGCGCTTCTAATTGGAAGCGCAAGGGTTGATGTGGATCGAGCGCGTTGATTTCATGGCGTAGCAGTCGCACGCGCTCGCCGAACAGTTCCTGCTGCTTCAATTGCGCGATGTAAGCCACCATGGCGTCGCTGCCAGTCGTCTCGGCCGTAATCTTTAGCACGCGCTTGCGCGCATCCGGCTCCAGCGCCAGCAGCGCGATGGCGGGCGGCGTGGCGCTCGCCAGCGCATCCTGCAGGTCGCGCCACGGCAGGTTCAATTGCAGGATGGCCGCATTCACGGCCGCCGCCTGCGCTGGCGCAATCAGCACTTGCGATGCAGGCGCCGGCCGCTGCGTCGCTGCCATCACGCGTTGCTGCGCCAGGCGCCAGCGTGCCTCGCTTGCCGCCTGGCGCTGCAGCGCGGCGCTGCAGCTGTACGCCGCCGTGACGCTCAGCGCCACGCCCAGCGCACCTGCAAACCACGCCCACGCAGGCACGCGGTACAGGCTGCGGCGCCAGCTTGGTGGCGCGAAATCGATATCGAGGCGCGTCATGCGGCACCTGCGCTGCGGGCCAGCCGGGCCGCCGGCGACAAGGCGCCGTCCCCGTCTGGCGTGGACAATACCTGACAGTGGAACGCTCCCACCGGTGCCAGCCAGCCCGCTGGCGGCGCGCCGCATAGCTGCAGCAGCGCGGGCGCGATCACGCCATGCAGCAGCGCTTCGCGCGCCAGCGTCTGCAGCAGCCAATCACCGCCCACGCCAGGCGGCACGGGCAGCGCACGCACGGCACACAAATGCCCATCGTGACGCACGCCCAGGGTCAAGATATTGTCCTGCAACTGGCCAAACCAGGCGCCCGGCTTCAACGCGCCGTGCCAGCGGTTCCAGTGGCGCACGAATTGCGGTGTAATAAAAATCAGGGCCAGCTTGCGTGCGGCCGCCACATGCGTCAACTGCGCCAGCAGCGCACGCGGCACGGCACAGAAGAACGGCGCACGCGCATCCCAGGCACTGCTGCTGTGCCACAGGCCGGGGGCATCGCCATACAGCGACTGAAAGCGCAGCGCGGCGGCCGCCTCGATGTCGCTCAGACGCGCGGCACCTTGCGGCATGTCCACTCGCCACAGGCGCGCAAAGGCGTCGTCAAGCACCACGGACAATGGCCAGCGCGCGCACTGCCCCGCCGGCAGCAGCCGGTCCAGCAACTGCGCCAGCGCCTGTCCCAGGGCGGCAAAATCGCCATGCAGCGTGTCGTCCGGCGCATACGCCGCCTCACCCAGCAAGGTCCAGGCCGGCGAGCGCCAGCGGCTGCTGCGCCACAGGCTCATGCTGCCCACCGCCACGCCCAGGCGCAGTCCTTCTCCTATGCCTCTACGCATGCAGGGTGACCCTCTTGATTTCCGTGATAGTGGTGGCGCCCCGTCTGACCAGTTCCAGCGCCGCCAGGCGCAGGCTGCGCGTGCCGTTCGCATACGCGGCCGCCTTGATCTGGCGGATCGGCTTTTTATCGACGATCAATTCGCGGATTTCATCGGTCAGCACGAGGATTTCGGCAATCGAGCGGCGCCCTTTGTAACCGGTGCCGCGGCAGTCGCCGCACCCCTTGCCCTGCTTGAACTGATAGCCTGCCACGTCGGCGCGCGCCAGGCCCACGCTGGCCAGTTCCAGATCGTCGGGCGTGTAGTCGGTGGCGCAATGGGGACAGTTGGTGCGGATCAGGCGCTGCGCCCAGATGCCGTTCAGGGCCGAGACGAACGCATACGGATCGATGCCCATGTGGGTAAACCGGCCGAAAACATCGAAGACATTATTCGCATGCACGGTGGTGAGCACCAAATGGCCCGTGAGGGCCGACTGTATGGCGATTTCCGCCGTCTCGCGGTCGCGGATCTCGCCCACCATGATCTTGTCGGGATCGTGGCGCAGGATGGAGCGCAAGCCCTTGGCGAAGGTCAGCCCCTTCTTTTCATTCACGGGGATTTGCAAAATGCCGGGCAGTTGGTATTCGACGGGGTCTTCGATGGTGATGATCTTTTCGCGCCCGTTGTGGATTTCCGTCAGCGCCGCATACAAGGTCGTCGTCTTGCCCGAACCCGTGGGGCCGGTGACGAGCAGCATGCCATAGGCTTCTTGCGCCAGCGCGCGCAGCGCTTCCAGCGACGCCGCATCAAAGCCCAGCGCCTCCAGTGTCAGGGCGCCGTACGCCTCGATCATGGCGCGCTTGTCGAGGATGCGGATGACGGCATCCTCGCCATGGATGCTGGGCATGATGGAGACGCGCAAATCGATTTCGCGCCCGCCCGCCTCGACGCGGAAGCTGCCGTCCTGCGGTACGCGGCGCTCGGCGATATCGAGTTCGGCCAGCACTTTCAGGCGCGAGATGATGTGCTCGGCCACTTCGATGCCATTGACGGCGGTGGCGTGATCGAGCACGCCGTCGACGCGGTACTTGACGGCCAGGCCGCCGGCCGTGCTCTCCAGGTGGATGTCGGAAGCACCGGCCTTCAAAGCGTCGTATAGCGTCGAATTGACCAGCTTGACGGCGGGGCTGGCCGCTTCCGACACGCTGGCGAACGACAGCACGGCCGCCGTTTTGCCATCGCGCCGCGCGTCAGTGGCGGCGCCCGGCAGCAGGCTATCGACGGCGCGCGCCGACTCTTCCTGCTTTGACAGGTAGGCGCCGATGTCAGCCTGCAGCGCCAGGCGCACGTTCAAGGCGCCCAGCCCGGCGCGCGTACTGAGCCAGGTTTGCAGGTCAAGGTCAAATGGGTCGGCGATCACACCCACCAGCTGGCCGTCGGCGGCGCGCAGCAGCACGCAGTGGCGCGCCAGCGCCTGCGACAGCGGCAGCAAGTCGAACGCAGGTGCATGGGCCAGCATGTCGGCCGTTTCCAGCACGCCCAGGCCAAACGGACGCGCCAGTTCGCGCACCACGGCGCGCACCTCGATGCCGCTCAGCTGCTGCAATTCCTCCACCAGGCTACGCTTCGATTGCCGGCTCAGGGAGCGGGCGCGCTGCAGCAGCGCAGCGTCGATGGCCACGACGGGCGCGGAATCAGTTTGCATCATGAAATGTCGCCGGCAAGGTCAAAGATGGGCATGTATAGCAGGATCACGATGGCGCCCACGACCAGGCCAATGGCCGCCATCAGCAAGGGTTCGAAAGTACGCGTGAAACGGTCGATCCAGCGGCTGATTTCGCCGTCATAGAAGGCGGCTGACTGCGTCAGCATGGGCCCCATGTCTCCCGTGCGCTCGCCCACGCGCAGCATGCGCAGGGAAATGGGCGTCGTCAATTGATGCTGTTCAAACGCCGACGATAGCGGCTGGCCCGCCTCGATATCGCCGCGCGCGCGCTGCAAGGATGCCTGCATGCCAGGCGAAACCATGGCCTGCACGGTGGCGATCGCCTGCACGATGGTGATGCCGCCTTCGGCCAGCATGCCCAGGGTCAGGTACAGGCGTGACAGCTCATAAATGCGCACGCGCTCGCCGATGCCGGGCAGTGTCGCCAACAGGCGCGCCACGCCGCCATGGCGCAGCACGCGCCGCACGGCCATGAACAAAGCGCTGCCGGCGAGCACCAGCCCCAGCAACAGCAGTACACCATGTTCGGTGACGAACTGGCCCCAGCTGAGCATGACTTGCGACATCCACGGCAAATTGCGTCCCGCGCCCTGGTAGACCTCGGCAAAACGGGGCACCACGTAGCTGATCAGGAAGGCACTGACGCCGCCGCCCACAGCGAGCAGGATGGCGGGATAGATAGCGGCGCTGACGATCTTGCCGCGCACCGTATCGATGCGCTGCTGGTAGTCGATATAGCGCGACAGCGCGCGCGGCAAGTCGCTCGTGCCCTCGGCCGCCTTGACGATGCCGATATACAAAGGGGGAAACAGTTCGGCCTGCTCGGCCAAGGCGGCGGAAAAGCGCTTGCCTTCGCGCAAGCCTTCCAGCAGGCGCGTGAGCACGCTGCGCGTGGACGGTGACGCTTCCTTTTCCAGCAAGGCTTCCAGCGCTTCGACGATGCCCAGGCCCGCTTGCAACAGCGCCAGCAACTCCTGGCTGAACAGCAGCAGTGGCAAGGCACGCGCGCGCTGGCGACCGGCAGCGCTGAACGGCGTGGCCCGCACGGGACGGATGGCGCTGACGAACAAACCGCGCGCTTCGGCCTGGCGGCGCGCGTCGGCCTCGTCGCGGCCGTCGATCACGCAGGTGTGCAAGCTAGCAACTGCCTGGTCCGTAGAAAGCGCGCGTACTTCAAACTGCATGATGGCTTGTCCGTGGAGAAAGAGTAAGCGCGCAGGCCTTACTGCGAGCTGATGTCGGCATTGTCGCCGCTGCCGCCAGGTTGACCATCTTTGCCCATCGAAACGATGTCATATTCGCCCTTGCTGCCGGGCGCGCGATATTGATAGGCATGGCCCCACGGGTCGAGTGGCACGGCTTTTTTCAGGTAGGGGCCATTCCAGCGCGTGCCGGCGGCGGGCGGCGCGGCCAGCAGCGCGGCCAGGCCCTCTTCCGTGGTGGGATAGCGCCCTACGTCGAGGCGATAGGTATCGAGGGATTTTTCAAACGCCTCGATCTGCGCCTTGGCCACTGTCACTTCCGATTTGCCCAACTGGGCAAAATATTTGGGGCCGACATAGGCCGCCAGCAAGCCGATGATCACGATCACGACCAACAATTCGAGCAAGGTAAAACCACGCGCATCGCGTGTTGCCGCAAGGTTCTGCCTGTGTGCTGCATGCATCCGCTAACTCCCTATCGCCTGCCTTCAATCCATTGCATCGCTACGCGCGGCGAATCGCCGCACCCGGGCGACACGCGCTTGCCCGATCCTTATCAGCCTACCATGCCGCTTATGGTTAATACAATCTTTTATTTGTACTGCGAACAACAAATTGCAGGGGGAAACCATCGCGTGCGCGCGAAACGGCCGCCGTGCCGCGCGCGCTGCGTTGGCTGCTGGATTACTCGACTATTTTCAATCCAAAAACCATCTACTTTTGGTTACTAAATCATAGTACACGATGAATATTATTCATTCATTATTTGTAACTTTCAAATTAAATTTGCAAGAATATAAAACAATAGAATTGTCGCTTTTGCTATAGTAAAAATCGCTTTTCTGCGTATTCGTAGTGTCTAACCGCGCAGAAAAAAGCAGCCAAACGCAAAGCATATTGCATCCTACATAATCACCAAGGGAAAATTCATGACTCGTATCGTGCATCCGAAGGTAGTTTCCGCAGCAAGTCCTTTCTCGGCCAAACAATGGACCGGCGCCGCCATTCTGGCCCTGTCCGCCGCCTGCGCACCAGCCGCCATGGCTGATGTGATCAATTTTAACAATCTCGATAGCCAGTATGTCGGCCATGGAAGCGCTCTGGAAATCGGAAAATTCCGGCTCACGGGTGCCTCGAATGTGGCTGGTGCCAGTTTTGGCGATCTGGTCGGCGCGGTGTACGACGGCACGGACCCGGCCGCCTGCGGCATGGCGTGTCCGACCAACAATACAAGCAATTACTATGCATCGCTCAACGATGGCATCGCCTACCTCGATCCACTGAACCAGGGCGGCCGTATCAGCCTGCAAGGCTTCGACGCCAGCTTCATCGGCTACGCCCAGGGCGTTACTTACCCGGCGGTGGCAGGTCTGTTGCGCGTGCAAGGCTTCTATGCTAACGGTTCTTCCCTGTATGAAACGTATCAGCTGGGCGGCCCAGTCGGCGGCAACTTCCAGTTCCAGCACTACAACACCAGCGCCAACTTCGGCAGCCAGCAATTCGCCTCGCTGGCCTTCTTCGGTTTCACTTGTAACACGGCCGGCAATTGCAACGCCTTCAGTACCAACAAGGGCCAGTTCGCGCTCGACAATATCGTCGCTTCGGTACCTGAGCCATCGACCTACGCGATGCTGCTGCTCGGCCTGGCATGCGTTGGTTTCGCGGCGCGTCGCCGCCAGCAAGCCTGATTTTCCCCTTTCCGCCACCGTTACAGGAAATCCTACATGACCTTCCGTCCCGCTTTACGTCCCATGTCACTCGCCGTACTGAGTCTGTTTGCCAGTCTGAGCTTCCAGGCCCAGGCCGACGACCTGCGCCGTCCTTACATCGTGCAACTGACCGATAAGCCGATCGCTTCCTACGCCGGCTCGGTAGCAGGCCTCGGTGCAACCCAGCCTGCTGCCGGCGGCCGCCTCGACCTGGCCAGCGCGGAAGTGCAGCTGTACGGCGACTATCTCGAGCAGAAACAAGCGCGGGTGCAAGCGCTCGTCGCCGCCGCCCCCGTGCAATACCAGTACAAGATCGTCCTCAACGGTTTTTCGGCCCTGCTGACCGATGCCGAAGTGCGCCAATTGCAGGCCAGCGGCGAAGTGGCCAGCATCGCCCCCGACGAGCCGCGCGCACTGCAAACGAACTACACGCCAACCTTCCTGGGACTGGACCAGCCCGGTGGCCTGTGGAGCCAGCTGGGCGGCAAGCAGCATGCAGGCGAAGACATCATCATCGGCATCGTCGATGGCGGTGTGTGGCCGGAAAACCTGTCGTATGCGGACAAGGTCGACGCCAACGGCATCCCTACCTTCGACCCGAACGCCACGCTGGCATACGGCGCCGCGCCTGCCGCCTGGAAGGGCAGCTGCCAGACGGGCGAGGGCTTTACACAAGAGCACTGCAATAACAAGCTGCTCGGCGCGCAATACTTCAATGCCGTGCGCCTGACCGAAACGGACAAGATCCAGCACTGGAGCGAATTCACCTCGCCGCGCGATTCCGTTGGCAACCCCAGCGGCGAAGGCGGCCACGGCACGCACACCTCGTCCACCGCGGGCGGCAATGCGGGCGTGCCAGTGACCGTAAACGGCGCGCCGTTGGGCGCCATTTCCGGCGTGGCGCCACGCGCCCGCCTGTCCGTCTACAAAGTGTGCTGGTCCTACAACCTGGACACGCAGCCGACGGGCGCAAAAAATAGCTGCTACGGCGGCGACAGCGTGGCGGCGATTGAAAAAGCCGTCCAGGACGGCGTACACGTGATCAATTACTCGATCAGCGGCGGCGGCAGCGTCAACGACCCCGTCGAGCAAGCCTTCCTGCACGCGTCGAACGCGGGCGTCTTCGTTGCCGCTTCGGCCGGCAACGCGGGACCGGCGAACACGGTGGCCCACGTCAGCCCATGGATCACCACAGTGGCCGCCTCGACGCACAACCGCGCCAACCAGGCCAGCGTGACCTTGGGCAATGGCGCCAGGTACACGGGCGCCTCGCTCAACTACAACCCGCTGCCAGCGAGCACCCTGATCCGCGCGCAAGATGCGGGCCTGCCCGGTGCCGATGCGCAAAAACTGGCCCTGTGCTACCGCGCCGGCGACAATGGCGGCGTAGCCCTGCTCGATCCGGCCAAGGTCGCAGGCAAGGTCGTCAGCTGCTTGCGCGGCACCACGGCGCGCACCGACAAGGGCGTCGCCGTGCGCGACGCCGGTGGCGTAGGCATGGTGCTGGTCGATACGGGCTTGGGCCTGGTATCGGATCCGCACGTGCTGCCGGCCGTGCATGTAAGCGCCGCCGATGGCGCGCTGATCAACGCCCAGGCGCAAACGGGAGCGGCAACGGCGGCCATCTCGCGCTTCGTCACCACGGGCAACGGCGCTGCCGCCCCCATCGTGGCCGACTTTTCCTCGCGCGGCCCGAACCTGTACGACGCCAATCTGCTCAAGCCCGACCTCACCGCGCCTGGCGTGGACATCCTGGCCGGCGGTTCGCCTGCCCTGTCGCGCGCACAGCGCGACGCGGTGCAAGATGGCAGCCTGACGCCGGCGCAAGCCTATGTCTTCCTGCAAGGCACCTCCATGTCCAGCCCGCACGTGGCCGGCCTGGCGGCCCTGCTGCGCCAGCAGCATCCTGGCTGGAGCCCTGCCGCCATCAAGTCGGCCCTGATGACCACCGGCAGCACCACCCTGCCCGACACCCAGACCGGTGACGCGCGCGGCATCCTGCCATGGGGCCAGGGCGCCGGCCACGTGACGCCGAACAAGGCCGCCGATCCAGGCCTCGTGTATGACGCCAGCCTGGCTGACTACAAGAAATACATGTGCGGCGTCGGCATGACGGCAGAATGTGCGGGCGGCACCATCGCCGGCTACAACCTGAACGTGCCGTCAATCACCATCGGCAACGTGCTGGGCGTGCAAACGGTGACGCGCCGCGTCACCAACGTGGGCGGCAGCAGCGCCGCTTACACAGCCAGCGCCTCGGTCAGCGGCTATAGCGTGGCGGTGGCGCCTGCCACACTGGTGCTGGCGCCCGGAGAAACCAAGTCGTTTACCGTAACGCTGACGCGCACCACGGCGCCGGAAAACGCATGGCAGTACGGCGCCCTCGTGTGGAGCGACGGCGTGCACACGGTCCGTAGCCCCGTCACGGCCCGCTCGGGTCGCGCGGTGCAGTCGCCGGCATTGCTGCGGGCCGACAAGGTCAGCGGCTTGCGCTCGCTGACTCTGTCCACCGGCTTTGCCGGCAAGGTCGGCGCGGCGACGGGCGGCCTGAAGGAAGTGGCACGCAGCGAGCAAAGCATCAGCCAGGCCCCGCAGGGTAGCGTGGAAACGTTGGCGCAGATAGTCACCGCTTGTAAGGCAGGCGGCAGCGGCGTGCGCGTGGTCAATGTGAGCATTCCCGCCAACACGGTGGTGGCACGCTTCGAAACCTTCGACCGCGACACCACGGAAGGCGCCGGCAATGACCTCGACTTGCTGTTATTCAACAGCGCCGGTGCGACCGTCGCCACCTCGACCAATTCCGGCTCGAACGAGTCGATCAGTGTGACTACCCCGGCGACGGGCAGCTACAAGTTGTGCGTGGTCGGCTACGCGCTGGCAAATGGCGCATCGACCGGCTTCAGCCTGTCGTCAGCGGTCGTCACGACGGCCGACAAAGGCGGCAACCTGAAAGCCACCCTGCCAGGCAAGGTGTATGTGGGCGGCACCGCCACGGCCGGCGTCAGCTGGTCGGCGCTGGAAAGCGGCAAGCGCTACTTGGGCGGCGTGATCTTCCTCGATGGCAACAATGCGGCGGCCTCCACCACCGTACTGTCCGTGGAAACGAACAGCCCGCTGCCGCTGGCCGTACCGAGCATGCGCAACGTGAAAACAGACGCCAAGCTGTAAGCACACCGTTGGATCGGCAACACAGCGCGCCCTGCGGGGCGCGTTTTTTTATGGTGCCGCCGATACAGGCGTAGAATCGGCGTGACACGACCTGACAACCGCCCGGAAAGGCTGCCATGCCCTCGAAAAACTGGATATTTATCATCATTGCCGCAGTCGCCGGCCTGGCCGGTGCCGTGCAGACGGAGCAGCACAAACCGGCGCAGCAAGCGCGACACAGCTACATCGTGCAATTGAAGGATGCGCCGCTGGCCTCGTACACGGGGGGCGTAGCCGGCCTCGTTCCCACCGTCTCGGAGGGCAGTCGCCTCGATACCGGCAGCGAGGCGGCGCGCCGCTACACGGCCTACCTGGAAGAGCGCCAGCGCGCCGTGCTGGCCTTAGTGGCCGGGGCTCCCGTGCAATACCGCTACACGGTCACTCTGAACGGCTTCGCGGCCATGCTGACGCCGGACGAGGTGGCGCGCCTGAGAGCGAGCCCGGACGTGGCGCAGGTATCGCCCACTAGCGTCGAGCACACGCATACTAGCGACAGCAATGGAAAGAAACCGGCCCCGCCGCAAGACCAGCGCTAATGGCTGAGCAGGCGCAGCGCGATGCCGCGCGGATGGTCAATCAGGAAATGCAACAGCCTGAAAAGCAATTGAATGGCTCCAGGCCGATGGGCCTGTCGATTAAATAAGCTTGGGAAGGGGTTTATATCCCCTCCCCAAGCGCTACGTAGGAAATCGCCCGGTCGGTGCCAAATGCCGTTAAGTTAGTGTTAGTGATGCTATTTTTAGCCCAAGAACAAGGACTGGGGTCGGACCCCAATCCACCCAAGTTAAGGAGCAAGCCCGCGCAATTGCTGGCAATTCAATGAAATAGTGCTTGACGTGGCACTGGCTTTGCGCGGCCGCCGCCTTGCTGACCTCTCTTTTTTCGACAGCGGCAAGGCGGCGGCCAATGAAGGTCTTTTGATCTTCATTGGCCCTTCATGTCGCTCGCTTCCTTGCTGTCCGATTTCTCCGACCATCTTCAATCCGACCAGTTTCGGCTTAGCGCCCGCCATCCTGATCATCCGATGGCGTTTCAACGTCGCCGCAAACTGCCGCTGCCATCCTTGGTGGCGCTCATGCTCACCGGCATGCGCAAGAGCGTGCAAACCGAACTTGATGAATTCTTTGGCCATCTGCAACAGCAGGCGCAACTGACGCACCAGGTGAGCGCCCAGGCTTTCGCTCAGGCACGCTCAAAACTTGCTACCACGGCCATCCCAGAGCTTAACGACTGGCTCATTGCACAAGCACAGCAGCATGGCTACCTGCCGCGCTGGCACGGTTTCAGGCTGGTCGCCGCTGACGCCTCGACCGTTCGCTTTGGCTTGCGCGCCAGCCATGTCAAACGTGCCGCCGTGGCCGATCAACTGGTGTTTGGCTTGTTTCTGCCCGGTGCCGAATTGATGCTCTCGGCCTCGCTATACAGCACCGACGTCGGTGAACGCCAGATGCTGTTCGAACAGCTCGACCGGCTTGGCAAGGATGATCTGCTGTTACTCGACCGAGGCTATCCATGTTACTGGATGCCCGCCGTGTTGAACCAGCGCCGCATTGCCTTCTGCATGCGCGTCGAACAGGCGCGCGGTGGCGGCTTTCCCTGCGTCAATCAGTTTCTGAAGTCGGGGCTGCGGGAGCAGATCGTCACGCTGCGGGCGCCGGATCGGCGCGATGCGCTTGACTATGAATGTCCCGCTGAACCGCAGACCGTGCGCCTGATACGCCACGTTGCCTCGACCGGCAAGGTGCGTGTTCTGATGACCAATTTACTGGACGTTGAACAATTCCCTGCCGCATTGTTCGGAGACCTCTACCACCAACGCTGGCGCATTGAGGAAGCCTTCAAGCGCATCAAACACCGCCTCCATCTGGAGCACGTGACGGGACTGTCACAGCAGGCCCTGATGCAGGATCTGGCCGCCAAGGTACTATGCGATAACCTGCAGGCGTTGGCGAGCTGTGCCGCTGGCCAGCAAGATGCATTGCCGACGGACAGACGCATCAACCGCGCCTATGTCCATTCGGTACTCAAGCCGCTCTTGCCATCGTTGCTGCTTGGGCTGGCGGCAGCCCACTTGCTTGCCGACGCGCTGGCTCTGATCGCCAAGCGAACGTTTCAACATCGCCCAGGACAATCAAGGTCACGGCAAACCAACGCCTACAAGCCCCATAAATACATGGCCTACAAGGTTGCTTGATGGCAGCCTGTTGCTTAACTTGGGTGGATTGGGGTCCGACCCCAGCTCTTTGCCTCTGGGTTGAGCGAATTTACTGGCGCTCATCAATCAGGCCAAAACCCTTAACTGAACGGCATTACGGTCGGTGCCGGGAAATTTACTCCTTCGCTACCGCCCTGAAGGACGGGGTTTCAACCGGAGTCAGATTTTTGATGAAAAAAAACACAGCGGGCCATGGGCGCGCTGTGTTCACGTTGCAAGGACTATGCTGGCGTAACAGAGTGGCGTCGGCGCAGGGCAAAACCGATCAGTGCCAGGCCGCCCGTCAACATCATCCATTCCGACGCTTCCGGCACCGCCGAGATCGTCGCGATGCTGGCGTAGGTGCTGCCGGCTATGCTGGCGGGCAAGCCGCCGTTGAGCGGGGTCAGTTCGAATTGCAGCAAATTGCCATTGACATTGCCCAGGTAGGACGTGGCCGAGGCATCGAGCAAGCCCACGCCAAAAGTCGTGCCCACGTTGCCGGACTTGTTCAGGAAATCGCCGCCAAAGACGATGTTGAAACCGAACTTGCCACCCAAGGTCACATGATGAAACCAGTCGTTGTAGGCACCGCTATTGCCAAAGACCAAAGTGCCGGGCAAGCTCCCGCTGACGCTGCCTTCCTTCGATTCCAGTGCGCCGAACGCGCCCGAAAAATGACTCAAGGTGGCACTGGCGCCGGGCGCAGGGTCATTGCCAGCGATAAAGGCGAAGTCGAGGAAACCGGCGCCGGAAAAGGCGCGGGTATCGATTTCCACGTGATAGCCAAGCGGGTCCGCCAGCGCCACACTGCTGCTGGCGGCGAGCATGGCGGCCAGCGCGACGCGGCGCAGGGTCAGATGTAGTTTCGTAGTCAACATGATAGTTCCTTAGAATTTGCCGGCAAAGATGCTGGCGGAATAATTGATCGTCACTTTCGACGGATTGGTAAAACTGACGGCGAACGATGCGGTCGCACCGGGCGCCAGGCTGGCCGCATTAACGCTGACAAAGGCCGCGCCCGCATGGCTGCCGCTGGCATTGGCCAGGGTCACGCCGGCCGGCAAGCCGCCGAACACCACCTGGAACGGGCCGCTGATGGCCGTCGTGCCCTTGCTGGTGAAGGCAAATGTACCCGTGTACTTTTGCGTCACGCGGTTGTACGTCAGGCCCGAACTGGCTTGCGCCACGCCGGCCGTGATATCGCGGTAGGCGGGTTGCAAGTCGAGGCTGATGACGACGGGATCGTGGTCCGAGGCGCGGTAAGGCAATGCGTTGTACAAGTCTTGCGGCTTGGCCGCATCGATGTTGTAGTCGATCACTTCCGGCTCGTCCGCATTCACATGCCATTCGGCCACGCCGGCCACTTGCGGGCTCAGCGAGGCACTCGCCAGCGCATGGTCGAGGTAGCCGCTCTGGCCGCCGAAGACATACGAATACGGCATGCCCGACGGACGCACGAAGCGC
The DNA here is from genome assembly GCF_029892305.1 of Janthinobacterium sp. CG_23.4. Lineage (NCBI taxonomy): Bacteria > Pseudomonadati > Pseudomonadota > Betaproteobacteria > Burkholderiales > Oxalobacteraceae > Janthinobacterium > Janthinobacterium sp. CG_23.4. Next base: position 1,176,902 of record NZ_JARXUX010000001.1, on the reverse strand, counting down.
TCGAGTTCATTCACGAAGCCGGCGCCTGTGATGACCTGGATCGGATCTTCCGCGCCATACGAATTCAAGTCGCCGATAACCAGCACGTCGGCGTCGCCGGCGGCAGCGGCCACCTGCGGCACGAAACTGCCCATCAGGCGCTGTGCCTGCTTCACGCGCGTGGCGTTCCAGCAGCTCTGGCTATCGTTCTGATCAGCATCGAGCCCAGTCGATGGGCAACTACCCTTCGATTTCAAGTGGTTGACGACGAGCGAGAATTTTTCGCCATTCGCGGCGCGGAAGGTTTGCGCCATCGGCGGACGGTTGTTGATGGCATTGGCGTCCGACAAAGCACCACCCACCAGGCCCAGCTTGGCAGGCTTGTAGATCATTGCCACACGGATAGCGTCCGTGCCGGTCGCTGCTGGCTTCGGCACCACCGCGTAAGTAACGCCGCCCATGGCCGCATTGAGCTGCTCGACCAGATAGGTGACGGCTATTTCAGCATTGTTCTGGATTTCCATCAAACCCACCACGTCCGCGTCGATAGCTTGCAGCTCGGCCACGATCTTGTCACGCTGACGCAAGAACTCGGCCAGATTATCGGCGCCGCGACAATTGCTCTTGGCAGTCGAGCTGCCCAAAGTACAACCCTGCCCCGTCTGGCCAAAAATATTATTGCCATTCGTAAAGGTCGTAAAGAAGTTCAGCACGTTGGCGCTGGCCACCTTGACGTTGCCTGGCGACAGCTCCGGCCTTGCCGTGCGCGAGTTGTCGCGCGAAAACTGCGGCACTTGCGTCGGCTGCAGTTTATACGCGGCGCCACCGCCGCCGATAGCACCAAAATCGACCACGCCCGTCAAGTCCGACACCGTGTCGCCGCTGCGTACGGTGCCATCCTGGCCGATGTAAGGAATGCTCGACGGCGTGACGAAAATGCCATCGTCGAGCACGATCAGGTTATCCGCATTGGCGGCGATCAAGGCTTGCGCTTCGGCCGAGCCGGCCGGATAACGGTTGGTCGGCACTTCGCGCCGTCCCGCCGACAGGCTCAGTTCGCCGCGCGCGCCCAGGTAGGCGTTTTGCGACACGGTCAACGGTTGCGTGAAGCGCACCAGCATGCCTTCCACGGCGGCCAGCTTTTCGTTCGGCAATGTCACGTTCACAGGCACGATGCTGTGACCCGCGCTTTGCGTCAGGATGGCCGTCACGTCCTTCAATTCCGTGTAGGAATTTTTCGCGCCCGTCGGGGTGTACTCGAACACCGTGCCCGTTACGCGCACCAGCTCGCCCGGCTGCACGGTGCTGACCGTCGCGCCCGTGTACACAAAAATACCGTCCGACGTCAACGGGTCGCCGTCACCGGCCATATCCTGAATAAAGAAGCCCGTGCCCACTTTCAAGGTGACCACGCCCTGCGTCGTTTGCACGGAATTGGCGTAGGGGCTAGCCGCGCCCGAACCCTGGATTTGTGGAATCGTATGGCTGACAGCCGCCAAGCCTTGCACGGCAACATCGATCTTGCAGCTAACGCTTTGCTGCTGGTCATTGCTGAAATTGACGACGACAGGATAATTACCCACTGGCACGCCAGCGGCCACCCGCAAATTGACGCTGGCGCTCTCGCCGGCCACGCCAGCGGCGCTGAAATTGGCCAGGCTGATGCCAGCGACGGCCGGGGAAATCACACTTGCCGCATTCACGATGCCATCGACATCGGCGGCACGCAACACGGCGCTGCCGCCATTACCCACGGCCAAGGCCAGGCTGGCGGGGCAGGTGGTGAGGATCTGGTGTACGACGGGGCCGCCGCACATGTTGCGCTGGGAAGCCGTGTTGCGCGGTGTCACGCTGCCGGAGGCGAAGTCGGCGCTGTTATCGTCCGTGTCGCCGCAGCCACCATTGGCGCGCGCAATAGATAGAGTATTCGATGGCGCGGGCGCCACATTGCCTTCGAAGCCATTGGCAGTACCAAAACCGACCAGGTCGACGATGGCAGCACCCGTGGGGTTGGTGCCCGTCTGGGCCGTCTTTTTATTGCTCAACAACACCTTGCCCGCTGTACCGGACATGGCCAGGCTGCCCGAGGCGTCCGGCGTGGGCAAGTCCTGCGTACCGCCCGTACCCTTGGCTTGCTGGACCAGCAAATACTGGCCGGCTTGCAAATCGATAGCCGGCAAGGCCGTCACAGCCCAGCTTGAGCCGCCAGCGGACGCATATTGCACGCTCCAGTTGCTCAGGTTCACCGGGCTGGCACCGCGGTTGAACAGTTCGATGAAATCGTTGCGATACAGCGCCCCCGCATTGCCGCCACCGCCATATACCTGGCTGATGACGATATCGGAAGCAGCCAAAGCCACTGTTGGCAAGGACAGACTGGCCAGAACGGCGGCCATGACGGTCAAGCGCAGCGGCGTGCGCAAGGGGGAAAACGAAGTGTGCATGAAGATCCCGGTCGATAAATAAATGACGCCGGCCCCACATGATCGGCCGGCACGCTACAATTAACAAAAGTATTTCAGACTTGTTATTTGCATATTAAAGTCCGGATATGACAACTTGATGACATTTAATTAATGTTGAATGGCGTAGATACCTCTCACTTAATGCGCGGACAACTATGATTTTTAGTATCCAATAAGCAACATCTGGTTCACAATGGCACGATAAAAGAGGCAACGACTGGAATATATGATATATTTTGGGAAAATAAGTTTTGTTCTTAACAAGCCGTTGGCAACTTTGAGAACCTTGAAATACAAATAGATTGAGTAGGCCCCATCCATGCCTGGCTCTTCAGATGCTGCCCTGTCAGTGCACGAACAACGTCGCACCGTTAGCGCGAGCACCAATCACATCCTCAGCGCTTGGCGATGCTCGCCGCGTTCAGAATGCATTTTCAAGAGGTAAGTAATGTTAAAACCAGCCACCCCATTCAAGTTCGCATCGCTGTTTGCCTGCAGTGCATTATTGCTGGCGACTGCCACGGCACAAGCCCAAAATGGCGCACAGCGCGCCAGTGGCGACGAGAAACGCTGCCAGGCAACGGGTTCATCCAGCAACACGGGCGGCAAGGCTAAGGACTCCGACCTCGACAGCACGTACAGCGCTTGCAGCCTCGTTGACGGATTCATCGGCTTCGGCGCACGCATCAACGACGGTACTAGCACGCCGCCAGAATTCGGCAGCGGCGCTTCAGACCAGGAATTGCGCAATCCGAATTTTGGCGGCAGTGGCCACCGCCTTAGTAATCAGTTTGCCGATAGCGGCGATACGGCGGGCGGCGCGCGTACACGTCCGGCGCGCGATACGGGAGGCTATCGGTTTGGCACCCGCGATTTCGTCACCAGTCAGGACTTTCCGCCGATCAATGGCGCGGCAGGCTACCGAGGACAGGGACGCGCCCAACAGGGCGCCGCCGGAGCCGATATCTATGCACCACTGATCACGTCTGCCTCGCGCGACACCAACTCACCGGCGGGCGGCTCGAGCGTGGGCGGCGGTGGCGCGACAGGCGGCATCGATACCGGTAATAGCGGCATCGGCATTCCCACTCCACCTATCGCCGTCGTTCCTGAGCCGGAAACCTATGCCATGCTGCTTGCCGGCCTCGGCCTGGTGGCATTCGCGACACGCAGAAAGCGGAGCGTTAAAGCTGGCTAAGCTGGCACTCTCATCACCGACATGCTTGCGCGCACCATCGGCAATAGCTTAGCGTCGGTACACCAAGTACGGCGCCGCCAGGGGATCACCGATGAATATGCCCTGTGCGGGCCACTGCACACTACCCCAATACGCTTCCAGTGCCGTCATACCGTTCAGGTAGCGGCGCAGAAGCACAGTAGGATTGGGAAATTTTTGCCAATAGTTGCAAGGTTCACTCACCGTACCGTAACTGGCCGTTGCGCCAGCTTCCAGCCAACGCTGGCTGCTCATCTGTGCCGTACCCTGCAAATCACCACCAAACGACGTCAAATGATCGGCCAGGGCGCCGGGCAGGAAACGCAGGGTTTCCAGCTTGCCCACCTTCGCCATGCCCGTCTGGTACACCATGATGTCTTGTGCGCCTTCCAACACATCTGCCTTCATGTTCTTAATCGTCAGCTTACGCTGGCGCACCACCCCGGCCGGCGGAAAAAATGCCGCGCGACTATTGCGCGCACCTTCACTCGTATTGAGGTAATAGGCACTGGCGGCCGGTACGGAAAAAGCGCTAACGGAGCCGCGGTCGACGACCGCTTTGGCCTCTTCGACAAAATCAATCGGCAGCAACATCGACAGACGCAAGCCCAGTTGACTGAACGGTTGGCCGGCATCACTATTGAAATAAGTACTTGCCTTGCCGGCGCTGCAGGTTTTGGCGCACTGCGCGGCGTCATACCCCAAGGTGTAGGCAGAGGTGATCGAATTGCATTCGACCGCATACGGTGCGCTCCACACCATCAGCACGGCCTGGATGCCCGGCTTCAACTGCGCGTCGATGCGCTCTTTCAGTTGCGCGAACTGGTCCGTGCTCAGCTTGCGCGGCCTGTTCGGGATATGCACGTGCACGACATTGGCAGCAGGAATACCATGCTTCTGGCGGTAATATTCCCCCACCTCGATACTATTCGGTTCAGCGTCATTGATCACAACAGCCAATTGCAGCGCATTCAATCCCGGCGGCATGGATGGCGCGTCGGCATGTGCGGTGCCGGCGACCAGCGCCAGCGAAAGGAAGAGAGATTTATGCAAGGTCAATATCGTCGTTGAGAAAGATCGAAACAGCCATGCTGCGGCCGCCCACTGTACGTCACGATTATAGCCCCACATCATCCGACGGCGAAAAAAAACGGAGGCCGCAGCCTCCGTTTCAGGTACAGAATTTTTATCTTCAAGCTTGCAGCTTGCGGCGGCGCGCCATGAAGCCAACCAGGCCCAAGCCCACCAGCAACATACCGTAGGTTTCTGGTTCAGGTACCGGCGTAACTGCCAAGATGCCGCTATAGCTACCGCCGGCTGGCGAAGCAACATAACCATCAATTTGCAGGAAATAGCTGCCCGCAGCCAAAGGCATGGAACCGGACTGCAACGACCACGCTTGGTCTTTCGCTGTGAAATTAATCAAGTCAAGCGCGCCTTTGAACAGAATGCCGTTGGCATTACGCAGACTGAAGCCGGTCAATGTCAGGCCGGAATTAGCGCTCGGCTTGAGCGACGTCGCCAGTGCGCTCAGGTCATTGAGACCCTGGACGCTGAACGTGAATTTGTCGCTGAAAAAGTTATTGCCCGCGCCAGCCAACTGGCCTGGAGCCAACGAAAACGAGCCTAGCAGATCGCTACTGGAATAGTCGAGCAAGTCTTGCGTCAGGTCTACCGTGGCGTGGCTGATATCAACCGGCGCCGCATGGGCTGCCAGGCTGCTGCCGGCAAACATGGCTGCCACAAACAGGGATTTCAGAAATTTTTTCATACTTTTCACCAAGATGACTGCAACCGGCTCAGGCCAGCTGCGGGATGGAAATGCAAACGAGGGTGCCAATCAGCCCAGCTGGGCTCAAGCCTTTTGTCGACGGCGTGCCATGAAACCCAGCAAGCCCAAGCCAGCGAGCAACATCGCATACGTCCCAGGCTCAGGCACGGCCGATACCAGACTGCCGTTCGCACTGAAAGCGGCGCCCGTATTCGACACCACGTTGCCGCTGACTTTCAAGTAATAGGAACCGGCAGCCAGGTGGGCATACGACAAGGTCCATTTATCATCAATGCCGGTCAACAACTGATTACCACCGAGCACCAAGGTATTGCCAACGCTGCTGTACAAGCCGAAACCTGTCAGGTTCAGGCCGTTCTTTGCACTACTGCTGCGCGAGTTCAGTACCACGCTCAGGTCACTGGCCTGCGCCACATTGAACTTGAACATGTCATTGAAAAAATTGCTCTTTTGATTGTTTTTGAACTTGTCGCCGAATGTCAGCGAACCGCCCGCTGCCAGATTGAAGGCGCCAGGCGTGGAACTGATATCTACGGGCGCGCCAACGGCTGACTGCGCGAACAAAGCTGAGCCGGCAAATGCCAGGGCAACCATAATAGAGCGAGTGTTGTTCTTCATGCGACTCCACAGAGCAAAATTGTGGCCACGACGCAGCCACATGAATTTATATAATTAAACCAACAGTGATGATAGCATAAAGTAACATCTTAAGTTATTTAATTTTTAATTAGAAGTTTCTTTATAGCATCAAATCAAGAGGCCAAAACCATCTCCGCCTCGCCCCGAGGCCAGCGCACACAGCAGTTATAATTGGCAAATTTTTACCATATTGATGGATCATCTCAAGAAAAGGAAGTCATATGTCTACCTGGACGGCATTGCATGCCGATACATACCGGTTATACAAGCGCAGCGGTTGGCACCTGACGTTGAAAGGGGCCGTCGGCAGCCGTCCCTTTCGCGCAATTGTCACCATGCGCCTGTGCCAGGCCGCGCGCGACGCCGACGCCCCCTGGAAATATCTGTTGCCGCTTTGCAAGCTGCTGCATCGCAGCGCCACCCGCCGCGCGGGCATAGACTTTTCCTGGCAGACCCACGTAGGTCCCGGTTTCGCCCTGACGCATGGATGGGGCACCGTCATCTCGCCTGGCGCCGTCATCGGCAGCAATGTCACCCTGCTCCACGGCGCAACCTTGGGCCGGCGCGACCGCATCACCGCCCCGGACCAGCGCAGCAGCGCCTATCCGACGCTGGAGGACGGCGTCTGGATCGGTCCCCATGCCATTATTACCGGCGCGATCACCATCGGACAGGGTAGCCGCGTCGCCGGCGGCACCGTAGTCGTGGCAGACGTGCCGCCAGCCTCCATCGTCGCAGGCAATCCCGGCAAGATCATTGCTAGCGACTGCGTTCCCGACGTCATGAATGCAGCACCGCTCGCTACGTCAGCATCTCAGCCGCGCTGATACGCATCCGCATAGCGCACGATATCGTCCTCTCCCAAGTAAGCGCCCGTCTGCACCTCGATCAGGTGCAGCGGCAGCTTGCCAGGATTTTCCAGCCGGTGGATCATGCCGAGCGGAATATAAGTCGATTCGTTTTCTGTCAGCAGGCGCACCGTCTCACCACACGTGACGCGCGCCGTACCGCGCACGACCACCCAATGCTCGGAACGGTGATGGTGCATCTGCAGCGATAGTTTCCCGCCTGGATTGACAACGATGCGCTTGACCTGGAAACGCTCGCCCGCATCAATGCCTTCATAACTACCCCAGGGACGGTACACGAGCCGATGCTGCAGGTGCTCGGTGCGCCCATGGCGCTCAAGATGCTCAACCACTTGCCGCACGCGCTGCACCTGATCACGCCGCGCAACCAGGACGGCATCATCCGTCTCCACGATCACCAAGTCTTGCACCCCCAGCACTGCCACGATGCGGCTTTCGGACCGTATCATGCAGTTGCGGGCGCCGTCGAGATATACATCACCGCGCACGACATTACCCTGCTCATCCCCTGGCAGTACGTCCCACATGCCGGACCATGAACCGATATCGCTCCAGCCCATGGTAGTGGAAAGCACCACGGCGCGGCGCGTATGCTCCATCACAGCGTGGTCGATCGAAACGCTGCGGCAGGACGAAAAAGCATCCGCTGCCAGGCGAAAAAAATCGAGGTCATGGCAGCCGTCAGCCACTGCGGCGCCGCACGCCGCGTGCATGGTCGGCTCAAATTGCTGCAACTCGCTTAGGTAGCTTGCGGCACGGAACATGAACATGCCGCTATTCCACAGATAACGTCCATCGGCAAGAAAGCCACGCGCCGTCGCAAGATCTGGTTTTTCGACGAAACGCTCGACCTTGCAGCACAGGGCGCCCGGGCTCACGGGTGCGCCACTGCGGATGTAGCCATAACCCGTTTCGGGCGCCGTCGGCACGATGCCGAAGGTGGCCAGCGCGCCCTCGGCCGCCAGTAATGCCGCCTCGGCGATGGCTTGGTGAAACGCGGCCACATCGGTGATCACGTGATCGGCTGGCAAGACCAACATCAGCGCCTGCGGGTCGATAGCCAACAGGTATTGCGCGGCCACGGCCACGGCCGGCGCCGTGTTGCGCCCCACCGGCTCGAGCAGGATGCCCAGCGGCGGCAGACCGATCTCGCGCAACTGCTCGGCGACCATGAAGCGGTGCTCATTGCCGCACACCACCAGCGGCGGCATAGCCTCGAGCGCCGCATGGCTCAATTCACGCACGCGCAGCACGGCTTCCTGAAGCAGGGTCTGCTGCGAAAGCAGCGGCAATAGTTGCTTCGGCAACGCTTGGCGCGACAAGGGCCACAGACGGCTACCGGCGCCTCCCGACAGGATCACAGGGTAAATTTTCATATCGGACTCCTGTCGACTGAATAGCGCACTCTTCCATGGACGTGCTGGCATACAGGCCGCAATGCCGAGCTGCCATGACGGTTTGCGCGTCAATCACGCGCCACCGCTGGGTAGGGGGGGGGAGAGAAGCCGATACAAGGCCACGGCGAAGCCTACATCTACGCTAGCCCAACATACCGACCTGCAATGTGGCAGCTGAGGTGCCCCGGACCCGACAAGATGGCCAGGCCCAGTGTACGCAGGGCACCCAGGGAAGAAGTTGATAAAGTGCAAAAGAGATGCACATTGACGGGGCAAGCGGTGCCACCTGCCCGCCATCCTGCACGATGCCTCTTAAAGGCGCCAGACCTTGACGCCCACGGCGCGCAACGCCGCCTCGTCAAAACACGCCTTCACATCAATGAAGCAGCCACCCTTGATCAGTTTTTGCTGAAAGTCTTCCACGGGCAGCGACGTCAGCGCGCGGTGCGAGACAGCCGCGACAATAGCATCGGCACGCGGCAACTCATCCCACGCAAACAGGCGCACGCCATACTCGTGCATGGCTTCCTCAGCATCGGCATACGGATCGTGCACAAACACTTCCACACCATAAGTCTTGAGTTCGTTAATAACATCGCCCACCTTGGAATTACGCAGGTCGGCGCAATCTTCCTTGAACGTCAAGCCAAGCACATTCACGCGCGCGCCCTTGATATAGCTTCCGGCAGCAATCATGTTCTTGATGGTCTGCTCGGCGATGTACTTCCCCATGCCGTCATTGATGCGACGACCGGCCAGGATTACCTGGGGATGGTAGCCCAGCGTCTCGGCCTTGTGCGTGAGGTAATACGGGTCGACGCCGATACAATGCCCGCCAACCAAGCCGGGGCTGAACTTCAGGAAGTTCCACTTCGTGCCGGCTGCCGTCAGAACTTCGGAAGTATCGATGCCGATCTTGTCAAAGATGATCGCCAGTTCGTTCATCAGCGCAATATTCAAGTCGCGCTGGGTATTTTCAATCACCTTGCACGCCTCCGCCGCCTTGATGCTGGAACAACGATGCACGCCCGGCTCGACGATGGACTCGTACATGGCGGCCACGGTTTCCAGGGTTTGCGGCGTGTCGCCCGAGACCACTTTCACCACGTTCGTCAGCATGTGCTTGCGATCGCCCGGGTTGATGCGCTCTGGAGAATAGCCGACGAAGAAATCGCGCTTCCACTGCTTGCCCGACGCCTGCTCCAGCACGGGAATACAAACTTCCTCGGTCGCACCCGGGTACACGGTCGACTCGTAGACGACGATGGCGCCCTTCTTCATGTGCTGGCCGACGCTCTTGCTGGCACCGATCAGGGGACCGAAGTCGGGACTATGGGCCACGTCGACCGGCGTCGGCACGGCGACGATGATGATGTCGGCCTGCGCCAGAATGGCTGGGTCGGACGAGTATTCGGCATGCACAGCGGCGGCCATCTGCTCGTCGCTCAGCTCGCGCGACGGATCGACGCCACGCAGGCAACTGTCGACCTTGCTTTGAACAATATCAAAGCCGATGGTACGCGCCTGCTTGCCAAATTCAGCAACCAGGGGCAAACCGACATAACCGAGGCCAATCACGGCAATAGTAGTCATAACAATACTTTCAATCTAAAAGGTGGAAATCGTTATTCGGCGATGGCGCCTAACGGCGCAGCGCTTCCTTGATGAACAGGCGGATAAAGCCCATGTCCTCGATAAAATAGCGCCGGAACATGCGCCGCGGTTCCTGTAAAAAACGATAAAACCATTCCAGTCCCGATTTCTGCATCCACACGGGTGCACGCTTTACGCGGCCGACGGCGACGTCGAAGGTGCCGCCCACGCCCATTGCAAACGGGATTTTCATCTGCCCCTGGTACTGTCCCAGGAAATGTTCCTTCTTGGGTGAACTGATAGCAACAAAAAGCAGGTCGGCGCGCGCCTCCGTAATCTGCGCGACGACGCCAGGCTCCTCCTCCGCACTCCAGTAGCCATTGCGATAACCGACCACGGTCAATCCCGGATACTTCAGCTCGTACAGACGCTTGACCTCGCTGACGACCTCCTCGCGCGCGCCCAGCAGATACACGCGCCACTGCTTGTCAGCGCTGCGGCGCATCAGGGCCTCGAACAAATCGACGCCCGCCACGCGCTCCTTGAGCGGCTTACCCAGCAGGCGCGACGCCCACACCACGGGCATGCCATCGGCATTGATCAGCGCGCAGTCATTGATAATGCGCCGCAACTCGGCGTCGCGTTCCGCCTTGACCAGCTTGTCCACATTGACCACCACATGCTGATGGGGATGGCCGGACTGGATGAATCCCTCGACTTTTTGCAGGGTTTCTTCCATCGTCAGATTATCAATCTGACAGCCCATCATCGTGATACGGGCACTCATGACAGCTGTGCGGCTAGTACGGCCACGATACGTTCGGCAGCCTTGCCATCCCACAGGTGTGGACGCTGTCCTCGCTTTCCTTCGCCACGCAGTATTTTGCCGGCCTCGGACACGATGCGTTGCGGATCTGTTCCTACGAGCACATTGCTACCCTCGTCGACAGTAACGGGACGCTCAGTGTTTTCGCGGATCGTCAGGCACGGCACACCCAGCGCCGTAGTTTCTTCCTGCAAGCCGCCGCTGTCCGTCAGCACCATGCAGGCATCCTTCCACAGGTTCAGGAAGGCCATGTATCCCTGCGGTCCCACCAGGGTCACGTTTGGCCCCAAGTCGATGCCGAACTTGTCCAGGTTGGCGCGCGTGCGCGGATGCACGGGGAAAATCAACGGCAAGTCCTGAGCGATCGTGCGCAGCGCACCGCCGATCGATTGCATCATGTCTGCGTTATCCACGTTGCTGGGCCGGTGCAGGGTTACCACACCGTAGCGCTGTCCGGCGCCCGTATGGGCCGCCTTGAAAAGCGCTCCCTCACCTTCGGTGACGACGCAGGCACCGAGCTTGTCGGCCTGATATAGCACATTGTCCACCATCACGTGGCCCACGTAGTGCACGGCCGCTTCAGGCTTGCCTTCACGCCGCAGGTGCTCCAGCGCGCTGGGCTCCGTGACAAAAAACCAGTCGCTGATGCTGTCGGTGACGAGGCGGTTGATTTCTTCCGGCATGGTCATGTCGCCGCTGCGCAAACCGGCTTCGACATGGGCAACGGGAATATTGAGTTTTTTGGCAACGATGGAACAGGCCAGCGTGGAGTTCACGTCGCCAACTACCAGCACGGCGTCGGGACGCTCGGCCTGGCACAGCTCTTCGAAAGCCAGCATGATCTTGGCCGTCTGCTGCGCATGGCTGCCGCCACCGGCCCCCATGAAGACGTTCGGCTGGGGAATGCCCAGTTCTTCGAAGAAGACGTCGTTCATTTCGCGGTCATAGTGCTGACCGGTGTGAATGATCTTGAATCCAAGCCCGTTATGGGCTTGCAAGGCGCGCACGATCGGTGCGATTTTCATAAAATTGGGACGCGCTCCGGCAACCAGGTAGAGGGTAGGCATCGAATGTTCTTTCAACGTTAATGAGGTCTAAAATAATGCCATCGTAAATGCTGCCGCGATATCGCTACCCTCGGCAGTCACGCACAAGGTCGTACAGGTATCTTTGACTTCGTAGTGGCGCGAATACCACCCCAGCGGCGGCTGTTCGCTAGCGCTGGACAACTGTAGACGCAGCTGGCTACCGGTAAAACGCCCCTCCAGGCGGAAACGCGCACCTCGTACGATCAGCACCTCGTCTTCAAGTGCCACCGACAGGCCAGGAGCAAAATGCCAGAACTGTTCCAGACGATGCGCCTGGCGTGCCTCGGCCCGGTCCTGCACACTCAAGCGCCGAGTTGCTGCATCGAATTGCACGCTGCGCACGTGGCGCACGGGATCGGCAAGGCGCAAATAGCCGTCATGCGCCCCACGAAAAACGAACTGAGCAGGATCCTGCGGCATCTGCAGCACGCTGCTCGCCGCCTTGCGCAACCACATGAAGCGGCCGCCGCTAACCGACTGGTCCAGGCCGTCGACCCGCAAGGTGTTATGCGCGGATGTACCACGGAAATAATCGCGCCATTTCATATCCTGCCAATACGAATAGGTACCGGGATCGACCAGGCACTCCTCGCCGGCAATTGACAGGGTCAGCGCCAGCGCATCTGCATGTCCATGCGCAGCGATGCCTAGGTAGCCGAGCGGACCGCAATCGACCATGCCCTTGATTTCTGTGGGCTGGTCAAAATCGGTACCGAACAGCAGGTAACCGCCATCGGCAAAATTCCAGTCGCTGGCCAGTCCATCCACGGCAGGCACGGCTGGCAGCTCAGTACCACCAAGCAACCATTGCGCCGTCGCGCTGTACTGCGATGGCGCCTGCCCCCCCCACAATACATCGGCCAACGCCAGCAGCATTGCCGGCCGGTCGTCCATCGTAAGGGGCTCCAAACGAAAAACGATGCCGTCATCGGCGTCACCCACCATTGGCACATGGCCGCCGACATCGCGCACGGCGCGCAGGAAATGCGTGGCCCGCTGCAGAACCTGCCAGTAAGCGTCGCTGAACGGCGTTTTGGCGCGCGCACCACTCAAGCCCGCTAACAGCAGGAATTCGGCGGCGAATACCTGATAGGCAAATGCTTGCTCGCGGTTGACGCCGTCAGCTGAATGCTGAAGTTGCGCTTGCTGTTCCAGTTCGCGTGCGGCCTGATCGCGCCAGACCGCACTGTGCTGCCAGTACGGCCACGTCTGCGCCGCGACATACAGGCCGGCCAATTCACCGATCAAATGGTTGTTTGCCGATGAGTGGCGCGACAGATGGCGCTGGATAAACTGGCAATGGGAAAAAATGCTGTCCAGCCAGCGCAATCGCCGCCGTGCCCCGACATCTCCCGCGAACAAGGCGCCGCCATGACCGCCCATGATGTGCCAGATCAGGCTCCAGTTAATCAGCCGGATGCCCAGCTCCAAGGAACTGGTCCAGTTCGGCCCCGTCAATGACGGGCACTGCTCCAGCCAGGAGTCCAACTGCTCGGCCAGCGCATCGCGGTAGCGCGCGTCGCCACTCAGGGCCCAGGCCTGCGCCAGCCGCACCAGATGCAAATGCCGGTTCAACTCCCACACATGCTTGATATCGCCCACAGTGGCACGGTCGGTAATGTCGAGCGCAAGGCTGAAACTGGCAGGCCCCGTCACGCCCGTCAGGGGGTCGGTATTCCAGCGCGGCGATGCGCCCACCTGAAAATGCGCTGTGGCAAAGAGTACCACTTCGCCCGCCATGATCGCGTCGGCTTCGCGCAGATACAATGCCGTGTCCGCAAGCCGTGGGGCCGCGTACGGCGAGGAGGTACAAGTTTGCACCAGCGGTACCGGGATGGCTGTGCTGAGCAGGCCATGGCGCAACAGCCGCGACTGGAACACTTGGCGCAGGCGATACAAAGGTTCGCCTGGCGGCATGCAGCGCAGACGGTTCCATAGCCAGCCCAGACGACTAGTCCGCACGCGCACTACGCTCGTCGCCACACTCATCGTGCTGTTCCCTTTAAGCGCGCGTAAAGCGTCGCCAGCTTATCCAGCATCAACTGGGTATCGAAACGCTGCTCTATCGTGGCCCGCCCCGACGCCGCAAGGCGTGCGCGCAGCGCCCTGTCGGCTAGCAAACACTGCAATGCATCGGTCAGGCTCGCGACATTCTCAGGCTCGACCAGCAAGCCATTTATACCATCCTGCACCGCTTCGGGGATGCCGCCGACCGCCGTTACCACCACCGCCTTCTGGGCCGCCATGGCCTCGAGCATTGCCATAGGCAACCCTTCATGATAAGAAGGCAACACAAAGATGCTCGCACGCTCCATTTCCGCGACTTTCTGCTCTGAATCTATCCATCCGAGCAATTCAAGCCGGTCGGCAATACCCAGTTCAGCAGCACGCGCACGGGCCTCGGCCAGTGAACCCTCACCGCCCATGACCAGGCGCAGGTGGGGAAATTGTGCGCTCAGACTAGCCACGGCTTCGATCAGCTCAAAAACTCCTTTTTTCTTTTCCACACGGCCAAGGAACAATAAGCGCCCCTCCTCTTCCGCCAGCACGGGAGGCAAGGTGGCCAGCTTGACCGAATTGGCAACGACCAGCACGTCCGCACGCGGTGCAAAAGCCTTCAGAAACGCAGCCCAGGATGGCGACAGGCCGATCACGGCCGAACTTTTTTCCAGGGTGTGACGGATCCACCATCGGCCCACGGTGCCCACCTCATCCATGGTGAACTGGCGAAACTCCCCGCCATGCAAGTGAAAGATGGTTTTGCATCCCATGCTGCGGGCCAGGGCCAGCAGGATGGACTTGCGGTAGAAACTGGCGCGCGACGAACAATGCGCATGCACGAGCGGTTTCACCCCGGTCACGCGAATCGCGAGCAATTGGCGCAACGCGTTAAAGGCAAGGGCAAGCTTGCGCATCGCCGGCACTTCGGCATGCGTCACGATATAGCGCACGCCATGCTCATCGAGAAAACCCTCGCGCAGCAAAACGCAAACAACGGCAGCCACGCCACCCTTGCCTTCCGGCGCGGTGCCAAGCATCAATGCCTGCGGCCTTTTGTAACTCACACTGCCATCCCATGCCAGCCCACCGTGACAAGTAACACGTCCATCCATCATCTCCCAATTTGAGTTTATTCAAGGCATGCATGCGATTGCAAAAAAATACTTTGTACACCTGCAATATGATCGATAGAAAATAATGCAAAAACAACACAATCATTGCATTCATTGCCATAATTGTCAACCGAAGCACGGCACTTTTCAGCTCTACACGCATCTGAAAAACCAGGCGCCAAACATAAATCATGACGCGTGGAAATTTTTTCTTTTCTCTCAACATCGGTTTACCAACAGGCATCGACCGCCTGCGGCAAAAAAATCTTCGCGGTTGGTAGGGGAAGATGGGCTTGACGTTTTTGCTGGAAAGGAATGGCAGCGAGAGTTTTGAATTGGTAAATTGATGTCGCTAAACAAAACAATTATCTGCCCCCCTCGCAGCCATGCTCAATACTATGTCGCCCCTTCCATTTTGGGAAGGGTATCTTGTCGATTCCGTCATCGAAAAGGACGATGATTCGCCGCTCATCGTTCTCAATGCCTGCCCAAATGCCAACGCACTTTGCGGTAGCTTTCGCCAGCCCTGTGCGCTGGTTCATGACCGGCGCTGGCGACGCATTCGGGACCGTGATTTTTGGACCGGCGAGTTTGGCTGAGGGTGCCAATCCGACGCCTGGACTGCCACTATTGCGATGCTCGCGTCACCGGGCATATCGCCTGGCTGGAGCGGCGCTCACGCATGACTCACCGCGTCCGCACCTGGGGCGAGGCGCTGGTACGGTTACTGCCAATCAAGCACATTTCCCAATTGACAGGCCTGCACTGACACACGACCAAGGCCACTGATCAACAGCGGTTAGAACACCTGCACGACCAGTTCGCGACCAGCGACGTGCGGCGCGCCGTCATGAATGAATTCGCTTTGCACAAAGGCTATCTCTATGCCACGGTCGCTCTCGATGCTCAACGCATGCGCGTGCTCTGTGTTGGCGAAGGCAATAACCAGGCGGCCACCCGTCCATTTTTCGAGGCATTAGGCGCAGAAGGCTGCGCCCAAATCGAGGCTGCGGCGATGGATATGAACACGGCGATGGAACTCGACGTGCGTGCACAATGCCTCAACGCTGAAGCCGTCTACGACCTTTTTCACGTCGCTGCGCGCTTCGGCCGTGAGGTAGTCGTCCGGTGCGCGTTGACCAAGCCGACGCGCTGCGCGACGCTTCTAAGGAGCGCCAAGTCATCAAGCGTAGTCGTTGGCTGCTGCTGCAAAATCACGATAACCGCGATGATGAACACGCTATCAAACTTAACGAGCTACCCGCGGCCTCCGGGACTCGTCATACTTCTTCCTCAAAATCACCAATGCATTCCCCGGCAAAGTCCGATGAATAAAAAAAACCTCTCCTTCAGTGATGCGAGGAGAGGTTAGTTCATATCAGGAGTGCGTCAGGGGAGCGGCAGAAAAACGCGCCCATAACTTACCCAACCATTGCCTACAGTGCCTAAACCGGTCCCACACCGAGCTTTCTGATGCGAACTGATCCGGCTGCCGGGCAGGCAGTCATTTCGGTATGGTGACCGTTTGCGCCCCAACCTTCAAAGTGCGCGCGACAGGATCGAACACGGGTGCCGGATTGTTGCAACCGACATCGAGCACCACCACGAACTGGGCCCTTGGTTGCAGCACCGTATTAACAAACGCGCCATGGTCTTCCACCACACCCGCTTTCGGTGGAGGCCCGGAACGTTTCTCAAAGGCGATTGGCGTTCCCGTCGACACGGGAATTAAGCACACCGTTTGACCTTTATTAGTGACAATCACCTTGCCATTCTCTCCTGTCTGCATCGGCGCATAGGAATGAAAATTCCATTCAAACTTGCGCGGCGTGGCTGACGCCAGCAAATCCACCACCACCGCCGCGTTAGCGCCGCGCAGATACCATACCTTGCGTACCGCCTGCGTTAGGGCGCCGCCGTACGCCGGCGTCGCATCGCCTTCCACATAGTCGAGTTGTGGCGTGGTCGAGAATGTCGTGATCTTGCCACCATAGGCCTTGGTCTTGGTGTAGCCCTGCGGCGTATAGCCATCAATGGCCTGGCCCTGGCCACCATCGAAAGTAACGGCATTGTGCGCCCGCGTCTGACGATACCAGGTGCTGGCAAGCGGGGAACCATAGTAGTCGGAATAGCCCGACTGGCCCAACAGCGCCACGCCGTTGCGTACCAGCACGATACTGTTCTGTTCACCATGGCTATGGTTATACGAACCATACGGGCTGGATTTGAAATATAGCGAGGTCCGCCCGATGTCCGCCATACTGCTGTGCATGGCAGCCCAGCCTATGCTGGGGTACAGGCGGGCGTTCTCTGGCGGCAGCGGCGTGCTGACCGACGATACTGGCAATGGATATGGTGCCTGCAGTAAAGTCAGCGCATCTATTTCCACCGGCAACGCGCGAAAGTACCAGGCCGCCTCTGGACTCGCATAATGCGATACGAAAGCCTTAAGCACCGCAAAGGTAGGCACGACTTCCGTTTCATCGCCAAACAGGTGCCGCGGAGTACCGGGCGGCACAAAGTGCATGAAATAGCGCACGAAGCCCGTCGACCATGGCTTGCGGAACATATTAACGCCGGAAGCGCTAGCTAGAGGCTGCCATACCTGCAGGGCCAGGTCCGCCGTGTATTGCGCATACGCAGTACCGTTCGCAAAACCGCCTTCCGGACCGCTCCATGCGCTAAATGCGGCCGCGTAAGCGCGGAAAGAAAAGTCAAACCAGGTATCGGCTTCCTTGATTTCACCGAGCGACAATGTAGCGATCAAGGCTAGGAAACCTAAATTCGTGCCGCCATGCGAGTCGAACGGATACTGATCCATGCGGCCATTGCTACCAGCCAGATCGGCGTAGATATCGATCGTGCGCAAGCGCACAACGTTAAGCCAGGCAGCGCGGCGGGCACCATCAATGGCACTGCCCAGCGTATCGATAGCTTTAATCAGCGTCAGCGCGATAACGCGCGTACCCTGATCCTGATTAACATAGCTGGTGGGTCCATATGGATCGAGCGCTGCCAGCATATCGCCACGGTAGAACGCCTCGGTCAGGTACTTCTGCTCCCCCGTCAGTCGGTACAACAACGAGGCGGCTTCCAGTTGCCGTCCATTCGCCGACACCAGCGCACGGATATTTGAAGTTTGCGCAGCGTTTGCCGCCGTCAGCACGGATCCCGTCACCAGTTTCCAATTGGAATCCAGCACTCCCGCACCTGGCTTGACAGTCACCCAATCGACTTCGGAGCGCATCTTGAGCATGGCTGCATTGCGCTCGGCTTTCAGTGGCGCACTCCAGGCACTATACAAAGGCAGCCCCAGCAAACTGCGTGGCCTCGGCATTTTAGCGATGCGCGCGCGCAATTCCGCATTTTCCGGCACGACGAACGGCACGGAGGCGGTCGTGATGCTGAAGTTGCGATAGTCGGACCATTCTTGTGTCGCCGTCGGGCGTACGCGCCAGGAATAGCTACCCAATGGCAATATCTGGCTAGGCAACAACCAGTTACGGGTGGACGTATAGATACTCACTGCGCCACTGGCGGACTTTACTTCCACCGTGTACGACGCGGGTCCCGAACTATGGCGTGACCAGGTAAAAGTGGGCGGATTTTG
Organism: Janthinobacterium sp. CG_23.4; assembly: GCF_029892305.1. Classification (NCBI taxonomy): domain Bacteria; kingdom Pseudomonadati; phylum Pseudomonadota; class Betaproteobacteria; order Burkholderiales; family Oxalobacteraceae; genus Janthinobacterium; species Janthinobacterium sp. CG_23.4. Next base: position 1,158,315 of record NZ_JARXUX010000001.1, on the reverse strand, counting down.
CGCCTGAATCTGTAAGTTGGTCGGTGCAGGCGCAACCGCCACCGGATCGGCGGATTGCACCCAATCAGCACGTGCAGGCATGGCGATGGACAACGCGCCAGATGCCAGCAATATCGGCAGCATCACGGGAAAGAATTTCATAACTTAGCCTCCGGGGCAACGACAATGAGATCGGAACTGATTCTGAGAGACAGGAGCAATAAGGCTGGCAAAAAAACGGTGTCTTGCATCGCAAGATTATTTGTGTTGCAACGCAAGATTTGAAAGACCTGGACAGGCCTCAATTTGAAGTTGACGCCTAACTTTTATTATACGCATTTCATTTTTTTTTCTCATGCTCATTAACAACCCACCGGAACTTGGCAGACGATGTGTTGGGGATATCCGACGTTAATACAATTTCGACCATAATATCCTTATCTACCAACTGCCGAATATTATTGATGAGCGCCTGTTCCTGCACTTTGGAAAATTCGGGTGTGGGCACGACGCGGATTTGCCAGCGGTCCTGAGCCACCTGCGCCACCTGTGACTTGAGGATATGTTCAACCCCCTTAAAAGCGAAGGTCAGCACGGATGGACTCACGGGCTGGCCATCCCCGCCAAAGATCGCATCCTCGTACTTGCCGCTGATTTCTTCAAGCACCGGAAACGGCCGGCCGCAGTCACAAGCTCCCGCCTTCCAGCACGCGCGGTCCGATAAACGGTAGCGCACCAGCGGCATGACATGGTTATGCAGCGTCGTACCGACGACAAAACCAAAATCCGTCGTCGGCTGACCATCGCCATCGACAACTTCCACATATGCATAGTCGGAATTTACATGCATGGCGCCAAATTCACAGGCGCTCGCAAACGCCACCCGTTCAGCCATGCCATACATATCGCTGACTCGCGCGCGGAAACGTTCTTCGATCAGCGCACGCTGATGCGAATACAAAGGCTCGGAACTGGTAAAGACCAGTGGAATGGATAGATAGCGCTGCTGGCGCTGCAGGTAGCTGGCCAGGGTGAAGGCCGTTGATGGGTAGGCCTGCAGCATGGCCGGGGCATAGGCTTCGAGCTGGTCGCAGATTGCAGCCATATAGTTTTCCTTCAGGTGGCGCGAGGAAATCAGCAACTGCTTGTCATATCGATTATAAAACCAGAATGGCACCGCCTCGCGCGACTGCGGCACAACGACATCGCCGCGCAGCACGGCGCTGCGCGCTCCACGGTGAAAACCGTTCCACTCCCAGTGACGCCACACAAACGCCATCTCATATAGCACAGACAGCGGGCTGCGGAAGATCGTCAGCGGAGTACCCGTGGTACCGCTAGTCTTGCCAACGCTGCACCAGGGCCTAGCCTTGCCGCCGTTCGGATACAAGCGTGACCGGTTGGCGAGCAAGGTACTCTTGTCGATGATGGGAAAGTCCCGGCGCAACACTTGCAGTGCGTCGCCTACGGGAAAATTCTTATCGATATGGGCGTAATACGGCAGCTTGTCGATCGCGCATTGTAAGGTCGCGTGCAACAACTTCAACTGCAAACGGTCCATGCCAGCTTGGTCCAGTTGCGCATTTCGACGCAGGCACACCAGTAGGTGCCGGCTCAGAAAATTATCGCGCAGCAACGAACGAAGGCCATAAAACAGCTCTTTTTTTATATTCTTCTTCATCCGATATCTTTACTACGTGTACGACATTTATCAATGTGTCAAATTGCACCGGCCTGCGCCGTGGCATTCTCGGACAGAACCTGGCTGGGAATAGCCTCACACGGCGACCGTAACCTAGCCGTGACGAAACCGCGTATCAGACCCGCAGCAGAAAGATGCCATAGCGAAATGGAAAAAATGGCATCTTTGACGCTGCGCTTCTTGATACACAAAGCCAATGCCGCCAGCACTCCCATTCCGAGACATGCAGCCAGCCAACACCAGTCGGGGATTAACAGCGCGGCGCCGATCACCAGCGTCCAGAAACCAATCACGCCCAGCGGATGCAAGCACATACGCAGCACGCGCCTGAACCAAGGCATTCCCACGGCAGACTTGAGCAAAACACCACCGGCATCCATGCGACCGCTACGCCATTGGCGCCAGATCAGTGCGCCCGTCGATTCAGCATGCCCCGTATGATACACCGCCACCGTGTCGAGACGAAGCATTCGCCATCCGTAACTTCCCAGGCGCAAGCCAAGTTCCGCCTCCTCATAAGCCTTCAGGTTGCGGTTCCCCGCGTACCCTCCTGCCTTATCCAGCGCGGCGCGGCGATAAAGTCCGCCACCGGCCAGCCACTCGACGTTGCCGGCGCGCGCGGCAGGCTTGTTTTTCAGTCGGTGACGGTCAAACCGATTGTTAATCTGCCGATCGCGGAGCACGCCGGAAATGCCGCCCAGCGTCGCGTCGTTTTCGATGAGTTCCAGGGCCTGCTTCAAAAAATCACTCTGCAGTTCCATGTCACCGTCGAGCAGATACACAAATTGTGCCCGCGTATGCTGATAACCAAGCTGCACCCCGGTGCCGCAACCGCGATCGGCGGGCTGCGTCAACTGAACGATCTTAACCGGATAGGCCCGTGCAAGGGCGACAGTGGCATCGGTCGACAAGGAATCGGCAACAATCACCTCCGCGCCCCCGGCAATCCCGGCAATGGCATCAAACACGGCATTGAGGCAGCGTTCAATATTATGCGCTTCGTTGTATGTCTTAATTAAGATCGCTAACTTCATTATCCACCTGTGTAGAGCTGTCCAGTCCATCTGTCGGTAGCGGCCCGCCGGCCTGTCCACCGCGTATACGTGCGGGAATGCCAACGGCTGTGGCGCCAGCAGGCACGTCGTGCAGCACGACGGCGTTTGCGCCTATGCGCGCGCCATTGCCGATATGCACGGGCCCAAGAATCCTTGCGCCGCTGCCGATGAGCACATCGTCGCCGATTTCCGGCACCCCGTTCAATCCTGCCCTTCCACCGAGTGTCACATGCGGGCCGATATTGACGCGGTCGCCGATCTTGCAGCGCGCATGCACTACGATACCCAGTCCGCTATAACCAAACAGCACATCACGGCCAACAATACTGGTAGGCGGCAGCACGATCGAAAATACGATACGGTTAAACATGTAGAGAAGGCGCGGCAACAGGGGAATCCGAATCCGTGCGAGAAAGTGCGCAATCCGGTAAATGGTCAGCATCGCGTCTCCCTGGCACACCCAGGCGCCGGCCGTTGATAGAGAGCAATAGCTGGGCAACTCATGCCTGCACCCTGAATCGGCCGTTGGCAAAGTATGCCTGCTGTTTTTTTTCGATGATACTGCGCTTGCTCAACGGCCGCGCCCCGCGGTCAATGATATAAAAAATATACGCCATGGTGCCGAAAAACTCGGCGCCCAAAATACCGTTCGGTGCGATCGGCACCTCCGTCATCGAACGCACCAGTAACACGGCAAGCATTACCAGGCTGGCGCCATTGGTCGTCTTCGAGGCGCGCATCGCATAGCGGATCAGGAAAAACAAGAATACCAGCAACGATGCGAGTCCGATCAAACCCGAGCGGCTGAACACCTGAAGGTACAGATTATGGGCGGAGACTGCGCCACTCAGTCCCAAGCGCAGGCGGTTTTCCAGGTTCCAGAAAGATGCACCCTGGCCAAACAGGGGGTTTTCCATCCCGCCCTTGATGGCTGCGGACCAGATCCACAGCCGGCCGGTGCCCGTACTGAGGTCGCCCACTGCGCGTGAGTCAAGCTTGCTCTCGATCACCGTTAATAAATTCACATCCGAAAACATGATCCAGATACCCAACATGACGATCACGAAGCAAATACCCATTAGCAGCACAGCCAGGAAGGTCGAACTGTTACGGTTATAGCCGCGGGTTTGCGTCCCAAGATAGTTCCATATCTGCATGCCAGTGATCATCACGCCACCCATGAAGGCGGTAAGGATCGAGGTCTTGGACTGGGACATGATCATCGTCAGCCCTGCCGCAAAAAGAATACCGAAATGTAGCCAGCGTTTTTTTTCTGGCTCGGCCATCTCCATCAGGAAAAATGCGCAGGCGACAGCGCCGAGCGCATTGGCATGTGCCGTCACGCCCCATAAACGCAGATTGAAACCAGGGATCAAGCCGTTATAACCAGGCTGGAAAGCGGCGCTGGGCGTGACGACCGCCGCGGCTAAGCTGCCGAACACTAGAGCTCCCAAGCAATACTTTGCAACCCGCACAGGATCGATGTCCGATACCTGCAGATACAGGAACATGGCGAGGTAAACAAAGAATGGGTAGATCAGCGACACGTGGAAGTAATAGCGCTGTCCCATAAAGATGGGCACGATACTAAACGCCACATAAAACACCATAAAGGCGGTCACGATATCGTTGGGTGCGCGTATATCACGGCGCGTGAAGCGCGAGTGCTGACGCAGCTTCTTGTTGAAATCGAACAACCATGCCAGGCACAGGGCGAAGGAACTGCCGATCACGGCGATCAGGATCAGCTTCGACACCAAGCCTGAGGCACCATCGCCATCGCTCAGGTTCACCAACCCCTGCTCGCTCAAGGTCAGCTTGCGGAACGACAGGACGATGCTGCTGATGCTGGCAGACACCGTCAGCAACAAGATCGTCGCAAATGCCCAGCCGCGCCAACGTGCGGCAATGCCAGCGACGAAAACGGCGCCGCCAATTGCCAGCAAAGCAAAGAGCAAGGCGCCCACAGGTAGCAGAAAATAGATGATTAACTCTTCCATGGATAGCCCTTAGCTCGCTTTCATACTATTTTTTTTCATCAATTTCTCACAGGCCCAAGGCACTCGCCAGATGGCGGCCGGGGCTAAAACGTTTCAATATATATATCAGCTCTGAGCAGAAGAAGAAGCTCGGGAACAGCTTGCACACGCACACACTCAAGACCAGCTTGCCGCCCAGTTCCAGCAACTCGGCAAGCAGTCCCGGATGCCCCGACGCCAGCCACGACACCAGGGGCAAGGACCAGAGTAGACCCAGCACAAGCGGGCCGCGCAGTACATTGCCAAAGTCCGCCACGGTAAGCCCGGCACTGACGGCGATGGTTCGCATCTGCAGCAGCAGGCGCACCGTATAAGCGATGCTGATCACGATGCCCACATAGACCAGCTCAAGATGGACGGCGAAGTACAGCCCAACCAGCATTAAGGCGAGGCAATAAGCCTGCGAGCGCAGCACCGTGCCTTGCCCGCCCGTCGCCGTCAGTACCGCACCGGACAGAGTGCTCATGGCCAGCGACACCATGCCGACCGTCATGGCAGCAAACAACGGTGCGGCTTGCAGCCATTTCTCGCCAAACACTAGATGCACGAGAAAATCGGTATGCGTCAGCGCATACGCATACGATGGCAGCACGAGGATGGCAATCGATGCCAGCGCGCTCAGATAAAGCTGGCGTATGCGTGCCACGTCGCCCGCCAGCGCAGATGCGGTGGAAAACAGAATGGTCTGCATGGTCTGCGCCAATTGCATGGCCGGCGTACGCGAGAGCATCGAGGCGGCATTGAAATTGCCCAGTGCCTGCGGTCCCAGCGCACCGGCAAAGACGCCGCTGGCATTATCCACCGCCCAATTCAATACATTGATGCCTGCCACCTGGCGGCCCAGTGCTTCCGCCTTGCAGGAACGGAAAGGATTACCGAAAGCCAAGGGATGAGGACTAAAATAATAACTGAGGGCAAACTGCAATATCGCCTGCACATACCAGGCCGCCAGTAGCGCCCAGACACCTGTGCCGGCCAGGGCCAGACCCACACCAACGACGGGGTAGGCGAACAGGTAAGCGCCAGTGGTGGCATACTGGATTTCACGAAAACGCAATTCAGCGCGCAGCCGAGCCTGGGAAATGCCATACACGGCAATGACCAGATACGAGGGCGCCGAATAGCGGAACAAGGTGCCCACCAGCGGATTGTCCAGCCATATGGCAAGCGGATAGGACATGCCGAAGACGAACAGCATGCCCAATACCGACCCCAGCATTAGCCGGGATAACACCACGCGCAGTTCCTCTTCCGAAAAATCGCCCTGTATTAGCGCCCAGCCAAAACCTTGGTCGATCACCAGCGCCAGAGCGCCGAACACCAGTAGCGCATAGCCGAATGTTCCCACCAGCTCCGGCCCCAGTTCGCGCATGATGACGACTTGTGCGCCGAATTGAGCTAACACGCGAATCAGCGTGCCTGCGTAGTTACTTTTCACCGCGCCGAGTGTCTTTGCTGCGAGAGTCATGTTTTTCTAGGTAAGTGAAACGGCAAATGGTGCGGCACGCACCATCTGTCTAGCCGTGTATGCCCATCAGGCGCAGCTTGCTGGCGGGATCGAGCGCCGCCTGCATAGCCTTAACGAAGTCGTCCTGCAGGCGGAAAGCAGCAGCCGCGTCGCGGTCGATCGACGAAACGCGGAACAGCAGGCCATCAGGAATCTGCCCCTTGAAGCCGTAGCGCATTTCTACCAGTTTCTTGTCCGTTCGATTCGTCACCACTACATCACCCACCGTCGTCCAGTACGTCACAGGCTCGTAGCGCTGGTTTTCCATGCTTGTCTCCAGTCGCTTCAAGGGGATATCGCCCTGGCGCGTCGACAGAACCTCCTCCCGCGTGGAACCGATCTGGAAGCCCTGTGCCGGATAGCAGATTTCCGGATAGTGCACTTGCGTGGTATCGCTCTGGTCCTTGCCATAGGCAATCGACAGCATGATGCGCTCGCCCCGGTCATTAATATAGGTGCGCGAGAGTATCTGCGTGTAGATACGCTTGAGCTCGGACTGGATTTGCGGGTCGATTACAGCACCAACAGAACTCGTTTCCTCGTGCCATATGCCAAACTGGCTGGGGACGATCTTCTCGAGCGCCGGCATCGGCATGGTCTCGGCTAGGCGGACGGTCGGCTTGGCATACGCCGCAGCTAGGGAAGCGAGCACCATCATGCCGCTCAGGACAAACATGGAAAGTCGCGATGGATTCATACTGCCCCCTTGTGACGGCGCTGGCGCATATTCACGAACCATTGCAACAACGAATCAACGAAAATGATCAGGATAAGTGCGCTAATAAACAACACCATTCCTGCGAAGCCATGCAGGAAACCCTGCCCAGCAGCGTCGCCAAAGTAATAGGTAATCAATGTCAGCACGATCACGCGCACAACGTTGGCCGTAAACGAAATCGGCACGATCAGAATGGCCAGCATGATATTGCGGAATGCCGACGTATGGCGCACCACATTCATGTAGAACAGGCCCAATGACTCCAAGGTCAGCAATGTCTGCAGCCCGGCGCAGGCATCGGCCACTAGCAACTGGTACTGGCCTATCTGCAAGATGACGCCGCTGCGCGCGATCGGATAGCCGGCCCAGAAAAGCAGGTGCTCGGTGACATACGATACGGCCATTTTCATCGGCATGGTCAGCGCGCTGACGACAGCACCAGGCAAGGGAATCATAAACAGCATGAAAAAGAAGGGAAACCACTGCGTTTTCAAGGCGCGTGCACCAAAGAACAGCAGTAACAAGGCGGCCAGCATCACGATGAAGGAAGTCAGCTCCATGCTCTGGATACTCTGCGAACGGCCCATTACATACAACAGCACTGCCAGTATGGCCAGCGGCCAACCTGCAGCCGAGCCGCCCGTGCTGCCCGAGGCAGCAAGCATGGCCGGCCATTGCCGCCCCAGCAGCCACAAGGCAAGCAGAAGGATGATCGGACCGTGCGCGTAACTCTCCGTGGACCACAGACCAAAAGCCAAGTCGTGGAAGGTGGGCACGTACATGGCCAGCAAACCCAGCAGCATAGGCCACCAGTGCAGCAGCAACTGTTTCCAGTCCAGCGAGGCGGCTGGTCGCGACCGTGCAAGCGTCGCCATGTCAGTAATCAACCAGTACGGAACCAACCACTTCCGAACCGCTGCGCTGCAGCTGCTCGCGCATGGCGTCGATATCGGCCAGGCGCGTCTTATTTTTACGCACGACTAGCAAAACGCCGCCTACGCGGGCGCCCATCACAAACGTATCGGATCCCGAGGAAACGGACGCCACGTCGTACAGCACGACATCGTAGCGCTCTTCCAGCTGTTTATTGAGCGCGCCAAAGGCGGGGCGGCTCAGCAGTTCCTGCGGATTCGGCGGCAAGGTTCCCGCTCCCAGCACAGACAAATCGACGAAGGAGTCGATGACGGAAATGGCATCCTGGCCGGCACGCCCCGCTAGCACATCGGAGAGACCCTGGCGTTCTTCCAGTGCAAAAATCTCATGCTGGCGCGGCTTGCGCAGATTAGCATCGACCAGCAAAGTACTTTCACCGAGCTGCGAGAACACCACTGCGAGGTTGGCGGCGAACAGGCTGGCGCCATCGCCGCTATCGACGCTGGCCACGACGAGCGCCTTGCGGCCCAGCGAAAACCAACGCAGCATCAACTGGCTGCGCACGGCGCGCAGGGTTTCCATTTGCGGGCTGAAAGGCTGATACGCCGCCACCAACTCGCTGGCAAACTTGCCCTCGCCTTCCTGCAGATACGGATAATCGAATTGCCGCGCCAGCACTTGCTGGATGTCGGCTTCGCTGATCAGACCGAGACGCAAGGCGGCCTCGCCAAAACGGATACCGAGTTCCTTCTGCATGCGCAGCACGCGTTCGGCATTTTCCGGAGTGATTTTACCCGAGGCCAGCAACAAGGCGCCAATGCTGGAGTCGCCGCCCCGCAGGGGTGACGGTTTCGAAACAGGATGCGCGGGGAAGTTCATATTTAATTCCATCAGTTAATTGGCACTCAGACGGTGAACCGGCAAAAAACGATGCAGGCCCTTGCGACGGACCGGCGAGGCTTTCCAGTCGACCACGCCAAGTACCGGCACTTGCAGCAAGTCAGCCAGATCATGGTCGGAACGCACGCGACGATCCAGCATTTCAATCAGCAGGGCCAGACCGATACCCAAGAACGTTCCGAGTACGATAGACAACAAGGTATTCATCAGCACGCGCGGGCTGGACGGTTCGATCGGAGGAACCGCTGGGTTCAGGACAGCGATGTCGGACTGGTCAGACTGACCCTCGATCTTGGTTTGCGAGAAGCGTTGCGACGTCACGTCGAAAGCACGCTGGGCACTTTCCACGTCCTTCTGCAGTACGCCCATTTCGTCGCGAGTACGATTCAGTTCCAGCACCTTCGACTTTTGCGCCGCCAGCGCTGCACGTACCGATGCCTCTCGCTGCTGCTGGATCTGGGCCGCATTGCCTACGCTGTTCGAGGCGACCCTCAGCTGCTCGCGCAGATCAGCACGCAGCTTGTCCGCTTCGGCCTTCGCGCTTTGGTACTGCGGATGATTCTTTTCCAGACGCTGACCCAGTTCGGCCAGCTTGGCTTCAGCATTGCCGAGTCCCATCTTCAAGCTTTGAATCAAGGGATTCGACGCCACGTCCGGCGACTCTACGCCATTGCCGCCAGCCGCCATGCGCTGGCGCGAATTTGCTTCCATCAACTGGCCCTGCGCCATCACCAGCTGTGCGGACAGGTCGTTCAAGCGGTTCGATTCGACGTCGAGACGGTTGTCAACGCTGACAATACCATTTTCCTGCTGATACTTGGAGAGGCGGTTCTGTGCTTTTTCCACGTTATCGCGCAACATTTTGGTTTGCTCATCGAAGTAACTAGCCGCCTTCTTCATCGGCTCCACCTTCAACTGGATGCTGACTCTCTGATATTCATCGGAAAAAGCATTGGCGACGGCCGCCACGAATTGCGGATCGGAACCCTTGAAGCTGATGTCGACTACGCTGCTTTCGCGCGACGGTACGATTTCCAGCTTTTTCAGCAGTAGATTGGCCAGCCAGTCGCGTACAGTTCCCTTGCCTTCCGTCGCAGCATTGAATTGTTCGATGACAGCAGGACTATTGGCCAAGCCTAGGTTATCAACCACGCGCAAGGCCACATTCTTGCTGCTAATGATATCGATCTGCGTGGCCATATATCCAGGCAACAACTGTCCAGGCATGGCCAAGCCCGTAACGGGGTCGACGCCCTTGTAGTTCATGACCAGCGAACTGGTGGCTTTGTAGCTCTTCGGCAAAAGCAGGCTGACAGACAACGTAGCAAGCACGGTCACGATCAAAGTCAAGAAAATAATCTTCTTGCGCGCTTGTAAAATCAGCAAAAATTGAGAAAAATTCATGTTGGAACTTTCAATACTAAATGATAAGAACGGGGCGCTTGCCCTGCTCAAGACTAGAACAAGCTCTCTTTGACATACACGACATCATCGACCTGTAGCATGTCGTCATGCTTGGCCTCAAGAACCTGCAGCTTGCCTTGCGGATCGCGACGCTTGATGCGGATGCCGCGTTCCGTACCGCGCTGTGTCAGACCGCCACCTGCGGACAAGCCCTGCAGTACGGTCATCGAACGTTCCAGACGGAATGGGCCTGGGCGCTGTACTTCGCCATAAATATAAAAGCGCGGCGCACGTTCGACAAAAATCACGTCATTGCCAGCCACATCGAGATCGCGGTTCAGATCGGCGCTGCGTACCATTTCAACGATATCGATCACTTCCCGGCTGGTTTTGCCATCGCGCTTGCGGATCAAGTTGATCGAATCACCACCGTCAGCACTGACGCCACCAGCCATGGCCAGCATATCCATCACGCTGCGGCGCCCTTCGATCGGATAGCGTCCTGGACGGTTCACCTGACCCAGCACCGACACCTGCTGGCTTTGCAGCGAAGTCACAATAATATTGACTTGTGCCTTGCGCAGAAAGCCGCCGCGTTCAAGAGAGCCACCCAGCTTCTTTTCTGCTGCTGAGACTGATAAGCCGCCGAGCACCACGTTCCCGACCAGAGGGAATGTAATCTCGCCAGCTTCACTGATGCGCGTTTCCAGCGCCAGGTCAGGACTGCCATATACGGAAATTTTCAATACATCACCCGCACCCAGCTGTACATCGGCAGCACTGGCAGCACCTGTAGCAATGGCCAGCAGCAGGGTCAGGCACCACATAACTAGTCGTTTCATGATTCGTTCAATCCATAATGAGTTGCTTAACTTGAAATGCTGCGGCTTATTTCAAGCCCGCAACGCCACGATCATTTGATTCAGAAGAACCTGCCGCCGGCGCCGTTGGCGCCACTGGTACGCTCGGTGCTGGCACTACCGGTGCGGCAACGGCCGGCGCTGCTGCAGGGACCGCAGCACTGGCTGCTGCCGACGCCGCGGCGCTATCTTTGTTCAGATACTCGATCTTGGCCGTGGCACGCAAACGTTTCAGTTCAGCGTCGGCAGCATCCTTGTTTTTCTTGTTGAACATAAACTGCTCGATCTGAGGAGCTGCCTGCGCCAGGGTCACGGGATTGTCGCTGATATTGGCCAGGGAAATGAGCAAGGTGCGGTCACCTTCGCGAATAATGAACAACTGACCCTTCGGCATCGACAGCAATTTAGCGCTCAGCTCGGGCGCCAGGTCGGCGCTGGTGCGCGACAGCTGGGTACGGGCATAATTGACCTTGTTCGCATCGAGCCAGGCGGCAACATCATCCAGCGTCTTCGCCGCATCCATGGCAGCCTTCAGCTTGTCGTTCATGTCGGCGCTGGCAATGACCAGTTCACGCATGTCGAACTGCTTGCGTTCGGTGAAAAATTGCGGATTCTTGTGGAAGTACTCCTCCACTTCCTGCTTGGTTGGACGCGCGACCGTGCCGACGCGCTTTTGCATGTAGGCTTGTGCGACGATCAGCGCCTTGGCGCGTTCAATCGCCTGCACCACCTTGGGATCGCGGTCCGTCTTGTCCTTGGCCGCCTCGTTCTGCAACAACTGGCGGTCGATCAGCGATTCGAGCAACTGCTTACTGGCCGCTTCCTGCTGCGGCGCCTGGACATTGGCACGCTGCATCTCTTCATTAAGCTGCAAAACAGTGATTTCTTCCCCATTCACACTCGCCAGCGCCTGACCAGGCTTTTTTTCTTTATTGCCACAAGCAGACAATCCTACGACGGCCAGCACGACCAGGCCAGCACACAGCAGACGGGAAGGTATGGCGTTCTTACTCGAATACACACGGGCGATTTGCGGTTGGTTCAAAATGACTCCTTCAGTTCAGGTAAGGAAATCCGCCTATCCATTTGTGCAAGTGATGGTAACTCACTTAACAACAAAACATTGTTAAAAAGGCAGATTTCGATTGAAATTATGGGCTTACGACCGCATGTTTTTCAATATTATAAATATGATACACAGTGTACTAGCTTGCTAGGAAACTATTTGCTTAAAAACTATTAAAATATCTTAAAAACAACTACCTCGTCACAAGCACACACCTTGAAATGGATGCACCTCTGGAGTAATTTTTATTGGGCAATAATTCTCTTACAGCAAGGAGACCAGCTGTCATAGCGTACAAGCATTGGGGCGGACCAATATCGGCGAGCGGCAGGAATGGGGCTTCTCCTGTAGAGCAGCTTTTCTTGCCCAGCAACCTAACTCCAGGCTGGCCGGGTGAGGCGCTGGTACGCATTCCACACTCCAAAAGCTGGCACGCAGCCAAGCAAGCGGAGCAAGTTATTGTGCATACATGTCACTGTGCTTGCCTCATCATGGTCTGATGTCTCATTACGTCACTATCCAACAACTCCGGGAGCCGGATATTTGAAACCTTGCATGGTTGCGCCATTTTAACGCGTATTAATTCACTGCAAAAAATATTCAAGACAAGTGTGGCGGGTCTCTCCTCCGGCCCCCGCTCAATGCGCGTTATCGCGCTTCAGCACGACCTTGACGGTACGCAAAATGATCCACAAGTCGAGCCACAGCGACCAGTTGCGCAGGTAATCTAGGTCGAAATGAATGCGCGCCTCCATCTTGTCGAGCGTTTCCGTCTCGCCGCGCAAGCCATTCACCTGAGCCCAACCTGTAATACCCGGCTTAACCTTGTGGCGCAACATGTAGCCCTTAATCAACTTGCGGTACTGCTCGTTGTGCGCCACGGCGTGTGGACGCGGCCCGACAATACTCATTCGTCCCTGCAAGACATTAATGAACTGCGGCAACTCATCGAGCGAACTGCGACGTAGAAAGCCACCCACACGCGTCACGCGCTGGTCGTTCTTCGTGGCTTGTACTACCTTGTCGCCATCCTCGCTGACCGTCATCGAGCGGAATTTATACACAATAATTTCCTCGCCATACAAGCCGTAGCGGCGCTGGCGAAAAATTACAGGACCTTTCGATGTCATCTTCACAGCGATGGCAATGACCAGCATCACTGGCAATAACATGATCTGGATCAACAAACCCAGTACGATATCGCTACCGCGCTTGACCATGCTATTAAAGCCGGTAAAAGGCGATTCACGAATGGCGATCACAGGCATGCCGCCAACATTGTCGAAGCGCGCCTGCATCAGGTCGAAGATGTAAATATCTGGCAAAAAATATACGGATGCGGTCGTATCCTGCAATTCATCGAGCATATTGCATATGCGCGGCTGAGCAGAAATAGGCTGGCTAATAAATATCATCTTGATATTATTTTCGCGCACATAGGCGGCAATATCCGCCATCTTACCCAGCATGGGTTCGCGCATCTTTTCAGGCCAGCGGTCATCGGTACGGTCGTCAAAAAAACCCCGCACCTGCATGAACAGATTAGGATTGCGCTCCAACGTACTGGCAAATTTCAAACTGGCATCATTGGCGCCAATGATCACCACGGAACGCACCTCGCTGTCACGCCCGGGATCAGCGACGACGCGCCGCGCTGCAAGATGGCTGATCAGCAACACAAACGGCGTGAGCAGAAACCAGGCCAAGACCAGATCGTGGCTGTAATGGAATGCTAGCCCAGTGGCGTAGCCAAGAAATAGCAGTATCAGCGCGGTGATCACCCAGCCGACGAATATATCGCGGGCATAGGCAAGCATGCGGCCACTGCGCCACGTCCGGTAGGGGTCGACATACTGGAAGACCGACGATGAGATAAAAAACGCCAGGATCATCAATACCAGCGAATAACCGGTGAAAGGCGAGTCAAACAGGACTGACAGCAGGTACAGCGTTCCCATGATGATCAATGGATCAAGGATGCGCTGGAAAAACGAAATCAGGGGTATATCGTTGACGGTCATAATACTCTCAAAACTGAACACTGGCGCTAAAGGAAACGCCTTTGGCGCGGTAGCTGCCTGTATTGATAATAGGAGCGCCTTTGCGGGTGTCGCGGAAGGCGTTCAGACCCAGCTGAATATTCGGCTGTGGCGCATAGGTCAGCCCCAAGGACTCGGTGTGACTGGAGTCTGTGATACCGACGGGGAAAATCAGGCCACTGGCTGCGGAAAAGTCGCGTTTTTGGCGCCGTACCTCAGTATTCATGCGCACTTTCGATGAAATATCCCAGGCAGCGGCCAGGCTGGCGCCGTTATTCAGGCTGCTCGATACCAGCGCACTTTCCACCGCACCAAACTCATGCCATAAGTTACCCGTAAAACGCACTTTTCCCAGCGGCGCCCAATTGACGATCAGGCGCCCGTTCGCGCCTTTCGAATCACGACCCGAAAAAGAGGCATAGCCGCGCCGAACCCAGCCGGCAAGCAACTGCATCTGCGTCACCTGGCTGAAGCGCCAGTAGATATTCGCCTTCACCTCATCCTGGGTATAACCATCGACCAGGCTAAATTGCGAACCGACCAGGCGATTCGGATAATTGCCCTTCAAGTGCCGCAATTGGACACCGATCTTGCTGCCACTCGAAGCCAAGTAATCGAGCCCCAGTTCGCCAGCATCCTCCACGCGATTCGCATAACTGAGGCGTGAAAGATCATAGTAGTAGCGTTCGCGGCTGACGCCAGCGCGCAGGTGCCAACTCGGATGAAGCAGCCAGCCGCCGTCAATGTAAGTCCTGTGCCGCGTACGCATATTGCGGTCACTACCCGTTGATTGAAAGTCGCTGAACGGCGTCAGTGTCTCCGAATACGTCGCTCCCGCATGGCCGTCCAGGTGATTACCAATATGCCACTCCAGGTCGGCCTGCAAATCCTTGCCGTTATAGTTCAAATTATCGAAATGCTGGAACGATGCCCGCGACCACTTGGCTTGCCCGCTCAGGACCTGGCGTCCGATCGGCCGATTAAACAGAAAGCCAGCCTGGATCTGGCGCGAAGTATCGGAACGGGGACCAGTGTAACCAGGCGTGTTGTCGTCAAGACGCAAAAGGTTATCATCGTATGAGTATGACGTGGCCAAGAATGGGAAAATCGTGTCGCTCCATGAGGCATGAACAGCCGGGCTGACCATACTACCCAGCAGGAATAAACAACCGACACGCAATGCTGATGCAGCCGGAAAACGGCGTGATGCCGCAGCAAGGCAGACACCGTCATCGACATCTTTTTTTTGCGGGGAATTCAACATGGGTATCGTCTTTTGAGAGAGCAAACAGTTGATCGGCAATATTACCAGTAAGTCCAGTGTCCGCCATAAACAATCCACAGGCCCAGTACGCCATTCGTGACGCCGTGCGCAAGAATCGGCGACCACAGGTTCTGACTACGCATGTACAGCAGACTGTAGGCGGCGCCGGCAACGATGCCGGCCAGCCACAAATTGTGTTCAAAGCCGAACAGTACCACACTGACAATAAAAGCCTTGGCGCTCGCCAGGCATGGCTGGAATTTCAGGAAATCAGCAGCATCGATCCAGCGCAGCAGGAAAGAGCGCCAGAACAGCTCTTCCATCACGGGCACCACGAGGGCAGCACCAGCGATACGCAGCACCACCAGACTCCATGCGATCTGGCCGTCGCTACGCGGGTCGAAGCCAGCGGCGCTACCGATCGTCATCCAGCTGGCGCTCAGATTAATCCACAGCAGAAAAACCACGACTCCCGTGGCCAATGCCACCGCCAAGGCGCGCGCACCCAAGGGCCGCCAAGCCAATTCCGTATAGCTACGGCGCCAGTACCACAGCATGCCCAACACGACGCCGATCTTGACGGCGTACAGCCAACGCAATTCCTGCGAAGCAACACCCAGGCGAGCGAGCATGTCGGCAATGAAGATGAAGGACAGATAGGCCAGGAATGGCGCCACCCTGGGCAAGGCAGCGCGGTCAAACATAGTGCCGCGCATCGGGAAAGGAGCCACGCACCGGACGCAGTGGTCCGGAGCGCGTGTTTTTTATGAAAAACATGCATTCCCCGATGTAATAAATATAATTATATAATTATATCAAACCAGAACGTTTCCGTGGCAAATAATACTGATTTAATTACAACAAGAAATGCAAAAAAGCATTAACCGTTGGCGCGCGCCTCGATCAGCTCCCATTTCTCCAACGCTTCCAGCAGCTGGCCTTCGATTTCGGCCACGCGCGCGTTCAGGCGCTTGCCTTCGGCCGGCGTCTTCTTGTAGAAGTCAGGGTGCGACAGCTCGGCGGCCAACACCGATTGCTCGTCTTCCAGCTTGGCGATCAGCTTGGGCAATTCTTCCAGTTCGCGCTGTTCCTTGTAGCTGAGCTTTTTCTGCTTGGCGGCCGGTGCAGCGGCATCAACCTTCACGGCTGGCTTGCTGGCTGGCGCCGTGGCGATAGGCAAGGTGCGCACGCGCTCCCAGTCCGTGTAGCCGCCGACGAATTCGCGCCACTTGCCCTCGCCTTCGGCGACGATCACCTGCGTGACTACGTTGTCGAGGAAGGTGCGGTCATGGCTAACAAGGAAGACGGTGCCAGTATATTCTTCCAGCAACTCTTCCAACAATTCCAGAGTATCGATATCCAAGTCATTGGTCGGCTCGTCGAGCACCAGCACGTTGGCCGGCTTGGCGAACAGGCGCGCCAGCAGCAAACGGTTGCGCTCGCCACCGGACAGCGACTTGACGGGTGAACGCGCGCGCTCCGGCGCGAACAGGAAATCGTTCAAATAGGTCATTACGTGACGACGCTGGCCATTGATCTCGACCCAGTCGCTGCCTGGCGCGATGGTTTCCATCAGGTTCGCCTCTTCGTTCAGCTGCGTGCGCATCTGGTCGAAATACGCCACTTGCAACTTGGTACCCAGACGGATGCTGCCCGTGTCGGACTCTTCCTGGCCCAGGATCATCTTCAGCAGGGTGGTCTTGCCGGCGCCGTTGGCACCGATCAGGCCCACTTTATCGCCACGCAAGATGGTGGCACTGAAATCCTTGACGATGACCTTGTCACCATAAATTTTGGAAACGTTTTCCAGGTCCGCCACGATCTTGCCCGAGCGTTCGCCGGCCGACACGTCCAGTTTTACCTGCCCCTGCTGGTCACGGCGTGCATTGCGCGTCAGGCGCAGTGCTTCCAGGCGGCGCACGCGGCCTTCGTCACGCACGCGACGCGCCTTGACGCCCTTGCGTATCCATACTTCTTCCTGCGCCAGGAACTTGTCGAACTTGGCGTTTTCTACTTCTTCGATTTCCAGCTGCTCGGCCTTGCGAGTCTGATAAGCGGTGAAGTTGCCCGGATACGACAGCAAACGACCGCGGTCGAGCTCAATGATGCGCGTGGCCACGTTGTCGAGGAAGGAGCGGTCATGGGTAATGAACAGCACGCTGCCCTTGAAGTCGCGCAGCAAGCCTTCGAGCCACAAGATGGAGCTGAAGTCCAGATGGTTGGTTGGCTCATCGAGCAGCAGCACGTCGGGCGCCGACACCAACGCGCGTGCCAGCGCGACGCGCTTTTGCATCCCGCCCGACAGGGTTTTCATCAGCATGTCGCCCGTCAGGTTTAAACGGTCGAGCACGGTTTCCACCTTGTTCGGCAAGCTCCATGCATCGGCCGCGTCGAGTTTGACCTGGATGTCGTGCATGCGTTCCATCAATTCGTCGTCATTGCCCTGGCCAAACTGACCCGTCAACGCATCGTACTCCTTCAGCCACGCCTGCGATTCACCCATGCCGGAGGCAACGGCGTCGAACACGGACATATCCGGGTCGAATTGCGGTTCCTGCTCCACATAGGCGATCTTGATGCCTTGCTGCATCACCAACAAGCCGTCGTCGAGCTTGAACTTGCCCGAAATGACCTTCAGCAGCGACGATTTACCCGTGCCGTTGCGGCCGATCAAGCCGACCCGCTCCGTGGTTTCCAGTGAAAATTCCGCGTGATCGAGCAGCGCGACGTGACCGAACGCAAGTTGCGCCGATGAGAGAGAAATGACAGCCATAATGAGTAAGAGTGCTCGGGCGCCGTTCCCTGCACACCGCATGGTGTGCAAAACAGCCGCCGATTAGATGAATGAAGCACGCATTGTACCGATATCTCGGACTTCAATCGCCATCGACCAGTAATTTCGCCCGCAGGGACTCGGGCCGCCGACGCGCGCTGCGTGGAATGTGGTGTCGCCAGCAGGAATCGAACCTGCATTTAAGTCTTAGGAGGACCTTGTACTATCCATTGTACGATGGCGACACGCGCAGCGGCATTATACAGGCAAGCGCCTGCCATTGACAGCGTGGCAAGCGCGAGCCGACAGGTTACGCCGGGACGGCAGGACGTTTGCCGAGCCTAAGAGCGACCAGAACACCGAGGCCCGCCAGCAGCAAGCCATACGTGGCTGGCTCCGGCACCGCACTGATCGTGAAAACCTGTATCGCGCCAAAGGTCACATTGCTGCCATTCCAGATAGAACCATCGAGCAGGCTGACGCCGGTCGATGACTGACCCAGATAGTTATACGTGTACAGGAAAGAGCTGCCACCGCTCGTCAGGTCCTGCGGCACGTACAAATCGTGGCCATAGCCAAAGGTAGGGCCGTATTCGGCCTGGTTGTAAGTCTGATCCTTGCCAATGCCGTCGCCATTAAAATACTGCTTCAGTTGCGGCAGCATGAAGCCGGCCGTCAAATTGAACAGGAAAGCCGTGCGCGCGCTGTCATCCATGGTCACATGCATGCCATCTGTGGAACTCCAGCTTTGCGGATTGTAGCCGCCCACCAGCCAGGTCTGCCCCGATGCGTTGGTGGCCTCCATGACGGAAAAAGTACGCCCCTTGCCATCGGACGCCTTGTGAAAGTCCAGCGAGGTATCGCCCGCAGCCTTGGTATAAATATTCGTCAGCGACAGGCGCCCTTCGCCGAGCCACGTTTCCAGTTGCGTCTTGTAACCAGGAGAGAGTAGCGAGGTGCCGGAATCGGCTTTCGCACCCAGGCAAACAACCATGCCGGCCAGCGCCAGCGCCATGCTTTTTGCTGCTCTAAAATTGTTCTGCATTCGCTACCTCGACTGTCAGTATTTAAAACCGGTACACTTTCCGGTTGCCAAATATAACATGAAAGATATTTTTTTTATATTTATTATTTGCATGCCAATATGCAATATCGAAAAGTCAGCCGGCCAACACCGCCGTCACCTCGATCTCCACCTTCGCTCTATCCTCGATCAGCCCAGCCACCTGCACCGCCGTCATGGCCGGAAAATGCTTGCCGATAATTTCCCGGTAAGCCACGCCGATTTGTGGATATGCCGCGACATATTCCTTTTTGTCGAGCACATACCAATTCATGCGCACGATGTGTTCGGGCAAGGCGCCCGCTTCGGCCAGCACGGCGACGATATTGTGCAAGGCCTGGCGTACCTGCCCTGCAAAATCGTCCGTATGGAACTGGCCCTGTGCATCCCAGCCTATCATGCCGCTGACGTACACCGTGCGCCCGCTGGCGGCGATGCCGTTCGCATAGCCGCGCGGCCTGGCCCACCCTGGCGGTTGTAGAACTTGCATATTGCTTTCCTCACTCTGTGTGCGCTTCATGCCGTTCATGCGTTGTCCGCCTCGCGCAGCAGTTCGCGCGCGATGATCAATTGCTGTACTTCGCTGGCGCCCTCGTAGATGCGCAAGGCGCGAATTTCCCGGTACAGGCGCTCGACAGGGTGCCCGCTGACCACGCCCATGCCACCGAACAGTTGCACGGCCGCGTCGATCACCTGCTGCGCCGTTTCCGTGGCCGTCAGCTTGGCCATGGCCGCTTCCTTCGTCACCTTGCGCCCCTGGTCGCGCTGCCAGGCGGCGCGGTAGGTCAGCAGCGCGGCCGCGTCGATGCCGGTGGCCATCTGCGCCAGCTTGGCCTGCGTCAGCTGAAAATCCGCCAGCATCTGGCCGAACATCTGGCGCTTTGTCGCATGGCGCAGCGCTTCATCGAAGGCGCGCCGGGCAAAGCCGAGGGCGGCGGCGGCCACCGATGTGCGGAACACGTCGAGGGTCGCCATCGCCACCTTGAAGCCCTGGCCTGCCTCTCCCAGGCGCTGCGACACGTCCACGCGGCAGTGATTGAAACGCAGGCGCGCCAGCGGGTGCGGCGCGATCACGGCGATGCGCTCGGCGATTTCCAGGCCGGGATTGTCGGCGTCGACGATGAAGGCGCTGATGCCGCGCGCACCGGGCGCCTCGCCCGTGCGGGCAAACACCACGTAAAAATCGGCGATGCCACCGTTCGAGATCCACGTCTTTTCGCCATCGAGCACATACGCGTCGCCATCGCGGCGCGCCGCGCATGCCATGGCCGCCACGTCGGAACCGGCTTGCGGCTCGGACAAGGCAAAGGCGGCGATGCGCTTGCCGCTGGCCACGTCCGGCAAATAGCGTGCCTTGTTCTGCGCGCTGCCGAACAGGCCGATGGCGCCCGAACCCAGGCCTTGCATGGCGAAGGCGAAATCGGCCAGGCCGTCGTGGCGCGCCAGGGTTTCGCGCAGCAGGCAAATGGCGCGCGTGTCGATCTTGCCATCGATGCCGGTGGCATGTGCGAGCCAGCCGCCCTGCCCCAGTTGCGCCACCAGCGCGCGGCAGGCCGCATCGACGTCGCTGTCGTGGGCAGCGTCGAGGTGCAGCGTCGCCCAGGCATCGAGTTCGCGTTCAAGTTCGGCATGATGCGGCTCAAAAAATGGCCAGTCCAGGTAAGTCGTGTCGCGTGTACTGCTCATTGTGCTGCTACGCATGTCAATCGCCCTCAAATTGCGGTTTTTCCTTGGCCACGAAGGCGTGATAGGCGCGGTGGAAATCGTTGGTGGCCATGCAGATGGCTTGCGCCTGCGCTTCCGCCTCGATGGCTTCATCGACGCCCATATTCCACTCCTGCTGCAGCATTTTTTTGGTCATGCCGTGCGCAAAGGTGGGGCCGCTGGCCAGGCCGGCGGCCAATAGCTGCGCCGCCTGTGCCAGTTCTGCCGGCTCGACCAGGCGGTTGAGCCAGCCCCAGCGCTCGGCCTCCGTGCCCGGCAGGGAGCGTCCCGTGTACAGCAGTTCGGCGGCGCGGCCCTGGCCGATCACACGCGGCAGCAAGGCGCAGGCACCCATGTCGCAGCCGGCCAGGCCCACGCGGGTAAACAGAAAGGCCGTCTTGCTGCGCGCCGTGCCGATGCGCATATCGGCGGCCAGCGCCAGCATGGCGCCGGCGCCGGCGCAAATGCCGTCGATGGCGGCGATAATCGGTTGCGGGCAGGCGCGCATGGCTTTCACCACGTCGCCCGTCATGCGCGTAAACGCCAGCAGCCCGGGCATATCGAGTTGCGTCAGCGGGCCGATAATGTCGTGCACGTCGCCGCCCGAACAGAAGTTATCGCCGCTGCCAGCAATGATTACGGCCTTGACATCGTGCGCATGCGCCAGCGCGCGGAATAGATCACGCAACTCCGCATACGAATCAAAGGTCAGCGGGTTTTTGCGCTCGGGGCGGTGCAGGGTCAGGCTCGCTACGCCTGCTTCGACGGAGAACAGAAAATGCCGCGCGGCGTAATGGCCCAAGCTGGCGCGGTTGCCTGGCAGGTCTTGCGGCTGGCCCGGTAGATGGCGCATGGTCAGTCCTTTATGGCGATGTCATTTAGCTGCTGCTTCATGTGCGACAGCAGGTCGATCAATTGGCTTTTGTCGTCCGGCGTCACGCCCTGCAGCAGTTCAGCGATCCAGCCTTCGTGCACCCTGGCCATGTCGTCAAAGGCGCGCCGCCCGGCCGGCGTCAGCTTGACGCTATACGCGCGGCGGTCCTGCGGATCGACCACGCGCAGCACCAGCTTCTCCTGCTCCAGTTGGTCGGTGATGCCCGTGATATTGCCGCCCGTAACCATCATGCGCTTGGACAGTTCGCCCATGCGCAAGCCTTCGGGAAAGCGCTCGAGCTGCGCCATCAGATCGAAGCGGGGCAAGGTGATGCCGAAGCTGGCGCGCAAGCGTATGCGCACCTCGTTTTCTATTTTCACCGTGCACGAGAGCATGCGCAGCCACAGTTTGAGCGACTGGTGGTGATCCTGTGTCAGGCGGCTGGCCAGGTCCAGCTCCGGTTCGGCCTGCAGAAGGTCGCGTTGATTATTCATTTTATCCATTGTCTACATGACTTCACCGCCGGCGACGGCGATCGATTGTCCATTCATGGCCGCTGATGCTGGCAGGCATAGCCAGGCCACCGCATCGGCCACTTCGCGCGCCTGCACCAGACGTTGCTGCGGATTGGCCGCAGCCAGCTGGGCGCGCGCCGCGTCTTCGTCGCACCCCGTCTTGCGCGCGATATTTTGCACCGCCTGCGCCAGCATCTGCGTTTGCGTGTAACCAGGGCAGACGGCGTTGACGGTGACACCGTGCGGTGCCGCTTCGAGGGCCAGCGCGCGCGTCAGGCCGATCACACCGTGCTTGGCGGCGACATAGGCGCTGACATAGCGATAGCCCTTCAGGCCCGCCGTCGACGCCACGTTGACGATGCGCCCCCAGCCCGCTTCCAGCATGGCCGGCATGGCTGCCTGACAGCAGTGAAACACGCCCGTCAGGTTCACGGCCAGCATCTGCTGCCAGATGGCAGCGTCGGTCTTGCCGAACGGCGCCGCGTGGGCATGGCCGGCGTTATTGACCAGGATATCGATGCGGCCAAAATGCGCGGCGGCCTGCGCGAAGCCCGCTTGCACGGACGCTTCCACGCTCACGTCGAGCACGCAGATGGCCACCCTGCCAGCATAACCGCCCTCTTCCAGTTGCAGGCGCGCGCGCGCCAGCCGCGCGCCATCGCGCCCGGCCAGGGTAACGCGGGCGCCCGCGTCGAGCAAGGCGCCCGCGCAGGCCAGGCCGATGCCGCTGCCGGCGCCCGTCAGCAGCGCGTGCTTGTCGGCCAACGCGCCGTCCCGTCGTTCCTTGTTCATGTCATCCTTCCAGCAGCCGCGCGGCCACCTGTTGCGGGGTCAGGCCAGTGCTGGCGGCAGCCAGCTGGCGTTCGCGCTGCAGATTGCGCTCCAGTTGCAGCTGCGCGGGCCGGTACTGTTTCGGCCACGTTGCGCCTGCCCCGGCGCCACTGTAGCCGATGCGCGCCATTTCCGTCAGGGTCCAGGCCGGGTTGGCCAGGTGCGGGCGACCCACGGCGCACAGGTCGGCGCGCCCGGCGGCGATAATACTGTTGGCGTGGTCGGCTTCAAAAATCGAGCCGACAGCCATGCTGGCGATACCTGCCTCATTGCGCACGCGGTCGGCGAACGGCGCCTGGAACATGCGCCCGTACACGGGCTGTTCGAGCTTGCTGACCTGCCCCGAGGAACAGTCGATCAGGTCGGCACCGGCCTGCTTGAACAGGCGCGCGATGACGACCGCATCGTCGGGCGTGATGCCGCCTTCAACCCAGTCATGGGCCGAAATGCGCACGCTCATGGGTTTATCTTGCGGCCAGGCGGCGCGCATGGCACGGAACACGCGCAGCGGATAGCGGCAGCGGTTTTCCAGGCTACCGCCATACTCGTCCGTGCGGCGGTTGGTCAGCGGCGAGATAAAACTCGACAGCAGATAGCCATGCGCGCAGTGCAGTTCCAGCCAATCGAAACCGGCGACGGCGGCGGCCAGGGTGGCGCGCACAAAATCGTGTTCGATGCGCGCCAGGTCGCCAGCCGAGGCTGCGCGCGCCACCTGCGACACGCCGGCCAGATATTGCTGGCTCGATGCGGCCAGCAGCGGCCAGTTACCGTCCTCCAACGGCAGGTCGATGCCGTCCCACATGGGGCGCGTAGACCCCTTCGGCCCCGCGTGGCCCAGTTGCAGGGCGATTTTCGCATCGCTGCTGGCATGCACGAAATCGACGATGCGCTGCCAGGCCTGCGTGTGCGCTTCAGTGTACATGCCAGGACAGGCGGGCGTAATGCGCGCGTCGGCCGATACGCATGTCATCTCCGCAAACACGAGCGCAGCGCCGCCCATGGCGCGTGCGCCCAGGTGCATCAGATGGTAGTCACCCGCCACGCCATCGACGGCGCTGTACTGCGCCATCGGCGAGACGGCGATGCGGTTTTTCAGCAGCACGCCGCGCAGCCGGAAGGGCGTAAGCATGGGCGGCATGGCCTCGTCGGGCATCGCCACGCCTGCCTGTTCGCCCGCGCGCCGCGCCAGCCAGCGCTCGTAATCGGCCACGTAGGCGGGATCGCGCAGACGCAGATTTTCATGCGAAATGCGCTGGCTGCGCGTGAGCATGGCATAGGCAAACTGCGGCGCCTCCATGGCGCTGTAGCGCTCGACGTTTTCAAACCACTCCATGGAATTGCGCGCCGCGCTCTGGATCTTGAGTACCTCGATGGCGCGCAGCTGCTGGTAAGCCGCCAGCGCAGCGTCGGTAGCAGCAGCGGAAGCGGAAGCGGTAGCAGCAGCGTCGGCAGACTGGCCAAAGCAGCGCGCCAGCTCGATGGCGTCTTCCAGTGCCAGCTTGGTGCCCGAACCAATCGAATAATGCGCCGTGTGGGCCGCGTCGCCCATCAGCACGACAGGCACCCCATCCTGCCGGTGCACCCATTGCCGGCAAACGATGCGCGGGAAGGTGATCCACTGCGCCGAGCCGCGCAAATGCGGCGAGTTGCTCAGCAAGCCATGGCCATCGAGTTCCTGCGCGAACAGCGTTTCGCAAAAGGCAATGCCTTCTTCCTGGCTCATGCTGTCGAGCCCCGCGGCGCGCCACACGTGTTCGGGCGTTTCGACGATGAAGGTCGATGTATCGCCGTCATATTGATAAATATGCGCCTGGAACCAGCCGTATGGCGTCTGGCGGAAGGCAAACGTGAAAGCCTCGAACTTCTTGCGCGTGCCCAGCCAGACGAAACGACAATGGCGCTGATCGATCTCGGGCTGGTAGCTGGCCGCATAGCGCGTGCGAATACGGCTGTTCAAGCCGTCGCTGGCGATCACCAGGTCGGCGCCGTACTGGCGCGCAATGGCCTGGTCGTCCTGCACTTCCGTCTCGAACTTCAGCTGCACGCCAAGTTCCTCGCAACGCGCCTGCAAGATATTGAGCAAGCGCTTGCGGCCTATGCCACAAAAGCCATGGCCACCGGAACGCACGCTCTCGCCCTTGAAGCGAATCTCGATATCGTCCCAGTGATTGAACGCCTGCAAGATGGCGCGCGCGGTCGGCTCGTCCGCATTGGCCAGGTTGCCCAGGGTCTGGTCGGAAAACACCACGCCCCAGCCAAACGTGTCATACGGGCGGTTGCGCTCGATAACCGTGATGCGGTGCTCCGGGTTCTGCTTTTTCATGAGCAGGCTGAAATACAGGCCGGCGGGGCCGCCGCCGATGCAGACAATATTCATGCGGTATCCGTGCGAAGTTTGAAGCGCTGCAGCTTGCCCGTTTCCGTGCGTGGCAGGGAAGACAGGAAGCGTATGGCGCGGGGATATTTATACGGGGCGATCTGCTGGCGCACAAAGTGCTGCAGTTCGGCCGCCAGCGCATCGCTGGCCAGGCAGCCGTCCTTGAGCACCACGTGCGCCTCGACGATTTGGCCACGCTCGGCATCGGCGCGCCCGACCACGGCGCATTCGGCCACGGCCGGGTGGCACTGCAGCGCCTCCTCCACTTCCGGGCCGGCGATGTTGTAGCCGGCCGAGACGATCATGTCGTCGCTGCGCGAGCGGTAATAAAAATAGCCGTCGCCGTCCATTTCGAAATTATCCCCGGTCAGGTTCCAGCCGTTCTGCACATATTCGCGCTGGCGCGGGTCGGACAGGTAGCGGCAACCGGTGGGGCCTTTCACGGCCAGGCGGCCCGTCACGCCGGACGGCTGCGGCACGCCGGCATCGTCGACGATGCAAGCCTGGTAGCCGGGGATGGCCTTGCCGACAGCACCTCGGCGTATGCCCTCGCCGGTGGCAGAAATGAAGATATGCAGCATCTCGGTAGCGCCGATGCCGTCCACCATGGCCAGTCCCGTCGCGACCTGCCAGGCGTCGCGCGTGGCCAGCGGCAGTGCCTCGCCGGCCGACACGGACAGGCGCAAGCTGCGCACCTCATGGCGAGTAGCGAGCGGCGCCATGAGGCGGTAAAAGGTCGGCGCCGTGAAGCAGATCGTGGCCTGGTATGCATCGATGGCGCGCAGCAAAGTCTCGGGTGTACATTTTTCCAGCAGCACGGCGCAAGCACCAAAGCGCAGGGGGAACAGCAGCAAGCCGCCCAGGCCGAAGGTAAAGGCCAGCGGCGGCGTGCCGATGAAGATATCGTCGGCGCGCACCTGCAGCATGGAGCGGGGGAAGCAGTCGCAAATGGCCAGCAAGTCGCGGTGCATATGCATGGTTCCCTTGGGCACGCCCGTCGTACCCGAGGTAAAACTGATCAGGCAGACATCATCGGCCGCCGTATCGTGCGCAGGAAAGGCGGCAAACGCGGTGTCGCGCGCTGCCATGCGCTGTTCCAGTTCGCCGTCATCGGCGCCAAAGCACAGCATCGGCGGGCATGTCGACACGCTATCGAGTTCCGCACGCAAGGGCTGCGCGCACAGCACGGCATTCACTTGCGCCTTGGCCAGGATGGTGGACAATTCACGCGCGCGCAGCAGCGGCATGGTGGGCACGGCGATGCAGCCGGCCTTCAACACGGCCAGCAGGCAGGCGGCCATCATGGGGGTATTCGCGCCGCGCAGCAGCACGCGGTTGCCGGGGATCAGGCGCAGGTCGGTCTGCAACACATGGGCGATGCGGTCGACCTGCCGCGCCAGCTGCGCGTAAGTCCAGCGCTGGCTATCGGCAAGGATGGCGATGCGCTCGCCGCCACCGCTGGCGACGGCAGCATCGAGCAGTTCGGTGACGCAATTGAGACGCGCCCGATACTGCAGCTCGGGCAAGTCAAGGCAGAGCTGCGGCCAGAGTGCGCGCGGCGGCAGGTGCGCGCGCGCAAAGTCGTCCTGGGGAGATGCCATGCTGGGCGTAGGGTCGCTGCTCATGCTCATCCTGGCTGGTGGCGGGCGCGTGCACAGGGCCCGGAAGTAAATACTTTAAACCTAAAGTATTTTTCCAGCAAGCGAAAAACAGCAAATTCAATACACCTGACAAACCGTAGCGAGCCGATGTGCGGCTCGGCACCCCCGTTGGTCTGAGAAGCGGAACTGTGCTTTAGCACAGTGAGCATCGGAGGCCGCAAATGGCGACGCGCAGTCGGTTTTGTTATGGTGTTTCAGTCGACGCCGTCCTATTGTCGCAGCAGGCGCACCTGTTGTACTACGCTGCGCGCCAAGGCAGCCAGCGCCGCCTGTATCTGGCCGCCATCGAGCACCGATGCCTGCAGCACGTCCATCATCGCGGCCTGCGCGCCATGCAAACCCAGGGTGCGGCAACCGAGGTGCAGGCGTTCGAGCTGCTGGCGCGCCTGCGCCGGTTCGCCGCGCGCCAGCAAGGCGTCGACCTGTTCGCTGGCCGCCTCTATCTGGCCCTGGAAGCCCGTCAAATAGGACTGCAGGCGTTCGCCGTCGATATCGAGCCGCTGCAAGGTGTCGCGCGGCGTCTCGGCCGGCAATGCGCAGAGCTCGAAGCAGGCATCGATATGCTCGCGTACCTGCTGCGGCTGGAAGGGTTTGACGATATAGCCAGCAGCACCGGCCTGCACGGCGTCACGCACCGTGTCCTGGTCATTGGCCGACGACACCAGCACCAGCGGCATGGCATCGAGCGTGCTGTCGGCGCGGATTTTCTGCAGCAGTTCCATGCCCGACAGGCGCGGCATGCGCAAATCGCAAAAGCACAGCGACGGACGCAAGCCCCCTTCGAGCTGCTCCCAAGCCGCTGCGCCATCCTCAGCTTCCACGATATCGTGCACGCCGCAGCTGTCGATCAGATGCATCAACACCATGCGCGACACGACATCATCGTCAACTACCAGTACTTTCATTGCTTTCTCCATTGCCGGCAGCGTCGGGGGCCTGGCGATATTCTACCCAGTTTCGCCGCGCGCCACATGGTCGGCATTGCTTATTTTACATTTTCTTGCCCGAAACGGCTATCTGCGCCAACAGTGCGCGCAATTGCGGCAAATGCAAGGCTACCTGCGTCCAGCGCCCACCGTCCGCAGCCTCCTCCAGTTGCGTGCACAACTGGTGCAGCTGGGTTTCATGCAGATAGGCGGCGCTGCCCTTCAAGCCGTGCAGCAGGCGCCCGGCGTTGTCCTTGTCCTGCGCCGCCAGGGCGGCGTCGATTTCACGCAGGCGCCCCTCCAGGCCGGCGGCGAAGGCGACACGGATGCGCCGCTGCAGTTCGCCGCTACGGTCCGCTGGGGACGCTGCCGCCACGGCGACCGTCGGCGCGATGCCGAACAGGGCATCGAGTTCGGCCTGGCCGCGCGAGGCGCCGCGCGAAACGTGCGACGGCATGCTCGGCATGCGCGGCAACATAAAACCGCGCTGCAGCTGGCGCTCGATGGCACGCGCCAGCAAACCATGCAGCACCGCCTCGTCCACTGGTTTGCTGAGGAAATCATCCATGCCGACACCGAGATAGCGGCTGCGGTCTTCTTCACTGGCATTCGCCGTCAGGGCCACGATCATCAGCTCCTGGTCGCGCACGGGCTGGTCCGGCCAGCCACCCAGGCGGATCAGGCGCGTCGCCGTGGCACCGTCCATCTCCGGCATGCGCCCATCCATCAGGATCAGGTCGTAGCGCGTCTGCACGCACGCTGCCACGGCCAGCACGCCGTTGGCAACCACATCGACGCGGTGCCCCAAGTCTTCAAGCATGACGCGGATGATGATCTGGTTGGTGGGGAAGTCTTCGGCGCATAGCACGCGCAACTGGTGGCTGTGCGGCGCCAGCGCCACCTGCGGCACCAGCGGCGGCGCCACGCCATCGGCCAGCGGCAAGGTGAAGGCAAACGTGCTGCCCTGCCCTGGCGTGCTGCTCACCTCGATCTCGCCCTGCATCAGTTCGACCAGCTGACGGCAGATCGCCAAGCCCAGCCCCGTGCCGCCGTAGCGCCGCGTGGTACTGGCGTCGGCCTGCTCGAACTTCTGGAACAGGCGCGCCATCGCGTCCGCATCGATGCCGATGCCGCTGTCGCTGACGGTAAAACGAATCAGGTTGACACGGCTTGCGCCAGCGCCGCTGGCTACGCCGGCCCGCTCGACGCACACGCTGACGCCGCCGCGCTGGGTGAACTTGAAGGCATTGCCGACCAGGTTGACCAGCACCTGGCGCAAACGAGTCGGGTCGCCCACCACGAAGAGCGGCAGGTCAGGCGCAAAATCGATAGAAAAACCGATGCTGCGCGCGGCCGCCTGCTCCTCGAACAGGCTGACGACCGTCTCGATGGCAGCGCCCAGCGCGAAATCGATATTCTCTATACTCAGCTTGCCCGCTTCGATCTTGGAAAAGTCGAGCAAGTCATTGATGATCACCAGCAGCGACTGGGCATTGGCCTGGCCGCGCAAAATCTGCTCGCGCGTGGCGTCGTGCAACTGCTCGTCGCGCAGTGCAAAGCCCAGCATGCCGATCACGCCAGCCAGTGGCGTACGCATCTCGTGGCTCATATTGGCCAAAAATTCCGACTTCTGGCGAGTCGCATCCTCGGCCTTGCGCTTGGCCTGGCGCAGGCTTTCCTCGTTTTTCGTCAGGCTGCTATTGACCTGCGCCAGCTTTTCCGACTGCGCCAGCACTTCGATTTCCTTGCTCTGCAATTCGGCCGTGCGTTCACCGACCAGTTTTTCCAGCTCGTTCTGCTGGCGTCGCAGCGCGCGCACGCGCTGCCGGTAAGCGCCATACACAGCACCCAGCAGCAGCGCCGCCATCAGCGTGCGGAACCACCAGGTTTTCCAGAACGGCGGCAGAATCGTGATGGCCAGCGTGGCGCCGCTCTCGTTCCACACGCCGTCCTTGTTGGCCGCCTTGACGCGAAACACATAATTGCCTGCATCGAGGTTGGTGTAGGTGGCGAAGCGCCGCCCCGCATCCGTCATGACCCATTCCTGGTCGAAGCCTTCTAGCCGGTAGGCGAACATATTGCGCTGCGGTGCTGCGAAATGCAAGGCTGCAAATTCCAGCGAAAAGACGCTTTCGCGGCTGGTCAGCACCAGCTCGCGCGTATGCTCGATCGCCTTCTTGAGCACGTGCGCGAACTCGCCGCGGCCGATGAACACCGGCTTGTTAAAAATCTGCAGCTCCGTGATGGTCACCAGTGGCGGCACGCGGTTGTCATGGATATCTTGCGGCACGAACACCGTCATGCCGTTAAAGCCGCCGAAATACATGCTCCCATCCGTAGCGCGCAGGGCCGCGCCATCGAAGTACGAGCCTTCCACCGTGCCGTCGGCGCTGTCGTAGTTGCGCAACAGGCCACTGCGCATGTCGAGCCGCGTGATGCCGCTATTCGTACTCAGCCACAGCTGCTCCTTATCGTCGCCCAGGATGCTGGCGACGGCATCGTCGGCCATGCCGTCCTTGCGCACGAAGCGCCGAAAGCGGATCTCGCCCTTCGCATCGACATCCATGCGGTTCAGGCCATTGGCTGTGCCCACCCACAGCACGCCGCGCTTGTCTTCGTGCAGGTAGTGCACCTCGTCGTGGCTGAGGCTATGTGCATTTTGCGGATCGTGGCGGAAATGCCGGAATTGGCCGCTGGCGCGGTCGAGCAAGTCCAGGCCATGGAATGTGCCTATCCACAATTGTCCCTTGCCGTCTTCCAGCACGGGCCGCACCATGTTGTCGGACAGGCTGTTCGGGTTGGCAGGGTCGTGGCGATACGTAGTAAAGGCCCGGCTAACGGGGTCGAAACGGTGCACGCCGCCGCGCGTCGACACCCACAGCATGCCGCTGCGATCGCTCACGACATTGCGGATAGTATCGCTGTTCGGATCACCGGCGGCAAAGCGCATGGTAAAAAAACGCTCCTGTCGCGCATCGAAACGGTGCAAGCCCGTCGAGCCTCCCAACCACAGGGTGCCGTCCGGCGCCTTGTACAGGGTGGTGACCTGCTCATCACGCGACATACCGGGCGAACTGCGCAGGTCGAACAGCCGCGAACTGCCGTCGCGCGTATCGTACAGTTTCAAGCCGGCTTTGGTGGCCAGCCATAGCTTGCCATTGCCCGCATCGACCACGGCGCGCACCTTCTTGTCGGCCAGCGCGCCGACGTCACCGGACGGCAGCGCCATGCGCGAAAAGCCGCCGCCGCCCAGGTCGACCCGGCTCACGCCGTTGTACCAGGAGCCGACCCAGAAAGTGCCGGCGCGGTCGCGGTACAGCGACGACAGCTGATTGTCGGCGACGCTGTACTTGTCGCCCGTCTGGTGGCGGTACTGCAGAAAGGTATCGCTCTCGGGCAGCCAGCGGAACAGGCCATCGGCATTGCTGCCCAGCCAGACGGTGGCGTCGATATCCTGGTACAAACTGGCCACGCGGATGGCGGAAAAGCCCTGTTTTTCATTCAGGCGCAGGCGTGCCTGCGGCGCCTGCCCGGCACCTCCCAGACGCCAGCGCTCGGCACCGGCCATGGTGCCTATCCACAGATTTTGCTGGCGGTCGACCAGCAGCGACTGGATCACGTTATATTTGGAACCGGGCTTGGCATCGACGGCGAAATGCTCGAAGCGCTCACTGCCCGGCGCCAGCATGTCCAGGCCCGTGACCGTGCCTATCCACAGGCGCTTTTGCGCGTCCAGCACCAGCGCCTTGATTTCATTGTCGCCCAGGCTGTGCGGATTGCCTTCTTCATGGTGCCAGGTGCGAAAGGTGCCGGTAGCGGGGTCGAAATGCTGCAAGCCGTCCGAGGTGGCGATCCAGAAGCCGCGCGCGCCATCGTCGACAATGGCGTGGATACGCCGATTGCCGTTGCCGCGCTTGCTCTTTTCGGCCGGGGCGTAATGCGTGAAGGTTTGGCTGGCGGCGTCAAAGCGATCCAGGCCGTTGTCGGTGCCCACCCACAGCTGCCCCTGCCCATCGACATGCAGTTCGCCCACCCAGTTGTCGACCAGGCTGGTCTTGTCGCCCTCGACATTCTTGTAGACGACCATGCGATAGCCATCGTAGCGGCTCAGGCCAGACTGGCTGCCGAACCACATATAGCCCTGCCGGTCCTGGACGATGGCCAGTACCGACTCCTGCGCCAGGCCATGTTCGACGCTGAGCTGGTCGAAACGCAGGGTGGGCGCAGGCGCCGCAGCGGCCGAACCGCCAGGCAGCAGAAAAAACAATAGCAATAGCGATACCAATACGCACGCACGTCCAAATACCACCACAATCGTCCTGTCAAAAAAACGCGAAAATTCCGGCTACTGTTACGCAGGCCGTCTCAAGAACCAAAAAACGTCAGTACATCGTCCTTGCGGGCCTGCGTATCGCACTGTCCGAGACGGATCAACTCGTTAGTATACGTCGATTCAAACAATAAATACGATGCCAATGCCGCGCCGCGCGCTTCGGCCGCACCGATGCCCGACAACATGGTGCGTATCGGGCGGGGCAAACTGCCGATGTGCCGGCTGGCGATGGCATCGAGCCGTTCGGAAGGCGCGATGACCAGCAATTGCACCGGTTTCAATGCCGTCTTGCCCAGAAATTCAGGCGGCAGCATCGACAGCGTGAGGTTGATGCGGTTCAAGCGCTCGATGTCGACGGCCAGGCCATCGAGGAAGATCGACGATAGTGCATGGCCGGCGATCTGCGCCAGGCTCGGGTAGGGCGCCGCATCGCCCGGACCGGGCGCCGGTTCCGTCATGCGCCCCGCCCCCACCACCAGCACTTTGTTCGCACCCAGGTGGATGGCCGGGGAAATTGGCGCCAGTTGGCGCATCGATCCATCGCCGCAGTACTCGCGCTGGCCGCCCACGTACAGGGGCACGGCGGGGAAAATGAAGGGGATGGCAGCCGAGGCGAGCAAGTGTTCCACGCCGATCTGGTCTTGCAGGGCCACGCGCTGCGTGCGCACCCAGGGCGCGATCTCGGCGGCCGTCTGGTAAAACGTCATGTGGCGGCTGCCCGTATACGACGACGCCGTCACGGCCAGCGCATGGAGCAAACCATCGGCCAGCGCCGCGTCCAGGCGCGGCAAGTCGAGCATGCGGTGCAAGAGGCTGACCAAGGGGGTATTGTCGAGCAGGGAGTTGGGCGGCGACGCATGCCACTGGCGCAGCAGCCAGCCGAACGACAGCAGCGACAACCAGCGCGCGCCCGAACGGATCACGCCCAGCGAATCGGCGCGGTAGACTTGCTCGACCTGGATGTGCTGCCACACGTCGAGCAGCTTTTGCACGCCTTCGCCGAAATTGTCTGCCCGACAGGCCAGCGCCGTGGCGTTGATGGCGCCAGCCGAGGTGCCGCAAATGATGTCGAACGGGTTGCGCGCCGGCGCCCAGCCCGCTTCCCACAGAATCGCCGAAATCGCCTGCAGCACGCCCACCTGGTAGGCGGCACGAGCGCCCCCTCCAGTGAGTATCAAGCCTGTTTTATTTTGCATTCCCATGCTGGCAGATTAGCAGGGTCTGGATGCTTTGTGGAAAAGTTTAGGACAAATTAATCTCCTCGGACCATGCCCTCGCGCCGCGGGTCCGCGCCACCAAACCAAAAATCCTTGCCATGCGCATTGAGGCGCATGATGCCCTGCAAGCCGGAATTTTGTTCGATGACGCGCACCTCGTGGCCCATGGCTTGCAGCGCCGCGACCTGGGCTGCCGGCGCACGCCCTTTTTCCAGCTCCGTCGGGCCATTGCGGCTGCCGAAGTTGGGCAAGCTGATCGCCTGCTGCACGTTCAAGCCCCAATCCATGGTGCCGACCAGTACCTTGGCCACATAATTGATGATGGACGAGCCGCCGGGCGATCCCGTCGCCAGCACCAGCTTGTGCGTGCCCTTCTCAAACACGAGAGTGGGCGACATGGCGCTACGCGGACGCTTGCCCGCTTCGACGCGATTGGCGATCGGGCCATCGGCATCGCGCGAATCGAACGAGAAATCCGTCAACTGGTTATTGAGCAAAAAGCCGTCGACCATCTGGCGCGAGCCGAACGCGTCTTCCACGCTGCTGGTCATCGACAGGCCGCCGCCGAAGGCGTCCACCGCCACCAGGTGCGAGGTCGACGGACGCTGCAGGGCGTTATCCATGCCCCACGCCACCTGCATGCCGGGCGGCGTGCCGGGCAAGGCGCGGCGCATGGATTTCTCGCCGATCAACGAGGCGCGCTGCGCCAGGTAGTTTTTATCGAGCAGGGAGGCGATGCCCTTGCCCGGCAGCGGCACGAAGTCGGTATCGGCCACGTAGCGGTTGCGGTCGGCGTAGGCCAGGCGTCCCGCTTCCGTAAACAAATGGATCGCTTGCGCATCGAGCACGCCATCGACGGGCGCATACGGCCGGATATCTTTCACTTCCAGCATGCCCAGCATCTGCGCGATGGCGATGCCGCCCGACGATGGCGGCGGCATGCCGCACACGGTCCAGGCCTTGTAGTCACTGCACACGGGTTCGCGCACCTTGGCCTGATAAGCGGCGATATCGCGCGCCGTCAGCTTGCCCGGATTGCTCGGGTGCGACGCCACCTTGGCGGCGATGTCGCGCGCGATGCGGCCTTGGTAAAAGGCGTCGGCGCCACCGAGGGCGATCTCGCGCAGGGTGCGTGCCAGCTGCGGGTTTTTCAGCACATGGCCAACGGGCCAGGGCTTGCCTTGCTGGTCATAAAAATAGGCGGCGGCGACAGGGTCGCGCTTCAGTGCCTGATCCCAGTTCAACAGGCCGTTGAGGCGCTGACT
The DNA here is from genome assembly GCF_029892305.1 of Janthinobacterium sp. CG_23.4. Classification (NCBI taxonomy): domain Bacteria; kingdom Pseudomonadati; phylum Pseudomonadota; class Betaproteobacteria; order Burkholderiales; family Oxalobacteraceae; genus Janthinobacterium; species Janthinobacterium sp. CG_23.4. The sequence continues at coordinate 1,123,370 of NZ_JARXUX010000001.1, read as the reverse complement.
GACGGGAAAGCCGTCATGCGCCAGGCCGATGGCGGGGCCGAACAGGGTCGCCCACGGCAGCTTGCCGTGCTCCTTGTGCGCCAGCTCGAGCATGCGCAGCACGCCCGGCGCGCCCACGGAACGCCCGCCCACCACGCCCGTCGCGCGCGAAACAGCTGTGCCGTCGGCATTCTGGAACAGGTGTTCGTCGGCAGCGGCAGGCGCCGTTTCGCGCCCGTCAAACGCTTGCACGCCCTTGGCCGTGGAATACAGCAAAAAGGCGCCGCCGCCGATGCCCGACGATTGTGGTTCGACCAAAGTAAGCACCAACTGCGTGGCGATGGCCGCATCGATGGCGCTACCGCCTATTTTGAGCATCTGGTAGCCGGCATCGGCGGCCAGAGGATTGGCGGCGGCGACCATGTTTTTCTGCGCCGCCCAACCCGATTTTTCCGTATATGCGGTGGCAATTTCCGGCGCCCTTTGCGGCACTTCGGCAAATACGGGACTGGCAACGAGCGCTCCCAGCAAGGTCAGGCTCAGCACCAGCGGCTTCAATATGATCATGGATTCTCCGATAAAAAAAGGGCGTACAGCCCGGCAAGGCTGTACGCCCCATACGGCGGCATCCTACATCAAATACCCGCCAGGGCACTGTCCGCGTCAGAGTGCATGGCAATCTACAGGGGCAGGCGCGTGGCCGAAAACAGGGCGGATGGCACGCAGCATGACAAGCCCGGAGCATGCAGCGACGCCCTGGGCAGTGCCCGGATGCTGTTATTTCGGCTGCATGCGAATCGCGCCATCAAGGCGGATGGTCTCGCCATTGAGCATGATGTTTTCCACGATGGCTTTCACCAGTTGCGCGTATTCGCCGGGTTTGCCCAGGCGCGAAGGGAACGGCACCATCTTGCCCAGCGCATCCTGCACTTCGGCCGGCATGCCCAGCAGCATCGGCGTCTCAAAAATGCCAGGCGCCACCGTCATGACGCGGATACCGCTGCGCGACAGGTCGCGTGCCATCGGCAGGGTCAGGCCTACCACTGCCGCCTTCGACGACGCGTACGCGGCCTGGCCGATCTGGCCATCGTAAGCGGCCACGGAAGCGGTGTTGATGATGATGCCGCGCTCGCCTTCAGCGGTCGCATCCTGCCTGGCCATGGCGTCGGCCGCCAGGCGGCACATATTGAAGGTGCCCACCAGATTGATGTTGACGACTTTCTGGAACAGGGCCAGCGGATGCGGGCCATCCTTGCCCACGGTTTTCACGGCAGGCGCTACGCCGGCGCAATTGACCAAGCCGCGCAATATCCCCAGCTTGCCTGCCGCTGCCACCACGGCCATGCCATCTTCTTCCGACGTGACATCGCACTGCACGAACACGCCGTTCAGTTCAGCGGCCAATGCCTGGCCCGCCTCCGTCTGCACGTCGGCCAGCACGACCTTGCCGCCAGCGGCCGTCAGCATGCGCGCCGTGGCCGCGCCCAAACCCGATGCGCCGCCGGTGATGATGAATACATTGTCCTGAATCTGCATGAAATCTCCTGAGTGATAAGGGCCGCTTTCCCAGCATCCGATGGTTGCATGGTGCATGGCGTCATGCATTACGCTTACGTAAACGTAAACGTAATGTCGGCGACAATTGTAGCCACTTTTACGCTCTCTCAGCGAAAACTTGCAGCAACAGCGCACATGCGCCTGCCCTGATCGTTGTTGCCATCGCACGACTTTCTTTATTGGCACACGCCATGCCACATGCCAGCAAAGCTAACAAGCTGACAATTGCCCCTGCCATGCGCAGCTTGCAACGGTGTTTTATTTCCGTTCAAAACTTTCCTTCTTGCCAGGATGGCATTAGAATGCTAACGATTCTTATTCTCATTGGCAGGATTCGAGCACAGTATATTTTCTTTTCATTCATTCATTCATTCATTCATACCCGAGCCACCCGGACGGTAGCCAGGCAATAACAAGTTCCGGAAAACTCACCATGACCAAGCGTAGTCCCACCTTCGTAAGCCCCGTTTCCAATCCCGCCCGCGCCGTGTATTGTGCCACCCGGCTACTGCCCTGCCTGCTGTCGCTGGCCGTCAGCAGCGCCTGGGCCGAAGCCCATGTAGCCGCCGATCCCAGCATGAACACGGTCGTCGTTACCGCATCGGGTACGGCCATCGATATCCAGGATGCGCCGGCCAGCATCAGCGTCGTCACGCGCGAAGAAATCGAACGCCAGCCCGTGTATGACCTCAACACCTTGCTGCGCCGCATTCCCGGCGTGACGGGCGGCACCAGCCCGGTCGGCGAGGAATCGAAGATCAAGCTGCGCGGCTTGCCCGACAAATACACCTTGATCCTGGTCGATGGCAAGCGCGTCGGCAGCTCGGCCGACACGGCTTACCGCCCCGACCTGGGCCGCCAGGACTTGAACTGGATCTCGCCCGACATGATCGAGCGCATCGAAGTGGTGCGCGGCCCCATGTCCTCGCTGTACGGTTCGGACGCCATGGGCGGCGTGATCAACATCATCACGCGCAAGGTACCGGGCAAGTGGAACGGTACGGCTACGGCCAACTACACGCAGCCGCAGGACAGCGGCCGCGGCACGGCGCACCAGTTGGGATTGAATCTGGCCGGCCCCCTGTCGGAGTCCGTCGGCATGCGCATCGGCATCGGGCAATCGGAACAAAAACCCGATGAACGCAGCAACGGCAAGGCAGGCGGCATAGGTGGCGAACGTAACCAGACCATGAGCGGCCAGCTGAACTGGGCCATAAATAACAAGCACAGCCTGTCGCTGGACGCCAGCTATGGCCGCCAGGAAGCGAGCGATTCGCCCACGCTGAACCAGAACGGCAGGCCACTGTTCGGTGCTTGGGGCGCAAGCAAGCTGATCCGTAAGAGCGTGGGCCTCGACTATGAAGGCCGCTATGATTTCGGCAAGGCCAAGGTCAATCTGTACCATAACGACTATGACAACCAGTTCATCGGGACGCTGGCCAAGTCCAAGGACAGCACGCTGGACGCGGCCCTGGAAAAACGCCTGGGCTGGGGCGTCGAGCAACTGCTGGTGATGGGCGGCCAATGGAAACACCAGCAATTGACGAATACGGACACCATCGGCACCTTGCCCACCGATTACCTGGGCAATCCCGTGAGCGGCGCAACCTTGTCCGGCACCACCTCGGCACTGTTCGCGGAAGATCAGCTGTTCCTGCGCGAGGACTTGACGGCCACGGCCGGCCTGCGCCTCGATCACCACGGCAAGTTCGGCAACCACTACAGCCCGCGCCTGTATCTGGTGTACCACCCTTTGCCAGCCTGGACCATCAAGGGTGGCGTGTCGCAAGGCTTCCGTGCCCCCAGCCTGAAGGAAAACTCGCCGGGCGCCGCCACACAGTCGGGCGGCGGCGGCTGCAACGGCCTGCGTCCACTCGGTTACATCAAGGGCGGCTGCTACATGGCTGGCAACGCGGAGTTGACGCCGGAAACGAGCACCGCGACCGAAATCGGCGTGGCGTACGAACACAACGGTTGGGATGCCGGGCTGACGTATTTCAGCACGGATTTCAAGAACAAGATCGACTATGCGCCGCTGGGCTTCTTCCAGGGACAATGGTGGACCAAGATGACGAATATCCAGAAAGCGCGCACCAGCGGGCTCGAAGGCACACTCACCATCCCCCTGACGAAACATGTGAATTGGCGTAACAACCTGACCTACATGGCGGAAGCGAAAAACCTGACTACCGGAGTGAACTTGCTGTCAACGCCGAAAGTGTCGCTGTATTCGGCACTGGGCTGGCAAGTGAACGACCAGTTGTTCGGTGAAGTATCGGCCCAATACACGGGCAAGGAACTGGACGCCGAGTCACGTTCCGCGACGCGCCGCACGCCCAACAAGGCCTACACCATCGTTGACGCGGTCGTGTCGTACAAGGTCACGCCGCACTGGACGCTGCGCGGCGGCGTGGAAAACCTGTTCAAGAAGGGCCCGGCAAACGATGGCTTGGTCACCTATTACGTGCCAGGGCGGCGCATGTTTGCAGGCCTGACGTCGCGCTTCTGACGCGGCACCGCCCCGCAGCATGTGATGCGGGGCGGGCAGGAGTAGCCTTACTGCGCCGGCAATACTTGCACCGGTGTCACCGGCGCCAGGACCGGCGCTGCGATCACATGACTGGACACCGGTGCCCTGACCTCCAGCCAGCCCTTGGCCGGCAGCAGCGGCACCAGCAACAGGGCCACGATATTGATAATCTTGATCAAGGGGTTCACGGCCGGTCCCGCCGTGTCCTTGTACGGGTCGCCCACCGTGTCGCCCGTGACGGCCGCCTTGTGCGCCTCCGAGCCCTTGCCGCCGAAGTGGCCATCCTCGATATATTTCTTGGCGTTGTCCCAGGCGCCGCCGCCCGTGGTCATGGAAATGGCCACGAACAGGCCCGTCACGATGGTGCCCATCAAGAGCCCGCCCAGCGCCGCTGGCCCCAGCAGCATGCCGACAACGACGGGCACCACCACCGGCAACAGCGAGGGTACGATCATTTCCCGGATAGCCGACGCCGTCAGCATGTCGACGGCCTTGTCGTATTCGGGCCGCGCCGTGCCTTCCATGATGCCCTTGATATCGCGGAACTGGCGCCGCACTTCGACCACCACGGCACCCGCAGCGCGGCCCACCGCTTCCATCGCCATGGCGCCGAACAGATACGGTATCAGGCCACCGATGAAGAGGCCAACGATGACCATGGGGTTAGACAAATCAAAGGTGATGTGCTGGCCCACCGATTCGAGCGCATGCGTGTAGTCGGCGAACAGCACCAGCGCGGCCAGCCCGGCCGAACCGATGGCATAACCTTTGGTGACGGCTTTGGTGGTGTTGCCCACGGCATCGAGCGGATCGGTGATGGCGCGCACGGAGTCGGGCAGGCCCGACATTTCGGCGATGCCGCCCGCGTTATCGGTGATCGGGCCATACGCGTCGAGCGCGACGATGATGCCCGCCATCGACAGCATGGCCGTCGCTGCAATGGCGATGCCGTACAGGCCGGCCAATTGATACGAGACGAGGATGGCGACGCAAACGGCCAGCACCGGGTAAGCGGTGGACTTCATCGATACGCCCAGGCCGGCGATGATATTCGTACCGTGACCCGTCGTCGACGCTTCGGCGATATGGCGCACGGGTTTGAAATCCGTGCCCGTGTAGTACTCGGTGATGTAGACCATCAGGCCGGTGAGCACGATGCCGACGAAGGTAGCGCCCATCATCTTGTAGCGCATGGCGTCGTCGGGCCACAGCAGCCACGTCACCACGGCAAAGCCGAGCAGCGACAAGCCAGCAGCCCACCACAGGCCCGTGTACAGGGCCGACATGATCTTCGCGCCCGGCTTGGTCTTCACCATCGCGCAGCCGACGATGGACCCGAGGATGGAGACGGCGCCCAGCAGCAGCGGATAAATGATGGCCGTGCTGCTGGCCTGCGCCATCAGCAATGCGCCCAGCAGCATGGTGGCGATCAGGGTCACGACATAGGTTTCGAACAGGTCGGCCGCCATGCCGGCGCAGTCGCCCACGTTGTCGCCCACGTTGTCGGCGATGACAGCAGGATTGCGCGGATCGTCCTCGGGGATGCCCGCCTCGACCTTGCCTACCAGGTCAGCGCCCACGTCGGCGCCCTTGGTAAAAATGCCGCCACCGAGGCGAGCGAAGATGGAAATAAGCGAAGCGCCGAAGGCCAGTCCGATCAGGGGCTTGATCAAGTCATGCTGGCTCAGGCCGGGCGCACCCTTCATCACCAGCAGCCAGTAGAACAGGGTCACGCCCAAGAGGCCCAAGCCGACCACCAGCATGCCGGTGATCGCTCCGCCCTTGAAGGCCACGCTCAAAGCTTGGTTGATACCCAGCGTGGCCGCTTGGGCCGTGCGCACATTGGCCCGCACCGAGACATTCATGCCGATGAAGCCGCAGGCGCCCGAGAGCACGGCGCCGATCAAAAAGCCCAGCGCCGTATGCAGGCCAAGCAGCGCATAGATGGCGATCAGCAACACCACGCCCACAAACGCGATGGTACGGTACTGGCGCGCCAGATAGGCGGCCGCACCCTGCTCGATGGCTAGCGCGATTTCCTGCATGCGCGCGTTACCGGGATCCTGGCGCAAGATCCAGCTACGCGACATCACACCGTAAATGACTGCGAGCAAGCCGCAGGCTACCGCAAACCACAAACTGGCTGCCATATCGTCCCCTTCTGTTTTTATCCGACGTCATTGCCAACAGCTGCAGAACGCACCGGGTAGGCACGCGCAGCCAGGAAAACACGACCTGCAAAAAACCTGAACTACGAAAACGTTATGCCTTCAGCGATGCGGGCAGAAAAAAAGCGGACGCTGAGGTCCGCTTTTACATCACTGCTTATTCAGCCAGGGCAGCGAAGGCGCTGTCGCGGATTTGCTCAACCGGACCGACGCCGGCGATGCGGCGGTATTTCGGCGCACCTGACAGGCCGGACTTGGCCCATTCGTTGTAGTAACCGAGCAAGACCTTGGTCTGGTTATGGTAGACGTCCAGGCGCTTCTTGACCGTTTCGGCCTTGTCGTCGTCACGCTGGATCAGCGCTTCGCCCGTGATGTCATCGATACCGTCTACCTTGGGCGGGTTGAATTTGACGTGGTAGACGCGGCCCGAACCGGGGTGGCTGCGGCGGCCATCCATGCGCTCGATGATCGAGGCATCAGGCACATCGATTTCCAGCACATAGTCGACATTGATGCCGGCATCTTTCATGGCGTCCGCTTGCGCGATGGTGCGTGGGAAGCCATCGAACAGGTAGCCATGGGCGCAATCGGCTTCTTGCAAGCGGTTCTTGACCAGGCCGATCATGATGTCGTCGGACACGAGGCCGCCCGCATCCATGACTTTTTTCGCTGCCAGGCCCAGTTCTGTGCATTCCTTGATCGCCGCGCGCAGCATGTCGCCCGTGGAGATTTGTGGAATGTTGTATTTTTCTTTGATGAAGTTAGCTTGGGTGCCCTTGCCGGCACCGGGTGCTCCTAAAAGTATCAGACGCATTGAAAAGTTCCTAAAAAACAGATTTTGGATGGTGGTATGTGTAATTATTTTTAGATGATGTTGCTATGACTATCTTTCTCTACGAAACTTACCACAAAAAATCCCCGCAGCGCCAGTTTGCTGTCGAATTGTCATGCCCTGATTGATCAAAGCCAGTAATAAGCGAGACAGGGGTTTCAAAATGTGGTTTTTGCTGCAGGCATACAAACCACCGTTGCACACCTGCCGCTTTGCCGCTTTGCCGCCAGCGCGTTACAGAACGCCGTAGTGGGCTTGTACCCTGACAAGATCTTCCGGCGTATCAACGCCGGCTGCAGGCGCCGAGTCGGTGACGTGCACGGCGATGGCAACACCGTGCCACAGCACGCGCAACTGCTCCAGCGCCTCGATCGCTTCCAGCGGCGACGCGGACAGGCTGGGGTACGTTTGCAAAAACGCATTGCTGTACGCATACAGGCCGATATGGCGCAGCGGCACGTAGCCTTGCGGCAAGGTTTCACGCGACTGTGCAAAGCCGTCGCGGTGCCAGGGGATGCAGGCGCGCGAAAAATACAAGGCGCGATTCGCCTTGTCCAGCACCACTTTGACGACATTCGGGTTGAAGGCCTCAAGCACATCATGCAGCGGGTGGGCGCACGTGGCCATGGGGACGCTGGCGCTGATCTGCGCCGCGCAGGCGGCCAGCAGGGCGGGATCGATCAAGGGTTCGTCGCCCTGCAGGTTGACGACGACGGCGTCCGGCGGCAAATCGAGCGTGCGCGCCACTTCGGCGATGCGGTCCGTGCCCGACGGATGGTCGGCACGCGTCATGCACACTTCCACGCCGTGCGCGGCGCAGGCGGCGCGGATGCTGTCATGGTCGGTGGCAACGATGACGCGTGTGGCGCCCGAGAGCAGCGCTTGCTCGGCCACGCGCACCACCATGGGCTTGCCGCCCAGGTCGGCCAGCGGCTTGCCCGGCAGTCGCGTCGAGGCCAGGCGGGCCGGGATGATGACGATGAACGCCATCGTTATTCCACTGCGTCTTGCAAGGTGCGCGCTTCGTCCGCCCACATGATGGGGATGCCATCGCGGATAGGATAGGCCAGGCGGTCGGCGCGGCAAATCAATTCCTGCGCCTTTTTATCGTGTTCAAGCGGACCCTTGCAAACAGGGCAGACCAGGATATCAAGCAATCGAGCGTCCACGACATTTCTCCACAATTTGTTGGGCCAGCGCGCTATCGATGCGCGCACTGACGGGGACGACCCACAGTCTCGGGTCATCTTTGAGATATTCAATTTGCGCACATTTTACTGCATCCTTCTCGGTGATCAAGATCACATCGGCGTCGAGTGCCGCAAATGGCTGGTCGAGGAAGTCGTGATGGTCGGGCAAGGACAGCTCCACAAAGTCCAATCCGGCAGCGCGCAGCATGGCAAAGAAACGCCGGGGATTGCCGATGCCGGCCGCCGCCACGATGCGCTGACCGCTGGCCGCCAGGGTCGCCAACGGCAGTTGCACGCTGCGCTCGAGCAGGCGCTCGGCCACGCTGCCATCGAGCAGCATCTGCACCACCAATGAAGCTGCGGGCGCGACGTTGCCCAGCAGTGCCGGCGCCAACTCGGGCGCATTGAGCACGGTCACATCGCGCCGACGGCGCGGCGATTCACGCAAAGGGCCGGCCGGCAGCAACCAGCCATTGCCAACGCCGCGGCCATCGAACAGCACGATTTCCACGTCGCGCTGCAAAGCGTAATGCTGCAAACCGTCGTCCGTGACCAGTACGTCGACGTCCGGGTGCGCCGCCAGTAGCGCCCGCCCCGCTTGCGCGCGGTCGCGCCCCACCATTACGGGACAAGCGCCGCGCTGGAACATCAACAGCGGCTCGTCGCCCACCTGCTGCGCCGTAGAGGCGGCAGTGACGGCGCGCGGCAAGCGCTCGGCGCTGCCATGGCCACGCGAAATGACGCCAGGGCGCATGCCGGCGTCGCGCAAGGCTTGCACCAGCCAGATCGTCAGCGGCGTCTTGCCTGTGCCGCCAATAAAGATATTGCCGACGACGACGACGGGCACGGGCAGGCGCGTCGATTTCAACACGCCGACGCGGTACAGGCCGCGCCGTAGCGCGCTCAGGGCGCCGAACAGCAGAGAGACAGGCCAAAGCGCGCACGCCAGCGGACCGCGCGTCAGCCAGGCGCGGGTGAGAGTCGTTTCAAGCTTGGCGGGGGAGGATGTGGGCATGGGTGTCAAATAAAATTGGAACCCAAAATCAACACCTGGGGTCGGACCCTGAGGGTCCGACCCCGGCACTTCGGTTGGGGTTGGAGGTTTGCCTTACTTGCCGCCCGCCTGCGCCGCAAACGTCAGCTTTTCATAGCCGGCCAGGCGCGCCGCTTCCATGACATGGATGACCATCTGGTGCATGGCGAATTGGTCGGCGTTGAGCACCACCACGGGCGTCTGCGCGGGCGCCTTGCCGCCATTGGCCGCCCTGGCCGCGCTCTGCAAGGCATCGGCCAGGCCAGCGACGTCGCGAAACGAGACCGGTTCGCGGTTCACAGTATAGTTACCCTTGGCATCGATAGTGACGTCGATCTGCTGTGGCTTGTCCTTCGCTTGCTCGGCGTCGGCCGTCGGCAAGGTGATCTGCAGCTGCGTAAATTTGCTGTAGGTGGTGCTGACCATCAGAAAGATCAGGATCACCAGCAGCACGTCGATGAACGGGATCAGATTGATTTCGGGGTCTTCACGCCCCTTGCCTTTGCGGAAGTTCATTGACGGCCACTGTGGACGATGTCGACGAACTTGACCGCTTGTTGCTCCATGTCAATAACGAAGCTGTCGACGAGGGCGCGGAAATGGCGGTAGAAGATCAGTGCCGGCATCGCGATGGCGAGGCCAAAGCCGGTGTTGTATAGCGCCACCGAAATGCCGTGGGCCAGCTGGGCCGGATTCGAGCCGCTGGCATTTTGCGAACCGAAGATTTCAATCATGCCCACCACCGTGCCAAATAGCCCCATCAGTGGGGCCAGGGTGGCGATGGTGCCGAGGGTGGTCAGGTAGCGCTCCAGCACGTGGGCCACGCCACTGCCCGCCTCCTCGATCGATTCCTTCATCACCTCGCGCGGCGCGTTGACATTGCGCAAGGCGGCGGCCAGCACCACGCCCAACGGCGAATTGTCTTCCAGCTTGCTTACCGTATCGGGCGTGATCTTGCCGCTGCGATACACCTGTACCACTTCATCGAAGAGCTTGCGGGGCAAGATCTTTCCACGACGCAAGTAAAACACGCGCTCGATGATCAGGGCCAGGGCGACGATGGAAGCAATTAACAACAGCCAGATGGGCCAGCCAGCGGCTTGGAATATAGCAAGCAAAAGAAACTCCTGGTAAAGAGAAGGCGAGAGAAGGCGATGCAGCGCCCGGACAAACCGTATTGTAGCGAGCGCCGAAATGCGATGACATGTCGGCGCGGGAATGGCGCAATGTAGCGCGTTGCCGCGTCGGCGGCAAGTGGTGACTGACTGCGCACTGGCCCACACCACGCGCCGGGCGTATACCGCCAGTGCACAGTTTTGCACACTTTGTGTGGATAAGATTGTGAGCAAGCATGAAATGCAGCATGCAAGTCATTGATTTACATGGGTATTGTCGGTATGCGTAAAATACAGGCATAGCAGTTTATCGAGCATAGTCAATGTCAATAAATTAACAGTTGAAGAGTTTTGCACATTTACTGTGGACAAGATTGTGCGCAAAGCCAAGTAATTCGATTAAGTGCCTGATTTTAAAGGAGATTAAATCAATGCGCAAAAAAGTGGCAGGCGGCGAAAAATAGGCGACTTAGTCAGCGTCAAAGTTTCACACACAATCTGTGGACAAGATTGTGTGCAAGCGCAAGAATAGACGCCAAGTACATTGATTTATATCGTTTTTTTAGCTTGCATAAAAATGTGGCAGGAGCCGAAAAGAGGCATTTTGATGGCCGCGTTTCGCTGCGATACTGTACTTTTCCGGCGCCAGTGCAGTTCCACACATAAAGTGTGGATAAGATTGTGAGCAAGCTGATTAACTCCCTGGAAGAGCATTGATTTTAAAGGATTTTTTTTACATGCTTAAAAATAAGGCAGACTCACAGCCCGCGCGTGCAGTGAAAAATCCGGCGAAGAGACGCTACGGTTTAGGCAGTTTTGCACATATTCTGTGGATAAGATTGTGCGCAATGCACACACTGCGATACTAAACTATTGATTTATATGAATATTCTTATGCTGCGCAAAATTCAGGCAAGCCGTGCCATGGGCATGTCGGTGGATAATTCACACGCCAGATCGGAGTTCTGCACATTTTTTGTGGATAAGATTGTGCGCAAGGCCATGCATGGCAGACTAAGCGATTGATTCCTCAGCATTTTATTGCCGTGCGCAAAAATGTAGCAAGGCATTTTTCCTCGCCAAAACAGCTCTGCTCGGCAACGTTGGTGCATGGAAAAAAGTTCCGCACACTTTCTGTGGATAACTTTGTGCGTAAGTAGCAGGGGCTGCGTTGATGTGCTTGATATTAAAGGATTTTTTCCCTGTGCACGCAAATCAGGCATACAGGAATTCCACATAAAATCAAATACTTAGAAATAGAACTTGTTGTTTTGCGCGATATATGACATAAGCATGACCTCGCCGATAATATGTGGACAGTTCCCTTCCCTCTCCCACTTCATGATGACCGACACCCCGACTGACAGCGGCTTTGCCGCCCCGCCCGTGCTGACCGTCAGCGCCCTGAACCAGGCCGTCGCGCGCCTGCTCGAGCGCTCGTTCCCCCTGACCTGGATCGCCGGCGAGATTTCCAACTTCACGCGCGCCGCCTCGGGCCACTGGTATTTCACCTTGAAAGACGATGGCGCCCAGGTGCGCGCCGTGATGTTCCGCGGCCGCGCCCAGTACGCCGGCTTCACGCCGCGCGAAGGCGACAAAGTCGAAGTGCGCGCCCTCGTCACCCTGTATGGCGCGCGCGGCGATTACCAGATCAACGTGGAAGCCATCCGCCGCGCCGGCGTGGGCGCCCTGTATGAAGCATTTCAGCGCCTGAAGGAAAAACTGGCCGCACAGGGCCTGTTCGAGCAGGAACGCAAGCGCCCCATTCCGATGTTTGCGCGCAGCATCGGCATCGTCACCAGCGCGCAAGCGGCGGCCCTGCGCGACGTGCTGATCGCGCTCAAGCGCCGTGCACCGCACATCAATATCATTGTGTACCCTACGCCCGTACAGGGCCAGCAAGCGCCGGAAAAAATCGCGCAAGCCATCCGCACGGCATCGACAAGGGCCGAGTGCGACGTGCTGCTGGTATGCCGTGGCGGCGGCAGCATCGAAGACTTATGGTCGTTCAACGATGAAGCCGTGGCCTACGCGATCGCCGATTGTTCCATGCCCGTCATCAGCGGCGTGGGTCACGAGACCGATTTCACCATCGCCGACTTCGCGGCCGACCTGCGCGCGGCCACGCCGACGGCGGCGGCCGAACTGGCAGCCACGCCGCGCGCCGACTGGCTGGCATCGCTGCGCGCCGATGCGGCAGACTTGCGCCGCGCCATGCGCCGCAGCCTCGACGATGCAGCGCAAACGCTGGACCGCCACAGCCGTCGCCTGCTCAACCCGAAAGCGCAGTTGCAGCAACAGCGCTTGCAGTTGCTGGCCCTGTCGACGGCCATGACGCATGCGGCGCGCGCGCCCGTGAGGCAGTCGCAGTTCGCGCTCGAGCGCTTGCGTTCGCGCTGGGTCGCCTTGCGGCCCGACGTCACGGCGCCGCGCGTGCGCCTGGTGGAAATGCAGCGCCGCAGCGGCGCGGCCATGGCGCAGCAACTAGGCCAGCGGCGCCACCACCTCGACGGCCTGACGGCGCAGCTGGAACTATTGAATCCCCAGCGCACCCTGGAGCGCGGCTACGCTATCGTGCGCGATGAAAAGGGCGCCATCGTGCGCTCGCCGGCACAGCTACAGGCACGCCAGAACGTCAATGTGCGCCTGGCCGAAGGCAGCGCGCAGATCGGCATCGCCAGCGTACAGGCGACGCTAACGTAACACAGAGCACCCGATGAGCATCGGCATGGTGGTGCACGCCTCACAGTGCACGATGCATGGTGCACGATAGGTCCAGCCCCTTCTTCAACGCAAGCCTGCATGGCGTCGAAGAAGGCTTGAAAGACGCAGGCTATCCGTGCGCCAGCGTCCGCTGAGGCTTGCGGCAGCGACCATTTCCTCGCAACTTAAGCTAAACGAGAATCACTACGCCGACAGCATCCGCCACGCGTGCCGGAATCTGCAGCAATGGCGCATCCGCTTTACAATAGTGGCTCGTTCAGCAAGAATGCTTGGTTCAAGCACGCAAGGCTCAACCCTCCGGCCCAGGCCGGAAGACTCCGAATACTCACCATAAAGGGACATCACATGGAACATACTCTGCCACCACTGCCGTATGAAATGGACGCTCTGGCGCCGCATATTTCGAAAGAAACCCTGGAATACCACTATGCCAAGCATCACCAGGCGTATGTCACCAACTTGAATAACCTGATCAAGGGTACCGAGTTCGAGAACCTGTCGCTGGAAGAGATCATCAAGAAATCGTCGGGCGGCATCTTCAACAATGCAGCACAAGTATGGAACCACACCTTCTACTGGAACGGCATGAAGCCGGCCGGCGGCGGCGCGCCTACCGGTGCCGTGGCTGACGCGATCAACGCCAAATGGTCGTCGTTCGACAAGTTCAAGGAAGAATTCACCAAGTCGTGCATAGGCAACTTCGGTTCGGGCTGGACCTGGCTGGTACAAAAAGCCGACGGCTCCGTCGACATCGTCAACACCTCGAACGCCGGCTGCCCTCTGACCACCGGCGACAAGCCACTGCTGACCTGCGACGTATGGGAACACGCCTACTACATCGATTACCGCAACCTGCGCGCCAAGTACGTGGAAACGTTCTGGGGCCTGGTCAACTGGGAATTCGTTGCCAAGAACTTCGCCTAAGCGCGTCTCTCTTGTCAACGTCAACGACATGTTGACATGAAAATATGACTTGAAAATTGTCATATTTTCCCAAAGGAAGTTTTTACCGAAAGGTAATAACTTCCTTTTTTATCTGTGCAGAATTTACGAAACATTTACATGCCCGACTAAGCAATTTACATTTTGCTTACGCATGCCCCGCTACACTTTCTCATTCGCAACAAAAGCATTTGGCCATCTGGATCGAAGCAAGCCAGTGGCAACGGGTTGCCGCGCCAGAACCTCGCATACCTTCCATGTCCGCACCGCAGCAGATTAAAAATGAACACTTTCTCCAGCAATGGCTGATCCACGCCATGCTGTTGTCGGCATTGGCCGGCTTCATTGCATTTACCCAGTACGAGGAATATCACCGGATTAATCGCCAGGAACACGAGCGGCTGGCGATGCAGGCGGAAATCGTGGAAAAGAATTTAACGCCGCAATTAAAGTTGAGCAAGCGGGTGATCGACAGCATCATCGACGAACTGGCCACTTGGCAGGCGCAAGGCGATCACCTGCGGCGGGCCAACCACTGGCTCAAAGTGATCAACGATACGCTGATCGGCATCCGCCCCATCCTGGTCATCGGTCCTGACGGGCAGGTGGTCGCGGGCAGCGACGCCGACATGGCGGCCGAAAGCTTCCGGCAAAACGATTGCTTCCAAAAAGCCATGCGACTCGCCGATCCGCAATTGCTGCACGTGAGCGCACCGCCTGGCGACACCGCCGTTCCCGGCGCGATCAGCCTGTGCCGGCGCATCAGCGGGTTTCAGGGCCGTTTTGGCGGCATCGTCATGGTCAGCCTGGCGCCCGCCTATTTTTCCGACCTGCTCGATTCGATTCGTTATGCGCACGATGTGCATAGCTCGATTTCACGCGAAGACGGCCAGATGTACCTGGCTTCTTCGCGCCAGACCGACGCCCGGATGCCCGGCCTGGCGCGCAGCGCCGAGCAGCATCGCATGGTCGCCGAGCGCGACGTGCCGTCGAGCGCGTCCATCTTCGGGACGACGCTGCGCATCGCCGTGAGCCGCGACACCGAGATTTTGTTCGCGCCGTGGCGCCAGAGCTTGTATGCGCAAAGCATCCTGTTCGGTTTGGTCGCCGTTTTCAGCACGCTCGGGCTGCTGCTGATACAAAAACGGCACCGCTTTCGGCGCGCCGAGCGCAAGAAGACAGAGAAGCAAATACAGCAACTGGCCTTCTTCGATCAACTCACCAATCTGCCCAACCGCATCTTGCTGCGGGACCGCCTGAAGCAGGCGAAGACATCGAGCATGCGCAGCGGCAAGCATGGCGCCGTCCTATTCATCGATCTGGACAATTTCAAGACACTCAACGACACGCTTGGGCACGGCATGGGCGACCTATTGCTCAATCAAGTCGCGCGGCGCCTGGTCGGCTGCGTGCGCGCTGGCGACACCGTAGCGCGCCTGGGCGGCGATGAGTTCGTCGTCATGCTGACGGACCTGCATGTGAATGCGGAACAGGCGGCAGCCCAGGTCGATATCATCGGCAACAAGATACTGCAAGAACTGAGCCAGACTTACTGGCTCAAGCAGCTTAGCCACCGCAGCACATCGAGTATCGGCGCCACGCTCTTCATGGGCAATCTGACCAGTATCGACGATCTGCTCAAGCAGGCAGACCTGGCCATGTACAAGTCCAAGGCGGTGGGACGCAATGCCTTGCGCTTCTTCGATCCCGCCATGGAGGTGGCCATGCTGGAACGGGCCGCGCTGGAAACGGACTTGCGCGACGCTATTCCATGCCGGCAGTTGATACTCCATTACCAGCCGCAAATCGACCACCGTGGGGACGTTACCGGCGTCGAAGCGCTGGTACGCTGGCAACACCCGCTGCGCGCGCTGGTGCCGCCCAGCGACTTCATTGCGCTGGCCGAAGAAATCGGCGTGATCCTGCCGCTGGGACAATGGGTGCTTGAAACGGCCTGCGCACAATTGGTCGCCTGGGCCGGACACCCGGACATGCGCTATCTGAGCATCGCGGTCAATGTCAGCGTGCGCCAGTTCAACCAGGACAATTTTGTCGATCAGGTACTGTGCGCCCTGGCCAGCAGCGGTGCCAACCCTCGTCTTCTCAAGCTTGAACTGACCGAGAGCCTGCTGGTGTCCGACGTCGGTGGCGTGATCGCCAAGATGTCCGCAATCAAAGCGCACGGCGTCGGTTTTTCACTCGACGATTTTGGCACGGGCTATTCTTCCCTGGCCTATCTCAAGCGCTTGCCGCTGGACCAGTTAAAGATAGACAAGTCCTTTGTCCGCGACGTGACGCATGACCCTAGCGATGCATCGATCGCCAAAACCATCATCGCCCTGGCGCACAGCCTGAACATCGCTGTCATCGCGGAGGGCGTCGAGACGCTGGCACAGCGTGATTTCCTGGCGCGTTACGGTTGTCGCGCCTACCAGGGATACTTCTTCAGCCGCCCCTTGACGCTCACGGACCTGGAAAAATTTGTGCAGCGCCGCTCGCATGCTGCGCCATGCGACGACGATCGACGCCGTCTGCACTCTTGCAAAGTGTCAGCGGAACAGATATCTCACGATGGCGACAGGCTCGACGGCAGGACGGCTGGACAAGCTTGTCAGGCCTTGTCCTTCGACGGCAAAGGGGCGTGCGCGTAGCGTCGCCATGGCCGCGCCAGCGCCTTGCCTGCACCGCCCTGCAATTGCGCCGCCAAGAAGCCGCGCACATAGGCCGCCTGCGATAGCAGATCAGGCTGCATTTCGGCCAGCGCGCGTAGCAAGGCGTCCGCCACAGCGCTATCGTTGCGCCAGCCCAGTTCGTCCTGCAAGGCGGACAGTCGCTTCACGTAGCGCCTGACTTGCCCGGCGTCATACAAGGATGCAAAAAATTCAGTGGCGTAGCGCGCTTTCTTGGCCGCGATGCGCACCCGGTGATGCGCCGGCGGCGCCAACTGCGGCAAGTCTTTTCCCCGCTTTAACAGTCGGCGCTGATCCTTGCGCACGGTAGCGCGGACAAATGGGCAGCTATGCGCGTCGAGACGCACCACTTGACGCACTGAACAACTGTCGCGCCAGGCCCGCGCCTGCAGCCAGCGCTGCAAGCCCAGCATGCAAGCCGTATAGCGCGCCGAGGTGACGGCCTGGGCCGCTTGCACGTGCTTCAGGCGTGCCTGCGCCTGCGCCGCCGCTACCAGCACAGCCGCGTCCGCAGCTGCCTCGCCATCGAGCTGCGCCAGGGTAACGCCAGCGAGTACATCCCAGTCGCGCGCCTCACCGAGCACCTCACCCAACCAGTCGAGTTCGCGCGTCAAGACCTGCGGCAGCGCCAGCAGGGACTTGAACATCCCGAGCGCCGAGCGCAAACGGCGCAAACCTACGCGCATCTGGTGCACGCTTTCCACGTCCTCGCCCGCTGCCACGCCATCCTGGTTGCTGCTGACCTGCTCCAGGCAATTGCTGGCGATAGCCAGGAACACCTGCTCCACCGACATCGCCGCATGCAGCGCCAGGGCTTGCGCCTTGACGGCGCGCAGGGGCTGTGGCGCTGCGAGGCGGTAACCGCGCTCCGCCTTGCTCATGTGGCCCAGCTGCAGCGGCACGTCGTGCAGCAGGGCCAGCGCCACGCCGAACAGGCTGGCGGCCTGCCCCTGCTTCAATTCCAGCTCGATCTCGCTGACGGCCACGCTACGTAGGGCACCATCGCCAGCGGCCACACCGCTTTCAATCACCCCCTGGTCCAGCACGCACTCGATCTGCTCGCCCTGCGCCGTGCGCAACTGCCATACGGTGCGCTCGATGCGCGTGGTAAACACCGGCTGCAAGGCATCGCGGATGGCATCCTGGCGCAGCAGCGCGCGGATGGGCTGCTTGCGACCGATGAGCAAGTCGAGCGCGGCGAGGTCCGGTTGCGGTCCCGCCACCTCGCTTTCCCATTCATGGCGGCTGTGCAAGCCGCCGCTGACATGGCCGCCCGCCTTCAAGGTTTGCACCCAGCGCCCATCCACCTGGCGCACGCGCAAGCCCGCCTGGTGGCGACACAGCTGCAAATCGGGCGTATCGACATAGATATCGTGCATCTGCAGCACCTGCGGCTCGCCTTGCGCAGACTGCGCCAGCAGGGGGTGCGCGCGCAGGCGCGGCGCGTCTTGCGGTGCCAGCAACAATTTCAATTCGATTTCCATGCCCACTCCTTGTGAGATTCGTCAGCGCCTATCGCCTATCGCCTATCATGTATTGTAAGGCGCGTGCCGCAGGATGGGCGCGGAAAACCTGGCCCGCGTGCGCGCACTGAAGCAGATCGCTGCGCAGCGGGGGCAGACTCTAACGCAGATGGCGCTGGCCTGAGTACTGCGCGATCCACGCGTCACCTCGACGCTGGCCGGTGCCATCAACGGTGCGCAAATCCGCAAAAGCGTGGCCGCGCTGCAGCAGTTGGCGTGTAGAGCCTTGGACTTGGCGGCCATCGACGTGCAGGCGCGGGAAGGCCACATTCACCTTTGGGAAGGTCCATCGCGGGCCGTGTCGGGCATGTACAGCATGTACGACATATACAATATATACGATATATACGACATCTACGATATATACGACATCTACGACATCTACGACATCTACGACATATACGGCGGCGACAAGGGCCGTGGCAGCAGTGGCAGCAGTGGCAGCAGTGGCAGCAGTGCCAGCAGTTCCTGCGCCCTGTCACCGCAGCGGCCCTCGCCGCCACCAAATTCAGCCGGATCGCGCTAGGCTCAGGCACCCATGCGTAACAGCGCATGTCCTACATGCTGCCACCAGTGATCGCGCGACTTGACCTGCTTGAGGCAAGACATGTCGATTTCTGCAGGGAACACGTGATCCTGGCACGCGTTCGTAGCCAGCGCATAGCGCTGATTTTCTGCTGCTGCCAGGGCCAAGACCAGCCACAATACCAGCGCCAGCAACACCACCAGCAAACTCCAGGCCAAGTGATTCGTGTTACTTTTTTCGCCAAAGAACTCGCGTGGCCGCGTCTCGCGGTACATCAACATCAAGTCTTTTTCTTTCTCTTGCGACATCTGCGTTTGCATCCTCTGACATCCTATCGTGTGTCGGCCGACTGGCCATGGCGGCGCGCGCACCGCCTTGGCCGCATTTTACGCTGATGGCGCAGCAGAAACAGCAATTCGTGGCGGCCATGCGCCACCGCCGGCATCAGCGACGTGGCAGCGGCACCGGCAGCGGCACCGGAGCAGCGCGCGCTTCATCCTCGGCTTGCTCTGCCGGGGTGACGGGCGCCAGGCGCTCGACATGATCGACATCGATGTCGCCGCCATCGGGCGCCGCGTTATGCGACTCCACGCCGGCCCGTTCGCCGGTGCCGGCCGCATCGCTGTCGCTGTCGAGTTCTTCCGCATCCTGGCCGGGCACGCCCTGCATGTCGCTGCCGCTGTCGGAACTGTCGCTGGGCCCCAGCGCGCCCTTGCCATGGCCGCTGCCCAATACGCGGTCAGAGGTGACGGGCAAATTATCCGGATCGAGTGAACTGCTGCTCATGGCTGCCTCCCATTAATAAAAAATGAGCTTACTCCCCTGACCTGGCCAGCGGCGCACGCCTGCACGGCATTTTTCCCGGCGAAAATGCGGCACCGCAGCACTATTTTCATCAATTACTTCACAAATGTAATATTCATTGCTATAGTTAACTTAAGTAAGCATCTTCTCATCCAGAAACTGCTTCATCGGCGGCACGGCGCCCACCAGCACCTTGCCACCGAAGCGACCGGTCCGTGGCGAACCGGCCCATGCACCCAGCCATCATGCACATATTGGAGTTTCATCATGCAAGCCAAATCACTCATCACAGCATTGTTTGCCATCACCACCGCTACCTCGGCTTTCGCCCAAAGCGCCGCGCCAGCCGCCAGCGAGCAACTCACGCGCGAGCAGGTCACGGCCGAATACATCCGCGCCCGCAATGCCGGCGAAATCGCCAGCAGCGAAGTCGACTACCCGAAAACGCCGGTCGCCGCCGCCAGCAAAGTGACACGCGAACAAGTCATGGCCGAGTTCTACGCCGCCCGCAAGGCTGGCCTGATCGCGCAAACGGAAGCGGACTTTGATGTAGCGCAAACGACCAAGCACGTTGTGAAATAAGAAACCAGCCAGCATCCGTGTTGCGTCAGTAAGCACTCAGTTGTGGCGCAGCACTCGAGCCTGCCCCGGCCGGGCCACTCCCGGCGCTCACCGCAGCGAGCCGTGATGCTGCCAGCAACACCCCCTACACTTAGCCACCCCGGAGTTCCTGCATGTCCCTGCACCGCCGTTTGCTTGCCGCCAGCCTGATCCTTGTCTTGAGCGCTTGCGCCGACATGGCTCATATCGCGCCGCAATCAGCCATGCTCGACGCCAACAAGCTGCAAGCGAGCAAAGCCATGCAGGCCGCTGCCATTGCCGCCATACAGTGGCCACGCACGCAATGGTGGCAAGACTTGCACGATCCCCAATTGAACCGTTTGATCGAGCAGGCGCTGGCGGACAGCCCCACCCTGCGCGGCGCCCAGGCGCGCGTGCGCCAGGCCGAGGCGCTGGCAGGCGCGTTTGAAGACAAGACCCGTCCGCAAGCCGATGCGACCGTCTCCCTCAACCGCGAGCTGTATTCGCAGCACGGCAGCACCCCGGCGCCGCTGGCCGGCAACTACGCCTGGCGCAACCAGGCCAGCGTCACCGTCGCGTACGACCTGGACCTGTGGGGCCGCAACCGCGCCGCCCTGTCCGCCGCCCTGGGCGACGTGCAGATGGCCTCGGCCGAATCGCAGATGGCCCGTCTGGCCCTGGAAACGGCGTTGCTGCGCACCTACATCGAGCTCGCGTATGCATTCCAGCTGCAGGACGTGATCGAACGCAGCCTGGCGCAGCGCGCGCGCATCCTCGACATCACGCGCCAGCGCAAGGCGGCCGGCATCGGCACCGATATTGACGTGGCGCAAATCGAAACCACCTTGCCGGCGGGACGCCGCCAGCTGGAGCAATCGGCCGAGTCGCTGGCCCTGCTGCGCAACCAGCTGGCGGCCCTGACGGGCAAGGGCCCGGGCGCCGGTGCGGCGCTCACGCGCCCCGTGCTGCGCCTGGACCAGCCACTGGCCATCCCGGCCGCCCTGCCGGCCGACCTGATCGGCCGCCGGCCCGATATCGCTGCCCAGCGCTGGCGCGTGGAAGCGGCGGCGCAGCGCATCGATGCGGCCAAGGCCGAGTTTTACCCGAACGTCAACCTGGTAGCCTTTGCCGGCTTCCAAGCCTTCGGCTTCAGCCACTTTCTTGACACCAGCTCGGAGATCCGCGGCGCCAGCCCTGCGCTAAGCCTGCCCATCTTTGCCGGCGCCCGCCTGCGCGCCCAACTGGGTAGCCAGACAGCCATCTACGACGCTGCCGTGGAGCAATACAACGCCAGCGTCATCAACGCCATGTCAGAGGTGGCGAATGCCGTCACCGAGGCGCAATCGCTGGAAAAACAGCAGCAATTGACGCTGCAGGCGCTGAGCACGGCGCAGCGTGCGCGCGACATGGCGGAAAAGACTTACAAGGCGGGCATGAGCGACGCCATTAACATGCTCAACGCGCAAGTGGCGCTGCTGGCGGAAGAACAGCAGCGGGCGCGAAATGGGGCGCGCGAGCTCGATCTCTACGTTTCCTTGATGAATGCACTGGGGGGCGGAATCTAAACTTGCAATCCTGGCATTGCCATGGCTCAACAAGATACAATCGGGACTTTATTCACACATGAAGGAATAGGACATGACCGCTTTTGACGCCACCTCCAAGCGGCTGCAAAACATCCGCACGCGCATGCCAGGTTTCCCCATGGAACTGATGCGCCTGTTGCGCATGACGTACCACATTCAAAAAGGCATGAGAGACTTGACCAATGCCGCGTTAAAGAAGCACGACTTAGTCGATGCCAGCTACATGGTGCTGGCCGTGCTGTACGGCACGGACGAGGAAACCTCGAACGCCTGCACCCTGGGCATGGCTTGCCATGAAAAGCCGGCCAATCTGACGCGCGTGTGCAACGACCTGGAAACGCGCGGCTTGATCCACCGCGGCACGCGCCCCGGCGACCGCCGCTCGGTGATGATTTCGCTGACCGACAAGGGCCGCGCCCTGATCGAAACGGCACTGCCCGACGTGTACCAGGAAACCTCTGCCCTGTACCAAGGCTTCACGGATGAAGAGCTGCAAGTGCTCGACAAGCTGTACCTGCGCCAGTTGCGCAACCTCAACAATCTCAACAACCAGAACTGATCGCCTATCGATGACGCCAGCCACAGCAACAACATTCACGCCAGGCCCCCTGAGCCGGGCGGCCCGCTGGCTGGCGCTGGCGCTGCAAGACTGGCACACGACGGAAGGCGAACGCTGGATCTACGTGCTCAAGACCCTGGTCGCCGCGTTCTGCGCCCTGTGGCTGGCCTACCGGCTGGGACTCGATTCGCCCAGCACGGCCATGACCACCACCATCATCCTGGCCTTGCCCAGCAGCGGCATGGTGCTGGAAAAAAGCTTTTACCGCCTGTGTGGCACTGTGCTCGGATGCACGGCCGCGCTGACTCTGATCGGCCTATTCCCGCAACAGCCGGTGCTGCTGTTGGCCGGCCTGGCCCTGTGGGTGGGCCTGTGCACCAGCGGCTCGGCCCTGCACCGCAACGCCCAGTCGTATGTGTATGTGCTGGCCGGCTACACCGCCTGCATGATCGTCCTGCCCGCCATCGAGCAGCCGCTGCAGGTATTTTCGCTGGCCGTCACGCGCGTGGCCGAAGTGGGCCTGGGCATCATCTGCTCGGCCGTCGTCTCGAGCGTGCTGCTGCCGCGCCACCAGGGCACGCAAGTGATGCGCTCGGTGCAGGCGCGCTACAGCAAATTGCTTACCTTTTGCCAGGACGTACTACAGCAAAAGCTCACGCCGGCGCAGGTGGAATTGACGCACCTGCAGTTTGCCGCCGACGTCGCGGCGCTGGAACTGGGCCGCTCGGCCGCCCTGTTCGAAGTGAGCAGCGCCGTGGGCCACGCGCGCGCGCAAAACCGCAAGCTGCACGCCTTCAACGCCACCTTCATGACGGCGCTGACCACTTTCTATACCTTCCACCGCCTGTTCGAACGCCTGCAGCGCGACGGCGAGACACAGGTGCTGCAAGCCTGCGCGCCGCTGTACGCCATCGTCGCCGAAGCGCTGCAGGCAACGCCCTCGCAAGGCTCGCTCGACACCATGCAGCGCCATTTGCGAGCGGCGCTGGCGCTGGCGCGCGCGGACATCGACGCGACCGGCATCGTGCATGCGCAGCGTATCGACTTCGACACGATGTGCGAACTGCTGGAACGCTACACGCGCGACATGAGCCGCTTTCACGAAGTGTATTCCAGCCTGGCGCACGATACGCCGCTGAACCTGAGCACGCCTCAGGCGTATGCGCCGAAGACGCCGCCCGCGCTGGTCATCGCCAGTGGCGCGCGCGCCGGCATCAGCCTGGCTCTGCTGGCGCTGGGCGCCTACTTCCTGGCCTGGCCGTATGCCAGCACGGCGATGCTGATGGCAGCCGTGTTCTGCGCTCTGGCCTCGTCCTCGCCGCGCCCTATCATGATGATACGCCAGGTGCTGGCGGGCTTCCTGATCGCCCTGCCGCTGTCGCTCGTGTGCGTGTATTGCGTGCTGGTGCATGGCGACGGCTTCCCCATGTTGGTGCTCAGTTTTGCGCCCTTCCTGGCCGTGGGCCTGTACCTGATGACCAATCCTGCCAAGCTGGGGGTGGGCCTGGGCATGTCGACCTTCATCACGCAGATGGCGCCGAGCAACCTGATGCATATCGATGGTGCGGCGTTCCTGAACACGGGCATGGCGCTGATCGTCGGCCTGATGCTGGCCGCCCTCGTGTTCGCCGTGCTGCTGCCCGAGCACACCATGGGCCACAAGGACCATGTCGGTCCAGCCCTGTGGCGCGAAGCGCTGCAGGCGTGCACGGCACCTGCGCACCGCGTGAAACACCGCTTCGACAACCGCGTGCGCGATCTGCTCAGCCAGCTCAATGCGGCGGCCGGGCCGGCGCCGGGCGAGGCCACGCGCGCCATCGTGCGCCAGGCTTTGACCTTGCTGGAAATCGGCCACTCGGTGATCGATCTGCGCGAACTGATCGCCAGCGCCTGCGCCAACAGCCGCGCGCGCGACGCGCTGCAACGCTGCGTGGACAGCATCGCCGCCTGGCTGCACACGCGCGGCGAAGCGCAACTGCAGGGGGCACTGGCTGCCACCTTGCAGGCAGGCGCCGTGGTGCGTGCGGCGCAAAAGGACACGGCGGCCGACGCCGCTGCCACAGCCGAACACCAACAGGAGCAAGACCTGCGCCTGCACACGGCCTTGGTCGACCTGCATTCGATCTACACCTCATTACTCGACAACATGGCGCCTGGCGCCGGAGACCGTCATGACGCGTGAATTTGCCCTGTTCGGCATTCTGATTCCTACCCTGCTACCCCTGTTCATCCTCAGCATCGGCCTGCAAACCCTGCTCGACCGCATCCTCGGATCGCTGGGCGTGTACCGCATGGTGTGGCACCCGTCACTGGCGCGGCTATGCATCTTCGTCGTCATCTTTGGCGCGCTGGCTTTATCGCTGTACCAATGATGTTCAATCTAATCAAGGAAGGGCTACCGACATGGTAAGCAAACTGACCCGCTATGCCATCACCGTGCTGCTGCTGGCTGCGGCCCTCTGGACCGGCAAGACCGTCTGGAACCGCTACATGGAATCGCCATGGACGCGCGACGGGCGCATCAAGGCCGATATCGTCAACATCAGCGCCGACGTGGCCGGCACCGTCATCGACGTGCTGGTGCGCGACAACCAGGTAGTGCAAAAGGGCGACATCCTGTTCGTCGTCGACCAGGAACGCTATGCCAGCGCGCTGGCGCAGGCCAACGCCGTGCTGGCCATGCAAAAGACAGAACAGGGCCGCCGTGGCAAGGAGGCGCAGCGCCGCGCCAATCTCGACGCCAGCATCATCTCGACGGAAAGCCGCGAAAGTGCGGCCTTTGCCGCCAGTTCGGCCTCGTCGCAAGTGCAGGCGGCGCTGGCCGCGCGCGCATTGGCCCAATTGAACCTGGATCGCACCACCGTGCGCGCCCCCGTCAGCGGCTACGTGACCAACCTGAACGTGCACAAGGGCGATTTCGCCGCCGTCGGCGCGGCCAAACTGGCCGTCATCGACAGCGCCTCGTATTATGTCGTCGGCTACTTCGAAGAGACCAAGCTAGGCATGCTGGCGCAGGACGACAAGGCGGAGATGAATCTGATGAGCGGCGCCACTCTGCATGGCCACATCGAAAGCATCGCGCGCGGCATCACCGACCGCGATGCTGCCACGGGCCGCGAATTACTGGCCGACGTCAATCCCACCTTCAACTGGGTGCGCCTGGCGCAGCGCGTGCCCGTGCGCATCCACATCGACGAGCAAGACAAGAACCAGGCCCTGGTGGCCGGCACGACTTGCACCGTCGTCATCACGCCCCATTCTGCACGCGAGTCCAAGCCAGCAACTCGGACGCATAGTTGACGCAGACGGCATGGCCATGGCTGCTATCGGGCGTCAAGAGCAGTGCCTTCATTGCCCCGGCATGCTAGTCTGGTTTCATCCTGCGCGGACAAAAAAAACCCGCGCGCGGCGGGTTCTTCGTGCAACGCATTCAATTCCTGAAATGCGTCATGGCGTAGCCCAGATGCTGCCACCAGTGCTCGCGCGACTGCACCGACGCCAGGCATTTCGCATCGATCTCGTTCTTGAACGTGGGGTCCACGCAAGCCTTGCCGGCCAGCGCATTGCGCTGGTTTTCCACGTTGACGATGGCGATCGCCAGCCACGCCAGGAGGGCGAAGGCCAGTGCGCACAAAGTCCAGGGCAGCTGTTTCATGGTGCGCTACGCGCTTACTTCTTCGCCGGCGCGGGAGCGCGCTCTTTCAGCGTGCGCGCCACCAGTTCATCCATCACGCTCAAGGTCGCGGCCTGGGTTTGCGGCTCGGACTGGCCCGGACGCGACAGCTGCGCCGGCGACGTGACGAAGCGGCCATCGATGACGATGGTCGGCGCGCTGTCGATCTTGCTGGCGGCGATCAGTTGCTCGTTGCGTTTCAGTTTGGTCTGCACGCCGAAGGAGTTGAACATGTCCAGGTATTTGGCCTTGTCGATGCCGTTTTTCACCAGCAGATCGAGGATGGCGTCATCGCGGTTCAGGCGATTGCGCTCGACGTGGATGGCGCGGAAGATCTTGTCGTGGAACTGCTCCAGCTGGCCCATCGCCTCCAAGGTGGCATAGGCCTTCGCCTGCGCGTCTTTCAGGCCGGAGAAGGCCAGGTGGATGCGGCGGAAGGCGATCTTGTCCCCCTGTTTCTTGACCCAGTCGTGCATCAGCGGATCGAGCGCATAGCAATGCGGGCAGGAATACATGAAGTACTCGACCACTTCCACCTTCTTGCCCGTGTCGGTGCGCACTGGCGTCGACAGGGTGGTAAAGCCGGTATCGGCCGCCATGGCGCCGCCGGTGGCCGCTACCAGGGTGACGGCGGCGAACAGGGGACGCAAGAAACGCAGAAAACGCATATTAATCCTTCATCATAAAGTGGTCGTGAACGGTGGCAGATTACCACTTTTTGCACTGGGCGATAAAGCTGCGGTGGAAAAATAACACTTTACGCGCTCCGTTTGCGCCTGATTAAGCCACTCTTAAGCGCCGTTACGCGTCTGCCTCAGAAATGGTAGCGCGCCGAGACGCGCAGCTGGCGCGCATCCCTGAGATAAATGCTGGAGCGGCAGCCCGGCGCAGCACCGTAATGGTGGCGGTTGGCCAGGTTGCTGCCGGCCAGTTCCAGCTCCCACGCACCAAGCTTGCGCACGTAACGCCCGTCCACACTGGCAAACGCGGGCACTTGCGCCAGGCAGCTATTGTCGAAATCGCGGCCATAGCGCAGGGCGCGCAGCCACTGCACGCCCGCATCAAAGCTGGCGCCAGCGTGCCCCGTCCAGTACAGACGCAGGCTGGCCAGGGTCTTGGGCACCAGAGCGATATCGGGACCGTCGTAGGCGTAGTCGTCATAGCGCGCATGCACTTGCCGCACCTCCACGTCGAGGCGCCAGTCGGGCGCCAGCGCCATGCTGGTCTCGATGGCGATGCCGTCGCGGCGCGAAGGGTCGAGATTGCCAGCAAAACCGAGCTGGCCCAGGCTCTGGTCGAAGACGATCTGGTTGCTCAGACGCTCGCTGAAAACGCGCACGGAAGCGCTGCGCGCCGCGTCGCCGAAGGTGGCGCCCACTTCCGTTTCACGCCGCTGCTGTCCCGCCAGCGGGCGGTAGCCGGCGCTGGTATAGCCATCATCATCGATGCGATAGCTGCATGCGGCCTTGGCGTACACGCTCAATTGCGGGTGCAGCTGCAAGCTGCCCTGCAAGTCCCAGGCGTTCTGGTTTTCCCAATCGCTGCCAGCGGCGGGCAGGTCGGCCGGATCGAGCTGGAACTGTTCATGGCGCAAGCCCAGCAGCAGGCGCGGCGCATACGCGCCGCCGAAAGCGAGCTCTTCGCGCAGCAACAGCGCGCGCGAATACTGCCGGCGCTGCGCATCGCCATCGCGGCCCGAGCGCCGCTCCCACTGCATCAGGTCCAGGCCCACTTCGGTATCCGTGCCCACGCCGCCCACCTTGCCGTAATGGCGCATGCGGGGCGCGAGTTGACGACGCCGGCTGCTGTATCGCGATTCGCTGCTGCCGTTCGCGCCCGCATAGTAGGCCGTGGCGTACTTTTCCCGCTGCGACAGTTCCACGCCGAGCTCAAAATTACCCACATAACGCTGCACGAAGGCGCTGGCGCGCCGCACTTCATAGCGATACAGGTCTTCCGGGCGGGCCGCCAGCAGGGCCAGGAACGGCGCCTCGGGCGCGCGGTAGTGGGTATCCTGGTTCAGCTGATCGGCACTGAAACCGAAACGGCCCTGGCGCAGCTTCCATTCCGCGCCAAGGTTGACGCTGCGCTGGTGGAACACGCTGCCATCGCGGTAATTGCCATTTCGCAGCCCTTCGATGGCCGCATCAAGCGACATGCCGTCCTGGTCGCGCGACAGAGCGCCGCGCACGCTATGCTGGCCACCCTGCCCCAGTTCGCTGGAGAAGTCGCCATGCGTGACGCCAGCCGCGCCGCCCCCCGGCGACGCCGCTGGCGCCACAAGCTCCTGCGCGCGCGCCGGCATGGCCAGAGCGCACAGCAGCAAGATGCGCGTGGCGATGGTCAGGGCGGACGGGGCTGGCATCATGATAGAAAGCTGGCTGCGCTGCCGCAGCACGGTAGCGCAATGGAGAGATGAAGGGATGGCAAAGGAAAAACATTATACGCACGGCGCGCGGTACCGCAAGCACCAGCCCAACGGTAGTTTCCAAGTACCGTTATCTTATTGATTATTTAGAATTTTTATTAATATATTAAAATCGGCGTCCCGCTGCTGGCGACGCAACTGGC
Organism: Janthinobacterium sp. CG_23.4; assembly: GCF_029892305.1. Lineage (NCBI taxonomy): Bacteria > Pseudomonadati > Pseudomonadota > Betaproteobacteria > Burkholderiales > Oxalobacteraceae > Janthinobacterium > Janthinobacterium sp. CG_23.4. The sequence continues at coordinate 1,094,786 of NZ_JARXUX010000001.1, read as the reverse complement.
GGCGCTGGTGCTGGCGCGGACGCGCAGCGCACGCTTGTGCGCGCTGATCGGCCTCAAGCGCTCGCTCACGTAGTTAGCGTTAGCGTTACGTCCCCAGGCGAGCTTCATCGGCCAAGAAGTCGATGAAGGTACGCACTTTCGACGATAGATAGCGGCGGCTCGTGTAGACGGCGTAGACCTTGCCGCCGGCCAACTTGAAATCATCGAATAGGCGCACCAGCCGCCCCGCCGCCAGGTCCGCCTCCGTTTGCCACGATGGCAACAGGGCGATGCCCATGCCATCGAGCGCAGCGGCGTGCAGCAAGCTTTCGTTATTACATTGCAGCACGGGCTCAAACTTCACCGTCACGCTTGCGTGTGGGCCGTCAAACCTTAATTCGTTGCCGTTTGATAACAAGGAATAGCTGATCATGGCATGCTGCGCCAGGTCTTGCGGCAACTGTGGATGCCCGGCGCGCGCCAGATAGGCGGGCGCCGCCACCAGGTGAAAGGCGATGCTGCCGATGGGCCGCGCGATCAGCGTCGGCGATGGTGCCTGGCTCACGCGCAGGGCCAGATCGAAGCCCTCTTCCACCAGGTTGACCACGCGCCCGCTCAAGTCGATGTCAAACGTTACTGCCGGGTAGCGCTCGCGGTAAGCTACCAGGGTGCGTGTAAAGATGGCGTTGGCAAACCAGACGGGGGCGCTCAGACGCAGCATGCCGCGCGGCACCACCGTCGTGCGGCCCACGGTCGCTTCCACCTCGTCGAGAGTGTCGAGCATGTCGCGGCACTGTTCAAAATACACCTTGCCGATTTCCGTCAGGCTCAGGTGGCGGCTGCTGCGGTTCAGCAGCCGCGCATCCAGATGGCGCTCCAGGTGCATCACATGCTTGCTGACCATTGCCGGCGACAGATCGAGGCGCTCGCTGGCGCGCACGAAACTGTCCAGCTCCACCACGGCGCGAAATACGCGCATGCTGCGCAAGGTATCCATGAGCACCGCATCATCAACAAAATGGAAATGATATCTGAATAATTTCGATCTTGATCAACTGAATTTGCATGACTATCATCGACAGCATCAGCCATCACCCTCAGGAGCCGCCATGCAAGAACACACATTCCCCATCTACTTCGTGTCACACGGCGGCGGCCCGTGGCCATTCATGAAAGACCAGTTCGGCGACCGCTACGCCGTGCTCGAAGCATCACTGCAAGACATCGCGCGCCAGATCGGTAGGCGTCCGAAAGCGGTCCTAGTCGTCACGGCGCACTGGGAAGGGCCGCAGTTCCTCGTCTCAGCCAGCCCGCAGCCGGGCATGATCTACGATTATTCGGGCTTCCCGCCGCACACCTATCAAATCGAGTACCCGGCGCCCGGCGCACCGGCACTGGCGGCGCAGGTAAAACAGTTGCTCGACAAGGCCGGCCATCCGGCGCGCCTGGACCACGAGCGCGGTTTCGACCACGGCACCTTCAGCGCCCTGTTCCCCATTTATCCACTGGCGGACATGCCGCTGGTGCAGCTATCGCTGCAGCACGACTACGATCCGCTGGCGCACGTCGAGGTGGGCCGCGCGCTGGCGAGCTTGCGCAGCCAGGGCGTGCTGATCATTGGCAGCGGCCTGTCCTACCATAATCTGCGCCAGTTCGGACAGGCCGGCGCCGTCGCCTCGCAACAGTTCGACACCTGGCTGCGCCAGGCGATGGCCCTGCCGCCGGCACAGAGGCTGGAACAACTGCTGGCCTGGGAAAGCGCGCCCGGTGCGCGCCAGGCCCATCCACAGGAAGACCATCTGCTGCCCCTGATGGTGGCGCTCGGTGCGGCCGAGCAAGAAGCGGCGCACGTGGTGTACCACGAGGAGAATTTTTTTGGCGCGCTGGCGGTGAGCAGTTTCAGGTTCGGAGAAGGCGCCGCCGCTTAAAAAAAAAGCCGCGACAGCCATGTCGCGGCGTTTTCCTTAGTGAAGCGGTAACTTGGGCGGCACCTTAGGTACCGCGCTTGCCGCGCGCCGCATTCTTGGCCTTTTCGGCCGCTATCTCTGCCGCTTTCGCCGCTTTTTCCGCCATTTCGGCGGCGTGCTGGGCCAGCAGGGCAGCACGCGTGTCCGGCGTTTCCAGCGAGATACGCCCAAGGATGCCGCTGCGATAGTCGAGCAGCAAGGTATGCGAGGCTTTCTCGAAATCGTAGTCGCCGCCCTTGATGCGGAAACCGCGCTTGGCGGCAATGCCTTCAACCACGCCGATGGCGTCGACTTCGCCAACCTTGGTGCCATAGCGGGTTGCCAGCATGTTCGGATAGCGCTTGAGCAATTCCTCGGCCAGGAACACGGCCACTTCCTCTTCGATCAGCGCATTAGAGCCGATGGCGTGGCTGGCCGCCAGCATCAGGCCGTCGCTAGGGATGGCGATCTTCGGCCACAGCATGCCGGGCGTGTCGACGAGGATGGTGTTCTTGTCCAGATACAGCTTTTGCTGCATTTTGGTCACGGCCGGCTCGTCGCCCACCTTGGCCACGCGCTTTTTCAGCAGCGCATTCATCAGCGTCGACTTGCCCACGTTGGGGATGCCCATGATCATGATGCGCAGTGGCTTCGTGGGCACGCCGCGGTGCGGCGCCAGCGATTTGGCCAGGTCCGGAATGCGCGCCACGTCGCCCGGCTTCTTGGTCGTCATCGCATACGCGGTCACGCCATCCTGGGCATTGAAATAGGCCACCCACGCGGCAGTAGCGGCGGGATCGGCCAGGTCGATCTTGTTGAGGATCTTCAGGCAAGGGCGCTGGCGGAACAGGCGCAACTCGTCCACCATGGGATTGCAACTGGCTGCTGGCAGGCGCGCATCCACCACTTCAATCACCAGATCGGTGTTTTCCATGGTCTCGGCCGCTTTCTTGCGGGCCGCGTTCATGTGTCCTGGGTACCATTGTATCGCCATGCTCTTGCCTTCAGTTCGTTCAATCAATCCGCTATTTTACGTGGTTGCCGCCACGACGTCCCATTTTCCGCCGCCAGCGCCGGCCATGCGACGCGGACGAGACAATTGGTGATAATTTAGCAGTTAGTTGAATGATAATATCCACAGTCCGTCCAGCCTGGCCGGTTTACCCCATTGCACGCTCAACCTGGCACGCATTCCATGCATCTCTCCCATTTCCCCGTCCTCGCCGCCCTTTGTGCCTGCCTGCTGCCGGCCATGGCCCAGGAACAAGCGGCGGCGCCCGCCGACACGGCCGGCGAGGAAGTGCAGCAACTTGTCGAGGTGCAAGGTACGCGCGATCCCGACCTGCGCCCCTACCGCACCATGCTCAAGGGACTCGACGCGTATGCCGACCACCAGCGTCTGGCGCCGGGCGCGCCGCTGCGCTTCATGCTGTTCCCGGCCACGCCGAACGCCAGGCTCGATGGCGTGACCTTGCACCTGTCGGCCGACAAGCTGTCTATCCCCGTGCCCCTGGCGGCGGACGGCAGCTTCACCTTGACGCGTGACAAGACTGCCTACGACGCGAATGCTGACCTGCTCAGCAACAAGAAACGCGACACGCTGCGCTGGCGCCCCGACATCCACACGCCGGGCCTGGCGCAGAACGTGCGCCGCCTGGGCGACTTGCGCCTGGAGTGCGAAATCCGCTGGGCCGTCGAGCAAGATGGCCTGTCTTTTGTCCAGCGCAACCTGTTCCGCATGGCAGGCGGGCCGTGCCACTCGTCGCTGATCCAGGTGCCGTTTCCCGTACTGCGCAAGCTGCTTGCGGTACAGGCGCGCTCGGGCGAGCGCACGCTCGATATCCACGTCACGCAAGACCGCCAGCGCTATGTGCCGCCCTTGCATGACCTGAACTGGGACGACAATACCTTGCTGACCATGACGTACGCCGACGACGGCAACATGACTGGAGCCGCCCGCGCAGCGCCCATCAAAGCACCGCTGCGCCAGTGATACGCAGCAGGGAAGTCAAGTCGATTAGTTCCGCAAGGATCTTTATATTTACTGCAAGCAACAAAAAAGTGTGCTCTAATATCGCCTCTTAAATTAAAAGCAATTATTTCCAGGCTAGCGACACCAGGTGCAGGGAAATACGCGCTGGGTAAAGCTCGATATGATGATAATGGAACACACTGGCGTGGCGCCAGCGACGCACACGAAATGCGACGGTGCCAGCGCGCGCCCCGCCAAGGCCGTGCCGCGCCATGGCAGCATGCAGCAGTGGGAGAAACAATGCCGGCAGTGGCAGCAGCGAGTGATGCAACTCGAAGAGCGCCTGAAACGCCAGAGCGCCGACAGCTATGGCTTGCAAATGCTGTATGACCAGCTGGTCAATGAAATCAAGCACCAGCGCGACATGTTGCAGCTCGACAGCTTCGACGCGGAGAAATCATCGCTCGTCTACACCCAAGCGTGGCACCGCTTCATGGCCGGCGACGCACTCGACTACCAGACCCACCGCCACACGCATTCGCGCAGCCTGCCCAGCTTGCTGTAGTGACAGCCCACGCAGGACAGCGCAAGCATTACAGCCCGAGCCTTATAGCCCGAGCCTTATAGCTCCGCCAGCGCCTTCACATGCGCGGCCACGCTACGGCCCAGCGACGACAGGTTATAGCCTCCTTCGAGGCAGCTGACGATGCGGCCTTTGCCATACTGCTCGGCCACGCTCATCATCTGCTGCGTCAGCCAAGTATAGTCGGCCTCCACCAAGCCCATGCCACCCACGTCGTCTTCGCGGTGGGCATCAAAACCAGCGGAAATGAAAATCATCTGCGGCTGCTGCCGGTGCAGCGCCGGCAGCCAGTGGTCGAGCACCAACTGACGCACCGCATCGCCCTTCGAGCGGGCCGGCACCGGCACGTTGACGCGCGTATCCGTGTAGGACTCGACATCACTGTAGGGATAAAAAGGGTGCTGGAAAAAACTCACCATCAGGATGCGTGGATCGTGCGCCACGGATTCGGCCGTGCCATTGCCGTGGTGCACGTCAAAGTCGACGATGGCGACGCGTTCCAGGCCGCGCACGTCGAGCGCATGCTTGGCAGCGATAGCGACATTGTTGAACAGGCAGAAACCCATGGGTTCACTGGGCCGTGCATGGTGGCCGGGCGGACGGATCGCGCAAAAGGCGTTGCTGATCTCGCCATCGATGACGGCATCCGTGGCAGTCACGGCCGAACCAGCGGCAGCGAGCGCCGCGTCGTAGCTGTGTGCGTTGAGCAAGGTATCGCCGTCGAGCGGATAGTAATCGCCCTCGGACGGCACGTTGTCGCGCACCAGACCGATGGCCATGGCGCTATGATTGCGCTCGATATCGGACAATTGCGCGCGCGCGCCGTCGCGGTGCTCGACCAGGTCGCTGATGTGCGCGAGTATCAATTGATCGTTGATGGCCTGCAAGCGGGCCGGCGATTCAGGGTGCCAGTCGCCCATTTCGTGGCGCTGACAATCGGGATGGGTATAAATGGCTGTGCTCATGCGCTGTACTGGTTACCTCTGTCTCTGCTCTCTATCCATGCCGGGAAGCGCGCCGGAATCGCTGCAAGGCATTCCTGCCTGGCGCGTTCTCGCATACAATCACCGGCTGGTCTATGCCTTCCTTGCCACTTTTGCTGTCATGCTAATCTACCACGGGCGCGTGGCGCGCGGTCGGCGCCGTTTGACCTGGTCAAAGCGATTGTAAATTAAATAATCCATGCTCCTGTGATAAAAATACTACGCTTTTAAAAATACACCAGCGAGCTGCTCACGCCGTGCACACCAACCGGGTGCGAGCAGCGCTGCGGCAGCGCCCGCCCTGCTGCGCCCTGGCCGGCCTCGATGACAGCAAAACCGGGGCGCACGCCACCATCACTCAGGTTCTGGCAATCTATGCCACGATGCAGTATGGTGATGCCAACCCAGATAAATAATGCCGCGTGCGGCGCAGCTTGCGCCGCCTGCCAACCCAATGCCGATGAGACGCTCCTTGTTACCGATCAAAACCTCTGCCCTGTGCCTGCTCCTCGCCCTCCCGCTGTGCCTGGCAACGGCACACGCTAGCGAAAACAACAATATCTCTGCCGCCGACCGCGCCCGTGCCATGCGCGCGGCCAAGGCGCCGCCCAGCAAGGCGACGGCCAAGCAAACACCGGCAAAATTCGACTTCGAAGGCGAGTTTGTCGACTATGCCAACTGGAAAGAAGTACGCGCCTTCCTCGACGAGATGTCCGCCAAGCATGGCTTTGACCGCGCCGAACTCGATACCCTGATTGGCAAAGTGCGCTACGTCGAGTCGACCGCGCAATTGATGAAGCCAGCGCCGCCGGGCAAGCCGAAGAACTGGCAAGCGTACAGCGCGCGCTTCATCGAGCCCGTGCGCATCGATGCGGGCGTGAAATTCTGGGAAGAGAACGCGGAAGCGCTGGCGCGCGCCGAGCGCGAGTATGGCGTGCCAGCCGAAATCATCGTCGGCATCATCGGCGTGGAAACCGTGTACGGACGCAACACCGGTCGTTTCCGCGTGCTCGATGCGCTGACGACGCTGGCGTTTTCCTACCCGGAAAGCCCCACGCGCGCTGCGCGCATGGAGTTTTTCAAGGGAGAGCTGGAAAACGCGCTACTGTATGCGCGCAAGGATGGCATCGATCCATTGACACTGCTCGGTTCGTATGCGGGCGCTATCGGCCTGCCCCAGTTCATGCCCAGCAGCATCATGAAATACGCGCTGGACTTCGATGGCGATAGCCATATCGACCTGCGCAATTCTACCGCCGACGCCATCGGCAGCGTGGCACATTTCCTGGTCGAACACGGCTGGCGGCGCGATGACCCGGCCATCAGCACGTACCGCGTCAGCGTCTCGTCCAGCCACGCGTGGGAAAAGTTCATCGGCCAAGGCTTGCAAGCGAAGTACCGGCTGGAAGAACTGCAAGAGGCCGGCGTGAGCAGCATGACATCCACGCCTCGCAACATGCTGTTCGGCTTGATTGACCTGCAAAATGGTTCAGAAGCAACTGAGTACCACTTGGCAAGCAATAACTTCTTTGCTATAACTCAGTACAATAGAAGTTACTTTTATGCCATGTCCGTGATCGACTTGGGCAAGGCCATCAGCCAAGTACGCGCACGCTAACCGAAAGTCAGTCTAAGGTTATAATATTACTTGTAAGAAAGCGTAAGCGATGTTGAAGCAAGCAGCAAATAAGTCTATGGTAGGGCCGATACCATGAGCCAGCCTCACTCGCCAGCCTTTGTGCGACGCCGGATACAGAAATTACTTTATAATTAACTTATTTAAAAATACAATTTTTGCTCTACCATAGAGCATAATAAAGAATAAATATCTGTTGCAGCAAGACAACACTTATTTTATACAAAGCAAGATTTTGAGACTTTCCAGTCTGAAATTGAATCCTGCTGTACAATTGTGTATATATCATGAAAAACTGTATCCCGGATCGTCCCGTGTGTGAATTCGTTCCTTTTAGTAAAGAATGAACATGAACGCAGCAAGAGCGAGCTCCGAGTGTTTTTTACTTTGCAGTGCAACTACAGAAGGAACATTAACATCATGACAAACCAAGTCGGCATTGATATGAACAGCGATTCGGACTCCGACGATCTGCTCCAATACAACCCAAACAGATTGCTCGATACCCTGATCGAAAACTTGCGCCTGAAAAACGACGCAGCGCTGTCCCGCGCGCTGGAAGTGGCGCCACCAGTGATCAGCAAAATCCGTCACCACCGCCTGCCTGTCGGCGCATCTCTGCTGATCCGCATGCACGAAGTGAGCGACCTGAGCATCCGCGACCTGCGTTACCTGATGGGTGACCGTCGTAATAAATTCCGCATCAGCGACAAGCAATTCAAGCCAAAAGAAGGCGAAACGTCACAAGGCTGATCCAGCCGCTTGCGCAGGTTTTCCCTCCCTGCCGTGGGGAGGGGGTATTTCTCGTCATTATCAGGCCGATCTGGCCAATATCCGCTCCCTCCCCCCCCCCCACGCTGTACCGACGCGCAATCGAAGCGTAGCGAGCGGCAGCGATATATGGCCAAGAAACGCCAGCGGGCAGCCGCACGCGGCAGCCAAGCCGACGCACCAAGGCGGTGCGCCGCGCAGTGGGTTTGCCTGGGCGTGCGTACTCAGGCCGGAAAGACACCGGTCGAGAGATAGCGGTCGCCGCGATCGCAGACGATAAACACGATCGTTGCGTTTTCCACCGTTTGCGAGATGCGCAGCGCGATTTCGCAGGCGCCGGCTGCCGAAACACCACAGAACAAGCCCTCTTGCGCCGCCAGACTACGCGCCATGCGCTCGGCCGCGCCCTGGCTCACGTATTCCACCTGGTCCACGCGCGACTTTTCGAAAATTTTCGGCAAGTACGCTTCCGGCCATTTACGGATGCCAGGAATCTGCGAGCCATCTTCGGGCTGTGCGCCGATGATCTGGATGGCGCGATTCTGTTCCTTCAAATAGCGCGACACGCCCATGATGGTGCCCGTCGTGCCCATGGCGCTCACAAAATGCGTCACCTGACCATGCGTATCGCGCCAGATTTCAGGGCCCGTGCTTTCATAGTGCGCACGCGAATTATCTTCATTGGCGAACTGGTCGAGAATAATGCCGCGGCCATCTTTCTGCATCTGCTCGGCCAGGTCGCGCGCATATTCCATGCCGCCGGTCCTCGGCGTGAGCAAGATATCGGCGCCATAGGCGGCCATGCTCTGGCGGCGCTCCACACTGAGATTGTCCGGCATCAACAACAGCATCTTGTAGCCACGCAAGGCGGCGGCCATGGCCAGCGCGATGCCCGTGTTGCCGCTGGTAGCCTCGATCAAGGTATCGCCTGGCTTGATGGCACCGCGCTCTTCAGCGCGCTTGAGCATGGACATGGCGGCGCGATCCTTCACGGAGCCGGCAGGGTTATTGCCTTCCAGCTTGCCGAGGATGACATTGTTGCGCGCTATCGCATCAGCGCCCGGCAAGCGCGTCAGTTGCACCAGCGGGGTATTGCCTATCGTATCTTCAAGTGTCTTGTAAGCCATCGTGTCTATTTAAGTCATGTCAACAAAGACCCATTCTAATATGAGATGCTGGACGGCGCATGGCTAAAAACTGCCGTGCTGCCAGGCAACGCCGGCTCCACCCAGCCGCGTGCCAGGTCGCATGGCGCCTGGCTTTGCGCCATGCAAAGCTTGCCGCGCACGCTGTTCCAGCTGGCTGCACGCGCCTGCACTGGACGCGTGGCGATTAGTTATTTTAGTAATTTGCTTATTCAGTCCATGCATCAGTGATACCCGGCAGCACGGCCCAACTCATGCCCGAAGCCACCCAGACGAGCCAGCCCAGGCCAGTCGCCTCGGGCTCCAGGCCCGTATGCAGCAGATTTCCCTGTCGTCAGCGTAGCGCGACGGCAAGGCCTGCCAGTATGCGGCCGGCACCACCGATCAGCCGCAAGGCGGATACAATAAAAAACCCCGCGCGGCCGGTACCACGCGGGGTTTTCTGCACGTGTTGCGCGGCACCACCACACAACACGCTTGACAGCTATACGGTTGACAGCTGCACCGTTACTTCTTCTCGGCTTCAGCCTTCTTCGCATCGGCTGCAGTGAGTTTCGCTTCTTTCTTCGCAGCCGCCGCGGCAGCCTTGGCTTCCTTCTTCGTTTCAGCGGCTGTCTTGGCTGGCGCCGCAGCGGTGTCGATCGCAGCAGCTGGCTTCGCTGCGGCTTCTTTCGCTGCAACGTCCTTCACAGCAGCTTTTGCCGGAGCAGCTTTCGCCATCGGCGCCGCTGGCGCGCCGGACTTGGCCTGGCCATTTACCTGCAAGCCCGCCTCGGACAGTTTCATGGCGCTTTTCGGTCCAATGCCCTTCACGCGGCTTTCGAAATCGGCCCAATCCTTGAAGGCGCCGCCCTTGCTGCGTTCATCAACGATGGCTTTCGAGGTACTGGGGCCGATGCCCTTGACGCTGTCGAGTGCTGCCTGGTCCGCCTTGTTGACATCGACCTGGGCAAAAGCAAATCCCATTGTCGCGATCAGGGTGACGATGGCCAACAATATTTTTTTGAACATGGGTATCTCTCCGTGGTGTGGTTGCAAGATAACTCGAACGCAAGGGAGGAACAGCGCCTTGAGCGTTTTAACGGCTGGGAGGTGATACGGTTGACAAGACGGCACCGCGCAAGGCACAGAAAGCCTGCGCCAGATCAAACAGCGGGCGCAGGCCGGAGAGGCAATACAAAGGCGGATTACTGCGGGAACAACTCTTCGCGGGTTACGGTGGCCGTGCCCAGCTTGCCGACGACGATGCCGCCGGCCCGGTTGGCCGTACGCACGGCATCGCCCAGGCCCATGCCGGCGCCCAGCATGGCCGCCATGGTGGCGATCACTGTGTCGCCAGCGCCCGAAACGTCGAACACTTCGCGCGCATCGGTCGGCATGTGCAGCACCTCATCGGCCGTGTACAAGCTCATGCCCTCTTCCGAGCGGGTCAGCAGTAAAGCGTCCAGGCCGAGTTGCGCGCGCATCTGCTGCGCGCGTTGCGTCAATTGCTCTTCCGTATTCCAGTTTCCAACCACGCGGCGTAGTTCGGACTTGTTCGGAGTGAGCACTGACGCTCCCGCATAGCGATTAAAATCATCACCCTTTGGGTCAACCATGACGATCTTTCCAGCGGCCCTGGCCGCCTTGATCATCTCGGACACATTCACCAGGCTGCCCTTGGCGTAGTCCGACAGTATCACCACGTCGTAGTGCGGCAGCAGCGCATTGAACTGCTTGAGCTTGTCGCGCAGCACCGTATCGCTGGGCGCATCCTCGAAGTCGATGCGCAGCATTTGTTGCTGGCGACCGATCACGCGCAACTTGATGATGGTGGAAATGGCCGCATCGCGCTGCAGATAGCTGTGGATGCCGCCACCTTCAAGCAGGCGCTCGACTTCGCTGCCAGCCTCGTCGTCGCCGACCACGCCCAGCAAGCTCGTCTTCGCTCCCAGCGCGGCCGCGTTGCGCGCCACGTTGGCAGCGCCACCGAGGCGCTCTTCGCGCTTTTCGATGCGTACGATAGGCACCGGTGCCTCCGGCGAAATACGGCTGACATCGCCGAACCAGTAACGGTCGAGCATCACATCGCCCACCACCAGCAGGCGCACCTGGGCCAGCGCGGCCGGCGCCGTCAAGGCTGCCACCGCGTGGGCGCTCATGCGCGTGTCAGGATCGAGCGACCGATCCCGTGATATTCGATGCCCGCCTCGACCATGATGGCCGGCTCGAACAGGTTGCGCCCGTCAAAGATCACGGGCTGCTTCAGGCGCGCCTTGATCTGCTCGAAATCCGGGCTCCGGAAGGCTTTCCATTCAGTCACGATGGCCAAGGCATCGGCATCCGTCAGGGCGTCGAGCGGGCTGTCGGCAAAGCGCACCTGCGCCAATTGCTCCGGCGTCAAGTCCAGTTGCAGCACCCGCTTTGCCTCGGTCATTGCAACAGGATCGTAGACGGCTACCGTGGCGCCCCGCGCCAGCAAGTCCGCCAGCAGCACGCGCGCAGACGCTTCGCGCATATCGTCCGTGTTCGGCTTGAAGGCCAGTCCCCATACGGCAAAATGCCGGCCCGTCAGGTCCGCACCGAAGCGCGCGACCACTTTCCCGCCCAACACCTGCTTCTGCCGGTCGTTGACGGCTTCGACGGCGCGCAGGATGAGTAATTCCTGGCCGTGGCCGCGCGCCGTGCGTTCGAGCGCCTGCACGTCTTTCGGGAAGCACGAGCCGCCATAGCCGCAGCCCGCGTACAGGAAGCTATGGCCGATGCGCGGATCGGAACCGATGCCGTGGCGTACGGCTTCGATATCGACGCCCACCTTGTCGGCCAGGTTCGCCAGTTCATTCATGAAGGAAATACGCGTGGCCAGCATGGCATTCGCCGCATACTTCGTAAATTCGGCCGAGCGCACATCCATCCAGTAGGTGCGCTCGTGATTGCGGTTGAATGGCGCGTACAGGCTTTTCAGCAATTCGCGCGCGCGCTCGCCGTCCGCCGTGGCATCGACGCCGATAACGATGCGGTCCGGGCGCATGAAGTCTTCGACGGCCGCGCCTTCCTTGAGAAATTCCGGGTTCGACGCCACCGAGAACGTGGCGGTCACGCCGCGCGCGTCCAGTTCGCCCTGGATGGCGGCGCGCACTCTTTCGGCCGTGCCTACGGGCACGGTCGACTTGTCGACGATGACCTTGAAGCCCGTCATGTACTTGCCGATGCCGCGTGCGGCAGCGAGCACGTATTGCAGGTCGGCCGAGCCATCTTCATCGGGTGGCGTGCCGACGGCAATGAATTGCATCACACCGTGCGCAGCGGCAGCCTCGACATCGGTGGAAAAGGTCATGCGACCGGCGGCGCGGTTGCGCGCCACGACTTCTTCCAGGCCCGGTTCATGGATAGGGATGCCGCCGCTGTTGAGCAAGGCTACCTTCTGTACGTCCAGATCGAGACAAAAAACGTCGTTGCCCAGCTCCGCCAGGCAGGCGCCCGTCACGAGGCCCACATAGCCCGTGCCGATAATGGTAATTTTCATGGTTGTGCCGTATTTCTGAAATATAGGTGTTACATACGAGTACACGCCACGTTGCGCAAGGCAAGGTGGCGTGTACGATTAATCAGTTCATGACATTTAACTCTTCCGTGCGGCGTGGTGGGTAGGTTTCCCACTTGTTGCAGCCCGGGCAATGCCAGTAAAACTGGCGTGCCTTGAAGCCGCAGTGGCTGCACTGGTAACGCGCAAGCTTCTGCGTGTAGCCGTGCACGAGGTTTTTTACCATCGACAGCTCGGACCAGATGGCGGCCGGGGCATCCATCATGCGTGCCTCGAGCAGCTTGTCCAGGCCCAGCAAGGTCGGCGTGCGGCGCAGCTCGGCGCTGACCAGCAGCTTCGCCGCTTCCACGCCGTCGAGTTCGATGACAGCCTTGAAGACCACTTCGATCAAGTCGATCGACGACGCCTCTTCCAGATAGGAGCGCAGCAGATTGACGCCTTCCTGTGCGCGGCCCACCTTGCTGTAGCCATCCATCAGACGCTGTGCTACCAAGGCCACGTGCGGCACGCTTTGCTGCTCCACGCGACGCCAGGTGGTCAGCGCACCTTCCACGTCGTCACGCGCCAGCAGCACGTCACCGGTGAGGATGGTGGCGCGCACGCTCTTGCGGTCCGTTTGCAGGGCTTTTTCCAACAGCGGCATGGCCTCGTCCGGCTTCATATGCACCAGCGCGTCATGTGCCAGCTCGCAATAAAACTGGGCGATTTCCTTCTGGCGCGCTCCAGCACCCGATTCCTGCAGCCCCACGGCCGCTTCGATGGCGCGCGACCATTCCTTTTCGCGCTGGTAGATTTCCAGCAGGGCGCGGCGCGCCTGGGCCGCATATTGCGTATCGACAAGGCTGTTAAAGGTTTCTTCGGCACGGTCCAGCAAGCCCGCCTTCAGGTAATCCATGCCCAATTCGTAAGCGGCATGGCTCTGCTGCTCCAGCGGCAAGTCCGGGCGCGCCAGCAAATTTTGGTGTACGCGGATGGCGCGCTCCGTTTCGCCGCGACGGCGGAACAGGTTACCCAGCGCAAAGTGCATATCGGCCGATTCCGGGTCCAGCTTGACGACTTCGATGAAGGCATCGATAGCCTTGTCATGCTGTTCATTGAGCAAGAAATTCAAGCCCTTGAAGTAGTTGCGCGGCAGGCTGCGCGATTCAGACACCAGTTGATGAATGTCCACACGCGCGGCAATCCAGCCCAGCGCGAAAAACACCGGGATACCCAATAGCCACCAGAGTTCAAAATCCATGCGATTGTTTTTATTCGAGTAAGAGAAATAGGAGCGACGGCGCCGATTACTGCGCGCTCACGCTGTCCGGTTGCGGCTGGACATTGCTGGCCACGCCAACAGTCTGCAGCGCGGCAATGGTGGTTTTTTGCTTGTTCGCTTCGCGGCGGTGACGGAACACGGTCGGCGTCAGGGCCAGTACGCCGAGGCTGGCGCCGGCGACAAAAAAGCCCAGCAGCATCAAGACCAGAGGGCCACGAATTTCATAATTGAGGAAAACATGCAGGTCAACAACCTGCGCATTCTTCAGCGCAAAACTGAAGAACAGGACGAAAAGAACACAGCCAACGATGGTGGAGATGATTTTCATCGATACGCCCAGAAAGTACAAAAAATGCCGTATGGCACAACCTCGGAATGCCTGGCAGAAGCGTAGCGAGCGTCAGTGATTTGTGGCCGAAAAGCGCAACCGTACTGAAGTACGGTGAGCATCGCAGGCCGCGAAGCGCGACGCGCAGTAGCGTATGTCAGGTATTCTCAGCATATTAACAAAAAAAAGCGGCATCCAAGGACGCCGCTTTCTATGTCGCCTTCCAGCAGACGATTAATCCTCGATTATCGGTTGCCCGACCATCGCGTCCACCCGCTCGCGCAACTGTTTGCCCGGTTTGAAGTGGGGCACCCGTTTTTCGGGCACCATCACCTTGTCGCCGGATTTCGGGTTGCGACCGATGCGCGGTGGTCTGCTGTTCAGGGCAAAACTGCCAAAACCGCGGATCTCGATACGCTGGCCGGTCGCCAAGGCGTTGGTCATCGCATCGAGAATGGTCTTGACGGCATACTCCGCATCTTTCGCCACCAGCTGAGAATAACGCTCAGCGAGGCGGTTGATCAGCTCGGACTTTGTCATCTGCCGTATCCGCAGTCTTAGTTCTTGTTATCGAACTTAGCTTTCAACAAGGCGCCCAGGCTGGTGGTGCCCGAAGCTGCGTTGTTGTCGGTAGCGGCCATTTTCTGCATGGCTTCCTGGGTTTCAACGTTGTCTTTCGCTTTGATCGACAGTTGGATACCACGGGCTTTACGGTCGATGTTCAACACCATTGCTTCGACGGTATCGCCGACTTTCAGGTGCGTACCAGCATCTTCAACGCGGTCGCGCGAGATTTCGGAAGCGCGCAGGTAGCCTTCAACTTCTTCGGACAGTTGGATCACGGCGCCTTTAGGCTCAACCGATTTCACGGTACCGGTTACCAGCGAGCCTTTGTCGTTCATGGCTGCGAAGTTGTTGAATGGGTCACCTTCCAGTTGCTTGACGCCCAGGGAAACGCGCTCGCGCTCAACGTCGATGGCCAGAACGATGGCTTCCAGTTCGTCACCTTTCTTGAAGCGACGCACGGCTTCTTCGCCGGTTTCGGTCCAGGACAGGTCGGACAGGTGCACCAGACCGTCGATGTTACCGGCCAGGCCGATGAACACGCCGAAGTCGGTGATCGATTTGATCGCGCCGCGGACTTTATCGCCCTTCTTGTGGGTCACGCCAAAGTCATCCCAAGGGTTGGCTTTGCACTGCTTCATACCCAGCGAGATACGACGACGCTCTTCGTCGATTTCCAGAACCATCACTTCTACTTCGTCGCCCAGTTGGACAACTTTGTTAGGAGCAACGTTTTTGTTCGTCCAGTCCATTTCGGAAACGTGTACCAGACCTTCGATACCCTGTTCCACTTCAACGAACGCGCCGTAGTCGGTCAGGTTCGTTACTTTACCGAACAGACGGGTGCTTTGTGGGTAACGACGGGACAGACCGGTCCAAGGATCGTCGCCCAGTTGTTTCACGCCCAGCGAAACACGGTTCTTCTCTTGATCGTATTTCAGGACTTTGGCGGTGATTTCCTGGCCAACCGTCAGTACTTCCGACGGGTGACGTACACGGCGCCATGCCAAGTCGGTGATGTGCAGCAAGCCATCGATACCGCCCAGATCCACGAACGCGCCGTAGTCGGTGATATTTTTGACGACGCCGGTCACGACCGTGCCTTCTTTCAGCGTTTCCATCAGCTTCTGACGCTCTTCGCCCATCGAAGCTTCGATGACGGCGCGGCGGGACAGAACCACGTTGTTACGCTTGCGATCGAGCTTGATCACTTTGAATTCGAGGGTTTTGCCTTCGAATGGGGTGGTGTCTTTAACAGGACGGGTATCAACCAGCGAACCCGGCAGGAATGCGCGGATGCCGTTGGTCAACACGGTCAGACCGCCTTTGACTTTACCATTGACGGTACCGACGACGATTTCGCCCGATTCCATCGCTTTTTCCAGAGCCAGCCACGAAGCCAGACGCTTGGCTTTATCGCGCGACAGGATGGTATCGCCGAAACCATTTTCCAGCGATTCGATCGCCACGGAAACGAAGTCACCAACTTTGACTTCCAGTTCGCCGTGGTCGTTCTTGAATTCTTCGACAGGGATGAATGCTTCGGATTTGAGGCCAGCGTTCACGATCACGAAATTGTGGTCGAGGCGCACGACTTCAGCGGAAATAACTTCGCCGGAGCGCATATCTTGACGCGACAACGATTCCTCGAAGAGCGCAGCAAAACTTTCCATACCGGTAGATTCGTTAGTTGTAACAGTAGACATAGGGTTCACACAGGTTATCCAGCAGAGATCGCACCATGCGACTTAAACTGGGTTAGGTTTTTGACACACCCGGACAGGCCAGGAGCCGTCAACGGGCACCACATAGCATGGAAATCACACTATTTCACTAATGACGCATACCATTTCAACACGGTTTCGACGGCATCATCTGCCGTCATCGCCGAGGTATCGAGGACATGCGCGCCTTCCGCAGGGACCAGCGGCGCAATCGCACGGTGAGTATCACGTTCGTCCCGCGCTTGCAAATCCATCAGAAGGTCTTCCATATTAGCAGAAAAACCCTTGTCTATCAATTGCTTGTAGCGGCGTTGCGCGCGCGCCTCAACGCTCGCGGTAAGGAACACCTTTAAAGGCGCGTGCGGGAAGATCACCGTGCCCATGTCGCGTCCGTCTGCCACCAGGCCAGGCGTCTTGCGAAAACCCAGCTGCAAGCCTACCAATGCATGGCGCACGGTTGGCAACACAGCAATTTTTGACGCCGTATTGCCGACTTCTTCGGCACGGATCAACTCGCTAACGTTTTCTTGCGCCAGCAGGATCTCGCCGCCCGCAAAATGGCAGGGCAAATGTTCGGCCAGTTTGGCCAGCGCGTGCTCGTCGCGCAAATCCGTGCCACGGCGCAGCGCCGTCAAGGCAGTCAGACGGTACAGCGCGCCCGAGTCCAGGTAATGAAAGCCCAGCTTATCGGCCACGCGGTGCGCCACCGTGCCCTTGCCGGAAGCGGTGGGGCCATCGATGGCGATGACGGGAATATGAGAGGTTGGCATTATTTTGTCACTTTAAAAACGAGACCCAAAACGAAGACTGGGGTCGGTCCTGGCGGATCGGAATGCCTTCCATTGGAAGGCATTCCCCCTGAGGGTCCGACCCCGGCACTTGTTTTAGGTTATATCAATGTATCCTTAGCAATCCCCGCAAACGCGGCGAAATACTCGGGGAAGGTCTTGGCCACGCATTTCGGGTCGTTGATGCGCATTGTATTGCCGCGACGCGCGGCGCCATCGAGCGCCGCGAGCGAGAAGCACATGGCCATGCGGTGGTCGTCATAGGTGTCGATGCTGGCGGCAAGAATCTGCGCCGGCGGCGTCACGCGCAGATAGTCCGCGCCCTCTTCCACTTCGGCGCCCAGCTTGCGCAATTCCGTCGCCATGGCAGCCAGGCGGTCCGTTTCCTTCACCCGCCAACTGGCGATATTGCGCAAGGTCGAGGTGCCGTCCGCGTACAGGGCAGCCACGGCGATCGTCATGGCCGCATCGGGAATGTGGTTGAAATCCATATCGACGGCTTTCAGCACGCCGCTCGAACGGGCTTCGATCCAGTTCTCGCCCATGGTGATGGTGGCCCCCATCTGTTGCAAGGCTTCGACGAAGCGCACGTCGCCCTGTATGCTGTCGCGTCCCACGCCTTCGACGCGCACGGGACCGCCGCCGATGGCGCCGGCCGCCAGGAAATACGACGCTGAAGAAGCATCGCCCTCGACGTGGATGGTGCCGGGGCTTTGATATTGCTGGCCCGGCTGCACAGTAAACGACTGCCAGCCGTCATGCTCGACCGTCACGCCGAAGCGGCGCATCAGGTTCAGCGTGATCTCGATGTACGGCTTCGAGATCAGCTCGCCCGTCACGTCTATGGTCACCGCATGCTGGCGCGCCATCAGCGGCGCCACCATCAGCAGGGCCGTCAGGAACTGGCTCGATACATTGCCGCGCACGGCGATGCGCTGCGCGTGAATGTGGCCGCGGCGGATGCGCAGCGGCGGGAAGCCCTGCTCGCCCGTGTATTCGATCTGCGTGCCGACGGCGTTCAGCGCGTCGACCAGGTCACCGATGGGGCGCTCATGCATGCGCGACACGCCATGCAGGGTGTAGTCGCCGCCGATGACAGCCAGCGCCGCCGTCAGCGGGCGGATGGCCGTGCCGGCGTTGCCCATGAACAGGTCGGCCGCGTGGTGCGGGAACACGCCAGCGCAGCCTTCCACGTGGTGTACCTGGTGCGCCGTGGCGGGGTCGCCCGTCATGTCATCTTGCTTCCATTTGACGCCCAGCGACGTTAATGCCGTGAGCATGACGAAGGTGTCGTCGGAGGCGAGCAGGTCGATGATCTTTGTCGTGCCCTTGGCCAGCGCGGCCAGCAGCAGCACGCGGTTGGAAATGCTTTTCGAGCCAGGCAGACGCACCGTGCCTTCGGCGTGCATCACCGGCTTCAAGTCGATATGGTGGGGGTAGTGCTTAGTCTTGGTCATGCTGGAATCCTTGAGTATTTATTCTGCGGGCGCGGCTGGAATTTCCGCCGTTTCGATCGCCTCGCTCCATTGCTGGCGCGCGTGCTGGGCGTTCGCATACACGGCCTCGATGGCGACGCCGTCGTTGGCCGCCAAGTGCGCGCGCAAGGTGCTCAACTGCGCCAGGTAGGCGTCCAGTTCGTGCAGCAGCGCCGGCTGGTTGGCCAGGCTGATATCGCGCCACATTTCCGGCGATGAGCCGGCGATGCGCGTAAAGTCGCGAAAGCCGCTGGCCGCATATTGAAACAGCAGGCCCGCATGCGGCTTCCTGGCGATGTCGTCGACCAGCGCAAAAGCGAGCAAATGCGGCAGATGACTGACGGCGGCAAACACCTTGTCATGTTCTTCGGGCGTCAATGTGTGCACGATGGCGCCACTGGCGCGCCAGGCAGCCGCCACCCGCTCGACATCGGCAGCTGCATTTTCGGCCAGCGGCGTGAGCACCACTTTCTTGCCTTGATACAGATCGATGATGGCAGCGTCAGGCCCGTTCGTCTCGCGCCCCGCGATCGGGTGACCGGGCACGAACTGCCCCACCTTGCCACCGAGCGCCGCGTGCGCGGCCGCCACCACGTCGCTTTTCGTGCTGCCCGCGTCCGTGACGATGGTGCCAGGCTGCAGGTGGGGCGCGATGGAGGCGAGGATGGCGCCGGTCTGCGCCACGGGCGCGGCCAGCAACACCAGGTCGGCGCCAAGCAAGGCCTCAGACATATCGCCGCCGATCTCGTCGATGATGCCCAGGTCGAGCGCGCGCGCCATCGATGCCCGCGAGCGGCCCATGCCGACCACCTTGGCTACCGCGCCCGCATGTTTCAAGGCGCGCGCGAAAGAGCCGCCGATCAGGCCCACGCCAAAGATGACTACCTTGTTCAGTGCAGGCGTCGTCATAGCGTCAGGCCAGCGCTTTCGTCAGCGCGGCGATGAAGACGGCGTTTTCCTGCGGCAGGCCGATGGAAATGCGCAGCCATTGCGGCAAACCGTAGCTGCCCACGGGGCGCACGATCACGCCCTGTTGCAGCAGTGCCAGGTTGACGCGCGCGCCAGCGCCGTCATCATCGCCCACTTTGACCAGCACGAAATTGCCGTGCGAAGGCACGAATTGCAGGCCCAGTTGCGTGAACGCCTGCGTAAACTGCTGGTAGCCGGCGGCATTGTTGCGCGCGCTTTGCGCAAGAAATGCCTGGTCGTTCAGGGCGGCAATCGCGGCCGTCTGCGCCAGCGAATTGACATTGAACGGCTGGCGGATGCGGTTCATCAAGTCAGTCAGCACCGGCTGGGCGATGGCGAAACCGATGCGCAGGCCAGCTAAGCCATACGCCTTCGACAGCGTGCGCGACACTACCAGGTTAGGATATTGGCGCACCCACGCCGTCGACTCGTACTGCTCGTCGGCCGAGAGGAATTCGTTGTAGGCTTCATCGAGCACCACCACCACGTGCGGTGGCACTTTTTGCAGGAACGCTTCGAGCTGCGCGGCCGACAGGAAGGTGCCGGTCGGGTTGTTCGGGTTGGCGATGAAGATCAGGCGCGTATCGTCGGCAATCGCCGCCGCCATGGCGTCGAGATCATGTCCATAGGCTTGCGCCGGCGCGACGATGTGGCGCGCGCCCATGCCTTGCGTGGCCAGCGCGTAGACGGCAAACGAATACTGCGAGTACACCACCGATTGGCCGTGCTGCACGAAGGCGCGCGCGGCAATTTCCAGGATGTCGTTGCTGCCGTTGCCGAGGGTGATCCAGTCGGCTGGCACGTCATAACGCTTCGACAGCACGGCTTTCAAGTCAAAGCCGTTGGCGTCAGGGTAGCGCCCCAGATCATCGATGGCCGCAAGCATCGCCTGCTTGGCCGATTCCGGCATGCCGTACGGGTTTTCATTCGACGCCAGCTTGACGATGGCTGCCTCGTCGAGGCCGAATTCGCGCGCGACTTCCGCGATCGGTTTGCCGCTCTGGTAAGGGGCGATGGCGCGAACGTATTCTGGACCGATATTTTTAGACATGGTGTTCTTTAAAAGTTGGTGAATGATTGGTGAACCCCAAAAGCAGTGACCGGGGTCGGACCCCTGAGGGTCCGACCCCGCCTTTGCCGGGTTACAAGCTGACCGGATACGACCCCAGCACCTTGAAAAACGCCGCATTGCTTTGCAGCTCGGCCAGCGCCTGGGCGACGGCCGCGTCGTGCACATGGCCTTCCACGTCGACATAGAAATAATACTCCCAGCTGCCCATGCGCGCCGGGCGCGACTCGAAACGCGTCATCGATACGCCGTGCTTGGCCAGGGGCGCGAGCAACTGGTACACGGCGCCCGCCTTGTTCGGCACGGCCAGTACCAGCGAAGTCTGGTCCTGGCCCGATGGCGCCGTCTGCAAGGTCCCCACGACGGCAAAGCGCGTGCGGTTGTGCGGGTCGTCCTGGATATGGCCCTTGACCACACCGAGTTTATACTGCGCGCCCGCCAGTTCGCTGGCAATCGCCGCCAGCGTGCCATCTTCGCCGGCCATGCGGGCCGCCTCGGCGTTCGAGGCCACGGCGTGGCGCGCGATATGCGGGTAGTGATGGTTCAACCACACTTGGCACTGCGCCAGCGCCTGCGAATGGGCGCAGATGGCGGTGACGCCATCCATGCTGCCGCTCTTCGTCATCAGGCTATGGTGGACGGCAATGGCGACCTCGCCGCTGATGATGAGGCTAGTCTGCAGCATCATATCGAGCGTGCGGTTGACGGCGCCTTCCGAGGAATTCTCGATCGGCACCACGCCAAAGTCGGCCGTCCCCGCCTCGGCGGAGCGGAACACTTCGTCGATGGAGGCGCACGGCAAGCCTTCGACGGCGCTGCCGAACTGCTGGTACACGGCTTGTTCGCTGAAGGTGCCGGCCGGGCCAAGATATGCCACGGTGACCCGCTTTTCCAGCGAGCGGCAGGAAGACATGATTTCGCGGAAGATGGTCTGCACTTCGCGGTCACCCATGGGGCCGGGATTACGTTCGGCCACGCCGCGCAAAACCTGCGCTTCGCGCTCGGGACGGAACACGGGCGCCTGCGTTTCGGCTTTCACGTGGCCCACTTGCTGGGCGATTTGCGCGCGCCGGTTCAGCAGTTCGAGAATTTGCGCGTCGATCGCATCGATCTGTTCGCGCAGCGGTTTCAATTTATCAGTCATGTCGGTGTATTTCGTCAGCTGTACTTCAATCATGGCCGCGCGGCCTGCGCCAGCGGCGGGCCGGCGCGCTTATGCATGAGAATGCCGGACAAAATGATCAGGGCTAGGCACGTTGCCGCTGGCAGTACAAAGTACAAATGTACGACAAGGCAATGCAACAACACCCTGGACTTTTTGGCAGGCATGCTAGCGTCCGGCAAACTCGTTCAGATAATTCACTAAGGCTTGCACGCCCTCGATCGGCATCGCGTTATAGATCGATGCACGCATGCCGCCGACGGACTTGTGGCCCTTCAGTTGCAGCAGGCCGCGCTGCTTGGCGCCGGCCAGGAATGCGTCGTTCAAGCTTTCGTCGCGCAGATAGAACGGGATGGTCATGCGCGAGCGGTATTGCGGGGCGACCCTGTTCTGGTAAAAGTCGTCCGCATCGAGCGCCGCGTACAGCAGCGCCGCTTTGTCCATATTACGCTGTTCTATGGCGGCCACGCCACCTTGGTGTTTGAGCCACTGGAAAACCAGGCCGGCAATATAGATGCCGTAGGTGGGCGGCGTGTTGTACATCGATTCATGTGCAGCGACGTTGCTCCAGTCGAAAGCGGATGGGCAGATCGGCAGCGCCTTGCCCAGCAAGTCTTCGCGCACGATGACCAGCGTCAGGCCGGCCGGGCCGATATTTTTCTGCGCACCGCCAAAAATGACGCCGTATTGCGATACGTCGATGACGCGCGACAAAATGTGCGAGGACATATCGGCCACGATGGTGGTACCGGCCGGCACGCCTGGCGCCTGCTGGAATTCCACGCCATCGATGGTTTCATTCGTGCAGATATGCAGGTAGGCGGCGCCCGGCGTCAGCTTCCACTCGGACACTGGCGGCACGCCCGTGAAATGGGTGGCCTTGGACGACGCGGCGACGTTGACGTTGGCGTACTTGGCCGCTTCCTGGATCGACTTGCCCGACCACGATCCCGTATGCACGAAGTCGATGGTGGCCGGCTGCTGCGCCGCCAGAGCCACCAGATTCATGGGAATGATGGCGTTCTCGCCCAGGCCACCGCCCTGCAGGAACAGGATCTTGTAGTTCTCGGGCACGGCCAGCAGTTCGCGCAGGTCGGCCACCGCCTGCTTGTAGATGGAAATGAATTCAGGACCACGGTGACTCATTTCCATCACCGACATGCCACTGCCATGCCAGTCTTGCATTTCCGCGGCAGCTTGCGCCAGCACTTCCTTGGGCAGGACGGCGGGGCCGGCGGAGAAGTTGTAGATAGGGCTTGAGGCTTGAGGGGTCACGATACGGTCCTTGGAAAAGTGGAATTATTGAGGCGACTGCGTGGCCGCCCGCATGACCTGCTCAAGTACGGCATTCACGCGCGGAATCAGCACGCGCTGGCTGATGGCCATCGATTCGGCCGACAGTTGCGGCATCGTGGCCAGCATCTTGCGCCCCAGCGGCGTCTTGTAGAAGGCTGTCAGCTGCTCGACTTCCGGCACTGTGTAAAAACGCGCGTACAGGGGCACTATTTCGGCGCTCAGTTCATCGATCAGGGTCGGATCGGCCAGTACCTGTGTCAGGGTGGCCATGGCGAGGGGTATTTCTTCCTCGGCGCTGGCCAGCGCGCGGGCCCTGCGCTGCTCATCCAGATTCGGGTTGCTGCTGATTTGCTGCTGCGCCGACTGGCGGATCATGGCGGGCATCGATTGCAGCATCTGCTCGAAGATGCTGCGCGTGAGCTGCGCGAACTGCATCGCATCGAGCATGCGCCGCACGGCCACTTTCATGGCAGCGCTGGGCGCCGCCTGGTGCGCAGGCATGGCTTGCGCACCCTGGGCCAGGGCCGGCAAGGTCGCAAGAAAAGCCAGCGAAAACGCGGCAAAGAAAGTGGCGAGAATTTTTCTCATGGCATGCGCGATGTTGAATGACGGGTAAATGGGCTGCGCCCGGGAGGCTTGTCGGCTTACGCCCTTTGGGCTAAGCCGACCTACGGACCTAACGACCGTCCGCGTCGCAACTGGCGCGCCAATAGCAATTGGGGCTCCCGAAAGAGCCCCAATCATCTTACTCCGGCTGGGCCGGGTCGACCGGATCGACCGCAGCCGGATCGGCTGGTTCAGCCGCTACCGGCGCAGCGGCGGCCTCCAGGCCCGCCTCCGTCGTCAGCTCGACTTCGTCGATATCGGTTTCCACCACGCGCTGAAGGCCGGACAGCTTGGTGCCGTCTTCCACTGCGATCAGGGTTACGCCCTGCGTCGCGCGGCCCATCTCGCGAATTTCCGACACGCGAGTACGGATCAACACGCCACCGGTGGTGATCAGCATGATTTCATCGCTGGTATTGACCAGGGTCGCGGCAACCACTCTACCGTTGCGCTCGCTGGTCTGGATGGCGATCATGCCTTTCGTGCCACGTCCGTGGCGCGTGTACTCGGTGATCGGCGTACGCTTGCCGTAGCCGTTTTCGGTTGCCGTCAGCACCGACTGCTGCTCGTTCTCGGCCACCAGCAGGGCGATCACGTGCTGACCTTCTTCCAGGTTCATGCCGCGCACGCCGCGTGCCGTGCGGCCCATCGGACGCACATCGTTTTCATCGAAGCGCACTGCCTTGCCCGAATCGGAGAACAGCATCACGTCGTGCTGGCCATCGGTCAGCGCCGCGCCGATCAGGAAGTCGCCGTCGTCCAGGTCGACCGCGATGATGCCGGCCTTGCGTGGATTGCTGAAGTCCTTCAGCGGCGTCTTCTTGACGGTGCCCAGGCTGGTCGACATGAACACGTAATGGTCTTCCGGGAACGTGCGGTTCTCGCCCGACAGCGGCAGGATCACGGTGATCTTTTCGTTGTCCTGCAGCGGGAACATGTTGACGATCGGCTTGCCGCGCGAATTGCGCGAGCCTTGCGGCACTTCCCATACCTTCAGCCAGTACATGCGGCCGCGATCCGAGAAGCACAGGATGTAATCGTGCGTGTTGGCGATGAACAGCTGGTCGATCCAGTCTTCCTCTTTGGTCGCCATGGCTTGCTTGCCGCGTCCGCCGCGCTTCTGCGCCCGGTATTCGGAAATCGGCTGCGCTTTCATGTAGCCGGTGTGCGACAGGGTCACGACCATGTCTTGCGGCGTGATCAAGTCTTCCGTTTCCAGGTCGGTCGCATTGAGCTCGATCTGCGAGCGGCGCACGTCCTTGTTGCCGGCGCCGTATTCATTCTTCGCCGCTGTCATTTCATCGGTGATGATGACGGTAACGCGTTCCGGCTTGGCCAGGATGTCGAGCAAGTCGGCGATATGTTCCATCACGTCTTTGTACTCGTTGACGATCTTGTCCTGCTCCAGGCCGGTCAGGCGCTGCAGGCGCATCTGCAAAATTTCCTGCGCCTGGTCGTCCGACAGCTTGTACAGGCCATCTGCTTGCATGCCATAGTGCTTCGGCAGGTTTTCCGGACGGTAGGCATCGATGCCGCCCGGCGTCGTGCCGTCGCCCGTGCGGGCCAGCATTTCGCGCACCACGGACGAATCCCAGGCCTTGGCCATCAGCTCGACCTTGGCGATCGGCGGCGTCGGCGCGGCCTTGATGATGGCGATGAAGTCATCGATGTTGGCCAGCGCGACAGCCAGGCCTTCGAGCACATGGCCGCGTTCGCGCGCCTTGCGCAGCTCGAACACGGTGCGGCGCGTCACCACTTCGCGGCGGTGCGACAGGAAGCATTGCAGCATCTGCTTGAGGTTCAGCAACTTCGGCTGACCATCGACCAGGGCCACCATATTCATGCCGAAGGTGTCTTGCAACTGGGTCTGCTTGTACAGATTGTTGAGTACCACTTCCGGCACTTCGCCCCGCTTCAGCTCGATCACCACGCGCATGCCCGACTTGTCGGATTCGTCGCGGATGTCGGAAATGCCATCGAGCTTCTTGTCACGCACGTTCTCGGCGATGCGTTCCAGCAAGGATTTCTTGTTGACCTGGAATGGCAGCTCGTCGACGATGATGGCGATGCGCCCGCCATCCTTGCCGTATTCTTCGAAGTGGGTCTTGGCGCGCATGACGACGCGGCCACGGCCAGTGCGGTAGCCGTCGCGTACGCCCGACACGCCATAGATGATGCCGGCGGTAGGGAAATCGGGAGCGGGAATGATTTCGATCAATTCATCGATCGTGCACTCGGGATTGCGCAGCACATGCAGCGCGCCATCGATGACTTCGGTGATGTTGTGTGGCGGAATGTTCGTCGCCATGCCGACGGCGATACCGGACGAGCCATTGATCAGCAGATTCGGAATACGCGTCGGCAAGACCGTCGGTTCCTTTTCCTTGCCATCGTAGTTGGGCTGGAAATCGACGGTATCTTTGTCGATATCGGCCAGCAGTTCGCTGGCGATCTTGTCCAGGCGGCACTCGGTGTAACGCATTGCTGCGGCGCCATCGCCATCGACGGAACCGAAGTTACCCTGGCCATCGACAAGCATGTAGCGCAGCGAAAAATCTTGCGCCATGCGCACCAGTGTGTCGTAGATCGAGGCATCGCCGTGGGGATGGTATTTACCCATGGTTTCGCCGACCACGCGGGCGCACTTAACGTAAGGGCGATTCCACACGTTATTCATTTCATGCATCGCGAACAAGACGCGGCGGTGCACTGGCTTCAAGCCATCACGCGCATCGGGCAAGGCACGACCGACGATCACGCTCATGGCGTAATCGAGGTAACTCTTGCGCATCTCTTCTTCGAGGGAAATAGGAATT
Organism: Janthinobacterium sp. CG_23.4; assembly: GCF_029892305.1. NCBI lineage: Bacteria > Pseudomonadati > Pseudomonadota > Betaproteobacteria > Burkholderiales > Oxalobacteraceae > Janthinobacterium > Janthinobacterium sp. CG_23.4. The sequence goes on along the minus strand of NZ_JARXUX010000001.1, from coordinate 1,068,190 downwards.
GTTTCTTTTGCGAATTGATCCATTGGCGGTTCGACTGATCTCAGGCTGTGGTTAACTTAATCTGTTACGCAATGTATGACGCAATACTGCATATCCTAGGCGGCTGTCGTCGTGGACGCCGCGCCGCGCGCTGCTGGCCCGGCCCGGCTTCCATGTCGCAGAGTGCCCGGGCAAATCGGCTGACACGCAGCACGGCGAGTAAGCGTACCGCAGGGGTACGTCCTGGCCATGCAGTGCCGTCGTGGGCATTTGCTCGACACTCTTAACAGTCAAGCGCACGATTTTAGCATGCGCGCCCAGCTACCTGTACAAATTGGCCAGGCCGACAATCTTGTCAGATTGCACCGGGACCATGCACGCATGGCCTAGCGATAGTGCACAATGGCAACACCAGTTCAAGACACCAGCCCTTTAAAGTGGCAAAAAAAGTGATCAAATGTTACAGATCTGTTACAAACAGGCTATTTCGTTGCGCGAAAACAACGCGCAATCTAAAATCGAGCCAGCTTTGATTTAACCACGGTCGTGCGCCCTTGATGCGTGTGGCAAAATGGCTGAGAAGTTAATTGCTAGTTTCGCAATCTGAAACGAGCGCATATGGTCTACATGATAAAATCTTGGCACGTAGTACCAGTAGCGCAGTGTTGTTCTGCGGATATCACCCCCCGAAAGGAAAAAAGAATGAATAAATTTGTAACGCTGTTTTTCGCTGCATCCGCAGTGATTGCTGGCTCGGCTTCGGCCCAAACCCCAACCTCGGCACCATTCGCGCCAGTGACCACTGACATCAAGGCACCAAGCCCAAAAAGCGCTTACGTGCAAGATGCCCGCGGCGTGATCGTGCGCGATCCATTCGGTCTTTGCTGGCGCACTGGCTACTGGACACCTGCTGACGCGGTGCCAGGTTGCGACGTGCCACTGTGCGTAGCACCAGAAACCCTGCAAGATGGCAAATGCGTGGCCCCAGCAGCGCCAATCGCACCCGCAGCAGCACCGGCACCAGCCGTTGTCGTACCAGTACCAGTCGTTGTTGCTCCTACCTCGGAAAAAGTCAGCTTCGCTGCTGATGCATTCTTCGATTTCGACAAAGCCACGCTGAAGCCAGAAGGCAAAGCCAAGCTCGACGAGCTGAGCGCGCAACTGGGTGGCATCAACCTGGAAGTCATCATCGCTGTGGGTCACACCGACTCCGTCGGCACCGATGCTTACAACCAAAAACTGTCGGTACGTCGTGCTGATGCTGTTAAAGCCTACCTGGTCACCAAAGGCGTTGAAAGCAACCGCGTGTACACCGAAGGCAAAGGCGAGAAGCAAGCTGTTGCTGATAACAAAACTGCCGAAGGCCGTGCGAAAAACCGTCGCGTGGAAATCGAAGTTGTTGGTACCCGCAACAAGTAATAGCTGAGCCTCCCGGACTTGCCGCAAGTCGTCGCGCAAGTCAAGGACGGCAAGGAAAACCCCGCCAAGGCGGGGTTTTTTTTCGCCCGCAGATACCCGATTGTCAAAATGCCGCTATTATTCAATGTATGAACGCCGACCCTCTTGAAATCCAAAAATTCAGTGAGCTAGCCCACCGCTGGTGGGACCCCACTTCCGAGTTTCGTCCCTTGCACGAAATTAACCCCCTGCGCCTCGAATGGCTCAACGCGAAAGTACCGCTGGCCGGCAAGCGCGTGATCGACATCGGCTGCGGCGGCGGCATCCTGGCCGAAGCAATGGCACGCAAGGGTGCAGACGTGACGGGCATTGACCTGTCCGAGAAGGCCTTGAAAGTGGCCGACCTGCACAGCCTGGAATCGGGTGTCAAGGTACGCTACAAGCTCATTGCCGCCGAGGCCATGGCCGAAGAAGAGCCGGGCCAGTACGACGTCGTGACCTGCATGGAAATGCTTGAGCACGTGCCAGACCCCGCTGCCATCGTCAAGGCCTGCGCCACGCTGGTCAAGCCGGGCGGACACCTGTTCCTGTCGACCCTGAACCGCAATCCGAAAGCGTATCTGTTCGCCATCCTGGGCGCCGAGTACATTCTGCGCCTGCTGCCGAAAGGCACGCACGACTATGACAAATTCATCACCCCGGCCGAATTGTCGCACTACCTGCGCAGCGCCGGCCTGGACGTCAACAGCATGCGCGGCATGGGCTACAATCCGCTGACCAAGATTTACTCACTTAATAACAATACCAGCGTCAATTATTTGGTGGCTTGCACCCGGCCGCTGTAACCATCACGCACAATACAGGGCGGCTGCGGCCGCCATTTTTCATTCCTATTTGACACACTTTTCCCGCCATGACCACAGACCATCTGCCAGCCCCGCGCGCCATCCTGTTCGACCTCGACGGCACGCTGGCCGATACCGCGCCCGACCTGGCAGCGGCCATCAATCTGCTGCGCGCGCGCGCCGGCCTGGCGCCGACCCCGTATGCCATCCTGCGCCCCACTGCCTCGTCCGGCGCGCGCGGCATGATAGGCGCGTCGTATGGCGTGCAACCTGGCGAAAGCGACTATGAAGCCCTGAAAGAAGGCTTCCTGAGTAATTACGCAGCAGCCCTGGCCGTGGAAAGCCGTTTATTTGACGGTATCCCCGCCCTGCTCGACGGTTTGCAAGCGCTGGGCCTGGCCTGGGGCGTGGTCACCAACAAAGCGGCCCGCTTCACCGACCCACTGGTGGGACAGATCGGCCTGGGCGCGGCCGGCTGCGTAATCTCGGGCGACACCATGGCGCACCCGAAGCCGCACCCTGCCCCCCTGCTGGAAGCGGCGCGCCGCCTGCAACTGGCGCCGGAAGACTGCTGGTACGTGGGCGACGACCTGCGCGACATCCAGGCCGGCCGCGCCGCCGGCATGCGCACGGTGGCCTGCGCCTGGGGCTACTGCGGCCCCGTCGAACCGCTGCACTGGAACGCCGACCATTTGCTGGACACGCCGCAAGCCTTGCTCGAGCTGGTGACTGGCGTAGTGAAGGCGGCGCAGGAGCGGCAACTGGCGGCTTGAACCAGGCCCCTGCCCCTAGTGCACACCGGACTGCCCCATTAGACCAGCCCCCTTGCTTCGATAGCGCGAAAGCATCATGCAAGAGTGGGCGGATTGCGCTACAATGAAGGTTCTGTGGGGACGACCTGGTTTCGACGTGGGTTGCAAAGCAGCGCAGGGCATACCGAGGGCGGGCTACCTCGTAAATACAACCTGAAAAAACTTAACTGCAAACGATAACTCGTACGCACTGGCAGCTTAATTGCTGTTAGCTCTAGAACACCTCGTCCCTGGGGTGGGCCGTTAAAAGCTCTAGAGTCATTTACAGGGACTCGTCGTATGCTGGGTTACTTAGCGTCCGACTAAATAATAGGTAACTCGCTTGCCCATAACGTGCACATCCGTGCTGGCTGAGTTAAATTAAATGATAGTGCTAAGTATGTAGAACTGTCTGTAGAGTGCTTGCGGACGCGGGTTCGATTCCCGCCGTCTCCACCACTGGATAAAAAAGTAAGGGCCCCCGAGCGCAAGCGACGGGGCCCTTACTTTTTTATCCAACGACGAAACAGCCGGAACCGAATCCGCGTCCGGTACGGACGCGGGGCGCAGCGGGGAATTCGCCTCGCATGCGAGGCGCCCGCGCAGCGACGTTGCGCTGCAGCGCAACGGCTCCCCGATTCTTCTGACTGGCTCTTGCGCCGCAGGCGGTTTTCCCTAACAACAACATCAGCCGCTCAGGCTGTGTGCAAATGCCGGACCTGACCCTCGTTCCTTCTCGTTCCTTGCAAATGACGGACCTCGTTCCTTGCCGCCGTAAAATGAACGGTATAGACCAGCGCACAGTACGCCAACTAACGGACAAGATTCATATTTACCTATAGATTATGCACATGCGGGTTCGATACACCGTTCACTCAAAGGAGATTCACATGAAGAAGATCTTGATGGCAGCAGCTTTCACCATGGCTTTTGGCGCAGCAAGCGCAGCGGACATCGTCGACACCGCCAAATCGGCTGGCTCGTTCAACACGCTGGTGACCGCAGTGCAAGCGGCAGGTTTGCTCGACACGCTTAAAGGTCCGGGCCCGTTCACCGTGTTCGCGCCGACCGACGAAGCCTTCGCTAAGATTCCAAAGGCCAAGCTCGACGCGCTACTCAAGGACAAAGCCGCGCTGGCCAAAGTGCTAACCTACCACGTGGTGCCGGGTAAAGTGATGGCCGCCGACGTCAAGTCGGGCAAGGTCAAGACCGTGCAAGGCGAATCGCTGACCGTCACCGTCAAAGAGGGCAAAGTGATGGTCGACAAGGCCCACGTCACCAAGACCGACATCGTAGCCGACAACGGCGTGATCCACGTCATCGACACTGTCGTCATGCCTAAGTAAGTCTTAAAGTCTCGCAGATTGCTACGGGCTGGGTTTTGCGGATGCAGAACCGAGCCCTTTTTCGTTCAGCGTAACGCTGACGATGTCCAAAGTGCCGTGCTGCCGAATGGCTGATGCATCACTCGGTCGGGATCGCGCGCTTGTTCGCGGCGAGGCAATGGTAGCGACCATCATCACGCCATACTGCGCGTGGATGGTATCGGCGACCGCTGCCAGCGCGCACAACAGCCAGGCGCCTCGCGCTCTTGGAGGCGCTCGGCAAACGGGAAAGACCGTAGCCTACCCCAGACCCGTACATCAATAATACATTTAGCTAATTGCCAAAATGCCGGGCCAGACATGAATCGAATTGTCTCTGCTGCACTCACTTACAGTAGAAAGGTCAGCTAGACCAGTCGCGTATCGTCCTTCTCGATACGAAGCCTTATGTGCCATTCACCACGACCGCTTTTAGCCGGATGCGGTCGATGCAAGCCGCTGGAGCTGCGCCGCAGGCGGTTTTTCCTAGCAACAACATCAGCCGCTCAGGTCGTATCAGGATGACAGACCTGGCCCTACCCGCTAAAATCTACCGGCTGACCATCATGCAACATTCGAGGCCAATGATATAGTGGCGGAAATGTATACACTGAAGGGAACTACCATGAAAAACGACGCAAGCGCTCGCCCGCAGGCAAGCCAAACACCTGCCAGGCTCAGCAAAGGGGACTTCGTCACTGCACTGCGCAAACAGCTGCAAGAAGCAGGAAAGACCGGCGAAAACAGCGTGGACGTACGCGCTGCGACCCTGCATACCGACGTTGGCGTTTATCCCGCGCGCGGCCACTCGATGCCGACCTGTTGCACGGTGATGTATGAAGAGATGCTGCCCGGTGACGAGATACTGCTGACGCCACCCGGCGGCAAAGGACCGACGCTGTTGGTCAGGTATAAATTGCCGCGCTGAAAATCGCGGTCTGAAGTTAGTGGTGGCGATTGAGCGCGCTAATCGGCTCTGCGCGCTTCCGCCCTAAGCAGGTGTTCGCTTCGCCAAGGCGTCCCTTGCTGCTATTGTTCTGTTATTGCGGTGTGATGGGCCGTGGAACACCGGGTAAATTGGGCGGTAATGAATTCTGTGCAAACGGGCTTTCGTTCCAGTCGTGGGCCTTCCAATGCGCGCATGTCAAGAACATTTGCTAGGGAAACATTTTTCAACATCAACAGGCACATAATCGACACTTTACCAGCGCAGTGAAGGCCCATCGTTCCTGCGCACCCTGATCAATTTCTACAATAGGATAAGCCAGTGCTCGCCCTCAATTCATTCCTTGAAATCAATTATCGCCGCGCCGACAGGCTGATGTTGTGCGTACTGTGGGGCCTGTTCATCGCAGCCCTGGGACTGGCTAGCTTGCACGACACCCTGAAATGGGCGCTGTTCGCCGGGCTGCCTACCGTCCTGATCGCGTCGGCCTTGGTACTGTACGCTGGCGGGACAAGGCTCACTCGGCAGTTTATCGGCGCCGCGCTGATGATCATGGCCGCATTACATATCCACCAGGCAGCAGGCATGACCGAGGCCCATTTCGGCATTTTTGTGCTGCTCGCTTTTCTACTGTGCTATCGCGACTGGTCCGTGATCGTGGTCGCGGCAGCGGTCATTGCAGCGCATCATTTGAGCTTCAATTATTTGCAGGAACTCGGTTACGGCGTGCGTTGCCTGACACAGCCGGCAACCGGCCTCATCCTCATCCATGCCTTCTATGTCGTGGCTGAATCGAGCGTCTTGTGCTACATCGCCGTCATGCTGCACCGCGATGCCGTCCAGGCTGCCGAACTGACGATTAGTGTTGCCACCTTGACCGGTGGCGACGACGGCACTGTCGATCTGCGCATGGCGACCCAGCCGGCGCAAAGCGCCAGCGCCAAACTGCTGCAAGGGGCGGTGCAGCGTATGCACGGGGCGATGGCTGGTGTGCAGCAAGGTGTCGAGATCATCGTCGTTGCGAGCCGCGAGATCGCCAACGGCAACCTGGACCTCTCCGCGCGCACCGAACAGCAAGCGAGCTCGCTGGAGGAAACCGCCGCGTCGATGGAAGAACTCACCTCCAATGTCAAGCAGAACAGCGACAACGCACGCCAGGCCAATCGTTTGGCCATCTCCGCCTCCGGCGTCGCTGTCCAGGGCGGTACCGTGATGACGGAGATGATCGAGACGATGGCCTCGATCAATGCTTCGGCCAGAAAGATTGTCGACATCATCGGCGTGATCGACGGTATTGCGTTCCAGACCAACATCCTTGCGCTCAACGCGGCGGTCGAAGCGGCAAGAGCCGGCGAACAGGGGCGCGGCTTTGCGGTCGTTGCGTCCGAAGTGCGCAACCTGGCACAGCGCTCCGCTATTGCGTCGAAAGAAATCAAACTGCTGATTGGGGACTCGGTTGAAAAAGTCGAGGCTGGAAGCAAGCTGGTCAGCCAAGCAGGCACCACCATGGAAGAGATCGTGGCCAGCGTCAAACTGGTCACCGACATCATGGACGAGATCAGCACGGCGGGCCAGGAACAGGAAGCCAGCATCTTGCAAATCAACCAGGCAATCACCGAGATGGACACAGTGACGCAGCAAAACGCCGCCCTAGTCGAGCAAGCCGCTGCCGCCGCCGAGTCACTGCAAGACCAGGCCGGAAATCTTGAGCAGGTGGTGCAGGTATTCAGGCTTGATCGCGTGTCCGCTGCGGCTGCAGCATCGCCAGCCGTGCGGCAACGTGCAAAGCCAAGCCCGGCCAGCGCTGCCCTCCAAACGAAGAAACCCGTTCCGGTGCGCATTGCGGCGCAGCGCCCGCCAGTGCCGCCGGCGGCGGCAAAGCCACGCGCGTCGTTATCCGATGACTGGGAACAATTCTAGCCTCGTCAGCGGTAGCTGCATTTTGTGGGATAAACACGTATTGAAATTTTTCCAGGCGGCACTCTGGCCCAGGGACAGATCTTCAATACTGATCCTGTCAACTTAGCTTATGCCCTGCCGGCGCAGACTCGCCAAAGGCAAATCTGCTGCTCTTGGTCATGCGGCTTTGGTGCAATTTGAACCGGCTTTGATCGGCGAACGACAGCGAAAAGGGAACGCACAGGCCATGCAGGCAAGCTCGTGCGCGCCTGAGCGCGACGGCTACGTAGGCTACTCCGGCGTCAATGCGCGCAGCGGCAATCGCATCGCGTGAGCGGTTTGTTAGCACGGCTTTGCCTGGCGCCGTCAGACGGCGCCAGGCTAGGCGCGTTAGCGTCTTATCGCCCTGTCGCCCTATCGCCGGCTCAACGGTACATATTCGCCCGGCAAGCTGGCCGCTTCCAGCGCATCGGCAAAGGCCAGCAAGAACTTCGCCTGGCCATGTTCCGACACCAGCAAGGAGGCGCCCTTGTGGCGCAGCAGAGTCAACACTTCTTGCTGATGCTCCTGGTATTGCTGCGAATGGCCATAGAAGGTCTGATACATTTCCAGCGTTTCCATGGCCTTCGCGGCCAGGATAAATTCGGGTTTTTCCATCATATCTCCTCTTGATCGGCTCGGAAACACGGAAGACGCATCCTCCGTCCCCTCTGGTGACAGCCAGCGCCAGCAGCATGGCTGCAGTTTCATCATACGCCTTTACTCAGCTGTCACCAACCGCCCGCGCCCAAGAGCCTACGCCAGTAAATAAATGCACCCACTGGTGGCATCGCCTCTAAGCCCGGTACGGCTCGCCCGACAGGATGCCCTGGTACTGGCTAAGCGTGCTGCCGATCTTCAGCCCCCCGGCATCGATATCGTAGAAGCGGATATCCTTGCTGTGGCCGCTACCGCGCACCTTCACTACCGATACCACGCGCTTGAACCGGCCTTCGAGCTCGATATAACGCTGCATGACGATGGCGTCGGCCAGAAAGGCATTGCCGTAGGAACTAAAGCGTAGCATGGTGTACTGGTCTTCCAGTTCGGCCGTCATCAGCACCGACACGCCCATGTCCGTCAAAGTCGCGACCAGGCGGTACAGCGATTCGCGGAAATCCTCGCGAAACATGGAGGCGAGCGCCATTTCAAAGCCGGACAGCGAATCGATGACCACGCGCTTGGCCTTCATGCGGGTAATCATGCTCACCAAGTCATGCAAGACTTCATCGAGCGACAGATCGAGCGTGCGCGTGTTGATCACGCCGACCTGGCCGGAGCTGACGAGCGTATTCAGATGGTAGCTGCGCAGCTGGTTCGGGCTCTTCTCGAAAGCGGCAATCACGCCAGGCTCGCCGCAGCGCACGCCCTCGCTGAGAAATTGCGTTGCCAGCACGGTCTTGCCAGAACCGGATGGTCCCACCAGCAGCAGCGAATAGCCGGCCGGCAAGCCACCGCCCAGCATGACGTCGAGTTCCGGCACGCCCAGCGACAGGCGCTCATTGCCGGAAATCCCGCCCCCTCCCATGCCGCTGTTCTTGAGCACGGCGCGGGGAAAGATTTCCACCCCATCGTCATTGATGCGGAAGGTGTGCACGCCCAGGCTTTGCGCCTGTCCGCGCATCTTGACCACCTGGACCTTGCGCACCATGGCTTCGCGGTGCACCAGCTGTGACAGCCACAGGATGCCGTCGGCGACCGTAAACACAGGGCTGGACTCGGCCTCGGGCGCCAGGTATTCACCGATCAGGAAGGTCGTGGCCAGCCAACTGGTCATTTGCGTGCCCAGCTGCTGCACGAAATGCTGCAAGCCGGCAGCGCCCGCATCCATGGCCTTCGCTGATTGCACCACGGAGCGGAAGGAATCGACGAACACCAAGCTGGGCGAGAATGCCTCGACCTCTTCGGCGATGCGCACCAGCACGCGCTCGAAATCGCCATCCAGCAAGTCCGCCGACAGATTGACGAACTTGATCGACTGGTTGATCTTGTCCACATCGAAGAAGGGAAACTGCTGCTGATAGCGCAGCATCTTCAGCGGTGGCTCGCCCAGGACCGTAAAAAACAACGCCTTGCGCTCCGGCGTGGCGAGGGAAAACATGATCTGGTGCGCCAGCGTCGTCTTGCCGCTGCCGGGCGTGCCCGCCAGCAGGTTAAAAGAAAATTCCGGTATTCCGCCGCCCAGCAGTTCGTCCAAGCCCGGCACGCCAGTGGCCAGGCGTTGGATGGTAACTTTGTTCATTCGTTCGGCTCCGTTCCAGCATTATTCACAACGTCATCACCCCAGGCTTTGAGGAGGATGCTGTTCGTTAAGAGTTCGCCAATTAATAAAATAAGGGTGTTGATGAAGTGCATCAACATCGCCGTGCTTGCCGCGCAAGCGACGCTGTCCACCTGTCCTTGCAAGCTGGCGCGCAAGGCGGTCATGGCGGCATCCAGTGCTTGCGGCGAATGGGGCGTCAACCAGCTGAACTGTTTCTGACTCTGGTGCAGACTGCGGGCATACATCGACTCCACGCCGCGCTCACCAATGATTTGATTCAATTCAGCGGCCAGTTGCTCCCACAGGCGAATACTGACGTCTACCACCACACCTGGGTCGCGTAACAGCGCGCGCTCTATCCTGCGCTGCCGCTGTGCATGGGCTGTGGCCATAATCGGATCTTTTCTCTGCGGTTTTCGGTACTTGAACCATGTTAAACAAAAGCATCAGGATTTCCTCGCCCATCCGCGGGGAACCGTTGCCGTGATTATTTTCGACAAAGCGTCGATATTGATAGGCTTAACCAGATAATGGTCAAACCCTGCCTCGCCAGCGCGGTCGTACCCGCCAAGCTGGCTGTAGCCCGATGCAGCGACAAAGCATGGCAGTGGCGGCAACAACGCCGCGCGTGCCGCACTGATAAGCTGAAAACCATCCATGCCAGGCAAGCCGATATCGCATACGATGACATCGTAGGGCGCATCGAGCGCGGCGCGCAAGCCGCTGGGGCCATCATTGCGCACGTCGACATGGTGGCCGTCCTGCGTCAGCAGCAGCGCCAGCATTTCGGCCGCATCGGCATTATCCTCGATCAGTAATACGCGACGCGGCAGTACGCACGCCGCAGCTTGCGTGTGCATGTCTTGCGACGGCAGCGCCAGCGAGGACAAGGGCAGTTGCAAGACAAACTGGCTGCCGAAGCCAACCCCAGCACTGAACACATCCACGGTACCGCCATGCAACTGGGTGATGATGCGCACCAGCGACAGGCCGATGCCCAAGCCTCCCTGCGCCCGCTCCAGCGAACGGTAGCCCTGGGTAAACAGATCGAAGATGAAGGGCTGGATATCGAGAGCGATGCCGGCGCCGTCGTCGCTGACGGCAATTTCCACCACATCATCGCGGCGCCTGGCGACGATGTCAATGTGGCCAAACTCGTGCGTAAATTTGCTGGCATTGATGAGCAAGTTGGCAAACACTTGCGTCAGGCGCACCAGATCGCCTTCGATGACCAGCGCTTCTTTCGGCATGCTCACGCTCAGCCCTTGCTGGCGCTGGCTGATGCTGGCCTGGCCCACTTCCACGGCACTGGCGATAATTTCGCTTAGCACGATGGGTGCCAGTTGCAAGGTGATCTTCCCGCTGCTGACGCGCGAGGCATCGAGCAAGTCGTCGATCAGGCGCGCCATGTGCGCCACCTGGCGGCCGATCACGCCATGCACATGCGCCAGTTGGGGGTCGAGGTCGACCTTTTTGGCCAGCAAGTCATTGGCCATCGCCAGCGGCTGCAAGGGGTTGCGCAATTCATGCGCAAGCATGGCCAGGAATTCCGTCTGGCGCAAGGTCGTCGCTTCGGCCGAAGCTTGCATATCCTGCGCGCCAAACGTCGCCAGTACCAGATTTTGATTAGCTTCGCGCAACTGCTTGATCAATGGGCCAAAGGTGTCGGATTGATCCTTTTCCTGCACCTGCATCTTGGCCATGATCAACAATTGATTGATTGTCTCGCGCAGCAGCTTGACTTCGCGGCTATGCGAGGCATGCAGAGTTTGCTCGGAGGTCAACTGCTGGGGCGCATCCTCAGGATCGGGCGAGAGTGCTGTGTGGCGCATGGTAACGATGTACGGCCTGTGGGGGCCGGCCTCAAGGACTACTCTTCGTTCCGCAGCGTTCACTCAGACATCGCCGCGCACGCCAGCTCTATTGCTGCCTACGGTGTATTACATTCTCATTTGGCACAATACTCTAAAATACAAGTATGCGACTACTTATCGTCAACGGTGCGCATGGGCAGCACGTCATTGGCGAACTGCCCCCCCATGGCCAAGGCCGATTGCTCAGCCGCGTACTGCGTGCCGCGTGCTGCATTTTTCCGGACTGGCTTGCCGGACATCGTCAAAGCCACACTTACTCGGCACCAACTGTCCCTGCCAGCAACCCTCGGAAGATTCGCAGGCATGGGCCGAGCCCGGGAACCCATCATAGATGGTGGGATTCGCCTACGACAGCGGGTCTGCGCGGCATTGCCAGCGCCACCGTGAACAAGCCCCAAGGCTGCTACTGCAGTATAGGCGGCCCCAGTGTAACCGCAATGCGGCGTGAATTTTCATTTAAATCAACTACATGCGCCTTAGGCCGCCGCAAGGGTAGCGCGCGCATGGGCAGCGGTCGGCATCGCGTGCAAAATATGGCCCCTCGATACCCTTGCCTGCATTACTCCATGGTTCACATGGACCAGGGATCGCCGCAGCCAGTACGCGTCGGGTAACATGGGCCACCGTTGCTATACAGAGATCCATCATGCCCGATTCCCGAACCACCCTGCGCTGGCTGCGCGGCGCCGTGATAGCCACCGCGCTGCTCAATCTGTCCGCCTGCGCCAGCGCGCCCGCGCACGAAGCGCTGTTCCTCAGCACCACCTTCACGCCCGCACATTCCTTTACCAAGGGCATCGAAGGCCCGGCCGTGGATGCGGATGGCAATATCTATGCCGTCAACTTTGCGCGCCAGCAAACCATCGGCAAGGTGCGCCCCGATGGCAGCGGCGAAGTGTGGCTGAGCCTGCCCGGCACCAGCATCGCCAACGGCATCCGCTTCGGCAGCCGGGGCCAGATGTATCTGGCCGACTATGTCGAGCACACGATCTACCGGGTGGACCCGGCCACGCGCGCGCTGTCCGTCCACGCGCGCGAGCCGCGCATGACGCAGCCGAACGATATCGCCATCACTGCCGATGACGTGCTGTATGCGAGCGACCCGAACTGGAAAGAAAACACGGGCCGCGTGTGGCGCATCGCGGCCGATGGCACGGTGACACTGGCGCTCGATACCATGGGGACGGCCAACGGCATCGAAGTGAGCCCGGACGGCAAGATGTTGTATATCAATGAAAGCGTGCAGCGCAATATCTGGATGTATGACATCGCCGCAGACGGCAGCCTGAGTGGCAAGCGATTGCTGATCAAGTTTGACGATTTCGGCATGGATGGCATGCGCGTGGACGTCGACGGCAACCTGTACGTGACGCGCTACGGCAAGGGCAGCGTGGTCAAACTGTCGCCGCAGGGGCGCATCCTGCGCGAGATCAGCGTGCCAGGCGCCAAGCCCAGCAACATCAGCTTCGGCGGCCCCGATGGCCGCACGGCGTATGTGACGGAAGTGGTGCAGGGGCGCTTGCTGCAATTTCGTGTCGACCGCCCGGGCCTGGAATGGCAGCGGGCGCAGGAGCGGCGCAAGGCCGAATAACAGGATGTCGGCTTACGCGCTTGCGCGCTAAGCCGACCTACGCTGCGCCACCATGCACGCGCAGTCTGGTAGGTCGGCTTAGCCGGAACGGCGTAAGCCGACAACCTCGTTGGCCGCGACCAGGTCAGCGTGGAATGATGCGCTGCGCCTTCAACTTCTCGAACAGATTGAAGAAGGCATCCTGCGTATCCTGGTAATCGAAGAAGCCCGCCTTGCGGCTCTTGCCCATGTCCGTCATCACTTCCATCGGCCGTCCCAGGTCGGCATCCGTATGCCACCAGGAAGCGAGGCGGCTGATATCCGTTTCCACCAGATCATGCTGCTGCGCGATGGCACGCCATTGTGCAGGCGCATCGTGCATGCGCCCGGCCAGTGGCGCCATGGTCTGCGGCAAGTCCGCCGCTGCCACGCCAAAGTACGCTGCCAGGCGGGGCCACAGCCACTTCCAGCGAAACACGTCGCCATTGACGATATTGAAGTCCTCGTTGCGCGCGGCCGGGCTGTGCGCCGCCCACGCCAGGTGGCGCGCGATCTGGCCAGCGTCCGTCATGTCGGACAGGCCATGCCACTGCGCGGATGAACCGGGAAACACAAAAGGCTGGCCGCTGGCCTTGCACAGGCTGGCATACACGGCCAGGGTCAAGCCCATGTTCATGGCATTGCCCAGCGCGTAGCCGATGATGGTGTGCGGGCGGTGCACGCTCCACGTAAAGCCATAGCACGTGGCCGCTTCGAACAAGCGGTCTTCCTGTGCATAGTAAAAATTCTCGACCTCCTGGCGGCCCTGCTCTTCGCGCAGCGGCGTGACGGGCACGCTGCCCTGTGCATACGCGTCGAACGGCCCCAGGTAATGCTTGACGCCAGTCACCAGCGCCGCATGGCGCAAGTGGCCCTTCGGACCCAGCGCTGCCAGCACGTTGGCCACCATGGCGCCATTGACGCGGATATTTTCCTGCTCGTTGTCCTGGCGCGCCCAGGCCGTGAAGAAGACGTGGCTGACGTCCAGGCCCGCCAGCGCAGTGACCACGGCGGCGCCATCGGTCGCATCGAGTTGCAACGATACGCAACCGGCGGGCACGGGCGTGCGGCCGCGCGAGACGCCCGTCACCTGCCAGCCTTGCGCCAGCAAATGCGTGGCCAAGTTGCTGCCGATGACGCCGCTGGCGCCGATGATGAGGGCGTGTTTTTGCATGAGAGAGTAGTTCCAAAAGAAAAAATCATCATATACGCGACATCAATTCTGATCCGCGATACTATTTCATCTTATTCATGAATAATATTCTCGAATCATGTTTTCATCGGAACATTTAAAGGGCCTCACGCCCTTCCTCGCCACGGCCGACGCGGGCAGTTTTACCAAGGCGGCCGAGCGCCTGCACCTGAGCAGTTCGGCCGTCAGCAAGAGTGTGGCGCGCCTGGAAGAACGGCTGGGCGTGCTGCTGTTCGAGCGCAGCACGCGCCGGCTGAAACTGAGCGATGCTGGGCGCGCCTACTACGCCACCTGCAAGCGCGTACTGCAAGAACTGGCCGATGCGCAAGACGTCCTGGCCGAACACGCGACAGAACTGGCGGGCAAGGTGCGCATCGGCGTGCCGGCCTCGTATGGCCGTCTGCGCGTGATGCCCGCGCTGCTCGACCTGTGCGCGCAATATCCGCGCTTGCAGCCGTCGATCGCCTTCAGCGACCGCTTCGTCGACCTGTTCGAGGAGCGCATCGATATCGCCGTGCGCATCGGCGCGCCCTCGCACTGGCCAGCTGCGCTGGGACAGATGCACCTAGGTGACGAACAGCTGATCCTGTGCGCGGCGCCCGCCTACCTGGCGCGGCGCGGCACACCCACCTGCATCGCCGATCTCGATGGCCACGACTGCATCGCCTACGGGCGCGGCGACGGTTCGCCCATGCCATGGCTGTTCCCAGGCCACGACAAGGGCGCGCAGGTCGAATACCGGCTGGCGTCGCCCCGCATGACGCTGGGCGACGCGCAAGCGCGCACCGCCGCCGTGCTGGCGGGCTTGGGCGTGGCGCAGCTGGCCACCTGGCTGGTGCAAGAATACCTGGCCACGGGCGCCATCGTAGAAGTGCTGCCGGCACTGGCCACGCCAGGCTTGCCCCTGTATCTGGCCTGGCCGCTGGCGCGCCAGCTAAGGCCCAAAACCGGCACCCTGCTGCAGGAACTGCGGCAGCGGCTGACGATCGATTGACTCCATTGAACATTTCGCTTGACCCTGACGCTGCGTTAGGGTCGATGCTGTCTGTACGCGCCAAACAAGGAGCAAGCCATGCTATTGAAAATCGGTGAACTGGCCAGGCTCACGGGCCTGACTATTCGCACCCTGCATCACTACGACAGCATCGGCCTGCTCTCGCCTTCGACGCGCACGCCCGCTGGCTACCGCCTGTACCAGCATGGCGACATGGACCGATTGCACCGGATCATGGCGCTGCGCAAGTTCGGGCTGTCGCTGGCCGAGATCGCCAACGCACTCGCCGGGCCGGATCTGCCGCTCTCCTCCATCGTGGCGCGGCAAATCGCCATGCTGGAGCGCCAGATCGCACAGGCGTCCACCCTGCGCGCACGCCTGTGCACCTTGCAGACGCAACTGGCGCAAGGGCAAGCCCCGGAACTGGCCGAGTGGCTCACCACGATGGAGTTGATGACCATGTACGACAAATACTTTAGCCCTGAAGAACTGCAACAACTACCGCTGCTATCGGACGCAGCCGTGGAACAGGAATGGAAAGCGCTGGTGGCAAGCGTGCGCGCACTGCAGGCGACGGGCGCCGCCCCCGGCGATGCCGAGGCACAGGCCCTGGCCACGCAATGGATGGTCAAGCTGGTGCGCGAAACGGGCGCCCATCCCGGCCTGTTCGCGCGCCTGAACGACATGCACGCGCAGGAGCCGGCCATGCAAGCGACGACCAGCGTCGATGCGCACTTGATGCAATTCATCATTGCCGCCTTCAATGCCTCGCGCATTGCGCTGTATCGCCCTTTCCTCGACGAGCAGGAATACGCATACCTGGCCGCCAACTACGGCAAGCGCTCGGGCGAGTGGCCGGCCCTGATCGCCGCCGTGCGCGCCGCCATGGATGCGCGCACGCCACCCACCGATGCGGCCGTGCTGCAACTGGCGCGGCAGTCGCTGGAGCTGTTCCGTTCATATGCGGGCACGGACCCGGCCACGCAGCACAAATTGCGCCAGGCGCACCAGCAGGAACCGCGTTTGATGGAAGGCAGCTTCGTCGACGCGGCCATGCTGCAATACCTGGGTGCGGCGATGGCCGTGGTGGCGCAGGAACGCCCCGGCGCATAGCTGAGGTGCAGCGCATCGTGCGCAGTGGAAGACGACAGCAAGGTCAGCTCCTTACTCACCGCCAAGGGCCGCGTCGCGCTCAGCGACTTGTTGCCGAAGAACTAGCCGCCACCGCCCTCGTCAGCAGCGTCGCCACCATCTCGGCCGTGGCGGCGGCCAGGGTCCAGCCCAGGTGGCCATGGCCGGTGTTGTAGTACACGCCGGGCGCCTTGCCTGGCCCCACTTTCGGCAGCATGGCGGGCAGCATGGGACGCAAGCCCGCCCACGGGACCACCTTGCGCGTATTGACGCCAGGAAAGCACTGCTCCACCCATTGCAATAGCGGACGGATGCGGTCGGCGCGAATGTCGTGGTTATCGCCATTGAATTCCGCCGTGCCCGCCACCCGCAACCGGTCCTCGCCGAGGCGGCTGCTGACCAGCTTGGTAGCGTCGTCGAGCAAGCTGACGCAAGGAGCCGCAGCACGGCTCGCTGCGTCATCAAGCTGCACGGTAATCGAATAACCTTTCACTGGATACACATTCACATGGTCGCCCAGCATTGCTGCCAGGGCACGACTGGCCGTGCCCGCACAAATGACGACGGCATCGAACAGGGTGCTGTCCTCGCCCAGGCTGACGCGCACCTTGCCATGCTCGCGCGCCAGCGTCTTCACCTGCGCGCCGTAGCGGCAGGCCACGCCCAGGCGGACGCAGGCGTCGGCCAGGCCGCTGGTGAATTTGTGGATGTCGCCCGTGGAATCGCTGTCCGTGTAATAGCCGCCGTAAAAGTCGCCGGCCAGGGCCGGTTCAATGGCGCGCATTTCAGCAAGCGTGACGGCGCGCCGCTGCAAGCCGCCCTGCGCCAGCAAGCGCGACACGCCGGCCGCCCGCTCGAAGCCACGCCGGTCCCGGTAGATATGCAAGATGCCGGCGCAGCGGTGATCGAAAGCGATGTTTTCAGCTTGCGCCCACGCAAACAGATGTTCGCGCGCGGCGATCGCCATGCGGGCCGTGGCGATGGTGTTGCGTTCGTAGTGCGGCATGGCGGCGAGAAATTGCGCAAACCAGCTCAGCTTGTGCCAGCTGGGAGTCGGATTGAGCAGCAGCGGTGCATCGCGCCGCGCCATCCATGTCAAGGCCTTCCATAGCGTCGCCCTGTGGTTCCACACTTCCGCGTGCGAGGCCGATAATTGCCCGCCATTCGCATACGACGTTTCCATGCCGGCATAGCGGTGACGCTCGATCAAGGTCACGTCCACGCCCCGTTTCGCCAGCGCATAAGCGGTGGTGACGCCCGTGATGCCAGCGCCGATGACGGCCACGCGCGTCATTCGGGCACCACCTTGTGCACGACGGTATCGCCCGCCTGCAAGACGCGTCCATCCTCGGCCAGCACGTCGATGCGACGCACGGGCAAGCCTGAACCGCGCTGCAGCAGGCTGGAATGGGCCTCCCCCGGCTCGAACAATTGCTCCTCGCTCCACTGGCGCAGGCCGACGACGACGGGAAACAGCGCCAGCCCTTTTTGCGTCAGCACATATTGCTGGTAGGCCGTGCCGTCCGAGGCGGGCGCGACCGTAAAAATGCCCTCTTCCACCAGCGTATGCAAGCGGTCGGCCAGGATGTTCTTCGCCACGCCCAGGCTTTTCTGGAATTCGCCAAACCTGCGCATGCCGTCGAAGGCGTCGCGCACGATCAGCAGCGACCAGCGCTCGCCGATGACGTCGAGCGCGCGCGCCACGGGACAGGGGTCGGTTTTCAGGCTTTTGCGCTTGGCCACAGGCAGTCTCCACGATTGAGTGGTTGCATTTTAAAACTTCCCGGCGCAGACTCCAAGTGGTTTTAATTTAAAACCACTTACCTACCATTCCATGCGCGATACAAACCCTCCCCTGACGACAGCACTTCCCCCCTCCCTCGTCTGGCTGTTTGCCACGGCAGCCGGCCTCAGCGTGGCCAATGTGTATTACGCCCAGCCCTTGCTGGCCACCCTGGCGCAGCAATTCGGTATGACGGACGCCGCCAGCGGCATGGTCATCACGGCCACGCAACTGGGCTGCGCGCTGGCCCTGCTGCTGGTGCCCTTGGGCGACATGCTCAACCGACGCCGTTTGACGCTGTTCCAGTTGGGCTTGCTTGCCATCTGCCTGACAGCGCTGGGCTGCGCCCGTTCCACGGCCGCCTTGCTGGGCGGCATGCTGATGGTCGGCTTGCTGGGCACGGCCATGACGCAGGGCTTGATCGCCTACGCGGCCAGTGCGGCGGCCAGCCACGAGCGGGGCCGCGTGGTCGGCATGGCGCAGGGCGGCGTAGTGATAGGCTTGCTGCTGGCACGCACCCTGTCCGGCGTGGTGGCCGATATGGCCGACTGGCGCGCCGTGTATTTTGTCTCGGCGGCCATCGCTGGCGCCCTGCTGTTGCTGCTGTGGCGCAAGCTGCCGCCAGCGCAGCCATCCCATCAGAAGCTGGCCTACGGTGCCCTGTTCTCCTCCATGCTGGCCATGTTGATGCATAACAAGGTGCTGCGCGTGCGCGGCATGCTGGCCCTGCTGATGTTTGCCGTGTTCAATATCTTCTGGAGTGCCCTGGTGCTGCCCTTGACGGCACAAGGCTATCGCCATGCGGCCATCGGCGCGTTTGGCCTGGTGGGCGTGATCGGCGCGCTGGGCGCGGCGCGTGCCGGGGCGTTGGCCGACAAGGGCCGCGCCCAGTGGACGACGGGCGCAGCCCTGCTATTGATGCTGGCCGCATGGCTGCCGCTCGGCTTTGCCAGTACGGCCCTGTGGCCCTTGATCATCGGCATCATCGCCTTAGATCTGGCAGGACAAGCCATCCACGTGACGAACCAAAGCCTGATCTTCAAGCACGATAGCGACGCGCACAGCCGCCTGGTGGCTTGCTATATGCTGTTTTATGCGGTGGGTAGCGGTGCGGGTGCGATTGCCGCCACCAGCGTGTATGCGCTGGCGGGCTGGCATGGGGTATGCGCGCTCGGTGCGGCGGCCAGCTTGCTCGCCCTGTTGTTCTGGCGGCTGACCTTGCCTACTGAAAGAATTAGTTCAACACCGGCGTGATCGCACCGTGACGGTAGGTCTTCAAGGCATCGGGCTGGATCTGGATCAGCGAACCGCTGACTTTAATCAAATGCAAGTCCGTCAACTGGTGCAGCACGCGCGACAGAGTGGCGGGTGCCAGGTTCAAAAACGACGCCAGCAAACTTTTCTTCAAGTCCAGCTTGACCTCGTTCGAACGCTGCTGGTCCGACGCCTGCAACAGATACTCGACCACGCGCTGGGTGGCGTTCTGCACGGAGCAGCGTTCCACGTTGCGAATAAAACCCATCAGGTGGTGCGACAGGCTATTCATCATCTGGCGCGCGATGCGCGGCGACTGGTCCAGCAGGCGCAGCAGCGCGTGCGGCGGGATGCGCAGCAGCAGGCAGTGCTCAAGCGCTTCGGCGCAGAACGGGTACGGTTCATCGAGGAAAATCATGGCTTCGCCGAAACTCTGGCCCGGACGGATCAGTTCGAGTACCTTGTCGGTACCTTCCATGGAAAACACGCTCAGCTTGACGAGGCCGAAAACCACGACATAAGCACCTTCCGCCACTTCGCCCTTACGGAACAGCACTTTGCCTTTTTCCACTTCGACGCGCACGACATCCTGGCGCAATTGTTCTAATTGCGAAGGGGAAATATGGCGGAACAGAGCCTGGCTCGATAGCAAGCCATCGACGTTGACCTTATGCATGACACTCTCTTATTAGATTAGCGAATGGCTAATAGTGTAATGGGCAGGTAGCGTCAAGGCCATACGTCAAAGGAACTAGGGTTGTCTAGGCCGGAGCGGCATACAGATCAAATAATCGCGCATTGTCTGGGTTTATTTGCGCTTTGCTTGATCTCTATTTACCTAACTCACGCTCGACCGCATACACGGCGATCTGCACCCGGCTGCTGAGCTTAAGCTTCTTGAGGATGTTTTGCACGTGGATTTTCACCGTGCTTTCGGCCACGTCCAGCTGGCGCGCGATTTCCTTGTTACTCTGGCCGCGCGCCAGGCAAGCCATGGCTTCGCGTTCGCGCGGCGTCAATTTGTCATAGTCGGCCTCGGGCGCGTTTTGCCCCGCGCGAAACTGCGACACCAACTTGGCCGTCATGGCGTCGGCAATCACGGATTCGCCGGCTGCGGCGCGGCAAATGGCCTGCCCCAGTTGTTCGGCTTCAATATTTTTCAACAAATAGCCGCGTGCGCCTGCGCGCAAGGCCGCGCCCAGATCGGCCGCGTTTTCGGACACGGTCAACATCAGCACCACCATCTGCGGCAAGTCCTGCAAGATCAGTTGCAGCGCGTCGACGCCGCTCATGCCGGGCATATTCAAGTCCATCAGCACCACATCGGGCAGCAACTCGGCCGTCAGGCGTACGCCGTCGAGCCCGTTCGATGCCTCACCCACCACTTGGAATAGAGGGTTGCGCTGCAGCAGCAGCTTGACGCCGCTGCGCAGCAAGGTATGGTCGTCGACCAGCAGGATTTTGATTGGAGCGTTCACGTATTTGTATCTTTTACCTGGTAGGAATGAATCTTCTGTTACGCGGCCTGGCGCCGGGCGGCCGGCAAGGCCAGCGAGATCGTCGTGCCTCCGCCGGGCGTGCTATCGATGGTAAATTGTGCACCGAGCCGCTCGGCTCTTTCCTGCATGATACGCAAGCCGATCTGCACTTCCGTTTTCCTGTCGCGCACATTGGCGGCAAAACCTTCGCCATCGTCGCGTACTCGCAGCGAAAAATCGCGCCCGTTTTCCACACACAGGGCCACGTTGCTCGCTTGCGCGTGCTTGCGGATATTCGACAGCGCTTCTTGCACGATGAACAGGATCTGCAACTGTTGTTCAGGCGCCAGCGGCGCGCCATTGCCGCGCATATCGAGCGTGCCGGCGACGCCTGTCTGCAACTCGAACTTGGCCAGCACTTCGTTGAGCTTGCTTTCCAGGTCGCTGCCATGCCAGCGCGTGCGGAAATTGACCAGCAATTCACGCACATCCTGATAGCTTTGCTCGACACCCATGCGCATCAGCGGCAGCACTTCGGCCGCTTCGTCGAGCTGGCCCCTGCGCACGGAGTCGTCGAGCATCTGCACTTGCAGGCTGATGAAGTTCAAGCTTTGCGCTATGCTGTCATGCAAGCCTTCGGCCAGCAGGCTGCGTTCACGCGCTACGGCAAATTCCTTCTCGCGCGCGATCAGGCGCTGGTTCTCGATGGCGATGCCCAGGCTCTGGCCCAGGGTTTCCAGCCAGCCCTGCTGCTGCGCGTGCACGGCTTTCGGACGCGCAAAGTGCAGCGAAAAACTGCCCACCACCTGCTCGCGCGCAAGGATGGGAAAGACGGCGATGGCGATAAAACCTTCATCCTGGCAGCGAAAGCGCTGCAGCGCATCGACCTGGCGGAAATCGCGGATCTGGATCACGCCCTGCGCCACGGCTGCACCGCACAGGCAATCGTTATTGCGGATGCAATGTTCTTCTTCCACCATGCCATCCGAAATACCCTCATGCACGATGATGTGCACGGTATCGTGCTGCGCATCGAGGATGCGCACGGTGCCGCCTTGGGCTTGCGCGAACTGCATCACATGGTGCAGGAAACCGCGGCACAAGGCATCGATGGCGTGCTGGCCTGCCAGCAGGGTGGAAATGTCATGCAGGGTGGCCAGCTGGCGTTCCTGCGCCGTGCTCAGCCCCGATTCGGCTTGCGCCAGGCGGCGCTGGCGCCAGCGCGACGCTGGAAGTTGTTTACGGGAAGATTGACTGCGCGGCGCATGCATGAAAGACTCAAATCGATTTTAGAGAAGAAAAATACCCGGCATGTTGGCAGGCCGGGAAGGTATGACGTTACAAACGGATCTCGGTACCGAGCAGCTTGACGAACTGCGCCAGCCAGGCCGGATGCGCTGGCCAGGCGGGCGCCGTGACGAACTGGCCATCGGTGATGGCGTCCGTAACGGCGATGTCGGCATACGTGCCGCCCGCCAGCTTGACTTCGGGCGCGCAGGCGGGATAGGCGGAAATACGCTTGCCGCGGATGACATCGGCGGCGGCCAGCAATTGCGCGCCGTGGCAGACAGCCGCGACGGGCTTGCCCGCGTCGGCGAAATGGCGCACGGCGGCGATGACTTTCTCGTTCAGGCGCAGGTATTCGGGGGCGCGGCCACCGGCGATCATCACGGCGTCATAGTCGGCCGGGTCGATCTCGTCGAAGCTGGCGTTCAAGGTGAACAAATGACCGGGCTTTTCCGTGTAAGTCTGGTCGCCCTCGAAATCGTGAATCGCCGTCTTGATCGTCTGGCCGCTTTGCTTGCCGGGACACACGGCATGCACGGTATGGCCCAGCATCAGCAGGGCCTGGAACGGCACCATCGTTTCATAATCTTCTGCAAAATCGCCGGTCAAAAACAGAATTTTCTTCGCCGCCATGTAGTTCTCCTATAAAAGATAGACCCCGCAAGATAGACCCCGTATGCCTGCAGCATGCACCGCAAGGCGTATCTTAGCGCGACTTGGCAGCCATACCGGATATTTCAAGCAAGCTTTGCGCCTTGATCGCGGATTTTATCGCTTGAAGCGGAATTTTTTACAGGCTCGCAGGTGCAACCTGGCCGATGTACCGCCTGTTACGCCTCGTCGTCGCAGGCGCTGCAAGCGCTGACGCCCTCCCACGCATGCGCAAAATTATGGCAAGATCAAGTTTCTTTCATTCCACAGTGGAACTTGCCATGATTTTTGAAATTGCCCACATCCAGATCAAACCGGCCACGCATGGCGCTTTCGAGGCGGCCGTCGCCAAAGCCGTGCCCCTGTTCCAGCGCGCGCGCGGCTGCGAATCGATGCGCCTGGAGCGCTCGATCGAAAATGGCGATGCGTATCGCCTGGTCGTTGGCTGGGCCACGCTGGAAGACCATACCGTGCATTTCCGTGGCAGCGACGACTTCCAGGCCTGGCGCGGTCTCGTCGGCGAATTCTTCGCCGCCCCGCCCCAGGTCGAGCACATGGACACGGTGCTCGCAGGCTTCTAGCGCGGCACTTCGACGGCAGGATGGTGAAACACCTGACGCAAGTAAGCGAGGAAAGTTTCATCCTTGCACAGGGTCTTGCCCGGAGAATCCGACAATTTCGCCACCGACTGGCCATTGCAGCGCACCAGTTTCATGACGATGTTGAGCGGCGTCAAACCGACGTCGTTGGTCAGATTGGTGCCGATGCCAAAGCCCGTCATGATGCGGTCGGCAAAGTGCTGGTACAGGGCGAAGGCCTTGTCCAGGTCCAGGCCGTCGGAAAACACGAGGCGTTTGGTATTGGCGTCGATGCGCAGGGCTGCATAGTGGGCCAAGGCTTTCTCGCCCCACGCGACAGGGTCGCCCGAATCATGGCGCAAGCCGTCGAACAGCTTGGCGAAATACAGGTCGAAGTCGGCCAGGAAGGCGTCCATGCCCACCACGTCCGTCAGGGCGATGCCCAGGTCGCCACGGTATTCCTGCACCCAGTCTTCCAGGGCCGCCTTTTGAAAATCGCGCAGGCGCACGCCGAAGGACTGGAATGACTGCATGTATTCATGCGCCATGGTGCCTATCGGCACGACGCCCAGCTTTTTCGCCAGGTACACATTCGACGTGCCTTTAAAATATTCGGGCACTTCCTGCGCCAGGCACAGCACCACTTCGTCGTGCCATGCACCGGAAAAGCGCCGGCGCACGCCGAAATCGGAAAATTCAAACGGATGCTTGCGCCGCGGCAACTTGCCGAATTCCTTCACGGCCGCCACTTTCAAGCCCAGGCGGTGACGCCCTTCGCGCATGGCCGCATCGAGGTCGAAGCGGCGGAAATACAGTTCGTTGACGATGTACAGCACGAAAATTTCGAAGCCCATCACATGAACTTGCGGTCCGGCCGCGTGCACCAGCAAGGTGTCGCCATCGGTGCTGACGTCGATGAATTTTCTCTGGAAGCGAAACACCGTCAAAAAATCGACGAAGTCACTCTTCATGAAGCGCAAGGTGCGCAAATAGGCCAGTTCGTCGTCGGCAAACGACATCGAGCACAGGTGGTCGAGCTGCTCTTCCAGCTCGACCTTCAGTTCAGCCAAGGGGAAGGCGGTCGCGCTGCGGCAAACAAATTCGTATTCGGTATGGGTGTTCGGATGACCGTGCAGCAATGCTTGCCACATTGTAAATTTATACAGATCGGTTTCCAGCAAACTGCGCACTATCGGGGTCATGTGTGTGTTCTCCAACTTCCTGAAGCCAGAATAGTACGCCACCGCAAGCATTTCAGCAGCGCAAATTGGACACTGGCTCAGGCAGCCGGTTGCTCCAGCGCGTTGGCCAACAATTCGGGCAAGACCTCGGCGGACGTGGCAAGGCGCGCACCGCGCGCCTGCATGGCGGCCAGGAAATCGCGCTGCTGCGCAGCAAAGCCCATCACGGGGCTCATGCAATCGGTCAGCAGCACCAGCCGCGCCAACGCCTGCCGGCCCTGCTGCGCCTGCAGATAGTCGGCGATGTCTTCCGTGCTCGCTTTCACGCAGTGGCTGCCCGCTTCGCCGGTGATATAAATCTGCTGCGCCGGCAGCAGCGTGGCGAGGAAATCGAGGTTGCGCTGGGTCGCCGCATCCTGCGCATCGGGCACTTCTGCCATGACGGCCGAATAATGCTCGGTCCAGGGATTGGACCCCTTGCTCAACTTGGCAACGACCTGCAACTGCTGCACTTCCCAGGCATTGTAGGCGGCGCGCACGGCCGCATGGACATTCTGCCCCCAGCTGCCAATCTCGCAATGCACGGGCCACACCATCAATTGATAGCGCCCCGCTTGCTGCAAGGCATCAAGGTAGGCCAGCGCGCGCGGCAAGGCGCCGCTGGCGGCCGGCAAGAACAGGCCGTCGCGCACCTGCTGCGCGCTGATCTGCGTAAACGGCGCGACGGCAGCGCCCTCGTCCGTGCGCCAGAAGGCGGGGTGGGCGATATCGTAGCGGTGGTGGGCGTCGAGCGTCACGCTAATCTGCGTCAAGCCGCCGCCGCCTTCACGAATCAGCTGCGCCACGCGCAACATGTCGGCGTGGGCCCCTGGCACGGCCAGCGCAGGTGCGCCATCCGGCGGCAGCCAGGTGGCGGGCAAGTCGCAAAAATCGTTTTGCGGGTCGATGACAAGCAGGTGCAGCTGGCGTTTCATGGCGGTCCTCGTGCGTGGCGGAGTTTGCATCATAATGGCAACATCGCCATCGTGCCAAACCAGGAGCCGCCATGAACATTCTCAATCACAATAACGTGCGTCCGAATAAATTACTCAACAGCAAATGGACGGCCGTCACGCCAGCGAACAAGGAAAAACACTTCCTCGTCGTCAAGCTATGCGCAACGGCCACACCGGATGAACCGGTCACGCATGTGCAATTGGAAGCGGTACATTCCGGCCGCGTGCAAATGCTGCCATGGCGCGCGCTGCAAGATGCGACGCAATGGCATCAGGGGTGGAAGACATAACGGCGCTGGCGCTGCTCGACCAGCTTGACAGCCGCCTCGCGCGCTTGCGCCACGGCGTCCGCCGCCGTGGCAAACGGGTGATCGGCCGACACGCGGCGCTTGCGCAGCAGATTCAAGCGATGCATGGGGTTGGACGAGGGGGCATAGATGGCGACGTACGCGCCCCATAGCTTGCAGCCCTGCAAGCGCTCTGCCGTGTAATTTACCTCATAAAAATCAACATACTTTATCGGCACGATGTACGCTCCAAAAATGACATGGCCGGACAGCTTGTCTCCACGGACTGGCGCGGTGAGGGTAAAACCATGCACGCGCGATCGCTCAGGCTATTCAACTCAGCTCTCTTTTTGATCGCGCGGCACAGAAAAAAGGATGCATGACTAAGGCATCTTCATGCATGACGACACGAGTCGGGCCGAGCCGGACTACGCATGCCACACTTGTCAGACTATCTACGTGTGCAGACTGAAAGTATAGACGATGCAAAAGAATTATTAGTCGCAAACCGCGTACTGAACGCAGGTGGCAGGCTAACATCTGCACGCCGCCGTGCGACTGACACGCCATGGCAGGCACCTATTTTTCTGCCTCGGCTGCGGGATGCATGGACCAGACGGCACTGAGGATTTTCCATTCGCCGTCGCGCTTGACCATCTGCCACGCTTCCACGCCATAGTTCGACAATTTGTCGCCGACCAGAAATGCATAGTCGAAGTTGACCCACGCCACATGGCGGTCCTGGGTGATCTTGACGTTATAGAATTTTTCTTCCGTGCGCTGCGGTTCGCGCTTGATAAAGTTGGCGAAACCGACATAGCCGGCCGCCTGGACGCCATCGAAATGCACATCCGTCGTGTCGCGCATTTTCTTGATAAAACCGTCATCGGCCGGCGCGGCGAACAAAATGTTCGTATGCAGCATCAGCGACGATAGCAATTTTATATCCTTGGCGAGCAGCGCCGCCTGGAAGTCGGCGACGACTTTTTCGATGGCGCGGATATCTTCGGGCGTGGAAGCATGACGCCCCACGTGGGGCGGCGCCACCGGCGCAGTCTGCGCCTGCGCCGCGCCGGCCGCCAACAGGGAACATCCGAACAGTACTGCGCTTGCCAACTTATGCATGGAAAACTTTCATGGCGAACCGTTCGCCGGGCTGGCACGGGGGCGTGCCGTCGACAAGCTTATGTCAAGCATAGCAAATTAGCAATCCACTTGAAGATCGAGTGCAGGCGGCCAGCAATTCATCGACCAAGGCATCGGACAACTGCACGGCCGCAGCCGCCTGCGCTGCGCTGCCAGTTTCGCCGCGAATTCGCCGCACAATTGGCGCAACAGGTAGGCGCTGTTGCGCACGCGGCTAATGATGTGTCAGACCCTGCTCGTGAATTGCTCCTGTGGAAATGGGGTGGGCTTGGGCCATGTTGCAGCCCTTGCAACCCTTGCAAACAGCATAGTTCGGGTCTACCATCGATGAAACCGTGTAAATGCCAATGTTTAGCATCGAATTTTTAGATATGGAGCCAGCATGAGAGAACCGGGCCAACCTTCGCTCGACCAGTTGCGCGTGTTCGTCGCCGTCATCGACGCGGGCGGCTTCGCGCACGCGGCGCGCCAATTGCACCGCACGCAGTCGGTGATCAGCTACACCATCGCCAACCTGGAAGAACAACTGAATGTGGTGCTGCTCGACCGCGCCAAGCGCAAGCCCACCCTGACGGACGCGGGCAAGGCGCTGCTGGCCGATGCGCGCGCCGTGGCCCTGAAGGTCGATGGCATGCGCGCGCGCGCCAAGGCGCTGGCCGGCGGACTGGAGGCGGAAGTGTCGGTAGTGGTCGACGTGATGTTCCCCACCTGCGTGCTGGTGCGCGTCCTGGAAGCCTTCCAGGCGCAGTTCCCCACCGTTGCCCTGCGCCTGCGCATCGAAGCCATGGGCGCCGTAGCGCAACTGGTGATGGATGGCAGCTGCCACATCGGCCTCGGTGGCTCGATGACGACCACGGCCGGCGTCTTCGAGCGCCTGGCCGTCGGCCATGTGCGCCTCATTCCCGTGGCCGCACCCAGCCACGCGCTGGCGCAACTGGCGCAGCCGATCGCCTCCAACGTGGTGCGCGAACACGTGCAACTGGTGCTCAGCGACCGCAGCGACCTGACGCAGGGCCAGGATTTCGGCGTGCTGGGATTGCGCAACTGGCGCCTGGGCGACCTCGGTTCCAAGCACGCCTTGCTGCGCGCAGGCCTGGGCTGGGGCAATATGCCCGAAGCGATGGTACGCGACGACCTGCAGGCCGGGCGCCTGGTGCATTTGACGCTGGCCGTCGACAAGGGCGAAAATTATCCGATCTACCTGATCCAGCGCGCCGATACGCCGTCCGGCCAGGCAGGCAAGTGGTTGACAGAGCGCTTTGCGGAGCAGCTGCCGTTGCTGGTGCAGGGGTTTTAGAAGCGCGCGCGGACAGGTATCATGCCTCAGCAAGCCCCAAACAACTGCTGGGGTCTGACCCGTCGGGTCTGACCCCTATTTCAGACACAACCTTGAAGAGAACCACCATGGCCGGCATCGACGACTTCGTCAACAAACAAAAACCTGGCGCGCGCTTCGTCATCACGGCGCAGATGCTGCGCATGACGCCGCAGCAGTTCGACAGCGTGGCGCAGGAATGGATGGAAGACGGCGGCCCCGGCTTCGACGTGGCCGGCATCCCGCACCGTGTCGTCGTCGATGGACAATTTTATATTGCCAGGCTCACCGTGACACGCCACGGCGAGCCCGCATAAGGGCTACTCGACGCCGAGCACGTACAGGCGGCGACGCAGGCGCGCCACTTCTTCCGACAAATCAACCACCAGCGCGGCCATTTCGGCGTTCGCGTCGAACACGGATTCGATTTCGTGCAGGCGCCGTGCGCGCACCAGATCCAGGCTGGTGAAACGCCAGGTCGTGAGCTGCCCCACTGGCGGGCCATTTTGCAGCAGCACGCCGGTCTGCACATGCTGCACCACCCAGTCCGGCTCCACGGCGCAGGCGCGCGCCAGCTCCTCCAGGCTCAGGGCACGATCTTCGAGCAGTTCGCCAATTATCTTGTTTGCCATGATTTACCCTCCCAGCTTCTGGCGTGGATTGAAAGCCATCTCGCGCGCCATGGTTGCATACAGCTCACGCGCCTTGTCATCGTTCGCCGGCGGCAGCACCACTTCCAGCAGCAAATACAGGTCGCCCGGCTGGGCGGCGGGAATGCCGCGCCCCTTCAGGCGCAACTTGCGCCCCGTCTGTGAATTGGGCGGGACGCTGACGGCCACCGTGCCCGATGGCGTGGGCACGGCGATTTCGCCGCCCAGCGCCGCCTCCCAAGGCGTGACAGGCACCGTCTCGAACACATCGCGCCCTTCCACCTTGTAGCGCGCATCGGGCTGGAAGCGGATTTCCAGATACAGGTCGCCGGCGGGCGCACCGCCGCTGCCCGGACTCCCCTGCCCCTTCATGCGCAACTGCTGGCCCTCCGTGACGCCTTTCGGCAGCGTCACTTCCAGGGTGCGCTCGCGCGTCACCACCTGGCCTTGCGCGTCAGCTTCAGGCACGCGCATGACGATGTGGCGCTTGGCGCCGTGATAACTGTCGTGCAAATCGATGCTGATGGCGGCGTGGCTGTCCTCGCCCGGCATCTGGAAACTGCCACCGGCGCGGCGACGCCCGCCCACGTGGGCAAACAGGTCGGCAAAGAAGTCGCTGTCGTCGGCGCCCGCAGATTCGTAGCCCGAGCCCCAGCCCGGCGGCGGCCGGAACGGCTGCCCTTGGGCGCCCTGGTGACGCCCGAGTTCATCATAGGCGACGCGCTTTTCCGCATCCCCCAGCACACCGTAAGCCTCATTCAGGGCCTTGGTGCGCTTGTCGGCGTCCACTTCCTTGCTCACGTCAGGGTGGTATTTGCGTACCAGCTTGCGGTACGCCTTCTTGATCTCGGCCTCGGTAGCGTTCTTCTCGACGCCGAGCTCCTTGTAATAGTCCTTGTATTCCACCGTGCTTGCTCCCCATGGTTGAAGTGCCTGTGGCAAGAGTACACGAATTGGCCATGCCACAGCGCGCGCGCAATGCAACAGGCTATACAACAGGCTATACAACAGCACCCGCAAAACATCGCTCAAGCGGGCGCTGTAAGGAATGAGCAAAACACCTAGGGAAACGCTGATTTATTCGTCCCCCCCCTGCCGTCAGGGCCGCGAGCGGGCACGATTGCGCCACGTTCAGCGCCGACATGGCGCATGCCAAAGTCCCTCTCTGGTCTCGAATACGCCGCCAAGAAAAGCGCACGCGGCAAGACCGATCCTGGCTGAGATCGATAGCGTGACGCGTTGCTTGAGTTTCACAAGCGGTCGAACCGTTCTATCCCAACGTCGAGGATGCGAGTCGGCCGCCGATCGGCTTGGCACGCCTGCAGCGCGTGTTTGTGAGCCTGCTATGCTTCGGTTTATCCGACGAAGGCATTGCGGATGCGATTTACGACAGCCAGGCCATTGCCGCCGTCGTCGGCATCGACGCGGGCCACGAGTCGTCGAAAGCGCCCCTATATTCCAGGCAAATCCGTGACCTTGCATGTGGCCATGAAGAAAAATGCTACCGCCACTAGTATGCGCTGTCCGGTATCATCACGGAGAAGCAGCTACCAACTCCCGGAGTGCTGACCAGCACTATCGTCCCTCGCATGGCGGTACTGACCAGGTTGTATGTAGTATACAAGCCAAGGCCGCTGCCCCCCTGACCTAGTTGCGTCGTGAAGAACGGATCGAATACACGGCTTTGGTCCGCTGCCGATATGCCAACGCCATCGTCGCTCACTGTCAATTCGATGCAGCGTGCATCCGTCATGCGGGCAGCGACCGTGACATTGCCCGGGGCGCGACCAACGAATGCGTGACGTGCAGCATTTTCCAACAATTCGGCAAGCACATCGGCAAAAGCGCCGAGATAGCCGGTCATCGAAAGGTCTTCGTTGACGGTGTTGACGAGACGCAAACCTGGCACGGCCGCGGCCACGGTCTCGATAGTATGACGCAGCTTGAAGTGGCTCGGCGTCATATCCGTCGGATCCACGGAAATCCGTTTGAAGCTCGCTACCAGCTGCGACGCCCGCTCCAGATTACGCGTCAGCAGGAAGGTGCCATCATGCATCGCTTCACAAAAGCTGCTTAGGTCAGTACGCGTCAGGCCCGTCGCCATCTTGTCGCGAAAAGCCGATGCCTGATCTTGGATTGTGCTGGCCACCAGCATGCTGTTACCGATAGGCGTGCCAAGCTCGTGCGCCACGCCGGCCACCAGCGCACCCAGGGCCGCATTCTTGGCCGATTTCAACAGCTCGGATTGCATCGCTGTCAGCGTGGCAAGTGCCAGATTGAGTTTTTCATTTGACCGCTGCAGTTGCTCGGCATCGCTGTGTTGGCGGGCAATGGCGGCAGTCAGCTCGATATTACTTCGCTTAAGCTGCTCTTGCTGCTCTATGAGCCTTTGCTGCTGCTCCATTAACTCTAAATCGCGCTCGATACTCTTTTTTATTTCCCACATCAGCTCGACGTACTTTTCATGGTAGCTACGAGTTTTGTTATCGAGGACGCAAATAGTGCCGAACACGTTCTGGTTCGGCGCAAGCAAAGGTACGCCTAGATACGAAATCATGTCCAACGCGACGTCGGGATTGTCCTTCCAGTCAATATCGTCTAACGCATTAGGCACGTACAACAAGGCGCGAGTTTCCATCACCGTCTCACAATAGAGGCCCGTATTAAGCACGGCCATCTCGTTGGCGTGGTATGGATTGCCTACCCTTTGGGCGGCCACCAGCACTTCAATCTGCCCCGGCCGCACCCGCATGATCAGGCCAGCTGGCACCTCAAATACTTCGGCCATGACATCGACGGTATGCTGCCATTTATCCAGCACGTATTCGGGAATCGTGGACGCCGGATCAAGCATGCGATAGTCCTTTCGTATTGGGGCAACGGCTCGCCAGGCAAGATAGAGTATTGACGTTCCCTACCAGACAAGTCCAGAGTTGACGGTACAACATAACCATTCCCGCTGCAAGCCATCGCACCTCACGGATAGACAGTCCGCTTACAACTCCATGATACTCGGCGATAGCTAAGGAAGCACTGATTTATTCGCCCCCCGTTCACGTCGGTGCCGCGTCCTGTGACGATTACGCTACGTTCATCGCCCGACACCGCCCCTGCAAAAGTCCTTTCTGGTGCTCGCCGGCAGGCGCTTTACCGTCACCGAAACCCGAAGAGCGTCTTGATCGGCGAAAGGCGCCCGATGGGGCGTCAAATCGGTTCAAATTGCTGTCGTAGCGCGCCAAAAATCGATCAACGTTGCTGGCGTTGGCGTCCGACTGCACAGTTACCGATTACCGACTAAGAAAGCGAATTGACCAGCGGCTCCCTAGCGCACGCGGCGCAGCGAGGAAATCTGGTTTTCCATGCTGTTCAAGTGGCCGTATTGGCCTGGCCCAATCACTTCACAGCGACCACGGAAGTTCGAATCGCTGCATACTTCCCATTGGCCTTCGTTGACGACGATGGACGAGGCCCAGTCGTTGAAGTTGTAGCGCACCAGATCTTCCGCATCGCGGTCCAGCGCCAGCGGTTCGCCGCGCATGCCCGCTCCGGGGAACAGCAGGACGGCACCACGCTGCTGGTATTGCGGCTGCTGATACTGCGGATATTGTGGCTGCTGGTACTGCGGATATTGTGGCTGCTGGTAAGGCTGATCATACTGCTGCTGGCGCCGCACTTCGCTCTCGTCGAGCATGCGCGCCGACGAGACGCGCCCATCAAGGCCGCGTCCCAGGTCGTCGTGGCGGCCGGGCCCGAAGATGCGGCACACGCCGTTATAGTTCGCGTCGCTGCACAGCTGCCAGTAGCCGTTGTGGATGACGATGCTGGTGGTGCGGTCGTTGAAACCAATGCTGACAAAATCGTCCGTATCGCGATTCAGCCGCGCCGAGCCGCCATTCTGGCCTGCGCCCGAATACACTTCCAGGCTGCCGCCGCGGCCATAACCGCCATTGCCACGATCAGGATCGCGCCCCGGCCGGCCCGGATTGTAGCCATCGCCACGAGCCGACTCGCGCACCGAACTGATGGCATCGTTCATGCCCGGCATCGCGCTGTATTCGCCTGGCCCCAGGGTCTTGCATCTGCCGCGGAAGCCGGAATCGGTACACACATCCCAGGTGCCCGAACGCACCAGAATGCTCGACACCTTGTCATTGAAACCAAAACGCGACAGATCGTCCGTCGTCTCGCGCAGGCTCACGGCGCGGCCGCGAAACTCAGAATGTTCGAACAAGGTGATATCGCCCGCATGAGCGGCCGCATGCGCCCCCAGCGAGAGCAGCAAGGTCGCAGCGCATGCCAACGCGTGTTTCAAAGGGCCCGTCATGATTAACTCCATTGTGCATTCTTGGATGATGATGATCCTGACCGTTGCGCCAGGCTGCTAGTGTAACAAATACGAGGCCATGGAAAAGCGCAAGAACACCGCGCCGGCGCAGGCCTTGTCGTCTGCACGGCGTCAAACTTCATCCAGCGACAAGTGATCTCCATAACAACGACTGTCAGTGTAGTCGTGCATAAAAAAAACGGTGTAACAAAGTATCTGAAAAGCACAATATATTGTTACCAAAAGCAATCACAGGCGGCACCAAGCATGTGATTGCCATGCGCCTTGATCAACGCACAGAATCAACACACATGCGTCAGCGCGCTCCTGGGTACCAAGGGCACTGCGGCGGACAAGCACGGCGAATGCCGGTAAAATCTCGCGTTTAGCCACGTTTGCAGCCAATGCCACACACTACCTCGCTCACCCTGTCCGCCGTCCGTACTGAAGTTTCTTTACTGTGGAAGCTGGCCTGGCCCATCCTGATCGGTCAGCTAGCCACCGTCGGCATGGGCGCGGCAGACGTGGCGATGACGGGCCATACGAATCCCGAGGAATTGGCGGCCGTGTCGCTGGGCGCGGCCATCTGGTCCATCGTGCTGGTCACCGTGAGCGGCGTCATGATGGCAATCAATACCTTGGTGGCGCACGAAATCGGCGCCGCACGCCACGACCAAGTGCCGCACATCGTGCGCCAGTCGCTGTGGAAGGGGCTGCTCGTGGGCCTGGTGGCTTGCCTGCTGACGAACATGGCGGCACTGGTGTTCGACCACCTGATGCTCGAAGCAAATGTGGCGGCCAAGGCCAAGCTGTTCGTGCACATCATCAGCTGCGCGCTGCCGCCGTTCGCCGCCTATCGCGCGCTGTACGGCTACAGCACCAGCATCAACCAGACCAAGCCCGTGATGCTCATCGCGCTGGCCGCGCTGGGTCTGAACATCCTCATCAACTACCTGCTGATTTATGGCCACTGGGGCATGCCGAAGATGGGCGGCGTGGGCTGCGCCGTGGCCACCACCTGCTGCGTGTGGATGATGCTGTTGGCCATGCTGGCCTGGATCAGGATCGCCCCCGCCTACCACGCCACGTATCCGTTCACGCACTGGGAGTGGCCGCAACTGTCGTCCATCGGCCCCATGCTGCGCCTGGGCCTGCCCATCGGCGTGACCTACTTTGCCGAAGCGAGCGCCTTTGGCGTCATCAGCTTGCTGGTGGCGCGCTTCGGCGTGATCCAGGTGTCGGCGCACCAGATCGCCCTCAATTTCTCGTCCGTCGTCTTCATGGTGCCGCTCACGTTTGGCATCGCGCTAGTCACGCGCGTGGGCCACGCCGTGGGCGAAGCCAATTTGCGCCGCGCCCGCTTCATTTCGTGGGTGGGCGTGGCCATGTCGCTGACGGCGGCCATCGTCTCGGCCACCCTCATCACCATCTTCCGCCACCAGATCGCGCAAGCCTACACGTCCGATCCGCAGGTGCAAGCGCTGTGCGCGCAACTGCTGCTGTTTGCGGCCCTGTTCCAGCTGTCCGACGCCACGCAGGTGGCCACTTCCTGTGCCATCCGCGGCTACAGGGTGACGCGCCAGCCGATGCTGATCCAGCTGCTGGCCTTCTGGGGCTTCTCGCTACCCATCGGCTACGTACTGGGACTGGCACCGCAAGGCTTCCCCTGGTCGCCAGGCGAACCGATGGCCGCCGCCGGTTTCTGGATAGGCCTGGTCACGGGCCTGACAGTGGCTGCCATCCTGCTAAGCTGGTATTTAAACCGTTTGTCGCTGCAGCGCCTGCGCGCGGCCCGATAATCCAACGAGGAAAACACCATGCCGCAACAACGCCCCTTCAAGCAAGTCGATGTCTTCAGCACGGTGCCTTTCTCGGGCAATCCGCTGGCCGTGGTGCTCGATGCGAATGGCCTCGATGACGCGCAGATGCAGGCGATCGCACGCTGGACCGGCCTGTCGGAAACCACCTTCGTGCTGGCGCCGCTTAATCCCGCCGCCGATTACCGCGTGCGGATTTTTTCGCCGGAGATGGAATTCCCGTTCGCCGGCCACCCGACCCTGGGCACGGCGCATGCCCTGCTCGATGCGGGCATGCGGCCCAAGGGTGCGCGCATCGTGCAGGAATGCGGCGTCGGCCTGGTGCAGATAGAACGCGGCGCCGGTGGCATGCTGGCGTTCCAGGCGCCGCCCTGCACCGCGCGCGCGCTCGCCCCCGCGCTGCTGCCGCTGCTGCAAACAGCGCTGGGCGGCGCGGCGGCCGCTGGCGGCACCATCGTCGACATGGGCATCCGCTGGCTGTGCGTGCCGCTGCAAAGCGCCGCGACCTGCCTGGCTGTCCATGCCGACATCGCGGCACTGACGACATTACTGGCCGCGTCAATGGCTGACGGACTTGCCCTCTACGGCGCGCACGGCGCCGACGGACCGGCCGATTACGAAGTGCGCGCGCTGCTCAGCGAGCACGGTGCGCTGGTCGAGGACCCTGTCACGGGCAGCGCCAACGCCTGCATCGCGCACCTGCTGGCAGGCGCCGACTACCGCGTACGCCAGGGCACCTGCCTGCAGCGCGACGGCCGCGTGTCCGTCAATTTCCGCGATGACCACGCCTGGATAGGTGGCGCCTGCCTGACCGTGATAGCAGGTACGATATTGGCCTGAACTAGGGAAAGCGCCATGGAATGGGCGGCTGTCGGATATTTTCGGCAAAGGAAATACGGTCAGGAAGGTCTTATTCCGTGGCAGGGACTATCGCGTAAACAGGCACGCTCTGGTATCGTCTTAGGCTTAGGCAACGCTCGACCCTGGATGCCCTGTTCGGCATGCAGCGTTATTCATTCTTCCAACTACCGAGACATCCATGCGTTTTATTCTTTGTTTTCTGGCCGCGATGGCCAGCGTTCCCGCATCGGCTGAAAAGCTGACCCTGGAACGCATCCACGCCGATCCGGCGCTGGCCGGCCCCGGCATGCGCAACCTGAAGGTCTCGCCCGACGGCGCGCGCGTCACGTTCCTGCGCGGCCGCGCCGACAACCAGTTCCAGCTCGATCTGTGGGAATTCAAGCTCAAGGACAAGAGCACGCACCGCCTGGTCGACTCGAAGGCGCTGGTGCCAAATGAAATCATCTCGCCGGAAGAGCAAGCGCGCCGCGAACGCGAGCGCACGGCCAGCCTGAACGGCATTCTCAGCTATAGCTGGTCGCCCGATGGCAAGCAGCTCTTGGTGCCGCTGGCCGGCAATCTGTACCTGGTCGATGCAGCCCACCCGGAGCAAGCACGCCTGGTCGCCAAGGGCAATGTGCTGGACCCGAAGATCTCGCCAAAAGGCCGCTACGTGTCGTTCGTGCGCGATCAAAATATCTATGTGATCGACCTCAAGACGAACCAGGAACGCCAGCTCACCAGCGATGGCAAGGGCACGATCCGCAACGGCGAAGCCGAATTCGTGGCACAGGAAGAAATGGGCCAGCGCACCGGCTATTACTGGGCCCCCGACGATTCCGCCATCGCGTATAAACGCTATGACGAAGCGCCCGTACCCGTCGTGCGCCGCTTTGAAATCTTCGCCGACCGCACCGACGTCGTCGAGCAGCGCTACCCTGCAGCCGGCGATCCGAACGTGCTGGTGCAGTTGCTAATCGTCTCGCCGGAAACGGGTGCGCAGCGCCAGGTGGACCTGGGCTCGAATCAGGACATCTACCTGGTACGCGCCGACTGGAGCTTCGATGGCAAGTCGCTGGTCTACCAGCGCCAATCGCGCGACCAGAAGACACTCGATCTGGTCGCAGTCGATGCGAGCACCCTGGCGCAGCGCACGCTGCTGACGGAAAAGTCGACAAGCTGGGTCAGCATCCATGACGACCTGCGCTTCCTGTCGAACGGTACCTTCCTCTGGTCGTCCGAGCGCACGGGCCGCAACCATTTGTACCTGTACGACATGCACGGCAAGCTGCTGCACCCGGTCACTTCAGGCGCGTGGGGCATCGACAGCGTGCTGGCGGTGAACCAGAAAACCGGCAAAGTGTTCGTCTCGTCGAACCGCGACGCCGTGATCGACAAGCAGACCTACGCCCTGGCCCTCGATGGCAGCACGGCCGACCAGCCGCAGCGTCTGACGAAAGCCGACGGCTGGCACGACACGACGTTCTCGCGCAATGGCGAAGTCTTCGTCGACACGTATTCCGATCCGGCCACGCCACCGCAAGTGAGCATTCACCGTCCGGACGGCAGCATGGTGGGCTGGCTGGAAGAAAATGCGCTCAACACCAGCCATCCGTATTTCAAGTACAAGGCGGACCACCTGCCGACGCAGTACGGCACCCTGCAAGCCGACGATGGCCAAACGCTCCATTATTCCATCGTCAAACCGTCGAACTTCGACGCGAGCAAACGCTATCCCGTCTACCTGTCGACGTATGGCGGCCCGCACTCGCAGCACGTGGCCCGCCGCTGGGGCAACAACTTCGACCAGTACATGGCACAGCAAGGCTTTGTCGTCTTCCGCCTCGATAACCGGGGCTCGTCGCGCCGCGAGCGCGCCTTCACGGACGCCATCTATCACAAGCTGGGCGCTGCCGAAGTGGCGGACCAGCTGGTCGGCATAGCCTGGCTGGGCAAGCAAAGCTTCGTCGATCCCAAGCGCATCGGCGTGTTTGGCTGGAGCTATGGCGGCTTCATGACGCTGCGTTTGCTGTCAGCTGCATCCAGCAAGATCGCCATGGGGGTCTCGGTGGCGCCCGTGACCGACTGGTCGCTGTACGACACCCACTACACGGAGCAATTCCTCGGCATGCCTAAGGAAAACGTGGACGGCTACAAAGACAGCACCGTGTTCGCCCACCTGGACGGCTTGCAATCGCCGCTGCTGCTGGTGCATGGCATGGCTGACGATAACGTCTTGTTCAGCAACAGCACGCGTTTGATCGACGCGCTGGTCAACCGCGGCGTGCAATTCGACCTGATGACCTATCCGGGCGCCAAGCACGGCATCTCGTCGCGCGCGGGCCAGCGCCACGTGTACAAGAAAATTGAAATGTTCTTCAAGCAAAAGCTGGCCAATCCGGCGCCATAAGTTTCGCGCTGCACCCACAAAAAAAACCGCCGCCTGTCTTGCGACAGGCGGCGGTTTTTTCATGTGTACGGCGAGTTACGGTTTGCGCGTGATGGTTTCCACTGCGTCTTTCACATCGCCAACTTTCTTTTGTACCTTGCCTTCGACCTGGTTTGCCAGGCCCTTGGCTTGCTGTTCTTCGCTACCGACGACTTTGCCAGCGGCTTCCTGGACTTTACCGCCGACTTCCTTCAACTTACCTTCGACTTGATCTTTGTTCATGATAATTCCTCACTGTAGTTGCTTCATCTGCTGTCCGGCCCAACAGGGCCGGCGCTGCGGCTCACACGCTGCGGCAAACTGTTGCTGCGTGTCGATGTGTTCATAGTACGCAGCGACGATCAAAGGTTCTGTACGGTTCCTAACACAGCAGCGGCATCGCCGATGGGCAGAAGGCGCGCTCGGGCAAGCCCAGCCCACCTTGCAAAACATCAGCCGCATGGCGCGTCGCGTCATTCAAGTTTTACGCGCCCCACGGGTCGAACAGGTTTTGCGTATAAAAATTGCTGGCATTAAGCGGCTCGACGTCGGCCACCAGCCTTGCATTGTGATAGTCGATTGATCCATCCAGGAATAGTAAAAATCGCTGAGCTGGCGCACTGCCGCGTCCGTCTGTGGCGCTGCGCCCATGCGTTCGACGAGACCGATGATGCGCTCCTTGGCCGCATTAGCGAGGATGGCGAACGAGTCCCGGCGGCTGCGGTCAGCGGGAATGTCCGTGCTGCACAGCCAAAATCATCATGTTTTCGGGCCGAAAAAATGCCCCTGAAATTTTTTTGCATACGGACAAAAAACCGGCATATAGTTGCTTCATCCCATGACGCGCGAATGCCAAGGAGATTATTGCCATGCAACTAGAAGCTCTGTTCCAGCATCCCCACGCCCTGCCTGCCGCCCCGAAGATCGTCGATGAACTGGTGCGCAGTTTCAACAACCCCGCCATTGCCACCGAGGAGATCGCGCGCCAGCTGGGAGCCGACCCTGCCTTGAGCGCCAAGCTGCTGCGCTTGGCCAACTCCGCCTATTACCACGTCTCGCGCAGCATCGGCACGGTCGAAGACGCCGTGCTGATGCTTGGTTTTGTGACTGTACGCACGCTCGTCATCAGCTCGGGCCTGGTCAGCGGCTACAAGGCCGTACCCGGCCTGAACCTGCCGCAGTTCTGGCGCTACTGCCTGCATAGTGCCGTGTCGGCCCGCTGGATCGCCAAGCAGACGGGCGACAACCAGGATCTGGCGTTCACCATCGGCATGATGCATGCAATCGGCCAACTGGTGATCCATGCCGTCATGCCCGAGCAAGCCATGCAGCTCGACAAGATCGCGCCGCCGTTTGACGCGCGCCGGCTCAACGCCGAGCGCGCGTCGCTGGGCTATGACTATGCGCAAGTGGGCGCGGAACTGGCGCGCCGCTGGAAGTTTCCCGCCACCTTTGCCGAGGCCCTCGCCGCCTTTCCCGATCCGCTGGCCAAGGCACCGTTAAATCGCCTGGCCGCCATCGTGCACCTGGCCGCCTGGCGCGCGCGCATTGATGAAAACCAGTTGAGCCATGAAGAAATTATCGCTTGCTACCCCAGCGAGGTGGCTGAAGCGCTGAACTTGCCGCCCTTGGCGCTGGTGGACAAGATGCCGCCGCCAGCCGAACTGAGCGCGGGACTGGAAGAACTCGTCAAATAAAGGCATCGGTGGCGACAGTGTCCAGACAGCATCCATGCAGCCTGGCGGGCAATTGTGCTGCCCGCCAGGCTAGCTGCAAATTATTTTCACTTTTTTTAAAACATACCCTAAAGTTCCAGATGAGCACGCCGTTAATCTAGACAAGCGGTAATCCATTCACTAGTTACGGGTGTGCTCATGACCTCCAACGACGTTCTCTCGATGTATGAAAATATTGCAGGAATGACCAATAAAATGGTGGTCGCAGCGCGTTCGAGCGACTGGGATGGCTTCGATACCCTGGAAAATCAGTGCGCCGCCGCCGCCAGCCCTACCATGACAAGCAAGGTGCCTGCCCAGACCGGCGCCTCGCGCCAGCGCAAGATCGATTTACTCAAGCAAATCCTGGCAAACGACCGCGAAATCCGCACCATCACGGAACCGTGGATGACACAACTGTCGAGCAGGATGCCGGAATCGCGCGCCCACATGTAAATAAGTTCGTCGCACCAGTAACGACAAAAGCACCTGAGGGTGCTTTTTTTACATCTGCCGCCGTGCCGCGAGCGCAGCATTCGTGACACTCAAGCAGCAGGGAGGCGGAATATGGAAGGCGAACCCCAGGTATCTCCTGGCGTCGCCTCGCTGCCGGTTGCATCCGGCGTTCGCGAGCACATCGTCGGCATCGCAAACCGCTTCCAGGCCCAGGCGTTTATGCAACGCTACACCTGTTTGCCGCGCCACACTATCGTTGGTGACTGCGACAGGCTGGGACTGTTTTGTCGTAGAGCAAGTCCACTGAGTTGATCATATCACCATCTTTAAAATATAGGCAACACCGTAGCCAGGTATTTTTCTATCTTTTTTGAATATCTTTTTTAATATCAAATTTAGCTAACCTGGCAGCAGCATTAACGCGAGAACGGCTCCACTTCGGGCTCGGCCACCTCTGCCTCCACCGCCTCCGTCAACACTGGCACCTCTTTCTTGCGGCCAAACGGTTTGCGCAGCAAGACCCAGTATTTTGACGGCGCGCTCGTGCCAGGCGCTTGCTTGCGCTTGTGCTTGCGCTTGCGCACGACATACACAATAAGCGCCGTCAACAACACGAAGGCCAGGGTGCCAATACCGAGCCATAGCAAGCCATTTCCGCCTGCCTTCGCTTCCTTGTCAGCTGACGCTACCGCCTTCAGGGGCTTGGGCTTGGCATGCGGCGCCTCCGCCACGGCAACCGGTACGGCGGCGACGACGGGCAGCGCCAGTGCCTTTTGCAAGGCGCCGATCTTGCCTTCCAACTCACCCAGCTTTTCATTAAGTGCGGCATTTTTCTGATCCAGCGCCACGCACTCTTGTGCCTGCTCTAGCTTGGCCTGCGGCACGCAAGCGCCCGCTGGCGCCTTGGCGCGGCGCAATGGCGGCGGGCCAGCCAGCGTGGGTGCAGCGGGCGGCGGCACAAACACGCGCGCCGGACGCACCAGACCCTCGGCGCGCGCGCGGGCCGCCAGTGCGGCGAGATCGGGTGGCGGCGCGCCGGGCGCAGCGCGCGGCAGTGGCAGTGGCGGCGATAGCGGCACAGGCAGTGGCACGGGTGCAGGAATGGCGGGCCTGACTGGCGCACTGGCGGCGGCGATGGCGGTGGCCGGCGGTGCCGGCGTCAGCCACAACGTAGCGAGGCGCACGATGGCACCATTACCATTGCCCAGTAACAAATACAAATGCAAGTAGCCTGCCTGGATCGCTTGCGCCGTACTGACGCGCACATAGCGCCGCCCGCCCCGCTCCAGCGGGCTGATCGTCAACGCTTTCAGGGCCGGGTCCATGCTGATGCCGCCGCCCCGGTAGACATCGGGCGAGGCCAGGCGCACGGACACGCCGCCCGCTTCCTCGGGAGCCAGGGCCGTCAATTCGATCTCGACCAGCAAGGGCTGGCCCACATGCGACAGCAGCGCCATCTCGCCCAGTTCGGCCGCCATGACAGGCGACAAGGCCAGGCTGGCGGCGGCGCACGCGAGCAGGGACCAACGGGGAACAATGCTGCTTTGCATGGACTGATCGCTTTGATAACAAGATAAATAATCGGAACTCGTCTTTCTTTAACGGCAGGGAATCGCAAAAATATAGATGGGTCATGGCAAAAATGATGCCTTACAGCATTATCCTGTGCCTTTTTGGCGTCTGGAGTACACTCGATCCACCTCCACCGATGAAAGCGATGCCATGAGCAGCAGAATCGAACGCGACAGTTTTGGCCCGATCGACGTACCCGCCGAGCGGCTTTGGGGAGCGCAAACGCAGCGCTCGCTTGAGCACTTTCATATCTCCACAGAAACGATGCCGCCCGAACTGATCGCCGCCCTGGCCACCGTCAAGCGCGCGGCCGCCCACGTCAACCTGGAGCTGGGATTGCTCGATGGCCGCAAAGCCGTCGCCATCACGCAGGCGGCCGACGAAGTACTCGCCGGCAAGCATGCAGCGCAATTTCCGCTGGCCGTCTGGCAGACGGGCTCGGGGACGCAAAGCAATATGAACAT
This sequence comes from Janthinobacterium sp. CG_23.4, assembly GCF_029892305.1. NCBI lineage: Bacteria > Pseudomonadati > Pseudomonadota > Betaproteobacteria > Burkholderiales > Oxalobacteraceae > Janthinobacterium > Janthinobacterium sp. CG_23.4. The sequence continues at coordinate 1,025,645 of NZ_JARXUX010000001.1, read as the reverse complement.
GAACGAAGTGCTGGCCAACCGCGGTTCCGAGCTGATCGGCGGCTTGCGAGGAGAGCAGCGCCTGCTGCACCCGAACGACGACGTCAACCTGGGCCAGTCCTCGAACGACATCTTCCCCACCGCCATCCATGTGGCAGCCGTCCTCGCCGTCGCCGACACGGTCTTGCCGCCGCTACGCCAGCTGCGCGCCACCCTCGACGCCAAGGCCACGGCATTTGCCGACATCGTCAAAATCGGCCGCACCCATTTGCAGGACGCGACCCCGTTGACGCTGGGCCAGGAGTTTTCCGGCTACGTGGCACAGCTGGACTTTGCCGAACAGATCCTCACGGCAGCGCTGCCAGCGCTGCGGCAACTGGCCGCCGGCGGCACAGCCGTGGGCACCGGCTTGAATGCGCACGTCGAATTTGCCGACCGCATCGCCGCCGAACTGGCGCGCCTGACGGGCCAGCCATTCACCACGGCCAGCAACAAGTTTGCCGCCCTGGCCGCCCACGATGCCTTGGTGGCCGCGCATGGCGCGCTGAAAACCCTGGCGACGGCGCTGATGAAGATCGCTAATGACGTGCGCTGGATGGCATCCGGCCCACGTTCCGGCCTCGGTGAAATCAGCATCCCTGAAAACGAGCCGGGCAGCTCCATCATGCCGGGCAAGGTCAACCCGACCCAGTGCGAAGCGCTGACCATGCTGTGCTGTCAGGTGTTTGGCAACGACGTCGCCATCACCGTCGGCGGCGCCTCGGGCAATTTCGAGCTGAACGTCTTCAAGCCATTGATTGCGCACAACTTCCTGCAAAGCGCGCGCCTGCTGGGCGACGGCATGCGCAGCTTCGACACGCATTGCGCGCACGGCATCGCACCGAACCGTGTACGCATCGCCGAACTGATGGAACGCTCCCTGATGCTGGTCACGGCCCTGGCACCGCATATCGGCTACGACAAGGCGGCGCAAATCGCCAAGCGGGCACAGCACGAAGGCACGACCTTGAAGGAAGCGGCGCTGGGACTGGGCTTCGTGACAGAAGCGCAATTGCGTGCGTGGATCGTGCCCCTGGAGATGACGCGGCCCAACAAAAGTTAAGGCTCAGCCCGCATTATCGCTAGCTTCATGTAAACTATACCCTGAGTTGATGCCATCATTTGGTACTTAAAAAACATCATTGCAATAAGGGATATAATGCAAAAAGTAAGCTTTGATTTAACATCCGAGTTCGTCGAGCTGAACCAGCTATTGAAGCTGGTGGGCTTGTGCGACAGTGGTGGCGCAGGCAAGGTCATGGTCGATAGCGGCGTGGTGAAGGTCGATGGCAAGAAAGAATTGCGCAAGACTGCCAAGATCCGCGCTGGCCAGGTCGTCAGCGTGAGCGACATCCGCATCACGGTCGTCGCTCCAGCCTGACCCCGGCATGGGGCGCGAAGGCACCCCATGCATCCTGCCAGCGCCTGCCGGCCCGGCTGCCTGGATCGAGCTGCAACACGTCGCTATTGTCAGATAAATATCGATTGCAGAAGGGAAGCGCCATGGACCAACCCGAACAAGGTACGCGCAACCAGGTACGCCTGATCGGCGACTTGCGCCAAGTGATAGAAAGCGCGGAGGAATTGCTGCGCAACACAGAAAAATACACCAGCAGCCTATATCAAAGCGCGCGCGCCAGGCTGGAACAGGCCCTCGTCGCAGCTACTGCCGAACTGGCCCGCTTTGAAGAAGAACAAGTAACGCACATGATGGACGCCACCCTGGCCGCGAATGCCGTGTACCGCGATCAGACGGGCGAAGCGCGCGTACTGCGTGCCTTCGAGTAAGCGATCACGCCGACAACACTGCATGCGCCAGCCACTGGCGCAAACATGCCGCCAAGTCAAATGCGCTGTCCCGCTCGAACGCCGCATCGAGCGCGGCGCCAAAGGTCTGTCCCTGCTGCAAGGCCAGCAAGGCCGCATGCGCCCCCGCATCCAGTACCAGCACTTGCGCCTTCCAGCGCACACGAGATACCAGCGCCCAGCTCGCCACGTGCATCTCTTGCGGAAATATCCCTTGCCCTTCGCCCCGTCCCGCATGCTCCTGATGCTCCTGATGCGCCTGCCACAAGGCTGCCACTTGCCAGTGCGATGCCAACAAGGTGCAAGCGGGATGCAAGGCAAAACGGCGTGCTTCAAGTTGCTCAGGATGCAAGGCAGCCAGCGACTCGGGCGCCAGCGCTGGCGCATCTGCCGCGTAATGGGCCAAATGCAAGGCCCACTCCAGGCGCGCCATGTCCGGCAGGTAGGGCAAGTTGGCCGCCGGCGGGAACGCAGCCAGAAAATCGGCGAAACGGGCGCCAAACTGGTTCAAATCCGCATTATCGGATGGCATCTGCCGGCCATAGGCGCGTGCCAGGCCAGCAAAGAAATCCTCGCCCACCAGCGCCAGCACAACGCGATAGACCTGGCCCAGAGTGCGGCGCCAGGTGGCGCTCAAGTTGCCGCGATACAAAGAGAAACGCTCTAGCGGCGCCGCTCCCGCGAAGCCTGGCAGGGCTTGCGCGCCTTGCGCGGGATCGAGCAAGGCCGTGGCAAACGCTTGCTGCCCGGCCGCCAGCGCATCTAACGACACGGACAGCGATGGCGCTGGCGCTGGTGAGGACGACATCCCATGCCACGGCCGATGTTGCTGGTGGCGCGTCAACATGGCTTGCGCCTTGTCCGCTTCGCCCAGCAGGATATCGAGCGGCGGTAAATCCGTATCCCATTCGACCAGGGTGGGCACCGCGCCAAAGCGCTGCAACGCGGCTGCGTACAAGTCCCAGACGGGATCAGCCACGGCCGCGCCATGGTGATCGATCACGGCGCGAGGCGTCAGCAGATGGCCGCCCAGGTGCAACTCGCCCACGCTGCCCGGCGCGATCGCCTGCATGGCAAGCAAGGCATCTTCGCCGTGGTTGCACTGGTTCACATATAGATTATTGATATCGAGCAGCAGTCCACAGCCGCTGCGGCGCACCAGTTCCGCGAGGAATTGCGCCTCGCTCATGGCATCGTCGGCAAAGCGCAGGTAAGTGGAGACATTCTCCACCAAGATCGGCCTTTTCAGCGCATCTTGCACGCGTCCGACGCTTGCACACATGACGTCGAGGGCGGCGCCATTCAAGGCCAGCGGCAACAGATCATTGAGTTGCCGTTGCGCCACGGCACCCCAACACAGGTGCTCCGACACGAGAACCGGCTCGATCCGCTCCACCACGGCGCACACGCGCTGCAAATGGGCATCGGAAAAGCCGCGCGCCGAACCTAGGCCCAACCCCACGCCGTGCAGGCTGAGCGGATAATCCTGGCGCAGCGTGTGCAGCACATGACCATCCCAGCCCGATGGCTGCAAATAATTTTCGGTGTGCACTTCCAGCCAGCCCACGGCGGGACGGCGCTCCAGGAAATCGCGGTAGTGCGCGGCGCGCAAGCCGACGCCGGCGCCGGCAAGCGCTAGCACTGGCTGCGGCATGAGCTGATGGTGGACGCTTACGACTGCGTGGCCGGTTTTGTCGCCTTGCCGGCTTTGATGGGCTTCACGGAGCCGCCCGCCTGTTGGCACGTTCCCTTGGCAACATAGGTCCATTCCGTGGGCAAGTTGTCGGCCTGCGCCTGACCAGCACAAGAATGCGCGCCATCGGACGAGGCGCAATCGTTTTGCCCTGCCTTGGCGACGCCATAGCATTTTTCCTTGCTGCCAGAGGCAGGAGCATCGTGCTCGGCCGCGTTGACGGCAGTAGCGGCACAGATGCCCGCAAGGGCGGCGGCGATGAGAGCTTGACGTTTGTTCATGGATAATCCTCTTGCACGGGTCAAAGTAAAGGCACGCCCCAGGGTGCGCCATGGGCAATGCGCTGTAATGACTATCATTTTACTGAATCGGCCGCGCCGTGGGGAACTATCGCCAGCCAGTCATTTCGATGCAAGCGCAAAGGCAGGCATGAGCTATGTGGATAGCACAGCATTGCCCACGCGCCAGCGCGCCATCGTCGGCGACGCTGGCGCTGGCATGGGTGTTGGTCTGGCTAGCGCCAGACTGGCGCCGCAAGCCTGAACTCAGGCTGTGGTATTGATGCGGTTGCCGAGGTTAGGCGGCAGATTCGAGGCCGGCTGTACTGGTGGCAGCGCTGCCAGCAAGGCAGTGGCAGTCGAGCTTTGGATATCCTGGGCTTTTTTCAGGACAGTCAAACCGACGGCTTGCTGCGTGCCTGTCTGCGCCATCGTAGTTGACAGTTGAGCAATGCTTCCGACGTTCATACGTTTCTCCTATAAGGATCTACCAAGGTTAACGGATGGCGGCGGCAAACCTTTAGCCTATTTTTTAAAGTCTGTTCAGCAGCCAGGTTAGCACTTGTTCGCGCGCATTCAGGTCCAGCCATTGCACACCGTCGCGCAAGTCGGCCGGCGCCGGGCTGTCCGAGGCGACGGCGATCACCTGCAGGTCATGCGGATACAGAGGCGCCTGCCCCACTTCCGGACGGAACACTTCCAGCTTGGGGATGGGGTCCGTCTTGAAACCCTCTACCAGCGTCAGGTCTGCCGGCCCCATGCGGGCCAATTGCTGCGCCAGGCTCGGTTCCGGCGCACCGCGCAGCTCATGCACGATGGCAAAACGGTACGGCGAGGCTACCAGCACTTCTGCCGCCCCGGCCAGGCGCAGGCGGGCGCTATCCTTCTGCGGCGGCTCCAGCGCCAGGTCGTGGTGACTGTGCTTGACCAGGTTGACGCGCAAGCCGCGCGCCGCCAGTTCCTTCACCACAAATTCCAGCAGGGTCGTCTTGCCGCTACCGGAACGGCCGATCACACCCAGTACCGGGTGGGCGGGCATCGCATCGTGCATGGTCACTCCTTGATTGAGAAGCAGTGATTATACGCAGCCGCGCTGGCGCCAGCGCGCCGCCCCGAACGCTGGCGTGCCATGCGCGGCCGGCGCATGGCTGGCCGTGCACCGCAGTCGTGCATAGGGTAGGCCACGCCCGCGCGCCAATTGGCATGGCTAAGCTGCAAGCCATCGATGTCGGCGCGGCCTTGACGCGCAATGCTTCAATACGGCACGCGGTAACGATAGCCCTTGAAACTGAAGATGGCCGCCTTGGGCTGCAATTTTTCCAGCACCAGGCCAGGCGCCAGCTCCTCGCCTTCGTGGCGCAGGACCTTGTCGATCAGCAACAATCGGTCAGCCGGATTCTTCGAGTAGATATAACCGCCGATGGCGAGCGGCGGGATTTGCCGCTGTATCGGCTCGGGCAAGTCACGTGCGCCGGGCACGCTTTCCTCTGCGCCAGGCGCGAGAACAGGCACGGGTGCCGCTGCAGGCATTGGGCTGGCAAGGGGCGGCGGCGCGGGCTGGCCGGGCGTCTCTTGCCGGGGTTCCGCCACGGGCCTCGCATGATGCACGGGCGCAGCGCTGGCAGCTGGCGGCACGCTCGGAGAAAGCACGGGCATGGGCACCGGCGCAGGAGCCGCTGGCGAGACAGCCACCGGCAAGGCTGCGGACATAGCCTGGGCCTGCACGACGGGGACAACGGAAGCTGCGGCAGCAGCGCTAGGGGCGGCAGCAGTGATAGCAGCGGCAGCGGTAGGAGCGGCAGCGGCAGCGCCCGCCTGCCAAGGCTGCCACAGCAGCAGCGCGGCAGCCACGGCCACGCTGACGCCGCCCAGCGCCAGCCAGACGGAGGGGCGCCGCGCCGCAGAGGTCGCGGCTGCAGCGTGCAGCGGCACGTGCGGTGCGTGGATCGAAGGCAACTCGCCCAATTGGCGCTCGGCCTGCGATTTTTTCAATGCTTCAAGTATGTAGGACATCTTATTTCCCCGCCAGCATCGCCGTCGCAGCGGGTGCTGCCACGGCCGGCGCGGCGCTACTCAGGCGTGGCTCCGCGTTGTCACCCAGTTGCATCAGGCGTATATATGTTTTCGGGCCTGCCAAGCCATCGGCGCGCAAGTTCTGGCTCTGCTGGAAAGCACGCAGCTGCGCTTGCATCTCGGCGTCGAGCGCCAGTTTGGCGGCCGGCGCCGGCAAGCCCCTCTGCTGCGCCAAGCGCTGCGCCAGCCAGTCCACGTCGGCGCCGCGCGCTCCCAGCGGCACCTCGTCGCGCCAACTGCGCGGAGCGCGCCAGAAGGTCGTAAAACTGTCATCGCTACGCTGCACCAACTGAGCCAGGGGCAAGCTTTGAGGCTTACCGTCCAGCATCAGCGTGGCCGTCTCGCCCTGCAGCCGCGTCAGTAGCGCCAGCTGTTGCACTCCTTGCGCATCGCGCAAGGCCAGCATGGCCGGACGGTCCAGCACGCGCAGCTCGGCGATGCCGCCGCGGCTATGCAGACAGCGCAGGCCGGCGCGGGCGCCCACCTGGCAAGCGTCGCCGGGCGGCAACTGCTCGCCCCACAGCGCGGCCAGTTGGCGCAGCACGGCATTGCGGTCCGGCACGCCAGCAGGTGCGGACGCGGCCACCGCTGCGACCACTATGGCGGACACGGCCGGCACGGCGGCGGCGACGGCGGTCGATGCGGGCATGCCAGCGCGCGGCATGAAGTGCCAGGCCAGCGCGGCCGTCAGCAGCGCACCGGCCAGCACGCCGCCTGCCACGTGCGGCCAGCGCAGGCCCCGCCCGCTAGCTCGCTGCCCCTCTTGTGCAAACACTTCCTCGGCGGCACGGCGCAGTATCTGGCGCGTCACCTGCGGCTGGTTTTCAACATAGGCGCCCAGCAGCGCGCGGTCGCACAGCAGGTTGATGCGGCGCGGCACGCCGTGGCTCAAGGCATGGATCTGCGCCATCAGGCGCGGCGCGAACGGCGTCTGCGCGGTGCTGCCCGCCACGCCCAGGCGGTGGCGGATGTAGCTGGCCGTTTCCTCGGCCGTCAGCGAGCCCAGGTGATAGCGAGCGATCACGCGCTGCGCCAGCTGTTCCAGTTCGGGCCGGGCCAGCATGGCGCGCAATTCCGGCTGGCCGATGAGGATGATCTGCAACAGCTTGCGCTCGCTCGTCTCCAGGTTCGTCAGCAAACGCAGCTGCTCGAGCACAGCGGCGGAAAGGTTTTGCGCTTCATCAATGATCAGCAGATTATTCTTGCCCTGCGCATGGCTGGCCAGCAGGTGCGCATTGATGGCGTCGACATAGCCTTTCACGCTGGCCACGCCAGGTGCCAGGGCGATATGCAGCTCCTCGCAAATCGAGTGCAGTAATTCCTCGACGGAGAGTTTCGGATTAAAAATGTAAGCGAGCTGGCAGTTTTCCGGCATCTGTTCCATGAAGCAGCGGCAGACAGTGGTCTTGCCGGCGCCGATTTCTCCCGTCAGCAGCACGAAGCCGCCGCCACTGCCCACGCCATACAGCAAGTGCGCCAGCGCTTCGCGGTGGCGTTCGCTCATGAACAGGTAGCGCGGATCGGGGGCGATCGAGAACGGCGATTGCTTGAGCTGGAAATAATGCGTGTACATGAAGACCCTGCGGATGGAACGATCAAAATGCGCGACAGCAAGCCGATACCTTCATCGGGTGCGGGCCGGCGGCAACGGCTTGTATTTGGCGCAATACACTTTCGCCTTGCTACGGAAGTAGACGATTTTACTGCCAGGCATGGAGCCGCGGACGGGAAAAGCGGAATTGTCGAGCTTATTAAAACGCAGGCCCGAGGCGCTGCGGATGGCCGGCTCCAGCTTTTCCGGCGTCGAATCGGCCACCACGCCCATGAAGACAAGGGCGCTGGTATCGTCGCTGACGATCACGTCGGTCACGGGCGCGCCCCACAAGGTCGCTTCCGTGCGGAACCAGTAGGCACCGCCTTCATGCTTGTAGGCAGGACCGAAGGACGTCAGCAAATAAGCATAGAAGGCCTTGTTGTCGATCTGATCTATGCATAGCACGGCATTGCCCACCACTTGCCCGAACGTCGTCGGCGCTGCCTTTTGCTGTGCCAGTACGCCGGACACGGGTACACCGAAGGCCAGCAGGGCAAACGCCGCCGCTACGGCCGGCGCAGGCCACGAGCGCGTCCATGCACGGCGCATGCGCATGATCAGTGCTTGCGCTCGTCTTTCTTGACCTTCTTGGCTTCTTTCTTTTCCTTCATGGTCTTGGCCGGTTCCTTCTTGGCTTCCTTCTTACTGTCCTGTGCCTTGCTCATCATCTACTCCATACTTGGGCGGAAATGCCTGACCCATTATGACACTCCCGCATGAAAATACCAGCCGAAAAGCAAAACGGCCGCACACGGCGGCCGCTCCCATCATACGCGCGTATCAGTCTAGTGCAGGCACAGGCGACGACGCGTCTTTTCGATCAGCGCTGCATCATAGGGATACAGGTTCTCGATAAAGAACAATTCCGTTTCCGCCTCATCTTCCAGACACATTTCGATCATCACCGGACCATCGCTTTCGCGACCCAGGAAATCTTTCGGCCAGCGGTTCTTGCGGTGCGTGCGCATCATTTCCATGCCCAGCGCGGCCAGCGGCGCCGACACGCCAGCGGCCAGCGCCTCTTGCTGCCAGTCGTCCCAGTAATCGCTCTTTGCTGCCTTGTCGTTCATCATGCTCTTCCAACTCAGGTGTAAAAGGCCGACTTTACTCTTCATGGCGCACCTTGCCAAGCAGGCATACAAGCAATGTTGCAACATCAGACATAGACCACTGAAGAAAAATTGGCATTAAACAAGGCCAATTTCAATACCATTCACGACATACAAAAAAACCTTTATTAACAATGACTTGCAATAATTCCATCAGTCGTGGCACGACATGGGACCAGGCATTGATTAATACCACTTAAATACCTGTTGACAAGCCATCGAGGCGACAATATAGTGCCTTCAGCTTTTTCGCCGCCCGACAAATAAAAGAACCGAGACAGGCGCAATCAACCATATGCGGGACTGCACAACATGATCGAATACATAATCGGCGTCGACGGCGGGGGCAGCGGCACCCGCGTACGCCTGGCGCGCCTCGACGGCCAGGAGCTGGCTCAGGGACAAAGCGGTCCTTCCGGCCTCGGACTGGGTATCGAGCGGGCCTGGGCTTCCGTCGCGCATGCCGTCACCCTGGCCTTGCGCAGCGCCGGCCTGGAACAGCCATCGCTGCAGCGCATGGCCATCGGCCTGGGCCTCGCTGGCGTGCACAACAAGCAATGGGCCGCCAGCTTCATCGCAGACAATCCCGGCTATGCCTTTGTGGCACTGGAATCGGATGCCCTGACCACCCTGCTGGGCGCGCACGCGGGCCTGCCGGGTGCGATCGTGGCTATCGGCACCGGCAGCGTGGGCGAAGTACTGCATGCGGACGGCAGCCATCACGAAGTGGGCGGCTGGGGTTTCCCCTCAGGCGATGAGGCGGGCGGTGCCTGGATCGGCATGCGCGCCGTCAACCACGTGCAGCAAGTGGTCGACGGACGCTTGCCCGGCAGTGCCTTCGCCACGGCCGTCATCGACGCCTGCGGCGGCCAACGCGACGCCATGCAGGTCTGGCTGGCTACCGCCAGCCAGACCACGTTCGCGCAACTGGCGCCGCTGGTGCTGGAACACGCGGCCAGCAATGCGGTGGCGCATGACATCCTGAGCGAAGCGGGCCATCAGATCGCCCTCATCGCCAGAGCCCTCGACCCGACTGGCACCTTGCCCGTGGCCCTGTGCGGCGGCCTGGCGGCGCCCTTGTCAAGCTACCTGCCGGCGGCGCTGTTGCAACGGGTCGTGCCGGCACAGGGCGACTCGGCGGCAGGCGCCCTGCGCCTGATACGCAAGCATTTGCAGGAGCAATGAGCATGCTGGCCAAACTGTCTGCCTTCAAACCCAATCCGGCCAGCGACACGCCGCTCTATATGCAGTTGGCGAACATGCTGTCGGACGGCATCGCCAGCGGCGACTGGCGCGCCAACCAGGCCTTGCCCTCGGAGCGCGTGCTGTCGGAAATCCTCGACATTTCGCGCGTCACGGCGCGCAAAGCCATCGACATGCTGTGCGACCGGGGCATGCTGACGCGCAAGCGCGGCTCGGGCACCTACATCACGCCCAAGCTGGAACAGCCGCTGTCGCGCCTGACCAGCTTTTCGGAAGAATTGCGCCAGCGCGGTTTTACCGCGGGCTCGCGCTGGCTGCAGCGCGATATCGGCGTGGCCGCGCCACTGGAACTGCTGTCACTGGGCCTGTCGCCGCACATGCCGGTGGCGCGTCTGCGCCGCCTGCGCACGGCCGACGAAGTGGTGATGGCGATCGAGACGACCACCATCCCCGCGCTATACATGCCGGACCCGCAGCAAGTGACCGATTCGCTGTACGGCTACCTGGAGTCGCGCGGCACCATTCCGATGCGCGCGCTGCAGCATATCCGCGCCGTCAACGCCACGGCGGAACAGGCCAAGCTGGCCAATATCAAGACGGGTGAAGCGATGTTACACATCACCCGTGTCAGTTATCTCGACAACGGCGCAGCGGTGGAACTGACCCACTCGTATTGCCGCAGTGATTATTATGAATTCGTAGCGGAGTCGCGCAGATGAGCAGCACTATCAAAGGCAATATCCTTACCCCCGGCGGCTGGATCCACGGCGCCATCGCCTTCGGCGAACGCGTCGACAGCATCACCGGCGATTCGCGCCACCCGTCGAACAACAGCGACGATTATATTTTGCCCGGCTTTATCGACCTGCACGTGCATGGCGGTGCCGGCAAGGACATCATGGAAGGCGGCGAAGCTGTCTACACCATCGCGGCCATCCATGCGCGCCACGGCACCACCAGCCTGCTCGCTACCACCATGACGGCGCCGCCCGAAGATATCGACATGGCCCTGACGGCCATCGGCATCGCGGCCAACAACCGCCGCCCGAACACGGCGCGCGTGCTGGGCGCCCACCTGGAAGGCCCATACATCAATTCGGGCAAGCTCGGCGCGCAACCGAACTACGCGCGCGCTGCCACCCTGGCCGAAATCGAACGCCTGCAAACGCTGGCCAAACTGCGCGTCATTACCGTGGCGCCGGAAATCGCCGGCCACCTGGACCTGGTGCGCGCCCTGGCCGACGCCGGCGTGCGCGTGCAGATCGGCCACACGCTCGGCTCCTATGAAGATGGCGTCGCCGCGCTGGAGCATGGCGCCATGGGCTTCACGCACCTGTTCAACGCCATGAGCGGCCTGCATCACCGCGAGCCGGGCATGGTCGGCGCCGCCCTGGCGCACGCCGAATACGCCGAACTGATCCCCGACCTGCTGCACGTGCATCCGGGTGCCATCAAGGTCGCCCTGCGCGCCATCCCGCGCCTGTACTGCGTCACCGATTCGACTGCCGCCACCGGCATGCCGGACGGCGAATACATGCTGGGCCGCCACGCCGTGCAGAAATGCATGGGCGGCGTACGCCTGCCCGACGGCACCCTGGCGGGCAGCACCCTGACCCTGGACCAGGCGCTGCGCAACCTGGTGGCACTGGGACTGGACCTGGCCGACGCGTCCAAGCGCGTGTCGACCAACGCCGCCGATTATCTGGGCCTGGAAGAACGCGGCCGGCTGGCCCCCGGCACTTACGCCGATCTGGTGGTACTCGATCGCGATCTCAAACTCAAAGCTGTGTATATAGAAGGAGAAATCTGTGACCTCAATGATGCTTAAAGAAGCCATTTCCGCCGCCGAATGCGTCGCCCTGCAACTGGCCAGCGACACGGATCGCTACGCGGAACTGGGCCGCAAATTGAGGAGCACCTCGTTCTCGACCGCGCTGACCATCGCGCGCGGCAGCTCGGACCACGCCTGCAACTACGTCGCCTACCTGATCATGGCGCGTCTGGGCCGTGTCGTGGCGTCCCTGCCGATGTCGCTGGTGACCTTGAACAAATCGCCGCTGGTAACGCGCGACACCCTGGCCATCTCGATCTCGCAATCGGGCCAGAGCCCGGACGTGGTCGAGCCGATCCGCTACTTCCGCGACGGCGGCGCTACCACCGTGGCCCTGGTCAACGACATCGATTCGCCGCTGGCGCACGCCGCCGAGTGGGCCATGCCCCTGCGCGCTGGCAAGGAACAAAGCGTCGCCGCCACCAAAAGCTTCATCACCAGCCTGGTTGCCGGCGCGCGCATGGTGGCCCAGTGGCAGAACGACCCCGAGCTGCAAGCAGGCCTCGAAGCGCTGCCCGAAGCGCTGCTCGGAGCGACCCAAGTAGACTGGTCGCCAGCGATTGACGTGCTGGCGCCGGCGCGCAACATCATGGTCGTGGGACGCGGCATCAGCTTCCCGGTGGCCCTGGAATCGGCCTTGAAATTCAAGGAAACCTCGGCCCTGCAGGCAGAAGCCTTCAGCGGTGCCGAAATCAAGCATGGCCCGATGGCCCTGATCGAAGACGGCTACCCACTGCTCATTTTTGCAACGCGCGGCCCAACCCAGGCCGGCCTGCTGCAACTGGCGACGGAAATGCGCGGCCGCGGCGCCAAGGTCCTGCTGGCGGCCCCCGCCGACGTGGCCGAACGCGACCTGACCCTGCCCGTGGCGGCCACGCCGGATCTCGACCCGATTGTCGCCATCCAGGCCTTCTACGTGATGGCGGCAAAACTGTCGGCCGCACGCGGCATGGACCCGGACGCACCGCGTCACCTGAGCAAAGTAACAAAAACAAACTAAGCAATACCCAACCCGAAAGCGAAGACTGGGGTCGGCTCCTAAGGGGCCGACCCCGGCACTTACGGGGCCACTGGCCGGGATAATAATAATGATCAAGAGACTGTTGGCAGTGTTTGCCTGCGCGGGCCTGCTCGCGCCACAGGCATGGGCTGCCGAGAAAATCGAATTCTGGACCTTCAGCATGAAGCCCAAATTCACGCCCTATTTCAGCGCGTTGGTGGCGCGCTATGAGGCGCAAAATCCCGGCCTCAAGATTGAATGGATCGACTTCCCGTGGGACGTCATCCAGACCAAGCTGGTCACGCGCATCGTGGCCGGTACGCCGCCCGCGCTGGTGAGCCTGAACGTGCCTTGGGCTGATGAATACGCGCGCGACGGCTTGCTCACGCCAGTCGATGGCCTGATCGCGCAGGCACGCGCCAGCTACATTCCGAGCGCGCTGGAAGACCTGCGCTTCAAGGGCCACACCTACGGCTTCCCCATGTACAGCAATGTCGCGGTGATCGCCTTCAACACCGCCATTTTCAAGCAGGCCGGGCTCACGCGCGGCCCTGCCAGCCTGGATGAACAACTGGCATTCGCGCGCCAGATCGCGCAACGCACGGGCAAGGCCGGCATCGCCCCAGCGCTCTCTAAAATCGACGGTCTGTTCATGCAGCAGGGCCTGGCCGTCATCGTCGACAAGCGCGCCGTCTTCAATTCGCCGCAGCACGTGGCATTGGTACAAAAACTGGCCGACACCTACAAGGTCGGCGGTCTGCTGAAAGAAAGCCTGTTCGCCGAGGATAACTTTCCCGCCGTGATCGATGCTTACAAGGGCGGCCGCCTGGGCATGCTGCTGGCACCGCCGACGGCCATGCAGCGCATCGGCGGCGATGCGCAAGACATCTACGCCATCACCGACGTGGCGCCCGCGCCGCTGGGCCCCACCGGCATTGCCGATGGCGGCTGGCTGGTGCACTTCGCCATTCCGAAAGGCGTGCCGGCGCGCCTATTGCCATCGGTCGGCAAGTTCGCGCGCTTCCTCACGAACGACGAAAACCAGTTGAACTTCGCGCGCCAGGCCAGCGTCTTCCCGACCACCATCAAGGCGGCGGCCGACCCGTTTTTCCTCGCCACGCCCAAGGACGCAGGCGCGGCCGAAAAGGCCGTTGCCGCTGGCGCCCTGTCGATGGGCCACTCGCGCACGCTGTACGTGGCCGGCATCGATGACTACGACGAATTGCGCCGCTCGCTGGTCAAAGCCGTCGAGGCGGGCGTCACGGGCAAGCAAGATGTCAAGCAGGCGCTGGACCAGGCCGTCGCCATCTGGAACAAGAAGCTGGCCACCCTGCCACGCCACTAAGGACACCATGAAACTCGCTCACCGCCACAGCGTGCAAGCCTGGCTGTTCCTCGCCCCGGCCCTGCTGCTGCTGGCCGCCTTTTCCTTCTGGCCCGTCGGCTACGGCTCCGTGCTGGCCTTCACCGACTACAGCCTGATACGCGAGACGCGCTTCGTCGGCCTCGATAACTTCCGCTACATCTTCAACAACGAGATGTTCGTCTCGGGTTTAAAGAATTCGCTGGTGTTTTTGCTGATGGTGCCTTTCGTGCAGGTGGGCGCCATCGTGCTGGCCGTGCTGGTCAACAACCGCCTGCCCGGCATCCGTTTGTTCCGTGCCGCCTTCTACGTGCCCGTCGTGACCACCGTTTCCGTGGTCGGCATCATGTGGGGCTTCATGTTCCATGAACAAGGTGCGCTCAATTACGTGATGCTGACCCTGAAACTCGTCAACGCGCCCGTGGGCTGGCTGACGAACGACAGCCTGGCCCTGTTTGCCGTCATGTTCGTCACCCTGTGGCGCGGCCTGGGCTGGTACATGGTGATGTACCTGGCGGCGCTGCAGTCGATCCCGTCGGACATGCAGGAAGCGGCCATGCTCGATGGCGCCAACCGCTGGCAGCGCTTCTGGAAGATCACCGTGCCGATGCTGCGCCCGACCATCATGCTGTGCACCATCCTGTCCGTGCTGGCGGCATTGAAGGCTTACCAGGAAGTCGACGTGCTGACCCAGGGCGGCCCGATGAATTCCACCTTCACGGCGCTGTACTATGCCTACGATCAGGGCCTCAAACATTTGAAACTGCCGCGCGCGCTGGCCGCCAGCTTCGTCGTGTCCCTCTTTTGCATCGGCATCGCCCTGCTATGCCTGCGCTATCTCAAACCCAGGCATCGCTGACAGCGGAATGACCATGAAAACCCGTTCCCGCCCCATGCAAACACGTTTGCAGCACCTAGTCCAATACACGGGCCACTATGCCGTGCTGTGCGCGATCGCCGTCGTCTGCGTCTTCCCGTTCTGGTGGACGCTGGTGACAGCCATTTCCACGCAGGGCAATATCTTCGCCTTTCCACCTACCTTCTGGCCGAAGGCGCCGTCGCTGGAAAACTTCGTCGAAGTGTTCAAGGCGATTCCCATCTGGTCATTTTTCAAGAACTCGGTGCTGATCGCCGTGTTCACCGTGTTCTGGAAACTGCTGCTATGTTCACTCGCCGCGTACCCGCTGGCGCGCCTGAAATTCCGTGGCCGCAAGCTGGTGTTCGGCCTGATCCTGGCCACCCTGGTGCTGCCATCGGAAGTCAATTTCCTCGTCAACTTCATCACCATCACGCAAATGAGCCTGGTCGACACCTACACGGGCGTCATCCTGCCCAACGTGGTGACGGCCGTGGCCATTTTGCTGCTCAAGCAGGCGTTCGAGGAAGTGCCGCAAGACCTGATCGATGCGGCCAGAGTCGACGGCGCCTCCGAATGGGTGATCTTCAGCCGCATCATGCTGCCCCTGATCACACCCTGGCTGGCCACCGTCGGTATTCTGACGGCTGTGGAATCGTGGAATGAATACATCTGGCCCTCCATCGTCATGAGCAAACCCGATGAATTTCCCCTCTCGGTGGGCGTGCTGTATTTGCGCGGCACCTTCGGCAGCAGCACGCGCGTGATCGCCGCCGGCACCCTGATCACCATTGTGCCTACCCTGCTGGCGTTCCTGTTCACCCAGCGCTTCTTCATGCGCGGCATGGACGGCGCCGTCAAATGAGTGCCACCATCGCCACCGACCTGCGCCGGCTTGCCGGGCAGTTGCTGATGACGGGCGTCGTCGGCACCGAGCTCGATGCAGCCACGCTCCAATGGCTGCAGGCGAACGGCGTGCGCGCCGTGTGCCTGCGCGCGGGCAATCTGCGCGATGCGGCGCAACTGACGCGCCTGAGCGCGCACTTGCGGCTCGCCCTGGGCCCGCAGGCGCTGATCGCCATCGATACGGCCGGCATGCCCTCAGCCTATCCGGCCTGGCTGCCACAGCCACCGAGCGCCATGCAACTGTGTGCCTTGGGTGACGCAGAACTGGCCAACGGCATGGGCGCGGCGACGGCACGCGGCTTGCGCTCATTGGGCATCAACTGGCTGCTGGCCCCCCTGATCAATCTCGACACCGGCGCAGCACAGGCACCTGACGCTGCGCAGGCGTTTGGCGGCGATCCTGCACAAGCGACCGCCATGACGCAAGCCTGGACGGCGGGCTGCCAGGCCGAAGGCGTGGCGTGCTGCGCCCGGCTGTACCTGCCGCAACCTGGCGCCAGCGCCATCGTGCCCAGCGTCGCCAAGATCCGCTCGCAGCTGGAAGAACACGATTTCGTACCGTTTCGCCAGGCCGCCGCGCAGACGGCCTCGATGATGAGCGCGCACGTAACTTATACGGCACTCGATGCACGCCAACCCGCCAGCCTGTCGCCTGCGGTGATGCATGGCTTGCTGCGCCAGCAGTGGGGCTATGACGGCGTGCTGCTGACGCCCGGCATAGCCGCGCACGGCGAGCATGTCGGCGCGCGCGCCCTGGCCGCCGGCGCCGACATGGTCCTGCTGGCAGATGCGGCGCAGCTACCGGCAGCGCTGGCCGCCGTCAGCGCCGCACTGGCGTCTGGCACCTTGCCGCTGCAAGGCGTGGGTGCGCGGCTGCAGCGCCTGGCGGCACTGGCCGCACGCTATCCGGCTGGCAGCGACGTATACGCGCAGGAGGCGGCTGACTGCATCATCATGGCCGAGGCCAGGCGGCGCTGCCAGTAAGCGCGCTTTTTTACCGACCGCAATACCCGACTTTCAAGACGACCCGAGGAAGCATCCATGAACCACAAGACCAATAGCAATAGCAGTAGCAAGGGCGGCATACGCAGCCCGATTTCCTGGGTGCCCACCTTATACTTCGCCCAGGGCTTGCCGTTTTACGCGGTCGCCCTGGTGGCCGGCCTGATGTTCAAGAGCATGGGCGTGCCGAACGACCAGATCGCCCGCTGGACCGGCCTGATCGGCTTTGCCTGGGTCTTCAAATCGCTGTGGAGCCCCTTCCTGGAGCTGGCGTCGAGCAAGAAGAGCATGGTGGTGCTGTTCCAGTTCGCCGGTGGCCTGAGCCTGGGCCTGATCGCGCTGGCGCTGCAAACGCCGCTATGGTTTGCCGCCTGCATCGCCGTGCTGTTCGTCGCCGCGCTGGCCTCGTCGACGCACGACATCGTCTGCGACGGCCTCTACATCGCCAGCCTGTCGGACAAGCAGCAGGCGGCCTACGCGGGCTGGCAGGGTGCCTTCTTCAATGCCGGCAAATTCATCTCGCTGGGCGGCCTGGTGATCCTGGCCGGCTACCTGGAGAAAGAAATCGGCATCAAGCCTGCATGGTCGGTGATCTTCCTGATCATCGGCGCGATGATGCTGTCGCTGGCCGCGTACCACCTGTGGGCGCTGCCGCAAGTGCGCAACGCGGCCGTGGCCGACAAGAGCGTGGCAGGCATCAGCCGCACCTTGTGGGACGTGCTGGTGGACTTCTTGAACAAGCCCGGCATCTGGGGCATGATCGCCTTCATCATCCTGTTCCGCGCCGGCGAGGCGCAAGTGCAGACCATCGGCCCGTTGTTCCTGCGCGAAGCGCGCGAGCTGGGCGGCCTGGGCTTGTCGACGACGGAAGTGGGCGCCGTGTACGGCACGGCCGGCACCGTGGCCTTTTTGCTGGGCAGCATAGGCGGCGGCTATTTCACTTCCTGGCTAGGCTTGAAACGCGCCATGTTCTTCCTGATCCTGGCCATGAATTTGCCGAACCTGGTGTTCTATTACCTGAGCCACAGCATGCCGACCGATCTGACCCTGATCACGGCCGCGCTCAGCGTGGAAATGTTCGGTTATGGCTTTGGCTTCGTGGGCCTGATCCTGTTCATGATGCAAGTGGTCTCGGTCGGCAAGTACCAGACGGCCCACTATGCGTTTGCCACTGGCGTGATGCAGCTCGGTTTCGTGCTGTTCAAGATGATCAGCGGCGACATCCAGACGGCGCTCGGCTACAAGACCTTTTTCCTGTGGGTGCTGGTGTCGGCCCTGCCCGTCTTGATCCTGTCGCGCTTCATGCGTATCGGCGCCAAGGCAGATGCCGGCGAAACTGCCCCCTGCAAGGCCGATACCCCCCAGACGCCCGCCAGCGCCAGCTAGGATAGAACCATTACATGGCACACATCGTTTTAAACAATATCGTCAAGCGCTACGACGATAAGCAGGCCGTCATCCACGGTATCGACCTCGCTATCGGTGACGGCGAATTCGTCGTCTTCGTGGGGCCGTCAGGCTGCGGCAAATCAACCCTGCTGCGCATGATCGCCGGGCTGGAAGACATCAGCGACGGCGAGCTGCATATCGACGGCCAGCTGGCCAACGATATCGCGCCGGCCGCGCGGGGCCTGGCGATGGTCTTCCAGAGCTACGCCCTGTATCCGCACATGACGGTGTTCGAGAACATGGCTTTTGCCCTGAACCTGGCCGGACACAAGAAGGCGGAGGTGCGCGCCGCCGTCGAGCGTGCGGCCGAGATCCTGCAGATCACGCCTTTGCTCAAGCGCAAACCCAAGGACCTGTCGGGCGGCCAGCGCCAGCGCGTGGCCATCGGCCGCGCCATCGTGCGCAAGCCCAAGGTGTTCCTGTTCGACGAACCGCTGTCGAACCTCGATGCCTCGCTGCGCGTGCAGATGCGCGTGGAGATTTCGCGCCTGCACCAGGAATTAAAAACCACCATGATCTACGTCACGCACGACCAGGTCGAAGCGATGACACTGGGCGAGCGCATTGTGGTGTTCAATGGCGGGCGCATCGAGCAGGTGGGTAGTCCGCACGCACTGTACAACCATCCCGGCAACCTCTTCGTGGCCGGCTTCCTGGGCGCGCCGAAAATGAACTTCATCGCTTGCGAGGTCGTTGCCTGTAGCCGCCGCACGGTGGCCGTGCGCGTGCCCGGCGGCAGCGTCATCGAGGTCGAGGCGCAAGGTGACGCCGTGGTGCCAGGCGAGCGGCTGACGCTGGGCGTGCGCGCCGAACATATCAGCCTGCGCGAGCATGCTGATGTGGGCAGTCATGCAGAAAACAACGTGCTCGACGCCGCCGTCAGCCATGTCGAATACCTGGGCGACGTGGCCATCGTCTACGCCAGCATGCCAAGTGTGGCCGAGATGCTGGCCGTCAAGCTGCCGGCCGAGGATGGCTTGCGCCGCACGGGCGAGACGCTGCGCCTGTATCTGCCGCCGCAACGCTGCCTGCTGTTTGATGCCAAAGGGCAAGCACTGGCGCACACGTTTGCCGCACCAGCCCAGCAGTTTATGTGACAATAGCCGCTGTTTACGATGCCATCGCCCTTGGACTTCAGCGGGCGCAATGGCGGAAATATATTTTTTAAGATTCCCTGCCCCTTTACGATGCTGCTGCGCGATGCTGCGGCAGACAGTGCCGGTGCGTATTTTTGTTATTGATTGAAGGATAAGCCATGTCCCAATTCCGTCTTGCCCGTCTCAGCCTGATCCTCGCTGCCATCGGCATGAACATCCTGCCAGCCCTGTCGCACGCACAGGACACCAAGCCAGCCGCTGCCGCCGGTGCGCCCGCTGCCGTGCCCGCAGACACGGTGCGCCCTGAAGTATTCAAACTGCTCGATCCGACCGCCGTGAAGGCCTCGATGGATGCAAAAAACTACGACGATGTGCAAAGCCGCATCGACCAGACAGCAGCCATTCCCGCCCTGACGCCCTATGAATTGTTCGTGCTGAACCGCCTGCGCGTAGCGCTGGCCTCCACCACCAACAATAAGACGATGGCCATGACGGCACTCGAAGCGGTGATCGAATCGGGCAAGCTGGAGAAGAAAGCCCAGGGCGACTTCATCCAGGCGCTGGCGAACTACCACTACAACGCCAAGGATTACCCGAACGCTATCAAATGGTTCACCCGTTACCAGACGGAAACAGGTGACTTGACCACCGTGCGCCCCTACATTATCCGCGCCTATTACTTCAGCAATGATTTCGCGCGCGCGAAACAGGAACTGATGGCCGACCTGAGCGCCAAGCAGCAAGCAGGCAAGACGCCGTCCATCGAAGAATTGCAATTACTGGCCAATACGGGCTCGAAGAGCAAGGATCCGGCCACCTACCTGATCGCCATGGAAAACCTGGTGCGCTACTTCCCGTCGGACGATTACTGGAGCGATCTGCTGGGCCGACTGCAGGGCAAGGCTGGCTATTCGGACCGCTTCGCGCTGGACGTGCTGCGCCTGCAATTCAAGGCCGTGGCCACCATGCCGCCGCAAGATTACAGCGACATGGCTGAAATTGCACTGCTGAACGCCTTCCCGACGGAAGCGAAAAAAGTCCTCGACGCGGGCTTTGCAAAAAGCGTGCTGGGCACGGGTGCGAATGCTGCCAAGCACAAGAAACTGCGCGACCAGGCCAACAAGGCGGCCGCCGATGATGCGAAAAGTATCGCCAGCGGCGAAGCCTCGGCCATGAAGAGCAAAGATGGCACGGGCTTGATCAACCTGGGCTACGCCTTCGTGACGATGGACCAGTTCGACAAAGGTATCGATCTGATCCAGAAAGGCATCGCCAAGGGCGGCCTGAAGCGCCCGGAAGACGCCAAGCTGCGCCTCGGCTACTCCTACGCCATGGCCGGCAAGACAGACGACGCCATCAAAGTCCTGGAAACAGTCAAGGGCGGCGACGGCGTGGGTGACCTGGCGCGCTACTGGATCCTGTGGCTGAACCGTCCTGCCACGGCAGCGGCGACACCGGCAGCGGCACAGTAATTCCTGCTCCCTAGCGTAAGCGCAAGGCAGTCCCCGGCTCAGGCCGGGGCTGCTTTTTTTTCGACTTTTTTCATCCATCCGGCGATAGCTGAACATCGCTACCCTGTCGAAGCGGCGAAGCTTGATGTGGCGTGTCAGACCTTGATGTAGATCTTGCGCTTGTCCATCGCGTAGGCGATCAGCCAGCACAGCAGCATGAAGCTGACGGCAAACAGCAGCGAACCCACGCGCGCCGGAGCCCAGCCCGTGAACCACTGCTGGTACAGCCACTGGTACAGATTGACGCCACCGACACGCACGGTAAACGCGATGATCACCAGCACTTCCGAGACCAGGTAAATGAACAGGGTGTTCTTGCCGTAGACTTCAAAGAAATAGGTCCAGCCCGTCATTTGACGCACGTCGATGATCAACATCAGCGAAGCGAGCAGCAGCAAATCGAGGCCTATGCCCAGCATCACATAAGAGCTGGTCCACAATTTTTTGTTGATCGGCAACACTTCATTCCAGCACAGTGCCACCACCACGCAGATGACGCCAGCCACCGCCAGTTGAAGCAAGCTGAAACGCAGCTGCGCCGGCGCCGTCTGGCGTAAAAAACTGCCCACCAGGTAACCCGCAATCACATTGACGATCGCCGGCAAGGTGCCGAGTATACCTTCCGGGTCGAAGGCGATGCCTTCGCCGTGGTACAAGTGGCTATCCCCCAGCAGGATCAAATCGAGCTTGGCCGGCGCATTGCCGTGCAAGCTGTAATCGCCCCAGGTCGCCAGAATGGCCCAGTAGCCGAGCAAGGCAGCGGCGCTGAAGAGCAGCGCGCCGCGTGTCTTCCAGTAATGCAAAATCAGGGCGGCGGCCAGGTAGCACACGGCGATGCGCTGTAGTACGCCGGGGATACGCGTCTGCGACTGGGACGACCAGGCAAACTGGCCCGCATCGTCAATCTTGAAGAAGGGGAACCAGTACAGCAAGAAGCCCAGTAAAAAGATCAGCGCGCTGCGCTTGCACAGCTTGGCCAACACGGCGCCATGGCCCAAATTTTCATATTTCCCCAGCGCAAAGGCCAGCGCATTGCCGACGACAAACAAAAAACTGGGGAAGACCAGATCCGTCAGGGTAAAACCATGCCATTCGGCATGCAGGAACGGCGCATACACGCTGCCCCAATCGCCGGGCGTATTGACGACAATCATCAGGGCCACGGTCAGGCCACGCAGGACGTCGAGGGCGAGGTAGCGCTGAGATGCAATGGTCATAATAATGCCATGAAAAAATATCTATCCACCAGCGGCTGGACCAGGAGCGATACCGCTGAAGGCCAGTGAAAAGGGCTGGCAAGCACCGATAGCGTAGCCTGCCATACGGAAACTGCCGCAGGATAGAAAAGGAGGAAAAACTTCACTCACTGAGCAAAAAAGGCAAGCCCCTGAAACAGGAACTTGCCTTGAAAAGACCGAGGAAGACTTGGCCCGGTGCATGTGCGCCAGGCCAGCTCGTATTGCTTACAGCTTGCCGCGCAGGCCCAGGTAGAAGGTACGGCCATTGCTGTAGAACGCGCGTGGCTGATCGCGGTTTTCAGCGTACATCTTAATGGTCGTGTTCGTCAGGTTAAGCGCATCGAACGTGACCGTGAAGTGTTCGTTGATCTTGTAGTTGAGCGAACCGGCCAGGCCGCCCGCACCTTCGACGTGCTGGCTGGCGCCACGGTCCACGCCCGCCTTGTAGGACGAACGGTAGTTGTAGGCCAGGCGTGCGCTGAGAGCATTGGCCTCGTAGAAGGCCGTCAGGTTATACGTACTGCGCGATGCGTTGACCAGTTCGTCACCGTTGTCCAGCTTGCCATCAGCATAGGTGTAGTTGGCCAAAATACCGAAATCGCCGAACAGCGGTTGCTGATAGCTCAATTCCACGCCCTTGTTCTTGCCGCTGGTGTTGAAGGGCGACGTGATCAGGTACACGGCATTGGCATTGCGCTTGCTGTTGAAGTAAGTGGCGCTGGTGGTACCGTTCGACACGACCGATTTCAAGTCCATATAGAACAGGCCCACCGAAACGGCCGACTTCGGCGCGAAATACCATTCGGCGCTAACTTCAGCATTATCCGACTTGACCGGGTTCAGCTTCACGTTGCCGCCTGCACCGCTCAATGCATCGTCGTTCAGCGATACCGAGCCGCCCAGCGCGCTGTAGTCAGGACGGGCGATGGTGCGCGCTACTGCAGCACGAACGACCACGTCGTTGCGCACATCGAACTTGATGTTAGCGCTAGGCAAGAAGTCATTGTAGCTGCGCTCGTACAGGTACTGCGAGTACGGACCCCAGTCGGAACCGGTGATCGGGCCGCCAGCCTGGTTGACCAGCGTCGACTGCTTGGTGTGCACTGCGCGCAGGCCGAAGTTACCGCTCCAGTTGTCGCCCGTCAGATTGGCCATGGCGTAGGCGGCCGAGGTTTTTTCCTGCAGCTTGAATTCGTCGGTCCAGTTGTGGCGACGCACGTAGTCGAACAGGCGGTTGCCGTTGGCCGCGCCCCAGGCGCCCAGTGCTGCGCCATCGTACTTGAAGTAGTTGCTCGACAGGTTGCCGCCCAGGTTGCTGGCGAAGTCGCTCGGGTACATCGTGCCATTCCAGACCGGGCCTGGATTGGAGAAGCCCAGTGCGCCCGGACGAGTTTCAAACGGATGCTCGGCAGAGCGCGTGTGGTCGGTCATACGTCCACCGAACTTGATCGAATCCCAGATACCCGACGACAGACGCAGCTCGGCGTCGATCTGGGCATATTTTTCCTGGTCAACGGAACGCGATTCACCACCGCCCGCCCATGCCGTCGAGCCTGGCTTGGTGGTGGTGCCACCCGGGTAGGACACGCTGGCCGGGCTCATGCCGTTCAACTGATAAGTCATGCCACCATCGACATTGTTCTGATAGTAGACATCGTTGCGGTCATAGCCGACGCCATGAGTCTTGCCCAGCTTGCCACTCAGGGTCAGGTCCTTGGTGGCGCGATACTTGAAGTTGAAATCGAGGTAGTACGATTCGCCACCGGCGTCAGGACGGTAGATATTGTCGACCTCGCCCGAATTGGTGCCAAACGTGGCAGCCGTCAGGGTACCGCTCTTGACCGTGTAATTGGTCGGTACCTGGTTGGCGCTGTTGATCGAGTTCGCCGGCGCGGCCAGCCAGTTGGTATTTTGATGCGGTGCCTTCAGTTGCGAATAGAAGCCGTTCACATCTAAGGTCAAGTCCTTGTTCGGCTTGAATTCGATGTCGAATGCGCCGCCTTCACGGGTTTTCTTTTGCTCGAACAGGCTGGCGCCGATAAAGGTTGGCACTTTCACACCGGCCAGTTCTGGACGAGCCAGGGCCGCCTTGCTGGTAGCGGAGATCGGCGTGTAGCCGAGGATTTCCTGTCCATCGCGACGCACGGTCGATTTTTGCGAAAATCCCTGTACCATGATGCCCAGGGTGTTCGTGTCATTCTTCCAGTTCACCAGGCCGGAAAACTGCGGATCGGTCTTGCCGGCCAAGTCATTGTGGAAAGCCTGGATCGAACCTTCGGCCGTGACCTGGTTCTTGAATTCCAGCGGACGGCGGGTGATCACATCGATCACGCCCGAGACACCGCCTTCAGGCAGGTCGGCCGTGGCGCTCTTGTGCACGACGACGGAGCTCACCAGTTCCGATGGCAGCAAAGAGAAGCTGCTGCTACGGCCCACGTTGCCGCCGAATTGGTTCAAGACGAACCAGTCGCCCGTGCTGATGGCATGGCCATTGAACAGGGTTTGCTGGAAGCTGGGGCTGGTGCCGCGCAGGCTGACGCGGTCGTTTTCACCGAAGCCACCTTCACCACCGGCCGACGATTGGGTATTCACACCTGGCAGGCGCTGGATAGCGTCAGCCACGTTACGGTCAGGCATCTTGCCGATATCTTCGGCGGTAACCACTTCCACCACGGAATCCGCATTGCGTTTTTGCTTCAGCGATTTTTCCAGTGAGGCACGCACGCCGGTCACCGTCACTACGGTGGACACGTCGTCGGCCGGTGCTTCCTGCGCCTGCGCCGAAAAGGCCAGGCCGGCGACCATCACGGCAACAGCCGTAGCGATCGGCGTACGGCTACGCGATCCGGATTTCACGACGGCAGCTGCAGGTGTCAAATTGCGTTTCATGTACTCCCCCTTGATTTAGGCTCCAGGATTGGATCCTTTTCATTTTTAACGTAGGTCTTCTTTCCAGCCCGCCCACTTTCGCCGGTACGCTGCAGACCCTTCTGTACAACCACTTACAAAACCAATTCAACGCCAATATACTACTATCCAATACCAGAACACTACCAGTTACAACTTATTTTTTATAACGTTGTTTGAATCACACACACCACTTCAGCTAAATCGCTGTGTAGCCCTTGCAAGCGCGAATAAATACCAGTGAGGCGCGCTCAAATTGCCGGAAGGACAATTCAAATTGGTTTTATAACGGTCTTTTTTGGTATTATCCAGCGACACAAAACAGATACAGAGCGCGTCTGCAACGCGCCGTAACGGAGACCCTCAGCGTATGACAACCCTGGCTCACATCATGCAAGGCCTGGGGCAGACGAGTAGCCTGCCCCTGTACCAGCAACTGCAGCGCGCTTTGCGTGAAGCGATCGACAAGCGCATCCTCGGCCCAGAAGAAGCCCTGCCGGCCGAACGCCAGCTGGCCAGCGACCTGGCCGTCTCGCGCATCACCGTGCGCAAGGCCATCGATGGCTTGGTCAGCGAGGGCTTGCTGGTGCGCCGCCCCGGCTCGGGCAATTTCATCAATACGCGCATCGAGAAAAATTTCGCCAAGCTGACCTCGTTTTCCGAGGATATGCGCGCGCGCGGACGCACGCCGCGCAGTGTCTGGCTCAAGCGCGCAGAAGGCACGGTCACGCCTGAAGAGGCCTTGCGCCTGCGGCTGTCGCCGGGCGCGCCCGTGTACCGCTTCCACCGCATCCGCTATGCCGACGAGGTGCCGATGTGCCTGGAATACGCCACCATCGTCGCCAGTTGCCTGCCATCACTCGACGCCGTCGACATCTCCATGTATGACGCGCTGGAACAGGCGGGCAACCGGCCGGTGCGCGCCTTGCAGCGCCTCAGCGCGCTGTTACTGACGGGAGAGCAAGCCAGCCTGCTGCAGGCGCAAGAAGGCGACGCGGGCTTGTCGGTGGAAAGGCTGGGTTTTTTGCGCGATGGCCGCGCCGTGGAATTTTGCCGCTCCTACTTCCGCGGCGATATGTATGACTTCGTGGCCGAATTAAGTACCAATTAATACCAGCGGCGCGCATTTCCCAATACCAGATAGCAGCACTTATTGCAGTGCAATATATGTACCCGCAACACGCCTGTTATTAGCACGGCAATGGGGAGCTCGTCGGCGGCGATTATATGGCGGGCCCCGAAAGAATATATAGAAGGCGGCGCCATGCAGTTTTGCGCATCGCAGCAAAATCCAATATTATTCATTCGGCAGCGGGCGCGGTGCGGTCGTCCACCTACAGCAAGAGTCGGCGAGCGCCACGCACAGACAGCAGCACGCTGGCGGGATCAAGGCCCGGGGCCATCACGGCCATGATGATTAAATGACGCTGAAATGACCGTATCGCGGTCGGCGAGGATGCCGACGGTCACGCGCTCGTCATTTGAGGGATAGCCACGCTCAGGTGGCCCAGATCATGCTGGCGCAGCAGCAGCGCCGCTAGTGGCATGCTGATGTCACGCTGGCGATGGGCGCTTTGCAGGATGCAGGATGCAGGATGCAGACGTCGCCATGGCAGGCCACACGCGAGATCAAATAAACGGGTCTTACTTTTCTTCGGGGGGCGGCAGGAAGCAGGCTTCGACGATCTGCAGGTCGTTATCCTTGGCGAACTCGCGCACGAAGTGAAACGCCATCGGCTCGATCTCGCGCAGCTTGGTGTTGACCACCACCGACTTGACGCCATTGACGACCGTCGGGCGCACGTAGGGCGAATACTGGAGGTGCGCATTGCGCCCGCCACCTTCGGGATTAAAACAGGACATCACTCCACAAAGGCGCTCGGCCCAGTCGCTGGGTCGGAATTGCTTGCCATTGCTGGTGAGACCAAGGATGAAGAACTCGTCTGAGAGTTCCCCTGTTTTTTGAGATAACTCGGCCATGTGGCTTGTCGGGACTGGATTGCGTGAATGGCCCCGGTGGGTATGCCGGGCTGGTAATTCAACTACATTTGCTGCGGTAAGCCAGTATTATATCTTATAGAAGACTTGGGTTCTACCTCGATCTACCCTGCCCTTGCCAACAGGGGCCGGCAGGCGTCGTCCGCCAGCCCCTATTGTAACCCTGTTCCACGCGCAAGGCGCATGGATAGCGCGTATGCACGCGTTTAGCGCCCTTGTCAGCCGAGGAAAACAGCGCCCGACATCAACAGCAGCAGCAGCATCCACAGCAGCAAGGCGCGCCATACCAGGCCCACCGTGCTCTGCAAGGCGCGCGCGCCCGGCTCTTCGCCGGGCAGGATATCGCTTTCGCTGTCACTGTCATCGACGGCCAAGTCCGGCGTCACCAGCACGCGCGCTGCCGTTTCCGCTGGCGTGCCCAGGCGTACACCCATGGCACCGCCGCCGGCCGTCAGGATGATGCCGATAGCTTCGTCCTGCCAGCGCTGGGCGAAATTGCGCCAGGCATAGATGGCATCCTCGAAATTGCCGACCACGGCAAACGCCACGGCCGTCAGACGCACGGGTATCCAGTCGATCCAGTAAAAGGCGCGCGCGGCGAACTGGCCGAATGCTTCATTGCGCATGTGCTCAGGTTCATTCCAGGCACGCGCCAGGTATTCGGCCACGCGGTACATCACCGCGCAAGCAGGGCCGAGCGGCATGAGGAACCAGAAGAATACGCCAAACACATTGCGATGCGTCGTGATCAGGGCTTTTTCCACGGCGATGCGGGCGATCTCACTCGCTTCCATGCCCACCGTGTCGAGCTTGGTCCAGTCTGCCAGCAAGGTGCGCGCAGTCGCTTCGTCACCGGCGCTCAGGGCCAGTTGGATGGAGGTGAAGTAGTGGCTGTAATGACGGAAACCCAGCGTCAGGTAGACGATGAGCACGTTCCAGGCAAAGGCCAGCAGGGACAACTGATAATGCTGCAAGAGCCAATACACGCCAGCCGTCGGCAGCATCAGCGCGCCGATCATGAGGAACCAGCCCATGCGGCCATGGCTGGCATGGCCGGCATTGAACCAGGTCTCCATGCGCATTGCCAGGCTCTTGATTTCGGCGTAGATCGGATTGTCCGCGCGCAAAGGTTTGAGCTGCTCGATCAGCAATGCACAAAGTATGGAGAGAAATGTCATCAAACGTCCTTTTTGTCTTTTTCAGCAATGCCGCAATGCCCGCTACGATAGCGCAGTGCAGTGCTGGAATCAAACTTATTACGTGCGGGACACCATTTTACGCGCGCAAGAGGTGAAACAGATTACGCAGCATGCCCGCCGTAGCACCCCAAATATAGAAACGCTCGTACGGCATGGCGTAGAACGAACGCCGTCCGCCGGGCAATTCCACCGACAGGCGCTGATGGTTGAGGCCATCCATCAGGAAGGCCAGCGGCGCTTCAAAGATTTCCGCCACTTCGGATGGGTCGGCGCGCAGGTCGAACGGCGGCATGACCAAGCCTACCACGGGCGTGACCTGGTAGCCGGTGCCCGTCAGGTAGTCGGGCAGGCAGCCCAGCACTTCGATATGCTCACTCGCCAGCCCCACCTCTTCCTGCGTTTCGCGCAGCGCCGTGGCCACGGACGAGCCATCGAACGCCTCGCTGCGCCCACCGGGAAAGCTGACCTGGCCCGCATGGCTGCTCAGGTGCTGCGTGCGCATGGTCAGCAAGATGGTCAAACCCTGCGGCCGTTGCACCATGGCAATGAGCACAGCGGCGCGCACCGGGATGGCGCGCACGGAGAGGAAATCCTGAGTCATCTCGGGCTGCCAGTGAGGCGGATAGGCCAGACGCTGGCGCAACCAGTCCGGCGTCAGGCGCATGGCGTCCAGCGCCGCCTCGCCGGCGATCGAATCGATGGCTAATTGCTGCGGATCAAATGCTATCGCCATTGCTATCTCTCTCATCACAACGCCATCAATAAAAAAAGGGGCGCCGCGAGGCACCCCTTTTCCCAACGCAGACGCTGATATTACGCGCTTGCTTTCGCCACAACGCGGCGATTTGGCAATTTTTCTTTGATACGCGCCGATTTACCCGAACGCTCACGCAGATAGTACAGCTTGGCGCGGCGAACATCACCACGGCGTTTCACTTCGATCGAAGCGATCAGCGGCGAGTACAGTTGGAACGTACGCTCAACGCCTTCGCCGGACGAGATCTTACGAACGATGAAGTTCGAGTTCAGGCCACGGTTACGACGGGAGATAACGACGCCTTCGTAAGCCTGGGCGCGCTTGCGCGTACCTTCGACTACGTTGACGCTGACGATAACGGTATCGCCTGGTGCGAATTCAGGAATGGTTTTACCCAGACGAGCAATTTCTTCCTGCTCTAATTGTTGAATCAAGTCCATTTTATAACTCCGAAAACCATCATGCCGGCGCACTGTGGATAGCAAGTATCCGCCCGGTAGAGGATGGGTAACACAATATGGGCAACATGCCCGGCACTACTGGCCACCCTGCAGGCCGTCCGGAGACAACTTACAGGCTGGCCAAGAATTTTTCGTCGGTCTTGCTGAGCAAGCCGGCGGCGCGCGCACTGACCAGCAGGTCAGGCCGCTTTGTCGCGGTCGCTTCCAGCATGCGCTGGCGGCGCCACTTGACGATCTCGGCATGATTACCCCCCATCAAGACGGGCGGCACGGCCATGCCTTCATAGGTTTCCGGCCGCGTGTAGTGCGGCGAATCGAGCAAGCCATTGACGAAGCTATCCTCGACGGCCGATGCCTCGGTGTTCAACACACCGGGCAACAGGCGTATCACCGCATCCATCAGCGCCATGGCGGGCAATTCACCGCCCGACAGGACAAAGTCGCCAACACTGATTTCTTCGTCGACACAGCGCTCAAGCAAACGCTGGTCCACGGCTTCATAACGGCCACACAGGATCACCAAGCCAGGTTCGGCTTTCAACTGCGTGACGCGCTCGTGCGTCAGCGCGCGACCCTGCGGCGACATAAACACCACGCGGGGTAACGCCAGTCCGAGATCGGCCTGACGTTGCTTCGCGGCATTGATTGTCGCTTCGAGGGGGCGCGCCATCATCACCATGCCGGGGCCGCCGCCGTAAGGGCGGTCATCCACGGTACGGTGATTGTCGGTCGTGAAATCACGGGGATTCCACAGCGACAAGCCGCATTTACCCTGCTCGAAGGCACGCCGGGTCACACCCGACTGCGTCAGCGCGGCAAACATTTCCGGGAACAGGGTCACGACATCAAATTGCATCGCTCACCATCCAGCAAAGTTTGCCCGGCGCAAAATGATGCGCAGGCGGTTTAATAATCGAGGCCCCAGTCGACCGTGATCTTGCTGGCAGCCTTGTCAACGCTAATGACAAACTGACCAACAAACGGGATCAGGCGCTCAGGCGCCTTTTCAACGGTCTCATCGGCATCAGCATCTGCAACGGGCGTAACGCGCAAGATCGACTGCGGACCATTGCTCATCATGTCGTGCACTGTGCCAAGGCACTCGCCTTGCAAATTCTCGACTGTCAGCCCGATCAGATCGGACCAATAGAATTCATCGGCCGTCAGCGTCGGGAAATGGCTACGCGGAATTTGCACAGAGACACCTTTCAGCGCTTCTGCGGCATCCCGCCCGACCACACCCACCAGCTGGGCCACGACGTCGCCGCCGTGTAACTTCGCTTGCCTGACTTGAACATCATGCAAGGTCGGTTTATCAAACCACCAGGTTTTGACGCTTAATAATGCATCCGCGTCGTCGGAGAAAGGAGTGATCCTTACGCCGCCAGCAATACCATAGGCACCGGAGACATAGCCTACCTGTACCAGGTCATCGGGGACTTTCACCCCGGATGCAGTCTTGACCGTCAAACCAGTGATCTAATTAAGCTGCTGCTTTGTTGTTGCTGGCTACCAAGCGAGCAACGGTTGGCGACAATTGTGCGCCAACGCCTTGCCAGTAGGCCAGACGGTCTGCGGTGATACGCAGTGGAACTTCGCCACCTTGCGCCATCGGGTTGTAAAAACCGATACGCTCAATGAAGCGACCATCGCGGCGATTGCGCGAGTCAGTAGCGACGATGTTGAAGAACGGGCGCTTCTTGGCGCCTCCACGAGCTAAACGAATAACGACCATAATATTTCCAAAAAGTGTGCTGAGGCGGAAAAAGCCGCAAATTATAGCGCGCTTTACCGCCAGGCAGCAAGCGTTATGATGACGGGCGTGTAATTTGGGCTAATCAAACATTATGACCAGTCATGGCCGAAGACGCAATAGCCGCGTGCGTGTATCGTGCCGACAACGCCACGCCGGTGCGCCAAGCCGGTGCCATTGCGCGACAGCACCGCCTGGACGGCACATGAAAGTGCTATCGTTGCGACAGGCAATGACCGATACTGGCAATCTTTACCGATGAGCAACTCTAAAATCTTATGACCACCGCAAGCATTTTGCAACAGTCGCACAAGAACAAGGCAGGCACCACCTTGCTCGCCTTCCTGCTGGGCATGCTGGGTGCGCACCGCTTCTATCTGCATGGCGCCAAGGACCGCTGGGGATGGCTACACATGACCGCCCTGCCCGCCAGCCTGCTGCTGCACCAGCTGCTTCCCCAAGCCGACTGGTTTTACCAGATATTGCCCCTTGTCCTGTCCGCCCTGATCGGCTTCCTCGAAGCACTGGTACTGGGATTGATGCCGGATGACAAGTGGGATGCGCGCTACAACGCCGCCTCTGGCCGCCTGTCGGACACGGGCTGGCCCCTGGCCGTGGTGCTGGTCGCTACCTTGATGCTAGGCGCAGGCGTGCTGATCGCCACCATGGCGCGGCTGTTCGACTTGCTGTACACAGGCGGCGCCTACGGCTAATTTTTACATAGGAATAGCGACATTTCCGGCGCCCGGCACGCACATGTAAGTATTGGTAAGCAATCATGATTTACTTCTATACTGCACTCAGAATACCAACATTACTGCCACCCCCCCTCAGGAGAAAATCATGCTGCGTCGCCCATACATCATCGCAGTGGCCATCACGGCCCTGTTCAGCACTTCCGCCTTCGCGCAAAATCTCTCGCCGAAGGCGCAATACGCCTACGACACGCAGCAAGCGAGCACGCGCTATGCAGATGACAAGAAATTGTGCGCAGAAGAAAGCAGCTCGAAAGCGCGCATGCAATGCCTGCGCGACGCGAAGAGCGAACACGAGCAGGCTATCCGCGACGCCAAGGCTGCGCAGAAAGCAGGCAATTCCTACGCCAGCCAGCCCTCCAAGAAGCCGCAGCAAATCTGCGCCGATTGCGCCAAGGTGCTGGCGGTCAACGTCGCTGACAAAGCGGGCGAAGGCGGGGCGCTGGGCATGATAGGCGGCGGCGTGGCGGGCGCCCTGCTGGGCCGCCAGGTCGGTGGCGGGCTCGGCAAGGACCTGGCCACCCTGGCAGGCGCCGCTGGCGGTGCTTACGCCGGCAAGCAAGTCGAAGGCCATATGAAGAATGCCAAGACCTGGACCGTCACGGTACAGTATGAAACAGGGGCCAAGGCCGATTTCGCGTTTGACCAAGACCCTGGCCTGGCTGCTGGCGACCTGGTACGCAACTCGGGCAATGGCATTGTCAGAAGATAAGCCGAACCCAAAAGCAAGGACTGGGGTCGGACCCTCAGGGTCCGACCCCGGCATTTGCAGTTGGGTTGGCTAAGATTAAAACTGCTCTTCCGACATGGCCAGCACGCCAGCGCTGCCGTCGATGATGCTGGCGCGCAAGCCCGGCGCTTGCGACAGGATGTGGTCGGCAAAGAAGCGCGCCGTGGCGATTTTTGCCTTGTAAAACGAGACGTCGCCACTACCCTCTCCCAGCCTTTGCTGCGCCACGATGGCCGCCCGCGCCATTTGCCAGCCACCGAGCACGATGCCGGCCAGTTTCAAATAGGGTACGCTGCCCGCAAACACGGCCTTGATGTCCGTCTTCATGTTCGCCACCACGTATTCCACCACCGCTTCGAGCGCGGCGCTGCCTTCAGCCAGGTGGCGCTGCATGGCCTGGAAGTCGGCGCCGGAGAGCTCGCCCAGCTGGGCTTGCGTGGCGCGCACCTGGGCGATGATCGCCTTGGCAACAGCGCCGCCATCGCGCACCGTCTTGCGGCCCACGAGGTCATTTGCCTGGATCGCCGTCGTGCCTTCGTAAATGGTGAGAATCTTGGCGTCGCGGTAATGCTGGGCGGCGCCTGTTTCCTCAATGAAGCCCATGCCGCCATGCACTTGCACGCCGTCGCGCGTCACATCCTGCGCCATTTCCGTGGCCCAGCCCTTGATGATGGGCACCAGATATTCATAGGTCGCCAGGCTTTCCGCGCGCACGTCCGCCTGCGGATGATGGTGCGCCACGTCGCTAATGGCCGCGCCCACGTAGGCCAGCGCACGCGCCGCCTCGGTTTGCGAGCGCATGGACATCAGCATGCGGCGCACGTCCGGGTGGTGGATGATGGAAACGGGGCCAGGCGAGCCCGTCAGGTCACGCGACTGCACGCGGTCCTTGGCAAATGCCACGGCCTGCTGGTAGGCACGCTCGGCCAGGCCGATGCCCTGCACGCCGACGCCGAAACGGGCGGCGTTCATCATGATGAACATGTATTCGAGGCCGCGGTTTTCCTCACCTACCAGAGTGCCGATGGCACCGCCGTGGTCGCCGAACTGCAACACCGCTGTCGGGCTGGCCTTGATGCCCAGCTTGTGTTCGATGGACACGCAATGGGCGTCGTTGCGCGCGCCCAGGCTGCCGTCGGCATTGACGAGGAACTTCGGCACGATGAACAGCGAAATGCCTTTCACGCCAGCGGGCGCGTCCGGCGTGCGGGCCAGCACCAGGTGGACGATGTTTTCCGCCATGTCGTGCTCACCATAGGTGATGTAAATCTTGGTACCGAAGACTTTATAGCTGCCATCGCCCTGCGGCACGGCGCGCGTGCGCACGGCGGCCAGGTCGGACCCCGCTTGCGGCTCCGTCAGGTTCATGGTGCCGGTCCACTTGCCCGACACCAGCTTTTCCAGGTAGACAGCCTTCTGCTCGTCGCTGCCGGCCGTCAGCAGTGCTTCGATGGCACCATCGGACAGCAGGGCGACCAGGGCAAACGAGATGCTGGCCGAGTTGAGCATTTCGATGCAGGGCGTCGCCAGCAGCTTGGGCAAGCCCTGGCCACCAAATTGCGTCGGGTGCTGCACACCCTGCCAGCCTGCTTCGCCATAGGCCTTGAAGGCTTCCTTGAAGCCTTTCGAGGTAGTGACTTGACCGTCGTGCCAAAAACTCGGTTCCTTGTCACTGGGCCAGTTCAGGGGGGCCACCACGCCGCCGCAGAATTTGGCATTCTCTTCCAGCACGGCCTCGGCCGTGTCGGGCGTGGCGTCTTCGCAGCCCGGCAAGGTGTGGATTTCGGCTAGGCCGGCCAATTCGTTCATGACGAACAACATGTCTTTCAGCGGGGCTTGATAGCTCATCTTCTTTTCTCCAAGAAAAAAGCCACGCGCGGCTCGCCGTGTGGGGCGGGCCGGCGTGGCTTTGTAGTCGGAGCGTATCGCGGCAAATGACTACATCTGCCGCGATACGCTCTACACAAAACCGGATCGGGCTGAATTAACCCAGTTCGTTGACCAGTTGCGGCACGATCTCGAACAGATCGCCCACGATGCCGTAGTCGGCCACGGAAAAGATTGGCGCTTCCGGATCTTTGTTGATGGCAACGATGGTTTTCGAGTCTTTCATGCCGGCCAGATGCTGGATCGCGCCCGAGATACCGACGGCGATGTACAGCGACGGCGCAACGATCTTGCCCGTCTGGCCCACTTGCCAGTCGTTCGGCACGAAGCCGGCGTCGACGGCAGCGCGCGAAGCACCCATGGCGGCGCCCAGCTTGTCGGCCAGCGGTTCCAGGATATGAAAGTTCTCGGCCGAACCCATGCCACGTCCACCCGACACGATGACTTTCGCGGCGGTCAGTTCAGGGCGGTCGGACTTGGCCAGTTCGCGGCCCACGAAGGCCGATTTGCCGGCGTCGGCCACGGCGGCGATGGTTTCGGTGGCAGCCGAACCGCCGGTGGCGGCAGCGGCGTCGAAGCCGGTGGTGCGCACGGTGATGACCTTGACCTTGTCGCCAGATTGCACGGTGGCAATGGCATTACCGGCGTAGATCGGCCGCTCGAAGGTATCAGGCGTATCGACCTTGGTGATTTCCGAGATTTGCGCCACGTCCAGCTTGGCGGCCACGCGCGGCAAGATATTCTTGCCGTAGGCGGTGGCTGGCGCCAGGATGTGGCTGTAGTTGCCGGCGATGGCCAGCACTTGCTCGGCCACGTTTTCGGCCAGGCCGTCGGCAAAGTAAGGCGCGTCAGCCACGATGACTTTCGTCACGCCGGCGATCTGCGTAGCGGCAGCGGCAGCGGCCGATGCATTCGAGCCAGCAACGAGCACGTGCACGTCGCCACCGCACTGGGCAGCAGCTGTCACGGTGTGGTGGGTGCTACCCTTTAAGGTAGCGTTGTCGTGTTCAGCAATAACTAATGCGACCATGATTATTCCTAATAGTTAGCAAGTGCCGGGGTCAGTCTCTTCGAGATCGGTATCAGTTCCATTGGAACTGATACCCCCGGCGGGTCTGACCCCGGATTTTATGTTTTGGCGGCAAACCGCTCAGATGACTTTGGCTTCGGTACGCAGCTTGGCGACCAAGGTGGCCACGTCCGCTACCTTGATGCCGGCCGAGCGCTTGGCTGGCTCGACGACTTTCAGGGTTTTCAGGCGCGGCGCAACGTCGACGCCCAGGTCTTCCGGCTTGACGGTCTCGAGCGGCTTTTTCTTCGCCTTCATGATGTTCGGCAAAGTCACATAGCGTGGCTCGTTCAGGCGCAAATCGGTGGTGATGATCGCTGGCAAGGTCAATGCCAGCGTTTCCAGGCCGCCGTCGACTTCGCGCGTGACGGTCACTTTGCCATCTTCCAGCACGACTTTCGAGGCGAACGTGGCTTGCGGCC
Source organism: Janthinobacterium sp. CG_23.4 (assembly GCF_029892305.1). Taxonomy (NCBI): domain Bacteria; kingdom Pseudomonadati; phylum Pseudomonadota; class Betaproteobacteria; order Burkholderiales; family Oxalobacteraceae; genus Janthinobacterium; species Janthinobacterium sp. CG_23.4. The sequence continues at coordinate 989,680 of NZ_JARXUX010000001.1, read as the reverse complement.
AACCCAGCAAGGCTGCCAGCATCTGGCCAGTCTGGTTACTGTCGTCGTCGATGGCTTGCTTGCCCAGGATGATCAGTTGCGGCTGTTCTTTGTCGGCCAGAGCCTTGACCAGCTTGGCCACTGCCAGCGGTTCCAGTTCGGTCGTCGTTTCTACCAGGATGCCGCGGTCGGCGCCGATGGCCATGGCGGTACGCAAGGTTTCCTGGCACTGCGTCACGCCGCAGGAGATGGCGACCACTTCAGTGACCTTGCCGGCTTCTTTCAAGCGCATCGCTTCTTCCAGCGCGATCTCATCGAAAGGGTTCATCGACATTTTGACGTTGGCGGTATCGACGCCAGTGCCGTCGCTCTTGACGCGGACTTTGACGTTATAGTCGACCACGCGTTTGACGGGTACCAAGACTTTCATAGCTATGCCTTTGGGAAAATATAAAAATGACGGATCAAGTGCTGATTCTGCGTTCGATTATAAGAGAAATTTGAATCCTGAACCGAATTTAAGCACGATCGTGCGATTTTTTGTTAGAACAATCCATCTAAACTGTACAGCTTCGACGATTTCAAGGTAGTCTGCCGCTACGCTGCAGGGCAGCAAAAAGACGTGAAAAAGACGCGGCAGGGTATTCACCAGGCCGCGCCACGGCGGCCCCGGCTGGCACAATTATTTGCGTTGCATCAGGAAGACGAATTCGGTACCCGTCTGTACATGCGACAGCAGGGCATTGCCCGTTTGCTTGGCGAAAGCCTGAAAGTCGCGCACGGAACCAGGGTCGGTTGCCATGATGCGCAGTACTTCACCACTCTGCAGCTCTGACAAAGCTTTTTTCGCCTTTAGAATCGGCAACGGGCAATTCAAGCCCCGCGCGTCGAGCTCTTTGTGAAATTCCATAATCTCGGTATCTAGTAGTGTGTCGCTCATCATCAATATCCCAGCATTGTTTTGTTGTACTGATTTTCGACATACTACTCTAAATCAGGAGCATTGACGCGCTGCACCAAAATAGTTCATCGGCTGTTGTGGTGTCACAACGAGATTGCACACGGCAAAACGGCCCGCAAACATCGTCTGCGGGCCGTTTTCAAGGCGCTGAGGGATAAAAAACCCGCATGCCTGCTAGCTTACGCCTTATCTTGCGCGTTCGCCGACCCAGGCCGGCACGCCTGCCAAGGCATGCGCCAGACCGCTGGCATCGGTGCCGCCCGCTTGCGCCATATCGGGGCGTCCGCCGCCTTTTCCGCCCACTTGCTGTGCAACGAAGTTCACCAGCTCACCCGCTTTGACCTTGGAAGTGGCGTCCGCCGTCACGCCGGCGATCAGGCTGACCTTGCCGTCAGCGACGCTGGCGAGCACGATGGCAGCCGTCTTCAGCTTGTCCTTCAGCTTATCCATGGTTTCGCGCAAACGGGCCACGTCGGCGCCTTCCAGCACGGCAGCGAGTACCTTGATGCCATTCACATCGACCGCTTGCGTGAGCAGTTCATCGCCCTGGCCGGAAGCCAGTTTCGATTTCAGCGCGGCCAATTCCTTCTCCAGCGCCTTCACATGCTCTTGCACCTGGACGATGCGCGCCGTCAGCTCTTCCGGCTGCGCCTTCAGGGTGTTGGCCGCTTCGACCAGGCGGCGGTTGATGCTTTGCACCAGCGCCAGCGCGCCCTCGCCCGTTACCGCTTCGACGCGGCGGATACCGGCGGCCACGCCGCTTTCGCCGATGATCTTGAACAGGCCAATATCGCCCGTGCGCTGCACATGGACGCCGCCGCACAGCTCTTTCGAGCTGCCGATGTCGAGCACGCGCACTTCGTCGCCGTATTTCTCGCCGAACAATGCCATCGCGCCATGCTTGACGGCATCGTCAAACGACATCAGGTGCGCCTGCGTGGCACGGTTTTCCAGGATCTCTTTATTGACGATGGTTTCCACGGCCGCGATCTGCTCGGCCGTCATCGGGGCATTGTGGCTAAAGTCGAAACGGGTTTTATCCGGATCGACCAGCGACCCCTTTTGCGCCACGTGGCTGCCCAGCACTTCGCGCAAGGCCTTGTGCATCAAGTGCGTGGCCGAGTGGTTGCGTATCGTGCGTGCGCGCTTGGCGGTATCGACTTCGGCCGAGACGGCGTCGCCCACCTTCAACACACCGGATTCGAGCACGCCATGGTGGCCAAACACGTCGGCCTGGATTTTCAGGGTATCGCTGACGGCAAAGCTGCCCGCACCCGTGGCGATCACGCCCTGGTCGCCCACCTGGCCGCCCGATTCCGCGTAGAACGGCGTGGTGTCGAGCACGACGATGCCCGCCACGCCGGCGTTCAGTTGCTGCACCGGCGTGCCGGCTGCATACAGCGCCACGACCTTGCTGCTGAAGGTCAATTGATCGTAGCCGACGAATTTATTCTTCTCGCCCGCGTACTCGACCTTGCTATCCTTGTGCGTCTTGCCGCCCTTGCGCGACAGTTCCTGGCTTTCCTTCAGCGCCACGTCGTAGCCTGCCTGGTCGAACGTGATATTGCGTTCGCGGCAAATGTCGGCCGTCAGGTCTGGCGGGAAGCCATAGGTTTCGTAGAGGGTGAAGGCGGTGGCGCCGTCGATGCCAGTGGCATCCTTGGAAAGTTGCGCTTCCAGTACTTTCATGCCCGTTTCCAGGGTTTCGCCGAAACGCTCTTCCTCGGCTTTCAGCATGCTGGCCACGTTGTCCTTGGCGTCTTCGAGCTCGGGATAGGCGCCGCCCATCTCGCTGGCCAGGTCGGCCACCAGCTTGTAGAAGAACGGTTTCGTCTGGCCCAGCTTGTGGCCATGGCGCAAGGCGCGACGGATGATGCGGCGCAACACATAGGCGCGCCCTTCGCTGCCAGGAATGACGCCGTCGACGATCATGAAGGCGGCGGAGCGGATGTGGTCGGCGATCACGCGCAACGACTTGTTTTCCAAGTCAGTGGCGCCCGTTTCGCGCGCGGCAGCGCCGATCAAATGCTGGAACAGGTCGATTTCATAGTTTGAATGCACGTGCTGCAGCACCGCTGCCAGACGCTCCATGCCCATGCCCGTATCGACGCAAGGCTTGGGCAGCTTGTGCATGACGCCCGCTTCGTCGCGGTTAAATTGCATGAACACCAGGTTCCAGATTTCAATGAAGCGGTCGCCATCTTCATCCGGCGAACCCGGCGGGCCGCCAGCAATGTCGGCGCCGTGGTCGTAGAAGATTTCCGTGCACGGGCCGCATGGGCCCGTGTCTGCCATCTGCCAGAAATTGTCCGAAGCGTAACGCGCACCCTTGTTGTCGCCGATGCGGATGATGCGCTCGGTAGGCACACCGATCTCCTTGGCCCAGATGTCATACGCTTCGTCATCTTCGATGTACACGGTGACCGTCAGCTTGTCGGCCGGCAAGCCATACACCTTGGTCAGCAGTTCCCACGCGTAGTGAATCGCATCGCGCTTGAAATAGTCGCCGAAGCTGAAGTTGCCCAGCATTTCAAAGAAGGTGTGGTGGCGCGCCGTGTAGCCGACGTTTTCCAGGTCGTTGTGCTTGCCGCCGGCGCGCACGCAGCGCTGCACCGAGGTGGCACGCGTGTACGGACGGCTGTCCGTGCCCGTAAACACATCCTTGAATTGCACCATGCCGCTGTTCGTCAACAGCAAGGTCGGATCGTTGCCTGGCACCAGGGAGCTGGAACGGACGATGGAATGGCCCTTAGATTCGAAAAATTTGAGGAACTTGTCGCGGATTTCAGATGATTTCATGTTTTTTTGGCAAAGAGTGGCGGCAGCTTTAAAGGGAAGATTATACGTGATATGGGGTGTAGCAATTACGCCAGGCAAGGCCATTGTGCACCCGTGCCCAGCCGGACCGCCAGCCCGCTCAGGCCGGGTCGTGACCCTTGGCGCAGGCGTGCGGGGCGGCGCCCGTTGACGCCACCCTGGCAGCGACGGCACCATTGCAGTCGGCGCAGCGGCCGTACAGCGTCAGCTCGTGGCGCTCGACGACAAAGCCTTGCGGCGCCATGCGCTTCAAGTCGCCCGGACAATCATGCACATCGAACACGCGCTGGCACGTGCTGCACTGAAAATGGTGGTGATGGTGATTGGCGGCCGTGTTCGACTCATAGCGTGGGTTTTCGCCCGGCAAGGTGACCACGTGCACTTTTTCTTCCAGCACCAGCGATTTTAAGTTGCGGTAGACGGTAGCGATGCCCAGTTGCGTCACCTGCAAGCTGGCCTGTTCGAGGATTTCCTGCGCCGACAGAGGGCGCTGGGCCGATTCTATGGCGGCTTGAATAGCGGTTTTTTGACGTGTTGTGCGTTCCATAGCCGACAGAATACACCATCCGTGTCCATCTACCGTCCGGAAAACTGTCACACAATAATGATAATGGGTTATCATTATCATCTTATGGCAGTCAGCCCATACGGCAATAGCCTGCCCAAACGTCGCAAACACCGATAGCAGATAAAGGAAATCTTAACCATGTCCGTTCGTCTTCAACAACCAACTCCCCTCGCACTGGCCATCATGCTGGCCTTCGCCGCACCGGCCAGCGCACTGGCGCAGCAGGCAGCGACCTTGCCGGCCGTGACCGTCTCGGCCAGCGCCCTGGCCCTGGGCAGCGACGACATGAGCACGCCCGTGAGCGTACTCGAAGGCGAGGCACTGGTACTGGCACGGGAAGCGACCTTGGGCGAAACCCTGGCTGGCCAGCCCGGCATCACGGCCAGCCATTTCGGCGCCGGCGCCAGCCGTCCCATCATCCGTGGCATGGATGGCCCGCGCGTGAAAATCCTCTCCGACGGCGCCGAAGTGCAGGATGCCTCGACCATCAGTCCCGACCATGCGGTGGCGGCCGAACCGATGCTGTCGGAACAGATTGAAGTCCTGCGCGGCCCGTCCGCGCTGGCGTATGGCGGCGGTGCCGTCGGCGGCGTCGTCAACGTGATCGACAAGAAAATTCCTACGCGCGTGCCGGCCAAGGGCTTTGAAGGCAGCGCGGAAGTGCGCGCCAACTCGGGCGCGCGCGAAAAGGCGGGCGCCTTTGAAGTCACTGGCGGCAGCGGCAACATCGCCTTCCACGCAGAAGGCGTGAAGCGCGACGCAAAAGAGTACAAGGTCGGCAGCGGCTGGGAAGGCGGCGCCAAAGTGGCCGGCAGCGACAACAAGACGGACACGGGCAGCGTGGGCGTGTCGTGGGTGGGATCACAGGGTTTCCTGGGTCTGGCCTTCACCAGCCAGCATGCCGAGTACGGCTTGCCTGGCCACAACCACGAATTCGCGAGCTGCCATCCGCACGGCACGCACCTGCATTGCGGCGGCCACGACGGCCACGACCACGGTGCTGAAGAAGAACATGGGCACGATCATGAAAGCGTGCCATATGTCAAACTGAAGAGCGAACGCTGGGATGTGCGCGGTGAATTGCGCGATCCCGTGCCCGGCTTCGCCAAGCTGCGCCTGCGCGCCGCGTTCACCGATTACAAGCACGACGAAATCGAAGGCACGGAAATCGCCACCACCTTCAAGAACAAGGGCCACGATGCGCGCCTGGAAATGGAACACTACCCCGTCTTCGGCTGGCGCGGCGTGCTCGGCCTGCAAACATCGAAGCGCGATTTCTCCGCCCTGGGCGAGGAAGCCTATGTGGCGCCAACGCTAACGAAGAAACATGCAGCCTTCCTGGTGGAAGAATACCATCTGCAGCAATGGCGCTTCGAAGCGGGCTTGCGCCACGAATGGCAAGACATTGCCGTCGACAGCGCCACCTTGCAAAAGCGCAGCGCCAAGGGCACGTCCGTGTCATTCGGTGCCTTGTGGAAATTTGCGCCCCAGTATTCGCTCGGCTCAAGCATTTCCCGCACCCACCGTTTGCCCAGCGCCGAGGAACTGTATGCACACGGCGTACACATGGCCACGGCCACGTATGAACTGGGCAATCAAAACCTGGGCAAGGAAACGTCGAACAATATCGATTTGACCTTGCGTAAATATGCGGGTGCCACGACGTTCTCGGCCAGCGCCTATCGCAACAAGGTCGACAACTACATCTTTGGCAGCACCCTGGATAGCCACGAAGGCTTCCAGCTGATCCAGTACGCCCAGCGCGACGCCACGTTCACCGGCGTGGAAGGGCAAATCCGCCAGCAACTGAACCCCATATTCGGCGCCAGCGTGTTCGGCGACTATGTGCGGGCCAAACTGGCCGACGGCGGTGGCAATTTGCCGCGCATCCCCGCCCAGCGCGTGGGCGTGAAAGTTGACGCCAACTGGCAGGCGTGGAGCGGCGTGGCCGAATTCTACCGCGTGGGCAAGCAAGATAAAGTGGCAGCGTTCGAAACGGCAACGCCGGGCTACAACATGCTTAATCTGTCTGCCAACTATGACACGCGCATCGGCACCACGCCCGCCCAGTTCTACATCAAGGCGAACAACCTGACGAATCAACTGGCGTACAGCCATACCTCGTTCATCAAGAATGCGGCGCCGTTGATGGGACGCAACTTGACTGTGGGAATGCGCGTCACGTTTTAATCCTTAGTACGGCTTGATCAAATCGATCCGGTCCGTACAAAAGCCGTCCACGCCCCAGGCCAGCAGCTCGCTGGCCCGTTCGGGCGTGTTGACGGTGTAGCAAAACAGTCCAAATCCCCCGCTTTTCACCTCTCGCGCCAATGCTGGCGTCAGTTGCCGATGGTCGCAATGGATGGCCACCACGCCCAGTTCGCGCGCCATCCGTGCCCAGTCTTGCGGTAGTTGTTCGAGCAGCCAGCCGCACGCCAGTTCCGGCGCCGCCTGGCGCGCCGCTTGCAAGGCTGCGATGCTGAACGAGGATAGCAGGGGCAATAATTCTCCCGTAGCGATTTCCTTCGCGAAAAAATCGCGCGTGGCCTGCGCCACCGTCGCGCCCGTGGCCACCTCGAAGCCGGGCGCTGGCTTGATTTCGATATTCATCCAGATGCGCTGCGCCTTGCAATACGCCACCACGGCGTCGAACGCGGGCACGCCCTCGCCTGCAAACTGCGGGCCAAACCAGGCGCCCGCCTCCATGCTCCCCAGTTGCGCAGCCGTGTAATCGTTGACATGTCCGCTGCCAGCCACGGTGCGCCCCAGCTGCGGGTCGTGCACCACGACAGGCACGCCGTCGGACGCCAGCATGACGTCAAATTCCACGGCGCGATAGCCGTGGGCCAGGCCACAGCGCAGGGCGGCCAAGGTGTTTTCAGGCGCCAGAGTGCCGCCGCCGCGGTGCGCCAGGGTGCGTGGATAGGGCCACATGGTGTTCCTTTAGCGTGATAAGGTGATCGATCAGAACGTCTTGCCATCATCGCGTGCAAGCAGCGCCATGTAAAGGACTGTAAAGGACGCGAGCAGGCGATTGGCGCCACGCCTGGCCCGTTTCGTCGCAGCGGCGTTGCCAGCGCGTGCAGAGCCGCTCATAATTGCCGTATTGCCAAGCAGAGCGCCCACCTGAAAGCAGTCCCGCATGCACACTACCGACGCTGCCCCCCGCAAGACGGGCTTTCCCTACCGGCGCCTGCTGAGCGATGCCCGCTATATGCTGTTGCTCAATGTCTTGTGCGGGCTTTTCATCACCTTCGTGCTCAACGACGGACGCAGCCTCTGGCTCAACCTGCTTGCGTCCATGTGCATAGGTGGCATCGCCTTCCTGCTCATCGACGGCATCCGCCTGGCATGCTGGGGCGAAGAACGCCGCCCACAAAAGCTCCCCTTCGCTGCCCTCATCATCGTCAGCGCCGGCGTGGCGCAAGTCGGCGGCACCATGCTGTTCGGCTGGCTAGCCAATATCGACGTTGCCGCACCCATCGCCCTGTCGCCGCGTAATGTCGGCATGACCATGTTTACCTTGGCGGTGGCGGGGGCGGCCATCCTGTTCTTTAGCAGCCGCGAGAAAATTGCGAGACTGCAAATGGAGGCGGCCCAGGAAAAGGCCCGCGCCGAATCCGTGGCGCGCCAGGCGATGCAAGCCCAGCTGCAACTGCTGCAGGCACAGATTGAACCACACATGCTGTTCAATACCCTGGCCAACTTGCAGGGCCTGATCAGCTTTGATGCGCACCGCGCCCAGCAGCTGCTCGATCAGCTGATCCAGTATTTGCGCGCCACCCTTTCATCATCGCGCGCCGAGTCCACCACCCTGGGGCAGGAGTTTGCCCTCATGCAAGCCTACCTGGGGCTGATGTCCATCCGCATGGGCGAGCGCCTGCGCTTCACGCTGGACTTGCCCGAGGCCTTGCAGCAGATCAAGGTGCCCCCCATGCTGCTGCAACCGCTGGTGGAAAATGCCATCCAGCACGGCCTGGAACCGAAAATCGAAGGCGGCCATATCCGCGTGCAGGCATCCACCGACGCTGGCGTGCTGATACTCACCGTCTGCGACGATGGCTTGGGCCTCGATCATCCGGGCCAGACCAAGGGCACGCACCTGGGCGTGGCAAATATCCGCGAACGCCTGCGCGGCATGCATGGCGATGCCGCCAGCCTGTCGCTGGCCGCCAACCATAGTTCAGGCGCGACTGCTCGCCTGACATTCCCCCTTCCACCCTCCATTACGAGTCCCTTCGCATGAGCCAGCACACCCCTCGCCCACCGCGCGCCCTGATCGCCGAAGACGAACCCATCCTCGCCGCCGCCCTTGCGCACGCCTTGCAGCGGCTGTGGCCAGAACTCGACATAATCGCTAGTTGTCCGAACGGCGTGGAAGCCTTGCGACTAGGGCTGGCATTGCAACCCGAGATACTCTTTCTCGACATCAAGATGCCAGGCAAGACGGGCCTGGAAGCGGCCGAAGAACTGGCGGAACAATGGCCCGACGGCGTGGCGTTTCCCCACATCGTGTTCGTCACCGCCTACGATGAATACGCGCTGGCCGCCTTCGAACAGGCAGCCGCCGATTACGTTTTAAAACCCGTCAACGATGCGCGCCTGGGCAAGACGGTGGAACGCCTGCAGCAGCGCTTGCGCAACAGTGCCGGCGCCGTCGCCAGTGCTACAGCAGCGCCAGCAGCGGCGGCAGCTCCAGCCGCCACGGCGGCGACGCAAATAGCATCCGCCGACGATGACAATATGGCACGCTTGCTGCGCCAGCTGCAAGCCATGCTGCCAGCCGCGCCGCGGCTGCAAATGATACGCGCGGCCGTTGGCAACAGCGTGCGCATGATCGCCTTGGCCGACGTCGTGTATTTCGAGGCGCTGGACAAATACATCAACGTCGTGTGCCGCGACAGCGAAGCGCTGATACGCACCAGCCTGAAGGAACTCTTGCCGCAGCTGGACGCGCAACAATTCTGGCAAATCCACCGCGGCACCATCGTCAATGCCAGCGCCATCGCCACGGCCGTGCGCGACGAGGCAGGCAAGCTGTCACTGACCCTGCGCCAGCATCCGGCACAGCTGCGCGTCAGTCCTTTGTATGCCCACCTGTTCCGCCAGATGTAAGGCGCTCAAGCGACAAGGCCTGGTGCAGCCGGCGCTTCAGGTCCCGCTTCGGGTGCGATGGTTTCAGGTCCGCTCATGCAGCATGGCCCCTGGGCACGGCACTGTGCATTTCCGGCATCACGCTGCTGGCCGCGCAGGGTTCCGCGCCAGCAGCCTCAGCAACACAATTTCCATGCGACACTTTTTTGTAAGTGCGTGTGACATTTTAGATAATTATCAAATACCTCAGATATATTGGCATACCTGAACCACGATGCCCCCATGACCTCCTTACCCATCCTGCCCCGCCGCGCTCCCGGCTTGTTGCTGATCGTGCTGCTGCACGTGGGCATGGCATACATTGTCATGCAGTCACGGCCGCGCCTTGCCATTGACGAGAACCTGCCACAGGGTCCAGCCATTACCTGGTTGCGCCAGCCCCTGCCTGCGCGCGCCAAGCCAGCCGCATTGCCCATTGCAAAACCAGCGGCGGCGCGCCTGCCAAAGCCGATTGCAGCGCCCATCAGCCATCGCCTGCCTGCCCCCAGCGTCGATGTCGAGCCAGCGCCAGCGCCGGCCACACCAGTGGCGATCGCGCTGGCCGCGCCAGTAAGCGCAGCCGACATCCTGGCGCAAGCCAAGCGCGACGTGGGCCAGATCGACAGGGATTTGCGCAAGCAATTCCCGACGCGGGGCGGTGAGAAATTCGACGACACTGCCTATAAGCGCATGCAGCAAGGCTTTGCCGAGGCCTACGCAGCCGTGCCGCCGAAATGGTATGAGGCGTCAAAAATCGAGGAAGTGGGCGCGAATGCAAGCGGGGGCAGCCGCACCTACAAGATCACCAGCGCGCTCGGCACCTTGTGCGTGACCACGCGCGCGGGCAAGCAGGGGGAAACGATGATAGGCATGTGTCCGAAGTAAAGCTCGCTCAGGCCGCTTCACGCGCCCCCAGCGGTTGCAGATGGCGCAGGCGCAGGGCGACCAGCAGGCCGCCGGCCAGGCACAAGCCCAGCATGGTGACGATGCCAGTCCAGCCATCGTAGCCCCACATCATGCCCGAGGCGGAACCGATCAGACTCGAACCCAGGTAATAGAACAGCAGGTAAAAGGCTGACGCCAACGCTTGCGGCGCGCGCGCGCGGCGGCTGACCCAGCTGCTGGCGATCGAGTGCGAGGCAAAGAAGCCAAACGTGGCCAGCGCCATGCCTATGACGATCAGCGGCAGGGAATCGAACAGGGTCAGCAAAATACCCGACAGCATCACCGACAGCATGATCCACAGCACGCCCCGGCGACCCAGCCGGTCCACCAGGCGGCCCGCCCAGACGGAACTGAAGATGCCGATCAAGTACAACAACGCCAGCAAGCCCAGCGTACTGTGGCGCAAGCCAAAGGGCGCGGCCAACAGGCGATAGCCGATGTAGTTGTACAGGCTGACGAAACAGCCCATCAGCACGAACGCCAGGCAAAACAGCCACGGCAAACCCTGGTCGGAAAAATGCTGTTTGATGGCGTGCGGCAGCGCATTCCAGCCACGCGTACTGGGCACGAAGTTTTTCGATGCAGGCAAGCTGCGCCAGAATTCGGCTGCCGCCAGCAGGCCGGCCACGCCGAGTACACCCAGGGCCCAGCGCCACGAGAGGAAGTCGCTGAGCATGGACGCCACCAGCCGTCCCGACATGCCGCCGAAGGCGCTGCCAGCAATATACAAACCCATCGACAGGCCCAAAGATGGCCCCTCGATTTCCTCGCCCAGATAAGCCATGGCCACGGCTGGCATGCCGCCCAGGGCCACGCCCAGCGCGGCGCGTATCATCAGCAATTGCGCATAATCGCGTGCAAAGGCGGACAAGATGGTCAACACCGCGGCGGCAAACAGCGACGCCACCATCAGCGGTTTGCGCCCGATGCGGTCCGACACGGCACTGAGCAGCACCAGCGAGATGGCCAGCAAGCCGCTCGACACGGACAAGGACCAGCTGCTCTGCGCCGGCGTCAAATGGAACTGCTGTGACAGCAGGGGAAACAGCGGCTGTATGCAATACAGCAAGCTGAAGGTGGCAAAGCCGCCGAAGAACAGCGCGCGGTTGCTGCGCTTGAATTCCAGCGTTCCCTTGGCGATGGCAGAGCGGGCGGCGGGAGCGGCGGGGGCAACAGGGGAAACGGGAGCGACAGGAGAAACCGTGATAACACTAGAAACAGAGGAAACAGAAAGCGCCGAGGTGGCGGCGGAGGCATAAGCGAGCGATGAATCAGACATGGCCGTGTTTCAAAAGAGGAAGCGAGTTTCCATGTTAGGATTGCCAACTCATATCGTCCAATATATATTTTAGGCCCAACTCATACTTTAAAACGATTACTGGATCCGCCATGGAATTGCGTCACCTGCGTTACTTCGTCGCCGTCGCAGAAGAGCTGCACTTCACGCGCGCAGCTGAACGGCTGCACATCGGCCAGCCGCCGCTGAGCCAGCAAATCCAGGCGCTGGAAGCGGAGCTCGGTGCGCAGTTGTTTGAGCGCAACAAGCGCTCCGTGCGGCTGACGCAAGCGGGCGCGCTGTTTCTCGACGATGCGCGGCGCATCCTGGCCCTGTCGGAACAGGCGGCCGTCACGGCGCGCCGGGCCCAGCGCGGCGAAGCGGGCGAATTGCGCATCGGCTTTACCTTTTCCACGCCCTTTACGCCGTATTTCGCCACCGTCATCAACCGCTACCGCCAGCAATTTCCGCACGTCAGCCTGACCTTGCATGAAATGGCGACATTGCACCAGCTGGTAGCGATCTCGGACAGGACGATGGACCTGGGCTTCGTGCGCCCGCCAGAAACGACGTACCCATCTGATATCAAGCTGACGCCACTGCGGCAAGACCCGCTATGCCTGGTGCTACCGGTCGCCCATGCGCTGGCAGACAAGGACGCCATTAGCATTGCCGACATGGCGGGCGAAGGCTTTGTCATGTATTCCAAGGATGCGGGTACGGGCATTTATCGGCAGATTTTCCGCCTGTGCAAGGCGGCCGGCTTCGTGCCCCAGTTGGCGCAGGAAGCGGGCGAGGCGTCGACCATCATCGGTCTGGTGGCGGCCGGCTGCGGCATTTCCGTGCTGCCCGCCTCGTTCGACCGCATCCGCATGGATGGCGTGTGCTACCGCCCTATCGCCGACCCGCAGGCCACGACCAGCTTATTACTTGCACAACGGAAAGAAGAGACATCGCCGCTGGTGGCGGCTTTTGTCAAACTGGCCGAGCAAGCGGCGCTGGAAGAAAAAGAATAGGCCGGCGCGGGCCGGCCTACGTTGAGTCCTAGGTCGGATGAGCGGTGGCGAAGCCGCCGCGTAATCCGACAACAGCGTTGGATTACGAATAATCCGCGTCCAGCTCGGAACCGGCATAATTTTCCAGGTCTTCGAACAGGCTTTTCATGCTGGCCCGCGTAAGGATTTTATGCACCACGGTGCAGCTGCGGCGATAGGATGCGATGCGCTCGAGCAGCACCGGGTGATGCTGTACGGGCACCTTGGCCAGCAAGGCGGCCCAACCTTCCTCAAAGTCGGGCTTGTTCTTGCGCACGCAACGCACGAAACGCTCAAACTCCTTCTGCCCCGTGCGCGCCATGATGCGCCCGCCGCCTTCGATGGCGAAGATGATGGCCACGGCAATGACACCCTCGGCATTCAAATCGCTGTCGCTGACGGGACCGTTGTCGTGATGGCGGCGCAGCCAGCTGGCCAGCCGTACCACGGCTTGAACCTCCTTGCGCTGTTGCAACTGCAGTGCATACTTTTCATAACCGGCCCAGTTCTGGTTCGGGTCGGCCTGGCAAATATCGATGAACAGCTCGCGCAGGCGGCGCGCAAGGTAGACGGGGTCCTGGTCATATTCACCGACCAGGGCGTCTTCCGGCAACTGCGACAGCTCCTTGATCAGGCGAAAGCCCACCTGAAACGCGTGTTCGGCACCGTGCTCGACGAGAAAATCGAGGGCGGCCTGGTCGCCTTCATGCGTGACGGCCTGCTCCAGGCCCAGCGACACGGCGCCCACCGTCAGGAACAGCGCTTTCTGGATGCCGTCGGCCGTGCGTTCATTCGTGAACTTCTCGGCCACCATGGCCGTGATGCCCGTCAATTCGTCGGCCAGGTCCAGCGCCGCATCCTCGCGCGTATCGTTGGGCAACAGCTTGATGGCGCGCACCAGGCGCGGAAGATTTTCTACAACAATGGCTGGCAGCATTAGACGTTCCCTGCTTTCATCACGAGAAAATGCCGCTGCCCAGGCTGCGGCGCGTGCTCGAGCGCGGCGCGCTGCGCGTGCTCGGCACTTGCTTGCGCAAGCGGTACAGCAATTCCTTGGTACTGCGCTGCAACATGGTCGGCTCTTCGTCCGGGTCGTCCGAGTATTCGGCATCGGCCAGGTCGGCGCTGTGGCGGAAGTCGGGGAACAGTTCGAACAGCGAGCGGTCCCAGCCGTCTTCATTGGCTTGCGCCAATTCAATGGCCAGCGGCACGACATCATTGTCGGACGAGGTCACGCCCGTCACATACGGTCCCTTGATGACGATTTCGCCCGCCACTTCGAGGATTTCCTTCGGTGCCATCGAGAACAAAATGGCGAACGCCGTGGCGCCCCAGTCGGTGGCGGACGCTTCGAGCAACAGCTCGCGGCGGCGCTCGGCGTCGTCGGTGGAAAACACCACGCCGTGGATGTGCGCGAACAGCGACTCGGCGATGCGTTCCGGATCATCTTCGATCTGGTCGTCGCTCCAGGTGGCGGCGATGAAGGCCAGGCTGTCGGCCCAGGCTTTCGGCGGCACCAGCAGGGTAGCCAGCGACATCTTGCCGCCGTCAAAGCCGGCCAGGTGCAAGGCCGTCACTTGCGGCGGGATGGCGCTCAGCACTTCCACCACGGCAAGATCACCGTACAGGTCGGCGGCATCGGCAAACGCTTGCTCGGCGTGTCCCAGCGAACCGGACAACACCAATTCCGTGACCTGTTTCGTCAGCGCGGGAAGGTTGCTTTTTTGATCCTCTTTCTTATCGACCATGCTCATCTCCATCCTGGTCAAACATCTGCGAGAAATCATCGGTGGCTTCATCTTCAGCGTGATCGTCGTCGCCGTCGTCATTCGCCGCCAACTGGTCGAGCGACTGGTCATCGTCGTCCCACAGGCGCGGATTCTTGTGCAAAAAGGCCGTGATGATGGCCTGGCGCGCCAGGTCCGGGAAACTCTCTTCGATGGCGGCGTACATCTTGGCCGCTTCCGGCGCGGCACAGGCAGCCATCGAAAACACGCGCGCCGGGTCGCCGAACTCGTAGTCTTCACTTTCGGCCAGCAAGCCTTTCGGGTCGCTGAAGGTGATGTGGTCAACCAGCGCGAAAGCGAGCATGTTCACGTCTTCGATGCCGCCACCACTGGCGTACTCGCTCACCAGAGCGTCAACCATGCTTTTATAGTTCTTGCGGTTCGGCGGGTCGCCGAGGATGCCATCGATCTGGCCTTCCAGCTCGCGCGACTGATACGCGAATTCGGGGTGTACTCTTCTCATGCTGTGCTTTCCAATGTAATACGCGGCGCTGTTAAATATTGCAAAAGCGCCATTGTTGTTGTTTTAAATGTTATTCAAGCCGCCTGATGGCGGCTGCCGGCAGACTCAGTCCGCTGGAAGGACGGTGCCATGCAGGCGGAACACGCCGCACCACAGGGCATAGGCTTCCGCTTCCGGATCGATGATGATGCGGTGGTTCACGCTCTGGTCGTATTCGGCGCGCTTGGCCGGGTCGGCCAGGATTTCATATGCCTTGGTAACGCTCTTGAAGCGCGCCTCGGCACCGGGGGCCTGGTTGCGGTCGGGGTGGAAACGCATGGCCAGCGAACGGTAAACCTTCTTGATTTCATCGTCGCTGGCATTGGGCGCGACACCGAGGACGTTATATAAATTTTCCATAAATGGCTCCGGGGTCACGTTTTGTTCACTAATTAAAGACGAATTATCCTATAGAACGGCGCCGGCGTCGCTTACGTCCTCGATATGCAGGCAAATACGTGCTTATAAAGCGCTTGCGGTACGGTAAAATGCTTTTTACTGTCACTCTTCCGCATTGATCAATGAGCAACGATAAACCGAATACCGCCGCGCCAGCGCTGGCGCCCAATTTCTTGCGTACCATCATCGAAGCCGACCTGGCTGCCGGCACCCACGTGCGTCCCGGCCTGCCCCAGGTGATCACGCGTTTCCCGCCGGAGCCGAACGGCTACCTGCACGTCGGCCACGCCAAGTCGATCTGTGTCAACTTCGGCCTGGCGCGCGACTACGCCGGCCAGTGCAACCTGCGCTTCGACGACACCAACCCGGCGAAGGAAGAACAGGAATACGTCGATACCATCATGGACAGCGTGAAATGGCTGGGCTTTGACTGGGAAGCGAAGCATGGCGATGGCAAGAGCCACCTGCACTACGCGAGCGACTATTTCGACCAGTTGTACGCGATGGCCGAGTACCTGATCACGGCTGGCTTTGCCTATGTGGACAGCCAGAGCGCCGAAGAGATGGCCGCCAACCGCGGCAATTTTGGCCAGGCCGGCAAGAATTCGCCGTTCCGCGAGCGGCCGCGCGAGGAATCGCTGGCTCTCTTCCGCGCCATGAAGGCGGGCCAGTTCAAGGATGGCGAGCACATCTTGCGCGCGAAGATGAGCGAAGATGCCATGAGTTCGCCGAACATGAACTTGCGCGACCCGGCCATCTACCGCATCCGCCATGCACACCACCACCGCACGGGCGACGCCTGGTGCATCTATCCGATGTATGACTACACGCACCCGATCTCGGATGCGCTGGAAAATATCACGCATTCGATCTGTACGCTGGAATTCCAGGACCACCGCCCGTTCTATGACTGGCTGCTGGAAACCCTGTCGGCCGGCGGCTTCTTCCAGCAGCCCGTGCCGCGCCAGTTCGAATTCTCGCGTCTGAACCTGACATACATCGTCACCAGCAAGCGCAAGCTGCGCCAACTGGTGGAAGAGAAAATCGTCGACGGCTGGGATGACCCGCGCATGCCGACCCTGGTGGGCATGCGCCGCCGCGGCTACACGCCGGAAGCGATACAACTGATGTGCGAGCGCACGGGCGTGACCAAATCCGACGGCTGGATCGATTACAGCGTGCTCGAAGGCTGCTTGCGCGAAGACCTGGACCCGAAGGCGCCGCGCACGGTGGCCGTGCTGCGTCCTTTGAAGTTAATCATCGACAATTTCCCGGAAAACGAGAGTGTGGCCTGCACGGCGCCCGTGCATCCGCACTTCCCGGAACGGGGCTTGCGCACCTTCCCCATCTCGCGCGAGCTATGGATCGAGGAAGACGACTTCATGGAGGTGCCAAACAAAGGCTATTTCCGTTTGTATCCGCCCGTCGCCGACAAGCCCGGCAGCAAGGTTCGCCTGCGCTACGGCTACGTGGTCGAGTGCACCGGTTACGACCAGGATGCCGATGGCAAGGTCATCGCCGTGCATTGCACCTATTTCCCGGACAGCAAGTCGGGGACCGAAGGCAGCGCCAACTACAAGGTCAAGGGCAATATGCACTGGATCAGCGCGCCGACGGCGATTCCCGCCGAAGTACGCCTGTACGACCGCCTGTTTACCGACGCACAGCCGGACGCGGGCGGCAAGGACTTCAAGCTGGCTTTGAATCCGCTGGCCAAGGAAGTCGTGCAAGCATGGCTGGAACCGGGCGCAGAACTGGCCCAGCCAGAACAGCGTTTCCAATTCGAGCGCCACGGCTACTTCGCAGCCGACCGCGTTGACAGCCAGCCTGGCAAGCCTGTCTTCAACCGCATCGTCACCCTGAAGGATAGCTGGCAGCCGGCAAAATAAGCCTTCTCGTCGCTCACAAAAAAACCGCTGCGGCGGTTTTTTTTCGCTTCAGAGAGAAACATTGCCTGTTGACTATCATCAGGATAATTTTGTATATTAGGCAGCTATTAGGAAATTTGCAATTTGCAATTTCGATAGTCCTTGTGCCCGCGAATACCGCCTCGCCCGCACAGGCCGTACCCGATTCCTCTTCCTGATGCGCATTGCGATGTCTTCTACTGCCGGCGAACGCCCCCTATCTGTTGGAAAAGGACCACTCTGGCAGCTCGGCTTGATGCTCTCGGTAATGGTGGGCATACTGTTCTACATGGCCGCTGCGCTGTCGATCGAAAACGATGCCAGCGACCTGTTCAATAATCTGACGCGCACTAGCCAGAAAAACATCACATCGCGCCTCAAGTCATATGCCAACCTGCTGCGCGGCACGGCCAGCCTGTTCTGCGCCAACGAGCACGTGAGCCGCGAGCAATTCCACCGCTACGTGGCGAACATGGCCTTGCCGCAGAACTACCCGGGCGTGATGAATCTCAATTACAGCCGGGCGCTCGAGCATGCACAGCGCAGCGCCTTCGAAGCGGCCATGCAGCGCGACTATCCGCCCGGGCGCGACGGCTATCCGGCGTTTGCCATCCATCCACCCGCCCCGCGCCCCGACTATTCCGTATTGGTGTACCTCGCGCCGATTGCCAGCGCCCCGGACAAGTATGGCTACGACATCGCCGAGCGCCCCTTGATCGCTGAAGTGCTGGCGCAGTCGCGCGATTCGGGACAGATCAGCAACTCCGGCGTGCCAGTGCCGATGCAAAGCCAGCCGCAACTGACGGGCATGGCCATGCGCCTGCCCGTGTACCGCTTCGGCATGCCGACCGACACCGTGGCGCAAAGGCGCGCGGCCTACCAGGGTTCCGTCGGCATCGGCTACGACCTGGTGACGATGATGCGCACCGCGCTGGCCGACATGCCGGTACGCAATGTCCGCCTGACTCTGTTCGATATCGGCTCCCGGACGCCTGGACAGCTGGACAAGCCGCTGGACTTGCCACACACGATGCGCCCCATCTTCGACGGCACGACGGCGGACGTGCAGACACCATGGTGGCTACCCAGCAACTCGGGGCAATATCTGAGCAGCACGAAGCTGATCGAGCACAATGGCCGCGCGTGGCAAGCAATGTTCAGCGTGCGCAAGAGCGAGCTGTATACGCGCTTTGAAACCTTCCTGCCTTGGCTGGCCCTGCTGACCGGCTTTAGCGGCACCATGCTGCTGTACATGCTGTTCCATACCATGGCCTCGTCGCGCCAGAGGGCCGTCCAGATGGCGACGGGCATGACGCAGGAATTGCGCGCCAGTCAGATCCGTCTGCAGCTGTCGCACCAGAAACTGCGCCGCCTGGCCGCCCACGCCGACCGGGCCAAGGAAGAAGAGCGCAAGCGCATCGCGCGCGAAATCCACGACGACCTGGGACAGAACCTGCTGGTCTTGCGCATCGATGCCGACATGCTGGCCTCGCGCACGCAGCGCCATCACCCACGCTTGAACGCCCGCGCCCGCTCGACCCTGGCGCAGATCGACGCTACCATCAAGAGCGTGCGCCATATCATCAATGACTTGCGCCCTACCGTGCTGGACCTGGGCGTGAATGCAAGCGTCGAATGGCAGGTGACGCAATTTTGTCGGCGCACGGGCATCGCCTGCGAAGTAAGCGAAAGCCATGACGACATTTTTTTGAGCGACGAGTGCGCCACGGCCCTGTTCCGTATCCTGCAAGAGTCGCTCAGCAATGTTTTGCAGCATGCCAATGCCAGCCGCGTGCAAGTCAAGCTGGAAAAGTGCCACGACAGCGTCTCGCTGAGCGTCAGCGACAACGGCGTGGGCGCGGCGATCAACGGACGCAACAAGCCGGGCTCGTTTGGCCTGGTGGGGATCGAGGAGCGTATCAAGTTACTGGGTGGCACTTTCTACATAGAAAGCAGTCCCGGTGCCGGCATGAGCGTGCGTGTCAGCGTGCCGCTGAACGCAGACGCTAGCGCGTTTCCCTACCAAGACGAACGCCGAGCCAAGGCCTGACAGGCAGTTCCAGCCTGCAGCAAGCAGCAAGCACAATTTGCGTATTCTGCAATTAGATGCAATATTAATGCAGAACAACTCAGCGCCTGCCCGCCATGGGCCAGGCATGCCTCGACCATTGACAAGGAGTACACACCAGCGCTCTTGCTTGTTGCACTGTATTGCCCACAACACTGTTTACCAAAGGATACTCATGAATACGAACGACAGTTTCAAGGCAATTGCCGATTTGAATTTGGAGGCGATCAAGGTCAAGTTGATGCACCGGGAGTCAGGCGAAGGATGGAGCCTGGAGAAGGCAAATGCGGTGGAATTCGAGTACCGGCGCTTCCTGATCCTGATGAAACAGTTTCCGCAAGAAGAAACGGCGCCACTGATGGACGTCGATACCTTCTGGCATTACCACATCCTCGACACCCTGAAGTATGCGGCCGACTGCGACCAGGTCTTCGGCTATTTCCTGCATCATTTCCCGTACATCGGCCTGCGTGGCGAAGACGACGAAGCGGCGCACCAGCGCGTGGGCGAACGCATGAAGCAGTTGTATGAGCAAACGTTCGGGGAAGATTATATCCGCGCAGAAACGGCGTATTCGGGGCGTGCCGTACAGGCGGCGTATTCAGGAAGGGCGGTGCAGGCCGCGTATTCGGGGCGTGCCGTGCAAACGGCGTTTTCCAGCGCAGCGGTGCAGACGACGGCGTATTCGGGAAGGGCCGTACAAACAGCATTTTCCAGTGCAGCGGTGCAAGCGACGGCGTATTCGGGCCGCGCAACAGGAACTGCCAATACCGCATTTTCCAGCGCGCCTGCCACCTTGGCCGGCGCAATAGTCAAATCATCCACGACTGGCGCGGAAATGCGGCGTTTCTATATCGATCGTCCGGTCTTGAACCGCGACCCGCAATAGAACTGCGCAAAACAGCTGCGGCTACCGCACGCGGCAAGCCTGTCTTACCCAGACGGCACCTCTCAGTTTGCCGTCTGTCAGGTGCTCTTAGGCAGCCATCAACTCGCGCAATTCACGAATGCTGAAATCGCTGATTTCATGCATGCGGATGAGGATCGTGGCGCCGATCGGCAAGGTATTGTGACGAATCTTGCTGATCACAGGTGGCGCCACTTCAAGCGCTCGCGACAGGGCGGCATCGTTTTTCAGTTGCAGCTTGTCGATGATCGCATCGAGCACGCGATTCGGGTTGTAGGTAGGCAAAGAGGTAATTTGTTTGAGAGACATGATCAAAATCCGTACTTGTTGTATTGGTGCACAAAGAAACAGAATGTCTCTTTTGCAATAATTCAGGATAAACACACTAAAAAGCGCCATCACTTATGCGGCTTTTACGCCACAAACGATATAATACACGCTATTGTTGATTTTTGCGTAACTTAAAGCAAAATTGTGACAATTGAAGAGAATTGACGCACGTTCGATGTGCTAGAGGATAACTCAAAACAGAAAAATTTGCTGCAAGTCATGCATTTTTTAAATACGCAATACCGCTGCGTATCAACCACACTAGCGCCATGAGCGTGCTCAGGCGAGCCATGTCGGCAGCCAAATACCAGCCTTGCGCTGCCACGCCGGCCGGGGTGATCGTCAGGCAGGTATAGGGGGAGGCGCGTATGCGGCACCAGGCCAGTTGCCGGCGAATTTCATCGGGCGGCGGCGGCGGCTGCTGCGCATATTCGCGGCCACGCATATAGGCGCGCACTTCTTCCTTGCTGGGATGATTCGCAGTTCGCATGGCTCGCTCCTGCTGACGGCAAACAACGTCACGCTCATGATAGTGCTGGCCACAAATAGCCTGGACGCGTGACGACATTGCTCAGCATATCGCCAGTTCGCCATGGCGCCCTTGCGTTGCATCAAATGGCCAGGCCACGCTGTTGCGACGAACCCACACTGCCGCATGCGCCGGCGGCATGGCGGACTATGACCTGCCTTGCTTGACGCTTATTTTTTTTGCTGGCGCACGCGCTGCTGCTGTTTTTCCTGCGTTTGCTGGCGATTCTGCTTGCGCTCGAACAGGGTGACCGCATCTTTCTTGGCTTGCTCGGCGGTACGCATTTCCTCGTGCGCATCGTGCGGGACAAAAAATTCGGCATCCTGCGCCGCTACCACCAGCTTGATGGCGGCATCGTCGTCGAGGTCATACAGTTCCGTCAGGATGGTGGTGACCTCGTCCAGGTATTGTTCGTAAGTGAGGGTGCTCATGCTGTAGTCCTTAAGTGAATGGCGCACCGCCGCAACGGCGCGCTGCGCGCCGGCCCAGCAAAGTGCGCAGATAACCGACCATTTTACCCGATGCCAGCCGTAGCGGCGGACAGCGACTGCAAGGCATCGGCCACGCGCGCGTAGCGCAGGCGCATGCCCAGCTCGCGCTTGAGGCGCGTATTGTCCAGGCGGCGCGATTCGGACATGAACGACAGCAGCATCGGCGTGACCACTTGCTGCAGTTCGGCACGCGGCAGGCGCGGCGGGTGCGGCAGGCCGAAGGTGTCGGCTACGGCATCGAAATATTCTGCCATTCTGAGTTCGCTATCATCGCTGGCGTGATACACGCGCCCTGGCTTGCCCCGCCACAAGGCCCGTTCGACGATGCGCGCCAGGTCATCGGCATGGATATGGTTGGTGTACACATCGTCGCCGGCGGCCAGGGCAGGCGTGCCTTCACGCAGGCGCTTGAGCGGCAGGCGGTCGTGTGCATAAATGCCAGGCACGCGCAAGATGGCCACGCTGGCAGCGCGGCGGGCGCCCCAGCGACGCAAAACCTGCTCCGCATCGACGCGCCGCTTCGCCCGCGCATTTGCCGGCGCTGTCGGTCGCGTCTCATCTACCCAGGCGCCGGCGCAATCGCCATACACGCCGCTGGTACTCACATACACCATGCGGGCATGCTCGGGTAAAATGGCGAGCAGATTGCGCGTGCGCCGGTCCAGCAAGCCCGACGACGGAGGCGGCGCCAGATGCACGATCATCGTCGCCAGTCCCGCCAGCCGTTTCAAGCTGGCGCGATCGTCGAGATTGGCCACGATGGGCACGGCGCCGGCCGCCCGCAGCTGCGCGCAACGCGCCGGCTGACTGGTGACGGCAAAGACGCGAAAGCGCGCGCGCAACAGGGGCAGCAGACGCATGCCGACGTCGCCGCAGCCCAGGATCAGCAGGCGCGGCAAGCCCAGCGGCTTGCGCAAAGAGTGCTCTAACATATTTTTCATCTCAAGGATTGTATGACTTTTCAAATTACTGTTCAGCCCAGCGGCCACCAATTCAGCTGTGAAGCGGACGAAACCGTCCTGTCGGCAGCGATACGCGCCGGCGTAGGCTTGCCGTATAGCTGCAAGAGCGGCGCCTGCAGCTCCTGCAAGGGCAAGATCGTTTCCGGCAGCGTACAGCATAAGCCATATCAGGCCCGCTCCCTGACGCAAGATGAAGCGGGCGCAGGCTACTCGCTGCTGTGCTGCGCCGTGCCGCAGGGTGACCTGGTGGTGCAGGCGCGCGAAGTGACGGGCAACAGCGACTATCCGATCAAGAAAATGCCGTCGCGCGTGACCACCATCAACAAAGTCGCGCCCGATGTCGTCGTGCTGACCCTGCAGTTGCCGGCCAGCGAACGCCTGCACTACCGCGCCGGCCAGTATATCGAAATCATGCTGCGCGACAACAAGCGCCGCAGCTACAGCATGGCCAGCGCCCCCGTCGACGGCGGCCCCGTGAGCCTGCACATCCGCCACATGCCCGGCGGCCTGTTTACCGACCAGGTATTTGGCAGCATGAAAGAGCGCGACATCCTGCGCTTCGAAGGCCCGATGGGTACCTTCTTCCTGCGCGAAGACTCCGACAAGCCGGTTGTACTGCTGGCCTCGGGCACCGGCTTTGCTCCCCTGAAAGCCATCGTCGAGCACATGATCAACGAAAAATCACAGCGCCCGATCACCCTGTACTGGGGCGCACGCCGTCCGCATGACCTGTACATGGATGCGCTGTGCCGCCAATGGGCCGCCGACTTGCCGCAGTTCACCTATGTACCCGTGGTGTCGGCAGCGCTGGAGGAAGATGCCTGGGACGGTCGCACGGGCTTCGTGCACCAGGCCGTCATGGCCGACTTGCCCGATATGTCCGCTTATCAAGTGTATGCCTGCGGCGCACCGATTGTCGTCGAATCGGCCAACCGTGATTTCGTACAATTGTGTCAACTTCCAGCTGACGAGTTTTACGCGGACGCCTTCACCACCGAAGCCGACCTGGCCAAGTAAGCCTGTAGACAGCGGGGTACTGCTGGCGCGCCATCGGCTGCCACCGTCCCCGCTGCGCCCTGGAAATTTCATGTCTCTCGCCCCTGCCGGCAACGGCTTCAGCATCCTGCGCCAGCGCAATTTCGCCTTTTACCTGTCCGCCCGCGTGCTGGGCACGCTGGCCGTGCAGATGCAAAGCGTGGCCATCGGCTGGCAGGTGT
Source organism: Janthinobacterium sp. CG_23.4 (assembly GCF_029892305.1). Lineage (NCBI taxonomy): Bacteria > Pseudomonadati > Pseudomonadota > Betaproteobacteria > Burkholderiales > Oxalobacteraceae > Janthinobacterium > Janthinobacterium sp. CG_23.4. Next base: position 965,868 of record NZ_JARXUX010000001.1, on the reverse strand, counting down.
ACCAGATCACGGGCAGCCTGTTCGACCTGGGCTTGATCGGCCTGGCGCAGTTTGCCCCCTTCCTCGTGCTGATCTTGCCGGCCGGCCACGTCGCCGACCGCTGCAACCGCCGCAACATCATCGCCTGGTGCCTGGCGGCGCAACTGGCCTGCGCGCTGGCCCTGCTGGCGTTCACCCTGAGCGCAATGTCCATCGTCTGGCCCGTGTTTGCCGTGCTGCTGCTGTTCGGCAGCGCGCGCGCCTTCATGATGCCGGCCACGCAAGCCGTGCTGGTCAACATGGTGCCCACGCAGCACTTCGGCCGCGCCGTCGCCCTCAGCTCGTCGAGTTCGCACGTGGCCATCATCCTGGGGCCGACCCTGGGCGGCTTGTTATATTACTTCGGCCCCAAGGTGGTGTACCTGATCTCATCGGCGCTGCTGGTGCTATCGGTGCTGCTGATGCGTGCCACCACGCCTGCGCCGCAGGTGGTCAAGCGCGAACCCGTCAGTTGGCATACCCTGCTTGAAGGCTTGCGCTTCGTCTGGTCGAAACCCATCATGCTGGGGGCCATTTCGCTCGACCTGTTCGCCGTGCTATTCGGCGGCGCCACGGCCCTGTTGCCGGCACTCGCGCATGACGTGCTGCATGTCGGCCCCGGCGGCCTGGGCCTGCTGCGCACGGCACCGGGCGCCGGCGCCGCCCTGTGCTCGATCGCACTGGCCATCTTCCCCATCACGCGCCGGGTGGGCATCTGGATGTTCGGCGGCGTCGCCGTCTTCGGCCTGGGCACCCTGGTGCTGGGCAGCACCAGCCATTTCCCGCTGGCGCTGGCGGCGCTGTTCCTGATGGGTGCCGGCGACATGGTCAGCGTCTACATCCGCCACCTGCTGGTGCAGTTCGAGACGCCCGACGAGATCCGCGGCCGGGTCAGCGCCGTGAATGCCGTCTTCATCGGCGCCTCGAACGAACTGGGCGAATTTGAATCGGGCCTGACGGCAGGCTGGTTCGGCCTGGTGCGCGCCGTGCTCTTCGGTGGCGCCGCCACCCTGGCTGTGACGGGCATATGGGCCGTGCTGTTTCCCGTGCTATCGCGCATGGATCGCTTTCCCCACGACGAAAAAGAAGCCGCTGCCAGGACGCGCACCGCAAGCGCAAACTAAGGGCTAAGATGGGCCATTCCCACTGATCAAGTCGTCGCATGAAAATCACGTTTCCCTTGTACCGATTCATCCGCAGCCGCCCCCACCTGAGCCTGGCCACAGCCATCGGTGTAGCGGCCTTCCTGCTGCTGCCCTCGTCCTGGCAGCAGATGACGCGCGTGTTGACAGCGTGGAATGTCGCCGTCTGGTTCTACCTGGCGACGATGGCCTGGATGATGATGCGCGCCAACCATCACAAGGTGAAGGTGATGGCGGCGCGCCAGGATGAGCGGGCTACCACGGTCCTGTCGGCCCTGAGCGTCGCATCCGTGATGAGCCTGCTGGCCATCGTCTCGCAGCTGTCCTCGATGAAAGACATGGCGCCGGATGAGCGCGCGCTGCATTACGGCCTGACGATCCTCACCCTGGTCGGTTCCTGGTTTCTCGTCGGCACGCTGTTCTGCGTTCACTATGCGCACCTGTTTTACCTGGCCGACCCCGCATTGCGCCCGCTGAAATTTCCCGGCGACGAAGCAAACCCCGACTACTGGGATTTTTTGTATTTCGCCTTCACCATCGCCGTCGCCGTACAAACGTCGGACGTTTGCGTGCAGACGCGGCCGATGCGGCAGATCGTACTGGGGCAATCCGTACTGAGCTTTTTCTTCAATCTGGTCGTACTGGGACTGTCCATCAATATTGCCGCCGGCTTGATCAATGGATAAGCAAGCGGGAAAAAATTCCATCAGGAAACTTGACCTGACTGCAGGGTTAAGCGCATCTTAATCATGCAGCGCCCTTGAAATTGTCAAAACTGGAGTAAGATAAGCTACGTAAGTGAGGTTATGCACAGCAATCAAGTGCATGAGGTAGTAACCGGGCGCTGATGCGCGCGCAGCCGATTTGACCGCTGCAGGGCATGGCGCCCGAGATGGGTTTTTTTTGAATTGACAGGAGTAAGCATATGCAAATCAATATTCATACCGACAGCACCATCGCCAACACTGCTGGACTGAACGAACATGTACAATCCGTACTGGAAAACGCACTGAACCGCTTCCGCGACAACCTGACCCGCATCGAAGTCCACATCAGCGACACCAACGGCCCGAAAGGCGGTGCCGACGACATCCGCTGCGTCATGGAAGCACGCATTGCTGGCTATCAAGCAATTGCCGTCACCGAACAAAACGCCACCGTGCATCAAGCCGTTGCCGGTGCCACCGAGAAACTGAAACGCGCCATCGATAGCGCCCTGGGCCGCCTGCAAGACAGCAAGCGCCACGCCAGCGGCAAGAATGCCGTGATCGATACGGCCGAAGCGGAAGAAACCGCCGAGTAACTCACCCCACCGCAGCATTCCTCAGAGACCAGGGCAGCCGTTCAAGGCTGCCTTGTCGCATCCGCCCCGCCTGTTGCGCACGGCAACAACAATGCCAAAAGTATCACCGTTCCAGCTTCTTGACGCGACAGTGAAATAATTGTCGTATTTCACACAGTAAGTGACCTCAAGCAAGCCTTTGCCGTTACAGCCGAGGCCGCTTTACGCTATCATGAAACCACCGGCTCCCTCCTCCCGCGCGCCGGCTTTTTGAAAGTGTGATTGTGGAACAGATCGGCAACTTCGGCGCTTCAGGCTGCAACATCGGTGATTTACAGCTATTTTGCGATGCAGCGGACAGCCGGACGGCCGCCATGCTGGCACCCTGCCCCGTGATGCGCCTCGAAGCAGGCGAAGCCATTGTCGACAGCCAAGGCACCAAGCTGTACATTGTCCTGCGCGGCTCGCTGGCCGTAGCGGCCGACACCCACACGGGCATGGATGACGGCACCGTCAGCAAGGTCTTGCCCGGCGAAAGCGTGGGCGAACAATCGGTGCTTGATGAAGCGAGCAACCTGGCTGCCATTTCCGCTCTGGAAGAAACCGATTTGCTGGTGATCGATGCGGCCGTCGTATGGGAATTGATCGAGCAATCGAACGGCCTGGCGCGTAACCTGCTGCGCTTGCTCTCCTTCCGCATCCGCGCCGCCAATGCCCTGCTGCGCCGGCGCCAGAAACTGGGCGAATTCTACCGCCAGCTATCGATGGTCGACAGCCTGACGGGCTTGTACAACCGTGCCTGGCTCACCGATTTACTGCCGAACATGGTCATTACCGCCCAGGCCAGCAGCTCGCCGCTGTCGCTGGTAATGATAGACCTCGACCATTTCAAGCGCTTTAACGACACCCACGGCCACCAGGCGGGCGACCAGGCGCTGCGCATCGCCGCGCAAGTGCTGGGCGCTGCCCTGCGCCCCACGGATTTTGCCGTGCGCTATGGTGGCGAGGAAATGATGGTGATCTTGCCCGACACCAGCGAAAACGTGGCCCTGCGGGTCGCCGAGCGCCTGTGCGAACGCATGCAGCAAGCCCTTATCTTCACCGACATGCGCAGCGCCCTGCCGCACATCACCGGTTCCTTCGGCGTAGCCAGCCTGGCTGCCGGACAGGATGACGAAGCGCTGATCGCGACAGCCGATGCGGCGCTGTACCGCGCCAAAGCATCGGGCCGCAACCGCGTAAGCACCTGATAAAACGCCCATGGCGTCGTTGCATTGCCTGGTCGTACATTCGCACTGCTTTCGGCAATGCGCCTGGCCCTGGACATTTTCCCAGGCGCCTCAGGTGTCATCAAGATCAGGCGGCCTTGCTGTCGGCCGGCTTGGCGCCGTCATCCTTGTTGCTACTGCGCGCGGCGATGAAATCGGCGTAGCCTTTTTGCACTAATTCATACGTCTTGTCGATATTGCTGGCGAGATCGCCGTTCAGCACGTTCAAGCCACTGAGGATATCGCGCGCTTCCTTGAAGCCTTTTTCCATGCCGCCACTGATGGTATCCATGAACTTGCTCAGGGCCGTAGCGTCGTCCAGACCAGGATTTTGCTTCTTGTAGGCGTCAAAAAAACCCGTCGACAGCGATACAATGCGGCTGGCCGTCGCTTCGGCGCTATTATCTTGCGACGCCGCGTTCCCGATCGCATCCTCGCCGTACTGGCCCTTCAGCGCTTCATTGATATTCGTGATGGCGGTCTTGTACAGCAGCGCCAGCGGCGCGTTTTCCGAAGCGATGGAGACATTCATCGACGCCTGCATGATGGAGGCGTTCAACTGCAGCTTGCTGCGCTCATTGACGCTCATTTCCGTCTTGACGCCATCCTTTTGCTGAACTTTATCGTCCTTGCCGGCAACGCCCGTACTGACGGAAGTCACGGAAGGAGTGGAATTGCTGCTTGCGGCGATGGGAATTGACACGATAGACCTCCTTGAACGGGCAATGTATGCCACCATGCGGGAAACGCAATGCTGCTCATGCTCTCGTGTAGTATCGGCAGGTTTTCAGAAAACTGTAGCAGCGACTCTTTGAGCGGCCCAGATAACCAATTAAGCAACGACCATCAATGACTACCCAGACTTTCCTTTGGCACGACTACGAAACCTTTGGCGCGCAGCCGCGCCGCGACCGCCCGGCCCAGTTCGCGGCCATCCGCACGGACGCCGAACTCAAGGAGATCGGCGAGCCTATCATGCTGTATTGCCAGCCTGCCAATGATTTCCTGCCAGACCCGCAAGCGTGCCTGATCACGGGCATCACGCCGCAGCAATGCTTGCAGCTGGGCGTGCCAGAGCACCAGTTCGCGGCCACCATCGAAGCGGCTTTTTCGGAACCGGGCACCATCGGCGTAGGCTACAACACCATCCGTTTCGACGATGAAGTCACGCGTTTCCTATTCTGGCGCAACCTGATCGACCCGTATGCGCGCGAATGGAAAAACCATTGCGGCCGCTGGGACATTCTCGACGTGGTGCGCATGACGCACGCGCTGCGCCCGGAAGGCATTGAGTGGCCGAAACGCGACGATGGCCAGACCAGTTTTAAACTCGAACACTTGAGCAAGGCCAATGGCCTGGTCCACGCAGCGGCGCACGATGCGCTGTCCGACGTACGCGCCACCATCGCCCTGGCCCGCCTGATCCGCGAAAAGCAACCGAAGCTGTTCGAGTTCTGCCTGGCGCTACACAAGAAGGACAGGGTCGCCAGCGAAATGGGCATGCACCTGGCCGCCAGCGAACGCCAACCCTTCCTGCACGTGTCGGGCATGTTCCCCGCCGAACGGGGTTGCCTGGGCGTCGTCTGGCCGCTCGCCACGCACCCGAGCAACAAGAATGAAATTCTGGTCTGGGATTGTGCCTACGACCCACGCGAGCTGTTCAGCCTGGACGCCGACACTATCCGCGCGCGCATGTTCACGCGCAAGGAAGCCATGCCGGAAGGCATGACGCGCCTCCCCGTGAAAAGCGTGCACCTGAACAAGTCGCCCATGCTGGTCGGCAATTTAAAGACCCTGTCGCCAGCCATGGCTGCGCACTGGGGTATCGACCTGGAAGCGGCGCGCGCCAACGCCCAGCTGGCCGCCACGGCGCCGAACATGGAGGCGATCTGGGCCGACGTATTCCAGCGCCCGGGCGTGAATGTTGCGCTAGACGTGGATGAAGATTTATACAATGGTTTCGTCAGCAACGACGACCGCCGCCTGCTCGAATCACTACGCCGCGACACGCCGGCCAAGCTGGCGGCCGCACGCCCATCGTTTGCCGACGAACGCCTGCAGGAATTGCTGTTTCGCTATCGTGCCCGCAATTTTCCGCAAACCCTGAGCGTAGCGGAAAGCCTGCGCTGGGAACAGCACCGCGCCGCCCGATTGTTCGACGGCGACGCCGGCGCGCGCAGCATCGACATGCTGTTTACCGAAATCGACGTGCTGTCGGAATCGGTCGATGAGCGGGGAGAAGAAATTCTCGGTGAACTGTACGATTACGCAGAGATCGTCGCGCCACAGAGGGATTAAAACCCGGGGTCAGACCCGGCGGGTCTGCCCCCAGCCGTAGGTCGGATTAGCGGGGCAAAGCCCCGCGTAATCCGACAACATTGTTGGCCCGAGCGTGGTGGTGTCGGATTACGCGGCTACGCCGCTAATCCGACCTACGCTGCGCGGTGTTGATTGATCGCATCGCGCGTTTCGATCGCCACGCGGCGCGCCGCGTCGGCGAAATCCTCGCCCGCTTGCGCCGTGGCGTAAATGATGGCGCGCGAGGAACTGATCATCATGCCCATGCCGTTCGCCGTCTGGCCAGCGCCGACGGTGGCGGCAATATCGCCGCCCTGGGCGCCGATGCCAGGCACCAGCAGCGGCATGTCGCCGACGATGGCGCGTACTTGCGCCAGTTCTTCAGGGAAAGTGGCGCCGACGACGAGCGCGCACTGGCCATTCTTGTTCCATTTCTCGGCCACCAGGCGCGCTACGCGCTGGTACAGGGGTACGCCATCGGTGTCGAGAAATTGCAGGTCCGAGCCGCCCGGGTTCGAGGTGCGGCACAGGATGATCACGCCGCGGTCTTGCCACGCCAGGTAAGGGTCAAGCGAATCCTCGCCCATGTAGGGGTTCACGGTGACGGCGTCGGCGCCGTAGCGCTCGAACGCTTCGCGCGCATATTGCGTGGCCGTGGCGCCGATGTCGCCGCGTTTCGCGTCGAGGATCAGCGGGATATGCGGATAATTCTCGCGCACGTAACGGCAGATGTCTTCCAACTGCTTTTCCGCACCCAGCGCGCCAAAATAGGCGATCTGCGGCTTGAAGGCGCAGGCCAGATCGGCCGTGGCGTCGATGATGCGCGTACAAAAGGTGGTGATTCCATCGGGCAAGTCGCGCAGTTCCGCCGGCAGTTTTGCCAGATCGGGATCGAGTCCCACGCACAGCAGGGAATTATTGGCCGTCCATGCGGCGGATAATTTATTGATGAAATTCACGGCACACCTTCTCTATAGTCAGTTGCAAACCCCGTATTGTAACGCGGCGCGGTCCTGTCAAGTCAGGCGGTGCCAGCGGCCTGCGCCTATTTAAACCGACATTGCGGGCCGTTTCAGGTATATTTGCCGCATCCCTTCTACTCTGCACGGAACCCATCATGCACATCACCAATCAATTCACCAAATGGCTGCGCCTGGCGCTGAGCGTCACCGTCCTGGCCGGCATCCTGACAGGCTGCGGCTACAACGACTTCCAGAGCAAGGACGAAGCCACCAAGGCCGCCTGGGGCGAAGTCGTCAACCAGTACCAACGCCGTGCCGACCTGATCCCCAACCTGGTCAACACCGTCAAGGGCTATGCCACGCACGAACGCGAAACCCTGGAAGCGGTGACCAAGGCGCGCGCCGCCGCCACCAGTTTCCAGATCACTCCCGAAGTGCTGAACGATCCGGCCGCGTTCGAGAAATTCCAGCAAGTGCAGGGACAGCTGTCATCGGCCCTGTCGCGCCTGATGGTGGTGTCCGAGAAATACCCGGACTTGAAAGCCGACACCAGTTTTCGCGACTTGCAGTCGCAATTGGAAGGCACGGAAAACCGCATCACCGTGGCGCGCCAGCGTTACATCGTCGCCGTGCAGGATTACAACGTGCATGCGCGCAGTTTCCCCAACAACTTGACGGCCATGGTCTTCGGCTACAAGGTCAAGCCATCGTTCACGGTGGAAAATGAAAAAGCCATCTCGACCGCACCGACCGTCAACTTCGGCAAATAAGATGAAAGCCTGGTCTTATCTGGCGGCACTGGCGACGGCACTGCTGCTGTGCACCAGCCTGCCGGCCAGCGCGCAGGGCTTGCAGCCCGTGCCGCCGCTGGCCGCGCGCGTGACAGACAACGCCGGCATGCTCGATGCCAAGCAGAAAGCGGCACTGGAAGGCGTACTGGCCGACTACGAAGCCAAGACGGGCAGCCAGATCGCCGTGCTGCTGGTCAAGAGCACCGAACCGGAAGCGATCGAGCAATACAGCATCCGCGTGAGCGATGCCTGGAAGCTGGGCCGCAAGGGCGTCGATGACGGCGTGCTGCTGATGGTGGCGAAAGATAATCCATCGTCCCTGCGCCGCCTGCGCATCGAAGCGGGCCGTGGCGTGCAGGGCGTGCTGACGGATGCGCAATCGAAACGCGTACTACAAGACGTGATCGCGCCCCACTTCAAGCAGAACGATTTTTATGGTGGCCTGGTCGCTGGCGTGGGGGCGATTGCCACCTTGCTCAACCAAGAGCAATTCCCCGCTGCAGCACAGCAGAAAGCCCCGGCCAGCGTGGAAGCGGGCGCTCTGACCTTCTGGCTGCCGCTGCTATTCTTCGGCTTTCTCATCGTGCTGAGCGTATTGCGCTCGCGCGGCGGCCCCAAGCGGCTGCAACGCGGCGGCAACTGGTCTGGCGGCGCCACGGGCGTTGTGCTGGGCAGCATTTTGAGCCAGGCGCTGAACAACCGCGGTGGTGGCGGCGGCTTTGGCGGCGGTGGCGGTAGCGGCGGCGGCGGAGGTTTCGGCGGCGGCGGCGGCGGTTTTGACGGCGGCGGCGCCTCGGGAGATTGGTAATGATGCAACAACTGACATTTGGACAACGCTGCGGACGTGCCCTGAAACATTTACGGGGTACGCCCGCGACGGCGCGCCAGGCGTTTCCCGAACGCACCCTGAAAGCCATCGAGACGGTCATTGCCGACGGTGAAGCGATGCACCAGGCGGAAGTGCGCCTGATCGTCGAAGCGGCCCTGACACCGGGCATGGCTTACCAGGGCGTGAGCAACCGCGAGCGGGCGCGCGCACTGTTCGCCGAGTATGGCGTGTGGGATACGGAAGACAACGTTGGCGTGCTGATCTATATCAACCTGGCCGAACACCAGGTCGATATCGTTGCCGACCGCAACGTGGGCCGGCGCATCACGCCGGAACAGTGGCAAGGCGTGTGCCGCAGCATGACCCGGGGCTCCAAGGACGGCAATTACCACGACAGCACGCTGGCCGCACTGGCGCAGCTAAATACCTTGCTGCAAAGCCACTTCCCCGCGCATGGCACGCGCGGCAACCAATTGCCGAACGAAGCCATCGTCCTCTGATGAAACTGATCAATAAAACCGCCATCGTCACCGGTGCCACGCAAGGCATCGGCCTGGCCTGCGCCACGCGCCTGATCGCCGAAGGGGCGCAGGTGATGCTGGTCGATATCAAGGAAGAGGGCGCGCAGGCGGCCGCCACCCTCGGCCCGCAAGCGCGCTTCTTTTGCGCCGACGTCAGCCAGAAGGCGGACGTGGACGCCATGCTGAAAGAAACCCTGGTCCAGTTCGGCCAGATTGATATCCTCGTCAACAATGCCGGCGTCACGCACGCGGCCGATTTTCTCGACGTGTGCGAAGACGATTTCGACAGGGTCATGCGCATCAACCTGAAATCCATGTTCCTGTGCGGCCAGGCTGTGGCGCGAGAGATGGTCAAGCGCAACAGCGGCTGCATCATCAATATGTCCAGCGTGAATGCGGAGCTGGCGATCCCGAACCAAGTACCCTACGTGGTGTCGAAAGGCGCCATCAACCAGCTGACCAAGGTCATGGCCCTGAATCTGGCGCCACACGGCGTGCGCGTGAACGGCATCGGGCCGGGCACCATCCTGACGGAATTGGCCAAGCAGGCGGTCTTGTCGAGCCCGCAGGCACGCCACACGATCCTTTCGCGCACGCCATTGGGCCGCTGCGGCGAACCGGAAGAAGTGGCCGGTATCGCCGCCTTCCTGGCCAGCGACGACGCCACCTACATGACGGGCCAGACCATCTATGTCGATGGCGGACGCCTGGCGCTCAACTACACGGTAGCGGTAAAGGAGTGAGACTGAAACAGGACAGTTATATTAAAAAAGAATAATGCATATCTAAAAAGATCATTAGACACATATCGTGCGACGCAGCATAATGCACCTGTCTCCACTATTCTCCTCCAAGAAAATAGTTTTAAGCCCGCTTTCATCAGCGGGCTTTTTTTTGCTGCCACTCTTGAAACATGGCTATTCTTGCCATGACGCACAATCTTTCCAGTAATGCCGTCCACCGAAAAATATGTTGCGCCGTGTCATCGGCTCGTCATGTTCGCCACCTATACTTGCTTCATCTGCTGTACAGGCAACCGATATGCCTGACCACAGACAGGTGTGCCGCAATGGCACACCATCCCCTTTAAAGACTGTGGCGCGGGCCCGCAAGGCAGGCGACATGGTAGTACCGAGCAACTCTCAACTCTTGACCCATTTCATTTGGGTTTTCGGCCCGCGCTACCGCGGGCCTTTTTTTTGCCTGACAGGCAAGCTTTTGCGCAAAAAACCGGCTGCCTCCATGCGCATGATATTGTGGCTGCCTTTCATTTTTTTCCTGACGCATCATGCCTACCCCATTGCTCGAACTGTGTTTTGCCGACCGCCACGCACGCCTGCGCTACCGTACGGCACTGCTGTTGTATCTGCTGGTGATCCTGGTCGGCGACATACCGGGCGTGCGCGCGGATGTGGGCCACTATGCCTCGGGCGGGGTACTGCATTGCTTCGGCTATGGCGTGCTGGCCCTGATCCTGTTCAGCGGCACGCGCGGCGGCATGGCGCGCCGGGCGCTGCTGTCGGTGCTGATGGTGGCGGCCATGGGCGCGCTGGACGAATTCATCCAGAGTTTCCTGCCTTACCGTCGTGGCGCCGTGAGCGACTGGGTGGTCGATATCACGGCCGCAGCGGCGGTCTGCCTGTTGCTGTTTTTCCTCTGGCCAAGAATGGTCGTCGCCGCCCTCGGCAAGCGCGCGCAGCTGCCCGAAGCCTGAACTGGCGCAGGCACTGGCGCTCAGGCGCGGTCCGCTTCGCCGTCCTGCAATGCCAGGCGCAACTGCCGCTGACTGCATGCGCCCAGGCGCCGCATCAGGGCGCGCGTCTCGCGCCGGCTGCCGGCGCCCACGGCGCGTGCCGCATCGCGCTGCATGTCGAGCAACTGTTCCGCACGCGCCTGCCGCACCAGGCCATGCAAGGCCTGCGCCAGTACATGGCGAGCACGGGTGTCGCGCGCTGTGCCGACGACGGCCAGCACCAACTCATCGATCAGTTTTGCGGTAGGACCAGATGACATTTTTTCTCCCAATTGAGCAATGAGGAAACGTGCGGGGGCACGCCCTAGTGATTACCATCATCGTTTATACCAAGCACAACAATTAGACGCTTGATCTGGCTCAATCGCGCATGACGGCTACCGAACAGCTGGTGCAAGGCATCGGCACGCTCGCGTTCCAGCCAGCCCCGCATCTGCGCCAGCTTGTACTCCAGTTTGTGCTCCAGTTCCCATGCCTGCGGCCAGTGCAGGCCCCCTGCTCGTCGCGGTTACGGCGCGACGCATAAAGTCGGGGCGGCCCACTTCAGCACCGCCGGCAGTGATTTCGAATCAATATGAGTTTTTTACCGATCAGTACGCAAATTCCCGATTCGCATTATCATGTGCGCAGCCTGTCTTCCCCGCCATGCTTTCTTGCTGGCCGACTGTGCCAGCGTCAGGGGATAGACAAATCGTCCATTGTGATTTTTCACCACGTCCCGATATCGCCACCATGATCCCATTTTCCATACTCGACCTCGCGCCCATCGCCGAAGGCAGCAACGCCAGCGAGTCATTCAAGAACACGCTGGACCTGGCGCAGCATGGCGAACGCTGGGGCTACAAACGCTACTGGCTGGCCGAACACCACGGCATGCCCGGCATCGCCAGCGCCGCCACGGCCGTCGTCATCGCCCATGTGGCGGCTGGCACGAAAACCATCCGCGTGGGTGCGGGCGGCATCATGCTGCCGAACCACTCGCCGCTGCTCATCGCGGAACAGTTCGGCACCCTGGAAGCGCTGCATCCGGGCCGCATCGACCTGGGCCTGGGCCGCGCGCCCGGCTCCGACCAGACGACAGCGCGCGCACTGCGCCGCGACTTGCAGTCCGACGCGGAAGAGTTTCCGCAAGACGTGCTGGAATTGATCGACTACATGTCCGACGCGCCGCGCCAGCGCGTACTGGCCGTGCCCGGCAAGGGTGCGAAAGTACCGGTGTGGATACTCGGTTCGAGCCTGTTCGGCGCCCAGCTGGCCGCCCACCTGGGCTTGCCATATGCGTTCGCCTCGCACTTCGCGCCGCAAATGATGCTGCAAGCCGTGGCGTATTACCGCGAACATTTCAAGCCATCGACGCAATTGGCAAAACCGTATGTCATGCTGGGATTTAATGTGTTTGCCGCCGACACGGATGCACAAGCGCATCTGCGCGCCACCTCGATGCAGCAAGCCTTCGTCAACCTGCGCACGGGCCGCCCATCGCGCTTGCAGCCACCCGTGCCCGGCTATCTGGAACAGCTGGGCCCACAGGAGCGGGCCATGCTCGATGCCGTCCTGTCATGCACGGCCATCGGCGCGCCAGACACGGTGAAGGCGAAGATGGCCGCCTTTATTGCCGCAACGGGTGCCGACGAGCTGATGATCACCTCGCAGATCTTCGAACACCAGCACCGACTGCGCTCGTATGAAATCACGGCGCAAGTGCATGCGGCGCTGGCGCAGCAGGCATAAAAACGCTGTCTGCACTGGCTGGAACGGGCTAGCTGAGACGCAAAAAACCGCTCAGATTGCGCGGTTTTTATGCCGAGACAATTTACTTGGCCGGCTGGCGCACCTTGCCAAACGCATCGCCTGCCTTCCAGAGCGGCATCCTCGCTGCATTCGCCACAGCTTGCCCCAGGTTCAAGGTAAATTGCGCCTGCTGCGTCATGCCGGACAAATCCCAGCTGGCATCGTATTCATCGCTCACTTGATGGTAACGGGGACCGTAGGCAGCCGCCTTGGCTTGCGACGCTGCCACGTCCTTGACGTACTCGCGGCCGCCATTGATGGAAAACGCCGGCACGCCCGCCTTGGCAAAGCTGAAATGGTCGCTGCGGAAATAAGCTCCGGCCAGGTCGGGACGTGCTTGCGCAATGTGCATGCCCATGCTTTTCGCCACGGCGGCGGCCATCTCTTGCAATTGCGTGCGCTCGCTGCCTTGCGCGCCGATGTCATGCGTGGCGCCCACGAAATTCAAGCTATCGAGGTTCAGCGCGGCCGCCGTCTTGTTCAAGGGCCACAGCGGGTCGGCCGCATACGCGGCACTGCCCAATAAACCCTGCTCTTCGGCCGCCACCCACAGAAAGATCTGCGTGCGCTTGGCAGGTTTCTTGACGGCTGCCTGCGCCATGGCCAGCAAGCCGGCCGTGCCGGAAGCGTTATCGACGGCGCCGTTGTAGATGATGTCGCCCGCTTTTTCGTCATCCTGGCCTTGCTTGCCCAGGTGATCCCAGTGGCCGCTGTAGATGACGGCTTCCTCTTTCAATAGCGGATCGGTGCCCGGCACCATGCCGGCAATATTGAACTGCTCGACCTTGCGCACGGCCGATTTCATTTCACCGCTCAGCTTGGCGTCCAGCGCAACGGCCTTGAAGTCCTTGCTTTCGGCTTGCGCGCGCAAGGCATCGAGGTCCTGCCCGCCGGCCGCAAACAAGCGGCGCGCCGCGTCTTGCGCAATCCAGCCTTGCAGCGGCGTGCCGGCCGCGCGGTGCGCCAATTGGAAGCGCTCGCTACCGCTCCAGCTATTTTGCACCACACTCCAGTCATACGAGGCGGACGGTTTGGTGTGGATCAGCAATACGCCGGCCGCGCCCTGGCGCTGGGCTTCCTCGAATTTGTAGGTCCAGCGGCCGTAATAGGTCAGCGCCTTGCCCGCGAAGCGCTGCGGTTCGGTGACCGTGGGCTGCGGGTCATTGACCATCATGACGACGATCTTGCCTTTGACATCGACGCCCTTGAAATCGTTCCAGCCTTCTTCCGGCGCCGTGATGCCGTAGCCGACGAACACCAGCGGCGCGTCAAACGCGTGGGCGGCAACGGAGTCGCCCGTGGCCCAGACCCAGTCTGGACCGAACGCCAGCGGCACGATCTTGCCAGCGGCGACGGCTTGCAGGCTGCTATCTTGTGGCAAGGATTTCACGCCGGCAATTTGCACACTTTGGCGATAGCTATTGCCGCGCACCGGGCGCAAACCGGCCATCTGTGCCTGCGTTTCCAAATACGCCACCGTCAAGTCGGCGCCACGCTGGCCCGTGCCGCGCCCTTCCAGCAAATCGTTGGACAGGAAGGCCAGGTGGGCGCGCAGGGGCGCTTCCTGTACCAAGGGCAAAGCGGGAGCGGCATGCGCAGAAAATGTCAGCGCCAGGCTGGAAGCGAGGACAGTGGCGGCCAGGGAAAAATACAGCTGCTGCATAAGATCCTTTGGGTAAGAGGAGACAATCGGGCCGACGGATAGCCGGGCCGGCGATTGTATGCCATGCAGCAGGCACATCAAAATGCAGACCAAAAAAATCCCCGCAACAAGGGCGGGGATAACAGTGGGAAGAGCCTCAGACCAGCAAGGCCGCCGCCAGTGATTCGATCTCTTCCGCCGATTCGTCGAGAATGGTGTGCAAGGTACTGCCGCCGATGCCGAAGTCGATCTTCGCCGCCTCCAGGCGCCGCGCGGCGCTTTCCGGCGCATGCAGGGGCGAGCCCACGGGCGACAAATCGTTGGCCAGCACCAGCGTCGCGCCCAAGGTGCGAGGCGGGAACGGGCTGCCGCCATGCCACATGCCTTCGACTGCCTGCAAGACCATGTCGGGCACTTGCAGCTGGCGCAGCACGCCACGGCCGATCAGTTTTTCGCCGTATTCGATCCAGTCTTGCGTATTATCGTCGAGCAAGCCCGGATATTCCTCGGCGCGCGACAGCAGATAAAAGCCGCCTACTTCGTGCACGATGGCGGCGAACATGGCCGTTTCCACATCCACGTGCGTGACTTTCCGGGCGATCACCTGGCTCAGCGCGGCCACGTGCGCCGTGTGCTCCCACAGCTTGGCCGACTTGGCGCGCAATTGCGGGTCCGTGATCTGGCTGCCCAGCTGGCGCACGATGACGGACGCCACCATCGACTTTAATGTGGCAAAACCCAGGCGCGAGACGGCTGCGCGCACATTCGCGATTTCATTGCCGGAACGGTTGTAGGCGGCCGAGTTGGCCAGCGCCACGACCCGCGCCGACAGTAGCGGCTCGGCCATGATCATGCGGGCAGCTGCTTCGATATGGCACTCGGGGTCGTCCAGCGCTTCCTGCAGCTTCAAGGTAGCCTTGACGTTGGCGGGGAACGTCAGCTCGCCCTTGCTCGCTTGCAGCGCGATAATCTTGAATACTTCCAATCTGTCCATGGGTCAACCTCCGGTGCGGGCTTGTTCAAGCACTGCTATGTGGGTGATCCGGGAATGCGCATGCACTCCCGGACCAGCCCCCGTTTCCGGCAATATTACAGCAAGTTTATATGCAAAGATATTACTTTCCGGAAACTTTACCTGCGACGCCTTCGACAAAATAATCCATCTTCGTCAGCGCTGCATCGTCCAACACGCCTTTGTCCAGGCGCACTTTGCCGTCGTTGTCCTTGATCGGCGCACTGAAAGGATTGAGCTTGCCAGCAACCATCTCTTTTTCGCGTGCCAAAACAAACTGTTTCACATCGGCAGGCACGGCGGCGTTGATACCTTCCAGCTTGACCATGCCATCCTTGATACCGCCCCAGGTGCTGCTGGACTTCCACGTACCGTCCAGCACGGCTTTTGCCTGCTGCGTGTAGTACTCGCCCCAATGATGGGTGACGGCGGCCAGCTGCGCCTTTGGCCCGTACTTTTTCATGTCCGAGTGGTAGGCGATCGCATACTTGCCCTTCTCTTCCGCAGCCTGCACCACGGCAGTCGAGTCCGTGTGGTGGGTGACCACGTCGGCGCCCTGGCCGATCAGGGTGATGGCCGCATCGCGTTCCTTGCCCGGGTCGAACCAGCTATTGACCCACACCACTTTCACTTCCGCCTTGGGATCGACGCTGCGCATGCCACGCGTGAAGGCGTTAACGCCCTGCAACACCTCCGGGATCGGGAAGGCCGCCACATAACCGGCCACATGGGTCTTGCTCATCTTGCCGGCCAACACGCCGGCCAGGTAGCGGCCTTCGTAGAAACGGGCGTTGGTGTTGGCCACGTTCGGCGCCGTCTTGTAGCCAGTCAGGTGGATAAACTTCACATTAGGAAATTGCTTCGCCACTTTCAAGGTGGGATTCATGTAACCGAACGAAGTCGTGATGACCAGCTTGCTGCCAGTTTGCGCCAAATCGCGGATTACGCGCTCCGCATCGGCGCTTTCCGGCACGTTTTCCACATACTTGGTCGTGATCTTGTTGCCCAACGCCTTTTCCATTTCCTTGCGCGCCTGGTCGTGCTGGGTGGTCCAGCCAGCATCGCCGATGGGGCTGATATACACGAAGCCGACGTTCAGCGGCGCCGTCGCGGACGCGGGTGCGGCGGCCATGACGGACATGGCGGGCAGCAGCGCAGCACTGCAGACGGCGGCGCAGAATAGTTTCTTGGACATGGTTTTCCTTGTGATGGCCCCCCATCGAAAATAAAGAAGACAGCGCGCCGCGGGGGAATGACGGCGCGCCTTGGCACGGTACGGGCTAGCTACCCGGATTGAAATGCTTGCCCAGCGAAGCTGGCATGTTCAGTTTGATGTAATTGGCATTGCTGGAGATCAAGACCAGTACGACGATGGCCGCCAGGTACGGCAGCATCGACAGCAGTTGCGAGGCGATGGGCACGCCCAGCGCCTGCACATGGAACGTCAATATCGTGATGCCGCCAAACAAATAGGCGCCGCCCACCACGCGCGCCGGGCGCCAGGTGGCAAACGTGGTCAGCGCCAGCGCGATCCAGCCGCGTCCCGCTACCATGCCCTCGACCCACAACGGCGTGTAGACGAGCGACAAAAAGGCACCGGCCAGGCCGCAGCAGGCGCCGCCGAACAGCACGGCGGCCAGGCGGATGCGCCGCACAGGGTAACCGAGCGCATGCGCGGATGCTGGCGACTCGCCCACGGCGCGCAACACCAGGCCTGATCGCGTGCGGTACAAAAACCAGGCGATGGCCACGCACAGCAGCAGCGACAGATACACCATCGGATGCTGGCGAAACAGGGCCGGCCCCAGCACGGGAATGTCTTCCAGGAACGGGATGCCGAAGCGGCCATTGTGCAAGCTGTTGCCCACATACTTCAAGCCGATATACGTCGACGCGCCCGCGCCAAACAGGGACAAGGCCAGGCCCGTTGCATACTGGTTCGTGCCCAGCCACACGGTCAGCCAGGCGAAGAAACCGGACAGCAGCACGCTGGCGCCCGCCCCCGCCAGAAAGCCCAGGGCCGGGCTGCCCGTGTTGACGGCCACGGCAAAGCCGGTGATGGCCGACACCAGCATCATGCCTTCCGCGCCCAGGTTCACCACGCCCGCCTTTTCATTGACCAGCAGCCCCAGCGCGGCGAGCATCAGCGGCGTCCCCGCATTGATGCTGGCGGCAATCAAGGGCGCTATCGTCAGGGCCAGGTTATCCATTTTTTCTCCAGCGCAATTTGTATTGAATCAGCACGTCGCAAGCGAGCAAGGCGAACAGCAAGATGCCCTGAAACACGCCGGTAATCGCACTCGGCAGCCCCAGGCGCGATTGCGCCAGTTCGCCGCCGATATAGAACAGGGCCATGACGAAGCTGGAAAAAATCACGCCCACAGGATGCAAGCGCCCCACGAAAGCGACAATGATGGCGGCAAAGCCGTAGCCGGGCGAGACCGTGGGCGTAAGCTGCCCCATCGGCCCCAGCACTTCGCAGGCACCCGCCAGACCGGACAGGGCGCCGCAGATCAGCAAGGAAGACCACAAGGTCTTGCGCGAGGAAAAGCCCGCATAACGGGCGGCGGCCGGCGCCATGCCGCCCACGCGCAGGCGGAATCCGGCAATGCTGCGTGACAAATACAGCCAGCCGCCCAGCGAGGCCAGCAAGGCGAAGACGATGCCCACGTGCAAGCGCGTATCGCTGATCAACATCGGCAACAGCAAGCCGTCGGACAGCAGTTTCGATTGCGGAAAATTAAACCCTTCCGGATCGCGCAGCACACCGTAGACGAGATAGCTGAGCAGCAATTGGGCGATGTAGACCAGCATCAGCGAGACCAGGATTTCACTGGCGTTGTAGCGGTCGCGCAGCCAGGCCACCAAGCCCGCCCACAACATGCCGCCCGCCATGCCGGCCAGCAGCGATATACCGATGATGGCAGCACCACCCATGCCATCGTCGAGGTAGAGCGCGGCCGCGCCGCCGCAAATGGCACCCAGGGTCAGCTGGCCTTCCGCGCCGATGTTATAAATGTTGGCGCGAAAGCAGATGGCCAGGCCCACGGCGATCAAGAGCAGCGGCGCCACCTTGAGGCCCAGCTCGGACCAGCCGTGCGCGTCGCGCAAGGGTTCCACGAAGAAGACGGCCAGTCCCGCCAGCGGATCGTGTCCCAGCGCACTAAATAACAGCGCGCCGCACAGCACGGTGAGCAGCACGGCCAGTACGGGCGACAGCCACGACATCAGGCGCGACGGGCTAGGCCGGGCTTCCAGGCGCAAGGCGAACTTAGTCATGGGCCGCCCCCTTCGGGTATACGGGACGCTTTTCCAGCTGCAAGGCAAACTTAAGCATGGGTCGCCTCCTGCGGCCACAGCCCGCTCATCCACTGTCCGACGAGAGTCACGCTGGCCTCGCCCACGTCCAGCGACGGTGAAATTTTTCCTTTCGCCATCACCAGCAAGCGGTCGCTAATGTCAAACAATTCATCGAGTTCCTCCGATACCACCAGCAAGGCGCAGCCAGCGTCGCGCAGCGCCAGCAATTCAGCGCGGATTTGCGCGGCCGCGCCCACGTCCACGCCCCAGGTCGGCTGCGCCACCACCAGCACGGTGGGTTCGCGCATGACTTCGCGCCCGACTATATATTTCTGCAAGTTGCCACCCGACAGGCTGCGCGCCAGCGCTTGCGGCCCGCCCGCCTTCACCTGGAAGCGCGCGATGATGGCGGCCGCCCGCTGCGCGATCACGTGGTGACGCACGAAGCCGTGGCGGATGGTGGCCGGTGTCTGCAAGCTCAGCAAAACGTTGTCGGCCAGCCCCATGTCGGGCACGGCGCCACGCCCCAGCCTTTCCTCCGGCACGAAGCCGAAGCCCAGGGCGCGACGCCGGCCCGGCGGCAAGCGGCCCGCCTGGGTGCCGTTCAGCACGATGCTGGCGGGGGCCGCGCGCATGTCCTCGCCCGACAGGGCGGCCAGCAATTCCTGCTGGCCATTGCCGGACACGCCAGCGATGCCGACGATCTCGCCCGCGCGCACGTCGAAGTTAATATCGCGCAACTCAGTGGCGAATGGATGACTCTTCGGCAAGTCCAACTGCCGCACGCTCAGCATGGCCGCGCCCGGCGTGCGCGCCACGCGCGTGACGGCGGGCGGCTCGGCCCCTATCATCAGGCGCGACAGGCTGGCCGCAGACTCTTGCGATGGGTCGCATACGCCCGCATTCTTGCCCGCGCGCACCACCGTGCACGTATGGCACAGGGCGCGGATCTCGTCGAGCTTGTGGCTGATGTAAAGGATGCTGCAGCCTTCGGCCGCCAGTTGGCGCAAGGTGCCAAACAGTTTTTCCACGGCGCCCGGCGTCAGCACCGAGGTCGGTTCATCGAGAATCAACAGTTGCGGCTTGGCCAGCAAGGCGCGCACGATTTCCACGCGCTGGCATTCACCCACCGACAAGGTGTGGACGTGGCGCTGCGGCTCCAGGTCCAGGCCGTACTGCCGCGCCGTCGCCTCGATGCGCTGCGCCAGTTCCGCCATATTGGTGCCGGCAGGCAAACCGAGGGCGATGTTTTCCGTCACCGTCAAGGTGTCAAACAGGGAAAAGTGCTGGAACACCATGGCGATACCCAGCGCGCGCGCGGCCGACGGGTTGGCGATCTCGACCTCGCGGCCATTCCACAGGATGCGGCCACCATCGGGCTGCACGGCGCCATAGATGATTTTCATCAAGGTCGATTTACCGGCGCCGTTTTCGCCGAGCACGGCGTGAATCTGTCCGGGTGCCACGCTCAGGTGGATGCCGTCATTGGCCACCACGGACGGATAGCGCTTGCTGATGTCGTGTAATTCCAGGCGTGTCGTCATTGTTTTTTCGTGCCTCACTGCATGGTCGCCGGCATCGATGCCGGTGGGGGAAATCAAACTGCGGTCTCTCAATTGCTATCTCTATCGTATCGGCATCCGCAACGCTTGGGGACGGGCCGGGCGGCGCGTACTTTCTATTTCCGCAAAAAAACAACACCTGTATACAATTTTGAAAAAAATTATCAGCTTTAGCACTACCGCCTTGCCCGGTAAGAGCGAGAAAATGCGATGATTATATGCAAGAAATGATAGTAAGTATGCAGAAAATGCATATTGTCCGGTGCGGCGATGCTCGCATCATGGATTCACAGGCGCCAATATGCCCATCGCATCGCTTCCTGCGCACTACGCGCCCTGCCATCATTAGTTACCATTTTTCAACACCGCCATCAGGAGCCGAAAGTGCCAAAAACCATACCGTGTCTGTTGCTCTGCCTCACTACCACCCTCGGCATGGGCGCGACCGCCCAGGCTGCCGATTGGAGCGATACCGCGCTGAGCTGGCGCGCCGGCAATGACTACCGCGAGCCGTTCAATCCGAACGACATCAAGAAAAACATCTTTGCCATCACGCATGCCAGCGGCTACAAATACGGCAGCAACTTCGTCAATCTCGATTTCCTCATGTCCGACAGCAAGGATCCGGGTGCGCTGGGCAAGACTTCCGGCGCGCAAGAGGCCTACCTGGTGTACCGCAACACCATCGACATCGGCAAGGTGCGCGGTAGCGACATCAAGTTCGGCCCCGTGCGCGGTGTCGGCGTCACCCTGGGTTTTGATGTCAACACGAAAAATGACGTTGGCTACAACTCGCGCAAGCGCATGCTGGTGGCCGGCCCTACCCTGATGTGGGACGTGCCCGGCTTCTTCAACACCAGCCTGCTGTTGCTGCGTGAAAGCAACGCCCCTAGTGGCGCCTTCCCGCCTATCTCGCAAGTAAGCGGCCGCTACACGTTTAAAACGCACGCCATGCTGGCAGGTGCCTGGGCCATCCCCCTGTCGCCGCTGTTCTCGTTCGAAGGTTTCTTTAACCTCATCGATGCAAAAGGCAAGGATGAAGTGGGACGCGACACGGCGGTGGAAACGAATATTGACATGCAAGTAATGTACGACGTGGGTGCGGCCCTCGGTAGCGCCAAGAACACCTTCCGCGTGGGCCTGGAATACCAGTACTGGAAGAACAAGTTCGGCAACGCGGCCACCACCACGGGCAATGTGGGCCAGACGGCGAAGACGCCGATGATACGCGCGGAGTACCATTTCTAAGAATCATTGTCACGCGTCAACATCCACGCGCGCGCCTGATGCCAGCATGAAGCTTTCCTGCTGGCCGAGAGCGCGACCGTGGAACAACTATTGCCGTATTACGAGCGTGAACTGGGCCTGTTTCGCCAGTACACGCGCGAGTTTTCCAGCCGCTACCCGAAAGCGGCCGGGCGCCTGCTGATCGCCGGCGACAGCTGCGAAGATCCGCATGTCGAGCGCCTGATCCAATCCGTCGCCCTGCTCACGGCCAGAGTCGCCAAGCGCCTCGACGACGCCTATCCGCAATTTACCCACGCCCTGCTCGACACCCTGTACCCGCACTACCTGCGACCATTTCCCTCATGCTCCATCGTGCGCATCGCTGCCGATGAAGCAGCGGGCGGCGGCCAGTTGGCCCAGCTTGTGCATATCCCGCGCGGCACGCTGCTGCGCTCGCAGCCGGTACAAGGCGTGGCTTGCAAGTTCACCAGTGCATATGACGTGACTCTGGCGCCGCTGGTCATTTCTCGCCTGCATTTTTCGCCGCTTATCGACGCGCCGCCCGGCCTGCGCCTGTCCGCTGGCACCAGCGCCCTGCTCAGCATTCAATTCAGCAGTAGCAGCGACAACTACCACTTGGACCAGGCCGGCTTTTCCAGCCTGCGCCTGTTTGCCGATGGCGAACCGTCCGTGCGCGCGGCCCTGCTCGACGCCCTGTTCCTGCGCGGCGCGGGCGCCTACGTCGCGCTGGACGATCACAGCCCGTGGCTGGCCGTCGATGGCACGCCGCTGACGCCGGCCGGCTATGCGCAAGACGATGCGCTGATCCCCATTTCCGCCCGTTCGCATCCGGCACTGCGTCTGCTGACCGAGTATTTCGCCTTCCCGGAAAAGTTTCATTTCATCGATATCGCCTGGTCACTGCTGGCGCCCTTGCTGCCAAAACAGTGCCGCCAGTTCACCTTGCACCTGACGCTGCAGGGCGTGCGCAGCGACAGCCACGAGGCGCGGCTGTTGGCCGGCGTCAGCGGCAACAACCTCTTGTTTGGCTGCACGCCCGTCGTCAACCTGTTTGCCAAGTCCGGCGTGCCGATCCGCCTCACGCATACCGAGCCCGACTACGCCCTGCTGGCCGATGCCACGCATGCGTTTGCCTACGACATCCACAGCATCGAGGCCGTCACCGTGCTGCGCAAGGATGAGGCGGGCGAGCGCCTGAGCACCTTCTTGCCGCTATATGCTTCGCTGCGAGGCGCCCAGGCCGAGCAGGGCCGGGAATATGGCAAAGACCGTGGCAAAGACCGTGGCCAAGATCATGGCCAATATTGGCTGGCGCGCCGCGACGAAACCGTGGCAGCCATCAGTCCCGGTCATGAAATGCGCCTCTGCCTGATTGACCCGCAATTTTCACCGACTAGCGCCGCCTGCGCCACCGTCTCGACACAGCTGCTGTGCAGCAACCGCGACTTGCCCACGCAATTGCATTACGGCTTGCCCGGCGGCGACCTGCTGGCCGAAGACGTGCCCGACGGCATCCCCGCGCGCTTCCTGCGCAAGCCCACGCCCAGCATGCGCTTCCTGGCCGACACGCACTGGCGCCTGATTGCGCACCTGTCGCTCAATTACGCCAGCCTGACGCAAGCGGGCCTGGGTGAGTTCCAGAAAATGCTCAGCCTGTACGACCTGCCCCGTTCGCCCACCACGCAGCGCCTGATCCAGGGCATCGTCACGCTGGAACACGGCAGCACGCGCGCCTGGATGCCGACCGTGCCGTTTCCCACCCTGATGCCCGGCATCGCCATCCGCCTGGGCATCGACGAGCAAGCCTTCGTCGGCAGCAGCATCTATGTTTTTGCCCAAGTGCTGCAGCGCTATTTCGCCCTGAACAGCCAGCTCAACTGCTTTAGCCAACTGACGCTGCTGTCGCAGCGCAGCGGCGAGGAACTCATCCGATGCCCGGAACGCAGCGCCGACGCCACCCCAGCGTGATCGAGCAATTGCTCGATGCGCCGCAGCGCTTCGAGTGCTTCCAGGCGCTGCGCCTGCTGCTGGCGTGGCTGGCCGAACACGGCATCGATGAACACACGGCGCTGGCAAAAATCATACGCTTCGACAATAGCGTCTCGCTGCGCTTTCCCGCCAGCCAGATCGAGGCGCTGGCGACAGGTGGCATAGCCGATGCCGATGCCTTGCTGCAAGCGCTGCTGTCCGGCCAGAACCAGCACATCCACCTCACGCCCGCCTTCATGGGCCTGCTGGGCTGCCAGGGTAGCTTGCCCAGCCACTATTCGGAACGCATCGCCGCGCACCAGCATAGCGAACGCGACACCAGCGCACGCGCTTTTCTCGACCTGTTTTCCAGCCGTGCCGTCACCCTGTTTTACCAGGCCTGGCAAAAATACCGCATCGAGTACGCCGGCCACGGCGGCGCCTTCCTGTCGCGCCTGCTGGCCCTGGCCGCGTGCCAGCCGAGTCGGGGTCAGGGCCAGCGCCAGGACGAGGCGGCGATCGGCCTGTACTCGGGCTTGCTCCAGCAGCGCACCATCTCATCCATCGTGATGGCGCGCATCCTCGGCGAGCACTTCGGCGTGCCCTGCCACATCGACGAAGCGACGGGGGGCATGGACGTGCTGGGGCCGCGCGAACAAACGGCGCTGGGCATGGCCAATGCCGTGCTGGGCCAGCGCGCCACCATCGGCGAGCGCTGCCGCCGCCCCGACCTGGCCGTGCGCCTGCGCCTCGGTCCGCTCACGAAGCAGCAGCACGCGAGCTTCCTGCCGCGCGCGCCCGGTAGCGTAGCGCTGCGGCGCATGCTGATGCTGTTCGGCCAGCCGCTCATGCGCTACGACATCGTGCTGGTACTGCACGCCAGCGAGGTGCGGGGACTGGCATTGACGACCGCGCCACACGCTGGACTCGGCTGCAACAGTTTCCTCGGCATTGGCACGACACCGCGCCACTGCGACGACATGCATTACGAAATGCAACTGATGCCTTCAATCAACGATTGAAGCTTGCGGCTGCGCAAAACGCTAGTGTTCGCTATTGCTACAGTCGCTCAACGATTCCTACCGTGAAGCGATGCGCGATGAGCAAGTTCCCCGAGATGACGGCGGCATGGACGGCATTAGTGGGCGAGATGCAGGGCCAGCGCCTGCTGCGCCTGCATTTTCCGTATGGCGATGCGCCAGCCCACAGCCAGTTCCTGGCCAACAGCCTGGCCGCCAGCGAAAGCCTGTCGCGCGATTTTTCCTATGTGGTGGAAGTGCTGTCCGATGATGCGGCCATCGCCCTCGACAAAGTGATGGGGAAAATGGTGACCGTCGAACTGGTGCGCGAAGACGGCAGCTTGCGCTACTTCAACGGCTATGTGTTTGAATTTCGCTTCCTGCGCACGGATGGCGGCTTCGCCTTTTATGAAATGGTGCTGGAACCGTGGCTATCGCATTTGCGCTTGCGGCAAAACAATGTCGCCTTCCACGGCTTGACGGTGGCGGCGCTGACCGACAAGGTGTTCGATGACTACCTGATGCGCGACTATAAGCTGGCCGCCAGCGGCGCGGATCCCGCCATCACCTACATTTGCCAGCACAACGAGAGCGACCACAACCTGCTGCACCGCCATTGGGAACAGCTGGGCTGGCACTATCGCTACGAACACCGCCACGACGGCCACACCTTGTGGCTGGACGACGACAGCACCACCGGCAAGCCCATCGATGGCGCATCGAGCGCCATGCCCTTCCAGCACCAGGCCGGTTCCATGGAAGATGATGGCGTGCATCAATGGGGCACTGTGCGGCGCATGGCCTCGGCCCGGATGACGCTAGCCAGCTTCAACTTCAAGAATCCGCGCAGCGCCCGCGCCAGCGGCGACTCGCTGAACCGGCAAGGCGCTGTACCGTCCCTGGAAGTGTATGAAACCACGGGCAGCTATGGTTTTAAAAACATCGACGACGGCGAAGCCCTGGCGCAGCGACGCATGGAAGAGCTTGATGCGCAGGGCCAGCTGTTCGAAGCGCAGGGCAACGACCGCACCGCGCAGCCGGGGCGCTGGTTCACCCTGGATGGGCATTTCGACAGTGCAGCTTCGGGCAAAGCCGCTGGCGAATACCTGATCCTGTCCGTACAGCACTACGCCAGCAATAACTATCAGCAAGGGCATGGCGCCACCTCACACTACAGCAACACATTTAGCTGCATCCCCCGCGCCACTCCCTGGCGCCCCGGCCGCCATTTTCATAGCCGCGAGCCGAAGATCTACGGCGTGCAGACGGCCACCGTCGTCGGGCCGCCCGGCGAGGAAATCCATACGGACGGTTACGGAAGAGTCAAAGTGCAATTCCATTGGGACCGCCTGGGCAGCTTCGACGACAAAAGTTCGCCGTGGATACGCGTGATATCGAACTGGGCCGGCCCAAACTTCGGCCACATCAGCCTGCCCCGGGTGGGCATGGAAGTGGCCGTGCAATTTCTCGACGGCAACGTCGCCATGCCCATCATCATCGGCTGCGTCTACAACGCGCGCAATATGCCGCCATGGGACTTGCCAGCGAACAAGACGCAAAGCGGCATGCTGAGCCGTTCCTCGAAGAAGGGCTCCAGCGCACACGCCAACGCCTTGCGCTTTGAAGACCGCAAGGATGCGGAAGAACTATGGCTGCATGCGGAAAAAGACCAGCGCATCGAAGTCGAGCATGACGAATCGCACTGGGTCGGCAATGACCGGAAAAAGACTGTCGATCGCGATGAAACCGTGCACATCAAGCGCGACCGCACGGAAACGGTGGGCCACGATGAAGACATCACCGTGCACAACAACCGCCGTGAGCGCGTCGACCATGAAGAACACATCGACATCGGCGACAACCGCCGCGAACACGTGGGCGGCAACGAGCAGGTGCAGATCGACGGCCACCGTTCGGAACGGGTGACCCTGGCCAAGGACGAAACGATCGGCCTGGCCAAGGTGCTGACCATAGGCGCGGCCTACCAGACCACCGTCATCGGCGCCATGAACACCACCGTAGTGCTGGCGCAGGCCGAGCAGATCGGCCTGGCGAAAAGCGTCATCGTCGGCGCCGACAGCACGCTCACGGCCACCGATTCGCACACGATGACGGTGGGCACGTCCAGCATCACCATCACGCCGGGACGCATCGAACTGGTTGCCGATGAAATCATCATCCGCGGCAGGTCCAAGGTGCAGGTCCATGGCGACGATATCGACAACAATCCGGGCTGACGATGAATGACGCCGGCACAGCCCATTTCAACATCCCCAACCTGCTCTTCGATAACCGCACGCCGCACGCGGCCTGCCAATTCGACATGGTCGACCAGTTTGGCACGGCATTTCATGTGGTGGTAGCGCGCATGGGCTACACCTTGGGCCCCTGCGGCGCGGACGGCCTGGCCAGCCTGCAGCCCATGGCGCGTCAGTCGCCGTTGGCCACGCAAGACCAGCACCTGGGCGGCGACACGCAGGCAGGCACCATGCAGGAAAGCGACTTCGCACCGTACAAGCCACGCTGCGACGTGATCGTCAATGGCGTGGCGCACGCACCACGCGGGCAGGCGATGCCACAATTTCTCGTCAACTTGAAGGTACAGTCAGAAAAGAAAATCCTGATCGACAAGACTTTGCAAGTAAGTGGCGAGCGCGCCTTCCGCAAGAAAGCCGTGCTCACGCGCCTGGCGCAAGGCTGCGCCCGCATCGCCACCGTGGGTTTGCTGCGGCCCAATCCATGGCACTTGTCGGCGCCGGAAGCGTTCCTGCAATTGCCGCTGCACTATGCATATGCCCATGGCGGCCAATGCCGCATCGAGGCCGATGACTGCCACGCGGCGCAACACGATTCTTGCCAGGCCAATCCGCTGGGGAGGGGTTTTGTGCGGCACTGGTACCTGGATGCGAAACAGATCAATGAGGTGCCAGCGCCCCGTATCACACAACCATCGATCACGGATGCATCTCTGCCATGCACGGCCGCCCAGTTCTGGCAAGGCGCGGGCGGCAAGGCGCTGCCCGCGCCGGCGGGCTTGGCCGCTATCGGCCGAGGCTGGCTGCCGCGCCGCGCGCTGGCAGGCAGCATCATCGTCAAGGAAAAATGGGATGCCGATGAAGTCCCCGCCCTGCCGGAAGACTTCGATTTCGCCTACTGGAACAGCACGCCTCCGGACCAGCAATGTCCGTACCTGGCGGGACAGGAGCAATTTACGCTGACCAATCTGTGCCGCCACGACCATCGCTCGGCCCGCATCGACTCGCGCGGCAACACCGTGCTGCGCTTCGCGCTGCCCCAACAAGTACTGTGCCTGCTGCTGGCAGACAAGAACGACCAGTTGCTCGTCTGGCGCCTGGCCATCGACACGGTGCTGCTCGATCCTGAGGCGGCCAGCGTGGAACTGGTGTGGCGCGCCATCGTACCGGCCGACGCGGGCCAAGTCGCGTCGCGCCTGCTGCACCTGACGGAGGCGGCACAAATCTCCCGCATCGAACTGCTGGAACAGGCGCAGGAAGCGCTGGGCAAGGCGGCAGAGCAAGGTAAAAACAATGACAAATGAAACCGTCACCAAAGCTTCGCGTTTCTATTGCGTCAGCCTCAGCCCAGACATCTGCAAGACGCCCGTCGGCTCCAGCACGCCGCCTATTCCCTACAGCATCATCGGTGAATTTGCTGAAGCACAGAACGCCTCGCCCAACGTCAAGTCGCACAGCGAACCCGTCATCCTGCACCAGCGCAGCATCATTCCCGCCGTCAAGGGCGACGCGGCCGGCAAGGCGGGCGGCGTCAAGAGCGGTACCGTCGGCAAGCAGGTCGACACCAAGGTCGCCAGCGCCATCCACCGCGCCAACGGTGCTAATTTAGTGCAGATGGGGCGCGAAGTATGGATGAATTCGCGCAATACCGTGGGCAAGATTTATGAGCGAGGCGCAGAGGCGGCCAAGCCCGTGCTCAAGGAACTGAAGGCGGCGATACGGGAAGCGGTGCAAGACTACAAGGATCATGGCTCCAAAAAAATGCATGGCGCCGCCGAAGACCTGGTGGACGCGGGCGGCACCATCTTGACAGGCAGCGCGGTGCTGGGAGTCGCCGGATTGGGCGTGGCGGCAACGGGCATTGGCCTGCCGGCAGCTGCCGCGATGGAAACAGCGGCAGCAACGGGCGCTGTTACCGGCACGGCGACCGTTGCCAGTGGAACCGCAGTGCAAGCCTCGGCCACGGTGTTTGATCAGGCGGCCGACTACCTATTGACAGGCAAAACACCTGACTTGATCAATACCGCCTCAGACATCGTCATGCATGCGGCAGATACATTGCTACAAACGGCGGTCTTCAGCAAGATTCCAGGCGGAAAAATGCTGAGCAAGTTCCTCGGTAAAAAAGCGGCGCCGAGCGTCAAGCAGGTCAAGGACAAGCTAGTCGGCAAAAAACCGGACAGGCCGCCCCCAAAACTCGACCAACCTCCCCCAAAAAACGGCGGCGACGACGGCAAGAGCCGGGGCAAGAAGGAACCGAAATCGGAGCCGCCGTCCGATTGCTGCCCAAAAGATAGCGGCCCCGCAAAAAAACCCGTCAAAGGCCTCAAGCCCGTGCATTTCGGCACGGGGCAGGAAATCTTGTACCAGACCGATTTCGCCCTGGAAGGCGCCATACCCATCGCCTGGACGCGTTGCTACCGCTCCGGCGCCGAATGCGAAGACTGGGGTTTGCTGGGCGCGCGCTGGTCCACGCCCTACACCACCAGCCTGTCGCTGTGCGATGCAGGCATCGTGGTGCACGACGACAGCGGCCGCGCCCTGCGCCTGCCTGGCCTGAAACCGGGCCAGCAACACGACAGCCGCAAGGAAGGTTTTACGCTGACGCGCGACGGCGCCGACACCTTTACCGTGCTGTGGCGCGACGGCAGCGTCGACCGCTACGCGCGCGCTGAAAGCGGCTCGCTGCCGCACGGCTACGACGGCGTCAACGCCATGCTGGCCCCGTCCGCTCCCGTCGCCATGCAGCGCTTTGCCCTCGTGCGTAGCGAAGGGCGCGATGGGCGCGGCATCAGCATCGAGCGATGCATGGATGCCAAACCGGGCGCAGTGCTGCTGCGCCTGCGCAGCGATGATGGCAGCGTGCTCGAAGCCATGCGTGGCGCTGAGGAAAAGGCCATCCACATCGCCAGCATCGACGAGGTATTTGCCGACGGCAGCCGCCTCTGCCACGTCCGCTACGCCTATGCCCTTGAGACGACCGATACCCAGCCGCCCTTCGCGCCCCGCTACAACCTGCTCAGCCAGTCGAATGCGCTGGGTGACACGCGCCATTACAGCTATCGTCACCACCTGCTCACCTCATGCAGCAGCTATACGGGTTTTAGCTACGAGCTGGATTGGGTCAGCCTGGACGCGCTGCGCGAGCGCTGGAGTGGCTCCCCACTAAGCGAGCAGGAACTGGCGCAGCGCCATCCCGTCACCATCGCCAACAGCTACCAGGCACGCGCCACCGCCACCCGGGCGTGCGATGGCAGCGAGTACACACGCATCGATTACGTGGACAACGACACCAGCCGCGTCACGGAAAACGGCGGCATTCTCGAATACACCTTTGACGCCAACTGGCTGGTCACCGAGGTAAGCCGCATCATCGATGGCAAGGCCGCCTCGCTGGGCCGGCGCGAGTGGGACCGCGATGGCATGCTGCTGGCCGACATCGACGCCAACGGCGCCGCCACGCGCTACGTCTACGATGCAGCAGGCAACCTGATCCGCAGCACCGATGCCAAGGGATACGCCAGCAGCGTCGCATACGATGACTGGAACCAGCCCGTCGCCTTCACGGATGCGCTGGGCAACACCAACTTGCGCGAATACGATGCAGCAGGTCGTCCCGTCAGCATCACGGATGCGCTGGGCCACGTCACGCGCTACCGCTACGACCAGCGCGGCCAGCTGGTGGAACTGATCGACGCCAAGGGCGGCAGCAAGCATTTCCAGTACAAGCGCCAGGGCTGGCTGACCAGCTACACGGATTGCTCCGGCAACAGCAGCGAGTACAGCTACGACAAGCAGGGAAAATTGACGGCTGCACGCGATGCCATGGGCCACGTCAGCAGCTATGAGTACGATGGCCTTGGCCGCCTGACCGGGCTCATCGCACCAGACAAAACACGCGAACACTACGCCTACGATGCAGACGGCAATCTGGTCTTGCACGTGGATGGCGCCGGCCAGCAGACGCGCTACCGCTACAACGGCCAGGGCTTGCCCGTGGAGCGCACGGACGCCGTCGGCCAGGCCTTGCAGTATCGCTACGATAGCGCGCTGCAACTGACGGAATTGATCAACGCCAAGGGCGAAAGCTACCAGCTCGCGTATCACGCGGAAGGCTGGCTGACGTCGGAAACGGGCTTCGACGGCAAGCGCACGCAATACAGCTATGACCAGTCCGGCAACCTCACCGCCAGCGAGTGCGGCAGCCAGCGCACGCAGCTGCTGCGCGACGCACTCGGTTTGTTGCAAGTCAAGACCACGGCGGACGGCGTGGTGCGCTACGCCTACGATGCGCTGGGCCGTCTGACGGCCGTATCCGCGCCGCAAGCGGAACAGCGCTTTGTCCACGATGCCCTGGGCCAGTTGACCGAAGAACGCAGCGCATATTTCCTGCAATCCCTGCCCGACGCCGGCAGGCTGCCCAACGCCCCGCGCGTGCCGGATGCCAACTTCGTCATGACGCACGCCTATGATGAGCTGGGCAACCGTATCCAGACGGTCCTGCCGAACGGACGCCGCATCGACACCTTGCGCTACGGTTCCGGCCACTGGCATGGCGTGCTGTGGCAAGGCAAGGCCGTGGTCGATGTCGAGCGCGACAAGCTGCACCGCGAAAAGCAGCGGCAGCTCGGTAGCAGCGGTTTGCTCGCCACACGCCAGTACGACCCGCAATCGCGCCTCACGCAGCTGACCCTGGCGCGTGGCGCCGACGCGCCCGCCCCCGTGCGCGAGCGCCGCTTCGAATACGATGCGCAAGGCAAGCTGAGCACCATTTTTCAAACAGGCGCCACCGCTGCCGGCCCGCTCGGCAAACTCAGCTATACCTATGACCCCGTCGGCCAGCTACTGTCCGCCGTGCAACCGGGCCTGGCCGAACACTTCGCCTTCGATCCGGCAGGCAATCTGCTCGACACGGCGCCCGCGCCCGGCAACGTACTGAAATGCTACGGCGATACGGAATACGATTACGACGAGCAAGGCAATGCCACCAGCAAGCGCTTCCATCCGCCGGGCAGGGAGTCGACCTGGAGTGATTTGACGCTGCAATACGACGCCGAAAACCGCCTCAGCCACGCTACCAGGACGAAACGCCAGTCACGCCACCGCGCCCACTATTTCTATGACGCGTTCAGCCGCCGCATCGCCAAACGCGTCGAGGATGCACGCTGGAACAAGCAACAAAACATCACCAAGGACCAGCCCGGCAACTGCGGTAGCAGCATCAGCTTCTTCGTCTGGGATGGCGACACGCTGGCACAGGAACTTGGGCACGAAGAAACGGTCACATATCTGTACGAGCCGGACAGCTTTGTGCCGCTGGCCAGGATCAGTTCGCAAGCCTCTCGCCAGGCAAGCACGGCCCACCTGCCGCGCGTCGCGCAATGGGATTTACCCGCCACGCGGCACGACGCCGAACTGCAGGCAGCGATTGCGCAAGAACAAACGGACACCGAAACGCTGCATGCTTCGGCATGGCAGCGCATCCAGGCGACAGCCGACGGCGCGGCAGCACACGACCGCATCACCCACTACCACTGCGACCACCTGGGCACGCCGCGCGAGCTGACGGATGGGCTAGGTGTCCAGTCCCGTTTGATCATAAACGCGCTTCACGAATAGACCCGGCTTCTTGTGCTGCCATTCTTTGAGAGCCTGGATGGGTGTTTTGGCACCGATGGCCCGTTGTGGAATGTGGTGGTTGTAAAGCTTTAAATAGTTGAGCAAGGTCTTCTCCAGGTCGGCCCGGCTGTCGAATCGAGTTTGCTGCAACAATTCGCTGATACGGCCGTTGAATCGTTCGACCATGCCATTCGTTTGCGGATGCCGAGGCGGTGCCAGACGGTGTTCGATGCTCATGGCAGCGCAGACTTTATCGAAGGCGTGCTGGCCACTGGGCTTCCTGTCCTTTGTTGTGAAGCGGTCGGTGAATTGCGAACCGTTGTCAGTCAGCAGTTTGGTGATTTTGATCGGCGAGGCCAGTTTGAGCCGGCGTAGGAAGTCGACGCTGCTTTTGTCTGTCATGTCACCGTAGATATGCAGGAACACCCAACGCGTGGCGCGGTCGATGGCCACGAACAGATAGCGGCGCGAGGTTTCGTCTGGCATCTGCGGCAAGTATTTGATGTCGACGTGAACAAAGCCGGGTTCGTAGTCCTTGAAGGTCTTCTTGGCCGAGATCGTTTCTCCCTCGGCCTTGGGAATGACGTCTTCCAGGCGGGCCATGCCTTCGCGCTTGAGTAAACGGGCAATGCCCGAGCGCGAGACGTCGGGATTGATGTATTGCCGGGTAATGTACAGCAGGTCGTCGAGCGGCAGATAGAGCGATTGGCGCAGTGACAGCACGATGGCCTCCTGCGTCGCGCTCAGGGTCGTATGCAGCGTATGGGCTCGGTGCGAACGGTCTTGCACATCGTCCCGCTTGAGCCACTTGGCAGCCGTGGCACGCGTAATATTGAAGACCTTGGCGGCCTCGCGGTCGGACAGTCCGGAGTCCTTGATTTCCTGCCGGATCTTTGGGGTGGTGCGGGCTTGGGGATGAATGCGTGAGCTCATGGACTGAAGTTTATGCGATGTGCTGAAACTGGTGGGACGATCTCGGTGGCAAACCGCCGATCAACTCGTCAAGCACAGCTTTGGCCCGGAACAGGGCCATGCTGCGACGAGGAATATGATCGCACGAAACTAAACACCTAAGCTCGCCACCCTGAGCAATAAACCATCAGCACCTGTCACTACCAGCCACACGCACCGCATGACCTCAACGATCGCTCCCTACATCGGCCGCTTCGCCCCCTCTCCCTCCGGTCCCCTGCACATGGGCTCGCTCGTTGCCGCCATGGCCAGTTATCTCGATGCGAAGGTGCATCGCGGCACGTGGCTGCTGCGCATCGAGGATCTGGACTATGACCGCAATGTCGAGGGTGCCGACATGGCGATCCTGGCCACCCTGCAACGCTGCGGCATGACGTGGGATGGCGAGGCGACGTGGCAGAGCCGCAGGCTGCCGCTGTACCAGGCGGCGCTAAAGCGCTTGCAGGACGCTGGCCTCGTGTATGCGTGCGGCTGTTCGCGCAAGGAGATCCACGATTCAGTGCTGCAGGCCGGTATGCACAAGCACGGCGCTGCCGTGTATCCGGGCACTTGCCGCCATGGCTTGGCGGCGGGCAAGGCGGCGCGGGCCCGGCGGTTGCGCGTTCCAGAGGGGCCGCAAGCCGTGTATGGCTTTGCCGACCGCTGGCATGGTGCGCAGCAGCAGGACCTGGCTGGCGAAGTGGGCGACTTCATCGTGCTGCGCGGCGATGGTTACTGGGCCTACCAGTTGGCCGTGGTGGTCGACGATGGCGTGCAAGGCATCACGCAGGTGGTGCGCGGTGCCGACTTGCTCGATTCCACGCCGCGCCAGCTGTATCTGCAAGAGCTGCTGGGCTTGCAGCATCCGGGCTTTCTACACGTGCCCGTCGTCAACAATGACAGCGGCGAGAAACTCTCAAAGCAAACGGGTGCGCTCGCCTTCGATACGGGCACCCACGCCGCCGAACTGCTGGGGTCGGCACTGCTGCCGGCCGCTCGCTTCCTTGGTCTCGACGTGCGCGCCGAGAACGTGGACGACTTCTGGCGGCAAGCCGTTCCCGCCTGGGCGCAGCGGCTGGCGCAACTTCCCGTACGCACATAAAAAAAACCCGCCACGGCGCGAACCGGGCGGGTAGCAATACAAGCGCCAGCACATGGCCGGCGCCTGGTATCGGGCAATTAGAAGTTGCCTTTAAATTGCACACCAAATTGACGTGGCTCATTGATGAAGCCCGTGCGGTTGTTGAAGTCGATGGCACCCGTGATGCGCTGGGTATCGGTGATGTTGCGGCCAAAAGCGGCCACTTCATACTTGCCGGCATCCCAGGTGTAACCTACTCGCAAGCCACCTTCGACCATCGCCTTGCCGGTGAACTCGGTAGACTCATACAGGAAGAAATTGATCTTGCTGCGGTAAGCCCAGTCCGTGAAGACGAAGAATTCGCCATTTTCCATCGGGATCGAATAGCGGCCCGTGGCGGTGATCGTCCACTTTGGCGCTTGCGGCAATGGATTGCCGTCGATGATGGCACGGTTGCCGGTGGTCAGCGGATCGGTCACGGTGCAGCTGCGGCACGTAGCCACTGACAGCGATGGATCCTTGATTTCCGTGAAGTTGTAGCTGCCGCCCAGCGACATCTTCAGGCTAGGCGTGACAAAACCTTCCAGTTCCAGTTCTGCGCCACGGCCATTCGTCTTGGCTGCATTGATCAACCGCGTGATGTTCGACGTACCGCCAACCACCGTCAGCTGCTGATTCTTCACCTGATAGTCATACACGCTGAAAGCAACGCGGGCGCGACGGTTGAACAGGTCGGCCTTGACGCCGGTTTCGAACGAGGTGATGGTTTCCGCATCAGCCACCGTCACGGGTACGTTTGCGCTGGCTGGGGCAATACTTGGTGCGCGGAAACCTGTAGCGATACGGGCGTAGAAGTTCACGTCCTTGTTGTACTTATACGTGCCGCTCAAGTCCCAGTTGACCTTGGCCTTGCTGACATCGGCGCTG
Source organism: Janthinobacterium sp. CG_23.4 (assembly GCF_029892305.1). Taxonomy (NCBI): domain Bacteria; kingdom Pseudomonadati; phylum Pseudomonadota; class Betaproteobacteria; order Burkholderiales; family Oxalobacteraceae; genus Janthinobacterium; species Janthinobacterium sp. CG_23.4. Next base: position 930,629 of record NZ_JARXUX010000001.1, on the reverse strand, counting down.
GTCGGGTTGGCTTGCGGGGCGCTGCTCGGTTGCACCGTGTTGAAATCTTTCTTGTCCTTGGTGTAGCGCAAACCGGCGCGCAGCATGAAGTCATCATTGACGGCGTAGTTGACCGAACCAAACGTTGCCCAGGCCGAGTTCTTTTGGCGGCTGGCCAGGTGCGTGGTCAGCACATGCGTGTCGGCATTGAAGTTGTCGGTGAAACCGTTGGCATCTTCATTGAAGTAGTACACGCCAGCCTGCCAATTGAGCGGACCGGCATTCTTCGATTCGGCGCGGAATTCTTGCGAGTATTGTTTCACGCTGCTGATGCCGCCAGCCGTTTCCACCGGGAATGGAATCTTTGGCACCATGCCTGGTGCGCCACCGTCGATGTCGCCGTGCGACACATACTTGCCCACGCGTTCAAAACCGGTGATCGAGTACAGCTTGACGCCGTCGAGTTCCCAGCTCAGGCGAGCGCTGGCGCCGTTGGTGCGCAGCTCCTGGAAGTTCAGGGCATCGGTGTAGGATTTGGTCGGATCGAAACCGTCGACCAGGTCATTCGTGCCAAGCTTGATGGCATTGGCGAAGAACACGCGCGCGCTACCCGTGGTGCTGCGCTGATGCACATTGAACAGGGCGTTAAACGTGGTGTTCGGTGCATACATCAATTGCACGCGTTCGGCGTGTTCGTTGTAGCCGTCCAGCGCGTTTTTCTGGCCCGTGAAGGTGTTGTCGACGTAGTCGTCGCGGTGCTGGCGCAGGGTCGAGACACGCATGGCCCATTCTTTGCTCAGCGGCACGTTGACGGCGCCATCGACATTGCTGGTGTTGTGCGTGGCGGTAGAAACGTTGTAATAGCCCTCAACCTTGTCCAGGTTCGGCTTGGCCGATTCGAACTTGACCACGCCGGCAGGCGTATTGCGACCGAACAGGGTGCCTTGCGGACCGCGCAGCACTTCCACGCCAGCCACGTCAAAAATCGGATAGCCCTTGAGAATCGGGTTTTCTTGCACGACATCGTCGTAAATCAGGGAAACAGGTTGCGATGCAAAGATATTGAAGTCGGTATTGCCATAGCCGCGGATGTAGAAGCGGGGGAAAGTGCGGCCGTTCGACGATTCCACATTCAGGCTAGGCACTTTGCCGGCCAGCACGCGGATATCTTGACCGCCGGACACCAGCACGTCGAGCTTCTCGTCGCGCAACAGCGAGACGGAAACCGGTACGTCGCGAATATTTTCCTTGCGGCGCTGCGCCGTCACGGTCACGGTTTCCAGCTGGCTGGCGGCAGGCGTCGTATCAGCAGCGACTTCATCAGCGTAAGCCGAGCCGATAGGCAAGGCAGCGGACAGTGCCAGCATGGCAGCGCTTTTGGCGCATAAACGCTGGTGCATCTTGGACATCTTGATCATGTTGTTTCCCAGAAGTTTAAAAAAAGAATTGCGAAATCTGTCTTCCAAGCTGTCTCCGGCTTATATTCGGCGCTGGCATTGTCTGCACCGTCATGGTGCAGCAGCGCGAGCGGATGTTTCTCCACCCTGGCGTCACTGGCTCTGCCCTGGCTGTCTTCCGAGCTGACAGCGGCGGCGGCCGCATCTCTGGGATGTCTGGTGAACACCAACTTTTGAGCAAGGCGCCAATTTAATGCAAGCGCCTTATGCGCTGCAAGAATATTGTTATGTAAATTCTTCATTCATGTAGATAAAGCGGCGACTAGTGGTTAATCAGCCACAATAGCAGCCGCAATAGCGTTCTCGCCTTGCTGTTTCACCCGATAATTTGCCGTAAAGCGCGACTTTTTCTGCTGGCTTGCAGAAAGCAGTATTAGCGTCCTGCAAGGCAGCCAAGAGGGTAAAAATAGTTGTAATATCGTTAGAAATGAGTTGCAAGGCCGCCCCATTACAGTGCAACGCGGCCCCCTGCCTCCCCCTTGCACCATCGTCGATCGCCTCCATGTCAGAACCGAGCCAACCCAGCAACGCCCTCCCGTCCTCCATCGCCGCCGCTCGGGCCGCACATTTACTGCTGGGCGCGCATTGCGACATCGTCTGGAGCACGAAAACCTTCGGTCAGTTCGATGCCGACCAACCATCCTGGCGCGCCTTCACTGGCCAGAGCGCAGCCGAACTGCTGGGCCGTGGCTGGCTCAATGCCCTGCATCCGGACGACCGCAACTTGCATTACGTCATGCCCTCGCATCTGACGAGCGTGTTCGAAGTGCAATACCGGCTGCGCCACGTCAGCGGCACCTATCGCAATATGGTCGTGCGCATGCTGCCGGTGCTGGCGCCCGACGGCAGCATCGTTGAATGGCTCGGTTCGCATTGCGACGTGACGCAGCAACGACAAACGGAACAGCGGCTGCGCCTGGCCATGCAGGGCGGCCGCATGGGTACGTGGGAAATCGACCTGGGCAGCGGCAGCATGGCCGGCTCCGACGCATTCAAGGCTAATCTGGGGCTGCTGCCAGCGCACCACATCGATTACGCGCGACTGACAGGCGCCATACTCGACGGCGACCTGCAGCACTGGCAAACGATGGTGCACGCAGCCATCGCCAGCGCCAGCGATTTCGAGATCGACATCCGCGTGCGCTGGCCCGATGGCGCGCTGCACTGGGCGCACATGCGTGGCAGCTGCACCAGCGACGGCGCCGGCAACGTGATCGCCCTGTCCGGCATTTCGCTCGACCTGACGGCCAGCAAGAAAAACGAAGAAGCCCTGCGCCTGACCCTGGAGGCCGGTGACGTGGCCACCTGGAACTGGGACATCGTGGCCGATCGCGTCACGGCAGACAGCAATATGGCGCGCTTGTTCCCCATGCATGCCGGTGCAGACGAGGCGGCGCCGCTGGCGCGCTACCTGGATATCATCCATCCCGATGACCGCGAGCAAGTCAGTGCGCAGATTACCCAGGCGGTGCAGTCGCACACGCCGTTCGAGGCCAACTATCGCATCACTACCGGCGATGCCCAGTACCGCTCGGTCATCGCGCGAGGCCGCGCGGAATACGCCCCCGATGGCACGCCCTTGCAATTTCCTGGCGTCTTGCTCGACATCACGCGCCAGAAACAGGTGGAAGATGCGCTGCGCCGCAGCGAGGAACGCTACCGCACCCTGATCGACTTGATGGACCAGGGCTTTTGCGTCATCGAAATGCTGTACAACGAGCAGGGACACCCTATCGACCTGCGCTACCTGGAAGCCAACCCCGCCTTCGTCAAGCAGTCGGGGCTGGACAACGCCATCGGCAAGACCATCCGCAGCTTCGTGCCCGACCACGACCAGCACTGGTTCGACCTGTACGACCAGGTCCTGAAAACCGGCGAGCCCGTGCGTTACGAAAACGCAGCCGTGTCCATGGGGCGCTGGTTCGAAGTCTTCGCCGCGCGCCTGGGTGGCCCCGGCAGCCGTCTGCTAACGGTGCTGTTCAGCGACATCAGCGAGCGCAAGCGCTCGGAACAGCAGCTGCGCCAGCTGGCCGACAACCTGTCCGAGATGGACAGGCGCAAGACGGAATTCCTGGCCACCCTGGCGCACGAACTGCGTAACCCGCTGGCGCCCATCCGCAACGGCTTGCAAATCATGCGCCTGGCCGCTGACAAGCCCGCCACCGTGGCGCGCGTGCGCGACGTGATGGAACGGCAAGTCAATCAAATGGTGCATCTGGTCAATGATTTGCTGGACGTGGCCCGCATCACGCGGGGCCAGATCGAACTCAAGCGCGAACACACGGACTTGAAAACCATCATCGCCAGCGCCGTGGAAACGAGCATGCCCTTGATCGAAGCGGGTCATCATCAGTTGCAGGTGGCGCTCGATGCACAGGCGCTGCCACTCGATGCCGACCCCACGCGACTGGCGCAAGTGCTGGGAAATTTGCTCAATAATGCCGCCAAGTACACGCCGGCCGGCGGGCACATCAGCTTGCGCGCGATACGCGATGGCGAGCAGGTATTGATCGAGGTCAAGGATAGCGGCGTAGGCATTCCCGTCGAGTCGATCGCCACCGTCTTCGACATGTTTACCCAGGTGGGACAAAACATGGGCAGGGCTCAGGGCGGCCTGGGCATCGGCCTGTCGCTGGTACGGCGCCTGGCCGAGCTGCATGGCGGCAGCGCGACGGTGGCCAGTCCCGGCGCCGGCCTGGGCAGCACCTTCAGCGTACGCCTGCCCCTGCTGACGCAGGAGAGCGCCGCAGCCATCACGCTGGCCGCGCCCGCCAGCACAACAGCTAGCGCACGCTTGCGCGTGCTGGTGGTGGACGACAATATCGATGCGGCCGAGACCCTAGCCGCCGTGCTCGACATGACGGGCCATGCCACGCAAGTGGCCCACGACGGCGCGCAAGCGCTGGCCGTGGCGTCGCATTTTTTGCCAGACATCATCTTTCTCGACATCGGCTTGCCCGGCATGAACGGCTACGAGGTGGCGCGCGCGTTGCGCCAGATACCGGCCTGCGCCAACGTCGTGCTCGTCGCATTGACGGGCTGGGACGCCGAAAACGACCGCAGCCAATCGAGCGCGGCAGGCTTCGATCACCACTTGACCAAACCAGCCAACCTGCTCGCCATCGGCGAACTCATGGCCACCCTCGCCAAACCTACAACACCTACAACACCAACAACACCGACCGACCATGACTGAATCGCCAAACCTCGTCCGCCGCCACCTTGTGCTGGCCAGCGGCGCAGCCCTGCTATGCCCGACACCACTGCTGTTTGCCGCGCCCGCCACCGGCGTCACCGCCGCCCAGACGCAGTTAGCTGCGCTGGAACAGGGCGCAGGCGGACGCCTCGGCGTTGCCGCCTGGCGCCACGGCAGCGCACAGCGCGTTGCCTATCGCGCCGACGAGCGCTTCCCCTTGGCCAGCACCTTCAAGGCCATGCTGGCGGCCGCCGTGCTGGCCCGCAGCGTCAGCCAGCCTGGCTTACTGGAGCAGCGCGTGCGTTACGAAAAGAAAGAGCTGGTCAGCTATTCGCCCATCACGGAGAAGCACCTGGCCGAGGGCATGAACGTGGCGGACCTGTGCGCCGCCACCTTGCAGTACAGCGACAATAGCGCGGCCAATTTCTTGATGAGATTATTAGGCGGGCCGCAGGCGGTGACGGCGTTTGCGCGCAGCATCGGCAATACGCTGTTCCAGCTGGAACGCTGGGAAACGGAACTCAATAGCGCCATTCCCGGCGAAGTGCGAGACACGGCCAGCCCTGCGTCGATGGCGCACAGCTTGCAGCAATTGTTATTGGAGCATAGCTTGCCGGCAGTGCAGCGCCAGCAACTGGACGCCTGGATGCGCGGCAACACAACGGGCGACAAGCGCATCCGCGCAGGCGTGCCTGCTGGCTGGCAGGTAGCCGACAAGACGGGCTCGGGCGCCTACGGCAGCGTCAACGATATCGGCGTCGCCTACCCGGCCAGCGGCGCGCCGCTGGTCATCGCCGTGTACTACACGCGCGAACAGAAAAACGCCGACACCAACGAGGACATCATCACGGCCGCCACGCGCATCGCGACGGCCGCGCTGGCCTGATGCGGTCGAGGGCGGATAAAACCGTCGCAAGCGGACGCGCAGCAGAGTGGATCAAGTCGATGGCGGCAGTGCGGCCATGAAACCCGCATACGTCGACCAGGCGGGATCGGCCGCGCTGCGAATTTCAATCGGGAATTTCGGGCGCGACGCCAGCGCCGTGTTCAGGCGGTTGAAGAACTCTTCGCCCGACTGCGTGTAATAAATCCATTCGCGCAAGTTCTCACCCGTCGACACCAGCGCCAGAGTGGCGAAGCCGCCCTCTTCCACCACGGGTGCCAGCGCCGCTTCCAGCTCTTCCATATGCTCGCGCTCGTTCGGTGCGGGCATGCCCGTCTCGTCCTCGTAGCGCCAGGCGATGATGATGCGGTCCGGCTGCGACGACAAATCCCAGTCGTCATGGAAAGCATCGACATAGCGGTAAATGATGGCCATCTCATCGCTATGCGTGACGATGGTGCCCCAGCTGCGGGCGGAAGTGGAATTCTGGTTCATGGTTGCAACAGTCAAAAAATAAATCGAGGATGCGCAGCTTACAGCACTGGCGGGCAAGTCACATCCCAGGCGTCATACTGGGCGCCGCTCTTGCGCAGCCAGACGCGGGCGTAGCTGTCGCGGTCACTCTTGAACACTAGTGCATAGCGCTCTTCGGCACGCGGCGCAGCGGCGCCCACATCGACGGCCGCCAGCACAAACTTCAGCGCGCGCAAGGGGGCGCAGGCGGTATTGCCTGCCATCAGTAATCGCGCCCGTTCCAGCAACGGCTTCTGGTGTAACAACACGCCTTCAAGTTCGGCATCGGCAATGCGCTGCAGCATGCGCACGGGTTCGGCCACCGCGCGGCAGGTGCCACGGTCCAGCCAGGCGTAATACTCGATGCCCGCCTCTTGCCAGCGCGCCTGCTTGCCCTCGCCGTGCAGCACGAACTTGCTGCGCTGCGCCCGGCACAGCGCGCCATGACCGCGATACGGCGGCGTTTCCACGCTGCCCACCACTTCGCTGCCACGGCTACCCACCACAGGCACGCTTTCGAACACGGTGCGCGCAGCCGGCGCGCCCGGATATTGCTGCTTATAAAAGTCCAGCAAGGACGCGCGCTGCGGTGCATCCACCGCCACCACCTCGGCGGCACTGGCAGACAGGCACGTGGCCGCTACTAGCCACAGCGCAAAGAGGCGCACGATATATCTTGGCAGCGATACTGGCATGGCATTCCTTCAATCCGAGTTCAGGGGCGGGTGTCGCCCAAGCGCAGATTATATAGTTACCATGAAATACTAGGAGGAGCGGACGTCAGGACGTGCGCAAGTTGACGCCACCAGCGAGCAACTTGGCGCCACAAGTGGTGCTGTCGCCTTCGAAAGCGATGGCAATACCGTTGATGCTATGCCTGGACGAGCCACTGGCAATCTTGCAGCCCTGATGCCCCTTGATGGGGCAGCTGCACAAGTCCCCGACGCAGGCGACAGCAATCCCATGCACCGTAAAATGTGTGGCGGCACAACTAAGCACCTTGCCGCCGTGCGAGGTGGCGTCGCCCAAACGGATGACTTTGCGCATGCTGCCTCCTTTCTACTTGGCCGCCGAGCTTTCCAGGATGGCGTCCACCGATGGCGCCGCATAGTTGGCCGGGTCGATGGCCGGCGTGATGCGGCTACGGAAAATATCGCCATTGATGTCCTGCTGCTGGCGTTTGGCGTCCGATGGCGGCGTGATGAAGATGATGCTGGCCTCATTGCGGTCGCGCAAGTTAATCGCCGCACTGGCACCACCGTCGCGATAGCTGCCAATCACGCCGATGGCCATCTGCATGAACCAGGTAGCTGCGCCCGTGTTGCCCAGGCGAAGATCCGTATTGATGAACTGCGCGCTCTTGCCGCTGTCGATTTCCGGCCCGCCCTGCGCCGCGTAGTCGTGCAGCATGCTGTCTAACATCAGCAACTGTTCTGGCTGCTTGCCAGTGCCGGCCACGATGCGCGCCGCGCCCTTGGCGCGCTCTGCCTCGGGTAAAGTTTGTAATGCCTGCTGCCAGCCCGCATTAAACAACTTCTGCCGCGCATCGCGCCGCGTGACGGGCTTGCCCTCTTCATCGGCGAACTTGACGAATACGGGCCGGTGCACGAAACCGAACGAAGGCAGGCGGTCGAAGGTTTCCATCTGCTCCCGGTTCCACGGAATGGGAAACCACGGCGTCGGTTTCCAGTCGCGCGGGGGATGATTTTCCCAAGGATTGAGCCTGTCGAAGGTATGCAAGCCGACGCCGCGGATATCGGGCCGCTGGGCGAAGGCGGCGGCAGCGGCGAGCCATTCGGCGACGGTGGGTTGACGCTCGCTGAAGGCTTCGGGTCGCTGCTGTTTCGCGCGTGAAGGCAGCGCCTGCATGACGTCGTAATACATAACACGCAGTTTTTCATGGACGAACTTATTCTCCGGGTCATCCCATACAAAAGGGCGCAACGGTTCTATGCGTTCACGGCGCGCGAGGACAAATACTGCCGTGGCATCAGGCATATCTGGAATAAAATATCCATTTACCAATTTCCTTGCAGTGCCTGGCTTGCGGTTGCCATCTCGCGTGCCGACGCTATCCTCGGAGTGTAAGGCGACGTAAGGTACGTCAGGATGCTTATCGAAAAAATCAAACACATCAATCAGCAATTGATCAGGATGCTCATCGAGCTTCCAGGAAGCCACGGAAAATAGATGCATGGGCATGCCCCCCGTAGCCGCGCCAGCCACGAGTCCCGCCATCGGCTCTATCAAGCTCGGTTGTGCAGTCGGGTCAAGAATGGGTGTACCCGCATAAAACGAGGGCAGGTTCCAATACATCGGTGTGAAATTGATGCCATTTTCCAGCGCATCGTAGGCTCTGCTACCGCCGTAGCCATTCTTGTCATCGCCCGTCCACGGATACTTCTTGGGATCTTGTTCGCGTATGCTCGTGTAAGGACTTCCTTTTTGCAAGGCTCTCCACAATTTACCCTGCCGATATTTGTCCAGCGTCACACCCAATCCGATCACTTCCAGCACATACTCTTGCCGTGGCTCCAGCGGTTTCTTTGGTTGTTTTTCCTGAACCTGTAATGCAATTTCACGCGCCTGGCTCTTCGATAAAGCATTGAGCCACAACAAACCAAAAAATACAATTACAACAACTATCGACATTCCCAACCACCGAAGCGTCATCATGGCTCTCACCTTTTGGTTTGCAGTTCCGGAGAAACAATAATTAGTCAAAGCATGTTGCTACTGACGAGGCTTCGACAATTCATTTATTTTGCTTTTTTCGTTCAGTACTCACTACCTTCATATTTTTGGTTTGTGACACTACAATTTTCCACAACGGCCCTGATAGCAAGGGCAATCCTACAGGCAAGACTCCTGTGTTGTAATAGTCAATGCTGCCATTGATCGCCGCACTTCTCCATCCGGGTTCTACGGATAAATATGGCGCAAACTCCAATATGAACTGTTCTTTTATCCGTATTCCCTGACGTCCTTTATCGCCGTTCTTTAGGTCCTTTACCCGCCAATCCGCCACCGTACATAAATACGCATAAAACTGCGGATCCGACGACGCCTTACCGCTGCCAATGGCCACGTCATACGCCGTCACCTGGCTGTGATTTTTGGCGCTGCCGATAATCGAACTGTGGAAGGACTTGGCACTGACTTCGCGCTGCCAACGCAAGCGCGCCTCATTCGGACTTTCCTGAATTTTCGCCACGACATTACTGTCAGGGTAGCGTTGCGCCGAGACAATTTCACGTTGATCGAGCTTGTCTTTCACATCCAGTCCTTTTTCCTTGTTGTAGCTTGCCGTCATCAATGCGAGCTCTCGTAGGCTGAGGTTTTCTAACCGTTCGGGAAACTTTTGATATCCGCCGGGATCTGGACGATATTCACTGCGTAGCTGCATGCCAGTGCCACTTGTCAACGCAACAGTCGCATCGCAAGGATCAACTTCCTCCGCAGGTCCCTGTTCTTCAGGTTTCCGGTTTCGCATCATGGACGTAGCCGGGATATTCGCCGGATCGATTTGCGACGTGCCGCGCAAGTCGGCGGCCACCATCTGCTTCAATGCTTCGCCCGTAATGGTGCGCATGCCATTGCGCTGCTCCATCTTGCTCAACCGTGTGTTGACAGGCCAGGCCACCGCTTGATGTTGTGCGCGGTGTTTTCGTAGAGAAACTTCCACATGCGACTGCTCAGTTTCCCTCGGCAAGCGCAACGCAAAGTCAAAAGGAGGCGGCTTGCCTACCAATGACAGCGTGGTCTTGCCCGTGGCCGTATCTAGCCTGGTCTTGTCGCTGAATACCCGTTGATAGAATCTGCCGCCCAGTTCCGCCAGCGCGCCGCGTACCTGCTTGTGTTCCACCATCTTGGTATGTCCGGAGGAAATACTGTAGCCATCAAGACTCGAGGTCTCCTCTTCTTCCACCAATTCACTTCCCAGTGCATGATCGGGCACGCCATCCCAGCCTATGCCCTGGATGTTATCGAGCGCCACCGTCATGTCTTCTGGGCAGAAATACAGATAAACCTTGCGGCGATTGTCGCGGTCTTCCGCGCTCTGCCAGCGGCTGCCGACCATGCCGCGATGTTCATCCTTTTTCAAGTCGGCAAACGACGGCTGGCAAGCCTGTCCGCCACCCTTCGCCACGCCCGCAACTATATTTACCAAGGTCTTCAGGCGCGCCCCCATGGTCTGTGCGCCGCTGAGCAAATGGTAATAGGGCTTCATCGCCGCATCCTCGCCGCCATCGAACCAGGCAGCACCTCGCATCAACAGAGGCAGGCTGTCCACCAGGCTGTACGGTGGATGCGTGAGTATCAAATTATCGGCTGGCGCCAACCCTTTCTCCATCAGCATGGCTTGCGCCAACAGCGACAGCAGGCAACCCTGGCTGTGCGCAACGATGCTGACGGTATCATCCGCGTCGTAATCGCGGATCATGGCAATGAGCGCGGCCAGGCGCTGGGCCGCCAGCACCATATACATACGCCCAGGTGCTGTCTTCAGTGGGCGCAAGGCATCGCCCATGGGGTCCACAGGTGCATATATGCCCGGACGCCACATGTCGGGCAAGCTGCTGGTGGCGTTGCCAAACGGGCCGCCTTCCTTGGACAGGTCCTTGTCCAGCCGGTTGCCGTAACGGTCGACGAACTGGCCGTTGACGGTGCGGCATTTCGCGTCCACTTCACGGTAGCCCCAGTAAAACGGAATCACGGGGCTATTGGTCTCCTTGGCTATGGTGCGTTTGAAGAAGACGGCGTCGGGATCGTCTTCCAACTTGTCCTTGTCGGCTGCCACAGGCATTCGGTAGGTGGCCGGTGTGAATGGCCGCCCCAGCCTGGCGGCCAGGCCGGTGCACAAGCCGTCTTCCACCGCCTTGTAGCTGACGCCCACATCGTTGACGCCATGGATGACGATGATATTGCCCGGCAGGTTACGGCGTATCTTGACCTTCTTGCAGACGCTGCGTTCGCAATGCAGGAGCGCCACGTCGTCGCCCACTGTGTACGGCACTTTCGGGTAGCTGCCCATCGCACTCTCCTGGCGTCATCAATCCTTGTTGTTGAACACTTTGATAGCGGCCAGATGCATCGCCGCGCGCTCCAGCACCTGCGTCTTGCCGTCCCCGTCACTGCGGCCGTCGGCCGCCGAGCCATCTTCCAGCTTCACGGCAAAGTGCGCCTGCGGTGCCAGTTGCGGTTGTTGCGGCACGCCGTCGACAGGGCTGTCGTCGCCCTCGTATTGAAAAATGAATTGCTGGTCGGCCTTGCCCTCGGCAAAGCTTGGCAATTGCACCTCCATGCTTTGCGGGTCATTGAAGACAAAGTTGGGCGCGTTGAAGTTCAGCGGCGACTTGCAGCCAAAGGTGATGCCTTCGGCGATGCGGATAAAAGCGCCATGCTTGGAAATGAGCACGATTTCATCGGCCATGCCCGTCAGCTTGCCCTCGCTGGCGGTGAGCTTCAGGTTTTTCCCCGCATTCAGTTGCATGTCGTCGTGCTGGCTTTGCAGCAAAAACTTGCCATGGTGGGCGATGGCGCGGATACCGTCCGCGTGGGAAAACAAGGAAATGCCCTTGCCCGCGTTCACGCTGTAGCGCTGGCCAGCCACCGCTTGCAAATGCTGCTGCGCCACCGTATCGATATTGCTGGAGGCATAGCTGACGATGGCCTTTGAACTGGCAAAGCTGATACCGGCCGGCGCCGTGACGGCAATCGCCGCCGCACCGCCCAGTTCGGCACGGGGCTGCGTATTGCTGCCGCCCTCCCAGCTTTTCAAGCTTTGCTGCAACTCCTGCTGCGCTTCGTCCGCGTTCTCCAGCGCCTGGTGCGTGGCCGCATAGCTGCCCAGCGAGCGAAACAGTTCCAGGCAGTTTTCCATCAAGCCCAGATATTCGCTGCGCGCCATCTGCCCGCCATCGCCGTTCAGGCGCTTCCAGGCCGAGATCAGCATGCCCTTGCCTGCCCGCATCGCCAACTGCTCGTCGGTGCGCAGCTCGGCGCCCTCGCCGCGTGCGTCACCCTGCCCATTGCGCCGGTCCTGCGTCAGCCAGCCCAAGTTCAGCTGGCTGGAAGCATGATCGCTGGCGAGCTGAGCGTTGATCTGCCCATGCACATCATCGAAGCGCAGCTGGTTACCGCGCGTGCCCTTGATTTCGCGGCTCCTGATGCCGGACAAATAGCGGTTGCCGGGCAAATCGCCCGTCTTGCTCAAGGCAACCGGCTGCGCACTGTGGTTATACAACTGGCCCACGATAATCGGCCGGTCCGGGTCGCCGCCGAGAAAGTCCAGCAACACTTCGCTGCCCACGCGCGGCAAGCCCAGGTAGCCGCATTGCTGCATGCTGCCAGGCCCGTTACCGGCCCAGCTCGATGCGACGCGCACCCAGGCCGAATCGGCATCCGTGTCAAGGGCGCCCGTGCCGCCTGCATGCGCGTGGTCCAGCTTGCGCGTGGCGGGAAAACGCACCTTGACCCGGCCCATCGCATCGCAATAGACTTCTTCATTCGCCGGCCCCACCACCACGGCGCTTTGTAGGGGAACTGGCGGCAAGTCGGTGCGCGTGTCATAGGCGGGGACGATGGGTACGCCGCGCCGCACGGCAGTCAGTTCAATATGCATGCGCAAGGGGCCATCGTCGAGCGCCGCCACGTCGCACTGCGGCAGCGATGTCTTATCGGCCAGCCAGCGGTTGCGCGCAAACAGGCGTGCCACCCTGGCGGCAAGCTCCCTCGGTAAATTGTTTTGCGCCGCTACCTGCAGCGTTGTGACGACAAAATCGCGCTCGGCCGCTGGCAAGGTGTCGATGTCGGGGTGCTCGGCCAGGCTGAAGTATTCGCCCGGGCACAGGTCGCGTACGCTGCCTTCGGCATGAAAGCAATGGCTTGCGTAATCGTGCTGCTGCATGGCCAGCATGCCCAGCTGGCACAAGGCGTCATGATCGCTGCCTGCGCGCGGTGGCAGTACGCGGTAATCATCGAGCGTGGCGGAAATGGCGTTACCATGCATGCCCTGCTGCCCACGCCCCAGGGCATCGGCAGTCATGAACGGCCGCGCACGCGGGTGTTGTTCATTCCAGCTATGCCGCGTTACCTTGCCCGCCTGCAGCTTGCGCACTTCGCTCCACGACGTCAGGGTGTCGCGCTGTTCCGTCGCACGGTCTGCGTGATAGCGCACGCTGCCCGCCACGTTCTTGCGCAAGCCATCGGCATGGTTGAACAACACCAGGGTATGCGCTGGCTCGGCATGTGCATGCGTATTACCCTCGGCACGAAAAAACCAGGCGACGCCGCTGCGCTTGAGCAGGCGCCGCACGAAGGCCGCATCGGATTCATTGTGCTGCATGACAAACTCGCGCTGCGGATACGTTTGCGCCTCGAAGAAATCGGCAAACGCATACTGGAAGGCGTGCGCCAGCACGGTATTGCTGCGTATCCATTCGTCGAGCAGGATTTTGACGATGTCGATATCCGTCAGGCGCCGGAAGACGCGGGTATTGCAGCGTTTTTCCATGATAGACAAGGCATCTGTCAGCACCAGCTGGTAGCTGGCCAGCGCGCCATCGCTGTCACCGGCACTCGCTTGCGTGACCAGGCCGCAGATGCTGCGCAACTGCCCTTGGTCGGTGACAATATCGAGCGCGGCGGGCAAGGCAATCAAGCTGCTCAAAGGCAGATCGGCATGCGTCGAAAAGCACAGCACGCGGTATTCGATGCCACCACAAATGGCCTCGCTGCCAGCGATATGCTGCGGTATCAGCGCACCGGGAGGCACTTTGGGCGCCCACCCCAGGCGTAGGCGCAAGGGGCGCTGGGCACCCGATACCGACGCGTCATCATCCACGGCACTCTCCTTATGCGCTCTGGTGTTTCAACCAGCAGGAAAAGCGACAATGCCACGCGATGGAGGGGAAATACTTGATATTTAGTAAGAACCGGCCCAGCGTCCCAATACTTCCATCAAGCTTTGCCGCTTCGCCAGCAAAGCGGGATCAAGCTTCGTCCATTGCTCCAGTCGTCGCGCATACGCAGGCGTCATCATCCAGCCGAACACTTCGGCCTTGTCTTCCTCGGGCCCATACGCGGCGTACAGGCTGACGATTCCCGCTTGCGGGTGGCCCAGGTTTTGGAAGCCCTTGCCGTAGGCCGTGGCGCCGCCCTGGCCGTAGGCCGTGCCGGGTGGGTTCAGGGCCAGCCAGGCGGGGTCGCGGTAATAGAAATCGTTGAACAGGCGGTATTCGATGAAGTGGTAATACTCGTGGTGCACGCGCAGCTCCATGCCCGATGGGCACATCGCGGCCAGCAGGTTGTCGGCGTAGACGACGCTGTCGATCTCGGGCGCCGGCATGGCCAGGCGGCGCTGGCCGTCCACGCTCAAATCCTTGACCAGGACGACGTGGTGCAAGCCTGTGCGAGCGAAGACGCCGGCCGGGTAGCGTTCCATGGCGGGCAAAACGATACTCAGCAACAATTGCAGCCCGGCGCGGTCTTGCGCCGAGTCGCTAAAGGCATGCGCCTCGCTGCCGGGCATGGCCAGGGTCCAGGCGGGTGCCAGCTGCAAGGCCGCCAGGCGCGCCGTGGCGATGGCCTGCAGCTGTGCCAGGCTGGCGTCCTTGGGCGCGACGGGCGCATAGCTCACGTTCCAGTCGCATTCGCTGCGCAGGCTGTCTTGCTGGGCGGCACGCTCGAACGCTTGCGCCTCAGCCGCCGATGGCGTGGATGGACCGACGCTGGCGCAAGCACACAGCAAGAGAGCGGCAAGACAGGACAGCAGGCGGCAAGCAGGCATGGGATTTTTCACAGGTATCAAAAAAGGACGCAATCGCTGCGCGCCATTGTACAAGCTGCAAGTTTCGCTGCGCATCAGCGCAACTAATTCTTGCAGAAATTCCAGCCGATGACGCTGGCGTGCGGGCCGCGCCACACGCGTAAAACCGCTGCTTTCAGCTAGGCCGATGGCGGGCGCCAGCTTGCTGCTCGACGCCAGGAACAGCCGTTGCGCGCCGCTGGCCTCGACAGCGTAGAAGGCGCGTTCGATCAGACGGCGCGCGATGTCCAGGCCTTGATGGCTGCCCACGATCATGCGCTGCATACCTTATTTTTTCCAATGAAGTCAACACTGATGATAGCGGCGTTGTATTCAGTATCACCAGGGAGCCCCCCGCGCACGGCCCCTTGCGTTAGCATTTACTCAAGCGGCGGAAATGAGTATGCTTGGATGGCAATATTCCATAAAACATAAGAACGAGACACATGCCTACTTCCAACACCGCCGCAAGCAACGCCGCAAGCCGCCCCCTCAACTCACAAGACTATAAAACCCTGTCGCTGTCCGCCTTGGGCGGCGCGCTGGAATTCTACGATTTCATCATCTTCGTTTTCTTTGCCAACGCCATCGGCCAATTGTTCTTCCCGCCGGAAATGCCCGAATGGCTGCGTTTGCTGCAAACCTTCGGCATCTTCGCCGCCGGCTACGTGGTGCGTCCGCTGGGCGGCATCATCATGGCCCACTTCGGCGACTTGCTGGGCCGCAAGCGCATGTTCACTCTCTCCATCTTGATGATGGCGGTGCCGACCCTGCTGATCGGTCTGCTGCCCACCTACGCCAGCATCGGCCTGGCCGCCCCGCTGCTGCTGCTGCTGATGCGCGTCTTCCAGGGCGCCGCCGTGGGTGGTGAAGTGCCGGGCGCCTGGGTGTTTGTGTCCGAACACGTACCCAGCCGTTTCACCGGCTTGGCCTGCGGCGTGCTGACGTCCGGCCTGACGGTGGGCATCTTGCTCGGTTCGCTCGTGGCGACAGGCTTGAACACCATCTACACCCCGCAGGAAATCACCGATGGCGCCTGGCGCTATCCCTTCCTGCTGGGTGGCGTCTTTGGTTTTGGCGCCATGTATCTGCGCCGCTGGCTGCATGAAACGCCGGTCTTCGCGGAAATGCAGCAGCGCAAGGCGCTGTCGACGGAAATGCCTTTGAAAGCGGTGCTGCGCAGCCACCGCGGCGCCATCGCCGTATCGATGCTGCTGACCTGGATGCTGTCGGCCGGCATCATCGTCGTCATTTTGATGACGCCAGCCCTGCTGCAAAAACTCCACCACATCGCCCCGCGCACCACCCTGCTCGCCAATAGCCTGGCGACCCTGTGCCTGGCCACCGGTTGCATCATCTCCGGCATGCTGGCCGACCGCCTGGGCGGCAAGCGCGTGATCTTCGTCGGCTCCCTGCTGCTGGCCATTTCCACGTATACTTTCTACACCACCATCGGCAGCCGTCCCGACCTGCTGCTGCCGCTGTACGCGATAACGGGCCTGTGCGTTGGCGTCGTTGGCGCCGTGCCCTACGTGCTGGTGCAAGCGTTCCCGGCCCAGGTGCGCTTTTCGGGGCTGTCGTTTTCCTATAATTTGTCGTATGCGATTTTCGGCGGCCTGACGCCCGTGGTCGTCACTCTGATGCTGAAAAACAACGTGTTGGGCCCCGCGTATTATGTGATCGGCGTGTGCATGATCGGCATGCTGACGGCGCTCTTCATCAAGGACCAGCGCCAGACGGTCGGACGCTAAACCAGCCGCCTGCGGCCAGCGCCACCTTCGGGTGGCCTTTTTTTGGCGCCGATTTATCGCGCTGCACCAAAATCTGAAAAGGCGTTTCACATCGCGAAATCCTGAACATCAAACTCAGCCACTCACGCTCTCACTTTTTGAAAAAACATTCCATATCGCGAAAAATATAAATTAAGTCATTGAAAAATAAAGAATAAATTTAAGTTATATGTCTTATATAAGACTTGAACATCGGTGTCAATCGGCCTACTATTTAGTCATGCAGTTCGCATCAAAACACATAGCGGCGTACTCGACGATTTTCTCAAACTTAGTTTTTCTTTAGGAGATACACATGTCCCAATATCAAGACGACATCAAGGCTGTTGCCGGTTTGAAAGAGCAACAAGGTAGCGCATGGAATGCGATCAACCCCGAGTCCGCCGCCCGTATGCGCGCCCAGAACAAGTTCAAGACCGGCCTGGACATCGCCCGTTACACGGCCAAGATCATGCGCAACGACATGGCTGCCTACGATGCAGACCCATCCAAATACACTCAGTCGCTCGGTTGCTGGCACGGTTTCATCGGTCAACAAAAGATGATCTCGATCAAGAAGCACTTCAACAGCACCGACCGCCGCTACCTCTACCTGTCCGGCTGGATGGTCGCCGCCCTGCGCTCCGAGTTCGGCCCGCTGCCAGACCAGTCCATGCATGAAAAAACCGCTGTCACCAGCTTGATCCGCGAGCTGTACACCTTCCTGCGCCAAGCCGATGCGCGCGAACTGGGCGGCCTGTTCCGCCAACTGGACGCGGCCCAAGGTGCTGACAAGCAAGCGATCCAGGCCAAGATCGACGGCCACGTCACCCACGTCGTGCCCATCATCGCCGACATCGACGCCGGTTTCGGCAATGCCGAAGCCACTTATCTGCTGGCGAAACAGTTCATCGAAGCGGGTGCCTGCTGCATCCAGATCGAAAACCAGGTGTCCGACGAGAAACAATGCGGCCATCAAGACGGTAAAGTCACGGTGCCGCACGAAGACTTCCTGGCCAAGATCCGCGCCATCCGCTACGCTTTCCTGGAACTGGGCGTGGACGACGGCATCATCGTCGCCCGCACCGATTCGCTGGGCGCCGGCCTGACCAAACAGATCGCTGTCACGACTGAAGCAGGCGACCTGGGCGACCAATACAACTCCTTCCTCGACTGCGAAGAAGTGTCGGCCGACGCGCTGGGCAATGGCGACGTCATCATCAAGCGCGAAGGCAAGCTGCTGCGTCCAAAACGCCTGCCAAGCAACCTGTTCCAGTTCCGCGCCGGCACCGGCGAAGAGCGTTGCGTGCTCGACTGCATCACCTCGCTGCAAAACGGTGCCGACCTGCTGTGGATCGAAACAGAAAAACCGCATATCGCGCAAATCGGCGGCATGGTCAGCGAAATCCGCAAGGTCATCCCGAACGCCAAGCTGGTGTACAACAACAGCCCATCGTTCAACTGGACGCTGAACTTCCGCCAGCAGGTGTATGACATCATGAAGGCCGACGGCAAGGACGTGTCCGCCTACGAACGCGCCCAGCTGATGAGCGTGGAATACGACCAGACGGAATTGGCGATCACGGCCGACGAGAAAATCCGTACCTTCCAGGCCGATTCGGCCCGCGAAGCCGGCATCTTCCATCACCTGATCACCCTGCCAACCTACCACACGGCCGCCTTGTCGACCGACAACCTGGCCAAGGAATACTTCGGCGACCAGGGCATGCTGGGCTACGTGGCTGGCGTGCAGCGCAAGGAAATCCGCCAGGGCATCGCCTGCGTGAAACATCAAAACATGTCCGGTTCGGACATCGGCGACGATCACAAGGATTACTTCAGCGGCGAAGCGGCGCTGAAGGCGGCTGGTAAAGACAACACCATGAACCAGTTCTAAGCTTTAGGCTGGGCTGTAGAGTGAAAAACCCGCTTCGGCGGGTTTTTTGCGTCTGCGCGTTGCGTAGCGAGAGGGGGGATTCGAATAATAGCTGGAAATGCTTATGGATGGCTGATTGGGATGAATTGTAGATTGATGAATACCCTCAATTATGCCCTCACTGTAAAGTTGCTAATTGGACTATAGATTATTGCAAAAATGATCCATTCGATCTAAAGATTGAAAAACTTTATGTTGGTGATTCGATTCCACCCTACCACTAAGAAAATTTTTACGCAACGCCAACCATCCAAGGTTGGCTTTGTCGTTTGTAGATCCTACAGTCCCTGTGTCGGTCCATTTCCGGACTTGCATCCCAGCGAGTGTGAATTACGTCCCTAGCACTCATTGAGCTTGCCAACGAGGGTCGACAACCCCCTATGTCAGGATAGATGTCGCGTCACTTGAATCACTTTAATCCATCCGGGGGCGGAGCAAAGACGTATAGTGAATCAGTATCCAGCAGAGCGCAAGGAAGCCATCCTTCGGCAAATGATGCCGCAGGAGAACAGGCCGGTATCGGCCTTGGCGAAGGAGAATGGTATCTCGGAACAGACACTTTATACTTGGCGACGAAATCTACAATCTCAGGGAGTGGCGGTGCCGGGAAATGGAAAGAATGCCGTGGTGTGGTCGTCGGCGGATAAATTTGGGGTGGTGCTGGAGACAGCACGCATGAACGAGGCCGAACTGGCTCAATACTGCAGGAGCAAAGGCTTGTTCGTCGAGCAGGTTGCCGATTGGCGCGAGGCCTGCCAGCAGGCCAATGAAGCGCCGGCCGAGCGTCACCGCGAACTGCGCGCGCAAGGCAAAAGCGACCGCAAGGAAATCAAGCAATTGAAGAAGGATTTGCAGCGTAAAGAGAAGGCACTGGCGGAGGCGGCGGCGCTGATCATTCTCAGAAAAAAAGCCCAGGCGATCTGGGGGGAGCCAGAGGACGATTGATCTGCGCCCCAGATCGCCAGCAAGTGATTACGCTAGTTGAAGAAGCTGTTGACGGCGGATGTCGCCGTGCGCAGGCGTGTGGTGCGCTGGAGATCAGCCTTCGAACCTACCAGCGCTGGATGCAGGGCAGTGATGGCAGTCAGGCGGACGGGCGCAAAGGCAGTCGGCGCGTGGCACCGGCCAACAAATTGAGCGAAGAGGAACGCCAGCAGATTGTGAAGGTTGCCAACAGCCCTGAATTTGCCAGTAGTCCACCTAGCCAGATCGTGCCGACCTTGGCTGATCGGGGCGAGTATCTAGCATCAGAATCGACCGTCTACCGGATATTGAAAGACGAGAAGCAGCAGCATCACCGCGGCCGAGCCAAGAAGCCCAGCACAAGGGTCGTCACAAGCCACTGCGCAACCGAGCCGAACCGCTTGTGGGCGTGGGACATCACTTGGCTGCCGACCAGCGTGCGAGGCTTGTATCTTTACTGGTACATGGTTCTTGACGTCTACAGCCGCAAGATCGTCGCGCACGAAGTGAACGTCGCCGAGTCTGCGGAAATGGCGTCGCTGCTGATGCGTAAGGCCAGCTTGGCCGAGGGGCTGGCCGGGCGTGAGGTGGTGCTCCACTCGGATAATGGCAGCTCAATGAAAGGCTCCACAATGTTGGCGACGCTGGAAAAGCTTGGGATCATGCCGTCGTTCAGCAGACCCCGTGTGAGCAACGATAACGCCTACGCCGAGTCGCTGTTCCGGACTTGCAAACGGTAGTTGTCAACAAAGATGTCGCGTCAAGTCATGCAGCTTTTCTTAATTCCTCTGGTGGTTTCCGTTCTGGATTCAGCCAGACTTCATCGTTCAATTCCCAATCCCGCGTAGTCCCGGCCCAGCGCTCAGGATGGCGTTGTTTGGCGGCCTCGTAGACTTGCTTGCGGTATTTTAGGATCGCTCCGTCCCGACCATCATGGCGCTGCGCAGGCGTCACGAATTTCAGGCCGCTGTGCTTGTGCTGATGGTTGTACCACTGCACAAATGACAGCGTCCATTGTCGCGCCTTTTCGATACTTTCAAACGGTTTGCTCGGATAGTTTGGCCGGTATTTGCAAGTCCGGAACAGCGACTCGGCGTAGGCGTTATCGTTGCTCACACGGGGTCTGCTGAACGACGGCATGATCCCAAGCTTTTCCAGCGTCGCCAACATTGTGGAGCCTTTCATTGAGCTGCCATTATCCGAGTGGAGCACCACCTCACGCCCGGCCAGCCCCTCGGCCAAGCTGGCCTTGCGCATCAGCAGCGACGCCATTTCCGCAGACTCGGCGACGTTCACTTC
This sequence comes from Janthinobacterium sp. CG_23.4, assembly GCF_029892305.1. NCBI lineage: Bacteria > Pseudomonadati > Pseudomonadota > Betaproteobacteria > Burkholderiales > Oxalobacteraceae > Janthinobacterium > Janthinobacterium sp. CG_23.4. The sequence continues at coordinate 909,825 of NZ_JARXUX010000001.1, read as the reverse complement.
GTGCGCGACGATCTTGCGGCTGTAGACGTCAAGAACCATGTACCAGTAAAGATACAAGCCTCGCACGCTGGTCGGCAGCCAAGTGATGTCCCACGCCCACAAGCGGTTCGGCTCGGTTGCGCAGTGGCTTGTGACGACCCTTGTGCTGGGCTTCTTGGCTCGGCCGCGGTGATGCTGCTGCTTCTCGTCTTTCAATATCCGGTAGACGGTCGATTCTGATGCTAGATACTCGCCCCGATCAGCCAAGGTCGGCACGATCTGGCTAGGTGGACTACTGGCAAATTCAGGGCTGTTGGCAACCTTCACAATCTGCTGGCGTTCCTCTTCGCTCAATTTGTTGGCCGGTGCCACGCGCCGACTGCCTTTGCGCCCGTCCGCCTGACTGCCATCACTGCCCTGCATCCAGCGCTGGTAGGTTCGAAGGCTGATCTCCAGCGCACCACACGCCTGCGCACGGCGACATCCGCCGTCAACAGCTTCTTCAACTAGCGTAATCACTTGCTGGCGATCTGGGGCGCAGATCAATCGTCCTCTGGCTCCCCCCAGATCGCCTGGGCTTTTTTTCTGAGAATGATCAGCGCCGCCGCCTCCGCCAGTGCCTTCTCTTTACGCTGCAAATCCTTCTTCAATTGCTTGATTTCCTTGCGGTCGCTTTTGCCTTGCGCGCGCAGTTCGCGGTGACGCTCGGCCGGCGCTTCATTGGCCTGCTGGCAGGCCTCGCGCCAATCGGCAACCTGCTCGACGAACAAGCCTTTGCTCCTGCAGTATTGAGCCAGTTCGGCCTCGTTCATGCGTGCTGTCTCCAGCACCACCCCAAATTTATCCGCCGACGACCACACCACGGCATTCTTTCCATTTCCCGGCACCGCCACTCCCTGAGATTGTAGATTTCGTCGCCAAGTATAAAGTGTCTGTTCCGAGATACCATTCTCCTTCGCCAAGGCCGATACCGGCCTGTTCTCCGGCGGCATCATTTGCCGAAGGATGGCTTCCTTGCGCTCTGCTGGATACTGATTCACTATACGTCTTTGCTCCGCCCCCGGATGGATTAAAGTGATTCAAGTGACGCGACATCTATCCTGACATAGGGGGCAAATACCGGCCAAACTATCCGAGCAAACCGTTTGAAAGTATCGAAAAGGCGCGACAATGGACGCTGTCATTTGTGCAGTGGTACAACCATCAGCACAAGCACAGCGGCCTGAAATTCGTGACGCCTGCGCAGCGCCATGATGGTCGGGACGGAGCGATCCTAAAATACCGCAAGCAAGTCTACGAGGCCGCCAAACAACGCCATCCTGAGCGCTGGGCCGGGACTACGCGGGATTGGGAATTGAACGATGAAGTCTGGCTGAATCCAGAACGGAAACCACCAGAGGAATTAAGAAAAGCTGCATGACTTGACGCGACATCTTTGTTGACAACTACCGATTTCAAGCGACTCCACGCCTAGCGTCAATACAGCGCTGCTGCCATTGAGCAATCTCCTCTGCGTCCCAAGCGATGGACTTGGGGCCGATGGGAATAGGCGCTGGCAACACACCCGCCTTCACCTTGCGCCAAATCGTGGCACGGGACCAGCCGGTGGCCTCGATTACCGCAGGCAAGCGGAGGAATTTTTTGGTCGTGGTCATGACGCACTCCTTCGATTAATGAACGACCCAGGGTCAGGTCCGCCATTTGGACATGGATTGATGCTTTGGGTGCAGTAGAAGCCTTTAGGTCTTTTTCGATACGGGTTCATAGCCTATCAGAGGATTCGAAGGGGCGGACCTACAGGCCCTCTTCGAACCGACCAATTGCTGCCCGCAGAGGAAGCCCAGTCAGCTTCGCGCGCTGGGGACGTGCATTCGTGGTTCTGACTAAGCTGGCTTCTGCAGTGCTCAATGCATCAGCTCGTGTCCAAACGGAGGACCTGACCCCGGCCCTCGTGACACCGGCCATCCCATAGGAGTACCTAATTGATCGCGTCCTCTCGAATGCCACTTGACAATTAAATCATATGCAACTTATGATAATTTCCATAAATCAACATTTACACTGGAGAATTAATTGGGGCATAAAACAAGTAGTTGCGGTCTCTGTCATTACGAATTCAACATCGGAGCATATGTTTGCCAAGGATGTCGCGGTGATATCACTTATGGCGCAACAAGTCAGGAGTTGGCAGAGGCTTCGAAAATGGGGTTCATTATCTTTGGTATCGTAGGCTTTGCCTTGGTGTACGTTCTTCCTATGGTTTTCAACAAATATTTAGGCATGCAGATCGGAGACGGCTGGGGACTCGGCTTCTATGGACTAGGCCTGGTCGCGGCCAGCGCCGGTTTTGGAGCCTATAAATTTAGGTCCAGCTTACTGAACGCAGAAGCCTCTACAATCCGCACATTTCGCAGATGAACATGCGCAAGATGTCGCCTCTGGTGCTGGGGCAAGGTCTGCCATTTGGCCGTGAACTCTAGCATTGGCCGCCGTAGAAACTTGCTCAGCCGAAACCTAATTAGAACCACAAACGCGCGCCTACGGCGCGCGGGGCTGCCGCGCAGCGGCAGCAGTCAGTCGATTCGGAGCGGGCCGGGCCGGTAGGCCCGACCCTTCGAATCCCCCGCGCACGCCCCGCAGGGGGCGTGCTTCTCTCCGCGTACAGACGAAAAAAAAGCTACCCGAGGGTAGCTTTTTCTTTTTCGTCTGTGGCGGAGAGAGGGGGATTCGAACCCCCGATAGAGTATTACCCTATACACGCTTTCCAGGCGTGCGCCTTCAGCCGCTCAGCCATCTCTCCTGAAGGCAATGCGTGCGTCTTGCTTGCTCACATTGTGTACTGCATATCGCTTGTCGCGAAGCCGTAGATTATAGCAAATATTCTACAGACTGCCAAAGTTATTTGCCCGGGGGTAAAAGTAGCACAGTGCAGTAACCCGGTAAGGGCTGGGGTCGGACCCCAATCCACCCAAGTTAAGCAACAGGCTGCCATCAAGCAGCCTTGTAGGCCATGTATTTATGGGGCTTGTAGGCGTTGGTTTGCCGTGACCTTGATTGTCCTGGGCGATGTAGAAACGTTCGCTTGGCGATCAGAGCCAGCGCGTCGGCAAGCAAGTGTGCTGCCGCCAGCCCAAGCAGCAACGATGGCAAGAGCGGCTTGAGTACCGAATGGACATAGGCGCGGTTGATGCGTCTGTCCGTCGGCAATGCATCTTGCTGGCCGGCGGCACAGCTCGCCAACGCCTGCAGGTTATCGCATATTACCTTGGCGGCCAGATCCTGCATCAGGGCCTGCTGTGACAGTCCCGTCACGTGCTCCAGATGGAGGCGGTGTTTGATGCGCTTGAAGGCTTCCTCAATGCGCCAGCGTTGGTGGTAGAGGTCTCCGAACAATGCGGCAGGGAATTGTTCAACGTCTAGTAAATTGGTCATCAGAACACGCACCTTGCCGGTCGAGGCAACGTGGCGTATCAGGCGCACGGTCTGCGGTTCAGCGGGACATTCATAGTCAAGCGCATCGCGCCGATCCGGCGCCCGCAGCGTGACGATCTGCTCCTGCAGCCCCGACTTCAGAAACTGATTGACGCAGGGAAAGCCGCCACCGCGCGCCTGTTCGACACGCATGCAGAAGGCAATGTGGCGCTGGTTCAATACGGCAGGCATCCAATAGCACGGGTAGCCTCGGTCGAGTAACAGCAGATCATCCTTGCCAAGCCGGTCGAGCTGTTCGAACAGCATCTGGCGTTCGCCGACGTCGGTACTGTATAGCGAGGCCGAGAGCATCAATTCGGCACCGGGCAGAAACAAGCCAAACACCAGTTGATCGGCCACGGCGGCGCGTTTGACATGGCTGGCGCGCAAGCCAAAGCGAACGGTCGAGGCGTCAGCGGCGACCAGCCTGAAACCGTGCCAGCGTGGCAGGTAGCCATGCTGCTGTGCTTGTGCAATGAGCCAGTCGTTAAGCTCTGGCATGGCCGTGGTGGCAAGTTTTGAGCGTGCCTGAGCGAAAGCCTGGGCGCTCACCTGGTGCGTCAGTTGCGCCTGCTGTTGCAGATGGCCAAAGAATTCATCAAGTTCGGTTTGCACGCTCTTGCGCATGCCGGTGAGCATGAGCGCCACCAAGGATGGCAGCGGCAGTTTGCGGCGACGTTGAAACGCCATCGGATGATCAGGATGGCGGGCGCTAAGCCGAAACTGGTCGGATTGAAGATGGTCGGAGAAATCGGACAGCAAGGAAGCGAGCGACATGAAGGGCCAATGAAGATCAAAAGACCTTCATTGGCCGCCGCCTTGCCGCTGTCGAAAAAAGAGAGGTCAGCAAGGCGGCGGCCGCGCAAAGCCAGTGCCACGTCAAGCACTATTTCATTGAATTGCCAGCAATTGCGCGGGCTTGCTCCTTAACTTGGGTGGATTGGGGTCCGACCCCGGATGTTGGTTTGGGTTTCGACTACCCAAGCAACATTAGGACGTTTCTTTCAACTGATCCAGGATGGCCGAGTTTTCCAGGGTAGAGACGTCTTGCGTGATCGTCTCGCCCTTGGCCAGCACGCGCAGCAGGCGGCGCATGATTTTGCCGGAGCGGGTTTTTGGCAGGTTGTCGCCGAAACGGATTTCCTTCGGTTTGGCAATCGGGCCGATTTCCTTGCCAACCCAGTTGCGCAGCTCCAGCGCCAGTTTCTTCGCTTCTTCACCGGTCGGACGCGCTTGTTTCAGCACCACGAAGGCGCAGATCGATTCGCCGGTCGTGTCGTCCGGACGGCCGACTACCGCCGCTTCGGCCACCAGCGGGTTGGCCACCAGCGCCGATTCGATTTCCATCGTGCCCATGCGGTGGCCCGAGACGTTCAACACGTCGTCGATGCGGCCCGTGATGGTGAAGTAGCCGGTGTCCTTGTTGCGGATGGCGCCGTCGCCTGCCAGGTACATCTTGCCGCCCAGTTCTTCCGGGAAATAGCTGGACTTGAAACGCTCGGGGTTGTTCCAGATCGTGCGTATCATCGAAGGCCATGGGCGCTTCACCACCAAAATGCCGCCCTGGCCGTTTGGCACGTCCTGGCCCGCTTCGTCGACGATGGCGGCCATGATGCCCGGCAATGGCAGGGTGCAAGAACCGGGTACCATTGGCGTCGCGCCTGGCAACGGGGTGATCATGTGGCCGCCCGTTTCGGTTTGCCAGAAGGTATCGACAATCGGGCATTTCTCGCCGCCGATGTGCTTGTAGTACCACATCCACGCTTCCGGATTGATCGGCTCGCCGACCGTGCCCAGCAGGCGCAGACTGCTCAGGTCGTAGTTGACTGGATGGACTTTCGGGTCCACGTCGGCGGCCTTGATCAGCGAACGGATGGCCGTCGGCGCCGTGTAGAAGATGCTGACGTTGTGCTTCTTGATGGTTTCCCAGAAGCGGCCCGCGTTCGGGTAGGTCGGGATGCCTTCGAACACCACTTGCGTGGCGCCCACGGCCATCGGGCCATACGCGATGTAGCTGTGGCCCGTCACCCAGCCGATGTCGGCCGTGCACCAGAACACGTCGTCCGGCTTGATGTCGAAACTCCACTTCATCGTCAGCGCGGCCCACAGCAGGTAGCCGCCGCTCGAATGCTGCACGCCCTTGGGCGTACCGGTGGAACCGGAGGTGTAGAGAATAAACAGTGGATGCTCGGCATCGACCCATTCCGGCTCGCATTGCGCGCTCTGGCCTTCGACCAGGTCGTGCAGCCAGGTGTCGCGGCCAGCGTGCATCGGCAGGTCGCTGCCCGTGCGTTTGTAGACGATGACGTTTTTCACGCAATCGCAGCCGCCCAGCGCCAGCGCTTCGTCGACGATGGATTTCAATGGCAGCTTCTTGCCGCCGCGCAATTGCTCGTCGCCCGTGATGACGGCGACGGCACCGGCGTCGATGATGCGTTCCTGCAAGGATTTCGCCGAGAAGCCGCCAAATACCACGGAGTGGGTGGCGCCGATGCGCGCGCAGGCTTGCATTGCTGCAACGCCTTCGACGGACATCGACATATAGATGATCACGCGGTCACCCTTGCTGATACCCTTGGCTTTCAAGCCGTTGGCGAATTTGCAGACTTTTTCGTGCAACTCTTTATATGTTGCCTTGGTGACGCTGCCGTCATCCGCTTCGAAGATGATGGCGGTCTTGTCGCCCAGGCCATTTTCGATGTTGCGGTCGAGGCAGTTGTACGACACGTTCAGCTGGCCGTCTTCGAACCATTTGTAGAACGGGGCATTGTCTTCGTTCAGGGTGCGGGTGAACGGCTTTTTCCAGCTCAGGTTTTCACGCGCCAGCTTGGCCCAGAAGCCTTCGTAGTCGCGTTCGGCGTCCGCCACCATGGCGCGGTAGGCGCCCATGCCGGAAATGGTTGCCTGTGCGGCAAATGCTGCCGACGGTTCGAACACGCGCGACTCTTCCGGTCCCTGCTGCTCAGTGCCCTGCCCTTGGTTTTCTATAGCGGCCATATTCGTCTCCAGTGTAGTAATTGTTTGTTAACACCATATTCCTGCTGTCTTACGGACGCCTTACATGCAGCGTTTTCTTCGATCCATTCTATCCACACACACCATAATCGCCAGTGCTGAAGGGCGTCAAGCGCGCGCTGCGCAGCCAACAAGATGAAAAAACGACAACAACGCAAGAACTTGCAGCCACTTTGTGTTTCAGCAAGGCCAAGAATCCAAACCGAGGGCATGCGCAGGGATCAGCTGCAAGTGTAAAATGTCGGGCATACCAAAAATTGGTATTTACCACCAGGAAACCCCAGATGATCGACCACTCACAAAAACCCAAACATAGCAAACTGCACCCCCTGGCCGCCTTCATCTTCATGTCGCGCTGGCTGCAACTGCCGCTGTACATGGGCCTGATCCTCGCGCAATGCGTGTACGTATTTCACTTCTGGGTGGAGCTGTCGGACTTGATCGGCGCCGTGTTCGGCAATGATGCGGCCCTGCAACACGTCTTGACGGCCGTGGCCGTGCCGGGCGGCGCCCTGCCGACCAAGCTCAATGAAGCGACCATCATGCTGGTAGTACTGGGCCTGATCGACGTCGTCATGATCTCGAACCTGTTGATCATGGTCATCATTGGCGGCTACGAAACGTTTGTCTCGCGCATGCACTTAGACGACCATCCGGACCAGCCGGAATGGCTGTCGCATGTGAATGCGTCGGTGCTGAAAACGAAATTGGCGATGGCCATCATCGGCATCTCGTCGATCCACCTGCTGAAGACCTTCATCAACGCCAACTCGTACAAGATTGAAGTGATCATCGCGCAAACGTCCATCCACATCGTTTTCATCCTGTCAGCGATGGCGATTGCATACACGGACCGCATCATGACGGTAACCCAGAATCAAGCACGCCCCCATTGAAACAATCGCCCATGGCTGCCAGCGGCGGCCATGGGCTTTCAGCAAAGAGTCCTACCCTTCTTATCCACCGCGAGAACACCATGACTGTCATAAAGCAAGAAGACCTGATCGAATCCGTCGCCGCAGCGTTGCAGTACATTAGCTACTACCACCCTGCTGATTACATCGAGCACCTGGCGCGCGCCTACACGGCCGAGCAAAGCCCGGCGGCAAAAGATGCAATCGCGCAAATCCTGACCAACTCGCGCATGTGCGCCGAAGGCAAGCGTCCGATCTGCCAGGACACGGGTATCGTCAACGTCTTCCTGAAAATCGGCATGGGCGTGCGCTTCGAAGGTTTCAGCGGCACGGTCACCGACGCCGTCAACGAAGGCGTGCGTCGCGCGTACAACTTCGACGACAACAAGCTGCGCGCCTCCATCGTGGCCGACCCGCATTTCGACCGCAAGAACACCAAGGACAACACGCCAGCCGTGGTGCACATGGAGCTGGTTGAAGGCAATACCGTCGACGTGAAAGTCGCTGCCAAGGGCGGCGGTTCGGAAAACAAATCGAAGATGATCATGATGAACCCGTCCGACTCGCTAGTGGACTGGGTCATGAAAACCGTGCCAACCATGGGCGCCGGCTGGTGCCCGCCTGGCATGCTGGGTATCGGCATCGGCGGCACGGCTGAAAAAGCCATGTTGATGGCAAAAGAGGTGTTGATGGAAGACATCGACATGTTTGAGCTGAAACAACGTGGTCCACAGAACAAACTGGAGGAATTGCGTATCGAGCTGTGCGACAAGATCAACTCGCTGGGCATCGGCGCGCAAGGCCTGGGCGGCCTGACGACCGTGCTCGACGTGAAAATCATGATGCACCCGACGCATGCGGCATCGAAGCCCGTCGCCATGATCCCGAACTGCGCCGCCACGCGCCACGGTCACTTCGTGCTCGACGGCTCCGGCCCGGCCTACATGACGCCGCCATCGCTGTCGTCGTGGCCGGAAGTGCACTGGACGCCGGACACGGAAAAATCCAAGCGCGTCGACCTGAACACGCTGACGAAAGAAGAAGTCGCTTCCTGGACGCCGGGCCAGACCTTGCTGCTGAACGGCAAGATGCTGACGGGTCGCGACGCCGCGCACAAGCGCATCCAGGACATGCTGGCCAAGGGCGAAGAGCTGCCGGTCGACTTCAAGAACCGCGTGATCTATTACGTCGGTCCGGTCGACCCGGTGCGCGACGAAGCCGTCGGCCCGGCTGGTCCGACGACTGCCACGCGCATGGACAAGTTCACCGACATGATGCTGGAAAAAACCGGCCTGATCGCCATGATCGGCAAGGCCGAACGTGGCCCGATCGCCATCGAATCGATCCAGAAGCACCAGTCGGCCTACCTGATGGCCGTGGGCGGCGCCGCCTACCTGGTGTCGAAAGCCATCAAGCACGCCAAGGTGCTGGGCTTTGCCGACATGGGCATGGAAGCGATCTACGAATTCGACGTCGTCGACATGCCAGTGACGGTGGCGGTGGATGCCAAAGGCACATCGGTGCACAACACCGGCCCGAAAGAATGGCAGGCGAAGATCGAGCAACTCACTAGCGTCAGCAAGATTGCCGTGACGGTCGCTTAAACAAGCACTAGCATCAACGCCGCGCGGCACATCGCGCGGCGTTTTTTTATCTTCTTCGGTTTTATATGACTTTTACCTTACGTAATAGCGCAAATCTGGGGTCGGTCACGCTACCCATCGGCATCTTTGACTCCGGCGTGGGCGGCCTGTCGGTGCTGCGCCATGTCCGCGCGCAACTGCCGCAGGAAGACCTGATCTACTTTGCCGATTCCGCCCATGCGCCATACGGCGACAAGACGGAACAACAAGTGGTCGAGCGCTCGCTGGCGATCACCGCCTTCTTATTACAGCAAGGCGCGAAAGCATTGGTAGTGGCGTGCAACACGGCCACCATCGCCGCCATCAAGGCGCTGCGCGCGCGCTACCCGGACCTGCCCATCGTCGGCGTCGAACCGGGCCTCAAACCGGCGGCCGCCATCAGCCGCAATGGCAAGATCGCCGTGCTGGCCACGGAGCGCGCCTTGCGCGGCGACAAGCTGCTGGCCCTGCGCGAGCAGGTGAGCACCGCCACGGGCGCGACATTCATCTTGCAGCCCTGCATCGGCCTGGCCGACCGCATCGAACAGTGCGAGCTGGGTAACGACCCGCAGGACGCCACCAGCGCCATGCTGGAGCGCTACATCGCGCCCATGCTGGAGCAAGGCGTCGATACCCTGGTGCTGGGCTGCACCCACTACCCTTTCGTGCAAGACGCCATCGTCCGCACAGTGCGCGCGCATACGCAGGAACAGATCACCCTGGTCGACACGGGCGATGCCGTAGCGCGCCAGCTGGCCCGCTTGCTCGACGCGGCAAGTCTGCGCCGCAGCGACAACGGCGCCCCGCGACTGCAGGGCTACACGACGGCCAGCGTCGCAGCATTGGCGAAAGCCTTCGCCGGTTTGCTGGACTTGCAGCCGCCAGTCACCCACCTGTCCGTGTGAGCGCAAACGCGCATTTTCATGCGCGTTTTCAATTCTTTCAAAAAGACTGCATTTAGATTTGCCACTTTGCCGAGTTCTTTGTATAATTCGGCACCTGTTCAGCAAAACAGCTAAATAGGTAAGTAAGACAGTGGTGGCTGTAGCTCAGTTGGTAGAGTCCAGGATTGTGATTCCTGTTGTCGTGGGTTCGAGCCCCATCAGCCACCCCACAGAATGAGTAGGGAAATCAAAGGGTTACACGCTTCGGCTTGTAGCCCTTTTTTTCTATTTTCCAACGGTTTTTTAAATTTTCCAACGCTCCCTGCTGCCGTGTTGCATCGTATGCAACAAATCGCCACTATGCAAGATTAGCTGCGCCCTACTTGGCAGTGAGAGCCATCCTCACGCACGCAACCGGTAAGGGCCGCTACGTTACAAATTCTGATTAAAGTGATGCTTTCTTGCGGAAAATCATCTGTTAATTTACTGCTTTTCAGGCATCAACATTAAAAACGCGTAGAATGAATGAAGAAAAACGCATGCAACAATGAATAAATGACAATAAAACCTCAGACGACCAGCAATGAAATTCTGGCCGACCTCGATGCCATTTTGGAAAAAGGTGTGATGCTCAATAGCAGCTCACCCGAGGCATTAGCATTATTTGCAAGCATTGATAAGCTCGAGCACGCAGATCCTGATGAGTCGCTCAATCTGCGCGCACTAGTCCTGCACTTATGTAACGACCTTGACAGTGCAATTACCGTGTTAGAGCAGAGAGAGCATAAAGATCTGTTACGAAATATGGTGCTTCTGTCGAACTATAGTCGATGCTCTGCTGCACAGGAAATCTTTGCCAGTTACTGCAGTCCAAAAAGCGGGAATTTTTGGAGATGTATCCCATTTGCCTATCCGATCGGTGCGTTTCGACAGGTTGCTGAGTTTGCACGTGAGGCCGAGCGCATGCAGCTGCAGAGCAAAAGCGCCATTTCGTTAGAGGGGATTTATATGATCGATGAAGTTCTCGATGACCTTGGCATCACAGATGCCAATGCAGGAAGGGTAATGGAGCTTGCTGGCAGGGTCCTTTCCGAACATGGTTTCATGTTTCTCGGCCCTGGACCAGAGGTAGAGATCGTCAATGACGGTGGGGAAAGACGCGCAGTGCATCTCACCTATCGAATCGCTGCCAGTGCGACTGATGCGGTAAGCATATACATGAAATTCATTGAGCAGTTGTTTTATCGTGAGATCGATATGCCGGATGGTTTTCATGTGAGCTTTGGCGGGGCGACTTCATGACCGTTACGTCCCAAGAAATCATCACCTCAGTTGAAAAAAACCATACGCTGTCGACAAACGAGGCTGATTGGCGCGGTGTTTGCTCCCGCTCGTATTATGCGATTTATGAAGATGGAAAAGCATTCCACGAAAAACTCCCAACTCCTGGAACTCTCCGCGCGGAGAGCAGAGGGGGGATGCATAGGGATCTGATTGAACAGCTTTGCAAACCAAGCCTAAAGAGAGTTGATCCTGATTTTCTGAAGTCCATGAAAATTGGTTACCTAATGAAGACGCTCCATGATCAGCGTATCAAATCCGACTATTTTCGCGCTCAAGCGATAGCGAGGATTGATGCTGATAATTGCATTGCGCAGGCGAAAGGTTTACTTATCGCGCTATCCGACATGCCCGTGCCTTCTGTCCAAGTTGAGCAGGACACATTGCCGCCACAGATGTCAGAAAAGGTCAGCAGGCCAACTTTAACGCGCATCAAGTAGTTAAGTACATGCCCGCAAACGCGGGCTTTTTTATAGCTGCACGACTGCGATTTCAAGCAAACTACCAACACGCCCCTCCACCGCCTCGGTAGTTGTCAACAAAGATGTCGCGTCAAGTCATGCAGCTTTTCTTAATTCCTCTGGTGGTTTCCGTTCTGGATTCAGCCAGACTTCATCGTTCAATTCCCAATCCCGCGTAGTCCCGGCCCAGCGCTCAGGATGGCGTTGTTTGGCGGCCTCGTAGACTTGCTTGCGGTATTTTAGGATCGCTCCGTCCCGACCATCATGGCGCTGCGCAGGCGTCACGAATTTCAGGCCGCTGTGCTTGTGCTGATGGTTGTACCACTGCACAAATGACAGCGTCCATTGTCGCGCCTTTTCGATACTTTCAAACGGTTTGCTCGGATAGTTTGGCCGGTATTTGCAAGTCCGGAACAGCGACTCGGCGTAGGCGTTATCGTTGCTCACACGGGGTCTGCTGAACGACGGCATGATCCCAAGCTTTTCCAGCGTCGCCAACATTGTGGAGCCTTTCATTGAGCTGCCATTATCCGAGTGGAGCACCACCTCACGCCCGGCCAGCCCCTCGGCCAAGCTGGCCTTGCGCATCAGCAGCGACGCCATTTCCGCAGACTCGGCGACGTTCACTTCGTGCGCGACGATCTTGCGGCTGTAGACGTCAAGAACCATGTACCAGTAAAGATACAAGCCTCGCACGCTGGTCGGCAGCCAAGTGATGTCCCACGCCCACAAGCGGTTCGGCTCGGTTGCGCAGTGGCTTGTGACGACCCCCCCCTATGTCAGGATAGATGTCGCGTCACTTGAATCACTTTAATCCATCCGGGGGCGGAGCAAAGACGTATAGTGAATCAGTATCCAGCAGAGCGCAAGGAAGCCATCCTTCGGCAAATGATGCCGCCGGAGAACAGGCCGGTATCGGCCTTGGCGAAGGAGAATGGTATCTCGGAACAGACACTTTATACTTGGCGACGAAATCTACAATCTCAGGGAGTGGCGGTGCCGGGAAATGGAAAGAATGCCGTGGTGTGGTCGTCGGCGGATAAATTTGGGGTGGTGCTGGAGACAGCACGCATGAACGAGGCCGAACTGGCTCAATACTGCAGGAGCAAAGGCTTGTTCGTCGAGCAGGTTGCCGATTGGCGCGAGGCCTGCCAGCAGGCCAATGAAGCGCCGGCCGAGCGTCACCGCGAACTGCGCGCGCAAGGCAAAAGCGACCGCAAGGAAATCAAGCAATTGAAGAAGGATTTGCAGCGTAAAGAGAAGGCACTGGCGGAGGCGGCGGCGCTGATCATTCTCAGAAAAAAAGCCCAGGCGATCTGGGGGGAGCCAGAGGACGATTGATCTGCGCCCCAGATCGCCAGCAAGTGATTACGCTAGTTGAAGAAGCTGTTGACGGCGGATGTCGCCGTGCGCAGGCGTGTGGTGCGCTGGAGATCAGCCTTCGAACCTACCAGCGCTGGATGCAGGGCAGTGATGGCAGTCAGGCGGACGGGCGCAAAGGCAGTCGGCGCGTGGCACCGGCCAACAAATTGAGCGAAGAGGAACGCCAGCAGATTGTGAAGGTTGCCAACAGCCCTGAATTTGCCAGTAGTCCACCTAGCCAGATCGTGCCGACCTTGGCTGATCGGGGCGAGTATCTAGCATCAGAATCGACCGTCTACCGGATATTGAAAGACGAGAAGCAGCAGCATCACCGCGGCCGAGCCAAGAAGCCCAGCACAAGGGTCGTCACAAGCCACTGCGCAACCGAGCCGAACCGCTTGTGGGCGTGGGACATCACTTGGCTGCCGACCAGCGTGCGAGGCTTGTATCTTTACTGGTACATGGTTCTTGACGTCTACAGCCGCAAGATCGTCGCGCACGAAGTGAACGTCGCCGAGTCTGCGGAAATGGCGTCGCTGCTGATGCGCAAGGCCAGCTTGGCCGAGGGGCTGGCCGGGCGTGAGGTGGTGCTCCACTCGGATAATGGCAGCTCAATGAAAGGCTCCACAATGTTGGCGACGCTGGAAAAGCTTGGGATCATGCCGTCGTTCAGCAGACCCCGTGTGAGCAACGATAACGCCTACGCCGAGTCGCTGTTCCGGACTTGCAAATACCGGCCAAACTATCCGAGCAAACCGTTTGAAAGTATCGAAAAGGCGCGACAATGGACGCTGTCATTTGTGCAGTGGTACAACCATCAGCACAAGCACAGCGGCCTGAAATTCGTGACGCCTGCGCAGCGCCATGATGGTCGGGACGGAGCGATCCTAAAATACCGCAAGCAAGTCTACGAGGCCGCCAAACAACGCCATCCTGAGCGCTGGGCCGGGACTACGCGGGATTGGGAATTGAACGATGAAGTCTGGCTGAATCCAGAACGGAAACCACCAGAGGAATTAAGAAAAGCTGCATGACTTGACGCGACATCTTTGTTGACAACTACCGACCCTTGTGCTGGGCTTCTTGGCTCGGCCGCGGTGATGCTGCTGCTTCTCGTCTTTCAATATCCGGTAGACGGTCGATTCTGATGCTAGATACTCGCCCCGATCAGCCAAGGTCGGCACGATCTGGCTAGGTGGACTACTGGCAAATTCAGGGCTGTTGGCAACCTTCACAATCTGCTGGCGTTCCTCTTCGCTCAATTTGTTGGCCGGTGCCACGCGCCGACTGCCTTTGCGCCCGTCCGCCTGACTGCCATCACTGCCCTGCATCCAGCGCTGGTAGGTTCGAAGGCTGATCTCCAGCGCACCACACGCCTGCGCACGGCGACATCCGCCGTCAACAGCTTCTTCAACTAGCGTAATCACTTGCTGGCGATCTGGGGCGCAGATCAATCGTCCTCTGGCTCCCCCCAGATCGCCTGGGCTTTTTTTCTGAGAATGATCAGCGCCGCCGCCTCCGCCAGTGCCTTCTCTTTACGCTGCAAATCCTTCTTCAATTGCTTGATTTCCTTGCGGTCGCTTTTGCCTTGCGCGCGCAGTTCGCGGTGACGCTCGGCCGGCGCTTCATTGGCCTGCTGGCAGGCCTCGCGCCAATCGGCAACCTGCTCGACGAACAAGCCTTTGCTCCTGCAGTATTGAGCCAGTTCGGCCTCGTTCATGCGTGCTGTCTCCAGCACCACCCCAAATTTATCCGCCGACGACCACACCACGGCATTCTTTCCATTTCCCGGCACCGCCACTCCCTGAGATTGTAGATTTCGTCGCCAAGTATAAAGTGTCTGTTCCGAGATACCATTCTCCTTCGCCAAGGCCGATACCGGCCTGTTCTCCGGCGGCATCATTTGCCGAAGGATGGCTTCCTTGCGCTCTGCTGGATACTGATTCACTATACGTCTTTGCTCCGCCCCCGGATGGATTAAAGTGATTCAAGTGACGCGACATCTATCCTGACATAGGGGGGCCTCCAATCCACCCAAGTTAAGCAACAGGCTGCCATCAAGCAGCCTTGTAGGCCATGTATTTATGGGGCTTGTAGGCGTTGGTTTGCCGTGACCTTGATTGTCCTGGGCGATGTAGAAACGTTCGCTTGGCGATCAGAGCCAGCGCGTCGGCAAGCAAGTGTGCTGCCGCCAGCCCAAGCAGCAACGATGGCAAGAGCGGCTTGAGTACCGAATGGACATAGGCGCGGTTGATGCGTCTGTCCGTCGGCAATGCATCTTGCTGGCCGGCGGCACAGCTCGCCAACGCCTGCAGGTTATCGCATATTACCTTGGCGGCCAGATCCTGCATCAGGGCCTGCTGTGACAGTCCCGTCACGTGCTCCAGATGGAGGCGGTGTTTGATGCGCTTGAAGGCTTCCTCAATGCGCCAGCGTTGGTGGTAGAGGTCTCCGAACAATGCGGCAGGGAATTGTTCAACGTCCAGTAAATTGGTCATCAGAACACGCACCTTGCCGGTCGAGGCAACGTGGCGTATCAGGCGCACGGTCTGCGGTTCAGCGGGACATTCATAGTCAAGCGCATCACGCCGATCCGGCGCCCGCAGCGTGACGATCTGCTCCTGCAGCCCCGACTTCAGAAACTGATTGACGCAGGGAAAGCCGCCACCGCGGGCCTGCTCGACACGCATGCAGAAGGCAATGCGGCGCTGGTTCAACACGGCGGGCATCCAGTAACATGGATAGCCTCGGTCCAGCAACAGCAGATCTTCCTTGCCAAGCTGGTCGAGCTGTTCGAACAGCATCTGGCGTTCGCCGACGTCGGTACTGTATAGCGAGGCCGAGAGCATCAATTCGGCACCGGGCAGAAACAAGCCAAACACCAGTTGATCGGCCACGGCGGCGCGTTTGACATGGCTGGCGCGCAAGCCAAAGCGAACGGTCGAGGCGTCAGCGGCGACCAGCCTGAAACCGTGCCAGCGTGGCAGGTAGCCATGCTGCTGTGCTTGTGCAATGAGCCAGTCGTTAAGCTCTGGCATGGCCGTGGTAGCAAGTTTTGAGCGTGCCTGAGCGAAAGCCTGGGCGCTCACCTGGTGCGTCAGTTGCGCCTGCTGTTGCAGATGGCCAAAGAATTCATCAAGTTCGGTTTGCACGCTCTTGCGCATGCCGGTGAGCATGAGCGCCACCAAGGATGGCAGCGGCAGTTTGCGGCGACGTTGAAACGCCATCGGATGATCAGGATGGCGGGCGCTAAGCCGAAACTGGTCGGATTGAAGATGGTCGGAGAAATCGGACAGCAAGGAAGCGAGCGACATGAAGGGCCAATGAAGATCAAAAGACCTTCATTGGCCGCCGCCTTGCCGCTGTCGAAAAAAGAGAGGTCAGCAAGGCGGCGGCCGCGCAAAGCCAGTGCCACGTCAAGCACTATTTCATTGAATTGCCAGCAATTGCGCGGGCTTGCTCCTTAACTTGGGTGGATTGGGGTCCGACCCCAGCTCTTTGCCTCTGGGGTTAGCGAATTTACTGGCGCTCATAAATCACGCCAAAACCCTTAACTGAACGGCATTACTGTCACAGCACCCACTTTTAGCCTGCCCAGACTTTACAATACTTTACACAAAGGAACCGTCTATGAAATTTACTACTGCCTTAGCTGCTGCGCTGCTGATGTCCGGGTGTGCCACCTCGGCCAAGTTCACCACGAAGATGGACGCCTTTGTTGGACAGTCGGAACGGGCATTGATAATGGCCTATGGCGTCCCGCAAGGCTCCTATCAACTACAGGATGGCTCCAAGGCTTTGCAGTACACGCAGTCGAGTAACATCGTGATACCGGGTGCGACGACGATGCAGCCTGTGACGACGCATACAACAGGGAACGTCACCCTGAATCAGGGCACGCTCCCATCTGCAGGCAACTACACCCAGCAATCGACTACTTACGTCCCGACACAAGGGCCAGCGACGAACATCGCTCTCGCATGCTCGATAACGTTCACTGTCGATTCTGGTGGCATCGTGCGGCAGTGGAACGCTAACGGGAACCACTGCGTTTCCCGATGACGCTGAACACTTGACCACCCCTACGCCGGGGCGGCAGCAGTGGGAGGATTAGCCCGCCAGCACCGACTGCACCGTCGTTGCCAGGTCTTCCAGGCGCACGGGTTTGACGAGGAAGTGACGAAAGCCTACGGCCAGCGCGTCGTCCATATACATGGGCAGGCTGTGGCCCGTGACGGCGATCAGCACGGCGCTGGCCGTCTCGGCATTGTGCTGCAGGCGGCGGCCGATTTCGATGCCGCTGACGCCGGGCATTTCGATGTCGAGGTAGACGGCGTCGGGCAGGCACAGCTTGACTTGCTCGACGGCCGTCTGCCAATTGCGCACCACCACCACGTTGTGACCCAGCGCTTCGAGCAACATGGCCAGCGATTCGCCCACTTCCTGGTTATCGTCGACTACCAACAGATTCAATTTACGCGCGGTACTTGTCGGCTGGTCGCCCTCGATGGGTTCCACGCAGGAGTTGCCTGATGTCGTTTCAGTTGTCGGGTTCATTGTGGGCTCACGTCTGACGGCTGCAAAAGCGGCAGTATACAAGCTGCACGTGAAATGCCGCCGCACCCGAGCACTGCTGCCAAGCGGCAATCCTGACCATCCGCTGTAGCGCGCCAGTAACACGTCCCCGCCTTCGCGCGGGGCACGCCAACCCTACGCAGTTTGCGCATTGACGGATTAAATAAGAATCATTATCATTATCATCCCCTTGCGCCGGATGTCCACGCCACACAGTTGTTGCGCTGCCAGATTGCCCGCGCAAACATTGTCACTACGGAGATTCATGCATGGCCGCCATACTAACCCCACTGTCCTTGTCGCTGCGCCCGTGCGCGCTGGCCATCGCCCTCGCCTGCCTGGGTGCCCCGCTTGCCGTGCAGGCGCAAGACGCCAACACGGCTACGGCCAGCACAGCCGATAGCGCCGGGCCCATCCTGGAATCCATCCGGATCAGCGGCAACCTGCTGGGCACCAGCATGGCCGCCAGCACGAAGCATTTTGCGGGCGCGCGCACGGTGGTGCAGAAGGACGACATCGAGAACTCGGGCGCATCGAGTATCAGCGACGTGATGCGCCGCATTCCCGGCGTGCAAATCAGCGACAACGCGGGCAGCGCCGGCAGCGCCATCTCGCTCAACATCGGCGTGCGGGGACTGACCGGGCGCTATTCGCCGCGCAGCACGGTGTTGCTCGACGGCATCCCGATGTCGGTCGCACCGTATGGCCAGCCGCAACTGTCGTTCGCGCCCGTCAGCCTGGCCAATGTCGAGACGGTCGACGTGGTGCGCGGCGGCGGCGCGGTGCGCTTCGGGCCGCAGAACGTGGGCGGCATCATCAACTTCAAGACGCGCCGCGTGCCTACCACGCCAGGCATCACGGGTGACGCCAACGTGCGCCATAATGCGTACAGCGAAGTGGGCCACAATACGCAGACCAGCGTCTTTGCCGGTACACAACTCGACAGCGGCCTGGGCCTGGCAGTGCTGTATTCCGGCATCCGTGGCAGCGACTGGCGCGTGGGCAGCGATGAAAAAGTCAACGATTTCGCCCTGAAATGGCGCTACGACGTAAGCCCGACGGCCGAGGTGTACGGCAAGCTGTCTTACTATGATGTAAGCTCGCGCACGCCAGGCGGCCTGACGGTGGCGCAATACAAGGCCGACCCGTTCCAGAACACGCGCCCGACCGACTTTTGGAGCGGCGAACGCAAGGCCTTCGACATCGGCTACCTGAATGCGCTGTCCGGCACGCAGGAAGTGGAAGTGCGCGCCTATTACAACAAGAGCTCGCGCGAAAGCACCCTGATCAGCGCCAACCTGAAAGGCCTGGGCCACCAGCCGCGCAACTATGCAACGACGGCCATCGAACCGCGCTACACACAGCGTTTCAGCACGGGCAAGGTCTCGCAAGACGTCACCGTGGGCTACCGCTACCTGGCCGAGCGGGCCGATGAAACCATCTACAACGTGGTCGTCGCCAGCGGCGTGCAACAAGCACCGACGCGCTTTGCCAACAATGCCACCGATGCCCAAGCCGTGTATATCGACGACAAGATCGCCATCGGTGCCTGGCGCGTCACGCCGGGCGTACGCTACGAACACATCAAGACGGTGCGCTACAACCACTTGCCGACCGAGCAGAAGATCGAGTTGCTCAACAGCAAGGCCCTGCCCTCGCTGAACGTGGCCTATTTGCTCGACAACAACGTGACCCTGTTTGGCAACTACAACAGCTCGTTTGGCGCCGTGCAAAATACGCAGCTCAACGCGCAGTCAAGCAAGAATCCGCTGCAACCGGAACTGGCGAAAACAGCCGAGCTGGGCGCGCGCTGGAAAAGCAGCCAGCTGTCAGCCGAGGCGACCTTGTTCAATATCAAGTTCGACAACCAGATCCAATCCGTGGGCAGCGGCGAGAACGCCATTTTCTACAACGTCGGCGCCACGCATCACCGCGGCCTGGAAACGGCCATCGGCTACCATTTCGACCGCTCCGGCCCGCTGGCTGGCTTGAACGCCTATGCCACCTACAGCTATACCAAGGCGACCTTGCAAGATGGCGTGCACGCGGGCAATGACGTGCCCTTCTATTCGCGCAACACGGACACCTTGGGCGCCCACTACCAGCTGGGCACCTGGGGCTTCGACCTGTCGAGCAGCCACCAGAGCCGCCAATTTGCCGACGAGGCCAACACCCTGGCAGAAAATGCCGCCGGCAACCTGGGCGTCATTCCCGGCTTTCGCACCTGGAACACGCAAGTGAAATGGAAAGTGCCGGGCCAGGCCGGCCTGGAGCTGGTCGCCGGCATCAACAACCTCGCCGACAAGCGCTACTTCACGCGCACTTCGGACGGCAACCTGGGCAAGATAGTGGGGGCGCCGCGCATGCTCTACCTGCAAGGACGGCTGGCGTTCTAAGGTCCGGCCACCCGCGCACGGCGGCGTCTATCGAATCGATATGCCACCACGCGTGCTCATCGCCCACAAAAAACCTGCATCGTTGTTGTCACGATGCAGGTTTTTTTATGGCCTGATGTCACAAAAATACTGTGATGCAAGAAGGCTCAAAACCAAGCTCGCCCCGGACGAGGGCAGCAATTGCGTCAACATGAAAATTAGTTGCAATAGATACACATGCTATTTCAAAATTGCAAATATTTTGAGTGAGTAATTCTTCTCGGGATGCGTTTCCATGGTACTATTTAAATGTCATACAAGAAATTAAAATTTCCTTTAATCAATAAACCGAGAACACGATGAAAATGCCAACCACCCTCCTGAAGATTGCCGCCTTGGCCACCCTGGTCACCACCGGCGCCGCCAACGCCGCGACCGAACTGGTCGTGAATGGCAGCTTCGAAAGCAATGCCATCAACACCCCGTTCGCGCAATTGAGCGCCGTGACCGGCTGGACCTCGTCCACCAAAGGCAATTCCGCCTTTGAAATCCAGAAGGGCGCCAAGCAAGGCGGCGTGAGCGGCTTCAACCCCTTCGCCGCTGACGGCAAGCAATACCTGGAACTCAATACCGATCGCCAGACGTCCGTGTCGCAATCGCTCGCCACCAAGGCCGGCGGCACCTATGCGCTGTCGTTTGCCTATTCGGGCCGCCCGGATACGGCACGCGGCGCTAACAGCCTGATGAATGTCTACTGGGGTTCCACCCTGCTGACGCCAAGTCCGCTGGTCGGCAACACCAGCGGCGTCTGGCAAGTCTTCAGCCAAAACGTGTCCGCGCTCGGTTCGTCCACCCTGCTGCGCTTCGAATCGGTCGGCCCGGCCTCCGCACCGACCTATGGTTCTTACCTGGACAAGGTTTCGGTGATGACTGCCGTGCCGGAACCGGAAAGCTACGCCATGATGCTGCTGGGCCTGGGCTTGCTGGGTTTCATGGCACGCCGCAAGACTGCCGCCTGAGTCCGGACCGTCGTCGCGTCACAGCCGCCCCCCGTCTAGGCTGGCGGGGGATGCGATGTTCCCCCTGCACCCTATCAGTTAGCAAACTGATAGGGTGTTTGCATTTCTGAAGGGAGCTCGCCTGAACAGCATTGTACTCATCGGCATTGATCGCTACGATCACCGCCAGCGTGCTAGCCAGCGCAGTGAGTGACAAAAAACCCTGACACTGCGGGCCTGACTTCGCCGCCGTTCGGTAGTTGCCACACCAAGCCAGCGTTAAGCAAGCCTGCTCACGGCAGACAAAATCAGCTCGCAAAAAAGAAGGGGAAGCCTAAATTTTTCGTGGGTAAACAAGCGCATCATTTTTCTGTAGATGTTGCCAAATAGAACTAAATTAGCGCTACAATAGCGACATATCAAGCAATGCCAAGCATCGCTCCGCCAGGGCCACTACCCCGCCCTGATCATCAGCACGCATTTTTTGAACAGGATGACTGGCACTTCCGGGCCTGTTAGCACTCCCGGCACGACCGCCACACACGCACCATGTCTGCAGAAAAAACCCTCAGCGAAACCAGTTCCTACGGCAAGGATACGCCCGTGGGACGTCCCGACATCGATGGCCGCGCCGGCATTTTCGTGCCCACGGCAGAATTTGACATCGACAATACCACCACCATCCGCAAGGGCGCGGGCATCGTCGGCTTCGGCAACCTCGACGGCACCCTGACCGTGTATTTCGAAGCGAACCGTTTCGACGAAAGCAATCTGCACAAGTGGGAACACAAGGCGCGCAAGGCGTATGACCGCATGGTCATGGGCGCGCCCACGGTATCGAAGGCAAAGCTCGCTGCACGCATGCTGGAACAGGTTGGCATCATCGATGGCATGGGCATCAATCTCAAGCATCCGGAACGCCTGACGCACTGGCTGGAAATCTCGAACGTGCCCGATACGGCGCCGGAAGAGTCGGTGGTGCGCTGGAAAAACCGCTAAGCACGAAGAGAGCAAGTCGGGGAGCCGGACACGAGGTGTTGTCCTACATCGCGGCGGACTTTCATCCGATGCCCGAGAGCATCAACGCTAGCTATGATGAAAGCCTGACCACACCTTCCCCACCACCCAGGAGTACGACATGTCCCGCCTCATCCCGATCAGCTTTGGTGCCTTGCAAATAGGTCTGGCAGTGGCGGCGATGGTCATATTATGCTCGGCGGACGTACTGCACCAGGGTTCGGTTTACTTTCACTGACTTCCACTGATTTCATCTTCTGTCACAGCGTCTCGCCAGATAACAATGCGCGCCGTGCTCCGTATTTCACGAGGCACAGCGCATTGTCACGCCAGACGGCCGATGTTCGGCGCCTAGCGGCGGCCGTGGTAGCGGCCATGACCGCCCCAGCCGCCACGGTGCCCACCATAGCGTCCACTACCAAACATGAAGTCCAGCCCGATCGATATGGGTGGATTGTAGTAGTACGGTTGCGGCGCGTACACGGGTGCCGGCACATACACAGGCTGCTGTACGTACACCGTCGGCTGGCGCACATACACAGGCTCATTTGTGTATTCCACGCGCGGCTCGCGCATCACGCGCCCCGACTGTACCGGTTCGGACGACACCGTATGCCATTCATAGGGATTGTAGGCCGCCTGAGGTGCGCGCGTAGCGTAATACGCGGTGCCGGGCGGCGCCACGACGCAGCCGCCGAGGGCGGCCAGCGAGATTGCTGCCAACAGGGTTTTCATTGCCACTCTCCTCTAGTACGCATCTTGATATACCACTTTTCACTACTTAATTAAGTACTATAAGAAATTACGCCATGCTTTGCTGTGCTTTTACCGATTGTTACACCCCGACGCGCGTTGCAACATGAAATGTCGCAACGCTGCCACAATCAGGCCGGGCGACAGCTTGCCTCAAATAAACGGAATCGCGCAGGTATCGATGGCCTTGCCAGCGGCATCGTAGCGCTGCACGCATACTTGGTAACGCACGCCGTAATCGAGTTCGAGCTGCTCGACCTTGCCATACTTCAATTTCCAGCTAGGCTGCAACTGTTGCCGGCCCGCCAGCGCCGCCACATCCTGCGGAATCGCCATGGCCGTATGCATCTCGCCCTGGCGCGCATCCTGGCGCCGCGCCACGTCGATGGACACGCTCACGGCAAAGTCCACGCCGCCGTCGGCGTAAGCGAGCGTGGGCGCACTGCGCTGTGCCCGCATCACGCCCCAGGCGCAAGGCTTGCCGTCCGCAACGCATTGCTTCAATTGCGCCAGCGGAAAATATTCAGGGGCAAGCTTGCCATCCTTGATAGGCCAACTGGTGCGCACACCATCGCGCTTGCCCGTCAGGGGATTGTCCCAGCTCAGGCTATTGACGATGGCCACGGCCTGCCCCGCCTGCAGGCCGGCAGGCACGCCCGGCGATGCGCAGGCGGCAAGCAGCAAGCCGGTGGCGGCCAGGGAAGACAGTGTCAGGATGCGCTGCATGGTAAGCCTCTTGTGATCAGATATGCCGAAGGTGTGTTTCGAGGGTAACAGAATCGGCAGCGACAGCGCCGTTGGCTGGCGCACATAACAGAACGGGCGGCACCCTTGCAGGTACCGCCCGTAGCGAATACGGCCATGCCGGGAGACGCGCTCCCGGCGCCAGCTGGATCAGTCCAGCTTCCAGGCGTAATCGACCTTGGTCCAGGTTTGCGCCGGGGCGCCATCCTTGGTGCCCGGCTTGAACTTGCATGCGGACAGGGCCTTGATGGCAGCCTTGTCCAGGTTCCTGAAGCCACTGCTCTTCTCGATTTTCGAATCGGCAACGCTGCCATCGGCATTCACCAGGAAGGACATCGACACCGTGCCCTGCTCTTCGTTCATCAGCGAGGCTTTTGGATAGTCGGCCTTGCAGTTCTTGGCATCGAACGACGCCGGCACCTCGGCCGCGAAGGCGGCGGAAGAAACGCAAAACAGCAAGGCTGCTGCAACACTCATCAAACGCTTATTCTCAAACATGTGCTTCCCCATGATTATCAGATACGGTAATTACAACTTCTTGCCCGCCAAGAAGGCGGGTGCCGCCGGGATGTCTGCCCCCGCTACCAGCACCACGCCCGCCTCATGCTGCCTGGCGCTTAAAACTCTTCCCAATCATCATTGCTGCCAGCGCTTGCCGCCTTGCGTGGCGCAGCAGCGGGCGCTTCGGCCTTGCGGGCCAGCGACTTCACCGGGCGCGAGACCGGCGCCGGCTTGCGCACGGCAACTGCTGCGGCCGCTACCTTAGGCGGCGCATACGCTGCCGGCTTCTCTTCGCCTTCGACCAGTTTGAAGATACTCACTACATGGGTCAGTTCGGCCGCCTGGTCTTGCAAGCTTTGCGCCGCAGCGGCGGCCTGCTCCACCAACGCCGCATTTTGCTGCGTCATGCCATCCATCTCGATGATCGACAGGTTGACCTGTTCGATGCCGGCGCTTTGCTCCTGGCTGGCACTGGCGATCTCGCTCATGATATCGGTAACGCGGCGCACGCTGTCGACCACTTCGCCCATCGTCACGCCAGCCTGGCCGACCAGGCGCGTACCGCGTTCGGTCTTCTCGGCCGAATCGTCGATGAGGATCTTGATTTCCTTGGCGGCGCCAGCGGAACGCTGCGCCAGGTTGCGCACTTCCGAGGCCACCACGGCAAAGCCGCGGCCTTGCTCGCCGGCACGCGCCGCTTCCACGGCCGCATTCAGCGCCAGGATATTGGTCTGGAAGGCGATGCTGTCGATGACGCCGATGATGTCGACAATTTTCTTCGCCGATTCATTGATCGAGTTCATGGTGTCCACCACTTGCGACACCACGGAACCGCCCTTCACTGCCACGTCCGATGCGGTAGCGGCCAACTTATTGGCTTCACGTGCATTGTCCGCATTCTGCTTCACGGTCGAGGTCAGCTCTTCCATGGCCGAAGCCGTTTTTTCCAGCGCGCTGGCCTGCATTTCCGTGCGCGACGACAAGTCGAGATTGCCGTCGGCGATTTCGCGCGAAGCCGTGCCGATGGTTTCCGTGCCCACGCGTACCTGGCCAACGATGCCCACCAGGCTGTTGCGCATTTCCTTCATTTCCGCCAGCAGGCTGGACGTATCGGAAGGCTGGGTATAGATGCCGATCGACAGGTCGCCATTGGCGATGCTGCCGGCAATCGAGGCCGTGTAGTCAGGCTCGCCGCCCAGCTGTTTCAGCAGGCCACGGGTAATCACCAGTGCCGCCGCCACGCCCATCGCTACAGCCAGCACGCCGAGGATGATCATGAACAGACGCGCACTGTCGAATGCCTTGCGGGCATCCGCTTGCATCTGCTCGTTCAACTTGTCTTCCAGGGTGGCCAGTTGCTCCAGCGCATCCATCCATTTTTTCTGTACCGGGCGGATTTCCTTGATCATCACGCGCGTGGCCGCTTCCGCCTCATTGGCCATCCACAGCGCCGATGCCTTGGCGATGGCCGGCATGGCTGCCGCTTCATATTCCTTGATCGAAGCGAGCAAGGTCTTTTCTTCGGCAGTCGACTCGGCGGCGAATTTCTCTTCAAGCTTTTTCTGCGTTTCCTGATAGGTGCTGGTCTGCGTCTTGATACGCGCCATTTCCGGCTCCATATCGCTCGCGTCGGTCATCAGGGTAAGTATGCGCAGCGAGGTGATGCGGTCGCTGACGTTGCCACGCATCTCGATCACCAGGCGGGTGACGACATTGTTGACATCAATCACGTGATCGAGACGTGCCTGAATTTGCGCCATGCGCGCGATGCCGAGGACCGTCACGGCCACCAGCAGAACCAGTACCAGGGCGAATCCGAGGCCCAGGCGAGTACCAACCTTCATTTTTGCTAAATTCATTTCGGCTCTTGGTAAATGAAACTATGGATAAGAATTTTTGCCCGGTGCAACAAGACGAAGGCTGCGGGACGCCGGTATCGGCCCCTACCCAAGGGTATGAAGACGGTCTCCGGACGCACGCAGCCTCGGGTACTTTCTGTTCTAGAACAGCAATGAAAACGCCAGTCACTGCGTATGCAACTAGTGATACACACGCAATTTATGACGCAGTCGATGTGAGATCGCGATCAGATATTTACATGAAAAATATTTGTCTATAGTCAATTATAGGTGCAACTTTTGCCTCAAAGCAAGCAATAAGTACCTGAATAAATGCCTGATTAACTTTCTATGGAGAAATGGCAACAACGCCGTTTCTTACCTCCCTGGAAATGCCCCATCACAGTGCGGGCGTGCGCCGAAACAGCGCATTTACAACACATGGCATAGCCGGTGACATCGCTCTTGAAGTAGCAACTGATCGCCATGCGATGCGCTGCCCGGCAGTTCGGCCAGTTCGTGCTCGTCACTGTCGTACAGGCGCGCACGTCTGTGGCAATCGCCGCTTATTCGGCAGGCAGGGACAGGCGCGCTGCCGCTTCCAGCAGCAGGCGCGGGTCGCCCGAGGCCAGCTTCTTCGAGTCCGACAGGGTCTGGCGGAAACCACGCGCGCCGGGCAGGTTTTGCATCAAGCCCAGCATGTGGCGCGTGACGCTATTGAGCTTCAGGCGCCCGGCTTCCTTTTCCAGCTGCGCACGTATGTAGGGGATCATCACTTCGAGCACTTGCTCGCGCGTTTTCACGGGCGTGTCGTCGCCGTAATAGCGCTGGTCGAACTGTGCCATCAGGTAAGGGTTGTGGTAAGCCTCGCGGCCCAGCATCACGCCATCGAGGTGCTGCAGGTGCAGGTCGATCTCATCGAGCGTCTTGATGCCGCCATTGATAATGAACTCGAACTGGGGGAAGTCGCGCTTCAAGCGGTAGGCATAGTCATACTTGAGGGGCGGCACTTCGCGGTTTTCCTTCGGGCTCAGCCCCTT
Source organism: Janthinobacterium sp. CG_23.4 (assembly GCF_029892305.1). Lineage (NCBI taxonomy): Bacteria > Pseudomonadati > Pseudomonadota > Betaproteobacteria > Burkholderiales > Oxalobacteraceae > Janthinobacterium > Janthinobacterium sp. CG_23.4. The sequence continues at coordinate 882,935 of NZ_JARXUX010000001.1, read as the reverse complement.
CAGGATGGCATTGCGCGCATGCACGATAAATGTCTTGCAGCCGGCGTCGGCCACGGTGCCGACAAAGTCGCGCACGAAGTCATACGACTCGCTATCGTCGATGCCGATCCGGTGTTTCACGGTGACGTCGATATCGACCACGTCGCGCATCGCTTTCACGCAGTCGGCCACCAGTTGCGGCTCGGCCATCAGGCAGGCGCCAAAAGCGCCTTTCTGCACGCGCTCCGAGGGGCAGCCGCAGTTCAGGTTGACCTCGTCATAGCCCCATTGCTGGCCCAGCTTCGCACTCGTGGCCAGGTCCGTCGGATCGCTGCCACCGAGCTGCAGCGCCACCGGATGCTCTTCCTCGTTGAAGCGCAAGTGGCGTTCCACGTCACCGTAGACCAGCGCACCGGTCGTCACCATCTCGGTGTAGAGCCAGGTATGGCGCGTGATTTCGCGGTGGAACTTGCGGCAATGGCGGTCGGTCCAATCCATCATGGGGGCGACGGAGAGGCGGCGGGAAGGCAGGGAGGACGTAGTCATAGGATCAATAAGAACAGGTCAATACACAACAGCTTCTACAAACGACAAACCCGCTGCGCGCCTCGCCAATGATGGCAAGGCGGCGCAGCGGGCCGGGAGCGGCATGGCCCGCAGGCCATGCTCTACAACAGATTACGAATCGCGCGACGCTTTTTTACGCTCGTGCTCTTTCAAGAAGCGCTTGCGCAGACGGATCGATTTAGGCGTGATTTCCACCAGTTCGTCGTCCTCGATGAATTCGACTGCGTATTCCAGCGACATCTGAATTGGCGGCACCAGGCGCACTGCTTCGTCGGTACCCGACGAACGCACGTTGGTCAGCTGCTTGCCCTTGATCGGGTTGACGACCAGATCGTTGTCGCGCGAGTGAATACCGATGACCATGCCTTCATAGACTGGGTCATTGTGCGATACGAACATGCGGCCGCGATCTTGCAGTTTCCAGATGGCGTAGGCAACAGCAGCGCCGTCGTCTTGCGAAATGAGCACGCCGTTACGACGGCCAGCCATTTCACCACGGGTATTGTCGACAGGCGCGTATTCATGGAACACGTGGCTCATCAAGCCGGTACCGCGGGTCAGGGTCATGAATTCGCCCTGGAAGCCGATCAGGCCACGCGCAGGGATCAGATACTCGAGACGCACGCGGCCCTTGCCATCCGATTCCATGTTTTGCAGGTCGCCACGACGACGGCCCAGTTCTTCCATGACGCCGCCCTGGTTGACTTCTTCAACGTCGACCGACAGGTTTTCAAACGGCTCGTGGCGCACGCCATCGACCATCTTGAACACGACGCGTGGACGCGATACGGCCAGCTCGAAGCCTTCGCGACGCATGTTTTCGATCAGAATCGTCAGGTGCAGCTCGCCGCGACCCGATACTTCAAAGATCGTGTCGTCGTCGGTCGGCGATACGCGCAGAGCAACGTTGGCTTTCAGTTCGCGGTCCAGACGGTCGCGCAGCTGACGGCTGGTGACGAATTTACCTTCGCGGCCAGCCAGTGGCGAGTTGTTGACCATGAAGTTCATGGTCAGGGTCGGCTCGTCGACGGTCAGCATAGGCAGCGCGTCCGGGGTATCGGGTGCGCACAGGGTCGAACCGATGCCGATTTCGTCGATACCGTTGATCAGGCAGATGTCGCCGGCAACAGCTTCGTCTACCAGCACGCGCTCCAGGCCTTTGAAGTTCAGCACCTGGTTGATGCGGCCTTTGATAGGCGTAGCACCTGGGCCATTGATGACCAGCACGTCCTGGCCGACCTTGACGGTACCGCGGTTGACGCGGCCAATGCCGATCTTGCCGACGTACGACGAGTAGTCGAGCGAGGTGATCTGCATTTGCAGCGGGCCTTCAGGATTGTCGTCACGCACTGGGACGTGTTCCAGGATGGCGTCAAACATCGGCTTCATGTCGCCGCTGCGCACGTCTTCGGTCAGGCCGGCATAGCCGTTCAAGCCCGAAGCGTAAATGATAGGGAAATCGAGTTGTTCGTCGGTAGCGCCCAGCTTGTCGAACAGTTCGAACGTCTGGTTAATGGCCCAGTCCGGGCGCGCGCCTGGACGGTCTACCTTGTTGACGATAACGATAGGCTTCAGACCCAGTGCCAGCGCTTTGCGCGTGACGAAACGGGTTTGCGGCATCGGACCTTCTTGGGCATCGATCAGCAGCAAGACCGAGTCAACCATCGACAGAACACGCTCCACTTCGCCGCCGAAGTCGGCGTGGCCTGGGGTGTCGACGATGTTGATGTGGGTGCCTTCGTACTCAACAGCGCAGTTCTTCGACAGAATCGTAATGCCGCGCTCCTTTTCCAGGTCGTTCGAGTCCATGACTCGGGTGTCGACCGCTTGGTTTTCACGGAAGGTGCCGGATTGGCGCAGCAGCTGGTCCACCAGTGTGGTTTTGCCGTGGTCAACGTGGGCGATGATGGCGATATTACGAATTGCGCGTTTTGTATTTGACATGGTCATAGTAGTTACTGAAAAACTGCGGAGTGCGTACGGTACCGTACGTAGCTTTTTGTTGCTGACTGAAACTGGAACCGCGTAGTATAGCATGTTGCGCTGCAACGCTATCTAAAAATGCTGGCGGCTCGCACAGTCGTGGACGATTTGTTTAAAAAAGCGACACTGCTTAACGAGTGTATGCTGGGGTCAGACCCTCAATAGCGCTATTTTTAGCCCAAGAACAAGGACTGGGGTCAGTCACTTCGTGATCGGAGTGTGCTCCATTGAAGCACATTCCCCCGGCGGGTCCGACCCGGCTCTTTGCCTCTGGGGCTAGCGAATTTACTGGCGCTCATCAATCACGCCAAAACCCTTAATTGAACGGAATTAGGGGCTACCCCCAGCTTTTATTGATGCGCTGTGGCGATCAGTCGCTCCGGCGCCAGGATACTATATTGCTGCAACTGGCCCGTGCCCAGCAGTTTGCTGTCGTGATAGACACGCACCCTGCCCGGCGCGTTCGGTACGGCGACGTCTTCCTTGCCCAGCGCGATGCGCTGGCCGTGCAAGAAACGCTTGGCCAATTCTTCTGTCAACTGGACGGCGGGAAAACTCGACAATAGTGCATCGACGGGTGCCAACAGGCTGAACGGCGCGGCATGTGCCGTCAGCGCGTCGAGCGTGATGACGCCATCGAGGGTCAGGCTGCCAACTTGCGTGCGGCGCAAGGCGTTCAAATGACCGCCGCAACCGAGCGCGCGGCCGATGTCTTCGCCCAGCACGCGGATATACGTGCCCTTGCTGCACATCACCGACAATTTCAGGAACGGCGCTTCGTAGCCGAGAAACTCGAGTTTGTGAATCGTTACCGGGCGCGCTTCGCGCTCCAAGGTGATGCCTGCTCTTGCGTACTCATACAGGGGCTTGCCGTCGCGTTTCAAGGCCGAGTACATGGGCGGCGTCTGCAAAATCGGCCCGCGAAACTGCGCCAGCACGGCTTCGATCTGCTCCGGCGTCACGTTCACGTCGCGCGTTTCCAGCACTTCGCCCTCGGTGTCGCCCGTATCCGTGGTCTGCCCCAAGTGCACCAGGGTTTCGTAGGTTTTGTCGGCCTCCAGCAAGTCTTGCGAGAACTTCGTCGCCTCGCCAAAGCACAGCGGCAGCAAACCGGTGGCGAACGGATCGAGCGTGCCCGTGTGGCCCGCTTTTTTCGCATTGAGCACGCGCTTGGCCTTGATCAGGGCGTCGTTGCTGGACCAGCCGACGGGCTTATCGAGCAGCAAGACGCCATCGATCAGGTCGCGCACCCGTTTGATGCCGGGCGGTTTCTTCGGACCCGCCACGCTTATTGCTCGTCCGCTTTGTCTGCAGGCTTCTCGTCCGGCTCGGCATCGGCCGCGCGCGTGGCGTTGGCCTTGTCGATCAGCAAGGACATTTCCATGCCGCGCGAAGTCGAGCTATCGTGCACGAAATGCAGCATCGGCAGGGTGTGGATGTGCAAGCGCTTGCCCAGCAAGCCACGGATGAAGCCAGAAGCGGCCATCAAGCCTTCGGTGGTGTTCTTGATGGCTTCCTTGCTGTCTTTCAACATCGTGAAAAACACCTTGGCATGCGCGTAATCGGGCGTGATCTGCACTTCGGTGATGGTGATCATCGTGCCCACGCGCGGGTCTTTCAATTCGTAGGAAACGATTTCAGCCAGGTCGCGCTGGATCTGGTCGGCCACGCGCAAGCCGCGCGCTGGCATGGTTTTACTATGTTTAGCCATGATATATGCTGTCCTAAGTGCCGCAGGGCGCATGAGTCAAACGGTTGCCCGCTGACCAATGCGCCCCACGTGTTTGCGCGGACAATATGCTGTCCGCGCGATTGTTCTTGCTGAGATTACAGGGTACGAGCGATTTCCTGGACTTCGAACACTTCCAGCGTGTCGCCAACCTGAATGTCGTTGTAGTTGCGCAGCGACAGGCCGCACTCGAGACCGGCGCGAACTTCTTTCGCATCGTCCTTGAAGCGTTTCAGGGAGTCGATCTCGCCACTCCACACCACGATGTTGTTGCGCAACAGGCGGACCGAAGAAGCACGCTTGACCACACCATCGGTGACCAGGCAACCGGCAATCGCGCCCACTTTCGAGACCAGGATAACCTGGCGGATCTCGACTTGGCCGATGACCGTTTCGCGTTTCTCTGGTGCCAACATGCCCGACAACGCCGATCTGATTTCGTCAATCGCATCGTAAATGATGTTGTAGTAGCGAATGTCCACGCCATTCGACTCGGCCAGCTTGCGCGCCTGGGCATCAGCACGGGCGTTAAAGCCGATGATGACCGCTTTCGAGGCAACTGCCAAGTTGACGTCCGATTCCGTGATACCACCGACTGCCGCGTGCACCACTTGTACGCGTACTTCAGAGGTCGACAGTTTCTGCAGCGAACCAACCAGCGCTTCTTGCGAACCTTGCACGTCGGTTTTGATGATCAGCGGCAAGTTTTTCACTTCGCCTTCGGCCATCTGGTCGAACATGTTTTCCAGTTTCGCAGCTTGCTGCTTGGCCAGTTTCACGTCGCGGAACTTACCTTGACGGAACAGACCGATTTCACGCGCCTTGCGCTCGTCGGCCATGACGACGACTTCTTCACCGGCGACCGGCACTTCCGTCAAGCCCTGGATTTCGACCGGGATCGAAGGACCGGCTTCAGTGATGGCCTTGCCGTTCTCATCGAGCATGGCGCGAACACGGCCATACGAAGAGCCAGCCAGAATCACGTCGCCGCGCTTCAAGGTACCGGACTGCACCAGGATCGTCGCAACAGGACCACGGCCCTTGTCCAGACGTGCCTCGACAACCAGGCCGCGCGCAGGCGCATCGACCGGTGCCATCAGTTCCAGCACTTCGGCTTGCAACAGCACTTGTTCCAGCAACTCGTCGATACCTTGACCCGTTTTGGCCGACACCGGCACGAATGGCGATTCGCCACCGTACTCTTCCGGCACGACTTGTTCGGCGACCAGTTCCTGCGTTACGCGGTCGACGTTACCACCGGGTTTGTCGACCTTGTTGATCGCCACCACCAGCGGCACGCCGGCTGCTTTCGCATGGGCAATCGCTTCTTTCGTTTGCGGCATCACGCCATCGTCGGCGGCAACCACCAGAATAACGATGTCGGTTGCCTTGGCGCCACGGGCACGCATCGCGGTAAACGCTTCGTGACCCGGGGTGTCGAGGAAGGTGATCATGCCGCGTGGCGTATCGACGTGGTAAGCGCCGATATGCTGCGTAATGCCGCCCGCTTCGCCGGACGCCACTTTGGCGCGACGAATATAGTCGAGCAAGGAGGTCTTACCATGGTCGACGTGACCCATGACGGTGACCACCGGTGCGCGTGGCTTCGATTCGAAGTGCGCGTGTTCGCCCACATCGGCCAGCAGCGCTTCCGGATCATCCAGTTCAGCGGCGAACGCCTTGTGGCCCATTTCTTCGACCAGAATCATGGCCGTTTCCTGGTCCAGCACCTGGTTGATCGTGCACATCTGGCCCAATTTCATCAAATGCTTGATGACTTCGGATGCCTTGACGGACATTTTGTGTGCCAATTCGGCCACGGTGATCGTTTCTGGTACGTGCACGTCTTTGACGACGGCTTCCGTCGGCGCCTGGAAGTTCGATTCACGGTCATCATGATGCGTCGGGCGACGGCCCTTCGCGCCACCGCGCCAGCTGTCACGGCCGCCTGGGCCGCTATTGCCGCGTGGCTTGGGACCACCGGTGGTGCCGCGTTTTTTCGCGTCATCGGACCAGGTGGACGACACGTTGGCCGACTTGATGGATTTCTTGTCTGCAACAGCAGGCTTCTTGTCGGCCGGCTTGTCGCCAGGTTTCTTGTCAGCAGGCTTGTGCAAGGTGCCTTCCGGCGCCTTCGGCTTGACCGGAACCGGTACGGGTTCCGGCGCTTTGATGGCGCGCCGTGGCGCGTTCATCATGGCCTTGATCTGGGCGACTTCGTCGGCAACAGCCTTGCGTGCACGGTCGGTGGCTTCCGCTTTGTCAGCGGCTTCCTTGGCGGCAACAGCAGCAGCAGCGGCTTTCTTCTTCGCTTCTTCAGCGGCAGCCGCTTTTTTCGCTTCGGCGGCGGCGTCGTCAACGACAGGCGCAGCGGCGGTGGCGACAGGCGCAGCAGCAGCCTTGGCAGCGGCTTTCTTCGCTTCCGCTTCGGCTTCTTTCTTCGCAGCCAATTCAGCCTGTTGCGTGGCTTTCGCCTGGGCTTCTTTTTCTGCGTCGAGCTTGGCCAGACGTTCTTGCTTTTCGCGCAGATCGGCTTCCTGGCGGGCGATCAGTTCAGCCTGTTTACGGGCATCTTCTTCACGGCGCGCCACATCGGCGGGATCGATCACCGGCGCGGCAGGTGCGGCCGGTTCTGCGGCGACCGGCGCAGCTTCATCACGCTGGACGAAAGTGCGTTTCTTGCGCACTTCCACCTGGATGGTGCGCGACTTGCCGGTTGCGTCAGCTTGCTTGATTTCAGTCGTTTCCTTGCGGGTCACGGTGATTTTTTTCTTTTCTGTGTCAGCCGCTGCGCCGTGTGTGCGGCGCAGATGATCCAAAAGCTTGTCCTTATCATCTTTCGACAATGGATCTGACGTCGAACTTTTCTCGACGCCGGCAGAACGCAGCTGCGTCAGCAGCAAATCTGCAGGCATCTTCAGTTCGGTGGCAAATTGGGCTACGTTGTTACTCGCCATTCAGTCCTCTTTTCTATGTGTCGCGGAGATGATAAAGATACTCAAATTAAGCCTTTGCGGATTCGGCCAGACTCCATGCCTTGGCTTGCAACGCCTTGGCACGATCGTCATATTTCGAGTCAACCAACTTCATCTCATCGTCGGTCACATCTTTAAATTCACTTGTAATCAGTTCACGCGCACGGTCCGCAGACAAGGCCAGGATTGCGCCAAATTCGTCGTATGCCAGTGCTGCAAATGCTTCAACGGTCTTGATACCAGCCAGACCCAGCTTACCGGCGCTAATGCGGTCCATGCCTTCCAGACCGACCAACGCCTCGTCCATGCCTTCCAAACCCTCTTCCGAAGCAATCGCTTCGGTCACAAGCGCATCACGCGCACGGGTACGGAGTTCATTGACAGTATCTTCGTCAAACGATTCGATTTCCAGCATTTCGGAAATTGGCACGTAAGCGATTTCCTCCAGACTGGCGAAACCTTCTTCTACCAGAATATCGGCCACTTCCTGGTCGACATCGAGCTTTTCCATGAACAGGATGCGCACGGCAGCCGTTTCCTGGGCAGCTTTGTCAGCCGATTCTTCGGCCGTCATGATGTTGATCTTCCAGCCGGTCAGGTCCGAGGCCAGGCGCACGTTCTGGCCGGAACGGCCGATTGCGATTGCCAGGTTTTCCTCGTCCACGACGACATCCATCGCGTGCTTTTCTTCATCGACCATGATCGACGACACGTTCGCCGGCGCCAGGGCGCCGATGACGAACTGCGCCGGATCTTCGGACCACAGCACGATGTCGACACGTTCGCCACCGAGTTCGCCGGTAACAGCTTGCACGCGCGAACCGCGCATGCCGACGCAAGTACCGATCGGGTCGATGCGCTTGTCGGCCGTGTAGACGGCGATCTTGGCGCGCACGCCGGCGTCGCGGGCTGCGGATTTAATTTCCAGCATGCCTTGCTCGATTTCCGGCACTTCCAGCTCGAACAGCTTCATGATGAATTCTGGCGCGGTGCGCGACAGTATCACTTGCGGGCCGCGCATATTGCGGTCGATGCGCAAGATGTAGGCACGCACACGGTCGCCGATACGCAGATTCTCTTTCGGGATCATCTGGTCGCGCGGCAGGCGTGCTTCGATCTTGCCCGATTCGACGATGGCGTCGCCACGTTCCATGCGCTTGATGGTGCCGGTGACGAGCGAATCGCCGCGCTCCAGGAAGTCGACCAGGATCTGTTCACGCTCGGCATCACGCACGCGCTGCAGGACGACCTGTTTGGTATCCTGGGCGAAACGACGGCCAAATTCAACGGACTCGATCGGCTCTTCGATGTGGTCATCGACTTCGATATCGGAAATCTGTTCTTTTGCCTCGAAATGCAGGATCTCTTGATCCGGCAATTGCAGGCCCGCCTCATCGGGCACCACGTGCCAGCGGCGGAACGATTCGAATTCGCCCGTTTCGCGGTCGATCGAAACGCGGATGTCTACCTCACCCTCATACCGTTTCTTCGTGGCTTGCGCCAACGCGAACTCGAGAGCGCCGAAGACGACATCTTTATCGACGTTTTTTTCGCGCGCCAGCGCGTCAACCAATAATAAAACTTCGCGGCTCATGCTTTGCGTCCCTTAAAAACCACCTGCGGCACCAAGCGTGCCTTATCCACATCGGCGAGTGTAAACTCCAACATCGCCGGACCATCCTTACCTTCAAATTCTAACGACAATTTATCGCCCACGGGTTCTTGCAAGATCCCCTGGAACGATTTCCGGTTGTTCGTACCCGGCATCGCCACCGTCAGCTTGACGATGATTTCCTGGCCTGCGAAACGGACAAAGTCTTCCAGCTTGCGCACCGGACGATCCAGACCCGGGGAAGAAATCTCAAGACGCTCGTAAGGAACGTTCTCTACCGTCAACACATGCGACAACTGGTGACTCACCGTGGCACAGTCTTCGACCGTGATCGGACCTTTTTCAGCGGCATCGGCGGCGCTGAAATCAATAAAGACGCGCAGCAGCCCGCGCTCGGCACGTTCGACATCAACGAGCTCGTAGCCCAGACCGATCACTGTCTTTTCAATTAATCCCAACTGCTGCAAGAAATTCTCCAGAAATAAGGCCCGTTTTCGGCATGGCGGCACCGCATTGAGCGCCAACAACATGCAAAAAACACGCATTCAAGTCATATATGGCCCCTTGCGGAGCCATGACAAACGGTTCAACAAAAAAAAAATGGGCATCTGCCCATCTTCTTGTATTTCCCCAACCAGATGCAAGCACTCCCCACCAAAAAACCCTGCGGAGAACTTTTATTAGGCTGCAGATTATAACCTCTTATTAACTTCGCCGCAATGCCGCACACAAGGAGAGGCCCAGCTTACAACAGTTACAAGAGCGCGCGCCCGCAGCAAATGACCGGGCGCGCGAGAAGAAATCCTCTGAATTAACCTTTGCTGCGACGGCGCGGCATGCCATCCATGCCACCACGGTCCATACCACCACGATCCATGCCGCCACGCGGCTGGCCACCGGAGCGCGCTTGCCCACCAGCACCGCCCGCATTGCGGCGCGGACCCGTGTTGGCGAAGCCGAAAGTGGTTTGCAGCGGATCCGGCTGGCGCGCAGCGCGCTGCGGTGCGCGACCTTCAGCACCGGCAGGACGACCCTGACCTGGCGCACGCGGCGCACGACCCTGACCTTGCGGCGCACCTTCGAACGATGCCGACGAACGTGGCTGAGCACCCTGGAACGGACCTTGCGGCTGGCCACGGCCAGGACCACGCGCCTCGCCTGGACGGCCGGCGCCGCCTGGGCGACCCTGACCTTGCGGACGGGCAAACTGGCCGGCAGGCTGGCCACGACGCGGCGCGACCGGGAAAGGATCGGCGTTGCGGTTGCTCACATCGATGCGGTTGCCATTCGGCTCGTCATCGCGGTCCTTGCGCTCGACCTTGCGCGCTTCGCGGCCCTTGGCGGCGCCTGCGGCACGCGGATCGCCGGATGCCGGCATTTTCTTTTCGATGCCGTAGGCGGTCAACAGGTCGCGCACGGTATTTTCATCCATCTCTTCCCAACGGCCGCGCTTCAGGCCGCTCGGCAGGGTCATGGCGCCGTAACGGGTACGGATCAGGCGCGAGACGGTCAGGCCGATGGCTTCGAACATGCGGCGCACTTCGCGGTTACGGCCTTCGCCGATGACCACGCGGTACCACTTGTTGATGCCCTCACCACCGCCATCGGCGATCTTCGAGAATTGTGCCAGGCCGTCTTCGAGCTCCACACCGGCCAGCAACTTCTGGCGCATGCCCTCTTCCAGCTCGCCCAGGGTACGCACGGCGTACTCGCGGTCGATGCCGTAGCGCGGGTGCATCAGGCGGTTGGCCAGGTCACCGGAGGTAGTAAACAGCAGCAAGCCTTCGGTGTTGAAGTCGAGTCGGCCAACGGCCAGCCACTTGCCCGCCTTCATGGTCGGCAGGCGGTCAAACACGGAGGGACGACCATCCGGGTCGTTATGGCTGACGATTTCGCCGGCCGGCTTGTGATACACCAGCACGCGTGGCGGCTTCTTGCTGACGCGACGCTGGATCAACTTGCCATTGATGCGCACATGGTCGGTCGGCAAGATGCGCTGGCCGATGTGGGCCGGCTCGCCATTCACGGACACGCGGCCCGAAATGATCAGGTCTTCCATGTCGCGGCGCGAACCGAGACCGGCTTCGGCCAGTACCTTGTGCAGCTTCGGCGCGTCGTCGTCGGACGTCAGGTCGCGGCGCACAGCCACTTTTTGCACGCGGCCCGTGCCACCCTCTTCGCTGTCGAATGCATCGGAGGTGACAAACGAGAATACGGCATCGGCGTCGCTGAGCTTGCCGGGCGCAGCCTGGCGGCCCTTGCCTTTTTTACGGCTCTTGCCGGCATTCTTGCCAGCGCCCGGCACGTCGTTGCGCGGACCGCGCGGCAGGCGTGGGCCGGAAACGAGATTGCCGTCGGCATCGAACACATCGGCGACGGGCGCGTCAGCTTGCTCGGCAGCAGCAGCGACCTCGACTGCCTGCGGCGCTTCGGCGCGCGGCGGCTGGCGCAGTGCGCGCTCTGCCTGCACGCCACGCATCTGGCGCGGACCGCGCGTAGCACGCGCTTCGGCCGGCTTGTCAGCGACCACTTCCGGCGCCGCTTCAGCGACGGCAGCAGCAGCTTTGGCGGCGGCGCGGGCACGCGGCGGACGCGGCGCCGGGGCGCTGGCAACGTCAGCCACCGCATCGGCAGCGGCTTCGGCAGCGTCAGCCACGGCCTTCAAGGCTGGCTTGGCGCGGCTTTTCTTGGCGGCAGGTGCCGCTTCGGCAGTGGCAACGACAGCGACATCAACGGCGGCGACTGGCGCATCGGCGGCCACGTCGGCTTTCGTGCGGCGCTTCGGCTTGACAGCGACGCTGTCGCCGCTAGCGGCAGTTACGGCAGCAGCAGCCGCATCGGCTTCGATCTGCACCTTGGTGCGGCGCTTGGGCTTGGCAACGATGGCTTCGTCGGCGGCGGTTACTGTCTCGGGTGTATTCGGATTATTCATTCTTCGTTTCTTGGCTGTGCTGACCTGGCGCAGCGTCAACCGTTAGTTCTGGCGCAGGGTCGTGAGTGTAGGCTTCGTCCATGGGCGAAGCATCGGGGCCGGCATCAAGGCTTGCTGTCACATCTGTCACAGCCGTATTGCTACCTGCACCAAGCTGGGGGGCAAGCTCATTGCTTGCCTTGTCAAAATTTTCCTGCAGGGCAGCTTCCAGGGCTTCGAGCCCATTGCCCTGCATTTCACTGATTTGCTGCAAAGGCGGCAGCTGGGACAGCGAATGCAAACCCAGGTCATCCAAAAACTGCTTGGTAGTGGCCAGCAAGGCGGGCCGCCCCACCACATCGCGGTAGCCGATCGCATCGATCCAGCCACGGTCTTCCAGCATCTTGATCGTCTGCGAGTTGACGGCAACGCCGCGAATTTCCTCGATATCGCCGCGCGTCACCGGCTGGCGATAGGCGATGATGGCCAAAGTTTCCAGCGTCGCCCGCGAATACTTGGGCGGCCGTTCAGGCGTCATGCGATCAAGATACATCTTCATTTCCGGGCGGCTTTGAAAGCGCCAACCCGAGGCCAGACTGACGATTTCGATACCGCGCCCTTCCCACTCTTGCCGCAATTCTTCCAGCAATTGCTTGATCGTATCGGCACCGACGCCGACACCACGCACGCGGCCACTCTCGTCCGCATCGACGAACAGCTTTTTCAGGCTGTGGATCGTCAGCGATTCACGAGCGCACAGCAGCGCGGTTTCGAGGACTTTTTTAGCCTCAATTGTATTCATAGCAATTCTGTGCGGATGTGTATTGCAATTCGTGTGCAGAGAAAGAAATCAAAAACGTTCATTTCAACGTAACAGATGGCAGACATCGATGGTGACGCCATGCTGGGTTACTAGTTGAGGCTGTTTTTCCGACGCCTTGGCCGATGCGCGCAAAGCGGGACTAAAGCGGATGCAGTGAAAGTCCTGCCATCCATGGTGCTGACTTTGAATAACCAGCAATGAAACGCACTCCTGAGTAGCGACTTTCCCCGTAGCGAGTATGCAGCCAGACGCGAGAGAAGCAGTCGTCGTTTCATCCAACGCTGTCAATTGTACCTGATAAAAAGCGGAAAAGCGCAAAACCGGGTAAAACACGCGTTTTACCCGGCCCTGGCGCGACACATCGCCCACTGCCCGTATTACAGGGCGGCGAGTTTCTCCGAGAGAATGGCCGATGCACCCAGGAAAGCTGGGTATTGCGCCGTGATGACAAACGTCGGCACTTGCGACACATAATTGGCGAAGCGGCCCTTGCGCTCGAAGCGGGCGCGGAAACCGGAGCGCTCAAAGCGCGCCCCCAGGCGTGGCACGATGCCGCCGCCTATATAAATACCGCCGAGCGCACCCAGGGTGACGGCAACATTGCCCGCCACCGTACCGAGCATGCAACAAAACGCTTCGATGACGTCGTCGCATAGCTGGGATTCACCAGCCAGCGCGCGGCGCGTGATTTCGGCCGCCGGCAAGTCTTCGGCCACTACGCCCGCGCGGTCGGCCAGGGCGCGGTAGATCAGTTCCAAGCCATCGCCGGAAAGCAGGCGCTCGGCCGAGACGTGCTCGTATGCGCGCCAGGCGAATTGCAAAATACTCACTTCCACTTCATTGAACGGCGCAAAGCTGACGTGGCCGCCTTCGCTTTGCAGCGCGATCCAGCCGCCGTGCGAAGGGATCAGGCCCGACACGCCCAGACCCGTGCCGGCGCCGATCAGGCCGATGGCCGTGTTCGGACGGGCCGTGCCTGCGCCAATCTGATGCTTTTGCTCAGCCGACAGCTGCGGCAGGGAGCGCGCCAGGGCCGTGAAATCGTTGACCACGTCCAGGGTCGTGAAACCGCACTCTGCGCGCATGGCACTGATCGAGAACGACCAGTGATGGTTCGTCATGCTGAGGAAATCGCCGTCGACCGGGTTAGCGATGGCGATCATGGCATGGCGCACGGCTTGCCCGCCGGCGGCAGCGATATGCGGCAGGGCCAGATAGGCTTGCAGGGCGGCCGACAGGCTCGGGTAATCGGCACAGGGCAGCACTTCGACCAGGGTGATGTGGCCGGCGGCCACTTCCAGGGCGAAGCGGGCATTAGTGCCGCCCACGTCAGCCAACAGGCGCGGTCCATCGGCAAAGGCAGAAGTCGGCAGTACGGGGAAAGACGAAGCGCTCATGATTTTAAATGATGAAGTGGGACGCATGGGACGCCCAGCTTAAAGGATGAATGCGCCCGGAGGCAAGCAAAGTTTGTAGTTTAAGTACATCAAAACAAGCCTTGATTGGTAGTTCCGCTCCAAATGTAGCATGCAGGACAAAAGTTGCTCAAGGACAATGCATTATAGTAAGTACTCGCACTCTCTGAGCGCATTAAAATCATGCTGCACAGCAGCAGGAATCGCCGCCAAAGCAGCGTATGCAGGCGTTTGCGCAAAGCCGCCTTGTGCGCGGCGGCGCAGGGCCAGCACTGCTATCCCCATGCCTCAGCGACAATGTTTTCGTATTATTACTACCGATTTCTATTGCTGATTTTTACTGCTGATGTTGACTGCCAAGCTGGCGTGCCAGAGGCAGCGCCTATCCGGATGAGCAGCTTTAGCCCGGCACGCTGGCGGGCGCCGGCTGATCCGAGCGGTAGGCGGCGTTCCATGCATCGAGGCCGCCATGCAAGGGCTTGGCACGGTGAAAGCCGTGCTGCTGCAGCAGCTTGGCCACTTGCGCGGCCGTCACATCGTTGGGACAGCTGCAGTAAACGATGACATGGCGGTCCTTGTCCATGGCGATCATGGCGGGTACGGCTTCCTTGCCGTTGAAGAACAAGGCGCCCGGCACGGCCGGGTCCAAAGAGCGCGCCGTGGCGCTGCGCGCGTCGACCATCAGCGGCTGTTCGCCTTGCTCTATGAGCGCGAGCAAGGCATCGATGCCGATGCGCTCGATCTGCAGGGCCTGGCGGAAACGCCGGCGCTCAAGGAATTTATACAGCAGGAATAGGCCCAGCAAGGTAAGCAGCACCAGCAAGGCCGTGCTGCCCATGGTGCTCAGCACGTCGAGCACCTGTTGCACGCTGGCATGGAAAATCACGCCAACGAGGATGCCCGTGCCGCTCCACAGCAAGGCGCCCAGGCCCGCGTACAGGAAGAACAGTCGCGCCGGCGTGCCTAGCGCGCCCGCCATGGGCGCAGCGACGGTATTGAAGCCCGGCACGAACTTGGAAACGATCAGGGCTTTCGGACCCCAGCGCTTGAATTTGTCTTCCGTCTGGCTGACGCAGTAATCGGGTGACAGCGAAATGCGGCACAACAGCCGCAGGATGCGCTTGCCGAAATGGCGGCCCGCGCGAAACCACGTGAAGTCGCTGATCAGGCAAGCGCCCAGCGCAGCGGCCAATACCGGCCCCCCTTGCATGTCGCCATCGACGGCCAGCGCGCCCGCCACCACCAGGATGGGGAAGGCAGGAATCGGCAGCCCAAGCTGCTCAACGAGCACGATGCCGAAGACAATCAGGACACCGTAATGTTCGAGCAGGTAAATGAGGTTGGGCATGGCCGCTATCTTACCGTAAAAAGCCCCTTACAACTGCAAGCCCTTGGGTATGGCACTGAGCAGGGAGCGCGTGTACGGATGCAAGGGATTGCGGTACAACTGGTCCGAATCGGCCAGTTCCACCACTTGCCCCTTGTGCATCACCATGACCTGGTCGGCAATGTATTTGACGACCGACAAATCATGCGAAATAAAAATGTACGACAAACCGAATTCATCCTGCAAGTCCTGCAACAGGTTCAGTACCTGCGCCTGCACCGATACGTCCAGCGCCGAGACGGATTCGTCGCAGACCAGAATTTCCGGCTGCATGGTCAGGCAGCGGGCAATGGCGATGCGCTGGCGTTGGCCGCCGGAAAACTCGTGCGGATAGCGGTGGAAAGCCTGCTCCGGCAAGCCCACCTTCTCTAGCAGCCAGTAAGCCTTGGCGATGCGTTCCTGGTCATTCGCGCCGATCTGGTGGATGCGCATCGGCTCGAGCAAAATTTGCCCCACCGTAAAGCGCGGGTTCAAGGACGCGTATGGGTTCTGGAAGATGATCTGGATGCGGCGTTTATATGGCAAGTACTCCTTGTTCGGCATGGCGATTAAATCCTTGCCATGGAACATGGCGGTGCCGCCCGTGGCCTGGTGCAGGCGCAGCAGGGTCAAGCCCACCGTCGTCTTGCCGGAACCGGACTCGCCCACCACGCCTAACGTTTTTCCGCGCGGCAAAGTGAACGACACATCCTTGACGGCCTGGAATTCGCGCTTGCCGAACAGGCCTACACGCGTATAAAAGCTTTTGCTCAGATTCTTCACCACCAGCACGGGTTCGTCACCCGGCGTATAGCCGCGCGTGCGCTGTTTCACTGCCACGCCGGGCCCGGCCTTGCCCTGCATATAATCGGCAATCACAGGCAAGCGCCACGGCCGCTCGTCGAGCGAGGGACGGCAATGCAGCAATGCTTTGGTGTACGGGTCTTTGGGCGTGTCAAACACTTGCCGCACTGCCCCCGTTTCACGCACTTCGCCGTGGCGCATGACGATGACTTGGTCGGCAATTTCTCCCACCAGGCCCAGGTCATGGGTAATGAACAGCACGGACATCTGATGCTTCTTTTGCAGCGCCGCGATCAAGTCCATGATCTGCTTCTGGATCGTCACATCGAGCGCCGTCGTCGGTTCGTCGGCAATCAAGAGTTTCGGTTCGCAGGCGATCGCCATGGCGATCATCACGCGCTGCTGCTGGCCGCCCGACATTTGGCTCGGGTAGGCGTCGATCTTGCTGGCCGCATCGGGGATGCCCACTTCGTCCAGCAAGGCCAGCGTACGCGCGCGCGCCTGCTTGCGGTTCATGCCCATGTGCTGGCGCAACACTTCGGCGATCTGGAAGCCGACGGTAAACACCGGGTTCAGCGACGACATCGGCTCCTGGAAGATCATCGAGATATCCTTGCCGCACATGGTGCGCCGCTCGGCGATCGACAATTGCAGCAGGTCGCGCCCGCCGAAGTGGATGCTGGACGCGGGGGCTATGATGGTGTTATCGGGCGGCAACAGGCCCATCACGGCCAGCGAGCTGACGGACTTGCCGCTGCCCGATTCGCCCACCAGCGCGACGGTGCTGTTGCGCGGCACGTTGAACGAGATGCCCTTGACGGCTTCGAACGTGGTCTTCTTGTCCAGGCGGAAAGTAACGCGCAGGTCGCGCACTTCCAACAGGTTATTCTGGTCCATGAGCAACTCCTATTTCACTTTCGGGTCGAGCGCATCGCGCAAGGCATCGGTCAACAGCGAGAACGCCGTCACCAGCACGGCCATCGCCGTGGCGGCGGCGCTCAGCTGCCACCATTTGCCCAGGATCAGTTCATTTTGTGCCTCGTTGAGCATGCTGCCCCACGACACGGTGCCCACCGGCACGCCAAAGCCGAGGAAACTCAAAATCACTTCGGCCTTGATGAAGCCCACCACCAGGATCGACATTTGCACCAAAGCCACATGGCTCACGTTCGGGAAGATATGCGAAAACATCTTGCGCCAATGCGAGGCGCCGATGGCGTCGGCCGCCATCACGTATTCGCGCGCCTTGTGCTTGATGTATTCGGCGCGGATCAAGCGGTACGGCCCGGTCCAGCCAGTCAGCCCCAGGATCAGCACGATGGTCAGCACGCCCTTTTGCTGCAGCACGGCCGCCACCGTCAAGATCATCAGGATCGATGGAATCGAGGTGAAAATGCTGTAAAACCAGTTGAAGAAGTCATCGACCATGCCGCCAAAATAGCCGGACACGGCGCCAAACAATGTGCCCAGCACGACGGCCAGCAAGGCTGCCACCAGGCCCACGACGATCGACGTTTCGCCGCCCTTGATGGTTTTCTGCACGATGTCGTGGCCCCACTTGTCGGCGCCGAACGGCAAGGTGGACGCCTTGTGTGCGATCAGCTTCTTCGTCTTGCCCATGCCGGCGCGCAAGGCCGTCAAGTCGTCGGCCAGCGGATCGGCAACGCCATACATGTCCACGCCGGCAGCAGGGTTACTCCCCATCTGGGCGCGCAGCTCCGCGATATCCTCGGCCAGCGGGTCGAGCACATTGACCGGGGTGGGCGCGCTGCGCTCGTCGGACAAGGGGATGGCGCCGTCAGCGGCTGCGGACGCATCCTGGTCGGCACCGATGAAGGTCGGCGGCGCATAGCTGAGGGCCACTTCATCTTCCCAGTTTGCCCCTACCAGGCCACTGGCGGACGCCAGCACCAGCAGGAAAAACGCCGCGACCACGGCCAGCGATACCATTGCAATCTTGTCGCCGCGCAAGCGGCGCCACGCCAGGGCCCACAGGCCGGGCGAAGTATGGGGTTTCGACATCATCTCTTTCTACTTCAGTTGTACGCGAGGATCGACCGCCTGGTACAGCAGGTCGGTGAGCAGGTTGAAGAGCATGGTGGCGGCGGCGACATACACGGTGATCGCCTTGATCACCGGAAAGTCGCTGCGCTCGACCGCCAAAATCACTTCACGCCCGATGCCGGGGATGCCGAAAAAGCGCTCCAGCAGGAAGGCACCGATCAGCAGGGCCGGCAAGTTCGACATCACATAGGTGATGATGGGAATGCCGGCATTGCGCAACACGTGCACCCACATGATGCGCCCTTCCGTCAAGCCCTTGGCACGCGCCGTGCGCACGTAATCCTGGTTCACCTCGTCGAGCACGAAGGTGCGGAACAGGCGCAGCGTCGGTGCGATGGACACCGCCAGGCCGATCAGGATCGGCAAGGTGGCATAGCGCAGCAGGTTTTCCCAGAAGCTGTCGCCCCAGCCCTGCACGGGGAACAGGCCCAGTTTATAAGCGAAGCCGTACTGGAAGACGATGATGTAGACGAGGATGGAAACCGACATGCCCACCGTGCAGGCGATCATGACGGCGCGGTCCGTCAGCGAACCGCGGACAAAGGCGATGGCCAGCGCCAGCGCCACGCCAAAAAAGGTTTCCAGCACGGTCAGCGGGATCAGCACCATCATCGACGGCCCCAGACGCGAAGTGATGATGTGAGACACGGATTCTCCCGTGGCCCAGCTCTGGCCGAAGTCAAAGGTGACGATCTGCTGGATGAAGATCCACAGCTGTACGTAGTACGGCTGGTCGACACCGAGCTGGCGGCGGATGTTGGCGATGCTTTCCGCACTCGACATCTTGCCGGCCAAAATGTAGGCAGGATCGCCACCTACCCAATTGAACAGCATGAACACCAGCAGGACCACGCCCAGCATGGTCGGCAGCATCTGCCACAAACGGCGCAGGATATAAGCGAACATAATGATTCCTTGTTGTATGTCTTGTATATATTGTGTATGTCGTATCTAGGCCGCTGCGCTTATTGAGCAGCAGGGGCCGGAGTAGCCACCGGTGTGCCCGTGCTGTCGACATCCATATACGCCCATTCCTGGAACAGGATCGGGTGCTTCTTGTAGCCTTGCACCGTCTTTTGCGCCAGCATGTTGCGGTAGCGCGCGTAGCCGATCAGGGCGCCGGCGTTCACTTCCAGGCGGCGCGCCATCTTGTGGAACAGCGCATCGCGCTCGGGGCTGGCAGGCATGGCCTGGCTGGCCGCGTACCACTTGTCGTACTCGGGATCCTGATAGCAGCCGTTGTTGTTCTGGTGCGTGTTCGGCCCGTAGAACAGCTGCATGAAATTGTCGCCGTCCGGATAGTCGGCCAGCCACGGCGCCGTGCGCGTCTGCATCTTGCACTGCTTTTCCGTCTTTAAAATATCGGAAAAAATCATGCGATCGTTTTCCATGCGGATGCCCAGCGAGTTATACGTCTTGCGCCACATTTCCGCCTGCAGCACGCCATTGGCTTCGTTGCGCGAAGCGTAGCGGATCAAGAGCGGCTTGCCGTCCGGCAAAGTACGCCAGCCATCGGCACCCTTCTTATAGCCAAATTTATCGAGCAATTTGTTCGCCAGCACGGGATCGTATTGCAACAAGCTCTTGTAGTGGGGATCGTAGCCGACCACGCCGGGCGGGATCGGATAGTCGAGGCGCTTGGCCTGGCCATTCCAGATGATGCGGATTTCCTCGTCAATATTGTGCGCCATGGCAATGGCGCGGCGCAGGGCGATCTTTTCCTTGCTGAAGCCACCGAGGGTCGGGTCTTGCATATTCCAGTAGTAATAGCTGATTTCCGGGTCCAGCAGGCGCGACAGTTGCACGCCCTTCTCCGCCAACTCGGGACGCAGCTTGCCGTTCAGCAATGCCTTCGGCGCCAGCGGGCCATCGAGCCAGAACACGTCCGTACCGCCACTTTGGAAAGACAGCCAGCGCGACTGGTCTTCAATCATCACGGAAATTTCGATGCGGTCGATGGCGGGGATGCGCTTGCCCTGCATCTGGCGCACGATGCGCTGGTCGTCCGGGTCATCACCGGCCATGAAATTCCACGTTTCCGGCAAATGCCGTGGATTGCGGTTCAGGACGATGCGGTTGCCGCGCGTCCATTCACCGAGCGTGTAATAGCCGGTGCCGACGGGATTCGAGCCCACCTCACCCTTCACGTCGCCATATTTGTCCACCACTTCGCGCGCCACGGCGGCCGTCGGCACATAGGCGAGGATCATGGGGAAATTGAAATCGGTCTTGGTCAGCGTAATGCGCAAGGTGTACGGGTCGAGGATGTCCAGACCGGCCACTTTCTTGCTGTAATCGAGCTTGTTCGACTTGGCCGCCTCCTTCGCCAGCTCGTCCAGCCCCACCACCTTGCCTTCGAACAGCCAGCTATGCGGCGAGGCCAGGCGCGGGTCGAACAAGCGCTTCCACGCATACACGTAGTCGGCCATCGTCAGTTCGCGGCGCTTGCCGCCAAACGCAGCGTCGGGCGTAAACAAGATGCCTTTCTTCAAGCGGATGGTGTAGGTCTTGCCATCGGCAGACACTTCCGGCATGGCGGCCGCCGCGCCAGGCACCACCTTCACGGGGCGCGCCAGATAATCATAGGTGTACAGGGTGTCGAAGACGGCCTGCGTGATGTGGTTCGAATACAGGTCGCGCGCGGTGGCCGGATCAAAGCCGGTCTCGGCGGCCGGCAAGATATAGCGCAAGGTTTTCACCGACGCGGCAGCAGCAGCAGCAGCATCTGCGGCAATGGCCGCCAGCGGCAAAGTGGCCAGGCAGGCCAGCAGCGCCACGCGCCGCATCCATGGTGACTTCATGTCATACCCTTCATCTCGATTATCTGTCGCACCGTATTGGTGCGCTTGTACTGGCGTCGCCCTGCGATACAGGATTCCACCGCCAAAAACAGTCCGTCACCGCAAGATCTATGCCTTGTTTGTCGGGGTCGCCGATGCGCTCCCGTCGGTTTGAAAAACGCGTAACGATAACGCATATTTCCCCTAGTCGACAAAGAGAAATCCCGCGTGTGCAGGCACGGGGCGCTGCAGAAGCCTGATTTGCTGCGATGCAATATGCCACTTTTTCTTCCTTGGGAAAATATACAGGCGCCCGTCTGCGCTGCAGCACAGCATTCGATGCCACGGCCTGCACGGCGGGCTAAAAAACAGGATTGAGCAGGCAAGGAACACAGGACACAAGACATACGGTGTTTGTTTTAAATCAAGATGCCTATTTCCAGGCGTTGTTTAAATACACAAAGCTCAAAGCAGTGTTGACAAAGAGTTTTACAGATCATTACATTCAATTAATTGAAAATAGATAAATCATTTCACTTTTTCAATATTTTCGGACGCGCTTTCCGGCGCAGCCGTTCTCGTCCTTTTAGGCAACCGCTTTTCCAGGAGTCTTGAATATGATCAGAGAAACACGCTTGTCCCGTTCCATCCGTTTGATCTGCGCCAGTGGCCTCGCCGCCGGCCTGTTCGGCCAGCAGGCGCTGGCGCAAGAAGTCAGCGATACGAGCACCATGCAGCGCGTCGAAGTCACCGGCTCTTCCATCAAGCGACTCGTTTCGGAAACGGCCACGCCACTGTCCATTTTCAAGGCCGAAGACTTTGCCAAGCAGGGTCTGACCACGGCCCAGGAAGTGCTCAGCAAGATACCCTCGAATTCCTCCAGCATGGGCAGCGGCAACGCCGTCGGCGGCAACACCAGCGGCTTGCCCACGGGCGGCCAGGCCAGCGCCGACTTGCGCGGCCTGGGCGGCGACAAGACCCTGGTGCTGCTCAACGGCCGGCGCATCGCCAACCATCCGTATGACGGCGCCAGCGTCGACCTGAACATCATCCCGATTGCCGCGCTGGAGCGCGTCGAAGTGCTGCGCGACGGCGCCTCGGCCATCTATGGCACGGACGCCATTGGCGGCGTCATCAACTTCATCACCAAGCGCTCGGTGAATGTCACCAACATCACTGCCGAGGTCGTCGCGCCCGAACACAAGGGCGGCGGCGAGCACCGTCTCAACCTGTCGACGGGTTTCGGCAAGCTCGACACGGACGGCTACAATATTTTCGGCATGCTCGATTACCACAAGCAAAATGTGCTGACGTCGCAGGATCGCGATTTTTCCAAGACCGGCATCATTCCCGAGCGGGGCCTGTCGCTCACCAGCGGCACCACTTTCCCCGGCAACTACTTCGATGCAGCGGCCAACGCCGGCAAGGGCCTGGCCGGCAATCCCTACGCGGCCAGCGGCTGCAATCCGCCCTTGTCGGTGGCGGCGGCCAACGGCACCTGCCGCCAGGATTACACGCGCCAGATCGACGACTTGCCGGCGCAGGAGCAAATGGCCTTTTTCGGCAAGGGCGCCTTCAAGCTGGGCGGCAGCCACTTGGCCACGCTCGAATACTTGCATTCGGAAAACAAGGTAAAAGCACGCACGGCGCCGCCGCCGCAAACGGGCTTGATCTTGCCCAATACCAGCAAATACTATCCGGGCAACGCAGGCGGCGTGCCGGCCCAGCCTGGGTTGTCGGGCCAGCCGCTGAGCGTCAACTGGCGCCCAGTGGAAGCGGGACAGCGGCAGATCGATTCGGACGGCAAGGCCGACCGCCTGGTGCTGGCCGTCGAAGGCGAGCTCGCTGGCTGGGACTACAAGACGGGCCTGAGCCATGCCATCAGCAAGTCGTCCGAGAAATTTACAGGCGGCTATGTGCAAGATGCCGCGTTTGCCGCCGGCGTGTTGAACGGCATCCTCAATCCCTTCGGCATGCAAGACACGGCCGGCAAGGCTTACCTGGACAGCACCGCCCTGCGCGGCGAGGTGCAGAGTGCCAAGGTCACCACCACGGGCTTCGACATCAAGGGTAGCCGTGAACTGATGCAACTGGCCGGCGGCCCGCTGGCCATCGCTCTCGGCGGCGAACTGCGGCGTGAAAAAGCCGACTTCAATGTGAATCGCGAGATCGCCAGCCAGGCCACCAGTTCAGGCCTGTCCGGTTCGCTCTCGAAGAGCGGCTCGCGCACCATCCAGGCCGTCTTCGGCGAAGTCAACTTGCCGCTTATCAAGGACCTGGAAGTACAACTGGCGGCCCGCTTCGACCATTACAGCGACGTCGGCAGCACCACCAATCCCAAGCTGGCCCTGCGCTACCAGGCCAGCAACGCGCTAGTGCTGCGCGGTTCGGCCAGCACGGGGTTCCGCGCACCAACGCTGTTTGAAAAGAATGCGCCGCCGTCGAAAAACGATACCAACGATTCTTACAATGACCCCATCCTGTGCCCCGGTGGCGTGCCGCAACCGGGCGCCAATCCGCTGCGCGACTGCGACTTGCAGCAATTCAAGCTGCAAGGCGGCAATACAAAGCTGAAACCCGAAAAATCCACCACGTTTGCCTTCGGCGTGGTGCTCGAACCGACCAAGGAAATCACGGTTGCCGTCGATTACTGGAACATCCACCTGAAGGACAAGATTTCATCCTTGCCCGAACAGTCCATCTACGGCAACTACGAGAAATACAAGGCCCTGTTCCTGCGCAATCCCGATGGCTCGCCGTTTGCGATTCTCGATATGAATGACAACCTCGGCGAAGTCAAGACGGACGGCATCGACGCAAGTTTCAATGCGCGCCTGGGACGCAGTGCCTATGGCGACTTCAGCCTGTCTGTCGACGGCACCTGGACCCACAAGTATGACTACCAGAACGAGCGCGGCGGCGCATTCATTGCCAACGTGGGCCGCTATGCGGACAACAACCCAGTGTTCCGCTGGAAACATACGGCAGCCCTGAACTGGCGCATGGGCAACTGGGGCGCCACCGTGTCGCAATCGTTCAAGTCCGGCTATACAGACCAGAACAATGTTGCTGAGCAATACAAGCACGATGTCCCGTCATACAGCCTGCTCAACCTGTCGGGCAGCTACGTGTGGAAAGGCTTGCTGCTGACGGCCGGCGTGAAAAACCTGTTCGACAAGGAACCACCATTCTCGAATCAGGGAACGTTGTTCCAGAAAGGCTATGACCCGCGCTACACGGATCCGCTCGGACGCGCCTACTACTTGCGAGGAAGCTATACGTTTTAGCACCTGTCGCGCTACCTGGTCAGCCACTGGAGAGCTGCGCCCGACGCTGCCATTCTATCGGCGCTATCCATGCATCCACTTGCCTAAGTATTTGGCAAGTGGCTTGTTCTGTAACTCTCCCTAAAACTCATGAAATCAACTGTTGTTTTTTTGTCTCACTTATCAATAAGGCTTCTTGACAGTGCGGCGACAGAAGTGGTCTGATGAATGCCTGATTTTATTCAAGCTCGTCTTGAATAATGATGGAAATGAATGAGTTTAAAGACAAACTACCAACAAAAAATCGATACTCAATACAATATCCCAATTAATTTACTATTTTGGAAAAATAATGATCGAAGAAAAAAAGCTGTCACGTTCCATCAGAATTATTTGCTCGACCGGCATCGTCGCCGGTATGGCATTGTTGACTAACAATGCGTTGGCACAAGAGACTGCCATTCAAAAAGTCGAAGTGACAGGTTCCTCGCTGAAACGGGTTGACTCCGAAACGGCGCTGCCAGTCCAGATTATGACGAAAGCGGAAATTGCGCGTACCGGCGCCAGCAGCACGGAAGAATTGCTGACATCGATTTCCGCCCTGTCCTCGTCCGGTTCAACTGCCAACGCCACGGGCGCTGGTAGCTCTACCTACGGTCTGTCCTCGATCTCGCTGCGCGGCCTCGGCGCCGAACGCACCCTGGTCCTGGTCAACGGTCGCCGTCTGGCCGCCTTTGCCGGCGGCGGCGGCGCTGCCGTCAACGTCAACGTCATTCCGCTGGCCGCCATCGAGCGTGTCGAAGTGCTGAAAGACGGCGCATCCGGTGTGTATGGCTCTGATGCGGTGGCAGGCGTAGTCAACTTCATCCTGTCGAAAAGCTTCGAAGGTATCGAAGTCAACGCGGGCTACGGCAGCCCAAGCAACAGCGGCGGCGGACAGAACAACAAAGTATCGGTCACGGGCGGCTTCGGCAACCTGGAATCGGATGGCTACGCGGTCGTCCTGTCAGCTTCGGCCGAAAATGAAAAAGCACTGTTCGCAAAAGACCGCAAGTACGCGTCTTCCGGCAACCGGTCACCGTACTACACAGCTGGCGCTACGGGCCAGGGCAATATCGAAGGCGGCGTAGATCCAAGCAAGTACCCTGATGATCGCCTGCCAGGCTTCGGCGCTAACCCGGGCGCAGGTTACGGTAACCCTCTGGCCGCCAGCAATAATTGCGGTGCGATCAACATGGTAAAGAACGACACCAACACCACCAAGGGCTCGCCATACTGCGCCTTCGACAGCAATGCCTTTGTCGGCCTGATCCCGAAACGCAAGCTGAACAATTTCACAGGCAATGCAACATACAAGCTGAACTCGACCACCGAACTGTTTGCTGACATGCTGTATTCGAAGAGTACGGTAACCCAATCGTTCCAAGGCAGCCCCCTGCGCCGCAGCTTCCTGGTCAGCGATGCCGAATTCGGCAAGCAGGGCGTCTACCCAGGCTTGATCCTGTACCCAAGTAACCCGGTATACCAATCGATCGCCGTACCTTATCTGACCAGCCAGGGCCATAACGACCTGATTGGCAAGCCGCTGGCCATCACCAGCCGCGTGTTTGACTACGGCAACCGTACCAGCGAAGATGAAGCCACTCAATCGCGCCTGGTCTTGGGTGCCAAGGGCACGATAGGCAAGCAAGACTATGAGGTTGCACTGAGCAGTAACGAAAGCAAGACGCACGGCACCGTTCCTGGCGGCTATTTCTCGCAAGTGGCGTATGCAAAAATCATCAATGACCCAAGCAACAATTGGAACCCATGGGCCAATGGCGGCGTGCAAACGGGCGCCCTGGCCGAGAAGCTGAAAGGCGCGATATACACTGGTGACACCCTGGTCGCAAAATCGAAAAACACCATCTTC
This sequence comes from Janthinobacterium sp. CG_23.4, assembly GCF_029892305.1. Taxonomy (NCBI): domain Bacteria; kingdom Pseudomonadati; phylum Pseudomonadota; class Betaproteobacteria; order Burkholderiales; family Oxalobacteraceae; genus Janthinobacterium; species Janthinobacterium sp. CG_23.4. The sequence goes on along the minus strand of NZ_JARXUX010000001.1, from coordinate 856,749 downwards.
GATGCCAAACTGGCTGGCGACCTGCCGCAATTTGCCGGCATCACGGCGCAATACGCGGTGGGTGTGCAGGCACGCAAGGAAACCTATACGACCTCGCCTAGCGCTGCCCTGGAATCTGGCGACATCGCCGGCCTGGGTGGCGGCGTGCCACCGGTGAACCGTGATCGCGTCATCAAATCGATCTTCGGCGAAACCAATGTACCACTGATGAAAAAGCTGGACGTGGGCCTGGCCGTGCGTCATGACCGCTACGACGATGTCGGCAATTCGACCAACTTCAAGCTGAACGGCCGCTGGCAGCCAAGCAAGGCAGTCCTGCTGCGCGCATCGGGCGGCACCGGCTTCCGCGCGCCTAGCTTGACCGACCTGTGGACCCCGCAATCGTTGCAAACTTCGGAACAGTTCAACGATCCGGCGACGAACCAGACGCAGTTGCAAGTCAACTCACTGAATGGCGGCAATCCTAATCTGAAGCCGGAAAAATCGAAACAATTGTCGCTCGGCGCGGTTCTGTCGCCATTCGAGAACTTCACCGTGGGCGCGGACTGGTTCCGTATCAAGATCACGGACATCCTGGCTACCCCATCGGCACAGGAAGTCGTGTCGCGCTTCCGCGCAGGCGATAAAGCCTATGCCGGCCTGGTGACTCTGAACGGCAACAACGTCGACAGCATCATTACGACGCTGGCCAATACCGGCGACGCCACCGTGCGCGGCGTTGACTTGTTTGCCAACTATCGCCTGAACAGCAGCGTCGGCCGGTTTGACGTCAACATGAACGGTACCTATATGGATACCTACGACCAGACCAGCCCTGGCGGCGACGTCTCGCACAAGGTTGGCACCATCGTCGACAAAGACGGTAACCCGGTGTTGGGCGCGGCTCAAGGCGGTGTGGTAATGCGTTGGAAACATGCGCTGAGCGGCACCTGGAGCCAGGGTCAATGGGCTGTCACGCTGACCCAGAACTACTCGTCACGCTATGAGACCGGCAATCGCCAAGTTGACCAGGTACGCAACTTCGTCGGTGCGCAAGCACTGTACGACACCAACGTCAGCTACAAACCGATGAAGGCCGTGACGCTCAATTTTGGCGTACGTAACCTGTTCGACAAGCAGCCAAGTGTCTTTGTGCCCGTCAGCAATCAGTTCCAGTCGGGCTATGACATCAACCAGTATGACCCACGCGGCCGCTTCATCTACGCCAGCGCAGGCTATACCTTCAAGTAATCAGCATGAAAAACAGGGCGCCTCGGCGCCCTGCTCATGCTCTTTTCAGCAGCCCCCGACTCCGTCGGGGGTTTTTTTTCTGCTTTCAAACAAGGCTATTTCGCGCCACCCTGCAAGCGGCGCAGCTTGACGGCGGCCGCCAGGTTTTCCAGCACGGCCACGCTGGCGCTCCAGTCGATACAGCCATCCGTGACGGATTGGCCATAGATCAATTCCTTGCCCTCGATCAAATCCTGGCGCCCCGCCACCAGGTGCGACTCCACCATGACGCCGACGATACGGCTGTCGCCGCCGGCTACCTGGCTGGCGATGTCGGCGCACACGGGAATCTGGTTTTCCGGTTTTTTCGAGCTGTTCGCATGCGAGGCGTCGATCATCAGGCGCGCTGCCAGGCCCTGTGCGGCGATGGCTTTGCAGGCATCATCCACGCTAGCTGCATCGTAGTTCGGCGTTTTGCCGCCACGCAAGATGATGTGGCAATCCTCGTTGCCGTTGGTCGAGACGATGGCCGAGTGGCCGCCCTTCGTGACGGAGAGGAAATGGTGCGGCTGCGAGGCGGCCTTGATGGCTTCCACGGCGATCTTGACATTGCCGTCCGTACCATTCTTAAAACCGACGGGACACGATAATCCCGAGGCCAGTTCACGGTGCACCTGCGACTCCGTGGTGCGTGCGCCGATGGCACCCCAGCTGATCAGGTCGGCGATGTATTGCGGGCTGATCACGTCGAGGAACTCGGTGCCGGCTGGCAAGCCCAGCTCATTGATATCGCGCAACAGTTGGCGCGCCATGCGCAAGCCATCGTTGATGCGGAAGCTGTTGTCCATGTACGGGTCATTGATCAAGCCCTTCCAGCCCACTGTGGTGCGCGGCTTCTCGAAGTAGACGCGCATGACGATTTCCAGTTCACCTGCGAAACGCGCGCGCTCCTTGACCAGCAGGCGCGCATATTCCATCGCCGCCTTGGTATCGTGGATGGAGCAAGGCCCGATCACCACCATCAGGCGGTCGTCCTGGCCGTGCAGGATGCGGTGCAGGGCGATGCGGGCACTGGCAGCGGTCTGCTCGGCTTGCTCCGAGCAGGCGAATTCGCGGATCAGGTGGGACGGCGGGGTCAATTCCTTCATTTCGCGAATGCGCAAATCATCGGTGCGGGGCATCATTTTCTCCAAAATTTAAGGAAGGGTAAAACATCTGGGTAAAAAAAAACCGCCATCAGTGGCGGTTTTTTAGAATTTGCTGGGATCTCGTTTTTGCTGCTACGTGAACCGACCGCTACTCCACCGCCTTTGGGTTGGAATTGCTAAAGTAAAAATAAGCGGTAAAAAAGTGGCGAGCGAACATGCGAGTGATCCATAAGTGATGAACGACTATAAACCTAAATTGCAAGGATAGGCAAGCATATTTGTCGGCAAAGCCGCATGCTGCCGCCGTTTTACACGGCAAAGGGCGAAAAAAAGCATAAAAAGTTGTGCGCTGCGCACGCACATGCGCGGGCGGCTCGCTATCAATGCTGAGGCCACCGTGGCAGGCGCGTCCAGGTGCCCCACCTTTTCCCGTCTGACCTTCGCATACACGCCGGATCCGTGCCGGGCTGAAGTACACGTTCTGATCTTCATCAACGTGGCGGACCTAGCGGGCGTTTCAGCACTTAAGCCGTGCCACCAACGGTGATGCCATCGAGGCGCAGGGTCGGCTGCCCGACGCCCACCGGCACGCTCTGCCCCTCCTTGCCGCACACGCCCACACCGGAGTCCAGGCGCATGTCGTTGCCGATCATGGAGACGCGGTTGAGTACGTCCGGGCCATTGCCGATCAGGGTCGCGCCCTTCACTGGATAGCTGAGCTTACCGTTTTCGATCATGTACGCTTCGCTGGCCGAGAAGACGAACTTGCCGTTCGTGATGTCGACCTGGCCGCCGCCGAAGTTGACGGCATATAAACCGTTTTTAACGGAAGCGAGGATTTCGCCCGGGTCCTTGTCGCCGCCCAGCATATACGTGTTCGTCATGCGCGGCATGGGCAGGTGGGCGAACGATTCGCGGCGCGCATTGCCCGTCACAGGCATCTTCATCAGGCGCGCATTCATGGTGTCCTGGATGTAACCTTTCAGGATGCCGTCCTCGATCAGGGTCGTGCACTGTGTCGGGTTGCCCTCGTCATCGATATTTAGCGAGCCTCGGCGGCCAACCAGGGTGCCATCATCGACCACCGTGACGCCCTTGGCAGCCACGCGCTCGCCGATGCATCCGGAAAATGCAGAGGAACCCTTGCGGTTGAAATCGCCTTCCAGGCCGTGGCCGATCGCCTCATGCAGCAAAATGCCGGGCCAGCCCGGTCCCAAGACGATGCTCATGGGACCGGCCGGCGCTGGGCGCGCTTCCAGATTGACCAAGGCCGAATTGACGGCATCTGCCGCATACTGTTCCAGTACGGCATCGCTGAAATAGTCATAGCTGTAACGCCCGCCGCCACCGGCCGAACCGGTTTCGCGCCGGCCATTGTGTTCCGCGATCACAGTGAGCGAGACGCGCACCAGCGGGCGAATGTCGGCCGCCAGCACGCCATCGCTGCGCAGCACCAGCACCACGTCGTATTCGCCGGCCAGGCCGGCCATCACCTGCACCACGCGCGGATCTTTCGCGCGCGCCATCTTTTCCACGCGCTCCAGCAGTTGCACCTTGGCCTTGGCATCGAGCGAGGCCAGCGGATCATTGGGTAGATACAAGGAACGCCCACCCTGCGGCTGCATCTGGCCCGCGATCTTGACTCTGCCCGCGCCGGCGCGCGCAATCGTGCGCGTCGCTGCCGCCGCTTCCAGCAAGGCCTGCTCGGAAATGTCGTCGGAATAGGCAAAGGCGGTCTTGTCGCCGGACACGGCGCGCACGCCCACGCCCTGGTCGATGGAAAAGCTGCCCGTCTTGACGATGCCCTCTTCCAGGCTCCAGCCTTCGCTCTTGGTCGATTGGAAATACAGATCCGCATAGTCGACCTTGTGCGTAAACATCGTGCCCAGGGCTTTTAGCAGCTTGTCTTCGTCCAGGCCGAAGGGCGTGAGCAGAATGCTGCGCGCCACGGCCAGGCTGGACAGATTGGGTTCAAATGGCTTCATCGCTTTTTCTCACAGTTTAATTCACATCGTCCGGTGCGCCAGGGCAGGCAAGGATTCGCGCACGCCAGCCAAAAACACCAGGTCGATTTTACCGCTCACAACACCCTCGCCTTCGGGCAACACGGCTTTCACATCGCCCCACGGGTCGATCAGCATGCTATGGCCCCAGGTACGCCGGCCATTCGGGTGCAAGCCGCCCTGCGCCGAGGCCAGCACATAGCACTGGTTTTCGATGGCGCGCGCGCGCAGCAGCACTTCCCAGTGCGCGCTGCCCGTCGTATGGGTAAATGCGGCCGGCACGACGATCAGCGCACAATCGCCGATGGCGCGGTACAGTTCGGGAAAGCGCAAGTCATAGCAGACGGACAGGCCGACGCGGCCGAACGGCGTCTCGATAGCGCGCACTTGCGCGCCCGGCACGATGGTGTGCGATTCGTTGTAGGACTCGGTGCCGCGCGTAAAACCAAACAAGTGGATCTTGTCGTAGCGACCGGCCGGCTCGCCCTGCGGGTCGTATACCAGCGTGGTATTCAAGACCTTGCCCTCCTCGCCGGAGATCAAGGGCAAGGTACCGCCGATCAGCCAGATGCCGTGCTGGCGCGCCATCTGCGCCATGCCATCCTGGATGGGTCCGCTGCCGGGCTGTTCCGCATGGGCCAGCTTGTCCGTTTCCTGCTGGCCCATGATGGCCCAGTATTCGGGCAGCACCACCAGTTGCGCGCCAGCGGCGGCGGCCTGCGCCACCAGGCGCTGCGCCGTGGCCAGGTTTTCTTCCACGCAAGGCGAGGAAATCATTTGTACTGCTGCGACTGTATCCATCATTGCCATCTCTTATCCATTCGAACGCCTCGCCTATTTCGCCACTGCCTCCCCGGCTGAGGCGGCAGGCACGGCGACAGGCTCCAATTTACCACCATCGAGCTTGGTCACGACGGGCGACTTCCACGGACCGGCGATCTGCATGTGGTAAGTGAGCGCCTTCATCACGGGGGCACGCAGGAACAATTGCGCCAGGAAACTGCCCAGACCGATGACGGGGTTGACGGCCAGCGCATACACCAGCGGCCCCGTGCCCAGATTAAATTCGGGGATCACCACCACGTGCAAATTCGTCGTTTCGTTGGCGATGTCGGCCTTGCCATCCATCAGCACCGTGGCCGCCACGCCGTGCATCTTGAGGTTGTCGGTGCTCACCACGCCGCGCTTGATGCTGGCGTTGGCCGTGATGCCGTCGAAGGCCAGGCCTTCGGAAAATACGTCGTGGAAATCGAGTTTCAGCAAACGCGGCAAGGCTTGCAGGCTGAGCACGCCCAACAGCTTGGCCGCGCCCGGGTCCTGCTTGAGGAACTGGCCCGACTCCACGTTCATCTCGATCTGCCCCGACAGGGAGGGAATATCGAGCGAATACGGCAAGCCGTTCCAGGCGATGTCGCCGCTCAGGCGGCCCTTGCCGCGGCGCACCGTGTCGGCAAAGCCAAAGCGCTCGAGCAGTTTGCCAGCATCGACGATATCGAGGCCGAAACGCAGACTGGTCGTGCTTTGCCCATCCTTGATGACCCACTTGCCATTGCCGCTCAGCGCGCCATCAGCATTGGACAGTTGTAGCTTGCCCACGCGCCACTCGCGCACGTCAGCGGCCATGGTGTTGTAGGCCTGCAACTCCAGCCGGCCGATCTTCTTGTTGAACAGTTCAAATTGCTCGGCGATGATATCGAGCGAGGGAATCGACTGGGCGCCGCTCTTGCCTTCCAGCAAATTCTTCACATCATTGGCGGCCGATTCCGGAATGATCAGCGACGACAAGCGCGCCGTCATCTTGCCCAGGCCGGACGGTGTTTCCAGCCACGTCACATAGCCCGACACTTGTTTAGCGTCAATATTGGCTTGCCACACATCTTTTTGATGCGTGGCACCCACGACCACGTTTTCCAGCTTGCGTTCGCCCAGCATCAGTTCACTGGCCCGCGCCGCCATCCTGTCGGGCACCACGTATTGTGCGATATCGGGTGCATCGTTGGCATTGCCGCCCGCCTCGGCTGGCGCGGTGGCGCTGCCGGCGATCTCGCTGCCGACGGCGATCCAGCTATCCACGTCCAGCGTTTTCATATTGACGTTAAGCATCATGCCGCTGTCCGGTTCCGGTGCCGCGACGTTGACGCCGATGCCGCCGCGCACCAGGCGCCAGGCATCCTTGCCCTGCTTCTGGCGCTGGTAGCGCGCAGCGATGCCAGCACCGAGCACGATGCGGATATCGTCGGTGCGCAGGCCGGCGCCGTTCGCCGCGTTGCCCGTGAGTGTGAATTTCACAGGCAAACTGTCGCCAGCCGCCTTTTTCAGGGGGGCGGGGAAATCCAGACCCAGGCCCGTCAGCGGCGACTCGACATTGACCACCACCTGATGGTCGCGCGCCGTGATCAGGCCGCTATAGCGCGCGCCGCCGTTCAAATGTTTCGCCAGGCGCTGCGACACGGGCGCCGCATACGTCTTGCGCAAGCCATCGATGGTCATGTTGCCGGCCAGTTTCACCTGGATGGAATTGTCCGGCTGCGTACCACCCGAGATGGCCAGCGGCCCGCCCAGCAAGCTGCCGTTCAAGCCATTCAGGTTGACGCCCTTTTCATTGAATTCGATCTTGCCTTGCGTGCCCAGCACGGGCGGCATGTCGTGGAACAGTACCACGTCATTGCCCGCCAGCTGCAAGCTGCCCTGCACGGTCGACTCAAGCATGCGTTCGATCGGCAAGTGCAATTTGAGCGCCAGCCTGGCATTGCCCGTCGCCGTCGTTTCATCCGTAAAATGTTCGATCCAGCCCAGCACCGGGCTGGCCGTCACGTACTTGAGAAATTCCTGCATCGGACCGGCCGCGTTGCCGTCGATATCGAGCAAGGTGTCGAATACGGTCAGGTCGGGAATCACGGCCTTGACATTCGTCAAAGCCACGCCGCCCGTGGTCGCGGTGTCAGCGCGAATGTCCATGCGCGCCCGCTCGAAGACAAAACTGCCCTTGATTTTTTCCGCCTGCGGCCACAACGGCGCCTTGCCTGCCAGCGGGCCGTTTTCCGCCAATTCGCCGGGCGCATAATTGAGGATGCCGTTCTCGATCTTGCCGGCCACGCGGAAATCGCCACGGCTGCGCTGGGCCGCGGTGTCGGCCTTGAAGGGGAAATGCTCGAGCTCGCCACGCAAGCGCAGGCTGACATCACGCGCCATGCCGCCTTCCAGCGCGCCCGTCAGCCAATGGCGCAGGTGCTCGGGGGTTTGCAGCGGCAGATAGCGACCGATGGTGTTGATCTGGAAATTATCGAGCGTGCCTGTCAAGTCGACCTGGCCCAGGTTCTTGCCGTCGAGCGGCAGGCGGTGCGTGCCTTGCAAAACGACGCGCAAGCCTTGCTGATTGAAGTCGAGCTTGTCCAAGCCGACTTGCAGCATATTGTCCGCTTCGAAGGCCCAGCGCGCCTGCATGGTAAATTGCTCAAACGGCAAGGCCGGTTCGCTCAGGTAGGTGGGGAACTGCAGCACCAGGTCTTGTGCCTCGATGCTGATGCTGCCACCCTTGTCGTTGGCGTCGATGCTACCGCTGAGTTTGTCGAAGCCTGGAATAGCCGGCGCAGCCGCCTGCGCGGCGCTGGTCGCCGTCTTCGCCACGGCCAGGCGCGCCGGCTGCGCATTGAGGCCCAGGTCGATGAGCTTGCCGCGCAGGCGATAGCTGGCGGGCGTAGCCATGTCGCCTTCCCATTGCGCTGAAAAATCCTGCAAACGCCCGCGTGGCGCCAGGGCATCGAGGCGCTGACGCTGCTGCTCGCCGAGCGGCAATTTGTCGGCCAACGCGGCCAGGGTTTGCAAATCGAGCGACTTGGCCGTGATTTCCGTGCGCGCCGGCTTGCGTCTGGTGGCCGCAACAAAATGTTCGGACAAGGTCGTGGGCGGCAGGCTGAGCCCATCATGTGTTTCCAACGCGAAATTCGTCAACTCCACCTGGTGCCCATACGCGCCAAAGGTGGGCTTGCCGTCGGGCACTTGCGCCGACAGTTCTTCCTTTGCCGAAATGCGCCCGCTGACCGACAACAGGTCGAGCGGGGCGATATGCTCGCCCAGCTGCGCCTGCACCTGCGACAAGCTGACATCGGCCGTAAAACCGGCCAGGCGCGCGTGATCCAGGCTCAGCCAGGCGCGCAGGGCGCCCTTGCCCTGGCTCAGCTCGAACGGGTAGTCGAAATAGCTGCGCCAGGCGGCCAGGTCGGCGTTTTTCAGGTCGGCGTACAGTTCCCCCTTCCACATCGACACATCCGAGATGCGCGTGCTGAAGGGCGGATGCACGAAGTGAGCGCGCACATCGATGGGCGCCGCCAGGCTGGCAGGCGGCGTGGCCTGCAAGCCCAGCCGGTGGCTGCGCCAGCGGTTGCGCAGCAGCAAGTTGACCTGTTCCAGTGCCAGCTCTGGTGTGCCGCGCACTTCATCCGTCCAGCGCACCTTGCCGTCGCGAATGATGATCTGATGCTGCGACAACAGCCAGTCGGCGCCCTTGCCATCGCTGCCTTGCGTGCTGTCGAGCAGCACGCCGGCCACGTATAGCTGGCCACCCTTGCTTCGCCGCACGGCCAGGTCGGGGCGCGTGATTTCCAGATTATAGAAGCGTACGGAACCGAGCACGCTCCACCACGATACGGTCGCCGAGACGCTCGGCAGACTCAGCGCCTGGCGGCCCGCCTGGTCGCGCAAGCTCACGTCGCCCAGGAAGAGATTGGGCCGCACGCCATGCCAGGAGGCATAAATACGCGCGATGCTGACACGGTTGCCCAGCGCGCGACTGGCCGCCCGCTCGATATCGCCCTTGTAATAATCGATATTGGGCAAGATGGCGTAACGGAGCAATAAAAACAGCACGGCGAAGGCGAAATACGCCAGCAGCACCAGTTTGATGGTAAAACCCAACACATGGTGGGTGGCCAGGTTGGCCATGCGATAGGCGGCACGCAGCCGCTGCCAGCGCAGGGCCAAGGGCACATGCTCTGTCACGCTTGCTTCTGGCGGTTTTTGCATCAATAAGCTAATAAACTGGCCCGGCGTCAAATAATGGCAAAAATCGTCTGCATTCGTGGTGCGCGCCTGCCTCCTTGCGCTTGCTTCTGAGCAAAGCCTCCCTTACCATCATCTGGAAGCGCACGCACTGCCGGCGGCATTTGCGCCAGCGGCACAATTTTACCGCATCCCCCGCCGTTCGCAGCCAAGTTATCAAGAACCATGCAAGCAGTATTCACGAGAGCCTTACCGACACCATGAGCACACAGCCTTTGATCTCCGCCTCCCGTTTCTACCAGCGTTGGCTGGGCGCCGCCCCCGAGCGCACAGCGCAGGTCGCGCAACTGGTGCAAGCGCCGCTCGACAGCCTCGATTTTGCCGCTGCACTGGCCGAGCAATCGAACGCCGCGACGCCGCCGCTACCGACCGAACGGGCCATGCGCCGCCTGCGCAACCTGCTGGTGTGCGGCTTGATCGAGCGCGACCTGAACGGCCAGGCCGACTTGAACGAAGTCGTCACGGCCATGACGGCCTTTGCCGATTTTGCCATCCGCACGCATGTGGACGCCATCATGGCCGAGATGGTGACTCTGCACGGCATGCCGGTTGGCGAAGAATCGGGCGAGGAACAGGCCTTGATGGTGCTGGCGATGGGCAAGCAGGGCGGCGGCGAGCTCAACGTCTCGTCGGATATCGATCTGATCTTTGTTTACCCGGAAGATGGCGACACGCGCATCACCGTGCCGGGCCAGCGCAGCCTGTCCAACCACGAATTTTTCATTCGCATGGGCAAGAAACTGATCGCCGCCCTGTCCGAGATTACGCAAGACGGCTTTACCTTCCGCGTCGACATGGCCTTGCGCCCGAACGGCAACTCCGGCCCGCTGGCCGCCAGCCTGGGCATGGTGGAGCAATACCTGATCGTGCAAGGGCGCGAATGGGAGCGCTATGCCTGGGTCAAGGCACGTGCCGTGACGGGCAAGGCGGCCGACATCGCCTCGCTCGACGCCATCGTGCGTCCCTTCGTTTTCCGCCGCTACCTCGATTTCGGCGTCATCGACGCCATCCGCACCATGCACGGCCAGATCCGCGCCGAGGTCAACCGCCAGGAACGCTTGCATCCTGACCGCAGCAACAACGTCAAGCTGGGCCGTGGCGGCATCCGCGAAATCGAATTTCTGGCGCAAGTATTTCAATTGATACGCGGCGGACGCGATGCCGAGTTGCGCGAGCGCCCCACGCGCGCCACCTTGCGCACGGTGGCAGAGAAGGGCTTGCTGGAGCCAGCCATCGTGCAACAGTTGCTGGACTCTTACACTTTCCTGCGCAATCTCGAACACCGGCTGCAATACCTGGACGATGCGCAAACCCACACCCTGCCCGCCAACGAGGCCGACCGCCTGAGCGTAGCGCAAATGATGGGCTTGCCCGACACGCCCACTCTGCTGGCCCAACTGGAAACGCACCGCGTGTTTGTCGCAGCGCAATTCGACGAGATGTTCAGCGACAAGAGCAGCGGCACGCCGCCGGTCGATCCGGGCATCGACCCGCAGACCTCGAACGACTGCGCCGCCTCGGACCAGCAGGAAGCCATCGAGGCGCGCTTTGCCGCCCTGGGCTTCCATGAGAGCGCCACCTGCGCACGCCGTTTGCTGGCCACGTGGCAGGCACCGCGCCTGCAGTCCTTGCCCGAGGCGAGCCGCACGCGCCTCGTCGCCCTCGTCAATGCCGCCCTGCCCCTGATCTCCGATTGCTCCGTTTCCAACGGTAACGCCAGCCAATTGGCCACCCTGGGCCGGCTGCTCGACTTTTTGGAAGCCATCGCGCGCCGCTCGGCGTATCTGTCGCTGCTGACCGAATATCCGCATACGCTCGAGCGCGTCGTGCGCATGGTGTGCGCCAGCGGCTGGGCCGCCACCTTTCTCACGCAACACCCGATCCTGCTCGACGAGCTGTTAGACGAAGGCATCCGCAATACGGTGCCCGATCCAAACGCGCTGGCGCTGGAGTTGCAGCGCCAGCTCGACGACGCTCCCGGCGACACGGAGCGGCAGATGGATATCCTGCGTGAAACACATCATGCGCAGCTGTTCCAGTGCCTGGCGCAAGACCTGGCGGGCGACCTGAGTGTGGAAAAGCTGGCCGACTACCTGTCGCAGCTGGCCGATATCATCGTCGCCGCCACCGTGCAAGCGGTCTGGCAAACCTTGCCGACACGCCACTGCGAGGTGCCGAAGTTCGCCGTCATCGCGTATGGCAAGCTGGGCGGCAAGGAACTGGGCTATGTCTCGGACCTCGACGTCATCTTCCTGTTCGACGACGACGACCAGGAAGCACCGGGCCTGTACGCCAAGCTGGCGCAGCGGTTCATTACCTGGATGACCTCGCACACTTCGGCCGGCATCCTGTTCGACATCGACATCGCCCTGCGCCCCGATGGCGCCTCGGGCATGCTGGTCTCGAGCGTGCAGGCCTTCGAGCGCTACCAGGGCAGCGCCGCCTGGGTGTGGGAGCACCAGGCGCTCACGCGCGCGCGCTTCTGCGCCGGCGACATCGCCATCGGCAAGCATTTCGAACGCATCCGCGACACGATCTTGCGCAAGGAGCGTCCCGAAAACGGCCCACTCAAGGGCGAAGTGGTGGCCATGCGCAAGAAGATGCTCGATGCCCACCCATCGCGCCCTGGCAGCTTTGACCTGAAACAAGATCCGGGCGGCATGATCGACATCGAGTTCATGGTGCAATACCTGGTGCTGCAACACGCGGCGCAGTATCCGCAGCTGACGGCCAACTCGGGCAATATCGCCCTGCTGCGCCTGTGCGGCGAACTGGGCTTGATTGACGCGCAGCTGGCCGCCCTGGTCGCCGACGCCTACCGCGCGCTGCGCAAGCTGCAGCACCAGTTACGCCTGCAGGGACAAGACCTGGCCCGCGTGGAACCGGAACGCGTGCGCCTACATGCCGGCAACGTGACGCGCCTGTGGCACACGATCTTTCCCGCAGCGATTGCATAAGCCCGGCGGCGGCGTATGATACATATAGGCAATTCCACTTCCAAGTAGTGCCGTACAACAGGGCGCGCCGGGATTGCCTGTCAACCCAGGAGACAGCGTATGAAAACGAGTATAAAAACGGGCGTCAATGCCCTCGTTGCCAGTTGCATCCTCTGCGCCATGCCGGCAGCGGCATGGGCCGCCCCCAAAGGCAGCGCCGACGAAGCCATCGCCATGACCAAGCGCGCCGTAGCCATGATCAAGGCTGAAGGCAAGGAAAAGGCCTTTGCCGCCATTACCGATCCTGCCAACACCAGTTTTCATGACCGCGACCTGTACATTTATGTGTACGACACGAACGGCATCACCCTGGCGCACGGCAACAATCCCAAGATGGTCGGCAAGAATCTGATCGACCTGAAGGACAATGAAGGCAAGGACATCGTCAAATCGCTGATTGCCACTGCCAGCACGCCGGCCGGACGCGGCTGGGTAGACTTCAAGTGGCCCAATCCGCTGACCAAGGTGGTCGAACAAAAATCGGGCTACGTCGAACGGGTCGACAATATGATCGTCGGTTCCGGCATCTATAAATAAGCGAATAAGCAACGCAAAGAGGAAACCGGCCCCGCATGCCACTCCATTACCTGGCCCGCCTGAGCGGATCGGCACGCGATACACAAGCCAATCTGCAACTGGGCTGCGTACTGGCGCTGGTCGCCGGCGCCGTGAATGCCGGTGGTTTTCTCGCCATCGGCGGCTATACCTCGCACATGACGGGCATCGTTTCCGGCATGGCCGATGACCTGGCACTGGGCAATATCACGCTGGCGCTGGCCGCGCTGGGCGCCTGGCTGGCTTTCGTCAGCGGCGCGGCCGTGACGGCCATCATGGTGAACTGGGGCAAGCGGCGCCGGCTGCACAGCCAATTTGCCGCCAGCCTCCTGCTCGAAGCGGCCTTGTTGCTGCTATTTGGCCTGGCGGGCAACTACCTGGCGGCCATGCCCGACATACTGGGCCCTGTCACCATCTTGCTGCTGTGCTTTGTCATGGGCTTGCAAAACGCCATCATCACCAAGATTTCAAGCGCCGTCATCCGCACCACGCACGTCACGGGTCTGTCCACCGATATCGGCATCGAACTGGGCAAGATGGCGTATTACAACCGCAGGCAATTGCCAGACCGGGTGGTAAAGGTCAACCGCGACAAGCTGAAAACGCACAGCCTGCTGATCATCTGCTTCTTCATCGGCGGCGTCAGCGGCGCACTGGCCTTCAAGCACATCGGTTTCCCGCCCGCCACTATCATCTTGGCCGGCGTGCTGACCTTGCTGTCGGGCGCGCCGGTGCTACGTGACTTGCGCCTGCTGTGGCGCTTTTACCGGCGCCGCCTGTAAGTTTTGTCAGGCGTCGTAAAGCCACGAATAAAAAAACGCCCCGAAGGGCGTTTTTCTAGGCTAGCCAAAAATTACTTGGCCGACATCAGCGCGACGGTGGTGTCGAGCATGCGGTTCGAGAAACCCCACTCATTGTCGTACCACGACGATACTTTCACCAGACGGCCCGATACCTTGGTCAGGGTCGAATCGAAGTTCGACGAAGCAGGGTTGTGGTTGAAGTCGATCGATACCAGCGGTTCGGTCTGGTACGTCAGGATACCTTCCAGGGCGCCTTCCGACGCGGCTTTCATCAGCGCGTTGACTTCTTCCACGGTGGTATCGCGCTTGGCGATGAAGGACAGGTCGACCAGCGAGACGTTGATGGTCGGCACGCGGATAGCGAAACCGTCCAGCTTGCCATTGAGCTCAGGCAACACCAGGCCAACGGCGGCAGCAGCGCCGGTCTTGGTCGGGATCATGCTCATGGTGGCCGAACGCGCGCGGCGCAGGTCTTCATGCATCACGTCGGACAGCACCTGGTCGTTGGTGTAGGCGTGCACGGTGGTCATCAAGCCCGTTTCGATGCCGATGGCGTCGTTGAGCGGCTTGACCAGCGGTGCCAGGCAGTTGGTGGTGCACGATGCGTTCGAGATGACGGTGTCGGTCGATTTCAATACCGAATGGTTGACGCCGAACACGACGGTCGCATCGACGTCCTTGCCGCCTGGTGCCGAGATGATGACTTTCTTGGCGCCACCCTTCAGGTGAGCCGAAGCTTTTTCTTTGGTGGTGAAGAAGCCCGTGCATTCCAGCACCACGTCCACGCCCAACTCGCCCCATGGAATTTCAGCCGGGTTGCGCTGTGCAAACACGCGGATCGGATCGCCATTGACGATCATGTTATCGCCTTCGACGGTCACGGTGCCCGGGAACTTGCCGTGCGCGGTATCGTAGCGGGTCAGGTGAGCGTTCGATTTGGCATCGCCCAGGTCATTGATGGCAACGATCTGGATATCCTGTTTCTTGCCGCCTTCGTAGAAAGCGCGCAACACATTACGGCCGATACGGCCGTAGCCATTGATTGCAACTTTGATCGTCATACTCTGCTCCTGATTAAAAAAAAAGGTATCAGCACAGCACCCCGGCCAGCACGTGGACGGGGTCTGCTCAAAATCAATATTAGCCGGCGATAACCGCTTTCACCTTGGCGACGACGTTCTCGACCGTGAAACCGAAATGCTTGAACAGCACGCCGGCAGGTGCCGATTCGCCAAACGTGTCGATACCGACCACGGCGCCTTCCAGGCCCACGTATTTGTACCAGAAGCTGGTCACGCCAGCTTCGATGGCCACGCGCGGCACGCCCTTGGTCAGCACGCTGGCCTTGTAGGCGGCGTCCTGGCGGTCATACACGTCGGTCGATGGCATCGACACCACGCGCACGTTGATGCCTTCCGAGGCCAGCGCGCTGGCGGCAGCGACGGCCAGTTCCACCTCGGAACCGGTGGCGATCAGGATCGCCTTGGCATCGGCCACATCGTTCAGCACATAGCCGCCGCGATAGATGTTCTCGATCTGCTCGGCGCTACGCTCTTGATATGGCAGGTTCTGGCGCGAGAAAATCAGGGTCGACGGACCATCCTTGCGGCGCACGGCGGCGCCCCAGGCAGCGGCCGACTCGACGGTGTCGCATGGACGCCAGTTGTCCAGGTTAGGGATCAAACGCATCGACGAGACGTGCTCGACCGATTGGTGCGTCGGGCCATCTTCGCCCAGGCCGATCGAATCGTGGGTAAACACGAAGATCGAACGCAGTTTCATCAGCGCGGCCATGCGCAAGGCATTGCGGCTGTAATCGGAAAACGTCAGGAACGTGGCGCCGAACGGGATGTAACCGCCGTGCAGGGTAATGCCGTTCATGATGGCGCTCATGCCAAATTCGCGCACGCCGTAATTGATATGATTGCCAGGCTGGCCCGAACGCACGGCCACGCACTCTTTCCAGTTCGTCAGGTTCGAACCGGTCAGGTCGGCCGAGCCACCCAAAAATTCCGGCAAAGACGAGGCCAGTGCCTGGATGGCGTTCTGGCTGGCCTTGCGGGTGGCAATGTTTTCTTTCTTTTCGACGCAGGACGCGATGGCGGCGCTCAGGGCCGCTTCGAATGCCTGTGGCAACTCGCCCTGCATGCGGCGGGTCAGTTCAGCAGCTTGCTGCGGGAATTGGCTGCTGTAGGCGCCAAAGCGCTCGTTCCAATCCGCTTCCAGCAGGGCGCCTTGTTGCTTGGCATCCCAGGCGGCGTACACGTCAGCGGGCATCTCGAACGGTGCGGCATCCCAGCCGATGTATTCACGCACGGCAGCGATTTCCTTGTCACCCAGCGCGGCGCCGTGGACCTTGTCGCCGCCTTGCAGGTTCGGCGAACCCTTGCCGATGATGGTCTTGCAGCAGATCAAGGTAGGCTTGCTGGCCGTCTTGGCGGCGGCGATGGCAGCGGACACGGCGGCAACGTCATGGCCGTCGACGGCGCGGATGACGTTCCAGCCATACGCTTCGAAGCGGGCTGGGGTGTCGTCCGTGAACCAGCCTTCGACTTTGCCATCGATGGAAATACCGTTGTCGTCGTACAGCGCGATCAGCTTGTTCAAGCCCAGGGTGCCGGCCAGCGCGCACACTTCGTGCGAAATACCTTCCATCAGGCAACCATCGCCCACAAACGCGTAGGTATAGTGGTTGACGATATCGTGGCCGGGGCGGTTGAATTCAGCTGCCAGCAATTGCTCCGACAAGGCCATGCCGACGGCGTTGGCGATGCCCTGGCCCAGCGGGCCGGTGGTCGTTTCCACGCCTGGCGTGATGTCGACTTCCGGGTGGCCCGGGGTTTTCGAATGCATCTGGCGGAAGGCCTTGATGTCATCCATCGACAAGTCATAGCCCGTCAGGTGCAGCAGCGCGTAGTGCAGCATCGAGCCGTGGCCGTTCGACAACAGGAAACGGTCACGGTTTTGCCATTTTGGATTCGCTGGATTGTGGCGATAATGACCACTCCACAGGGCAACTGCGATCTCGGCCATGCCCATCGGCATGCCTGGATGGCCGGAATTGGCCTTTTGTACAGCGTCCATTGCCAGTGCGCGGATCGCATTGGCCATTTTGGTGGTAGGGAGCGTAGAGTTCATCGTGTGTGGTCGATCGCGGAGTTTAAATTCGTTTGCAGCGCAGCTGGGCGCAGTCAGAACTGCGTATTTTACCAGACCAACAAGGGGAAAAATCAAACCGCGCGCGACGCCGCTGCACCTTACCCCTCCTGCGCCCCGGAGGGACGAAAAAAAACCGGGCCGGGCCCGGTTCTTTTGCAGCTTGCGCCGCTGCGGAGCGCGCCGTCAATCGGCCCGCTCCGCGCATCAGCCCGCCCTCACATCATTTGAAGGAGTACGACGCCGACACGTACATGTAGCGGCCACGCGGATTGCCGTAGGCGTTGTCGTAGCCGATGTTCGACGATGGATCGAACGCCGGTGTACGATCAAACACGTTGTTGACGCCACCGCGCAGCACCAGGTTCTTGAAGCCGCTGTAGGACAACGAGGCATCGACCAGGGTCGCGCTCGGGATCATCAAGCCGCTCGCGTACGTATCGTAGTAAAGATTGATCGTTGCCGACGGTGTCCGTTCCACGTGGTAGTGCGAAGTGAAGTTAGCGCTCGTCGTCGCTGCCCAAGCACCGCGATCCCAGTTCAGGCCCAGCTTGGCCTGCAGCTTAGGATAGCCGTATTCACCAGCCTCGCAAGCCGTGTTGTTAGGGCAATTGATCGCCGGATCGTCAGGCAGCAGCACGCGGTTGTAGGACAGCGTGTAAGTCGCTTCACCGGACACCTTGAAACGACCCATGTCGGCCGTGCGCATTGTGTACGCCGCTTCGACATCCAGACCGTCGGTGACGACCTTGCTGCGGTTGATCAAGCCAACCTGCAGCTGCTTCAGGCGACCTACCAACGGACCCAGCGTCGCGCGCTGGGCGGCGCTCAGCGCGTTGTACTTCTCCTGGTCTTCCGCCGTCACGGCGTAGCGCGTGACGGCGTTCTTGTACTGACCATCCTCGCCCGCCAGCACGGTTTCGTTGTCGAGGTTCTCGACCCGGTCATTCCACTTGATGTTCCAGTAGGTCAAGCCCAACGTCAGGTTCTTGATCGGTTCGGCGACCACACCCAGGTTGAACTGCTTCGATTTTTCGGGCTTCAAATCCTTGGTGCCGGACAGCAGGGACAGCGCCGAACCGCTGCAAGCGGTGTCGAAATACGCATCGCCCACGATGCAACGCTTCGGATCTTTGGTCGCGACGAAACCGCCACGGCCTTCGTTAAAGCGCTGCGACAGCGTCGGCGCGCGGAAACCGGTGCTGTAGCTGGTGCGGAACATCAAGGTCGGCAAGACGGTCCAGCGCAGGCCAAGCTTCGGATTGGTGGTACCACCGGCCATCTGGTAGCGGTCATAGCGGATGGCCGCCTGCGCTTCCAGGTTTTTCAGCAGCGGCAGGGCCAACTCGCCGAACACGGCGCCGAGCGACTCGGAGCCGTCGATGCCGCGCAGGGTCGAGTAGATGCCGATCTCGCCGTCGCGCCAAGCCTGCGACGGATCGTAGGTGAGCTTCTCGCGCTTGTACTCGGCACCAACGGCTACACCGATTTTGCCGCCGGGCAGTTGACCGAATTCGCTCGAAGCGGTCACCTTGGCAAAGTCCGTGGAGGACTTGGTCTTGGTGTACTGGTCCGCAGTCAGTTCGTTGATGACCTGCTCCGAATTATGGTTACCGCCGAAGGGGTTAAACTTGCCCTGCGCCAGGTAACTGTGCAATTTATCGTGCAGGAAGGAGCCGTAGACGCGCGTTTCACCCTTCTCCTGGCTGTGTCCCAAGGACACGGTCCAGTCCCAGTTGGCTACGCGGCCGGTAGCACCGCCGACCAGCCAGGTGGTATCAACATTGGTACCCGTACCACCCTCGGCGGCAGGGAAGAGGCGACGGATGGTGACCGGCACGCCGTAGGTGTTGAAGCGGTTGTCCGCCGCCACACGCAGCACGCCCGAGCGGTCGGCGTTTTGGATCCAGGCCGGCGAACCTTGGATGCGCGTGTCGAAGTGGTTGTAGAACAGATTGGCGAACAGCGACACATCCGGCGTCAAATCCCAGTTCGCCGTCACTGCACCGCCGTAGCGTGTGGACGGGCGCACCAAGTCTACCGACTCGGCGGCGGAATACAGGCAGGCGTTGCGGTTAGGCGCAGCCACCCATTCCGGCGCGTTCGGATAGGGCTTGCGGTGGGCTGCGTCGCACTCCGGATCAGGCATGCGCTGCGAACCGCCCAGCGACATGGTGCCCGGATCGCTACCCTTGGCGCCGTAGACGCCACCCTGATACAGGCCACCCTTGTGGCCGGTGAAATCGGTGCTGTTCGCCCAATCGCGGTCGACACCGTGAATGGCCTTGGTTTTTTCGTACGAGGCCGAATAGGTCACGTTAAATTTCTGTGCGTCGCGGTCGCCGAAACCGCCGGATACGGACACCTTATTGTTTTGCCCGTCGCCATAAGTGGTCGAGCCGGTGCTGGCGTCCAGGGTCAAGCCCTGGTAATCCTTGCGCAGGATAAAGTTGATGACGCCGCCGACGGCATCGGTGCCGTAGATGGCAGAGGCGCCGTCCTTGAGCACGTCGATGCGCTCGATCGCCGCCAGTGGAATAGCGTTCAGATCGACCGAGGTCTGGCCGCTGTACTCGTCCGAACCTGACGCCGGCAGGCGGTAGCCGTTCAACAGGATAAGGGTCGGCAGACCGCGCAGCGAGACGCTGGTGGCGCCGTTACGGAAGGAGCTCGATGTCGCCAGCTCACCGCCGTTACCGCCAGCCGAAGTCAGGTTGCGCATCAGGTCCAGCACCGACGTCGCACCCGAGCGGGCGATCGACTCGCGCGTCATCACGGTGATCGGGGAAATACCTTCGGCTTCGATGCGTTTAATGCTCGAACCGGTGATTTCTACGCGCTGCAGCTTGGGCGCCGGCGCATCGGTCGCTTGCTGCGCGTGGACGCTCATCGTTGCGATGCCGGCGAACGCGGCCAACGCCAGTCTCACCACTTGCACACTCTTTTTTTCGCGAAACATCATAACTTATTCCTTTTAATGATCTCTGGTGTCACTTGATAAGCGGTTAGTTTGTATTTTTATAATCGCTTAAATCTCTCATAGACTTGCAAAAAACTGCAAGGCCCTCCCGCTACAGTGTGATGCTTTTCCAAACAACTTAAGCTGGTCGCAACGCGCCTGGGGCCACATAGGCCCAGGCATTAAAACGTGCGGCGTCTCCCAAAAACATACCGAATCACATCACGGACGAGATTGCCGGAAACAATTGATGTCGTTCAACACAACTTGTATAGTCATAAAACCACGCCAAAAGCATCACTGTCAATAATGCAATGGTTTATGAGATCAAAAAACAACATTTCATTTTTATCCAACTTATTATCTCCATGTGATTTCCCGCCCCGGATGCGCCGCACGCAAGCCCAGCGGCAAGAATTTCACCCGGCCGCGCGCAGCGGCACTAAAATTGCACCCTCGAGTCGCAGCCGCGTGCCCCCCACCAGCGCGCGGCGCGGCACCTCCCATTATTTCTCTCCGCCAGGATGTTGCATGCCGCGTTTTTTCTGTCCCCAGCCACTCGCCATAGGCGCCACTATCGCTCTGCCCGACGCCGTCGCTCACCACATCCAGGTCGTGCGTCTGGCGCCAGGCGACATCATCACCCTGTTCAATGGCGAAGGCGGCGAAGTGCAGGCCAGCCTGGTAACAGTGGCCAAACGCAGCGTAACGGCTGAAGTACAGGCGCACGTGGCGCGCGAAGCGGAACTGCCGTATGCCGTGACCTTGGCGCAAGCGCTGCCGGAAGCATCAAAAATGGACTGGATCATCGAAAAAGCCATCGAACTGGGCGCGGCCGGCATCGTCCCGCTGGCGGCGCAGCGCTGCGTGGTGCGCTTATCGGCCGAGCGGGCCGAGAAAAAACTCGCGCATTGGCAAGGCATCATCGTTTCCGCTTCGGAACAATGCGGGCGCAACCGCCTGGCCAGCGTTGCATCTGTGCAAGATTTTAACCGCTGGGTCACGGCACCCGCCGAAGACATGCAGCGCGTCCTGCTCAGTCCGCGTGCAGGGCAGTCGCTGGCACAGTGGGCCAAGGCCACGCCGCCGCGCGCCACCTGCCTGCTGGTCGGTCCTGAAGGCGGCTATACGCACGCCGAGGAAGAGGCTGCCATCGCCGCTGGTGCCCTGCCCCTGTCCATGGGGCCGCGCGTATTGCGTACCGAGACAGCCGGCCTGGCGGCACTGTCTATTCTGGCCGCCATTTGGGGCGGTATCTAATAGTATCCAACAGTGTCTGATATACAGACATGAAAAAAGGGCGCGATGACTTCTCAGTCATCGCGCCCTTCGGAAGAAGGCAGCGGCATTGCTGCCGCCTTGTTCACCTTACTATATTAGAAGGTGTATGCCAGTCCGAGGCTGAAGAAGCGGCCAACAGCGCCCGCTTGATGCATCGATGCGTTGTACGAAGTTTGGACGCCCGCATTGCCGTAGGTACCGACGTCGATAGGCGGAGCCTTGTCGAACACGTTCAGGATCGTCCCTTTCAGGATCAGGTTCGGCGACAGCTTGTACTGCACGTTCAGGTTCGTCACGGTGAACGAAGGTACGTGGCAGTATTGGCTAGGCTGAACAAGACCGGCAAAGTAATTGCGGCCGCCAGTGGAGACACCGGTCTTGGCGCAATCGTTGGAGTCAACGGATGGATCCAGCGTCGAGAATGAACTGGTGTAGTTCATGCTCGTGGTAATGTCCAGCGGACCACGGGTCCAGTTCAGCGAGAACTGAGCGCGATCTTTCGGATTACCGGTTGCACCGCCTACGCCCGATGGACCCTGAGTGCCGGCCAGCTGATAGCTGATACCATTGACGCTCTGGGTGTAATCGAAGGTATGCGCTGCACTCAGGTCAGCGCGCAGCGTGCCCAGTTCACCCGGCAGGCGGAAACGGTAGTTGATGGCCGCTTCGATACCGCTGGTGGTGGTTTCACCGGCATTGATGTAGCCCGACGTACCGTACAGGATCGGGCCCACCGGTGACAGTACCGACTTGGTCGTGCCATCGGCCTGCACGGTATCCATCTGAACAGGCGCGCCGCGAACGAAAGCTGGCACGTAGCTAGGATCGCTGGTTGCAGCGCTGACGATCTGGTTGTTCAGCGTGATCTTGTAATAATCGAGCGTTGCACCCAGACCAGGGACCGGTGCCAGGACGATACCCAGGTCAAACGACTTGGATTTTTCCGGCGACAGATTCTTGGAGGTTTGCTGGACGAATGCCGGCGTGAAGGCACAGAAGACTGGCACGCTGCCGACTGCGGCTTTGTTGCTCGTTGGGCACAGGATCGGGTCATTGATCGCGTGGTACTGGAAGAACGAACCGGCACTGCCCGACTCGGCCGGGTTTGGCGCGCGGAAGCCGCGTGCGAAGTTACCGCGCATGGCGAACTGCTTCGTCGGCGTCCACTTGATGTTGGCGGACGGGGTGAACGAATTGCCATAGGTGTCGAAGTGATCATAACGGCCGGCCACGCCCAGTTCCACGTTCTTGATCGGCGTTGCTTGCAGCTCGGCGAAGACAGCGGTGTTGGTTTCCGAACCGAACACGAAAGCCGAGGTGCTGGCGACTTGGCCGTTCGCGGTCAGCGGGGACGGCGGCGCATTCCAATCACGCTTATGATAGTGCAAACCAGCTGCCAGTACCAGGGGACCGGCGCCCAGTTGCATCACTTCACGGCTGGCCGTCGCGTCGAGGTAGTTCAGCTTCGAATCGTTCGTATTCGAGAACGTCGGCGACACAGCAGCGAGCTGCTGTGGCGTGTTACCACCAAGCACGTTAAACGTACCAGCCTTCAGCGCATTGTACAAAGCGTTGCGGTCGACGTAACCGCTATAGTCGATGGCGACCTTGGACTCGGTCACACCACCAGCGGCGCGAACGTCCCAGCCGTAAGCAGTACCGCTCAGGTCCACCGCGAAACGGGTAGCCGTGGCAGTATTGTCCGAAGTCTGGGCAGGCGCCGCGCCCGGGATGTAGCCGTACAAGCGGGCAGTGCCAGGCAAGGTATTGATGATGCCTGCGCCGACGGCAGCGCCAGGAGCGAAGGTGGTAGCGCCAATGGCACCAACGGCAGGACGCAAGGTGCCGTCCGGGCTCAGGGCGTTGTTACCGGCGAAGCTGGCGGTCGAGAAGACCGGCGGCACGCCACGGTTGTTGCTGCTGTCACGCTTGAAGTAGGAAGCTTTGAGGCCCAGTTCCCAATCCCCGCCCAGTTTCTTGGTGGCGCCGACGAGAACATTGATGTTATCGACTTGTGGCTGGATGAAGGACGAATTGTCGGTCACTGCGCACTGACCTGCACGGTACTTGGCGAAGTTGCAGTTCGCATCGAGGAACGTGAAGTTGGCTGCATTGTTGGCGCCGCCTGCACCGCTCGGGTTGTACAGGAATGGCGAGCTACCCTGCGTCAGGAAGCTGTTCAGTGCGGTTGGCACACCCAGGGTCAGGTCGTTGCCGCCACGGCCGCGCCAGTCGCGGCTAGCCCACTCGTTCTTGGCACGGTCAGCCACCTTGATGGCGCCCTGATGACGCCACTCGGCGGTAGCGTAGATGTTGTAACCGTCGGCATCGAGATCACCAAAACCGGTGCTCAGGGACGCGCGCTGAGTTGCGCCACCGCCATGCTGCGTCTTGCCGCCTTCAGCGGCGAAACGGGTGCCCTGGAAGCTTTTTTTCAATTTGATGTTGACCACGCCGGCCACGGCATCCGAACCGTACAGCGACGAAGCGCCGGCCTTCAGGATCTCGATGCTCTCGATGGCGTCGAGTGGAATGTTCGAGACATCGACGAAGGAACGTTGCGAATCATCGCCGAGGGCGTATGGCGCCACGCGATGGCCGTCGAGCAGCACCAGGGTCGCGCCCACGGTCAAGCCGCGCAGCGAAATACCGGAAGCGCCATTTGCGAAAGCGCCGCTGAAACCGGTGCCCAGGGTACCGGCGCCGTTAGAGGCCAAGTCGCTCAGCAGTTCAGCGATCGATGTTTTACCGCTGCGCTGGATATCCTGCGCAGTTACCACTTGTACTGGCGTGGCGGTTTCGGTATCGGCGCGACTGATCATCGAACCAGTCACGATGACCCGTTGCACAGGCTCACTGGCTGATGCTTGTTGAGCCATTGCCGGGGCAATGGCAGCGACGGAAAATGCACCGCTTGCAATAATTTGCAAGATCGCAACTGGCATAGGCTTAATACGTAACTTCATGTAAAAAACTCCTTCTGGGCATGTGCCTGAATTTTTTTAAGGAAACCCTTGGGTAAAGGTTTTCCTGATAAATGTGTCCACACGTTACAAATGTGACGCAGCTGTTACATGGAACCATATGGCATGGAACGGTGTCAATTCATTAGGCGACGACGATAACTTCAAAACAACGGGATAATTTTTATAAACATGTTTTGCGCCATAACTTATTCGGAAATAGTGCATAAACCATCCAATTTAGTGCGCAACTGCCCTTTTTTGGTGCATTAATATTTACCTTGCACTGCAGCAAAATTATTATGTCCATTAATTAAAACACTGTTACTAATTTGTGCCAAATCACGCTTCTTTAGCTTTCTTACTATTGGCGAAATAAACTGTTTCCCCCTGTCCAATTACGATTGTGCAAATGCAGCAAATGGAAATTTTTCAAGGTCCATACGCGGCGCCCTGACGGCGCCGACTTCGGCCCTGATGAAATGTTGTTTTTTGGTCTCATCAACATGGCGATGCGCAGCCGATGGGCTCTGCAGCCAGAGCCAGGACGGTATTTGTCACGCCCATCCGCTTCCCGGCGGGGGCGCCACAGGCAATACATTGAGCGCTGGAAGGAGTAAAATGCCGCCTTCCGCCGCGCCATGCGCCGGTTGCCCGCTCTCCGCTAGATACGGAGCCCTGCACTTTTCGGATACACATCATGTTGCGACTCAACGAAGTAAAACTCCCCCTCGAACACGACGAAGCCGCCCTGCCGGCCGCCATCCTGGCGCGCCTGGGCATCGATGCAGCCGATTTGCTCGGCTTTACCGTCTTCAAGCGCAGCTATGACGCGCGCAAGCGCAGCGCCGTGGTGTTGATTTACTCGTTGCATGTTGAAATCAACAACGAGGCCGCCGTGCTGGCGCGCCTGCAGCATGATATCCATCTGATGCCCGCGCCCAACACCGACTACAAATTCGTCGCCGGCGGCGAACAGCTGGCCGGCCATACCAATGTAGCGCGCCCGATCGTCGTCGGCACGGGTCCTTGCGGCCTGTTCGTGGCGCTGATCCTGGCGCAGATGGGTTTGCGCCCCATCATCCTGGAACGGGGCAAGCAGGTACGCGAACGCACGGTCGACACCTTCGGCTTCTGGCGCAAGCGCGAACTGAACCCGGAATCGAACGTGCAGTTTGGTGAAGGCGGTGCCGGCACCTTCTCGGACGGCAAGCTGTACAGCCAAATCAAAGACCCCATGCACTATGGCCGCAAAGTATTGACGGAATTCGTCAAGGCTGGCGCGCCCGAAGAAATCATGTATATGAGCAAGCCGCACATCGGCACCTTCCGCCTGGTCAAGATGGTGGAAGCCATGCGCGCAAATATCGAACAGCTGGGCGGCGAGTACCGCTTCGAGAGCAAAGTCGTCGATCTCGATATCGCGCCAGGCGCCGACGGTGGCCAGGTGCGCGGCGTGGTACTGGCCAGCGGCGAGACCATCGCCAGCAACCACGTGGTGATGGCCATCGGCCACAGCGCGCGCGACACCTTCGAGATGCTGCACCGCCGCGGCGTGTACATCGAAGCGAAACCGTTCTCGATCGGTTTCCGCGTGGAACACCCGCAATCCTTGATCGATAGCTGCCGCTTCGGCCCCAGCGCCGGCCACCCGATTCTGGGTGCGGCCGACTACAAGCTGGTGCACCACGCCAGCAATGGCCGCTCCGTCTACAGCTTTTGCATGTGCCCCGGTGGCACGGTGGTGGCGGCAGCGTCGGAACCGGGCCGCCTGGTGACGAATGGCATGAGCCAGTACTCGCGCAACGAGCGCAACGCCAACAGCGCCATCGTCGTCGGCATTACGCCAGCCGACTACCCGGGCGACCCGCTGGCCGGCATCGCCCTGCAACGCGACCTGGAAGAGCGCGCATTTGCCCTCGGCGGCGGCAACTACGATGCTCCGGGGCAATTGGTCGGCGATTTCGTCGAAGGCCGCGCTTCGACCGAGTTCGGCAGCGTGATACCGTCGTACAAGCCAGCCGTGCACCTGACAGACCTGGCGCCGTCGCTGCCCGAGTATGCGATCACGGCCCTGCGTGAAGCGTTTCCAGCATTCAACAAGCAGATCAAGGGCTACTACAAGGCCGATGCCGTGTTGACAGGCGTAGAGACGCGCACCTCGTCACCGATCCGCATCAAGCGCCGCGACGACGACTTGCAAAGCCTGAACACGCGCGGCCTGTTCCCCGCCGGCGAAGGCGCCGGCTATGCGGGCGGCATCCTGTCGGCAGCTGTCGATGGCATCAAGGTGGCTGAAGCGGTGGCTCTGTCGATGGCAGCCGCCTGAGACCCGTACCGCAGATCAGTGGCCCAGCGGTAGCCTGATCTGTATGTGACAGCCGGGCGTGCCGTCGATGGCGCACACCTGGCCGCCCAGTTGCTGCACGATGGTGTAGACGATGTGCATGCCCAGGCCGGAACCGCCCTGGCCACGCTTGGTGGTAAAAAACGGTTCAAACAGATGTTCGCGCACGGCCGGTGCCAGGCCGATGCCGTCGTCGGAAAACTCCAGCAGCAGCCATTGCGCGGGGGCGTCATCCACGCCTTCCTCGATGCGCGCGCGTATCGTGATGCGCCCTGGCCCACCGTGCGGATAGCCGTGGCGGGCGCTGTTCATCAGCAGGTTCGAGAGAATTTGCGACAGCTTGCCAGCCGCCAGGCGCACCTGGCAATCGGGCGCGATATCGATTTCCACGCTCAGCGCCGCCTTGCGCAGTTCCGGGCTGTGCGCCAACACCAGGCCATGCACATAGTCGTGCAGCACCAGGTTGGCCACGTATTCGCTGACCTGGTCCACGGCCAACTGCTTGAAATTGCCGATCAGGTCGGCGGCGCGCGCCAAGTTGCGCTCGATCAAGGCCGCCGCACCTTTCAAGGCTTCGGCAACGTCGATCAATTCGGCACGGCTGACCTTGGCACCGCCCAGCAGCTGCACCAACTGGTCGGCATAACTACCCATGCTCGAGGCCGCCGTGAGTGCCACGCCGATCGGCGTGTTGACTTCATGCGACACGCCGGCCACCAGCGAACCGAGGGCCGCCATCTGTTCCTGCTCGATCAGGTTGGCCTGCACCGCCAGCAGCGACTCAGTGCGCACGCGCACCATTTCTTCGAGCTGCTGCGTGCGCTCCTGGTGCTGCAACTCGGCCGCGCCACGGGCCGAAAAGATCGACAGCAACAACAAGGCCAGCAAGCGCTTGTTTTCATCGATGGGACGCGTGTCGATGGCCGACAAGATGCCCAGGGTCTTGCCTTCAGTATCGATCAGTGGCATGCCGATATAGCTTTCGGCCTGCATGTCGACCAGCAGGGTGTCTAGTGGAAAGCGACGCTGGATGTCGCTGCCATGAAAACACATGCTCTGGCAAGTCACGTCCTGGCAAGGCGTGTGCTGCAAGCTGTATTCGACATTCGCCTGGTAGCCGTCGCCGCCCCACAGGGCCAGGGTGCGGATGCCTTCGCTGCCATCATCCATGCGCACCAGGCGCCCGGCGATCACATAGTGCACGTCGAGCGCTTCGGCCAGATCCTTGACGAGGATGCGCAGGAAGTCGTCGCCGCGGGCACGCGCCGTCGAGTCGGTAATCGAGCGCAGCGCCGCTTCCGCCAGGGTACGCCGCTGCTCGGGATCGAACAGAGGTTCTCGCGAATTCACATCAAACAAGGGAATACTCATGTATGCTCCTGTACAACACTGGAAGCACCAGCAAACCTGCCGGCGTGGCACCCCTCGGCCATGACCCGCCCGAGCAGGTATGCCGCGATTGTACTCCGCCTATTGTTTAATAATACAGATAGGCAGGAATTTTTTACAGCCAGCCGGAACGCTTGAACAAGTAATACATATAACCGCAGACACAGCTCATCAGTCCAACGGCCACTGGATAACCGTATTGCCAGTCCAGCTCGGGCATGAACTTGAAATTCATGCCCCACACCCCGGCAAACGCCGTGAACACGGCAAAGATGGCCGCCCAGGCCGCCAACTGCTTGTTCACTTCGCTCTCGTCGATGGCCACCATCGACAAATTCACCTGGATGGCCGTGCTGATAGTGTCGCGGATGGTGTCGAGCGTGCCATTGATGCGCGCCAGATGGTCGTGCACATCGCGGAAATACTCCTGGGTATCGTGGCACAGCGGCGGCACCCGTCCGCCATGCAGCTTGCCCACCGCTTCCATCAGAGGCGCCACCACGTGGCGCAAAACCATGACCTTGCGCTTCAACTGATACAGGCGTTCGATATTGTCGCGCTCGGTGCCACGGTCAAAGATGCGGTCCTCGATCAATTCCAGCTCCGATTCCAGCGCGTCGAGCACGGGGAAGTAGCGGTCGACGACGGCGTCCATCAGCGCGTACAACACGAAGGCCGCCCCCTGGCGCAGCAAGTGCGGTTCGCGCTCGGCGCGCGCGCGCACGCCGAGGAAACCTTGCGAGCTATTGCTGCGCGACGAGAGCACATAATTGGCGCCAACGAAAATGTCGACTTCGCCCAGTACCAGTTCGTTCGCAATCATTTCCACGGTTTTCACCACGGCAAACAGGGAATCGCCATATTCCTCGATCTTCGGGCGCTGGTGGCCGCGCTGCGCATCCTCGACGGCCAGTTCATGCAGGCAAAACTCGTGCTGCATCTGTTTCAGCTCGGCCGGCGTCGCATCAAGCAGCGCAACCCAGACGAAACAGTCGGGACGCTCGACGTAATCGCTGATATCGTCAATCGGCAAGTCGGCCAGTTTTTTGCCATCCTGGTAGGCCACGCAGTTAATCAGCATACAGTTCCACAATGAAAGTTAAGACCGGACGAAACAGTCCGGCAAGCGCCAGCTTACCTTATCGCCTGTCATTGTTGTGGGTGTTGTGGCGTGCCATCGACGCCGCGCGGAAAAGCGGACGGGGCGAGTGCCCGTCCAGCCATGCATCAATCGTCCTTGGCGCCGTCGATGCCCAGTTCCGAGATCTTGCGGGTGATGGTGTTGCGGCCGATGCCCAGGCGCACGGCGGCGTCATTCTTGCGCCCGTGCGTATGCTTGAGCGCCGTCTTGATCAGGGCCGACTCGAATTGCCGCCCCAGCACGGCCATGACTTCTTGCTGCCCCGCGCCCAGCATTGCGGCGGCCTGCAATTCCAGCAAGCCGATCCAGCCCGGCGGCGCGCCGTTGACGGGTACGGCAGCCTCGAATACCTGGCCACCATGCGCATGAGCAACGTTCGCTGGCGCCACGTCAGCGCAGGCAGACGCGGTCGCAACGTCGCCCTGCCCCTGCGTCAATTCCAAGGGCAAGTCCTTGATTTCCACCGTCTGGCCCGGCGCCATCACGGTGATCCAGTTGCACAGGTTTTCCAGCTGGCGCACATTGCCGGGCAAATCGAGGCTGCTGAGGAACTGCATCGTCGGCTCACTCATGCGCTTCGCTTCCACGCCCAGCTGGCGCCCGCTTTGCACCAGGAAGTGGCGCACCAGGATGGGGATATCCTCGCGCCGCTCCCGCAAACTGGGCAGGCGCAAACGGATCACGTTCAGGCGGTGATACAAGTCTTCGCGGAACAGGCCGTCGCGCACGCGCTGCTCAAGATTCTGGTGCGTGGCGGTAATGACGCGCACATTCGCCTTGATGGGCTGATGCCCGCCGACGCGATAGAAGTGGCCGTCGGACAGTACGCGCAAGAGACGCGTCTGCAGGTCGAACGGCATGTCGCCGATTTCATCGAGGAACAAAGTGCCGTTCTCGGCTTGCTCGAAGCGGCCACGGCGCGTCGTCTGCGCGCCCGTAAATGCCCCGCGTTCATGGCCGAACAATTCCGATTCCAGCAAATCTTTCGGTATAGCCGCCGTATTGAGGGCAATGAAAGGCTGCGCCGCGCGCGGACTATGCTTGTGTAACGCGCGCGCCACGAGTTCCTTGCCGGAACCTGATTCGCCCGTGATAAGCACCGTCACATTCGATTGCGACAGGCGGCCGATGGCGCGGAACACTTCCTGCATGGCCGGTGCCTGGCCAAGGATTTCCGGCGCTTCCGACGGGCCCGATTCGACGCTGGCCTCGCGCAGGCTCTCGTCGAGCGCGCGGCGGATCAGTTCGACAGCCTTGTCGATATCAAACGGCTTGGCCAGGTATTCAAAGGCGCCGCCCTGGAAGGACGCGACGGCTGAATCGAGGTCGGAAAAAGCCGTGATGATAATCACAGGCAAGCCGGGAAAGCGCGACTTGACCGTCTGCAGCAATTCCAGGCCAGACGCGCCCGGCATGCGGATATCGGACACGAGCACTTGCGGCGTGTCAAATTCCAGTGCCGCGATAGCATCGCGTGCATTGGCAAAACTCTTGGTAGCGAGATTTTCCCGCGCCAGGGCTTTTTCCAGCACCCAGCGGATTGATTCGTCGTCGTCAACTATCCAGATTGGCTTCATTAGTGTGTGCGTCCCGCAATGGATTTCATGGGTGGGATACCCCCTCGCTTATGGCAAGGGTAGAACGATCCTGAAATCGGTGTATCCAGGCCGGCTTTCGCACTCGATCACGCCCAGGTGCTGTTGCACGAAGGTTTGCGCCAAGGTCAGCCCCAAACCGCTGCCGCCTTCCCTGCCCGACACCAGCGGGTAGAAAATCCGGTCACGGATCTGAGGTGCGATGCCCGGTCCATTGTCAATGATATGCAAGTCTAATGCCAGGGCGTAACGGACCTTGGCCAGGGTCACTTGGCGCGCCACGCGCGTCTTGAAAATCAGCTCCGCATCGCCCGCCTCGATGCGCTCGGCCAGCGCTTGCGCCGCGTTATGCGCGATATTGATCACGGTTTGTATCAATTGTTCCTTATCGCCGCGAAACTCGGGAATCGAGGCATCGTAATCGCGCGCAATGGTCAGCCCACTGGGAAATTCGGCCAGGATCAGGCTGCGCACGCGCTCACACACTTCGTGGATATTCACGTCGCCCACGATGTGCGGGCGGCGGTGCGGCGCCAGCAGGCGGTCGACCAGGGTTTGCAGCCGGTCCGCTTCCTTGATGATGACCTGCGTGTATTCGCGCAGCTCGCTCAGGTGCAGGGCCGGCAATTCCAGCTCCAGCAGCTGGGCCGCGCCGCGGATACCGCCCAGCGGGTTCTTGATTTCATGCGCCAGATTGCGTATCAGCTCCTTGTTGACCTGGCTCTGGTCGAGGATGCGCTCCTCGCGGTCGAGTTTTAACTGCTGCACGTTTTCGCGCAGCTCGATCAGTACGCCGTCGCTCGGCGCGTCGAGCGCGCTGACGATGCTGTGCACGCGCAGCGGCTCGCGCCCCAGGCGCTCCAGGCTCAGATCCTGGCGCAAATCGGAGAATTTATGTTCGAGCGCCTGCGCGCAGATGCCGGCCAGCTCTTCGGGATTGAGGAACAGCGCCGTCAACTTCTGCCGCGAGAGCGCTTTCAGCGAGCTTTCCAGCAAGTTTTCAGCCGCCGCGTTGGCATAGCTGATGTGCCCGTCGCGATCGAGCAAGATCACGGCAGAAGCCAGCAAATCGAGACCCGCCAGGTGGGCGGGACGGCTGGGAGGGTTGTGTATTGTCATGGTCTGCTCATCGGATATTGGCGATCTCGCGTTTCAGCGCTTCGACGTTCTGCTGTGTGCGGCCAAGGTTGTCCCTCAACTGCGCCACGCGTTCCTGATATTTCGCATAGTTACGCTCATTACCCTGGCGCTCGGGCTGGCCGGCGTTCAGTTCCAGGCGCTGGGCCGCCAATTTCTGTTCTTCGCTGCGCAATTCGTCCTGCAGGATCTGGCGCCGGTCCAGGTCGCGCGCGCGCTGCTCGGCGCCGTCAACCTTGGGAAACGCCCCGGCGGCAGGCACCGCCGTGGCCAGCGCCTGCGTGGCGGGCCGCGCAAGCGGGCCGGTCAGCGGCGCCGTCTTGCGTGGCGGCTGCGTCATGGCGCCAGGCAAATCGAGCAACTGGCAATGCTTGCCCGCCAGCTTGTCCGTGTACGTCTTGTGTCCGTGCGCATCGGCGCACACATACAACTGCGCGTGCGCCTGCGCCGCTGCAGCCAGCAATGCGGCCATCAACGCGATTCTGTCATACTTGCTCAATCTCGACTCCTGTCGGCACCTGCCGCATCGTTCCTGGGCCGACTATACAACACGTGCTGCCGCCGCATGGGCGTACTGCATAAAAAAACGCGGGCAAGACCATCGCCTCACCCGCGTTTTTCACTCACTACCGGCAAGTTGCCGGCATGGCGCCATTACAGCGAGTAGTACATGTCGAACTCGGCTGGATGCGTGGTCATGCGCATGCGCTGCACGTCCTGCATTTTCAATTCTAGATAAGCGTCGATCATGGAATCGCTGAACACGCCACCACGGGTCAGGAACTCGCGATCCTTGTCCAGCGCATCGAGTGCTTCTTCCAGCGAAGCGCACACGGTAGGGATCAGTGCGTCTTCTTCTGGCGGCAGATGGTACAGATCTTTCGAGGCTGCTTCGCCCGGATGGATCTTGTTGGCAACGCCGTCCAGGCCAGCCATCAACAGTGCAGCGAAACACAGGTACGGGTTCGCCAGTGGATCCGGGAAACGCGCTTCGACGCGGCGGCCTTTTGGATTGGCCACGTGCGGGATACGGATCGAGGCGGAGCGGTTTTTCGCCGAGTACGCCAATTTCACCGGAGCTTCATAGCCTGGTACCAGACGCTTGTACGAGTTGGTGCCCGGGTTGGTGATCGCATTCAATGCCTTGGCGTGCTTGATGATGCCGCCGATGTAGTACAGGGCGAAATCGGACAGGCCGGCATAGCCGTCGCCAGCGAACAGGTTTTTGCCATCTTTCCATACGGATTGATGCACGTGCATGCCCGAACCGTTGTCGCCAACGATAGGTTTCGGCATGAAGGTAGCGGTTTTGCCATAGCTGTGCGCCACGTTCCACACCACGTATTTCAGGTTTTGCGTCCAGTCGGCGCGCTCGACCAGGGTCGAGAACTTGGTGCCGATTTCATTCTGGCCGGCGCCGGCGACTTCGTGATGGTGTACTTCAACCGGGATGCCCAGCGATTCCAGAATCAGGCACATTTCCGAACGCATGTCCTGGAAGCTGTCCACTGGTGGCACCGGGAAGTAGCCGCCCTTGACGGTAGGACGGTGGCCGCTGTTGCCGCCCTCGATATCCTTGCCGGTCGACCATGAACCTTCGTCCGAACCGATCTTGACAAAGCAACCCGACATGTCGATCTTCCAGCGCACGCTGTCGAAGATGAAGAATTCTGGCTCAGGGCCGAAGTAGGCGGTGTCGCCCATGCCCGACGATTTCAGGTAGGCTTCGGCGCGTTTCGCGATCGAGCGCGGGTCGCGGTCATAGCCCTTGCCGTCCGATGGTTCGATCACGTCGCACTGCATGAACAGCGTGGTTTCTTCCATGAACGGATCGATATTGGCGGTGTTTGGATCCGGCAGCAAAATCATGTCGGACGCTTCAATGCCTTTCCAGCCAGCGATCGAAGAACCGTCAAAGGCGTGGCCCGACTCGAATTTATCCATGTCGAAGTGCGACACGGGAACCGTCACGTGCTGCTCTTTACCACGGGTGTCGGCAAAGCGGAAATCAACGAATTTGACTTCGTTTTCTTCTACCATCTTCAAGACTTCTGCGGCTGTCATTGCCATGCGTATCTCCTAAATGAATGTGGGGTGAGCCGACCTTAATGCGTCTGGGCTGATGCAGCGAAGCAAACATTGCGTGCCACCAAAACTCACAAGGATCATAGCAGATTCCATGCCAGCTCCAGAAGCAGCGTGGTAGCGACAGCAGAATACCTGCCATCCCCGTGAAAATTTTCATGCCCGGGTTTTTCACACGCGTTTGCATCACGTTCAGAATGCACTATGCAAGTGCAAAAAACAAACAACGCACTATTATCGTGCATTTTTTGCGGATTCCTGAAAAATGCCTTCTTGTGGTGCATGCGCCGTGCAGCGCGTATCCCCATTTGCGCGATGCGCACGGCGCACTATAATCGTTTATCCCTTTCCACTTTCACCGAGGACGCCATGACTACCGCCGCCGACATCCTGAGCACTGCCCGCAGCCGGGCCAATGAAGGTACGCCGTATGCCGGTGCCGTCACGCCGCACGAAGCGTATGCACTGCTGCAGGGCGATGCCGGCGTCAAGCTCATCGATGTGCGCACGAATGCCGAGCGCGACTGGGTCGGTCGGGTTGACATCGCCGACACCCAGCATGTCGCGGTGCAATGGGCCACGTATCCGGGCGGCGTACCGAATCCCGCCTTCCTCGCGCAACTGGCAGCCCAGACCGGCAAGGACGCGGTACTGCTATTCCTGTGCCGCTCCGGCGTGCGTTCGCGCCATGCGGCCAAGCTGGCGAGCGAACACGGCTATGCGAACTGCTTCGACATCCTCGAAGGCTTCGAGGGCGACAAGGACGCCGATGGCCACCGCAAACAGATCGGCGGCTGGTGCAAGGCGGGACTGCCGTGGCTGGGCGCCTGAGGCCAGGAGCAACTGAAGCGCTGTGTATCCGGGCTAGGGCCAGGGCTGGGCCTCGGCCAGATGCCGTTGCCAGCGTGGCTGGACGCTTCAGGCACGCTCGCCCGCGTCAAGCGCTGGAGGCTCTGCCATCAGGCCCAAGATGCGCTTGCGCACGAAATTGATGTGGCTGCGCAAGCCATACAGGCCATCGGCAAACGACAGCGGAATCGAGATCTGGTTGACCATTTCCTCGATCTGGTCCAGCCGCTGCAATTGCGCCGCATACACTTGCGCGCGCTGCGCTTGCGGCACGTCTTCCAGCGCCTGCTCCACCGTGCGCAACTGGCCATACCAGCGGTACACGCGCGAGCGGATACGCCACACATACAGCGGTGGCACCACGCGCGATAGCGGCAAGATCAAGGCACCGAGCGCCACCACCAGCACCCACATGCGGTCAAAGAAATTGGCCAGCCAAAAACTCATGTAGCGCTGCAGCACGGGCGCGCCATCCTTGTAAAATTTCAGCGCTTCAGGCGCGACGGGAATTTCCGTATAGCGCGCGGACGGGAACTGCCCCTGCTGCTGGAACCAGCCCGTGCCGCCGTGAATGCGGGCCGCCGCCTGGACGAACAGATCCATCAAGGCAGGATGCAAGTCTTCGCGCGCAACCAGGGTAGCGGTGGGCGCGATCAGGTGGTAATCCTGGGCGGGGATGTTTTTGCCCAGGTCGACGATGCCGCGAGGCAAGACCACATGCGTGAGAAAAGGCAGGCGCCGCGTGTACGCCTCGGCTTGCGAAAAATCGAACAGCTTGATGCCCGGCGTTTGCAGCAGCATCTGGATCAGCGGCGCTTCCGGCGCCGAGCTGAATACGAGACCATCGATGCGCCCTTCCAGCAGTTCCACCGTGGCGGGCGTATTTTGCAAGTCGCTCACGCTCAGTTCCGTGGCATCCACACCATTGGCGGACAGCAACTGCCGGAACAGGCCAGGCACACCCGTGCCTGGCGGCCCCAGATTGATCTTCATGCCCTTCAATTGCGTCAGTTGCGTGACCGCCTTGTCTTCGCGCAGGAACAGCCAGACAGGTTCCGTAAACAAGCTGCCCAGCGAAATCAAGCCATGGCGCTCGGCATCGGCGTGCTCTGTCGAGCCGCTTTGCACAAAGGCAATATCGGTCTTGCCGCTATTTAAGCGCTGCAAGTTGTCCTGCGAGCCCAGCGATGGCTGCAAGCTCACCTTGATGCCGTGCTTGGCCAGGGTAGCCGCATAGTTCTTGCCAAATTCTTCATATGCGCTGTTGTCCTGCCCCGTCGACAAGCTCACCTGGCGCGGCGGCGCCGGGTCGACCAGCCAATAAGCGAGCGCGCAAAACGCGCCCACCAGCAGCACAGTGGGACCGGCGGTGGCGAGGAAATCGCGCACGGAAAAGCGGCTGAACGCGAGGATTTTGGACATGTGGTGGCGCATGGGTTTCATGGGTGGCTACGATGCCAAGAAAAGCGCAACTACGCAAGGCACTTTCGCCGCTGCGGCGTGGCCATTTCGGCTACAGTGGCAGATCCATCACCTGCGCCTTGGAGCCCTGCATGCTGAAAATTCTTGGAAAAGCCGCCTCGATCAATGTCCGCAAAGTCTTGTGGACCTGCGAGGAACTCGACCTGCCGTACGAACGCGAAGACTGGGGCAGCGGCTTTCGCGCCACCGACGAGCCGGCCTTCCTGGCCCTGAATCCGAACGCCATGGTGCCGGTGCTGCTCGATGGCGACCTGGTGCTATGGGAATCGAACACGATATGCCGTTACCTGTGCGCCCAGGCGGGCCGCGAGGACTTGCTGCCGACTCATCCCCGCGCCCGCGCGGAAGTGGAAAAGTGGATGGATTGGCAAATGGGCGACTTGAACAATAGCTGGCGCTACGCCTTCATGTCGCTGGTGCGCCACAGCCCCGCACACCAGGATGCGGCGCAGCTGGCGGCCGGGATTGCCGGATGGAACAAGATGATGGGCGTGCTCGAACAGCAGTTACAGCGCACGGGCGCGTATGTGTGCGGCCAACAGTTCAGCCTAGCCGATATCGTGCTGGGCCTGTCCGTCAAGCGCTGGCTGATGGCGCCCATGCAACGCCCGGACACGCCCGCCATTGCCGCCTTCCACGCGCGCCTGGAAGATAAAACCGCCGTATTTGCCGGCTAGCCGGGCACGATGGCATCGCGCCTGCCGCCGATGGCATGGCAAGCGCAAGCGCAAGCGCGAGCGCGGCGCACGCCCTGCAGCGAAGCTGGCGTCATGTAGCGTACCAAAAAAACCGGCCACAGCGGCCTAATGCCGTTCAGTTAGTGTGTTAGTGATGCTATTTTTTAGCCCAAGAACTAGGACAGGGGTCGGACCCGCTGGGGGAATGTGCTTCAATGGAGCACATTCCGATCACGAAGTGACCGACCCCAGCTCTTTGCCGCTGGGGTTAGCGAATTTACTGGCGCTCATCAATCACGCCAAAACCCTAGACTGAACGGCATTAGCCGTAGGGGCCTGCTCTTCAGCGGCAACGGCGTCTTAATTCGTGCACTGCTGCGCCACGCCCTCGGCCGGCGCGGGCGGCTCAATCAGCGGCATCAGACTCGGCGCCAGGGACACCAACAATTGCACCGGCAAGGCGCTGGTGAAATCGTAGTTCTTCGATTCCGGTCCCCGCACATAGGCCGTCATGCTGCCATAGAAGCGCTCGCCGATATTGAAGACGAATGTGGCCGAACGATTCACATAGCGCGACTCGAT
The DNA here is from genome assembly GCF_029892305.1 of Janthinobacterium sp. CG_23.4. Taxonomy (NCBI): domain Bacteria; kingdom Pseudomonadati; phylum Pseudomonadota; class Betaproteobacteria; order Burkholderiales; family Oxalobacteraceae; genus Janthinobacterium; species Janthinobacterium sp. CG_23.4. Next base: position 819,334 of record NZ_JARXUX010000001.1, on the reverse strand, counting down.
CAGGCGGCCACCGGCGCCATATACGTCGAAACGCTGGTCGCCCGTCCCCGTCTTGCCGCCCATGGCAATAGGCACGCCGTCGGCGCCGACAAACGCCGTCTTGGCGCGTTTTGCAGTGCCGTCCGACACCACTTCGCGTATGGCCTTGGCGACGGCCTTGGCCACGTCCGGCGACAGCACTTGTTCCGCCTCCACCTTGCTGCCCCGCTTGAGCATGGTGTCGTACGGCGTATTGGCCGCGAAATGCATGGAATCGATGCGCACGCTGGGTTTGCGCACGCCATCGTTGATGATGATGCCCATCAACTCGGCCAGCGCCGCAGGACGGTCGGCCGACGCGCCCAGGGTGGTCGCATAGGACGGCACCAGCGAATCGAAGGGATACCCCATCTTCTTCCACTGGCGATGGATTTCCAGGAAACCTTCCACCTCCAGCAAATTGGCGATGCGGCGGTCCTGCGCATGCTTGCGGTGCGTATTGAACAGCCATTGATAGACTTCCTGGCGTTGCTTTTCGCTCGCCGCCACCATCTGCGACAGGGTGGAACCGTCGTGCTGGCGCAGATACGCCACCATCCACAATTCCAGCGGATGCACATTGGCCAAATAGCCGCGGTCGGCCAGCGACCAGTTTTCCATCGCATACTGCTGGTACAGCTTGGCTACGCGCTCGGGCGGCACTTCGTTTTGCGACGGCAAGTTGGCATTGAGGAAATCGCCAAATTCCGCCAGCGTGCCCTTGGGATTGGTACTGCGGAAGATATTGGCCAGGCGCACGGGCGTCGGGCGTATGCTGGCCAGCAAAATCTTTTCCTGCTCATCAACGCTCTTGCCGCGATACTTTTGGTAAAAGCGTTGCAGAAATTCGCGCCCTTCCTTGTCGGCAAAACGGCTCAGGTACTGGGCCCGGCGCGGATCGTCCGCGTCCGCCAGCAGGGAGGCCGAGGAATCGGGGCGCGAGAACATATAGTAGCGGGCCACGTCGCGCATCAGGCGCACGAACACCAGGTTGGTCGATTGGCGCAGCGCCTGCTGCAGCGTCAAAATGCGGCTGTCATCGAGCTTGGAAAAGTTGCCAAAATGATGCAAGCCGCCGCCCGTGAAGAAGCCTTCACCCGGGTTGCCCGAATATTTGCGCTCCATGGCGGCCGCCAGCATGGCCGGCAGCTTGCGCGCTTCGCCGAGCGGCAATGGTTTCAAGTAGGCAATCGCCCACTGCGACAGCATGTCCTTCGGATCGACGGCGATCTTGCCCAGCTCGGCGGCGCCCATGTCACTATAGCGCTGGTGCAACTGGTCGATGATGTCCAGATACGTCACCAGGGTGCGCAGCTTGGCCGTGGAGCCCAGGTCCAGCTTGGCGCCTTCGTTGATGTCGAGTGGCTGGTCAAAATTGTCCGTCTGCACGCGCAGCAAGTTGGCTTGCTCGCCCTTTTGCAGCAGGGTGAAACTGTAGACCACGTTGGCGGGGTCGCCATTGCCCAGCATGCCCTTGCCCGTCAAGCCGGCCGCTTTTGCCACTTCCGGGTCGCGCAACTCGCGCAAGACCTTGGTAACGGCATTTTGCGCCTGCGCGTCGAGCGTGCTGACCACTTTCAGGTCGAGGCGGTCGAGGTTGTACAAGCGCGGATCGCCGAGCATGCTGGCCAAGTGGTTGCGCACGGCATTCGAAGCCTTGCGCGTGACGAACGAGGTGGACGCTTCCGATTGCACGCCCGAAGCCGTCGACGGCTGCAGCTTCTCGGCGATAGCCGCATCGCGCAGCTGCGGCGAAATCACGCCCGCTTGCGCCAGCAGGCGCAGATGGCTGTTGCTCAATTCTTCCAGGTCGGCACCACCGGCCACCAGATAATGCGAGGGACGGCGCTGCGCGATCAGCAAGCTCAGCGCCTGCTTGTAGGCCAGCGCACTGCCTGGCTGGTCCATATTACCCTTGAGCAAAGTCTTCACTTCGGCAAAGGGGCGACCATACCAAACCCACATGCCATCGCCAATGCCGTTGACTTCGCCAAAACCACTTTTGGCCGACAGCGGCACTGTATTGAGGTAATTGACGACGATCTTGCGCCGCGCTTCCATGGTGTTCTCGCCATCCTGGTAGGAACGCAGGCTGGCCGACACCATCTGCAGCAATTTATCCTGCATGGAAGTGGTGCGCCCGTCTTCCGAATGACGGTATTTTTCAATCTGCGTGGCCAGAGTGCTGCCGCCACCGCTGCGGTGGCCGCCGAACAGGTTGAGCGCCTTGTCCAGAACCGCCTTGCTCAGGCGATCCCATTCCACCGCAGGATTGCGCATGGGCATACCGGGATCGAGCAATTCGCGGTTTTCAATGAACAGCAGACTTTGCACCAGCGCGGGTGGCGCTTCGGCAAAGCTGTCGAACATGCGCTCGGGATAACTGGCCGCGAACAGGGGCGCGGCGCGGCAATCGAGGATGCTCAGTCCGTCCCGGTTTTTCTCGTGATAGGTAGCAAAGATGCCCCGGTCAACCAGTTGCACCATCTTCGGCGACATACGCGCCTGCGCCGTGACGGCATAGTCGCGCGCGTTCAGCTTGGCAATGAAATCGGGCAGGCTGGCATAGCCGAGCCGCTCGTCATACGGACCGTGCTGCGGATAGCGGATGGCACCGGCCGCTGCTGGGCCAGGCTCGACCTTGAACGTCAGTTGGCGGTCAAGGCGCGTAAAAAACTCGGCCTGCAGGGCCGAGGTGCGCACTTCGCGCATGACGAACCACGCCACGCCGGCGATCAGCGCCAGCGCAATGATGGCAAAGATCGGCCAGATGCGCGAACGGCGCTTCTTCGGCCGGCTCGCCGGCGGCGGCGCCTCGGCAACTGGATCCGAGGGGGGCCGCTCTTGCGCGGCCAGATTGACGCCTGTGTCTTTCATGGGATGCTGGGGAAAGGTTGGATGTGGACAGCGCGAAAAATACGGTAGCGATACCGCTCCGCGCAGGATAAGGCAGGGGCCAGCCAGGGCCGCTCACAACAAAGCTTGCTTAACATGATGTCCATACCGGTGAATCAAAAAAACTTCTTACTACACAGGCAGGCAACCCCACGTTTGACACGCCAGGTCCCTGCTCACCATTCCACCACATTGGCCTGAAAACACCTGACGAGCGCACACAAAAATCTTGCTTCATCGAAGATTTTCGCAAAAAAACAACGTCTTGTAACGGTTGCTTGCGTACCTGCATGCAAGACCGGCCGGACGCCAGCGACAAGGCTACTGGTGCCGGACTGGCAACATCTCAGATAGGGGTGTACTCGGCCTGCAGCGCGTCGAGCGCGGCGCGCATCGCGGCGAAGGCGGCAGCCGCTTGCGCGGGTTCGCCCTTGACGCCCAGTTCGATATGCCGGCGCGTTTGCGCATCGCCCACGCTAGGCAGGCTGAACACTTTGATGAGCGCAAACTGCGCTTCCAGGCGCAGCATCAGCGGCGTCAGCGAAGACTCGGCCGTTTCATATACGAGCAAGGCATGTTCCGCATGCGGCACCTGGTTGAACAGGTGCGCATAATGCGTCTCGAGCACCCATTCGATCATGGGCCAGGACATGACGGGAAAGCCGGGCACGAAATAATGCTCGCGCACGGCAAAGCCGGCAATCTTATTGTACGGATTCGGAATCAGCGCGGCACCCTCGACAAACTCTGCCATTTTCAGGCGGTGCAAGTTTTCCGGCGAGTTCAAGTCCGCCGGCACGCCCGCCTCTGCGCCCATTTCCATGATGCGCTGCTCGATATTGCGCTTGCCCTGCGGATGCAGCACCAGCGGCAAGCCCAGCGCATCGGCCGCCGCCTGGCGCGTATGGTCGTCCGGCGTGGCGCCGATGCCGCCAAAGCTGAAAACGATGTCGCCGCTGGCAAAGCTGCGCTTGAGCAAGGCCACCAGACGGGCTGGTTCGTCGCCCACGTACTGCGCCCAGCTCAGCTGCAAGCCACGCTGCTTGAGCATGCTCACTACTTTCGGGAAATGCTGGTCAGGACGCTTGCCCGACAGGATTTCGTCGCCGATGATAATTAATCCGATAGCCATGGAACTTCCTCGTTCAATTCGATTAAAGGTCAGGATGAACGCAAGTCAGGCGTCTGCCGGCGCCACGTCGCTCATGCCACGTACGCCCCGCAAACGCGACAGTGCTTCCAGGCAGTAATACTGGAACCACAGACCCGTGAAGATAAAGATCAGTACATACAGCCAGATGGCAAACGCCGCCAGGAAGGGAAAAAACACCACGGCCATCACGCCGCCCATCCACAGCATGCCCGGCACGGCGCCGGCTACGCCGGACACCATGCCGATAGCCAGCAGGGGCCAGCGCTGCGTGCGCATGATGGCCTGGCGCTCTTCCACGCTGGCGTAATCGGCCATGGCGTCATACGCCATCACGCGGTATGTCAGCCAGCCCCACAGCACGGCTTGGCCCACCAGCGCGGCGGGCGGAAACGCGTACAGGGGCAGCATGATGACCCAGACGACAATAAACAGCAAGAACGTGGCCAGCGAGGTGCCGACGCTGCCGAGCAGGCTGCCGCCATGTTTCTTTTCCAGTTGCGCAAAGTGGCGCCCGCCAATATGGCGGCCGATAGCCGGCATGGCAAACAAACCCATGAAGATCAGCGCCGTCAATATCATCAGTGGCAGCAGCATGAACATGGCGATCAGGGGCACGATCACGGCTTTCAGCATGCCCAAGCCGAAGGTAGCCAGCACCTCGCCGCTGGTGCGGAAGAAATCATAGTCGGCAAACAGCGCATGCAGGCTGTCGATCAGCGGTTGCAGGCCCGCGTACAGCACCGCACCCCACAGTATCAGCGACAGGATGAAGGGGGCGACGCTGAGCAGCAGTATCTTGCCGTGCAATTGCGACAGCAAGGCGCGCCCATACGAATTCAATACATTACGCATCAACGGCGTCCTTTTCGTTTTAATCTTGCAAATTCCACCATGCGGCGCAGGCCCAGCCATTGCTGCTGCCAGAAGCCGCGGCCATAGTTGCGTCCCGGCCGGCCCACGCCGTGGCTGTCGATGCGCGCCAGTTGGTCGCGCACGCCCGTGCGCGCATAGCCGGCCGAGAAATTCGCGGTGCCCAGCAGCATATCCCAAATCGGCAAAACGACGCCGAAGTTGCAACCGCCTATGCTGCCCTTGCCTTTCGACTCGTGCCCCACGCCGATGGCGTGATGCGTGCGGTGGAAACGCGGCGAAATCAACAGCCGCTCGCCGATGTAGCCAAAGTGTATCCTCACATTCGCGTGCTGCAAGCTTTGCAAGATGCGCGATAGCGACACCAGCAGCACATATTGTCCGGGCGGCACGCCGATGCCAAGCGCCACCAGCGCCATCACCACGTCGCGCAAGAAGTCATCGAGCAAATGGTTGCGGTCATCGCTCCACAAATTCATGTTTTGCTGGCTGTGATGCAGGCTGTGCAAGCCCCACCACCAGCCGACATGGTGCGAGGCACGGTGGTAGCAATAGTCGACGAAGTCCAGTATCACAAAATAAATGATAAAACTGAGCAAGGGACTGATGCCAGGCAATAGCGACTCCAGGTTCAAGGGATGGATATTGTCGAAACGCAAGACGCCCGCCAATGCATCCATCAAGGGATCGAGCGTGAAGAAGATCAGCACGGAAAACAGGCCGATGCGATGCAGCAGCGTGTATATAAAGTCGTTCCAGCGGGCGCGCGGGTCAGTGATCTTTTGCGCGGGAATCAAGGCTTCGAGCGGGCGCAGCACGAGAAACAGCAGCACCAGTTCGCACAGGCCAATGAGCAGCCACTCCGTACCCTCGAACGCCTCTTCCGTGAATTCACCAAAGCCCAGGTGGTACACGAGCGGGTTGACGATGCTTTGGAATAAGCATCCTTGCGCCACGCCAAAGGCCTCGACCACCGCGTCGATGGCCGCGTGCACGATGGCACCGAGCTCGGCGGCGATCATGGCTGGCCCTTCTTTTGCGCATACGCAGGATGCTCGCGCAGGGTAGCAAAACAAAAACCCCTGTCTTGCAAGCCGACGATCAGGGCATCGAGGTTAGCCGGTGCCCACGGGTCCTTGCGCGACCAGATGCCCATGTGGGCAATGAAAATGTCGCCGCTGCGCAAGTTCGCCAGGGCTTTTTTCAGCAGCATGGCGTTCGGATACTTGTCGCTGGGCAATTCATCGCCCGAATAGCCCGCTGGTGCCCAGCCCGCATGCTGGTAACCGCAGGCGCTGCCGGCAGCCAGGGTGCGCGGCGAGGTGTAGCCGCCCGGCGCGCGCCAGAATGGATCAAGCTTATACCCGGTCAGCTCCTGGAAGCGCGTATCGACGCGGCGCAATTGCTCGCAGAACTGCTGCTCGGTCCAGGACGCCAGCTGGCCGCCATCCTTGCCGAACTGTGGTTTGACCTGGATCAAACCGTTGGCCAGATCCTTCTTCCAGTACACGTGGTCGAACGTATGCGTGCCAAACGCGTGGCCTTCGGCAACCCGGGCTTTCCAGTACGGCGCCCACGATGGGGCGAGCGCATCGTCGCCGAGCGTGGTTTTTTCATTGGCCAGGAAGAACGTTGCCTTCACGTGACGTTTATGCAGCACATCGGCGATCAGTTGCGCTTGCGACTGGCTGCCCGTGTCGAACGTCATGTAGATGCTGCCCTTGCAGGCAGCCGGCGCTGCAGAGGCGGTCGGGACAACAGCTGCACTCGCATGCGCGCACGACTGCGTGGCGCCCGCGCACAGCAGCATAAAGAGCAAGCTGCCAGTCAGTATCAAACGCTGCGTCGTCATATGCGCGGCGCATGGGTGGCGAAATACACGCCATGCGGTGAGCGGCCCACCGGTATCATCTTGATCACCTTGCGCGTGGTCAAATCGACCACGGCCACCTTCTTGATCCAGCGCAAAGTCACCCACATGGTCTTGCCATCGGGCGTGATTTCCATGCAGTCCGGGCCTCCTGGCACATTGATGGTGCCCACGTTTTCCAGGGTTTGCTGGTCGATGATATTGATCGTGTTCGACACGCGGTTCGACACAAACGTCATGCGCTTGTCACCGAGCGCGCGGAAATTATGCGTGCCGGCACCGGCCTTGATGCGCTTGACAGTTTTTTGCGTGCGCCAGTCGATCACTTCCACGTAATCGCTGCCCATGATGCCCACCAACAAATATTTACCATCGGGCGTCAGCGTGATGCCGGCCGGTGCAGGGCCCACCGGCATGGTCCATTTGACGCTTTGCGTGGCCAGGTCGATGGCGCTGACCTGGTTGCTGCCCTGCTGGGTAATGAAGGCCATGCTGCTGTCGGCCGTAAACACCATGTGGCTGGGCAGCTTGGGTAGCGCAATGCGCTTGGCCAGGGTCAGGGTCTTGCCGTCATAGCGGTACAGGTCAATACGGTCCAGGCGCAGCGAATTGGAAATGAACCACTTCTGATCAGGCGAAAAACCGATCTGGTAGGGATCGAGGATATTGCTGATGCGGCGCTGGATCTGGCCCGACACCGGGTCGAGGAAGATCAGCTCGTTGCCGACGGAACTGGCGACGATCAGCGACTTGCCGTCCGGCGTTTCCATCAGGTGATGCGGTTCCTTGCCGACGGCAAAGGTAGACAAGGGAGCATAGGTTTTCTGGTCCAGCAGTTGCACCGTGGCATCACGAGAATTGAGCACCACCACCACTTCGGCTTGCGCCGTGGACATTGCGGAAACCAGGCACAGCGAGGAAAAAACAAGGCGGCGTAGACTGCGGAACATGGAAGAAGTCACCGTTAAATACAAAACAGGCATTTTACGTGGAACACTGTATTTTTTGTATTAAATCCCCCCTTAAATGCGCGCGGCAGCCAGACAGCGCCGTAATTTGCCCTTTTTAGCTGTGCCGTGCATGGAATGGCGCTTTGTAACTCATTGCTCTACAATCTGAAGCTTTCATCGCCTACACAAGGATTATCATGACCACCACCACTACCGCTTCCGGCTTGCAATACATCGACACCGTCGTCGGCGAAGGCGCTGAAGCGCAAGCCGGCAACAATGTTGTTGTGCATTACACGGGCTGGCTGCAAAACGACGACGGCAGCGCCGGTTCGAAATTTGACTCCAGCAAGGACCGCAACGATCCATTCGAATTCCCGCTGGGCGCAGGCCGCGTCATTCAAGGCTGGGACGAAGGCGTGCAAGGCATGAAAGTGGGCGGCAAGCGCCAGTTGATCATCCCGGCAGCACTGGGCTATGGCGCACGCGGCGCCGGCGGCGCGATTCCACCGAACGCCACCTTGATTTTCGACGTTGAACTGCTGGGCGTATAAGCTGGCTCTCGCGGAAGCAGGCCGCGCTTAAATGCGCGCGCCAGGCGCCGCCACACTACATAGTGCGGCGGCGCTTTTTTTTTGAGTATCCCCTCTAATGCATGGCGCCCTTTTTTCACTATGATGTCAGGCACTGCAGCACGCACGGTGGCCACTCCGCCAGGCCTGCCGCACTTTTCCAGCGATTCCATCAGTACACAGGAGCCATCATGAATTTACAAGAGCAATTCGAACAAGCGCAACTCGATTCCAAGACCCTGTCCGAGCGTCCGGACAATATGACTTTGTTGAAAATCTATGCCTTGTTCAAGCAAGCCGCGAGCGGCGACGCCACCGGCGAGCGTCCTGGCATGACCGACTTCGTCAACCGCGCCAAGTTCGACGCCTGGGCGGCCCTGGCCGGCACATCGAAAGAAGACGCGCAACAACAGTACATCGACCTGATCGAAGACCTGAAAGACTGATGTTTGCCTGCCCCGGCACGCGCCGGGGCAGAGTTATAATTCCCGTATGACAACAACACCAATTTCCAAGGCGCACGTCGCCGACCTGCCCCGTTTGTTCGACGTCTGGCACCTGTCCGTCCGCGCCACCCACGACTTCCTCGCTGACAGCGATATCACCTTTCTGATGCCCTTCGTGCACGATGAGCTGGCCAGGGTCACGGTCGAAGGCCTACTGTACGTGCTGCGCGCTGCCGATGGCAGCGCTTATGCCTTCCTGTGCGTCGAGCACGCCAAGATCGAGATGCTGTTCGTCCACCCGGACCAGCGTGGCAACGGCGCCGGCCGCACGCTGCTCCAGTACGCCATCAGAGACTTACAAGCCGCGGCCGTCGACGTCAACGCGCACAACACGCAAGGCCATGGCTTTTACCTCCATCTGGGCTTTGTCGAGGCCAGCCGTTCGGAACTCGACCCATTCGGCAAGCCATTCCCCATTTTGCACCTAAAACTGGCCGAAGACGGCTAAAAAATCACTAAAACCCACAAAAACAGGCTAAAAACGCAAAAGTTGCTACCAAACCGGTAGCCACTTTTTTACGCCTGTCAGCAGGGCAAATTTATTTTTTCGCCGCCGCCAGCGCTTGCGCGATCCAGCCGTCAAACGTCTGCTGGTGGTACTTGATCCAGCCTGCCGTGTGGCGGGCGATGTCGGCCTGCGTGCTTTCGCCGCGGCGCATGCGCTCGTTCTGCGCATTGATGTCCGCCACCGGCAGCTGCATCACCTCGAACAGCTTGGCCGCCGCCGGGTTTTTCTGCGCCCAGGCCTTGTTGGACACGATGCGCGCCGTGTTGACGGCAAAGCCGTAATCGCTGCCATCGTCGAGGCGGGTGTTCAACTTGTCCGGATTGGCCGAGAACGGCACTTTCAGCCAGACCACGTCCTTGCCCGGCACCAGCACGCCACTGACCCAGTACGGCGTCCACGTGTAGTACAGGATCGATTCGCTACGCTTGTAGCGGCCCAAAGTGTCGGCGATCAGGGCCGCATAACTGCCCTGCACGTGCGCCACTGTCTTGCGCAATTTGTAGGCATCTATGTGGTGCTCGATCAACGTTTCGCAGCCCCAGCCAGGGTTGCAACCGGTCAAGTCGGCCTTGCCATCGCCATCATGGTCGAACAGCTTGGCCAGATTGGGATCGCGCAACTGGTCGATATTCGTGATGTTGTACTTATCCGCAGTCGCCTTATCGATCAGATAACCCTGTGCGGCAGGACCGGCATACTGGCCCGTGCGAAACAACTTGGCGTCGCCGCCCGCATTGCTATAAAAATCCTTGTGCATGGGATCCCAGTGCACGGCCATGAAAGTGGCGTCGCCGTTGGCGATGGCGACATGCGCGGTCAGGTACTCTACTTCCTTGATCGGCTGCACTGCATAGCCGAGCTTTTCCAGCGCCTTGCCAACGAGCATGGTCTGGAAGGTTTCTTCCGCAATCGAGCTTTGCAATGGCTGCACCTTGACGCCCTTGCCGGGCAGCGCATCGGCGCGAGCGGCTGGTGTTTGCGCCATGGCCAGGCTGGTGGTCAGGGCCAGGACGGCGATCGCCAGGGCAGAAAACAGCTGGAACTTGCGTTGCGATTTTTGTGTCACTTTAAAATTGTCAATTTGATGCATGTGCTTCCTTTGTCTTTGTTATTGTGCGTTGGCAAGCGTAGCTTGCTGTACAGCATGGGCTTCAGGCTTGGCGGCATTGCCGCGCACCAGACGCAGTACGACACCGGCAGGCCCCGTCTGATACCAGTGGCGCACGCCACGGCGTGGCTGGCCCATCGCTTGCGTCAAACGGTCCAGGGTAATGGCCAGCAGCACGATGCCCAGGCCACCCACGGTTGCCAGACCCATGTCCAGGCGGCCAATGCCGCGCAATACCATCTGACCCAGGCCACCGACGGCGATCATCGAGGCGATCACGACCATCGACAGCGACAGCATCAGCGATTGGTTGATACCGGCCATGATGGACGGCATGGCCAACGGAAACTGCACGCGGGTCAGCAACTGCCACGGCGAAGCGCCATACGCGCGGGCCGCTTCGATCAGGTCAGGACGCACCTGGCGGATACCGAGGTTGGTCAGGCGTACCAGCGGCGGCAGGGCGAAAATGATCGTCACGATGACGCCGGGCGCATTACCGATACCAAACAGCATCACCACCGGCACCAGATAAACGAAAGCGGGCGTGGTCTGCATGGCGTCCAGCAAGGGGCGCAGGATATTTTGCGCGCGGTCGCTGCTGGCGAGGAAAATACCCAGCGGCAAGCCGATGGCCAGGCAAAAAGCCAGCGACGTCAGCACCAGCGATAAGGTGGTCATGGCTTCCGGCCAGATGCCCAGCATCGATACGAGCAGCAGCGCCAGCACGCTGCCGAGGGCCAGGGTGCGGCTGGTAAATTGCCATGCCAGCAAGCCGATGATAGCGATCAGCGTCAGCGACGGAACGGCCAGCAGTGCGCCCTCCATGCCGGACAAGACGCTGTCGATCGGCGCGCGCACGGCCTGAAAGAAGGGGCGGAAATGCGCCACGACCCAGCCCAGACCTTGGTTGATCCAGCTCTCCAGCGGCAGCGAACCGTCGAAAATTTGTGTCAGGTGAAAGCCGCTCGCCTGTTCCGGCTGCACGGCAGAGCCGGCGGCGTCCAGCCAGGCGGTGCTGGCGTCGGTGGGCGGCGTCAGGGCCCAGGGATTGATCTGGGCGGCTTGCTCAACAACAGCTTCTACTGTGGAATCGGTGCTAGGGTTCATGCTTGTCCTTTCTGTTGTTGTTCGGCTATGGCTGGCGTATCGCGGTCGAGGAACTTCAGCAAGGTCGTCTTGCTGATGGCGCCGCGGAAGCTGCCGTCATCGGCCACCACAGGAACGGCATAAGGCAGTTGCGCCACCTGACCGAACAGGCCGGCGACTGGCTCATCTGCATTGATGCTCTGCACATCGGGCAGATAGGCATGCGCCAGGCCCAGCGGACCGACATGGCCGTCGAGCGCACTGCGCAGCGAATCGACCGAGACGACACCGAGAAACTTGCGCTGAGGATTGACGACATAGGCAAAGGCGCGATCCTGCTCTTCCAGCATCGACAACGCGGCGCGCGAGCCGCGGTTCGGCGATTCCGAGACGACGATCTGGCTCTTGCGGGCGATATCGCTGGCCTTGAAAACGGCCGCCGCATCGACGCCGCGCACGAAGTTACGCACATAGTCATTGGCGGGTTTGCGCAAGATTTCTTCCGGCGTGCCCACTTGCACGACGTGACCGTCTTTCATGATGGCAACACGGTCGCCGATACGCATGGCTTCGTCGAGGTCATGCGAAATAAAGACGATGGTGCGGCGCTTGATTTGCTGCAAACGCAGCAGTTCCGATTGCATTTCCGTACGAATAATCGGATCGAGCGCGGAAAATGCTTCATCCATCAGCAAAATCGATGGATCGCAAGCCAGCGCACGGGCCAGGCCCACGCGCTGCTGCATACCACCTGACAATTCGTCAGGATAACTGGCGCCGTAGCCGTCCAGGCCTACCTGCTCCAACGCTTGCTGGGCCAGCGCATGGCGCTCGGCCTTGGGCATGCCAGCCAGTTCCATGCCGAAGGCAGTGTTGTCGAGCACGGTAATTTGCGGCAGCAGCGCGAACGACTGGAATACCATGCTGATGTCCTTGCGGCGCAAGGCGCGCAACTGGGCATCCGGCAAGGTATTGATGTCATTGCCATCGATCAGGATGCGACCGGCAGTGGGCTCGATCAGGCGGTTCAGCATGCGCACCAGGGTCGACTTGCCGGATCCGGACAGGCCCATGATGACGAAGATCTCGCCCGCCTCAATGGTAAAGCTGGCGTCGAAAACGCCGATGGTGCAGTCGGTCTGGGCCAGAATGTCCTGCTTATGAACGCCCTGGCGGACGAGTTCAAGTGCTTCTGTTGGCTTGTCGCCGAACACTTTGAACACATGGTCGATCGTAATTTGTTTTGCCACGATGTGGTTCTCCCTCGATTTGACGAATGGAATGAAACCCAACAAGCTGCTAGCTTGCGGCGGGTATCAGCAAACCCTGCTGCGTCGGCTACGCCACGGCGCACAGCGCACGGGAGCGACAGCAAACAGGGGGTGACACGCGTGTGACCGGCGGATGGCAAAAGCCGGTGCCGGGGTGCCATGTGCGTGCTAAAAGAGGCTGTGGTTCAGGACTTTTAACAACGCTAGCGCCATGCAAATACATGGCACCAAATGTATCTAGTCGAGAAAAAATCGACCAAGCTACTTTTAATTGGATGCGGGTGTAAAACCCGAAGAATTATTCACCACTGAGCCAGTGGGAGTACTGCGAAGCAGAGGATGAAACGCGGTGTAGTTGTTGTAAATATGACTCAAGTGTAACGCAAAAAAACAAAAAAGTCCAATGGCTTTCCAAATGGAAATGTGATAGCAATGTTATCTAGCGCACAGTCAGACGTAAAAAAGGCGAAAAGAGATGTGTTTTCATCGTCTTTTCGCCCATCGCTGTGGCGCACTCAATAGCACTAAACATGGTGCCTGACAAGGTTGGGTGGGGCGGTGGCCCAGCGTCAAACCTGCTCGGCAAACACCTGGCGCATCTTCTCGGCAATCTTGCCTTCGATGGTGGAAGCAAAGGCGCTAAGCATGAAGCCCAGCTTGATTTGCAGTTGCGCCAGGTCTTTTTCCAGAGTCAGCGAGCCATCGACGCCGCTGCGCTCGAAGCGCAGCACGTCGCCATCCCAGGCGCACGCCAAGTCATACTCCTGGGCCAGCTTGTCGGCCACTTGCTGCGCCGCTTCGCGCGCTTTCAGCGCTGTCAGCTTATGTTGCTGAACTATATTTATATCCGCCATCAAACTATCCTTTTATTAAATACGGGGGCAATACGGCCAGCATCATACCAGCCGCCATGGGGCAGGCGCGACCATGCCCGGCAGCGGCCTGGCGAAAAACGCTCCCCCTGCATCTCGTTTGCGCGGGATCAAACCGGACATGCCGAAGCGGGACGACTATTCCAGTTCCAGCTGCGCGTGTCTTGGAGAGCTACCATGGAGCAGAAAGTCATCGTGCCGGTCGAAGCCGTGCCGAGCAAATGCATTTCCCTGCCGGTCGGCTATGTCCCGACCCCCTCGGCGCCATACCGCCAGCACCGCAAAAATGCACAGCTGACCTTGCAGCCGGGTCTGCCCCGCCTGAGCGCCCCCCACCTGAACCAGGCCACGGCGCGCAAGCTTGCCGCCGTGCCCATCGGTTCGCGCGTGCTGATCTGGAAGCAAGACCCCTCCGTCAGCGACCTTGGCACGCGCAAGGCCTTCCTGCCCGGCCTGATCCTGCAAGGTCCGCGCGATGCGCGCATCACGTTTGGCGAACCGGGTATCGCGCAGGTCAGCCCGAATGCCTTCGGCGACTTTATCGTCTCGCCCAACACAGACCAGTTCGACGCCGTGCACACCTTTGCCATCGTGCGCATGACGCTCACCATGTACCAGCGCGCGCTGGCCAGCAAGGAAACGGCGCCACCGTTGCCCTGGCAATGGAATAGCGCCAGCGACACAGCACCCCTGCGCGTATTTCCGCACGGCTTGCCCAATGTCATGAATGCATATTACAGTCGCAGCGACAAGGCTCTCAAGTTCGGCGACTTCATTCCCAATGGCGCCACCGAGCGCGTCTACACCTGCCACTCGCTCGATATCGTCTCGCATGAAACGGGGCACGCCGTGCTCGATGGCCTGAAGCCAAATTGGCTGCTCAGCAACAATCCGCCGCAAACGGGCGGCTTGCACGAATCGTTCGGCGACCTGACAGCCATCTTCCTGGCCCTGTCGCAGCTGGACCAGGTGGAAGCGGTGATCGCCCAAACGAAATCGGACCTACACGACAAAACCTTCCTGGCCGACCTGGCGGAACAGTTCGGCCTGGCACTGGGCCGGCCAAACGGCTTGCGTAATGCCGACAATGACATCAAATTATCGCAAGCAGGCACGGAAGTGCACGCCATCTCGCAAGTATTTACGGGCGCCATCTACGACATCCTGGCCGACATCTTTGCCCACGAACGCCAACCCCAGCTGGAAGACGATGCAGCCGTGCTGCACCGCTGCGGCGACTACCTGCGCAGCCTTGTGCTGCGCGCCCTGGTGGCATCGCCCGAGCAAGCTGCCACGTATGCCGATGTGGCCGGGCACATGCTGACGCTCGCACAGGCCGATGGCAATAGCGCTTATCTGGACTATATCCGTAACAGCTTTAGCGTGCGCGAAGTGCTCAAGGCTCATGCCATGACAGAAGATGGCCAAATGACATTTGCGCCCGACGTCGTCGACGAGGGCGGCGCCGTGCAAGACCGGCGCGCCTGCTGCGGTACCATGAACCATGCGCAGTACAGCGAGTCAGATCAATTGCTCGAAGCAGAACGCGAAGCACTGGCCGCCTGGTGCCGCAGTTACGGCGCCCGCTAAATAGCACAGCAGCGCACCACTTCAGGCCAGCCGGATCAACGGCAGGCCATAGCCCGTCCGAGCAATATTGACAGCAAGGAGCAGCATGAAAATTTCAGCCCGTAGCAGCGGCGGCTTTGCCGGCTTGAGTGAACAGTATGATATCGATACGCAAGCCCATCCGGCTGGCCCCGGGCTGGAAGCGGCACTGGCCAGCAGTGGCTTTTTCACGCACCAGCAGGCCACGAGCGAACAGCTGGGCGCCGATATCGCGTACTGGCAAATCACCGTCGATGCGCCCACCGCGCGCCACACCATCAGGTTTAACGAGGATGGCAGTGCTGAAAATGCACGTTGGCAACAGTTGCTGACAAAAATACGTGTCAGCGCCTGACTTTTCTGGCAGGCATTTTGTGTCGATCTTGATTTGAGTAAAACAAAAACACCACACGGCAACACAACACGCCGCCCACCCCACGCCCTGCCGTATCGGGCGACTGTCGCTTTCTTGCCGCGTTCTACACGACTACGTCCCTGATAGTCGCACAATTGCGCTCTCTACGTGGCAACGGCAACGCGAAAAAATGAATTTGCTTATATGTATTGTATATAAGCGGGATTTGTGAGAAGCAGCGAATTGCCTTAAAATACAATGCTTTGCTTTAGTATGCGCCGCCGACGTTCCCGCAGGCGCTACAGCACCTCCCCCCAAAATTGATAGGACTGTTATGACCCACGTTGTCACCGAATCCTGCATCGCCTGTCGCTATACCGACTGCGTCGATGTCTGCCCGGTAGATTGTTTCCGGGAAGGCCCGAACTTCCTGGCGATCGATCCGGACGAATGTATTGACTGCGCAGTGTGCGTAGCAGAGTGCCCGGTGAACGCGATTTTTGCGGAAGAAGACGTGCCGGGCGACCAGCAAGCCTTCATCAAGATCAACGTCGATCTGGCCCGCAACTGGCCGTCGATCACCAAGACGAAGGCTGCCTTGCCGGAAGCCGAGCAATACAAAGACGTCAAGGATAAGCTCGACATGCTGGTGCGCTAAGCGCACGACAGTGCGACGGCCATTCCGGCGAGGATAACCCTCGCCGCAGGGGCATGGCGGTAAAAAAAGAACAAAAAGCAGCGGAAACGCTGCTTTTTTTGTTTTTAAAACATCGTTGTAGGTCTATCCACGCAAGTGTGGCGCGCTGTCACAGCATTGCGCAAACTGTGAACCTACGCGCGGTAAAGCACATTTTGTCCTCAACAAATATCGTAGAATTGGATTATGATAAATGGGCCGATATTGGCGCTTGGAATTAAACAAGGACTCTATATGCTTTACCAACTGCACGAACTGCAACGCTCTTTCCTCACTCCGGTGATGCAATGGGCAGACATGTCCTCCAAGTTATTTACCAACCCGGTGTCCCCACTGGCCCACACTCCGTTTTCGCAACGCATCGCAGCCGGCTACGAGCTGATGTACCGCCTTGGCAAAGACTACGAAAAACCGCAATTCGACATCCAATCCGTGCTCGTCCAGGGCGAGAGCGTCGACATTCGCGAACACGTTGTCGTGACAAAACCGTTTTGCCGTCTGATTCACTTCAAAAAAGAAGCCACTGGCTTGCAACAGCCCAAAGTTTTGCTGGTTGCCCCCCTGTCCGGTCACCACTCGACCCTGCTGCGCGATACCGTGCGCGGCTTGCTTGCCGAGCACGATGTCTACATCACCGACTGGACGGATGCGCGCATGGTACCGCTGACGGAAGGCCCGTTCCACCTCGACGACTACATTTATTACGTGCAAGAGTTCATCCGCCTGCTGGCACCTGACTTGCACGTGATTTCCGTCTGTCAGCCGACCGTGCCGGTATTGGCCGCCATCTCGCTGATGGCGACGGCCAAAGATCCGCACATGCCGAAGACCATGACAATGATGGGCGGCCCCATCGATCCGCGTCGCTCACCCACGCAAGTCAACAACCTGGCGACGGAAAAGAAATTCTCGTGGTTTGAAAACACTGTGATCTACGCGGTACCGCCCAACTACCCAGGTTTTGGCCGCAAGGTATATCCGGGTTTCCTGCAGCACGCAGGTTTCATCGCCATGAACCCGGGCCGCCACGCACAAAGCCACCGCGAGTTCTATATGCACCTGGTGACCGGCGATGACGAGCCGGCGGAAGGCCACCGCCAGTTTTACAACGAGTACAACGCCGTGCTCGACATGCCGGCCGAGTACTACCTGGACACCATCAAAACGGTGTTCCAGGAATTCAGCCTGCCGATGGGCACCTGGAAAGTGGGTGGCCAGCTGGTGCGTCCGCAAGACATCACGAACGTGGCGCTGTTCACGGTAGAAGGCGAACTGGACGATATTTCCGGCGCCGGCCAGACCCAGGCGGCGCATGACTTATGTTCCGGCATCCCTGCCGAGATGCAGCAAGACTTCGTGGCGCCGAAATGCGGCCACTACGGAATTTTCTCGGGTCGCCGCTGGCGCGAAATCATTTGCCCAAAAATCGGCGAATTCATACAAAAACACGGCTAAAAACCACGTTTCGATCAAAATGGCACGCCGGGCAAGCCTGGCGTGCCATTTTTTTATAGCCAGACTCTACTCGATCCGCTTCCAGTAATCGCGCTCCAGCCTGAGCATGTCGATATCGCGCGCCGCCTCGTTGAAGCGTTTTTGATACGCAGCACCTTCCTCGTCGCGCTTGAAACACACATGCACGGAGCGCTTCTTGAAAATGGTATCAATGATGGCGATACGCTCGCGCTCGGCCTTGCTGAAGTTGCGTCCCATCAGTAAATGCTGCAGGACTTGGCGCTCGATAAGGATCACGCGGTAACGCTTGATAAACAGTTTCTTCAAATTCGTGGCGTCGTTCAAGCCCTCTTCCGTCTTCAGTTCGCCGCGCGCCACCATGCCATCGAACTGCTCGCCATTCGCATAGCCGGCCACGGTGCCGATGCGCAGCTTGCCCATCTGTGCCAGGGTGGCACCGGGCGAGCCATCCTCCTTCAGGTAGGCCAGCACCGCCTGCGTGTTGCCAACAGGAACAGAAAAATGACAGAGTTTTTCCCGTTCGGGCGTGCGCCAGACGGCCAGAAAGCCGGCGTAGCGGGGACTGGTCAGGCCAAACTGCACGGTGCGCTTCCAGGGGAAATATTCATATCTGACGGTATAGCCGAGACGCGCGAACACGCTGCTGACCATGACACCCGATATGCCATCGGCAGGCAGGCTACGGGAAATGAAAGGCGGCCAGTCTTCCGCCGCGAAGCGGACGATGCGCAAACTGGCAGCGCCCGACGATGCCACAGGAGAGCCCGCCTGCCCGTGCGAAACGGCAAGCGTACAGTGCATGAACAAACAGAAGGGCAAACCAACTGTCCGGAGGAAACGCATGTTCTGCTCCTATGGCTAGGCGCACCTTACAGTGCAGGCGCGGCAACAGGGCTGGCGTCGGCTTTTTTTGATAATGGGCTGCATAAAAATCATGCTCCCACAAAAAAATAGAAATTGCAAAGTTTTTTATTTTCATTTTGATATCAATATGAACAATAAAATAGGCTTGCGGCGCACCTGCAACAGCCAGCCGCGACGCGCCCTATCCCCTATAGCGACACAGGTTTTTACTTACAGGCGGCCCAGATGGCCGATAATGATGTTTTATCGTCTTGAAGATGACCGTGCCGCATCCCGCCTCTCCCTCACTTGCCGACCAAATCGAAGACTTGCTGCCACAAACGCAATGCACCAAATGCGGCTACAACGGCTGCCGCCCATATGCGCAAGCAATTGCCGACGGCAACGCCGACATCAACCAATGCCCACCAGGCGGCGCGCAAGGCATCGTGCGCCTGGCCAGCTTGCTGAATAAAAAATTTATTCCACTCAATCCGGTCAACGGCATCGAACGTCCGCGATCTGTTGCCTACGTCGACGAATCACTCTGCATAGGCTGTACTTTGTGCATCCAGGCTTGCCCCGTGGATGCCATCGTTGGCGCCGCCAAGCAGATGCATACGGTGGTGACCAGCCTATGCACGGGCTGCGACCTGTGCGTGGCTCCCTGCCCCGTCGACTGCATCGTGATGTATCCCGTCAACGACGATACCAGCGGCTGGGATGCCTGGAGCCAGATGGACGCCGACGACGCGCGCACACGCCACGATTTGCGCACGCAGCGACTGCGCCGCGAAGCCGAGGCCAACGATGCGCGCCTGGCCGCCAAGGCCGTCGCCAAGATGCAGGAAGTGACACAGGAAGTATCCGTCACGTCCGACGAACAGGCTGAAAAAGAGCGCAAGCGCGCCATCATCGCCGCCGCCATTGAACGCGCGCGCGCCAAGGCCGCCGCCAGCACCGAAGCCACCGCCCCCGATACGCCGAAAAAAGACGCATGAACGCTGCCAAACGCCTGGAAATCTTTACGCGCTTGCGCGCTGCCAATCCATCGCCAAAAACGGAACTCGAATACACGACGCCGTTCGAACTGCTGATCGCCGTGCTGTTGTCGGCGCAGGCGACAGACGTGTCCGTCAACAAGGCGACCCGCTTGCTGTATCCGCTCGCCAATACACCAGCCAAGATACTGGCCCTGGGCGTCGACGAACTGGCCAGCTACATCCGCACCATCGGCCTGTTCCGCACCAAGGCCAAGAACGTCATCGCGACCTGCCAGATCCTGCTCGAGCAACACGGCGGCGAAGTGCCGCGCGATCGGGCCGGCTTGGAAGCCTTGCCCGGCGTGGGTCGCAAGACGGCGAATGTGGTCCTCAATACGGCATTTGGCGAACCGACCATGGCGGTCGACACGCATATCTTCCGCGTCTCGAACCGCACCGGTATCGCACCGGGCAAGAATGTCGATATCGTCGAGCAAAAACTGCTGAAATTCGTGCCCAAGCAATTCCTGCACGATGCCCACCACTGGCTCATCTTGCACGGCCGCTACACATGCACGGCGCGCAAACCGCAATGCTGGAACTGCATGATTGCCGACCTATGCGATTACAAGGACAAGTTGCCGATGCCGGCCGTGGTCTAGCAAAAAAAACGGCCCATCTGGGCCGTTTTGATCTGTCAGGCACTGCAAGCTAGCGCTTACAGCAAAACCATATTGTCGCGGTGTATCAGCTCATGGCCTTCCATATAGCCGAGAATGGACTCGATTTCGGTGGACGGCTTGCGCATGATGCGACGCGCTTCGCCGCTCGTGTAGTTGGACAGGCCGCGCGCCACGGGCGCGCCGGCGGCATCGACGCAAGTGATTACGGCGCCGCGGCCGAATTCGCCGTTCACGCCCGTCACGCCGATCGGCAGCAGCGACTTGCCTTCCTGGCGCAGCTTTTGCACGGCGCCCGCGTCCAGCACGACGGCGCCAGCAGTATGCAGATGATCGGCCATCCACTGCTTACGCGCCGTCAATTGTCCCGTTTGTGCCCGCAACTCCGTGCCGATCGCTTCACCCCGGGCGAGGCGACTGAGCACGTCACTATCGCGGCCCCAGGCAATGATCGTGTGCGCGCCGGACTTGGCGGCACGCTTGGCGGCGAGGATTTTCGTCAGCATACCGCCACGCCCCAGGCTGCTGCCGGCACCGCCGGCCATCACTTCCAGGGCTGGATCGCCAGCGATACCCTGCGTGATCAGGTAAGCGTTCGGGTCCTTGCGCGGATCGGCCGAGAACAGGCCATGCTGGTCAGTCAGGATCACCAGCGCATCGGCCTCGATCAGGTTGGCCACCAGCGCGCCCAGGGTATCGTTGTCGCCGAACTTGATTTCATCGGTGACGACGGTGTCGTTTTCATTGATGATCGGCACCACACCCAGGCGCAGCAGGGTCGTCAGGGTCGAGCGCGCATTCAGGTAGCGTTCGCGGTCAGCCAGGTCGGCGTGCGTCAGCAGCACTTGCGCCGTACCGAGCTGGTGGGCGCGGAAGCTGCTTTCATAGATTTGCGCCAGGCCCATCTGGCCGACGGCGGCGCAAGCCTGCAATTCGTGGATATCGGTGGGGCGCTGCTCGAAACCGAGGCGCAACATGCCTTCGGCGATGGCGCCGGAACTGACCAGCACGACTTCCTTGCCCAGTGCGCGCAAGCCGGAAATCTGCGCAGCCCAGCGGGCAATCGCGGCATGGTCGAGTCCGCGGCCATCGTTGGTGACCAGCGAGGAGCCGACTTTGATGATAATGCGGGTAGCTTTTTGAATCACGGAATCCATGGGGCGGCGCTCTTCACTTAATAGACGTCAGCGCGCAGGACGCAGCAGCAGCAAGGCCAGTCCCGCCAGCAGCTCGATTGCGCACATGAACAACACAAAACCCTGGGGCAAGCCGAAACTGAGGACCGCGTACAAACGGCCAGCGGGCTGCGCCAGGACCAACATTGCAGTGATATCGCCAAGCATGGGCGGTTCGCCCTGCCGTGCTGCGAACAGCGCCAGGAGCGCGGTAGCGCCCCAGACACCGACATGGGAGGCGTAGAACTGGCTGTAGCCGTTGACGCCATTGAGGAAGATGCCCATGCCGGCCGCCAACTCATCGGCGAACAGCAGGCAGGCGACCGCGCTCAGCCCGTAAGCATACGCGATCAGATGCAATACACGGCGCTGCCACGCTTGCTTGCGCGAGGGCGCGACAGCGACCGCCTGTACTGACATCAAGATACAGCCTTAGTCGATAATCTTGAAACGCGGATCATCCGGGTCGATCGACGAGATACCGCGTGCTTCTTCGGTCATCTGCGTTTCTTCGGCACGGCTTTCGCTGTGTTTCTTCGCTTCCAGATGTTGATAAATCGCATTCACCAGTTCCGGGCAACCCTGATGGTTCAACGCGGAGATCTCGAAGACGGGACCTTTCCAGGCGAAACGCTTGAGGAAGTCCTTGACGATCTTCTTGCGTTCGTCTTCCGGCACCATGTCGAGCTTGTTCAACACCAACCAGCGCGGCTTGTCGACCAGCGATTCGTCGTATTTCTTGAGTTCCTTGACCAGCGCCTTGGCTTCCTTGACAGGATCGACGTTGGTTTCAAACGGCGCCAGGTCGACGATATGCAACAGCAGACCCGTACGCTGCAAGTGACGCAGGAATTGATGACCCAAGCCCGCGCCTTCGGAAGCGCCTTCGATCAAGCCAGGAATATCGGCGATCACAAAGCTCTTCTCGTGCGACACGCGCACGACGCCCAAGTTCGGGTGCAGGGTGGTAAATGGATAATCGGCAATTTTCGGGCGCGCGTTCGAGACGGCCGAAATGAACGTCGACTTGCCGGCATTCGGCATGCCCAGCAGGCCCACATCGGCCAATACTTTCAGTTCCAGGCGCAGTTCGCGGCGTTCGCCTTCCTTGCCCTCGCCTTTTTGGCGTGGCGCGCGGTTGGTCGAGGACTTGAAGTGAATATTGCCCCAGCCGCCTTCGCCGCCCTTGGCCAGCATTTCGGTCTGGCCGTGTTCGGTCAAATCGGCCAGGATTTCGCCGCTCGCGTTGTCGATGATCAAGGTGCCGACAGGCATGCGCAGGTGAATGTCATCGGCGCCCTTGCCATAGCAATCTGCGCCACGGCCAGGCTCGCCATTGCGAGCCTTGTGCATTTTGGAGAAGCGGAAATCGACGAGCGTATTGATGTTACGGTCGGCGACTGCCCAAATGGTGCCGCCCTTGCCGCCATCGCCGCCATCGGGACCGCCGAAAGGCCGGAATTTTTCACGGCAGAAAGAGGCGCAGCCGTTGCCGCCATCGCCCGCGATGACTTCGATTTTTGCTTCGTCGATAAACTTCATAATTTTGCCGCCATAAAACTAAAAAGGCTCTACCTTGGGCAGAGCCTTTCGATTGAAGGCTTGCGCCTTACATCATGCGATCACAGCGGAGCAAACTGGCTCCGCGATGAATTACGCTGGTACTGCTGCGTTAGGTACGACGGTCACGAATTGCTTCGAGCCAGCACCTTTGACAACGAACTTCACTTTGCCCGCGATCAACGCGAACAAGGTGTGGTCTTTGCCCATGCCTACGCCTTCGCCGGCGCGCACTGGGGTGCCGCGTTGACGAATGATGATGCCGCCAGCATTGATAGCTTGGCCGCCGTAGACTTTAACGCCCAGACGTTTTGATTCTGAATCACGGCCGTTTCGCGTTGTGCCGCCGCCTTTTTTATGTGCCATTTAAGACTCCTTGATAGCTGATTAATTCAAACAGCGGCGATTAGCCGTTGATCGAAACGATTTGGATTTCGGTAAAATTCTGGCGATGGCCTTGATGCTTCTGGTAGTGCTTACGACGACGCATCTTGAAAATTTTGACCTTATCATGGCGACCATGCGCCACAACCGTAACCAGTACCGTTGCACCTTCGACCAATGGCGCACCAAATTTAATGGTGTCGCCCGCGCCTACTGCGAGAACTTGATCGATGGTGATTTCGGAACCAATGTCTGCCGGTATCTGTTCTACTTTAAGTTTTTCGCCAGCGACAACTTTGTATTGTTTGCCACCGGTTTTTATGACCGCGTACATGATTTGAAACCTCATCAAATGTTGAAAGAATATGTCCCACTGCTACGCAAAGCAAGCCGTACACAACAGGGGGAGCCTGCAATTATACATGGACTGAGAAATTGCGTCAAAAACTATTCACAAAGCTTGACGATCGTGGTATGTCGACAACCTGACCATCGTGTCAGGCTTGCGCCAAGCGGACAGGAAAGTGTGCGCCAGTGCCAATAAGGTCAAACAATTGCTCCGCAGCCATAGGCAAACATCACGCCCGCGCATGCCTTGTCGTATAATCGGCGCACCCACAATCTAATGCAGGTTCGCCTTGTCTGACGCCAACAAACACGTTAACCAAAACACCATCGTGCAAACGATTGCCGCCGACATGGATGCAGTCAACACAGTGATCCGCCAAAAACTGCACTCCGATGTGATGCTGATCAATCAGATCGCCGAATACATCATCAGCGCAGGCGGCAAACGCATTCGTCCCGTGCTGATTTTGCTAGTGGCCAATGCCCATGCCTATCGCGGCACGGCGCACCATGAACTGGCTGCCGTCGTCGAATTCATCCATACCGCCACCCTGCTGCACGACGATGTCGTCGACGAATCGTCGATGCGCCGCGGACGCCAAACGGCCAACGCCCTGTTCGGCAATGCCGCCTCGGTGCTGGTGGGCGACTTCCTGCACTCGCGCTCGTTCCAACTGATGGTATCGCTGAACAATATGCGCGTCATGCAAATTCTCTCCGACGCCACCAACGTGATCGCCGAAGGCGAAGTGCTGCAATTGCTGAACATGCACGATCCGGACGTGACGCAAGACAGCTACCTGAACGTCATCCGCTCGAAGACAGCCAAGCTGTTCGAAGCGTCGGCGCAACTGGGCGCCCTGATCGCCGGCGCCAGCGAAGACGATATCGAAGCGGCGGCCGAATACGGCCGTTCGCTGGGCACGGCTTTCCAGCTGATCGACGACGTGCTCGACTATGCAGGCGATGCCAGCGAAATCGGCAAGAACGTGGGCGACGACTTGCGCGAAGGCAAGCCGACCATGCCGCTGATCTGGTTGATGGAAAACGGCACGCCGGAACAGCGCGAACTGGTGCGCAGTTGCATCGAGCAGGGCGACGAACAGCATTTCGACGCCATCCTGGCCGCCATCACCAGCAGCGGCGCGCTCGACTACACGCGCCAGCAGGCGGAAATCGCCGGCCGCCGCGCCGCCGATGCCATCGCCGGCTGGCCGGACAGCGCCTACAAGCAATCCATGCTGCAACTGTGCTCGTTTGCCGTCGACCGCAATCACTGATCGCGTTTCACTCCACACAAGGCAAAGCGGCAGCACTGCACTGTACCGCGCAAGTTGGATAGCAACTTGCGCGGTTTTTTCATGGCCGCCCTACTGGCGCCCTACTTGCGCTCATGCTCCATGGCCGCGTCCGCCAATGCGCGCACGACGGCCGGCTCCGCTTGCAGCCGCTCGCTGTAGCGGCTGCCCAGGTAATCGCGGCGGTCGCGTACCAGCAAAGTAAATTTATACAATTCTTCCATCACGTCGACCAGCCGCTCGTAATACGGCGACGGCTTCATGCGACCCGCATCGTCGAATTCCTGATACGCCTTGGCCACCGAAGACTGGTTCGGAATGGTCACCATGCGCATCCAGCGCCCCAGCACGCGCAAGCCGTTGACGGCGTTGAATGATTGCGAACCACCCGACACTTGCATCACGGCAAGGGTGCGTCCCTGCGTCGGGCGCACGCTGCCCGTCTCCAGCGGCAGCCAGTCGACCTGCGATTTGAACACGCCCGTGACGGCCCCATGCCGCTCGGGACTGCACCAAACTTGCCCTTCCGACCAGAGCGACAGCGCGCGCAGCTCCTGCACTTTCGGATGCTCGGGCGAGACGCTGTCGACCATGGGCAAGCCATGCGGATCGAACACGCGCGTGTCGGCGCCAAAGTGGCGCAAGATGCGTTCCGCCTCCAGGGTCAGCAGCTTGCTGTACGAGCGTTCGCGCAAGGAACCGTACAGCAGCAGGATGCGCGGCGCGTGAGTAGAAACCGTGAGCGGCGCCAATTTATCCAGGCTGGGCAGGTCCAGGTGAGCGGCGCTGATGTTGGGCAGCGCATTCGATAGTTCCTCGGGAAAATCATCCATCTCAGGCTACCGGCTTGCCGCCGTCGCCCACCACGGGCTGACCATCTTCCTTGACGAAGGCGCCTAGCTGCGGCAGCGGCAAGATCTCCAGCACTTTTTCGGAAGGCCGGCACAGGCGCACGCCCCGTTCCGTGACGACGATGGGGCGGTTGATCAAAACAGGATGAGCTTGCATGGCATCGAGCAGGGCCGCATCGCTCAGCTCAAGATTGGCCAGGCCCAGTTCCTCGTACAGGGCGCCCTTGTCGCGCATCACGGCGCGCACGGACAGTCCGGCGCGCTTGATCAGGTCGACCAATTCTTCACGCGATGGCGGGTGCTTGAGGTAATCGATGATGACGGGCTCGACGCCCGTATTGCGGATCAGAGCCAAGGTGTTGCGCGAGGTGCCGCAAGCCGTGTTGTGATAAATCGTGACACTCATGGTGTGCTTTCGTTGGTTATATGGCCGCTGTCCGTGACGCAGCAAGGGGCGCCGGCGCAGCAGTTCTCGGTCAAAAAGGCCAGCAAGCCGTTCATGCCCGCATAGTTAGCGGCGTAGATGATGGAGCGCCCAGCCTTGCTCGCCGTCAGCAGATCGGCGTGCGCCAGTTCCTTCAAGTGAAACGACAGCGACGATGGCGCAATGGTCAGCGCCTCGGCGATTTTCATCGCGGCCATGCCCTCCGGCCCCGCTTGTACCAGCAGGCGGAACACGGCCAGCCGCGATTCCTGTGCCAATGCCGCCAAGGCAACGATGGCGGAAGCACTCGTCAGCGGCGTTACCCGACTGGCTATTGTCTTTTCATTTTCCATATTTCAATAATACTCGAATTATGGAATTATCTCAAGCGACAGCCCTGGCATCAGATGGCGCATCAGGCGCGATGGGCTGTTGGCTTAACTTGATATTCATGCCACTCATGCAGCACTGATTGAAAGTATTGCCTCATGCTTCTGATGTAAGCAAAACCACGAACGTTCCAAACGGGACAAAGAAACACTTCCAGTCTTCTCGGGATCTCGTGCGTGTGCGCGAAATTTAAGCCTAGTCGGTAATGGCGAACAACTCCATCCGCAGTTCTGTGAGGGTGCTAGGCGCATAAATGGCTATCGCCTGGGCCTTCATCATCGCTTCGTAAAGCCCACCACGGTTATCAATCGAGAAATAATAAGCGTTTGGACGGACCGGCACTTCCATCGGCACCTGGGTCATGTGCACCAATTGCAGTCCGGGCAAGGCGCTACGAATCAAGGCCTCGATGTCGTGGGGCGATGCGATTTTTAACTGACGTGGCACCTCCGCGACCAGATTGAGCGCTGGCATATTAGCGGTGACGGCAAGGTACAGCCCAGCTTTCCGGTCGAGTAGCGTGGCGTCGATTTTTCCCTGATGATAAGGGCCTTGTTCCTTGTCGAAGCTGAGGGGAATGACGACGTATCTGGACGACACCACCGTATCGAGCAGTTCGCAAATGATGGCGTTCAGCGCGTCGAAACCGGGAGCCGGATTCTCATGGTCATAGGCGGGTAAATCTGATACCGAATACTTCCGGGAAAACGCCATCAGGCCGCCCGCAAGCACCATCAGCTTGTCAAACAGCCGCTCCGGATGGCAATGTCCCGACTTGGCGCAATGGGCCAGGGACGCGTTCGCGGCGCTGACCGTGCTGAGCATCCAGAATGAAGACACGTCGCCACTGTGCGCCTCGATGGCGTTTCCCCGCGGCTGGCGTTGCAGACGGTAGAGTGCCTCGGCTTTCGCGCTCAACTTGCCAAGCAAGCCGCGCAGCATTTCCCGCATGGCCGGGTCAACGTCAACCGACAGGCTTGGTGCCATGAACGTCGGATCGATTTCAAAGGTGCTGTCCTCCTTGCGACGCACCTTAACTAGCGGGATGCAATCGTAGGCGTCACGCATATCGAGATGCGACAGCAGCCGCAGTTTTTTTCTCATGTAGGAAACGTTGGTGCTGAGCGCATCGGTGTAGAGGTCCAGCGTTTGCGCATCGAATGGCGCGTAGCGGGTGTCATCGTAGCGGACCTCGCCGCTGGCAAGATTGCCGCCATGTGCCTTGACGACAGGCAGGGCCGCGTAAAAGACAAAGCTTTGCTCATCCGCAGGCAGCTTGCCCAGGTCTATCGCCAAGGGCAATTCATCGGACAGCGGCGCCTGGTAGATTTCTCCATCCTTGAAAATCAGGGTCAGCGCCTGTGCATACAGGGTGTTGCTCGGCACGCCTTCAATGCTCCAGCGTGCAAGCTGGACGCCCCAGGTGTAGGGATTGATGGCCGAGGCGATATGGCGCAAGCGGGCCTCGTGATACAGGTCCAGTTGCTGGAAATGCTGCGCATCGAGTGTGAGACCTTCGGCCCACAAGACTTTTAATGAGATGCTCATGTTCTCTCCATTGGCATGCATTGCTCGTCGATAGAGTTTGACGCTGCATTTAGGAAACTCATTGAGTTTTCGCAAGAAAGGTCCCAAGCCCGGCCGTTGCCACGATGACGACGAGCAATACCCTCCACTGCCACCAATATTGCGCAACCGCAACATATTCGCCATCGCTTGATTGATACTTGAACATCTGCACACGGCTTTCGTCCGTGAGGGGCAAGGAGAGCTTGATGGAAGACTTATTGCCGTATTTCGAGCGTGAACTGGTGTATCTGCGTCGCCTCGGCCGCGAATTTTACGAGCGCTATCCGAGGGTGGGTGGCGCCCTGCAGCTGGGCGACGACACTTGCCCGGACCCGCATGTCGAACAACTGATACAGTCCGTCGCGCTGCTGTCCGCGCGCGTGGCGAAGCGGCTCGACGACAGCTATCCTGAATTGACCGAAGCGCTGCTGGAGACGCTGTTTCCGCACTACCTGAGACCCTTCCCCTCCTGTTCGATAGTGCGCGCCACGTATCCTTCCATCAAGTCGGCGGGCGAGGCACCGATGCTGACCATCGCGCGCGGTACCGAGATGGACTCCAGCGCCGTCGACGGCGTACGCTGCAGTTTCAAGACCGCCTACGACATCGTACTCTCGTCGATGACGCTGGCCGCCGCCCGCTTCGACCGGTAGTACGCGCGCCCTCCAGCGTTACCTTACCGTCATCTGCCAGCGCCGCACTGAGCATCGTCATCGACGGCGCCGCGCCGGCCGAGCTCCCCGCCCTGCGCGTGTTCATCGATGGCGAGCCCTCGTTTTGCGCGGCCCTGCGCGACGCACTTTTCATGCACGCCGTGTGCGCCTATGTTGAAACCGAGCCGGGGCGCTGGACGGCGTTGCCGGCCGTGCCACTGGCGCCGGTCGGTTTCGCCGAGGACGAGGCGCTCATCCCGTTTGACGCCCGCTCGCACGTGGCATACCGGGTGCTCAGCGAGTATTTTGTCTTTCCCGAAAAGTTCAATTTCTTCGACATTGACCTGGTGGCGTTGCGGGCGCTGCTGCCACAGGGATGTCGTCGCTTTACGCTCCATGTGGTCTTGGCCGGACTACGGCCAGATTCCTCGCGCGCCCGCATTCTGGCTAGTCTGTCAGAGACGAATTTGCTGCTCGGTTGTAGCCCGGTGGTCAACCTGTTCCAGCGGCCGGGCCAGCCGATATCCGTGACGCAGTTGACTGCCGACTATGCGGTGGTGGCGGATGCCGCGCACGCCAAGTCGTTCGAGGTGTACTCGATAGACTCGGTCAAGATGGTGCGCCGGCGCGGGCAGAAGGAGGCAGTGACTGAATTCCGGCCGTTTTATTCGCTGCGCCACGGCGAGAACGCGTCCTCAAAGAATGGGCATTACTGGATGCTGCGCAGCGATGACGAATTGGCTGCACTCAGCCCCGGCCACGAAAAGCGCATCACCCTGATTGACAGCGGCTTCAACCCCATGGAGGTCGAAAAGACGAGCCTGTCGATTGCCCTTAGCTGCACCAACAGGGACTTGCCCAACGCGCTGAAGTACGGGCAGGCCGGTGGCGACTTGACGCCGCTGCGCGACGCCGACAGCTACTCGGTTCGCCTTCTGCGTCGGCCGACCCGCACCTACCGTTTTGCCAAAGGGAGCCAGCAATGGCGATTGATTTCCCATCTGACGGTGAACCAGCACGCACTGTCGCAAGGCGGATTGCCGGCTTTGCGCGAAATGCTGGCCCTGTACGACTTGCCACATTCGCCGATTTCGCGGCGTCAGATAGAAGGCATCACTAACTTGCAACAAGCGGCGACGGTGACCTGGATGCGGCACAAGCATGGCGCCGCGCTGGTGCACGGAACCGAGATGCGCATGACACTCGACGAAGAAGCTTTTGTGGGCAGCGGCTTGCTGCTGTTTGTGGAAGTCATCGACCAGTTCCTGGGCCTGTATGTGCAGGTGAACAGCTTCATCGAATTGCTTGTTCTATCCAAACAATCCGACAAGGAACTCATGCGATGCAAGCCAAGAAGCGGCTACCTGACGTTAGTGTAATCCAGGGTTTAATGGATGAACCCCAGCGGTTCCATTTTATCCAGGCTGTGCGCATCCTGGTACGCTGGCTGCGCCAGGCCGGCCTGCCTTACGACCACGAGCAAGCGCTGTGCCAGGTACTGCGCTTTCAGAACAGCCTGTCGCTGAGCTTTCCGGCCAGCCAAATCGAGGCGCTGGGGGCGCAGCCGGCGACGTGCGAGACCGATATCGAATTGCTGCGGGCCATGCGGGAAGCGCCGGGCACGAAGATATTCCTGACGCCCGCGTTCTTGGGGCTCCTTGGCGTGAACGCTGGCCTGCCTTTACATCGCACGGAGCGGATTAGCGCCGCGCAGCGCTGGGACAGGGACGACAGCACCCGTGCGTTTATCGACCTATTTTCCCAGCGCATGGTGGCCATGTTTTTTCAAGCCTGGGGCAAGTATCGCCTGGAGCACCGGCTCGACATGGGTGGCGAGGATGGTCAGTTGCCGCTGTTGACTGCATTGGCGGGTATTCGCCGTGACGCGCTGCCCGGCGGCGCAGACGATGGCACCTGCGATATGGCGGGATTCTATGCCGCATTGTTGCGCACCCGGCCGGTGGCGGCAAGCTCGGTCGCGCGCGTGTTGACGCATCACTTCGGGGTGCAGGTCACGCTCGAACCTTTCGTCGAAGTCTGGGATGTCATCCCGAAAAACAAACGCAGCAAGCTCGGTGGCAGGGTCGCCAGGCTGGGTTTCGGCGCGGCGCTGGGCGGGCGCTTGCGGCGCAAGGACCTGCGCGTGCGCTTGAACATCGGCCCCCTCGACGAGGCCGATGCCGAGCGTTTTCTGCCACGCGGAAGCGCCGCCGTGGGGCTGGCGCAAAGGTTGGCGATGTTCGGACTACCGAATCTGCAATTCGAGGTGCGGATTTTATTCAAGCCGTCGTGCCTGCAACGCCTCATCCTGACGAGCAAACCCGGCGTGGGGCGGCGTCTGAATTGGGACGCCTGTCTGTTACGACAAGATGGCAAAGTTTCCAGAGACACGGCCAGCTACCTGCTGCGGCCCATCGATGCTGGCCCACGCGGCGACAGTCCGAAAGCGGCTGGGGTGCGCGATGCAGATGCTTCAATCCGGCCAAGTGGCCTTTGAGCAGGAGTAAGGCGATGAGACCACTTCTATCCGTAAGCAGCCCAGCCATGTCGGCTTGCTTCATGGCGATAGCAGCCTGCCGCGCGCGCGGCGACGATGTGCATCCTATGCATGTGCGAAATATCGGTTTTTATCAAACATGGCAACGATGCGCCGCGCAGCGCGAAGACGGGGCCGCCCAGTTGAGCGCCGCAGACGTGCTGGCCAGGCTGCATCTGCGCTTCGCCGAGAACGACGACCTGGTACGCAATATTTTACTGCGCCACTCGCCCCGCAATTTTTCCCGGGACGCCATCGAATGCGACGCCATGTTCACCACGGCGGCCCTGATGTTCTGGCAGCGGCCCAACATGGTCATTGAGTTGACACCGGCATTGGAGCGGCTGCTGACGAGTTCCGACCTAGGCGAAGACATTCCCGCCGCCCAGTTGCGACCGCGCATGGCGGCCTGCTATATCCGATTCGGCGAGGCGATGCGGCAAGCAGTCGTGCTGCCCGTAGAGACCGGCGTTCATCGCATCCAAGGTGCCTATGTGTTCGCATCAACGTACAACGGTAAACGAGCCATTTCCATTGTGGCGATTTATGCGGCAGACCGTGACGAGCCCTTGGGCATCAGCAGCCTCGATTTTGTCATCGAGGACGAGCAGGAATCCCTGCTCAGCGTCATCCGGAGTCAGTGCGGGGGGACGGTAGAGTCCGATTCCTTGTTGGCGCAGCAAACGGCGCTGGCACAGCTTTGCACGAAGGTTTTTCTGTACTGGGGCATCGAACAGGCACGCCATGTAAGCCTGACGCCGCATGGCGACGCGTTGCGGCGCTTGCAGGGCATGGGGCCCAGAAAGGCCGCCAAGCTGCTCCGGCAGACCGAACGCCTCTATGACCGCGTAGTATTGGGACCGGACACGCTGCCAGCCCATCTTCGCAGCGCGTCCGGAGAGATGTCGCCGCACTGGCGGCGCGGCCACTTCCGCATGCAGGCGCACGGACCGCGGCTGTCGCTGCGCAAGGTGATGTTCATTTCCCCCACGATAGTGCGCGCAGACCGGCTCACCAGTGATGAGCTCCCTTGAGTCCCCTCAATACGGCTGCCCCGACCCGCACCTACAGTGGCGGATACAGGATAAATAACGACCCATCTCATCCGCCGTCGGCGGGAAGCACATCGGAGGCTGCATGATACGCAACATCGTGGACGCTGGCATGGCGGCGCTGTCCGTATTTGGCGCCCAATCGCAAGCCAATCGGCTCATGCGCATGGACTTCCCGCAGGTGGACAGTCCCGCGAATGCCGTCATGCTGGTCAACAAGGTGCGCATGCGCGAGGAGTTATCGCGCGATTTTCGCATCGAGGCCGAGGTGCTGTCGGATGACGCCGGCATCCCCCTCAAAAGCATGATGGGCAAGATGGTCACCATTTCCCTGGTGCGCGAGAACGGCAGCCTGCGCTACATGAACGGCTACGTCGGCAGTTTCCGTTTTGTCCGTACCGACGGCGGCTTCGCCTATTACCAGATGCTGCTGTCGCCCTGGCTGGCCTTCGCCAAGCTGCGCCAAGACAACGTCTCCTTCCACCACCGCAGCACCATCGAGCTGACCGAAACCACCTTCGCACACTACCGCCAGCGCGACTGGAAGACCAGTCTAGGCCCCGGTTACGACGATAAAAAACTGACCTGCGCCAACCAGCATAACGA
Organism: Janthinobacterium sp. CG_23.4; assembly: GCF_029892305.1. Classification (NCBI taxonomy): domain Bacteria; kingdom Pseudomonadati; phylum Pseudomonadota; class Betaproteobacteria; order Burkholderiales; family Oxalobacteraceae; genus Janthinobacterium; species Janthinobacterium sp. CG_23.4. The sequence continues at coordinate 786,164 of NZ_JARXUX010000001.1, read as the reverse complement.
GACGGACTACAACCATCTGCACCGTCGTTGGGAAGACGCGGGACTGTATTACCACTACGAGCACCGGGCCGACGGCCACACGCTCATTCTCAGCGACAACTCCACCCTCGCCGAAGCCATCGACGACGCGCATGTCGCCGATGCTGCGGACCAGATGCAGTTTCGCGCCCAGGCCGGATCCGAGGAAGCGGACGGGATTGACGACTGGCAAGCGGTACGGGAACTCGGCTCCGGCAAACTGACACTGGCCAGTTTTAACTATAAGAGCCCGCATCCGCAACGGGTCCAGGGCAGCTCCCTGAACGCGCAGGGCGACGTGGACGGCTATGAACTCTACGAAAACACCGGCGCCTACGGCTACCCGAATCTGCGGGACGGCGAGACCCTGGCGCAGCGCCGCATGGAAGAACATAACCAGCGCACCCAGTATTTCGAAGCGGGCGGCAACGACCGCGCCGCGCAGCCGGGCCGCACGTTCAAGCTGACCGGCCACTTCAGCGCACAAGTCAAGGCGCCGGCGCCCGGCGAAGACAGGAAACCGGGTATCGGTGCGCGCGACTATCTCATCGTGTCGGTGGAACATGTGGCGAGCAACAATTATCCCGCCGGCCCGGACGGCAAATCGGAATACAGCAATACCCTCGTCTGCCTACGCCGCGACATACGCTGGCACCCGGGACGTCAGCATAACAGCGTGCCGTGTGGCAATCCCGGCGTGCAGACGGCCATCGTCGTCGGCCCGCCCGGCGAGGATATTTATACCGACGCGCTGGCCCGGGTCAAACTGCAATTTCACTGGGACCGGCTGGGTACATTCGACCAGGCCAGTTCGCCGTGGATACGCGTCATGATGCCCATGGCCGGCCAGTACTTCGGCCAGATGTGCTTGCCGCGCGTGGGCCAGGAAGTGCTGGTGCAGTTCGTCGATGGAAATATCGACCATCCCATCGTCGTTGGTGTCGTCTACAACCGCGACAACATGCCGCCCTGGCACTTGCCGGCACAGCGCTCGCTGGCGGGATTGCGCAGCCGCGAATTGAACAGCGGCGGCGATGGCAACAGCAACCATCTGGTACTGGACGATACCAAGGGTGCTCTGCAGGCGCAGCTCAAGAGCGACCACGAGCACAGCCAGCTGTCGCTGGGCAGCATCACCCGCATTGACACGTCCGACGGCCGCATGGACGCGCGCGGCGACGGCTGGGAGCTGGCGACCAATGCCTGGGGCGTGGCGCGTGCGAACCGGGGCATGCTCATCACCACCGAGGCGCGCCCCGATGGCGCCTCGCACATCAAAGACATGGGCGAGACACAGCTGCGCCTGAAGGCCGCCCAGGCCCGGCAAGAGACGCTGGCCAAGCTGGCCCTGCAATCGGGCGCGCAGGACGGCGAGGACCAGGCCAAAACGGTGGCTGCCATTAAGGCGCAGAACGACAGCATCCAGGGCGGCGCGGGCGCCAAGGGCAGCTTTCCCCAACTGGCCGCACCGCACCTGGTGCTGGCCAGCCCGGCCGGCATCGAGACCACGACCCGAGGCAGCACCCATCTGGCCAGCGACCAGCATACGGCCATTACCACCGGACAAGACCTGTCCATCGCCAGCGGCGCCAGCCTGTTTGCCAGCGTGCGGCAAGCATTGCGCCTGTTCGTGCAGCAGGCCGGCATGCGCCTAGTCGCAGCAGCCGGCGATATCGATGTGCGGGCGTTGAAGGACAGCATCAACATCTTTGCCAAGCTCAACATCACGCACACGGCCAACCGTATCACCATCAGCGCCAAGGAGGAAGTGCTCATCAACGGCGGCGGCAGCTACGCCAGGTTCAGCGCCGGCGGCATCGAACAAGGCAGCAACGGCACTTTTGTCGCGCATGCAGTGAGCCACAGTTTGCGCGGCCCGAAAAACCTGCAGATAGCCCAGGTGCAACCGCCACAGGCCCAGCTGAAGGGCGCGGGCACGTTTCATTTGAACAGTCATCCGGCGGCGGGCGGCGCCCTCAATGCTGGCTTGCCTTACAAACTCTACAAGGATGGCGCGCTGACGGAACACGGGGTGTTTGACGACAACGGCAACATGACTTTCCAGCACGAGCTGGAAAAGCAGTCCACCTACGAGTTGGAGCTCCCCAACGGCAACCGCTATACCGTCGCGTCGAACCCACATGACGAGAAACAGGAAATGAGCGCTGGCATCGGGTACCACGGGTACACCAATTCGGGCGGGGCTGCCAACGAGGGCTACGCGACGCTGGAACAGAGTCGTGTGCTGTCAAATCCTGCATTGGACGACGGCGAAGATTCATCCGAAGTATGACGCCATCGCTGACTTTTTTAAGGACTGCACCATGAGTGGCATGAACAGCAACGTAGACCTCTACAAGCAAACTCTATCCTATCGCGACAACGACGCGCCCTACCAATGCCTCGCACAGCCTTGGTTTGTGCATGTTCCATACCCCGTCCATCCGCCGCGTTATCGCTGTTTTATTGAACCATTGATTTGCGGAGAAACGGTCTTCAGGAAAATAGCGAAGGACGTGGAAAGCGCCAAGCATAGCGTCGACATCATCACATGGGGATTCGACCCTGGCATGGTGCTGGTGCGCGGCAAGAGCGCCGAGGATGGCATACGTTATGGAGATTTACTGAAGAAGATTGCCTCGCGCACGCCCAATCCGGTCAAAGTTCGTTTGCTGGTATGGCACGACAGCGCCGTGACGCAAAAGTTAATGAAAAACAATCCAGGCTACTACGGCAGACGATTTCCATATATCGGATGCGCCATGGGCGGTTATTTTAGCGAATCGCACCAAGCCTATAACGCAGAATGGTATGCGCAGGTTTGCGACGACGCGATACCGAATATTCATTTTCATGTGCGCAAAGTTCCTATCGCTTTGTTAGAAAATTCATTGTCGGGAGAGCTGGCGCCCACTGGTTTTATGACACAAGTCACCAGGAGGTTTGCCACGCACCACCAAAAAATGCTGTTAATTGACTATGAAAATCCGGTCAATGCGATAGGTTATGTGATGGGACACAATTCCGTCACCGACTTCTGGGACACGTCAGAGCACCACTTCCGCGACATCAGACGCGAGCGCATCTACCACATGGAGCATGTGAAGCTACAGAAGGCGGCTTGGAAGGAAGGCGAGTGTTATGACAGTGCTGGTCCAGGATACCAATTGAGTTCGCAGCAGCAGGCGGCCAAGGAGTGGCTTGTCCAATCATACATCGACAAGAATAGCCATGTGGTGAAACCGTATCAGGATGTGTCCTGTCGCTTGCATGGTCCGATTCTCTACGACCTCAATCATAATTTCTGCCAAGCGTGGGAAAAGTCAACCAGGCCTTCCTCTCTCTTCATGGACACGGCCTGGTTTTTTAATCCGCCAATCAAGCGTATCGTTAAGAAAGCTGGGGACTGGCTTCATGATGAGATGGACCCGGAGTTCATCGCGCGGCGCGCGAAGATACCATTGAGCGCGTTCAGACTACAAAACGGCTTACACAATGTACAGCTGCTGCGCACCGAGCCGCAGCATACAGAGAAAACCATTAAGGAATGCTACGCCAACCTGAGTCGGCAAACTCTTCGCTACATCTTCATACAGAACCAATATATCCAGTATGAGCCTTGGGCGGAGCATCTCATCGAATGCGTCGGCCGCCTGCGTTCGGCCGGCTACCTGAAGCCGATATATGTGTTCATCCTGACCTCCACCCCGGAAAATGATGGCATGGACGTGCCGACCTACGATGTAGCCAGCAAGGTGGGCAGGAGTGAGGCAATGAAGGTGGAGCACGAAGAAGCCTTGAAGCTGGCGCGGGAGAAAAAGACCAAACCGCCGATTACTGCGGAAGAACTGGCCGAGCGTGGCGTCAAGGTTTTTATGGGGTCGCTTTGGACTTGTGCCAGGGACAAAGACAGGCTGCAAGCGACGGACTATGAAGAAATCTATATCCACGCCAAGGTGGCGATTGTGGATGACGCCGCGTTCACGATAGGCTCGGCCAACCTGAATCTACGCAGCATGGCATTAGACAGCGAGCTTAACGTGCTGAGCGAGGCGAAGGAGGTAGCGTTTCAATTGCGCTGTGATTTGTTCAGCCAGTGCTCTGGGATGGCGGGGCCAGCGCAATTCAGTGATATGTCCAAGACATTTAGGAACTGGGGGGATGTGGCGCTCCAAAATAAGAAATTGATGGCAGCGGGTTTGGCACTTGAAAGCCAGATTATGCCGTTCTATGTGGACCGCAAACCTGGCTCGCCTGTCGTATAGACATGAGCAATTACCGACTGCGCCTGATATATGCGTTCACCTTGCTAGTGGTATTGGCGGCAGGCGCATTTTCCCTCAACTTCTATTTACAGGAGAGAGCCTTGCACGCCTTGCCATATGGATTCAAGAAGTTCAGTATGTCTGACCCGCTACCCGCATGCGCGCGCTGGAAGGACCACATGCCGGCAAGCCGCGACCCGGCAGCATACCGGCTCTATATCGAGGCTCGCAAGGTATGGCGTAGCAAGATAGCGTGGCAATTCACCCGAGAGGAGACCACGCGCATACTCACCGATGTGAAAAAGGCCGCCGAGTTGGCGGACTGGGGAGCGCGTGCACTGATGGCTCATTTTTATCTGCACGGACTCGGCGTTCTCGAAACCAACCACGTGCTTGATGCAGACCCCGCCAAGAGTGTCGAAATCGCCCGCATGGCGGCAAAGGAGATGCAACCTTGGGGACTGTATGACCTTGGCGTAGCTTACGAGCATGGTTATGGAGGGGCACCTTACGATGTCGATTTGGCTTGGGCATACTATCTGAGGGCAGCCCAACTAGGCAGTCCAGAGGCACAGATGACACTTGCCCAGGCCTATAGCGACGCTGGAAGATTAGGCGACGAAAAAACTATGCAGCAATGTGCATACCAACAAGGTCATGGCCCCGCCGCGTATGAGTTGGGAATGACTGCAAGAATCCATAAACGCTTCACGGAGGCCATAACAATCTACCAAGAGGGCGTAAAATTTGGAAATTCGAACTGCGCGGCTGCCCTATGGTTGTTATTTGACGATGGGCATTGGACCAATGCGAAGGATGAGGAAAAATCCGCCTTAAAACTACTCGGCGTCACATTGGACCGGGAACGCAGCAGTCGATACAAGACCGTTTCCGAAGTGTTGGATGTCAATCCGGACTTGAAACTGAGCAGGCTCGACCAAGTACTTCCATTGCCTCCAGCCCCACTACCGAAATGGTCCGGCGTGGATAGCGCTGTGGAGCCCGAATCCAACGGCCGTCCCACTTACTGAGACTAGCAAGAACAAACAGGAGAACCACATGCCCTTGAAAATCATCACAGTAGGTGATTCTACCGACCATGGAGGGAAAGTCATCAGCGGCTCACCCACACACGATATCGGTGGCAAGGCGATTGCGCGGCTGGGCGACGACGTCATGTGCCCGCAGCGCTATCCCGGTGGCGCGCCGCATGGCGTCAATAAAATCATTACTGCGCATGAAACCCTCACCGCCGGGGGCATACCGGTGGCCGTACATGGCTGCAAGACGGCATGCGGATGCTCGCTCGTCGGCAAGGCCAACGCGACAGTGGAATAGCTGGCCGTAGGCATCTGTATCTATTACGCCACCGCAATATTTGATCTGCGCGTTGACGTGTGATCGGGAAGTACACTATTAATTAAACAATTGAGCACTTTGATCGCACTAGGGTACGCTCTTATGTCGTTCCTGATAGTTCTGGCGTACTGAGCTTCCTCATGCGTTCTCGACCATACTGTTCAATATGCGGCATCTGGAGCGATCGTCGGAACTGGAAACGTCCTCGCCGCCGTGTATTCCATCTACGCTGAACACGGCCTTGCACAGGCCAAGACCAGCCTGTAACGCTTGGCGCGGATTACAAGGCGGCGTCGGCCAGCAATTCGGGGCGCAGCGCGCGGATGCGCAGTTCCGTGAAGTAGCCGCCCGCCTCGTTGTAGCGCAGGTAGTGGCGGGCGCAATTGAGGCAGCGCGCCACCTGGCTCAGGTTGGCGGGATAGTAGCGCGGCGCGATGGGTGCATCGACGCTGTCATAGCGCGTGCCATCGGGATGGTACTCTTCAAACGTGGGCTCCTCGTACGGGTCTTCGCGCAGGGTGCCGACCTCCTCGAAACGGTCGAGTTGCAGCGAGGTGGGCAGGCGCTGCCACGCGGCCAGCGACACCGTGCAGCAGCTGCATTTTTTTGTTACCAGTGCCGAAGCGGCGGCCAGCACGGACAAGGCGGGAAAGTCGATGAATAACATGCGTCAACCAATACAAGGGGGCGGCCCCAGGCAACGAGCCGGGCCGCACCCCCTATTTTAGCGCAGACTTTTAGCGCAGGCCCGCCCTGCCGATACGCTTACCCCATTTTGCCAGCCCCAGTTCGAGCAGCATCAGCACGCAGGCGGAAATGAACAGCAATGGCATCAGTGCACACATGGCGGCGCCAAGCAGCCAGGCCAGCGCTGAAGGCGAGGTCCAGGCGTCAGGCAGCAAGCGGGGCAAGCCCAGTGAGCCTGGCAAGCGCCGCTTGAAGAACATCACCCAGCCCGATACCAGCGAGAACAGCACGCTGGCGCCAAACAGCAGTAACAGCGCCTGGTTCCACCAGCCGAACTCACCCCGGTGAAACGGTATGCCGATGGCGGTGGCTTTGCCGAACGCCGTCTGCGCCTCCCACCCGGCGTAATACAGGGGCTTGCCGCTATAGGCATCGAATTGCAGGTCGAAGCGCAACGTGGGCTGGCTGCGGTCGGCCATGGTGGCGCGCCACACATCGTCCTGGCTGGCCGGCGCGGTCAGCTGCAAGGCGATGGCCGGTGCATGGCTGCGCGCCACCTGCCAAGCGTCCTGCCAGTCGAGCGGACCTCCCGCGCCATGCTCGCTTGAGTGCAAGCCGCGCGGCACGGGCGGCGGCGCCTGGCCGCTGATGTCGCGCAGCGCGCGTATGCGCCCGCCCGCCTGCTGGCTCCACGTCAAGCCCGTCGCCAAGATGACCAAACTGATGACGCCAAGCGCCACGCCCAGGAAGGCATGCCATTGGCGCCAGCCATTGCGCCCGCGCGCGCCGCGCTTGGGCAAGCCCGATTGGCTGCCGCGCGGCCACCACAGGACTACGCCCGTCACCAACATCACCATCAGCCAACTGGCCGCCAGCTCGATCATCCAGCGCCAGCCATCGTTTTGCAGCAGGCGCGAATGCAGCTTTTTGGCCCAGTTGCCGAAGCGCTCCGCGCCTACCAGGCTACCGAGCACGCGCGCATCATACGGATTGACGTAGACGATGACGGCTTGCGCGGGCAGGCCGAACTTCGGTTTGCGCGGCGCGCCATGTCCGCCATGGCCCGCATGCTCGTCCACGCCGCCGCCGGGCGGCGCGAACGCCACCTGCACCGCGTCGTCCCCTTGAAATGGTGGCACCACGTGCTGCACGGCCCAGCCACGCGGCGCCGCCTGTTCCGCTGCCGCCACGGCAGCGTCCAGCGCCAGCATGGACGCTTGCGGGGCCACATGGTCAAGTTGCTGGTACAGCCTGGCCTCGATCTGCGGCGTGAACACATACAAGATGCCCGTCAAGGTAGCCACCAGCGCAAACGGCGAGGCGATCAGCGCGGCCCAGAAGTGGATGCGCCAGTACAGGCTTTTACGCCGTGCGATGAGAAAAGTTGCGTCGTCCATGGCCGTCTTCACAGTGCATTGAAGGTATAGCCCAGGCCCAGCATCACGCTGCGCGGCGCACCGGGCGTGTACTGGTTCTGGCTGTTCGGCGCGTAACTGCCCACGCCCGAGTAGCTGCTACTGGCCGAATCGGCATAGCGCTTATCCATCAGGTTGCGCACCTGCGCCCACGCTTCCAGGCCACGCGCCAGCTGGTAGCTGGCGCGCAGGTTCAGCAACGCGTGGCCTTTGTACTGCACCGTATTGGCGTTGTTCATCCAGTAGCGGCCTTGATGCACGGCTTCGAGCGCCACCCTGGCGCCGGCCAAAGGCTTGTAGCCGATCTCGACCGAGGTGATGTCGCGCGGCGCCTGCGGCATGCTGCGTCCACTGTAATCGAGGCTGGCAGACACCTGGTAGCGCAGATAGCGGTGACGCGCGATCGCCGTGGCGAAGCGCGCGTCGAACGGGCCGCTATCGTAGTTCAGCCCAAGCTCCAGGCCTTCGCTGCGCGTGCGGCCCGCATTGCGGTTTTCGCTGTTGCCCGGCGAAAGCGTATAGCTGACGATGGTGTCACGCCCATCGAGGCGGTACACGGCCGTATCGAGTTTCAGGCGGCCCTGCAAGAAGGCCCAGCGCAAGCCCAGCTCATAGTTGTTGTAGACCGACGGCTGCAGGTCGGCGATGCCCGTCTTGCCATACAGCTGACTCACTTCTGGCGGCGTAAAACCCTGGCTGACGTTGGCATACGCGCTGCCCGCATGGCCGAGCGCGTAGGTGCCACCGAGCTTCGGACTGAGGTGCGAAAAGCTGCGCGACTCGTCCGGTGCGCCGTAATTGACGCTGCCACCGGGCGCCAGCTTGTTATGGTAATCGTAGCGAATGGCATCCGAGCGAGCGCCCAGCACCACGCGCGTGCCCGCCAGCGGAGAAAATTCCCATTGCGCGAAGACGGCCGTATTCAGAATGTCCGTCTGGTAGTCGCGCACGCCCTGCGGATTGACGGCATTGGCCAGCGTATAGCGCAGATAGCGGCCCGTGGCGGCATCGCGCACGATGGACAGGTTGTCGCTGACAAAAGGGTTGTCGCTCTTGTCCACGTACACGCCAGCGACCAGGCGCGAACGCAGCCAGGTGAATTCCTGCTGGTGTTTCACATCCAGCCCCAGCGAATCGACGTGGTTGTTATTGATGACACCCTTGCACAGCGTACCGACGCAACTACCGATGGAATACGCGGGAATCTGCCCATGGTCGTTCTTGCGCGTAAACACGGTGACGGTGCTTGTGCCGTTGACCGTCGTCTCGCCTTCCCACGCCAGATTCATGCGCGTGGTCTTGTCTTTGCGGTAAGTAAAGGTGTTCAGGCTCTTGCCGGGCGCATTGCGGTAGTCATTTTCAAACAGACTGCCCGTCATGGCCGCATCGAGATCCATGTGGACCAGGGTGGCGCGCAGCTGCGAGGTAGGACTGAGCGCATAGTCGGCGCGCAGCGAGAACGAATCCTTGTCGCCATAGCTGTACTCTTGCCAGTTGTCGCGCGAACGGCGCGAACTGTAATGGGAAAAGCGCAGTCCCAGCGGCCCCCAGGTATCGCTGGCAGAGGTGTCATAGCGGCTGAAGCCGGCCACATTATCGCGCCGGATGTCCACTTTGGCCGTCGGCGTGGCGCTGGCGCCAGCGCTGAGGAAATTGACGGCGCCGCCCACGGCATTGCTGCCATACAGCGAGGAAGCAGCGCCCTTCACCACTTCCACGCCGCTCGCCCCCGCCATATTCATCTCGTTGAGCGAGTTGTGGTTGAAGACGCCCAGCGGGCGGATCGGAATACCATCTTCCAGGTACTGGTAGACGGCATTCGTGCCGATAGGCTGGCGGATGCTCATGCTGTGCTGCTCGTTGCCCAGATCATTCCAGTACACGCCGGCGATGCGGTTGAGGATATCGCCCATGGTCTTGGGCTTGTCGCGTTCCAGCAATGCCGCATTGACGACGCCGATGGCTTGCGGCGTCTCGGACAGCCACGATTGTGCGCGCGAACCGGAAACGACGACGGTATCGATGGCGTGATCGGCTTGCGCCTGCGCGCAGGGGTAGGCCAAGGTGATGGCCACGGCCAGCACCAATAATCTTTTATTCATGTGATTCTCGTTTAAATGTGCGGATGCCGCCCGTCACGCTCAAGGGCGCAAGAGGCAAGCACTAAAGATGCTAGAAATTAAACGAGGCCGGGCGGCGCGCGCGATTGCGCGGTAGACCAGATGAACAGCGGGGACGGCGACTGGTAGTACAGGGCCGGGAAAATGGCCGTGCCGCTGGCCACAAGCAGCGGCAGCACGGGACTGGGCGGCAAGCCTATGGAGCCCGCATGCGTGGAACAGAAGGCACAATGCTCCATCTGCATGGCCTTGCCGCCGGTCTTGCCGTCGCCGGCGCCGTCATCGACCTGGACAAGCTGGACGAAACGGATGCCGGCCACCGAACAGATTTCCGCCCAGCCGGAGCCGGACTGCTGCTTGGCATTGGCGACGGCGTGGGAAATCGACGGCGCGAGCGCCGCCAGCAGAATCGCGAAACAGGCGATCCAGGCGGCGCAGCGGCGTGTGAAAGAGGTCATTCCCATGCCGGCATTTTACCAGCGGCCGGCGGGACTGGGTAGCAGAAAGCGGCTCAGGCGGCCGGGCAGGCAGCGTGGCCGTTGTCAAAAGCACGCACCACATTCGCCACATCGGCAGCGATGCGCCCGACGGCGCGGCGGTGGCCCCGCACCAGTTCAGCGTAGCCTGCGCCCACTTTTTCATTGGCGATGGTGCGGCAAGTGAGCACCTTGTTGCTGGCCAACTGGCGCGCGCTCCACACGGCATCGATCAGCGCATACTGGCCCATGACGGACTCGAAGCGCTGCACATTGGTGCTGATGCGGTACACGGGCAGGTTGTCGGAGTGCGGCGTGCGAAATACATCGATGGCGCCCAGGTCATTCGTCAAGGCCGTCGACAAGGCCTGACCGATCTCGCCGGCCAGCGGGCCTGCCCAGCGCTGCTGCTCGAGCAATTCGATGCGTCCAGACGGCGCCGTCACGACGAACTGATTGCGGCTCACCTGTTGTGGCACGCTGACGGCCAGCACCTCGACATAATATTTGACGGCTTTGGCCGGCTGCGCATCAACGCCGCCACCGAGCGTATAGAAATACTCGGGCTGGGGCGTGGAGCAGGCGCCCAGCAAGACGCTCGCCAGCAGCGCTGCGCAGCTTACAAGGACGGGCTTCATCATTTTTCATCTCCTTTTTTACCGCGGATCAGGGACTCGGGATGCCGTTCCAGGTAATCCGACAGGGCATTGAGTGATTGCAGGGTTTGCGTCAGCTGTTGCAAGGCCTGGCGCACGTCCGACTGCAGCGGCGAATCCTTTTGCAGCACCTGTTCGGCCGTACCGAAGGTCTGTTTTGCCGCCGTCAGGGTATCGCGCATTTCCGGCACTACCTGGCCATCGAGCTGCTTGAACAGGGTGTTGGCCTGCTTGATGGTCGCGTTCAAATTGTTGCCAAGCTCGGCGTAGGGCACTTGGTCCAGCTTGCGCGCGATACTGGCGATCTGCGTCTGCAGTTCATCCAGGGTATTGGGCACGGTGGGCACTTCCAGCGGATACCTGTTCAAGTCCAAGGCCACTTTCGGCGCTTTCGGGAAGAAGTCCAGCGCGATATACAACTGGCTGGTGAGCAGGTTGCCCGTGCGCAGCTGGGCGCGCAAACCACGACTGACCATGCGTTCGAGCAACTGATGACCGGCCGAGCCTTCCGCATCATCGACGGCCGCCTTGAAGCGCGTGCCCAGGCGTGCAGGATACAGATTGACGGTGACAGGCATGCGGAAATTATTTTTCACGGGGTCGAACTCGATGCCCACCGAGCGCACCTCGCCCAGTACGATGCCACGGAAGTCGACGCTGGCGCCAGGCTGCAAGCCGCGCAGGGACTGGTCGAAATAGAATACGGTGGTAATGGCGTCACCATCGGGCTCGCGCATGGCGCTGGCCTCGTCGGCCGCCAGGCGGTAGCTGGTGCCAGCGGGCGCCGGATCTTCCGGCTTGCGGCCATTTTCCGCCTCGAAGGCTATACCTCCCACCAGCATGGCGGCCAGGGACTGCGTATTTAGCTTGAAGCCGTTCGAATCGAGGCGCACGTCGACGCCGCTGGCATGCCACCAGCGCGCATTCTTGCCGACGAATTGATCGTACGGCGCATTCACGAAGACGGACATGCTAATGCCGTTGCCATCCTTGTCCAGCGCGAAGCTGACCACCTTGCCCACGCGCAGGCGGTGGAAAAACAGGGGCGAACCGACGTCGATGGAACCGAGGCTGTCCGCATGCAGCGTGTACAGCTTGCCCTTCTGGTCACCGGCCACGGCGGGTGGGTTTTCCATGCCGACGAAGTTTTCCCTCTTCTGCTCCGACTTGCCCGTATCAACGCCGATGTAGGCGCCCGACAGCAAGGTACCCAGCCCTGTCACGCCGCTGGCACCGATCTGCGGACGCACCACCCAGAAGCGCGAATCGTTGGTCGCAAAACGGCGTGCTTCCTTGCTCATGTCTATCGTTACGAGCACCTTGCTCAAGTCCTCGCCGAGAGTGATGGCGCGCACCTGACCGATGTCGACATCCTTGTACTTGACCTTGGTCTTGCCCGGCTCCAGCCCTTCGGCGCTCTTGAAGCTGACCGTCAGCGTGGGTCCCTGATCGAGGATGGACTTGGCAGCCAGACCGGCGCCGATCAACGCGGCCAGCAGCGGAATGAGCCATACCAGCGACGGCAGCCAGCGGCTGCCCTGTTCCACATCGGGTTCGGGCAATCGGTGGCCCCCCGTTTCGGCAAGGTCGTTTGCTGCTTTGTCAGCCATGCGGTTCTCCAATCACGGTATTGTTTGCGGCATTTGTCATCATCACGGGCTCTTCCTCTCCAGGCACCTGCTCATCGACGGCGTCCCAGATCAGGCGCGGGTCAAACTGCATCGCCGCCAGCATGGTTAGCACCACCACGGCGCCAAAGGCCAGTGCACCAGGCCCGGCCGTGATCACGGCCAGCGAGTTGAAGCGCACCAGCGCCACTGTCAGGGTGACGACAAAGATATCGAGCATGGACCAGCGGCCGATGAATTCGACCATGCGGTACAAGATGGTGCGCTGGCGCGGCCGCCAGCGCGAGCGCCGCTGCGCGGTGAACGCCAGCAGCGCCAGTACGCCCAGCTTGAGCATGGGCACGACCACGCTGGCGATGAAAATGATGATGGCCAGGCCCTTCGAGCCGCTACTCCAGAACAGCACCACGCCGCTCATGATCGTGTCGTTTTGTGCGCCCAACAGGGAATGCGTCACCATCACGGGCAGCAGATTGGCGGGAATGTAGAGGATCATGGCGGCGATCAGCAAAGCCCAGGTACGGCTGATACTGTTCGGTTTGCGCACGTGCAGGGTCGAGCCGCAGCGTACGCACGCCAGGCGCTTGCCCTTGTCCTTGTGCAGGGGCGGCGCCACCAGGGCGCAGGCGTGGCAGGGCACGACCTTCGCGCTCTGCGCGAAGCCCTGGCAGGCGATGCCAGGCTGCGCCTGCGGCGTCAAATCATCACCCAGGTTCCACAGCGCCTTGGGATCGAAGGAGACGACGATGGCCAGCAGCAGCGTCAGCGCGCCGAAGGCGAACAGTCCCGGTTGCGGCAGCACGGTGGCCAGGCTGCTCATCTTGACGACAGTGATCAGGATGCCGATCATCAGCACCTCTGTCATGCCCCATTCGCGCGCTATCTGCACGGCGCGCAGCACGCGGTTAAAGCCGGGCACCTTGACGCCGCGACGCAAGCCCAGCGCCACATACAGCAGGGACGCCAGTTCAACGGCCGGGAAGACGATGGTGGACAGGAAGACCATGCTCGCCACCACCTGCATCTGCTCGTACCACAGCACGCGGATGGAGCCGAGCAAGGTGGCGCTGGAGGTCAGTCCATTGACGTCGAGTTCGACGATCGGAAAGAACTGCGCGATCAGGAAGGCCAGCGCGGCGGCCAGGGTCAACGCCAGCACCTTGTCCAGACCTGCGCTGGCGCCCCGACCCGATGCGGCTCGGTACAGAACCGAGCGGCAACGGCTACAGCGCGCCTTCTCACGTGGACGCAGCGGACGTTTGCGATACAACACGCCGCAGTCATGACAGCTAATCAGGTCGTATTGGTGCACAGTGTGAAGTTTGCCGGCGCGCAAGCGCGACTATTTCATATCAATGCCGCCCATCATGACAGAGTTGGCATTTTCCTGCACTGCAGCACTATTCTTTTTCACTCTCCCGCAGCAGCGCCGGCACGGCGCGGCCGATGACGGCCTATTTTTCTCCCAGGAAGTCGAGCAGTGTCAGGGCGACGATCTTGCTAGCCTTGCGCAAATCGTCGAGCGCCAGGCGTTCATCGGCCTTCTTCGCGTTCGATTCGGGTACCGTGCGCGGTCCGGCGCCATACAGCACGGCAGGAATGCCGCGTTCGCCATACAGGCGCGCATCCGCGTACAAGGGCGTGCCGACGGCGGCAATGGTTACGCCCAGAATCGCCTGCGCGTTCTTTTGCAGGCTGCCGACCAGTTGCTCGGAGCCTGGCAAGGGGCGCAGCGCGTGCGACAGCAGCAGGCGACGGATCTCGATGCGGATGCCCGGCTCGCCGCACACGGCATCTTCGATCAGCGCGCGCACCTGCGCTTCCACCGCCACCGGATCTTCTTCCGGAATCATGCGGCGGTCCATCTTCATGACCACCTTGCCCGGCACCACATTGGTATTCGTGCCACCGTCGATACGCCCCACCAGCATGGTCGGGGAATCGATGCCCGCCACCTTGGACTTGATCTTTTTCAGCTCCGGCAGCTGGCCATAGATGGCATTGAGGATCTTGTTCGCTGCCTGCAGCGCATCATGCCCCGTTTCGGGCATGGCGCCATGCCCCGACTTGCCGTGTACGGTAATTTCAAGCTGCAAGCAGGCGTTGTGGGCGGTGACGATCGCGTAGCTGAAACCGGCGGCGATAACGAAGTCGGGTTTCGTCAGCTGCTGTTCCAGCAGCCAGCCCGGCCCCAGCAAGCCGCCGAATTCCTCGTCATATGTAAAGTGCAGTTCCAGCTGGCCTTGCAAGGGAACGCCCAGCGCTTCGAGCGCGCGCGCGGCAAACACATAGGTAGCGAAATCACTTTTTGACACGGCCGTCGCGCGGCCATACATAAAGCCACCCTCGATCTGGCCGCCATACGGCGGATACGTCCAGTTGTCACCAGGCGGCACCACGTCGCCATGCGCATTGAGCGCCACCGTCGGCCCGCCCGCAGCATACGGCCGGCGCACGATCAGGTTAGTGATGCTCTGCATGCCGTACGCCGCTACCTGCTCGGCTGGCACCGCGTGCTTTTCCACCTGCCAGCCATAGGCTTGCAGCAGTTGCGCCACCAACTGCGCATGCGGTGCGTTATTGCCCGGCGGCGTATCCGTCGGCTGCTGCACTACCTGCTGTAAAAATGCGACTTCCTCGTCGAAGTGATCGTCGATCCAGGCGGTGATCCGTTCTGCGTGCGTTGTCATTTTGCTCCTTGCATGGTCTGTTGTAGCCAGGCGCCCAGTTCATTGCGCTCGGCGTCGGTGATGTTGGTCAGGTTCCCGATCGGCATGGCTTTGAGCTCGATGGCCTGCTGGTAGATTTGCGCTGCGTGCTGGCGAATCTGCGCTTCATTATCGAGCATCATGCCCGCTGGCGCGGTGGCAAAACCGGGCTGCGTGGGCCGCGCCGAGTGGCAGGTGGCGCAGCGCTGGGCAATGATGGCATGCACGCTCTTGAACTGCGCTGCCGGGTCCAGCGCAGGCGCCCCCGCCACAGCCACGGGCGCTTTCGGCGCGATGGCCACGGCCACGCCCAACAACAGTGCCACGCCGATGGCCGGATAGCGCCACTCAACCCGGCCCTTGTGGCGCAGATTGAAGAAATGGCGTATGAAGACACCGGCCGCCATGATCAGCGCCAGCACCAGCCAGGCGTGATCGTTCCGGTAGGTCATCGCGTAGTGGTTGCTGATCATGATGAACAGCACCGGCAAGGTAAAGTAATTATTATGCACGCTGCGCTGCTTGGCTTTCAGGCCGTGCTTGGGATCGGGCAGCTTGCCGGCAGCCATGGCTTCGACCATCTTGCGCTGACCGGGAATGATCAGCATGAGCACATTGGCCACCATGATGCTGCCAATCATGGCACCCACGTGGATGTAGGCGGCGCGCCCGCTCAACAAGTGCGTCAGCACATACGCAGCGCCGACGATCAGCGCAAACACCGTCACGCCGAACCACAGTTCATGCTTGGCAAGCGGGGAACGGCATAGCAGGTCGTACACAATCCAGCCTATGACCAGGGTGGCGATGCCGATACCAACGGCTTGCGCGCTGCTGATGTCGGCCACGGATTTGTCGATCATCATGGCCTGGGCATTGAAGTAATAGGCAATCGTCAGCAGCGCAAAGCCGGACAACCAGGTCGAATACGCTTCCCACTTGAACCAGTGCAGTTCCTTCGGCAGTTCGGCCGGCGCCAGCAGATATTTTTGCGGGTTGTAGAAGCCGCCGCCGTGCACGGCCCATAATTCTCCGGAGACGCCCTTCTTCGCCAGCTCGGAACCGGGTGTCGGCGGGCGGATCGAGTTGTCGAGCCAGACGAAATAGAAGGACGCACCGATCCAGGCGATGCCCGTGATGACGTGCAACCAGCGAACGATCAGGTTCAGCCACTCAAGGCCGTACGGAATCAGGTAGGCAAATACTTCCATAAATTTCCTCAAGTCAGACCGAAGCCATATTCGTGCCAATCTACACAAGATAAACGGATTTACCGCCCTTCACATGAAAAATATCGTATATTCGACATATTCAAATCGATATACAACGAAGCCGCCACCCCATGTCCAGCTTGCCACAACACCTCGACCTGCACTTGATCCGCATCCTTTACCTGCTGCTGGTGGAAAAGAATGTCTCGCGCGTGGCGCTCAAACTCAATCAGCCGCAGCCGTCGATTTCCGCCTCCTTGCGCAAGCTGCGCGAATTAACGGGCGACCCGCTGCTGGTACGCGGCGCGCGCGGCATGGTCCCCACACAGCATGGTGAAAGCCTGCTCAATCCGGCCAAGCGCATCCTCGACCAGACCGAGAGCCTGTTCATCAAGAAGACGCCGTTCGTGGCCCAGGAAGAGGCGCGCACCTTCCATATCGCTGCGCCCGACTACCTGGACAGCCAGTTCCTGCCCAATGTGGTGGCCATGCTGCGTCGCGGTTCGCCGAAAAGCCGCGTGGTGCTGCACAGCCTGGGGCCGGGCATCGACCATATTCGCCAACTGTCCGACGGCGGGCTGGACCTGGTCATCGCCAACTGGGACGAGCCGCCCGCTCATCTGCACATCTCGAAGCTGTTCGAAGATCCCATCATCTGCGCCATGCATGCGGAAAACGCCTATGCGCGCCGCACGGCAAGCGACGCCATGACGCTCGACGATTATCTGAGCCTGCCCCACGTGGCGCCGTCGCAGATGATGCCGGGCTACCATGGCGTCATTGATGCCTTTCTGGAGCGTCAGAACCTGCAGCGCAACGTGGTGGTGGAGTCGGCATATTTCGGCCTGATTCCCTATATGCTGACGCAGACCGACCTGGTGCTCACCACGGGCCGGCAATTCATGCGCTTCTATGAGAAAACCCTGCCGCTGAAGACGTATACGGTGCCATTGAAATTCCCGCCCATGCGCTTTTACCAGCTGTGGCACCAGCGCGTGCACCAGGCCCCAGAACACAAATGGCTGCGCGACCTGGTCAGCGCTGCCGCCAAGGCGCTGGTACAACGATAGCCGCTATCAACGCGCGCATATAATGGACGCAGGAACGGGGCGCTATCATCACCGCTTGCATGATCGGAAAACCATGACCACCCTTTCAGACCTGAACACCGGCAGCCAGGCCGATTTTATCGCGCAGCTACATGGCATCTATGAACATTCGCCCTGGATCGCCCAGCGCGCGGCCGCAGCCCGGCCGTTTGCCAGCCTGACGGCACTGAAGACGGAACTCCAGCGCGTACTCGCGCTGGCCTCCCCCGAAGAGCAGCTGGGGCTGATACGCGCCCATCCCGAACTGGCCGGCAAAGCCGCCATCGCGGGACAATTGACGGCGGAATCGGCGCGCGAGCAGGCCAAGTCCGGCTTGCATCTATGCAGCACCGAGGAATTCGCCACGCTGCAGCATCTCAACGGCGAGTACAACGCCAAGTTCGGTTTTCCCTTCATCCTCGCCGTCAAGGGCCCGACGGGGGAAGGCTTGACACGCCAAGACATCATCGCCACGTTTGCACGACGCCTGAAAAACCGTCACGCCGACGAACTGGCCGAATCGCTGCGCCAGATCAAGCGCATCGCCGAACTGCGCCTCAATGACTTGTTCGACGTGCGCCTGGACTTCGGCCCGGCCATCATGCAGCATGCGGAAACGCTGGCCGCCTGGAGCGACAGCGATGACAACCTGACCTGCGCCTACCTGACGCCGGCCCACCAGAAGACGGCCGCGCAACTGGCCGACTGGATGCGCGACGCGGGCATGCAGGTGCAAATCGACGCCGTCGGCAATGTCGTCGGACGCTACCTGTCCGACGTGCCGGGCGCAAAGACACTGATGACCGGATCGCATTACGACACGGTGCGCAACGGCGGCAAGTACGACGGCCGGCTAGGTATCGTGCTGCCGATCGCCGTCGTGCGCCACCTGCATGCGCGGGGTGAAAAACTGCCGTTTCATGTCGAGATCGTCGGCTTCGCCGAAGAGGAAGGCGTGCGCTTCAAGAGCACCTTCCTGGGCAGCACGGCTGTCACCGGCAAGTTCGACTTGTCGCTGCTGGAACAGTGCGACACGAATGGCGTGAGCATGCGCGAGGCGCTGGCTGGCGCCGGCCACGAGGCCAGCGCCATCGGCGCCATCGCGCGTGTTCCGTCCGACTTGCTCGGCTATGTGGAAGTGCATATCGAGCAAGGGCCCGTACTGCTGGAGCGCGATTTGCCGCTGGGCGTGGTGACGGCGATTGCCGGCAGCTCGCGCTACCTGGTCAATCTTGGCGGCGTGGCCAGCCACGCGGGCACCACGCCCATGACCATGCGCAAGGATGCCGCCAGCGCGGCCGCCGAAATCATCTTGCTGGTGGAACAGCGCTGCAAGCAGGGCGAGGCGCTGGTCGGCACAGTAGGCCAGTTGCAGGTGCCCAACGGTTCCGTCAATGTGATCGCCGGCGCCTGCACCCTGTCGCTCGATATCCGCGCCGCCAGCGACGCGGTACGCCAGGCGGCCGTCGACGACATCCTCGATGGCATCGCCGCCATCTGCGCGCGGCGCCAGATCGACTGCCAGCTGGAACTGCTGCTGTCGGCGCGTGCCGCGCCATGCGCGCCATGGCTGATGGCGCAGCTGGCGCGGGCCGTGGAATCGGTCGGCATCGAACCATATGCGCTGCTGTCGGGCGCCGGCCACGACGCCATGGCCATGGCCGCCATCACCGACGTCGCCATGCTGTTTACGCGCTGCGGCAATGGCGGCATCAGCCACAATCCGCTGGAAACCATGACGGCGGACGACGCCGACATGGCAGCGCGCGCACTGCTGGCGTTTTTGCGCCAGTTCCAGCCCAAGCCCCACGACTAAGAGTCACTCCCGGCGCGGAGCGTCTTCTGTCGCCAGCGCGTCAGCTGCTCGGCCACCTGCGCGATCAATGGTGCCCAGCCGCCTGGCGCAGGCTGGTGGAAAAGGCGCATCGCGCAATACCAGGGACTATCGCTGCGCCCCGCCAGCCAGCGCCAGTCGGGCCGGTAGTGCGGCAACAGCAGCCAGCACGGCGTACCCAATGCGCCCGCCAAGTGCGCCACGGCCGTATCGACGCTGATCACCAGGTCCAGGTTGGCGATCAGCGCCGCCGTATCGGCCATGTCGCCCAGCGCTGCGCCACCGCCGACCAGGGCCAGTGACGCCGAAGTGTCATCCTCGCCGGCACCCTTCTGCAAGCTGACAAACTGCACGCCGGCCACCGCTCCCAGCGGCGCCAGAGCGTCGAGCGCCGCCAGCGAACGCTCGCCATCGTTTTCAAATGCGCGATTGCCTCGCCAGGCCAGGCCCACGCGCAGCGGCGCGGGTGGCAAGCGCGCGGCCCAGGCGGCCACGGCGCACGCATCCGCGTGCACATACGGCACGTTCGACGGTATCGTTTCCAGGACCGTACCGCACAGGCCGGGAATGCTCAGCAGGGCGACCCAATAATCGCGTCCGCCCTGCGCGACCGCCTCGCCGATGGCCAGCACCTCGTCGATGCCAGGCACGGTCTGCAGCAGCGCCTTGAGCGGCGCATGGCACAGTAGCGACACGCTGGCCGCGCCCATATCGCGCAGCAAGGGCACGTAGCGGCACAGCAGCAGCATATCGCCCATGCCCGCTTCGGGGCAGATCAGCAGCGACTTGCCGGCCAGCGACTCCCCCTGCCAGCGCGGGAAGTCAAAGTAGTCGCCAAACGCGGACGGTTGCGGCCGCGCTTCGAGCATTTGCCAGCCTTCCGCCAGGCGTCCCTGGCGCAGCAGCAGGTAGGCGAGGTTGTAGCGCGCGTTCGCGTAGGCCGGATCGAGTTCCATGGCATGGCGGTAGCAACGCTCTGCCTGTGTTTCGCGCTGCAGGCTGGCCTGCAGCACGCCCAGGTTGGACCAAGCGGAAGAGCGTTCGGGCTCCAGCGCCAGCACGCGGCGCAAGATTTGCTCGGCTTCCTCCATGCGACGCATGCGCAGCAGCAGCGCGCCCAGGTTTTGCAGCAGATGCGTATCGTCCGGCATGTGCGCCAGCGCACGCAGGTACAAGGCCACGGCGTATTCGAGTGCGCCCTCCTGTTCCCCCATCCAGGCCAGGTTGGCCAGGGCAAACACGTTGTCGGGGTCAAGTGCCAGCGCCTGCTGGAAACACGCCTGCGCGCCCGCCGCGTCGCCCATCGACAGCAGTTCGCCGCCACGCGCAGCGTGCTGCGCGGCCGGACGCTGCCGGGTATCGGTATCGGTATCGGAAATGCTCATCGCTGGGCCGCCTGCTGTCGCAAGACGCCCAGCATAGCATCGCCGCGCAGCGACAGCTACACGGCCACGGCCCGCTCCAGCATCGCGTGCAGCAACACATTGCAGCCAGCTTCCAGGTGTTCGGGCTTGGCGTCTTCGATTTCATTGTGGCTGATGCCATCCTTGCAGGGCACGAAGATCATGCCGGCCGGCGCCAGCCGGGCCGCGTAGATGGCGTCGTGACCAGCGCCGGAAACCACGTCCATCACCGAGTAGCCCAGCTTTGCCGTGGCATTGCGCACGGCGTCCACGCAGTCGGTGTGGAACGGGCATGGCGGGTAATAGGAAACCCGCTCAAGAGAGATATCGAGTCCCGTAGCGGTGCGCGTGGCGTCGATGAAGGCCGTGATTTCGCCGTGCATGGCGTTGAGCAGATCATCGTTCACATTGCGCAGGTCGATGCTGAACGTCACTTCGCCGGGGATCACGTTGCGGCTGTTCGGGAACACCTGCACCATGCCCACCGTGCCGCGTCCGTATGGCGGATAGCGATTGGCGATGGCGACGACTTCCTGCATGATGCCAGTGGCCACCTGCAACGCATCCTTGCGCAGCCCCATGGGAGTCGGTCCCGCGTGCGCTTCCATGCCCATCACGACGCAGTCATACCAGGACAGTCCCATCACGGCGGGCACCACGCCGATGACCTTGTCGGCGTCTTCCAGCACGGGGCCCTGCTCGATATGCGTTTCAAAATAGGCGCCAATGGGATGCTCGCCCGGTACCTGGTCTCCACGATAGCCGATGCGCGCCAGCTCCTCGCCCACCGTTTTCCCTTCCGTGTCTTTCGCCGCATATGCGGTTTCGAGCGAGAAGGCGCCGCAAAACACGCCGGAACCCATCATCACGGGCACGAAGCGCGAGCCTTCCTCGTTGGTCCAGAAGGCCACCTCGATCGGCGCTTGCGTCTTGATTTTCAGATCGTTCAGGGTGCGCACCACTTCCAGGCCCGCCAGCACGCCGTAATTGCCATCGAACTTGCCGCCCGTGGGTTGCGTGTCGATATGGCTGCCCGTCATCACGGGCGGCAAGCTATTGTCCGTGCCGTCGCGGCGCATGAAGACATTGCCGATCTGGTCGATGGTGATGCTCATGCCCGCTGCGCGGCCCCAGCCCACCACCAGGTCGCGCCCCTGTTTGTCCAGGTCCGTCAGGGCCAGGCGCTTCACGCCGCCCTTCGGCGTCGCGCCGATCTGCGCCAGTTGCATCAGCGCTGCCCACAATCGTTCACCATTAATGCGTAGATCATCGCGTAGATCAGCCATTTTTACCTCCTGAATTCATGCGGTGGTGGTGGAAAACGCAGGGCGCTCAATATAGCGCCCTGCGCCCTCGATGGCCGTCAGCTGGCCCTGATGGAACACCACCTTGCCGGCGGCAATCGTGGTGCGCGGGATGCCGCGCACGGTGCGTCCTTCAAAGACGTTGAAGCCGCCCTTGGCGAACTGCGTGGCGGCGGAAATGGTACGCGTGCCTTGCGGATCCCACAGCACGATGTCGGCATCGCTACCCGCAGCGATAAGACCCTTGCGCGGATACATATTGAAGATTTGCGCCGCATTGGTCGACGATACCTTGACGAACTCCGAGGGCGTCAGCATGCCGGAATTGACACCCGCGTCCCACACCACGGCCATGCGCTCTTCCACGCCGCCGCAGCCATTCGGAATACGCGTGAAATCGTGCTTGCCGGCCGCCTTCTGTTCGGCGCAAAAAGTACAATGGTCGGTGGCCGTCGTGTGCAGGTTGCCGCTTTGCAGGCCGTGCCACAGCGCCGCTTGATGATGCTTGCCGCGGAACGGCGGGCTCATGACGTGGCCCGCCACAAAGTCGAAATCATCGCTCTGGTAGACGCTGTCATCGATCACCAAATGGCCTGCCAGCGCTTCGCCATACACACGCTGGCCATTCGCGCGTGCGCGCGTGATCGCGTCGAGCGACTCCGCGCACGAGACGTGCACGATGTAGACGGGCGTATTGAGGACATTGGCGATGGCAATAGCGCGGTTGGCCGCCTCGGCCTCCACGGCGGGAGGGCGCGACAAGGGATGCGCCTGCGGCCCGGTAATGCCTTTTTTCAGCAAGGCTTGCTGCAATTGAAAAACCAGCTCGCCGTTTTCCGCATGCACGGTAGGCAGCGCCCCAAGTTCCAGCGAACGGCTGAAGCTTTTCACCAGCGTTTCATCGTCAGCCATGATGGCGTTCTTGTACGCCATGAAGTGCTTGAAGCTGTTCACCCCATGCTCGCGCACCAGCGTGCCCATCTCTGCATGTACCTGCTCGCTCCACCAGGTGATCGCCACGTGGAAGGTATAGTCGCCGGCGGCCTTGGCCGACCACGCGCGCCATTGGTGATATGCCTCGATCAAGGACTGCTTCGGCGCGGGAATGACGAAGTCCATGATGGTGGTGGTGCCGCCCGCCAGGCCAGCCGCAGTGCCGGTGAAAAAATCGTCGGATGTCACGGTGCCCATGAAGGGCAAGTTCATGTGCGTGTGGGTGTCTATCCCGCCCGGCATCACATACAGGCCGCCCGCGTCGAGCACAGTGGCGCCCACCGGCAGCGCCAAATTCTCGCCGACGGCGGCAATCGTGTCGCCCTCGATGAGTACATCGGCGCGGAAGGCACGGTCAGCATTGACAACAGTACCGCCACGTATCAGTGTAGTCATCTTGTCTCCTTATCGAAACGATCAGGACTGCGGCACCTGCTGTACGCGCGCCGCCGTCTTGCCCTTCATCATGACGCCGTAGACGGCTGCGGCGATGGCCACGCCCACGAACCAGGCATAGGTGTAAATCGTTTTAAAGCCTTCAGCCACGTCGGGAAACGCCGTGGGAAAGGCCGCATTCAGGAAACCCGGGATATTGGGCAGCACGGCGACGACAAAGGCGATCAGCGCCGCCATGTTCCAGCCATTGCCATATGAATAGATGCCGTCATCGCGGTACAGTTGCTTGACATCGAGCTGCGTCTTGCGCACAAAGTAGTAATCGACGATGAGGATGCCGGCGATGGGACCGAGCAGGGCAGAGTAGCCGATCAGCCACGTAAAGATATAGCCCTGCGTCGACTCGAGCACCTTCCACGGCATCATGACAATGGCGATGAAGGCAGTGATGTAGCCGCCCATCTTGTACGAAATCTGCTTGGGTGCCAGCGAAGAAAAATCATAGGCCGGTCCCACCAGGTTGGCCGCCAGGTTGACGCTAACAGTGTCGATCAACAGGATGATCAGGGCGATCAGCACGGCCGCGCCCGTCATGCGGCTGGCCAGATCGACGGGGTCCCAGATGGCCTTGCCATACATGACCACGGAGCCTGCCGTGACGATCACGGCCAGCATGGCCAGCAATCCCATAGGCACGGGCAAGCCGACCGATTGACCCACGATCTGGTCGTGCTGCGTTTTGGCGAAGCGCGTAAAGTCGGGAATATTCAGTGCCAGAGTAGCCCAAAAACCCACCATGGCCGTCAACGATGGCCAGAAAACACTCCAGAACTGGCCCGCTTTTTTACCACCGGGGATGAATTGCGATGGCTGGTCCAGCAGCGCGCCCACGCCACCAGCCTTGCTATGCACCCAGTACAGCAGCACGAAGCAGATGAGGATTTTCAGCGGCGCCGTGTACGTTTCGAGCTTGCGGATCGATTCCATGCCATGCAGGATGAAATAGAACTGGATGGCCCAGAAAGCCAGGAAGCACAGCAACTGGCTGCCGTTGATGCCCAGGCCTGCGATCTTCTCGCCGCCCAGTTCATGCCCTATCAGCACGCCCATCAGGGTATAGATCATCTGCCCGCCGAACCAGGTCTGGATGCCATACCAGCCGCAGGCGACGATGGCGCGCATCAGCGCCGGCAAGCGCGCACCCATGGTGCCGAACGAAGCGCGCGCCAGCACGGCATACGGGATGCCGTACTTGGTGCCCGCATGGCCGATCAGCAGCATGGGCAGAAGCACGATGGCGTTGGCGAGAAAGACCGTCAGCACGGCCTGATAACCGGACATGCCGCTGTCGATCAGGCTGGCCGACAGGGTGTAGGCGGGAATACACATCACCATGCCCACCCACAGCGCGGCGAAATGGTACCAGCGCCAGGTGCGCTGCGCCGCCGTGGTGGGTGCGAGGTCTTCATTCCAGAGTTGGGTGTTGCCTGAATAGTCTTGGTTCACAGCTATGCTCCATCGGTTGGGAGGGGATCGGTATTATAGAAACGGCTGCAGTTTAGCTTACCGCAAAGACCCGCCGCCGTTTATCTAATAAATACACGCAAAAAGCGTGCCCTATGCCGTCTCCACCAACGCATGCGGGTTGCGTGGGTCCTGTGTCCAGTTCATATAAGGCTTGCCCGTGGCCTGCGGCAGCATCGTAATGCAGCCCTGCACCGGACAAGTGATTTCGCACAGGTTGCAGCCCACGCAGTGCTCCTTGATCACTTCATACGTGCGCGTGCCGGCAGCGTCGATCAGTTGCGCGATCGACTGGTGCGAGGTATCTTCGCAGGCCACATAACACTTGCCGCACTTGATGCAGTCATCCTGCTTGATATGCGCGATGACCTGGTAATTCATGTCCAGGTATTTCCAGTCCGTTGTGTTGGCCACAGCCTTGCCGGAAAAATCGCTGATGCGTTCATAGCCCTTTTCATCCATCCAGCGCGACAGGCCATCCTTCATCTCTTCGACGATGCGAAAACCATGCAGCATGGCCGCCGTGCACACCTGCACGCAGCCGGCGCCCAGGGCAATGAATTCGGCCGCGTCACGCCAGTTACCGATGCCGCCAATGCCGGAAATGGGCAAGCCGCGCGTCTGTGGATCGCGGGCGATTTCCGCCACCATGTTCAGCGCGATCGGTTTCACGGCGGAGCCGCAATAGCCGCCGTGCGTGCTGGCGCCGCCCACGATGGGCAGCGCCACCATGCGGTCCAGGTCCAGCGAGGTGATCGAGTTGATGGTGTTGATCAGCGAGACGGCGTCCGCGCCACCGGCCTTGGCCGCGCGCGCCGGCATGCGCACGTCCGTGATGTTCGGTGTCAGCTTGACGATAACGGGAAGACGGCTGTACTTCTTGCACCAGGCAGTCACCATCTGCACATACTCGGGCACCTGGCCTACGGCGGCGCCCATGCCCCGCTCCGGCATGCCGTGCGGGCAGCCGAAATTGAGCTCGATGCCGTCCGCCCCCGTCGCCTCTACCTTGGGCAGGATGTCGGCCCAATAGTGCTCTTCGCAGGGCAGCATCAGGGAGACAATCATGGCGCGGTCGGGCCAGTCCTTTTTCACCTGCGTAATTTCGCGCAGATTGATTTCCAGAGAACGGTCGGTAATGAGTTCGATATTGTTGAAGCCCACGACTTCGCGGTTCTTGCCATACAAGGCCGAGTAGCGCGACGAGACGTTGACGGCGGCCGGGTCTTCGCCTAGCGTTTTCCACACCACGCCGCCCCACCCCGCCTCGAACGCGCGTACCACGTTATACGCCTTGTCGGTCGGCGGCGCGGATGCCAGCCAGAAAGGATTCGGCGCCTTGATGCCGCAAAAATCGATGCTGAGATCAGCCATTATGCAGCCTCCAATTTACTCATTAAATCGGCATGAATGGTGAGTGCGGCCAGCTTGCCATGCTGGACCGCTTGCACCGTCAAGTCCTGTCCCGGCGCCACGCAGTCGCCGCCCGCGTAAATGCCCGGAAGTACCGTGCGAAAGCGCGCGTCGACGGCAATCTTGTCGCCCTCGCGTTTCAGCAGCGAGGCCATCGGGTCATGCAGCACCTGCGCATCGAGGCTTTGGCCGATGGCCTTGAAGATGGCGTCGGCCGCCACGTCGAACGTCTCGCCGGTACCTGTCAAACGCGTGCCCTGCATGCGCGTCTTCTCGAAACGCATGCCGGCAACCTTGCCACCAGCGTCGAGCAAGACCTGCTGCGGCTGGGCCCACGTCAGCATGCGCACCTGGTTCGCCTTGGCGATGTCCTGCTCATGCTCAGTGGCCGTCATGGCGTCGAAACCGCGCCGGTACACCAAGGTGACTTCCTCGGCGCCCAGGCGCTGTATCTGCACCGCCATATCGATGGCCGTATTGCCGGCCCCGATAACGATGGCGCGCCGGGGAACGGGCAGCGCGGCCAAGTCGTCCGCCTGGCGCAGCGCGCTGATGTAGTCGACGGCGGCCAGCAAGCCCGGTGCATCCTCGCCCGTCAGGCCGAGTGCGCGGCTGGCACCCAGGCCCAGGCCCAGAAAGACGGCGTCATACTGCGCGTGCAACTCGCGCAGCTGCAGGTTCTCGCCCAAGGCCTGGCGACATCGGATGACGATGCCGCCTATCTGCAACAGGAAGTCGATTTCCTTCTGCGCAAAATCGTCCGTCAGCTTGTATTTGGCGATGCCGTATTCATTCAGGCCGCCAGCCTTGCCTGCCTTTTCAAAGATCACCACCGCGTGCCCCAGCATGGCCAGGCGGTGCGCGCAGGACAGGCCAGCCGGGCCCGCGCCGACGATGGCAATCGTCTTGCCGGTGGCGGCGGCGCGCTGGAACGGATGTCTGGCGAAATGCATATGATCGACGGCGTAGCGCTGCAGCAGCCCTATCTTGACGGGCTGGGCTTCCGCATCGTGGTTGCGCACGCAAACATCCTCGCACAGGATTTCCGTGGGACAGACGCGAGCGCAGCTGCCACCGAGGATGTTCTGTTTCAGGATGCCGGCTGCGGCGCCGTTAATGTTCTTCTCGTGGATATTGCGAATGAAGCTCGCCACGTCGATTTCTGACGGACAGATGCGGCTGCACGGTGCGTCGTAGCAGTACAGGCAGCGGGCGCTTTCGATGGCCGCCTGACGCGCCGTCAGGGGCGGCGCCAAGTCCGTGAAATGGCCCGCCAATGCCTCGTTAGGCAGGGCGGGATGCGGCAAATAGTTCAAGGACTCGATCATCGCGTTTTCCTTATCTTATCCGGCAGTGGTTTTTTGGTTTGCAAGCGTCACTTCATCTGGGGAAAAGCAAATTCCACGCCAGCGCTTGCCGTGTTCGGCCAGCGCTGCATCACGGCTTTGTGGCGCGTGTAGAAACGCACGCCTTCGGGACCATAGGCGTGGTGGTCGCCGAACATGCTGCGCTTCCAGCCGCCAAAACTATTGAAGGCCATCGGCACGGGCAAGGGAATGTTGACGCCCACCATGCCGACCTGGATCTGGCGCACGAATTCGCGCGCCACACCGCCATCGCGCGTATAGATAGCCACGCCATTGCCGTATTCGTTGGCATTGATCAGTTGCACCGCATGCACCACGTCAGGACAGCGCAGCACGCACAGCACGGGACCGAAAATCTCCTCCTTGTAGATATTCATGTCGCGCGTGACGTGGTCGAACAAGGTACCGCCGACGAAGAAGCCATTTTCACGTCCAGGCACCACATGGTTGCGGCCATCGACAAGCAGGGTCGCGCCCTGTTCCACGCCTGATGCGATCAGGTTTTCAATGCGCTGCTTGGCGGCCAGCGACACGACCGGACCCATTTCCGCACCATCATCCATACCGTCGCGCACTTTCAGTGCAGCCGTGCGCGTTGCCAGTGCGTCGATCAATTTGTCGCCCGCATCGCCCACGGCCACCACCACCGAAATGGCCATGCAGCGTTCGCCCGCCGAACCGTAGGCGGCGCCGATCAGCGCATCGACCGTCATGTCCATGTCCGCGTCGGGCATCACCACCATATGATTCTTCGCGCCACCCAGCGCTTGCACGCGCTTGCCGCTGGCGCTGCCGCGCGCATAAATATATTCGGCAATCGGCGTCGAGCCGACAAAGCTGATCGCCTGCACCACGGGGTGATCGAGCAAGGCATCGACCGTCACTTTATCGCCCTGCACCACGTTGAAGACGCCATCGGGTAAACCGGCTTCTTTCAGCAACCTTGCATGCAGCAAGGAAGCAGAGGGATCGCGCTCGGATGGTTTCAAGACGAAGGTATTGCCGCAGGCGATGGCGACGGGGAACATCCACATCGGCACCATCACGGGGAAGTTGAATGGCGTGATGCCGGCCACCACGCCGAGTGCCTGGCGCATGGACCAGGCATCGATGCCGCGCGAAATCTGGTCCGTGAATTCACCCTTTAACAGTTGCGGGATACCGACGGCAAATTCCACCATCTCGATGCCGCGCGCCACTTCCCCCTGCGCATCGGCAAAGGTCTTGCCATGCTCGCGCGTGAGCATGGCGGCAAATTCATCGGTGTGTTGCTGGCACAGCTGCAGGTAGCGAAACAGGACACGCGCACGCGTCAACGGCGGCGTGGCCGACCACGAGGGAAAGGCGGCGGCCGCCGCCTGCACGGCTGCGTCCACGTCTTCCACGGGACCGAGCGCCACGCGGGCCACGGGTACGCCAAGGGCCGGGTTGTAGACGTCGCCGTAGCGGCCACTTTGCGTGTCGACGTTGGCGCCGTTGATGTAATGGGTGATGATGTCGAGTTCGTTCATGTGCTTCCTTAATCGAGATTTTTTAATACCTTGGCCAGCTTGCCGAACAGCTCGTCAATATGCTGTTTCTTCAGCACCAGCGGTGGTGACAGGGCGATGATGTCGCCCGTTGTGCGTATCAGCAGGCCATCAGCGAATGCCTGCTTGAAGGCGCTGAAAGCGCGCGCGCCGGGCTTGCCGGCGATGGGCTCAAGTTCGATGCCGGCGATGAGGCCTATGCTGCGCAAGTCGATCACATGCGGCATTCCCTTGAGCGAATGCACGCCATCTTGCCAATACGCCTGCATGTTTTTAGCCTGGCCGAGGATGTCCTGTTCCTCGAACACTTGCAGGGTCGCCAGGGCAGCGGCGCACGCCAGCGGGTGGCCGGAATAGGTGTAGCCGTGGAAAAGTTCGATGCCCGGTGGCGCATCCATGAAGGCATCGTGGATATACTGTTTGCTGAACACGGCACCCATGGGCACCATACCGTTGGTCAAGCCTTTGGCGGTCGTCATCAGGTCCGGCTCGACATCGAAATAGTCGGCCGCAAACGGCGTCGTCATGCGACCGAAACCCGTGATCACTTCATCGAAGATGAGCAGGATGCCGTGCTTGGTACACAGCTCGCGCAGGCGTTTCAGGTAGCCTTTCGGCGGGATCAATACACCAGTGGAACCGGCCACAGGTTCGACGATGACGGCGGCAATCGTCGAGGCATCGTGCAGGGCGACGATGCGTTCAAGTTCGTCGGCCAGGTGCGTGCCGTATTCTGGTTCGCCCACCGTATAGGCATTCTTTTCCAGGTTGTGCGTGTGCGGCAGGTGGTCCACGCCCGGCAGCAGGGGTCCGAAGTTCTTGCGGTTGCCGCCGATGCCGCCCACGGAAATGCCGCCGAAGCCGACGCCGTGATAACCGCGCTCGCGGCCGATCAAGCGCGTGCGTGCGCCCTGTCCACGTGCCCGGTGGTAGGCCAGCGCTATCTTGAGGGCCGTATCGACAGCCTCGGAACCGGAGTTGGTATAAAACACGTGGCCGAACTTGTGGCCCGTGTACTGCATTAGCTTTTCCGCCAGCTCGAAGGCGGACGGATGCCCCATCTGAAAAGTAGGCGCGAAGTCGAGCTGGCCCACCATCTCGCGGATGGCGCCGACGATTTTTGGCTGCGCATGGCCGCATGGCACGCACCACAATCCGGCCGTGCCATCGAGGATGGCGTTGCCATCGACGTCCTTGTAGTACATGCCTTCGGCCGAAACCAACAGGCGCGGATTAGCCTTGAAATCGCGGTTGTTAGTAAAAGGCATCCAGAATGCCGACATCGATTCTGGCCTTGTTTCGTTCATGACATTCTCCTTTGGATCGGCTGCTGCAACGCCCAGATGGTTTTTGACGCGGCATAAAATAATTTACCAGTTGGCAAAAATCTGATGTAATAATAGACAGGCCATCCCCAATGGCACAGGTACACAAACGGCAAAGTATTCCAACCGTACAGGTCGAAAAAAACACTACAGTTTTGTGCAAGGCAGCATAAGGAGTCGCATTGAAGCCCAGCGAGAGCACAGACGATGCCCCCGAGCAAGCCAGCGGCTGGCCCGTGCTGGAAATCGAACGCCAGAAAAAAGGCGGACTGGTAGAACAGATCGTCAGCGCCATCAGCGTCATGGTGGGCAGCCGCGCCCTGCGCATCGGCACGCGCATGCCGTCCGTGCGCCAGTTCGCCAAGTGCAATGGCGTGTCGACCTTTACCGTCGTCGAATCGTATGACCGCCTGGTCAACCTGGGCCTGTTGTCGTCGCGGCGCGGCTCCGGCTACTTCGTTGCGCGCCACGATATCGCCGCCTCGCCGCATACGGCCCTCAGTGCCAACACCATTGCCAGCCCCACCGCCATCGACGCCCTCACGCCTGACCTGTATTCGGGCGTATCGGATGCCCTGCCTGTGGGCGCGGGCTGGCTGCCACCCCAGATGTACGGCGAAGCGACCGTGCTCGATGCCGTGCGCCAGGCCATGCGCGTTCCCGCCAGCCGGCTGCGCGGCTACGGTCACCCGCTGGGCTTTCCCTCGCTGCGCCAGCACCTGGCGACGACCTTGTCCGCAGACCTGTTCCAGGTAGAGCAGGAGCAGGTCCTGCTGACACATGGCGCCACGCATGCCTTCGATTTGATACTGCGCAGCCTGACCAAGCCCGGTGACACGGTGCTGGTGGAAGAACCCGGCTATAGCAATCTGCATTCGCTGATCCGCCACCATGGCTGCATCCCCGTCGGCGTCAACCGTGGCGAAGCGGGCCTCGATCTCGATACGCTGGCCAGCGAGGCCGCGCGTACCCAGCCCAAGCTGATGTTCGTCAACACGGTGCTGCAAAATCCGCTGGGCACCTCGCTCAGCCAGGCGCAGGCGCACCGCTTGCTGGCGCTGGCCGAGCAGTTCGATTTCTGGCTGGTGGAAGACGATATCTACCGTGAACTGGCGGCGCGCGGCGAAGCATCGCTGGCGGCCATGGACGGCTTGCGCCGCGTGATCCGCGTGGGCAGTTTTTCCAAGACCCTGTCGCCCGTACTGCGTGTCGGTTCCATCTGCGCCTCGCCATCGCTGGTGGCCGAACTGGTACGCGTGAAAATGCTGGCGGGGTTGACGACGTCGGAAATCAACGAGCGCGCCGTCTACCACGCCATCTCCGCGCGCCCCTACAAGCGCATGGTCGAGCGCCTGGTGGCGCAGCTCGATGCGGCCCGCGAGCGCAGCATCGATTGCCTGGCGCAGACGGGCATGGCGCCCGTGGCGCGGCCCCGCGGCGGCATGTTCGTCAGCGCCGGCTGGCCCGAGCTGCAGACGCCGGAATGGAATGGCAAGATCATCGCCGACATGGCCTTGAAGGCAGGCATCCTGCTGTCGCCAAACGAATTTTTCATGCTGCGCGCGCCCGAGACAGTGTGGTTCCGCTTCAACGTGGCCTACACTGACACCCCCGTGCTGCAAGCGTTCCTGCAATCGATACGTCCACGCTAAAGAATCAGCCATGGCCAGCGAAAACTCCCCTGCCGTTTGCGTAAAAAATGCCGCTGGCCGGCGTCTGCAAAACCGCGACCGCCTGGAAGCGGACATCCTGCAGCATGCGGTGCGCGCATTTGCAGAAAGCGGCTATGAGGGCGCCTCGATCGCCAGCATCGCCAAGCGGGCCGGCTTGTCGAAGCAAAACCTGCTGTATTACTTTCCCTCCAAGCAGTTGCTCTACCAGCGCGTGCTCGACGATGTGCTCGACGACTGGCTGGCGCGCATGGCGTCGCTGGCCAATGAACACAACGAACCGCATGACGTGCTGCGCGCGTATATCGGCGCCAAGCTGCGTTTCTCGCGCGAACAGCCGTGGGCCTCGCGCGTGTATGCGCTGGAGGTAATCAATGGCGCTCCGCTGTACGGCACGCAGATACGCGACAGGGTCGTGCCGCTGCTGCGCAAGGATATCGCCGTCTTCGAGGCCTGGATCGCCGCCGGCAGGATCGCGCCTGTCAACGCCACGCACCTGATGTTTGCCATCTGGGCGATGACGCAATCATATGCGGATTTTTCAGCGCAGATGGCCCTGGTGCTGGAACGCAAGCAGCTCACGCGCAAGGATTACGAGGACGCCGAAATGCTGATCACGCGCATGGTACAGACGGCCATTGCTCTGCCTGCGGCAGCGCCGGGCGCGTGAGGAAATTTCCAATGAATAAACTGGCAGTGATAGCATGACGCGCTAGAGCGTTTGCAATCGCGGCGCCAGAGCGACAGGATAAGGAGCAGGCATGAAACAATGGTCATCGGCGCGCACGGCGTCATTGCTGGGCAAGGCTGCCGGCACGCTGTTGCTGGCAGTAGCATCGACAGCACAGGCGCAGACAGTGGGCATGATAGAGAACGCGCCGCTCAGCGAAACCTGGCTCAATGCGGGCTTTTATTCGCATCACTTTCAACGCGACAAGAATTTGAATGATAGCAATCCGGGTCTGGGCGCCGAATACCGATTTTCCACGGTCGCATCGGCCACGGCCGGGCGCTTCTATAATAGCGACCGCGCCTACTCGAACTATCTGGGCGTGTATTATCAGCCCATCAAGGTGGGCCCGCTGCGCGTGGGCGCCGTCGTTGGCGGTTTTAGCGGCTATCCGAAAATGCGCGACGGCGGCTGGTTCCCGGCCCTGGTCCCCACCATCAGCTATGAATACCAGCGCGTGGGTGTGAATATCGCCATCGTGCCTTCCTACAAGGACCGCTTGTATGGCGCCCTCAGTTTCCAGCTGAAACTCAAGGTATTTGAATAGCCGTTCGTCCCCGTCTTTCACCGTTCGCTCCGCCATTCCTGCCACTCGTCGCATACGCGATGTCCGACAACAAGGTTTTGTCTACAGTGGCTTCATCGCCAGCCTGCATACGGCAGCGGCAACCACTGGAGAACGGCATGAAAGACATCAATTGGGCACCGGGCAACACTTCCTTCCGCTCTTTCTGGAGCGAACTTTGTACCTATGCGCGCGAGGGCTTGGCCGCCCTGCGCATCATGTCCTGGCCCATGTTGCTGGGGTGCTGCCTGGGACTGGCGTTCCTGATCACCATCTTGCCACTGGCCATCATGCTGTTTGCCCTCGTCATGCTGTTGCGATGGGTAAGCAGCAGCGACGACACGCACGCGGGCACGCAGGCGGAAAATCGTTGACAGTCAGCGCAATAAAAATTGTCGTCGTGGCAGGAGTGCCAAGATTATTTTATGGCACTATGTCTGGGTGCGGCACTGACGGACATCAAGGCCATCCTGATGGATGGCCTCGATACGGAACGCTGCGCCCGATGAATGATCGAAGCTACTCCCCATCTGCCATAGGAGTTTTCTGATGACTACGACAGCAAAAGCGACTGCAGCTACGACCATTCCCTGCCTGCGCTACCGCGATGCTCCCGCCGCCATCGAATGGCTGTGCAGCGCACTCGGTTTTGAAAAACAATTGATCGTGCCTGACGGTAACGGTGGCGTCGCCCACGCACAACTGAGCTTTGGTAACGGCATGGTCATGGTGGCACCGGCGCTCGACAGCGACTATGGCCGCCTGATGAGACTGCCTGGCGACATCGGTGGCGCCAACACGCAAAACTGCTACCTGGTCGTCAGCGATGCCGATGCCGTCTACCGCAGCGCACGCGAGGCCGGTGCCGAGATCGTGCTCGACATCAAGGATGAAGACTACGGCGGACGGGGCTTTACCTGCCGCGACCCGGAAGGCCATATCTGGAGCCTGGGCACCTACGATCCATGGTAAGACGCAGAACGATGATGAGCAGCAGCCTCGCCGCCAGCCTTGCCCTGCCCGACAACGCGAGCTGAACCGCGACAGCCAGCGTGGACATGTCGACTTTCCTCGCTTGCAACGGGCTAACGAGGCGCTGCTCGATGCGGGCTTATCAAAGGCGAAAATCGGCCGCATAGCGGTAATGCCGTTCAGTTAAGGATTTTGGCGTGATTTATGAGCGCCAGTAAATTCACTAACCCCAGAGGCAAAGAGCTGGGGTCGGACCCCAATCCACCCAAGTTAAGCAACAGGCTGCCATCAAGCAGCCTTGTAGGCCATGTATTTATGGGGCTTGTAGGCGTTGGTTTGCCGTGACCTTGATTGTCCTGGGCGATGTTGAAACGTTCGCTTGGCGATCAGAGCCAGCGCGTCGGCAAGCAAGTGGGCTGCCGCCAGCCCAAGCAGCAACGATGGCAAGAGCGGCTTGAGTACCGAATGGACATAGGCGCGGTTGATGCGTCTGTCCGTCGGCAATGCATCTTGCTGGCCGGCGGCACAGCTCGCCAACGCCTGCAGGTTATCGCATAGTACCTTGGCAGCCAGATCCTGCATCAGGGCCTGCTGTGACAGTCCCGTCACGTGCTCCAGATGGAGGCGGTGTTTGATGCGCTTGAAGGCTTCCTCAATGCGCCAGCGTTGGTGGTAGAGGTCTCCGAACAATGCGGCAGGGAATTGTTCAACGTCCAGTAAATTGGTCATCAGAACACGCACCTTGCCGGTCGAGGCAACGTGGCGTATCAGGCGCACGGTCTGCGGTTCAGCGGGACATTCATAGTCAAGCGCATCGCGCCGATCCGGCGCCCGCAGCGTGACGATCTGCTCCCGCAGCCCCGACTTCAGAAACTGATTGACGCAGGGAAAGCCTCCGCCGCGGGCCTGCTCGACACGCATGCAGAAGGCAATGCGGCGCTGGTTCAACACGGCGGGCATCCAGTAACATGGATAGCCTCGGTCCAGCAACAGCAGATCTTCCTTGCCAAGCTGGTCGAGCTGTTCGAACAGCATCTGGCGTTCGCCGACGTCGGTACTGTATAGCGAGGCCGAGAGCATCAATTCGGCACCGGGCAGAAACAAGCCAAACACCAGTTGATCGGCCACGGCGGCGCGTTTGACATGGCTGGCGCGCAAGCCAAAGCGAACGGTCGAGGCGTCAGCGGCGACCAGCCTGAAACCGTGCCAGCGCGGCAGGTAGCCATGCTGCTGTGCTTGTGCAATGAGCCAGTCGTTAAGCTCTGGGATGGCCGTGGTAGCAAGTTTTGAGCGTGCCTGAGCGAAAGCCTGGGCGCTCACCTGGTGCGTCAGTTGCGCCTGCTGTTGCAGATGGCCAAAGAATTCATCAAGTTCGGTTTGCACGCTCTTGCGCATGCCGGTGAGCATGAGCGCCACCAAGGATGGCAGCGGCAGTTTGCGGCGACGTTGAAACGCCATCGGATGATCAGGATGGCGGGCGCTAAGCCGAAACTGGTCGGATTGAAGATGGTCGGAGAAATCGGACAGCAAGGAAGCGAGCGACATGAAGGGCCAATGAAGATCAAAAGACCTTCATTGGCCGCCGCCTTGCCGCTGTCGAAAAAAGAGAGGTCAGCAAGGCGGCGGCCGCGCAAAGCCAGTGCCACGTCAAGCACTATTTCATTGAATTGCCAGCAATTGCGCGGGCTTGCTCCTTAACTTGGGTGGATTGGGTCGGACCCTCAGGGTCCGACCCCAGTCCTGGTTCTTGGGCTAAAAATAGCATCACCAACACACTAACTGAACGGCATTAGCCGCATAGCGGGCACTTTTTACTCCAGAACCAGCCGGACGACGACGCCTAAGCCTGGGCCAGGGCCAGGGCCTTGACCAGCGCCTGGTCGGCCACCTGGCACGGTCGGATGCGTATCAACTTGCGGTACAGCGGTGGCATGGCGTTGCACAGCGCCAGCAACGCGTCTTGCGTCATGGCCGGGCGCACGTACTGGAATTGTGCCGGATTATTCTCCGGCAGCGCGCCTTCCATGGTCGAGCCGTAGGCGCCCAGAGTCATGAAACTGGCGGCGCTGTCGTCCGGGCCGACGGCCAGCACGAAAGTGCCATGCTTGGGGTGGCCCAGGTAGCTTTTGATTTCTTCTTGCAGCGCCGGCTCGGCGCCGGCCATCAATTCATAACGCAATTGCGCGTACTGGCGCGTGCATTCCATGAATGGCGTGCGGATGGGCGAACGCGCCAGCTGGCCCGGCATGCACAGCAGCAGGTTGCCAAAGGAATCGAGCAAGGCCGCCGCATCGCCCTGGCCGCCATCGCGCACGTCCTGCTCCATGGCCGCCTGCAGGAATGGTGCCAGGCCCGCGTCGGGCGCATGCGGGTCGCAGCGGTAGGTCAGGGCATCGGGATAGCGGCGGCGCAAGGCGCGCACCACGGCGTGCTCGGACGGCAAGGTGACAGGATCGCGCCGGGGCCCATCGTCGCCGGCACTCAGCAGCTGCATCACCTGGGCCGATGTCGCTTCGAACACCAGCGAGCACAGTGCTTGCGTCGCCTCGTGGATGCTCTTGCCGATGAAAAAAGATTTGGGCGCGGCACCGGACGGCCCGCGCGCATACTCGGTCGCGCCGCGCACGGCCGGGTAGCAAAAGCTGCGGCCAGCCTGCGCCTGCAGCGGCGCTGGCAAGGCCGTGAACGTGGCAGCGCCATCGTAATTGATGCCCGCCTTGGCGTCGGACGCGGCCACCACCACGTTGAAACCGGCTGCCAATATCGCCCCCGTGCACATGCAGCAGGGGTCGAGCGAGGTGACGATGGTCAGCTCACCCGGCGCCGGCAAGGGCGTGCCCTTGGCCCGCTCGGCGAAATACCAGTCCACCAGTTGGCGCTCGCCATGCGCGGTAGGGTCGAACACCAGGCCCCGGCGCACGACGTTGTTGTGCATCGATTGCAGCACATTGCCGGCGCCATCGAGCAGCACGCCGCCCACGCCGAACGTACCCTGCGTCTTGGCAGCCATGGCTTCGGCCGCAGCGATGGCAACAGCGGCCTGGATGTCGATCGTCTTGTTCAAGCGCAGCCTGTTACTTCATGTCCAGGTCGGAATTGCCGAAACCGTGTGGCAGCAGCCAGCCCGCCGTCACTTCCATGATGTCGTTTTTCAGGTTCGTCAGGATCACCGGCAAATCGGCACCGCCCATCTCGAACATCACCTGGCGGCAGGCGCCGCATGGAGAGATCGGTTCTGCCGTATCGCCTGTGACGGCCAGTTTGGCGAAGTCGCCCGGCTTGCAGCCATGCGCGATGGCGCTGAAAAACGCCGTGCGCTCGGCGCAGTTGCACAGGCCATAGGCGGCATTTTCCACGTTACAGCCACGGAAAACGCGGCCATCCTTGCACAGCAACGCCGCGCCCACCTTGAAACGCGAATACGGCGCGTAGGCCAATTCACGGCCAGCATTGGCTTCGGCGATCAGTTCTTGGTTGTTCATTTGATTATTTACCTGTAAAACCCGCAAAGGCCGGGGTCGTACCCTCAGGGTACGACCCCAGACCCTGCTCTAGGGCTAAAAATAGTTATGCTCGAATCGTCCGGTAAATCACCGGGCTGGCCGTCAACGCCACTGCGCTGATCGCATACGCTTCCTGTATTTCCTTGACGGCTTGCTGCGCCGCCGCTTGCGTGCGCGCATGCACCATGGCCAGCGGCTGGCCAACGGCCACTTGCTCGCCCAGTCCCACCAGGTCCGTCAGGCCGACAGCGAAATCGATGCTGTCGCTCGGACGACGACGCCCGCCGCCCAGGGCGACGACGGCCAGGCCAATGCCGCGGCAATCGCGCACATGCGCGTAACCGCCTGTGAGCGCCGGCACCGGCACGACGAATGGTGCTTTTTCCAGGTATTTGTCCGGCTTCTCGAGCAAATCAGCCGGACCACCGAGGGCGCACACCATGCGCGAGAAACGCTCGGCCGCTTCACCCGAATGTAGCGCCGCCATCAATTTCATGCGCGCCTCTTCTTCGGTTGCCGCCAGGCCACCCAGCACCAGCATCTCGGCGCACAGCGCCAGCGTCACTTCATGCAAGCGCGCGGGACGCGAACGCCCGGTCAGGTAATCCATGGCGCCGCGCACTTCCAGCGCATTGCCTGCGTACGGCGCCAGCGATTCGTTCATGTCCGTCAAAATCGCCGACGTCTGCATGCCCGCGCCATTGCCCACGGCGACGATGCTCTCGGCCAGTTCCACCGATTTTTCGTAGGTCGGCATGAAGGCGCCCGTGCCTACTTTCACGTCCATCACCAGCGCATCCAGGCCTGCCGACAGTTTTTTCGACAGGATGGAGCCGGTGATCATGGCCACCGATTCTGCCGTGGCAGTGACGTCGCGAATGCTGTAAAAACGCTTGTCGGCCGGCGCCAGCTGCGCCGTCTGGCCGATGATGGCCACACCAACGTCCTTGACCACTTGACGGAACAATGCATTGTCCGGCACCGTGCAATAGCCGGGAATGGCGTCGAATTTGTCCAGGGTGCCACCGGTGTGGCCCAGGCCGCGGCCCGAGATCATCGGCACATAGCCGCCGCACGCGGCGACCATGGGACCCAGCAGCAGGGACACCACATCGCCCACGCCGCCCGTCGAATGCTTGTCGACGACAGGACCGGGCAGGTTCAGCGAACGCCAGTCCAGCACCTGGCCGGAATCGCGCATGGCGAGGGTAAACGCGACGCGTTCGTCCATGTTCATGTCATTGAAATAGACGGCCATGCCCAGCGCCGCGATCTGGCCTTCGCTGACGCTGCCGTCAGTGATGCCACGCACGAAAAACTGGATTTCCTCGGTGCTCAGCACGCCCTGGTCGCGCTTCTTGCGGATGATTTCTTGGGTTAAAAACATCGAATAACTCCAATAAAAATAGGTTTGGGGTCAGTCCCGACGGGGGAATGTGCTTCAATGGAGCACATTCCGATCACGAAATGACCGCCCCCGGCTCTTTGCCCCTGGGGTTAGCGAATTTACTGGCGCTCATAAATCACGCCAAAACCCTTAACTGAACGATATTAGGGTCTGACCCCAGCTTCACAATGCCAGTTATCAGTCAGTTAAACACCGTAAGGTATCCACACGTTTTTCACTTGCGACGCATGCGCCAGCACGGCGCGGCCACCGCTTTGGGCGGCACTGTACCAGTCGCGGCCTCTGGCGCCACCGACCCACGTGCGCTTCAGGGTAGCGGCCGACAGGCGCTCGACTTCCGCGCAACCGTCGGCCGAGCCGTCATGGCGCCAGACGGCATCGATGTCGGCATGCGTGGCCAGGGTGCGCGCCAGTTCATCGGCGTTGCCGCTGATGATGTTGACGACGCCGCCCGGCAAGTCGGAGGTATCGAACACCTGGTACAGGTCCAGCGCGGACAAGGGATGGGCTTGCGACGGCACCACCACCACGCGGTTGCCCAGCGCGATGGCCGGCGCTACCAGCGAAATGAAGCCAAGCAATGACGCTTCATTCGGGCAGACGATGCCGATCACGCCAATCGCTTCGTTCAGTGCAACGGTGATGCCCTTGGTGGGCGGCTGATGCGCCAGGCCATCGTACTTGTCGGCCCAGGCGGCGTAGTAGAACAGGCGTTCGATCGATGCCTGCACTTCCTTCTCCGGATTTTTACTGCCCGTCATGGCGGCGATGCGGGCGGCAAATTCGTCGGCGCGCGCCGCCAGGTTTTCGGCGATGTAGTACAGCACTTGCGCGCGGTTGTGCGCCGTGGCACTGCTCCAGCCAGACGCTTTATGGGCCGCTTCGACGGCGTTGCGGATATCCTTGCGGCTGCCCACGCCCACTTCGGCCAGCAAGGCGCCATTGGCGCCAAATACAGGCGCGCTGTAAGCACTGTCAGGGCGCGCCTGCTTGCCGCCAATGTACATCTTGGCCGTGCGGTCGATGGCGAACGGATCGGCTGCCGCCGGTTTCGCATTCCCTTTCGCCTTCGCTTCCACTACTGGCAAGGCCGGACGCGCATCTTCGGCCAGGGCCGTCATGTATTCGAGCATGCCTTCGCGGCCGCCTTCGCGGCCAAAGCCCGATTCGCGGTAGCCGCCGAAGCCGCAAGCGGCGTCGAACTGGTTGGCGCTGTTGATCCACACCACGCCGGCTTTGATGGCCGGAGCGATATCGAGGGCCAGGCTGATCGACTCGGTCCACACGCTGGCAGCCAGGCCGTACACCGTATTGTTCGCCAGCTGTACCGCTTCGGGCGGGGTGCGAAAGCTCATGGCCACGAGCACGGGGCCAAAGATTTCAGCCTGTGCCACGGCAGCAGACGTCGACGCGCCCGTGATCAGGGTAGGCGGGAACCACGCGCCGTCTGCCGGCAGTTCGCACGCCGGCTGCCATACGTCGCAGCCTTCGGCACGGGCCGAATCGACCAGCGCGGCGATGCGCTGGCGCTGCACCGGATCGACCAGCGCGCCCACGTCCATCGATTTGTCCAGGGGCGAACCGAGGCGCAGGTTTTGCATGCGCGCGCGTACCTTGTTCAGGAAGCGCTCCTCGATCGATTCCTGCACCAGCAGGCGCGAACCGGCGCAGCAGACTTGTCCCTGGTTGAACCAGATCGAGTCGACCAGGCCTTCCACGGCGCTGTCCAGATCTGCATCCTCGAAGACGATGAAGGGCGACTTGCCGCCCAGCTCCAGCGACAGCTTCTTGCCGCTGCCGGCCGTCGCGACACGAATCAAACGACCCACTTCGGTGGAACCCGTAAAGGCGATCTTGTCGACACCAGGGTGGTTGACGATGGCCGAACCGACGCGGCCGTCGCCGGTGACGATGTTGACTACGCCGGCCGGCACGCCCGCCTGCAGGCACAATTCGGCGAACAGCATGGCCGTCAGCGAGGTGAATTCGGCCGGCTTGAAGACGACCGTGTTACCGGCGGCCAGGGCCGGAGCGATTTTCCACGACAGCATCAGCAAGGGGAAATTCCATGGCACGATCTGGCCTACCACGCCCACCGCGCGATAGTCGGAAAACTCTTCCGATTGCAGCTGCGCCCAGCCGGCGTGATGGTAAAAATGGCGCGCGGCCAGCGGCAGGTCGATATCGCGCGTTTCGCGGATGGTCTTGCCGTTGTCCAGCGTTTCCAGCACGGCGAACAGGCGCGCATGCTTTTGCAGCAAACGGGCCAGCGCGTACATGACTTTCGCGCGGCCATGGCCACCCATGCCTTGCCATACAGGCAGCGCGCGACGTGCCGCTTCCACCGCGCGCGCAACATCGGCGTCGCTCGCTTGCGTCAATTCAGCGAGGGCACTGCCGTCAGCCGGATTCGTCGAGGCGAACAGTTGCGCCGGCTCGCTCCAGGCATTGTCGATAAACAGGCCGAACTTGCGCTGATGGCCGTCGAGCCACGCCTGTGCTTCTTTTTGACTTTCGGGAGCAGGGCCGTAGTCCATAGTAGTGAGAATCTCGTTAATTGTAGGCATGACGAATGTTCTTTAAGGTTGTGCGTGACGATGATTGGCCGAGTAGCTGCCGGTGACGTAGTGCTCGAGCTGGCGCTCGATGTCGGTCAGCAGGCTGGAAGCGCCGATGCGGAACAGGTGCGGCTGCAGCCATTCATTACCCAGCTCTTCCTTCATCAGGGTCAGATACTGCAGCGCGCTCTTGGCCGAGCTGACGCCGCCGGCCGGCTTGAAGCCCACCTGAAAGCCCGTTTGCTCGTGGTATTCGCGGATCGTGCGCACCATCGTCAGGGCCACGGGAATGGTGGCGTTAACGCCCTCTTTCCCTGTGGACGTCTTGATGAAATCAGCGCCTGCCATCATGCAGACCCACGACGCCTTGGCCACGTTTTCCATCGTCAGCAAGTCGCCAGTGGCGAGAATCGCCTTCACGTGCGCTGCGCCGCAAGCCTTGCGGTAAGCCAGCATTTCGTCGTACAGCACCTGCCAGTTGCCATTCAAGACGTGCTGGCGCGTGATGACGATATCGATTTCCGAAGCGCCTGCCGCGACCGACAGTTCGATCTCGCGCAGCTTCGTTTCCATGCTCGTCAGGCCAGCCGGGAAACCGGTCGACACGGCAGCGATGGGCAAACGGCCCTGGATGACTTTCACGGCCGGTTGAATCATTTCGTGGTACACGCACACGGCGCCGGTGCTCAATTCGGTCAAGCCCAGCGCTGCCATCAGGTCGGCGCGCAGCGGGCGCATGGCCTTCATGCACAGGCGCTCGACGCGACCCGGCGTATCGTCGCCACCGAGGGTGGTCAAGTCGATCACCTCGATGGCCTTGACCAGCCAGGCAGCCTGGTATTCCTTTTTCACCGTACGGCGGTTCGCCAGGCTGGCCGCGCGGCGATCTGTCGCGGCGCGGTTGACGCGGATCTGGTTGATCCAGCCCAGGTCGAGGCCAACGGCCTCGTTACGCTTGAAGTCGGGGTGCATGAGTGTCATAACAAGCTGCTTCCATTAGCAAGTGGTGGCACGCCAAGATGCTTGGCGAGGGTTTGGCCAATATCGGAGAAGGTCTCGGAAATGCCCAGTGCGCGCGGGGCGATGCCGGGGCCGAAGAAAATCATCGGTATATGTTCACGGGTATGGTCGGAGCCGGGCCAGGTGGGGTCGCAGCCATGGTCGGCGGTGATCACGACGAGGTCGCCATCTTTGAGCTTGGCGATGAATTCCGGCAGGCGACCATCCATTTCGCGCAGCGCATCGGCATAGCCCTCGACGTTGCGACGGTGGCCGAACGCCTGGTCGAAATCGACGAAGTTGACAAAAGTAAGCGACTTGTCCTGCACTTCATCGGCCGTTTTCAACAGCGCTTCAAACAGCGCCATGTTGTCGACGCCCTTGACGACGCGCGAAATGCCCTGGGTCGCGAAAATGTCGCTGATCTTGCCCAGACCGACAACTTCGCCGCCCGCATCCTTGACGTGATCGAGCAAGGTCTTGCTTGGCGGCGCGACGGCATAGTCGTGGCGGTTGCTGGTGCGCGTGTAGTTGCCATTGCTGCCGGTGAACGGACGGGCGATGACGCGGCCAATGTTGTACGGTTCCACCAGCTTGAAAGCCATTTCGCACACGGCATACAGACGCTCCAGGCCAAACGATTCTTCATGCGCGGCGATCTGCATCACCGAGTCGCCCGAGGTATAGATAATCAGCTTGCCGGTAGCGACGTGTTCATCGCCATGCTTGTTGATGATGTCCGTGCCCGAGGCATGGCAGTCGCCCAGGAAGCCGGGCACGCCCGACATGGCTTTGAGCTTGTCGGTCAGGTCGGCGGGGAAGGACGGCGTGGTGCGGGGGAAGTAGCCCCAGTCGAATTCGACGGGCACGCCGGCGATTTCCCAGTGGCCGCTCTGCGTGTCCTTGCCGGTGGAGCGCTCGCGCGCCGCGCCGTAGGCGCCGGTGAAACCGTCGCGCTGGTCGAAGCCCACGGCCCATTCGCCGCTGGCGAGGTGCGCCGCTGCGCCCAGTCCCAGGCGTTCCATGTTCGGGAGTTTCAAGGTCTTGCCGCTTTTGGCGACAGTGCTGGCAATGTGGCCAAAGGTATTGGCACCTGCGTCGCCATACTTGGCAGCGTCTGGCGTCGCGCCAAG
Source organism: Janthinobacterium sp. CG_23.4 (assembly GCF_029892305.1). Lineage (NCBI taxonomy): Bacteria > Pseudomonadati > Pseudomonadota > Betaproteobacteria > Burkholderiales > Oxalobacteraceae > Janthinobacterium > Janthinobacterium sp. CG_23.4. Next base: position 741,907 of record NZ_JARXUX010000001.1, on the reverse strand, counting down.
GCCGAAGGAATCAAGCAGGAGGATAAATGCGCGTGACATGATAAGGCTCGCTTTGTGGAGGATGCGGACAGTGTAGGCCGGATTTTTCCGGCCTGCCGCGCGGCAGCGCCGATGATCAGCGCGCCGCTACTGCATAAAAAATGAAACGTTTTACAATCTTAGGCTTGCGGTTTTTCAGCCACTTTGGCCAGGAAAGCGAGGATCAGCTTGACCAGGTCTTTCGCGCCAATGGCCGCGTATTTCAAGGTTTGCTCGTGCGACAGGGCGAATGGCGACATGCCTTCGGCCAGGTTGGTGATGACCGACACGCCCACCACTTTCAAGTCGCAATGACGGGCCGAGACCACTTCCGGCACCACCGACATGCCGACCGTGTCGGCGCCCAGGCGGGCCATCATGCGGATTTCGGCGGCCGTCTCGAAGTTCGGACCTGGGTAAGCGACGAATACGCCTTCGTGCAGGGTGATGCCGCTGGCGGCCGCCGTGTCCTTGACTTGCTGGCGCAGTTCGGCGTCATAGGCGTTGGCCATGCTGAAGAAGCGCGGGCCAAAGCGGTCATCGTTGGGGCCGACCATCGGCGTGCCTGGCAGCAGGTTGATATGGTCGCTGATGGCCACCAGGCTACCGGCGTCCACTTCAGGGCGCAAGGAACCGGCGGCGTTGGTGACGAACAGCATTTCGCAGCCCAGCAGCTTCAGGGTGCGGATAGCGCTCGTCATCACGCCCATGCCATAGCCTTCATAAAAGTGGCCACGGCCCTTCATGCAGACGACGGCGACGCCCGACAGGGTGCCGACCACCAGTTCGCCAGCGTGACCGTGCACGGTGCTGATCGGGAAACCTGGCAATTCGTCAAAGCTGATGCTGACGGCATCCGTCATCTGCTCGGCCAACACACCGAGGCCGGAGCCGAGGATCATTGCCACGCGCGGCTTGAAATTTTCTGGGATGCGGGCACGGATGATTTCGGCGGCGTAGAAAGGGGTGTTATTCGACATGGTTATCCTCTGATTGGCTAATGATGATGGTGCGGCCTGCGCGGCGGTGTACGCATAGTATCGCGCCCAGGTATCGGGTATGTAAGGGTGTTGCTGGACTATCCAGATGCGTATTGCCACTATTTTCCGCCACTATGCATCAAACGGATTATGTATGGCAAATACCATTTTTCTTGCCCATTTATACAATTCAAATATAAATGGCCGATATTATAGTCCAGGCAGGCACTCACCTGCCAGCGCCCACACGGCCCTTGCGATGTGCGCAAAATACCTGTGTACAAGCTGTATACGCGCACTTTCCCGGCATGACTGAGGCGAAATTGGCACAAGCTTCCTATGCAGGCTAAATACAAGCAAAATACAAGCTTGACAGAAAAAAGACAAATGTTTACAGTTTTAGACAAATGTTTAGAACTTCCGCGACTACCTTGTGACCGATCCCAATAAAAAAGACCAGCTATACACGCTGATACGCAACAACCCCTTCATCTCGCAGCAAGACCTGGCGAGCGAACTGGGCTTGTCGCGCTCGGCCGTCGCCGGCCATATCGCCGGACTGATACGTGAGCGCCGTTTGCTGGGACGCGCCTACGTACTCCCCGACAGCCGCCCCGTGCTGTGCATAGGCGCCGCCAACCTCGACCGCAAGATGCGCACCCTGGCGACCCTGCAGATGGGCACCTCGAATCCCGTGCGCTCGGAAGAAGTGTTTGGTGGCGTGGGCCGCAACATTGCGGAAAACCTGGCCCGCCTGTCGCTCCCCGTGGCCCTGCTGACGGCACTGGGCGACGATGCCGCAGGCCACGCCCTGCAGACGCACGCGGAAGACGCGGGCATCGACATGCGCGGTAGCTTGCATTTGAACAATACCAGTAGCGGCACTTACACGGCGGTGCTCGACGAACATGGCGAAATGCTGCTGGCGATGGCGAACATGCAACTGTATGAACAGCTGACGCCGGCATTTTTGCACAGCCGCCAGCCGCAGCGTGCCGCCGCCGCCCTCACCGTCTGTGACCTGAACCTGGGCCACGACAGCGTGCAGGCACTGCTGGCCGACGCGCGCCAGGATGCGACTCACGCTACGCCGCTGGTCATCGTCGCCGTCTCGCAGCCAAAGATGGCGCACCTGCCGCAAGACCTGACGGGCTTGCATCTGCTGATCCTCAACCGGGGCGAACTGGAAACGCGCGTGGCGCGCGCTTTGCCGACGGCATTTGATGTGCGCGCTGCCTGCCGCGAAGTGCAGCGCCAGGGTGCGCGCCAGGTGATCGTCACCTGCGGCAGCGAAGGCGTGTACTTCACCGATGGCGACAGCCAGGACGCGCCCGTCATGCACCTGGCCGCGCGCGAAGTGGACGCCGTCGACGTGACAGGCGCCGGCGACGCCTTTTCCGCCGCCGTCTGCTGGTCGCTCTATCACGACAGCAGCGATTTGAAACTGGCCTGCCGGCGCGGCCTGAAGCTGGCCGCCATGACGCTGGAATCGGCGGCCACCGTCTCGCCCCTGATTTCGGCCGGCGCACTCGACGACATTGACGACGCCGATCTGGCGCCACCTCCCCCTACCCTCTTTCAACAGGATTGAAACATGACGCAATTGAATAATTTCCTTTCGTTCTCGCAAGAAGTGCTGGACGCGCGCGCCGCCGGCAAGGCCATCGTGGCACTCGAATCGACCATCATTTCGCACGGCATGCCGTATCCGCAAAACGTGGAAATGGCGCGCGAAGTGGAACAGATCATCCGTGACGGCGGTGCCGTGCCGGCCACCATTGCCATCATCGACGGCAAGATCTGCATCGGCCTGTCGCCCGAGCAACTGGAATTGCTGGGCACTTCGCCCGAGGCCATGAAAGTGAGCCGCCGCGACCTGCCGTTCGTCTTGTCGCAAGGCAAGTTGGGCGCCACCACCGTGGCCGCCACCATGATTTGCGCGCAATTGGCTGGCATCGCCGTGTTCGTCACGGGCGGCATCGGCGGCGTGCACCGCGGCGCGGAAACCAGCTTCGACATTTCCGCCGACTTGCAAGAACTGGCGCAAACCTCGGTCGCCGTGGTCTGCGCGGGCGTCAAATCCATCCTCGACATTGGCCTGACCCTGGAATACCTGGAAACGCACGGCGTGCCCGTCATCAGCGTGGGCCAGGAAGGTTTTCCTGCCTTTTTTACGCGCGAAAGCGGTTTCAAGGCAGATTTCCGCCTCGATACGGCCGCCGAGCAGGCTGCCTTCATCAACACCAAGTGGCAACTGGGCTTGCAAGGCGGCGTCGTCGTCAGCAATCCCGTGCCGGCCGCGCAAGCCATGCCCAAGGAAGAAATCGATGCCATTACCGCGCAAGCACTGCAAGAAGCCGATGCGGGCGGCGTGAAAGGCAAGCAAGTCACGCCATTCCTGTTGTCACGCATCAAGCAGTTGACGGATGGCCGCAGCCTGGCAACGAATATCGCCCTGGTCAAGCACAATGCGCAAGTGGGAAGCAAGCTGGCCATTGCCATGCAGGTAGTCGTGGCACGATAATAAGACTGCTGTATAGAAGTGTGCGTACTGCCCGCGCTGCGCACACAGCGTTATCGCCTAGCAACACGCAACGCCAAGGAAAGCATGTCCATCGATCTGAAACAGTTAAAGTATTTTCTTGCCGTTGCCGAGGAGAAAAGCTTCAGCCGCGCTGCCGAGCGCCTGCATATCTCGCAGCCGCCCCTGAGCCAGCAGATCATGAAACTGGAAAGCGAACTGGGCGTGCGCCTGTTTGCGCGCACCACGCGCACGTTCGAGCTGACCGTGGCCGGCAAGGCGCTGATGCAAGAGGCGGCCGACCTGCTGGCCAAGATGCGCATGACCATCGACACCATCCGCCAGATCGACCGTGGCGAAGTGGGCCGCTTGCGCGTCGGCATCGTCGGCTCGGCCATGTGGGGCCCCATCCCCAGCCTGCTCGAAGAGTTCCAAAGCAAATTTCCCCGCGTCACCTGGACCATCCACGAACTCGGTCCCACGGTGCAATACGAAGCCTTGCGCGCCAAGCAAATCGATGTAGGTTTCTGGCGCGAACCCAAGCTCAACGACGACGACTTGCGTCACGATAATTTACGCCAGGAACTATGCTTTCGCGAAAACGTGTGCGTGGCCGTCAACGAACACCATCCGCTGGCGAAAAACACGGCCATCGAGCTGATCGACATCGCCCTTGAGCCCATGCTCACCCTCAACCTCGATAAATCCGCCTTTCCCCGCTACCTGGTGCAATGTTGCATCAATGCCGGTTTCGAACCCGTGATCTTTCAGGAAGCGAGCGAACCGCAAACCCTGCTGGCCATGGTGGGCGCGGGCCTGGGCGTCACCCTGGTACCGGAAACGACGAGCCGCATCGGCTGGCCCGGCGTCGTCTTCCTGCCGATCAAGACCAATCCGCCATCGGCCAACCTGTACATCAGCTACACGACGCTCGACGACGCTCCCGTCGTGCGGGCCTTCCTCAATATCCTCAATCCCCCAGCGAATTGAGGCAAAGCCTCAAGTGTCAGCAAGCAACGCCAACCCGAAAAGCAGCAAGACCGGGGCGGACTCAGGGTCCGACTCCAACCCTTCGTTTTGGGTTTGCATTCCAATTTATATGGCTATCATATAAATAGCCAAACAAAAACGTATTTGTCATACATATCTAGCATGATGCATAGTGAACCGGACGCCCATCGTGGCGCCGGTCCTGCGCCTGCCCTGCGCGTCAGCTGACGGCGTATTCCAGCCCGCTCCGGCAGCCCCATTCGATGTTGTCACTATAAAAGAGATGGGGCGCGACTGTTGCGCGAGCATCACACTGATGGCAGGGAAATACACGAAGCCAGCAATCATCTTGTGCATAATCTTGTGCAATACGGTGCAATGTTGATAAGGAATCATCAGCTCGTGCATCAAAAACAGGCTAAATCGGCCCCAAATTATATGTTTGACCTATAAAAAATATACAATATCGATCTTCCAGGAGCCACTCATGAAACTTACACAATTTAGTTTGACGATCGCAGCTGCATTTTTAGCTGCTCAAGCGTCCGCGGCTACCCCAAAACTGGGTGTCGTGTATGACGCGGGCGGCAAGTTCGACAAGTCGTTCAACCAATCCGCTTTCGAAGGCGCCTCGCGCTTCAAAAAAGACACGGGCATTTCCTTCATCGAAGTGCAGGCCTCGAGCGATACGCAGGCTGAACAAGTCATGCGTGGCCTGGCCCGCAAGAAACTCGACATGATCGCCGCCATCGGCTTTGCGCAAACGCAAGCCGTGCAAAAGGTCGCCAAGGAATTCCCGAACGTCAAATTCGTGCTGATCGACGGCCAGGCCACCGGCAGCAACGTCAATTCCGTCGTCTTCAAGGAAGAAGAAGGCTCCTACCTGGTGGGCGTGGCTGCGGCCATGGCCAGCAAGAGCAAGAAGGTCGGCTTCATCGGCGGCATTGATATTCCCCTGATCCGCAACTTCGCTTGCGGCTACGCGCAAGGCGTCAAGGCCGTCAATGCCAAGGCGGAAATCACGCAAAACATGGTCGGCACCACGTCCGGCGCCTGGAACGACCCGGCCAAGGGTGGCGAACTGGCCCGCTCGCAATTCGAGCGCGGCGTCGATGTCGTCTTCGCCGTCGCCGGCGGCAGCGGCATGGGCACGCTGCAAATGGCCAAGGAAAAAGGCAAGCTGGCCATCGGCGTCGATTCGAACCAGAACCATTTGTACCCAGGCAGCATCCTGACCTCGATGGTCAAGCGCGTCGACAACACCGTCTACGACAGCTTCATGGAAGTCAAGAACGGCACCTGGAAGGGTGGCGTCAGCTATAAAGGCTTGAAAGAAGGCGGCGTGGACTGGGCGCTCGATGCCAACAACCGCAAGCTGATTACGCCAGAAATCGAGAAGCGCGTGTTGGGTGCGCGTAAGGACATTATCGATGGCAAGATCAAAGTGATCGATTACCGCGTCGGCAGCAGCTGCCCGGTTTAATTTTTCTCCGTATCTTTTAGCGCGCCGCCGGGGCCTGTCTCCGCGCGGCGCGTTTCCATGAAACTATCCAGTTATGAACCTATGCAGCCAGCAGTAGAATTTCGCAGCATTTCCAAGCATTTTGGACATGTGAAGGCGAACGCCGACGTCAGTTTTTCCATCGCCAAGGGCAGTATCCACGGCCTGGTGGGGGAAAATGGCGCCGGCAAATCGACCTTGATGAGCATCCTGTACGGGTATTACCGTGCCGACGGCGGAGAAATCTTGCTCGACGGAAAAGTACAGCCTATCCGCAACAGCCAGGAAGCGATCAATCTCGGTATCGGCATGGTGCACCAGCATTTCATGCTGGTCGAGAATTTCACCGTCCTCGACAATATCATGCTGGGCACGGAAGGCGGTTTTCGCTTGGCCAGCCACCGCATCGAAGCGGAAGCCAAATTGCGCGACATTTGCGCGCGCTACCGCCTCGACGTCGACCCGCTGGCGAAGATCGAAGACCTGTCCGTCGGGGCGCAGCAGCGCGTGGAAATCCTCAAGCAGATTTATCGCAGCGCCAACATCCTGATCCTCGACGAGCCGACAGCCGTGCTGACGGCCCAGGAAACGGCCTCGCTGTTTGAAATCTTGCGCCTGTTCAAGGAGCAAGGCAAGACCATCATCCTGATCACGCACAAGCTGCAAGAGATCCTGGAAATCACCGATAGCGTCACCGTCATGCGCGGCGGCACGGTGGTGGGCGCCGTTACCACGGCAAGCACCTCGAAAGAGGAACTGGCCAATATGATGGTGGGCCGCCCTATCCAGAGTCATCTGCCACGCGCGCCCTACAATCCGGGCGCCACGGTGCTGGAAGTGGACGGTTTGCAACTGGCCGACGCGCAGCAAGTCAAGTTGCTGGCCGACATAGGCTTCAACTTGCGCGCCGGCGAAATCGTCGCCATCGCGGGTGTTTCCGGCAATGGCCAGAGCGAACTGCTGGAAATTCTGTCCGGCATGCGTTTGCCCACCTCGGGCAAGCTGCGCTTCCTGGACAAGGACTTGCCATTTGCCAAGCGTACTGATGCCGACGGCTTGCCGCTGGCCTTCCGCGAACTGGGCATCGCCCACATTCCGGAAGACCGCTTGCGCGATGGCGTGGTGAAAAATTTCTCCGTCATGCAAAACACCATCCTCGGCTACCAGGACCAGCTGAAAAACCGCTGGGGCTTGTTCAACTTCAAGGCCATCGGCGCGCGCTGCGCGGAGCTGCTGAAGACTTTCGACGTACGCCCGGCGAACCCGGACTTGCGCATAGGCCTGCTGTCGGGCGGTAACCAGCAAAAGGTGGTGATCGCGCGCGAAGTGCTGGCCAAGCCGAAACTGATGCTGGTGGGCCAGCCCACGCGCGGCGTCGATATCGGCACCATCGAAAGCATCCATACGCAATTGCTGGCCCTGCGCGACGCGGGCGTGGCGATCCTGCTGGTGTCCGTCGAACTGGAAGAAGTGCGGGCGCTGGCCGACCGCATTCTGGTCATGTGCGGCGGACGCATCACCGGCGAACTGAAAATTGAAGAATTCGATACCACCCGCATCGGTCTGCTGATGGGGGGAATGCATAAATCATGAATAACGACTTGCCACGCTGGGCGACAGCCTTTGTCATGCCCATGTTAAACCTGCTGTCGGCCTTGCTGGTCGCAGCCCTGGTCATTTATATGCTGGGCGAGGACCCGGCCGAATCGCTGGGTATCCTCGTCAACAGCGCCATCCTCAATCCGGAAGGCTTGAGCTACACCCTGTTCTACGCCAGCACCTTCATCTTCACGGGCCTGTCGGTTTCCGTGGCAATGCAGGCCGGCTTGTTCAATATCGGTTCCGAAGGCCAGATGTATATCGGCGGCCTGGGCTTGACGGTGGCCATGCTGGCCTTCGACCAGACCCTGCCTGCCTGGCTGCTGATTCCCGCCGCCATGCTGGGCGCGGCCCTGTTCGGCGCGCTGTGGGGCTTGCTGCCCGGCTATCTGCAAGCCAAGCGCGGCAGCCATATCGTGGTCACCACCATCATGTTCAATTTCATCGCCGCCAGTCTGATGAACTTCGTGATCGTGAAATACCTGATTCCGCCGGGTGAGCAAAACACGGCCAGCCGCGTGTTTGCGGAAAGCGGCGAAATGCCGCGCCTCTCCACCTGGTTCCCGGCACTGGGCGACACCCCGCTGAACATCAGTTTCTTGCTGGCGATTGCCGCGCTGGTGATTTACGGCGTGATGGTCTGGCGCTCGTCGTGGGGCTTCAAGCTGCGCGCCACGGGCCTCAACAAGCATGCGGCCCACTATGCGGGCGTGTCGATCAGCAAGATGATCATCATCGTCATGCTCATTTCCGGCGCGCTGGCCGGCCTCGGTTCCGTCAATTCCATCATGGGTTCGACGCATTATCTGTCGCTCAATTTCGTCGGTGGCGCCGGCTTCATCGGCATCGCCATCGCCCTGATGGGCCGCCAGCATCCGGTCGGCATCTTTTTATCGGCCGTGCTGTTTGGCGCGCTGATACAGGGCGGTTTTGATTTGTCGCTGGAAAAACCAAATATCCCGACGGAAACCTTCATTTTCATCCAGGGCTTGATCATCCTGTTCTGCGGCGCCATGGAAAACTTCTACGCACCGGCCATTTCCGCCCTGCTCAAGCGCACCAAAGGCTAACACCATGACACTCGACGACTTTCATTTCGCCAGCATCCTGGTATCGACCGTGCGCAATGCGCCCGTCCTGATCTTTGCCGCCATGGCCGGCCTGTTCGCCGAACGCAGCGGCATGATCGACATCGGCCTGGAAGGCAAGATACTGGCCAGTGCCTTCGCTTCCGCTGCCGTAGCCTACACCACGCAAAACCCGTATTACGGCATGGCAGCGGGCATGCTCGTCTGCGTCGCCCTGGCCTTGCTGCAAGCCTATGTCAGCATCACGCAAAAGGGCAATCAGCTGGTGGCCGGCATGGCCATCAACATCGCCATGAGCGGCCTGACCTTTGTTCTGGCGCAATTTTTCTTCCAGCAAGGCGGGCGGGCGCCCGACCTCGGTTCGGCGCGGCTGTTTGACGTGGTCTTGCCTGGCACACAGTACGTGGAGCACATTCCCGTCATCGGCTGGGTCTATGCCCACCTGATCGGCGGCCATTCCATCCTCGTGTATGTGGCATTCCTGCTGATACCACTCGTGCATTGGCTGCTGTACCACACGCGCTTCGGCCTGCGCCTGCGCGCCTGCGGCGAAAACCCGCATGCGGCCGACTCGGCCGGCGTGAGCGTGGAAGCGACGCGCTACCTGGCCATGCTGGTGGCCGGCATCCTGTGCTCGTTCTCGGGCGCCTACCTGGCCATCGTGCAAAGCGGCTTCTTCCTGCGCGACATGTCGGCCGGCGCCGGCTATCTGGCCCTGACGGCGATGGTGTTCGGCAACTGGCGCCCCATCTACACTTTCCTCGGCTGCTTGATGTTCGGCTTCTTCGCCGCCATCCAGATCCAGATCGAAGGCGTGGATTTGCCGGTCGTGGGCCGCATCCCAGGCTCGCTGATCCAGATGGTGCCGTACGTGGTCACCGTGATCGTGCTGGCAGGCTTGATGGCGAAGTCCATCGCCCCCAAGGCTATCGGCATACCGTTCGTCAAATCGCGCTAAGTTTCAGAGTGCACTGAGCAATGCAAAAACCCCGCAAGTTGCTAAGCAACTTGCGGGGTTTTTGCATATCGCTTTCCATTACCCAGCTTATTCTTGCCAGATCGCCTGCAACACGGCAGCCAGGTGATAGCCCGCCTCGATCAGCTGCTGCTTCGCCAGCGCCGAGCTGGGCACCGGATAGTGATCTGGCACCGTCAAAGCCCACACATGGTAGAGCTCGCCCTTGCGGCTGGTCTGCGGCATGGCCGGACCGGCTCGCACATCCGTGAAAGCAACCTTGGACGCCGCCAGCGAGGCATCGGCCCACTGATACGGCCAGGTAACGGGCTCGCCCGTATTGCGGCTCACTTGTGGCTGGCTGCTGATCACCGTACTGGCAAACTGCTGTGGCGTGCGCGTACTCAGGCGGCGCATGGCGTAATCGACTACCGTACTGTCCCAGTAAGAGTGCAAGGGCTTGGTGGGCGACTTCGGATAGGCAGGCGCTTTCGCCATGCCTTCTTGCACCGGCAGCGGCGCAGGAATCAGGGCCTCCGACAGCGCCGTCACCTTCGCATCGTCGAGCAACAAATCATTGCTACCGCGTGCATTGAAAATGCTGACGTCGTCGATCTGCGCCTGCGTGGCGGGCACGAAAAACTGACCATCCTTGCCGAGAAACGCATTGCCCACATGCAAAGGCTGGTGAATATCGCCCACCAGATGCGTGATCAAGATCAGCGCTTCGCGCTGGCTGAAACCGTGCGGATTGCTGAGCGCATCAGCCTTGCCCTGCAATACCAGAATCGCCCGTTTCAAGGTTTGCACGATATCGTCGTCGGCCGTGCCCACGCCATGATCATGGTAGTGCGCGTTCTGGAATGGCACGTTGGTGTAATGATATTCACCATGTTTGGGATTTGCCGCCACATAGCTCAGCATTTCCGGCGATTGCGGGCCGCAATACGTGCCCTTCACGCAATCGGGCCAGTTGGCGATCTTTTCCAGGCTTTCGCCCGGCAATAACAACTTGGCCACCTAAAGCTGGGCGGCACTACCCTTGAGCAATTGATCGGCAATGGCCCCCACGGCGCGGTGGCCGTCATTACCCCAGGCCAGCACATTGCCGGAGGTGAAGGCGGCGCCCAGCGCCAGCACGCAGATTAATTTTTTCATGCTCACGACGACTCCTTGTCTTGCGGCGCGGCTTTCGCCGGTTTCGGATACCGCTTATTGATGTCGATAGGCTGCGCATAGACCGAACTCCACGTCTGCTCATGCAGCGCGGCAATCCGCTGTGCCATCTGCTCGTTGCGCAGCACCACTTCCAGGTTGCGCGACAAGTCAAAATAGCCGCCAGCCCAGTTACTCGTGCCGACCCAGGCCAGCTTGCCGTCGATGCTCATGGTCTTGCTGTGGATCACGCGCGCAAATGGAATGAAACCCGTCGAGGCGGCAGGAATCGTCACGATGCGCATTTCCACATTCGGTACCAGGGCCAGGCTTTTCAGGTAGGCAATAGCCGGCGCTTCCGTATTCCAGCTTGACACCATCAGCTTGATTTTCACCCCACGCTGGGCGGCTGCGCGCACGGCATTGTCGATCACGGCGTAGTACGGACGCGTGCGGTTCGGGCCGTACGACAGCGGCGCGTAATCGAGCAACTGGATGCGCACTTCGCTTTTCGCTTCCGCCAGCAAGGCGGGCAAACCCGTTTCCGAGTCGCCCACGCCTGCCGGGTTATAGGCATTCGGGCTGGCCAGCAGGAATGCATTTTTGCGCGTAATTGGCCTGCACGACCTTGCTGTTGAGCACCGCGGCGCGGCCGCCTTGCGACGTCAACGCCTGGGCTTGCCAATCCTGCTCGAAGATGGCTTGCACCTGGCTCACCATGGCGGCTTGCGTGATCTTCAAGCCCGTTTCATGGATGTGCTCGAACGAGCGCCAGTCGAAATTCTGGCTGCCGATATACGCCACCTGGCCATCGACGACCAGGTATTTGGCGTGCACGATGCCGTTGCCCGTAATTTTATTGAAGTCGATGAGGCGCAAGTCCAGATTGGGAATCGCCTTGAGCTGGGCGATGGTCGCCGCTTCCGACAGGCCCACGCCCTTCTGGTCCAGCAGGAAGCGGATTTTCACGCCGCGCTGGCCAGCGGCCGTCAAACTGGCCAGCACTTTTTCAAAAGCCGTGCCCGGCTTGCTGACGGCGTAAAACTGGGCGATGACGATTTCTTTTTTGGCTGAATCGAACAGCTCGCTCCACACGGCAACGGGCTCGCGCAGGTCGGGATTGGTCAAGCTGGTTTCCACCGGCGAGGTATGCACGAGTTCAAAGCCGGGTATGCTGAAATCGGCGTGCGCCGTGCCTGCGAACAGGCTCGAAACAAGAACGGAAGCAAATAAGCGACGCATGGTTTTTCCTTGTAGAGTTATTTGACGCGCACAATGCGCCCGGCCGCCGTGGCGCTGCCAGCGGGCTTGCCGGCGCGCGCGCGGGCTATCAGGTAATTGCTGAAGGCGTCGATGTCGCGCACGCCCGTGTCGAGCCGGCGCGTGCCGGCTGCCAGCACGGTAAAGCGGTCGCCGCCGCCAGCGAGGAAACTGTTGGCGGCGACACGGTATTGTTGATGGTCTTCAAGAGCAATGCCATTGAGCATGATGCTGCCCGGCAGCACGCGCTGGCCTTGGGGCTGCGTGCTGTCCCAGCGATAGCTGAAACCTTCGGACACTTGCAGCACATTACCCTCGCCTGCCTCTTCGCCCGGCCATTGCTGCTCGAGCAAGGTGCGCATTTGCGCGCCGGACAGACTGACCACGATCAGGGTATTGCCGAACGGGACAACCGCCTGGTTCTGCCCCACGTTCGTCATCAGGTCGGCGCCCGCTTCCAGGTCCTTGCGGATGCCGCCATTATTCATCAGGCCGATTTGTGCACCGGCAGAGAGCGCGCCGAACAGGGTGCTGTCGGCCACCAGGTCGCCCAGCGGCGAAGCGCCGCTACCCTTGGTGCTGCGGCCCACGATAGGCACGGCGATGGCGGCCACCGGACGCGACAATTCTTGCGCACTGCGCTGCTTCACCGATTCCAGATAGGCGGCCACGGCCGGGTCCGGCGCATACATGCCGGGCAGCATGACGACGTTTTGTGCGCTGGCATCGATCAGCGCATTCTTGACGGGATCGACCTTGAGCTTGATGCGCGTCAACATGTGTCCGCCCATCTGCGCCTGCGTCACCAGCCGGCCATCGACACGGCACAGATAGCCCTGGTGCGAATGACCGCTGATGACCAGTTGAATCGCCGGATCGAGACGTTTCACCACGTCGACCACTTCGCCCTTCAGGTGGCTGCAATCGGGCTGATCGACGGCTTCCTTCGTCTCGCCGCCCTGATGCAGCAACACGACGAACACGCCCACGCCTTGCGCGCGCAACTGCGGCAAGGTGGCGTTGATGGCGTCAGCCTCATCGCCGAATTGCAGGCCGGCAATGCCGGCGGCCGTCACCACGGATGGCGTATCTTTCAGCACGGCGCCGATCAAGCCCACCTTGACGCCATGCGCCTCTTCAATGCGGTAGGCTGGCAACAGCGACTTGCCCGTTTGTGTATCGATGACATTGGCGGCCATATAGGTATAGCTGGCGCCCTTGAAATCGGGCGTGAACTTGCATGCCTTGTCGGCGCGCACGGATTCGCAACCGCCGCGCTGCTGGCGCAGCAGTTCCGCCTTGCCCTGGTCAAATTCATGGTTGCCGACCGAGCTGGCCTTCATGCCCAGCATGTTCATGGCCACGATGCTCGGTTCATCGGCCCACAGCGCCGACATGGCCGGACTGGCGCCCACCAAGTCGCCATTGCCGACAAAAATCAGCTGCGCATCTTCGCGCCGCCACGCCGTCAACGCGCCGGACAAGGTATCGATGCCGCCCGCCTGCACCGTCTTGCGCCCGGCATCGGCGGCGCTCGTGTAAGTAAATGTGCTGCGGTCGAGGTTGCCGTGAAAATCGTTCAGGGCGACCAAATTCACTTCAATCGGGCCGCTTGCTGCAGGCTGCGGTGCCGAAGCGAAATTGCTGCAGGCAGACAGAGACAGAATAAGAGCCGCGGCAGCGGCCGGAGTACGTAGGAAGTGAGCCATGGAATGATATTTGTCAAAAAGAGAAAAGAGTAAACCATCTGGTCGATAAAAAAACGGCGGGTGTCTCCACCAGCCGTTTTTCACCTGCCAAGCTACGAGGCAACTACGAGATTAGAACTCGTACTTGATCGTTGCCTGCAGTGCCCATTGCGATTCGCCTTTGGCTTGGCGCGTTTCCGTGCCTTCCGTTACAGGACGGGTGTTATAGATATAACGGCCCTGTGGGTCGATGCCAACAAAATCGACAAAGCTGCGTACCTGGCCACCTTGCGGTTGGAAAGCAACTTCGTTGATACGTCCCCATTTACGGTTGATCATATTACCAACGTTCAAGATATCAAAGGTAAAGATACCTTTATTTCCTTTAAAGAAGCCCGGCACCTCCTGGCTGAAACGCACATCAAAGCTGTTGGTCCAGGGAGAGAAGCTATCGTTACGGTGAGTAACGCCGCCAGCGGCCTTGCGCAGATCGCCGTTTCCATCAACGACTTTCCAGAATGCTGCTTCATTAGCGGCCTGAGCAGCTGCAGTCGTACCGTAGAAAGCCACTTCGCCCGAACCTGGTGCTTTTGGAATGTACATCAAGTCATTACCAGCCAAGCCGTCGCCGTTCAAGTCATTGTTGAAAGTCCAGCTATATGGCTTGCCGCTACGGCCTTCATAGAACAGACCGAATCCGGTCTTGTATTCGCCGAAGAAACGCTTTTGCCAATTCACGTTGGCAGTAAAGCGGTCCTTAACCATGTAGTTCGAATTGGAGGCAACGTTTTCGTTCGGGTTGAACGAAGCACGGCCACCCCAGTTCGAGCTGGAGGTCGACGAGCTCAGCGGCGACACTTCGGTAGCGTCCGTGTAGGTGTACGAGGTACCCCACGAGAGACCACTACGCATTGGACTGCGCAGCGACAGTGTCAGGATATTACCTGCGCCTTTATCGGTCTTAGTTGCCATCAGTACCTGGCCAAATGCGGCATTGTTACCAGCTTTGGTGTCAGCACGGCAATCAGATTTTCCTGTCAAGGAACCCTTGCTTACATCCCAGCACTTGTTCAGGTAAGCATTCGCTCCCCAGTACAATGCGCGGCCATCCGTACCAGTCTTGGTCGGCGCACCCAGATTCAGCTCCTGGTAGTAGATCGCATCCTTGGTTTGCGTGCGCATGTATTCCGCACCAAACACTAGGCCCATCCATGGCAATTCATGCTCCAGCGCCAGATTACCCTTCCAGACAGAAGGTTGTGCCAAATCGCTGCTCAGCACGTCAACTTTCATGGCAGGGACAGTGGCGCCAACGTTCCTAGGTTGGGTCAACGGATCGGTACTGAAGAAACCGTCGTTCGTAGGGCATGCTTTACCGGTTGAGCTACAGGTATAGTTCAGCGTGGCCACACCCGTATTCTGGAACGGATTACCCAGCCAAACGGCCATGGCAGCGCCCTGGAACAAGCCGAAACCACCGCGCACCTGCGTTGGGCGTGCCGCATCGAGCTTGTAGTTGAAGCCCAGACGTGGCTGGACCAGGTTTTCACCATCGATCGTATGCGTATTATCGATGCCAAATCCACCTGTTTGACGACCACCGACGACAGGGCCTACAGGCTGAGCTGCGATCACATTGCGGATTGGTTTTTCACCGATACGCGTACCGTCGACGCGCAGACCGGCCATTACAGTCAGTTGCTTGTTGACATTCCAGCTGTCTTGCACGAACAGGCCGATATTTTTCAGCGTGAAGCGGGCAATCGCATCATCGAGCGAACCACCAGCGACTGGCGCCTGCAGCGTGTAGGAAGCAGGGCGCCCCTTCTGGAAGTTTTCCAGGATTGCAGCTTGCTGTTGAGCAACCGTTGCCTGTGCACAGTCCAAGGCACCAAACGAGTAGCTGAGACCAGTCAAGCAAGCAAATGTATAGTTACCATTGACGTTTTGCAAGAAGGCGTTGTAAGCCTTGGTTGCGTTATAGTCAGTACCGAACTTAATTTCATGATCACCCAACGACCACGTGGCACCGACGTAGGCGTCCAGTGCCTTGTTATTCAAGACGTTTTTTTGACGGCTCGATTCTGTACCGAAATTCAGGTAACGGTCTGCAGTACTCAAACCGGAAGGCGAGCCAATTGGCGCGGCGCCAGTAAATTTCAGGCCAATAGATGGAAGATTGGCATTATTCTGCGGCACACTATCATATTTGCGCGTCGAGAATTTCACTTCGGTCGAAAAAGTCGGCGTCCACTCGGAGGTCCATTGGGCCACCAGAGTTTCCAAGCTCTTGTTCTGGGCATACCAGTACGAGCTCAGCGACAAGCCATCTTTCGAGAAGCCAGGGAAGATTGGTTCCGACTGTTCGGTCTTCGAGTAGCGCAGCATCATCCGCTGGGTATCGGTCAGGTTCCAGTCCAACTTCAACAGCTTTTCAGTGGCTGTGAATTCGGTGCCACCAGGTACAGCCGACGTACCGATTGGCATGCCGTAGGTATTCTGGCCAATCGCAATGGCGCTATCGATAGCCGCTTGTGAAATCGTCACGTTAGTCAGCGCACTGCCAATCGGACCAAACGTCGGCGAACTGCGGCTGCTGCTACTCTTTTCGTAGTTTGCAAACAAGAACAACTTGTCTTCAATCAGCGGGCCGCCCAGGGTGATACCCTTGGTAGTGTCTTTCGATTTCGGTGGCGCATAATATTTGCCAGTCGTGTCGTTGTAGCGATCACCGGCCATCTTGTCATTGCGGAAGACATAATAGACACTACCCTTGACCTTGTTAGTACCGGACTTGGTCACCGCGTTGATATTGGCGCCCGTGTAGCCTTTTTGTGTCACGTCATAGTTGGCGACGTTCACTTGCACGGACTGGATGGCTTCAATCGAAATCGGCTGTTTACCGGTAGCAGTACCGGAAGCCTCCAGGCCAAAGGTATCGTTTACGGCTACGCCGTCAATCGTCATCGAGTTGTAACGCGAGTTCTGGCCGGCAACGGAAATCTCGCCACGATCCTTGTCGGTTTGCGACAGGCGCGGGTCAGCACGTGCATAGTCCTGCAGGCTACGCGAGATAGATGCCTGGGAAGCCAGTTCTGCCGAGCTGATATTGGTGCCGGCACCCATATTGTTGCGATTGAAAATCTGTGCACGCACGCCAGAGCCAACCACGCTAACCACCTGCATCGGCGCACCTAATGTGGCATCGATGTTGGCTGTTTCAGCCAAGTCCACAAAAACGCCTTCGCGTTTTTCCACTTCACCATTCTTGGTGATGGTAATCGTGTAAGGACCGCCAGCGCGCAAGCCGCGCGCGACATAACGGCCTTCCGCATCGGTCGTCACATTGCTGACGGAACCCGATTCAATGTGTACGATGGTAACAGTGGCGCCAGCTGCCGGCTTGCCGTCGGTGGCCGAGATACGGCCGCCGATGGAAGACGTAGTGTTCTGTGCGAACGATGGTGCCGCCGCCAGTGCAATAGACAGGCTTAACGCGATTTGCGTTAGCCGAAGTCGCTTGTGATTGATCATCTTTAACCCCAGAAAAGACTATTATTTTTTGAAAATCCTGGCTTGTCCAACTGTCCGGCTGCGCCGCACAGCAACACAAACACAAGATTTCCTCTTTACGATGCTGCAACTGTTACGCCGGCTGGACTGGCTGTGGTCCTGACAAGACCATCACAAACGCCGCTCCACACGTCACAACTATTCCTATTTAGACAATGACGACGGGAAAATAACCACCGATCCGTACGACCCAGGGCGCTAACACCTGTGTCATTCGCCCAACAGGCTTACCCGGCTAACATGGCAAGCCGCGAGTGTAATTGTTAAATATTTCAAGACTGTGACACGGCGGCGAAATACTGAGGAATGTCGTCACTTAGCTGCGCAACTGTTTGTTTCACTCCGCATCTCACCTTTATTTACTGCAAATACCCATCTTTATACGCTATCAGCCATATTAATTTTAACTTTTTAATATCAGCAGCGTCCCACTATGCATCATCGAAAAATGGATGACAAATACGTTTTTTTTTACATATTTATATATTTTCAGTATAAATAGCAGAGAGGAACTAGTTGGATTGATATCGTCTGACAGCGTCCGGGCTCATGGCGCGTGATTATAAATGAGCAATATGTACTTGAAATTGATTCATCCAGGAAATTGGATAAAGTCGTGCATCTGCCGTTAATTGTGTCGCATGGCAGCCACAAAATTGACAAAATAATATTTTTACGCGTTGGAAGGACTATCGAAAACGGCCGGAAGATCCGGCCGCCTGAGGGTATAAGTTGAGAACGTCGTACAACTTACGGCTTGCCAAGCTTGCCAGCCTTCTCGGCGGCGGCAATGTCCGCTTCAAAACGGGTGAAGCGGGCATCGAGTGCTTTCAGCAAACGTTGCTTGTCCGCTTGTGCCAGGAAGGAATAACGCAGGCTGTTGTAGGACAGCTTTTTGATTTCCGCATAATTGGTCTTGTACTGGCTGGCAAACAATACGTATTCATTCGACAAGGTGTTGCGCGAGACGCCGGCGTCATCGGTGGAGATCACGAAGGGTACGCCGTACTTGCGATACAGGGTAATCGGATGGGCCTGGCCCTTGATGCCAAGAATGTAATCGTTGCTGGTCAGGTTCACTTCCACGGGGATGCCCCGTTCGCGCATCTTTTGCATGGTCGCCAGTGCATTGCGCTCGTAGGCGATGTCCATGCCGTGGCCAATCCGGTCGGCGCCGGCCACGTCGACGGCTTCAGCGATGTGGAAAGCCATGCCTTCCGGCGGCACCATGCCCAATGCCAGTTCGCCGGCGTGCAGGGCGATCTTGACGTGCGGATATTTTGCCTTGAGGAACTTGAACATTTCCATGTGCAGGCTGTAGTCGCGCATGGAGACATTCACGCTTTCCTGGCCGACGATGTTGACGCCCACCAGCAGACGATTCAGGCTGGCCGCCTTGAACGCCGCCAGCATGGAGGAATATACTTGCGATGGTGACAGGAAACGCAGCACATACGCCTGGTAACGCATGGTGAAATTGGCGTCATCGATGCCAGCGCTGCTGGCATTCACATTATCATTGTAAGCAGTAATGCTTTTCTGGAAGCTGGCATCCTGCTCCAGGCTCTGCGTCCATTGGGCCAGCACGGCTTGCAACGCTGCCGGCTGCAAGCCCGGTGTCAGCACCTGCTGGTCGAACTGCACATTCTGCACGAATGGCGACAACTCGAAAATCGTCTCGATATAGCTGAGGTTTTCCGCGATGGCGCGCTGCTTCAGGGTTTTCAGGCCATCGGCCGTGTTGCTCGATGCGACGGGGCCAAAGTAGCCAAAGGTATCAAAAAAAGTGCGGTCCGGCGGCGTCTGGATGGCGCCGTGGTTATAGAAATCCTTGGTCGACCAGCGCTGCAGCAATTGCGCATACAGGCCAGCATCGGCGTACACTTCCTCGGACGACAGGCAGCCACGCTGCGCGGATGGCTTGGCGCGCTCGGCAGCGACGACATCCTTATTGCTTTCGATGCGGTAAGTCGTCTTGTTGACGCAATAGTTTTCCTTATCGACCCAATCGAGGAATTGCTCGGCGTAAATGGCGCCCGAGTAATGGTGATGCAAATCGCCGCCCTTGGGCATCATGGAAAAGAACAGGCTCAACTCGGCTGTCTTAGGCTGCGCACCCGCCAGCAAGGCTGCAAAGTGACGCGCGGTGGCAGCTTCGTTGGCGGACGGGGTGGCCACTGCCTTGGCCGCTTGCGCCGTTCCGGTCAATGCCAGCGCGGCGCCAAGCGCCAGGCCTATGAGTTTCTTGTGCATTCTTGTTCTCGCTCAGGATAATTCTTATTGGACAACAAATAGGTCAGCCCTGCCCCCGCACATGCACGCATTGCCCGCCAGAATAGGTGGCGGCCACGGCCCGGTCGTCGCCCAGCATGGCAAAGGCAAACAGCAATTCCTCCAGACTTTGACACCGGGCCGTGCGGCGCTCGAGCAGCGGCGTCGACTGCTTGTCGAGCACGATGAAGTCCGCTTCCGTGCCAGCGGCGAAATTGCCCAGCGTGCCTTCCAGTTGCATGGCGCGCGCGGCGCCCAGAGTCGACAGGTAGAACATGCGCAAGGCGGGCAGATGGCTGCCTTTCAAGCGTGCTACTTTATAGGCTTCGTTCATGGTTTGCAACATCGAGAACGAGGTGCCGCCGCCCACGTCGGTGGCCAGCGATAACAGCACTTTCGCCGCGTCGGCCCGCTCGAAATCGAACAGGCCACTACCGAGGAACAAGTTGGAGGTGGGACAAATGGCGGCCGCCGAAGACGTTTCCGCCATGCGCGCGCGGTCACGCTCATCGAGCCAGATGCAGTGACCAAACATGGCGCGCGGGCGCAGCATGCCGTACTGATCATACACATCGAGGTAGCTGCGCGCCTGCGGATGCAGTTCGCGCACCCAGCGGCATTCATCCTCGTTTTCCGACACATGGGTTTGCAAATACGTATCCGGATAAGCGCGTGCCAGTTCACCAGCCAGGTGCATCTGTTCATTCGTCGAGGTCGGCACGAAGCGGGGCGTAATCGCGTACAGCGAGCGGCCGCGCTTGTGCCAGCGCTGGATCAGCGCCTCGCTTTCGCGCGCGCCGGACTCGGCCGTGTCGCGCAAGAACTCGGGGCAATGACGGTCCATCATGACCTTGCCCGCCACCATGCGCAAACCGCGCGCCTCGCTGGCGCCAAAGAAGGCGTCCACTGATTGCGGATGCACGCTGCCATACACCATGGCCGTCGTGGTGCCGCAGCGCAGTAATTCATCGAGGAAAAACTCGGCTACATTACGCGCGTGCACCGGGTCTTCAAACGCACGCTCGGTGGGGAAGGTATATGTTTCCAGCCACGGCAGCAAACCAGGAGCGGGCGAGGCGATCATTTCCGTCTGCGGGAAATGCAAATGCGTGTCGATAAAGCCCGGCACGATCAGTTTGCCCCGGTAATCGACGATCTGCGTGCCAGGCGACAAAGTCGCTAGCAGTTGCGCGTAATCGCCGGCTGCCACGACCTTGCCGTCGGCGACGATCAGCAAGCCATCCGCATGCCAGGCGTGCGCGTCCTCCGTAACAGCAGGATCGGCGTGGAAGTGCAGCAAGCTGGCACGGTAAGCTTGCAATGAGGCAGGAACAATCGGCATGACTTCTTTCTATAAGGGATAAATGGCGGCGCGTGCCGGGCGGCGCGATGGCGCGCTGGCAGAGGCAAACCGCAGCGGTGCGGCCAGGGCCGCGCTAGCGGCCTGCTCCCACACCATGAGTAATTGACAGGCCACGGAGGCGGCAATCACGGCCGGGGCCTTGTTGCGAATGCCGGGCATGCCGATCGGACAGACCATGGCGGCAATGCGCTGCTCCGGTACGCCGCGCGCCTGCAGGCGGTGCTCGAACTGCTTGCGTTTCGTGTGCGAACCGATCAAGCCGAACCAGCCCGCGTCCTCGCGCTCCATGATCGCTTGGGTCAAGCGTTGATCGAGCGCATGGCTGTGGGTCATGACGAGAAAACTGCCACCGGGCGGCGCCATGGCGACGAATTGCTCCGGCGTATCGGTGGCGGCGATGCGCACATTGTCTGGCACCCCCGCCGGCAACGCGGCAAGAAACATGTCTTCGCGCTCATCGACCCAGGTAATCGTGCAGGGCAAGTGGGCCAGCGCGCGCACGATGGCGGCACCCACGTGGCCGGCGCCGAACAGCGTCAGATGCGCGCGCGGCGCCAGGCATGGGTCGACCAGCCAGCGCCGCCCATCACTGCCCTGCGCCACATGCGTATCGTGCTGGCGCGCGCGCTCGCGCGAAAACGTAGCGGGCGCTCCCGCTGGCGTGCCAGCGATAAATTGTCCTGAAGCATCAAACAGGGCCGACACACTGTCGCCATCGAGCGCCGTGACTTTCCAGCTATCTTGCTGGCGCCGTTCCTGCAGACTCGCCAGCACCTCTTTCAAGCTGCCATCGACCGGCTCGAACACCAGGTGGACGACACCGCCGCAGCATTGTCCCAGGCTGGGACCGAGCGCAAAACGCTCGAGCCGCGCATGGGTCTCTGTCGTGGACAGCATGGTCTTGGCGATTTCCACGGCACGCAATTCCAGGTGACCGCCACCGATGGTATCGACCTGGCCATCAAGGCTGACGTACATCTTCGCGCCCGCCTCGCGCGGCCCGGAACCTTCCACCAGGGCGACCGTCACCAGCACGGATGCCTGCGTGCCGTTCGCCATCGCTGTCAGCCAGTCGCTCATCATCGCCGCCTAAATAGCAACGCCGGCCGCTTGCACAGCCATGATGGCCTTGAGGATTTCCTCGCTGGTAGCCGGTGCATTCAGCGGCGGCTGCACGGCATGATGGCCCACGCTGGAAATGGCGTCGCGAATGGCAAAGAACACGGAAAACGGCAGCAACAGCGGCGGCTCGCCCACGGCTTTCGAACGGTGGATGCTGTCTTCAACGTTGCGGTTCTGGAACAGTTTGACGCGAAAATCTTCCGGGCAATCGGAAATGCCGGGGATTTTATATGTCGATGGCGCATGCGTCATCAGCTTGCCCGCCGCATTCCACCACAGCTGCTCCGTGGTCAACCACCCCATGCCCTGGATAAATGCACCTTCCACCTGCCCCAGATCGATCGCTGGATTGAGCGACTGGCCCGCATCGTACAAGGCGTCTGCGCGCAGCAGTTTCCATTCGCCCGTCAAGGTATCGACCACCACTTCGGCGGCGGCTGCGCCATACGCATAGTAAGAAAACGGATGGCCCGTCATCGTCTTCGCATCCCACGACAGGCCGGGCGTAGCATAGAAACCGTCCGACCACAGTTGCACTCTAGCTAGATAAGCCTTCTGCACCAGGTCGGCAAACGCCACGACATGGCCGTTAACATGGATATGGTTATCGAAGAAGCGCACGCAAGCGGCCTCACCGCCATACAGTTTGACCGCGTAATCGGCCAGGCGTTCACGGATCTGGTGCGCCGCATCCTGCGCCGCCTTGCCATTCAAGTCGGCGCCCGTCGAGGCTGCCGTGGCCGACGTGTTCGCTACTTTGCTGGTGTCGGTGGCCGTGGCACGCACGCGCTCCAGGTCCAGGCCCAGCTCGTGCGCCACCACCTGCATGACCTTGGTATTGATGCCCTGCCCCATTTCCGTGCCGCCGTGGTTGACCAGCACTGAGCCATCCACATACACGTGCACGAGGGCGCCAGCCTGGTTCAAATGCGTGACATTGAAGGCGATCCCGAATTTCAAGGGCGTGAGTGCCAGCCCCTTCTTCAAGACCGGGCTGGCCTCGTTATAGGCATCGATGGCGCGGCGGCGCGCCCGGTAATCGCTGCTGTCTTCCAGTTCGGCAACGAGTTCATGGATCACGTTATCGACGATTTTCTGCCCGTAAGGCGTGACGTTACGCCCCTCGGCATCATTGCGACCATAAAAATTAAGCAGGCGGATATCGAGCGCATCGCGTTGCAAGTGGCGGGCGATTTCATCGATCACGTACTCGATGGCAATCGCGCCCTGCGGCCCGCCAAAGCCGCGGAAGGCCGTGTTCGACTGGGTATTCGTCTTGCCGCAGGCGGCGCGGATATCCACATCGGACAGGTAATAGGTGTTGTCAAAATGGCAGACGGCGCGCGTGGCGACGGGGCCGGACAAGTCCGCCGAGTAACCGGCGCGCGTGGTCATGTCAACCTTGGCGGCAAGGATACGGCCAGCGTCGTCATAAGCCACTTCGTATTCATAATAAAAACAGTGGCGCTTGCCCGTCACCAGCATGTCGTCGTCGCGGTCGGCGCGCAATTTGACGGGACGCTTCAGTTTCGCTGCCGCAATCGATGCCGCCGCCGCCCACAGGGCAGACTGTGACTCCTTGCCGCCAAAACCACCGCCCATGCGTCGGCACTCGACGGTGATATTATGCGAATGCACGCCCAGCGCATGCGCCACCACGTGCTGCATCTCGCTCGGATGCTGGGTCGAACACAACACCAGCATGCCCTGTGCCTCCTTTGGGATGGCGTAGGAAATCTGTCCTTCCAGGTAAAACTGTTCCTGCCCCCCCACGTACAACTGGCCCCTGACGACGTGCGGCGCCTGCTCGAACGCAGCCTGGTAGTTGCCGCGCGTTAGCTGCATGGGCGGCAGCACGTAGGATTGTGCCGCCTTGGCCGCTTGCGGCGTCATAATCGCCGGCAACTCCTCGTACGCCACTTGCGCCAGGCGGGCCGCGCGGCGCGCATGGTCGTGCGTATCGGCCACCACGATGAAGATGGGCTGGCCCACGTATTGCACCAGATCAAAAGCCAGGATGGGGTCGTCATGGATGATGGGACCGCAATCATTGGTGCCGGGAATGTCCTGCGCCGTGTAGACGGCGACAACACCGGCGGCGGCGCGTACGGCCGACAAATCCATGGCACTGATGCGTGCGTGCGGCTTTTGCGACAGGCCCAACGCCGCGTGCAAGGTACCCTGCAATTCGGTAATATCGTCGGTGTACGTCGCTTGCCCCAGCACATGCAATTGCGCCGATTCATGCGGGCTGGACTTACCCACGGCGCTCCAGGCGGCCGCTTGCAACTCAGGCGTGGCAGGATAGTTCATGCTGGTCCTTTCAGGCGCGGCAGGCGTAGGCGTTGACGGCAGTGCCCAGCAAAGGCGCACCGGGGCGTGTTTCCAGCCAGAAGCGGCGTAACAGGTTTTGCGCCGTCGTCATGCGGTAGGTGTTCGAAGCGCGCATGTCGGACAGGGGCGCGTAATCGTCGACCAGTAAGCGCATGGCAATGAGCACATTGTCTTGCGTCCACGCCTGCCCCCGCAGAAACGCCTCGGTTTGCGCGGCGCGCTGCGGCGTGGCAGCCATGCCGCCGTAGGCGATGCGCGCATCGACGATGCGCTCGCCATCGAGCTGGAAGGCAAACGCAGCGCATACGGCCGAGATATCCTGGTCAAAGCGTTTCGCCAGTTTATACGTGCGGAAATGCACATCGGCACGCGGCAAGGGCACGTGCACGGCTTCGACGAATTCTCCGGCTCGCAGGTCTTTCTTTTGGTAAGCCAGATAGAAATTTTCCAGCGGCATCACACGCTGGCCACCGGGGCCGCGCAGCACGATCTCGCTGCCCAGCGCAATCAGCCACGGCATCGAGTCGCCGATGGGCGAGCCATTGGCGACATTGCCACCCAGGGTGCCGGCGTTACGGATGGGCAAGGAGGCAAAACGTTGCCACAGTTCCGACAATTCTTGCCGATAATGTACGCACAGCGCCGCATAGGCATCGTTGAGGGTGGCGCCAGCGCCTATATGCAGCTTGTCGCCTACGATGGCGATATTTTTCAGCGCAGCCACGTTACCGAGATAAATGATGTCGCCCAGGTCGCGCAGTTGCTTGGTGACCCACAAGCCCACGTCGGTAGAGCCGGCCAGCAAACACGCTTGCGGCTTTGCCGCGCGCAAGGCCACCAGCTCATCGATGCTGCGCGGCGAGTGGAAATGCTGACCACCGTGCTCGTAAGAAGTCAGGCTAGCGCGCTGCAAGGCCTGCAATTGCTGCGCCAGCGCAGCGCGGTCAAATGTCACATGCGGCAATTCGCCCATGCGCCTGGCCGCATCGATGATGGGGCGGTAACCGGTGCAGCGACACAAATTGCCGGACAGGCTGTCGTCGATTTCGCAGCGCGTGGGCCTAGCGCCATTTTTCTCCAGGTACATGCCCCACAGCGACATGACAAAACCGGGCGTGCAAAAGCCGCACTGGGAAGCGTGGCATTCGACCATCGCCTGCTGCACCGGGTGCAAGGCGCCATCGGGCTGCTGCAAGTCCTCCACGGAAAACAGGGCCTTGCCATCGAGGGTGGGAATGAGCTGGATGCAGGCATTGACGGCCTTCATCTCGACCTGGCCATCGACCAGGCTGCCGATGAGCACCGTGCAGGCGCCGCAATCGCCCTCGGCGCAACCTTCCTTGGTACCCGTACAATGCAAATCCTCGCGCAGGTGCTGCAACACAGTCTGCGTAGGGGCGGCGTTGCGTACTTCCTGTACGGCACCACGGTAGTAAAAGCGGATAGGTTCTGACATGCTGGCCTCGGTATAGTCCCAGTATAGGAGATTAACACCAGCATATGCGACAACTATATTTGAAGATTGATTTTACTTATCATTCAATTTCAATAATGATTAAACGGTATAGGGATGCGTCGCATGCCAATGTTCGGCAATATCGATGCGGCGCGTGATCCACACCTGCTCATGGCCCTGCACATAGTCGAGGAAGCGCGCCAGGGCTGCGGCCCGTCCCGGGCGACCCACCAAGCGGCAATGCAAGCCCACCGATAGCATCTTCGGCTGATTCAAGCCGTTCGGATCACCTTCCGCATACAGCACATCGAAGGCGTCCTTCAAATAATCAAAAAACTGCGTACCTGAATTAAAGCCTTGCATTGCGGCAAAGCGCATATCGTTCGTGTCCAGGGTATAGGGCACGATCAGCTGCGGCTGCACGGCGGCCATGCCGGCGGCATCCGTGTACGCCACCGTGTCCCAGAATGGCAGGTCATCGCCATAGTAATCGGCGTCATAGCGGAAACCGCCATGTTCCACCACCAGTTTGCGCGTATTGGGCGAATCGCGTCCGGTGTACCAGCCTTGCGGCGCGGCACCGGTCAATTCACGGATGATTTGCACGGCTACGCGCATGTGCTCGCGCTCCGTTGCTTCATCCATGTTTTGGTAAGAAATCCAGCGCAAGCCATGACAGGCGATTTCATGTCCCAGTTGCTGAAACGCAGCCACCGCTTCTGGATTGCGCTTCAGGGCCATCGAGACGCCAAATACGGTCAGCGGCAGGCGCCGCTCCTCGAACATGCGCAGCAAGCGCCATAGTCCGGCACGCGAGCCGTATTCGTAAATCGACTCCATGCTGAGGTGACGTGCAGGGAAAGCGGCCGCACCGATGATTTCCGATAAAAACGTTTCCGAGGCGGGATCGCCATGCAGCACACTGTTTTCCGCCCCTTCCTCGTAATTAAGGACGAATTGCAGCGCGATGCGGGCCTTGCCCGGCCATTGCGGATGCGGTGGCGTGCGGCCGTAGCCGATCAAGTCGCGTGGATAATGTTCGTAATTGTTCATGCGGAGGCGCGCCTATAGGAGGACAATGTTGGCTATACGCCCAATCATATAGCCCGGCGCGGTCACCGGTATATGATTTGCACGATAAGCACATTCACTCACCCTATATACAGGATAGCAAATGGGAAAACTCAGCACGCATGTACTCGATATCGCCCACGGCAGGCCGGGAGCCGGCGTCAAGGTGGCCTTGTTTTCAGTCGCGCCGGAAGGGAAAGTACTGTTGAAGATGGATATGACCAATAGTGACGGCCGTTGTAGCACGCCTTTGCTGGAAGGCGACAGCATGAAGGCTGGCCAGTATGAACTGGTATTCAATGCAGGCGACTACTTCGCTGCCCAGGGTCTCGATCTGCCGACACCACGCTTCATCGACCTGGTGACGCTGGCCTTCGGCATTGCGCATACAGATGAAAACTACCACGTGCCGCTGGTGGTGTCGCCATGGTCGTATTCGACTTATCGAGGGAGTTGAGCGACCTTAAACAATAAAGGCAGCGCATAGCGCTGCTTTTACTAAAACCAGCAGACGAAAAAAAACCCCGCCACTGCTGGCGGGGTTTTTCTCTAGGTGCAACAGCCGGGGGCTGTTGCACCAAATAACAAGCCTGACGATAACCTACTTTCACACTGGTTGCAGCACTATCATCGGCGCAAAGTTGTTTCACGGTCCTGTTCGGGATGGGAAGGGGTGGGACCAACTTGCTATGGTCATCAGGCATAACTTGTACTGGCGCTTGTTCTCTGTAGAGCAACAAGGCCTGAATCTGGAAGAAGCAAAGATTTTTGGGTAATGAATGGTATCAACAAACTCACAACGTTGTACTGTCTTATCCTCTGTACCTGCTAAGGTTATAGGGACAAGCCGTACGGGCAATTAGTACTGGTTAGCTTAATGCATTACTGCACTTCCACACCCAGCCTATCAACGTCCTGGTCTCGAACGACCCTTCAAAGAGCTCAAGGCTCTGGGAAATCTCATCTCAAGGCAAGTTTCCCGCTTAGATGCTTTCAGCGGTTATCTCTTCCGAACTTAGCTACCCGGCAATGCCACTGGCGTGACAACCGGTACACCAGAGGTTCGTCCACTCCGGTCCTCTCGTACTAGGAGCAGCCCCCTTCAAATTTCCAACGCCCACGGCAGATAGGGACCAAACTGTCTCACGACGTTTTAAACCCAGCTCACGTACCACTTTAAATGGCGAACAGCCATACCCTTGGGACCGGCTACAGCCCCAGGATGTGATGAGCCGACATCGAGGTGCCAAACTCCCCCGTCGATATGAACTCTTGGGAGGAATCAGCCTGTTATCCCCAGAGTACCTTTTATCCGTTGAGCGATGGCCCTTCCATACAGAACCACCGGATCACTATGTCCTACTTTCGTACCTGCTCGACTTGTCAGTCTCGCAGTTAAGCACGCTTATGCCATTGCACTATCAACACGATGTCCGACCGTATCTAGCGTACCTTCGAACTCCTCCGTTACACTTTAGGAGGAGACCGCCCCAGTCAAACTGCCTACCATGCACTGTCCCCGATCCGGATAACGGACCAAGGTTAGAACCTCAAACAAACCAGGGTGGTATTTCAAGGTTGGCTCCACGAGAACTAGCGTCCCCGCTTCAAAGCCTCCCACCTATCCTACACAGATTGGTTCAAAGTCCAATGCAAAGCTACAGTAAAGGTTCATGGGGTCTTTCCGTCTAGCCGCGGGTAGATTGCATCATCACAAACATTTCAACTTCGCTGAGTCTCGGGAGGAGACAGTGTGGCCATCGTTACGCCATTCGTGCAGGTCGGAACTTACCCGACAAGGAATTTCGCTACCTTAGGACCGTTATAGTTACGGCCGCCGTTTACTGGGACTTCAATCAAGAGCTTGCACCCCATCATTTAATCTTCCAGCACCGGGCAGGCGTCACACCCTATACGTCCACTTTCGTGTTTGCAGAGTGCTGTGTTTTTATTAAACAGTCGCAGCCACCAGTTTATTGCAACCCTTTCACCCTCATGGAGTAAACCAATCAAGCTACCGGGGCGTACCTTTTCCCGAAGTTACGGTACCAATTTGCCGAGTTCCTTCTCCCGAGTTCTCTCAAGCGCCTTAGAATACTCATCTCGCCCACCTGTGTCGGTTTGCGGTACGGTCTCGTATGACTGAAGCTTAGAGGCTTTTCTTGGAACCACTTCCGATTGCTTCGTGAACAAGTTCACTCGTCTCAACCCCTTGAATTGCGCACCCGGATTTGCCTAAGTGCCTTCTATGAGCCAAAAACCAACTATTCCAACAGTTGGACAACCTTCCGCGATCCGTCCCCCCATCGCATCATACGACGGTGCAGGAATATTAACCTGCTTCCCATCAGCTACGCATCTCTGCCTCGCCTTAGGGGCCGACTCACCCTGCTCCGATGAACGTTGAACAGGAAACCTTGGGCTTACGGCGTGGAGGCTTTTCACCCCCATTATCGCTACTCATGTCAGCATTCGCACTTCTGATACCTCCAGCATCCTTTACAAGACACCTTCGCAGGCTTACAGAACGCTCTCCTACCATATGTGCGCTCCTTTAAATACACTCGATGTTCGCAAGAGCTTTGGTCTCTACTAACTTGCTTCGCAAGTAAGTATTGCCCAGCTCTGCTCTATCAATGCGCTTAAAGGAGCGCACATATCCGCAGCTTCGGTGACTGGCTTAGCCCCGTTACATCTTCCGCGCAGGACGACTCGATCAGTGAGCTATTACGCTTTCTTTAAATGATGGCTGCTTCTAAGCCAACATCCTGACTGTTTTAGCCTTCCCACTTCGTTTTCCACTTAGCCAATCTTTGGGACCTTAGCTGGCGGTCTGGGTTGTTTCCCTCTTGACGCCGGACGTTAGCACCCGACGTCTGTCTCCCAAGCTCGCACTCATCGGTATTCGGAGTTTGCAATGGTTTGGTAAGTCGCAATGACCCCCTAGCCATAACAGTGCTCTACCCCCGATGGTGATACTTGAGGCACTACCTAAATAGTTTTCGGAGAGAACCAGCTATTTCCAAGTTTGTTTAGCCTTTCACCCCTACCCACAGCTCATCCCCTAATTTTTCAACATTAGTGGGTTCGGACCTCCAGGGCGTGTTACCGCACCTTCATCCTGGCCATGAGTAGATCACTTGGTTTCGGGTCTACACCCAGCGACTGATCGCCCTATTCGGACTCGATTTCTCTACGGCTTCCCTATGCGGTTAACCTTGCCACTGAATGTAAGTCGCTGACCCATTATACAAAAGGTACGCAGTCACGGAACAAGTCCGCTCCTACTGTTTGTATGCACACGGTTTCAGGATCTATTTCACTCCCCTTCCGGGGTTCTTTTCGCCTTTCCCTCACGGTACTGGTTCACTATCGGTCGATTACGAGTATTTAGCCTTGGAGGATGGTCCCCCCATATTCAGACAGGATGTCACGTGTCCCGCCCTACTTGTCGTACGCTTAGTACCACCGGTCCGATTTCACATACGGGGCTATCACCCACTATGGCTCCTATTTCCAGAGGATTCTGTTATCGGTCCGACTATTACGTACAGGCTCTTCCCATTTCGCTCGCCGCTACTTTGGGAATCTCGGTTGATTTCTTTTCCTGCAGCTACTTAGATGTTTCAGTTCGCCGCGTTCGCCTTGCATACCTATGTATTCAGTATGCAATACCCTAAAAGGGTGGGTTGCCCCATTCGGAAATCTGCGGATCAAAGTGTGTTTGCTCACTCCCCGCAGCTTATCGCAAGCTACTACGTCCTTCATCGCCTGTAATCGCCAAGGCATCCACCATGTGCACTTATTCGCTTGTCCCTATAACGTTAGCCTCTGCTCACCGAGGTGACCAAAGAGCGCTACAAGGATAAGAAAGTACAACGTTGTTGCTTGTTTGTTGATACATACAATCATTACCCATCAAGTCGCCTCATGCATTGCTGCACGCATAGACTTGATCAATAAATAATCTTTACTTCTTCCAGATTGTTAAAGAACGAAACAGCTTTGATCGCTAAAAGATCAAACCTAAACCCAAGTCTTGTTGACTGGCTTACGTTTGCACTTTCAAAGTATTGGTGGAGGATGACGGGATCGAACCGACGACCCCCTGCTTGCAAAGCAGGTGCTCTCCCAGCTGAGCTAATCCCCCGGGAATTATGTACTAATTAGCTGGTAAGGCTTGTTTTTGCTGGTAGGGCTGGTTGGACTCGAACCAACGACCCCCGCGTTATCAACACGGTGCTCTAACCAGCTGAGCTACAGCCCCAACGCGGTGCTACTACGACTACTGTTTCTTCTTAATTAAACAGCCGATAAGTGTGAACATTTGATGCGTGAATCATTACTAATTCGTGCAAACTCTAGAAAGGAGGTGATCCAGCCGCACCTTCCGATACGGCTACCTTGTTACGACTTCACCCCAGTCACGAATCCTACCGTGGTAAGCGCCCTCCTTACGGTTAAGCTACCTACTTCTGGTAAAACCCGCTCCCATGGTGTGACGGGCGGTGTGTACAAGACCCGGGAACGTATTCACCGCGACATGCTGATCCGCGATTACTAGCGATTCCAACTTCATGCAGTCGAGTTGCAGACTACAATCCGGACTACGATACACTTTCTGCGATTAGCTCCCCCTCGCGGGTTGGCGGCGCTCTGTATGTACCATTGTATGACGTGTGAAGCCCTACCCATAAGGGCCATGAGGACTTGACGTCATCCCCACCTTCCTCCGGTTTGTCACCGGCAGTCTCATTAGAGTGCCCTTTCGTAGCAACTAATGACAAGGGTTGCGCTCGTTGCGGGACTTAACCCAACATCTCACGACACGAGCTGACGACAGCCATGCAGCACCTGTGTACTGGTTCTCTTTCGAGCACCCCCAAATCTCTTCAGGATTCCAGCCATGTCAAGGGTAGGTAAGGTTTTTCGCGTTGCATCGAATTAATCCACATCATCCACCGCTTGTGCGGGTCCCCGTCAATTCCTTTGAGTTTTAATCTTGCGACCGTACTCCCCAGGCGGTCTACTTCACGCGTTAGCTGCGTTACCAAGTCAATTAAGACCCGACAACTAGTAGACATCGTTTAGGGCGTGGACTACCAGGGTATCTAATCCTGTTTGCTCCCCACGCTTTCGTGCATGAGCGTCAATCTTGACCCAGGGGGCTGCCTTCGCCATCGGTGTTCCTCCACATATCTACGCATTTCACTGCTACACGTGGAATTCTACCCCCCTCTGCCAGATTCTAGCCTTGCAGTCTCCAATGCAATTCCCAGGTTGAGCCCGGGGATTTCACATCAGACTTACAAAACCGCCTGCGCACGCTTTACGCCCAGTAATTCCGATTAACGCTTGCACCCTACGTATTACCGCGGCTGCTGGCACGTAGTTAGCCGGTGCTTATTCTTCAGGTACCGTCATTAGCAAAATATATTAGCTCTCACCGTTTCTTCCCTGACAAAAGAGCTTTACAACCCGAAGGCCTTCTTCACTCACGCGGCATTGCTGGATCAGGCTTTCGCCCATTGTCCAAAATTCCCCACTGCTGCCTCCCGTAGGAGTCTGGACCGTGTCTCAGTTCCAGTGTGGCTGGTCGTCCTCTCAGACCAGCTACTGATCGATGCCTTGGTAGGCTTTTACCCTACCAACTAGCTAATCAGATATCGGCCGCTCCACGAGCATGAGGTCTTGCGATCCCCCACTTTCATCCTTAGATCGTATGCGGTATTAGCGTAACTTTCGCTACGTTATCCCCCACTCTAGGGTACGTTCCGATATATTACTCACCCGTTCGCCACTCGCCACCAGAGCAAGCTCCGTGCTGCCGTTCGACTTGCATGTGTAAGGCATGCCGCCAGCGTTCAATCTGAGCCAGGATCAAACTCTTCAGTTTAATCTCTGTTACTTTGCCGTTTTACCGGCACCATCATTGCTGATGCGTCGCTCACTCAAAAAACTGACAGGCCACTACTTTCGTAGCGCCTATTTCATTATTTCTTGTGAACATTTGATATTTTAAGTTTTACAGCGATCCGAAGATTGCTGCTGCACTTACATCAAATGCCCACACTTATCGACTGTTAATTGTTAAAGAACGTATTCGGTACTACTTATTTACCACTCTCGCGCTATCGACAAAGCGTTGTGTTTGTCAGCTGCGAAGAAGGAAGAGTATGAAGCATTTTTTTAAATCCGTCAACTCCGTTTTTCACCCTGCTTTACTCTGCATTTACATGCGTCGTTCAGCGAGGAGGCGAATTATAGCCAAGCGCCGCGTGGCCCGCAAGCACTATTTAAGCCCTTCGCAAGCAGCCACGATCCACTCGCGAAAACTGTCTAGCGCTTCCCATGGCTCACGCCCACGCGGCTGCACCAGGAAGTAGCCGCACCAGTTAGTCAGGGGCGGCACCGGCAAGCTGGCCAGCCGGCCATCGCGCAACAGCGCATCGGCCAGCGCCCGCGAATCAAACCATCAAGAAAATGCTTGCGACTGGACGCGGGCCCAGGGGTTGAAAACAGACTATGCGTGGTGCCTCTGACGATTATCCTCGGCCGCATTACCCAGCGTTTTGGACAGCACGAATCGCGGCGCTGACCCAATGAAAACCCAGGCGCTCCTGTTCCATGCGCAAGCGTTCGCCCAACACATCGTCACGCAGCATTTGAAATAATGCATACTCGTCCGGCGTCAATCGGCTCAGGCTGCCGGTATAACGCTTGTGCGTCTCTTCACTGCCCCACAATAGGTGATGCGCTTCCAGGGTCGCCAGATCCATCAACATCGAGCGCGCCTGGGGCAGGAACGAGCGCAAGCGGTCGAGAATCGCAAAGCCATGCGTATCGATATCGCCCCAGTAAATGATCTGCCTGTCATCGAGCCAGCGTACATCGGCCAGGCGCTCGATGCCATAGCCGCCGCCAAAGATCACCATACTGTCCGGCACCTCCGGAAACGCCAGGCCGTTGATTTCATTTTCGGTAATGAAGACCCGCTTGACCGTGGCGCGCAAGGCGGTGAACTGCGCCACCGGCACGCTCAGGTCGGACAGGCCGCCGATATGATAGTGGGCGTCGAGCAAGCGAAAACGGATCAGCGCAGGCTTGGCCAGCAGGCCATAACGCGCTTCAAATTGACGCGCGCCAACGGCATCCGCATTGACGGCTTCAGGCGGCAACAACTGGTCCAGCAATTCCGCCAGCAGGGTCTTGCGCGTTTCAATGAACTTACCATCGACGCCGGCAATATCGAGTTCGCGCAAATACAGCTGCGGTCGTGGATGGGCGACAAACCATTGCAAGATCGCCAGGATGCGTGCCCATGCACCCGCCTGTTCCAGCATCGTCATCGGACGGCGCTGCAGCCAGCCGGCCAGCGCAGGAAACATCTGCAGGGTGATGGCCGCGAGCTGCTCGAAACGCCGCTTGTCAGCTGCCTTGCCGATCAGCTTCAAGGCCTCGGTTTCGTCGGCCACCACCACTTGCACCGGCACCCGATTGCGCCCCAGCTGGCGATGATTGATCTCACGCCACTCGATCACATAACCGTAGCCCTTGTGACTTTTGCTGCCGTCCTCCAGTTGCCGTATCCAGCGCCGTACCGCATCGAACTGCTCGCCCATCATCGCGGCGCCGGGCTGACGTACAGGCAGCGTCATGGGAAACAGCGATATTGCTGTGACATGCGCGGCCAGCCAGCTGCCGCTGTTCCACAGGCGCAGCAAGTGCGCCTCGATGGCAGCCGGCGTGGTCCATTTACTGCTCATGTCGCTCACGTCGCTCATGCGCTGCGCGCCTGGCGCTCAGCCTGGTACTGCTCGATGCTCAGGCAACGCAACATCGATTGCCGCCCCTCTTCGCTGTGCACGAAGCCGAGGCCGGCGACATACGGCTCGATAATATGGATTTTTTGCAGAGGCGTGACGATCAGCAATTGCAGATTCATGCGCTTGAACAGTTCCAGCCCATAGCGTGCGGACTCATCCGAGCCGCGGCCGAACGCCTCGTCGATCACGACAAAACGGAAGGAGCGCGAGCGCACCACACCCCATTCGAGGCCGAACTGGTATGCCAGGCTGGCAGCCAGCACGGTATAGGCCAGCTTTTCTTTTTGGCCGCCAGACTTGCCGCCCGCATCGGTGTAATGTTCATGCTCGCGGTCGTCTTCACGCCAGCGCTCGGAGGCCGAAAAGACAAACCAGTTGCGCACATCGGTGACCTTGCGCGTCCAGCGCTTGTCCACCTCGGCGCTGCCGCTGCGGCCACGGAAACGTTCGATGATGGTTTTCACTTGCAGGAATTTGGCTTCTGAATATTCCTCGTCACTCGATCCCGTCAGCGCGCCTTCGGTGCAGGCGCGCAAGTCAGCCTGGAAATCGCGCAAGTCGGCGTCCAGGTTGGGCTCGGCTTCCAGCGCGATATAGCGGTTGGGGTTGTAATCGATATCGTGCAGCGAGCGGTTGATGATATCGATGCGCTCGCGGATGGTCTCGCGCTCGCGCTTGAGCTGGGATTGAAAACCGGCAATTTCGCGGATCGTGTTTTCATTGAGGAGCTCCTTGAAGCGTTGCGCAAAGCGCGGCAAGTCATCGGCCTGCAGTGCCGCCAGCATCTTGCCAAATTCACCGGCGGCATTGATGCTGACATCGACTTCACGCGTATCGAGCGGCCAGGCCGTCACGTAATCACTCATGGCATTGATGATACGATCGCGCAAACTGGCAATTTTCTTGCTGTCGGCATCGATACGCGTCTGCAAAAAATTGCGCATGTCTTTTTTACGGTTGTCGCACGACTCCACCGTCAGCTTGTGTTCGCCCAGGGCTTCCGGCTGCAACTGCCGCAGCAGAGGAAAATACAGCTCGCGCGCAGGCACCGGGGTGGCGTCCAGCAACTGGGCGCAGTCGGCTAACTGGCGCCGCGCCTGATCCTGGCGTTCGCTGAGCTTGGCATGTTCGGTGGTGTGACGGCTGATGTCCTCATCCGTGCCGGCTTGCGCTCGCGTCAGCACCTCAAGCTGGCCCTGCAGCTCTTGCAGCAGATCAGACGCAGCTTCCAGTGCCTCTTTTTCACGCTGCAGTTGTTCGATCGCCAGCAGCAGCGGCTTCCAGTCCTGCTCGCCAAAGTGCTGGAACACCGCCAATTGCTGCCACTGACCAAGACGATCCTGATACGATTGACGTTCAAGCTTCAGCGAGCTGATGCGCGCGCCATGCGCGCTAATACGCAATGCCAGGTCACGCGCCTGCTTTTCCAGCCTGGCGGCGCGGCACTAGGCGCGGCAGCGCAACCTCCCCTTCCGGCGTGGCACGCTGGCGCAGATAGGCATAGCCCTCGGCTTCATCGAGTATCAGTTCCAGGCCGATGTGCTGGCAATAGTCGCGCACACGCGCTTGCAACAGCAGCAGCGGCTGCCACAAGGCGACATCGTTTTCCTGATACAACACGCCTTGCATCAAGGCGATCAGGATCTGGCTGTAATGGGTTTCGCTGGAAGAGTTCATCATGCGCTAAAAATAAGGAGAGGCATCGTGGCAATGCGCGCACGACCTTGGGCGTCGGTCCAGTGTATCGTTTCTTCTTGCGTATCGTCGATCACGCTGGACAATTCTTGCGTCGCCAGGCTCAGATAAGTCGCCAGTTCGGCCAGGCCTTGTTCGAGCGGATACTCGGCGATCAGCGCGGCGAGCGACACTTGTTTGCGCTCCTGCAAAGCGCGCCGGATATTCGACGCCAGCTTCAGGCGATCGACATAGACCTGCTCGAACAAGGCATCGGACGGCACCGGTTCGGCCGCTTCATCGAGCACGCCCTGCAAGATGACGGGTTTGAACGGTGGCGCAAACAAGGTGCGGTCCATTGGTGCCAGCACACTCGGCGCTGCGGCGTCGATGTCGATAAAGGCCGCATGCTCGACCACCGCGCGTGCATCGAGTGCTTTTTTCTATATCGCGTATCAATTGCATGATACGGCGATTTTCTAGCCAAGCCTGATCATCAAGATAGCGCCGCAG
This sequence comes from Janthinobacterium sp. CG_23.4, assembly GCF_029892305.1. Lineage (NCBI taxonomy): Bacteria > Pseudomonadati > Pseudomonadota > Betaproteobacteria > Burkholderiales > Oxalobacteraceae > Janthinobacterium > Janthinobacterium sp. CG_23.4. Next base: position 704,949 of record NZ_JARXUX010000001.1, on the reverse strand, counting down.
CTGTTCGGACAAACGGGCCACCGTACGCTGCGTCACTTCACCCGCTTCCAGCCAGTCGTAATGAATCCGCAGCAAGCGGCCATCGGGTGCCAGTTCACGCACCGGATCGAGCGCCATGACTGCATTCAATAATGCCGTCAATTCATCCTGGCGCGATGGCGACATCAACAGGTCCCAGAAGGCGCGAAAACTTTTACCCTCATCGCTATCGGCGATCACATCGCGCTTGCCGAAAATTTCCTGCAGCAATTCCCCCTTGCTACCCTCCCTGGTAGCAATGTGCTCCCGCACTAAGCGGTCCAGGCTGCGAAAATTATGCTCGACGGCGCGAAAGTCGGACAACAACTCACGCGCCGTCGACGACATTTGCAGGAAGCGTTCGCGTATCTGGGTCGGTTCCATCATGTCGAGCCGACCCTGCGCGATTTGCGCGATTTCGGCATCGATCGCCGCCTTGCGTTTTTGCAGCTCGGCGATACGGGTACGAGGATTCAATTCCGTGCCATCGATAATCTGCTGCAGCAAATCGAATACCGTCATCAGGCGCGATTCGGTACCGATGAATTGGCGCTGCCCCAAGCCAAGCAGCCAGGCGATCGCCTGTTCGGTCGGCGATGTCAGATCATAGTGTGGTTCATCCTGGCCGCTCGGATAATATTTGCGCAACCAGCCCCGCTCGTCGGAAGCCCAGTCGTCCAGATACGCGGTCGCGCTTTTGGGAAACAACACCTCGCCAGCCAGTTCATGCAGATGGTACAGATGGTCGTCCAGACGGGATGCCAGTTGCTGGCGTGCGATGGTGCGGATATTGGGTGCAATAAAATGAAGATGCAGGAAACTGGCGATCATGGGTGCATGATCGGCGGCAAGTAGGCGCCACGCCGGATGATTGCGCCGCTGGGCGGAGAGCTGTTGATAATCCATCTGTATATGTGCTTATGGTCTATGCAACACTGTAGCACTGAACAGCCGGGCTCAGCCCCTCAATGCCGCTAACGCAAAGGTCACGCTAATGGGCGAGGGTGTCTGACCCCAGACTTCGCTTGGGGCTAACACTAAAACCAACAGACGAAAAAAAACCCCGCCACTGCTGGCGGGGTTTTTCTCTAGGTGCAACAGCCGGGGGCTGTTGCACCAAATAACAAGCCTGACGATAACCTACTTTCACACTGGTTGCAGCACTATCATCGGCGCAAAGTTGTTTCACGGTCCTGTTCGGGATGGGAAGGGGTGGGACCAACTTGCTATGGTCATCAGGCATAACTTGTACTGGCGCTTGTTCTCTGTAGAGCAACAAGGCCTGAATCTGGAAGAAGCAAAGATTTTTGGGTAATGAATGGTATCAACAAACTCACAACGTTGTACTGTCTTATCCTCTGTACCTGCTAAGGTTATAGGGACAAGCCGTACGGGCAATTAGTACTGGTTAGCTTAATGCATTACTGCACTTCCACACCCAGCCTATCAACGTCCTGGTCTCGAACGACCCTTCAAAGAGCTCAAGGCTCTGGGAAATCTCATCTCAAGGCAAGTTTCCCGCTTAGATGCTTTCAGCGGTTATCTCTTCCGAACTTAGCTACCCGGCAATGCCACTGGCGTGACAACCGGTACACCAGAGGTTCGTCCACTCCGGTCCTCTCGTACTAGGAGCAGCCCCCTTCAAATTTCCAACGCCCACGGCAGATAGGGACCAAACTGTCTCACGACGTTTTAAACCCAGCTCACGTACCACTTTAAATGGCGAACAGCCATACCCTTGGGACCGGCTACAGCCCCAGGATGTGATGAGCCGACATCGAGGTGCCAAACTCCCCCGTCGATATGAACTCTTGGGAGGAATCAGCCTGTTATCCCCAGAGTACCTTTTATCCGTTGAGCGATGGCCCTTCCATACAGAACCACCGGATCACTATGTCCTACTTTCGTACCTGCTCGACTTGTCAGTCTCGCAGTTAAGCACGCTTATGCCATTGCACTATCAACACGATGTCCGACCGTATCTAGCGTACCTTCGAACTCCTCCGTTACACTTTAGGAGGAGACCGCCCCAGTCAAACTGCCTACCATGCACTGTCCCCGATCCGGATAACGGACCAAGGTTAGAACCTCAAACAAACCAGGGTGGTATTTCAAGGTTGGCTCCACGAGAACTAGCGTCCCCGCTTCAAAGCCTCCCACCTATCCTACACAGATTGGTTCAAAGTCCAATGCAAAGCTACAGTAAAGGTTCATGGGGTCTTTCCGTCTAGCCGCGGGTAGATTGCATCATCACAAACATTTCAACTTCGCTGAGTCTCGGGAGGAGACAGTGTGGCCATCGTTACGCCATTCGTGCAGGTCGGAACTTACCCGACAAGGAATTTCGCTACCTTAGGACCGTTATAGTTACGGCCGCCGTTTACTGGGACTTCAATCAAGAGCTTGCACCCCATCATTTAATCTTCCAGCACCGGGCAGGCGTCACACCCTATACGTCCACTTTCGTGTTTGCAGAGTGCTGTGTTTTTATTAAACAGTCGCAGCCACCAGTTTATTGCAACCCTTTCACCCTCATGGAGTAAACCAATCAAGCTACCGGGGCGTACCTTTTCCCGAAGTTACGGTACCAATTTGCCGAGTTCCTTCTCCCGAGTTCTCTCAAGCGCCTTAGAATACTCATCTCGCCCACCTGTGTCGGTTTGCGGTACGGTCTCGTATGACTGAAGCTTAGAGGCTTTTCTTGGAACCACTTCCGATTGCTTCGTGAACAAGTTCACTCGTCTCAACCCCTTGAATTGCGCACCCGGATTTGCCTAAGTGCCTTCTATGAGCCAAAAACCAACTATTCCAACAGTTGGACAACCTTCCGCGATCCGTCCCCCCATCGCATCATACGACGGTGCAGGAATATTAACCTGCTTCCCATCAGCTACGCATCTCTGCCTCGCCTTAGGGGCCGACTCACCCTGCTCCGATGAACGTTGAACAGGAAACCTTGGGCTTACGGCGTGGAGGCTTTTCACCCCCATTATCGCTACTCATGTCAGCATTCGCACTTCTGATACCTCCAGCATCCTTTACAAGACACCTTCGCAGGCTTACAGAACGCTCTCCTACCATATATATCTGTGATAAATCACAGAACAATATCCGCAGCTTCGGTGACTGGCTTAGCCCCGTTACATCTTCCGCGCAGGACGACTCGATCAGTGAGCTATTACGCTTTCTTTAAATGATGGCTGCTTCTAAGCCAACATCCTGACTGTTTTAGCCTTCCCACTTCGTTTTCCACTTAGCCAATCTTTGGGACCTTAGCTGGCGGTCTGGGTTGTTTCCCTCTTGACGCCGGACGTTAGCACCCGACGTCTGTCTCCCAAGCTCGCACTCATCGGTATTCGGAGTTTGCAATGGTTTGGTAAGTCGCAATGACCCCCTAGCCATAACAGTGCTCTACCCCCGATGGTGATACTTGAGGCACTACCTAAATAGTTTTCGGAGAGAACCAGCTATTTCCAAGTTTGTTTAGCCTTTCACCCCTACCCACAGCTCATCCCCTAATTTTTCAACATTAGTGGGTTCGGACCTCCAGGGCGTGTTACCGCACCTTCATCCTGGCCATGAGTAGATCACTTGGTTTCGGGTCTACACCCAGCGACTGATCGCCCTATTCGGACTCGATTTCTCTACGGCTTCCCTATGCGGTTAACCTTGCCACTGAATGTAAGTCGCTGACCCATTATACAAAAGGTACGCAGTCACGGAACAAGTCCGCTCCTACTGTTTGTATGCACACGGTTTCAGGATCTATTTCACTCCCCTTCCGGGGTTCTTTTCGCCTTTCCCTCACGGTACTGGTTCACTATCGGTCGATTACGAGTATTTAGCCTTGGAGGATGGTCCCCCCATATTCAGACAGGATGTCACGTGTCCCGCCCTACTTGTCGTACGCTTAGTATCACCGGTCCGATTTCACATACGGGGCTATCACCCACTATGGCTCCTATTTCCAGAGGATTCTGTTATCGGTCCGACTATCACGTACAGGCTCTTCCCATTTCGCTCGCCGCTACTTTGGGAATCTCGGTTGATTTCTTTTCCTGCAGCTACTTAGATGTTTCAGTTCGCCGCGTTCGCCTTGCATACCTATGTATTCAGTATGCAATACCCTAAAAGGGTGGGTTGCCCCATTCGGAAATCTGCGGATCAAAGTGTGTTTGCTCACTCCCCGCAGCTTATCGCAAGCTACTACGTCCTTCATCGCCTGTAATCGCCAAGGCATCCACCATGTGCACTTATTCGCTTGTCCCTATAACGTTAGCCTCTGTTCACCGAGGTGACCAAAGAGCGCTACAGGGATAAGAAAGTACAACGTTGTTGCTTGTTTGTTGATACATACAATCATTACCCATCAAGTCGCCTCATGCATTGCTGCACGCATAGACTTGATCAATAAATAATCTTTACTTCTTCCAGATTGTTAAAGAACGAAACAGCTTTGATCGCTAAAAGATCAAACCTAAACCCAAGTCTTGTTGACTGGCTTACGTTTGCACTTTCAAAGTATTGGTGGAGGATGACGGGATCGAACCGACGACCCCCTGCTTGCAAAGCAGGTGCTCTCCCAGCTGAGCTAATCCCCCGGGAATTATGTACTAATTAGCTGGTAGGGCTGGTTGGACTCGAACCAACGACCCCCGCGTTATCAACACGGTGCTCTAACCAGCTGAGCTACAGCCCCAACGCGGTGCTACTACGACTACTGTTTCTTCTTAATTAAACAGCCGATAAGTGTGAACATTTGATGCGTGAATCATTACTGATTCGTGCAAACTCTAGAAAGGAGGTGATCCAGCCGCACCTTCCGATACGGCTACCTTGTTACGACTTCACCCCAGTCACGAATCCTACCGTGGTAAGCGCCCTCCTTACGGTTAAGCTACCTACTTCTGGTAAAACCCGCTCCCATGGTGTGACGGGCGGTGTGTACAAGACCCGGGAACGTATTCACCGCGACATGCTGATCCGCGATTACTAGCGATTCCAACTTCATGCAGTCGAGTTGCAGACTACAATCCGGACTACGATACACTTTCTGCGATTAGCTCCCCCTCGCGGGTTGGCGGCGCTCTGTATGTACCATTGTATGACGTGTGAAGCCCTACCCATAAGGGCCATGAGGACTTGACGTCATCCCCACCTTCCTCCGGTTTGTCACCGGCAGTCTCATTAGAGTGCCCTTTCGTAGCAACTAATGACAAGGGTTGCGCTCGTTGCGGGACTTAACCCAACATCTCACGACACGAGCTGACGACAGCCATGCAGCACCTGTGTACTGGTTCTCTTTCGAGCACTCCCAAATCTCTCCGGGATTCCAGCCATGTCAAGGGTAGGTAAGGTTTTTCGCGTTGCATCGAATTAATCCACATCATCCACCGCTTGTGCGGGTCCCCGTCAATTCCTTTGAGTTTTAATCTTGCGACCGTACTCCCCAGGCGGTCTACTTCACGCGTTAGCTGCGTTACCAAGTCAATTAAGACCCGACAACTAGTAGACATCGTTTAGGGCGTGGACTACCAGGGTATCTAATCCTGTTTGCTCCCCACGCTTTCGTGCATGAGCGTCAATCTTGACCCAGGGGGCTGCCTTCGCCATCGGTGTTCCTCCACATATCTACGCATTTCACTGCTACACGTGGAATTCTACCCCCCTCTGCCAGATTCTAGCCTTGCAGTCTCCAATGCAATTCCCAGGTTGAGCCCGGGGATTTCACATCAGACTTACAAAACCGCCTGCGCACGCTTTACGCCCAGTAATTCCGATTAACGCTTGCACCCTACGTATTACCGCGGCTGCTGGCACGTAGTTAGCCGGTGCTTATTCTTCAGGTACCGTCATTAGCAAAAGATATTAGCTCTCACCGTTTCTTCCCTGACAAAAGAGCTTTACAACCCGAAGGCCTTCTTCACTCACGCGGCATTGCTGGATCAGGCTTTCGCCCATTGTCCAAAATTCCCCACTGCTGCCTCCCGTAGGAGTCTGGACCGTGTCTCAGTTCCAGTGTGGCTGGTCGTCCTCTCAGACCAGCTACTGATCGATGCCTTGGTAGGCTTTTACCCTACCAACTAGCTAATCAGATATCGGCCGCTCCACGAGCATGAGGTCTTGCGATCCCCCACTTTCATCCTTAGATCGTATGCGGTATTAGCGTAACTTTCGCTACGTTATCCCCCACTCTAGGGTACGTTCCGATATATTACTCACCCGTTCGCCACTCGCCACCAGAGCAAGCTCCGTGCTGCCGTTCGACTTGCATGTGTAAGGCATGCCGCCAGCGTTCAATCTGAGCCAGGATCAAACTCTTCAGTTTAATCTCTGTTACTTTGCCGTTTTACCGGCACCATCATTGCTGATGGGTCGCTCACTCAAAAAACTGACAGGCCACTACTTTCGTAGCGCCTATTTCATTATTTCTTGTGAACATTTGATATTTTAAGTTTTACAGCGATCCGAAGATCGCTGCTGCACTTACATCAAATGCCCACACTTATCGACTGTTAATTGTTAAAGAACGTATTCGGTACTACTTATTTACCACTCTCGCGCTATCGACAAAGCGTTGTGTTTGTCAGCTGCGAAGAAGAAAGAGTATGAAGCGTTTCGGCTATTTCGTCAACCTTCTTTTTTCACCCTGCTTTACTCTGCATTTACATGCGTCGTTCAGCGAGGGGGCGAATTATAGCCCTGGCCCGCTTGCGTCGCAAGGACTATTTTGCGGCCTTTTTCAGCTGGGCAAATATTGCTGTGTGATATCTTAGCGCTGGCAATACCCTGCCTCATTCACCTTGACTCTCATGCCTATTCCACACATCCCCCCCACCGCCAATCCCGTACTGGCTAGCGAACTCGAACACTGTATCAATAGCAAAACCAAGCCGCTGGGCAGCCTGGGCCTCCTGGAAACTCTGGCCCACCAGATCGGCCTGGTCCAGCAAAGCACGCAATTGACATTGCAGCAACCGGCCATCATCGTTTTTGCGGCCGACCATGGCGTGGTCGCCGAAGGCATCTCCGCCTATCCCCAAAGCGTAACTTGGCAAATGGTGGAAAATTTCCTCGGTAACGGCGCTGCCATCAACGTCTTCGCCCGCCAGTCCGATTGCGTCCTCTATATAGTAGATGCGGGCGTGAACCACGACTTTGGCCCACGCGACGGCTTGCTCGACCGCAAGCAAGGCCCGGGCACGCGCAACTTTGCCAAGCAAGCCGCCATGAGCAAGGAGCAGTGCATGGCCGCCATGCAGGCTGGGATGGACCTGGCCGCTACGCTCGATGGCAATGTGCTGGGCTTTGGCGAAATGGGCATCGGCAACACCACCGCCGCCGCCGCACTCATGCACAAACTGACGCAAACACCGGTCGCCGATTGCGTGGGTGCCGGCACCGGCCTGTCCAAGGAAGGCATATTGCACAAACAGCATGTGATCGAAGCGGCCGTCGCGCATCATGCGGCAATCAATGATCCGCTCGACGTGCTAGCCACCTTTGGCGGTTTCGAGATCGCCATGATGGCAGGCGCCATGCTCAAAGCAGCCGAACGGCGCATGATTTTGCTGATCGACGGCTTCATCGTCAGCAGCGCCTTGCTGGTAGCGGCGCGTCTGCAACCTGCCATCCTTGATTATTGCGTGTTTTCGCACTGCTCCGATGAAAACGGTCACCGCCAGCTGCTGGCCAATCTGGGAGCGCGTCCGCTACTGCACCTCGATTTGCGCTTAGGTGAAGGTACGGGTTCGGCACTGGCCTTGCCGCTGCTGCATGCGGCCGTCAACTTCATGCGCGAGATGGCCACCTTCGCCTCGGCCCAGGTCAGCGAAAAGTCCACGCCGGACTAAGACGATGACTAATCCCGTTTCCGCTGCAGTCCATCAGTGCCGCCTGTTCTTCATTGCGCTACAGTTCTTCACGCGCCTGCCGATCCCGCGCTGGGTGGGTTTCGAGCCGGCCTGGCTGCAGCATGCCTCACGCTACTTTCCGCTGGTCGGTGTCGTGGTAGCCACAATGTGCGGCGCCGTGTATCTGCTGGCCAGCTGGCTACTGCCTTCGGCGATGGCCGTGCTGCTGGCCGTCGCCGCCGGCATTTATCTGACGGGCGCCTTCCATGAAGACGGTTTCGCCGACATGTGCGACGGCTTTGGCGGCGGACTGACGCGCGAGCGGGTGCTGGAAATCATGAAGGATTCGCGCATCGGCGCGTATGGCGCCATCGGCATCGTCTGTCTGCTGGCCATCAAGTGCGCGGCGCTCGCTTCGCTGCCGCCAGCGGCCGTCGTGGCGACCTTATTCGTCTCCCATCCGCTCTCGCGCCTGGCCGCCGTCTCGCTGATCTGGTTGATGGACTATGCGCGCGACGAAGGCAAGGCCAAGCCGATGGCGCAGCAGATGACGACGACAGAATTCCTCATCGCCGCCGTCTGCACCCTGTTGCCCATCATCGCCTGCGCCCTGCTGGGGATAATTGACTGGGCAGCGCTGGTCTTTGCCATCTTGGCGGCTGCAGCCGCCGCATTCTGGCTGGGCCGCAAATGCCAGCGCCGCCTGCAAGGCTACACGGGTGACTGCCTGGGCGCCGTGCAGCAACTGGCGGAAGTGGCGATTTACCTGGTCATCCTGTCCAGCTTTCAGCCACCAATACACTTCTAACTACTATTCGCCTCATGCGCCTGATTCTCGTTCGCCACCCCGCGCCGCAAGTGAACAGCGGCACTTGCTATGGCCGCAGCGACGTGGCGGTGGCGCCGCACGAAATGGCCACGGTGCGCACCAACCTGCAAGCGACTTTGCCGACCGGTGTGCCACTCTACACCAGCCCGCTGCGCCGCTGCGCCGGGCTGGCAACAGCATTGGCGCAAGACTTGCCTTCCAGCACCTTGCGCTTCGATGCGCGGCTGGCAGAAATGGATTTCGGTGCCTGGGAAATGCAGCCGTGGCACGCGATAGCGCGCGCGGACATCGATGCCTGGGCTGCCGACCTGGCCTATTACCGCCCTGGTGGAGGCGAGAATGTGCTGGCGATGGCCACCCGCGTCCATGCATTTCTAGGCGACCTGTTGTGCGAACAACACGAAACAGCCATCATCATCTGCCATGCGGGCACCATCCGTCTGCTGTTGGCACTACAGGCCCGGTTGCCATTGGAGGAAACCGCTCTGCAGGCCGCCAATAGCGCCCACAAAATCGCCTACGGTGAGACGGTTGTCGTCGATTTCTGATGTCGAATCGTCCAGCCAGCCATTTCAGTCCACGCCCGCTGCACGTATAATGGCGGGGTTTTGGTGCCCGCGCTCATGTCCATGAGCGCAGTTAAACGGGAAACACGATGCCGCAACCGCGGCGCGCGTGTGCTGCCCCCGCAACGGTAAGCAAGTGTCTCCCCCTTCCTACAGGAAGCGGACGACAAGCTATCTCTAACAACCACTGTGCTTGCAATCATCGAGCATGGGAAGGTGGGATAGCCGTACTTGCCAGCCCGGATACCGGCCAGGACAGGTGGAAGCGCGGGCCTTGCCGGGCGCCGCGCCTTCCGTTGAATCTGGCTTGCGGGGACGCAGGCTGGGTGCTTTTTCCGAAGAAAACGATATCATGACTGCTCCCGTATTACACCGCCGCACGCCGGCAATGGCGCCGCGCGCCCTGGTTTCCGCCATCTCCCTGTGTTTCGTCGTCGCCGCTCCAGCATTCGCGCAAATCGCAAACAAGACGCTAGACAAGATCGTCGTCACGGGCTCCCGCTTCAACAGCGACCCGGCATTGCAGCCGATTGGCGCCACCGTCATCACGGCCGACGAAATCCGCCGCGCGGGCGTCACGGACGTCAACCAGGCTATACGCAAGATCGGTGGCATCTACGGCCGTCAAAGCATGCAAGGAAATCCGGATAACTTCACCCTGGACCTGCGCGGTTTCGGCTCCACCGCCAGCCAAAACATGGTCGTGGTGCTCGACGGCGTGCGCCTGTCGGAAAATGAGCTGGCCGATCCCCTGCTGACAACCATTCCCATCGATAGCGTGGAGCGAATCGAGATCACGCGCGGCGGCAGCAGCGTCTTGTACGGCGACGGCGCGACGGGCGGCATCATCAATATCGTCACCAAGCGTCAAGGCAAGCAAGCTGGCCGCGGCACAGTCTTTGCGGAAGCAGGCCAACTGGGCCAGCGCGAAGTGCGCGCCTCCGTTGCTCAATCTTGGGACAACGTGGCGCTGAACGCCGCCATCGGCCGACTCGAAACGGACAACTACCGCGATAACAACGAATACAAACAAAATACCTTCAGCGGTGGCGCACAATGGAGCGGTAAGGATGTTCGCGCCGGCCTGCGTATCGACAGCACACGCCAGAATTTCCGCTTGCCGGGCGATCTCACAATGGCTCAGTTTGAAGCCAATCCACGTCAGACAAATACGCCTAAGCATTTTGGCTCGATTGACAGCGACCGCTACACCGCGTTCGCCGAAGGCCGCCTGGGAGCAGTGGATCTGGCAGCGGAACTATCTCGTAGCGAAAAGACGGCAAAGTCGAACTACGGCAGCGCAAGGCAAGCCAAAACTAAACAAAACCAGTTTTCACCACGCCTGCGTCATCTGGGGCAGTTTGACGGCATGCTCAATGAGATCGTTGCAGGTTTCGACTTCATCAAATGGGACTCCAACATCGACAGCGCCTTTTCGCTGGCCAAGGCGACTCAAAAATCGCAGGCATTCTATGTACGCGATGAGCTGAAATTCGCCAACCCACAAAATTTCCGCATCGCCGCAGGCGTACGCCATGAAACCTTCGACAAGGACTTCAACGACGCTATCGGATTCCCCACGAATGCCTACAACATCAAGCAGAACCTCAATGCTTGGGACGTACAAGGCAGCTTCGATGTTGTGCCGCAGGTAAATTTGTACGCCAAGGCTGGCCAGAGCTATCGCGTTGCTAACGCCGATGAAAACGGCTACACCCCTATCGCTAACAAACCCTTGCAAGGCCAAACCTCGCATGACCTGGAGCTGGGCGCGACCTACGACAACAGTATCGTCAAGCTAGATGCACGCATCTTCCGCCACAAGCTGAGCAACGAGATCTATTTCGATCCGACGGCAGGCGAATCGGGCTGGGGTGCCAACACCAACTTGGATCCAACCAAACACCAGGGTATTGAACTCGATGCCAGCGCGAACATTGCGGCTGAGTGGCGCGTCAGCGGCCACTACCAGCACGTAAAGGCGACCTTCACCGAAGGCATCAACTCGGGCAAGGAATTGACACTGATCCCGAAAAATACGCTGTCGGCCCGCCTGTCATGGGTACCGAAAGATGGCCAGAGCGCGGACATCGGCGCGCAATGGGTGGACAGCCAGCGCTATGGCAACGATTTTACCAATACCTGCGCTGCCAAGATGCCTTCATTCACCACCTTTGATGCTCGCTATGCACGCAAGTTCGGCGCCTGGGAAGTTGCGGTCAATGCACTAAACCTGACCGACAAGCAGTACTTCACCAACGCCTACAGATGCAAAGGCGGCATCTATCCTAGCAATGGCCGACAGATGAAACTCTCGGCACGCTACGATTTCTAAAGTGGCCAGGAGTTGACTACAATGGCCCGTACGCGCATCCGCATGCGGGCCATTTTTTGTATTCTCACCATCAACGCATCTAAAGAAGTCCGCAGCCACTTGCACCGCTCCCGCTTCACCTAAGGCAGTCCATGCACCCATTTTTCCGCACTATGCGCCACCGTGCCACCGTGATCTTGACGGTGCTGGTCGTATGCGCGATTGCCAGCCTTATTTTCTCCGGCATGATCGGTTCGATCGCGATTGCGCTCGCCGACCTGCCTTCCGCCCTGTTCCATGTCGTGCAGGGCAAGCCCGATACGCTCGCCGCCACCCTGCTCGACCTGCGCCTGGGGCGCGCACTGACGGCCTTTGTCACCGGTGCGGCGCTGTCGCTGGCTGGCCTGATGATGCAAGCCCTGCTGCGCAATCCCCTTGCAGACCCGTATGTGCTGGGCATTTCCGCTGGCGCTTCCGTCGGTGCGCTGGCCGCGCTGCTATTCATGTGCGCGCTGTGGGTAGTTGACGCGGCCGCCTTTGCCGGCGCCGTCGGCGTGTCGCTGCTGCTGTACTTCTTTGCCCGGCGCGACCTGCGCGGCGGCACGGCGGCCGAAGGCGGCGCGTCGCTCTTGCTGCTGACGGGCGTGATACTCGCCTCGGCCTGCATGTCCATCGTCACTCTGATGCTCTCGATCGCTCCTGAAAGCCGCTTGCGCGGCATGGTGTTCTGGATGATCGGTGATCTGTCTGGCGCCCCCGCGCGGCTGATGCCTTGGCTAGTCCTGGCCGGCGCCATGGTATTTGCGCTGCGCTGCGCGCGTTCGCTGAACGTCATGGCGCTGCATGCGGAAGCGGCCAGCACGCTGGGCGTGCGCGTGGGCGCCCTGCGCAAAGGATTGTTCTTCTGTTCCGCCCTGCTCACGGCCAGCGCCGTCACCAGCGCCGGCAGCGTGGGCTTCGTCGGCCTGATCGTGCCGCATGCGCTGCGCTTTGCCTGCGGCCCCGATCATCGCCTGCTGATACCGGCCGCCGCGCTGACCGGTGGCACTTTCCTGGTACTGGCCGATACCTTGGCGCGCACCGTGCTGGCGCCGTTGCAGTTACCCGTCGGCGTGGTCACGGCCATGATAGGCGCGCCCGTCTTCCTGTACCAGCTGCATCGATTGCGCAGGGGATGAAACAAACATGATACGCACCTACCAACTGGGCCTGAAAGCGGGCACGCGCTCCCTCGTGGAAAACCTCACCTGGCAAATCAGGGATGGAGAATGCTGGAGCGTCATCGGCCGCAATGGCGCCGGCAAGAGCACCTTGCTGCGCGCGCTGGCCGGCTTGCGCGAACCGGACGCAGGCCACGTGACAATACAAGGCCGTGCCCTGATCGACTGGCCTTTGGCAAAGCTGGCGCGTGAACGCGCCTTCCTGGCGCAGGCGCGCCATGATGCGTTTTCGTATCGCGTGATCGAGACCGTGCTGTCGGCACGCCACCCGTATCACGACAACCATTACTGGGAAGGCAGCGACGACCAGCGCATCGCCCTGGCGGCGCTGGCTTCGATGGAAGTAGAACACCTGGCCGAGCGCGATGTGCGCAGCCTATCCGGCGGCGAACGCCAGCGCGTGGCGATTGCCGCCATGCTGGCGCAGGACACGCCCTTGCTGCTACTGGACGAACCGGCCAACGCGCTGGACCTGGCGCACCAGGTCAGCGTCATGCGCCTGCTATCGAGCTTGTGCCGCGAACAGCAGAAAACCGTGGTGATGGTGGGGCATGACTTGAACCTGGCGCACAGCGTCTCGACCCACGCACTGCTGCTGATGGGCGACGGCGCCTGGCTAGCCGGCACCGTCGCCGAAGTAATGCAGGCATCCATCCTGGGCGACTACCTGGGCCACCCGATCGACATCATCGAGCACGGCAAACGCAAGATATTCATACCGAAAGAAGACTGACATGAGCAACAACATCGACGCGGATTTGGCTGCCAATACCGCAGCTAATATCGACGCTATAAACGAACGCCACCGCGTACGCATGGAGAGAAAAAAGGCCATCATCGACGCAGCGATCGCCAAGGCTGACAAGGAAATCGGCATCATCATCGTCAATACGGGCAATGGCAAGGGCAAGAGCTCGAGCGGCTTCGGCATGGCTATCCGCGCCATGGGCCACGGCATGAAAGTGGGCGTGGTGCAGTTCATCAAGGGCGCCATGTCGACCGGCGAAGAAAAATTCCTGCGCCGCTTCCCCGACGAAATCAGCTTTCATGCGATGGGCGAAGGCTATACCTGGGAAACGCAGAACCGCGAGCGCGACATCGAAAAGGCCGAACTGGCATGGGAACAGGCGAAGACCTTCCTGACCGACCCAAGCTACGGCCTGGTGCTGTTCGATGAACTCAATATCGCCCTCAAGTACAACTACCTCGACGTGCACAAGGTCATCGCCGACCTGCTGGAACGCCCGGCCATGCAGCACGTGGTCATCACGGGCCGCGGCGCGCCGGACGAATTGATCGCCATCGCCGACACTGTCACCGAAATGGCCGTCGTCAAGCATGCGTATGCGGCCGGCATCGGCGCACAAATCGGCACCGAGTGGTAGCAGCGCCATGACGCGCACCCTGGTCTTCGGCGGCGCCCGTTCCGGCAAGAGCGCCTATGCGGAAAAGCTGGCCCGCGAGTCGGGCAAGGAAGTCGTCTACCTCGCCACCGCGCAGGCGGGCGATGGCGAAATGGCCACGCGCATCGCGCATCACCGGCTACAGCGCCCGGCCCAATGGGCCACCGTGGAAGAACCGTTGCGCCTGGGCGACGCCATCTTGCAACAGGCGCGCCCAGGCCGTTTGCTACTGGTCGACTGCCTGACCTTGTGGCTGACCAACTTGATGTTTTCCACCGGCGAGACCTATCCGGACGTCGGCGATATCGCCCTGCCCGAACGGTTCCACAGCGAGCGCGCGCACCTGCTGTACGCGCTCGCCGAAGTGGAAGAAACCGGCGCCGACCTTGTGCTGGTATCGAATGAAGTGGGCATGGGCATCGTGCCGTATGGCGCCATCTCGCGTTGTTTCACCGATGAAGCAGGCCGTTTGAACCAGGCCGTGGCGGCCATCTGCGAGCGGGCCGTGTTTGTCGCCGCCGGCCTGCCCCTGTACCTGAAAGGCGGCCCATGTTAAGCGGCTTGTCGCTGCCCATGCTGGCGGCGCTGATGACGGCTGGCGTGCTGCTCGACCTGGTTCTGGGCGAGACGCGCCGCTGGCATCCGCTGGTGGGCTTTGGCCGCCTCTCCAGCGCGCTCGAGCGCCTGCTGAACCGGGGCCGGGGACGTTTTCTGCGCGGCGCGCTGGCCTGGTCGCTGGCCGTGCTGCCGATCAGCTATGCCGCCTACTGGCTGTGCGGCCTGGCCGGTGCGACGCTGCATGTTTTTTTGCTGTACCTGTGCCTGGGCTTGCGCAGCCTGCGCGACCACAATCAACCGATCGCCGATGCCCTGGCCATGGATGACCTGGACAAGGCGCGCCTGCTGACGGCGCGCATCGTCAGCCGCGACACGGCCAACGCCGACGCGACCAGCCTGGCCAAGGCCAGCACGGAATCCCTGCTGGAAAACGGCAACGACGCCGTCTTTGGCACGCTGTTCTGGTTTGCCGTGGCCGGTGGGCCAGGCGCGGTGCTGTTCCGCCTGGCCAATACGCTCGACGCCATGTGGGGCTACCGCACTGCGCGCTACGACTGGTTCGGCTGCTGCGCCGCGCGCATCGACGACATCCTTAATTACCTGCCGGCGCGCCTGACGGCCCTGTCCTATGTCTTGCTGGGCAAGACTATGGCCGACAAGCAGCGCGCCTGGCACTGCTGGCGCAGCCAGGCCCGCAACTGGGGCAGCCCGAACGCGGGCCCGGTGATGGCCAGCGGCGCCGGTGCCCTGGGCCTGGCCCTCGGTGGTGATGCCATCTACGACGGCGAACTGGAACGCCGCCCGCCGCTGGGCGCAGGACGCCCCGCCGAAGCGCGCGACATCGACCGCGCCTGGCATCTGGTGGCTGAAACGGCCGTGCTGTGGCTGATCTGGATGGCGTTACTGGCCGGCCTGTACTACCTGCAGGGGCGATACCTTGCTTGAACATGGCGGCAACCTGCGCGACGCCGCGCGCGAGTATGGACGAGCGCTGGCCGACTGGATCGACCTGTCGACCGGCATCAACCCACACTGGTATGCAGCGCCAGCACCGCACGCCAGTGCATGGCACCGTCTGCCGGAAGCCGATCCAGCCTTGGCGGGCGCTGCCTGCGCCTACTACAAGGCGCCAGCCATGCTGCCGGTCGCAGGCACGCAAGCTGCCATCCAAGCCCTGCCGCGCTTGCGCGCCCCCTCGCGCGTGGTCGTGGCCGCGCCATCCTACGCGGAACACGCGCACCACTGGGGCCAGCATGGCCATCAATTGCGGCAAGTGCCGTATGTGCAACTGGGCGCAGCCGTCGACGGCTGCGACGTGCTGGTCGTCTGCAATCCCAACAATCCCACGGGCGAACGCATCGCGCCAGAGCTGCTGCTGGACTGGGCCGCCAAGCTGGCCGCGCGCGGTGGCTGGCTGGTGCTCGATGAAGCGTTTGGCGACACGGAAACGCAAGCCGGACTGGGATCGCACACGGGCCAGCCGGGACTCATCGTGCTGCGCTCGGTGGGCAAATTCTTTGGCCTGGCAGGACTGCGCCTGGGCTTTGTCGCCGCCCATCCCGCTTTGCTGGCCCAGATGGCCGATATGCTGGGGCCATGGAGCGTCAGCGGCCCGGCGCAGCAGATGGCGCTGGCCGCCCTGAACGACACGCACTGGCAGGAGGCAATGCGCGAGCGCCTGCGCGGCGAAGGCCTGCGTCTGCACCAGCTATTGGCAGCACACGACATCGCCAGCACTGGCACGGCGCTGTTTCAATGGTGGCCGGAAGAACGCGCCACCGCTTTTTGGCGCCACATGGCACAAGCAGGCATCTGGGTGCGCCTGTTCCGCCACGCCGCCCATGGCATCCGCCTGGGCCTGCCCCCCGACGAACATGCCTGGCTGCGCCTGCAGCAGGCCCTCACTGCATGGAAGCACATATGAAGCACTTGAAAACCGCACTGCTGCTGGCCGGATTGATCTCGCTGCAGGCGCATGCCGCCATCACCGTGCGCGACGACGACGGCAATACCGTCACCGTGGAAAAGCCGGCACAACGCATCTTGGCACTGGCACCGCACGTCACAGAGCTGCTGTTCGCAGCCGGTGGCGGCGACAGGATCGCCGGTGTCGTCAGCTATAGCGACTATCCGGAAGCGGCGAAAAAAATCGCGCAGGTCGGCGACAACCGACAGTACGATATGGAGCGCATCATCGCCATGAAGCCCGACTTGATCGTCGTCTGGATGCATGGCAGCGCCGAGCGCCAGATCGCCATGCTGCGCCAGTTGAAGGTACCGATCTATCATAGTGAACCGCGCAAGCTGGCCGACATCCCGGACAGCATGGAGCGCCTGGGCCAGTTGATGGGAACGGAAAAAGTCGCCAAAGCGGCCGCCGCCCAGCTGCGCGCCAAACTGGCCAGCTTGACGCTGCAATATGCACAGCGCCCGCCAGTGCGCGTGTTTTACCAGGTGTGGGACAAACCGATATATACCTTGAGCGGCGCGAGCATCGTCAGCGATTCCATGCGCTTGTGCGGCGCGCACAATATCTTTGCCGCGATGAAGGTGGTGGCGCCCGTCGTCACGCCGGAAGGCGTGTTACAGGAAGACCCGGAAGTCATTTTCGGCACCAGCGAAAAAAGCGATCCGCGCAGTGAAGGCGGCTTGTCCATGTGGCGCGCCTTCCCATCGATGACGGCCGTGCGCAGCAATAACCTGTTCCGTCTGAATGGCGATCTGCTGAACCGCGCCGGTCCGCGCATGATCGAGGGCACGGCCGCCATGTGCGAGCAGCTGGAAGTGGCACGCCAGCGCCGCGCCAATCCCGCCTCCAAGGGTGCAAAATGAGCCACACCGCGAGTCACTACCAGCGTATCGCCTGCCTCTCGACAGAAGCCGTGGAGACGCTGTATGCGCTCGGTGCGCAAGACGTCATCGCCGGTATTTCAGGCTTTACCGTGCGCCCGCCCCGCGCGCGTTCCGAGAAAACCAAGATCAGCGGCTTTTCGTCTTCCAGCCTGGAACGCATCCTGGCCGTAAAGCCCGACCTGGTAATCGGCTTTTGCGACATGCAGGCCGATATCTGCCGCGACCTGGTCAAGGCCGGCATCGAAGTGCATCAGTTCAACCAGCGCACGGTGGACGGCATCTTGCGCATGATCGCCGTGCTGGCGGCGCTGGTGCAGCGCGAGGAGGCAGGGCGCGCACTGATCGCCAGCCTGCGCGTGGACATCGCCGCCGCCCGGACCCGCGCCGCCTCCTGGACGCGCAAACCCGTGATTTACTTTGAAGAGTGGAATGATCCCCTGATGAGCGGCATCGGCTGGGCGGCAGAGTTGATCGGCATCGCCGGCGGTACGGACGCCTTCCCGCAATTATCCGTGCATCCGGGCGCCAGGGAACGCATCATCGCCGATCCTTTGGAGGTGGTGCGGCGCGCACCCGACATCATCATCGCCAGCTGGTGCGGCAAGAAGTTCCAGCCCGCGCAATTTACGGCACGCCCCGGCTGGGACGCGATTCCCGCCGTGCAAAACAAGATGCTGTTCGAGATCAAGTCGCCCGACATTCTTTCGCCCGGTCCGGCCGCCATCACGCAAGGCTTGCGCCAAATCAGCGACATCATCGCCCAGTGGCAGCAGCAGCAGGCATGAACGCCGCCTTCCCCGTCCTGATGGTGCAGGGCACGACTTCCGACGCGGGCAAGAGCACCGTCGTCGCGGCCCTGTGCCGCCTCTTGAAACGGCGTGGCGTGACGGTGGCGCCGTTCAAGCCGCAAAACATGGCGTTAAATAGCGCGGTGACGAGCGACGGCGGCGAAATCGGCCGCGCCCAGGCCCTGCAAGCACTGGCTTGCGGCATCGCGCCGCACACGGACATGAATCCGGTACTGTTGAAACCATCATCGAACACGGGCGCGCAGGTAATCATTCACGGCAAGGTGCGCGCCGAAATGGATGCGCGCGACTATCAGCAATACAAAACCATCGCCATGGGCGCCGTGCTCGAATCGTACACGCGCCTGCGCCAGCAATACGCCGCTGTCATCGTCGAGGGCGCCGGCAGTCCTGCCGAAGTCAACTTGCGCGCGCGCGATATCGCCAACATGGGCTTTGCCGAAACCGTCGACTGCCCCGTAATCCTGGTAGCCGACATCGACCGCGGCGGTGTCTTCGCGCACATCATCGGCACCCTGGCCTGCCTGTCCGACAGCGAGCGCGCGCGCATCCTTGGCTTTGTCATCAACCGCTTCCGCGGCGATATATCGCTGCTGCAACCGGGCATCGATTGGCTGGAGCAGCAAACGGGCAAGCCCGTGCTGGCCGTGCTGCCGTATTTGCAAGGCTTGTTTCTCGATGCGGAAGATGGCGTGGCAACGATGCAGGCCGAACGTGGTGCCTTCAAGGTAGTGGTGCCGCAACTGCCGCGCATCAGCAACCACACGGATGTCGACGCGCTGCGCGCGCACCCCGATATCGACCTGCAATTCATTCAACATGGACAGCCCATTCCACCAGCCGATCTGGTGATACTGCCCGGCAGCAAAAATACGCGCGGCGACTTGGCCTGGCTGCAGCAGCAGGGCTGGCCCACTTACCTGGCAAAACACCTGCGCTATGGCGGCAAGGTGCTCGGCATCTGCGGCGGCTTCCAGATGCTGGGGCAAAGCGTGCGTGATCCGCTGGGCGTGGAAGGCGCGGCGGGTGAGTCCACGGCGCTGGGCCTGCTCGACATGGTGACAGAATTGACGACAGAAAAACGCCTGCAGCAGGTCGCTGGCCACTGCGCGTTTGCCGGCGCGGCCGATGCGCCCGTGTCAGGCTATGAAATCCATATGGGCGTCTCGCATGGCGCGGCGCTGGCGCAGCCGGCCTTTGTCATCGATGGCCGCGCAGAAGGAGCCGTGTCGGATGACGGGAACATCCTGGGCAGCTATTTGCACGGCATGTTCGACACGCCCGCCGCGTGTACGGCGCTGCTGCGCTGGGCGGGGCTGGACTCCCGCCACACGGTGGACACCGACGCCCTGCGCGAGGCCAGCCTGGAGCGTATCGCCGATGCGGCGCTGCCGCTGCTGGCCGCCCTGGAACACCTCCAACGCTAGCGACTATTGTTTCAGGCACATGCCCATGTACGAACGGTCGGTCGAAAACTCGACTGCCATGCTCGACGACACGGGCATGAACATCGAATAGTCGGCTGGCACATCGGCCGGGTCCTTGAATACGGCGACGCCATCGAAATCGACGGCTTGCGCGCCCAGGCCCAGCTTGTTGACGGTGATGGTTTCCGCATGCGTCTTGCCAGTCGTATTATTCGTCACGGTGGCGGTACTGCCGGCAACGACAATCTTCCCGCTGATGCCCTGCGCTGCGCAGGCGTAGCTGCCATTGAGTTCCGTGCCGATCTTCTGCTGTTTGGCGGCCACGATGGTGCCCACGCGCATGACGTTTTCCTGGTTGCGGCCGTAGCGATCGATAAACAGCGCCAGCCCCCGGTCCCCCGCATGCACATGCACGATGCCGAAGTCCTGATCACCCTGGCGGGCGACGAGCAAGCCGCTCTTCGCATCCTTGACCAGCGTCAGGCTGGCGTTTTCCGCTGCCAGTTGCGGCGATACTGCAGAGCACACGCCTTGCGCGTTGAAGACGCCGCCATTGCACAGTTGGGCCGCTCCGTCGGCTGCGATCTTGAGAGTGCCTTTCGGATGGAAAGGGAAAGCGCCGTTCGAAGCATTGCGCATGGTCCCCAGGAAAATATAGTTGCCGGCCAGCTTGGCCACGTCACTGACCGCATAGCCGCTGCCGCTGACGGTCGAGAGCATATTACCCAATTTGATATTGCCCGACAGCAGACGCGTGCGCGCATCGACGGTGACGCTGAAATCTGTCGCCGTGTCCGTGTAAGTGGTGAGATTGCCGCTGGTGCTAGCGCTAAACGTACCGCTGCGGTCACTCAAGCCGAACTGCGTCGACAAGACACGGATGACATAGGTTTTCTTGACGCTGTCAAACGTGATGCGCCAGGTGTCGCCGATATCGGCGGCCACGTCATACACGCTTTCGTCAGCACTGGCGCCGGCAATGAGATTGAGACCAGCCTCTTTCGCCACCGCTTGCGACGCCAGCGTCACGCTGTCGGCGGGGACGACGGGAGGCGTCACCACGACGGGGGGCTTGACCGGTACTTCCGGCGTGCCGCCATCGCTGCCGCCACCGCATGCGGACAGGGCCGCGCCCAACAAAACGATCGAAATTGTATTCTTCATCAGTGACCTTCCAAGATTCTAGGACAAATTGCGAGTAACGGAAACCGCAACGACAGCACTCATGCTAGATCCAGACGGAAGTTATTACTATGGAACAATTGTTCTATAGACTTTATACGGCAACATCTGAGTCAGCACGGCCAGCGCCGTCGCCAATGCCGTCTTGTTATTCACATCGAACTCATTTTTTTCACGGTGCAATACATCCACTTTCAGCGGGCGATGACGGCATTGTGCTGCGCGGCGCGAGACATATCCACTTTGCAATCACGGAAGGCCAAGGGGCGCGGGCGGCACGCCAGCGCCATTTATGTAACAATTCGCCGTTCTGTCGGCTTTACTCCCCAGGCGCGCATCCATGAGCAGTTCTCCCGTTAAAAGCTACCTTCCGTGGGTGGTTGCCACCGCCCTGTTCATGGAGCAACTCGACTCCACCATCGTCAACACCGCCATCCCCGCCATGGCCGCCAGCCTGCATGTGACGCCGCTCAGCCTGAAGGCCGTCGTCACCAGCTACATCCTGAGCCTGGCCGTGTGCATCCCCATCAGCGGCTGGATGGCCGACCGCTTCGGCACGCGGCGCGTGTTTTCCGCCGCTGTTGCCATCTTTACCCTCGCCTCCATCCTGTGCGGCCTGTCCGTGAATGCACCCATGCTGGTGGCCGCACGCCTGCTGCAAGGAGTGGGCGCGGCCATGATGATGCCGGTGGGCAGGCTCACCATCATCCGCACCTTTCCCAAGTCGCAATTACTGGCGGCCATGAATTTCGTCATCATCCCGGCGCTGATCGGTCCCCTGCTGGGTCCCACGGTGGGCGGACTGATCGTGCACTGGCTGTCGTGGCGCGAGATTTTCTTCGTCAACGTGCCCGTGGGCCTGGCGGCGCTGTACCTGGCGCATCGCTACATGCCCGATTACTACGGCGACAAGTCCCGTCCGCTGGACCTGATCGGCTTAGTGCTGTTCGGTACCGGCATCGCCTTGCTGTCGTGGCTGCTGGAAATCTTCGGTGAGCACAAGATCGATCCCACCTCGGCGGCCGTGCTGTTATTCATTTCCATCAGCCTGCTGGCCGCGTACGTCTGGCATGCGAGCGAAGTGCTGCACCCGCTGTTGCGCCTGACCCTGTTCAAGATTCGTACCTTCCGCGTCTCCGTGGTGGGCGGCTTTGTCACGCGCCTGGGCGTGGGCAGCCTGCCCTTTCTCTTGCCGCTGCTGTACCAGCTGGGCCTGGGCTTGCCCGCCTGGCAATCGGGCTTGCTGATGATGCCGTCGGCCGCAGCCGCCATGGGCATGAAATTCATTTCCGCGCGCGTATTGGCACGCTTCGGTTACCGCCAGGTGCTGGTCGTCAATACTGTGCTGATCGGCATCACCATCGCCATGTTTTCGCAGGTGGGCGCGGGCACGCCCCTGTCCCTGATCGTCGCCATCAGCCTGTGTTTGGGCTTTTTCAATTCCCTGCAATTTTCCAGCATGAACACCATCGCCTATGCCGATGTCGACCAGAGCGACTCCAGCATGGCCAGCACCATCGCCAGCTCGATGCAGCAACTGTCGATGAGCTTTGGCCTGGCCTTCGGTTCGCTGATCACGGGCTGGTACCTGGGCGACATGGCGCAGTCGGATCGCGCCATGCTCAGCACCGCCCTGCACCACACCTTCCTGACACTGGCCGCCCTGACGGTGCTGTCTTCGCTGACCTTCTGGACCTTGCGCCGCGACGATGGCGAAAGCATCAGCAAGGGCACGGACCGCGACGCGGAAGATACGGCCGACGTGAAGGCTCTGGCCCTCGTACAGACGGCAGTAAAAAGTACAAAAGGCTGAACCAGATCAAGCCTGCCGCAAGCGCCGCTGGTGCTTTTACCTGACGCTGCTACCGTGACGGCAGGAGGTGCGCATGGCGGCAGAGCGGCGGTTTGCATGGAAGGGTATCGACCGCCATGGCAAGGCGGTCGATGGCATCTTGCGCGCCGCCGACGCCACCGCTGCCAGCATGGCCTTGCGGCGCCAAGGCATCCTCGCCACCAAGGTACAGGCTGCACGGGCCGCGCCGGGCAAGGCCATCACCGGCCAGGATATCGCGCTGTTCACGCGCCAACTGTCGACCATGATGGCGGCCGGCGTGCCGTTGCTGCAGGCCTTCGACATTGCCGGCAAGGGCCAGGTCAAGCCCGCCGTCACCGAGCTGATGCGCGACTTGCGCCACGACATCGAAGCGGGCAGCAGCCTGCAGCAGGCCTTCCGCCAATTCCCGCTGCTGTTTGACGAACTGTATTGCAAGCTGCTGGCCGCCGGCGAGCAGGCTGGCATCGTGCAAGATTTGCTGGCGCGCCTGGCCACGCACCAGGAAAAGGCCTTTGCCCTGCGGCGAAAAATACGCGGCGCGCTGATGTATCCGCTGGCCATTGTGTGCGTTGCCATCGCTGTCACGGCCATCATCATGAGCGTAGTCGTGCCCGCCTTCCGCCAGGTATTTGACAGCTTCGGTGCGCCATTGCCATTACCGACCCTGCTCGTCATGGGCTTGTCCGCCTTTCTCGTGCGCCACTGGCTGGCCTTGCTGACGGCAGTGCTGCTGGCCTCGCTGCTAGCGCACCTGGCCTGGCAGCGCTGGCCTGCCCTGCGGCGCAAGATGCAACTGTGGGCCTTGCGCCTGCCCGTGTTCGGCGCGCTGCTGCGCAAGGCGGCAATTGCCCGCTGGACGCGCACCCTGGCCGCCATGTTCGCCGCAGGCGTGCCGCTGCTAGACTCGCTCGGCCTGGTAGGCGACGCCTCCGGCCACGCGCTGTACCAGGAAGCGACGACGCGCATCGAACGGGAAATCCGCGCCGGTGGCAGCCTGGCCCTGGCCATGCAACACAGCGCCGTGTTCCCCCCGCTGCTGACGCAGCTGGCGCTGATCGGCGAAGAATCTGGCGCGCTCGACGCCATGCTGTCGCGCGCGGCTGATATCATCGAGGCGGACATCGACGCCACGGTCGCCACCCTTTCGACGCTGCTGGAACCGGCGCTGATGGTGGTGCTGGGCGTGCTGGTCGGCGCCCTCGTGATCGCCTTGTATCTGCCGATTTTCAAGCTGGGCGCCGTGATTTGACTGCGCCCTGCGCAAAACATCCCCATGTGCTGGCAGATGTTTTACACTACGGTCGTGCCAGGCAATGTTTGCGCGGCAACGATCTTCACCTCAGACAAATCCACCATGCTGCAAGATACCCTGCTGTTCGCTGCGCCCGGCAACCTGCCTGTCGCCCTCATCGCCGCCCTGTTCGGCCTGATCGTGGGCAGCTTCCTCAACGTGGTGATCCACCGCGTGCCAAAAATGATGCAGCGCGAGTCTGATAATTACGTGGCGCAAGAAAGCGGCTTGCCCCTGCCGCACACGCAGCGCTACAACCTGATGCTGCCGCACTCGCAATGCACCGCTTGTGGTCACCGCATCACGGCCATGGAAAACATTCCCGTCATCAGTTACCTACTGTTGCGCGGCAAGTGCAGCGCCTGCCAAGCGCCTGTCTCCGTGCGCTATCCACTGGTCGAGCTGCTGACGGGCGCACTGTCGGCCCTCTTGATCTGGCACTTCGGCAGCGGCTGGACGGGCCTGGCCACGCTGGTGTTTGCCTGGCTGCTGATCGCCATGACCTTCATCGATGCCGACACGCAAATGCTGCCCGACGACCTCACCTTTCCCTTGCTGTGGGCGGGGCTGCTGGTCAATATCAACGCCACCTTCGTGCCGCTGCAAGACGCCGTCATCGGCGCAGCCGCCGGCTATCTGGCCCTGTGGGCCGTCTATTGGGCCTTCAAGCTGGCGACAGGCAAGGAAGGAATGGGCTATGGTGATTTCAAATTGCTGGCGGCGCTCGGTGCCTGGCTGGGCTGGAGCATGTTGCCGACGATCATATTGTTGTCCTCGCTGGTCGGCGCCGTGGTCGGCATCGGCCTGATCGTCTTCGCCAAACGGGGCCGCGACAAACCGATCCCGTTCGGCCCTTACCTGGCAGCAGCAGGTCTGATCGCCCTGCTGTACGGCACGCCACTGTCGCGGCTGACGCTGGGCCTGACCGGCTGACCGGCGCAGCAGCGTGCACCTGATGGATAAACACATGCAACAACAAAACGCCCCTTATTTCAGCGTCGGTCTCACCGGCGGCATCGGTTGCGGCAAGAGCACCGTGGCCGACCTGTTCGCCGCGCGCGGCGCTTCCATCGTCGACACCGACCAAATCGCCCACAGCCTGACAGCGCCAAACGGCGCCGCCATGCCGGACCTGTTGGCGCAATTTGGCGCGGACTACGCCGATGCTCGGGGCGCCCTCGATCGCCCAAAAATGCGCAAGCTGGTGTTTTCCGATGCCGCCGCCAAGGCCAGGCTGGAAGCCATTCTGCATCCGCGCATCCGCCAGGCCACGCTGGCGGCGGCCGCCGAAGCGACGGGCAGCTATGTGATCTTTGCCGTGCCCCTGCTGGTCGAGTCAGGTGGCTGGGTGGAGCGCGTCAACCGCGTGCTCGTCATCGATTGCCCGGAAAGTTTGCAAGTATCACGTGTCATGGCGCGCAACGGCTTATCTGAAGAACAAGTCAAAGCCATCATGGCCACGCAAGCCACGCGCGCCATGCGCCTGGCGGCGGCGGACGATGTGATCGACAATCATGCCGATTTGGACGCCCTGACACCGCAGATTGCCCAGTTGCACGATTTATATCTGGCATTTTCAAAAAGAATGGCCGGAATCGGGCCGCAACGTTTGTAATTTGTCGACGCTTGGTTCAAAATCACGGGATTGTTTGCAGGTCCTTACTTAAGGGAATTATTTTGATTGTCTACGAATACCCTTTCAACGAACGCATACGTACCTTATTGCGACTGGAAGACCTGTACGACAAATTCAAGTTCTTCATCCAGCAAGAACATGCAATGCAGCATCATGTTGCCTTGGCGACTATTTTTGACATGCTCGAAGTGGCCGGCCGCGCCGACCTGAAGTCCGACCTGTTGCAAGAACTCGAACGCCAACGCCAAAGCCTGCTCGGTTACCGCAGCAATCCGAACGTGGAGCCGGAAACCCTCGATGCCATCCTTGCTGAACTCGACAGCGTCAGCGGCGCCCTGGTGGCCGCGCAGGGCAAGACGGGCCAGAATATCCGCGACAATGAATGGCTGATGAGCATCCGCGGGCGCACCATCATCCCGGGCGGTGCCTGCGAATTCGACTTGCCTTCCTACTTCGCCTGGCAAAAGCGCAGTTCCGAGCAGCGCCTGAACGATATCCACGCATGGTTTGCGCCGCTGGCACCGCTGTTCGATGCGCTGGCCTTGGTATTGCGTCTGCTGCGCGATTCCGGCGGCCCCGTGAAACTGATCGCCAATGGCGGCAGCTACCAGCAAATGCTGCAGGGCAAGGTGTACCAGATGCTGCGCCTGAGCCTGGATGAGAACAGCGGCGCCATCCCGGAAATTTCCGCCAACAAATATATGCTATGGATACGCTTCACTACCCAGGGCGGCGACTTGAAACCGAAGCCGCTGGAAGAAGATGTTCCGTTCGAGCTCACGCTCTGTAATTTTTAACTGCTACTTATTTGCCCCATCATGACCGTCGTTAACTGCCCTACCTGCGCTGCCAAAGTCGAATGGACTGAAGCCAATACATTCCGCCCCTTCTGCTCGGAACGCTGCAAGCAAATCGACCTGGGTGCCTGGGCCGAGGAAAAATATACGATCCCCGCCGCCGACCCGTTTGAAGATCCTCTGGCGGACGAAGACAACAAGCCGCAGTAAGCCGCAATTAGCCACAACTAAACGGATTTTCCAGGCGCAGCGCCTGCATGACGAACCTGTCGAGCCTGCCGCTTACCACCGTCAAGCCGTAGGCAATACCCATCGCCGCGATCTGTCCATCCACGCCGTGCGCGTGGCCGCGAGCATGCAGACGCGCACAGACATGTGCGCAATCGAGGTCAAATTCCAGCAGTCGCGGCGCATACTCTGCCAGCACAGCCTCCAGCCAGCCTTCCAGCGCCAGTGCTTCCAGCGCCGCTTCGCGCCGCCAGCTGTGCTGTATGCCTGCGCGCAACTGCGCGATCACCTGCACCGGCACATAGCGCGCCTCGGGCGGCACCCGTTCCAGAAAGGCGAGCACGCCTGTCGGCGCAACGCTACCCATGCGCGCCGCAACGATCACATCCGTATCGACCAGATAGGCGAGCATAGGCATGGCCGGTCAGGAGCGGCGCTCGAAATCCGTATCGAGCCCGACGTCGGGCATGCTGGCCAAAATATCGTCGAGCGGACGCTTCGGCAGCGGCCGCAAGGCGCTGCGCAGGATGTCGCGATGCTCATCTTCGATGCTGCGCCCATGCGCTCGGGCACGCTTGTGCAGCGCGGCAATCAGCAATTCATCGGTATCGGTAAAGGTCAGTGTCAGCGGCATGCGAAACTCCCCGGTGCTTGATGCAAGCACTGTAGCGCACAGCGCGCAAGATACAAGGAGAGCAAAAGGAAAGTTTGCGCCAGCGCGCAGCATGGCGCTGCCCGCTGGCACTATTGAAGATCAGGCAGACGCCAGCAATTCCCGGCGCACCTCATCGAGCCATTCCAGCAAGGGAATGGTGGCCGGAAGCAAGGGTTCCACGCCGACCGTGCCCTGCCAGGCGAACGCCTGCCCTTCCAGGCTTTGCGGCTCGCCCCGCCAATGGCGACTGATATAAAAATGCAGGCGCACATGGGCATGCGGATACACATATTCGACGCCGCACCAGGCCTCGGCACTGTCAATATACAGCCCCAACTCCTCGACAAACTCGCGTTTCAAGGCGTCAAAGATGGCCTCGCCCGGTTCGACTTTGCCACCTGGAAATTCCCAATAACCGTCATACGGCTTCCCAGCCGGGCGCTGGCCCAGCAGCACGTCACCATTCGGCTTCATCAAGATACCCACGGCCACATCGACAGGCTGGACTTTATCCTTCAAGCTCACTTCGCTCATTGCGCCAGCTTTCCCGCGTAATCGCGCGCAAATTGCCAGGCCACCCGGCCCGAACGAGAACCGCGCTGCAAGGCCCAGCGCAGCGCCTCGCCACGCGCTGCCGCAATCTGTTCCGGCGTGCAGCCAAAGCTAGCGAGCCAGTGCGCGACGATGTCCAGATAGTCATCCTGCTTGAACGGGTAGAACGACAGCCACAGGCCGAAGCGCTCGGACAGCGAGATTTTCTCTTCCACCGTCTCGCCCGGATGCAAATCGCCATCGTCGTCCGTCTTGTAGCTGGTATTGTCCGACATCCGTTCCGGCATCAGATGACGGCGGTTCGACGTAGCATAGATCAGCACATTCTCCGATTGCGCGGCGATGCTGCCATCGAGCGCTACCTTCAGCGCCTTGTAGCCGCTCTCGCCCTCTTCGAACGACAGGTCGTCGCAAAAGATGATGAAGCGCTCAGGGCGCGCCGCCACCAAGTCAACGATGTCGGGCAGGTCGACAAGATCGGCCTTGTCCACTTCGATCAGGCGCAAGCCCTGGCTGGCGAACTGGTTCAGGCACGCCTTGATCAAGGAAGACTTGCCCGTCCCCCGCGCGCCCGTCAGCAGCACGTTGTTGGCCGGACGTGCACCGACGAACTGGCGCGTGTTCTGTTCAATTTGCGCTTTTTGCGTGCCGATATTGTGCAAGTCATCCAAAGCGATCGATGACACGTGGGCCACAGCCTGCAAATAGGCTGCTGCGCCCTGGCGCCGGCGCCAACGGAAGGCAAAACTGTTCCAGTCGGGCGCGGGCGTCGGCTGCGGCAGGATCGCTTCCACGCGCGCCAGCAAGGCTTCGGCGCGGATCAGGAATTGATCGAGTGTGGTCATGAGCGGTAGTCGGCGTTGATCGACACGTAGTCATGCGACAGGTCGCACGTCCACAGGGTCGCCGTGGCATCGCCACGCGCCAGCTTCACGCGGATGGTAATTTCGCTTTGCTGCATCACGCGCTGGCCATCCTGTTCCTGGTAGTCCGGGTTGCGGCCGCCATTCTTGGCCACCCACACGTCGTCCAGGTATAGATTCAACTGGCCCACGTCGAGGTCGTCCACGCCCGCATAACCGATGGCGGCCAGGATGCGGCCCAGGTTCGGGTCTGAGGCGAAGAAGGCCGTTTTCACCAGCGGCGAATGGGCGATGGAATACGCGATCTTGCGGCACTCTTCCACGTTGCGGCCGTCTTCCACGGTCACGATCATGAACTTGGTCGCGCCTTCGCCGTCGCGCACGATGGCTTGCGCCAGGAACGTCGACAGTTCGGTAACGGCAGCGGCCAGTTCGGCATAGTGCGGCGAATCGGTCGAATCGATATGCAGGCTGCCAGCGCCCGTGGCCACCAGCATGAACGAGTCATTGGTGGAGGTATCGCCATCGATGGTGATGCAGTTGAACGATTTATCGGCCGCCTGCTTCACCAGCTGGTCCAGCACGGGCTGGGACACGGTGGCGTCAAACGCGAGGAAACCGAGCATGGTGGCCATGTTCGGCTTGATCATGCCGGCCCCCTTGCTGATGCCCGTCAGCGTCACCGTGTGGCCACCGATGGTGACGCTGCGCGAGCCCGCTTTCGGCTGCGTATCGGTGGTCATGATGGCTTCGGCCGCCGAGAACCAGTTGTCTGAAGTGAGCGCGGCCACGGCTTGCGGCAAGCCGGCGACCAGGCGCTGTACGGGCAGCGGTTCCAGGATCACGCCGGTGGAAAACGGCAGAATCTGCTGCGGCGTGCAGCCCAGCAGCTCGGCCAGTGCGGCGCAGCTCGCTTGTGCATCGGCCAGGCCCGATTCGCCCGTGCCTGCATTCGCGTTACCCGTGTTGACCAGCAGCGCGCGGATAGGCGCAGCGCCGGCCGTCACGGCAGCGAGGTTGGCTTTCGAGATTTGCACGGGTGCAGCGCAGAAGCGGTTCAGGGTGAACACGCCGGCCACGGTGGCCGTCGGCGCCAGTTTCAATACCAGCAAATCTTTGCGGTTGGGTTTCTTGATGCCGGCTTCGGCAACACCGATTTCAATGCCGGCGACGGCTTTCAGGTCGGCGGCGACGGGCTTGGGGGAATTGACGGCCATAGGAGTTCTTCTGCGAGGGAAAAAGGAAACGCTATTGTAGCGCCTTCGCGGCGCCGCTCACATATGCAGCATGCAACAAGCCATCTGTCCATGCGCTCACTTCTGCCACGCGGCTACTTCCAATCTCCGCTCTACCCATTCGCGTCACGGCCACAGCAGTCATATCGGACATCTTCAATAAAGTCAGATGGAAGGTATTAGGTCAGCGTGCACTTTGGATAGCAGCATTGCACATGCGTATAATTTAAGAAATTGCAAAATTATATTTGCATATTAATGATCCCAATATGCAGTAGAATTTCGCCCCCCTTCGCGCAAGCCTGAATGGCTGGCGCGCTGGAGACTCCAGCCACCCATTCGTTATTTATAAAAAAATAACGGCATTTATAGTTCCTATATGAAAAAAACTTCTTTGAGCATTCTGCTTTCAGCAGTGCTGCTTGCGGCATGCGGTTCAGGAGGCAAGGATGCTCCCGCTCCCGAGATACCAGCGCCCATCCCAACCTTCAAGACATTCACCGAAGCGGTTCGCAAGGCTGAAACTAGTGGGAGCATTCCTGTGCTCGATCGCAGCGCGACGCTGTCAGGCACGGACAGCAATGCGAACGGCATACGCGACGATATTGAAACCCATATCAATAGCATGCCAGATACCGCAACTCAAAAGAACGCGCTTCGGCAAACCGCGCAGGCATTTACCTCGGTACTCACCACGAATCTGGCTGACAGCAGCGCGTTGACGGCGTCGTCCACCAAACTGTCGAATGCATCGTCTTGCCTGTTCAGCCGATATCCGAGTCCGCTTGCGAGCAAGCGCGCCAGAGAAATGGAAAAGTTACATATCAATACCAGGCAGCGTTTCGATGCCTATGATGCATACAATGCAGCCCTGAGCGGTACGACTTCCCTGGCACCGGCAGGAGACGGCTGTGAAAATTAAGGCCTATTTTTTCCGCAAACTGCTGGCCCTGATCTTGATCCCTGCCTTGCTGGCTCCGGCCCACGCAGCCATCCCTGCAAATGCACTTTGCACGCCGAAAGGTTATACGCTCGGCTTTTTTAATGGCGTCTGGAATACCAAGTTCGAAGCTGACAATGGACGCGATGCATTGCGAAATCTGCTGACTGACAGCTATAACAGCGAGAACGTCAAGTACGAAACCTTTTATAACTACAGCGGAAAAAATCCCGGTAGCGGCGCAACGATGATGCAAGATGTTGCCGAGGTATTTATTCAACGCGCGCGCGAAATCGACTCCAGCGGCGAAATGGGCAACAGATTTGAGTATTTCTGGGACAATCTTTCTGGGGACAAATCGTTCACCAATAAAATCCGCAATTTTCTGCCGTCCGCCGCCTTGATACTCGATCAGATCGCGACAAGCATCATGAACAAACTGATCGGAGCAATCAGTTCGCTCGTCAGCAATCCGCCAACCGAGGCCACCTACTCCCTGCACAAAACGCGGATCGAAGCGCTTTCAGTAGAAGGACAAAAGCTGATTTTCGTTGCTCATTCGCAAGGCAATCTATTCGTCAACCGCGCCTACGATTATGCGCTGACAAAAATCAGCGCATCGAGCATCGCTGTTGCGCAAATTGCGCCTGCATCGACGACCCTGCGCGGCGGCCATCTGCTGGCAGACATCGACCTGGTCATCAACGGCCTGCGTTTGACAGGCATCACTTCAGTGCCGCCGATTAACTTGAACCTGCCTGCATCGACTGCCGATGCTTCCGGCCACATGCTGGTGGAAACCTATCTTGATGCGAGCCGGCCGGCCCGCGCGCAGGTCAAATCGCTGGTGGAAAGAGCCATGCAGCAATTGCAGGCGCCGCCCAAGCAGGGTAACGTCGGCGCATTTACCGTGACGCTCACCTGGGACGGCCAGGGCGATGTCGATTTGCACAGCCTTGAGCCAAACGGCATGCAGGTCTATTACGCCAACCGCAATGGCAACGTCGGACGTCTCGATGTCGATAATGTCATTGCAAACGGACCCGAGCATTATTTCGCTTCGTGTGATGCAAAAGTGCTGCAAGCTGGAACGTACTCGTTCGGCATCAACAACTTCTCCGGCGCGACCGGGCGCACTGCAACAGTCCAGGTGTCCACCTCCAGCGGTGGCGTACTGTCATCCAAATCAGTCGATGTGGGGGCGGTAAGGGGCTCATCTGGCAGCAGCGCTCCCATCCCCGTCGTCAAGCTTGTGGTATCAAAGGATGCGAGTAGCGGGGCATTTGACTTCCTCGCCCAATAAGCTACCAACAGGGCGCAGCATAAAAAAACGGAGACCGCGGTATCCGTTTTTTGTCAGGCTATGAAACCGCCTTACGCCAGCTTGCCGTGGCAAGCCTTGTACTTCTTGCCGCTGCCGCAAGGACATGGGTCGTTGCGGCCCACTTTCAGGCCCATGCTCACGCTCATGTCGTCGACGTTATCCATCTTGCCGCCGGCTGTAGGCGCCAGCAATTCTTCCGGCGCCGCGTTGGGGTCGAATTCGGCGTGCTGGTAGTGCACGTTTTCCACGTGCGACTGCTGCATCGCCTGTTCAGCCGCATCGACTTCGGCGCGCGACTGGATACGCACCGTCATCACGTGCTTGGTGACATCGTTCTTGATCATGTCGAGCATCTGGCCAAACAGTTCAAACGCTTCGCGCTTGTATTCCTGCTTCGGATTCTTCTGTGCGTAACCGCGCAGGTGAATACCCTGGCGCAGGTGATCGAGCGCCGCCAGATGTTCGCGCCAGTGGCTGTCCACGCTTTGCAACATGACATTGCGCTCGAAGCCGCCAAACGAGTCCTTGCCGACGATATCGATCTTCGACTGGTACACGGCATCGGCTGCAACCAGCACTTTTTCCAGAATCTCTTCGTCCGTCAGGGTCGAATCGGCTTCCAGCATGGCCTGCAACGGCAAGTCAAGCTGCCATTCGCCCGACAGGGTGTTTTCCAGGCCCTTGATATCCCATTGTTCTTCCACCGATTCGCGCGGCACGTACTCATACACCAGGTCGGTGAACACGCCATGGCGCAACGAGCCGATCATTTCCGAAATATCGGTCGTTTCCAGCAGCTCGTTACGCTGCTGGTAAATCACCTTGCGCTGGTCGTTGGCGACATCATCGTATTCCAGCAATTGCTTGCGGATGTCGAAGTTGCGCGCTTCGACCTTGCGCTGCGCCGATTCGATCGAACGCGAGACGATGCCCGCCTCGATCGGTTCGCCTTCCGGCATTTTCAAACGGTCCATCACGGCGCGCACGCGGTCGCCGGCGAAGATGCGCAACAGCGCGTCGTCGAGCGACAGGTAGAAGCGGGACGAACCCGGATCACCCTGGCGACCGGCACGGCCACGCAACTGGTTGTCGACGCGGCGCGATTCGTGGCGTTCGGTGCCGATGATGTGCAAGCCGCCCGCATTGACCACGTGGTCATGCAGCGATTGCCATTCATCGCGCAAGGTCTGCGACTGGGCGGCCTTGTCGGCATCGCTCAGTTCAGCATTGGCTTCGATGAACTTGATCTGGTTTTCGACGTTACCGCCCAACACGATGTCGGTACCGCGACCTGCCATGTTGGTAGCGATGGTGATGGCTTTGGGACGGCCTGCCTGGGCGATGATTTCCGCTTCGCGCGCATGCTGTTTCGCGTTCAGCACGTTGTGCGGCAAACTGGCCTTGTTCAAGATGCCCGACAGCAGTTCCGAGTTTTCGATCGAGGTCGTACCGACCAGCACGGGCTGGCCGCGCTCGTAGCAGTCACGGATGTCGTTCAACATCGCGTTGTATTTTTCCGCCGACGATTTGTAGACCTGATCTTGACGATCCTTGCGCTGCAACGGACGGTTTTGCGGAATCACGACCGTTTCCAGGCCGTAGATTTCCTGGAATTCATACGCTTCGGTATCGGCCGTGCCGGTCATACCGGCCAGCTTGGCGTACATGCGGAAGTAGTTCTGGAAGGTGATCGAGGCCAGGGTCTGGTTCTCGTTCTGGATCTTGACGCCTTCTTTCGCTTCGACGGCCTGGTGCAATCCATCGGACCAGCGACGGCCCGTCATCAGACGGCCCGTGAATTCATCGACGATGACGACTTCACTGTTCTGCACCACGTAGTGCTGATCCTTGAAGTACAGCGCGTGTGCGCGCAATGCCGCATACAGATGGTGCACGAGGGTGATATTGGCCGAATCGTACAGCGAAGCGCCTTCTGGCAGCAGCCCCATTTCCATCAGGATGCGCTCGGCCTTTTCATGGCCCGCTTCCGTCAGCAACACCTGGTGCGCCTTCTCATCCTTGGTGTAGTCGCCCGGTACGTCAACCTTGCCCTTGCCGTCCGGCGTTTCTTCGCCGATCTGCAAAGTCAACAGCGCTGGCACTTCATTGATCTTGTAATACAGATCCGTGTGGTTCTCGGCCTGGCCCGAAATGATCAAAGGCGTGCGCGCTTCATCGATCAGAATCGAGTCGACTTCATCGACGATGCCGAAGTTCAGGCTGCGCTGCACGCGCTCGCGCGCTTCGTAGACCATGTTGTCGCGCAAGAAGTCGAAACCAAATTCATTATTCGTGCCGTACGTGATGTCGGAGTTATACGCCTGTTGCTTGGCGCTGTGCTCCATCTGCGACATGTTCACGCCCGTCGACAGGCCCAGCCACGCATACAGGCGGCCCATGGTCTCGGCATCGCGCTGCGCCAGGTAGTCATTGACGGTCACGATATGCACGCCCTTGCCCGACAAGGCATTCAGGTACGCTGGCAAGGTGGCCATCAGGGTCTTGCCCTCGCCCGTGCCCATCTCCGCGATCTTACCAAAATGCAAGACCATGCCACCGATCATCTGTACATCGAAATGGCGCATGCGCAGGACGCGCTTGCTGGCCTCGCGACAAACGGCAAACGCTTCCGGCAACAAGGCATCGAGCGATTCGCCAGCGGCGATGCGTTCCTTGAAGGCCGGCGTCTTCGCTTGCAGCTCGGCATCCGACAGCTTTTCGATGGCCGGCTCGAGCGCATTGATCTCGCGTACCGTTTTTTGGTATTGCTTGAGCAGCCGCTGGTTGCGGCTACCGAAAATCTGGGTCAGTAATGACATGCTTGAATTCTTGAAAAAACGCCGTTAAAAAAAGCTCGGTAGGTAACAACGAGGTAACAATCGCGTGACCGCACGGAGTTCGACTATGGCAAAAGACGATGATTTTATCATGCGTTACCGTCAAGGTTGGGGTAATGCACTATATAACAATATCTTAATAGCAAACAAATGGCAGAAATTGCGGACATTTGCCATACTGTAAAGCAAACCAGCCCGCGCGCTTGCATCACGCGGGCCAGCGCACTCGTCATGCGCGGGCGAGTGTGCTATGTTTCGGCCATGCGAACTCCCACTTACTTGAAGGCAGAGCGCCGCAGCTACGGCTTTGCCCGCTCAGGCCCGGCCGTGACGGGCGCAACCGATTTTCTGCGCGGCAATGCAACGATGGCATCCCTGATGCCCACCGTCATGCGCCTGGCCGCCCTGCAAAAAGATTGTGCCAAGGCATTGCCGGCGATGTTCGAACATTGCGACATCCTGCAATTCGAAAGCGGCCAGTTGGTGCTGGCCATACCGAACGCGGCACTGGCAGCCAAGCTCAAGCAGCAATTGCCGAAATTACAAGCAGAATTGGAAAGAAAAGGCTGGCAGATTTCAGGCATCCGACTGAAAGTGCAGGTGATCAAGAGCATCGCGCCCATCGTGCACACGCGGGCGCTGGTCTTGCCGGAAAAAGCCATGTCGGCCCTGGAAGAGCTGAGCACGGCCCTGCCCGCGTCGAAGCAGAACGAGCAGCTGATCGCGGCGCTGCGCAGTTTAGTGCGCCACCACCGCGAGCCTAAAGATTAGCAACGCCAGGCGGCAGCACGTAGGTCGGATTAGGCCCTTCGGGCCGTAATCCGACCTACGTCAACGCCCATTCGCGCTCCATTTGACGCAAGTATGATTGCGGCGCCGCCTCGTTGGTGGCGAACGAGACGATTTCATACGCATCGGGCTGTTCCAGCAGCGCCAGCAGCAGCTGATTGTTCAGTGCATGGCCCGACTTGTGCGCAGTGTAATAGGCGAGCAAGGGGTGGCCCACCAGATACAGGTCGCCGATGGCGTCGAGAATCTTGTGGCGCACGAACTCGTCTTCATAGCGCAAGCCATCGGCATTAAGGATGCGGTATTCATCCATGACGATAGCGTTTTCCAGCGAACCGCCACGGGCCAGGCCCATGCCGCGCAAGCTTTCCACGTCCTGCATGAATCCAAAGGTGCGCGCGCGCGCCACGTCGTGCACGTAGGACACGTCGCCAAAGTCGACGGAGGCGCGCTGCATCGTGCCATCGACGGCGGGGTGATTAAATTCGATGAAGAAATCGAGCTTGAAGCCGTCATACGGCGACAATCGCGCCCATTTCTCGGCGTCGCCCTTGCCGTGACGCACTTCCACAGGCTTGACGACCTTGATGAATTTCTTCGGCGCCTGCTGCTCTTCCACGCCAGCCTGCTGCAGCAGGTAAACAAAGGACGAGGCGGAACCGTCCATGATGGGAATTTCTTCCGCATTCACGTCGATAAACATATTGTCGATGCCAAGGCCGGCCGCGGCCGACATCAGATGCTCCACGGTAGACACCCTGGCGCCATCCTTGATCAGCACCGACGCCATGCGCGTATCGCCCACGGCCATGGCGCTGGCGGGAAACTCGACGATGGGATCGAGGTCGATGCGGCGAAACACAATGCCCGTGTTGATCGCGGCAGGACGCAAGATCAGCTCCACCTTGGTGCCAGAGTGCAAACCGACACCGATGGTGCGGACCAGTTGTTTGATAGTGCGTTGTTTTAACATCTGTCGATTATATCTATTTGCTGAGTTTTCGTTGCGACACGGCATGAGCCAGGCCAGAAAAACCACATCCGGCCGTCAGGGATGTTCGCTTTCCGCATGCACCGATTCACGCCGCACCAGGTAAATCCCGCTGCCGATGATGATGGCCGCGCCGATCAAGGTGTATTTATCGGGCAAGGCGCGCCACAGCATCCAGTCCAGGGCCATGCCCCAGGCCAGGGCCGAGTACTCGAATGGCGCCACGCTCGATGCCTTGCCATGGCGAAACGCCTCCGTAATGGCCAGCTGGCCCAGGAAGCCACTGAGTGACAAGCCTGCCAGCAGCCACCAGTGTTCGTGCCGAATGCGCACCCACTCATGCGCCGACAAGGCCACGCCGCCGATAGCCATCATCAGCATCAGCCAGAAGACCATGCTTTCACTGGCGTCCGTGCGGCTCAGAATGCGCCCTGTGACAGCCGAAATGGCATAGCAGGCGGCCGAACCGAGCACGGCCAGGCCGGCCAGCGAAAAGAATCCCGCACCGTCCGGGCGCAGCGCCACCAGCACGCCCAGCAGACCTACGGCGATCGCGCACCAGCGCGCCAAGTCGACTTTTTCCTTCAGGACAAACACCGACAAGACCGTAATGAGCAAAGGTGCGATGAAAAACAGCGCATACGTCTCGGCCAGCGACATGTGCTTCAAGCCATAGGCGAACAGGGCAATCATCAACACGCCCAGCGCGCCGCGCAGCAAGTGCAGCGGCCAGCGCACCTTGAGCACATTGTTAAAGGCACCGAGGTACAGCAGGTACAGGCAGACCAGCGGCAAGGATGACAGGGCGCGCAAGGCCGTCACCTGCATGGGCGGATAATGGGCGGACAGCAGCTTCATGGCTGCGTCCATCAGGGAAAACATGGCCACTGCGACCAGCATCACATAAATGCTGCGCAAATTTTGATTGCGGGCTATCAGGACAGACTCCGGACAAAAAACGGGACCGTCATCATGGCGACGGCCGGAGCCAGGACCGGTAGGCAAAGCCACACCGTCCGCCCGATTATAGCAAGCGCGACCGTTTACCTTATGACAGCGGCAACAGCATCACCAGTTTCAACTCATGCTGGCGCGCCAGGTGCAAGGTCACCTGATTGAACTCAAGCAGCCCCTGTTGCGCGTGCTGGAACTGGCGCAACCCCCCATCGCGGCCCTGTACTTGCTGCGCGCCCCACCACTGCCGAAATTCAAGGCTGGCGCCAGCCAGTTCGGCGATCAGGCCGGCCAGCGGTGCCTGGTCCGCCTGCCGGCCGACGTCGGCGCGAAACTCGGCTACCAGGCGCTGCGCTCTTTCGGGCCAGCCCACGATCAAGTCGCGCGCGCCAGGCTCCAGGAACATGAAGCGCAGCTGGTTCGGCATGGCCGCTGCGCCATGCAGCCAGGCCGCAAACAGCGTGGAAGCGGCCCCATTCCACACCACGGCATTCCATGCACGGTCGAGGATGTAGGCGGGCGCGGCGATGGCGGCAACGATGGCGGCCAGCTCGGCGCTAGCGGGCCCCTCGCCCTCGCCAGTGCCGTGGCTGGGGTCATGCTTGTCGGCCACGTCAAACAGGTAAGCGCGCTCTGCCGTACTGAGCTGCAGTATTTGCGCCAGGCGCGCCAGCATCTTGGCCGAGGCCGACACGGGCCGCCCCTGCTCGAGCCACGTCAGCCAGGTGGGGCTGACACCGCACAGCTGCGCCAGCTCTTCGCGTCGCAAGCCTGGCGTGCGGCGGCGCCCACCACCGGGCAAGCCGGCCATGGCAGGAGTGACGGCTTCACGCCGGGCACGGATGAATTGAGCGAGTTTATTTGACATAACAAGGATGCATGGTACTTAATATACCAGTATAAGTTATGGTCTTGTTACAGGATAATTTTATCCTTATTCTCCCGGGATGCCCCCATCACCAGGAGAAAACCATGCAGCAGCACGATGTTGTCACCGAACAGTTTGGCAAGACGGCCCATGCCTACCTGAGCAGCGCGATGTTCGCGCAAGGCGCCGACCTGGTGCTGCTGCAGGAATGCGCGCGCCGCCACGGCAAACAAGGAAAACCAAAGGTGCTGGACCTGGGCTGCGGCACCGGTCACGCCAGCTTCGCCGTCGCACCCGTGGCAGCATCGGTCGTCGCCTATGATCTGGCACAGCCGATGCTCGACGAGGTCGAACACGCCAAGGCGCAGCGGGGCTTGCACAACATCAGCACGCAGCAGGGCGACGTGACACGCCTGCCATTTGCCGACGCCAGCTTCGACATGCTCGTCACGCGCTTTTGCGCACACCACTGGAGCGACGTGGCAGGCGCGCTGGCCGAAGCCTGGCGCGTGCTGCGTCCCAACGGCACCTTGCTGGTGATCGACAGCGTGGCGCCGAAAACGGCCCTGTACGACAACACCTTGCAGGCGGTGGAAATGCTGCGCGATGCCTCGCACGTACGCCACTACCGCACCTGCGAGTGGGGCGCCATGTTCGATAATGCAGGATTCACGCACAGCTTGCGCAGCGTATGGAAGCTGCCTGTGCAGTTCGACGCGTGGATGGCACGCATGCGCACACCCGCCGAACGCGTAGCAGCCATCCGCAAGCTGTTCGATGGCGCGCCCGAGGAAGCGCGACGGTATTTCGCGCTGCAGGACGATTATTCGTTCAGCATCGATGCGGCCATGTTCGAGGCGACAAAACCGTCGGTACAATAAAAAAACGGCGCCAGTGGCACCGTTTTTTGAAGAGGTCAGACCCGCCGTTTGAAGGGGTCAGACCCGCCGGGTCTGACCCCATATAGCTTAAGCCAGTTGGCCCAGCAGCGTCTCGGCATTCGACACTTCGAACTTGCCGCCCTGCTCGACGTTCAATTGCGTCACCACGCCATTGTCGACCAGCAGCGAATAGCGCTGCGAGCGCGTGCCCATGCCGAACTTGCTGAAGTCGGCGTCCAGCCCCAGTGCCTTGCTAAAAGCGGCGTTGCCATCAGCCATCATGCGCACGACGCCTGTGGCTTTCTGGTCGCGGCCCCAGGCGCCCATCACGAACGCATCGTTGACGGAGATGCACCAGATTTCATCGACGCCCGCAGCTTTCAGGTCGGCAGCGTGCTTGACGTAGCCGGGCACGTGCTGTGCGGAGCAGGTCGGGGTGTAAGCGCCTGGCAGGCCGAAGATGGCGATCTTCTTGCCCTTGACCAGGTCTTGCACGTTGAACGTGTTCGGGCCCAGTGCGCAACCTTCGGTTTCGCTTTCGA
The DNA here is from genome assembly GCF_029892305.1 of Janthinobacterium sp. CG_23.4. NCBI lineage: Bacteria > Pseudomonadati > Pseudomonadota > Betaproteobacteria > Burkholderiales > Oxalobacteraceae > Janthinobacterium > Janthinobacterium sp. CG_23.4. The sequence goes on along the minus strand of NZ_JARXUX010000001.1, from coordinate 664,700 downwards.
TGAATTCAGCCAGGGTGCCTTCTGGCAGGGTGTCGCCGATCTTGATGGTCATGTTGACTCCTTATGTAATGTCGGTTAAGGACGCAGCCGCTTGCCTGCAGCAGACAGCGGACAACGCCCGGGATCTGGTTCTGCCGGCATGCTGCCGACACTGCGCAATAGTATGCCTGACTTGCCGCATTTATGCAGAAAATGGCCATAAAAGCAAAATCAAAAGTCAAAAAATGGCAAAAAAAACGGCGACCCTCATGAACTCAGGCCGCCGTCGTGATTGCCGACATCATCTCACCTCTAAGTCTAAGTCTAAGTCTAAGTCTAAGTCTTAGTCTTAGTCTTAGTCAGCTTGTTTGCGCAGGAAAGCGGGAATGTCATACGTCTCCATCCCATTCTTTTCCATCGCGCGCACTTGCTCGGAAGCCGATTCGCGGCGCCATACGGCTGGCGCCTTCATGCCGTCGAAACCGGCTGCCGGCGTCGCCACGCCCACGCTGGTCGTCACTGCCTGCGCGCCGCCCATCGCTGCCGATGGCGTCAGCGGGCTGTTGTGCGTACCGGTGCGCAGCATTTGTTGCGGTACCAGCTGGATGTTTTTCTTCGCACGGCCCAAGCCCGTGGCCACCACGGTGACGCGGATGTCGTCGCCCATGGCGTCGTCGTAGGCGATGCCTTGCGCGATCGACGCATCTGGCGCCGCAAAAGCGCGCACGGCAGCCATGACTTCCTTGATCTCTTTACCCTTCAAGCCACGGCTGGCCGTGACGTTGACCAGCACGCCACGCGCGCCGGACAGGTCGATACCATCGAGCAGCGGCGATGCGACAGCCTGTTCGGCAGCGATGCGCGCGCGGTCGACGCCCGAGGCCGTCGCCGTGCCCATCATGGCTTTGCCCTGCTCGCCCATGATGGTTTTCACGTCGTTGAAGTCGACGTTGATATGGCCAGGCACATTGATGATCTCGGCAATGCCGGCGACCGCGTTGTTGAGCACATCATCGGCATGCTGCATCCATTCGAGCATGCTTTCGTCTTCGTAGATCTCTTCCAGTTTTTCGTTGAGGATGATAATCAGCGAATCGACGTGCAGGGACAGCTGCTCCAGGCCTTCGTCGGCGATATCCATGCACTTCTGGCCTTCGTACGAGAATGGCTTCGATACCACGGCGACCGTCAGCGCGCCCAGTTCCTTGGCCACTTCGGCGACGATAGGAGCGGCGCCCGTGCCGGTGCCACCGCCCATGCCGGCAGCGATGAAGACCATGTGCGCGCCGCGCAGCGAATCGGCGATGCGTGCCCGCGATTCTTCGGCCAACTGGCGGCCGACGGCAGGCTTCATGCCAGCGCCCAGACCGGTATCGCCGATCTGGATGATGTTGTGGGCCTTCGACGTCGACAGAGCCTGTGCGTCGGTGTTGGCGGCAATGAATTCCACACCCGACATGCCTTTGTTGATCATGTGTTGGACTGCATTGCCACCCGCACCGCCGACGCCGACGACCTTGATGACGGTACCTAAAGCTGTGTTATCGACCATATCGAACTCCATGATGTACTCCTATCAGATGCGGTTTCCAAGCGCCAGGCCTCATATTCGTAGGAGAACTGGAGATTGAAAACTGCGGTTAAATATAAAATAAAGTTATGTGTGTGTACCTGCGATGCTGCCAAAAAAACCTGTACTGCCGGGCGTAAATCAAGCCCTTAAAAATTCCCTAAAAACCATTCCTTCATGCGCTGCCAGACTGCCTTCACCGAGCCGTCCTGACGCGTCACGATGTGGCCGCGCAGATATTGCTTCTTCGCTTCCAGCAGCAAACCCAATACCGTGGCGTAGCGCGGACTGCGCACCACGTCGGCCAGCTGGCCCCGATACTCGGGCGTGCCCAGGCGCGCCGGTTTCAGGAAAATATCTTCTGCCATTTCCACCATGCCTGGCATGATGGACGTACCGCCCGTGAGCACGATGCCTGACGACAGCACACCTTCATAACCGGATTCGCGCACCACCTGGTGTACCATCGCGAACAGCTCCTCGACGCGCGGCTCGATCACCGCCGCCAGCGCCTGGCGCGACAGGTTGCGCGGGCCGCGGTCGCCCAGGCCCGGCACTTCCAGCGATTCGCCGGGATCGGCCAGGACCTGCTTGGCCACGCCATAGCGGATCTTGATTTCTTCCGCTTCCGCGGTCGGGGTACGCAAGGCCATGGCGATATCATTGGTAATCTGATCGCCGGCGATGGGAATGACTGCCGTATGGCGTATCGCACCATCGGAGAACACCGCCACATCGGTCGTGCCGCCGCCGATGTCGATCAGCACCACGCCCAGTTCCTTCTCATCGGGCGTCAGCACCGCATCGGCTGATGCCATCGGCTGCAGGATCAGGTCCGACACTTCCAGGCCGCAGCGACGCACGCACTTGACGATATTCTGCACCGCCGACACGGCGCCGGTGACAATATGCACCTTCACTTCCAGCCGAATGCCGCTCATGCCGATAGGCTCGCGCACGTCTTCCTGGCTGTCGACGATGAACTCTTGCGGCACCGTGTGCAGTAATTGCTGATCGGTCGGAATGTTAACCGCTTTTGCCGTCTCGATGACGCGCGCCACGTCGGTCGCCGTCACTTCCTTGTCCTTGATGGCCACCATGCCGCTGGAATTGAAGCTGCGAATATGGCTGCCCGCAATGCCCGCATAGACATTGCGGATCTTGCAATCAGCCATCAGCTCGGCCTCTTCCAGCGCACGCTGGATGGACTCCACCGTGGCCTCGATATTGACCACCACGCCTTTTTTCAGGCCCTTCGATTCATGCTGGCCCAGCCCGATCACTTCGTGGCGCCCGTCGGACATCACTTCGGCTACCACCGCCACCACTTTCGAGGTGCCGATGTCGAGGCCGACGATCAGGTTTTTTGCGTCTTTTGTCATTTCTGTCGCCTAGTTTTTTGGGCTATTGTTAAATTAATTATTCGGTTAAGTCGTTTTTTTAAGCGCACTGCCACTTTTCTTCTTCATGACTGGCTTGCCATCCTTGCCTTCGGCAGGTATCACCAGGCCGGCGGAACTGAGCGCCAGGCCATTCTGATAGCGCATATCGATCGTATCGATATTTTCCAGCCGGCTCGCAAGCTGCGGATAGATGCCCACCAGCCGGTCGACCCGCGCCTTCAGGGTCGTATGATTGTGCTCGCGCCCCAGCGCCACGCTCATGCCGTTATCCAGTTTCACAGTCCACGCATAGCGGCTCGACAAGGACAGCGATTCAGGCACCATCTTCAGTGGCGCAAACCACTTTGCCAGCTGCAGGTAAGTAGCCAGCACTTCCTTCTCGCTGCCATCGGGACCGGCGAAGGCCGGCAATTCGTGGTCATCTTCGGCTTCCGCCACATTCGCCGTAAACACCTCGCCCTTGACCGACAGCAGGCGTCCATCCTCACCCCAGGTGCCCAGCGCTTCGTGTTCTTCCAGCGCCACGATCAGCTGGTTTGGCCATTCGCGCCGTACGCTGGCACGGCGCACCCAAGGCACCGACTCAAACACGCCACGCACGCTTTCCAGGTTGGTCGTGAAGAAATTGCCCTTGATGCGGCCCAGAGTGCCGCTGCGCAGGGTCAGGTAATTCACGTGGCGCAGGCCCTTGTCATCCGCGCTTTCCACCTTGATGGTGCGCAGCTCGAACATGGGACGCTGCGACACCCACCAGACGCCTGCCGCCACGCATACGACCAGCACCGCGGCCAGCAAGCCGTTGGCTGTCGTATTGAGGCTTTTAGCGTCATGCCACATATCAGTGCTGTCCCTTGTGCATTTTCAGGCGGGCACCAGCGGCGATTTCCAGGCACAGGTCTTCATAGCTGATACCGACCGCGCGCGCCGCCATCGGCACGAGCGAATGGCTCGTCATGCCCGGCGAGGTATTGACTTCCAGCAGGAACAGCTTGCTGTCGGCCGCGCGCATCAGCACATCGACCCGCCCCCATCCCTCGCAGCCGAGAGCGCGGTAAGCTGCCACGGCGATGCGCTCCATCTCCGCCACGATCGCCGGGTCGAGCTGCGGCGGGCAGAAATACTTGGTATCGTCCGTGAAGTATTTGTTCTGATAATCGTAGTTGCCTTGCGGGGCGACGATTTCAATCGGCGGCAGCGCGCGCGCCGTGGCGCCCTTGCCGAGGATCGCAACGGTGAATTCGCGGCCCTTGATGAATTCCTCGGCCAGTACCGAATCATCGAGGCTGGCGGCAATGTCATAGGCCGCCTGGAATGCCGATGCTTCGTTGACGGTGGTGATGCCGATGCTCGAACCTTCATGCGGCGGCTTGACGATCAGCGGCAAGCCCAGTTCGGCGGCGACCTTGGCCAGGTCGGATTGCGCGTCCAGTACCGCGTATTGCGGCGTCGGCAACTGGTGCATCAGCCAGATCATCTTGGTGTAGACCTTGTCCATGCCCACCGCGCACGCCATCACGCCGCTGCCCGTGTAGGGAATGCCCAGCTGCTCGAGCGCGCCTTGCAAGCTGCCGTCCTCGCCGAAGCGGCCGTGCAGCGCGATGAAGACGCGGTCAAATTTTTCAGCAGCCAGTTCGGCCAGGCTGCGTTCGCCCGTATCGAACGCGTGCGCGTCCACGCCGCGGCTTTGCAGCGCGGCCAGCACGCCGGTGCCGGACATCAGCGACACTTCGCGCTCGGCCGAACTGCCGCCGAACAGCACGCCAACCTTGCCCAATTGTTTTACGTCAATAGCTGAAGCTTGGTTCACGTCAGGCCTTTACAGTGTTGGATTGATACGTAATCAGTTGTTGCGGGATGCCGCTGATGGAGCCCGCTCCCATGGTCAGCACGACGTCTCCGTCGCGCGCCACGCTCATGATGGTGTCAGCCATGTCCGTCATGAACTCGACGAAAATCGGTTCGATCTTGCCGCGCGCGCGCAGCGCATGCGCCAGTGCGCGGCCATCTGCGGCGACGATAGGCGCTTCACCTGCTGCATACACTTCGGACAGCAGCAGCACATCGGGCGCGCCCAGCACCTTGACGAAATCCTCGAACAGGTCGCGCGTGCGGCTGTAGCGGTGCGGCTGGAAAGCCAGCACCAGGCGACGGCCAGGGTAGGCCGCGCGCGCAGCGGCGAGGGTCACTTCCGTTTCCACTGGATGGTGACCGAAATCGTCGACCAGGGCGAAGCTGCCGCCATTCGGCAGCGCCACGTCGCCATAGCGCGTGAAGCGGCGACCCACGCCAGAGAACTCGGCCAGGCCCTGCTGCGTGGCGCTGTCGTCGATGCCGATTTCACGCGCGATCGCAATCGCCGAGCAAGCATTCTGCACATTGTGCATGCCAGGCTGGTTCAACACCACGTCGAGGTCGGGATAGCCTTCCTGCAGCACGGTGAAATGCATTTCCAGGCCAACGGCGCGTGCGTTGACGGCGCGCACTTCCGCGTCTTGCGCGAAACCATAGGTGGTGACGGGTTTGGTGACGGACGGGATGATGGCACGCACGTGCGGATCGTCGATGCACAGCATGGCGCGGCCATAGAACGGCAAGCGGTGCGTGAACTGCACAAAAGCTTGCTTGAGCTTTTCGAAATCGTGCTCGTAGGTGTCCATGTGGTCGGCGTCGATATTCGTGATCACTTCGATCATCGGCGTCAGGTTCAGGAACGAGGCGTCCGATTCATCGGCTTCAGCCACCAGATATTCGCCGGAGCCCAGCTTGGCGTTCGCGCCGGCACTGGTCAGGCGTCCACCGATCACAAAAGTAGGATCGAGCCCCCCCTGGGCCAGCACCGAAGCGACCAGGCTGGTCGTCGTCGTCTTGCCATGCGTGCCGGCGATGGCAATGCCACGTTTCAGACGCATCAACTCACCCAGCATCACGGCGCGCGGCACCAGCGGAATCTTGCGCGCGCGCGCGGCCACTACTTCCGGATTGTCTTGCGGGACGGCGCCCGAGGTCACGACCGCATCGGCGTCGCCGATATTGTCGGCCGCGTGGCCCAGCATGACGGTTGCGCCCAGGCTCGCCAGGCGCTGCGTCGCCGCATTGCTGCCAAGATCAGAACCCGACACCTTGTAGCCCAGGTTGACCAGCACTTCGGCGATGCCGCTCATGCCGCTGCCGCCAATGCCGACAAAGTGGATATTATTTACTTTATGCTTCACAGAGCTAACCTCATGCCAATTTTTCCAATACGTGTGCGATCGCCTCATTGGCGTCGCGCTTGCCTGCTGCGAGTGCCAATTGCGCCATCTGCTGGCAGCTATCGCGCGTCAAGGACGCCAGCATCGCGCTCAGCGATGCTGCACTCATTTCCGTCTGCGGCAGATGAATCGCCGCGCCCTGCTTCGCCATCCATTGCGCGTTGTCGCGCTGGTGACTGGTGGTCGACGCTACCAGCGGCACGAGCACGCTGGCCACGCCGGCCGCCGTCAGTTCCGACAGGGTGATGGCGCCTGCACGGCAAATCACCAAGTCGGCCTCGGTATAGGCCTTGGCCATGTCGTCGATGAAGTCGACCACATTGGCCTGCACGCCCGCCTGCGCATACGCGCCATGCAGGGCGTCGATATTCTTCTTGCCCGACTGGTGCGTCACCAACGGACGTTCGCCCTCAGGCATCAGGGCCAGCGCAGCAGGCAAATTGTCGTTCAGCGCTTTCGCGCCCAGGCTGCCGCCAACGACAAGGATGCGCAGCGGCCCGCTGCGGCCCGCAAAGCGCGATGCCGGCGGCGCCATGGCGAGGATCTCCGCGCGCACGGGATTGCCCGTGACGACGGCCTTGCCCGCAGCGATGCCGAAATCGGCGGGGAAACCAAAGCACACCTTTTGCGCCAGCGGCACCAGCGTTTTATTCGACAGCAGCAGCGCCGCGTCGGCATTGACCAGCACCAGCGGCACGCCCTTCAGGCGCGCCATCAGGCCGCCCGGCACGGTCACGTAGCCGCCCATGCCCATCACCACGTCCGGCTTGCGGCTGGCGATGAAGCGACGGATGGCAAAAAAGCTCGCCAGCATCTTGAAACCGCCTTTGAGCGTATGCGCCAGGCCCTTGCCGCGCATGCCGGAGAACGCGATGGCGTCCATGGGAATGCCGCTTTTCGGTACCAGTTCCTGCTCCATGCCATGGGTCGTGCCCAGCCAGCTCACTTCCCAGCCACGCGCGCGCATCGTCTGCGCAATCGCCAGGCCAGGGAAAATATGGCCGCCGGTACCGGCCGCCATAATCATCAATCTTTTCGTCGTTTTCAAGTTCGTCACGTTGTTCATAGCCGGCCTCCACGCATCAGGATCCGGTTTTCATAATCGATGCGCAGCAAAATCGCCAGGCCGATACAGTTAATCAGTACGCCCGTGCCGCCATAACTCATCAGGGGCAAGGTCAGCCCTTTTGTCGGCAGCAGGCCCAGGTTCACGCCCATATTGATGAACGTCTGCACGCCGATCCAGATGGCGATGCCTTTCGCCGTCAGTCCGGCGAAGGTCTGGTCGATGGCAATCGCCTGGCGGCCGATATCGAAGGCGCGCTTGATGATCCAGTAGAACATGCCGATCACGACCAGGACGCCCGCCAGTCCCAGTTCTTCGCCGATCACGGCGAGCAAAAAGTCCGTATGCGCTTCGGGCAGGTAGTGCAGCTTTTCCACGCTGCCGCCCAGGCCCACGCCAAATAGTTCGCCGCGCCCGAAGGCAATCAGCGAGTGCGTCAGCTGGTAAGCCTTGTTGAGCGCATTGTCTTCCTGCCATGGATCGAGATACGCAAAAAACCGCTCGCGACGAAATTTCGACAAGGCGATGATGGTGACGAAAATTGCCGTCAGCATGGCGCCAATGCCGCCAAACCAGATGGCGTTGACGCCGCCCAGGAACAAGATACCCATGGCGATGCAAACGATCACGCCAAAAGCCCCCAGGTCGGGCTCCATCAGCAGCAGCAGGCCAACGAAGCTGACCGCCAGCGCCATCGGCATGAAGCCCTTGGTCAGCTTGTGCATGTATTCCTGCTTGCGCACCGTGTAGTCGGCGGCGTACAGCACCATCACCACCTTCATCAGTTCGGACGGCTGCGGCCGCAGGCCCGGCAAATTCAGCCAGCGGCGGCCACCGTTGACCGACACGCCCAAGCCAGGTATCAGCACCATCACCAACAACACCAGCGTACCGATGAACAGCCATGGCGCCATTTTTTGCCAGGTCGCGACACGGATGCGAAACACCAGCGCCGCAGCGATGATCGACACGCCGATGAACAGCGCCTGGCGCACGACGAAATAATTGTTCGTATAAGCGGCAAACTTGCGCGCGTCCGACAATGAGATCGACGCCGAATACACCATCACCATGCCCAACAACATGAGCAGCAGAACTACCCACACCAGCGGCTTGTCATAGTCCATCATCTTCGATTGCCGCGCGCGGCTATCCAACGGCTTGGCAGCCGAGCCGGAACCAAAGCTGAAGGGCAGCTGGAAAGCCATCAGATATCCTGTCCGTTTTCCAGTGCGATATCGCGCACAGCGTCGACAAACACCTGCGCGCGGTGCGCATAGTTCTTGAACATATCCATGCTGGCGCACGCAGGCGACAGCAGCACGGCATCGCCGGCCAAGGCCAGGCTGCTGGCTCGCTTGACGGCTTGCGGCAAGGTGGCGCAGTCGAAGATGTCCACGCCAGCAGGTTCCAGGGCCGTGCGCAGCGCCGGCGCGTCGCGGCCGATCAGCACCACGGCGCGTACATAGCGCGACACGGGTTCAGCCAGCGGCGAGAAATCCTGTCCCTTGCCATCGCCACCGGCGATCAGCACCAGACGCTGTTCTGCGCCGCCAAACGCCTTGCCCAGGCCGAACAGCGCGGCCACTGTCGCGCCCACGTTGGTGCCTTTGCTGTCGTCGTAGTATTCAACTTCATTGACGGCGGTGATCAATTCCACCCTGTGCGGCTCGCCCTGGTATTCGCGCAAGCCATGCAGCAACGGCGCGAATGGCAGGCCGATGGCGCGGCACAGGGCCAGCGCCGCCAGCGCATTCGAGGCATTGTGCTGGCCACGTATCTTCAGTGCATCGGCCGGCATCAGCTTCTTGGCCATCGTTGGCACAGGTTCCGGCGCCGGATCATTCTTCCTGCGTTTTTTCTCGATGACTTCTTCGCTCGGCACGGCTTGCGCCAGCCAGAAGATGCCCCGTTCGTTGACCAGGCCAAAGCTGTCCACCGCAAGCGGCTCGCCCGTACCGAAGGTGATCGTCTGTGCCAGCGGATTGGCCATCTGCATCACGGCGGCGTCGTCGCGGTTCAAGATGCGCACGCTCTGGTGGCCAAAGATGCGCGCCTTGTCGCTCGCATAGGAGGCCATGTCGCCGTGCCAATCCAGGTGATCCTGCGACAGATTCAAGACCGTGGCTGCATCGGCCTGCAGACTGAAGGTCGTATGCAGCTGGAAACTGGACAGTTCCAGTATCCACGCCTGCGGCAAGGTGCTGGCGACGGCTTGCGCCGCTTCCTCGCCCTCGCCCTTGACAACAGGCTGCGGCACTGGCTCGGCATCGAGTACCTCGCGCAGCACGTCGAGCGCCGCCGGACTGATATTGCCGGCCACGCGCGTAACAAGTCCTGCGCGTTCGCACAGCAAGCCCACCAGGCTGGTCACCGTCGTCTTGCCATTCGTTCCCGTGATGGCGATGACTTTCGGCGCATAGCCGCGTTCTGCGTTCAGCGCGGCCAGTGCCTGCGCGAACAGTTCGATCTCGCCCCACACAGGGATATTTTTTTCAGCGGCGGCCGGTACGATTCCAGCCAGTTCACGGCCAGGCGCCAGGCCCGGACTGACGGCGACGAAGTCGACGCCGTCGAGCAGGTCGGCCGTAAAGGCGCCGGCGATGAATTGTGCCTGCGGCACGGCAGCCTGCAAGGCGGCCAGGCGCTCCGGGGTTTCCCTGGTATCTGCCACGCGCACGGTCGCACCGCTGCGGGCCAGCCACAGGGCCATCGCCAGCCCCGACTCACCAAGGCCCAGTACCAATGCGGTTTTAGCGTCGTACATCATCAGCGCAGCTTCAAGGTGGTCAGGCCGAGCAGCACCAGCATCATGGTGATGATCCAGAAACGCACGACAACCTGCGTCTCCTTCCAGCCTTTTTGTTCGAAATGGTGATGCAAGGGCGCCATCAGGAAGACGCGGCGGCCCGCGCCATAGCGCTTCTTGGTGTACTTGAACCAGACAACCTGGATGATCACGGACAGCGTCTCGACGACGAAGATGCCGCCCATGATGAACAATACGATTTCCTGGCGCACGATGACGGCCACGGTACCCAATGCGCCGCCCAGTGCCAGCGCACCCACGTCGCCCATGAACACTTTCGCGGGGTGCGTGTTATACCAGAGGAAAGCCAGGCCGGAACCTGCCAGCGCGCCGCAGAAGATCACCAGTTCGCCGGCGCCCGGGATGTGCGGAATGAACAGGTAGCGCGCATACGTGGCGTTACCGGTCAGGTAGGCGAACAGGCCCAGGGCCGTGCCCACCATCACCGTCGGCATGATGGCCAGGCCATCGAGACCATCCGTAAAATTGACAGCATTGCTGGTGCCGACGATGACGCAATACGTCAACGCGATGAAACCCCATACACCCAGCGGATAGCTGATGGTCTTGAAGAATGGCACGATCAAATCGGCTTTCGGCGGCAAATCCATGGCAAAGCCGGACTGCACCCAGGCGTAGATCAGATTCCACACCTGGCCAGCATTGGGCTCGGAGATCGAGACGGAAAACGCCAGGTAAAACGCGGCGGCGATACCGATCAGCGACTGCCAAAAATATTTTTCGCGCGAGCGCATGCCTTCCGGATCCTGATGCACCACCTTGCGGTAGTCATCGGCCCAGCCGACGGCGCCAAAGCCCAGCGTGACGATCAGCACGGGCCAGATGAAGCGGTTCGACAAGTCGGCCCACAGTAGGGTGGAAATGCCGATGGCGATGAGGATCAGCACACCGCCCATGGTGGGCGTGCCGTGTTTTTTCAGATGCGTCTGTGGGCCGTCCGTGCGCACGGCCTGGCCGACCTTCATGCGCGTGAGCATGCGGATCACGGCGGGACCGGCGCACAGGCCGATCAAAATCGCCGTCAGCGTGGCGAAGACGGCGCGGAAGGTGATGAAGTTAAAGACCCGCAGTGGGCCAATGTCGTCCTGGAAATAATGAGCGAGCCAGAGCAGCATGATTAGTGAGCTTCCTTGTTATTGTTGTTTGAACCAATCAAATGCTGCACGGCCCGTTCCATTTTCATGAAGCGGGAGCCCTTGATTAATACTGTTGCATCCGAGCGGCCGAACAAATGCGCATCAAGCGCCGCCAGCAAACCGTCGAACTGTTCGAAATACTCCACGAGCGTGCCCGATTCCTGGCTCGCGGCAGCCTGCGCCGGATTGACCAGATGGCGCGCCAGGCCGCCCGTCGCCAGCACGTATTCGATGCCTTTGGCGGCGGCGTAGGCGCCAATCTCTTCGTGGAACTGCTGCCCTTGCGTGCCGACTTCACCCATCTCGCCCAGCACCAGGATGCGCGGTGCTGCGGCCTGCGCCAGTACATCGATGGCAGCCCGCGCCGAATCCGGATTGGCGTTATACGTGTCGTCGATGATGGTGGCGCCGTTGGCGGCACGTTTTTTCTGCAGGCGGCCGCTCACAGGCGCGAACGACTCCAGGCCCTGCTTGATATGTTCCATGGCGATGCCCGCGCCAACGGCGCACGCCGCCGCAGCCAGCGCATTGCGCACGTTGTGCTCGCCCGCTGCCTGCAAGGCGACAAAAAACTGGCGCAAGCTGCCGTCCTGTGCGCGCACACTGACGAACATGTCGCTGCCAAAATCTTCGGCCGCGCGGTGCGTACAACTGACATCGGCATCCTTCGACAGGCCGAAGCTGATGGCGGCGCGCGCGCCGGCCAGCTCGTGCCACAAGGGCGTGAATTCATCGCCATGCGGGAAAACGGCTACGCCGTCATCGCCCAATGCCGCCAGTGCGGCGCCGTTCTCGCGCGCCACCGCTTCCACCGTGTGCATGAATTCCTGGTGTTCGCGCTGCGCGTTGTTGACCATCGCCAGCGTCGGCGCGGCGATTGCCGCCAGGCGCGCGATTTCGCCAGGATGATTCATGCCCATTTCGATCACGGCCGCCTGGTGCCGCTCGCTCAGGCGCAACAAGGTCAATGGCACGCCGATTTCATTATTCAGGTTGCCGCGCGTGGCCAGGCGTGCGTCTTCGCCAAAGGCCGCCGCCAGGATGGACGAAATCATCTCCTTGACGGTGGTCTTGCCGTTGCTGCCGGTAACGCCGATGACGGGCAGCTTGAAACGGCAGCGCCAGTAATTAGCGATGCGGCCCAACGCGACCAGAGTATCGGCGACCACGATGGCGGGCACCTTGCTGCTATCCCAGTTTTCTGGCAAGCGCTCCACCACCACGGCGGCAACGCCGCTGACGGCCACTTGGTCGAGGAAATCATGCGCATCGAAACTTTCGCCGCGCAGGGCGACGAACAGCGAGCCGGCTGGCGCGCTGCGGCTGTCTGTGCATACGCCGTCAAAAACGGCGTCGCCCGTCAGCTGCGCGCCGTGCAGGGCAGGCATCAGTTCGGCCAGGGTCGCGTGCATGGGGTGATCAATACGCTGGTGCATCAGTTCGTCCTCATCATCGTCAGGCGCGCGGACAGTGCCAGCTGCGCATGGTCGGCATCGGAGAACGGCAATTTTTTGCCCTTGATTTCCTGGTACGGCTCATGGCCCTTGCCCGCCAGCAGGATCACATCCGGCTTGGCAGCATGTTTGACGGCCGACAGGATGGCAGCGGCGCGGTCTTCGATGGCCTGCGGCTGCGGGCCATCTGCGCGCATGCCGGCGACGATCTGCGCGATGATGGCGTGCGGGTCTTCGCTGCGCGGATTGTCGCTGGTGACCAGCACGTGATCGGCCATCTGCGCAATGGCACCCATCTGCGCACGCTTGCCCGGATCGCGGTCGCCGCCACAGCCAAACACGCACCATAGCTGGCCGCCGCGCTCCTGCGCCACCTGGCGCAAGGCAGCCAAGGTTTTTTCCAGCGCGTCCGGCGTATGCGCATAATCGATGACGACCATCGGCGCTTCCTGCCCACCCACCTGCTGCATGCGCCCGGGAGCCGGCTGCAGCGAATCGATGCCATCTATGGCGGCGCGCAGGCCGATGCCATGCGCCAGCAAGGCACCCAGCACGGCCAGCGCGTTACTGATATTGAAGTGACCCACCAGCTGCGTTTTGACCTGCGCCACGCCCAGCGCGCATTCCAGGTGGAAGTCGGTGCCGGCATTGCGGCTGCGGAACTGGCTGGCGCGCAGCATCAGCACGCCCGGCAAATCTGGCTGGCTGGCCGCATCCTGCAAGGTGTAGCCGATGACCGGGTACTCACCCGCCAGCTTGGCCTTGACGTGCCGCGCCAGGCGCAGGCCCATGGCGTCATCGAGGTTGATGACGGCCGTCTTCAGGCCCGGCCAGTCGAACAGCTTGACTTTGGCCGCCTCATAGGTGGCCATGTCGCCGTGGTAATCGAGGTGATCGCGCGTCAGGTTGGTAAACATGGCGACATCGAAATGCATGCCGGACGCACGTTCCTGGTCCAGGCCGATCGAAGACACTTCGATGGCTACAGCCTTGGCGCCTGCGTCGCGCATGGCAGCGAGCTTACGCGCCAGCAGCACGGCGTCGGGCGTGGTGTAGCCGGTGACGTCGAATTCGATGCCGCCACGCGGCTTGCACAGGCCGACGCCCAAAGTACCGATAACGGACGATGTTTCGCCCAGTCGTGCTAAGGCTTGCGCCAGCCACAAGGCGCACGAGGTCTTGCCATTCGTGCCCGTCACGCCAGCGCTGAACATGGCACTATCGGGCATGTCGTACACAGCATGCGCCACCGGGCCAGCGAGGCGTTTCAGGTCGCTGACCAGCAGATGCGGCACATTCCATGCGGTATTCCATTCAACGGCGTCATGCACGACAGCGGCGGCGCCCTGGCCGATGGCAGCGTCGATGAAATGGGTGGCGCCCGCGTAGGCAAAAAATACGTCGCCACGCTGCACGCGGCGAGAATCGGAGGTCAATTGCCCTGACGGGGCAGCCGCCTTGATCCACGAACTGATATCTTGTATGGTCATGAGTAACTTCACATGGCCTCCGGGCCAGCATTGGCAGGGACCACGATTTCGGTAACGGAGGAATCGGGCGGTACGTTCATCGCGCGCAGCGCGTTGGTCGCAATCGCTGCGAAAGCAGGAGCGGCAACCTGGCCGCCATAGTGGGCAGCGCCGGTCGGCTCATCGATCATCACGGCAATGATGAAGCGCGGCGCCGACATCGGCACCATGCCGACGAAAGAACCGATGTATTTGCGCGGCATCGCGTAACGGCCGTTTTCGACCTTGTAGGCGGTACCCGTCTTGCCGCCGACGCGGTAGCCGGCGACTTGCGCGCGCTTGGCCGAGCCGTGCGCGCCGGACACCACCAGTTCGAGCATGCCACGCATGTCGGCAGCCGTCTTGGGCTTGATCACCTGCTGGCCCACGGGCAGCTCATTGACCTTCTGGAACGACAATGGAATCGTATCGCCATCGCGGGCGAACATCATGTAAGAGCGCGCCAGCTGGATCAGCGACACGGAAATGCCGTTACCGTAGCTCATGGTGGCCTGTTCCACTGGACGCCACGATTTGTAAGGACGTACGCGACCAGCCACGGCGCCGGGGAAACCCCATTTCGGCTGCTGGCCGAAGCCCACCTTGGTAAACATTTCCCACATTTCCTGCGACGGCATGCCGAGCGCGATTTTCGAGGTGCCGATGTTCGACGACATTTCGATGATCTCGGAGACGCTGATCACACCGTGTGGCTTGGTGTCGGTAATGGTACGGTCGGCGATGGTGTAGCGGCCCGGTCCTGTGTCGATCAGCGTGGTCGGCTTGACCCTGCCCGTGTCGAGCGCCAGCGAGACCGTGATCGGCTTCAGGGTCGAACCAGGTTCAAAGGTATCGGTCATGACGCGGTTGCGCAGTTGCTGGCCCGTCAGCTTACGGCGGTCGTTCGGGTCGTAGCTGGGATAGTTGGCCAGGGCCAGCACTTCACCGGTGTGCACGTCGAGCACCACGGCGCCGCCGGCCTTGGCGTTGAATTTTTCTACCGCTTCCTTCAACTGCGTGAAGGCGATGTACTGGATCTTGCTGTCGACGGACAGGGTCAAGTCCTTGCCGTCGTGCGGTTCGTGGATGAAGCCGATGTCTTCGACGATGTGGCCCAGGCGATCCTTGATCACACGGCGGCTGCCAGTGGCGCCGACCAAGGTTTTCTGCTGCGCCAGTTCCATGCTTTCCTGGCCCACGTCTTCCACGTTGGTAAAGCCCACCACGTGGGTCATCACTTCGCCCTGTGGATAAAAGCGCTTGTATTCCTTGCGCTCGTCGATGCCGTCGATGCCCAGCTTGGAGATTTTGTCGGCCACGTCCATCTCGACCTGCCGCTTGAGGTAGACGAAGCTGCGGTCAGAATCGAGCTTCTTGCGCAATTCGTTGACGTTCATTTCCAGCAAACCGGCCAGCGCATCGATTTTCTCGGGCGAGGCCTGCAGTACGTCGTCGGGAATGGCCCAGATGGCTTTCACGGGCACGGACGATGCCAGCACCTGGCCGTTACGGTCGGTGATCTTGCCACGCGTGGCCGGCAGTTCGAGCGTGCGCTCGTAGCGTGCCTTGCCCTGCTTTTGCAGAAACTGCGTCGACACGCCCTGCAGCCACAGTGCGCGCACGCCCAGGCCGGCGAAAGCGAAGAACAGCAGGAACAGCACGACGCGCGAACGCCAGACGGGCAGACGCACTGCCAGTACGGGGTTCTTCGAGAATGGCACACCTTTCGATGCCGCCACCCGGCCGTTGCTGTTACCGCCCAACTTCATTACTCACCCTCCGTCAGGTATTGCGTACGCGCCGCCGTCAGCGGCGTCATGCTCAGATCGCGCCGCGCAATCGCTTCGATGCGTTCATGCTTGCCCAGGGTGGATTGGTCCAGTTGCAGCTGCGCCCAGTCGATGTCGAGTTGGCGCGACAGCGCTTGTGCGCGTTCCAGGTCGATCAGCAGATGGCGCGACTGGTACTGCGCGTTCACCAGCGACAGGCCGCAGCACACCAGCAGGGCCGACAGCACGACACACAGCTTGCCAGTCATCGAGGGCCGCCATTGGCAGGGGCGGGCAGCGGCAGGCGCTGCGCCACGCGCATCACGGCCGAACGCGAGCGGGGATTACCCTCGATCTCGGCGTCGGACGGCTTCATCTTCAATATCAGCTTCATTTCCGGCTGCGGCAAATCGACCGCGCGGATCGGCAGGCGGCGGTCAGGCTGCTCCACGTTCGCCTTCGAGGCAAAGAAGCGCTTGACCATGCGGTCTTCCAGCGAATGAAAACTGATCACGGCCATGCGCGCGCCGGGCGCCAGGCAGGCATACGCCTGGTTCAACCCGATCTCGAGATCCTCGAGCTCTTTGTTAATGAAAATGCGTATGGCCTGAAAGGTGCGGGTAGCGGGGTCCTTACCCTTCTCGCGGGTCTTGACGGCGCCTGCCACGATGCTGGCAAGCTGTCGTGTGCTTGAAATTGGCTGGACTGCCCGGCCAGCAACAATCGCCTTTGCAATCTGAAAAGCAAACCGTTCTTCCCCATAATCGCGTATCACTTTCTCTAAATTCTGCTCGGTTTCCACCGCCAGCCATTCGGCCGCAGAGATGCCGCGCGTAGTATCCATGCGCATGTCCAGCGGTCCATCGTTGCGGAAGCTGAAACCGCGCGCCGCATCGTCGACCTGTGGCGACGAGATGCCCAGGTCGAGCAAGATACCGTCCACCTGCTGCACGCCGCGCGCGGCCAGGCTGGCCGTCATGGTGGCAAAGCTGTCATGGACAATGGCAAAGCGCGGGTCGCCGATCTGTTCAGCCGTGGCGATGGCTTGCAAATCCTTGTCGAAGCCGACCAGGCGTGCGTCGGGCGCAAGGCGCGACAAAATCAGGCGGCTATGGCCGCCGCGGCCAAACGTGCCATCGACGTAAATGCCGTGTGCACGCTCGCCCGTCAGGTCGAGCGCATCGACCGCTTCATCGAGCAGCACCGTGCGATGCTGAAATTGCGGCACCGTGAGTTGTGTCATTACGGAGCCTTAAAAAGAAAAATTGGAAAGTACATCGGGGGTACCAGCATCGATCGCCTGCTGCTCTTTGTCAGCCAATTTGGCGGCATCCCAGATTTCAAAGTGGCTACCCATGCCGATCATCATGACCTCGCGCGACAGCCCCACGGCGTTGCGCAATTCGGGCGAGATCAGCACGCGGCCGGCCGAGTCCAGCTCGACGTCAACGGCGTTACCGAGGAAGATGCGTTGCCAGGCCCGCGCCGACATAGGCCAGGCGGCGATTTGCTGGCGATGGCTTTCCCACACGGAACGGGGGAAAAACAGCAGGCAGCCATCGGGGTGTTTGGTCAAGGTCAGACGGCCTTCGCAGTGGATCGTCAACGCGTCACGGTGCTTGGCAGGGATAGACATCCTGCCTTTGGCATCGAGATTGATTGCGGACGCGCCTTGAAACACGAAAGACCTTTTTTAACTTGGGTTGCGACACTTGCGCATCATGATGAAAAGGGGAAATTTCCCACAAAAATACACTTTTTCACACAGTTTCCTACTTTAGAGTAAGCACAGATAGTGGTCAAGCGGTTTCCGATTGGCAAAACAGGAATTTTATTAATGAAATTAAGGACTTAGCGCATATCGTTGAAGCAGTCTCAAATAAAATATATCGATAAATTAGATACTTATGAAAGATAGTGAATGTGCTACCTCATCTGCACACATGTGTTTTCCTACCGTAAACATCAAAAAAGACGAAATGGAAAAATTGAATTTTTTACAGCTAGTTGACATATGACAATATTTTCGCCGCCCATACACATCGGTAAGCGAGCACCGCAAAAGACGTGATTTACGTCAAAAAAAAATCGTTCGTGACGCTTGCCGGCGCTGTTTTCCGGGGCTAGCCTGAGGTGGATATACGATTTCGACACAGCGGCAATTATTTGTTACAGGGAAACTTTAACCAATTGTTCATTTTTTAGTTGTATATACAACTTTATCTTAATTGCTATATTTTTAGAAACAAAAAAAGCCCCTCTGCAGGGGCTTTTTGGGTGGTGCACAGCAGGAAAACTGCCGTGACCGATACGCTCCCTGGCAGACCAGGGAGCAAGAATTCAAGTGAAGCAGGCCGGTAGGCCGGATTTTGTTACGGCGCCTTCCCTTGCAGGTTGGTGCTATGACAGTCATTCCTCTAGGCGCCAAATTACTCGGGCGCTCAAGCTTTCTACCCGCACGCTCCGCGAGCAGCATCATCGCGTGCCTATTTGAAATTGCACCAGGTGGAGGTTACCGCGTTTCACCGTAACTTAATACGCTCGTCTCTGTGGCCCTATTCCTCGCCTTATACTCCCCCGGCATACAAGTACGCCGGGTCGGCTTTCGGCGGACGGCCGTTAACCGTCACCCCGCTCTATGGAGTCCGGACCTTCCTCCCGCCAGCGCATTGCTGCGCCGACCAGCGACTGTCTGGCCTGCTTCACCGCTCATTGTACCGCGCCGCAGCATGTTTCTGCAAAAGAGCGGCGCGGCAGTCGGGGAATTATGTAATTCGGTGTCGCCATTTCAAAAGCCTGAGCAAATCGGCTCACATAGAATGGGGCAAGCTGCTTGCATGCAAGCGCATGCGCAGCGCTTGCCCCACTTCTTTGCCACCCCACTAGAATATAAAGAGCCGAACATGACGCAACTATCCCGTACCGGCGGCCAGATCCTGGTCGATGCCCTGCAGATCCATGGTGTCGACACCGCGTTTGGCGTGCCTGGCGAAAGCTACCTGGATGTGCTCGACGCCCTGCATGACTCGGGCATCCGCTTCATCATCAACCGCCAGGAAGGCGGCGCCGCCTTCATGGCCGAAGCCTACGGCAAGATGACGGGCAAGCCGGGCATCTGTTTCGTCACACGCGGACCGGGCGCTACCAATGCCTCGATCGGCGTGCACACGGCTTATCAGGATTCCACCCCCATGATCTTGTTCATCGGCCAGGTGGGCAATGATTTCGTCGACCGCGAAGCGTTCCAGGAAATCGACTACCGCCGCATGTACGGCCAGATGGCCAAGTGGGTGGCACAGATCGACCGCGCCGAGCGCATCCCCGAGTACCTGGCGCGCGCCTTCCAGGTGGCCACCAGCGGGCGCCCAGGCCCGGTGGTGCTGGCCCTGCCGGAAGACATGCTCATCTCGCTGGCCACGGTGGCTGACACGCGCGCTTACCAGCCCGTGCAGGCCGCGCCATCACAGACGCAGCTACAGCAGCTGCGCGCCATGCTGGCCGCCGCAAAGCAGCCGCTGGTCTTGCTGGGTGGCACCACCTGGACGCCGCAAGCGTGCGCCGACCTGCAACAGTTCGCCGAAGCGAATCACTTGCCCGTCGCCTGCGCCTTCCGCTTTCAGGATTTGCTCGACAATGCCCACCCGAACTATATCGGCGACGTCGGCATCGGCATCAACCCGACACTGGCTGCGCGCGTGAAAAATGCCGACCTGGTCATCGCCATCGGCCCACGCCTCGGTGAAATGACGACGGGCGGCTACACTCTGTTCGACTCGCCCGTGCCGCGCCAGCGTCTGGTGCATATCCACACGGACGCCGAAGAGCTGGGCAGCGTTTACCAGGCCGAGCTGATGATCAACAGCGGCATGCCGCAAGTGTGCGCCATGCTGGCCGCCATGCCCCCCGTCGACGCTAGCGCATGGAAACACACACCGGCCGAAGCCAAGGCCGAGCTGGCCGCCTATCAGCAGCGCCCGCCCATCTTCCAAGATGGCCAGGCGCCGCTGGACCTGTGGCAAGTGACGCAAGAGATCATGGCGCAAGCGCCGCACGACACCATCCTGACGAATGGCGCCGGCAATTACGCCTCGTGGGCACACCGCTTCTACCGCTACGGCGGCATGCGCACGCAACTGGCGCCGACGAATGGCGCCATGGGCTATGGCGTGCCGGCGGGCGTGGCGGCGAAGATCGTGCACCCAGAACGCACCGTGATCACCTTTGCCGGCGATGGCGAATACATGATGAATGGCCAGGAACTGGCGACGGCCGTACAATACCAGGCGGGCGTAGTCATCATCGTCTTCAATAACCAGATGTTCGGCACCATCCGCATGCACCAGGAACGCGATTACCCGGGCCGCGTCTCCGGCACGACCTTGCACAACCCGGATTTTGCGGCACTGGCCCTAGCGTATGGCGCGCATGGCGAAGTGGTGAACACTACAGCAGAATTCGCCCCTGCGCTGCAGCGGGCGCTGGCGCACGCCACGGCGCACAATTTGCCGGCCTTGATCGAGCTGCGCTATGACGGCAACCTGATCACGCCGAACGCCACCCTGGCCACCATCCGCGCCACGGCGGAAAAAGCGCAGGCAGCCAAATAAGCGTGCTGCAAGGCGAGAAACAACAAAGGCCCGGTCGATACCGGTAATGCCGTTCAGTTAGTGTGTTAGTGGTGCTATTTTTAGCCCAAGAACCAGGACAGGGGTCGGACCCTGAGGGTCCGACCCCAGCTCTTTGCCTCTGGGGTTAGCAAATTTACTGGCGCTCATAAATCACGCCAAAACCCTTAACTGAACGGCATTACGGTCGATACCGGGCCTTTTTCATGCGCAGGTGAACACAGTATCAGGCGACGGGCGCCTCGCCGCCACCCTGCACCGTAATGCTCTATCTGGCCCTATCCTGCACTATCCTGCACTATCTTGCGCTGGCAACTGCGCCGGCGCTTCCGGCAGCGGCGGACATGGCGTGCAATGCTTCAAGGGACGGCCAAAATCGCGCACGCGGCTCAATTTCATGGGCATGCGCACATTGCCGCCACAGTAATCACCGTCCAGGGTCAGGGTTTGCCCATCCCTGGAAAACTTGCCGACGATGGTGCGTTCTTCGCTGTCGGCACCGGCGATGGTGAAATCGAAGGCGCCCGTGGCGGCGTTGAGGTTGACGTCGTTGGCGACGATAGGCCAGCTCAGGGCACCGGCCGTGAATTCATAGATGACGGAATCGGCCTCGGCAAAGCGGTGCAGGGTCACGCGTTGGCCGCCGATTTCGCCGCTATCTTTTTGCAGGCACAGGTCCGAGTAGACGCTCACGCCATAACGTTCCAGTCCAGCGGGCTTCTTGCCCTTGGCTGCGGCGAGGGCGGCACCGCTGGCACTGGCGAGCAGCAGCGCGGCCAGCATGGCAGCCAGGCGCGGCGAGGTGTATGCATACATGGCATTCCTTTACTTGAGTAACAGCACCATTATAACTGGCGCCGCACATGCAAAAACGCGCCGCCAGGCCGAAGCCAGACAGCGCGTTTCTTTGCTTGCAGCATCCCCGAAGGGATGCCTTGGCGATACTAAGCTTCGCTTGCGCGAATATTAGAACGAGTGACGAACACCAACGTTGAAGGCTTTGTCGCCCGTACCAACATTGCTGTTGTTACCAACGGTGTAGCCAGCGTTGTTTTTGTTCTTGATCTTAGCGTACGAAGCGTAGGTGCTGGTGCGCTTCGACAGAGCGTACGAGTAGCCCAGTGCCCATTGATCAGCGTCAGCATTGAAGCTGGTTTTGTCGTTCGTGCGGATGAACGAAGCCATCACGGTGCCAGCTGGACCAACAGGTACGGTTGCGCCGACCAGGATGTTGTTGCTGTCGGTGCTAGGAGCTGCCGACAGTTGGGTCAGGCTGTACGCGTTACGATCGCTGTTGTTACGCATTGCGCTGCCCGTGCCTTTGTTTGCGCCGTATGCGACGTATGCTTTCGCAACTGCGAAATCGTAGTTAGCGGCTGCCAACCAGTTGCGGCCACTGCCCGCTTCTTTGGTTGCGGTGTCGTTGCTGGTGTTGTTGTAAGCCAGACGAGCATTCAAAGGACCGTTCGAGTAACCAACCGACGCGCCGATTTTGCGGTCGATTTTGTTCGACTCAGCTTTTTCGCCGAAGCTGTAAGCCACGTCAGCGTCAAAGCCGTTGAAGTTAGGCGAGGTGTACAGCACGGTGTTGCTGGTGCGGGTGTTCGCTGGGAACAGGTTCTTGGCGGAACCAGCGTAGCCAGCTGCGAATGGATCAGCAACTTTCGACAGGGTGTTGTACCAAGGCGTGTATTGTTGACCCAGGGTCAGGGTACCGGTGGTTTTGCTGCTCAGGCCAACGTAGGCTTGACGATTGAAGATCGAACCAGTTTTGTCTTGCGTACCGCTGTCAACGTTGAAACCCGATTCCAGAACGAACATTGCCGACAGGCCGCTGCCCAGATCTTCAGTACCTTTGAAGCCCAGACGGGAAGCCGAAGCAACGCCGCTGTCCAGTTTATTAACATTGCCTTTAACGCCGCCGCGCTCGCTGACGAAACCAGCGTCAACGGTACCGTAAATAACAACGCTCGATTGAGCTTGGGCTACGCCAGTGGCTGCTGCCAGGACTGCCAGGGTGATCAGAGTTTTTTTCATTGCGATTTCCTTTAATTTTTGAAGCAAAAAGTAATACAGCCTATGCATCTCGAGCTGCGCTCTAACAGAGCGCTTTTTATGAGTGAGGGCAAGGTCTCCACCTGCCACATTGCTGTTCCGATCAGGGGAACATTCATGTCGATATCGGCACGCTATTGCGCCGATAAGCTTGAAGGCTGCATAACGACCGTCATTCGTGCGCCGGTTCGGTGCTCAAATGGCACCGGAAACGGCACTATAACCAGCGCTTCACATTCCATCAAGTTCCCACATGTTACTTCCGGTACCAGTCCGGGGGCCTTTTCAGGTATCCCGAGCATCGCCAACCGTACTACGCGACAGGGCTAGCGCCCCTTACCAAGCAATGCATGGACCTGATTAACCATTCCATCATAGCGCATGGCTTCATGCCATCCGTTGTATTAGTGCAACAGTATCAGGCGAGTGATTAAAACATCAACATGCTTTAGCCACGATTTCCCGTCGAAGATTTGCGCGACAAAGCACTCAATTTGTCAGGTGATCGTGGATAAACGGGAAGAAGCATACACGGCATCGCCAATATTTGCTGCCGGATGCACAAAAGTGGGAAATGACGTGCCCTTTTTTGGTGCGTTGCCGCATTATTCAGGGGCGTAGGGACAAATTTTCACGTCGACGTACATGCAAAAAAAATAGCCAGAGTATTAACTTAATTACTGACTTAACGGTAACTTAAATTATGCGCGCAGAAATGTTTTCCTTGTTTTCCAGTGCGTGCACCGGCTGGCCGAAAGGAAAGGATGAGGACGACTCTTGCTTGCAAATTGCGCATCAATTGAAACAATTTCTTACAATGTTGCCTTCTCAATATTTTGATATATTTGTGTCAAAAAAACTACACATTGATCGAAATCACGTTTCCCACGGTGCGGTTTCACGCAGTGCATCTTTTGCTTTTTTGCTTAAAAGCATCAAAAAGCACGCTCAGCGCTGACTTGCTCGCCGGAGCATGCGCATAAAACCGCCCAGCAGAGGCAGTTTTTCATACAATTCTTCGGCGGCATCCCAGTAATCGCGGTGCAAGACCACCCGCCCCTGCGCATCGAAGCGCACATGTGTTGCGCCGCGAATACATTGTTCGCCAGATACCAGGCGTTTCATGCGGAAACGAAACTCCCACGTCAGGAAGGCTTGCGCCCCCTGTCCCATACTTTCCAGCACGACAAACCGCGGCACATCGACTTGCACGAACATATGCTTGAAGATGGCCAGGATGGCGGCATGTCCCGCCACTTCGTTGAACGGGTCCTTGAAATGCGCGTGTGGTGCATACACGTCGCCCAGCTGAGCCAGGCTATCCATGCTCAAGTGCTCGTAAAACGCCACCAGGCGCGCCAGCGCAAGCTCCATCTGCGCCGCGTCCAGCATGCTGGCGCTCATAGGCCCGTCACCTTGCGGATCAGCCAAAAATAGGCACGGTAGGGCAACAGCCGCGCCAGGCGCAGCATATTTGTAAAGCGTTTGGGAAAGTGAATGTGAAACTGGCCCCGTTCGATGCCGTCGAGCATCGCGACGGCCGCGTCGTGCGCCGTCATCAAGGCAGGCATCTTGAAATCATTGCGCGCCGTCAGCGGCGTGGCGACAAAACCGGGATTGATTTGATATACATCAATCCCACGTCCGTGCAAATCCAAATACAGCGACTCCGTCAGGTTGATCAGTGCGGCCTTGCTGGCACCATACGCCAGCGCTTTCGGCAAGCCGCCATAACCGGCCACCGAGGCAACGATGCCGATGCCACCACTGCCCTGGCGCAACAGCCACGGCAAGGCCTGCGCCAGGCAATTGAAGACGCCGCCCACATTCAAGGCCAGCAAGCCCTGCGCCGCGTCCAGGTCGAAATTATCGGCGCGCATGGATTGATAGCCGCCAGCGACCACCAATATCAGATCGATATGTGCCCACTGCTGCTGCAATTGCGCGCAGACGCCTTGCAGTTGCGCGGGCTCGGTGATATCGAGCGGCAATGCCTGCGCCAGCGGCTGCCCCTGGCACAGCAGCTCCAGGCTGGCACGATGGCGGGCGGACAAGGCCACGCACGCGCCCTGCTCCAGCAGCAAGGTGGCGCACGCGGCACCGATGCCACTGGAGGCGCCGATGATCCACACGTGCTTGCCGGCCCAGCTGCTGATCTTGCGATTCATGGGGCCGCCTGTGGGCGCTTGCTAAACGATAAAGTCACAGCGCCCAGGTTGAAGCCGAATTTGCTCATGGCAGCACGGTTGAGCATAACCTTCTCATCCATCAGAAACATCCAGTCTTCGAAGTCGACGTGGTAGACCGTGCCATCGACGGGCAGCGCCAGCACGTATTGCCAGCGCAGCGCATTGCCGGCCACTTCGCCGGTGGCTTCTCCGATCACGTCGGGCGCCGTGCCGATGAAGCGTCCGGGCGCCGTCTTGCGCAGCGTCCACACGCGCCGCTGCTTAGTGCCGTCCGAATACGTGAAATCCTCGTCCAGCGTGCCGCTGTCACCCACCCAGCTGGCCCGCATGACCACCGTGAAGCGCTTGACCACCTTGCCCGAACGGTCCTGGAAAATGCCGTGGGCATCGAGCGTGCCATTGAAGTACTGTTGCAAATCGAGCACGGGCAGTTCCTGTGCGTAGGTGGCCGGCGTGGGCGGCGTGGAGCAGGCGGTCAGCGCCAGCAGCAAGGCCGTCGCCGTGATACCGCGCCGGTAATATTTCATGAGCTTCATCGTCGCTTCTCCCTGGGTTGACTATCTATATGTTGTAAAGGCGCGCGCCACAGCAGCAGCGCCGCCAGCAGTTTCAGCGCACAGGGCAGCAAAGCGTAAGCCGCCGACAAGGCTGGCAAGCCACTGCTGCTGCCCGGCACATAGCCGAGCCAGGCCAACAGGGGCAAGGCGATGCCGGCAGCGAGCGCCAGGCTCATTTGCACGCCCCAG
This sequence comes from Janthinobacterium sp. CG_23.4, assembly GCF_029892305.1. Classification (NCBI taxonomy): domain Bacteria; kingdom Pseudomonadati; phylum Pseudomonadota; class Betaproteobacteria; order Burkholderiales; family Oxalobacteraceae; genus Janthinobacterium; species Janthinobacterium sp. CG_23.4. Next base: position 639,119 of record NZ_JARXUX010000001.1, on the reverse strand, counting down.
TTCCACCAACCGAAATACGCCGCCTCATGCCGACCGGCATGGCCTGCCGCGCCGATCAATCCCGCCAGCAGGGCCGGCGGCAGGGCCAGGTCGGCGCCCAGTGCCAGACCGGACAGCAGGCAGATGCTGGCAAAGCCCCAGGCCGCGCCTGCCTCAAGGCCATACGCCCAGACAAACACGGAGGCGGCCAGCAGCATGGCGCCGCCCCACGCACGCGCTTCGCCAAAGCGGCGCGCCAGGGCCACCCACAGGGGCATCGACGCGGCTGCCGCGCAAAAATACACTATCAGGAATGGCCCGGCGTAATGCTCGAGGCGCAAATAGTCGCCGGCAAAGAACAGGAACAGGGTGGCGGGAATGGCGGCGGCCACGCCATTGACGAGCAAGACGGCGAACAGCCAGCGAAATGCACGCTGGCGCAAAGGAAGCTTCCAGCCGCTACCAGCGACCACGCCTGCGGCACTGCGCAAGGCCGGGCGCGGCGCTCGCGCCAGCAGTAGCGCACCCGTCGCCAACAGGCAGACGGCAAAGGCCACTGACAAGCCATCATAGCCGAGCACGGAGGTCAGGGCCGCCGCCAGGATCACGCCGAGCAAGCCGCAGCCTTCGCGCACGGCCGCCACCCGCGCCCGCTGCGTGGGTGCCTGGCTCAGGGCCGCGCCCCAGCTCTGGTGCGCGATGCCGGCCAGGCCATAGGCGGTATATACCAGCAGCAACGATGCCAGGAACCAAGCCAGGGTGGCCCCATGCGACAGCGATGGCGGATGGAACAGGGCACCAAAGCCCAGCAGCAGCAAGGGCAGCGCGGCACCGACAAACACGGCATAGCTGCGCCCGCCGCGCGCCATCCAGGCCCCCAGGGCCGGATCGATGAAGGCGGCAGCGATGCGCGCCGCCAGCAGCACGGCGCCAATCTGCGCCAGATCAAGGCTGCTGCGCTGCGCGTAAAACGGCGCCACATAAATGTAAATGGGCAGCGCCAGCATGGCCAGCGGCAAGCCGAACAGGCCATACTGGAACAAGGCCGGCAAGGTCAACGCGCTGGCACCGGAACTCATGGCAGCGGTGCCGCATGCTGCAACAACGCACCGCGTAGCTTGGGCGCCGTCGAAGCGGGCGACAGCCAGATGGCGAAGAAGGCGCGCGCGAAATCGCCATCGCTCACGTCGGCCAGCACCTTGCCATCGAGGTAAAAGCGCACGCCGGGCGAGATACCGGCCCGGTAAGCGCCCGCGATGCGCTGGTCTTCCTTGACGTCAGGAAAAATACGCTGCATGGTCGCTAGCCACCCCAGGCGCTGGGCCTCGGTGCCGACGCCAATTTTCTGCATCTGTTCATAGCTGGCCTCGGCGATCTTGTTGCCATCGAGAGCGCGCGCGTAGCGCAATTCCAGCACAAAAGGTGCCGTTGCCGACGCGGTGCCCTGATAACCCTGCGTACCGACCCAAAGCTGCGCCCGGTAAATACGCATGCCGAACCACTTATACTCGCCCTCACCCGCCAAGCGAGCCTCGGGCACGTCGGCATTCACAAAGGCCGGCGGCGCGGCCACGGCAGCGTACATACTCAAGTACAACACAATAGCAACAAGCAAACGGCGCATGATTACTCCTTGACCAAGGTAAATTGCATGACATCGGTGTTATGCGCCTGGAAGGCAGCCTCGCAATAGGCGAGGTAAAACTCCCAGGTCAGCAGGAAACGGCCGTCGAAAGCCTGCTTTTCGAGCGCCGTGCGCTGGGCCAGGAAGCTGGCGCGCCACAGGCGCAGGGTTTGCGCATAATCGAGGCCAAAGCTGAAGGCGTCCACTACGCGCAAGCCTCGCGCTTCGGCGGCGCGGCGAAACTCGGTCGGCGAAGGCAGCATGCCGCCCGGGAAGATGTATTGCTGGATAAAATCGGTGCTCTTGCTGTAGCGCTCGAACAAGGCGTCGGCGATGACGATGGTCTGGATGCAGGCGCGTCCGCCCGGCTTCAGGTTGCGCGCCACGCATGCGAAATAGCCGGGCCAGTAGCTTTGTCCCACCGCTTCGAACATCTCGATCGAGGCGATGGCATCGTACTGGCCATGGCTGTCGCGGTAGTCGCACAGCTGCAAATCGGCCTGCGCCGCCAGCCCCGCATCTTGCAGGCGCTGGCGCGCATACGCCAGCTGTTCGGTCGACAAGGTCAGGCCCGTCACGTGGGCGCCGTAGTCACGCGCCGCCGTTTCCGCAAAGCCACCCCAGCCACAACCAATTTCCAGCACGCGCTGGCTCAGCTGCGGCTGCAGTTGCAGCTGGTCGGCGATACGCCGGTATTTCGCAGCCTGCGCCTGTTCCAGGCTGGCGCCTTCGGTAAACAGGGCGCTCGAATACGTCATCGACGGGTCCAGCCACAGCTGATAAAAGGCGTTGCCAATATCGTAATGGGCATGGATATTCTTCTTGCTGCCGGCGCGCGAATTGCGGTGCAGCAGATGGCGCATCTTGTAAATCAGGTTGCCCCACCAGTTGCCGTAGATCAGGGACTCGATCTGCGCACGGTTGCGTATCATCAACTCGATCAAGCCCGGCAAATTGTCGGTGCGCCAGCCGCCGGCGATAAACGTTTCGGCAAAGCCGATGTCGCCCGAACGCAGCACGGCCGCACACAGGCGCCAGTTGTGCAAATCGAGGGTAACGGGATGGCTGCCATCGCCATACAGCACGATACGCCCATCCGGCGTGCGCAGGCGCAGGGCACCGCCTTGCAATGCTTCCAAGAGGCGCACAATAATGCGCCCGGCGGCGGGCATGTCCCTCTGTTCATGGACGGGCGCGGGAGTAGGGCTGCGGCGCCCATGCAGGCCGGTCGGCAAGGAATCGGAGCTCATCGGGACACCTTTTCTTGTGGAGGTAAGGGTTTGCTGAAAAACGGGACGCGGCGCAGCCACAGGCGCAAGGCTTGCCAATGGATGCGCGCCATCACGCCAAACGTCATCAGTGGGTAGCGCAGCAAAGCCCAGGCGATGGCGCCATCGCGCAGCGGCTGCGCCGTGCCGGACAAGCTCGTTTCCAGAATCGGACCGTCGAGATCGTCGTAATCGACCCGCGCCAGGTGGCGCTCGCCGTCCTGCTCGCTGTTGCGCAGGAAACGGAAACGGTACGCCCCTTCCACCTTGCAAAACGGCGAGACATGAAAAATCTTCTTGGCACGCAACTCGCTGCCATAAGCGATGACGGCGCCGTGCTCGAGCAGGTACAGATGGCGCTCGCCAAAGGTATTGCGCACGTCGCACAGCACGGCGCGCAGCGCGCCGTCGGGACGGTGGCAAAACCAGAAACTGATGGGATTAAAAACATAGCCGAACATGCGCGGCATGGTTTGCAGCCAGATTTCACCATCCGCGTCCAGCACGCCATGCTGGCGCAGCAGGCCATCGATCCACGCCAGCAACGGTGTCGTGCCATCGCCATGGTCGCTGTCGCGAAACGCCAGCACATTGGCGCCGTTGCGCGAAATCATGCGAGCCGGGAAATCCTGGTTGCCCAGGCTGCGCAAGGGCAAGCGCAAATAGAACATGCCATAACTGAAAACATGCGTGCGCGGACGCAGCCGTGCATGGCGCACCCGTCCCAGGCACAGCTGCGGCTGCGCCGGCGCGGCTTGCGCGGAATCACGCGGCATGCACCAGCTCCGCAGACGCCAGGCCCAGCAAGCTTTGCGCCACGCCCAGGCCCGACTTCAAGCCATCTTCATGGAATCCATACCCGGTCCAGGCACCCGCAAACCAGGTGTGCTGCGCACCCTGGAAACCGGCCAGGCTCGCCTGGGCGGCAATGGCTGCGCCATCAAACACCGGGTGGGCATAGGAAAACTCGTCGATGATGGTCGCCGGGTCTGGTTCGTCGAGTGGATTGAGCGAGACGATGACGGGCGTGGAAAATGGCAGCGGCTGCAACTGGTTCAGCAAATAATGCACGCATACCTGCGGCGCCTCGCCGTGCGCGGCCGGCCTGCCCTGGTAATTCCAGGCCGACCAGGCGCGGCGGCGTTGCGGCAGGCAGGATGTATCCGTGTGCAGCACGGCCCGGTTGGGCTGGTAGCGCACGGCTTCGAGTACCTTGCGCTCGTCGTCGCGTATATCGGCCAGCAAGGCCAGCGACTGGTCACTATGGCAAGCGAGCACCACGTGATCGACATGCTCGACGCCCGCAGCCGTGTGTAGCACGACCGTGCGTGCGCCGCCGTGCTGCTGGCGGCGCACGGCCGGTACGGGGCACGCCAGACGCTGCTGGGGGATGCCCTCCAGCAATTTTTCCACATACACGCGCGAGCCACCGCGCACCGTGCGCCATTGCGGCCGGTCACTCACTTGCAGCAAGCCATGGTTGTGGCAGAAACGGATGAACGTGGCGAGCGGAAAGGCCAGCATCTGGCGCGCCGGACACGACCAGATGCAGGCGGCCATCGGCAGCAAATACCAGTGGCGAAATTCGTCGCCGTAGCCGTGCAGGTCGAGAAAATCGCCCAGCGACATGGCCGGCCCCGGCACGCTCGCCGTAGCCAGAGCGCTGGCCTGGCGGTTGAAACGCACGATGTCGCGCAGCATGCGCAAGAAGGCGGGGCGCAGCAGATTGCTACGCTGGGCAAACACGGTATCGAGATTGGCGCCCGCCCATTCCAGCACGCGGGCATCGGGCGTGGTGCCCAAGGGCATTTTGACGGAAAACGACATATCGCTATCGGCTGCCTCGACACCGAGCTCCTGGAACAGTTGCACCAGGTTCGGGTAAGTAGCGTGGTTAAACACCAGAAAACCCGTGTCGACGCCATGCGTGACGCCGTCGAGCGTGACATCCACCGTATGACTGTGACCGCCAAAATACTCACCCGCCTCATACAAGGTCACATCCTGGCCAGCCTGCGCCAGCCGATACGCGCAAGACAAACCGGCAATTCCCGCTCCGACGACGGCGATTTTCATGGCTGCACCCGTTTCATGTTTTCCTTGGACGAAATAAGTTCATAGTCAGTCAAATATTGACCTATGTCAATCGGCTCCTTGAGCCATTCTAAAACTTATACGCCGACAATTTTCAATTGGATTCAGCTATTTGCAGCGCAGCGATGGCAGAGATACATACCGCGCGTATTCTGTTGGCATGCGAGCCTATACAAATATTGTGCAAGCGCTGACTGGATCGCGGATTTCGGATAGCCGCGCAATGTTGCCAATCGAACAGTAAAGCATGAAGGGCTGGGCGCGCTCTGGTAAAATAGTCCGCAACAACAGTGTCCGGCGCCGCCGGGCCTTAGGTCAGCACCCGCCACCACACATCCATGTTTAGTTTCTTCAAGAAAAAACCCGTCACTCCCGAGGCTGCGCCAGCCGAGCCCCTCGTTCTTCCTGCCACCACGCCGCCTGCCGCGCAGCCGGGCGCTGCTCCCCTGAGCGGCGCGCCGGCCGAGCTCGTGCCCGTGATCGTGGCCGCTGAACCCGAGAAAAAATCGTGGATGACGCGCCTGAAGGCCGGCCTGTCGAAAACCTCGAACACCTTATCCGTGCTGTTCGTCGGCGCGAAGATCGACGACGCGCTGTACGAAGAGCTGGAAGCGGCGCTGCTGATGTCCGACGCGGGCATCGACGCCACCGAATTCTTGCTGACGGCATTGAAGAAAAAGGTCAAGGAAGACAAGCTGCTCGACGCCGCCGCCGTCAAGGCCGCGCTGAAGGTGCTGTTGATCGACCTCTTGAGCCCGCTGGAAAAACGCTTCGAGCTGGGCCGCCACAAGCCGCTGGTGATGATGATTTCGGGCGTGAATGGCGCCGGCAAGACCACTACCATCGGCAAGCTGGCCAAGCACATGCAGTCAAATAATCAATCCGTGCTGCTGGCCGCGGGCGACACCTTCCGCGCCGCCGCGCGCGAACAATTGATGGTCTGGGGCGAGCGCAACAACGTCACCGTCATCTCGCAAGAATCGGGCGACCCGGCCGCCGTGGCCTACGACTCGGTGCAATCGGCGAAAGCGCGCGGCATCGACGTGGTCATGGTCGACACGGCAGGGCGCTTGCCGACACAGTTACACTTGATGGAAGAATTGAAGAAAATCAAGCGTGTGATCGGCAAAGGCATGGACGGTGCGCCGCATGAAATACTGCTCGTCATCGATGGCAATACGGGGCAGAACGCGTTGACACAAGTCAAGGCCTTCGACGATGCCCTGCAGCTGAGCGGCCTGGTGATCACCAAGCTGGACGGGACCGCCAAGGGCGGCGTGCTGGCGGCGATTGCCCGCGTGCGCCCGGTGCCTGTGTATTTCATCGGCATCGGTGAGAAAATTGAAGACTTGCAGCCTTTCGTGGCTGCCGAATTTGTCGAAGCGCTGCTCGGATAAGCCTATACATGATTGAATTTCAGCACGTCTCCAAGCAATACTCTTCCGACGCCGTGGCGCTCAGCGACATTTCGCTGAGTATTGCCAAAGGCGAGCTGGTCTTCCTGGCCGGCCCGTCCGGCGCCGGCAAGTCAACCCTGCTGAAAATGATCGCCGCCATGGAACGCCCCAGCTCGGGCAAGCTGATCGTCAATGGCCAGGACATGGCCAAGATCAAGCCAGCGGGCGTTCCCTTCCTGCGCCGCAACATGGGCCTGATCTTCCAGCAGCAAAAATTATTGAACGACCGCTCCATCCTGGCCAACGTGATGCTGCCGCTGCTGGTCGTGGGCGCACACAAGGCGGCCGCCGAGCAGCGCGCGCGCGCGGCCCTTGACAAGGTGGGCCTGCTGGACCGCGCCATGGCGCGCCCCCTGTCGCTGTCGGGCGGCGAACAGCAGCGCGTCTCGATCGCGCGCGCCATCGTCAACCGGCCACAGATCATCCTGGCCGACGAACCGACGGCCAACCTCGACCGCGCCAGCGCCAACAAGGTGCTCGACGCCCTGAAAGCGTTTCATTCGGTGGGCGTGACCTGCCTCATTTCCAGCCATGACGAACAGATGCTCGACGCCGCCGCCCGCGTGATCCACTTGAAAAACGGCCAGCTGGTAGCCATCGACAAGGCCACGCAGGCGCCCGTCTTCGCACCGCCCGATCCCGATTTCGCACCGCCCCTCAACCCGGACGACGCACAGGGAGAGCAGGCATGAGAGGCTGGTTCCGTCAACACCGCTTTGCGCTCGGCTCGGCGCTGATCCATTTGCGCAAGTCGCCGGGCGGCTTTTTGTTGAACGTCGTCGTCGTTGCCATCGCCCTGTCGCTGCCATTCGCCGGCTTGACCATGCTCGACAATGTGCGCCCCATGTCGGAACAAATGTCGGTCGACCCGGAAATCAGCGTTTTCTTGAAAATAAGCACACCGCGCGAACAAGCAGTGGCCCTGGCCAGCGCCATGCGCAAGATCGTCGGCGCGCAACAGGCGAAGATCGTCTTCATCCCGCGTGAACAGGCGCTCGACTCGCTAAAAAACAAGAATGGCCTGGCCGACGTGCTCAGCACCCTGGGTGACAATCCCCTACCCGACAGCTATGTGCTGAAGCTCGATGCGTTCGGCAGCGCCAGCGAAGCGCAGGATGTCGATGCGGTGGCAGAACAATTGCGCCACCTGCCATTCGTGGAGTCGGCGCAAGTCGATTCGGCCTGGGTCAAGCGCCTGGCAGCCCTGCTGGGCGTGCTGCGCCTGGTATTGTTGCTGCTCGCCATTACCCTGGGTGTGGCCGTGATCGCCGTCGTCTTCAATACCATCCGCCTGCAAGTGATGCAGCAGCGCGATGAAATCAGCATCTCGAAATTGATCGGCGCCACCGATACCTTCATCCACCGCCCCTTCTATTACACGGGCGCCCTGCTGGGCCTGTGCGCCGGTGCGCTGGCCCTGGGCGCCGTGGCGCTTGCGTTGCAGCCACTCAATAGTGCGATCGCCGAATTTGCCCGCCTGTATGCGTCCGAATTCCAGTTGGTGCCGCTGGCACCGCTGCCGATGGCCGGCTTGCTGGCCGTCAGCGCCGGCCTGGGCCTGATCGGCGCCTTCCTCTGCGTGCAGCGCCATCTGGCGCGCCTGAACTGACCTGCCCTTCCATGGCGGCGCCGCTGGCGCCGCCATGCGTCACAGCGCCACTTGTCGGGCGCTATCCGATACGCTAATTATCTTGATGTTTAGCAAGTATTATTAAGCTACTCTTCAGCTTGCGACCGTAGACTAGCCCTGTTGTCGCCAAGCGCCGTGCGGCCCTTTCAGGCGCGTCCGAAAGGGCGCATACTAAGGTGGTCAAGCGCCCTGGGGGCGCCTTTTGTAAAAATTATTGGCCGATGAATCGTCATAGCATTTAGGCTATCGGGATGATTAAAAGTGCTGATTGGCACTCTCAAGCAGAGAGTGCTAATATAAGCACATACCAAGCGCAGAACCGCCATCAGCCCCATCAGCGCCAGATATAGGTGGCGCCACGATCCGCAAAGTACAAGACCGAATACGCAAAACTGAACAGACAATCGGGCCATGTCGCGTGACATGGCCGACTGGAACAAAGCAAGACTACGAGGGAGAAAGCATGACTATGATGTCCGCAACGTCCGCATTGGTTCCGACCAAAAATAATGCACTGGGCCTCGGCTTCACTGGCAATCTGGGCAATATCGACGCCTATATCTCGGCCGTGAACCGCCTGCCCATGTTGACCCACGACGAAGAAATTTCGCTGGCAAAACGCTTGCGCGAAAAAAATGACTTGGCTGCCGCGCAAGAACTGGTGCTGTCGCACCTGCGCCTGGTGGTCTCGATTGCGCGTGGCTACCTGGGCTATGGCTTGCCACACGCCGACCTGATTCAAGAAGGTAATATCGGCTTGATGAAAGCCGTAAAGCGCTTCGACCCGGACCAGGGCGTGCGCCTGGTATCGTACGCCATGCACTGGGTGAAAGCCGAGATGCACGAGTACATCCTGAAAAACTGGCGTCTGGTCAAGGTGGCAACGACGAAGGCACAACGCAAACTGTTCTTCAACCTGCGTAGCCACAAGACGGGCCTCGATGCGATGACGCCCAAACAGATCGATGCACTGGCCAAGCTGCTCGACGTCAAGCGCGAAGAAGTGATCGAGATGGAAACGCGCTTGAGCGGCCGCGATATCGCCCTGGAATCGCCGACCGACGATGAAGACGACAAGTTCTCGCCAATCGCCTACCTGGCGTCGGAACACAGCGAGCCGACCAAGGTACTGGAAGCGAAACAGGTGACGCGCCTGCAATCGGAAGGCCTGGAAACGGCACTGTCGAAGCTCGACGCCCGTTCGCGCCGCATCATCGAAGCGCGCTGGCTGGCCAACGACGATGGTTCTGGCGCCACCCTGCATGCTTTGGCAGAAGAATTCGGCGTATCGGCCGAGCGCATCCGCCAGATCGAAGTGGCGGCGCTGAAAAAAATGAAGGGCGCGCTGGCCGCCTACGTGTAAGCACAAGCAATGCCGCAATGCAAAAGGCGCCGCAAGGCGCCTTTTAGTTTTATGACTTGATGTTTATCAACAGATAAACATGGCAGGCGATTAAGCTGCAGCCAGGCCCTTGAGCAAGGTTTCAGCGACCAGTTCATTCAGATCCGCATCGCGCTCCTTGGCCAGGGTCTGCAATTGCAAGACCAGATCGCTGTTCAGCTTGACGGCGAATGGCACCAGGCCCAGCGCCTGATCGCGCTTGCGCTGCTCGCGACGGTCGATGACCACCGCTTCCTTACCGAATGCACCGGCGCCGGGAACATTCATCTTTCCCATCAGTTTCTTGGCATCGCTTTTCGCCAGGGCAGTTTTTTTCATGGTTGTTTCCTGATTTTCAAAACAGCCATTCTACGCAGTAATCGGCGTGCCGCGTGGGCCGGCGCATCAATTCATTCGCCACGCGCCAATAGGGCGCCGCAGAAATATCATTTTAATATCATTATCCCATGCGTGGACGCCACGCCGGGGACGCTTTACCTGAAAGGAAAAACATGGCTTATTTAAGCGGCTCTGATCGTACCCTGCTGCTTCCGCTGCTGCTCTCCCTGCTGATCACCTGCCTGGCAATGCTGTCTGGCTGCGGCGCGGCTGGCAGCGCCGGCGAGGCGGAAAACACACCGCGTAGCGTCAGCCACGTGCTCTCGCCGGGCGAACAGTTTGCCATCACGGCCACCGATACCCTGAAACTGGAGCGTGTCAACGACAGCCGCTGCCGCAAGGGCGCCGTATGCGTGTGGAAAGGCTACGTCAGCTACAGCTTCAGTTTGCGCAACAGCGCGGGCGCCACGGATATCGTCTTGTCCGATTCCATGCCCGGTGCCGCCAGTTCCGTCAGCGTCCAGCACTTGACGTTCACGCTGCTCGACGTCGACCCGGCCACGCCGCCGGCGCTGAACGAGGCCGCGCCCACGTATCGGGTCAAAGTAAAAATTACGCAGGGCGCGCCCGCCGGCTAAACGCCAGGGCGCGCAGACTACCCCTCGAAGACAGGCAAACGCGCGTCCTCGGGTGTCAGCGCTATCTTCAGCAAAATGAAGCGGTGAAAGTGTTGTGTCGCATCGATATTTTTCCAGCTAAAAAAAATGACACGCACGATAACTCGTGAGTGTCATTAGCGCAAGGATTCCAAGCGCCCGGCTGATTTAGATCAACCGACTACGCCTGCGCATGTAGCTGCGGCTTAATGCACCTTCCAATTCCTGCTCCGTTTTATGCTGGTTCACCGTGTACAGGGCCCACAGGGCCGCCGGCACCCAGCCGATCACAGTGCACTGCAAGATCAAGGCGGCGGCACCGGCCAGCGGGCGCCCCAGCATAAAAAACGTGAGACACGGCAGTAGCAAGGCTATCAGCAATCGCATCACAACATACTCTCCTTCAATGTAGAGCAGCGGACAATGGCCGGTATCCGGTCCGTCCCCCGCCCGCTGCGTACTGCTCTTTAATAACGTCTGGCAAAATCGTCGCGAGCGTAGGCGAGTTGTGGCCGAGAAGCGCAGCTGTGCGTAGGCACAGTGAGCATCACAGGCCGCAAATCGCGGCGCGCAGCAGATTTGGCCTGACGTTTATAGATGCACAGCAATCTGCGGCATAAGGTCGTCGAAGGTGCGACCGTTGCCGTTTTCGCCGATGGCGTGCATCTTCCATTCGCCGTTATGGCGATACAACTTGGCCATGATCTGTGCCGTGTGGGAACCTTGCACAGACAGGTTGAAACGCGCGACTTCCTGGTTATTGCTGGCATTCAAGATGCGGCAATAGGCGTTTTCTACCTGCGCGAAGTTCTGGCCGGTAAAGCTGTTGACGGTGAAGACCAGGCTTTTCACATGCGCCGGCACGCTCGACAGATCAACATTGATCTGTTCGTCGTCGCCATCGCCTGCGCCCGTGCGGTTGTCGCCCGTATGAACGATGCTGCCGTCCTTGCTTTTCAGCTGGCGGAACCAGACGATATCGGACGTGCTCTTGTTCTCGTCGAACATGACGCACGAAGCGTCCAGGTCGACCGCTTCGGTCTTCGAACCGAAGCCAAGGAAACCCTTGGTCTTGACCGCATCCCATCCCAGGCCCATGGTGATACGGCTCAGGGTGGTACCAGCTTCTTTGTCCAGAGAAATCTTCTGGCCCTTGCTCAAATTGACAGACATACGCATTGCTCCTGTTTGTTTAATTGCATCAAGTACTAATTACGCCGGCTTGCTTTGTGTCCAGGCGAGGAAGGCTGCGCGGTTACGCGAGCACACGAGGATTTTCCCCGTGCCTGAAAATTTCAGCACCATGCCCTCGCCGCTGGTCTGGCTATTGATCAGATTGCCCAGAAAGCCACCGCTACTGCCGGTCGTCATGGAAATTTCATATTGCAGGCGGCTATCCCAGCATACGACGTGCGAGTTATCAATCACCACGTCCTTGCCAGGCGTCACTTCGAGTATCGACATGGCGCCAAAACCGGACACCGCCAATTGGCCGCTGCCTGCCGTCTCGGTGATGAAAAAACCACCGCTCTGGGCAAACAGCGCATTACCCAGGCTTTGCGTGCGCACCTTCAATTCCACGCCTGCACTGGCCGCCACGAAGGCGCCGTCACTGATCATGTATTGCTGGGCACCAAGCTCCTTGCCCACATCAAGCACCCGCATCGCGCCGGGCAAGGTGGGCGACAGCAGGCAATCGCCGTCGCCCCGCACGGCCTCGATATGCTGCTGAAAGAACGATTCGCCGTTGGCAAAGGTGCGCATCAGCGCAGCGCCGATGCCGCCCGTCATCTTGCCTTTCAGCTCAAGATTGGTTTCCATCATCACCATCGCGTTAGATTCGCAATAAATCTTCTCGCCCTTGGCCAGCGACACATGCAGAAACGGGTCGACGTCCCCGGTAATATTGAAAACTGGCATACCTATTCCTTCTTCAACTAGGTGATGATGGTGCCGGCCCGCACTGCGGACCGCCCTGACCCTACAACTTAAACGCCAACACCGAACGACGCTGCCAAAGGACCTAAACCGCCCTTGTAGCCCTGGCCGATGGCCTTGAATTTCCAATCGGCGCCATTGCGGTAGATTTCACCAAAGACCATGGCCGTTTCCGCCGAACCGTCTTCCGACAGGTCGAAGCGGGCGATTTCCGTGTTGCCGTTGGCGTTCACGCAACGCACGTACGCTTTGGACACCATACCAAAGTTTTGCTTGCGTGCCTCGGCATCGTGTATCGTCACGCAGACGGCAATCTTGTCGATCTCGGCTGGTACCTTGGCCAGGTCGACGATGACGGTTTCATCGTCGCCATCGCCGGCGCCGGTGGTGTTGTCGCCCGAGTGGGTGACGGAAGCGTCGCTCGATTTCAGGTTGTTGTAGAAAATCATGTCGACGTCGGCGCGTACCTTGCCGTCGGCCTTCAACAGGAACGCGGAACCGTCGATGTCGAACGCGGCGCCATCGGTGGCGCGGGCATCCCAGCCCAGGCCGATGATCATTTTCGACAGGCCAGGGGCTTCCTTGCTCAGGTTGACGTTGCCGCCTTTTTGCAGACTGATTGCCATGATGTATTTCTCCTATGTGAAATAAAGTCCAGCTAATGAAATAAATAACACCTGGCGCCCTCTACCGGCCTGGCTCCCCAGGCCGGCGGCGGCGCTTGCTACAACTTGCCGACAAACCGGTGTAGTCGTTTGCCGCGCATTCTTTACGCTACTGTTGCCTTGACGGCTTCCAGCGCTTGCGTCTTGCCCTCTTCGTGCGCCATCCTGCGCTTGTAACGGATCGACGACCATAGCGAGGCGAGAATGAAGGCCACCCCAATCAGACCCGTAAAGATCTCGGGAATGTGAAACTTCATGCTGGCCAACATGATTACGGCCAGGATACCGATCGCATAGTGCGCGCCGTGCTCCAGATAAACGAACTCGTCGAGTGTACCCTTGCGTACCAGGAATACCGTCATCGAACGCACAAACATCGCGCCGATAGCCAGGCCCAGCATGATGATCACGACATCCTTGGTGATGGCAAACGCGCCGATCACGCCATCAAAGCTGAACGAGGCGTCGAGCACTTCCAGGTACAGGAAGCCGCCAATACCGCCGCGCTTGACGATGTCGCCCACGTTGCCGTTGCCGTTATCACCTTCCAGCAAGCCGCTGACCACATCGACGCCGACGTAAGTGAGGATGCCCCACAGGCCAGCCGTCAAGACCACCAGCTTCTGGCCTTCTTCGATCATCGACAGGCTGGCCATCAGGGTGCCCAGTGCGATCATCACGGAAAGCGAGGAAATTTTGCCCAGCGCGCCCAGTTTCTCTTCAATACGGCCCAGCCAGTGCGTTTCTTTTTCCGAGTCCAGCAGGAAGTTCAGGAAGACCAGCAACAGGAAAATGCCGCCAAAGGCCGCCACTTCCGCATGGTGGTTCGTCAGGTGCATCGAATACTCTTCCGGATTGCTCAGTGCCAGATTCCATACTTCCAGCAAGCCCAGGTCGGCCGCTTGCGCCACGATGACCAGCGGGAACAACAGGCGCATGCCGAACACGGCGATGATGATGCCAACGCCCAGGAACAAGCCCTGCCAGAACTTGTCCCAGTTCTTCAGCACCGAAGCGTTGACCACCGCATTGTCGAACGACAGCGACACTTCCATCACGCCCAGGATCACCGCGATACCGAGCGCTGCCAGCATCGTTTGCACGCCACCGTGCGTGTAACCCCACCAGGCGGATATGCCCAGGCAGATAAATGTCACTAGAAATGACACTCTGAAATGCTTCATCGATAGTTCCCTTTATCTCAATTCAATGGAAGCTAGTATAGGGATGTGTGTAACATTTAAAAATAGAAGATAATGGAAGTGTTACTTCGCAAAAACAGAAGATAGAGAGTACAGCGATGAAAACCACCGGTTTCAATTACCGCCATTTGTATTTCTTTTGGGTAGTCGCCAAGGAAGGCGGCGTGACGCGCGCGGCTGAACGGCTGGGCTTAGCCGTGCAAACCATCAGCACCCAGCTGGCCCTACTGGAAAAGGAACTGGGTAAATCCCTGCTGCAGCCGCAGGGGCGGCGTTTGGTGCCGACGGAAGCGGGCCGCCTGGCGCTCGGCTATGCGGACCAGATTTTTTTGCTCGGCGAACAGATGCAGGAAGCGCTGGCCGATGCGGACGCGGAAAAGATGCGCCTGACGGTGGGTATTTCCGATTCCCTGCCGAAACTGATGGCCTATCGCATGCTCGACGCCACGCGCAGCCTGGAGCAGCCCGTCAAGCTGGTGTGCCTGGAAGATGAATTCGAGTCCCTGCTGGCCGACCTGGCACTGCACAAGCTGGACCTGGTGCTGACGGACCGCGCCGTGCCGGCCGGCGCCAGCCTGCGCGTGTCGAGCCACCTGTGGGGCGAAAGCGCCATGAAGCTGTTCGCCACGCCCGCGCTGGCCGCACAATACCGCGAAAATTTCCCGCACAGCCTGCACGGCGCGCCATTTTTACTGCCGGCGCGCAATAACGCCCTGCGCGGGCGCATCGATGAATGGATGGTGCAGCAAGGCGTACGCCCCGACGTGGTCGGTGAATTCGAGGACAACGCCATGCTTAACGCGTTTGGCCGCAAGGGCCTGGGCCTGTTCTTCGCCTCGGCCAGCCTGGCAGCCGACATCGAGGAACAGTTCGGCGCCGTGCTGGTGGGCGACGCCTCATCCCTGCGCGAACAATTTTACGTCATCTCGAACGAGCGCAAGATCATGCACCCGGCGCTGGATGTGATCCTGGCCGCCATCCAGAGTCGCCCCAGGATTCACAAGGAAATCTGATAAATCCATTCGAAAATAACGTTTGAATAATTAATCAAAAGCGATTGTAATGAAGCCTGCAACAAACACGCGCCCTTCCCTCGACGGCAGGGCGCGACCACCATAAAAAAACAGGAGCAGCAGCATGTCCACGGCAGGCAAGACCATCGATATTCCCGATCTCATCAATAACAACAAGATCGGCTCCTTCCAGGTCGGCATGCTGATCCTGTGCGGCCTGTGCGTCATCATGGATGGCTTCGACGTACAAGCGATGGGCTATGTGGCGCCCGCCATCATTGCCGACTGGCACGTCAGCAAGGCCAACCTGGGCCCCGTCTTTGGCGCGGGCTTGCTGGGCATGCTGGTCGGCTCGCTCGTCTTCAGTATCACGGCCGACAAGTTCGGCCGCCGCCCGGTGCTGATCGGCTCGACTATTTTCTTTTCGCTATGCATGCTCGTCACGCCGCTGGCCACCAACATTGAACAATTACAGCTGATCCGTTTCATCACGGGACTGGGCCTGGGCGCCGTGATGCCGAACGCCATGGCGCTGGCCGGCGAATACAGCCCGCTGCGCAAGAAAGTCACCCTGATGATGCTGGTGTCCTGCGGTTTTACCCTGGGCGCCGTGCTGGGCGGCTTGCTGTCCGCTGCGCTGATTCCCGCATT
The DNA here is from genome assembly GCF_029892305.1 of Janthinobacterium sp. CG_23.4. Lineage (NCBI taxonomy): Bacteria > Pseudomonadati > Pseudomonadota > Betaproteobacteria > Burkholderiales > Oxalobacteraceae > Janthinobacterium > Janthinobacterium sp. CG_23.4. The sequence goes on along the minus strand of NZ_JARXUX010000001.1, from coordinate 623,222 downwards.
CGGCTGGCAATCCGTGTTCTACGTGGGCGGCGTGGTGCCGCTGATCATCGGCGTGCTGATGTTCTTCCTGCTGCCGGAATCGATGCAATTCCTGGTATTGAAGAAACGCAAGCTCGACAAGGTGGCGCAATGGCTGAAACGCATCGACCCGACGCTGAGCATCACGGCCGAGACCCAGTGTGTCGTGCATGAAAAGGAACACAAGGGCGCGCCCGTGCTGCAATTGTTTACGGGTGGTCGCGCCAAGATGACGATTTTGTTGTGGGTCATTAACTTCATGAACTTGCTGAATTTATATTTCCTGTCCAACTGGTTGCCGACCATCGCCAAGGAAGCGGGCCTGTCCACGGCCAACGCCGTGCTGGCCGGCACGGCCCTGCAAGTGGGCGGCACCATCGGCACCCTGGTCATGGGCCAGCTGATCGACCGCTCCAGCTTCCGCCGCGTACTGCTGCCCTGCTTCCTGGTCGCTGCCGTGGCAATTGCCCTGATCGGCCGTCCCGACGTGTCGCTGGCTTTCCTCTTCATCACGATTTTCATCGCCGGCTTTTGCGTGGTGGGCGGGCAGCCTGCCGTGAATGCCCTGGCGGCCAGCTACTATCCGACGACCCTGCGCTCGACGGGCATCGGCTGGAGCTTGGGCATCGGGCGCATCGGTTCCATCATCGGCCCCGTGCTCGGTGGCGAGCTGATCCGCCTGAACTGGCCTAACAGCACGATTTTCCTCGTCGTCGCCATCCCCGCCATCGTCTCGGCGGCCATGCTCTTTGTCATGCCCGGCGGGCAGCAAACGGCGGCCAAAGACTAAAGCAGCCTGAACAACCGAGCGCGCGCGCGCCGGCACGGGCGCGGCGCGCGGCTAAATTAGGCTATGCCGGCCTTCGTCGTTTAAGATGACGTTTTTACAGCCCATCTTCAGCGCCCCCATGCACAATGCCTTGCTAGTCCTGCTCGCCCTCTTCCTGGTCGCGCTGAACGGTTTTTTTGTTGCCGCCGAGTTTGGCATCGTCACCTTGCGCCGCACGCGCATCCGCGCCATCGCCAAGACACAAGGACTGCGCGGCCGCATCCTGTCCAAGGTGCATGGCCAGCTGGACGCCTACCTGTCAGCCTGCCAGCTGGGCATTACCCTGGCGTCGCTGGGCCTGGGCTGGGTCGGCGAACCGGCCTTTGCCGGCTTGCTCGAACCTGTGTTCGGCGCCATCGGCGTCACCTCGCAAGAGCTGATCCACGGCGTCTCGTTCGTCGTCGCCTTCAGCGTCATTTCCTTCCTGCACATCGTCGTGGGCGAACTGGCCCCCAAGTCGATGGCCATCCGCAACCCGGAAGCGGTCGGCCTGTGGTGCGCGATTCCCTTGTATGGTTTTTATTGGGCCATGTACCCTGCCATTTACCTGCTCAACGCCAGCGCCAACTGGGTGCTGCGCATGGCTGGTCTGTCCGGCAAGGGCGGCCACGATGCCCATTACTCGTCCGATGAATTGAAACTGATACTGCGCACCAGCCAGCCGGGCGAGAAATTCACGCGCGACGAGCGCAACATCCTGGCGCAATCGCTCGATTTCGAACAAATGACGGTGTCGGACTTGATGCGCCCGATCAATGAAGTGATCGCCCTGCACGCTTCGAGCACCTTGGAAGAAAACCTCGACACGGTGCTGCGCAACCGCTTCAGCCGCTACCCGTATTTCGACATGAATGAGGACGACGTGCTGGGCGTGGTGCACTTGAAAGACCTGTTCTTTGCCCAGCAGGCGGGCAAACCGATCACCTCGCTCACGCCCTTCCTGCGGCCCGTCGACATCATTTCTGCGCGCACACCGGCGCTGGAACTGTTCCGTCGCTTCCGCGACGGCGCGCCCCACTTCGCCCTGATCGGCGAAAAGGGCAAGCGCCCGCTGGGCTTTATCACCCTCGATAACTTGCTCGGCGCCATGGTTGGCGAAATCCGCGATGAATTCCGCCGCAATGAAAACGACTGGCTCAAGCAAAGCGACGGCACCCTGATCGGCAAGGCCAGCCTGCCCATCTTCTCACTCGAACGCATCCTCGGCATCGATATCGAAAATGAGGAACTGGGGCTCGATGACGTGGAATCGGTGGGCGGCTTGATCATGGTCAAGCTGGGGGACATTCCGAAGCAGGGCCAGCGCATCACTTTTGTCGACTTCGACATCGTCGTCAAGAAGATGAACGGACCGCGCATCGTGCTACTGAAGGTGATCCCCAAGCAGGAGCGCGATCTGGATGCAGATTTAAGGGACTGATTACTTCTTGCGCGTCAGCGTATCCTTGCCCTGCGGCACGCTGGTCTCGCCCAGGGTCCACGTTTGCAGCAGGCTGTACAACACCGCCAGCAGGGTCGGTCCGATAAAAATACCGACGAAGCCGAAGGCCAGCACGCCGCCCAGCACACCCAGCAGCACCAGCAGGAACGGCAGGCTGCTGCCGCGGCTGATCAAAATGGGCTTGACCACATTGTCCACGCCGCTGATCAGCAGCGCCCCCCACACCAGCATGAAAATGCCCCAGCCCGTCTGCCCGTCGTTCAACAGCCAGATGGCGGCGCCACCCCAGATCAAGGGCGGCCCCACGGGTATCAGCGAAAAGATGAAGGTGGCCACGCCCAGCAGCGCCACGGCTGGCACGCCGGCGATCAAGAAGCCCACTACGGCCACCAGCGCTTGTGCCAGCGCCGTACCCAGCAAGCCATACATCACGCCGCGCACGGTGCGGCTGATGGTCAGGCCCACGCCCGGCGCGCTGTCGCCGATGATGCGGCCGGCACCCGTCATCAGGGCACGACTCAGTTGCTGGCCGTCGCGGTAAAGGAAGAAGCTGACAAACACGGCCAGGCTGGTCTGCGCCAGGCCCGTGCCCAGCAAGATGCCGCCGGAAGCGAGGAAATGGCGCGCCGGTTCCAGCATGGTCTTACCCAAATTCAATAGTTCCTGGCGGTCTTCCAGCAAGCGCCGCACATAGCGATCAATGGTTTCGCCCACCACGGGAATGCTGGCCAGCCAGGCCGGTGGATGCAGGCCGCCCGATTCCAGTGCGACACGGATCTGCTCGTACACGCGCGAGACATTATCGGCCAGGTTGTAGGTCACGAGAGCCAGCGGCAGCACGATGACGAGGATCAGCGACACGGTCATGATGGCGGCCGCCCAGTTGCGCCGGCCTTTCAGGCGCTCAAGCAAAAGCACATACAAGGGCCAGCTGGAAATGCACACGCAGACGGCGAACAGCATGGCGGCCAGGAAGGGCCGCAAGACAAAAAAGCAGCCGATCAGCAAGAAGATGATGGCTGCCAGGCGGGCGTAAGGCTCGAAACGTTTATCCATGTACTGCAAATCCTGAAGATGGCGCCTGGTGGCGCGAGCGGATCAGGATAGCAGAAGTTTAAGATCGTGCGCGATAGTGGCAGGTTTTTCGCCGTGACGCACGAACAGGCGAATCTTGCCTTCGCGGTCGAATACATAGGTACCGGCCGTGTGATCGACCGTATAACTACGATCTGTTTCGCCCTCGACCTTGGCGTAATACACTTTGAATTCCTTGGCTACCTTGGCCGTCGCGGCGGCGTCGCCATACAGGCCGACAAAGCGCTGGTCGAACGCTGGCACGTACTGCGCCAGCAAGGCTTGCGTGTCGCGCTCGGGGTCGACGGTAACGAACAGCACTTGCACCTGCTGCGCCTGCGGGCCCATTTCCTGCATCACCTGCGCCATCTCGACCATGGTAGTGGGACACACGTCCGGGCATTGCGTGTAGCCGAAGAACATCAGCACCAGCTTGCCCTTGTAGTCGGCCAGTGTACGCGGCTGGCCCGTGTGGTCCGTCAGCGCGAACTGGCGCGCGTAGCCCAGGCCCGTCACATCCGTGTTCTTGAATGCCAGCTTGGCTGCGGCCGGCTTGCCGCAGCCGGCAAGGACGGCGACCAAGGTAACGGCCAACAACAGCATCAGGATTTTTTTCATGTTCCGAGCGGAATATAGTGGTCGACCAGCAAGGCCGCGAACAGCAATGCCAGATAAATGATGGAATACGTAAAGGCTTTGCGCGCGATCAAGTCCGTGTAGTGGCGGTACATCTTCCACGCGTAATACAGGAAACCGGCATTGAGCAGCACGGCCGACGCCAGGTAGATCAGGCCGCTCATGCGCACGGCAAAGGGCAGCAAGGTAGTGGCCGCCAGCGCGATCGAGTACAGCCAGACGTGGAACTGCGTGAATTTCAAGCCGTGCGTGATGGGCAGCATGGGCAAGCCCGAACGCGCGTAATCGTCGCGGCGGTACATGGCCAGGGCCCAGAAGTGCGGCGGCGTCCAGACGAAAATGATCAAGACCAGCAACCAGGCTTGCATCGGTACATCGTTGGCGACGGCGGCCCAGCCCAGCGCGGGCGGCATGGCGCCGGACAGGCCGCCGATGACGATATTTTGCGGCGTGGCCGGTTTCAGCAGCATGGTATAGATCAGGGCATAGCCGACGAAGGTGACAAAGGTCAGCCACATGGTGAGCGGGTTGACAAGGTTATACAGAATCGCCATGCCCAGGCCGCCGATCACCAGCGCAAACACCACCGTCTGCTTGACAGTGATGTCGCCCATGGCCATCGGACGGCGCGCCGTGCGGGCCATGCGCGCATCGATTTCGCGCTCGGCCAGGCAGTTGACGGCAAACGCGGCGCCGGCCAGCAGCCAAATGCCGAGGGTGCCAAACACCACCGCGCGCCAGTCAGGCAACTCGTCGCTGGCCAAGAACATGCCGATAACGGCGCAAAATACGGCCAGTTGCGTCACGCGGGGCTTGGTCAGCGCCCAGTACTGGGCGATGCGGGGGGAAGGTTTACGGCTGATGGTCTGAGTAGTCATTTATGCGATACGGGAAGGACTGGCTGGTGCCGTGGGCACTGTCGCGGGGGCGCAAGCAGATGTCCGCGCTACATCGAGTTGGAATTTAGCCTTGTAGTTTAACATGGTCAGCAACAACACGAGCAGCGCCGCGCCACCGTTATGCAGCACCGCAATCGACAGTGGCCAGCTCAGATAAATCGTCGCCAGGCCCGTGGCGACCTGCAAGGCCAGCACCAAGACCACCCAGCGCACCGTACCGCGCAAGGACGGCAGTTTCCATGCGCGCAACAGCGTATAGCCGACACCGGCCAGCACGACGAAGGCGAAATTGCGGTGTACCCAGTGGATGGCCGTCAGCGCGGAAAACGGCAGATAGTGGCCGGCAGCGGTCTTGCCCAGCTCGCGCCACAAATGGAAACCATGCTCGAAATCCATTTCCGGAATGACTTTGCCGCCGCACAGGGGGAAATCCATACAGGCCAGGGTGGCGTAGTTGGTGCTCACCCAGCCGCCCAGCGCGATCTGCAACGTCAACAGCGCGAGCGACATGACGGCCAGCGCCCGCACGGGGCGCAGCACGGCCACATCGGCATCGGCGCGCTGCAAGGGCTTGACGGCATTGTCCTGGCGCCCGCCCAGCCACGTCAACATGGCCAGCAAGCCCATGCCCAGCAACAGGTGGATGGTGACGATCACCGGTTGCAGCTTCAAGGTGACGGTCCAGGCACCGAAGGCGCCCTGCAGGCAGACAAAGAAGAAGAGCGCCGTCGGCAAAGCCGGAGCGAATTGTGCGCGTTTGCTTTTGCGCCACTGGCGCCACGCCTGCAGCAGCATCGCCACGATCAGCACGCCGATGGCCATGGCCAGGTAGCGGTGCGTCATTTCGATCCACGCTTTGACGACCGTCACGGGTCCCGTCGGCATCAGGGTTTGCGCCGCCACGATGTGCTCATGTGCGAGGAAAGGATTGGCAGAACCATAACATCCTGGCCAGTCGGGACAACCGAGGCCAGAATCGGACAGGCGCGTGAAGCCGCCAAACATGATCAAGTCCATCGTTAAAAAGACGGCAACCCACACCAGCTTGCGATATTTATTGGCGTCCGCAGACACCCAGACCATGGTCAATGGCAGCAGCGCCACCAGCAAGCCCGTCAAGCCCAGCTGGGCCAGCGCGGAAAAATTCATCATTGTCATACAGCTCCTTAACCAATCGCCGAAGCTTTGAGCAGCTTGGCAATGTCTTTCTTAATTTTGTTCGGGTCTGCGTCTTTCGGGAAGCGCATCATCAAATTTCCCAGCGGATCGATCAAGTACAGGTGGTCGCTACTGTGGCCACCGGGCGCCACCGGCAACCAAGCCTTCAGGGCGGCGCTATTCACGCGCAACATGCTGGTGCCGTCGAATTCGCGCATCACCAGTGTGTCAAGCGGCTGACCATCGGTCACCAGCCAGACCCGTTCCAGGCGCTCACGCTCCTTGCCCTGCATCAAGCGCAGTTGTTGCATGTCAAACAACTTTTTCTTGCATGCTTCCTGACAGTCGGATGGCCCCGTTTGCAGCAACACCCACTTGCCCCGCAATTGCGCCAGCGGCGCGGCCTTGCCGTCCAGTTCCGTCACCTGCAACGCCAGCTCGGGTATTGGGTGCAAACGGGGATCGATCAGGGCGCCATAGTTGTTGCGGCCCGTGGGCTTGATGATGTAATACGTGAAATACGAGGCGATGATGGGAAAAGCGCACACGGCCACCACGGCCAGCAGTTTCCAGCGCCCCGTGTTCTGTGCCTGCTTGTCTGGGTTGTCTTGCATTGCTTCACGCTTGTTTGTTTGCACGTCGAAATCCTGTAAAGACAAAAAATAGAAAAGCCATCAGTGCCAGTGCATACCACTGGAATGCGTAGCCGCGGTGCTTGTCGGCGCCCAGGTCGGGCGCTGGCCAGTCGCGCACGGGAAGCGCGCTGGCCACGATGGCTGTGGCACGAGCAACTGGGTCCACTGTTTGCTCGAAGAGTAAGGGCTGCAGGGCCAGAGCACTGGCCTGGGCCAGCTGGCCGATATCGGCATTTTGCACGATGGCGTGCGGCGCCAGGGCCGGTGCCTTACCCAGTTCCATCACATGGCCCGCGTTCAGACGCGCAATGCCATGTATCGTCAGCGTGCCCGTGGGCGTGGTGAAGTTGGGAATGCGCGTGCGCTCGGCATTGTTGCGCGGCAACCAGCCCTGCGCCACCAGCACGTGCATCTGCGAACCGTCGATCTGGAATGGCGTGAGCACGTGAAAACCGGCCTGCCCCTTGTAGGGGCGGTTGTCCAGGTACACCGTCCAGGCAGGCACGAAGCGGCCCGTGACGGTGACGCGGCGGTACTCGATAGCTTGCGCATCGGCCGCCAGCAGGGGGGCGGACGTCAATGCCAGGGGGGCGGCCAGATTGCCTGCCGCAAGCCGGGCGGCGCGGGCGATTTTGTCGTCGCCACGGCGCTGCTGCCATTGCGCCAGAGAAATACCCAGCGCCACCAGTAGCAGCATTACAACAAATGGAATCACCCTAAAATGGAAGCCGATACGCATTACAATAAAACCTCCTCAAGCCTGGCGTTACCATACATGAAAATCCTCGTTGCCATCGCCTTCATCCTGATTCTGGGCAGCCTGGGCTCGGCCCTGTTCTTCCTCATGCGCGACAAGGGCAAGAGCAATCGCACCGTGCATGCGCTGGCGCTGCGCGTGGGCTTGTCGATCACCATGTTTTTGCTGATACTGCTGGCGCACAAGCTGGGCTACATTCAGCCGACGGGAATACATTAAATGCTGGGGTCAGACCCGCGGGGGAATGCGCCTCAATGGGGCGGATTCCGATCCCGCAGGGACTGACCCCGGTGCTAACGACGTTGCTTGGTTAGCAAAATTCTTAAACTAAGAAAAAAGCCGTACCCAGGATCTCCCGGTACGGCTTTTTTCATGCTGCAGGCGCACCCTTCAACGGCGCGCGCCCGGCCCAGCCATTATAACCAATACACGACTACGTACAGGCCCAGCCAGACGACGTCGACAAAGTGCCAATACCAGGCGGCGCCTTCGAAGCCGAAGTGCTGATCGGGCGTGAAATGCCCCTTCAGCACGCGGTACAGGATGACGGACAACATGATGGCGCCCAGGGTCACGTGGAAGCCATGGAAGCCCGTCAGCATGAAGAAGGTGGCGCCGTAGATGCCGGACGTCAGTTTCAAATTCAGTTCGCTGTAGGCATGCATGTATTCATAGACCTGGAAGCCCATGAAGATGGCGCCCAGCACGATGGTGGCGAACAGGAACAGGGCCGTCATGGCGCGGTGGCCGGCGCGCAGCGCGTGGTGCGAGATGGTCAGGGTGACACCCGAAGTCAGCAGCAGGGCCGTATTGATGGTGGGAATCCAGAACGGCGTCATGGTGGTAAATTCCTGCACCGTGCCGGCCGGGCCCGTACTGCCCCACTGGGCGGCAAAATCGGGCCAGATCACCTTGTGGTCAAGATCGGCCAGCCACGGCATGGAAATGCTGCGGGCATAGAACAGGGCGCCGAAGAAGGCGGCGAAGAACATGACTTCAGAAAAGATGAACCAGCTCATGCTCCAGCGGAAGGAATGGTCGATGCGCTCGCTGTACAAGCCCTGTTCCGATTCGCTGATGGCGTCGCCAAACCAGAAGTACAGCACCAGCAGGATGCCGGCGATGCCCACGTAATTCACGTACGGGCCCCAGGCGACGTCGTTGACCCAGGCCGAGGCGCCTATCATGGCCAGCAGCAGGCTGGCACCGCCCAGCATGGGCCAGCGCGATGGGCCGGGCACGAAGTAATAAGGTACGGCGGCGTGGTTGGAACTCATCATCATCTCCTCAAAAACTTTACGGTGGTTTTTTTATAATTTATCAAACGACGAATTGAACAATTGAAATCAATATGCCGATCAGGCAAGCCACCGCCAGGAAGCCGGCGATGACGATATGCACAGGATTAAGCTTGGCCGAATCCGTGTCGAAATCGCTCTTGCGGCGCAGCCCCGTAAATGACCACACCACGGCCCGCAGCGAATACAGGAACGAGGCTTTTTCACGCTGCTTGGGTTCACCCATGCCACTCTCCTATTGGACTGCCGGCGTTTGAGCCTGGCTCAGACCGGCAATCTCGAAAAACGTGTAAGACAGGGTGATGGTTTTCACCTCTTTCGGCAGTGCTGGATCGAGGAAGAACACCACCGGCATTTGCCGCGCTTCGTGCGGTTTCAAGGTCTGCTGCTGGAAGCAGAAGCACTCGACCTTCTTGAAATGCGGCGTGGCGCTCTGCGGCGCGTAGCTGGGAATGGCTTGCGCGTTGACCACGCGGTTTTGTGTATTGACCACTTCATACATGACCGTCACCAGTTCGCCCGGGTGCACCTGCATGCTCGACACCGTCGGGCGGAAGCGCCATGGCCCCTGCGCATTGCCGTCGAACTCGACGGTGATGCTGCGCGTCGTATCGACCTGCGTATTGTTATCGTAGGCGACGGTGCCATCTTTTTGCGTCAGCACATTGATGCCCATCACTTCGCAAATCTGCTTGTAGACGGGAATCAAGGCATAGCCAAAACCAAACATCAGGATGGCAATGACGATCAGCTTGCCCAGCATCTTGCGGTTCAGGCCGCGTGTTTCCTGTTGCAGGGGCGTCGTCACGTCAGAGCCACATGCGCTTGACGAATACGGACACGAAGAAGAGGGCCGCCAGGGCCCCCAGTATCAAGCCCGTACGCAGGTTGTTCGGTTTCTTGCGCTCAGTTTTCACTTCGGTCATGGCAGACACTCTATTCAAAGGGGCCGGCAGCAGCGCCGGCCCGTGACACTGGCATCAATTAACAATGACTACTTGACGGTAGGCGGCGTTTCAAACGTGTGGAACGGCGCCGGGCTTGGCACAGTCCATTCCAGGCCTTCCGCGCCTTCCCATGGCTTTGCTGACGCCGCCTTGCCGCCGCGTATGGTCGGCAAGACCACGAAGAACAGGAAGTACACCTGCATCAGGCCAAAACCGAAGCCGCCGATCGAGGCGATCATATTGAAGTCCGTGAACTGCGCCGGATAGTCGGCGTAGCGACGCGGCATGCCGGCCAGGCCCAGGAAGTGCATCGGGAAGAAGGTCACGTTGAAGGTGATCAGCGACAGCCAGAAGTGGATCTTGCCGCGCGTTTCGTTGTACATGTGGCCGGTCCATTTCGGCGACCAGTAGTAGAAGCCGGCAAACAGGGCAAACAGCGAACCGGCCACCAGTACATAGTGGAAGTGCGCCACCACGTAATAGGTATCTTGCAGCTGGATATCGATCGGCGTCACGGCCAGGATCAGGCCCGTGAAGCCGCCCATGGTAAACACGAAGATGAAGCCGACCGAGAACAACATCGGCGTCTCGAACGTCATGGAACCCTTCCACATGGTGGCGATCCAGTTGAATACTTTCACGCCCGTCGGCACGGCGATCAGCATGGTCGCGTACATGAAGAACAGCTGGCTGGTCACCGGCATGCCGGTGGTAAACATGTGGTGCGCCCAGACGATGAAGGACAAAATCGCGATCGACGCCGTGGCATACACCATCGAGGCATAGCCGAACAGGGGCTTGCGGGCGAACGCGGGCAAGATCTGCGAGACGATGCCGAAGGCCGGCAAGATCATGATGTAGACCTCGGGATGGCCAAAGAACCAGAAGATATGCTGGTACATGACGGGGTCGCCGCCACCTGCAGCGTTAAAGAAGGAAGTGCCAAAATGGCGGTCCGTCAGCGTCATGGTGATGGCGCCAGCCAGCACGGGCATCACGGCGATCAAGAGATACGCGGTAATGAGCCAGGTCCAGCAGAACATCGGCATTTTCATCAGGGTCATGCCGGGAGCGCGCATGTTGAGGATGGTGACGATGATGTTGATCGAACCCATGATGGATGAAGCGCCCATCAGATGCATGGCAAAAATCGCCATGTCCATGCCAGGGCCCATCTGCGTCGACAGCGGCGCATACAGGGTCCAGCCGGCAGCCGTGGCGCCGCCCGGCACGAGGAAGGACGTGGCCAACAGCAGCGCAGCCGGCGGCAGCAGCCAGAAGGAGAAATTGTTCATGCGCGCAAAGGCCATGTCGGAGGCCCCCACTTGCAGCGGGATCATCCAGTTGGCATAGCCAACGAAGGCCGGCATGATGGCGCCAAACACCATCACCAAGCCGTGCATGGTGGTCAACTGGTTGAAAAATTCAGGGTGAAAGAATTGCAAGCCTGGTTGAAACAGTTCCGTACGTATCATCAAGGCCAGCACGCCGCCCGATAGCAGCATGATGAACGAGAACCACAGGTACAAGGTACCGATATCCTTGTGGTTGGTGGCAAACAGCCAGCGGCGGTAGCCAGTGGGGTGGTCGTGGTGATGGTCGTGACCGGCGTGGTCCAAGGTGCTAGTGCTCGTGCTCATGTACGGCTCCTCATTACTTGCGTGCAGCCGCGACTTCGGCTGGTTGAACGATGTTCTCTGCGGCCTTGTTCGACCAGGAATTGCGCGTGTAAGTGATCACTGCCGCAATTTCCGTGTCGGACAGCTGTTTCCAGGCTGGCATTTCAGCGGGGTACTTGCCGCTCTTTTGCCCGTTCAGCAAGACATGGATCTGTTCCGCTTTCGGACCGTTCACCAAGGCCGAGCCGTCGAGCGGCGCAAAGGCACCGGGCACGCCCTTGCCTGTCGCCTGGTGGCAGACCACGCAGTTGGCCGCATACACTTTCTCGCCCTTGACCTTCAATTCGTCGATGGTCCACACCTTGCTTGGATCATCAGCCAGTGCCGCCATTTCCTTTTGTTTTACCGCGACCCAGGCCTTGTAGTCATCGTTGGATACGACCTTGACGACGATGGGCATGAAGGCGTGTTCCTTGCCGCACAGCTCGGCGCAATTGCCGCGGAAGGTGCCAATATGGTCGGCCTTGAACCAGGTATCGCGCACGAAGCCGGGAATCGCATCCTGCTTCACGCCAAAGGCGGGCACGGACCAGGCGTGGATGACGTCGTTGGCCGTCAGCACCATGCGGATCTTCTTGTTGACCGGCACGACGACTTCGTTGTCGACTTCGATCAGGTAGTTTTCGCCCCGCTTTTCCGTCGCCGGCTGGCCTGGCGCGCCCACTTGCGCGCGCGGCGTGGCCAGGTTGGACAGGAAGGAAATACCTTCGCCCTCGCCTTTCAGGTAGTCATAGCCCCATTTCCACTGCATGCCGGTAGCCTTGATCGTGATATCGGCGTTCGAGGTATCCTTCATGCCCACCACGGTGCGCGTGGCAGGCAGGGCCATGCCGATGACGATCAGGAAAGGCACGACGGTCCAGGCGATCTCGACGGTAGTGCTTTCGTGGAAGGTAGCCGGCTTGTGGCCCAGGGACTTGCGGTGCTTGAAGATGGAATAAAACATGACGCCGAACACCGCCACGAAGATCACCAGGCAAATGATCATCATCCAGGTGTGCAAATCGTAGATTTCATGGGCGATCTGCGTCGCCGGTGGTTGCAGATTCATTTCAAACGGCACGGGACCGCCGGTGCCGGGATAGGTGCCCGCAGCAGGTGCCGCCGTGGCCCATCGCCCGATGCCAAACGCTGTCAAAGACAGCCCGAGCAGCAACGATTGAAGTCGCTTTGCATGTGTCATGTTTTCCCCAACCACCCAAAAAATAATGATATTTTAAACGGCTGCGGACTTCTCCGTACTGGACCGCTGCCGCTCCTCCATGAAAGCATCACGGCCAGAACACGGCCATATGCGTCAAGCACCAGCGAATCCCATGCTGGCTGCGGCAGCAAAAACGGCGGCGCGCAAGCATGCTGGAACCCTGTTTTTTTCCACACCTTGAAATAGCATCGCGCGGAACATGGTTACTATACTAATGCAGTAACTTCCAATAAGTCTTGCTTTGTTTTTTTTATTTTGTATGCAGCCCTTGTTTTTTACTGAGTAATCCTCGGGAAATTATTTGCTTGAGGTTACTTAGCAAGCTGACAAACAGTCAACGATTATAATCAAGTAAACTTCAATCCATCAAGCACTATACGGCTTTGTGCGCGCCCTTCTCCTGGCCGCCGCGCGCTTTGCAACGCTTGCTGTGGCATTCAAGCGCGGCGGCCGACCAAGTATCGGTTTCTTTGCCTTTTTATGTCGGCTTGCGCGGCAGGTCGAAACGGATGATCGCCTCGCCATTGCGCGTCACGCGTGGCGCGGGACGGAAGGCGTGGCCATAGATCACCTCGAAACTCAGGCCCAGCTTGCCGTCGGGACGGCGCGTTTTTTCCAGTGCGTCCAGCATGCGCTGCCAGGCCGCTTTGCCCATCAAGCCGCGCCGGCGCGTGGTGAGCGGGTTGCCGCCAAAGGCACGCACATCTGCCAGCAGTTTTTCCGCCGTAGCGTAGGTAACAGTGATGATCTCCATATCGAGCACGGGCGTGGAAAAGCCCGCCTCGACCAACATATCGCCAAAGTCATGCATGTCGACAAAAGGCAAGGCATGCGCAAACAAATCCGCCTCGGCAAAGGCGTCGCGCACTTCGCGCAACGTATCGGGGCCAAAACAGGAAAACATCAGCAAGCCATCGAGGCGCAAGGCGCGCCGCCATTCGGCAAACACGCGGTCGGGCTGGGCATGCCAGTGCAGCGCCAGATTGGACCACACGAGGTCGATGCTGCCCTGCGCCAGCGGCAAGTCGCCGAGGTCGCCGCACAACAAATCCACGCCTGCCTTGGCTGGCAGCAACTTACTGAGGAAGTGATTCAGGCTGGCCAGTTTCGAGGCTGGCGCCCGCGCCGCCTGCACCATCGCTTGCGCTGCATCGAGACCGATAATCTGCGCGGCGGGATAATCCTTTTGCAACTGCGCCAGGTCCGCACCGCAGCCGCAGCCTGCATCGAGCACACGCTGCGGCGTGATTTTCACCAACTCCAGGCGCTCGTGCATGCGCGTTGAGACTTCGCGGCGCAGGAAGTCCGACGGCGCGATGCGCGTCGGACGGGAAAAGAAATCGCGTACTTGCACCGCATCGATGGGCGCACTCATTTTGGGCGGAGTGGTGGGAACTGGCATGTTGAAACCGGTGAGGTGAGATAATGTCGGCAGTGTACATGGAACGACGCCATCGCGATGCGGACCGCCACCCAGCGCCGCCTTGATGCCGCATGGCAGGCACTGCACCGTTGGCTGGGCGCGACAGTACTGCCGGCACAGTGCGCGCTATGCGGCATCGGCTGCCCGGAGGTGCTGTGCGCACCGTGTCGCGCGCAGTACTTGGGAAAGATCCGGCCGCGCTGCCGTCAGTGCGCCAATCGGCTGGCGGACATTGATGTGGCAACGCTGTGTGGCCGTTGTTTGCGCCACAGGCCCGCCTACGACGCCACGATCACGGCGTTTGATTACGCGGCGCCGGTCGACCAGCTGCTGTTGCAGCTGAAGTTCGGCGCGCGCCTGGCACTGGCGCCCTTGTTTGCGCAACTGCTACATGCTGCTATTGAGCAACAATCACGCTGGGACGCACCGCAACTGCTGTGTCCCGTACCGCTGGGTCCGGCGCGACTGGCGCAACGGGGATACAACCAGGCGCTGGAAATTGCCCGTCCGCTGGCGCGCCTGCTGGACGTACACTTGCAGCCTCGCCTGGCGCTGCGCGTGCGCGAAACCCGTGCGCAAAGCAGCGTGACGCCGCAGGAACGGCAAGCCAACCTGGCGCACGCGTTCGCCATCGCGCCGCAGCATGTGGCGTTATTGCAAGGATGCCATGTGGGCATCGTCGACGACGTGATGAGCAGCGGCCACACCGTCAACGCGCTGGCCGCCGCCTGCAAGCGCGCGGGAGCAGCGAAGGTCAGCATCCTGGTCGTGGCGCGCACGCCGCCGCGGCAACGATAGATTTTTTATATATATCAAGAGAACATCATGAGGAGAGCATCGTGTTTCACGTAGTATTGGTAGAACCTGAAATCCCGCCCAATACGGGCAACGTCATCCGCTTGTGCGCAAATACGGGCGCACAGCTGCACTTGGTCGAACCGCTGGGCTTCCCGCTCGACGACGCCAAGATGAAGCGCGCCGGCCTCGATTACCACGATTACGCCAAGATGAAGGTGCACAAGAACTGGGCTGCTTTCCTGCTCGACACCCAGCCCGACCCGAGTCGCATGTTCGCCATGACCACGCGTGGCTCGCGCCCGTTCGGCGAGGTGGCGTTTTTACCGGGTGACGTGTTCGTATTCGGCTCGGAAACAAAAGGCCTGGACCCCGCCCTGCGCGACGGTTTTCCTGCCGAGCAGCGCATCCGCCTGCCCATGCGTCCCGACAACCGCAGCCTGAACCTGTCCAATACGGTGGCAGTGGTGGTCTACGAAGCCTGGCGCCAGCACGGGTACCAGGGCGGCGCGTAAGTCGGATTAGGCCCAAGGGGCCGTCATCCGACAACGTTGTTGGCGTTAGTGGTGTTGTCGGACTACGCGGGGCTTTACCCCGCTAATCCGACCTACGCGTTTGCATACGGCAATCAGCGCAGCGCCAGCTGCGCAGCGCCGCCATGCTCGTCCAGCCTCACAAGCTGCGTGCGCAAGTCGCGCGTAGCGGCCAGCTTGCCGTTCACGTACAGATTCGTCTTGATGCCATACAGGCCCTGCGACACGCCGGCCGGCAAGGTCAGCTCAAACGAGTTTTCAAAGCGCCCGCCCGATTTATTGCTGCTGGCCAGCGCTTTCGAGCCGGACTTGAATGGCTGGCCCTGCGGGTCGAGCACCACCAGCTCTTCGCGCACGTCGTTGACGCTTTGCGCGCTGCCATTGACCAGCTCCACCACCGAAGTGACCTTGAACGGCTGGCCGCGCTTGACGGTCGACGCGCTCAGCTGCGGCGTGTACGACACCACTTGCGGTTCGCGCGGCAGCGCGCCACGCGCGCGAATGTAGTCGCGATCGGCCTGTGCCGCCGTCTTGGTTTGGCGCGAATTGACATTGATGGCCAGGCAACCTGCCGCCGCCAGGCCGCCACCGATGGCCGCGCCCTTGAGTGCGCCATCCCTGCCGCCCGCCAGCGCGCCCAGCAGCGCCCCCACGGCTGCGCCGGCCGCCGCCGACGTACCCACGCTGCACGGGTCTTCATCCGTTGCGGACTGGGTTACGTCTTGCCGATGGCGACCATCGTGGCGCCCGCCGTTCGGCGACATCGTCGGCGTGGCGCAGCCAGCCAGCATGGCCGCGATAGTGAGTGCTGCAGCCGCGCGCAAGGTGGTGTAATTGAGCATGGTGACTCCCCCTGTGACTAATTGATCGTTGTTTCCGTCTGCAGCACTTGCCGTTCACGCTCGCGGATGCGGCGCGACAGATTGTCGATGCGCGTATTGCCGGGATCGACGCGGCGCGCGCTTTCCAGATACGTCTTGGCCGCATCGAACTTGCCTTCCAGCAAAGAACGCTCGGCATCGCGCAAGAATGATTGCGCCATCTCGTTGCGCGTGGCCGCGCCGCTATCGCGCGGCGACGTTTCCAGCGGACGGCGTTCAGCCACCGCTGAACGTTCGACCGCGCGCACGGGCGCCGGTTCCGTTGTCACGACGCGGGCCGGTGCCGTTTCCGGCGCTGGCGCAGCAGAAGCGGGCGCAGGTGCAGGGGCCGCCGACAACGCTTGCACCTCCGCCTTCAACTGCGGCAATTCCACCGCTTCGCGGTCGATCGCTTCGAGACGGGCGATGCGACTGCGTGCCGCCACCGCATCGTTGCCATCGAGCGCCTGACGCACCCCCACCAGCACGGATGCGGCCGCCGCCTGCTGGCGCGCCAGTTGCTTGCGCAACGATGCCACGCTGGCAGCACCGGCGCAATCAACGTCGAGTGCGGCGATGCGGCGGGTGGCGTTTTGCAATTGATGCTCATCCATGGCGCGCTTGACGCTACGCACGTCGCGCTGGCAAGCACTGGACGCGGCGCCCGCCTTGCTGATCGCCGCCTGTAAATCGTCGGCCTTGGCGCTCGACTGGCCCGTGCACGCATTTTTCGCCGTCGCCAGTTTCTGGCGGGCACCGTCCAGGCTGCCATTGACTACCAGCTTCAAGCCGCTATCGATGGCGTCATTGCAAGCGGCGTCATTGCTGCCGCCCGGCTTGCCATGCATGTAGATAATGACGAGCGCCAGCACAGCCACGCCGCCCAGCCAGCGCAGCCACTTGCGCGGTGGCGGTGGCGATGGCGATGGCGATGGCGGCAGCAGTATTGCCGGGGCCGGAGCCGGGGCTGGCGCCGGTGGTGGCATCGGCACCGGTGCTGCTTTCGGCACAGGCGCCGCAGCAAGCGGTTGGGGCGGCGGCTTGGGCGCCACTGGCGCTGAAGCGGACACAGGCGGCAGCGGCGGCGGTGCGACCACGGCTGGCCGGGCAGCGCCAGCGACGGCGCGACCGCAGTACGGGCAATGGCTGACCGCGCTGAACAGACCGCCCTGACACTTGATGCAGATATCCACAACTAATCCTTCATTCCAACGTCATACGTCATTCCAGGATTCACAGCGGCGGCGGCGTCAACGGTGGCGGTGCACTCAGCAACAGCAGCGCCAGCTCGGGAAACTGGACCAAGTCTAGCCAGGCCGGCAAGCCGGCGCGCCACACCTTGGTGGTGCTTGGCACGACCTGCCCCGCCTGGACGTACTGCACGATCTGCTGGGCCGTAAACGGCCCCTGCTGCTGGCCATTGATGCCCAGGAAATACTGGTATTCCACCAGCGGCGGCGGCATGCCGCCCAGCGGTGGTGGCGCCATGCCAAAAACCGGCGTCGCGGGGGACGCCGGCGTGGCAGCCGGGCGCAGCAATTGCTCCAGACGCCCCGCTTCCAGCATTTCCCCCTTGATCGCGTATTTCAAACGCGGCTGGCCATCCGCTTCCGGCTCACGCACTTCCCAGTCATACGCATCGCTATCGGAGTCGCCGATGACATTCGCCCATTCCTTCAGGCGGCCCAGCAAGGCTTGTACCGTGCGGTCGAGCTCATCGCCGGCCATGCCCTTGCGCCGCGCCGACTCACCCAGGCGCTTGCCCACTTCGGCGGCGATGGCGCTACCGAAGCCGATATAGGGCAGTTGTGAGCCATCGGCCTGGGCCACCAGCTTGGGCGCATACACGCCCCGTTCATAGTATTTTGCCAACGCCGCCAGGGCCGCCGTCTGCACGGCGTCAAGCGCAGCGAGCTTTTCTTCGATACGCATGGTGATATTTTTTGCGTAGGAAGCGGGCATGCCGTTCTGGCGTATGGCCCGTTCATTGCCGATGCGGCGCAGGTCGCCCGGTTCGACCGCAAACTGATACTGCCCCGGCGGCACGACCCGGCCCGTGTGGCGCGTCAGTATGCCCAGCATGATCGCTTGCAGGAATTCGCCGAAATCTTCCGCCAGGCGCTTCATTTCGTCCGTGTTCGGTGCGATCGGGTGCGTAAATTGGGTGGGATCGATATGCGTGTGGGTCGGCGCCTTGTCGTTGTCGCCCTCCTTGCGGTAACTGGTGCGCCAGCCTTCCAGGCCGCGCAGCACCGTCATCGGCACGCCGGCCAGCTCGCAATAGCAGACGGCGCGCCCGCGTATGCCCGTCTCGACGATTTCCAGCTGGCTCACGGTGATGCCCACCTGGGTCGGCAAGCACGATTCGAGTTCGGCGCCGAACTTCGCCTTGAAGGCGGCAGCGTTGGCCACGCCGATCACGCACTTGAACTGGTCCGACACGACCGTGAAGTCGCCTGCCATATTGGCGTCGATCCACGGCATGGCGCAGGCCAGCAGCTTGCGAAAGCGGTCCAGGCGTTCGGACACGTCCATCTGTTCCAGCGCCTCGAACAGGGGCTCGGGCGTGCTCGTCGCCCCTTCGGCCAAGCCTGCCGTGGCGATCATGTTCTCGGCCATGCGCGTGACCTTGGACAGTATCAAGCCGCGTTGCGCCGCTTCGCCCAGCATGGGGAACAGTGCTTTCGAGCCGCCCATGTCCTTGAACGCTTCATCGGCCCACTGGCGCAAGGTGGCCGCCGACGGCAGCACAATGTCTTTTTCCGTGACGGGGATGACGATCAGGGTCGCGTGTTCCTTGAGCAAGTCCTTTTGCAAGATAATATTGGCCGTTTTCAATTCGGCCAGCATGGCCAGCACGCCTTCGCGGCCCGTTTGCAGTTCGCCCACCAAGCCATTCCACTGCGCGCGGCCTTGCGCATCGACGCCGACGCGGTTGCCCAGCCAGCGCGACAATTCGCCCAACAGGATGACCGATTCGTCCGCCGCCTTGGCGCGCAAATGGAATTTCAGTGCGTTTGCCATTTCCGTACGCAAATGGTCCATCACCACGCCAGCCTGCTTTTCACCATTGCTGAGGAAACCGAAGGTGCTGCGCGTCTGCTCCAGATTATTCAACAGGCGCTCGTATTCGCGCGAGCGCACGGCCTCCTTGATTTCTCGGTAGCGCTCGGCATTCGCGCCGATCTGCGCCGTCAAGCCGCTACCGGGCGCCTCGATGCGGTCCTTGATCTGTTCCACCAGCGACAGCACGTATTCCAGGCCGCCAAACTCTTTATTATCGAGATAACCATACAACTGGTCGCGCACGACTTTCTTGACGTCTTCGAGCACTTCGCGGCGGCGCTTGCTGATGCGGTCTTCCGTCGTGTCGGCCGTGGAATCCTGGTCGCGCACGGCGTCGCGTTCCAGGTGTTTCATGGCGTCGCGCACCTGCGCCGGCCATTCGCTGCGGTCAAAGCCGGTACGGATATCGTTGATGCGCGTATTGACCCGATTTTCCACGCCGGCGAGCAAATGGCCGTGACGGTCTTCCAGCAATTCGTCGACGAGGCGGAAATCGATGAAGTCGCCGCTGGAGCGCTTCAATTCAATGCTTCTGTCGGAAAACTCGGGGAAATCGCTGAACGGCGTGCCCTTGAGGAACATATTGGCGGCCAGGAAATGGTCGCGCTGCGTATCGGTGGCGCGGTTGGCGCCCGCATCCGTGCCACCGACGCCAAAGAACGCTTGCAGCATGGCGCCGGCCCAGCGGTGGGCCCGTTCGTCGCGCGCCGCTTCCTGGCGCGTATCGAGCACGGCCATGCCGAATGAGGAAAAGCGCTTCGAAAAATACAGGCGCATGTCGCCGAAACGGTCTTGCGGCACGGGCGCGTTGTACGGGGAATTCTTGTGCTGCGCCTGGTTGACGGCGATCGAGCGCTTGGCGCGCGCAAAGTCGGCCGAGGCGAAATCCTCGAACAGCGAGTCGGCCACCATATGGTAAACATCGCTGACATCCTTGGTGTGCTGCTGGGCAAGATTACCTGAATCGATGAGGTAGACTTCGCTGTACGGCTCACGCGTCAGTTCCGGCCGATCATACATATCCCAGCGGCCCACATAGCCCTTGTTGCCCATCATGGCCGATTCCAGTTCCATCAACGCCGCATAGCCGTTGGCCTCGACCCGGTCCTTATTGGCCTTGGTGTAGCCGGTCGGCAAGAACAGCATCAGCTCCACGTCGGCCGCGCCCACTTCGCTGCGCGCCAGCCAGCGCGCCAGCAAGCCCATGTCGAGGAAGGAACCGGAACCCGTGCCGCCTGCCACGGAACCGACGATGACGATGCGGAAACGGTTTGTTTCCATGCGCAAACCCAGTTCGGCCAGCTGGCGCTCGTGCGACAGGCCCGCCTTCAGGGCTTTCAACTTCAAACGGATCTTGTCGCGGATCTTGGCATATTTATCGAAGAAATACAGACGCGAGACGGCGCGGATCTGGCCGGCGCCGCTGCTCATGTCGAAACGCAATTCACGGATGCGCTGCGGCGTCAGCGGCAGCCATTCCTTGATGTGCGGATATTTTTCCAGAGAGTCTTCATCGCGGCTGTACTTGTCCATATCGAACGATTCGACCACCTTGTCGTCATCCGTGAACTTCACCTGGTCGAACTGCAAGTCCTTCGCCTGCGACTCGCCGCTTTCGATCACGGCGCCATTGTCGAGGTCGAAATGGATGAATTGCGCGATGGGGAAGTCCGCCAGCCCCTCAATGCGCTTGCGCTTGCCCGCACCGCCCCAGACGGTGTTGAGGATGCGCCGGCGCACGCGCATCAGCACTTGCATGCCCGTGCCGCCGATGCCGATGAACAAGGTCGGGCGCAGTTCGATGATCTTGTCCTGCTTGCGCTCGCTGGCGCCGCCGGTGATGGTTAGGTTCAGGTTCTCTGCCATGGTGGTTCCTTCGATGATGCGTGCAACGGTCAATTCTTAGCGGCGGCTCGATGTAAAGGTCAACAGTAACGCGACCAGGCCCACCAGCACCAGCGGTCCCATGAACAGTGGCGCAAGAAATTTATGCGCATTCACGGCGGCCAGCACCACGCCCGTGGCCAAGCTGGCCAGGAAGATGAACAGCCACCAGCCCGAGGCGTTGGCCTTGTTCGGCGGCACGCGCTTGGCCACCAGGCCGTTCGCATAGGCATTCTTGGCAAAGAAAAAGGCGATGAACAGCAGCAGCAGTACCACGCCGCCGAGCAGGGTGTCGCGCGACGAGGTATCGGTCATGCTGGCAGAATCGAGCGTCGGCACTGACTCAGTGCTGCCGCTGGCTGCGAAGGCATCGGCGGCGGGCGGCGCGGACGCCGGGACCGGGGCCGGGACCGGGACCGGGACCGGGACCGGGACCGGGACCGGGGACGGCAAGGTAAAGCCTGTGTTGTCTTTGGGAGTATCTTGCGCCATATTATGCCTCTGTTGAATGGAAGTAATTTTTAAGGAATCGGGGTTCAGGCCAGGCGCAGGGTATGGCCTTCGGTCACGCGCACGACGACCGGCTTGCCCAGTCCACGCTTGAGTTCGCCGATCTCGCGGCCGTTATCATCGCGAATCTGCACGCTTTTGAACGGCTTCAAACCCACCTGCCGCTGCACGCCGTCGGCCATCACCTTGTAGCGCGTGGCGCGCGTGCCGAGCAGGCCCAGCGCCAGCAAGCCCAGCACGAGTGCCAGCACAGCAGCGAGTATCACCAGCACGGGCAGCAGCGGATACTGTATGCGTACCAGCAACGGTATCGTCGCTTGCGAGGCGCGCACGCTGTCGGGCGACGTAAACATGTCCGAGATTGGGTCGCCAGGAAACAGTTCCTGCAAGTCCTTGCTAAAACTGCCGGCCAGCGCCAGCCGCTGCTGCGACAGGCCCACTTGCGCCTGCATGGGCAGCATCACTTGCTTGCCCATGGCGACAATCGCCTGCGCCGACCACGGCGAGGCAATCTGCGCCATCGGCAACGAAAATTGTACTTGCACGGACTGGCTGGCACCGGGCTGCAACTGGTGGATTTGGTCTGGCGCAACGTGCAAGGAGGCATTCTGGCCCACCAGGCTGGCGTGCACCTTGGCACTGTCGATGACGTACGGGAAAAACATGTTTTGCAGCGACGCCTGCAGCACCACTTGCGGCACCAGGTTCGCCGCATCGACGTCGAGCACGATGGTGCGACCGTCGCGGCCCAGGCTGGCATGCACATTTGCGCTGTTCTTGACGGACTGCGGCACGATGCGCACGCCATCCTGGTCTACCGGTTTCAAGCGCGCGGGCGGGCGCGTCAGCACTTGCGACAAGCGCCCTTCGGCCAGGATGCGGGTCAGAGCCTCGGATGCCGGCTGGCCATATGCGAGCGCATACACCATCAAGCCCTTGGCGCTGTACAGCTTGCCCTGCACCGGCATGCGCAGCGGAAACACCAGCGTCTTGGTGATCGACGGCTCCAGGTGCAGCAAGCGATAAAAATCGCGGTTGCGTTCGGCCGTCTGGCTGTCGTTGTTCGGGCTGTTCTTGTTATTGGTAAAGATCCACACGATGCCGGAGGCCGACTGGAACGGGCCGGTGATGGTTTTTGTGACGGCTTCCTGAAAATCCGTGTCGGCCAGCGCGCCGCCATTGCCCTTGCGCGCCAGGCCCAGGCTGGCCAACTGGCCCGCCACGCCGGCGCCGCCCTGTCCCTGCCCCAGCAGCAATGGCGACACGTGCGCACCGCTGCTCTGGCTGAAGGCCAGCGTATAAACTTTATCGGACGGCTGCGTGGCTGCCTGCGCCACGGCGCCCACCAGGGCCTTCAATTGCGAATGCTCATCCGTATAAAACGGCTCCATCCAGCCCGAGTTTTGCACCAGAAACGCTTGCTGGATACCCACCGCTTGCACACCGGCTGCGCTGAATAAAGATAAAGCGGCACAGGCCGCGCTCAGGACATGCGCCTTCATGCCTGCAAGGTCCAGCCATCGATGCGCGACAGCAGCCGGTGATATGCCCACAGCATGCCTTCATGGACAAACAGGCGCATGCGCCACGGCTCGCTGACGGCAAAGGTGTGAAACGCGGTTTCACGCAATTGATCGTCCTGCACCAGCTGGGCCGCCACGCGTTCGTTCGAGCGCAGCACGCTCGACAGGCCGGCGCTGGTGGCGAACTTGACGCCGAAGACGCTGTTGCCCCCGCCCGATTCGAGCAGCGGCATGACCGCCTGGTTCTTGCCGCCATCGTCGCCGTGTTCCGGTTCTTCCCACGGCGCCGTCTTCAGCTTGGTGGCGAAGCGGTAATTGAAGCTGCCCGAACACAGGCGCGGCGCCAGCGCGTCGGCCATCTCGACCTGGCCACCGAGTTTCACATACACATAGGTGTCACGGCGGCTGGCAAAGCACAGTTGCCACAGGCCACCGTCGCGCGACAGGTAGGGGCTGCCGAATTCAAAGCGCGGCACCAGCCCTTCGGGCCAGGGCGTCAATGAGGCGGCCACGTTGCCATCGGGCTGCAGTTGCAGCCGCAGCTGGCCGTTAGCGCAAGGCCACACGGCCATGCGGTGGTAGGCCACGGGGGCGCTCACGGCACCCAGGTCCACCATGCCATCGAGCAGCACATCGCTGCCAGGCTTTTGTTGCGCATCGAGGTTGACGAAGCGGATGCGGCCATCGGCATCGCGCAAGGGCGCCCACAGACGGTTCTGGAACCAGACGGGGGCAGCCGCGCACGGCGCGTCGCCCACATGCTCGACGACGTAACTCAGCGAAGGCACGTCGGGACGAATGCACGCGAGGCCATGGCTGGTCGGCAAGACCAGCACGCTGTTGAACTGCGGTACCAATTCGGCACGCCATGCGCCGTGGGCCAAGTCCGACTCGGCCAGCAAGCCGCCATACTCGGGGTCCAGCGCCAGCCAGCGTTTCGAGGCGGGCAGCCAGGTGTGCAAGACGGCCTTGCGCGGGTCGAGCGCCAACAGCGCAGCGGCGCTGGTACCAAACTGGGCGGAAAAAAATTCGTACTCGCCCGGCGGCGGCATGGGTAGCGAGGCGTCGGCCTGCGCATGCTCTTCACGCGCGCACCGGTCGAGCAATTTCAGTGGCACGCTGGCCTGGCGCAAGCCGGCTGCGCCAGCCGACGGCACATCGCTGACGGGCTGCGCCGCGTAGGGTGGCACCCAAGGCGGCGTGACGGCCGTGTCGGACGGCACTTGCAAGGCCGCGCCCGACACGGGATCGAACGAGAATTCAGGCGGAAACTGCCGCACGGGGGCGCCGGCTGCTGCCGGCAAGCGCCGCGCGTGCATCAGCTTGCCGATATCGGCAGCACTCAACAAAGACGAGACATTCTGGCCGCCCGCGCTACGCTGCATGGTCCACGCGCCATCGTCATCGACGTACCAGACGCCGGAGGGCACTGCCCAATCCCCAGAAGTTTTAAGATCCATGTATTTTCTATGACAAGCAATGCATATCGGACGGTGTAACGGGTGCTGGGGCTGGCACAATGAAGTCGCAGCCCTGGCACTTCTCATAGTATCGTCTTTTTATCTATGTGAAAACATTGACGACCTTCCTCAGCCCTGCTGCATCCGCACCTTCGTCAGCAGCTTGGTGGTCGAGCGGTCATGCGCGAAGTCGATGGCCACGGCCTGGCCGCCATACGCCAGCACGGCCTGCCCTTCAGGGATGGCCGTCATGTCGTAGTCGCCGCCCTTGGCATAGATTTCCGGTTCAATTTCCTGCACCACGGCCAAAGCGCTATCTTCCGAGAATGGCACCACCAGGCTCACCGCTTCGAGTGCGGCCAGCACGGCCATGCGGTCTTCACAGCTATTGAGGGGGCGGTCGTCGCCCTTGCCCAAGCGTTTCACTGAAGCATCAGTATTCACGGCCACCACCAGCGAGGCGCCCAGCGCGCGCGCCTGCGCCAGATAGGTCACGTGTCCGCGGTGCACAATATCGAACACGCCATTCGTCACCACCACCGGTTTCGGCAGCGCTTGCGCGCGCGCGCGCAGGTCGTCACGAGCGCACAGTTTGTTTTCAAAATCAGGCATGGATGTCTCTTGTTGGGTTAAATATGGGCACGCTCCGGCGTGGCTATCGCCTTGCCTGCCGCCGCCACGGTGGCACCAGGCATCGATCCACACCAGGATAGCCGGCTCCAGACAGTCTTCGGCGATGCACTCTTGCCGAGATTAAATCGTCAAAGCATCCCCGCCGGCCAGACAGCTGACCAGACAGCTGACGGGCGGCGACGGCGCATATGCATTGCCGCGCGACGCTTGCCTGCGACGCCAGTCATTGATTGCCGCTTCCAGCGCCTGCATCTGCATCTGCATCTGCATCTGCAGTAGCATCGCCGCCGCCCTGCGCGGCCCGGTCCGGTCCCGCATTATAGGGGGCGATCCGCTACAATACGCCATCGGCGCCACAGTTTTACGTTTGCGCCACCTTTCATTCATTGCAAGTAAGCACTTCCTGTGTTTCAATCACCCCATGACACTGACTGAACTGAAATATATCGTTGCAGTCGCGCGAGCGAAGCACTTCGGCCATGCCGCTGAGGCTTGCTTCGTCGCCCAGCCCACCCTCTCGGTGGCCATCAAGAAACTCGAAGACGAATTGGGCGTGCTGCTGTTCGAACGGGGCGGCACGGAAATCTCCGTCACGCCCCTGGGCGCGCAGATCATTGCGCAAGCCGAACGCGTGCTGGAACAGACGGCCGCCATCAAGGAACTCGCCAAGCAAAACAAGGACCCGCTGGCCGGTCCCCTGCGCCTGGGCGTCATCTATACGATAGGCCCCTATCTGCTGCCGCCCCTGGTCAAGGCCATGATAGAACAAGTGCCGCAGATGCCCTTGATCTTGCAGGAAAACTTCACGGTTCGCCTGCTCGAATTGCTGCGCCAGGGCGAACTGGACGTGGCCATCATGGCCCTGCCCCTGCCCGAACACGGCATGGCCATGCAGGAACTGTATGACGAACCGTTCGTCGTGGCCATGTCGCGCCAGCATGCGTGGACGGCGCGTGAAAAAATCGCCGCGCAAGACTTGAAATCGGAAACCATGCTGTTGCTAGGCAATGGCCACTGCTTTCGCGATCAGGTACTGGAAGTGTGCCCCGAAATGGCGCGTTTTTCTTCGCCAGGCAATGGCATGCAACGCACGTTTGAGGGTTCCTCACTGGAAACCATCCGCCACATGGTGGCCAGCGGCATTGGCCTGACCGTCTTGCCGCGTGCCTCCGTATCGAATATGCATACCGCCGAAGGCATGCTCGAATACCGGCCATTTGCCGCTCCCGTGCCATCGCGCCGGGTGGTGATGCTATGGCGCAAGAGTTTTACGCGCAAGGCGGCCATCGATACCCTGTGCGCGGCGATCGCCAGCTGCGACTTGCCCGGCATCACCCCCTTGGGCCAGGAAAAACACTAGCGCCCCAAGCGCAAAATAGTACATTCACATACTATTTGCGATAATCGACTTTTCTCTTCAACAAGATTGAGTCTTCCATGAACAAGCTGGCGCTGTATTTCCGCCTGATACGGCTCGACAAGCCTATCGGCACCGTATTGCTGCTATGGCCTACCCTGTGTGCACTGTGGCTGGCGCAGCAGGGCGTACCGGACTGGCGAATGCTGCTCATCTTCACCCTCGGTACTTTCCTGATGCGCTCGGCTGGCTGCGCCATCAACGACTACGCCGACCAGGATATCGACAAATTCGTCAAGCGCACGCAGGACCGCCCGATCACCAGCGGGCGCATCAGCGGCAAGGAAGCGCTGGCCGTCGCTGGCGTGCTGAGCGTGCTGGCCTTCTGCCTGACCCTGCCCTTGAACGCCCTCACCAAGCAATTGTCGGTGGCCGCCGTCATCATCGCCGGCACTTATCCTTACTTCAAGCGTTTCTTTGCGATTCCGCAAGCCTACCTGGGCATCGCCTTCGGCTTCGGCATTCCCATGGGCTTTGCCGCCATCACGGATGGCGTGCCGGTCGTTGCCTGGCTGCTGCTGCTGGGCAATGTCTTCTGGGCCGTAGCCTACGATACGGAATACGCGATGGTCGACCGCGACGACGATATAAAGATCGGCATCAAGACCTCGGCCATCACCTTTGGCCGCTACGACGTAACTATCATCATGCTGTGCTATGGCGCTTTCCTGCTGCTGTGGCTAGTCTGCGGCTGGCACCTGGGCTTGCGCTACTGGTATGCGGCGGGCCTGCTGGTGGCGGCCGGCTGCGCCGCTTACCATTACACCCTGATCCGCGCACGCGAGCGTATGCCGTGTTTTGCGGCGTTCCGGCATAATAACTGGCTAGGAGCAGCGGTGTTTGCGGGCGTGGTGCTGGACTTTGCTTTCCGCTAATCAACGATCCTTGCGCTGCGGCAGCCCTTGCGCCGATGCAAGGCTAAGCCGTCCGCTGCTGCCTACACTGGTATTTCACTGTGCAGTTTCACTTCCATGAGGTAATACATGAGCTCAATACATACCGGAAAATCCAGCAGCGACAGCTTTCTCGCCGACGCCGACAAGGCCCGCGACAAACTGGTCGGCGACCTCAAGACCGTCATCAATGAAGCGGAAGGCTGGCTCGACGGCGCCAAGGATCAGACGGGCGAGAATGTCAAAGCCGTCAAGGACAAGTTCATCGCCACCCTGGAAACGGCCAAGAAAGACTTGATCAAGCTGGAAGAAGACTTGCTCGAACGCACCAAGAAGGCAGCCAAGGCCACCGACGAATACGTGCAGGACAATCCATGGAAAGCCGTAGGCGCAGGCGCCGTCGTGGGCGTGCTGTTCGGCCTGCTGCTGGCTTCGTCACGGCGCTAGACAGCACAGTACCGGCGGCGCCGACCGTCGCCTGACGCGAAAGGCAGCAGATGGCTATCGTGCAGCCAGCTGCCCTAGCGCCCTGGCACCCAAGCCGCAGCGACGCGGCCGCCATCGTCCAGACCCCTCTGGCACTGGCGGGCGTGGACATGGAAGAAGAATCGCTGCGTTTCCTGTCCTATCTGGCGCTAATGCAGCGTTTTAGAAAAAATAACAGGACGGCCACGGCCACGCTGGTCGCGGCAGTACTGGCCGTGATGTTCAGCGTGCGGCTGCAAGCAGCTAGTGCACCCGGCTACCTACTACCATCTACTGCTATCTGCCGCTATCTGCCGCCATCTACTGCTGGCGGCCGCAGGATCGAGCGCCGGGCCGGCCCATGCAGGCGGGCTGACGCGGCGGCAAGCTGATATGCTTACTCAGCCACTTATTTCCCCACACATTTCCTAAAGCCCTTCAGTTAAGGATTTTGGCGTGATTTATGAGCGCCAGTAAATTCACTAACCTCAGAGGCAAAGAGCTGGGGTCGGTCACTTCGTGATCGGAATGTGCTCCATTGAAGCACATTCCCCCTCAGGGTCCGCCCCCTGTCCTGGTTATTGGGCTAAAAATAGCATCACTAACACACTAACTGAACGGCATTACCACTCATTTCCCCACTCACTTCCCCAATTCCTCGCCCATCTCGCGCCCGCGCTGCGCGGCCGCCTTGATGCCTTTGACGATGGCCTCCTTCACGCCGCTCTCTTGCATGCTGGTCAGCGCTGCGTACGTCGTGCCGCCTTTCGAGGTGACGCGCTCGCGCAGCAGCGACACGGCTTCGCTGGAGTTCGCCGCCAGCTGCGCTGCGCCCGTGAAGGTGGCAAGCGCCAGTTGCGTACCCTGCTCCGGCGTCAAGCCCAGTTCGGTGGCCGCCTGCTGCATCGCTTCGATAAAGTAAAACACATATGCCGGGCCACTGCCGGACAGCGCCGTGACAGGGTCGATCTTGGCTTCGTCAGCCAGCCAGACGGTTTGGCCGACGGCGCGCAGGATGGCGTCCGCCGTCTTCTTTTGCTCTTCGCTGACGCCGCCGCTGGCCACCATGCCCGTGATGCCCATGCCGATCAGGGCCGGCGTGTTCGGCATGCAGCGCACGATGGCGCGATAATCGCCGAGCCAGCGCGACAGGTCGGCGGCGCGGATGCCGGCGGCAATCGAGAGTATCAATGGCGCTCGTTCCCCATCGAGGAAGGGCAGCAACTGCGCCGCCACCTCGCGCATGCTTTGCGGCTTCACGGCCAGCACGATCACGTCCACGGCACGCAGCGCGTCGCTGGCGCAAGGGGCCGTCGTGACGCCAAATTGCGCCTGCAATTTTTCCAGCGCAGGCGCATACGGGTCGATCACGTGGATGTTGCCGCCCAGGGTCAGCTTGCCTGCCAGGCCGGCAATCAGGGCCGCGGCCATGTTGCCGCCCCCCACAAAGGCGATAGTTAATTCTGTCGTCATGGCTGTGCTTTCAAAAAATCAGGAATAATCAGGAGTAATTCCGGGAACCGAAGATGGCACTGCCCACGCGCACGATGCTGGCGCCTTCCAGCACGGCGGCGCGCAAGTCGGCCGACATGCCCATCGAGAGGGTGTCGAGCGCCAGCCCATCCGCATTCAATTGTTGGTACAACGCACGCAATTGCCCAAACGCAATGCGCTGGCGTGCAAGTTCCGTTTCCGGCTCGGGAATGGCCATCAGGCCGCGCAAGCGCAAGCGCGGCAGTTGCGACACGGCGCGCGCCAGCACCGGCAGTTCTGCCGGCGTCACGCCGCTCTTGCTGGCCTCGCCGCTGATATTGACTTGCAGACAGATATTCAGGTCCGGCAAGCCGGGCGGGCGCTGCTCGGACAGGCGCACGGCGATCTTTTCCCGCTCCACCGTGTGCACCCAGTCGAAGTGTTCGGCGATGGGGCGCGTCTTGTTGCTCTGGATGGGGCCGATAAAGTGCCAGACGGGACCGCCTTGCGGCACTGCCAGCGCGACGGCGGCCATCTTGTCGAGCGCTTCCTGCAAATAATTTTCGCCAAACGCCGTCTGGCCCGCACGCATCGCTGCCAGCACGGCATCGGCGCCGAAGGTCTTCGAGACAGCCAGCAGGCTCACCTCGTCCGGCGCGCGCTGCGCCGCCATCGCCGCTTGCGCAATACTGTCGCGCACGGCTTGCAAGTTCTGTTCGATTGTGGACATAATCATTTTCTAGTGTATAGGGGCTGCGGCACAGTGCGCCAACCCATCAATGCAGGCACAGGGATTATAAATGGACATCTCCGAACTACTCGCTTTCTCCGTCAGCAACAAGGCTTCCGACTTGCACCTGTCTTCCGGCCTGCCGCCGATGATACGCGTGCATGGCGATGTGCGCCGCCTGAACGTGGCGCCGCTCGAGCACAAGGAAGTACACGGCATGATCTACGACATCATGAACGACAGCCAGCGCAAGGCGTATGAAGAAGCGCTGGAATGCGATTTTTCGTTCGAGATTCCCGGCCTGGCACGCTTCCGCGTCAACGCCTACAACCAGGAACGGGGCGCCTCGGCCGTGCTGCGCACGATTCCCTCGACGGTGCTGACGCTGGACGAACTCAACGCCCCGCGCATCTTCGGCGAGCTGGCCATGCGTCCACGCGGCCTTGTGTTGGTGACGGGCCCGACCGGTTCCGGCAAGTCGACCACCTTGGCGGCGATGGTGAACCACGTCAACGAGCGCCTGCACCAGCATATTCTCACCATCGAAGATCCGATCGAATTCGTGCATGTGCCAAAAAAATGCCTGATCAACCAGCGCGAGGTGGGCGCGCACACGCATTCGTTCAGCAATGCACTGCGCTCGGCCCTGCGCGAAGATCCGGATGTGATTTTGGTGGGCGAATTGCGCGACCTGGAAACCATCCGCCTGGCACTGACGGCGGCAGAGACGGGCCACCTGGTGTTCGGCACTCTGCACACCTCGTCGGCGGCGAAATCGATCGACCGCATCATCGACGTTTTCCCGGCCGAGGAAAAGGAAATGGTGCGCGCCATGCTGTCCGAATCCTTGCAAGCCGTCATTTCGCAGAACTTGCTGAAAACCAAAGACGGCAGCGCCCGCGTGGCCGCGCATGAAATCATGCTGGCCACGCCGGCGGTGCGCAACCTGATCCGCGAAGCGAAAGTGGCGCAAATGTATTCGGCCATCCAGACGGGCAGCAACGTCGGCATGCAAACACTCGATCAGTGCCTGTCCGACCTGGTGCGGCGCGGCACAATCTCGCCCGAAACGGCCCGCACGGCCGCCAAGGCCCCTGAAAACTTCCCCGGATAAGCCATGCAAACGACGCACGAACACTATGGCGCCATGCACGCGCTGCTGGCGCAGATGCGCGCGCGCGGCGGCTCGGACCTGTTCATCACGGTCGGCTTTCCCGCCGCCATCAAGCTCGACGGCAAACTGACGCCGCTGGCCGGTGGCGTGCTCGACGCGCAGCAGGCGGCTGGCTACGTGCGCGCCATCATGAATGCACGCCAGGCCGCCGAGTTCGAGTCCAGCCGCGAAGCCAATTTTGCCATCAGCCCGGACGGACTGGGACGCTTCCGCGTGTCCGCCTTCATGCAGATGGGCCAGGCAGGCATGGTTTTGCGCTTGATCAATACCGCCATCCCCACGCTGGACGCACTGGGCTTGCCCAGCATCTTGCAAGATATCGTGATGAGCAAGCGCGGGCTCGTCATCATGGTCGGCGCCACCGGCTGCGGCAAGTCGACCACGCTGGCCGCCATGCTGGGCCACCGCAACGCCCACAGCCATGGCCACATCATCACCATCGAAGACCCCGTGGAATTCATCCATCCGCACGGCAACTGCATCGTCACCCAGCGCGAAGTAGGCGTCGACACGGACGACTGGGCCACGGCCCTGAAAAACACCTTGCGCCAGGCGCCCGACGTGATCCAGATCGGCGAAATCCGTGACCGCGATACCATGGACCACGCCATCGCGTTTGCCGAAACGGGACACTTGTGTCTGGCGACCCTGCACGCGAACAATGCCAACCAGGCGCTGGACCGTATCATCAATTTCTTCCCCGAAGAGCGGCGCCAGCAACTGCTGATGGACCTGTCACTGAATTTGAAAGGCATGATTTCACAGCGTTTGATCCCCAACAAGGATGGTGGCGGACGCAAGGCGGCGCTGGAAATCTTGCTCAATTCGCCGCTGATGAGCGAGCTGATCTTCAAGGGCCAGGTGCACGAAATCAAGGAATTGATGAAAAAGTCGCGCGAGCACGGCATGCAGACCTTCGACCAGGCCCTGTTCGACTTGCACGAGGCGGGCGCCATCAGCCATGAAGACGCGCTGCGCAATGCGGACTCCGTCAACGACCTGCGCCTGGCAATCAAGCTCAAGGGCTCAACGGCGTTCGCAGCGGCGCCGGCGAACGCCACCACACTGGGACTGCTCTGACATGAGCAGCATCTACGATTTCCAGGCCAAGGCGCTGGACGGCGCGCCGGTCGACCTGGCGCGCTACAGGGGCAAGGTATTGCTGATCGTCAACACGGCCAGCGCCTGCGGCTTCACGCCGCAATACCAGGGGCTCGAAGCGCTGTACCGCACATTCCATGCGCAGGGCCTGGTCGTGTTGGGCTTTCCCTGCAATCAATTTCGCCAGCAGGAAAGGGGCTCGAACGAGGAAATCAAAGCCTTTTGCGAAAAGAACTTCGGCGTCACCTTTCCCCTGTTTGCCAAGATCGATGTCAATGGCCCGCATACTCACCCCCTGTTTGCGCAACTAAAACAGGCAGCGCCCGGCGTACTGGGCACGCAGTCCATCAAATGGAATTTCACCAAGTTTTTGGTGCGCAAGGATGGCAGCGTGTTTCGCCGCTACGCGACGACCAGCAAACCGGCCAGCCTGGCGGCTGACATTCGGCAATTGCTGCAAGAATAGCGATTCGATGATTTGATTTGTAACAAAAAACGCTGAAATCAAGTGAACTGACCCCAATAAGTTGGACACCAACCTATTGGGGTTTTTCATGTCGAAGTACGCAGAACAGTTCAAGCTGGCAGTGGTCAAGCAATACCTTGCCGGCGCGAGTGGTTTCCAATTCTTGGCGAACCAGCATGGTGTTCCTTACTCCATGGTTCGCAAGTGGGTGGGACTATTTCGCCAGCATGGTGAGGACGGCTTGCGAAAGAAGTTCAGCCACTATGATGCAGACTTCAAGCTTTCGGTATTGCAACATATGTGGGCCAATGACTTGTCTTATGGCAAGACTGCTGCAGTTTTCAATATTCGGCATCATGCCGCCGTGGGCGTATGGGAGCGCTGCTATCATACGGGCGGTATAGACGCCCTCATGCCACGTCGCCGTGGCAGACCCACGAAAATGCCCAGCCTTCCAGACACAAAGCCATCTTTGCCCGTTAATGATTCAGAGCGTACCCACGAGGAGTTGGTCGCAGAGGTGAATCAGTTGCGCATGGAGGTGGCCTACCTAAAAAAGTTGCGGGCCTTAGTTCAATCACAGCAGCTACCGCAGGCGACAGCACGCAAAAAGCGCAAGTAATTATTGAACTAAGGCAGCACTTTCCCCTGGCTGGCCTGCTCAAGCTGGCCGGCTTGGCGCGCAGCACTTTTTACTATCAACAGAAGGCGGCGCAGGTCTGCGACAAGCATCAGGAACTGAAAAAGCAGATTGGCATCATCTTTGCCCTCCATAAGGGGCGCTACGGCTATCGGAGGGTCACAGCGGCGATTCGGCAGCTGGGCGAAAAGGTCAACCACAAGACCGTTCAAAGCATGATGGGCAAGCTCGGTCTCAAGTCACTGGTGCGGCCAAAGAAATACCGTTCGTACAAAGGCGAAGTAGGCCACGCTGCCCCTAACGTTCTGAAGCGGCAATTTGATGCACCATGCGCCAATCAGAAATGGGTCACCGACGTGACGGAATTCAATGTCTCTGGCGAGAAGCTGTATCTATCTCCGGTGATGGACTTGTACAACGGCGAAATCGTTGCATTTGAGACCGCCAGGCGGCCAGCGTTCGAACTGGTGGGTGTCATGCTCAAGAAGGCGCTGGCGAAGCTTAAAGCGGGCGAGAACCCCATTCTTCATTCGGACCAGGGATGGCAATACCGAATGCCTGCGTATCAGCGGGCGTTGCGGAACAAGCACGTTGTGCAAAGCATGTCGCGTAAGGGCAACTGCCTCGATAACGCGGCAATGGAGAGCTTCTTCGCAGTGCTGAAATCGGAGTTCTTTTACCTGAACAAATTCAGCAGCGTCGAAGAGCTACAAACCGGCATCAAGAAATACATTCACTACTATAATCACGACCGTATTAAGATGAAACTAAAAGGGCTGAGTCCGGTAGTTGTCAACAAAGATGTCGCGTCAAGTCATGCAGCTTTTCTTAATTCCTCTGGTGGTTTCCGTTCTGGATTCAGCCAGACTTCATCGTTCAATTCCCAATCCCGCGTAGTCCCGGCCCAGCGCTCAGGATGGCGTTGTTTGGCGGCCTCGTAGACTTGCTTGCGGTATTTTAGGATCGCTCCGTCCCGACCATCATGGCGCTGCGCAGGCGTCACGAATTTCAGGCCGCTGTGCTTGTGCTGATGGTTGTACCACTGCACAAATGACAGCGTCCATTGTCGCGCCTTTTCGATACTTTCAAACGGTTTGCTCGGATAGTTTGGCCGGTATTTGCAAGTCCGGAACAGCGACTCGGCGTAGGCGTTATCGTTGCTCACACGGGGTCTGCTGAACGACGGCATGATCCCAAGCTTTTCCAGCGTCGCCAACATTGTGGAGCCTTTCATTGAGCTGCCATTATCCGAGTGGAGCACCACCTCACGCCCGGCCAGCCCCTCGGCCAAGCTGGCCTTGCGCATCAGCAGCGACGCCATTTCCGCAGACTCGGCGACGTTCACTTCGTGCGCGACGATCTTGCGGCTGTAGACGTCAAGAACCATGTACCAGTAAAGATACAAGCCTCGCACGCTGGTCGGCAGCCAAGTGATGTCCCACGCCCACAAGCGGTTCGGCTCGGTTGCGCAGTGGCTTGTGACGACCCTTGTGCTGGGCTTCTTGGCTCGGCCGCGGTGATGCTGCTGCTTCTCGTCTTTCAATATCCGGTAGACGGTCGATTCTGATGCTAGATACTCGCCCCGATCAGCCAAGGTCGGCACGATCTGGCTAGGTGGACTACTGGCAAATTCAGGGCTGTTGGCAACCTTCACAATCTGCTGGCGTTCCTCTTCGCTCAATTTGTTGGCCGGTGCCACGCGCCGACTGCCTTTGCGCCCGTCCGCCTGACTGCCATCACTGCCCTGCATCCAGCGCTGGTAGGTTCGAAGGCTGATCTCCAGCGCACCACACGCCTGCGCACGGCGACATCCGCCGTCAACAGCTTCTTCAACTAGCGTAATCACTTGCTGGCGATCTGGGGCGCAGATCAATCGTCCTCTGGCTCCCCCCAGATCGCCTGGGCTTTTTTTCTGAGAATGATCAGCGCCGCCGCCTCCGCCAGTGCCTTCTCTTTACGCTGCAAATCCTTCTTCAATTGCTTGATTTCCTTGCGGTCGCTTTTGCCTTGCGCGCGCAGTTCGCGGTGACGCTCGGCCGGCGCTTCATTGGCCTGCTGGCAGGCCTCGCGCCAATCGGCAACCTGCTCGACGAACAAGCCTTTGCTCCTGCAGTATTGAGCCAGTTCGGCCTCGTTCATGCGTGCTGTCTCCAGCACCACCCCAAATTTATCCGCCGACGACCACACCACGGCATTCTTTCCATTTCCCGGCACCGCCACTCCCTGAGATTGTAGATTTCGTCGCCAAGTATAAAGTGTCTGTTCCGAGATACCATTCTCCTTCGCCAAGGCCGATACCGGCCTGTTCTCCGGCGGCATCATTTGCCGAAGGATGGCTTCCTTGCGCTCTGCTGGATACTGATTCACTATACGTCTTTGCTCCGCCCCCGGATGGATTAAAGTGATTCAAGTGACGCGACATCTATCCTGACATAGGGGGAGTCCCGTGCAATACAGAACCCAGCCCTTGGCCGCCTAACAAACTTAACCGTCCAACTTTACGGGGTCAGTTCACAAGCTATCCGTGTTTATTTCATGCTTGATATTATTATTGTGTTTCCAATAGCAAATTTCGGTGATAATGTTGACATAATTATTCGTCAATATCGATCAAAAAACGATGCCAGTCTTTGGGAAAATAATAGCTTCATGGATGCGGATGGGCATTTATTGCCGCCTATTCATTCCTATTTCCTGCCTGATACTCGTCGTTTCCGCTGTCCGTTATCATGCCTTGCTCAGTACTGAAAGCGCGCTGGCCAGCGCGCGCTACCAGAGCGATGCCCGGCAACTCGACCTGTTCCTGGCCAATAAGGTGCTGCCGCTGGCCGTGCGCACTGACCGCCACGCAATGCACGACAGCGTGCGCCAAGTGCTGCGCAGCGCCCTGCCGCTGAACCGCAGCCTCGCCTCCGCGCGCTGGCATACATCTGACGGACAGGTCGAGGTATTGGCAGACACAGCGCTGGCCGGCACTGCTACGGCCAGCGTACCGGTCTGGTTCGCGCACCTGGCCGGCATCACGGCCATGCGCAGCCGCCTGACAGTGGCGCTGCCCGACGGCGGCGACGGCGTCCTCGATTTGCACTATACGCCCGGCCTGCCCCTGGCGCAGGTGTGGCACAGGGTGTGCGAGCAGGCCG
Organism: Janthinobacterium sp. CG_23.4; assembly: GCF_029892305.1. Taxonomy (NCBI): domain Bacteria; kingdom Pseudomonadati; phylum Pseudomonadota; class Betaproteobacteria; order Burkholderiales; family Oxalobacteraceae; genus Janthinobacterium; species Janthinobacterium sp. CG_23.4. The sequence goes on along the minus strand of NZ_JARXUX010000001.1, from coordinate 586,458 downwards.
TCCTCAGCGCCATCAATATCGTGCTGGTCTTCCTCCTGCTGGGCATGATCCTGGCATCGCACCGGCGGCTGCTGGCGCGGCTCGTGCAAGCGACCGACCGCTTCCGTGAAGGCAACTTCGGCGTGCGCCTGGCAGCCGGTACCACGCCCGAAGCGCACGCGGTATCACAGTCGTTCAACAGCATGGCCGGCGATATCGAAGAGCTGTTGAGCTCACTCAAGACCAGCCAGCGCCAACTGGGTGAACAACTGAACGAGACCGTGCACATGCAGCAAGCGATGCAAAAAATGTCATGGCAGAACTACAATGATGTGCTGACGGGCTTGCCGAACCGCGCCGCGCTGGCCGCCCGTTTCGAACAGGAACTGTTCCTCGCGCGCGAACGTCAGCGCCTGCTGGCCATCTGCCTGTTCGACCTCGACCACTTCCAGGCCATCAACAACCGCCATGGCGCCGAAGCGGGCGATGAAATCCTCAAGCAGGTGGCGGGCCGGCTGCACAGCTTTACGGGCCAGGTCCACTACGCGGCGCGCCTGGGCGGCGATGAATTCGTCATTCTGCTGTGCGGCCAGGCCAACATCGCCAGCATCGAACACAATGTCACGCAATTGTTGCAGGAATTGAGCCACCCCTACCAGTGCGACCAGCAGGCGCTGCACATGACGGCCAGCGTCGGTATCGCCGTCTACGCGGGCAAGGATCTGAATACGGAAAGCCTGCTGCGCCACGCCGACCACGCCGTCTACCAGGCGAAACTGACGGGACGCAACCAATACCACTTCTTCGACACCAACCTCGATGAAGAAGTGCGCACTCACCATAACCAGCGTACGGAAGTGCGCCATGCCCTGATCAACGGCGAGCTGCGGCTGTACTACCAGCCCAAGGTGGACATGCGCGCCGGCACCGTGGTGGGCATGGAAGGACTGCTACGCTGGCAGCATGCGCGCCGCGGCGTGCTGGCGCCCGCGCAATTCCTGCCGCTGGTGGAGCAGACGGACCTGATCATCAACATCGGCGAATGGGTGCTGCGCCAGGCCCTGCGGCAGATGCAGCGCTGGAGCGCCGCCGGCAAGCACTGGGTGGTCAGCGTGAATATCGCGGCACGCCACTTCCAGCAAGCAAACTTCGTCTCGCGCCTGGAAACCATCCTTGGCGAATTTCCCGGCGTGTGCGCCAGCATGCTGGAACTGGAGATCCTCGAATCGTCAGCCCTGCACGACATCGAGGACGTGCGCCGCATCATCCGCGCCTGCCAGGCGCTGGGCATCACGTTCGCGCTCGACGATTTCGGCACCGGCTACTCGTCGATGTCCTATTTGAAGCGCCTGCCGGCGAACATCGTCAAGATCGACCAGAGCTTCGTGCGCAATATGCTCAACGACCGCGACGACCTGCACCTGGTGCGCGCCGTCATCGGCCTGGCCCGTTCATTTTCCCTGACAGTGATCGCCGAAGGCGTGGAAAGCGTCGAGCATGGCGCACGCCTGATACAGCTCGGTTGCGACCTCGCGCAAGGCTACGGTATCGCCCGCCCCATGCAGGCTGACGCCGTGCTGGAGTGGGCAAATAATTTCATCCCTGCCCCGCAATGGCGCATCGCGCAGTACAGCGAAACGCCTATTTAACGGCGCTCAAGGCCGCGTCAATCAGCTCGATCCAGTGCCGCACGGGCGTCTGCGTGCCCGACTGCAGGTGGCTCAGGCAGCCGATATTGGCCGACACTATCATCTCCGGCTCGCACGCTTCCAGGTTCGCCACCTTGTTGTCACGCAGCTGCTGCGAGAGTGCCGGCTGCAAGATCGAATACGTACCGGCCGAACCGCAGCACAGATGGCTGTCGGCGCATAGGCGCACGTCGACGCCGACGGCGCGCAGCACCTGCTCCACCTTGCCGCGCACTTGCTGGCCATGCTGCAGGGTGCATGGCGGGTGGTAGGCGACTCTTTTGCCGATGCCGCCCTTCAGCTGCGCCACCAGCTGCGCTTCAAACGCCGGCATGATCTCGGACAAATCACGCGTCAGCGCGGCGATGCGCCGCGCCTTGTCCGCGTACTGCGCATCGTGCGCCAGCAGATGGCCATATTCCTTCACCGTGGCGCCGCAACCAGACGCCGTCATGACGATGGCTTCCGCGCTCTCGACATACGGCCACCAGGCATCGATATTGCGGCGCATATCGTCCAGCGCCGCCTCTTGGTCGTTCAAGTGATGGCGCAGCGCGCCGCAGCAGCCGGCCTTCGGCACATTGACCAGCTGCACGCCCAAGGCGTCGAGCACGCGCGCCGTGGCCGCGTTGATGTTCGGCGACATGGCCGGCTGCACGCAGCCGTCAAGCAGCAGCATGCTGCGCGCATGCTGGCGTGTGGGCCATGTGCCAGCCTCGGCGCCCGGACGCAGCTTGTCCTGCAAGCTTTTTGACAGCAAGGGCCGCAGCGCCTGCCCCGCCTTGTAGACGGGCGTAAACAGCCAGCGGCGCGGCAAGGCTTGCTTCAGCGCGAAGCGCAAGGCCCGCTCGCGCAAGGGGCGCTGCACGCGCTGATCGACGACGTTGCGGCCGATGTCGACCAGGCGCCCGTACTGCACCCCCGAGGGACAGGTCGACTCACAGTTGCGACAGGTCAGGCAGCGGTCCAGGTGCATCTGTGTCTTGGCAGTGACGGGCGCGCCTTCGAGCACTTGCTTGATCAAATAAATGCGTCCGCGCGGGCCACCGAGTTCATCGCCCAGCAGCTGGTAAGTGGGACAGGTGGCCGTGCAAAAGCCGCAATGCACACAGGCGCGCAGGATGGCTTCGGCTTCGTCGCCTGCCGGCGTATTTTTGATGAAATCGGCGAGATTGGTTTGCATGCGCGCTCAATACATTCTATGCGGGTTGAAGATGCCGGCAGGATCGAAAGCCTGCCGCAGGCGCTGGTGGATAGTTGCAACAGCCGGCGCCAGCGGATGGAACACGCCCACCGTCTTGTCGCCGCCGCGGAACAGGGTGGCGTGGCCGCCGGCGGCAGCCACCGCCTGGCGGATTTCCTGAGCACCTTGCACGTCGGCGGCGGCATCGAGCTTCAGCCAGCGCTGCGCGCCACCCCACTCGATCAGTTGCTGCCCTTTTAAAATCATGGCGCTGGCGTGCGGCGGCAACGATAAGCGCCACAGGCTGTCCGCGTCTGTAAAGAAAGCGTGCGTCTGCTCGCGCACGGACAACCAGAAGGCGGCCGCGTCTTCGGCTGCCAGCAACTGGCCGCCCAGCGTGCGCAGCGCCGCCGACACGGCCGCTTCGGCGCCGGACAGGCGTAGCGTCAGCACGCCGTCATGCCAGCAGCTGGCCGATATCGGCAACGGTTTTCCCGCCCATTCATTGAGCATGCGCAAGGCGGCGATTTCCGCGCACGCCACGCGCAAGGTCGCTTCGCGCAGCGGCAAGGGCAGTACTTTCAGCGACACTTCCAGGATCAGGCCCAATGTCCCCAGCGAGCCGGCCAGCAGGCGCGAGACATCGTAGCCGGCCACGTTTTTCATGACTTGCCCGCCAAAAGCCAGGCGTTCGCCATGGCCGTCCATCAGCACGGCGCCCAGCACAAAATCACGTAGCGCGCCGGCACTGGCCCGGCGTGGGCCGGACAAGGCGCTAGCGACAACGCCACCGACCGTCGCGCCGGGGCCGAAATGCGGCGGCTCGAAGGCCAGCATCTGATTGCGCGCGGCCAGCGCCGCCTCGATCTCGGCCAGCGGCGTGCCGCAACGAGCCGTGATCACCAGCTCGGTCGGTTCATAGTCGATGATGCCGGCATACGCGCGCGTATCGAGCACCTCGCCGTCGAATTGCTGGCCATACCAGTCTTTGCTACCGCTGCCGCGCAAGCGCAAGGGGCTGCCCGCTGCGCTGGCGGCGACGATGCGCTGCCTGAATTGTTCCACTATCGCTTGCAAAGGAGTCTCCGGAAAATTAAAAACGCGGCAGGTTGGCAAACGGCAGGCGTCCGGCCGTCACATGCATCTTGCCAAATTCAGCGCAGCGGTTCAAGGTAGGTATCGCCTTGTCCGGGTTCAGCAAGGCGTGGGGATCGAAGGCGCGCTTGACGGCAAAGAAGGCATCGAGTTCGGCGCGCGTAAACTGCACGCACATGGAATTGATCTTTTCCATGCCCACGCCATGCTCGCCCGTGATGGTGCCGCCCACTGCTACGCAAAGGGCCAGGATGTCCGCGCCAAACGCTTCGGCGCGCTCGAATTGACCGGGCTCGTTGGCGTCAAACAGGATCAAAGGATGCAGATTGCCGTCACCCGCGTGGAACACGTTCGCACAGCGCAAGCCATGCGTCGTTTCCATGGCGGCGATGCCGGTCAGGACTTCGGCCAGGCGCTTGCGCGGGATGGTGCCGTCCATGCAGTAGTAGTCGGGCGAGATGCGCCCGGCGGCGGGAAAGGCGTTCTTGCGGCCGGACCAGAACTTCATGCGCTCAGCTTCCGACTGCGAGACGGCGATGGCACTGGCGCCGGCCCCTTCCAGCACGGCCGTCATGCGGGCGATTTCCTCTTCCACTTCCTCGTGCGTGCCGTCCGCTTCGCACAGCAAAATGGCCGCCGCATCGGTGTCGTAGCCAGCCTTGACGAATGGTTCGACCATGCGCGAGGACGTCTGGTCCATCATTTCCAGTCCGGCCGGGATGATGCCGGCGGCGATCACGTTGGCTACCGCATTGCCGCCCGTGACGACGTCGCCGAACGACGCCATGATGACCCGCGCGGTGGCCGGCTTCGGGATCAGTTTGAGCGTCACTTCGGTGACGATGCCGAGCATGCCTTCTGAGCCGATGAAGACGGCCAGCAGGTCGAGGCCGGGCGAATCGAGGCATTCGCCGCCCAATTCCAGCACCTCGCCAGCGATGGTAACGACGCGCACGCGCAGCACATTGTGCACGGTCAGGCCGTATTTCAGGCAATGCACGCCACCCGAGTTTTCCGCCACGTTGCCGCCGATGCTGCAGGCGATTTGCGACGAAGGGTCGGGCGCGTAATACAACGCGTACGGCGCCGCCGCTTCGGAAATGGCCAGGTTACGCACGCCCGGCTGCACCACGGCCGTGCGCGCGTAGGCATCGAGGCGCACGATGCGGTTCAGGCGCGCCGTCGACAGCACCACGCCGTCGGCGATGGGCAAGGCGCCGCCCGACAAGCCCGTGCCGGCGCCACGCGGCACGATCGGCACATTCAACTCGCGGCAGACGCCGAGGATGGCGATGACTTGCTCTTCCGTGTCGGGCAAGGTGACCACCATCGGCAACTGACGGTAAGCGGCCAGGCCGTCGCATTCGTACGGGCGCGTATCTTCGGCGTCGGACAGCACGCAGCGAGCCGGCAGCACGGCCAGCAGGGCCGCGACGACAGCTTGCTGGCGTGCGACGGTGAATCCGGATTTAGGGGCGGCTTTGAGCATAAGATAGGGGGCAGACAGGCATGGTCGTGTACTGATTGTAAGCACAAAAGTGGCGCGCAGCGCATTTTTTGTCCAATTTGCAGGCAAATCTGCGGTCAGGCGGCGCGCAGTGTCGTATGCTGCTTCCATTCTTCTTTGACAGGATCAGCATCATGGGCAACCGACTTTCGAAAATCGCCACCCGCACGGGCGACAATGGCAGCACAGGCCTGGGCGACGGCAGCCGCACCAGCAAGGATAGCGCCCGCGTTCACGCCATGGGCGACGTGGACGAACTCAATTCCAATATCGGCTTGCTGCTGTGCGAAGCCATGCCCGACGCCTTGCGCGAAGAGCTGGTAGCCATCCAGCACGACCTGTTCGACCTGGGCGGAGAAATCTGCATCCCCGGCTACCAGCTGATCAAGGAAGAGCATGTGCTGCGCCTTGATGATTTACTGGCGAAATACAATGCGGACTTGCCCGCCCTGAGTGAATTCATCTTGCCGGCCGGTTCACGCGCAGCCTCGCTGGCGCACGTCTGCCGCACTGTGTGCCGCCGCGCCGAGCGCAGCATCGTCACGCTGGCCAATGCGGAAACCCTGCACGAACATCCACGCCAGTACGTGAACCGCTTGTCGGACTTGCTGTTCGTGCTGTCGCGCGTGCTGAACCGCTTTGCCGGCGGCAGCGACGTGCTGTGGCGGCATGACCGCGCGCGCGCCTAAGGCCGCCGGCGCTGCATTTTTTATCGCCACCCCGTCACGCGTCACGCTGCCTCATCGGGTATCAACACTGCTAACGCGCAATGAGAACCATGCGCCATGGCAGTCATCACGGGACAGGGTGGGCGGCCCCTAGTCTGCGGCCTGCGTCAATTTTTTCCGGCGCCCCTTGAACGTGCACATGCTCGCGCAGCAAGCCACGCAGTAACTGCACCTGGGCCACGGCATCGGCTTGCAGGGCGGTCAAGCCGTCGCTGGCGCAGGGCGCGCAGGAAGGCGTGCCCGACACACCGCGCAGCAGCGCATCGATTTCCCCGCTGACTGCGGCAATCCACTGCTGCAGCGCGGGCGGCGCCGGCTCGGCCTGGGGACTCAAACTGATGCGAGCCGTACTGCCCGCCACGCGGCGCAGCAGCGGCAAGGTGCGCAGCGCCGCCAGGCCCACGCCGCTACTGCGATCCAGACGGCGCTCGATGCGCAGGCGCTGCAACACCTGTTCCGCGTTATTGCTGGCCAGTCCCGCCTCGCGGCGCAAGTGCGCGATGGCGCTATCCCAGCGTCCGCCTGCCACCAGCACGGCCAGCAGGTATTTCAGATTGGCCGACACGGCTTTCGCAAGGCGCTGGTCCAAATCGTCCGCCTCGCGGTCCGGCCACAGGAAAAACGTGGCCACCAGGGCCAGCACGCAACCGAGCACATTGTTGCCCAGGCGGCTGGCGGCATACACCATTTCGCTGGCGGGCGCCGCATAGTCGGCCACCAGTACGAAGGCCGGCGTCATGAACAACACGTGCAGGCTGTAGCTGACGCGGCGCAAAGCCATGGTGGCGACGATCAGGGGAAACACCACCAGTGAAATGGCCAGCGGGGTGTGCACGGCCAGGCCGATCAGCACGGCCAGCACGGCGCCCAGCACGCTGCCAGCAACGCGCTCGATGCCGCGCGGCCAAGTGGTCGATACGGACGGCTGCAATATCAGTAACGTTGCCATGGTGGCCCAGTAGCCAAAGGGAATCTGCAGCGCCTCGACCAGCAGGAAGCCGGCCGTCGTCGCCAGCGACACGCGCGCCGCATGGCGCCAGCCCAGCGACTGTGGCGTGGCGTTGACTTTCGCCGTCTGCCACGCCTGCCCCAGCGCCAGGAAGGCCGCCTGGCGCCACGGCAACTGCGTCGCGCGCGGCAAGCCCAGTTCCATGAAGTCGACGTTCAGGCGCAAGGGCAGCAAGGCACCCAGTGCCGCTTCCAGGCGCCGTCCGCACACAGCCAGTCGACGCTGCAGGAGCAGGGGCGGCGTTTCCGGCTGGCGCTGCACGACTAGTCCCAGGCGGCGCAACAGCACGGCCATCACTTCCAGGCTGCGCCGCGCGCGCGGGTCCTGGTGCAAGCGCTGCTGCTCGCGCTCGCAGGTATGCGTGACGGCGATCAGATAGGCGAAGATGCGTTCAGCATCGCTGAGCGCCAGCAACAGGTTGTCGTACAGGATGCTGCGGCCCGCGCGCGCAGGCGGCACGGCGGCCAGCGCTACTCTCGCCGCCTCCAGCGCGGCGCGCGCCTGCGAGCGGTAGTTGGCGCCATGCGCAGCGGCGTCCGGCAGCGCCTGGCCCTGCGCCAGGAAGCGCGCATTGTCGCGCGCGATGCCGGCCAGGCGCGAATACGCGATGCCGATGGCGCGCCTGCTTGGGCCGAACGGGTGGATGCGCCACAGCGTAAAACTGAGCACGGTGGCAAACAGGCAGCCAAACATGTACAGGCCCAGGAACGGCGCCGTCTGCGTCATCGAGTCCAGCGGATGCGTGACCATCACTACGCAGGCCGTGGCCGCCAGGATCGCGACTTGCGCCGTGGCCGCACCCCAGATGCGCGCCAGCGCGCCGGCCCAGGAAAACAGCAGCACGGCAATAGCCGCCACCGCCACACCTTGGCCGGCCGCCAGCGCCGTCAAGCCGCCGGCAACGGTCGACAGCAAACCGAAGCCCAGCATCGAGACGAAGCGCATGCGCCGCGTGCCGGCCGCGTCGGCAAGACAAGTCCAGAAGGCGCCGATGGCGGCCCAGGAAAAATCGGGATGCTCGAACAACAGGCCCAGCAGCAGCATGGCGCTCGAGGCGCAGGCGGCCCGCAAGCCCTCGGACAGATTGGTTTCGTCGATGGCCAGGGTGACCATCCACAGGGGACGGCGCTGCGCCAGGGTGTCGGTGTAGGCGTGCATGCCCGTCAGCGAGCGGGCGGCCAGTGCGCGTGTACGGCGGTGAAGTTTCCTGAAATGCAAGGTCGACTTTGAGAAGGTATCAAAGCGTCATCGTAGCATTCCCGGACGAAAAATGTTGCAGTGCAGCGTAACATCGCTGCAGGCGAAAAAAAACGGCCCCGCAGCGCTAATGCCGTTCAGTTAAGGGTTTTGGCGTGATTGATGAGCGCCAGTAAATTCGCTAACCCCAGAGGCAAAGAGCTGGGTCGGACCCGCCGGGGGAATGTGCTTCAATGGAGCACATTCCGATCACGAAGTGACCGACCCCTGTCCAAGTTCTTGGGCTAAAAATAGCATCACTAACATACTAACTGAACGGCATTAACACCACAGTGCCGTTTTTCTGTCCGCAGGAAAACGGCGTTAGCTGACGGCGGCCAGGCGCGGCTGAGAGGCGCCGAAGCGCTGTTCGATCGAGGCAGCGATGCCGGCAGCATCGAGGCCCACGCTTTTCAGCAGTTGCACGGGGTCGCCATGGTCGATGAAGACGTCCGGCAAGCCGAGCATCAAAATCGGCTTGACTATGCCCTCCGCTGCCAAAGCCTCGGCCACGGCCGAACCGGCGCCGCCCATGATGCAGCCCTCTTCCACCGTCACCAGATAATCGTGCTCAGCGGCAAGCTGTTTCAGCAGCGCTACGTCGAGCGGCTTGACGAAGCGCATGTTGGCGACCGTCGCGTCGAGCTTCTCGCCCGCCGCCACACTAGGTGCCACCATGGAACCGAAGGCCAGGATGGCGCTGCGCTTGCCCTGGCGCTTGATCTCGCCCTTGCCGATTTCGATACTCGTCAATTCCGGCACGATGGCCACGCCGGCACCGGCACCGCGCGGATAGCGGATGGCTGCCGGGCCTGGGTAGTGGTAGCCCGTGGTGAGCATTTGCCGGCATTCGTTTTCATCGGACGCGGCCATGACGACCATATTGGGGATGCAGCGCAGGAAGGCCATGTCGTAATTGCCAGCATGCGTGGCGCCATCGGCGCCTACCAGGCCGGCGCGGTCCAGCGCAAACGTCACGTCGAGGTTTTGCAGCGCCACGTCGTGGATCAGTTGATCGTAGGCGCGCTGCAGGAAAGTCGAATAGATGGCCACGACGGGTTTCAGGCCTTCGCACGCCAGGCCCGCGCCGAAGGTCACGGAATGCTGCTCGGCAATACCGACGTCGAAATATCGGTTGGGGAACTGCTGTTCGAACTTGACCATGCCCGAACCTTCGCGCATGGCCGGCGTGATGCCCACCAGGCGCTTGTCGTGCGTCGCCATGTCGCACAGCCAGTTGCCGAACACTTCCGTATACGTCATCTTGGCCGGTGCCGTGGCCGGCTTGATGCCTTCGGCCGGGTTGAACTTGCCCGTGCCATGGTACAAAATCGGTTGCGCCTCGGCCAGCTTGTAGCCTTGCCCCTTCTTGGTCACCACATGCAGGAATTGCGGGCCCTTCAATTGCTTGATATTTTGCAAGGTCGGGATCAGCGAATCGAGGTCGTGGCCGTCGATGGGGCCGATATAGTTGAAACCGAATTCCTCGAACATGGTGGCCGGCACGACCATGCCCTTGGCGTGCTCTTCGAAGCGCTTCGCCAACTCCAGCACGGGGCCGGGCAAGACCGACTTGCCGACATTTTTTGCCGCCGCATAGAACTGGCCCGACATCAAGCGCGCCAGGTGGCGATTCAGCGCGCCCACGGGTGGCGAGATCGACATATCGTTGTCGTTCAAGATCACCAGCAGGTTGACGTCTTCCTGCACGCCTGCATTGTTCATCGCCTCGAAGGCCATGCCGGCCGTCATCGAACCGTCGCCGATCACGGCGATCGCGTGCAGTGGGTCGCCCTTGATCTTGGCCGCCTGCGCCATGCCCAGCGCCGCCGAGATCGACGTCGACGAATGCGCCGTGCCGAAGGTGTCGTACTCGCTCTCGTCACGTTTCGGGAAGCCGGAAATGCCATCCTTCTGGCGCAAGGTATGCATGCGCTCGCGGCGGCCCGTCAAAATCTTGTGCGAATAGGTCTGGTGACCCACGTCCCAGACGATGCGGTCATGCGGCGTGTTGAACACATAGTGCAGCGCGACGGTCAGCTCGACCGTACCCAGGTTGGACGACAGATGGCCGCCCGTCTTGGAAACGGAGTCGAGCAGGAAGCTGCGCAATTGCTGCGCCAGCGGCACCAGTTGCGAGCGGGCCAGCTTGCGCACTTGTGCTGGTTCATTGATGGTTTCTAACAGTTTCATTTATGCCTTCCGCTGCACGACCAGGTCCGCCAGCTCGCGCAAACGGCGTGCCTTGTCCCCGAATGGCGCCAGCGCCGCATGGGCGTCGCACCGCAATTGTTCTGCCAAGGCTCTCGATGGTTCCAGCCCCAGTATCGATACGTAGGTCGGCTTGTTGGCCGCCGCATCCTTGCCTGCCGTCTTGCCCAGGGTGGCCGAATCGGCCGTCGCGTCGAGCACATCGTCGACCACCTGGAACGCCAGTCCGACGGCGCGTGCATAAGCATTGAGCGCCGTCACCTCGTCCGACGTCAAGTCCTTGCCCGCCAGCGCGCCCAGCATCACGGCCGCGCGCAACAAGGCACCCGTTTTCAATTGATGCATCTGTTCCAGCTGCGGCAAGGTCAAGGCCAGGCCGACGCTATCGAGGTCAATCGCCTGGCCGCCGCACATGCCAAAGGAACCCGAGGCGTGCGCCAGCAGCTTGAGCATGGCCATTTGTCGCGCCGGTGGAATGGCCGTGCCGTCGACCAGCAGCATGAACGCTTGCGATTGCAGCGCATCGCCCACCAGCAGGGCCGTCGCTTCATCGTAGGCAATGTGCACGGTCGGCTTGCCACGGCGCAAGGCATCGTCATCCATGCAAGGCATGTCGTCGTGAACGAGCGAATACACGTGTATCATTTCGAGCGCACAAGCGGCACGCGCGAGGGTGTCTTGATCGGCATCAAACAATTCACCGGCCGCCATCACCAGCAGCGGGCGCACGCGCTTGCCGCCGCCCAGCAGCGCATAGCGCATGGCCGCGTGCAGCTTGTGCGGCACCACGTCTGGCGCTGGCAGGAATTGATCGAGCCGGCCTTCCACGCCGGACTGCGTAGTTTGCATCCAGTCGCCGAAGGTCACGCCGTCTTGTTGCACATTGGCCATCATAGCGCGGCCTCGCCGGCATCGACGAACGGTTTCAACATGTCGCCTTCCAATACTTTCACCTGCGCTTCGACGCTATCGAGCTGGGTGGCGCAATACTTGACCAGTTCCGAGCCGCGCTGATACGCCGCGACCGATGCTTCCAGCGGCAACTGGCCCGCTTCCATTTGCGTTACCAGCTGCGCCAGTTCCGCCATTGCCTCTTCAAACGAGGCCGGCGCGGCGGCAGCGGCAGTTAATTTCTTCGACATAGACTCAGATCTCTTCGTGGCACGAGGGGTATGTAGGGAGACGCCGGGGACTCCCGGCCAGCATAGAAGCGTTATTTTAGAACAAACTACACTATTAAGTGAAAACTAAAGCGCAAGCGGTGTGCTCAAAGGCAAACACGCTGCCGGCTTGGCGGCGAATTCTAGCGCAATCGTTCCCTGCGGCCGGAAATTGTACTGCAAATGACAATATTTCTCATTAATCTCATTAAAGCCGCCTATTTGCTGGAGGGTTTTGGCAATGCCGAGGCCGATACACGCTATAATCGCCGGTTGTGTCCGAAATACCGTTTCAACAAATTTGAATTCAGGTCTTTGCGGATTCTTTCTCTCTGTAGCGGCTGCCCAGGGAATGGCCTGGGGCACTGCTGACCGTTGTACATTTATGGGGGGTTGGGATGTCCGATCTGGCTACTCACGCCAAGCTGGCGCGTTCAAACGCGCAACTTCCGGTCCACGTCTATTTTGACGAAACGCTGTTGCAGCGTGAAATGCAGCAATTGTTCCAAGCCGGCCCGCGCTATGTCGGGCATGCGCTGATGGTGCCGGAAACCGGCGATTTTGCGACCCTGGCGTCTGAGAACGAGGGGCGCATGCTCGTGCGCAACGCCAATGGCATCGAAGTGCTCTCCAACGTGTGCCGCCACCGGCAGGCGCTGATGTTCAATGGCCGCGGCAATGCGCACCATATCGTCTGCCCTCTGCACCGCTGGACCTACGACCTGAAGGGGAAATTGATCGGCGCGCCGCACTTCCCCGAGACGCCGTGCCTGAACCTGTCGAAAAAGCCGCTGCAAAGCTGGAATGGCTTGCTGTTCGAGCAAAATGGCTACAACGTGATGGAAAAATTGAAAGATTTATCCGTCTCGAAAGAACTCGATTTTTCCGGCTACATGTTTGACCACGTGGAAATCCACGAATGCGACTACAACTGGAAGACTTTCATCGAAGTCTGCCTCGAGGATTATCACGTGGAACCGTTCCACCCTGGCCTGGGCAGCTTTGTCAGCTGCGACGATCTGCGCTGGGAATTCGGCAACGATTACAGCGTGCAAACGGTGGGCGTGCACCGCGGCTTGCAGCAGGCTGGTACGCCTGCGTATAAAAAATGGCAAGAGCAGGTGCTGCAATTGCGTGGCGGCGAAGCACCACCGTATGGCGCCATCTGGCTGACCCTGTACCCGAACATCATGGTCGAATGGTATCCGCACGTGCTGATCGTCTCGACCCTGTGGCCCGATGGCCCGCAAAAGACGCGCAACGTGGTGGAGTTCTATTACCCAGAGGAAATCGTGCTATTCGAGCGCGACTTCGTCGAGGCAGAACGGGCCGCCTACATGGAAACCTGCGTCGAGGACGATGAGATCGCCTTGCGCATGGATGCCGGCCGCAAAGCCCTGATGGCGCGCGGCGAGAATGAAGTGGGGCCTTACCAGTCGCCCATGGAAGACGGCATGCAGCATTTCCACGAGTGGTACCGCAACAATATCGAACTGTAATTAGTAGAAGGGCCGCATTGCGCGGCCCTTTTTTTTATCCTTCCAATTTCCAGGAATCCAATGCAATCGTTGTGGATGCTGTTTGCCAGCTTTATGTTCGCCATCATGGGCGTGTGCGTGAAACTGGCGTCGGAGTTGTATTCGACTTCCGAAATCGTCATGTATCGCGGCATCATCGGCATGAGCGTCATGAGCTGTACGATTTTGTACCAGGGCGGCAGCTTTAAAACCACGCTGCCGGGCCAGCATCTGTGGCGCGGCGTGGTGGGCGTGATCGCCCTGTGGCTGTGGTTTTATGCCATCGCCATCCTGCCGCTGGCCACGGCCATGACGCTCAATTACATGGCGCCCATCTGGATCGCCGTGATTTTGCTCGCGGGCGGCTGGTGGAAAGCGACGCAGCAAGTCGAGTGGCCGCTGGTGGCAGCCATTGCCATGAGCTTTGTCGGCGTGACCCTGCTGCTGCAACCCGTGTTCGAGACGGACCAGGTGGCTGGCGCCATCACGGCCTTGATTTCGGGCATGCTATCGGCCCTCGCCTATTTGCAGGTGCGCAAACTGGGCTTGCTGGGCGAACCCGAATACCGTGTCGTGTTTTATTTCTCGGTCGTCAATTTTCTCGCCGGCGTGATCGGCAACGTGGCCAGCGCCGGCGGCGGTCCCGTCGTCTGGCACGCGCACACGAGCGGCTACGGCATCGGCTTGCTGGCCGTGATCGGCCTATGCGCCACCATGGCACAGATGGCCATGACGCGCGCCTATCGCCTGGGCAAAACCCTCGTGGTTGCCAACTTGCAATACACGGGCATCGTCTTTTCCAGCTTCTGGGGCGTGGTGATCTTTGGCGACCTGTTCGACTGGCATGGCTGGGCCGGCATCGGCATCATTCTCGCCTCCGGCATCGCGGCAACCTATTACAATACCCGCAACACGGCCCGTGGCGCCGCCATCGCGCGCACGGATCCCATCGCCAGCGAAGTGTAAAGGAGCGTTACTGATGTACACCACCCTGTTACAGGCCAGTGAACTGGCCAGCCACCTCAATGACAGCCACTGGGTCATCCTCGATTGCCGCCACGACTTGCTCAACCCCACTGCCGGCAGCGATGCGTTTGCCGCTGGCCACATCCAGAACGCGCAGTTTGCCGATATCGACACGGCCCTGTCCGGCCCGAAAACAGCGCGGGGCGCGGACTTTACGGGCCGACATCCCTTGCCCGACCGCAACGCCCTGCTGGCCACCTTGCGCGGCTGGGGCATCAATGACGACACGCAAGTGGTCGCCTATGACGGCCAGGGCGGCATGTTCGCCGCCCGTTTATGGTGGCTGCTGCGTTGGGTAGGCCACCCGGCCGTTGCCGTACTCGACGGCGGCCTGGGCGCGTGGCAGGCGCAAGGTTTGCCGCTGGTCACGCCCGTGGCACCGCGCGCAGCAGGCAACATCACGGAAAAAGTCAGCCTGACGCGCACGGTCAGCGTGCAGGAGGTGCTGGCGAACCTGGCCACGCAGGAACTGCAGGTGCTCGACGCGCGCGCGCCAGATCGTTTCCGTGGCGAAAACGAAACCATCGACCCCGTGGGCGGCCATATCCCGGGCGCGAAAAACCGTTTATTCAAGGATAACTTGCAGGCGGATGGTCGCTTCAAATCCGCTAAAGAACTGGAGCAGGAATTCGCGGGCCTGATCAGCACGGCTAAATCTACTATCCTGCAATGCGGCTCCGGCGTCACGGCGTGCCATAACCTGCTGGCCCTGGAAGTGGCCGGTTTAAGCGGCGCGGCCCTGTATCCGGGTTCGTGGAGCGAATGGTGCGCCGATCCGGCGCGGCCCGTGGCGACGGGCAACTAACAAAATGGCGGGCCAGATGGTCCGCCATTTTTTTGTTGGTGGATAACTGCGATCTTATCCCCGACGCTTGATGCAGCCATTCCAGTGCCGCCTGCAGCGCCCGCTGGCAACCGCAAGGCCATGCCCGGCGCACTGAGCCCGTGCATCAGCCGCCGTGGCGTTTATGCGTCAAAAACAGCACGATGCATACGCCCAATGCGATCAGCAGCACTTGCGGTATGGTTTCGCGCAGGGTCGAACGACGCTGCATCTGCGGCATCAGGTCGGACAGGGCAATATAGATGAAGCCGGACGAGGCGAACACCAGCACGTAAGGAATCAGGTTGCTGGCGCGGTCCAGGGTGAAATAGCCAAGCAAGCCGCCGGCCACCGCCATCAGGCTGCACAGCAGATTGAAGATGTAGGCGCGCAGGCGCGAAAAACCGGCATTGAGCAACACGATGAAGTCGCCGATTTCTTGCGGGATTTCGTGCGCGATGATGGCCAGGCCCGTCACCAGCCCCAGTTTCGGATCGGCCAGGAAGGCGGCGGCGATCAGGATGCCGTCGGTAAAATTGTGCATGCCGTCGCCGACTAAAATCATCCAGCCGGCCTTGCCCGCTTCGTGCTTGTCGTGGCCGTGCGCATGCTGGTGGCCATCGCCTTCATGGTGGTGCGAATGGCGCAGGATGGCGAACTTTTCCAGCATGAAAAAGGCCAGCAAGCCCGCCAGCAAGGTGGCGAACAGGCTGCGCGGGTCCGCTTGCGACTCGAACGCTTCAGGCAAGGCGTGCAGCAGCGACGTCGACAGCATGATGCCGACGGACAAGCTGACCATGCGCTCGACCACTTTGGACAAGAATGCAAACGAAAAGATCGCCGCCGCAGTAATGCTGAAGACGCCCGCGAGCGTGGTCGCGAGCAAAATGGATATAAGGACGGGATCGATGATTTTCTTACCTCAAAATGGCGCCGGGTCACTGGCGCCGCGATGCTGGCGTCTGGCCTGATGCATACGCTGTTATCTATTACTTAATTTTTTGTGCGTTTGGCGGCAGCGTAGCGCGATGGAGATGCAATTGTACTGCATTGACGCACACCGGGCACTTTACAGCCCGGTGCGCCTTTCGCGTTTTTCGCGTTTTTCACATCAAGGGATGGAAAAAATAGCGTCATCAGGCACTTTTAGCGCCGTTCAGGCCGCAAACTCAGGCAACACCATGCGTTTTGAACCAGGCCAGGCAACGCGCATAGCCGTCTTTCGCATCGGCCGCCACATAGCTGGCGCGGTAATCGGCGTTGAAGGCATGGCCCGCATCGGGGTAGACGACGAATTGCGATTGCTTGCCGCCCTTGGCCAGCGCCTCCTGCATCTTGGCAATCGATTCCTGCGAAATGCCCGTATCCTTGCCGCCGTACAAACCCAGTACGGGGACTTTCAAGGTCGCGGCGATATCGATGGGATTGCTCGGTTGCAAAGGGGTCGGCTCACCCACCAGGCGGCCATACCAGGCCACGCCCGCCTTGACGGCCTGATTGTGCGCCGCGTACAGCCAGGTGATACGCCCGCCCCAGCAAAAGCCGGTAATGGCCAGGCGGCTCGTGTCGCCGCCATTCTGTTTTGCCCACGCAACAACCGCGTCGAGGTCCGCCATCACTTGCGCGTCGGGCGTCTTGGCGATAATGCCTTTCAACAGTTCAGGAATGCTGGCCACCTTGGTAGGGTCGCCCTGGCGCACGAACAAATCGGGTGCCAGCGCCAGATAGCCCTGTTTGGCGAAGCGGCGCGCCATGTCGGCAATGTGCTCATGCACGCCAAAGATTTCCGAAATGACCAAGACCACGGGCAAGCCCGTCTTGCCTTCCGGCTGCGCCGCATACACGGGCACGGCCTGGCCATCGACCATCACCGACATGCTGCCTGTGACGAGCCCGGCAGAATCGGTCTTGATGACGCTTTGCGCCGCCACGGGCAGCACGGCCACGGCAAAGCCCGCGCCCAGCGCCACCTTCAGGAAACCACGCCGGCCATCCGGCCCGGACAAGCTGCTCTGGCCCAGCAAACTTTCACAATCGGTGATCATGTCGCTCATGCGTTTCTCCTGAAAGGTGTGTTGACAAAAAATGTCGGCTTACGCGCTGCGCGCTAAGCCGACCTACGCTCATTGCTATTGTTAAACATGTAGGTCGGCTTAGCGGGGCATGCCCCGCGTAAGCCGACGCAGCATCAATGCGCTTCATCCCAGTTTTTACCGATACCTACCTCGGCAGTGAGCGGTACTTTCAATTCGGCCACGCCAGCCATCAGTTCCGGCAGCTTGCGCTTGACCAGTTCCAGTTCCGCGTCGGGCACTTCCAGCACCAATTCATCGTGCACCTGCATGATCATCTTCGTTTGCAAGCCGTCTGTTTCCAGCCAGTCTTGCACGGCGATCATGGCCAGCTTGATCAGGTCGGCAGCCGTGCCCTGCATGGGCGCATTGATCGCCGCCCGTTCGGCTCCCTGGCGGCGCGGGCCGTTCGGCGAATTAATTTCCGGCAACCATAAACGGCGCCCGAACACGGTTTCCACGTAACCGCGCGCCTTGGCTTGCTGGCGCGTGTCTTCCATGTACTGTTTCACACCGGAAAAACGCGCAAAGTAGCGGTCGATATAGCTTTGCGCGGCCGTGCGGTCCACGCCCAAGTTACCGGCGAGGCCAAACGCGCTCATGCCGTAGATCAAACCAAAGTTGATGACCTTGGCGTAGCGACGCTGTTCGCTCTGCACTTCCGCGGCTGGCACGCCAAAAATTTCAGCGGCCGTGGCGCGGTGAATGTCGATGCCTTCGGCAAACGCGCGCAGCATCGCTTCGTCGCCAGAGATGTGTGCCATGATGCGCAATTCGATCTGCGAATAGTCGGCCGAGACGATATGGCTGCCCGGCGGCGCAATGAAGGCTTCGCGAATGCGCCGGCCTTCCGCGCTGCGGATGGGAATATTCTGCAAGTTCGGGTCGTTCGATGCCAAGCGCCCCGTCACGGCCACGGCTTGCGCATAGTTCGTATGCACACGGCCCGTGCTGACGTTGATCATCTTCGGCAATTTGTCCGTGTAGGTCGATTTCAGCTTGGCCAAGCCGCGGTATTCGAGCAGCACTTTGGGCAGCGGATAATCCTCGGCCAGCTTTTGCAGCACTTCTTCATCGGTCGACGGCGCGCCCGTCGGGGTTTTTTTGACTACCGGCAACTTCAGCTTTTCAAAGAAGATTTCACCGATCTGCTTGGGCGAACCCAGGTTGAACGGCTGCTCGGCCAGTTCATACGCCTTCTTTTCCAGTTCCAGAATCTTCGCGGCCAGTTCGGCCGACTGGATGTTGAGCAGCTCGTCGTCGATCAGTACGCCGTTGCGCTCGATCTTTTGCAAGACCACGGCCGTCGGCATCTCGATCTTTTCATAGATGAAGGTGAGCTTGTCATCGTTGGCCACGTTACCCCACATGGCATTGTGCAAGCGCAAGGTGACGTCGGCATCCTCGGCCGCATAGCTGGCCGCCCGCTCCACTTCCACCTGATTAAACGTGATCTGCTTGACGCCCTTGCCGCATACGTCTTCAAAAGGGATCGTCGTGTAATTGAGGTGGCGCAGGGCCAGGCTGTCCATGTCGTGTTTCTTGTGCGATTCGAACACATACGATTCGAGCAAGGTATCGTGGGCGATGCCGCGCAACGTCACGCCATGGTTGGCGAAGATATGGCTGTCGTACTTCAGATTCTGCCCAAGCTTGGGCTTGTGCGCATCTTCCAGCCATGGGCGCAGTTTCGCCAACACGTGCTCGCGCGTCAACTGGTCCGGCGCGCCCGCGTAATCGTGGGCCAGCGGGATATAGCAAGCGGCGTGTTCGGCCACGGACAGGGAAATACCGACCATTTGCGCCGTCATCGGTTCGAGCGACGTGGTTTCCGTGTCGACAGCCGTCAGCGACGCCGCATCGATCA
Organism: Janthinobacterium sp. CG_23.4; assembly: GCF_029892305.1. Classification (NCBI taxonomy): domain Bacteria; kingdom Pseudomonadati; phylum Pseudomonadota; class Betaproteobacteria; order Burkholderiales; family Oxalobacteraceae; genus Janthinobacterium; species Janthinobacterium sp. CG_23.4. Next base: position 567,357 of record NZ_JARXUX010000001.1, on the reverse strand, counting down.
GGGCCAGCCATTTGTCCAGCTGCTCATCCGTCAGCACGGTTTCATAGACGGCTTCGACCTTTGGTGCGGCATCGGCGAACATGTCGCCGGTCATGTTCGTCGTCGCTACCGGTGCGCCGACTGGCGACATGGGCGGCGGCGTGGCGCCCAGTTCGCGCAGCAGAGCCTTGAAGCCATAGCGGTTGAAGAAGGCCAGCAGCGCTTCCTTGTCTTCGTGTTTCGCCGCCAGCGAGTCGGCGATCGTCGTCATGTGCTGCGACAAATCACAATCGGTCTTGACAGTGATCAAGGCGCGCGCCTGCGGCAGCCATGGCAAGGCCGTGCGCAGGTTTTCACCCACGGCGCCGCCCACTTGGGCCGCATTTTCGATGACGCCTTCCAGGCTGTCGTACAAGGTCAGCCACTTGACGGCCGTTTTCGGGCCGCACTTCGATACACCAGGCACGTTGTCCACCGTATCGCCGATCAACGACAGATAATCGATGATGCGCTGCGGTGGCACGCCGAACTTGGCCAGCACGGCCGCTTCGTCGAGCTTTTCATTGCTCATGGTGTTGATCAGGGTCACCTGGCCGTTGACCAGTTGCGCCAGATCCTTGTCGCCCGTTGACACCACCACGTTCATGCCGGCGGCAGCGGCCTGCACGGCCAGGGTACCGATCACGTCATCGGCTTCCACGCCGTCGACCATCAAAATAGGCCAGCCCATGGCGCGCACGGCTTCGTGGATCGGTTCGATCTGCAGGCGCAGGTCATCGGGCATCGAGGCGCGCGTGGCCTTGTACTCGGGATACATATCATCGCGGAAAGTTTTACCTTTGGCATCGAAGACGCAAGCGATGTAGGCGGCCGGGTAATCGGCGCGCAGGCGGCGCAGCATGTTGACCATGCCGTGCATGGCGCCCGTGGGATAGCCGTCCGGGCTGCGCAGGTCGGGCAGCGCATGGAAGGCGCGATAAAGGTAACTGGAACCGTCGACTAACAGCAGGGTGTTGTGCATAATGCCAATAAAATAAGGTGAGCGCGCCCGCCCCGAGAGCGGCGGGCGGGTCAAATATCGCCCAATTATCGCAGAGTTTAGGACCGCGCCACCGGGGACGCGGCTGCCGTTTTTTGTGCAATGCGCCACGACTGGCGCCCCACCTGCCGACCCGGCCGGCGGCCAGGGTCTATTTACACGCATTTAATCAACCGTATTGAGCAGCTTTGCTTACCAGTTTGTTACAATGGCCTATACATAAATTGACGGCATTAGAGCACTGCACGCGCTGCAGTCCTATACATGCAAGCGAACCCATGGAAGCAAACCCATCATGATGCGTACATCGACACTCTGGACATTCCTCGCCCTGCCCCTGCTGGCAGCTTCGGCCATTGCCAGCGCCCAGACGCCGGCCAAACCGAGCGAAGCGCCGCCACAGCTCGAGCGTATCGAGGAAATGGGTGAAGCGCCGATCACCGTGGCACCAGCGGCCGCCAAACAACAAATTAGCGAAAAACGCGAAGCGGGCGTGACCAGCGAAGTCAAAGTCACCACCGGCGGCAGCACCTATTACATGAAGCCGGCCGCCGGCGCAGACCAGGCCAACGGCAGCGCCCTGCGCGGCCCACAATGGAAAGTGCTGGAATTCGACCTGGGCAAGAAAAAACAGAAACAACGCGATGAAGAGGCTGCAGACGCGCCAGCACCGCCAGCACCCCCAGCAGCAGCGAAGTAAGCAGCCACTATCTTTTACCCTGCCCCGGCCACCTGCGGGGCAGCCGGCTTTTTTTGACCTTTTAGACCACTCCTCTCTTACCCATGGCAGTTTTTACCGCGCTACATCTGGACGATATCGGCCAGTGGATCACGCAGTTTCCACTCGGCAAACCTCTGGCGCTCAAGGGCATCGCGTCCGGCATCGAAAATAGCAATTTCTTCCTCAGCACGGAGCGCGGCGAATATGTGCTGACGATCTTTGAAAACCTCAGCTTCGAGCAATTGCCGTTTTATCTGCAACTGATGCGCCATTTGGCGGACCGGGGCGTGCTGGTGCCCGCGCCGATCGCCAATGCCGATGGCGAACTGGTGACGGCCCTGCAAGGCAAGCCGGCCGCCATCGTCAGCAAACTCGACGGCAGCTCGCAAATGGCGCCGCAAGCCGTGCATTGCGCCGCTGTCGGCGCCATGCTGGCGAAGATGCACCTGGCGGGGCGCGATTTCCCCCTGCAGCAAGCCAATTTGCGCGGCCTGGACTGGTGGAATGCCACCACGGCGCTGGTCGTGCACCACCTCGATGATGCCAATGCGCATTTGCTGCGCGCGGAAATCCATTTCCAGGACGCCTTTGCCGCCTGCGCTACCTATAAAGCCATCCCGCGCGGCCCCGTGCATGCCGACTTGTTCCGCAACAATGTGATGTTTGACGGCGAGCGCCTGACAGGCTTTTTCGACTTTTACTTTGCCGGTTGCGACACCTGGCTGTTCGATGTCGCCGTGACCGTCAACGACTGGTGCATAGACCTGGCCACGGGCAAACTCGACACGGTGCGCGTGCGCGCCCTGCTCGATGCCTACGGGGCCGTGCGCCCGTTCACGCCCGAAGAACAGACGGCATGGCAAGCGATGCTGCGCGCTGCCGCGCTGCGCTTCTGGCTATCGCGCCTGTACGATTATTACCAGCCGCGCGAAGCGGAAATGCTGACCCCGCACGATCCGGCGCATTTCGAACGCATTCTGCGCGAACGTATCGCCACACCTGCTCCGGAACTGTTTTAAACATGGAAAAATTACCTGCAAGTACAGGTTGGCAATGGGTGAAACAAGGCTTCGCCCTGTTTCGCAAGCAACCTGGCGGCATGTCGATGCTGTTTCTCGGCTATATGTTTTGCATGCTGGCCGTCAGCATCGTGCCCGTGCTCGGTCAATTGCTGCCCGTCATCCTGGTCCCCGTATTTTCCGTGGCCTTCGTGCAAGGCTGCCTGCATATCGACCAGGGCAAGCGCGTCCTGCCCAGCCTGCTGATCTCGGGCTTCCGCAAGCCGGCCTTTGCATCCCTGTTCGGCCTGGGCGTGCTGTACATTCTCATGGCCATCCTTGCCATCGGCGCCGCCACCCTGGTGGACGACGGCTTGCTGTGGCAACTGGTGACCGGACAACTGACGGAAGAAGCCGCGCGCGCTGTCATCCCCGAGTCGCGCCTGGGCCTTGGCATCCTGCTGGCGATCGTGCTGTACGTGCCGGCCGCGATGGCTTTCTGCTTTGCCGCACCGCTGATCTACTGGAAAAAAACCGGCCTGGGCAAGTCGCTGTTCTTCAGCTTTTTCGCCGTCTGGCGCTCGCTGTCGGCCTTCATCGTCTTCGCTTCCACTTGGTTCGCCATCAGCATCGTCACCAGCCAGTTGCTGGCCCTCATCTTTGGCCGCACGCCAATGATGATGCAACTGATGCTGCCGTTGTCGATGATACTCACCATCATCATGCATTGCTCGTTCTACGCCGCCTACCGCCAGATCTTTGGCGTGCCCGTCGAGGAGAGCAAGACGGTGTCGCTGGATAAGACCGGCGAGTGATCACCGGTCAGACGTAGGTCGGATTAGCGGCGGCACGCCGCGTAATCCGACGCTGCGGGGCTAACAGTGGTGTCGGATTACGCTGCGCTAATCCGACCTACGCACTGGGGTCAGACCCTCAACACCGCTAACGCAAAGTTTGGCGCCAACATGACCGGGGGTCTGACCCCGGTATTTAGCGGCCTAATCTCTCCAGCTTGGCAATCCCCAGGTCCAGCACCTTCATGCCGTGCTGTCCGAAATTGATCTGCGCGCGCGCATTGCCGCCGCCGCCTTCGATGTTGACGATCACGCCTTCGCCAAACTTGGCGTGCGCCACCGATTCACCGATGCGCCAGCCGCCGCCCGTGGCTTTTTGCGCGATCTTTTGCGCAATCGCATTGTCGGAACCCAGGCTGGCCACGCGCGGCGCCTCGTCCCAGGCCGACTTGCGGTTGCCGAACCAGTTCGCCTGTACCTTCGGCGACAGCCACTTCAGCGCTTCTTCCGGCAATTCATCGAAGAAGCGCGACTTCATGTTGTAGCGCGTCTGTCCATGCAGCATGCGCGTCTGCGAGAAGCTCATATATAAGCGTTTGCGCGCGCGCGTGATTGCCACATACATCAGCCGACGTTCTTCTTCCACGCCGTTGTCTTCCTTCGAGCTGCTTTCGTGCGGGAACAGGCCCTCTTCCAGGCCGGTAATAAACACATTATCGAATTCCAGACCCTTGGCCGAGTGCACCGTCATCATCTGCAACGCATCCTGGCCCGCCTGCGCCTGGTTATCCCCGGCTTCCAGCGACGCGTGCGAGAGGAAGGCAGAAAGCGGCGACATCACGGCCGGCAACGGCGCATCGGCGTCGAGTATGTCGATGCCGTCCCGGTTCACCACGGGCACGCCCGACTGCGCCTGGGCGGCCGGCCCCAGGTGCGCCGGTGCAGCCTGACCGAAACCTTCTTCGGCAACGAACTGGCTGGCCGCGCTCACCATCTGTTCCAGATTCTCGATGCGGTCGGCGCCTTCCTTTTCATTCTGATAATGCTGGAGCAAGGTACTCGCTTCCAGCACGACGCGCACCATTTCGGGCAGCGACAATTGCTGCGTTTCGAAGCGCACGCCCTCGATCAGCTTGACGAAACCGGCCAGCACGCTGCCAGCCTTGCCCGCCACGTAGGGCACGGAGGCGTACAGCGAAATACCGTACTGTTCCGAGGCGGCCTGCAATTGCTCGATCGAACGCATGCCGATGCCGCGCGTGGGGAAATTAACCACGCGCAAGAAAGCGGAGTCGTTATGCGGATTGTCCATCAGTTGCAAATATGCAATCGCGTGCTTGACCTCGGCGCGCTGGAAGTAGCGCTGGCCGCCATACACGTGATATGGAATGCTGGCTGAAAACAGCGCATGCTCGATCACGCGCGACTGTGCGTTCGAGCGGTACAAAATAGCAATTTCGCTGCGCGAAGCGCCATCGGCGATCAAGCTTTTCGCCTCTTCGATGATCCACTGCGCTTCTTGCAAGTCGGAACTGGCTTCATACACGCGCACCTGCTCGCCAAGACCGGCGTCGGTGCGCAGATTCTTGCCCAGGCGCTTGCTATTGTTCGCGATCAACACGTTAGCGCTGTCGAGGATGTGACCATGCGAGCGGTAGTTCTGCTCGAGCTTGATCAAGTTCTTGACCTGGAACTCGTGCTCGAAGGCGCTCATATTGCCGACGTTGGCGCCGCGAAACGCGTAAATACTCTGATCATCGTCGCCCACGGCAAACAGGGCGCCGCCATCGCGGCTGCCGTGGCCAGCCAGCAACTTGAGCCAGTTGTATTGCAGATTATTCGTATCCTGGAACTCATCGACCAGGATGTGGCGGAAGCGCGCCTGGTAATGCTCGCGCAGCGGCTGGTTACGGCTGAGCAATTCGTACGTGCGCAGCAGCAGTTCGGCAAAATCGACCACGCCTTCGCGCTGGCACTGATCGTCATACAGCTGGTACAGCTCGACCATCTTGCGCTCGTGCGCGTCATACGCTTCCACGTCCGTGGCGCGCAAGCCCTGGTCCTTGGCATTGTTGATGAAATACATCACCGTCTTCGGCGGGAATTTTTCATCATCGATATTATTTGCCTTCAACAAGCGCTTGATCACCGACAACTGATCCTGCGAATCGAGGATCTGGAAAGGCTGCGGCAAGGCCGCGTCCCGGTAATGCGTGCGCAGCAGGCGGTTGCACAGGCCGTGGAAGGTACCGATCCACATGCCGCGCGTGTTGATCGGCAACATGGCCGACAGACGCGTGAGCATTTCCTTGGCGGCCTTATTGGTAAAGGTCACGGCCAGGACGCCGGGCGGCGATACCTGCTGGGTCTGGATCAGCCACGCGATGCGGGTGGTCAGCACGCGGGTCTTGCCCGAGCCAGCGCCAGCGAGGATCAGCGCATGTTGGGCCGGCAAGGTGACGGCAGCCAATTGTTCGGGATTGAGGTTGTGAAGAAGATTTTGCATGCCGTGATTATACCGGCATGGCTAAAAATACTGTGCATTTGTCCAGCGATCTTGAGCAATTGAATGGCTGCAGGCCGATGGACCTGTCGAGTAAATAAGCTTGGGAAGGGTTAGGCACCGCCTCCCCGAGCATTACGTCGGAAGTCGCCCGATCGATGCCGGGCAATCTCCGCCTGCGCTACCGCACTGAAGCACGGGAACTCAAGCGCAGTCAGATTTTTGATGAAAAGCAGGGTAAAAAGCGCAGGCCGCAGCCTGCGCAAAATACCGTGTCAGGGCGTATGTCTATCAGTACAGCACCACGGAACGAATAGACTCGCCGCTTTTCATCAGGTCGAAGCCCTGGTTGATGTCTTCCAGCTTCAGCCTGTGCGTGATCAGGTCGTCAATATTGAGCTTGCCTTCCATATACCAGTCGACGATCTTCGGCACGTCCGTGCGCCCGCGCGCGCCGCCGAAGGCCGAACCGCGCCATTCGCGCCCCGTCACCAACTGGAATGGGCGCGTGGAAATTTCCTGGCCCGCCGCAGCGACGCCGATGATGAACGATTTGCCCCAGCCCTTGTGCGTGCATTCAAGCGCCTGGCGCATCAGGGTCGTGTTGCCGACGCATTCAAACGAATAATCGGCACCGCCATCGGTCAGCTGCACGATGGCATCGACGACGTTTTCCACCGCATTCGGATTGATGAAATGCGTCATGCCGAACTTGCGCGCGATGGCCTGGCGCGCCGGGTTGATATCGATACCGATGATTTTATCGGCGCCGACCATTTTCGCCGCCTGGATCACGTTCAAGCCGATGCCGCCCAGGCCAAACACGGCCACGTTGGCGCCCGCTTCCACCTTGGCCGAGAACAATACCGCGCCCACGCCCGTCGTCACGCCGCAGCCGATGTAGCACACCTTGTCGAACGGCGCGTCTTCGCGGATCTTTGCCAAGGCAATTTCCGGCACCACGATGTAGTTGGAAAAGGTCGAGGTGCCCATGTAATGGAACAAGGGCTGGCCATTCAGGGAAAAACGGCTGGTGGCGTCAGGCATCAGGCCGCGGCCCTGCGTCGAGCGGATGGCCTGGCACAAATTTGTCTTTTGCGACAGGCAGAACTTGCACTGGCGGCATTCCGGCGTGTACAGCGGGATGACGTGGTCATCCTTTTTCAGCGTCGTCACGCCCGGGCCCACGTCGACGACGATGCCGGCGCCTTCATGGCCCAGGATGGCCGGGAAGATGCCTTCCGGATCGGCGCCCGACAGGGTGTAGTAATCGGTGTGGCAAATGCCCGTGGCTTTCAGCTCGACCAGCACTTCGCCGGCGCGCGGGCCGGCCAGGTCGACTTCTTCGATGCTCAAAGGGGCACCCGCCTTCCAGGCAATCGCGGCTTTGGTTTTCATGTATGTCCTGTCTATGGTTGAACCAGGCGCGCCAGCGCGCCGTACCATCACATCATAACAAGCCAGGCGCCGACGTGCTACGCGGGCGCCAAACCGACGCTTGCTTCAACGCTTACTTGGTTTTTGCCCTGTTAAGGAAGGAACCATGCAAGCCGTTCAAGGTTTCCTCGGCCAACAGCAACTGGCTGGCGATTTCATTGATCTTGCGACGGCTGGAACGGGCGTGGTCGCGCAGCACCTCGAACGCCGTATTGCGGTCCGTCTGGAACTTACCCATCAGCAAACCCACGGCCAGGCTGGTTTCGCGGCCGGCGGCCAGCGCCGCATTCAAGTTCAGCTCGGTGCGGCGCAGCTGGCGGATTTCATCGGCGCGCGCCAGGCCCGCTTCGAAGGCAGGCATCAGGCGGCCTTCATCGACGGGTTTGACGACATAGCCAACGGCGCCGTAGGCGGCCGCCTGCTTGCCCGATTCGCTGTCGCCGCTGCCAGACAGGAACATGAACGGCACGCTCGTCTCGCCATGCAGGCGCTTGGCCAATTCCAGGCCGGACATGCCCGGCATGTGGATGTCGAGCAAGGCCAGGTCCGGCTCGCGCTGGGCGACCATTTGCAGCGCCACTTCGGCAGAATTGGCCAGGGCTGTCTCGTAGCCGGCATGGCACAGGACTTCGCCGAGGAATTCCAACAGGATCTGATCATCGTCAACGATCAAGATAAGGCGTTTCGCGGCGGCTGGCTGACTCATGGGTAAAGGGACCTCGCTAATGAAAGATGTTCTTATTATATGCCGATTATTCCCCCAAATCAGCCCTCCATGCCGATACTCACGCGGCAAACAATTGATTGAATTGCCGCACTGCAATATTCACATTCACCGCCGGATGCACGCTGCCAAATACGCTGCTGATGGCCGCCACCATGTCGGCGCCGCGCGCGGCCAGCGGTGCCGCATTTTCCGGCGTCATGCCACCGATCACCACGCACGGCAAGCTGATCTCGCGTTTGGCTTGCAGCACGATATCGGGGGGCGTCGTCACCGGGTACTTTTTCACCAGCGAAGGATAAAAGCCGCCGAAGGCCACATAGCTGGCGCCGCCCGCCTCGGCCATCCTTGCCAAGGCCATGTCGCCATAGCAGGAAGCGCCCACGATTTTGTTCGCGCCCAGGCGCGCGCGCACCTGCGCCACGGCAGCGTCCGTACCGCCGACGTGTACGCCGTCCGCGTCGAGCTCTTCGCACAGTGCGATAAAGTCGTTGATGATGAAGGGCACGCCATACTTGCGGGCCAGGGTCAGCAAGGCGCCAGCCTGCTCGCGCCGCTGCTGCGCGTCGGCGCTCTTGTGCCGGTATTGCAGCATGGCAACACCTTCCTGCAAGGCTTGCTCGCTCACGTCGAGCAAGCGGTCGGTGTCATCCCAGTTGGGGGTGACCAGATACAGTCCACGCATGATGTTTTCCTTGTTCAATGAAACGTTGCGGTATGCCTTGACCTGGCGCTATCGCATACGCGCCGGCCAGGGCCGCATGGCAATAGCTTTGTGCCAGCGCCAGCGCTTCGGCCAGCGGATGGCCCAATGCCAGGCGTGCCGCGATGGCGGAGGCCAAAGTGCAGCCGCTGCCGTGGAAGGCGCCGGGCAGACGCGGCCAGCGCCACTCGCGCTCGCCGCCTGCGCTATCGCACCAGCGGTTGACGATCACCTCGCCCTCACCATGCCCGCCCGTCAGCAGCACGTTCTTGCAGCCTTGCGCGCGCAGACTTTCTGCGCCACCGAGGGCCAGCGCTTCCGGCCCGTTCGGCACGATCAGGGTCGTCACCGGCAGCAAGGGCGTCAGCGCCAGCACCGCATCGCCCTTGCTGAGCAGATCACCATGGCCGCTGGCCAGTACGGGATCGAGCACCACGGGCAAGTCGGGCCGGACCAGCCGCAATTGCGCGATCAGTTGCGCAATGACGGCCGCATTTGCAGCGCTGCCGGGGATGCCGATTTTCACAGCATCAATGGCGATTTTGGCGATCAGCGCCTGCGCCTGCCGGCACAGCATTGCCGGCGCCACCGCTTCCACGCCAAACACACGGTCATTGTCTTGCACCGTCAGCGCCGTGATGACGGGCAAGGCATGCACGCCCTGCGCCGCAATGGCCAGGATATCGGCGGCCAGGCCGGCGCCGCCCGAGGGGTCGAGGCCGGCAAACACCAGCACAACCGGACGACCCGGCAGACGCTGTCGCCCCATCACGCCAGGCGGCCAGCCATCGGCGACGAGGGCGAGGCGGCAAATTTACGCGGCATGCGTCCTGCCAGAAACGCGGCACGTCCGGCGCGCACGGCCAGCTTCATCGCATGCGCCATGCGCACGGGATCGCGCGCGCCGGCAATGGCCGTGTTCATCAGCACGCCGTCACAACCGAGCTCCATGGCAATGGCCGCATCCGACGCCGTGCCCACGCCCGCGTCCACCAGCACCGGCACTTTCGCCTGGGCTATGATCAGTGACAAATTCCACGGATTCAAGATGCCCATGCCCGAGCCAATCAGCGAGGCCAGCGGCATGATGGCCACGCAGCCGATATCTTCCAAAATCTTCGCCTGGATCGGGTCGTCACTGCAATAGACCATCACGTCGAAGCCATCCTTGACCAACGCTTCGGCCGCGATCAGGGTTTCCGGCATGTGTGGAAACAAGGTCTTTTCATCGCCCAGTACTTCCAGCTTGACCAGATTGCGCCCGCCCAGCAGCTCGCGCGCCAGCTGCAAGGTGTAGACGGCATCCTTGGCGTTGTAGCAGCCAGCCGTGTTGGGCAAAATCGTGTACTGGTCCGGCGGCAGCACATCGAGCAGGCTGGGCGCGCTCGGATCTTGCCCGATATTGACGCGACGGATCGCCACCGTGATGATTTGCGCTTGCGCCGCGTCCGTCGCTTCGCGCGTCTGTGACAAATCCTTGTACTTGCCGCTGCCCACCAGCAAGCGCGATTGGTATTGTTTTCCTGCGATGCTCAGCAGATCATCGTTATGATTACTTGTCATTGCTTTTTCCTTAATTTAGCCACCGCCGATGGCGCGTACGATCTCTACCTGATCCAAGCTTTCCAGGACCCTGCCCTGCCACGCCTTGCGCGGCACGACATGGCGGTTGACGGCCAGCGCCAGCGCCTGGTTTTCCAGCGACAATGCGGCGATCAACTGGTCCAGCGTGTGCCCCGGCGGCACCTGGTGCGGCGCGCCGTTGAGCGTGATGGGTATGCATGCAGGCATCACGCTCTCCTTCATACCTTACGGTACAGCTCGGCGCCGTTCTTGATGAATTCGATGGCCTTGATTTCCATGCCTTGCTGGAGCGCCTTGTCTTCCGCGATGCCCATGCCGGCCGCATATTCGCGCACTTCCTGCGTGATCTTCATCGAGCAGAAGTGCGGGCCGCACATGGAGCAGAAATGCGCTACCTTGGCCGAATCCTTGGGCAGAGTTTCGTCGTGGAATTCGCGCGCCTTGTCCGGGTCCAGGCCGATGTTGAACTGGTCATCCCAGCGAAATTCAAAGCGCGCTTTCGACAGGGCGTTGTCGCGGATTTGTGCGCCCGGATGGCCCTTGGCCAGGTCGGCCGCATGCGCCGCAATTTTATACGTGATGATGCCATCCTTCACATCAGCCTTGTTGGGTAAGCCCAAGTGTTCCTTCGGCGTCACATAGCACAGCATGGCCGTGCCATACCAGCCTATCATGGCCGCGCCTATGCCCGATGTGATGTGGTCGTAGCCGGGGGCAATATCGGTCGTCAGCGGTCCCAGCGTGTAGAACGGCGCTTCGCCGCACTGCTCCAGCTGCAAGTCCATGTTTTCCTTGATCAATTGCATGGGCACATGGCCCGGGCCTTCGATCATCACTTGCACATCGTGCTTCCAGGCCACTTGCGTCAGCTCGCCCAGGGTTTTCAGTTCGCCCAACTGCGCCTCGTCGTTGGCGTCGTAGATCGAGCCGGGGCGCAAGCCGTCACCCAGCGAGAACGACACGTCGTACGCCTTCATGATGTCGCAAATGTCTTCAAAATGCGTGTACAGGAACGATTCCTGATGGTGTGCCAGACACCATTTCGCCATGATGGAACCGCCGCGCGAGACGATGCCCGTCAAGCGCTTGGCCGTCAGCGGCACATAGCGCAGCAGCACGCCCGCGTGGATGGTGAAGTAGTCAACGCCCTGCTCCGCCTGCTCGATCAAGGTATCGCGGAAAATCTCCCACGTCAGGTCTTCGGCCTTGCCATTGACCTTTTCCAGCGCCTGATAGAGGGGCACAGTACCGATGGGCACGGGGCTGTTGCGCACGATCCATTCGCGCGTTTCGTGGATGTGCTTGCCAGTAGACAAGTCCATCACGTTATCGCCGCCCCAGCGGATGGCCCAGGTCATTTTTTCCACTTCCTCGCCGATGGACGAAGTGACGGCCGAATTGCCGATATTGGCGTTAATTTTCACCAGGAAATTGCGGCCGATGATCATCGGTTCGACTTCCGGATGGTTGATGTTGGCGGGAATGATGGCGCGGCCACGGGCGATTTCCTCGCGCACGAATTCGGCCGTGATTTGCGCAGGAATGCTGGCGCCGAAGGACTGGCCCGGATGCTGGCGGCCCATCAGCTCGGCCAGGCGCTCGCCCATGGGACCGGAGGCTTTCAGTTCGCGCAAATACTCGTGGCGGCGCATGTTTTCGCGGATGGCCACGAATTCCATTTCCGGCGTGATGATGCCTTGCCGGGCGTAATGCATTTGCGTCACATTCTTGCCGGCGATGGCGCGGCGCGGCTTGCGGTGCAGGTTAAAACGCAGCTCGGCCAGTGTCGGGTCTGCCAGGCGGGCGATGCCGTAGTCGGAGGTGGGACCGGGCAATTCTTCCGTGTCGGCCCGCTCCATGATCCACGGCAGGCGCGGCGTAGCCAGGCCCGAGCGGATATCGATCTGCACCTCCGGGTCCGTGTACGGGCCGGACGTGTCGTACACGTAGATCGGCGGATTCTTTTCGCCGCCGAACGACGCTTCCGTATCGGATTGGCTGATTCTGCGCATGGGCACGCGGATATCGGGGCGGCTGCCTTCAATATAGATCTTGCGCGAATTGGGCAGCGGTGCGATGGCCGCTTCGTCGACCGTGGCGGTGGCGGAGAGGAATTTCGGGTTGGCGTTCATTTTGGCTCCTTGGCTAGACTTGCAGCTAGACTATTTATAGCCTGGAGCCAGCTAAGGAGGTTCGGCTGCGCGCACGCGGAAAAGCGAGGTGCGTTCATCCTAAAGCTTCCCTTCGCTGGCATTATCCAGATCAGGTTCGGAGGGTATTTCTCACCCGCGCTTGCACTGTGTTTCCACAGCGAAAGGCAGGACCCCTAGCGTTTGCCGCCTTGCGGCAGCGGGCCAATTATACGCGCTTCGCGCCGCGTGGCCAGATGATTTCTTGCGTTGTCGTCGTGCCGGCATCTGCTGCAATGCAGCAGATACCGGCGCGCTTATTTCTTCTTGCCCCAGCGCCAGGCGGTCGGTTCGCCCTTCCACTGGCACACGGCGATCAGCGCGGCGACGATGGCGACTTCATACACGATGTAGCCCAGCAGCATGGTTTGTGGCGGGAACAGGAAGGCGCCGCAGGCGAACAGCGCCAGCGCGGCCAGGAACACCAGCCAACCCTGCCAGGTGATGGGCAAACCCCAGCCCCAGCCGTAGGTCTTGGCGGGAAACCAGTATTCGGGCAGTGATTTGTCAACCATGATACTTTCCTTGTTGATGTCAATAACAACAAGTATAGATCAACGGTCGGCAATCAGACAGCACGCAGGCGCTGCGTGACATCGAGACCGATGCCGCGATAGCCGATGAAACGGCTGCCATTGTCGAACATCGGCTCGCCACTGACCTGCAGATACTGCGTGCTGCCGTCCAGGTTGGCGCGGCTATAGATGAAGTCGAGGAAAGGTTCGCGCGCGGCGATCTTGGCGTCGAGCAATGCACGCTCGGCCGCGTTCCAGCGCTGCGGCTCTGCCTCGCTGCCGATGCCCAGCATTTCAGCCACGGGACCGGAAAAGCGCGTCAGCTTACCCTGCGCATCCTGTTCCCAGTACCAGTCGGAAGACAGTTCCGTAAAGCGCTGGAAGCGCGCTTCGCTCTCGCGCAACTCGGCCGTGCGTTCTTCCACCAACTGTTCCAGCGACTTGTTGTATTCGGCCAGCTTCTGGTACAGCAAACGCACTTCCAGCATATTGTGGATGCGCGTCTTCACCTCCACCAGGTCGAAGGGCTTGCTGACGAAGTCCTTGGCGCCGGCCTGTAGCGCGCGCAGCTTATGGCCGGGCTGGGCCGTAATCACCAGCACCGGCAGATAGCTGCCCGCCTCGATGTCGCGCAAGCCGTCCATGACTTCGAAGCCATCCATTTCAGGCATCTGCAAGTCGAGCAAAATCAGATCGTAGCGGTGCTGCTGGTGCAGCGCGTGCACCGCTTGCGGGTCCATGGTGGACGTGATGCGCGTATAGCCGGCATTGCGCAACACCTGCTCGAGCAGCATGACGTTGGCCTCCTGGTCATCGACGATGAGGATGCTGGCGTTCAGGATCTCAGTGGCTTGAAGCATGGCGGTATTCCTAAAATGAAATGCAAAATTAGCGTGCTGCGTGCGTGTCGTCGGCCAAGCCGTGTGCGGCTGCATGGTGCAAGGCCACGTCGAGCGCATCCATGAATTCGACGACCTTGATGGGCTTGGTCAAATAGCGGAAGAAGCCCGCTTCCAGGCCTTTCTCGATATCGCGCGGCACGGCGTTGGCCGACAGGGCCATCACGGGGATATGGCTGGTCAGCGGATCGTCATGCAAGATGCGCAGGGCGCCATAGCCGCTGATGCCGGGCAGGTTGATATCCATCAAGATCACGTCCGGCTGATACGTGCGCGCCAGGTCGATGCCCAGGTGCGCATCGATGGCCGTCAGCAGCTTCAAGTCGCTGCGGCGGGCAATTAATTGCTCCACCAGCGCCAGGTTGGCGGGATTGTCTTCCACGTACAGCAAGGTGCGCTGGCTTTCCGGATCTTCCTGTACCGCGGGCAAGGCTACGCCCTCTTCCAGATGCAGTTCAGGCGCGCGCGAGGCCTGGAATTCCACCCAGAAGGTGGTGCCCATGCCCACCGTGCTGTCGACACCGATCTGGCCCCCCATCAACTCGACCAGTTGCTTGGTGACGACCAGGCCGATACCCGTGCCCTCTTCCGTGCTGCTTTCCTGGCCCAGGCGATTGAAGGGTTGGAACAACTGACTCATCTGTTCGGCGTTCAGGCCAGCGCCGCTGTCCGTGACGCTGGCGCGCACGCGCTCGCCTTGATGACGGCACTCGACTTTCACGCTGCCGCCGCTCTGGTTGTACTTGATGGCGTTCGACAGCAGGTTAATCATCACCTGTTTCACGCGCGTGCGGTCGGCATGCACATAGAAGGCCTTGCCGCAACGGGGGAAATGCATGCTGATGCCGCGTTTTTCTGCCTGTGGCGCGATCATCGCCTGGCAATCTTGCAACACGTCGAGCAAGGACATCGCCTCTTCCGACATGGTGACCTTGCCCGACTCGATCATGGCCAGGTCGAGGATTTCATTGATCAAACGCAAGAGATACCAGCCACCCTTGAGGATTTGGTCGATCGAGCGCTGCTGCGGCAAGCTCGGCGCCGGCGTCTCGGACGCCATCAACTGGGCAAAGCCCAGCACGGCGTTCAAGGGCGTGCGCAATTCATGGCTCATGCTCGACAAAAACTCGGACTTCGCCAGGTTCGCCTTTTCCGCCGCCTGGCGGGCTTTTTCCATTTCGATATTCGTGTCTTGCAAGGCCAATTCGAACTGCTTGCGTTCCGTCACGTCGCGCGCGGCGGCAAACACGCCCTGCAGCTTGCGGTTGCGGTCGTGGAAGGTCGAGGCGTTGTAGGAAACAACCGTCTGCTTGCCGTCGCGCGCCAAAGCCGTCAACTCATAATTGGTCACTTTGCCCTCACGCAACACGCGCACAATGGCTTCCTCAGCGCGTTGCGGTTCTGTAAAGTAATTCTTGCATGGCGCACCGATCAATTCATCGCGCGTGCAGCCCGTCAGTGCTTCCATCTGCTGGTTGACGTCGCTGATAATGCCGCGCGGGTCCGTCATCATGATGGCATCGATATTTGATTCGATCAGCGAGCGCGTGTAGAACTGCTGCTCGCGCAAGCGCTGGTCCAGCAGCGCCTGCTCCGCCTCGACCTGCTTGCGCGCCGTGTTGTCGGTGCCGATCAGCAAGTAACCGATGACCTTGCTCTGTGCATCGCGCAGGGCCGTCACCGATACCATGGCGGGGAAACGGCTGCCATCCTTGCGAATGTAAGTCAGTTCATAAATGTCTTCGATGCCGCGCGAAGCCTTGAACACGAGCGCTTCCACGCCGGGCGTGATGACGGTGTCGAGCTCGGCACTGAGGGCGGCGGCGCGGACGATGATCTCTTGCGCGTCGGAAATACTGGCCGGCGTCAGTTTGTCGACGACGTCGCTCGCTTCATAGCCGAGCATGCGTTCGGCACCCACATTGAAAATCTGGATCACCCCCTGCGCATCGGTGGCGATGCAGGAGAAATTGGCGCTGTTGAAAATCGCATCCTGCAAGGCACCCGCTTTCAGCAACTGGCGTGGCAGACCGGCCGCCACCGTACGCCGGTACAGCGCCACGAGCAACATCAGCAGCAGCACTACCAGCGCGTCAATCACGCACGCCGTCTCGAACGGCGCGCGCCAGGCCAGCACGCCAACGGCAATCAGCCCGACGGCGCTGAACGAAAATGCCAGCGCCATGGGCCAACGCGACGGTGCGCGCGGGGGGGTGTTTTCGACAGATTGCATGATAAGCCTGGGCAATGACAACGATAAGAAACGGGCATGCGGTATTGAATGCTGTGTTCAGGGTGCCTGGCGCTGGCGCACGTCCGACAGCAGGCGCGCGAACTCCTTCTTCACCACGCCATAGCATTCGCACACATGGCCTTCCGGGCCAGCGCGGTCCAGCACCGAAATATGGCCGCGCCGGTAGCTGATGAAACCGCGCGCCTGCAAGCGCCCGGCCGCTTCGGTCACGCCTTCGCGGCGTACGCCCAGCATATTGGCAATGAGTTCCTGCGTCATGGTCAGCTCGCGGTCCGGCAGGCGGTCCATGGTCAGCAGCAGCCAGCGGCATAGCTGCTGCTCTACAGTATGGTGGCGGTTGCAGACGGCCGTCTGTGACATTTGCGTAATCAGCGCTTGGGTGTAGCGCAGCAGCAAGCGCATGACGGCGCCAGCGCGATCGAATTCTTCCATCAGCAAGTGCGCCTTCAGGCGATAGCCGACACCGCCCGTCTGCACCACGGCGCGGCTCGGTGTCGAGTTGCCACCCATAAACAACGACACGCCCACCACGCCTTCATTACCGACGCCGGCGATCTCGGACGAGCCGCCGTTTTCCAGCAGGTAATGAATGGAAACGATGGCCGTGGTGGGGAAATACACATGCTGCAGCTTGTCGCCAGAATCGTAGATCACGTCACCGAGCAACATGGACACTTGCTCCAGATGGGGCGCCAGGCGCGCGAAATCGGCGTCGAGCATGGCGGCGAGCAAATGGTTTTGATTCGGGTTGTGCTGCTGGGCATACGGACTCGACATAGGCAGGTTTCCTGGTTTCCAGTCGTCAGCTAGGGGAGAGATGAAAGACGTCCGAACGAGGGCAGCCATTTGCAGCAGCGTAACACAGCGTTTGCACAATGCGGCGAGTATATGGTTTGCTGACATCACTGTCCGTTCGCTAGCGAACAGACGGTGATTCGCTGCGCGCCCTACAGTCAGTCACTGCCAGGGTTGCCGGATCATGGATCGGTACGGGCGCAGCTCACGGACGCCATCATGCACGCTTTTTTCAAACGCCTCTCCATTTCTGCTTCCACTGCGGCCCTGCTCACCGTGGCGCTCGGGTTGTGCCTGACGGCCCTGTGCTACGCCTCTGCGCGCCAGATCGAATCGGAAAACATGCAGCTGCTGTTGCAGTACCACGCCGGCGGCACGGGTCTGACAGCGAGCCATCGCGCTTCGCTGTATGTGCTGCTGGGCGGACTGCTGTCGAGCCTGCTGGCAACGGCGTATGTGTTTCAGCTGATGTCGCGCAACGCCGTAATTGCCCGCATCGCGGGCGAACGCACGGCAGCGCTACAGTTTGCCAATGTGCGCCTGTCAGAAGACCTCGCCGCGCGCGTGCAGCAAGAAAAGTCGCTGCGTTTGCGCGAACGCATCATCGAAGTGTCGGCCAATGCCGTCATCCTGTGCAGCGCCGACGCACCAGGCTACCTGATCGAATACGTCAATCCCGCCTTCGAACGCATCACCGGCTATGCCGCTGGCGAAGTCATCGGCCAGCGCCTGGAACACTTGCAGGGGCCTGCGCAAGGACGGCAAGACATGCATGCCATTACGACGGCCATGCGCGAACAGCACGAAGGCAAGGCTATCGTGCGGCATTTCCGCAAAGATGGCAGCTGCTACTGGAGCGAGCTGTTCGTCGCCCCCGTGCACGACGATGGCAATGGCCACGTCAGCCACTTTGTCGTTGCGCAATACGACATCAGCACGGTCATGCGCTTCGAGCAAGAGCTGAAATTACAGTCGCGACACGATACTTTGACGGGCCTGGCCAACCGCCTGCTGCTGCGCGAGCGAATGGAACAGGCGATGGCCATGACGCGACGTAACGACCTGCCCCTGTGGGTGGTGTTCATCGACCTCGACCGCTTTAAGTTCGTCAACGATACCCTGGGCCACGATGCCGGCGACCTGGTGCTGAAAAACGTGGCCGAGCGCCTGCGCGACGCCACGCGCGAAGTCGACACGGTGGCGCGCCTGGGCGGCGACGAATTCGTGCTGCTGCTGCCACAGCATGGCAAGGGGGAACCAGGCACCGCCATCCTGCAGCGCATCCTCGATGCCGTGGCGCAGCCGCTGCAACTGGGCGAATATGAATTTTTGCTCAGCTGCTGCATGGGCGTGGCCGTGTATCCCGATGATGGTCAGGATGCCGATACGCTGATCAAGCATGCCGACATCGCCATGTATCGCGCCAAGGAACTGGGGCGCGGTCATTGGCGCTTCTATGCATCGAGCATGAATGCGGGCACACTGGCGCGGCTGGGACTGGAGAGCGAGTTGCGCCATGCCCTGGAACGCAAACAATTCCATCTCGAATACCAGCCCCAGCTCGACTTGGCCAGCGGCAAAGTGGTGGGCATGGAAGCACTGCTGCGCTGGCAACATCCGCAACTGGGGCGCATTGCACCTATCAACTTCATCGGCCTGGCTGAAGAAATGGGCTTGATCATCCCTATCGGCGACTGGGTACTGCGCACGGCATGCGCCCAGGTGCGTGCCTGGCAAGTGGCCGGCCATGGCCCGCTGCGCCTGGCTGTCAACCTGTCGGCGCGGCAATTCAAACAAAGGAATCTGCTGCATGCGGTAGCGCAGGCACTGGCCGAAACAGGCCTCGATGCCGCCCATCTGGAGCTGGAATTGACGGAAAGCATGGTCATGCATGACGTGGAACAAGCCACGACCATCATGCGCAAGCTCAAGGCGCTGGGTGTGCAGTTGTCCATTGATGACTTCGGCACCGGCTATTCCAGCTTGGCCTACCTGCGCCACTTTCCCATCGACGTCTTAAAAATCGACAAGACCTTCGTCAGCGACATCACGCACGGCGACGATGCTGCCATCGTGCGCGCCATCATTTCACTGGCGCATAGCCTGCGTCTGAAAGTGATCGCCGAAGGCGTGGAAACGGCGCAGCAGTTGGCCTTCCTGCGCCAACACGGCTGCGACCAGATGCAGGGCTATCTGTTCAGCCGCCCGCTGACCGCGCCCGCCTTCGAAGAACTGCTATTGCAGAGAAAAGCGCTGCCCGCTTAAAACGCGTGCAGCAAGCCGAGGTTCAGCGCGCGGTTACCCGTGCCCGCTTCGGTGGCATTGCCCACCATGTAAGCGGCATCGTTGCGGTTGCGGATGTGCGCGTAAGCAAGATATACCTTGCTGCGTTTGGACAAGGCATACGTGGCGCCGATGGCCAGTTGCTGCGCATCGCGGTTGGCCGCATCGCGGTCATCCTTATGGATGAACGAGGCCAGCAGCGTCGTCGCGCCGAGCGGCACGGAGACGCCGACGATGGCGTCGCGGCTATCCGTGGACTGGGCCGGCGCCTGCGCCGCGCCATAGGGGTTTTCCGCCAAGAACAGGCTACTGCCATCGCCCGTGTTGCGGCCATAGCCGGCAAACGCCGTGGCCACGCCGAAGTTGTAGTTGCCAGCCAAGATAGTGTTATTCGCGTCGGCCTTGCCAAATTCGCCGCTCAGGCGCTGGCGCGCCAGGCGCAGGGTCAAGGGACCGTTGACATAGCCCAGGGACAGGCCCAGCGAGCGTTGATCTGCAGCAACACCCGTATGTTCGCCAAAGCCAAACATGACGGTGGCCGTGACGCCGCGCAGCTCGGGCGAGGTATAGCGCACGGTATTGTCGATGCGCGTGGCCGAATAGCCAGCCAGGTTGGTCGAGGCACCCGCCATGCCACCCTCGAACGGGTCAGCCACGTCGGTCAGCGCCTCGCTTTGCAAGTTGTACTGGCGGCCCGCAGTGAGCATGCCCAGCGGGCTATTGAGGCCGACAAAAGCCTGGCGGCCAAACAACTGCCCGGCCTGGTCGGAACGGCCCGTATCGAGCTGTACGCCCGCTTCCAGCGTAAACACGGCTTGCCAGCCGTCGCCCAAGGACTCCGTGCCGCGCAGGCCCACACGCGAGCCGGCCGAGACACCGCTGGTGAGCTTGCTGATGCCGCCTTCCTGCACCAAGCCAGCGTCCATCAAGCCATACATGGTGACTGAAGACGCATCGATGGACGACTGGGCGTGGGCGGCGGGCAAGGTGCCCAGGGTGGCAAGTGCCAGGGCGATCGAGATTTTTTTCATATTGGTTTCCTTATTAAGGCAAAACCGGGAAAGCGCGCGGCCGTGGCACGGCCACAGGCAGCTAGGCGCTGCGGGACGTGCCGTATCGAAAAACGACAGGCCAGATAACAACCTTCCTGGCTAAGCGATGGCGGCGCGGCCGATAAAGACGAAGACGCGCGGTATTCCGCCGTGAATTGTGCACCGCTGGAGGTGCGCGTGGCTCAGGCGCACCTCCCGCAGGGGACGCGCTGAAAGTGGCTGGCATCGCTAATGCGCTGGCCTGGTGACGCGGACGGGAGTTCGATAAAACTGCGTCTGCTGGCGCTGTCCGCAAAGATGGGGCAGGAGGCGCCTGGGCGTAAATTATAACATCGACAGCACTTTTAGCCACGTTCTGTTGCGGCCAAACGCCCCGCCAAGCCGCCAAAACACTGAAAAGGCCGCTTGCCACGCTGCAGGCGATGCCGCGTCATCTATAATGGTTCCTTTTGCCAATCACACGCCAAATCATGGAATTAGCCAAGTCTTTCGAGCCCGCCGACATTGAACAATTCTGGCGCACCGAGTGGGAGCAGCGCGGTTACTTTACCGCCACCCTCGATGCCGGAAAACCTTCCTTCAGCATCCAGTTGCCGCCGCCGAACGTCACCGGCACCCTGCACATGGGCCATGCGTTCAACCAGACCATCATGGATGGCCTGACGCGCTACCACCGCATGCTCGGTCACAACACGGCCTGGATTCCCGGCACCGACCACGCCGGCATCGCCACGCAAATCGTCGTGCAGCGCCAGCTGGACGCGCAAAAGATTTCGCGCCATGACCTGGGACGCGAGAAATTCGTGGAAAAAGTGTGGGAATGGAAAGAAAAATCCGGTTCCATCATCACCGGGCAAATGCGCCGCCTGGGCGCCTCGGCCGACTGGCAGCGCGAATACTTCACGATGGATGAACCGCGCTCGAAAGTGGTCACCGACGTCTTCGTGCGCCTGTTCGAGCAAGGCCTGATCTACCGCGGCAAGCGCCTGGTCAACTGGGATCCCGTGCTGGGCACGGCGGTGTCGGACCTAGAAGTGGTGTCCGAGGAAGAAGACGGCTCCATGTGGTACATCAAGTACCCGCTGGCCGACGGCAGCGGTTTCCTGACGGTGGCCACGACGCGTCCTGAAACCATGCTGGGCGACGTGGCCGTGGCCGTCGATCCGACGGACGAGCGCTATTTGCCGCTGGTGGGCAAGATGCTGAAACTGCCTTTGAGCGATCGCGAAATCCCCATCATCGCCGACGAATACGTCGACAAGGAATTCGGCACCGGTTGCGTGAAGATTACGCCGGCGCACGACATGAACGATTACGCCGTGGGCCAGCGCCACAAACTGGCGCAAATCGTCATCCTGACGCTCGATGCCAAGATCACCGACGACGCGCCGGCAGCCTACCGCGGCATGGACCGCTTCGCCGCGCGCAAGCAGATCGTCGCCGACCTCGATGCGCAAGGCTTGCTCGAGCAAGTCAAGCCGCACAAGCTGATGGTGCCGCGCGGCGACCGCACCGGCGTCGTCATCGAGCCGATGCTGACGGACCAGTGGTTTGTCGCCATGAGCAAACCGGCCCCGGAAGGCACTTTCTTCCCCGGCAAATCGATCGCCGAAACCGCGCTGGACAAGGTCGCCAACGGCGACATCAAGTTCGTGCCGGAAAACTGGAGCACCACCTACAACCAATGGCTCAACAACATCCAGGATTGGTGCATCTCGCGCCAGCTGTGGTGGGGCCATCAAATCCCGGCCTGGTACGACGACAAGGGCAATATCTTTGTTGCCAAGACCGAAGCCGAGGCGCAAGCCAAGGCATTGGCCGCCGGTAGCACGGGCCCATTGAAGCGTGACGACGATGTGCTCGACACGTGGTTCTCGTCGGCCCTGGTGCCTTTCTCGACCATGGGCTGGCCCGAAGAAACGCCGGACATGAAGGCTTTCCTGCCATCGTCGGTGCTGGTGACGGGTTTCGACATCATCTTTTTCTGGGTCGCGCGCATGGTCATGATGACGGCGCACTTCACGGGCAAGGTGCCGTTTGACACCGTCTACGTGCACGGTCTGGTGCGCGACTCGACGGGACAGAAAATGTCCAAGTCGAAGGGCAATACGCTCGACCCGATCGACCTGATCGACGGCATCGACCTGGAAGGCTTGATCGTCAAGCGCACCACGGGACTGATGAACCCGCGCGACGCGGAAAAGATCACCAAGGCGACGCGCAAGGAATTTCCGGAAGGCATTTCCGCCTACGGCACCGACGCCGTGCGCTTCACCATGGCCAGCTATGCATCGCTGGGCCGCAATATCAACTTCGACCTGGGCCGCTGCGAAGGCTACCGCAACTTCTGCAACAAGATGTGGAATGCCACCCGTTTCGTCATGATGAATACGGAAGGCAAGGATTGCACTGCGAACGACGCCGATCTGTCGCAAGCGGACAAATGGATCATTTCCTTGCTGCAAAAAGCGGAACTGGACGTGGCCAAGGGCTTCGAAGACTTCCGTTTCGACAATATCGCCGCATCGATCTATAAATTCGTCTGGGACGAGTATTGCGACTGGTATCTGGAAGTGGCCAAGGTGCAAGTGCAGCAAGGTACGGAAGGCCAGCAGCGCGCCACCCGCCACACCCTGCTGCGCGTGCTGGAAGTGGTGCTGCGCCTGGCCCATCCGATCATCCCCTTCGTCACGGAAGCGCTGTGGCAGACGGTCGCGCCTTTGGCCGGCAAGACGCTCAAGCCAGAGGGCGATTCCATCATGATGCAGCCGTACCCGATCGCCAACACCGACAAGATCGATGAAGCGGCCGAAGCGTGGATGCAGCAGCTGAAAGCGTTGACGGATGCGACACGCAACCTGCGCGGCGAAATGCAGATTTCTCCTTCCGTGCGCGTGCCGCTGATCGTCGAAGCGGGCAATGCGACGGAAAAGGCAGCACTGGCCTCGTACGCGCCCTACATCCAGTCGCTGGGCAAGCTGGCCGAAGTGCAGATCGTCGATGCGCTGCCAGACTCGCCTGCCGCCGTCGCCATCGTCGGCACCACCAAGCTGATGCTGAAAGTGGAAATCGACGTGGCCGCCGAACGCGAACGCCTGGGCAAGGAAATCGCCCGCATCGAAGCGGAAATTGCCAAAGTAAATGGCAAATTAGGCAATGAGAGCTTTGTCGCGCGCGCCCCGGCCGCCATTGTTGCGCAAGAAAACGAGCGTCTGCTCAGTTTTTCGGCCACAATTGAAAAATTGCGCGAACAGTTTGCTAAACTAGCCAGCGCATAAGGCAAGTTTGGCAAGATTGCGCGGCGTCCTGCGTGACGCCGCGCAGCACTGCTGGTCTTGCCTTGATATATAGAATGTTCGCGATCCGATCAAAAAAACATAGGAGACTAGCAATGCATAAAATATCCAAAGCAAGCGTCGCAGCAAGCATCATGATGGCCGCCCTGGCTATCGCCGGCAGCGCCGCCGCGCGCGACGGCAACCACAGCGCAGTCGGCACGTGGAAAACCATCGACGACGCCACCGGCAAACCGAAATCGCTGGTCGTCATCACGGAAAGCAACGGTGTCTTGCAAGGCAAGATTGACAAGCTGTTCCGTAGCCCGAATGAAGATCCAAACCCCAAGTGCGACAAGTGCACGGGCGCCAACAAGGACCAGCCCATCATCGGCCTGGTGATCTTGTCCGGCCTGAAATATGACGGCAAGGAATGGGCGGGCGGCGAAATCACGGATCCGGCCAGCGGCAAGGTCTACAAGAGCAAGGCTGAACTGACGGAAGGCGGCAGCAAGCTGCAAGTGCGCGGCTATGTCGGTGTGCCGATGTTTGGCCGTTCGCAGACGTGGTTGCGCGAAGAATAAGCAGCGCACGCACGGCCCCGCTGAAGCCGGCCCTGCGCCGGCTTTTTTACGTCTGGCGCACGGCTGGCGCCGGCTTGCGGTGATGCTTGCTCAGATGCCGGTCCAGGCTGTTGGCGAACTGCTGCCGGTCGGACTGGCTGAAGGCGGCCGGGCCACCGGTGTCCACGCCGCCACTGCGCAATTCTTCCATGAAGGCGCGCATCGTCAATTGCTGGGCGATATTGTCCTTCGTGTAAAAATCGCCACGCGGATTGAGCGCAAAACCGCCCTTGGTCAGCACGTCGGCCGCCAGCGGAATATCGCCCGTGATGACGAGGTCGCCCGGATTCAACAGCCGCACGATTTCCTGGTCCGCCACATCGGCACCGGACGGCACTTGCACGGTGCGAATAAAACGCGACGGCGGCACGCGCAAGCCCTGGTTGGCTACCAGGATGAGCGGCAACTCCAGGCGCTCGGCCACGCGGTACAGGATTTCCTTGATGACCACGGGGCAGGCATCGGCGTCGATCCAGATTTGCATGCTCGGCATACTCGGTTGACGCTCGTGCGCCATCACAGTTCCCACGCTTCACCACCGGGGCCGGTGCGCGGCGCGCTGACGCCGAAGTGCAGATAGGCCGCTGGCGTAGCGACCCTGCCACGCGGCGTGCGCTGCAAAAAGCCTTGCTGGATCAAATACGGTTCCAGTACGTCTTCGATGGTATCGGCCGCTTCGCCGATGGCGGCTGCCAGGTTGCCGATGCCAACGGGGCCGCCGCCGAACTTGAACAGCACCGCTTCGAGCAGCTTGCGGTCCATCACGTCAAAGCCCACGGAATCGACGTCGAGCATGGCCAGCGCGCGGTCGGCCACCACCTTGGTAATGTCGCCATTGCTTTTGACTTCCGCGAAATCGCGCACGCGGCGCAGCAAGCGGTTGGCGATGCGCGGCGTGCCACGCGCGCGCTGGGCGATTTCAAGCGCGCCTTCGGGGTCGATCGGGGCTTTCAGCAAAGCGGCGCTGCGCGTGACGATCTTCGTCAATTCGCCCGTGTTATAGAACTCCAGGCGCGCGACGATGCCAAAACGGTCGCGCAGCGGATTGGTCAGCATGCCGGCGCGCGTGGTGGCGCCGACCAGGGTAAACGGCTGCAAATCGAGCTTCACGGAACGCGCAGCCGGGCCTTCGCCGATCATGATATCGATTTGATAATCTTCGAGCGCCGGATACAGGATCTCTTCCACAACCGGTGACAGCCGGTGGATTTCATCGATGAACAGGACGTCGTTCGCTTCCAGGTTCGTCAAAATCGCCGCCAGGTCGCCCGGGCGTTCCAGCACGGGGCCCGAGGTCTGGCGCAGATTGACGCCCATTTCGCGCGCAATGATGTGCGCCAGGGTCGTCTTGCCCAGGCCAGGTGGCCCGAACAGCAAGGTATGGTCGAGCGCTTCCTTGCGCTGGCGCGCGGCCGTGATGAAAATTTCCAGCTGGCCACGGATCTTTTCCTGCCCCACGTACTCGTCGAGTTGCTTGGGGCGCAAGGCCCGTTCGATGGCCTCTTCGTTATGCGAGATGGGCGCCGCGTCGATGATGCGCTGCTCCGTGAAGATATCGGTCTGGATGCTCATGCAGTGTTCCCGTTAGCCTTTCGACAGCGCTTTCAGCGCCAGTTTGATGCCGTCCGACACGCCACTGCTGGTCGGCACGTTTTTCACGGCTGCCATTGCTTCCTTGTCCGAATAGCCCAGCGCCAGCAGGGCATTGAGGATATCGGACTGCGCATCGGGCGCAGCGTGTGCGCCTAGCGGGCCGAGATCCGCACCGATCTTGCCCTTCAATTCCAACAGCAGGCGTTCGGCCGTCTTCTTGCCGATGCCAGGCACTCTGACCAGGCGGCCCGAATCTTGCAAGGTGATCGCTTGCGCCAGGTCGGCAATCGTCATGCCCGACAGGATGGACAAGGCCATGCGCGCGCCCACGCCCGTGATCTTGATCAACTGGCGAAACACGGCCCGCTCGGCCGCATTGCCGAAGCCAAACAGCAGGTGCGCATCTTCACGGATGGCCTGGTGCGTGAACAGCACGACTTTTTCGCCCACTTGGGGCAAGTTGTAGAACGTGCTCATCGGCACATCGACTTCATAGCCGACGCCCTGGCAATCGACCAGCAATTGTGGCGGATTCTTTTCAAGCAAAATACCGGAGAGACGACCTATCATCGCGTGTTCCTAATGTTGTGTATATATATGAGGGCCATGCGCCTATCCCACTAAACGGCCGCGCTTCATGCGCAAGCCTTGCAGTTGGGGCGCCACCGCGCCGAGCATGGCCAGCGCATCGATACTGTTGGCATGGCAAATGGCCACGCCCAGCGCATCGGCCGCATCCGTACCAGGCAAGCCGGGCAAGGACAGCAGTCGCGCCACCATCTCCTGCACCTGCTCCTTGGCCGCCTTGCCGTGGCCCGTGACGGCTTGTTTCACTTGCAGCGCCGTGTATTCGGCCACCGACAGGTCGGCATGCACGAGCGCGCAAATGGCCGCGCCGCGCGCCTGGCCCAGCAGCAGAGTCGATTGGGGATTGACGTTGACAAACACTTTTTCGATGGCCGCGCAGTCGGGCCGGTAAGTGCTGACGATTTCGCTCACGCCGTGCAAGATGATCTTCAGGCGCGGCGGCAATTGCTCTTCGGAACCGGTCTTGACGGTCCCCGAAGCGATATAGCGCAGCTTGTTGCCGTGTTTTTCAATGACCCCAAAGCCGGTCGTGCGCAGCCCAGGATCGATGCCAAGAATAATCATCGCCAGATTCTATAATGAATACGGCAGACACCGGTGAATAACCGGTGCCTGCCGTTCTATACATCGTCACCCCACAAGCAACATCCGGGGTCAGACCCGGCGGGTCTGACCCCAGCATTTGCCGTTGGGTTTAATTAATGACGGAAATGACGCGTGCCCGTGTAGAGCATGACCACGCCGCGCTCGTCCGCCGCATCGATCACTTCCTGGTCGCGCATGGAGCCGCCCGGGTGGATCACGCAGGTCGCGCCCGCGTCGACGACGACGTCGAGGCCGTCGCGGAACGGGAAGAAAGCGTCCGACGCCACCACCGAGCCGGTCAGCGACAGGCCAGCGTTTTGCGCCTTGATCGATGCGATGCGGGCCGAGTCGATACGGCTCATCTGGCCAGCGCCCACGCCCAGGGTCATGTTATTGCCACAGAAGACGATGGCGTTCGACTTGACGAATTTCGCTACTTTCCAGGCGAACATCAGGTCGGACAATTGCTGCGGCGTTGGCTGCAGCTTGCTGACCACGCGCAAGTCGCCGACGCCGACGTTTTTCGCATCCGGCGATTGCACCAGCAAGCCGCCACCGACGCGCTTGAAGTCCATGGCGTTGACGCCGCTGCCCAGCGCGATTTCCAGCATGCGCACGTTTTGCTTGCTCGACAGAATCTGTTTCGCTTCGGCCGAGAACGATGGCGCGATCAGCACTTCGACGAACAGCTTGGCGATTTCGGCGGCGGTGGCGCCGTCGAGTTCCGTGTTGAAGGCGATGATGCCGCCAAACGCGGAAGTCGGGTCGGTCTGCAGGGCGCGCGCATAGGCTTGAGCCGCATTCTTGCCCAGCGCGACGCCGCACGGGTTGGCGTGCTTGACGATGACGCAGGCAGCGCTTTGCTCAAAGCCGCCCAGACTCTTCACGCACTCCCAGGCGGCATCGGCATCGGCGATGTTGTTGTACGACAATTCCTTGCCTTGCAACTGGCGGTAGTTGGCCAGCGCGCCATCGATCGTGATCAGATCGCGGTAGAAAGCGGCGCTCTGATGCGGATTTTCACCGTAACGCATGTCTTGCACTTTCTCAAATGCAACGTTCAACACTTGCGGGTAGGCGCCGCGCTCGGCGTGCACTTTCGTCGGCCCCAGGCTGGTCAGGTAGTTGGTGATGGCGCCATCGTATTGCGCCGTATGCGCAAAGACTTTTTTCGCCAGCATGAACTTGGTATCGTAGCTGACCGTGCCGGCCGTGCCGTCGGCCGAGCGCAATTCCGCCAGCACAGCGTCGTAGTCGGTCGGATCGCAGATGACGACGACGTCCTTGTGGTTCTTGGCTGCCGAACGCAACATGGTCGGGCCGCCGATATCGATGTTTTCGATCGCGTCTTCCAGCGTGCAATCGGCCTTGGCGACCGTGCCCTGGAATGGATACAGGTTGACCACCACCATGTCGATGGTCGGCATGTCGTGCTCGACCAGTTTCGACATATGCTCGGGGAAATCGCGGCGCGCCAGGATACCGCCGTGCACTTTCGGGTGCAAGGTCTTCACACGGCCATCGAGCATCTCCGGGAAACCCGTGTAATCGGCAACTTCCGTGACGGGAACACCGTTGTCTGCCAGTAATTTGGCGGTACCGCCGGTGGACAGGAGGTTGACGCCGAGGGCAGACAGGGCACGCGCGAATTCGAGAACGCCGGTCTTGTCGGAAACGGAAAGGAGAGCTTGTTTGATCATGGCTGTGGCTAGGTGGTTAAGTGTTCTTGGCGAATGGCGCCGCTCAGTCGTCTGGCTGCGGCGGCGGCGGATTCAAATCTTGGCGTCACTTGCATGCCGGCATTACAGCAAACCGTGCTCCTGCAATTTCTTGCGCAAGGTGTTGCGGTTGATGCCCAGCATCTGCGCGGCGTGCGACTGGTTGCCATCGGCGCGTGTCATCACGACCTCCAGGATGGGCTTTTCCACGGTCAGCACGACCATGTCATAGATATTCGATGCTTGTTGTTCGCCCAGGTCATTGAAGTAATCTTCTAGACTTTTCTGTACGACTTCCTGAATGCTTTCTTTGCTCATTTGTATGCTTCAACCGGCTGAACACCAGGCAATCGGGTGCCGCGCCGCTCATGCGGTCCGCGTGCTGCCATCTTGCCCCGGTGTTGTAATTAATATTGCATGACGCTCTGTATAGGCGCTCGCCCTTGTATTACTGCTAACTTAGCTACTGCTAACTTATTTTCCTGCTTGTGTTATCTGCTCATGCTGCCGTGGCCGTAGGTTTGATCACATCGATCAGGCCACTTTCACTCGATTCGGAGAGGCGGTATTGTAACCGCTCGCCAAATTTCCATTGCGACTCAAAAAATTGATCGACGGCCAGCAATTGCGCGTCCGTCGACTCCAGCAAGTTCATTTGCTGGCGGAACGCTTCGCCGCCTTCCAGGTCCTGCACATACCAACCGATGTGCTTGCGTGCTGTGCGCACACCGAGGAATTCGCCGTAAAACGCGTAATGGGCGCGCAAATGCTCATCCATCAAGGTGCGTACTTCGTCCACGTAGGGCGCCGGCAGCAAGGTGCCGGTACGCAAGAAATGGTCGATTTCGCGACAAATCCACGGCCGCCCCTGCGCCGCGCGGCCGATCATGACGGCATCGGCACCCGTCTGATCGAGCACGAAGCGGGCCTTCTGGGGGCTGGTGATGTCGCCATTGGCGACCACTGGAATGCCCACCGATGCTTTCACTGCGGCAATAGTTTCATATTCGGCATCACCTTTGTAGCCATCGGCGCGCGTGCGGCCGTGCAAGGTCAGCATCTGGATGCCGGCCTGCTCGGCGATGCGGGCGATGCGCAAGGCATTTTTGTTTTCGCGGTTCCAGCCCGTGCGAAACTTCAAGGTAACGGGCACATCAACGGCGTTGACGACGGCGTGCAAAATCCGTTCGACCAGGCTTTCGTTTTGCAGCAAGGCCGAACCGCACCAGCTGTTGCATACCTTCTTCACGGGGCAACCCATGTTGATGTCGATGATCTGCGCACCGCGGTCGACGTTGAACTTGGCGCAATCGGCCAGGTCTTGTGGATCGGCGCCGGCGATTTGCACGGCTTTCGGCTCCATTTCGCCTTCGTGATCCGTGCGACGCGTGCTTTTTTCCGTCGCCCACAGGCGCGGATTCGACGCCGCCATCTCCGACACGGCATAGCCGGCACCCAGTTGCTTGCACAACTGACGGAAAGGCCGGTCCGTCACGCCCGCCATGGGAGCGACGAAAACGTTGTTGCGCAGAATGTGAGGGCCGATTTGCACTGAAGAACCTGGAATGGACGGGGTAACCTGCTATTTTAACCGATTCCCTGCCTAAATAATAAGCACTATTTTTCGATCAGTGCGTCAGAGTGACTATGGGGCCGCGTAGAGCGCTGTTAGCCCAGCTCGTCCATCGCGGGCGCGCTCAGATGTTCGATATTTCCCCAGTGCACTAAATGCAGCTTGCCGTCGGCATACGAAAAACGGTTGACGCTGGCATTTTTCACCTGGAAGTCACGCGGGCTGTCGAGCGCCATGCCGAGCGCTTCGCGGTAGGCACACTCAAGCACGCCGCCGTGCGCCACGATGGCAATCGTCTGGCCCTCATACTGCTGGGCCCAGCGGGCGATGGCGCCATTGGCGCGCGCATAAAACTGGCGGAAACTCTCCGCCTCGCGCTCGCCGGACGGCATCACGGCATCGATCTGCCGCGATTGCCATTGCGCATACTCATGTGCATAGCGCGCCGCAATGTCGGCATACAGCAAGCCTTCGAAGGCGCCATAGCAACGCTCGCGCAGCAAAGGATCTATTTGCACGGGCAAGTCTTGCACATCGGCCACGGCTTGCGCCGTCTGCTGCGCGCGTTGCAAATCGCTGGCAATGATAGCGGCCAGCGGTGCGTCCGCCAGCGCCTGCCCCAGCGCCCCCGCTTGCGCCAGGCCCGCCGCGTTCAAGGCGATATCGATATGGCCCTGCAGGCGGCGGCCCGCATTCCAGGCCGTTTCGCCATGGCGTATGAGTAAAATCGTGGTGCTCATGCTTTATTTCTTCAGGGTAAGTGCCAGCTCGGGGTTGAGCGAGTAGGCAACGACGAGCTGGGCTTCGTCGAGGATGTGGCCGTACAGAGCGGCGTGCGCTTGCTGCCCGGTAAAACGCTGGGGCAAGGCCAGTTGCGGCACGTCGAGCGCATACAGACGGAAAAGGTAATGGTGGATGCGCTCGTCATTCCATGGCGGACACGGTCCATCATAGCCGTAATAATCGCCGGCCATGGCGGCATCACCGGCAAACCAGCCCGTATAGTCATTCAGGCCCTGGCGCAATGGCAGCCCAGCACCAGTGCCAGTGCCAGTAGCGGCAGCCTTGCCGCGCGGCGTCATGCCGCTGGAAAATTCACCGGCGGCAATAGCGCGCATGGCGGGCGGCAAATCGAGCAAGCTCCAGTGATAAAAGTTGCTGCGCGGCGCCGTCAGCGGCAGCGATTGGTCGTTGCGGTTGGCCAGGCTGGCGTCTTGCGGCGCATCGGGGTCGATGCAGAACAGGGCCAGCGACTCGGTACCGTTAGGCACCTCGTCCCAAGCCAGATGGGGATTGCGGTTGCCGGCGAGGCGCACGCGGCTGGCTGGATCGATCTCGGAAAAAGCATACTCGGCCGGCATCAGCCCGCCATCACGAAACGTCTCGCTCCACAATTTCATCGCCTGCTCCCCTTTAGCACTTCATTTATTGCTTTGCATTGACCTGCAGCCAGAAGGTGACGGGCCCGTCGTTCGTCAGCGACACTTGCATGTCGGCACCGAACTGCCCCGTTTGCACGCCCGCATGGCGGCTGCGCGCCTGTTCCACGAAATGCGTGAACAGGCGCAAGCCATCGTGCGGTGCGGCCGCCGGCGTAAATGACGGGCGCGTGCCGGACTTGGTATCGGCCGCCAGGGTGAACTGGGGCACCAGCAGCAAGCCGCCTGCCACATCGGTCACGCTGCGGTTCATCTTGCCCGCCGCGTCAGCAAACACGCGATAGCCGAGCAATTTGGCCAGCAAGGCTTCTGCTTCCTTTTCCGTATCGCCGCGCTCCGCACACACCAGCACCATCAGGCCGGCGTCGATGGCGCCGATGGTGGCGCCGGCAACGTCGACCTTTGCCTGCGTCACTCTTTGCAGCAGCGCAATCATGGCGTCAAGGTGACGCGCGCGAAACTGCGCTTGCCAACTTGCAAGACGAACTCACCGGCCGCCACTTGCAGCGCCTTGTCGCTGATGACGGTGCCGTCGATGCGCACGCCGCCCTGGTCGATCTTGCGCATGGCTTCCGAGGTCGATGGGCACAGGCCCGCCTGCTTGAGCAATTGCGGAATGCCCAGCGGCGCGCCAGCCAGCGTCACCGCCGCGATATCGTCGGGAATGCCGCCCTTGGAGCGGTTGACGAAATCGGTCAGCGCATCTTGCGCTGCCTGCTGCGAGTGGAAACGGGCAACGATTTCTTGCGCCAGCGCAACCTTGGCATCGCGCGGATTGCGTCCACCCTCGACTTCGCGCTTCAGCTGTGCCAGTTCGTCGATGGAACGCCACGACAGCAACTCGTAGTAACGCCACATCATGACGTCGGAAATGCTCATCAGCTTGGCGAACATGGTATTGCCCGGTTCGGTGATGCCGATGTAGTTATTCTTCGACTTGGACATTTTTTCCACGCCATCGAGGCCCTCCAGCAGCGGCATGGTCAAGATACACTGCTGCTCCTGGCCATACTGCTTTTGCAGTTCGCGGCCCACCAGCAGGTTGAACTTCTGGTCCGTGCCACCCAGTTCCAGGTCCGATTTCAGGGCCACCGAGTCGTAACCTTGCATCAGCGGGTACAGGAATTCATGCACGGAAATAGGAATGCCGCCCTGGAAGCGCTTGGTGAAGTCGTCGCGCTCGATCATGCGCGCCACCGTGTAGTGGGAAGCGAGCTTGATGATGCCGCGCGCGCCCAGCGGATCGCACCACTCGGAGTTATAGCGGATTTCGGTCTTGCTGGCGTCCAACACTAAAGATGCTTGCGCGAAATACGTCATCGCGTTAATCTCGATCTGTTCCTTGGTCAAAGGCGGGCGCGTGATGTTGCGGCCCGAAGGGTCGCCGATCATCGAAGTGAAGTCGCCAATAAGGAAAATGACTTGATGGCCGAGGTTTTGCAGCTGGCGCATTTTGTTCAATACGACAGTATGGCCCAGGTGCAAGTCGGGTGCAGTCGGATCCAGGCCCAGCTTGATGCGCAGTGGAACACCGCTTTTCTCGGAGCGCGCTAATTTTTGCGCAAATTCGCTTTCGATCAAGAGTTCATCGACGCCACGCTTGGTAATGGCGAGGGCTTCTTGTACTCTGTCCGACAGCGGAAGTGCGGCCTGAGCGGCGTTAGCCTTGGCAGGCGATGCAGTGGTGTTGATTTCCATAAAATTTGACTGTAGATCTCAAAATGGTAGTAGGTTTTCGGAGTTTGCTATAATGCTCGATCCCATCAATCTTGCCGTATGAAAACGAACCAAAATAACAATAACAAAGAGCATTAGTTCAGGTCACGTTCAAGGGCAAATTTTAACTGATTGCATGAACCCTATACATAAAATCACAGGCTCACGCTTGTACACACAGCTGGCGGCGACACGCAAGGCACGCATTATCAGCGTGTCGGCAGTGCTGCTCGCCGTGGCCGCCTTCGGCGCGGTCGCTGTTTCTCCCATGGCGCCCGACGCATCCGACTTGCCAGTGACCTCGATCGCGCAAAATCTGGAAATGCCGGATCTGGCTTCGCAAATTTCCGCGATGGAACAGGTAGACCAGAATTTCACCCACGAAGAAAAAGTCCGCGCTGGCGATACCCTCGCCACCCTGCTGACCCGTCTCGGCGTGGATGATGCGGCCGCTGCCAATTTCATCAAAACCGACAAGATCGCGCGCGGCGTGATGTTGCTGAAATCAGGCAAGCGCGTGCAAGCGCAAACGTCCGAAAACGGCGAACTCAACTGGATGCGCGCCACCCTCGTCGATGGCAGCGACAAATCGGTCAAGAACATCATGATCACCCGCAAGGGCGACAAATTCGTGGCCACGGAAGTGGCAGCCCAACTGGAACGCCGCGTTGAAATGCATGCGCGCAAGATTACCTCCACCCTGTTCGCCGCCACCGACTCCAGCCTGGACGGTACGCGCCTGCCAGACTCGATTTCCGCACAAATCGTGGAAATGTTCTCCACCAATATCGACTTCCGCTCCGACCTGAAACGCGGCGACTCGTTTAATGTCGTCTACGAAACTTTCTGGCAAGATGGCGAATTCGTCCGAGCGGGCCGCATCCTGGCCGGTGAATTCACCAACCGCGGCACGACTTACCAGTCCGTTTGGTTCGAAGACCCAGCCAGCAAGCAAGGCGGCGGTTACTACAGTTTCGACGGCAAGTCCCTCAAAAAAGCCTTCCTGAAATCCCCCCTCGAATTCTCGCGCATCTCGTCCGGTTTCTCCATGCGCGTGCACCCGATTTCGGGCAACTGGAAAGCGCACAAGGGTATCGATTTTGCTGCAGCAACGGGCACGCCTATCCGCGCCTCGGGCGATGCCGTGGTCGAGTCCGTTGGCACTCAAAACGGCTATGGCAATGTGGTTGTTCTGAAGCACTGGGCCAACTACAGCACCGCCTATGCCCACATGAGCCGCTTCGCTTCAGGCTTGAAAAAAGGTCAAAAAGTGAGCCAGGGCGACGTGATCGGCTATGTTGGCAGCACCGGCTGGTCGACAGGCGCACATTTGCACTATGAATTTCGCGTCGGCGGCGTGGCACAAGATCCAAGCAAGCTGAACGTACAAGCCCAGGCGCCGCTGACGGCTGCCGAGCTGAGCCGCTTCCGCACGGTATCGGCTGACATGATGCACCGCTTCACCCTGCTGCGTCCGAACGACAGGGCACTGGCGTCGCGCTAAACGACACTGCAACATTGCGATGCTGCCTTCGGGCATCAGACAAAGGCACCGCCCATGCAAATGGCCGGTGTCTTTGTTTTATGCGCGCAGGAAAATGCGGCACAATGCAGCCATGACTGACGCACTCAAGGAAACACCCATGCTGTATATCGGTTTGATGTCGGGCACCAGCCTGGACGGCGTCGACGGCGCGCTGGTCGACTTTTCCGACCAGGGCACGCGCAGCCTGGGCGACGCCTATATTGCCTTTCCCGCCAGCCTGCGCGCCGACCTGATGGCATTGCAAAGTGCGGGCCAGAATGAAATCGAACGCGAAGCGCTGGCGGCCAATCAACTCGTGCGCCATTACGCCGACTGCGTCGCCATGCTCTTGAGCAAGGCGGGCATAGGCGCCGATGCCATCAGCGCCATCGGCGCACACGGCCAGACTATCCGCCACCGCCCCGAACTGGGCTTTACGCGCCAGTTGAATAATCCAGCCCTGCTGGCCGAACTGACGGGCATCGACGTCGTCGCCGACTTGCGCAGCCGCGACGTGGCGGCCGGCGGTCAGGGCGCGCCACTGGTGCCGGCCTTCCATCAAGCCATTTTCAATCAGCCCGGCCACACACGCGTGCTGGCCAATATCGGCGGCATCAGCAACATCAGCGTGCTGCACGCGGATGGCAAGGTGAGCGGCTACGACACGGGTCCGGGCAATGCGTTGATGGATGGCTGGGTCTTGCAGCACCAGGGCCAGCCGTATGACGCCAACGGCGCCTGGGCCGCCACGGGGCAGGTCATCCCTGCCCTGTTGACAGACTTGCTCAATGAAGCGTATTTTGATTTGCCGGCGCCGAAAAGCACGGGCCGCGACCTGTTCCATGCCGACTGGCTGCAATCTAAGCTGGCCGGGTATTCCTCTGCCCTGCCGGCTGACGTACAAGCGACCCTGACACAGCTGACAGCCGTCAGCCTGGCGCAGGCCATCGCGCGCGACGGCGCGCAGGCGGAAAACGTGTATGTGTGTGGCGGCGGCGCGCAGAACGCCAGCCTGATGGCAGCGCTGGCCGCTCAATTGCCGGGCATGGCGGTGGCATCGACGCAAGCGCTGGGCGTGGCACCGAGCCAGGTCGAGGCGCTGGCATTTGCCTGGCTGGCATGGCGTTTTACACAGCGTCAGCCCGGCAACTTGCCTGCCGTGACCGGCGCGATGGGTGTGCGGGTGCTCGGCGCGCTATATCCGCGTTGAGCAGACGCACAAAAACGAGTAGCGGATCAATGATCCGCTATTTTCATGCTGCGCCGGCAAACCGGTGTGCCTGAAAAGCGTTCAGGGCAAGGCGCATTGCCAAAGACAGTACAAATAGTACGGCGAGGCAATGCAACGCCGCCATGGACGTTTTCTCAGGTGTGCTTATACCGAGAACGAAGAACCGCAACCGCAGGTGGAGGTGGCGGTCGGATTCTTGATCACGAACTGCGCGCCTTCCAGGTCATCCTTGTAGTCGATTTCCGCGCCGACCAGATACTGGTAGCTCATGGAATCGATCAACAGCTGGACGCCGTTCTTGACCATGGTGGTGTCATCTTCATTGACGATTTCGTCGAAGGTGAAACCGTACTGGAAGCCGGAACAGCCGCCACCCTGCACGAAAACGCGCAATTTCAGGTCGGGATTACCTTCTTCTTCGATCAGCTGCGCGACTTTTTCGGCGGCGCTATCGGTAAAGATAATAGGTGAAGGGATCACATCTTGCATTTCAGCGACGGCATTCATAACGGACACTCCTACTAGAAAACGTTACCTCATTATAGACTGTTGGCGCAACTCGCGCTGCGCACCACCTTTAAAACCTGCTGCGCGTCGCGCTTTGCCTGGTAGCCTGCAAAACAGTGTTGTTCCTGCTCACACTTCCGACACGGCCAGGTGCAGCACCGGGTCGGCGCTGTCGTGGCGACTCAGCTTGC
The DNA here is from genome assembly GCF_029892305.1 of Janthinobacterium sp. CG_23.4. Lineage (NCBI taxonomy): Bacteria > Pseudomonadati > Pseudomonadota > Betaproteobacteria > Burkholderiales > Oxalobacteraceae > Janthinobacterium > Janthinobacterium sp. CG_23.4. The sequence goes on along the minus strand of NZ_JARXUX010000001.1, from coordinate 530,324 downwards.
CCTGCACCAATGCGCCACTGTGCATTTCCAGCACCTTGTAGTAGACCTCGCCGAGAATGCGGGCTTTGGGCTGGATTTCAAGCATTTCAGACACATACACGGGGCCATTGATCTCGCCGCTGACGACCAGGCTGGAGCAGCGCACTTCGCCATCGATGCGCCCCGCCTCGCCCAGCACGACATAGGTGGGCGCACCCGGCTCGCCCCTGACATTGCCGCGCACCTGGCCATCGATGCGCAGGCCGCCGCAAAACAGGACGTCACCCTCGATCCGCGTGGTAGCGCCGATCAGGGTATCGATGGGGGTTTTCGCATTGCGCTCGAACATGAACGTCATCCTGTCGGGGTCGATAGCAGCTCAATTTATCACAGGTCCGGCAAAATGACGCCGGACCTGCGCAAGCACGACTGCCGATTTTTATGGCATCAGGGCAATGTGTTGCAAACCGGCCGTTTCTTGCAAGCCGAACATCAAGTTCATGCACTGTACGGCCTGACCCGATGCGCCCTTGACCAGATTATCCTGCACCACCAGCACGATGACGGTGTTGCCGCCCTCGGGACGGTGCAAGGCCAGGCGCAGCATGTTCGAGCCGCGCGTGGAACGCGTTTCCGGATGCGAGCCGAATGGCATCACGTCGACGAAAGGCTCATCCTTGTATTGCTCCTCGAACAAGGCTTGCAATGCTTCATTGCTGACGTCCTTGTTCAGCTGCGCGTACAGGGTCGAATGCATGCCGCGTATCATCGGCACCAGGTGCGGCGTAAAGGTCAGCGCCACTTTCTCATCCGTGAAACGCTGCAATTGCGCCGTCGTTTCCGGCAAGTGACGGTGACCGGCCACGCCGTAGGCTTTAAAGCTGTCGCTGCTTTCCGAGAACAGGATGCCGATTTCCGCCTTGCGGCCAGCGCCGGACACGCCCGACTTGCAGTCGGCGATCAAGCCGCCCGCATGCACCAAGCCAGCCTTGAGCAGCGGGTAAAAGCCCAACTGCATGGTGGTCGGATAACAACCGGGGTTGGCGATCAGCTTGGCTTGCTTGATATCTTCGCGGTTCAGTTCCGGCAAGCCGTACACGGCCTGTTCGATCAACTCGGGCGCCGTGTGGGCGATCTTGTACCACTGCTCGAACTTGGCCTGGTCTTTCAGGCGGAAGTCGGCGGCCAGGTCGATGACTTTCACGCCGGCAGCCAGCAGCGCTGGTGCTTGCGCCATGGCAACACCATGTGGCGTGGCAAAGAAGACCACGTCACACTGCTCCAGATTGGCTTTGTCCGGCGCGGAAAACGCCAGTTTCACATGACCACGAAGGGAAGGATACATGTCAGCAACGGGCAAGCCATCTTCCTTGCGCGAGGTAATCGCCGTCAACTCAACATCAGGATGAGTTGCCAGCAAGCGCAGCAATTCCACGCCCGTGTATCCAGTGCCGCCGACGATGCCAACTTTAATCATGTTCTTTCCTTGTGTTTAGAGTGCATAAGATTGCATAAAGATGAGCAGAAACGCCGCCCATGCGCGTTTTGCGCGTATTTTACAGCGCAACGACGCATTGCGCTGAAATGCAAAAAAGCCGCAGGACCGAAGTCCAGCGGCTTTTCGACCAGCACCATAAAGATGCTGTAGCGTAAAAATTAACGCTTCGAGAATTGCTTTGCGCGACGTGCTTTGCGCAGACCAACTTTTTTACGCTCGACTTCACGTGCATCGCGGGTAACGAAGCCAGCTTTTGCCAGTTCCGGTTTCAACGCTGCATCGTAGTCGATCAGAGCGCGGGTGATGCCGTGACGAACTGCACCAGCCTGGCCCGACTCACCGCCGCCATGAACGTTGACTTTGATGTCGAAACGCTCGACATTGCCGGTCAGTTCCAGTGGTTGACGGATGACCATCAGACCCGTTTCGCGCGAAAAGTATTCGTTTGCTGGTTTGCCGTTAACAACGATCAAGCCTGTGCCAACTTTGATAAAAACCCGAGCCACTGCACTTTTGCGACGGCCGGTTCCATAATTGTAATTACCGATCATGTCAGTTCCTTAGAGAACAAGTGCTTTAGGTTGCTGAGCAGCGTGCGGATGGGAACCTTCCGCGTACACTTTCAGCTTCTTGATCATTGCGTAGCCGAGTGGGCCTTTAGGCAACATGCCTTTGACCGCTTTCTCAAGCGCGCGACCTGGAAAACGCTGTTGCATTTTCTGGAAGTTGGTTTCGTAGATGCCGCCTGGATAGCCAGAGTGACGGTAGTAAATTTTCTCAGTAGCTTTGGTACCGGTCACACGCAGTTTGCCTGCGTTGATGACGACGATAAAGTCGCCGGTATCGACGTGAGGAGTAAATTCTGGTTTGTGTTTGCCGCGCAGTCGGAGTGCCACTTCGCTGGCAACACGTCCGAGGACTTTGTCCGTCGCGTCAACCACGAACCAATCGCGCTGGACTTCATGTCCTTTAGCGGAAAATGTTTTCATGTTGACTTCCTAATAGATTACACGCTCAAATGGTGGTTCCGCCGAAGCTGCCGTGCGGACTCTGCCTTATTTACTTTTCCTGAGCGAACGGAAAGCCGACAAGTATAAGCGGCTTTGCCTTGCCGCGTCAAGCGACGATGCAGACCCGCTGCGCCCTGGCGAGCCGCACATGGACCGGCCTTCCTCTATTACAATACCCAACGCTTACAATTTTCGGAGAGTACGATGGAATGCAAAGTCAGCTGGAATGGCCCTTCGGGCATGAGTTTTCGGGCAGAAACCGGTTCCGGCCACATGGTGAGCATGGATGGCGCGCCCGATGGCGGCGGCCACAACTTGGCGCCACGCCCGATGGAAATGGTCTTGCTGGGCACGGGCGGCTGCACCGCCTATGACGTGGTGCTGATCCTGAAACGCGGGCGCGAAGCCGTCAGCGGCTGCGAAGTGAGCCTGAAGGCCGAGCGCGCCGACACCGATCCGAAAGTGTTTACCAAGATCCACTTCCACTTCACCGTGCGAGGCAAGGCCCTGAAACCGGCGGCCGTGGAACGGGCCGTTTCGTTGTCGCACGACAAATATTGCTCGGCGTCTATCATGCTCGCCAAAACGGCCGAGATCACGCATTCCTTCGAGATCATCGAAGAAAGCGCCTGACCAAACCTACTGCGCGTCGGTATAGGCGGCCTGCGATGCTCGCCGTGCTCTAGCACGGCTGCGCTTCTCGACCGCCTCTCCCTTCCGCTCGCTACGGTTTTGTCAGGCGTTTCACGGCTCAGGCAGCTTTTGAATCGGCAGCTTTTCTCAAAACACCTGAAAAATGTTCAGGGCAAGGCGCAATGCCGAAGACAGTACGAATAGTACGGCGAGGCAGTGCAACGCAGCCATGGACTTTTTCTCAGGTGTTTTTAAATATAGTAGGCCGTCTTGGTCATGACTTTGCCCATGATGCCCATCAACGCCTTGACGGGCGCCGGAGTCTCGATGGCGCCTAATCGCTGAGCGGCGGCGCCGTGTTCGATCTCGTCGATGGCCATCTGCTTGACGATGGCGCGCGACTTGGCGTCCTGCGGCGGCAATTCTTGCAAGTGGCTGGCCAGGTGCGCCTCCACCTGGCGCTCTGTTTCCACCACAAAACCCAGGCTGCGGCCGTCGCCCATGCGCGCGGCGATGGTGCCCAACGCAAAGGAACCCGCATACCACAGAGGATTGAGCAGGCTCAAACGCGAACCGAGCTCCGTCAGGCGCTGCGCCGTCCAGGCCAGGTGATCTTCCTCTTCGCGCCCCGCTTCATCAAACTGGGCGCGGATGGCCGGGCTGCGCGCATAGCGCGCCTGCGAGTTGTACAAGGCTTGGGCGCACACTTCGCCCACGTGGTTGACGCGCATCAAGCCGGCGCTGTGGCGCTGCTCGGGCGCACTCAGCTGCGCATCGGGCGCGTGCGCAGCCGGCGAGGGGCGCGAGGCCGAAGCTACGCCAGCGATGACGCGCAGGGCCTTGTCGGCGCCAACAATCAAACGATCCAGGGGGTCAAGATATCGGTTCGCGGTCATCATGGATATTCATGTAGGAGAAAACATGATTATAGGCCGATCAGGGACAGACGTATCCACGCCGCGCGCAGGGTGAAAAGGGCTTTATTGACTTGTGCGCGCTTTTTCCTGCTCGATCCAATCGACCACGGGGCCAACGGCGTCCAGGCCGGACAGGCTTTTCGCCACGCCCAGGTTGAGTGAAACCAGGAAAGAAATGCTGTCGACGGGGATGTCCGGGCAATGCTGGGCAAACGCGGCAAGAAACCGCTCTGACTGCAGCACGCGCAAGACTTTCTCACCGCTCATGAATTGCAACACGCTGGCGATGCTGTGCCCGCCACCAATCGAGTGATAAATAAAACGGTTGTACTGCGCGTCGATCTGCTTGAAGTCGAGGGTTTCTTGCGTCATCAAGCTGGCCAGATAGTACAAACCCAGGCTGACGCGGAAGAAACCAATGGCTTCGGCGCTCGTCATGCCGGCGCGCGCCACAGCGAGTACCTTGTCCTGCATTGCCTGATCGATCGTTTGCATTGCGCTCTCCCGCGCCGTCCGCCGGCGCCTACCGAGCCAGCTTGCATGAAGATGCTGTTTTTTTCAATAGACCATACGATATTTCCACCTTGCAAGTTACATTTTTTGCATGCTACTCTCGCTCTTCACCGTTGAATGGATGGCATACATGATTGAGGTCAAACACCTGGCAAAACGTTTTCGCATGCCCCCCCACAAAGGCAAGGGCGCACACGTCAGCGATCCGCGCGAACATGCGGGCTGGTTTCACGCCGTGCGCGACGTCAGTTTCAGCTGCGCCGCGGGCGAAGTGCTGGGCCTGCTGGGGCCGAATGGGGCCGGCAAGACCACCACGTTGCGCCTGCTGTCGACGGCCTTGCAAGCGGACGCGGGTAGCGCCCTCGTCAATGGCGTCGATGTGCTGCAGCAACCGCTGGTAGCGCGCCAGAGCATCGGCTTTCTGTCCGGTTCGACAGGGCTATATGGCCGCCTGACGGCGCGCGAGAACGTCGAGTACTTTGGCCGTCTGCATGGCATGCCGGCCGATAAACTCAAGCGCCGCTGCGACGAGCTGTTTGCGCTGCTGCAGATGGAGGACTACGGCGGCAAGCGGGCCGATCAGTTGTCAACCGGCATGCAACAAAAGTGCGCGATCGCCCGCACCGTCGTGCATGAGCCGCAAGTGGTGATCCTCGACGAGCCGACCACGGGCCTCGATGTGATGTCGGCCAAGATCCTGCTCGACTTCATCGCCAGCTACAAGGCGCTGCGCGTGCCGCTGATCTTTTCCACGCACCATCTGCACGAAGTGGAAAAGCTGTGCGACCGCGTTTGCATCATCAACCGCGGCACTACCGCCTTCAATGGCACGGTCAATGAACTGCGCCAGCTGGGCGGCAGTGCCGATCTATACGACGCTTTCGTCAGCGTCATCAAGCAGGGAAGCTGAGCCATGTGGACCATTTATCTGAAAGAGTTGCTGGAACTCACGCGCGACCGCAAGACGCTGATCTTCACCATCCTCATCCCCATCTTTGCCATGCCGCTGATTTTTGGCGGCTTCGCCTACGTCTCGAACAATATGTTCAAGAATGCCAAGACGGCGGAAATGCGCTACACCCTGTTCGGCAAAGAACATTCGCCGGGCCTGAGCGCGCGTTTTGCGCAACAGTACAACTTGCGCGAAGTAGCGCTGGCCAGCGAGGCCGACATCGGCCGCGCCATCGGCGACGACAGCATCAAGTTTGCCGTCGTCATTGCGCCCCACTTTGAAGAAACGCTGGCGCAACAACGGCAAGCCAGGGTGACCCTGCATTACAACAGCGCCAGCACGGTCGACGTGACCCAGCAGCGGGTGCGCGAAATCATCGAGGCGTATAACGCCAGCCTGCGCGAAGGGGCGCTGTCGGCCCTGAACCTGAGTCCGGCCCAGCTCGCTTTTGCCCTGCACCCCATCGTGCTCGACAAGCAATCGACGGCCAACGAGCGCGAGCAGATGGGCGCCATCATCGGCGGTCTGCTGCCCTATCTACTGCTGATGGTGTGCCTGACGGCGGCCATGTATCCCGCCATCGACCTGGGCGCCGGGGAAAAGGAGCGCGGCACCCTGGAAACCCTGCTGCTGGCGCCCGTGCCGCGCAGCGCCATCGTGCTGGCCAAGTTTCTCGTGCTGTTTACCGTCGGCATGACGTCGGCGGTGCTGATGGTCGGCAGCATGGGCGCCCTGCTGGCCATCTTCGGCAGCTCGCTCGAAGGCCACATGGCTGTCCTGGTGCGCAGCATCGGCTGGCTCGATCTGGCCATGGTGACGCTGATGCTGGTGCCGACGGCGGCCATTTTCGCCTCGCTGCTGCTGTCGATCTCGATCTATGCAAAAAGCTACAAGGAAGCGACCGGCATGATCACACCCTTGATGATGTTTGTCATCCTGCCCACCGTGGCGGCCATGCTACCCGGCGTCGAACTGAACTGGATGTGGGCCATGGTGCCGCTGACGAATGTCTCGCTGGCCATGAAGGAGCTGGTAAAAGGCACCATGGATTACCGCATGTTCGGCGTGATCCTGGCCTCGACCACGCTGATCGCGGGTGCGCTGCTGATGCTGTGCCGCTGGTGGTTTAACCGCGAATCGGTCCTCTTTCGCAATTAGACGCAGTCAAAAGGCTGACGCGCAGGGGCCATCCACTCCGCGCATCTGCACTCTGGGCACGCGAAAAGACCGTGCATCGCATGCAACTGCCCAGTACGTCTTAAATTCAATACAATGCCTGCATACAGAAGCCCTGCAGCATCGGGCTGTAACGCATGAGTTAGGAGTTGTATGGAATTGCAGATCAGGAAATTGTCGAAGACCTACGCGAATGGCGTGGTGGCGCTCGATCAGGTATCGCTGACGATACCGCCCGGCATGTTTGGCTTGCTGGGCCCGAACGGCGCCGGCAAGTCGACCCTGATGCGCACCCTGGCCACCCTGCAGGAATGCGATTCCGGCGCCATTTTCTTCGGCGAGTACGACGTGCTCGACGATAAGGACGAGATCCGCCGCATGCTGGGCTACCTGCCACAAGACTTCGGCCTGTATCCGAAAGTGACGGCGTACGAGCTGCTCGACCACTTCGCCATGCTGAAAGGACTGTCGCAGCGGGCGCGCCGGCGCGAAGTCGTCGATGGCCTGTTACAACAGACCAATCTGTTCGACGTGCGCCACCAGCGCCTGGGCAGCTTTTCCGGCGGCATGCGCCAGCGCTTCGGCATCGCCCAGGCCTTGCTGGGCGATCCGAAACTGATCATCGTCGACGAACCGACGGCTGGCCTCGACCCGCAGGAACGCGTGCGCTTCCATAATTTGCTGTCCGACATCGGCGAAGACAAGACGGTGATACTGTCGACCCACATCGTGTCCGACGTGGCCGACCTGTGCGCCAACATGGCCATCATCAACAAGGGACATTTGCTGCTGTGCGGCAAGACCCAGGAACTCATCGATGAAGTCAGCTGCAAGATCTGGGCACGCTTTGTCGACAAGAAAGAACTGGCCAGCTTCCAGCAGCGCCACGCCGTCATTTCCACGCGCTTGCTGTCGGGCCGCACCCTGATCCACGTCTACAGCGACGACGATCCGGGCGACGGCTTCGAAGAAGCCATCGGCGACCTGGAAGACCTGTATTTCGCCACCATTGCCGGGCGCCACCGCGTCGCCCCGCAGTGCGACTGAGGGGACGGCCATGTTTGCCATCGCTCGCTTTGAAGCGCGACAGCGGCTCAAGCTGCTGTCCACCTGGGTGTATTTCGCCATGTTCCTGGCCTTGTCCATGCTGTGGATGGCCGCCGCCGGCGGCGTCTTCAAGGAAGCGAGCATCAGTTTTGGCGGCAAGTTCCTGATCAATGCGCCGCGCTCGCTGGCATTCACCTGCAGCGTGCTGGGCTGTTTCGGCGCCGTGGTGGTAGCCGCCATGATGGGCCGCTCGGTGCAGCAGGATTTCGAATACGGCATGCAGCATTTCTTCTTCAGCGCGCCGATCAAAAAATACCAGTATGTCTTTGGCCGCTTCCTCGGTGCCTACCTGGTGCTGGCCGCCGTGTTTTCCAGCATCGTGATCGGTGCGTGGCTGGGCACCTGGCTGCCCGGCATCGACCCGGAACGGCTGGGGCCGCAACGCGCGCTGGCCTACCTGATGCCGTACGTATTTACGCTGCTGCCGAACCTGTTCATCTTCGGCGCCATCTTCTTCGTCATCGCCGCCCTGACGCGGCGCATGCTGCCCGTCTACATCAGCTCGGTAGTCATGCTGATCGGCTACCTGGTGGCGCCCTCGCTGGCGCGCGACCTCGACTACAAGACCCTGGCCGCCCTGATCGACCCCTTCGGCACCACGGCGCTGATACGCCTGACGGAATACTGGCCGAATGCGCAGCGCAACACGCGCCTGGTGACCCTGGAAGGCGTATACCTGCTGAACCGCGCCATCTGGTCCGGCTTCGCCCTGGTGACCTTGCTGCTCGGTTACTGGCGCTTCCAGCTACACGCCACGACGGACGCCGGTGCCAGCAAGCGCCGCAGCGACGGCGACGTCCCGCTGCGCCTGTCGAAAGCGTCACTGTCGACGCAGCAAGCGCCTGATTTTGCGCAGCGCAAGCTGGCGTCCCTGCTGCTCAAGATGAGCTGGCTGAACCTGCGCGAAACCATCAAGAACATCTATTTTGTCGTCATCGTGCTGGCAGGCGTCCTGACCATGTATGGCGGCGCGCTCGACATGGGCTCGCTCTACGGCACGAATACCTATCCGACAACGGAAAAGGTGCTGCAAATGGTCAGCGCCTCGTTCGCCCTGTTCATGTTGATCATTACCACCTTCTATGCGGGCGAACTGGTGTGGCGCGAACGCGAGACGGGCACGCACTTGATGCTCGACGCCCTGCCCGTGCCAAACTGGCTGCCGCTGCTGTCAAAGCTGTTTGCGCTGATCGGCCTGCAAGCACTACTCAGCCTGGTCATCATGTTGTGCGGCATGTCGATCCAGATCTTCAAGGGCTATTACCGCCTCGACCCCGGCCTGTACCTGGAATCGCTATTCCTGTCGCACCTGCCGTCTTATGCGCTGATCGCCGTGCTGGCCATCTTTTTGCAGGTACTGATCAATCACAAGTATCTGGCATATTTCGCCATGATTGTGTACCACATCGCCAGCATCAGCTTTGCCTCGCTGGGCCTGGGCGACCCGCTGCTGCTATACGGCAGCACGCCGGACTTCGTGTATTCGGCCATGAACGGGGCCGGCCACTATGTCTTGCGTGAGCGCTGGTACTTGCTGTACTGGAGCGGCGCGGCCATCATGCTGACGCTGCTGTCGCTGCTGTTCTGGCCGCGCGGCGCGCAAGACAGCTGGCGCATCCGATTGCGCCTGGCGCGCCACGGCCTGACGCACGGTGTGCTGGCCAGCTTTGCCGGCGGCGCCCTGCTATTTCTCGGGACCGGCAGCGTGCTGTTCTACGTCTTCCACGTGGCCAACGATGACAAGTCCGAATTTGGCCGCGATGCGGACCGCGCCAGTATCGAGCGCCAGTACCGCAAGTTTGCCGCCACGGCGCAGCCGAAAATCACCGACGTGAAACTCGACGTGGCAATCTACCCGGCGCAGCGCACCCTGGCCGTCACGGGCCGCTATATGCTGCAAAACAAGACCAGCCTGCCGATCCGCCACATTTTTGTGCAACAAGATCCCACGTCTACCATGCGCCTGCGTTTCGATGCGCGCGTGCATCCCGGTCTCGATGACGCCAAGCTGGGCTTTTACAGCTACCGTCTGTCCGCGCCGCTGGCGCCGGGCGCCAGCCTGGGCCTCGATTTCGACATTTCCTATGCGCCGCGCGGCCTCTTCGGCCTGGGCCAGGACACGCCCGTAGTGGCTAACGGTACCTTCTTCACGAATGCCGTGCTGCCGCGCATCGGCTACCAGCCGCAGCAGGAATTGACAGACCCGCGCGACCGCAAGAAACATGGCTTGCCCGCGCGCGAACAGGTCTTGCCACGTGACGATGCACGCGGACTGGCCGACAATTACGTCAGCAACGACGCTGACCGCATCAACTTTGACGCCACCGTCAGCACCGTCGATGGCCAGACAGCCATCGCACCGGGCACGCTGAACAAGGACTGGATCGCCAAGGGCCGCCATTACTTCCATTACACGATGGACCTGCCTATCGTCAATTTCTACGCCTTCCAGTCGGCCCGCTACGCCGTCAGGCACGAGCGCTGGCAGGATGTGGGCATCGACGTGTATTACCATCCTGGCCATGAGTACAACCTCGAACGTTTCGTGCGCGGCAGCAAGGAAGCGCTCGATTACTACACGAAAAACTTCGGCCCTTACCAGCACAAGGTCTTGCGCATCGTCGAATTCCCCCGCTACGCCACCTTTGCACAGTCGTTCCCGAATACCATTGCATATTCGGAAGGCCTGGGCTTTATCGCCAAGGTCGATGACAAGAACCCGAAAGATATCGACTATCCGTTCTACGTCACGGCGCATGAAGTGGCGCACCAGTGGTGGGCGCATCAATTGGTGGGCGGTAACACGCGCGGCGCCACCGTCCTCAGTGAAACACTGGCCGAATATTCGGCCCTGATGGTGATGCAGAAAACCGTGGGGCCGGCGAAGATGCGCCGTTTCCTGCGCTATGACTTGAATCAATACCTGATAGGACGCAGTACCGAGCGCAAAAAAGAACTGCCGTTGGCCGAGACTGAAAACCAGGCTTACATCCATTACCACAAGGGCAGCCTGGCCATGTACTTGCTACAAGACATGATCGGCGCAGACAAAGTCAATGGCGTACTACGCGCGCTGCTCAAGACGCATGGCCAAAAAGGTCCGCCGTACGCCAGCGTGACGGCCCTGGTCCAGGGCTTGCGCCAGGTGACGCCGCCCGAGCATGCTTACCTGATCGATGATCTGTTCGAGAAAATCGTGTTGTTCGACAACCGTGCCCTGTCGGCCACGGCTACCAAGCGCAGCGACGGCAAGTACGCTGTCACCCTCAAGGTGCAGGCGAGCAAATTGACGGCTGGCGAACAGGGCGAGGAACACGACGCGCCCCTGCATGACTGGATCGAGATTGGCGTCGACGATGCGTATGGCCATCCGCTGTTGCGCGAGCGCCTGCGCATGACGGCGCGTGAAGCGCGCTATACCGTCATCGTCAATAGCCGGCCAGGCAAGGCAGGCATCGATCCCGACAACAAGTTGATCGACCGCAAGCCCGATGACAATATGCTCACTGTCGAGCTGGAAGAAACGTGACGAACAGTGGCCGTCTTCTTGGACGGCTGCTTGTTCAGTGTTGCGCGGGTATCAGGCGGCGGCGCCACGCGTCACCAGGCTAAGGCTAATGCCCATCTCCGTCAGTTGCTGCATGTCGGACAGGGTCAGCTCCAGCGAGGCATCGAGCGTATCGTCGCCATTCAACTCCAATTGCAGCTCGGCGACGATGCACGACATGCTGAACGTGACGCCGCGCGAGCGGCATTCGGCCAGGTAGCTGCGTATGCGCGAGGGCAGCACTTGGGATTTGGACGCCTGCGCGATGATCACTTCGAAGCCGGAATCGAGATGCATTCGACCCGCGCCTTTCTCCTCGCCCTTGCGCCATTGCCGTTCAGGATCGGTGGGCAAGACTTCGAGAATCGATTTGAGCGTGGGGTCGTCCCCATGCACCGACAGCTTCACCATATTCATATCGTACGACTTTCTAGTCAGGATTGCGCCAGGAAGATGGCGCAATCATCAGAACGACAAGTCTACGCATGGAAGACGGATATGTCCACGTGGCAATATTTAATTGCAGCCACTACTTTGTGCTGCGTCAACAGCAGGCGCCCCAGTGTTGTTACGCCGGCAAGGCATCCGTGCTTGCCTATTGGTAGCAGAGTAGCGAAGTCAACAACAAAAGAAGACAATTGATTTGATTGCTTCTCTATATATTTACAATGAACAACCGTGGGCGTCGCACACGCCGCCCAATTGCGCCTGCAACTTCGCCGGCTGTCCCAGAAAGTCCCCGATATCGATCACGGACAGCTTGCCGCTGCCATCGTCGAGCACAAACGTGGGAAAGCCCTGCCCGCCCACCTGCGCCAGCAACGTGCGACTGGCATCGATGTGCTGCTGCGTGGCAGCGCGCGCCTGCTGCACATATGCGCGCTCGAAGGCAGTGCCATCGAGGCCCAGTTCTTGCGCCAGCGCCACCAGCACAGGCAAGTCGGCGATGCGCAAGCCGTCCAGGTAATGGGCGCGCTGCACACGCTGCAGCATGTCCAGGCCCTTGCCGGCCAGCATTTCCGCAGCCAGGATGGCCGTGATCGGCGGTTCGGAATCGAGCATGACCGTGGTGTCGTTGAGCAAGCCGTTGACATAGGCGTCGCCAAATGGCTGGCCGGATAGCTGCTCGATGCGCCGGTCATGCGGCAAGACGTAACCGCGCCAGGCGGACGTGATCTGACGGCGATTGCTGCCCGTCATCATGCCGCCGCCATGGAACGCCAGCGCCAGCCCTGGCACGGCGCGCGCCGCCTCGACCAGCGGCGCGGCGCCGTAGCACCAGCCGCACAAGGGATCGAAAATATAATGCAGTGTGGGCATGACCCTATCCTTTATAAAAGACGTGAAAAACCGTCGCGAGCGACGCTAGTTCTGGCCAAGAAGCGCAACCGTGTCAGGCACGGGGCCGCCGAGGCAGTGAGCATCGCAGGCCGGAAATCGCGTCGCGCAATAGGTTTTTACCATTTCATTTCGCCTTTGGCCACTTTCGCACTGGTCTCCAGGGCACCATCGAGGCCCAGGCTCGGGTAGTGCTGTTTCATGGCCTTGATCAGGGCCGCCGAATTGGCGGCCTTGGCCGTTTCCGCTTCGAACGTCACCAGATAGTCGCGCGTAAAGCCGATACTGTCGGGCGTCAGGCTGGCACCGACCTGGAAGTGGCCGGGCACGACGGTAACAGGTTTCAGTGCGGCGATGCCATCGAGCGTCTTGAGCCAGTCCTGGCGCGATGCCAGACTTTGCGTATCGGCCGTCCACACGTGCAAATTGCCAAACAGCGCCACGCCGCCAACGACGGCCTTGATCGACGGAATCCACACATAGGTGCGCGATGGGGTCGGGCCCGAGATGCTCAGCGACTGGCCTTCGAGCGTAATGCTCTGGCCTTGCAAGGCGTCGGGAATGACGATGCTGTGCGGCGCATTGTCTTTCAGGATAGGGCCCCAGTAGGCGACCTTGGCATCGGCCTTGCGACGGATTTCGGCCACGGTTTCCGGCGTGGCGAGGATTTTTGCCTGCGGGAACGCTGCCTTGATCACATCAAGGCCAAAGTAAAAATCGGGATCGCTGTGGCTGATGTACACGGCCGTCAGCTTCTTGCCGCTGGCGTGTATCTTTTGCACCAGCTTTTGCGCTTCGGCGCGCGAAAACTGCGCATCGATCAGCACTGCATCATGCTGGCCCGCGACCAGCACGGAAGCGACGGGGAAAATGGCCGCTTCGCCCGGATTGAACACGTCCAGGGTCAAGGGAGCGCTGCTGGCTGCCGAGGCGGCGCCAGCGGCAAACACGGTGGCGACAAGAACGCTGCTGATGGATTTGGAGAACATGATGTACCTTCAGGAAATGATTGGGATGCCTGCATATTACGTTGCTTAATCCGGTAGAAAAACCGAGTAAATAGCAATTGTTTGTTGCGCATTTCGGCACAATCATCGCTGCAATCGGCCCCTGGCCAGCACGGGCGGGCAGCAGCGCCAGTGCGATACGCTGTTTTTTTACAGTCATGGTGTGCGCAAAAACGACACCAACGACGTCGGCGTCGCAGCGTTACAGAAGGTGTCACAACGTCATGAGGATGTCACATTAGCTTGCTATCTTGCTAGCTCTTTCAAACCAAGCCGGATGAACCACATGACACGCAGAAAAATTTCCGTCGCTGGCTGCAGCGTCGCCATTACCCTGATGCTGGCCGCCTGTGGCAGCGATGCCAAAAAAGAAGACGTGGCACCCGAAGTCCCACCGAAAAACGTCATCTTCTTCCTCGGCGATGGCATGGGCCTGACCACCATGACGGCAGCGCGCATCTACTCGGTGGGCGAAGACGGTGACCTGACCATGGACACGCTGCCAGAAACGGCCTTCGTCAAGACGTTCTCGAACGATGCACAAGTCACCGACAGCGCGCCCTCGATGGCCGCCTACATGACGGGCGTAAAGATGAACAATGAAGTCATTTCCATGTCGGCCAACACGCTCGCCATCGATCCGGGCAAGGATGCCAACGGCAACAAGCTGGTCAACAACTGCGGCACCAACAACGGCACGCCAGCGACCACCTTGATCGAACTGGCCAAGGCCAAAGGCTACGCGGCCGGCGTCGTCAGTACGGCGCGCGTGACGCACGCCACACCGGCAACCACCTACGCGCACATCTGCCACCGCGACCTGGAAAACGATATCGCTGCGGCCCTCGTGCCAGGCGGCGCGGGCTATAACAACGCCCTGGGCAGCACGGGCCTGGAAGTGGTGCTCGGCGGCGGCGCGCAATTCTTTACGCCATTCAAGAACGGCGGCAAGCGTTCCGACGACCGCGACTTGGTGGCCGAACTGAAAGCGAAGAGCTACACCATCGCCAACAACGCCACCGACTTCAAGGCCGTCGATGCTGCCAAGACGGACCGCCTGTTCGGCGTATTCACTTCCAGCCACATGAGCTACGACCTGGACCGCGATGCGACCAAAGAACCTAGCCTGGCAGAAATGACCACCAAGGCCATGGATGTATTGGCCAAGAACAAGAAGGGTTATTTCCTGATGGTCGAAGGTGGTCGCATCGACCATGCGCTGCACGAAACGACGGCCAAGAAGGCCCTGCAAGACACCGTCGCGTTCGATAACGCCATCAAGGCCGCCATCGAAAAAGCCAAGCTCACCGATCCGACCCTGGCCAATACCCTGATCGTCGTCACGGCCGACCATGACCACACCCTGGTGCTGAACGGCTACGCCAAGCGCACGGGCAAGACCGCTGCCGGCAACGCGGGCGTGCTGGGCGTGGTGAAGAACTACGTCACCGGCGCGGTCGAGAAAGACCTGGACGGCGCACCGTACTCGATCATCGGCTTCGGCAATGGCGAAAAACGCACGCAATCGAGCCGCGCCGCCATGGCAAGCCTGGACGATAGCGTCACCAGCGCCAACACCTACCATCAGGAAGCGGCGATACGCACTGCGGTCGGCAATGAAACCCACGGCGGTACCGACGTCTTCCTGGGCGCCATCGGCAAAGGTTCGGAAACCTTCCTGGGCACCATCGACAACACCACCGTATTCGGCCTGGTCAAGACCGCCGGCGGTCTGTAATCCCCAAGACACAAGAATTGGACAAGCACATGAAACTTGCATCGAAACCCGCCGCACTGCAATCGGCCCTGAAACTCTCCTTGCTCACTACGCTCGTGGCCGCCAGCGTCGCCAGCGCCTACGCCGCCGACGCCAAGAACGTCATCTTCTTCCTCGGCGACGGCATGGGCCCTTCCGTCGTGACGGCGGCGCGCATCTTCAAGTACAAGGAAGAGGGCAGCCTGAACATGGACAAGCTGGAACGCACGGCGCGCATCAAGACGTTCTCGAACGATGCGCAAACGACGGACAGCGCCCCATCGATGGCCGCCTACATGACCGGCGTCAAGATGAACAATGAAGTCATCTCGATGGCGAAGGAAACCATCGCCGTTGATCCGGGCCGCGACACTAACGGCAACCTGGGCGTGGACAACTGCCCGACAAGCGGCAAGAGCGTGCCGACCATCCTGGAACTGGCGAAAGCCAAGGGCAAGGCTGTGGGTGCCATCACCACCACGGAATTGACGCACGCCACGCCGGCTGCGACCTTCTCGCACATCTGCAACCGCAATGCGCAATACGCCATCGCCGCGCAAACGGCGCCGGGCGGGGCCGGCTACAACGCGGCCCTCGGTGACGGCGTCGACGTGCTGATGGGTGGCGGACGCAATCACTTCACGCCTTGGTCGGCCAGCAACAAGGGCGGCCGCGTCGACGGTCGCAACCTGTTGACGGAATTCGCGGCCAAGGGCTACACCGTGGCCGCGACGAAAGCGGAAATGCTAGCGGCGCCAAGCGGCAAGAAGTTCATCGGCCTGTACAGCGCAAAGAGCCACCTCGACTATGAACTGGACCGCACGACCAAGCCATCGGCCGACGGTGCCAACCAGCCTAGCCTGTCGGAAATGACGCTGAAAGCCATCGACCTGCTGTCGAAAAACAGCACTGGCTACTTCCTGATGGTCGAAGGTGGCCGCATCGACCACGCCTTGCACGGCATCAATGCCAAGCGCGCGCTGACGGACACCATCGCCTTCGACGACGCCATCAAGGCGGCCATCGACAAGGTCAAGGAAACTGATCCGAAGCTGGAAAATACCCTGATCGTCGTCACGGCTGACCACGACCACACGCTGGCGTTCAACGGCTATGGCAAGCGCGGCAATCCTATCCTCGACATCAACCGTGGCTACAAGGATAACCAGCCTAGCAAGGATGAAGACGGCAATACCTACACCACGCTGGTGTTTGGCAACGGCCCGAACCGCCCTGACCTGCGCACCAACATCGACAGCGCCACGGCCCTGTCCGACAACTACCTGCAAGAAACAGGTGTGCGTCTGGCCAGCGAAACCCACGGCGGCGGCGACGTCAAGCTGCTGGCCACGGGCGCCGGTGCCAAGGCCTTCAAGGGCACGCTGGACAACACCAAGGTATTTGACTTGCTGAAGGCGGCATTCGGCCTCTGATCTGCCTCAATACGGTAACCCCACAGGGGCGGATGGCATATGCCCTCCGCCCCGTTTGCACGATAAAGGCAACACCATGAAATCGACCCTGATCGCCGTCCTCCTCGCCGCCGGCTTCGCTGCTGGCGCGCAGGCGGCCGCCCCTGCCGCTCCCGCCGACCTGGACCTGGCCATCACCTATTACAGCCGCGTGCTGACGCCGGAAGGCGTGACACGCGAAAGCCGCTACGAAGAAAAAATGCTGCGCCGCCCCGGCCATGTCTGGGTTGAGCGCGTACTGGCGCCGTCGACCGACGCGCATGCAGGCCACAGCCACGGCGAGAACAAGAAAGTCGCCTTGAAAACCTCGGTCACGGCCACGGCCACGCAGCATGAACACAAGCATTTCAATCCCGTGCTGATACCGCGCCATGTGATGCTGGAAAAGAATACCGTACGCGTGGAATACATCGATGCGCACGACAAGATCGTCGTCTCCGTCCCCAAGGCCGAGTACGAAAACGTCAATTTTGACGGTTCCTGGGAAAACAGTTTTTATCTGCTGGACCCGAAACTGGTGAACGCCATGCCGCTGTCGAAACAGACATCGAACGTGCCGGGCGCACGCTGGCGCGAAGTGGAAAAAAATGGCGTGTTCCAGCGTATCCTGTGGGATGAGCAAAAGCAGATTCCCCTGCTCATCGAAAGCGGCGACCGCGCCAATACCTTCTATCGCCGGGTCGACGTCAAGCTGCAGCCGAGCGTCAGCAAGGCGCAGCCGTGGGCCAATTTGCAAAACTACGCGCAGCGCGAATACTCGGACTACCTCGACTAAGCACAAGACGCCACGCCGCGCCTGAAGTGCTCAAGGAAATACGACTGCTGACACCGGCCACAGTGCCAGACTGCCACACTGCGTCTTGAGGCACAGCTTCAGGACGTAAAAAAAGCCAGGGAAACCCTGGCTTTTTGCTCGCTGGCGGCGCCTTACTGCGCCGCTGCCGCTTTCTTCGCCGGCGCCTTCTTGGCGGCCGGCTTTTTCACTGCCGTTGCCTTCTTCACCGGTGCCTTCTTCACGGCTGCCGCTTTCTTGACGGCCGTTTTCTTCGCTGGCACTGCGCCTGCTTCGCCTTCCGCCTCGGTCGCTGCCGCCTTGCTCTTGGCTGCCGGCTTGGCGCCCGGCTTGGCCTTGCGCTCTTCAAACTCGAAGCTCACCTTGCCATCCTTGCCGCGCACGAGGAAGGCCTTGAACGGGCGACGGGTACGCTGCGAAACAAAGCCCGGCAACAAGTCCGTCTTGCCATCGTTGAGCAGTTTCATCATTTGTTCAGGCAAAATTTCCTGCTGCAAAATGATGCGGCCGCTGCGGAAATCGCAAGTCTTCGGTTTGGCGACGCTGTGTTCGCACACATAGGCCAGGCCCATCTCGTACACACCAGCGTTGCACTTGGGGCAAGGTCCCACAGGCGTCTGGCCCGTGAAATCGACGCCTTCGCCATCTTCGCCTTCGTCATTCTGGCCGAAATCGAATTCCAGCTTGCTATTCTTGATCTCTTCATCGCGCACGATACGCAGGATGGCGGCGAACGGACGGCCCATCTTCGAGCGGAAGCCTTGCAGCGGGCCGATGGTACGGTCCTTCAGCAATTGCTCCACTTCGGCGATTTCGAACTGGCGCGAACCGGGCGTCTTGCTCATCGAGAATTCGCACTTGGTGCAGGCGAAACGACGGTAGTTTTCCTTCACCAGGCCACTGCAATTCGGGCATGGCGTTACCAAAGTGGCATAGTCGCCCGGGATGGTGTCGTTATCGTATTCCTTGGCACGCTTGACGATGATTTGCGTCATCTGTGCGATTTCACGCATGAATTCTTCACGCGAAATCTTGCCTTTTTCCATCTGCGACAGCTTGTATTCCCACTCGCCCGTCAGCTCCGGCGCCGTCAATTCATTGACGCCCAAGCCTTTGAGCAAGGTCATCAGCTGCGAAGCCTTGGCCGTTGGAATCAGTTCGCGGCCTTCGCGGATCAGATAGCGTTCCGTCAACAAGCCCTCGATGGTGGCGGCGCGCGTCGCTGGCGTGCCGAGCCCCTTGCCGGCCATCGCATCGCGCAGCTCGTCGTCGTCGATCAGCTTACCAGCGCCCTCCATGGCCGACAGCAAGGTCGCCTCAGTGTAGCGCGCTGGCGGTTTGGTTACCAGGCCGTTGGCGCTGACGCTTTCCGTCTGCACTGTCTCGCCCTTGGCCACCGGCACCAGGTTGCCATTGCCATTGCTTTCCTTGTCAGCATCGGTCGACGCTTCCTTGCCGTAGATAGCCAGCCAGCCCGGATTGGTCATGACCTTGCCTTCAGTCTTGAACTGATGACCGGACACTTCCGTGTAGCGCGTGGTGACCTGGAATTCCGCAGGCGGGAAAAACACCGCCATGAAGCGGCGCGTGACCAGGTCATACAGCTTCTGTTCCGGCTCGGACAGATTTTTCGGCGCGATCGTCGTCGGGATGATCGCGAAGTGATCCGAAATCTTGGTATTGTCGAAGATGCGCTTGTTCGGCTTGACCCAGCCCTTGTCGATGATCTGCTTGGCGAACTGGTGGTAGTTGCTATTGTCCTTGACCGTTTCCAGCGCCTGCAGCACGGTCGGCATGTAGTCTTCCGGCAAGTGGCGCGAATCGGTACGCGGATACGTCAATACCTTGTGCTTTTCATACAATGCCTGGGCCAGGCCCAGGGTGTTCTTGGCCGAAAAGCCGAAACGCGAGTTCGCTTCGCGCTGCAAACTGGTCAGGTCGAACAGGCCCGGCGCCATCGAAGTGGTCGGCTTCGACTCTTCCGTGACGTTACCTTGGCGACCGCGGCAAGCGGTGGCAATCGAATCGGCAGCCGTCTTGCTCCACAGGCGCTCGGCGCGCTTCTCAGGGTCGTTCTCGTCCTTCTTGAACTTCGTGTCGAGCCAGCGGCCTTCATAGATGCCGGCCGCACAGACGAATTCGGCGCGCACTTCCCAGAAGTCGCGCGGCACGAATTTTTTAATTTTGTCTTCGCGTTCGACCACGATGGAGAGCGTCGGCGTCTGCACGCGCCCCACGGTGGTCAGATAAAAACCGCCTTCTTTCGAATTGAACGCGGTCATGGCACGCGTGCCATTGATACCGATCAACCAATCGGCTTCCGAGCGGCAGCGCGCCGCGTCTGCCAGCGGCAGCATTTCTTCATCGCTGCGCAGGTGCGAAAAACCGTCGCGGATGGCGCCCGGCGTCATCGACTGCAGCCACAGGCGCTTGACCGGTTGCTTGGCCTTGGCATTTTGCGCGATCAGGCGGAAAATCAGCTCGCCTTCACGCCCCGCATCGCATGCGTTGATGAGGGTGGTAACGTCTTTGCGTTTAATCAGCTTGTTTAATACTTTGAGGCGCGCTTCCGTCTTGGCGATCGGGTTCAGCGCGAAATACGGTGGAATCATCGGCAGGTGCGCGAAACTCCATTTGCCGCGCTTCACGTCGAATTCTTCCGGTACGGCGATCTCCAGCAAGTGGCCGACCGCGGACGACAGGACGTATTCATCCGATTCAAAGTACTCATCGTGCTTGGTGAAGCCGCCAAGCGTCTTCGCGATATCGTTCGCGACAGAAGGCTTCTCGGCGATGATGAGGGTTTTTGTCATATTTTTTAGTCTCGAAAAATGCTCTAGGATAGTTTCAGCATGCGCATCATACAGTGCATTGCCAGGCGCCGACGCTTTTGTCTGCGCAAGGCCTGGTGACTTGTAGTCTTGTCAAGCGACCAATGATAAGCGCCTATTGAAGAATTCGGCAAGTTATCTGCAAGCAGGAATGCACAGACGCAAACACCATCGCTTAGCGTGCCCGCTGCTGCCGCACATCGTCAAGGGGTGGCGCTGCAGCGGCGTCAGGGTCAAGGTCAGTCTGGCAATTGTGCGCAAGACAGCGCAGGCAGCATAGCCAGGTTCAGCACACAAGATTCAGGGCAAGGAAGCGCCACGCTGCGATGGACGTTTCTATTAGTGTAGCAGGCGGGGAGGCAGGTCTTCGTCGTCGACGAACAAGTCATCGAACATCAGGGCATCCGGTTCCTTGCCCTGGCTCCACAGCAGCATCAGCACGATGACTTTCAGCTTACCCAGCGAAACGGGAGCCTCGTCAAGCGCGAGCGCGCGCTCGATGACGATTTCACGCTGCAGCGGCGAAAGCACCTTGGCGCTTTCCAGGAACTGGATGAAGCCGATGGCGGCCGTGCCCAACACCTCGCTTTCCTGCTTCACGTAGAAGCGCGTGCCGGTGCAGCTGGCAGTGAGGGTTTGCTCGACGCCGGCCATGGCGTTCAAGTCCGTCAGCCAGACGAGCGCTTCGGAAATCTCCACGTCGTCGAAACCGACGGCCGACAGCTTGCGCGCCAGGACAGCCGGCTCGGGGCAGGCGTCGGGGCGATAGTAAGTCTCGTAGAGGTACACCAGGATATCGAACATGACGCTACTTTATCAGCTAAGTTCGCATCGGCACAAGGGTGTGCGCCGACAAAGCGCCGCCGCGCGGCAAGCCCGCCACACCAGTGACAAGTTGTCATTTACAGCGTTGAAACAGGCCTCCCGGCAGGCGTTCAAGCAAGCCTGCCAGCTCCAGCGCCAGCAATTGGCCCATCAGCGCGCCCATGGCCAGGCCGCTGCGCGCGGCCAGGGTATCGGCATCGAGGGGATCATGGCCCAGTGCGGCCAGTAGCGGCGTCTCTTCTTGCACCGCTGGCCGCACGCTAGGGACGCCGGGAACGCAGCCCAGCCAGCGCAACTCTTGCAACACGTCATCGGCCGACTCGACCAGCTTGGCGCCCTGCTTGATGAGCGCATGGCAACCCTTGGCCAGGGTGGCGTGAATGGAGCCGGGCAAGGCAAACACATCGCGCCCCTGCTCGCCGGCCAGGCGCGCCGTGATCAGTGAACCCGAGTGTGCGGCCGCCTCGATCACCAGCACGCCGCGCGCCAGGCCGCTGATCAAGCGGTTTCGGCGCGGAAAATTAGCAGGCATGGCCGGCAAGCCCAACGCATATTCGCTGACGATGCAGCCCTGCTCGGCAATTCTTTGCGCCAGATCAAAGTTGCGGCGCGGATACACCAAATCGGCGCCCGTACCGATCACGGCCACGGTAGCGCCCACGCCGCGCAAGCCGCCCTCGTGCGCATGCGTATCGATGCCCAGCGCCAGCCCGGAAATGATGCTCAAGCCTGCCGCGCTGAGGGCGTGGGCAAAGGCGGCCGCATTGTGCATGCCTTGCGCGCTGGCATTGCGGCTGCCGATGATGGCCACGCTGGGACGCGACAGCAGTTCCACCCGCCCGCGTACATATAATAGTGGCGGCGGATCGGCGATTTCCAGCAGCAGGGGCGGATACGCGGCATCGGCCAGGGTCAGCACGGCATTGCCGGGTTGCTGCAGCCACTGCAAGGTGAGCGCCAACTGGCTGTTGGCCACCGGTTTGGGCGGCTGCACGATGGCACGCGCCACGCTGGCTGGCACCACCTCGCGCAAGGTATCGAACGGGGCGGCAAAGATGAGCGGCGGCAAGCCGAAGCGGGCTAGCAAGGCGCGCGCCGCCACCGGCCCCACGCCGGGCAGATGCTGCAGGCGCAGCCAGCCGGCCAATTCCGTGGCCGTGTCTGCCGTCGTTGACATTGCATGCATGACAACCTCACTGTGTGCTGTAGCATCCCATGCTAGCGCCGTGGCGCACGCGCGATACCGACACGCGCAAGGATGCGTGCCATGGCGCGGCAAAACGGCCCTTCATGCACAGCGTCATGAGCGTCTGTGATAAAATTTCTCTTTGCAGCAAACGAATAGCGCACTGGCAAACGCATCTGCCGCGCCGTTGCGCCACACGCGCCTTACCGTAGCGTACTCAAAACAAATAGCCCTGCCATCGTCCGTATGGCCCTGGCATGAATAATCTGGCGCACCGGCGCCCACCTTAACCAGTCGAATCCGTATGTCCATATTAAATATCCTGCGTTACCCCGATCCTCGCCTGCACACGATCGCCAAGCCTGTCACCGAATTTGACGAGCGCCTGCAAACCTTGATCAACGACATGGCAGAAACCATGTACGAAGCCCCCGGCGTCGGCCTGGCCGCGTCGCAAGTGGATGAGCATATCCAGATGATGGTGATCGACATCACCGAAGAGAAAAACCAGCTGCAAGTACTGATCAACCCGGAAATCACCTGGGCCAGCGAAGAAAAGCAGATCTACGACGAAGGCTGTCTGTCCGTGCCTGGCGTCTACGATGGCGTCGAGCGCCCGGCCCGCATCAAGGTGCGCGCGCTGGACCGCCACGGCAAGCAGTTCGAGCAGGAAGCCGACGGCTTGCTGGCCGTCTGCATCCAGCATGAGATGGATCATATGCTGGGCAAGGTATTCGTCGAATACCTGTCGCCGCTCAAGCGCAACCGCATCAAGACCAAGATGGTCAAGGAACTCCGTGGTCTCGAACGCGAAGCGAGCCTGCGCGCACAAAATCGCCGTTTCTGAAAACACATTGTCCGCCGCTTTTGCGGCACTGCTGATAGACTAAGCAGCAACAGTAGTCGTTATACCACGCCAGCCTGGCGCCTCCGGCACTGGCCTGCGCACCTCACGTCAAGGATGCATATGAAAGTGATCTTCGCAGGCACGCCTGAATTCGCCGCCACGGCACTGAAAGACTTGCACGAAGCGGGATTCGATATCCCGCTGGTGCTGACCCAGCCCGACCGCCCTGCAGGACGCGGCATGCAATTGCATGCCTCGGCCGTCAAGCAATACGCGCAGCAGCATGGCATCGAAGTGCTGCAACCGTTGTCGCTGCGTATGGACAGCAAGGACCCGCAGCGCGCCGCCGAGGCAACAGCGGCCCACGCGCGCCTGCTGTCGCTTGACTACGATGTGATGGTCGTGGCGGCCTACGGCTTGATCTTGCCGCGCAGCACGCTCGACATCAAACCCTGCATCAATATTCACGCTTCATTGCTGCCACGCTGGCGCGGTGCTGCGCCTATCCACCGCGCCATCGAGACCGGCGACGATGAAACAGGCGTGACCATCATGCAGATGGAAGAAGGCCTCGATACGGGCCCCATGCTGGCCATCGGGCGCATGCCCATCGAAGCGGGCGATTCGACCGCCAGCCTGCACGACAAGCTGGCCATGCTGGGCGGCAAGATGATCGTCGAGACCCTGCGCAAGATGCAGCAGCAGCCGTTGGAAGCGGTACCTCAGCCGGAAGCGGGCGTGACCTACGCCGCAAAAATCGCCAAGGACGAGGCCGCGCTCGACTTCAGCCAGCCGGCGCTGGAACTGGGCCTGAAAATTCGCGCCTTCAACCCCTTCCCCGGCGCCTGCGGCCAGGTCGATGGCGTGACCATCAAGATCTGGGCCGCCGACGTGCTCGAAGCGGACAGCAAGGAAGCGCCAGGCCAGGTACTCGCGGCCGACGCCCAGCACGGCATCGTCGTGGCCTGCGGCAATGGCTCACTGCGCCTGACGGAACTGCAAAAACCGGGCGGCAAGCGCCTGCCGGCAGCCGAATTCATCAAGGGCTTCCCGCTCGAAGGCAAACGTTTCGTTTAATTCAGCCCCCAACTAGCCCGGCGGCCAGCACTGCATGGACCAGCTGACTACCCTGCGCGCCTTGCGCCGCGTCGTGGAACTGGGCAGTTTCACGGCTGCCGGCGCCGCGCTGGGCATCTCGCATTCCATTGTGTCGCGCCAGATCCGCCAGCTGGAAAGCCAGTTGGGTGCCCAGTTACTCAATCGCACGACACGCCGCTTCGCCCTGACGGCCGCCGGCCGGGAATACTATCTGGCCAGCCGCGACATCCTGGACGCGCTCGATGCGGCCGACCGCGCCGTCGCCATGCACCAGGCGCAGCCGTCCGGCTGCCTGCGCATCAATGCACCGACGGCCTTCGGCACGCTGGAACTGGCCGCCTGGCTGCCTGCCTTCACCCGGCACTACCCACACATACACATCGACCTCGTCTGTAATGACCGCATCGTCGACCTGCTCGACGATGGCTTCGATGTGGCGCTGCGCCTGGCGCGCGGCTTGCCCGATTCCACTCTGGTAGCGCGCCAGCTGGCCAGCAGCCGCACGCTGGCAGTTGCCTCGCCCGCCTACTTGGCCCGCCATGGCCATCCGGCCACGCCGCAAGACCTGGCGCAGCACAATTGCTTGATGTACACAGCCGGCGACAAGCCGGCAGAATGGCTGTTCACCGACGCCGGCGGCAGCGTGCACAAGGTTGCCGTACGCGGCAGCCTGCAAGCCAATACCAGCATCGCACTGCGCGAGGCCGCCGTGGGCGGCATGGGTATCGCCGGCGCAGCCGCCTTCATCGTGCGCGATGCGCTGCGCAGCGGCAAGCTGCTGGAGGTATTGCCCGGCTACACCTTGCGTCCACGAACCCTGTACGCACTGTACCCGCACAGCCGTCAGTTGTCGCCCAAGGTCAGGGCCTTCGTCGATTTTGCCGTGCAGCACTATCAGGATCGCTACTGGGATTGATCAAGGCTGCAGCAGCGCCTTGCGCATGGCGCGAAACTGCTGCGTCAAGCCGGCATAACCCCAGGCCGCCTGACGCGCGTCATGCACGTGGATATAGCTGACGTCATGCAATTCGCCCAGACACTCCTGCATGGCCGCGAACACGGCGGCGATATACGCGGTCTTTTCCGCTGCCGTATTGGTTTCATCGCTGATCAGGATATCGAGGAAAAAACTCGTCTTGCCCTGCGCCTGCAGCGATGGCCCGCCGACAAACCAGTGCGCCGCATCGGCATGGCTGATTGCCACCGACGTCAATTCGGGTGCCTTGTGCAGCAACTGCGCCGTCAAGGCGCTCAGGGTAGCGGCGATGGCCGCGGACTGGCGCGCATCAGGCGCGCTGGATAAAAGCAGGTTCAGGATGGGCATGGGAAGCTCCGCAAGTTGATGAAGACACATTCTAGGCAGGCGCGATGGAAAGTGGCAGCCTGCGCCAGGCACAGGATCTGTGCAGTATGTGCACCAATGCCTGCGCCTATAAAAAATGAAATAAAAAAAGGGCTTGCCGCGGCAAGCCCTTTTTGCATTCAGCGCCCTTGCCTAGCGGCGCTGCACCTGCATCAAACGTCCGCCCACGGACGACGACAGGCTGACCTCGTAACGTCCACCGGCCGGCAAGGCGCTCACATCAACACTGGCTTTGCCGCCCGTCAACTCACTGGCGACCAAAGTCTTGCGGCCATCGACGCCTACGTGCAGCACGGCTGCGTATGGCTCCAGGTCGGCATTCCAGGCCAGCGCCAGCTTGCCGCCGCTTTGGGTCGCCTCAAACGTCGCCTCGTTGGCGGCGGCCTTGCTGCGGCGCGCGGGACGCTCCAGCTTGGCCAAAGCCTTGCCATTTTCCAGCACTTCCACGTCACTGATGTCTCCCGGATTGGCGAAGCTGACGCGGAAATGGCGCATGGCAGTGCCGCCATGGTCGGCCACGGACACGCCATCGAAAGGCAAATCAATCGTCTGCCCTGACGCTGTCAACACCCGCAAGGTATATGCATGGCCACTGCCGCTGGCAGCGCTACCGATGCGCGCCGAGGAGGCAACGGCAGGACGCAGCCCCACGCCGGCGGTAGTGATGCGACCGGAAATGGTCAGATAGCCATGCTCGGGCTCGGACATGCTGGCGGCAAGTACATTGCTGCCTGTCATCAGCGTGCTGCGCTTTTCCAGGAATTGCTGTATCCGCGCATAGCTATAGTCCGAGAACCAGGCACCGCTGCAATAACTCATTACGTCCTTCATCGCCGTGCTGCCATAGACTGCCTTGCTCAGCTGGCCAATGCTGCCCGCATAGTCACTGTTGTACAGCGGTTGCGGTCCCAGCTCGCCATTGGTATACGGGTAGAAGATATCCGCATTCGCAGGACTGCCGCAGGCAACGTGTTCCAGCGAGTGATTGTGGCCCAGCTCATGCACCAGCGTGGTCAGCCATTGAGGCCAGCTATTGGCGAAGGGATCGACAGCGGCATTGTTGTTGAACCTGGCGTCCAGGCCGATAGCCGCCGTGAAATCGCCGCTGCTGCCGGTGCGCTTGTTGATGTAGGCCAGGCCGGCGACGCGGGTGGACGACATTTTCGGCAAAAAACCATAATAATAGGCGCCACTATCTTCCTGAGCACGCTTATTGTTCAGGGTTTCCAGCGTCGTGTTCCACCAACCGTCGGCCGTGCTGCTACCTGGTATGCTCAGTGGGGCAAGCGTAGTAATGCTGATATTTTCTGCTGCATACGGATAGACACGAGTCAGTGCAGTACGAATCACCTCGGCGTCAGGCAGTTGTGCCAAGCCATCATCGGTGCTCAAGGGCACGAGTACCAGGCGGATGCGCGCCGCGCTGGACACGGTCGGCGCCGCTTCCTGACTGACCTGCGTGCCATCATTGCCCACGGCAGTCACGCGCACGCGCACGCCGGGGAAGATCCAGCCTGCCGGCAAAACGGCACTGAAATTGCCGTTGAAACTGTAATCGCTTTTCGTCGTCGGCAACACCGACGGGCCATTCATGTTGATGCTGCCGAGGTTGCTGCCATCGGCAGCCGTGGCGTTCAGGGTCACGGCCGGGCTGCTGCGGCCCGCCTGGGTGCCGAGCACGGACACGCGCACGGCGGCCGATTTACCGCGCGTCAGGCGCAAGGCTCCATTACTGGCGTTCAGGTTCAATACCTGCGCGAAATCAATGCTGCTCAGGGTGAAGGCCGACACCGTGCCCGCATTCACGGCTATGCGCGAAGTGGCAGACAGCATCACGTTACCCGTTGCTGAAGCTGGTGCGGACAACACCAATAGGCTGGCACTGGCGCTGACGATGGTCGCAGGCGTACTGCCGACGGAAGCGCTGCTAACCTGGTCGAGGTTGCTGCCCTGCACAGTCACCGACAAGGTGGCGCCGTTGACGAACGTGCTGATCGACGTCACTGCCACGCTCGGCAAGACCGTGTAGGTGTCGCTGCTGATGACATTATTGTACGGACCGCTCACCGTCAGCGTTCCCGTTGCCGCGCCCGCAGGCACCAGCACGGTCATGCTGCTGGCGGTCTGGCTTTGCGGCTTCACCGACGCACCAGTGCCAAACTTCACATCCGTCACGGCGCCCATGCCGGTACCCGTGATCGTCACGCTGGAACCGACTTCGCCTGCCAATGGCGCGACACTGCCCACGCTTAATGGCAGGTACACATTGACGTTATAGCTGGTGGCCGCCGTGCCGCTGGCGCTGACCAGGCTCAAGGCGCCCGTGACGGGCAGGCCCGGCATGGCCAAGGTCACGCTGCTGTCGCTGGCGGCGCCGATGACAAGCGTCACGCCGCCCACCTGGAAGGCCGTCACACGGCTCAGATTCGTGCCCGTCACCACCAGGCTGCCACCAACGGCAACATTCGTCGCCGAGACGGCCGTCACGGCAGGAATCACCACCGGATTACCGGCGGTGGTCGACACCACGCTATCGCCTCCACCCCCGCCTCCGCCGCAAGCGGACAGGCCCAGCATGAGAAACAATGCAATAAGAAAATGGTTTTTCATGGCTGGGATCCATATTGATGCTGCGCAATACAGGGAAGCGCAAAAGTAAAATGTAACATATTGGTGATTTTTAGTGAGAATTTAATTTCCAGGAATGACTATTATCAGCCAATTCGATTCCATAAGGCAACTATTGATACTTTTAATTTAATCGGTTTCGATAATAACTAAAAATCTGCTTGGCAAATTACATTCAGAGAATCATTTCATTCACTCTGTATTAGATTCATTGAAACTTATTTTCCTTTATCGCGATTGCCATTCAACTCATTAAAAATAGGCAGAGACGGCACGCGCAATGGAAGCATTTCTGCACCGCCCGGACAAGATATTTTCCTGATAACCCGGGTGGAAAAATGAACGTTTTTGCCTGGATTTTCAGGCATGTCATTGTCAGCGGGGACGCCCGCTTGCCGCCACGGCACTGGCCATGGCGCCGTTGTGTTGCGCGAACCACGGCGAACTGAGCTGCGAGCGCTTTTGCTGAAAACTAAAGCAGCCTGATGCCGTATAATTTTAGACCCGGTGAGATCCGGCGATTGCCACCTCCTGCCCGCCCTACCCGGCAGGCAATCTGCGACAGCCGATCAGGCTGACCCGCAACCGCCTCGTCACTGTCTTGTCGCCGCGCCACCGCCCGTTTGCCTATTGAAAGCATGAAATGAACGATACCGTGATCCCCGCCATGTCCCCGACCGAAGCCACCTTGCGCGCCATTCTTGCGCGACGGATCATGATTCTCGACGGCGCCATGGGCACGATCATCCAGCAATACAAGCTCGACGAACAAGCATACCGTGGCGGCCCCGCTGGCCGCTTCATCGATTTCGCCGCGCCAGCCGACAGTGGTGCGCGTGAACTGTTCGTCAAGGGCAACAATGAGCTGCTGACCCTGACGCAGCCGCACATCATCCAGGAAATCCACGAGCGCTATCTGGCCGCCGGCGCCGACCTGATCGAAACGAATACTTTCGGCGCCACGACGATCGCGCAAGACGATTACCACATGGCCCACCTGGCCTATGAAATGAACGTTCAGGCAGCCAAGCTGGCACGCGCCGCCTGCGATAAATATTCCACCCCCGACAAACCGCGCTTCGTTGCCGGCGCCTTGGGGCCCACGCCGAAGACGGCATCGATCTCGCCCGACGTGAACGACCCGGCCGCGCGCAACGTCACTTTCGACCAACTGGTGGCGGCCTACCTGCAGCAGACGCAGGGCCTGGTGGAAGGCGGCGCCGACGTGCTGCTGGTGGAAACCGTTTTCGATACCTTGAACTGCAAGGCGGCGCTGTTCGCCATCGACCTGTTCTACGAGCAAAATCCAACCGTCGCACGCCTGCCGCTGATGATTTCTGGCACCGTCACGGACGCCTCGGGGCGCATCCTGTCCGGCCAGACCGTGCCGGCCTTCTGGAATTCCGTGCGTCACGCGAAACCGCTGACCATCGGCCTGAACTGCGCGCTGGGCGCCGCCCTGATGCGTCCGTACGCGCAAGAGCTGGCCAAGATCGCCGACACCTTCGTGTGTATCTACCCGAACGCGGGCTTGCCCAATCCCATGAGCGACACGGGTTTCGACGAGTTGCCAGCCGACACGTCGGCCCTGCTGCGCGAATTCGCCGATGCGGGCTTCTTGAACATGGCCGGCGGCTGCTGCGGCACCACGCCTGAACACATCGCTGCCATCGGCGAGTTACTGTCGAAAAACACACCGCGCAGCGTGCCGGCGCCATCGCACGACTTGCGCCTGGCCGGTCTGGAACCGTTCGTCGTCAACGAAGAATCACTGTTCGTCAATGTGGGCGAGCGCACCAACGTCACGGGCTCAAAGGCCTTCGCGCGTATGATTCTCAACGAGCAATACGACGAAGCCTTGTCCGTGGCGCGTCAGCAAGTGGAAAATGGCGCGCAAGTGATCGATATCAACATGGACGAGGCGATGCTCGACTCGCTGGCGGCCATGACGCGCTTTTTGAACCTGATCGCCTCGGAACCCGATATTTCGCGCGTACCCATCATGGTCGACTCGTCGAAATGGTCGGTCATCGAAGCTGGCTTGAAATGCGTGCAGGGCAAGGCCATCGTCAATTCCATCTCGATGAAGGAAGGCGAGGAAGAATTCCTGCGCCAAGCGAAACTGTGCCGCCGCTACGGCGCCGCCGTGATCGTCATGGCCTTCGATGAAAAGGGGCAAGCCGACACCTTCGAGCGCAAGATTGAAATTTGCGCGCGCGCCTATCACTTATTGATCGATGCGCTCGACTTCCCACCGGAAGACATCATTTTTGATCCGAATATTTTTGCCGTCGCCACCGGCATCGAAGAGCACAACAATTACGCCGTCGACTTCATCAACGCCACCCGCTGGATCAAGGAAAACTTGCCGCACGCGAAAATTTCGGGCGGCGTGTCGAACGTGTCGTTCAGTTTCCGCGGCAATGATCCAGCCCGCGAAGCCATCCATACCGTCTTCCTGTACCACGCCATCAAGGCCGGCATGACGATGGGTATCGTCAACGCCGGCATGGTGGGCGTGTACGACAACCTGGACCCGGAATTGCGCGAGCGCGTGGAAGACGTGGTGCTGAACCGGCGCGAAGACTCGACCGAACGCATGATCGAGTTTGCCGGCACACTGAAGGCGGGCGGCAAGGCCGAGGCACAAACCCTGGCCTGGCGCGAAGGCACGGTGCAGGCGCGCCTGTCGCACGCGCTGGTGCACGGCATCACGCAATTCATCGTCGAAGATACGGAAGAAGCACGCCTGGAACTGCTGCACAATGGCGGACGCCCGATCCACGTGATCGAGGGCCCCTTGATGGCGGGCATGGATGTGGTTGGCGACCTGTTTGGCCAGGGAAAAATGTTCCTGCCGCAAGTGGTGAAATCGGCGCGCGTCATGAAGCAAGCGGTGGCCCATCTGATTCCGTACATCGAGGAAGAAAAACTGCTGGAAGAAAAGCGCACGGGCATCGTCGCCAAGCCCAAGGGCAAGATCATCATGGCAACCGTCAAAGGCGACGTGCATGACATCGGCAAGAATATCGTCACCGTCGTTCTTCAGTGCAACAACTTCGAAGTGGTGAATATGGGCGTGATGGTGCCGTGCTCGGAAATCCTGGCGCGTGCCAAAGTGGAAAACGCCGATATCATCGGACTGTCGGGCTTGATCACGCCGTCACTGGAAGAAATGGCGTATGTCGCCAAGGAAATGCAGCGCGACGATCATTTCCGCATGCTCAAGATTCCCCTCTTGATCGGCGGTGCCACCACCAGCCGCGCCCACACGGCGGTGAAAATTGCGCACAATTACGATGGCCCCGTGATTTACGTACCGGACGCTTCGCGTTCCGTTTCGGTGGCGCAATCCCTGCTGACGCCGGAACAGCGCGACAAATACGTGCAAGACATCGAACTCGATTACGCGCGCATCCGCGAGCAGCACGCCAACAAGAAGGCGCTGCCCACCCTGCCTTTGGCGCAGGCGCGTGCCAACAAGATGCTCGTGCCCTTCGACGGCCCGTGCACGCCGATGAAACCGAAGTTCATTGGTCGCCGCGTCTTTAAAAACGTCGACCTGGCCGCCCTGGCCGACTATATCGACTGGGGTCCGTTCTTCCAGACCTGGGACCTGGCCGGCCCCTTCCCGGCCATCTTGACCGATGAAGTAGTCGGTGACGCGGCCACCAAGGTGTACGCAGAAGGCCAGGCCTTGCTGAAAAAACTCATCGATGGGCGCTGGCTGACGGCCAATGGCGTCGTGTCCCTGCTGCCGGCAAACAGCGTCAATGACGATGATATCGAGGTGTACACGGACGATACGCGCAGTACGGTGGCGTTTACGTATTACGGCATGCGCCAGCAGGGCGTCAAGCCCGTGGTCGATGGCGTGCAACGGCCGAACCAGTGCCTGGCCGATTTCATTGCGCCTAAGGCATCGGGGGTGAAGGATTACATCGGCATGTTTGCCGTCACGTCCGGGCTGGGCATCGAGAAATACGAGAAACGCTTCGAGGATGCGCATGACGATTACTCGTCCATCATGCTCAAGTCTCTGGCAGACCGCCTGGCCGAAGCGTTTGCCGAGTACCTGCATGAGCGCGTGCGCAAGGATTTATGGGGCTATGTGCCAGACGAGCAGCTGAGCAACGACGACATGATCGGCGAACACTATGTCGGCATCCGCCCCGCGCCCGGCTACCCCGCCTGCCCCGAGCATACCGTCAAGAAACAGATGTTCGACGTCATGCAGGCAGAGGAAATCGGCATGATGTTGACAGAATCATATGCCATGTTCCCGGGCGCGGCCGTCTCCGGCTTCTATTTCGCCCACCCGGAGTCGAAATACTTCGTGGTCGGCAAGATCGGCATGGACCAGGTAGAAGACATGGCCAAGCGCCGCGGTGCCAAGATAGAGGACGTGGAACGCTGGCTGGCACCGAATCTGTCATGATATGTACAAGGCGCGCGGAACTTATCGCGCGCCGCAGCGCACTAACGCAGTATGCCGGTCGGCATGCTGCATGCCCGCTCCGGCCCGTTTCCTGACTGCTCAGGGTCAACCAAGGGAGGTAATATGGCAAGCAATTTCAAACTGAAACGCTGGCAAGATCAATTGATCCTGTTGCTGGGCCTGTGGCTGCTCGTCTCACCCTGGGCTTTTTCCTATCCCGAAGGCTCGCCGCAGATGCTCAATGCCTTGGTTTCGGGCCTGGTGATCGCCGTGCTGGCCGCCTTCGACCTGTACAAGACGTATTTCTGGGCCGTCGTCGTCAACCTGCTGGTGGGCGTCTGGGTCGCCACATCGCCGTGGATCTTGCGGCTGGCCGAACAGCGCGTCGTCCTGTGGAACGAGTTGCTCGTCGGCATTGCCGTCGTCGTGCTGGCCCTGTGGGAACTGCGCACCGACCCCGAGCTGCACAAGCACTGGCCCGGTGCGGCAGCGTAGCGGCGCAAAAAAGCCCTGTCACGGCATCGCCGTGCAGGGCTTTTGAAGAACGCGCCAACAATGTTGTCGGATTACGGCCCTTTGGGCCTCGGCGGCCCCACCTAATCCGACCTACAGCGCATACCTGACAACGTTATCGCTCCATTCGTAGGCAGCCATTTCCAGCTCCACCAGGTCGTCCGGCGACATGGCCAGGTCGCGCAAGGTTGGCACGATCTCGCCTTCCATGTCTTCGATGCGCTCGATGCATTCGGCCAAGCGCAGCAAGTCGCCGTAGAAGCCTTCGCGCGACAGCAGTGCGGCGGCCACTTCATCGGTGACTTCGATCTGCGTGAGGATTTCCGACATCGGCACGCCGAACAGGGTATCCATCAGGGACATGATGCCGACCGTAAAGGCGATATCGGCCAGGTGGGCATTGTTAGGGCGCAGTTTATGCGCGAGTAGTTCAAGCAAGCGGCCGCGCGTGGTGGCCAGCATCAGCAGCGGCGTCATGCTGTGGCCGCGCTTGCTTGGCTCGGCGTAGAGCATGATTTGCAGCCAGCGTTGCAATTGGCGACGGCCCAATACGGTCACGGCCTGACTCAGCGAATCGATGCGCTGACGCGCGCCCACGGCAGGCGTATTCACCAGACGCAGCAGATTCAGGGCCAGCGACACGTCGCGTTTGATGGCGCGCTCGATATCCATATTGCCGGCATCGGACGTGACCAAGGTCATCAGCTCCATGACCGCCAGTTGCGAAGGCGACAGTTTCTTGCCCGTCATGATGGCGGGCTTGGCAAAATAATAGCCTTGGAAATAATCGAAGCCCAGGTCCAGCGCCAATTTGAATTCTTCGCGTGTCTCGACCTTTTCCGCCACCAGTTTCTTTTGTTCCTGCTTGAAACGGGGTGCCAGCGCTGCCAGCACTTGCGGGTCGACCGTGCTCATGTCCATCTTTACATATTGCACCAGTGGCAACAACTGCTGCACTTGCGACGTATCCGACACCACGTTTTCCAGCGCGAAGGCGAAGCCATGCCCGACCAGTTCGCTGATGCGCGCGCGCACCTCCGGCGTGACGAGCATCGATTCGACGATTTCCAGCACCACTTTTTCGCGCGGCAAAAACACGAAAATGTCGCTCATGATCACGTCGGCATCGACGTTGACGAAACCGAGCGCATCGCCGATGACCCGTTCCATTCCCAGTTGGGAGGCATGGGCGATCACGGATGCCGTGGCGGACAGGTCGCTGGAAATATTGGCGGGGCCTACCGGAGCATTGCGGAATAGCAACTCATAGCCAAACAGGGCTTGATTGCGGTCAAGGATAGGTTGTCGCCCCAGATAAAACTCGCGCACGCGCAAGGGTTTCGGGGTGATGTCGTTGCTGGAAATATCGATCATTAAGTCTTCATCAATCAGGTCGAGTGACACCGGCAGCGCGGCGCCCGCATCAAGGTTCACTATTGACAATACTTTAGCTGAATTTTTGCCCGCACTGTGAGTATTTTGGCAGTAATCAAGCGTATTGTCGTCAACAAATTAGGCCAAATCAGGCCACTGGCATCTCTTGCACTATTGCGTCGACAAATAATTTCAATTCGCCCGGCGCAAACGCCGTCCATTGCTCATTTGTCGTCAGAGGCTGAGTAGCGATCAAGGCCACGCGGTCCTGCGGCGTCGTCACCTGGGAAAAGTCCACGCTCAGGTCGTCGTCAGAGAGTTTAGCAGTTGGAAACGGATGTTGTCGCACCAAATAATGCAGACTGGTCGAGCAATGGGCAAACAGCGCCTCGCCGCTCGACAACATCATGTTGAAGGTGCCGTGGGCGGCGATGCTGGGCAACAACTGCGCCAAGGCAGCGTGCAGTTGCGGCAACGCCGGCGGGGCATCGCCAAAGCGCGCGTGCAGCTCCTGCAGCAGGTAGCAGAAAGCGAGCTCGCTGTCGGTGCAACCGACGGGACGGTAACTACCTGTCAGCACGGGAAAGAATTCTTTCAAATCGCCATTATGCGCAAATACCCAGTAGCGGCCCCACAGTTCGCGCACGAAGGGGTGGCAGTTTTCCAGCGCTACCCGGCCTTGCGTGGCCTTGCGGATATGCGCGATGACATTGCGCGACTTGATAGGATAGCGTTTGATCAGTTCGGCCACGGGCGAGGCGATCGCCGCCTGGTGGTCGACGAAATGGCGCACGCCGGCGCCCTCGAAAAAGGCGATGCCCCAGCCGTCGTGGTGGGTATCGGTCTGGCCGCCGCGCATGGCGAAGCCGGTAAAACTAAATACAATGTCCGTAGGAACATTGCAATTCATTCCAAGAAGTTGGCACATGGTCTGTTTGCAGCAGGATAACCCGGCCACCATACCATGCCGCCCGGCGGATTGGTATGGTGGTGATAGCCATGCGACTAATGCAACAGCACTGGCTGGCTCATGAGGGAATCGTAGCTGCCCAAAAATTCATCGATTTCTTCCATGCTGGGTTCGCTGGCGATCAATTCGGTGACGTCGCGGCGGAAATGCTGGGCCAGGACGCCGGCGATAAAGGTTTCGCGCTTGCCACCCTTGTCGACGATTTCATAGCCGCCAAAACGCAGCGCTTCCAGGTCGACGTCGGCGCCAAATTCCACCACGCTGTATTGCTCGCTGTTATAGATCAGATTCATTTTGCATCCTTCGCTCAGGCAGGAGAGGCTCCTGCGGTTTCAGAACAGAGGTGGGGCTGATACGCCGCCATTTCAAGCGCCGCACCATCCAACGGGCTACAGAGTTGTAACGAGATGCAAATGCAATTGCCATCATTCCATGTTGAAATCGTCAATCAGTCGCGCTCAGGAAACCGCTATGTCGGCTTGCAGCGCCAGCAAGCCATCATAGGGGCTGGCCGTAAGCCAGATGCGCAATTGTTCGATGTGCGAGGCGTCTGCCAAGCTGACAAACAAGCGCGCCGGTGGATGGCGCAGCAAACGATTCAATGTTACACGCAATACGAGATTACCGCTGCAGCATAGGCAGCCGGGTGCGATGCGCAACAATTGCAATGGAAACGCTAAAGAAGGGGGGACTTGCGCCGCCAGGTCGGCCAGCATGGCGTTGCCATCGGCCAATCCTTCGAGGATCACGGCAGCTGCTTCATGCGGCGCCAAGGCTTGCGCGATGGCTGCCTCTCGTGCGGCGGCGCTCCCGCCGCTGACCAGGGTCAGCGGCGTTGGACGCCGCACGCCTGTCGTCACAGGCTTTTCTTGGCCAGCTTGCCCGGTTCGACGCCTAGCTGTTTCAGCTTGCGGTACAAATGGGTGCGTTCCAGGCCCGTTTTTTCCGCCACGCGGGTCATGCTGCCGCCTTCGCGCCCGAGATGGTGTTCAAAGTACATGCGCTCGAACGCATCGCGCGCCTCGCGCAGCGGCAAATCGAACGACAGGTTATAGCCATGGCCTTCGGCCACCGCCGCTACGGCGATGCCTGGACGCACCATCAGCTGTTGCGGCGCGCTGCCGCCAAAGCTAGGCACTGGATGGCTGCTTTCCTCGGCCACCACGGGTGCGACTGCACGCGGCGCCACACTCGGCGCGCGCACGGTTTCCTGTGCCCGCGTCAAGCCTTGCTGGACCGCTTTCAGCAGTTTTTGCAGGGCAATCGGTTTTTCCAGGAAGTTCATGGCACCGATGCGCGTCGCCTCGACTGCGGTGTCGATGGTGGCGTGGCCCGACATCATGATCACCGGCATGGTCAACAAGCCATCGCGCTGCCACTCCTTGAGCAGGGTCACGCCATCGGTGTCGGGCATCCAGATATCGAGCAGTACCAGATCCGGCGCGCCCGCGGCACGCGCTTCACGCGCCTGCTGCGCATTTTCGGCCAGCTGGATAGCATGTCCTTCGTCTCCCAATATTTCCGAGAGCAACTCACGGATACCCATTTCATCATCCACTACGAGTATGTTTGCCATTCGTGTCTTGCCTTCCTCATTTCGCCGGCCGTCGCGCACAAGATGCACACGGCGGACAACTATGATTTTATTAGTGTTTTAAATACTAAACCAGACCCTCACGCCAGGAAATCCTGCGCGGAAGTGTCGGGAGCTAACTTTAACAGCAAAATGACCAGCGAAGCGCCATTGCCGTCGACCCGGTTCTCGATATCGATGCGTCCGCCGTGCTCATCGATAATTTTCTTTACCATCGCCAGGCCCAATCCCGTGCCGCGCGCCTTCGACGTCACATAAGGTTCGAAGGCACGCGCCAGGATTTTTGGCGCGAAACCAGGGCCATTGTCGGTGATGGCGAGCCGCACGGCGATTTTCACGCCGCCGTCCGCACTGCGATAATGAATTGCTTCCGTCCTTACGTCAATCCGCGGATGCGGCGAGTCCGGCAGCAGGTCGGCCATGGCGTCCTGCGCGTTCTGCAGCAAGTTATGGATAACTTGGCGCAGCTGGGTCGGATCGCCCATCACCATCGGCAGATTCGGCGCCAGCTGCGGGTGGATGATATCGCCATCATCGCCGCGCAGATAGAGATTCAGGATCTCTTCGATCAGTTCGTTCAGGCGCAAGGGCATGAGCACGGCCGGCGGCGTGCGCGCATAATCGCGGAAGTCATCGACCATACGCTTCATCGCGTCGACCTGCTTGACGATGGTGCTGGTGGCGCGGTTGAGCAGGTCGGCGTCGGACTGCTCCAGCTTGCCCTCCAGCTTCATCTGCAGGCGCTCGGCCGACAACTGGATGGGCGTGAGTGGATTCTTGATTTCATGCGCCAGGCGGCGCGCCACCTCGCCCCAGGCGATCGAGCGCTGCGCGGAAATGACGTCGGAAATATCATCGAACACGACGATGTAACCGCTGCCAGACTCCAGCGGCAAGCGCGAGCCGCGCGTCAGCAAGGTGATGTCATGCTCGTCGGCGCTACTGCCGAGGCGGCGCGGAATCTCGATCTGGCGCTGCCAGTGCAGGCGCTGCTGGTTACGTCCCGAGGCCGATTGCGCGCTTTGCGCCGTGAAGGCGCTGATGATGGCACCGCCAAACTCTTCCATTCCAGTAATATTCGCCAACGGCTGGCCCACCGTGCTCATGCCCGAATGCTGCAAGATGCGCTCGACCGATTCATTGCACGTCACCAGTTTGAAATCGCCGTCGAGTACCATCACGCCAGCCGACATGTTCGCCAGCACCGATTCCAGGTGGGCCTTGGCGTTTTGCAACGCGGCGCGGTTGCTTTCCACGGCCGTGCGCGCGTCGAGTAACTGACGCGTCATGATGTTGAACGATTGCGTCAGTGTGCCCAGTTCATCCTTGGTCGCGACGATGGGGCGCGGCGACAGGTCGCCCTCGGCCACGGCACGCGTGCCTTCGGCCAGCAGCAGCAGGGGCTGGGCCAGCTTCCCGGCGATCAGGAAAGCGCTGCCGATGGCGCCAAAGATCGCCAGCAGCAGGGTCAAGGTGAGAATTTCCATGTACATCTTGCGCAAGCCCACGCGCGCGACAAAACGTTCTTTGTATTCGCTGTAGGCGGCGCGCAGCACCTCGCCATTGGTCGCCAGTTTGGGCGGTACCGCCTGCAGCAGTTGCAGGTAGCGTGGTGAGACGGAGGGTCCCGGCACGCCCACCAGCACCCGCAGGCGCAGGCTGGCGGCCGTTCCCAGCGATGCCGGCATGCCACCACGGAAACCACCACCACCCGACTCCGTGCCATCGTCGTGCAATTCCAGCCCCCCTTCGGCGGAGGCATAACCGGCTGGCGCAGCAGCCTGCACCAGCATGGCCGGGGTGGGTAAGTCGGCCGCGCTGTGCGGCCCGGCGCTGGCCAGCAGCACGCCGTCGCCGCTGACAATCATCACATTTTGCATGCCCTCTTCGCGCAACAGGCTCGTCAGCACGGCCGGACTGGTCACCGGGTCGGCACCCAGTTCCTTGACGGCCTTGTGTCCCCGGTGGTCCAGTTCGACCAAGGCCGCATCGAGGCCGGCGCGACCCAGCTCAATCCCCGATTCCAGCGCCGCTTCGATCTTGACGTTGAACCAGGATTCGATGGAGTGGGATACGAATTGCACGGAGACAAGGAAAACCACCAGCCCCGGCAGGATACCGACGGCGGCGAACAGCATCACCAGGCGCGTCATCAGCTTGGAACCAAATTTGCCGCTCTTGTAGCGCGCGTACAGGCGCCCCAGGGAAATGCCCACCAACGCCAGCAGGGCCACGGCCACGGCGGCGTTCAGGCCCAGCAGCCAGGTGTAATAGCGGTCGAAAAAGCCGGAATTATTGGAAGCCGACGCCAGCAGGAACAGCAAGATACTGACAATGCCGCCGCCCACCACCAAAAGATAGCGCAATACTTGACTCACTACTCCGCCGTGTACAAGAAGGTTTTTTTATTCGAAGCCAGGCGCCAGTCGCTATTGTTGAAGGCATTGACCTGTATCGGCTTGGGCAGGTAATCGCGGTCCATGCCCATGCGCAAGGTGACGTTATACGTCTGTCCCACTTTCAGCGCGCCGCGGCGCGCCACCTGCCAGCGGCTGGGACGGCGGATCAAAAACAATGCGTCGTCGAGCGTGGGGAAACTTTGTTGCAAGCCACCACCTGACACATGATACTGGCGCGTCAACACGTTGTACGACAGCTTGCTGGTCTGGCGTGCCACGATGGCTTTTTCATCGAACCAGTACCAGCGAGGCCGGGTCAGTTCGATTTCCGTCGTGAAATACAGCGGCACGCCATGCTGCACGGCATCATCGAGGTCGTGATTGAGATCAAACGAATAACTGGCGGCCAGCTTGTAGCCCTCCTCACTCGACTCGATGTAGGCACGGGTGATGTCGACCACGTCGGCGGCATGCGCGCGCGGCATGCTGCATGCCAGCATCAGCAACAGGGCCAGGAGTCGGAAGATGCGTGTTGTCACGAGTGTGCCGGTGGTGTCGGTAGGAAAAGGTTCGCCGGATCGCTCAAGCCGCATTTTTTTGGAATAGCGCATAGAACAAACCGTCATGGTCCTGCTCCGCGCTGCCAGTTGGCAACAGCTGGCCAGGCGCTGTCAATCGGGTGGCATTATTGCGCACCGCAAATGCCGCCGCCTGCGCCTCGGACTCCTGCGGCCACAATGAACATGTCACGAATAACAATTTACCATCGGGGCGCAGCATCTGCCACAGGTTGTCCAGAATTTTGGCGGAAAGTGTTGCAAGTTGGAACGCATCACCCTTGCGGCGCAACCAGCGAATGTCCGGATGGCGGCGCACGATGCCCGAGGCAGTGCACGGCACGTCGGCCAGGATGCGGTCGTACTGCTGGCCGTCCCACCACGCGCTCGATTGCGCATCCTGCGCCTTCAATCTTGCGTCCAGGCCCAGGCGCTCGAGGTTTTCCGCGATGCGCGGCAGGCGCTTGGCGTCGGCGTCGATGGCGGTGACCTGCACATCGGCCAGTTCCAGGATATGGCAAGTCTTGCCGCCGGGCGCCGCGCAGGCGTCGAGCACGCGCATGCCATCTTGCAAGTCCAACAGCGGTGCGGCCAGTTGCGCACCGGCATCCTGCACGGAAACGACGCCCTGCTCGAAGCCGGGAATCAGCGCCACGCCGATGGGCTTATCCAGGCGCACGGCAAACGGTCCCACCTGACGCGCCGCGATACCCGCTTCGGCCAGCACGGCCAGATACGCTTCGAGCGTGCTCTTGCGACGATTCACGCGCAGGGTGAGGGGCGGCACGGCATTGCCGGCCGTCAAAATGGCTTGCCAGTCGCGGGGATAGGCCAGGCGCAGTGAATCGATCCACCATTGCGGATAATTCCATTGCGCCACCGGTTGCTGCAGGGCCGCTTCCAGCAAGGACTTGCGCTCACGCAAGAAGCGACGCAATACGGCATTCACCATGCCCTTGGCGTGCGCCAGGTCAGGATGCGAGGTGGCCACCGTGACAGCTTGGTCGACCACGGTGAATTCTTCGTACGGCTGCTCGTCCGGCTCGGCCGACATCAGCGACAGTGCGCAGCACAGCAGCGCGGCGAGCATCGGCGGCTCGGGCGCCTTCGACGTCATCAGGCCGACCAGGGTTTCGCTGCGGCCCAGCTGG
Organism: Janthinobacterium sp. CG_23.4; assembly: GCF_029892305.1. Taxonomy (NCBI): domain Bacteria; kingdom Pseudomonadati; phylum Pseudomonadota; class Betaproteobacteria; order Burkholderiales; family Oxalobacteraceae; genus Janthinobacterium; species Janthinobacterium sp. CG_23.4. Next base: position 488,852 of record NZ_JARXUX010000001.1, on the reverse strand, counting down.
CGCATGGTGCGGTAGGAAATATCCTGGATTGCGCCGCGCGCCTGCGGGCTGGCATTCGATTGCGTAAATACCTTGGCCAGCGCCTGCGGCAAGGCCGTGCCCGTGCGCACTTGCGCCACGGCATTGGCGGCGCCGAGCAGGCAGAACGCCAGCGAGTCGGCGCGCAAATCGGGCTGAAAGCCTGGCTGCAAGACCGGTTTCAGGTCAGGATGATAGCTGGGACGCAATTTCGGTGCGGCAGAGGCGGACGCCTGGCCTGGCGCCGGCTTGGTTTTCAATTTCAGCGTGGGGCGCTTGTTCATAGTTATCCGGTGTGGCTGCGCGCGGCTGGCGGCATGGAGGAAAATACGCGGCCGCGCGTCATCAATAAAGGGTCGATTGTAGCGTTTGTGGCGCCCTCTGGCCCAAGCGATTGCAGCGATAAGGGCAATTTACGGAAAAAAACTGCATATATACAAGCAGAATGGGTCGTGCTGATGTTTTCATGCACCAACATGGGCATGTTATCCTGACAATATCGAGAAATGTGCTGGCTCGGCAACCTTGCCAGCAAGCGTATTGTTCCCGCCGGCAAACCAGTATAATTAACGCAGTCTGGGCGGCCTCGGTACTGGCCGTCCGTTTTGCTTTGTGATTCATTCTATTCATTCTTAACGCGGTTCCACCGCCATCCTGCTCATGCTCGCCCAACAGAAACAAGAAATCATCGCCCTGTTCCAGGCCGCCCTCGCTCCCGTCCTGGCCGGCACTTCGCTTGAGCCATCCGTGGTGCTCGAGCGACCACGCGACGCATCGCATGGCGACGTCGCCTGCAACATCGCCATGCAACTGGCCAAGCAGCTGAAACAGAATCCCCGCGAACTGGCGCAAACCATCGTCGCGGCCGTACTGGCCAATCCGGCTGGCCAGGGCCTGATCGAGGCAGTGGAAATCGCCGGTCCCGGCTTCATCAACGTGCGCGTCTGCGCCGCCGCCAAGCAGGCCGTGGTGAAGGCCATCCTCGGTGCAGGCGACAGCTATGGCCGCGGCACGGCAGGCGCCGGCCAGCAGGTCATCCTGGAATTCGTCTCGGCCAACCCGACCGGCCCGCTGCACGTGGGACACGGCCGCCAGGCAGCGCTGGGCGACGCGCTGTCCTCGCTGTTCGACGCGCAAGGCTACCAGGTGACGCGCGAGTTCTACTATAACGACGCGGGCGTGCAGATCCAGACCCTGGCCAATTCGGTGCAGGCGCGCGCGCGCGGCTTCGTGCCGGGCGACGCCGAATGGCCCGAGTCCGCCTATAACGGCGACTACATTGCCGACATTGCCAACGACTTCAAGGCCGGCAAGACCGTCTCGGCCAGCGACGGCCAGCCTGCCACTGCCAATGGCAACATCGATGACATCGAGTCGATTCGCCCGTTCGCCGTCACCTACCTGCGCAACGAGCAGGATATCGACTTGCAGGCGTTTGGCGTAAAGTTCGACAATTACTACCTCGAATCGTCGCTGTACGCGGACGGCAAGGTCAATAGCGCGGTCGAAACGCTGATCAAGGCAGGCCACACCTACGAGCAAGATGGCGCACTGTGGCTGCGCACCACCGACTTCGGCGACGACAAGGACCGCGTCATGCGCAAGACGGACGGCAGCTACACGTATTTCGTGCCGGACGTGGCGTATCACCTGGTGAAATGGCAGCGCGGCTTCATACAGGCCATCAATATCCAGGGCAGCGACCACCACGGCACCATTGCGCGCGTGCGCGCCGGCCTGCAAGCGGTCGACATGGGCATCCCGCAAGGCTACCCTGACTACGTGCTGCACAAGATGGTCACCGTCATGAAGGACGGCGAAGAAGTGAAAATTTCCAAGCGCGCCGGCTCCTACGTCACCGTGCGCGACCTGATCGAATGGTCGGGCGGCGGCGACATCACCAAGGGCCGCGACGCCGTGCGCTTCTTCCTGATCTCGCGCAAGGCGGACACGGAATTCGTCTTCGACGTCGACGTGGCGCTGAAAACTACGGATGAAAACCCGGTGTATTACGTGCAGTACGCGCATGCGCGCATCTGCCGCATCCTGGAAAACTGGGGCGGTGATGAAAGCACGGTCGCCGGCGTTGACTTGTCTCCCCTGACGGCGCCGACCGAAGCGACCCTGCTGGCGACCCTGGCCGCCTATCCGGAAATGCTGGCGCGCGCGCAAGCGGAACTGGGACCGCATCAAGTCGCCTTCTACCTGCGCGACCTGGCTGCCAACCTGCACAGCTTCTACTTCGCCGAAAAAGTGCTGGTCGAGGACGAAGCCGTCAAGCTGGCCCGCCTGGCCCTCGTCATCGCCGCGCGCCAAGTGCTGCGCAACGGTCTGGCACTGATCGGCGTGTCCGCGCCGAACAAAATGTAATCGCGAAGGTCATACCGCCTATGAATCACGCTTCCTCTTGCGCTTCGCGCACCTGGCCGATCCGACGCCAGCAGGGTAATACCCTGGTCGGCATCATCATCGGCCTGGTCATCGGCCTGGGCATCGCCGTGGCGGTTGCCCTGGTGATCACCAAGGGTACCTCGCCCTTCACCGACAAGTCGGGCAAGGCTGGCAAATCGGCCGAACCGACGGCCGGCCAGATCAGCGACCCGAACAAGCCGATGTACGGCAACAAGGAAGCGGCCAAGGAAGCGGCGCGCGACTTCTCCAAGGAGCCACGCGAGATCGTCACGCCGACGCAGCCAGTGGCGCCCGCGACAGCTACCGCGCAGCAGCCGAAGGCACCGCCGCCGGACGCATTACAGGAATTGATCGGTACCCTGAAAGACAAGCCGACGCCGAAAACGCCGGCCGCCGCGCCGGCAGTGCAAGCCAAGGCCGAAACGAAGGCTGAAGCCAAGGCCGATGCCGCCAGCGAAAAATGGATTTATTATTTGCAGGCCGGTGCCTTCCATGACATGTCAGATGCCGAAAGCACGCGCGGCAAACTGGCGCTGCTGGGCTTCGAAGCGGCCATCAGTGACCGCAACACCGATGCCGGCGTGCTGCACCGCGTGCGTATCGGTCCGTTCAACCAGCTCGAATCGATGAATCGCGCGCGCACCAAGCTGTCTGAAAACGGCATCGATGTCGCCGTCGTGCGCAACCAAAAATAAGGAACCAGCATGCGTTTTTTGAAGCAAGTACTGTTTGCCGCCGCCCTGTGCACTGCGGCCCTGGGCGCATCGGCCTCGCCGGCCGAGCCGAAGAATGGCGTCGAGTACGAAACCCTGGCCACGCCGCAGGCGACGGAGTCGGGCAAGAAAATCGAAGTGACAGAATTTTTTGCGTATTACTGCCCGCATTGCAATGTACTCGAACCGCAACTGGCGGCCTGGGTCAAGAAACAGGGCGACAACATCGTCTTCAAGCGCGTGCACGTATCGCGCGATGACAGCGTGGCGCCACAGCAGCGCTTGTTCTTCACCCTGCAAGCGATGGGCCTGCTCGACAAGCTGCACACCAGCGTCTTCCACGCCATGCATGTGGAGCGCAACCGCCTGGCCACCGACGACGCCGTATTCGACTTCGTCGCCAAGCAGGGCGTGGAACGCCAAAAATTCATCGACACCTACCGTTCGATGGGGATCTCGGCGCGCGTGCGCCGTGCCGACGCCATGATGCAAGGCTATAACGTCAGCTTCTGGCCCATGATCGCCATCGATGGCCGTTACATCACGTCGCCGTCGCAAGCCGATCAAGGCAGCAAGTCGGCCAAGAACGAAGAGCAGCTGAATGCCCAGGCGCTCAGCGTGATGGACGTGCTGCTTGCGAAAGCCAAAGCGGAAAAGAAATAAGCATGTCTAGCTCCCTGGCGCTGCCCTGGCACGCGCGCATCGCCTGATGCGCAGCGTTTTCATCACCGGGGCGTCGAGCGGACTGGGCGCCGCCCTGGCGCGGCAATATGCGCGCCAGGGTGCCAGCCTCGGTTTGCTGGCGCGCCGCGGCGATACGCTGCAGCAGCTGATCGCCTCCCTGCCCCACCCTGAACGCCACCGCGCCTACGCCGTCGATGTGTGCGACCACGCCGCGCTGAAAAACGCGGCGCAGGACTTCATCGCCCATGCCGGGCAAATCGATATCGTCATCGCCAGCGCCGGCGTGTCGTTCGGCACTCTGACCGAACACGCGGAAGACCTCGACGCCTTCGCGCGCCTCATCGCCATCAACGTCACGGCCACCGTTGCCACCTTCGCTCCCTTCATCGCTGCCATGAAAACCCAGGGCAGCGGACGCCTGGTGGGCATCGGCAGCGTGGCCGGCATACGCGGCCTGCCAGGCGCCGAAGCCTACAGCGCCTCGAAGGCAGCCGTCATCAGCTACTGCGAATCGCTGCGCCTGGAACTCAAGCCGGCCGGCATCAAGGTCGTCACCATCACACCCGGCTACATCGACACGCCGATGACGCGCCTCAACGCCTACCGCATGCCCTTCCTGATGCCGGCCGAAAAATTCGCCACGCGCGCCGCGCGCGCCATCGCCGACGGTGACAGTTACCGCGTGATCCCGTGGCAGATGGGCGTCGTCGCCAAGCTGCTGCGCGTGCTGCCCAATGCCATCTACGACATGGCCTTCGCGAATGCGCCGCACAAGGCGCGTAGCAAGCCATCCGGCGACAGCCAGTAAAACCACCCAAAAAAAATGACGAAGCACTCAGACCTGAACAGCGCGGCCATCGCCGCCCATTGCGCCGCGGGCGCCTCCCACGTAGCCATCGAAGTAGTCGGCGAAACTGGCTCGACCAACGCCGACCTGCTGGCGCGCTGCGCCACACTGACTGGGCCGACCCTGCGCATCGCCGGCCAGCAGACGGCCGGACGCGGACGCGCCGGAAGGCGCTGGGTGTCGCAGCCGGACGCCAGCCTGATGTTCTCGCTAGCCTGGCGCTTCAAGGGGCCGCTGCATCAACTGGTCGGTCTGCCACTGGCCGTCGGCGTGGCGCTGGCAGAAAGCATGACGTCCTTGGGCGTGCCGGTGCAATTGAAGTGGCCGAACGACATACTCAAGGATGGCCATAAACTGGCCGGCATCCTGGTCGAGACGCAGCAGGCACAGGGCAACGACAGTGGCGGCGTGTGGGCCGTGATTGGCTGTGGCATCAATTTGCTGATGCCCGATGCGCTGGAACAGCAGATCGGACGCAGCGTCTCGGCCGTACCCTGGCTGGCGCAGATGGAACGCAATACGCTGGTGGCGGCCCTGCTCAGCCGTCTGGCCGGCGTGCTGGCCGAATTCGACGACACCGGCTTCGCGCCGTTTACCGAACGCTGGAATCTGCTCCACGCCTGGCAGGGCCAGCGCGTGAACATCCTCGACAACGGCCAGCTGCTGCAGCAAGGCATGGCTGCTGGCGTGGACCAGCTGGGACGCCTGCTGCTGCACACCGAGGGCGGCTTGCAGGAAATCATATCGGGCGACGTGTCGCTGCGCCTGAGCGGGGAGTAAGTACATGCTACTGCTGATAGACGCCGGCAATACGCGCATCAAATGGGCACTCGTGGCCGCCGAAAGTGACGTCGGCGGCTGGCTGGCCAGCGGCGCTGTCGCGCATGCGCAGATCGACACGCTGGCAGGCCAATGGGCCAAGCTCGCCATCAGCGCAGCGCTGCTGTCGAACGTCGCGGGCAGCGCCATCGGCATGCGCCTGCGGGCCTTGCTGCCGGTAGCTGCGCGCGACTTTGCCTCACTGGCGCAACTGGCCGGTATCAGGAACGCTTACCGCGAGCCGTCGCAGCTGGGCTGCGACCGCTTTGCCGCCGCTATCGGCGCGCGTGTACTGGCGCCTGGCCAAGCTGTCATCGTCGCCAATTGCGGCACCGCCACCACCATCGATGCCATCACGGCCGATGGCGTTTTCCTCGGCGGCATGATCTTGCCGGGACTGGGATTGATGGCCAGTTCGCTGGCGCGCAACACAGCGCAGCTGCCGCAAATCGCCGGCGACATCACGCTGCCAGCCGGCTTTGCCGACAACACGGACGATGCCATTTTGAGTGGATGCCTGGCCGCGCAAGCGGGCGCCATCGAACGGGCAGTGCGCATGCACGGCGCCAGCGCCTGCCTGCTGTCAGGCGGCGCCGCCGCGCGTATCGCGCCGGCGCTGGCACTGGCGGTACCGCTGCAGCTGGTGGACAATATCGTCATGCTCGGCCTGCAGGCATCCGCGCGCGCCGGTGCCGCAGGAACACAAGGAAACCACGTATGCTGAAATTCGTCTTCTGGCTGCTGGCCGGTATCAACCTGCTGGTCTTGGCCATCGGCCAGGGTTATCTGGGCAGTTTTCGCAGCGAGACGCGCGAACCGGCGCGCCTGAAAAACCAGCTGCAGGCGGACAAGCTCAGCTTGCTGACGCAGGAGCAGGCCATGACACCGGCTGCGCCAACGCCCGCCGAGGCAGCTGCGACGCCAGCACCGGCCGTACCGGAGCCGCCAACATCGTATGCCTGCACGGAGGTGGGCAATTTCCTGCTCGCTGACGGGCGCCGCTTCGAGGCACAAGTGGCAGCGCTGGACCTGGGCGAGCGCCAGTCGCGCCGCAACGTGGCCGGACAAGACATTTCCAGCTACATGGTGTACATCCCGCCGCAGGGCAGCAAGGAAGGCGCCGACCGCAAGGCCGGCGAGTTGAAGCAGCTGGGCGTGACGAATTACTTCATCATCAATGAAGGCAGCGCGCTGCGCTGGGGCATTTCACTGGGCGTCTTCAAGTCGGAAGGCGGCGCGCAAAACCAGCTGGCATCGCTCAACAGGCAGGGCGTGCACAGCGCCCGCATCGCGCCACGCTACAGCGCCAGCAAGCAGATGGCCTACCAGTTCCGCGACCTCGATGCCGCTACGCGCGCGCGCCTCGAAAAGATCAAGGTACAGTTCCCGGACCAGGAACTGCGCAGCTGCAAGTAAGCACCTGACCAAACGTGGTGCGCGTCGCGATGGCAAGCTGCGATGCTCGCTACGCTTTTGTCAGGTGCTTTATCTTTGAATGACGATGGGCTTGATGCCTGTCGATTCCGGCAAATTCGCCGCTGCGCGGGCCGCATCGGCACGGCTGGAGAACGGTCCGCCGTACAGACGGAACAAATTGCCTGCCTGCACCACCGCCAGCGTACCGAGGCCCGCCGCGTACGGTGCCAGGCGCGCACGCCCGGTTTCCGCATTATCGGCGCGCGAGTAGGCACCCAACTGCAAATAAAAGCCGCTCAGCAGCGCCGCCGGAGCCGGCATCGCCAGCGTCGCATCGACGGGCAGCATTTGCGTCGACACCTGCGGCTGCAGCACGGTGCCCGTTTCCACTGGCGTATCGATGGAGATGGCCACCACCGACGGTACAGGCTTGGGCGCCGCTCGCGCCGCCAGCATGGCGTCGATATCGGCTGGCAGCAAGCGTTCCACCACTACCTGATGGCTACCCTTGCCCAGAAAGCCCAGTTTCAGCGCCGCCGTGTAGGATACATCGATCGCACGCGTGGCGTGGAAGGGACCACGGTCATTGATACGCACGATCACCTGCGCGCCGCTGTCGATGCTCGTCACGCGCGCATACGAGGGAATCGGCAAGATCGGATGGGCCGCCGTCATCTTGTACATATCGTAGATTTCACCCGACGAAGTGCGCTGGCCATGGAATTTCTTGCCATACCAGGTGCCCGTGCCCTTCTGCGTGAACGGTTCGTTGTCGGTAATCGGCGTGTACGTCTTGCCAAACACCACGTAGGGACGATTCGAGCGCGTCGAATACGGCTCGTTGCGCACTTCCGCATCCGGCACATCGCGCAGGTTGGCCGGCGGATTGTCGCCCGGGCCATCATCCTTGTAGTAGCCGCCGCGCCCGGAGCCGGCCGCCGGCAACACCGGCAGGGTCGGATCCGGGCGCGCGGCGGACTTGGCCTTGCCGCCTGACGGCAGCGGCACATTATTGGCTGCAGGCTTGAGCGGCGAGGTGCCGCAGGCGGCTAGGCTCAGCAAAGCAAGCAAGCCCAGCCCGCGCATGGCGAAGGTATCGAAAGGCGCGCGCATCAGGTCTGCACCAGCTTGCGATGACGCTGGATGCTCATCAGGATACCGGTGGCCACGCCCAGCGTCAGCAGCGCGGTACCGCCATAGCTGAGGAAAGGCAGGGGAACGCCGACCACCGGCACGATGCCGCTGACCATGCCCATGTTGACGAACGCATACGTAAAGAAAATCATTGTGATCGCTCCTGCCAGCAGGCGAGTGAAAAAACTGGGGGCGTTGGCGGCGATCATCATGCCCCGTCCCACCAGCAGCAAATACATCAGCATCAGCATCAGATTACCCACCAGACCGAACTCTTCCGAATACACGGCGAAGATGAAATCGGTCGTGCGCTCCGGGACGAATTCCAGGTGCGCCTGGGTGCCGTGCGTCCAGCCCTTGCCCGTCATGCCGCCGGAGCCGATGGCGATGATGGACTGGATAATATGGAAGCCCTTGCCCAGCGGGTCCTTGGTCGGGTCGATCAGCATCATTACACGGTCGCGCTGGTAATCATGCAGATGCGACCAGGCGATCGGCAGGCAGCAAACAAAGGTGATCAGCAAGCCGGCCAGTACTTTCCATGACAGGCCCGCCAGGAAGATGACGGTAAAGCCGGCCGCCACCACCAGCAGTGCCGTGCCCAGGTCGGGCTGGCGCGCGATCAGGTAGACGGGCACCAGCAACAGCACGGCCGCCATCAGGAACGATTTCCAGCGCAGGGCGCCCGCATTGTGCTGGAAGAACCAGGCCAGCATCAGGGGCGTGGCGATCTTCAGGAACTCGGACGGCTGGATGTCGATCACGCCGAGATGCAGCCAGCGCCGCGCACCGAGCTTGATCGTGCCGAACAACGCCACGGCCACCAGCAGTATCACCGATACCGTGTACGCGGGCACGGCGATGCGCATCATCATCTGCGGCGTGACGTTGGCTGCCACCCACATGACGAAAAAGCACAGCAAGATGTTGCGCAGGTGGTCCTCGATCTTGCCGGGAATGCCGATGCTGGCAGAATACAGGGTCAGCAGGCTGGTACAGAGCAGCATCAGGATGATGATCATCAGCGGCGGATCAAACACCGCCAGATAGGGCTTGGCGCGCCGCCACAGCGAGCGCCTCTCGTTAATGGGCATGTGCTTCCTTATTGCCTTGGGGTCTGGCGCGCCGCCATCGCGTGCGCCTCGCGTAATGGGAAACGTTTCATTGTTACCTGGCAGGCGCCGCCGGGGCAGCCTGCTCATCAGTGATTTCTTCCAGGGTGCGCACTTCGTCGACATCTTCCTTCGGCACCTTGGTAGTGTCTTTTTCCTTGTCGCTTGGGCGCTTGCCCAGCAGGTAATAGTCGAGCGCCTTGCGCGCAATCGGCGCAGCCACGCCGGCACCGAAGCCCGCGTTTTCCACCACGATGGCAATCGCGATGCGCGGCTTGTCGGCCGGCGCGAAGGCCGTAAACAAGGCATTGTCGCGCAGGCGCTCGGCCAGCAGCTTGGCATTGTACTTCTCGTTTTTCTTGATGCCCACCACCTGCGCCGTACCCGTCTTGCCGCCCACCGTATACTGCACGCCAGCGAAGATGCGCGCGGCCGTGCCGCCCTGTTCGCTGGTCACGCCCACCATGGCGCGCTTGATGGTATCGATGTTTTCCTGCTTGAGCGCGATGCGGTAACTTTCCTTCGGCACCGTCAGGGTACGCGCGCGCGTGGCGGCGTCTTCGATGATCTTCACCAGATGCGGCTTCATCACCACGCCGTTATTGGCCAGGTTGGCTGTTGCGTGGGCGATTTGCAGCGGCGTATAGGAATTGTAGCCGGAACCGTTACTCACCGAAATCGTGTCGCCGCCCACCCATTTTTTCTGCTGTGGCGCCTTGAAGCGGTTGCGCTTCCATTCCATCGACGGCAGCACGCCCGTCTTTTCATTATTCAGGTCGATACCCGTCAACTGGCCGAAGCCAAACGGCTTCATGAAGTCGTGGATGGCATCGATGCCCATATCGCGGCCCAGCTGATAGTAATAGGTGTTGCAGGATACGACGATGGACTTGTGCATATCCACCGTGCCATGGCCACCCACCTTGTCATCGCGGAAGGTGTGGCCGCCGAGGATGAAGAAGCCGGGATCGGCAATCGACTGGCTCGGCGTACGCTTGCCCAATTCAAGGGCGGCCAGCGCCATGAAGGGCTTGAAGGTCGAGCCTGGCGCGTAGGTGCCCGATAGGGGGCGATTCACCATCGGCCGGTCCAGCGAGGTATTGAGTTCATTCCAGCTTTGCTGGTCAATGCCGTCGACAAACAGGTTAGGGTCGTAGCCGGGCTTGGAGACGTAGGCCAGGATATCGCCCGTGGCCGGATCGATCGCCACGGCCGCACCGCGCCATTCGCCAAACGCTTCCTCGACCACTTTTTGCAATTCGATGTCGATCGACAGGATCAGGTTATTGCCAGGCGTCGCTGCCGTGCGCGACAAGGTGCGCATGGCGCGCCCGCCGGCCGACACTTCCACTTCTTCGTAGCCGGTGGTGCCATGCAACTGCTTTTCATAGCTTTTTTCCAGGCCTTCCTTGCCGATATGGTCGGTGCCGTTGTAGTTTGCCGCGTCATCGCCCTCGTCCAGCGCCTTGGCTTCATTGCGGTTGATGCGGCCAATGAAGCCGACCACGTGCGACGCTACCTCGCCCATCGGATACTGGCGGAACAATCGCGCCTGCACCTCCACGCCGGGGAAGCGGAAACGCTGGGCCGTGAAACGGGCCACTTCTTCATCCGTCAGGCGCGTGCGCAGAGGCACGCTGACAAAATTCTTTGATTCTTCCAGCAGCTTCTTGAAGCGGCGGCGATCCTTGATGTCGATCTGCACCAGGGTTGACAGCTCGTCGATCACCGAATCGAGGCTGGTACTCAGTTTCGATGGCGTGATTTCCAGCGTATAGGCCGAGTAATTGCGCGCCAAAACCACGCCGTTGCGGTCAAGGATCAGACCGCGCGTGGGCACGATGGGCACCACGGCGATGCGGTTGTCTTCGGCCTTGGTCGCGTAGTCTTCGTGTTTGATCACCTGCAGCCAGATGAAGCGTGCCAGCAGTAGTGAAAAGCAGAGAAAGACAAGCGCGCCCAGGATGCTCAGGCGCATGCGGAAAAAATGCAGTTCGCGCTCGGTATTCTTAAGTTCAGTCATGGCAGGCGCGCGTCAAATCGGCCGGTTATGGTCACGGTCCACGGCGCGGCGCTGCGGCGCCAGCAGGAGCCATGTGACGAAGGGCCACAGGGCCACGGCGACGAAGCTCTCGATGAAATTGAGCCAGCCGGGGAAACGGCCCGAGACGATCAGGCGCGTCAGCAACTGCAAGGCCTGCGTCAGCAGCAGCAGCGGCAGTACGTGCAGCGCCTGGGTCAGGATGGGGAACCACAGCACGCGGCGGTGCATCATGATGGCGAAGTAGGACAGCAAGGTGTAGGCCAAGGCATTCTCGCCCAGCAGGGTCGAGTCGTGCACGTCCATCATCAAACCCATGAAGAACGCCATACCGATGCCGACCTTGCGCGGCTGGTGGACACCCCAGAAAACCAGCACCAGGGCGACGAAATCAGGCACGCCGACGAACTGCCCCCACGGCAGCAGGTTCAGCAGAAAAGCGCACAGCAGGGAAAAACCGATGAACAGGGGGCTGACCGGCAGCAGGATGTAATGCGGGCGGTTCATCGTGTCGCTTCCTTCGGTGGCACGGCAACTGGTGTGGTGGCAGCCGCAGGCGCCGCCGGTTTGGGAAGCGGGCTGGCGGGTGGCTTGGCGGCCGGCTTGGCGGCCGGCGTGGCGGGCGCCGGCACGGGCACGGCACCGGCAGCAGGCTCCTTGGCCGCTTCCTTGATCGGCGCCATCTTGCCAGCGATCTTGCGGCCCGTCTTGACTTCTTCGCTCGGCGGGCGGGCCGGCATCTCGGGCGAGGTCATCAAGATCAGCAGTTGGGTATTGCGTTCGATGCCGGCCAGAGGCTGGCACACGACGCGGCCAAATGGACCATGCGCATTGCGCTCGACCAGCGTCACGCGCGCCACGGCCAGGCCGGCCGGGTACAGGCCGTCGAGGCCCGAGGTAATAACGATATCGCCGATCTGGATGTCGGCGGTGGGGGCCGTAAAGCGCAGCTCCATGGTGCCGGACTTGCCGCGGCCGATGGCCACGCTGCGCACGCCGTTGCGCAGCAGCTGCACCGGAATGGCCTGTTCTTCATCGGTCAGCAAGGTCACTTCCGAGGTGAACGGAAACACGCGCGTGACTTGTCCCACCACGCCCAGGTTGTCGATCACGGGGCGGCCCAGCTCGACGCCATGCTGCATGCCCCGGTCCAGCACGAGCTTGCGCGTGGCAGAATCGCGCGTGTCATACAGCACTTCAGCCATCAGGGTCTTGACGGGCACGCGTTCGCGCGCCTCCATCAATTTACGCAATTGCTTGTTTTCAACGATATTGAGCTGCGCCTGCTGCATGATCTGTGCCGAGGCGATTTGTTCGTGCTTCAGGTCGCGCACCTGTTTTTCCAGCGCGGACAGCGAAGAAAAGTAGTTGCCGACGCCAAGCACCACATCGCGCGGCACCAGGGCAGCCATCTGCACCGGGTACAGCACGGTGCCGACTGCCTGGCGCACGGCCGTCAAGGCGTGCATGCGCGAATCGAGCAGCAACAGGGCGATAGAAATGCCGGCGAACACCATCATCTTGACGCGGGCGGAAGCGCCTTGTTTGAAAAGTGGCGGAGGACTGTATTCCATGACATCCAATAATCAGGCGCAGTACGCCAACGTGCAAGCCCCGGTCGAACGCCGGCGCCAAAACCAAAGCCGGAGACCCGCTCTCCGGCCCGTTGATCCGATTATTCGTAGGAGAAGATCGAGCCGAGCTTGTCCATACGCTCCAGGGCCATCCCGGAACCGCGCACCACGCAGGTGAGCGGGTCCTCGGCCACCAGCACCGGCAAGCCGGTTTCCTCCATCAGCAGGCGGTCCAGGTCGCGCAGCAGTGCGCCGCCGCCTGTCAGCATCATGCCTTTTTCGGCGATGTCGGCGCCCAGTTCCGGCGGAGTCTGTTCTAGCGCGTTCTTCACGGCCGAGACGATGTTGTTCAGCGGGTCGGTCAGCGCTTCGAGAATCTCGTTGCTGGAAATGGTGAACGAGCGCGGAATGCCTTCGGACAGGTTGCGGCCCTTGACTTCCATTTCCTTCACTTCCGAGCCAGGGAAAGCCGAACCGATGGCCTTCTTGATGGCTTCGGCCGTTTGTTCGCCGATCAGCATGCCGTAGTTGCGACGGATGTAGTTGACGATGGCTTCATCGAACTTGTCGCCGCCCACGCGCACGGAACCCTTGTAGACCATGCCGCCCAGCGAAATGATGCCCACTTCCGTGGTACCGCCACCGATGTCGACTACCATCGAGCCGGTCGCTTCGGACACGGGCAAGCCCGCGCCGATGGCCGCAGCCATCGGTTCTTCGATCAGGTAAACCTGCGATGCGCCGGCGCCGAGCGCCGATTCGCGGATTGCGCGGCGCTCGACCTGGGTCGAACCGCACGGCACGCAAATGATGATGCGCGGCGATGGACGGAAGAATTTCGAATCGTGCACCATGCGAATGAATTGCTTGAGCATCTGCTCGGTCACGGTGAAGTCGGCGATCACGCCATCTTTCATCGGGCGGATCGCTTCGATATTGCCCGGCACCTTGCCCAGCATTTGCTTGGCTTCCTTGCCGACTGCCTGAATGGTCTTCTTGCCATTCGGACCGCCTTCCTGGCGGATGGCGACGACCGATGGTTCGTCCAGGACAATACCGAGGCCGCGCACATAGATAAGGGTGTTGGCCGTGCCTAAGTCAATGGCCAGATCGGTGGAGATATACCTGCGTAAAAAACCAAACATGAGTGTCCTGTAGCGCATCGAGCTGCGCAAAAGCTGTTTATGGGGAGTTTCAAAGCGGGCGCTTTCAGGCCCCATGAAAATCCATGAAGACGATTTTCTCGGGTGTCGCTTAGCGCTTGCGCAATCTTTTCTATGCTGCGGCAGCAGTCCATCAGCGCCGGCAACGCATTAACCCGCCATTCTACCTTATAATTTGAATGCGATTTGCTCAAAAACCATGGAAAAGTGCGACTCTTGCAGCCGCAAATTACGCGGCATTCCTTGGCTTTTATGCGCAAAAGAGCAGTACATACTCGCGTTTTATCAAAACGCCAACTTAATACTAATGCGCGGCACTCCGCGCCATTCGCCATGTCCCTGACACTCTCCGACGTAAAACGCATCGCCCACCTGGCACAACTCGAAATGGCCGACGATCAGGCCGTCACGTCGTTGGCCCAATTGAACAAGATTTTTGCACTGGCGGAACAAATGCAAGCCGTCAATACCGATGGCGTGGCCCCCCTGAGCCATCCGCTGGCCGCCCACATGGACAATATCGCCTTGCGCTTGCGCGAGGACATTGCCACCGAGGCAAATCGCCGCGAGGCCTACCAGGCCGTGGCACCGAAAGTCCAGGATGGACTCTATCTGGTACCAAAAGTAATCGAGTAAAGCGCAGCTCCATGCTTTTGTCTTCCCGTCGAATATCAAAATAGAAACGCCATGCATACAAAATCCATCAAACAGCTGTCCACGCTTTTGCAGAACAAGGAAATTTCCGCCGTTGCACTGGCGACGCACTTCCTCGACCGCATCGCAGCGGACACTTCGAACGCCTTCCTGCACGTCGACCGTGATCTGACCCTGGCGCAAGCTGCCGAAGCCGATGCGCGCATCGCCGCCGGCACGGCCACGCCATTGACGGGCGTGCCGATCGCGCACAAGGACCTGTTCGTCACTAAAGGCTGGCGCACGACGGCCGGCTCGAAGATGCTGGCCAACTACGCCAGCCCGTTTGACGCCACCGTGGTGGAAAAATTCCAGGCGGCCGGCATGGTCACCCTGGGCAAGGTCAATTGCGATGAATTTGCCATGGGTTCCGGCAACGAGAACTCGGCCTTCGGCGCCGTCAAGAATCCTTGGGATACAACAGCAGTGCCTGGCGGCTCGTCCGGCGGCTCGGCCGCCGCCGTTGCTGCCGGCCTGACGCCAGCGGCCACCGGCACCGACACGGGCGGCTCAATCCGCCAACCAGCCGCGTTTTGCGGCATCACCGGCATCAAGCCCACCTATGGCCGCGTCTCGCGCTTCGGCATGATCGCCTTTGCCTCGTCGCTGGACCAGGGCGGCCCGATGGCCCGCTCGGCCGAAGACTGCGCCCTGCTCTTGAGCGCCATGGCCGGCTTCGACGAACGCGACTCGACCAGCCTGTCACCGCAACAGGGCGGCGTAGCGGAAGATTTTTCACGCGAACTGGGCCAGCCCCTGACGGGCTTGCGCATCGGCGTGCCGCGCGAATACTTCGGCGAGGGCCTGGCCAAGGACGTGGAAGCGGCCGTGCGCGGCGCGCTGGCGCAATATGAAAAGCTGGGCGCCACCCTGGTCGACATCTCGTTGCCGAACACCGCCCTGTCGATTCCCGCCTACTACATGATCGCGCCGGCCGAAGCGTCGTCCAATCTGTCGCGCTACGACGGCGTGCGCTACGGCCACCGCGCCACCGAGTACAAGGACTTGCAGGACATGTACAAGAAATCGCGCGCACAGGGCTTCGGCCCGGAAGTGCAGCGCCGCATCATGGTCGGCACCTATGTGCTGTGCCACGGCTACTACGACGCCTACTACCTGAAGGCGCAAAAAATCCGCCGCCTGATCGCGCAAGATTTCGACGCCGTACTAAATGGCCCGAACGCCGTCTGCGACGTCATCATGGGGCCGGTCGCGCCAACTGTCGCCTGGGACCTGGGCGACAAGACGGACGACCCGGTGGCGAACTACCTGGCCGACATCTACACCCTGTCGACCAGCCTGGCCGGCCTGCCCGGCATGTCGATCCCTTGCGGTTTCGGCAGCGGCGAAAAAAATGCCAAGCGCCCCGTCGGCCTGCAAATCATCGGCAATTATTTTGGCGAAGCCAAGCTGCTGAACGTGGCCCACCAGTTCCAGCAAGTGACAGACTGGCATACACGCGCTCCAGGCAACGCAACTGCCAGCATCTAAGAAAAAATTCGCGCCGCCATGGCGGCGCCACCAAAAAATAAGCGAGAACACTATGCAATGGGAAGTCGTCATCGGTCTTGAGAACCACGTGCAACTCACGACCGAATCCAAAATTTTCAGCGGTTCGCCGATCAAGTACGGCGCCGACGCCAACACACAGGCCAGCCCCGTCGACCTGGCGCTACCGGGCGTGCTACCCGTCATGAACAAGCAAGCCGTCGACCGTGCGATCCGCTTCGGCCTGGCCGTTGGCGCCACGGTGGCGCCGCACTCGGTCTTCGCGCGCAAGAACTATTTTTATCCCGATTCGCCCAAGGGCTACCAGATCAGCCAGTTCGAAGACCCTGTCGTCATCGGCGGCGCGCTGACCTTCGGCTATGAAAAGGATGGCCAATTCGTCACCAAGACGGTGAACCTGACGCGCGCCCACCTGGAAGAAGACGCCGGTAAATCGCTGCACGAAGACTATGCGGGCATGAGCGGCATCGACTTGAACCGCGCCGGTACGCCACTGCTGGAAATCGTCTCGGAACCGGAAATCCGCAGCGCCGCCGAAGCCGTGGCCTACGCCAAGGCCCTGCACTCGCTGGTCATGTGGCTGGGCGTATGCGACGGCAACATGCAGGAAGGCTCGTTCCGCTGCGACGTCAACGTCTCCGTGCGCCCTGTCGGCCAGAAGGAATTCGGCACCCGCTGCGAAATCAAGAACCTGAACTCCTTCCGCTTCATCGAGGAAGCCGTGCACGTCGAAGTGCGCCGCCAGATCGAGCTGATCGAAGACGGCGGCAAGGTGGTGCAAGCGACGCGTTTGTACGATCCGGATCGCAAGGAAACGCGCGAAATGCGCAGCAAGGAAGACGCCCAGGATTACCGCTACTTCCCGGACCCTGACCTGCCGCCGCTGGTTATCTCGCCAGAGTGGATCGCCACGGTCAAGGCCTCGATGCCGGAACTGCCGGCCGCCATGCGCGCGCGCTTCATCAGCGAATACGCGCTGCCTGAATATGATGCTCTGGTGCTGACGCAATCGAAAGCCATGGCCACCTATTTCGTCGCCGTGGTCGACAAGGCCGGCAAGGAAAACGCCAAGGCCGCCGCCAACTGGCTGATGGGCGACGTAGCGTCGACCCTGAACCGCGAAGGCGTGGACCTGGACGACGCCCCCGTCTGCGCCGCGCAGCTCGCTGCCATGCTCAAGCGCATCGCCGACGGCACGATCTCGAACAAGGCGGCGAAAGAAGTCTTCGCCGGCATGTGGGAAGACAAATCAAACGACGAAAATCTGGTCGATACCATCATCGATGCCAAGGGCTTGAAACAGATTTCGGACACGGGCGCACTGGAAGCCATCGTCGATGAAGTCCTGGCGGCCAACGCCAAGTCGGTAGAGCAGTACCGCGCCGGCAAGGAAGCGGCCATCAACGCGCTGATCGGACAAGCCATGAAGGCATCCAAAGGCAAGGCCAATCCGGCCCAGCTGACGGAACTGCTGAAGGCCAAGCTGGCGGGATAAGCTCCCCGCTTGCCAGGAAGGGATGCTGCGGCATCCCTTTTTTTATGCGCCGCATTGGTGCTGGCGCCGCACGCTTGCAGGTATGATCATGGATTCTTCGACGCACCTGTGAACCCGCCATGAACAAGATCAAAACCGGCCTGGTCGGCTACGGCTTTGCCGGCGCCACCTTCCACGCCCCCGTGCTGTCCAGCGTCGACGCCCTGGAATTGACGGCCGTCGCCTCCAGCAAGCCGGACCTCGTGCACAAGGACTGGCCGAACGCCACCGTGTATGCGCAAGCGGCGCAGCTGTTTGCCGATCCGTCCATCGAGCTGGTCGTCATCGCCGCGCCCAATGAAGCGCATTTCAGCCTGGCCCTGGCGGCCCTGCAAGCGGGCAAGCATGTGGTGGTCGACAAGCCATTCACCATTTCCAGCTTTGAAGCGCAGAGCCTGATCGCGCTGGCGCAAGAGCGCAAGCTGGTGCTCAGCGTGTACCACAACCGGCGCTGGGATGGCGACTTCCTGACCCTGAAGGCGTTGCTGGCACAAGGCACGCTGGGGCGCATCACCAGCGTCGAATCGCATTTCGACCGTTTCCGCCCCGAGATCCGCCAGCGCTGGCGCGAGTCCGACGCGCCCGGTGGCGGCTTGCTGTACGACCTGGGCCCGCACATGCTGGACCAGGCCATGCAGCTGTTCGGCCAGCCGCAAAAACTGTCTGCCGATATCGTGCTGCAGCGTGATGGCGCCCAGGCAGTCGATTATTTCCACCTTGTGCTGTACTACGAGCGCCTGCGCGTCGTGCTGCAAGCCGGCTGCCTGGTGAAGGCGCCGACGGCGCGCTTCGCCGTGCATGGCGACAAGGGTAGTTTCGTCAAGTTTGGCCTCGATCCGCAGGAAGATGCACTGAAGGCGGGCGGCAGGCCGGGACAGCCTGGCTGGGGCAAGGACCCCGTGCGCGGCGCGCTACACCTGGGCACGCAGCCGGACGGACATTGCGAACACCTGGAAATGCAGGCGGGCCGCTACCAGGACTTTTACCAGGGCATGGCCGACGCGATTCGCCACGACGCACCGGCGCCCGTGGCAGCGGAAGATGCGGCGGCGACGATACGCCTGATCGAACTGGCACAGCAAAGCGCGGCAGAAGGCCGCGTGCTCGCGGTCAGCTGATGCAAGCTCAGTGGATCAGGGTCAGCTGATGAAGGCGGCCAGCAGCACGACGCGCGGCATCAAGACTGGCCCTGGTTCGTTCCCGCCGGCCAGACCAGTTCCACGCGCGCCGACGATCGCGCCTTGACCTGCACCTGGCGTTCCAACGTCTGGCCGGCCAGGGTGGCGCGCAGGCTGTAGCTGCCAGGCGCCAGTTTCGCCAGCAGGAATGGTCCGCTGGCCGTCGTTTCCAGCACCATGATGCCCTTGGCATCGCGTATTTCCAGCTTCACGTCGGAGGCCAATTGCGCCTTGCCCGCCGTTTGCACGGAAAACACCAGGCTCAAGGGCCAATGCCGGCTCGCACTCTTGATGGCAGACGACTCATCGAGGCCGATGCCGCCGCTCAGGTATTGCACCGCGCCGCTCTTTTGCACAGGCGGCAAAGCGCTAACACTCTGCGCCTGCGCTGCACTTCCCAACAACAGCGCGCCGGCCAGCATCGCCGCCGCCAGGCTCAAGGTACCGCGTTTGTCTGGTGCCATCTCACTGTCCTTATGTTGTTTGAATCAAGATGGGAAACGCAGCTTAAGCCAGCGTTAGAACACGATCAGCGGCGGCGCATGGCCTCGGCGATTTTCTGGTCCGTCTTGTACTGGCTCAGCGCATACACGGCCCAGATCGTCGCTGGCAGCCAGCCGATCACGGTGATTTGCAGGATCAGGCAAATGATGCC
This sequence comes from Janthinobacterium sp. CG_23.4, assembly GCF_029892305.1. NCBI lineage: Bacteria > Pseudomonadati > Pseudomonadota > Betaproteobacteria > Burkholderiales > Oxalobacteraceae > Janthinobacterium > Janthinobacterium sp. CG_23.4. The sequence goes on along the minus strand of NZ_JARXUX010000001.1, from coordinate 469,350 downwards.
GGCAATCGGGCGGCCGATGGTAAAAAAGGTCAGCCACGGGAGTATCAGGGCAATCAGTAAGCGCATCGTTCGTTCCTTGAGTATTCCCCTGTGCCGCGGGGACCGGGCCGGCACGCCGGCAGTCAATTCAGCTAAGCCGATTATAACGATACCTGTGCCTCACACTGCTGCTGGCACACACAGTTTTTCCATCCAGGCCAGGATCGCGGCAAAGATCGTCTCGCGGTTCACTTCATTGAAATTCTCGTGGTAATTGGCCGGGTAGAAATGGTAGTCGAGCAGGCCATCGGGCACGCTGCGCAGCAGGCTTTCCGTGGCGCCGCTGTTGGCCAGCTTGTCGTCGCCCGCCACTGCGGCAAACAGGGGGAAGCGCCAATCCGACAAGCCACCCGCCAATTGCTTTTGCGCCGACGTCAATGCATGGGCGAAGCGTACCGACGCGGCGCTGGCGCGGATGCCGTCGCGCTCGTCCTGGAAATGGCGTGCAGTGATGGCTTGATCGTGCGTCAGCAACATGGTCAGATTGCCCAGCGGCACTTTCATCAGGGGGAAACGCCTGGCCAGCCAGCCCGACAGCATCTGCAGCACCTGCGGCACGGGAATCGCATTCACGTAATACGGCGATGAAATGACAAATCCCTTGATGGCCGGGTCGCCCGCAAAACGCCGCAGTCCCAGGTGGGTGGCGATCAAGCCCCCCATCGAGTGGCCCATGACAAAAATCGGCACGCCCGGATACGTTTGCTTGACCCAGGCGAGGAACAGCTGCGCGTCGTCGAGGAAGGCGTCGAAGGAAGCGATATCGACCTTGCGCTTGCCATCATGGCCGACCATGTCGAAGCTGACGGTGGCGATGTCGTGCTGGCGGAAGAACAGCGCCGGCGTGACATAGTCGCCCGCATGCGCCATGCCGCCGTGGATCGCCAGGATCACGGCGCGCGGCTGTAGTGGCGGTGGCGGCTGCCAGATGTGGATGGGCCGCTCGACCCGGTCGCTGCACAGCAGGCTGGCCATCTTGTCTTCTGAAAAACGCATCGCTGCTCCTGTCATGCCCTGTCACGCTTTCAAATGATCGATCAACTGGCGCGCATACAGGGGTAATTCACTGAACTGGCGCACGCAAATAGTCAGATTGCGTACCGACCAGGGATCGGATAATTCCAGGCAGCGCAGCGCCATCGTCTGCTGGCAGCGGCTTGCCGCCGCCAGAGGCACCACGCTGATGCCAACGCCGCTGGCCACCATGCGGCACACGGCATCGAAACTGCGCAGGCGCACGCGCACCTTCAGCGGGCGGCCCAGGCGCGCCGCGTGCATGCCCAGGTACTGCTGCATCGCGCTGTCGTCGGCCAGGCCGATGAAATCGTGATCGAGCAAGCTGGCAAAGTCGACGGCGCCATCATGGCCCAAGGCGCGGTGATGCACGCCATCGGCCGCCGCGATCACCACCAGCCGGTCAGGACGGAACAGAAACGTCTGCAAGCCGCGCATGTCGACCGAGTCGGACACGATGCCCATATCGGCCAGCCCTTCCGAGACGGCCTTGACGATATCGTAACTGAGGCGCTCTTCCAGGTCGATGGTCAGGTTAGGATGGCGGTCGAGGAAAGCGCCCAGCGCCTCGGGCAAAAATTCGCTGAGTGCAGCCGTGTTGCACAGCAGGCGCAACTGCCCTTTCAAGCCAAGCGCAAATTCGCCGAGCTCACCGCGCATTTTCTCCATTTGCAGCAACACGAGGCGCGCGTGATGCAGCAACGTCTGCCCTACCGGTGTCGGCGCCACGCCGCGCCGCCCGCGCAGCAGCAGGGGCATGCCCAGCATCTCTTCCATGCCGCGCACGCGTGCACTGCTGGAGGCCAATGCGAGATGGCTGTGCGCGGCGCCCGCCGTCAGGCTGCCCGCCTCCACCACGTTGACAAACAGCTGCAAATCGACCAGATCAAAACGCATGACAGCTCTCCTTTTCGCCATCTTATCAGCCTTCGGCTATCCCTTAGGCTGACTCAACATAATCCACCTTGGCGAAAGTCACGGGCAAGCGCAGAATCCACGCAAAATCAATTTGGGATAAAAAGATGGAGACGTCATTCCTGCTGGCCGTCGGCGCCAGCTTCCTCGTCGCAGGCTTCGTCAAGGGCGTAGTCGGACTGGGCCTGCCGACCGTGGCCATGGGCACACTCAGTCTCGTCATGCCGCCCGTGCAGGCGGCAGCGCTGCTGATCGTGCCGTCGCTGGTGACGAATGTCTGGCAGCTGGCGGCCGGTCCCGGCCTGCACGCCCTGCTGCGCCGTTTGTGGCCCATGCTGGCCGCCGTCATGGCCGGCACGCTGGCAGGTGGCGCCCTGCTGCCGCAGGACAGCGGTATCGGGGCCGTCGTCGCACTGGGCGTGGCGCTGATGCTGTATGCGCTGGCGGGATTATTCTCGCTGCAGTTGCGCGTGCCGGCGCGGCACGAAGCCTGGCTGGGACCCATGGCGGGCGCGGCGACGGGGCTGGTGACGGCCGCCACGGGCGTGTTCGTCATCCCCGCCGTGCCGTATCTGCAGGCACTGGGACTGCCACGCGATGCGCTGGTGCAGGCGCTGGAACTGGCTTTTACGGCATCGACCATTGCGCTGGCGGCCAGCCTGGCCGTGCACGGCGACTTCAGCCTCGGTACGGCCGGCGCTTCCGCGTATGCGCTGCTGCCGGCGCTGGCCGGTATGCTGGCCGGTCAATGGCTGCGCGGGCGCATCGCACAAGAAGTATTCAAGCGCTGCTTTTTTACCGGGCTGTTCGCCCTCGGCCTGCATGCGGCGCTCAAGCCATGGCTGGCGTGATGCACATCGATTGGCAAGGCGACAGGGCGCTGTGCGCGTGGATCGACGGCCAGCAAGTGGCCATGCTCGACATCAGCAAGTACGCGGACGGGGTGACGGTGAACATGCTGTTCGTGAAACCGCCGTTCCGGCGGCGCGGCATCGGCGGCGCGCTGTTGCGGCGCTTGTTGCAATGCCACCCATCGGCCAGCGCTACCTGCAGCGACCCGCGGCTGCGGGCGCTGCTGGAGAGGACTACTTAAATTCCATACCGATTGCGGTACGCGGAAACAGCCTCTTTATATTTCAGCAGTTCCGGATCGGCGCCCGCGCCATTCAGGTAGCCGAACAAGTCGTCCAGGTTGCCGATCGAGATGACGGGAATGCCATACTGTTTCGATACTTCCTGCACTGCCGAACTGGGCGACAGCTGGCCGTCCGGACCCGAACGCTCCATGCGGTCCAGTGCGATCAGCACGGCGCATGGCTCGGCGCCGGCGGCGCGGATCATGTCTACCGATTCGCGCACCGAGGTGCCGGCCGAGATCACATCGTCGATGATGACGACCTTGCCATGCAGCTTGGCACCGACGATGGTGCCGCCTTCGCCGTGGTCCTTGGCTTCCTTGCGGTTAAAGGCGAACGAGGTGTTGCGGCACTTGCCGGCCAGCGCCACGGCTGTAGCCGACGCCAGCGTGATGCCCTTGTAGGCGGGGCCGAACAGCATGTCGAATTCGACGCCCGAGTCGAGCAGGGTCTGCGCGTAGAACTGCGCCAGCTCGGCCAGGGTGGCGCCGTCATGGAACAGGCCCGCGTTAAAGAAATACGGCGACTGGCGTCCGGCCTTGGTGGTGAACTCGCCAAACCGCAAGACTCCCTTGGATACTGAAAACGCGATAAACTGCTGGCGTAAATTATTCACATTAGCCTCATTTTTTAAAAGTGCCTGTATTTTAATCCGCGCGCACCGGCGAGACAATCGCCATGCCGCGCCCGCCGGCCCAGGCCAGCGTCCTTTCACTCTAGACCTATGCCAAAAATTATTTCTGCCAACCTGAACGGCATCCGTTCTGCCGCCAAAAAAGGCTTTTTCAACTGGATGGGCACGCAAACGGCCGATTTCATCTGCGTGCAGGAATTGAAGGCGCAACTGCCCGACATGACGCCGGAATTCCTCAACCCGCACGGCTATCATGGCCATTTCCACTACGCCGAGAAAAAAGGCTATTCGGGCACGGGCGTGTACAGCAAGGTGGAACCGGACGCCGTGCATATCGGTTTCGGCAGCCCCGAATTCGATGCCGAAGGGCGCTATGTGCGCTGTGATTTTGGCAAACTATCCGTCATTTCCGTGTACTGCCCGTCCGGCTCGTCCGGCCCGGAGCGCCAGGAAGCCAAGTTCCGCTTCATGGAGCTGTTCCTGCCGCACCTGCTGGAATTGAAGGCCCTGGGACGCGAAGTGGTCATTTGCGGCGACTGGAACATCGCCCACCACGAAATCGACCTGAAAAATTGGAAGGGCAACAAGAAAAATTCCGGCTTCCTGCCGGAAGAGCGCGCGTGGCTGACGCGCGTCTTCGACGAAGTGGGCTATGTCGACGTGCACCGTGGCCTGGATAAACGCGAAGAGCAGTACACGTGGTGGAGCAACCGGGGCCAGGCCTACGCGAAGAACGTGGGCTGGCGCATCGATTACCACGTCGCCACCCCTGGCATCGCGGCGCAGGCGCATACGGTCAGCGTGTACAAGGACGAACGTTTTTCCGACCACGCGCCCTTGATCATCGATTACACCATCAAGGCGTAAGCGCCCTCACAGGCTGCGCCGGCTCTCAAAGTGGCGCGGCTCGCCGCTCAAAGGGTCGGTGAAATCGATCGCGCGTGCCAGCAACTGCAAAGGCTGCGACATATCGTCTTCCTTGCATGGCAGGGCCAGCGGGTAAAACGCATCGTTGACGATGGGAATGCCGAGTGCCGCCAGGTGCACGCGCAACTGGTGCTTGCGCCCCGTATGCGGCTGCAGACGGTACAGGCACAGGTCGCCGCGCCGCTCGATCACATCGATGACGGTCTCCGAGTTCGGCTCGCCCGCTTCCTCGCGCATGAGGAAAAACTGCTCGCCCTCGACCATGCGACTGCGGTAAGTGAACGGAAAATCGAGCGGAAAATCGCCGCGCCTCAGGATAGGCGCCAGCGCCTCGTACGTCTTGCGCACTTCGCGGCGCTGGAACAGCGACTGATAGGCGCCGCGACTGGCTATCTGGCGCGAAAAAATGACCACGCCAGCGGTCTCGCGGTCGAGGCGGTGGATCGGCGTCAGGTCGGCACTGTCGAGCTGTTTCTTCAGTCGCGTCAGCAAGGTCTCCTGCACGAAGCGCCCGCCCGGCGTCATGGGCAGAAAATGTGGCTTGTCGACGACGAGCAAATGCGCGTCCTGAAACAGGATCTCCTCGTGAAAGGGGATCGGCGTTTCGCGTTCCAGCTCGCGGTAATAAAAAATGCGCATGCCGCGCCGGTAGGCGCTGTCGGGGCCCAGCACGGCACCGTCGCCGTTGACCACTTCGCCGCGCCCCATGCGGTCCTGCCATTGCGCGGCGCTGATCTGCGGATAGCGCTCGAGCAGGAAGCTGATCATGTCCGGCCACTGCCCCTCCGGCAGCCACAGATAGCTGGGCGCGACGCCGTCGCGCATGGGTAGCGGCACAGGGCTGCGAAGCGAAGACATCCTAGCGCGCGGCGATGGCGCTGCTGCGGTACGGCGGCAAGGCGTCCACGCTGACGCCCTTGCTGCGCGCGTACAAGGGCAGCACTTGCGCCATATGGCTATTCATCTGCGAGATGCGGTCCTTGCCGGAAGGATGAGTCGAGAGGAATTCCGGCGGCGCGCCCTTGCTTACGGCAGCCATTTTCTGCCACAGGATGACGCCGGCCCGCGGGTCGAAGCCGGCGCGCGCGGCCAGGTCCATACCGATCAGGTCGGCCTCGCGTTCGTCGTCGCGCGAAAACTTCAGCATCACCCCCTGCGCCGCCATATTCGTGGCGGTGCTGGTGATGCTCGGATCGATGCCGAGCCAGGCCGACAAGCCGGCGCCGGCCAGCTTGGCGCCGACGGCCGCCAGGTTGCCCTTGCCGGCCTGCGCCTGTGCGTGTTCGCGCAGCGCGTGCGAAATTTCATGCCCCATGACGATGGCTACTTCATCGTCGGTCAGATTGAGCTTGTCAATAATGCCGCTGTAAAAGGCGATCTGCCCACCCGGCATGCAAAAAGCGTTCACCTCGTCCGAATTGAGCAGGTTGATCTGCCAGTTCCAGTTGGCCGCCGCCTCGTTCCAGCGCGTAGCGAAGGGGATGATGCGCTGGGCGATGGCGCGCAGGCGCCTGACCTGCGGGTCGCTGGCGGGCAGCAGCGCATTTTTTTCTCTCGCTTCGTTGACCAGCTGCGTGTATTGCTGCTTCGATTGTTCATTGAAATCGGCACCGCCGGCAAAGATGCGCGAACTCGACAAGGGACGCACATTAATGCCGTCTTGCACCACCTGCTGCTGCGAGTGGGCAGATAGTGGTGCCAGCGCGGTGGCCGCGCACAGGCTGGCCAGGACGACATAACGTTTAGGGAATATTGGTGCCATTGGCAGACCTCCATGGGGCAATTTTAGGTAGCATCAGCATGGCCGGGAAGGCCAGGAAAAAGCAAACAATGAAAAACGAGAACCAGCCAAGTTCGGCGACCAGAAAGCCCACCGAGGCATTGATCAGGGTGCGCGGCACGGCACTCAAACTGGAAAACAGCGCATATTGGATGGCCGTGTAGCGCGGGTCCGTGGTGCGCGACAGGAACGCGACAAAGGCAGCCGCACCCAAGCCCAGGCTGGCAAAAGCTTCAAAACCGATCACGGCGCTCAATAGCATGGTGTTCGGCCCCACCTGCGCCAGCCAGGCAAAACCGAGGATGGCGATCGCCTGCAGCGCGCCAAACACCCACAGACCACGGTTGATGCCCAGCTTGAGCATCCACACACCGCCCACCACGCCACCGGCCAGGCTGGCCCAGAAACCCGTGGTGTTGGCGGCCAGGCCGATCTGCGTCATGGAAAAGCCCAGGTCGAGATAGAACTTGGTCGCCAGCGCCGTGGCCATGCTGTCGCCGATTTTGTAGAGTAATACGAAGGCGAGAATCCACATTGCGTTACGCCAACCATCGCGGGCGATGAATTCCTGGAACGGCAAAATGATGGCTTCGCGCATGGTCTTTGGCGGCGTGCCGTAGACGGTGGGTTCCTTGATCAGCAAGGTACAGACGAGGCCAGGCAACATGAAAGCGGCCGTGATCCAAAAGACGGGCTGCCACGGCATGCGGTCGGCCAGGATCAGCGACAGTGCGCCCGGCACCATGCCCGCCACTTTATAGGCATTGACGATCACGGCGGCGCCCAGACCCTGCTCGTTATCGGCAAGGATTTCGCGCCGGCAGGCATCGATGACGATATCCTGGCTGGCCGACAGAAAGGCGACCCAGCCGGCGGCAGCGGCAATCAGGCCGATCTGCGTGAGTGGATCGAGCATGCCCATGGCGCCGATAGAGAAGAACAGCGCCACCTGCGTCAGGGCCATCCAGCCGCGCCGGCGCCCCAATCCCAGAATGCGGTAGCGGTCCATCAGGGGCGCCCACAGGAATTTCCAGATGTAGGGGAACTGCACCAGCGCGAACAGCCCCAGCGCCTTGACGTTCAAGCCCGACTTGGCCAGCCATGCCTGCAGCAAGTACAGCAGGATGAACAGGGGCAGGCCGGAACTGAAGCCCAGCACCAGCACGGCCAGCATGCGGCCATTGGCGTAGGAACGCCAGCCTGGCACCGGACTGATCGTCATCAATGCACCGCTTTTTTGCGCAGGCGGAAGACGGCCAGGTCGCCGCGCAAGTTCGGCAGCACGGAGACCATCTTGCCTTCGGCCAAGGCCACGCAGTCGATCACTTCCAGGCCGCATTCCTCGGCCAGTTCGCGGAAATCATTGATGGTAGCGCAGCGCACATTGGGCGTGTCATACCACTGGTAGGGCAACGATTTCGACACCGGCATGCGGCCTTTGAGCAATGCCACGCGGTGTGGCCAGTAGGCGAAATTGGGGAACGAAACTATGGCTTCGGCACCCACGCGCACGATGTCGCGCAGCAGCGGCTCGACCTGCTTCATCATCTGCAGGGACGACAGGCACAGCACCGTGTCAAAGCTGTTGTCGCCAAAAATGGCCAAGCCTTTTTCCATGTCCTGCTGAATCACGTTGACGCCACGCAGGGTGCTGGCCAGCACCTTGTCGTCGGCAATTTCGATGCCGTAGCCGCTGCACTCCTTGTCGCTTTGCAGATACTGCAGCATCACGCCTTCGCCGCAGCCCACGTCCAGCACATGTGCCTTGTTCGGCACCCAGTGGGCGATGAAGGCCAGGTCGGGGCGCAGGGCGCTCAATTCGTCAAAAGTCATGCTGTCTCCTTGGCGCCCTGGCGCACGGCGGTGTTCTTGGCTGCTGCATGCGCGCCTACGTTGATGTCATTCCATACCTGGCCATAATAGGCGCGCACCATGTTCATGTAGCGCGAGTCTTCCAGCAAAAAGGCGTCGTGACCGTGCGGCGCGTCGATTTCCGCATAGGTCACCTGGCGGCGGTTGCACACCAGGGCCTCGACGATTTCGCGGCTGCGCTCGGGCGAGAAACGCCAGTCGGTAGAAAACGAAGCGAGGAAAAACTTGGCCTGGGTGCCCGACAGGGCCTTGGCCAGGTCGCCGCCATGCGCGCGCGCCGGATCGAAATAATCGAGCGCCTTGGTAATGAGCAGGTAAGTATTGGCGTCAAAATACTCGGAAAACTTGTCGCCCTGGTAGCGCAGATACGATTCGATCTCGAAGTCGATGCCGAAGCCGAATTTGTAGTCGCCCGTCTGCGCCGCGTCGCGTAGCTTGCGGCCGAATTTCTCGGCCATGTCGTCATTCGACAGATAGGTGATGTGCCCCACCATGCGCGCCACGCGCAAGCCGTTCTTCGGCACCACGCCGTGCGCATAAAAGTCGCCGCCGCGGTAATCGGGGTCGGACAAGATGGCTTGGCGCGCCACGTCATTGAAGGCGATATTTTGCGCCGACAGCTTGGCCGTCGAGGCAATCACCACGCAATGACGCAAGCGCTCGGGGAACATGATGCTCCACGCCAGCGCCTGCATGCCGCCCAGAGAGCCGCCCATCACGGCGGCGAACTGGGTGATGCCCAGTTCATCGGCCAGGCGCGCCTGTGCGCTGACCCAGTCTTCCACCGTGACGACGGGGAAGGAAGCGCCATACGGCTTGCCGGTCGCGGGATTGGTGTGCATGGGCCCCGTCGAGCCGAAGCAGGAGCCCAGATTGTTGACGCCGATGACGAAGAATTTGTCCGTGTCGAGCGGCTTGCCGGGACCGACCATATTGTCCCACCAGCCCGTGCTCTTTGCTGCGTCGGCATACACGCCGGCCACGTGGTGCGAGGCATTGAGGGCATGGCAGACCAGCACCGCGTTCGATTTGTCGGCGTTCAGGGTGCCGTAGGTTTCATACATCAACATATAGTCCCGCAGCGAAGCTCCGCTTTGCAGCTGCAGGGGTTGCGCAAAATACATAGTTTGCGGCGAAACGATTCCAATGGATGACATGTGTGTCGGTTTATAAAGGAGGCGGCCCCACGGGCCATAGTCGATGCAAAACCCCGATGATAGGTTTTGCAACATGAGTGCATAACACCTCGCAAAATCGTAGCGAGCGGCAGTGAGTTGTGGCCGAGAAGCGCAGCTGTGCTTGAGCACAGCGAGCATCGCAGGCCGCAAATCGCGACGCGCAGTAGATTTGGCGAGGTGTTAGTTTACATGAGCTGCAACTGCTGTACGGCTTCCGCGATCACATTTGGTTCCATGGAACGCATAATTTTGCGCATTTGTGGTGCAATCAGGCCCAAATCGCTATTGAGTATCTCTTGCTTGACCGCCAGCAGTTGCGCCGGGTGCATGGAAAACTCGCGCAAGCCCATCCCCAGCAGCAAGCGCGTGAGCTTCACGTCGCCCGCCATTTCGCCACACACGGCCACATCGATGCCCGCCTTGTGGCCAGCCGCGATCGTCATGGAGATCAGCTGCAGCACAGCCGGATGCAGCGGATTGTACAAATGCGCCACTTCGTAATCGACGCGGTCGATCGCCAGGGTGTACTGGATCAGGTCATTCGTGCCGATCGACAGGAAATCCATGCGCTTGACGAACATGGGCAGCGCCAGCGCAGCAGCCGGTATCTCGATCATGGCGCCCACTTCGACGGCATCGTCGAACTTGACACCGTCCTCGCGCAGGCTGGCCTTGGCTTGCGCGATCATGGCCAGCGACTGGTCGATCTCGAAGGCATGCGCCAGCATGGGGATCAGGATGCGCACCTTGCCGAAGGCCGAGGCGCGCAGAATCGCACGCAACTGCGTCAGGAACAGCTGCGGCTCGGCCAGGCAGTAACGGATGGCACGCAAGCCCAGGGCAGGATTCAAGGCCGTATGGTCGGACTGGTCAAGCGGCTTATCGGCGCCGATGTCGAGCGTGCGGATAGTCACCACGCGCCCTTTCATCGACTGCACCGTGTTGCGGTAAGCCTCGAACTGCTCATCCTCGGTGGGAATCTTGTGGGCGCGACCCATGAACAGGAATTCGGAACGGAACAAGCCAACGCCGCTGGCACCCGATTCCAGCGCAAACACGCAATCTTCGGGCAATTCGATATTTGCCAGCAGGGTCACCGGCGTACCGCACCTGGTGACGGCCGGCGTTTTTTTCAGTTTGCCCAGCTTCTTGCGCGCGCGCTGCATGGCCACCTGGCGCTCGCGATACTGCTCCAGCACCAGTGCGCTGGGGTTGGCAATGACGACGCCAGCGTCGCCGTCGATGATCAGCCAGTCGTCCTGCCCGATCAGCATCGAGGCCTGCGACATGCCGACGGCTGCCGGGATATCGAGGCTGCGCGCAACGATGGCCGTGTGCGAATTCTGTCCGCCTACATCGGTGATAAAGCCGATAAAGGAACGGTCGCGGAACTGCAGCATGTCGGCCGGCGAGATATCGTGCGCGACCACGATCATCTGCGCCAGCAATTCATCTTCGGCGGGCGCTTTCGGCAGCAGCTGTTCGGTGCCCAACAAGACTTTCAATACGCGCTCTGCCACTTGCTGGATGTCGGCCTTGCGTTCGCGCAAATACGGGTCTTCGATTTCGTCGAACTGCGCCGACAATTCATCGATTTGCGTCAGCAGCGCCCATTCGGCGTTGTAATGGCGCGAACGGATGATGTCGAGCGGCGCTTCGGCAATCAGCGGATCCGACAGGATCAGCGCGTGCACGTCGATGAACGCGCCCAGTTCGGTGGGCGCATCTTTCGGCAGCTCGTTCCACAGGGTTTGCAGCTCTTTGTGGACGGCAGCAATGGCGTTTTGCAAACGCTGGACTTCGGCTTCGATCTGTTCCTGGGCGACCAGGTAATGTTTGACGTCTAGGGCGGCCGGCGCCAGCAGATGCGCGCGGCCAATGGCGATGCCGCGGGAGACCGGGATGCCGTGGAGCGTGAAAGATGCCATGGGGTGACCTGTCGGAAGGCGGCTGCGGCTGCGTTCGGCGGGCATTACTCGCCTTCGCCAAACCTGTCATTAATCAGGGCGGTGAGCGCATCGACACATGCTTGCTCATCATCGCCCTCGGCTTCCAGGGTCACTTTCGCGCCCTTGCCGGCGGCCAGCATCATGACGCCCATGATGGACTTGGCGTTGATGCGGCGCGCGTTACGGGTCAGCCAGACGTCGCTCTTGAACTTGGCGGCGAGCTGGGTAAATTTGGCGGAGGCGCGAGCATGCAGTCCCAGCTTGTTGATGATTTCGAGTTCTTTTTGAATCATTTTTATATGGTCTCTATCCCTGAATGCACTACGCTGATGACAATCTTGGTCTATAAAACCCGCCGCCTTCAGGGCGGCGGCCATGTACTTCCTTATTCGCCCACGCGGATACGGTTATCGACGCGCACGGCGCCGCTTTGCGCACCTGCCAGCGCCATCTCCACCACCACGTCGAGCGTGTCGCGGCGGTACGTGATGGCGCGCAGCAGCATGGGCAGGCTGATGCCGGCGATGACTTCCACCCGGCCCGCATCGGCCAGCTTGTTGCAGCAGTTCGACGGCGTGCCGCCCTTCACATCGGTAATCACCAGCACGCCGGAGCCATCGTCGAGGCGGCAGATGGCTTCGGATGCCAGCTTTTGCACTTCCGCCAGGTCCTGGTCTGCGACGACGTCGATGGCTTCAAAACGTTCCGTTGGCCCGCGAAACACATGCGCGCAGGCGGCGATGAACGCCTGTCCCAGCGGTGCGTGGGTCATGAGCAAAATCCCTACCATGGTCATTGCACCTTTTGACGCTGCTGCGCTTGCGCAACGCCATGCTCGACGGCGTCGACAAACATGGCGGCGACATCGAAACCGGTCTGCTGCATGATTTCCTGGAAGCAGGTCGGGCTGGTGACATTGACTTCCGTCAGATAGTCGCCGATGACGTCCAATCCTACCAGCATCAGGCCACGCGCGGCCAGGATCGGGCCCAGTTTTTCAGCAATTTCCAGGTCGCGCGCCGTCAATGGCTGCGCCACCCCCGTGCCGCCGGCGGCCAGGTTGCCGCGCACTTCGCCCGCCTGCGGGATGCGCGCCAGCGCGAACGGCACCGGCTTGCCACCGATGACGAGGATACGCTTGTCACCCTTGACGATATCGGCAATAAAACGCTGCGCCATGATGGTCTGCGCGCCATTCTCGCTCAAAGTCTCGATGATGGCGCCCAGGTTCAGGCCATCGGCCTTGACGCGGAAGATGCCCGTGCCGCCCATGCCGTCGAGCGGCTTGAAGATGACGTCTTGGTGCTTGGCGTGAAAGGCGCGCAGGCGCGCTTCGCTCGACGTCACCAGGGTCGGCGAAGTGAATTCGGAAAACTGCGCAATAGCCAGCTTTTCATTATTGTCGCGGATCGCAGACGGCTTGTTGAAGACGTGTGCGCCCTGCTTTTCCGCCAACTCCAGCAAATACGTGCCATACACATATTCCATGTCAAACGGCGGGTCTTTGCGCTCGATGATGGCGTCCAGGGCAGACAGGCGCACTTCTTCGCTCGATACGATTTTATACCAGTCGTGTTCATCGCCGGTCAACTCGATATGCTGTACCAGTGCCGTGACGATGCCCTCTTCGAGCGCCATGTCCTTCTGCTCGAAGGCGTAGATGGCATGACCGCGCCTGGCCGCCTCGCGCATCATGGCGTAGGTGGAATCTTTGTAAGTCTTGAAGCCTGCCAGCGGGTCGGCAAGGAATGCAATTTTCATGGTGCGTCCAATCGGGGAACCTGGATAAGGAATGCATGATTCTAGCCGAGATCGCCGGGCGCAGTCGTCAGCGCGCCCGGCAAACCGCAGTGATGAATCAATACACCTCGGGATTCGGGTCCGTGCGCTCCATTTCCAGCGACGCGGCCAGCAAGGCCAGGCGCGCCACCACGCCATACACATAGAAGCGGTTCGGCGCGGCCGTGCCCGGCTTGGCCTGCAGGTCCGGTACGGCATGCTGCTGGGCAAACGCCAGCGGCACGTACTGCGAGCCGGGCGCGTTCAGATTCTGATCCACGCCGCGCTCCGCATGCACGCGGTAATAGCCGCCCACCACATAGCGGTCGATCATGTAGACGACAGGCTCGGCGACGGCATCCTTGATGCTTTCAAAGGTCGGCACACCTTCCTGGATGATAACGTCGGTGACGATCTTGCCATCCTTGACGATGGACATCTTGTCACGCTGCTTGCGCGACAAGTCGCGCACTTCGCTGGCGTCGCGCACCGTCATGATGCCCGTGCCATACGTGCCTGCATCGGGCTTGACGATGACGAAGGGCTTTTCCTTGATGCCGTATTCCTTGTATTTTTTGCGGATCTTGGCCAGCAGCACGTCGACGCTGGCGGCCAGCGCGTCTTCGCCCTCGCCTTCCTGGAAGTTAACGTCGCTGCACTTGGCGTGGAAAGGGTTGAGCATCCAAGGGTCGACATCGATCATCTTGCCGAATTTTTTCACCACTTCATCGTACGCTGTGTAGTGGTTGCTCTTGCGGCGCAAGGCCCAGCCAGCGTGCAAGGGCGGCAGCAGGCTTTGTTCATGAATGTTTTGCAAGATATCGGGGATGCCGTCCGACAAGTCGTTATTCAGCAAGATGGTGCATGGATCGAAATCCTTCAAGCCCAGGCGACGGCCATTGTTCAGGCGTACGAGGGGCTCGATGACGAGCATATTGCCATCTGGCAGTGCCAATGGCGTCGGCTGCGTGATCTCGGGCAACCACGAGCCGAGACGCACGTGCAGGCCCGTCTGGCGGAAAATCTGCATCAGGCGCGCCACGTTTTGCAGGTATTGCGGCGTGGTGTTGTGCAACTCCGGCACCATCAGCAGATTGCGGGCGTCCGGACAATACTTGTCGATGGCAGCCATGGCCGCCTGCACGGACAAGGGCAGCATTTCCGTGGCCAGGTTATGAAAACCACCGGGGAACAAATTGGTATCGACAGGCGCCAGCTTGTAGCCCGCGTTACGCAAGTCTACCGAGCAATAGAACGGTGGCGTGTGCTCTTGCCACTCCATGCGGAACCAGCGCTCAATGGCCGGCGTCGCGGCCAGAATCTTTTTTTCGAGGTCGAGCAGCGGTCCGGTCAGGGCCGTGACGAGATGGGGAGCCATAGTTACATCCTTAAATTATGTGCAGTATTCAAAAAAGCACACAGAACTACCGACTATATTACCGTGTAAGTAGCCTACATCGGGGCAAAGGCCTTGTTTTAAAGACCTTTACGGTTCCCACAATGAAAAAAAGGCACCTCGATGAGGCGCCTTTGCACACCAGACATGCCGCAGCGAAACGCTGGCATGCCTGATTATTATCATTTAACCATGATAAGCCTGCTCACCATGGCTGGTGATATCGAGCCCTTCACGCTCTTCTTCTTCCGGCACGCGCAGGCCGATGACGATATCAACCAGTTTATAGGCGATGACGGAGACCAGGGCCGACCAGATGATGGTGGTGCCGACCGCTTGCGCTTGCACCCACACTTGGTGGCCGATGGAATAGGGATCAGCCGACATTTTGTTGGTAACATAGTCGAAGATACCTTGACCGCCTAACTGTGGTGCAGCAAACACACCGGTCAGCAGGGCACCCAGGATGCCGCCTACGCCATGCACGCCGAACACGTCGAGCGAATCGTCGGCGCCTATCAGGCGTTTCAGGCCGTTCACACCCCACAGGCAGACGATACCGGCCAGCAAGCCGATGACCAGGCCGCCCATCGGGCCGACAAAGCCGGCCGCAGGGGTGATCGCCACCAGGCCGGCAACGGCGCCCGACGCACCACCGAGCATGGATGGCTTGCCTTTGCTGATCCACTCGCCGAACACCCACGACAGGGTGGCTGCGGCCGTGGCCAGCAGCGTGTTGATGAAGGCCAGGGCCGCCACGTCGCCCGCTTCGAGCGAGGAACCGGCATTGAAACCGAACCAGCCCACCCATAACAGGGAAGCGCCTATCATCGTCATCGTCAGCGAGTGCGGCGCCATCGATTCACGGCCGTAGCCGACGCGCTTGCCGATCATGATCGCACCGACCAGGCCGGCGACGGCAGCATTGATGTGCACCACGGTGCCGCCTGCGAAATCGAGCGCGCCTGTTTGCCAGATCCAGCCTGCCTTCAGGGCTTCGCTGGCCGAGGTGGCAGCGTTGGTGATCAGGTCAGGCCCGGTCCAGAACCACACCATGTGCGCCGCTGGCAGGTAGGCAAACGTGAACCACAGCACGACGAAGGCCAGCACGGCGGCAAACTTGGCGCGCTCGGCAAAGGCGCCAACGATCAGCGCGCACGTGATGGCGGCAAACGTGCCCTGGAAAGCCACGAAGATGAACTCGGGAATGACAACACCCTTGCTAAAGGTGGCGGCGGCGGCAAACGTGCCCTTGGCGGGATCCCAGATGCCGTTCAGGAACAAGCGGTCGAAGCCACCGAAGAAGGCAGTTTTTTCCGTGAAGGCGATCGAGTAACCGTAGATGCACCACAGAACGATGATCAGCGCGAACACCATGAACACTTGCATCAGCACCGACAACATATTCTTGGAGCGCACCAGGCCGCCGTAGAACAGAGCCAGGCCGGGAATCGTCATCAAGATCACCAATAAGGTACTGATCATCATGAAGCTGGTATCGCCCTTATTGGCGACGGACGCGGCCGCTGGCGCGGCAGCGGCCGGCGCCGGCGCTGCCGCAGCGGGTGCGGCGTCAGGCACCGGCGTCACGGCAACTGTGGCGACGGCAGCCGTCGTGGCCGCCTCCGTCTTGACGGGGGCATCGGCAAAGCTCGGCGTAGCGACGCCAAACGTACACAGACAGGCTATCCCAGCGAGTAATTTTGTTATATTTTTACGCATCAATATTCCCCTTAGAGCGCTTCGTTGCCGGTTTCACCGGTGCGGATGCGGATGACCTGTTCCAGGTTGTAGACGAAAATCTTGCCGTCGCCGATCTTGCCGGTACGCGCTGCGCCTTCGATCGCTTCGATGGCCTGGTCCACAATGGCGTCATCGACGGCTGCTTCAATTTTGGTTTTTGGCAAGAAATCAACGACATACTCAGCGCCACGATAGAGTTCCGTGTGACCTTTCTGGCGACCGAAACCTTTGACTTCGGTCACGGTGATACCTTGCACATTGATAGCCGACAACGCTTCGCGCACTTCGTCCAGTTTGAACGGTTTAATGATTGCAGTAATCATTTTCATGGCAATCTCGCTTAAAAGGTTTTGGATACAGTCAGCACGAGACCGGATTTCGCCAGGTTCTTGCCATTCGGTGCCAGCAACGTGATGTTGGCTTTGACGGCGGCCAGCGCTACGGTCGCCACGCCGAAATCCTTGCTCACGCCGATCTTATAATCGTTATAACTGAGGGCATCGTTGTGCTCGACCTTCTGACGCCCGGCATGCAGGTTCAAGATATAGCCATCATGCACGTCGATGTTGGCGCCCACATCGAGGTAGCCGCTGTTCTTGCTGTCGGCGACACCGAACAGATTGGTCGTCGAGTGCGAATACTTGATATAGGCCGGACCATAGCCGAGTTGGCCATACAACTCGAAGGTGTTGGCATTGGTGCTCAATCCATTCGAGGGATAGAAGTAGTACAGGCCGCCCACGTCATAGGTAAAATCCTTGCTGATTTCACCGCGCTTGCCGGCGTAGATATCCCATTCCAGGTTGGTGTCGCCGCCGCTATCCTTGATCCATTTAATGCTCGACAGCCAAGTGCCCACATACAGGCCCGTCGGATTATGGGTATAGTCGGCACCGGCGCTGA
The DNA here is from genome assembly GCF_029892305.1 of Janthinobacterium sp. CG_23.4. Taxonomy (NCBI): domain Bacteria; kingdom Pseudomonadati; phylum Pseudomonadota; class Betaproteobacteria; order Burkholderiales; family Oxalobacteraceae; genus Janthinobacterium; species Janthinobacterium sp. CG_23.4. The sequence continues at coordinate 452,085 of NZ_JARXUX010000001.1, read as the reverse complement.
TGGCAGGGTCGAGACGGCTTTGCGACACACCACGGTAACGGTAGTCGCTGCTCAGCGCCACGTTGTAGCTGACCACGTTATCGGCTACGGCTTCGGCCGCAGCAGGCGCTGCCACGGCATCCTGGGCCATGGCGCTATCGCAAACAGCGGTCATGGCCAGCGTCAACGCTGCGACTAAAGTCATGTTCTTGGACAGATTCTTCATGGCGATTCCCTTTTATTGAACTTTTAAAGCGGTTGAGGTTTAAAATCTTGGCTGGAGATCACAAAGCGTTCATGACATCTTTAGCAGAATACGTGCCAGCTCTCTTGTTAGCTTGACTGGCGCATTTCCGTCCATACTTACCCTGCAAGCCGCCAGGACTGGGGCCACGGCCTGCTGAAGAACAATGAAGTGCCCAGTTGCGCACCAGATTAACACCGCTGTGCACCGCAATGGTGCGATGCACAGGCCGCACCATACAAGGACTGACCGTGGACATGAATACCTTCTTTAACGACTTGCAAGGCAAGATCCATCAAGCCATCGAAAACTCGCCCGCCAAGGATATCGAGAAAAACGTGAAATCGATGATGACACAGGGCTTTGCCCGTCTCGATCTGGTCACGCGCGAAGAGTTTGATATCCAGGCACAAGTACTGGCCAAGACCCGCGCCAAGCTCGATGCACTGGAACTGCGCCTGGTCGAACTGGAAACCCGCCTGAACGAGCCAAAGGCATAAAGTATCGTCAGCAAGGTCGCGTGATAGACGGCCTTGCTGGCATACCTCAAGCCTGACAGCGTTTCAAGCGCTAGACTGATCCCGAGCGCGCTCGCGCTACGGGGGAGTCTGATGAGTCTGGCCGTCCTGAAAAGCCGTGCCTTGGCCGGCATGGAGGCACCCGAGGTAAGTGTCGAAGTGCACCTTGCCAATGGCTTGCCGTCATTTACGATCGTTGGCCTGCCGGATACGGAAGTGAAGGAATCGCGCGACCGCGTCCGCGCCGCGCTGCAAAACTGCGGCTTTGAGATGCCGGCGCGGCGCATTACGGCCAATCTGGCGCCGGCGGACTTACCCAAGGAATCGGGCCGCTTCGACTTACCGATTGCGCTGGGCATCCTGGCTGCCTCCGGCCAGTTGCCGAGCGAACAACTGCAGCACTACGAATTTGCGGGCGAACTATCGCTTTCGGGCCAACTACGCCCCATCCGCGGTGCTTTGGCCATGACTTTTGCCATGCAGCGCAGCCAATCGGGGCCGCCACGCGCCTTCATCCTGCCGCGGGCCAACGCGGACGAGGCGGCGCTGGTCAGAGACGCCTGCATCTATCCCGCCCACAGCCTGCTCGAGGTCTGCGCGCATTTTGCCGTGCCCAACGGCCAGGCCGCCCTGCAGCGCCATCAACCGGTGCTGGCAGCGCAGGCGTTTACGTATCCCGACTTTGCCGACGTGCAAGGGCAGTTGCAAGCGCGACGCGCACTGGAAGTGGCGGCCGCAGGCGGGCATAACGTCTTGATGGTGGGCCCGCCGGGCGCAGGCAAGACCATGCTGGCCAGCCGCTTCCCCGGCGTGTTACCGCCCATGAGCGATGACGAGGCGCTGGAATCAGCCGCCGTGCATTCACTGGGTGGCCATTTTAAAGTGGAACACTGGAAACGTCGTCCCTACCGTGCACCGCACCAAACGGCATCTGGCGTCGCCTTGGTGGGCGGCGGTAACGTACCGCGTCCGGGAGAAATCTCGCTGGCCCATTGCGGCGTGTTGTTTCTCGATGAAATCGCCGAATTCCAGCGCCGGGTACTCGATGTCTTGCGCCAGCCCATGGAGTCGGGCATCATCAGCATTTCGCGCGCGGCCCGCCAGGCCGAGTTTCCTGCCCGCTTCCAGTTAATCGCCGCCATGAATCCCTGTCCGTGCGGCTATTTGGGGCACGCTTCCGGTCGTTGCCGCTGTACGCCAGAGGCGGTGCTGCGTTATCACAGCCGCCTGTCCGGCCCGCTACTTGAACGCATCGACTTACAAATCGAAGTTGCCGCCATACCACCCGCGGCGCTGGGACGGCACGCAGGCAGCGGCGAAAGTACGCAAGCCATTGCGGCCCGCGTGGCGGCAGCCTTTTCGCTGCAGTTGGCGCGCCAGGGAAAAACAAACCAGCGCCTGAGTAGCACGGAAATCGAACAGCACTGTCGTCTGGAAACACATGGTGAACAACTACTAGATGGCGCCATGTCACGCCTGCACTGGTCGGCCCGCACCTACCACCGGGTACTGCGCGTGGCGCGCAGCATCGCAGACTTGGCGGGGAGTCCCACGATCATGCAGCCGCACGTTGCCGAAGCGATCCAGTACCGGCGTGTACTGCATGAAATATAAGGCGAGCGCTGAAAGCCACAAGTGCGCGATTGCGCGTGGCTGGCGTCACTGCTACCATCTGCTGATGAAAAAAACATCACTTGCGATCCTCCTGGCTGCGCTCGCTACCGCCTGCACGCTCTGTGCCTGCAGTCCGAAATTCGACTGGCGCGACTATCGCAGCCCCGACGCGCAGTTCACAGCCTTGTTTCCAGGCAAGCCGGCAGTGTTGACACGCACGGTCGATCTCGATGGCAAAAAAATCAGCCTGACCATGACGGCGAGCGAAGTCGATGGCAGCACCTTTGCCATCGGCAGCGCCGTGCTCGACAGCGCAGAACAGGCGCAAGCGGCCCTGCCAGCCATGCAGACAGCGCTGTTGAAAAATATTAACGGCACCGTGCGCAGCGAAAAATCGGTCTCGGCGGCCAGCAGCAATGCTGCCGTAACGCACCAGCGCAGTTCGCTCAGTATCGAGGCCAACGGCACGCAGCAAGGCAAGCCTGTCTTGCTGGTCGGCCGTTTTGTGGCACAGGACAAGCACCTCTTCCAGATCATCATTCTCGGTGAAGAGCGCAAGCTGTCGCGTGACACCATCGACACTTTCATGGACTCGGTGAAACTGGATTGAGACTTAACGATCGCTTAAACAGGCGATAGCCTGGAATAGCCGCCCTTGTAAATACGTGGATAGTCCAACAGATGACGGTAAGCGGCACGCAGATGTGCAATTCGGACAATTCGACAGCCTGTGTGATATTTCAAGTCGTGATATTGTTTCGACACTAACAACAAGTCTTAGAAAGCACGTATGTTGATCTCATTCAAATCCAAATCCTCCCCTGAAGTGCTGATGTTCCAGGAACATGCCCAGCGTATCCTCGACATCCTGCACAAGAATCCTACGCGCGGCGTCATCACGCCTACAGAAGCGGGAGATGCCTTGGTCCTGCTGGAAAAGGAAGTCGCGGAAAGCAGATTGCATCCGGAAAATGACATCGAACACGATGCCCATACGCCAGAAACGCTGGAAGATGGCGAGACCGGCACCCATGCGCGTGCACAGAAAGTGCATTTTTCGCAACGCGCCTATCCCCTGATGGAAATGTTGCGCTCAGCCAGTGCAGAAGGTGAAAGCATCACCTGGGGCATCTAGTGCGGTGCACGCTGCAGACGAAAAAAACCCCGCATCCGCGGGGTTTTTTTATATAACAAGCCTGACGATAACCTACTTTCACACTGGTTGCAGCACTATCATCGGCGCAAAGTTGTTTCACGGTCCTGTTCGGGATGGGAAGGGGTGGGACCAACTTGCTATGGTCATCAGGCATAACTTTTTCGATAGCTTGCTCCCAATTGGGCAGCAAACCATCTTATCTGAGAAGGTGAATTATACAGTAATTGCCTGGCCATAGTCAAATTTTTCACCCCAAACGCCTGAATACCTGGGGTCAGACCCGCCGGGTCTGACCCCAGCTTTTGCGGTTGGGGTGCAACATGCACCAAACCACCAAACGAAAAAAACCCCGCCATTGCTGGCGGGGTTTTTCTCTAGGTGCAACAGCCGGGGGCTGTTGCACCAAATAACAAGCCTGACGATAACCTACTTTCACACTGGTTGCAGCACTATCATCGGCGCAAAGTTGTTTCACGGTCCTGTTCGGGATGGGAAGGGGTGGGACCAACTTGCTATGGTCATCAGGCATAACTTGTACTGGCGCTTGTTCTCTGTAGAGCAACAAGGCCTGAATCTGGAAGAAGCAAAGATTTTTGGGTAATGAATGGTATCAACAAACTCACAACGTTGTACTGTCTTATCCTCTGTACCTGCTAAGGTTATAGGGACAAGCCGTACGGGCAATTAGTACTGGTTAGCTTAATGCATTACTGCACTTCCACACCCAGCCTATCAACGTCCTGGTCTCGAACGACCCTTCAAAGAGCTCAAGGCTCTGGGAAATCTCATCTCAAGGCAAGTTTCCCGCTTAGATGCTTTCAGCGGTTATCTCTTCCGAACTTAGCTACCCGGCAATGCCACTGGCGTGACAACCGGTACACCAGAGGTTCGTCCACTCCGGTCCTCTCGTACTAGGAGCAGCCCCCTTCAAATTTCCAACGCCCACGGCAGATAGGGACCAAACTGTCTCACGACGTTTTAAACCCAGCTCACGTACCACTTTAAATGGCGAACAGCCATACCCTTGGGACCGGCTACAGCCCCAGGATGTGATGAGCCGACATCGAGGTGCCAAACTCCCCCGTCGATATGAACTCTTGGGAGGAATCAGCCTGTTATCCCCAGAGTACCTTTTATCCGTTGAGCGATGGCCCTTCCATACAGAACCACCGGATCACTATGTCCTACTTTCGTACCTGCTCGACTTGTCAGTCTCGCAGTTAAGCACGCTTATGCCATTGCACTATCAACACGATGTCCGACCGTATCTAGCGTACCTTCGAACTCCTCCGTTACACTTTAGGAGGAGACCGCCCCAGTCAAACTGCCTACCATGCACTGTCCCCGATCCGGATAACGGACCAAGGTTAGAACCTCAAACAAACCAGGGTGGTATTTCAAGGTTGGCTCCACGAGAACTAGCGTCCCCGCTTCAAAGCCTCCCACCTATCCTACACAGATTGGTTCAAAGTCCAATGCAAAGCTACAGTAAAGGTTCATGGGGTCTTTCCGTCTAGCCGCGGGTAGATTGCATCATCACAAACATTTCAACTTCGCTGAGTCTCGGGAGGAGACAGTGTGGCCATCGTTACGCCATTCGTGCAGGTCGGAACTTACCCGACAAGGAATTTCGCTACCTTAGGACCGTTATAGTTACGGCCGCCGTTTACTGGGACTTCAATCAAGAGCTTGCACCCCATCATTTAATCTTCCAGCACCGGGCAGGCGTCACACCCTATACGTCCACTTTCGTGTTTGCAGAGTGCTGTGTTTTTATTAAACAGTCGCAGCCACCAGTTTATTGCAACCCTTTCACCCTCATGGAGTAAACCAATCAAGCTACCGGGGCGTACCTTTTCCCGAAGTTACGGTACCAATTTGCCGAGTTCCTTCTCCCGAGTTCTCTCAAGCGCCTTAGAATACTCATCTCGCCCACCTGTGTCGGTTTGCGGTACGGTCTCGTATGACTGAAGCTTAGAGGCTTTTCTTGGAACCACTTCCGATTGCTTCATGAATAAATTCACTCGTCTCAACCCCTTGAATTGCGCGCCCGGATTTGCCTAAGCGCCTTCTATGAGCCAAAAACCAACTATTCCAACAGTTGGACAACCTTCCGCGATCCGTCCCCCCATCGCATCATACGACGGTGCAGGAATATTAACCTGCTTCCCATCAGCTACGCATCTCTGCCTCGCCTTAGGGGCCGACTCACCCTGCTCCGATGAACGTTGAACAGGAAACCTTGGGCTTACGGCGTGGAGGCTTTTCACCCCCATTATCGCTACTCATGTCAGCATTCGCACTTCTGATACCTCCAGCATCCTTTACAAGACACCTTCGCAGGCTTACAGAACGCTCTCCTACCATATGTGCGCTCCTTTAAATACACTCGATGTTCGCAAGAGCTTTGGTCTCTACTAACTTGCTTCGCAAGTAAGTATTGCCCAGCTCTGCTCTATCAATGCGCTTAAAGGAGCGCACATATCCGCAGCTTCGGTGACTGGCTTAGCCCCGTTACATCTTCCGCGCAGGACGACTCGATCAGTGAGCTATTACGCTTTCTTTAAATGATGGCTGCTTCTAAGCCAACATCCTGACTGTTTTAGCCTTCCCACTTCGTTTTCCACTTAGCCAATCTTTGGGACCTTAGCTGGCGGTCTGGGTTGTTTCCCTCTTGACGCCGGACGTTAGCACCCGACGTCTGTCTCCCAAGCTCGCACTCATCGGTATTCGGAGTTTGCAATGGTTTGGTAAGTCGCAATGACCCCCTAGCCATAACAGTGCTCTACCCCCGATGGTGATACTTGAGGCACTACCTAAATAGTTTTCGGAGAGAACCAGCTATTTCCAAGTTTGTTTAGCCTTTCACCCCTACCCACAGCTCATCCCCTAATTTTTCAACATTAGTGGGTTCGGACCTCCAGGGCGTGTTACCGCACCTTCATCCTGGCCATGAGTAGATCACTTGGTTTCGGGTCTACACCCAGCGACTGATCGCCCTATTCGGACTCGATTTCTCTACGGCTTCCCTATGCGGTTAACCTTGCCACTGAATGTAAGTCGCTGACCCATTATACAAAAGGTACGCAGTCACGGAACAAGTCCGCTCCTACTGTTTGTATGCACACGGTTTCAGGATCTATTTCACTCCCCTTCCGGGGTTCTTTTCGCCTTTCCCTCACGGTACTGGTTCACTATCGGTCGATTACGAGTATTTAGCCTTGGAGGATGGTCCCCCCATATTCAGACAGGATGTCACGTGTCCCGCCCTACTTGTCGTACGCTTAGTATCACCGGTCCGATTTCACATACGGGGCTATCACCCACTATGGCTCCTATTTCCAGAGGATTCTGTTATCGGTCCGACTATCACGTACAGGCTCTTCCCATTTCGCTCGCCGCTACTTTGGGAATCTCGGTTGATTTCTTTTCCTGCAGCTACTTAGATGTTTCAGTTCGCCGCGTTCGCCTTGCATACCTATGTATTCAGTATGCAATACCCTAAAAGGGTGGGTTGCCCCATTCGGAAATCTGCGGATCAAAGTGTGTTTGCTCACTCCCCGCAGCTTATCGCAAGCTACTACGTCCTTCATCGCCTGTAATCGCCAAGGCATCCACCATGTGCACTTATTCGCTTGTCCCTATAACGTTAGCCTCTGTTCACCGAGGTGACCAAAGAGCGCTACAGGGATAAGAAAGTACAACGTTGTTGCTTGTTTGTTGATACATACAATCATTACCCATCGATTTGCTTTTTACGGCAAACCGATCAATAAATAATCTTTACTTCTTCCAGATTGTTAAAGAACGAAACAGCTTTGATCGCTAAAAGATCAAACCTAAACCACAGTCTTGTTGACTGGCTTACGTTTGCACTTTCGAGTAAAACTTGGTGGAGGATGACGGGATCGAACCGACGACCCCCTGCTTGCAAAGCAGGTGCTCTCCCAGCTGAGCTAATCCCCCGGGAATTATGTACTAATTAGCTGGTAAGGCTTGTTTTTGCTGGTAGGGCTGGTTGGACTCGAACCAACGACCCCCGCGTTATCAACACGGTGCTCTAACCAGCTGAGCTACAGCCCCAACGCGGTGCTACTACGACTACTGTTTCTTCTTAATTAAACAGCCGATAAGTGTGGACATTTGATGCGTGAATCATTGCTGATTCGTGCAAACTCTAGAAAGGAGGTGATCCAGCCGCACCTTCCGATACGGCTACCTTGTTACGACTTCACCCCAGTCACGAATCCTACCGTGGTAAGCGCCCTCCTTGCGGTTAAGCTACCTACTTCTGGTAAAACCCGCTCCCATGGTGTGACGGGCGGTGTGTACAAGACCCGGGAACGTATTCACCGCGACATGCTGATCCGCGATTACTAGCGATTCCAACTTCATGCAGTCGAGTTGCAGACTACAATCCGGACTACGATACACTTTCTGCGATTAGCTCCCCCTCGCGGGTTGGCGGCGCTCTGTATGTACCATTGTATGACGTGTGAAGCCCTACCCATAAGGGCCATGAGGACTTGACGTCATCCCCACCTTCCTCCGGTTTGTCACCGGCAGTCTCATTAGAGTGCCCTTTCGTAGCAACTAATGACAAGGGTTGCGCTCGTTGCGGGACTTAACCCAACATCTCACGACACGAGCTGACGACAGCCATGCAGCACCTGTGTACTGGTTCTCTTTCGAGCACTCCCAGATCTCTCCGGGATTCCAGCCATGTCAAGGGTAGGTAAGGTTTTTCGCGTTGCATCGAATTAATCCACATCATCCACCGCTTGTGCGGGTCCCCGTCAATTCCTTTGAGTTTTAATCTTGCGACCGTACTCCCCAGGCGGTCTACTTCACGCGTTAGCTGCGTTACCAAGTCAATTAAGACCCGACAACTAGTAGACATCGTTTAGGGCGTGGACTACCAGGGTATCTAATCCTGTTTGCTCCCCACGCTTTCGTGCATGAGCGTCAATCTTGACCCAGGGGGCTGCCTTCGCCATCGGTGTTCCTCCACATATCTACGCATTTCACTGCTACACGTGGAATTCTACCCCCCTCTGCCAGATTCTAGCCTTGCAGTCTCCAATGCAATTCCCAGGTTGAGCCCGGGGATTTCACATCAGACTTACAAAACCGCCTGCGCACGCTTTACGCCCAGTAATTCCGATTAACGCTTGCACCCTACGTATTACCGCGGCTGCTGGCACGTAGTTAGCCGGTGCTTATTCTTCAGGTACCGTCATTAGCAAAAGATATTAGCTCTCACCGTTTCTTCCCTGACAAAAGAGCTTTACAACCCGAAGGCCTTCTTCACTCACGCGGCATTGCTGGATCAGGCTTTCGCCCATTGTCCAAAATTCCCCACTGCTGCCTCCCGTAGGAGTCTGGACCGTGTCTCAGTTCCAGTGTGGCTGGTCGTCCTCTCAGACCAGCTACTGATCGATGCCTTGGTAGGCTTTTACCCTACCAACTAGCTAATCAGATATCGGCCGCTCCACGAGCATGAGGTCTTGCGATCCCCCACTTTCATCCTTAGATCGTATGCGGTATTAGCGTAACTTTCGCTACGTTATCCCCCACTCTAGGGTACGTTCCGATATATTACTCACCCGTTCGCCACTCGCCACCAGAGCAAGCTCCGTGCTGCCGTTCGACTTGCATGTGTAAGGCATGCCGCCAGCGTTCAATCTGAGCCAGGATCAAACTCTTCAGTTTAATCTCTGTTACTTTGCCCTTTTATAGGCACCATCATTGCTGATGGGTCGCTCACTCAAAAAACTGACAGGCTACTTCCGAGGAAGTATCCTATTTCATTATTTCTTGTGAACATTTGATATTTTAAGTTTTACAGCGATCCGAAGATCGCTGCTGCACTTACATCAAATGCCCACACTTATCGACTGTTAATTGTTAAAGAACTGTGATCGGTGCTACTTTCGCGCTATCGACAAAGCGTTGTGTTTGTCAGCTGCGAAGGAGAAAGAGTATGAAGCGTTTCGGCCATTTCGTCAACCTTCTTTTTTTACTACCCAGCCCCTGAAGGCCGTCCCTTTTGTGCCGCAAACTAGTGCGTCTCATCGGGGAGGCGAATCATATCAAAGACCGTCGAAGTTTGGCAAGCGCTTTTCAAGGAAAGCGTGCATGCCTTCTTTTTGTGCAGGCGTACCGAAGGCAGCTTGGAACAGGCGGCGCTCGTAGGCGACGCCATCGGTCAAGGTAGTTTCAAAGGCGCGGTTGACGCAATCCTTGATCATCATGGCCACCGAGGTCGGCATGGCTGCGATGGTCTTCGCTGCAGCCAGGGCTTCTTCCAGCAACTTATCTGCCGGCACCACGCGCGATACCAGGCCGATGCGTTCCGCTTCCAGCGCGTCTATGGTACGTGCCGTCAGCAGCAAGTCCATGGCCTTGGCCTTGCCGATGGCGCGCGGCAAGCGCTGCGTGCCGCCCGCACCCGGCGTGACACCCACCTTGATTTCCGGCTGGCCAAATTTGGCGCTGTCGGCGGCGATCAGAAAATCGCACATCATCGCCAGTTCGCAGCCGCCACCGAGTGCGTAACCGGCTACGGCTCCCACTACGGGTTTGCGCACGCGCAAGATGTGCTCCCAGTTGCGGCTGATGTAGCCCTGGGTAAAAGTATCGGGATAGGTGTAATCAGCCATGGCGGCGATGTCGGCGCCAGCGGCGAATGCTTTTTCGCTACCCGTGAGCACGATACAACCGATATTCTCATCCGCATCGAACTTCAGCAGGGCGTCGCCCAACTCGTTCATCATATTGTCGTTCAGTGCGTTGAGCGCCTTGGGGCGGTTCAGGCGGATGAGCGCCACTTTGTCCTGGATGTCGATGATCAGGTCTTCGTATTGCATATAGTCTCCTCTGGATGAACACGGTAACGACGATTGTAGCGGCTAACGCACCCCGTTATACACAAGTATCCAAGAAAATCTCGGAATCACCGTCCATGTCAAAAATTGCCTAAAATTCGAGCAATTTACGGCTGAAAGCTAAGAAAAATAGCATTTTTCTGGCGCCACCACTGTGGGGTACGCGCTGAAGAAATTGCTGTAACCCTTTGATTTTAAAGTGGTAAAAAGTTGTGTATAACGAGGTGCGGCTAACGGGAGCAGTACGGCAGTTGCGCCGCTATTATTGTGAATCGACGCACTTTTTATCGAACAGCGTATTTTCTCTGCCTTTTACTGGCACAGCTTTTGTCGGCACCCGTCGCCATGGCGTGCGCGCCTGAAACGATGAACGGGCATACACTGCTAAAAGATTGCCTTGGCGACACTATTCATGCCCAAGCCTGTGAGTTTTGATTTACATCAAAGTTTTAATTGACGCACATACATAAGCTGTCTCATATCACTCTAGGAGCACGTCATGTTTAACACCATCTTGTTTCCCACCGATGGCTCGCCGCTGTCAGACAAAGCCGCCGAGACAGCCATCGCCTTCGCGCAATTGAACAAGGCCAAGCTGGTTAGCATCAGCGTGGTGCAGCCCTTCCCGTTCTCGCCAATGGCCGATGGCGGCGTCGTGCTCGACGCCGGCTTGTACGAGCAACAAATGCAGGAAGCATCGCAACGCGCCGTCGACAAGATCGGCGAAGCAGCACGCGCTGTCGGCGTTCCCTTCGAAGGCGCGGTCGTCGTCTCGCCCAGCCCGCACGAAGAAATCGTCAATGCGGCGCAAACCTACCATTGCGACATCATCCTCATGGCCTCGCATGGGCGCAAGGGCTTGAACAAGCTGTTCGTGGGCAGTGAAACGCAAAAAGTGCTGGCGCATACCCAGTTGCCAGTCATGGTCCTGCGCTAACCTTGCGCTAGCGCATCCCCGCCCGGCGGCGCGAGCAACTCAGCGCGCCGGCGCCTGCTTCGGCAGCAACACCCACACGGCGCCGCTCTGCTTCATGCGGCCCGCGTTTTCCGCCGCTTCCGTACCGAAACCAAAGAAGTAATCGACCCGGATGGGCCCGCGAATGGCGCCGCCCGTGTCCTGCGCCATCACCAGGCGCTGCATGGGAATCTCGCTATTGGCTTGCGTGGTAGACAGAAACACGGGCGCCCCCAGCGGCAGGAAGCGCGCATCGATGGCCACCGAACGCTGCGGCGTCAACGGCACGCCCAAGGCACCCTTAGGTCCCACTTTGGGATCGGGCAGGCGCTCTTCCTTGAAGAAGACATAGCTCGGATTGGCGTTGAATAATTCATCCTTGCGCGTGGGATGGCCGGCAATCCACGCCTTGATGCCCTGCGCGGACGCCTGGCTCAGCGTCAACTCACCCTTGTCGACCAGGTAGCGGCCGATCGATTTATACGGATGGCCATTCTGCTCCGCGTAAGCCACGCGCACGGTTTCCTGCGTATCAGTCAGCTGCACGCGCCCGGAACCCTGCACTTGCAGGAAGAATGCTTCGACTTCATCATCCACCCACAGCAATTCCTTGCCCGTGACCGCAGTGGCGCGCTCGATCTCGGCGCGGGTCGCGTACGGGATCACCTTCTTGCCGACCAGCTTGCCACGCAAACGCATGTTTTTCAGTTCCGGATACACCGCGCCCAGGTCGACCGAGACCAGGTCATCGGGCACCTTGTACAGCGGCGTCTGGTACGGACCGCCTCGCTTGCGCGCGCCGTGCAGCAGCGGCTCATAGTAGCCGGTGACGAGGCCTGTGCTAGCGCCATCGGCGGTGATGACTTGATTGGGCACAAAGAAGGTCTCGAAGAACAGGCGGATGGCCTTGTCGCTGTTGGCATTCACCTGGCGCGCGATCGTGCATGACTCCTTCCAGTCCGGACGCTTGACCAGCACGCCGCATGAAGCCATGAAGGCTGGCCAGGCAGCGCGCATATCATCGCGGCCCCAGCCAGGCAAGGCGGAAAATTTGGCGGGCATAAACGTGGGAACCGCCGCATCCGTGCCATCCCTGGCGTCAGCCGGCTTGGCTGGCATAGGCTTGGCTGGCACGGGATTGACAACAATAGGCGCAATCGCTGGCGCCTTCTCGCCAGCAGCACCGGGCGCTAGCGGTGGCGTGGTACAGGCTGAAAGTGCAAGCGCGACGGCACAGACTGAAACGAGTAGACTACTTCGTGTAAATAGACGGCGGGTAAATACTGGGCTGCGGGAACTACGGGTAAATAAACTGCGGCTAAATAACATAGGGGTGCGTATGTGGATCTTGATGATAGAGGCGCTGGTAGCGTTCTTCTTGCTGGCATTTATAGTTTGGTGGACCATGTATGCGGGTAAAAAACCCACGCCACCCGCGCGCGCGCAGCTCGGCGAAGAACAGGACAGCACCGAAAAACTGAAATAAGGGGCGCACGCCCCCGGCCTGTCGTTAATGCAGGGTACGCGGCACCGACAACACGAATTCGGGTATCGGCGCTTCGAACTGATGACCATCTTCGGCCACGCAAAAGTATTCGCCGTGCATCGAACCTTGCGGCGTACCGAGCATGGTACCGCTCGTGTATTCAAACTGCTCGCCCGGCTGCAGCAAGGGCTGATGGCCGACGGCGCCCAAGCCGCGCACCTCTTCCACCTTGTTATTCGCATCCGTGATGACCCAGTGGCGCGAAATCAGTTGCGCGCCAGCCGTGCCCGTGTTGACGACACGAATCGTATAGCCGAACACGTGCCGCCCTTGGTCCGGTGCCGATTGCTCAGGCAAATATTGCGTCTTGACCGTTACCGTAAATTCATAAGTCGCCATCATCATTCCTATTCAGACATTGCCAGTCGTATATTGTGTCACGCGTGCTGCATGGGCCGCCGCGCGCCGTGTATTGTGCGCTTCACTGTGCTTCAATGAGGCATGGTAACGGCGTCAAGCGTAAAATAGCGCATCTTCGCATTTTCTACTCTAGCCCTTAGCCACCATGACAACATTCCGTATCGCTCCCAGCATTCTGTCCGCCGACTTTGCCCGCCTGGGCGAGGAAGTGCGCAACGTCGTTACCGCCGGCGCCGACATCATCCACTTCGACGTGATGGATAACCATTATGTGCCGAACCTGACCATCGGCCCGCTGGTGTGCGAAGCGATCCGCCCGCACGTGCAAGTCCCCATCGATGTGCATCTGATGGTCAAGCCTGTCGATCGCATTATCCCGGATTTCGCCAAGGCTGGCGCGAACATCATCACCTTCCACCCGGAAGCGTCGGATCACCTCGACCGCTCCTTGCAACTAATCCGCGACAATGGCTGCAAATCGGGCCTGGTTTTCAACCCGGGCACGCCGCTGCACTACCTGGAACACGTGATGGACAAGATCGACATGATCCTGATCATGTCGGTCAACCCGGGTTTCGGCGGCCAGTCCTTCATTGCGCAAGCATTGAAGAAAATCGCCGAAGCGCGCCGCATGATCGACGAATCGGGACGTGACATCATGCTGGAAGTCGATGGCGGCATCAAGATCGACAACATCGCCGCTGCCGCAGCTGCCGGTGCCGACACCTTCGTCGCCGGCTCGGCCATCTTCGGCAAGCCCGATTACAAGGCCGTCATCGATGCCATGCGTGCCGAATTGGCCAAGGCAAAAGTGGCGGGCGCCTGATGCGCGCGGGCACGGTAAAAGACCAGGTACTGGCCGGCGTGCGCGCCGCCATCATCGACCTTGATGGCACGATGCTCGACACCGTGCCCGATTTTCATGTCGCCATCAATGGCATGCGCACCGAATTCGACCTCCCCTCCATCAGTGCCGAGGCCATCAAACTGATGGTGGGCAAGGGCTCGGAAAACCTGATCCGCAGCGTGCTGGCGCTCGACTTCGATGCCGTCGGCGTGGAACAGCGTTTTGATACGGCGATGGAGGCTTACCAGCGCCACTACCTGGCCATCAATGGCCAGTTCAGCACGCTCTACCCGGATGTGGAAGCAGGGCTGGCGGCAATGAAGGCGGCGGGCTTGCGCCTGGCCTGCGTCACCAACAAGCCGATTGCCTTCGCCCTGCCCCTGCTGCAACAGAAAAATCTGCGCACTTATTTCGAGATCGTCTACGGTGGCGATTCGCTGCCGCAAAAAAAAACCGCACCCCATGCCGCTGCTGCAAGCGTGTGCGCACTTCGACCTCGCGCCCGCCAAAGTAGTGGCCATCGGCGACTCTTCGAATGACGTGCAAGCGGCGCGGGCTGCGGCTTGCCCCGTCTTGACGGTGCCGTATGGTTACAACCACGGACACTCTATACACGATACCGATTCCGATGGTATAGTAAATACGCTGCTTGAAGCAGCGCATCTCATAAGCATGCACAACAAACCGGCATACTGACCAACCCCAACACCATATCGTGAACACGTTTCTCATCAAAAAACACAATGTCACCCAAACCGGCTCGATTGAGGCCTGGCTTTGGCGACGCTGGCAATCCTGGCAGGCCTAAGGGCCGAGCCGTGTAAGATTGCTGTCGGCTGCGCATGCGCATATTGCATGCCCCGACAGGTTTTTTGATAACCCACCGCAGGGTTTGTGCTTAGACTGCACGACGCACACGCGTACCCTGGCGGCATGGAGAGACACATGACCGAACTCGAATTCAAATCGCTGGCCCAACAAGGCTACAACCGCATCCCCCTGATCGCGGAGGCTTTTGCCGACCTGGAAACACCGCTCACGCTATACCTGAAACTGGCGCAGACCCAGCAAGGTGGCAAGAACACCTTCCTGCTCGAATCGGTCGTCGGTGGCGAACGCTTCGGCCGCTATTCCTTCATCGGCTTGCCCGCCACCAGCGTCTTGCGTAGCTATGGCAACCGCACGGAGATCGTCAAGAACGGTGTCGTGATCGAAGAGCACGAAGGCAATCCGCTCGACTTCATCGAACAGTACCAGTCGCGCTTCAAGGTCGCCCTGCGCCCTGGCATGCCGCGTTTCTGCGGCGGCCTGGCAGGCTACTTCGGCTACGACACGGTGCGCCACATCGAGAAAAAACTGGCTGGCGGTGCGCCCAAAGACGATTTGAACCTGCCCGACATCCAGTTGATGGTGACAGAGGAACTAGCCGTCATCGACAACCTGTCCGGCAAACTCTACTTGATCGTGTATGCGGACACCACGCAGCCCGAGTCGTTCTCGAAAGCGCGCCAGCGCCTGAAAGACTTGCGCATGATGCTGCGCCGCGGCGTCGACGCACCCGTCACCAGCGCCTCCGTGCGCACCGAAACCATCCGCGATTTCTCCAAGGAAGACTACCTGAAAGCGGTCGCCAAGGCGCATGAATACGTGATGGCCGGTGACTTGATGCAGGTGCAGATCGGCCAGCGCATCCGCAAGCCTTACGTCGATTCGCCGCTGACCCTGTACCGCGCGCTACGGTCGCTCAATCCGTCGCCCTATATGTACTTCTATAACTTTGGCGACATGCAGATCATCGGCGCCTCACCCGAAATTTTGGTGCGCAACGAGACGACGACGGACGGCGGCAAGAAAGTCACCCTGCGTCCCATCGCCGGTACCCGTCCACGCGGCGCCACGCCGGAGCGCGACGCCGAACTGTCGGCCGAACTGCTGGCCGATCCGAAAGAGATCGCCGAGCACGTGATGCTGATCGACCTGGCCCGCAACGATATCGGCCGCATCGCCGAAACCGGCAGCGTGTACGTCACCGACCGCATGGTCATCGAAAAATACTCGCACGTGCAGCACATTGTCTCGAACGTGGAAGGCACGCTGAAAGACGGCCTGTCGAACCTGGACGTGTTACGGGCCACCTTCCCCGCCGGCACCCTGACGGGCGCGCCGAAAGTGCGCGCCATGGAAGTGATCGACGAGCTGGAAATCAGCAAGCGCGGCATCTATGGCGGCGCGTGCGGCTACCTGTCATTTGGCGGTGAAATGGATGTGGCGATCGCCATCCGCACGGGCGTCATCAAGGATGGCATGCTATACGTGCAGGCTGCGGCAGGCATCGTTGCCGACTCGATCCCCGAAATGGAATGGCAGGAAACCGAAAACAAGGCGCGCGCCGTACTGCGCGCCGCCGAACAAGTGCAAGATGGCCTGGATGGGGAGTTTTAAGATGCTGCTAATGATCGACAACTACGACTCCTTCACCTACAACATCGTGCAGTATTTCGGCGAATTGGGCGAAGACGTGCGGGTCTACCGCAACGATGAAATCACGATACAAGAGATTGAAGCACTGAACCCGGACCGCATCTGCATCTCGCCCGGCCCGAAAGCGCCAGCGCAAGCAGGCATTTCGGTGGAAGTGCTGAAGCACTTCGCCGGCAGGAAGCCAATACTGGGGGTCTGTCTGGGCCATCAGGCCATCGGCGAGGCGTTTGGCGGCAATGTCATCCGCGCCAAGCAGGTCATGCATGGCAAGACTTCCGTCATCGCGCATACGGGCGTGGGCGTTTTCAAAGGCTTGCCCAGCCCCTTCACAGTGATCCGCTACCACTCTTTGGCGATCGAACGCTCCTCGCTGCCTTCCTGCCTGGAAGTGACGGCGTGGACGGACGACGGCGAAATCATGGGCGTGCGCCATCGGGAATTCGATATCGAGGGAGTGCAGTTCCACCCCGAATCGATACTCTCGGAGCACGGCCACGCCCTGCTGAAGAATTTCCTCGAGCGCTGATCCCATGCGCACGCTACGGCGTGCCATCAGTGTCCTCCTGCGCCATCATTGAAGAAGGAAGCATCATGCCGATCACCCCACAAGAAGCCCTGCTGCGCTGCATCGAACACCGCGAAATCTTTCACGACGAAATGCTGTACCTATTCCGCCAAATCATGTCCGGCGAGATGTCTCCCAGCATGATCGCGGCGCTGACCATGGGCTTGCGCGTAAAAAAGGAAACCATCGGCGAAATCGCTGCCGCCGCGCAAGTGATGCGCGAGTTTTCCACCAAAGTGCCCATGGCCGACACCACCAACCTGCTTGACATCGTTGGCACGGGCGGAGACGGCGCACACACCTTTAATATTTCCACTGCCTCGATGTTCGTGGCGGCAGCCGCTGGCGCGCGCGTGGCCAAGCATGGCGGACGCAGTGTCTCGTCATCGTCCGGCAGCGCCGACGTGCTCGACTCCCTGGGCGTCAACATCAATTTGCAACCCGAGCAAATCGCCCAGTCCATCGCGCAGACAGGTATCGGCTTCATGTACGCGCCCAACCACCATGCGGCCATGAAGCATGCGGCGCCCGTACGCAAGGAGCTTGGCGTACGCACGATTTTCAATATCCTGGGCCCCCTGACCAATCCCGCCGGCGCGCCCAACATTCTGATGGGCGTGTTCCACGCCGACCTGGTCGGCATCCAGGTACGCGTGCTGCAGCGTCTGGACGCGCAACATGCCATCGTCGTGTATGGTCGCGACAATATGGATGAAGTCTCGCTGGGCGCGGCCACCATGGTCGGTGAATTGGTCAACGGCGAGATTCGCGAATATGAAATCCACCCTGAAGATTTCGGCATGTCGATGATCGCCAGCCGCAACCTGAAAGTGGCCAACGCCATCGAGTCGAAAGCCAAGATGATGGAAGCGCTGCGCGGCGAGCCCGGTGCAGCCGCAGACATCGTCGCCCTGAACGCGGGCACGGCGCTGTACGCGGCCGGCGTGGCCAGTTCGATCGAAGACGGCCTGGCGCGTGCGCGCAAAGCCGTCAGCTCGGGCGCCGCCCTGGCAAAGCTCGACCAATTCGTGCAGGTGACGCAACAGCTGGGCACTCCGCCGCAAGCGTAAGCCCCCGCCCTCCTTTATAGAATAGCGACCATCATGTCCGACATACTCGATAAAATCCTGGCCGTGAAAGCCGATGAAGTGGCCAAGGCCAAGGCCCATCGCAGCCTGGCCAGCCTGCGCGGCGACGTGGAAAGCGATCCCGCCCTGCGCGCCGGCCTGCGCGGCTTTGAAGCGAGCCTGCGCCAGCATATCGCCGCTGGCAAGCCCGGCATCATCGCCGAAATAAAAAAGGCGTCGCCATCGAAAGGCGTGATACGCGCCGACTTCCGTCCGTCTGATATCGCCGCCAGCTATGCAGCGCATGGGGCGGCCTGCCTGTCCGTGCTAACGGACGAACAGTTCTTCCAGGGCTGCGTGGATTATCTGCTGCAGGCGCGTGCCGCCTGCAGTATCCCGGTGCTGCGCAAGGATTTCATGGTCGACATGTATCAAATCTATGAAGCGCGCGCCATGGGCGCCGACTGCATCCTGCTGATCGTCGCCGCGCTCGACCATGGCCTGATGGCCGAAATGGAAGCCTGCTCCCACGAACTGGGCATGGGCGTGCTGATCGAAAGCCACGATGGCGCAGAACTCGACGCGGCACTCAAACTCAAGAGCGCGCTGATCGGCATCAACAACCGCAACCTGCGCACCTTCGAGACCTCGCTCGACACCACCATCAATCTATTGCCGCGCATCCCGCAAGACAAATTGATCATCACGGAATCGGGCATTCACAGCACGGCTGACGTGCAACGCATGCGCGATGCACACATCCACAGCTTCCTGGTGGGCGAAGCGTTCATGCGCGCGCCAGACCCTGGCGTGGAACTGGAACGCCTGTTCAGTTAAACCATGGCAGGCTGGCAGCCATGAGGTAGGCGATCATTGCCACTGTCCTGCTGTCAGCCTGCCAGACTGCAGCGCCGCCATGCGCCGCGTACGAGAACGCTTTCCGCCAGCGGCAAACCTGATGTACCGCGGCGCCTAAACCGTCAGTTTTTCCGAAATCTTGCTGTTCAACGAGCATTACAGCTTCCCGCTGCGGACATTATCCGGCCCGCAGTAAACGCGGCAGCGTCGAGTTCGATGCGGTCGCGGCCGCGCTCCTTGGCCAGATACAGGGCCGCATCGGCGCGCGACAGCAATTCTTCCAGCCCCTCCAGCACCGATGCCTGGCAAGCGATGCCAATGCTGGCCGTACATGAAGGCAGTCCCGTATGACTGGACTCGCACAGCAAGGCACGAATGCGTTCCGCCACGCCCACGGCATTGTGCACAGGCATGTCCGGCATCAGTACGACGAACTCCTCGCCGCCGAAACGCGCCACGCAATCCGATTCGCGCAGGGCGCCGCCGATGATGGTGGCCACGTGTGCCAGCACCTGGTCACCCACCGCGTGACCGTAGCGGTCATTAATCGATTTAAAGTAATCGAGGTCAATACTGAGCAACGTCAGCGGCAAACGACGGCGCCGCGGATTGCCTATCTCGCGCGCATAGGCATCGCCAAAGCCGCGCCGGTTCAGCACCTGCGTCAAGGGATCGTGGGTCGAGCGGCGCTCCAGTATCTGCTGCAGGTGGCGCGTCGCCACCGTCATGAAGCCTACCGTCAGCAGTAGCGCCATGAAATTGGCGACCGCCAGATAGATACCGGTCGGCGTGCCGACTACCGTCAGATTTACACTGGTGCCGCCATGCAGCAACGCCGACACGCCGCGCGCCATCACCGCGACAGCTTGCAGCAGCATCAGCGTACCAAAGAAAAAACTCGAAAAATGGCGCTCGCCATGGCGCCATACCAGCTGCACCTGGCGCGCATAAAACAGGAACACTAGCAGGGAGAATACCGCCACGCGGACCGAAAAGTCAGGGAGCACCAGCAGCCACCAGCTATTGCCGACGATGGCCAGGGCAAGTATCAGAAAATAGGCGCGGCGACTCGGCGCCAAGCCATAGAATTTCTCCGTGCCCAGCATCGACAGGCCGATACCGGCTACCAGCGCCGCATTGGCCGCGATAATAGACCATGCCGATGGCAGCACGTCGCGCGTACCGAACAACATGGACGCGCACACCAGCAACAGCAAACCGGCCGCCCAATGTCCCAGACCGTGCACCTCGCGCCGAAAACTACGATACACCGAGAACATGACGATGCTCATCGCCCCGCACATCAGGGTCGTCATCAACATGATCGTTCGTGGATCGAGGGTTTGCACGTTGGGCGCGATCTAAAAGAAATAGTTCGGCAATTTTAGTGTAGTTGGAGAAAAATTAGTTCATTTATGATAAATATGGTGGAATTTGCACCATTATCGGCAGACTAACAGCCGTCGCCATCCCTAACATCCGTGACCCTACAGTAACATTTAATAGGGGGTAGCGTGCAATAAAAACCGGCCAGTGACGGCCGGTGCTCTGGATTAGCGTATGACAATGCGCATCATGCGGCGCTAGGACGCTTCGGCCCGGTGGCTTTTTTTGGCGCCGGCAGCAAGCTCAAGCTGACACCGGGTACGCGGTCACCCTGCAAGACAGCGGTAAACGTCATCAGCTCGTCGCGACGGAAGGCGTGGATGGCCACGCTGGCGCCGACGGCATAACGGCACAGCAAGGTGTCGAGGTTGGAGGGGTTGCCGGTCACGCGCAGGCCATCGACAGCCACCAGCACGTCGCCCGCCGACAGGCCTGCCACATGGGCGCAGCCGCCCTGATGCACCTGCGCCAGCCTGGCGTCGTTGCCGTCGCGCCCCAGGTTGACGTCCAGGCTAGGCTTTTCAACCTTGCGCTGGTCGCTGTATTTAACACCGAATGGCGCCAGCAGGCGCGCCAGCGGCACGTCGTCCGTGCCACGGATGTAACGTTCGAAGAAAGACTTCATGCGCGTACCGGAAATCTCATCGAACAGCGCTTCGACTTCGGCCGGCGTCACGCCGCGGCCTTTGCCCTTGTAAAAATCACGGCCATAGCGCTGCCACAGCGCCTGCATCACGTCGTCCAGCGATTGCGCGCCATTCGTCTTCGCGCGCAGCGTCAGGTCGAAGGCCAGCGCGATCAGCGAACCCTTGGTGTAGTAGCTAACGATGGCATTCGGCGCGTTTTCATCCTGGCGGTAGTACTTGCCCCAGGCGTCGAAGCTGGAATCGGCCACGCTTTGCTTTGTGCGGCCGCTGCCGCGCAGCACGCTGTTGACGGTCTTGCCCAGCAGCTTGAAATAGGCTGCCTCATCGATCAGGCCCGCGCGCACCAGCATCAGGTCGTCGTAATAGCTGGTGAAGCCCTCGAATAGCCACAGCAGCGGCGAATAACTTTCCGCCTGCAAGTTATACGGCGCAAAAGCCGCCGGCTTGATGCGCTTGACGTTCCAGGTGTGGAAGTATTCATGGCTGCACAGGCCGAGGAATTTCAGATAGCCGTCGCCGATCTCCGTGCTGCTTGAGGCGGTCGTCGGCAGGTCGGCGCGGGCGCAGATCAACGCCGTCGAAGCACGATGTTCGAGGCCGCCGTAACCGTCGCCGACGGCCATGGTCATGAACACATAGCGCTCCATCGGCGCTTTTTTTGTCTTCGGCTCGAAAAAAGCGATCTGCGTTTCGCAAATGGCTTTCAGGTCGCGGCACAAGCGATCCAGATCCAGGTTGGGCACCTTGCCCGTGACGACGATATCGTGCGGCACGCCATGCGCCTTGAAGGTAGCCAGCGCGAAGTCGCCCATCTCCACCGGGTGATCGATCAACTCATCGTAATTGGCGGCTTGGTAGCTGCCGAAGCCATAGCGCTTGGCCTTCAGTTCCGGCAAGGTGGTAGCCACGCGCCAGGCCTTGCAAGCGGCATCCTGCGGCTGCACGATATGCACTTCATGCGGCTCGGCCTCCTGGCCCAGTACGCGCAGAAATACGCTGGTGCCGTTGAAGAAACCGTGGTTCTGGTCCAGGTGGGCGGCGCGCACGGACAAATCCCAGGCATAGACGTCGTATTCGAGCGTCAAGGCGCCCTGGCACCGGGCCGCTTGCCACGAATGCTTGTCCAACTTGGTCAGCGCCACGGCCCTGCCCTCGGATTCGGCACGGATGCTGACGATATTGCGCGAAAATTCACGGATCATGTAGCTGCCCGGAATCCAGGCGGGCAAGGACAAGACCTGGCCGATGGCGGCCGGCGACTTGACCGTCAAGCTGACCTTGAACATATGGCCAGCCAGGTCGGAGGCGGCGATGCTGTAGATGATGCCAGCGGCAGGCGCCTTGGCGATGCTTTTTTTAATTGGAGCTTTTTTCATGTTTTTCTCGTGTCTGGCATGGATGTTCTAAAGTCGCCCGGGCGCGCCATGCACCGTCGACAAATCGTCAGGTGTATCAATATCGCGCAAGATGCCGCTGTCGTCCACTCTCACCTCGCATGCCGCATGGCTGTTGACGATGCTGCGCGCACCCTGGTCGCCATCGAGCGCCAGCAGCAATGGCAAGTGAAAGGCGCTGAACGCGACAGGATTGCCGCGCCGACCATGGAACATGGGCACCGCGATATGCGCGCCATCAGCGATGGCTTGCGACAAGGCAACGATTGTAGCCGGTTCCACACCCGGCATGTCGCCCAGGGCGATCAGCCAGCCCGGCGCGCCGCGCATGTGCTCGATGGCGCAGGTGAGCGAAGCGGCCATGCCGGTGTCGGCATCGTGGCAGACGCGCACCTCGCAGCCCAGCGCACCGAGGGCGCGCGCCACCTGCGCGTCGTCGGCGCGCACCACGGCCAGCACGCGCGGCAAGACCGCCAGCAGGTTCCTGGCGGCCGCCACCACCACCGGCAAGCCCGCATGCGGGCCTTCCTTCAACGGCTGCAATAATTTATTCTGCACGCCGGAAGGATCGAACCTGCGTCCCCTTCCGGCTGCCAGCAAGATGCCGACCGTGCTCAAAAGAGCGCTGCCTTCATGCGGCCGCCAAATCAAACGGCAGCTTGCGCAGGCGCTTGCCCGTCAGGGCGAACAGCGCGTTGGCGAAGGCCGGCGCCAGCGGCGGCACGCCCGGTTCGCCCATGCCCGTGGGCGCGTCGCCCGATGGCACCAGATGCACCTCGACCAACGGCATGTCGGACATGCGCGGTACGGGGTAGTCGCCGAAGTTCTGCTGCTCCACCACGCCATCCTTGAGCGTAATGGCGGCGCCGGGAATCGTCATACCCAGCGCCATCAGCGCGGCGCCCTGCACTTGCGCCTCGATCGTCAAGGGGTTGACGGCCAGGTTGCAATGCACGCCCGCCCACACCCGGTGCAGCTTGGGCGCGCCTTGCAGCACCGACGCCGTCACTACGTAGGCAACCACGGAATTGAACGATTCATGCATGGCCACGCCCCAGGCCTGCCCTTTCGGCAGCTTTTTCTTGCCATAGCCGGACTTGGCCACGGCCAGATCGAGCGCGGCGATGTGGCGCGTGTGCTTGGCGTCGATCAGCTGCTTGCGGTAGGCGACGGGGTCCATCTTCGCCACGTGCGCTGCTTCGTCGATCAGGGTTTCCATGACAAAGGCCGTATGCGTCGAGCCGACGGAACGCCACCACAGCACGGGCACGTTGGCCTTGGCCGTGTGCACCGACAGCTGCATCGGCAGGGTATATGGCTCGCCCATGCCCTCGACCATGGTGCCGTCGACGCCATTTTTCACCATGAAGGCTTCGAACGGCGTGCCAGCCATGATGGACTGCCCCACGATGGTGTGGTCCCAGGCGAGAATTTTTCCTTTGGCATCGAGGCCGATCTGCGCGCGATGGACATGCGACGGCCGGTAGTAGCCGCCCTTGATGTCGTCCTCGCGGCTCCACATCAGCTTTAACGGTCCGTTCTTGCCCGCCGCACGGTAGGCCTTGGCGACGTTGACCGCTTCGACCACGTAATCGGACGACGGCACGGCGCGCCGGCCGAAACCGCCGCCGGCCATCATCGTGTGCAAGCTTACCTGCTCGGGTTTCAAGCCGGACGTGGCGGCGATAGCGGCCTGGTCGCCCGTCTGGAACTGCGAGCCCACCCACATCGTGCATTTGTCGGCTTGCAGGTCGACCACGCAGTTAAGCGGCTCCATCGGCGCGTGCGCCAGATAAGGGAATTCATAGACGGCTTCGATCTTTTTCGGCGCCGAGGCCAACTTGCCCATGTCGGCAGGTTTCGCGATCGTGCCCGGCGTCTTGGCCAACGCCTTGAAGGCCGCCAGTTGCTGCTCGCTGCTGACCTTTTCCACGGCGCTGCTGTCCCACTCGATCACCAGCGCGTCGCGCCCCTGCTTGGCCGGCCAGTAGCCGTCGGCGATGACGGCCACGCCGCTGCCGCCACGGTCGGTCTTTACTTGCAACACTTCCAGCACGCCTTTGATCGCCAGGGCCTTGCTGGCGTCGAATTTCGCCACCCTGGCGCCAAACACGGGGGGGCGCGCCACCATAGCCACTTTCGCGCCAGGCGGTTTGAAGTCGATGCCGAATTGCTGTTTTCCCGTGGACTTGTCGGCTGCATCGAGTCGTTTCACAGCTTTGCCGATAAGGATAAAGTCGCGCGGATCCTTCAGCTTGACGCTGGCCGGTACAGCTTGGCGCATGGCCGCATCGGCAAGTTCGCCATACGTCGCCTTTTGCCCAGCGGGACCGTATAGCACGCCCTTGGCGGCGCGCACCTGGTCGGGGCCGACTTTCCATTGCGCGGCGGCGGCACCCACCAGCATGGCGCGTGCCTTGGCGCCAATTTCGCGGTACTGCGTAAATGAATGGGTGATGCTGCCCGAGCCACCCGTCATCTGCATGCCGTAGGCGGCATCCTTGTACTGCTCCCCTGCCGGCGCCAGCGCGCCATGCACCAGGCTCCAGTCGGCGTCGAGTTCCTCGGCGATCAGCATGGGCAAGCTCGTTTGCACACCCTGGCCGAATTCAAGCCGGTTCACCTGCACCGTCACCGTGTTATCGGCGGCGATGTGCAAAAAGGCGTTCGGTGCATACACGGGCTTGGCGGGCGCACCATCGGCAGCGAGCGCCAGCTTGCCGGCACCCGGCATGAAAAAGCCCAGCATCAAGCCGCCGCCGGCATACGCGCCGGCCTTCATGAAGCCGCGCCGCGAAACGCCATCGGCAGGCGCCGCCGATGTCGATGCCAGCGCCGTGCCCAGGGTCACCGCGCCATGCTGCAATGCTTCCTGATTCAACCATTCGATACGCATGTCGCTCTCCTCAGGCCAGGGTCTTGGCCGCGTCCTTGATGGCTGCGCGGATCCGTTGATAGGTGCCGCAGCGGCAGATATTGCCGCTCATGGCGCCGTCGATGTCGGCATCGCTGGGCGCCTTGTTGCTGCGCAGCAGCGCCGTGGCGCTCATCACCTGGCCGCTTTGACAGTAGCCGCATTGCGGCACGTCGTGGCGCACCCATGCCGCCTGCACCGCCTTGCCCACCTTGTCGTTTTCCATCGCTTCGATGGTGGTGATCTTTTGCGCGCCAACCGAGGAAATCGGGGTGATGCACGAGCGTATGGGCTGGCCGTCGAGATGCACCGTGCAAGCGCCGCACAGGGCCGCGCCACAACCAAATTTGGTGCCCGTCAGGTTCAGGTTATCGCGCAGCGCCCACAGGATGGGCGTGGAAGGATCGGCGTCGACCTGCGTATCGCGTCCGTTGATATTCAAGGTAATCATCTGCTGCTTCCCCTTTTTAAGATGGTGATGGCGTCGACAAACAACACCTGATGATACGACAGCGGAAAAAGTGCAAAAAAAAGCGCGCCTTGCGAGGGCGCGCCGTCCAGCCTTCCTGGCGACAGCCCGGATTACTTAATGGTCGAGAATTTCTGTTCCAGCGTTTTCGCATCGACTGCGCCCGGAATGCGGCTGCCGTCGGCAAAGAAGATGGCCGGCGTACCGGAAACGCGCAACTGCTGGCCCAGGGCCAGGATTTTTTCATGCGGGTTGGCGCAATTGGCAGCCGCCGTCGCGGGCGCCTTGCCGTTCAACATCCAGTCATCCCAGGCCTTGTTGCGGTCCGGTGCGCACCAGACATTGCGCGACTTGGCGATGGAGTCGGGCGACAGGATGTTGTACATGAAGGTGTAGACGGTGACGTTGTCGATTTCCTTCAGCGCGTTTTGGCGGAAACGCTTGCAATAACCGCAGTTCGGATCTTCGAACACGGCGATCACGCGCTTGCCATTGCCCTTGACGGTTTTCATGGCCGAATCGAGTGGCAGGTCGGAAAACTTGATGCGATTGACTTCGTCCAGGCGCACCTTGGTCAAGTCTTGCGACGTCTTGGCGTCGAAGACGTGGCCGACGAACAGGTATTGCGCGGCTTTGTCCGTGTACAGGATGTCGCCACCCGTGCGCACTTCGTACAGGCCGCCGTATGGGGTTTCCTTGACCGTATCGACCTTGGCGCCGTCACCGAGGCGCGGCTCGATCAGCTTTTTGATGCTCGCTTCCGTTGGCGTTTCCGCGCCGGCGCACGACATCATCAGGCCCGAGGCCAGCACTAATGCGATTCTGCTCATTTTGATCACTATCACTTCTCCACTTGAAACGCCTGGCGAACTGGCCTCTGGCCCGGCAAAATTATCTTCCGAACAAAAAGAGCGCCGCAGACCAGCTGCGGCGACCTTGAATTTTTACTGCTGCTTATTATCCAGCGATATCTTAAGACTTACTGATTTTCACTGATGCCCCAATGCGTGCGAAATCATTTTTCGCTTCAGTGCGGGTAATTTATCGAGCAAGTTTAATCCCAAATTGCGCGCCATGCGCAAGGGCTCCAGGTCGGCGCCGAACAGACGCGCCAGGCCATCGGTCGCCAGTTGCATCAGCAGCACGTCTTCCTTCCTTGCGCGCGCGTAGCGGGCCAGTACGCGCTCGTCGCCTATGCCGCGGTGCGGCTCGCGCTCGGTGATCGTCTTGACCAGCTGCGCCACGTCGGAGAAGCCCAGGTTCATGCCGTGGCCGGCCATCGGGTGCACCACGTGGGCGGCGTCGCCCACCAGGGCCACGCGCGGCGCCACCATGGCGTGCGGGCGTATCAGGGTGAGCGGAAATGCGCGCACCAGTTCCGGTTGCAAAGGTGTCAGCTTGCCCAGTTTGTCTTGGCAATATGCGGCCAGGCGCGCGGCCAGGGCGTCGGCCGATTCGGCCATCAAGGTGTCGGCCAGCGCATCGGGCGCCGACCAGACCAGCGACACGCGCTCGCCCGGCAGCGGCAGCAGCGCGACAATGCCTTCGCTGCCCGTGAACCACTGGTGGGCCGCGCCATGGTGCGGCTTTTCGCAGGCAAAGTTACTAACTACCCCGCGCTGGCCGTAGGAACGGTAATCGAGGCCGATATCGCAATGGCCGCGCACCCACGACTGGGCGCCGTCCGCGCCCACCACCAGCGCGCAAGTAATGCTGTCGCCGCCATCGAGGTGCACGATGACCGAGTCATTCGTCCATTCCAGGCGGCTGGCGCGTCCCTGCACCACGTTGACGTTCTGGGCAAATTTCAGGGCGGCGTCCAGTGCCTGGCCCAAGTTGCGGTCTTCAATGATCCACGCCAGCGTGCCGACATGCGCACCGTAGGCGTCGAAACCGAGTCCGCCAGCATGCGCGCCGTCGCCGTTGATCAGCATGGCGTCGATCGGCGCCACCCTGTCGGCCTGCAGCGCCCCCCACACTTTCAGCGACGACAGCAACTGGTGCGCCGTGTGATTGAGCGCATACACGCGCACATCCCAACTCGGCTCGACTGGCTTGGCGGCGGACGCCGGCGCAATCACCGGAGAGAGCAGAGTGACGCTTTGTCCTGCCTGGGCAAGCGCCAGCGCCGTGGTTTTCGCGATGGCGCCATTGCCGACGATGCAAACGTCGCTGTGGCTATGCATGAAGCGCCGCATGGTGGGGGAGGATGGACTGTTCATGCACCCATTATAGCGTTTGCCGCGCCCATTTCAGTATGCGCTTCCTGCGGCGGAAATCGGGTAAAGCCAAAGACTTCAACTATTCTTGATCTTTGCGCAGAAATACCTGCGCCCGCTCCAGCACTTCATCGCGCCCCGCGCGCAAACCGGCCACGCTGGGGGCGACCGTGATGTGCGGCTGAACGCCCACTCTTTGCAGCTGGCGCCCGTCGGCATGCCGCACTTCCAGCCCTGAATACCAGACATGGACGTTACCGGGCAGTACCACCTCGCGCAAGTCGCCATTGGCACCCGCGCTGGGCGTGCCGATGAAAGTGACGGGCGTGGCCGCCTCGACCGCCAGCGCCAGATGCTCGGCCTGACTTTGCGTGTGTTCATTGATCAGCATGACGACCTGGCCCCGGTACACAGGCGCCAGGGCTGGGTACAGGCGATCGGGATACGCCAGTTGCACGCCGTCGCTGGTTTCGTGCGCCGTCACCAGTTGCTGGTAAAACATGGCGAAGACGCTGGCGTCATTGACGTTGAGGCGCGCCGCAATGGCGCGGCCGGTGCCATGCGGATAGCCGCGCATATCGAGTATGAGGGCGCGGCTGCCTTGTATCTGGTCAAACATGGCGTCCACTTCGCCCGTTTGCAAGCGGTCCAGGTCGACGTAGGCGATGCCCTTGTCCAGCGCGATCATCGGGCGCGCGTGGCGTGGCGCCAGCGCATCGTCCAGCGGCGTCGGCTGCAGCACCACCTCGCGCCGCTTGCCATCGCTGCCATCGACCTGCAAAGTCACGCTGACGCCGGGCAGAAAAGTCAGCATCTCGGCCATGGCCTTGCGCCAGCGTCCCGCTTCGTTCGAGGCGGCCGTCGCGGCGCGCAAGCGCGCCAGGCGCGTGCCCACGTACTCGCCATCGATTTGCACGATAGCGTCACCCACTTTCAGCAGGCCCGAACGTAGCAAGGCCGGCTCCGTCACGTTGGCCACCACGATACCTTCATCGATGGCGGCCAGCACCACGCCTATGCCGTGCGTGCGGCTATTCCCTCCCAGCGCCCGACTGCCCACGCCGACATGGCTGTCATCCAGGCTAGCTGCCATCTGCTGCAGGATCAGGCCATACGCGCGCGCATCGTGCACCTGAGCCATCTGATGCAGGCAGCGCTGCAAGGCGTCATCCCAGGAACTGCTCATCAAGC
Organism: Janthinobacterium sp. CG_23.4; assembly: GCF_029892305.1. Classification (NCBI taxonomy): domain Bacteria; kingdom Pseudomonadati; phylum Pseudomonadota; class Betaproteobacteria; order Burkholderiales; family Oxalobacteraceae; genus Janthinobacterium; species Janthinobacterium sp. CG_23.4. The sequence continues at coordinate 422,788 of NZ_JARXUX010000001.1, read as the reverse complement.
GCTTGGCCGGAAAGTAATTGTCCAGCGTGGCCCACAGCTTGATGGCAGCGAGCATGCGCCACTCGCGCTCGGGCAAGCGCATGTCGCGATAAGCTTCGTCATCGTGACGCACGGGAAACAGCGCAGCCGATGCCGGCGTCAATAGCTTTGGCCTCGATGCCTGCGCTGGCTGCAATGGCTGCGCCAGCAACGCCAGCGCCGCCTGGACTGGCGCACTGGCCGGCCCGGTGGCGCGATCCATGCGCAAGGTGCGATCGGCAGCCAGCACGGCGGCGCTGCCGTCCGGCCAGGCCAATTGGCCGGACGCGAATTCGACGCGCAAGTCGTCGCCTATCGACAAGGCTTGCAGCGGGCCGGCGCGGCTGCGCCAGGCGCCCTCCTCGGCCACGATGCGCGCGCGGCCAGTGCGCTGCAGCGCCAGCACGGCATACGGCACCGATTGCGTGTCATTGACGATGAAGACCATGGGCAGCGCCCGCGCACCGGGCGCTGGCTGCAGCCGTTGCGCCTCCAATTGCATGAAACCCGCCGTCATGCCTTCCCACTGCCCGGGAGTACTTGGGCGCGGGCCGGTAGAAAAACGATAGCGCTCGGCCGGCAGCAGCAAGGGTTCGGTGATCAACTGCGCCAGCACGGCATGCAGCATGGTGGGCAACGGTGGACGCGCAAGCTCCCTGCGCGCACGCAAATCAAGTATGACTTGCCTGGCCCTGGCCGGCAGCAGCAGCGGGCTGCCATCGACCATGCCCGGATGCAGGTGCAGCAGCGCCGTGTCGCCGGGCAACCACTCCAGCACCTCGCCATCGGCCGGCCAGCGCACATACCTCGGCGTATCGGCCCCGATGCGCAAGGCCTGATCGCGCAGCGGCGCCATCAGCGTCGCGATGGCCAGCCGCAAACTCGCTTCATCGTCCTCATCGCGCAACTTGGGCAAGGCCGCGACCAGCGCGCGGTCCCAGTCGACGCGGTCGTCGGCCAGCGCCGGATGGGTGGCGCGGGCAGCGCTCCATAAGCGCGCCAGCGCTACGCTATTCCCATCGTGCGCCTGTGCCGGCGCTGCAATGCACACGAGCACCGCCAACGCCCCCAGCACACCCGCCAAGACGCGCCGCGCGCACCCATTTTTTAGCGCCATCCATTGCGCCATCCATTGCATAGCCATTACCGCTTCCCTGTTCCGCCACTAAAGTCAACGCCTGCGCCGCGCATAAAAAAACCGGCTGACGCCGGTGTCTACATTACGCTGAGGTTTGACTAGATTAATAAGAAGTTAATTGTATAGCAATAATACTGCGCGCACCACAGCGTTCACTGGCAACACTACCCCTGCGTGACTACAAGCGCGCATGCGGATCAATCGCCGTCGCCGTGCATCAATCGCCTGGCGGCGCCTGGCCGTCCGGCGAGCATAGTCAAGCATGCGTTCCCTCTCCATGAAGGCGAGGCGGGACGCACACGGCACCGCCGCGCAGCACGCCGGCCGCCTCCCGCTTTGTTGATAAAATACTTACCATTGTGAATAATATTTGACCCAGCATCAAATAAAGACATGCATGACCAGGAAATCTGGGAAAAGTTACGGCCGGCTCTTGCATTCCCGTTTTGGTCTGCTATAATTCGCCACCTTGGCCTGGTAGCTCAGTCGGTAGAGCAGAGGATTGAAAATCCTTGTGTCGGTGGTTCGATTCCGCCCCGGGCCACCAAGAATTCTTTCACGAAACGCCCACTCATGCTAGTGGGCGTTGTCGTTTCCGGGGTGCGCCATCATTGACTGCGGTTCAGCGCCCCGTCATTTCCGGCGCAAGAGCTGCACCGCGTTCACATCCCTTACTTCAGCTCGTCCTACGCCGCCCAGAGCCGCCGATAGGCCCCGTCTGGATCATGCTCGCGCGTTTGCTTTTGCAGGTTGAAGCGTCGCCCATTGCGCGGGTCGGTTCCTCGGCCGGCAAGATACAGCCAGTTACCCTGATTGCTGTAGACGTCATAGTCAGTCAGTTGCGCTTCAAACCAGGCAGCGCCGGCGCGCCAATCGCAGCCCAGATCGTGCACCAGATAACTGGCAACAATTTGACGCAGCCGGTTGGAGAGATAACCGGTGGTACTGAGCTCAGTCATGCCCGCATTGACTAGCGGCTCCCTGGTGCGGGCTTGGCACCAGGCTTCGAATCGATGCGCATCGTGACTGGGCTGGCCCAGGCTACTCAAGCCTTGCGCCCGGTACAGCGCGCCCCCGTGCTGCAGGTGCAGAAAGCGGAAATAGTCGCGCCACATCAATTCAAACCAGATCCAGTAAGTGCTGGCGTTGGCGCCGTGCGCTGCTTCAAACTGCCTGAGCGCGGCGCATACCATGCGCGCAGATAGCGCGCCGCAGGCGAGCCATGGCGAAAACTTGGTGGAATAGTCGACGCCGGTCAAGCCATTGCGCGAGAGCTTGTAGGTATGCGCCAGCTCACCAGCGAAATACTGGCGCAGATGTTCAGCGGCGGCAGTCGGGCCACCGTAAAAAGCCGGTAGCGCGTACGGGAACGACGACCGTGCGGTGGCAAGATGTGCATCCTGGAGTGCGTCCGGCGCCACTGCCCAAGTTTCGGCCAGGGCTGCGAAGGCCGGCGGCAAGGGTGGAATCGTCGTCGGCCGCGCGAGCGGGGCCGGCGGCACCACCTGCTGTCGCTCCACGAGGGTGCGGAAGTTGGTGAATACCTCAGGCAAGGCAGCGCAAGGAAACGGCAGCGCGGCCGGATCGAGCAAGCTCGATTGCCACAGCGCTTCGACCGTCAGGCCAGCAGCACGCAGTGCAGCAAGCTCGCCCTGCTCTTCTGGCGCGGCAATGTCCTCGCAATGGATAGTCGTCGCGCCGAGGGAATGCGCGAGTGCCAGCAACACGTGAGCGGGGTCGCCCTCGACCTCCAGCAATTGACTGCCGTACGACGCCAGCTGCGTCGCCAAGTCCGCCAGTCCCGAGCGGAGAAAATGCTGGCGATGCGGACTGGTGCGCGGCACATCCCAGCGCGTCGCGACCGAGGCGCTGCGATGGCAATACACGAACAAGAGATGGCCGGCGCGTTGGCAAGCCTGGCGCAAGGCCGGATTATCGTCGAGCCGCAAATCATTGCGGAACCAGTAAATATGCGTTTGTGCCGACCTTGCGGCGGGATCGGTATTCATGCCTGACGCTTGCTGTCCTGGCGACAGCGATCTGAACAGTACTTCACCTCGGTCCAGACTTTTTCCCATTTTTTTCGCCATGTAAACGGCAGCTGGCATTGCTGACAAAGTTTGGTGGGAAGGTCAGATTTTTTTCGCATGCGCATATTGATCACTCTGGCTAACGTAGGGCGTAGGGCCTAGGACGTAGGGCATAGGACAGAGGGGGTCAGTGGGCAGCAGAAGCCTGTCGCAACTGGGCGGCCTGATGAGGCGCTCGATCAGCTATGCCATATTCGGGCAGTGCGCCAATCTTACGGCAAAAACAGATCTGGCGCTGCTGACAGCTGGCACTGCATACGCGCCGTCCTGAACGGGCCGCTCCCGGCCCGCTCGCTATCCTCATTCGACACACTGAGCGCCGGGCAAGTCGCTCTTACCACATCAAATCATCGGGAATCTGGAACGCCGCATACGGATCGTCCTCGTCCACTTCGGTGCTGGCCTGTTTCACGCGTACGACGATGGCCGGATCGCGTTCGGCGATCTTGTCGGCGATGATGCGCGGCACCAGTTCCACGGCGCCACCGAGGCAAACGATCACCAAACGGCCCGCCACCAGGTGGGCTTGCACGGCGGCCGTCACGTAGATGCGCTCGATCTTGTTGTTGAACGTGAAGTTGTACGGCAGCTCGCCGTGATTACCCTTGCTTTGGCGGTTCTTTTGCACCATTTGCGCGATCTGCGCCACGATGGCCTTCTGGTTGGCGGCCGCGTCGCGCTGCGCATTCAGTTCGCGCGCACGCTCGGCGTTCTTGCGCTGCGTCTCGAGCGCGGCCAGGCGCACTTCATCGACACTTTGCGTGCCGCTCTTGCGCTCATCCTTTTTTTGCTTGCTCTTGTCCTGGTTGGCCAGCTTGACCTTTTTCTTGTCGACCAGACCGGCCTTTAAAAACTGCTCTTGCAACGAGACCATAACTACTCCGTATTGAGGGTGCGCCGGCCAAGACAGCGGGATCGGCCGGTGGAAAGACGCTAGCATAGCAAAAAACAGCGCCTTCGCTGCCGCAGAATGCGGGCGCGGGCCAGCCGATGGACGCCGGGCAGCCGGCAGTCACAAAAAGACACCTTCGATGAGAAATTTTGTTGATAATTGTCATATAGTTAGTTAGGTTCTGCATATCGGCAGTGCGCTGCTGATTGCATCCCTCCTTCCATCGCCTGCGTCTACAAGGATTTGCCATGAAACAATTAATCGCCCTCTGCATCGCTACCGCGCTTGCCAGCACCGCCTTTGCCGCCGCACCGGAAGCGGCCCCCGCCGCCAAGACGGCACAACAGTCAAAAATGACCACCTGTAATGCCGATGCTGCCGGCAAGAAAGGTGATGAACGCAAGGATTTTATGAAGGAATGCCTGAGTGCCAAGCCGGTCCCGGCCGCGACGCAGCAAAACAAGATGAAGACGTGCAATGCCGACGCCAAGGACATGAAGGGCGATGCGCGCAAGGCGTTCATGAAAGAGTGCCTGAGCGCACCCAAAAAATAAGTGCCGCTTCGAGGCGACAGTGTGCGCTTCACGCCACAGCGCCAGCCGAAAGGCTGGCTTTTTTTGTTCCCCGCAGGAAGTCAGCTCCTGCCCTATCGCCTGCGCCCTTGCTGTGCCAGCAGCCAGTGGGCCAACCGGCTGCGCCATCCTCGTGGCGTGCTGCCACACAGCCATGCCGCTCCACGCGAGCAACCTTGCTCAATGATTAAGATGACATGGAGAATGATAGCGCGTAGTATTTAATCAAGCTACTGCACACTACGTGTACACAGCATTCTGGAGAAAGGACGGCAGCGTGGCAGCGGCGAACGATCTCGAGCACTGGCGCGGCCAAGTCTTTCACCGCTTGCTGCAGGTGGTACTGCTGCTGGGCTTCGTGACGGCCATTCCCAGCGTGCTGCTGGCCGCGAGCGAAGCCATCTGGTCCATTGTCGTGCTCGACTTGCTGGCCATCGGCTGGGTCGGCGTGATCTGGCATGTGCGCACCCTGCCCTACCCCTGGCGCGTGTGGCAATTCCTGGTCATCGCCTATCTGCTGGGCGTGGGCCTGCTGCTGAAAATCGGCCCCGTCAGCCAAATCTATATGATGCTCATGCCCGTGCTGGCAGCGCTGCTGCTGGGCATGCGGCCAGCCTTGTCGACGCTGGCCCTGACCTCGCTGACCATCTTTTTCCTGGGCCTGCATCCCGACGTCGCCCTGCACCTGCCGGGCACACACGATGCTCCCGTACTGCGCGCGCTGATCGTGGCCCTGAACTTCCTGTTTATCGCCGCCGTGCTGACCCTGTCCTGCGCCTTCCTGCTGCGTCATATTGAACGCAGCAGCCAGTCCCTGTCGCAACGTAACGCCGAGCTACGCTTGACGGCCACGGCGCTGGCCCGCCTGAACGACATGGTGATGATCGCCGAAGTGCTGGACGGCACGCCCGGCCACGGCACGGTGCCGGCCACGCGCATCATCTTCGTCAACGATGCCTTCGAGCGCAGCAGCGGCTATGCGCACGCCGAGGTGCTGGGCCGCAGCCTGCTGTTCCAGCAGGGCCCCGCCACCGATGCAGGCGAACTGGAGCGCGTCGCCGCCGCCATGGCCCAGGCCCTGCCAGCCAGGGCGGAGTTGCTGAACTACAACAAGGCCGGCAAGGCGTACTGGGTCGAGGCCGAACTGGTGCCGTTTACGGATGCGGATGGCCGGCAGACGCACTGGGTGGCCGTCGAGCGCGAAATCGACGAGCGCAAGAAATCGGAAGCGGACATCCACCGCCTGGCCTTCTACGACGTGCTGACCGGCTTGCCCAACCGGCGCCTGCTGATGGATCGCATCGCCCACTTGCTGGCCGCCGCGCCACGCGAGAATAACATCAGCGCGCTGATGTTCATCGACCTCGACCATTTCAAGCATATCAACGACGCACGCGGCCATGCCACGGGCGACGCGCTGCTGCGCCTGGCGGGCGAACGGCTGGCGCAACTGATGCGCAAGGCTGACACCGTGGCGCGCCTGGGCGGTGACGAATTCGTCGTGCTGCTGGCGCACCTGGCCGACGACCTGCACGGCGCCGCCCATGCGGCGAGCCAGGTGGCCGAGAAAATCCGCGTCGCCATCGCACGCGACTTCGAGATTGACGCGCAGTCCTATCATTGCAGCGCCAGCATCGGCGTGACCTTGCTGCCGAAAGCGCGATGCCAGGCGCACGACCTGCTGCGCGAAGCCGATATCGCCATGTATCGCGCCAAGGCGCAAGGGCGCAACGGCATCGCCTTTTTTGAAGCGGCCATGCAAGCGGGCGTGGAGCGCCGCCTGACCTTGGAGCGGGCGCTCGCGCGCGCACTCGAAATGGGCCAATTGTGCATGCACGTGCAGCCCCAGGTCGACCGCAATGGCCGGATCACGGGCGCAGAAATGCTGATGCGCTGGCCGCAGCCCGATGGCACGCACATCGCACCGAGCGTCTTCATCCCCATCGCCGAAGAATCGGGGCTGATCGTCAGGCTGGGCCATTGGGCAATGCGCGAAGCGTGCCGCGCCTCGAAGCTGCTGGCACAGGCTGGCCAGTTCGTCCCCTTGTCGGTGAACGTCAGTCCGGCCCAATTCCGCCAGCCCGATTTCGCCACCCGCGTGCAGGCGGCGCTGGCCGAACACGACACGCCGGCCGACGCCCTGATCCTGGAATTGACGGAAGGCTTGCTGATCGACCAGCGCGAAGCCTCCCTGGCGCGCATGCGCGAACTGGCGGCCCTGGGCATCCGCTTTTCCATCGACGATTTCGGCACCGGCTATTCCAGCCTCGCCTACCTGACCTCGATGCCGCTGTACGAACTCAAAATCGACAAGCGCTTCATCGACGACACGCCGCGTGACGCGCGTGACACGGCCATCGTGCAAGCGATATTGGCCATGGCGCGCCACTTAGGCTTGCGCGTGGTGGCCGAAGGCGTGGAAACGCAGGAACAGGCCGACTTCCTGGTCGCCCACGATTGCGATAGCTTGCAGGGCTATCTGTATGCGCGGCCCATGCCCTTGCCCGATTTCCTGACCTGGCTGGCCGAACGGCGTTAGCTGTACGTTAGCTGGCCTTTCCCCCGCCAAACTCCTCCGCTAGAATACCGGCCTCGCAGCCTGTACCTTCAGCATCCCCCTCTTGCAATCTTGTCAAATAAAGTGATCCCCGATGCGTCTGGTTCTTCCCCTGTTGGCCCGTCCCCTGCTGCCTTTGCTACTGACTCTGCTGGCCACCGCCCATGCGGCCCCTTCCACCACCACCCCCACGCCCATCACGCTGGACCAGGCCATGGCCGACCCCGACTGGATAGGCACGCCCGTCGAAGCGGCGTGGTGGGGCTGGAATGGCCAGCTCTATTACCAGCAAAAGCGCCTCGGCTCGCCCCTGCGCGACACCTATCAATTAGCAGGCGCCAACGCCAGGCTCAATAGCGGCAAGCAGGTCGATGACACGCAACTGGCCAACCTTGATGGCCAGCAGATGATCGTCAACCGGGCCGGCACGCGCGCCATCCTGCTGCGCAACGGCGACTTGTTCGAGCGCGACCTGAAAAACGGCGCCCTGATCCAGATCACGCGAGGCGTTTCGGCCATCAGCGACCCGCAATATGCAAACGACGGCAGCGCGGTGCAATACCGTAGCGGCAACGACTGGTTCAGCTGGAACCGCCTGGAGCGCCTGAGTGCGCCCGTGGCCCTGTTGCGCGCGGCCAAGGACCCGGACGCCAAGCCGGAAGCGGATTCCCTGCGCGAACTGCAGTTGCGCCTGATCGTCAACCTGGCGCGCCAGAAGGAAGACCGCGACGCCAGCCGCGAACGTCGCCAAGAAGAACGCCGCCTGGACGCCACGCGCGCGCCGGAGCCGATCTATCTGGGCGATAAAGTCAGCATTTCAGGCAGCGCCCTGTCGCCGGACGGCCGCTGGCTGCTGTTCGTCACGCAGGACAAGGCCGCCGAAAAGGGCAAGCTGGGCAAACTGGCCCGTTACGTCACGGAAACGGGCTACCCGGAAGCGGACGACGAGCGCACGCGCGTGGGCCGCAACATGCCCATCGCGCAAAGCCTGAAACTGGCCGACCTGCGCACGGGCAAGGTGCGCGACATCGGCTTCGACAGCCTGCCCGGCATCGCCACCGACCCGCTGGCCGCGCTGCGCGCCGAACAGCAGTTGCCGCCATTGAAGGGCAATCGCGGCGTGCGCATCGACGCCCAGCGCGACGGCATCGCCTGGACCGATGACGGCTCCAAGGTGGCCGTGCGCATCCGCGCCATCGACAATAAGGACGGCTGGCTGGCCAACGTCGACCTGGCCAATGGCACCCTGCTGCCCGTACACCGCGTCAGCGACACGGCCTGGGTCAACCGCCGCGCCGAAGAATTCGGCTGGCTGCCCGACAACGCCACCCTGTGGTATTTGTCCGAGGAAAGCGGCTACGCCCACCTGTACACGAAAACGGGGGCGGCCCCCGCACGCGCACTGACGCAAGGCAAATGGGAAGTGAGTGCCGTCGAATGGAGCCGCGACGGCAAGACTGCCTACTTTATGTGCAACCAGCAAGCGCCAGGCACCTATGAAGTGTGCGCCAGCACGGCCAAGGAAGGCGGCGCGCGCGAAATGACAAATTTGAAAGGCGTGGAAAACTTCGGCCTGTCGCCCGATGGCGACAAGTTGCTGCTGCGCTATTCGAGCAGCTATATGCCGGCCCAGTTGGCGAGCATTTCCGTAGCGGGTGGCAAGGCCAATATCCTGACCGATACGCGCAGCGCAGCCTTCAAGGCGCGCACATGGATCATGCCGGAACTGGTACAAGTGCCGTCCACGCATGGCGCGGCGCCCATCTGGGCCAAGCTGTACAGGCCAAAGCAGCTGCAAGCGGGCAAACAGTATCCCATCGTCATGTTCGCGCACGGCGCCGGCTACCTGCAAAACGTCACCGAGCGCTACCCCGTATATTTCCGCGAACAGATGTTCCATAACCTGCTGGTGGAGCAAGGCTACATCGTGCTCGACGTCGATTACCGCGCCTCGCTCGGCTACGGTAGCGCCTGGCGCACGGCCATTTACCGCCAGATGGGCCATCCGGAACTGGAAGATTTCATCGATGGCGCTAACTGGCTGGCGCAGCAGCACCAGGGCGACATCAAGAATGTGGGCATCTATGGCGGCAGCTATGGCGGCTTCATGAGCTTGATGGCCTTGATGCGCGCGCCGCAGGTATTCAAGTCTGGCGCCGCCCTGCGCCCCGTGACGGACTGGACCACCTACAACCACGAGTACACGGCCAACATCCTGAACACGCCGGACGTCGATCCGCAAGCGTACAAAATATCGTCACCGATCGAATACGCCGACAAGCTGACGGGCCACCTCTTGATCGCCCATGGCATGATCGACGACAACGTGTTTTACCAGGATTCCGTGCGCCTGTCGCAGCGCTTGATCGAGCTCAAAAAGGATAACTGGGAAATGGCCAGCTACCCGATGGAGCGCCACGGCTTCGTGCAGCCGGAAGCGTGGTATGACGAGTACCGCCGCATCTACCAGCTGTTCCAGCGCACGCTGAAATAGCGCCCGGGCAAAGCTGCTGCGCGTCGCGCTTTGCAAGCGGCATGGCGATATAAAAAAAAGCCGCTGGATCAGCTAATGCCGTTCAGTTAGTGTTGGTGATGCTATTTTTAGCCCAAGAACAAGGACAGGGGTCGGACCCGGCGGGTCCGACCCAATCCACCCAAGTTAAGCAACAGGCTGCCATCAAGCAGCCTTGTAGGTCATGTATTTATGGGGCTTGTAGGCGTTGGTTTGCCGTGACCTTGATTGTCCTGGGCGATGTAGAAACGTTCGCTTGGCGATCAGAGCCAGCGCGTCGGCAAGCAAGTGTGCTGCCGCCAGCCCAAGCAGCAACGATGGCAAGAGCGGCTTGAGTACCGAATGGACATAGGCGCGGTTGATGCGTCTGTCCGTCGGCAATGCATCTTGCTGGCCGGCGGCACAGCTCGCCAACGCCTGCAGGTTATCGCATATTACCTTGGCGGCCAGATCCTGCATCAGGGCCTGCTGTGACAGTCCCGTCACGTGCTCCAGATGGAGGCGGTGTTTGAGGCGCTTGAAGGCTTCCTCAATGCGCCAGCGTTGGTGGTAGAGGTCTCCGAACAATGCGGCAGGGAATTGTTCAACGTCCAGTAAATTGGTCATCAGAACACGCACCTTGCCGGTCGAGGCAACGTGGCGTATCAGGCGCACGGTCTGCGGTTCAGCGGGACATTCATAGTCAAGCGCATCGCGCCGATCCGGCGCCCGCAGCGTGACGATCTGCTCCCGCAGCCCCGACTTCAGAAACTGATTGACGCAGGGAAAGCCGCCACCGCGCGCCTGTTCGACGCGCATGCAGAAGGCAATGCGGCGCTGGTTCAACACGGCGGGCATCCAGTAACATGGATAGCCTCGGTCGAGTAACAGCAGATCATCCTTGCCAAGCCGGTCGAGCTGTTCGAACAGCATCTGGCGTTCGCCGACGTCGGTACTGTATAGCGAGGCCGAGAGCATCAATTCGGCACCGGGCAGAAACAAGCCAAACACCAGTTGATCGGCCACGGCGGCGCGTTTGACATGGCTGGCGCGCAAGCCAAAGCGAACGGTCGAGGCGTCAGCGGCGACCAGCCTGAAACCGTGCCAGCGCGGCAGGTAGCCATGCTGCTGTGCTTGTGCAATGAGCCAGTCGTTAAGCTCTGGGATGGCCGTGGTAGCAAGTTTTGAGCGTGCCTGAGCGAAAGCCTGGGCGCTCACCTGGTGCGTCAGTTGCGCCTGCTGTTGCAGATGGCCAAAGAATTCATCAAGTTCGGTTTGCACGCTCTTGCGCATGCCGGTGAGCATGAGCGCCACCAAGGATGGCAGCGGCAGTTTGCGGCGACGTTGAAACGCCATCGGATGATCAGGATGGCGGGCGCTAAGCCGAAACTGGTCGGATTGAAGATGGTCGGAGAAATCGGACAGCAAGGAAGCGAGCGACATGAAGGGCCAATGAAGATCAAAAGACCTTCATTGGCCGCCGCCTTGCCGCTGTCGAAAAAAGAGAGGTCAGCAAGGCGGCGGCCGCGCAAAGCCAGTGCCACGTCAAGCACTATTTCATTGAATTGCCAGCAATTGCGCGGGCTTGCTCCTTAACTTGGGTGGATTGGGGTCCGACCCCTGCTCTTTGCCTCTGGGGTTAGCGAATTTACTGGCGCTCATCAATCACGCCAAAACCCTTAACTGAACGGCATTACCGCTGGATCAGCGGCTTTTTTTTGGGGGGGCTTGGCAAGGCGTCAGGATTGCAGCTGCAAGGTCTTGATGATTTTGCTTTCCACCTTCTCGCCCGCGCCTGAGGAGGCATTCTTGCTTTCCTTGCGCAGCAACAATAAGCGGTCGCCATTGACGCCATACTGGCGCGTTTCGTCCGACTTTTGCGTAAAGCTGACGACGACAAAGGCGCGCCCGCTCAGGTCGACGTGGAACTCGCTGGCCAGTGGCGTGCCATCGGCCGCGATCCACACGTCGATGCCGCCGTCAAACTTCTTCACATACTTGCGGTCTTTCTCCGGCACTTTGTCCAGCGACAGGGTGAAACTCAGCAAGCGCGCCGGCTTGCCCTTGTAACTATCGACCTTTTCGCCGCTGAACACGGCCTCGTCGATCTCGCGCGAGAGGGCGCCCGCCGCCGACACCATGGAGCGCAATTCCGTCGCCTTCAGTTCCCCCAGCGCAAAGCCGAGCGGCGTCTTGGTTTTTGGGTCCTTCACCTTGGCGCGCTGCTCCGCTTCCACTTTCGCCAGCAAATCCTTGCCGTAGAGCACCTGCAAGCCCGCCGACCCGCCCTCGATCGCCACCGTCACCTGGCCGCTATCTTCTTCCGCCGCCTTGCCCTCGCCCTCGCGGCGCCAGGTTTTCGATTCGATCTGCGCCTTGATCGGCACCTGCCCCTGCAAGCGCGCCAGCGCCGCATGCAAATCGGCCAGCCCATCGGCCTGTGCCGTACCGCACAATAAACCGAACAGCCCCGCCACCGCCAAGCCTTGCACTCCGCTACGTCGTTGCATCGCCACATCCCTTCAGGTCACACAAGGATGCCAAAACACTATGTTTTGGCCATCTGTTGCATTTAAACACAGCTTCCTCTGGTCAGGTGGAAAGTCTTTCTGCTATAATTTCCGCCTTGGCCTGGTAGCTCAGTCGGTAGAGCAGAGGATTGAAAATCCTTGTGTCGGTGGTTCGATTCCGCCCCGGGCCACCAAGAACAGTGTCAAAACAAAACGCCAAGCCAGCTTGGCGTTTTTGTTTTCAGCGCAAGAAATCCTCGCGCCCGGCCTATCTACGGGACCGGGGCCGAGGCCGGGAAGGCGCCCCAAGTGAGGCGACAAAATCGTTCGGCCCAGGCGCAAGCCACGCGCGCCAATTCTGGCGTTGCCTGGCACTGGCCAGGAATCCGGGATTCCTTGATACAGGGCAAGGCGCTGCCGCGCCTGTCGGCATAAAATCACCGGTTTTGCCCATCCTCCATGCGCCACGCTCCCGAATTACTCCTGCCTGCCGGCTCGCTGGCCAAGATGCATGCCGCCTTCGACTATGGCGCCGACGCCGTCTACGCGGGTCAGCCACGCTACAGTTTGCGTGTGCGCAATAACGATTTTTCGACCTTGCAAGCCTTGCAGGAGGGAATCGATGGCGCGCATGCACGCGGCAAGCAGTTCTTTGTCGCCAGCAATATCTTCGCCCACAATGCCAAGCTGAAAACCTATTTGCGCGACATGGAGCCGGTGATCGCCATGCGCCCCGACGCCCTGATCATGGCCGACCCGGGCTTGATCATGATGGTGCGCGACAAATGGCCGGACGTCCCGGTCCACTTGTCGGTGCAGGCGAATGCCGTCAACTGGGCCGACGTGAAGTTCTGGCACCGCATGGGCCTGACGCGCGTGATTTTGTCGCGCGAACTGTCGCTCGACGAGATCGAGGAAATCCGCCAGCGCTGCCCGGAAATGGAACTGGAAGTGTTCGTCCATGGCGCCCTGTGCATCGCCTATTCGGGCCGCTGTTTGCTGTCCGGCTATTTCAACCACCGCGACCCGAACCAGGGCACGTGCACGAATTCCTGCCGCTGGGATTACAAGGTGAAAAATGCGGCGGAAGACGCCAGCGGCGACCTGGGCGGCATGCAAGTGGTGCCGCTGGAATTTCACCAGGCGCTGGCCGAGGCCGACAATAATGCCTTTTCTGCCCTGCACCAGCAGCCGCGCCACCCGCTGGCCGACCAGCCCTATTTCATTGAAGAAGCCCAGCGTCCGGGCCAGCTGATGCCGATACTCGAAGACGAGCACGGCACCTACATCATGAATTCGAAGGACTTGCGCGCCGTCGAACATATCGAACGCCTGGTCAAGATCGGCGTCAACTCGCTGAAGGTCGAGGGCCGCACCAAGTCGCTGTACTACGCGGCGCGCACGGCGCAAGTCTACCGCCAGGCCATCGATGACGCCGTGGCTGGCCGGCCTTTCGATATCAGCCTGCTGGGCCAGCTGCAAGGCCTGGCCAATCGTGGCTACACGGACGGTTTTTACCAGCGCCACCACACGCAAACGCATCAGAACTATATGCGTGGCGCCTCGGAAGCAGACCGCAGCCAGTACGTGGGCGACGTGCTGGGCGTGACGGACGGCTGGGCCAGGGTGGAGGTAAAAAACCGCTTCGCCGTGGGCGATCGCATCGAAGCCCTGCATCCGGGCGGCAACCGCGATTTCACCATAACACGCATGCTCAGCGACGACGGCCACGAGATCCAAGTTGCGCCCGGCAGCGGCCACTTCGTGCGCATCGAACTCGACGGTGCCCTGGACAAAGCCTTGCTGGCGCGCTATTTGTAAGCTCGCGCGCTTGCGCAATTGAACGCATTGCCTATCGATGCTGTGCGCCGACGCTGCGCTCGGCTATGTCGATGGGCAGGGGCGCTCGCACCTGCTCTGCCGGCGGTGGCGTCAGGTCGAAGGCCGCGGATTTGTGCGTGTCTGAGCGTGTCTGTGCGTGTCATTCGCACCGCAATGAGTGCCGTTCATCGCAAAGTTTTACCTCCCGCAGCACTTGCGCCCTAGAATACACGGATCAACTACTCAAGGAAACCGCCATGCGCCCTCTGTTCCTGTTGTCCGTCCTGTCCCTCTCTTGCCTCGCCCCTCTCGCGCATGCCGACGAGCAAACGCGCACGGTTGATGCCTTCAATGCCATCGACATCCGCGGCCCCATCAGCATCGAAGTCGAAGCGGGCAAGGAGCAAAGCCTGCTGCTGCGCGGCGACCAGAAATTTCTCAGCGGCGTGATCACGGAAGTGGTCGATGGCGAGCTGAAAATTTCCATGAAGGATAAAGATATCAAGAAGACGGAGGGCGACTCGCGGGTCATCATCAGCATGCCCACCTTGCGCAAGCTGATCGCGGAGGGCGCGGGCGAAAAAATCTTGACCCGGCTCAATGGTCCACGAGTCGACATCAGCTACAAAGGGGCAGGCCGCCTGGCCGCCGATGGCCAGGTCGACTGGCTTCGCCTGAAGGCGCAAGGCGTGGGCGAAGTCGATACGAAAGCCTTGCTGGCGAAAAACGTCGATGTGAATTTTGAAGGCATCGGCTACGTCAGGGTATATTCCTCGGGGGAACTGAACGCCGTGGTGCGCGGCATGGGCGAGCTGACCTATTATGGCAAGCCGAAGATCGTGCACAAGTCGATCTCCGGCATCGGCAGCGTCAACGCCGCCAAATAAGACTTCCTCAAATAACAAGGCCATCAAGCCACTGGAGAGCGCATGAGCGTTTTACATGATACCGACGCAGCGCTGGTGCTGCGCGAGGATGAAGGTGGCCTGGTCACCTTGCGCTTGAACCGCCCGCTGCAATTGAACGCCCTGTCGGCAGCCATGCTGACGGCGCTGCAAGAGGCGTTCGATCGCATCGCGCAGCAAGCGCACGTACGCTGCGTGGTGCTGGCGGCCGAAGGCAAGGCTTTTTGCGCGGGCCACGATTTGCGCCAGATGCAGGCCACGCGCCAGCTTGACTATTATCAAACCCTGTTCGCGCAATGCTCGCGCGTGATGCAAGCGATCCAAGCCTTGCCCGTGCCCGTGATTGCCCGCGTGCACGGCATCGCCACGGCGGCCGGCTGCCAGTTGGTGGCCAGCTGCGACCTGGCCGTGGCGGGCGCCTCGGCCCGCTTTGCCGTGTCCGGCATCAATGTGGGCCTGTTTTGCGCCACGCCATCGGTCGCCCTGTCGCGCAATGTCTCGCCCAAGCGGGCCTTCGACATGCTGGTGACGGGCCGCTTCATCGATGCCGACACGGCCGCCGACTGGGGCTTGGTCAATGAAACGGTGGCCGACACGGCGCTCGACGCGGCTGTGGCGCGCTTGGCGCAGCACATCATGGCAAAAAGCCCGACCGCCATCCGCTATGGCAAAGCCATGTTCTACCGGCAGCGCCAGCTGCCGCTGGACGACGCGTATGCGTATGCGGGCGACGTGATGGCGCGCAACATGATGGAAGACGATGCCGACGAAGGCATCAGCGCCTTCCTTGAAAAACGGCCGCCCCGCTGGACAGCCTGAATGTAAGCGCACGCGCTTGCTTTCTCTGCTGCTGCACGCCTCAAAACGCCCGGGCCTTCCTGGCAAGGTAGAGGGAAACAAGCCATGGCTGGGGCGGGCGCTACAGTCAGTGTCATGCGCAGCCCGATTTGTGGTTTTTATTGCGGTTTTTATTACGCCCGGTATCGGACAGCCACCCGCGCTGGGCCAGGGCAAAATTCCCGCCGTGCGCGCGTTTAGCGCTGCAGCGGCAGATAGCTCTGTTTAAGCTGGCGCAACACAAAGCTCGATTTGCTATGGCGGATGCCGGGAATTTTGTACAGGCGCTCGCGCAGCAGGCGTTCGTAGTCGCGCGTGTCGCTGACTGCGATGCGCAGATAGTAATCGTAGTCGCCCGAGACAAGAAACGCTTCCAGCACTTCCGGGATCATGGCCAGCGCGTGGCCGAATTCAAACAGGGCCTGGTCGGAATGGTCGTCCAGGGTCACTTGCACGATGACGGTATCGGCCAGCCCCACCTTGGCCGCGTTGACGTTCACCGTATAACCCTCGATGACGCCATCGTCTTCCATGCGCTTGATGCGCGCCCAGCACGGCGACGAGGTCAGGCCCACCTTGGTGCTCAACTCGTGCAGGCTGATGCGGGCATCCTGTTGCAGGGCCGTCAGGATGGCGAGGTCGAATTTGTCCAGTTTCATTCTGTCATACCTTAATTTCACAGAAAATTTTGCTCAATTTTTTATTCTACACGAGAAAACCAGCAGCCTTTTCTGCCGTATCAGGCAGAAAATAAGGCCATGAAACCTGATCCCGCACCCCTCCTTGCCGCCGCCCACGATCTTGCACCGCGCAACGGCGCCAGCATCCTCATCGACACCTTGCTGGCGCTGGGCATCGACACCGTCTTCGGCTACCCGGGCGGCGCCGTGCTACCCCTGTACGACGCGCTGCACGCGCAGCCCCGCTTGCGCCATGTGCTGGTGCGCCACGAACAGGCCGCCGTGCACGCGGCCGAAGGGTATGCGCGCAGCACGGGCAGGCCTGGCGTCGTCTTCGTCACCTCCGGTCCCGGCATGAGCAACACCACCACGGGTTTGCTCGACGCCCTGTGCGATTCGATTCCCGTCATCTGCATCAGCGGCCAGGTGGCCACCACCAGCATCGGCAGCAACGCTTTCCAGGAATGCGATGCGCTGGGCATCTCGCGCCCCGTCACCAAATGGAACCGGCAAATCCACACGGCCGATGAAACGGCAGCCGTCGTGCACGAGGCCTACGCACAAGCCACGCAAGGGCGGCCCGGTCCCGTGCTGATCGATTTCCCCAAGGATATGCAACTGGCGCCAGTCACGGCGCACACACCGCTGCCGCCCCTCACCGCCACCGCAGCGGCCGCTCCCCTGCCCGCCAGCGCCGCCCTCGAACAGGCCGCCAGCCTGATCGCCAGCGCGCGCCAGCCCGTGTTCTATGGCGGCGGCGGCCTCATCAATTCCGGTCCCGATGCCTGCGCCGCGTTCGGCCAACTGGTCACGCTGGCAGCGGCGCCCTGTACCTTGACCTTGCTGGGCCTGGGTGCGTTTCCCGCCTCGCACCCAGCCTTCCTGGGCATGCTGGGCATGCACGGCACGCTGGAAGCGAACCTGGCCATGCACCATGCGGACCTGATCGTCTGCGTCGGCGCCCGCTTCGATGACCGGGTCACGGGCCGCCTGGACGCCTTCTGTCCCGGCGCAAAAATCATCCACGTCGATATCGACCCAACGTCGATCGGCAAGGTGGTGCGCGCCGACGTCAGCTTGCGCGGCGACTGCGCGCCCGTGCTGGCCGCATTGCTGACGACGCTGCAGGCGCAACTGCGCAGGCGCTCGCTGGCGGACCGCCAGCCGTGGTGGCAGCGCATCGATGGCTGGCGCGCGCACGATAGCCTGGGCTTCAACGATACGCCGCAGGTCATCGCGCCGCAGGCGCTGATGCAGCGGCTGCAGGCGGCGCTGGCCGGACAGGACGCCATCGTGTCGACCGACGTGGGCCAGCACCAGATGTGGGCCGCACAGCATTTGCGCTTCGAGCAGCCGCGCCGCTGGCTGACCTCGGGTGGCGCCGGCACCATGGGTTACGGCCTGCCGGCCGCCATCGGCGCGCAGATCGCCCATCCGGGCAAGCGCGTGGTGTGCGTCAGCGGCGACGCCTCGATTTTGATGAATATCCAGGAACTGGCCACCGCCACGCAGCACCGCCTGCCCGTGAAAGTGGTGTTGTCGAACAATGGCGCCATGGGCATGGTGCGCCAGTGGCAAGAACTGCACCACGGCGAGCGCTACAGCCACAGCTATACACAGGCGCTGCCCGATTTCGTCGCCCTGGCGCGGGCCTTCGGCTGGCAGGCGCATACGGTGAGCCGGCGCGACGAGCTCGACACGGCGCTGGCCGCCTGCCTGGCAGCGGACGGGCCCTACTTCCTCGACGTGCGCGTGCACGGCGCAGAAAACTGCTTCCCCATGATGGCCCCCGGCGCGGGGCACAATGAAGTCACATTGGCGAAAGGCGTGGTATTCCAGGAACCCGCTGCGTAAAACCTGTCATCCCGTGGCGTCCCGATGCCTGACAAAACCGTGGCGAGCGCAAAGGAGCGGTGGCGAAGGAGCGCAAGCGTACTTCAGTACGGTGAGTATCGCAGGCCGCCTATACCGACGCGCGAGGTTTGCTCAGGTATTGACTACGTCCACACCCGGTAGACCCAGTAACTCTCGTCATCACGGCTGGCGCGCGCCAGTTCGGTGGGGCTCAAGCCCGTAATGGCGCGCACCTCGCGGCACAGGTGGGCCTGGTCGGCGTAACCACCGGCGGCGGCAATATCGCTCCATGAGGCATTGCCTTGCAACATGGCCTCGCGCGCATCGAGAAACGACTGTTCCGCGCGGCGCATGCGGCGCAGGGTGCGCATGGGCTGGCCGGCCCAGGACTTGATGCGGCGCTCGATATGGCGCACGCTGCTGGCAAGACCCGTCGATGCCGCCTGCACGCCCAGGCGGCGCACCCAGTCCTGTATGGCGCCAGCCGGATGGTCGCCGCTTTTGCGCGCCACCTCCCAGCGCGGCGCCAGGAACTGCTCCACCAGCGCGATGCGCGCAGCGTCGTCGGGTGCAGCCAGCACGGCATCGGACAGTGCCAGCCAGTCGGCATCGAACAGGGGGGCGAGCGGGCGTACCTGGTCGAACAGGACTGCCATGTCGATACCGGTCAGCGCATGCAGGGCGGCCGGATACAGCATCACCATGAATGAGTGCACGGGGCCGGGATTGTAGCTGACCAGCGGATAGCCGCGCGGGCCGCTGAACAGGGCGGGCGGCATGCGCACATGCTGCAGGTCGGGGCCGGGCGCGGCCGCCTCGACCTCGCCCTCGACGGTCCACAACAGGCAGCACATGGGCGTGGCCGGAAAGCGGTTCAGGCGCTGCGCCGGCGGCAACGGCGCGCAGCGCGTGGTGTCGCGCACGAGGAAGGCGCGCACGCAAGAAGCGAGCGCAGTGCGCGGCGCGATCAAACGGGTCATAGGCTTAGCGGGCCTAGGGGGCTTAGGGGGCGTAGGAGCGGCAGGCATGGCGACGATTGTACCGGGAAATTCTGGCTGCGCGCGATGTCGTATTCATTCAAGACGCGGGCGCGCAAGCGCGCTACAGTCATGCCATCGTTGCCACTGAAACAGGAGCCAGTCATGCCGCCACTCGACCACATCGCCGCGCCCACCGTGACCACGCGCTTGCGCCAGATCCGCCGCCTGCCGGGGCCTTTCGCCCTGCCCATCATCGGCAACGCGCTGCAAGTGCGACTGCCGCGCATCCACCGCGACGTGGAAGGCTGGGTGCAGCGCTATGGCCCCTACCTGCGCGCCTGGTTCGGCCGCACGCTGGTGCTGGTGGTGGCCGACAGCGAGGCGGTGGCGGCCGTGCTGCGCGACCGGCCCGACGGCTTCCGGCGTCCGCTGTCGACCTATATCGTCTCTGAGGAAATGGGCGGCAATCCCGGTCTGTTCCTGGCCGAGGGCACGCAGTGGCGCAACCAGCGCCGCATGGTCATGGCCGGCATGGCTCCGGGCGCCATCAAGGCCTATTTCCCAGCGCTGGTGACGGTAGCGCAGCGCTTGCAGCGGCGCTGGCATCTGTCCGCCACGCAAAACCAGGCGATCAACCTCGACGGCGACCTGAAACGCTATACGGTCGATATCATCGCCGGCCTGGCCTTCGGCACGGCAGTCAATACACTCGAATCGGGCGAGGACGTGATCCAGCGCCATCTGGACGCGATCCTGCCCGCGGTAGCGCGGCGCAGCCTGTCGATACTGCCCTACTGGCGCTATTTCAAACTGCCCGTCGACCGCCGCCTGGACCGCGACGTAGCGGCGCTGGACGTGGCCGTGGCCGACCTGGTACGGCAAGCGCGCGCCCGCCTGGAGCAAGACCCGGCGCGGCGCGTGCGCCCACCCAACCTGCTCGAAGCGATGATCGCCGCCGCCGACGAAGCCGACAGCGGCGTGGACGACCGCGCCGTGGCCGGCAATGTGCTGACCATGCTGCTGGCCGGCGAAGATACGACAGCCAACACGATCTCCTGGATGATTTACTTGCTGCAACGCCATCCGCACTGCCTGGCGAAGGCGCGCGAAGAGGTGCGCCGCCTGGCGCCCGACGTGAGCGGTTTCAGCATCGAGCAGATGGATAGCCTCGACTATCTGGGCGCCTGCGCCAGCGAAGCCATGCGATTGAAACCGGTGGCGCCCTACATTCCGCTCGAAGCGCTGCGTGACACGGTAGTGGGCGACGTGGCCGTGCCCGCCGGCAGCATGCTGTGGTGCGTAATGCGCCATGACAGCGTTTCCGATACGCACTTTCCCGACGCGCAAGCGTTCCAGCCCGAACGCTGGCTGGCCGGCAAAGCCATCGACAAGCGCGCCGCCATGCCTTTCGGCGCCGGCGTGCGCACGTGTCCTGGGCGCTACCTGGCCTTGCTGGAAATTAAGATCGCCATGGCCATGCTGCTGGGCAGCTTCGACATCGCCAGCGTCGACACGCCCGATGGCGGCGAGGCGCAGGAACTGATGGGTTTTGTGATGTCGCCCATCGGCCTGACGCTGCGCCTGGCGCGGCCGCAGTGATACCATGCAAGACCGCTCATCACCTTGAATTTACCCATGACAATCTGCCTGGAATCGCCGCAGCAAGCCGATGTACAAACCCTGCTCGCCGAGCTCGATGCCGATCAACAGCGCGGCCCCTACGGCGACCATCGCGACGCTCGCTTCAGTGTCCGCATGGAAAAACCGCTGCAGGTGGCGCCATGAATGCGCCCGCCGACAGCTTGACGGACATCCGCGCGCGCCTGCGCGCCTTTGCCGAGGAGCGCGACTGGGACCAGTTCCACACGCCCAAGAATCTGGCCATGGCCCTGTCCGTGGAAGTGGCAGAACTGATGGAACACTACCAGTGGCTACCCACGGGCGCGCACGCCGAGCTGGACGAAGCGAAGCGCTTGGGCATCCGTCACGAACTGGCCGACGTGCTGATGTATCTGGTGCGCCTGGCCGACAAGAGCGGCGTCGACCTGCATGCGGCCGTGCTGGAAAAGATGGCGCTCAATGCGCAGAAATACCCGGCGCAGCAAGTGCGCGGCGATGCGCGCAAATATAGCCAATACTGATAGCCCCACCCGTGCGTGGCTGCCGCGCAAAAAAGCGTAGCATCAAGCCATGCGTATCCATCTCTCACTGCTGCTCACCGGCTTGCTCGCCGGTCCACTGTACAGCCTTGTTGCGCTGGCGCACACCACGCCGGTGCCGATGCCGGTGCAGGTGCAGGTGCAGCAAGTCACAGTGGGTGCCACGCGCGACCCCGTCGACAAATCCTACCGCAAGCTGCTGCAGGGCCTAGACCGCTTCGAGCGTGACCATGCGCTGGCGCCACAGGCGCTGCTGCGCTTTCGCTTGCTGCCGCGCCAGCCTGGCGTGGACATGACAGGTGTGCAGCTGCGCATCGCCGGCGACAGCATCAGTATCGCCTTACCCTTGGCAGAGGACAACAGCTTTGCCCCCGTGCGCAATGCGCAAGCTGCGCGCAAGGACGCCGTGCTGATCGCCAACCGCAAGGCCACGAGCATGAGCTGGCGCGCGCAAGTCATCACGCCCGGCTTGCCGCCCGGCACACGGCGTCTGGGCGACTTGCGCCTGGAATGCCGCGTCGGCATGGATTCGGGCCTGATCTCGAACGACCCGCAAATCATCGCCTGGCTCTCCAGCATGCTCTACAGCACGGACAAAGTGTGTTCCGAGGCCGATGGCAATTATTTGTTTTTCACGCAGCGCCCCCTGTTTGGCGTGACCCTCGTGCACGGCGAACGCAGGGTGTCGCTACCGTTCACCATGCTATACGCGGGTGGCGAGCAAACTCCCGCATCGCTGCCCTATTGCGATTGCCAAGTCTTGCTTGAGCACACGTATTACGCCCCCCTGTGGGATAACAGCTGGCCCGACGATACCGTGCTGGAATTTACTTACATGGACGAGGTAGCGCCATGAAGTGGCTTGCTGTCTTCGCATTGGCGCTGCTGGCCGCCTGTTCCGGCACACGCGCCTTGCAGGCAAGCAAGACCGTGTCTTACGCTACGCTGGAGCAAACGGTGCAGCCAGGCAGCAGCACGCGCGAGCAAGTGCGCGCGGCGCTGGGAGACAGCACGGCCATCCGTTTCGACAGCGGCAATGAAGTGTGGAGCTACAACTATCCGACCGCCGCAGGCGCGCACGGCGAGTTTGTGATTTTGTTTGGTGCAGATGGGGTGGTACGGAAGGTGCGCAGCGGGGAAGTGTACCGGCTGAAAAAGTAGTGGCTGTAGCGCCTAGCTGACGGCAGGTAAATGGGGGGCAGACCCGACGGAGGAATGCGCCCCAATGGGGAGCATTCTGATCACGCAGTGACTGACCCCGACGTTTTGCAGCTTGACTAGCGTGCCTTGAGCAAGGCACGTGGTGCCATGCCCTTGCCCGCGCCAGGGCTGCGGCCCACGCCGGCAGGCTTGCGCCTGGGCGACGCCTTCAGTTTAAAAATGCTGATCGACCGGGCCACGCTGTCCGTGCGCTGCGCCAGGCTGGTAGCTGCCGCAGCCGCTTGCTCCACCAGCGCCGCATTCTGCTGCGTGATGCCATCCATGTGGATGACGGCCTGGTTGACTTGCCCGATGCCCTGGTTCTGCTCGCGCGTGGTGGAGGAAATCTCGTCCATCACTTCCGTCACGCGGGCCACCGAGGCAATCACTTCCGTCATGGTGGCGCCCGCATTGCTGGTCAGCACGCTGCCCGCATTCACGGTGGCGATCGAATGGTCGATCAGGTCTTTCACTTCTTTTGCCGCAGTAGCCGAACGCTGCGCCAGGTTACGTACTTCACCAGCGACGACGGCAAAGCCGCGGCCATGCTCGCCCGCGCGGGCCGCTTCCACGGCCGCGTTCAAGGCAAGAATATTCGTCTGGAAAGCGATGCCGTCGATGAGGCCGATGATATCGAGAATCTTGCGCGACGAAGTACTGATTTCATTCATCGTGGTGACCACGTCGCTGACGATGGTACCGCCCTTGGCCGCGACGGTGGATGCCTTCAGCGCCAGGTCGTGGGCCGTGGCAACGTGGTCGGCACTGTTTTGCACGGTGGAAGTCAATTCTTCCATACTGGCCGCCGTCTGCTCCAGGCTGGACGCCTGCGATTCCGTGCGGCTCGACAAGTCCATGTTTCCCGTGGCAATTTCCGCCGTGGTGACACGGATATCCTCGAAGTTGGCGCGCACGTCACCGATGATGCTATGCAAGTTGATGTTGGTCTGGCGCAAGGCCGCCATCAATTGCCCCATATCATCATCACGCACCTTGTCGATCACGCCCGTCAAGTCGCCACCGGCCATCTTGCGCGCTACCATGATGGCGTCGCCCATGGGCGCGACCAGCGAATTGTGCAAATGCGCCCAGAAATACAGCAGCAACGCGACGGCCGCGACGGCCGCGCCGCTGAGCCAGCTGCGCGTGGCCGTGCTCGTGTCGCCATCGATATTCCACACGGCGCCGCCGAGGATGGCCAGCACCACGCCAAAGATGAGGAAATGCACGGCCAGGTCTTGCGACAGGCTCAGCTTGCGCCACTCGGCCAGCTTGGCGACCCAGCCCTGGCGCACGACGCGGCCATTGCGCATCGCCAGCCTGGCGGCATTGCCATCTTTAAAACTCTTGTACAGGGCTGCCGCCTCATTGACTTGCTCACGCGTGGGCTTGGTCCGCACCGACATGTAGCCGATCGGACGGCCGTTTTCAATGACGGGCGTAACGTTGGCGAAGACCCAATAGAAATCGCCATTCCTGCAGCGGTTCTTGACCATGCCGGTCCATGGCGTGCCCGTCTTGACGGTATCCCACAGGTCGGCAAACGCTTCGGCCGGCATATCGGGATGGCGCAGTATGTTCTGTGGAGCACCCAGCAGTTCCATTTCTGAAAAACCGCTGACTTCAATAAAATACTGATTGGCGTAATTGATATTTCCCTGTAAATCCGTGGTGGAAACAATCGTCATGCCTTCATTTAATACGTATTCATTTTGCGTGATAGGCATATTAACCCGCATCGTCGCTCCTTTATTTTTTCGGCTAGCATAACAAAAACATAAAAACAATATATCACATCAAGCAGCGGCGAGATATCGCCACGGCGACTCTCGCACAGGTCAAACAATTTAATAAAAATCAATTTATTTGTGTTTTTAAATTTACATTTGATCAACTTAATTGATTTTATTTAAATTAAAAATTTAAATTGTACGCAAGCAAAATGATTAATAAAAAATTATGTATCTGTGCGGTAGGCAATAAACATGGTGTTTGCTCAGATAAAAAAGGCGCGGCGGCATTGCGATAATTCGCGGCACGTGCCGAAGCCTTGCCGGCAAGCATGACGCTGCAATAATGAATATATATGGGGGAAATAAAAAACTGGCGCGAACGCGCCAGTGAGCAATATGTCTCTAATTCGCAACACGGGCGCCGTAGCGCCGGTGAAGTCAATCGCTACCCTGCCAGTCACAACGCCAGGCAAAACCGTAGCGAGCGGCAGTGATTTGTAGCCGGGAAGCACCGCCGTACTCTGTACGGGGGTGCAGTGCCCATGAGCATCGCCGGCCGCAAAGTGCGACGCGCAGCAGGCTTGCTCAGGTATTACTTATACGTTTTGCGCGGTGGCGACTTCGGGCGCGGTGGCGCAGGCTTGCGCTCGGTCGTACCGTCGTCGAGGCTGATGCGCAGTTTCTGGCCCGAGACCACGACCGATTTCAGATGGTCGAGAATTTCCGGTGGCATGCCTTCCGGCAGGTCCAGCACGCTGTAGTTGTCAAAGATATCGATACGGCCGATATGCTTGGCTTCCAGGTTCGCTTCGTTGGCGATGGCGCCGACGATATTGCTTGGCGTCACGGCGTGCTCACGGCCCACTTCGATGCGGTAGGCCGTCACGCCTGGGCGTGGACGTTCCTTCTTCGGCGCGCGCGGTGCTGCTGCTGCATCGCCCGCGTCCGCTGGCGCATCCTTGAACGCGGCTGCGGTCTTGGATGCGAACGGCTTGCGCGGCGCGGCCGCTGGCGCCAGGTCCGGCGCGTCGCCGTCGCGGCTGATGCGCAACTGCTGGCCCGCCACCCACACGGTTTTCAGCTGGTCCAGCAATTCTTTCGGCATGCTGTCTGGCAAGTCCAGGACGCTGTAATCGTCATAGATTTCGATGCGGCCGATGTTTTTCGAATCGATACCCGCTTCGTTGGCGATAGCGCCCACGATATTGCCCGGTTTCACGCCATGCTGATGACCTACCTCAATGCGGAAGGTTTGCATGCCGGCGTCGGCTGGACGCGAGATGCGTTCCTTTTTCGCGAAGGCCGGACGTTCGCCACGCTCGCTGCGCTCGAAGCGCTCGCCGCGTTCTGGACGGTCGTTGCGTTCGAAGCGGTCTTGGCGCGCAGGACGGTCGTCTTGCCACGTGGCTTGCTCGCGCGCCTTGTTCTTGTCCAGCAACAAAGGCACGTTGCCACGCGCCATCTTCGCCAGGGCAGCAGCGATTTCGATGGCGGGAATATTCTGTTCGCGTTCGAAATCTTCGATCAGCGACTGGAACTGTTCCAGTTCGCCCAGGGCCAGGGTTTCGCTGATCTGTTCCTTGAACTTGGCGATACGCACGTCGTTGACAGCCTGGATGGTTGGCAGTTCCAGCATGCTGATCGGCTGGCGGGTCGAACGTTCGATGGCTTTCAGCAAGTTCTTTTCACGCGGGGTGATGAACAGAATCGCTTCGCCGCTGCGACCGGCGCGGCCCGTGCGGCCAATACGGTGGGTATAGCTTTCCGGATCGTGCGGCACGTCGTAGTTGACGACGTGGCTGATGCGCTCGACGTCCAGGCCGCGGGCGGCCACGTCGGTTGCCACGAGGATGTCGATCTTGCCGTCTTTCAACTGCTGGATCGTGCGCTCGCGCTGCGCTTGCTGGATGTCGCCATTGATGGCGGCAGCCGAGAAGCCGCGCGCTTGCAACTTGCCGGCCAGCTCTTCCGTACCCAGCTTGGTGCGGGCAAAGATGATCATGCCGTCAAACGCTTCCGCTTCCAGGATGCGTGTCAGCGCGTCGAGCTTGTGCATGCCCGACACCAGCCAGTAGCGCTGGCGGATGTTGTCGGCCGTGCCCGTCTTGGCGGCGACCGTCACTTCGGCTGGATTGCTCAGGTAGGTAGTGGCGATGCGCTTGATAACGGAAGGCATGGTGGCCGAGAACAGGGCCGTCTGATGGCCTTCCGGTGTTTCTTGCAAAATGCGTTCAACATCGTCGATAAAGCCCATGCGCAGCATTTCATCGGCTTCGTCGAGTACCAGCGTTTTGAGCTTGGACAGGTCGAGCGAACCCTTGTCCAGGTGATCGATGACGCGGCCAGGCGTGCCGACGATGACGTGCACGCCGCGGCGCAAGGCCGACAGCTGCGGGCCATAGCTTTGGCCGCCGTAGATCGGCAGCACGTGGAAGCCAGGGATATGGGCAGCGTAGACCTGGAACGCTTCGGCGACCTGGATCGCCAGTTCGCGCGTCGGTGCCAGGACCAGGGCTTGCGGTGAGCTTTGTTTCAGATCAATGCGCGACAGGATGGGCAAGGCGAAGGCGGCGGTCTTACCCGTGCCTGTTTGCGCCTGACCCAGCACGTCGCGGTTAGCCAGCAATAGTGGAATCGTGGCCGCCTGGATAGGCGACGGTGTTTCGTAACCGACATCCTTGAGCGCGCGAATCAGCGGCTCGCTCAGGTTAAGGTCGGAAAATAAGGAAATTGGTGTATCAGACATGAAATCACTCACAAGTTCGCTCGAATCGCCCAATGCGAAAGAGTGTATCTGCTAGTTTACTCTTTACTGGACCTTACCGGGTGGCTGCATGCCGCAGAACGCCGTTTTTTTGCGCCATATCTACTCAACAAAGGTAGAAAAATCGGTGATCCGCACGCAATTGGCGCGCGATTTAGCCAACATTAAACGATACACAACAATATGCCACCTGCACCGCTTCTGCACGGCAAGCGCAACGGCTAAGGCGCAGGCACGGCGCCGCCCGCCCCGTTTCAGCTGCGCAAGAACGCCAGCAAGTGCCTATTCCGGCGCGCCTTGTGCGGCCTCGCCCAGTCGTGCGGCGCACTACGCTGGAGCATGACGATAGAGTAAGATTGCCGCTGCTTTGCTTTCCCGTATTCACTTTTGGAGTTGTCATGCGATTTCCCTTTGTCCTCGCCGCCAGCCTGTTCAGCACGGCTGCTCTCGCCCAAGCGCTCGTTGCCGAAGCGCCCCTGCGCGCCCATCTGTCCTTCCTGGCCGACGATTTGCTCGAAGGACGCGGCACCGGCCAGCGCGGCGGCGACCTGGCCTTGCGCTACCTGGAAACCCAGGCGGCCGTGGCTGGCTTACAGCCCTTGAAGGATGGCACATACCGCCAGGCGCTGACCATCGTCGGCAGCAAGGCCTTGCCATCGAGCACGGTCACCTTCAGCGTGGGCGGCAAGACGCTCGCTCCAGCCTTCGGCAAAGACATCGTCTTTGGCGCTTCCAACGGCCAGCAGAAAGTGGCGTTCGACGCGCCCATCGTGTTTGTCGGCTACGGCATCGGCGCCGCCGAAGAAAACTGGGACGATTTCAAGGGCGTCGACCTGAAGGGCAAGCTGCTGATCATGCTGGTCAATGATCCGCAGCCGACCGTCGCCGAACCGCAGCGCTTTGCCGGCAAGTCCCTCACGTATTACGGCCGCTGGGTCTACAAATACGAGGAAGCGCTGCGTCAGGGCGCCGCCGGCGTCTTGCTGATACACACGACCGCATCGGCCTCGTATCCGTGGTCGGTGCCGGCCAACGGTTTCGGCCACGAGCGCTTCAGCCTCGCTGGCGCGGGTAACGCCATGGAAGGCTGGCTGCAGGAAGACATGGCGCGCACGCTGTTTCAGCAAGCAGGACAAGACCTGGACGCCTTGCGCGCGCAGGCCGAAACGCGCCAGTTCCGCCCCGTGGCCCTGGATGCCACGGTCAAGGTGCAACTCGATAGCCAGATCCGCAGCATCGAGCAATTCAACGTGGCCGGCATCGTGCCGGGCACGGACCCGAAACTGAAGGATGAAGCCGTGATTTACTCGGCCCATTGGGACCACCTGGGCAAGGATGACGAAGGCAAGCAACGCGCTGGCCAGAGCGACCATATCTACAACGGCGCCATCGACAACGCCTCGGGCGCAGCGGCCCTGCTGGCCATGGCGCAGGTGGCCGTAAAACAACCGGCGCGCCGCACGCAGATCTTCCTGTGGCCGGCCGGCGAGGAAACGGGCATGCTGGGCAGCACGGCCTATACGCGCGCACCGCTGTGGCCGCTGGCAAAAACCGCTGCCGACCTGAACCTCGACAGCATGAACTTTGTCGGCAAGACGCACGACATCGGCGTCGCCGGCGCCGAGCGCAGCAGCCTCTACGCGAGCGCCGCCAAGGTCGCCAAACGCATGGGCCTGCGCCTGGCACCCACCATTCCCGACCTGTCCGGCGCGTTTTACCGGGCCGATCATTTTGCCTTTGCCAAGGCGGGCGTGCCGGCCTTCAACGTCGGCTCGGCCGTGTTTTCCGGCGACGGCTCGTTCGACTTCGTCAAGCACCCCAAAGCCTCAAGCGAGCGCCTGGTGGCCTTCAAAAACGATTACCATCAGGTCACGGATGAATACCACCCGTCGTGGGACTTGTCGGGCATGCTGCAGCAGGCGCAGTTCACCCTGAACCTCGGCTATGAGGTGGCGAACGACAAGAATTTGCCTACTTGGAACAAGGGCGAGGCGTTTGGCAAGGTAAAACGCTAAGCACCATGGAAAACACCGGCCTTGGCCGGTAATGCCGTTCAGTTAGTGTGTTAGTGATGCTATTTTTAGCCCAAGAACCAGGACAGGGGTCGGCCCCTGAGGGTCAGACCCCAGCTCTTTGCCTCTGGGGTTAGCGAATTTACTGGCGCTCATAAATCACGCCAAAATCCTTAACTGAACGGCATTAGGCCTTGGCCGGTGTTTGCATTTAAATCGCCATGATGCGTTTCAGGTCGATGAACGCTGTTTCGTACAGATGTTGGAACGCGCCCACCATGACCTCTTCCACGCCTTCGGCCGCGTCGAACTCGCTCGACCATTCCGCGCAGCAGGAAGCGCCACCCGGTTCGCCCGTGACGCGCAGGGTGGAACGGTAATTCTTGACGGGGATCGGGCCGGAGACGATGGTGTAGCTGTAGCTCTTGTCCGCTTCGCTGTAGCTTTGCAGGCGTTCGGCGATGATGGCGCCGTCCGTGGTTTTCAGGCGGCGCACGCGGCCGCCATGTTCGGACAGGCTAGTCTTGATGGCACTCGACCATTCAGCCAGCGACTGGAAGCCGCCGATAAAATCCCACACGCGTTCGGCATTAGCCGCCAATGTTACTGAAACAATTACTTGGGCCATCTTTAATTCGGTTCCTCATCCAGGTTTGCCGGGCATCGCGCCCGGCCGGCCGGAGTTGCCCGGCACAGCCTCTATTTTAGCGCCCATGCGGCTTTGCTGCTGGTCGCGCAAGGGCCTGGACAATAGCGGCTGGCCTGGCTGACGGGGATACCTTACAGATTTTCCGCCAAGAAAATCAAGGAATTACCGTGTGCCAGGGCTGCGGCACGCTGCTGGTAACTGTCGCGGTGGGTGCAGTTAAAACCATGCTCGGCGTCCGGATAAATATGGATTTCCACGTCTTGCCGGTCGTCGAAGCGCTCGGCGATGCTTTGCACGGCTTGCGACGGAATGTGGCTGTCCTGGCCGCCGAAATGCATGAGCAGCGGCACCTTGATCTGGTCGGCCAGATCCAGCTTATCCTGGATGCCGCCACCGTAATAGGCGATGGCGGCGTCGACCAGGCCTGCCGCAGCGGCTTGAAACGACAAGCGGCCACCGAAGCAGTAGCCGACCGAAGCGAGCTTGCCACTCAATTCCGGGCGCGCGCGCAGGGCGGCGACGCTGGCGGCGATATCGGCATCGGCGTGGGCATTGTCGGTAGCCTGCAGCAGTTCCACGGCGCGCGTCCAGCCGTCCCCGTCATAACCCAACTCGATGTGCGCGCCAGCGCGCCAGAACAAGTCCGGCACCAGCACCACGTAGCCATCGGCCGCGTACTGGTCGGCCACGGCGCGGATATGCGCATTGACGCCGAAAATTTCCTGCAACAGGATGATGCCGGGGCCCTTGCCCACATGCGGCACGGCCAGATAGGCCTGGAAGCTGCCGTCCGGGCCGGCGATATCGATCCACTGCGATGTTGTGCTCATAAAAACTCCAGTCTGAGGTTGGGGTGGGGAAATGCCACCGCCAAGCATGGTACTGGTTTTTCGCGCTGCCTGCGTCGGCCCCCTTTATTCAGGCTCAATACAGCTCGCGCAAGTAAATCACGGGACCCGACTTGAGGATACCAAAGACGACGCTGCCGACCGTGCTGCCCAGGTAGGCATGCTTGCCCACGGCAACGTCGACCCTGCCGGCCTTGCCTGCGCCGGGCGCCAGCAAGGTCAGGCGGCTCGCTTGTGGCAATGCGCCTTGCACGACGGTATAGGTCTGGTCATCAGCGGCCAACTCGCTGCAGTCCAGCGTTTTCTTGCAATTAGCCAGCAGCACGTCCGACTTGTTGAATGCACTGATGCTGTCGAGCAGATTCGTCGTCCATTTCGTCCCATTCCAGTACTGCACTTGCACGGACAGTTTGATGGGCAGCAACTCGGAGCCATAGCCGTGGGCTACCCGCCATTGCCCCGACAGCACAGTCATCCGTGCTTCGTTCTGTATCGATGCCGAACTTGAACTGACGACGGCGCCGCCCGGATACGTGCTGCTGGCGCGCAGCAGCACGTCGGTGGGCGCCACCGGCGCGCCGGCCTTGCCCGGAAAATGATAGGCGAGCATGGGCGAGGCAACGCCGAAGGTAAATTGCACGGGCGCCACGCCGGTGATGGTCGTTTGCGCCTTGCTGCCATCGGTGAGCCGGCTGCGGCCATCGGACGTCATCGGCGGAAAGGAAATCTTGCCCGTGGCCGCGTCCAGGCCTTCGAGCAACACGGGTGCCAGGACGCTCGGATTGCGCTCATCATAATTGACCGTCGTTTCTCCCCCCAGGGCACGCGCCGTCACGCGCACGCCTATGGCTTGCCCGGAGTAGGCGTAGCGGCCTTTTTCCCCATCGTCGGCGCAGATGAGCGGCGCGGCACATGGCGTGGCAATGCCGTTGCTCGCCTTGGGCTGGTCAGCGTCCTTGCTCTTGATCAACTGCGTGATGAAATGGTGCGCGATGAATTGCACCGCCTCGCTCACGTTTGAGGGCTTGGGCAAGTCCTGCACGACAAGGTTGGCATCCAGATAGCCATTGGGATTGGCCAAGTTAAAAGCAATGGTGATCGTTCCCACTTCCGGCCAATACATGTCGCTGCTGGCAACGCGACCATTCTTGAAGACCACGGCGCCCTGCACGGCCGGCTTGGCTGGCGCGGCAATCTCGCTCGTCGTCGGCTTGAGCAGGCTGGCCAGCGCAGGCAGCACCGTCTGTGCCGGCGTTTCATTGCCGAAGTTCGGCGTCACGGCGCCTGCACTACTGAGTGCGCTCATGCTGACCGTCACCGGTGCGCCCGCGCGCTGGGGGCTGGCGATGGCAACGGCGCTAAACGCGGCTGGCACGACGATGACACTGCCCAGGCCCGTCATGTTCAAGCCGGCATCGCCGGTAGTGGCCGACCCCGTATAAGTGGCCTTCAAATCCAGCTTGCCCACGTCCGCATACACCATGATGGCCGTGGCGACACCCTTGTCGTTGAACGCCAGCTTGACGTTCGCGCCCGTCGTGCTGCAGGCGCTACCAGCGTTCTGGGCCAGTGGCACGAAAGCCCCGCTACCCTGCACGAAGACGGGCAAGGTGCCGCTGGCAGGATTGCCGTAGCTGCAAACAAGGTTCAAGTCCTTGCTGGTATTTTGAAACAGTGGCACGCAAGCTTGCGCGTTGGGGGCAGCCTGCACGGCGCTGATGCCGAACGCCTGCTGCCTGCCAGAAACATGATGCACGGGAGTGACCGTCAAGCCCGTCGCCGCGAACGTCATGTTGCAGCTATTGCTATTGTCCGAGCTGCGTTTGCACACCAGCGCGCCCGTGCTGCCCGGTACGCTGCTCAGGCTCAAGGTAGTCGTGCCAGCGGTGTACTGGCGCACGCTGGCCGTTGCCACGCCGCTGCTGCCTATCTGCGTCGCCGTGCCGCCAGGGCTGACGGTAACACTCGCGCCGCCCGTGTACCGGGCGCTGTAGGCGGCATCCGCGCACGCCGTCAGCGTCCCGGTCTGCGGCGCGCATGTCAGGGCCGTGCCCGGGTGGTCGATCTGGAAATGGTGCGGACCGGCCGCGGTAGCCGGGCCGCATTTTGGCCCCATGGGATCGGTGTAGGGCCAGCCACTGTTGTTCGTCACGCAGCTGCAGGGGTACGATGGCGTGTATGCCTTGCAGGTAATGGTCTGCTGCACCCGGCCGCGATATCCCAGGGTAATGTGATCGACCAAGGCCTTGCCGGTGATGGTCGCGTCGGAATCCCCAAGGGTCACGCTTCCACCTTCCACATCGCCCTTGACGGTCGCTTTGTTCTCAATGACCAGCGTCCGGGATGCCTTGACATCGCCCGTCACCAGCAGGTCCGTCGACTTCAGTTCGATGGCAGGGGCAGTCAGGTTGCCCGTAACCTTGCTTGCAGACTCAATCAAGAGCGAGGTGCTGGCCATGATGCTGCCATCAATAACGACGGCGGAAGCGGTAACGATGGTGGTACCGGTAATAGCCCCCGTGACACGCACTCTCGATGCGAGATTTATTGGCCCTGTCGAGCTAATACCGTTTGTGACCTTGGCATCAGCCTCGACGGTCACGGAGCCGCCCTCGATAGCGCCATTCACGGTCGAACTGGCAGCGATAGTCACCGCACCCGTTGCCATGAGATTGCCTGTCACGCTGATCGGACTGCCACCCAGCTTGATCGACGCGGCTTTGATATTGGCAACGATGTTTTGTCCATTTTGCCCGCCTGCGATAAAAGTGCCGCCATTGGCAATAATGGTCGCGCCACTTATTTTTAACTTCGATGGCGGGTTGTCGCTGACATTGATATCTCCCTTGGCCGTCAGACTAGCCGTGCCTGTCATCGTCAAGCCCTGATTAAATGTAATTGTTACAGGGCTGTTGACAGTCACACGGTAGCCGCTGTCAATGACAACATCGTCATTCCATTGCATCGCCAAAGATGGGCAGGTATATTCGACGCCGCTATTGCTGCAGTCCGTGACAGCAGCGCCGTTAAAACTGAGCGTTCCAGCGCGGGCTAGGCCAGTCCCCAGCGAACATAGTAAAGCGGCAATGAAAATGTATATGCGCACGGCTTAAAGCAATCTGATGAATGAGAGGGCAATCGGTTGGTAGCCAATTTCATGCTAACCTAGGCCATCGCCATTGTTGCATTATGGCACTGTTTCATTTATCTCATTCATTGCATGCTCAAGCAAAGCTCCCCAAAATTCCCCCTGCGCAGCGTCGACATCATCGTCTATCCAGGCTTCAAGGCGCTGGAAGCCATCGGTGCCATGAAAGTATTTGATTACGCCAACACCCATTTGCGCCTGCGCAATCTGCCCGGCGGTTATGACGTGCGCATTGTGTCGACCGCCATCGGTCCTGTCGAGTCGGACACCCTGATGTCGCTGCACGCCAGCAAGGCGCTCGATGTGAACCGCTTGCCCGACCTGGCCGTCATCGTCGGCTGCCACCATGTCGAGCAAGTCTTGCAAGACATCCCCGCCCTCGCCGCCTGGGTGGCAGAGGCGGCACCGCGCATCGATACCCTGGCGGCCCTGTGTACGGGCTGCTTCTTCCTGGCCGAGGCGGGCGTGCTCGACGGTAAGAGTGCGGCCACGCACTGGAGCGCCGTGGACAGCTTGCGCCAACGCTATCCATTAATACAGGTCAACGCCGATGCTATTTTCGTACGCGAAGGGAAATTCTGGACATCGGCCGGGGTGACGGCCGGCATTGATCTGGCCCTGGCCCTGGTGGAAGACGATTTCAGCCGCGATATCGCGCTGGAGGTGGCGCGCGACCTGGTGGTGTACCTGAAGCGGCCCGGCGGCCAGTCGCAGTTTTCCGTGCATCTGTCGAGTCAGATGACGACGCATCCGAGCATCCGCCAGCTACAAGGCTGGATCATGGAACACCTGGGCGAAGAGCTTGGCATACCGCTACTGGCGGCCAGGCTGTCCATGAGCGAGCGCAATTTTACGCGCGTGTTCCAGCGCGAAACGGGCAGCAGCCCCACGGAATTCATCGAAACGGCGCGCTTTGAAGTGGCCCGCCGCTTGCTGGAAGACAATGTGTCGTCATTGAAACAAGTCGCCGTGCAGGCCGGCTTGCATAGCGAGGAAAGGCTGCGCCGTCTGTTTCAAAAGAAACTCGCCATCACGCCGCGCGACTACCGCGAACGCTTTTCCAGCACGGCGCGCTAGGCGCAGCGAGGGGCCGCGGGGCTCAGCGCAACTCAGCGCAACTTGCGGCTGCGCACGTGGCGCGTGGCCAGCTTCTGGCGCTGCAAGGCCAGCGGCGTAAACATCAGCGCGCACAACAGATAGGTGGCCAGCAGCGCCAGCCAGATGGCAGGCGTGGCAAGAATGGCGGCATTGCTCCACCATAAGGCCAGCAGGGAAGACAGGGCCGCAGCGAGGAAGACGGGCAGCATGCGGCGCAACGTGGCAAGGTAGACAGTGGCAAACATGAACGACTCCCAAAGCAAGGCGGATGTCTTCACACTAGCAGGCGCAGGCGACGAAGTACAGGCTGTCGCCCTGCGCCGTCGGTCAAGTGTTGCGCAATAAGTACATTACGCTAGGGTTCAATATCAATACAGCACCACGGAGCGGATAGACTCGCCGCTTTTCATCAGATCGAAGCCCTGGTTGATGTCTTCCAGCTTCAGCCTGTGCGTGATCAGGTCGTCAATATTGAGCTTGCCTTCCATATACCAGTCGACGATCTTCGGCACGTCCGTGCGCCCGCGCGCGCCGCCGAAGGCCGAACCGCGCCATTCGCGCCCCGTCACCAACTGGAATGGGCGCGTGGAAATTTCCTGGCCCGCCGCAGCGACGCCGATGATGAACGATTTGCCCCAGCCCTTGTGCGTGCATTCAAGCGCCTGACGCATCAGGGTCGTGTTGCCGACGCATTCAAACGAATAATCGGCACCGCCATCGGTCAGCTGCACGATGGCATCGACGACGTTTTCCACCGCATTCGGATTGATGAAATGCGTCATGCCGAACTTGCGCGCGATGGCCTGGCGCGCCGGGTTGATATCGATACCGATGATTTTATCGGCGCCGACCATTTTCGCCGCCTGGATCACGTTCAAGCCGATGCCGCCCAGGCCAAACACGGCCACGTTGGCGCCCGCTTCCACCTTGGCCGAGAACAATACCGCGCCCACGCCCGTCGTCACGCCGCAGCCGATGTAGCACACCTTGTCGAACGGCGCGTCTTCGCGGATCTTTGCCAAGGCAATTTCCGGCACCACGATGTAGTTGGAAAAGGTCGAGGTGCCCATGTAATGGAACAAGGGCTGGCCATTCAGGGAAAAACGGCTGGTGGCGTCAGGCATCAGGCCGCGGCCCTGCGTCGAGCGGATGGCCTGGCACAAATTTGTCTTTTGCGACAGGCAGAACTTGCACTGGCGGCATTCCGGCGTGTACAGCGGGATGACGTGGTCATCCTTTTTCAGCGTCGTCACGCCCGGGCCCACGTCGACGACGATGCCGGCGCCTTCATGGCCCAGGATGGCCGGGAAGATGCCTTCCGGATCGGCGCCCGACAGGGTGTAGTAATCGGTGTGGCAAATGCCCGTGGCTTTCAGCTCGACCAGCACTTCGCCGGCGCGCGGGCCGGCCAGGTCGACTTCTTCGATGCTCAAAGGGGCACCCGCCTTCCAGGCAATCGCGGCTTTGGTTTTCATGGGGTTTCTTCCTGCTCGGTTTCAGATGCGCCATTATCGGGCGCTTGCGGGCGCGGCAAGGCAACGGCCCCCACCCTTGTCTGAAAACGCGGCGCAATTGTCCGCTGCCGCCGTACCGTGCAGCAGCGCACACAAGCGCGGCAGGCGCGTGGCGTATGCTGACGTCATTGGGATGTCCGTTTGCGCCTGCTCAATCTTCCCGGCATCCAGACGCGCATTCTTGGCACAAGCGACATTCATCGCGTAGCCGTTGCGTCGTTCCCGCAGGAGACTGACATGCGCAATCTATTTTCCCAACGCACGCGTATCTGGCTGGCCCTGCTGCTGGCATGCTGCCTGGCCCTGCTGGCCGCCTGTGGTGGTGGCGGCGACGACGACCCGCCCGGCGCGACCTCGGGCAGCCTGACGGTCAGCATCGGCGGCTTGTCGGCCGGCGTGGCGGGCGCCGTCACGCTCAGCGGACCCGCGTCCTACAGCAAGCTGCTGACGGCAAGCACCACGCTCACCGACCTGGCGCCCGGCGCCTACGCGCTCAGCGCCGCCAGCGTGGCGCACGGCACGGGAACGCTGGCGCCCACGCCCGCCACGCAGCAGGTGCAAGTTGATGCGGGCGCGACGGCCAGTGCCAGCGTCACGTATGCGGCCACAGCGCCGCTGGCCCTGGCCCTGCAAGAGGTGGTCTCCGGCCTGAGCGCGCCCATCTTCCTCACGGCGCCAGCGGGCGACAGCCGTTTGTTCATCCTCGAACGCCCCGGACGCATCCGCGTGGTGCAGAACGGCAACTTGCTGGCCACGTCCTTCCTCGATATCAGCGCGCTCACCACCACCAGCGGCGAGCGGGGCTTGCTGTCGCTGGCCTTCCATCCGCAATACGCCAGCAACGGCTATTTCTTCATTTACTACACCGACCTGGCCGGCAATATCGTCATCGAGCGGCGGCAAGTGTCAGCGGGCAACGCCAACGTGGCCGATTCCCTGTCCGCGCTGGTCATCCTCACGATTCCCCATCCCACGTTCAGCAACCACTATGGCGGCTTGCTCAGCTTTGGCCCGGATGGCTATCTGTATGCGGGCACGGGCGACGGCGGCAGCGCGGGTGACCCGCCCGGCAACGCGCACAATACCAACGTCCTGCTGGGCAAACTGCTGCGTCTGGACGTCAACGCCAGCACGGTGGCCCTGCCATACGCCATTCCACCCGGCAATCCATTTGCCACGGCAGGCGGGCGCCCTGAAATCTGGGCCTACGGCTTGCGCAACCCGTGGCGCCACGCCTTCGACCTGACGGCCCAGCTGCTGTATATCGCCGACGTGGGCCAGGCCAACCGGGAAGAAGTCGATGTGCGGCCCGTGGGCCAGGCGGGCAACAACTATGGCTGGAACATCATGGAAGGCACGCAGTGCTACAACAGCGCCAGTTGTAACCAGGCGGGGCTGGTCGTGCCTGCCATCGAATACGGCCACGATATGGTCGGCGGCTGCTCGATCACGGGCGGCTATTTGTACCGGGGCACGGCCTTGCCGGAACTGGCGGGGCACTATCTGTACTCGGACTACTGCAGCGGCTGGCTAAAAAGTTTCAGCTACAGCAATGGCACGGCCTCCGCAGTGACGGACTGGAACATCACCAACGTGGGCAACATCGTGTCCTTCGGCCAAGATGCGCAAAACGAGCTGTACATGCTGAGCGGCACGGGCAAGGTGTATCGCATCGTACACAAATAAGCGTACGCCAGTGTAGCGGAGCCGCGCATGCGGCTGGGGCGTTTTTCGACGGGGCGCGGGGAACCGGCTAGAATGGGTTTTTCCCGTCGCGCCCTGCGCACCAGCCCAAGAGAACACCATGGCCCGTTTGAAACTTGAATTTCCCGAAGACCAGTACTGCTATTCCTCGCAACTGACGGTACGCACCACGGACATCAATGCCGGCAACCATCTCGGCAACGATTCCATGATTTCCATGATTTCCGAAGCCCGCGCTCGCTTCCTGTTCGAATTCGGCGTGCGCGACATTGAAGCGGACGGCACCGGCATCATCGTCACCGACCTGGCCACCACCTACCGTGCCGAAGCGCATGCGCGCGACCAGCTGCTGTTCGAAGTGGGCGTCATGGATTTTAATAAATATGGCGGCGACATCACTTTTCGCATCACGCGCCCGCGCGACAACACGCTGATCGCGATGGCCAAGTCCGGCTTTGTGTTTTTCAACTACAAGCGCAGCCAAGTCGTGCCCATGCCGGAAGAGTTCGGCAGCAAATTCACGCAGGTAAACTGGATCGATTAAGGCAACGATCAAGCATGCCGCCATGCTGCATGTCTATCAGGAAAACATGAAAACTGGGGCGACAGGCAGGCAGCGATAAGGGCAAGAATGAGCCTGCCCTGACAAGGCGATGCAGGCAGCGGTGAATGCGCGCTTACTTGCGCGCCTGGCGCTGCACCTTGATGCCGAAGGTGTCGGCATACCAGTCATCGATCATCAGCTTTTCATAGCGCAGCTTTTCATTGCTGAAGTAATGATTGATGCGGCTCAGGTACGCCATGTCGGACAGCGCTGCATCGGCACTGCGAATGACCTTGCCATCCTGTTCCAGCACGTAGTGCAGGCGCAGGCGCGGCCAGTCGACCCCACCATTCATGACGCGAATATCCTGGCCGGCACGCAAAGCGGGATTTTCACGGCCCGCCAGGTCCACGTCCGTGACATCGATCTTCAGGCTCTGGCCGGGCGGCAGCGATGCGCCCAGTTTCTCGAAATGCTGGCTCAGTTCCTTCAACACCTCATCGCGTTCCTGCGGCTTGAACGGGACATCGGTAAATTGATCCGGTTTGCTGAACTGCACTTGCGTTCCGGCCCAGGCCGCGCTACTGGCCAGCAAGGCCAGACCAGCGACCAGGGCGCGCGTCGTCTGCTTTTGCATGATGTCACCTTTTCAGTCAATGTGAGTGGTATGGAGCGACTGCTTACACCTGACCAATATAGCGCAGCGCATCCTACTTTGCTGCGCAATTCATACCTTGTTACTTTTTCGATTTGCTGCCAGAAAGGCGCTACGCGGTATTTTTTGCAGATTTATTGGTAATATTAATTAAAACAAAGTATTGTCTTGAAAATATAGTTGTCTAAGCGATCAATTTCAGATGATGTGAGGAGCCTGGATTTAGCATGCTTTTTTAGCATATATGTCGCATGATTTCAGTCAATTATTCTTGCTTATTGTTAATACTTGGCTGTCAGTCTACAATCGAAAAATGCGCCCGAAAAACGCGCAACGCCGTCAGTGGCGCACAGGCTAGCCTGGCGCAGGCGTCTCAGCATTGCGTCAGTTATGCCTTTTAGCGGAACTCGTCCTTATGTCATTTTTGTCTTCAGCCTCACCCACGTTACCGCCCTGGAAAGTCCTGCTCGTCGACGATGAACCCGACATCCACGACATCACCAAACTGACACTGAACCGTTTCCGCCTCGAGGGCCGCGCCCTGAGCTTCGTGCATGCGTATAGCGGCGCCGAAGCGAAGCAAGTGCTGGCGCGCGAAGAGGGCATCGCGCTGGTCTTCCTGGACGTGGTGATGGAACGCGAAGACAGCGGCCTGGAAGTGGCGCGTTGGATGCGCGAAGACCTGGGCAACCAATTTACGCGCATCGTGCTGCGCACCGGGCAGCCGGGACAGGCGCCGGAAGAACGGGTGATCGTCAACTACGACATCAACGACTACAAGGAAAAGACGGAACTGGACCGCACCAAGCTGTTCACCACCACCTTTGCCGCGCTGCGCGCCTACCGCGACATCATGAAGGTCGAGGAAGCGCGCCTGGCCCAACTGCATTACCGCGAGGGCCTGGAAAGAGTCATCGCGGCCTCGGCGCATATCTTCAAGCAACGCAATCTGCGCGACTTTGCCAGCGGCCTGCTGCAGCAAGTCGTCGCCCTGCTGCGCCTGGAAACGAGCATGCTGCTGCGTCTGCGCGGCGCCAGCGCCATCTCGGGCGAACAGGATTATGAAATCCTCGCGCAGATCGGCGACCATGAAGCCGATGGCGGCATTCTCAGCCCTGCTCTGCTATCTCAGCTGGACCATGCGAAGAGCAATAAAATCTCGCGCCTGCATGGCGACACCTATGTCGGCTATTTCCCCAACAGCAGCGGCAAGGCTTCGGTGCTGATTTTAAAAGGCGTGGAAGAAATATCCGACCTCGACGCGCAATTGCTGGAAGTGTTCTGCTCGGGCGTGGCGATTGCCTTCGATAACATCCTGCTGACGCAGGAAATCACCGACACCCAGGCCGAGCTGATCCTGCGCATGGGCGATGTGGTCGAATCGCGTTCGCATGAAGGCGCCAACCACGTGCGCCGCATGGCAGAAGTGTGTCAGTTGCTGGCGCAGGCCTCCGGCATGTCGGAAGAGGAAACCATGGTGCTGCGCCACGCGGCGCCCATGCATGACATCGGCAAGATTTCCACGCCCGACGCCGTGCTGCTCAAACCGGGCAAGCTCGACGCGGCCGAATGGGAAATCATGAAACAGCATCCGACGGTGGGCATGTCCATCCTCGACGGCTCGCAGCGCCCGCTGCTCAAAGCGGCAGCCGTGATCGCCCACCAGCACCACGAAAAGTACGATGGCAGCGGCTACCCGCAAGGCTTGGTGGGCGAAAACATCCACCCCTACGCGCGCATCGCCGCCGTCGCCGACGTCTTCGACGCCCTCATGCACAAGCGCTGCTACAAGGATGCCTGGCCCCTGGAGCGCGTGGTCAGCTATCTGCGCGAAGTGAGCGGCAGCCACCTCGACCCGCAGTATGTGGAGTTGCTGATCGCGAACCTGGATGAGGCTCTGGCCCTGAACAAGCGTTTCCCTGATTAGGCGGCACATTTAACCCAAGTACGAATACTGGGGTCAGACCCTGAGGGTCTGACCCCGTACGCCGCGATTTCATGTGCCAAATCCGCGTCGCAAGAGCGCCTGAAAAACGTTCAGGGCAAGGCGCGCGGTCGCAGACAGTGCGAATAGCACGGCAAGACCAAGCAACGCAGCCATGGACGTTTTCTCAGGTGCTCTTAGGCTCCAGCGGGAACCGAATTTTATAATGTAGACCCATGCCTGGCGCGCTGACCACCTTCACCGTACCGCCCAGCGGCCCCGTTACCAGGTTGTACAAGATGTGCGCGCCCAGGCCACTGCCGCCCGAACCGCGCTTCGTCGTGAAGAAGGGGTCGAACAGCTGGCCCAGGGTGGCGCTGTCCATGCCCATGCCATCGTCGCTGTAGTCGAGTTCCAGCATTTCGCCAGCCGTCCGGGCAGACAACTTGATCTTGCCCGGCTCGCCTTCCACAAAGCCATGCACCAGTGAATTGACCAGCATGTTCGTGACGATCTGCGAGACGGCACCCGGATAGCTGCGCAGCTGCACATCAGGTGGACAATCGATTTCCACCTTGATCGGCTTGCCCTTGAGCTTGGGCTGCAGCGAGAGCACGATTTCATCGAGGTATTTGCGCAAATTAAAGCTGCGCAATTCGTCCGAGGACTGGTCCACGGCCACCTGCTTGAAGCTGCGTACCAACGCTGCGGCGCGCTGCGTATTGGTCGTCATGATGCGCAGGGTTTGGTCGATGATATCGAAAAACTGCTGCAAGCCATCTGCATCGAGCTGGCCGCTGTCCAGGTCTTCGCGCGTGAGCTTCAATTCCTGCACCAGATGGCTGGTGGCGGTGACGCAAATGCCCAGCGGCGTATTGATTTCATGTGCCACGCCAGCGACCAGCCGACCCAGCGACGCGAGCTTTTCCTGGCGCACCAGTTCCGACTGCGCTTCCTGCAAGGCGCTCAGCGCGCTGTTCAGGGCCGCGTTCTGCACTTCCAGCGCTTCCTTGGCCTGGCGCATGGCACTGTCGGCCTGGATGCGGGCCATCGCCACGGCCACGTGGCTGGCCATGAAGGCCAGCACGTCGAGTTCCGCCTGGCCATACACGACAGAGCTGTCGTAGCTTTGCACGATGATCACGCCATACTTGCGCTCGCCCAACAGCATGGGCGCGCCCATCCAGCTGGCGATGCTCACATTGCCCAGTGGCTCGCCGATCTCGCCGCTGGCCACCAGCGCCGCATAGCTGTCCGCATCGAGCAGGCAGGCTTGGCGGCGCGCCAGCACGTACGAGCTCATGCCGATGCCGTAATGAAAGCGCTTCACCGGCGCCTGCGCATCTTTTTCATCGACAAAATACGGGATCGTGATGTCCTTGCTGTCCGGATGGTACAGGGCGATAAGGAAATTCTTCGCCGTGACCAGCTCGCTGATGATAGCGTGCAGGCGCGTATACAGAGTCGTCGCATCGGACGCCTGCGCCGACAGATTGGCGATTTCATACAGCGCATGCTGCAGGTTTTCCGCGCGGCGCCGCTCGGCCACCTCGTGCGCCAGCAGGGCCGTGCGCTCCTGCACCGCTTTTTCCAGGCGGTCCATGCTTTGCATGCCTTGCAGAGCGCTCGACACGTGCGTGGCGATCAGCGCGAACAGAGCCTGGTCTTCCTGGCTGAAGCGGTGCTGCGCGTCGTAGCTCTGGATGACGATAACGCCCAGCCCCTGGTGTTGCTGGTCCAGCAGCGGACAGCCTATCCAGTGCTCGGCCGCCGTGCCGCCGCCCCAGGCGCCGCCATCGATGGCGCGCATGGCGTCGTCATCGGCCGTCATCACCAGTTGCTTGCCGTTGACGATGACCCATGCCGTGGGCGATTGCGCCGCGCTGGCCAGGCGCACGCCCACGTCCGGGTCGGGCGCGGCATCGAATTCATCGACAAAATACGGAAAGCGCACCAGACCGTCGTCGCGGTCGCTGAGCGCCACATAAAAATTGGCCGCATACATGATGCGACCTAGCGCCGCATGCACCGCCTGCAGGAATTCGCTGATATCGCTGCAGGTGCTCGAGCGCTGCCCGATTTCCAGCAACACGGTCTGGACAGCTTCCAGACGGCTGAGACGGCTTTCCATGGGTAGCTATATGCCTTGTGTCAATATATTCTGAAAATCAATATTATCAGTTCAATCCAGCCTTGGCACGGCATAAAACGCAGAATCTTGCCTTAAGGCAGAGCAACACAGGCCATGCCAGCATTTGCCACGCTGGCAATACAGTGGCAGACTGGGCACCTTCCTACAGACCAGACCATACAGATGTCCGCCACGCTACGCGCCTCGCTACGCCCCTATACCCTCGCCGGCCTGCTGGCCTTTGCAGCGCTGGGCATGCCGCCGCTGTGCGCCGCGCCAGCCAAGACGCCGGCGGCCGAAACGGCCGATGGCGGACGCTATTTTGGCCCCCTCGTCGCGGGCAAGATGCATGGCTGGGGCAGGCTGGAATATGCCAGCGGTGCATTTTATGAAGGGGGCTTCGCACGCGGCGTGTTTTCCGGCCAGGGCACGCTGCGCCAGGCGTCCGGCGTCGAATACGTGGGTGCCTTCCGCCAGGGCGCCTTCGATGGCATCGGCCGCTACACCTCGCCCAAGGGTGAGATCTATGCGGGCACCTTCACCAAGGGCAGCTTCGAGGGGCCAGGCCGCTTCCAGGGCGCCGATGGTGCCAGCTTCGAAGGCCATTTTAAACACTGGCGCCCGCACGGCAGCGGCAAGCTGACCGACACGGACGGCAGCGTCTTCGAAGGCGAGTTCGTCCAGGGCCAACTGCAGGGCAAGGCCAAGGTCAGCACCAGCGACGGCATCGACTACGAAGGCGAGTTGAAAGACTGGAAATTCGAGGGCGAAGGCGTGCTGCGCACGGCCGACGGCGACCAATACCGGGGCAGCTTCAAGAATGGCCAGTTCGACGGCAAGGGCGTGCTGCGTTACGCCGTGGCGCAGGCGGACGGCCGGCGCGAAGACAGCGGCAACTGGACGCAAGGCCAGTTGGACGACCCTGCCTTGGACAAGCTCACGCGCGACAATGTCGAGCTGGCCCTGTACCGCCAAGGCACCCTGCTCGACCGGGCCCTGGCGCGCATTGCGCCGCGCGATGCGGCAAAAAAGATCAATCTGTACCTGCTGGGCGTGGCCGGCGACGGCGCGCAAGAAGTATTCCACCGCGAAACGGCCTTCGTGCAGCACCAGTTCGACCGCGATTACGGCACCGCAGGCCGCTCCCTGGTGCTGGTCAACAGCCGTAATACAGTGGCGCAACAGCCGATGGCCACGCGCACCAGCATCAGCGCCAGCCTCGATGCACTGGGCGCAAAGATGGACAAGCAGAACGACATTCTGTTCCTGTTCCTCACCAGCCATGGTTCGCCCGAACATGCACTGGCGCTGGCGCAAAACGGCATGGACTTGCACGGCTTGCCCGCGCAAGAACTTGCCTCCATGCTCAAGCACAGCGGCATCCGCTGGAAGGTCATCGTCGTCTCGGCCTGCTATGCAGGTGGTTTTATTGCGCCGTTGAAGGATGACAACACCCTCATCATCACGGCCGCGCGCGGCGACCGCAGCTCGTTCGGTTGCGACGACCAGAACGATTTCACGTATTTCAGCGAAGCGTATTTCAAGCAATCCTTGCC
Source organism: Janthinobacterium sp. CG_23.4 (assembly GCF_029892305.1). Classification (NCBI taxonomy): domain Bacteria; kingdom Pseudomonadati; phylum Pseudomonadota; class Betaproteobacteria; order Burkholderiales; family Oxalobacteraceae; genus Janthinobacterium; species Janthinobacterium sp. CG_23.4. Next base: position 377,804 of record NZ_JARXUX010000001.1, on the reverse strand, counting down.
CAAGAGTGCAGGCTTTGCCGAAGCCTTCGAGCAGGCCAGGGGGCTGGTGCAGGCGCGCGAAGCAGCAGATTTCCGCGCGGGCGGCATGGCAGCGCAAGAGCATTCCGAGCCACAAATGTTTCAGGGCAAGGCCATCGCCGCGCAATTGAAGGCGTGGCGCAGCCAGCAACGCTAGCCACGCCCGCCCTCTTTTCTGTACAATAGATCTCACCATGCGACGACTGTTCCTCATTTTGCTGCTGTTCGTGCTTCCGCTCCAGATGTCCTGGGCAGCGGCGAGCGCGTATTGCCTGCACGAGGAAGGCAAGGCGGCGCAGCACTTGGGCCACCATAATCACCAGCACAAGGCCGATGCGGACAAAAAACCTGTCGCCGATAAAGCTGACAAACAATTCAAAGGCCAGCCGCACAACGACTGCAACGTCTGCCATGGCATAGGCCATGCTTGGCTGCCGGCCGGCTCCAGCTTGCCCGTCGGCGACACGGCCTGCGTTAACGCCGACACCGCTCCCTTCTTCTACGCTTCCCACATCCCGGACGCTCCCAAGCGCCCTGACTGGTCGTCGGCCGCCTAGACCGACGGGACGTCTCAATCACTAATCGCCATCGCTGCGCCGGATTAATCTTGGCGCAATGAGTCTGGCGCAAGCCTGCGCGTCCCGTCGAATTCTTTTTTCCTACCCTGGAGAATTCGATGTACCGTTCCATCTCTCTATTCTGTCTCTGCGCTGGCCTGCTGGCTGGCAATCTTACCCATGCGCAAGTACCTGCGGAGCCGGCTGCTCCTCTGACCTTGTCTGCCGCACTGCTGCTCGCCGACGGCGGCAACGCTACCTTGTCGGGTGCACGTCATGAGCTGGCGGCGCAGGGCGGCGCCCTGCAACAGGCACGCGCCCTGCCCAACCCGGAACTGCAAACGGTGCTGGAGGATACGCGGCGTGGCGCGCGCACCACCACCGTGCAGCTCAACCAGCTGATTGAACTGGGCGGCAAGCGCGGCGCCCGCACGAGCGTCGCCCAACGCGGCGAAGACCTGGCGCAAGCGGGCCTGTCCCTGCAGCAAGCCGACACGCGCGCCGCCGTCGCCACCGCCTTTGTCGAGGTGCTGGCCGCGCAGGAAGGCTTGCGCCTGGCCGACAGCGCACAGGCGCTGGCGGCGCGCGCCAGCGACATCACGGCGCGCCGGGTCACCGCCGGCAAGGCCTCGCCTGTCGAGGAAACCCGTGCCCGCGTCGCCGAAGCGAGCGTGCGGCTGGAGCTGAACCTGGCCCGCAGCACGCTGTCGAGCGCCCGTCAGCGCCTCGCTGCCCTATGGGGCAATGCCACGCCCCGTTTCACCTTGGCTGAGGGACAACTGGAAACCTTGCCCGAGCTGCCAGCGGCCAGCGCACAAGCGGCGCGCCTAGAGCAGGCACCGGCCGTGCGCCAGGCGCGCAGCGCTCTGGCGCAGCGGCAAGCCATGTTGGACGTGGAACAGCGCCGCGCCACGCCCGACGTCACGCTCAGCATAGGCGTGAAGCGCTCGGAAGAACTGGGCCGCAACCAAGCCATCATCGGCCTGGCCTTGCCACTGCCCTTGTTCGACCGCAATGCCGGCAACAAGCTCGACGCCTTGCGCCGCAGCGACAAGGCCAGCGACGAGCTGGCCGCCGCCCGCATCGGCGTGCAAACGGCCGTGGCTGCCGCCAGCGAACGGCTGGCCACGGCCCGGCTCGACGTACAGAGCTTGCGTCAGGATATCTTGCCCGGCGCGCAAAGTGCCTACGACGCGGCCAGCAAGGGTTTTGAGTTCGGCAAGTTCGCCTTCCTCGATGTGCTCGACGCCCAGCGCACCTTGCTGCAAGCCAAAAACCAATACCTGCGCGCGTTGACTGAAGCGCAGCACGCCGCCACCGAGATCGAGCGCCTGCTTGGCGCCACCGCCCCCCTGTAAGGAAGACCCGACATGCATATCAAACTCGACAAGAAACAAGCGATCGCCATCGCCTCCATCGCGGCCGCCGGCGTCGTGCTCGCTAGCCTCATCCTCGGCACGGACAATTCCGACACCAAGAGCGCGCCGCCCGCCGCCGCAAAAACGCAAGCACAGGCTGAAAAGAAAGACGCAGACGGCCACGCAGCCGTGGAAGGCAGGCTGGAATTGAGCGCCGCGCAAAGCAAGGCGGCTGGCGTCGTCATCGCCACCGCCGCGCCCGGCCGCATCAAGACAACCGTCGCCCTGCCCGGCGAAATCCGCTTCAATGAAGACCGCACGGCCCACGTCGTGCCGCGCCTGGCGGGCGTGGTAGAAGCGGTACAGGCAGACCTGGGCCAGCTGGTAAAAAAAGGGCAAGTGCTGGCCGTTATCGCCAGCACGGAACTGTCGGAACAGCGCAGCGAACTGCTGTCGGCGCAGCGGCGTTTATCCTTGGCCCGCTCCACCTATGAGCGTGAAGAAAAGCTGTGGCGCGAGAAGATTTCGGCCGAGCAAGATTATCTGCAGGCGCAGCAAGCGTGGCGCGAAGCAGAAATCGCCGTGCAAAATGCGCAGCAAAAGCTCAGCGCACTAGGCGCCAGTGCCAGTGCCAGTGGCAGCGGCACCGCGAGTGGCGCCGCTGGCGTCGGCAAAGGGCCGCTGAACCGCTACGAGATCCGCGCACCGTTCGACGGCATGGTACTGGAAAAACACATCACCTTGGGCGAGGCCGTCAAGGAAGACGCCAACATCTTCGTCATTTCCGACCTCTCGAGCGTCTGGGCGGAAATCGCCGTACCGGCGAAAGACCTGGCCACCGTGCGCGTGGGAGGCAAGGCGGAAGTCAAGGCCAGTGCATTCGACGCCAGCGCGCAAGGCACGATCACCTATGTGGGTGCCTTACTGGGCGAGCAGACGCGCACGGCCAAGGCACGCATCAGCTTGCGTAACCCGGACATGGCCTGGCGCCCGGGCCTGTTCGTCAGCGTGGAAGTGGTGTCGGGCGAAGCGGACGCGCGCGTCACCGTGCAAAACACGGCCATCCAGACGGTGGAAGACAAGAGCGTCATCTTCGTGCAAGTCAACGGTGGTTTCCAGGCCACGCCGGTGGTGCTGGGACGCAGCGATGGCACGTTGACGCATATCGAACAGGGCCTGGCCGCCGGTACACCGTACGCGGCGCAGGGCAGCTTCGTGCTGAAGTCCGAGCTGGGCAAGGACTCCGCCGGCCATGAACACTGATCACCTGACATCAAGGACACCAACATGTTTGAACGCTTGATTCGCTTCGCCATCGACCAGCGCTGGCTGGTGATGCTGGCCGTGGCCGCCATGGCCGGCCTGGGTATCTACAGTTATCAAAAACTGCCCATCGACGCCGTACCCGACATCACCAATGTGCAGGTACAAATCAATACCCAGTCGGCCGGCTATTCGCCGCTGGAAACCGAGCAAAGGGTTACCTTCCCCATCGAGACGGCCATGGCCGGCTTGCCGAACCTGGAACAGACGCGCTCGCTGTCGCGCTATGGCCTGTCGCAAGTGACCGTGATCTTCAAGGATGGCACCGACATCTATTTTGCCCGCCAGATGATCAACGAGCGCCTGCAAGAAGCCAAGGAAAGCTTGCCGGCCGGTATCACGCCCAAAATGGGCCCCGTTTCCACGGGCCTCGGTGAAATCTACCTGTGGACGGTGGAAGTGCAAGACGGCGCGAAAAAGCCGGACGGCACGCCGTACACGCCGACCGACCTGCGCGAAATCCAGGACTGGATCATCAAGCCGCAGTTGCGCAATGTTACGGGGGTCACGGAAATCAATGCCATCGGTGGCTACGCCAAGCAGTACCAAGTGGCGCCCTACCCGGAAAAACTGGCCGCCTACGGCATCAGCCTGCAAGAGGTGGTGACAGCGCTCGAGCGCAACAACGGCAACGTGGGTGCCGGCTACATCGAAAGGCAGGGTGAGCAGCTGTTGATACGCGCGCCGGGCCAGGTAGCGTCAAAGGACGACATCGCCAACATCATCGTCGCCAACGTGCAGGGTGTGGCGATCCGTATCCGCGACGTCGCCGACGTGGTGCTGGGACGCGAATTGCGCACGGGCGCGGCCACGGAAAACGGCCGCGAAGTGGTGCTGGGCACGGTCTTCATGCTGATCGGACAAAACAGTCGCGCCGTGTCGCAGGCAGTCGATAAAAAGATGCTGGAAATCAACCGAAGTCTGCCCAAAGGCGTGCACGCCGTCACCGTGTATGACCGCACGGTCCTGGTCGACAAGGCCATCAATACGGTCAAGAAAAACCTGCTGGAAGGCGCCGTGCTGGTGATTGCCATCCTGTTCCTGTTCCTCGGCAATATCCGCGCCGCCGTCATCACGGCCATGGTGATTCCGCTGGCCATGCTGTTCACGTTTACGGGCATGGTGCAATACCACGTGAGCGCCAACCTGATGAGCCTGGGCGCGCTGGACTTCGGCATCATCATCGATGGCGCCGTGGTGATCGTGGAAAACTGCGTGCGCCGCCTGGCCTATGCGCAGCAGAAACTGGGACGACCGCTGACCTTGCAAGAACGTTTTCATGAAGTGTTTGCGGCCTCGCAGGAGGCACGCCGCCCCTTGTTGTACGGCCAGCTGATCATCATGGTCGTGTACCTGCCGATCTTTGCGCTGACGGGCGTGGAAGGGCGCATGTTTACGCCGATGGCCCTGACGGTAGTGATCGCCCTGCTGGGCGCCATGCTGCTGTCGATCACCTTCATCCCTGCCGCCGTGGCGCTGTTTATTGGCGAGAAGGTGGCGGAAAAGGAAAACGCCATCATGCGCGCGGCCAAGCGCTGGTATGCGCCGCTGCTGGACAAGGTGATGCGCAACACGCCCGTCGTGCTGACGGGCGCGGCGGTTGCCGTATTACTGTCGGGCTTGCTGGCCACGCGCATGGGCAGCGAGTTTGTGCCCAGCTTGAACGAGGGCGATATCGCCATCCAGGCCCTGCGCATCCCCGGCACCAGCTTGACGCAATCGCTGGCCATGCAGCAGCAACTGGAACGCAAGCTGATCGACAAGCACAAGGAAATCGCCCGCGTGTTCGCCCGCACGGGAACGGCAGAAATCGCTTCGGACCCCATGCCGCCGAATATTTCCGACGGCTACATCATGCTCAAGCCGCGCGACCAGTGGCCGCAAACGAAAAAATCGCGCGAGCAATTGCTGGCGGAAATCGAAGCCACGGCCAACAGCTTGCCTGGTAATAACTACGAGTTTTCACAACCGATCCAGTTGCGCTTCAATGAACTGATTTCCGGCGTGCGCAGCGACGTCGCCGTGAAACTGTTCGGCGACGACATGGCCGTCCTCGACAGCACGGCGGCGAAGATTGCCGGCGTGCTGGGCAAGATCCCAGGCGCGACGGAAGTGAAGGTCGAGCAGACAACCGGTTTACCCATGCTGACGGTACAGATCGACCGCGAGCAGACGGCCCGTTACGGTCTCAACATTGCTGACGTGCAAGCAGCGATTGCCACGGCCATCGGCGGGCAAGAGGCGGGTACGCTATTCCAGGGCGACCGCCGCTTCGACATCGTCGTGCGCCTGCCCGACAGCCTGCGCAGCGACCTGGAACAGCTGAAACGCCTGCCCATCTCCCTGCCCCTGGGAGCGGCGACGGATGGCCGCGCGCGCTTCATTCCGCTCGGCGAAGTGGCCAGCCTGCAAGTGGCACCGGGACCGAACCAGATCAGCCGCGAAGATGGCAAGCGCCGCATCGTCATCAGCGCCAACGTGCGCGGACGCGATATCGGCTCGTTTGTCGCCGACGCCACGCAGCAGCTGCAAGCGCAGGTGGCCATTCCCCCCGGCTACTGGACCAGCTGGGGCGGCCAGTTCGAGCAATTGCAGTCGGCCACGAAACGCCTGGAGCTGGTAGTGCCGGTGGCGCTGGCGCTCGTGTTCGTCTTGCTCTTTGCCATGTTCGGCAACGTGAAAGATGGTTTGCTGGTGTTCAGCGGTATACCGTTCGCCTTGACGGGCGGCATCGTCGCCCTGTGGCTGCGCGATATTCCCATGTCGATCTCGGCAGCGGTGGGCTTCATCGCCCTATCCGGCGTGGCCGTGCTGAACGGCCTGGTGATGATCGCCTATATCCGCCAGTTGCGCGAACAGGGCATGCCCCTGCAAGAGGCGATACGCGAGGGGGCAATCACCCGCCTGCGGCCTGTCATGATGACGGCGCTGGTGGCCTCGCTAGGCTTCGTGCCGATGGCCATCGCCGTGGGCACGGGCGCCGAAGTGCAGCGTCCGCTGGCCACCGTGGTGATCGGCGGCATCCTGTCGTCGACAGCCTTGACCTTGCTCGTGCTGCCGCTGCTGTACCGCCTCGCGTACCGCCGGCAAGAGGAGGTGGAGGAGGAAGAAGAGGTAGGTCGGATTAGATCCGAAGGAACGTAATCCGACACCACCACTGGCGCCAACAATAGGTCGGATGAGCGGAGCAAAGCCCCGCTCATCCGACCTACCTGGTCATGGTTTGCGGTAGCCGCCTTCGACCCAGTTCGCCGCAGATGTGGCGCTAAATTTGAAGGCGGCCGAGGTGCGCACCTTGGCAATCTGCTCGCCATCGGCGTCGTAGGCGCTCAGTTCCGCGTACGGGTGCTCTTCATCGGGCACGATGTCGAACATCACCTTGACCTGGCCGTCGTCGGTGGCGACGAACAGGTGCTTGTGCAATTGCGCATGCAGCTGCTGCTCGTGGCGGCGCAGCACTTCCGAGGCCGTTTTCACCAGGGTATTGAAAGCGTTGACATCGAGCGGCTTCGGATTTTTCTTGTCACGGCCCATGGTCCACGGCCCCACCAGCGCCGGCTCCGGTTCGCCATCCTTGATCATGGCCACGGCCCAGCCTTCATCTTCCTCGTTCTTCATCACGCGCGCCGTCCAGCCATTGCCTACCCACAGGCGCGGCTCCTGGATCGGGGCGTCATTATCGTGCTCGGCGGGTTCATCGGGAAAGGCGGGAAAATCGCTACGCATGGCGGTGCTCGTGTTGAAGGATCGGGGCTAGCATGATAGTCGAAAACGCCCTCCCGTGCCGCCTCACCAAAAGCGCGACGGCAGGTCAAACGGCACGGGCCAGCCTGCCGCCACGGCAGCGCTCAACACAGCGACATGACAGGCAGCTTGGGCCAAGTCAGCGGTGGACCGGGTGGTACCCAGCGCGGGTCGATGGCTGGCAGCGGCGCATGGTAATGAAAGGGAGTAATGATGATCGGCGGTATCGCCGATGGCGCGCCAACGGGCTCGGCGCAGGACTGCGGGGCGCTACGCTGGCGCGTGGTTCGGTGGGGGGAAAGCGAGAGTGATTGATCCCCGGTATCTGCAAACAAAAGCATGTTGCCCTCCTTGCTCGACTGAGGTATTCAGTATAGGACGGCTTGCGCCTATTACAAGAAAAGAAATCTTGTTTCATATCAGCATTTTTTGTCCGTAGCGACCGTCCATGCCGTGAAAATAACCGCCTGTCGCACGCCGCTGGCTACGCCCGCCGCGCGCGCCTACAGTGTACTCATGCAACACCCGATCACCCACACACTGAGGCATCGCATGAAAAAATTACTCACCTTTATTCTCATCATCATGCTGGCCTGCCTGTTCCTCGACAAGGTCAGCGGCAGCGACATGCACATGCAGTTCCAGGGCGACGATCTCGATGGCCCGCTGGAATGGCTATTCGGCTTGGTGTTTGCGAGCGGCGGCTTGCTGGTCAGCGCCATTGCGCTGGTGTGCGCTGCGGTCGTCATGGGCGTGGTTCTGGCCGGCGTGGGCGTGGTGATGATCACCGCATTGGTGCTGTGCGTAGTGTTGCTGCTGGCGCTGAGCACGCCCGTGCTGCTGCCACTGCTGATTCCCGTCGCCATCGTCTGGCTGATCGTCAGCCGCAAGCGTCATGGCAAGCAGGCGCAAGCGCGTCAGCACAGCCTGTAATTACTGCGCCATGCACTTGCTGAGCACGCCATCGCTGCCGCAGTCGTTTTGTTCGACGCGGTTGCGCCCGCCCCGCTTGGCCCGGTATAGCGCTTCATCGGCGCGTGCCAGCACGGCGTCGCAATCGGCATCGGTGCCGGCCAGGGCGGCCATGCCGATGCTCACCGTGATACTGATCAAGACACCGCCATCGGTGGTCAAGGAACTGTCCGCCACGCGCCGGCGCAGCCGTTCGGCAAACACGGCCGCCGCAGCCAGGTCTGTGCCCGGCAGCAAGATGGCGAATTCTTCGCCGCCCATGCGGCCCGGCACATCGACCTTGCGCAGCGCCTGGCACATCAGCGCGCCCAGATGGCGTAGCACGGTATCGCCCACCGCATGGCCATACGCGTCGTTGACGCGCTTGAAGTGATCGATGTCTAGCATCAACACGCTGGCGCAGCTGGCCAGTTCGCGCTGCAGCCGTGCATGCTCGTTTTCCAGCGCCGTCATGAAATGGCGCCGGTTCGGCAAGCCGGTCAGGAAATCGGTGGTGGCCAGCTGCAACAGTTCTGCATTCATGCGCTTGCGCTCGGTGATATCGAGGGTAGACACCATGACGAAGTCCAGGCTGTCCGCATGGCCGGGCATCACCAGCAAGCTCAATTCATTTTGCCGCGCAGCACCATCGAGACGCACGAAGCTGCTCTCGCACTCGTACAGATGCGCGCCGCCCGCTAGTGCCAGTAGCGCATCGCCGAAGCGGGGCAAGGCGCTGTCATCGAAATTCTGCGCCAGGCCCAGTTTGCCGCGCCGCTGGTCGTCCTCATTGGCACGCACCTGTGCCAGTGCGGCGCCGTTCGCATCGATGATGCGCACCAGTCTGGCCAGGCGCCGCAGCGCGTCCGGATTGGCCTGAAAATAAGCACCCAGGTCGTGTACCCCCGCTTGCTCCAACGTATCAAGTGCGGCGCGCACGGCCGACCAGTCCTGTTCCCACAGGGCCACGGGTGCATGGTCGTACAGGCTGCGGAAACGCGCTTCGCCGGCGCGCAGGGCCAGTGCCACCTGCGCCTGTTCGATGGCCATGCCCGCCAGATGCGCCGCCTCGCTGAGCCGCGCCAGATGCGCCGCGCCCGGCAAGGTGGGCTGGCGGTGATATGCCATCAGGACGCCAAGCAGCTTGCCCGAGCCGCCACGTACGGGCTCGGCCCAGCACGCTTACAACTGGGCCCGCCACGCCAGCTCCATCGTCTCTTGCGCATCGGCAACGGCATGCAGATCGCCGACGATCACGCGCTGGCCATCGTGCAGGGCTTGCGCGGCGATGCCATGCACGCCCTGCAGGCTGTCAAGGTCATGGCCATGGCTGGACAGATTGAAAAATGCGGGCAAGCTCGGCGCCGCGCCCAGCACCAGGCGGTGGCGGTTTTCATCGAGCAACAAGATGCTGCACAGCATGGCGGGATGGTCGGCTTGCACCCCCAGCACCACGCTTTCCAGCACCCGTTCCAGGGGTGCGCCCGTAGCCAGCATTTCCAGCACTTGCCGGCGCGTGTGCTCGCGCCGTTCCATCTGGCTGCGCTCGCTGATATCGCGGAAAGTCCACAGACGCGCCTGTTCGTTGCCCAACTGCATGCTGCGCACATACTGTTCGACCACCCGTCCATCGCGCAGGCGCAGCACGTCGCGCCGCTCGCGGTGGCCGTGCGGCGTATCGGCGCGTGCTCCCAGGAAAGGCGCCGCCTCCTCCAGCTGGCCTTCCACATGGCGCACCAGCGCAGCGTCATCGGCTTGCCAGTCGAGCACGTCGGGCACTTGCCACAGGTCGCGGAAGCGCCGGTTCGAGGTGAAGATGTGGCCATCGATGTTGTCGACCAGAATGCCGTCGATCGTCGAATCGAGGATGCTGCGCAACATGGCCTGGCTGCGCTGCGCCGCCTCAGCCATCGCCAGCACGCTCGCCTGGCCCTGCTCGAGCTGTTCGGTCAGCTCGCTCGAGCGCGCCAGCGCCACCTGTGCGCGGGCGCGGCCCAGCGCCAGCCGCCAGGCAGCCAGCGCCAGCAAGACACTGGCCAGCACGCCGGTCCAGGCCACCAGGCGAGGCCGCGCCAGCAGCTCGCCATCGAAGCCAGGCTTGGCACGCACGCGCAGGGTCCACGCATGGCCGGCGATACTGATCGCTTGCTGCGACACCAAGCCGTCCGACGCGGCCAGCGACCAGGCACCGGGCACGCTGTCATGCATCAGCGTCGCCTCGGCCAATCGGGTGCCGTCATAGATTTCCAGGTCCAGCAAGCGCGCGCCCTCGCCGCCCACGCCCGCCATCAGATCGCCCATGCGAAATGGTGCAAACACCCAGGCCCGCAAGGCGGCGCGCCGCTGCGCCACGCTGGCATGCGGCAAGCCATTGTCATACACGGGCAATACCATCAGGAAACCGTGCGCCTGGACATTGCCGGCATCTTGCACCAGCGCGATCTTGCCCGTCATGGCCGCTTGCCCCGTGTCGCGCGCCTGTTCAAGCGCGGCGCGACGCACGGGGTCATGCCAGATGTCATAGCCGAGCGCCAGCAAGTTGCTCTCGCTCGAAGGTTCCAGATAGGTGATAGGCGCATACCAGGCACGCAGGCCGGGCGGACGCACGGCATAGCCGGGATAGCCCTCCGCGCGCACGCCAGCTTCGTGCCGCGCCAGCCCGGCACCGGGCAACAGCGGCAGGTAGCCGATGCCATGGATGCCGGGAAAGAGCCGCTCCACCTGCAGCACCGCCAGATAGGCATGGAATTGGCTGCGCGCAACGTCCTGCGAACTGGCATACAGTCCCTGCACGCCTTGCAACACCTGGATGTAGGTCTGCATACGGACCACGATATTGCCCGCCAGTTGGCGCACGCGGAACTCAAAATCGGCCTGCACCTGTTGTTCGCTGGCGTCATGCGCATTGCGCCAGGCGCCATACGTCAGCCCCAGGCACAGCGACAGCACCAGCGCAGCTAGCACGCGCGGCCCCACCCAGTGCGACGCTGAGCGAACAAACCAAGACGGAGATGCGCGTGTAGGCATGACAGGCGGAAAAGCAGAACAGTTATCCAACCGCTACACGGCCAGCAGCATGACTGGCAGCGGGCTGCACGATTACCAGCGGTAGTCGATGTAAATGATAGTACGTTACAGCGGGCGCCCTTGCAATACTGAATATTGTATTAAAAAGACCACATATTTCGTGACTGCCATCACGTGTTCCGCGGCAAGTGCCGCGCTTCATTGACGAGCGCGTGCAGGTACAGCGCGGCGAAGAGAGCGTGCATGGCAAGGCGCTGGCGTGTCAAAAACACGGCATGGGCGCACAGCCTGCCGCGCCGTTGGACGCAACGGCGCAAGCTTTCTGTGGCAGCCCCGCTTACTTCGCCGCCTTGCGCGCAGCGTATTGCTGGTAGCCGTTCGCGCGCAGGGCGCAGGCGGGGCAGGTGCCGCAGCCATAGCCCCAGTCGTGCAGTTCGCCGCGCTCGCCCAGGTAGCAGGTGTGCGTGCCACTGCGGATCAGGTCGACCAGCGGCTGGCCGCCCAGGTCTTGCGCCAAGTCCCAGCTTTGCGCCTTGTCCAGCCACATCAGCGGCGTTTCCAGTTTCAAGCGCGTGTTCATGCCCAGATTCAGGGCCACTTGCAGCGCCTTCATCGTATCGTCGCGGCAATCCGGGTAGCCGGAAAAATCCGTCTCGCACATGCCGCCCACCAGCACCGTCAAGCCGCGGCGGTACGCCACGGTGGCGGCCACTGTCATGAACAACAAGTTGCGGCCAGGTACGAAGGTGTTCGGCAAGCCATTTTCCTGCATGACGATCTCGACGTTCTGCGTCATGGCCGTATCGGAAATGGCAGAAATCAATGACAGGTCTATCATGTGATCCTGCCCCAGGCGGCTGTCCCACTCGGGCGACTGCTCGCGTATCTGTGCAAGCAGGCCGGGACGCACGGTCAGCTCGATCGCATGGCGCTGTCCATAGTCAAAGCCGATAGTTTCCACGCGGCTATAGTGCTTCAAGGCCCAGGCCAGGCAGGTGGTGGAATCTTGTCCACCGCTAAAGAGCACCAGTGCGGAGTCCGTTGCTAGCATAATTTCTTTCTTTTCAGTTTTACTCTGTTGCAATCGTGCGCGAGGAAACGTGATTCCCTGCGCAAAAAATACTTATCCGTCCGCCATCAGTTTACCTATTCCGGTAACATACAGTCAGCATTTACTCATCTGGAGCACCATGTTTTCTGCACGACGCATACGGCAAAGCGCTGCCGGCAAGGCGATACGATCACCAATTTTGGCACAAGTCGTGACAAAAGTAATGGGTCAACTGACACTGGCCGTCGCCGGTGGTGCGACCTTGCTGTTTCCCATCGCCGCAGCCCGCGCGCAAGAGGGAGCACAAGAGCGCGTACAAGAGCGCCCCCAAGACGCTGTCGCCGACACCAGCACGGAAGCGGCGCCCGCGCCGCTGCAGTATGAGGTCAAGATCAATGCGCCCGGCGATCTTGATGAATTGCTTGAAAAAAACCTGGACCTGGAACGCTTCCGCGGCAACCCGCGCATGGACCGCGAACAATTGCAGCGCCTCGTGCGTGATACGCCTGAGCAAGCCAAAAACCTCGTCGCCACGGCCGGCTACTACACACCCGTCATCACGGTGCGCGTCGATACGACGGGCACCAAAACGCTCGTCATCGTCGACGTCGAAGCGGGCGCACCGGTCACTATCGACAAGGTCGAGCTGGAGTTGCGCGGCTTCGATCCCACGCCGCCGCTGGCAGCGTCCGCAGCATATGATACAGACGCGCTCAAGCGCAGCTGGCCGTTGAAGACGGGCAGCGTGTTTCGCCAGGCCGAATGGGAATCGGCCAAGCGCGCACTGCTGCGTGAAGTCGTGCAGACGCGCTACCCGCGCGCCCAGCTGGTCGATACGCAAGCTACCGTCGACCCGGAAACGCACACGGTGTCCTTGCTGGTGGTGCTCGACAGCGGCCCTGAACTGCGCTTCGGCGAACTGCGCATCGAAGGCCTGAAACGCTACCCGGAAGCGATCATCCGCAACCTCGACAAAATACGCGTGGGCGACTATTACAGCGAATCGGCGCTGCAATCGTTGCAGGCACGCCTGCAGGACACGGGCTACTTTGCCAGCGTGGAAGTGAGCGCCGACATGAGTAGCATCCTGAGCGAGCAGATCGAAGCGGGCCAGGAAAGCCAGCAAGCCGAGGCCGCCGCCGCAGAAGCCGAACCCATCAACCGCGGCCCCGCGCCACTGCTGCCGCTGGTGGTGCGCGTGACGGAAAACAAGCAGCAAAACGTCAGCGCCGGTCTCGGTTTCAGTACGAATACGGGCAATCGCGCCCAGCTCAACTATGACAACCTGAATGTGTGGGGCACGCGCTTCAAGAGCGCCGTCACCATGGAAACGAAGAAACAGACGGCGCACGCCAACTTCTACTTCCCCACCACCGAACGCGGCTACAACGACAGCGCGGGCGCCTCGTTCGAGCGCAGCGATATTTCCAACGAAATCACGGCCGTCACCACCATCTCGGCCAAGCGCAACTGGGGCGGAACCAACCTTGAACGCAGCCTGACGTTCGAGTTCCTCAGCGAAGACAAGACCGTGGTGGGGCTGGAACAGACGCGCAGCAAGAGCTTGCCCCTGACCTATGCCATCACCAAGCGCAGCCTCGACAGCCTGCTGTTCCCTACCAAGGGCTACGTCATCAATGCGCAGGTGGGCGGCGCCCTGCTGCCGGTGCTGACGGACGAGCGCTTCGTGCGCGTGGCCGGCAAGGCCGTGTATTACCGTCCGCTCGGTGAAAAAGGCGAGCTGATCGTGCGCGGCGAAATCGGCGCGCTGGGTTCGAAGGAAAAACGCGGCGTGCCAGCCGTGTATCTGTTCCGTGCGGGCGGCGACCAGTCGGTGCGCGGCTATGCTTACCAGGAACTGGGCGTAAAGCAAGGCGATGCCATCATCGGCGGGCGCTACATGCTCACCGGCAGCGCCGAATACCAGTACTGGTTCCAGCCGAAATGGGCGATTGCCGCCTTCTATGACGCCGGCAATGCCGCCGACACCGTGAAAGCGGCCATGACGCCAAAATCGGGCTATGGCCTGGGCGGGCGCTACAAGAGCCCCATCGGCCCCATCAATGTCGACGTGGCATATGGCCACGCAGTCCAAAAATACCGTTTGCACTTCTCTCTTGGATTCACTTTCTGATGTCTGATATGCCTACCGAATCGCACGATGCCGCACCACCCGCAACACCAAAAAAACCACGCCGGGCGCTGCGCTATGTGCTAATCGCCATCACCAGCCTGGCCGTGCTGCTGGGCGCCGCCTTCTGGTTCCTGGGCCGCGAATCGACCTTGCAGATGCTGGTACAAAAAGTGGCCAGCGCCAGCGGCGGCGACATCGCAGTGTCGGGCGTGTCGGGCTCGCTGTACAAGCGCATGCACCTGGGCCACGTCAGCTACCGCAGCAAGACGCAGCACATTACGGCCGACAACATCGACATCGACTGGTCGCCGTTCCAGTTCTTCTCGGAAGGCATCGCCATCAGCGAACTGCACGTGGCCAGCCTGACCGTGGAAAGCACGGCGCCCTCCGAAGAGCCATCGACGATGCCGGCCAGCCTGGCTGCGCCGTTCAAGATCGGCATTTCCGACGCGCGCCTGGACAAGGTCACCCTCATCAGTGCGGGCGGCAACACGGTATTTGAAAAAATCCACTTCACCTTATCGGGCGACAAGACGCAATGGCAGCTGGAAGATGCATCAGCTCTGACGCCATTCGGCCAAGCCACGGCCAGCGCGACCATTGCCGCCACGCAGCCGTTCAAGCTCAGCGGCAAGGCGAGCTTGACGCAGCGCACTGCCGCCGCCGGTGAAAAGCCAGCGGCCTTGAATCTGCAACTGGGCGGCGACCTGAACCTGCTGAACGTGACGGCCAAGGGCAGCGCGGGCGCGGCCACGGCCGATGCCCAGCTGGCGCTGGCACCGTTCGATCCCATCATCATCCTGCGCTCGGCCAGCATCCGTGGCCACAAGATCAATCCGGGCCGTTTTGAGGCCACCTTGCCGCAGGCAGACCTGAGCCTGGAGCTCGACGCCGCCATCGACACGCGCCCCAATGCGCAAACCGTGTCGGGCAAGCTGGCCATCCTTAACCACGCCACGCCCGGCCCCATCGACCAGCAAAAGCTGCCGCTGCGCCAATTCGAAGCGCACCTGGGCGGCACCCTGACGGCGACGACTTTGGAATCGGCCATCATCGATTTCGGCAACGCAGGAAAATTCACGGGTAGCGGCAAGCTCAAGCGCAACGCCGCCGATGCGCCCATCGGCACCGCGCAGCTGACCTTGCGCACAGACAAGATCGACTTGCAGCATATTGACAGCAGGATCAACAGCACAAAAATCGCGGGCGATATCGTGCTCGACAGCGACGGCAAGACGCAATCGCTGCGCGCCACACTGGGCGAAGCCAAGCTGCGCCTGGACCTGGAAGCCACCCTGGCAGATTCCCTGGTGCAACTGCGCAAGGCAAGCTTGCAAGCTGGCAAAAGCAGCGTCAACGCAACGGGCCAGATCAGCCTGAAGGACGCGCAGCCGTTCAAGGCCATGGCCAATGCCAGCCGATTGAACCCGGCCGACTTCGGCGCCTTCCCCGTGGCCGACCTGAACCTCGACGTGCGCGCCAGCGGCCACGTCACCCCGCAATGGCTGGCGAATGCGGACTTTACCGTCCGCCCCAGCAAGCTGCTCGACCAGCCTTTATCGGGCAAGGGCAAGCTGACAGCCGAGGCAAGCCATTTCAGCGGCATCGACGTGCTATTGGCGCTGGGCAAGAACAACCTGACAGCCAAGGGTAACTTTGGCGGCGCCGGCGAAAAACTCAACTGGAATGTCGATGCGCGCCAGCTCTCGGCCCTGAAAAACGACTTGCTGGGCGCCGTGCTGGCTAGCGGCGTGCTGCAAGGCAGCCTGCAGCAGCCACGCACGACGTTTGTTGCCGATGCGAAAGGATTAGGCCTCGCCAGTGGCAAGCGCCCGGCGCCTGACAGTGCCATTCACGCCAACGGCGAGGTGGGCTTGACGGGGCCGAAGAAGGAAGCGCAATTGAGCATGACGGGTTCCTTGCAAAAGATCAATCCGGCCGCCTTCGGCGCAACTTTACCCAACGGCAGCGTGAATGCGGACTTCAACGGCAGCAGCCGTCTAACCGGCGACTGGCAAGTGGCCCTGAACCTCAGTTTGCGCGAATCGACGCTGCAAAACGCGCCGCTGGCCGGCTATGCCAAGCTGTCGGCCAATGCGAAACGCGTCGACAGCGTCGATGCGGCACTGCGCCTGGGGCCGAACAGCCTGCTGGCCAAGGGCGCGCTGGGTGGCGCCACCGATCAACTGACGTGGAAACTCGACGCGCCGCAACTGTCGACCCTGGGTCCGCGCTTTGCCGGCATGCTGCAGGCAGCCGGTTCCGTGAGCGGCAAGATGGATGCACCGGCCGCACAGTTGACGCTCGAAGGCCGTGACCTGACCTTCTTTGGCGACCAGCAACTGAAAGCCATCAAAGGCAGCGCCAGCGTAGGCGCCGGTCAAGGCGCACTCGACCCCATGGTCAGCAGCCTGGACATCGCGGGCTACAGCACCCCCACCTTCAAGCTGGCCAGCGCCCGCTTGAGCACGACGGGCACGCGCGGCAGCCATACGCTCAGTTTGACGGCGCGCAACGACGATTTCGACGCCACGCTGCAAGTGCGCGGCAGCCAGAGCGGCGCCAACTGGACGGGCACGCTCGATAGCCTGCAAAACAAGGGCCGCTATGCACTGGTGCTGCAAGCGCCCGTGCCTGTGAAAGTGGCCGGTCCCGCCGACAGCGGCGTGGCGGGCCTGGGCCAGCCTGAACAAATCAGCGTGGGCAACACTGTCATCAAATTACCGGCAGGCAGCATCAACATGCAAAGCCTGGCCAAGAACGGCACTCGCTGGAGCAGTTCCGGCCAGGCGGCCGGCGTGGCCCTGAGCTATCTGGCGCAAGCGATTCCGTCGCTGCAAGCCAATGCGCGCAGTGACCTGACCCTGGGCGCGCAATGGTCGCTCGACATGCAGGTAGCGACGGCCAAGCAAAAAGACCCGTCTTTGGCCGGCATGCTGCACATCTACCGCGAAAAAGGCGATGTGACGGTGGGCGTGGAACAGCCGCTGGCGCTGGGCCTGCGCACCTTCGATGCGCGCGTGGATGTGGCCAACCAGCAACTGCGCCTGGCCATGAAACTCGATGGCGCGCGCGCAGGGCAAAGCGATATCAACGCCAGCGTGCAAATGCTGAGCGGACGCATCAGCAACGACAGCGCCCTCTCCCTGACGGGCACGACCAGCATCGATACACTGGCATGGCTGGCGCCGCTGACAGGACAGCCGGGCCTGGAGCTGGGCGGGGCCTTGAAAGTGACCCTGACCGGCAGCGGCACCATCGGTGCGCCGCAATTGAATGGCGACATCAGCGGCAGCAAGTTGCTGCTGAACTGGGCCGACCAGGGCTTGAAATTGCGCAATGGCGTGCTGCAAGCCAAGCTGGCCGGCGATCAGTTGCAATTGCAGCGCCTGAGCTTTGACGGCGGCGATGGCAAGCTGCAGGCTGATGGCTGGGTACGTTTTGCCAATGGCGAAGCGAGCATGGAACTGAAATTGATGGCCGACCGCCTGCAGGCGCTGTCGCGTCCTGACCGCACCTTGATCCTGTCGGGCAACAGCAGCCTGGTGCGCAACGACAAGCGCTTCAGCTTCGAAGGCAAGTTCAAGGCCAACCGCGCGCTGATCGAACTGGCGCCGCAAGATACCCCCACGCAAAGCAGCGACGTGATCGTACTGGGCAAGCAAGTCAAGGGCAGCAAGGAAGCACCGTCGCTGCCGCTCAATATCGACCTTGAATTCGACCTGGGCAATGCCTTCCACTTGCGCGGCATGGGACTCGATGCCGACCTGGCGGGCAATGTGCGCGCCCGCGTCACCAACCGCGCCGCGCCGCGCGTGACGGGCAGCATCAAAGTGAGCAACGGCCAGTACGCCGCTTACGGGCAGAAGCTGTCGATCGAACGCGGCTTGATCGCCTTCACGGGGGCCTATGACAACCCATCGCTCAATATCCTGGCCGTGCGCAAGCGGCCCGAAGGCGAGGCGCTGTCGGAAACAAATGTGGAAGCAGGCGTGGAAGTGCGCGGCACGGCGCAGGCACCGACGGCCAAGCTCGTGTCCACGCCGAGCGTGTCGGACAGCGACAAGCTGGCCTGGCTGATCCTGGGCCACGGCGCGGAGACGACAGCGGGCGATGAAATGGCCCTGCTGACGACGGCCGCAGGCGCCCTCTTCGGCGGCTCCGGCGGCGGCTTGCAAGGCAAGCTGGCCAATTCACTGGGCCTCGATGAAGTCGGCCTGTCGCAGGCGCAAGGGCTGGAAAGCACGGTGGTCACGGTTGGCAAGCGGCTGTCGTCGCGCGCCTACCTGACGTTCGAGCAAGGCACGAGCACGGCGACGAGCCTGGTGAAACTGCGCTACAAGCTGAACCGTCGCATCACCCTGCAATTCCAGACCGGGACCAACAATGCGCTGGACGTGTTGTACACGTGGGCGTTTGATTAGAGTGGCGGCCAACAATGTTGTCGGATTACGCCCTTGCGGGCTAATCCGACCTACGGTCCATGTGCATGTGCATGTGCGCAGGTCGGATTAGCGGCGCAGCCGCGTAATCCGACACCACAGAAACAACAAAGGGCGCCTCGGCGCCCTTTTTCTTGATCGGCCGCAAAGGCGATCTTACTCAGCCACGTCGAGCCCCCACTCGATCATGCCTTCGACATAGGCGCGCAAATATTGTTCCAGTGCCGGACCGGACAGCACGTTGGCCGTCAGCGTGCCGTAGGGCGAGCCTTTCAGTACGCCGTCGTGGTACACCCGCGCAATCCAGGCCACGTCCGCGCCCTGGGTGTGCTCGAGTTCATAGTTGAACGATTCTCCACTGACTTTGCGTGTGTAGACTTCCTTGAAAATTTCCATCTAAAACAGCCTTTCTTGACGAGGGTTACTGAGGATGCGGGTGCGGCACGGGATCGTCCTGCGGCACCGGATGCCCGGGCCCCGGATGGTGCCCGGGCGCTTCTTGTGGCACCGGCGCCGGCATGGGTGCATCGACAGGCGCCGGCTCGGGCGCGCGGTGGGCATGGATGACAGACATGGCTGGTCTCCCGGCAAACAAAGAAAGACCATACCACGAGATGCGCGCCACCTGTCCTGCGCGCCCCTTAATTTGCTGCCGGCTTGACGTCGGCGGCCGGTGGCACGGCGTTCTTCACATATTTCTCCAGCCAATTGTTGCTTTCATACAGCATCTGCATGATCGATTCGCGCGCGCGGTAGGCGTGGCTCTCGTTCGGCAGCATCACCAGACGCGCCGTGCCGCCCAGCCCCTTGACGGCCTGGAACATGCGCTCGCTCTGGATGGGGAAGGTGCCAGAATTATTGTCCTGCTCGCCGTGGATGATCAGCAGCGCGTCCTTGATCTTGTCCGCATAATTAAATGGCGACATGGCCTGGTAGACGGCCGGCGCCTGCCAGAACGAGCGCTCTTCCGCCTGGAAGCCGAACGGCGTCAGCGTGCGGTTGTAGGCACCGCTGCGGGCGATGCCGGCGCGGAACAAGCGCGTGTGCGCCAGCAAATTGCCTGTCATGAAGGCGCCATACGAGTGGCCGCCGATGGCGATGCGGTTGCGGTCAGAGACACCGCGCTTGACCACTTCCTCGACGGCCGCCTCGGCGTCGGCCACCAGTTGCGGCAAATAGGTGTCATTCGGCTCCTGCTCGCCATTTCCCACGATGGGGAAGGATGGATTGTCGAGCACGGCGTAGCCCATGGACAGGAAGGCAGCCGGGCCCCAGTAGCTGACGGCATTGAATTTATACGGCGAACCCTTGGTCTGGCTGGCGGCACTGGCGGTCTTGAATTCCTGCGGATACGCCCACATCAGGGTCGGCAGCGGGCCGTCGCGGCGGGCGTCATAGTTCGGCGGCAGCATCAGCGTGGCCGTCAGGTCCACGCCATCGGCGCGCTTGTAGCGGATCAACTCTTTCTGCACATCCTTCAACTGCGGCAGCGGATGGGGGAAATGCGTGAGGGCCGTCAGCTGCGCGGCACCTTGCAGTTTCAGGTTACGCACAAAGAAATTTGGCTGCTCGGTCGGCGATTCGCGCGTCGACAGCAAACGGCTGCCATCCTCGTCCAGCACGGCCACCACGTTTTCATAGTAAGGCGCGGCGCTCTGGAACAGGCGCTGCTTCTGTTTCGTCGCCAGGTTCAGGCGGTCGATGAAGGGACGGTCGCCTTCTTTCGAGGCACCCTGGCCGTCGAGCAGGATGGAACCGTCGGCAGCGATCAGCAAACGCGGCAAGCCGGCAGCGTCCGCGCGCATGACCGGTTGGCCCGGATCGTTGTAGCGGTCTTCGAAGGAACCGGCGTACACGAGGTCACCAGGCGTGCCCGCCACGGCGGACGGCAGGTCCGGCGCGATGCGCCACTGCTTGACGGCGCGCGTCTTGGACCACACTTCGCTGAGCAGGGCCAGGTCGCCACGGCCCCAGGCCACGCCCGCATAACGCGAACCGAGCTTGGCCAGCACGGCCGGCTTGTTGGCAAACGGCGCCGCCTGCGTGTAGACGATGTCACGGATCTCGGCCGCCCTGGCCGGGTCGCCACCATCTTGCGCCTCGGCCCACACCAGGGTGGCGGGTGCATCGACACGCCAGCTGACGGCGCGCACGCCGGCGGACACGGCATCATTACCCGGCGGCAAGCCTTCCTCCAGCGGCAGGGCCGCCACCGCATGCACCACCTTGCCATTCAGGTCGCGCACATCGATATGATGGCCGAAATCACGCGCCGGCACGCTGTAGGAGTACGGACGCACAATGCTAGTCGTGAGCAGGTGCTTGCCATCGGGCGAAGCCGAAGCGCGCGAGAACTGGCCCGGCTGGCCCACCAGGCGCTGCTTGCCCGTCACGTCAAGCAAGGCCAGCTGCACGGTGATGTAGTGTTCGAACAGCTGCGCATCCTGTTCGTTTTTCAGCAGGTCAGGATAGGTGCGCAATTGCTTGACGCCACCACCGGGTACGCTGTCCTGGATCGACGGGCCAGTCGGAATGCCGCTCGGCACCGGAGCCGCACCCAGCTTGGCCGGCTTCAACTGCACCAGCAAGGTCTTGCTGTCAGGCATCCAGGAAAAGCCGCGGCTAAACACGGTCGACAGGGGGACGCTGGCCAGCTTGCGCGCCGCTTTCGTCTGTACGTCAAGCAGCCACAATTGCACGCCGGACTCCTTGACCCCCTTGGCCGGATCGGCAAAGGCGATATGCGTAAACGCCAGGTAGCGCTGGTCGGGCGACCAGGCCAGGTCGGCGATGCGGGGCGAGACAGGCAAGCCGCTGACCTTGATTTCCTTCTGCGTATCGATGTCGAGTAAACCCAGTCCCGTGTGGAAGCTGAAGCGGCTGGCCGAATACGTGCGCGGATTGATGCGCAGGCCCGCCAGCTTCAGTTCCGGCTGCGCCACTTCACTCATGCTGGGCAAGGATGGCGTGGCCAGCACGGCGGCCAGATTGCGTTTCGGGCTCAGGCTCAGGGTCGGCGCCCGCGGTGCATCGACGATGGCTTGCAGGGGAGCCGGCGGGGCTTGATATGCACTATCTTGCGCCATGGCGAGGGAAGATGAGGCCATCAAGCCGAGAGTGATGGGCAGCAAAGGCAAACGAGTAGACATGGAGCTCCGATGGATGAGAGTGGTAACAACAGGCGAGCGCACCGCACCGCTCATGGGGGTGCTTCGTGACAGGGCATAGTGCGTTCATGCCATGCAAATGTCAACAAGCAACCTTTACCGTTTGAGTAACGTCACCGCCTGTCCCCATCTCGCTTACAATCGCTGTTTTACCCGTACCCGAATGCCGACATGGAAACCACCACCCTCGCCCTGCTGCTCCTGGTCCCGCTGCTGGTCTGGCGCATTTATTCGCGCCTGAAGAAACTGGTTGCGCGCCAAAAATCGCAACCGTGGAAGCACTGGAGCGTGGCGATCGCCTTTCCCGCGCTGCTGCTGTTCCTGGCCACGACGACGAAATTCGACGTCTTACCCCTGTCGAGCCTGGGCGCAGGCGCGCTGGCCGGTGGTTGGCTGGGCGTGCTGGGCTTGAAGCTGACCCGCTTCGAGCAAGTGGGCAAGGATTTTTTCTTTACCCAGCACCGCTATCTGGGGCTGGCCATCACGATGCTGTTCATCGCCCGCTTACTTTACCGTGGCATGGAAATCTACCTGAACACGCGCCTGGACGTGCCGGTGCCGCCACCGCCATTCGGCCAAAGCGCGCTGACCATGGCCGCCTACGGCCTCGTCATCGGCTACTACGCCGTGTATGCATGGGGCCTGCTGCGCTGGCGCCAGAGCAACAAACCGCTGCAGGCCGCCGAGTAAGGCTGGGGTCAGATACTAATGCCGTTAAGTTAGTGTTAGTGATGCTATTTTTAGCCCAAGAACAAGGACTGGGGTCGGACCCGGCGGGTCCGACCCCAGCTCTTTGCCTCTGGGGTTAGCGAATTTACTGGCGCTCATCACAAGGCCGGCAAGGCCGGGGTCAGGTCCGGCATTCGCGGCAAGGCCGGGGTCAGGTCCGGCATTCGTACACGTTCTCAGCCTTGGCCGATTCGTTGAAGAATGCTCACTCGACTTTCATCGAGTCCGTGCCCACGCTGAGCACGTCCTGTTTCATGGCCGCAGCTGGCGCCGAACACGTCAGCGCCAGCATGCTCGCGGCCAGCATGCTGGCGCAGCGTATCACGCAGCCTTACTTGGTACGGGCTCGACTCTGCGCTGCAGCACGAAAATCGGTTGCGCCCATTGCATATCCTTTTTCTTCTTGCTGGTGATCAAAGTGAGCTCCGACGGATCGTAGACATCCGTGTTGTGCGTCAACGGCGTCGTCATCAGGTATTGCGCTTGCGTGTTCTTCAGGAACTCGCCCACCAGCTGGATGTTGCGGATGTCGAGGTGGGCAAACGGTTCATCGATAAAGACGAAGCCGCCGGAACCGTCTTCCGATTTCAGCAAGCCGATCAGCAGCACCAGGGACTTCATCACCTGCTGGCCACCCGACGCTTCGCCATCATTCATGCCGATGATGCCCTTGCCATCGAACTTGAAACGCACGTGCAAGCCCGCCTGCGACAGCTGCACATCGTCGTTTTCCAGGCGCACAGGGTCGGCATGCACTTCGATGCCGGCCAGTTCACCGAGTTCCTTGATGTTCTTGCTGTAAGTCTTGATGGTGTAGCGCAAGCGTTCCATATAGGCGCCACGCGCATTGCCCGTCGCTTCGATGGCGCGATTGTTCTGGTAGCGGCGCTCGTCCGTTTCCGACTGGCGGCCATGCAACTGGTCCGACAGGCGCTGGTGCTGGTCGATGACGGTGGCGTCGAGTTCCCAGTCGTCGCGCGCCAGGCTGTTTTGCAGGCTGGCTACGCGCAAGTCGACCTGGTGCGCATTCTGGTGTTCGGCCACGAGCGCCGCGCGGCGCGCAGGACGGCGCCAGCTTTTCGGCAAGTGGCGCCACGCATGGCGCAAGGCCAGCAAGGCACGCGCATGCTCGGCGCGCTGCTCGATTTGCTTCTTGTAGCCCAGACGCGCACCGGCTTCCGCTTCGGACAGGGCCAGGCGTGCGTTTTGCCACACGGTATCGGCGCGCGTGCGCGCCACGGTCGCGTTCTTGGTCAGATTTTGCAACTCGCCAAGGCGGCCTCCCACGTCCAGACGCTCTTCCATGAGCGGCTTCGAATTGCGCAGCGCTTCGGCAAATTCGTCCTGGCGCGCACTGAGTTCCTTGGCCGCGTCGACGCCGGCGATGCGCGCTTTCAGGGCGCCCACGTCGGCCGCCAGTTTCGAGATTGCCAGCGTCAGCGTATCTTCCTGTCCTTCCAGGCCCGGCAGGGAGCGCAGCAGCGCTTCCAGGCGGCCGCTGCGGCCAGCCTGGCCGAAGCGGTAGCGCGATGCTTCGACGAACAGCGAACGGCCACCGCGGCGTTCACGGTGATACGCCTCGGGCGTGATCCACTCTTCATGGCTGCCCAGCTTGAAGCCCGCTTCGACGGAATCGACACGCGCAATGCGCGACAGCTGCTCGATCAGCCAGCTTGGCACGGGCGCGGAAAATTTCACCACCGCCAGCAAGCTCTCGTCTTTCGCCACCGGCGCCGTAACCAGCTCGGGTACGATGAAGTGGCGATAGCGTTCTTTTTCCGCCAAACGGTAGGCGGCAGCCGCATCCTTGGCCTGGTCCAGCAGGACCACCGAGGCGTAAGCACCCAGCACGCCTTCGACGGCGCCTTGCCAGCGGCTGTCCGTCACTTCGACGATGTCGGACAGCATGGCGTGGGCGATGCCCGCATCGCGCAGCGCGCGGCGCATGCCGCGCACATTGTCCGGTTCCGGCATGGCCGTCTTGCCTTGCAGCGCGGCGATGGTTGCCTGCTCGCCCGCGATGCGCGCCGACAAGGCGTCGCGCTGCTGGCGCTGCTGCAGCAATTGCGCTTCCTTCTGTTCCAGCTGCGCCGCCACTGCGGCGATATCGCTGCCCGAGTCCGCTGCCAGCTTGTGCAAACGGTCTTTTTGTTCCAGCAGGCTGTCGAGCGGTTTCAGTTTTGCATTGATCAGTGCGAGGCGACTCTGCAGGCCGATCGATTCCTGCTCCAGCAAAGTCTCATTCATCTGCGCGTCGGACAAGGCCTTCGCTTGCGCCGCCAGCGCATTGCGTTTATCCGTCAGTTGCTGGTCCGCCTGCGCCATCGGTTTGCGCGCATCGCGCAATTGCCGGCTGGCCGTAGCCGCCTTTTCGCGCGCCTCGTGATACTGCAGGCTGGGCAGCACTTCTTCCAACAGGTTGCGGCGCTCTTTATGCAAGCCTTCCCACTGGTGGTAATTGGCCACGCGCAGGCGCAAGCCTTCGAGGTTGGTCTTGGACGCTTCCAGTTCCGTCTCGAAGCGTTTCAGTTCCACTTCCGTATCGCGCTGGTGGCGCTTGGCTTCATCGTAGGCGTCCAGTACTTCCTTGTCGCCGAACACCTGGAATACCAGGTCGAGCAGCTGGCGCGGCGCGTATTCGCATAATTTGTCCGTTTCGCCCTGCTCCAGCGCCAGCACTTTCGACATGGCGGGCGACAGGCCCGCATTGGCCAGACGCTTGCGGTAATTTTCCACGCCGAGCCAGTCGTTGGCGTCCGTGATGTCTTCGATCTGTACATTGCCTGGACGCATCAGATACTGGCGCTTCCAGTCGCCGCCATTCTTCTGGATCTGGCAAAACAGGGTCACTTCATCGTCGCTGAAGAAGCCGGAACTGCGGAAGGGGCGATTCGACAGCTGCTTGCCCACATTCTTGTTATCGACCACCGCGCGCAGCCAGGCCGTTTGCTGGCCCGAGTGGCGCGCATAGTGCTTATACGTGCGCCCCATCGAACAGTCGAGGCCGAACAGGGTGCGCAAGGCATCGAGCAAGGTGGTCTTGCCCGAGCCGTTCTGGCCCGCAATGGTGATGATCTTCGCGTCGAGCGGAATATTCTTGATGCGCTGCCAGTAATCCCAGTGCACCAGTTCAAGTGATTTGATATGAAACATGGGCGCTTTCAGTGAGGGAGGTCGGGCGAAGCTGCGTCGCCGGCATCGCCGGCGTCTGACAGGTCACCGCTATCGGCGGACAGCTCGTCGCTCAGGTCGGCATCGGGGTCGACGGCGACCAGGCGCGCGGGCGCCCGCTTGAACACGTCGGCCAGGGCGCCGTTGATGATGCGCTCTTTCAAGACGTCGGTATCCATCATCAGATCAAGCAGCGGGCCTTCCAGGATAAAGTCGCCGCGCCGCTCGATGAAGCCCAGCTTGGCCAAGGTGCCCAAATTCATGTCCATGCGCGTCTTCTTGCCCAGCTTGTCGCCGAAGTCAGATAGCAGTGCCTTGTAAGAAATGCCGATCGAGGCGTCTTCCGCGCGCGGCAGCGGTTTTTCAATGCCGAACATATCATTTTGATCATCGTCGGCGTGCTGGTGCGTTTCCTGGCGTTCACGCTTGGGCAAGATGATCTGCGCCCACAGCACTACCAGCAAGGCCACGCCATCGCGTGCCAGGCCGAAATTATTGTTTTGCCACACGTCGCGCGCGCCGAAAATCTTCGGTTCGATGGTGCGCGTCAGGGCCAAAGTCACATGGTCGGCATACACGTTGTCGAGCAGTTTCAAGCCGCAGGCCAGCAGGCGCGCATCGATCTCGGCGCGGAACAGCTCGTCGGACAGCACGCGCTTGACGAGCTTGTCGTCGCGGCGCAAGGTTTGATGCGTGAGCAGGCGCGCAATCAGGATTTGGGAATCGTCATTCATCAAAGGTGGCGCCATCTAAATCAAGTGAAACATTCAGTGAAAGCGAGGCGATCGACATGGCCGCCACGTGGGGGTCGGTCAATTGGACCATCTCGTCGGTCGGTGTAAAGGTAATCGGCAAACGTGCCAGTTCGGCCGTCGAGCCTTGCAAGCTCGCTTCGGATACATCACCGAGCAACGGCAGCATCGAGGCACGGTAGGACGCCACGGCAAAGCTGGCCGGCAGCAGCGAGTCCTGCACCGGCACGCTCTTCGGCCCCTCTTCGACGATGCTGGGGAAATTGCCCAGGCTGGCAAAGTTCGACAGGCGTTCGAGCAAGTCATCGAGTTCAAGCTGCATGGCGGGACCGTCGCTGATGGTAGTGGGCGCATCCTCGCCGCTAGGCAGGCCCGTGTTGGTGACGCCTGCCGCCCGCTCGGACAGCAGTTCCGTTTCTGCCACGTCGATCATCTCGGCCGGCGTGGCGAACAGGGGCACGACAGGCTGGTCGATGGCGCCCTCGGCCAGGCTGGCCAAGTCCTCATGCAACAAGAGCCAGCGCTTGATGTCGGTGGTCGACAAGCCTGACTGCCCCAGGTGCACGCGCTGGCGCTCGATCTGGTTCAGCGCACGCGAAAACATGCCCTGCATGTTCAGCAATTTACTTTGCGCGCGGCCGATCGCTTGCGCCGCTCTGTGCGTGGCGCTGTCCGCGTTTTCATCGGAGGTGATGGCGACGAGAATTTCCGAGCCTTTCTCGACCCAGTCGCAGGCCATATTCCATTTCGCTTGAGCCGTGCGCAAACGGAATTCGGAACCGGAGGCGATGGCGTCGGAAAACTCTTCCGTCAAGTCCACCAGGCGCCCCAGCAAATGCTGGAGCTGCTCAACGGAAACGCCGCCGACGGCTTGCGCACCGGCCACCTGCGACAGCAAGAAACCCATTTCCGCTTCGTCTTCCGTCTGGCCCAGGCCCAGCAAGCTGTCGATGGCGGACAGCACATTGCGCGCCATCGGCGTGACGCGGTACACGCCCTGCTGCGCATCCCAGGCCAGCAACTGGTTCGAGCGCAAGCGCAGCAAGACCGTTTCCAAACTTTCCGGCAACAGATACGCAAGTTTCGTATTGATATCGGCGCGCGTATACGCGGAGGTGGCCGCATCGGACGCCAGCTCGCGCAACACCAGCAGACGCACCAGCACGCCATCAAAACCGCCATGGAACAGGGCCGTAAACACTTGCAGCAAAGGCTGCGCCCGCTTCAAGTGAAAAACTTGCTCGATTTCATCGGCAGAAATATTGGGCTGAAAATGCGCCTGCAAGGAATCGTGATGCTCTTGCTCTGTCTGATTTGCATCCGTAGCCACGGCTGCACTTGCCATTATATCAATCATTCTTTTCCGGATGAGTGTTAAGCGGGCGGCGCAGCGGGCGAAAGCAGCGCTGCGGGGCGGGGGCGTCAGTATATCAGTTCTGACATGCAATTCGGCTTGTGGAAGAGGGGGATGGCGCTGTCGACAAATCGAGTGTTGCATCAGCAAAACAAGCAACAGCGAAAATTCGGGGTCAGACCCGGCTGGGGGAATGCCTTCCAATGGAAGGCATTCCAATCCGTCAGGACTGACCCCGGCACTTGCTTTGGGGTAAGAAAATCGAATACAAGCAAGCGTAGAAACCTACTTCTTGACGATCTTTTGCAAGGTTTGCTCGACATAATCGCCGCCGTCCGCATCGGCAAACGTCACCTTCACCGGATACCATTCCAGCGACGGTGCCAGCCACAGGTCCACTTGCTGGCCCTTCTTGTCCGGCGGCGGCGCCTTGACCAGGTGAATCGCAGCAACCTCGCCCATGCCGGTGGAAACAAGCTCTTCCTTGATGACCTTGAAAGTCCACGCTTCCGCATCATGCGCGCCGGCCACGAAGAACGCCCATTCCGAGCCGGGGATGAATTTTTCGGGCACCGCACGCGCCACGCTGGCCAATTGCCAGACGGCGCTGTTGCGGTCCTGTTCGCCGCCTTTCAGCGCATAGCTCTCGTCGCCTTCGCCAAAGACGATGGTCTTGCTGTCGCGCTTGAAGGTAGTCGTGACGGCATCCTTGCGGAAGCGCTTTTCCACGAATTGCGCCGGTGCCAGGCCGAAATCGTCGACCGCGCCCTCGCTGCGCTGTTCCAATATCTTGCCGAACAGGGCAGACTTGGTTTCAGCCAGCAGCGAATACTTGCCGCCACCCACGCGCCAGTTGCTGACCGATTCGCCGGACAGCCCGATACCGCGCTGCCGGGCCTTGATCGAGTAGACGAGGTCTGCCGATGGCGCCAGCTTGTACGGGCGCTTGATGACGGGATGCTCCACGGGCGCGTCGGCCATCGCGGGAGTGAGGGGAGTGAAATTAGCGGCCAGCAAGCTGGCGAGCAAAACGCGTTTCAACGTGATCAAAGCAGTCATTTATTTTCCTGTAGCGTCATTGACGCGAATATGGGTCACGGTTTGCGTGGTCAAAGCCCCGCTCGCCTCAGTATTGCGTATTTGTACCGGATACCATTGCATGGACGGCGCCAGCCAGATATCGAGCTGCGACGAATAGGTGCCGGGCCTCGGTGGCCGGCGCAAATGCCAGGTCAGCAGACGGCCCATTTTGGTATCGAGCTCTTCCTCACCCACCAGCTGGAAGCGGAACACGGTCGCTTCCTTTTCCTCGCCGACAAGGATATCGATATTGCCGGCCAGCTGGTTGACGTCGGCGCGGCCGATGGCGGCCAGCTGGAACGGCACCGTGGCCTTGTCTTGCGCCTGCTCCTGCCACGGCGCCGTGGCCGTCGTGGCCGAAAACGTAATGACCTTGGCGTCGCGCTTGAAATGCGTTGCCGTTTGCGCGCGGCCCTTGCGTTTCTCGGTAGCCATGACGGGCACGATGCCGCTCGCATCGACCACACCTTCGCTGCTCAGCACCAGCAAGTTAATGCGCGTGATCAGCATGCTCAAGCCCACTTCCAGTGTCAGGTGGTAAGTATCGCCACTGTTTTCCCACGCCATGGTGGCCACGCCCTGCCACTTGGTACCATCCGCATCGCGCCGGTCCACGTGCAAGTCGAACTGGGCCGAGGCAGGCACATCCGTCCTGTAGTGCCGTACCTGCTCGACATCTGGCGGTGGCGCGCTGGTCGGCGCGGGCGCAGGCGCCGTGGCGGCAGGCGCTGCCACGACGGCGGGCTCGGACGTAGCCGCGCCTTCCGGCACGTCGCTGGCCGGCGCCGTCCACTGTGGCGCTACGCTCGACGCCAGCACCGTCGGTGGTGGCGGTGGTGGCGGTGGTAGCGGTGGCGGCCTGGGCTTGGGCACGGGCGGCAGTTCGGGCGGCGGCGGCGGCGGCGGTGGCAGCGGCAAGGGCTTGGGTGGCTCGGCGATCAACACCATGCTGACCAGATGCGCATGGTCCTGCCCCGACGGCACCATGCCCGCATGCGAGGTGAGCCAATCGAGCGCCAAGTAATGCAGTGCGCCTATGAGCGCGACACAGATGACGCTGCGGCGACGCGATGGCGAAAAGAAGGAGTCAGGCATCATGAGCGGTAGTGTAACGCTTACACCCCACTTTCAGCTGCTTGCCCGCGCTCAACTCCTGATATTTTATGTAAGAAAATGTTGGCCTCTTTACGTCAGTTGCAAGCTGATATCTGCTACGCTAGGGACATCCACCTACCAGGAGATTTCGCATGGCAAACCCGCAAATGCCCCAAATGCCGGGCGCAGCAGTTGTGACCGACACCCTCGACTTCGTCAAGAACCTGTGGGGCAGCATGAGCGTGCCCGGCATGGGCATGCCTGGCATCACGGCACCGACCATGTCGGTGGAAGAGCTGGACAAGAAAATCAGCGACCTGAAAGCCGTCGAAGCATGGCTGAACCTCAATACCAGCATGCTGCGTGGCAGTATCCAGGCGCTGGAAGTACAGCGCGGCACCATCGCCACCCTGAAATCGATGGGTGCATCACTGGCGGCGGCCATCACCCAGCCCGGCGCCAGCGAGAAAACCGTCTTGGAATCGGTGCCCTACGCTTCCGCATTTTTCCAGCAGGTGTCGCCTGCAGCACCCGCAGCACCCGCGCCGGCACCAAAACCGGTGCCGGCCCCGGCGCCCGCTGCGGCGGCGCCCGGCGATGCCGGCAGCCAGGCAGCAGCCCAGCTGGCCAATCCGAGTGCCTGGTGGAATTTATTACAAGATCAGTTCAAACAGGCGGTGTCAACGGCCATGTCGCCCGACGCCGCTGCTGCGGCAGCGGCCAGCTTTGGCCAGAGCAGCGAGGCCAAGCCAGCCGCCAGCAAGCCTGCACAAACAGGCACGGCAGCCAAGGCTACGCTGCGCAAGGCGCCCGCGAAACGCGCAGCGCCCAAGTCCAAGGCACCAGGCAAGGCCCAGTAAGCGTCAGAAAATTATCGTGCCATCATGCGTCACAGCGCCCGATGCCATGCAAGGCGCTGCACAGCAGTGCGCGCACTGCCGGCAGTGGGCTCGCCTCGGCGCCATCTTGCAGGGCGCCGCTTGGGCTGGCCAGAAAGCGCAAGCATTTATTCGAGCTCACTGAATAGTCGAGCTCACTGAATAGTTCAAGCCGGCAAGGTAATCAGGCGATACGATGAATGCGGATCGCCTCGATCATGTTGTCGGCCTGGCGTTTTACGTCACCGATCGTGATCAAGCCTTCGTCGGCCAGCGCCTTGGCGTGCTCGTACGAAGACTGGAATGTTTCCAGCGTGTCTCCCTTGGCGGCGACCGGGCGTACCCAGGCAATACTGCCGACCTTCATTTTTTTGTACACTTCATTGACCACATCACGCATAGTTTCTTCCTTATTGTTGTAAAGCAACTCAGCACGGGATTACCCACGCTGACCCCTAGTTTATCATCCGGCACGCTCGCGCATGGATTTCCCGCCGTTTTCCGGCGCCGGTGGCGTTTTTCCCGGCAGCTCGGCAGCCGCTTCCACCCCGGACGGCGGCGTCAACTGCACCAGTTGCTCCATCAACTGTGCAAAGCGCTGCTGTCCTGGAGCAATTTTATCGACATACAACAACACTTCCATGGCTTCGGCCGCCAATGCCGCCTGGTAGCCGCGCTGTTCCAGGAAAGACACGATGATTTGCACAGAATTGAACAAGATGCGCAGGTTGTTGGGTAATTTTTCACGCGCCGTGCGCATCCAGGCGACCGCTTCGTTGAGCTTATCCGTCTTCCACAGCAGCACGCCCTTGTTCATCAAGTCCGATGCTTCCTTGCGCGCAGCGATGATCAGGCTGCTGCCTTCATCGCCCATCTTCGCCTTGTCGAAGATTTTTTGCACCTCGTCTTGCACCACCTGGTTATCGTGGTTATTCTTCACCACATAGCACAGCAGGCCGGATGGCACATCCTTGACGCCGACGGCGAACAGCAGCGTAGCCAATTCCATGCAAATATTTTTTTCAGGCCGCGCCGGGTCTTCCAGCAGCATGGTTTCGAGTTCGTCGCCACACTTGCGCGCACGCCGGTAATCGCCGGTTTCGTGGTGCACCATGCCTTCCGTGATCTTCGCGCGCAAGCCAATTTGTTCAGGCGAAAATTCGCGCTGCGCCATCAGCAACCATTGCAGCGCCTCCTTGGCATCCTTTTTCAAGCCGCACGCGCGCGCCAGCCCCAGGTAGGCGTCGGGCGTCTTCATGACGGAAAACTCGCCGATGGAAATACATTTGCGAAAAGCTTTCTCCGCCATGCTGACATTGCCGACTTTCAGGGCGGCCAGTCCCAAGTTGCGCTGGCGCGGCACGGAATTGGGTGACAGGCGCGCCGCCTTTTCCAGCACCGCGCACGCTTCCTCGTGCTGGCCCATCAACTGGTAGGCGACGGCCATCTGGTCGTAAGCGTCGATGTAATACTTGTTTTCGACGATCACGCCCTGGAATATCTGTCGCGCCGCCTCATGCTCGCCGTTATTCATGCGGATCTTGCCCAGGCCCGCCCTGGCCCAGCTGTAATCGCGCTCGGCCAGCACTTTTTCATACACGGCGCGGGCCTTTTCCGGCTCGCCGCTTTTGAGCAGCAAGGATGCCTTCATGCGCAGCAATTCCAGCACGTGCAGCGCATGGACCTCGATCTGCGCATCGCATAATTTGGCCGCGCGCCGGTAGTCCTTTTCCAAGCAAGCCTGGTCGATTTCGCGAAATACCTGCTTCTTGTGCCACACGCGGTTCAATCGCGTCAGCAGCACGCCTTCCGTGATGGGCTTGATCAGGTAGGCGTCGGGCTGGTGCTCGGCCGCACCCATCACCGATTCCACGCTTTTTTCGGCCGACACCATCAGCCACACGCTGGACGGCGCGGTCAGGTTGCGCACGCGCGTCTCTTCCAGCACCTGCTGGCCATTCTTGCCTTCACCCAGGTTGTAGTCGCACAGCACCACGTCATAGCGCGTCTTGGCCAGCAGCTTCATGGCTTCGCCGCCACTGGCCGCCTGGTCGATATAGCGCGCACCCAAGTTGCGCAGCGATTCGCGCAGCAGGATGCGGATGCCGATGAAATCGTCGACCAGCAGATAATGTTTGTCGGCCCAGTCGGTGCTACCGGCTTCGGTGGCTTGGCTGTCTGTCGTCATGGCATCCTCGTTCAGGGCAGGCGCACGATGAAACAGCCGCCGCCCAGCGCACCGCCATTTTCCAGGGCGATGCTGCCGCTACTGCCACGGTGCTTGTGCATCTTCGCCACGACACTGGAAAAATACAGGCCCAATCCGGTGCTGTTAGTGGAAAAATCCACGCCGGCGGCCTTGCCATCCATGGCAGCGCTGCCCGCGTCGAGCAGCGCCTGCGAGTAGCCGTCGCCATTGTCTTCCACGCGCAGCTCCAGCAAGGCACCCACCTGCCGCACTGACAAGCGGATCGTGTCTTTCGTGTAGCGAATGGCATTGTTGATCGCATGCGCGAGCACGCCGATGATCAGGTCTTCATCCAGGGTCCAGATCAGCTCCGGCGGGCAGGCTATCTCCAGGCCGATGCCTTTCGATGCCAGCAGGATCTTTTCCTGGCCCACCACCTGCTCCACTACCTGGCTCACCAGTTGTGGCTGCACGTCGAAGGGGTAACCGGGCTTGCCCACTTCCTTGTACAGCGCCAGCAGCTGGATCAGGTTATCGTTGAGACGCTTGGTCTGGTACAGCATTTGCGCCATCTGCAGGTAGGCCGGGTCGGCCTGGGGCACGGGCTTGGCCTGTTCGGCCGCCAGCAAGGATTCCAGCGTGCCGCTGACCACGCTGATCGAGTTTTTCATATCGTGCACGGTCGACGCCAGGAACAGGAAAAGCTCGGGCGAGCTGTGTTGATCTTCCACCGGATATCTCCTTGGGGGCGATGCTTAAATATTGCCGAAGGTAAATTATACCGCCCGCATCTGGATGCCAGCCAGCCGCGCGCAAAGAGCGTGACATGACGCAACAAGGCCTTGCGCTTTTCAGGCGTTGCGGCGGCGTTCGCGTAACAAAAATCTGGCAGGGTCCAAAGCGGCGGCCAACTGACTCTCCAGCGGCAAGGGCTCGCCCTCTAGCTGGCACGCGAGCAACTCGGCCGCCAGCGGTGCCCATATCAGGCCGCGCGAGGCGTAGCCGAGCAAGCCAAACAGGCCGGGCCAGCACGGCACGTCGCGCAAGCGCTCGCAGCGGCCTGGCACGCCGGGGTCGGGCAAGGCGCCCGCCAGTGGCAGGCGGTCCGGTGCCATGCAGCGAAAGCCCGTGCGCCCGGCCAGCGGCGCCTCGAATGGGGCCACGCCAAGGATGTCGGCGATCTTCGCAATATTGTCGTGCTGGCTGGCCACGCGCAGGCTGCTGTCTGCATCGGCATCATAGGTCGCGCCCACGCATACGGCGCCCTGGTGCGCCGGCGTCATATAGGCTTCGCGGCAGACGACGAAGGGCAAGCCAGGCAAGCTGCCTTCGGCCAGATGCGTAACTTGGCCACGCACGGCGTCGAGCGGCAGGCCGGCCGCCTGTTCGAAATCCACGGCCCCCGTGCCTGCCGCCAGGATGACTGTGGGTGCCGCCGCGATCAAGTCACCTTCGGCATCGCGCACCAGCCATTGCTCATCGCCACGTTCGAGGCGCAGGGCGCTGCTGGAAAAGCGCCGCGTGAGCAAGGCGCCGCAGGCGTCGAGCATGGCCGCGCAGACGGAGGCTGGGCGCGCCCAGCCGCCCTGCGCAAACCACCAGGCGCCATCGGGCGCAGGCGCGCCCAGCATGGCGCTTGCCTCGGGTGCCTCCAGCCAGCGGGCGAACTGACGCGGATACACGCCGCTGGCGGCGATCTGCCGCTGCACCTGCGCATGCGCGCCGTCGCGCGCCAGGTGCAGCACGCCGCTTTGCACACCCTCGATAGCGGCGCCGATGCCGCCCAGATCTTTCCAGCGATTCAGCGCGTACAGGTAAGCGGCGCGCACCAGGCGCGTGGGAATATTGTCATCCTTCGACATCAGCGGCATGAAGATGCCAGCCAGGTTGCCCGATGCCTCGCTGGCCGGCTCGGCGTGGCGCTCAATCAAGGTCACTTTCCAGCCGCGCGCGGCGAGCCGTTCGCAGGCAGCCGCGCCGGCCACACCCGCGCCGATGACGATGGCGCGACGTTCAGGCGCGGTGACGGCGGCATGCTCTGGACGCCGTGCATGAAACACGGCGCGCAAACGGCTCTCGTCGAAGACAAACCCGCTCTGTTGCAGCGCCGCGCGCTGCGCCTCGTCGAGGTGCACGGCCTGCAGCAGGCCGCCATCCACCATCAGGCGTGCCAGCACTGTC
This sequence comes from Janthinobacterium sp. CG_23.4, assembly GCF_029892305.1. Classification (NCBI taxonomy): domain Bacteria; kingdom Pseudomonadati; phylum Pseudomonadota; class Betaproteobacteria; order Burkholderiales; family Oxalobacteraceae; genus Janthinobacterium; species Janthinobacterium sp. CG_23.4. Next base: position 342,604 of record NZ_JARXUX010000001.1, on the reverse strand, counting down.
ACGGCGGCGGGCACCCATGCCAGCAAGATTTCATCGATGCGCGCCGCTATCTGCGCCAAGCAGCTTAGGGCTTCGCCGATCATCAGGTCGAGGGTAATCAAGCCATCGCGCGAGACCATGCGGTGCAGGCCGGGCACGCAGGGCGGCCATTGCGTGCGCCATTGCTCGGGCAAGTCGCTGGCGTCGACGCAGCGCGGCGCCAGCGCGATGTAATGCAGGCGCCGCCCGTCATGGGCGGCACAGGCGGCGCCAAAGCGCGCGCCGTCGAAATCCGTGTCGAGCAAGACCTGCGCGCGGCGCATCAATGCCCCGCGCGGCAAAAGCAGGTGGGCGCATGGTCGTTGACCATGCCGATACCCTGCATATAGGCGTAGACGATGGTCGAGCCGACGAACTTGAAACCCAGTTTGAGCAAGTCTTTCGACAAGGTGTCGGACAAGGCCGTCTTGGACGGGAACTGGCCCGGCTGCCAGCTGTTGACGATGGGCTGGCCATCGACATAGGCCCACAAAAAGCTGTCCAGGGTCTGGCCTTGCGCGCGCAAGCGCAGGTAGGCTTGCGCATTCGTGATAGCCGCTGCCACCTTCAGGCGGTTGCGCACGATGCCGGGATCGAGCAGCAACTGCGCCACCTTGTCCGGGCCATACGCGGCGATTTTTTCGGCATCCCAGCCGTCGAAGGCGGCGCGGTAAGTGTCGCGCTTGTTGAGGATGGTTTCCCAGCTCAGGCCCGCCTGCGCGCCTTCTAAATTGAGCATCTCGAACAAGCGGCACTCATCGTGGCAAGGCACGCCCCACTCCGTATCGTGATAGTCGAGATAGCGGGGGTTGGCCGAATTGGCCCAGGAGCAGCGGGGTATGGCGGCAATAGTGTCAATAGTCGCAGTGGTCGCGGTGATCGTCATGGTCTTGGTCTTGGTGTGCAGGCAAGTGCCAGTATAGTTTATCGGCCGCGCAGGATGCGCCCCAGCTCCAGCAAGCCGTGCGCCATCTCTGCCGGGGGAATGGCGGCGAAGCCCAGCAGCAGCCCTGGTGGCGTGGCGCACGCCGGCCCCGCTGCCGGATCGGCATAGTGCCCTAGTGGGCGCAATTCGATGCCACGCTCCAGCCCCGCGCGCGCGACCATTTCTTCATCGTGGCCGGCGCGAAAATACGCACACAGCTCCAGGCCGCTATCGGCCGGGCCGCACACCAGTTGGTCGTCGAGTTCGCGCGCCAAGCCGCGCACCAGCTGGTCGCGCCGTTCTGCATTGCTGTCGCGCGTGCGGCGAATGTGCCGGCCAAAATGTCCCTCGGCGATGAAATCGGCCAGCGCCATCTGCGGCACGATGGCTGTGTGGCGGTCCATCACGGCCTTGGCCTGCACCAATGCTTCGGCCAGCGCGGGCGGCGCCACCATGTAGCCGAGGCGCAGGCCGGGGAACAGCACTTTCGACAAGGTGCCCACGTAGACCACGCAGCCAGCCCGGTCCAGACTTTGCAGCGAGGCCAGCGGCGCGCCCGTGTAGCGGTATTCGCTGTCGTAGTCATCTTCCACCAGCCAGGCTTTGTTTTGCGCGGCCCAGGCCAGCAGGGCCATGCGGCGGGGCAAGCTCATGCTCACGCCCAGCGGCATCTGGTGCGATGGCGTCACGTACGCCAGCTTCGCCTGGGGACAGTGCGCCACGCCGTACGCCACGTCCAGCCCCTGTGCATCGACGGGTACGGGAAAGACGCGCGCGCCAGCCGCGCGCAAGGGGCCACTGGCGCCCCGGTAACCGGGCGACTCCATCCAGGCCGAATCGCCCGGCGCCAGCAGGATGGTCGACAGCAAAAACAGCGCCTGCTGCGAACCGGAGGTGATGACAATCTGCTGCGGCGTGCACTGGACACCGCGCGAGGCCTTCAGGTACACGCACAGCAGCTCGCGCAGCGGCAGGTAGCCAGCCGGGTCGCTATAGCCGAAATGCTGGTCGGGCCGGCGCCAGCGCCGCGCTTCCAACCGGTTCCATACGTCGAACGGGAAATGATCGATGCGCGGCATGCCGACGCGAAAGGCGCGCAGCGAACCACGGTGGAACGCCACCTGGCGCATGGCCGCCACCACGCCTCGCCCGCGCGCCGACAGAGGTCGCAGCAGACCGGCGGCTTCGGCCTTGCCGGCCGGCGCGGCCACGGGCTGCGGCACATCGCGACTGACAAACGTGCCGCGTCCCACGGCACCGTCGAGATAGCCTTCGGCCGCCAGCAGCGCATACGCATTGAGCACCGTCTGGCGCGACACGGCCAGCAGACGGCAAAAGTCGCGCGTGGGCGGCAGCTGCATTCCTGCACTCATGCGGCCATCGAGGATGGCGGCCTTGATGGCGGCGTACAGCTGGCGGAACAGCGGCTCGGTAGCGCCGCGCTGCAGCGGCAAGGCGGCGATGATCTGGAACAGGCAGGAAGCTGGCATGGCGGCGCTCTTAAATTGGTATCTGCAAAATAGCACTTATTGGCTGTTTTAAATAGCCAAGAGGGGCGCTAAGATGACACTTTCCCTCTTACTTTCGTGGAGCGCCCATGCAGCAGTTTTTCGCCACCGTGGCCTGGCAGCGCGACGGCCAGGATTTCGCCAGCCAGCGCTATAGCCGTGGCCATGCATGGCAGTTCGATGGCGGCTTGCACGTGCCAGCCTCATCATCGCCCCTGTCCGTGCCGCTACCCATGTCCGTGGCAGAGAACGTCGACCCGGAAGAAGCGCTGGTGGCCGCTACATCGAGCTGCCACATGCTGTTCTTCCTGTCGCTGGCAGCGCAGCGCGGCTACGTCATCGACGACTACCGCGACGACGCCGTCGGCGAACTGGGAAAAAATGCGGCGGGCCGCCTGGCCATGACGCGTATCGTGCTGCGCCCGCACATCGTATTTTCCGGCACGGCGCCCACGCCAGAAGCCTTGGCCAGCCTGCACCACGACGCGCACGAGCGCTGCTACATCGCCAATTCGCTCACGGCCAAGGTGGTCGTGGAAGGAGCAACCTAGATGTACACGCCCGCCAGCTTTCGCGAAGAACGCCTCGACGTGCTGCATGGCCTGATCGACGCGCATCCCTTGGGCGCGCTGGTGCGCCAGGGCGACGATGGTCTATGCGCCGACCATCTGCCGTTCGAGATCGCCGCGCCCACGCCCGAGGCCCCCTTCGGCATCCTGCGCGCCCATGTGGCGCGTGCCAACCCGCTGTGGCGCGCGCCACCTGGACAAGAAGAATGCATGGTGATCTTCCAGGGGCCGCACGCCTACATCACGCCCGCCTGGTATGCGGAGAAGCAGCGCAGCGGCAAGGAAGTGCCCACTTTCAATTACGCGGTCGTACACGCACACGGCCCCTTGCGCGCCATCGACGATGCGGCGTGGCTGATGGGCTTGCTGGAGCGGCTAACGGCGCGCCATGAGGCGGATCAAGCTGCGCCCTGGCGCATCAGCGATGCGCCGGCCGAGTATATCGAGAAGATGTTAAATGCCATCGTTGGCATCGAAATTGCCCTCACGCGCATCACGGGCAAATGGAAGCTGGGGCAGAACCGCAGCATGCAAGACCAGGCCAGCATGGCGCATGAACTGTCGCTGGGGAAGCAAGCTAGCGCGGCGCGGGCGCTGGGTGCGCTGATCGCCGCCAACGTCACGCCAGCGCGCTGACGGCCGCCGACAACGTCAGGCACGATAGCGCCGTCGACACCAGAATGACGCGGCGCGCGGCGCGCCATGTTGGCCCCACAGCGCGCCGCCCACCTGCCGTCGCGCCTCAGGCCAGATGGCCTTCAGCCACCCAGCCACGGTTGGCCGGCGCGGCCTTCGGCTTGGGCGCGATGCCGCTGCTTTTCTCCGCATCGAGGATGATGCTGCGCATGCTGTCGCTGGCAGCCGGCCCTGGCGCGAACGCGTAATACTCATCATTGATGGGCAAGCCCGTCATCGCATCGACCAGCACGGGATCGGCAGCGAGGCCCGTGTCGCGGCTGGCGATGACGAGGCTGGCGCCTTCCGGCGCGAAGTTTTCATTACCCCAGGCAATAAAGGCTAGCAAGACAGGCTTGAAGGCGCGCCCGGACTTGGTCAGCACATAATCGTAGCGGGGCGGCTTGGCGCAATACAGGCGACGCGTCATCAAGCCGCCTTCCACCAGGTCAGCCAGGCGGCGCGTCAGGATAGTTGGCGCAATCTTGAGGCTTTTTTCAAATTCGTCGAAGCGTGTCTTGCCATAAAACGCTTCACGCAGGATGAGGATGCTCCACCATTCGCCCACCTTGCCCAGGCTGCGAGCGATCGGACAAGGCAAATTATTAAAGTTGGTATGTTTCATGACCATCTCCTCACATTAACTCAAGACAACAATCGAAAAATATCTCAGTTGCAACCCAAAAACTTGGCTAGGCCTAAAAGTAAACGGTGTCCGTGATAGTCGACTTGTCGCCGTCGGCGCAGGATGGGTGCGAGTGACACCCACGATCGTATTGACGTTCACGGCAATAGCCGCTACACCCTGACTTTGGCCGCAGTCAAGATTGGCCGTCGCAAGGGTGCAATTGGCGATGATTTTCAGGGCAGGGGCTATGGTCGCGGTGTTGCTGCCGTTCAAGTACACGGCTGCGTCGGCAGCGCCAGGCAAGAATGCCGTGCTGGCAAGCGCGACACTGGCGGCGGCGATACGGCACAGGAAAATAACTCGTAACATGATACCTCCCGATGATGGAACATCATTCATGCGTCCCCTTGATATGCCGGGCGTCGAGGATCGTCACGGTGTTGCCGGCATTTTTTAAAGCACGCACACCAGGACAACACAATGTTCGCGCCGAGAGCCACGAACATCAGATCTTCAACTTTTTTGCTGCATTTACAAAACAGTTTTTTTTCATCATCGACGTTGCTTTAAGTCAATGGATGAATGAATTATTAGCGATCTGGGAAATCGCCGCTTCTGCTGGCGGAGAAAGCTCTTTTGAAACACGAGAAAAGCAGAAAAAAAAGAAAAAGCCGGGTACAATAAACAATAAATTGCTTTTTGGTTAAGTTATCCATGCCATGTCATTGACCAACGAAACCACCAAAAAAAACATCTTGATCGTGGACGATTCGGCGTTAGAGCAGCGCTTGCTGATGGAGCTGCTTAGAGAGCAGCCCTACCGTTTCAGCATCGCGTTCAACGGCTACCAGGGCTACCAGCTGGCATTGGCCACGCATCCCGATCTGATATTGCTCGATGTACGCATGCCCGAGATGGATGGCTACACGGCATGTCGATTGCTCAAGGCCAACCCCGAAACGGAACAGATACCCGTGATCTTTCTCAGCGGTGCCGATAGCGCCAAGGAACGCATCACGGGCTTGCAGGTGGGCGGTGTCGACTACATTTCGAAGCCGTTCACGCCGGACGAACTGGTCGCGCGCATCCATATCCACTTGGGATTGATGCGTAAAAGCAACAGTACCTTGCCAGCCACGACGCTGACCCAAGACAGGCTGCAGCACCCCGACATGGTGTTCGTCAATGCGGTCAAACAGCTCATCGTCGACAACCTGGACAGCCTGCCCAAGCTGTCCGACATCGCCCGCAGCGTCGGCACGTACCGCGAAAAGCTGACCCATGTATTCCGCGAGCAAACGGGCATGACCGTGTTTGCCTTCATCCGCGAGGCGCGCATCGCCCGCGGCGTGGAGTTGCTACAGCAAACGGACATCGACGTGCAAGATATCGCCCTGCTGATCGGCTTTCACAACGCGGGCAACTTCGCCACCGCCTTTCGTGAACGCATGGGCGTCACGCCCAGCGCCTACCGCCAGCGCCTGCAGGAACAGACGCAGCGGCAGCAACAGGGTACTAGAACTTATAGTTCAACTTGAGCGATGCAAAGCGTCCACGCGGATCGGCCTGGGTAAAGTCAAAGCCGGTGGCGGCATAGTCCCAGGGCGCGCGTTTATTGGCCAGGTTTTGCACGATGAACGTGAGGTTCGCCTGCGGAGTCAGCTGCCAGCTGCTGGTCACGTCAAAGGTGCTGAAGGCAGCCACCGATTCGTCGAGATGCTTCTGCTGCGCATAGCTGCCCACATGGTTCCAGGTCAGGGTCGACGACCATTTTCCCTGTTCCCAGGTGGCCGACGTAACGCCGCGCCATTTCGGGATGGAACCGAAGTAATTGCTACCGGCGCCATTGGTCAGTGGTGCGCCATCGGACAAGGGCTCGGCAAAGCGCAGCACACGGCTCAGTTGGCCAGCCAGGGTCAGCTTGCCCCAGTCCTGGTCGACAAAGCGCTGGCGCAGGTCGATATCGATACCCGACACTTCGCGCTGCCCCTGGTTGCGGAACTGACGATACAAGGTCGTGATGCGTCCGTCGGCACCGCGCGTGATCTTTTGCGGTGCCGTGTTTTCATTCGCGAGTATGGTGGTGGCGCTGGCCGTACCGATCACACCATCTTGCTTGATGCGGTAGTAATCGAGGCCGATGCTCGAGCTGCTGGTGGGTGAGACCACCACGCCCAGATTCAGGTTGTTCGAGCGCTCGGGGCGCAGGTTCGGATTGGCGATCGTCATGACCGTCACGCCGCGCGACTGCGTTGGCGTCAAGGGGTCGCGAGCATCGATCACGCTGGTGTAGCTGACGGCGGTGCTATCGGTGATTTCCGGCAGCGACGGGGCACGGAAAGCACGGGAAACGGTACCGCGCAACAACAACCATGGTGCCGCCTGATAACGGGCGCTGGCTTTGGGCGAAAACGCATTGCCAAAGTCGCTGTAATGGTCGGCGCGGCCGGCCACGTTGACGGACAAATCTTTCACCACCGGCACATTCAATTCGGCGAACAGGGCCGACACATTGCGCGAGCCATTGATAATATTGAGTGCGGGGCGCAATTCCGTCCCCGACAGCACGGCCGTCGAGGTTTGCGAATCCATCTTCTCGCGACGCCACTGGACGCCAGCGGCAAACCCCAGCGGACCGGCGGGCAGGTGCCAGATATCCTTGGCCACCGAAAAGTCGAGCGTGTCGAGTGTCGATTCGGCCGGGCGCAGGGTCGACAGGCGCAGGCGCTGGCGCACCGCCTCGCTGTTTTGCGCTTGATCATAGAAATTGTAACTACCCTCGGCCAGTACTTTCTCGAATTCGTAGCGATTGACGAAGTTCTGCACCGTTTCCTCCAGCTTGCTACTGGAATGGGCAACGGCCGTATCCCAATCCCAGCCCGCCCAGGTACCCTTGGCACCGGCCAGCGCGCGGTAGAAGGTGACGCGGTCCTGCTTCAGGCGCGGCCCCAGGTCGAACAGGGTGGCCGTGAACGGCAAGGGCTTCATGCCCGGATTGTTCGGATGGCCCACCGGCAGCACCACGGCGATGGTATCGAGCAGCTTGGTGCTGTTGTTCCACACGCGCGTCGCGTTATTCACCGTCAGCGGCGCGCTGAAGGTTTGGTCGGCGCGCGAATAACTGTGCAGCAAGTCGACATACGCTTGCGTGTCGGCGTTCAGCTTGAGTGTGCCGCGCAACGCCGAGTGAATACGCTGGATGCCTGGAATCAGCGTTTTATACAGCGCCGGATTGTAGGCCAATACCTGGCCGTTGCGATCGGGATTGATGGCATTGTAGGGCACCAGTTGCAGCGGACCGCGCACGCCGCCCAGGGTCTGCGTGGGGTCGTTACCGGCGTAATTCGTGGCGATCCAGCCCAGGCTGCCGCGCTGCTGCTGGCGGTAATCGGCATCGCGCAGCCATGCTACGTCGCTTTGCTGCAGCTTGTCGCGCTGCTGGGCATCGGCCGAGAAGACCACGCTGTAGCCATCTTCCTCGAGCTTGCCGAAGCCCGTTTGCAGCGCCGCGCTCTTTTCATGCTGGCCCGTGCCTTGCGTCGAGCCGCCCCATTGCGCCGTGATGTCCGTGCCCGTGAATTGCTGGTACAGGATGATGTTAACCACGCCGGCCACGGCGTCGGAACCGTAGACGGACGAGGCGCCGTCCTTGAGCACTTCGATGCGCTGCACGGCCGCCATCGGCAAGCTATTGAGGTCAACAAAGGTTTGCTGCAAATCCTGCGCCGTGGCATAACTGGCCACGCGGCGGCCATTTACCAGGATCAGGGTATTTTGCTGGCCAATGCCGCGCAGCGACAGGCCCGAGGTGCCGGCCGAGAAGCTGCCCGTATATTGTTCATTGTAGCTATTGCCGCTGTTGGCGGAAATGGCGCGCAGCACATCGGCGACGCTGGTCTTGCCGCTGGCTTTCAATTCCTTGGCCGTGATGACCTGCACGGCGCTGGCGCCCTCCTTTTCGCTGACGCGGATATTCGATCCGGTGACGTTAACACGCAGCATGTCCTCTCCGGCGTGGGCGAGGACGGGGAAAGCGGGAAAGGCGGCGGCAATGGCAATACTGATGGCGAGTGGTTTAAACATGGTTTCCTCTTAGTGGGATTGCAGCCTTTTTTCGAAAAAAAGACCGAGCAAGGGCACGCGGACCGGTTGGGCCAGCGGGCAAACGACAACGGGATGGATGGATGGACTTACGGGATGCGTGGACGGGCACGCATCGGCATCGACTGGGCCATGCAGTGCATGGCCAGTTGGTGCCGGGCGGCGTAAAAACAGGTAAAAAGACTAAAACGCAACATAAAAAACACCGGTAAGCGGGGAAAGGCCACTATATCCCGGTGTCTTTATGGTGTGAACGAATTAAAAATTGTGACTGTTCAGCCGCTATGCGGCAAGCGGGATAGGATTACCGTTGAAGGCCCGGAGCAGAACCTCAAGCATGCCATGGCCTTGCTTGCGTAGCGTGTCGAGACATGAGCGGATGACGCAGAAGTTGTCGGCGCCGATGACGGTTCGGAAGCAGCCGGATATTTTCTGCTTCACCTTTGGCATGCGCACGGCGCGCTCCCCAAGATTGTTGGTGAATGGGACGGCATGGTCGGTGATGAACAGCAGGACGGCGTCGGCATGGAGCCGGAAGCGTTTGAGCAAGTTGAAGGCAACCGACTGTTTGACTGGCCCTTTCCTCCCGGCGCTCTTGACTGCTTCTGGATTAAGTTGCTCGCCTTCGTTCACAATCGAATCGTAAAGCGTGCGGAAGGCGGCGACATTGTCGGCGCTGAACATCGTTTGTTTTTGCCGGGCTGCCTCACATAGTTTGTTCGCACTCAGTAGCAAGTTCGTCATCGCGTCGGGCCATGTCTGCCCGGTGATTTCTTTCACGTACACCAGCTCGCGTAAAAGATGGGCATTGCACAAGGCATGAATGGACTCATCGAGCTTCCAGTACGGCGCCCAGCAGTCATGCACCAGGACGCCTGCGCGCTTGGACAAGATGCCGTGGGCCTCGATGGCCTCCATGCCGCGCTTGGTGTGCACGCCATACCAGGTCAGCGTTTCGTTGGCTGCGATATGGAGCCAATGAAGTTTTCCGGCAACGCGCAGACCCGACTCGTCGGCGTTGACAAATGCAGCAATGCGCAAGTTGTCGGCAATCTGGTTGGCCGTGTCCTGCAGCGCGGCCCGCGCCTCGCCCACCCATGCCACGAGCGTGCCGGGAGAAATCGACAGGCCATAGATATCGTGAAGCAGTTCTGCGGTACGGGCGAAGGGCAGCATTTGTCCTTGGGTCAGATGGACGCCCAAGGCCTTCACGTTCGGGCCGTACTGCACGACCTCAGAAACGGCGGCAGGAAAGGCGCTCACATGCACTTGCCCGCAGCTGCACGCCACTTCAAGCGTGCAGTGCTCGACGACATCGAACGAACGCGCGGGCACATCAAAGACCTGCCTGCGCTCCACCACCAGTGCCTCGTCAAGCGGCAACGGTCGTTGACAACGATTGCATTGCGATGGCAATGGATGGCGAACGGTATCGGTCGGCTCGGCGACCCGCTTGAGCGTCGTCCCTTTGTGGCCATCTTGCGCGCCGGCCTTCTTGTCCGATGTCCCGCGCAACGACCGCGTCTTCTTTGCAAGACCATCGGAAGACGGCGGCTTACTCGAATTCTGGCTGTTCATTCCCAGCCGCGCCTCGACAGCGTCGAGGCGCGCGAACAGCGCGTCGATAAGCCTGTCCTTGTCCTGTTCGGACAGATGCGTAAGGTCGGGGCGGGGCGGTTTTGGTGGCATGCACGCATGATGCGTTATCCACGATTCGTTTACAACAACTTTCTACGCTGTACGCTCAGGCTGAATAGTCACTAAAAATTTATTGTATATACGATTTTGAATCTAAGGATTTAACATTTGGCAATATCAGGCATCGGCGATTGTCGCAGATGACGCCGTGGGCGCCGTGCGCGCCAGTGCCGCGCGGCGTGCCTGCATGCTCCACCCGTACCAGGAAATCAGGGCATTGACCCAGTAAGCCGCATACAGGACTGCCGTCAGGTGCAGGCCACGGCTGTAGTAGAGCGGCACGGCCACCGTGTTGACCAGCAGCCAGAAGGCCCAGGTTTCGATGCGCCGGTTCATCAGCAAGAATTGCGCGATGATGCTAAATACCAACACTGCAGAATCGATGAAGGGTGCATAGGCATTCGTAAAGCGGTGCAGCAGCATGCCGTAAATGACCACGGCGGCAATACCGGCCGGCACCACCCAGGCCAGGCTGCGCCAGCCCGTGCGCCTGATCGGCAAGGGCTGGCCACCGGCACCGCGCCGCCATTGCAGCCAGCCGATGACGCAGGTGACGATGAAAAACAACTGCAGCATCACGTCGGCATACAGATTGACCTGGAAAAACAGTACAGCAAATAACACGCAGCCAGCAAAGCCAATCGACCAGGAATGAATATTATTGCGTCCGGCCAGAATGATGGAGGCGGTCATCAGTACATTGGCGGCGATCTCGAGCGGGGCAGTCAAGCGGTCTTCCTTTGCGGGCAGTAGCGGTAGCGCACCACTACAGCCGATTACACCATACAGTATTCACGGCGCCGGGCGGCGGCACATAAAATCGTTAAAAGCGTGCAAAAATCAAGTAAAAACACTGCTTTATCGGTCAAGTAGACCCTAAGCTCTTGACTTCCACGGGCATTCTGTCAAATTGAACATTAGTGTCACACCTTGGAAACACCTCTCGTATGCGCAAGCGCCATTTCTTATTTTTGTCAGTGCTCGGCATCTGCGCCCTGCCCGCCCTGGCCTGCCGCATGACGATGGCGCTCGAGCAATGGCCGCCCTACCTGTATCGCGATGCCCATGGCAAATATACTGGGCTGGACCTGGAATTGGTACAGGCTATTTTCAAAGAAGCGCGCTGCACCTTGGTGACGCTGCCGGAACTGCCCACGGTGCGGCGCCAGTTGCTGTTCCAGAAAGGCGAACTGGACATGCTGCCCGCCGCCTCCTACACATCGGAACGCCAAACGTATGCGCGTTTCAGTGTGAGCTACCGCGACGAAACCGTGGGCATCTTCGGCAAGGCCGGCAGACCCGCCGTGCAGCATCCTGCCAGCAGCTTCGGCCAGCTGACGCGCGGCGCGTCCACCCTGCTGGCACCCAAGGTGGGCTGGTATGGGGCCGACTATGAAGCAGCCCGCATAGCACTGGAACAAGACGGCCGCCTGCATACTTTCGGCAGCTTCCACCAAGGCATCCTCATGCTCGACGCGGGCCGCGCCGAACTGCTACTGGGCGACGTGCTGGCCGTGCGCTATGAAGCACGCCAGCAAGGCGTGGCCCTGACCGCCCTGCCTTTCCTTGCCTTGCGCGCCCCCATTCACCTGATGCTCAATGCGCGCAACACTAGCGAGGCCGAGCTGGCGCGCCTGAACGCAGCCATCGTGCACCTGGAGCACCGCGGCGTACTGGCGGCGATACGCGCCCGCTATGAAACGCCATAGCGGCGATCAGCCCTCGATACTGACGACAATATTGTTACTTTGTCGCCTGCGCTTTTTCTTGTGCGATGCGCGCATCGAGCTTGGCTTCATTTTTGGCCGCGTAATTGCTGCACGCTTGCACATCGATGAAGGGATTCGGCGTGATGCCTTCCAGCAGTTGCGTCAGCTTGCGCTCGCCGTCGGAGTGGTCGGGGTGGGCCGAGATCAGGATATCGCACGGCAGCCTGGCAAAGTCCTGCATGACGCGGCGAAAGGCTGGCGTCAGGTCCGCATGGCGTTCATCGGCCAAGTAGTGAAAATCGTCGGCCGCCACCGGCGTGAGGCTGGCGCCAAACACCATGTTCAAGCATTCCTTGCGCTGGGCATCCTCGCACGACACCCAGGTCCAGCTGGTGCTGCCCGGCGTATGGCCCGGCGTGTAGCGTGCCGTGATGCTCACCTCGCCCAACTGCAAGATTTCGCCATCGGCGATCTCGCGCACGTTCTCCACGGCGGGCATGGCGTCGATTTCGCCCGCTTGCGGATCCTCAGCGAGCACCGCGCCCGCGCGTAGCGCCTGCGCTCCCAGCGGGCTCGCGACGACTTGCGCGCCGCTGTCGCGGGCCAGCGCGGCAATGCCGCCCGAATGGTCGAAATGCGCTTCCGTATTGAGGATGAACTTGATGTCTTGCAGGCGAAAGCCCAGCTCGAGGATATGCTCCTTGATGGCGTCCACCGATTGCGGCAACGCGCCATCGATCAGAATCAGGCCATCGCGCGTATCGATCAACACCACGCTCAAGCCCCCCACGCCCACGTAATAGGTGTCGCCATGGATGCGCGCCGGTTGCTGCGCGCGGTTCCACTGCGCCGCGTAAGGCGAGGCAATCGGCTGCGTCAGAGGGTCGATCGCGGGCGTGGCGGCATGCGTCGCCAACGGCAGCGCCATGGCGGCCAGCGCAAGGCTCAGCAAGGTCTTGGGGATGAAGAAAAGCGGCATGCGGCTCCAGGAGTAAGTATGAGGAAAGCGATGCCATAGGGTAACGTCGCCAGCGTAGCGCGGTCAAGCGGGCGGACGCAGCAACTTGCGCTACGATAGAGGCCGAATGATTGCCGCATCGTGTGCAATCGCTGCGGCGACAAGCGGCCAGACGGTACGCGGGGAAACGAGCGCTTTGACACCGGCTTCATCGTCGAACTCGCCCACACGGTTTAACTTTTTGAATAAGCCAGCTGCACCACGCCGCTGGGCAGCTGACGCGTTGCGTCCAGGCGCCAGTTGCTGCGCGGCAGCGCCGCATCGAACAGACGCACGCCCTTGCCCAGCACCACAGGCAGCATGGATAAGGTCAAGCTGTCGATGACGCTCTCGTGCAAGCCGACGCGGATGACGGCGCCACCATCGAGATACACGTGGCGGCAGCCTTCCGCTGCCAAGCCGGCCAGCACCTGCGCCACGCAGCCTTCGCGGCGCTCTTCCCCATGGCGCGCCACGAAAGCGCGATGACTGAGCACCACCACGCGCTTGCCCGCATACGGCCAAGGTTCAAAGCCCAGCACGGCATCATATGTACTACGGCCGATCAGCAAGGTATCGACTTGCGCCATCAAGGCCGTATAGCCGGTGGCGTCAGGCGAGTCGGGCGCCAGCTCGGGCTGTGCGCGCTGTACCTGGAACTGATCAGCGCCACGCCCTATTTCGTGCGCCTGATGGCGCGCGCACTGGTAACGCAAGGCGATGTAGGCGAGCGCTTTTCTGCGCTATTCGAGTTGGCCCTGGAAGGCCTCGGCCTGGACAAGAAAACCCGGCTGCGCGGGCACGATACACTCGTCGATTTCCTGCACGGCTATGCACTGGCGGGCATGGCCGCCGGAGCATGCACCACGCTAGTGCGGCCTGCTCGCAGGCCGCACTAGGCGGTTATCAGGCCAGCAGCTTGAGCAGCGCCTGGGCAGCCGCTTCCGACGACGCAGGGTTCTGGCCGGTGACCAGCAAACCATCGGTGACGGCGTACGGCTGCCAGTCAGCCAGCTTGGAGTAGACGCCACCGTTTTGCTTGAGCATGTCCTCGACCAGGAAAGGCACGATGGTGGTCAAACCCACGGCATCTTCCTCGGTATTGGTAAAGCCCGTCACCTGCTTGCCGCGCACCAGCGGCGTACCATCCAAGGCCTTCGCGTGGCGCAGCACGCCGGGCGCGTGGCAGACGGCGGCAACCGGCTTGCCAGCGGCGATCATTTGCTCGATCAGCGCGATCGAGTGCTGGTCTTCGGCCAGATCCCACAGCGGGCCATGGCCACCCGGGTAGAACACGGCGTCGAAGTCGGCCGCCTTCACTTCGGACAGCTTGCCGGTGTTGGCCAGCACGGCTTGCGCAGCAGTATCGAGCTTGAAGCGGCGCGTGGCCTCTGTTTGCGAATCCGGCTCGTCGCTTTTCGGGTCCAGCGGCGGCTGGCCACCGTTGGGCGAAACCACGGTCAGCTTGGCGCCAGCTTCCTGCAAGGCATAGTAGGGCGCGGCAAATTCTTCCAGCCAGAAGCCGGTTTTCTTGCCGGTGTCACCGAGTTGATCGTGCGAGGTCAGTACCATCAGGATGTTCATGTTGTTTCCTTTTATGTCAGGGTTACAGTGCTGCTTCGAGGATACGGCGACTGCGCGCGAGGTCGATATCGCGATGTTCGCCAAGAGAGGTCATGCCATGTGCTTCCAGTTGCTGCAATACCGCTTCCACCGCTTCCTGGCCCAACTGGTAAGCGGACAAGCGGGTCGGGATACCCAGGCCCTCAAAGAAGGCGCGGGTGCGGGCGATGGCGGCGTCGATGCGCTCCTCTTCGCTACCGCTGGTGATATGCCACACGCGTTCTGCATACTGTAGCAATTTTCCGCGCTTGTGCTCGCGCTGCACGTCCAGCAGTGCCGGCAGCACCAAGGCCAGCGTGCGCGCATGGTCGATGTCGTACAGGGCCGTCAGTTCATGGCCGATCATGTGGGTAGCCCAGTCCTGCGGCACGCCGGCGCCGATCAAGCCATTCAGGGCCAGGGTGGCCGTCCACATCAGGTTGGCGCGGGTGGCGTAATCGTCGGGTACGGCGACTGCCTGCGGGGCAATCTCGACCAGCGTCTGCAGCAAGCCTTCGGCAAAGCGATCTTGCACCATCGCCTGCACCGGATAGGTCAGGTACTGTTCCGTGGTGTGGACAAAGGCGTCGACCAGGCCATTGGCCACTTGCGTGAGCGGCAAGGTGAACGTTTTGCTCGGGTCGAGCACGGAAAATTGCGGATACAGCAGCGGATTGCGAAAACTCAGCTTGTCATGCGTGGCTTTTTTCGTCACCACGCCGCCGCAATTCATTTCCGACCCCGTAGCCGGCAAGGTCAGCACCGTGCCAAACGGCAGGGCGCGCTGCACATTGGCACCGCCGCGCTCGGCGATTTCCCACGGCTCGCCGTCGTACAAGGCGGCGGCGGCGACGAACTTGGTGCCATCGATCACGGAGCCGCCACCGACGGCCAGCAGGAAGTCCAGCTTGTCGCCACGCACCTGCGCCACGGCGCGCATCAAGGTTTCATAGCTGGGATTGGGTTCAATACCACCAAACTCCTGCACACTGCGCTGGCCCAGCGCGGCCCGTACTTCGGCCAGGGTGCCGGTCTTTTCCGCGCTGGCGCCGCCGTACAGGATCAGCACGCGCGCATCGTGCGGCACCAGGGTGGACAATTTGGTGACAGTATCGGCACCGAACACGATACGGGTCGGGTTATGGAATTCAAAATTTCTCATGCTGCTGCTCCTTTATTATTAGACTGGTCGTCTATAGTGCAGTTCAAAAATACGCGAACAAGCATCATCCGCGCAGAGGGTGCCCGCTTAGTGATCGGGCGGCAGTTGCAGTATGGCCAAGGTCGCCTGCAAAGCCGTCTGCAAGGCGCTGGCGTCGCGCCGCAGCTTGGTCAGCATGGCCGCGCCCAGCCACAGCTGGTACAAGGTGGCGGCCATCTGCGCCGGATCGACAATCGCAGGCAGCGAACCATCCACCCTACCCTGCGCCATGCACAGGGCCAGCCTGGCGATGATGCGGTGGGTGCCGTCGAGTAGCGCCACGCGCATCGGTTCAGACATGTCCGCCACTTCGCTGCTGAGCTTGACCACCAGACAACGGCAGTCGCAGCCGCTGCCATCGAGACTCTCGCTGGTCCAGCTGGCCCAATACGCCATCAGCGACTGTGCCGCGCTCTGGCCCGGTTGACCCAGCAGCACATCCATATCGGCCAGATAGCGGGTCACATAATCTTCCAGCATAGCCTCGCCAAACAATTCCTTGGACTTGAAGTAATGGTAGAAGGACCCCTTGGGCACATCGGCGGCCGACAAAATCTCGTTCAGCCCCACGCCGGCAAAGCCCTTGCGCGTGATGATGGCCTTGCCTTGGTCAATGATGTGCTGGCGCACGTCGGTGTATTCAGCTTTCATGCGATGATTGTAGCACAATTAGACCAGTCGTCTAAATTTAATTTAACCCCAAGAAAATGATGGGATCAGCCCCTCAGGACCGCTGACGCAGAGGCTTGCGCTAACGGGCGCGGGGGTCTGCCCCCGGCACTCAGTTTAGGCAAACTTCTTGAAATCCGGCTTCCTCTTTTCAAAGAAGGCCGTAAACGCTTCCTTCGCTTCGGCGCCACCCAGCATGGCGCTGAACAGTGTGTTTTCTTCCACGATGGCTGTTTTCATCGGTTCCATGCGGCTCTGCTTCATCAGGCGCTTGGTGGCACGGATCGAGGCGGCGGGCAATGCCACCAGTTTGGCGGCCTGGCCTTGCGCAAACGTCATCAATTCGTACAGGGGCACGACCTTCGACACCAGACCCATTTCCAGCGCTTCGCTGGCCGGGAACGCTTCGCCCAGCATCAGCTTTTCCGCTGCGCGCGGGTAGCCTGCCAACTGCGTGAGCAGCAGGCTGGAGCCGAATTCCGGGCACAGGCCCAGCTGCGTGAACGGCATCGAGAAGCTGGCATTGTCGGCCGCGTAGACGAGGTCACAGTGCATCAGCAAAGTGGTGCCGATGCCGATGGCCGGGCCGGAGACGGCAGCGACCACGGGTTTGCTGCTGCCATACAAGGCGCGCATGAACTGGAACACGGGACGGTCATGATCGAGCGAGCCATCCTTCGGCCGCGCCGTCTTCATGAAGTCATCGAGGTCATTGCCAGCGGTGAAAATCTCGCGCTTGCCGCAGATCAGGATGGCACGCACGCCATCATCGGTCTCGGCCGCCACCAAAGCGTCGGCCAGGGTCTGGTACATGGCGCCGGTGATCGCATTCTTGCGTTCCAGGCGGTTGAATTCCAGGGTGAGGATGCCCTCGCTCTTGCTGCACAAAATATCCATGTCGTCTCCAAAAAGATAAAGGGCGCCGAGGTATCCCCAGCGCCCAAGCTTTGACCAATCTTATCTGGCCTCTTGCGTCACGACGCCTGTGTCATCAAACGCGCTCGAAGATGCCGGCGGCGCCCATGCCGGCGCCGACGCACATCGTGACCATGCCGTACTTCTGCTTGGTGCGCTGCAGTGCGTGGATCACGGTAGCGGCGCGGATGGCGCCCGTCGCGCCCAGCGGATGGCCCAGGGCGATCGCGCCGCCCATCGGGTTGACCTTCGATGGGTCCAGGCCCAGGTCGCCGATCACGGCCAAAGCCTGTGCGGCAAACGCTTCGTTCAGCTCGATCCAGTCCAGCTGGTCTTGCGTGATGCCGGCGGCGGCGCACGCTGCAGGGATCGCGAATTTCGGACCGATGCCCATGATTTCGGGCGGCACGCCGCGCACGGCGAACGAAGAGAATTTCGCCAGTGGGGTCAGGTTGTGTTCGCGCAGGATTTTTTCGCTGACGATCAACAACGCACCGGCGCCGTCGGACATCTGCGAGCTGTTGGCGGCCGTGACGGTGCCCTTGGCGGCAAATACGGGTTTGAGTTTGCCCAGCGACTCCATCGACGAATCGGCGCGCGCGCCTTCGTCGGTGTCGACGGTGCGACGCGTCACATCAACTTGGCCGGTGGCCAGGTTCGGCGTGCGCGTGATGATTTCCACAGGCGTCGTTTCCGCCTTGAAGAAGCCCGCTTGCTGCGCGGCGATGGCGCGGCGGTGCGATTCAACGGAGAACGCGTCCTGCTGTTCGCGCGACACTTTCCATTGCTGCGCCACTTTCTCGGCCGTCAGGCCCATGCCGTAAGCCATGCCGATGTTTTCATCGCTGAACATGTCCAGGTTCATCGATGGGTGGTGGCCCATCATCGGCACCATCGACATCGACTCGATGCCGCCAGCGATCATCACGTCGGCTTCGCCCACGCGGATGCGGTCAGCGGCCATGGCGATGGCCGTGATGCCGGAGGCGCAGTAACGGTTGACGGTTACGCCACCCACGGTTTTCGGCAAACCGGCCAGCAGCACCGAGTTACGCGCAATATTGAAGCCCTGCTCCGCTTCCGGGAACGAACAGCCGATGATGGCGTCGGTGATCAGCGCTGGGTCGAGGCCAGGCGCTTGCGCCAGGGCCGATTGCAGCACGCGCACCAGCAGGTCGTCCGGGCGGGTGTTTCTGAACATGCCGCGCGGCGCCTTGCCGATCGGGGTGCGGGTTGCAGAGACGATATACGCGTCTTGAAGTTGTTTGCTCATTTTGTTCTTTCAAAGATGTTGAACGAAGTTCGTGTTCTGTCGAATGTCCGAAGTGGCGCTCTATCGCTTCTGCGACAAATACCAGTCCACCGTCACCTGCGCCGCCAGCGTGCCTTCGGAGTCGAAGATATCGACTTCCACGGGAAACGCCACCTTGCCGTCCTGTGCCAGCTGCGCCTTCAATGCAGCCAGGTCGCCCGGTACCCGGCCTTCGGCGCGTGTCGCGCCCCGGGCCACCTTCTGGTACTGAATGCGCGACTCCTTGGCCACCGGGCGCAAACCCAGAATCAGCTCGGCGAAGCCGCCAGCCATGGCCGCGCCGGAAGCCGTTTCGGCCAGGGTGAACAAGGCGCCAGCATGCTGCGTTCCCAGGTGATTATTCAGTTTTGGATCTTCCGGCATCGACACCTTCGAGATGCCGGCGCCGATGTTGTCGATGCTGATCCCCAGCAGCCGCACGAAGGGCAAGGTGTCCATCATCTGTTGTTTGATACGGTCATACACCATGCTTGGCCTCACGCGCAGTACTACTTTAAATACCAACGACAGGATCATCATCGACCTACGGTTTAGTTGCGTACCGGCTTACCGGTCTGCATCATGCCCATGATCCGTTCCTGGGTTTTCGGATGATTCAACAGCTCCAGGAATGCCTTGCGTTCCATATCCAGCAGCCACTGTTCGCTGACGAAACTGCCCTGGTCCACGTCGCCGCCCGAGACGATCTCGGCGATCATTTCGCCGAGCTTGAAATCGTGCGCCGAAATGAAGCCGCCATCACGCATGTTGACCAGCTGCGCCTTGATGGTGCCCCAGCCGTAACGGCCCGTGACCTGGATCAGCGACGGCAGTTGCGCACGGAAGCCCGCGTCGAACATGGCGCGCGCTTCGACCTTGGCCACGTGCAGCAGCTCGTAGGCGTTGAACACGATCACGTCGTCTTCTTTCAGGTAGCCCATCTTCTTCGCTTCCAGTGCCGACTTCGACACGTTGGCGGTGGCCGCATTGGTGAAGCCGGTTTTCAGGAATTGCAGGATGTCGTTGCCCTTGGCTTCCTTGTAGGCGCGCTGCGCCGCTTCCTTCAAGCCGCCACCGGCAGGAATCAGGCCTACGCCCACTTCCACCAGGCCGATGTAGGACTCGATCGAGGCCACGCGCTTCGATGCATGCAGCGCCAATTCGCAACCGCCGCCCAGCGCCAGGCCGGCCACTGCGGCGATCACCGGCACGTTCGCGTATTTCAGCGACATGAAAGTGTTCTGCAGTTCGGCGATGATAGGATCGACGGCTTTCACGCCGCCTTGCATGAACGCTGGCAGGGCCGATTGCAGGTCGGCGCCGGCCGAGAAGGCGCCGCCTTCGGCTGCGTCGGCGTGCCAGATCACCAGGCCCTTGAAGTTCTTTTCCGCTTCGGCCAGGGCCAGTTTCAAGCCATTGATGACACCTTCGCCGATGACGTGCATCTTGGTCTTGAACGAAATGATCAAGACGTCGTCGCCCGTATGCCAGACGCGCACGGATTCGTCTTCGAAGACGGTGGTGCCAAAGGTCTTGCCGTCGATGGCGCCGCTGCCCAATACTGGCGCGCGGAATTGCTGACGGTCGTACACGGCCAGCGACGAACGTGGCACGAAGCTGTTCGACACGGCCGAGTAGGACCCTTCCGGCGTATGCACGCCGCCTTTTTCAGCGACAGGACCTTCGAATACCCAGGCAGGCAAAGGTGCATTGCACAGCGCGTGACCAGCGTCGATGTCTTCCTTGACCCAGTTGGCCACTTGCAGCCAGTTCGATGCCTGCCACGTTTCAAACGGACCGACGTTCCAGCCGAAGCCCCAGCGCATGGCGAAGTCGATATCGCGCGCATTGTCGGCCACGGTGTCGAGATGAATGGCGATGTAATGGAAAGCGTCGCGGAAGATCGCCCACAGGAACTGGCCTTGCGGATTGGTCGATTCGCGCAGCGCCTTCATCTTCTTGACCGGATCTTTTTCTTTCAGGATGCGGGCGATGATGTCGGCAGCCTTGGCGCCACCAGCCACGTATTCACCGGTGGCGAAATCGAGGCGTTGAATTTCTTTGCCGACTTTCTTGTAGAAGCCCGCGCCACTCTTCTGGCCCAGCGCGCCTTTTTCCACCAGCTTCGCCAGCACGGCCGGCGTCTTGTAGACGGCAGCGAACGGATCGTTCGGCAGGTAATCCTGCATGGTCTTGATGACATGACCCATGGTGTCCAGGCCGACCACGTCCGCCGTGCGGAAGGTGCCCGACTTGGCGCGGCCCAGCTTGGCGCCGGTCAGGTCATCGACGACGTCCACCGACAGGCCGAATTTTTCAGCTTCGTGCACGATGGCCAGGATGCCGAACACGCCAACGCGATTGGCGATGAAGTTCGGCGTGTCCTTGGCGCGGACCACGCCCTTGCCCAGGGTGGTGGTCAGGAAGCCTTCCAGCTGGTCGGCAATCTCTGGCTTGGTGAACTCGGTCGGGATGATCTCGACCAGGTGCATATAGCGCGGCGGGTTGAAGAAGTGCACGCCGCAGTAGCGCGATTTCAGGTCGGCATCGAAGCCTTCAGCCAGCTTGGTGATCGACAGGCCCGAGGTGTTCGAGGCGAAGATTGCGTTCGGGCCGATGTGCGGCGCGACCTTTTGATACAGCTCGTGTTTCCAATCCATGCGCTCGGCGATGGCTTCGATGATCAAGTCGCAACCGGCCAACAGATCGAGGTTGTCTTCGTAGTTGGCTACCTGGATCAGCGCGGCGTCATCCTTGTTGCCCAGTGGCGCAGGCGAGAGTTTTTTCAGGTTCTCGATGGCGCGCAGCACGATGCCATTCTTTGGACCTTCCTTGGCCGGCAAGTCGAACAGCACGACCGGCACTTTCGCGTTGATGCAATGGGCGGCGATCTGCGCGCCCATCACGCCGGCGCCGAGGACGGCTACTTTTTTAACGATGAAATTAGTCATATTTTCCTCAAGTCTTAGAACAGGTCTGCGTCGAGTGCCATCAGGTTGGCCGAACCGGAACGCGCCTGACGAATCAGGGTTGCCGTCTCAGGCTGCAAGCGGGCGAAGTAGAAGCGTGCGGTAGCCAGTTTGGCGACATAGAACTTATCGCCTTGTGCCTCGGCAGCCGCTGTCTTTTCCAGGGCGATCTTGGCCATCTGCGCGAACAGGTAGCTATAGATCATGTGGCCGACGACGCGCAGATAAGGTACGCATGCAGCGCCCACTTCGTCCGGATTCTGGAACGCCTTCATGCCAATTTCCATGGTCAGCTTGGTGACTTTGTCGCCCAGGTCGCCCAGTGGGGTGACGAATTCGCTCATCGCTTCATCGGTGCCGTTGTCTTCCACGAAAGCCTTGATCTTTTCGCCGAACTTGCGCAACTTGGCGCCGTTGTCGCCCAGAATCTTGCGGCCCAGCAGGTCGAGCGACTGGATCGTGTTCGTGCCTTCGTAAATCATGTTGATGCGCGCGTCGCGCACGTACTGCTCCATGCCCCATTCCGAGATGTAGCCATGGCCACCGAACACTTGCATCGCCTCCGATGTAGCGATCCAGGCATTGTCCGTGATGAAAGCCTTGACGACAGGCGTCAGCAGCGCCACTTCATCGGCAGCTTCCTTGCGCACGTCGGCGTCAGGGTGGTGCAGTTCGCGGTCGATCTGCAGCGCCACGTAGGAAGTGAAAGCGCGCGCGCCTTCGGCGTAGGCTTTGCCCGTCAACAGCATGCGGCGTACGTCAGGGTGCACGATGATGCGGTCAGCCGGCAGTTCCGGGTTCTTGATGCCGGACAGCGAACGCATTTGCGTGCGGTCCTTGGCGTAGATCAGCGCGTTCTGGTAGGCCACTTCGGTCAGGCCCAGCGACTGCATGCCGACGCCCAGACGGGCTGCGTTCATGAAGACGAACATGGCGTTAAGGCCCTTGTTCGGCTGGCCGATGATCCAGCCTTTCGCGCCGTCCAGGTTCATCTGGCAGGTCGAATTGCCGTGGATGCCCATTTTTTCTTCGATGACGCCGCAGGTGATCGGATTGCGCTCACCGATCTTGCCATCGGCGGTCGGCAGGAATTTCGGCACCAGGAACAGCGAGATGCCTTTCGAGCCTTCCGGCGCGTCCGGCACGCGGGCCAGCACCAGGTGTACGATGTTTTCCGCCATGTCGTGCTCGCCGGCCGAGATGAAGATCTTGTTGCCGGTGATGGTCCAGGAACCGTCCGCCTCAGGCAGCGCTTTCGAGCGCATCAGGCCCAGGTCGGTACCGCAGTGCGATTCGGTCAGGCACATGGTGCCGGTCCATTCGCCCGACACCAGTTTCGGCAGGTACACTTCCTTCTGATGGTCGGTGCCGTGTTCCTTCAGGCACTCGTAGGCACCGTGCGACAAGCCCGGGTACATCGACCAAGCCTGGTTCGACGAATTCAGCATTTCATAGAACGAATTGTTCAGCACCACTGGCAGGCCTTGGCCGCCGTATTGCGGATCGCAAGCCAATGCTGCCCAGCCGCCTTCGACGTACTGCTTGTAGGCTTCCTTGAAGCCCTTGGGCGTGGTGACGTTTTTCGTCACCGGATCGTGCTTGCAGCCTTCGCGGTCGCCGGAGTGGTTCAGCGGAAATAACACTTCCGAAGTGAACTTGCCGCCCTCTTCCAGCACCTGATTGATGATATCGGCGTCGACGTCGGCGTACGACGGCAGTTGTTTCAGTTCTTCTTCGACCTTCAAAAACTCATGCAGAACGAATTGCATATCCCGGATTGGCGCGACGTATTGACCCATTATTTTCTCCTGAAAGCGTTTAGCTAAAGTGTGATACTTGTGAACTGCGTGTGCGTTGCTGCGGATACAGCCTGACTGCTTATTTGCTTGTTACAGAATTCTGGTACGACGCCAGCAAGCGGACAAACCCTGCCTGCGCGCGTTCGATACTACCCGGCACGCGCAGAAAGCGCGCATCGTGATGCAGGGCCAGGATCAGGCCATACATCTCGTACACCAACTGCTGGGCGTCCGTGTCCACTTTCAGGTCGCCTGTGGAGATCGATTGCTCGACACTGCGCAGCAGCGCGCCCTGCCAAGCGCGCACCATCGCCACCAGCGAATCGCGGATGGGACCGGGGCGGTCGTCATACTCGACGGCGCCGCTGATATAGATGCAGCCGGAAGCGATTTCCACGCTGACCCGCTTGACCCAGCGCGCATACATCGATTGCAATCGCTGGATGCCGCGTGGTTCTTTCATGCTGGGGAAAAAGACTTCTTGCTCGAAACGATAGTGGTAAAGCTTCAGCACTTCCATCTGCAAGTCTTCGCGCGAGCCGAAGTGGGCAAACACGCCCGACTTGCTCATGTTCATTTTGTCCGCAAGCAGCCCAATGGTCAGGCCTTCCAGGCCGTCGCGGCTGGACAAGTCCAGCGCCACGTCGAGGATGGCGGCACGGGTCAGTTCGCCCTTGCGCATGAATTTGACTGAAGTATTCAAGAGGTCCGTTCTCAAAGTGATGTTGCCGGTTTGGCGGACTGAAGCGAGGGTAAAAAAGCACGCCTCGAAAAAATCCGAACGCTCGTACTATTATCCACTACCACGTAAAAGTCAAACGGGAACTTTAGAGCTGATATTCTATTGGTGCGCCGCAGCATTTTTTAGCTAAGTGTTTGTAGCGATTGCAGAAGAGCAAAAGCGGCGCGCGCCCTTGCTTTACAACAACAGACAGGCCTCAGGAAAGGTCGCCTGCCTTGCTCAGTTGACGGCGGTCGCGTTTGGTCGGTCGCCCTTTGATCGTGGTGCCTGGCTCGCGGAACAGCTTGCGCTCCTCGGCCAGCTGCTCGCGGCGGGCGATGCTGGCCGGTGTTTCTCCATACAGCAGGCGCGCCACGCTTGCCGCGCCGCGCTTGTCGGACAAGCCCAGCACGGCCACTTCCCACGTATCGTAGCCGTTGTCGATGGCCAGCTCGTCGCCCACGCGCAGGCTGCGCGCCGGCTTCACGCGTTCGCCGCCGGCTTTCACCTTGCCCGTGTCGACGGCCTCGCTGGCCAGCGAGCGCGTCTTGAAGAAACGCGCCGCCCACAGCCATTTGTCCAGTCTTACCGTTGTCATCTCGTTCATGCGTACTTGCCCACTGAAAAAATGCGCATCACCAGCCGGTAGGCGAGGAATGCGGCTTCGTAACCGATACGCCGGAAACGGCCGATGTGCTTGAAATCGTCCTGATGAATGACGATGCCGTCGGCCACGCCCTGCTCGATATGCCGGCGCAGGCTTTGCGCGAAAGCGACGTCCTTGATGACCACGTTCGCTTCCTGGTTCAGAAATAGGCTCAGCGCGTCAATATTGCTGGAACCGACCGTGGCCCAGTCATCGTCGACCACGGCCACCTTGGCATGCAGCTGCGTCTTGCGATATTCGACGATTTTCACCCCGGCAGCGAGCAGTTTCGGATAAAACGAGTGCGCCACGGCATCTTGCATGCGGAACTCGCCCACGCCGATCAACAGGACCACGTCCACGCCGCGCTGGGCGGCCTGAGCCAGGGCGTGGCGCAGCTTGTGTCCGGGTGCGAAATATGGATTGGCCAGCATCACGCTTTTGCGCGCCTGGCCCAGCGCCTGCAGGTAGGCGCGCTGGATGGTGCGACGGTTGCGCAAGTTATCGCGCACGACAAAGCCGGCCACCACAGGGTTGTTCGCCAGTTCATTGCTGACCACGCGCATCTTGCGATACAGCTTGATACGCCGTACCAGGTTCATCTTGCCCAGTCGCGCCCACTGCGCCTGCACCTCTTCATGGATGGCGGCCACCAACGGGCCTTGCACCTGCACGGCAAAGTCCCAGCGCGGCGCTTGCAGGCTGATGCTGTGGTCGTAGTCGCAAAACATGTCGTCATTGATATTGATGCCGCCTACCAGGGCGATCTCGCCATCGGCCACGCAAATCTTGCGGTGCGTGCGCGTGATGCCGCGCCGGAACCAGGGGTTGAAGATGCGGTGGTGCACGCCGGCCGCTTGCAGCTGTGCATGCATGGCATTCACGCGGCGATTGCCCGTGCCGAACCAGTCCGTGATCATGCACACCAGCACGCCGCGCGCGGCGGCCCGCTTGAGCGCATCGAGTACCAGGGTGCCAGTGCCGTCATCGGCGAAGATATACGTCTCGAAATACACTTCCGAGCGCGCGCCGTCGATGGCGGCGATCAATGCGGGAAAGTAATCGGTGCCGCAATACAGCAACCGGATGTCGTTGTGGGCGATGAAATTGACGGTGCGCATGCGAATAGTCTACGCGAGTTTCAAAGTTGCAACTATCGGCGCGTGGTCCGATAGTTTGGCCCACAAGGTGCCATGCATCACTTGCGCGCCTTCCACATGGAAACCGCGCACATAGATGCGATCCAGGCGGAACCACGGCAAGGCGGCGGGAAAGGTGCGCGCCGGCACGGGCACCGGAGTTTTCGTCTGGCGCCGCGCCAGGGTGCGCACCAGGTCGCCCAGGGCCGAGTTCGACGCGCGCTGGTCGAACACTTCCACTACCCCCAGCGCATTGCGCAGCTTGTCGCTGAGCGTATTGCGCCAGTCGTTGAAATCACCGGCGATGATGACCGGTTCGCCATCGGGCGCCGATGCCATGACGGCCTCAATCAGCGCCTGCGTCTGCCTTCCCCGTCCCGATTCGAACAGGCCCAGGTGCACGACATAACAGTGCACGTCGGCATGCGGCGTGTTGAGCACGCAATGCAGGATGCCGCGCTGCTCGTAAGCATGGTCGGACACATCATGGTTGATGTGCGAGCCGATGGGAAACTTGCTCAGCAAGGCGTTGCCATGGTGGCCATGGTCGTACACGGCGTTCATGCCATAGGCGCTATGATGCTCGGCGCCAGCAAAAAATTCATGTTGCGACGCTTGCGGCCAATGCGCATGGCCGTTTTTCTCGGCGCCAAAGCGGGCCGCATTGCGATCATGCTTGCCCTGCACTTCTTGCAAAAAGGCGACATCCGCATCGAAGAGAGCGATCGCCTGCTTCAATGCATGTACTCTGGGCAAGCCCCGCACGGAGGAGACACCCTTGTGAATATTATAAGTTGCTACGCGGATTTTCATGCCCTGATTCTACTCCCAGACGGGCCCCGTGCGGCAACGACGCAGGTGCGCGTGCGCACCTAATGCAGACTTTTTCCGGAAGCCAAGGCTTGCCAGGCGCATACCAGAAAACTCTCAGGCCAGCATGCGTCCCACGCCCGCCGTCACGCTGACGATCAGCGCGGTGATGCCGGCCGCCCAGACGATCTTCACCAGCAACGGCGCGCCGCGCCAGGCCACGCTGCGCCTGGCCTTGGCAAAGGCGCCCGGATGCAGCAGCCAACCGATGGCCATCAGCGGCATGCCGATCGGTGGCGTGCGGCCAGGCACGGTGGAAGTCAACAGCAGAAAAATGCAGCACAGGCAGAAAACAATACCCAGGGTGCCCAGCAGTTTTTGCTGCGCAGTCAAATATAACCAGTTCAACATGCCATGCTTTCTAGGGAAATCAGGTGGGGCGCGCCAGGCCCGTTATGGCCGGTAATTGCAAAATCGCTTCCGCGTTGGACGACGAGAAGCAGCGCTCGGCCGCCGCCAGGTAGGGCAGCCACGCGTATTGCAAGTGTTCGCGCGCACTGAGCGCGATGGCGATGTCGCGCGGCACCTGCACACTAAAGACATGCTCGGTGTTGTGCGTCACGCCGGGTGCATAGCGGTGGCGCCAGATGGGAAAAATCTCGTACACATTCGACAAGTTCCAGTCGCGCAGCACGATGTGCTGGCCATCGGCAATGATGCCGGTTTCCTCGCCCAATTCGCGCGCGGCCGTCAGCTGCAGCGGCTCATCGACGGCGTCGATGGAACCGGTTACCGATTGCCAGAAACCCGGTTGTCCCGCGCGCTCGATCAGCAAGACGTCCAAATTAGCCGTATGAATGACGACCAGCACGGAAACAGGAATTTTATCAGTCATATCAAGAATGAAAAAGGCGCCTCGTCAGCGCCTCTTGTTGCCCAGCATTATTAAACAGGGACCGCCGCAGCGGCCGCCTGATGCATTATGCTACTTTTGGCTCGGCGCCGCGCAAACGGATGTGCAGCTCGCGCAATTGCTTCTCGTCCACTTCCGACGGTGCTTGTGTCAGCAGACACTGGGCGCGCTGGGTTTTCGGGAAGGCGATGACGTCGCGGATGGAATCGGAACCCGTCATCATGGTCACGATACGATCCAGGCCAAACGCCAGGCCGCCATGCGGTGGCGCGCCGTATTGCAGGGCGTCAAGCAGGAAGCCGAACTTCAGCTGCGCTTCTTCGGCATCGATTTTCAATGCACGGAAGACCTTGCTCTGCACTTCTTCGCGATGGATACGGATCGAACCGCCACCCAGTTCCCAGCCGTTCAAGACCATGTCGTACGCTTTGGCGATGCAGGCGCCGGGATTGGTTTCCAGCATGTCTTCATGGCCATCTTTCGGCGCCGTGAACGGATGGTGGGTCGCCGTCCAGCGGTCCGCTTCTTCGTCGTGTTCGAACATCGGGAAGTCGACCACCCACAATGGCTTCCACACGTCCTCGAACAGGCCGGCTTTCTTGCCGAACTCGCTGTGACCGATTTTCACGCGCAGCGCGCCGATGGCGTCGTTGACAACTTTGGCCTTGTCCGCGCCGAAGAAGATCAGGTCGCCGTCTTGCGCGCCCGTCTGCTCGAGAATCGTGGCCAGCACGTCGGCAGGCAGGAACTTGACGATAGGCGACTGCAAGCCTTCAGGTCCCTTGGCTTTCTCGTTGACCTTGATGTAAGCCAGACCCTTGGCGCCGTAGATGGCGACAAATTGCGTGTAAGCGTCGATTTCCGAACGCGGCATGCTGCCGCCTTGCGGTACGCGCAGGGCCACCACGCGGCCGCCCTTCATATTGGCGGCGCCGTTGAAGACCTTGAATTCGACCGTCTTCATGACTTCGGTCAAGTCCGTAAAGGCCAGCTTGACGCGCATGTCGGGCTTGTCGGAACCGTACAGGCCCATCGCTTCGGCGAAGTCCATCACCGGGAACGGGTTCGGCAAGTCGATGTTCAGGGTGTTCTTGAAAACGACGCGTATCATGTCTTCGAACAGGTCGCGGATCTCCTGTTCCGTCAGGAACGAGGTTTCGCAATCGATCTGCGTGAATTCAGGCTGGCGGTCAGCGCGCAAGTCTTCGTCGCGGAAGCACTTGGTGATCTGGTAGTAACGGTCAAAGTTAGCGACCATCAACAGTTGCTTGAACAACTGTGGCGATTGTGGCAAGGCGAAGAAGCTACCGGCGTTGACGCGCGACGGCACCAGATAATCGCGCGCGCCTTCTGGCGTGGACTTGGTCAGCATCGGCGTTTCGATGTCGATGAAGCCCAGCGCGTCGAGGTACTTGCGCACTTCCATCGTCACCTTGTAGCGCAGGCGCAGATTGTTCTGCATTTGCGGGCGGCGCAGGTCCAGCACGCGGTGCGTCAGACGCGTCGTTTCCGACAGGTTGTCGTCGTCGAGCTGGAACGGCACGGGCACGGAAGCGTTCAGCACTTCCAGTTCCGCGCAAACCACCTCGATCTTGCCCGATTTCAGGTTGTTGTTGATAGTGCCGTCGATGCGGCTGGTCACGACACCCGTCACGCGCAGGCAGAATTCGTTACGCACGGCTTCGGCGACCTTGAACATCTCCGCTTGTTCCGGGTTGCAGACGATTTGCACCAGGCCCTCACGGTCGCGCAAGTCGATGAAAATCAGGCTGCCGTGGTCGCGGCGGCGATGTACCCAGCCGCACAGGCTGACGGTTTGTCCCAGCATGGCTTCGGTGACGAGGCCGCAGTATTCAGTACGCATAGACATAAAATTCTCAGTTCAGGTTAGTGAGTGTTCAATCCGGCCACGTCCCTCATGGGACGCCTGCCTTTATTCTTTGGCTGCCGGGGCCGCTACAGCAACAACTTCCGCAGGCGCTACCACGCCCATCGAGACGATATATTTGAGCGCCGCATCGACGCTCATGTCGAGTTCAACCACGTCGCTGCGCTTCATCATCAGGAAAAAGCCTGACGTCGGGTTGGGCGTAGTTGGCACATACACGCTGACATAGTCGCCCACCAGATGGTTCGCCGCATCGCCGCCCGGCACGCCGGTCAGGAAAGCGATGGTCCAGGAATTGTGGTGCGGATACGGCACCAGCACGGCCTTGCGGAAGGCATTGCCCGACGGGGAAAACAAGGTATCGGACACTTGCTTGACGCTGGAATACAGGGAATTGACGATGGGTATGCGTTGCAGCAATTTTTCCCATATTTTCACCACGTAATTGCCGACCAGGTTATTCGTCAGCAAACCGGTGAAGAAAACGATGAGTACCGTCAATACCGTCCCCAGGCCGGGAATGGAGCTCAGGGCCGGAACTTTGTGGCCGAACCAGACGCTGGGCTGTGTACTGCCGGGCACCAGTAACAGCGACTGATCCATCGTGCTGATGACCAGATTCAAGACCCAGGCAGTAATGGCCAGGGGCACCAAAATCAGTAAGCCGGTAATAAAATATTTACGCATCAATTTCTCGGTAATGGATCGTATCGGCGCGCTGCGCCTTTCAGTCCGCTTTCGCCGCAGCCGCAGCCGCAGGGGTCGCAGGCGCAGTGGCGGGAGCGCTCTCGGCCGCTGGAGCGGGCTTGGTGCTATCGGCCGGGCCCGTCGGTATCGCCGTGGTGGACGCCGCGCCGCCGCGGAAATCGGTCGCGTACCAGCCAGTGCCCTTCAATTGGAAACCGGCGGCCGTCAATTGTTTCTTGAAACTGGGCTTGCCGCACGACAGGCACACCGTCAATACAGGATCGGAGATCTTTTGCAAGACATCCTTGGCAAAACCACACTCGTCACAACGGTAAGCGTAAATCGGCATCTCTACTCCGAGAAAATCATCAAAAACCCTGAATTATAAAGCTTTTCCGCCATTCCCAGCGGAAAATGCCAGCTCGCTCAGCCTGCCAACTCAGTGCGCCCGGCGACGCCAGCTCATCCAGCGCTCCTTGCCGGCAAAGACGGCGATGGAATCGTCCACGGCCTCATCGGCCAGGCAGTCGAAATGCGGTGCCAGCAAGGCCTGCAATCGCTCACGCGACATGCCAAACGGCGGCCCCTTGGCATTATCGTCAAAGAAAAAGTAACCGACCAGCATGGCGCCTGGTGCCAGCAACTGCGCCCAGCGGGCTGCCACCTGCGGCCACATGGCACGCGGCATCGCACACAGAAAGGCCCGCTCATAGATGAGGTCCAGCGGCGCAACAGCTTGCCAAGTGAAGAAATCGGCCTCGACCACGTGCCCTGCCCGCTCGCCTAGCTGGCCGCGCGCGGCGGCCACGGCGGCCGGTGAAAAGTCGATGGCCGTGGCATCCCAGCCGTGATCGAGCATGCAAACCAGTTCATGGGCGCAACCACAGCCGGGAATCAGGCAGCGCAGCGGCGCCGGGCTAGCGGCAACGAGGCTGCGCAAACGCGACGGCGCGCCACCACGGTCCCAGGGCATGAATTGCTTCTCGAAACGCTCGTCCCAAAAGGCGGGCGACAGCGGGTCGCGGGTTTGAAAGTCAGCCATTGCCTACGTCCTCAGTGCGTTAAAACGGTAGTTGATGCCAGCGCATGAACACTTGCAAGCCCAGCGCGCCAAGGACAAAAGCGCCCACGAAGTAGACGATAAAGCTCAGCAATCGATTCGTCTGGCGTTGCTCCGCCAGCAAGGTTTTCATCAATTCCACGTCGTTTTCGCGCGGCACGCCATGCACCGTCAAGGCCTGGTACAGCAAACGCGGCAGTTGCGGGAAGATGTGCGCATAACGGGGCGCCTCGGCGCGCAGACGCTCCATGAAGCCTTGCGGCCCCACCTGGTTGCTCATCCATTTTTCCAGATACGGCTTGGCGGTTTGCCACAGGTCCAGTTCCGGGTCCAGCTGGCGCCCCAAGCCTTCGATATTGAGCAGGGTTTTTTGCAACAGCACCAGTTGCGGCTGCACTTCCACGTTAAAGCGGCGCGAAGTCTGGAACAGGCGCAGCAAGACTTGACCAAAAGAAATATCTTTCAGCGGGCGATCGAAGATCGGTTCGCAGCAGGCGCGTACGGCCGCTTCCAGTTCATCGACGCGCGTGTCTTTCGGCGCCCAGCCCGATTCGATGTGCGCCTCGGCCACCCGCTTATAGTCGCGGCGGAAGAAGGCGAGGAAGTTTTGCGACAGATAATCCTTGTCGTAGTCATTCAAGGTTCCCACGATACCGAAGTCGAGGGCGATGTAGCGGCCAAACGATTCGGGCGCGATCGACACGAGAATATTACCCGGGTGCATATCTGCATGGAAAAAGCCGTCGCGGAACACTTGCGTGAAGAAAATCTCCACGCCATCGCTGGAAAGCTTGCGCAAATCCACACCGGCCTCCACCAGACGGTCGATCTGCGACACGGGAATGCCTACCATGCGCTCCATCACGATAACGCTGCTGGAGCAATAATCCCAGTGCATTTCCGGCACCAGCAGCAAGTTCGAATTGGCAAAGTTGCGGCGCAACTGACTGGCATTGGCCGCCTCGCGCATCAGGTCCAGCTCGTCGTGCAGGTATTTGTCGAACTCGCCCACCACTTCGCGCGGCTTGAGGCGCTTGCTGTCGGCCCACAGGCGGCTGGTCCAATCGGCGGCGATATGCATCAGGGCCACGTCTTCGTCGATCAGCTTTTTCATGCCTGGACGCAAGACTTTCACGGCCACTTCGCGCCCGTCTTTCAAGGTGGCGAAGTGTACCTGGGCAATGGAGGCGGACGCCACCGGCTCGCGCTCGAAGCTGGCAAACAACTGCTCCGGGTGCGCGCCCAAAGACTTGACGATTTGCGCGATGGCCAGGTCGGAATCGAACGGTGGCACGCGGTCTTGCAGCCGCGCCAGTTCTTCGGCGATGTCGGGCGGC
Organism: Janthinobacterium sp. CG_23.4; assembly: GCF_029892305.1. Classification (NCBI taxonomy): domain Bacteria; kingdom Pseudomonadati; phylum Pseudomonadota; class Betaproteobacteria; order Burkholderiales; family Oxalobacteraceae; genus Janthinobacterium; species Janthinobacterium sp. CG_23.4. Next base: position 310,129 of record NZ_JARXUX010000001.1, on the reverse strand, counting down.
ATCAGGTCGCGCCGGGTCGACAGCACCTGGCCGAATTTAACAAAAATGGGACCCAGCTCTTCCAGCGCCAAACGCAGGCGCACACCGCGTGGCGACGACAGGTCGCGCCAGAAAATCAGGGTGTCGATCAATTTGGCGGTGCGTGGCACTTTCAGACCAGAAATCGCTATCTCATCCAGGCCGTACTTGATGGAAACACGGATAATTTTAATCAGGCGCAGGAATTTCAATATCATGTAGGCAAATCCGGTGAGGAAGACTGCGACTGGAGGGCGGCGGCCGCCTTTTCCAGACGGGCAAGGCGCTTGGCCAGGCGTTCGACGTCATCGCGCACGCGCGTCACGCCAGCCGAATACTCTTGCAAGGTAGAAGGACGGATCAGCATAGGCTGTTCGTCGAGAAAATATTCGGCCACGTTTTCCGCCAGCTTTTGCTGGCCCGTGCGCACAAAAGCGGCAGCATCTTTCACACCGGAAACAAGCCGCGTGGCCAGCATGGGCCCTATCACCTTTTCCAGGTCGTGCTCGGCATCCCAGCGCAAGCCCTTGCTCAATTGCGAAATCGCATTGGCAAACTCGGCATCGCCTTCGATCTTCACATACGAAAATGCCCGTTCGCGGTTTTGCAGTATCAAGGGCACATCGGACAATTTGACGCCGATGGTGACATTGGCCTGTATCTCGGCCGTCGCGGGCGCCGCTTCCAGCATGCCGGCGCTGTCGACGCGCATGCGCAGGGCCACGGCGCCCGTATCGATGCAAGCCACCTTACCGGCGTGCAGCGCCAACTGCTGGCGCGCCCACGGTTCCTGCGCCAGCAAATGATTGATGGTCGCGATGACGGGCGTCATCAGGGAGAGATCGGAAAGTAGTGTCATCTGTGCCATCGGTGCCGTCGGTGCCATCTATATACTGCGCGCTGCGCGCGCCCCCCTAAAAAGAAAAAACCGCCCGGAAAACAACGTGGGCGGTTTCGATCTTACCAGTTCATCAGGCAATAGCTGCTATGCATCATGCATGCACAGGAACTTAAACCACGATTGAGCAAGTTTTGACCATTAGTTCAATTGCTGTATGCCAGCCAATACCCAACCGCTATTGCCGCTGACGGGTTTCGACATATTCCATACTTCCGCGAACGGCTCGGCTGCGGCGCCCGGCGCCGAACGGATCTGGCCCGTAAATTTCACGCTGGCCAGGTAATCGTTGGCACTCGTCTCGATCCCCATCAGCTCGGCATCGATGGTAACGACATCGGTAAAGTCTGCCTGCGCACCCCGTTCCTGGATTTGCATGCGTAATTCCGCATACACTTCCGGCGACGTGAATTCACGGATATCGTTGACGTCCGCCTTATCCCAGGCCGCTTGCAGGCGAATGAAATTACTTTTCGCGTGGCGCAGGAAGGTGTCCTTGTCGAAGTCGCTTGGCACGCCCCATGGCGCAGCAAGCGGCGCCGGGACCGGGACCGGCGCCGGCTTATCCAGGCCGACGCCGGACGAAACGGGCTGCAGCGGCGGCAGCGGCGCAATGGCCGAACCGATATCGGGCACGTTGCCGGCCGGTGCCGGCTGGTTGCCGCCAAAGCCCGCGAACGGCGTATTGCCGCTGGCATTGCCGTCACGCTTGCCGCGCACCATGCGGTAGATGAAGAAGGCTGCCCCAGCCAGCAAGGCCACCATCAGCAGCGTGCCGAGCATGCTGGCCATGGCGCCGCCCAGGCCGAAGTGCGACAGCAGCGCACCCAGCCCCAGGCCCAACAAGGCGCCGCCCAGCAAGCCTTTCCAACGGCTCGGTGGCTTGGCGGCGGGTGCCGCTGCCGGTGCCGGCGCTGGTGCAGCTTGCGCCTGGCGTGGCGCGGCAGCCGGGGTCGGGGCCGGAGCCTGGCGGCCCACGTTTTGCGACTGACGACCTATCGAACGGCCACCACCCATCGGACGAGCCAGCGCTTCACCCAGCATGGATAGCGTGGTCGCGGCCAGCATCATGCCAACCATAAATTTCTTCAATTTCATTCCATCTCCTAAATTCACCGGCAACACGAAGTTAGCTCTTGCATTACATCTTGATGCCGGTATGCAAAGCGGCAATGCCTGCCGTCAAATTGTAGTACTGCACGCGCTCCAGGCCCGCCGTTTCCATCATGGTCTTCAGCGTTTCCTGGTCCGGGTGCATGCGGATCGACTCTGCCAGGTAGCGATAGCTTTCCGCGTCGCCGGCGATTTTCTGTCCAAACCATGGCAAGACCGAGAACGAATACAGGTCATACGGTTTTTGCAGCGGCGCGGCCACCTTGGAAAACTCCAGCACCAACAGCTTGCCGCCCGGTTTCAGCACGCGGCGCATTTCAGCCAGCGCCACATCCTTGTGCGTCATGTTGCGCAGCCCGAAGGCCACGCTGACACGGTCAAAATAGTTATCGGGGAAAGGCAGTTTTTCCGCATCACACAACAAGGTGGGGGTGAGCAAGCCGCGATTCAAGAGGCGGTCGCGGCCCACGCGCAACATCGATTCATTGATATCGGTCAACCAGACTTCGCCCGTGGGGCCGGCCTGCCTGGCAAACGCCTTCGACAGGTCACCTGTGCCGCCGGCAATATCGAGCACCTTGAAGCCGGGGCGCACGCCCGCGTTGGCAATGGTAAACGTCTTCCACAGACGGTGCAGACCGCCCGACATCAAGTCGTTCATCACGTCGTATTTGGCAGCGACGGAATGGAACACCTTGGCGACTTCGCGCACTTTGTCGTCTTCTGCAACTGTTTTGTATCCGAAATGGGTCGTATTGGTCATGGTAGCCAGTCTGTTTGAACTTGCGTGCATTATACAAGCGGCAGGCGCATTTTCCCCTGACGCCGGAGAAGGTATTGCCTTTCGACTGCATTCAACGCCAGCATTGCCGCCCGCGCATACGCGGCCAGCGCCAGCGCACGATGACAGCAGCCACACAGCAGGCGCAGCAGGCTCAGGTCAGGCTCAGACGCTCCGCGCCTGCCTGCAAGGAAAGCCGCGGTGGCAATCCGACCACACTAGCGCATGATTTCTACTTAATGCTTGTGGCCGCAGCTCGGACCGTGGACGTGGCCGGAAGACTGCTTGATCGTCATGTCGGCCTTGGCATCGCGGCCGCTGTCGCCCGGGTAGCCGGCTGCCGTCAACTGGTCCAGGTAAGCTTGCCACAAGGTAGCCTTTTCCGCGCCCAGCTTGTACAAATAGGCCCAGGTGTACAGGCCGGAATTGTGGCCATCGCTGAAGGTTGGCTGCACGGCGTAGTTGCCGACCGGTTCCAGGCCCGTGATGCCCACCAGGCGCTTTCCTAACTGCAAGGTTTCCTGGCCCTTGCCATGGCCCTGCACTTCGGCCGATGGCGAATACACGCGCAGGTATTCGAACGGCAGCGTGAATGTGCTGCCGTCGTCAAAAGCTACGTCGAGCACGCGCGACTGGTTGTGCACGGTCAAGCCCGTCGGTTGGGGTGTTGCTGTTTTTTCAGTCATGACAATACTTTATGCGGATAAACGTTGAATGATGGCGGCATACAGTGCCGGCAACCGGGCGCGGCGCGCGGCCAGCACCTCGGGCGCCGTCTCGCGCTGGATCACCGCCCAGCTGGGATGAGGGAAATGCGCATCGTCGCGATAACGGGGAATCACGTGCCAGTGTACATGCGGCGTCATGTTGCCGAAACTGGCCACATTGACCTTTTCCGGCTGCATCACTTCACGCACGGCCAGCTCGACTTGCCACACGGCTTGCATGACATCATGGCGCTCGCCTGGCGTCAAATCCGTCATTTCCTTCACGTGTTGGTGCCAGATCACGCGGCAAAAGCCCGGATATGCAGGCTCATCGACGGCCACCACGGACAAGCATTCGCTACGCCACAGCAAGGTCTCCAAACCCTGCCCGTTGGCGTAGCCGTCCAGCAAGTTACACAGATCGCAACTGATGGACATCACACGAGCACCCGTTCGATGCCGCCGTCGTTGGCGCGTTTGACGTAATCGGGCATCCAGTTCTCTCCCAGCAAGTGCTTGGCGAGCTCGACGACGATGTAGTCGGCCGTCGTGCCCGAATCATCATTGTAGCGCGACAGGCCTTGCAGGCACGACGGGCAGCTGGTGAGGATTTTCACATCACCCGTGAAACCATCGCCGCGCAGCTTGTCGGCACCCTTGAGCATCTCTTCTTCCTTGCGGAAACGCACTTGCGTGGAAATATCGGGACGCGTGACGGCCAGGGAACCCGATTCGCCGCAGCAACGCTCATTCTTCTCGATCTTCACGTTGTCTACCGTGCTAATCAAGGAATTGATGGTCTTGCCCGATTCCTGCAACTTCATCGGATTGTGGCAAGGCTCGTGATACATATAGCGCGTGCCGTTGACGCCTTCGAGCTTGACGTTTTTCTCCAGCAAATACTCATGGATATCCATGATGCGGCAGCCAGGGAAAATCTTTTCAAATTGATACGTCGCCAGCTGGTCATAGCAAGTGCCGCACGAGACGAGTACCGTCTTGATATCGAGGTAATTGAGCGTATTGGCCATGCGGTGGAACAAGACGCGGTTGTCCGTCATCATCTTCTCGGCCTTGTCGAACTCACCTGCACCGCGCTGCGGATAACCGCAGCACAGGTAGCCAGGTGGCAAGACCGTCTGCACGCCCACTTCCCACAGCATCGCCTGCGTCGCCAGGCCCACTTGCGAAAACAATCGCTCCGAACCGCAACCGGGGAAGTAAAACACGGCTTCGGTATCGGCCGTGGTGGTCTTCGGATTGCGGATGATAGGAATGACTTTATCGTCCTCGATGTCGAGCAGCGCGCGCGCCGTTTTCTTCGGCAGGTTGCCCGGCATCTTTTTGTTAATGAAGTGGATCACCTGCGCCTTGACGGCCGGCTTGCCCGTCGATGGCGGCGGCGCCTTGGTTTGCTTCTTGGCAAATTTCTTCAACAAATCATGGCCCAGGCGCTGTGCCTTGTAACCCCAGCCAATCATGACCTTGCGCGTGGCATTGATGGTCACGGGATCGGTGGCGTTGAGGAACAGCATCGTCGCCTTGGTGCCCGGATTGAAGCTCTTCTTGTCCATCTTGCGCAGCAAGTTGCGCATGTTCATCGACACCTCACCGAAGTCGATGTTCACGGGGCAAGGCGTCACGCATTTATGGCAGACCGTACAGTGATCGGCCACGTCTTCAAACTCTTCCCAATGCTTGATGGAAATACCGCGCCGTGTCTGCTCTTCGTACAGGAAGGCTTCGATCAGCGATGAGGTCGCCAGAATTTTATCGCGCGGCGAATACAGCAAGTTGGCGCGCGGCACGTGAGTCGCGCACACGGGTTTGCACTTGCCACAGCGCAAGCAATCCTTGACGCTGTCGGCAATGGCGCCGATATCGCTTTGCTGCATGATCAGCGACTCGTGGCCCATCAGGCCGAACGATGGCGTGTAAGCATTGCGCAAATCGGCGCCCATGCCTGGCAAGTTCAGCAATTTGCCTTTGTTAAAACGGCCCTCCGGATCGATGCGCTGCTTGTAGCTGCGGAATTCACCGATTTCTTCTTCCGTCAAAAATTCCAGCTTGGTGATACCGATACCGTGTTCGCCGGAAATGACGCCATTGAGCGAGCGGGCCAAAATCATGATGCGGCCGACGGCTTCGTGGGCATCTTGCAGCATTTCGTAATTATCCGAGTTGACGGGTAAATTCGTGTGCACGTTGCCGTCGCCCGCATGCATGTGCAGCGCGACAAACACGCGCGAACGCAAGATGCGCGCATGAATCGCAGTCACCTCGTCAAGGATCAGCTTGAAGGCGGCGCCGTTGAAGATCTGGCGCAACTGGGCACGAATTTCTTGCTTCCAGGTAATGCGCACGGTGCGGTCCTGCACCACGTCGAACAGGCTGGCGCCCGGCTGCGTTTCCAGGCGCGCCTCGAACACGGGCAGCAAGCGCTCCAAGCCCAGTTCGGCCAGCTCGCCCTTCACGTCCACCAGCGGACGATCCAGCTGGGCCAGCAGATAGGTCCAGCGGCTGGTCACTTGGGCCAGCAACTGCCGTGCCTGCTCAGCGCGATCGCCCAGCATTTCAGCGTCGTCGATCCGCTCATCGGACGCATCGTCGCTCTTGCCCACTGGCAAATTACCCTTGGCAAAGAACTCGCTCAGGGCATCGGCCAGTTGCAACTTGTTCTTGATCGACAGTTCGATATTGATGCGTTCGATGCCATCCGTGTATTCGCCCATGCGATTGAGCGGAATCACGACGTCTTCATTAATCTTGAACGCGTTGGTGTGTTTGGCAATCGCCGCTGTGCGGGCGCGATCTAACCAGAATTTTTTGCGCGCTTCCGGGCTGACAGCGACAAAGCCTTCGCCCACGCGGGTGTTGGCGATGCGCACCACTTCCGACGCCGCTTGTGCGACAGCATTTTCATCATCGCCGACGATGTCGCCAAACAGGGCCATCTTCGGCAGCACGCCCCGCTTCGACTTGGTGGCGTAGCCGACGGCGCGCAGATAGCGCTCGTCCAGGTGTTCCAGGCCAGCCAGGCGAATGCTCGTGTATTGCTCGCCCTTGGCCGGCAAGCCATCGAGGTAATCCTTGATTTCCACGATCGACGGGATCGCGTCGCGCGCCTGGCCGAAGAATTCCAGGCAGACGGTACGGGCGAATTTCGGCATTTTATGCAAAATCCAGCGCGCCGACGTGATCAGGCCATCGCAGCCTTCTTTCTGGATGCCCGGCAAGCCAGAGAGGAATTTGTCCGTCACGTCCTTGCCCAGGCCCTCTTTACGGAACTTGCGGCCAGGAATTTCCAGGATTTCCGTCTTGAACGGCGCGTTTGGCTTGGCCGCGTCGCGCGTGCTCGGATGACGCCATTCCAGCTGGAAGCGTGCGAGGGCGATATCGTGGATCTTGCCCAGGTTATGCTCGAGACGCGTGACCTCGAGCCAGTCGCCGTTCGGGTCGACCATGCGCCACGAAGCCAGGTTGTCCAGCGCCGTGCCCCACAGCACGGCTTTCTTGCCGCCCGCATTCATGGCGACGTTGCCGCCGATGCAAGAAGCATGCGCCGAGGTCGGATCGACGGCAAACACGAAACCGGCTTTTTCCGCCGCTTCCGAGACCTTGTTCGTGATCACGCCCGCGCCCGAATTGATGGTCGCGTAGGCATGCGTCAGGCCCGGCAAGACCGTCATTTCCACGGCGCCCAGGGTGATCAGCTTTTCCGTGTTGATGACGGCCGACATTGGCGTCAGGGGAATCGCGCCGCCCGTGTAGCCGGTGCCGCCGCCGCGCGGGATGATGGTCAGCCCCAGCTCGATGCAGCCTTTGACCAGACCGGCCATTTCCTCTTCCGTGTCGGGCGTCAGCACGACGAAGGGGTATTCCACGCGCCAGTCGGTGGCATCCGTCACGTGCGACACGCGCGTCATGCCGTCGAAGCGCACATTGTGTTTTTCCGTGTAGCGGCCAAGTACCTTGACCGTGCGTTTGCGCAAGTCATAGGTGGTGCGAAATTCGGCGCCAAAGTCAGCCACGGCCTTGCTGGCCGCCTTCAACAGCAATTCCACGTTGGCGCTGCGCGCCTTGGCCATTGCCGGCGTTTCGCCGCCGGCGGCGACGTCGCCACCGGCAGCGTCGATGGACAGGCGGCGCTTGTCGACTTCGGCCAGGCGGTGATGCAAGGCATCGATCAAGCCCTGACGGCGCTTCGGGTTGTCGAGCAAGTCATCCTGTAGGTAAGGATTGCGGCGCACGACCCATATATCGCCCAGCACCTCGTACAGCATGCGGGCCGAACGGCCGGTCTGGCGGGCGCCGCGCAACTCGTCGAGCAAGCGCCAGGAATCCTCCCCCAACAGGCGTATGACGATCTCGCGATCGGAAAACGACGTGTAGTTATACGGGATTTCGCGCAGGCGGCTTGCTGCGGAACCATTGGGCGTTTCTGCCAGTAAAGCTTGGATGTGTGCGGGAGCGTTCATGGAGTGTGGTGACGGTTTGGACTGGACCCTAAAGGACCATTTTATCTTATTGCGCCGCAGCACGCGGGAACAGCCTTAGACCGCCTAAGGTTTAAGCACAGCATCGGGCGCCATAGCAAATATGGAAAAGTTTACTTTTACATGAATAAAAAACCAGTTTCCATGATTTTTTTACGTGAAAATGCCAAGAATCAGACTCGACCACAAACTATCACGCTGCCCAAATATAGGGCAAACAAGCGTTGCAACCACCACCATCGCCATCGCCATCGCCATCGCCATCATCCCAGCATTTGCCCGATGCGCTGCCATACGCCATCAGGCACGTATAACAGCAAAGCCGTCATGCTCAGATAGCGCGCGCACTTGCCGATGGCCATATAGGCCACGCTGGGCCAGAACGGCAGCTTGAGCCAGCCCGCCAGCGTGCACAGGGGGTCGCCCACGATGGGCAGCCAGGCCAGCAGCATGGTCTTGGCGCCATAGCGGGCCAGCCAGCGGAACCAGCGCGTGTCGCGCTCCTTGGCGAATGCCTGCTTGGCCCGGTAGCCGATCCAGTAGTCGACGATGCCGCCCAGGGTATTGCCCAGGGTGGCGACGCCGATGGCGGCCCAAAACAGCGCAGGATTGGCCTTGATGACGGCAAAGACGGCTGGCTCCGAGCCGAGCGGCAGCAAGGTGGCGGAAATAAAGCTGATCAGAAAGACCGATGTCAGCCCGACTTCCGGCGCTGCGATCAGCTGCAGCAGCCAGGCGATTGCGGATTCGATCATGGAACACTTCGCGATGCAGTAAGGCTCTCCATTATAATGAAGCGTAGCTTGCGCGCCGCACAATCGGTGCCAGGCAGCCAGGGCTCACCGGCCCCTAGTCTCATCAAGCATTATTTGTCGCCAGGCTATCCGCCGCCGCGCCACCGCTATCGACCGACACGCTCCAGACCCTTTCTGGCCCAGAATCACTTGCTAGCAGACTATGAACATCGACTACCTCAAGAAAATCCTGACCGCCCGCGTCTATGACGTCGCTACCGAAACGCCGCTGGAACTGGCCCCTGCGCTGTCGCAGCGTCTGAACAACCAGATTTACTTCAAACGCGAAGACATGCAAAGCGTGTTCAGCTTCAAGATTCGCGGCGCCTACAACAAGATGGCCCAGCTCAGCGATGCGGAACGCAAGCGCGGCGTCATTTGCGCCTCGGCAGGCAACCATGCCCAGGGCGTGGCCCTGTCGGCCGCGCGCATGGGTTGCCGCGCCGTCATCGTCATGCCAACCACCACGCCACCCGTCAAGATCGACGCCGTCAAGGCACGCGGCGGCGTGCATGTGGAAATCGTGCTGCACGGCGAATCCTATACGGATGCCTACAACCATGCGCTGACCCTGGAAAAGGAACAGAAGCTGACCTTTGTACACCCGTTCGACGATCCGGACGTGATCGCGGGCCAGGGCACGATAGGCATGGAAATCCTGCGCCAGCATTCCGGCCCCATCCATGCCATCTTCGTGGCCATCGGCGGCGGCGGCCTGATCGCCGGCGTGGCTGCCTACGTGAAACAGATTCGCCCCGACATCAAGATCATCGGCGTGCAAACGCTCGATTCGGATGCCATGGCGCGCTCGCTGAAAGCAGGCGAACGCGTCACCCTGCCCGACGTGGGACTGTTTTCAGACGGCACGGCCGTGCGCCTGGTAGGCGAGGAAACCTTCCGCCTGGCGCAGCAATATGTCGATGAAATCATCATCGTCGACACGGACGCCATCTGCGCCGCCATCAAGGATGTGTTTACGGATACGCGCTCCATCCTGGAACCGGCCGGCGCACTGGCCATCGCGGGCGCCAAGGCCTACGTGGAGCGGGCCAGCCTGAGCAAGCACCCCATCGTCAACCAGACGCTGGTGACTATTGCCTGCGGCGCCAACATGAATTTCGACCGCCTGCGCTTCGTCGCGGAACGTGCCGAGCTGGGCGAGTTCCGCGAAGCCGTGTTTGCCGTCACCATGCGCGAACAGCGCGGCAGCTTCAAACGCTTCTGCTCGCTCATCGGCGCGCGCAACGTGACGGAGTTTAACTACCGTATCAGTGACGAAAAAGCCGCGCACGTGTTCGTCGGCATCCAGATCGCCGACCGGTATGAATCCGGGGCGATGGCGAAGAAATTCGAAGAGCATGAATTCAAGACGCTGGACTTGACGCACGACGAACTGGCCAAGTCGCACATCCGCCATCTGGTGGGCGGCAAGAGCCGCCTGGCGCAAGATGAGCTGCTGTACCGCTTTGAATTTCCCGAACGCCCGGGCGCGCTGATGCGCTTCCTCGACAGCATGGCGCCGAACTGGAATATTTCTCTGTGTCATTACCGCAGCCAGGGCGGCGACGTCGGCCGCATCCTCGTGGGCTTGCAAGTGCCACCCGATGAGATGGGACAATTCGCCCGCTTCCTCGATACGCTCGGCTATCGTTATTGGGATGAAAGCAGCAATCCTGTGTATAAGCTGTTCCTCGGGCAATAAGCCCAACTGCAAATACTGGGGTCGTACCCTGCAGGGTACGACCCCAGTCGTCGCCGTTGGGTTGAAATAGGCTACCATGCGTCCTTGACTGAATTCACGCCACACGACCATGACCACCACCAACGACCTCGCCGCACTCTCGCCTCTGGGCAAAAGCTCCGCCTACCGCAGCCATTACGCGCCGGAATTGCTGTTTCCCATTGCGCGCCAGGGCAAGCGCGACGAGCTGGCACTACACGGCACACTGCCCTTCTTTGGTCTCGATATCTGGAATGCCTACGAACTGTCGTGGCTGAACCAGCGCGGCAAGCCGCAGGTGGCCATTGCCAAGGTCAGCGCGCCGGCCGATTCGCCGAACATCATCGAATCGAAATCGTTCAAGCTTTACCTGAACTCTTATAACCAGACCAAGCTGGACAGCCCGGAAGCCCTGCTGAGCTTGCTCAAGCAAGATTTATCGAACGGTTTTGGCGCGCCTGTGCAGGTGGAGCTGACGTTGCAGGAAGATTTCGGCAAGCTCAAAATGGGCGAATTCGATGGCGTTCTGCTCGACCGCCTGGACCTGGAAATCACGCAATACTCGCCTTCGCCGCAACTCTTGAAGGCCGCGCTGGATGCAGCACCGGTGGAAGAAAAACTGGTCTCGCACCTGTTGAAATCGAATTGCCTGGTGACCGGCCAACCAGACTGGGGCAGCGTACAGATCGAGTATGCAGGGCCGCAGATCGACCAGGAAAGCCTGCTGCGCTATCTGATTGGTTTTCGCGAACACAATGAATTTCACGAGCAATGCGTGGAGCGCATTTTTGTCGATATATTGCGCCAGTGCAAGCCGCAAAAACTCTCCGTCTATGCGCGCTATACGCGCCGCGGCGGACTCGATATCAATCCCTGGCGCAGCAACTACAGCACCGGCACCATGCCAGCCAATCTGCGCAATGCGCGACAGTAACACCGGGCCACAGCACAAAATCATGCCAACAGGAATGTTGGCTGTGTTTTAAAACAACGTAGCAGTCGTGCCACAGTGCATGCCAAAGACGCTGAAAAATTGGAAAATCGGCATTCGGCGGCGGAAAAACCTGTCCGCCGCGTGTTTTTAATCCAGAAATAGCCGATACACCATGGTGTTATTTTTTTACCAAAATGATGGCGGCATGGGCTGTCGCATACACTGCGCCCGCAACGGGCCTATACTGATGAGAATTGGCGTTACAGGCCGTGAAAACAGGCCTATAATTCGGCTCGCAAGCCCTCTGCGCATTGCACCATTTCATTGAGTGTCATGACTAATCTTAGCAAAATACTATCTCTCGAAAACGTCCTGCTGGACCTGGAAGTCTCCAGTAAAAAGCGCGCTTTCGAGCAAGCCGGGCTGATCTTCGAAAACAATTACGGCATCGCCCGCTCTACTGTTTCGGACAATCTGTTTGCCCGCGAACGGCTGGGCTCAACAGGCCTGGGCCATGGCGTGGCCGTGCCGCATGGCAGGGTCAAGGGTAGTAAAACCCTGAAAGCGCCACTCGGTGCTTTCGTGCGCCTGGCCGAACCGATTCCGTTCGAGTCGCCCGATGGTAAGCCCGTCAATCTGCTGTTTTTTCTGCTGATTCCCGATCATGTTACCCAGCAGCATCTGGAAATTTTGTCAGAAATTGCTGAAATGTTTTCCGACGATGCCTTCCGCACGGCACTGGCCACGGATCCAGATCCGAAATCGGTGCATGCGCGCATCGTCAATTGGCAACCCAGCCTGCAAGCGGCGGGTTAAACTTCAGGTATTCCTCCACTCCTGAAGAAGACTGCCATGTTGCAAACGCCACTGACGATACAACGCCTGTACGACGATAATCGTGAAAGTCTGCAACTGGGCTGGTTCGCCGGCTTTCCCGGCGGCGAACGCCTGATCTCGGGCGATGTCTCGTCGGCTGCCGACCAGGTGGGCCACTTGAACCTGATCCATCCGGGCCGCATCCAGGTCTTTGGTCATCAGGAAATCAATTACTATCAGCGCCTGAAGGTCAACACGCGCACCCACGTCATTGGCGAACTGATCGCTGGCGGTCCACCGGCGCTGATCATTGCGCAAGGCCTGGAAACGCCACCCGATATCCTCGCCATCTGCGACGAGCAAAACATTCCCCTGTTCTCGACCCCGCTGCCGGCCGCGCAAGTGATCGACTTCCTGCGCGTCTACCTGTCGAAAAAGCTGGCGCAGCGCATCATCATGCATGGCGTGTTCATGGACGTGCTGGGCGTGGGCGTGCTGATCACGGGCGACTCGGGCCTGGGCAAGAGCGAGCTGGGCCTGGAACTGATTTCGCGCAGCCACGGTCTGGTGGCCGATGACGCCGTGGAATTTTCGCGCATCGCGCCGAACATGATCGAAGGTCGCTGCCCACCGCTGCTGCAAAACCTGCTGGAAGTACGCGGCCTGGGCTTGCTCGATATCAAGGCCATCTTTGGCGAAACAGCCGTGCGCCGCAAGATGCGCTTGAAACTGATCGTACATCTGGTGCGCCGCAACGCGCTAGAAGAAGAAGTCGAGCGCCTGCCTTTCCTGTTCCCCACGGAAGACGTGCTCGGCTTGCCCGTGCGCAAGGTTGTCATCCCCGTCGCCGCCGGCCGCAACATCGCCGTGCTACTGGAAGCGGCCGTGCGCAATACCATCTTGCAACTGCGCGGCATCGATACCTTGCAAGAGTTCATGGAGCGGCAGAGATTGGCAATGAGTGGCGATTAACAAGGTCGGATTAGCGGGGCAAAGCCCCGCGTAATCCGACGACATTGTTGACGCCCAAGGTGGTGTCGGCTTACGCGCTTTGCGCTAAGCCGACCTACGAAATACACATATGACATTGCAATAATTTGTAAAGAGAGTTGCCTCGGGGGCGCCATGCCGATCTTTATTGTATGATCGGGTTATGCATATCGTCCTCATCACCGGAATATCCGGCTCCGGTAAATCCGTCGCACTCAATGTGCTGGAAGATACCGGCTACTACTGTGTCGACAACCTGCCACCGGCATTGCTGCCCAGCCTGGTGCAAACGCTGCTCGACGAAGGCGCATCACAACTGGCCGTCGCCGTCGATGCGCGCAGCGCAGAGTCGCTGACCAGCCTGCCGCACAATGTCACCCTGCTGCGCGACCAGGGGCACGACGTCAAGGTCATGTTCCTCACGGCTACCACGCATTCGCTGGTAGCGCGCTTCTCGGAAACGCGGCGCAGCCATCCGCTGTCGCACGAATTGCGTCCGAATCAGAATCCAGCCAGCCGCCGCACCCTGATCGAATGCATCTCTGAAGAGCGCGAACGCCTGTCTGCCATCGAACAGCTGGGCCATGTAATCGATACCTCAGAGCTGAGCGCCAACAAGTTACGCGCCTGGGTCAAGGATATCGTCGCCTCGGAACGCGCACCGCTGACCCTGTTCTTCGAATCCTTCGCCTTCAAGCTGGGCGTGCCGCTGGACGCCGATTTCGTCTTCGACGTGCGGGCCTTGCCCAATCCTTATTACGACCTGACGCTGCGCCCGCTCGACGGACGCGATGCGCCCGTGATCGCCTTCCTCGACGCACAGCCCAGCGCGCTGGAACTGCTGGCCGACATCCGCGCCTTCATCGAAAAATGGTTGCCATCCTTTAAGTCCGACAACCGCAGCTACCTGACCGTGGCACTCGGCTGTACAGGTGGCCAGCATCGCTCGGTGTACATGGCGGAACGGCTGGCACAGTATTTCAGCCCGAACGAGCGCGTCGTCTTGCGACATCGCGAACGTGGGTAAGACGCGCATAAAATCTGTTGCGCATCGGCGCAGGTAGCGGGCAACGTTCACTGCCTGGGCGGCGCAGTGCCAGGCGAAGTTGCGCTACTCCAACACCTTTTCCTGCCGCTCGCCATGCTGTGATCCGGTATTCTTAATGCAGATGCGAGCCAGCAGGCCCGCCAGGCAGGAAAGAAGTCAAAGTGCACACATTCTAGCGTCTTCGGACGGAACTTTGCGTTCCCATGATGGTAGCCCGACAAGGGCGACAGGCGCAAAAAAGGGCGCAATGTGCGCCCTTAGTTGATCACAACCGTTTGGAAGTCGCGGGCCGCTTAAGCGGCGGCGATTTCTTCGTCCGAGTTGTCTGGCAGATGCTTGATCGCCTCTTTACCGTGCCCTTGCACTTTGGTTTTGTACTTCATCACTTGCCTGTCCAGCTTGTCGATCAGCATATCGATTGCGGCATACAGGTCTTGCGCCAGGCTTTCCACATAGACGGTTTTGCCACTCATACGCAGGTTGACTTCGGCCTTTTGACGTTTTTCTTTCTCTTTGAGGTTATCCACGGTCAGTATCACGGCAATATCGATAACTTGATCGAAATGCCGTTTCACGCGCTCCAGCTTCGTTTGTACGTATTCACGGATGGCTGGTGTCACTTCGAGATGATGTCCGCTGATGGTGAGATTCATACACACTCCTAAAGATGATCGGGTTCGTGCGGTCCATCCTATCCGGCCCGCAGAGGAACCGAAAAAAACTTACAAACACTTACGCAGACTCACTGGCGGAATTTTCAACGCTTCCCGGTATTTGGCAACAGTACGTCGCGCAATCACCATGCCTTGCTCGCCCAGCATGTCCGCAATCTTACTGTCGGATAAAGGATTTTTAGGGTCTTCTGCTCCTGTCAGTTGCACGATCAATGCCCGTATCGCCGTCGATGATGCTTCGCCCCCCGCTTCGGTGGCGACGTGGCTACCAAAGAAATATTTCAACTCAAACATGCCATGCGGGGTCAGCATGTACTTTTGGGTTGTTACCCGCGAGATAGTACTCTCGTGTAATCCCAGTGTATCAGCTATTTCACGGAGTACAAGGGGACGCATGGCAACGGCCCCATGCGAAAAAAAGTTCTTTTGTCTTTCTACTATCGCCTGCGCCACGCGCAAGATCGTGTCGAAACGCTGGCGCATATTCTTGATCAGCCACTTGGCTTCCTGCAACTGTGCGCCCATGGCGCCCTCGCCCTTGCCCTGCTTGAGCAAGTTGGCGTACATGGCGTTCACGCGCAGGCGCGGCATGACGTCGTTGTTCAGGGTGACTTGCCAACCATTGCGCGCGCGCTTGACGACGACGTCGGGCACCACGTAATCGGACACGTCAGAGGCGAACACGGCGCCCGGATGCGGATTGCACTGGCGAATCACCGTCTGCGCTTCGCGCAAGTCTTCATCATCGCAATTGAGGGCTTTTTTCAACTTGTTGAAATCGCGCTGGGCAAACCAGGCCAGGTGCTTTTCCACGATCACCAGGGCCATGCGCCGCGTCACCATGGCGATGTGCGGCAAGCGCTTGATTTGCAGTGCCAGGCACTCCGACGCATTACGCGCACCCACGCCGGGCGGATCGAAACTTTGCAACAGCGACAAGGCCGTGCGCATCTCGTCGGCGTCGATTTCCAGCTCTTCCGGCAGGCGCGCCAGGATGTCGTCGAGCGATTCTTCCAGGTAGCCATTGTCATCGAGTGCATCGATGATCAGCTCAACGAGCGCGCGGTCGCGCAATTCGAGCACCGTCACGCGCATCTGCTCCATCAAGTGCTCGCGCAGGGTACAGTGATGGGCTTCGAGCTGCGGGCGGGAATCTTCGTCGTCGGGTGCCTTGCCCCGGTTCGCCTCGCTCCAGTCGCTGTCACCGGCGTCTCCAGCGGCAGGGCTGTCGCTGGCCTCGCCGTCAAAGGTTTCCGCTTCGACCGGCGCGGTGGGTGCCTCCTGGCTTGGAGGCTGCGGCGGCGCTTCGGCCGGCGCGGCCGTGGAACTCAAGGCGCCGTCGGACAGCAGGCGCAGCGAACGGTCGAGCGGATCGTCGAGGCGCTCGAGCAAAGGATTGTCCGTCAGCAGTTGCTCGAGCTCCTGGTGTAATTCCAGCGTAGACAATTGCAACAGGCGTATCGATTGCTGCAACTGCGGCGTCAGTGCCAAGTGCTGCGAAGTGCGCAGCTGCAATGATTGTTTCATTGGCTCACATGCGGAAGTGTTCGCCCAGATAGACCCGGCGTACCGACTCGTTCGCGATGATGTCGTCGGGGCGTCCCGACGCCAGTACCGAGCCCTGGTTGATGATGTAGGCACGGTCGCAGATACCCAGCGTCTCGCGCACATTATGATCGGTGATCAGGACGCCGATATTACGCTCCTTCAAGAAGCGCACGATACGCTGGATTTCGATCACGGCGATGGGGTCGACACCGGCGAACGGCTCGTCGAGCAGCACGAAACGCGGATCGGTAGCGAGCGCGCGGGCGATTTCCACGCGGCGCCGCTCACCGCCCGAGAGCGACAACGCCGGGTTCTCACGCAACTTTTCAATCTGCAAGTCCGCCAGCAATTTATCGAGGCGTTCCTCGATCTCGGCCTTCTTCAGGGGGCGGCCTTCGACGGTCTGGATTTCCAGCACGGCACGGATATTGTCTTCCACCGTCAGCTTGCGAAATACGGACGCTTCCTGCGGCAGATACGACAGGCCCATCTGCGCGCGGCGGTGTATCGGCAGGCGGGAAATGTCCACGCCGCTGATATCGATGCTGCCGCCATCCGATGGCACCAGGCCGACGATCATGTAGAACGAGGTGGTCTTGCCGGCACCGTTCGGCCCCAATAGCCCGACCACTTCGCCGCATTCGACTTGCAGCGAGACGTCGTGCACGACTTGCCGCTTGCCATAGGATTTTTGCAGCCCGCGAACGATCAGGGTACTGCCGCAACGTGTATTGTCCATTATTTCTTTCCTGGCGCAGGCGTCGCTGGCGCTTTCTCCGCCGCCGCTGCCTTGGTCTTTGGCTGGATCACCATGCGCACGCTGCCGCCATCCGGGGTGCTGGTGCCGCTGTTGGAATTTTCCATCGCAAATTCTTCCTTGCGGCTGTCATACGAGATGAAGGCGCCATTGGCCACATCGGTCGGCTTCTTGCCTTCCAGGCGCGTCACCTTGGCATTGGAAAACAGTTTCACTACTTCCGTCTTGTTGTCGTATTCCACGCGCTCAGCTTCGCCTTCGACCCACAGGTCGCCCGCGCCATCGCGCTTCTGGCGGAAGGTGGCCAGCTTGCCAGGATCAGCCCAGAAAGTAATGAACTGGTAGCCTTGCGGATCTTCCGTGATCAGGGCCCGGCCCGCCTTCATGATCAAGCTCCCCTTGACCAGCACGACGTCGCCCGTCAGGGTACGAACCTGCTTGACGTCATCGACGTGACCGCTACGTGCCGTGATGACGGCTTCCTTCTCGGAATCGGCCTTCTCGGCATGCGCTGCGCCCATGACGGCCAGGGAAAATAGGCTCAACAGCAAGATCTTCTTCATAATATGGTTTCCTTGTTTCATTCTGTCATTTTGGCGCTGCGGCCGGGCGCGGTTTCGGCGGCAGCACTATGCGCAGGGCATTGTGTACTTCCACCACGCCGGTGGCGTTATTGGCTCGCATGCCTACGCCATTGATGCGCGAGCTGCCCGTCAGGATGTCGACAGGCACGTCCGTTTCCATTCTTTCCTCATCCGGGAACACCGTCAGCGCTTCCGTCTCGATCCTCAGGTGCTGCGCCTTCGCACTGGCCACGCGATCGATCACGACATTGCGGTGCAGTTGCAGCCGGGTGTTGTCCTGGTCGATATGCGCCAGTTCCGCATGCATATTGAGCGGCGGCATGCCTGGCGACAGCTTGCGCACGAAAGGCTGGTCGATATCGGATGAATCGTCCAGCGGATAATGCGTGAGCTTGCTGCCCGACACGATATAGCTGGGCTTGCCCGTCAAGTCCATGCGCACCATGCTGAAATTGGTGATGAAATAGTCTGGCTCGTCCAGATGCTTGCTAGCCGAGATGTCTTGGGCATTCTTGTTCATCACCGCCAGCAGCCAAAAGCTGCCCAGCGCAAAGATGATGGCCCCCAGCAAGGTAAAAATCATGCGCCAGCGATGGGCGCCTCCTGGCTTACGCATAGGGTTTCACTCTTTCAAATATCACTGGCGGCGAGGCGATGCGCCTCACGCAAGGAACGGCGCCATGACGCGCGCGTAGTTATCCTGGGCACGCAGCAGGAATTCACAGATCTCGCGCACCGCGCCACGGCCGCCACCGGCCTGCGTCACATAGTGCGCCAGGCCCTGCACTTCGGGACGCCCGCCCGGCACGCTGACGGCAAAGCCCACGCGGCGCAGGATGGGCGCATCGATGACATCGTCGCCGATGTAGCCGCATTGCTCTTCAGTCAAGCCAGTCAGCGCCAGCAGTTCGCGAAACGGCGTCAGCTTGTCGTGACCGCCCTGGTGCACATGGGTAATGCCCAGGTCTTGCGCGCGGCGCGCCGTGATGGCCGAGCGGCGCGCGCTGATGATGGCCGTCTGCACGCCCGATTCCTGCAGCAGCTTGATGCCCAGGCCATCATACACATTAAACGTTTTCATCATCTCGCCATCGGGGCCGAAATGCAGGCTGCCGTCGGTGAGCACGCCATCGACGTCAAAGATCATCAGTTTGACTTTGGCCGCGCGCGCCAGGTTGCCAGCTACGCTGTCCATCAGATCACCTTCGCTTGCGTCAGATCATGGATATGCAGGGCGCCCACCAGCTTGGCGTCGGCATCGACGACCAGCATCTGGTTGATGCGGAACTGCTCCATCACGGCCACGGCGTCGACGGCCAGGCGTTCGGGCGCGATGCTGCGCGGCTGCGCATGCATGACGTCGCGGATCGCCACTTGCGTGAAATCCTGCACACGCTCGAACATGCGGCGCAAGTCGCCATCCGTAAACACGCCCACGGGGCGGTTATCCGCATCGACGATGGCCGTCATGCCCATGCCCTTCTTCGTCATCTCTTCCAGCGCCTGCAGCAAGGAAGCGTCGACGGCTACCTTGGGTACCCGTTCGCCGCTGCGCATCACGTCATGCACGTGCGTGAGCAGGCGACGGCCCAGGGCGCCGCCCGGATGCGAGCGGGCGAAATCGTCTTCCTTAAAGCCGCGCAAGTCCAGCAAGGCCACAGCGATCGCATCGCCCAGGGCCAGGGTCACGGTGGTGCTGGCAGTCGGTGCCAGATTTAGCGGACAGGCCTCTTTCTCAACAGAAATATCCAGGTGCACGTCGGCCAGCTGGGCAAGGCTGGAGTTCGGCTTGCCCGTCATGGAAATGAGCACGCCGCCCATGCGCTTGACGACAGGCATGATGGCCATCAGTTCGGTCGATTCGCCCGAGTACGATATGGCAATAAAAGCATCTTCCGAGGTGACCATGCCCAGGTCGCCATGGGCCGCTTCGGCCGGATGCACGAACATGGCTGGCGTGCCGGTGGAAGCGAGGGTGGCGGCAATCTTGCGCGCGATATGGCCGGACTTGCCGATGCCGGAGACGACGACACGTCCCTTGCATTGCAGCAACATCGCCACGGCACGGCCCACGCTATCGTCCGTGGCCAGGCGTTCACGCAGCGCAACGATGGCGTCGGACTCGATCTGCAAGGTAGTGCGGGCGAGCGCGACGGCACGCTCGGTGGTCGCTTGCATGTCAATTCGATCAAAAGCTTTCAGCATTGTTTTTTCATGGGTTACACTCATGCCCAAAGTATAAACGAATTAGGAAAGCAAAAAACTTGCCAGTCACAACAAACAACGATTTCCATTGACCGCACCGGGCAACCCATGTTTTCCTCCCTTGAACTGACCCTGATGTTACTTGGCAGCGCCGTGCTGGGCGTCGTCGCTTTCAGAATGCTGCATTTGCCGCCCATGCTGGGCTACCTGGCTGTCGGCATCGTCATCGGCCCCCACGCGCTGGGCTTGGCGGCGGAAAACGAGGCCAGCCACACACTGGCCGAATTCGGCGTTGTCTTCCTGATGTTTTCCATCGGACTCGAATTCTCGCTACCCAAATTTCTCGCCATGCGGCACATCGTTTTCGGGCTCGGCATGGCGCAGGTGGTCACCACCATCGTCGCCACCGTCATCTTCGGCTGGTTCGTCGGGCGCTACCTATCTGCCTATATTCACCTGAGCTGGCAAGCCGCCTTCGCCCTGGGCGGTGCGCTGGCCATGTCATCGACGGCCATCGTCTCGAAAATGCTCACGGAACGGCTGGAACTGGAAAGCGAACACGGCCGCAAGATCATCGGCATCTTGCTGTTCCAGGACTTGGCCGTGGTGCCCCTGCTGATCCTGATTCCCGCCCTCACACGCGATTCGGACAACTTGGCCGAAACCCTGGTTTGGGCCGGCGGCAAGGCCCTGGTCGTCCTCATTTTGCTCTTGTTCATCGGCCAGAAACTGGTGCGGGGCTGGCTGACCATCGTCGTCAAGCGCCGCTCGCAAGAATTGTTCATGCTCAACCTGCTGCTGATCACACTGGGCGCGGCATGGATCACGGAACGTGCCGGGCTGTCGCTGGCCCTGGGGGCTTTTGTTGCCGGCATGCTCATTTCCGAGACCGAATTCAAGCACCAGGTGGAAGAGGATATCAAGCCCTTCCGCGATGTGCTGCTGGGACTATTCTTCATTACCGTCGGCATGCTACTCAATATCCGCGTGGTTTTGGATAACTGGTGGCTAGTGTTGCTGCTGCTGTGCGGCCCGGTACTGCTGAAATTCGCCCTGATCGCGGGGCTGGCCCGCCTGTTCGGGTCCAGCAACGGCGTGGCCTTGCGCACGGGGCTGGGATTGGCGCAGGCGGGCGAGTTCGGCTTCGTGCTGCTGAACCTGGCCGGCGGCATCAAGCTGATGGACCCGTTCGTCGTGCAGGTCGTGCTGGCTTCCATGGTGCTGTCGATGCTGGTGGCCCCCTTCCTCATCGCCAAATCGGATGCCATCGTCATGAAACTGGCGGCCAACGACTGGATGATGCAGTCGCTGGCCCTGACGAAAATCGCCACGCGCACCATGGCCTCGCAAAAACACGTGCTGATCGCCGGCTTCGGGCGCAGCGGACAAAGCCTGGCCACCCTGCTGGCAGAGGAAAAGATTGAATACCACGCGCTGGACCTGGACCCCGAACGCGTGCAGGAAGCGCAGCTGGCGGGCGCCCATGTCTCGTATGGCGACGCGGGCCGCCGTGAAAGCCTGGTGGCGGCAGGCATCTACCGCGCCAGCGCCGTGGTGATCACCTATGCCAACACGCCCTCGGCACTGAAGTTACTGCATTTACTCAAAGAAATGGCGCCGACCTTGCCCGTCATCGTGCGCAGCCATGACGACACCGACATCGACCAGCTGAAAAGCGCGGGCGCGGCCGAAGTCGTACCGGAATTGATGGAAGGCAGCCTGATGCTCGCGTCACACGCGCTGATCACGATGGGCGTGCCCCTGCGCCGCGTGGTACACCGGGTGCAGGCAGCGCGCGAGGAGCGCTACGCCTCCTTGCGCGGCTATTTTCACGGCTCCAGCGACGCGGACGACGATGCCGAGCTCGAACGCCTGCATACGGTCACCGTCAGCGAAGGCGCGCACTGCGTGGGGTTGCCTTTGAGCACGATCGACGTAGCCAGCTGCGGCGCGTTTGTGACGGCCATCCGCCGCGGCCGCGGCCGCCTCGATGTCACCGAAGAAACGCAGCTGGCCGGCGGCGACGTGGTGGTGCTGCGTGGTAGCGCCGACGCCGTGGCCAAAGCCGAAACCTTGCTCTTGAAATAATCAGACGGTCTGCGTCAGCCGATCTGCGCCTGCCAACTGACGACCTTGTTGCGGCCGTCCGCCTTGGCCAGGTACAGGGCTTGGTCGGCGTGCGCCACCAGTTGTTGCGCCACCGTTTCGATGGCTGGCAGCACCGCGTCCGCCTCAAGGCTGGCCACGCCGATCGATACGCGGACCCAGGCTTGTGCGCCGCCCGGCAAGTCAAACATGGTGCCGGCGATGCTGGCGCGGATACGCTCGGCAACAAAGATCGCGCTGTCGAGATCAGCGTCGATCAGCAGCACGACGAATTCCTCGCCGCCGAAGCGGCCTAGCGCATCGGAGCGGCGCAATTCCGTGCGGATGCGCTGGGCCACTTCGCGCAGCACTTCATCGCCGCCCTGGTGGCCATAAGTGTCATTGACCCGTTTAAAATGGTCGATATCGATATACATGCATGAAATACAATAATTCTGTCGCCGCGCGCGCGCAATTTCTTCCAGCAACCGGCGGTCGATATAGCGCCGGTTGTAGACGCCCGTCAAGGAGTCGGTCAAGCCGATGTATTTCAGCATTTCATTGCTGATCACGTTTTCCAGGCAAATGGCGATAATGGAAGCCATGTGCTTGATAAAATCCGTGCCCAGCGCGGGCGTAAAGCGCGCCACGTCGCCGCTCGCCAGGTTCAGGCTGCCAATCAGGCGCTTGTTGCGCAGCAAAGGCACCAGTGCCACGCTGCGCAAAGGCGCGTCGATGCCAGGAAAGCGCGCGCCGTGCAAGGATGCATCAAACTGCCCCAAGAGGGGCAACGGCGGCAAGGCCGCTTCCCCCTCGGCCATGCGCGCTGGCTGGGTAAAGCCCAGTTCCGCCACGGCATGCACGAACAGCAACTGCGGGAAGGCGCTGAAATCGACGCCCAGCTTTTCCATCACCAGCAAGATATCGTCATCCTCGTCGAGCAGGCTCAAAGTGACGCCGTCGAGGTCGGAAATCACGGGCAAGGTGCGAAAGATGGTGCCGATCAGTTCGGGAAACGTGGACGAACCGACGATTTCCAGATCGAACGCCTGGTGGCGGCACATGATGTCGTGATTGCGTTCAACCTGTTCCAGCAGGAATGCCATGCGCGCGCGCAAGGCCTGGTTTTCGGCTTCGAGGCTGGCAATGCGCGAGTCCGGCGGTATTGCTTGATTCATAGAAACCTTAAACCCTTGTGTACGAGCGCCATGCTTAAAATGCCAGTGCGAAACCAATATCTTGCCCCACCACGATACGCTCGTCGCCGCCTTCGGTGACGATGGCGTTCATGCCGAAGCAGATGGCGCCGTCAAGCTCGGGCTTGGCGCGATAGCCATGCATGACGTCGAGCGGGTCCGGTCCGGGCACGCCCGTGGCCTGGTCCACCGACGGGATCGGGCAGCGCGAGCACGGCTTGACCGGGGTTAACACGGTGGCGCCAAATTGCAGGAACGCGGCGTAATCTTCCTCGAAGGCGCCGATGTCGCCGATGACCAGATTAGGGCGGAAACGGTTCATCGGTAACGCCTCGCGGCCGGCGGCGCGCAGCTTGTCGTTGACATCGGCGAGCGAGGCACTGCCGGCGATCAGCACCGGATAGCCATCGGCAAACATGGTCGAGGCGGCAATGCCATTCGTCCATTCCGTGCTGGTGGCGCGCACCACGTCAGGATGAAAGCGCACCAGGCGGCAGGGCACGCCGACGGCCTTGGAAAACCAGGTGGCCGTGACCTCGTCGCAATCATAGGCGCGCACGGTATCGTCCCATACCTGTACGTCCAGCATGGGTGCCAGTTGCGGATGCGGCAAGCCCAACGCGATTTCCAGGCGCAACATGCCCGGCGCGCGCAATTCCAGCGTGGTAGCCTTGATGGACGGCACGATCAGCGCCATGCACGGATGTTCGCGCTGGGTCAGGAAGCGGCCCTGCAGGTCCACCACCATCCATTCGCGATCAAACACGTGCTCGCTCATCAGCCCGGAATGCGTCAGCACTGCCTCCTGCAAGTGGATGCCGGCGCACGATTTGATCGGATACAAGATGATGTCGGACAGGATAGCCATGGACAGGGGACAAGGAACAGTGTTGCTGCTTCTGCCTGGAAGTTATTCAGAAACGCAGTATGGCAGCAAAGCGGGCATGCGTAAATCGGCCAACTCAGCCAATAAGGCTGAGTTGGCATAGCAGTGATCAATACGTGTAGAAAATACGCTGGATTTCTTGCGTGCTATTCGTTTTGGTCATGGCCAGCATCAGCAGGATGCGGGCTTTTTGCGGATTCAGGGTGTCGGAGACGACACTATCGAGTTCATCGTCGTTGGCTTCGCCATTGCGCGCCACGATACCCTGGCCAACGCGGCTAGAACGCACGATCAGCACGCCCTTCTGGCGTGCTTCCACCAAGGCCGGCTTCATTTGCGCGGCCACGCTGCCGTCGCCCACGCCCGCGTGGATGATGCCCTTGGCGCCAGCGGCAATGAAGGCGTCCATGCCGATACGGTTCATATTGGCGTAGCCATACACAATATCGACTTGCGGCAGGGCATCGAGCTTGCTGATGTCAAATTCCGTTTCCAGCGTGTGCTTGCGCGTCGACTGGCGGTAAAAAAAGGCCTTGCTGCCCTGGATATAGCCAAGCATGCCCAGCTCCGGCGACTTGAAGGTGTCGGTCGTCGACGTATTCATTTTGCTGACTTCGCGCGCCGCGTTGATCTGGTCGTTCAAGGCCACCAGCACACCCTTGCCCACGGCTTCCTTGCTGCCAGCGAGCATCACGGCGTTGTACAAGTTGATCGGGCCGTCTGCCGAGATGGCAGTCGACGGACGCATGGCGCCCACCACCACCACCGGTTTATGGCTTTTCACGGTCAGGTTCAGGAAATATGCCGTTTCCTCGATGGTATCCGTGCCGTGCGTCACGACGACGCCATCGACATCGTTCGACGCCAGCAGCACGTTGATGCGCTTGGCCAGGGTCAGCCAGTGTTCATTGCCCATGCTTTCACTGGCGATCTGAAACACTTGCTCGCCTTTGACATGCGCCACTTTCTTCAATTCCGGCACGGCCGCGATCAGGCGCTCGACGCCCACGGTGGCCGAGGTGTAGCCCACGGTGGTGGTGCTGTCGGCGCCGCTGCCGGCGATGGTGCCGCCCGTGGCCAGGATCACCACATTCGGCAATTTGACGACCGCTTGCTGCGCGCGCGCGGGGGACGCGGCAATAAAGCCCACCAGAAAGGTCGCCAGCATCAGCTGTGCACAAGAATGGAATTTGCGTGAAAACATAGTGCTCCCGGAAAGTGTAGGGTCAAAAATAACAAAGTCGTGTACAAATTATATGTCATCAATGCCGCACAAATCCCCAATTCACGCGTTCCGCGCAAAGGTGTGTGCGCAAGGTAGCTGGCGTTCACCGCCGGACAGGCACGCGCCACCCTCGCCGACCCGGGTATCGAGCCCCTGCGGCAAGCGGGAGATGATTTCGGCCACGCCCGCCTGGCGCGCCACGTCCAGCACTTCGGCATCGGTCGCATCCGGCTTACCGATGCGAATGTTATCCCAGATGCTGCCCTAGAACAGATAACTGTCCTGGAAGATCTGACTGATCTGGCCGGCCAATTGCTCGCTGAACATATCGCGCACATCGACGCCACCCACCAACGGCGCGCCTACGCTGGCGTCAAAGAAACGCGCAATCAGATGTATCAGGGTGGTCTTGCCGGAGCCGGAAGCGCCGATCAGCACCGTCATGCTGCCCGCTGCAATCTGCAGATTGATACCCGTCAATACGTCGGGCTGGTCCTCTGTGCATAGCGAAAATCCACGCCGCGCAACTTGAAATAGGAAAAATGGAAAAAACATGCATAAGTTTGATGGATAAGAGCGGCTCTCACCCTCTATCCCGAACGAGATGAAAAAACCTTCAATCAGGGCCGCAAAATTCTTAGACAGCGCCCTGGACGATGGCTTGCACCGTCACCCAGTAGCGCGTGCGGGCAACGATCTGCACGGGCAAGGCCAGCGCCAGATTATGCAGCGCACGGTCCGCGTCGCGCAAGGAAAACACGCCGTTAACGGGTCAGGCTGGCCACGGCCGAGTCGCAGCGCAGCAGGCCGGGACGATAGCGGGCCAGTTCCGCAAGCAGGTAGTCAAGGCGCATGTTATCGGCCACCAGCACACCCTGCTCCCAGTCCATCGCGCCGGCCGGCACGGGGGCGGCCGATTGCACGATGTGCGCCGAGAAGATGGCACTGTAGCCGGTGGCTATGCGCACGGCATGAGCGGGCGTATGCGCGAGGCGTATCTCGACTGCCCCCTCGAAGACGGCCACGCGCGTAGCATGTTCATCTTGCCGTAAAGTAAAACGCGTGCCTGGCGCCTGCACCGTGCCGTCGCGGCCCTGCACGCGGAAAGGCCGCTGCGCCGAGTCAGGATCGTGCGCCGTGGCGACGAGAATTTCGCCACGTCGCAAGACCAGCAAACGCTCGCTAGCGTCGAAGCGCACATCGATGGCAGTAGCGGAAGCGAGCATCACGCGCGTACCGTCAGGCAAGGTCATCTTGCGGATCTCGCCCGTGCCGGTGCTATGGCCTGCGCTGGCCACTTGCCAGGTATCCGTAGCGCGCAGCATGTACGCCATGCCACCCACGGGCAGCAGCACAGCTAGCAGCTTCAGGGCACGGCGACGGTTCAGGTAGATGGCCGGCGCCGGTTCGCGCAGCGCGTGCCGGGCAGCATCGCGCGGCGCGCTATGCTGCTTGCCCTCGAAAGCTTGTAAACGCTGCCAGGCGAGGTCATGGTGCGGATGGGCGGCACACCAGCGGGCGCAATCACCGCCTCCATGGCTCAGACGTCCTGCGCGTGCAAGGACTTATAGCCGGCCACCAAACCGCGGCGATGTATTTTTCGACGGACGAGACGGACACATGCAATGTAGCGACGATGTCGCGGTAGCTCAGGCCATCGAGTTTGCACAGCAGCAATCCACGCAGCCAGTGATGGTGGGCGGTGTACAGACTGCTGAATTGCTGCTGAAGCGCTAACTCGGCGATGCTCACGATGCCCTTCCTGCGACAATGCTCCTTGGTAAAACAGGCGCATTGAGATGCCAATGAGAATTATTTATATTAATTCTCAGCGAAAGGTCAACGTCATAACAGGCGATAGGCCTGGAGAGGTGAACCAGGCGAACATCGGGTAAGGGCCACAAGCAAGGTCGTGACCCATCTGGCGCGGCGACGCGCTTATTCCGCGTATCCGAAAGCCTGCATGGCTTCGCCAGCCTGGCGGCGACATTTCTCACGGCTCTCTTCAGTCATTGCTGTCTCGAACTGCCGCACAGATCCCGTATTAATCTCGTTATAAAGATTACTGTGATGACTGACGCCATGGTAACGGGTACTCCTGTTTTCCGGACGCAACATTCCATCGGTATATTTAACATCCATGAATTGCGCCACCCCCGTCAACACCCGGGCAGGATAGGCCACGAAGTCTTCGTAACGTATAAGCAGGTAATTCTCCGCCGCTTTTTCCATCTCGTATTTCAAGTACAGATTGGTCGACGACCAAATTCTGGGAAAATACTCGTCGAAATCTTCCGCCCACCCAGTCCGGTTCAACGACAGCATCAGATCACGAATATCGCGCACGACATGGATAACTTTGTCCGCACCGCCTAGCGTGCCAGACTCGATCAGCATGCGCATGGACATCAGGTCATTCGGTGACTTGTCGCCAGCCTTCTTTCTTCCGGCAGCCTCAGCCAGCTTGGCATAAATAACATTGACGATGGTGTTGG
Source organism: Janthinobacterium sp. CG_23.4 (assembly GCF_029892305.1). Lineage (NCBI taxonomy): Bacteria > Pseudomonadati > Pseudomonadota > Betaproteobacteria > Burkholderiales > Oxalobacteraceae > Janthinobacterium > Janthinobacterium sp. CG_23.4. Next base: position 282,159 of record NZ_JARXUX010000001.1, on the reverse strand, counting down.
CATCATAGGCGGAGTCAAATACGCAAGCATGTATGTCCTTCTGGCTGACATATTGTCCTAGGCTGGCGGAAAAACGGTTCGAACTGACAATCATCTTGAAGATCAATTCCCGGCCAATGGCCTCATCCCTGACCCGGTTGATGAGAAAGGCGAGCGGCACAATGAAATCGGTTTCGTCCGGAACAACAAGATCGGGGTGGGAGCTGATGCATTGCGCCAGTAAGGTGGTACCGGAACGTGGGGAGCCAAATATATAAAACATGGGAGTGTCGCTTTCAACTTCATTGCGAGAATGATAGCCATAGAGATGTAAAAGCCCATCGCAGTAGGTTTTCCATTGCTAAGACAGATGACGAGTGTTCAGGATACCAGGGTAGACCCGGCACACTGAAGGCACTACATCATGCAACGGCAGCGTCTGCTACGTCACAACGCGCTCCCATGCTGAACCCACGCTGCACGAACGGCAGCGTGGGTTCAGTCTGGCCAGCGGTTCTCAAGCCGCTGACCTCATTGGAATTAGACGTTGAACAGGAAATTGAGCACATCGCCATCTTTGACCACGTATTCCTTGCCTTCGGCGCGCATCTTGCCCGCTTCCTTGGCGCCGGCTTCGCCCTTAAAGGCGATGAAGTCGTCATAGGCGATGGTTTGCGCGCGGATGAAGCCGCGTTCGAAGTCGGTGTGGATCACGCCGGCCGCTTGCGGGGCTGTGTCGCCCACATGGATAGTCCAGGCGCGCACTTCCTTGACGCCCGCCGTGAAGTAGGTTTGCAGACCCAGCAGCTTGTAGGCGGCGCGGATCAGACGGTCCAGACCAGGCTCTTGCATGCCCATGTCGGCCAGGAATGCACCCTTGTCGGCGGCATCCAGATCGGCGATTTCCGCTTCCATCGATGCGCAGATGGCGACGATGGGCGCGTTTTGCGATTGCGCGTAGGCCGTCAGCTGGTCCAGCAGCGGGTTATTGGTAAAGCCCGTGTCCGACACGTTGGCGACGAACATGGCTGGCTTGGCCGTGATCAGGCACAAAGGCTTGATCAGTTCCATTTCGTCAGCATCGAGGCCCATGGCGCGTACCGGCTTGGCATCGTTCAGGTAAGGCATCATGCGTTCCATGATGGCCAGCAGCTTGGCCGCGTCCTTGTCGCCCGAACGCGCTTTCTTGTTTTCGCGGTGGATGGCTTTTTCCACGGTGCCCATGTCGGCCAGCGCCAGTTCGGTCTGGATGACTTCGATATCGTCGAGCGGATTGATCTTGCCGGCGACGTGGATGACGTTGTCATCTTCGAAGCAGCGCACGACGTTGACGATGGCATCGGTTTCGCGGATATGCGACAGGAACTGGTTGCCCAGGCCCTCACCTTTCGACGCGCCTGCCACCAGGCCGGCGATGTCGACGAATTCCACGATGGCGTTGACCATGCGTTCCGGCTTGACGATGACGGCCAAGGCATCCATGCGTGGATCCGGCACTTCGACGACGCCGACGTTCGGCTCGATGGTGCAGAACGGATAGTTTTCAGCCGGGATGCCGGCTTTCGTCAGTGCATTGAACAGGGTGGACTTGCCGACGTTCGGCAAGCCGACGATACCGCATTGGAGACTCATGGAAAACCTTTAATAATCAAAGCACATGGCGCCGTCTATCGGCGTGCTTGCCGTGCTGTTAGGGAAAATGGGGCGCTGCTGCGCCATTTTCCGGGGATAGTGCGTGTGCTGCATTTCAAGGGGTCAATTGTACCCCTGACAGCCGCGCTTCAAAAGCCCGATGATGTCCAAATGACGCCAAAACAGCCGTATCGTGACGCCATCAGGCCCTACTCTCAGGCCGTATGCAGCTTCATGGTCGCTGCCTCGAACTTGCCTTCGACGATCTGCGGCATGAGCTGCAAGGATTTTTCAATCGCTTGCTCGATCAACTCCTGGTCTTCACGGCGCGGGCGGTGCAGCACGAAATCGGCCACCTGCTGTTGCAAGCTCAGGGTGCGAGGGTGACCGATGCCCAGGCGCAAGCGCCAGTAATCCTGCGTGCCCAGCGCTGCAGTGATATCTTTCAAGCCATTGTGGCCGCCGGCCGAGCCACCTTTTTTCAGGCGCGCAATGCCGGGCATCAGATCGAGCTCGTCGTGCACCACCAGCACTTCATCGGCGGCGATCTTGAAGAAGCGCGCCAGCGCGCCCACGGACTGGCCCGAGCGATTCATGAAGGTCAGCGGTTCGAGCAGCCAGACTTCCTTGCCGGCTATCGAGGTTTTCGCCAGCATGGCGTTATAGCGCGAATCACGCTGCAAGCGCGTGCCAGGCAAGCTGTTGGCAAGATTGTCCACCAGCCAGAAACCGGCATTGTGGCGGGTTTGTTCGTATTCGGGTCCCGGGTTGCCGAGGCCGACGATCAGGCGTATGGGCATGGCTGTGTCTGCAATGAAAAGGAAAACATTATCGGTGAAAACAGGCAGAAAAAAACCCGCGCGGCGAACCTGGCGGGTTTTTCCTTGCGACTACCGCATTGCTGCGGCGGCAAAATTACTTCTTGTCAGCGTCAACAACAGCAGCTGCTTCAGCAGCAACGTGGCCAGCCGGTACCGAAGCGGTAGCGATGGTCAGGTTGGCGCCGTGGGTGACCGCGGTCACGCCAGCTGGCAGGACCAGGTCGCCGATGTGCAAGGAGTGACCGACGTCGATGTTCGACAGGTCAACGTTGATGAATTCTGGCAGTTGGCCTGGCAGGCACGAAACTTCGATTTCGTTGGCAACGTGGCTGATGGTCGCGCCATGCAGTTTGACTGCTGGGGAAACGTCAGCGTTGATGAAGTGCAGCGCCACTTTCACGTGGACAGCTTGCTTGGAGTCAACGCGCTGGAAGTCAGCGTGCAGAACCAGTTGTTTGTATGCGTGGACTTGGAAGTCGCGCAACAGAACTTGCTGGGAAACGCCGTCGATTTCCAGATCCAGGATCGACGAGTGGAACACTTCTTTTTTCAGAGCGTGGTACAGAGCGTTGTGATCCAGCGATACCAGCACAGGGCCTTCAGCGCCACCGTAGACGATACCAGGGGTCAGGCCGGAAATGCGCAGGCGGCGGCTCGCTCCGGAACCTTGCAATTCGCGTTTAAATGCGATAACTTTCATGTGAAACTCCAAGAAGAACAAGGCTTGCGCCTTGTGTTATGAAGATTCCCGCGACCAGGAATCTTCGAAAATGGGCGCATGCGCGCCCCGAAAACTAAAACACTGCGGCGCAACAGGCAAAAAGCCGGTCGCGCCGCAGGCATTACGTCTGTTTCTATTGACCGAATCAGTCGATAAAGAGAGAGATTACCGAGTCACCCTTGATGATGCGCTTGAACGTCTCGGCCAGCAATGGCGCGCACGTCAGTTGGCGAATCTTGCCGCAGGCCAGGGCCGCTTCGGACAGCGGAATCGTATCGGTCACGACCAGCTCATCGAGTGGCGAAGCCGAAATACGTTCGATCGCCGGGCCGGACAGCACCGCGTGCGTGCAATACGCCACGACTTTTTTCGCGCCGCGCTCTTTGAGCACTTCGGCAGCCTTGGTCAGCGTGCCGGCGGTGTCGACCATGTCATCCATGATCACGCAGTTGCGCCCTTCGACTTCACCGATGATGTTCATCACTTCGGAAACGTTCGCTTTTGGACGACGCTTGTCGATGATGGCCAGGTCGCAGCCCAGGCGTTTGGCCAAGGCGCGCGCACGTACCACACCGCCAACGTCAGGCGACACCACCAGCAAATCCTGGTAGTTTTTCTTTTGCAGGTCACCCAGCAAAATAGGCGAAGCGTAGATATTGTCGACTGGGATATCGAAGAAACCTTGAATCTGGTCAGCGTGCAAGTCCATGATCAGGACGCGCTCGACACCGGCTTCTTCCAGCATATTCGCTACCACCTTGGCAGAAATGGCCACACGCGCGGAGCGCGGACGACGATCTTGGCGGGCGTAGCCGAAGTAAGGGATCGCGGCGGTGATGCGGCCAGCGGAAGCACGTTTCAAGGCATCAACCATCAGCATGATTTCCATCAGGCTGTCGTTGGTTGGAGCACAGGTGGATTGCAAAACAAAAACATCCTTGCCGCGCACGTTTTCGTTAATCTCGACCATTACTTCGCCGTCGGAGAATTTCGAAACGTTTGCTTTACCGAGAGGGATGCCGAGGTTTTTTGCGACCCCCTCTGCCAACGCTGGATTCGCGTTGCCGGTAAAAACCATCAGGTTTTCGTAAGCCATGGGAGTCCCAAGAGGTGATATAGAAGTCTTGAAAAGCACTAACCGGGCATAGGCCCGGTCAGTCATTTTTTACAATATGCCGCGTGGCGACATATCTGCTTTTTCCCGCACTGGACGCTAACTTCGCATCGACAGACTACGGTGAATTGGTGGCAGGGGAAGAAGGATTCGAACCTTCGCATGCTGGAATCAAAATCCAGTGCCTTAACCAGCTTGGCGATTCCCCTACGTAACTGACTGCTTGCCGTCATGTTGGCCAGCATTATACCGACTTTTTGACGCTAAGCAAAATATTTTTTGCTACCTGCTTTTCTTTACAACAGCGCGAGCATCGGGTGTCGATTCAGCGCTTTTGCCTTCCAGGCGATCCAGATTGGTGGCACATTACTGAGCACCGCATCCGCTTCTTCCTGACTGCCAAACGCACAAAATACACAAGCACCGGAACCAGTCATCCTGGCCTCACCGTAAGCACTCAGCCATTCTACCGCATCTGCTACCGGCTTGAAAAGACCACATGCTACTTGCTGTAAATCATTTTTACCAAACCCGCCCGCATCGTTTCCTTCTGCGAGGTACCTGGAAAAGTCCGCTATTGTGACGGGTTCAGTATTTCTCGTCAAGCCTTGCGCGCAAAAAATTGCAGCGGTGGGCACTTGCACGCCCGGTTCGATCACCACATACCAGCATTCTGGCGTGCTAACCGGCTGCAAGTCCTCGCCCACGCCTTCGGCAAACGCATTCTCGCCAAAGATGAAAAACGGGATGTCAGCACCCAGCGGCAAGCCCAGCGCCATCAATTGCTCGCGCGTCAAGCCCGCTTGCCACAAGCGGTTCAGCGCCATCAGCGCGGTGGCCGCATCGGACGAGCCGCCGCCCAGGCCACCGCCCATGGGCAGCACCTTGTCGATGGCGATATCGACGCCACGCGGCAAGGCGCCCGTGCGGCGCAGCACCTGCGCCTGTAACAATCTGGCGGCGCGGATGATCAGGTCCTGTTCCTCCGGCACGCCAGCGAGCGCCGTCACGCGGACAATCGCAGTGTCGTCGCGCAGCGAAAAGTGCAAGGTGTCGCCATGGTCGAGCAATTGGAACACCGTCTGCAGCAGGTGGTAGCCATCGGCACGGCGGCCGTTGACGTGGAGAAATAAGTTCAGCTTGGCCGGGGCCGGGCAATGGTTCAGGGTCGTCAGTGTCATGGTGCAGTTGCGGTAGGGGCTGGATCGAGCACGATGCGCAGCGAGACCGCATCGGCCTGCGCGCTGGCATGACGTTCGGCATCGATACGCCGCGGTTGGGGCAAGGTGCCGGCGACATTTTCGCCCGCATTCTGCCCTACTTCTTGCCACGATACATAACGCAAACGCCAGCCGTCTTTGGTCGTCACGCTGTCATTGCCGGGGGCAGCGACAAAGCGCTTGCCGTCGGCAGCCACGGCATAGCCCTGCAGCCAGTCGCGCAAACCCGACACGGGCAAGGACCAGCCCAGCATCTGCGCGCTCAGGGTGTCGACGTCGGGCGCGCTGCGCGGCGCCTTGCCGCTTTGCGTCAACACCGCCTGTTGCGGCGTGACGGCAATCGTCGCCAGGGTGCTGCCGACGGGCGAATACAGGGTCACGTCGGTGCGCTGCGCTGTCTGCTGCCAGTTGAAATTGACGGTGGCCGATTCAGGCTTGTCATCCTTCTGGTACACAACATTCAGGCGACCAGTCAGCTCCACCTGTTCGCGGTAAGGCGCGACGGTTTTACCCGATGGCGCGGTGTCGGACGAGAATGGGGAAGTCAAGGTCGAGCAGGCCGAGAGGGACAGGCACAGAACAGCGAGGGGGATGAAGTTTTTTGGCATGGGGAATTTTTATAAACCCAAGGGCAGATGCTGGGGGCTGCCCCCAGCATCTGCCCTTGGGTTAACAATCACAAACTGACATTCAATCGCGCCAGCGTACTTTTTAGCGCGGCGTTTTTCGGGTCCTTGCTTTGCGCATCGCGCCACAGCTTTTTCGCTTCATCCTGGTCGCCCTTCTGCCACAGCACTTCGCCCAGGTGGACGGCGATTTCCGGATCACTGCGCACGGCATAGGCGCGGCGCAAGGCGTTTTCCGCCGCGGCCAGGTTGCCCATGCGGAACTGGACCCAGCCCATGCTGTCCATGATGAAAGGGTCGCCCGGCGCCATCTGCAGCGCCTTCTCGATCAGCGCATGGGCTTCCTGCAGGCGGATGCCGCGTTCGGCCAGCGAGTAGCCCAAAGCGTTGTACGCATGCTGGTTGTCGGGTGCCAGCGTCATCACGCGGCGCAGGCTGGCCTCCATTAAATCGAGTTTATCCTGGCGCTCTGCCAGCAAGGCGTAGTCGTACAGCAGTTCGGGATTGTCAGGGAAGCGCCGCACAGCGTTTTCCAGCACCGTGTAGGCGCTTTGCACATAGCCTGCGTCGCGCAGAAATTGCGCATCGATCAGCAGCACCTGCGCCTGACTTGCCGGATCGTCCGTTTCGATTTCCGCCAGCGCCTTGCGGGCTGCATCGAGATTGCCGCCCAGGGCAATCAGCTGGGCGCGGCGCAAGCGCGCTTCGACATAGCCGCTAGACGCGCTGTTGTCGACCTTGTCCAGCCAGGCGATGGCGCCGTCCACGTCGCCGCGCTTCTCGGCGATCTGCGACAAAATCATCAGGGCCTTGAACGGGTCGCGCGTGTCGCCAGGCGATTTTTCGAGCACAGCCAGGAAGCGCTTGAAGTACTGCTCGGCGCCCTTGATATCTTCCAGCTGCAGCGCCACGATGCCCAGCGCATACAGGGCACCGACGTTATCGGGCGCACTTTTCAGCAGCAGCAGGAATTGATCGCGCGCCGGCTCCAGCTGTTTTTGCTCAACCAGCAGGCGCGCATAGGCGCTACGCACTTCGACGGCGTCCCGGTTCTTCTGCAGGAAAGTGGCCAGCAGCTTGCCTGCCGCCTCGGGTTGGCCCGTCACCTGCGCCAGCGTCAGCACAGCCAGTTCGGAATTGGGCTTGATCGCCAGTGCCTTGTTGGCTTCGCCGATGGCGCGCTCGCGCTCGTCGATCGACAAGGCACCTTGCGCCAGCACCAGGTGCGCTTCGAACATGTCCTGGTAGGGCTGCACCAGACGCGTCAGCATCGAGTAGGCATACAGCTTGTCATTCGAGCGCGACAAAATCTGCTGCATCTGGAACAGGGCCACGCCGCGCCCGCCAGCTGGCGCATTGGCCAGGCGTTCAGCAAAAACCGCTTCCGCCTCTTCGATCTTGTCCGTCAGCACGACGAAGCCGAGGAAGAACTGCGTCGCCTCGTCGGAATCGGGCGCCAGCTCGCGCCACAGGCGAATGGCCGCCAGCGCTTCGCCGCCCTGCTTGGCGGCCAGCGCCATCTCGGAAGCGCGCCGTGCCAGGCGCGGGTCGCGCGTCTGCTGCGCCGCCACCATCATCGTCACGTACGGCCCTTGCCACTGGCCGCTCTTGAATTCCATTTCAGCGCGGGTCAGCTTGTACAGCAAGTCGCTGCTCAATTCGACCTTGGGCAAGTCCTGCAACTTGGCATCGGCCTCGGACTCGGCCTCGGACTCGGCGCCCGCTTCCTGCGGCGTGGCGAGCCCGGCCGCCGAAGGGCGGGCCGCAGCATCGGCGGGGGCGACAGGCGTCTGGGCCAAGGCATGCGTGGCCATCAGGGCGGACAAGGTTACAATGGCGAAAGCGTTTTTCAAAGGCTGATCCCGGGCTAAACGACAAAGTTTGATTTTACGCCCAACGCGACTATTGCGTACTTCGCGTATGTAACGAAAGTAACGAAAGTAACGAAAGTAACGAAAGTAACGAAATATTTATGGCGTGACCACATAGTCTGCCCGGACCAGCCATCTGCCGGCAAGCTGCCAGTTTTTACCCGGTTTTCAACCATGCGAGCCCTATGCCAGAATTGCCAGAAGTCGAAGTCACACGGCGCGGTGTTGCGCCCCACCTCGAGGGACGCGCCGTGCGCGCCGTCGTGCTGCGCCGCGACGGCCTGCGCTGGCCCTTCCCGCCTGCCCTGGGCGAACAATTGTCGGGGCAAACCATCGGCCTGACGGGGCGGCGCGGCAAATACCTGCTGATCCATTTCCGCCACGGCACCCTGATCATCCACTTGGGCATGTCGGGTCACCTGCGCGTGCTACCGATGGGGACGGAGGCGCAAAAACACGACCATTTTGACCTCATCGTGGAAACTGCAGACGGCGCCAGCCAAGTGCTGCGCATGACGGACCCGCGCCGCTTTGGCGCCGTGCTGTGGCACGACCAGGCCGACGGCCCGCTCGACGGCCATGCACTGCTGCGCGGCCTGGGCACGGAACCGCTGGAAGACGGCTTCACGGGCCAACTGCTATTCGAGAAAACGCGCAACAAGGGCAGCAGCATCAAGCAGGTGCTGATGGCAGGTGACATCGTCGTCGGCGTGGGCAATATCTATTGTTCCGAAAGCCTGTTTCGCGCGGGGATCAACCCGAAGACGCCGGCCCGGCGCATCGGCCTGGCGCGCTATGAGAAGCTGGCGCAGGCGATTCGCGACGTGCTGGCCGAAGCCATCGTGCAAGGCGGCAGCACCCTGCGCGACTTCATCGGCGTGAACGGCCAATCCGGCTACTTCCAGCAAACGTATTTCACCTACAATCGCGCAGGCAAGCCGTGCCGCGTGTGCGGCGCGCCGATACGCCAAATCGTGCAGGGACAGCGTTCCACGTTTTACTGCGTGCACTGCCAAAAATAAGCACGCCTGACAAAACCGTCACGGGCGGCAGCCAATTATGGTCGAGAAGCGCAGCAGGTTTTGATCGGTGTTACACGCAAAGGGAGCCAGATGGTCAGGGACTTGGAACAATACAGCGCATGGCGCCAGGATGTGCTGGCCGCCTTGCAGGCATACCGGCAAGCCGCCAGCGCGGCGGGCTTGGTCGACGGCGCTTCCGCGCTACGCCTCGCACGCTGTGTCTCCCGCCTGCTTGATGATCGCCTGTCCGTGGCTTTCGTGGCCGAATTCTCGCGCGGCAAATCCGAGCTGATTAACGCCCTCTTCTTTGCCGGCTATGGCCAGCGCATTCTGCCTTCGGGCGCGGGTCGCACCACCATGTGCCCCACCGAGCTGCTGTACGACGCGGCATGGCCACCATCGATCCGCCTGCTGCCCATCGAGACGCGCGCGCAGAACCTGTCCACCAGCGACTACCGCGACCTGCCCGCCGCCTGGACCGTCCTGCCCCTGAACATCGATGCGGGTGGCGACATGCAGGCAGCCATCCGCCAGGTCAGCCTGACGAAAAAAGTCAGCGTGGAAGAAGCGGCCCGCTACGGCCTGTACGACGCCGACGACGCGGATGCACCCGCCATGCTCGACGAGGATGGCCTGGTGGAAATTTCCATGTGGCGCCACGCCATCATCAACTTCCCCCATCCGCTGCTGAAACAGGGCCTGGTCATCCTCGATACGCCGGGCTTGAACGCCATCGGCACGGAACCGGAACTGACCTTGAACCTGATCCCGAATGCGCACGCGGTGCTATTCATCTTGGCGGCCGACACGGGTGTCACGCGCAGCGATATCGAGGTGTGGCGCAACCATATCGGCGCCGGCGTGGGGCGCCTGGTAGTGCTCAACAAGATCGACAGCATGTGGGATGAATTGCGCGGCGACGCCGAGGTGGCGCAAGCGATCGAGCGCCAGCAGGCCAGCGTGGCGCACCTGCTGACCCTGGACGCGGGCCAGGTGTTTCCCGTCTCGGCGCAAAAGGCCCTGGTGGGCAAGATCAACCAGGATGCGGCGCTGCTGGAAAAGAGCCGCTTGCAGGCGCTGGAAACGGCCCTGTTCGAGGAGCTGATCCCCGCGCGCAAAGACATCATCCGACGCCAGCTGGCGTTCGACCTCGATGCTATCGAAGCGGCGCAGCAGGTACAGGCGGCGGCGCGCGCACGCGGCATCGCCGAGCAATTGCACGAGCTGCACAGCCTGCGCGGCAAGAACCAGAGCGTGATCGCCCACATGATGCGGCGCATCGATATCGAGAAGAAGGAATTCGACAGCAGCCTGTTCAAGCTGCAAGCGACGCGCGCCGTATTCACCCGCCTGTCGACGGAACTATATACGAGCCTGGGCATGGACATCGTGCGCGACGATATTGACGGCGTGCGCGCGGCCATGCAGCGCAGCCGCTTTTTTACGGGCCTGCGCGAGGCCGTGCGCCAGTATTTTGAACGCATCGCCAGTAACCTGGAGCGCTCGGAAGGCAAGACAGCCGAGATCACGGAAATGATGCACGTGATGTACCGCAAATTCGCCGCCGAACACGGCCTGGCGCTAGCCTTGCCGATGCCGTTTTCGCTGGCCCGTTACCGCCAGGAGATCGCCGACATCGAAGCGGTGTATCACAAGCAGTTCGGCACGGCGACCCTGCTTACCACCAGCCGGGGCGTGCTGATGGAAAAATTTTTCGACACGATAGCGTCGCGCGTGCGCCGCTGTTTCACCAACGCCAACGACGACGCCAGCGCCTGGCTGAAAGTCATCATGGCGCCGCTCGAAGCGCAGATCGTCGAGTACAAGGAACAGCTGAAACTGCGCTTCGCCTCGATCCAGCGCATCCACGACGCCACCGACGGCCTGGAACAGAAAATTACCGGCTTTGAGGCCAGCCTGGCGGCGCTCGAACGCGACAAGACGCAGCTGGCGCAATTGCTGGCTGCCTTGCGCACCGCCAGCGCAACATAAAACAACAAAATACTGGAACCCTGCATGAAACGTTTGCTGCATCCGCTCTCGCCCGCCCCGGGCGCAGCGCACTTTGAAAATACGCTTGAAACTTATGTCGACCCGACTTTTTCTGCCACAGTCATCGCCTGGCAAAAGCAGCATGGCCGCCATGCACTGCCCTGGCAAAACACGCGCGACGCCTACCTGATCTGGCTGTCAGAAATCATGCTGCAGCAAACGCAGGTCACAGCAGTACTCGGCTACTATGCGCGCTTCCTCGAACGCTTCCCCACCCTGCGCGATTTGGCATCAGCACCGGTGGAAGACGTGATGGCGCAATGGAGCGGCCTCGGTTACTACACGCGGGCACGCAACTTGCACAAATGCGCGCAGCGCGTGGTGGCCCAATACGATGGCGTCTTTCCCAGCGACCCGGCCCTGCTGGCAGACCTGCCCGGCATCGGCCGCTCGACGGCCGCCGCCATCTCCGCGTTTTCCAGCGGCACGCGCGCAGCCATCATGGACGGCAACGTCAAGCGCGTGTTTGCGCGCACCTTCGGCATCGATGCCTATCCCGGCGAGAAACGGGTCGAGGACGCCATGTGGCGTCGCGCCGAAGCGCTGCTGCCTGAAACAGGCATCGAAGCCTACACGCAAGGCTTGATGGACTTCGGCGCCACCCTGTGCACGCGCAGCAGTCCCGATTGCGGCCGCTGTCCGCTGCAACCGCGCTGCGTGGCCTACGCCACTGGCCGCACCAAGGATCTGCCTGTGCGCAAGCCGAAGAAAACCAGCCCGGAAAAGCACGCCGTCATGCTGCTCATCATCGACGATGGCCAGGTGCTGCTGGAACAGCGGCCCGGCTCGGGCATCTGGGGCGGCTTGCTGTCGCTGCCCGAACTCGATGGCCACGTGCTGGCCGATAAAGACTCACCGCAAGCGATAGACCAGCATGCGCTGGCACGCGCCGTGGCGCCGTTCGGCGAGATCGAGACGCAGGAACGGCTGCTGCCCATCGTGCATGTATTTACGCACTACAAACTGCACATCGTCCCCTGCCGCATCACGTTGGCGCGCCGCCTTGCACTGGCGGGGGAAGCGACCCATGTCTGGTACGACGGCGCGAAAATTGCGGGCGCGCCGCTGCCGGCGCCGGTCAAGAAACTGCTGCTGGACCTATTCGGTGATACGCGCGCAGCACAGCGCAGCATGTTCTAGTGCGCAGGCTAGTCGTGCTGGCACCGATGCAACCGGTCTACAACTCATCCAAAGAATACAGACGACGGTGCTCGCGGATCGCGTAGCGGTCCGTCATGCCGGCGATGTAGTCGGCGATCTTGCGCGCCTGCTGCGTGAGCTCACCCTCCTTGAGTTGATAGTCGGGTGGCAGCAGGGCCGGTTCGGCCATGAAGCTGTCATACAGTTCGCGTACGATGCGGCTCGCTTTGACGCGCATGCGATTGACCTGGTAGTGACGGTACAGGTTCGCTCGCAAAAAGCGTTTCAGGTCCGTCGCGTCACGGCGCATGGCGTCCGAAAAGCGGATCAGCGGGGCACTGGCGCGCACGTCGTTGACGTCGCGCGGTGCCGCATCGAGGATCAAGGCATTCGAGGTGACGATCAGATCGTCGGCCAGGGCGGTGATCAGGCGGCGCAGGGTTTCGTAGATGGCGCGCCGGCCCGACAGACCGGGAAATGCCTGCTGCACCTCGCGCCACAGGCGGCCGAAAAATGCCACCTCTTCCAGCTGCTGGATGGTGATCAGGCCGGAACGCAGGCCGTCGTCGATATCGTGGCTGTTGTAAGCGATTTCATCGGCCAGGTTGGTCAGCTGCGCTTCCAGAGTTGGTTGCGTGCGGTCGATGAAGCGCTGGGCCACGGGACCCAGCTCGCGCGCATGCGCCAGCGAGCAGTGTTTCAATATGCCTTCGCGCGTCTCGAACATCAGGTTCAAGCCGTCAAAGGCGCCGTAATGCTCTTCCAGCGTGTCGACCACGCGCAGGCTTTGCAGGTTATGCTCGAAGCCGCCGTGCTCGCGCATGCACTCATTGAGCACGTCCTGGCCAACGTGGCCGAATGGCGTGTGGCCAAGGTCATGCGCGAGGGCGATCGCTTCAACCAAGTCTTCGTTCAGACGCAAGTTGCGCGCGATCGAGCGTCCCACCTGCGCCACTTCCAGGCTATGCGTCAGGCGCGTGCGGAACAAGTCGCCCTCGTGGTTGAGGAAAACCTGGGTCTTGTATTCGAGACGACGGAAGGCCGAGGAATGGATGATGCGGTCGCGGTCGCGCTGGAACTGGCTGCGCGAAGCGTGCGCCGCTTCGGCAAAGCGACGTCCCTGCCCCTGTGCCGAATGGGCCGCATATGGGGCAAGGAAGTCTTCGGGGGTCATGCTTGCTGCACTCCGGCGGCCAAGGTGGCGAGCACCATTTCATGCGGCGCGGACGTGATGCACGGGCTGCCCAGTGGTTTCAACAAGATGAACTTGATGGCGCCGCCCTCGTTCTTCTTGTCCACTTCCATCAGTTCGAGCCAGCGCTCGACGCCCAGGTCCGGTGCCTTGACGGGCAGGCCGGCGCAAGCGACGAGTTTACGCACGCGCTCCACAACTGCCTGCTCGATATAGCCCATGCGGCAGGACAGGTCGGCCGCCATCACCATGCCGCAGCCGACGGCTTCGCCATGCAGCCAGTGGCCATAGCCCAGACCCGCTTCGATGGCGTGGCCAAAGGTATGGCCGAAGTTCAGGATGGCGCGCAAGCCGCCTTCGCGTTCGTCCTGGCGCACCACGTCGGCCTTGATTTCGCACGAGCGGGCAATCGCATACGCCAGCGCGCCCTTGTCGCGTGCCATCAGCTTGCCCATGTTCGCTTCGATCCAGTCGAAGAAGTCGGCATCGATAATGGCACCATGCTTGATCACTTCGGCCAAGCCAGCCGACAGCTCGCGCGCCGGCAGGGTTTCCAGGGTCGAGGTATCGGCAATCACGGCGCGCGGCTGATAGAAGGCGCCGATCATGTTCTTGCCCAGCGGGTGGTTGATGCCGGTCTTGCCGCCGACGGAGGAGTCGACCTGCGCCAGCAAGGTCGTGGGCACTTGCACAAAGCCGATGCCGCGCATATAGCTGGCGGCTGCATAGCCGGTCAGGTCGCCGATCACGCCGCCGCCCAGGGCCACCAGGGTGGTCTTGCGGTCACATTTATTGGCCAGCAGCGCGTCGAAAATCTGCATCAGGCTGGCCCAGTTTTTATATTCTTCGCCGTCCGGCAGGACGATGCAGATCACTTCGCGGCCATCGCTGGCGAGTGCCGCCTGCAGGCGGCCCAGGTACAGGGGGGCGACAGTGGTATTGGTGACGATGGCCACCTTGTGACCGCTGATATGGCGCAGCAGCGCATCAGCATCGGCCAGCAGGCCGGGACCGATGGCGATCGGATAACTGCGTTCGTCGAGATCTACGCTCAACAACATTTTGGATTGCTCGTTCATCGAAGGCTCTGCATGAATGACGCAGTTGGGCGAAGCCTCGCATTCGAGGCTGGCCAGCTGCATCAGGATGGTCTGAACCATTGATTGTACGTTAGGACGGCCGGTGTCGATCACAATGTCGGCCACTTCCATGTAATGGGGCTCGCGCTGTGACGTCAACTCTTCCAGTTTGCCGCGCGGGTCGGCCGTCTGCAGCAAGGGGCGGTTCTTGTCGTGGCTGGTGCGCGCCAGGATGTTGCTGACGCTGGCGCGCAGGTACACCACCGTGCCGCGCTCCTTCAGGTAGGCGCGACTGTCGGCATTGAGGATGGCGCCGCCGCCCGTGGCCATGACGATGCCCTCCTGCGCGCTCAGGTCGCGGATGACTTCGGCCTCGCGCCGGCGAAAGCTGGCTTCCCCCTCGATTTCAAAGATCCACGGGATGGTCGCCCCCGTGCGTGCCACGATTTCATGGTCGGAATCGACAAAGCGCAAGCCCAGCTTGCGGGCCAGGATGCGCCCGATCGTGGTTTTGCCTGCGCCCATGAGACCTACTAAAAACAGATTTTGCATGTGCTGCGACAATTATTTTGAATCACTACAAACATTCGCCTGCCCGTACGGACTAATCACGCCCGGTGGAGACACATCCTGGCGGTTAAAGTCCGAGAACAGCCCCGGAAGCAAAGTGTAACCGACATAAGTTGCCTCCGTCCCGGAACTATTGCCACGTATCGTCAATTCGACGTCCAGCCAGTTGGCTCTGTCGCGTGGATAAGTCAGCGTCACGATGGTGGTGCCGCTGCTGTCGGTCTTGCCTCCGGTGGATACATTGAGCGGAATGCCGGGATCGAGGTAGCCGTTTTTATTCTCGTCTTCGCCAGCGTCGAGCATGCCGTTGCGGTCCTGGCTGTTGTCCTCATTCGCGCATATCACGCTCGGCCCCCGAATCCAGCTTAATGCCGCCGTGGAGAACTGCAGAGTGCCCTTGTAATACGACTTGGGCCAGGCAGCGGCCGTGATGATGACGTCAGCCACCGGATTGCCAGCGGCATCCGTCACAAACACAGTATAAGTCTTGCGATAGGTGCTGCTGTCCGTGCCATCGAGCACATTTCCACTGCCGGCACTGATGAACAGCGATTTCTTCGTTACTGTCAGCTTGGCCTTGGCGCTGTTGCTCGATACGCCCTGCAATTGGGCTTGGACGATCACGCCATCGACTCCTGTGCTGGCTTGACCGGCGATATAACTTACCGTGGCCATGCCATCGGCATCGGTATTGACCACCGATGGCGAGCTCAACGAGCCACCGCTGGCATCACTCTGGATGGTAAAGCCGACCTGAGCATTCTTGACGAGATTGTTTTGCGCCGTGCCATCGCGCACGATGGCACGCAGGGCGCTGCGCTGGGATGTGCTGCCTGCCGTATTGGCACCGATTACTGCAGGGTCAGCCTGCAAGCTGATGGTTGCCTGTGGCGTCAGCGGGGCGACGAATTCCACGTCGGCCTGCACCGTCACACCCGTGCTCTCGTTCCTGGCCGTCAACGAAGTCCGCCCCGCGCCATCCGCCTGCACATAGGCGATGGCATTGCCGCCAACGAGCGCCAGTGGCGCCAGTAATGGCGTGGCGCAGGCGGCGTCCCGGTAAATCGCGCCGCGCGAAGTACTGAAACGCACATTGCCCGTTTGCGCGGTGCCGGCCACATCGTTATGCACGGCAATCGCGTAGCAGGTCTGGGTTGCCAGTGTCGTCAACGCCACATTGGCATCGGTGACGGCGTTGATCGTGAAATTGGCCGCATTGATCGCCACTGGCACTACCACGCTGTCGCCCTGGCTCTTAATGGTGATCGTATCGCCGGTACCAGATTGGGCGTTGTAGCTCAATATCAGTTGACCATTATTATCGGTCAGAGCGGGACTGCCGCCACCGCCCTTCACCATCAGTGGATTGGTTTGCGCGCTGAATGTCACCGGCTTGCCCACCAGTGGATTACCGCTAGAGTCGACCAACTTGACCACCATATCCGTACTTGTCTTCAGATTCACAGAAGAAAAGGCATTCACAGCGAGCTTGGTGCCGCTGACGCCGATATCCGTGCTGGCTTTTTGCGCACCGGCGCTGGCACTGACTTTAATCGTGCGCAAACTGGCATCGCCGCCCGTATTGAGACTGACTATCGCCTGCCCTTGCGCATTGGTATTAACCAGCGTCGCGCCCAGCGCGCCCGAATCGGCGCTGAAGATCACGCTGGCATTGGGAACGACGGCATTGTTGGCATCCTTGACAAACGCAATCACATTGACCGCAGTACCGCCAGACGAGGCCAGCGAGCCGCCGGAAGACGTCAGCAGCAAGCTGGCAATGCCCGAGGTAACAGGCACCACTTTCACCACCACCGGCGCTGAGTCGACGCCGCCGCTGCTGGCCTTGATGGTGATGTCCCGCAGAGTCGCATCGCCTTTCACGCTCAGCTTTTCCGTCACCGTGCCATTCGCGTCCGTGATACGAACAGTATTACTGATCGTGCCCGAACTAGCCGTAAAAGCAACAGTTTGACCCGTTATGGCATTGTTGCCCGCATTTTTAACCACGACCGTCAATACCACTTCCGTGCCATCCGCCCCCGAGGCCGCTATGGTGATGGCGCTGGCAACTAGTGTCACACTGGCAACACCAGAGTTGGCGCCATCTTTGCTCCCCAGGGTCGGATCGCCACCGCCGCCGCCACACGCGGCCAGCATGGCGCCCAGCGCCAGCAAGACCAGCCAATTCGATACAGCACGCCAAGAAGTATTGCCTAAAGAGAAGTTCCGCATCGTCGCCATCCGTCCGTTTTCGTTTGCATTATTACTGAAACGTAAAGATGTGACATTAACGTGTTGCAGGCCGATCTGCTACTATTTTCGGCGTAATAAACACCATCAGTTCGGTTTTTTCTTGACTGCGGCCCGTGCTGCGGAAAAAAACACCGAGCAAGGGAATGTCGCCAAGAATCGGCACCTTGCTTTCCGTACCCCGTTCGGACTGCTGATATATGCCGCCCAGCACCACCGTGCCGCCGTCTTCCACCATCACTTGCGTGCGCACGTGCTTGGTGTCGATGGCGAAGCCGGAACGCGTTTCCTGGCCCACGCTGTCCTTGTTGACGTCCACTTCCAGCACCACGTTGCCATCCGGCGTGATCTGCGGCGTCACCTCCAGGCGCAGGTTTGCCTTGCGGAACGTGATCGACGTGGCACCGCTGCTGGTGGCGACCTGATACGGCAATTCGATGCCCTGTTCGATCAGCGCCAGCACCTTGTCGGCCGTCACCACGCGGGGGCTGGAAATGATCTTGCCCTTGCCGTCCGCCTCCAGCGCGGACAGTTCCAAGTTCAGAAAGCGGTTGGCGGCTGCCGAAAAAAGACTCAGGGCGAAGCTGGCCGGCGGCAAGCCGTTAATGCTAGCGGCCGGCAAGTTGACGAATTGCGTATTCGGCACGAAGGCGCCGGCGCCGGCCACCGTTTGCCCCGTCGCCTCGCCTACGCCCTGATACGTACCGCCGACGGCCGCGCGGCGAGCGCTGCTGCCCAGCGAAAAGCCGGGCACCTGGCCCGCTGCCAGGCGCTGGTCCGTAAAACCCAGGCGCGCGCCCAGGTTGCGGCTGAAACTGTCGTTCGCCTCGACGATGCGCGCCTCGATCATCACTTGTCGCGTCGCGATATCTGTCCTGGCGATCAGCTCACGGATCTGCTCCAGTCGCGCCGGCACGTCAGTGACGAACAGCTGATTCGTGCGCGGCTCGATGATCACACTGCCACGGCGCGACAACAAGCGGCTGCGCCCCTCGCCCGCTTCCAGACCGAACAAGGTGCGGAACGCTTCCGCCTTCTGGTAGTTGAGCTGGAAGATGGCTGATTGCAAGGGTTCGAGTTCCGCGATCTGCGCGCGCGTTTCGAGCTCCAGTTTTTCGCGCGCCAGCATTTCCTCGCGCGGCGCGATCCACAGCACATTGCCATTGCGCCGCATGTCCAGGCCCTTCGCCTGCAGCAGTACGTCGAGCGCCTGGTCCCATGGCAAGTCGCGCAGGCGCAGCGTCAGGTTACCTGCCACGCTGTCGCTGGCGATGATGTTTTGCCCCGAGGCGTCGGCCAGGATATGCAAGGCCGCGCGCACGCCCACGTTCTGGAAATCGACGGAAATTTTCTCGCCAGCATACAGGCGCGGCGCCGTTACCAGCACCACGGCCTCGTCCCCGGCCAAGGCGGCACCATGCAGCAATATCAAGCATAGCGAGTACATCGAGCACATCCAAACCGACGCCTTCATGGCGTGGCCTCCGGCACGCCAGCTTTGGCCTCTCCCGACTTTTGCAAGGTCAGGCTGCCATGCCGTTCACGCCACTCGCCGCCCGCCTCCTGCAGCAACTCCCGGTACTGCAACGCCTGTTCGCTGATCTGTGTCACCAAGCCGTGGTCTGGCCCTAGATACTGGCCTACCGCCACCCGGTACACGCGCTGGCCCGCCATGAGCAGCGCACTCAGGCGCCCGGCCTGTTGCACGCTACCGACCATACTGATAGCCGGCAGCGCCACGTTTTCCAGCGCTTCGCGCAGGCGGCGCGGGTCGGGCCCGGCCACGCTGCCCCGCTGGCCCGGTGCGGGCGCAGGCGCAGGCGACAATGCGCCAAAAGGATCGGCCAAGGCGGCAGCCTCGTAGGGATGCGGCGCGACTGTGGCAAGCCGATGCCATGCAGGCACGGCTGCGGCACCGCCCGCCTTGGGCGACAGGGCCGCTTGCGCTGCCCGTTCCCCTGCTTCGGGCAAGCGATACGCCTGCAGCACGGCATCGAGCGTCAGTACGCGATCCTTGCCCAGTGTCAAGGCAAGCTCATGCACTGTGACGATACGCGGCAAGCGCGCCAGGTCCGCCAACAGCGCCCCCATGGCGTGGTAAGCGCCACGCAACTGTATGGCGATCGGCAAAGCGACATACTGCGCTTGCGGCCGCGCCGCGCCCGGCCTGAACAGTGAAAATTGCAAACCGCGCGACTGGCCTGCGGCGTTGATGTCGGTCAACAACACCGCCATCGCTTGCTGGTCGGGCAGTTGCTGTTCCAGCAGGGCCAGCTCGGCACCAGCCTGGCGCTGCTGCGCGCGCCACTGCGGCAACTGGCTCGCCCTGGCCTGTGCCGACAGATACTCGGCACGCAGGCGGCGCTCCTCGCCTTGCGCCACCTGTACGGCAGCCATCAAGCCATCGAGCCATGTGGCGTAAAACAGGGCCACTACCAGCGTAGCGGCCAGGGCGGCGCATGCGAGGCGCACAGGTAACGGCCACAGCGATGCGGTTTTCAAGCTCAGCATGATTGACCTCCAGGACTAAGATTGCGGAGCACCCGCCCCAACGCTTGCCAAAGCCAGCCGTATCGTCCATTCCACCGCGCCATCGACCGCGCCGCGTGCCTCCTGCCGCACTTCCAGCAATTCCGGTCGGGACCAGGGCGCTTCTCGCTCCAGCGCCAACAGCAATGCCGCGACCTGTTCCTGCGTGGCCGCGCGCCCTTGCAAGCGCACCATGGTCATTTCCTGGCGTACGCTGTGCAAGGACACGCCGGCCGGCATCGCCCGCGCCAGCACCTCCAGCATGCGCACCCAGGCATTGCGTTGCTCTTGCAAACTGGCAATGGCCTGCTGGCGCAGCAGCAATGCCGCCGTCTCGTCCTGCACCCGCTTGCCGCTGGCGAGGCTGGCATTGACCTGCAGCATGGCATTGCGCCAGCCTTCTTGGCGGCGCAGCTGCGCGTCGAGCCGGAGCTGCAGCCAGGCGCCCGCCGCCAGGGCCAGCAGCAAGCCCAACAACGCCCCGCCAGCCAGTTGCCACAGCAGCCGCTGAATACGCCGCTGCCGCGCCGCCTGCCGATGCGGCAAGAGGTTGATGCAAGGCACTTGCGCCACGCTCTTCATCGGACGTACCGGTGCAAGGCCAGCCCCCACGCCAGCTGAAATGCCAGGCCACTGTCCGGCAGGGCTTGCCAGCCCCCTTGTGCAACGGCCGCTTCGCGCGCCAGCGCCTCGCTATCCATGACGACGGGCGTCAAACCGGCCGCCGTGGCCGCATCGAGACGGCGCTGCACGCTGGCGCGCCGTGCCGCCACCAGCAGCACTTCGATTTCCTGCCCCGCCTGGCCCGCAAGCGGTGGCACCGGCCCCAGCTGGAAAAAATCCAGGCTGGCGTCTTCCAGCGCAAACGGCATGTATTGCGCCGCCTCCAGCTCCACCAGGATTTCCAGTTGTTCCTCCGGCAAGCCCGCCTGCAAGCGTAGTACATGCGTGATCAGGGCCGTGGCCGGCATGGCCAGCGCCACGCGGGTGCAAGCACTGCCACTATTGCGCCATGCCAGGCGCACGGCGGTGGCCAGACCCTGCAGATCTTCGACATTGCCTTCAACCATGACTCCGGCAGCCAACGCCGCGCTGCCGCAATGCCGACACAAGAGCTTGCCCCGCCGGCGACTCAACTCGACCACGCGCACGGCATCGTCCGCCATGTCGACGCCCAGCAAGCCGATGCCAAGAAAACTGCGGATGGACATGTTTTTTTATCGGGAAACGCGGCCGTGGGAGGGAGCCTGCCATACGCAAGCCTAGTGCTGACAACGCTGGCCTGTAAATGGATTTCACACCGGTGTTTGCGGCGCGCGGCAGCTATCTGGCCCGGCTGTGATCTGGCGCAGAATAATTGTTACCAAATCCTGGTTGCCAACATGCCAATACACGCTTATATAGAGTATCGACAAGTGTCGGCGCGCTGCCCGGCAAGGCCCACGGCACGCTGCCATCGCGGCAAGCTCGCTTATAATTGGCCGGCATAATTAACCGAAAGACATACGACGCATGACATCTTCAAACTCCGCCGGCTCCGCTGGCTCGCAGCCGCCCGCCAAGGGCAGCAAACCCAAACGTTTTCTGCTGATGGCGCTGGTATCGCTGCTGGGCCTGGGCATCGTCGGCGTCTTGCTGGTGGTTTTTGGCCTGGCCATGGCATATCCGAACCTGCCGGCGCTCGATACCTTGACCGATTACAAACCGAAAATGCCGCTGCGCGTGTTCACGTCCGACAGTGTGCTCATTGGCGAGTTCGGCGAAGAGCGGCGCAACATGGTGCATATCAAGGATATCCCCGATGTCATGAAGAAAGCCGTGCTGGCCATCGAAGATGATCGCTTCTATGAACATGGCGGTGTCGACTATCTGGGCATCACGCGCGCAGCCGTGCACAACCTGATGGGCGGTGCCAAGCAAGGTGCCTCGACCATCACGCAGCAGGTGGCGCGCAATTTCTTCCTGTCCAGCGAACAGACGCTGAAACGCAAGGCGTATGAAGTCTTGCTGGCCTGGAAGATCGAGAAAAACCTCAGCAAGGACCAGATCCTCGAAGTGTATATGAACCAGATTTATCTGGGACAGCGCGCCTACGGCTTCGCCTCGGCTGCGCAAATCTATTTTGGCAAGCATATCCAGGACCTCACCGTGGCCGAAGCAGCCATGTTGGCCGGCTTGCCGAAAGCGCCGTCGGCCTACAATCCGGTCGTCAACCCGAAACGTGCGCGCATGCGCCAGCAATACATCCTGCAGCGCATGGCGCAGCTGGGCTACATCACGCCGGCGCAGTTCGAAGTAGCGAAAAATGAAGAGCTGAAAGTAAAAACCGATAGCAGCGCCTTCGGCGTGCATGCCGAATACGTATCGGAAATGGCGCGCCAGCTGGTCTACGAGCAATTCAAGGAAGACACCTACACGCGCGGCCTGAACGTCTACACCACTATCACCAAGGCCGACCAGGACGCCGCCTACATTGCCTTGCGCAAGGGCGTGATGGATTACGAGAAACGCCACGGCTACCGCGGCCCGGAAGCCTACATCGACATTCCGAAAACCAAGGCCGAAGCCGATGACGCCATCGAAACGGAGCTGGCCGACCACCCGGACAGCGACGACATCATCGCCGCCATGGTGCTGCAAGCGTCGCCCAAATCGTTGCAGGCGGTCACGTCGGCCGGCGAGGAAATCACTATTACCG
Source organism: Janthinobacterium sp. CG_23.4 (assembly GCF_029892305.1). Taxonomy (NCBI): domain Bacteria; kingdom Pseudomonadati; phylum Pseudomonadota; class Betaproteobacteria; order Burkholderiales; family Oxalobacteraceae; genus Janthinobacterium; species Janthinobacterium sp. CG_23.4. Next base: position 259,640 of record NZ_JARXUX010000001.1, on the reverse strand, counting down.
GCCCAGGGCTGACCTTTGGCGCGGCCTGGCTATCGGAAAAAGCGGCGCCGAACCGCCGCATCAAGCGTGGTGCCGTGATCCGCGTCATGCAGGAAAACAACAGCTGGGTCCTGACGCAGATGCCGGAAGTACAATCGGCGTTCGTGTCGGCCAGCACGACCGACGGCGCCATCCGCGCCATGGTGGGCGGCTTCGATTACAACCGCAACAAGTTCAACCACGTCACACAGGCCTGGCGCCAGCCTGGTTCGGCCTTCAAGCCCTTCATCTATTCCGCGTCACTGGAACGTGGACTGTCGCCGGCCACCATCATCAACGATGCGCCGATCTCGTTCGATGCGGGCCAGACCGGTGGACAGGCGTGGGAGCCGAAGAACTACGACAGCAAATACGATGGTCCGCTGAGCATGCGCAAAGGCTTGATGAAGTCGAAGAATATGATTTCCATCCGCATCTTGCACAAGATCGGCGCCAAGTATGGCCAGGAATACGCGACGCGCTTCGGCTTTGACGCCGACAAGAACCCGCCGTACCTGACCTTGGCACTGGGCGCCGGCAACGTCACGCCGCTGCAAATGGCGGGCGCCTACGCCGTGTTCGCCAATGGCGGCTACAAGATCAACCCGTATCTGATCGCCAAGGTGACCGATAGCGATGGCAATATCCTGTCGCAAGCCAAGCCGGACCTGGCAGGCGAGGAAGCCAACCGCGTCATCGACGAGCGCAATGCCTTCATGATGAACAGCATGCTCAACGACGTCGTGCGCTTCGGTACGGCGAACAAGGCCATGGCCTTGAAGCGCCCTGACCTGGCCGGCAAGACAGGCACGACCAACGACTCCATCGACGCCTGGTTCGCCGGATACCAGGCCAAGCTGGTGGGCATCGCCTGGATAGGCTACGACCAGCCGCGCAACCTGGGCAATCGGGAAACGGGCGGCGGCCTGGCCTTGCCGATCTGGATCAGCTACATGGCGAAAGCGCTGAAAAGCATTCCCGTCGAGGAACGCGCCGTGCCAGAAGGCCTGATCCGCGTGGGCGACGAGTATTACTATGCGGAAAATCCGCCGGGCACAGGCGTAGGCAGCCTGGAAGGCGCAGCGCGCGGCACGCCGGAGGAAGAAAAAGCCAAAGAAGCTGTCAAGAACGAACTCTTTTAAGATCTTTGATGCAAAAAGGGCAGACTGCAAAGTCTGCCCTTTTTTTATTCCCGTGGCGAAACGATTACTTCAGCACGACAGGTGCGCCCGCCTGCTCGCTGGCCATGCGGGACAAGGCAGCAAACAGTTCCGAGCCGTCGCGCGTGTTGAGCCAGACATCGCCGTCGCGCTTGTAGTGAAACCCGCCGGAACGGGCGGCCACCCACATTTCGCGCATGGGGGCCTGGCTGTTGACGATGATTTTCGTGCCGTTATCGATGAATTCGATTTCCAGCACATTACCGCTGCGGCTGCATTCGACGTCGAGCACGTCTTCATCGTTCAGCCGGTCCAGCGCCGCCTCGATCTGGGTCAGGGTGGCTTCGGCCAGGACCAGGAATTCCGATTCGCTCATGCTACACTCCAAATATCTTAATCAAACCGTGATTCTAATCGTGAAGTCATCCTCAGCGTTTTATACCGGCATCGCCATTGTGGTCTCTAGCGTCTTGGCCGGCTGCGGCCAGCCCGGCCCCCTGTACCTGCCCAAGCCGCCCACAGCCAAGGGCGCGCCAGCCAAAGTCCCGGTCGAACCGGCCACCGTGCCACCGCCACCCTTGATCGTGCCGGCAAGCTAAGTTGAACGTAGCGCGGTAGCGGCATGCGCCGCCCTGGCGCTCTTTACGCGCTTACTCCAGGCAAAATACACACGAATTAACAATAGTAGCGCGACGATGCTGCCAAAAATGATCGGTTGCGTGAAATTGTGCTTGCCCGCTTTCATCCACCAGAAATGCAGGATGGCCAGCGGCGCGATGAGGTAGATCAAGCGGTGCAACCACTGCCAGCGCTTGCCACCCAGGCGTTTCACCATGCCGTTCGTGCTCGTCACGGCCAGGGCAATGAGCAAGACGAAGGCGATGAAACCCACCGTGATGAACGGACGCTTGAGCACATCATTCCACATGGCCTGCACATCAAAAAAGTGATCGAACCACAGGAAGGTGGTGAAATGCAGCGCCGCGTAGAAAAACGCGAACAGGCCCAGCATGCGCCGCAACTTGATCAGCCAGTTCCACTGCGTGACGCGCCGCAAGGGCGTCACCGCCAGGCTGATGCAGAGAAAATACAGGGTCCAGTCGCCCGTGCCACGCGTGATGAATTCCAGTGGCTCCACCAGTTGCCCCGTGTACGTGAGCCAGACCATGCGCGCAAACGGCAGCAGCGCCAGCAAAAAGACCAGGCTTTTCAGCAGCGACAATTGCCTGCTCGTGGGATGGATGGCCATGGTCTTTCCTTAAAAGAACTTCTTCAGATCCATGCCCGCGTACAGCGAGGCCACGTCGTTATAACCGTTGAACATCAGGGTCTTGCGCTTGCGCGCGAGAAAACCGTCTTCGCCGATGCGCCGCTCGGAAGCCTGCGACCAGCGCGGATGATCGACGTTCGGGTTCACATTCGAGTAAAAACCGTATTCGGACGGTGCCGACAGATTCCAGGACGTGCGCGGCTGTTCCTTGACGAAACGGATCTTGACGATGGATTTGGCCGACTTGAAACCATATTTCCACGGCAAGACCATGCGCACGGGCGCGCCATTCTGGTTTGGCAAGGTTTCGCCATACATGCCCAGGGTCAGCAGCGCCAGCGGATGGTTCGCTTCATCGATGCGCAAGCCTTCCGTATACGGCCATTGCAGCACGCGGCTGCCCACGCCCGGCATTTGCTTCTTGTCGGCCAGGGTGATGAACTCCACATACTTGGCATTGCCCGTCGGCTCGACCTTCTTGATGATTTCCGAGAAGGAGTAACCGACCCAGGGAATCACCATCGACCAGCCTTCTACGCAGCGCAAGCGGTACACGCGCTCTTCCAGCGGCGCCAGCTTCAGCAGCGCGTCCAGATCCAGCGTCATGGGCTTCTTGATTTCGCCTTCTATACTCACCGTCCATGGCCGCGTGCGCAAGGTGCCAGCGTTTTGCGCCGGCTCGCTCTTGTCCGTGCCAAATTCGTAGAAATTATTGTAGGTGGTGGCGTCTTTGTAGGCGGTCTGCTTTTCCAGCGCCGAATAGGCGGGGTTGAGCTTGCCGGCCAACTTGGGATTGATGCCTTGCGCGAAGGCTTCGCGACTGGCCATTTCCAGCAAGGCCGCGCTGGACACGGAGCCCAACGCCACTTGCTTGATGAAGCTGCGGCGCGATTCAAACACGGCGCGCGGCGTGATTTCGGAAGAATACGGCAATTCAATGCCGTTGGGACTGCGCTTGATCAACATGGCGGCTCCGGAAAAAAGGTAAGTGTTTATACCTTACACCAGTTTTCCCTCGCCGTTCATGACGCTTCCGTCATGCAGAAATCCATTACAACTTGCCGTAAGAATGCAGGCCGGAGAGGAACATATTCACGCCCAGGAAGGCAAACGTCGTCACCAGCAAGCCCACCAGCGCCCACCATGAGGCAATGCGGCCGCGCAAGCCCGTCATCAAGCGCATGTGCAGCCAGGCCGCATAGTTGAGCCAGACGATCAGCGCCCAGGTTTCTTTCGGGTCCCACGACCAGTAGCCGCCCCACGCTTCGGCCGCCCACAGGGCACCGAGGATGGTCGCTACCGTGAAGAAAGCAAAGCCGACGGAAATGGCCTTGTACATGACATCGTCGAGCACTTCCAGCGACGGCAGGCGGTCGACCAGATAGCCGCTCGATTTGAGCAAATACGCCGCCGCCACCATGGCCGACAGGGCAAACGTGCCGTAGCCGATGAAGTTGGCCGGCACGTGTATCTTCATCCACCAGCTTTGCAGGGCCGGCACCAGCGGCTGGATCTCGGCCGCGTCGCGCGTGACCGTGTACCACATCAGGAACACCACGGCCGCTGAAATGACCAGCATGACGAAGGCGCCCAGCTGGCGCGTCGCATAATGCTGTTCGTAATACAGGTAGAACATGGCTGTGATCAAGGAAAACAGGATGAACACTTCATACAGGTTCGACACCGGAATATGGCCCACGTCGGCACCGATCAGGTAAGACTCGTACCAGCGCACCAGCATGCCCGTCAGGCCCAGCACCACGCCGGCCCAGCACAGCAGGGAGCCGACGGACGAGCCGAATTCCGAGCGCGCCACCAGGCCGATCCAGTAGAACAGGGTCGACAGCACGAACAGGGTGCCCATCCACAGAATGGCGGATTGGCTAGACAAGATGTATTTGAGGAAGAATTTCTGGTTCGCCATCTCAAGGTTGCCGGCGTACAGCTCGATGGCGAACAGCGACAGCACGGCCGCCACAGGAATCAGCCAGCGCACGGGCTTCCAGTACCAGCCCAGCCACGCAAACGTGGGCGCCGCCGCCAGCAAGATGACTTTTTCATAGATATCCATGAAGGCGCCAAAGCGCATCAGGCCGAACAGGGAGGCCGCCAGCAAGCCGCTGCCGTACAGCCAATCGACCAGGCTCAGGCGCTTGAAAAATCCTGGTTCCTGCGTATATATTTGCTTGTTTGCCAATTCCATATTTTCTCCATTCCCGGCTGCGCGCAAGCGCCCCGAAACTCAGCCAATCGAACTCAGCGCAGCTTACGCTGATTGCGGCAGCTTTGCCTTCAAAGTCTCAAATTCTTTTTCAAAATCCAGCGTCTTGCGTTGCGTGCTCATGGCCATCAGGGCGACGCTGCCCGCTTCGCCATCCTTGATCCACACCCACAGGCGGCGCTCGCGGATATAAAACATGGAAAACACGCCGATCACCAGGAACAGGCAACCGAGATAGACCACGCCCTTGCCCGGCGAACGCGTCACTTGCAGCACGGAAGCCTTGATTTCCGTAAAGTCGTCGAGCTGCAGATACACGGGCGCGCCATAGAAGAAGCTGTCGGACAGCGCATTCGTGGCCAGCTGCAGGAAGCGGCCGTGCTTGTCATCAGCCTCGATGGCTGGCAAGCCATCGCGCGCGCGCGCCGCCTGCCACAAGTCCCACAGGCTGCCATTCAAGATCTTCATGAAGATATCGGCCGCTTTTTCTTGCTCGGCGGCAGGAACTTTCTCCAGGAAACGTGAAATGGCCAGGAAACCACCGTCTTGCCCGTTGCCGGCAAAGATGCCCAGACTTTTCGCCGCCGATTCCTGCAACTGGCTGCGCAGGGCTTGCGCGCCCGCCTGCGGCATGGCGCGCGCCGCATAGCCCGCTGCGGCCTGCTGGCGCAGCGCGGGATCTTGCAGCGCGGCACGCAAACGCATCCACTCGTTCACGCTGTAATTGTCATCGACGGGAATACGCAGATAGCTGAACGGGTCGCCGGGGTTGACGCGCATGCCGGCCAGGAACACCGTCGTGCCATCCACGGTGACCGGCTGCATATAGTTCTGGTATTCGCGCGCCTGGCCCGTCTTGTCGCGCAATTTATATTGCACCGAGGGACCGACGTTCTTGAGATCCTTGTTATTCACGTTCTTCGCGGCCGAACCGAGGCGCTTGTCCAGGCCGACGGCAAATTTATCGTTGAAACTGTCCGCCTTGTTGACGGCGCGCACATCCTGGCCGGCGCTGAGATTTTCCACGTTGAAGGGACGGAAAGCCGACCATTCCACCGTGTAGGAATTGCCATCGCTACGCTCGAGCGGCGTGCTGCCGCCCACTTCACCGCCGATATCGAAGCGTTTCGTCGTCTTGCCCGTCATGGGAAAACCCGTCAACTTGAGCTTGCTGCCGCCATCTTCAAAGCTGGACTGGTACAGGGCCAAGCCCTTGTACAGCAGCGGCTGATTGACTTTGATGGTGGCAGGAAAGGTCTCGCCCGTTGCATGATCGGTGATGACGACGTCGCTGGCAAACAGCTTGGGCATGCCCGTGCTGTAGAAATCGATATGGAATTTTTTCAGCAGGATGGTGATCGGCAAATCCTGGATCAGCACGCCATCGGCCTGGGGAATGATGGCCGTATTGCTCGACGCGCCTTCCGGAATCATGGTGTTGCCGCGGAAAGTCGGGTTCGACAGGCTCAAACGGTGCTGGGCCGGAATGTCAGCGATTACGCCGCTACCGGCAAATGGCGTCTTGCCAAAGAACCATTGCTGTACGCGGATCGGCATTTCCGAATCGAGCAAGCCCCCCACGCAGATGATGACGATAGCGCCGTGGGCAAAGATATAGCCCCATTTATTGGCGGCGCCCCGCTTGGCTGCCACCAGGGTGGCGTTATCCTTCTCGACCACTTTGGCCGCATAGCCGCTGTCCTTCAGACGCATCATCATCTGCTGCGCCAGCACAGCAGGTGGCAGCGGCGCTTGCCATTCCATCTTGTGATGGAAATTGCGCAAGGATTGCTCGCGCACATTGTCGCGCCAGCTGCGCATATCCTTGATCATCTTCGGCGCATTGCGCACGATGCATAGCGAGGTCGAAGCGACGAGGAAGGCCATGATCACCAGGAACCACCAGGCCGAATACACGGAATACAGGCTCAGCTTGTCGAACACAGCGAACCAGAACGGACCGAACTGGTTCACATAATTGGGCATGGGCTCGTTCTGCTTGAGCACGGTGCCGATGATGGAGGCGACGGCGATCAGGGTCAGCAGGCTGATGGCAAAGCGCATCGACGAGACCAGCTCGACGAATTCAGCCAGGCCGCGGCGTTGGGTCTTTAACTCGATTCCGGTCGTGCCTGTGCTCATACGTTGATATTCATACGGGATATGCAATCTTCAAGAAAATGAGGCATGGAGCAGATAGTTCTGCGCACCTGGCGGCAGCATACTCCTGTTCGGCCCCTACTAAAAAAGGGCAGCCCGTCGCAGCGGCCGCCCTCTTCATTTACACTGCTGCCCTTAGGGCAATATTAGCGCTATGGCAGTTATTTCAGGCCGGCGATATAGTCTGCGACAGCGGCGATTTCGTCATCCGACATGCGCGCCGCAATGGTGTGCATTTGCGCGCTATTCTTGCGCGCATCGGCCTTGGTGCTGCGGAACATGGTCAGCTGGGCCATCGTGTAATCCTGGTGCTGGCCAGCGATGCGCGGATACTGGACGGGCATGCCATTGCCCGTTGCGCCATGACAGCTGGCGCAGGCAGCAACTTGCTTGGAAGCAATGCCAGCACGGTAAATTTTCTTGCCCAGGTCGATCGTATCCTTGTTCTTCGCGGCACCCGGCTTGGACAGCTGCGCGCCCAGGTAGGCGGCGATATTCTTCTTGTCGGCGTCGCTGAGCATCTTCGCGTACGTCGTCATGACGGGCTGGTTACGCTGTGGCGTGGTGAAGTCGACCAGTTGCTTGTAGATGTAGCTTTCGTGCTGGCCGGCCAGCTTCGGATTGATCGTGATGGTCGAATTGCCAGCCGCGCCATGGCACGATACGCAGGCAGGCAAGCCGCGCGCCGCATCGCCATCGGCGTACAGGGTAGCGCCCTTGGCAGCGTCGACATTGACGACCGGTTTCGGTGCTTCGACCGCCGAAGCAGTTGCCGATACAGCCAGCAAAGCGAGCAGCATGGATTTGATAAACGGTGAAAACGCACGATTCATTCAGGCACCCTGAGACAGTGAGAAATTAGTGGTGGACATTGCCGCGCCCTGTGGATTTTTGCATTATTTTCAGGGCCGCAAGCCGCATCGCTGCTACGCCGGCAACAATAAACAACCCCTTATTGTACAATAGCTTCTTGGCGTTTTCGCTCCCTTATCGCTCCCTTTTGTTGCTTTACTACTCCCATGTCAAAACTCTGGCAAGCCCGCTTCTTTACGACCGTCAACCAATTGCGTGACCTGCCCGATACCACGGTGCCGGAAATCGCCTTTGCCGGCCGCTCCAATGCCGGTAAATCGACCGCCATCAACATCTTGTGTAATCAGAAAGGCTTGGCCTTCGCCTCCAAGACACCTGGCCGTACCCAGCACATCAACTACTTCTCCATCGGCGGCGCCCACGTGGCGCAGCACCGCAAGGATGCCACCATCGTCGAAGAGATCGAATGCCTGCTGGTCGACTTGCCGGGCTACGGCTACGCGGAAGTCTCGGGCTCGGCCAAATTGCACTGGCAGCGCCTGCTGGGTGACTACGTGCAGCGCCGCGAGCAATTGGCCGGGTTGATCCTGATCATGGATTCGCGCCGTCCGTTCACCGACCTGGACATTCAGATGCTGGAATGGTTCGCCCCAACGGGCAAGCCGATCCACTGCATCCTGACCAAAGTCGATAAGCTGAACCGTAATGAATCCGTCAATGCCTTGCGCCAGGCGAAAGCCAAGCTCGACAGCTATGTCGATGAAGACGGCATCGGCTTCCCATTCACCGTGCAACTGTTCTCGGCTTTGAAGCGCGTCGGCATCGACGAAGCCAACGACAAGATCATGGAACTGGCGGGCATCAGCGAAGATGGCGCCGCCCAGATGGTCGAATTGATCGACATGGAAGACGACGTCGAACCAGAAAGCGACAAACCGGCTTGATCTACATCAACGCTGCGTAAAAAAAAGGCTGCCCGTTCATTCACACGGTGCAGCCTTTTTTATTGCACTCAGCGTCTAGCGCCGGCCCGGCCCCGGTCGCTTCTCCGAAAAGAATTCCTGGCGCAGGAAGGCAGTCAGCTCGGCCGTGTCTTCCACGCGGGCGCTGAGGTTGACGTTGCGCCCGAGGCGCCGCGATTCCCAGACAAAATCACCGGGTTTTTCGGCGCGGATCAGCTGGATCATCTTCTTGATAATGGCCGATTCGATATCGGGTTCATTGCCCAGTTCTACTTTTTCCTGCTTCAGCCAATTGCGCTTGAAGTTGCCATTCCAACCCTTGAACTTGACTTCGGCGCTGAATGAGCTCTGGTTGACGATAGAAAACACGCCACCCGAATCCTCGCGGTCGCTGCCGGAATTGCGTCCCTGCGCGCCGGCGATATTTGCCTTCGCCACGCGCATGGCGCGGTCGTTCTCGCTTTCCTCGGCCGGTGGCGCAGGATTGTTCGCGTCGCGCTGCTTGCGGCGCTGTTCGATCATCGAGCTCATGTCTTCGGCCGGCGGCGGCGGCAACGGCACTTTCGACACCAGCGGCGGCGTGAACGTTTCCAGTTTTGGCTTGTCGCGCGGTACGTCCTTGCTCACCACGCGCTTGCTCGGGGCCGGCGGCGGTTTCACCTTGGCTACTTTCGTGTCCTTCGGTTTCGGCGTGGGTTTCGGCTGCGGCTTCGGCTGCGGCTTGTCCTTCAGCGGCGCGATATAGACCATCGCGCTTTCCTTCTTCGGCGGCGGAATTTTGTCGATCGTGTCGCTGCGAAACAAAGCATACGCCGCCAGCAACACGTGCAGCAAGACAGATACGCCCAGCGCAACCTTGCGCATGGTACTGGTCCTGGACCCGTAGGCCGGTGGTGGCTGGATCACTTGTCCGCAAGTGGGACAAACGTCGGAATCGGCAGCCATCAAATGGGTCATGTCATGCAAAATGAATCATGCTTTCTGTGTAGCGAAGAAATAACATTACAGGGCAGCCATAGTGCCAGAGTCCCCCGCTTTTGGGAACACTTCCTCGGCATTTCCAAGCCGAAGCGTACACGATAGCGGCCTTCCTTGCCCTGCCAAACAGCGTACCCGAACCGCCGCTTAACGGTTGTTACCGTATGTATCACTGCCCATACAAAAACGGCGCCCCATTCACGCAGGAATGGGGCGCCGGCCACGGCTGGCGCAAACGCTCAAGCCTTGTTGTCGAGCGCGAGCAATTGCGCGTCCGTCACCGGCCCCGTGCCGCTGTACTTATCGAGGAATAAATAGATGACGGGTGTGATGAACAGGGTGATGACTTGCGAAAACAATAAGCCACCGACCACGGCCAGGCCCAGCGGTTGGCGCAGTTCGGCGCCGGCGCCCAGGCCCAGGGCGATGGGCAAGGCGCCCATCAGGGCCGCCGCCGACGTCATCATGATGGGGCGGAAACGCAAGATGCAAGCCTGGCGGATCGCCTCAGGCGGGCTCATCCCTTCATTGCGCTGCGCATGCAGGGCAAAGTCGATCATCATGATGGCGTTTTTCTTGACGATACCGATCAGCATCAAAATACCAATGATGGCGATCATGGTCAGGTCCATGCCGAACAGGCGCAAGGTCAGCAAGGCGCCCACGGCCGCCGACGGCAAGCCGGCCAGGATGGTCAGCGGGTGGATATAGCTTTCATACAGGACACCGAGCAAGACATAGATCACGGCCAGCGCGGCGATGATGAGCATAATCTGGCTCGCCTGCGAATCCTGGAACACGGCCGCGTCGCCGCCGTAACGCGTGATGATGGAGGCCGGCAAGCTCATTTCCTTGCCCATCACGTCGATCTTGCCCGTAGCGATGCCGAGCGGCACGTCCGGCGCCAGGTTGAAGGCGATCGTGACGGCCTGCAACTGCCCCTGGTGATTGACGGCGGTGGGACCGATGGTGCGTTCCACATAGGCAATACTCGACAGTTTCACCAGCGCGCCCGTCTTGCTGCGCACGGACACGCGCGTGAGTGCATCGTCATACTGGCGGTCGGCCGTGGCCGCTTCCAGGATCACGTAATAGCTCGCTGCCGAGGAATAGATGGTCGACACCTGCCGCTCGCCAAAAGCGCTGTACAGGGCGGTGCGGATATCGGACATTTGCACGCCCAGCAGATTGGCCTTGTCACGGTCGATCCGCAGGGACGCTTGCAAGCCCTTGATCTGCGAATCGCTGGTGACGTCGCGGAAAGCAGGGTCGGCGCGCATGCCTGCAATCAACTTTTCCGCCCAGTCATTCAAGGCATCGGGACTGACGCTTTGCAAAGTGTACTGGTAACGGCTCTTGCTCTGGCGTCCGCCCAGCTGCAAGTTTTGCACCGGGCGGAAATACACGGCCATGCCCGGCACAGCCTTCGTCGCACGGCGCAGGTTTTCCAGCACCACGGGCATTTTCGGCCGTTCGCTGCGCGGCTTCAAGACCATGAACATGCGGCCCGTGTTACCACCGCCGACGAACGAGGTCACATCCTGCACGCTAGGGTCCGCCTTGAGCACGGCTGCCACGCGCGCCTGCAAGTCTTGCAATGCCGCCGAGGAGATATCCTCCGACGCTTCCGTATTCACCTGGATCTGGCCCAGGTCTTCCTCGGGGAAGAAACCTTTCGGAATCGTGGCATACAGCAACACCGTCAGCGCAAAAGTAGCCACGGCGATCAACAGCACCACGTTGCGATGCGCCAGGGCCTTGTCGAGCAAATGCACGTAAGCGTTGCGCAATGCGGTGAAACCCGACTCGAAGTGGCGGCCGATGAAGGACTTTTCGCCATGCGTGGGGTCGCTGTCGTTGTGTTCACGCGTATCGGCCGGCAGGAAGCGGCTGGCCAGCATCGGCACCAGGGTCAGCGACACGATGGCCGACACCAGCACGGCCAGCGAGACGACGACGGCGAACTCATGGAACAGCAAGCCGATCACGCCCGGCATGAAGAAGATGGGAATGAATACGGCCACCAGCGAGACGGAAATCGAGATGATGGTGAAGCCCATCTCCTTGGCACCCACCAGGGCTGCCTGGATCGGCTTCTTGCCCATCTCGATATGGCGCACGATGTTTTCCAGCACCACGATGGCGTCGTCGACGACGAGGCCGACGGCCAGCGTAATGCCCAGCAGGGAAACGTTGTCGAGGCTGTAGCCGAGCCAGTACAGCAGGGCCAGGGCGCCGAGCAGGGAAATGGGCATGGTGACGGCCGGAATGAAGGTCGCTGCCGCGCGGTGCAGGAACAGAAAGATCACCAGCACCACCAGCACCACCGTCAGGGCCAGGGTCAGGTTGACGTCGTGGATGGCTTCTCGGATCGAGACGGAGCGGTCATTGACTAGGCTGATCTGTATCGACTGGGGCAATTGTTCCTTGAAGCCCGGTAGCAAACGGCGCACGCCATCGACTACTTGCACGGTGTTGGCGTCCGGTTGGCGCTGCACCATCAGGCTGATCGAGCGCTCGCCATTGAAACTGCCGACGGCCTTGATCGATTGAAAACTGTCTTCCACCTCGGCCACGTCTTTCAGACGCACGGCTTGGCCATTGCGCGTCGCGACGATAAGTTCGGCAAAATCGGCCGCTTTCATCATCTGCGGATTGCCCTGGATGGTCAGCGTCTGGCTCGGACCATCGAGGATGCCCAGCGGGGAATTTATGTTCGAGGTGCGCAAGGCAACAGCCAGCTCGTCCATCGTCAGGTTGCGCGCATTCATCAGGTCGGCACGCGCACGCACGCGCACGGCAAAGCGTTTCTGGCCATTCACGATGACCTGGGCTACGCCAGGCAAGGTCGACAGGCTGGGCGCGATCAGGTTTTCCGCATAGTCATTCAGATCCGACAAGTTCAGCGAGGGCGACGTCAGCTGGATGAACAGCACGGGCGCATCGGCCGGGTTGACCTTGCGGTAGGACGGCAAATCCGTCATTTCCGTCGGCAACTGGCGCTGCGCGCGCAGCAGGGCCGCCTGCACGTCGACGGCCGCCTCGTTGACATTGATGCTGGCGTCAAATTCCAGGGTCAGCGAGGTATTGCCCAGCGTGCTCGTGGAGGTGATCAGGCTGAGGCCAGAAATGGTGGAAAATTGTTTCTCCAGCGGCAAGGCTACCGACGAGGCCATGGTTTCCGGGCTGGCGCCGGCCAGATCGGCGCTGACGTTGATGACGGGTGTGTTATAGCTCGGCAAGGCCGCCACGGGAATGTGGCCATAGGCCAGTACGCCAGCGAGGATGATGGAGAGGGACAGCAACACCACCATCACGGGGCGGCGAATGCTCAATTCGGACAGATTCATGCTGGCTTGCCCTGCGGTGCGGCGGCGCCATCGGCAGCCTTGTGTTTTTCCACCAGGCGCACCTTGCTACCCGGACGCAGGTTTTGCTTGCCATCGACGATGACTTTTTCGTCACCGTTCAATCCGGTGACGACGGCATTCGGGCCGAACGCATACACGCGGGCAATCTTGCGCATCTTGGCCGTATTGTCCGCCTCCATCGAGTACACGAAGGTACCGGAGGTACTCATAATGATGGCATTTTGCGGGATCACCAGTGCATCCTTGAGCGTGCGCACGGTCATCTGCGTATGCACATATTGACCAGGCCACAGGTCGGTGCCAGCATTATTGAAACGGGCCTTGATCTTGATCACGCCGGTGGCGGGATCGACGGCATTGTCGATAAAGTTCAGTTTGCCATCGAGCTGTTTGCCGCCGGCATCGGCCAGCAGCGCCTTGACCGCCACCTCACCGGCCTTCTGCGCCGCCAGCAAACCCGACAGACTGCTTTCCGGCAAGCTGAAGACCACATCGATCGGGTCAAGCTGGGTAATGCTGGTCAGCGACGTGCTCGGCTGCACCAGGCTGCCCGCGTAGACACTGATGGCACCCACGCGCCCCCCCTGCGGCGCGCGCAGCACGGTGTAGCTGGAGTCGACCTGGGCGGCGCGCAAGGCGGCCTGGCTGGCGGCCAGCAAGGCACGCGCGGCATCGAGTCCGCTTTGCAGGGTGTCCACGGCGCCCTGGGCGATGAAGTTCTTGCTCAGCAAATCCTGGCTGCGCTTGAGCTGACGTTCAAGATCGAGTACCGCGGCGCGGTCGCGCAACACTTGCGCCTGCGCCTTGTCGACATTCGCGTGCTCGCTGCGCGCATCGAGCGTAAACATCAGCTCTCCCTGCTTGACGAACTGGCCTTCGCGGATGTGCACCTTGCTAATCGTGCTGGTCGTCTGCGGATGCAGATCGACGCTGCTGATCGGCATCACGCTGCCATTCGCTTGCAACAGCATAGGCACATCCTGGCGCAGCGGCGCGACGACGCTCACCGTGGTCGACATCTGTCCGCCCTTGCCGCCCTTGCCCCCTTTGCCATCTTGCGCATCGGCCGCCATGCCGGGCTGATGATTGAAATACCAGATGCCGCCACCGATACACAGGGCCGCACCAACGAGGATTGCCAAGCTAGTCTTTTTCATTATTCTGTCACGCTGTTGCAGCGCAAGGCTGCAGGTTGAATGTGGTTGCCAGGGGGCATAAAGCACAATATTGTCGCATGGAAAAGCTTACTTCCCGGCGTAATACTCTGGCACGATCAGGGTAACTTCCAGTCCACCGTCAACATGATTGGCCAACAAGAGCGTGGCACCATGCTGATCGGCGATATTGCGTGCGATGGTCAAGCCCAGACCGGTGCCGCCCGATTCACGCGAACGCGAAGTCTCGATGCGGTAAAACGGTTCGAACACCTTGGCCAGTTGATCTGGCGCAATACCTTGCCCGCCATCACGGATACGGATGCGTGCCGCACCGTCGAGGCGCTCGACGCTCACCTGCGCGTACCGGCCATATTTGACGGCATTGTCGATCAAATTCACCAGACAACGCTGCATGGCGATGGGACGAGCCATCAAGGCCATGCCGGCCTGCCCGACCAGGGTCACATTTTGGCCGGCATCGGCGGCGTCCGAGCAAACGCTGTCAAGCAGGGAGTCGAGGTCGAGCGCCTGCATCGCTTCCGTGCTATCCATCGAGCGGGCCAGGTCGAGCCCTTCCTTGACCATGCTCTGCATGGCCGACAAGTCACCCACCAGGCGCTCATACAATTCGGTATCGGCCACCTTTTCCAGGCGCAGGCGCAGGCGCGTCAGCGGGGTTTGCAAATCATGCGTGATAGCAGCCAGCATTTGTGTGCGTTGGGAAATGTGCTGGCGTATGCGCGCCTGCATGGCATTGAAGGCGGCGCTGGCCTGGCGGATCTCGCTGGCACCCGACAAGGTCAGCGGCGGATGGTTGATGTCGTTGCCCAAGTCTTTCGCCGCCTGCGCCAATTGCTTGAGCGGACGCATGGTCATGCGCGTGACCAGGTAGGCGAGGATGGCAATGCTGATCAGGAAAGGCAGCAAGGTCATCCAGTCGTTATGTTCATTGAATGATGGCTGCTGGCGTGGCGGCAATACCATCAGGCGCAGCACGTGGCCGTCCTGCATGCGCACGTCGAGGTTTTCACAAGTGCCGCCCCATGGCTTGGCACCGAACTTGCCAGGCGACTGGCGCGGCTTGACGCAGGCAAGAGGGCGTTCGGCCAGCGCGCTGACCTTGAAGCCCTCGCCCAGCTTGGCTTGCAGGGCGCTGGAAAACGCCGTCGCTGCGCCGGATGCCGGCTCTGTGTCGGGACGCAATTCCAGGCGCACGCTGCCCTTGTTGGCCACTTTCAGGTAAGCGGCGCGCGACCCCAGCGGCACCACGTCAGCCGCCATCACCAGCTGCTCGGCCCGCTCGACGGCGTGGTAGTCGCGGTATTGCTCAATGGCGCGCTGGCGTTCGCCCACAGCCAACCACTGCGTCAGCGCGGCCGAAGCGACGATGCCGATCAGCAGAAACATGAACACACGGCCCGTCATCGACCCCAGGAAAGCCTTCACGCGTGCGGCTCCACGTTAACTTGCCCAGCCAGCACGTAGCCGCCATTGCGCACGGTCTTGATAATTTGTGGCAAACGGGCATCTTCACCGAGTTTTTGCCGCAGGCGACTGATCTGGATATCGATAGAACGATCGAACGGGTCGGCGTCGCGCCCCTGTGTCAGGTTGAGCAACTGGTCGCGGTTGAGCACGCGGTTCGGGTGTTCCAGGAATACGCGCAGCAAGCGAAATTCCGCGCCCGACAGCATGATCACCAGGCCGCTGGGATTGAGCAGGTGGCGCGCCGTCAAGTCCAGGGTCCAGCCGGAAAAACGGATTTGCTGTGCCTTGTCGGACGGCGCATTCGATGGCATCGCATGGCTGCGGCGCAACACGCTGCGTATGCGCGCCAGCAATTCACGCGGCTCGAACGGTTTCGGCAAATAATCGTCGGCGCCCATTTCCAGGCCCAGGATGCGGTCCAGCGGCTCATTGCGCGCCGTCAACATAATCACCGGCACCGTCGATTGGGCGCGCAGCTTGCGGCACAAGGTCAGGCCGTCGTCGCCAGGCAGGTTCAAATCGAGCACGATCAGGTCGGGCCGCGTCTCGTCGAGAATTTTCCACATGGCCGTGCCATCTGCCGCGCCCAGCGTGCGATAGGCGTTCGTTTCCAGGTAATCCGCCAGCAAGCTGCGGATGTCGCGGTCATCGTCGACGATGAGAATTGTAGAAGTGGGTTCCATAGTACGAATTATCCCCACTTCCCCCACCCTTGCACAACGCATTTGTATCGTCTTGTATATAGGCGAGCCGAAGAAACATATCGATACAAACTGTGTGGCAGCGGACACTTCGGGGAAACATGGCGCGGCCAACATAGATGCCTGTGCAGCAGTATGTACATCCCTCACTTTACAAAGGAATCCAGATGAACACCTCAATGACAAGCTTGCGCAAGAATTTCATCATCGCCATGAGCGTACTGGGCATGGGGGCGGCATCGCTGGCCGTCCACGCTCAGGAAGCGGCCATCAGCGCGCCTGCTCCCAGCAGCAAGATGCAACATGATGGCCAACGCGGCCAACATGGCCAGCACCGCAGCGGCAATCCCGCCGAACGCATGGCGAAATACCAAGCCCGTCTGCACGACAAGCTGAAACTGACAGCCGCGCAGGAACCAGCCTGGGCCGCCTTCACGGCGGCCAACGCGCCGAACAAGCCGATGGGCGACGGGAAGGCCAGGCACGAAGCGATGGCCAAGCTGTCGGCGCCGGAACGTATGGAGCAATGGATCGCCATGTCGAAGGAACGCATCGTCGGCCAGGAAAGCCGTTTGGCCTCGCTGAAAACCTTCTATGCCGTACTGACGCCGGAGCAAAAGAAAGTATTTGATGACAACGTGCCTGGCGGCATGCATGGCGGCCATCGTGGTGACCACCATAAAGCAGGCTGAGCGTAGGTCGGATTAGCGGCGGAACGCCGCGTAATCCGACAACATTGTTGCCGCTGAACGTGGTGGTGTCGGATTACGGCCCGAAGGACCTAATCAGACAACATTGTTGCCGCTGAACGTGGTGGTGTCGGATTACGGCCCGAAGGACCCAATCCGACCTACTCGCCGAGCTTGCGCAGCGAGGTCAGGAAAGTGGCTGCGTTCTGGAAACCAATCACGCGCGACTGGGCGATCTCCTGCCCCTGCGGGTTGAACATGATGATGCCAGGCGGGCCGAACAGCTGGAAACGCTTCAGCATGGCCTTGTCGTCGGCGTCATTGGCCGTCACGTCCACTTGCAGCAACACGGCTTGCCCCATCTTCTCGCGCACGGCGGGATCGACAAAAGTCAGCTTTTCCATCTCGATGCAAGACACGCACCAGTCCGCATAAAAGTCCAGCAAAGCTGGCTTGCCGCCCAGCTGCGCCAGCGCCGCGTCGAGCTGCGCCACGGTTTTCACGCGCGTAAACGGTTGCGCATGTACCTGGCCACCACCCAGGTGCGCCAGCGGCGCCAGCGGGTCGCGACCGCCACTGGCCACGCCAACCAGTTGCAGCACGCCCAGCACGGCAAACACCAGGCCGAAGGCCTTGGCCACCCAAACGTTCTTCGCGCCGCTCTTGCCGACCAGCAAATACATACCGTAAGCGATTAACAGCAGCATCCAGCCCAGCATTTGCACGGCACCCGGCAGCACGGGCGAGACCAGCCACCAGGCCACGCCCAGTTGCAGCACGCCAAAGAAGCGCTTGACGGCATCCATCCAGGCGCCGGCACGCGGCAACAAAGTGCCGGCCGACACGCCCACCAACAGCAAAGGCACGCTCATGCCCACGGCCATGGCGAACAGCGCGCTGCCGCCGATGACGACGTCGCGCGTCTGGCTGATGTACAGCAAGGCGCCGGCCAGCGGCGCGGCCACGCATGGCCCCACGATCAGGGCAGAAATAGCGCCCATGACAAACACGCCCGCCAGGCGACCCGACGATTGCTTATTCGAGACGGACGTCAGCTTACCCTGCAGGAAAGCCGGCACTTGCAGCTCATACAAGCCGAACATCGACAGCGCCAGGGCCGCCATCAGCAAGGCAAAAACTCCCAGCACCCAAGGATTTTGCAGCTTGGCCGCCAAGCCTTCGCCCGCCAGGCCGGCCGCCACGCCCAGCGCCGTGTAGACGATGGCCATGCCCAGCGCATAGGTGAGCGACAACAGCAAGCCACGCGAGCGGCTGACCTTGGTGCCATCGCCGATGATGATCGATGACAAAATCGGCACCATCGGCAGCACGCAAGGAGTAAAGGCCAGACCCAAGCCCAGCAGCATGAACAGGGGCACGATGACGAGCAGCTTGCCGCTCTTCAGCGCTGACTCGATCTTGCCCAGCTCATTTTGCGCCGGCGCCGGGCTTGCCGCCATGGCGGCCTCAGACACCGGATCGGACACAGCCGTGATGGCGGGATCAGGGATGCTCATCACGGACACACCCGGCGACGCTTGCGCCTGCGGACCGTTGACGGCTGCCATATCGACTGCCGGCGCGGCCGGCAGGGCAAACTTCGACGCCACGCCGCCCGGTGCCATGCTCTGTCCGCCGCTACCGCCCACCAGCTGGGCCGTGGCATCCTGCGGCGCATAGCACAGGCCCTTGTCAGAGCAGCCCTGTCCCGTCGCCTTCAAGGTAAAGGGGCCGACCGCCTGGACGGGAATCGTGATGGTGAGAGTCTTGCGAAACGTTTCCACGTTTTTCTGGAACGTCTCGTCAAACTTGACCTTGCCAGCTGGATACACGGGCTTACCCAGCTTGGCGCCCGCAGCGTCGAACTTGAAGCCCTCGAGATACATATAGTAGCCATCGGCAATCACATAGGTGACGGCGATGGTGGACGGGTCCTGCATGCGCGCTGAAAACTTGAAAGCCAGCTCGGGATCGAGGAATTCATCGTCGGCGCGAGCATGGCCGGCACCAAAAACGGCAATCAACAGGAAAAAACCGGCAGCAAACCAAGTGAGGAAAGGATGGCGTGGCGCGACGCGCGCAGTGGCGCTGGAGGAGAAACGGGACATGAACTACCTTTTCGACCATTCGACAGAGGACGCGCGGAGCAGGCAGCGCTTGTGCCGGGCCGGCGCGAAAGAAGAATAGTACACCGCTGAAAGGATAGCTGCAGCAGAAAACAAAAAAGCCAGGCTAGGCCTGGCTTTCTTAGATGCAATTACTGGGATTACTCGCCAGCGATTTCAACTGCTTCGGTCGTATCTGGACGATCCATCAGTTCAACGAACGCCATAGGAGCGTTATCGCCGACGCGGAAACCCATTTTCAGGATACGCACATAGCCGCCGTTACGGTTGGCGTAACGTGGGCCCAGTTCAGCGAACAACTTCAAGACCATTTCACGATCGCGCAGGCGGTTGAAAGCCAGACGCTTGTTTGCCAGGCAGTCAGTTTTGCCCAAGGTCAGAATTGGCTCGACAACGCGGCGCAGTTCTTTTGCTTTTGGCAGGGTGGTTTTGATCGCTTCGTGACGCAGCAGCGATACTGTCATGTTGCGCAGCATTGCCAGACGGTGGGACGAAGTACGATTCAGTTTACGGAGGCCGTGACCGTGACGCATGATAAATCCTTTCGGTGAGTGTTTAAATTCCAGCTCTTCGATCGATGAAGCTAATGCAACATCGCGGGCCGGTTTGGTGCTTCAAAATAAAAGCTTGGGACACCTGTCCCAGGCAGTTTGCTACAAAGACTAATTACTTTTCCAGGCCTGCAGGCGGCCAGTTTTCCAGCTTCATGCCCAAGGTCAAGCCGCGCGATGCCAGCACTTCCTTGATTTCGTTCAGGGACTTGCGGCCCAGATTTGGCGTTTTCAGCAGTTCGTTTTCCGAACGTTGGATCAGGTCGCCGATGTAGTAGATGTTTTCCGCTTTCAGGCAGTTAGCCGAACGCACGGTCAACTCCAGATCGTCGACTGGACGCAACAGGATAGGATCGACCAGCGGAGCGCGCGATGGCGCTTCGGCGGCAGCTTCCGTGCCTTCCAGGGCAGCGAACACATTCAACTGGTCCACCAGGACGCGGGCCGACTGGCGGATCGCTTCTTCCGGCGAGATCACGCCGTTGGTTTCGATGTTGATGATCAGCTTATCCAGGTCGGTACGCTGTTCAACGCGAGCCGATTCAACGAAGTACGATACACGACGCACTGGCGAGAACGACGCATCAAGGATGATGCGGCCGATGGTCTTGTTCGTGTCTTCCGACAGACGACGCACGTTACCAGGAACGTAGCCGCGGCCTTTTTCAACCTTGATCTGCATGTCCAGCTTGCCACCGGCGGTCAGGTGGGCGATCACGTGGTCAGGGTTGATCAGTTCGACGTCATGCGGCAGGTCGATATCGGAGGCCAGGATCGCGCCTTCGCCTTCTTTTTTCAGCGTCAGGGTTACCGAATCGCGGTTGTGGACTTTGAAAACCACACCCTTCAAGTTCAGCAACAGATCGACGACGTCTTCTTGCACGCCATCGAGGGAGGAATATTCGTGGACGACGCCAGCGATCGTCACTTCGGTCGGCGCGTAGCCTACCATCGACGACAGCAGAACGCGGCGCAACGCGTTACCCAATGTGTGGCCATAGCCGCGCTCGAACGGCTCCATCACGACTTTGGCGTGACCTGGACCGAGAGCTTCAACATCGATAATACGTGGCTTTAACAAACTGTTTTGCATGAAATGTCCTTTTCAATACCCTCGGCTCATTACACCGATAAGGCTGATGGCATTAGTAAAACGCCCACTCATTTGAATTGAGTGGGCGGAGATGGTGCTAACTACTATTAACGCGAGTACAGCTCGACGATCAGCGATTCGTTGACGTCGTTAGCGATTTCGTTACGCTCTGGCAGGGACTTGAAGGTGCCTTCCATTTTCTTGGCATCAACCGAAACCCAGCTAGGCATACCAACTTGTTCGGCCAGCGACAGCGCTTCAACGATACGCACTTGCTTTTTCGATTTTTCACGAACAGCAACGATGTCGCCAACTTTGACCGCGTACGAAGCGATGTTGACAACGATACCGTTCACGGTGAACGCTTTGTGGCTGACCAATTGACGCGCTTCAGCGCGGGTCGAACCAAAGCCCATGCGGTAGCAAACGTTGTCCAGACGCGTTTCCAGCAACTTCAACAGCGTTTCGCCGGTGTTGCCTTTACGACGGTCTGCTTCAGCGAAGTAGCGGCGGAATTGACGTTCCAGCACGCCGTACATGCGCTTTACTTTTTGCTTTTCGCGCAGTTGGTTACCGTAGTCCGAGGTGCGGGCGCCGGATTTAACACCGTGCTGGCCTGGTTTGACGTCCAGTTTGCACTTGCTGTCCAGCGAGCGACGGGCGCTCTTCAGGAACAGGTCAGTACCTTCACGGCGGGAGAGTTTTGCTTTAGGTCCGATATAACGTGCCACGATGCTTCCTTTTTTTAATGATAACGCCCCAGCCACATGCATGATCAAACACACTGATGCGGTTAGGCGCTAGTCTGATTTGGTTTCAATCAGACGGTGGCTGAAAACGAAAAACCCGTCAAATTGAATTTGACAGGCAAGAACAGCCGGGCAGTATAACCGTTTCCGGCTCCCTGCTCCAGCGTTTTCACACAACTGTACTGAGTTACAACAGATAGCAAAGCAGCTGGCGCCGAAGCGCCCTCTGCAACACTATCTTAGATACGACGACGCTTCGGTGGACGGCAACCGTTGTGCGGTACCGGCGTCACGTCCTGGATCTCGGTGATCTTGATGCCCAGGTTGTTCAGCGCGCGAACGGCGGATTCACGACCAGGACCTGGGCCCTTGATACGTACTTCCAGGTTCTTAACGCCACACTCAACAGCCACTTTACCAGCGGCTTCCGCGGCGACCTGCGCTGCGAACGGGGTCGATTTACGCGAACCCTTAAAGCCTGCACCGCCGGAGGTAGCCCACGACAAGGCATTGCCTTGACGATCGGTGATGGTAATGATGGTGTTATTGAACGAAGCGTGGACATGTGCAATGCCTTCAGCGACGTTCTTTTTAACTTTTTTACGCACGCGTGCTGATGCGGCGTTATTTTGCGACTTAGCCATAATTATTCCCTAGCGGATTATTTTTTCAGCGATTGAGCGGCTTTACGCGGTCCCTTGCGGGTACGTGCGTTCGTACGCGTACGCTGGCCACGGCAAGGCAGACCCTTACGATGACGCATGCCGCGGTAGCAACCCAGATCCATCAAACGCTTGATGTTCATGGACAATTCACGACGCAGATCGCCTTCGACGATGAATTTACCTACTTCATCGCGCAGTTTTTCCAGTTCGCTGTCATCCAGATCTTTGATCTTTTTGTTGGTTGCTACACCGGTCGATGCACAGATTTTCTCTGCGCGTGGACGGCCCACACCGTAGATGGCCGTCAGGCCGATAACGGTATGCTGATGATTTGGGATATTAACCCCTGCAATACGTGCCATTTGTTATTCCTCGATTAACCTTGACGCTGCTTGTGACGTGGTTCCACGCAGATTACGCGGACTACGCCTTTGCGCTTGATGATCTTGCAGTTGCGGCAGATCCGCTTGACTGATGCGAGAACTTTCATTTTTGGGCTCTTTCTTTCGCTTCTTTGGTTTGATTCAGTGTGTTACTTGGTACGGAACACAATGCGGGCTCGGCTCAGGTCATACGGCGTTAACTCTACCGTCACCTTGTCTCCAGGGAGAATGCGAATATAATTCATCCGCATTTTACCTGAAATATGCCCGAGCACCACGTGTCCGTTCTCCAGCTTCACTCGAAATGTTGCATTTGGGAGATTCTCAAGAATCTCGCCCTGCATCTGTATGACGTCGTCTTTTGCCATTCGGTATGTTTACCGCGCTTAACGCGTCGGAATTCCGCCCTTGAAGTTTGCTTTGCGCAGCAGCGAATCATATTGCTGCGACATCACGTAGTTCTGTACTTGCGCCATGAAATCCATGGTGACAACTACAATAATCAATAAAGAAGTACCGCCGAAATAGAATGGTACTTTCCACTGGGCTTGCATAAATTCCGGCAATAAACACACCAGGGTGATGTAGACTGCGCCGGCAAGTGTCAAGCGTGTCAGGATCTTGTCGATGTAACGGGCTGTCTGCTCGCCTGGACGAATCCCGGGAATGAACGCACCGCTTTTCTTCAAGTTATCCGCTGTTTCCTTGCTGTTAAATACCAGCGCTGTATAGAAGAAACAGAAAAACACGATCGCCACTGCGTACAACAGCGCATGGATAGGCTCACCAGGCCCCATCGATGCTGCCAAATCTTTCAAGAACCGCACCGCAGGGTTAGCGTTGTCGGCGCCCTTTGAAAACCAGTCCACGATAGTGGCCGGGAACAAGATGATCGAAGAAGCAAAGATCGGCGGGATCACGCCGGCCATGTTCAGCTTCAACGGCAAATGGCTGGTTTGACCGCCATAAATCTTGTTGCCTACCTGGCGCTTCGCATAGTTGACCAATATTTTGCGCTGACCACGTTCGACAAATACAACGAAGTACGTTACCAGTGCTACCAGAATCACGATGAAAATCGCGCTGAAGCTGCCGATCGAACCATTCGACACCTGAGTGAACAAACCACCCAACGCCGACGGCAGACCTGCTGCAATCCCGGCAAAAATGATGATCGAGATGCCATTACCTAAACCACGCTCGGTAATTTGCTCACCCAACCACATCAAAAACATTGTTCCGGTCAACAAAGTGACGACCGTTACGAAGCGGAATGCAAGACCAGGTTCCAACACCAGACCAGCTTGCGACTCCAGTGCGACTGCAATGCCTAACGCTTGAAACAGTGCCAGGGCAACCGTGAAATACCGGGTGTACTGGGTGATCTTGCGACGACCTGCTTCGCCTTCTTTTTTCAACGCTTCCATCTGCGGTGACACGATCGACAGCAATTGCATGATGATCGAGGCCGAGATATAAGGCATGATGCCCAGCGCAAACACTGTAAAACGAGACAAGGCACCGCCCGAGAACATGTTAAACATGCCCAGGACGCCGCCTTCGTGCTCCTTGAACAGCGAGGCTAATTGTGTCGGGTCAATCCCGGGAACCGGGACGTGAGCACCGATACGATAAACCACCAATGCGCCAAGCAAAAACCAGAGCCGTCCCCAAGGGAAACCGGCCGCTGCACTTTTAGCAAGTTGTGGATTAGTCGCCAATTTTCGCTCCGATCAAGCTGTTAGCGGTCAACTCAGGCTACCGAGCCGCCGGCTGCTTCGATGGCTGCTTTCGCGCCAGCGGACACTTTCAAGCCCTTCAAATTCACCGCTTTGGTGATTTCGCCGGACAAGATCACGCGCACGTCACGGGCCAACACGCCCAGAACGCCAGCTTGCTTCAAGACCAGAATGTCGACATCGCCAACAGCCAGGTTGTTCAGATCGGACAGGCGCACTTCAGCTTTGAAGGTTGCGTGCATCGATTTGAAACCGCGCTTAGGCAGACGGCGTTGCAGAGGCATCTGACCGCCTTCGAAACCGACTTTATGAAAGCCGCCCGAACGCGATTTCTGACCCTTGTGACCACGACCCGAGGTTTTACCCAGGCCGGAGCCGATACCGCGACCGACGCGACGCTTGTAGTGCTTAGCGCCTTCGGCTGGTGCAATAGTATTCAATTCCATGATTTGCTCCGTTCGTGTAAGCCCGAAGGCTTACCCGACAACTTTAACGAGATACGATACTTTATTGATCATGCCGCGTACGGATGGGGTGTCTTGCAATTCGGAAACCGAATTTACACGACGCAGACCCAGACCGCGCACGGTAGCGCGATGCGATTCGCGCGTACCGATCAAGCCCTTGACCAATTGCACTTTGACTGTGTTTGTCATTTTGTCCACCTTAAGCCAGAATGTCTTCGACCGACTTGCCGCGTTTGGCAGCGATATCGGAAGCAGTGCTCATTTTCGACAGGCCGTCCAGCGTAGCGCGTACCAGGTTGTATGGGTTGTTCGAACCGGTGGATTTCGCCACTACGTCCGTCACGCCCATCACTTCGAAGATAGCGCGCATTGCGCCACCAGCGATAACGCCAGTACCAGGCTTAGCTGGGTTCATCAGGACCTTGGAGGCGCCGTGACGACCAACAACCGTGTGATGCAAGGTACCGTTTTTGAGCGGTACTTTGATCAGGTTGCGACGGGCTTCTTCCATTGCCTTCTGCACGCCAACTGGCACTTCTTTCGATTTGCCCTTGCCCATGCCGACGCGGCCATCGCCATCACCAACTACGGTCAGCGCGGCGAAACCCATGATACGACCACCCTTGACCACTTTGGTCACGCGGTTGATCGCGATCATTTTTTCGCGCATGCCATCATCCGGCTTGTCGCTTTGCATTTTTGCTTGCATTTTTGCCATGATTGATCCTTAGAACTTCAGACCGGCTTCGCGTGCGGCTTCTGCCAACGCTTTCACACGGCCGTGGTAACGGAAACCGGAGCGGTCGAACGCAACTTCGGTAATTCCTGCTTTCAACGCTTTTTCAGCGACGCGCTTGCCGATCAAGGCTGCAGCAGCGGCATTGCCGCCTTTGCCGGATTGGCCTGCCAGTTCAGCGCGAACTTCCGCTTCAGCCGTCGAGGCCGAAACCAGAACTTTAGCGTCCGGGCTGATCAGGTTAGCGTAAATGTGCAGGTTGGTGCGATGCACCGACAAGCGATTTACTTTCAATTCCGCAATCTTGATGCGGGTTTGGCGTCCGCGGCGAAGCCGTGATTCTTTCTTATCCATCGTCAGCCCCTAATTACTTCTTCTTGGTTTCTTTAAGCTTAACCACTTCGTCCGCATAGCGAACGCCCTTGCCTTTATAAGGCTCAGGAGCGCGGTAAGCACGAACTTCAGCGGCTACCTGGCCAACCTGTTGACGGTCGATACCTTTAATCAGGATCTCGGTCGGGGTTGGTGTTGCGCAGGTAACGCCAGCTGGCATGTCATGCACTACAGGGTGCGAGAAACCCAGGGACAGATTCAGCTTGTCGCCTTGAGCTTGCGCCTTGTAACCCACGCCTACCAGGTTCAGCTTTTTCTCGAAACCCTTGGTGACGCCAACAACCATGTTGTTGACCAGTGCGCGCAGCGTGCCGGACATGGCATTGGCTTCGCGGCTGTCGTCTGCCACGTCGAAACTCAGGGTTCCTGCATTGTTTTCCACTTTAACCTGACCGGTGAGGGCCTGGGAAAGTACGCCCAGCGGGCCTTTTACGGTGATCGCTTGTGCGGAGATGGCGACTTCGGCGCCAGCTGGCACTACGATAGGCATTTTAGCTACTCGAGACATGTGTAACTCCTTAAGCCACGTAGCAAATAACTTCGCCGCCGACACCGGTAGCGCGTGCTTTGCGGTCAGTCATGACGCCTTGCGGAGTCGACACGATCGCCACACCCAAGCCATTCATCACAACAGGGATCTCGTCTTTACCCTTGTAGACGCGCAGACCCGGACGGGACACGCGCTCCAAGCGCTCAATAACGGGACGGCCAACATAATACTTCAAACCGATTTTCAGTTCCGCTTTGCCACCAGCTTCGGTAACAGCGAAATCTTCAATGTAACCCTCGTCCTTCAGGACGCTGGCAATCGCAATTTTGACTTTCGACGATGGCATAGCCACGGTCGTCTTTTGCACGCCTTGTGCATTGCGAATGCGGGTCAGCATATCGGCGATAGGATCGCTCATACTCATTGCATATTCTCCTATTACCAGCTTGCTTTTGTCATACCCGGAATTTCACCACGCATGGCGAATTCACGGAGCTTGATACGACCCAGACCGAATTTACGGAATGTGCCGCGCGGACGACCAGTGATGGCGCAACGGTTACGTTGACGCGTCGGGTTCGAGTTACGTGGCAGCGCCTGCAATTTCAGGCGAGCTTCGTAGCGCTCTTCTTCCGATTTCGATTGATCATCGACGATGGCCTTGAGAGCTTCGCGCTTAGGGGCGAATTTCGCCACCAGGTCAGCACGCTTGATCTCACGATTAATCAGTGACAGTTTGGCCATGATCAGTTCCTGAAAGGGAATTTAAAGGCGGCGAGCAAAGCTTTGGCTTCGTCATCGGTCTTAGCGGTTGTCGTGATGCTGATATTCATACCGCGCAACGCGTCAATCTTGTCGTATTCGATTTCAGGGAAAATGATCTGTTCCTTGACACCGATGTTGTAGTTACCACGACCATCAAATGCACGGCCGTTCACACCACGGAAATCGCGTACGCGCGGCAGAGCCACGGTAATGAAGCGATCCAGGAACTCGTACATGCGAGCGCCGCGCAGGGTGACCATCGTACCGATCGGGTAACCTTCACGGATTTTGAAGCCTGCGATCGCTTTGCGGGACTTGGTGGTCACTGGCTTCTGGCCGGCGATCTTGGTCAAGTCAGCAACTGCGTGCTCGAGAACTTTTTTATCCGCGATTGCCTCACCAACACCCATGTTCAGGGTGATTTTGGTCAGGCGTGGAACTTCCATTACCGACTTGTAACCAAACTTGCTGGTCAGGTCGGCAACGACTTTTTCTTTATAGAATTCTTGGAGACGTGCCATGATTTCTTAAGCCTTCACTACTTCGCCGGAGGATTTAAAGACGCGGACTTTTTTGCCATCCACTTCTTTGAAACCCACGCGATCTGCCTTGCCAGTCGCTGCATTAAACAATGCAACGTTGGACACGTGAATTGGCATGGTCTTATCGACGATACCACCAGTTACGCCAGTCATCGGGTTTGGCTTAGTCGCTTTTTTAGCGATGTTAATGCCGTCAACCACGATATGTTCAGCATCGATACGCTGCTGTACCACACCACGTTTGCCCTTGTCTTTCCCGGTCAGAACGATGACTTCGTCGTTTTTACGAATCTTATCCATTACGACTCCTTACAGGACTTCCGGTGCCAGGGACACGATTTTCATGAACTTCTCAGTACGCAGTTCGCGTGTGACAGGTCCAAAAATACGGGTACCGATCGGCTCCAACTTGGCGTTCAACAGAACGGCGGCATTGCCGTCGAACTTCACCAGGGAACCGTCTTGGCGGCGAACACCTTTAGCGGTGCGCACAACCACGGCGTTATAAATTTCACCTTTTTTGACACGGCCACGTGGCGCAGCAACCTTAACGGTTACCTTGATCACATCGCCAATGCCAGCATAACGGCGCTTGGAGCCGCCCAATACCTTGATGCACATTACTTCTTTGGCACCGGTATTGTCAGCCACTTCGAGCCGGCTTTCAGTTTGAATCATAGTATTCTCTTTCCCAACTTAAGCCGAAGAATCCACACAATGTAGACCCACGGTCAGTCTTGGTCCCGCCAGAGCCGCCCTGCTGGGCTTCACTGTTTGGGTGCATGACCTTCATACATCAACTGACCGCGAATGCTACTGTCTGTGGCCAGACACTTTGCGGCGTTACATGAACGAAGCCCGCAAGTATTACATACAATTTGCGGGCCTGCAAGTACTAATTAAAACCCACCGCCGAAACGGTGGTTTTTATTTAAACGGTTGGTGCGGCTTGAACCACACGTGTCACCGTCCATGCCTTCGTTTTGGAGATCGGGCGACCTTCCTGGATCTCGACCGTATCACCGGCCTTGACTTGGTTGGTCTCGTCATGCGCGTGATACTTGTTCGAGCGCATGATGATCTTGCCATACAAAGGATGTTTTACGTGGCGCTCGATCAGAACAGTAACGGTCTTGTCCATCTTGTCCGAAACCACTTTACCGATCAGCGTGCGCTTGAGCGACTGTTTCACTGGTTCGTTCATTTGGCTTCCTTCAGATTCATTACCGTCTTCACACGCGCGATATCGCGGCGTACCTTCTTGAGCTGCGAAGTGTTGCTCAGCTGCTGCGTAGCGATTTGCATGCGCAGGCCGAACTGTGCCTTCAACAGGTCATTCAGCTCTTTTTGCAGAGCTGGCTGGTCCTTGCCGCGGAGTTCAGATGCTTTCATATACAACTCCAATTATTGGCCGACTTGGCGGATGACAAACGTCGTCGCCAGTGGCAGTTTAGAGGCGGCAAGACGGAATGCTTCCCGTGCCAGCGCTTCATCAACGCCATCCATTTCGTACAGTACTTTACCTGGCTGAATTTCAGCGACGTAGTACTCAGGATTACCTTTACCGTTACCCATACGAACTTCAGCCGGTTTGTTCGAAATCGGTTTGTCTGGGAAAATACGGATCCAGATACGGCCACCGCGCTTGATGTGACGCGTCATTGCACGACGCGCCGCTTCAATTTGACGCGCAGTGATACGACCGCGCGCAACTGCCTTCAGACCGAATTCGCCAAACGACACGGCGGTGCCGCGGCTATGCGAAATACCGGTGTTACGGCCTTTCTGCTCTTTACGATACTTTCTGCGTGCTGGTTGCAGCATGATTATTCTCCTGCTTTCTCAGCTGGTGCTGCTGCGGCGGCCGGTTTAGCGGCGGTACGCACACGTGCACCTGGTGCTGTGGATGGTTTCGCACCGGCACCTGCTGGACGTGGACGGCCAGCTGGCTTGCCATCGTCACGGCGTGGGCCGCGGCTTTTCTTCTCGTCAGCTGGGGTATCGATGACTGGTGCATCGCCGTTAGGCGCGCGGTCACCTTTGTATACCCACACCTTGACACCGATGATGCCGTAGGTGGTCAGCGCTTCGCTGGTACCGTAGTCGATATCGGCGCGCAGGGTATGCAGAGGCACGCGGCCTTCGCGGTACCACTCTTTACGCGCGATTTCGATACCGTTCAGACGGCCGGACGACATGATCTTGATACCGAGAGCACCGAGGCGCATTGCATTTTGCATTGCACGCTTCATGGCGCGGCGGAACATGATCCGTTTTTCCAGCTGCTGAGCGATCGAATCGGCGATCAGTTGCGAGTCGATTTCTGGCTTGCGAATTTCTTCGATGTTCACGTGAACAGGTACGCCCATGATCTTGGTCAGCGCCGACTTCAGTACTTCGATGTCTTCGCCTTTTTTACCAATGACCACGCCTGGACGCGAGCTATAGATCGTGAAGCGCGCGTTCTTGGCTGGGCGCTCGATAACGATGCGGCCAACGGAAGCGTTCTTCAGTTTCTTTTTCAGGTAAGCACGTGCTTTCAAGTCTTCGTTCAGCATGGCAGCGAAATTACCGTTGCCTGCATACCAGCGCGAAGCCCAGTTACGGGTGACCGCCAGACGGAAACCGGTTGGATGAATTTTCTGACCCATCGTGGCTCCTTAGTTACCGACAGTCACGTAAACGTGACAGGATTGTTTCGAAATACGGTCGCCACGGCCTTTTGCACGCGCGGTGAAGCGCTTCAGGACCGGGCCCTTTTCGACGTAGATCGTTTTCACGAACAGTTCGTCGATGTCCGCACCATCATTGTGCTCGGCATTCGCAATAGCGGATTCCAGAACGCGCTTGATGATCGCAGCACCTTTTTTCGGGCTGAATTGCAAGATGTTGAGTGCAGCGTCAACTTTCTTGCCACGGATCAGGTCAGCAACCAGGCGGCCCTTTTGGTCCGACAGGCGCACACCTTTGAGGATAGCTTTAGTTTCCATTATTTCTTAGCCTTTTTGTCAGCTGCATGGCCCTTGAACGTACGGGTCAGTGCGAATTCGCCGAGCTTGTGACCAACCATGTTTTCGGAAACATAAACCGGCACGTGCAGCTTGCCGTTATGCACCGCGATCGTCAGGCCGATGAAGTCAGGCATGATTGTCGAACGACGCGACCAGGTTTTGATTGGCTTTTTGTCTTTGGCTGCTTGCGCGGCTTCAACTTTTTTCACCAGGTGGGCGTCACAGAACGGCCCTTTTTTCAATGAACGTGTCATGTGCTACCCCTTATTTCTTGCCGCGGCGCGAGACGATCATGGAAGTCGTACGCTTGTTGCTGCGTGTTTTCTTACCCTTGGTCTGTTGGCCCCATGGCGAAACTGGATGACGACCAGCTGCTGTTTTACCTTCACCACCACCGTGCGGGTGATCGACCGGGTTCATGACCACACCGCGAACGGTAGGACGAACACCGCGCCAGCGCATCGCGCCAGCTTTACCGATTTTACGCAGGCTGTGCTCGGCATTGCCGACTTCACCAACCGTTGCACGGCACTCGATGTGCACGCGACGTACTTCACCCGAGCGCAGACGCACTTGAGCATAGGTACCTTCACGTGCCATCAGCACAACACCAGCACCAGCGGTACGTGCCATTTGGGCACCTTTACCTGGCAGCATCTCGACGCAATGCATCACGGTGCCGACTGGGATGTTACGGATTGGCAAGCAGTTACCCGATTTGATCGGTGCTTCCGAACCGTTCATCACGCTGTCGCCAACGGCCATGCCTTTGGTTGCGATGATGTAGTGACGTTCGCCGTCGGCGTAGCACAACAGAGCGATATTCGCGGTGCGGTTTGGATCGTATTCGATACGTTCCACTTTCGCTGGAATACCATCTTTGGTGCGCTTGAAGTCGATCAAGCGATAGTGTTGCTTATGACCACCACCGATATGACGGGTGGTGATGTGACCGTTGTTGTTACGACCAGCGGTCTTGGATTTCTTTTCAACCAGGGCAGCGAACGGACGACCTTTGTACAGGTCTGGGTTCACCACCTTTACCATGCCGCGACGGCCTGGCGAGGTTGGTTTCATCTTAACGAGTGCCATTATGCAGCCTCCTCGGAGAAGTTGATTTCCTGGCCAGGCTTCAGGCACACGAAAGCACGCTTGGTATGGTTACGACGACCGTTGAACTTGCCGGTGCGCTTTTGCTTACCTTCGCGGTTTGCAGTTTGCACGGACAGAACTTCAACCTTGAACAGCAGTTCGACCGCTGCCTTGATTTCAGGCTTGGTTGCATCCGGCAGTACGCGGAATACAATTTGCTCGTTCTTTTCCGCGACCATGGTGGCCTTTTCGGAAATGACCGGCGCCAACAGCACCTTCATCAAGCGTTCTTCGCTATGTTTCAAAATCGCGCTCATGCCAGCATCTCCTCAATCTTAGCCAATGCAGCTTTGGTGACCAAGATCTTCTTGTAGAACACCAGGGACATCGGGTCTGCGTGACGTGGCTCAACGACGAGTACGTTAGGCAGGTTGCGCGATGCCAGTTCCAGGTTTTCGTTCAGAACGTCGGTGATGATCAGAACCGAATCAAAGCCCAGGCCGTTCAATTTTTGCGACAACAGCTTGGTTTTTGGCGCGTCGATCGTCAGATCGTCGATGACGATCAGGCGCTCTTCGCGAGCCAGCTGCGACAGGATCGAGCAGATACCTGCGCGATACATTTTTTTGTTCACTTTGTGGGTGAAGTTTTCGTCAGGCGAGTTCGGGAAAATCCGACCACCGCCGCGCCACAGTGGCGACGACGACATACCAGCACGAGCGCGGCCGGTACCTTTTTGGCGCCATGGCTTTTTCGTCGTGTGGTGAACTTCTTCACGGTCTTTTTGCTTGCGGTTACCGCTACGTGCATTCGCTTGATAAGCGATGACGACTTGGTGGATCAGCGCTTCGTTGTAGTCACGGCCGAAAATTGTATCGGCTGCAGCAACGTTCGAGGCGACTTGACCTTGCGCATTCAGAAGCTTGAGTTCCATCGTTTAAGCTCCCTTCTTGGCTTTGGTTTTGATGGCTGGCGAGACAACTACCTGGCCATTTTTCGCACCTGGAATCGCGCCTTTGACCAGCAACAGCTGACGGTCGGCATCGATACGGGCGATCACGAGGTTCTGGATCGTACGGTTAACGTCACCCAGATGACCGGTCATGCGCTTACCAGGGAAAACGCGACCTGGATCTTGTGCCATACCGATGGAACCTGGAACGTTGTGCGAACGCGAGTTACCGTGCGTTGCACGGCCAGAAGCGAAGTGGTAACGTTTGATAACGCCTGCATAGCCTTTACCAATGGTAACGCCTTGCACGTCGATCTTTTGACCGACTTCGAACAGGGAAGCAGCGACAACATCGCCAGCTTTCAGTTCAGCGGCTTTAGCAGCGTCGACACGGAACTCTTTCAACAGAGTACCGGCTTCAACACCAGCTTTAGCGTGATGACCAGCAACAGCTTTGGTCACGCGGGAAGCGCGACGTTGACCGAATGCGACCTGAACAGCGGAATAGCCATCTGTTTCAGGGGTTTTGATTTGCGCAACACGGTTGTTCGATACGTCCAACACGGTGACCGGGATCGAATCCCCTTCATCCGTGAAAATGCGCATCATACCAACCTTGCGACCGAGAAGGCCTAGGCTCATTTTTTCTCCATTCCCACCTGCGATTGGGCGGGGCTTGTTTAACTACAAAGTAACGTAGGACTCAAAAAAGACGAATCCATACCGAAGCCGATCAGTATATAGCACAAAAACCCTTGACGCAACAAGTTAACACGGGGTATGTCAAAGTGTTGCGCGACGCCGCTGCAGGAGTTGTAGGCGCACCTGAAAAACACTGTCGCAAGGCGGCTTAATCGGTGCAAAGTACGATTGCATGCGCCCTCCGCGCTGCACATACGAGCGAGCTCGCATCGCCCCGGATGACGCACTGCAAGACTTAAGCATCACCGGCAAACACTTACGCAACATTCAGAACCAGCGCAAACAGGATGGCCGCGGCTTTACAGACCAAGGCAGACCCAAGGCTGGGCAATGTGAACGCTGGCCTTGCCATGTTTGAGGTGGGCCACGACAGTGAACGTCATCATCACCAGTGTAGGCGAAGTCGAGATAGCTCCACGACTGGAGGAGTCCCCGATAGCTTGAATGCCCCCTGTACGATGCCGGCCGCATGCAACAGATAGATGGCCTTGCACTCATCCCACGTTTCGAGCCCGCGCCAAAGCATCACACCCCGGACCGCCAGCACTGCCAATGGCAGCACGTCATAGCGCGGCAGAGCTAACAGAGCAGTGCGCAACAGCAGGAACACGGCAGACAAAAGCAGTCCCGCGAACAGGCGTGAGCGGGCCTCGTTGATACCAAAATGCAGGAATACGGTCAGCGAGCGCAGCCAGCCGTGCAAACGGCTACGCTGGGCGGCATTTGACAGGTGAGCATCGGGGGCATTGAGCATGCAGCGACTCTATCGAGCGAGCGCAATACTCAAAGCAATTTTGCTTGCGTCAGGCCGTGCAGCCAGTGTCGGCCAGGTGCCAATAGCAATGGGGCCGGGCGCACTCACGATCGTGAGCAGGCCCGGCCCCATCATCAGGCAGCGGGACACCCCGCCGGCCTGGAACAACTAGCAACACCTGATGCTACGGTGCTGTCAGCTGCCCTAGAAATTATTATTGCAGTTTGATTTCGACATCAACACCAGCTGGCAGGTCCAGCTTCATCAGCGCGTCAACGGTTTTGTCCGTTGGGTCAACGATGTCCATCAGGCGTTGGTGCGTACGGATCTCGAACTGATCGCGCGAAGTTTTGTTGACGTGCGGGGAACGCAGCACATCGAAACGCTGAATACGGGTAGGCAGTGGTACTGGGCCTTTGACGACAGCGCCGGTGCGCTTCGCGGTTTCAACGATTTCCAGAGCGGACTGGTCGATCAGCTTGTAATCGAAAGCCTTCAGGCGGATACGGATTTTTTGGTTTGGTGCCGACATGATATTTCCTTAAAAGAACGAACCGCGCAGTCTGCACGGCAATGAGGTCATACGGGAATTTCTGACGCAACAACCGTCAGGGTCGACATGATAGCACCAAAATGCTTGCCAACCCCGGCAGTTGAATAAAAAGAAGGGCGCCGGGCGACGACGCGTCTTCTTTTATGCAGACTTAAGAATTAAGCCAGGATTTTTGCAACCACGCCGGCGCCGACGGTACGACCGCCTTCACGGATAGCGAAGCGCAGGCCTTCTTCCATGGCGATCGGGTTGATCAGCTTGACGGTGATCGACACGTTATCGCCTGGCATGACCATTTCTTTGTCTGCTGGCAACTCGATCGAACCAGTCACGTCCGTCGTGCGGAAGTAGAACTGTGGACGATAGTTGTTGAAGAATGGCGTATGACGGCCGCCTTCATCTTTCGACAGAACATAGATCTCGCCGGTGAAGTGCGCGTGTGGCTTGATCGAGCCTGGCTTTGCCAGAACTTGACCACGTTGCACGTCTTCACGCTTGGTGCCGCGCAGCAGCAGACCAACGTTGTCGCCTGCTTGACCTTGGTCCAGCAGTTTGCGGAACATTTCCACGCCGGTGCAAGTCGTTTTGACGGTATCGATAATACCGACGATTTCGATCTCTTCGCCGACTTTGACAATGCCGCGCTCGATACGACCGGTCACAACAGTACCGCGACCCGAGATCGAGAACACGTCTTCTACTGGCATCAGGAATGCACCGTCAACAGCGCGCTCTGGCGTTGGGATGTACGAATCGAGGGCATCGGCCAGACGCAACACTGCATCCACGCCCATTTCGCCTTCTTTGCCTTCCAGCGCCATACGTGCCGAACCTTTGATGATAGGCACGTCGTCGCCAGGGAACTCATACTTCGACAACAGCTCGCGCACTTCCATTTCAACCAGTTCCAGCAGCTCTGCGTCGTCGACCAGGTCGCACTTGTTCAGGAACACGATGATGTATGGAACACCAACTTGACGCGCCAGCAGGATGTGCTCGCGGGTCTGTGGCATTGGGCCGTCAGCTGCCGAGCATACCAGGATCGCGCCGTCCATCTGCGCAGCACCGGTAATCATGTTTTTGATGTAATCGGCGTGGCCTGGGCAGTCAACGTGCGCGTAGTGACGCGATGCCGTTTCGTACTCGACGTGGGCGGTGTTAATCGTAATACCGCGCGCTTTTTCTTCTGGTGCTGCATCGATCTGGTCGTATGCTTTAGCTTCGCCGCCGAATTTCTTCGACAGAACCGTTGCGATTGCAGCGGTCAGCGTGGTTTTACCGTGGTCGACGTGGCCGATGGTGCCGACGTTGACGTGCGGCTTGGTCCGTTCGAATTTACCTTTTGCCATTTTATTCTTCCTTAGAACAATGATTTAAATGTAGGGACCGGCATTCTCGTGAAAGCCGGCCCGGAACTTCTATTACTTAGCTTTCGAGCTTACGATTGCTTCAGTCACATGCTTAGGTGCTTCAGCATAGTGCTTGAATTCCATCGTGTAAGTCGCACGACCTTGGGTCGACGAACGCAACGATGTGGCGTAACCGAACATTTCCGACAGAGGCACTTCGGCCTTGATGATCTTGCCGCCACCGCCAGCAATTTCATCCATGCCTTGTACCATACCGCGACGCGACGACAGATCGCCCATCACGGTACCGGCGTAGTCTTCCGGCGTTTCCACTTCCACGGCCATCATCGGCTCCAGGATGACTGGCGATGCTTTGCGGCAGCCATCTTTGAATGCCATCGAAGCGGCCATGCGGAATGCATTTTCGTTCGAGTCAACATCATGGTACGAACCGAAGAACAGCGTGACTTTAACGTCAACGACTGGGTAGCCAGCCATCACGCCCGAAGTCAGCGTGTCGCGCACACCTTTTTCAACTGCAGGGATGTATTCGCGCGGCACGGTACCGCCCTTGATCGCGTCAACGAATTCGAAGCCCTTGCCCGGTTCTTGCGGTTCGATCTTCAGAACCACGTGACCGTATTGACCACGACCACCCGATTGCTTGACGAATTTGCCTTCCGACTCTTCGCACACTTTACGGATCGTTTCGCGGTAAGCCACTTGTGGCTTGCCGACGGTCGCTTCAACGTTGAATTCGCGCTTCATGCGGTCAACGATGATATCCAGATGCAACTCGCCCATACCGGCGATGATGGTCTGGCCCGATTCTTCATCGGTACGCACGCGGAACGATGGATCTTCTGCTGCCAGGCGGTTCAGTGCCAGGCCCATTTTTTCCTGGTCAGCCTTGGTTTTTGGCTCGACTGCCTGCGAAATCACCGGCTCAGGGAAGACCATGCGCTCCAGAACGACGCTCGCTTTTTCGTCGCAAAGCGTATCGCCTGTGGTGGTGTCTTTCAGACCCACGACGGCAGCGATGTCGCCAGCGCGCATTTCTTTGATTTCTTCGCGCTCATTGGCTTGCATCTGCACGATACGGCCAATACGCTCTCTCTTTTGCTTGACGGAGTTCAGGACCGAATCGCCCGAATTCAACGTGCCCGAATAGCAGCGGATAAAGCACAGCTGACCGACGAACGGGTCGGTTGCGATCTTGAACGCCAATGCGGAGAATTTCTCATTGTCGTCAGCGGCACGCTCGACTGGCTGCTCGTCCTCGTCCAGACCTGGGACAGGTGGAATGTCGATTGGCGATGGCAGGTACTCGATGACCGCATCCAACATTGCCTGCACGCCCTTGTTTTTAAACGCGGTGCCGCACAGCATTGGAACGATTTCGCTGGCGATGGTACGCTGGCGCAGAGCAGCCTTGATCTCGTCTTCCGACAGGTCGCCTTCTTCCAGGTACTTGTTCATCAGGTCTTCGGACGCTTCAGCAGCAGCCTCAACCATGTTTTCGCGCCACTTGGCAGCATCAGCCGCCAGGTTTGCTGGAATGTCGCCGTATTCGAACTTCATGCCTTGCGAAGCGTCGTCCCAGATGACTGCTTTCATCTTGACCAGATCGATAACACCGGTGAAGACGTCTTCAGCGCCGATAGGAATCTGGATAGGCACTGGGTTGGCCTTCAGGCGCGAACGCATCTGATCGTAGACCTTGAAGAAGTTGGCGCCGGTACGGTCCATCTTGTTCACGAAGGCCAGACGTGGCACTTTGTACTTGTTAGCCTGACGCCATACCGTTTCCGATTGTGGCTGCACGCCGCCGACTGCACAGTAAACCATGCAAGCGCCATCCAACACGCGCATCGAACGTTCTACTTCAATGGTGAAGTCAACGTGGCCTGGGGTGTCAATGATGTTGATGTGGTGCGCTGGGAAGTTGTTTGCCATGCCTTTCCAGAAGCACGTAACAGCAGCCGAGGTAATCGTGATACCGCGCTCTTGCTCTTGAGCCATCCAGTCAGTAGTAGCAGCGCCATCATGCACTTCGCCCAGCTTGTGGTTGACGCCTGTGTAGAACAGGACGCGCTCGGTGGTGGTCGTCTTACCTGCATCGATGTGAGCGGAGATACCGATATTACGATAGCGCTCAATGGG
This sequence comes from Janthinobacterium sp. CG_23.4, assembly GCF_029892305.1. Taxonomy (NCBI): domain Bacteria; kingdom Pseudomonadati; phylum Pseudomonadota; class Betaproteobacteria; order Burkholderiales; family Oxalobacteraceae; genus Janthinobacterium; species Janthinobacterium sp. CG_23.4. The sequence continues at coordinate 221,377 of NZ_JARXUX010000001.1, read as the reverse complement.
GGTCTTGCGGGCCATAATTAATCCTAAATGAATGGACAAAACCGAGCAGCATTTTTTTGCAAAAATGAGCCCGGCCTCGAACAACAGATGCTTGACAGCCGCCTTGCGGTAGCTGGCTTTATATTAGAAGCGGAAATGCGAGAACGCTTTGTTCGCTTCAGCCATACGATGGACTTCGTCGCGTTTTTTCATCGCGCCGCCGCGGCTTTCAGCCGCTTCCATCAGCTCACCGCCAAGGCGTTGTGGCATCGATTTTTCGCTGCGCTTGTTAGCAGCTTCACGCAACCAACGCATGGACAAAGCCATACGACGGACTGGGCGAACTTCGACCGGCACCTGGTAGTTTGCACCACCGACGCGACGGGATTTCACCTCAACCAACGGCTTAGCGTTGTTGATTGCGGTAGCGAAAACTTCGAGCGGATCTTTGCCCGATTTTGCTGCGATGTGCTCGAAAGCACCGTAGATGATGTTTTCTGCAACCGATTTTTTACCGGACAGCATCAGTACGTTTACAAATTTAGCGACATCAGTGTTGCCGAATTTTGGATCTGGCAAAATTTCGCGCTTGGGTACTTCACGACGACGTGGCATATCAATTCCTTTCAATCTTCAGTTGAGCGCGCGTTCTTCGCACACTCGCGGACGACCATCATAGCCTTCCACTTACTCGACCAGATGCGGTCGACTACATTCACTTAGCTAGTTGCCACTGAGCGAAACTTGGGTTTGCTGCGTACAACTTATTACTTCTTGCCTGCTTTAGCGCGCTTGGTACCGTACTTCGAACGCGATTGCTTACGGTCTTTGACGCCTTGGGTATCCAGAGCACCGCGAACCATGTGGTAACGCACACCCGGCAAATCCTTGACGCGACCGCCGCGCAACAGCACAACACTATGCTCTTGCAGGTTATGGCCTTCACCGCCAATGTACGAAATAACTTCGAAACCATTGGTCAGGCGAACTTTAGCGACTTTACGCAGAGCCGAGTTAGGCTTCTTTGGAGTCGTGGTGTAAACACGTGTGCATACGCCACGTTTTTGCGGGCTGTTTTCCAGCGCCGGCGATTTGCTCTTCACGGTCAAAGCGACGCGTGGATTGCGAATCAATTGATTGATGGTTGGCATCGTTATAAATCCAACAAAAAACTACGATTAATAACCCGGGCAAGATGCCCGGCGACTAAAACCTCGCCCGCTTTTATCTACTGCGCACCGGAGGCGCCCGCAGCCACTCGGTAAGGAGCGGCCATGAAATGCCAGACAATACGTAAACGATGAGCAGAATAAAATCGAGAACTCGCTAGTTTAGACCTTGTGCCACAGGGGGTCAATCAGTTTACCGCTTTTTGCTATAAAAAAAGGCAAAAAAGCGGCAATTTTGTGGCATATTGAATAATATTTAGCTGCGCAGCGCGGAGACGAACACCTGCCGACGCTAGATCATTTGACATTCTTTCTCTGAAACCAAGCATCACAGGCGCGCATTCTTATGCGACCGCAAGACAACAAAAGGATTGATAATGGCGGACATTTTTCGCTGCCTGCCTTTATGCACTCCTTGCTTCGCCCTCACTATCTGTTCTTGCTCCTGACATATGCCTTGTTGACGGCCGTGCCCTTCCTGCCCGCGCTGCTGGGGCGTGCGCCCGAACATCCGTGGCACATGCTCACCTTCGAGCTGCTGGCCTGGCTGGCCGTCTGGAGCGTCTGCAAGCGCCCCGCGTACTTCCACTGGCTGCTGCTGCCCGCCTTCCTGGCCCTGCCGACGGAAATCTACCTGTTCATCTTCTATGGCCAGGGCATTTCCACGCACCACCTGGGCATCATCTTCGAAACCAGCCCCAAGGAAGCGCTGGAATTCCTCGGGCAAAAAGTATGGCTAATGGGTGCCGTCATGCTGGGCGTAATCGCCTGGTACTTACTTGGCTGGTATGCGGCCACGCGCACGCGCGGGCTGGACTGGCGCGGCAAGACGCGCCCGGCCACCTTCTTGCTACTACTGCTGCTGGGCGGCTTCTGGTGCTATGGCTATGAATTCGGTTTCGACGCCAAGGTTGTGCATCGCGCGCCCGCATCGGCCAAGGCCAGCCAACCGGCGGCCAGCGGCAAGCCGGGCGCCTCAGGCTTCGGCGACGCCAGCTCGGCCGACGACGAGACAGCCGAAGAAGAGGAAGAAAGCACCAAGCCCGAGCACGCCAGCATTGCCGGCGCCGATGAAACGGGCCTGGGCTGGCCCAGCCTGCCCCACTGGGCGCGCCTGCCTTACAGCTTCGATACCGTGAGCAATTCCTGGCCCTTCGGCTTGGCCGCACGCGGCTTCGATTTCTATAAGGAACGTCGCTACCTGGCCGAGCTGGGACAGAAAAGCAGCAGCTTCCGTTTCGGCGCGCACCAGCAACAGCCCGATCCCCATCCGGAAGTGGTCGTCATGGTGATTGGTGAATCGTCGCGCTACGACCGCTGGAGCTTGAACGGCTACGAGCGCGACACCAATCCCCTGCTGAAACAGGAAAGCAATCTGCTGCCGCTGGCCGACGTCATCACGGCCGTTTCCGCCACGCGCCTGTCCGTGCCCGTCATCATTTCGCGCAAGCCGGCCACACAAAGCCTCAAGGATGGGTTCTCGGAAAAATCCTTCCTCACCGCCTACAAGGAAGCGGGCTTCAAGACTTACTGGCTATCGAACCAAAGCTCGTTCGGCCAGTTCGATACGCCCGTCTCCGTGTTTGCCAAGGAAGCGGAGGTGGTGCAATTCCTTAACCTGGGCGGCTTTACCAACAATTCCAACTTCGACCAGATCCTGTTAGATCCGTTCAAGAATGCGCTGGCCGACCCGGCACCGAAAAAGCTCATCGTGCTGCACTCCCTGGGCAGCCATTGGAATTACAGCCAGCGCTATCCGAAGTCCTTCGACAAGTGGCAACCGTCGCTGTTCGGCGTCGACAAACCCGTCTACACGAACACGGCCATCAAGCCTCAGCTGAACAACAGCTACGACAGCTCCATCCTGTACACGGACTGGTTTCTATCGCAGGTGATCGGCATGCTGAAGGACGGTGGCCAGCGCACCGCCCTGCGCAGCTCACTCGTCTACGTGGCAGACCATGGCCAGACCCTGTATGACGGCAGCTGCCGCCTGGCCTTCCACGGCCATAACACGCAGTTCGAGTTCCACGTGCCCGCCTTCGTCTGGTATTCCCCACAATTCCAGCGCCACTATCCGGACAAGGTAACGCAGCTACGGCGCCATCAAAAAGCGCGCCTGTCGACGGAAAACATGTTCCACACCCTGCTCGACCTGGGCGACATCCGCTTTGCCGGCGAACAGCCCGAATGGAGCATCGCCAGCCCACGTTTCAAGCAGCACAAACGCTACGTCGACAGCTACGGCTGGACCAACTACGACAACGCCATCATGCGTGGCGATTGCCGCGAAGTGATCGACAAGAGCACGCCGGAGAAGCAGGACAAATAAAGGGCAGCCATCAGGCCCGTTCCAGCACGCCGGCGCAATCGGCCGGTTGCGCCATGTGCGTGCTGAGCCAGTCGAAGACGCGCCCGGCCTTGTCCGCGATGCCAGCGTCAAAACCGCGCTGCACCAGCAGGGCGATGCCATTCGTGGCCTGCAGCACGCCGGGCGCCAGCAGCAGCGCCCCCGCGGCGTCGCGGCGCACGCACCACGGCGCCAGGCAGTCTTCCAGCAGTGGTCCCAGCACCAGGTTGTGCGACGAGACGATCACCAGGTGGTGCGCGGCCAGCGTATGCAATACGGCGGCCGCGGCCGCTACCGATTCGAGGTGGTTCGTGCCGCGAAAGATTTCATCGATCAAAAATAGCGCCGGCGCGCCCTGCTCGGCCAGCGCCAGCAATTCGCGTGCACGCCGTAATTCGGCGATATAGAGACTTTCTCCACCATCGAGCGAGTCTTCATTCTGCATGCTCGAATACACGGCCAGGCGCGACACATCAGCGCTGTCTGCATAACAAAAGCCAAAGGCCCGCGCGCAAACAACGTTCAAGCCTATGCAACGCAGCAAGGTGCTCTTGCCGATACCGTTCTGGCCGGAGATGAAGCCCCCCCCCCCGCCCTTGCCTTGCACGCCGAACGACAACGGCGCGGCATGCTCCAGCAGGGGATGCCGCATGCCCTGCAAGGCCAGCGCGCGTGGCGCCCCGGTACCCGCCCAGCAGTACACGGGCGCAGCGCGTAGCTGCCGCGCCAGTGCCAGATCCGCCTCCAACTGGGCCACTTGAATGAAGCTGTCACGCAGAAATGGCAGCCGCTGCGCCACTAGCTGGCGCGTGCGGAAGTAGCGCTTGACGTTTTTCAGCAGGAGCCAGTCGCCATACTCGACCAACAGCGTATCGACAAAGGGCACGTAATACAGGAGCGAACGCTCGATGGCGCGGGTCAACTTGGCCACCTGTGCGCTGCCGGGAGCCAATGACAAGGCTGCCCCAACAGGTAGCTGCGCCAGCGCGGTTCGAGTTTTCAGCAGGTGGCGCAAGGTATCGAGCGTGCGTTCCCATAGCTTGGCGCTTTCGTAAAAACGCACCTGCACCGTCATCAGCGCAACACAGGCGGCCAACACGCCAAACAGCGCTGGCCAGTGGCAGTAACCATAGCCAGGCACTCCACCAAGGTTCCGCTGCCAGCGGCGCACCGAACAGGGTTTCGCTGACCTCCGTATCAGCCTGACGCAAGGGCAGGCAGGCCCGCTGCAGGCTGGCCGTCTGGACCGGATCGTCCAGCAATTGTCGGACGCGGCGATGGAGGCAGAATAGGCCTGACCACCGTGATGATTATTAATTAATCAAGTACAAGCTGCGCGTGCGGACATACTGGACAGCGCGGACACGACGGACAGCCGGACACCTGAATTTTTCCCCAGTAAAATCAGTTACTTAAGCACTGGCACGGATCGTGCATTACAAAAGCTATTCTCCAAGAGACCCGACCATGATCCGCGATACATCAGCGCAAGACGCCGTACTCTCCGCACCGCCGGGCCAGCGCCACAAGCGACGCGCCCTGCTGCTGGCCGCTGCCATCATCGTCATCGGCGCCGCCATCGCTGTCGTGACCGGCTGGCGCAACAGCGAGCATTCCGTCAACAGCAGCCGCCTGCGCATCGCCGACGTCACGCGCGGCACCCTGATCCGCGACGCCGCCGTGAATGGCCGCGTGGTCGCCGCGATCAGCCCCACCCTGTATTCGACCACGGTGGCCACCGTGACCCTGAAGGCCAAGGCGGGCGACACCGTCAAGAAGGGTGACATCCTGGCGGTACTGGAGTCGCCTGACCTGTCCGACGCCCTCAAGCGCGAACAATCGAGCGTGCAGCAGCTGGAGGCGGAAGTGGCGCGCCAGCAGATCCTGGCCAAGAAGCAGAAACTGCTGGCGCAGCGTGACGCCGATACGGCCGAGATCGAGCGCCTGTCAGCGCAACGCACACTGGAGCGCTATGAAAGCGTGGCGCAGGTGGGCATCATCGCCAAGATCGATTACCAGAAGGCCAAGGATGCCTTAAATTCAGCAGACATCCGCAGCAAACACGCTTCCCAGGCGGCCGGCCTGGAAAGCGAAGACGTGAGCCTGGCACTGAAGACCAAGGTCAATGAACTGGAACGCCAGCGCCTCGTCCGCGACAACGCCCAGCGCAGGGTCGATGAACTGACCGTGCGCGCTCCCGTCAACGGCTTTATCGGCACGCTGTCGGTGGCCAACCGCAGTGTGGTGCAAGCCAATACTGCCCTCATGACTCTGGTCGACCTGTCGCAGCTGGAAATAGAGCTCGAGGTGCCTGAAACCTATGTGGCCGACATGGGCCTGGGCATGCGCGCCGAGATCGAAACGGGCGCCATCAAGGCGACCGGAAAACTGTCGGCGCTGTCGCCCGAAGTGGTGAAGAACCAGGTACTGGCACGTGTGCGTTTCGATGGTGCGCAGCCGGCCGGCCTGCGCCAGAACCAGCGCGTGGCGGCGCGCCTCTTGATCGACGAAAAGCCGAATGTGCTGATGCTGGCGCGCGGCTCCTTCGTCGAAGCCGAGGCTGGTCGTTTCGCCTATGTGGTGCGCGACGGCGTGGCCATGCGCACCCCCATCAAGCTGGGCGCGACCAGCGTCACGGCAGTGGAAATTGTCGACGGTTTGAAGCTGGGCGACAAGGTCGTGGTCGCCGGTACGGAAAACTTCGCGAACGCCGCCCGCGTTTCCCTCAATTAGTCAGCTGCACCCACTTCATTCCATCAAGAGGTCCACCATGCTGCGCATGCAAAATCTGAACAAAGTCTATCGTACCCACATGATCGAAACCCACGCGCTGCGCGGCTTCGACATCCATGTGCAACAAGGCGAATTCGTCACCGTCACCGGGCCTTCGGGCTCGGGCAAGACGAGCTTTTTGAATATCGCCGGCCTGCTCGAGGAATTCACCGACGGCGAATATATACTCGACGGCGTCAACGTCAGGGGCATGGATGACAATGCCCGCTCGCGCCTGCGCAATGAAAAACTCGGCTTCATCTTCCAGGGCTTCAACCTGATTCCCGACTTGTCGCTGTTCGACAACGTCGACGTGCCGCTGCGCTACCGGGGCTTCAACCGCGCCGAGCGCAAGGAGCGCATCGAGGAAGCGCTGGCCAAGGTCGGCCTGGCGTCGCGCATGAAGCATTATCCGGCCGAATTGTCGGGCGGCCAGCAGCAGCGCGTGGCGATCGCGCGCGCTCTGGCCGGCTCGCCCAAGCTGCTGCTGGCCGATGAACCGACGGGCAACCTGGACACGCAAATGGCGCGCGGCGTGATGGAACTGCTGGAAGAAATCAATGCGCAAGGCACCACCATCCTGATGGTCACGCACGATCCGGAACTGGCGCTGCGCAGCCAGCGCAATGTACACATCATCGACGGCCAGGTGTCGGACCTGGTGCAACACGGCGCCACCCTGTCTGCCAGGGCGCAGCACACCGTGAGCGCCTGAGGAGAAAACATGTTTCGCTACTATTTCACGCTGGGCCTGCGCAGCCTGCGCCGTAACCGCGCGCTGACCGCATTGATGATACTGACCCTGGCCGTTGGCGTGGCCGCCAGCGTCTCCACGGTCACCATCTTGCACGCCATGTCCGGCGATCCGCTACCGCACAAGAGCGACCGCATGTTCGTGCCGCTGATCGACATACTGCCCGTCAAAGGCTATGTCCCCGGCGAAGAGCCGGGTTTTTCGCAAGCCCAGATGAGCTATGTCGATGCACGTAATTTCATGGCCAGCAAAATGGGCGTGCGCCGCACCGTCATGTACGGCGTGGCCGGTCCGGTCGAGCCGGCACGCAAGGATATCGGGTCTTTCAACTCCCAGGGCATGGCGCCCACACGCGATTTTTTCAGCATGTTCGAAGCGCCCTTCCTGTACGGCCAGGCGTGGAGCGAAGCCGATGATGCCAACGGCGCCGATGTGATCGTCCTGAGCCGCGCATTGGCCGAAAAACTGGTCGGTACAAGCAACCCGGTCGGCCAGCGCGTCACGCTGCTGGGCCGTCCCTACATGGTGACAGGCGTGCTGGCGACCTGGAACGTGGTGCCACGCCCACACCGCATCATCGGCAGCAAGGGCGCCTTTGGCGCCGAAGACGAATTCTTCATCCCGTTTGCCAGCGCGATTCGGCACGAAACGGAGCACGACGGCGGCATGAGCTGCAATAGCGACCAGAGCGTCCCACCCGGCTTCCAGGGCCGGCTCGTTTCCGGCTGCACCTGGCTGCAGTTCTGGTTCGAAATGGCCAGCAGCGGCGAACGCGGCCAGTTGCAGCAATACCTGGACGCCTATGCGGGCGAGCAGCGCAAGCTGGGGCGCATGAAGCGCAATGCGCCGAACCGGCTGTACGACCTGAACGAATGGATGAACTATTTGCATGTGGTCGACAACGACAACAAGCTGGCAGCCTGGCTGGCCTTCGGCTTCCTGTTGCTCTGCCTGGTCAACACCATCGGCCTGCTGCTGGCGAAGTTTTCCGTGCGCGCCAGCGAGGTAGGCATCCGCCGGGCACTGGGCGCCACGCGGCGCGATATCTTCCGCCAGTTCCTGATCGAAAGCAGCGTGATCGGCCTCGCTGGCGGCGTGATCGGCCTGTTGCTGGCATTTGGCGCGCTGGCCGTGGTCAGTCAGCAGTCGGAAGAATTGGGCAGCGTGGCACACATGGATATAGCAATGCTATTGCTGACGTTTGCCATGTCGGTGCTGGCGGCCGTGCTCGCTGGCCTCCTGCCTACCTGGCGCGCCTGTCAGGTAACGCCGGCGATACAGCTCAAGTCGCAATGAAGCCGCCCCCCCCCCCCCTTTACCCAACATGAGGTCCAGCATGGAAATCCGTCCCATCGTGTCGGCGCTGATGCGCAGCAAAACCGGCGCCATCCTGGTGGCGCTGCAGATCGCTATCAGCCTGGCCATCCTGGCCAACGCCCTGCACATCGTCAACCTGCGCCAGGCGGTGGCTGCCCGGCCCACCGGCGTGGCCGCTGAAAACGACATTTTTTACGTCAATATTCAAAACATGGATCGCGGCGGACACCAGCGCCAGCTGTCGGAGCAGAAACGCCAGGCAGCCCTGCTGCGCGCCTTGCCGGGGGTGCTGTCGGTGGCGCAAACGTCGCAGGCAGTGCTGTCACGCTCCGGCAACTCGACCAGCGTGGCGGCCAAGCGCAATCAGGTCACGCCCAGTGCCAATATATCGACTTACTACACGCCCGATTCGCTGGTCAAGACCTATGGCTTGCAACTGCTGGAAGGACGCGACTTCCGGCCCGATGAAGTGTCCGAGATCGACGAAGATGTCGACGGTAGCGATCCCAAGGTGGCCATCGTGACGCGCGCGGCGGCACAAAAAATCTGGCCCGGCGAAACCAGCTTTATCGGCAAGACGCTATACAAGGGCACCGGCGCCGACGATCCCGAGCTGCGCGTGGTCGGCGTCGTCGAGCGGCTGCAAACGCAGGTCGGCCAGGTCAAGGCCGAAGGCGAATACTCGCTCCTGTTGCCGGCACGCCTGACGGGCGGGCGCGATTCCCTGCTGTATGTCGTGCGTGCCGAACCGGGCCAGCGCGATCGCCTGATCAAGGAAGCGCAACAGGCCATCCGCAGTGCCAGCAGCGACCGCCTGCTGGTGCGTACCGACACCCTGGAACAGCACCGTCAATTGCGCTACCGGGCCGACCGCGGCCTGTCCTGGATGCTGATCGCCGTATCGACTCTGCTGCTGCTGGTGACCGCCAGCGGCATCGTCGGCATTGCCAGCCTGTGGGTGACGCAGCGCAGGAAGCAGATCGGCGTGCGGCGCGCATTGGGTGCGCGCCGCAGCGATATCCTGCGCTACTTCTTGACGGAGAATTTCATGATCACCAGCGTCGGCGTGGCTTGCGGCGTGCTGCTGGCGCTAGGCTTAAATCAGCTGCTGGTGAGCCAGCTGGAAATGGCGCGCCTGCCACCGGGCTACCTGCTGGCCGGTGCGCTGGTGTTCTGGCTGCTGGGCGTGGGCGCAGTGTATGGACCGGCATGGCGCGCGGCCAGCATTTCGCCGGCCACTGCCACGCGCAGCACCTGAAGCGGCACCTCAGTGATATGCTGCGCGCATGCCTACCGTACTGATTATTGACGACAATGCCGCCGTGGCCATCGCCCTCGACGTGCTGTTCTCCCTGCATGAGATCGACGCCATGCGTGCCACCTCGCCCGAGGAAGGCCTGCATCTGCTCGAGCACCACGCCATCGACCTGGTGGTGCAAGATATGAACTTCACGGCCGACACCACCTCGGGCGAAGAAGGCAGCGCGCTGTTCCACGCCATCCGCGCGCGCTACCCTGACTTGCCCGTGATCTTGCTGACGGCATGGACCCAGCTCGACGCGGCCGTCGAGCTGATCAAGTCTGGCGCGGCCGACTACCTGGCCAAGCCATGGGATGACAGGCGCCTGATCGCCAGCGTGCAGAACCTGCTGGAACTGGGGCAAGCCAACCGCGCATTGCGCCAGCGCGTGGTAGCTGAGCAGCGCCAGCGCCACGCGCTGGAGCACGAATTCGACCTGCGCGGCATGGTATGGCAAGATCCGGCCACCGAACGCGTGGTGCACCTGGCCTGCCAGGTGGCGCGCGCCGACGTGCCCGTGCTCATTTCCGGGCCGAACGGCAGCGGCAAGGAACGCATCGCCGCCATCGTGCAAGCCAATTCACAGGTCGCCAACGGTCCCTTCGTCGTGCTCAATTGCGGTGCCGTGCCAGTCGATCTGATCGAGGCGGAACTGTTCGGCGCCGAGGCGGGCGCCTACACCGGCATCACGCGCGCACGCGATGGCAAGTTCGACGCGGCCGATGGCGGCACCTTGTTCCTCGACGAAATTGGCAACCTGCCGCTGGCCGGGCAAATGAAACTGCTGCGCGTGCTGGAAACGGGACGCTTCGAGCGCCTCGGCTCGAACCGCGAGCGGCAGGTGACAGTGCGCGTCATCAGCGCCAGCAATGCCGACTTGCCGGCGATGATCAAGGCTGGCACCTTTCGCGAAGACCTGTTTTACCGCCTGAACGTGATCGAACTGCGCCTGCCGCCGCTGGCCCAGCGGCCGCAAGATATTCTGGTCCTGGCGCGGCATTTCCTGGGCGGCGAAAAAAGCCTGGCCGCGCAGACGCAGGCCACCTTGCTGGCCCACGCCTGGCCGGGCAATGTGCGCGAACTGAAAAACGTGATGCAGCGCGCCAGCCTGCTGACGGCTGGTCCGATCATCCATGCGCAGGAAACGGGCTTGCCGCTGGCGGGAATGCCATCGCTGCGCGCGCCACAGGATGCGACCGCGACGGAACCGGACCGCGACAGCGTCAGCGCCGCTCTGGCGCGCGCACACGGCGTAGTGGCGCAGGCGGCGCAGGAACTGGGGCTGTCGCGCCAAGCGCTGTACCGGCGCATGGAACGCCTGGGCATCGCGCGCGGCTGATGGCATACGGCCCCATGCGCCTCTCCCTGCTCACGCGCTGGACCGCGCTGATCGTCACCTTGCTGGTGCTGGGCATCGTCATTGCCCTGCTGCTGACGCATTTTTTGCCAAGCCAGCCGCTGCTGGTGCTGGCCGGCACCCTGCTGTGCGTGCTGCCCATGGCCATCATGACCATCCGCGCGCAGCTGCAAGCGATGCTGTCGCTGTTTCGCGCCTTGAGCGGCACGGTCGCCAGCTACCAGGACGGTGACTTCGGCTTTAGCTTGCGCTGGCCGCAGAACGATGAACTGGCCGACCTGGTGGCGGCCCACAATGCGCTGGGCGACGTGCTGCGCAAGCAGCGCCTGGACCTGGTGCAGCGTGAACTGCTGCTCGACACCATGGTGCAAAACACTCCGGTAGCCATGCTGCTGGTGGCCGAGGGCAGCGCCATCGTCTACGCCAACCTGGCTGCGCGCCAGTTGCTGCACCACGGCCGCCGTCTCGAAGGACGCCACCTTGCAGACATTGTGCGCGAGGCGGCACCGGCCTTGGCCGAGGCGCTGGCGCGCCGCAACGATGGCCTGTTTACCAGCGGCGAAGGGGAACAGGAAGAGGTGTATCACTTGGCGCGGCGCAGCTTCAGCCTGAACGGGCGCAAACATGAACTGCTGCTGTTGCGCCAACTGACCCTGGAACTGCGGCGCCAGGAAGTGCAAACCTGGAAAAAAGTCATCCGCGTCATCAGCCATGAACTCAACAACTCGCTGGCGCCGCTGGCCTCGCTGGCCCATTCCGGCGCCGAGCTGGTGCGCCGCGGCCAGACCGAACGCCTTCCGCAAATCCTCGCCACCATCGAGGAGCGCACGCGCCACCTGGAAACCTTCATCCTCGGCTATGCGCGCTTTGCCAAGCTGCCCGCACCGCGCCCGGCGCCGTGTGAATGGCAACCGTTCCTCTGCAGCCTGGCATCGCAAGCAGTCTTCACGCTCGACGGCACGCCGCCCACGCAGTCAGCCGTGTTCGATGCGGCGCAAATGCAGCAGGCGCTGCTGAACCTGCTCAAGAATGCGCTGGAGTCCGGCTCCAAGCTCCAGCATATCGGTTTGCACGTCAGCCAGGCGCATGGACAGCTGCGCATCGAAGTGCGCGACCGGGGGCCGGGCATGAGCGGCGCCGTGCTGGAAAACGCCTTAGTGCCGTTTTATTCCACCAAGCGCAGCGGCACGGGCCTGGGCCTGGCCCTGGCGCGCGAAATCGCCGAAGCGCATGGCGGACGCATCACGCTGGCCAACCGTGAAGGCGGTGGCCTGGCGGTGATGCTCATTCTTCCTTTGCCGGAGGGAAATTAGTTCCTCGTCTAACGATTTTTAAATCACACATTCCGCCATTATTTTTCGGTGCAATATTGATAATTAGAAATATTAATATCGCCATTTATTAATACCGCGCCCGTGTGTTAGAAAAAAGCTATTTAGGTTTGCATAATGATATAAAAATATCTCATTGACAATGAATTGTCTTGACGATAATTTGTCTGAGCAGCACGGTTTTTTTGGAACATCAATCGTTTTCTCGCAAGGATAAATATGAAACTGAAATCACTCATCGCAGCATTGGTGCTGGGCGCTGCAACCATCGGCAATGCATCTGCTGCTGCGTACAACGTCACCCTGACCAACACCTCGGGCAACCTGTGGGTAGGCGGCTTCAACGCCACGCCCAATCCGCTCGGCGACTTTACCGATACCTTCACCTTCTCCCAGAATGCGACCTTCGGTTCGACCGCGCAAGCCTTCCTGGCCAACCTGTCGGTCACGGGCAGCGATGCTTCCTCGATCAACTTCAGCTGGGCCAACCTGAATAACATCTACCTCAATGGCTTTGGCGGCGCCACCGTCTTCGGCTATGCCCAGGGCCAGGTACTGGCGCCAACCAACCTGCTGTTCAACGCCCCGTTGGTCCTCACGGTCAAAGGCAACAGCAAGGGCGGCAGCTACAGCGGCAACTTCAACCTGACCCTTGCCCCGGTCCCAGAACCGGAAACGTACGGCATGCTGCTGGCCGGCCTCGGCGTACTGGGCTTCCTGGCGCGACGCCGCAAGCAATCTTGAGTTGCAATCACAAAAGACGCTGCGGCGTCTTTTGTCTGCCGGCTGCTAAACTGCTGCCATGACGACCGACTTTACCTCCACCAGCCATACCGCTTTCAGCCACCCGGGCCACCCGCCGGCCACCACCACCGAACACCGCGGCATCCGCTACCTGCACCTGGGTACCAAATGGGTGCAAGGCGCCATGCGCCTGGACAAACCCGACGCCATCGAACTCGAATACGTGCAAATGATGATGATGTGGATGCTATTCAAGACGCAGCCCAAACGCATCGTGCAACTTGGCCTTGGCAGCGCAGCACTGACCAAATTCAGTTACCGCCGCTTCCCCGACGCCACGGTCACGGCCATCGAACTCAATCCGAACGTGATCGCCATCTGCGGCGCCCAATTTGCGCTACCGCCGAATGACAAGCGCCTCGACGTGCGCGAAATGAATGCGCTCGATTTCGTACTCGATCCGGCCAACCACGGCACGGTCGATGCACTGCAAGTGGACCTGTACGACGAAGACGCGCGCGGCCCCGTTCTCGACACGCCCGAGTTCTACCAGGCTTGCTTCGACTGCCTGGCAGCCGATGGCATCATGTGCACGAATGTCTTCGGCGACTTCCCCAACTACGACAAGAATTTGCAGGCCATGGAACTGGTCTTCGACGCCGTCGTCTGGGTACCGGAAATGGAAGATGAAAACATCGTCGTGCTGGCCTTCAAACAATCGCCGTCACTCGATTTCAGCGACTTGTACGAACGCGCCGCCAGCATCAAGAAGCAGTTCAATCTGCCCGCCAAGAACTGGGTCAACGGCTTGAAGCAATGGATGCAAGATCAGCAGTAAAGCAGTGGCGCAGGATCAGGCCGGCGGCAGCACGCCAAGAGCGGCCAGCGCCGATGCGCTCACCAACAGCGAATTACCTGCGTATGCCGCCTGGGGTACGGAATCCGCTTGACCGGCCAGCGTGCTTGCCCGATGATCGGCGTTGACGGCGTTCACCGCCAATTTACCCACCGATCCAATCACACATGGAGCATATGATGATGAAGCGAGTATCCCTGGCTGCGGCCCTGACGGTCATGCTGGCCTGTGGCGGCAGTAGTGCGGCACTGGCAGCTGAGGCGGGCGACGCGGCCCTGACGGCGGCTATCGCCGGCAGTGCGCGCACGCCGGCCAACGCGCTACGCGACAGTGCCCGCCACCCGTATGAAACACTGACGTTTTTCGGTATCAAACCGAACATGACGGTAGTGGAGCTGTCGCCCGGCGGCGGCTGGTACACGGAAATCCTGGCACCCTATCTGCGCGACAACGGCAAGCTGATCGCCGCTGGCAACGACCCGCAGTCAAGCAGCGAAGGTGCACGCCGTGGCGCGGCGCGCTTCCAGCAAAAACTCGACGCCAATCCAGCCGCTTTCGGCAAGGTGGAACTGGGCGCCTTCGCGCCGCCCACCACCTACCGCATTGCGCCCAAAGGCACGGCCGACATGGTGCTCACCTTCCGCAATATCCACAACTGGATACCCATCGGCCAGGACGGCATGCAAACGCTGTTCAAGGAAGTGTATGACAGCCTGAAACCGGGTGGCGTATTCGGTGTTGTTGAACACCGCCTGCCAGCGAACAAGGTACAGGATGCCACCGCCAGCAGCGGCTATATGCACGAAGCGTACGTGATCAAGCTGGCCGAAAGCGCAGGCTTCAAGTTGGCAGCGAAGTCCGACATCAACGCCAATCCCAAGGACACCGCCGACCACCGTAACGGCGTCTGGGCCCTGCCGCCCTCCTACGCCAACAAGGATGTGGAGCGCGCCAAATACACGGCCATCGGCGAGAGCGACCGCATGACCCTGAAGTTCGTCAAGTAAGTCGGCTTAGCGCGGCGACGCCGCGCGTAATCCGACAACATCGTTGGCGCCGGTGATGGCGTCGGGTTACGGGTTACGCGCGGCGCGCTAACCCGACCTACCGGTTTATTTCTTTGTGTCCTTCGGTTTCACCGGCACCAGGCTCAGGTCCTGGAAGTCGTAGCTGAAATCCGTCTCGGCCGACACCGGTGCCATTTTCACCCTGTCGATGCTGCCATCGGGATTGAGCGAGAACGTCACATAGGCGTCGGCGTTGAAGTTGCGCTCCTTCCAGCGCACGATGAAGGTATCGTGCTGCCAGTGTTCCAGCTCGCCCGTCAAGTCCGGCGTGCGCGTAAAGCTGAGGATATGTTTTTTCCCCTCCGGCTTGATCACAACCTTGCCATACCAGGCATCTTCATACTCGCCGTCATACGCTGCCAGCGGCAGCGATGGCTGCGATTTGGCCGCGCGCGCGCTCGATGCCTTGCCCTGCTTCTTGACTTCTTCGGCATGCTGGTCCTGCTCCACCTTGGCCACCAGCGCCAGCCAGTCCGACGGTGCCGCCTGCAGATAATGGTCGAGGATGCGCCATTGCAGCGCCGTCATCGAACCGCCATTTTCCGCATTGGTGAGGATAGCTACGCCCAGTTTCGCTTCCGGCACCATCACTACGCGCGAATAAAAACCCTGCAACGCGCCACCATGCATGGCCACTTTCATGCCCTTGTAGTCGCGCAGCTGAAAGCCCAGGCCATACGCGCTGAAGTTCGGCTTGGTCGCGGCCAGCGTTGGCTTCGGTTCGCCAATCTTGATCGGCGTTTGCGCCGCCCACATTTCGCGGCCCTGCTTTTCGCTGAACAGGCGCGCTGGCTTGCCATCCTTGTCCGTCACGCCGGCGATCTTGCCTTCGTCGAGCAATACCATCATCCACTTGGCGATATCTTCCGCATTCGTGTTAATGCCGACGGCGCCCACGGCGTTCGGCACAGGCATCGATTTGACGGCCGTGATCTTGCCATCGATCTTGCTGTGCGCACTGGCGACATCAGGGTTAGCAACGTTCTCGGCCAGGCTGGTGGTGGTGCCCTTCATGCCCAGCGGTGCCAGGATGCGTTCATGCATGGCCGCGCCCCAGCTTTTCCCGGCCTTGTCGGCGATGATCTTGCCAGCCACGATGTACAGCAGGTTATCGTAAGCATAGCTGTTGCGAAAACTCGTGGCCGGGCGGATGTAGCGCAGCTTCTCGATGATCTCGTCGGTGGAAAACGTGGTGGTAGGCCACCACAGCAAGTCGCCCGCGCCCAGGCCCAAGCCACTGCGGTGCGTCAGCAAATCGCGGATGGTCATGGCGCCCGTCACGTAGGCATCGTACATCTGAAAGCCGGGCAAGTGCTTGGTGACGGGGTCGTCCCAGGCCAGCTTGCCTTCGTCAACCAGCATGGCCAGCGCAGCGGCCGTGAAGCCTTTCGAGTTGGACGCTACTTCGAACAAGGTCTGCGCATCGACGGCAGCCGGTTCGCCCAGCTTGCGTACGCCAAAGCCCTTGGCGGTGATGACCTTGCCATCCTTGACGATGGCGATCGCCATGCCGGGCACGTCGAATACTTTCAGGGCGGTGGCAACATCACGCTCAAGATCGAAGGCAGGAGCGGGCGCGGGGACCACAGCAGCGGCAACGGCGGGAGCGGCGTCAAACGCAAGCGCCGGCACGGTGATGCTGGAAAACGCCAGCACGATGGCGGCGGTGAGACGGTTCATGGTATGCATGGTCAGGATGTCCTAAGAAGGTTCAATGTGCTTGCGCGGCCATCAATTTATCGACGCTTTCCTGCGTCACCGGGTGGTAGCGTGCACGCGCCTGCGCATACACGTCCCTGGCCCAAGCCTGGCCCTGCGGCGTCTTCATCAAGGCACTGTACAGTGGAACGACGAACTTTTGGCGGCCCACGCTCATCAGGAATGCCTGCAGCGGCTCGCGTACATCGTAGCCGGCGTTCACGGCAGCGAGGTAAAAGCGGTAAGCCACTTCATTGTTGCCGCTCTTGCCTACGCCGTATGCCTGGTCCAGCTCACGCAGCTGCGCGGCGCTGGCCTTGTTGTTGATGTCGTTCAGGAAGTGCATCGATTCGATGGCGATCCACTTGTCCATGCCCAGGTCTTTGGTCGCCAGTTCGCCTTTCAACCAGGCGTCGCGGTGCTGGTCCAGCAGCGCCAGGCGCGGCGAGACGACGCGCTGCGCGCTGGCCGGCACGCCGGTGCCATACAACCATTCTTCGAGTTCCGCTGGCGGCATCACCTCTGGGTGCTGCGCCAGCAGGTTCTTGCGCAGATAGGCGATGAACTGCTCCGTCGTCACGCTCTGGAACGCATGCTGGTCGAACCAGCCGCGCAGGAAGGGGTCGAACACGGCACGCCCCGCGCGCCGTTCCATGGTCGCCAGGAACCAGGCGCCTTTCGGGTAGATGATGCCGTCGTCCGTATACGTTTGCGCCGGGTTGACATCGGCATCGCGCGTAATCAGCGCCGTTTTCGCCGCCGGTAATTCCTTGATCGACGCCGCCAGTTCTTCCTGGTCGACCTGCACGCCCATCTGCGCTACTTCGCTGCCATACAGCTGCTCGACGATGCGCGTGGTGACGTAGGTGGTGAAACCTTCGTTGAGCCACATGTGCTTCCACGACGCGTTGGTGACCAGGTTGCCCGACCACGAGTGGGCCAGTTCATGCGCGATCAGGTCGACCAGGCTGCGGTCGCCGGCGATCATGGTCGGCGTGAGGAAGGTCAGGCGCGGGTTTTCCATGCCGCCGTAGGGGAACGATGGCGGCAGCACGATCATGTCGTAGCGCCCCCAGCCATACGGACCATACAGCGCTTCGGCTGCCTGGATCATCTTTTCCGTGTCGGCCAGCTCGTATTCGGCGGCCTTGATGCGCGGCGGCTCCGCATACACGGCCGAACGGGGACCGAGTTTGCGCACTTCCAGTTCGCCGATGGCAATGGCCAACAGATACGATGGAATCGGCTGTGGCATCCTGAATTTCCAACCGCCCTTGCCAGTCGCCTTGTCGTCATTCTCGGCGCTCATCACGACGCGCATGCCGCGCGGCGCCTCGATGCGCGCGCTATAGGTAAAACGCACGGCTGGCGTATCCTGCGACGGCACCCACGAGCGGGCGTTGATACTTTGCGACTGACTGAACATGAAAGGCAGCTTGCCCGACATGGTCTGCTGCGGCGTAAGCCACTGCAGCGCGATGGCGTTGGGGGCCGTGTGATAGTAGACGCGCACTTTGCCTGGCTGGCCCGTGGTGGTGATGCGCAGTGCCTGGCCCTTTTCCGGGTCGGCCTTGTCCAGCTGATACGGCGCCATCTGCCATGCGCCGCGCTTGTCTTGCACCTGCACTTTCGCGATCGATAAATCGCGCGTATCGAGCACCAGGGTGCGTGCCGCCGGGTCGATCCAGTTGAGCGACAGCTCGGCATAGCCGGAGAGGGTCTTTTGCTTGAAATCGGCTTTCAGGTCCAGCTGCAGGTCGCGCGTGCGCACCTGGTCGTAGCGCGCGTAGCTGAGGGGATCGGCGTGCGCGGCCAGTGTCAGCTGGCACAGTAGCGCACAGCCCAGGGCGCGCAGGAAGGTCAAAGTTTGCATGGTCGTCTTTTGAATGATTTGCGAAAGCCCCGGTCCGTGTGCGCCGGGGCGTCGCGCAGAATAGCACTTCCGGCGCGGACCGGCAGAAAAAAGCGCCGGACTGTGCCGGCGCTGTTTTACTGTGTCGTTTCTGATCGGGCTTCAGGCTTGGTCTCGGATGCCTTGAGCGGCGTACTCAAATCCTTCATCAGGTTGTTTTTGTCGCGCTCCAGCTTGAACAGCTCCAGGCGCGATGCGGTGATTTTTCGCGGCCAGGCGTTGTTGCTGATATCGATGTCGGCTGTCTCCCAGTACGGGTCTTGCACCAATCCCACCATCGGCTCATCCGTGATGATGACCTTGCTGATTTTGTGCGGCGAATAACGCCATACTTCAGCCGGCACGCGCTCGATGATCTTCTTGCCGCTTTCTAGTTCGATTTCCAGGATCAGCGGCATCACCAGGCCGCCAATGTTCGAAAAGTCGACCAGGTACAGATGCTTGCCCAGCTTATGCTGCTCCAGCAATTTTCGCTCCCATGGTTCCAGCGCTTCCTGCTCCTCCGCGTAGCTGTTGCGGTCCTTGTTGCTCACCGTGAAATCATCGTGCCGGTTATAGAAATCCTTCAGCGTCGGATCCAGCTCAACCTTCTTCGGCAGCGCCTTGTTGCGTTGCTCGGAGATCGAGATGGGCTGCGCCGCCTTCTGCGCCTTCTTCCAGGCTTGCTCGACTTCCGGATTCTTCGTGCTCACGCGATATTCGCTGATGCCGTCGATGCTGATGTCAACCGCGTCGGTGGTATAAAACCAGCCGCGCCAGAACCAGTCGAGGTCGGTGCCAGAAGCGTCTTCCATGGTGCGGAAAAAATCGGCTGGCGTGGGCCGTTTGAACTTCCAGCGCAAGGCGTATTGCTTGAAGGCGAAGTCGAACAGTTCACGCCCAAGTATCGTCTCGCGCAGGATGTTGAGGGCCGTGGCCGGCTTGTCGTAGGCATTCGCCGTGAACTGCAGCAAGGACTCGGAATTGGTCATGATGGGTACCTGGTTCTGGCTGCGCATGTAATCGACAATCTTGCGCGGCTCGCCATTCCAGGATGGAAAATGCTCTTCCCACGCCTGCTCGGCAAGGTACTGCAGGAAGGAATTGAGGCCCTCGTCCATCCACGTCCACTGGCGCTCGTCGGAGTTGACGATCATGGGGAAATAGTTGTGCCCCACTTCGTGAATGATCACGCCAATCAGGTCGTATTTCGTCGTCTTCGAATACGTCAGCTCGCCCGTCTTCTTGTCCTTCACCGGGCGTCCGCCGTTGAACGAGATCATCGGATACTCCATGCCGCCCACGGCGCCATTGACGGAAATCGCATTCGGATACGGATAATCAAAACTGTACTTGTTGTACTGTTCGATCGCATGCACGACGGCACGCGTGCTGTACTGCTGCCACAGCGGATTACCCTCGTTCGGATAGTAGGACATCGCCATCACGCGCTTGCCGCCGCTATTCAAGCCCTGCGCATCCCAGATGAACTTGCGGCTCGATGCCCACGCCACGTCGCGCACATTGGCCGCCTTGAAGTGCCAGGTCTTCGTCCCCGCCACGCGGTCCTTTTCCGCCGCCAGCGCCTCAGCGGGCGTGATCACCAGCAGCGGCGTGGCGCTATTTCGCGCCCGTGCCAGACGCTCGCGCTGTACCGCGCTCAGCACACTGGACGGATTCTGCAATTCCCCCGTGGCCGCCACCACATGGTCAGCCGGCACCGTCAGATACAGCTCATAGTCGCCAAACTCCAGCGTGAATTCACCGGAACCGAGGAACTGCTTGTGCTGCCAGCCGACGGCGTCGTAATACGCAGCCATGCGCGGGAACCACTGCGCAATCTGGAAAATCGTGTTCTTGTCGTCTTCAAAATATTCATAGCCGGAGCGCTCGACCAGTACCTTCTGATCATTGACTCGATAAGACCAATCGATGCCAAAGCTGATGCTCTGGCCGGGCGCCAGCGCCACGGGCAAATCGATGCGCAGCATGGTCTGGTTGACGACATGCGGCAGCGGCTTGCCGTTGGCCGCTTTCACGGCGGTGAGCTTGAAGCCGCCGTCGAATTCGCGGCCCGCGTGGATGGCGCGCAAGTCTTCGAATTTGAGCGCTTCGTCTTCATTGCCGCTGAGCCAGGCCTGGCGCGACGGCGCGCTCAGCACGCGGCGCTGGTCGGCATCCTGGCGCAAGCCATTCTGGTCCAGTTGCAGCCACAAATACGCGAGGCTGTCGGGTGAGCGATTGTGGTAGGTGATCTGTTCACTGGCCGTGATTTCGCGACGCGCTTCGTCCAGGGTGGCGCGAATCACATAGTCGGCGCGTTGCTGCCAATAGGCGTGGCCGGGCGCGCCGGACGCAGTGCGGTAAACGTTGGGCGTGGGCAGCAATTCTTCGAGCTGGCGGAACTTGTCGTCGAAGGGTGCGGCAGCGCATAGGCCGGGCAAGGGGGCAAGCAAGGTCAAACACAAGGCAAGCAAGCGGGCAAGAAGCGGCATGGCGCATTCCCTATAGGAGTCGTGGACAGACTGCATTCTAAGTCGAGTCTGTTTTCAAATCGCCCATTGTTGTGGAAGTTCCACACATACCGTCGCGCCGCAGCGGCACTGGTGCCGCTGCGGGCATTGACGCATGATGCGCCTCGAACATTGGGGAGTAGTCGTCCTGCGGACATGCGCACTGGCGCGGCGCCTCCCAAGGGGCGCCGCGCAGAGCACGACACGTGGCTAGGCTAGGCTAGACCAGCAGTAGTACCGCATACTCGCGGCCCTCGTCACGCAGGGTGATGCTGTTGCCATCGATTGCCACGCCATCGAGCGCCAGCCCGGCAGGCCGCCCCTGCGCCCGCTCCACCGTGATGGCGTAGCTGCTGCTGCCGAAGCGGTACTGCAGCTTGAAGCCACTCCATTCGGCCGGCAGAGTCGGCGTCACGCGCAGCACGTTCGCTTCACGCGTCAAGCCGAGCAGCGATTCGACGATCAGGCGGTACAGCCAGCCAGACGATCCCGTGTACCAGCTCCAGCCGCCGCGCCCCACGTGTGGCGCCACGGCATACACGTCGGCCGTCACCACATACGGTTCCACCTTGTAGCGCGCCACTGCCTGCGCGTCGACACCGTGGCGCACGGGATTGATCATGCGCAGCAGTTCCCACGCCTTTTCGCCATCACCCATTCGGGCAAAGGCCATCGCCGTCCAGATGGCCGCATGCGTGTACTGGCCGCCGTTCTCGCGCACCCCGGGCACATAACCGCGGATATAGCCGGGATTGAGGTCGGCTTTGTCGAACGGTGGATCGAGCAGCTGGATCACGCCGGAGTCGCGCCGCACCAGCCGCGCATCGACTTGGCGCATGGCACCGGCCACGCGCTCCTTGTTGGCCGCGCCCGACAGCACGCCCCAGCTTTGCGAAATCGAATCGATCTGGCATTCCTCGTTCGTGTGCGATCCCAATGGGGTGCCGTCGTCGAAATACGCGCGCCGGTACCACTCGCCATCCCAGGCATGCTGCTCGACATTGGCCGCCAGCTTGACGGCTTCGTCGCGGCAGAATTGGGCAAACGCCACGTCGCCGCGCAGCACGGCCACCTCGGCGAAGCGCTGCAGCACTTCATACAGGAAGAAGGCTAGCCAGACGCTCTCGCCCTTGCCATGCTCGCCCACCTTGTCCATGCCGTCGTTCCAGTCGCAGGAACCCATCAGCGGCAAACCGTGCACACCCAGGCGCAGGCCATGGCCGATGGCGCGCACGCAGTGCTCGTACAGGTCGGCCGACTCGTCCGAACGCAGGGGCTGGTCGTAATACGAGTCCTCCTCCGGCTTGACGGTGCGCCCTTCGATGAAGGGCACCACTTCCGACAGCACGCTGACGTCACCGGTGGCGGTCACGTAGCGGCAAGCGGCCAGCGGTAGCCACAGGTAATCGTCAGAGCAGTGCGTGCGTACGCCCCGGTCCGATGGCGGATGCCACCAATGCTGTACGTCGCCTTCCACAAACTGGTGCGCCGCGCACAGTAGCAAATGGCCGCGCAACAGTTGCGGCGCCGTGTGGATCATGGCCATCGCATCTTGCAGCTGGTCGCGGAAGCCATACGCGCCACCCGACTGGTAATAGCCGCTGCGCGCCCACAAACGGCAAGCGATGGTCTGGTACATCAACCAGCCATTGGCGATCACGTCCAGCGACGGATCGGGCGTTTCGATGCGCACCGCACTCAGTGTGCTCTCCCAGTGCGCGCGCACCGCGTCGAGGGCGGCGCATGCCGCACCTTTGCCCGCATGGCGCTGCACCATGGTGCTGGCATCGGCATTGCGGCGCCCACCCACGCCCAGGAGGAAGACGATTTCGCGCTCCTGCCCAGGTTGCAGTTCAAATGGCACCTGGATGGCCGCGCACGGGTCCAGCCCGGTACCGGCCTTGCCGGACAGGCGCACGCGCCGCAGCGCCGCTGGCTGCGCCAGGCTGCCGTTACGGCCGATGAATTCATTGCGGTCGCAGGTGATGGAACGGATGCTGGCGTCCGTATTGAAAAAACCGACACGACCTGAAAACTCCGTGTTGTAGTTATTGCGTGCAAACAGCGCGCCGCTGATGCTGTCGACTTCAGTCGCCACATGCATGGCAGACTTGGCGCGCAGGCCAGCCAGCACCCATTCCACGTAGCCCGTGACGGACAGGCGGCGCGCCACGTCGCTATCGTTGCGCACCTTGATGACAGAGTATTTGATGGCTGCATCGAGCGCCACATAAGTGCACAGTTCAGTGGCGATACCACCCTCGCTGTGTTCAAAAATGCTGTAGCCGAAACCGTGACGCGTCACGTAGTCGCCGCTGCCGCGCGCCGGTAGCGCCGATGGCGACCAGAACTGGCCACTGTGCTCGTCGCGCACGTAAAACGCTTCGCCGGACAAGTCGGAAACGGGGTCGTTTTGCCACGGCGTCAAACGAAATTCATGCGCATTCTCGCTCCAGGTGTAGGCCTGACCGCTTTCGGATACCACCGTGCCAAATTGCGCATTAGCCAGCACGTTCGACCATGGTGCCGGCGTCTGTTTGCCTGCGTCCGTGGTGATCACGTATTCGCGCCCATCGGGCGTGAATCCGCCCAGGCCATTTTCCAGGATCAACTCGCGCGCCTGCGCCCGGTGCGGCACGCCGCCATGATCGCGCACCGGTTCCTGCAACAGCGGCGGCATGCGCAGCACGGGGCTCGGCGGGCGCTTGATCTGTTCGGCCAGAGTGCCACGCAAGTCGCTAATGATGGCGCGCGCCACCGATTGCAGCAAGATGTGGTCTTCGTTGGCAATCTGCTCGGCCAGGCGCACGAAGATGCCGCCTGGACGGTCGATCGCTTGCGCATCGATGCCCGAGGCGATCAAACCCATGATCTGGTCGTGCAGCAGTTGGCGGTAGCCCGACTGTTCCTCGTACAAAATCACCAGATCCACCACCAGCCCTTTCAGGCGCCAGTAGGCGTGCGCCTGCACCATCTGGCGCGCCAGTTCGATATTGGCAGCGTCGCGTATCTGCAGCAGCACGATGGGCAGGTCGCCCGAGATGGCGTACGCCCACAGGCCAGATTGGCCGCGCTGGTTCTTGATCAGGATGCCGGCCTCGGCGCGCAAGGCCGCATTCGGATAAATCACGGCATTGGCCAGGCGCGCATACAGCTGCGCATCGGCCTCGCTGGCATTCAACTGGCGCAGCACCACCTGGCTGTGCGTCCAGGCCAAGCCGAACACGCGGTCGGCCAGGTGCCGGTCTTGGTATTTGTCGATCAGGTGCAGCGCCGCCTCGCGCTGCTCCACCATGCCGATCACGCTGTCGACCGTCACTGCCTGGTCGGGGGCCAGGATAATGACATAGCGGATGGCCACGATGGGGTCGAGCACGGAACCTTGGGCGCCACCGAGCGGACCACTCTCCTGCAGCGCTTGCGGCAGTTGCGCCGTGTTGCCACGGCCGATGAAACGCGCGCGGTCCGTTTCGAACGACACGGTATAGTGCTCGCTATCGTGCACCGTCATCACATGCAGCAGCCACGGCATCTGCTCGTCCTTCGAGCGCGGCCGACGCGTGCACAAAATTGCATTTTCATGCGCCAGGATTTCCGTCTGTACGAACAGCTTGCTGAACGCGGGATGGGCTGCGTCAGCCGCCGCCGGTGCCATCACCACTTCGGCAAAGCTGGTGATCTCGATGCGCCGCTGGCGGTTCGAATTATTGCTGATGCGCGTACGCCGGATTTCGATGTCGTCCTCGGGCGAGACCACGATTTCCGTGTACAAGTCGAGGCCATGGTCGGCACGGCGAAATTCAGCGCGCCCCTCGGAAAATATCACTTCGTATTTATTCGGTTCGGCCAAGGTGGGCTGGTACGTGGTGGACCAGACGGCACCGTCGTCGAGGTCGCGCAGGTAGCAGAAGTTACCCCAGTTGTCGCGCGTGATGTCCTCGCGCCAGCGCGTCACGGACAAGTCCTTCCAGCGGCTGTAGCTTCCGCCCGCATTGCTCACCATGACGTGGTAGCGGCCATTCGACAGCAACTGCGTTTCAGGCACGGCGCTGTTGGCCTGCGTGAGTATGCGCATCGGCATGGCCTGCTCGGAGGCGCCGCTGCGCAGCACCGCCAGTTCGGCCGTATTCGAGTAAAACGCACCTGCCTGCGGCGTACGTTCCTGCAGCACCAGCAAGGCCGATTGCAGCAGCGGATCGGACTCGAAGCGGCGCTGCATGGGACGGTCGTGCAACAGGTAGCTGAGGGCCAGGAAACCCATGCCCTGGTGATGCACCATGAACGAGCGGATGACGGCACTGCTCTGCCCTCGCGGCAGGCGCGCGGTAGTAAAGTCGATCGCTTCAAAAAATCCATAGCGGCCCATGTAGCCGGCCGCCTGCATGCGCTGCAGGTTCTGGCACGCCGCTTCCGGCTGCACCATCAGACCCATCATGCTGGCGTACGGCGCCACCACCAAGTCGTCAGCCAGACCACGCTTCAAGCCGAGTCCCGGCACGCCAAAGGCGCGGTACTGGTAATTCAGGCTGGCATCGACCGTGTTGTAACCGGACTCCGAAATTCCCCACGGAACATCGCGCTGGCGCCCGTAGTCGATCTGCGCCTCAATGACGGATTGATAAGTCTGGTCGAGTAGGGTGTTCGGATAATTCGGCATCACCAGCAGCGGCATCAGGTACTCAAACATGGAGCCGCTCCACGACAGCAGCACGGGCTGGCCGGCCACCATGCACAGTTGGCGGCCCAGTGCGAACCAGTGCTCCTGTGGCAGTTGGCCCTGGGCGATGGCAACGAAGCTGGCCAGACGCACTTCGGAAGCGAGCAAGTCGTAGTAGCTGGGGTCCAGGCGTCGTTCGCCGACGTTGTAGCCGATGGCCAGCAATTTGGTCGATGGGTTGTACAGGAACGCGTATTCGATCTGCGCGAAGTCGCGT
The DNA here is from genome assembly GCF_029892305.1 of Janthinobacterium sp. CG_23.4. Lineage (NCBI taxonomy): Bacteria > Pseudomonadati > Pseudomonadota > Betaproteobacteria > Burkholderiales > Oxalobacteraceae > Janthinobacterium > Janthinobacterium sp. CG_23.4. The sequence continues at coordinate 195,345 of NZ_JARXUX010000001.1, read as the reverse complement.
GCCTGGCCCGCCGCGTGAGCGATGTCGCGCATGCGACAGCCAGCCTGCTCGCGGCCTTGCGCCAGCCATGCTGCCAGTTCGAACGGCGTATCTTGCACCACCTCCAGGTTGGCCAGTTCGCGCAGGGTCGGCACGCGCAGCCATGCCGCATCGATGCCCGTTTGCGCCGCCCACGGCGCCAGTTGCAGCAATTCGGCCAGCGCCACGCGGCACTGTCGCGCCAGCGCGTCGCGCCACATGGCCAGCTCGCCATCCTCGCTGCGCAAGTTCAACGACAGCAGCGCGTCGGCCGCGCCATTGACGGCACTGAGGTAGCTATGCCATTCGGGCAAGCTGGCTGGCACGGCCGGCATCTGCAGCAGCGCCAGCGATGCAAGCACCGCCTGGCCTTCGCCTTCGGCAGCGATGAACTCCTGCAGCACTTGCGCCGTCGTGCGAATGCCATCGACGATCTGTAGTCCCATGATGGGGGCGTCGTACAGTTCCACCAGGCCGGGCTGCAAAGTCAACAGGTGACCGGCCAGATTGCCGCTGTCGACCGTCGAAATATACATGGGCTGCAGTGCCTTGAGCGTTTGTGTGTCGTACCAGTTGTAGAAATGGCCCTGGAAGCGTTCCAGCTCGCCCATGCTGTGCAAGGTGGCGCGGCTGCGCTCGATCAACTGGCCCATGGTGAGATAGCCGAAGTCATAGGCCGTCAGGTTGGCCAGCAGCGCCAGGCCGATATTCGTGGGCGAGGTGCGGTGCGCCACCACCAGGTTCGGATGCTCCTGCATGTTATCGGGTGGCAGCCAGTGATCGTCGGGGCCGACGAAGGTCTCGAAATACGCCCAGGTCTTGCGCGCCACGCCACGCAGAAAACGCCCCTGTTCGAGCGACAGGCGGGCCACGGCCCGTTCGATGGGACGGCTGATCCACCAGGCTATGGCGGGCGCGGCCAGCCATAGCAGCAGCACCACGGCGGCGGCCGGCAACGCTGCCGGGCGCCAGTGCAGCAAGGCGGCAAAGGTGGCCAGCGCCAGCGCCGGTGAGCACCACATGGCGCGCCAGCTGTCGGCCTGCGCGCCGGAAGACGCATGCAGGTTCGAGGCCCGCCAGTCGAGCAAATGCTTGTGTGACACGCCCAGGCGCCACAAGGTGCGCACGATGGCGTCCAGGCTGATCCACGCCTCATAGGGCAGGAAAACGAGAGTCAGCATGGCATGCGAAAACTGCACGCCGCAGCGCCGCTCGAACGCGGCCAGATGCTGGCGCCACAGGGTGTCGCGCGGCTTGCGCAACAGGTCGTACAAAGCCGAGAAGACGGGCGGCAGGAAGATGATGGCAAGCACCGCCGCGCTCCAGAAGGCCACGTGCGGCAAAAATCCCCACACCAGCAGCAGCGACACGGTGGTAGCGGGCGCCACGACGCTGCGGCGCAGATTGTCGAACAGCTTCCAGCGCGACAGCATCGACAGAGGATTACGTTCGCGCTTGCCGGCGCGGCCCGGCACGCACCCCAACAGCCAACCTATCAGTTGCCAGTCGCCGCGTATCCAGCGCTGGCGGCGACTCACGTCCGCATCATAGCGGGCAGGATATTGCTCATACAATTGCGAGTCGCTGAGCAGGCCGGCGCGCAGATAGCAACCTTCCAATAAATCATGACTGAGGATTTTATTGTCGGGCAGGCGCTGGCCCAGCACGCGCTCGAACATGTCGAGATCGTAGATGCCCTTGCCGATGAAGGAGCCTTCATAAAACACATCCTGGTACAGGTCGGAGACGGTGCGCGTATAGGGGTCGATGCCCGGTTCCCCACCGCACAGCAGCTCATAGCGTGAAGCATTCGCGCTCGGCAGCACTACGGCCACACGCGGCTGCAAGATGCCGTAGCCGGCGATCACACGCGTACCGGCTGCATCGAGCACGGGGCGGTTCAGCGGGTGCATCATGGTGGCGATGAATTCGCGCGCCGCGTCGCGCGGCAGTTGCGTATCGGTGTCGAGCGTGATCACATATCTGATGCTGTGCAGGCCGCCCAATTCGCCTTCCACCAGCGAGAATTTGTCGCGCGCGCCGCCGCGCAGAAAGGCGTGCAGGTCGGACAATTTACCGCGCTTGCGCTCCTGCCCCATCCACGCATTCTGCTGCGAATTCCACAGGCGCGGACGGTGCAGCAACAGGAACGGTCCCACCTGTCCCAGCGCTTCGCGTTCGCTCGGGTCGGCGTTTTCCTTGAACTCGCTGCCCGCCACGCGGTACTTGTCGTTCAAGCCGCGGATGGTCTCCTGCGCCTGGCGTAGCAAGGCATCATCGCCGGGCATCGTTTGCGCGGACGCGTCGACAAAATCGGTCAGCAGGCAAAAACGCAAGTTCGGATCGCGGTTGGCCAGGTAACGCACTTCCAGCGCCTCGCACAAGGCGGCCACGTTTTCCTCGCTGTAGATCAGGGTCGGCACCACCACGATGCCACGCCCGTCCGGCGGAATGCCGGCCTGGTAATCCATGCGCGGCAGCGGATGCGGCGACGTCATCAGGGTCGCCAGCCAATTCACCACGGCCACGGACAGCTGGCTGCTGCCCAGCAGCGCCAGCGCACCCAGCGCGACCAGCGGCCAGCCCTGCACGCCATGGCGCACGGCGCGCTCAAGCAGCAATGCGCTCGTCGCCAGGCTCAGGAAGCAGATTGCGCCCAGGTAGACGGCCAGCGGCGCAGCGCGCGCCGTGTGCTGCAGCGCCACGATGAAGGGCAGCTTCGCACCGGCCTGCTTTTCCAGTACCAGCACGCCGCGCCCTACCAAATAAAAACCGATGTGGCCGCGACGCGCATCATTGCCATTGCCATGCGTGTGCGCCAGTTGCAGCACCATCTCGGCGACTTCCACTTCGCTGCGCGCGCTGCGCTTGGCGATGCGCTCGATCACGTGGCGATAGCTGTCGCGCGTGGCGAAGTCCATCAGGCCGTACGTGCCGGCCGGGTCCAGCCGCAAGGTCTGCTCGACCACGCTCATGGTCTCGACAAATTCCTGCCAATCCATGCTGCCCAGAAAACGCAGGCTGCCGATGCTGTTGGCGATCGACACCTGGTCGGCTGCCTGCTGTCCGATTTCAGCCTGGATCTGCTGCTCGATGGTAAGGCCCGACTCGGCCAGCTTGTGCGTCAGCCACGACAGCGCCAGGCTCAGCGACGAACTTTGTCCCTGCAGCCGGCGTGACAATTCGGCCACAAAGGCGCTGCTCATCGGCGGATTCGAGCGCGCCATGTCGGCCACCAACAGTATCAAGCCGCTGGGATTGCGCTCGGCGATGTCGGTCATCTGGTCGGCCCACATATTGGCCAGGTCGCGCTGCAGGCGGTCGTCGGCCACGCGCACGGCGACGCGGCGCAAGTTTTCGATCAGGGCCAGGCGCAGCATGATGGGCACCGCCCACAGTTCGCCCAGGGTGAGCGTTGCCACATCCTGGTAAGCGTCGATGAAATGGCGCAGGTTTTCCAGGTCGACCCGGCCGTCGCCATGCGAGATGATTTCCAGCGCGATTTTATACATACGCGGACAGCCCGCATCCACGCCGGAGGTCAGCCGTGGCAATTCCTTGCTGTAGTTCTTCGGCAAGTGGCGCCGCGTGGTGCGGATCTGCTCCTCGATCAGGTAAAAATTATCCAGCAGCCACTCCGAGGCCGGCGTGACCTGGCGCCCGCTCTTGACGGTGGCGGTCAGTTCGTTGACGGTGGCCGTGATCAGCGCCGCATTGTCAGCCAGGCGCGCCAGCAGGCGGTCGCGGCCATGCTGCCGTCCCACCGCGTGGCCGGCAGCGACATGTTTGCCATGGGCGGCCATCTGCATGGCGCTGAACAATTCGGAGCGCAGGGGCAAGGCATCGTCGCGCGCGGCGTCGAAACTGTCCGGTGCATGGGGACGGTCGCGGAAGATTGCCTTGCATTTCGAAAGCCCTTCCTTGATCTGCTGCGTGACTACTGCGGTGTACTTTTTCAACTTGGCCTCGCTAGGTGCGCGCTTGCAGCCAGCGCCAGACGGCCGGCGTCACGCTGGCCGAGTCTGGAAGAACACAATCGGACACTGGCGAAGACGGCAGACGAAGCGCCGGAGCGTTGCGACGAATCTCAGGGTATCGGGAGATTTTCTGAACTTCATCGTAGGTGCGCCCCGCGCACAAGACCGTGCGCTAGCGTACGTAGCCAAGGTTTTAGGGGAGTGCGAGTAAAGAAAACAGCGAGCGGCAGCTCAGAAAAATGCTGGAAGGAAATGAAGCGCGAAAATGAATTGAAACACCGTGCCATTGGCGACACGGTGTTTCATTCCATGGGAGAAACTTCAGCCCCGTCAGGCTGCCATCGCCAGCGGATGACGCGTCGTTTCCGCCATCGCCATGCCACCGTTGAGTTGCCAGGCCGCAGCATGGCCCAGGCGGCGCAGGCAGGCGGCGGCGCGCGCGCTGCGGTTGCCGCTACGGCAGAAAAAAATCAGGGGGCGCTGTGGTTGCTGCAGCCAGGCCGCCACCTGCCCTGCCAGGCGGCTCAGCGGTACGCTGTGCACGGCGCAGCCCTCGAACACCGTGCCGACGCAGGCCGCATGTTCATACGCTTCGCGCACGTCAACGAGGATGGCGTCGGGATGCTGGCGCAAGAAGGCCGGCAACGTGGCCGCATCGAGCTGCAGCTCGGCCGTGGACGCTGCGATTATGCGTGTGGCACGCACGCTGCTGCAGATGGCGCCGTCGTCGCGTGCGCCGCACAGCACCGTGTCGGGCGTCATCCGCGCCGCATCCAGCAAGGGCGCCAGCGCCTCGGGTGCGAGGCTGCCGATGAAGGCAAAACGCTGCCCCAGCAGGTACACATGGGTTGCGCCGCACTCGATCCGGCACAGACGCTGCCGGCCCAGTTCCAGCTCACCGTCGATATCGATGCGGCCCACCTGTTCGATGGCGAGCTCCTGTAGCAGCGCCAGGCGCGCCGCGCCATGATCGGTCGGCGCCGTCGTGTGCACGATGGCGCGCAAGGCCAGGTGCTGGCGACGGATAAAGGCGGCCAGGCGCGGCACGAGCGCTGCGGCGGGGTCGATGACGACGCAACTGGCGCTGTCAGCGTCGCTGAGCAGCCAAGTGCACTGACCATCCACATTCAGCTGGATTATGCCGTCCTGCGCGCCGTCCTGCTGCGATGGCGTCAGCGCCGACGGCAGCAAACAGCTGCTGCGCAGCGCTTCACCGCAGCGTGTAATGCGCGCGCAAGCGGCGGCCACCGTCGCCGCATCGATCAGGGGGCCGAACGACAGGCGAATAGCCGAGCTGGCACGCCATTGCGGCACATGCATCGCTTCCAATACATAGCTGGGCAAGGCCTTGGCGGCGGAACAGGCGCTGCCCGAGCTGACGCGCACACGCGCCGCATCGAACAGGTCCAGCAATTCCTTCGAAGACAGGCCAGGCACCGAGAAATTGAGCGTGGTCGGCAGCGACAACTGGAACGGCATATTGAAAACGATGCCTGGGAAAGCCTGTTCCAGGCTGGCCACCAGTTGCGCGCGGAAAGCGGCCAGTTCCGTATGGCTGCAGAAGGTCTTGTCATCGTCCAGCGCGGCCAGCACGGCGCCCAGGGCGGCGATGCCGGCCATGTTCTCCGTGCCCGAACGTAGCCCTGCTTCCTGGCCGCCACCCATCATCAATGGTGTAAATGGGGCGCCGGCGCGCACATACAGCATGCCGATGCCCTTGGGCGCATACAGCTTGTGACCGGAGAACGGCGCGTAATCGATGCGCGTGGCGGCCAGGTTCAGTTTCAGCTTGCCCAGCGCCTGCACGCAATCGACCATCCAGTAAACGTCCGCGCCGCGTTCCTGCAGCAGTTGCGCGATGGCGGACAAATCGCTGATGACGCCCGTTTCATTATTGGCCGCCATGGTGCACAGCATGGCGGCGTCGCCGATCAGTGCGTCGAGTGCCTGCAGATCGTGGCGCCCCTGTGCATCGACGGGCAGCTTGCGTACTTCCAGGTCCAGGCCCAGCAGGCGGTTCCAGTGCGCCAGGCTTTCCGGCACAGCCTTGTGCTCGGTCGCGCCATACAGCAGCAGGCTCCCGATGCGCTTGCCCTGCGCGCGCCGCTCGCGCAACGCACACAGGGCCGACAGCACGGCCGTCTGGATGCCTTCGGTAGCGCCGCTATTGAACATCAGACGGCCGTCGCCCACGCCCAGCAGGCCGCTGGCGCGCTGGCGTACCCCATCGAGCATGGCCTTGGCCTGCAATCCCGTGGCATGGGTGCTGCTGGGATTGCCATAGCCCAGCTCCATCGCTTGCCGGGCGGCGGCAATGGCGGCGGGCAGAACGCAGGTAGTGGCATTGCTGTCGAGGTAGATTTCTTTCATGATGGCAGTCCGAGTATTGTATAAAAAGAGCGCAGCGCAAGCGGCTGTAACGTTTGAATAGTCTAGCTGCATGCCACCGTAAAGATATGCCAAAAGACACTACAACTACGCTAATATGCAGTATATTCATACTCTAAAAGATAAAATAAGCAAATGAATTCACCAAATACTTCGCTAGACAAATTCGACTGCGCCATTCTGGCGGCCCTGCAGCAGGACGGCACCCTGTCGATCGCCGCCCTCAGCGAAAAGATCGGTCTATCCAATACGCCTTGCTGGAAGCGCGTCAAGCGCCTGGAAGAAGACGGCTATATCGAGAGTCGCGTGGCCATCGTCAACCGACAAAAAGTGGGTTTGCCAGTGACCGTCTTCGTCAGCGTGCGCACGGGGCAGCACGATGAAAAATGGCTGCGGCGCTTCGCCGCCGCCGTCATTGTCTTGCCAGAGGTACAGGAATTTCACCGGATGAGCGGCGACATCGACTACTTGCTGAAAGTGGTCACCACCGACATCAAGGGTTACGATACTTTCTATAAAAAGCTCATCAAGGCGGCGCAACTGACAGGCGTTTCATCCGCCTTTTCCATGGAGCAAATCAAGTGCAGCACGGAACTGCCATTGGAATTGATCGCCCACGGCTTGGCTACCTGAAGGTTTTTCGAGCCGGCGCCGATGTACATGAAAATTACACATGTTGACGTACGGAAATCGTTGCATAAAAGCAACACATTTCATTAAATACGACATACACCGACTATATACCTCCCATCCGTCGCTATACTGCGCACTTGCCTGTGTATTTCTGACAACCCATGCCAGTCGCGCGGGCCCATACCTAGGGTCTCCCATGCATCTGCTTCGCTATCTCTCCATCCAGAAAAAACTGATGTTCAGCATGGGCTTATGCCTGCTGCTTTTCATGGCAATTTCATCGTTCCTCAGCGTGCGCATGAGCAGTGACTATGTACGCGAGCGTGTCGTCGGACAGGAGTTGCCAGCGCAAGTGGGCGAGATCCGCAATGACGTGCTGCGCCAGATCAGCCAGCCGCTGTCGGTGGTGCAAACGATGGCCAATGATGTCTTCCTGCAAGATTGGGAAGACGCGAACCTGGCGGAAAGCGGCTGGCCCACTTTCCAGCGCTACGCCAAGATGCTCAAGGAAAAGAACAAGGCGGCCATCGTCAGCTGGAGTTCGCAAACTGCGTCCAGGCACATGACCGATGCGGGTCTGATCCGCACACTGGACAAGCAAAATCCAGCCGATCATTGGTTCTTCAGCATGCTCGACGAAAATAAACAGTACGCGATCAATCTGGACCGCGATCCAACCTCGGGTAGTTTCATGCTGTTTCTGAATGCGCGCAGCCAGACGGCCGGCGGCAAAGCCAGCATTGCGGGCATGGGCTTGAGCGTCAATGCCATGGCCGACACCATCCGCAGTTACAAGGTCGGCCAGACCGGCCATGTCTACCTGCTGCGCGCCGACGGCACCTTCTTGATCCACCACGACACGGCCATGGCCGACGGCAAGCATCAACTCAAGGATATGCCGGGCTTTAGCGATACCCTGAGCAAGAGCCTGCTGACGGCTAAAAAATACACGTACGCCATTTACGATGCGCCTGCAGGACGCCAGTTCGTCGCCGCCTCCTTCGTGCCCGAACTCAACCTGTATGTGATGGCAGAGGTGCCGGAAACGGAAGTGCTGGGCAATGTGACACGTTCGGCCCTGATCGCCGCCTTGATCGCCGGCCTGGTCGGTGGCGGTATCGCCCTTTGCATTATTTATGTCATCAGCCGCGCCATCGCCGCGCCCGTCGCACGCGCGGCCGACATGCTCAGCGAGATCGCCAGCGGGAACGGCGACCTGAGCCGCCGCATGCCGGTCGAATCAGAAGACGAAGTCGGTGCACTGGCTGCCGCCTTCAACCGTTTCATCGCGTCGCTGAACGTGACGATACGCGAAGTTCGCGACAGTACCACGGCCATTGCCAGCGCATCGAGCCAGATCGCCTCGGGCAACCTGGACCTGTCGGCGCGCACGGAAACCCAGGCGTCGAGCCTGGAAGAGACGGCGGCGGCCATGGAAGAGCTGACGTCCACCGTGAAACAGAACGCGGATAACGCGCGCCAGGCCAACCAGTTGGTGGTGTCGGCTTCGAGCCATGCCGTCAAGGGTGGTGACGTCGTGGATCAAGTGGTGCAGACGATGGGCGCGATTACGGAAAGTTCGCGCAAGATCGCCGACATTATCGGCGTGATCGATGGCATTGCCTTTCAAACAAATATCCTCGCCCTGAACGCGGCAGTCGAGGCGGCTCGCGCGGGCGAACAGGGTCGCGGCTTTGCCGTGGTGGCGACAGAAGTGCGCAATCTGGCGCAACGCTCGGCAGCGGCGGCCAAGGAAATCAAGGACTTGATCGTCGACTCGGGCAGCAAGGTAGAAGCCGGCAGCAAGCTGGTCGACTCCGCCGGCGCCACCATGCAAGACATCGTCGTGTCGGTACAGCGAGTCGCCGACCTGATGGGAGAGATCGCTTCGGCCAGCCAGGAGCAAAGCCAGGGCATCGCGCAAGTCAATGCCACCGTCACGCAGATGGATGACGCCACCCAGCAAAATGCAGCCCTGGTAGAACAAGCCGCCGCCGCCGCCCAATCCTTGCAAGATCAGGCTGGCAAGCTGGCACAGGTGGTGAGCGTCTTCAAACTCGAAGAAAGCGCGCATGCGGCGCCGTCGCAGCAACCGGCCCACAAGCCCGCGCCGTCCAAGCCGCCCCGTCCGGCAATACTCAAAACGGCGATCCCGGCCGCAAGCCAGGAAGCGCCGGCCAGCGATGCGTGGGAAGAGTTTTAAAAGCGATTACATCGCTGGCGCTTTGACGCTCGCCGCTTGCTTGAAGAAATCATAAATGCCGCTCTCGCTCATGCGGCGCGCATTGGCCAGTTCGCCGCCCTTGGTGGCGTACAGCACCGAGTTATTGTCGCTCGATACGATCACGGCCGCGGGAATGCCTTTCTTGAGCGGATTGCCATAGGCCTGCGCCACGTCCTGGTTATGGTCGAAGTTGCCCACATCGACCTTGACGACCTTGAAATGCTGTTGCATCAACTCGGCGTTTTTGCCTTCCTTCAACGCTTTGTCGAGCGCGCGGCAATCCTCGCACCAGTTGGCGCCAAAGATCAGCAAGACGGGTACCTGGGCCGCCTTGGCTTCGGCCAGCGCGCGGGCCACGTCGGCCTTGGCGTCAGCCGCCGCGTTATACGGCAAATGCGGCGTGGCGACAGGGTTAGCCGATATCGGGGCGGGGGCGGCGGCAATGGCGGTGCCGGCCAGCAGCAGGCTGGCCAGAAGAAGGGAAAAGCGCATGCAGGCTCCTGGGAGAAATCGTGAAACCAGCTGGACAGCTGCCAGCTGGTGTGATTGTCTAGAATAAGCCGGCCTGAGCGAAAGATCCACACTTTAATTGCACTGTGCTTATGCGAAAAACGTCTATGCGCCCCCAGGAAGGAACCGCCTGAGCGTGCCAGACACCCTCCGGCGCGGCGCAGTGCGTCTCCCGGCCGGCAGCGAAATGGAACGCATGGGATAATGTCGGGCTAACACTGAGCAACGCGGCCCGAACGCGCCCTCCTTTATGACGACTTCTTTCCTGGCACGCTGGCTGCCGCAACCGAACAACGGCAGCCGCCGAGAGCAATTGCGCGCCTGCGCGGGCGCCATCTGCGGCTTGCTGCTGACCGGACTCATCTGCCACTTCCTGCTGGCCCCCGATAGCGCCAGTGTCTACCTGATCGCGCCCATGGGCGCCTCGGCCGTTCTGCTGTTCTGCCTGCCGGCCAGCCCGCTGGCGCAACCATGGTCCGTGGTGGGCGGCAATGTGGTGTCCGGCCTGGTGGGCATGGCTTGCGTCAAATGGCTGGGGTCCGGCGTGAGCGTGGCGGCGCTGGGCGCCTGCCTGGCCATCGGCGCCATGTTCGCCATGCGCTGCCTGCATCCGCCGGGCGGCGCCGTGGCCTTGACCACCGTGATCGGCGGCGCCAGCGTGCATGCGGCCGGCTTTGAATTCGTCTTCATTACCGTGCTGTTCAATTCAGTCGTGCTGGTCGCCTGCGCCGTGCTGTACAACAACCTGACGGGGCGTCGCTACCCGCATATCGCGCCACTGCTCGCACCACGTCCGCACGCCACCAACGATGCTGTGCCCAGCAAGCGCCTGGGCTTTTCGCCGGACGACCTCGATGCCGTCCTGCGCCAGCACAGCGAAGTACTCGACATCAGCCGCGACGATTTGCAGGCCATCTTCCTGCAAACTGAAATGCGCGCTTACCAGCGCCGCTTTGGCGTCGTCACTTGCGCCGACATCATGTCGAAGGACGTGCTCAGCGTGGAATTTGGCACGCCGCTCGATGTTGCCTGGCGCACCATGCGCAGCCACCAGGTGGGTGCCTTGCCCGTCGTCAACCGGGCGCGCAGGGTCATCGGCATCATCACGCAAACGGATTTCCTGTGCCATGGCGGGCTCGACGATTACCAGGGCGTGCGCCAGCGTCTGCGCGACCTGCTGCAACGCAGCGGCCTGTCCCACAGCGACAAGCCGGAGGCGGTGGGACAGTTGATGACGGCGTCGCCACACACGGCCCGCCTGGACACGCCCATCATCGATCTGCTGCCACTGATGGCCGACGCCGGCTATCAGCATATTCCCATCCTCGACGCAACAGAGCGCCTGGCCGGCATCATCAGCCAATCCGACCTGATGGTTGCCCTGTACCAAAGCCGCTTTGCCGAGGCGGCGTGACGCCCTGCCAGGCACGCCTGCATCGCATCGACCAGCAAGCACCGGCAAGCGATGAAAACGGACGTCTCACCTAAGGCGAAATAGCAACATTCCTCCATACAATTTGCCCAAACGCACTGGGCGATGGCGTATGCTTACGCCCCGACTGTTCCTTCGCGAGCGGCCACCCCGACCTCGCTACGCCCCCGTTCATTCCCCTCCTTACAAAGGACATCGCGCATGAAGCATCGTATTGCCGCCGGCACCCTCGGCACCTTGGCCGTCTCCCTGTTACTCGCCTATGCGCCCTTGGCGCAAGCGGCCCAGCCCGCAGCTAAAACCATGGCCGTCAGTACGCCGCAAGCGAAGCAGCGATTGCAGATCGTCGCTGATCAATACTACGATGCCCTGGCCCGTTTCGAGCCTATCAACGCCACCGAAAGCGGCGACAACCGTTTTGATGATCAGCTCGGTTCTGCCATCGTTCCCGCCGCGCGCGTAAAACAGTTCGCCCTGTACCGCCAGTACCAGAAGACCCTGCGCAGCATTGCACGCGCGCAGCTGTCGCACCAGGACCAGATCAACTACGACATTCTCGACTATGAACTGGCCACGGCACTACGCTTCGAGCGCTTCCCCGAATACCTGCTGCCACTGAACCAAATGGACAGCATGCCCGTCACGCTGGCAAATTATGCGGGCGGCGAGGCATCGCAGCCTTTGACGACGCGCAAAGAATATGACGCATACCTAAGCCGTATCGGCCAATTGCCAGGCTGGACAGACCAGGCCATCGCCAACATGAAAGTCGGCATGCAAAAGGGCATTGTGCTGCCGAAGGCGCTGACGGAGTCGGCCCTGCCACAATTCAAGAAACTCGTCAGCGCCACGCCGCAGGACAGCGTCTATTACACGCCCATCAAGAACTTACCGGCCAGCTTTTCGGAGCTGGACAAGGCACGCCTGACGCAACAGTACACTGCCACCATCAAAGACAAGCTGATGCCGGCGCTACAGCGTCTGTCCACCTTCATGGAACAGCACTACCTGCCGGCCAGCCGTACGAATAGCGGCTGGAGCGCCCTGCCTGATGGCGCTGCCTGGTACCAGGCGCGCGTAGCCAGCAGCACCACCACGGACCTGAAGCCGGAGCAAATCCACGCCATCGGCTTGAAGGAAGTGGCTCGCATCCAGGAACAGTATGCGATCGTGGGCCCGAAGATGGGCTACAACGGCCGCGCCGCCGGCTTGCCCGTCTGGGTCTCGGAACAGGCGAAATACCGTCCGTTCAAGACGGAGCAGGAAGTGCTCGATGTCTACCGCAAGCTGAACGTGCTGCTCGATAGCAAGTTGCCTGCGCTATTTACCCTGGTGCCGAAAGCCCCGCTGGACTTGCGTCTGGAGCCTGAACTGAGCCGCGACACGGCCGCCGACCACTACACGGCGCCCGCAGCCGACGGTTCGCGCCCAGGCGTGTTCTGGTCCGTCGTCACCGATCCCACACTCTATGGCGATACGGGCATGACCACCTTGTTCTTGCACGAAGGCAAGCCGGGCCACCATTTCCACTTGGCGCTGGTGCAAGAGATGGACGTGCCGAATTTCCGCCGTTTCGGCGGCAACAATGCCTACACGGAAGGCTGGGCCCTGTACGCGGAAACCTTGGGCAAGGAAATGGGCCTGTTCGAGGACCCGGCGCAGTATTTCGGTCACTTGAACGACGAGATGCTGCGCGCCGTGCGCCTGGTGGTCGACACGGGCTTGCACACCAAGGGCTGGACGCGCGAGCAGACGATCCAGTATATGCGCGACACCCTCGGCTATGACGCCGTGGCGAAAAGCGAAACGGAACGCTACATGGCCTGGCCGGGCCAGGCGCTGGGCTACAAGATCGGCGCGCTGAAGATCGTCGAACTGCGCCAGCGCGCGCAGCAGGCGCTAGGCGAGAAGTTCAGCCTGCCGAAATTTCATGAAGTCGTACTCAGCGACGGAACCCTGCCCTTGAAACTGCTGGAAGCCAAGGTCGACCGGTGGATCGCGCAGCAGAAGTAAGACGCAGCGCCTGAAGGCAAAACGGCAGCTCCTGAACGGGCTGCCGTTTTTTTCGCCGCCAGCATGTCCAACTACACCAGCAGCGCCGCACTCATCGAACGCACTTCCTCGGCCGATTCAGCGAGTATGCTTTGCAAGGTTTCATTATCGACAATGAAATCAATGACGGAATCTGAAGGCGTGAGCATTTCCACATACGTCGCCTGCAACGGCGACGGCACGGGCGACAGTTGCTTGGCCAACAATAAGGTGTCGAGCAGGGAATCGGGCGGGATCGACAGCAAGCCATCGTGCAAGCCTTCGATGGCGGCACTCACGGCAAGCGGGATCAGCAGCTTCTTCATGACTTCACGGACAATGATTTCTTCGGCGGACTCCATCCAGTGATCGCCATCGTCGTCGAGCAGGCCAGGAAATTCATCGGCACGCGACAACAAATAAAAGCCGCCCACCTCATGCACGATGCCGGCGAACAACGCCGTGTCAGCATCGACGTGCGTCACGCGGCGTGCAATCACGTGCGCCAGCGCAGCCACGTGCGCCGTGTGCTCCCACAGCTGTGTCGCCTTCTGGCGCAGGACGGGATCGATGATCTTACTGCCGAACTGGCGCACCACCATGGCCGCCACCAGCGCATACAAATTACGGTAACCCATGCGCATGACGGCGGCGCGCACGCTGGTCACGCCCCCCCCATCGCTGCGGCTATACACGGCCGAGTTGGCCAGCGCGACCGTGCGCGCCGCCAGCAAGGGCTCGCCCAGTACCAGCTTGATTGCATGGTCGATATGGCAATCTGCTTCGGCCAAGGCCAATTGCAATTGCAAGGCGGAATTAACACTCGTGGGGAAGCTTAATTCTCCGCGCGCTGCCTGGGAAACAATCAAACCGAAAGCCTGCAATTTATTCAACATACGATCAATCCGCCTCAGGTATTTTTCCAAGCAATAATTACATGAATCATAAATTGAATGTCAGATCTGGTCTTTAAAAAATAGATGGCATGCCATTCGCTTGCGCGGCAGAATCCGGTAATGCCAGAGCATGCAATAGTGATGCATCGCCGATGACAAACAGTTTAGGCTGCTGTAATACCTGCAACAGAAATGGCTGGCCTTCACGCAGACGCCGGCGATAATCGGCCAGCGTGTATAAGTTAGGATTGATTTTACGCCGCAAGGTTCGCTCAGCCGGCGCCAATCGCGTCAAGAGATCGCCATAATTGGCTTCTTCGCCCACCAGCAGCAAGTCGATGGCGCTACCGGGCAGGTCCTGGCCCTTCGCCGTGGCGCCAGAAACGAATGCCAGATGCAACTGGGCACGCAAAGGTGCCAGACTCGTGCTGAGCACGCCGACGATGCCGAAGGTTTTCTGCACCAGTGCGCTCAACTCGGGATACACGAGGCTTTCCTTGTTAGGCCAGAAGCGCCGCACATTGCCGATACGCTCGGACGTGATCAAGCCGGACTCATGCAGGCGCCGCAGTTCACGCTGCGCCGAGGCGCTGCCAAGCCCGGTCAAACGCATGATCTCATTCAAATGAAAACCTTCGTTGACACGGACAAACAGCAAGCCCAGCAGCTTCTGCTGGGCTGGAGTAAACAGGGCTTGGGCAATCATGCGCCAAATATTAGCATGAATGAACTGAAAACTGGCGTGATGAGGGAAATAGTGCATGACAGTACAACACGCCCTCGCAAACGGTTTGGCGTACACATGCGCTGCGATGTGGTGATGAGGGACCGCCCAATGGCAACGAGCAATCTACGATGTGAGCGCTCACTTCAAATTCGCGCGTACGCCGCATACATGCCCCAGTGCACCACCGTCATCGCCACCAGTCTTGCGCCAACGGCGACCCAGCTTTAGCCACCCCGTTATACACAAGTATCCAAGAAAATCTCGGAATCACCGTCCATGTCAAAAATTGCCTAAAATTCGAGCAATTTACGGCTGAAAGCTAAGAAAAATAGCATTTTTCTGGCGCCACCACTGTGGGGTACGCGCTGAAGAAATTGCTGTCACCCTTTGATTTTAAAGTGGTAAAAAGTTGTGTATAACGAGGTGAGCTTTAGCCCATCAACTCAAGCATTCCCGATGCAACAGTCATTCGGCCATATTGATATCGATACAAACACGAATATGGCATAGCGTATTAATTATCAATCCCGGCCTTTTCTGATAGTCAGACTTGGCAGAAATGTCGATGCATCGTTGGTCTTCCATTCATCCACACTGCCAATACCAAATGACAGACATAAACCAGTCATCTGGAAATTACGGCGTTTCTAATCCAGTGCGTAATTTACGTTTTACAATGATGAGAGTTTCTAAAGCCAATTGCAGCACTGGCTTCATTCATAGTAATGACGGGATATGCAGTAAGGTAATGTGCTGAGTATCAACGACCAGCGGCAATTGATCATTGAAGCGAGCGTATGGCACACGCGCCTTCAGTGCCGCGTTATACTGGGCATTCTCTAAAACCAAGTGCAACACCTGCTCCTGTAAGGTGTTGCGATGCCCAGAATCTATTTCCACTTAACGACCCAAGAGCGCGCCGTCGTGATGACGATGCGCGATGACCAGTGCAGCGTCCGAACTATTGCTAAACGCCTTGGCCGTTCACCCAGTTCGATCAGCCGCGAAATCCGGCGCAATGCCGGCCTTGGCGCCTATGATGCGAACCTGGCGCATTTGCAAAGTGCGGCGCGTCGAGTGATGCCAAGGCGCACACCCAAGATGGAATCGGGCAGCGTTCTTTTTCAAGTCGTGCGGCACTATCTCAATCGACTCTGGTCGCCCCAGCAAATTTCCAACATACTGAAGGCCATGTGGCCTACTGAAACCGATAAAACCGTCTCGCACGAGACCATCTACAACGCTATCTATCTGCACCCGCGTGGCGAACTCAAGCGCGAGCTGATCGCCTGCTTACGACACCACAACCAGGTTCGCAAACCGCGCAGTCGCGGCACCGATCGGCGCGGTCAGATAAAGGACATGCAAAGCATCCACATCCGCTCTCCAGAAATTGAGGACCGCGTCATCCCTGGGCACTGGGAAGGCGACCTGATCAAGGGTGAAAGCAACCGCTCGTCGGTGGGCACGCTGGTCGAGCGCACCACGCGTTTCGTGGTGTTGGCCAGGATGGAGAACGCTGGCACCAAGTCGGTCGTCGACAGTTTCTCGGCCGTGCTGAACCGTGAACCGGAAGCACTGCGCAAGTCGATGACCTACGATCAGGGACGCGAAATGCATGGCCATAAAATATTAACCGAACGTACCGGCGTGCAGATCTACTTTGCCGATCCGCACAGCCCCTGGCAACGCGGATCGAACGAAAATACCAACGGCCTGCTGCGCCAGTACATGCCCAAGGGCTCAGATCTATCGATTTATTCCCAGGAGGAACTCGACGCCATCGCACTATCGCTGAATACAAGGCCAAGGCAAACGCTCGGCTGGAAAACGCCATTGGCCGTTTATACTGAACACATGATCAGATTGCAATTACAAGCCGATTCGATTCATTAACCCGGTGTTGCACTTGATACTTGAGACCGCCAGGCATATCGGCCAAGATCGCTCGATAGCCGATTGCACCAGCATGGTGCGGCTGACAACGGCCTTGATCCGGCGCGCTGGCTGGCCGATGTCTAGTCAATGCGCCCTGCCGGGCGCACCCATAAAAAAACGGCACCCGAAGGTGCCGTTCTTGTCAGCTAGCAGCGTAGATTACGCTTCGTCGCCGTGGTGTTGCTGGGTCTCGATGTCCTGCAGGGCTTCGGCAGCTTCGCCAGCCATCGAGGCTTTCTCGGCCAGCAGCAGCGCTTGACGCTCTTCCACTTCCCACGCTTCTTTCTCTTTGCGTGCGCGGTGGAAGGCCAGGCCCGTACCGCCAGGAATCAGACGGCCGACGATGACGTTCTCTTTCAGGCCGCGCAGACCATCGCGCTTGCCCATGATCGCCGCTTCGGTCAGCACGCGGGTGGTTTCCTGGAACGATGCGGCCGAGATGAACGAATCGGTCGACAGCGATGCCTTGGTAATACCCAGCAAGACGTTTTCGTAGGTCGCTGGGATCTTGTTCTCAACGGCCATGCGATCATTCTCGTCCAGCAGTTCCGAACGCTCTACCTGCTCGCCAACGATGTAGTTGGTGTCGCCGGCATTGACGATCTGAACACGGCGCAGCATCTGACGCACGATCACTTCGATGTGCTTGTCGTTGATCTTCACGCCTTGCAGACGGTACACGTCTTGCACTTCGTCAACGATGTAACGTGCCAGCGCTTCGATACCCAGCAAGCGCAAGATGTCTTGCGGATCGGCCGGGCCGTCCACGATCATCTCGCCCTTGTTCACGACTTGGCCGTCATGCACCAGCACTTGTTTGTCCTTGGTAATCAAGAACTCATGCTTGTTGCCGTCCATGTCCGTGATTTCCAGACGCTGCTTACCCTTGGTTTCTTTACCGAAGGCAACCGTACCCGTGACTTCCGCCAGCATACCGGCATCTTTCGGCGAGCGCGCTTCGAACAGTTCTGCAACGCGTGGCAGACCACCGGTAATATCGCGCGTTTTTTGCGATTCGGTAGGAATACGTGCCAGCACTTCACCAACCGATACCTGTTGACCGTCCTTGACCATGATCAGCGCGCCGACCTGGAAGCCGATCGCTACCGAGTGTTCGGTGCCAGCGATCTTGACTTCTTCGTTCGCGTCATTGATCAGCTTGACTTGTGGACGCAGGGTCTTGGTCAGCGAACCGCGACGTTTCGCATCGATCGCCACCAAGGTGGACAGACCGGTCACTTCGTCGACCTGACGTGCTACGGTGACGCCTTCTTCGACGTTCTCGAAACGCACTTGACCGGCGTATTCGGTAATGATCGGACGGGTCAGCGGATCCCACGTTGCCAGCGCCGTACCGGCCTTGATGACCAGGCCGTCCTTGACGATCAGGGTCGCGCCGTACGGTACTTTATGACGCTCACGCTCACGGCCATGGTCGTCGGTGATCAGTACTTCGCCGGAACGGGAAATAACGATTTGCGCGCCCTTGCCGTTCGTCACGTAACGCATGGTTGCCGTGAAACGGATGGTACCGTTCGACTTCGCTTCCACCGACGATGCCACTGCTGCACGCGATGCCGCACCACCAATGTGGAACGTACGCATGGTCAGCTGGGTACCCGGCTCACCAATCGACTGTGCTGCCACCACACCGACAGCTTCGCCGGCGTTGACCAGCATGCCACGGCCCAGATCGCGGCCATAGCACTTGGCGCACAGGCCGAAGCGTGTGTCGCAAGTCAGTGGCGTACGCACCTTGACTTCATCGATGGACAGACGTTCGATCTCTTCGACCATGTCTTCGTCCAGCAGCGAACCGGCTTCGTACAGCGTTTCCTGCGTTTCAGGATTGACGACATCGTGCACGGTAACGCGGCCGAGGATACGGTCACGCAACGCTTCGATGACTTCACCACCTTCGACCAGCGCCTTCATCAGCGCGCCGTTCATGGTGCCGCAATCGTCCTCGATCACCACCAAGTCTTGCGTCACGTCAACCAGACGACGCGTCAGGTAACCGGAGTTAGCCGTTTTCAGCGCCGTATCGGCCAGACCTTTACGCGCACCGTGGGTCGAAATGAAGTACTGCAAAACGTTCAGACCTTCGCGGAAGTTCGCGGTAATCGGCGTTTCGATAATCGAGCCATCCGGTTTGGCCATCAGACCACGCATACCGGCCAACTGACGAATCTGGGCTGCGGAACCGCGCGCGCCGGAGTCGGCCATCATGTAAATGGCGTTGAACGATTCTTGCGTCGACTTGGTGCCGTCGCGGCGGATCACGTCTTCGACTTTGAGCTGGTCCATCATGGCCTTGCCGACTTCATCCGAGGTTTTGCCCCAGATATCGACTACCTTGTTGTAACGCTCGCCGGCGGTCACGAGACCCGAGGCGTATTGCTGTTCGATCTGCTTGACTTCCGACTCGGCCGTCGCGATCAGCGTGACTTTTTGTGGTGGTACCAGCATGTCGTCGACGCAGATCGAGATACCGGCGCGTGTCGCCAGGCGGAAACCCGATTGCATCAGTTTGTCTGCAAACACCACGGTGGCGCGCAGGCCGCACTTGCGGAACGACGTGTTGATCAGCTTGGAAATTTCTTTCTTTTTCAGCGCGCGGTTCAGGACGGAGAACGGCAAGCCTTTCGGCAGAATTTCCGACAGGATCGCACGGCCGATCGTCGTTTCGTAACGCGTGATCGTTTTCTCGAATTCGCCCGTTTCGGCGTTCTTCGGGTATTCAGTAATACGCACGGTAACGCGGGTCGTCAGTTCGACTTCCTTGTTATCGTAGGCGCGGATCACTTCCGATACGTCAGGGAACATCATCCCTTCGTTCTTCGCATTGATCGCTTCGCGGGTCGCGTAGTACAGACCGAGCACGATATCTTGCGACGGCACGATCGACGGTTCGCCGTTCGATGGGAACAGGATGTTGTTCGATGCCAGCATCAGGGTGCGTGCTTCCATCTGCGCTTCGATCGACAGAGGAACGTGGACCGCCATTTGGTCACCGTCAAAGTCGGCGTTGAATGCGGCGCAGACGAGCGGGTGCAACTGGATGGCCTTGCCTTCAATCAGCACTGGCTCGAAAGCCTGGATACCCAGACGGTGCAGCGTAGGTGCGCGGTTCAACATGATCGGGTGTTCGCGAATCACGTCTTCCAGGATGTCCCACACGACCGGCTCTTGAATCTCGACCAGCTTTTTCGCGGCCTTGATCGTGGTCGCCAGACCCATCAGTTCCAGTTTATTGAAAATGAATGGCTTGAACAGTTCCAGCGCCATCAGTTTCGGCAAGCCGCACTGATGCAGTTTCAATTGCGGGCCCACGACGATGACCGAACGACCGGAGTAATCGACGCGTTTGCCCAGCAAGTTTTGACGGAAACGGCCGCCCTTACCCTTGATCATCTCTGCCAAGGACTTCAGCGGACGCTTGTTGGCGCCAGTCATCGCTTTGCCGCGACGGCCGTTGTCCAGCAGCGAATCGACCGCTTCTTGCAGCATGCGCTTTTCGTTGCGCGTGATGATCTCTGGAGCGCGCAGCTCCATCAGGCGTTTCAGACGGTTGTTACGGTTGATGACGCGGCGATACAGATCGTTCAGATCCGAGGTCGCAAAACGGCCGCCATCGAGCGGTACCAGCGGACGCAGTTCCGGCGGCAGCACTGGCAGCACTTCCATGATCATCCAGTCAGGCTTGATGCCTGAGCGTTGGAACGCCTCTAAAACTTTAAGACGTTTGGCGTATTTCTTGATCTTGGCTTCGGATTTCGATTCCTTCAGTTCCACGCGCAGGGTTTCGGCATCGCGGTGGATGTCGATCGAGCGCAGCAGTTCGCGGATACCTTCGGCGCCCATGAAGGCGGTGAAGTCGTCGCCGTACTCTTCGTACTTGGCGGCGTAGTCGTCTTCCGACATGATCTGGCACTTCTTCAGCGGGGTCATGCCTGGATCGGTCACAACGTATGCTTCAAAGTACAGCACGCGTTCGATGTCCCGCAGGGTCATGTCCAGGACCATGCCCAGACGCGACGGCAGCGACTTCAGGAACCAGATGTGCGCGGTTGGCGAAGCCAGTTCGATGTGGCCCATGCGCTCGCGGCGCACCTTGGCCAGCGTGACTTCAACGCCGCACTTTTCGCAGATCACGCCGCGGTGTTTCAGGCGCTTGTACTTGCCGCACAGGCATTCATAATCCTTGATCGGGCCAAAGATCTTGGCGCAAAACAGGCCATCGCGCTCAGGCTTGAAGGTACGGTAGTTGATGGTTTCCGGCTTCTTGACTTCGCCGTAGGACCACGAACGGATTTTCTCAGGCGAAGCGAGACCGATCTTGATTGCATCGAAGGTCTCGTTGGTCTGTACTTGCTTGAATAGATCGAGCAGTGCTTTCATGTATCACTCCAGAGGTGATTAAATTTCTATATTCCTGAGACTACATTGCCCGGCATGGTTTCCCAGCCGGGCTTTGTGTTTCCCAAACCAAATGACAGGTGGCTGTCTTTTAGTTGCGTTCGAGGTCGATATCGATACCCAGCGAACGGATTTCCTTGACCAGCACGTTGAACGATTCCGGCATGCCGGCGTCGATCACGTGGTCGCCCTTGACCAGGTTCTCGTACACTTTGGTACGCCCGTTCACGTCATCGGACTTGACCGTCAACATCTCTTGCAAGACATACGACGCGCCATACGCTTCCAGTGCCCACACTTCCATCTCACCGAAACGCTGACCACCGAACTGGGCTTTACCACCCAGCGGCTGCTGCGTTACCAGCGAGTAAGGACCGGTCGAACGCGCATGCATCTTGTCATCAACCAAGTGATGCAGTTTCAGCATGTGCATGACGCCGACGGTGACCTTGCGCTCGAATGCTTCGCCAGTGCGACCGTCATACATGGTCACCTGATTTTTCGAGGCGGTCATGCCCAGGTTCTTGGCGATGTCGTCCGGATACGCCAGGTCCAGCATGCGGCGGATCTCTTCTTCATTGGCGCCGTCGAACACTGGCGTGGCAAATGGAACACCTTTTTTCAGGTTTTCCGCCAGCTTCATGATTTCTTCGTCGTCAAAGTTATCCAGATCTTCCGGACGGCCGTTGTCGTTGTAGATCGTCGTCAGGTACTTGCGTACTTGCTCGACCTTGGTTTGCGCCTTCAGCATTTCGCCGATGCGGATACCCAGACCCTTGGCAGCCCAGCCCAAGTGAGTCTCGAGAATCTGACCAACGTTCATTCGCGAAGGAACGCCCAGCGGGTTCAGCACCACGTCGGCTGGCGTGCCGTCGGCCATGTATGGCATGTCTTCCACAGGAACAATACGGGAAACCACACCCTTGTTACCGTGGCGACCGGCCATCTTGTCGCCCGACTGCAGGCGGCGTTTCACGGCCAGGTACACCTTGACCATTTTTTGCACGCCTGGTTGCAGCTCATCGCCTTGCGTCAGTTTCTTGCGCTTCTCTTCGAAGGCCAGATCGAACTGGTGACGTTTTTCGTTGATCGATTCCTTGATCGCTTCCAGCGCTACCGCCGCATCGTCGTCCGCAGGGCGGATGTCGAACCAGTGGTATTTATCCAGATCGGCCAGGTATTCCTTGGTGATCTTGGCGCCTTTAGCCAGCTTTTTAGGGCCGCCGTTGACAACTTTGCCGATCAGCATTTTTTCCAGACGCTGGAAGGCATCGCCTTCAACGATACGCATCTGGTCGTTCAAGTCCAGACGGAAGCGTTTCAGTTCGTCATCGATAATTTGCTGGGCACGCTTGTCGCGCACGATGCCTTCACGGGTGAAGACTTGTACGTCGATCACGGTACCGATCATGCCCGAAGGCACGCGCAGCGAGGTATCTTTCACGTCCGACGCTTTTTCGCCGAAAATCGCGCGCAGCAGCTTCTCTTCCGGAGTCAGCTGGGTTTCGCCTTTAGGCGTCACTTTACCGACCAGGGTGTCGCCGGCTTGTACTTCAGCGCCGATGTAGACGATACCGGACTCATCCAGACGTGCCAGCTGATTTTCAGCCAGGTTCGAGATGTCGCGCGTAATTTCTTCAGCGCCCAGTTTCGTATCACGGGCAACCACCGACAACTCTTCGATGTGAATCGAGGTGTAGCGGTCGTCCTTGACGACGTTTTCCGAGATCAGGATCGAATCTTCGAAGTTCAGACCATTCCATGGCATGAAAGCCACGGTCATGTTCTGGCCCAACGCCAACTCACCGAGGTCGGTCGATGCGCCATCGGCGATCACGTCGCGCTTGGCAACACGGTCGCCCACTTGCACGATAGGACGCTGGTTGATGTTGGTGTTCTGGTTCGAACGCGTGTACTTGATCAGGTTGTAGATGTCGACGCCCACTTCACCAGCGGTAGCTTCGTCATCGTTGACGCGAATCACGACACGGCCCGCATCGATGTAATCGACGATACCGCCACGCAAGGCTTGCACGGTGGTGCCCGAGTCGACCGCAACGGTGCGTTCGATACCGGTACCGACCAGCGCTTTTTCAGGACGCAAGCAAGGCACAGCCTGGCGTTGCATGTTGGCACCCATCAATGCGCGGTTTGCATCATCGTGTTCGAGGAACGGAATCAGCGAAGCAGCGACGGAGACGATCTGGCCTGGGGCCACGTCCATGTACTGGATGCGCTCTGGCGATACCAAGATGGTTTCGCCGGCTTCACGGGCCGACACCAGTTCATCGGACAAGGTGCCTTCATCGCTGATGGTCGCATTCGCCTGAGCGATGATGTAGCGGCCTTCTTCGATGGCGGACAAATAGTCGATCTGATCGGTGATCTTGGAGCCTTCGACCTTGCGGTACGGGGTTTCCAGGAAGCCGTATTCATTCAGGCGGGCATACAGAGCCAGCGAGTTGATCAGACCAATGTTCGGACCTTCCGGTGTCTCGATCGGGCAGACGCGGCCGTAGTGGGTCGGATGCACGTCGCGCACTTCAAAGCCGGCGCGTTCGCGTGTCAGACCGCCGGGTCCCAGAGCCGATACACGACGCTTGTGGGTAATTTCCGACAGAGGATTGGTTTGGTCCATAAACTGCGACAGCTGGGACGAACCGAAGAACTCGCGAATCGCAGCCGAAATCGGCTTCGAGTTGATCAGGTCGTGCGGCATCAGGTTGTCCGCTTCGGCTTGGCCGAGGCGTTCCTTGACGGCGCGCTCAACACGCACCAGACCGGCGCGGAATTGATTCTCTGCCAGTTCGCCCACGCAACGTACGCGACGGTTACCCAAGTGATCGATATCATCGACTTCGCCGCGACCATTGCGCAGTTCCACCAAAATCTTGATCACGGCCAGCACGTCTTCGTTCGACAGGGTCATGGCGCCGGTCAGTTCATCACGGCCGATGCGGCGGTTGAACTTCATGCGGCCCACGGCCGACAGGTCGTAGCGGTCCGAGTTGTAGAACAGACCGTTGAACAGCGCTTCAACGGAGTCTTCCGTTGGCGGTTCGCCTGGACGCATCATGCGGTAGATCGCCACTTTCGCGGCCATCTGGTCGGCGGTATCGTCGATACGCAGCGTTTGCGAGATGTAGGCGCCTTGATCCAGGTCGTTGGTGTACAAGGTCTGGATTTCGGAAATGTTGGCATCGCGCAGGCGACCCAGCAAGTCTTCGGTCAGCTCATCGTTCGCGGAGGCAACGACTTCGCCGGTGTCGCCATCGACGATGTTCTTCGCCAATACGCGGCCCAGCAGGTAGTCTTCCGGTACGGAAATGTGCTTGATGCCGGCAGCTTCGATATCACGCACGTGCTTGGCGTTGATACGCTTGTCTTTCAGCACCAGGGTCTTGCCCGACTTGTCGACGATGTCAAAGCGCGCCACTTCGCCGCGCAGACGTTCGGCGACGAATTCCATTTCCGCGCCTTCGGAGCGCAGGTTGAAATTGTCGAAGACAAAGAAATTGGCCAGGATTTGCTCATGCGACATGCCGATGGCTTTGAGCAGTATCGTTACTGGCATCTTGCGGCGGCGGTCGACACGGAAGAACAGGATGTCTTTCGGGTCGAACTCGAAGTCCAGCCACGAACCGCGGTAAGGAATGATACGCGCCGAGAACAGCAGTTTACCGGACGAGTGAGTCTTGCCGCGGTCGTGCTCGAAGAACACGCCAGGCGAACGGTGCAACTGGGAAACGATAACCCGTTCCGTGCCGTTAATGACGAACGAACCGGTGGTCGTCATGAGCGGCAATTCGCCCATGTAGACTTCTTGTTCTTTCATTTCCTTGACGACAGGCTTGGTTGGCGATTCCTTGTCCAGAATCACCAGACGCACTTTCGCGCGCAGCGGCGACGCGAACGTCAGGCCACGTTGTTGACATTCTTTGACGTCAAAGGCAGGGTCGCCCAAAACGTACGACAAGAATTCGAGACGCGCAAAACCATTGTGCGACACGATAGGGAAAATCGAGGTGAAAGCCGACTGCAGGCCATCATTCTTGCGGCCGGACGGTGCTATGTCCTCTTGCAAGAAGCTATGATAAGACTCGAGCTGGGTCGCCAGCAGGAACGGAACGTGGTGAACGTTGGCGCGCTTCGCGAATGATTTGCGAATGCGTTTCTTCTCAGTAAATGAGTAGTGCATGGACACTCCGTGAGTGACAGAAAGGATAGAAAATTCAGGTTTTGCAAGTGTTCGTTTGCACCGCTGCGTGTGACACAGACGAAACCTCAAGGCTCTGCTTTCCGGCTTGAATCGAATAAAAACTGCTGCTACAACTACATGACAAATACGATGCAGACGACAAAGGAGCCAAAGTCGGATTCCCCCCCTTGCGAGGGGGAACCTCAGACTTTGACTCGGGCGCTAACTGCCGCCGGTACAGATATTACTTGATCGAAGCGGTTGCGCCGGCTTCTACCAATTTCTTCTGTGCTGCTTCAGCGTCAGCTTTCGACACTGCTTCTTTCACAGTTTTTGGTGCGCCATCGACCAGGTCTTTAGCTTCTTTCAAGCCCAGGCCGGTGATTTCGCGAACTGCTTTAATGACGCCAACTTTGTTTGCGCCGAAGCTGTCCAGGATGACGTTGAATTCGGTTTGCTCTTCAGCAGCTGCTGCTGGGCCTGCTGCAGGACCGGCCGAAGCCATCGCTGCTGCGGATACGCCGAATTTTTCTTCGAATGCTTTAACCAGGTCGTTCAGGTCCATTACGGACATGGCGCTAACTGCTTCCAGGATATCGTCTTTGCTAATTGCCATTTTGAAACTCCTAAATTTATTACGTTAGTTACATCAGATTGGTACTGAGAGAAAAAAGCGCACGCAATTAAGCGGCTGCTGGGGCTTCTTCTGCTGCTGCTTCTTCTGCAGGAGCTTCGGCGCCTTCGCCTTTTTTCGCTGCCAGGGCAGCCAGACCACGTGCAAAGCCCGAAACCGGAGCCAGCATAACGCCCAACAACTGCGAAATGAGGACTTCACGGCTAGGAATGCTCGCCAACGCGGTGACAGCAGCTGTATCCAGCGGCTTGCCTGCGTAGTTACCTGCTTTGATGACCAGTTTGTCGTTGGTTTTAGCGAAGTCAGCGATGACTTTAGCTGCTGCAACGGCATCGGCCGAGATCGAGTAGATCAACGGGCCGGTCATGGCATCTGCCAGGCTGGCGAATGCGGTACCTTCAACGGAGCGACGAGCCAGAGTGTTTTTCAACACACGCAGGTACACGCCTTGGGCACGCGCTTTAGCACGCAGTTGCGTCAAGTGACCAACCTGGATGCCACGATATTCGGCCACGACGATCGTTTGCGCATTTGCTACTTGTGCGGAAACTTCGGCGACAACGGCCTTTTTGTCATTCAGATTGAGACTCACGGTCAACCTCCTTAAATGATGTTCGGCAATCACAACCGAGTGGTTGAGCGCCTTGCATCGGTTCGAACACGGCGTCCGAAGTCAAGAAGTACTAAACTGAGCGGATGAATTCACGCAGCATGAGGACTACAAAACTTGTTCGGGTACACCATCTGCGTTGGGCACTTGCCGTTGCCGGCAAGCCTATTAACCTTCTGCATATGCGATCACAGTCGGCCCAACGGTCTTTGATTGTCTGCCTGCCTGGCGCGAACGCCGGGCAGACAGCCCAAAGATGCGCCCACAGCGCCCGAAGGCGCATGGGACTTGATTCTGTTACTTAAGCTGCCAGGCTAGTCTGGTCAACACGGACGCCAGCGCCCATGGTCGACGACAGCGAAACTTTGCGCAGGTACACGCCTTTGCTCGATGCTGGCTTGGCTTTGTTCAGTGCGTCGATCAGTGCGACCAGATTCGACTTCAGATCTGCGTCAGCGAACGATTTACGACCGATGGTAGCGTGGATGATACCTGATTTGTCGGTACGGTACTGAACTTGACCAGCTTTCGCGTTTTTCACGGCGGTAGCGACGTCAGGAGTAACAGTGCCAACTTTCGGGTTAGGCATCATGCCGCGTGGGCCCAGGATCTGACCCAGGGTACCAACGATACGCATGGTATCTGGCGAAGCGATGACGATATCGAAAGGCATGTCGCCGGCTTTGATACGCTCGGCCAAGTCTTCCATACCAACGATGTCGGCGCCAGCTGCTTTAGCAGCTTCTGCTTTGTCGCCCGACGCGAATACTGCCACGCGCACGGTTTTGCCGGTACCAGCTGGCAGCACGACGGAGCCGCGCACCACTTGATCGGATTTCTTAGGATCAACGCCCAGCTGTACCGATACGTCGATCGATTCATTGAACTTGGCCGTTGCGCACTCTTTGATCAGAGCGACAGCGTTGTCGAAAGCGTACACTTTGGTACGGTCGACTTTGGCTTTCAAAGCCTTGATACGTTTGGATAACTTAGCCATTATACAACACCTTCCACCGTGATACCGATCGAACGAGCGGAACCAGCGATGGTGCGTACAGCAGCATCCATGTCGGCAGCGGTCAGATCAGGGGTTTTCAATTTAGCGATTTCTTCAGCTTGTGCGCGGGTCAGCGTACCGACTTTGTCGGTATGTGGCTTCGGCGAACCTTTGGTGATCGCTGCAGCTTTTTTGATCAGGTAGGTTGCTGGAGGCGTCTTCATCACGAACGTGAAGGACTTGTCCGCAAACGCGGTGATCACGACTGGAATCGGCATGCCTGCTTCCAGACCTTGGGTCTGTGCATTGAAAGCTTTGCAGAATTCCATGATGTTCAGACCACGTTGACCCAGAGCTGGACCGATTGGTGGGGATGGGTTTGCTTTACCAGCTGGCACTTGCAGCTTGATAAAACCAATGATTTTCTTTGCCATGATGGCTCCTATCTTGGATTGAGTAGTAGCGCCCCGCCGATCCTACCCTGGCGGGGCTCCTCTGACCGGATTTCGCTGTTACTACCGCGACGCTCCTGGTGGCGCTTGAAAATACTTAAACTTTTTCGACCTGGCCGAATTCGAGCTCTACCGGAGTAGCGCGACCGAAAATGGTGACCGAGACGCGCACTTTGGATTTTTCGTAATTGACTTCTTCGACATTGCCGTTGAAATCGGTGAACGGACCATCCTTGATGCGCACTTGCTCGCCCACCTCGTACAAGGTTTTTGGACGGGGCTTTTCAACACCCTCTTGCATCTGCTTCATGATGCCGTCGATTTCGCGCGCGGAAATAGGCGTCGGCTTATTCGACTTGCCACCGATGAAACCGGTAACCTTGCTGGTGTTCTTGACCAAGTGCCAACTCTCGTCCGTCATTTCCATTTCAACCAGCACATAGCCAGGATAGAAACGACGCTCGGTAACGGACTTCACACCATTCTTGACTTCGACCACTTCTTCGATCGGCACCAGGATCTGGCCAAACTGGTCTTGCATGCCCGCACGCTCGATGCGCTCGGTCAGTGCGCGCATGACGCTTTTTTCCATGCCGGAATAAGCATGCACGACATACCAGCGCTTGCTACTGACTGGCACGCTCAGCGCTGCACCAGTATCCGCTACCGGAGCGTCACCCGGAACGGACTCGCCCGCCGCTTCATCATGCACATTTTCGCTCATTATTTTTTCCAACCCAGAATTACGTCATACAACAAAAATTCGAGCAATTTATCCGTGCCCCACAGGAAAATCGCCATGACCAACACAAAGGCAAACACGATCGCAGTAATCTGCGTGGCTTCTTTGCGGGTAGGCCAAACAACTTTCTTGGTCTCGCGCACAGCTTCTTTGGCGAAATTGAGAAATTCACGGCCGGTCGTCGAGACATACAAGAGCGCAACAGCAATAACCAAACCAGCCACAAGCGCGCTTGCACGCACCAGAGCTGGTTGGCCTGCCAGGTAATAAAACCCGACTACTCCTGCAATCGCAGCCACTATTGCCAGCGCGACTTTTATCTTGTCACTCGACGTGCTAACGGTTTGCACGGATTGATTTGACATTTTTCTACTTTCGGTGCCCTGCACCTTGACGGTGGCAGGGACGGAGGGCATCGAACCCCCAACCTTCGGTTTTGGAGACCGACGCTCTGCCAATTGAGCTACGTCCCTACGTAAAACTTTCGAGGAGTGCTATTCTACCACCTAGGACGCCCCAGGTGGAAGCATAACATTTCCTTATGCGAGGATTTTTGCAACCACGCCGGCGCCGACGGTACGACCGCCTTCACGGATAGCGAAGCGCAGGCCTTCTTCCATGGCGATCGGGTTGATCAGCTTGACGGTGATCGACACGTTATCGCCTGGCATGACCATTTCTTTGTCTGCTGGCAACTCGATCGAACCAGTCACGTCCGTCGTGCGGAAGTAGAACTGTGGACGATAGTTGTTGAAGAATGGCGTATGACGGCCGCCTTCATCTTTCGACAGAACATAGATCTCGCCGGTGAAGTGCGCATGCGGCTTGATCGAGCCTGGCTTTGCCAGAACTTGACCACGTTGCACGTCTTCACGCTTGGTGCCGCGCAGCAGCAGACCAACGTTGTCGCCTGCTTGACCTTGGTCCAGCAGTTTGCGGAACATTTCCACGCCGGTGCAAGTCGTTTTGACGGTATCGATAATACCGACGATTTCGATTTCTTCGCCGACTTTGACAATGCCGCGCTCGATACGACCGGTCACAACAGTACCGCGACCCGAGATCGAGAACACGTCTTCTACTGGCATCAGGAATGCACCGTCAACAGCGCGCTCTGGCGTTGGGATGTACGAATCGAGGGCATCGGCCAGACGCAACACTGCATCCACGCCCATTTCGCCTTCTTTGCCTTCCAGCGCCATACGTGCCGAACCTTTGATGATAGGCACGTCGTCGCCAGGGAACTCATACTTCGACAACAGCTCGCGCACTTCCATTTCAACCAGTTCCAGCAGCTCTGCGTCGTCGACCAGATCGCACTTGTTCAGGAACACGATGATGTATGGAACACCAACTTGACGCGCCAGCAGGATGTGCTCGCGGGTCTGTGGCATTGGGCCGTCAGCTGCCGAGCATACCAGGATCGCGCCGTCCATCTGCGCAGCACCGGTAATCATGTTTTTGATGTAATCGGCGTGGCCTGGGCAGTCAACGTGCGCGTAGTGACGCGATGCCGTTTCGTACTCGACGTGGGCGGTGTTAATCGTAATACCGCGCGCTTTTTCTTCTGGTGCTGCATCGATCTGGTCGTATGCTTTAGCTTCGCCGCCGAATTTCTTCGACAGAACCGTTGCGATTGCAGCGGTCAGCGTGGTTTTACCGTGGTCGACGTGGCCGATGGTGCCGACGTTGACGTGCGGCTTGGTCCGTTCGAATTTACCTTTTGCCATTTTGAACTCCTAATGATTTGATTAGATTGCTCAGGCACACGCCCGACGGTCTGGTTTGAATTGCTTCTGTGCTGCCTGCTGCGAATTCTGGTGCCCTTGACGTGGATCGAACACGTGGCCTCTCCCTTACCAAGGGAGTGCTCTACCACTGAGCTACAAGGGCTGTAATTTGTTGCATGCGATGCATTAGCATCTGAACGGAACTGGAGCGGGTGAAGGGAATCGAACCCTCGTCGTAAGCTTGGAAGGCTTCTGCTCTACCATTGAGCTACACCCGCGAGGTATCGTTCACTTATCTTCACTTGCTTGCTGCTACCCAGTTTTTGTTGCAAAAACTTGGTGGAGGGGGCTGGATTCGAACCAGCGTACTCATAGAGAACAGATTTACAGTCTGTCGCCTTTAACCACTCGGCCACCCCTCCGCGGGAACCGCAGAGTATGAAGCATCTACTCACAACTGTCAACCTTATTTACTGATGCCTGACTGCTGCATTTGCGTATAAAGAAGAAGTTGGCTGCTTCGGGGCGTGATTATAAGCTCTCGATTTGAGAATGTGCAAGGGTTGGCGTGAAAAAGTCGACTTTTTTTCGCATTTTTTTATCCACCCTGGCTGCAAGCCGCATTTTTCCGTCATTCGCCCCCCATTTTTCCTGTTTACCGGGCGTCAGACGGATGCATCCACGAGTTGCCCAGCGGCTTATATTTACGCAATAACTGCTGATGCAAGCCCGATAGCACGGGCAATTTGGGGTTGCGTGGGTCCAGGCGGCGCACACCGGCAATAAAAGTCAACGCCTGCTGCCCCATGCGCTCATCCCAGCCCTCGTGTTCCAGGCATTTCAGCACGGCCACGGCTGCATTGAACACCACTTGCGGATTATCGGGCAGGCGCGTGACGGCCTCGCCCATCAGATCGACCGCGCCGCGGAAATCGCCGTCTCCCGCCTTGGCGGCGCCCGCCGCGACCATGTCGGCCACTTCCTGGCGGCTTTGGCGCGCCAGCACCTTGGCCAACTCCTCGCGCCCCGCCTGCTCGAACACGGCCATGGCGCGCGTCATGGCGGCGCTGTCGGGCGCATTGCGCATGACTTCACGCATCACCTCGGCGGCGCCGTCTTCGTGCCCGTGCGCCAGGCAATGGCGCGCCAGCTCCGTTTTCAAGGCATTCGAGCTGCCGACACTAAGGCGGTTGGCGGCCAGGGCGGCGACTAGCGATTGCTGCAGGCGTTCCTCATTGCCCGTATGCGCGTGCAGCATGGCGCTGCACAGGGCGCTGCACAATGGCGCATTCTTTTGGCTGCCCATCGACTTGTCGAGGTCGCGGATCACGGCGCCCACCTGCAAGGGGTCACCCTTGCGTACCAGGGTCTGCACCAGGCGCACGTGATCTTCCGGGTCGCGAAATTCTGAATACTTGGCCTTGCTGACCACCAGCTTCAGGGCTTTTTCCGCCATCTCGAGATCGTCGGCCGCGAGGGCCGCCTCGCCCAACCGGCGCAAGCGGCGCACGGCATGCGGTGACAGGGCCACCGCATCGCTCAGGGCGGCCTGCGCCAGTTCCGGCTTGCCTTGCGCCAAGTGCGTGCGCGCCAGCCAGTCATAGGCATCGAGAAAGCGCTTATTGTTTTCCAGTAGCCCCTCCAGCATGCCCTGCGCTGCTGCGTACTCGCCCAGCAGGAATTGCGTCTTGGCCTGCCCCAGGCGCGCCCAGCCGATGGCCTTGGCGCCGTACAGGGCTGCGTAAATCGGCTCCGCGTCGGCCGCCTCGCCCAGCAGCAAATGCAATTCTGCGCGCAGGCGCAGGAAATCGGTCGCGTAACGCGGGTACAGGCTGGCGCCCTCGGCGCAGGCGGCAATCGCCGCACGCTCATTGCCCACGTCGATCAATTCATACACGGGCAAGAACGCATTGCGCTTGTCGAGTGCGCGGGCTATGCGCTCCAACATGTTGTCAGCGGTAAACGGCTTGAGGATGTAATCAGTGGGCAACAGCTCGACGGCGCTGACGACCTTGGCGAAGCTGCCCTCGCCCGTGACCATGAAAAACATGGTCGACGCATGCATCAGCCTATGGTGGCGCAAGTCTTCCAGCAGCTGCTGGCCATCCTGTCCGCCGTCGAGGTCATATTCGCACAGGATCAAATCATAGGATTTGCCAGCCAGCATGCGGATCGCCTGGCCCGAGCTGCCTGCGTCATCGATCATTGCCAGGCCGCACAGATTGAGCATATTGTGCAGGCTGGCACGCATGCCCGGATGCGGCTCGATAATCAGTGCGCTAAGGCCCTTCAGTTCTTTCATGTCGTGATGTCCGAAAACTCAGCGGCGCGCCACACTGGTGCGTGGCGCCGGCCAGCATGAGGCTGCCGAGTATATGACGACGCCGCGTGCAAGGGAATGGTGTGGCACCGAAAAACGCCGACGAAGTTGGCCAGGCAGTTGCAACTCAAGCGGCGGCGTACTCCGGATGCCACAGTTGCGGCTCGTGGTCGATCAGATCGAGCAGCGCCGTCACCACTTCCGGATCGAACTGGCTGCCGCTGCGCTGTTCGATATATGCACGCACCTGCGGATACGGCCATGGCTCCGTGTAAGGCCGCTCGTGCAGCAAGGCATCGAAGACATCGACCACGGCAACGATGCGCGCGGCCACCGGAATATCGCGCCCCACGAGGCCGTTCGGATAGCCGGCGCCATCGAAATGTTCGTGGTGGCCGCCAGCGATCTGCGCGCCATACGTGAGATAGCTGACGCCGTCGACCATATTGGCGGCGCGCTCGAGGATGGTGCACCCGACACTGGCATGCAGCTGCATCTGCGCCCGCTCCTCGTCCGTATGCCTGCCCGGCTTGAGCAGCAAGGCGTCCGACGTGGCCACCTTGCCGACGTCGTGCAAGATGCTGGCCAGGCCGATCATGTCAAGCAACTGCGGCGTGAGTTCGTCGGCATACACGCCGCGCTGATGCATGCGTCGGGCGATGGCGTCGGATAATTGCTGCACCCGCCGTACATGGCCACCCGAGTTGCTGTCGCGGAACTCGGCCAGATCGGCCAACGCCACCACAGTCGCTTCCTGCGCCTTGCGCAGCTGGCCGAACATGTACAGGTTGTCGAAGGCAGCGGCGATGCGCTGGCAAAATACTTCCAGCAAGTCGCGCTGGATCTGCGCCAGCGGCCAGGGCGGCGTGACGGAGATGGCCAGCTCGCGGTTGCCTTCCGTATGGATGAACAGCACATTGGCCGGATGCTCGAACTGGCTGCGCTTTTCCGCAAATGCCTTGGCGATGGTGGGGGTGAGCGCATGGTCAATCGGCAGGGCTGCCGTCTCGGCCAGCATGGCATACGTGCCCGTAGCGGCGACCACCTCGGGCCGCCCGGCACCGCCCTGCATCAGGCATAGCACGCCGTCGGCACCCACGTCGAGGATGGCGCTAACCTGGTTGAGCACGCCGGAAGCGAATTCGCGCAGCGAACGGATCTGGTACAGATTGGTGGCGCCGGCCAGGATCTTGACCAGGCCTATGCGGCTGCGCTCAAGCATCATCAGGCTCTCGTAGGCACGCAAAGCCGAGATGATGGTGGTAAACAGCTTCTGCGTCGTCAGTTCCGTCTTGGCCTTGTAATCGTTGATATCGTATTCGATGATGACGCGCTGCTCGGGCGCCTGACCGGGCTGGCCCGTGCGCAGCACGACGCGCACGATGGCGTTGTTCAGATCGGCGCGGATGCGCTTGGCCAGGATCAGGCCTGCATCATCCGTTTCCATCACCACGTCGAGCAGCACCAGCGCGATATCGGGCGTATCGCGCAAGATGTCATACGCTTCGCTGCCGCTATAGGCGGAGAACAGTTCCAACTCGCGGCCCTTGAAACTGACATTGCGCAGCGCCAGCCGCGTGACCGCATGCACATCGACGTCATCATCGACGATCAAGACACGCCACAGGCGCTGGTCGGGCGCGGCCAGCCCGGCAGGGCTGGCCACCGGCTCATCCTCGTCGAGCAGCCAGTTATCATCTGCATCGGCTTTGAGGTCGGTCATGGATACTCCTAATGAATAAGGTCGATATGGACGCCACGTTGACGCATATCAAGCATAATCACATTAGATGTTGCTTACAACAGGATTCTTCGCACCATCTTCGCCAACGGCCGGCGCGGGTGCCGACGCACCGCCACGCGTGGTGCCGCCACAATTGTCCTGGCCCGGCCCGACTGCCTGGTAGCGCACTTCATACTTGCCTGCGCTGAGCTGTTCCACCAGCAACTTGTCGTTCGCGACAATGTACAGGTAGCGCACGTTCGAGCGCCGCTCCGTGTCATACAGTTTGACGAACACGGGCGCGGCATTATTGCTGTTGTCGATGCTCACGGCCAGCTCCTCGCCCTTGTTACCGATCGGGAATCCATCGACATAGCCGGAACGCACTGGCCAGGGTTCGCCATTCGGCGCCACCAGCGATGCAGACTCTGTCTTGGCTGCGCCATCGCAGGCCGGCTGGATGGCTTTCAGGTTCAGCTGGGAAACAGCGAGCACGCGAATCTCGGGCGTCTTCGCTTCCTGGGGTTCCGCTGCATACGGCTTGCCCACCGCCCAGCTATCGATTGCCAGGGTCTCGCCTTTCAATGACGCTGGCGCAGCACCGGCCGCTGGCGTAACCGTCAGCGCATGGGGTTTGGCGCCATCGCGGGCCAGCCCGCTCCACGCCGATGCCAGCGCGGCGGGCGCGGGCTGGGAAGTATCGAGCACCAGCCAGGCACCTAGCCAGCCCAGCAACAGGCAAACAAGCAGGCTCAACCACCAACGCCAGTTGCGCCAGACGGGCTGCAAGCCTTGCCGCGGCTTGCCCTTCGATGGTGGCACATCCTGCGCCCAGGTCTGCTCATGCGGCTGAGGGTGGCCTTTCGCGCGACCATCGCGGCTCTTGCCTTCTTCCTGCTGTGTGCTTTCCAGCCATTCGATTTCCCACTCCTCAGCAGCGATCCACTCATCGTGCTCCCTGCGGCGTTGCGGATCGGACAAAGTGCCATAGGCGCTGTTGAGGATCGCCATGATGCGCGCGGCTTTCTCGTCGCCGGGATTCTTGTCAGGGTGGTATTTCTGGCTGAGGGCTTTGTACGCAGCACGTATGACTTCCTGCGGCGCCAGGCGCGCCACCTTCAGGTTGTCGTAGTGTGTGTGTATCTTTCCCATCGTTTTATCTTGAAATCGGTGCGCGGCGACGGGTTCTTACAGGTTGGAACCGTGCTGTGCCGGTCATCATATCCGATATGACAAGATAATAACCACCGGCGGACAGGAAATTGCAGCGCTTACAAGCGGTGACTGCGGTCAGCGGACAACAGCGCTTCCGGCAACTCCACGCGGTGTCCCAGCGCCAGCACCTTGAACAATTCTCCCATCTCGGCCGGCGAGACCAGCTTTTGCACGGCGCTGGCCTGCGGCAAATACAATGTGAGCTGTTCCGGATCGGTGCGCAGCAACAGGTCGCCGATACCGGCACCCAGCAGGAAAGAAGCCTGGCTCATGTACGCGAGCACATCGAGGCCAGCGTCCTGCGCCGCCACCGCCATCGCAGTGAAGTCGACGTGGGCCGTGATGTCTTGCAAGCCGGGCAGATAAAAAGGTTCCGCATGGGCGTGGTGGCGATAATGGCACATCAGGGTGCCTGTGGCACGCATATCGAGGTAATACTCGTGTGCGGGGAAGCCATAATCGAACAACACGGCCGCGCCGCCTTTGCCATTCGTCAGCATGCGCGCCAGCGAGCGCATGAAGCCGCAAGCGACGCCATGAATTTCGCTGACATAGCCCACCGGCAAGGCATCGGCTTCGGGCACCTGGGCTGCAATCTGCGCGGCCACGTCGGCACCGGCCGGGCGCTCGATAAAGACAAACTGGCCATCGGCAATGCCGACATCGAGCTCGCACCAGCCGGCCGGCGTCTTGCTAATCAGGTTGACGGGCATGGCGTCGAGCACTTCATTGCCGAACACGACGCCCTCGAAACTGTCGGGAAAGCCATCGAACCACACCACTTGCGGGAAGGCGGCCAGCGCATGTTCCTGGCGCGCGCGCAATTCGCCGGATAACTCGACGATCGCATACTGCTCTATCGCGATGCCGGCGCTGGCCGCTTCAGTCAGGATATCGCAAGCGAGCTTGCCGGTGCCGGCACCGAATTCAAGGATGCGCGGGGCAGTTTGCGCCATAATAGAGGCTGCAACGTGGGCCAGAGTGGCGCCGAACAGGGGCGAAATCTCCGGCGCGGTTATGAAATCGCCATCTTTGCCCAGCTTGGCGGCGCCGCCGCTGTAATAGCCGAGGTCCGGCGCATACAGCGCCAGCTCCATGAAGCGAACAAAGGGAATGGCGCCGTCATTGCGCGCAATTTCAGCGGCAATCTGGTGCTGCAAGGCATGGGACGCGGCCAGCGCGTCGCTATCGGGTGCGGGAAGAGACATTCCAGCATTGTAGCGAATTGGCGGGCCACGGCGCCAGTATCAGCCATGGCGGCCACGGCGGCCATGCCTACTTCACTCACAAGCACTGTAAAAATAAAGACATGACTCCAGCATCGACACTGCCACACAGCACACCCCGGGTCGCCCTCGTCACGGGCGCAGCACGCCGCATCGGCCGCGCCATCGCGCTGGGCCTGGCGCGCGACGGCTGGGATATCGCCGTGCATTACCGCGACTCGCGCGATGAAGCGCTCAGCCTGGTGGCGGAAATTTCGGCGCTGGGGCGCCGTGCGCAGGCATTCCCCTGCGACCTGGCACAGGAAGAGGCTGTACGCCAATTGTTGCCGCAGGTACAGGCGGCGCTGGGACCGCTTACTTGCGTCATCAACAACGCATCGTTGTTTGAATACGACAATGCGGGCGATTTTTCCTTTACCGCGCTCGACGCCCACATGCACGCCAACCTGGCCGCCCCTATCCTGCTGGCGCAAGCGCTGTACCAGGCCACCCCAAGCGGAGAGCAAGCCGTGGTCATCAACTTGCTCGATCAAAAACTGTACAATCTCAATCCTGATTTCTTGTCGTACACCCTGTCCAAGGCGGCGCTGCTGTCGGCGACCACCATGCTGGCCCAGGCGCTGGCACCAAAAGTGCGTGTAGTGGGCATTGCCCCAGGCATCACTATGGTCTCCGGCGAGCAGACGCAAGCGGGCTTTGCCAAGGCGCATGAAAACACGCCACTGGGACGTTCCAGCACGCCAGAAGATGTGGCCGACTGCGTCTGCTATGTGGCCGGCGCGCGTGCGCTGACGGGCACGACGCTGCTGGTCGATGGCGGCCAGCATCTGATCGGCTTGCCACGCGATGTCATGTTTTTGACCAAATAATCAGCAGCCAACCCCAACAACCAGCATTCCAGCATCCCCTAAAAGGTAAAACTATGTCGTCCACCCTGTCCCACCCTCGCCTGGCCGATTGCCGCCTCCTGTTCCTGCGCAATTACGAAATCTTCATCAACATCGGTGTCTATGACTTCGAGAAAAAGGGCGAGCAGCGCGTCCTCATCAATGTCGACCTGTATATTCCCCTGGCCCTGTCGACGCCGAAGGATGACCAGCTGGAAGAGGTAGTCGATTACGACTTCATGCGCGACACCATCGCCAAGCGCGTGTCGCAAGGCCATGTGCAACTGCAGGAAAGCCTGGTTGACGACGTACTGGCAGCCATGCTGGCGCATCCACGCGTGCGCGCCGCGCGCGTCTCGTCCATGAAGCCGGATGTCTATCCCGACTGCGAAGGAGTGGGCGTGGAAGCATTCAAGATCAAGGATGAAGCATGAGCGTAGCAGTGATGGAAGCGGTGGCAACGGCCGTGGAATTCCCGGCCAACGTGGAAGCGCAGAAACTGGCGCGCAAGAAGGCGGAAAAGATCGCCCTGGAAAATAACAAGCTGCACAAGCGGCTGTGCCGCCTGGTAGGGCAAGCCATCGGCGATTTCAATATGATCGAAGACGGCGACAAGGTGATGGTGTGCCTGTCGGGCGGCAAGGATAGCTATGCCCTGCTGGACATCCTGATGACCTTGCGCGAACGCGCGCCGATTCACTTTGACATCGTTGCCGTCAACCTGGACCAGAAACAGCCGAACTTTCCACCGGAAATCCTGCCAGCCTATCTGACAGAGCTGGGCGTGGCCTTCCACATCGAAAACCAGGATACCTACAGCATCGTCAAGCGCCTGATCCCGGAAGGCAAGACCACCTGCTCGCTGTGCTCGCGCCTGCGTCGCGGCATCCTGTACCGCGTGGCCGACGAGCTGGGCGCGAACAAGATCGCCCTGGGCCACCATCGGGATGATATTTTGGAAACTTTCTTCCTCAATATGTTCTTCGGCGGCAAACTCAAAGGCATGCCGGCCAAGCTGCAATCGGACGACGGCAAGCACATCGTCATCCGCCCGATGGCATATGTCAAAGAAGAAGATACGCAGCGCTATGCGCAAGTGAAGGGCTTTCCCATCATCCCATGTGACCTGTGCGGTTCGCAGGAAAACCTGCAGCGCAAACAGATCAAGGGGCTGATGCGCGAATGGGACAAGCAATTTCCCGGCCGCGTGGAAAGCATCTTCTCGGCGCTGTCGAATGTGGCGCCGTCGCACCTGATGGACCCGAAACTGTTCGGCTTCAAGGATTTGAAGGCGGACGGCATGGCCAACCCCATGGGCGACATCGCCTTCGACGAAGAGCCCTGCTCGACGCCGACGACGTTTGGCGCGACGATTACCCTGCAACAGGGCTGAGCCGCACGCGCCCTGCAGCAGCGCGTCGCGACTCACGGCCAGCCGACGAAGTCAGCTTCGCGCCAAGTCAAGGCCGAGGACTCGGCGTCGGCGTCAGAGCCGAGGCGCTGAGTCCGATTCTGCCACCTTCTCGGCAGCAAACGCTGCCGCATCGCTCTCGAACATGTCTTCCAGTTCCTCGCGCGCCTGGCGCGTGAGCGACATGACTTTTTGCTGGTCCTGGAAGTGCGGCGCCACTTCCAGCAAGGTTT
This sequence comes from Janthinobacterium sp. CG_23.4, assembly GCF_029892305.1. Taxonomy (NCBI): domain Bacteria; kingdom Pseudomonadati; phylum Pseudomonadota; class Betaproteobacteria; order Burkholderiales; family Oxalobacteraceae; genus Janthinobacterium; species Janthinobacterium sp. CG_23.4. Next base: position 155,774 of record NZ_JARXUX010000001.1, on the reverse strand, counting down.
TCAGGTTATGCCGGCCAAAGATGCCGGCCGCGCGTTGCGCCCGTTCCGCACTGAAGCCCACCTGCTGCAAAGTCTGCTCACCGAGCAGCAGCGCGGCGGCGAAGGTCTCGCGCTCGATCAGGGTCACGCCCCGCTTCATCAATTCAGAGTAATGCGTGACGTTGCGCGCGCGCGCCAGGATCGTCAGTGCGGGCAGGCGCAGGCGCACGGCGTCGACCAGCGCCAGGCTGTCATCGACATTGTCGATGGCGATCACCAGCGCCCTGGCCTTCTCTATGCCGGCCGCCACCAGCAGGTCCACACGCGTGGCGTCGCCATAGAACACCTTGAAGCCGAACTTGCGCAACAGGTCGATCTGATCCGGGTCGTGGTCGAGCACCGTCACGCCGATCTTGTTGGCCGCCAGCAGGCGGCCGATGATCTGGCCGAAGCGGCCAAAGCCGGCAATGACGATGGGGTTGTCCTGCGCCTCGATATGCTCGTCGGGTCGGCGCTTCTTTTCGCCTTGCAGGCGCGGTGCAAGCAATTTGTCATGCAACAGCAACAGCAATGGCGTGGCCACCATCGACAGGGTCACGACGACCACCAGCAACGCCGCCGTCTGCGGCGCAAACACATGCGCGGCCTCGGCGGCGGCAAACACGACAAAAGCGAATTCGCCACCCTGCGACAGCAGCAGCGCAAAGAACAACTGCTGGGCGCGGGGAATGTCGACAAACTTCGACAACAGGTACAGCAAGGCGATCTTGACCAGCAGCAGGCCAGCCACCAGGGCCAGGATCAGCAAGGGCTGGGCGCGCAGCACGCCGAAATCGACGGACATGCCGACGGCGATGAAAAACAGGCCCAATAACAGGCCCTTGAACGGTTCCAGGTCGCTGATCAGCTCATGCCGGTATTCGGAATCGGCCAGCAGCACGCCCGCCATGAAGGTTCCCAGCGCCATCGACAAGCCCACCGATTCCATCAGCACGCAAATGGCGATCACCAGCAGCAGCGCAAACGCCGTGAAAATTTCGCGCAAATCCGTCCTGGCGATGAAGCGCAGGATGGGGTTGACGAGGAAACGCCCGCCGATCACCAAGGCGGCCAGCACGGCGACCAGCTTGGCCACGCGCAGCCAGCCCGATTCGCCGCTATGCGTGACCAGCCCGCCGAGCAGCGGCACCAGCGCGATCATGGGAATGGCGGCGATATCCTGGAACAGCAAAATCGAAAAACCGGCGGAACCGGCCGGTGTGCTCATCAGTTTTCGTTCGCCCAAGGTGGCCAGCACTATCGCCGTCGACGACAGCGACAATCCCAGCGCGCCCACCAGCGCCGTGCGCCAGTCCACGCCACAGGCCATGGCCACGGCGCACAGTGCCGCGCTGACGATGCCCACCTGCGCCCCGCCCCAGCCAAAAATGGGCCGGCGCAGCAGCCATAAACGCTTAGGTTCGAGCTCCAGGCCGATCAAAAACAGCAGCAACACCACACCAAATTCGGAAAAGCTGAGAATCACCTCGACATTCTTGATCAAGCCCAGTCCCCAAGGGCCGATGATGACGCCAGCGACCAGGTAACCGAGCACGGCGCCCATGCCCAGGCGCTTGGCCAGTGGCACCATGATGATGGCGGCCACCAGGTAAAACAGTATGTTGATGAGAAAGCTGTGGTGTTCCATGCGGATTCCGGAAAAACGTGATTGGAATCGCAATCATGCCTGAAGTGGTGCGCCTGCGGGGGTCAGCGCTGCGACGCGTCGATGTGCTGGCGCCACGGCGCCCCCTCTGTGCCCACAACGGCCGTCACAGTCGTCACGGGCGTGGTAAATCCATGAAGCCGACGGGCGCCACATCGACGCGCATGACCGGATACAGGTTCAAGCGCTCATCCCACGAGGCATGACGGCGGGCGAAAAACTCCAGGCGCGCATGCGCATTGTTTGCAAACGCGGGATCGCTGGCCAGCTTGTGCCGGAATTGCGCCGCCAGCGCCGGGTCGGCCGCCAGCTGCGCGCGCGCCACATCCTCGGCCACATAGTCTTCCATGTATTCCTTGCGCTCGAACGCCGTGTTGAAGCTGCCCCAGGCCAGCAGCGAGTCGGGCGCGCGCGGCTCGAACAGCGCCACCACCAGGCGCGCCTTCGGCTGGTTGACGGGCACGTACAGCACGCCCGCATCGACCACGCGCTGCTCTTTTTTCCACTCGCCTTGTAGCGCCACCGTCTGGCGTCCTTCGAACGACTGCGCGCCAAACTTCACTTGTGTGGCGCGGAAGGTTTCGACCGGCAGCTTGCCCGGCGCGGTGCCCAGCACTTGGTAGGCAACGCCATGCTGGCGCAACTTGGCCGCCACCATCTGCACCTGCGCGGCGGGCACCAGGTAGCCGGCTTTCGGCGCGGCCATTTGCAGATCGGGCACGATCTCGTCGCGCAGCGGCACGTTCCACACTTGCGGCGTCTTTTCGTCATAGCGCGTCATCAGCGCGCCCGACACTTCGGACGGCGTGCGCGTATAGGCATAGCCGCGAAACGCGATCATGCGGCTCTTGTCCGTGGTTTTATACGTGAGCGCCAGGGTGCTGCCGGCCAGTTGCGCGGCGCGCGCATCGGCCTCGAACGCCACTTGCCGCCACTGCGCGCCGTGCTGTGCCACTTGCGACAGCAGCGAGACGATGGTGTTGCGCGTGATGCGCACGCGGGTCGGATAATCCTTCCACGAATGGGTTTCCACCAGCACGCCGAAACGGTTACGCAACAGGAAATAACCGTGCGAGAAGCGCGGGTTCGGCGTCGTATCGACAAAACCCGAGAGGGGATTGTCTTCTTCGGCAAACGACATATAGAACGGCTTCGGATCGGTGCCCTGCTTTGCCAGGTCGGCCAGCACGCCGTCGCGCAGCGCCGTCCCCGCCAGGCGCAAGCCGGCATCGCCCGCGTGCGCGGGTTCGACCTGGATCGAGATGGCGGGTTCGAACTGGGCGCCGTCCGTCACGTGCAAATCCACGTAAGCGAGCGGATCCCAGGCATTGACCAGCGCCAGCATGTGCTGCATCTCGGCCGAATCGGCCTTCATGTAGTCGCGGTTCAAATTGAAATTTTGCGCCGTGCTGCGCCAACCCATTTCCTGCGGCCCGCGCTGGTTCGGGCGGTTCCAGGCTCCGAAACGCTCATGGCCATCGACATTAAACACGGGCACGAACAACAGCACCTGCTTGTCCAGCGCGCCGCTGGCGGCCTTGCCTTCCAAGACTTCGCGCAGGGCCAGGAAGCCCGCATCCTTGCCATCGATTTCGCCCGCATGGATACCGCCCTGCACCAGCAGCACCGGGACCTTGCGCAGCGTGGCCGCTTCCGGCGTCAGCGCGCCTGTGTTGGAAACGGCCAGCGCCAGCATGCGCCGTCCTTCCGGCGTGCGGCCAAATTCAAAGCAACGCACCTGTTTCGGATAGTGCTCCTGGAAGCGCTGGCACAAGGCTTCGACTTCCGCGTAGCGGCCCGTCTGCTGGAAAGCCGAGTACTCGGCCACCGTCTTGAGGGAAAACTGCCGCGTATCGCGTGCGGCATGCGCGTTGACAGAAAATAGGGAAAACACGGCGGCGGACAGCAGGACATGGCGTAGCATCGGGCTAGCTCCATCAAGAGGGACAAGCGGGCAATTATAGAGGCGTGGTCACGCAATAACCGCGCTGGAAATGAAAAAACCGGAACAGCATGCGCTGTTCCGGTTTATTTTTTATGCTGGCCTTTGGCCGATGTTATGCCAGAAACCGTGGCGTGATGTCACGAGCCGAAGTGATAGTTAAATTCGACCCATCCCTGGCGGCCCTGCGGGCTGTAGCTGCCCACCGGATAGTACGGCCAGCCGCCGCTATCGTCGCGCTTGATCTTGTCGAACACATTGTTGACGATCAGCGAAACGGTGGCGCGGTCGTTGATGCGATACACGCTGCTGATGTTGGCCAGCGCCGTCGGCGTCAGGTAGGCCTTGCCGGCGGCGTTAGGGATCTTGCTGTAGCGGCTGACCAGCAAGGTATTCGACCAATCCCCTGCGCCCCAGTTGACGCTCAGATTGAGCTTGTCGCGCCAATCCGAGTTGTTGAGCGATTTGAGCTCGTCAATCTCTTCGTCGCCGACAAATTGCTGCGATTTATTGCTCAGTACCTTGGCGTAATTGGCCTTGAAGGCGAAGCGCCCATAGTTCGCCGTACGCAGCAAATACTTCACGCTGATGTCGATGCCACTACTGCTCTGCTTGGCCGCATTGATCGGATTGACGGTGATGGTCCTGATCTCGCCGGCGCGGTTCAGGGCAGTGGCCGCAAAACGCGCGACGCGGCCCAGGGTATCGACGCAGGTAGGCGAAGCGACATCGAGCTTGCCCAGGCGGCAGTCCGCTTCGTCGCGCAGTATCTTGTCCGCGCTCAGATTCGTCACCAGGTCGTCGATCAAGATGTTCCAGTAATCGATGGAGACGTCGAAATTGGAACTTGGCGACCAGACGGCGCCCACGCCGAAGGACTTGCCTTTTTCCGATTGCAGATCGCGGCTGCCGTTCTGCACATAGTCCGCGCCCGGCGACTTGTTCGCAAATTCGCACTTGTCGATGCTCTGACCTGCGGCGCCGCAGCGGTAGTAATCGGTGGTGCTTGAATAGTAACCGGTGCCGCGCGCCTTGTCGATATAGTTCATGTCCGGCGCGCGGAAGCTGGTGGCGTAGTTGGCGCGTAACAGCAGCTCAGGCGCGGGACGCAGTTCCAGGCCGCCGTTGTAGGTGAACTTGCCCTCATGGCGGCCGGCAAAGCTGTAGCGGTCATAACGGCCAGCCAGGGTAGCGATCAGCTTTTCATGCAACGGCAGGTTCACTTCCGCGCCCAGCGCATAGCGGGTACGCGTGCCAGCCGTAATGTCGGACCTGGTGGCGACGTTGAAGTAACCGTCGTTCAGGCGCGCATCGGGCACATTGCTGAAGCCCTGCTTGCCCACTTCGGCAATGCTGGCGATCTTTGCCACGCCAGCGGGCAGCTGGAACAGGTCGCCATTGGTGGCCAGGCTCAGGGTATTCGTCCAGGCCTTGTCATCGCTATTGGCATTGCCCGTGATGCTGTCGAATTCGGCCGCCGTCAGGCGGCGCGACAAGCGGGCCGGGTCCGGTGCGTAGATCGGCACGCCGGCAGCGTCGGTGCCCAGTTTCGGCCCCAGGAAGAAGCTGTCGATATTGGCCAGCGCGCGTGGCGTGTGGCTTTCGCTCTTGTACACCGAGGCGTTGTAATTGGCTTCATACTGCCACGATGACGTGCCGGGAATGCGGCCCTTGGCGCCCAGCGAGATGGCGGTGGCCATGTCGTCCCACTGGCGGTTGTAACGCTCCACGCCGCCCATTTCTTCAGGCGACATATAGCGCGTCCACGCTTCGTAGCGATTGCTACTCTGGTTACGGAAATAGCTGCTGCCCGTCGACGACGAGGTCCACGTCGGGCCGCGCGTGTTGTTCTCGGTCGAGTTCTTGCCGATCAAGAGGTCGGCGAACAGAGTCGTTTCCGGCGACAGCGCGTAGTTGGCGCTGCCGAACACGTTCTGGCTGCGGTTCTTGGTTTGCGTGGTCCAGTAAGTGGGGCCTACTTTCGGGCTGGCGCAATAGCTGCCGTTCTTCGCCTGGTACTTGACGACGCTGGCGCCGAACAGGTCGCCGAACTGCTTGCAGGTGTCGCCCAAGTCCACATAAGTGCCGGAGGTGCCCGCTTGCACCACGCGACGCGACGCGATATTGGTCGGCGTCCCCGAGCGGGTGGCCATGAAGTCGCGCTGCAGGCTCGACAGCGGATCACGCTGGCTCAGCTCCACGCTGAACAGGGCATGCAGCTTGTCGAAATTAGCGCCGCCCGTCAGCTGCACGCGCTGGTTGCCGGCGCCGCCGCGCGTGGTGCCGCCCGCCTTGACGTTGATATCAAAACCTTCGGTCTGCTTTTTCAGGATGACGTTGACCACGCCGGCGATCGCGTCCGAGCCATAGATGGCCGAAGCGCCGCCGTTGAGGATCTCGATGCGATCGACAATGCTGGACGGAATATTCGCCAGGTTGGTGAAGTTGACCGTGCCTTCATAGGCGATGGGGAAGTCGGCCAGGCGGCGGCCATTGAGCAGTATCAAGGTGTGGTTCGGCCCCAGGCCGCGCAGGCTGATGGTATTGGCCGACGGCGTGAAGGTATTGCCGAAATCTTCGCCCTGCGTAAAGCCGCTGTTCTGCACCTGGTTGGTCAGCGCGTCGAAGACGTTCTTGTAACCTTGCTTGGTGATTTCATCGCCGGTCAGGATGGTGACCGAAGACGGGCCTTCCAGACTGGCGCGGGGAATGCGCGAACCGGTGACGACGACGGCTGGCGGGGTCACCGCTGCCTGCTGATACGCTGCGGGCGCTTGCGTTTGCGCGTGCGCCTGCCATGCGGTGCCGCCCAGGATGGCCAGTACGGCTACGCTGAGCGGTGGTAACTTGAATGGTTTAGCCATCTTTGCGCTTCTCAAGGTTAGGGAGTAAGCGAAAGATATCAAGATGCCAGCAATTACAGAACGAATGGATTCAACTTTCCAAATATCAAAATTGTTATATAAAACAATCAATGAGCAGGAAAACGCCAAGCCCCTCCCTCCGGACCTGGCAAAAGCCTGCGCTTTAACGGCGCAGGATGGCAATTTCCTTGTAGGCCGGGCGCAGCAGGCGTGTCGCCGTGTCAAACGGACTCTCGATGGCACTCGATAGCCTGGTGGCGCCCGTGGCCGGGACGCAACTACCGCTGCTGCGGTAGCGCAGCGCTGCCGCCAGCATGCCTTCGGCAGGGTCGCCCAGCTGGTGCTGGTAATCGTCCGTCACGTCGCAGGTCGGCGCGATGCCATCGGCAAAGTCGCCAAAGCCCTTGGCGTTGACGCCCTGGAACTGTACGGCGAAATAGGTGGTGCCGCAATTGGCCGCAGGATAAAAGCCATAGGGCTTGCCGCACGTCGTGCCGCCGATCAGATTCACTTGCACGTCGACGCCGCGCAAGCCGTTGATGATGGCTTCACTGGCGGAACAGGTATTGCTGGTAGTGAGCAAGGTCACGCGCTTCAAGCCCAGGGAGGGCAAGGGCGTGCCCTGGGCGAGGCGATTCGGGGCCGGGAAGCCCAGGCTTTGCGTATGGAATGGCACGGGCGCTTGCGGCTTGGTCTTGTCATTGAAGAGCAACTGCTCGAAGGTCTTGCCGGTGGTCGCTTGCGGACCTGCAATCATGTAAGCGAGCTCGCTGGCGATATCCAGATAGCCGCCGCCGTTGTAGCGCACATCGAGCACCAGGTCACTGATGCCGGCCGCCTGGAAGCGGCGCATGGTCTCGACTAGTTGGCGCTCGGCGACATTATTGTGGGTATTGAAGGTCAGATAGCCAACCTTGCCCGTAGGCGTGTCGATGATGCGCTCGTTCTGCACCGCGCTGGTGCTCACTTCCACCGCCGTCAGGCTCACGGAAATGGGCGTCCCGTTGCGGCTCAAGCCCAGCGTGTGCGTGCCTTGCGCCTTGGGGAACAGTCCCGCGTTAATGATATTCATGCTGGCAGTATCGGCGGCGTAGATGAAATCGACGCCATCGATGGTTTGCAGCAGGTCGCCCCGCTGCAAACCCATCAAGGCCGCCGGCGAACCCGGTTCGACGATCGAGACCACCGCCTGGCGTGGTGGCGCTTTGCGCGTCACGGCCAGCAGCATGCCGTAGCCCAGTTCAACGCCATTCTGCGCCGCCTCCCACTCGGCCGTCGGCAAGCTGAAATGGAACTGGTCCTTGGGCTTGCCGGACGCCGTCGTGGCCGTGGTTTTCAGTACGTCAAAATACGCGATGGGCGTGGCGAAGCTTTGCGGCTGGTACGTGCTCGGCACTTCGCGGTACCACAGATAGGTTTCGTCGATCCAGCTGCGCACCCACGTCTTTTCATCGAGCAAGGTACCCTGCATATCGATGCTGCTGCCGCTGCGCGGCGCCTCGCAGCGGTACGCGACCGTGAACGAAGGGACCAGCGCCGTCGGCCCGGTCGGCGTCACGGGAGGGACGACGGCCACACTATCGTTGCTGCTGGCGCCACCACCGCCGCAGGCACTCAACAGCAATGCCAGCGACAGAGAAAGAGAAAGAGGATAAGCAAAGGGCACAGCCAGGGCGGAAAAACGCAGGGAACGCATGATAAACTTTCCAAAAAGAAATTATCTAAAAATTATAATGCGTTTTACAAACAGACCTTGTTTTCTTTGATACAAAAAATGGCGCCCGCAGGCGCCATTACTACAGCATCACTCGCTCACCATCACGCCATCACGCTACGCTGGCCGCCACAGGCGCTGTGACGACTGGCGGCAGCGGCGTTGGCGCATTGAAGGCCAGCAGCAAACTCGCTTCCTTCTCTTTCGCCGCCTTCAAATGACGCTCCTTCACATGGCCATAGCCGCGGATGTCTTCCGGGATGCTGGCAATGGCCACCGCTTGCGCCAGCTTGGCCGTCGTCAGTTTCGGCAGCAAAGCAGCGACCGTCGTGCGGTACTCAAGAATCAGCGCGCGCTCCATCTTGCGCTCGGCCGTATGGCCGAACACGTCGAAGGCCGTGCCGCGCAAGCCCTTGAACTTGGCTAGCACGCCGAAGGCCTTCATCATCCACGGGCCAAATTCCTTCTTGACCAAATGGCCCTGGCTATCCGTTTTCGCCATGATCGGTGGCGCCAGGTGAAACTTGAGCTTGATGTCGCCTTCGAACATGGCGGCGATCTTCGCCTGGAAGGCGCCGTCCGAGTACAGACGCGCCACTTCGTACTCGTCCTTGTAGGCCATCAGCTTGTAGAAATAACGGGCCACGGCTTCCGTCAGGCGCAACTGCGGGCCATTCAGGGCACTTTCGGCGGCGCGTACCTGAGCGACGAAGTCCAGGTACTGCTGCGCATATGCGCGGTCCTGATAGGCCGTCAGCAGGACCACACGTTTTTCGATGATGTCGTCAAGCGTGTCGATGCGCTTGAATTCCACCACTTTCGCCGGTGTCGTCATGCGCACCAGGCTGGCCGTATCATGGGCGCCGGCGCGGCCCCAGTTGAAGGCGGCCTTGTTGAACGCCACCGAGACGTTGTTCAAGTCGATCGCCTTCATGATCGACGCTTCGGTGAGCGGCACTTTGCCCTTTTGCCAGGCATAACCGAGCATGAACATATTCGTCGCGATCGAGTCGCCCATCAGCGCCGTGGCGATCTGGCCCGCGTCGATGAAGTCGACGTGGTCGCTGCCGCAGGCCTTTTCAATTTCCATGCGCGCGGAAGCGCCGGGGAATTGCCAGTCCGGGTTTTTCACGAAGGCGGCCGTCGACGAACTGGTCGAATTGATCATGGCCCAGCTGCGTCCCTCACCCATGCGCGACAAGGCGTCGCGGCTGGCCGTGACGATCAAATCGCAACCGATCACCAGATCGGCCGCACCGGTGCCAACGCGCGTCGAGTGGATGTCTTCCTGGCGGTCCGCCAGGCGCACGTGCGACATCACGGGGCCGCCCTTTTGCGCCAGGCCGCTCATGTCGAGCACGGAACAGCCCTTGCCTTCCACATGCGCCGCCATGGCCAGGATCTGGCCAACGGTGACCACGCCCGTGCCGCCGATACCGGTCACCAAGATGCCAAACGGTTGCGCCGTCGAGGGAATGCTTGGTGTCGGCAAGGCTGGCACTGCCGGTGCGTCCTTGTCGGCGCTGGCCGCTTTTTTCGGCTTTTTCAAGCCGCCGCCTTCCACCGTCACGAAACTTGGGCAAAAGCCCGTCGTGCAAGAGAAATCCTTGTTGCAGGACGACTGGTTGATCTGGCGCTTGCGCCCCAGTTCCGTTTCCAGCGGCTCCACCGACAGGCAGTTCGATTGCACGGAGCAGTCGCCGCAACCTTCGCAGACGGCGTCGTTGATGACGGCGCGCTTGGCTGGGTCCGGGTATTCATTGCGTTTGCGGCGGCGGCGTTTTTCCGAGGCGCAGGTCTGGTCGTAGATCATGGCTGATACGCCGGGCAAGTCGCGCAGTTCGCGCTGCACGTCCATCAGTTCCGAACGGTGGCGCACGGTGACGCCTTCCGCCCAGGCGTAATCTTTCGGGTATTTTTCCGGTTCGTCGGTGACGACGATGATGGGACCGACGCCTTCGGCGGCGATCTGGCGCGAAATGATGGCCGGCGACAGCGGACCGTCGAATTCCTGGCCGCCCGTCATGGCCACCGCATCGTTGAACAGAATCTTGTAGGTGATATTCACCTTGGCCGAGACGGCGGCGCGGATGGCCAGGATGCCCGAGTGGAAATACGTGCCATCACCAAGGTTGGTAAACACGTGCTTTTCATTCGTGAACGGCGCTTGTCCAACCCACGTGACGCCTTCGGCACCCATATGGGTAAACGTCGACGTCTCGCGGTCCATCCACAGCACCATGTAGTGGCAGCCGATGCCGGCCAGCGCGCGCGAACCTTCCGGCACCTTGGTCGAGCTGTTGTGCGGACAACCGGAGCAGAAGAACGGCGTGCGGTCTTTTTGCGGATCGGGTTTGACGCTGATGGCCTTGAGGACGTTTTCTTTCGCTTCCAGGTAGGCGATGCGCTCCTTCACGCGCTGCTCCACCGGATGACCGGCGTAGTAGCGCGAAATGCGGCTGGCAATCGCACGCGCGATCATGGCCGGGTTCAGCTCATACGTGGCCGGCAGCAGCCAGTCGCCGTGTCCCGTGCCCTTCTGGTTGCTCCATTCGCCCGTGTCATCGAACTTGCCGACCACGCGCGGACGCTCGCCATCTTTCAGGTTGTACAACTCTTCCTTGAGCGCGTACTCGAGGATTTGGCGCTTTTCTTCCACCACGAGGATTTCATCGAGACCCTTGGCAAATTCATGCACGCCGTCCGCTTCCAGCGGCCAGGTCATGCCGATCTTGTACAGGCGGATGCCGATGTCGGACGCCGTCTGCTCATCGATGCCCAGGTCGGCCAGCGCCTGGCGCGTGTCGAGGTAGGATTTACCGGCCGTGATGATGCCGATGCGCGCCTTTGGGCTATCCCAGATGATTTTATTGAGCTTGTTGGCACGCGCATACGCCAGCGCCGCATACCATTTATAGCTATTCATGCGCACTTCTTGTTCCAGCACCGTGTCGGGCCAGCGGATGTTCAGGCCACCGGCCGGCATCTCGAAGTCAAGCGGCAAGGTGATCTGCACGCGATCCGGGTCAAAATCGACGGCGGCGCCCGACTCGATGATGTCGGTCACGCATTTCATCGATACCCACAGGCCCGTGTAGCGGCTCATGGCCCAGGCGTGCAAGCCATAATCGATGTATTCCTGCACCGACGACGGGTACAGCACGGGGATGCCGCAGGCGTTCAGGATATGGTCGGACTGGTGCGCCGTGGACGAGGATTTGGCTGCATGGTCGTCGCCGGCCAGCACCAGCACGCCGCCATGCTTGGCAGAACCGGCGTTATTGGCGTGCTTGAACACATCGCCGCAGCGGTCGACGCCAGGGCCCTTGCCGTACCACATGCCGAACACGCCGTCATACTTCGCGTCTTCGAACAGATTCGTTTGCTGCGTGCCCCAGACGGCCGTAGCGGCCAAGTCTTCGTTCAGGCCCGGGTGGAATTTGACATGGTGTTCATCGAGGTATTTCTTGGCCTTGACCGCCGTCATGTCGACGGACGTCACGGGCGAGCCGCGGTAACCGGTGATATAGCCGGCCGTATTGAGGCCCGCCTTCAGGTCGCGCTCGCGCTGCAGCATGGGCAGGCGAATCAGCGCTTGCGTCCCCGTCATGAAGGCGCGGCCACGCTGCAGGGTGTATTTGTCGTTCAGGGAAATCTCGGACGCGTGCGCGCCCGGCTCAAGACTCGAGCCCTTGATTGGTGCATTCATTACTTGTCTCCATTATTCTCTGTGCTACGCGTGCAAAGTCGGTTGAACTCACACGTACCGGTGGCGCTTTGTGAGCGTCCCGGTGCGGAAAAATGACTTGTTTTTTATAGACTACCACAGGAATGCGCACAATTCTTTGCTGCGCTGCACTACCGTGGGGATACATTTTTTGTTACTTTTGGTCAGATCAGCGCAGTGCCGGGGTCAGACCCGACGGGTCTGACCCCGGCACGTTTATGCAGCCGTCAGCACGCCGCGCTTGATCTGGTCCAGCTCGATCGACTCGAACAGCGCGCGGAAATTGCCTTCGCCGAAGCCCTGGTCGCCCTTGCGCTGGATAATCTCGAAAAAGATCGGGCCGATCACCGTCTGCGTGAAAATCTGCAGCAGCAGTTCGCGTTCCGTTTCCGTGCTGTGGCCGTCGATCAAGATACGCAGGCGGCGCAGTTCTTCCAGTTGCTCGCCGTGGTTCGGCAGGCGGCGGTTAACCAGCTCATAGTAAGTTTCAATCGTGTCCTGGAAAACGATATCCGTATCGCGCAGGCCTTGCACGGACGCGTAGATATCGTCCGTTCCCAGGGCAATGTGCTGGATACCTTCGCCGTGGTACTGGTCCAGGTATTCGGCGATCTGCGACTTGTCGTCCGACGATTCGTTGATCGGAATGCGGATCTTGCCGCAGGGCGAAGTCATGGCCTTGGATTTGAGGCCCGTCAGCTTGCCTTCGATGTCGAAATAGCGCACTTCGCGGAAGTTGAACAGGCTTTCATAGAAGCTGGCCCATTCCTTCATGCGGCCACGGTGCACATTGTGCGTCAGGTGATCGATATACGTCAGGCCGTGGCCGACAGGATTGGCGACGGCACCGGGGATGGCGACGAAGTCGACGTCATAGATGCTGATGTCGCCGATGCCGCCCGGTGCAGCCGCGCCTTCCTTGTCCGCACCCTTGCCGCGCCAGCGGTCGACGAAGTACAGCAGCGAATCGCCCACGCCCTTGATGGCGGGGACATTCAATTCCATCGGTCCGGTTTTATTGTCGAAGCCCCAGGCCCCCAGTTCCAGCGCGCGCCGGTACACAAAGGCGGCGTCGTCGACGCGGATGGCGATGGCGCACACGGACGGGCCGTGATGGCGAGCAAAACGCTGCGCGAACGAATCTTGTTCGGCATTGATGATGAAATTGATGTCGCCCTGACGGTACAGGGTCACATCCTTGTGGCGATGGCGCGCGATGGCCGTGAAGCCCATGTTCTCGAACAGCTTGCCCAATGCTTTTGGGTCTGGTGCTGCATACTCGACGAACTCGAAACCATCGGTACCCATCGGGTTATCCCAAGGCTGAAATTGCATGATGTCTCCTCCAAAAAGTAAAGCACAGTATAGGCGTGGGTCACGGGCATTAAATGCCAAAGATCTCCCGAACAACCATGATTTGCGCAATAATATTGCGTGGAACGAGAACCACCGGAGGAAGCATGAGCAAAATTACGTTGGATAAAACGGACCGCAAGATCCTTGCGGTCTTGCAGGCCGATGGCCGCCTGTCGAATCAGGATGTAGCCGAACAGGTCAGCCTGTCGCCGTCGCCATGCTTGCGCCGCGTCAAACGGCTGGAAGAAGCAGGCGTCATCCGCCAATATGTGGCCCTGCTGGACCCGGAAAAGATCGGCCTGGGCTTGCTGGCCTACGTCAATGTGCGGCTGGAAAAGCACAGCGGCGACACCGCCCACAGCACGGCGCGCGTGCTGGCGCCCAATCTGGTCACGCATACCTCGCCACGTGCCGACTTTGCCGTGGCGGTGGCGCAATGGCCGGAAGTGCTGGCCTGCTATGCGATGACGGGGGAAATGGATTATCTGCTGCGCGTGCACGTGGAAGACATGGAGCATTTTTCGCGCTTCATGATGGCGACCCTGCTGCGCCACCCGGCCGTGCTGGACGTCAAATCAAGCTTTGCCTTGCAGCGCATCAAGGATACGACGGCGCTGCCGCTGCTGTAATCAGTCGGCTGGCGGCGCAGATGCGGGCGGCACTGGCTTCTTGCGCCCCGGCAAGCGCTCGAACAGCTTATACGCAGCGCGCGCGTTGGCCTTGAACGTATAGTCGAACATGGCGAACTGCTCCTGCACGGCTTCCTGCAGCATGCTCGATGGGTTCGGCGGCAATAATTTCAAATAAGCATCGGCTTCGCCATAGTCGCGCTGGATTTCCATGCCCGCCTTCTTGGCGATATGCATCATCGTCTTGTTCGATGACAGACAATGCATGTACAGGGTATCGACATCGTTGTTACGGCAGTGGATAGCCGCCCGCTCGAACAATTTCGAGCCCACCCCCATGCCGCGCATGGATTTCGACACCGATACGCCAAACTCGGCCACCTGCTCCTTGTCCGTGACGACGCTTTTCGCCGGCGACTTGTCCTTCGGCGCGAACGCCAGATGCCCCACGCCCACCAGTTTGAACAAGCTGTTATAGACGCCATAAATCATGTCGCGCGAGAAATCCATCTTCTGCACGTACTGCGCCACCAGTTCATCGGGCAAGGCGCTGCCGAAGCGCAGCAGGCGGTCACTTTTCTCCAGCGACAGGAAATGCTTCATCATGCGGCGCCGGTCGCGCTCATGCAACTGCTTGACCAGCACGCTCGGGCGCGCGCCGCCGCTACGATTGCGCCAGCGGCGAAACATATTTTGGAACAGCTTCGGTAAGGTCACGACGACTCCTGGGGACGGTGCTGCGGCACGTCAGGCCGATATTGTGCGGTGCAACATTATGGCGTTATTGTAGCCTATTCCCGCCCCTCAAGCCTGGGCCAGGAATGCTTGCACGGCGACTACCCGCGCTTCGTGGATCACTTCGGGGATGCGTTTCGGCTGCGCGCAGGCTTGCGCCAGCGCGCCCGCGTTGACGCCACGCGCCGCATCCAGCGCGCCCTGCAGCCGTGCCGCCGGCGCAAAGTCGCCGCTGACCAGCCCATCGCAAGCTACCGCTTGCAGCAGTTGCGCAAAGCGCTGCGGCTTGCGCAAGCCATCGCAGCGTTCGCAGAAGGCGACGCTGGCTGCAGCACTCAAGTCCAGCGCAGCGTTGATATTGTCGTGTTCGCGCGCCGCCATGACGGCCAGTTCGCGGCACTCATTGGGCACGCGCAGGCGCTCACTCAGCTGCTCGATGGCAGCCTTGCTCACATGCAGCATCAAGACGGCGTAGCGCACTGGCAATTCAACACCTTGCGCGGCGGCATGATCGATTACCTTCAGCAAGCGCTCGCTGAGTGCAATTTCCCCCATGATGCGCGCCAGCGCGCCGCACTCATGCAGCACCGTCAACATGCGCGAAGGATGGCTTTCCATCAAGCCCTTGGCCACCTCCTGCCATACGCGCTCGGCCACCAGGGCATCGACTTCACCATCCGCCACCATCTGGCGCATCAGGGCCAGGGTGGCCGGTGCCACCGTAAAAGCGTCGAAACGGGCGGCAAAGCGGGCCAGGCGCAAGATGCGCACGGGGTCTTCGCCAAATGCCTCGGAGACGTGGCGAAAGACTTTATTCTTGATATCGTGCATACCGCCGAACGGGTCGGTCAGGCTGCCATCCTCGGCCATGGCGATGGCGTTGATGGTGAGATCGCGCCGCACCAGGTCGTCTTCCAGCGTGACGTCGGGCGCCGTATGGAAGACAAAGCCACGGTAGCCGGGGGCCGTCTTGCGCTCCGTGCGGGCCAAGGCATACTCTTCCTGCGTCTTCGGATGCAAAAAAACGGGGAAATCCTTGCCGACGGGCCGAAAACCTTGGCGCAGCATGTCTTCCGGCGTGGCGCCCACGACGACATGGTCGTGGTCTTTCACGGGCAAGCCCAGCAGTTGGTCGCGCACCGCGCCACCGACCGTGTATATCTTCATCATCAACTTCTCTTTAATCGGGTAATTGCGCGTCGTGCTTGGCAGCAACTTCCGTCTCCGCCAGCGCTTCCGTGATCCAGCGCGCGACGGCCGGGTGCGCCCGCACGCGCTCGCAATAGGCGTTCAGCGCCGGCGCCAGCGACACGCCATACGTGCGAAAACGCATCACGACAGGGGCAAAATACGCATCGGCGATGGAAAACTCGCCAAACAGGAACTGGTGGTGGCCAAAGCGCGATAAACACTCTTCCCAGATTTCGCTGAGGCGGCCTATGTCGGCCTGCGCCGCGGCGGTGCGGCCCCGTCCCGGCAACTGCGCACGGATATTCATCGACATATCGGTGCGCAAGCCGGCAAAACCGGAATGCATTTCCGCGCAGATACAGCGCGCCATGGCACGCGCGGCCACGTCTTGCGGCCACAGCTGCTTGTCAGGAAACTGCTCGGCCAGGTATTCGCAAATGGCCAGGCTATCCCAGATCGTCATTTCTCCCGCCAGCAGCACGGGCACGCGGCCGCAGGCCGAATACTCGGCAATTTTCGTCGCCGTGTCGCTCTGGTCGAGCAGCACGCGCACTTCCTGGAACGCAATGCCGAACGCCGTCATGGCCACCCACGGGCGCATCGACCATGAAGAATAGTTCTTGTTGCCGATGATCAGGGTCAGGCCCGGCGCGCGCGCGGCGGCCAGGGTTTGCGTCAGGCTAGGATCGAGGATAGTCGTTTGCATGGTCGGGTATCAAAGGTGTGGTTCAAGGCAAATCGGCTGCGATGGCGCTGTTTTTCGGTCCCACGGTGCCCAGGCGCGCCTTCAGCGATTGCGGGCGCTTGTCGAACAGAGCCGCATAGTAAGTGGCGTTGGCCATCACGTTTTTCACATAGCCGCGCGTTTCCGTGTACGGAATCGTTTCGGCAAAGATGGCGCCTTCCAGCGGACGCGTCATGCTGGCGCGCCAGATGCGCAAGCGTCCCGGCCCGGCATTGTAGGCGGCGCTGGCCAGCACTTGCGAACCGTCGAGGCCGCCGAGCACCATGTTCAGGTAATTCGTGCCCAGCAAGACGTTGGTGCGCACATCGCTCAAGGTTTCCGTGACGAAATCGGTAAGGCCGATTTTCTTGGCCACGTAGCGGGCCGTCGATGGCATTACCTGCATCAAGCCGGAGGCGCCCACATGCGACTGCGCATCCATGATGAAGCGCGATTCCTGACGAATCAAGCCATACACCAAGGCTTTATCCAGACCCAGGGTTTGCGTGGCCGGGTGCATGACGTCGTCATGCGGCGTCGGATAGCGCTGCGTATAGTCCACTTCCAGGCGCGTGCGGTCCGAGGTGTTGACCATGCGGTCGAGCACATTGTTCTGGCGCGCAAATTCCGCCGCCGCCAGATGTTGCCGATCCGTCATCGAACGCAATTCCCAGTTCCACTCGCGCGTGCCTTCGAAGCGCAAGCGCATATTGAAAAACTTCAAGGCGCGCTGCAAGCCCGGATTGGCCGCCATGGCGGCGATTTCCGCAGGACTGACAGGCTGGCCCGGCGGCGGCAACAACAGATGGTTACCCAGCTCTTCATTGGCCAGCAAGCCGTAGAAATTCGACTGCTCGGCAATCGCGCGATACAGGGTATCGGCCTGCGTGTTCGCACGGCCCGGCGTTTCCGTCTGCAGCGCGCGCGCCAGCCAGTAGACCCAGGTGGGGTCCGTGCGCAGGGAGGCGGGCATGGCTTGAATCGTCGATTTCACCATGGGCCAATTGCTTTCGCGCAAGGCAATGCGCGTTTTCCATTGCATCTGCTCCAGAGTCAGCGGTGCGCCATTCGATTTTTGCCAATATTCAAACGCTTCCGGCGCCAGCGCATACGATGCCTGCAAGGCCAGGTTGGCCCAGCCGATGGCCTGCTCTTGCGGCGTCAGTTGTCCGCTGGCCTTTTGCAGGGCCACGACACCCAGTTTCAAGGTGCTTTTCGCCATGCGGCCGATGGCGACCAGGTACATTTCATGCTCGGCACGGCTGGGGCCCGGGCCCTTGGCCAGCGTCAGCGCGGGCAAGTCGATCGCTTGCGCCATCTTCGCATCGGACGCGCCCAGCAGCAGCGCGATGCGGCGCGCCGGGCCGGTGGCATTCGTCTGGCCCGCCAGGCGGATCTGCGCCCACAGCTCATTGGCGTCAAATTGTCCATTTTGCGCCAATACGGCGATCAGGCTGCCGCACGCTTCGCCATAACCAGGCGGTGACAGCAGCAGATTGCGCGCCTCGGGCGCCACGTTCTGCCCCTTGGCGGCGCGCGACAGCAGCGCATAGCATTTGAGTTGGGTATCATCGTCGAGAGCGAATTGCGGGTATTGCTCGTCAAACACGACCCAGTCGCGCTTGCGGCCCAGCTCCAGCAGCCAGTCGTTGCGGAAACGGTCGGCGATGGCGCTGCCCTTGTAGCGATTCAGGTAATCGCGAAATTGCGCTTCGGTCAGCTGTTTGATGCGCGGTTTCAGCCGATAATAATCAACATAGGCAGCAATCTGGTAATTCGTCAGGCGTCCCGCATAAAAATCGGCTTTTTCGGCGTCATCCTTGCGCGCGGCGTCGCGCAGCAGCAGGAAGGCATCGTCCTCGCTGCGCGTATCGGGTGCGGCAGGAGCGACGCTGGCCGATACCTGGGCCAGGGCGGCCAGGGGAGACAAGGCCGAGGCAACACACAGCATCGTGCCGGCAATCCATTTCAGTGGGGAAATCAATGTACGGCTCTCAATCTTAACTTGATGGTGATATGAATAGCGACCCTAGAATAACATGCGATCCGGCTGCGCGGCCACCCATTGCGCCACACGACAAAGCGCGCTTGCGCAAGGCTCTGCTGGCAGCCCGGCGCGCCCTGCCCGTCGCCACGCGCGCCGGGTGGGATGCGGCCATTGCGCAGCGTCTGCTCGACTGGTGCGCGCAGGAAAACATCGGAGAACTGGGCGTGTACTGGCCACTGCACGGCGAGCCGGACTTGCACCCCGCCTATGCGCAGCTGGCCGCGCACGGCGTAAAATTATGCTTGCCGGTAGTGCTGGCAAAGCATGCACCGCTGGCCTTTTCTGCCTGGACACCCGGTGAAGCGATGCTCAAGGATGGCATGGGCGTGGCCGTACCGGCCCAGTTGCGCCTGGGCCCGGCGCCAGCCACTGTGCTAGTGCCTTGCCTGGGATTCAATGGCGAGCGTTTTCGGCTCGGCTATGGCGGCGGCTATTACGACCGTACGCTGGCGACCACGCCGCGTCCACGCACGCTGGGCATCGCCTATGCCTGCCTGGCGACCAGTTTTCCCGACGGCGAATACGACATCGCCCTCGATCACATCATGACCGAGGGCGATCTGCTATAACTCAATCAGTACGGTTTACTTCACTTCACCAGGCGCTGCCAGAGTGCGGTCGTGGGCGCGGCCTGGTTCATGCTGTAGAAGTGCAAGCCTGGCGCGCCGCCTTCCAGCAAACGCTCGCACAGGGCCGTCACCACGTCCAGCCCAAAGGCCTTGATGGACGCGCTGTCATCGCCGAAGCTGGCCAGTTTCAGACGCACCCAGCGTGGAATTTCCGCACCGCACATGTCCGAAAAGCGCATCAGCTGCGTGTAATTCGTGATCGGCATGATGCCGGCCACGATAGGCACGTTGATGCCCATCTTCTGCGTCTGCTCGACAAACTGGAAATACGCGTCGGCATTGTAGAAGTACTGGGTGATGGCCGCATCGGCACCGGCCTGCACCTTGCGCGCAAACGCATTCAAGTCGTCCTGTGGCGAACGGGCTTGCGGGTGCACTTCCGGATAGGCCGCCACTTCGATGTGGAAATGCTCGCCCGTCTCGGCGCGAATGAATTCCACCAGTTCGTTGGCGTAGCGGAACTCACCCGAGGCACCGTAGCCACTGGGCAAGTCGCCGCGCAGGGCCACGATGCGGCTCACGCCGGCCGCCTTGAAGTCGGCCAGCACGGCGCGGATCGATTCGCGCGAGCCGCCGACGCAAGACAGATGAGGCGCAGCTTGTTCGCCGGCCGCCAGGATCTCGCGCACGGTGTCGAGCGTACCCTGCTGCGTGGTGCCACCGGCACCGAACGTCACCGAGAAGTACTTCGGCTGCAATTGAGACAACTTGGTACGCGTGGCGCGCAGCTTTTCCGCCCCTTCCGGGGTTTTCGGCGGGAAAAACTCAATACTGAAATTATGCTTTTCCATCGTCATTACTCAAAAGTAAGGTCGACAAGGCCCAGGAAATGATGCTGTACAGAATGGCACCGCCGACGGCAGACCAGAAACTGGCGACATGGAAACCGCCGATCATCTGCGCCACCAGCCAAAACATGAAGCCATTGATGATCAGGATGAACAGGCCGAGGGACAAAAATGTCACGGGCAGGGTCAGCAAGATCAGCAGGGGGCGGATCAGCGCATTGACCAGTCCCAGCACGGCAGCGGCCAGCAGGGCGGTCCAGCCGCTGCTCACCGTCACCGAGTGCATCAGGTAAGGAACGGCAAACAGGGCTGCCGCATTGATAAACCAACTTAGTAGCAAGCGCATTTCTCCAGCCTGTCAAAGAAACTCAGGCCGGCAACAGCCGGCACAAAGATTACCGATCAGTCTTGTTGCCTCAGGAGCCGTAGCGAGCGGATTCGCCGCGCAGTAGGTTCATGAGGCAACCATCTTAGTAACGGTAGTGCTCAGGTTTATACGGGCCTTCCGTGCGCACGCCGATGTAGTCGGCTTGCTCTTGCGTCAGTTCCGTCAGCTGCGCATTCAACTTTTTGAGTTGCAAGCGAGCGACTTTTTCGTCCAGGTGTTTTGGCAAGGTGTACACGCCGACCGGATAATTGGCCGTGTTCGCGTACAACTCGATTTGGGCGATCGTCTGATTGGCAAACGACGAACTCATCACGTACGACGGGTGGCCCGTGCCGCAACCGAGGTTGACCAGACGACCTTCGGCCAGCAGGATGATGCGACGGCCCGACGGGAAGATGATGTGGTCGACTTGCGGCTTGATGTTTTCCCACTCGTATTGCTTCAACGAAGTAACGTCGATTTCATTATCGAAGTGACCAATGTTGCAGACGATGGCCTGGTCTTTCATGCGCGTCAGGTGATCGTGCGTGAGGATGTGGTAATTGCCGGTAGCGGTAACGAAGATGTCGCCGTGTTCGCAGGCGTAATCCATGGTCACCACGCGGTAGCCTTCCATCGCCGCCTGCAGTGCGCAGATCGGGTCGACTTCCGTCACCCATACTTGCGCCGACAGGGCGCGCATGGCTTGGGCCGAACCCTTGCCGACGTCACCGTAGCCGGCGATCACCGCCACTTTACCGGCGATCATCACGTCGGTGGCGCGCTTGATGCCATCGACCAGCGACTCACGGCAGCCATACAGGTTGTCGAACTTCGACTTCGTGACGGAATCGTTGACGTTGATCGCGGGGAAAGCCAGCTTGCCGTCCCTGTGCATCTGGTACAAACGGTGCACGCCGGTGGTGGTTTCTTCGGTCACGCCGAGGATTTCCGGCAGACGCTTCGAGTACCAGGTCGGGTCGACCAGCAAGCGCTGCTTGATCGAGTTGAACAGGCAGATCTCTTCTTCCGAGCCAGGGTTGGCCAGCACCGAGATATCGCTCTCGGCGCGCACGCCCAGATGCAGCAGCAGGGTCGCGTCGCCGCCATCGTCGAGGATCATGTTCGAGTAGACAGCCTTGCCGTCGACGCTCGGCCATTCGAAGATGCGGTGCGTGTATTCCCA
The DNA here is from genome assembly GCF_029892305.1 of Janthinobacterium sp. CG_23.4. Taxonomy (NCBI): domain Bacteria; kingdom Pseudomonadati; phylum Pseudomonadota; class Betaproteobacteria; order Burkholderiales; family Oxalobacteraceae; genus Janthinobacterium; species Janthinobacterium sp. CG_23.4. The sequence continues at coordinate 134,191 of NZ_JARXUX010000001.1, read as the reverse complement.
GTATTCATCAAGCGATTCACCCTTGACGGCAAACACGGCCGTGCCGGCAGCAGCGATGGCGGCGGCAGCGTGATCTTGTGTCGAGTAGATATTGCACGATGCCCAACGCACTTGCGCGCCCAGTGCTTCCAAAGTCTGGATCAGGACAGCGGTCTGGATGGTCATGTGGATGGAACCGGTGATGCGCGCGCCTTTCAGAGGCTGCGCTGCCGCGAATTCCTCGCGGATGGCCATCAGGCCTGGCATTTCCGTTTCAGCAATCTTGATTTCTTTGTCGCCCCATGCGGCCAGAGTGATATCGGCGATGGTGTAGTCGTGTTGCAATTTGAGTACGGCGTTCATCACGCCCTCCTTTCAGTTGAAAAAAGTACGTGAGCGCAGTTCCATATTCCGAGCCTGGCGAATTTCTTCGTCGCAACGCTCCTCGGACGCACTATCATAACATTGGCCACGCGCCAACGGCAACCACTAGTCAAGTAAATCGGTCGCCTGGCAGGCCCGCGATGCGCACTGGCGCCCTAGGGTTGCCGCAGCCAGTTCTTGCCCTCGGTGAGGCAGATGGCGCGCTCGTCGGCATCCAGGCGCTGCGCCATTTCCTCGGCCAGGGTGCGCAGGACGGACAGCAGCTCTTTATCGGCCAAGCTGCCGTCGGTCGGATAGTTCGCGGCGCGCATGGCCCACTTGCAGGTGATCACGGGATCGGGCTTGATATTGGCGCGCCAGGCATCACGATCTGTGGCGAGAAAACCACTGTTCGCATAGACGGTGAGCACATGCAAGGCCTGGCGTGCCGACATTTGCCCCATCAATTCGGTCAGTTCGGGTCGGATCTGCAGCGGCGTTGCCAGCGAGCCATCGGGGAAAACAAATTTGCCGGCCGCTGCCAGGATCAGCACGGCATGACCATCGCCCGCCTCGGCCTTGTCCAGCCATTGCCCCAGCGTCAACGTGGCGGGCGCCGCCACGACAACGGACAGGCCCAATGTAGCGGCCAGAACCAGCAACAACGAGCATGCGCGCAAGCAAGTCATGGAACTCTCCAATTAATTTATTGACTACCAACTGTAGCGTATCGCCCAGGCAGCGTAGTGCAGCAAACACCGCCACAGGCACGCGCCTAAAAAAAAGCGCCCGCAGCCGGGGGCTGGGGCGCTGTTGTTGCAAGCGGACTAGCTTATTTCAAGCCGGCGGCGTCGCGCAGCAGGGCCACCTTGTCGGTGCGCTCCCACGTGAATTCCGGCTCTTCGCGGCCGAAGTGGCCGTAGGCGGCGCTCTTCTGGTAAATCGGGCGCAGCAGGTCGAGCATTTGCACGATGCCTTTTGGACGCAGGTCGAAGTGGGCCAGCACCAGCTTGGCGATTTCCGCGTCAGGGATCACGCCCGTGCCTTCCGTGTAGACGGTGATGTTGATCGGCTTGGCCACGCCGATGGCATAGCTGACCTGCACCTGGCATTGACGCGCCAGTCCGGCGGCGACGATGTTTTTCGCCACGTAGCGGGCCGCATACGCTGCCGAACGGTCGACTTTCGATGGATCCTTGCCCGAGAACGCGCCGCCGCCGTGCGGGGCTGCGCCACCGTAGGTATCGACGATGATCTTGCGCCCGGTCAAGCCGCAATCGCCTTGCGGACCGCCGATGACGAAACGGCCCGTCGGGTTGACCAGGAATTTCGTCTCCGTCAACCACTCGCGCGGCAGGATGGGCTTGATAATTTCTTCGATGACGGCTTCTTCGATCTGCTTGTGCGTCATTTCCGGTGCATGCTGGGTCGACAGCACGACCGTATGCACGCCAACGGGGCGGCCATCGACATAGCGCAGGGTTACTTGCGATTTGGCATCTGGACGCAGCCATGGCAAACGGCCATCCTTGCGCAGCTGCGACTGGCGCTCGACCAGGCGGTGTGCGTAATGGATGGCGGCAGGCATCAGCTCGGCCGTTTCATCGCAGGCGTAGCCGAACATCAAGCCCTGATCGCCAGCGCCTTGATCCAGGTCGATTCCTGCACCTTCATCGACGCCTTGCGCGATGTCGGGCGACTGCTTGTCATAGGCCACCAGCACGGCGCAACCCTTGTAGTCGATACCGTATTCGGTATTGTCGTAGCCGATGCGTTTGATGGTTTCGCGCGCAACTTGAATATAATCGACATTGGCGTGCGTGGTAATCTCGCCAGCCAGCACCACCAAGCCGGTGTTGCACAGGGTTTCGGCAGCCACGCGGGCGCTCGGATCCTGGGCCAGGATGGCGTCGAGGATGGCGTCGGAAATTTGATCGGCAACCTTGTCAGGATGACCTTCGGAGACGGATTCGGAAGTGAAGAGATAGTCGTTTGACATTGCAAGCTCCTGGTTACTGTGTGAATGTTCTGTCGCAGTAAAGAGGATTTTGCCTGCGACGCTTTAGCGATACTTATATTCCGCTTCGCAAGTTGTCTATTAACTCAGCGGTTACTACATACGTGGTATTTTACGCTTCTTAAAAAATTTTGGCACAGCAACACGTCATTCTTGGAAACAGCTTATTCATGTTAGTCCCAATTTTCCGCTTCTTATCCCTCTTTCCCCTGCCCGTCCTGCATGGCCTGGGCGCTGCGCTCGGCTGGGTGATTTACGCCATTTCCCCGTCCTACCGGCGCCGCATGCGCGAAAACATGCAGGGTGCGGGGTTTTCGCAACACTTGCACACGGCCGTGGCCGAAGCGGGCAAGAGTGTGCTGGAATTGCCCTTCATCTGGTGCGCCCCAGCCGAGCGCGTGGCGCGCCATGCCAGCGTGAAAAACTGGGAACTGGTAGAAAAAGCGCTACAGCACGGCCGCGGCATCGTCTTCCTGACGCCGCATCTGGGCTGCTTTGAAATCGTCGCGCAGCAAATCGCCCTGCGCACGCCGCTCACCGTGATGTACCGCCCGCCCAAGCGCGCCGCCCTGAAACCGCTGATTGAAGGTGCCCGCGCGCGCAAAAACCTGATGCTGGCGCCGGCCAATATGTCGGGCGTGCGCATCTTTGCCAAATGCCTCAAAAAAGGCCAGCCCATCGGCCTGTTGCCGGACCAGGTGCCGCAAGAGGGTGAAGGCGTGTGGGCCGATTTCTTCGGCCGCCCGGCCTACACCATGACCCTGCCGGCCAAGCTGGCGCAGATGGGCGGCGCCGAAGTCATCATCACCTACGCCGAACGCCTGCCGGGCGGGCGCGGCTATATCGTGCATTTCGTGCCCTTCAGCGTGTCGCTCGACGGTAACTCGGCCGAACAGGCGCGCAGCATCAATATGGCGATGGAACAATTGATCGCCCGCAGCCCCGCGCAATACCTGTGGAGCTACAACCGCTACAAGGTGCCGCGCGGCGCGCCACCGCCCACGCCCGCGACGCCGACTGCCGCCAAGGAGCAGGCATGAGGCTGCTGATCGGCTTCATGTGGCTGCTGCACTGGCTGCCCCTGCCCATCCTCGGCCGCTTCGGCGTAGCCGTCGGCAGCATGCTATTCATCGTCATGCCCAAGCGGCGCAAGATTGCCCTGACAAATCTGCGCCTGTGCATGCCAGAATTGACGGAAAAGCAACGCGTGACCCTGGCGCGCCAGCATTTTCAAAGCTATTCGCGCAGCGTGTGGGAACGCAGCATCCTGTGGTGGTCGTCGGAAGCGCGCCTGAACCGCCTGATCAAAAAGGTGCCTGCCTTCCCGGGCCAGCAGATCGCGGCCAAGCCGACCATCTTGCTGTGTCCGCACTTCGTCTGCCTCGACGTGGCCGGCGCCGCCACGGCCATGCAAATTTCCGCCTCGTCCATGTATGTGCAGCAAAAGAACGCCGCCTTCGACCAAGCCTTGCGCAACGGCCGTTCGCGCTTCAAGCCACCGAAGCTGTTTACGCGCCAGGACGGCATCAAGACGATTCTGCGCGCGCTGCGCGACGGCTTGCCGTATTTCATGCTGCCGGATATGGATTTCGGCGAAAAGGATGCCGAATTCGTGCCCTTCTTCGGCGTGCCCGCCGCCACCCTGACGGCCACGGCGCGCCTGGCGCTGGCCGCCAAGGCGCAGGTGATTCCCGTCATCGCCACCTTCCTGCCCAATTACCAGGGCTGGAAAGTGACCTATTACCCGGCCTGGGATGATTATCCGGGCGACGACATCACGGCCGCCACGCGCCGCATGAACGCATTCATCGAAGAACGCGTGCGCGAAGCGCCGGCCGAATATTTCTGGACGCATAAACGCTTCAAGACGCGTCCGGCAGGCGAGGCGTCGTTATATGACCAGCATAACCAGCATAACTAGCACAAGTGATACGGCAAAACATGAAACTCCACTTTACCAAGATGCATGGCGCCGGCAATGACTTCATCGTCATCGATGCCATCAATCAAGATATCGACTTTACGCCGGCCCAATGGCAGCGCCTGGCCGACCGCCGTTTCGGCATCGGCGCCGACCAGATCCTGGTGGTAGAAAAGCCGCGCCTGGCCGACTGCGACTTCCGCTATCGCATCTATAACAACGATGGCGGCGAAGTCGAACAATGCGGCAATGGCGCGCGCGCCTTCGTCAAGTTCGTCAGCGAAAAGGGGCTGTCCAGCAAGACCAGCATCCGCGTGGAAACCATGGCCGGCATCATTGCGCCACGCCTGGAGCCCGATGGCAGCATCACGGTCGACATGGGCGCGCCCGTACTGGAGCCAAAGCTGGTGCCGTTCGATGCCGACGGCCTCGATGGCGTGGCCGAGGGCGAAGACACGGTGTGGCCGCTAGACCTGGCGCTGCCGGGCCAGAGTGCCCCCGTGCTGGTATCTGTCGTGTCGATGGGTAACCCGCATGCCGTGCACGTGGTCGACGATGTCGACGCGCAAGACCTGGAACAATCGGGCCCGCGCATCGAGCACCATCCACGCTTTCCCCGCAGGGTCAACGCCGGCTACATGCAAGTGATCGGGCGCCATCACGTGAAACTGCGCGTGTATGAGCGGGGCGCGGGCGAAACGCTCGCTTGCGGCACGGGCGCCTGCGCCGCTGCAGTGGCCGGCATCATGCGCGGCCTGCTCGATTCCCCGGTGCGCATCAGCGCGCGCGGCGGCGAACTGTCGATCGCCTGGCAAGGTCCGGGTCAGCCGGTCCTGATGACGGGCCCGGCCGTGACCGTATTCGACGGCACGATCGAGCTGTAATCAAAGCGCCAAGCCGCAACCGATCATGCCGCCAGGAATTGCTGCTCCTGCGCGACACCGAGTTCGGCCAGATAGCACTTCAAGCGGTACAGGCGCTGCCGGTAATTGCCTTCCGGCCCCGTCACGCCGCAATCGACGCGCTCGAACAGGCGCATCACCTGGTCGAGCAACTGGCGCTCTTGCGCCGTGCGGATCAACGCCAGGCGCCGCTTGCCACGCCCATGCGTGGCACTGATATCGATCAGCAGGCAATGCCCCTGGTCAGCCGCATGCAGATCGAGCAGCAGCGCCTCGGCACGCGATAAATGGAAGCAGCGCGCCAGCGCCAGCCGCGCCGCCAGCAAAGGGTGGCCCTGGTCCAGCTGGCGCAGGTGTCCATCGGCGTGCAGAGCGGCGCACTGACCCCAGTCGCCGGGCTGGCCGCGCGGCGCGATCTTCGCCAGCGCCGCCTCCGCTTCATTGCTGCCTTGCGCTTGCGCCTGCAGCAGCCAATAAGCGGCACGCACATCATTGTTAACGCCGTCGCGGCGATTGCGCCAGGCATGCATGCCGCACTCGAGCTGGGCCGGGCCGTGCCCGAGGTCGGCGGCACGCTCCAGGCAGCAATGGGCTTCGAGCACATTGCGCTGAGAAAACTCCGGTTTTGTATAGATGCGCGAGAGCACGAACCAGGCTTCGGCCAGGCCCTGCTCGCCAGCCTGCGTCAGCCAGCGCACGGCCCGCTTAAAATTGGCCGCGCCATTGCGCGTGGCCAGCCGCCGGCCATGCGCATCCATGCGCGCATAGCCGAGTCCCAACTCTAGCTGCGCCGTGCGGTCGCCGCCATGCGCGGCCAGCTCGCAGCATTGCCAACCCTCGGCATCGCCGCCTGGCGCCAATGCCTGGGCGCAACGCGATAGCAACAGCACCTGCTGCGCGTCGAGGGTGGTGGCACGCGCCCCGGCCGCCTGGCGCTGCAACAGCTCGCGCGCCAGCGGCAAGCCTTGTGACAGGAAGCCGGCCTGGTTACCCTGGTTCCAGGCCTGCTCCAGCCAGGCGTACAGCGGCGTGTCGCGATCAAGCGCATGCTCGCCAGCGATGCCGGTATGCTGCATGGAGGCTGAGGACGATTTTTCTTGCATGGATAACAACCATTGCGCATCGGGCAAGCCAGCATGCACGGCGGCGTCCAGCGCCCCGCGCGCCTTGGCACGCAAGGCTTCACAATTGCCGGCAGGGTTGCCCAGCACCAGTTGCGCCAGCACCAGGCCCGCCTGCACCAGACCAGCATCGAACGCCTGAGCGTAATATGGAATCAGCGTCCTGGCTGCCGCTTGCGCCACTTCGAACGGCACGTGCGCGCCAATCAGCAAGCATGCTTCCTGGCTATCCTCCTGGGCCGCCCGCGCCAGCCAGTGCACGGCGGTCGGCAAGCTCTGCGGCACACCTTGTCCGAACAGATACACCCTTCCCAGCGCCAACTGGCAAGCGACATCGCCGGCACGTGCGCCCTTGATCAATCCTAATGTTTCACGATTTGCCATCGATTCTCGATATTGAGTCAATGATTCTAAAAATAGTATGTCGTCCCCGGGCCCATCAGTGCAGGCCGTCTCTTAGTGTAACGTCCTTGTGTCATAAATCCGCCTAAGCCGGCTCAAGAACTTGATTCAACGCAACAATGTCCCAGCCAGAACACGCCAATATGGCAAGGCACAGCCACCGTGACGAGGGGGGAATGCTGATCATGAGCGAAAAATAGACAAAAACCGGGCGTTACAAAAATACAACAGGGCCATCGATATATGACGCTTTTCACCAATCTTTTCACGCATATTTGACCAATACCGCACGTCTTGCGCGCCGAAGAACTAAGGTTCATTCATCCAAACGTAACAGTCTGCGCATGTCGATCTGCTCGGATCTCGGACGAAACTCACTTTTAATAGGGAATAAAACATGAAAAAATCACTCGTTGCCCTCGCACTCTTCGGCGCCTTTGCCGCAACCGCACAAGCGCAGTCGTCCGTCCAAATCTACGGCACGATCGATGCTGGCCTGGGTAAATTGACTGGTGAAACCACCAAAGTCACCAAGCGCGACAACAACAAACTGGGTTTCAAGGGCTCGGAAGATCTGGGCAATGGCTTGAAAGCCATTTTCCAACTGGAAATTCGCTATGAAGCCGATACGGGCACGCTGGAAAGCAACGCGCGTCCCCTGTTCCAGGGTCAAAGCCGCGTTGGCCTGCAAGGCGACTTCGGTACCGTACGCCTGGGCCGTGGCCTGACCGCGTTCCAGGAAGCGAGCACCGCGTTCGAACCATGGTCGGGCATGCCGACGACTGCCGGCTTCCAAACCGACATCACAGTAGCCGCCTACAGCAGCGATCCACTGAGCGCGACGAACAATTCGCGTAACCGCTTCTCGAATGCCGTGTTCTACAACTCGCCAGTATTTAGCGGCTTCCAGATCAATGCCACTGTCGCTGCCAAGGAAGCCAACAACAACGCTGCCGTCGTTGCCACGGCAGGCAACCGCCCCGTACCGCTCAATGCCGTGCCAGAAGTGAGCCCGTACTCGATTTCGGCCACGTACAACAACGCACAATTCGCCGCCATGGCCGCCTACGAGCGTAATGCGCTGGAAGCGAAACTGTGGTCGGTCGCCGCATCGTTCAATCCAGTGACGGAACTGAAACTGATGGCGTCGTACCAGCACCAGGATGACAGCAAGTTCAAGATCATCAATACCGACACCAAGGCATGGCTGGTTGGCGCCAACTATGATGTCGGCCCAGGCAAGATCCGCGCTGGCTACGGTCAAAAAACGCCGGATGGCGTCACCAAGACCAAGCAAGCATCGCTGGGCTACGACTACAACCTGTCGAAGCGCACTTACCTGTACGCAGACATCTCGAACCGCAAGGACGCAGTTTCGAAGACCTACATCGGTCTGGGCGTACATCACAACTTCTAATGGCCGGCCTGTCATCGTCTGCGGGTGACAGCTGACCAGGAAGACAAGGCGGCATGGGCAACCATGCCGCTTTTTTCATGCGCGCGCCGAAAATGCGCAGGCACCGCGCCCTTTGCGCCTATGCCGCCGCACTCTCGGTTAGAATGAAGCGTTCATCCTTCTTTCTTCTCACTATCAATGACCGCCACACTCGATTCCAGCACCGTCGCCCATTACCTGAGCGAGCATCCGACTTTCTTCGAAGAGCATACCGCGCTGCTCGGTGAGGTCAAGCTGAGCAGCCCACTGACGGGACGCACCATCTCGCTGCAGGAGCGGCAAATGGAAGTGATGCGTGACAAGTACAAGGCGCTGGAACTGCGCATGTCCAAGCTGAGCCGTCTGGCTGAGGAAAATGGCGACATCGCCAGCAAGTTCCACGGCTGGAACCAGGCCATGCTGCAAGTGCGCAGCGATGCGGCCATGCCGCGCGTACTGGTCGATGCCTTGCAAAGCAATTTCGACGTGCCCTATGTCAGCCTGCGCCTATGGCAAGTGCTGCCGGAACACGCCGACGGCTGGTTCACGCAAGATGTCACGGCCGACGTGCGCATGTTCGCCAACAGCCTGCAAGCGCCATACTGCGGCAGCAACCGCGATTTCGAAGCCGTGCATTGGTTGCAGGCCGACAAAATCGAATCGACCGTCATGATCGCCCTGCGCGCGCCCGGCACCACAGGCACCTTCGGTTTGCTGGTGCTCGGCTCGCCCGACAGCGAACGCTTTACCTACAGCATGGGCACGGACTTCCTGGTGCACATCGGTGCCACGGCCAGCGCTGCGCTGGCAGCACTGCGCGCCTGAGAACGCGGTGGACGGAGCGCGCAGCAAGGCCGAATGGCTGGCCAGCTACCTGGCGCAGCTGGCCACTCAGCGCAAGCTCTCACCGCACACGCTGGACGCCTACGGACGCGACTTGCGCGCCTTGCTGGAACTGAGCGGTGATACTCGCTGGACCGCCCTCGCGCACAACGAAATACGCCGCTACACGGCCAAGCTGCACGCTGGCGGCCTCGACCCACGTTCGATCGCCCGCAAGCTATCGTCGTGGCGGGGCTTTTTCAACTGGCTCAGCGGTGAAACGGCACTCGATGCCAATCCCGTCGACGGCATCCGCGCGCCCAAGCGGGCCAAAACCTTGCCCAAAGCACTCTCAGTGGACGATGCCGTGCGCCTCGTGGCGCCCGCGCAACAGCAACCGGCTAGCGCCGAGCCGGAACGGCTGTGCGACCGCGCCATGTTCGAGCTGCTGTATTCGAGCGGCTTGCGCGTGTCCGAGCTGACCAGCCTGGACACGCATTACTGCAAGGCCGGCGATGGCCAGCCCGCCTCGCTGGGCTGGCTAGACATGGCCAGCTTCGAAGTCGTCGTCACGGGCAAGGGCAGGAAGATGCGCAAGGTGCCTGTCGGCAAGGCCGCCCTGGTCGCGCTGCTCGGCTGGCTGGCCGTGCGCCCGCCCGCCAGGGATGGCAGCGCTGCCTTGTTTTTGAGCACGCGCAACACGCGCATCTCGCCGCGCGTGCTGCAGCTGCGCCTGAAGGCGCATGCGCTGGCCACCGGAATTCCCGCGAACGTGCACCCGCACGTGCTGCGCCACTCGTTTGCCTCGCATATGCTGCAATCGTCGGGTGACTTGCGCGCCGTGCAGGAAATGCTGGGCCATTCCAGCATCACCTCGACCCAGGTCTATACGGCCCTCGATTTCCAGCACCTGGCGCACGTGTATGACCAGGCGCACCCGCGCGCCAAGCTCAAGTAGGCACTTGCCCCCACTGGCTAGCGTGATCAATATCAAGCGGATGGGCGCGTATTTGCAAGCATTTGCAAAATTCCGGCATAATCGTCCGCATTCTTCCGCTTGCGCGGTGGCACCATCGATTACAGCATAGGCATCCTTCATGGCACTGATACCAACCACCATCCTCACCGGTTTCCTGGGCGCCGGCAAAACCACCTTGCTCAACCGCATACTGCAGGAAGAGCATGGCATGCGCATCGCCGTGATCGAAAACGAGTTCGGCCAGGAAAACATCGACAATGAAATCCTGGTGCAAGATAGTAACGAGCACATCATCGAGATGAACAACGGCTGCATCTGCTGCACCGTGCGCGGCGACCTGATCGTGGGCCTGACGGAACTGGCGCGCAAGCGCGACGCCGGCCTGTTGGCGTTTGACCGCGTCGTCATCGAAACGACAGGCCTGGCCAATCCCGGTCCCGTGGCGCAGACCTTCTTTGTCGATGAAGAAGTGGGCAGCCACTACATGCTCGACGCCATTATCACCGTGGTCGATGCCCGCCATGCCATGAAGCAACTCGATGAATACGAGGAAGCCCAACGGCAAGTAGGTTTTGCCGACAAGCTGCTGTTGTCGAAAACCGACCTCGTCAGTGAAGCCGACGTGGCCACGCTGACGCGCCGCCTCAAGCGCATCAATCCGCGCGCGCCCATCGCCAAGGTCGATTTCGGCCGCGCGCCGCTGGCCGAAGTGCTCGACATCCGCGGCTTTAACCTGAATGAAAAGCTGGAACTGGACCCGGATTTCCTGGCCACGGAAACGGCGCACGTACATGATCACGACAAAGCGCACGAGGATGCAAACAAAGCGCACGAGCATGGGCATGGGCATGTACACACAGATGAGCACGCTCACGAACACCAGCATGAGCACACTGCGGCCTGCGCCACCGATTGCGGCCACGCAAACCACCATCATGCGCAGCACAGCGACGATATCGCCGCCTTTGTTTTCAAGAGCACGCAGCCATTTGACAGCGCCAAACTCGATGAGTTCCTCGGCGGCCTGGTGCAAGTGTATGGCCCGCGCATGCTGCGCTACAAGGGCGTGCTGCTGATGCAGGGCGCCGAACGCAAGGTGGTATTCCAGGGCGTGCACCAGCTGATGGGTAGCGACCTGGGTGCCAAATGGGGCGAGCATGAAGTACGTGGCAGCAAAATGGTATTTATTGGCAAGAATCTACCAAAAGACATTTTTATTCGCGGACTCGAACAATGTTTGGTATAAACTAGCCGGGTTTTGCAAAGTATCGTTTGCAAAGCAGAAACAAAAGGGAAAGTTAAGCACGCTTTCCCGCCACCCGGCACCCATCTTGCTGGCATAAACCAACAAGTGGCCGTCTCTGATCGGCTAGTCAACAAATCGGGATGGCAATATAAGGCAAAGCGTGCCAAAATCAGCGACGAAAACGGCCCATGTCGTAGGCCTGTCATGAAATGCTGGCAAACTGCCGCTGGCCACATGCCAGGCATGCAAGCGATCCACCCAACACGCCCGTTGTCGCGCGCATAGCGCGACCGGCATAGAGCGGTAAAAAGTTATCAACATGGCACCATAGCCGGCCAGTAGTTCTGGCTTTCGCCGGCAAGCCAAGGTCGCAAGCAGTACATCCGGACAGCAATGCCCAGCGGAACCTGTACAGTTGCTCGGCATCGCCGCATCAACTGATCAATTTGAAAACTCTGTCGTATCGAAGGTAAGCGAAGTTATGACCAAAACTAATAAATCGACCCCGGCCGCCAACCAAGACATCCCTCTCATCAGCGAAGACCAAATTCGCGCCATGAGCGAAGATGACTACATGAATCCGGCACAACTGGCATTCTTCAAGGCGCGCCTGCAGCAACTCGAAAAAGACTTGCTGAAAAACGCCGGCGAAACCACGGAACACTTGCGTGAAACCGTGCTGGTCCCGGACCCTGCCGACCGCGCCACCATCGAGGAAGAGCATGCGCTGGAACTGCGCACGCGCGACCGCGAACGCAAATTGCTGAAGAAAGTACAGCAATCGATCGCCAGCATCGATGGCGGCGACTATGGCTGGTGCGAAGAAACGGGCGAGCCTATCGGCATCCCGCGCCTGATCGCCCGTCCGACCGCCACCCTGTCGCTGGAAGCCCAGCAACGGCGCGAACTGAAGCAAAAACTGTACGGCGACTGATCGCCCCTCCCTTGCGCAACCGCCCCGTCGACCGCGCAATGGCGAAAAAGCACACAACCTGCGTTGCGTGCTTTTTTTTCGTCCTGCGCCGACGACACGGTAGCAGGCCGGGCAGCGGCAAGTGCCGCTTGCAATTGCCTTTTCCATCCCCATTTTTATGCCATGGGCGCGCACCGCATGACGCTGCACGCATCGGCACGAATCTTTTGAGGTCACTATGGAACAATTTCACGGCACCACCATCCTCTGCGTCCGGCGCGGCAAGCAAGTCGCGCTGGGCGGCGACGGCCAGGTAACGTTGGGTAACATCGTCATGAAGGGCACGGCCCGCAAAGTGCGCAAGTTGTATCAGGGCAAAGTCCTGGTCGGCTTTGCCGGCGGCACCGCCGATGCCTTCACGCTGCTCGACCGTTTTGAAGGCAAGCTGGAAAAACACCAGGGCAACCTGCTGCGTGCCTCGGTCGAACTGGCCAAGGACTGGCGCACCGACCGCGTGCTGCGCCGCCTGGAAGCGATGCTGCTGGTGGCCGACAGCGAGTCGACCCTGGTCATCACGGGCAATGGCGACGTGCTGGAACCGGAAGATGGCATCGGCGCCATCGGCTCGGGCGGCACCTACGCCCAGTCGGCCGCCAAGGCACTACAGGAAAACACGGACTTATCGCCAGCCGAAGTGGTCAAGAAATCGCTGACCATCGCCGCCGAGCTGTGCATTTATACGAATATGTCCCACATTATCGAGACCTTAGACTAAACCTGAGCGTGCCTGAGCAAAGAATAGAAAGCCAATTATGATCATGAACATGACACCGTCGGAAATCGTCACCGAACTCGACAAGCACGTGGTGGGCCAGGCCAAGGCCAAGCGCGCCGTCGCCATCGCCCTGCGCAACCGCTGGCGCCGGCAACAGGTGGCCGAGCCCCTGCGCCATGAAATCACGCCCAAGAACATCCTCATGATCGGCCCGACGGGTGTCGGCAAGACGGAAATCGCGCGCCGCCTGGCCAAGCTGGCGGAAGCACCGTTCATCAAGATCGAGGCGACCAAGTTCACGGAAGTGGGCTATGTGGGGCGCGACGTCGACACCATCATCCGCGACCTGATCGACATCGGCATCAAGCAGACGCGCGCATTGGAGATGAAGAAAGTACGCGCACGCGCCGAGGATGCGGCGGAAGACCGCATCATCGACATCCTCGTGCCGCCAGCACGCGACTTCGGCTTCACGCCGAATACGCCAGCCGCCGTGGACAGCGGCAGCGGCAGCGGCAGCGGCAGCGGCGACAGTACGCGCCAGACCTTCCGCAAGCGCCTGCGCCAGGGCGAACTCGATGACAAGGAAATCGAGATCGAGTTGGCCGAGGCGGGCCCGCAGATGGAAATCATGGCACCGCCGGGCATGGAAGAGATGACGGAGCAGATCAAGTCCATGTTCTCGGGCGTGGGCGGGCAGCGCAAGAAAGCGCGCAAGGTCAAGATTGCAGAAGCCTTGAAACTGCTGGTCGAGGAAGAAGCGGCCAAGCTGGTCAACGAAGATGAGCTCAAGCAGAAAGCCATCCAGAACGTTGAGCAGAACGGCATCGTCTTCCTCGATGAAATCGACAAGATCGCCTCGCGCTCGGAATCGGGCGGTGCCGACGTCTCGCGCGCAGGCGTGCAGCGCGACCTGCTGCCGCTGGTCGAAGGCACGACCGTCAACACCAAGTACGGGATGATACGCACCGACCACATCCTGTTCATTGCCTCGGGCGCCTTCCACTTGTCGAAACCGTCGGACCTGATTCCCGAACTGCAGGGACGTTTCCCGATTCGCGTGGAACTGGAATCGCTGTCGATCTCGGATTTCGAGCGCATTTTGACCAGCACTGACGCCTGCCTGACGATGCAGTACACAGCCTTGCTGGCGACGGAAAACCTGACGCTGCAATTCGCGCCGGAAGGCATCACGCGCCTGGCGGAAATCGCCTATTCGGTCAACGAGCGCACGGAAAACATCGGTGCGCGCCGTCTGCATACGGTGATGGAAAAGCTGCTGGAAGAAGTGTCGTTTACGGCCAGCGAAGGCAGCAGCAGCACGGAAAACCTGCTGCTGATCGATGCCGCGTACGTGAATGAACGCCTGGAAGCGCTGTCGGTCAACGAGGACCTGTCGCGCTACGTGCTGTAAGAAGGAAGGGGGAACCCGGTGGCAAACAAAGCCTTGGCGACGCGGCAGAAAATGCAGTTCCGCGTCGAACCCTCGCAAAAGCCGCGCAATCCGGTCGCCACTGCCGCCGGCAAGCGCGCCGCCGGGGCGCACGTGAAAAGCGTATCGGGCCAGCGCCAGCAGGAAAAACGCCTGCTGGCGAAATTGCTGCTGAAAGTCGACGTCAAAGACTGATCTCAACATGTCCAGGACAAGGCGCATGGACGAAGACAGTATGGATAATACGGCGAGGCCATGCAACGCCGCCTTGGTCACTTTAGGCCGCCTGCGGACACCCCGTTCAAGGGCGTCCGCCATCAGGCCATCGTCTGCTGACCGCCCCCCATAGTAACGGTAGGAAGCGCCCAGCGAAAAATGTCGACCTTCGTCGTTGCATGCTGTTGTACTTGACGGGCACGTGGTCACAGTCGAGGTGCAGCGACCCGTTCTGGTTCAGCGCATACGCCGCGCCGATGCCGCAGCTCAGGCCTGCCTTGTTCTTCTTGTCTGAACCGCCGCCCAAGCCAAGCGATCGACCTTGATAGATAAGCTCTGCCAGTGGACGCACTGCCTGCTTGTAGCGCGCTGCGCGAGCCACAAGCGGGAGTGTCATCGCTTTTGCCAAAAAGTACTATCATCTTGTGCAAAGTGTCATTAAGGGCTACATTTTGTAGCGTCACCCGCTACCAAACTTGTAAAAAAGGATATCTCGTGAGTTCACCTGAGCTGGTCTTGCGCGTGCTGCGCACCCAACTGCGCGCCGCCGGCATCACGTACAAGGTACTGGCCGAACGCATCGGCATGAGCGAATCGAGCGTCAAACGCATGTTTGGCCAGCATGATATGTCGCTGTCGCGCCTGGCCCTGATCTGCAAGACATCGGGCATCGCCATGGAAGACGTGCTGCGCGACGCGGCCGACATCACGCCGCATGCCGACACGCTCACCCTGGTGCAGGAAAAGTCGCTGGTGGCGCATCCGCGCCTGCTGCTGGTGGCAATCTGCTGCCTCGGTCACTGGAGCCTGGAGCAGGTGGTGGAAACGTATGCGCTGACGCAGGCCGAATGCATCGTCTGCCTGGCCGAACTGGACCGGCTGGGCTTGATCGAACTCAAACCGCTGAACCGCTACAGCCTGCGCGTCTCGAACGCCTTCCACTGGCTGGCCGACGGTCCGGTGCAGCAGTACTTCCGCGCACACGTGGTGGCCGATTATTTCAGCGGGCATTTTGACGGCGCCGGCGAAACCCTGATGTGCATTCCGGCACGCCTGTCACTGTCGAGCGCGCAGGAGCTGGTGCAAAAGATACGCCAGTTGGCCGAGGAACTGGCGCGACTGCACCAGAATGACCGGCGCCTGGCACCCGCCGAGCGCGATGGCTTTACCCTGCTACTGGGCTTTCGCTCATGGGAATTTGCCGCCTTCACGGCCCTGCGCCGCAGCACGGCGCCTACCGCCCCGGCGGCGCCTTACCAGACCGGGCCCAGGAATAGATAAAGCGTGCTCTCGCCGCCCTTCGATGCGCCCGACGCCACGTACACAGGACCGAAGCGCGTATCGACGGAAATGAAAGCACTGCTGGCCTGCGTGAACTTGCTGGCTTTCCAGCGCTCGCTCTGATCAAAGCCACCGCCCATTTCCAATGAAAAGCCGGCTCGCACGGCCCCGCCCAGGGTGCTGGGCAGGGAAGCGATGCGGCGCGCCATCACGAAGCGCGCCAGGGCCACGCTGCGCCCAGTCACCGACTCGAACTGCGTGCCGGACAGGCGCAGGAAACCGCCCAGGCTGAGCGGCGCCTCGCCGCGCTGCGCACGCGCCCATTCGCCATACACGTGGCCGGCCCAGTTGCCGCTGCCAAACGCCTGCAGGCCGGTGATGGCGGAACGCCCCAGGCCCGACTCGCCCGAGCCGGTGGTCGAGGCGCGCGTCCAGGTGGCATCCAACAGCGCGCCGCGCGTGGGGAAGCCGGGCGAATCGAGCGTGTCAACGCGGAACTGGACGAACTGGTTGGTGCCCAGTGAACGCTCCTTGGGATAGGCTGGGTCGGCGGGGATGCTAATGTCCGCCTTGACTTCGCTGCGCGTGACGCCCAACTGCAGATTGCCCCAGAAACCGAACTGGTGCCCCAGCACCAGGCTGGTGCTCTGGCCGCTGTAGGCGACGCGCGCATTGCGCCGTCCCTTGTCGAACAGATCGACCGCCTGCGAGCTGTACTGGATCGACGGGGCGATGTACCACGGGCTGCCGGCACCGAGCGGCTGCCAGTACTGCACCCCGAAGTTGCGCGTGGTGCCGATCTGCACCATGCTGCGCAATTCACCACCCCAGCTGTTCAAATTCGAGCGCACATGCAACAGCTTCAGGGCAAAGGTATTGCTATCCCTGAAATCACTGGCCATTTCCAGGCCCACGCGCAGGCGGCTACTGGCCCACGGTGCTTCGACTGCCTTGATGGTCACGGCGCGCTGGTCGCCAGCATCGACCACTTGCGTCTCGACGCGCGCCAAGTCGCCCCGACCATACAGCTTGGTCGCCACCTTGAGCACATCTTCCTGGTTCACCATCTGCCCTTCCACCAGGCCCGATTGCGCCTGCAAGATGCGCGGATTAATATCGCCTTCGCTCTCCACGGCCAGGCGCACGAGCGGCAGGGCCACGTCCAGCAAGGCCGGTGCCGCCAGGCGCAACTGCTCGCGCGCTGCGTACTGTTGCGGCGGCAGGGACAGCGGTGCCAGGCGGGAAGCCAAGGCCTGCGCCGCCTGTTCACCGGCGCGCATGGCGCGCGCGTAATTCTCAAAGTCGAGGAAACTCACGCCCGTCAGATCTGGCGCCACGAGGATATCTTGCGCCTGCAGTTCCTTGAGCGAGCGCTGCACATTCTGCTCCGTGAGAATCTGCAGCATCTGCTGCGCCACGCCGATGGCGCTGCCCAACTCTTTTTCCGGCGCCAGCGGCGTGCCCACGTTGACGGCGATGATAATGTCCGCGCCCATGGCGCGCGCCATGTCGACGGGCAGGTTGCGCACCAGGCCGCCATCGACCACCAGGCGATTATTCACGCGCACCGGGACGAACACGCCCGGCACGGCCAGCGAGGCGCGCATCGACAGGAACAGCGGCGTGTCGACCAGTTCCACCAGTTCGCCATTGACCAGGTCGGAGGCCACCGAACGAAAGGGCAGCGGCAGTTGGCTGGCCGGGCGATCGCGCATGCCGGCCGGCAGCAAGCGGTTCAGCGCCATTTCCAGCGCCGCATTGCTGGCCGCCGCCGGCGGCGTGGAAATGCCGTTACGGCTGGTGCCAAACTCCAAGCGCGACGGCAACAATAAATCTTCCTCACGACGGCGGAACGCCAGTTCGTCACGCGGCGGCCGGTCGGCTACCACGCGCGCCCAGTTGGTCTCGCGCGCCATCGTTTCCAGGTCCGCCACGGAAGCGCCGGCCGCATACGCACCGCCCACCACGCCACCCATGCTGGTGCCAACCACCATGTCGATCGGCACATGCAGCTCCTGCAGTACTTTCAATACGCCGATATGCGCAAGACCGCGCGCGCCACCGCCTGACAGCACCAGGGCGATGCGCGGGCGCGCGGGCGCTGACAGCTCCTGAGCGGCTGCCGGTGAAGAAACGGCAGCAGGGGGAGAGTTGTCGCTGGCGCCAGCGTGCGGCAAGGCGCACAGCGCCGCCACGCAGCCTGCTGCCAGGACGGCACGGATCGAAAACATGAGGACTCCTGTCGCGATGGCGGCGCGGCGCCATCAGCATGATGGTAATCGGGTAGTGACGAAAATCAGCTCAATTCGACGGCGGCGTGCTGCTCACCTGCGGCGGTGCCGGCATCATGGTTGCCGCACGCTGCTGCTCCATCGGCAGCGGCGGCGGCACCAGATTTGTGACCGCTCCAGGGGCGGCGGCAGGCGCCGGGCTGGCAGCCACCTGCGCCGGCAAGGCCAGCGCCTTGTCGTCGGCCACCAGATCGATGCGCTTGCTCACGCCGCCATCGCGCAGCAGCACATGGCGCGCATGCACTTCCAGCACCGTCACGCCGGGCACCACCTCGGCGCCTTCCGGCAAGGCCACGGAAGGCTTGCCATCGGTCGAGATGATGGCCACGCTGCCGCGGCCATTGCTGGCGGCCACCACACCCTTGAGCTGATAGTTGCTGGCCGTGGCGACGCTGACCTGCCCGCCGAACAGCGAGGCACCCGCCTCCACGCTGGCATCCTGCACCACCGCTGCGGCGGGCGGATTGATCGGACGTTGCGGCGCCTTGAACAGCTGCATGGCCCAGTAGGCCAGCGAGACGGACAGCGCCACGACGGCGAGCAAACTTACAAATTGTGGCAAACGCTTCATGGTTTCCTTGTTATGTCTCTTAACGCACCAGCTGATTAATTTCGATAATCGGCATCAGCACGGCCAGCACGATCAGCAGCACCACCACGCCCATGGCCAGGATCAGGGCCGGCTCGAGCAGGCCTGCGATGGTCAGGGTGCGACGTTCCAGGTCTTGCTCCTGCGCGCTGGCGGCGCGTTCCAGCATCGCTGGCAGTTCACCCGTGATTTCGCCTGCGCGTATCATGTGGATCAGCATGGGTGGAAAATGCTTTTGCGCCGACAGCGCGCGCGCCAGGCTGACGCCCTCGCGCACGGCGCCGCTGGCCTCGGCCACCAGTTCCTGCATCGCTACATTGGTGAGCGTGTCGCGGCTAGTGTCGAGCGCGCGCAGGATAGGCACGCCCGAGCCGGTGGTGATGGCCAGGGTGCTGGCGAAGCGCGCCGTATTGAGGCTGCGCTCGAACTTGCCGTACAGGGGCGCGGTCAACAGCCAGGTATGCCAGCGCCGTTTCAAGGCCGGCTGCTGCAGCGCGCGGCGCCAGGCAAACCAGGCGCCGACGAGGGCAATCGCCACGACGATGCCGTAGTGCCGCACAAAGTCCGACAGCGCCAGCATGATCACGGTCAGTAGCGGCAGCTTCTGCTTGGTATTGGCAAACACGGAGACGATCTGCGGCACCACGTAGGTGAGCAGGAAAATCACGATGGAAAACGCCACCACCGTGACGATGGCAGGATACGTGAACGCCAGCTTGACCTTCTGCACCAGCGCATTGCGTCGCTCGATATAGTCGGCCAGGCGCGAGAGTACGCGCGACAGGTGGCCGATCTGCTCGCCCGACGCCACCAGCGCCCGGTAAATTTCCGCGAAATCGCGCGGATGGCGCGCCAGCACGTCGGAAAACGCGGCGCCGCCTATCACTTCCGAACGGATCGAGGCGATCAGGTCGCGCAAATACGGCCGCTCGGCCTGTTCCAGCAGCGCGGAAAAGGCTTGCTCCAGCGGCAGGCCCGCTTCCAGCAGGCTGGCCAACTGGCGCGTAAACAGGGCCAGCTCGGTGCTCGACAGGCGCTCGCCGAAACCGCGACGCTTGGTCACGCCGGCGGCATCGACTTGCGCGGCGATCGCTTCGACGGCCAGCGGCACCAAGCCTTGCACGCGCAGTTCGGCGCGCGCGGAACGGGGACTGTCGGCATTGAGCACGCCCTTGCGGGTGGCGCCCTGGGCATCGACGGCTTCATAACGGAATGCGGGCATGGTGGCGGGCCTAGTCTTTGGTCACGCGCAGCAATTCAGCCTGCGTAGTCGTGCCGTCGCGCAGCCAGCGTTCGCCGTCCTCGCGCATGCTCATCATGCCGTCCTGCAAGGCGACGGCGCGCACTTCCGCTTCCGAGGCGCGGTTGTGGATCTGCGCGCGAATCTGCTGCGTCGTGCGCAGCAATTCATACACCCCCACGCGGCCCTGGTAGCCCGTCTGGCCGCAGTGCTCGCAGCCAACCGCCTGCCAGTACTCGCCATCGAAGGTTTTGCACGAGCCGCACAGTTTGCGCACCAGCCGCTGCGCCAGCACGCCGAGCAAGGACGACGACAGCAGGAACGGCTCGATGCCCATGTCGAGCAAACGCGTGACAGCCGCCGACGCATCGTTCGTGTGCAACGTCGCCAGCACCAGATGGCCCGTCAGCGAAGCCTGCACGGCGATCTGCGCCGTTTCCAGGTCGCGAATCTCGCCGATCATGATCACATCGGGGTCTTGCCGCAAAATCGCCCGTAGCGCTTTCGCAAATGTCATGTCGATGCGCGGATTGACTTGCGTTTGCCCCACGCCCGCCAGGTCGTATTCGATCGGGTCTTCCACCGTCAGGATGTTGGTGGTGGTGGCGTTGAGCATCGACAGCGCTGCGTACAGAGTCGTCGTCTTGCCCGAACCGGTGGGACCGGTGACCAGCACGATGCCGTGCGGCTGCGTGATCAGGCCATCGAACTGTTGCAACATCGGCGCGCTCATGCCCAGGTGCTGCAGGTCGAGGCGGCCCGCTTCCTTGTCCAGCAAGCGCAATACGGCGCGCTCGCCATGCCCGGTGGGCAGGGTGGAAACGCGCACGTCGACGGGCTTGCCGCCCACGCGCAGGGTGATGCGGCCGTCCTGCGGCAAGCGTTTTTCAGCGATGTCGAGCTGCGCCATGATCTTGATGCGCGAAATGAGCGAACCGTGGATGGCTTTGCGCGGACGCACCACGTCGCGCAAGCTGCCGTCGATGCGAAAGCGCACGACAGAGGTCTGCTCGAACGGCTCGATGTGGATGTCGGAAGCGCCTTCGCGCAGCGCCTGCGTCAGCAGCGCGTTAATCATGCGGATGACGGGCGCGTCGTCGGACGATTCGAGCAAGTCCTCGATGGCCGGCACGTCCTGCAGCAGCTTGGTCAAGTCCAGGTCGGCGTCGAATTCATCGGCCATCTGCGAAGCATCGCCGCCGCCGCCCGCGTAGGCAGCGGCAATGGCAGCATCGAGTTCGCCGCGCGGCAGCACTGTCAATTGAATCTGGCCGAAACGGCGCGATACTTCGGCAATGGCCGCCGGTGCCGTCGATGCCGCCACCAGCACGTCGACCGGGGCGCCATCGAGCGCGCCGGGCCGCGCCAACAGGCTGAAATCGCGCGCGTAGGCGTAGGGAAGCAGATTACTCATGGCTGTCCCGTCACTTCTGCTGCGGCTGTGACTGCGGCTGTGGCTGTGACTGCTGCTGGTATTGCTGCAGCAGCGTCTGCGCTGGCGTGGCCGCGTTGGCCGGCGCGCCTGGCGGCGGCGTCGGTGCCGGCGGCACCGGGCGCGTCACCATGTTGCCGCCCAGCGGCTGGCCATCCTGCAGGGCCGGCAGCACAGGCGTGCCCAGGTCTTTCAGCATCAGATTGCCCGTCGCCGGCACGGCGGCCGCCTCGGCCGAGCGCATGTAGTCATAGCGGTCGGCAGCCAGGCTGCCGCTCTGCTCCTTGTTGCGCACGATAACGGGGCGCAGGAAGATCATCAGATTGGTTTTCTTGCGCTCGCGCGTCTGGTACTTGAACAGGTTGCCGATCAGGGGGATATCGCCCAGGCCGCGCACTTTCTCCGCATTGTCACCGGTGCTGTCCTCGATCAAGCCTCCGAGCACGATGATCTGGCCATCGTCGGCCAGCACATTGTTTTCGATCACGCGGTTGTTGATGGTAATGCCGCTGACGGCCGACGCGGTGGATTTGTCCACGCTCGACGTCTCGTGATAAATGCCCAGCTTGATCGTGCCGCCTTCGGAAATCTGCGGGCGCACCTTCAGGGTCAGGCCTACTTCCTTGCGGTCGATAGTCTGGAAAGGATTGGTGTTGGTGCCGGCGGTGCTGGTGTACTGGCCCGTCAGGATAGGCACGTTCTGGCCCACCTTGATGGTCGCCAGTTCATTGTCCAGGGTGATCAGATTTGGCGTCGACAGGATGTTGGCGTTGCCGTCCGATTCCAGCGCATGCGCCACGGCGCCCAGGCCCAGCGCGCCGTTGATCTGCTTGAAGATGCCGACCGTCAGGCCGCCCGTCGGCAAGACCTTGCCGCCGCCCAGGGCGATGGCGCCGATGTTGTTGCTGGTGCCGGAGGCGAACGACTGCAGCGCCCCCACGCGGTAGTTGCTGCCGCTGTCGCCGGAAAGCCCCAGCCACTGCACGCCGAATTCGGAAGCCTTGGACGAGGTCACTTCAACGATCAGCGCCTCGATGTAGACCTGGGCGCGGCGCACGTCGAGCTGGTCGATCACGGCGCGCAGATTGCGGTAGACAGCCTCGTTGCAGGTCAAGATCAGCGTATTGGTCGAAGCGTCAGCCTGAATGAAACCGGCCGCGCCGCCCGAGGACAGTTGCTGCGGCGCATTGTTCAGCGAAGCGCCGCCCGTGCCGCCGCTTTGCGTATTGCCGCCCATGCCACTGCTATTGATGCCGCTGTTGTTCTGGTTAATCTGGTTGTTCGTGCCCGGGTTGCTGCTGCCCTGCTGCTGCGCAGCGGCCGTGCCGTCCGACGTCACCACCGAGCGCAAGGTCTGCGCCAGCTTGGTGGCATCCGCGTTCTTCAGGTACACCACATGCACATTGCCCAGCTGCGTGGTGGGCTGGTCCAGCTTCGAGATCAGCGACTTGGCCAGATTGGCGCGCGCCGTCGACGGCGCGCGCAGCACCAGCGAATTGGTGCGCGGGTCGGCCAGCACGGAAACCTTGCCCGTGTCGGCGCCCGCACCAGCGCCCGCATTGCCGCCTTCCATCAGTTTATTCACCATCGAGGCCAGGTCGGAAGCGATCGCATAGCGTACGGGGATCACATCGAGGTCCGTCGCGGCGGGCACGTCGAGCGCGGCGATGATCTTCGCCAGGCGCTTGAGGTTATCCGCGTAATCGGTGATCACCAGCGAGTTGTTGCCCGGGTTGGCATTGATCGTGTTGTTCGGCGAGATCAAAGGGCGCAGCACGGCCAGCAGGTTGGCCGACGATTCGTAATTGAGGTAAAACACCTGGGTGGCGATCTGGTCGCCTTTCACCTGGCTGGCGCCGTTGCCCACCTGGGTCGGCACCGATTGCAGCTTGGCGTCCGCTTCCGGCAGCACTTTCGCGTAGCCATCGCCGGAGACCACCGCATAACCTTGCAAGCGCAAGGCCGAGGCCAGCAGCCCGAAGGCCTGTGTCTTGCTGATCGATTTTTCCGACACCAGGGTGATCGTGCCCTTGACGCGCGGGTCGATGACGAAATTGATGTTGGTGTAATGGCCCACGGCCTTGATCACCGATTCGATGTCGGCGCCGACGAAATTGAGCGCCGCTTCATCGCCCGGTGCGGCCCAGGCGGGTGCCGGCATGCCGGCCACGGAACAGCACAACAAGGCGGCAGCCGACAGGCGGCGCAGCGAGAAGGAGAAAGTATTGCGGCTCACGGATGGTTTTTTCATTGTCTGAACTCTAAGGCGATGATGTTTTTTTCGCTATTGCTACGGCGCTGTCCCAGCAAATTCAACAAACTCGCCAAGGTCTCTTCATATCCTGCTGCGGCCTGGGCCTGGCCGGAAAACTGCATGCGCCCCTGTTGCAGGCTGCCGCTGCCATCGAGCAGCAGCGGTCCCTTGATGGAGCGCAAGGTCAACGTCGCCTGCTGCCCCTGCCAATCAAAATCGAGCTCGTAACTGCCCAGCGGACGCAAGGACGACAGGCGCGATGCCATGTCCGTCATCTGCAAGGTGGTGCGGCCGACGGCGGAAAACTGCCGCTGCGCCAAAGCCAATTCCAAGGTGCTCCATGACAGGCGCATGCTGCCCGTCGGCGCCACGGTATTTAACGGCGCGCCCAGGCCACCGAGACCATCGGCCGGCAGCAGCAGGGCCGCCGGGCTGACCTGCCAGTGCGACCACGAGCCGCGCAAGTTCACCGGCTGGGACAGCGCCTGCGGGTTTTGCAGTTCCAGGTCCGCCGATCCCCACAGCACCGAGGGCGAAATGCGCCAGCTGAAGCGCCCCGGCAGCAAAGGCGTCACGGCGCCATTCGCGCTAGCGGCCCCGCCGATAAAGGCCGAACCGCGCCACAGGGTACCTTGCGCGTCGCCCAAGGTCAAACGTCCGCCCGTCTGCTTTTCCACGATGCCCGCGACCCAGCCGGCCGGAAAAAATATCAGCACGGTGACGCACACGCTGACGATGATGGCCAGCAGCCAGGCAAGCTGGCGCGTCATCGTGCCGCGCCCGCGCTCTGGTGCAAGGTCAGGCTGGCATCGACCAGCCCCGCCTTACCCTGCACCTGCGCCGTAATCTTCGCTTCCTGTACCGCCACGCGGCCTTCGCGGCGCAAGCCGTCCAGCCACAGCATGACGCTGGCAAACGGCACGCCATTTAACTGCACGCGCGCATATTCGCCCGTCAGCGACAGCGATTGCGGCGCCAGGCCGCGCGCTTTCAAGGAAGCATCGAGGCTGTCGCGGCCCATGGGAGCGACCTGCACGGGCGCCTGGCGCGCCAGTTCGCCCGCTTCACGCGCCAGCGACTGCAGCTGGGCCGCGTTCTGGCGCAGCTCGGGCAAGCTCTTTTGCAAGGCGATGCGCCCCGTCCAGGCCGGCGCGAAAAACACTGCGTAGACGAGGGCCAGGCCGGCCACCACAGCGCCGACGCAGAGCAGCTTGCGCTCCTGCTGCGTGCGCTCGGCCCAGAAGGCTTGCACGACCTGCTGCTGGCGCGTCAATGCGGCGCGCGCTTGGTTGACTGCTGCACTCATACTTTTGCTCCCGTGGCCGGCGTGATCTTCCACACGCCCGGCGCCGTTTCATTCAAGGTCAGCTTGCGCGCGGCCAGGCCATCGCGCACCTGCGCCTGGGCGCTGGCGTCGAGCGTGTCCGGTTTCAGCTTGACGATCAGGCTGCGCTCGCGGTATTCCAGCGAGGCCACCACGCCGCGCCCGGCCAGGCCACCCAGCGCCTCGCCCAGCGCCGCGCTCATGCTGGTGAAATCGTCCATGCTCGCTTGCCCGCTTTGCAGGCGGGCGGCAGCGATATTGCGCCGCATCTGCTCCGCTTCCAGGCCATACACCGGCACTTCATTCGGATACGCGGCCTTGAAGGTTTGCTGCATCGACGTGCGCACGGTGGCCGCCTCGCGCTTCAAACGCATCCATTCGATATTCATGCCGGCCAGGTTGACGATCACGGCCAGCAGCGCCAGGCGCAGCGGCCAGCGCCAGCGCCGCCATTCGGTGGCCGATCCCGTGGCCGTGCCCAGCGCCGGCGCCAGATCCAGTCCTGCATTTTTTGCGCCGGCGATCCAGTGCACCCAATGGTCGCTCTCCAGCGTCACGCCCTGCATATCGGCGGCCAGCTGTTGATATTGCGCCAGCTCAGCCTGCGCCACGTAGAGCGTCAGCGGCACGTCGCCGGCAAATGCGCGCGTCGTCAGCAGCGCTTGCTGCGGCTGGGCCGGCAACACCAGGCCCAGGCCTTCTTGCGGCGCCTGGCGCAAAGCCAGTTCCAGGCCGTTGCCGACCGCGTGCAGGGATGCCGTCACACTGCCAGGCTGCAGGGGCAGGCACAGCTGCGATGGCAGCAGCGCCACCTTGCGCGCACCCTGCGCCAGCAAAGCTTGCACGAGTACGGCGGCCCAGGCGCGCTGCGCCACGGCGACCGTGCGCATGCCGGCAGCGTCGGGCGCGCCGGCAGCGAGCAGGCAATCCTGGGCCTCACCGAGGATGTGTTCTTCCACCAGGCCAGGCAAGGCCGCGCGCAGGCGGGCGCCGGCCAGCGGCGGGGTTTTCAGGCGCAGCAGAGTCACGTCGGCAGCCGCCAGCAGCAAGACCACCTGCTGCGCGCCAGCGATCAGCTGGCCCAGGCTGCCCAGCGGCGCACTGCCTTGCTGCAGCAGGACGCCGCCGTCGCCGGCCAGCACGAAGGAGCAGGCAGGCGCGCTGTCGGTGGACGCCTTGGCCGGGTGACGGATATACAATATTGTCAAAGTGACTCGCTTTCAGCTGTTAATTTTCCCGCAACCAGACCAGGCTGGTGGTGCGCTGCGGATCCGTTTTTCGATTGATGAGCGCCACGGCATCAAGGGCGGCACGGTCCAGCCGCACACGGATGACGGTGAGAAAGTAGCGGCTCTTCACATCGAGTTCCACATCTTCAATCACTTGCTTACTATCAATATTATTCTTGAAGTTTGCCAAATCAACAAACTTTTTACGCGGATTGCTCAAAGTCAGGGCGCTCGCCTCGGACAGCGACATCATCGTCACGGCAGCGAGTACCTCGGCCGGGGCCGTATTCACGTTCACACCCGTGATCTCCGGCAAGATAATGACGACATCGCGCAGCTGCTCGATCATCTGCGGCGTATAGCCGGGCACGGACAGCAAATCCTCGACCTGCGTGAACGCTACCGGCTCGCTGCTGCCACCCGAGGCGGGCGGGGCGGCAGCTGTCTTGCCATCGCTGCCGCTGTCAGCGGTGCGTGGCTTCGGCTGCGCGCGCAGCACAGCATCGGCCGTGGCCTGCGCCAGCGAACTATCGAGCTTCATGTTTGACAACAGGCGCTGGTAGGCCAGCACCTGTTTCGGATTGATGCCGCCCGTGGCGGCGACCAGGTTAGTGATATTAAACCGCGCCTGCGCATCGAGCGCGCGGCCCGAGACGGTGGCGTCAAATTTTTCCGTATCGACCTTTTCGCGGTCGACGTAATCGTCAAGCCGTGCTTCCTCGATCGGCGTAGCCCACACGCCGTCGGCGGCCGTCAGCGTGGGGTTGTCCTGGCGTAGCCAGAAGCGGGCGAAGTCGACCATGCCGCGCATGGCCCATTGCGTCTGCAGGCGCAGGCGCTGGTTTTCCATCGACCGCACTTGCACCTGCTGCTGCCAGAACAGGCTGGCGACGACCGTGATGGCCAGCGCCGTCAACAGCAAGGCCGTGATGACAGCCACGCCGCGCTGGCGGGGAAGGCAGGAAAAGCGCTTCATCCCGGCCCCAGCAAGAACACTTTGGACAGGCCAGCGTCCTGGCCCGGCATTTGCAAGGTCACTTCCAGGCCCGGCACTTGCGTGGAGATGCTGGCGCCAGCCGTCAGCACATTCCAGGCGCCATTGTTCCAGCCGCGCATGACCATGCTGTCGACGCCGCGCATCAGGGCCACGTCGGCGTTGGCGCTATCGGTATCGTCGCGCGCCGCCTGCCACAGGGTGTCGAGCACGGCCAGGTCGCGCGTGCCGTTCGACTCGCGCCGCGTCAGCACGCCGCCGCGCAGACGGTAAGTGACCACTTGCAACTGTTGCGGCTCCTGTTCCGACGCGGCCAGGCGCACCAGAGTCAGGCGGTCAGTCTCTGCGCTCAGGTTGGTGCGGCCATTGAGCAGCTTGTTCGTCAGGCCGGCACCGGCCAGGTGATCGCAATCGCTCTGCATCTGGGCAAATGCCAGCTGCATGCCGCGCGCCTGCTCCAGCTGACTGGTCAACACTTCGCGCGAACGCATGATGCTATCGAGGCCGCGCCAGCCCAGTACGGCGACCATGGCCAGGATGCCGATCGCCACGAGCAGCTCGATCAAGGTGAAGCCTGCGGCGCAGTGATTGCGGCGCGCCATCAGTCGTTGAACGCCAGCAAGACCAAGCGCACGATGCGCCGGGCCGGATATTTCACGTCGTACACATTCACGCGCACTTGCCGGATGCGGGGATTCGGCGTGGCCACCACTTCCTCCTCGCAAATGAGTTTTAAATCGCCTTGCGGACAGTCGAGCGTGCGCTTGCCCGTCTGCGGGAAGGTTTTTGCCAGGCGCAGCCGCACCAGGTGATTTTCCGCCGACCAGGTGGCCATCATGGCGCTGCGCAAGCCGTCGCTGTTTTGCGTCAGGCTGCCCACGGCGCGCAGCGAGGCGCCCAGGGCCGTGCCGACGATGACCAGGGCGACCAGCACTTCGAGCAAGGTAAAGCCGCGCTGGCAGCCGTACGGCGAGCCGAAGTGAGCGCAGCGCGGGCGCCGTGGCCGGAAGAAAGCCATCATTGCTCGACCGTGAAATGGCCGATGCCGTCGGCGCGGATGGCGACGCTGCGCTCGCCGCTGGCCAGGGTCAGCACGAAAGGCTTGTCGACCGGTTCGCGGCCGAAGATGATGCGCAGTGGCTGGGCCACGCTGTTCGACGGCTGCACGCTGAGCAGCATGGGCGTGTTCGCAAATGCGCGCTCGCGCAGCAAATCGTCCTGCGTCACGGGCTGCCACAGCTTTTCATTGAGCACCAGGAAACGGTATTGATTTTCGTCAGCCTCGAATGCCACCTGCCGGCTGCGCACGATGGCTTCATCGCGCGCCAACTGCAGCAGCAGGGCGATGCGCTCGGCTTCTTTTTGCAGTGCTTGCTGGCCATTGGGCATGGCGTTCAGCGACACCAGGCCCAGCGTGACGCCGATGATGACCATCACCACCAGCAATTCGATCAGCGTGAAGCCGCTGGCGCATTGCCTGTGAACTGCGCGACCGTTGGTCATGGCAGGCATGCAATGGAAAACTTACAGTTCCCAGGAGCCGATATCGGCATCGTCGCCGCTACCGCCAGGCTGGCCATCGGCGCCCAGCGAAATGATGTCGACTTCGCCCTTCACGCCCGGCGACAAGAACTGGTAGGGGTTGCCCCATGGATCCTTGGGCATTTTTTCCAGGTAGCCACCCGCCTTCCAGCCATTCGCGGCCGGTCCCGCACTCGGTTTCTCGATCAGCGCCTGCAAGCCCTGCTCGGTGGTCGGGTAGCGCTGGTTATCCAGGCGGTACAATTTCAAGGCTTGCATCACGGTGGCGATGTCGACTTTCGCTGCCGCCACTTTCGACTCGCCCGTGCGGGCGATCAGTTTGGGCACCACCAGCGAGGCGAGAATGCCCATGATCACCACCACGACCATGATTTCGATCAAGGTGAAGCCGCGCGCGCGGCGCTGACTGGTCGAATGGTTTGCTGCGTTTTGCATAGGAAAGAAAGAAGAAGGTAAGTAATGAGTGCAGAGTATAAAGCGGAAATATGACAAAGCCTGTCATATAGGGAAAAATTTCTGCGCCGCTTCTCAGAGCGGCTAGAGCACGTCACCGCAAACGGCGCAGCCCGGGTCGCGCGCCACCCGCATGCTGCTCCATTCCATGTGCAAGCCGTCGAGCAACAGCAGGCGTCCGGCCAATGATTGCCCCACGCCCATGACCAATTTCAGCGCCTCGGCCGCCTGCATGGCGCCCACCACGCCCACCATTGGCGCGAACACGCCCATGCTTGAGCACGCCTCATCCGTGAACTGCTGCTCTTGCGGAAACAGGCAGCAATAACACGGCTGCGTGCCCGTGCGCGGGTCGAACACGCTCACTTGTCCATCGAAGCGGATCACGGCGCCCGACACCAGCGGCACCCGCGCCGCCACGCAGGCGCGGTTGACGGCGTGGCGCGTGGCAAAGTTATCCGTGCAGTCGAGCACCACGGTGCTGCAGGCCACCAGTTCAGCCAGGCGCGCGCCGTCGAGGCGCTCTTGCAAGGCGATGATGTCAATCTCGGGGTTAATGCCAATCAAGGTTTCTCGCGCCGACAGCACTTTCGGCTGGCCCACGCGGGCCGTCGTATGGGCGATCTGGCGCTGCAGATTGGTCAGGTCGACCATGTCGTCGTCGACCACAGTCAGCTTGCCCACACCGCTGGCGGCCAAATACATGGCGGCCGGTGAACCGAGCCCGCCCGCGCCGATCAGCAGCACATGCGCATCGAGCAAGGCTTGCTGGCCTTCGATACCGATCTGATCCAACAGGATATGGCGCGAATAGCGCAGCAGTTGATTGTCGTTCATGGTTTTACGTCTACTGCAAACCCAGATCAAACCCTGGGGTCGGACCCTCAGGGTCCGACCCCGGCACTTGCATTGGGTTAAGCATCACGGTTTCTGCACAGGGATTTTCTTGTCATCGGCCTTGATGTCGGCCGCAATTTCCGGCTTGGCGCTGATCTTCTCGCCCTTGGCATCAAGCTTGGCCAGCTGCACCGGCAAACCCTGGAAGTGGTTCAAGGCTTGCTGCAGCTGGAAATCGTCCTTGGCGCCGTATTCGAGCGGCTTGCGCTTTTTCGCCGTGGCGACCAGGCGCTGCTCTTCATCGAGCTGTTGCTGCATGCCTTCCATGGTGGGCTTGGCCGCTTCCGGCTTGCCATCGTCGCTGCCCAAGTGCTTTTCCAGGTCCGCCTCGCGCACGCGCAGGCTGTTCCAGCCATCGCCTTCGGCCGTTTCATCGACCAGCAAGTCGGGTACGATGCCGCGCGCCTGGATGGCGCGACCTTTCGGCGTGTAGTAACGGGCCGTGGTCAGCTTGACGGCCGTATCGGCAGTGATCTGGCGCAAGGTTTGCACGGACCCCTTGCCAAACGTTTGCGTGCCGATGACGGTGGCGCGCTGGTAATCTTGCAAGGCGCCGGCGACGATCTCGGAGGCGGAAGCGGAGCCGGCATTGACTAGCACCACCAATGGCACGGTTTTCAGCGCGGCCGGCAGCTTGGCCAACGGATCGGCCTTGGCGCCTGGCGGCGCATAGAATTCGCGGCGGCCATAAAACACTTGTTTCGATTCCGGCAACTGGCCCTTGGTGGAGACGATCACGGAATTACCCGGAAGAAATGCTGTCGCCACGCCGATAGCGCCCGGCACGACGCCACCAGGATCGTTGCGCAAGTCCAGCACCAAGCCCTTGAGCTTGGGGTCTTGCGCATACAGCGCATTGATTTTCTTGACCATATCATCGACGGTCGGTTCCTGGAACTGGGCGATACGCAGCCAGGCATAGCCGGGCGCGACCATCTTGGCCTTCACGCTTTGCACGCGGATTTCCTCGCGCACGATGGGGAAGACCAGCGGGCGGCTTTCGCCCTTGCGGGAAATGGTCAGCACCAGCTTGCTTTTCGGCTGGCCGCGCATCTTCTTGATGACCTCCTCCAGCTGCAAGCCTTTCAGCGCGATGTTGTCGAGACGGGTGATCAAATCACCGGCCAGAATGCCGGCCTTGGCGGCAGGGCTGTCTTCGATGGGCGAGACGACTTTCACATAGCCGTCTTCCATGCTCACCTCGATGCCGATGCCGACAAACTTGCCCTGCACGCTTTCGCGCATTTCCTTGAAGGCATTTTTATCGAGGTAGACGGAATGCGGGTCCAGCGACGAGACCATGCCGGATATGGCTTCCGTCAAGAGTTTCTTGTCTTCTACCTTTTCGACATAATCGGACTTGATCAAGCCAAAGACATCGGACAGCTGGCGCAGCTCGTCGAGCGGCAGCGGGGTATTCGTGATTTTCTGCGCCACGGCCGGGAACTGCAGCGACATGCCGATGCCGGCCAGTACGCCCAGACCGATCAGGCCGATACTTTTGACTTTGATACCCATGTATTATTCGCAATCTACAAATTCGCTGCCGCAGCAATGATGGGGACTTAAAACTTCACCCAGGTGGCGGGGTCGAAGGCGCGGCCCTGATGACGCAATTCAAAGTATAGCCCCGATTCCTCGTTGCCGCCGCTGTTGCCCGCGCTGGCAATGGCGTCGCCGCCCTTGACGGCATCACCCACTCGTTTCAGCAGCGACTGATTATTGCCATAAATACTCATGTACTGGCCGCCATGGTCAACGATGATCAAATTGCCGAAACCGCGCAGCCAGTCAGAAAACACCACGCGGCCACCGGCGATGGCGTGGATCTCGCTGCCTTCGCCGGTGCGGATGAAGACGCCCTTCCAGCTGGGGCCGTCACCGCGCTTGCTGCCGAAACGGGCGGCAATCTTGCCCGCCACGGGCGCGCGCAGCTGCCCTTTCAGGCTTGCAAAGGCGCCGGCCGGCACGTCCGGGCTCAGGCTTGGGCGTGCCGGCTCCGGTTGTGGCTTCGGTTCGGGCTTGGTCGCCACGTTGGCCACCTGCGGCGGCACATCGTCATCGATCGGTTCGAGCTTGACGGGCGGTGGCGGCGTCTGCGGCTTGATCTTGCCCGATTTGTTTTGCTGCTCTTTCGCGATGCGTTCGCGTTCAGCCTGCGCCTGCGCAGCCTTGGCGCGCGCGGCCAGCAGACGTTCGCGCTTTTCAGCGGCGATCTTGGCATCGGCGGCCGCTTTCGCTGCGGCGCGCTGCTCGGCCAGCAATTGCTGGCGTTTCTTTTCGGCCGCCGCAGCGGCTGCCTGCTCTTCGATCAGTTTCGCCAGCTTGTCGACCAGATTACCCATGCGCTGTTCGTCGCGTTCGACATTGCCCACTTCCTTGCGCTGCGCTACCAAACGCTGCGACAAGCTAGTCAGCAAGGCGGCGCGGCGCGCCTTTTCCTGCACCAGCAGGGCCTTCTGATCGCGCTCTTCCTGGGCGATTTCTTCCAGTTCATCCTTGGCGTTCTGCACGTCCGCCTGGTTTTTCTCCGCCGCCAGCAAGTTGGCGCGCAAGGCGTCGAGCAAGCGCGCTTGGGCCTGCGACACATAGGCCATCAGTTGCAAGTCGCGGTTGATGCGGTTCGGATTGTCGCCCGACAAGAGCAGCTTGATGCGGTCTTCGTTGCCGGCGACATATTGTTCGCGCAGCAATTTGGACAGCTGTGCCTTTTGTTTTTCGACAGTGGCCGTCAATTGCTGATGCTCTTGCCCCAGAGCATTGAGTTTCACGCCAGTCTCGCTTTGCTCCTGCGCCAGGTCGCGCAAGGCGCGGTTGGCGTTGGAGATGGCTTCTTCCGACTCGGCCAGGGTATCGGCCGCGTCATCCTTGGCGCTTTCCGTGCGGCTGATGTCGCGCTTGAGCGCCGTCAGCTTTTGTTGCAGTCCAGCACGTTGTGCTTCCGCGGCCGCTTTCTGCTTGCTGCGCTCGGTGGGCTTGGCAGCGGCAGCAAGGCCGCTCGATAGCAGCAGCGCTGCGCACAGCATGGCACCGGCGCGCCACGCCGGCAGGGGTCGTTCAGCAGAGGGGGCGATCGCTGTGCCGCGGAAGAAAGACAACAAGTTACTTGGCCTTCCCTTGGTTCGCCACGGCCGCTTGCGCTGCCGCAATCGCTGCCGGGTCGCCCAGGTAGTAATGACGGATCGGTTTCAGGTCGGCGTCCAGTTCATACACGAGCGGCTGGCCGTTAGGAATGTTCAGGCCCACGATGTCGCTGTCGCTAATGCCGTCCAACATCTTGATCAGGGCGCGCAAGCTGTTGCCGTGCGCCGAAATGATGATTTTCTTGCCAGCGCGGATGGCCGGGGCGATTTCTTCATCCCAGGCCGGCATCACGCGCGCCACCGTGTCTTTCAGGCATTCAGTCAGGGGAATCGAGGCTTGCGGCAAGCCGGTATAGCGCGGATCGTTGAACGAGGCGCGCTCGTCGTCTTGCGCCAGTGGCGGCGGCGGCGTGTCATAGCTGCGGCGCCAGACCAGTACTTGCTCGTCGCCATATTTGGCCGCCGTTTCGCCCTTGTCCAGGCCTTGCAGGGCGCCATAATGGCGCTCGTTCAAACGCCAGTCGTTCTTGATCGGCAAATACATCATGTCCATCTCGTCGAGCGCCAGCCAGAGAGTGCGGATGGCGCGCTTCAAGACGGAAGTGTAGGCCACGTCGAACGTAAAACCTTCCTGCTTGAGGATCTGGCCGGCGGCCTTGGCTTCGTTGACGCCCTTTTCCGTCAGATCGACGTCGGTCCAGCCGGTAAAGCGATTATCGAGGTTCCAGGTGGACTCGCCGTGACGCATGAAAACGATTTTGTACATAGTTCTATCTTCTCAAGGGGTTCAAATCAAAAAAGCAAAACGTAAAAAGACCTCGTCCAGCTTCTATTTTATAATGCGCAGATTGACTTAAACCATTGGACCCTACGTGAAATTCATTATCGACCATATTTTTCTGTTTGCCATCGTCATTATTTCCGGCGGCGCCCTCCTCTGGCCGCTGCTGTCGATGCGCGGCAAGCGCGCGACCGTGCTGGAAGTTACGCAACTGATCAACCGTGGCAAGACCATCATCGTCGACGTGCGCGGCGCGGAAGAATTCGCCACGGGCCACTTGCCTGACGCGAAAAACATGCCGTTGCCGGAACTGGCAAAACGCTTGGGCGAGCTGGAAAAATTCAAAACGCGCCCCATTGTAGTGGTTTGCCAGAAAGGTTCGCGTTCGGCAACGGCCGTCGGCCTGCTGGGCAAAGCAGGTTTCGCCGAAGCCACCAGCCTGGAAGACGGCATCGACGAATGGAAAAAACAAGGTTTGCCATTGAAAACTTTGTCGCTGGCGAAATAAGTCCGTATTGCAACACCCAACAAAACCGTAGCGGGCCGGTGGGAGTTGTGGATGAGAAGCGCAACTGTGCGAATGCACAGTGAGCATCACAGACCGCAAATCACGACGTGCAGCAGGTTTGGTTCGATGTTTTTAACTGAAGGAATGATCATGACCGTACCTGTAATTTTGTATAGCACCGCCGTGTGCCCGTATTGCGTGCGCGCCGAGCGCCTCTTGGAAGCCAAGGGCGTGAGCGTGCAAAAGATCCGCGTCGACCTCGACCCGGAAGAGCGCATCAAGATGATGGAACGCACGGGCCGCCGCACGGTGCCGCAGATCTATGTGGGCGACACCCACGTGGGTGGATTCGACGATTTGTATGCGCTCGATCAAGCCGGCAAGCTCGACCCCTTGTTAAATGGCACGGCAGCCTGATATAAAGGCGGTTCGAGAAATTGCTTGGTTTCTTGTCGTATTGTTTTGATACAATTGCCCTCGCATCTGATCTGGCCGTGCCTATCCGGCACGGTTGACATACCGCAAGTACCATATTTGAACGGTGTGCCGTTCTTGTCCTTTACAACGAAAGCGTTCCATGTCTGACGAAAATCTGCAACCAGTCTTCCAAATCCAACGCGTCTACCTGAAAGACATGTCGCTGGAACAACCAAATTCCCCAGCTATTTTCCTGGAACAAGAAGCACCGGCGATCGAAGTGGCTCTGGACGTGGGCGCTGCGCCTCTGGCCGATGGCATCTTCGAAGCGACCGTGACCATCACCGTGACCGCCAAAGTCGGCGACAAAGTTGCTTTCCTGGTAGAAGGCAAGCAAGCTGGTATTTTCGAAGCGCGCAACATTCCTGCCGATCAACTCGATCCGCTGCTGGGAATCGGCTGCCCGAACATCATCTACCCTTACCTGCGCGCCAACATCGCCGACGTGATCACGCGTGCCGGCTTCCCGCCAGTGCACCTGGCCGAGATCAACTTCGAAGTGTTCTACCAACAACGTCTGCAAGCTATTGCTGACGCCGCTGCCGCAGCGCCAGCAGCCAGCGAAACGCACTAAGCTATGCAAGACCCCGCTGGCCGTCAAGGCTGGCCTGACACGGCGGCCTGGCCGCCGTGTTTCGTTAAGGTTCAAAAAATATCATGTTGAAAAGTGCGCTCTCGAGCAAGTTGCGCTGGATAGCCGGCACCATGCTGCTGCTGGCCACCGCCGCCAGCCACGCCGTCGATTTCAAAACGGTGGGCGCGACCCCCGTGATCCTGTACGACGCGCCGTCTGCCAAGGGTGGCAAGCTGTACGTGGCGCCACGCGGCATGCCGCTGGAAGTCGTGCTCAGCTACGGCGAATGGGTCAAGGTGCGCGACGCCAGCGGCGAAATGGCCTGGACCGAAGCCAAGGGTCTGTCGGCCAAGCGCAACGTCGTGGCGCGCGCCGCCAACCTCAAGGTACGCGTCAGCCCCGATGACAGCGCTTCCCCGATTATCCTCGTCGACAAGAACGTGCTGCTGGAAATGAGCGAGCAGCCGAGCTCGGGCTGGCTCAAGGTGCGCCACAAAGATGGCCAGAGCGGCTATGTCAAGACCAGCGAAGTGTGGGGCTTGTAAGAGCCTATCCCAGTAGATGACTACATCCCCTACTGGGATAGGCTCTAAGCACCGCCAGATTCATCGGGGCAGCGGCCAACCGCGCCGCGCCCCTCCCCCTGCCAGACTGAGGTTGCATGCAAGTTTCCCCTGAAAACACTCCCGATACCACCGCTACAGCTGCCCCGCGCCGCATTACCGTGCTGGGCGCTGGCGCCTGGGGTACAGCCGTCGCCATGGCGTTGGCCGGCCGCCACGACGTACTGCTGTGGGGCCGCAATAGCGACGCCATGGCCGCCATGGCCGCCAGCGGCGAAAACAGCTATTTGCCCGGTTTTGCTTTACCGCCGCAGTTGCGCCTGGTCGCCGATTTCGACGCCGCCCTCGCGCACGCGAATGGCGAACGGGGTCTGCTGATCGCCGCCTGCCCGGTGGCAGGCCTGCGGCCCCTGCTGCTGCAACTGAAGGGCAAGGCCATCCCGAACCTGGTATGGCTGTGCAAGGGCTTTGAAGGCGGCACGGGCCTGCTGCCGCACCAGATCGTGCAAGAGGTGCTGGGCGACACGGTCGCCGGCGGCGCCCTGTCGGGGCCCTCGTTCGCGCAGGAAGTGGCACGCGGCCTTCCGTGCGCGCTGACCATCGCCTCGCACAGTGCCGCCTTGCGCGACGCCGTCGTCTCGGCATTGCATGGCGGCACCATCCGCGTGTATGCGAGCGAAGACCTGGTCGGCGTGGAAGTGGGTGGTGCCATCAAGAACGTGCTGGCGATTGCCACCGGCGTGGCCGATGGTCTGGGCTTGGGCTTGAATGCGCGCGCCGCACTGATCACGCGGGGCCTGGCAGAAATCACGCGCCTGGGCACGGCCCTCGGTGGCCAGACAGAAACGTTCATGGGCTTAACGGGCATGGGCGACTTGATACTCACGTGCACCGGCGACCTGTCGCGCAACCGCAAGGTTGGCCTGGCCCTGGCGCAAGGCAAGGCGCTGGCGACCATCGTGGCCGAACTCGGTCACGTGGCCGAAGGCGTACCCTGCGCCAAGGCCGTGCGCGAACTGGCGCGCCGCATGGATGTCGACATGCCGATCACGAATGCGGTGGCCGGCGTACTGTTCGATGGCGATTTGCCGCACTTGATGGTGCAGCAGCTGCTGTCGCGCGATCCGCGCGCTGAGTCGGCCTGACCCACGGCCCTAGCGCCAGGCCTTGGCCATCAGTATCGTCAGCAGCAGCACACTATCTTCGCGCGCGGCCAGCGCATGCGCCTGACCGCCGCGCAAATACAGCATCTGCCCCGGCCCCAGCACCTGCTCCCCGCCATGCGCCGTCACCGCCACCTGCCCTTGCAGGCACAGCAGGGTGATTTCACCGAACACGTGATGTTCGGGCATGGTCTTGCCCTTGGGCATGCACATGCGGATCAATTCCAGTTCGTCCGTCTTGGCCAGCGCGATGGCGGAAAACTGCGACAGCTCGTCGTCATCCCTGCGCAGCACCTCGATCACCTGTCCTGAACTTGCGTGCTCCAGTGCCATCATGTGCTCCTTCAGCAATTTCAGCAATTACTCGGGGACTTCTCCCGGCTCTTTCGCGCCGCGCATCCACTCGACCAGTGGCCACGCATCCTGCAAGCCTTGTGCCAGGGTCGACAGCAGTTTCTCGGGTTCGTTCACGGGCAGCGGCACTTCGGTCCAGACAAAAAAGCTCTTCAACTTAATGAATTCGATATGTTCGGCCTGCGCATCGAAGCCTTTGGGCGGACGCTGCAACTTGCCCTCATTTTGCAAGCTGCCAAAACGGGCCTTGAAACGCTTATTTTTCAGCACTTTGGAAAAACCTGGCGCATCGTTGAGCATGTGCTCGCGCAGCGCCTTCAGGCGGCCAGCTGGCGGCATGTATTCGCCGGCGCCGAACAGCAAGTTGCCCTGGCCATCGATCTGCAGATAGTAAGTGGGCCCGCCCGCCTTGCTGGGACGGCGCATGTCGTTTGGCGCGATGGCGGCCGAAAAACGCGTTTTATACGGGCTTTTGTCGTGCGCAAAACGCACGTCGCGGTTGATGCGGAACAAGGCCTTCTTCGGGTTGCAGTACTTCACGGCCGGGTCGAACTTGCCCAGCTCACCGATCAGGTTGGTGACCAGCGCGAGGAATTCCTCGCGCAAGATGTCGTAGCGGGGCTTGTTCATGACAAACCAGGGACGGTTGTTGTTGTCGCTCAGTTCACGTAAAAATTGGGTCAAATCACGCACATGCATGTGTCAAATTCCGATCAGCAACTATTTGGAAAGCTCTTTCGGAAGGGGGCGCTTGCCCACCATCACGTCGAGTGCCGCTTCGCGATTCTTGCGCAGCACCGTCATTTTAGCTTTTCCGCCCGGTGGCAGTTGGGCGATCAGATTCAGCATTTCCGTGGTATCGCCCACGGCCTTGCCTTGCACCGTCAGCAAGATGTCGCCGGGCACAATGCCGGCCTTGTCGGCCGGGCCATTGCGCACCACGCCGGCAATGATGGCGCCGCTTGAGCGCTGCAAGCCGAAGCTTTGCGCCAGCTCGGGCGTGATGTCCTGCGTTTCCACGCCGATCCAGCCGCGCACCACATGACCATCCTTGATGATGGCTTCCATCACCGCCTTGGCCGTCGAGACCGGAATGGCGAAGCCGATGCCGACCGAGCCGCCGCTTTGCGAATAGATGGCAGTATTAATACCGATCAAGTTGCCGCGCGTATCGACCAGGGCGCCGCCCGAATTACCGAAATTGATGGCCGCATCCGTCTGGATGAAATTTTCAAAGCTGTTGATGTGCAAGTTGTTGCGGCCCAAGGCGGAGATAATGCCCATGGTCACCGTCTGGCCTACGCCGAACGGGTTGCCGATGGCCAGCACCACATCGCCCACGCGCGCCAGTTCCGACTGGCCCAACACGATGACGGGCAGTTTGTCGAGTTCGATCTTGATCACGGCCAAGTCGGTTTCCGGGTCCAGGCCCACCACCTTGGCCGGCGCCTTGCGCCCATCGGTGAGCACGACTTCGATTTCGTCGGCGCCCTCCACCACATGATTGTTCGTGAGAACATACCCTTCATGGCTGACGATGACGCCCGAACCGAGGCTGTTTTTCAAGTCAGCGTCATCCTCGCCATCCAGGTCGCGCTCGCCGAAGAATCGTTTGAAAAAGGGATCGCGCGCCAGCGGGTGGGCGCCGCGCTTGGACACTTGCAGGGTGAGGATGTTGACGACAGCGGGCATGGCGCGCGCTGCCGCGTCGCGGTAGGAACCGGGCGCCAGGCTGCTCGACGCCGTTTCCACCACGGGCACCGGCTTGGCGGCAGAGCCTAGCTGCTGTACCCGGCTGGCCGGGCGCAGTGCGCCGTACACAAAGTACAGCGCCAACGCGATGGTCACGGTTTGCGCAAACAATAACCAAAATCGCCGCATAGAGCCCTATCGAGGTCAACCAGCCGATGCCGGAACGCCTTATTTTGCCAGATCGTTGCTACTCTGTCCGTTCTTCTGCAGGGAATCGCGGATTTCACGCAGCAGCACGATGTCTTCCGGCGTGACTGGCGCCGGTGCCGGTGCGACCGGTTCGCTGCGGCGGGCCTTGTTCATCAGGCGCACCATCTGGAAGATGATGAAGGCAAGAATGATAAAGTTGAGCAAAATGGTCAGGAAGTTGCCGTAGGCCAGCACCGCGCCCGCCTTTTTTGCTTCCACCAGTGTCATCGTCGTGGCTTGGCCGTTCAAGGGCAGGTAGTAATTGGCGAAATCAAGGCCGCCGAAAACGCGACCGATGGGCGGCATGATTACGTCTTGCACCAAGGAATCGACAATCTTGCCAAAGGCGCCGCCGATGATGACACCGACCGCCAGATCGACAACGTTGCCTTTCATTGCAAATTCTTTAAATTCCTTCATCATTGCCATGAATTTCTCCTTCAAATATGTAAAAAAAACATGCCGATCATACTATTGATTCCGGGTGCCACCAACTTATGGTTATTAAGAAGACCAATTCGGATACAGCCAAGCGCATCTAGTTCGAAAGAACTAGCCACCTCCTGCAAAAGTATATAAATTATGGTACAAGCAACGTTTTTGTTCTATTCGTTGTTTGCTTCACTTATAATTTGCGGTTGCTAGAAGTGGCTTTTTTACTTCCGGATAATCAACAAGAAACTGGCATGGGCTGCGCCATAGTCCGAAGTTCCGCAGGGATATTGCCACTTTACTGCACAAAGATGCGGATTGCGGCAATCAGTGGGAAAGAGCTTCGGCGACGGATTTTTCGCGGCTGCCAGTCATAATAAAGATTCGCATTTTGACTGATTGGGGTTTGCATGAGTAACGAAAAGCAGGTCGATTCAGGCCGTCGCGGCTTGCTCGTCGCCACGTGCGCGGCGGGCAGTGTAGTTGGATTGGCAACCGCGGGAGCCTTGGTAAGTACATTCCAGCCGTCGGAGCGCGCGAAAGCGGCGGGCGCGCCGGTCGAAGTAGACATCGCCACCTTGCAACCGGGCGAAATGCGCACCGTTGAATGGCGCGGCAAGCCGGTCTGGATTCTGAAGCGCACGCCGGAAATGATCGCGTCCCTGAAAAAGACCGACGGCAAAGTCGCCGATGCCAACTCGCAACGCAATCCCGCCGAATTCACGCCCGACTACTGCATGAACGAAGCGCGCTCGATCAAGCCTGAAATTCTCGTCGCCGTCGGCATCTGCACCCACCTGGGCTGCTCCCCTTCCTCGAAATTTGCCCCCGGCCCGCAACCGTCGCTGCCCGATGACTGGGAAGGCGGCTTCCTGTGCCCTTGCCACGGCTCCACCTTCGACATGGCAGGCCGCGTGTTCAAGAACAAGCCGGCGCCGGACAACCTCCAAGTGCCGCGCCATATGTATCTGAGCGACACCAAATTGCTGATAGGTAAAGACGAGAAAGGCGAGGCTTGATCATGGCTGCTTTTAAAGAAACGAAATTCCCGGCAGACGCTCCCGTCGCCGAAAAAGCGCTGGGCTGGGTCGATGACCGCTTTCCCCTGACCAAGCTGTGGAATGATCAGTGGGGCAAGTACTACGCCCCGAAAAACTTCAATTTCTGGTACATCTTTGGCTCGCTGGCCATGCTGGTGCTGGTCTTGCAGATCGTCACCGGCATCTTCCTGACCATGCACTACAAACCGGATGCGGCGCTGGCCTTCAACTCCGTCGAGTACATCATGCGCGAAGTGCCGTCGGGCTGGCTGGTACGCTATATGCACTCGACAGGCGCCTCCGCCTTCTTCATCATCATCTACCTGCACATGACGCGCGCCCTGATGTATGGCTCGTACCGCAAGCCGCGTGAGCTGATCTGGCTGTTCGGTTTCGCCATCTTCCTGTGCCTGATGGCCGAGGCATTCTTCGGCTACCTGCTGCCGTGGGGCCAGATGTCGTACTGGGGCGCCCAAGTGATCGTCAACCTGTTTGGCGCCATTCCGTTCATCGGCCCTGACCTGTCGCTGTGGATACGCGGCGACTATGTCGTCTCCGACGCGACTCTGAACCGCTTCTTCGCCTTCCACGTGATCGCCATCCCGCTGGTACTGCTGGGCTTGGTCGCAGCGCACTTGATCGCCCTGCATGAAGTCGGTTCGAGCAATCCGGACGGCATCGAAGTGAAGGAAAACCTGGGCGCCGATGGCCACCCGGTCGATTCGATTCCTTCGCATCCTTATTACACCGTGCATGACCTGTTCGGCGTGTCGATCTTCCTCGTCATTTTCAGCGCCGTGGTGTTCTTCGCGCCGGAAATGGGCGGTTACTTCCTCGAATATAACAACTTCCTGCCTGGCGACTCGCTGAAAACCCCGCTGCACATCGCGCCAACCTGGTACTTCACGCCGTTCTACTCGGTGCTGCGCGCTACCACGGCCGACTTCATGTACGTGCTGATGGGTGTCGTAGCCGCCTACGTGGTATTCATCTGGCTCAAGTCGCGCCTCTCGACGAGCGTCAAGTCCGTCATCGCTGGCATCGCCATCGTCGCCATCATCGGCATGCTGCCGCAGGTGCTCGATGCGAAATTCTGGGGCGTCGTGTTCTTTGGCGGCTCCGTCGTGATCCTGGCGTTCCTGCCATGGCTCGACCATTCGCCCGTGAAATCGATACGCTACCGTCCGACCTGGCACAAATATGTGTACGCCATCTTCGGCCTGTCGTTCCTGATCCTGGGCTACCTCGGCACCCAGGCGCCAACGGATACGAAAACCATCGTGTCGCAAGTGTGCACACTGATTTACTTCAGCTTTTTCCTGCTGATGCCATGGTGGAGTGCAATGGGCAAGTTCAAGACCGTGCCGTCGCGTGTGACGTTTCACCCGCACTAAGCCGCTCTCACGCCACGCTCAAAGGACCTTACATGAAATTTTCAAAAAAACTGCTCGCCATCCTGGCCTTCGTGCCCGCCATGGCTCTCGCCAGCGAAGGCGGCTTTCCGCTGGACAAGGCGCCTGATCGCCAGACCAACATGGCTGCGCTGCAACATGGCGCCAAATTATTTGTCAATTATTGCCTGAATTGCCATGCTGCCGTGTCGATGCGCTACAACCGTCTGCGCGACCTCGGTTTGACGGAAGACCAGATCAAGCAAAATCTGTTGTTCTCCGCGGACAAAATCGGCGACTTGATGACAACTAGCCTGGCACCGCAGGATGCCAAGGCTTTCTTTGGCGTCGTACCGCCCGATTTGTCGGTAATTTCGCGCGCGAAATCATCTTCCGCTGGCACAGGCGGCGACTACCTGTATACTTACCTGCGTACGTTCTATAAAGACGACACTCGGCCGACCGGCTGGAACAACATGGTCTTGCCGAATGTCGCCATGCCGCATGTATTATGGGAATTGCAAGGTATCCAGACTGCCAAGTTCGTGGAAGAAAATGATCCACACGAAGCTGGCAAGAAGATCCACAAATTTGCCGGCTTCGAGCAAGTCAAGCCAGGCACGTTGAACAAGATCGAGTACGACAATGCGATAGCCGACCTGGTCGGCTACATGGAGTGGATGGCCGAACCGGCACAGCAAACACGCAAGCGCCTGGGCGTTTGGGTGCTGCTGTTCCTGTCGGCCTTTGCTCTGCTGGCATGGCGCCTTAACGCGTCGTTCTGGAAGGAAGTCAAATAAGTGAGGCGCCGGCCATAGGCCGGTTTATGCCTGTTTCTGCATTGTCCGCATGAGTGGACAAGCGACCTGGGGTGAGCCGTTCGCGGCTTCACCCCCTTTGTTTCTAAGGAACTATAAAAAATGATGGTTCTCTATTCGGGTACAACCTGCCCATTTTCGCAACGCTGCCGCCTGGTCCTGTTTGAAAAAGGCATGGACTTTGAAGTGCGCGACGTCGACCTGTTCAACAAACCGGAAGATATTTCGACCATGAACCCGTACGGCCAGGTGCCTATCCTGGTCGAGCGCGAACTGATCCTGTATGAATCGAACATCATCAACGAGTACATCGATGAGCGCTTCCCGCATCCGCAACTGATGCCGGCCGATCCGCTGATGCGTGCCCGCGCGCGCCTGATGCTGTTCAATTTCGAAAAAGAACTGTTCGTGCACGTGCACGTGCTGGAAAGCGAACGCGCCAAGAGCAACGACAAGGCCCACGACAAGGCACGCGCGGAAATCCGCGACCGCCTGACGACCCTGGCACCGCTGTTCCTGAAAAACAAGTACATGCTGGGCGACGAATTCTCGATGCTCGACGTGGCTGTCGCGCCGCTGCTGTGGCGCCTGGACCACTACGGTATCGAACTGTCGAAGACGGCAGCACCGCTGATGAAATACGCCGAACGCATCTTCTCGCGTCCTGCATACATCGAAGCGCTGACGCCATCCGAGAAAGTGATGCGCCGCTAAAAGATATCCCCATTCAGCGACTGCGCAGCCCGCTCTTGACCTGGCGTTACTCACCGTACTTCGGTACGGCTGCGTTACCGAGGCCAATATA
Source organism: Janthinobacterium sp. CG_23.4 (assembly GCF_029892305.1). Lineage (NCBI taxonomy): Bacteria > Pseudomonadati > Pseudomonadota > Betaproteobacteria > Burkholderiales > Oxalobacteraceae > Janthinobacterium > Janthinobacterium sp. CG_23.4. The sequence goes on along the minus strand of NZ_JARXUX010000001.1, from coordinate 90,212 downwards.
GGGCCAGCTCGCTACGCTTTCTGGGGCATCTTGGGCCAGGTACTAACGTTGTTTTTGCGCTATCCCAGTATTTTGAACTACCGGTGCGCCCGCCTCATGCTTGATGAGGGCGCTCCCGCCTCACAGTGCCTATCATGTCTGAAATCTCAACCAAACCTTATATGCTGCGCGCCATCTACGAGTGGTGCACCGACAGCGGCTACACGCCATATCTCGCGGTCAAAGTCGATTCGCGCACCACGGTACCGATGGCATACGTGAAAAAGGGCGAAATCGTGCTCAACATCAGCTTTGGCGCCACCAGCGGCCTGAAGATGGATAATGACGCCGTCCGCTTCCACGCCCGTTTTGGCGGCGTCTCGCGCGAAATCTACGTGCCGGTCGACAACGTGATGGCCATCTACGCCAACGAAAACGGCCAGGGCATGGCCTTCGAGCCGGTGCTGGGCAACGATGATCCCGACGCGCAACCGACGGACAGCCCAGCCTCAGCCGACGTCCCGCCCCCCGTGCTCACCCCCGCCGCCAGCACCCCGACCCTGTCGTCCGTGCCGACCAGTTCCGCCGAACAACGCGACAACGCCACGCCCGGCGACGACGAGCCACCAAAAAAAGGTGGCCGCCCGACCCTGACACGCATTAAATAGCGTATAATTCGCAACGCACAGTTTTTGCCGACTTAGCTCATTTGGTAGAGCAGTTGATTTGTAATCATCAGGTGGCCAGTTCGAAACCGGCAGTCGGCACCAATAAAATCAAAGGGTTACAGCGCATTCGCCTGTAGCCCTTTGTCGTTTCTGGGATATCTGCTGCATTTTTGCTGCAATCATGCCCCTACGGCAACGCTATACACCTGCTCCTACAAACAACTTTGGAGCAATGCATGGCATCAATCTCAAATCGCGGTCCTTATCAGTGGCAAGCAACCGTTCGTAAAAAGGGGTACCCATCCCAATCAAACACATTCGAGACAAAAAAAGAAGCGGAAGCATGGTCTGCGATTGTGGAGTCGGAAATGGTTCGAGGGGTATTCGCGGACCGGACCGAACTAGAACGAACCACCCTCGCAGACCTTATCGAGAAGTACAGCGCGGAGGTTTCCCCCAATAAACTCTCTTGCCGAACCGAGCTCGTAACAGCTCGTAGGTTCCTGCGCCATCCTCTGGCGCTGCGGCCTCTCGCAACCTTACGTAGCGTCGATTTCGCGAAGTATAGAGATGAACGCTTGGCAGAGAAGGCATCACCCAACAGCGTGAGGCTTGAATTGGCATATCTTTCCACCATGTTCACTACAGCTCGGAAGGAGTGGTCTATCCAAATCGAAAACTTCCTTGAGAATGTTCGGAAGCCGTCTGCGCCGCCTGGCCGGCAACGCCGCTTGGTTGGAGATGAAGAAGCCCGCCTCTTAACAGCAGTTCGCGACTCGGATGCGCAGGCATTCGAACTGTGCTTTATCTTGTCAATTGAGACCGGAATGCGCGCTGGAAATATCGTCGAGCTGTGCTGGGAGGACATCGACTTGGAAAATCATTTGATTTTTGTCGGAAAGACAAAGAACGGCGAAAGGTTATCGGTCCCACTATCGGAAACTGCAGAGGCAATGTTGAAATCTTACCCATGCGCAGACAAGACTGGGAGAATTGCCGGGTTTTACGACTCAGCCGGGCTAGGCGCTGCCTTTCGAGTGGCGTGCGAAAAAGCTGGCATTTCGGGTTTGCATTATCACGATTTGAGACACGATGCTGCCACCCGGCTAGCGCCTTTAGTAGAGGCGCCCGTTTTAGCGAAATTGATGGGTTGGAAAACTCTCCAGATGGCAATGCGGTACTACAATCCGACTGACGAAGAGCTTGTAAAGTTACGTCGAGAAGCCGAAGCTCTTCGCAATCGTAACTTGGCGTCCTCGGATGCGGTCGCGAAGGCGGCTGTCTTTTCAACCGCGCATTCCTGATTCTCCGTGCTTACGATGGTTGGCAACTGTAAAAAGGAGGCCCTTCTGCAATTCGCATCTTGCAGAGCTGCATCTTACCTTCGGAAGTCAGGCTAGTATTATTCGCGCGCTGCCGAGTGTCTTTATACAACCATAAGTTATGCAAGTAACAGCTCTCTCTAGCGGGGCTGTTCTGAGGCCATCTTCTTTCGCGTCAGGCAGAAAAGTTGCTGCGCAATCGCCCGAACTTTTCCTTCCAAAACACTCGCCCGAGCGCGCAATCGACTTTAAAAACCCTTCATAATATTGCCAGAACACATTTCTAGCGCCTGCGCAAGGCTTCAGTTAGCATCTCCTTGAGGGCCAGCCAGACCCATTTTCAAGAGTGTTAAGATGGTGTTTTAGCTGAACGACATTGAACAGGAAGTACATGAACCATCAGTCCCTTTCGTCATTCATATGGTCTGTCGCCGACCTACTTCGTGGAGACTACAGACAGTCCGAATACGGCCGCGTCATCCTCTCTTTCACAGTATTGCGTCGACTCGACTGCGTACTGGAAGCAACTAAGGCGGCAGTGCTAGCTGAGTTCAACGCCAAATCCAAGGCAGGCCTAAATCCCGAACCTTTCCTGCGACGCAAGACAAGTCAGGGATTTTACAACACATCGCCGCTTGACTTGGTAAAGTTGCTCGGAGACCAAGACCATATTCGCCAGAATCTGTTCGCCTATGTTCAGGCCTTCTCGCCGGACGCGCGCGACATTTTCGAACGCTTCGACTTCTACACGCAGGTAGAGCGCCTAGCCAAGGCTAACTTGCTCTACCTCGTTACCGAGAAGTTCGCCAACATCGACCTGCATCCCGAAGTCGTGGACAACGCCAGCATGGGTCTGGTGTTTGAAGAACTGATTCGTAAATTCGCCGAAATTTCAAACGAGACAGCAGGTGAACACTTCACCCCGCGCGAGGTCATCCGTTTAATGGTGAACCTGCTGTTCATCGAGGACGACGACGTACTCATGCCAGGTAGCGACGTGGTTCGAACCATTTACGACCCGACGGCGGGCACGGGCGGCATGCTGTCAATTGCAGATGAATACCTGCGGGAGCACAACCCACAGGCGCGGCTGTCGATGTTTGGCCAAGAGCTCAACGACGAATCCTACGCCATCTGCAAAGCCGACATGCTCATCAAGGGCCAGCCTGTCGAGAACATCATCTCCGGAAATACACTGTCTGAGGATGGCCATAGCGGACGCAAGTTCGACTACATGCTATCCAATCCGCCGTTCGGCGTGGAATGGAAGAAGGTCGAGAAAGCCGTGCGCCAAGAGCATGAGAGCAAGGGCTTTGATGGCCGTTTCGGTCCAGGCCTCCCGCGCGTCTCTGACGGTTCCATGCTGTTCCTGATGCATCTGCTATCGAAGATGACGCCCGTTGTTAATGGGGAAGGCGGTAGCCGCTTCGGCATCGTGCTCAACGGCTCGCCGCTGTTCACTGGCGGCGCCGGCAGCGGCGAAAGTGAAATCCGCCGCTACGTGTTGGAGAACGACTTGGTAGAGGCCATTGTCGGCTTACCCACCGATATGTTCTACAACACCGGCATTGCGACCTACGTCTGGATTCTGTCGAACAAGAAGCCGCCAGACCGCAAGGGTCAGGTGCAGCTCATCGACGCCAGCGGCTTGTGGCAGAAGATGCACAAGAGCCTGGGCAGCAAACGCAAGGAGATGAGCGATGCGCATATCGCCATCGTCACGCGCTTGTTCGGCAACTTCATCGAGGCCGAGCAAATTACCGTATTCAATGCTGCGGGCGCCACGCTAGGCGAGCCGCAGCTCGTCACAGGCACCGACGACACACCGGTTGCGCCCGAGGGCGGCAGGCTTACGCGCATTCCCATTTCGCGAATCTTCAGGAACGAGGAATTTGGCTACACGACCATCACCGTCGAGCGACCATCGCGCGACGACTCCGGCAATCCGGTACTGAACTGGAAGGGCAAGCAAAAGGGCAAGCTCCAGCCTGACAGCGCGCTCCGCGATACCGAGAACGTACCTTTGAGCGACGACATCCAGACCTACTTCGAGCGTGAGGTGCTGCCGCACGCCCCCGATGCGTGGATTGATGCGGAGAAGAGCAAGGTGGGATATGAGATTCCGTTCAATCGGCACTTTTACGTCTTCGAACCGCTGCGCAGCTTGCATGCAATTGATGACGAGCTCAAGACCGTTACGGCCAGCATCATGAAGTTGCTCGAGGAGTTAGCGGAATGAGTTTGCCGAGGTACAAGGAGTACAAAGACAGTGGTGCAAAGTTGGGCGGACAAATTCCAGCACATTGGGCCGTCGGCCCCATCAAGCGCATGCTCGACATTCAAAATGGTGCAGACCATAAGGCTGTAGAGAGCACAGAAGGCGTTCCCGTTATAGGTTCCGGCGGACCATTCACCTTCGCCACCGACTTTCTGTATGACGGGGAATCTGTTTTACTCGGCAGGAAAGGCACTATTGATAAGCCTCTGCACGTTACGGGCAAGTTCTGGACGGTCGACACCATGTACTGGTCAAAAATTCTTCCCGGCACCTGTGGTCGCTTTGCATACTACGTGACCCTTACGATGCCATTTGACTACTACTCGACCAGCACGGCGCTTCCAAGCATGACCAAAAGCGTGCTCGGTTCCCATATAGTACCGTGCCCGCCGATAGATGAACAAAGAGCCATCGCCGCCTTCCTCGACCGCGAGACCGCCAAAATCGACACACTGGTTTCAGAGCAGGAAAAACTCATCGCGCTTTTGGCTGAAAAGCGCCAGGCAGCCATCTCACATGCCGTTACTAAGGGACTCTACTCCAAGTCGCCGATGAAGGATTCCGGCTTAGCGTGGACCGGGACCGTACCAGCCCATTGGGGTATTTTCCGGCTTGGTTCATTATTTCGCGATATTGATGAGCCTGGCAGTGAAGCGTTGCCGATTCTGAGTGTCTCGATTCACAATGGCGTGTCTGACAAAGAACTTGGGGAAAGCGAACTCGACCGCAAGGTGTCTCGCAGTAGTGACAGGTCAAAATATAAGGCCGTGCGTCCTGGTGATTTGACGTACAACATGATGCGCGCTTGGCAAGGTGGCTTCGGGTCCGTCACTGTCGATGGGATGGTAAGTCCAGCATATGTCGTAGCACGGCCGATGGCAGATTTCCTGACCACTCACGTGGAGTGCATTCTTCGCACGCCGCAAGTCGTGGCCGAGATGAAGCGACATTCACGCGGGATAACGGATTTCCGTTTGCGTCTGTACTGGGAAGAATTCAAGACGATACAAATTGCGCTTCCGCCGAAAGCCGAACAGTTAGAAATTGCCAAATTTATCGAGAATGAGACGAGGAAGCTTGATTCATTGAAAACAGAAGCAGAGCGCGCTATCTCCCTGCTGAAGGAGCGCCGAAACGCTCTCATCGGCGCTGCTGTCACCGGCCAAATAGATGTGCGCAGCGCAGCACCGCAGGTCGCAGTTAAATGCTCCGAGGCCATCGCCGCATGAGCGACATTCAACTCTTTCGCCTGCACGGCAACAGCACAGTCACCGACCTCTCCAGCCAAGCCGCTCCGTTGGAAAGGACCTTACAAAGGCTCATCGAAGGCAAGATGGAAATTTTCTTGGGCGTGCGGTTCCTCGCTAGTGAATACGCAACTGGCAAGACTCATAGGGGCCGCATTGACTCGCTAGGCCTTGACGAAAACGGCTGCCCGGTCATTGTCGAGTACAAACGGCATACCACCGAGAACGTCATCAACCAGGGCCTGTTCTACTTGGACTGGCTGCTGGACCATCAAGCGGAATTTCGCTGGCTGGTCATGGAAAAGTTAGGCAAGGAGACCGCCCAGCACATCGAGTGGAAGGGAACGCGCTTGCTGTGCATTGCATCCGACTTCACTCGCTACGACCAGTACGCGGTACAGCAGATTCCGCGCAACATCGAGCTCATCCGCTACAAGCTATTCGGCGACGACCTCTTGCTGCTGGAACTGGTCAATTCGCAGAGCGTGCCAGACGCCACGGCCATAAAGCCAGTACCAACTGGTGCCTTGCCAGTCGAGCAGGAAGCTCTGAAGTCGACAGGAAAAGACAAATCACTGGCCGAGCAATTGGCACTAGCCACGTCGAAGGTTCGAGCGCTCTACGAGCAGACCAGCTCGCTGCTGCTTTCTCTTGGGGACGACGTACAGCAAAAGCCACTAAAGCTCTACACGGCCTTCCGTCGGCTGAAGAATTTTGCCTGCGTCATCGTTTATCCGAACCGCGTACTAATCACACTCAAGCTCAGCCCGGCAACAGTCACCTTCGAGAATGGTTTTAGCCGCGACGTCAGTGAGATTGGTCATTGGGGCACCGGCGACGTAGAGCTCTGCTTGCTCGGCCCGGCCGACTTGCAACGGGCCCAAGCACTGCTGGAGCGCAGTTACTCCGAGAACTGAATGCTACGTAAGCATGCAAAGAAGAATAATCAGGGACGAACATGAGCCAGAATCTGCACCAGGAACACCACTTCGAAACCGAAATTTGCACCTACCTGGCTGCTAATGGCTGGCTGTATGAGGACGGCGACGCAGCCCGGTTCGACCGCTCGAGCGGCCTGTTCCTGCCAGACCTGCTGGCGTGGATGGAGTTGACGCAGCCCCAACATTGGCAGCGCCTCTCTAATACCCACGGCGCCGCCCTTCCCCAAGTGCTAGCCGACCGCATTCGCAAGAACATGAATGAGCGCGGCACGCTGGACGTGCTGCGGCGGGGCGTGGAAATGTTGGGGCTCTCGGCGCCGCTGGACCTCGCGCAGTTCAAGCCCGCCTTGGCCATTAACCCGACTATCCAGACAAAGTACGCCGCAAACCGACTCCGCGTAGTACGGCAAGTCTGCCACTCGCCGAACAACACCAAGGACGAGCTTGACCTGGTGCTGTTCCTCAACGGCGTTGCGGTGGCCACTGTGGAGCTGAAGAGCAACTTTACGCAGAACGTACAGGATGCCGTGGACCAGTACCGTTTTGACCGCCTCCCGCAGCCCAAGGGAGGCGTGCTGGAGCCGCTGCTGGGCTTCCCTGGTGGAGCACTGGTGCATTTCGCAGTAAGCCAGAGTGAAGTGATGATGGCAACCAAGCTGGTGGGCCCGGCAACAACCTTCCTGCCTTTTAATCAGGGCAACGCCGGTGGCGCGGGAAATGCTCCGAACCCCGACGGCTTTGCCACAGCGTACTTGTGGGAAGAAGTATGGGCGCGGGACAGCTGGTTGGACATCCTGCACCGCTACCTCATTTGCAAGCGCAACGACAAGAAACAGCCGCGGGCCGTCATCTTTCCGCGCTATCACCAGCTCGCCGCCACGCGTGCCCTTGTAGCAGATGTGCTGGACAAGGGCCCTGGTGAACGCTACCTGATTCAGCACTCCGCTGGCTCAGGCAAGACCAACTCGATTGCCTGGACGGCGCACTTTCTGGCGGACCTGCACGACGCGCAGCACAAGAAGCTATTCGATAGTGTGCTGGTGGTTAGCGACCGCAATGTACTGGACGCCCAGTTGCAAGAGGCAATTTTCGACTTCGAGCGCACAACCAGTGTGGTGGCCACCATCACCAACGAGCACGGCAGCAAGAGCGCCCAACTCGGCCTGGCGCTGAAAGGGGGCAAGAAAATCATCGTGTGCACTATCCAGACCTTTCCTCACGCCCTGCAGGCCGTGCAGGAACTGGCCGCCACGGAGGGCAAGCGCTTCGCCGTGATTGCCGACGAGGCGCATAGTTCTCAGACCGGCGAGGCAGCAGCCAAGCTCAAGCAGCTGCTTTCGGCTCAGGAATGGGCAGATTTGCAGGACGGCGGCGAAGTTGACACCGAAGCGTTGCTTGCTGCGCAGATGGAGGCCCGCTCTGGAGTGAAGGGGCTGACCTACGTGGCGTTCACCGCGACCCCGAAAACGAAGACGCTGGAACTGTTCGGCCGCAAAGGCGCGGACGGACTACCGCAACCCTTTCACGTCTACTCGATGCGTCAGGCCATCGAAGAAGGCTTCATCCTCGACGTGCTAAAAAACTATACCAGTTACAAGCTTGCCTTCAAGCTTGCTCATGACGGGCAAGAGTGGGACGACAAGACAGTCGAGCGAAGTACGGCGATGAAAGGTCTGATGCAATGGGTGCGACTCCACCCCTACAATATTGCGAGCAAGGTGCAAATCGTTGTCGAGCATTACCGCGAAAATGTGCAGCCCCTGCTGGAAGGCAAAGCCAAGGCGATGGTAGTAGTTGGAAGTCGCAAGGAAGCAGTACGCTGGCAGAAGGCCATTCGGGCTTATATCGCCAGGCAGAACTATGCGCTTGGGGTGTTGGTGGCTTTTTCTGGTGATGTCACTGACACCGAAAGCTTTCCCGAGCCAGTTACCGAGTCCAGCGATGCTTTAAATCCGGGCCTTCGTGGCAGGGAAATCCGCGAGGTGTTCAAATCACCAGACTTCCACCTTCTGCTGGTGGCCAACAAGTTCCAGACGGGTTTCGACCAGCCGCTGCTGTGCGGGATGTATGTAGACAAGATGCTCGGTGGTATTCAAGCCGTCCAGACGCTCTCCCGGCTAAACCGTGCCTACCCAGGCAAGGACGCTACCTATGTGCTCGACTTCGTCAACGAGCCGGCGGAAATCCTCAAGGCCTTCAAAACGTATTACGAGACCGCCGAAATGGAGGCGGTAACTGACCCGCACCTGGTCTACGACCTGCGCGCTAAGCTAGACGCCGCTGGCTTTTACGACGACTACGAGGTGGAACGCGTCGCCAAGGTGGACCTGGACCCGAACGGCACCCAGAAACAGCTAGATGCCGCCATCGCTCCAGCAGCCGACCGTCTACTCAAGCGCTACAAGGTGGCGCAGCAGGACAAGTTAGTAGCCGAGGAAAAGCACGACGACAAGGCCGCGCGCGCGGCCAAGGACCAGCTGGAAGCCCTACTGCTCTTCAAGAACGATATGGGCGCCTACGTGCGGCTTTATTCCTTCCTGAGCCAGATTTTCGACTACGGCAACACCGACATCGAAAAGCGCTTCCTGTTTTATAAGCGTCTGATACCTCTGCTGGATTTCGGACGCGAGCGCGATACGGTAGACCTGAGCAAAGTAGTCCTGACCCATCACACGCTGAAAAGCCATGGCAAACAGCCGATGGGGTTGAACGCGGACGGCAGCTACAAGTTGCCGCCGATGGATGCGGTCGGCAGCGGCAGCGTGCAAGAGAAACAGCAAGCCTACCTGAACGAAATTATCGAGAAGGTGAATGGCTTGTTCGAGGGGCAACTCAGCGACGACGACCAGCTCGTTTATGTCAATGGCGTACTTAAAGGCAAGTTGCTGGAGAACGAAACCTTAATGCGCCAGGCAGCAAGCAATAGCAAGGAACAATTCGCCAACTCGCCCGACCTCAAGGATGCGGTCATGCATGCGATTATGGATGCGCTCGACGCCCATCAGACCATGAGCACCCAGGCGTTGGGCTCTGAACGGGTTCGTGAAGGCCTGCGCGACATTCTGCTGGGGCCGGCGCAGCTCTACGAAGCATTGAGAAACAAGTCCGCGCATGGAGAAACCAGGACTGGAAATTAAGGGTCTCAGGCCTATCGATAGCGCGAAAGGTCACAAGAATTGTGCATGATGGCCACTTAGGGCCGGCGAAGGCACGAAAATAGTGCCCAAACGAGCCCTGCTCAACCGCTTGTCGATAGTATTTCCCAATAAATCAATCGGTTACGACTAGGGGCGGAAGCAAAGCTCCGAGGAAGCCACAGATTTCAGCACAATCGGAGGTGACCTTTCACCGAGAAGGCACCTGCTCTGCACAATTTCTGTGACCTTTTGATAGTTCAAACCTGATAGTGCTCAACCTGCTTACGTGAGGGGCGCAAGTGCCGGGCCGAAGGCCTAGGCACGCGCAGGCGCCCAGCGCCGAAGGACAGCACCCGCAGGGCCACGGAGCGCCCCCGCGCGAAGTGGTGCCTGGCCGCCCACGGCCAGGCATGCCATAGGGGGAGCCGGAGACAGGTGGCGGTCCCCGACCGCCAGGCGCCCAAGCGCCGACCTGTCTCCGGGGGAACGATAGTTCCCCGGCCCCGAGGCACTCGGGCAACCGGCTACCGCCGGGCGCCGACCCGGGCCCCCGCTGCCGGCTTGACGGCAGATGGGGAGGGAGGTGAGTCCAAAGGACCGCGACACCTTCAGGTGAAGCGCCGGCGGTAGCCGGTTGCCCGAGCGCGCGAGGGGCCGCAGGCGCGGTGGACCCCTAGGTCCAAGAAGTCGGTAGGGCGTCCAGCCCGTGAAGCCGAATTCGTCCCGCCGCAAGGGGGGATTTATCCCCCCGCGCAGCCCACTTTAGTGGGCGTAGGGTGACGTCGGAGACCTCACCCAAAAGATGGTAAGCTCATGTTCCCGCTGGCGGCGCTATACAGAGATACATACACTCTGGAGCGGAAAATGAACAAACGAGAGCAGGGAGCGCTGTATCGGGTATTGACGCTGAGGGCGCTGGCATATTTGGGCTACGCAACGACGCGACAAATTGCGAAAATAGTTTGGCGGCAATGTGACGGAAGCTCGAGGAAGATGGCAGGTCGGACACTTCGCTGGCTTCATGAGCACGGCTACATCGTCACTAAACGAGATGGTGATAGCGTCAACGGGGAGCAGCTGGCAGCCGTCACTGCCGCTGGAGCCAAATGGCTGGCCAAGAACGGGGACCCTCTGCCGTTTGGCAAGGCAAACGCTCGTGATTGGCTACGTCATGCCCACAGTCACCGCACAGCTTGCAATTCAGTGTATGCCGCCACCGCCGGCCTGCTAGCAGACCGGTGCGCATGGTCAGAACTGCAGATTCAAGCCGACATGGCACCGTTCAAACAGTTAGCCTACAGTCACGAAGGCGTTGTGCAGGGAAAAGTACCTGATGTGCTCCTGCAGCTAACAATCGGTTTAGCTTGGGTCGAAGTTGAAAATAGTTGGCGTAGCGACAAGGACCTCGCCAAAGTAGTGGCAAGCATGCGAACCATGTTCGTTGACCCCCGTATTGCCCAAGTCCACTTTGTGATTACAGCGCCAGGTGCAAAAACCATCGGCGCCCGGCTTCGCAAGGCTCTCACACATGATGCACAATCAGGATGGCCTCGACAGGCAAAGGAACTAGACTCAAAAATCCTTAACGGGTTCATGAAGGTTTTCATGCTCAACAGCGAAACCTTGGAGCTGTCAGCCGTCGCGTTCTGAAATCTTCGCATCGTGCTCAAAAAGTGTCGTACTAGGACACTTTTTGTAATTTTAGCAAGACCCGGGCTGCTGGACAGCAACCAGCTCGGCGATTTTTGCCGCGACAACCGCCATTGAATCTTCTCCAGTGCTCAGGCCGCTTCGTGAGGCAAGCATAGGGCTGACATTGAGAAGGGCGCCATACGTCGTGTTGTGCACGATTGGAACGAGCTGATTACGCATCAAAAGTACCGCAAGCTCTTTATCGGCGACACCCTCCCTTGGGAGGCTGGCAAGCAGCGCAGGTGTCACCAGCACAAGCCCAATTCGCGAATTCGCTAAGCCCTTGTCAATGGCGCGCATCATCGGCACGCCAAGCGCAAGGTCGTTCTCGCTGAACCAGACTTTCACACCAGCCGCCACGAGCAAGTCGCGCAGCTCCTTGGCCGCTCCTTGTCGGTCGTCCCACGCGTGGCACAGGAAGACGTCACGAAGGTCAGGTTGCTGCGCTGCGCGTGTTTCAACGGTTTCGCGGATTGGAGTGAGCGATTGCACTTGGGCAGACGTGTAGAGCAAAGACGAACCCGCTTTGGACCAGCGCGGCCTTGAACGGCTACTAACCCCGCCACCACCGCCGGAGCTATAGCTGGCCCCACTGCTGCCCGACGGTGAATAGGACGAGCTATGGCCGCCATAGGCGTATCCAGTGCGATAACGGCATGCAGGGCAGGCGGCGGCAGCGGCCGACGAGCTATGTCCACGCACAGGTGCTGTACATCTTGTCATGTTTTAATCCATCTACTTGCAATAACTACAGTTGACCGTTGAATGCTGGCGCAGCATTAGCGCATTGGCTTTTTAATTATTAATATAACACTAATATTCATAGTATAACGTTGGGTCGTGCCTCCATCGCTGAGCACCAAAGTGCCGCGAAGGTTTCCCCTTTCAAATTGTGAAGTCCGTTGTGTCTCTGAATTAATAGAGTTGGGATTGGCCCGGTGCAATACTTTGGAACTGGCCCATAGAATGGGAAACACGCCACGCTTCTTGTTGTGGGGCTGCGCCCCTCGCGCTTGATGCACTTTCCCGAACCAAGCGCTCTTCGCGAGCCTCCCCCTCCCCTCTCGCATCTGGCACTACTCGCATGCATGACTGCTGTTACCTGATATGGCTTCGTGGGACACCTCTGTTGCCACTGAAGACTTACCAATACCGAGCTCTTCGGCCACAGTCCGGAGGCTCCTGCCGTTAGCAACACAACGTTTCCGGGTCAAGTAGATAGATGAGTGGATAGATATGCGACAAGACTACCGATGGCAAGAATGCACTGGTGACGATACGACGAGAGCATCCTAAAGTTGGCAGGTCGGTCGCTGCGCTGGCTCCTTAAGCGCAGCTACATTTCTAACCGGCGCGATGATAACAGCGTCAACGGCGACCAGCTCGCAAATGTCACTGCTACTGGTGCAGCACGGCGAGCCACAATGGAGCCCACCTCGCTTCAGGAAGGTATCCGCACGCATGCGCGCCATGGGCGTTGAAAAGCTTATCACAGTAGTGCACTTCGTCATCACGGCCCCGGGACCAATAGGATTGACAGTACCTGCGTGTGACGCTGACGTATAGACCAGAATCGGAATGACCTCGTCAAGGGAGCGCGTGGGAGGCGCGAATCCTCGCCCTGTACATGAACGTGTTCACGCTAAACGACAATAGCCGGAACTGTCAGCAGCGGCATTTTAAGATGTAATGAGTACGACTTGACCTGACAGACATTGCCAGATGAGTTACAGTCTTTCTTGGTTCATCATTTGGCCAATACAAACGTTCGAATGGTTATTGCATTGGTTAGGAAAATTCGGAAACCGACCATTTCGAAAAAAATAAAATTGAAATCAATATTGCAGTTACCTAGGTGTCAAGACCCGCCTGGTTATAAACACGTTTAACGAATAATTGTGGCTTTTTTGCCTGCCATTTCTTCATTGCCTGAATCGGCGTTTCGTTGTTGAGAGCACGCTGTGGGATGTTGTGGTTATAGATTTTCAGGTAATTGCGTAGTGTTGATTCGAGCTCGGCCCTGGATGCGAAACGGGTCTGATTGACGACCTCGCTGATGCGGCCGTTGAAGCGTTCCACCATGCCGTTGGTCTGCGGATGACGTGGCGGGATCAGGCGATGTTCGATCGCCAGTTGTCTGCATAGCACGTCAAACGCGTGCTTGCCGCTGGGAATCCGGTCGCCCGTTTCCGGGTCTTTTTTCTTGCTGCTAAAGCGGTCGGTGAACTGGCTGCCATTGTCGGTGAGCAGCTTGACGATGGCGATCGGACAGGCTTTGTTGAGCTTGATCAGGAAGTCGGTGCTACTACTGTCGGACTGGTCGGCATAGATCTCCATGAAGACCCAACGCGTGGCGCGGTCGATGGCGACGAACAGGTAACGGCGTTCGGTTTCGTCAGGCATCTGCGGCAAGTACTTGATATCCATATGTAAAAAGCCGGGCTCGTAGTCCTTGAACGACTTTTTGGTGACGGGCTTATCGGTTTCCCGGGCGGCCAGTTCAAGCAGGCTGGAGACACCATGGCGACGCAGGCAGCGCCCCAGGGCGGCGCGCGAAAGCGCTGGATTGACGAACTCGCGGGCCACCGCCAGCAGGTCGTCGGTGGGCAGCAGCAGCGTGGTGCGCAGCTCCACGACGATCAATTCCTGCGCAGGCGTGAGCGTGGTGTGCATGATACGTGGCCGGTGCGAAAGATCCTCGGCGCTGTCGCGGTTCTGCCATTTGCGGATCGTCAGACGACTAACGTTGTAGCGCTCAGCCAGTTCCCGTTGAGAGAGCGTCGATTTGCGGATTTCGTCACGGATCAGATGAGTAGTGCGGGCTTGGCTGTGAAGGGCTTGGCTCATGGCGCTGGTAGTTAGGTGACAGGATTCAACAGTGTACTCAAAAGCAACCTGGCCCTGAAAAATGGCAGGCTGCGAGTTGGAATATGATCACCCATATCTAAACACCTAGGGAACCACAACCTCCAACGCATATGACCGATGAAAACAATGCAAGCTCTTGGATTCAAGATAAGGCAAAAAAAATACGCTGGCGAATTCACGCCACCTTTCCTAATTTTATTAATGGGCCGGATAGGAACGACCGTGACTATTTGCGACAACGTGATATAGAAGAGAATATAGAGACTCGGGTTTCATCAGATGAATCCCTTAGAGTGGATTGTATATGGGGAATTGAAATCTTTGGGCCAAGTGAAATTGATTCACTTTTTTCACACCTAAGAAAATTGGGCTGGGACAAACCTCCAACCCACAGACTTGGCAAGGGCACTGTTGAAACTATAAAAGAATGGCGTACATATGGATATACAGGAAATTTTAATATAGGGTTAGTTCAGGGGACTAATTCCTCCAACTACTCAGCAAACTACCGCGGCCCGGTGCCTAAAAATGTAGAATACCTTCTAGTTAATATAGTCCAACTCACCCCAGAAATAACTTGTGTTTTGGTCGGATTTCGCTTGAATGACGAGCTATCTAAAGCTTACGAAATGTCCTTGAATACCGATAGAAAACACACACATCGGCCAATTTTGGGAAGATTCACATACTCTACTCTGGGTGTGGAACTCTTGAAACGAGAATCAATCGATGAGATACGAGCACGTAACAGAGAGATGATTTCTTCTTGGTTCGGAATTAATCTCCGTGGATTTTTCTTTGCTACAAGCGGCGGTAAGCGTTTGCCCACTACTGAACTGCTCAGCTGTCATAACGAATTAATTTTGACGCCAAAAGGAAATAATGTGCCAGAGATGCCCTGGTGCAGCCTGCTAACGCCTTATGGCTGGGGAGACGTATGGGCAAGCACCAAATATCCGGGCTTTCGCATTCGCCATAGTGAACCTCTCGACGATATTCCATTTCACACCATTGTCTCAGTCCAGACAGCCACATTACCATCAGAAGAGTTTTCAATATATGGTGGCGTGACGCCTGGAAGCATCGTTAAATTCGTTCACGAGAACATAGATGGATTTTTATGTCAGAATGCGGCATTATATATTTTACATGAAATCCGAAGTTTAATAAAACAAAATAGACAGAAACTTAATATTAAGAGTTCGAACTATGGGAAAATTATAAAATCCTTAGACAGAATCAAAATATATTTTAACTCCTCTGTAAGTGTTCCGATAATTTTGAGCGACCTACAAGAAATATCGGAACGTAAGAAAGTTTGGAACTCATATAAATTTGAAAATACACCTTGGCCAGAGGGTGAGGAAGCTTCGCAATTATCTGAAGTGCTAAGGAATCATGTGGCGTTTTTAAGTAAGAAAACTATAAATGAAGAAATGGGAGTGCGGGAACATTTTGAACAGTTGGCGAGTATTATGAGCACTCGAGAAAGCGTAAAGACCCAAAGGCGGATGGAATTTTTGACTTACCTGACAATAGTTCTGGCACTTGGCTCCTTGATTGTTAGCCTAAGCCCTGACTCTTGGATAAAAGAGACAAAAATGTATTTAGACGGGAAAATTAATAAGAAGCCGAATCCTACCCTGCCGATGTTGGGGGCTACGCCCCTCGCGTCGCTGTGCTCTTCGACGTTCTGCGCCCCGTAGCGAGCCTCCCCCGCCGAACGTGCTAAGCGCTGCTATTAAAGCCAACGGTGCTGTTACCTGATATGGCTTCGTGGGACACCCATCGGGCGACGGTCGATTTTCCAACAACGAGCTCGTCGGCTATTGCCCGGGTGCTCATACCGTTTGCAGCCATCAGCCGGGCACTGACGCGCTTATCCTCGCTGGAAATGAGGCGGGCAGCACCGGAGGCGATTCCGCCCAATCGCCCGCGTGCTGCTTGCACCTCACGGAACTTGGTTGGGGTATAGCGCCGCCAAACGTACCGCGCCACGCTGCGAGCAATACCAGCGACCTCTGAGGAATTCAGAGGCACGGTGAAGGTATTCAGCGATTCGGCTTGAAGGCGGACGGCTGCTCGCCATAGGTCCTCGCCGCGAGGGCGCCAGAACTGACGTACAGCGCTGTACGCCCAGTCGCGCAGTCCGTCAAACAGGTCACAGTTGCGGCCGAGGCCAGCGTCCCTGGGAAGCTGTTTGGTCGTCAGGTCTACGAAGTCTGCGAGATAGCCAAGCTCATAAACCGGTGCATTTGCAGGCTCCCATAGCTGCCACTTAGGGTGTATTGGGTTCTTTGCCAGCGGGCCTGTGAAGGCTGCGTCGGCATGCACCTTTGCGGTGTATGCATACTCAATTGCAGCCAGGTAGCGCAGCGGTGCCAATCTTGCCGCAGCGGACGTGCATACCGGTGCGGACAGCGCATAACCAATGTGGGCATGCCCGTTTTCACGATTGATAGCGCAGTAAGTTGGCACCGGGAGCGCCGCATCCTCCCACGCATGCGACGCGCCACTCCGGTCAATGTCCAATATTATCCAGGAGCGGTGTGCAGGAGGGTTCAGTTGTAGATACGGCGCCGCCAACGCGATTTCCCGCCGGCGAACAATTGCGTTATTTTTTACGAAGGCACAGTAAGGGCGCTTCGGGGCTTGCGCTTGAACAAGCGCAATAAGGGCGGCAGAAGCCATGGCACGCTCCAAAGGGCGTGCCGCATGCAGCTAAAAATATATTCCTCAGATTACGTGTGTGTCCTCGCGCTGCGCACGGCGCGAGTTAGTTGTTGTGGGTATTTCGGCTCAGTGTGTTCACGTGTTTGCGTGATGCTATTTGCCGAGCCTTGGTGGGCCTGCCGCGTGGGCGTGCCGGGTCAATCGCGGCCTGAGGAGGGATGGATGCGACCGGTTGCAATTCCATTTGCGCTTCAATCCAGGCGTCGACATCCGCTTGGCGGAAGCGCAATCGGCTCCCTATCTTGATGGCAGTTGGCAGACTGCCGCCTATGCTATGGCGGTTGTAAATTGTTTGCTCTTTCAGGGAGAGCAGGCTTGCGAGTTCACGTGGGGTGAGAAGTTGTTTCATTTGTCAGCGAGAGTATGCAATCACGACGACTGCAGACAGTATATGTCGATAGCTACCCCATGTTTCGGCGTTTTACCGCTGAGTTAATTACTGATTGCTGGCGGTGTCGAACTGTAAATTGGAGTGGGTAGTCGGCAGACACGAGCGCAGTTGGTGGCCCCGACCAATAGTCCGCCTCAAGAACAGAAAGTATTGTATTGAAGTGGCCGTTATAGCGCATTATCCTCGCTCGGTATAATGAGCCTCTTTCATGCGGCCACATCCACGGTCAGATTTTTTTCATGAATCGAAGCCGCGGCAATAACTTCCTTCTGCGCGCACCCAGGCGGTTCACCTCTTTTGCGCCCGGCCGAAGGCGCAGGTCTAATACGACTCGATGTCCGAACTTGCGCGCACGGACCGCGCCGCCACCAGCGGCTCTTGGCTGGGCAAATTCCGGCCCAAGGTGACGCCCAGGAGGTCTGCGCTATTCAAACCCTCTGCTCGACGCTTGCGCGTCGCTGTGAGCCGGATATGCCCGCTAAGCGGTACTCGGCTTTACGTAGGAGCTTGCACGCCTCGGCATTGAGCGAGTCGACCGGTCGCGCCAAATGCACGTGCCCACGTTGAGCCTGGCAGCGCATCTTGACTATGACTTCCGTCGTTCCAGCTCGACTGGGTGAAACTTAGCGTGTTCTTCCTCGTACTATCAAGTACGCGTGGACTGAGAAAGCCGCCAAGCGGGCTCGTCCAATAGGAGAACTCAATGGCAGTGGACACGTACTATCAAGGACGTGTAGGCATTACCCGGTCACGTCGCGCCGGAATCATGCTTCTCGCGCCGCACAATTCCACTGCCCGCACCGGAGCTATGTTCTGGTATCAAGAAGTATTCATCATTGGGGACTTCTCAAAAGTGATGAGAACTCTTGATACCGCGCTCTCCCAAACGGCTTTTTGCGAGCAACAGAGCGGGCCGAAAAATACTTTATTCACAATTCATTAGAGCCGACAATGCCATATAAAATGGCCAATTTATATAAATTTAGCTAATATATGTGGCATGACCAAGAAAACTCTCGCTATGTTCCCAACCGCGCTCAAACAGCTCGCCGACCTAGGCGAGCGTCTGCGGTTGGCACGCCGCCGCCGGTTGATAGGCACTGAACTGTTTGCCGAGCGCATGGGCGTGTCTCGCGAAACTTTGCGGCGCCTGGAAAATGGCGACCCAACAATCGCGATGGGTACGTACCTGCGTGCGCTGCGTGTCTTAGGGCTTGATAGTGACATCGATGGAGTCGCGCGCGATGACATGCTGGGCCGGAAGCTACAAGACCTTGAGCTTCGCAGGTCGAAAAGAGAAACCGGTTAGAGACGACCTTCCCAGGCCGCGAAAGACACCGACTCAAACGGGGCAGTCGCGAGGGCATGGCAATTGAAGTCATAAGCCCCGTCAGTCCCAGACTCGGGGCCGGTCCCCACACAGTCTGCAGTCGCGGCCCGGTGCCTATGCAAACCGCGCGAACACAGTTGCCGCTTGTTCAGGAGTACGCGGAATACCGCATCGCAGAAGCGTTGGCGGCCGAAGAATCAATTGCTGTGGCTGCGCCGCTACGACCCGCGCTAGTAGCGCTCTGAAGCGACTTTATTGCCCCTCGCTTCGCCGTGCAATGAGGGCCACCTACCTGCAAGGGATATTCTCGTAGACGTCAGTACGAAGCTAAGACCTTCCGAATGGCATTTTGCACACCCAGGTCGCTCAGCCCAAGACGGTCTTCCGTTTTGATGAGATGGTCACGGCAACAAGCCGGCCAAGCATGGTCATCATTGTCAATCGCGAACCAGCGCGTCGGTCTTCGGCGCCGCACATCAGCGCATATTTGCATGCCCCGCGACATGTTGTCGAAGTCGAATTTCTGTGTCTCTCTTTTATGAAATGTCGCACCGATGACCCTCGACTGCAAACTTGGAGTCAGCTGACGTTTCGTGAACTCAAACCCTTTGACCCGCACCCACGAGGTGCTCAAAACAATTTTCAAATCGGGGTATGGCGCAAGCAATTCTTCGAGAATCGGTAGCCACTCGAATAGGGTTCTGCCTGGAGTACGCATGTGTATGCCACCCTGTCGGGAAGAGTACACCGCGTCGTCATGCGTAACACCATCGAAATCACAATAGCAGACCCAGAGCGGGTCTTGATGTAGGTCTTTATCGTCGCTCATTTCTCATCGTCGTCATATCCAGCCAGGTCCGGAGTCATCTCTGCAAATCGTCCGTCTGACATCGCACGCCTAATATCCTCCGGTGTTCGCCGCGGCGTAATCCGAAGTTGAGACGCACAAAAAATCGGTAATTCGCGTCCAAGTACATCACGCACAGATTGTTGGTCCGACTCAGGAGCCGAGTGCTCCGCTTGGTGTACGCGCTTCAGCCAACCTCGAATGCGCTCGTGCGCGCTGACGTTGATGGAGCTTTCGCATGCTGTACGAGGCGGAGACTTCATGATGCGCTGCGCTCACGCAGGCGGGCCATAATCCACGCCTGTTCAGCGTCGGTAAAGCGCCACTTTCCCTCGTCGGCTTTGTTTATCAAAGCAAGACGAATTCGCTCATAGTTCTTTTCGTCAGTCCAATCGGGAAATTCTTTTTTCTTGCGCATGAAGTAGGCCACGAGCTGGTCTACGATGTCGTCCGCTACCGTGAAGCGATGCTTAATTTCTTCAGGCGACCTTTTTGGGCTGGCATAAGTCCCGTTCGCGCCGCGGCTCAACAACAGCTTCGGCTGCGTGCCTCCGATAGCACCCAAAATCAGCTCAACGGGAAATTCTAGGTGTATCTCGCGCGCTTCAGTTTTTGAAGTTTCTGACATCAAATGCTCCCTCATCATTAAGCGAACTCAACGCTACTAGGCCTGCCCGAGCTACACCTAACAATCATCTGTAGACGCCAGCATCACTACCTCATCAGCGCTCAGCAGCTCCGCCCACTTCGCAAGCTCAGGCAACTTCGGCCGCGCAAATCGCGAGCGAAAGGGATGAACACAATTACTTTTTCAAAATAGCATTCACGTGTTTCTGAGGTCAACGATAGTTAGAGGTCGGTTGGCAAATTGGCATTTGCGCGGTATACGACCTGTTGTTTTGGGTGCTGAGAAGGCTATCGGGTGGGGTTCGCATTTGATGAAGCCACCGTCCAGCTTCTGACGAATTCTCACTTCCGGCCAAAAGTGTCCTACTAGGACACTTTTGGTTTGAACAGTTTGGAGGACGCCAAATCACCTACCCTTGAGCGCCTGTCAGGCCGGGCCAGTTTGCCCGGCATAAGCATCTCCGCGCGCGAGCTGCAGGCATCGCGGACGGGAGCTATGTTCCTTCAAGAGCCTTCGCCGTTCTGGCCTAATCACGCGCGCAAGTAGCGGCTAAGCGTCCTGCATGCCATCAATCGGCGATTGGTGCCCAGCTGAGCGCACTCCGCAGACCACCGCCACCTGACCAATACAAAATTATTCCGCGTGGAATAATGCCCGCTCATGGGTCACAGCGACGTATGTCTGAGTGGACTCATCCACCCAACGCTACCCAAGGCCGCGCGTTATTCCGCGCGGAATAATCACGAGCATGAGCAGCGGCGAAGCGCTCTGCATACCAACAATTAGCGCCCAGGTCACGGCTAAGTAAGCGTGCTGAAATTATTGTGAATTTATGGCGAGCAGAAGAAGGGGATGCAATGCAAGGCGCGCGCCGCTACGCAGAGCGAGACGGTCCGCCGCCGAGGCTGCTAGCGGTGGGCAACGCAGCAGCGCGCCCCTTATGGCAGCTAGAAATCACAAGAATTTATGCGCGCTTACTTAGGACACTTTCGCAATCCCACCGAGCTCGGTCTGATGCCTTGCCGGCCACAATCGACCCGCCCCCGCGCCAGCCGCCACAAACCGTCCTAGTAGGACAGTTTCACAACCCCAACGACCTGGCGCCGCGCCGGTGACAACACACTGTCCTAGTAGGACACTTTCGCAACCCCAACGAGCTCGTCCGGGCGCCGTGCCGGCCACAATCGACCGGCCCCCGCGCCAGCCGCCACAAACTGTCCTACTAGGACACTTCCGCAATCCCACCGAGCTCGACCTGGTGCCTTGCCGGCCACAATCGACCGCCCCCCGCGCCAGCCCCCGCAAACTGTCCTAGTAGGACACTTTCACAACCCCAACGACTTGGCCCCGCGCCGGCGACCACAAACTGTCCTACTAGGACACTTTCGCAATCCCACCGAGCTCGACCTGGTGCCTTGCCGGCCACAATCGACCGGCCCCCGCGCCAGCCGCCAAAAACTGTCCTAGTAGGACAGTTTCACAACCCCAACGACCTGGCGCCGCGCCGGTGACCACACACTGTCTTAGTAGCAGACTTTAGCAACCCCAACGAGCTCTTCCGGGCGCCGTGCCGGCCACAATCGACCGGCCTCCGCGCCAGCCACCACAAACTATCCTAGTAGGACACTTTCACAACCCCAACGACCTGGCCCCGCGCCGGCCGCCACAAACTGTCCTAGTAGGACAGTTTCGCAACTCCAGCGACTTCGACCTGGCGCCGGGTGGGTGACCAAAAACTGTCCTTCTAAGTAAGCGTGCAGAAATTCTTGTGATTTATATCGAACAGAAGGGGATGCGACGCAAGGCGCGCGCCGCGACGCAGTAAGAGCCGGTCCGCCGCCGCGGCTGCTAGCGGTGAGCAACGCAGCAAAGCGCCCCTTATGGCAGCCAGAAATCACAAGAATTTACGCGCGCTTACTTAGCGTCCCCCACGGACAATCGCCACCTGACCAACCTGAAATTATTCAGCGCGGAATAATCACGCGCACGAGCGCCGGCTAGGCGTTCTGCATACCAACAATTAGCACCCAGCTCACGGCTGAGAGTCCTCCACGGACAAGCTACGCAATCCTAACTTTGAACAGCTGCGCGTCGCGCGCATCCTTCACAAAGCGGAGCATTTCCCGGCGGGCCTGCGCCGGCACTGCGGCACCCGGTGGCCCTCAAGCATCCAGCCGTCGAACACGCCCGGGCACGACCCACACCGGTCCCCAAGCATCTCTATCAGGGACTCGTGAGTCGGCGTGGGGGCGGCTTATCAGGTCCTCGACAACCGCCTTGGGCTGGCTGCGCCCCCGATTCTTAAACAGGAGCCGGGCACGCACGACCTCGGAGCTGTAAAAATGGTACGGCGCCCGATGCCGCCCTCCAGTAGTCTAAAAATTACGCCAATATTATTTCGAATTTGAAACAATTTACGGTGCCACTAAAAATAAAATAATCTGAAAAATAACTTGGAAATAGTGGGCATTTTTACGATTGCAGAAAATAACAAAAAATTTAATCAAATCAAGGACTTGCGAATTTCCGTAAAGCAATTATACTGCTCGTATCGCGGCCTGCCGACAGACCATTTTTACGTTTAGATTGGCTCATCATCAACCAACGACTCGACATAAAAATCCATGTCAAAAAGGCATCTCGGCACCGCTCCCCTTAACTAAAGACTTTGACATGAGCGAATTCATTTACATCGATTTTGACACCAGCATTGCTTTCGCCCGCAGCGATGAAGGCACTGATTACATCAACGAACAGTACGTCGGCGAGACCGCGAACCAAGAGTATCAGGGTGCATTTTTCTCTGTGTACCGCACACCTCAAGCGGCCGCCTTGGCTGCCCTAGCAAATTGCACTGACGAAGAGCTCGACCGGGTAGGCGACGAGTTCAGTGTTGCAACGGCACGCTGCGATGGAATTCTGCTTCACAGTGCAGACATCGGGCACAACGGCGGCATGACGCACACAGACCTTGATGGCTTTAAGCGGTTCCTCGAAGGTAATGATTGGATGGAATGTGACTGGATTACTGACATCTACGACCTAGAAGTCAACGTCGCAGGCTGCAAGGCGTCGAGCTTGAAGTTCAGCCCGGCCGAGCCTTGGAGCCTGCATGAGGCCCGAGCCATCGCTGCCGACAGCGATGAAGCACTGTGCTCGCCGTCTGTGTACTACCACAACGCAAGGCCCGAGGTCGTCGAGCTTGATGACGGAGAGGCAATGGTCATCATCTTCAACCACGGCGCCCCGGTCAAGTACGGCATCCTAGACGCAGCCGGCCTTGAAGAGCTGCGAGAAGGTGTCCGAGACCTTCAACTGGCGGACATCGACTATTGCCTCAAGCTGTCTGGCGGACTTGAACGCTGCTATTACACGTCCTATCAAAGAGAGTAAAACTCACCGCCGACTCGGCGATTCTGAGCAGCATGCAGCCGAAATTCATGCATGCTTTTTTGCTTGCGGTCGTTCTGCTCCCCGCTGGAAGTGACGGAAATGCGAGACTTACCTGTTTCCGGCCGTGACGCTCTCTTGTCGTCAAATCAATACTTTTTCCAGCGCCAGTCGCGCGTCGCCCGTGGGTGCGCTCCGGACCTGAGAGACTGTCCTACTAGGACACTTTTTTCATCGCCGGCTGCCATTACCCCAGGCTGCTACCCGGGCCCGATGAAAACTGTCCTACTAGGACAGTTTTTCAGTATCGGTTAGTCGCTCGTAAATCTGCCGATTGGATGATGAGTCACCACGCTACCGCTTAGCCTCTTTCGGATGCGGGCGACATGGCGACTCAGACAATCTTTTACAGCCACGGCGCATCCACCGTTCTGGGCTGCATCCGTACGGCGAAAGAAGTGTCCTGGTAGGTCACTTTTTTAACTTCACGCTATACGCGTTACCACGGGTGAGCCGCCACGACTTGCAAGAATAATTTCCATGTGGCAAAATTAAGCCATCCTAGACGCTTGTCTACGGCCGACACATCAAAAAGCGAGCTTTTCTCTCTTTTTATCCTTTGACCGCGACGATGTCCCTGCACATCGTCTCGCTAACCCATTGATAAAAGAGATTAAGATGATTGCTTACCACTACACCACCGCACAAAAATTCGACCTCATCAAGCAAAGCGGTTTGCTCTTGCCTTCCGATATCGGTGTGAGTGCTCCTGAACTGCCTATCCTGTGGTTCTCTACTCATCCGAAATACGAGCCGTCCGCTCTGAAGCCGCTCGGCGATGAATATGGAAATGTTACACGGGTGCTGACTGTCAAAGAACTATACGAAGTGGGCGGCGGCTTAGTTCGGTTCGGCATCTCCGCAGCTGTCCTCATACGCGGCGAGGAACTGCGCAGAACAGCGAAAATGTTTGCTACGGTCTGGCGAAAGCTAGAAAAATCTGGAAAGAAGATGAAAGCGAATCCGGTCGATTGGCTGGGCTACGTTGGGTCAATGTCGCTTGAAGATGTGAGCATCGAAATCATGGACGACAACATGGTTTGGCGTCCGATTACACACTGAACACGCGTTCTCCAAGTGGCACGGCGGCTTACAGTCGCCGTCGACTCTGCTAACCTATTTTAGGCAACCAGATTGCATAAACACGGGACGCTGCCTGGGGACTTGCGTGACCTCCGTCAGCGTGGCGAGTAACCGGGTATAGCGCCGCGCAGACAGCGGCCAACCAGGTTCAGTTTCTTATGTCGCCGTTTTTTGACAGCAACGCTATGTCCTGCAATTTCCGGCCCCGGCTATCGTACGCCCGCAGGGTGGCCTAGTGGGTGCAAACGCTTACCTATGCCGCTTTTCCTGGCTGCCCAAACATACCTGGAATCGCGGCCACACCTTCTATCTGCGCTTCCAAGGGGCGAGCGCAGATAAGTCTATGACTGTCGAGTTTACCGGCTTGGTCTCATCCTTGAGCTCGGCCAAGCGGGCCTTTTTCCGGGCGCGGTAGCGCTGGGCGCGCTCGGCATCGCTAAGTGCGTCCGCTTTTCTCGGACGACCAAGCTTGGGCGCCGGCGCGCTGGGCATTTGTGGGAGTGCTTCGTCAGTAAACAGGTACATTGTGAGGTGGTCGTATTTGTCTCGCATGTACGGTATAGCGCGCATCACGGTGCATAAATGTATTGATGTGATGAATCGTCACGAAAACTATCCTTGCCCGCGTGACGCCATCACTGAAACGACCGTGACAGTCTGTTTTTCTTCAGTCTTGCCGCGACACCGCCGAGGGTCTTGTCGCCATCGCCGGGGGAGCTGAGTTATCTTCGTGACGCCGTTACGGTATTGATGTAATGCACCGTCACGAAAACTATCCTTGCCCGCGTGACGCCATCACTGAAACGACCGTGACAGTCTGTTTTCTTCAGTCTTGCCGCTACACCGCCGAGGGTCTTGTCGCCATCGCCATGGGGAGCTGAGTTATCTTCATGACACCGTTACGGTATTGATGTAATGCACCGTCACGAAAACTATCCTTGCCCGCGTGACGCCATCACTGAAACGACAATGACAGTCTGTTTTCTTCAGTCTTGCCGTCTCTCCGCCGAGGGTGTTGTTGCCATCGCCACGAGAAGCTGCGTCATCCTCGTGGCGCCATCACGGAAAGGGCCGCGCAGTTCGCTGCCAGCTGCCTATGCACAGGCCGCTTTGGCAAGCCGAGGGCGCGCACCACTCGACGCTTTTACGAGGTCGCCACGCCGCCCGGTCAGCTCGGCACTGACGCATCGGCTGACGCAAGTCTTCGGGCCGAGCAATTTGCCTTGGCCAGCGGCTGGCAGGAGACGGATTGTGAGGCAACGCGCCGAGGAAGGCATCCAGCTTGGTGAGTTGCCAAATGAGATTTCATCAACGGGGACGGCTGATGAGTCGGGAAAACGATGGTTTTGTGGACGTTTGTAATTCATCACTTTCACATCGCGCTATACCCCTTTGGATGTTCATCATCCGCTCCATCAATCAGCGTCTAAAAAAGGGGTACGCAATGGCAGTTTTTGGATATGCACGAGTCAGCACAAATGAGCAGACGCTCGACCTTCAGCGTGACGCACTACACGACACCGGAACAATTAGTATCTACCAAGACACAGCAAGCGGGAAGTCTATCGACAGGCCCGAACTTAGTCATTGCCTGAGGGCTCTTCGCGCGGGCGACACATTGGTCGTTTGGCGGCTTGACCGCCTGGGGCGGAACTTGCAAGACCTGGTCAACATCATCAACGACCTCGACGCCCGTGAAGTTAAGTTCAAATCATTGAAGGAAGCCATCGACACCAGCGGGCCAGCGGGGAAACTGGTTTTTCACATGTTTGCGGCATTAGCGCAGTTCGAGCGAGAGCTGCTGAGAGAACGAACCCTGGCCGGCTTGGCGGCCGCTCGGGCTCGTGGCCGAGTAGGCGGCCGACGATGCGTTCTAAGCACGGTGCAGCAACGAGCCGTCCTGGCAATGATGAAGGACAGAGAAATGTCGATTACTGAAATTGCGAAGCAGTTCAGTGTTTCACGTTCTACTCTGTACAACATACAAGCTGCGGGCCGACGTCCAGCGAAGTAAAGACAAACGGAGTCAGAAAACATTCTATTAGTCGGCTGCCGACGACAGGCTTTCAGGAGACGTTCGTGCTAACATTTCCGAAATTGTTGCCTCTACCGGCGAAAGCATGCAAATGGAAAAATTCCCGTTAGCAAGAAGGCATCACACTTTTGACCAGCGAATAGCTGATGAGAAGACAGAAAGCATTGTGGCGCTTTTTGCGAAAATTGCTGCCCCTTCAAATGACAATCGCCCAGCGCGAAAGTTCGTCGAAGTCCGGCCCATCATGCGCGAGCAAAGGGTGACCGGGTAAGTTGGACGTCGGCAAGGAAACGGTCGCCCAGTGACAGTTTCCTTGCCGGAGAAGCTGCTGACGTTCCACCGGTGTTTTGGAACGAGGTCGAGCGTGATTTCCCAACCAGTGGGAATCTGGGCCGACCGCGAGAGGCCAGAGCCGAATAGGACGACGTAAACGCCGCGATTGGCCAGCATAGTGAAGGTCAATGATTGAAACGGGTCAATCATGGTTAGTCATTGGTTCTTAGTCGGCCAGCACGGGCTGCTGGGGTTCGGCGGCAAGGCTGATGTGGTCCAGCCGCCAACGCTTCAACAGCTTGAACTGCTGGTAAGTCAGCACAGATTCTGAGATTGCGTCACAGGAACTTAGTTCGATATGCTGCCATGTCTTGCTAGGCTTGAAAAGCTTGTCCTCGAACGCCGTCCGGATTGCGTCGGCTGCTGCAATCGCTGCCTTCTCGGCCGCATCGAAGTCTGGGTCAGCCGCATGCAGGATGATGATGTCGAGGGTATAGGTGTCGTCGGGGCCATCCCGCGTGAGCTCTGCGCCCCCGTCTACGTCGAAGAAGACACCCGCGATGAGTTCGCCGTGGGGCTTCAACGCCTTGGCAATCTTCTCATGGAGCTTTAACTGCTTCGAGGTCAGGCGGCGTTCGAACTCATCGGGAAAGGCTGAGCGGCGATAGCGGCTGGCGAGCCACATCTGGAAGATGGCATGGTTCTCGCCGGACAGGTTCGCGTCGGCGCGCGGACCGAACTCGTTCAATTTCAGCTTGTCGACAGAGACCTTGGCCGTAGCCTCGAACTCCGCCCAGAAAACAGCAGCGCCAGCAAACTCGACCTGGAGCTTGCGAGCGTTCTTGGCGTGGGTGCAGTTACCGTCCTTGTCCGTCACGAGTCGGCCGATAACGACCTCAATGCTAGGCTCCCCTTCAGCCGACTGCGCGAGGTCGCAATCGTGGCTGGCGACGATGACTAGGGTCTTCTCAGGCTCGGTCGCATGACCAAGCCCCAAGGCCGCGACGGTATCGCTGCTTAGCAGATGTCCTTGGCGCCATGGGGTGTCACGGTTCCACTCGACCACGTCTCCCCCTCAAGCATGGTCGTTAGCCGACGGAAGGTCGAAGTCGGCGCTTGGCAGAGTCTTCGCACGATTCGCAAACCGAGCTGCCATGCGTTCGCGCTGGACCATCTCGCGCTTATGCAACTGCACCAGTTGCAGGGTGGCATCTCGTGCAGACCCTCCAGCTTGGGCCACCTGCAGCAGCGTCCGACCATTGGCGAACTTGCGCTTCAACAGAGCGGCGTTGGCCGTGATGCCCTCATGGTCCAACACATCCGCAGCTTGTGCGAGGTCCTGCAACTTGGCAGCGTTCTCGTCCGCAACAGGTTCTCCGTTGAGCCAGTTATAGACAGACTGACGCGATACTCCGAAGGTGGTTGCAAGGTCGGACACAGCAGGCTTCAAGACCTCGCGGATGCGAATAAGGTCCTCGGCCGGGGTACGAACCGTTGCCACATCGGTGACTTCAACTGTGGGCGCCATGTGCTGCATCTGATGGATGCTGCGCTGCAGGTGCTCAATCGATAGTTCACCCCCAGTGCCAAGGCCGGTCAGTGCGGCACCGGCTGCCGCCATCCAGCCCACCCATCGAAACACAGCGGATGAAACACCCGTCGCTGCCGGTCGGTCGGTGACCCAACCGCCGTAGGTCATTGCAGTGCTCATGATGTCGTTCCCTTAGGCCCAAGAGGCCCGTGCGTGGTCAGTGACCGTGGAATTGAAGGACTTGACGATGTCTTCGTGCAGCGCCGTGAGACGCGCACCGAACTTTGCGAGTTCGAACGCCTCCCGATGGGCGATGGACGCATCCGTATCAACGATGGCATGCAGACTCTCATGCTGGGTGAATCGCGGGTCAATGGTGGGGGCAAATCCACCCAGTTCCACCGGCAGCCCCACATGTCCATTCCGAATGAGGACACGCGACACGAGTTGACCAGCTGCAGTCAGAACGCTCGTCTCACTAACCGAGTGCTGAAGCTGTCCCTCTCCGCGCAGCGAGTGGCCCAATACCTCTGGAACAAGGAATTCCCTCAAGGTCTCGCCATTTTTCGACGGTTGGACCGCATCCAAGTACCGCAGGCCGATGCGCTCCACAAAGTCGAGGCGGAGGGCGCCATGTAGAATACCGAGGCCCATCAGCAGGGTCGCAGAAAAAGTCTCAAAGGTGTCGTACCGGGTGGTCTGGAACGACAGTGCGTTCGTCTCTAGAAGGAACAGCGAGCGCCCATCAATGTCGCCGAACAGGTAGCGCGACTGAGGTGTAATGTTCGGTGCCGCCATCTGGCCTTGCTCTGCATTGCTAAACGGCAGCACAAGCCGCTGGAAGACTTCCTTTTTGTAGTCAGGGAAGTGCGCCTCGCGCATCTTTGATTGTATAGCAGGAATGTACCCATCCAAGTCCAGCACCGGATTGAACTGCACTTGTGCGACCGTGTAGTAGACGGGCGCGTTGTTTAGTTTGGTTCCCATGGTGTCCTCGACATTGTACTTGACGTCCGAGCTGCCACTTTACACTATGGTTGACATCTCTACCAATGAAAGCAGCGCAAATTTTTACAAGCTCTGCGTTCGACATGACCTCAGGCAAGAGCGAATGGCTCGAGGCGGCAAAACAAAACGTCATGACTCCTCACAGAGCGGTGCTATGCCAAACGCAGTAACAAACGAACATGGCACACATAAACTTGACTAGCTAAGTGTCAAAAAACCATGAAATGTCGTTCACAACAATCGCTGAGCAAATCGTCGTTCGAGCACGAGGGCAGTCAAAGAGCCAGGGCCCTCGATGACAGCCGTCTTACCGCCAGTCAGCTCTCCTTGCTGTTTTGCTGCAATTCTGCTGCAGTGACTGCGGTAAATAGTGGTAAAATGCGGTACAGCAGGGTAATTTAAGTCATTGATTTTATTGAAAATTTCTTTTGATTACATGGTATTGAAGTTGATTTGTAATCATCAGGTGGCCAGTTCGAAACCGGCAGTCGGCACCAATAAATTCAAGCACTTAGCCCAATCCTCAGGATTGGGCTTTTTGCTTTCTGGACGCCATGTAACCCCTGTGTAACCCGGCTTGATCAATCAAGCCGGACTAACCAGCGGCCTGTCGCACCATGCACAGGTGACCAAAGAGCCCAAAAGGGCTCTTATCGAATAAGTCGCATGCACAGGTGCGACACCCTTCTCTCAAGCACCAAGAACGCGCCGGATAGCCTCTACCGGCCAAGCCAGCCGGCCGTTCACCCGAACCGGTCGCAGAGGCCCATTTTCGGCGGACGCCTATACCCGCAATGTCTGCGGTTTTCTCCCCAAGTGGTAAGCAGCACATGCAGTATCGACATGTGTCCGCCGCTCCAGGTCAAGCGGCATGAAGCCCTGCCAAGATTGAGAACTTAACATCTGGTGTTGTACTGCTCGCGGTTGTTGCTGATCCATCCATCGCCTCGAAATTTGAGCGCCGGACAACAGGCCAACCTCAATGGTCAGCGCCGCATTGTCCGCCACATGTCCGACAACGCCGGGACACGACCCCAGCCCAAGAATACTGTTCCGTATAGACGTCGCCCCTGACGCGCAGTCAATATGCAAGCGCCTTTCGGCACTTGTCCCCCACCCGGCCTCAAGAGCCGAGCACAACTCTCATGCAGTTTCCCGCGGTGCTCTACCGTAAGCGTCCAACCATTCCACCTGTAACGCCAACGCCCTCGTCGGTAAAATCGAGGTTTTCATTTCAAGGAACTTCATGGCAAATCCACGAACATCTGCAGCGATCTGGCGTGAACAGGTGGCGCACTGGCGCAGTAGCGACCTGGTGGAAACTAAAATGCGCAGTTTTAAGCTGCTCGGCGAGCGGGTGATGGCGCGCGATTCCGACCGCTAGGTCGCTGAGCTTCAAGTGCGTGCAGCAATCCTCAATTACTTCACTCGACTCGGCACGCCGACGGCGGTGGCCATGGCCTAATTGCGCCGGAGAAAAGGGGTATTACGCTCTGAGCTTATTTGTGCATCAAAGCCTTCGGGATTTCCACCATTGGAAATCCCGTACAATCTTAGTACAATGACAACTATGGCGTGGTAGTCACACTGTGTTACTATCACGATTACTTCATGCCTTTTCTGCGATCACATCATGTACTACGCCAACAGCTATAGCGACCCTCGTAGGGCCGCTGAGGACGTGCTACACATGCATTGGGATGGTAGTCTGCCGATCCGAGTGGATGATATTGCACGGCGGATGGGTTTACAGGTAATAAGGCGCACCGACCCGGAATTTCAGTTCAGTGGTTACTTTAGGGATGCCTCTAACACCGAAAATGGAATCCCACTGATCGAGTTCAATGGATACGACTCATTTACGCGTCAGCGTTTTACGATCGCACATGAGTTAGGTCATTACGTCCTTAAACACGGTACATCTCCACGAGATTATCCCGATTCCTTCACGACAGGTACTAGAGACCCGCGTGAGCGCGCGGCGAACCAGTTCGCGGCCGAGATCTTAATGCCCGCTGATACCGTTCACGATGTCGTCATGAGCGGCCATGCCTCCTCAATTGAGGAGATTGCAAATTTGTTCGGCGTGTCAACTTTAGCAATGGGCTACAGGCTCGATAATATTGGTTTACTTTTATGAGTGGTATGGAACCGTCGAGTGCGCCAAGCCCGAGTATTGGAAATTTACCTCAGTCGAACACGCCAAACCCAAGTGCCGGAAACTCACCTGAGTCTAGTACGCAAAACCCAGGTGCCGGTGACGCACCTCAGTCAAGTACATCAAACCCAAGTGCAGGAAATTCATCTCAGTCGGGTACTCCAGACCAAGGTGCCGGTAACGCGCCTCAGCCGGGTGCGCCAAACCAAGGTGCCGGTAACACGCCTCAGCCGGGTACGCCAACCGCAGGTGCCGGAGATCAATCCGAAGGTTCTATAAATAGTAATAGTTCACTGCAGGGGAGAGTTACTAGTACCTTAACCCTAGTGGCTAATGACGTAAAGGTCGTTCGACGTATACATTATGTGTTCGCGCTTGCTGCAGCAATTCCAGTAGGTGTGCTCTTGTATCTTTTGTGGACAGTGGTATGCGCGTTTAGTACACACGTCGGCGGCGCTAACGCATTCTTGCTCAAAGTGGTTGAGGCTAAACCCGTCACTACGACTGCAACGATTGTAGCCGCAACAACAGCGCCCTCTTCGCTTGTCGGGAAAACAGTCGCCTCGAAGGCTAAGGCTGACGCCAAAGATAGCAAAGAAACAAATATCGATTCGTCGCAGCTGAAGGATGGGGATGAGCCTGAGTTAAGCGATCAGGCCCATTTGTACAAGATGATTTCTTCGTACCAGACTAGCCTCAGCACATCATCTGTAGCTGTGATTTCGATTCTGGTGATTGCAATCGTCGTGATTACCGTAGCCATCCTTCGTTCTGCGCTCGCTTTAGAACCATACGACCCATCAAAAAAATCTGACTCAGGAAAAAATCCTGATGTGGACGGCGCTAGCAAGGAATCCGGTTACGCTATCCCCCTCTATGAGTTCGGAAAGCGACTAAAAGAACTGTTTTCCCCATTCTTTGAGAAGAAATAGCGAAACGGCGATATATCGGGGAGCTATACAGTCAACCGATTGTCGACGCTGTTGTTAGACAGTGTTTGTACAGAGTTAGCGACTTGTACATAAGCTATTAATTTTGTTACGTAATGTCATCTGCTGTTGTTGCAACAAAAAAATTTTTAATCATTAGGTGGCCAGTTCGAAACCGGCAGTCGGCACCAAGAACATGTTTTACCCCGTATCACGCAGTCTCAAAGCCCGCTCCCTTCATAGGGGAAGCGGGTTTTTTGTTATGTTGCCCCGTGTTACCGCGTATCATGGAATACCAACAAAATGATGGCACTTTTGTTGGTATCGGCAAGAAGCCGCAAAGCGCATACCAACAGAGGGTAATACCATGGCACTGACAGATACAGGCATTCGACAGGTCAAGCACAGCGGTGCACCTGCCGGCGACAAGCTCAGCGACGGTGGCGGGATGTATTTGTTGGTGACGAGCTGAGAAATTTCGCGTATTTTTCCGATGAGCAAGATGTTATCCTCCATGGTCACCAGCCGAGTTCAACCAAAAGCGGACTTCAGTGATGGCGGTAGTTGTCAACAAAGATGTCGCGTCAAGTCATGCAGCTTTTCTTAATTCCTCTGGTGGTTTCCGTTCTGGATTCAGCCAGACTTCATCGTTCAATTCCCAATCCCGCGTAGTCCCGGCCCAGCGCTCAGGATGGCGTTGTTTGGCGGCCTCGTAGACTTGCTTGCGGTATTTTAGGATCGCTCCGTCCCGACCATCATGGCGCTGCGCAGGCGTCACGAATTTCAGGCCGCTGTGCTTGTGCTGATGGTTGTACCACTGCACAAATGACAGCGTCCATTGTCGCGCCTTTTCGATATTTTCAAACGGTTTGCTCGGATAGTTTGGCCGGTATTTGCAAGTCCGGAACAGCGACTCGGCGTAGGCGTTATCGTTGCTCACACGGGGTCTGCTGAACGACGGCATGATCCCAAGCTTTTCCAGCGTCGCCAACATTGTGGAGCCTTTCATTGAGCTGCCATTATCCGAGTGGAGCACCACCTCACGCCCGGCCAGCCCCTCGGCCAAGCTGGCCTTGCGCATCAGCAGCGACGCCATTTCCGCAGACTCGGCGACGTTCACTTCGTGCGCGACGATCTTGCGGCTGTAGACGTCAAGAACCATGTACCAGTAAAGATACAAGCCTCGCACGCTGGTCGGCAGCCAAGTGATGTCCCACGCCCACAAGCGGTTCGGCTCGGTTGCGCAGTGGCTTGTGACGACCCTTGTGCTGGGCTTCTTGGCTCGGCCGCGGTGATGCTGCTGCTTCTCGTCTTTCAATATCCGGTAGACGGTCGATTCTGATGCTAGATACTCGCCCCGATCAGCCAAGGTCGGCACGATCTGGCTAGGTGGACTACTGGCAAATTCAGGGCTGTTGGCAACCTTCACAATCTGCTGGCGTTCCTCTTCGCTCAATTTGTTGGCCGGTGCCACGCGCCGACTGCCTTTGCGCCCGTCCGCCTGACTGCCATCACTGCCCTGCATCCAGCGCTGGTAGGTTCGAAGGCTGATCTCCAGCGCACCACACGCCTGCGCACGGCGACATCCGCCGTCAACAGCTTCTTCAACTAGCGTAATCACTTGCTGGCGATCTGGGGCGCAGATCAATCGTCCTCTGGCTCCCCCCAGATCGCCTGGGCTTTTTTTCTGAGAATGATCAGCGCCGCCGCCTCCGCCAGTGCCTTCTCTTTACGCTGCAAATCCTTCTTCAATTGCTTGATTTCCTTGCGGTCGCTTTTGCCTTGCGCGCGCAGTTCGCGGTGACGCTCGGCCGGCGCTTCATTGGCCTGCTGGCAGGCCTCGCGCCAATCGGCAACCTGCTCGACGAACAAGCCTTTGCTCCTGCAGTATTGAGCCAGTTCGGCCTCGTTCATGCGTGCTGTCTCCAGCACCACCCCAAATTTATCCGCCGACGACCACACCACGGCATTCTTTCCATTTCCCGGCACCGCCACTCCCTGAGATTGTAGATTTCGTCGCCAAGTATAAAGTGTCTGTTCCGAGATACCATTCTCCTTCGCCAAGGCCGATACCGGCCTGTTCTCCTGCGGCATCATTTGCCGAAGGATGGCTTCCTTGCGCTCTGCTGGATACTGATTCACTATACGTCTTTGCTCCGCCCCCGGATGGATTAAAGTGATTCAAGTGACGCGACATCTATCCTGACATAGGGGGATGGTGCGATCCGAATCAGTGTATTTAAGCGAACCATTAGGATTAGGTGGTGAAGTATATTTAGTAGTCACCTAAGAAATAAAAAATTATGAATAATATTCCACCTGAAGATTTCCGAAATTTGCCGTCATCAGAGCGACAGCTGATTGTTGTTCAGCCAGACGAAGTAGCAGCAGCATCACGTCGACCAACACAAAATCTAGCACCTGAGGATGGACCTTTCGACTGGAAGGCTGCAGCTGCACGCGTCGCTAAGTCAGCGTTTTTCTTACCATATGGACCTATCATCACCATTACGATAGAGGCGATTAATGCAGTTGCGAAGGCACGAGAAAGCGGATTAAACGTTCTGCAAATAGGAACGACTGAGGCGCAATCAATTCAATTTCCCCCGGGGCATCCTCGTCAGCAGACGCTTTACGTCGCACACCCTGCGAAACCCTCCGTTTACTACACAACGGCTACCTTTCATCGAATGGCGTTCGAACATAAATTCTCTGAAGCCATCATGCTACTAATGTCCCTTGGGGCAAAAACGATTACTGTCGAGCATGTGCGCGGTTGGTCTAGAGAATTTTCAGCCAAAATTTCGACTCCATTAGCAGGGGCCGAAGTAGACGCTAGCCTTGGCCAGTCCGCGAAAAGTGGGCACTCTCTAGTATTCGAAGCTAAGTTAAAAAATGACAGTCTGCCTTCAATTCCCGAGGATCTTGTATGGTTTCAGCATGAACCAACCTGGCAAGCAGTTGCGCAAGGCCGAATGAAATTTGGCCTGTCGAAATTTTCGTTATCAGTAAACTATGACGATGATTTCACTGTGAACGCCGGACTAAAAGTTCGAGTTCAGAAAGCCCCCTATGTCAGGATAGATGTCGCGTCACTTGAATCACTTTAATCCATCCGGGGGCGGAGCAAAGACGTATAGTGAATCAGTATCCAGCAGAGCGCAAGGAAGCCATCCTTCGGCAAATGATGCCGCCGGAGAACAGGCCGGTATCGGCCTTGGCGAAGGAGAATGGTATCTCGGAACAGACACTTTATACTTGGCGACGAAATCTACAATCTCAGGGAGTGGCGGTGCCGGGAAATGGAAAGAATGCCGTGGTGTGGTCGTCGGCGGATAAATTTGGGGTGGTGCTGGAGACAGCACGCATGAACGAGGCCGAACTGGCTCAATACTGCAGGAGCAAAGGCTTGTTCGTCGAGCAGGTTGCCGATTGGCGCGAGGCCTGCCAGCAGGCCAATGAAGCGCCGGCCGAGCGTCACCGCGAACTGCGCGCGCAAGGCAAAAGCGACCGCAAGGAAATCAAGCAATTGAAGAAGGATTTGCAGCGTAAAGAGAAGGCACTGGCGGAGGCGGCGGCGCTGATCATTCTCAGAAAAAAAGCCCAGGCGATCTGGGGGGAGCCAGAGGACGATTGATCTGCGCCCCAGATCGCCAGCAAGTGATTACGCTAGTTGAAGAAGCTGTTGACGGCGGATGTCGCCGTGCGCAGGCGTGTGGTGCGCTGGAGATCAGCCTTCGAACCTACCAGCGCTGGATGCAGGGCAGTGATGGCAGTCAGGCGGACGGGCGCAAAGGCAGTCGGCGCGTGGCACCGGCCAACAAATTGAGCGAAGAGGAACGCCAGCAGATTGTGAAGGTTGCCAACAGCCCTGAATTTGCCAGTAGTCCACCTAGCCAGATCGTGCCGACCTTGGCTGATCGGGGCGAGTATCTAGCATCAGAATCGACCGTCTACCGGATATTGAAAGACGAGAAGCAGCAGCATCACCGCGGCCGAGCCAAGAAGCCCAGCACAAGGGTCGTCACAAGCCACTGCGCAACCGAGCCGAACCGCTTGTGGGCGTGGGACATCACTTGGCTGCCGACCAGCGTGCGAGGCTTGTATCTTTACTGGTACATGGTTCTTGACGTCTACAGCCGCAAGATCGTCGCGCACGAAGTGAACGTCGCCGAGTCTGCGGAAATGGCGTCGCTGCTGATGCGCAAGGCCAGCTTGGCCGAGGGGCTGGCCGGGCGTGAGGTGGTGCTCCACTCGGATAATGGCAGCTCAATGAAAGGCTCCACAATGTTGGCGACGCTGGAAAAGCTTGGGATCATGCCGTCGTTCAGCAGACCCCGTGTGAGCAACGATAACGCCTACGCCGAGTCGCTGTTCCGGACTTGCAAATACCGGCCAAACTATCCGAGCAAACCGTTTGAAAGTATCGAAAAGGCGCGACAATGGACGCTGTCATTTGTGCAGTGGTACAACCATCAGCACAAGCACAGCGGCCTGAAATTCGTGACGCCTGCGCAGCGCCATGATGGTCGGGACGGAGCGATCCTAAAATACCGCAAGCAAGTCTACGAGGCCGCCAAACAACGCCATCCTGAGCGCTGGGCCGGGACTACGCGGGATTGGGAATTGAACGATGAAGTCTGGCTGAATCCAGAACGGAAACCACCAGAGGAATTAAGAAAAGCTGCATGACTTGACGCGACATCTTTGTTGACAACTACCGAAAGCCGGCCTAGATCTCGGTGGTACTTTTGAGGATCATACGGCGACAACATGGAAAATATTTGGGAACTTCGACGTTGATAGCTAGCGGTCCTTTTTACACAGACTATGAGCGACAAGTCATTAAAGGATGCCGTAACCCGGATTTCCAAGGCACTGGATGACCTATAGCTGTAGCGGCTCGCGTTTGAAACGGGCCCTGCTCGCATTCGACTCGTTTCCCGGCTCAGATTAGGTGCAAATGACGGACGGCTCGTGCTCACGCTATCGGCAGATATGCTCGCAATCTATGGCGCCGGCTTGCATTCGACCACAGCGGACTCGCGCTAACTGCAAATGAAATGATGCCTACGTCGGCAGGCAACTTCCACCCCGAAGCGGTCATTGACCAAGATCCTCGCCAGACAGTACCGCACGTGCGCTTCCGCGTCGTGTCGCGGCGTGCAGTCGAGTCGCTCAAGTCGCACGCCGCGCAGTCAGCCGACATCGCACAATTGCGCATTGTCGCGGACCGGACCGTGGCGGCGCTAGCGCGGTAGGAATGAATTAGGCGGCGGTACCGACCGATACCTCCCACTGTTCGGGCTCCAGGCAGTACAGGGCCATCACGGCCTCTGCCACGCGTGCCGGGACGTGCAGGTCGGGCGCCAGCGGCGGTTCCTCCTCGTCGTCCGGGCTGTCAGTCAGGTAGGCTCGCGGCAGGCCAGGTGAATAGACGGCCGCCCAGTTGCGCTCGCCGAGCGCGGCGGCGATGCGTTCGCGGTGCTCCAGACGCCACGGCGCGTATGCCAGGCGTCCGTCCGGCGTCCACCACGCCAGGTCGACCTCGATGCACAGTTCGTCTTCCTGCCAATACGGGTCGTACACAGCAGGCCGAACGGCGGCGATCCGGATCTGGATGCCCAATCCGTACGTCGACACGTGTACCCGGCGCGGATCCAGTCCGTCCAGATACTCGATCAGCGCCCGCCGGAAGTCACGATGCAACTGGTCGAACACGCGCATGCCTTCCATTCTGCGCCGAACGATCAGGCCACGGTAGAACCGTGCGACCGGCACGTAGTCGCGCGGGTGCGCGGGGGCGACACCCCCCTCCACATCGACGATATCAGCTCTCTCCATCGCTAGGCGCCGCAGATCGCTCCAGACCCAGTCGGCATTGAACTCGTTCAACGCCGCTTTCCTGAAATCGTCGCCGGTGCGCGCTAGCGCGAAGAACCGGCAGGCGCTCGCCCCGTGGTAATCGAGTTCCTGCGTATGATCCGGCGTGTATTCAAAATAGTGCAGCTCCACCAGGTAAGCATGTGCCGCACGGCGCAGGACGATCTTCCTGCCGCCTTGCGTGTGCCACTTCAGCAGTGCGTCGAGCGGGCCTTGCCATCCCGACGGCGGCCCGTCGACGACGTAGCCCTCGTGGCCGCCACCAATGGCGAGCTGCGCCGGGAAATGCCGGCGCAGCTCGCCGGACGGCGCAACGCTCTCGTACAGCCAGTTACGCGGCAACTGCCGTTCCACCTCGTCGCGTCCAGGCGGAAGCAGCAGGTCCTCGACGGTCGTGCCCAAGATCGCCGCCAGCCGGTGCGCCGTGCCCAGGCTCGTAGGTGCCCCCTTCTTGATGCGGTGGATGGTCTTTTCGCTCATGCCCACCGCGAGAGCCTTGATTGGCCCGCCGGCCACAGCGATGCGCAGGCAGACCTTGTCGGGATCCAGTTGGATAGTGTCTTTCGGCATCGTCTCGTTCCTGGCCCTCATCGTACGCCGCCGGCCTTGCCGTTGCGGGCCGCCGCGCGCGTTGCGCGGGCGGCGAAATCGTCCTTTGAGACCGTACCCTTGTCCTTCATCGTGCGGCTCTGGATAGCCGAGGCGCGGTCCTGCGTCATCGGGATCTTGTCGGCCGTGGCTTTACCCTGGACTGCCTTCGTCTGCTTCGTCATGGTTTCCTCCATAAATTGATTATTACCGGAGGAACGATAAGGCAGCACCGCTGTCCAGTCACGTCCTCGATTGGGACATATTCGGACATGCCCCTGGCGCCAGGTAGGCGAAGCAGCGACCGAGGCCACGTGGGTGAGGCCAACATGAAACCGCTGCGGTATTACGAGCAGTCGCCATTATTTTTTACGGTCATCGCTTAAGAACAATGATTTGTTACTTGAATGGTTTTGGGAGCGTCCACTTCTGGCCGAAAGCATAAGTTGCCTTCGGGCGATTGTACCGTACAGGTACACCCAAGCGAGGCGCTGCCATCGAGATGCTTTTCGTGTCTCACATGGTTTGATATGGCACCTTCGAGACATCGTCGCCCGATTGTCTAGACCCCAACGAAACGATACCCATGCTCTTCCGATGCTTGCAGCTAGCGCGAGCATGCCAACATGGAGTGCGAGCCGGCGCGGTCGATTGCAAGCTCATTTACAGATAGCGTGAGCACGGGCACCGTTTCATTTTCGGTTATCGTGAGCCGAAATCAGCGTCGAATGCGAGCACGACCAGTTTCAAACGCGAGCCGTTACATATAGCTTCATGAGCATACAGCTAACACGACGGCACGGAGCAACGACGACACACGCGACCACCAGGAACGGCCACTCTCACCAAGTGCAGCGCCGGCACCAGCTCCGACAAGGAGCTTCCAATTTCTGATGCCGCCTCCCAGTTGGCCAGCCGCACCACCCGACCTGTGGACGTCCCGGCGCGAAACTCGGCGCGAACTAAGTGCGGCCGTTGTTTTTCGATTACAGCCTGAGACACCTTATTTTTGTTGGTATTTTTGTTGGTATCCATCTGATTTTTTCCTATTTTTCATAGAAGAATATGATACCGGCAGTCGCACCAAGAATATCAAGGGCTTACAGAGATGTAAGCCCTTTTCTTTTGGGCGAATGGGCGGACATTCTCGCGATTACTGCACTATTCTTTGTAGTTGTCAAGACCCGCCTGGTTATAAACACGTTTAACGAATAATTGTGGCTTTTTTGCCTGCCATTTCTTCATTGCCTGAATCGGCGTTTCGTTGTTGAGAGCACGCTGTGGGATGTTGTGGTTATAGATTTTCAGGTAATTGCGTAGTGTTGATTCGAGCTCGGCCCTGGATGCGAAACGGGTCTGATTGACGACCTCGCTGATGCGGCCGTTGAAGCGTTCCACCATGCCGTTGGTCTGCGGATGACGTGGCGGGATCAGGCGATGTTCGATCGCCAGTTGTCTGCATAGCACGTCAAACGCGTGCTTGCCGCTGGGAATCCGGTCGCCCGTTTCCGGGTCTTTTTTCTTGCTGCTAAAGCGGTCGGTGAACTGGCTGCCATTGTCGGTGAGCAGCTTGACGATGGCGATCGGACAGGCTTTGTTGAGCTTGATCAGGAAGTCGGTGCTACTACTGTCGGACTGGTCGGCATAGATCTCCATGAAGACCCAACGCGTGGCGCGGTCGATGGCGACGAACAGGTAACGGCGTTCGGTTTCGTCAGGCATCTGCGGCAAGTACTTGATATCCATATGTAAAAAGCCGGGCTCGTAGTCCTTGAACGACTTTTTGGTGACGGGCTTATCGGTTTCCCGGGCGGCCAGTTCAAGCAGGCTGGAGACACCATGGCGACGCAGGCAGCGCCCCAGGGCGGCGCGCGAAAGCGCTGGATTGACGAACTCGCGGGCCACCGCCAGCAGGTCGTCGGTGGGCAGCAGCAGCGTGGTGCGCAGCTCCACGACGATCAATTCCTGCGCAGGCGTGAGCGTGGTGTGCATGATACGTGGCCGGTGCGAAAGATCCTCGGCGCTGTCGCGGTTCTGCCATTTGCGGATCGTCAGACGACTAACGTTGTAGCGCTCAGCCAGTTCCCGTTGAGAGAGCGTCGATTTGCGGATTTCGTCACGGATCAGATGAGTAGTGCGGGCTTGGCTGTGAAGGGCTTGGCTCATGGCGCTGGTAGTTAGGTGACAGGATTCAACAGTGTACTCAAAAGCAACCTGGCCCTGAAAAATGGCAGGCTGCGAGTTGGAATATGATCACCCATATCTAAACATGTAGTGTCGATCAGCGCGGCGATGCTTCAGGCAAAGTACACCGGACTTCTGCTGAAACTCCAACCGGACGAGACTGAATACACTTTCTACGACTGATTGAACAGCCAAGGCCGACCGTCGCGTGACAGTCGGCCTTGGTGCCTCGCATACCCCGGTGAAGCGCGAGGAAATCTGCAGCATCTTCCGGCCAACTGTTTCTTATCTCTTCCCCGCTTTATCTGTCCCTCAGCTATTTCTGACACATCCGTTATTCAGATATCTTGACTTTATCTGTATTTCAGATAATATTGATATATCTGAATAACGGATACTACACATGTCCTTCTCGCCTACCACCCACCGTCTCCTCACGGCGTCGCAGCTCGGTCAGTTGCTCGCATCGACCCGCAAACGGCACAAGATCACCCAGGCGACTGTAGGCACGCGTGTCGGCTTGAGCCAGAATCGCATCTCCTACCTGGAGAGTCATCCTGACGAAATCAGCGTCAAGCAGTTACTCAGCTGGTGCTCCGCGCTCGAGCTGGAGCTGCAGTTGGGCGAGCGCGATACGTCCGCCACAAGCAATACGGCCGAGTGGTAGTCATGGGGCGCCGCTCACACAGCCAGACGCTCCATCTTGGGGCAAATGGCGATTACGTCGGCCGCTGGACGGTCAAGGCCAACGGCGACTCCGAACTCCAGTACGATGCGTCCTGGCAAAGCTCAAGGCTCGGGCGCCCGATCTCGCTGTCGCTGCCGTTCAATCTACGCAATGAACCACTCAAGGGTGCCCGTGTTGCCAACTACTTCGAGGGCTTGCTGCCGGACAGTGACATCATTCGCAAACGCGTTGCGACCCGCTTCAAGACAGGCTCTCTCGAACCGTTCGACTTGCTCGCGGCTATCGGCCGGGACTGCGTCGGCGCCTTGCAGCTGCTGCCCGAAGGCGGCAAACCGGAAGGGCTGGCCCAGGTCGATGGCATCGCCCTTGACGAGGAAGACATCGAGCGGCACTTGCTCGAAGTGGTCAGCTCGGAGCGGCACGGCGCCGCAGATGACGCGGACGATGATTTCCGTATTTCGCTGGCTGGCGCGCAAGAAAAAGACGCCTTCTTGTGGTGGGATGGGAAATGGATGAAGCCGCGTGGCGCGACGCCCACAACGCACATCTTCAAGCTTCCGATCGGGATGGTGGGCGGAAAAAAAGCCGACTTCACCACGTCGGTCGATAACGAATGGCTATGCCTGCGGCTGTTCAAGGAGTACGGGCTGCCCACGGCAAACGCCGAAATTGCGACGTTCGGCGCGCAACGGGTGCTCGTCGTCGAGCGTTTTGACCGCGTGCGATCAAGCGATGGCAAACAGCTGTTCCGGCTGGTTCAGGAGGATTTTTGCCAGGCGACGGGAACATCACCGCTGCTGAAATACGAAAATGACGGTGGACCGGGGTTAAAACAGATGTTTACCCTGCTGCAGCAATCGCAGCAAAGCGCTGCCGACATGCACACGCTGATGGCCTCCCAACTTCTGTTCTGGATGCTGCGCGCACCCGATGGCCACGCCAAGAACTTCAGTATCCAGCTCCTGGCTGGTGCCGGCCGGTTCAAGCTGACGCCCATCTATGATGTGATGTCCGGCTACCCTGTGATCGGCCCTGGCCCCAACCAGTGGTCCGAACGCAAGCTCAAGATGGCGATGGCACTACTCGAAAGAAACCGGCACTACCTCGCGCATGGGATACAGCGGCGACACTTCAACAGCACTGCAAAAGCGGTCGGCTATGGCGCGCACGCCGAACCGCTCCTGCTCGACTTCATTGCCCGCACACCCACCATCGTAGAAAAGGTCCGCAGCGAACTGCCTGTGGGGTTTTCGGAAAAGGTAGCCGACAGAATTCTGGACGGCCTGCTTGATGCCGCAGCTGCCCTTCAACGGATGCCGCCAGCCTGACCAGTGCCGCGCAGCGGACACTAACGCGAAAATGGCCAGCATCTTAACCTCGGTAAAACGTGCGGAAAATCAGCAGCATCTTCTGGTCGGCTATTCCCTTATCCCTCCTCTAAAAGCGCACACGCCTCGAACTGCACCTCAAACCCCTGAGCTGAGGCGTGGGCTGGTCGAAGCGAACCGGCGCCGTCAGCAGGCAGCTACCGAAGCCGACGTCGCACAAGCAGGGCAGGCCAATGGTGGCGAAAAAATCGCTATGAAAACAGCGAGCATCGCCCCTCATGCGCCATACAGGTTCGCCAGCAGCCAGCCGGGCAGGCCGAGATACAGCACCAGGCGGCTGGCGCGCTCCAGCCAGCCGCGCACTTCAATGGCTAGTCCCGGACGCAGCAGCGCCGCTAACAGCGTGCCAATTTCAATCGCCAGGCGCAGCAAGGCCGCGCTCAGGGAGACGCCGATCGACCAGGCCGCCCACCACAGCGAGAAAGCCAGCAGGTAAGCCTTCAGGCCGTAGCTGTAGTACTCGCCGAAGGCGCTGCCGTAGGCGATATGCTGATGCAAATGGAAGGCGGGTATCGCCAGCGCCAGCGGCAGCAGGACGAACTTGGCCAGCGGCAGGTCGAGCTTGCGTTGACGCAGCGCCAGGCGGGCGCGCGCATACACGCACATCACCGCGCCGGAGTACTCGGGTTCCCGCGCACCGCCAGCGCCGGCCAGCGCTGCGGAAAAAGCGAGCGGGTTGGCCAGCGCCAGCCCGTAGTGCCAGCGCTGCCCCGAGACCAAGCGCAACGCGACGCCGGCGGCAGGAGTCTGCAAGCGCCACAACTCGACCGAGGCAATCTCGCTCAGCGCAAGTTCGATGCGCTGCGCGCCGCGGCTCAGCACCAAGGCCGTATCGCTGATCGAGGCCTGCGCGGCAAACGCCAGCAGCACGCACCACGAGGCAATTTCCGGCGCGAGGAACAGGCCCGAGAACAGGCGGATCTGTGCCAGCGTGTTGGTC
The DNA here is from genome assembly GCF_029892305.1 of Janthinobacterium sp. CG_23.4. Taxonomy (NCBI): domain Bacteria; kingdom Pseudomonadati; phylum Pseudomonadota; class Betaproteobacteria; order Burkholderiales; family Oxalobacteraceae; genus Janthinobacterium; species Janthinobacterium sp. CG_23.4. Next base: position 46,013 of record NZ_JARXUX010000001.1, on the reverse strand, counting down.
CGCAACGGTTCGTTGAGCAGCAGCGCCACACAGATGCCGAGCAAGCCTGCGCGCGCCAAGGTGCGCAGCAGCGCTGCGGCCAGCCGCGCCGCCGGCGGCAACACCGCTACCCTGACCGGGAAACGCATGGCAGGCGACTGCGCGTGCGCTGCTGGTGCACGCCACGAGGGAATGGCCGCCCTGGCCGCCAGCAACAGCAGCAACACGCTGGCGGCTCGTCCCACCCAGTCGCCCCACCGGACCATCAAGGTCGGCGCCGGCCGGCTCGGCACAAGGTCGGCGATCACCAGCGCGGGCACGCCCATGCTGGTGCCGGCCAGCACGGCGCCGGTGGCGTCGAACACCGCGCTGTAGCCGTTGGTGGTGACGCGCACCTGCGCCAGCCGTGTTTCGATGCTGCGAAACGCCGCCACCGTCTGGTGCAGGCGCGCGCCCTCGGGATCGGAGCTGAACCAGGAATCGTTCGACATGGTGACGATGGCCTGCGCTCCCAGCCGGGCGCCGGTGAGCGCCAGGTCGGCATCGACGTCGTCGAGGCAGATCAGCGGCAGCACCGGGATCTCGCGGCCGTCGGCCAAACGCAGCGGGAACACGCGCGCGCCATTGCCCGCGCGCCAGTTGCCGGTCCACTGCAGCAGATTGCGCAAGCGCGGCCCGTCGAGCCAGGCCGGCACGTATTCGGTGAAGGGGAACAGGCGCGTCTTGCGATACAAGCCCGTCAGGCCGGCGTCGGGCTGCACGAAGGCGGCCGCGTTGTATTCACCGTCGCTGTCGCTGTCGTAGGTGCCGAACACGAAGGGCACTCCTGAGGCGCGGACGTTGGCGAGGATCTCGCGGTCGAAATCCGCACCGGCTGCGCTTTTGGGGTGGCCGAAGGTGGTGGGATAGGCGGTCTCCGACCACAGCACCACCTGCGCATGGCGCCGCACCACCGCGTCATAGCTCATGGCGAAGTGCGTCGCGAGCACTTCCTGCACCACGGCACGGGTGCCCATTTGCCGGCGCATGCCTTCATAGTCCACCATGTTCGCCTGGACCAGGCCCACGCGCAGCGGCTTGGCGACGACGGCGGCGCTGTTGCCGCCGCTGTCCGCGAGCACCGCCAGCCCGTAGCCAGCCAGCAGCAGCGGTCCCAGTGCGGACAAGGCGAGCGGGTGGGCGATCGCGCGCCAGCCATCGCGCCGCCGCGTCAGCGCCACCACCACGCCTTCATTGGCCAGCAACAGCAGTACGGTCAAACCTGCAGCGCCCCCCACGGCGGCGCCCTGGCGCATCAATGGCGATGGATACAGGCCGTGACCGAGCGTGTCGCCGAGCAGCTTGGGCAGCAACCATTCCGCCGCCACCCAGGCCGCCGCCGCCGCCAGCGCGCGCCACAGCGGACCGTACCCGCGTCCACTCGCATGGCGCACCAGCGCGAACACGAGGAACTGCGGCTGGAACAAGGGCGCGGCCAGCAGCAGCACGGCCAGGCCAGTGGTCGCGCCGACCTGCGTATAGCGTCCGAGCGCGGTGCCGAACCAGGGGAAGACGGCCGCCGTGAAGGCCAGCGACATCAAATAGGCCCAGCCCAGCGTGGCCGCCAGCGAGCGGCTGGCGTTCAGCGTGAGCAGCCACGGCACCAGCATCACGAAGCCCAGCAACCAGCCGGCGCCGCCGCGCGCATACAGGGCCGACAGCACGGCGCTGGCCAGGATGCCGGCGGCCATGCGCGCGGTGGCAGAGTTCAGGTGTTGTCGCATGCAGGTCAGCGGCCGGGACCGACCGGGTCCACCGGCTTGGGAATGACGATGCGCCGGATCGGCAGACCGGGCAGCGCCAGCTCCGGCGGCACGATGCGGTCCTTGGGCATGTCGATCGGATTATGGGCGGCGTCATACAGCTGGAAATCCGGCGCGAACATCAGGATGGCCTCGATGCGCTGGCCATCATCGGTAGCCTGGTGGTGGCGCACGTAGCCGGGCGGCAGCTCGAAGTCCTCGGGCACCGCCAGGCCGATCATGGGGGGACGCGTGCCCGGCGGCGAAAACGCGCCCAGGCCGCTGTATATGCCACGCTCATGCAGACGTTCTATCACTTCGGGCATGGTCGGATTTTCGCCTCGGGCGACGTAGCTTTTCAGGTCGCGCGTGGGATCGGCGTCGCCCTCGGGCGCGCGCGATGGAATGTGCGCCGCGGCTTGCGGCATGGCTGATGCAGCAGGCGCGGGCTGCGGCCAGGCCGGCTGCGCCGCGCCGGCGGACGCTGGCGACGACGCTGCGGTGACCAAGCCGATATCGGGCGTCGTCACCAGGTAGACCAATACGCCACAGCCGATCACGGCAAGCACCAGCGCGACCGCAAGATAGACGGCGCGCGGACGCCAGGCGCGGTGTGCGCCCGGGGTGTCATCCGACGGCCGCTTGGGAGGCTTGTCCATGGGATCCGCTCAGCCGGGCATCAAGGCGTCGCGACGTTGTAGGTCGAGACCGCCCAACCCATCCGCTCATGACCATATTGGTTCCAGATCGGATTCTTACCGCCCGAGAAAGTGTTGTAGCGCGGCGCACCGCTGCCGGTGGTGCTGCCAAACAGGCCGGACGTTACCGTGCTGCCGCTGTAGGTCGGATGGGTGTCGTCCGACTGGATGTAGTCGTAGCTGCTGCCGGACGACACAAAGTGCGTGTGGGCGTCGCGCAGCGTCGAGCGCAAGGTGGTGCTGATCCGAGTCAGATAGCTGGCCTGGCTCTCGCCGGCGACGTAGCGCAGCGCTTCGGAATCGATCTTGCCGTCGCCGTTGCTGTCGTAGTCGGCCCCCATGTACTGGGCGAAGTTGTCGGCGCAGGCAAAGCCCTTTTGGCGCGCCAGGTCGCACATCGCGAAGTTGATCCTGACCAGGGAAGGCAGGAACTTGTCCTGCATGTTCACCGTCTTGCCGGTGGATGGGTCCTTGCACGCGCTTTGGACATTGTCGGCGGCATAGCCGGGGTAATGCAAGTTCGACACCAGCTTGAGCTTGACGCCGGAATAGGCATTGGCGTTGATGTAATTCATCGCCGCCTCGACATAGGTCCTGCAGCTGTTTTCCGCCGCCGTCAGCACACTGTCGTCGCAGGTGCCAGATTGGCTTTTGAAGGCGGTGCGGGCCTGCAAGCCATCGTTGCCGCACATCTCGAAGGCCACCACGCGCGTGTTACTCGACTGCATATACGAGCGTTCGGCCACGATCTTGTTGTTGTAGACATCCGAGGCGATCGCGCCGGACTTGGTGCGGCGGACGCTTTCGATGTCGGCGTTCCACAGCGCGGACAGGTATTCCGCGTCCACCGTCGGCGCCGAGTACTTGGCGGCGCTGGAGACGGAGCCGTTGTAACCGGCAAAGATCGAATCGCCATAGGCCACCACGCGGTAGACGGTGGAGGAGCCGGGACGGTCGATGGTCCAGGAAACGTTTTGGTTCAGGGTGCTCGCTGCCGCGTGGCCCGCGACGGCGAACAAGACAAGGGTGGACAACAGCGTAGGCAACGATTTCTTGTGAAAGCGGGTGTACGACATGGGGCGTCTCCGGTCAGTGTCTGTGCAAGATGGCTCATTATGTGATTTTTCTCGCGCTACGACGTACGACAACCTCGGCCGCGCGAGCCATCATAGCGCGGAGGTCAGGCTGCCATCGTCCAGATCAATTACGTGTTAGCAAACAACTCATATTACCTCACGGACAGAGAGGCGACTCAACTGCGCAGCCGCTATCGCGAAAAAAATGCGAATGCCCCGACAGGACCGGTCGTGTGTGGCGCCGCGTTCACAGCCGCCGTGCGCGAGACGCGGCCACGCTGGCGCAAATGTTGGATCGGTACTGCTTGGGGGCATAGACTGGCTGCAGGCGGAACCGACGTGGAAAACGACATCGGCCCTATAAACGTCACAAGCCTCGCGTAAGCGTGGCACATGCTCGGGCCAGCTGCCATGAGATCCGCCACCTGCGTCTCAAACTGGCTGGTTCCTGCTGCGACGCGATCGGGCAGGCGCCAGCACCGAGCCGGCCGATCAAACGCGGCACCGCGATCGACTCGTTGATCGGAACGGCCAAGCTCAATGGCGTCGATTTTGAGGCCGGGCTAAGCCATGTGCTCACACACATCGCTGCCTCCCGCTCAACCGGGTCGACGAATTCCTGCCCCAGCACTTCGCAGCGCAGATTACCAGCGGCGTGATGCCATCATCGCGCAACACCCCGCTCAACTCAAGAAGGCTCCGGCAAGACGCTGACGGCTCAGCTTGCTGACTTGATCAAAAATGTCACTAGCTCACATTTTTTGCTCGCGGCATTAATATCGAAAATGACTTGTACTGATTTTCCACCTTCGTTCTTACCCATGTGATAGCGTCCGTCTTGGGGGTCCAGCACTGCAGTGGTGCCACGCAAAAACGATTCCAGGTCACCCGGGGTTTGAATGGCAACATCGTTGCCGCGCTTCTTGACCTGCGACAGAAAATGCCCGCCCTTGTCGGTCCAGAGTACCGGCAGCATTTTTCCATTCCATGCATTGAGCGTCACGTCCTTCCAGGCAGTATCCGTTTTCCCTTTCAACTTGAATCCATCGTGACAAACTTTCGGGGTTGGCACAGCCGCGAGCGCAACAGTGGTGCTGGCGACGAGCAAGGTAGCTACGACCAATTTAAGTTTCAACATACATTCTCCAAAGTGATATAACGGCAAGAGTCAGCGCCCTTGGGCAACGGTTATTTCTAGCAGCGCAAATGCAGGACAAATTTTTTGTCGTATTTTCGGGCACTCCTTTCTTCAAATAGATGACGTGGTTTTCCGATGCGACAAATGGCAACGAATAGTTTCGTTCATGTATCGGCCTCAAGGGTCGGCATCCTTGCTGCCTTCGTGCTACGCCAGCCACCTGTGCATCACATTAAGCAGGCAAGAAGATGCGCGGCGTCGATCTTTTTGCACATCACTACGCAAGTTGACCTAAGCAATTGTTTTTAAACCAGTCAGTTCATGAGATTCGACATCGTGTCAATCCGTGGACATTTTTACTGCGTTCTTTTTTCACCTTCACGACACCCTTTCGGCGAACGTTTCAGGCGCAATGCAGACCGCAGTTGTTCACCGTACCGTTCACAGCACCTTGGATACGCTGCGCCACCGTATCCCATGAAAACCGCTCTGACTGTGCTAGTGCCCGAGCAGCCGCACCGCGGCTGTGGCGATACGACGCATCGGCGTAGAGCCTAGACAAAGCATCAGCCACTGCGCTCGCCGACACCGCGAACATATCGCCGTATTCATAAAATATGGCTTGACGTTCCACTGCGGGTACGAGTTCCGCCACACCCTGCCAAACCTCAAGCAATCCCGTGTGCGCGGGGACAACTTGGGCTTTTCCCGTCAGCGCATGCTCGAAGCTCACCAGCCCGAAACCTTCCCCCATGGCTGTGTTCAAACCGACGTCCGCCGCGTTGTACAGCAAGTTCAGATCGGCCAAGCACTTCGGATTGTCGGCTTCATCCTTGGGTATCAGATGAATCCGGTCAGCCAGCCCTGCGGCGGCGGCCAGGGAGTTGATCGAAGCACGTTCGCGATCCGGTATAAAGAGCGCGTGAAGGTACAAATGGGCGTCCGCATCGGTGCACGAAACGAAATGCGCGAAGCCGGCAACAGACAGATCCAGACGCTTGCGAAAGTAGGCGCGATTGGCATTGAGCACCACAAATGAAGAAGGCCTGATGCCAAGCGACGAGTCAAAAATTTTTTGGCGCAAAGCGCCATTGTTGCCCTGGCTGCCCGCCTGGTCCGGCAAAGAGTAAAACTCAGTACAAGACCCTATGCCATGCCCCACCGCCACAACCGGCGGTAGATACAGGCCGCTCTCGCTTTGCGCCGCCAGGCGCGCCACCGATACGCGTGCGAAATCGCTATAAGTGAGCACAAGATCACAGGCATGAAAAATATGCAGCGCAATGGGGTCGGTGAGCTCGGCCTCCATGGCCGCGTACAGCGCGACCTTCACAGCGGGACGAAACGCTTGCAGTTGCGCCAACAAGGGGCGCGCCAAGTAGGGCGGCCCGATGACCAAGATCAAGGTGGGCCGGAATGACGCCACAGCTGCCTTCAGATCATCGGGATGAACCTGAAAACGCGGACCACATCCGCGCAACGTGACTGCAAACGCAAGCAGCGGTAGTTGTCCATAGCGTTGTCTTGCATCCGTAGGGTCGATGCCGGCATAACCGACCTCGCAACCGTCAGACAGCGCTCTGGCCAAGCTCATCCCGACGCCAGTCAGCCCGCTGCCTGCGGTGTGCAGGCCGATCAGAAGCAAGCGCATGAGGGACTTCCGTCCCTGACCAGAGGCGGCTGGACTAGCCGCCAAAGTATGCGCCAAAATTCATGAAATCAAACGGCTGGGCCGCATTGATTTGCATCTCATAGTTGAGAACGGCGTCGGACTGAAACGAGGTCGCTACCCCGTTGTAGGTTTGCATTGCTTGCAGCGGACCTTGTCCGTTCTGATTCGTCAGGCGATACTTACAATCAGCCAGCGCCGAGTCATCCGAACCACTGTAGACCAGCCGCTTTACATAGAAGGTCGAATCCGTCACCCAAATTGGATCTACCACGAAGCTGCCGGAATGCTGCTCGGGCGAACCCATCGGGCCGACAACCAGTGACGCGTCATCCGGAGCCACTGCAGTATTTGCTTCGGCACTTTGCGGCGTAAGAGTCATCGTGGCGCCATCGATCGCCGTTTTGAACGCATCACCGAAATAGGTCATGTGAACGACCAAGCGGCGGTCGGCCGGATCGGTCAATGCCAAGCGCGCCAAGAGCGCTTCTGCAGTGTTAAAAATGGGCGAAATCGCATAGTAAGAATGCGCAATGCGCACATTGCCGCTATACAGCGGACTCATGTCAGGGTGGAATTGCCAAGCAGCGTGGTACGCCAGGAAACCATAGCCGCTCTTGGTTGAACCCACCAGGCCGGAACGCACAATCTGAACCAGATTCTGGATGTACGCCGATTCCTGTTCGAGGATCAGCGCCTGATAAGCATACCAGGCATCCTTGGCTAATATGTTATCGCCGTTGAAGTTGTGTGCCTCGATGACCAGGTTAGTGGCGCGCAGCTGCGCCCAGGTCAGCTTGACATAGTAAGCCTGAAACTGGTCGACCGCTTGTCGGTAATCGAGTGCACCATCCTCGATCAGCGGGCAGACCATGTTTGCCCAGTCCGCGAGCGCGCCTTTATTGGACCCATCGGACATCATGAAAGAGTTGATGCCATTGGCCGCCGTCACTTCGCCATTATTCGGATCAAGAATGGACGCGACGAGGTCGGCAATGTCCCTCGGCTTGACGCTATTGGCAGGGTCGATGTAAAGGGTGTACTGGCTATATGCAGTCCTGATCTGCACCAAATAGGCTTTGATGCTGTTATCTTGCTGTAACCAGTTGCCGTAGAGCACGTCCTGTCCGATTGCCTTGAGCATGGCTTCGATACCCTTGATCTCGCCATAGATATCAGCGATCGCCGCTCCCATTGCCGTGAGCTGGCTGGCGATCTGGCCGATCTGCTCCGTTTGCGCGTTCAAGCTATCTTGCAACAGTGTCAGTTCAGCTCCTGGACCCGGCTTGAAATCACCACTGATGCTATTGACCAGGTCGCCCAGGTCCTGGCCGGCTGCAGCTTGATCATTACCGAACAAAAATGCCAAGGTACCGCCCACATCCATGCCAGTGGTATCGTCCAGATAACTGGTGGCAGATTTGGCAAGGCTTTTACCGAGGGCTCCGACGGCATCGTCAAAAAAGTTCATATTAGTTTTCCCAATAACTGAAAGCCCGAAGGCAGAGATGAAGGCGGATCACACAGCCACCCGTCACAACAACGTGGACGGTGAATCCGATGAGGACATTGCTTGTTTGAGGACAAGTAACGAGTCCATTCTGATTTTTCCCAAACCGCAGCGCTACTGGCCAGAAGGATCGGCTATCTGGCCCATACCCAAGCGAGTTCCAGCTGTGGTACAACAGCCTATGAACTCTCCTCGGAGCTTTATGAACATCCTTCTCGTTGACGATCACCCCCTCTTCCGCGAGGGCCTGTCGCTGGTGTTGCACTCTTTGATGGACGATGTCAGCACCAGCGAAGCCGGCAGCTGTGAGCAGGCTCTCGAGCACCTCGATTCGCACCGAGTGGACCTTGTGCTGCTCGACCTGGGTTTGCCGGGCATGAGTGGGTTTGAAGGCTTAGCGGCTGTGCGGCGCGACCATCCGGACGTGCCCGTGGTCGTGCTGTCTTCAAATGAAGATCGGGCGAGCGTGATGCAGGCCATCGATGGTGGGGCAATGGGATTCATCCCGAAGAGTTCCACTTCGGGCGTGCTGGCCGGTGCATTAAGGCTGATTCTGGCGAAAGGGGTCTATCTGCCAGCAACGGTATTCCTGTCTGACAGGAACGTTCCCAGCCCGGGTCCAAGCGCGCCGGCCACCCCTCGGGCACGCACCTGCGCCGACCTTGGCATGACCCAGCGCCAATCGGATGTGCTGCACTTGGTCTTACAGGGCAAATCGACAAAAATCATCTGTCGCGAGCTCGATCTTTCGCTCAGCACAATCAAGGCACATACCTCGGCCGCGCTGCGGGCCTTAAACGTTACCACTCGTACGCAAGCCGTTATTGCAGCAAATAAGCTGGGACTGGCGTTTCCGGGTTAGATATGCCGAGCATGGCGATGCACGCATTAAACAGGCTCGCTGGCCGGACTGGCTTGCGCAGCAGCATGCAGTGATCAGGCAGTGATGCCTGCGATGGTGGATTACTTTCACCCGTCACGATGATAGCGGCGATACTCTGTTCGCTGTCGCGACGAATGTAGTCAATCGCATGCAGACCACTGTCAGCACCACCGAGGCGCAAGTCGGTGACGATGAGATCGGGTATGCGTATATGACAGCTCAGTAAGTCGTGAATCTCAGCCGTAGAACGCGCAGCGATGACGTGGCAGCCCACCAGACCGAACAGCTGCTCCATGGCATACAGGGCATTCACGTCGTCATCAACAACGACGATGAAGGCCCCGCGTAAGCGCTGCGTATTTAAGCCAGGAACCGGGGATACGGCCGCAGCCTGTCGATGCGCTAATGGCAAGGTAATCTCGAACATTGAACCGCGCCCGGGCGTCGACGTTAAATGGATGGCCACTCCGAGCAAGGCGGCGGAGCGCTGCACAATGGAGAGCCCGAGCCCCAAGCCCTGTCTGGGCTCGCACCGCTGGGTGTCGATTTGATAAAACTCTTCAAAAATATGGCCTTGCAAAGCCGCCGCGATACCGACCCCGGTGTCATGCACTTGTAACCGCACAGTATTACCCACTCGGCGGCAACCTATCAAGACCTTGCCTGCAACGGTGTAGCGGATCGCGTTGCTCACCAAATTAGCCACAATTCTTTCCAGCAAAGCCGAATCGCTCCTGACCCCGTAGCGGCAGCGTGCGAATCGCAAACTCAGATTTTTCTCCTGCGCCAGCGGCTGGTAATTGAGCTCGACAAAAGCGAACAGATCTTCAAGCTCGATAGTCTGCATATCCAGAGTCACGGTGTGTGAATCGAGTTTCGAAATATCGAGCAGGCCGGAAAACAGCGACTCCATCCCGTGCACGGCGGCCTGGATCTTGCTAACCAGGTTACTCTCATCCGGATTATGCAAACGCTCGTACAATACCCCGAGCAGCAGCCCTACCGCATGCATCGGCTGCATCAGATCATGGCTGGCAGCGGCAAGAAACCGGGTCTTGGCCGCGCTGGCGCGCTCCGCCTCATCCTTGCGCAGCGCCAGTTCACCGAGCCGGCTGGAAAGCTCGGCATTCACAGCGGCTAACTCGGCGGCCTGGCGCCGTACCTTGGCCCCGACAAGTTCTAGCGCCGCTGTTCGCTGACTGACCTTTGCCTCCAGGTGTTCGTGGCTCTCGCCCAGGGCGATGGCCATCCGGTTGAACTCATGCGCCAACAACTCCACCTCATCGCCGGTCTCGATAACGATGCGCGTCTGCAGATCCCCGGCACCGATGCGTTCGGCCCCGACACGCACAGCAAGGATGGGGCTGGACATACGCCGTGCCAGCAGATAGCTCACCGCCACAGCAGCAACCAAAGCGACCAGAACCACAAATAGCGTCGCGCCCAGCGATTCCAGAATGGGATGGAATGCTTCGCGCGCCGGCTGCTGGACGAACAGCCACCACCGCGGTCCCCGCACGGGTGCAGCCACCGAGAGCACGGTGTTCCCGTTGAAGTCATACGTCATAGTCGGGCTTGTAGCCAAGCCACCGGAGAGCACGGCGGCCACCGCATCGGAGGCACGAAGGTCCAGATGGCGGAGCACCAGATTGGCGTCTGGATGGGCGATCAGCTGCCAGTCCTGATCGACAATATAGGCAGATCCGCTGGCGCCGGCGCGAATCGCAGTGACCGTCGAATGGATCTGCCGCAGGTCCACTTGTGCCAGCAGCGCACCACCGAGTCGGCTGCGCGATGCGATTGCGATATCGACATAGGGTTCTGAGCCATCGCGAAACAAGACGCGGCCATATGCCACCGGCCTATGGCGTGCTTCCCGCAGCAAAGTACGTTCGTGTTCGAGCAGGGGGATGCTAGCGCAGCCATCACTGCTATCCACACTCACCCGCGCTACCTCGATGCGCACGCAACCGTCGGCGCTGACGTAGCGCAACTGCAATAGCGACGGTACTTTTCGCAGCAGGCGGTGGATAACATCTCGCACGCCGGCGAGGTCGACGGGGCGTCCAGGTTGGTCATAGTCGAGCGCCCACAACATCGAATCCGTAATACTGGAGAGGAAAGACTGAATCTGCACGATCGCGAGCTGAGATTGTGCCATGAGTAACTCGTCGACGCGCGCGCGCTGGGCACGTACGCTCAATGCGGTCTGCACAACGCTGGCAATAATCAAGGTGGCAGCGATCATGCCCGTCAATACCAACAAGTACTTGCGAAACAGTGGCTGCCGAAAGCTCACTCGAGTATCCGGTCGGCACGGCGTAAAATCTCGGCGCTGAGGGCGTACGAATGCGCGTGCTTGGCCTTGAAGTTGATGAGTAATTCGAACTGGACTGGCCGGCTGACCGGGAATTCACCGGCTTTGCCACCTCGAAGGACATGGGCGACAGCACGGGCCAGGCGCATGTAAGCGTCCGATTGCACTGCACCAAAGTACATCAGCCCCCCATCATCGACAAACACCTGCGCCTCATACAGAGCGGGCAAGGCGAGGGCATCCATCTTCGCAATCACGTCACGGCGTCCATTCCACGTTATTGCAGTGGCAGAAACAATCACGGCGTCCGGCTTGGCATATCCGATTCGCGCGAGCAGGGCCGGCAAGTCCGTCTGCGCCGACACACTGTAGTCGAGCAACTCGACGCCACGCTTGCGCGCATATTCCTGCGCTTTCGCATGACAGCCACCGTCGGGGATGCTGGCGTCGCGCATAAAACCAATCCGCCGGGCTGCCGGCAAGGCGTCGCGCATGATCTCCACCAGTTTGTCGTCGATGCAGCGAAAGGTAGTGATTCCGGTCATACCTCGCCCCGGACGGGAGTAACTATCGACGAGGCCACGCTTGACGGGATCATCGTGAGCACGAAATACCACTGGAATCTCGGTTTTTCCGCGCGCGCTCAAGACCGCCTGCGCCGCATCAAAGTCGAAGCAGAGAATCAAATCTGGGTCCGCAGCGTCGAGCTTGAGCGCAAGATGGCGCAAGCGTTGCGGATCAAAGTCAGCGAACGCGTGGGTAAAGCGCACCTGGACCGCCATGGCTGGATCGTGTGCGCCAAACGCAGCCTGGAAGGCATCGAACGCCGTCGTGCTTTGCCCGGATGACGACAGGCAAGCAATGTGGAAACGAGGGCTTGCCCGCCCGTGCACAAGGATGGGAACAGCCGCAACGGCAATTAACAACCGACGCATCCTGCATGGAGGCTTCATTTTATCTGGCGACATTTCTTGCAGGCACTCCCGTGTCAGCACATCAAAAGACGACAGTAGAATTACATTGTCTTACCTTATAGAAAATGTTTCAATGATTAAGTTTCCCTATTTTGAACTCCCCTTCTCAAGGAAAGTCATGTCCATATCCTTCACATGCCAGCTCCTGGCCGCACTTTCCTTAGTTGCAGCCTTCTCCCATGCGTCCGTCGCCGCGCCAGGAACGCCGCAAATACCGATCGTTCATAAGCAGCTCTCACCGAAATGCGCATCCGGCGCGCTTGGCCCCGTGAGCGATCAACCCTCCAATAAGCTCATACCCCATCAATACATGCTCTTGTTGGTGTTCCAGAAAGGCCGTGGCAGCAAGTATTTTGGTGACGCTACCGTGAATCAATATGGCTGCATTCCCGATGTGGAAAGTCAGACAGACACCGCCACCAACAAAACGGTGTTGAAGGAAACCGGCACCTTGATGACGGTCGCCAACTGCCCGAATGACTGCGTATTCCCGCGCACCACCGTCACTGCAATGGAAGGCGGCGCCGATCCGCTCGATAGCAATCCGTGGGGGATCTTGTCGGCCACGGACACCACGCGCGCCGGTGGTGCGAGCAACAGCAAGATTGAGATCTGGGAGATTGCTGCGATCGACGCGTGTCACGCACGACGCGTGTATGCGTATCTGACCAAACGCGGAACCGACCGGGTACTGGCCAAGGCGCTGGCGCGCGGCGACATGCTGGGAGAAATCTTGGTCGGTTACCGGGATCCGAATTACAAAGAAGGACCGTCGACCGTTTGTAACTAGAACAGCAAGGCGACACACTCACCGCCGCCCGTCCCCTCCCCGGCTCTCCAGCCACTCGCGGCCACCGGCCTCCAGTGCGGCGTAAATCACTTTTTCCGGCAAGCTGTACACGGTCGCCCAGCTGGCGCGGCCATCCTGCGTGTTGGCGGGAAAGCTGTGCGTTTCGATGGGCCAGTGGTATTTGCGTTTGAGCGCCTTGACGATGGCGGCCAGGGAGACGCGGCCTTGCAGCGGTTCGGCGCCGGACTGGTCGCGGTGCGACAGCAGTACGGCCAGGACCTGGCCGCGACCCGTGCGTGCGCCGGGGAAGGTGGGGGGTTTGTTTGCCATCGCTTATTTTACCGCCGTCGACACGCTGCTGCCCGAAGACCTGGCTTGCTTTCGCGCATTGCGCGACGTGCTGCCGCGCTGTGGCGCGCTCGGACGCTGGGGCATTTTCCTGATCCACTGCCCAAGCGGCATATTCAACATGGGCGGCGCCCGCCAAGGCGCCGCGTTTTTACGCCAGCAGAGGCGTGTCAACCGAGCCGTGCCAACGCCTGGCGCGCCAGTTGCAGCTGCTGCAAATAATAGCGGTGCAACATGGCCGGATCGCTCAGGTCGCGCCCGAGTACCAGGCGCAGCTCGCTGGCAGGGCAATCGGCAGCCAGGGTCTGCACCTGGCCACCCAGTTGCCGGGCCAGCCGGCGTGCCGCCTGCGCTTGCGCGGGACGATGTTCGACGCGCGTGCGCGCCACCTGGAAGCTGGTTTCATTAGCCAGGCGCACCACCTGCACGGGATCGCCTGCCAGGCTGCGCGCCAGGGCGGCGGCCAAGCCAGGCACGCCATTGCCATTCACAATTTCCAGGCGCGGCGGTGGCGCGCCTGCCACCGGCATGGGTCGCAGCGGCAACAATTGCACCAAGGCGCTAGCGGGCAGGCTGCGCGCCGCCGGCAGGCGCTGCAGCTGGGCCATGCCATCGCGCTGCGTGATCTCCACGCGCGCCATGGCGGGCATCTCCTGGGCCGGTGCCGGTGCGGACTGCTGCGGCGCCGTGCCGCGCAATACAGCCATGTCGCGTCGCAAGTCGTGTTCCTGCAAGCTGGCAGCCTGGCGCCGCATGATGGCGGCGCGCTCATGCTGTCCCAGGCGTTCCAGCACCTGCGCCAAGTGTTGCCAAGCCAGTGCATTGAGCGGATCCAGCAAACACGCTTGCTCGAGCGCGGGCAAGGCTTGCGCGTCGCGCCCGCTCAGATAATAGGCATGGCCAAGATTGCTGAACAGATAGGCTTGCTGCGGCCGCGCCATGCCCGCTTGCTGCGTCAGCGCCTGCCAGTGCGCAATGGCAGCGACGTGCTCGCCGCGCTGCGCGTGCAGCACCGCCAGGCCGTTGCGCGCATTCACATGGCGCGGTGCATGGCGCAGTGCTTGCTCATAGGCCACTTGCGCGGCAGGCAAGTCGCCCCGTTCGAAATGCGTGCGCCCCGCCACATAGGCGGCATCGGCATCAGGCCACGCGGGCACCGGTGCATGGGCCAATTGCGTGGTACAGGCAAGCTGGCCCAGACCGACGCAGGCGACGGCCAGGCAGGAGAGTGTCAAGCGCATGCAAGCTCCTTTCAGCGGCTGGCCATGGCCGGCACGAGCACGCGATAGACTTCGATCACGGCCGGCCCCATGAGCACCAGCATCAGGGTGGGAAAGACGCAAAAAATCAGCGGGAACAGTAATTTCAAGGCGATCTTCGCTGCTGCCTCCTCGGCCAGCAGGCTGCGCTTGCTGCGCAGGTTTTCCGAATGCACGCGCAGCGAATCGCCCATGCTGGTGCCGAAGCGTTCCGATTGGATCAGCATGGCGACGAGGGTGTCGACATCTTCCACGCCGCTGCGCAGGGCCAGGTTGCGCAGCGCCTTTTCCTTGGAAAAGCCGGCGCGCATTTCCATCAGCACCAGCTGCAATTCCTGCGCCAGCACCACGCTTTTGATGTGGATTTCGCCCGCCACCTTGACCAGCGCGCGCTCCAGGCTCAGGCCCGCTTCCACGCACACGGTCAGCAAGTCGAGCGCATCGGGGATGTTTTCAAAAATATCGCGCTGGCGCCGCTTGGCCGTGCTGACCAGCACCAGGTTGGGCAGGTAGTAGCCGATGGTGGCGCTGACGCACAGCAGCAACAGCAGCACGCTGCGCAACTGCGCGGCCATGGCGCTGGCGGCATACAGCCCCAGCATGCTGGGCAACAGCAGGGCCAGCACGGTTTTCGCCGCAAAATACAAGGCTGGCGCGCTCGCTTGCCGCCAGCCCGCGTTCATGAAGCGCGTGCGCAGCGGCGAGCGCTCCCACCCCTCTTCCGGCAGCGACAGCTTGCTGAACGGCTGCGCCACGCGCGCCACCCGCTCGGCCCACCCAGTGTCGGCCACCGCATCGCTGGCGGCCGGCGTCATGGTGCCAAACAGGCGCTGGCGCAAGGTGCCAGGAAAGAAGATCAGCCACGCCAGCAGGGCCAGCGTCACCACCACGGCAAAGACGATCAACAAGAACAGCAATTGCGGGCCAGTCATGACGTTTTCTCCACCTTGTTAAATGCGGATGCGCATGACATTGCGCATCCAGAGCACGCCCAGCGCCACCATGCCGGCCGCATACCACAGCAGCTTGATGCCGGCAGGGTCGGTCCACAGCAGGCGGATGTATTGCGGATTTACCAGCGCCATGACGCCGATCATCACCACCGGCATCAGTCCCAGCACCCAGGCCGACATGCGCCCCTCGGCCGACAGCACGCGCACCTGCCACAGCAACTTCAAGCGTGCGCGGATGATGCGCGCGATGCTGACCAGCACTTCAGCCAGATTGCCGCCCGATTCACGCTGCACCAGCACGGCGATGACGAGGTAGCGCAAGTCCGTCAGCGGAATGCGCGCAGCCAGGTTTTGCAACGCCTCGTTCATCGGCACGCCGTAATTGATTTCCTCGTGCGCCATCCTGAATTCGCCGCTGATCGGCTCATTGAGTTCGTCGCCCACCATCTGCAACACATTCGAAAATGAGTGCCCGGCGCGCAGCGCGCGGGCCAGGAAATCGGCCGCTTCCGGCAATTGCGCCTCGATCTTTTTCAGCCGCGCCGCGCGCGCGCGCAGCACGCACAGGCACGGTGCGCTGACGGCGCCGGACAGCAGCAGCAAGGCCCCCGGCAAAGGTATGGAGCAGGCTGCCAACAGCAGCAGCGCTGCCAGCAACAGGGCGCCGGTAACGCCGATGAATTGCGCTACCGACCAGGACAAGCCCGATTGCAGCAGCAGGTGGTCGAGCTGCGCCGCCTGCGGCGCGCGCCGCAGCAAACGCTCCAGGCCGGGCGCACGCGCATAGCGGCGCTGCTTGAGGATGGAAACGCGCTCGCCGCCCGCCTCGCCGCGCGCCACCATCAGCCGCAAGCGCCGGTTGATGCGCCGCGCCGCGCTGCCATGCGTGCCCGACCACCACAGCCAGGCGCCTTCCACCAGCAGGATGCAGGCGGCAAACAGCAGCACGGCAAAGCCGTAGAACACCAGGTCCATGACACCACTCCTTAGGCATAAATACGATCCGGGTCGAAGACACTATCGGGCACCGGCGCGCCAAACATGCGCAGGCGCTCCATGAAGCGAGGCCGCACGCCCGTGGCGCAGAAGTGACCCTGCACCTTGCCGTCGGCATCCACCCCCGTCTGCTCGAAGCGAAAGATTTCATGCATGGCGATGATGTCGCCTTCCATGCCCGTCACTTCCTGCAGGCTGACGAGCTTGCGCGCGCCGTCTGTCAGACGCGACACTTGCATCACCACCGTCACGGCCGAGCAAATCTGCTGGCGCGTGGCGCGCGGCGTCAAGTTTACATTAGCCATGCCGACCATGTTTTCCAGCCGCGCCAACGCGTCCCTCGCCGTGTTCGAATGGATGGTCGCCAGCGAACCCTCATGGCCCGTGTTCATCGCCTGCAGCATGTCGAGTGCCTCGGCGCCGCGCACCTCGCCCAGGATGATGCGATCAGGGCGCATGCGCAGCGCGTTGCGCACCAGCGCGCGCTGGCTCACTTCTCCCTTGCCCTCGATATTCGGCGGCCGCGTTTCCAGGCGCACCACATGCGGCTGGCGCAGCGCCAGTTCGGCCGCATCCTCGATGGTGACGATGCGCTCGCTTCCGGGAATGAAACCGGACAGCACGTTGAGCAAGGTCGTCTTGCCGCTGCCCGTGCCGCCCGAGATCAAGATATTCACTTTGGCCTGGCCCAGCGCCTGCAGCACCTGCACCATGGGCGGCGTCAAGCTTTTGTAGTCGAGCAGGTTGGCGATGCTCAAAGGTTGCACGGCAAAACGGCGGATCGACAGGATAGGCCCATCGACGGCCAATGGCGGAATGATGGCGTTGACCCTGGAGCCATCGGGCAGGCGCGCATCGACCATCGGGCTCGATTCATCGACGCGTCGTCCCACGCGCGAGACGATTTTTTCGATGATCTTCATCAGATGCGCATTATCGTGAAAGGTCACGTCCGTCAGTTGCAGCCGCCCGCCCCGTTCGACATACACCTTGTCGCAGGTATTGACGAGGATATCGGACACGCTGGCATCGGCCAGCAAGGGTTCCAGCGGACCAAAGCCCAGCATCTCGTACTGGATATCGAGCACCAGGCTATGTCGCTCATGCTGGTTCAGCACGATGCGCTCTTCCTCGATCACGCGCTGCACCAGCAGCGCCAGCTCGTGCTTGAACTGCTCGGCCGTCAGACGTTTCAAGCGTTCCAGGTCGATGCGGTCGAGTATCGTCTGGTGCATGCTCTTCTTCAATTCCTGGTAGGCGTGCAGCGCCAGCGCCCCTTGCCCATTGCTGACGGGGCGCACCGTTTCATTCGCCGCCAGGCGTTCGCGTAAAGTCATCTCGGCTCCCATGATGGCCCCCGGCGGGAGCCTTGATATCAGTCATTTTCCGCCCCGTCAAACCTCGCTGCGGCTGAACAGGCGGTCGAATAGGCCACGGCTTTCCGTCACGCGGCGCGCCGTCACCAGTTCCACCAGTTCGGCCAGGCTGCGCGCCACGGCGCTGGTGCGCGACAACCGCAGCAGCGCAATGCCCTGGTTGACCGAGTCCGTAGCGGCAATGTAATCGTTGGGCACCGTATGCACCACTTCCGCGCCCAGCGCTTGCTCCAGGTCCGCCAGGCGCAGGCGCCCGCCCTTTTCATAGCGATTGACGAGCAGGCGCAAACGCTCGGCCGGATAACCGAGCGAGCGGAAAATGTCGAGCAGGCGGCGTCCATCGCGGATGTCAGGCAAGGCCAACTGCAGCACCGGATAGATGGCGTCGGCGTTGTCGAGTGCGCGCAGCGACAGCGCATCGATCTGGCGCCCGACGTCGAGCACAATGTAATCATAGTGCTGGCGCGCCACGGCCAGGATGCGGTCCATGTGATCGGGCTGCATGTCGACCTTGTGCGCCGGGTCGTCGGCCGCCGCCAGCACGCCAAAATTGGGCGTCACGTGCACCAGACACGAGGCGAGAAAAGCGCCATCCATGCGTGCGATCTGCGCGCAAATGTCGGACAGGGTCATGGCCGGTTTCTGGTCCGAGACATACAAGGTAGCGTCGCCGAACTGGCCGTGCAGGTCGATCAAGAGCACCTTGCAACCGGCCAGGCTTGCCAGCGCGTAGGAAAAATTCGTCGACAAAAAGGTAGCGCCGCTGCCGCCCTTGCACGAGATGAAAGCGAGGACCTTGCCATCGCGCATCTGCGTCACGCCGGCCTGGATATCGACACGGTCCATCGCTTCATGAAAGGCCTTGTGCACCAGCGGTAGTTGCAGCACTTCGCGCATGCCGGCGCGCATGGCGCGGATCAGCACATCCTGCTGCTGGCCGCGCGTAAGCAGCATCAGCACGGCCAGCGGATACTGGCGCGCCAGTCGTTCCAGCAAGTCCGCCTCGTCGGCGTCAAGGCCGCTGGCATCGACGATCACCAATTCCGGCGCTTCGGGCAACATGCGCTCGACGGCGTCGCGCAGGCCGCTGCGTCGCTCCAGCAGACGCAGCACCGGCATGCGGGCCGCACCCTGCGCCGCGATTTCATCATGCAAGCCGGCGTCGCGGCTAATCATCAAGGCTTTCATCAACCCTCCTTCATTCAAGGCAACATATTCGGCTGCGCCGGAGGATCGGCGCTCATGGACAAAAATCGGGATTGTCCGGATAGCCCAGCGACTCGGCCGCCGCCATGGTGGCCGCGCTGGGCAACCGTATGGCCCCTGCGCCGGAGGGAAACATCATCCCCAGCAGCGGCAGCACGGGCCGGTACGGCACTGTCTCGCAGCGCACATCGTCGCTCGGCACGCACAGGCGCGCGCGCACGAAGCGGATGCAGCTGGCACCATGCGGATCGTCCAGGCAATTGATGCGGTTGCGTTGCGGGCAGCCTGGCATGACCGTCACCGGCACTGCCGCCAACGCGCCGCCGCCCGCCTGCGACAGATAGTCGATGCGCACATACGCATCGCTAAGGCCGCCACCGAGCGGCAACGCGCCCGGCGTAGTGCGCAGCACGGCGTGCGTGCGCACCGCCTGCAGCGCAGCGGCATTGCTGAAATCGGTGACGGCGGCGGCGCGCGCCGCGCGCCGGGTGATCTCGTGCACCAGGTTCCACATGTAGACGGCGCGCGCCACTTCCAGCATGGCAAACAGGAAGAAAAAGAACAGCAGCGCCAGCATGGCGAATTCGACAGCGAAGACGCCGCCCTGGTGCTGCCGCCGCTGCTCGATAGACAGGTTAATTGACATAGCGCAATATCGCATTCGCCCGCAGCGGGATAGGCGCCAGTTGCGGTAACCATTTACGCGTCAGCTCGGGCAGGAAATCGACCGGCATGTCCACGGCGACCTTGATGCGCACCTGCAGCGGTGCCGTGGGGAAGTTGCCGCAGTTATAGGACTCATCGGCGTACACGCAGTCCACGATCACCCGGACGGTCTCCATGTGCGGCCAGCTTTCGGCCATCGCCTCGACCACCATTTGCCGGGAAAACGCAACGCCCTGGGTTGCCGTGCCAATGCTGCCCATCTGTGACAGCGGCATGGTCGCCAGGTAGCGCGCCGCATCGTGCGTACTTTTTTGCAGGGCCGTGTACACCAGCAGTGCGCGCCCGAACAAGAGCACGAAAGGCAACAGCCCTATGAAAAACAGCAGGATCAAGGCCAGCTCGATGGCGGCGACACCATCCTGGCGCCGTGGCGCGCGGCGGCGCGGCTTCATTGCAGCAGCTCCGCCGGACCGAGCAACGATCCCTCGTTCGCCAAGCCGGCAAATTCGGCGCTCAGCATGCCATTGCTGGCCGGCGCCGTCATGAAGAAGCGGCCGATACCGCGCACCTGCGCCAGCACGTCATTACCGGCTGGCAAGGGGCAGGCCAGCAACGCAATGTGCAGCAAGCGCCGCTGTGCCACACCCGTGTTGCCGCTAAGCGCAGTCTGGTAAGCCGTTGTCAGATACGGCGCTTTATCGCTTGGATAGAGGGACTTGGCGACCGGCGCGGTCGGGGCCGCGGGATACAGCTTGGCCCAGTCGCTGATGGCAAACGACAAGTAGCCGCCAGCCGGCTTCGGATTGCTGTACCTGGCCGCCCTGCCAAACGACCACAGCGGTCCGTAACTGCCGACGGCGGGCGGCGTCGCATTCGATTCCGGATCGGCCACGGACAACAACGGGTTGCCGCTGCTCAGGGCGCTGGGGGCATCGGGCATATTCATCATCCACCAGTTCGCGGCCGTATTCGGATACGCGCGGATATTCATGTCCGGTGGCGCCGTGACGGGGTGGCAGCCGCTGCCCGCATACTGGTTGAAGCGCGCATTGAAGGCCGGCCACAGCGCGCTGGGAAAAGGTCGGTGCACATGCACCTGGGCGCTGCCGATGCGCCGATACAGCACCGTGCCGCTGCAGACAAACGGCAGCACGCTCGACTCGCTGACCTGCTGCGACGGCCCCACCAGGCCCGGCTGGCCCAGCGGATTGAGCACGAAGTGTTCGGGTACCGCGCCATGCGCATTAAGCTTCAACAAGTTATACGCCACGCCACGCCGGAAGCCATATTCCAGCAACTCGACGGCCGGTAGCAGGGCCGCATTCGTGCGCGCGCTGGCGGCACTGCCCGACAGCGCGCAGATGGCCAGTGGCGTCAAGTGCAAGCTGGACCGTCCAGCCACGGCGCGCGCGCGCGTGTCCAGCGTGCGCAGCGCCGGCGACCAGGCACCCAGAAACGCCGTCGCCACCTGCCCCAGCGAGGGTGTATTGGCCTGCGTATCGACGCGCGCGAACAGCGCCGTGGCAGGGTCGGGCACGGCACCCGCCGCATACCACTCACTGGCGGGCGCGTCGGATGCGCTGGCGAAGCGGATGCTGGCATCGGACAGGATGGCGCCCTCCATGCGGCGCCGCCATACACTCCGGTCGGCCGCACTGTGCTTGGCTCTTTCCACGGCAACGAGCAGGCCCTCGGGCGTGCCCACCAGTTCCGCCGCCGCTGCCAGCGCCGCATTGTCGGCCAGGTTCTGCAGTTCCGTCTTGCGACCGATGACCTGTCCCACGTCTAATGCCAGGCCGATAAAGCCCAGCACCACGATCAGCAGGATGGAAAAGGCGATCAGTATCGCCCCACGCTGGCGCTGACTTCTATTTGCCATTGCCGCCTCCCAGCATAAATTGCACGGGCTGCGGGGCCTGCCCGTGCGGTTCGGCAAACGCGGCACGGTAGCGCTGCATGATGGCGTGCGCGCTGGGGCCATCAAGGCCATCGGCCGGCAGGCGGTTGCCGGCGCTGGACGGATCGCGCACCTGCTGCGCCATGGCCAGGCGCACGGCGTCGCCAAAGCGCCGGTCCAGCTGCGGCGTGCTGCCATGCGTACAGGCAGCCAGCTGCAGCGCCAGCAGCAGCGCCGCCAAGCGCCGCAACAACATCAAAAGCGAGTTTGGCATGGTATATCTCCCCGTCTCATTTGAGCTCGAAGCCGTTGGCTGCGCGCATTGTCGGCAGGGGCTGCCGCACGGGCGGCGACACGGATGTCGGCGCCAGCGTCCCTTCCATCTTGCCGTCCAACATCAAGTCCGTGCGCGTAGGAGGCGCCAGCTGCGCCGTCGGCAGCACGGCGTCCGCAGGCAAGGGTTTGACCAGGTGCGCGGTAATGACAAACAGCAATTCCGTGCGGTCATGCTGGAAATCCGTGCTGCGAAACAGCGCACCGAGGATAGGCACTTCGCTGAGCCAGGGCACGCCGCTGATGTTGCTCACCTGGTTGTTCTTGATCAGGCCGCCGATGGCGTAGCTCTGGCCGTCGTACAACTGCACCGTGGTCGAGGCGCGCCGCGTGGTGATGACGGGCAAAATAGAGCGCCCGCTGACACCAGCTGCGGAAATGCCCACCCCGTCGCGCGACAGTTCCGACACTTCCGGCGCCACCTTCAGGTTGATGCGCCCGCCCGACAGCACGGTGGGCGTGAAGCGCAGGCCGACGCCATACTCGCGCTCTTCCAGCGTGATCTTGTTATTGTCTTGACCGACGGGAATGAAGATCTTGCCACCGGCCAAAAAACTGCCCTCTTGCCCGCTGATCGCCATCACCGTCGGTTCGGCCAGGATGCGCACCAGGCCATCCTGTTTCTGCGCCGCGATGCTCAGTTGCTGGCCATTCGATTTGCGCACGTCGAGCAAGCCCTTGGCCGTACCGCTCAAAAAATTCGATAGCAAGGTGGTGGCCCAGCTGCCGGACGCAAACCGTAGGGTAGCGCCTGCTTCCAGCCGCTCCAGCAGGGACTTCGACACTTCGGCGATCTGCACGGCCAGCATGACTTGCTGCGGCGCACTGATGTCGAGCATATTGATGACGCGGCTATTCACGCTGCCCGCGCCACCAGCGGGTGCCGTGGCTGCCAGCGGCCCGGCAGCGCCAGCGGCGCTCTTGGGCAGCGCCAGCGGCGACGTTGCGCGACGCACATAAGCGTACGCCAACTCGACGGCGCGCAGCACGGCGCCCGCATCCTGTACCGTACCCGACAGCACCAAGGTGTCGGCCACGGCCGTCACGCGGATGGCTTTTTCTTCCGGCATCAAGGCCGCCAGCGTGGCCTGCAAGCCGGCCGGGTCCATGCTGACGCTGACGTTCACCACGCTGCACACGCCGCTGCGTCCCTGGATGATCATGTTGGTGCTGCCGACGTCGACGCCGAGCATATATAAAGTATCGGGCGCTACCAGCATGGCTTGCAGCACAGCCGGATTGCCAACGCTGCGCGCGAGCACTGTCTCGGGCAGGCGCAGCATGCTCGACTTGCCCACCTGCAACTGCAAGTTACCGGGTGTCGCCGCTTCTCCGCCGCAGCGCAGGCCAGGATCGGCCACCGCGCTGGCAAGCGGTAACAGCAGGCAGCACAGTGTCAGCAGGGCGCGGTTCATGAGCGTGTCCATGGTTGAGCTAGGTAGCTAAAAACATTCGCGCGACTGACGCGTCGCATCGATGACGCCGCTGCACTGGCGCAGTGGCGGCAGCGGCGCCTTCGCCACGCGTACCGGGCGCGGCACCACGGCAGGTAGTGGCACGGCGGCAGGCGCGGAAATCGGCTCGGCTTCGTGCGGCCCGCCCAGCAGGGTCAGCTTGGTGGCGCCCGCCGTCACGCCAGGCTGCGGGTCGACCTGGTTGCGCAGCACCAGCGACAGGCTGCCCACGCTGCGCGCCAGATCGAGGTTTTCCGCCTGTTCCGGCGTCACTTCCAAGGTCACCGCATTGACCACGCGCGGCTTGGTCTCGTCGCGTCCCACTTCCTGCGCCACGGCCAGTACCAGGATACGTTCGAGGACGATCTTGGAAATGTTGCGACTTTGCGGAAACGCGCGATCGCTGGCATCTTGCTGGGTGCTCACGATGATGTCGACATAATTGCCCGGCAAGGCAAAGCCGGCCACGCCGATCACGTCGTTGACGCGCACGGTGATGGCGCGCCGCCCTTGCGTAATCAGGGCCGACAGGCCGCCCAGCGTGCCCACCGGCGCGAACTTGGCTTCGCTCAGCGGCTCGCCGCGCAGCACGCTGGTTTTCAGCACCCGTCCCGCCAGTTTTGTCGGGTCTTGCAGCGCGCCCTGTGGCAAGCTTTCCGCCGGCCACTCGGCCAGGCGCAGCATTTCAGGCGTCAGACGCTGGCCCAGGTTGACATCGCTGGCGGCCACGACGATCTTGCCCTTGCCCGCTGGCGTCTGGCGCAGCAGCCAGTGCGAGGCCAGCAGCACGGCAAGCAGGCCCAGCAAAACCGCCAGGGCCATCATCAGTAGGGCGCGCCGGTTCTTCATGCGATGCGCTCGCACAGGCTGGCGGCCGGTATGTCGCAGCTGGCAAACAAGCTGCTCCAAGCCTGCTCCAGGGTGGCCACTGTCAGGCGCGCTTCGCAGCCGGCAAAGCCAGCAAAGTCGCCTATGCGTGCCAGCAATTCCTGCGGATAACTGGCCAGCAAGGGTCGTCCCTGGGCGCCATGCAACTGTAGCAGATGGTTCAGCGCCGCCTCATTGATGGCCATGCCGACCTGGCGGCATTGCTGGCGGAACAAGGCGCAATAGGCGCTTTCGGCCAGCGGCCCCACCTGCACCTTGTAGCCGATGCGGCGCAGCAAGGTCGGATCGAACAGCTCGCCCGGCGCCACATTCGTGGCTAGCACCAGGGCGTTGTCGAAGGGCACGCTAATCTGCACGCCACCAGGCAGGCCCAGCTGATCGCTGCCACGCGCCAGCAGCCGCGTCAGCAGTTCCGGTGCACCCAGGCGCTGACAGCCCAGGTCGTCGATGATCAGCATGCCGTTATTTGCCCTCACATGTGGCGGCGCCTGGTAACAGCCGCCGCTGGCGTCATGGCGCAGCTCCAGCATGCCGGCGTCGAGCTCGGCACCCACATGGATCACGGGACGCTGACATAGCACCCAGCGAATGTCGGTGCTGCGCCGCTCCAGAGCCTGGCGCGCATGGCTGACATGCTGCGGTGCCGGTGGCAAGTGCTGCGTCGGATCATACAATTGGATAATGTCCTGGCCGACCACGATGGCGTACGGCACGGCGACCAGCCCTTGCAACAATTGTCCCAGTTGCAGCGCCAGCGTCGACTTGCCGCTGCCAGGCGGACCGTACAGCAGCAGCGAGCGCCCCGAGTGCAGCGCCGCCCCCACCACATCGAGCATGCCCGGCGCCGCATGGGTGCAGCGCAGCACGGCAGCGAGGTCATCGCTGCTCACACGCTGCTCCTGCGCCAGCCACGACTGGCGCGCCACCATGGCGCGGTAGGCTTCCAGGGTGACGGGAGCGGCGCCGATATACGCACAGCGCTCGAGGAAGGCGCTGGCGCGCTGCTTGCCGGCAGCCGTCAGCTGGTACTGTACGTCGATCTCGGATTCGCCACGCCAGGCCACTTCGGCCATCTGCTCGGTCAGCATGAAATCGAGCACTTCGCGCAAGACATTGAGCGACAGGCGCAAGCGCGTCGTCAATGCGGACAGGTGCGTCTTGCCGCTCACAAACATCAGCTTGGCGATCAGCTCGACCACCAGCGGGCGCTCCAGGCCTGTTTCGCGCAAGCTTTTCGGCTGCGGCGGCAAGGGCGGCATCAGGTTCGCGTCGGCGGAACGCGGCGCACTCTCGGCGCTGATGGAATAGTCGACCACGGTCATCCTGTGCCTCCAAGCCAGTTAAGACTGCATTGAACAGAAGTCATTCTAGCCAGCGGGGACTGGCACCCATTGATTCAAAGCAATAAATGACAATCAGAAATAATGTCGCCCTTGCACCACCAGGCAGTCCAGGGCAATGGCCAGTCCGTACGGCAAATTACCCACGCTAGCGCTGCTGCCCAATGCGATGGGTAGCAGGGGAATGCCGGCCAGGCGCGCGATCATCGGCCACAACAGCTGGCGCAAATTGCCCAGGCAGGCGCGCCATTTTCCCTGGTAAGTGAGCATCAGCGCGGCCATCAGGCCGCCCAGCACAAAGGTGGCGAAACAGATCAGCAGCACGGGCCACGGACCGGCGAAGGCACCCACCATGGCGACCAGCTTGACGTCGCCTGCGGCCATCCCGCGCAGCACGTATAAAGGCAGGAACAGGAAGAAGCCCGTCGCCATGCCACCGAACACCAACTGCGGCACGCGGTGCGGCCACAGCCACCAATGCAAAGCCAGCGCGGCCAGCATGCCAGCGAGCACCAGCCAATTCGGAATTTTGCGTTGGATCAAATCACTGACGGCGGCAGCCGTCACAAAGCACAACAACAGCAGGTCGCACAAGGCAGTTGCAGGCATGGCACACTCCCTGAAAAAAACCCGCCACCGGACTACGTGCCGGCCAGCGGCGGGCACCCGCTTAGGGCGTCAATACCAGGTTCGACGAAATGTCGGTGAGGACGGCCAGCAAATTGGTCTTGATCAGCAAGAAACCGGCCGTAATAGCGGTTGCCATCACGGCCGCAATCAAGCCGTATTCGATGGCCGTAATGCCATCCTCATCCTTGAGAAACTGCTGTACTGCCGACAGGAAGGTATGCATGACAAACTCCCAAAAGTGAATCACAAGTCCCTGGCACAATCGGGTGTAAAACATTGCTCATTCCAGCTAACATGTTTCCTGCCGTAAATTTCTGCGCCATTGCATAGACTATAAAGCGCCCACGTTTTGGCAAATTGACGCGTCACAAGTTTCCACATGGAAATTATCAAACCTTGTTGAAATGAAGCCTGACGCGAACAGATGCTGCGATCAGGATTGAAAGCCTTCGTCAGGGCAAGTTTTTTGCAACGCGGCGCATGAATCTCATGTATTTTCATGAAATATTGCATACGTTAATTGCCTATTAGGCAAAAAGACATTATCCTGCTTAGCTCTCCTTTGGAAAGGCCTCTCGCCCTGCGGTAAAGAGCGTCATGCCACCAAATAAATCTTGCTTTCTTGTAGACGGACGCGAACATGCTCTTGCTTGACGCAATGCTGTTATGACAACACTTGTGTGACTACTTTTCAGAGAACGACAATGGATTCCCTACTGAAACACATGGTGGACATGACCGGGCACCGCGACCACACGATGCTCGACATCTCGGTGATATCGGCGGTGCAGGAACTCGCTTGCGCGTCGCAGACCCGTGTGCTGGCACTCACCCCCCTGCAGGGCAAGATATACGTGCGGTCGCGGGCCGTCATCGTGGCCGGCAGCGTGGCGCGCATGGAAGATAATCCCGATCCGTCGCTGCCGGGGGAACCGCTGTCGGACTATCCAGCGCTGGCCGCGTGCATCGCGTGCCATGAGGTGAGCGCCGACACCTTGTGCGCAGACGGCCGGCACTTGCTGTGGCTGCCCATCTGGATCGGCGACCAAGTCACCACCTGCCTGGAAATCACCAACCCCACACCCTACACGGGCGCCACCATCCAGGTGATTGGGGGCATCGTCAGCGTGTACCGCAATTTCCAGAACCTGCTCGACTACAGCGAACGCGATTCACTCACCGGCTTGTTAAATCGCAAGACTTTCGACGACCAACTGGCGAAAATCCTGCAAAACCATGGTGAACAGGAAACGGAGAAGCAGCGTCCCGTCGATGAAGAACGGCGCCATCATACGGACATGGAACGGCAATGGCTGGCCGTGATCGACGTCGATCATTTCAAAATGGTCAATGATAAGTTTGGCCACCTGTATGGCGATGAAGTGCTGATCCTGATCGCCAACCAGCTGCAATCATCGTTCCGCTCGCAAGATCGCATCTTCCGCTTCGGCGGCGAAGAATTCGTCGTGCTGCTGCGCTCGATCACCCTGGAAAATGCGCAGAAAATCATCGACCGCTTCCGCGCCAATGTCGAAGCACACGACTTCCCGCAAGTGGGCAGAGTGACCGTCAGCGTGGGCTTCGTCAGCCTCAATGCCTACGAGGCGCCCGTCATCATTCTCGGACGTGCCGACCAGGCTCTGTACTACGCGAAAAGCCATGGCCGCAACCTGGCTTGCCACTATGACGAGCTGGTCGAAAAGGGCCTGTTGTCGGCGATTGCCTCCAATGACACAGCGGAATTTTTTTGAGTGTTGAACACCTGAGAAAACGTCCATGGCGGCGTTGCAGGCGCTCTCAGTCAAAAACAAAAAAACCTGATCAGGCGTCCGCAAGGGAGAGAAAGCGCATGGGATCGACCTGCCACTTGGCAGCCGACTCATGGCCGACGATCTTGTCGCCGCCGCCGAAGCCGAAGCCGCGCGACAAATCGAGCGTTTCCGGCTTGATGTAGGCATTGCTCTTGGTACTGAAAAATACATTCACCTTTGGCGCCAGCAGGTTGCTCTCGTGCGCCTCGATGACGACGGCCAGACGGCCCGATTCCAGCATCACCATGGTGCCCACCGGATAAATCCCCACACAGCGCATGAAATCCTGCGCAAACACAGGATTGAAATGGAATTTGCTCCATTCATAAATCTTGCGCAAGGCTTCGGCGGCGGCGATGCCCTTGTGATAGCTGCGGTCGGACGTCAGCGCGTCATACACGTCGACGATGGCGGCCATCTGCGCCAACTCGCTGATGGCATCACCTGCCAACTGGTCGGGGTAGCCGCTGCCGTCGCGCCGCTCATGGTGGTGCAGGGTGATGTCGAGGGGAATCGGGCCCAGCTCGGGCACGCGGCACAGGATGTCGTAGCCATCGCGCGGATGGCGCTTGATCAGGGCAAATTCTTCCGTCGTCAGGGGGCCGGGTTTGTTCAGCACGCTGTCAGACACCAGCGCCTTGCCCGTGTCGTGCAGCAAGCCGCCCAGGCCGGCCTGGTGCGTGGTGGCACTATCGACACCGCGCGAGCGGCAAAACGCCACCAGTAGCGCGCATACGCTAACGGAATGCAAGAAGGTGTAATCGTCCTTGCTCTTGATACGCAACAAGCCGACCAAGGCACCGGGATTGCGCAAGATCGATTCGGTGATATCTTGCACCGTGTGCTGCACGCGGTCGATCTCGACGGCCTTGCCCAGGCGCACATCGGCCATCACCGTGCGCACCAGGCTCGATGCCTGCCGCCGCACTTGGGCGGCGCGCGCCAGCTCCATGCCCAGCGACACGCGCGTGACCACCTGTGGCGCAGTAGCGATCAGCACCAGTTCGCGTTCCGTCTCGGCCTGCGCCTGCGCGACGGTTGGCGCATCCTCCACATCGAGGCCCTTGCCGCTATCGATCACCACGTCGTGGATGCCGGCTTGCACAATCTTGCTGATTTCTTCGTCGCTGCGCAACAGGAAACGGTTGCGCACGAACGGATGCGTCATCCAATCGCAACTGAGGTCGTGGATATACATACCCACTTTTAGCTGAGACGAATCCACTTTCTTGAGCATGCTGTCATCCCACAAATGCGCGCCTGGAACACCGAAGGCGCTAGAATGAGTATAACAAAATTGTTATTCTGCTGGCCACGTTTGGCGCTGCGGCGCAACATCGTGTTTTTTCCTGTCACCGCGCTGTTGTCGGCAAACTTGCCGGGCAATGGCGCATGCACCGCTTCTGGGACCCATGGAACTGCGCCAATTACGCTACTTTGTTGCTATCGTCGACCATGGCTCGCTGTCGCGCGCAGCCCTGATCCTGCATGTGGCGCAGCCGGCCCTGACGCAGCAGCTGCGCCAACTGGAGGAAGAACTGGGGGTGCAGCTGCTGCACCGCTCGGCCCAGGGGGTGCTCAGCACGGATGCGGGCAAGGTCTTTTACGAACACGCGCAGGCGATCCTGAAACAGGTGGCCGACGCCCGTTCAGCCGTCACGCAAAGCGCCACGCGACCGTCCGGCAATGTCACCCTCGGCTTGCCGCATAGCATCTCCGGCGCGCTCGCCCTGCCCTTGCTGCTGGCCGCGCGCGAACGCTACCCCGAAATCACGCTGCAGCTGACGGAAGAGATCACGGGCAACCTGAACGAACAATTGAAATCGGGCCGCATCAACCTGGCCGTACTGTTTGACGATGGCCAGTTGACGCCCTTTGCCTGCAGCCCTTTAGTGGAAGAAGAGATGCGTTTTATCTGCCGCAGCGATTCGCCCTTCGCGCCTGCGGGCCTGGCCCTATCGTTCCCACAGGCATTGCGCGCCACCCTGATCCTGCCCGGCTTGCAGCATGGCGTGCGTCCGCGCATCGACAGCCGCGCCCGCGAACTGGGCCTGGAGACAGCGAACGTGATCGAGATCAACTCGATCGCCATCCTGAAATCGGCCATCCTGGCTGGCATGGGCGCCACCATCCTGCCGGCCGCGCCCCTGCTGGCCGAACTGGACAGCGGCGCCATGCGCAGCTATGCCATCCACAGCCCCGTGCTGTCGCGCACGGTGGCGCTGTGCGCGTCGAAGAACATTCCCCTGACGAATGCAGGCAACGCCGTCAAAAACCTGGTGCTGCAAGTGGCCGCCGAGCTGTGCGGCAGCGGACGCTGGGTGGGGGCGCACGTGCTATCCGCGTAGCATCGTGCACGCAGTGCAGTAAAGTACTAAAAACACTATCAATTATTTCCACAAGGAAATATCATGCTGCATTATCTATTTCATAATAATGCCTTATGCCATTCCTTCGCCCTACCTTATCTTTCCTGTTTGTCTGCACTGGCGCCCTTAGCACATGGCACGGCGCCACGGCGGGCGTACCAGAAACATCCATGCCCGCCTTCGAATTGCTGGTGCGCGATATCAACCAGCCTATCAAGAATGAGGATATCGACGTCATCGCCTTCATGTCACCGGAAGAATGCACGCCAGCCACCACCAAGAACCTGTTCGGTAAAGTCTTAGCGATGGACAATACTTCCATGCTGCATAGCTGGACCTGCCGCGCACTGGTCGAAGCGGCCGCAGATCCGACGCAAAAACTGGCGTTCATCCCCTCGTTGTCGAGCGCAAAACAGCCTTCCGCGCTGGCTACCGCGCTGGCATTGCCAGCGAGCCCGACGGGACGCCGCTATGCCGCCCTCGTCGATTGGCATATCGAAAACGTCTCCTCAACGTCAAGCTGCAGCTTCATCGCCTGCGTTTTTTCCTTCACCATGAGCAGCGAAATCGCTGTCGTTGACCGCCTCGACAACAAGTTGATCTGGCACTCTATCCAGAATATTCCCAGTGCCATTTTCTCCGATCACTATGATGAAAAAACTGGCCCGACCATGGGACCGGAGGCGATCTCCAGGGCACTCATTCCTGTACTGGCAGAAAACCAGGCGCAGCGCAGGGACGCCGCCGGCTTGCTCCGCAGCACGGCAATGGAAGCTGATCCGGCCGTCGCACCTCCCGGCACGGCCCTGAATACAAAAGCCAACCTGATCATCTTCAACGACTACAGCAACATCAGCAAGCATAGCAGCGATGCTTATTACGGGCGTCCGTACCATCTGAAGGCACAGCACTTGCCAGAAAAAACCAATTTCGCTTTTTATAATGCCGTCTACAAGAGTTACGTTGCCTTGCAATTAGTACCCGGGAAATACGAAGTGTCTTTCACGACAGAACCGTATAGCGTGGATATCGAAGCCGGCGGCGCCCCTGTGTATCTGCGTTTATCCAGAGGACTGTTCAACAAAACGAATGTGGACAGAATCGATGCCGCCCAGGCCCTGACGCTGGCCCTGAAGTCGACCAATCTTCTCTTGCCGGAAGCGACACCTGCGTCCCACCCGCAGCGGGCTCGCCCCGTTTACTGGACGCAGCCCTAAGCGTGCCTTGCTGCATGGCCTGTCTTGCAGCGCAAGGCAGGCCATCATTTTTTCTTATACCCCCATCGCCAAAGCGTATTTGCTCCTTCCCCACGCGCGTTCTACACTGAGCACATTAACTATTTTATATTTAATATAGTTATGTGCCGCCCACACGCGGCCATCCCGTCTGCACAGCGCGCGCCTTACCGGGCGCGGCCCTGGTACAGCCGCTATCTGAAACACCCTTTTGGAGACAGCCATGTCCGTGACCACGGAAAACGGCTCCGCAGCGTTCGCTAGAAACGCCGGTGCCGCGCCATCTACACCGCTTGAATCTTCCCGCTTGACCAGCGTCAGCCTCGACGACAAATACACGGCCACTTCCGGCGCCATCTTCCTGTCCGGCATCCAGGCCCTGGTGCGCCTGCCCATGATGCAGCGCCTGCGCGACCAGGCCGCTGGCCTCAACACGGCCGGCTTCATTTCCGGCTACCGTGGCTCGCCCTTAGGCGGCCTCGACGAGAACCTGTGGAAAGCCAAGAAACAGCTGGAAGCACACCACGTGCAGTTCGTGCCCGGCGTCAACGAAGACTTGGCGGCCACGGCCGTCTGGGGTTCGCAGCAAGTCGATCTGATCGGCCCGGCCAAGTACGACGGCGTGTTCGCCATGTGGTACGGCAAGGGCCCGGGCGTGGACCGCTGCGGCGATGTCTTCAAGCACATGAACCATGCAGGCACGTCAAAACTGGGCGGCGTGCTGCTGGTGGCCGGCGACGACCATGGCGCGTATTCGTCGACCCTGCCGCACCAATCCGACCATCTGTTCTCTGCCTCAATGATCCCCGTCTTGTATCCTTGCAATGTGCAGGAATATCTGGACCTGGGCATCCACGGCTGGGCCATGTCACGCTTTTCCGGCTGCACGGTAGCCTTCAAGGCGCTGGCCGATACGGTCGAGTCGTCGGCTTCCATCGATGCCGATCCGTTCCGCGTAGAAGTGAAAATTCCGCAGGATTTCGTCATGCCCGAAGGCGGCCTGAACGCACGCCTGTCGAGCATCCCGCTGGGCCAGCAGGCGCGCAATCAGGAAGCGCTGATGCAGGACTACAAGATCTATGCGGCCCTGGCCTACGCGCGCGAAAACAAGCTCAACCACACCACCATCGACAGCCCGAACGCCAAGCTGGGCATCATCGCTTCCGGTAAGTCCTATCTCGACGTGCTCGAAGCGCTGGAAGAGCTGGGCATCGACGAGCAGATGGCGGCCGCTGTCGGCATGCGCCTGTTCAAGGTGGCCATGCCGTGGCCGCTGGAACCGGACAGCGTGCGTGAGTTTGCGCAAGGTCTCGATGAAATTCTCGTGGTGGAAGAGAAGCGCCAAATCGTCGAATACCAGTTGAAAGAGCAGCTGTACAACTGGCGCGACGACGTGCGTCCGCGTGTCATCGGCAAGTTCGATGAAAAAGGCGAATGGGTGGCGCCGCGCGGCGAATGGCTGCTCACCTCCAAGGTGGACTTTTCCGTCTCGCAAGTGGCACGTGTCATCGCCAGTCGCATCGCGCGCCTGATTTCCGATCCCGTCACCTGCGACCTGATCAAGGCGAGATTGAGTTTCCTCGACGCCAAGGACGCGGTCCTGAAAAAGGCCGTGAATACGCCATTCCGTCCCGCCTTCTACTGCTCCGGCTGCCCGCACAATACCTCGACCAAGGTGCCGGACGGCAGCCTGGCCCTGGCTGGCATCGGCTGCCACGTGATGGCCACCTCGATCTACCCGGAAATGAACAAGCTGACCACGCACATGGGCGGCGAGGGCGCGCCGTGGATCGGGCAAGCCGCGTTTTCCACACTGCCGCACGTGTTCCAGAACTTGGGCGACGGCACGTATTTCCACTCGGGCTACTTGGCCATCCGCGCCGCGCAAGCCGCCAAGGTCAATATCACCTACAAGATTCTGTACAACGACGCCGTCGCCATGACGGGCGGCCAGCCGGTGGACGGCCTCATCACCGTGCCGATGATGGCGCAGCAAGTGGCAGCCGAAGGCATCGCCCGCATCGCGCTGGTGACGGAAGATTTAAGCCGCTACAGCGACCGCAGCAACTTGCCCGCGCACCTGACTTTGCATGACCGCAAGGACATGGATGCCGTGCAGCGCGAATTGCGCGAGGTGCAAGGCGTGTCCGTGCTGATCTACGACCAGACCTGTGCGGCCGAGAAACGCCGGCGCCGGAAAAAAGGCGAGTATCCGGACATCGCCAAACGCATGGTCATCAACGATGCCGTCTGCGAAGGCTGTGGCGACTGCGGCGTGCAGTCGAACTGCGTGTCTATCTTGCCGAAAGAGACGCAATTTGGACGCAAGCGCACCATCGATCAATCCTCGTGCAACAAGGATTACTCGTGCGCCAAGGGTTTTTGCCCCAGCTTCGTCACCGTCGAGGGCGGCAGCCTGAAGAAAACCAAGACGGGTGCCGGCAAGACGGGCGAGACGGACAACTTCGGCCCCCTGCCGGAACCCGTCCTGCCCGCCTGCGACGCACCGTATAACATCCTCATCAATGGCATCGGCGGCACGGGCGTCATCACCGTGGGCGCGCTGATGGGCATGGCGGCCCACCTGGAAGGCAAGGGCGCGTCCGTGCTGGACATGACGGGCATGTCGCAAAAGAACGGTTCCGTCACCTCGCACGTGAAAATTGCAAAATCCCCCGCGCACATCCGCGCCCAGCGCATCGCCACGGGTGAAGCGGACCTGATTTTAGGCTGCGACATGCTGACGGCCGGCGCGCACGATGCCGTATCAAAGATGCGCCCTGGCCGCAGCCTGGCCGTCGTCAACCTGCACGAGCAACCGCCGGGCACGTTTGCGCAGAATGCCGACTGGCAATATCCGACGGCGGAAGTGCGCCAGTTGATCGAAGAATCCGTGGGCGGCGCCGACGCGGCCGACTTCATCGACGCCACCAAATTGGCTACCGCGCTGATGGGCGACTCGATTGCCGCCAACCTGTTCATGCTCGGCTACGCCTGGCAAAAGGGCCGCATTCCATTGACAGAAGCGGCGCTGCTGCGCGCCATCGAATTGAATGGCGTGGGTATAGAGTCGAACAAGAAAAGTTTCCTGTGGGGCCGCCGCGCCGCCATCGACGTGCGTCGTGTCACGCAGATCGCCACGCCGTCGCAAGCCATCCTTGTGCAAATGCCGCAAAGCCTCGATAGCGTCATCAAGAAGCGCGTGGAGTTCCTTACCGCCTACCAGAACGCCACGTACGCGGACGGTTATCTGACCCTGGTAAAACAGGTGCGCGACCGGGAAAACACCCTGGGACTGGGGCAGAAACTGTCGATGGCTGTCGCCAAGAGCTATTTCAAATTGCTGGCCTACAAGGACGAGTATGAAGTGGCGCGCCTGTACACGGATGGCCATTTCGTGGAGCAATTGCAGCAGCAGTTCGAAGGGAATTTTTCGGTGAAATTCAACCTGGCGCCGCCGCTGTTTGCCAAGAAAGATGCGAAGGGGCATCTGGTAAAAGCGGAGTTCGGTTCCTGGATGTGGCGCGCCTTCAAGCTGCTGGCCAAAGCCAAGGGTCTGCGCGGCGGCACCTTCGACGTCTTCGGCTATACAAACGAGCGCAAGATGGAACGCGCGCTGATCGTCGAATACCGCGAATTGCTGGCCGGCCTGCTGGTCAACCTGACTGCGGAGAACCTGGCGACCTGCGTGGAACTGGTTTCGCTGCCAGAGAAAATCCGCGGCTTCGGCCACGTCAAGGAAGCGGCCGTCGCCACCTACCGCCAGGACAAAGTGAGATTGTTGGCTGTGCTGGCCGATGGCAGGAAGCACGTGGCGTAAATTAGCAAACCCGCAGCCAGCGCTGCTTGAATAAAAAACGCCGGACCTCTGAACTGACCCCGTAAAGTTGGACGGTTAAGTTTGTTAGGCGGCCAAGGGCTGGGTTCTGTATTGCACGGGACTCAGCCCTTTTAGTTTCATCTTAATACGGTCGTGATTATAGTAGTGAATGTATTTCTTGATGCCGGTTTGTAGCTCTTCGACGCTGCTGAATTTGTTCAGGTAAAAGAACTCCGATTTCAGCACTGCGAAGAAGCTCTCCATTGCCGCGTTATCGAGGCAGTTGCCCTTACGCGACATGCTTTGCACAACGTGCTTGTTCCGCAACGCCCGCTGATACGCAGGCATTCGGTATTGCCATCCCTGGTCCGAATGAAGAATGGGGTTCTCGCCCGCTTTAAGCTTCGCCAGCGCCTTCTTGAGCATGACACCCACCAGTTCGAACGCTGGCCGCCTGGCGGTCTCAAATGCAACGATTTCGCCGTTGTACAAGTCCATCACCGGAGATAGATACAGCTTCTCGCCAGAGACATTGAATTCCGTCACGTCGGTGACCCATTTCTGATTGGCGCATGGTGCATCAAATTGCCGCTTCAGAACGTTAGGGGCAGCGTGGCCTACTTCGCCTTTGTACGAACGGTATTTCTTTGGCCGCACCAGTGACTTGAGACCGAGCTTGCCCATCATGCTTTGAACGGTCTTGTGGTTGACCTTTTCGCCCAGCTGCCGAATCGCCGCTGTGACCCTCCGATAGCCGTAGCGCCCCTTATGGAAGGCAAAGATGATGCCAATCTGCTTTTTCAGTTCCTGATGCTTGTCGCAGACCTGCGCCGCCTTCTGTTGATAGTAAAAAGTGCTGCGCGCCAAGCCGGCCAGCTTGAGCAGGCCAGCCAGGGGAAAGTGCTGCCTTAGTTCAATAATTACTTGCGCTTTTTGCGTGCTGTCGCCTGCGGTAGCTGCTGTGATTGAACTAAGGCCCGCAACTTTTTTAGGTAGGCCACCTCCATGCGCAACTGATTCACCTCTGCGACCAACTCCTCGTGGGTACGCTCTGAATCATTAACGGGCAAAGATGGCTTTGTGTCTGGAGGGCTGGGCATTTTCGTGGGTCTGCCACGGCGACGTGGCATGAGGGCGTCTATACCGCCCGTATGATAGCAGCGCTCCCATACGCCCACGGCGGCATGATGCCGAATATTGAAAACTGCAGCAGTCTTGCCATAAGACAAGTCATTGGCCCACATATGTTGCAATACCGAAAGCTTGAAGTCTGCATCATAGTGGCTGAACTTCTTTCGCAAGCCGTCCTCACCATGCTGGCGAAATAGTCCCACCCACTTGCGAACCATGGAGTAAGGAACACCATGCTGGTTCGCCAAGAATTGGAAACCACTCGCGCCGGCAAGGTATTGCTTGACCACTGCCAGCTTGAACTGTTCTGCGTACTTCGACATGAAAAACCCCAATAGGTTGGTGTCCAACTTATTGGGGTCAGTTCACCTCGGCTCTGCGTTTTTTTATGCGTCGGGACAACGTCCCACCGTCGCCCCCGGCAACAGCACCGGTTGCCAGATTTCCTGCAGCTTTTCCGGCGGCGTGCCGGCCAGCAAGGATTGCAGCATTTCGACCATCTTGGCGCCGGCGCGGCGCAGGTCGGGCTGGGCTATGGTGGTGACGTTGATGCCGATCAAGGTGTCTTCCACATTGCCCCAGACGATGACGGAGATTTCCTTGCCGATCTCGATGCCCGCATCCATCAGAGCGCGCACCACGCCTACGCCGGACAAATGGTTGTCGACGATCACGGCCGTGGGACGCGGCGAGCAAGCCAGTAATTGCTGCATGGCCTGGTAGCCGCTGCGGCGATCGAAGGTATTGTCGAGCAGATAATTGGGGTCCAGCGGCAAGCCCGCCTGCGCCATGCAGCGGATAAAGCTTTCCTTACGCTCGTAGGCGAAATGCAATTCCAGCGGCGCGCTCAGCAGGGCGATGCGCTGGTGGCCGTGTGCCGTCAGGAAGGACACGGCCAGGTCGATGCCCGTGTCATGGTCGTAGTCAAAATACGCGTACGGCGCGTCGATGCGCGTGCGGCCATTGGCCACAAAGGGAAAACCCACCTTGGTCAAATACGCGATGCGCTCATCGATCACCTTGGTGCGGCCCACCACCAGGCCATCGACCTGGCGTCCGCGCACCATCGTTTCATATGAGGGCTGTTCGTTCGGCGGCGACACGGGGGCGATAATGAGGCTCATCTTCGACGCTTCGACTGCGTCTGACATGCCATTGACCACGGAAAGAAAGACGCTGTCGCCCAGGTCGCTGGGCAGCAAGGGATAGATCATGCCCAGCACATTGGTACGGCCAACGGCCAGGCTGCGCGCCAGCGGATTGGGCCGGTAGCCGACTTTCTTGGCTGCGGCCAGGACGATTTCACGGGTGCGGGAATTGACTTCCGGATAGCCGTTCAACGCCCGGCTGACTGTCGTTTTCGACATGCCGAGGGCAATTGCGAGGCTCTTGAGATTCATGTATTAACTACCTGTCTGTATGGCAAAAGAAACCAACTCTAGCCGACAATTATAGCCCAGGGCGCTAAGCAGGCCGGGCATTACCGAGCACCACAATGGTAAAAAAACAACAACATATTGACACGCTGAAGAGGAGCTTTTGACGCGCGCCATTTTCGCTGCGTCCACAAAATGGCAGCGACGATGACATACAGCCAGTAGCTATGAGCGACAGCGTGTGCTCACTTTAAAAAGATGCGCACTGACTTAAAAATGCTATTTTGGCAACACAAGACGTGCACAATAAAATTATCAAGAAAGCATAATTAACTGGAACTATGCGAGAATCTATCCTAGTCTTGATGCAGGTAAATATTATCTGGCGACATGTCGCGCCTCACCGGCCTGCCCTTCCCCCTCTGCGCACGCCTGGGCCTACTTTCAAAGGTGAACAATATGGTCACGCTAACGTCCGTCAATAATCTGCAAGCCTCGCTGGCCACGGCACAGCGCAAGGTCGAGCAAGGCCAGAACCAGGTACAGCGCGACAGTGAACAGCTGGCGCAAAGCCGCCAATCGCTGGCGCGGGAACAGGAAACCTTGAGCCGGACACAGCGCAGCAGCCGGCAAGCCCAGGACAGCGACACGCGCATCGTCAAGGCGCCGCAGTTGGACCAAGCGATCAAAGTGGCCATACCGCAACAACTGAGCCAGGCAGCGCCGAAAAGCGCGCCCCAGCTGAACAGTTATGGCCAGAGTCTGGGCCGCCTGATCAATGTGACGGCCTGAGCCGTTCTTACCGGGCCATCTCCTCTTCCAGCATCGCCAACCACCATTTATTCCCCTTCTTTGGCTACGTCAAGTCGACCGCCTAGCTCAGCGTCTGCACGGGCACGACAGGGGCCGGCGGCGTGCTGTCGGGCTTATCGCAACAAACCAGATCCATATCAGCTTGAACATTGCTACCGTACCGAGCTTGTGCATCTGCACGGAATTGTGCAACTTGCCTGCGTGGCGTTGTAACGACGAGCTTGGGGAAGAAGTTGGTGCCACTGGCCCAGTGTGCAAGGTGCCAGCACGCATGACGATCAGGAACCCGAAGACTAAGCTGCGCTGCATGCCTATACGAGCAATGAATAAAACACAGGGATAAAGTTGCACTACACAGTACAGTTCCCATTTCTGGCAAAGTAAACCGAGAGGTGTAAAATATTGTTTTCAAAGGAGATTTCCCGCCATGGCCGCACCGCAACGCCTCACCGACCGCAAGCGCGTCGCCATCGTCGATGCCGCCATCGCCGAGTTTCGCGAGCACGGTTTTGACGCGACCAGCATGGACAAGATCGCCGCCACGGCCGCCGTTTCCAAGCGCACCGTATACAACCATTTTCCCAGCAAAGACGGTTTGTTCGCGGAAATCCTGCAGCGTATGTGGGAAAGCATCGTGGCACAGCCTGCCGTACCCTACGTCGCGGACCAGCCACTGCGACCGCAGGTGCTGGCCTTGGTCGAGCAGAAAATGGTCTTGCTATGCGACCCGGCATTCATCGACCTAGCACGTGTCATCTGTGGCGAAACCATCCACTCGCCCGAGCGTGCGCAAGCGATGGTGGCACGCCTGAATGAAAAGGAAACAGGCCTCAATATCTGGATCCGTGCGGCGCAGCAAGATGGGCGCATCAAGGCGGGCGACACGCTGGAAGTGGCACACCTGCTGATGTCGCCACTGAAGACCTTTGCATTCTGGCCGCAAATCACCCTAGGTGAACCTTTGCTGGGCCCGGCACGCCAACACGAAGTGACGCAACTGGCTGTCGACATCTTCCTGTGCTACTACAGCGTGGCAAAACCGACTGCATAAACAGGCGGCAACTGGGCAGACACCGCCTGCCGATGTTCTTCCTCATCTCCGCAATGCCAGACTGCCGACAATACAAAGACGCATGGCATAAAATAGAACAGCGTAAACAAGGAGGCCAGGCATGACGATTACCCCGGAAGAACTAGCCGTGCTGATGCAGGAAGTGGAAGTGGCCGATCCCATCGATTTTGCCGACCTGCCCTTTGACGAGCAGGAATTGCGCGGCCTGATCGCCAACCACCTGTGCGAGATGGCCGATGCCATGGAAAGTTTCAGCCCGGAAGACCGCAACCTGGCCCTGCTGGCGGTGGCGGCCAAGCTGGTGCTGGAAAACCTCGTATTGCACGTGCAACTACTGCGCCGCCACGGCTTGCCCGTCAGCGACAGCGTGGACACGCTGCTGCAGCGGCTCAAGGGCGGCAAACCCTCCTGAGTCAAGCCCCCGTGCGCACAGCGCACGCCTCGATGGTGACCGGTTTCACACATGACAAAGGCAGCGCATAGCGCTGCTTTTACTAAAACCGGCAGACGAAAAAAAACCCCACCATTGCTGGCAGGGTTTTTCTCTAGGTGCAACAGCCGGGAGCTGTTGCACCAAATAACAAGCCTGACGATAACCTACTTTCACACTGGTTGCAGCACTATCATCGGCGCAAAGTTGTTTCACGGTCCTGTTCGGGATGGGAAGGGGTGGGACCAACTTGCTATGGTCATCAGGCATAACTTGTACTGGCATTTGTCTCCTGTAGGACGACAAAGCCTGAATCTGGAAGAAGCAAAGATTTTTGGGTAATGAATGGTATCAACAAACTCACAACGTTGTACCGTCTTATCCTCTGTACCTGCTAAGGTTATAGGGACAAGCCGTACGGGCAATTAGTACTGGTTAGCTTAATGCATTACTGCACTTCCACACCCAGCCTATCAACGTCCTGGTCTCGAACGACCCTTCAAAGAGCTCAAGGCTCTGGGAAATCTCATCTCAAGGCAAGTTTCCCGCTTAGATGCTTTCAGCGGTTATCTCTTCCGAACTTAGCTACCCGGCAATGCCACTGGCGTGACAACCGGTACACCAGAGGTTCGTCCACTCCGGTCCTCTCGTACTAGGAGCAGCCCCCTTCAAATTTCCAACGCCCACGGCAGATAGGGACCAAACTGTCTCACGACGTTTTAAACCCAGCTCACGTACCACTTTAAATGGCGAACAGCCATACCCTTGGGACCGGCTACAGCCCCAGGATGTGATGAGCCGACATCGAGGTGCCAAACTCCCCCGTCGATATGAACTCTTGGGAGGAATCAGCCTGTTATCCCCAGAGTACCTTTTATCCGTTGAGCGATGGCCCTTCCATACAGAACCACCGGATCACTATGTCCTACTTTCGTACCTGCTCGACTTGTCAGTCTCGCAGTTAAGCACGCTTATGCCATTGCACTATCAACACGATGTCCGACCGTATCTAGCGTACCTTCGAACTCCTCCGTTACACTTTAGGAGGAGACCGCCCCAGTCAAACTGCCTACCATGCACTGTCCCCGATCCGGATAACGGACCAAGGTTAGAACCTCAAACAAACCAGGGTGGTATTTCAAGGTTGGCTCCACGAGAACTAGCGTCCCCGCTTCAAAGCCTCCCACCTATCCTACACAGATTGGTTCAAAGTCCAATGCAAAGCTACAGTAAAGGTTCATGGGGTCTTTCCGTCTAGCCGCGGGTAGATTGCATCATCACAAACATTTCAACTTCGCTGAGTCTCGGGAGGAGACAGTGTGGCCATCGTTACGCCATTCGTGCAGGTCGGAACTTACCCGACAAGGAATTTCGCTACCTTAGGACCGTTATAGTTACGGCCGCCGTTTACTGGGACTTCAATCAAGAGCTTGCACCCCATCATTTAATCTTCCAGCACCGGGCAGGCGTCACACCCTATACGTCCACTTTCGTGTTTGCAGAGTGCTGTGTTTTTATTAAACAGTCGCAGCCACCAGTTTATTGCAACCCTTTCACCCTCATGGAGTAAACCAATCAAGCTACCGGGGCGTACCTTTTCCCGAAGTTACGGTACCAATTTGCCGAGTTCCTTCTCCCGAGTTCTCTCAAGCGCCTTAGAATACTCATCTCGCCCACCTGTGTCGGTTTGCGGTACGGTCTCGTATGACTGAAGCTTAGAGGCTTTTCTTGGAACCACTTCCGATTGCTTCGTGAACAAGTTCACTCGTCTCAACCCCTTGAATTGCGCACCCGGATTTGCCTAAGTGCCTTCTATGAGCCAAAAACCAACTATTCCAACAGTTGGACAACCTTCCGCGATCCGTCCCCCCATCGCATCATACGACGGTGCAGGAATATTAACCTGCTTCCCATCAGCTACGCATCTCTGCCTCGCCTTAGGGGCCGACTCACCCTGCTCCGATGAACGTTGAACAGGAAACCTTGGGCTTACGGCGTGGAGGCTTTTCACCCCCATTATCGCTACT
Organism: Janthinobacterium sp. CG_23.4; assembly: GCF_029892305.1. Taxonomy (NCBI): domain Bacteria; kingdom Pseudomonadati; phylum Pseudomonadota; class Betaproteobacteria; order Burkholderiales; family Oxalobacteraceae; genus Janthinobacterium; species Janthinobacterium sp. CG_23.4. The sequence continues at coordinate 3,768 of NZ_JARXUX010000001.1, read as the reverse complement.
CATGTCAGCATTCGCACTTCTGATACCTCCAGCATCCTTTACAAGACACCTTCGCAGGCTTACAGAACGCTCTCCTACCATATGTGCGCTCCTTTAAATACACTCGATGTTCGCAAGAGCTTTGGTCTCTACTAACTTGCTTCGCAAGTAAGTATTGCCCAGCTCTGCTTTATCAATGCGCTTAAAGGAGCGCACATATCCGCAGCTTCGGTGACTGGCTTAGCCCCGTTACATCTTCCGCGCAGGACGACTCGATCAGTGAGCTATTACGCTTTCTTTAAATGATGGCTGCTTCTAAGCCAACATCCTGACTGTTTTAGCCTTCCCACTTCGTTTTCCACTTAGCCAATCTTTGGGACCTTAGCTGGCGGTCTGGGTTGTTTCCCTCTTGACGCCGGACGTTAGCACCCGACGTCTGTCTCCCAAGCTCGCACTCATCGGTATTCGGAGTTTGCAATGGTTTGGTAAGTCGCAATGACCCCCTAGCCATAACAGTGCTCTACCCCCGATGGTGATACTTGAGGCACTACCTAAATAGTTTTCGGAGAGAACCAGCTATTTCCAAGTTTGTTTAGCCTTTCACCCCTACCCACAGCTCATCCCCTAATTTTTCAACATTAGTGGGTTCGGACCTCCAGGGCGTGTTACCGCACCTTCATCCTGGCCATGAGTAGATCACTTGGTTTCGGGTCTACACCCAGCGACTGATCGCCCTATTCGGACTCGATTTCTCTACGGCTTCCCTATGCGGTTAACCTTGCCACTGAATGTAAGTCGCTGACCCATTATACAAAAGGTACGCAGTCACGGAACAAGTCCGCTCCTACTGTTTGTATGCACACGGTTTCAGGATCTATTTCACTCCCCTTCCGGGGTTCTTTTCGCCTTTCCCTCACGGTACTGGTTCACTATCGGTCGATTACGAGTATTTAGCCTTGGAGGATGGTCCCCCCATATTCAGACAGGATGTCACGTGTCCCGCCCTACTTGTCGTACGCTTAGTATCACCGGTCCGATTTCACATACGGGGCTATCACCCACTATGGCTCCTATTTCCAGAGGATTCTGTTATCGGTCCGACTATCACGTACAGGCTCTTCCCATTTCGCTCGCCGCTACTTTGGGAATCTCGGTTGATTTCTTTTCCTGCAGCTACTTAGATGTTTCAGTTCGCCGCGTTCGCCTTGCATACCTATGTATTCAGTATGCAATACCCTAAAAGGGTGGGTTGCCCCATTCGGAAATCTGCGGATCAAAGTGTGTTTGCTCACTCCCCGCAGCTTATCGCAAGCTACTACGTCCTTCATCGCCTGTAATCGCCAAGGCATCCACCATGTGCACTTATTCGCTTGTCCCTATAACGTTAGCCTCTGTTCACCGAGGTGACCAAAGAGCGCTACAGGGATAAGAAAGTACAACGTTGTTGCTTGTTTGTTGATACATACAATCATTACCCATCGATTTGCTTTTTACGGCAAACCGATCAATAAATAATCTTTACTTCTTCCAGATTGTTAAAGAACGAAACAGCTTTGATCGCTAAAAGATCAAACCTAAACCACAGTCTTGTTGACTGGCTTACGTTTGCACTTTCAAAGTATTGGTGGAGGATGACGGGATCGAACCGACGACCCCCTGCTTGCAAAGCAGGTGCTCTCCCAGCTGAGCTAATCCCCCTGTGCGTATTACATTACTGGTAGGTCTGGCTGGACTAGTGTCCACCTTACCCCCGGGTTTGTATTTACTGGTAGGGCTGGTTGGACTCGAACCAACGACCCCCGCGTTATCAACACGGTGCTCTAACCAGCTGAGCTACAGCCCCAACGCGGTGCTACTACGACTACTGTTTCTTCTTAATTAAACAGCCGATAAGTGTGAACATTTGATGCGTGAATCATTGCTGATTCGTGCAAACTCTAGAAAGGAGGTGATCCAGCCGCACCTTCCGATACGGCTACCTTGTTACGACTTCACCCCAGTCACGAATCCTACCGTGGTAAGCGCCCTCCTTACGGTTAAGCTACCTACTTCTGGTAAAACCCGCTCCCATGGTGTGACGGGCGGTGTGTACAAGACCCGGGAACGTATTCACCGCGACATGCTGATCCGCGATTACTAGCGATTCCAACTTCATGCAGTCGAGTTGCAGACTACAATCCGGACTACGATACACTTTCTGCGATTAGCTCCCCCTCGCGGGTTGGCGGCGCTCTGTATGTACCATTGTATGACGTGTGAAGCCCTACCCATAAGGGCCATGAGGACTTGACGTCATCCCCACCTTCCTCCGGTTTGTCACCGGCAGTCTCATTAGAGTGCCCTTTCGTAGCAACTAATGACAAGGGTTGCGCTCGTTGCGGGACTTAACCCAACATCTCACGACACGAGCTGACGACAGCCATGCAGCACCTGTGTACTGGCTCTCTTTCGAGCACTCCCAAATCTCTTCAGGATTCCAGCCATGTCAAGGGTAGGTAAGGTTTTTCGCGTTGCATCGAATTAATCCACATCATCCACCGCTTGTGCGGGTCCCCGTCAATTCCTTTGAGTTTTAATCTTGCGACCGTACTCCCCAGGCGGTCTACTTCACGCGTTAGCTGCGTTACCAAGTCAATTAAGACCCGACAACTAGTAGACATCGTTTAGGGCGTGGACTACCAGGGTATCTAATCCTGTTTGCTCCCCACGCTTTCGTGCATGAGCGTCAATCTTGACCCAGGGGGCTGCCTTCGCCATCGGTGTTCCTCCACATATCTACGCATTTCACTGCTACACGTGGAATTCTACCCCCCTCTGCCAGATTCTAGCCTTGCAGTCTCCAATGCAATTCCCAGGTTGAGCCCGGGGATTTCACATCAGACTTACAAAACCGCCTGCGCACGCTTTACGCCCAGTAATTCCGATTAACGCTTGCACCCTACGTATTACCGCGGCTGCTGGCACGTAGTTAGCCGGTGCTTATTCTTCAGGTACCGTCATTAGCAAAAGATATTAGCTCTCACCGTTTCTTCCCTGACAAAAGAGCTTTACAACCCGAAGGCCTTCTTCACTCACGCGGCATTGCTGGATCAGGCTTTCGCCCATTGTCCAAAATTCCCCACTGCTGCCTCCCGTAGGAGTCTGGACCGTGTCTCAGTTCCAGTGTGGCTGGTCGTCCTCTCAGACCAGCTACTGATCGATGCCTTGGTAGGCTTTTACCCTACCAACTAGCTAATCAGATATCGGCCGCTCCACGAGCATGAGGTCTTGCGATCCCCCACTTTCATCCTTAGATCGTATGCGGTATTAGCGTAACTTTCGCTACGTTATCCCCCACTCTAGGGTACGTTCCGATATATTACTCACCCGTTCGCCACTCGCCACCAGAGCAAGCTCCGTGCTGCCGTTCGACTTGCATGTGTAAGGCATGCCGCCAGCGTTCAATCTGAGCCAGGATCAAACTCTTCAGTTTAATCTCTGTTACTTTGCCGTTTTACCGGCACCATCATTGCTGATGGGTCGCTCACTCAAAAAACTGACAGGCCACTACTTTCGTAGCGCCTATTTCATTATTTCTTGTGAACATTTGATATTTTAAGTTTTACAGCGATCCGAAGATCGCTGCTGCACTTACATCAAATGCCCACACTTATCGACTGTTAATTGTTAAAGAACGTATTCGGTACTACTTATTTACCACTCTCGCGCTATCGACAAAGCGTTGTGTTTGTCAGCTGCGAAGAAGAAAGAGTATGAAGCATTTCGCTAAATCCGTCAACCTTCTTTTTT